>NZ_OZ255846.1:560000-4282500 GCF_965277825.1 Rhodopila sp. | reverse complement strand
GCTGAAGGTGCGGTAACACGCACTGGAGGGCCGAACCCACGCCTGTTGAAAAAGTCGGGGATGAGCTGTGGCTAGGGGTGAAAGGCCAATCAAACTCGGAAATAGCTGGTTCTCCGCGAAATCTATTGAGGTAGAGCGTCATGTGTTGACCCTCGGGGGTAGAGCACTGGATGGGCTAGGGGGACCCAAAGTCTTACCAAACCTAACCAAACTCCGAATACCGAGACGTCTAGCGTGGCAGACAGACGGCGGGTGCTAAGGTCCGTCGTCGAGAGGGAAACAGCCCAGACCACCAGCTAAGGTCCCCAAATCGTGGCTAAGTGGGAAAGGATGTGGGAATTCCAAAACAACCAGGAGGTTGGCTTAGAAGCAGCCATCCTTTAAAGAAAGCGTAATAGCTCACTGGTCTAGTCAAGAAATCCCGCGCCGAAGATGTAACGGGGCTCAAGCCACGTACCGAAGCTGTGGGAACAGTGGTCAGTTGTCAGTCGTCAGTTTGCAGACAGGAATGCCGCGATGGCGGGGAATGTGCGCGATCTGAAGGTGTTTCAGCGTGCCTACCGATTATCGTTGGTGCTGCACCGAGCCAGCCTGGAGTGGCCTCGGGTGGAGCAGTATGGCGGGATCGCCGATCAGTTGCGGCGATCCGCGAAGGCGGTATGTGCCCTCATGGTCGAGGGTGGCGGCCGCCAGCCGGGTTCGAATGCCGAGTTCCGCCGCTATCTCTCGATGGCGATGGGATCGGCGGACGAAGCGAGGTTGTGGTGCGACTATGCCGCCGATCTGGAGTACGTCCCCCGCGCCACTGCGCTGGCGTGGCAAGACAAACTCTCGCAGATCGCGCGCATGCTGCATGGATTGCGCGACAGCCTGTCTGAAAACTGACGACTGACAACTGACCACTGTTCGGTAGCGGAGCGTTCCGTAAGCCTGCGAAGTTCTACCCGTGAGGGGGGATGGAGGTATCGGAAGTGCGAATGCTGACATGAGTAGCGACAAACAGAGTGAGAAACTCTGTCGCCGAAAGTCCAAGGGTTCCTGCGCAAGGTTAATCCGCGCAGGGTGAGCCGGCCCCTAAGGCGAGGGCGAAAGCCGTAGTCGATGGGAACGGGGTTAATACTCCCCGGCCTGCTGGTGGTGACGAATGACGGTAGTTGTGGGTCCTTATCGGATTGGACCTGCGGCGAAGTTGTTCCGGGAAATAGCCCCAGCGTATAGACCGTACCCGAAACCGACACAGGTGGACTGGTAGAGCATACCCAGGCGCTTGAGAGAACGATGCTGAAGGAACTAGGCAAATTGCTCGCGTAACTTCGGGATAAGCGAGACCCGTCCTTGGGCAACCAGGGGTGGGTGGCACAAAGCAGGGGGTAGCGACTGTTTAGTAAAAACACAGGGCTCTGCGAAGTCGAGAGACGACGTATAGGGTCTGACGCCTGCCCGGTGCCGGAAGGTTAAGAGGAGATGTGCAAGCATTGAATTGAAGCCCCGGTAAACGGCGGCCGTAACTATAACGGTCCTAAGGTAGCGAAATTCCTTGTCGGGTAAGTTCCGACCTGCACGAATGGCGTAACGACTTCCCCACTGTCTCCAGCATCGGCTCAGCGAAATTGAATTCCCCGTGAAGATGCGGGGTACCCGCGGTCAGACGGAAAGACCCTATGAACCTTTACTGCAGCTTTGCAGTGGCCTCAGAAGAGCGCTGTGTAGGATAGGTGGGAGGCTTTGAAGCTTGGGCGCTAGCTCAGGTGGAGCCAACCTTGAAATACCACCCTGAGCTCTGCTGATGTCTAACCGCGACCGGTCAGCCCGGTCCGGGACCCTGCATGGTGGGCAGTTTGACTGGGGCGGTCGCCTCCTAAAAAGTAACGGAGGCGCGCGATGGTGGGCTCAGGCCGGTCGGACATCGGCTGCTGAGTGCAATGGCACAAGCCCGCCTGACTGCGAGAGTGACAGCTCGAGCAGAGACGAAAGTCGGCCATAGTGATCCGGTGGTCCCGCGTGGAAGGGCCATCGCTCAACGGATAAAAGGTACTCTAGGGATAACAGGCTGATCTCCCCCAAGAGTCCACATCGACGGGGAGGTTTGGCACCTCGATGTCGGCTCATCACATCCTGGGGCTGGAGCAGGTCCCAAGGGTTCGGCTGTTCGCCGATTAAAGTGGTACGTGAGCTGGGTTTAGAACGTCGTGAGACAGTTCGGTCCCTATCTGCCGTGGGTGAAGGAGACTTGAGAGGATTTGTCCCTAGTACGAGAGGACCGGGATGAACAGACCTCTGGTGCACCGGTTGTCACGCCAGTGGCACCGCCGGGTAGCTATGTCTGGACAAGATAACCGCTGAAAGCATCTAAGCGGGAAACTTACCTCAAAACCAGGTCTCCCAGGGGGCAACCCCGAGAGGGCCGTGATAGACCATCACGTCGATAGGCCAGATGTATACGGGCGGCAACGTCCTCAGCTAACTGGTCCTAATCGCCCGAAGGCTCGATATCAGTGGTCAGTCGTCAGCGGTCAGAACAGATCGCCGATGATCGGACGCGACACACCATGCATGGAAATCATCCTCAGACATCCGCAGTCGAACGCTCGCTTGAACAGCCGCCGGCGGTCGAACCCCGGTGGTGTCCCGGTGGCGATCGGCGGCGCCGGCGAGCACAGCGCACATGGCACACACCCAGAACCGATCCGTCCCGCCGGCCCGATAACGGACGACTGATGACCGACCACTGAACAGGGCTGGACTGGACGACCTGGTGGCTATGGCGGGGAGCCTACACCCGATCCCATCCCGAACTCGGCCGTGAAAGTCCCCAGCGCCCATGGTACTGTGTCTCAAGGCACGGGAGAGTAGGTCGCCGCCAGGTCTTCCAGTCCAGCCCATGGACCGGGCCTCTAGATCAAATCCAGGGCCGTTGATCCAAGGGCCGGCCCCCCTCTCGGGCCACCGTCCAGGCGCGCACGATCCTGGCTTGAACAGACCGCTCAACCCACGTCAATCAGCTCCACGTCAATTGGCTCAACGGCAATCATCTGAGAAAACATACCGCAGAACCCGGTCGGCAGCCACAGTCAAAAGAGCCTCGCGCCGTCCGGCACGCCAACATCGCCAAGACACACGCTTTACCGCGGGGTGGAGCAGCCCGGTAGCTCGTCAGGCTCATAACCTGAAGGTCACAGGTTCAAATCCTGTCCCCGCAACCACTTAAATCCATTGATTTAGCGATGGAATTTGACTCCCTCTAGGCCTTTGGTGGCGACAGCCCTATTTTTGGACAGTGACAGGACAGCCAGGGTTCAGCGCGGCTTACACGTGCAGCTTCCGGTTCAAGCTGGAGTCGCCAGAACGCGGGTTCAATCATGGTTCGAAGTTTCGAAGCACACCGCGTCAGTTCCTAATGTGAGTCCGAACGTCCTTTTCTGCCAACCCCTTGGATTTCTGCCATCTTTCGAGTCGAAATTTGATCCGTCCCCCCATCTATCCCCGATTGATATGCCGAATAGTGGGATCTTGGGCGGCCGTCCCCGTGCTATTTCTCTATCGACAGCAGGTTCAGCACTGCGAGTGGCGCCAGCCGCGAAACACTCCTGCCGCGGCAGGAGGCACGTGCGGGTGAGCCCTCGAGCATTAGCGGTAGAGTGCGTCCTAGCGCTTCAGCACCTTGGCGATGTCGCCCCCGCGCAGGTGGGCGGACTGCGGCACGTCCCTGCCCAGCAACGGCCGGAGGTACTCCAGGAAGGCGGGCGTGACGTCGCTGCCCCAGGGTGCAATGAACTCATCCGGCATTACTTTGGTTTTGCCGCCAACCTTGGCCAGCTCCACCAGGGCGTAATCAATTGCGTAATTGCCGATGCGCCGGATCGTCACCGAGCCGTCAACGGCGCCCCAGATCGCCTGCTTAACCGCGAATTCGCCCACTTCGCGCGCCTCCCTCCGATCAACGTCAGAGGCGCAGCCTGCGAAAGAGCGTTGCAGATAGCCGAATGTATCGCCGCGCACGCGCTTGAGCCCGAGCTTGGATTTGATCTCCCCACACAGAAGATCACCAAGCGCGCCGGTGCCAGACAGTTGAACATTACCATGCGCATCCGTCTCCGCCGTCTTGGCAAGCTTGATCGAGAGCGGCGTGCCGTCGGTGTCGTGGATCCCTTCGGATAGTGCGACCACGCAACGCCCGAGCCTGTCATGGACCGTCTGGATCTCGGACAGGAATTTGGCTTTGTCGAAGGTGCGCTCGGGCAGATAGATCAGATGCGGACCGTCGCCCTCGACCGTACGTGCGGCGGCCGATGCGGCGGTCAAGAATCCGGAATGACGGCCCATCACGACCGCGACGTAGACGCCCGGCAGCGAGCGATTGTCGAGGTCGGCTCCCATGACCGCCTGGGCCACGAAACGCGCCGCCGACGGAAAGCCTGGCGCATGGTCGTTTTCCATCAGATCGTTGTCGATGGTCTTGGGAATGTGGATGGAGCGCAGGTCGTAGCTCTCCCTTGCCGCCTCCTCGCTGACGATGCGCACGGTGTCGGCCGAATCGTTGCCGCCGATATATAGGAACCAGGACGCGCCATGAGCCTTCAGCGATGCGAAAATGTTCCGGCAATAGGCCAGATCGGGCTTGTCCCGCGTCGAGCCCAGGGCCGAGGACGACGTGGCCGCGACTGCTTCGAGGTTGGCCCGGCTTTCGACCGAAAGGTCGACAAAATCCTCGTCCACGATGCCGCGCACCCCGTAGCGCGCGCCATAGATCCGCTCGATCTGAGGAAACAGTCGCGCTTCGAGCACGGCACCGACCAGGGATTGATTGATCACCGCCGTTGGGCCACCGCCCTGCGCAATCACTAGCTTGCCGCTTCGCATTGCCTTTGCCTCCGTGTTAACTCGGACCTCGTAGGTTGCTTTGAAAGCATTCAGTATGGTGCCAGCACGGTTTGGTGTGGTGGCCAATGTTGGGTCATGGGTGCGAAGGTCAGCCATGGCGGGACATCGTATTTGGGGCCGAAGACATGGCCTTCTAGCCGGCCGGCAGATCGAGGTCTATCGATGCAACCATTCCCCGCATGGTGGTGCTGGCCAACTTAATAGGGCCGCATCCCAGCTCAGTCGGCCGCCGCCAACAACGCTGCTGGTCTTTCGCCCTGCTGGCCGGCAAGGTCGCGGTAGATCGTGAGGTAATCCTGGGCCATGCGGCGAGCCGTAAATCGCGCCGTGAATCTTGCTCGCACATGCTTGCGCGACAGTTGATCGAGGGCCGCCACGGCTGCGATGGCTCCAGCCTCGTCCTCGACGATCGTGCCCGTGACGCCATCGTCGATGATTTCGGGCACCGACCCACGGTTGAACGCGATGACCGGCGTACCGCAGGCCATGGCCTCGACCATCACCAGCCCAAACGGCTCGGGCCAGGCAATCGGCATGAGCAGCGCGATTGCACCAGAGAGAAACGCGGGCTTCTCCGCGTCGGTGATCTCGCCCACCATTTCCACGCCACCGTCACGCAGCATCGGGCGAATGACACCGTCGAAATAGGGCTGGTCCGTCCTGTCTACCTTCGCCGCCATCTTAAGCGGGATGCCGCAGGCCCGCGCGATGCGAATGGCACAGTCCGGACCCTTTTCCGGCGCGATCCTGCCTAGGAAGGCAAGATATTCGGGCTTCCTACGCTCCTGCGGCACGAGCAGCCCAGCGGGCAAGCCATGATAAACGGTTTTCAGATAGCACGCGTCAGGTAGCGGTTTCCGTTGGCTATCCGAAATGCTGATCAGGGGCACGTGCGGGAATGCTTTGAAGACGGGCTTTAATTCGGCAAGGTCGAGCCGGCCATGCAACGTCGTCACGAACGGCGTGTGCTGCCGAGTGAACAGGCTGAAAGGCAGATAGTCCATGTGGAAGTGCATGATGTCGAATTCGTCAGCTCGCCTGCGAACGGCTTCCAACTGCAGCATGTGGGGCGCGAGCGGGTCGCGGATCGAAGGGTCTAACCGTAACGCCCGGGGCGTTACCGCGTGAAGTTCAGCTCCGGTCAGTGAATCTCCGCTGGCGAACAAGGTGACGTGATGGCCGAGCGCGACCAATTCCTCGGTCAAGAAAGAGACGACCCGCTCGGTGCCGCCATAGAGCTCGGGTGGAACCGCTTCGTACAACGGAGCGATCTGGGCAATACGCATGGCTAGGAGCTCCCGTCAGATCTTCGGGCGGCCGGCCGCCCGAAGACCGGCTGCAAGACCAGCTTTATCGAAGTCACCCCAGTATCTTATCTGTCGGCTATGATGCCGCGGTAGGTTCGGAAAACCCCTATGCAGTTCTGTTGGCGGCTGCGGTGGCGGACCTGCCGAGCGGGATTGATGTCCTCGGTAAAAGCATGCAACCGCGTAAATGAGTAGTTTCCGAGCCTATCCTGGTCGCCGGCCTGCCATTTAATACGGCCCTAACAAGCCGCCCGTAGCCGCAACCCTGTGTGTCGCCTGCGCGCCTTCTTGGGGCACCAATAGCCTAAAATAAACCGCGACGCGCAGGTAGCACATGACCGTCCGTGATTCACCGGCACCTCAATCTGCTCCAGTCGGGGCTCTGCAAGCGGCCATTTTTGACGTCGACGGCGTCCTGCTCGCATCACCCCATGAACGGGCCTGGCGGGAAGCACTGGCCGGATTCGCCGATCCGGCACTGTTCACGACGGCACTCTATCAGCGGGTTGTCGCCGGGAAGCCGCGCATGAGTGGAGCGCGCGCCGCGCTTGAGGCGCTGGGCGTGAAGGATGTCGAGCACCAGGTCGTGCGCTATGCCGACCGCAAGCAGAAGCGGCTGGAGGCGTTGATCGAGGAGGGAAGCGTTGCTGCGTTCCCGGACGCGGTCCGTTTCGTTCAGGCATTGGCCGGGTTGGGCTGGCCCATGGCGGTGGCATCGTCCTCCAAAAACGCTAACGGAATGATGCGGTTGATCCATCTCGGCTCCGGTCAAAGCCTGCTCGACGTGTTCAGCGCCAATGTCTGCGGGCGGGACTTGCCGAGGGGCAAGCCCGATCCGGCGATCTTTCTGATGGCTGCCGCCGAACTGCATATTGATCCTTTCCATTGTTTCGTCATCGAGGATGCCCCAGCCGGCGTCCAGGCAGCTCGCGCAGGCAACATGATGGCGCTCGGCGTCGCCCGGAACAGCGACGTGGCATCGCTGCGGACGGCGGGAGCGGAGCTCGTGGTAACAAGTCTGGATGACGTGGCCGTCGAGGCGTTGGTTGACGGCCGGCTATGCGGGCGGGCGGTATGACCGCGATCGACTCCATGGATCCGGTCCAGGCCCCGACCGCTGACCCGGACTGGATCTTCAGCGTGGATGGCTACGATCCGCTTCGTGAGAACAGCGTTGAATCGCGCTTCGCGATCAGCAACGGTTTGCTCGGCATAAGGGGCGCACGGTCGACCACCAGGGGCGAGCGTTGGGTTGTTCCAGCTCGGACCTATGTTGCCGGGCTCTTCGATGCTTCCGGTGCGGGACACGCCACCAGAGGTCTCGTCCCGGCCGCCGACTGGTTGCGGGTGCGCATCCTGCTGGCGGGCAGCCCGCTGCTGCACCATCCGGGCGATATGTCGTCACACCATATGACGCTCGACATGAGGCGCGGCTTACTGCTCAGCGAAGGTCGACATTTTCACCCGCCGAACCTCGGCTTTCATGTGCGGACCTCGCGGCTTGTATCGGTCGATGACCGCGCGATCGGGTTGCAACTGATTCAAGTGGAGATCGAACAGGGTGAGATCGATGCCACTTTCGAAGCGTCGTTCGAAGGGGTAGAACTCGGACTTGTAGCCGACCGGTTCGACCAGGATCTTGGCATTTGGCACACCTCGCATTCGGGGAAGCGTCTCGCCATGGCAGCGGCGTCGTCGCTTCAAATCGACGATCGAGATGTTCCACCGACCGCTCTCGGCCCGTTGAGATGGTCCTGGAGTTGGAAAACCCGCCCTGGACAGGTCATCTGTTTCCAGCGTTGCGTCGCCATCGTGCGCGGCGACACACCGGACCATGATCCAGGCCTGCAGGCCCGCGAGAAGCTCGGTTTAGCTCAACATGTGGGTTGGCGCGGCGTCGTCATGGCACATCAGGCGGCCTGGGCGAACCGCTGGCACAGCAGCGATATCGAAGTCGATGGCGACGCGAGCGCACGGCGCGCGTTGCGGTTCGCCGTCTATCACCTAAACAGCGCAGCCAATCCGAACGACGAGCGTGTCTCAATCGGTGCCCGCGCGTTGACCGGCTCCGACTATCATGGCCATGTGTTCTGGGACACCGAGATCTTCCTGCTTCCATTCTATATTCTAACGTGGCCTGAAGCAGCACGCGCGCTACTGATGTATCGGTTCCGTACGCTCGAAGGCGCACGAGCGAAAGCCGCCGGGATGGGCTGGCGCGGCGCGCTCTATGCCTGGGAATCTGCCGATACCGGCGCGGAAATGACGCCGGATCAAGTGATCGGTCCGGATCACCAGCTCGTCGACGTGCTGTGCGGCAAGCAAGAGCAACACATCAGCGCCGACGTCGCGTACGCTGTCTGGCAGTACTGGCAGGGGACTGGGGATGCGGCTTTCCTGCTCGATGCGGGTGCTGAAATCTTGCTTGAAACCGGCCGATTCTGGGCTAGCCGTGCTCAACCCGCGACCGATGGTCATTGTCATATCCGGGGTGTCATCGGGCCGGACGAGTATCACGAACAGATCGACGACAATGCCTACACAAACGTCATGGCGCGCTGGAATATCCACCGCGCCCTTGAGGTCGCCGCACTGCTGCGCGAGCGTTGGCCTTCACGATGGGCGACGCTTGCCAGCCGTCTGGGGCTGAAGGACGCCGAACTGGACCAATGGCTGCACGTTGCCACAGTGATCGCGACTGGTCTCGACCCCAAGACGGGACTTTTTGAGCAGTTCGCCGGCTATTTCACAAGGGAACCAATCGAGCTGAAGGACTATGCGGGCCGCACGGTCCCAATGGATGTGATCCTTGGACGAGAGCGCACGCAAGCATCACAGGTCCTCAAACAGGCTGACGTCGTCGCTCTGCTTGGACTATTGCCCGAAGAATTTCCGCGCGATTCGGTGGCAAGAAACTTCCGCTACTACGAGCCTCGATGCAGCCACGGCAGTTCATTGAGCCCCGCCATGCATGGGCTTGTTGCCGCTCGGTTGGGCGATACCGAGATGGCGCTGCGCTTCTTTCGTCAGACGGCGGCGATTGATCTCTCGGAGACACATGTGGAGGCCGATGGCGGCATTCATATCGCGGCGCTGGGCGGCCTCTGGATGCTCGCGGTGTTTGGCTTCGCCGGGCTGTCGTTGCGCGACGAGGGCGTGGCGATCGACCCACACCTTCCGGCCGGCTGGGACAGCATGGCTTTCCGGGTACAGTGGCGCGGACGCGGCCTCAAAGTCAGGATCGACCAAAGACAGCAGACTATCGAGGCCACGCTGGAAGCCGGCGAGCCGATAAGCGTAATCGTGGGCGGCGAACCAAACCAACTCGGCTCCGCCGCTTCTATTTCGGTCCCAATGAAAAGCCCGACGAGCCAGTCCCGCCCGCTAGTCCGCTATCCCGCGTCGGTCTGAGACGATGCGCACCGACGGAGCCAATGACGTCGCGCAAAGCCGAGGACAGATCGGTGTGGCGGCGGAGCCTGCTCCGGCATGGTCACTGGTGTTCGACGAGTTTGATCCGGCCAAGGAAGGAATCCGTGAAGCCCTGTGCACTTTGGGGAACGGTTATTTCGCCACGCGTGCGGCCGCGACGTGGGCGGTGGCGGATGGCGTGCATTATCCGGGGACCTATTTGGCCGGCGGCTACAACCGGCTGCGGACTGATATCGCTGGCCGCGTCGTCGAGAACGAGGATCTAGTCAATTTCCCGAACTGGCTCGCGCTAGAATTTCGCATCGGCGACGACGGCTGGTTCGGGTTCGCAAGCGTTACTATTTTATCCTATCGCCAGGAACTTGATTTGCGACATGGTTTGCTGTTGCGCAATATACACTTCGAGGACCACCAGGGGCGGCGGAGCCGGTTGCGGGAGCGCCGCTTCGTGTCGATGCATGATATGCATCTGGGCGCGCTGGATCTGGTGCTGACGGCGGAAAACTGGTCTGGGGCCGTGACCGTCCGTTCGGCCATCGATGGACGGGTCGTCAACGCCGGCGCAAAGCTGTATCTACAATATAACGGAAACCACCTGCAGCCACAGGCTGCCGAGGCCGTTGGAGAGGATGCCATCTGCCTGCTGGTGCGAGCCTCCCAGTCGCATGTCGTTGTCGCTCAGGTAGCAAGAACGCAAATGTTCCTCGATGGCCGGGTTGCCGAGATGCAGCGCCGGGTCATTAAAGAGCCTGGCTATATCGGTCATGAAACGACCGTCGATATGAAGCAGGGCGAGACCTTGGCAGTGGAGAAGCTGGTCTCTCTCTATACGTCGCGGGACAACGCGATTTCGGAATGCGGGCTGGCGGCGAGAAGAGCCGTCGCACGGGCCCCCCGATTCGATGTGCTGAAGGCAGATCATTTGCTGGCCTGGAAGAATTTGTGGAACCGGTTCGACGTGCGTATCCAGCATACCGGTCCCGCCGCCACGCTGAACCTGTCGATGCTGCTCCGGCTGAACATGTTTCATCTGCTGCAAACCGCTTCCCTTCATTCCATAGGCCTCGACACGGGCATCCCTGCGCGTGGTTGGACGGGAGAGGCCTACCAGGGTCACATCTTCTGGGACGAGCTCTTCATCTTCCCGTTCTTCAACTACCGCTTACCGGAGATCACTCGGGCGCTGCTGATATACCGCTATCGCCGCCTGGGCGAAGCGCGCGTGGCCGCCAAAGCCGCCGGATTTAGGGGAGCGATGTTTCCCTGGCAGAGCGGCAGCGACGGACAGGAGGAGACTGATACCCTCAATCTCAATCCGCGGTCGAAGCGCTGGGTGCGTGACAATTCCTATCTCGAGCGTCATGTGGGATGTGCCGTGGCCTACAACGTGTGGCAGTACTTTCAGGTCACGCGTGATACCGAGTTTTTGGACTTCTACGGTGCCGAGCTGCTGCTGGAAGTCGCGCTTTTCTGGTCCAGCATTGCGGTCTTTGACGACGAGCGCGGACGTTACGAAATCCGCGGGGTGATGGGCCCAGACGAGTTTCACGACGCCTACCCGGATGCAGCGACGCCCGGCGTCAACAATAACGCCTATACGAACGTCATGGCCGTATGGGTGTTATGCCGGGCCATGGAGGTGCTCAACCTGCTGTCGGGGATGCGGCGTGCCGAGCTCACGGCGCGGTTTGACATATCCGCGGAGGAGATCTCGCGGTGGGATGACATTAGTCGCAGGATGTATGTGCCGTTTCATGATGACGGCATCATCAGCCAGTTCGAGGGCTATGGCGCGCTGCGGGAGCTCGATTGGCAGAACTACCGTGCGCGATATGGCGACATCCAGCGCCTCGATCTCATTCTGGAGGCGGAGAATGACAGCCCGAACCGCTACAAGCTGTCGAAGCAGGCCGACGTCGTCATGTTGTTTTATCTGTTCTCATCGGAGGAACTTGGCGAGCTGCTCACTCGCTTGGGTTATCCGCCTGACTACGACACAATACCGAAGAACGTCGCCTACTATGCAGCGCGCACGTCGCACGGGTCTACGCTGTGCCGTGTGGTCTATGCCTGGGTGTTGGCGCGTTCCGACCGGCAAAGTGCCATGGCCTTCTTCGCCGAGGCGCTGCAAAGCGATGTCGCTGACATCCAGCACGGAACCACCGCGGAAGGCGTGCACCTTGGAGCCATGGCGGGCACCGTTGATCAGGTGCTGCGCGTCTCCACGGGCATCGAGGTCAAGGGGGACGTTCTGCGGTTAAATCCCGAATTGCCGCCGGAAATGCAGCGCTTCGAGATGCACATCCGCTATCGTGGGCATTCAATCGATCTGGAACTCACGCGCGACGCCCTCACGGTCCGTGGGGATGATCGCGACGCAGCGCCAATCGCATTGTGCGTTGCGGATAAGACCTACCAATTCGTGAGCGGCACAACCCGTGTATTCGGGTTGAATGAGACAACGAAGGGATCGCTTCTCGAAACGGATTAGCAGAGGCGAAGGGCGGCGAGCTGTCGGCAGCGGGCACCACGCGCTTTGCTGCTATCGCTTGCGATCCGTTGGCTGTCACCTGACGGCGGCTTGCGCACCCATCGGCGTGCGCCGGTATGAGTAGTTTCCGAGTCTGCCCCGAGCGATCGGTCGGCCACTATAGTGGTAGCAGGCAAGGTCTCGGCCGGCGCCCTCGCCGATTGCGCTGCCTTGGACCGCTGGCACGCCAATGCAGCCGCGGTTTCGCACAGTTGATGCGTCACACGACACACATAAGGAGTCACGAGAAATGGACTTACCCGTCGTAACCCGAGATTCTTCGACTCGCCCCGATGGCAAAGTGTTTCCCGACAGGCAGGGGGCGCTTGAGTCAGACGAACTTCGTCGGATGGACGCCTACTGGAGGGCGGCCAACTATCTGTCGGTTGGACAGATTTATTTGTACGATAATCCGTTGCTGCGCGAGCCCTTGACGCTTGATCATGTAAAACCGTTAGTGGTTGGGCATTGGGGCACAACCCCAGGCCAGAACTTCATCTATGTGCATTTGAACCGTGTCATCAAGAAGTATGACCTGGACATGTTCTACGTCGCGGGTCCTGGTCACGGTGGCCCGGCGATCGTCGGCCAGACCTATCTTGAGGGCACGTGGAGCGAGGTTTATCCGAACGTCACCCAGGACGAAGCCGGACTGAAAAAGCTGTTCACGCAGTTCTCCTTTCCGGGCGGCATTTCTAGCCACGTGGCGCCGACCACCCCAGGGTCGATTCATGAAGGTGGTGAACTCGGGTATTCGCTCAGTCATGCGTTCGGGGCGGCTTTTGACAATCCCGGTCTGATCGTCGCTTGCGTCATCGGCGACGGCGAGGCTGAAACCGGACCACTGGCGACTGCATGGCAGTCGAACAAATTCCTCAGTGCGGCGACCGATGGGGCCGTACTGCCGATCCTTCACCTGAATGGCTTTAAGATCAGCAATCCGACGGTTCTGTCACGGATAGAGCATCAGGAGCTGGAGCAATATTTCCAGGGCTGCGGCTGGACCCCCTACTTCGTGGAAGGTGACGATCCGGACACGATGCATCGGCTTATGGCCGCGACCATGGATAAGGCCATTGAAGACATCCGACTGATCCAACAAAACGCACGCGATCGGAATGATGCGCCGCGGCCGCGTTGGCCAATGATTGTCCTTCGGTCGCCGAAAGGCTGGACGGGGCCGAAAGAGGTCGACGGCTTGCAGGTCGAGGGTACGTTCCGCGCTCATCAAGTGCCGCTGCTCGTGGACCCCGACCATCCCGAGCATGTTGCGCAGCTTGAGGCCTGGATGAAAAGCTACCGCGCCGAGGAACTGTTCGATGACACTGGCCAACTGATCCCGGAACTGGCCGAGTTGGCGCCGAAGGGCGATCGGCGGATGGGGTCCAATCCCCATACCAATGGCGGCCTTCTGCTGCACGACCTGCGGATGCCGGACTTTCATTTGCATGCCGTAACAGTCCCTTCGCCGGGCGTTGTGGATGCACAGGACACGATGGTGCTGGGCCAGTTCCTGCGTGACACGGCCAAACTGAACGTCGCCGAACGGAATTTCCGCATATTCGGCCCAGACGAGACGTTGTCGAATCTGCTGGGTGCGGTCTTTGAGGTAACCAACCGCCAGTGGGACGCGCGCGAGGCCCCCAATGACGAATTCCTGGCGCCGACCGGGCAGGTGCTCGACTCTATGCTCAGTGAACACCAGTGCCAGGGTTGGCTAGAGGGATACCTTCTCACAGGCCGCCACGGGCTCTTCAACAGCTATGAGGCTTTCATTCGCATCGTCGACTCGATGTTCAGCCAGCACGCGAAATGGCTGAAGGTCACGCGGGAATTGGCCTGGCGCCGGCCGATCTCTTCGCTGAACTACCTGCTCGCCTCCCACGTGTGGCAACAGGACCACAACGGATTCACCCATCAGGATCCGGGCTTCCTTGACCACGTCATAAACAAGAAGGCCGACGTCGTGCGGGTTTACTTGCCGCCTGATGCCAATTGTCTTCTATCGGTCTTCGACCACTGCCTGCGCAGCCGGAATTACGTCAACGTGGTGGTCGCCGGCAAACATGCATTGCCGCAATGGCTGAACATGGATGCCGCGGTTATTCATTGCACGGAAGGACTTGGCATCTGGCAGTGGGCCAGCAACGACCAGGGTAGTGAGCCGGACGTAGTGATGGCGTGCTGCGGAGACACGCCGACGCTGGAAGTTCTGGCGGCTGTATCCATCCTTCGCCAGCATCTGCCCGAACTGAAAATCCGGGTCGTTAACGTCGTTGATCTGATGCGGCTGCAGTCGGCTAGCGAGCACCCGCACGGTCTGAGCGATCAGGACTACAACTCGATCTTCACGACTGACAAGCACATCATCTTTGGCTTCCATGGTTATCCGTGGCTGGTTCACCGCCTGACGTACCGGCGCACCAACCGCAACCTCCATGTCCGGGGTTACAAGGAAGAAGGCACCATCACAACCGCCTTCGACATGCGTGTGCAGAACGACCTCGACCGCTTCCATCTGGTGCAGGACGTCGTGGACCGCGTGCCGGGACTCGGTGGCAAGGGCGACTATCTGAAGCAGATGGTCCGCGACAAGCTGATCGAGCACAAGATTTACATCGACAAGCACGGGCGGGACCTGCCGGAGATCAGGGACTGGAAATGGGGCAGTTCCGCATGACAGATCTTCGCAACATCGCGAGAAGGTTGGTCGCCGGCGGCAAGGGCCTGCTGGCGATGGACGAAAGCAATGCAACCTGTAACAAACGATTTGCGGCGGCGGGCATTCCCCAGACCGAGGACGCCCGCCGCGCCTACCGGGAGCTGATCATCACTGCGCCCGGTCTCAGTGAAACGATCAGCGGGACGATCCTTTATGATGAAACGATCCGTCAGACGAAGAAAGACGGGACACCATTCGTCAAAATACTTGTCGATTCTGGTATCATCCCCGGCGTCAAGGTCGATGTCGGCGCCAAGGATCTGGCGGGGCATCCCGGAGAGAAGATCACGGAAGGGCTCGACGGGTTACGTGAGCGCCTGAAGGGATACTTTCAAATGGGTGCTCGTTTCGCCAAATGGCGCGCGGTGATCGCTGTGGGCGACGGGATCCCCAGCCGCGGTTGCATCGAGGCTAACGCGCAGGCCTTGGCCCGGTACGCTTCGCTGTGCCAGGAAACCGGGCTGGTTCCCATCGTTGAACCGGAAGTCCTCATGGATGGCGAACACACTCAGAGGCAGTGTCGTGTGGTGACCGAAGAGGTATTGCATAACGTGTTCGACCAGCTTTACGCGCAACGGGTGATGCTGGAGGGGATGATCCTGAAGCCCAACATGGTGCTCGCAGGATTGACCTGTCACAGGCAGGACAACCTGGACGAAGTGGCGGAGGCCACGGTCGAATGTCTTCTGCGCGTCGTGCCCGCCTCGGTTCCCGGAATTGCATTCCTCTCCGGCGGCCAGTCTGGTGAACTGGCCTCTGCCCGTTTGAATGCCATGAACTTGCTGGCCAGGTCGCCGAAATTTCGGCTGCCGTGGGCGCTTGCATTCTCGTTTGCCCGCGCGATCCAGCATCCCGCCTTGGATGTATGGCACGGTCAGGATGCCAACGTTCCGGCAGCGCAGCAGGCCTTGTTGCATCGGGCCAAGTGCAACCTGGCTGCGTTGAACGGTGAGTATTCCGCCGCAATGGAAAAGACATGACGCTTCGGTTCTACGTCATCCGGCACGGCGAAACCGAGTGGTCGCTGTCCGGCCAGCACACCGGTCGGACAGACCTTCCCCTGACCACGCGCGGTGAGGACGAAGCACGCGCACTCATCCCATGGCTCAGTCATGTCCAGTTTGTTCAGGTGCTCACCAGCCCGCTGCAACGCGCCCGGCGGACCTGCGAATTGAGCGGACTCGGGGCGGCGGCGGAGGTGGAACCGGATCTGGCCGAATTGAACTATGGCGATTATGAAGGCCGGCGGTCCCAGGACATTCACAAGGACCGGCCAGATTGGAACGTCTTCCGCGACGGTTGTCCGAATGGAGAGACGCCTGGACAAGTATCCGACCGCGCCGATCAGCTTATTGCTCATCTTTGCACACAGCATGGAAACGTCGCACTGTTTTCGCACGGTCAGTTCTCGCGTGCATTTGCCATCCGATGGCTCGAATTATCGGTTGCTGAATCATGCCATTTCATGTTCGGCACGGCATCGCTCAGCATCCTGGGTTTTGATCCGAGCCATCCCGAGACGAGGGTAATTGACCTCTGGAACGCCACGCCGGATATGCTGACAAGCGACGGCTTATAGAACAGCAGCAAGAAAATAAGGTTGTCTGATTAAGTATATGAACTAATAAATGAGGTGTTCGCCGTACGCCAACCCAGTGATCGCGGGTTCGCGTACGAGTTGATTCGAAGGTGCCCCCGTGCAAGTATTGTAGCGGTGATGCTTTCAAAGAATGAAGAAGCCGATGCTCGCGACGAGCATCACGGCGGTTGCAAGCCAGCCGCCGATGAGCATTGGAAGCGAGAGAGTAAGGCGCCCCATGATGCGGCCATTGCCGGCTATGAGCATGATCACGGTCATCACAGGCGCCGCGAGCACGCCATTGACGACCGCGCTCCAATAGAGTGCTTTGACCGGGTCCAACCGTGTGAAGTTCAATCCGACGCCCACCATGGTCGACACCGCGATTGTGGCATAGAACGACTTCGCCTGTAAAAGGCGACGATCCAGGCCATGCCGCCACTTGAACGCCTCGGACAAAGCATAGGCACTCGAACCCGCCAGGACCGGAACTGCTAGCAGCCCGGTGCCGATGATACCGGTCGCGAAGACCGCGAAGGTGAACTCTCCCGCGATCGGACGCAGTGCATTCGCCGCCTGTGACGAGGTTTGGATATCCGTCACGCCGCTGGCATTCAGGGTCGCCGAAGTTGCAAAAATGATGAAGATGGCGATCAGGTTTGAAACGCCCATGCCGACGACGGTGTCGGTCCGGATACGCTTGAACTGCGGTGTCGCGATTCCGGGCGTCACGCAAAGCGGCGGAGTTCCGCGACGCAGACGATCCTCGACCTCCAGGGCCGACTGCCAGAAGAACAGATACGGGCTGATCGTGGTGCCGAGAACGGCTACCAGCGCCATCGCGTGATCCGCGTCCAGCACCAGATTTGGCACGACCGTGGCAAACAACGCCCGTCGCCACGGAACATGCACGGTGAAGACCACGGCAACGTATGCGAACAGGGACACGGTCAACCATTTCAGCAGACCTGCGTAGACGGCGTAGGTAATAAAGATTTCGGCTACGACGCAGAGTATGCCGAAGCCAACGGTGTAAAGGCGTGCGCTACCGCCAAGAAGGAGACGCAGTGCGGCTCCCATCGCGCCGAGATCAGCGCCCAGGTTGATCGTGTTGGCGACCAGTAGTAGCAGAACGACGGATCGGGCCAGCCAAGGGCTGTAGTGGCGCCGCAAGTTGTCCGAGATGCCTCGTCCGGTCACACATCCAATGCGGCCACTGATCTCCTGGATGATGATCATGAATGGAAGGCTGAACAGCATGGTCCAGGCCAAGCCATACCCGAACTGCGCCCCGACCTGACTATAGGTTGCTATACCGCTCGGATCGTCATCGGCGGCGCCAGTGATCAATCCCGGGCCGAGCCGCCGAAGCATGCTTGGTGGCGATTGAGACATGATCGAGGGCTTCGGGGGAAGTCTCATTTGTGGCCCTGGAGCGGTTAAGGCGGATGAGCGGCTGATATTGGCAGTCAAGCCAAGTCTCATCTTGCCCTGAAGGCTGGCGTATGGTTACCGATCGGATCGAATGAGTCTTGTTGTGCATCCGGTCAGCCCGTCAGTTCGGGGCGCTGCACCCGCCGCAGCATCCGCCGGCACGGGTGGGGTCTTAAGCTGAAAGCTACCTAATAATGCCATGCTCATTGCTCGCAGCCGCGACCAGCGCCAACCGAGCCAATGCCGGCAGTGACCTGGTGCCGGTTTTTGTCATGATCGCAGCTCGATGATTTTCGACTGTGCGCTGACTGATGCCAAGGTCCGCGGCGATTATCTTGCTGGGATGGCCGGCGAGAACCATCTCCATGACCTGATGCTGCCGTGGCGTCAGCCCAGCGATGTGGCCCGCCGCATCCTGCCGCCATGCCGACAGCTTTTCGGAATCCCGGGACTGTTCCAGAGCCCGATCGACACTGGCTAGAAGTTCGCCGCGGCTGATCGGCTTCTCGATAAAGTCGGATGCCCCTTGCTTCATGGCCTCGACCGCGATCTGAACGTCGCTGTTGCCGGTTATCATGATGGCCGGCAGGCCATGGCCCGCGTCGTGCAGCCGCCGCAGCAGTGTCAGGCCATCCATGCCGGGAAGATAAGCGTCGATCACAAGGCAAGCCTCCCGACCGGGATGAAATGCCGTCAGGAACGCCTCGCAACTCTCATAATCTTCAACGGCTCTATTGTCGTCTTCCAGCACGGCGCGGATTGCCCGGCGAATACCGTCATCGTCGTCGACGATGAAAATGACCGGCGGTCCGCTGTTGCCGGGAACTTCGCCCGGCCGCGGCACACGCGCCTGAACCGCGGCCCGTGACAGCGGTAGTAGACGTTGGATCGCCTGCACCAGTTCCTTCAGCTTGACCGGCTTGTTGAGCAGTACACAGTCCTGCAGTGCCACCTTGCTTGAAATCGCGGTCGATATGTCGCCGGTCAGGATGATGGTCGGGACCGGACGACCAAGCTCCTCCCGTAGCAGCGTGGCCACCTCCGGGCCATTCATGCCGTTCGGCAGATTGTAATCCGCAAGTATAAGGTCAGGCCGTGCCATCCCGCCCGCGACGAGATCCCGCGCCGTGACGCCGTCATAAGCCGTCGCGACCTCATGGCCCTCGTCGCGGAGGAAAATCTCCAGAAGTTCGCGCACGTCCGGATCGTCTTCGACGATGAGGATCGAGCCTGTGTGGCGGGATTTCCCATTCCCCTTTTCCGCCAGGAGTCGCTGGTGCCTGGACGGCGAAGCGGGTTCGGGTGGGAGCTTCACTGCGACGGAAAAGACCGACCCGCTGCCGGAACGTGATTGCACCCGGACCTGATGACCGAGAAGCGCGCCCAGCCGGTGCACGATGGAAAGGCCGAGACCCAGACCGCGGCTGCGTTCCCTGGCGGCGTTGTCGAGCTGATGATACTCCTCGAAGATCGCTTGAAGCTGATCATCGGGAATGCCGATTCCGGTGTCCCAGACTTCGATGCTCAGCTTTCCCTTGTGCCGGCGGCAACCCAGCAGGATCTTGCCATGCCGGGTGTATTTTAGTGCATTCGAAAGCAGATTGCGGATCATCTGCTCCAGCAGACGAGGATCGCTGCTGATCCACAGGCCACACTGGACGACCCGAAGGGCAAGGCCCTTTGCCTGGGCGTGGTAGATAAACTCATCGCCCAACTGCTCCAACAGACCGGCGACTGGAAAACTGGTGATCTCGGCGTGGACCGTCCCGGCTTCGATCTGATTGATATCGAGTAATGTGTTCAACATTCCCGACATCGCGCCCAGCGTCTCATCCAGCCGCGTGAGCAGCCTTTTCGCCTTTTCCGTTTCGACATTCTTTGCCAGCAGTCCCTGGACCAGAGCCAGGGTCTGCAGTGGCTGGCGCAGGTCGTGGCTTGCAGCCGCCAGGAAGCGCGATTTGGCGGCGTTGGCTTGATCGGCCTGTCGCTTCGCGACCTGCAGTTCATCGGCCACATGCCGCCGCTCGGTGATGTCGGCGAAGGTGATGACAACGCCTTCCACACCGTCGTTCTGGGTACGATAGGGTAGCACGCGGCGGATGAAGCAGGTGCCGTTTCGCGCTTCAATCTCGCGCTCCACCGGTTCCAGGGTCCGCAGAACCGTGGCGGCATCGATCACCAGAGTATCATCCATGGCCAACGAGCTCAGATCCGACAGCGGACGCCCGATGTCGCTGGGGATGATCGCGAACAGCGCCTTCGTCGTCGGCGTGAAAAACCGGATGTTCAGACTCCTGTCCAGGAACAGCGTCGCGACATCGGTGCTGTACAGCACGTTCTGCAGATCATTGGCGGTCGTGCGCTGCCGCTCCAATGTCTCCTGCAACTGGCTGTTCAGCGCGGTCAATTCCTCATTTAGCGACTGCAGTTCCTCCTTCGACGTCAACAGCTCCTCATTGGTGGATTGGTATTCCTCCTGCACCGACAAGGCTTCTTCGTTGATTGCCTTTTGCTCTTCGCCGGAAAACTCCAGGTTATGGATGGCGCCTTGCAGTTCGGTTCGGGTTGCTTCCAGCTCCTGTTCCAGTTCGGCGACGCGCGGCACGTCGTTTGCGACGACTGATTTGTAGGGGGCTGGTCCGGTTTTCGGGTCGTCGACGAAGCATATCAGGAACAGTTCCTCACCCACGCTGCGGAAAGGCTGCACCGCAATGCTGAACGTTCCGGGATAGCCCTGCTCGCTGGTCCGGCCGCCCGTAATCGTGACGCGGGTGTTCTCCTGCGCGGCCCGCTGGATCGCGGAGCGAAGCTTGGTGCGCACGCCCTGCCGAGCCATGGCGAGCAGATCCTGCGAGGGGTGTCCGGGCACGACGCGCAGGAAGCGGTCTGTCGGGCCAAGCGAATACAGGCATTCGTGCTTATGGTTGATGAGAACCGCGGCCGGCGCGTAGGTGTCCATCACCATGCGCCGGCACAGTTCCGCGAGGATCGCCTGGCGTGACGGTGCCGCGCCTTGGGCCGCCCGAACGGGTGCCCGCACGCCATCGCTGGTGCCGCGAAGAAATCCAAAGTCCGCTGGGCGGCCATGGCCAATGTGGCGATAGACACGCTCCGGCTTGGACACAATCTTGAACCGGTCGTCGGCCGCGTCCGCGGTCTCCGATGTTCCGAGCAACAGAATGCCATCCTCGCGTAAGGCGAAGTCAAACACCGCCAGAATCTTGATCTGTGCTTCGGGGCGCAGATAGATCAGCAGATTTCGGCACGAGACGAAATCGATGCGAGAGAACGGTGGATCGGACAGCACATCCTGCACCGTGAATACCACCGAAGCGCGTAGCTCGGGCGAGACACGATAACGTTGTTCTTCCTTCGAGAAGAAACGAGCAAGCCTAGCGGCCGAGATATCTGTCTCGATGGTGCCCGGATAACAGCCCTCTTGCGCGCTGGCGACTGCATCGGGATCAACATCGGAGGCGAACACCTGAAGCTTGATGTCAAGCTTGGCGGCGGTGATTTCCTCGCGGAACAGCATGGCGAGGGAGTATGTTTCCTCACCCGTGCTGCAACCGGCTATCCAGATCCGGATCGGCTTGTTGGGGGCGTGACTGTGGACCAAATCGGGGATGATCTTCGCCGCCAGGAGATCGAAGACCTGTTGATCGCGGAAGAAGCCGGTGACGTTGATCAGGAGGTCCTTTGCGAGGAGGGCGAGTTCGTTCGGGTCGCTGCGCAGGATCTGGATATAGCGATTGACGTCGGTGACGCCGCCCGGTGCCATGATCATGCGCCGCTCTATCCGTCGCTGAAGCGTTCCTGGTTTGTAGAGCGTGAAATCGTGGGCGGTTTTGGCGCGCAAAAGATCAATGATTTCAGGCAATCGTGCCTCGGCCGCATCCTGCGCGAGCACTTTTCTTCGCGCATCCGAGGTGCGGAGCAGGTGCTTCGCCAGCAGCTCTGGAATTTTGCCCACTGGCAGAACGCAATCGACGTCGCCGGTCATGATGGCGGCTCGTGGCATGCCGCCGAAGCCGGCTTCCTCGGGATCCTGCGCGATCACCAGACCACCCTTTTGCTTCACGGTGCTCAGGCCGAGGCTGCCATCCGCGCCAGTGCCCGAGAGAATCAGACAAATGGCGCGGGCCCCGCAGGCGGTCGCCATTGATTGCAACAGAAAATCGAACGGCAGGCGGGCACCGTGGCGAGCCTGGGGCTGGGAGAGGTGCAGGGCGCCGTCCACAACCGACAGATAGGTTCCAGGGGGTATGATGTAGAGATGCTCGGTCTGCAGCGGTAGGCCCTCGGTCGCCTGCAGCACGGTCATTGACGTGTGGCTGGCCAGCAGATCCGCCATCATGCTTTCATGGGTTGGATCGAGGTGCTGGATCAGGATGAGGGCCATGCCGCAATTGGCTGGCAGGGCGGCTAAAAATTTCCGGCACGCATCGAGCCCGCCGGCGGACGCGCCAATCCCGATAATCGGGAATGCAGCGGTATCGACGGGCGCCCCGCTTGCAAGAAGCCGCTGGGCCGGTGGAACTGCATCGGCGTGATCCGTCCGGCTTTCTGGCATGCGTGGTTCTTTCGATCGGCACCAGCGATTTCAGCGCGCGATAAGCGACAAGTTTAACACCTGTAAGGTTTTTGAGCGACTCCTGACTGTATTGATCAGGCACAAGCCGGCCGCTGAGTAGTTTCCGAGGCTGCAGCGACGGGCTGGTCGTCAGTATAACTAAAACTCGGCACGCGCCGGAGACGGTTCGAAGCCCTTGGGAGGACACCATGCCATTCGATAAGCAATTGCAGCAGGCCGTGTTGGCGGAGCTGGACTGGGAGCCGAGTGTCGTCGCCGGCCATATCGGCGTCACCGCGGACGCCGGGATTGTGACCCTTACCGGACATGTCGAGAGCTTCGCGGAGAAGTATGCGGCGGAGAAAGCGACGCGCCGCGTCAGGGGCGTGAAGGCGGTGGCGGAGGAAATCAAGGTCGAACTTCCGTTTGAGCGGATACGCCACGACGACGATATCGCGGCCGCCGCGCTAGAACGATTGGCGTGGGACACGTCGGTGCCACCAGATGCGATTACGGTGAAGGTCGAACAAGGCTGGATTACGCTGACCGGCCAGGTGCCGTGGTATTATCAGAAACAGGCCGCCGAACAGGACATAGCCCGGCTGCACGGGGTCAGCGGCATATCCAACCATCTCGTGGTAAAGCCCACGGTCGATGTTTCCGACATCAGCGACAAGATCAGGCACGCGTTGCGCCGGTCATGGCTGGTGGACGACGAAACGGTGACCGTTAGAGCGGATGGTGGTCGTGTTCGCCTGACTGGAACGGTGCGCTCACACATGATCGCCAGGTGGTCTGGGCGACCGCCTGGGCTGCGCCCGGTGCGACCAGCGTCGAGAATGACATCGCAATCCTCTGACCTTCGGCAGACTAGTGATGGCAGCGCTTAGTGTCCTGGTTGTCGAGGATGATGCGATCATAGCCATGCTTCTGGCCGAGATGCTTCAAGACATGGGCTATCGGGTCTGCGCGATCGCCGCCACCGAGGAAGATGCGGTGGCGATGGCAACAAGTTGCAAGCCGGGTTTGATGATTGTCGATGAACACTTGCGCGAGGGAAGCGGGGCTTCCGCGGTAGAGCGAATTCTACTCACCGCGTCGGTTCCGTGTGTATTCATCAGCGGCGCGCCCGTGAGTCGCAATGGACAAGGTGCAACAGTATTGCATAAGCCGTTTTTGGAACAGGACCTGGTTCGGGCGATCCGCAACGTGGTTGGCGATGTGCATATGCCGCCAGCGATCATCCTCGTCGCTGATGGTGTCGTTCTGAAGGCACCTACGGATCCGAGGCCAACCAACGTTCGATCATCAGGCCACTGGCTGGCATCGAAGGGTCAAAGCGAGGATTGATATATGACCGAAACTACCGTCGCGGTGCATGAGTCACCGTCAATCGACCCATCCGCCGACTCGTTTCGGGGATTCGAGAAAGTGTTCCAAAAGGAGCAAGTTCAAATCGACGAAGACCTGAAGAGGGAAGTCGCAGAAGAACGGCGGCAGCAGGTCAAGGCGATGATCGCAGGCAAGATCAGCAATGCCGCCTGGAATGAGTTGATTGACCGGGCGCGAAAGGCCGCGACGCTCGGCGAGAAGCAATTCCTCTTGCTGCGCTTCCCTAGCGATCTGTGCACAGATGACTCGCGTGCGATCAACAATCCCCCGAATCCCGCATGGCCCCAAACCCTTCGGGGCGAAGCGGCGGACGTTTACAATCGGTGGCATACGGCACTTCGACCGCACGGATTCGATTTGTCGGCTCGCGTGCTTGATTTTCCGGGGGGTAAGCCGGGTGATGTCGGCTTGTTCCTGCGATGGGACGAGTAGCCGCCTGGCCAGATGTCGATAGAGGGATGGTTTCATGTTGCAGGTTGGATCAGCGCTCAAGGGATACGAGATCGTGGCCAACGACGGCGCGATCGGGACCGTCAGCGATTTCCTGTTCGATGACCGGACCTGGAAGGTCCGCTGGCTGGTGGTCGATGCCGGCAGCTGGCTGACAGGACGCCTGGTGCTGATTCATCCCTCGGCGATCGGGCGGGCGGACTACATCCGGCGCGTGCTTCCGGTAAAGCTGACGAAAGCACGGGTCGAAGCCAGTCCCGATATCAGCCGAGATCAGCCGGTCTCGCGGCAGCATGAAATCAATCTTTACGATTACTATGGCTGGGACCCGGTCTGGGGCAGCAGCTACTTCGGCCCGAATGCAATGGCGCCGGACGTGGCCGAGCAGGCGGTCGCGGAGACGAGCGTTCGGTCGCCTTTGGAGGGCCACGACCCGCACCTGCGTAGCCTTTCCGAGGTCACTGGCTATGACGTTCAGGCGAGCAATGGAGCCATCGGCCATCTCGAAAACATCTGCTCGAGGATGAAGTCTGGGGCATTCGCTATCTGATCATCGATACCAGGAATTGGTGGCCTGGTCAGCATGTGCTGCTGTCACCCTACGCGATGCAGGAAATAAGCTGGTCGAAAAAGCAGATATTGCTTAACGCTTCCCGTGAGCAGGTGAAAGCCAGTCCACCATGGGCGCCTTTGGAACTGATCGACCAAGCCTATGAGAAGAGGCTTCATCGTCATTATGACTGGCCGGGATATGGGTGGTGATCGCGGCGGTTCGACTGGGGATCAGATATGGCAAATTCAGACGCTTTCGCACTGAAAAATTCGGGCTTGAATGAGTTCCTGTTCGCCGAGGTCGGAAGCGAGATCAACGGTACGCCGCTGACGATCCTGTCGGTGCTCGCCCGCCTTGGGAAGGATCCGTGGGCCGAGGCCGCACGCTTGGCCCGGCTACCGAAATCCTCGACCATCGACGATCTGGCAAACAGTATTTCGAAGATGCCACTTTGTCCGCAAGCGCTTATGGATGCTCGAGGCACTGCCGCTCGGCTAATTCTTCTGCTGCCATCGCAGGTTCAGTCGGTTTCGATACGCGCTTCTCTGCCCGTTGGAAAGTCCGTGGTCCCCGCATGGATCCCGGTATCGGCATTCCTAGCGATCCTCGCCTTCGGCATCGCGTTCCTGATGATCCCGCCGGCGACCTCAATCAGTACGGCCAAACCTTTGGTTGAGCAGACTATCGCGCACCCGCAGGCAGCGACAAACTAGATCGATGATAGCGTAACACGGCGAGATCGAGACCTGAGTAGATTCCGAACCTGGCCGCCGAGGCTGGCCGGCTATACGACTATCATACTCATGAGAACTCCGAAAACCGGTCGCCGATTTTAAATGAGCAGGTTCGCCTTGAGTGAATCCCATGAAATTAGGTGGAGACACCTTAACCAGAACGAGGATGCCATGGACTATAACAACTCCGTCGTCGCCGTTTTCGCAGATCACAACGCCGCTGAGGCAGCAGTGAAGAAACTGACCGATAGCGGTTTCGAAATGAAGCATCTCAGCGTGGTCGGCAAGGGATATCATACCGACGAGAAGGTCGTCGGCTTTTACAATACCGGCGATCGGATGAAATTCTGGGGCACGCGTGGTGCCTTCTGGGGCGGCTTCTGGGGTTTGTTCTTCGGTGGACTGTTCATGACCATCCCCCTCGTGGGGCATGTCGTCGTGTTGGGATATCTCGCCACGGTGGCGATCTCGGCGATCGAGAACGCTGTTCTGGTTGGCGGATTAAGTGCGCTTGGCGCCGCGATCTACAGTATCGGCGTGCCCAAGGATAGCGTGCTCCAATACGAGACGGCGTTGAAGGCCGACAACTTTCTGGTCATGGCACACGGTAGCTCAGAGGAAGCCGATCGTGCCAAGGCGATCCTGGGGACGGCCAATGCCTCACGCGTCGACGTCTATGCAGGCACCAAAGTGCCTGAGCTTGAGGATCATGCTGCCCATGTGGGTGGCTGAAGGATATGTCGTTTCCGCTGAACCTGCCGACCCGGCAACCGGCGCGAGTATCCGCATCAACCGAGCGGGTATGGTGGGCACACGACTACCTTGGTGGGCCCCAAGCGTGTTGATGGCACGGGGTCGAGACAGCGGCGTGAAGGGGTCCATCCTCAGCCTTAATGCCGGCTCGTCCAGCATCAAATTCGCTCTATTCGACGCCGGGGACAACCTGAGGCCAACGTTGCGCGGCGAAATCGAGAACCTGAATTCAGAGCCGCATATGGTCGCTCGGAACGCGGCGGGCAGTCTACTGGTCGAGAAACGTCTGCCGACTGAGTCTGCCCTGGTCCTGCATACACTGTTAGACTTCACCGATGCTCATCTGGGTGATCAGGGGCTGGCAGCTGTCGGGCATCGTGTTGTGCATGGCGGCGCCGATCACATTGCGCCCGAGCTTATCACGCCCGCGCTGATGACAGCGCTGGAGGCGCTGACTCCGCTCGATCCGCTGCATATGCCTGATAACCTCGCGCCGATCCGTGCGGTCGCCTCCGTGAGGCCTAGTTTGAGGCAGGTCGCCTGCTTCGATACCGCATTCCACCACACGATGCCTGCGGTGGCGACGCGATTTGCCTTGCCCCGGTCCATCTGCGCGGGAGGCGTGCGACGTTATGGTTTTCACGGTCTGTCCTACGAATACATTGCCGGCCGTCTAGCGAGCCAGTCGCCGGGGTTGGCGTGCGGACGTGTCATTGTCGCGCATCTCGGGTCAGGCGCCAGCCTGTGTGCCCTCCGTGACGGCGCCAGCATCGACACGACCACAGGCTTCAGTGCCTTGGACGGGCTCGTGATGGCGACCCGCTGTGGCCTTCTGGATCCAGGCGTAATCCTCTATCTCGGCCGCCAGGGACACAGCTTTTCCGACATCGAGGACATACTGTATCGCCATTCAGGTCTACTCGGTGTGTCCGGTCTCAGCGGCGATGTACGTGTTCTGCTGGCAAGCGCCGATCCGCATGCGCGTGAGGCGATCGACCTGTTTACCTACCGCATCGCGTGCGAGTGCGGCGCGCTGATCAGTGCGTTGGGTGGGCTGGACGGACTGGTCTTCACCGCCGGCATCGGCGAGCACGCACCGGCGATCCGCGAGGCAGTGTGCGTGCGCCTGGGCTGGCTTGGGCTGCGTCTCGACAACGCCGCCAATGCAGCCAGCGAGGATCGCATCAGCGCCCCTGACAGCTCGGTCGAAGTGCGCGTTATCGCAACGAATGAGGAGATGATGGTCGCGCGCCACACCCAGGCGGCAATCTCGCGATCAGTCACCTGACGGGGGCTTGAGCCGAAGCCCCGTAAGTAGTTTCCGAACCTACCGCGAGCCAGATGATCCAGGTAAAGCAGACCTCCAAATTCTTCAACCGCGAGGAAGGCTGTCTCGAGGTTTTTGAAAGGCAGATGGCTATGCATTTCTCAGTTTTTTACATCATCACCCCGATCATAATAGTGGCTGCTTTCATCCTTGTCACGGCAACTGTAAAAGTACTGCGCGAGTATGAGCGCGCCGTAGTCTTCACGCTTGGACGCTTTCAAAGGGTCAAAGGACCAGGGTTGGTCCTGTTGCTTCCATTCGTCCAGGAGATGGTGCGCGTGGATTTACGCATTCAGGTCATCGAGATACCGACCCAGGACGTGATCTCGCGCGACAACGTCTCAATGAAAGTCGACGCGGTGCTCTACTTCAACGTCGTCAATCCGGAACGGGCGATCATCCAGGTGCAGAACTACCGGCCCGCCACGAACATGCTGGCTCAAACGACATTGCGCGCCGTGCTGGGACAGCATGAACTGGACGAGATGCTTTCGGAGCGAAAGAAGCTGAGCGCCGACGTCCAGAGCATACTGGACTCGCAAACCGAAACCTGGGGCATCAAAGTCAGCAACGTTGAAATCAGAACTGTTGAGCTGACCGACAACATGGTGAAAGCCATTGCCAAACAGGCCGAGGCGGAACGCGACCGGCGCGCCAAGATCATCCACGCGGAAGCCGAGTTCCAGGCCTCGCAAACCCTGGTAAATGCCGCCAAGGTCCTCTCGAGCATACCGGCCGCCATGCAGCTGCGCTACCTGCAAACGCTGACCGAGATCGGTGCCGAACAGAATTCGACTATCATATTCCCGATGCCGATCGATATCATCAAACCGTTCCTCGACATGCTCGACAAAGCCGGCAAGCCGTCGCGCGGGAACGGAGTCATCCGTGAGCCGCATTCGGCTGAGTTCCCGATCAGCGCGTGAGAACGCGGGGTACGGCAAGCTGACCCCGAAGGCCGATTTGGCGGTCTCGTCCGGCTTACGTTTGGCGTAGTCGCAACCTTTGTCGTCTTGCCAACCGCAGAATTCGTGCGCAGCGCCGGATCATCCTGGGGTTGACGGAACCCAGCAGCGTTGCCCTCGCTTGAAAACAAACCTGGTTAAAGAAAGCGATATTCACATGGCTGTCACCGCCGCGAAAACTTCGCCTTCCAAGCCTGCCGCAAAGGACGATCTGAAGACCTTGCCGCTGTCGGAGGTAGAGAAGAAGCTGCAAACCTCAGCGGACGGCCTCAGTCAGGCTGAGGCGGTGAAACGGCTGATCCAATATGGGCCGAACGAGATAGAGGAGAAGAAACAGAACGTACTTCTCAAGATATTATCATATTTTTGGGGACCCATTCCGTGGATGATCGAAATAGCGGTGATTCTGTCGGGCGTGGTCCGGCATTGGCCTGACTTTTTCATCATCCTGATCCTACTTGTTTCGAATGCCGCGGTCGGTTTCTTCGAAGAGCGCCAAGCGGGCGACGCCATAGACGCCCTGAAGGCCACGCTGGCGATCAAGGCCCGTGTGAAGCGTGATGGAAAGTGGATCACGCCGCCGGCGCGGGAACTGGTGCCAGGTGACGTCATCCGCTTGCGCCTGGGCGACATCGTGCCGGCGGACGCGCGTCTGCTGGACGGCGACGAAGTGTCCCTGGACCAGTCGGCGCTAACCGGTGAATCATTGCCCGCCTCGCGCAAACCCGGCGACGCTGTCTTCTCCGGTTCAATCGTTCGTCGTGGCGAGATCGGTGCGCTGGTCTACGCGACGGGAGGGAAAACCTATTTCGGCAAGACCGCGGAACTGGTGGAGACCGCGGTCACCGTCAGCCATTTTCAGAAAGCCGTGCTGAGGATCGGCAACTATCTGATCATGCTGGCAGTGGTCCTGGTGTCCGTGATCATCGCCATCGGGATCTATCGCGGCAACGCAATTCTCACGACGTTACAGTTTGCCCTTGTGCTGACCGTGGCCGCGATCCCGGTGGCGATGCCCACAGTTCTTTCCGTGACGATGGCAGTCGGCGCCCGCCTGCTCGCGAAGAAGCAGGCGATTGTCAGCAAGTTGGTCGCCATTGAGGAACTGGCCGGCGTGGACGTGCTGTGTGCCGACAAGACCGGCACTCTGACGCAGAACAAGCTGACACTTGGCGATCCGTTCTGTCTGGACAGGATCGCTGCCGACCAGATCATCCTCGCTGGCGCATTGGCGTCGCGAGCCGAGAACGACGATACTATCGATCTGGCTGTCCTGGGTGGTCTGAAGGACAAGCAGGCGCTGAAGCCATTCACCGTCACGCATTTCATGCCGTTCGACCCGGTGCACAAGCGGACCGAGGCCACCGTGACGGCGGCGGACGGAAAGACATTCAAGGTGACGAAGGGGGCGCCTCAGGTAATCCTGAAACTGTCGGCCACTGCTGCGGCGGTTAAGACTGACATCGACAGGGCTGTCAACGACTTCGCGGCCCGCGGCTTCCGCGCTCTCGGTGTCGCCCGCGCGGACGGCGAGGGCCCATGGCAGCTGCTTGGCGTACTGCCGCTGTTCGACCCGCCGCGGGAAGATGCCAAAGCCACTGTCGCGACCGCGGCCCAGATGGGCGTGAAGATCAAGATGGTGACCGGCGATGCCCTGGCGATCGCGCGTGAAACCGCCAAAACGTTGGGAATGGGTGCGAACATTCTCGACGGAGCAAGCCTGGGTGACTCCAAGAGTGACGAGACCGAAGCAATGGCTCAGTCCATCGAGGACGCCGATGGATTTGCCCAGGTATTCCCGGAGCACAAATTCCACATCGTCGATGTGCTGCAGAAGCGCGGGCACATCGTCGGCATGACGGGGGACGGGGTAAATGACGCCCCTGCGCTGAAGAAGGCCGACTGCGGCTTCGCTGTTTCGGGCGCGACGGACGCGGCACGAGCGGCGGCCTCCATCGTGCTGGTGGCACCGGGGCTATCGGTGATCATCGATTCAATCAAGGAAAGCCGGAAGATCTTCCAGCGGATGAACAGTTACGCGATGTACCGCATTGCCGAAACGCTGCGCGTACTGCTGTTCATGACGCTGGCGATCGTCGTCTTCAACTTTTATCCCCTGACGGCGATCATGATCGTGATGCTGGCGTTACTGAATGACGGCGCGATTTTGTCCATCGCCTACGACAATGTCATTTACAGGAACCAGCCTGAAGCGTGGAACATGCGTCTGGTTCTGGGGATCGCCACGGTGCTGGGTATCGTCGGTCCGATAGCGGCGTTTGGACTGTTTTACATTGCTGATCGCGTCCTTCACATCGACCGTCCGCAGATTCAGACGATGATGTATCTTCTACTATCGGTCGCCGGACATCTGACGATCTTCCAGACCCGCACGCGCGGCCCGTGGTGGTCGACACGCCCAGCAACAATTCTCTTGATAGCGGTCATCGGCACACAGACGGTGGCCACACTGATCTGCCTCTTCGGGTTCCTTGTAACCCCTCTGTGGTGGGGTTGGGCCGCGATGGTGTGGGTCTATGCCTTGGCATGGTTCCTAATAACAGATCCGGTGAAGCTGCTTGCGTACCGTGTGCTTGATGCCTCGAAAACCGGGCCTTCGCGGCAGCCACAGGTCGAACCTCGGCCAAACAAAAACGACGGACCGCTGCCCGCAAGCCCGACTCCAAACCTGGCTTGAAAGTCACCCCCAACCCGATCCATGTGGAAGCTGCCCGTCAAACGTCGAAGCCAAGCTAGAACCCGCAGCCTAATCTGGCCAAGTTGACCGCCCGTAAAATTGTTGCATCTACCCTCGATGGGCGCTGAACTGCAGCCTGGCAACAAGCGATCTCGTCCGATGGACCTCACCCCGTATCAGATAGCAAACGAACCGTTTTACCAGCAAACCGGCAACGAACGCGCGCTCTTCCAGGCCGCGGCGGCCAGCCGGCTACCCTTGATGCTGAAGGGCCCAACCGGCTGCGGCAAGACGCGCTTTGTCGAATACATGGCCTGGCACCTGAACCGCGCGTTGATCACCGTCGCCTGCCACGAGGATATGACCGCCGCGGACCTCGCCGGCCGATACCTGCTGACCGCCGAGGGAACCGTCTGGCAGGATGGCCCGCTGACAACATCCGTCCGCCACGGCGCCATCTGCTACCTCGATGAAATCGTCGAAGCTCGGCAAGACACCACCGTCCTGATCCATCCCCTGACCGACAACCGGCGCATCCTGCCGCTCGACCGCAAAGCTGAGCTGGTGACGGCGCATCCGGACTTCCTGCTGGTGGTGTCGTACAACCCGGGATACCAGAGCGCCGTCAAGGACCTGAAGGAATCGACCAAGCAGCGGTTCGTGGCGATCGATTTCAGCTATCCCACGCAGCGCGATGAGGCCGCGATCGTCGCCCGCGAAGCCGGTATCGACATCCGTATGGCGGCCAGCCTGGTGGACGTCGCCTGCGGAACGCGCAACCTGCGTGGACGCGGGCTGAGCGAAGGTGCCTCGACGCGCATGATCGTGCATGCGGCGCGTCTGATGGCCGCCGGTGTATCCGGCGCCGAAGCCTTGCGTGCCGCCATGATCCTGCCGCTGACCGACGATCCGGACATGCGCGAGGCCTTGGAAGCAGTGATCGCGGCCCACGCCTGGTGAGCGTCTCGGCTGTCGAACGCGTCCACCATCTGGTGCACGACCGGCCCGCGCTGCGGCCGGCATTCGCGCGATTGTGGCCGCGGGAAGCTGGCCAGAACCAGGCAATGATCGAGGATCTCGCCGCTGCGTCCCTGGAACTTTCGCAGGTGAATGCCGGCCCACCCTGCATCGAGGCCCTATGGAAGGCGACACGGCATGGTGGTTTGCCCGTGGTCTCCTCCAGCGGTCGCGCGGCGGCCGATATCTGCCGCCACGCCGGCAGCCGAGCGGCTCTGGCCTGCCTGGAGGCGGTGCCGGCGGCGATCCGGCTGACCGGCGGGCGAAGCGAGGATCTGGCCGCGTGGTGGCAGGGCCTGCACCGGCTAGCGCGCGAAGCGCCGGCCCTGGTGCCCGACACGGCAAGCCGGGTGGAGACACTGCTCGCCGCCGGCGACGGCCTGGCATTCACCGATTTCGTCGCCGCCGGCCTGAAGGCGACCGCGACCAACCCGGCCCGCAGAGCGGCGTTCTTCGCGTTGGATGACCCGATGGCCGCGGCGCTGCTGGAGCGCCGATCGGGCGCCGGCGGCTTCGCCGATGCGCAACGCATGCTGGAGGCGTTCGCCGCCGGCCTATGGGGCGTTGAACCGCGCCTCAAGGCGGGACCGCCCGCGCGCCGGACCGTCATCGCCTCGGGCTTCGTGATGCTGCCGCCAGTGTTCGCCGGGACGCCGGCGGAGCGCACGCGGCTGCTGTATCGCGCCGCCGTCGCCCACGCGCAGGCGCATCTCGTTAATCCCGCGGTACGGCACGCGATCGGCACGCTGAAGCCGTTGCAGCTTGCCTTGGTGGGGCTGGTGGAAGACGCCAGGGTGGAGGCTTTGGCGATTCGCCGCTTTCCCGGCCTGCGTCACTTGTGGATGGAATTCCACGCGGCGCAGCCCGACGGCACCAGGACCGCGGTCAGCCTGATGTTGCGGCTGGCCCGCGTTCTGCTGGACCCCGCCTGCGATCACGCCGACGGCTTCGTGGCGAAGGGGCGCGGGCTTTTCGCCGCCGCCGCGGATCGGCTGGAAGACCCGGCGATCAGCCCCGAGATCGGCGGCCTGCTGGGCAACGACCTGGGTCAGATGCGGCTGCAGTTCAACGCCCAAACCTACGTCGTGGAACCAGCCTACCGTGACGACAACATGCATCTGTGGGAGTTTCCCGACACCCCGGATGATGCCTTGAGCATGACCGTGGACGCCGCGCGTGGCACCGATAACGGCGACGGCGACCAGCAGCAAGCTGACGGCAACGCCGCCGCACCGGCGCGCGACGCCGGTCTCGATGACCAGGCGATGCTGCTCGCGAGCTATCCGGAGTGGGACGCGATGGCCGGCGTAGAGCGCCCCGATTGGACCAGCTTGCGCGACACCATGCCGGTGCTGCGCGATCCCGCACCGAACTCGGCGGAGGAGTGGGCCTTGCGGGCTCGAATTGCCAGCCTGGTGCGCAGCACCGTCGTCGGACGCAGCGTCCGACAGCCGCCGCGCGAAGACGGCGAGGAGCTCGACATCGATGCCGCCATCGCGGCTGCCGTGGCGCGTCGAGCCGGGCTGCAGCCGGACAGGCGCGTCTATCGCGATCGCCGCCCGCGCGGACGCGATTTGTCCACCCTGATCATCCTGGACGTGTCGCAGTCCACCGCCGCGATCGACGCCGACGGACTGTCGGTGCTGACCGCCGAACGCCTGGCCGTGGAGGCGCTGGCCGCGGCACTGGAAGCACGCGGCGATTACTATGCCCTGCGCGCCTTCGCCTCGGCCGGCCGCGATGACGTCCGCTTGACCCGCCTCAAGGATTTCGACGAACCCCTTACGGCCACCGTCGGCGCGCGACTGGCGGGTCTGTCGCCCGGTCTGTCCACGCGCCTGGGGGCGGCGCTGCGCCATGCCGGCGCCGAACTGGCGCCGTTGCGCACGACGCGCAAGCTGGTGCTGGTGCTGACCGACGGGGAGCCGTCCGATATCGACGTGCCGCGCCCGCACGAACTGGTCGAGGACGCACGCAGAGCAGTTGCCGGCATGCGCCGGCAGGCCATCGACGTCTTCGGCATAGTGATGGACCCGCTCGACGCGGGATCCGGCGCGGCGATTTTCGGTCGCCACAACGCCATCGCGGTGCGGCGGCTGGAGGAGCTGCCGGCCAAGCTCGCCGGCGTCTACTTCCGGCTGGCGCTTCGATAGAGCCGGCGGGACAGCCGCGACCATCCCGCCGATTCTGCCTCAGCGATGCGTGGCGGTCGCGGGAATGCCCTCGATCGGACATTCCTCCGTTCCGACGGAACTGCGTGTCATGGCCTCGACCATCTCGCGTGTCGCGTCCGGATCGGCAATCCACTTCTTGTAGAAATCATAGGGACAAGACGCCTCGCCTTTGTCGCCATCGCCGGAGTTGATCGTTCCGGTGTAGCCACGGTGCAGCAGCTTGAACAGGTGGTTCTCAGACTGCATGTTTTTCCGCGCGTCGCGGATCAGCGACTTGGACAGGGCAGCGTATTGAATGCCGTATTCCTCGGTGCCGCATTCACCCAGCGTGCGGCCGTCGAAGCCGATGACCGAGGAATGACCGAAATACGAGTAGACGCCATCGAAGCCAGCCGCATTGGAGACCGCGACATAGACGTTGTTGGCCCAGGCCATTGCCTTGGCCATGATGATCTGCTGTTCCTTCGCCGGATACATGTAGCCCTGGCAACGCACGATCAGTTCGGCGCCGCGCATCGCGCAGTCGCGCCAGATTTCCGGGTAGTTGCCGTCGTCGCAGATGATCAGGCTGACCTTCAGCCCCTTCGGCCCTTCCGAGACGTAGGTGCAGTTGCCGGGATACCAGCCCTCGATCGGCACCCACGGCATGATCTTGCGATACTTCTGAACGATCTCGCCCTTGTCGTTCATCAGGATCAGCGTGTTGTACGGCGCCTTCTTCGGATGCTCCTCATGGCGCTCGCCAGTCAGCGAAAACACCCCCCAGACCTTCGCCTTGCGGCAGGCGTCGGCAAAGATTTCGGTTTCCTCACCCGGCACCGAGGAGGCTGTCTCATACATCTCCTTGCTGTCGTACATGATGCCGTGGGTCGAGTATTCCGGAAAGATCACCAGGTCCATGCCAGGAAGTCCGACCTTCATGCCGACGACCATCTCAGCGATCTTGCGGGCATTCGCCATGACTTCGGCCTTGGTGTGCAGCCGTGGCATTTTGTAGTTCACGACCGCGACGCCCGCGGTGTCGTTGCTACTTGATATATCGCCATGCAGCATGTGCCTGCCTCCTTTGTTGAATCCCCTGCGGCGGATGCGCGTAGGGCTGGTGAGTCCAACATCGCCCTGCCGATACTGTTGCGCTCAGTAATCGCCGTTCCGTCAACGAAATGGGTAAGCACAGCGGGCCCGGCGCGAGCCAACAGGTCAGGGATCGGCACGGATTACCGCCAGAATCACGCGGCTATCTACCGGCCGACAACGCCATTGGTGTCGAACCGGCCGTTGATGCTGATCGCAACAGCAATTCCACTTCAACCTAATCACCGCCAAATGCAAAGCGCAAGACGTGTTCGACGCTTCCCGGTGCTCCCACATCGCACAGATCGCCGTTCACAGCGAGTTGAGAAATTCCGCGTCGGCAAAAGGCTTCAAGCAAAGTCGGCAAACCCGGACGCCAATACATTCGTATCCGCGCAGGCGCAACCAACTTTGCGAATGAAATCCAGCGTCACCCGTCACGGTAACCGCCTCGCTTTGGTCGTGAACCGCCAACTTGCCGCCGGCGTTCGGGCCGGCCAACGGCGCCGGCAGGCCGAAATTCATGCTTGACACTTGTGTGTTTTGGCCATCTGATTGATGCAGATGGGCTAATACATCGTGCCTCTGCACGTTGGATCACCAATGGCGTTGATCCCGTGGCCTTCCGATCATGAGTGTTACTACCATCAGCTATTTCGCCTTCATTGGCCGATCATCGATTGTTCCTCGACGGAACAACTTGAGCCTGAGGGCGTGTCTCCCAGTATCTTCATCCGCAACCACTCATCAGTGGAGGGGTCAGTGCATTCATGAGCCTCTCGATGGAGGAAAGACTTAAGCGTCGCAAACTCGACGCACTCAAGCGTGGTATTCATCGCGTGACCGGCGAAGACCCGCTCCCACTCGCGACGCATCTTGTCGGCGTCGGCAAGGCCGGGGCCGACGCGATCAAACGGATCCTCCAGGACCTGGAGCCTGGCACGCCCAAACTCAGGGCGCTCGCGATCGATATCGGCGATCGGGATCTGGCCGAACTGCACGCCCTGGCCAAGACAATCCCGCCGGAGCGGGCCGAGGTCACCACAATCGCTTTGGACATGCCCCCCGCAGTCGCGATGTTCGATGTGCTTGCCGGCTACGACACGTTTCTCCGTCTCGAATACCCGAACTATCGCTGGCCCGGCAATCCGCTTCCGTGGCTGCCGCGATCGGCGTACGTTCCCGATACGCGACAACACCACGAGCGCGCCGTCGCCAAGGCGATATACGGATACGCCTATTACTCCGGGGCGCGCCCGCTGGACCATGCGCTGCGCGCCTTTGCGGCGTCGATCGACGCGGAGCGAGCCCAGGCACTCGTCGCGGTCATCTTCGGCATGACCGGCGGAACCGGCAGCGGCATCGTGGTCGATCTCGCCCGCCATCTGTCGAACGGGCTTTTCGGTCGCAGGACGCTTGTTGCCGGCATCGGCGTGGCGCCGAACGACGGCGACCGGCAAATTAGCGGGCGGCAGACCGGCGGGCGGCTGTTTTCCGTGCTGAGCGAACTCGACGTCCTCTGCGATGAAAACAAGAACCGAAACGTGGTGATGTCCTGCGGCGAGATGTTCCGCAACCCGTTCACCGCCGGGTTCATCGTGATACCCCAACAACACGTTTGGCAGGCGACGCAGGATCTCGCTGAAACGCATCGCCGCGTGGACACGGCAATCGCGGCACTGATGACGTCCGGGCGCGGCACCCATGTCTGGGAACTGCTGCGCCTGCTGAACTGGGTCGCCGCTCCCTCCACCCAGCATTCGGCAGCCAGGACGCCGTGGGGACCCCAGTGGATCCACATGCTTGGCTTCACCGACGCGGCCGATCCCGCATTGCGGGCCAGCCTCGGCGTGCTCCCCAGCTTCCATCCGGAGTTCATCGAAATCCGCGTCAACGACGTCGATGCCAACCACGCCGCCATCGTCGACAGTATCCAAAGTGCCTTCGAACCCGACGTGCCGCCCCACGTCGTGGACGGCGGCAAATCAGGGTCCGCGCAGTTCATCCTGCCGCGGCTTGCGAAGACCGACCTGGCCACGTTCGCCAAGTCACGCGAAGCCTACGCCATGGCGGATGAAGAGCAACGCTTGCTGGACCATTCGCTGCTGCTCGAACAGGGCATCGAACTTTGCGAACCGTCCACCCAACTGGAAGGCATGGCGGGCGCCAGCCTGGCAGGCGCGAGCGGCTGGGTCGCGGTTCCGTTCGAGGATATCCATGGATCGCCGGTTGTTTCCGCCCCGCTGTCGATGTCGGTCTGAAAAGGAGCGAGCCATGCCGCTGGACTGGTCAGTCGTCATCGCAAAATACGGCAACGGAACAAAGGTTCCGACTGTGACCGGCGGCAAGTTCCTCCAAGTCACGCGTGCGGACGACGCGGCGATCTACATCGAATCACCGATCTGGAATGCCACGCTTGACCGAAGCAACCTTGAAAAGGGTGTCAGTCTGATCGAACAGGGACTGATATCGCGTGACCCCGGCCTGTTTGTCGAGGACTACATGCTCTACGTGGCGAACCAGCGTGCCACGTCGGTCGCGCACATCCTGCGCGACCTGGGTTTTCTGGACAAGACCGAAACGTTCTCCATCAAGTGCTGATGGCCACGAGGACGGAGACAGGCACTCACAAGACTGACTTATCCAGGACTGTCAGGGAAAGGAAAAGCAGATGACATCATCTCTCTATCACAGCGCGACAGGCGTTCAGGCACCGCACTGCATGCACGTGGTCGGCATCGGGCGAACCGGGGCCGGGTATGTCGAGGCCTTGCTGCGGACCGGTGAAATCGAGGACCTGCTGGAAGACCCCCGCGCTCGCTTCGCCGCCCTGGTGGTCGATATTGGCGATCAGGACATGGAAGTCGTCGGCGACTATGCCAAATCGTTCTACAAACGCCTTGAATCACGCGGCATTCCGTCGGATCGCTTCCTGTTCCAGTCCGTCGCCCTGCCGGTGCCGGAAAAGGACGAGTTCTTCGAAGGCCTGAACCGCACGCGTGAGTTCCTGAAGCTTGAATATCCGCGCTACTACTGGAATCCAAACTTTGAATCCTACGTGTCGCATAAGGCAACCATGCCGCAGGCCGGCGAGCATTTCCCGCGCATCATCGCCAAAGGCATCTACGCCAACGCCTACTATGCCGGGGAGCGTCCGCTCGAGCGCGCTCTCAAGAAGTTCGTCGATCATCTCGAGGGCGCCACGCTGCCGTCGCTGATCACCGTGTGCTTCAGTCTGGCCGGTGGCACTGGCAGCGGAATGGTCGTCGACCTCGTCCGCCACCTGTCGACCGTCAAGCTCGGCCGCCGCATCCCGGTCATCGGCGTGGGCCAGTTGCCGCATTCGGGCGACCCGGAGGTCTATCAGAATAGTCCGACGCTCTACACGACGCTGAACGAACTTGACTGCATGCTGGACGACGACAAGAACGCCGGCGTCACGGCGGTCTGGGGCGACCTGTATCGCAGTCCGTTCACCGGCGGTTTCTTCATCGTCAACCCGGAGCAGAGCTGGCAGCGCCTGACTGCCTATACGACCACGGGCGAGAAGGAAGTGCGCCAGAACTTCAAGCAGATGGTGACGAACCGCTTCGTTGCCGACTCGTTCATGCGCTTCGTCGTGGTGGACAACGGACGCGACCTATTCCGAGCCCTGCGTCCGGCCGGCCTGACCGGCGCCCCGCACGAGACCGTCAGCGCCAAGGCCAGAAGCTGGACCCTGTTCGACGTCGCCAAGCTGACGCATCCCGGTGTCCAGGTGCTGCCCGGTGAAGCGCCCTCGAAGTGGGACTCGGTCATCAAGCAGTGGATCGACTTTACCCCAAAGTACAGTGGCCTGAAGGACGGCTTCAAGACCGACTACGCCGAGGCGTTCATCTACGGGTCCCGCAACATGGGGCACGATGACATGAACAAGGCGTTCCGCAAGATGCTCACCGAGAACTATCTGCTGGACGCCGAATCCACCCTGCAGATCTTCAACCACGAGTTCTTCGATGCGCTGACCGCCTATGCCAACGTCATTCTGCCCGGCGTCGCCAAGACTGACCTGATCGGCTTCTGGGAAAGCCAGAAGAGCTACGACAAGCTGTCGTGGGAGGAAAAGCTGCTTGAGCACGCCTGGCTGATCGACATCGGCCCGATGCTGTCCGAACCGGCGATCCGCTTCGAAGGCATGGCCGGCGAGTGCATCTGGGGCTGCGCCTGCTGGGTGGTCGTGCCCTACGACCAGTTGCGCGGCGACAAGCTGCCGCCGGCGAACCGCAAGATCATCGTCGAACAAGGTATCGCGGCGATGACCAAGACAGTGGTGCCGACGCCTGGTGGCCTGGCCAACGTCAAGCGGGTCGCGGTCGAACGCGCGCCCGCGTTGGCCAAGTAGCGCAGCGGACATCGCGGGGATCGCTGGCCCGATCCCCGCGGCTTCGCCAGCTTTGCCGCGCGATTGACCGATCCCGGCGAAACGGCCCACTGAACCCCTGGAACAGGCAGATCATCGTGGAAAGAAACGACAGCCGTATCCCGGCGACCGTTGTCACCGGATTTCTCGGGTCGGGCAAGACAACCCTGATCAATCGCATCCTGCGCGAGCAGCATGGACGCAAACTGGCCGTCATCGTCAACGAGTTTGGCGAGATCAGCATCGACGGGCAGCTCGTCATCCATGACCAGGACGCGCAACTGGTCGAGTTCAACAACGGCTGCCTTTGCTGCACCGTTCGCGGCGACCTGGTCGAAACACTCGGCCGGCTGCAGCAACGTGCGGGAACGCTAGATGGCATCCTCATCGAAACGACCGGGCTCGCCGATCCCGCCCCCGTGGCATCGACCTTCTTCGCCGCCGATGACGTGAAGTCCGGCATCCGTCTGGACGCATTTGTGACCGTCGTCGACGCGGTGAACCTGGACCGCAATCTCGAGCAGAGCAACGAAGCCGTTGAGCAGGTGGCCTTCAGCGACATTGTCCTGATCAACAAGATGGACCTGGTCACCGCGGAACGGATGGCGGCGGTCGAGGCGCGGGTCCGCCAACTGAATCCACTTGCGAAGATCTACCACACCGCCAACGCGGAAATCGATCTGGCCGACATCCTTGATGTCGGCGCCTTCGACCTGGTGCAGAAGTTGGAGGTCGACCCCGCGTTCCTCGATGACCACGCCCATGAGCACGACGCCGCCATCGGCTCATTCGTTCTGGAGGAGCATCGGCCGATCGACATCAACCGGCTGATGATCTGGATGAACGACATGGCGCAGCGTCGCGGCGAGGATCTGTATCGAACCAAGGGCATCTTTTTTGCCAATGGCTTCGACGACCGCCTCGTGTTCCAAAGTGTGCGCATGCTGACAACCCTGCGACGTGACCGGCCCTGGCAGCCGGACGAGACGCAGATGAGCCAGTTCGTCGTGATCGGCAAGCATCTAGACCGGAATGAATTTGCCGCTGGACTGGCCGGTTGTGTGTTTCGCTAACACCCAAGATGGAGTTTTGACATGCCGATTGAACCAGGCGATGCCGTTCCGCCCGCGACGTTGAAGCAGATGACCGCGGACGGGATCAAGGACGTTGATCTCAAGACCCTGCTGGCCGGGAAGAAGGTCATATTGTTCGGTCTGCCTGGTGCCTTTACGCCGGTCTGCACCACCGCGCACCTGCCGGGCTACGTCGCCGAAGCGGACAAGCTGAAGGCCGAAGGCGTCGCCGAGATCGCCTGCATCGCGGTGAACGATCCCTTCGTGCTGTCGGCCTGGGGGACGCAGCACGGCGCCGACGGCAAGGTGCTGATGCTGTGCGACTCCGATGCGTCGTTCACCCGCAGCCTCGGCCTGTCGCTTGATCTGTCCGATTTCGGCCTGGGTGAGCGCTCGCAGCGCTATTCGATGGTCGTGGAAGACGGTGTCGTCGCCACGGTCAACGTCGAGAAAAGCATCTTCGATCACGGCGCCAGTTCGGCGTCGAGCCTGCTGGCCTCTGCCCCGGCCCAGTGACTTCGCATCAGTGACTCCGCTCTACCGCGTGCATGTCTTCTGCTGCACCCATCAGCGTCCGGCAACCCACAGGCGCGGCTGCTGCGCCGGGAAGGGAAGCAGGGCACTGTGTGATTACATGTGCCGGTTAGGCATGGCGATGGGGGTGCGAAGGATCAGGATCAACCATGCCGGTTGCCTCAACGTTTGTGAGCATGGGCCGGCCATGGTGATCTACCCCGAGGGCGTCTGGTATCGATACGAAACCGAAGCAGATATCGAGGAGATCCTCCGCCGAAACATCATTGGCGGACAGCCGGTGGAACGGCTGCTGCTTCAGATTGATCCCGCGACGCTGCACGGATAGCCGAGGGCAACCATGACCGAACTGTTCAGTCGCTTGTTCCGAACCGGTTCGTCTGACTTGCGGCGCCGTACGATCGGCGTTTACGCGGTTCTGATCGTCGCCAACGTCGCAGCCTGGCTCTGGGCCATTTCGCTGTATCGCGATCGGCCCATTCTGCTCGGCACCGCGCTGATCGCCTACGGCTTTGGCCTGCGCCACGCGGTCGATCCGGACCACATCGCGGCAATCGACAACGTCACCCGAAAGCTGGTCCAGGAGCGCAAGCGCCCGGTGACCGTCGGCTTCTGGTTCGCCCTCGGCCATTCCGCCGTCGTCGCGCTCGGCGCGATGCTGATCGCCATGGCCTCCGTGGCGATGGGCAGCCGCTTCGACGCCTTCAAGGACATTGGCGGCGTCATCTCGACGGTCGTTTCGTCTCTGTTCCTGTTCGCCATCGCCGGCATCAACCTGGTGGTTCTTCGATCCGTCTACCGCTCCTTTCGGGCGGTGCGGAACGGCGGCGGCTACGAGGAGGAGGATTTCAGCAAGCTGCTGAACGGGCGCGGGCTGCTGGCTCGTCTTTTCCGGCCCATGTTCCGCCTGGTCACGCAAAGCTGGCATATGCTGCCGCTCGGTTTCCTGTTCGGCCTAGGTTTCGATACAGCAACAGAAATTGGGCTGCTGGGCATCGCCGCCGCCGAGGCAGCCAAAGGCGTATCGCTATCCGGCGTCATGGTGTTTCCAGCTCTGTTCGCCGCCGGAATGTCCTTGATCGACACCACGGACGGCGTGCTGATGCTGCATGCCTATGATTGGGCGTTCGTGAAGCCAATCCGCAAGCTGTATTACAACCTCACGATTACCCTCGTGTCTGTGATCGTCGCAGTCGCTATTGGCGGGATCGAGGCGCTCGGCCTGATTGCCGAGAAGCTGAAGATGGCCGGTACGTTCTGGGACGCGGTCGGGGCGCTGAACGGCAACTTCAACACGCTGGGCTTTATCGTGATCGGGGTGTTTCTTGCCAGCTGGATACTGTCGGTCGCGATCTACTACGGTCGCGGCTTCGACAAGATGGAACTCGCTGCCGCGTCAGACCGGTGATAAGGCATCACGGCATGCGTGCCTGTCCGCTCTCCTGGTCATGGGCATGGATGATCGCGACCGCCATTTCCTCCATTGGGATCCGCTTCGACATGGCCTGGCGGCGGATCGTCCGATAGGCGTCCTCCTCGCTCAGTCCCTGACTCGCGATCAGGATAAGACGAGCCCGCTGGATTTTCTGGATGCCGGCGAGTTTGCGCTCCAGCTTGCAAACGCGGCTGTCGGTTTCCTGCTGGCGCAGCCAAAGGCTGCGGGCGATCGCCAACTGTGTCAGCAAGCCGAACGGACGCACCGGCCGCTCGATGACGGCGTGCGCGCCGATTTCCAGCACGAGCTGCAGGATTGACGGGTTCTCGTACTCGACGATGCCAATTACCGTCGGTAGCTTGCGAGCCTGTCCCCGCAGCAGCCGGCGCAGCGGTTCGCGGCTGTCATGATCCACCGCGAGAACGATCAGGTCGGAAGTTGGGGCGAATTCTTCCGGAAACGGCCAAACGGTGCTGGTGATGCAGCCGATGCGGTGCAGATGCTCGACCAGGCTGATGCCCTCGGCATCGGGCGGATGCATAACCTCGATACGCAGGCCTCGCAGGTCACGAAGGATCTCGATCGCCACGCCCGACCGGCTCCGCTATTGATACGATGCCGGAGTGCGCCGCGGCCCCCCGGCTGCATCGGCCCACACAGTCAACCTGATGGTCTGATGCATCATCAATCTCCTGGTTGTGTCAGAGCACTAAGCTTGCATCAGCGTCATTGGCGTTGCCCGACTTCGTGGTCTCGCACCAACTGTCCAATCTTTGTTCGATGCAGTAAGGATCGGGCCGGACGCGCATTCCCGGGTCCCAAACAATCTCGAACCGGCCGTTGGCATCCAGCTTCGCCACCCGAGGCCAAAGATATGTGTGGTTGTTGCTGGGATCCACCCGCACCCGCCCTTGCGGGGCTGCGAACTCGACCTCGGCGAGGACCGAGCGGATCAGCTCCGGGTCATCGGAGCCGGTTCGCTCGATGGCGCGGGCGACCAGCATCACCTGGAAATACGCGGCCTCCGCGACGGCGGTAACGATTGCATCGGCACCGAAGCGGGCGCGGAAGTCGGCAACGAATTTCACCGCGGCCTGGGTGTTCAGCACACTGAAGAACGGCGCCGCCGTGATGTGGCCGGCGGCCGCCGCCGGCGTCATTTCCGCTACTTCCGCCTCGCTGGTCGTCAGGCTGGAAATCGGCATCCGTTCCGCATCAAACCCGGCCTCGCGATAGGCCTCGTAGAACACCGACGTGGACTTGCCGACCACGGTTGAAAAGATCACGTCAGGCTTGGTGCGGCCGATTTCCCTCAAGGCTTTGACGAAATCCGCCGGTCCGGCGTGTAGCGGCACGTAGATCTCATCGAGCACAGTGCCGCCGGCCTGTAAGGTCAAGTCCGTCATGATGCGATTGGACTCGTATGGATAAACGTAATTGGAGCCGATCAGGAACACGCGCTTGCCGTAGTGGCTGAACAGGTAGCGGGCGAGCGGGAGAGAATTCTGATTGGGCGCCGACCCGGTGTAAATACAGTTGGCGGAGTATTCGAACCCCTCGTATAGCGTCGGATAAAACAGCATGCCGCGATGGGACTCAACCACCGGAAGCACGGCTTTGCGTGTGCTGGACATGTAGCAGCCGAAGATCAGTCGCACCCGATCCTCGCCGAGCAGCTGTTCGGCCAGGCTGCGGAATCGCTTCGGGTCGGAGGCAGGATCGTAGTCGATCAGTTCGATCGGCCGGCCCTGGATCCCACCGGCCGTATTGATGAACTCGGCGGCCAGGATGGTGGCCCGAAGCTGGGTTGTCTCAATGGACGCAGTGACCCCGGAGCGTGAGAACAGAACGCCAAATCGCCAGGACGCGCGGGGTTCGGCGATCAGGCCCATAATGCTGACATTGCTGTCGTACCTTCATCAACCATGCGCGGAAACCTGCATCCTACATGGGACAGACGATTTGAGAAAGCGTGATCGGCAGGCAACGGCGCCGGCGGAGCCGCCGGTAGCTGGAACGCCATTGATACTTCTTTTGTACGTCAAATAACACATATCGCGCTGGACGCTTCACGCCATAAACTGCCGTGGGATAACGGGAAGTCTATACATATGCCAGATATTGCCGCCGACGCGGTGAAGCCGCCGCGTCGATCCTACAACAAGCTGGTCAGCAATCCGGTATTGGAGGATTACTCCTTACGATACGCACCGAAAAGCTTTCGCAAGTGGTCGACCTACGCGGTCGCGTCCGCGGCGCTGGGCGGCATCGCTTATCTGGCGGATCAGGCGATCGGCGGATCGCTTGCCGTGCAGTTCGGCTTCGCAAATGCGTTTTGGGGCATACTCGCGGCCGCGCTGGTCATCTTCCTCACCGGGATCCCGATCGCCTATTACTGTGCCAAATACAATGTCGACGTTGACCTGTTGACTCGTGGCGCCGGGTTTGGCTACCTGGGTTCGACCATCACCTCGGTGATCTACGCGTCGTTCACCTTCATCTTCTTCGCGCTGGAAGGGTCGATCATGGCCCAGGCGTTCCACCTGTACTTCGGCATTCCGTTGCCGATCGGCTACGCCCTGGGCTCATTGATCATCATCCCGCTGGTGGTCTTCGGCATGACCCTGTTGGCAAAGCTGCAGGTGTGGACACAGCCGATCTGGCTGCTGCTGCTCTTCGCGCCGCCGGTCGCGGTGCTGGCGATCGACGGGAACGCAGTGCACGACTGGGTCAACTTCGCCGGACACTCGCCCAGCAAGGCCGGTTTCGACTGGCTGCTGTTCGGCACCGCGGCCGGTATCGCGCTGTCCCTGATCGCCCAGATCGGTGAACAGGCGGACTATCTCCGCTTCATGCCGGACAAGACCGAGTCAAACAAGACGCGCTGGTGGCTTGCGGTGTTGTGCGCTGGTCCAGGCTGGGTTGTGCTGGGCGCGGCGAAGCAGTTGATGGGTTCGTTCTTCGCCTCGGTGGCCGTCGCCCATGGCACGCCGCTCGATTCCGCGAACGAGCCGATACAGATGTATATCGCCGGCTACAACTACATGTTCCCCGCGTTCGCCGCGCTGAGTGTGGCGACGTTCTTCGTCATCCTTTCGCAGATCAAGATCAACGTCACCAACGCCTATTCCGGGTCGCTGTCCTGGTCCAACTTTTTCTCCCGCGTGCTGCATGCCCATCCCGGCCGCGTCGTCTGGATTTTCTTCAACGTGGCGATCTCGCTCACCATGATGGAATTGAACATGTTCTCGGTGCTCGGGAAGATCCTGGGCTTCTACTCGAACGTCGCGGTCGCCTGGATCGGTGCCGTCACCGCCGACCTCGTCATCAACAAGCCGCTGCTGAAGCTCAGCCCGAGCTTCATCGAGTTCAAGCGCGCCCATCTCTATGACGTCAATCCGGTGGGCTTCGGCTCGATGGTGTTCGCCTCCGTCGTGTCGATCATCGCGTTCTTCGGGGTGTTGGGTCCGGCCGCGCAGGCGTTCTCCGCCTTTATTGCGCTGGCCCTGGCGTTCGTCGGATCGCCGATTATCGCGATCGCGACCAAAGGCCGCTACTACCTGGCCCGCGCGCCGTTCGACGACACCAGCACGCGGGCTACGTTGTTGAACTGCGTGAGCTGTGGCTTTGATTATGAGAGGCAGGACATGACAAGCTGCCCGTTCCACCACGGCACGATTTGCTCGCTGTGCTGCTCTTTGGAAGCGAGTTGTGACGACATGTGCAAGCCGGCGGCCGGTACCGTGCCGGCAACCGCAGCCGGAACACTCTGACGCCAGACACGGCCGGGGACCGATGCTCTCCCCGGCCGATGGCCGAACGACTCAGGCGTCAGCGCTTCCCGCTAATGGCTGATCATCCACGGCCGCGCATTGGGGAAGCTCTTCGCCATCGAGGCCGCGGGTTTGCTCGCCCCGCAGCAGATGCATCCGTTAGGATGCGCACCTGCCGACCGGGGCGCGTGCGCACTCCGCTCATTTGTCTCTCTCGCGATACGTTCCGTCCCGCCCACACACGACAGCCTCGGCAGCGTGAGGGCACGGGGACTGGGGCCGGCGCACCCGGGGCAGGACACAGGCTGATCATAGTCCGCCAACGGTCTAAATGCGGAAAATGCCCCGCAGCCGGGGCATGCATAATCATAGATCGGCATCGCCTATTTGTCCGGCGCGGTGGGAATGTCGATGCCACCGGTGATAGCCTTGGTCGGCCCGTCCGCGCTGGGATTGATATCAAAGTCGAAGATCTCGGTCGGCAGCCAGAGCGTCGCGCAGGCATTTGGGATGTCCACCACCCCGCTGATATGTCCCTGCACCGGGGCGGTGCCGAGAATGGCGTAAGCCTGCGCCGGCGTGTAGCCGAACTTCGTCAGATAGGCGATCGCGTTCAGGCAGGCCTGACGATACGCGACGTGCACATCGAGGTAGTGCTGAGCACCCTGCTCATCGACCGAGATACCCTCAAAGATCAGGTGATCCTTGTACGTCGGCGTAATCGGACTCGGCTTGAAGATCGGATTGCGGATGCCGTATTTGCTCATGCCATCCTTGATCAGGCCAGAGACCCGAAGATGGATCCAGCCAGGCATTTCGATCGCACCGCAGAACGTGATTTCGCCGTCGCCCTGGCTGAAGTGCAGATCGCCGACCGACAGCCCCGCCCCCGGCACATACACGGGGAAATACACCCGCGCGCCGCGCGAGAGGTCCTTGATGTCGCAGTTGCCGCCGTGCTCCCGCGGCGGCACCGTACGCGCTCCATCCGCCGCCGCCGCGGTGCGGCCGTCGCCCTTCATTCGCCCCATATGCGCGGTTGGACCAAACGGCGGGTTGGCCAGTGGGGGAACCCGCATCGGGTCCGTCGCGATGAAACCTGTTTCGCGATCGTTCCAAGTCTGCAGCAGGCTTTTCGATGGCAGGCAGCCGATCAGCCCGGGATGGATTAGGCCGGCAAAGCTGACGCCGGGGACGTGGCGGGAATGCGTGAACAGCCCCGAGATGTCCCAGATCGACTTCTGCGCCAGCGGGAAATGCTCGGTCAGGAAACCGCCGCCATTCTGCTTGGAGAAGAAGCCGTTGAAGCCCCACGTGTTGTGCGGGAACGCACCGATGTCGAGAAAGTCCACGACCAGCAAATCGCCGGGTTCGGCGCCTTCCACGCCGATCGGGCCACTGAGGAAGTGCACGATGCTGAGGTCGATGTCGCGCACGTCCTCGGCTGAGTCATTGTTCTTGATGAACCCGCCAGTCCAGTCATAGCACTCGACAATGAAGTCCGCGCCCGGCTTCACCGTGGCGACCATCGGAATGTCCGGATGCCAGCGGTTGTGAATCATGTCATTCTCGTAAGGTGACTGCGACAGGTCTACCTTGATCAGCGTGTCTGGCATGATCGCCCCCTGGCTGGAATGGCCGCCGCGGAACCGGCGGCGACCAAGGTGTCATGGTCAGAACAGCACGCGCGCAGGGAAATACGTTGTTTGCCGTATATACTGGCGCGGTTGGCGTTTTTGTTGATTGACGGGTCCCTAGGTCCCGCACACGATCTTGCGCGACCCGTCGAAGAATGGGCGCGGGAGGCGAAGCCGAGACAGAACGATCAAGGCAGGCGGGAGAACACAACCCCTTCATGGCCATCCGGCAGCGAATCGTGCCGTCCCGACGGGACTACAATCGCTGGGTCGCCAACCAGACGCTGGAGGATTTTGCCCTTCGGTTTGCGTCAGTTTCAGCGCGGCGCTGGAGCAGCGCGCGGGTCGCCAATACCGCGCTCGGGGCAAGCTCGTTCCTGGCGCTGGAGGCCATTGGCGGCGGCGTTACATTGCGCTACGGCTTCGCCAATGCCGCGGCGGCTATCGGCGTCGTCAGCGTGCTGATCTTTCTGACCGCACTGCCGATTTCCGTCGCTGCGGCGCGCCGAGGCCTGGATATCGATCTGCTCACCCGCGGTTCCGGCTTCGGCTATATCGGATCGACGGCGACCTCCTTGGTCTATGCCACGTTCACGTTCATCTTCTTTGCCATCGAAGCCTCGATCCTGGCAGCCGCGTTGCAAATCTGCCTGGGCGTGCCACTCATGTTCGGCTATGTGCTGGCATCGCTGGCGGTGATCCCGATCGTCACCCACGGCATCACGATGATCAGCGCGTTCCAGTGCTGGACACAACCGATCTGGATCGTCCTGAACCTGCTGCCGCTCGTCGGGCTGGCCGCCTGCGGGCATCTCGGATTGCACAACTGGATCAACTTTCCCGACCCGTCAGGCAGCCGGTTCACGCTGGTCGGTTTCGGCGCCGCCGCCTCGGTGATCGTCGCGCTGATCGCGCAGATCGGCGAGCAGGTCGATTTCTTGCGGTTCCTGCCGCCACCAGAGGCAGGCCGCCGGTGGCGGTGGTGGCTGTCTGTCATCGTCGCTGGACCCGGCTGGATTGTTCCGGGTTCGGCAAAGCTGTTCGCCGGCTCGCTGCTCGCCTGGCTGGCGATGCGGACGGGCCTGTCCACGGCCGAGTCGGCTCAGCCGGCCATCATGTATCAATCGGCCTTCGGCATGTTCCTGCCAAGTTGGGGCGCCCTGGTCGCAACCGGGGCCCTGGTGGTGGTGGCACAACTGAAAATCAACGTCACCAACGCCTATGCCGGATCGATTGCCTGGTCGAACTTCTTCTCGCGGCTGACCCGCAGCCATCCGGGCCGGGTGGTATGGGTGCTGTTCAACGTAGCGATCGCGCTGGTGTTGATGGAGATCGGGCTGTATGGCGCGATCGAGCGGATCCTGGCTCTGTTCTCCATCCTCGCCAGCGCCTGGGTCGGGGCATTGGTCGCCGACCTTGTGGTCATCCGACCGCTGGGGCTGGCGCCACGAACGCTGGATTTCAAGCGGGCACATCTTTACGATATCAATCCGGTCGGAGTGGGCGCGATGGTGTTGGCCGCGGTGACCGGCCTCGTGGCACATTTCGGCAGTTTCGGGGTCGGGGCGCACGCCGCCGCGCCGTTCATCTCCCTGCTGCTGGCGTTCACCATGGCGCCGCTGATCGCGTGGGTGACCGATGGCCGCTTCTACCTGGCTCGACGTCCGCGCCGAACCTGGGACGACCAGGCCTTTGGCAAACCGTGCGTGGTATGCGGCAACGTGTTCGAGACCGCCGACACCGCGTATTGCCCGGCCTATGTCGGCGTGATCTGCTCGCTATGCTGCTCGCTTGACGCGCGGTGCAATGACGCCTGCAAGCCGCACGGCCGGTCCTCGGCGCAGGTCCGTGCGATGATCGACGCCGGCGTGCCGCAGCCGCTGCGCCGCTATCTCAATGGGCCGCTGCTGCGTTTTGCCGCCACCTTCTCCATCGCGACCGGCCTGATCGGCTGCCTGCTGCTGTTGACTTTCATGCAGGCCGCGACGAACAACCCGGAAGGCCGCGCGCTGCTGGCATTGGCCATGTGGCGCGCCTTCTTCGTGCTGACGATCATCACCGGGGTCGCTTCCTGGCTGCTGGTCCTGGCGCACCAGACCCGTGTCGCGGCGCAACTCGAATCGCGACGCCAAACCACGCTGCTGTTGAGCGAGATCGATGCCCACCGGCGCACCGACGCCAAGCTGCAAAGCGCCAAGGAAGCTGCCGAGGCGGCCAATCTCGCGAAAAGCCGTTTTGTTGTTGGTGTCAGCCACGAGTTGCGCACGCCGCTGAACGCCGTGCTGGGCTACGCGCAGATCCTGGAACTGGATACCACGATCCCGGCCCACCGCGGGGAGGCGATCCGCACGATCCGCCGCAGCGGCGATCACATGGCCGGGTTGATCGACGGGCTGCTGGACATCGCCAAGATCGAGGCGGGCCGAATCCAGATCGATCGGCGCGCCGTCAGACTACAGGCGTTCCTCGATCAGCTGGTCGACATGATCCGCCCTCAGGCGGCTGCGAAAGGCATCGGCTTCAGCTTCGAAGCCAGCCCGCAACTGCCCGCCGTCGTGCACACCGACGAGACCCGGCTGCGCCAGATCCTGCTCAATCTGCTGTCGAATGCGCTGAAGTTCACCGCGCGCGGCGGTGTCACGCTGCGCGTGCGGCGGCGCGGCGCGGTGACCGAATTCGCCATCGCCGACACCGGCCTTGGGATCAGCAAGGCTGATCTGAAGCGAATCTTTGATCCGTTCGAACGCGTTGAGCACGCTGGCCGCCCGTCGCTGCCGGGCATCGGCCTGGGCCTGACCATCACCAAGCTGCTGACGGAAATCCTCGGCGGCGAGATCTCCGTCATCAGCCGCCCGAATGAAGGGAGCGAGTTTCGCGTTCGGCTGCTGCTGCCCGAGGCACCCAGCGCCCCGACCCTCCCCACAAGGCGGCGTCGGATCATTGGCTACCGAGGACCGCGTCGCGTACTGATCGCGGCCGACGATGACCCGACGCATCGAGCTTTGCTGCAAGAGACCCTGCTACCTCTGGGGTTCGAACTGCTGACCGTACGAGACGGTGCAAGCTGCCTGCGCCTGGCGGCCGAGCACCGGGCGGATGCGTTCATCCTGGATCTGTCGATGCCGGAAATGGACGGCTGGCGTCTTGCCACGCTGTTGCGGGAGGCGGGCTTCGACATGACCCCGATCCTGATCGTCTCGGCTCACCCGCATGAGGAGGCACGGTGGTATGGCGAACGTCCGTTGCACGACGGTTTCCTGTCCAAGCCGCTCGACTTGGCGGCCTTTCTCGACATGATCGGCCAACGCCTCGGCCTGCAGTGGATCGAGGAGGCCTCACGGCTCGATGCAGATGGCCCGGCGACCGCCGATATAGCGATCCCGGCGCCGCTGATCGCTCGGCTGGATGAATTGGGACGTCTGGTCCGGATCGGCCATGTGCGGGCACTGCGAACATTGCTGAGCGAGCTGGATGCTGATTGCCCGGCCGGATGCGACGCGATCGGTCGGATGCGCAGTGCGCTGACGAACTTCCGCCTGGATGAACTCGCGGATATCGTCGATGCCGTCCGTGCCCGGTCGGGTTGAGATGCCGCAGGCCGATATGCCACCAGCTGACATGACACCGGGGGCCACGGTGCTGATCGTCGACGACGACCCGGGCACGCTGGGCTTCCTAACCGAAGCCCTTGAGAATGAACGGTTCACCGTTCTGGTGGCACTGCGGGGTGACCGGGCGCTGGCGATCGTTCAGGCGCATCTGCCGGACCTGGTCCTGATGGACGCGGTCATGCCGGAGCTTGATGGGTTCGAGACGTGCCGGAGGCTGAAGCGCATGCCGCGCGCGGCTACTATACCGGTGATTTTCATGACAGGTCTCAGCGACACCGACCACGTGATCCGGGGCCTGGAGGCCGGCGGGGTGGATTATGTGACCAAGCCGGTCGTGCCGCGCGAGCTGGTAGCGCGTATCCGTGTGCATCTGGCAGGGGCGCAACTGGTCGCCAGCGCTCACGCTGCAATCGACGCGGCGGGCCAGGCATTGTTCGCCACCGATCCGCTGGGAAGGCTTCGCTGGGCCACCCCAATCGCGACGCGGCTGCTGCTACGGACGCAAGCGCAGGATGCCGCCGAACACCGGCAATCGCCCGGCGACGACAGCCATGCCGAGCTGCTGCGGCAGGCCATCACGGCCGGCGTGGTGGAATGCCCCGCGGCAGCGGTTGGCGTCGCGAGCGTGGACATCCGTCTGGTGGGCCGGCTGCGCGGTGACGAAATCCTGATGCGTATCGCCGAGGCGCAACCCACCCGGGACGAGGCGCGGATCCATGCAAGGCTGAAGGTGACGCGCCGCGAAGCCGAAGTTCTGCTCTGGCTGTCACGCGGCAAGTCCAATCGCGATATCGCCGAGATACTGGGTCTGAGACCGCGCACCGTGAACAAGCATCTTGAACAGATCTACGCCAAGCTGGGGGTCGAGAACCGGGCTTCCGCGGTTGCGCTGACCCTGAATGCGCTGGCTAATGAGGGGGCGTTGTCATCCTGACGGTCGCCAGGCAACGACCGGGTCGACGCTCTCCCTGCTCCTCCTGCCTGTCTCGCGGGCCGCGCTGGCGATGGTCTGTACCGCTATGATTGGATGGAGAATGTTTAGATTCTGCCGATTTACGGTTAACGTGGGCGCGGCGCATAGTGCTCCAATGAAGCGAGGTCCCGCATGTCGGACACTCTTCCCAGCCTGATCCTGCGCCGCCGGCCGGGCCACAGCCTGGAGCGGCCGTTTTATACGGACGACGCGGTATACCGTGCCGACTTGGACATGATCTTCGCCCGACACTGGATTTTTGTCGGGCAGGAGCCAGACGTGCCGCAGCCTGGCGACGTCATGGCGCTGCATATCGGCGAGGCGCCGGTGCTGATCCTGCGCGACGACGACGGCGGCGTGCGCGCCTTCCACAATGTTTGCCGCCACCGCGGCGCGCAGCTTGTGCCCGAAGGCAAAGGCGGGGTCGGCAACCTGGTCTGCCGCTATCACACCTGGACCTACGGGCTCGACGGCAAGCTGCTGTTCGCCGACCACATGGGCGACGGGTTCGAAGCAGCCTGCCACGGCCTGAAGCCGGTGGCGCTGCGCTCGGTGGCCGGACTGCTGTTCGTCTGCCTTGCCGATGATCCTCCCACCGACTTCGACGACATGGCTGCGGTGATGGAACCGTACTTGCGGCCGCACGCCCTGGCGGAGACCAAGATTGCCCGGCAGATCGACCTGGTGGAGCAGGGAAACTGGAAGCTCACTATGGAGAATAACCGCGAATGCTACCATTGCGCGGGGTGCCACCCGGAGCTGACGGTGCCGCTTTTTGCTTACGGCTTCGGATTCGCGCCCGGCCAGATGGACGAAGCCGAGCTGGCGCAGGCCACACGCTACGACGAACTGGTCCGGGGGTCGCACGCGCGCTGGGAGCAGCAGGGTCTGCCCTCCCGCCTGGTCGATCGGCTGACCGGCCGGGCCACCGGATTCAGGACCGAACGGCTGCCGCTGGACCAGGCCGGAGAGAGCCATACCACCGACACACGCGCTGCGTGCCGACGGCTGCTTGGCCAGCTAACCGACGCCAAGCTAGGTGGGCTGAGCTTCTGGACGCAGCCCAATTCGTGGCACCACTTCATGGGCGATCACGCGGTGACCTTCTGCGCGTTGCCGCTCGATACAGACCGGACGCTGCTGCGCACCACCTGGCTGGTGCACAAGGACGCGGTCGAGGGCGTGGATTACGACCCGACCAACCTGACGGCGGTGTGGGAGGCGACCAACCGGCAGGACGCCGATCTGGTTGCGATCGCCCAGGCCGGCGTACGCAGCCCGGCCTATGAGCCCGGCCCTTACTCGCCCCACACTGAAGGCTTGGTTGAGCAGTTCTGCGAATGGTATCTGGAGCGCATGGCCGCTGGGCTGCGTGGGTGAGCGAGACGCTGCCGCCCGTCTGGGACAGCAGCCGCGACGAGCACCTGGTCTGCGTTGCCGTGCGGCCGGAGACCCACGATGTCACTACGTTCGTCTTCGCATCGCTGGAACCGCGGCTGTTTCGGTTTGCGCCGGGCCAGTTCATGACGTTCGAGCTGGCGGCGGCGGGTATGCAGCGCTGCTACACGATCGCCTCGCCCCCGACGCGGCCCTGGCGGCTCGAGGTCACGGTCAAGCGCAACCGAACCGGCGCTGGGTCCGGCTGGCTACACGACACCATGCGGGTTGGCGTGCGCGTGTCGGCCAGTGGTCCGATGGGGGAATTCACCGTCGCGCCGCGGCCAGGCGCCCGATACCTGTTCCTCTCGGCCGGGTCAGGCATCACACCACTGATGAGCATGGCGCGTTCGGCGCACGATCTGGGCAGCGACGCCGACATCTTGTTCGTGCACAGCGCCCGCAGCCCGGCCGACCTGATCTTCGCCGATGAGCTGGCCGCGATGAGCCGCCGCCCCGGCTTCCGCAGCGTAAGCATCGTGGGCAGCGTTCCCCCCGGCGTCGCCTGGAACGGTCTCCGGGGCCGCCTGTCGGCCGCCATGCTGGCAGTCCTCGCGCCGGACCTGCTGACCCGCGAGGTTTTTTGCTGTGGTCCGGCGCCCTACATGGAAACGGTCCGGATCTTGCTGGACTCCTCTGGCTTCGACCGTGCCCGCTACCACGAGGAGAGCTTCGCCTTTGCCGCGCCGGGGGCCGAGCCACCTCCCGAAATGCCGGCGGAAAGCCGCGAATGCTTCACGATCCAATTCACCAAGCTGGAGCGCTCGATCCAGTGTCCATCCGGCAGCACGATCTTGGCTGCGGCGCGGGCAGCCGGGCTACGCCTGCCGTCGGCTTGCAACAAGGGCGTGTGCGGGACCTGCAAGAGCCGCCTTGTCGCCGGCACAGTGGACCTGCGGCACGGCGGCGGCATCCGGCAGCGCGAGTTGGACGAGGGCATGACCCTGCTGTGCTGCGCCCGGCCGATGAGTGACCTCATGATCGACCGCTGATGGACCTGGCCGAAATGCAACTCGATCCCACCGTGCCTAGCCGCGACCCGCTGTTGCAGCCCTACCAGCTGCGCCACCTGACACTACGCAACCGGTTGATGAGCACCTCGCACGAGCCGTTCTACTCCGAGGACGGCATGCCGAAGGACCGCTATCGCCTGTATCACCGGGAGAAGGCGCGCGGCGGCATCGCCCTCACCATGATCGGCGGTTCGGCCGTGGTGTCGCCCGACAGCCCGCCGGTGTTCGGCAACCTGCTGGCCTACAAGGACGAGATCGTCCCCTGGCTGCGCCAACTCACCGACGACTGCCATGCCGAGGGCGCGGCGGTGATGACCCAACTGACGCATCTCGGCCGGCGGACTGCCTGGAACAAGGCGGACTGGCTGCCGATCGTCGCACCGTCGCGGGTGCGCGAAGCGGCGCATCGCGGGTTCCCGAAACAGGCAGAGTCGTGGGACCTGGACCGCATCATCGCCGACTACGCCGCCGCCGCGCAGCGCATCCAGGCGGCCGGGCTGGACGGGTTCGAGATCGACGCCTACGGCCACCTGCCCGACCAGTTCTGGTCCCCGGCCACCAACCATCGCCAGGACGACTACGGCGGCAGTCTGGACAACCGCATGCGCTTCTCCGAACGCGTGCTGCAGGCGATGCGCGACGCGGTGGGGCCGGACTTCCTGATCGGCATCCGCATGGTGGCCGACGAGGCATGGGACATCGGCCTGACGCGGAACGACGGCATCGAGATCGCCCGGCGGTTCGCCGGCGGCGGCGTGGTGGACTTCCTCAATATCATCCGCGGTCACATGGACACCGACAACGCGCTGTCCCACGTCATTCCCATCCACGGCATGGGCACCGCGCAGCATCTGGATTTCGCCGGCGAGGTGCGCAGCGCGACCCGCTTCCCGGTGTTCCACGCCGCCCGCATCAACGACGTCGCGACCGCCCGGCACGCGATCGTGGAAGGCAAGCTCGACATGGTGGGCATGACCCGCGCCCACATCGCCGACCCGCACATCGCCCGCAAGGTGGCGAGCGGCAATGAAGCGCTGATCCGTCCCTGCGTCGGTGCCACCTACTGCCTGGACCGGATCTACGAGGGCAACGAAGCGCTCTGCGTGCACAACGCCGCCACCGGGCGCGAGGCGACCATGCCGCAGGTCATCCCGCCACGTGACGGCCCGGCGCGGCGCGTCGTCGTGGTGGGCGCCGGCCCGGCGGGGCTGGAGGCGGCCCGCGTCACCGCGGAGCGCGGCCATCGGGTGACGGTATTGGAGGCAATGGACCGAGCCGGCGGCCAGGTGCTGCTCGCGGCGCGAACGCCCCGGCGGCGCGAGTTGATCGGGATCATCGACTGGCGTGTGTCGGAACTCGTTCGGCTGGAGGCGGAGTTGCGGTTAAACACCTATGCGACCGCCGATGAGGTCGAGGCGCTTGAGCCCGACGTGGTGTTCGTCGCGACCGGGGGCACCCCGGATACCGACGTCCTGGCGGAGGGCAACGAGCTGGTCATGTCGAGCTGGGACGTTGTCGGCGGCAGTGTGGTCACCGGGCGCGTGCTGGTGTTCGACGACAACGGCAACCACCCCGGCATGCAGGCCGCCGAGGTGCTGGCGGAGGCAGGCGCGCAGGTCGAGCTGGTGACGCCGGAGCGGATGCTCGCCCCCGAGATCGGTGGGCTCAATCATGCCGCCTACGCCCGCATCTTTCATCGCTGCGGGGTGCGGGTGACGGTCAACACCCGGCTGCTCGCGGTGCGTCGCGCGGGCAACGAACTGGTCGCGGTTCTCGGCAGCGACTACGGCGCCCGACACGAGGAACGCCGGGTCGACCGGGTCGTGGTCGAGCACGGCACGTTGCCGGCGGATGAGCTGTACAAAGCTCTCAAGCCGAGCTCGCGCAATGGGGGCGAGGTGGACCATGCGGCGTTGCTGGGCGGACGGGCGCAGCTTGTTGCGTCCAACCCCGCAGGCGCCTACCAGCTTTTCCGCATCGGCGACGCTGTCGCCAGCCGCAACATCCACGCCGCGATCTTTGACGGGCTGCGGCTGGCGAAGGACATCTGATCGGAAAACCTCCCCCCAGCGACCGACAGACGTCGGGGGAGCCTACTGGGCGAGGCGGGGAGCGCCGACATCGGCGGCGGACGGATCGAGCCCGAAAGAACTGAGATATTTCGCGATCGAGCCGTCCTTGTGCATTTCCTGGATGTCGGTGTCGATCGCCGAACCAAGCGACGTGTTGCCCTTGGTGTAGAGCAGATTTGCCTGGGCTGCCTCGGCCGACGCCCGGACCCGTGGATCGGGCTGGGCCACCTTGATGGTGATACCGGGATAGCCGCCCTTCTTTTGCGCGTAGACGCCGGTGCCGTAGCTGTCCACGCCGATCTGGATGCGTCCCGCCTCTAGATCCTGCGCCAATGCCACGGGGTTGGGATACAGATGCAGGTTGCTCCCCAGCAGCTTCTGCAAGTCCGTCACCCACAGAAAACCTGACACCGTGCCGACTTGCTTGCCGACCGTGGCCTGCACGGTCGAGACACCGTCCTTCGAGTAGAGGCCCATTTGGTCGAGATAGGTCGGATACGACAGGCCGAGCACCTTGGCTCGTTCGCCGGTTCGATACCAGTCGCCGGCGGCGATGTCCGCCTTGCCGCTGATGACGTATTGGATTGTGGCCGCCGGGTCGACCACCACCGGCACGAAGGTCAGGCAGGCTGACTTGGCGATGCTCTTCAGTATATCCCCGTCCACGCCGCCGATCTCACCGCCGGTCGCCACCGAGTAGGGCGGATACTCGAAGATCGCGGCGGTAAGCTTGCCGGGGCTGACAAGCTTGTCGATTTTGTGCGTGGGCGTGCAGCTCTGCGCGAACGCCGTGGCGCTGGGCAAACTGGCTGCTCCGGCAAGGCAGGTCAGGGCGAGGGCGCAGAGGCGAGTCACCATGTGGGGGTCCTTTCGTCGCTGACGGACAGACAGGCCGGCGTCACGCCGCGTGGCGGCCGAGGCGCCGCTCGAGCCGGGAGACCAGGATGGTCCCGGGGATACAGACGGCGGCGAACATCAGCGATGCCAAGATGAAGATCGGCAAGTACCGGAACGTGTTGGAACCAACGATATATGCCTGGCTTACCACCTCGGGCAACGCGATGGTGAAGCAAAGGGAACTCGCCTGCAACATGATGATGGAAAAACCCAGCAACGCGGGCATCGCCACCCGAAGCCCCTGGGGCAGGATGATGTAACGCAACGCATCGAGGCGGCTCAACCCGACCACGATTGCGGCTTCCCGCTGTCCGGCCGGCACGGCCTCCAGCCCGGCGCGGATGATTTCGCTGGTGTAGGCGCCGGTACACCAGGCGAGCGCGAACGTCGCCGCGGTGAAGGAGGACAGCGTCAGGCCGGCGGACGGAAAGCCGAAATAGGCGAATTGCAGCAGGATCAGCGCCGGGGTGCCGCGCCCGATCTCGACGATGACAAGCGACACCCAGCGCAGCGGTGCCGACCGGGATTGCACACCGAGGGCGAGAAGCAGCCCCAACGGTATTCCCAGCACCAGGCAGGCGGCGGTCACCTCGAGGCTGATCGCGAAGCCCCCGAGCATGTCCGGGAACCACTCAGACCAGAATCCAAGGATGTCGCTCACCGCGCCACCGCCGCGCGCAGGCGAAGGTCGGTCCATCGCGCAACCCAGGCGACCGGTAGGCTAATCAGGATGTAGAGCAGCCCCGCCGCCGCGTAGATGTCCAGCCCGCGGAACGTCTCCTGCGACAAGTGGTAGGCCTGGTAGGCGATCTCGTGCAGGCCGATCGCCGAGGCGACCGCCGTGTCCTTCATCAAACCGATCGCGTAGGTCGTGGCGGATGGCAAGGAGATCCGCAGCAATTGCGGCCCGATCACGTCGCGGAATGTGTGCCTCGCGGACAGGTTGAGCACGTGGGAGGCCTCCCACTGGCCCGGATGGATCGCCGCCAGTGCGCCGCGGTAGATCTCGGCCATGTTGGCCGCCGTGATCAGCCCCAGCCCGATGGCGGCCGAGGTGAAGGGGTCAAGCTGGATATAGCCGATCCCGAGGCCGAAGAAGATCAGGAACAACCAAACGATCGGCGGAATGGCGCGACAGGTCAGGATCAGCGCGGTTGCGATGAAACGGACCAGGCCTGATTTCGAGAACCGCATCGCGCAGAGTGGCAGACCCAGCACCGCACCGAAGACGAAGGCCGCTAGAGTCAGCGCGATGGTAAACGGTATCCCGAGCAGGAGGGTGGTTATAGTCTGAAGCGTCATTATCGGTTCTTGACCGCGCTCAGGAAGCGCTTGGCCCGCTCGGTCTGCGGATCGCGCATCACCATCGCACTGGGTCCTTGCTCCACGATCTTGCCGTCCGCCATCACCAGCACCCGCTCGGACACGTCTTCGGCGAAGTGCATCTCGTGCGTCACGACGATCATGGTCATGCCGCCATCGGCGAGTTCCCGCATCACCGCGAGCACCTCAAGCCCGAGTTCCGGGTCCAGCGCGGAGGTTGGCTCGTCGAACAGCATCACCTGCGGATCGAGCGCCAGCGCGCGGGCGATGGCGATGCGTTGCTGCTGCCCGCCTGAGCAGCGCGCCGGGTATTGTTCCGCCTTGTCCGCCAGCCCGACGCGTTTGAGCAGTTGCATGCTGACTGATTCCGCCTCGGCGCGGCTGCGGCCCATGGTACGCTCTTGCGCCAGGCAGATGTTGCGCAGCACCGACAAATGAGGGAACAGGTTGAAGGACTGGAACACCATCCCCACCGCTCGGCGAAGCTGCACCAGGTCCTTCCGCGGCGTCGGCTTGCCCGCCTCGACTGTCACGCCGGCCAGGGTCACGCGCCCCGAGGTCGGCTGTTCCAGCAGGTTCACGCAGCGCAGCAGGGTGCTCTTGCCGGACCCGCTGGGGCCGATGATCGCCATCACCTCGCCTGCCGCCAGCTTGAGGTTCACGTCGTCGAGGACGACGTGCTCGCCGTAACTTTTGTGGATTGCGTCCAACTGCACCAAAGCCGGACGTGCCACGGAGGTGACGCTGGCTGGGGCAACCGTTGCGCTCATTTTGCTTCCCTGACCAAATGGACCGTCTAATCTCGCCTGGGACGCAGATACGTGCAAACACCATGCCAAGTTTTGCCGAAACCTCACTTCCACATGGTCGGCGGACCAGAGCATCCCGCTGTTTGCCACCGACATGATCGCATGGTGGCCGGCGCATGTCGTATGACTGACAGCCGGCGTCTGCATGCTGCGGCAGTTGAGTAACCTCGGCGCACTAGAGGGGCGAGAATTCGTGCTGTTGTGGCTGCCCCTGAGGCTCACCGGGCGGCACCGGATGTCCGTTCCCTGCCTCGGTGCTGGTGGTGGGATAGCGGTGGCTACCCAGCGGCTTGGTTCAGCCCCCCAGGGCCGGCCGGCGCAGCCGGAGAAAGCCGATCTCGTGCCGCGTTGTGCCGCCCCCACTGGCAAGGTCGGCGACGATTTCGCCGATGACGCTGCAAAACTTGTAGCCATGACCCGAACAAGGCGACACCAGCACCACCTGCGGATGGTCGGGATGGTGGTCGAGCACGAAGTGCTCATCCGCCGTGTTGGTGAAGATGCAGGTTCGCAGCGCCATGGTCGGGCCGCTGCCGTCCGGGAAGTAACGCTCGCCGAACTGCCGCAGCAACGCCTCGTCTTCCGGGTCTACCTCGCGCCGAACAGAGTCCGCGGCCGATACCTCGCCACGGTGGTGATAGCGGCCGAACTTGAAGCCGGGCACCTCGTAGACGGGAAGGCCGTAGTAGCGGCCCTCCTCGACTTGGAGATTGAACACCGGGAACGCAGCCGGCGTGAATAGCTCCGGCCGCAACGGCTGCAACCAGGCGAGCACCTGCCGCTCCGGCACGGCGCGGCCGGCCAGAGGTGTGGCTAGCTCGCCCATCCAGGGCCCGGCGGCCAGCGCCAGGCGGGATGCCTCATAGACGCCCTTCGCCGTGCTGACCGAGACCGTGCCGGACGGCTTTACCTCCCAGCCCAGCATCGGCTCGCGCGCTTGGATCACGGCGCCTGCCGCTTGCGCGGCGCGCACATGGGCGACAATCGCCCGCTCGCTGGCGATCAGGCCACCCTGCGCCTGGAAAACGGCACGGCTGTCGGCCGGCAGGCGGTAGCCCGGGAAGCGCTCGTTCACCTCGGCCGCTGACAGCACCTCATGCTCAAGGCCGTGCAATCTGGCCGAGGCGAGCGCCCCCTGGAACAAGGCGTCGTCCTCCGGGCCGGCGTCGATTGACCCAGTGGTCACCAACAGCGTTTCGCCGGTCGCCCGCTCGGCCTCCGCCCACAGTTCGCAAGCGCGGCGCAGCAGCGGCACATAGGCAGGATGCTCATAATACGGCAGCCGGATGATGCGGCTAATCCCGTGCGAGGAGCCCATGTCGTGTGGGATGTCAAACCGCTCGAGCCCGAGCACGCGCTGCCCGCGCTTGGCCAGTTGCCAACAGACGGCGCTACCCATGCCACCGACACCGATTACGATCACATCATAGGTCATCGGACCGCCCAACCCCGGCTGCGCGCTTGAAGGGATAAATTCAAGAAATGTGTGAAACGTTGTCACAAGGCGAACTCGAACGGAAGCGGCCCCGATTTGAGCGGGTTCGGCAGGACCAGTTCGTCGCGACAAAAGCATGTGCGATTGACGCAGAAGGGCAGGCCACAGCGTGTGCCGCTTGTCTGGCTGGGGCGATGTCGAGAGGTTCGCTCACCTCCAACCCCGCAACTTCAGCAACGAACTGTCGGAGCTTAGTGCGGGCACATTCTTCCAACGGATCGGGATCGATCATCCTGGCCAGTTGGCACCGGCAACGAAAGCTGGCGCTTCAAGAACCGCGACTGAGCGCCAGGACCCCGACTAGTTCGAGGCTGGCACCGTGTTCGCCGCCGTGAAACCGCTGCGCGCCGCTCTGCGGTGGCTGCGGCCATGCTTGACCGCGGCTGCGCGCGATCCCCAGGGCGAGATCAGGCCGGGACATGGCGAAATCGCCTCCCCGCAACCAGGCAAACGTCAGCCCGCCCCATCGGCGGATTCTTTGGGGCCTGAGTTGAAGCGGCCGTTAGGCCACCATTCACGCTCTCTTTTTTCTTTTCAAATCTCGGAAATGGTGCGGTGTGGCATCCGGCTGGGCGTGACAAGACCTGGGTCAAAGATTTTGCCGGGGCCGTAATTGGTGATTTGCCATGATCCAGGCTGCGGCCTACGTCATACTGTGTCAGGATGCCGGAACAAAGGATTCCAGATGATAAAATTGGCAGCCGCAGTCGCAATGATGCTGACATCCTCGGTCGCCGTCGCGATCGCGGCCCCCTACTGTTTGGTCATCCCGAACGGTTCACCGATATGCCAGTATGTCGACGGAGCCTCCTGTGCGGCTGATGCGAACCGCCAAAACGGAAGCTGCCAGGTGAACCCCAACGAGGTGCGGTTGCCGACCAGCCGAGTCGGCGAATACTGCCTCATCTTGCCGAACGGAGCATCGCGTTGCGGCTACGCCGATGGCAATGTTTGCTCTCGCGACGCGCTGGCTCAAAAGGGCGCCTGCACGCTCAGCGCCGGGGCGAGGACGGTGCGGATTCCGGATGACTATGCTCCCAACGCGGGACGCTGATGCATCATCGACCGGCTCTTGACGCATCCTGACGGGTCTATGCGGCGCCGGCGGCAATCGCGACGTGGCGAATTTGACGCCCAAACTACTACACCGGCCGGCCACCGTAAGGTCCGCTGTACCGAGGATCGAACCCGTAATCCCAAAGGCGACCGATGGCCGCACTCCGCGCACCGATTTGCGGGAGCACGAGCGAGGAAGTTCACCCCTGCGATTCTCCATATCGCGGATCGGGATAATCGATCACCTGCACTTCCTCCGACACCGTGTCCAGCACGGCACAGCTTAGCTGCCGGCCGTTGCGGCTGTCCCGCGCATCCCCGGCCGATCCCGGATTGATCACCAGAACCCCGCCGATCCGCTTCACCACCTGACAGTGGGTGTGACCATAAAGCACGATGTCGGCGTCCGCCTCGGCAAAGCGGTCCAGCTTCGCGCTATGCGGATGGATGTATTCGCCGCGCGGCTCCCACGGTGTGGAGTGGACCATCAATAGGCGCTTTCCCGCCAACTCAAGAGACCGTCGATACGGCTGTTCGGCCAAGAATCCCAGCAACGCCGGATCAATGCCCGGGCGTTGCCTGGCGCGGATGCCCGACGGACTGAGAAATCCTTCCTCATGGTTGCCCTGGATAATGTGTGCACCTCGCTGTTGCAGGCGTGCCACGACGTCATTGGAAAACTGGTATTCGAAGATGCTGTCGCCGAGGCAGAGCAGCTCATCGACATCCCCCATCGCCTGCAAGGCCAGTTCCAGCCCCTGAAGGTTGCAGTGCAAGTCTGAAACGACCCCGATTTTCAAACCTCGGCTCCGCGCTGACGGTGAATGATCCAGAAGCAGTTTACGCGCCGGCGGAAGGCTAGCCCCGGCGCGCGCTGAGGCTCCGGCGCCTACGTGTCATTTACAAACGGGTTCTTCGTCCCGCGCAACTGAAGGCGTATCGGAGTACCCGGCAGCTTGAACGTGTCGCGCAGACTGTTCACCAGATAGCGGGAATAATCCTCGGGCGTTTGTTCCGCTCGGGTGCCGAACACGACGAAGGTCGGCGGCCGCGCCTTGGCCTGGGTGAGATAACGCAGCTTCAGCCGGCGCCCGCTGACCAAAGGTGTCTGATGCGCCTGCAGGGCGTGCTCGAACCAGCGATTCAGCTCGCCCGTCGGGATGCGCTTGTTCCATACCTCATAGGCCTGACGGACGGCGGGCAGCAGGCGATCGATCCCGGCGCCGGTCAGCGCCGACAGAGTGACCACGGCGATGCCCTTCATCTGCGCCAGGCTATCCTCCAATCGTTCGATGATGGCTTTGCGGGTCGCGCTGCGGTCCGCCACGGCGTCCCACTTGTTCAGCGCCAGGACGCAGGCGCGGCCTTCGCGCTCGATCAGGCGGGCGATCTGCAGATCCTGGTCGTGGATGCCGCCGGCGGCATCCAGGGTCAACACCACGACCTCGGCCATTTTCAGTGCCTGGATCGCCGAACTGACGGACATCTTCTCCAGCGGCTGTTCGACCCGAGCGCGGCGGCGCAGGCCGGCGGTGTCCACGAGTTCAACCGCGCGTCCCTGGTCATCGGACAGGATGGTCGCGACAGCGTCGCGGGTCAGCCCGGGTTCCGGTCCGGTGATCATCCGCTCCGCGCCAAGCAGGCGATTGATCAGCGTGGATTTTCCGGCGTTGGGGCGGCCCACGATGGCCAGCTTCAGCGGGCGGTCGTCGTCAGCCGGGTCGTCGGCCGCCACAGGCTCCGGCGGCAGGCGGTCGACGATTTCCGACATCAGGTCGGCGACTCCCTCGCCGTGTTCGGCCGAGACGCCAACCGGATCGCCCAAGCCCAGCGAATAGGCGTCCAGGATCGCAGCGCCGGCGGCGCGACCTTCAACCTTGTTCGCCACCAGCAGCACCGGTTTGCCTTGGCGCCGCAGCCACTGGCCGAAATGTTCGTCCGCCGGGGTCACGCCGGCGCGGGCATCCAACACGAACAGCACCAGGTCGGCCTGCGAGACCGCGCTGGTGGACCCGGCGCGCATCCGCCCGGCGAGGGTTTCCGGCGCGGCTTCCTCAAGCCCGGCGGTGTCGATCAGGCGCACCATGCGGCCGCGAAGCTGGGCCTCGGCGTCCTTGCTGTCGCGGGTCACGCCGGGAGTGGCGGCGACCAGCGCGATACGGCGTCCGGCCAGGCGGTTGAACAAGGTCGATTTGCCGACATTGGGCCGCCCAGCGATGACGACGACTGGCAGGCTGGGCGGCACCATGGTCCTACCTGAGCGCGATCAGCCGCGCATCGTTGGTGATCAGCAGCACGGTGCCATCGGCCACCACGGGCGCGACGGGCGCGGCTGCCCCCGAAAGCGTGATGTGGCCCATGACCTCGCCGGTGTAGGGGCTGATCGAGAGCGCGTCCTCGCTGGTTCCGGTGACGATCAGGCGGTCGCTGACCAACAGCGGTCCGTACCAGGTCAAGGTGTTGTTGCGCTTGGCCGGATCGGCCCAGCGCGGCAACTGGGTGATCCAGGTGATGTGCCCGTCATTGATGCCGATCGCGGCGATCTGTTGTTCGGCCGAGACGATGAACATCCAGTCGCCGGCGATATAGGGGGTATCCTCGCCGGCGATCTGACGATCCCACACCCGCCGTCCGGTCGGCACGTCATTACAGATCAGCAGGCCGCCCATGCTGACGGCGTAGACCAGCCCGTTGGCAATCACCGGCAAGCCCCTGATCGACAGGAAATCGGCGACCGTTGCTCTGCTCTGGGATGCGCCAAGGCCGTCGGTCCAGACCACGCTGCCGCTTTCCGCCCGCAGGCAGGCGAGTTCGCCGGACCCAAAGCCGGCCACCACAAGGCCCTGGTAATATGCCGCGGCGGGCTGGCCCAGCATGGCGGTGACCGGCGTGCTTGACTGGTGCGACCACAACGGGCGGCCCTCGGCCGCGGTGAATGCCAGCAACCGGTCGTCGATCGTGGTCACGAACACCCGTCCATCGGCGATGGTGGGCGCCGAACGCGCCGGCACCTCCAGGTCACGCCGCCATTTCTGCTTGCCGGTCGCCAGATCCAGCGCGACCAGTTGGAACAGGCCGTTGACCGCATAAAGCGTGGTTCCATCGGCGCCGAGGCCGCCGCCCACATTGGTGCTGTCGGCGTGTTTCGGCTTGGTATCGACCCGCCAGAGCCGCTTGCCGCTGGTCAACGCGAAGGCGGATACCTCGGCGTCGGAGTCCATGGTGAACACGGTGCCGTCGAGCACCACGGGCTGCGCCATGATGATCTGGCGATAGCCACCGCCTTCGCCGATGCCAACCTTCCAGGCCTCGGTCAGATGGTCGCTGGCGGCGAGATGTCCCATCAGGTGCGCCGGGTTGCCGCCGGGCTGCGGCCACGATGCGTTGCGCACAGCCGGCGGCAGCACGACCTTGGGTGCGCCTTCATCCACCACCAGCCCACGGCGGTCGACGAACACCGATTCGCGTTTGCCCGGCAGGATCGTCTTCTTCTCGCTGAACAGGGTGTCGAAATAGGAACATCCGGCCAGGGTGAGCGGCGCCAGCACCGCGGTTCGCCGCGCCAGCATCGCGACCTGTCCCGCCGGCGCGGTGTCCGCGGACAATTTTGCCTTCACGCCACGGCTTCCCCGTCGGTTGATCGCTTCACCAGTCATGGTTTGGTCCAGCCGTGCCTGATCACTTCGCGGCCTGAGCACCCAGCCCGGCCAACAGCGCGGAGGCGCGGGCGCGCAAGCCGGCGGGGGCTTCGAAGTCGAACGATAGCATCTGCAGCTTCGTGCGGGCGTCGTCCAGCTTGCCCTGTCGCAGGTCCAGCATCGCCAGCTGCTCTTGCGCCAGGGTGGACCAGGGATTGTCCGGATCGGCCAGCGGCTTCAGCCGAGCCTGGAGCTGGGCCGGATCGCCGTGGTCGAGCTCTCGTTCGGTGGCCAGCAGACTGGCCAGATCGCGCAGCAACTTGTCGGCGTCGGCGTCACCGGCGACCTGGTTCCATAGCGCCACCGCAGCGGTGACGTCGCCGGCATCGGCCTTCAGCCCGGCGGCGCGCAGCCGGGCAAGGGTTCTGTAGCCCTCGGGCGCGGTGGCCGCGAGTTGATCGAGCGCGGCGATCTGCGCCGTTTTTGCGGCATTGGGCTGGTCGAGCGCATTCTGTACCGCGACGTAGCGGGCGGCAGCCTTGGCGTCCTGGCTGGCCTGGTGGCGGTGCCACAGTTGCCAGCCGACGGCGGCGCCGATGATCGCCGCGACCAGCACGATCAGCAGCCACGCATACTTCTTCAGAAGCCTTTCGGCGCGCTCTGCCCTGAGGTCGCCCTCGACCTCATCGAAAATATCAACCACGCGGATTCTCTCGCCTGCCTGCTCCAGCCACGGCTTCCGAACGCCGGCGGCGGCGTGGACCATAGCGGCGTCGGGGTGTGGCCGCAAACCGCTGCGCCGGCAAGGGTTCATTTACCTTTTCGGCGCAGGATGGGCGGATGAAACTGTTTCTGCTGCTGAGTTTGCTGCCGCTGGCCGGATGCGGGTTGTCGACAAACCTGGCCGCCACGGTGGCGGTCGCCAGCAGCGTCGGCAGCATCGCGACGATCCATCGTAGCCCGGTGGACGCGGTCTATTCGTTCATCACCGGAAAGGATTGTTCGATCGTCCGGCTCGATGAAAACAAATCTTATTGCCGCCCGGTGGAACCGCCCCCCGAACCGCCCGAGTTCTGTACCCGCACGCTGGGATCGGTGAACTGCTGGCGCGACCCAGAGACCTTGCCAGACCACCCGCACGGCGTCGCCGAGGGCCCCGCCGTGCTGACGCCGGAGCAGGAGGCGAACCGGGTGCGCACTTGGCCGTGATGGCGGACGCCATCGGGCGGCATGGGGGCGCCATGCGGGCGATTGAGCTTTACCGGGAATGCCGCTATAGCGAGGTCATCGCCTCTTGGTTGGGGTGAGCGGGACCCGTAGCTCAGTTGGATAGAGCGTCGCCCTCCGAAGGCGAAGGTCGCACGTTCGAATCGTGTCGGGTCCGCCAATTCTCCGATCGCCGCAAGTTACCGAAATAGCAGCCGCTCCACTTCCGGCTGTGGTAGGGGGTGGCGCTTCCACCGTAGGATGCATTAAATAGGCGCGGCGGGGGAGCTGCGCATGACGACAGGTGTTTTATCAGCGTGGCGTTCATGGCGGGATCGCAGCTTGATCCTGCGCGATATTCGTCGGCGCTCGGCTGACGCCAGGGAAGTCGACCGTTTCAAGGTCAAAGACCAGCTCACCTACGCGAACGCGGCGCTGGACATCAATGACCATCGGCAGGCCACCGAGATTTGGGATCGGCTGATGGCCGATCACCGGTCCGCTGCGTGCGAATCCCCGCTGGCGCTCAGGGTGCTCCTGCGCCTGCGTCGCTACGACGAGGCGACTATGGTCATGCGCCAAGGCCAGCAGCGCTCGCCGGCGGAACCCCGCTTCCTGCAGGGGCTTGGACAGATCGCCCAGGCCAAGGGCGATCATGATGAGGCCGTTCTGATCTTCGCTCGGCTGCGAAAAAGCTTTCCTGGGGTGATGGAAGGCTACACCTCGGCCGCCGAGTCGTTGAAGGCGACCAACCGGCTGGACGAGGCCGAGGAACTGGTCGGCAAGGCGATGAAGAACTTTCATTCTCACATCGCTCCTTTCCTGGAATACGCCCGCATCGCCATGTTGCGGCGGGACTGGGAGGAGGCGCTGCGGCGCTGGGATCCCATCCGGGACCAATTCGCCCACGTCTCCGGTTTCGTTGGCGCGGCACAGGCGCTTGTGCAGCTAGGGCGCTACGATGCAGCTGAGCAACTGCTTCAGGACGCGCGCTATCGCTTCGGATCAGGTCCGGAACCGCTGAGCGAATACGCCAGGGTGGCAGAGGCAAGGGGCGACAGGGCCGAAGCCGCGCGGCGCTGGAACGACGTGCTGTCCCGCTTCCCGCTCGATATGCCTGTGTATCTCGCTGCATCCGAGGCGTTCGAGAGGCTCGGCGAACCGGCGCCGGCCGAGGACGCGCTGCGTGCTGCCATCAATCGGTTTCCGACCGAACTTCGCCCGATGCTTGATCTGGCCAAGCTGCTGCAGATCAAGCGCCGGAATTTTCCGGCCGCCGCCGAGGTATGGACCGTTATGCGCGCCGCGTTTCCGGATAACCAGGAGGGCTATACCAGCGGCGCCGAGGCTCTGCGGTTAAGCGGCGACAACGAACGGGCCGATGCGCTGCTTGAGGCGCACCGGCTTCGTTTCAGATCGACCTAATCGTGCGCCATGATAGCAGAAAGGGCAGTATGTGGTTCACCTCTGGGCATCGGATTGCCGGCCCAATACAGCGCTTCCTGCGGTTGCTTATGACTATGCTACTCGTAGCAATGCCTCGGGCGCACGGCCAGCAGGTGTGGCTGGGCGTTCGCGGACCGGACGTTCGACCTAAAGGCGCGGCGGATTGGAATGCGCTGTTCAAGCCAACCGCTGAATGGTCGGCGGTCGCCTCAAAGATACAGATTTTTTCCATTACCGCCGGCTATGTCGTTCAGGCTTCGGATCAAGAATTGAAGGCCGTGGCGGCTGACCTAACCAACCGTCATATTGCGATTGCATTGGGCATGCAGTCCGTTGGCATCGGGCCTGGCGACCATTGCGGTCATGAGGAAGGCTACGGCGTGCCGGGGTTTACCGCTCGGGCGGCGGAAAAGCTGCATCGGCTGGAAATACCTCTGCAATACCTTGCCCTGGACGAGCCTCTGTGGTTTGGTCATTACGATTCAGGTTCGCAAGGCTGCCGCTTTGACCTACCCGAACTGGCTCGTCGAGTTGCGCTTAACGTCCGCGCCTATCAGCAATACTTTCCCGACGTCACGGTGGGTGACATCGAACCGGTGCCGATCTTGACGACGTTTGCCGATTGGAAATCGGCGTTCCGTTCGTTTGCGCATGAGTTGTCTTCGGCCACCGGCCGATCGCTTGCATTTCTGCAGACCGATGTGGATTGGCGCTTGCCTTCGTTTCACCAGTCTATTATCGATACAGCAACGTTTGCCCATCAACAGGGCCTCAAGTTCGGCGTAATCTATAAGGGTGATGGCGGCGACGACAGCGGTCCTGCTTGGGTCGCCGACGCGATCAACCATTTCGACGGCTTGGAAACAACGCAGGGCGTGATGCCCGAACAGGCAATTGTCGAGACCTGGGATCCGCATCCGACGCATGTGCTACCGGAAACCTCGGACGCGACGCTGAGCCACGTCATCGCCCGATATCGTCTGATCCGGACCAAGCTGGTGGCGGTCCGCGACGGTGCGGCGGTAAGCGGACAGTTGACTGATCAAGGTGGGAGCCCAGTTCCCGACGCCAAAGTCGAGCTCCAGGCCATTGGTCGAGGTCGGGGCCGAGTCCCGCTGGTTCATTCTGTTTCCGGTACGGTGCCAGCGGCGGCCCGTTTCGCGATCATCGGCATACGGGTCAACAGTGAGTGTTTGTGCGCCGGTCCCAACAACCTGCTGATCGGTGACATTCGCTACTCGGAGAGTGCCGGCGGCACCGTCGTGCAACAGTATAATCTGCCCGAGAAAGTGGGGCGGCGCAGCGGAGGCGTCTGGAACGGGATCGAGATGGCAACAACGGCGATTGGTGGCCAGTCGTTCGCTCATCTGGTGGTCGGTCCGGATCAGCACTTCGCCGCCAACGGTCCAATGTTCAGTGTTACCCCAGGCGCGCGGTTCAATCTTGAGGTTCCGATCAGCGCTGCCTCCGGGGATGGAATGTTTGGGGCCCCTATGGTCATTTGGTTGGATAACCCCCGTCACGGTCTGATGCGGACGAGAATTTACCTCGGTCGTCAACTTACCGTCGCCAGCTCTGCCAAAACCGGGCGTGATGGGCGCTTCAAGGTTGTCGCTGCCGGCGACATTGCGGACTCGCAAGGCGGTCTTCAGATCACGTTCGCGGGCGATCCGTCGCGGCGGAGTACGCTGCTGCTGCTGCACTGAGGTGGGGAGATATCGGGTGCCGCTAATATCTCGCCGAGCAGTGATTTCGATAGCGACGGCGCGGTTGGCGTTGCCGAATGGCGCGGACGCTGCCGGACAATCACCTGCTGAGCTGCATCCGCTGATGGCGGCGAGCTGGCAGCAGGCCACCAATGATGCAACGATAACCGACACGGTAAACAATACGTTGAACAGCCGAGCACGCTGCGTAGCGCCGCTCGGAACTGGCCTACGGGACATCGTCCTGGGGTTCCCGGGATGGGGTTTGAAGGCGATCGAGAAGCCCTGGCCGGCACCGTATCGGGTGACCGCCTGCGTGGAATATCCGGTGGGGACTTTTCATCCGGTCTACATCAATGGCCAGCGGGTCCAGACCGTATTTCCCGGATCTGAAACGGTTATGTTCGAACCGTGTCCGATCCAGATACCGGCCGGTGCCATATTTTACGTGAAGTGCTTTGCCTTTTGGGACGGCGGATTTTGGATGGGGCGATCGCAAGCCTGCATACCGGCGTTGGCGGAGTGGACCAATCGGGGCGCGGGACTTTCGGATCAGACGCTGACGTCTGCAACCTTCCGGACGACCGCCTTGGCAGCGGGGTTCCGGCCTGCCGTGTTCGCCCGGCTGGACAACCCCGGTGTTGTCCTCGGTATCCTCGGTGCCAGCCAGGAAATGGCCTACGGCGCAGACTGCTCGGATCCCGATACCGGCGGCTTGTTTATCGGCCGTGCCATGCGCAATCTTTTTCCGGTGATGAACCTCAGCCGGGCTGGCGACAGTCTCGGTCAATATCTATACCGGAATGATGCCAGGCGGCAGTTGCTTTTGGGCAGACTGACGCATCTTGTCCTTGCACTGGGCAGCAATGATATTTTCGCGGGGATTCCAGTCGAAAAAACCATTGCCTGGCTGAAGCACGCGGCCGAGCCATACATGGCGAACGGAGTGCGCGTTTACGGAATGACCGTCTTGCCGCGCAGTACCAGTAGCGATTCTTGGGTAACCGCGAAGAACCAAGCTCCCGTCAATGCAGCCTTCGAGCGGGCAAGAGTCGCATTCAATGCCAAGCTAATGGCGGGTTATCGAGCCATGGGCTTTGCGGGAATGTTTGACGGTGCGCATGCGATCGACCCGGACGACCGGGGTGTATGGGCGGCAGACGGCCTTTCGCCAGGCTACGGCGGTGGTGGTTTTGCATCCTTGGTGAACGGATCGGTGGCCAGCGTCCGGCTTGGCGTCATGGGCCCGAATGGTCCCGGCGGCGGTGGCTACCCCCCGAACTCGTTGGTTCCTTGCGCCATATTGAATGCGCCGGGGGACGCGTTGGGCGCGGGGGCCGTTATCGCCATGCGCACCGACCGTGAAGGCAAAGGGGTGTCGTTCTCTGTCCAGAATGGAGGTGCAAGATACCGCTATCCACCGTTGATTGCTGCCAGGGGGCAGTGGTGCGTCCATGACGGGGTGCATGAATGCAAGCGAGGATATGACGCGGTGATTGCGGGAAGCAATCTTGGTCCGGACGTGTTTCTAAGCTAGCGTCCGGTTCGGGAGAGAGGTCCCGGTTTTGCTGATGACTTTATCCGGCTCGCCGCTATCGTCGTTTGTAAACTGTTATCTGTTCGGCAAGGGCCCGCCAAATGATGACCTCGATCAGTGACAAAATTACCTTTGGCCGCGGCGGCAACGCGCGACCCCACCAGCTATACGGATGGAATGTAGGTGAGGACGGGTTCACCTGGACTTTGCGCCACGAAAGCGCACTTAGCCTACCCAAGCCCCGCAGCATTCACGGCGGTTTCGTTGAGATCATGTTGCTTCCGCTCACCCGCCCCTCCGGCCCAAAATGTCAGCGGGTGCGAGTCCGGGCTAACGGGGAGCCTCTCGGCGAAACCCGTCTGGCCTCACCGGCATTGATAGGCTTCTATTTTCACGCGCAATCGAAATTTGATGACCAATTCGTAATCACCATTGAACATCCGGATCGATTCAAGCAATCGCCGGAAGCCGATGCGCCCGACTTCGCGGTCGCTGTCAAGAGTATCAGGGTTCTCGACTTGCAGGAACCGTTGGCCCATTCGGTCTCAGGCAGCTCGCACGTCTGGCACCCGGATGTCACAATGGACGATCAATGTTTGATTGCGGCTGCGGAGGAAGTCACCGGCTTTACCGTCCACGAACTGATGACAAGCTTTCAACTCGTAGCTGGCGATTGCGAATTTGGCGGCGTTCAACGTGCCTGCGGGTCCGATCCTCTCGGGTTGTTCCGCTTTGCCGGTGCATCTCCCTTCTCCGCAGTCGAAATACTTGACTCCAAATTCGATGGAATTGGCCAGGATCTCGACCCGTACGTGGCCGAGCACGGCAATCGTGAGTGGATGATCAGAGATCGCCGCTATGGTCTCGGCTACCACACCCGAATGTCGGCTAACGAGGTGTCGCGCGAGCAGGTTACCCGTGCCGAAAAACGGAAGGTCTCCTTTCTCTGTCGCTTGTTTCTTGAGGAGTTGGATGCGCGTCAAAAGATTTTTGTTTGTGCAGACCGGTTCGACTCTCCACCCGAAGCCATGCTGCCGCTGTTTTTGGCGCTGAGCCGCTACGGCCAAAACACTCTACTTTGGATAACACGTGCGGTCAGTGCACATCAAGTAGGCAGCGTTGAGGAGGTGCTGCCGGGATTGATGCGGGGCTACATCGATCGATTTACCCCCCACGCCGTCGGAAGCAAACCCTCCCTGAGTGGCTGGCTGTCAGTGTTGACGAATGCCTGGTTGCTGAATCAGCGTTCGCCTTATCCCTGCACCGCTAAAGCGCCCGAGGTCGGGTTTGTCGGGTGATCAAAACCACCCGCCCGGCGAGCAGATTACGGCTAAGGTCGTCTTCTGAGCCCCCCGGGCCCGGGTCCGGGGTCGATCAGGCGACACCACAATTGCGACAGCGTGCATAAGCAAGTTCCAACGGGACCGGGGACCTTGAATGACCGACACTAATTACTTTGCAGAAGACCGATTGATCCGCGTTGCAGTGATCGGGAACTCCAATTCCGTTATGCGCAACTCGTTTGTGGAAGTCCTGAAGCAAGACCAAACATTATCGGTACACAACATGAGTATTGGGGCGACGCCCAACATTGTGCTTCTTGACGTGTTGGCTACCGCTGGTGATCTCAACCACGACATCATCATCGTGGAAACTGCGGTCATAGACGCGATGCAGGGTCCATCGGGCGCCTATCCGCTGGATGTAGCACGTCGAAATCTTCGCATTTTTATTCAGAGTATCTCCATTACTTCCCATGCCAAAATTGCCTTCCTTCTAATTCCCACAAGAATAGCCTTGTTGGAACCAAAGCGCCATAATACCGAGGAGATGTATCTTTCGCTCGCGGCCGAATTCGGCATTGCAACGCTCAATCTGTACAATCTGTTTCGGCAAATGTTAGGTGGATATTCTGCGGACCGCGTTGAACGCTTGTCCGCATTGGCGCCAATCGTTGCGGAGAACTTCGCCGTCCCGAAGCACGCTGTCTATGACCTTTCGTGGAGTGCTCTGCGGGACTACAATTCGATTTCAAATTGCCTTGTGTTGATCGGCTTCAGTGACCATGCTCATGTTAGCCGGATAATTCACCGGCTGGCCGGTCGCTTGTTGACATCTTGGATCCATGGCCTTCCGGTATGCTCCAACTATTCTGATGCGAAATCGAAGTCGGGACTTGTGCGGGCCATGTCGGCCCAATTAGGAGATAGGGAGCCGGTTACTCGACAAAGCACATTAATGAGCCGGAATCTTCTCGGTCTCGAGAGTGGAGAGACAGTTAAATACATCTGCCCTCCAGATCACGATATAGTCGGCCTGTTCCTTAACCGGAGCAGAACCTCAGGCTTCCTTAAGCTGGACAGCGCAAGGGGGTCGATCATCTTGGATTGTCGGTTCGTTCGATATCCGAATCCCTGGGTGGGCGTCGTAGTCCCGATCATAGATCAAATTGGAGGTGGAGAAATCATTCTTTCAGTCCGGTCAAACAACGACGCAGCAGCGCCAGTTCGATGCCTGCCTGATACACAGGACGCGGTTTGCGAAGGCTGTGCCGAAGTTGCGGAAATGATTGCAGTCAGGCAGAGCACGTTGCAGAATCTTGCCGAAGCAAGCTCCGAAGACGTTTCCTCTAATCATTACGTCTCGATAGAAAATCTTGCCAGCGCTCAAGTGATATGCCAGGAAACCTATCAGGAGCTGGAAGAGGTGGCCGATGGCATCGGTCCGGCGGGTGTCGGCCTTTCCAGGGGCTTAGCCCCATTGTTCAGTAGTTTTCTTAAGACTGATCCGATCGGTTCCCATGCATACAGCTCGGCCCGTGCGATGCTCCTGATGGGAGATCCGTATGGCGCTGAACAATTCCTTGCGGACAAAATTGCCGACGGTAAACATGACCCAGCTTTGCCCAACCTGCATCAGTGTCTTAAAACGTTTCTTTACGGCGACGACTCTCAGGGGTGAGCAGGGTCTGCCTACCATGTGTCGAAGGAGCATTACCGCGTAGCGACATACGCCGAAGGCACCAAGCCCCGCTCCATCTGCCAGCATGTGGAAACCAAGCGCGACCCCTCATGCCCCACCACGTGCAAGCCCACGCGACAGCGACGCGCGTCCTTCGGACTGATCGCTGAAAAGGAAATCCGCTGCCATGTCTTCGGCAATGCCAAATTGGCGTATTGCATTTGCTCGTTCTTCCATCCGCCAATCCGGATCGAAGCCTCGTTCGCCGGAAACCGTTCCGGCAACCAGATCCAGCAAGATGCCACATACAACGTGCCGGGCGACACATCGATATCCACCCATTGCCCCACCAGAGTGTTGCCCACCGGGCCAAGCCTGCGGTGGAAGCAAACCGACTGATCCCCCAGCATTGGACTGAAATCCAGTTCCGCCCATTCCGCATCCGGGTCAGTCGCGCCGCCGACGAAGCCGGCAAAGCTTCTCGACGCCGGAATCAGGTTGGCGCGCTTGCGCCAATTCGGCCGCGGCTGAGGCGTCCCCTCCGGTCCCAGCAGATCCAGGATCCGATCGACGCTGACCGAAAAGTCCGAGTGCGTCGCCGGCACGCCTTGGCCCAGAACATGGTCGTATCGCATCCCGGCCGAACGGGCCACCGAGGCATAGGCGTCCGTTCCGGCCTCGGGATGGAAAAGTTCGATCACCCGCCCAAGATGTTTGCCCATGGCGATATGCGTCAGCCCCATCCCGTGCGGTGCGACGACGATCTCGGCATTACGGAACAACCCCACCTGTTCCTCTACCGGAATGCCGGCCAACTGCACCGGCACGAAGCCGCGCCCCTGCAGCGCCGCAACCACCTCGGCCTCATTCACGATCCTGCGCCGATCGGCATCGCCACGGGAAACATAAATCCGCCTCGCCGAGCTATCGGTTCCCTGCACATGCTCGGCCAAGCGGTTCAGCACACCCAGCGACTGCGGATGTGCCATCTGGGCCGGGTGGACATGAAGTTCCTTCTGGTCGGAAAACCAGACGCACTTCCTGGCACCCTTCAACAGCAGGCCGCGGTCCGGGAAATACAGGCTGGACACCGGAATCCGAGCAACCTGGCACAGCGCCTGTCCGATCAGTTCCTGATAGCGGCCCGGTATGCCGCCAAACACGAAGATCTCATCGCGATAGCCGAACTGATCGACGTAATGCAGAACCCGGGTCATGCCGTCGAACAGATAATGGCAGAAATTACCGAAGCCGAAGCGGTCCTGGATGATCACCACGGTCCGATCGGTGTCCACACTCTCCGTCTCGGCCAGAAACTTGCGCGACAGCGACCGTGGGCTCGCGGTCTGCCACATGGCGCCGAGGTCACGCGACAATACCTGGTAGCGAAACGGATGCACGTAGGCTACGGCATCATCGCTGGCGTAGGCGCGGAACGGCAGCCGGCGCGGCCGGCGCATGAATCCGGCAAGCGCGGCAGGCCATGCCAAATCCATTATTTCGTTGGGGCACCATTCCAATAGTTCGGCGGTCTCCACCGTGTCGTTGCCCCGTTGCTCGAACCCGCTGCCGGCGGCATCAGGACAAAACTGTTGCAGCGTCCCGTCGTCGACCGCCCAGTTGGCGTTGAAGAAACTCTTGTCCGGGGCAAGTCGCCCGGTGACGTGCCCCAATTCGTCGGTCAATTGCCGCAAACGAAAGAACGTCACATCGATATAGGACGCCACGCCTTCGACATTGGCATGCAATAGGGCGCCTATGTCGGCGCTTGCCGGATTGGCTATCATCGCGCGGGCCTTGGCGAACAACGCGTCAGCCTCCGCCGAGGTGGTTTTTATGAAAGCCCCCGCGGTGGCGCGCATATCATCGGTCCAACCATACATCCCGTCCTGCCCCCGCCGGAGATACTGGTGCACCGCTTATAGCACGGAAAGGTTGCGTAGAAAGCCACAGATTGGCGCCGTTAGCGATCGGGTTATCCTTTGACAACTCTCGGTTCGGATGGCAGTGAGGCCTACCTCATGCTGTATACGGCCACGTTCGGCACACCAACCAGCAAGCGAGCCCCTGATGCGTGTCTATGTCCACGGCAACTGTCAGGCCCCGGCCATCGCATCGCTGCTCGCCGGCCAGTTTCCCGATTGGCGCGTTGACAGCTACGAGGTGTTTACCCAGACCATCACCGATCAGATCGACGCCTACCGCGATATCGTCGCTCAGGCCGACATCATCATCAGCCAGCCGGTCCACGACGGCTACCGGGATCGGCAGGATCTGTCGCTCAGTTGGGTCCGATCCGCCGCGAAGTCGGGCGCCGCCGTCGTCGTGGTCCCGTCGCTGTTCTTCGATGGGCAACTCGTCGGCTGGCGATCCGTGGCAATCCCCGGTTACGGCATGCCCTACCAGGATATGCTGGTGCTGCACTGCGCGGCGATGGGCATGGCGGCGGACCGGATCACCACGATCGTTCTTGACCGGGAACTATACCCCGACAGCTTCATCTCCAACGAAATAAAGCTTTCGATCGAGGAGATGCGACGCCGCGAAGCCGGAGACGGAATCGATATCCAATTTTCGCCGTTTCTTGAACGTTACGGTGACCGCGCGCCACTGTTCCACGTGATAAATCACCCGTGCCGCCCGTCGCTCGCCTATGTGGCGAACCAAACGCTGGCCCATCTGGGCTATCCCGCCGAAGTGTCTTACGTTGGCCCCGAGTACCTGCGTTACCCGCATGTGCCGCTGACCGCCTGCGTCCGCCGCTTTCTGCGCGCCCGCGCCGGCGGTCCGCCGGAATGGGAAATCGACGACGGCGAAAGATATCATCTTCCGACCAAGGCATTGCTCACCCCGGCCGAATATTGCATGCGCGTCGTCAACCACCTCAGGTCCCACCGGCGGGAGGAACTGTTGCAGCAACTCCAGGAAGGCCATGTCAAGCCGTTCCTCGAACGCCTCGCCGACAAGGTGCCAGGAATCCCCGGAATTGGCATGTGGCGCGCAGCCTGAGGCCCAACCCTAAGCCGACAGACCCAGTGGCGGTGCAGCGCCCTGCAGCGAAAGAACCCGCACCGAGTCCCCCAGCCCCGCCGCCAATTCACCCACATGCGGATGATGGGTCAGCACAACCACCTGCACCTGCTCGCTCAGCGCCGTCAGCGCCCGCAGCGTTGCCGTCGTGCGCGGATCATCGAAAGTCTGCAGGATATCGTCGGCGATGAACGGCAACGGCGATGCCCCCCGCGCATAATCCTCCAGCGCCGCGATCCGCAGCGCCAGATACAACTGATCGCTGGTCCCCTCGCTCAACTGATCCAGCGATTTCCGCGTCACCCGGTCAGCCTCCAATGCCACCATGATCTGGCCGTCCCGGCTGTCCTCGACACGCACCCCGGCCTGAGCGCCGCCGGTTATGGCATGAAACACCTCGCCAATCCGCGCCAACAGAGGCTGGTCGGCGCTGCTCGCCTGGCGGTCGAGTGCGGCCTGCAACAGCGCATGCGTGGTATGCAGCAGCAGCGCTTCGTCGGCGGTCCGCGCCAGATGGGCCTGCGCCGCTTCCCGACGGTGCGCGGCCTCGGTCGCGTCCAGACCGTTGCCCGCTTGGTCCAGCGCGGCGGCGGCGGCGGCGGCGGCCTCCCTGGCGGTCCCGATTCGCGCCGCGCGGTCCTGTTCGGCGGCATCAATCGCCGCGATCCGGTCAACATCCGCCTCGGCCGTGGTCGCACCGCCCCGCGCCGCCAGCGCCTCGACGGTTTGGCCGCCGCCCTGCAGCGCGAGTTGGCGCAACGCCTCCGCCACATCCGCCCGCGCCGCGGCCACCGCTCGGATGCGCTCCAACCGGCGTTCCGCCGCCTCATCGGTGGCCACAAGCAGCGCGGCACGCAGACCGCCCAACATCACGGCTGCGGCGGCGGCATCGGCTACCGCAACAGCCAGTTTCGTCTCCGATTGCTCGATTCGCCGATCGGCGTCCTGGCAACGCGCGGCCTCCCGGTGTTCGGCCTGCAGACGATGGTGGAACGCCGCCGCCGCTTCGATCGGCGCCAGCACCGCCAATTCCGCTGACAGGCCTGCTAAACCGGCAACCTTGACCGCAAGCAGGTCGACCGCCGCACGCATCCCGTCGATCCGGCCCTGCCTCTCGGAGATCGCCGCCTCGGCCTGGCGCAATTCCTCGATCTGAACCATCGCGTCGCCGGTCGTCGCCGGCGCCTCGCCGTCGGGCCGAGCCAATTCGGCTGCCACGCTTCGCCACGCGGCCTCCCATTCGGTCAGCGCCCGCGCCGCATTGTCGGCCGCGATGGCCGAGGCCGCCCGCGCCGCCCGATGCCTGCTCGTCTGCTCGGTCAGTGACCGCCGCCGCGCCGCCAGGTCGCGATCGGCCTCGATCAACCGGTCCGCCCGCGCCAGCAAAGCGCCCAGTTCCGCCACCGAATCCGGTTCGGTATCGATCGCGGCGGCCAACCGCTGGCCCAGCGTAGTCAGCACGCCTTCAAGGTCCGCCAGTTCCCTTGCCGCCGCATCGCGCGCGCAACGACAGGCCACGGCGGCCTCCCTGGCGCGCAGGAAGCTACGCAAACCGGCCACATCCTCGGTGTCGCCGCCCGCCACCCGAGCGATCGTCAGAAGCGTGCCCCGCGCCGCCGCCATCGCCGCCGCCGAACGCGCCATCGCGACGGCCTGCCTGGCGCGTTCGATCTCCAGTGACTCGAGGTGGCCGCGCAGCGCGGTTGCCTCGGCAACCTCCCGTCCGTGCGCAATCAGCGCGTCGGCAACGCTATCCGCATGACGCATCGCCCGATCCAGAGCGACCGCCGCCGCCCCGTCCGGACGCTCCGGCCCACACAGCAGCGCCCAGAGCGCATCGCGTTCGGCGCGCGCGTTCGCCAGCGCGTCTGGCGCAGGCAGCATCGCCGTCCGCTCCAGCGCCGCCAGCCGGGCCTGCTCAGTTTCGATGTCGGCCCCACGAGCAGCGTGATCCCGCACTGCCTGCGCCTGCGCCGCCTCAGCCTGGTTCAACGCCTTGCCGGCAGCCTCCAGCTTTGCTTCCGACGGCGCCGCGGTGCCGTTCAAAACGGCCTCGGGCAACGCACGATCAGGCATCGCCGCCAGCGAGCTCCGCAGCGCTGCCTCGGCGTCGCGCAGCTTGCGCCTGCCGGCATCCAGGCGAAGCCCCGGGTCACCGCCGGCGCGCAACAGCCCGACAAGATCGCCAAGCGCCGCGACATCGCCCTGGTCGGCCAGCCCAGCCAATTCCCCCAGGCTCGACGCCAGCGCCAGCTCCGCGGCCGCCAGGTGCTCCGCCGCCGCGGCCGCGTCGGCCGCCAGTTTCGGATGCTGACGCAGGCGTCGCTGGGCATCCTTGATCACCGGCACCGGCGGCAACCGCAGGCCGGCGTTCCATCCCAAATCGCGGCGCAGCGCCGTCGCCCGCGTCTGTTCGGCCGCCATTTCCCGTTGCATCGTCGGCAGGTCGATTTCGCACTGCGTCGCCACCCCGCGCAGGCCGCCAAGCGCGGTGATTTCGCCATCCGCCAGGATCCACGCGGGATCGAAATGGAGGCCGGCCCGTGCTTCGCGCGCCGCCTGCAGGTCCAGCCGAGCGGCTTCGGCACCCCCGGCCGTTACCACGCCCTGCTGCAGCGCCTCACGCCAGCGCCACTCGAACCGGTCGTCCAGGTGCGGCACATCTTGAGTCTCGGCTAACACAAGTTGCGCCGAATGCAACCGGTCGAGCCACGGACGGCAGGCGCCGATAACACGAACCCGCTCCCGCTCCGCGGCGTCGTCCGCCTGCTCGCGCAACAGCCCCTCCAGGTGCCGAACCGCGTCCGTTGCCTGGCGTTCCAGCGTCTGCCAACTGTCCGGACGCAGCGCCGAACGCCGCAGATCGGAATTGCCTTGTTCCCAGAGACTCAGCGCGCTCCACAGCGGACGCGACCGATGACGCGCCGTGGCCTTGCCCAACTCGTCGCGTTTGCGCTCCAGTTCGGCCAACAGCTCGCGCACCCTGGCCATGCCGCCTCCGGCCGCGAACAGCACCTGTCCCAGACGGCCCTGGCTGCGCATCAGTTCGCGCCCACCGGAGCGCAACAGCGCGGTATCCAGGCCGAATAGTTCCCGGAACACCGTTTCATCCGCGCCGCCCAGCAAACGGCGTGCATCGGCGGCGGAGACCTCGGCTCCATCGGCCCGGGCGAGCGTGTTGCCGTTGCCCTTGCGCCGCGCCAAGGACACAACGCGGCCGTCATCGACGACGTCCGCCAGCAGGCGCATGCGTTCGGTGCCAAAACGGAAGCTCATCGCGGTACGCGGTTCGATGCCGAACAGGAACTCGCCGATCGCCTGGCGGATGACGGATTTGCCGTAGCCGTTCGGCGCCACGATAAGGTTGACCCGCCCAGGAGCCGGTTCGAGCGGCAGGTCAAGCTGCTCGAACGGTCCGTAACGCTCCAGGCGGAAATGCGCCAGACGCATCAGGCCCGTGCGGACAGCGCCGCCTCCAGCCTGCGCTTGGCCTGCTCGATGATCGGCGCGGGATCCGCGCTGAGCAGCGAGTGACCTTGCGGCAAAGCGTCTCGCAGCTTGCCCAGCAGCACGGCGGGCCAGTCGCCCAGCAGGTCGGGTGGCGGCGCGGCGGCGATGGCGTCGATTTGGTTCAGCAGCCGGGTCAGGTTGTCGGGTCTTGCGGAGGCATCGATCCCTGGCGGCGCGCTGGTCCGCAGCTTGACCGATTCGAGCCAGAACAAGTGGTCCCCGGTGATCGCCTGAGCCTCGTTCAGTACCTTATCGCGCAATCCGTCGCCCGATAGCGCGGCATGAGCCAAGGTCATGCCGATCAACGTGACACGCGCCGCAAGCGGCCGTGATGCCGTGTCGCGCGCCGCCTCCAGGGCGGTTTGCACACGGATCAGGGCGTCGGCTTCGTCCGCCGCCGCGCTGATGTCGACCTCGATATGGGCCCAGCGCAGCACGTCGAGCACGCGGTGCTCGACCGAGACGGCGCGATCGTTGACCGTGACCAGGCTGGCGCCCTTCTCTCCGGTCTCGCCGATATGGCGGCCCTGCAGGTTGCCGGGAAACACAATCCACGGATCGCGGCAGAGTTCCTGCCGCTCGTGCACATGCCCCAGCGCCCAATAATCGTAACCGTGCGTTTGCAGCCGCCTCAGTTCGCAGGGGGCGTAGCGATCGTGCGCCGCGTAACCCTCGGCCGAGGTGTGCAGCAGGCCTATGTTGAACAGGCCTTCGATGGGTTTTGGATAGCCGCGCGACAGGTCCTCCAGCACCGCCCGGTCGGCGAAGCTTTGGCCGTGTATGGCAACGCCGATACTGTTCAGCGTGTGAGTATGCGCCTCGCCGTGTCCGAACGTCATCACATGCGGCATTCGCAGCGATCGGGTCATGCGGTTGGCGGCGTCGTGGTTGCCGCGGATCGTCAGCACCGGGATCGCCGCCTGGTGCAGCCGGCGCATCTGGTTGGAGAAGAACAGGCCGGTGCCGAAGTCCGGCCAATCGCCATCGTAGATGTCGCCCGCGATCAGCACGAAGTCGACTTTTTCCTCGATCGCCAGGTCGACCAGTTTGCCCAGCGCCTTTCGCGTCGCGCCGCGGATTATTTCGGTTGGTGCCAGTGGATCGGCTTCGAGGCCTCGCAGCGGACTATCAAGATGCAGGTCTGCGGCATGCAGAAATCGGACGTTCGTCATTCCGGCTTGATATCACTTCCCGCCGAGTCGGATAAACTGGATTCTCGACACTTGATCTCGCGAAGCGGTCGGTTCGTGATAGACTCCGCGCGGCTTTAGATCGCCCGGCAGTGACACTGTCGTATCTTGAACCATGTCTGGAAATCGGAATGGCCAGCCTGCCGAACCGTCTGCCGGGGTTGAACTTCGATTTGGGCGAGAACGCCGACATGCTGCGCTCCACGGTCGAGGCGTTTGCCGCCGAGGAAATCGCCCCCCGTGCCGCCGCGATCGACCGCGATAACGCGTTCCCGATGGATCTATGGCCGAAAATGGGGTCACTCGGCGTGCTCGGGGTGACGGCGGCCGAACAGTACGGCGGCGCCGGCATGGGCTACCTGGAGCATGTGGTGGCGATGGAGGAAATCTCCCGCGCATCGGCCTCGGTGGGGCTGTCCTATGGCGCGCATTCCAACCTGTGCGTCAACCAGATTTTTCGCAACGGCAACGATGACCAGAAGCAGCGCTACCTGCCGGGGCTGATCGACGGATCCCGCGTCGGCGCCCTGGCGATGAGCGAGCCGGGGGCCGGATCGGATGTCGTCGGCATGCGCACCCGAGCAGACCGCAAGGGCGACCGCTACGTGCTCAATGGCAGCAAGATGTGGATCACCAACGGGCCGGACGCGGATGTGCTGGTGATCTACGCCAAGACCGATCCGGCGGCCGGCTCGCGCGGCATCACCGCGTTCCTGGTGGAGAAGGGGTTCAAGGGCTTCTCCACCGCGCAGAAGCTGGACAAGCTGGGCATGCGCGGGTCCAACACCTGCGAACTGGTGTTCTCCGATTGCGAGGTGCCGCAAGAGAACATCCTGTCTAGCGTCGGCCATGGCGTGAACGTGCTGATGAGCGGGCTGGACTACGAGCGTGCCGTGCTGGCGGCCGGCCCGATCGGGATCATGCAGGCCTGCATGGATGTGGTCGTGCCGTACGTCCACGAACGCAAGCAATTCGGCCAGGCGATCGGCGAATTTCAGTTGATGCAGGGCAAGCTGGCCGACATGTACACCACGATGAACGCCGCCAAGGCCTACGTCTACGCCGTCGCCAAGGCCTGCGATCGCGGCGAAACCGCGCGCAAGGACGCCGCCGGCGCAATTCTGTATGCGGCGGAGAAAGCCACCTGGATGGCATTGGAGGCGATCCAGGCGCTGGGCGGCAATGGCTACATCAACGACTACCCCACCGGCCGCCTGCTGCGCGACGCCAAACTGTATGAGATCGGCGCCGGCACCAGCGAGATCCGCCGCATGCTGATCGGGCGGGAATTGTTCGCGGAGACTGCGTGAGATTGCGGGGTCGAGACGCCGCGGATGTGGCGCCCGTTTTGGTGTCATTTCATCAGCCGACGCCGCCGCGCCGCCCCAACGCTCAGCAAGCCGACGCTCAGCAGCGCGATCGACATCGGCTCCGGGATGTTCATCGAATCCACATAAAAGCGTACGCTGCTGCCGCTGATGTCGAACTCGCTGGCCGCCTCACCTGCGCTCGGCCGGGTGAAAATCTCGTTCGTCGTCAGCGTCGTGTTGCTGTTGAGCCAGCCCGACGCAGCATAGGTCAGACTGGTGGTCGAGGTCTTGACGGGTAACAACTGGAATTCGCCATTGCCCGCAAAGTCCGGGAACATCAAAGCCAGGCCTTGCCCACTCACGGTGTGGGTTATGCCGTTCAGAGTAAGGGTTACCTGGCTGCTGCCAATGGCCCCTGTTGATGTAACATAGTAGTCGAACGATCCGGTCACTTGATCAGCAACGTTACAGCCAAACTGCCCACTGCAGGTTTGCTTCAAGCCCCAGGTGTTGTTGGGGTCAACAATCGAGGTTGTGGTTCCACTGAAGGAGCCAATCATTTCAACCGAAGGCGTTGCGTGGGCGATCGCCGCATACAACGGCATACTTGCCACGGCGGCCAGCATGACTAATCCCCGCTTGATGGAAAACATATCATAACTCCAAAACAGGCACATCATTATGCCCCAGCAAGAGCGATCGCAAGTACCGTGCCAGTTGAGCAACGTATCTGCGACGCTTGCGGCTACGCCGTGATCGGCCGCCTCTCACCTGTTCCTTGGTTGTAGGTCGCAAGACTGATCGAGCGACTACCTGATCGTGCTCTCGCGATCGGCCTGCCTATGACGGTCGAGACGTAAAAATCACCGACACAATCATAAGTTTCAAGTTCCTGCCAATGTATGCCTGGAACCTGCATAAATACACATCTGTGCCTCGCAACGGCAGCTTAAGCAAAAACAGCCGCACAGCGGTCAGAAACGAATGCTAAAGGATTACGTGCGTCGACGTAAAATCCACCGACAACGTATTCTCCTTGGGTGCAAGATTGTACGTTGCCGCTTTTCCCGGTCCCTGTCGTTGCCGGTCCCTGTCGTTGCCGGTCCCTGTCGTTGCCGGTCCCTGTCGTTGGTAGAGTCGGCCGCTGGCCACGGACCAAATAGCGTTGATTTCGCACCGCCGTGACCCTTCGACTTGCCCATGAGGGAAAGCGGCGCACTTGGCCGTACCGCGTGTGCCCGCCACGGGCGATCGCGGCGGGATCGTCATTACCGACGCTGTCCGTCGGCCGGCCATCGTTGACCGGCGCCAGGACGGGACCGGATTGGGATCGGCTCGCCCCTTTCGCGCCGGCTTACGCGGCGGTAGACCAAGAACGAGATCCCTCAAAGGTGATGGGCCGGCATGCTGCGATCCAACGTGAACCTCCGATCGGACGAATTCTCGGCCAATGCCGCGGCGATGGGCGCACTGGTGGCCGATTTGCGGGAAAAGGTGGCGAACGTCGCTCAGGGCGGCGGCGCCGTCGCCCGCGAACGCCATGTCGGCCGCGGCAAGCTGCTGCCGCGCGACCGTGTCGCCGCGCTGATCGACCCCGGCTCCCCGTTCCTGGAACTCTCCCAACTCGCCGCCTTAGGCCTCTACGGCGGCGAAGTCCCGGCCGCCGGCATCGTCACCGGCATCGGCCGGGTCTGTGGCCGCGAGTGCGTCATCGTTGCCAACGATGCCACCGTCAAAGGCGGCACCTACTTCCCGATGACCGTCAAGAAGCACCTCCGCGCCCAGGAGATCGCGCGGAAAAACAACCTGCCCTGCCTCTATCTGGTCGATTCCGGTGGCGCCTTCCTGCCGATGCAGGACGAAATCTTCCCCGACCGCGAGCATTTCGGCCGCATCTTCTTCAACCAGGCCAACATGTCGGCCGAGGCCATCCCGCAGATCGCCGTCGTCATGGGATCGTGCACCGCCGGGGGTGCCTACGTCCCGGCGATGAGCGACGAAAGCATCATCGTCCGGAAGCAGGGCACCATCTTCCTCGGCGGCCCGCCGCTGGTGCAGGCCGCGACCGGAGAGATCGTAACGGCAGAGGACCTTGGCGGCGCCGACGTCCACGCGCGCACCTCGGGCGTGGTGGATCATTACGCCCGGAACGACCACCACGCACTGTCGATCTGCCGCCGCATCGTCGCGGGCCTGAACCGCGACAAGCCGGCCGGCCCGGAACGGCGCGCCGCGGAACCGCCAAGATACGATCCCGCCGAACTGCATGGCGTGGTGCCGACCGACCTGCGCGCCACCTACGACGTGCGCGAGGTGATCGCCCGGGTCGTCGACGGCAGCGTGTTCGACGAGTTCAAGCGGCTGTATGGCACCACCCTGGTGTGCGGTTTCGCCCACCTCTACGGCTGCCCGGTCGGCATCGTCGCCAACAACGGCATCCTGTTCTCGGAATCCTCGCTGAAAGGCGCCCACTTCATCGAGCTGTGCAGCCAGCGCAACATCCCGCTGATCTTCCTGCAGAACATCAGCGGCTTCATGGTCGGCCGCAAATACGAATCCGGCGGCATCGCCAAGGACGGCGCCAAGCTGGTCACCGCCGTGTCCACCACCGCGGTGCCGAAGCTCACGGTGATCATCGGCGGCAGCTACGGCGCCGGAAACTACGGCATGTGCGGCCGCGCCTACGATCCGCGCTTACTGTTCATGTGGCCGAACGCGCGGATTTCGGTGATGGGCGGTGAGCAGGCCGCCGGCGTGCTGGCCACCGTGCGCAGCGGGTCCGCCGAATGGACCAAGCAGCAGGAGGAAGACTTCAAAGCCCCAATCCGCGCTCAATACGACTCCCAGGGCCATCCCTATTACGCCAGCGCCCGCCTCTGGGACGATGGCATCATCGATCCCGTCGACACCCGTCGCGTGCTTGGCCTGTCACTGTCGGCCGCCCTGAATAAACCCCGACAGAAAACAAGTTTCGGCGTGTTCCGGATGTGACCGCGATGTTCCGCACCCTGCTGATCGCTAACCGAGGCGAAATCGCCTGCCGCGTCATCCGCACCGCCAGGCGCCTTGGGATCGAAACGATCGCGCTCTACTCCGAAGCCGACGCCAACGCGCTGCACGTCCAGGCCGCGGACCGCGCCTACCCGGTCGGCCCTGCTCCGGCGCGCGAAAGCTACCTCAACATCCCCCGTATCATCGACACCGCCCGCGCCGCCGGCGCCGAGGCGATCCATCCCGGTTACGGCTTCCTGTCGGAAAACCCCGCCTTCGCCGCGGCTTGCGCTGCAGCGGGGATCGTCTTCGTCGGCCCACCACCCGCGGCGATGCGCGCCATGGGATCGAAATCCGCCGCCAAGGCGCTGATGGAAACATCGGCGGTGCCGCTGCTGCCCGGCTACCACGGCGAGCGCCAGGACCCCGACTTCCTGGCAGACCAGGCGGCGAGGATCGGCTTTCCCGTCGTGATCAAGGCGGTCTCCGGCGGCGGCGGCCGCGGCATGCGGGTGGTGACCGCGGCGGCGAACTTCGCCTCGGCGTTGACCTCGGCCCGGCAAGAGGCGGCATCGGCATTCTCCGACGACCGGGTGCTGGTCGAACGCTATCTGCAGCGACCCCGCCATATCGAGGTCCAGGTGTTCGCAGACACCCAAGGCAACGTCGTCCACCTGTTCGAACGCGACTGCTCCGCCCAGCGCCGCCACCAGAAGGTGATCGAGGAAGCACCCGCGCCGGGCCTGTCGGCCGCGCAGCGCGACCGCATGGGTGCCGCTGCCGTCGCCGCCGCCCGCGCGGTCGGCTATGTCGGCGCCGGAACGGTGGAATTCGTCGCCGACGCCGACGGGTTCTTCTTCCTGGAAATGAATACCAGGCTCCAGGTCGAACATCCGGTCACCGAAATGGTTACCGGCTTCGATCTGGTCGAATGGCAACTCCGCGTCGCCGCCGGCGAAAAGCTGCCGGTCACCCAGTCCGGCATTACCCTGTCGGGCCACGCCATCGAGGCGCGCATCTACGCCGAGGACCCGGCGCGCGATTTCGCCCCCTCGATCGGCCGCCTCACAGCGTTCCGCACCCCGGCCGAGACCGATGGCGTTCGCGTCGATACCGGCTTCGACACCGGCGATAGCGTGTCGATCCACTACGACGCCATGCTGGCAAAGCTGATCTGCCATGGCCCGACGCGCCACGCCGCCTTGCGCCGTCTGCAAACGGCGCTTGCCGACTGCGCCGTTGCCGGGCTTGCCAGCAACCTCGACCTGCTCGGCCGGATCGCCGCGCACCCCGACTTCATGGCCGGCGGCATCGACACCGGCTTCATCGCCCGCAACGGCGAAACCCTGCTCGCCGCGCAGCCCGCGCCGCCGCCCGAGGTCCTCGCCATCGCCGGACTCGCGGTGCTGACCGCCGAACCCCCGGCCGGCGATGATCCGTGGGACGCGCGCGATCAATGGTGGCTGAATACCACCCCGGTTCGGGTGCTCGATTTCACCGATGGAACCACCAACTATCCGGTCGCGGTAAAGCGCGAGGCGGCCGCCTGGCGAATCGGCGGCATCCTCGGCAGCGCGGAATCGCCGCGCGACGGCCGTCTGTTCGTTTCGCTTGACGGCGTCCGGCGCACCGTCAGTGCAACCGTCGATCACCACGTGGTGACCCTACGCGACGACGGTCAGACCTGGCGCCTGACCCTGCCGGATCCGCTGGCGGCCGCCGAGGACCAGGAAGATGCCGGCGATCGCCTGATCGCGCCGATCCCGGGCCTGGTGACCGAGGTCGCCGCATTGGTTGGCGCGCATGTCACCCGTGGCCAGGTGCTGGTCGTGCTGGAGGCGATGAAGACCGTCTTCCGTCTGTCGGCACCGGCCGACACCGTGGTCGCGTCGGTGGCCTGCGCCGCGGGCGACATGGTGCAGGAAGGCCAACTCCTTGTGGGTTTCGCCGAGGCTGAATCAAACGCTTAGAGCCGGGCCGGTATGTGATTCAATCGGTCCCGGACAATGCGGCGATCCGTCTCAGACAAACATCCGACCGTCGCAATCCGCCGACCGTCGATGGCCGCGATCTTGCTCGTTCGACTTCCACGTTACAGGCCAGCCGCCGACAGATCGCTAACCGCAATATCGTCCGGCCATGGGGCGTGCCGAGCGTTGGTGATCATCAAGCCCCAGGCAATAATCCTTACCAAGTGAACCCTTCACGCCGCCATTGCGAGACCTAAATGTAAGCGGCCGGAACCGGGTTTCGGAGCAGTGGCAACCACGGGAACAGACCGATGACCAACATGACGCGCTCCATCGTCTCAACCGCCGCGCTGCTGGCAACGCTCGGAGCATGCAGCGCCCCGCCCGCCGTCGATCCGAGCCAGGCCGCGCAAAACGCCAATACGCCGGGCTGGACCGGGCGCACCTTCGTGGTCGGATCCTCCAGCACTGTCGCGGGAAATGCCGAAGCGACCTATCTGCAGCAGAAATGGGGCGTCGGCCGGCAGCGCTGACGCAAGCGGCCTGTTCCCCCGTCGTCGGTTGCGTCATTCGCTTCCTGCTGTATTGACTCGCCGCCAACTGCAGCAGGAGGCAATGTGCCAACCGAAACCGGCCTGCGTTCGGCCGCTGAAAGCGTAGTCCTGGACTGGGACGCCGTGTGCGCCCATCTGGCCGCCCACGGCCACCGCCTGGACCTCGACCCACCGCCGCGCCAATTCGAGGGCGGGCTGGCCAACCTGAACTACCTGATTCATCTGGACGGCCAACCCGCCGTGCTCCGCCGCCCGCCGATGGGCGATCTTCCCCCCGGCGCCTACGACATGGCACGCGAGTTCCGCATCCTGTCGCGACTGCCCGACGCGCTGCCGTTCATCGCTCGCGGGCTGTATTTCTGCGATGACCCGACGGTCATCGGCCAGCGTTTCCAGATCATCGAATATCGCCCCGGCTTGGTGATCCGCGAGCACCTGCCCGCCAACCTGGCCCACCGTCCCGAGATCGGTGTTCGGCTGTCGCAGGTGCTATTGGAGACCATCGCCGCGATCCACGCGGTCGATACCAAGACGGTCGGGCTGGATGATCTCGGTCGGCCGGACGGCTTCCTGGAACGCGGCGTTGCCGGCTGGCGCAAGCGCGGCCTGGCGGCGATGCAGGACGGCACCGAAACCCTGCACCAACAGGTCGGACACTGGCTGGAAACCAATATCGTGCCGGACGGGCCGCCGGGCCTGCTGCACAATGATTTCAAGCTGAACAACATCATCCTTAACCCGGACGATCTCTCACCCCGCGCCGTGGTCGATTGGGATCAAGGCACCCGCGGCGATCCGCTGTTCGATTTCGCCACCCTGCTGTCATACTGGGTGCATCCCGACGATCCTCCCGCCTTGCACGACATGGAACAGATGCCCGCGGTCGAGGCGTGCCTCTGTCCGCGCCAGCAGGCAGTGGCGGAATACGCCCGCATCTCCGGGCGGGACATGTCCGACTTCGTCTTCCATCGGGTGCTGGCGATGTACAAACTGGCGGTGATTTTCCTGCAGCTTGGCCTGCGCTACCGCACCGGCGTGACGCAGGAGGCGCGCTACGCGCCGCTGACCGGCATCGGCACCGGCATCCTGGAATTCAGCCACGAAATCGCCCAGGGCAGCGCATTTTAGGCGGCCCTCCGTTCTAACCCTCGCCAGAGGATCGCCGCATGGATTTCTCCCTCACCCCCGAACTGCAAGAGTTGCAGCAGCGCGTTCGCACCTTCATCCGCGACCGGATCATTCCACTTGAGCGGGACAGCCGCCAAACCGAGCATGGTCCAACCGAGCAATTCCGTCAGGAACTGGTGGGGTTGGCTGCGGCAGAGGGCCTGGTGGCGCCGCATGTCGGCGTCGAATACGGCGGCCTCGGTCTGTCCCACGTCGCCAAGGCAATCGTGTTCGAGGAAGCCGGATACTCCCTGCTTGGTCCGGTCGCGATTCATATCTTCGCCCCCGATGAAGGCAACATGCACTTGCTGGAGGCCGTCGCCTCAACCGAACAGAAGGACCGCTGGCTGCGACCCTTGGCCGCCGGCAAGACCCGGTCCTGCTTCGCCATGACCGAACCGGCACCCGGCGCCGGGTCCGACCCCGCCGCCATGCTCACCACCGCAGTGAAGGACGGCAACCACTACGTCATCAACGGCGACAAGTGGTTCATCACCGGTGCCATCGGCGCCGCCTTCGCCATCATCATGGCAAAGACCGAAGACGGCAACGCAACGATGTTCCTCGCCGACATGGACACCCAAGGCATCGAAATCGTCCGCGTGATGGACAGCCTGGATCATTCATTCGCCGGCGGACACGCGGTGCTGCGCTTCAACAACGTCCGCATCCCGGCCGGCGATATCCTCGGCGAGCCGGGCAAGGGCTTCCGCTACGCCCAGGTCCGCCTCGCGCCGGCTCGGCTGACCCACTGCATGCGCTGGCTGGGCGCGGCGAAGCGGGCGCACCAGATCGCCACCGACTACGCGATGAAACGCGAGGTGTTCGGGTCAAAGCTGATCGGCCACGAAGGCGTCGGTTTCATGCTCGCCGACAACGAGATGGATATCCGCATCAGCCGGTTGTCGATCCTGCACACCGCATGGCTGCTGGATCAGGGCGAGCGCGCCGGTACCGAATCATCGATGTCCAAGGTCTTCGTATCGGAAGCGGTGTGGCGTGTGCTCGATCGGTGCGTCCAGGTGTTGGGCGGCCAGGGCGTGACCGGCGAAACCCTGGTGGCGCGCATCTTCAACGAGGTGCGCGGCTTCCGCATCTACGACGGCCCGTCCGAGGTGCATCGCTGGAGCCTGGCGCAACGCATCGCCCGCAATGGAGCCAACTGGTGAACGACTTCGACCTGACCGGCAAGGTCTGCATCGTCACCGGCGCCGGCCGCGGCATCGGCCGCGGCATGGCCGAGGGCCTGGCCCGCCATGGCGCCACCGTGGTGCTCAGCGGCCGCACCCAGGCAACGCTGGAAGCCGCCGCCGCCGCGATCGGCGGATCGGCGAGCGTGGTCGCCGCCGATGTCGCGCGCGAAGCGGCGGTGCAGGGCCTGTGCGATACGGTGATGCAGCGCCATGGTCGGATCGACGTCCTGGTCAACAACGCCGGCGTGAACGCCATCTTCAAGGGCATCGAGCGCACCACGCTGGCCGAATGGCAGGACATCATCGACGTCAACCTGACCGGCGTGTTCCTGTGCTGCAAGCACATCGGCACCGCGATCGGGCAGGGCGGTTCGGTGATCAACGTCAGCTCCGTCGCCGGCCATGGCGGGCTGCCTCGGTCGGTGCCATACTGCGCCTCCAAGGGCGGCGTCGAAATGCTGACCAAGGCGCTGGCGCTGGATTGGGCGGCCCGCGGTGTGCGGGTCAACACGCTGGCACCGGGCTGGGTCGATACCGACCTGACGCACGGGCTGCTGGAGCATGATGTCCACGGCAGACGCCTGCTGGATCGCACGCCGCTGGGACGTTTCGCCACGCCAAGGGACATGGCGGGGGGCGTGGTGTTCCTGGCCAGCGACGCCTCGGCGTTCATGACCGGGCAGAGCCTGGTCATCGACGGCGGCTGGGGCGCCGAGTAGGTCAACCATCCACCGTCGGTGGCCACTTGCCCGCAACAGCCTCCGCCTCGCTATCGCCGGGCCAAGGCGGCATGGTGACCGCGACCACGGCCAGCGGACCGCCGTCCGCCGCACGGAATTGAAACCGCACGCCGACCGGGATCGTCAGACACACACCGGGGGACAACGCGAAAACCTCCTCGCGGCCGCCATGCGACCGCCACAGGTCGCCGGCACCCGACAGCACGTACCAGATCTCCTCGACCGACCGATGCCGAACCGCCCGGCTGACCTGTGCGGCCGCCAGACGAAAATGCGCCATGCTGCCAGCGGCGAGCGACAACAGCACCCGCACCTCGGACCCGTCCGGGGCCAGCAGGTCCGCGCCTGCCGGAAGCGTCATAGCTGAACCTGTCGGCATGCTCGGCCACCCGCTCGTTACGCGCTTCAGGCTACGACACGGGCCCAGCCAAGGCGAGACCGCCACTCCATCGACCGCGTGGAGCGGCGCAGCAGATCATCCCAGCATTGTGATTTACAAAGCGATATAATTATAATACTAAAAAGGCATTATCTTCTCAGTTTTGGGAATACAATGATGTTCAAACGGCTCGTATTGAGCGCTGCCCTGCTCGCTGGTCTGGTTGGCGCCGCCAGTGCCAACGTTTCGATCACCAGCGAAGCCGGTGCGTGGAAGACGATCGCGGGAACCGCCACGGACGGCAAGACCGTTTGCGGCGCCGAAATTATCGGCCAGGATCGAATCCTTCTGATCAAATGGTTTGACGGCGTCGATGGACTGATCGTCCAGATCGCCAGGACCGGCTGGAACATACCGGATGGGCAACCGGTCGATGTCCTGTTCCAGTTCGACCAATTGGCACCGTGGCGGGCAAAGGCCATTGGGGTTAAGGGCACCTCGGCCACTGGCTCCAGGGTGGAGTTCCGCATCGAAGGCGACACCATCACAGGCTTCATCGACCAGTTGCGCCTTGCCTCGCATATGTCGGTGGCGTTTCCTTCCGGCAGCGAACGACCCTGGTCGGCGAGCCTGAAAGGCAGCAATGTCGCGATAGTCAACATGATGCAGTGCGTTCGCTCCGTGGTCTCGGGCCATAGCTCGCAGCCGTTTGCCGCTGCGCCATCGCATTCCGGCCCGGGTATGTCGCAGCCTTTCACCCCAGCGTCCCCGGTCGATCGCCCGGCCAAGCCAACCGCGCCGTCCAGCGGGCCGCCGGCGCCGCCCTATTCCCCGCGTTCGGTGGAGGGCGATGTATAGCCCGGCTTGACATCCGGCCCACCGCACCGAAACTGCAAGCCGCACCGGGGTGCCCTCGACGGGAGGGCTGAGATCACACCCGTGAACCTGCTCTGGGTCATGCCAGCGAAGGGAGGGGCCATGCGGATCATCATCATCGGGGCCGGCGTGCTGGGAGCCAGCGCGGCCTTCCACCTCGCGCGAGCGGGCGCCGAAATCAGCGTCATCGACGCCAATCTGGATGGCAGAGCCACAGCCGCCGGCGCCGGCATCCTGTGTCCCTGGATATCGGCGACCGAGGACGCATCGTTCCATCGCCTGTACTGCACCGGCGCTGAATACTATCCCGACCTGATCGCGGCACTGAACGACGCCGGAGCAAGCGACCTCGGCTACCGTCAATCCGGTGCGATGCTGGTGTCCGGCGACGCTGACGAGCTTGGCTCGCTTGAACGTACGGCGCGACAGCGTGCCGCCGCGGCGATGGGCCGGATCACCCGCCTCGGCGCGGCGCAGGCGCGAGCTTTGTTCCCGCCATTGCGCCAGGGCCTGGGGGCGATTCATCTGGCTGGCGGTGCCAGGGTCGATGGCAGGCGTCTGGCGGCATCCCTGCTGCAGGCGGCGGAATTTCACGGTGCGAAGCTCTCTTGCGGCCACGCCACCCTGGCGGTCGAAGCCGACCGCATCGCCGGCGCGGATATCGACGGCCGCAGTGTCCCGGCCGAACGAGTGATCGTCACCGCCGGCGCGTGGGCCGATAGATTGCTGCGCCCGATCGGTTTCGAGACCGCGGTCGAACCGCAGCGCGGTCAGATCGTCCACCTCCGGCTCGACGGTGTGCAGACCAGCGATTGGCCGGTGATCCTGCCACCCGGCAGCCACTACATCGTGCCGTTCGACGCCGGCCGGATCGTTGCCGGGGCGACCCGAGAAACCGGCGCCGGGTTCGACTACCGGGTAACAGCGTCCGGCCAGGCCGAGGTGCTGTCCGAGGCGCTGCGTATCGCCCCCGGTCTCGGCGCCGCGACGACGATCGAGACCAGGGTCGGTTTCCGTCCGCTCGCCGCCCGGCCCCTGCTGGGCTGGGTGCCGGGCATCCGAGGACTGGCGATTGGCAACGGCCTAGGCGCCGCCGGGTTGACCATTGGTCCACTTGCCGGGCGCCTGCTGGCGGACCTGGTGACCGGCGAGTCCGGCCTCATCGATCTGACACCATTCGATCCGGGTCCGCGCGAGCAGCCGAAGATCGGAGCGCTGGCCGCGCTGCGCTAACCGGAGCCCTTGAAACGACCCCCACGCTTTGAACGCTCCGCGGAAACCGCCTACCCTACAATCAGCGGAATGAAATCGCGGAGGTCCTCCCGCCATGCCGTCCGGCCCGCTTCGTGGTCTGCACATCATCGACCTCACCCAGGTCTTCGCCGGCCCATACTGCACCTACCTGCTGGGTCTGCTCGGGGCCGAGGTCGTCAAGGTCGAGCTGCCGGGCGGCGAGTGGTCGCGCACCCAGGGGCCGTCCGGTCCCGCGCGCGATGCCGGGCTGGCCGCGGGCTTCGCCACCCAGGCGGCCGGCAAGCGCATGCTGGGGCTGGATATCCGCACGCCGGCGGGTGCGGCGGTCCTGCGCGACCTGCTGCGAGGCGCCGATGTGTTCGTCGAAAACCTGACACCCGGCACCCTGGCGCGGCTCGGTTTCGACCAGCAGGCGTTGCAGGCACTGAACCCAAGGTTGGTCTTCGCCTCGATCAGCGGTTTCGGGCAGGTCGGTCCGTTCGCGCCATGGCCGGCGTTCGACCATATCATCCAGGCGGTGTCGGGGCTGATGTCGGTCACCGGCACCAAGGACGCCGCACCACTGCGGGTCGGCCCACCGGTGGTGGACTATGCCACCGGCGCGTACGCCGCTTTCGCGGTCATGGCGGCACTGGCGCAACGCGCCGCGGACGGCGGCTTCCAGCGCGTCGACCTGTCGATGTGGGACTGCGCCCAGGCGCTGATGAGCTCGGCGATCTCCTTGCATCTGAACGCCGGCGTCACGCCGCGTCCCGAGGGCAACATCCCGGCCAGCGGCAGCCCATCCTCGGGCGTGTTCGACACCGCCGACGGCAAGCTCGCGCTGGCGGCGAACTTCGAGCCGCAATACCGGCGGCTGTGCGCCGCGATCGGCCGCGAGGACCTGCTGACCGACCCCCGCTTCGCGGATCGAGCCACGCGGCTGGCACAGGCAGACGCGTTGCGCCGCGAACTCGCCGCCACCTTCGCCGCCAAGTCGGCGGCGGCGTGGGAAGCAACGCTGATGGCGGCCGATGTCCCGGCCGGGCGGGTGCGCAGCATCCCCGAGGCGGTGGCCGATCCGCACACCACGGCGCGTGGGGTCTGGCGCGAGGTTGGGGCCGGGCAGGGGATGGCGATGACGCTGCCCGGATTGCCGTTCCGGCTGAACGGGGGCGCCCCCGGCCCGATCGCGCTCCCGGCCGCCGCGGGCGCCGACACCGATGCGGTGCTGCTGTCGCTGGGCCGGACCGAGGCCGAGATCCTCGCCTTGCGGCGCGACGGGATCGTTGCCTAAGAGGTCGCCGATTGACCAGGGCGGGGTCACGGTGTATTACTTCTAGACGAAAGTAAGGAGTAGAGTGGTGGAATCCGCGATCACCAGTAAGGGTCAGGTGACCATACCGAAGGCGATCCGGGATCATCTCGGACTGCGTCCCGGCGGTCGGGTCAAGTATTTCTTCCACCCGGACGGAAGCGTGGTGCTTCTGCCGAAACGTCCTGTCTCTGTCCTGCGGGGCATTGTTCACCCAGCGCGGCCGCCGGTTCCGCTCGATGAAATGACAGAGGCCGCGGCGTCTGGAGCAAGCGGCCATCCGAAGCATCGGTGATCGGTCTCGATACCAATGTCTTGGTGCGCTATCTAACGCAGGATGACCCGGTTCAGTCGCTGAGGGCGACCGAACTGATGGAATACCGGCTGACCGAGCAGGACCCAGGCTACATAAGCGCGGTCGTAATGATCGAGACGGTTTGGGTTCTTTCGAGAGCCTATCACCTATCCGATGCACATGTTGCGGCGGCGATAGAACGCCTGCTTCAGGCTGACGTGCTTGTGGTGGAGAACGAGCAGGAAGTCTTCATCTCCATGATCGCGCTCAAGCAGGGGGGAGGATCGTTTGCCGACGCCCTGATCGGGGCTCTGGGCATCGCCGTGGGATGCACCCACACGGTAACGTTCGACCGCAAAGCGATTCGCCTCGCGGGATTTGAGTTGCTTTAGCGGTCTGCTGGAAAACCCTCTCGAAATCGGATTTTGCAGGGATCCGCAGCCGACCGGGACCCCGCGATCAGCCGCTACCGGTTCATCCCGCGCACCGCCTCGACCACCGCCTTTGTCACCTCCTTCGTCGTCGCCGTCCCGCCCAGGTCGGGCGACAGGATGCCGGCGGCGCAGACCTGCTCCACCGCCCGCATCAACAGGTCGGCGGCCGGTTTCTCACCCAGGTGTTCCAGCATCATCGCCCCGGTCCAGAACGTCGCCACCGGATTGGCGATACCCTTGCCGGTGATGTCGAAGGCGCTGCCGTGGATCGGCTCGAACATCGACGGAGCCCGCCGCTCCGGATCGATGTTCCCGGTCGGCGCGATGCCGAGCGATCCCGCCAGCGCCGCCGCCAGATCCGACAGGATGTCCGCATGCAGATTGGTCGCCACCACCGTATCGATGGTCCGCGGCTTACGCACCATCCGCATGGTCATCGCATCGACCAGTTCCTTGTCCCAGGTCACGTCCCGGTAGTCGTGCGACACCAGCCCCGCGATCTCATCCCAGAACACCATCCCGTGGCGCTGCGCGTTCGACTTGGTCACCACCGTCAGATGCTTGCGCGGCCGCGACCGCGCGATGTCGAAGGCAAACCGCATGATCCGCTCGACGCCGCGCCGAGTGAAGATCGCGGTTTCGGTGGCGACCTCCTCGGGCAACCCGCGATGGGTGCGGCCGCCCTGGCCGGCATACTCGCCCTCGGAGTTCTCCCGCACGATCACCCAATCGAGGTCGCCCGGCCCGACGTCGCGCAGCGGCGAGGTGACGCCGGGCAGGATCCGGGTCGGGCGCACATTGGCGTACTGGTCGAATCCCTGGCAGATCTGCAGCCGCAAGCCCCACAGCGAGATATGATCCGGAATGTCCGGGTCGCCGACCGCTCCGAAATAGATGGCATCGGCCGTCCGCAGCCATGCCAGTCCGTCCGGCGGCATGAACACGCCGTGCTTGCGATACCAGTCGGAGCCCCAGCCATAGTGGTCCACCACCAGCTTGAACCCGCCATCGCGCGAGGCGACCGCCTCCAGCACTTCCAATCCGGCGTCGATCACTTCCGGCCCGATACCATCGGCGGGAACCGAGGCGATCCGATAGCTGCGTGTCATGCTGCGCTCCTGGCTGCGGTCGGCGTCGTTCCCAGGGTCATGTTAGTCACTATGTGGCAGACGAAGAAGAGGGCAGGTCCCCGAAAACAAACAACGAGTGACGCGAGACCAAGGTTGGACGCCGAGGCGAACTTCCGGGAGGCCAGACCAGCGGGTGTCGGTGATCGCACCAAGCCGGCAGGGACCAATCCGTGGCGAGCGGCGTCTCGACATGATAGACGTTAAAATGTGGTGGCAATGCGCAAACGCCTGCCCGCCCGGATGACAGTCGATGAGTTCCTGGTATGGGACTCCGACGACGTCACCGGCCGGCGTTGGCAACTCATCGATGGTGATCCGGTGCCGATGGCGCCGGCGGCTGACGTGCACGGGTCCATCCAGAATGAGCTAGGGCGGCTGCTCGGCAACCATCTCTTAGCCGCCGGCAGCGCTTGCCGGGTGGTGCAGGCACCCGGCATTGTCCCGCGGGTTCGCGCCAACGAAAACTTCCGTGTCCCAGACCTCGGTGTGACCTGTGCTCCGCCGTCGGGGGAGGTCATGGTGCCGGAGCCCGTTCTGCTGGTGGAGATTTTGTCACCGTCAAACGAGGCTAAGACCCGCACCAACATCTGGGCCTATTGTACGATCCCCAGTGTGCGAGAGATCCTCGCCGTCCGCAGCACCCGCATGGAGGTCGAGTTATTGCGCCGCGACGCAGACGGCAATTGGCCCGACACCGCGGAACTGGTGCGACCGCACGGACTGCTGGAATTATCCAGTATTGACCTTCGGACCCCGGTTGCCGACCTGTATCGCACCTCCAGGCTGTCCCGGTAGCGTCGGCGGCCCATTATTCCAGTCTGATGCGCGGCGCCCCTTCGCGGGCGGGTTCCACCTCACCGATGATCGCCGCGTTCAGTCCACTATCCAGCAACGCCTCCAGGCATCCGCCCGCTCGGTTGGGCGGCAGACCCAGCAGCAACCCCCCCGAGGTCTGCGGGTCGACCAGCAGTTCGGTCCCCGGCGCATCGCCCAGCAGGCGCCGGTTCTCCGCCGCCAGCGTGCTCTCGATACCATGCGCCGCGAGCGCGCGTGCTCCGGGCAACGCCGGAATGGCCTCCAGCCGCAGCACCGCGCCGACCCCGGACGCATCCAGCATCTCCCGCAGATGGCCGGCCAGTCCGAACCCGGTAACGTCGGTGCCGGCGCGAGGCCGGTGCGCCATCGCGATCCGCGCCGCACCGGCGTTGGTGATCCGCATCTGATCGATCGCCGCGATTAGCCAGGGCGCCCGCACGTTGCCGCGCATATGTCCCGCCAGCACGATCCCGGTGCCCAGCGGTTTGGTCAGGATCAACTGGTCGCCCGGCTGCAAGCCCGCCTTGCGCAGCACTCTGCCGGAATCCACCAGGCCGGTGACCGAGAACCCAAGCGCCGTCTCCGACGCCTCGGCGCTATGGCCGCCGACCAGGGCGCAGCCATCGGCGCGCAGAATTTCGCTGGCACCCTGCAGCATCGCAGCCAGTTCCGCGCGCATTTTGCGCGATGCGGCATACGGCACCGAGGCGATCGCCAGCGCGGTCCAGGGCTGCGCCGCCATGGCGTACAGATCCGACAGCGCGTGCGCGGCGGCGATCTGGCCGAACACGAACGGATCGTCCAGAAAGGCGCGGAAGTGATCGACCGATTGCACCAACAGCTTGCCCAGCGGCGGCTTCAGCACCGCCGCATCGTCAAGCGTCGGCAGCAAATCCGGATTGTCGGCCGCTGGCAATGTCGCGAGTGCCCCGGCCAGTACCTCGGCACTTACCTTGGCGCCGCACCCGCCGCAACGCATCGACACGTCGGGATCCGGCGCCATCCGCATCTCGGTGTACATCCGCATCCAGCGGCGGTCGATGCGGTCCTTCAGCCACCAGACCTTGCGCCCCTGAACCGCCATGCCGTTGCGCCAGCCGACTGCCCGGCCATGCCCGAGACCGAGGATCGCCAGCGCGTCAAGTTGCGGTTTCCATGCCTTCAACGCCGATCCGTTGGCCGCGCGCCGCAGATTGTCCGCCAGCGGCGCACCGGCCCGCACCGCCCAGACCCCTGCCTTCGGCCTGGGGTCGCCTTCTACCGCCGCGCAATCGCCGGCGGCGAAGATCTGCGCATGGCTGACGCTACGCAGCGTCGGGGTGACCCGGACGCAGCCCGAACGATCGCAGGCGATGCCGGACTCGGCGAGCCATGCCGGTCCCTCCACCCCGGTCGCCCACAGCGCGCTTGCGACCTCCACAAAGCTACCGTCCGACAACAACAGGTGGCCTGCGTCCAGGCCACTGGCGGTAACGCCTGAAACCAGTTCCACGCCAGCCTCCACCAGCGCCTGGCGCACCGCGCGCCGAGCCGTGGCGGGAGCTAGGGCCAGCGGTTCGGGGGTGGCCGATACCAGCAACAGGCGGAAATGTCCGGCGAACCGCACCGCCAGAGCCAAGGCCAGTTCCACGCCGCCCGGGCCGCCGCCGACGACCGCGATCCGGGCACCGGGGGGAACGTCCGCCTCCAGCCGGTGCAATCGGTCGAGGAACGATCCGATTGGTTTGACCCCGATCCCGCTGGCCGCCGGCACCACCGGCGCGCCGCCGACATTGATCGACAGCAGGTCGAAGGCGATCTCCGGCCGTCCCGGGACGGTGATGCCGCAGCCCTCCGGGTCGATGCCGGTCGCCTCGGCAAGGATCAGCCGGGCGCCCGCCATCGCCGCCAGCGGCGCGAGGTCGATATGCGCCGCCTGGTGCGAATAATCCCCCCGGATCAGGCCGGGCAGCATCCCGGAATACGGCGTCTGTGGCTCCCGCCCGATCAGCGTCAGGCGCACCCCTGGTTCCGGGCGGAGGGCAAATCGGCGCAGCACCTCGACGTGGGCATGCCCGGCACCCAGCAGCACGATATCGGTCTCGATCGGACGGGACGCTTGCATGATCTACTCTAGCCGGCTTGCGGCGAGTCGTCCCGCGCCGCGAGAGTGCAGCGACCAAACCTGGTCGATGGTTCGAGATGCCTATTGGTGCCGATGCCAGCATCGACCGGACGCCGGTCGATGCGGCGGTTTCAGCGCGCGCGGCGCCGCAGCAGTCTCAGCACGTCGGCCTCAGCGCCGTCCGGCCGCCGGGCGAGGGCCCACAGCGCCAGCAGCACCGCGGCATAGATCGCCGCCCCAGCAGAAATCGCCATGACCAACCCAAGGGCGCCGGGTCGATCGGACAATTCCGAACCGTAGGCCACCAGGACCGCCGCCATCGCCGAGGCAGCCAACATCGGGCGCCAGACCTGTTGCGCCATCGCCGTCGCGCCGACCTCGAAGCGCCGCATCGCGGTAGCCAATGTCAGTGCCTGCTCCACCACTACCGCCACCGCGGCGGCGGCTGCCGCGCCGGTCAGGCCGAACCGCGGGATCAGCAGTGCCAGCAGCGCCAGCCGCACCCCGGCACCCGCGAGAGTGATCCCGACCAGGCGCCCCAGCAACGCATGCGCACTCAGCAGGTGCAGACTGAGATGTCCGAACACCATGACGGTGAAGCTCAGCGCCAGGATGCGCAGCACCGGCACCGCCTGCTCCCAGCCCGGCCCGAACGCCAGGCCGACCAGTGGCGCCCCCACCAGCGACAGGCCGACTCCGGCCGGCAATGTGACGAGGGCGGCCGACCCGATCAGCCTTAGGAAGGTTTGCCCCACCGCGAGTTTCTGCTGCCGCCCGGCGGAGAAGCCGGCAAACGCGGCGCGCCCCAGCGGCTCGATCAACTCGGTCGTCGGCAGCGCGGCGATCTCGGCTCCGACCGAGTAGAACCCCACCGACGCCGTGTTCATCAGCCGTCCCAGCAGTAGCGAGTCGCTGCGGTCACGGATCAGCACCGCGAGACTGAGCAGCCAGGTCCACAACGAGTATCCAGCCAACCCACGCCAGGCCTTGAGTGACAGACCGGGGCGGAACGGATGCATCACATAGCCCATGACCACGCGCATGGTCTGGTTGACGCCCATCCCGAGCAGCATCGCCACGTAGGACCGTAGCAGCACCGCCGCCGTTATCGCGGTGACGATGCCGCACAGCTTCGGCAGCACCATGATCGCGAATTCCTTGTGGAAAGCGAGATCGCGGCGGAAATCGACGGTGCCGATGTTCGACAATCCATCCAGCAAGGGCAGGCAGGCGACGAACAGCAGCACCGGACCAAGCCGCGGGTCGGCGAAGAACCCGGCGGCGGGATAGGCCAGCGCGGCCACCAGGGCGGCCACCGACAATCCACGCAGCAGGTTCAGCGTGAACGCGGTGTCATAGAACTTGCGGCCGGGGGAGCTTTCCCGGATCACCGCTTCCTCGGTGCCCAGCGTCATCATGCCGTCGATTGTCTGGCTGAAGCTGCTGGCCAGGGCGATGATGCCAAAATCCGCCGGCCGGATCAGCCGGACCAGCATCAGGGTGCTGCATAGGCCAAGCAGCCGCATCCCCAGCCGCCAGGCCACTACCCAGCCGGCGCCCCGCGCGGTGCGGATCAGCAGACTGTCGGGGGAATGCAACTCGGACACCGAGATTTGTTATCATACCGACCCGGATACGCACAGCAAATCCGAACGTTCCGACCGAACCCAATTCGAACGTTCCGTCTTGGGTCCAGGCCCGAGCGTTCCCACGGCGTCCAATCGCGGTCCGACGCCAACGATCCCGGTCAGGGTCGATCTGGACGGACCCAAGGTCCGGGGGCCATGATGCGGCATGAGTATCGTCCTGCACGACCTCGCCGGCCAAGACCCGGAGATTCGCTTCAGCCCCTATTGTTGGCGCACCCGCTTCGCGCTGGCGCACAAAGGTCTGCCGGTTGAAACCGTGCCTTGGCGCTTCACCGACACCGACGCGATCGCGTTCTCTGGTCAGGCCAAGGTGCCGGTCATCCAGGACGATGGCAAAATCGTCCATGACAGTTGGTCGATCGCCGAATACCTGGAAGACCGCTATCCCGCGCCGACGCTTTTCGGCGGACCCACCAGCAGGGCACACGCCTTGTTCGTGAATTCCTGGTGCGATGCCGTGCTGGTCGGCAGCATCGCCCGCTTCATCGTGCATGACCTGATGGCGGTCATCGACCCGAGTGACCGCGACTACTTCCGGTCCAGCCGCGAGGCCCGGTTCGGCGATACCCTGGAGCACATCCAGCACGGCCGAGAGGATCGCTTGGCGGCATTCCGCGACTTGCTATTGCCGATCCGGCTGGCGCTGCGCCGACAAAAGTGGCTGGGCGGCGTGTCGCCAAGCTACGCCGATCATATCGTCGCGGGAACGCTGATGTGGCCGCGCTGCGCCAGCCGCTTCGAACTTCTGCAGGATGACGATTCTGTCGCCGAATGGCTTCGCCGCGTGCTGGATCTGTATGGCGGTCTGGGTCACTCGGCGAAACGAGCATGAACCCCGCCGGGCAACCGCGAGAGCCGGTCGTGTTCTCTGCCAACATCGGGGTGCTGAGCGCCCTCAATTAGCCGCCGCCGCCTTCCTGGCCGGTGTGACCAGGGCCGTTGCGCCATCGGCGCGATGCCTGCGGCGACGCTGACTGCGGCAAATGCCGCAAGTATAAGCTTTCTCATCCTATGTATTTCCTCAACCGGTCGGCACGAGGAATGCCGTGCCAGGCCCAGTTCACGCCGTCGAACAGTCAGTCATCGCTGACCCATTCAACGGCGGGGCGGAGGTAACGCGCCATGGCGCGGTGCACATTGGACATGCCGGACAATTCACCGAACCGGTCACCGCGACGCTTCGCTGCCATGCACGCAATGCGTTTGCCCATACATGAAAGCCATCACGCCGCACCGATGATATGCAGATCCAGGCGGCGCTCCTGGTGCTGAGTGCGGTGCTCGAACAGATAGACCGCCTGCCAGGTGCCCAACGTCGGCGCTCCTTGGCGGACCGGAATCGATAGCGAGGTCTGCGTCAGCGCGGCCTTGATATGAGCGGGCATATCGTCCGGACCCTCGGCGTCATGGCGATACCGACCTGCTTCCGGCACCACGCGACGGAAAAACTCCAGCAGATCGGCCTGCACGTCCGGATCCGCGTTCTCCTGCACGATCAATGACGCGGACGTATGACGACACCACACGGTGAGCAGGCCGATGTCGATCCCCTGTTGCCCGACCCAGTCGCGGATCGGCCGCGTAACATAGTAAAGCGCCGCGCCGGTGGTGCCGATGCGAAGCGTGTGGATCGCCTGTTTCATGCCGTCGCTCACCGCTAACCGGCCTCCAGCGCCCGCTCCATCAGCCGCACCGAGTGAATCGCCTCGCGCCCCGCCAGATCCCGGATCTGATGTCGGCATGACGTCCCATCAGCCACGATATAATGATGCGCCGCCGCCGCGCGCACCGCCGGCAGCAGGTCAGCCTCGGCCATTGCCCGAGACGCCGCCTGGGTCTCCGCCTGATAGCCGAACGCCCCGGCCATGCCGCAGCAGGAGGAAGTAATCGGCAAGGCGGACAGCTTCGGGATCAGCCGCAGCATCGCCAGTGCGTCGGGAAACGCGCCGAACGCCTTCTGGTGGCAATGTCCATGCACCCGCACCGTCCCGGGCATCGCTCGCAACGACAGCGCCGGTTTCTGTCGCGCGATGAACTCGCTCAGCAGCATGGCGCGCTGGGCGAACCGATCCGTCTCCGACCCCGGCAGCAGGGAGCGGTATTCATCCCGCAGCGTCATCAGACACGACGGCTCCAGGCCAACGATCGGCAGATCATGCGGCAGATAGCGCATCGTCCTGGCGGCTTCCTCGCGCGCCTTGTCCACCAGGCCGACCGCCAGCCAGGTCCGTCCGCAGCATAACGGTCGACCGCCGGTGTTGGGCATGACCGCCCGATACCCGGCGGCGGCCAGCAGCTTCAACGCTGCCCGCAGGTTCTCCGGCTCGAAATACCGGTTGAAGGTATCGGCCAGCAGATAGACCTCGCCGCGAGGCGACGCCGCGGTGGCGGTGGCTGCCTCCTTGTCCAGGAACTTGTCCGCCCGCCATTTGGGCAGCCGCCGAGCCGCCGACAGCCCCAAAACCCGTTCGGTCAGCCAGCGCAACGGCGGCAGGTGATTGCGCAGATTGGCCGCCATCGGCACCCGAGAAACAAGCGGTGCATACCGCGGCAGTTCGGCGATCAGCGTCTCCCGCCACCTCACCCCGTGCCGTTCCGCTCGCGCCGCCGACACCTCGAGCTTCATCTTCGCCATATCGACCCCGGTCGGGCATTCTCGCTTGCAGGCCTTGCACGACACGCACAGCGCCATCGCCTCGGCCATCGCATCCGAGGCCATCGCATCGGCGCCAAGCTGCCCGGTCAGCGCCAGCCGCAGCGTGTTGGCGCGGCCCCGCGTCAGATGCACCTCGTCCCGCGTCACCCGATAGCTGGGGCACATCACCCCGGCGTCGAAACCGCGGCAGGTGCCGTTGTTGTTGCACATCTCGACCGCGCCCAGCATGCCGCCGAGCGCGCCCGGATGTTCCGACCAGTCCAGCTTCGGGGTGAAGTCGCTGACCGCGCCGTAGCCCGGGCTGTAGCGGAACAGCGTGCGGTCATCCATGCGCGCCGGCTGGGTGATGCGGTTCGGGTTCATCAGCCCGATCGGATCGAATGCCTGCTTGACCGCCTCGAATGCACGCACTATGCGCGAACCGAACATCGGCTCGTGGAACTCGCTGCGCGCCAGGCCGTCACCGTGCTCGCCGCTGTGCGAACCCTTGTATTCCCGCACCAGCGCGAACGCTTCCTCAGCCACCGAACGCATCCGCGCCACGTCGTTCGGGTCCTTCATGTTCAGCACCGGGCGCACATGCAGGCAACCGACCGAGGCGTGCGCATACCACGTGCCCTTGGTGCCATGGCGCTCGAACACGTCGTTCAGCCGTTCGGTGTAGTCGGCGAGGTCGTCCAGATCGACCGCGCAGTCCTCGATGAACGACACCGGCTTGGCGTCGCCCTTCATCGACATCATGATGTTGAGCCCGGCCTCGCGCACCGCCGCGATATCGGCCTGCAACGCCGGATCGACGGCGCGTACCACCCCGGGATGACCCAGTTCGCCCATCAACGCCTCAAGCTCGGCCAGCTTGGCCAATAGCGGCGCGTCCGCGTCGCCATGGAACTCGACGATCAACAGGCTGTCGGGCTCGCCCAGCAGCATCCGGTCGATGGTCGCACGATAGATCGGAATGCCGCGGCCCAGATCGATCATCGTGCGATCGACCAGCTCGACCGCCTCGGGCTGCAGCGCCACGATGTGCCGCGATGCCTCCATCGCCTTGCGGAAGGTCGGAAACTGGCAGATCCCCAGCACCTTGCGCGGCTTGATCGGGTACAAGCATAGCTCGATCGCGGCCGAGAATGCCAGCGTGCCCTCCGACCCGACCAGCAGCCTGGCCAGGTTGTCGCGACCCGACCCCCGAGCCGCCGGCGTCAGTGCATCGATGTTGTAGCCGCCGACGCGGCGCAACTGACGCGGAAACCGCGCCGCGATCTCGTCCGCCTCGGAGGCGCCCAGCACCTGCAGCCGCTGGATCAGGTCGGCCACCGTCGCCGGCATGCGGTCCCCGAGGTTATCGCCGATGACCCCGAAACGGTGCTGCGTGCCATCCGACAGCACGGCCTCGATCGAGCGCACATTGTCCGCCATCAGCCCATAGCGGATGGACTTCGACCCGCACGAGTTGTTGGCCGCCATGCCGCCGATGGTGCACCGCGCGTGGGTCGAGGGGTCGACTGGGAAGAACAGGTTCTGGGCGCTCAAGGCGTTGTTGAGGTGCCCCAGCACCAACCCCGGCTCGACCACGGCGGTGCGCGCCTCGGCATCGACATGCAGCACCCGCCGCAGATGCTTCGAGCAATCGATCACCAGCGCCCGATTGACGGTCTGGCCGCATTGGCTGGTGCCGCCGCCGCGCGGCAGCACCGCGACGCCCTCGTCGCGCGCGATCGCCATCGCCGCGACCACATCGTCGATCGTCTCCGGCACGATCACGCCGACCGGATCGACCTGGTAGATCGATGCATCGGTACTGTAGCGGCCGCGGCTGGCGCGGTCGAACAGCACCTCGCCCTTGATGTTGCGGGCCAGCCGCATCGCAAAGGCAGCATTGTCGGGCATCACCGACTCGGCAGGGTTGGCACTCATGCGAGGCCGTTCGAACCATGGGGCGGGGCACCATCCATCGGGGTCATGCTAATCCTACCCACAGCATTGGCAAAGCCGGTGAACCCCCGCAAGCTGGCGATGCTTTCACAGGAGCACAGACGATGTCCGGCTCGCGCCACCACTCGCCCGCAACCGGGCACGTTCCAGGCCGTCACTTTCTGCAGATCCCTGGCCCGACCAACGTGCCGGACCGCGTGCTACGTGCCATCGACCGCCCGACCATGGATCACCGCGGTCCCGAGTTCGGCACGTTCGGTCTCGAACTGCTGGACAACCTGCGGGCGATCTTCCAGACCGCCGGGCCGGTGATCGTCTACCCCGCCTCCGGCACCGGTGCCTGGGAGGCGGCGCTGACCAATACCCTGTCGCCCGGCGACACCGTGCTGATGTGCCGCACCGGCTGGTTCGCTCATCTGTGGAAGGAAATGGCCGAACGCCTGCAGCTCGATCCAATGTTCCTCGACACCGACTGGCGCCGCGGCGCCGACGTCGCCGCGCTGGCGGATGCCCTGAAGGCGGACACCGCGCACCGCATCAAAGCGGTCTGCGTCGTTCACAACGAGACCTCCACCGGCTGCACCTCGCGCATCGATGAGGTCAGGGCCGCGATCGATGCCGCCGCCCATCCGGCGCTGCTGCTGGTGGATACGATTTCATCGCTGGCCTCGATCGACTACCGCCATGACGAGTGGGGCGTCGATGTCACCGTGGCCGGGTCGCAGAAGGGCCTGATGCTGCCGCCGGGCCTATCATTCAACGCGATCAGCGCCAAGGCGTTGGCTGCCGCCGAAACGGCCAGGCTGCCGCGCAGCTACTGGGATTGGCGCCCGATGCTGGAAGCCAACAAGACCGGGTATTTCCCGTACACTCCAGGAACGAACTTGCTGTATGGCCTGAACGAGGCCATCGACATGCTGCTCGACGAGGGTTTGGCCAACGTCTTTGCTCGTCACGACCGCCACGCCGAGGCCACGCGCAGAGCGGTGCGCGCCTGGGGGCTGGAAATCCAGTGCGCCGACCCGAGGCACTATTCGTCCTCGCTCACCGCCGTGCGCATGCCCGAAGGCCACAGCGCCGACGCCCTGCGGGCCACCATCCTGTCCCGCTACAACATGAGCCTCGGCAACGGGCTGGGCATCCTCAAGGACCAGGTGTTCCGCATCGGCCATCTCGGCGATTTCGGCGACCTGCAGCTAGTCGGCACCCTGGGTGGGGTCGAGATGGGCTTGCGCGCCGCTGGCGTTCCGCACCGGCCCGGTGGCGTGCAGGCCGCGATCGACTATCTATCTGGAAACGCCTGAGCGTTTTGGCCGCGACCTGTTGTCGGCCCGACCGTGCCATCACACAGCAGGCCTATTCCGCCATCACCTTGCGCGGCGGCGTCTGCACGATCGGCGCGAGCTCCGCGGCGCTGAAGGAAACCACGCGCCGCTCGTTGCCGACCGGGCGATACAGCGTGTCGCGCTGCAGCGGGTTGCGAACCAGCGAGCCGATCAACTGCTCCATCGCCTCGGGCGGAAATTCCTGACCATGCTGAGTCCCGGCGGCGCGTGAGATACTCTCGTTCATCAGTGTGCCGCCCATGTCGTTGGCACCGGCGTTCAGGCACATCGCCGCGCCCTCGGGACCCATCTTCACCCAGGACGTCTGGATGTTGGTGATCAGCGGATGCAGCGCCAGTCGGGCGACAGCGTGCATCAGGATCGCCTCTCGCAGCGTCGGCCCCTTGCGGGCCATGCCGCGCAGATACATCGGCGCTTCCATATGCACGAACGGCAGCGGCACGAATTCGGTGAAGCCGCCGGTTTCTGCCTGCAGATCGCGCAGCACGAGCAAATGCCGAGCCCAATTGAGGGGTTTTTCAAGATGTCCATACATGATGGTGGACGTCGTGCGCAGGCCTAAAGCGTGCGCTGCGCGGGCAACATCTACCCATTGCTGCGTATTGATCTTGTCCGGGCAGATGATGGCGCGGATTTCGTTGTCGAGGATTTCGGCCGCGGTGCCGGGCAGGGTGCCCAACCCGGCGTCTTTCAGCCGCGCCAGGAAGTCGGTCAGCGACAGCCCGAGTGTCGCCGCGCCCTGAGTGACCTCCAGCGGAGAGAAGGCATGGATGTGCATCCCCGGGATCGCGGCCTTGATGGCCTTGCAGATGGCGATGTAGGTCTCACCGGTATAGTCGGGATGGATGCCGCCCTGAAGGCAGACCTCGGTCGCGCCGCGGTCCCAGGCCTCTTGTGACCGGCGAACGATTTCGCTCATTTCCAGGTCATACGGCGTGCCGCGCAATGCCTCGTGCGTCTTGCCCTTGGAGAACGCACAAAACTTGCAACGATAATAGCAGATATTAGTGTAATTGATATTTCGGTTGACGACGTAACGAACAGTGTCCCCGCTCACCGCCTTGCGGAGTTCGTCTGCTACCGTAATGACGCGCTCGTAGTCCACGTCGCGCGCCCCGAACAGCCGAACGATCTCGGCCTCCCGCAGCCGTTCTCCACCGCTTGCCCGTTCGACGATCCGTTCCAGTTCAGGATCGACCTTGCTCAGCATGACAACGCCCGGCCGCGGCGCGAACGTCAGCCCTGGGGCCCACTCGTCATCCCGCGCCCAACCCTCCGCATCCGCCATCTGCATCACCCTGGTCGCCACCTTCGGGTGCAGCCAGCGCCCGGTATCGGCCGCCCACGCCGGATAGACCGGCAGACGAGGCACCAGGATCTTGTCCATCTCCGCCGTGCGCAGTCCCAACGCTTCCAGATGAGGCCACGGTGCTTCCGGATTGACATGATCGGGCGTCACCGGCGACACGCCACCCCAATCGTCGATCCCGGCGCCGATCAGTTGCTGATACACCCCAGGCGACAGGTTCGGCGGTGCCTGGACATGCACATCCGCCGGCAGGATCAGCCGTGCCGCGGCAATGGTCCAAAGCAGATCCGCCAGGTCCGGTTCGTCCGCGTTCGCCAGCTTGGTGTCCGGCTTGGCTCGGAAGTTCTGCACGATCACTTCCTGGATGTGGCCGTATCGCGCATGCAAATCGCGGATCGCCACCAATGCATCGACCCGTTCCGCCCGCGATTCGCCGATGCCGATCAGGATGCCGGTGGTGAATGGCACCGCCAATTCACCGGCCAGTCGCAGCGTCTCCAGCCGCACCGCCGGAACCTTGTCGGGCGACCCGTAATGCACGCCGCCCGGCTGGCAAAGCCGCTCGCTGGTCGATTCCAGCATGATCCCCTGGCTGGCGGAAACCTCGCGCAGGCCGGCGATTTCCTCAGCCGACATGACGCCGGGATTGACGTGCGGCAGCAGGCTGGTTTCCTTCAGCACCAGCGCGCACATCGCGCGCAAATAGCTGATCGTGGTCTGGTGCCCGAGTGAGGCCAGTTCATCGCCGGCCGCCCGATAGCGCAGTTCCGGTTTGTCACCCAGGGTGAACAGCGCCTCGGTGCAGCCGGCGGCTTCGCCCGCCTTGGCGATCGCCAGCACCTCATCGGCCGTTAGATAGGCGGCGTGACCCCGCTTCGGGCGTTGCGCGAACGTGCAGTAGTGGCAAACGTCGCGACACAGCTTGGTCAGCGGAATGAACACCTTACGCGAATAAGAGACGTTGCGGCCGAAAGCCGCGTCGCGCGCCGCCGCGGCGCGTGCCATCAGGTCGGCCAGGGGCGCGGTTTCGAGCCAGGTCAGGTCGGTCATGCTGATTTCCGTACTACGTCCTCGGCAAAGCGCTGCTGGACGTCCAGTGTTGCCTGCAGGGTGGGCTGCTGGGCATAGATGATCAAGTGCTTGACGCCGACCGCGGCGAACGCGGCGGCATCCTGGCGCATATCGTCGGCGCTGCCGGTGAACATCTGCCGCCGGCCATCGGCGCCAGTCTTGGCGGTCCAATGCGGCGGCATGAACCAGACATAGGCGATGTCGATCGAGGCCGGGTCACGTCCGGCTTTCTCCGCCGCCCGATGCAGGCGATCGATGCCAGCCCTCAGCAGCTCAGGCGTGTTCATCAGGATTTGCGCATTGTTAGACACCGGATACCACCCGTCGCCGACCTGCGCCGCTCGCCGCAGGGCAGGGGCGCTCTCGCCGCCGACCCAGATCGGCGGATGCGGTTGTGATGTCGGCCGCGGGCGGAACACCACATTTTCAAACCGCACGTGCTTGACATCCATCGCCGGCCGCTCCTCGGTCCACAGCGATTTCCAGGCGCGGATGTATTCGTCGGTCACGGCGCCGCGATGTTCGAACGCGGGGGCTTCGAGCGCGGCGAATTCCTCTTTCATCCAGCCGGATCCGATCCCGGCGATGACCCGCCCGCCGGACAGCACATCGGCCGTGCTCAGCAACTTCGCGGTCAGCACCGCCGGGCGGTACGGCACCACCAGCACCGAGGTCAACAGCCTGATCCGCTGGGTGAAGCCGGCCAGGAAGGTCAACGTCGCGATGGCGTCGAAGCATTCTCCGGTTGGCGCGCCGGGCCAGATGCCGTCAGCCGTATAGGGATAGCGCACGTCGGTGTGGACCGGCACGATCAGGTGGTCGGCCACGCCGATGATGGCGTAGCCAGCCGCCTCGGCGCCCGAGGCCATCGCCATGATGTTGTCGCGTGTGGTCAGACATCCGCGCGTGCCGATGTGGATTCCAAAATCCATGGTTGGGACGGCTCCCCGTTGCCTGTTGCCGCCGGATCGTGTGCTATCGGCGCCGATATCGCAATCCAGGCAGGAGGAACCAATGCAGATCGGATGCAGCGCCCCGACCAGCGGTCCGTTGATCGAACCCGACAGCCTGCTTCGCATCGCCACCGAGGCCGAGGCCCTGGGCTTCGACTACGTCACCGTCAGCGATCACGTGATGATCCCGACCAGCATCGCCTCGCGCTACCCATACTCCGATTCCGGCGAATTCCCGTCCGGCGCCGCCGCCCCGAGGCTGGAACAGTTGACCGCCGCCGCGTTCATCGCCGCGGCGACCAGGAAACTGCGCATCGTGACCTCGGTGATGGTCGTTCCACATCGCCCCGCCGTGCTGACCGCGAAGATCCTGGCGAGCATCGATTTCCTGTCCAAGGGCCGCCTGACCCTGGGCATCGGCGCCGGCTGGTGCGAGGAGGAGTTCATCGCCATCGGCGCGCCGCCGTTCGCCGAACGCGGCGCGGTGACCGACGAATTCATGGCCGCCTGCATGGAACTCTGGACCGCCGACGAACCGAAATTTACCGGCAAATACGTCCAGTTCAAGGACGTGCTGTTTCCGCCCAAGCCGCCACAGGGGAAAATCCCGATCTGGGTCGGCGGCGAAAGTGGCCCGGCGCTGCGCCGCACCGCGAAGTATGGCGACGCCTGGTACCCGATCGGCACCAATCCGCAGTTCCCGATGGACACGCTGACCCGCTTCAAGGCCGGCGTCGCCAAGCTGCGCGGACTGACCGAAAAGGCCGGCCGCGACCCGGCGGCGGTGACGCTTGCCTATCGGGTGTCCTCCAACCCCGAGGCGCAGCCGAAAGGCAGCGTCGACGGCGAGCGCAAATTGTTCACCGGCGGCGCGGCGGATTACGCCGGCGACATCAAGGCACTGCGCGATGTCGGCGTCACCGCTTTCGATTTCGGCCTATTCGGCACCGACGCCGAGGCGACGGTCGGCAATCTGCGTCGCTTCCGCGACGACGTCGTGATGAAGGTGCGTTAGTCATGCAGCTTGGTCTCACCGTCGGGATGGCCGGCCCGCACCCAAAACTCGACATGGAGATGATCCTGGAGGCCGAGCGGCTTGGTTTCACCCAGGTCTGGACCGGCGAGGCGTATAGTACGGATGCGGTGTCTCCGGCGGCCTGGATCTTGGCGCGGACCAGCAAGATCAAGGCCGGCACCGGGATCATGCAGATGCCCGCGCGCACCCCGGCCTGCGCCGCGATGACCGTGCTGTCGCTGCAGGCGTTGTCCGGCAACCGGTTCATCTGCGGCATCGGGCCGTCCGGGCCGCAGGTGATCGAGGGCTGGCACGGCGTGCCGTTCGGCAAGCCGATGCAGCGCACCAAGGAATACATCGCCATCATCAAGCAGATACTGGCGCGCGAAAAACCGCTGGAGTTCCGCGGCGAGCAGTATTCCATCCCCTATGACGGCCCCGGCGCCTCCGGCCTCGGCCGCCCGTTGCGCAGCATCGCGCATGGCGATCCTGACGTGCCGTTCTATACCGCCTCGATCACCCCGGCCGGCCTGCGCATGGCCGGCGAAGTCGCCGACGGCAACCTGCCGATCTTCTTTTCCCCCGACGCCCCGGACGTGGTCACTGGCCCGACGCTGGAAGGGCGCCGCAAAGTCGGCAAGACCATGCAAGGCTTTGACACCGCCCCGTTCGTCCGCGCCAAGCTGGGACCGGACGTCGCCGCCTGCCGCGATGCCATCCGTCCCGAACTCGCGCTGTATATCGGCGGCATGGGCGCCCGATCAAAAAATTTCTACAACGACATGATCACCCAGATGGGCTTTCCGGGCGAGGCGAAAACCATCCAGAGTTTGTATCTCGACGGCAAGAAGAACGAGGCCGCCGCGGCGGTGCCTGACGCCCTGATCGACGCGATTTCGCTGTGCGGGCCGGCGGAGCGGATCAGGGATCGGCTGGCCGCGTGGAAGGACGTGGCGAAGGCCGGACACCTCGGCACCATGGTGCTGAAGGGTTCCAGCATCGACGTCCTGCGAGTGGTGGCCGAGGCGGTGCTGTAGCCATGGCGTTTCCTCTGGTCACGGCTACCTATGCCGCCATTCTGGGCCTGATCCTGGCGGCCCTGTCGGTGTGGGTGGTGGCCACTCGGCTGCGCACCGGCGTGCTGCATGGCGACGGCCGGCAAGACACGCTGGGCCGCAGAATGCGTGCCCATGCCAACTTCACCGAATACGTGCCGATGATCCTGATCCTCATCGCGCTGCTGGAGATGATGCGCAGCAACCTCTATCTGATCACGACGCTGCTGGTCATCCTGGTGATCGCCCGCCTGATGCATCCGTTCGGGATGCTGGCGCCGGTGAACTCGATGCAGCAGTATATCTTCCGTGGGCTGCCGGCGGTGGCAACGCTGGGGGTTCTGATCGTCGCGGCGGTCACGCTGCTGATGCGCTGCCTCAGCGTGCCCTATGGCCTCCACGGATAACTTCCGCCAGGCGTGTCCGCGCTTTTCAAGCTGTAAACTCTTTCTGTAATTTCTTGACAAATTTCGGCCCGGGACACCGGTTTGCGCAGTGACTTCGCAATTGCAGCATCATAGATGCGGCCAGCGCCCATAAGGCGGCTCAGTGCGAAGGAACATTTACCATGGATACGCTGAATTATTCTCCCGATGGTCTGGCTGGTGGCGCGTCCGCGCTGCGCGGCGGCCGTTCCCTCTATCAGAACCACACCGCTCGGGTGGCTGAATTGATCGAAGCCAAGAAGGGCACCTGGGACGGCATCAACGCCGAATCCGTCGCACGCATGCGGCTGCAGAACCGATTTCAGACCGGGCTGGATATCGCCCGCTATACTGCCGGAATCATGCGCCAGGACATGGCGGCCTATGATGCCGACCCGACCACCTACACCCAGTCGCTGGGCGCCTGGCACGGCTTTGTCGCCCAGCAGCAGATGATCGCGGTGAAGAAGCATTTCGGCACCACCAAGCGCCGCTACATCTATCTGTCAGGCTGGATGGTCGCCGCGCTGCGCTCCGAATTCGGTCCGCTGCCCGACCAGTCGATGCACGAGAAGACCTCGGTGCCGGCGCTGATCCAGGAGATCTACACCTTCCTGAAGCAGGCCGACGCCCGTGAACTCGGCAATCTGTTCCGCGAGATCGATGCCGCCCGCGCCGCCGGCGATCGCGCCAGGGAAACCGAGTTGCTGAACCGGGTGGAAAATTACGAAAGTCATGTCGTGCCGATCATCGCCGACATCGACGCCGGCTTCGGCAACGCCGAGGCGACCTACCTGCTGGCGAAGAAGATGATCGAGGCGGGCGCCTGCGCGCTGCAGATCGAGAACCAGGTGTCCGATGAAAAGCAGTGCGGCCACCAGGATGGCAAGGTCACCGTGCCGCACGAGGACTTCGTGGCGAAGATACGCGCCATTCGCTACGCCTTCCTGGAGCTCGGCGTGGATGACGGCGTCATCGTTACCCGCACCGACTCGCTGGGTGCCGGCCTGACCAAGCAGATCGCCGTCAGCCACGCGCCGGGCGATCTGGGCGACCAGTACAACGGCTTCCTGGACTGCGAGGAAATCACCGCCGACAACGCCCGCAACGGCGATGTCATCATCAACCGCGACGGCAAGCTGATGCGGCCGAAACGGCTGCCCAGCAACCTGTTCCAGTTCCGGCCGGGAACCGGGGCCGATCGCTGCGTGCTGGACGGTATCACCTCGCTGCGCAATGGCGCCGATCTGCTGTGGATCGAAACCGAGAAGCCGCATGTCGAGCAGATCGCCGGCATGATGGATCGCATCCGCGCGGAGTTCCCGACCGCCAAGTTGGCCTACAACAACTCGCCGTCGTTCAACTGGACGTTGAATTTCCGCCAGCAGGTGTTCGACGCGTGGGAGGCCAACGGCAAGGACGTTTCCGCCTACGACCGTCCGAAGCTCATGAGCGTGGATTACGACGCCACTCCGCTGGCCGCCGAAGCCGACGAAAGGATCCGCACCTTCCAGGCGGATGCGGCTAAGCGGTCGGGCATCTTCCATCACCTGATCACGCTGCCGACCTACCACACGGAAGCGCTGGCGGCGGATAATCTGTCGCGGGAGTATTTCGGCGACCAGGGCATGCTGGGCTACGTGCTCAACGTGCAGCGTCAGGAAATCCGCCAGGGCGTCGCCTGCGTGCGGCACCAGAACATGGCCGGCTCCGACATTGGCGACGACCACAAGGAATACTTCGCCGGCGAGGCCGCCTTGAAGGCCGGTGGTGCGCACAACACGATGAACCAGTTCGGCTAGGCGATCGTTCCAGTCGACGGAACAGCCGGGGCATGGCACCCCCGGCTGTCTTTCCAGCTCATCCAGAGGCCGAAACCTATACGCTGCGGCTAACCCCGCCTATCCTCGAGCGCGTCCGCGAGAGGAACCGATCCATGCCAGACTCCCCCGTCGTCCGTCTTGAAAAAGACGGCGAAATCGGCGTCATCATCGTCAACTACCCGCCTGTCAACGCACTCGGCCCCGGCGTGTCCGATGGCATCATCGAACACCTCAACACCGCCAACGCGGATCCTTCGGTGAAGGCCATGGTGCTGATCGGTGACGGCCGCAGCTTCATCGCGGGGGCCGACATCCGCGGCTTCGGCAGCGGCCGCAAGCGCCCTCCGATCGGCCAGCGGACCTACGACGTGCTCGACGCCAGCCCCAAACCCGTGATCGCCGCGATCCACGGCTTCGCCCTCGGCGGCGGGCTGGAAAATGCCATGGCCTGCCATTACCGCATCGCCGTTGCGTCCGCCAAGGTCGGGCTGCCGGAGGTGCTGATCGGCATCCTGCCGGGTGGCGGCGGCACCCAGCGCCTGCCGCGGCTGGTCGGGGCGCAAACCGCTCTCGAACTGATCACGTCCGGCCGCCACGTTCCCGCCCCCGAAGCCGCCGGGTTGGGTATCATCGACGAGATCGTCCCCGAAGGCGTCGGTCTGCGCGCCGCGGCGGTCGCCTTCGCCGGCAAGGTCGCCGATGCCCGCCCGCTGCCCAGGGTCCGCGACAAGACCGTCAGTGCCGACCCGGCCATCTTCGGCGCGATGCGCAAATCCATCGCCCGCAAGGCCCGCAACCAGAAGGCGCCCTACCACTGTATAGACGCGGTCGAGGCCGCCTGCACCCAGCCCTTCGACGACGGCATCCGGCGCGAGGCACAACTTTTTGCCGAACTGGAAACCTCCGAGGAGGCCAAGGCGCTGCGCTATGCATTCTTCGCCGAACGCGAGGTCGCCAAACTGCCCGACCTGCCCACTAGCATCGCCGCCCGCGACGTAACCAGCCCGGCGGTCATCGGCGCTGGCACCATGGGCGGCGGCATCGCCATGTCGTTCGCCGATTTCGGCTACGACGTGAAAATCATGGATGCCAACCGGGAAGCCCTGGATCGCGGCATGCAACGCATCCGCAGTAACTATGCGACCTCGGTCAAGCGCGGCAGCCTGGCGGAAGACGAAATGCAACGCCGCCTGGCGCGCATCCATCCGGTCGCCGGCTATCAGGATATCGGCGACTGCGACGTCGTGGTGGAAGCCGTCTTCGAGCGCATGGACGTCAAGAAACCGGTGTTTGCCAAGCTCGACGAAGTGATGCAGCCGGACGCGTTTCTGTTCTCGAACACCTCCGCGCTCGACATGGACGAATTGGCGTCGGTGACCAAACGGGCCGACCGCATCGCCGGCACGCATTTCTTCTCGCCCGCCAACGTGATGAAGCTGCTCGAGGTCGTGCGCCCGTCGAAAGCCTCGCCCGAAACGCTGATGACGGCGATGGCGCTGGGCCGCAAGATCGGCAAGATCTCGGCCATGGCCGGCAACACCGATGGTTTCGTCGCCAACCGCTCGCGCGCGCCGTTCAACAGCGAAATGGTCATCCTGCTGGAGGAAGGCTGCCTGCCGGAGCAGGTCGATCGGGTGATGGTCGATTTCGGCTACCCGATGGGGCCGTTCGCGGTCGGCGACCTGGCCGGGCTCGACATCGGCGCGGAAGGCCGGAAGCGCCGCGCGGCGGCCAATCCGAACTACCGGACGTTGCCGATCGCCGACAAGTTGGTGGACATGGGGCGCCATGGCCAGAAGACCGGCGCCGGCTGGTATCGTTACGAAACCGGCGATCGCACGCCGCATCCCGATCCCGAGGTCGCCGCGGTCATCAAGTCGGTGGCGGCCGAAATGGGGGTGCCGCAGAGGACCTTTACCGACAGCGAAATTCTGCAGCGCCTGCTGTTTTCTTCGGTCAACGAAGCCTGCCGCATCCTGGAGGAGGGCAAAGCATACCGAGCCAGCGACATCGACGTGATGTGGCTGCACGGGTTTGGATTTCCGCGTTACCGCGGCGGCTTGATGTATTGGGCCGACGGGATCGGGGTTCGAGAGGTGTACAACCAGATCGCTGCCTGGCACCAGCAATATGGGGAGCGTTGGGCGCCGTCGAAATTGCTGCGTGATCTCGCGCAAACCGACACGCCGTTGCGCGAAGCCAAGCCCGCTCCGTTCGCTTGAGATGGTCGGCGCAAGAACCCCCGAGCACGGTCTTGACGCCCCCTATCGTCAAGCCCAGGCTCCCAGCCAAGCAGCGTAAGCCTGCGACGGGACGGCGTCGTTTCAGTCTTCGGGGGACGATCGGATGAATCGCGGATTTCTCGCCCCGCTCGGCATCCTGGCCGCCGCCCTGTCGGTCACCGCCGCGCGAGCCGACCCCTTCAAATGCCCCCATGTCGGGGGCGACTTCGTGTTCGGCCAGGAAGCCAATATTAATACGCTCGACCAGATGACATCGGCGACGATCTCGACCCGTAACATCGCCATGAACATCTATGAATCGCTGATGACCCGGGACGAAAACAATCATCCGATCCTGGAACTTGCCGCCGCCATGACGGAGGCACCGGACCACCTGACCTACACCTTCAAGTTGCGGCAGGGTATTCACTTTCATAACGGCAAGCCGATGACCTCGGCCGACGTCGTCGCCTCGTTCGACAGGTATGCCAAGGTCGGCAACCAGCGCAGCACGCTCGACAACGTCGATCGCTGGGACGCACCGGATCCGGCGACCTTCGTGATCCATATGAAGAACATCCAGCCCACCTTCATCGAGGCACTGTCGTCGTTCAGCGTTCCCATCGTCATCATCCCGGCCGAGGACCGCGACGTGCCGGCCCAGCAACTGACCCACCCGATCGGCACCGGGCCTTATGAGCTGGTCCAATCCGTGCCTGGCAGCGCGGTCAAGCTGAAACGATTCGACGGCTACAAGCCCAACACCAGCTTCCAGCAGCGCACCGGCTTCGGCGGCTACAAGCAAGCTTGCTTCGATACGGTGACATTTCGTATCGTTGCCGAACCCGGTGCTAGGGTGGCTGGCCTGCGCACCGGCGAGCTGCAGGGTGTCGAGGACGTGCCGGCGAAATCCGTGGCCGACCTGAAGCAGGACAAGAACATCACCATCCTGCCGCTGAAGCACTGGTGGATCCAGATCGCCAACCCCAACACCTCCAACCCACCGACCGACAAATTGCTGGTGCGCAAGGCCATCCAGGCCGCGCTCGACATGGACGAGATCATGGATGCGGCGTCCGACGGCAACTATCAGTTGAACGTCGGATTCCAGTATCCGAATCAGCCTGACTACACCGATGCCGGCAAGGACACCTACAATCTGCATGATCCGAAATTGGCCAAGAAGTATCTCGCCGAGGCCGGCTACAAGGGCGAACCGGTGGTGCTGCTGACCAACAAGGACTACGCGCCGATGTACAACTCCGCGCTGGTGATGCAGCAGCAATTGCAGGCGGTCGGCATCAACGCGCAGATGAAGGTGGTGGACTGGCCGACCTCGGTGCAAATGGCGCTCAACACCACCAAAGGCTGGAACTTTCACTTCACCGGCTGGGGCACCCAGCCCGCGCTCGGTGCGCTGGCGACGATGCAGTTCCTGGTGCAGCCGAACGCCAGCTACAAGCCGATGGATGGCAAGGACGACCCCGATGTGCTGGCCGCCTGGAACGACATGAACAGACTGCCGACACAACAGGGTCGGCAACAGGCTTTCGCCCGCATGCAGAAGCTGGTGCTCGACCGGGTTTACGCGATCCCGTTCGGGTCCTTCACCAAGGTCCAGGCGGTCCGTTCCACCGTCGCCGGTTTCGTCCCGTTTCGCATCCCGCGCATGGCCAATGCCTGGTTTAGCCCCAACGCCTCAGGCGACTCCAACGTCGTGAACACGCATTGACCGGCGCCTGATGGGCGCCATTCTGGTTCACAGGCTGCTGGGTGCGCTGCCGATCCTGCTGATTGTCAGCTTGATCACGTTTGCCATGATCCACCTGATCCCGGGCGACCCGGCGATAGCGATTGCCGGCATGTCCGCCACCCCCGAACAGGTCGCCAATATCAGACGCGACCTTGGGCTCGATCAGCCGCTGCTATCGCAGCTCTGGGATTGGTATGCCAACCTGCTGCACGGCAATCTTGGCCGGTCACTGCTGCTGGGCCAGCCGGTCGTGCAGGCTACCATGCAGCGATTGCCGGTCACGCTGGCGCTGTCCGCCTATGCGCTGGTGCTGACGCTGTTTTTGGGTTTGATCAGCGGCATCGTGGCCGCGCTGCGGCAGAATACTTGGATCGATCAGGCCGCGATGGTGCTGGCGATGATCGGCATCTCGGTGCCCAGCTTCTACCTCGGCCTGTTGATGATTATCGTGTTCGCGGTCGATCTGCGCTGGCTGCCAACCGGAGGCTACGTCGCTCTGACCCAGGACCCGTTCGGCTGGCTGGCGACCTCGACCATGCCGGCGATCGCGTTGGCGTTGTTGCTCGCCGGACTGCTGGCGCGGATCACCCGATCGACCATGCTGGAGGTGCTGCGGCAGGACTACATCCGCACAGCCAGGGCAAAGGGGCTGCCTGATAGATTGGTGGTGATGAAACACGCGCTGGCGAATGCCTTGATCCCGATCATCACGGTTGTCGGGATCATCGTCAGCCTGCTGATCTCCGGTTCGGTGGTGGTGGAGACGCTGTTCTCGATCCCGGGTATCGGCCAGTTGCTGACCCAGGCGGTGCTGAACCGCGACTACCCGATGGTGCAGGGCGGCCTGCTGATCACCACCGCGCTGCTGGTTGGGGTCAACATCCTGGTCGACGTGTGTTATGCCCTGCTCGATCCACGGGTGCGCTATGATGGAGCCTGACCGAGCCGGGCCGTTTCGATCCATCGTGCGACGCCTGCTGCACCACAAGCTGTTCCTCTCGGGCGCGGTGCTGTTCGGCATCATCCTGCTGGCCGCGATCGCCGCCCCGGTGATCGCGCCGCTCGATCCCAACAAGTTGTCGATGCGCATGAAGTTCCATCCGCCGGGCGCCGAGTTCATTTTCGGCACCGATAATTTCGGCCGCTCGCTGTGGTCCCGCGTGGTGTGGGGCGCCGAGCTTTCGATGTTCATCGGCGGCGCGGTGGTGGCGATCAACGCGGTGGCGGGCACCGCCATCGGCGCGGCCGCCGGCTACTTCCGGCGCCTCGACAACGGACTGATGCGGATCAACGACGCGCTGATGGCATTTCCGGCCGTGCTCCTGGCGATCGGCGTCACCGCCGTGCTGGGACCGTCGGTCAACGACGTGATCATTGCCTTGGCAATTGTCTATACACCGCGCACCGCGCGCATCGTGCGATCCTCGGTCATCGTGCTGCGCGAGATGGAGTATGTGCAGGCGGCGCGGGCCGCCGGTGCCGGGCATTGGCGAATCCTGCGCGGGCACATCCTGCCCAACGCGATGGCGCCGTTGATCGTGCAGCTTTCGTTTCTGTTCGCCTACGCCGTATTGACCGAGGCCACGCTGTCGTTCCTGGGCGTCGGCGCGGTGCCACCAACGCCAACCTGGGGCAACATCATGGCCGAAGGCCGCCAATACATGACCGACGCACCCTGGATCATCACCATCCCCGGAGCCGCCCTCATGATTACCGTGCTCGGCCTGAACCTGCTGGGCGACGGGCTACGAGACGTGCTCGATCCCAGGCTGAGAATCCAGCAATGAATCGCGGCCAAGCATGACCCTGCTGGCGGTGCGCGACCTCACCACCTCGTTCCACACCGGCAGCGGCGAGCTGACCGCCATCGAGAACGTCTCCTTCAACCTTCAGAAGGGCGAAATCCTCGGCATCGTCGGCGAGTCCGGCAGCGGCAAGAGCGTCACCGCCCTCGCCATCATGGGCCTGCTGCCGCGCCCCGCCGCCCGCATCCGCGGCGGAAGCATTCAGTTCGAGAACCAGGATCTGCTGCAACTCTCCAACCGATCGATGCAGCGCCTGCGCGGCCCCGGAATCGCCATGGTGTTCCAGGAGCCGATGACCTCGCTGAACCCGGTCTTCACCATCGGCGAGCAAATCGTCGAAACCCTCCAGGCGCACGAAAACCTGTCGCGCCGGGACAGCTTCGCCCGCGCTGTCGGCATGCTGGAGAAAGTCGGCATTGCGTCCGCCGCCAGGCGCATGGCGGATTATCCGCACCAGCTCTCGGGCGGTCAGCGCCAGCGGGTGATGCTGGCGATCGCGCTGGTCTGCCGCCCGCGCCTGCTGATCGCCGACGAACCGACCACCGCGCTGGACGTGACCATACAGGCACAAATCCTCGAATTGCTGCTGGATCTGCGTGACGAGTTCGGCATGGCAATCATCATGATCACCCACAACATGGGGGTGATCGCCGAAACCGCCGACCGCGTGCTGGTGATGTATGCCGGGCGCGTCGTCGAGCAGGCCCCGGTCGGCCGGCTGTTCGATCATCCGTCGCATCCCTACACCAGCGGCCTGCTGTCCTGCGTGCCGACCTTAGATCAGGATCACGACCGGCTGATCGCCATTCCGGGCAATCTGCCGGAGCCGTCGAGGCGTCCCAGCGGATGCCGGTTTTCGGCTCGGTGCGTGCACGCCCTGCCGGCCTGCGGTGAAGCGATCCCGCCGTTGCGGACCGTGCAGCCGGACCACACCACGGCCTGCATCCGAGCCGGAGAGATCGCCTGATGGCCCTGGTGCAGGCGGTCGGATTGGTCAAACATTTCGAGGTCGAGACGGGTGGCTTGTTCCGCCGCTCCAGGACCGCGTTGCGGGCGGTGGACGGTGTCGACCTGACCATCCAGTCCGGCGAAACCCTGGGCCTGGTCGGCGAATCCGGCTGCGGCAAATCCACCCTGGGGCGCCTGCTGATCCGGTTGATGCCGGCGACCTCGGGCCAGGTGGTGTTCGACGGCATCGACATCATGACCCTCGGTCCCAAGCGGCTGCGGGCGGTTCGGCGCGGCATGCAGATCGTGTTCCAGGATCCGTTCGGATCGCTCAACCCGCGTATGTCGGTCGAACAGACGGTGATGGAGCCGTTGCTGATCCACGGCGCGCGCCGCGACGGCGCCACGCGTGAGGCCGTCGCGGCGATGCTCGACATGGTCGGTTTGGCCGCCGGCGCTCGGTATCGTTTCCCGCACGAATTTTCCGGCGGCCAAAGGCAGCGCATCGGCATCGCGCGCGCCTTGATCCTGCGCCCGAAACTGGTGATCTGCGATGAACCGGTCTCGGCGCTCGACGTTTCGGTGCAGGCGCAGATCGTCAACCTGCTGTCCGACCTGCAACGCGAACTCAAGCTGACGTATCTGTTCATCGCCCACGATCTCGGCGTGGTGAAACACATCTCGACGCGGGTTGCCGTCATGTATCTCGGCAAGGTGGTCGAGATCGCCGACAAGCGGTCGCTATACGCGCGTCCATCGCACCCCTACACCCAGGCGTTGCTGGCCTCGGTGCCGATCACCCACCCATCACAGCGCAGACGCGGCGCCGGCGCGCGGCCGCGCCTGACCGGCGACATTCCAACCGCCCTCGCACCGCCCTCGGGATGCCGGTTCCACACCCGCTGCCCGCACGTCATGCCGGTCTGCCGCAGTCAGGAACCGGCAATGCGGCCGGCCGGCCCAGATCACCATGCGGCCTGTCATCTGTTGGCGGCATAAACCATTCGGCGGCTGAGCCGTTATCGCTGCCGCCAACAGGAGCAAGCGGCCATGAAACAGCCCCACACCGAACATTCCGTCGAACATACCGAAACCCAGCAGAACACCGGCAACCACAAGAAGCCCGGCACCCCGGACCAGCAGGGCGCCGATCGCTTCGGCGGCACGCGGACCGGCAAGGAGAATATCGAAAAGACCGACGACAAGCCGTCCCAATGATGTGACAAAACCGCCCCATCCCGATATCGTTCGCCTCGGGATGGGAGAACGCCAATGATCATCGAAGTCCGGACCTATCAACTGAAGCCCGGATCGGTCGCCGAGGTCGAAAAGCGCTTCGGCGAGTGGCTGCCGCGCCGAGAAAAACTCTCCAGGCTGGCGGCGCTCTGGCACACCGAAGTCGGTCCGCTGAACGAGATCACCCATGTCTGGACCTACGACAGCTTCGAACAGCGCGGCGCGATCCGCGCCGAGGCGATAAAAACCGAAGTCTGGCCGCCGCCGATCCAGGAATTCGTCGTGACCATGCAGACCGAGGCGTTCATTCCGGCACCGTTCTCGCCGCCCCTGGAACCGCGCCAGGTCGGACCTTTGTTCGAAATCAGGTCGTACACCCTGGCCTCCGGCGCACTCCCCGGGATGATCGAACGCTGGGCCGCCAAAATCGATCAGCGGGTAAAGCTTTCGCCGCTGGTCGGGGCCTGGTACTCCGAATTCGGCGCGCTCAACAAATGGGTCCACATCTGGGCATACGCCGACGCCAACGAACGCCAGCGAATCCGAGCCGACGCCGTCGCCCGTGGTGTGTGGCCGCCCGGCGGCGCCGCGTCCGGTCTGGTGCTGAAGCAGGAAAACAAGCTGGTCATGCCGGCACCCTGTTCGCCGCTTCGATAGCGTTCGGAGGAGACCATGAAAGTCGGAACCGCTCTCAGCGTCCTCGCCCAACCCGGACGCCCGGACGCCGCCCTCTATGGCGAACACACGGCGCTCGGTGATCTCGCCGAACCGCTCGGTTTTGATTCGCTGTTTGCGCTGGAACATCACTTCACCGGCTACTCGATGTCTCCGGCGCCTCTGCAATTACTCAGCTATTACGCCGGCCGCACCAAACGCATCACCTTGGGAACCTGCGTCATCGTGCTGCCCTGGCACGACCCGATCCGCGTCGCCGAACAGATCGCGCTGCTGGACGTGATCAGCGGCGGCCGCACACTGATGGGATTTGGCCGTGGCGCCGCCAGCGCCGAATACGCCGGCTTCCGCATCCCGATGCAGGAAGCCAGGCCGCGCTTCGTCGAGGCGGCACAACTGATCATCAAGGCACTCAGCGAGGACGTCTTCGACTGGAAAGGCGAATTCTACAACATCCCCAGCGTATCCATCCGACCAAGACCCATTTCTCATCCGGAACGTCGTTTCTACGCCTCCTCCGTCAGCCCCGAATCCGCCGAGGTCATGGCCAAGCTCGGTTTTGGCCTGCTCATCGTGATGCAGAACGAATGGCCCAAGGCCGCCGAGGACGTCCACCGCTACCGCGAAATGGTCCAAAGCGTCGGTCACACCCCACGCCCGCCGATCATCCTGACCAACGTCGCCTGCGCGCCGACAAGGCAGCAAGCCCGCGACTGGGCCATGCGATATCTCAGCGAGAAATGGGATTCCATCGACAACCACTACCATTTCTCCGACGGTCACCTGGCGGCGGTGAAAGGCTACGAGTCCTATGGCAAACTCGCCAAGACCTACACCAAGATGAAGGATGAGAGCTTCCGCGCCAAGGCCACGGATTTCTACCTCAGCATCCAGATCGTCGGCACGCCGGATGACTGCATCCAGCAGATCGCGGAACTTCGTCGCCTGACCGGAATGGATCACCTGGTGACGGAGTTCTCCTTCGGCAGCATGCCCCACCATCTGGCCGAGCTGAACATGCGGCTGTTCGCCGAGGACGTGCTTCCGGTGCTACAGCGCGACGCTGCGTTCCAAGGCCATGTCGATCCGCAATCAACCCAAACGCCGGCCGGCGACAACCGCCTGTTCGCCCCCGCCTGAACTAGAGCGGTATCCGTTCACCTTGGTTCACGGACACCGCTCTAAACCCTGGTTTGAGAGCGAAATTCACGTCTCCGGCGGTTCCGCCTCCGACGATTTCGCTCTAATTCCGCAACGGTCTGCCGGTCTCCAGCGTGTGCTCGATCCGCGCCAGCGTCAGATTGGTGCGGGCCAGCCGCATGAACGCACTGCGTTCCAGATCGAGCAACTGCTGTTCGCTAATCGTATCGATGATGTCGGCATCGCCACCGCACAGGACCTCGGCCAGCGCCTCGGCGACCACCAGGTCATGCCGGGTGGCCAACCCGCGCCGATGGAAGCCCTGCGCCGCCGAGGCAAGCCCCGCCTGGCCCGACCGACCCGGCAATGCGAACTCCGGCGGTCGCGGCGGGGCGTAGCCATCCACCATCGACAGGGCCCGCTGCTTTGCATCCGCCAGCAACCGGTCTCGGTTCATGCTGATCCCATCGCCCGGGCGCAGAAACTTCTTCTCCATCGCCTGCTGCGCCGACTTCGACACATCAGCCGAACTGACCGCCTCGAACACCTTCGCCACCGCCGGCATCGGACCAAGCGGCAGTTTGGGGTCCGCCCGCCAGCGCGCCAGCATCTCGCCGCAACCGCCCCAGCCCGGTATCAAGCCGACCCCGCATTCCACCAGACCCAGATAGGTCTCCGCGTGCGCCTGCACCGCGTCGGCATGCAGCACGATTTCGCAGCCACCGCCCAGCGCCATGCCGGCGGGCGCGGCGACCACCGGGAACGGCGCGTATTTCAGTGCCTTGTAGGCACGCTGGCCGGCCGCGATCGACTTTTCGATCTCGCCCCAGGCAGCGATATTGGCGGCAAACAGCGCCAGCCCAAGGTTAAAGCCCAGCGAGAAGTTGCCGGCCTCGTTATAGATTACAAGAGCCTTGAACCGCGCACCGACCACCTCGATCGCTTGCCCCAGCAGTTCGATGCTGTGCTGGTCCAGCGCGTTCGACTTCGACGTGAACTCGAAACAAGCGACGCCATCGCCGATATCCCACAACGCCGCCGATCCATTCCGCAGGACCGGGTCAGCCGCCAGCTTGATGTCCTCCAGCAACAGCACCCCGGTCGCTCGCTCGATGTCATGATAGCCGCCATCGGTCCCGAGATATTGCCGCCTGCCGCCTTCCAGCCGGTAAAACCGCGCACCGGCGGCATCCGCCAGCAGCTTCGGCACCGCCAGGGCCCGCGCCGCAAGCTGCTCGACCAGCCAGTCCGAACCTAGCCTGTCGGCCAGCTCGAACGGCCCCCACCGCCAGTTGTATCCCAGCCGCATCGCGGTATCGATGTCGGCAATCGACCCCGCCGCCTCGGGGATCAACGTCGCGGCATAGGCAATGGTCTGGGCCAGCACCCGAAACGCATAGGTTCCGATCCTGCCCGGCGCGGACAGCAGCATTCGCAGATCGCGTCCGGCGGCATCAAGCTCCGCCAGCACCGGCTTTTGCTCCGGCCGATACGCGCCGGTGGCAAGATCGATCGCCAGCCTGCGGCGTCCCCCGTCCGACCGATCCAGCCGATAAAATCCGCCTTTGCCCTTCCGCCCGGTCAAGCCCTGCTCGATCATCCGCCCGATCAGCGGCACGTCGCGGTCCACCTGGTGGAACGCATCGGATTTCGGCAGCACCGCCCGCATGGACGCGTTGACCTGCGGTCCCAGGTCGATGCCGACCAGGTCCATCAGCCCGAACACCCCGGTCTTCGGGATGCCCATCGGCGGCCCGATCACCGCGTCCGCCTCCTCCACCGTCAGCCCCTGGTCGATCGCCTCCACCAGCGCCGACTGCAGCCAGTAGATGCCAAGCCGATTGGCGATGAAGCCAGGGCTATCGGCGCACCGCACGATGCTCTTGCCCAGCGCCACATCGGCGAATTCCGCCGCCGCCGCCACGGTCCGCGCCGCGGTGTCCGAGCCGGATACGATCTCCAGCAGCCGCATGTAGCGCGGCGGGTTGAAGAAATGGGTGATCAGGAAGTCCCGCCGAAACGCCTCGCCCATGCCCTCGGTCAGCACCTTCAGCGCGATCGTCGAGGTGTTGGAACTGATCGCGCTGCCAAGGCGGCGCACGCCCTCCAGCCGGCGATACAGCGCCCGCTTGACGTCGGCCCGTTCCACCACCGCTTCGATGATCCAGTCGCAGTCGGCCAGCTTGCCCAGGTCGTCATCCAGATTGCCCGCTTCGATCAGCCGAGCTGCGGCGTCGTGCATGAACGCGGCCGGGTCCGCCTTAAGCAGCCGGCCGATCGCACCCTCAGCCAGCGCGTTGCGATTGCCGCTCCCGTCCGGCACCAGGTCCAGCAGCACCACCGGCACGCCTGCATTGGCGACCTGGGCGGCGATGCCGGCCCCCATTGTGCCGGCACCGATGATCCCCACTCGCCTGATCGGGCCGTCCATCACACCCGTTCCAGGATCGTGGCGATACCCTGGCCGCCGCCGATGCACTGTGTCGCCAGCGCATAACGCCCACCGCTCCGCGCCAGCAGCGAGGCTGCCTTGCCGGTGATCCGAGCACCCGTCGCGCCCAGCGGATGACCCAGCGCGATGGCACCGCCGTCTAGGTTCAAAATTTCGTCGCGGATGCCAAGTTCCTGGGCACACGCCAGCGCCTGGCTGGCGAACGCCTCGTTCAGCTCCACCACATCGATCGCGCCGATTTCGATCCCCGCCCGCGACAGCGCTTTCCGGGCGGCGGCAACCGGGCCGATACCCATCACCTCGGGTGCGCAGCCGGCGACGGCGATCGACCTGATCCGCGCCAGCGGCCGCAGACCGTGCGTCCGGGCATAACTCTCGCTGCAAACCAGCACGGCCGCGGCGCCATCGGTCAGCGGCGAGGACGTGCCTGCCGTCACGCTGCCGTCCTTGTCGAACGCCGGCTTCAAACCAGCCAGCGTGGCCGACGTGGTATCCGCGCGGATGCATCCGTCCTGTTCGACCGTACCGCCCTTGCTGGTGATCGGCACGATCTCTCCCGCCAGATTGCCGGCGGCAACAGCGGCGGCGGCGCGCTGATGGCTGCGGACCGCGAATGCCTCCTGCGCCGCGCGTGGGATCTGCCATTTGCGGGCGACGTTCTCGGCGGTTTCGCCCATGCCGACATAGGCCGCGGGCATCGCCTGCATCAGGGTCGGGTTGATCAGCGGATTGTAGCCCATCATCGGCACCCTGGTCATGCTTTCGATCCCGGCGCAGATGAACACCTCCCCGGCGCCCAGCGCGATCTGACCGGCGGCGATATGGATCGACTGCATGGAGGACCCGCAGAAACGATTGACCGTGACCCCGGCAACCGACAGCGGCAAATCGGCCAGGAATCCGATCAGGCGGGCGACGTTGAGGCCCTGTTCGGCCTCGGGAAACGCGCAGCCGACGATGATGTCCTCGATATCCTCCGGTCTTACCCCGCTGCGCCCGATCAGTGCTCGGACCACCTGCGCGGCCAGGTCGTCGGGCCGCACCCTGGCCAGGCCGCCCTTGCCGGCGAAGTGGAAAGGCGACCTGGCATAGCCGGCGATCACCGCGTTGGTCATTGGTTGTCCCCTCTGCTTCAGCCGCCGGCGGCGCGCCGGCCGCGAGCAGCCGGTGAACTCAAAGCCGCTTCGGCCTGTGTGCTGATATCGGCCAGTTCGGACAGCGCGTCATCGATCGCCTGACGCTGGGCCACGAGTTGGTCGCGCCGCCGGCCGACCGCCCCCAGCAGCAGCCGAAGCTGGGCGTGCTGGGTGATGTCGGCATCGTACAGGTCGAGATATTCCTTAATCGTGCTTAACGTAAAGCCCAGCCGCTTGCCGCGCAGGATCAGGATCATGCGGGCGCGGTCGCGGCCGGAATAGACCCGGGTGGTGCCGGCCCGCCGCGGACTGATCAGGCCCTTGTCTTCGTAGAAGCGGACCGCGCGCGCGGTCATGCCAAGTTCGTGGGCCAGTTCGGTTACTGTATAGAGGCGCGGTTGCGGCATCGCCGGGCTATAGGTTCGACTGACCTATAGGTCAACTGGCTGACGTCAAACCGGCTTGGCAGCCGCGACCTCGGCGATCAGTTCCTTGCGCGACAGCTTGCCGATCACGGTCTTTGGCAGGCTGGTCCTGATCTCGACCCACACCGGCATCTCGATCGCCGACAGCTTGTCGCGCAGGAAGTCGCGCAGTTCATCGCCCGAGCGCAATTCGCCTTCGCGCAGCGTGACGAATGCCATCGGCGCCTGGCCACGATAGGCGTCGGGGATGGCGATGACGATCGCCTCGGCCACCGCCGGATGCTCGTACAGCGCGTCCTCGATAATCCTTGGATAGACGTTGTAGCCGCTGCAGATGATCAGGTCCTTGATCCGGTCGGTGACGAACAGATAGCCGTCGACGTCGAGGTAGCCGACATCGCCGGTGCGCAGCGCGCCGTCGATGAAGCTGGCGGCGGTTTCCTCCGGGCGGTTCAGGTAGCCCTGCATCACCTGCGGGCCGCGCACACAGATCTCGCCGCGATCGCCGCACGGCAGGATCCGGTTGATGTCGTCCAGCGCGCGGATTTCCACCGCGGTGTCCTGCAGCACGATGCCGACCGAATCCGGGCGGATGGTGCCGTCCGGCGGATTGGACGTCACCGCCGGCGAGGCTTCGGTCAGTCCGTAGCCCTCGATGACCCGACAGCCGGTCAGCCTCTGGAAGCGCTCCCGCACCTCGGCGGGCAACGGTGCGCCGCCCGACACGCAGACCCGCAGGCTGGAGATGTCGACCCGGTTCCGCTCCGCCGCGGTGGCGATCGCGTTATAGATCGTCGGCACCGCATGCATGATGGTCGGGCGGTCGCGCACCAGGGACGTCATCATCGCGCCGATCTCGAAGCGCGGATGCAGGATCAGCTCGCAGCCCATGCTGATGCCGCCATTCAGCACCGAGGTCATCGCGTACACGTGGAAGAACGGCAGCACGCTCATCATCCTCTCTTCGCCTGGACGCATGCTGGGCATGTGGTGGGTAGTCTGCTGCGCGTTGATCGACAGGTTGGCGTGCGTCAGCATGGCGCCCTTCGGCCGCCCGGTGGTGCCGCCGGTGTATTGCAGCACCGCGATGTCGCCTGGATCGATCGCCACCGGTTGCGGCGCGGCGCCGTCAACCACGACCCGCGAATACGCCACCAACCGTTCCCCATAGGCTGGTCTTGCCAGCATGCCGCGCTTCAGCAGTGAAAACGCCATCCGCTTGGCCTTCGGCAACGCCGCGGCGAACGGGCAGACGATGATCCGGGTTAAGCTTTCGATCGCAACGACCTTGTCGTGGATCGCGGCAAGGTCGGGCACCACCATCGTGGTGGTGTTGGAGTCCTCGATCTGCTGGCGCAGTTCCCTGGCCACATAGAGTGGATTGTAGTTGACCACGACCAATCCGGCCTTCAGCGCCGCGTAGTAGAAGATCACGAAGTACGGCGTATTCGGCAGGCACAGGCCGATGCGGTCGCCCTGTCGCAACCCGAGTTGCTGCAATCCGGCGGTGGCCCGCTCAACCTGGGCAGCGAGTTGCGCATAGCTCCACTTCCGGCCTTGGAACGACAGCGCCGGGCGGTCGGCAAACGCCGCCACGGTCCGATCCAGCAGGCTGGGAACCGTCAGCGCCCGCAGCGGCTCGGGCGGTGCCGGCCCAATCATGTCGCGGCCAAGAGCGACGTGCGGCGGCGCCGCGCGGAAATTACCAGGCACGACAACGTTCGGCATCCGCTGTTTCCCATGCTGCGACGGCCATTTACGGTAGTCCCGTTGACCTATCGGTTTCTTACTTGACGTAAGCGGAATGCAGAGATTGCCCGTGGGATTATCGAATTGCAACCAAATCCGTGGCTCCTCGCCGGGCGGTCGCCACCATCCGTTCGGGCCGCCCGGGCGCAGCGGCCGGGACCAACCGCACTCCGGACCTACCGACCCTCCCGCCGCCAGCCCAATACCAGCAGCCCGACCATCACTGGCAGCGACAGCCATCCCGGCAGCAACTCCAGCGCCGCGACACCGGTCACCACATGGTCGTGCCGCCGCTGCAACCCGATCCAGGAACTGCCCGAGGCCGACCGGTCGTCCTCGGTGCGCCGCAATTCCGGCACCTCGACCCCCGCTCGGCCGCCCGCCAGCCAATGCACCCCGCCGTCCGAAGCCCTGGCCAACGGTCCGGCCACCGTCGCCGTAGCCCGCAGGTCGGCCAGCTCCGGCGGATTGGCCGCGCCTGCCGCGGCATAGGCTGTCCTCACCCCCGGCCCGCTTCCCTGCGTCACCTGCCAGACCCCCGGAACCGTCGCCGCCCTGGCCGCCGTTGCGCGGCCCGGCGAATCCTCGTGCAACGCCACCGTGTCCTTCTTGCCGTCCGGATCGGTCACAACCACGTCGCCCGGCGGCCCCAGATCGGTCGACCGGTTCTCGATGCGCAACCGTCCGTCCGCCACCCTGGCGGTCAGCGCATTCTCCTCCAGGTCGGGCTCCTGCATCAGCCAGTGCGCGATCCGCCGCAGCAGTTCGGCCTGCGGGCCGCCGCCGTCATGGCCGCGCGACCATAGCCAGATCTGGTCCGACAACAACAGCGCGGTACGGCCCAGTCCGACATGGTCCAGCGCCAGCAAGGGCTGTCCGTCGGGCGTGCGCAGCAACACTTCGCCGCTGATCGGACCAGGCTCGATCCGGCGGTACCAGGGTCCCCAGGTCGGACCCTTCTCGTCGGGCCCAGGCGGATTGCTGCCGGTCGGACCGGTAACCGGCGGATTGGCGCCAAGCAAATCCTCGGTCACCGGATGGCGTTGGCCGAGCGCGGTCACCCAGGGCCGGAACCGGCCGTCAATCACCGCATCGGTCCGCGCCGGAGCGCCCGGCAGCACCGACCCAAGCGGCGTTGCCGCCAGGCTGGTGGCGCCGGTAAACTCCGGTCCGACACTCATCAGCAGCGCGCCGCCCTGGCGCACCCGGTTGGCGATGTTGGCCAGATACGGCAGCGGCAGCAGCCCACGGTTCTGGAACCGGTCCAGGATGATCAGGTCGAACTCGCCGATCTTGTCGACGAACAACTCGCGCACGGGGAAGGCGATCAGCGCCAATTCGTTCAGCGGCGTGCGGTCATCCTTTTCCGGCGGCCGCAGAATGGTGAAATGCACCAGATCGACCGACGGGTCGGCCTTCAGCAGCCGCCGCCAGGTGCGCTCGCCCTGGTGCGGTTCGCCCGAAATCAGCAGCACCCGCAACCGGTCGCGCACCCCATTGATTTCCACCACGGCGCGGTTGTTCAACTGTGACACCTCGCCGGGCAGCGGACTGGCGGCCATCTCGATCACCGTCGGCCCGGCCCGCGTGATCGGCACCTCGATCCGCTGTTCGGTGCCGACCGGCACGCTTTCGGTGCGGAACAACTGCCCGTCGCGGCGCACCGTCAACGTCGCGGAGTCGGTGTGGCTGCCGACCCCCAGGTCGTCGATCGCCACCCGCAGGGTGACCGATTTGCCGACGATGCCGTAGCCCGGCGCCTCGATCACCCGCAGCCGCCGGTCGGTCTCCTCACCGCGCCCGGCCAGCAACAGATTGAGCGGCGCGCCGCCGGGCGCGGTCTTCGGCAGGTCGTGCACCTGCCCATCGGTGATCGCGATCGTCCCGGCCAGCCGCGATCGCGGGATATCGGCCAGCGCCCGGTTCACCGCGGCGAACAATTGCGTGCCGGCATTGCCGGACTCCGGCACCGTGACGGTACGCAGTTCCAGATCGGACAGATGCGCCGCCTGCGCCTCGATCGACTGACGCGCGACCTCGGCCAGGTGCGCTCGATCGCCGACGCCCATCGAGGCCGACTGATCCACCACCAGCAGACCGATATCGCGCAGCGATTGCCGGGTCTCCTGCACCAGTCTGGGGCCAGCCAACCACAGCAGCAGCACCGCGAAGGCCGCCAGCCGCAACAACGTGCCCCGACCGCGCCGCCAGAGCCCCAAGCCCACCACCGCCAACGACAGCGCGCCCAGCGCCACCAGCAGCCAGACCGGCAGCAGCGGATCGAACCGCACCGCGGCAATGACCTGTTCGGGATGCATCACTGGCCCAGCCGCTGCAGGATCGCCGGCACGTGTACCTGATCGCCCTTATAGTTCCCGGTCAGCGCGTACATCACCAGATTGACGCCAAATCGATAGGCCAGGATGCGCTGCCGCTGGCCGCCCGGGATCACCGCGTACGGATTGCTGCCGTCGGGGTTCATCGCCCACGCGGCGGCCCAGTCATTGCCGCCGATGATCACCGGGCTGACGCTGTCATTGGTGCGATCCTGGTCGCGCTGCACCCAGACCGTGTCTCCGGTGAAACGGCCAGGAAAATCCGACAGCAGATAGAACGCCCGCGACAGCACGTGCTCCCCGGTCAGCGGCGCCAGCGGAGGAATGATCAGGCTGCGGGCGATGCGCTTCAGGGCGTCCTCGGTGCCCGGTGCAAAGCCGGCCCCCGAACCGGAATCGCGGGTGTCGATCACGATGATCCCGCCGCGGCTCATGTAGTCGTTCAGCGCTGTCGCCTGGGCGCTGCTCAATTCCGCCGCGTCGGCGGTGATCGGCCAATACAGCAGCGGGTAAAGGCTCAGGTCGGTCTGACCCGGCTGCACCGCATCGGGTTCGTAAAGCGTCGCCGCGGTGCGCGCGTTGACATATTCCGACAGCCCCTCCAACCCGGACTTGGCGACGCTGTCCACCTGCGTGTCACCCGACACGATATAGCCCAGCCTGGTGTCGATCGCCGGGTTGGGGCTGCTGTCCAGCGCCTGCGCCGCCGGCGTCAGCAGCAACAGCAGCGCCACTGCGGTGGCCGACACCCGCGCCCGCAGCAACCCGCGCAAACCCAGCGAGATCACCGTATCGACGCACAGCAGCAGGATCGCCAAAGCCAGCATCGGCGGTCCCAGCGCACGCTCCCGCGCCGAACCCCTGACCGTTTCCAGCGTGGCAGCGGAAATCGGCGGGGCCGCTTCGGGCGCCGCGATACGGTTTGCCAGATTCAGCACCTGGCGCCCGTTCTCGGGCCCATACAGGCCTGGCGGATGCCGCGGCGACACCGTGGTCGCGGCAAACTTGTCGGCCCGCAGCCCGGTCGCCGCCGCAGGCGGCTGCGACAACAGCCCGAACCCGTCCAGCGTCTCGGCCGGCGCCAGCGTGGCGCTTCCCGGAGTGCCGGCTACGCCCACCGACAGCTCCACCAGCCGACGCAGCATGTCGACGAAAGCCCCCGACAGCGGCAAATTCGACCAATCGGCATTGGCGGTGACATGGAATAGCACCACCCGACCGGCGCCGAACGGCACCTCGGTCACCAGCGGCGTGCCATCCTGCAGCGCCGCCCAGGTGCGCCCGGCCAGATCGGCACTGGGTTCGGCCAGCACCTGTCGCGTCACTTTGACATCGTCGCTCACCGCCAGGCCGGCAAACGGGGACTGCGCCGCGAACGGTGCCAGCCCGGCCGGCTGACTCCACGACATCGCCCCGCCCAATTGCCGGTCGCCGGCCAGCAGCCGCACCGGCAGCAGCGTGTCGGTGTCGTTGGTTGCCGCCTCGGCGGTGCGCGGTCCGGCGAAGCGGATCAGCAGGCCGCCCTTGCGCACCCAAGCCTCCAGCGCGTCTCGCTCCACGCCGGCCGGCAACGGTTTGTCAGCCAGCACCAGCACCGAGATGTCGCGCTTCAGCAACGTCGCGGCATCGCCCTCGCGCAACTCGGTGAACGGTTCCAGCGCCCGCTTCAGGAAGTAGATCGACCCGGTGAACGGCGTGTCCGCCGCCGCCAGATCACCCGACAGCAATCCCACCGGCCGCCGCCGCCAGCGTTCGTCCAGCAACACCACGGACCCCGCGCTGGGCGGGCCCTCCAGCACCAGTCGGGTCAGCCGGTTGCGCACTTCCGGTGGCAGCGTGATCGGCCCCGAACCCACCGAGGCACCGGCGGGAACGCTGATCTCGGTCCGCGCCAGGGTCCGCCCGTCGCCGCTTTGCGCCAGCACGCTGGCCTGCGTCGGCGCACCGCGCGGCGCCTGCGCCAGATGCGCCACCAGCCGGTCGGCCTCGCTGGTCGGCGCCAGCAACAGCGGCGCCGAGGCGGTATCGCAGCAGATTTCGGTCACCGGTCCGACACCGCGCAACGCTGCCGCGAAGCGGTCGAAGTCGGCGCCGTCGGTCAGCCCATCCGGCACATAGATCACCGATCCCCCAGCGTGATCGCGCCAGGCGCCGATCGCCTCGGCCGCGGCGGCTCGATCCGACGGCCAAGGCTGTGGCTGCAAGGCGGCCAGACGAGCGCGCAACTCGGTCACCGGCATGCTGGCCGAAACCGCGATCGCGGCGCCGCTGCCGTCCTGCGCCGTGGTCAGCAGCGCCGCCTTGCGCCCGGCGCGTTCGGCTCGGTCCAGCAGTGCGCCGGCGGCCTCCTTGCGCCGCACCCAGTCGTTCGCCGAGGCCCAGCCGTTGTCGATCACCAGCAGCACCGGACCACGCCCCGCCAACGCCGCACCGGCATCGATCACCGGACGCGCCAGGGCCACGATCACCAGCCCGGCCGCCACCAGCCGCAGCGCCAGCAGCCACCAAGGCGTGCGCGCCGGGGTTTCCTCGGTGGCATTCAAGCCCAACAGGAAACGCACGGCGGGAAACACTTCGGAGCGCGGGGCAGGGGGGGTTACCCGCAGCAGCCACCACAGCAACGGCAACGCCAGCAGCCCGACCAGCACCCAAGGCGCGACGAAGATCATCCGCCGCCGCCCCGGGAGCCGCCCCCGCCTCCGATGCCACCTGGGCCGGACCTCATCGCGCCGCCAGTGCCTGGTACAGCGTCAGCAACGCCATCTCCGGCGGCTGGTCGGTGCGATGCACGCCGAAACCGAAGCCCGCCCTGGCGCTGATCGAGGCCACCCCGTCCTGCTGCGCCCGCAGCCGTTCGGCGTACGCATCGCGCACCGACTCGACGCGTGGGATCAGCGCATCGCCGTCGTGCTCCAAGCCGCGGAAGCGGATGCGCCCCTGATACGGCAGCGCGGTTTCCGCCGGATCCAGGATCTGCAGCAGGTAGCCGGTCACCGGGACCGCGGCAAAGCGTCCGATCAGGGCGCGGATTTCATCCAGCGGCGACAGGAAGTCGCTGAACAGCACCACCGTTCCATGGCGCGGCAATCGCACATCGGGCGGCAGCCCGGCTTCGTCGTTCGCCGTGGCTGAGCTGTTTACATTGTCCAGTTCCGCCGCCAATCGGTCGAGGCCGGTCCGGCTGGTCACCGAACGGGCACCTTGTTGCATCATCATCACTCTCTCGCCGCCACGAAGCAGCAAGGACGCCAGCGAAAGCAACAGCAGATTTGCCCGGTCGCGCTTTTCCACCGCCACCTGGCGCGATCGCCAGCGCATCGACGACGACGTGTCGCGCCACAGGCAAACGGTTTGCGCCGCTTCCCATTCGGTTTCGCGGATGAACCAGCCGTCCGGCGCGCCGCGCCCGGATTTCGCCGATTGCCGCCAGTCGATCCGCCCCAGCGGGTCGCCCGAGACGAACCGGCGGAACTGCCAGAAACTGTCACCCTGTCCGACACGGCGCCGGCCATGCACACCTTGGGCCACGGTCGAGGCAACCCGATCCGCCGCGATCAACAGCGCCGGTAGCCGCGCCCCCAATGCTTCGGCGGCCAGGGCATCGTTGGCCATCGCCCTACCCGATCTTTCCGACCAGCCGGTCGATCACCTCGGGCAGCATCACCCCATCGGCGCGTGCCGAGAAACTCAGCGCCATGCGATGGCGCAGCACCGGACGAGCCAGGGCGACGATGTCGTCGACGCTGGGCGCCAGCCGTCCGCTCAGCAACGCGCGGGCACGCGACGCCAACATCAGCGCCTGGGCCGCGCGCGGACCCGGTCCCCAGGCGACGTGACGCCGCACGATCTCATCGCCGGCGGTTTCCGGCCGACAGCCGCGCACCAGCGCCAGGATCGCCTCCACCACCTTTTCTCCAATCGGCAACCGGCGCACCAGGGCTTGCGCCATGGCCAGATCATCCGCGCTCATCGCCTGCAGCGGCTTGGCCTCCTGCGCCCCGGTGGTGGCCAGCAGCATGGTGCGCTCCGCGCCGAGGTCGGGATAGCTGACGTTGACCTCCAGCAGGAACCGATCCAGTTGCGCCTCGGGCAGCGGATAGGTGCCTTCCTGCTCGATCGGGTTCTGCGTCGCCAGCACGTGGAACGGGCGGGGCAGGGCGTGCTCCACGCCGCTGACGGCGACGCGCTGCTCTTGCATCGCCTGCAGCAGCGCTGACTGCGTGCGCGGGCTGGCTCGGTTGATCTCGTCGGCCATCAGCAACTGGCAGAACACCGGGCCGGGGACGAAGCGGAACGCCCGCCGACCATCAGTCTCGTCAAGCACCTCGCTGCCGACGATATCGGCCGGCATCAGGTCCGGCGTGAACTGGATCCGCTTGGTCGCCATGCCCAGCACCACGCCCAGCGTCTCCACCAGCCGGCTCTTGCCCAGCCCTGGCACGCCGACCAGCAGCACGTGGCCGCCCGACATTAATGTGATCAAGGATTGATCGATCACCTCGTCCTGGCCGAAGATCACCCGCCCGATCGCGCCGCGCACCTGGACGATCTGCGCGCCCAGCGCTTCCGCCGCTGCCAGCACCGCATTCGGATCGGTGCCGATGGGACCAGCCCGGTTCACGCCCGCCTGTGGCGTGTCAGCCATACCGCCCGACATATGGATGTTACTCTCCGCGTTTAACTCGTTCGAACCATATAGGCCCTTTCCCCGGCCGGGGGATGCTCCCTATATCGCGCCTTGATAAGGAAGCGTTGCTTCCCAGGGAGGCAAGTCAGGTGAATCAGACCAGCGCGCCCATTGACCTTGCCGCCGCGAAGCTGGTCGGGTCTGCAACAGACTTGGCGCTTGCCGTGTGTTCCAATCGGGTCCGCCAAGCCAGGCCCGCGCGCCATGTGACCGAGTGCGGTGATCTGCCGTTCCTGATCAAGCGCGACGGCACCTGGCTGTACCGCGGCACGCCGATCAACCGCAAGGAACTCGTCTGCCTGTTCGCCAGTGTGCTGCGCCGCGAAGAGGATGGCAGTTGGTGGCTGCAGACCCCAGCCGAACGCGGCCGCATCCAGGTCGAGGACGCACCGTTCGTCGCGGTCGAACTGGATTGGACCGGCGACGGCCGCCATCAGGTGCTGTCCCTCCGCACCAACATCGATGAGGTGGTGACGGCGGGACCGGACCACCCGATCCGGGTCTCCCATGATGTAATCACCTGCGAGCCGACTCCTTATATTATGCTGCGTCCCGGCGCCGCCCAGCACCTCGCGGTCGAGGCTCGCATCAATCGCGCAACGTACTACGAACTGGTCGCCCTCGGCGTCCCCGAATGGGTCGGCAACAGCCGGATGCTGGGCGTCTGGAGCCGCGGCAAATTCTTTTCCCTGGGCGAACTGCCGCCCGGCGAGGCGTGACGCCGGACGCATTTCGACTGCGACTGGCCGAGATCGTCGCCCGGTCCGATGTCGCCGACCCGATCCTCGGCGACGAGGTGATCGATGACCTGGGGCGTTCACCGGTACCGGCCGCCGTGCTGGTCGGGATCGTGTTGGGCGAACAGCCATCGGTTCTGCTCACCAAGCGCACCTCCCACCTGACCCGCCATCCCGGCCAGATCAGCTTTCCCGGCGGCCGCATCGATCCCGAGGACAGCAGCCCCGAAGCCGCCGCACTGCGCGAGGCGCACGAAGAGATCGGCCTCGACCCCGCTTCGGTCGAAGTGCTCGGGCGACTGAGCGATCATGTGACCGGCACCGGCTACCGCATCACGCCGGTATTGGCCGTCGTGCCCCCAGCGCTGACCTATCGACTGTCCGCACACGAGGTGGACGCGATCTTCGAGTTGCCGATGCATGTGCTGCTCGATCCCGCCTCGCCCAGCCGGCAGCGCCAGCACGTCGGCGGCCTCTGGCGCGAATACTGGGTGTGGCCGCATCCGGAGCATTTCATCTGGGGCGCCACGGCGGCGATCCTGCTACAGTTGGCGCAGCGGCTGCGCGAACCCATGCTGCCGCGCGAGGGGGTGATTTGATCCGTTTTCCGTATTTGGCCGCCGTCTTGGCCGGGTTGGCCGTTTCGTCCGCCGCGGCGTTCGCCCAGACCCGCATCGATTCCATCAACACCAGCTTCCGCTGGCTCGGACCGGACGACAAGATCGTCGTCGAGCGCTACGACGACCCGCGCGTCAGCGGTGTGTCATGCTATCTGTCACGTGCCGAGACCGGCGGCATCAAGGGCGGCCTGGGTTTCGCCCAGGACCCCAGCCGGTTCTCGATCGCCTGCCGAGCGGTCGGGCCGATCACCCTGCCGGACTCCCTGCCACGCACCGAGGTGATCGGGTTCTCCCAGGCGTCACTGTTCTTCAAGACCTTTCAGATCCACCGTTCGCTGGATCGCGAAAAGCACGTCCTGGTCTATACGGTCGTGAGCACGAAGCTGATCAACGGCTCGCCGTTCAACAGTATCAGCGTAGTGCCGACCGAGGTGCACTAGCCGGTCAGCAAGGCAGCGTCCAAACGGTGACACTCTCACGACCATCATCCCAACGATGTGATCGACCGCCCACCTGTGCCGCCCGAACCCCAGGGCAATTGCATTTGTCCAAACGCACCACCGATGCGGAAAGGATATGCAAAGGATTGGAACCCATTTTTCAGCGGAACTCCTATCGGCGTGCATCGGCGTGCATCTGCGGTTCCAAACCGCTTCCCTGTCACGCCGCGTCCGGCGAATGGCGCCGATAGAAAATCCACATGCGATTACCCTTCCAAACCCAATCTTGTTATTACCACCGCTCGCTCAATGCAGCGCGACACCCCGATCGAGATCGCGCAGCATCGCAAGGGGGAAATCGACCATGGTGCAGTTCCGGCAAGACCCGTTGGCCAGGCGGCGCTTCCTGCGTGCAGCCGGCATCCTCACCGCCTCGATCGGCGCCGGGCGTGCCCGCGCCGACAAGTCCGTCGAACTTGGCCTGCCCGGCGGATCGGATCAGCGCGACCTCACCACTGCCTTCCCGCAAAAAGCGGAAATGCTGTTGCAGCGGACCCGCCCGCCGCTGCTGGAGACCCCGTTCCAGGTATTCGATCGTGACCTGTTCACGCCCAACGACCAGTTCTTCGTCCGCTGGCACTGGGCGGCGATCCCCGAACAGATCGATGTAGCGGCGTTCAAGCTTGCGGTGCGCGGCCACGTCAACGCGCCGTTGTCGCTGTCGATGGCGGACCTGCTGGCACTGCCGCGGTTCGAGATCGCCGCGGTCAATCAGTGCTCGGGCAACTCACGCGGCTTCTTCCAGCCGAGGGTAGCCGGCGGTGAGTGGGGCAACGGCGCCATGGGCAACGCCAGATGGACCGGGGTCCGGCTGCGCGACGTGCTGGACCGAGCCGGCGTCAAGTCCGGCGCGGTCGCGGTCCGCTGCAACGGACTGGACCAGCCCGTCGTCGAAGCCGCGCCAGACTTCATGAAGTCGCTCAGCATCGATCATGCGCGTGACGGTGAGGTGATGCTCGCCTATCAGATGAACCATCAGCAGTTGCCGCTGCTCAACGGTTTCCCGCTCCGCCTGGTCGTTCCGGGATGGTATTCGACCTACTGGGTCAAGATGCTGAACGATATCGAGGTTTTGGCCGCCCCGGATGACAATTTCTGGATGGCGACGGCCTACCGTATCCCCGACACGCCGCGCGCCAACGTCGCACCGGGGACAACCGGTTTCAAAACCGTTCCGATCAACCGGATGCTGCCGCGGTCGTTCTTCACCAATGTAACAGACGCAACCACCGTCAAGCCCGGCGCAAGGGTGCCGGTCCGCGGCATCGCGTTCGGCGGCGATCGCGGCGTGGCGCGCGTCGATCTTTCGCTCGACGACGGCCACACCTGGCAGCCAACCGCGCTGGGTCCTGATTATGGCAGCTACGCCTTCCGCCAGTGGAACGCCGACATCGCCGCGCCGGCATCCGGTTTGCTGACGCTGAAACTGCGCTGCACTAACACCGACAAGGTTGAGCAATCGGCCGAACCTAATTGGAACCCGGCCGGTTTCATGCGAAACGTCATCGAGACCGCCCGCATCACCGTAGCCTGACCCAGGAGGCTCGCAATGTCCCGCTGCATAACCCTTGGCGTCATCGCCGGTCTCGGCATCGGGGTGTCCCTGGTCGCAAGGCCGGCCATCGCCCAGCAACCGGCGCCCCCTGCCGCGCCGAGCGTCTCGGCGGACGGAATAAGGCTACACTCGGTCAGCGTCGACTTGCCGAACAGCGAGCGCACCTTTCCCGGCGGCGGCGACGCCGAGGCGATCAACGCCAACTGCCTGACCTGCCATTCCGCCGGCATGGTGCTCAACCAGCCGACACTGACGCGCGCCTCTTGGCAGGCCGAGATCGAAAAGATGCGAGGCCAATACAAAGCCCCGGTCAACCAAGCCGACGTGCCGGCGATCGTCGACTACCTGGCGAAATACCAAGGCCCGAGATAACCGCCACCCGCCCCCGGCGCAGTCAGCGTGCCCGCGCCGGGGGCACCTCCAGCCCAACGCCACGCAAGTGACTGAACAGCTCCCGCAATTTCACCCGATCCACCTCTGGCAGCGGCGGCTTCAGGATCGAGGCCACGTTGGCACGCAGATGCGCGGCGTCGCTGGTGCCGAACAGCACGACATCGACGCCCGGTTCATGCCGCACGTAGCGGTAGGCGGCATCGGTCAGGCTGCTGGCGCCCCCGTCGTGGATCAGGAACGACAGCGGATCATCGGTCTGCGCCAGCCACGCCGGGACCTGACCGGCTTTGGCCAGGTCCCGCATGGTTGCCGCCAACTGCGCCGGTCGGGCAAAGATGCTTCGCACCGCGAACATCATCAGCGTACCGATCCGGTTGGCGATGGTATGGGGAAACACCTGTGTGCGTGCCACCTGGTCCATCAGATGGAACGCCAGCATCGCTGTATCCCACGGCTCATCCCTGGCGGCCCGGTTCAGCATGATCTGACCGGGGTCGTTCGGCGCCGTCTCGGTGATGCCCAGGAAGCGGAACTTGCCGCGCTCCCGCTGCTTCAGTAGCGCCGGCGCGATCGCCTCCCGGACATGGTCGTAGGCGGCCGGCGGGACGGCATGCAGCTGGAACACGTCGACATGATCCAGCCCAAGCCGGCGCAGCGACGCATCCAGGCTCCGGACCACCGCGTCAACGCTGAACGCCGCGGCGCCAGGCGGCTTCGATGCCTTGGTGCAGACCACCACGCTGTCTCGCGCCACGCCCCGCAGCGCCGCACCGACCACGTCCTCGGTGCCATACACCGCCGCGGTGTCGATCAGGTTGACGCCAAGGTCGAGCGCCTGGCGGACGATGCCCTCCGCGTGCTCGCTGGACCGCCCGGTGCCGAGGCCCAGCCGGCTGAAGCCGCCGCAGCCCAGGCCGGCGACGCTGACCCGCAGACCGGTCCGGCCGAGCGTGGTATATTGCATGCAGGCTCCTGGCGCTTGGAACGATGGACGTTAGCAGGGCGATGCCGCGGAAGCGACCTATCGATATTCAGGGCCATCGCGGCGCACGCGGGTTGTTTCCGGAAAACACGCTCGAGGGTTTTCTCGCCGCCTCGGCGCTCGGCGTGCCGGCGTTTGAACTGGATGTCGCCATGACCGCTGACGGTGTCGTGGTGCTGTCGCACGACCCAGCGCTCAATCCCGAACTCACCCGCGACGCCTCCGGCGCCTGGCTAGCAAGGCACGGACCCACGATCCACAGCCTGCGCTATACCGAGCTGAACCGTTACGACGTCGGCCGCCTCCGCCCCGGGTCGCCCACCGCGCTGCTGTTTCCCGACCAGCGGCCGCACGACGGCGCCCGCATCCCCACTCTGGCGGCGGTCCTGGCGGCGCTGCCGGATGCCCGCTTCACCATCGAGGTCAAGACCCATCCCGCTCACCCGGACTGGACCGCGCCGGCGCACCTGCTGGCTGATGCCACGGCGGCGGTGGTCGACCGGGCCGGCGCCGCATCGCGCGTCATCGTGCAATCATTCGACTGGCGCGTGCCCCGGCACATCCGTCGAACCCGTCCCGACATCACCCTGGCGTGGCTGACCCGCGCCGAAACCGTCGGCAACGCCGCCTTGTGGTGGGACACCCCATGGCTGGCCGCCGCCCCCCGCCTTACCATCCCCGCCGCCGTCGCCGCCGAATCTGGACCGGTCTGGTCGCCCGACCACAACGACTTGACGGAAGTCCAGATCGCCGAGGCCCACGCGTTCGGTCTGTCGGTGCTGCCCTAGACGGTCAATCGGCTCAGCGATATGCGACGTCTGATCGACTGGGGCGCGGACGGCCTGATCTCCGACCGGCCCGACCTCGCGCTGCCACTGGCGCGATAGCGGCCGTCTCAAATTCACGATGGTGGAACCACGGATGCGGAAAGGATATGCAAGCCGTTTGAACCCAGTTCTTCAGACTAACTCCTATCGGCGTGCATCGGCGTGCATCCGCGACTCCAAACCGCTTCTCCTGCTCACGCCGCGTCCGCCAAATAGCGCCGACAGAAAATCCAGATGCGATTGCCCTGGCCCCGATCCACTCTTGCGTGTTTTGCCGCGCCGATGCCTGATGTGGCGACATTGGCCGCACGACGTCGCGAGGGTTGGGAATCATGGACCAAGCAGAAGCCAAACACCTGTTCGAACCGACCGGCGATTTCCAGTGCCTGCACGAATTCATCCCCGCCGCCCGGGCCCAGCTGTCCGACCATATCTGGGGCTATCTGGTCGGCGCGGCGGAAACCGAGACGACCTTGCGGCGCAACCGTCTGGCGCTCGATTCGCTGGCATTGCGCCCGCGGGTCTGCGTCGACGTATCGACGCTGGACCTCGGCACCACGCTGTTCGGCCGCCGCCTGCGTCTGCCGGTGATGCTGGCTCCGGTCGGGTCGCTCGAGTCGTTCCACCCCGGGGGCGCCGCCACCGCCGGACGCGCGGCCTCGAGCTTCGGGATTCCGATCATGGTCAGTTCGGTCACCGCCCCTGGGCTGGAGGAAGCCGCCGCCGCCGCCACCGGGCCGAAGATCTTTCAGCTTTACGTGCGTGGCGATGACGCCTGGATCGACGACGTGGCGAAGCGCGCGGTCGATGCCGGCTACGACGCATTCGCCATCACCGTCGATACCGCGGCCTATTCCCGACGCGAACGCGACATCGCCGGGCGCTTCGTCAAGCCGTGGCGGGCCGTCGCCACCGGACAGAGCTATCAGGCCGGCTTCACCTGGGACAACGTCAAGCACTTCAAGGACCACCACGGCATCCCGCTGATCCTGAAAGGCATCGCCACCGCCGAGGACGCGGCGCTGTGCTGCGAACATGGCGTCGACGGAGTCTACGTCTCCAACCACGGCGGCCGCCAGCTCGACCACGGGCGCGGCTCGATGGATGTGCTCCCCGAGGTCATGGCCGCGGTGCGCGGACGCGCCAAGGTCATCGTCGACGGCAGCATCTGCCGCGGCACCGACATCGTGAAGGCGATCGCGCTGGGGGCCGATGCGGTCGCGATGGGCCGGATGTACTGCTACGCGCTGGCGGCGGGCGCCGAAGCCGGCGTACACAAGATGCTGGAACTGCTGGAGCACGAATTCGGCGTTGCGATGGCGCTGGCCGGCGCACGCAGTCTGGACGAATTGCATCCCGGCTACGTTTTCCGCGACGCCCCCCCGGTCTTCCAGCCGCACGCCCACAGCGCATTTCCGCTGTTGCAGCCGACGCCGGAATACCGCTTGTAGCGCCGACGCCAACGTTGCCGTCGGCACATGCAACGCTGCCATTATCGCGACGTTAGAGCGTCTTCAGGGCGGACCGCGCTGCCGAGACCGCTCTACCCGTCTGTTTTGCCCATGGTTGACGCGGTCTGCGGGGCCGCCTCGGGGTAACTCTGACCGCACTGGTGACTTGATCGCAATCGAGAGGCTTCATGGCACGTAAACCTGCTGGTTCATCCACCCGCAATCCCCTGATAATCGACCCTGGTCGCGAGCAGCGGGTGCGCGAGCGCGCGTATCATCTGTGGGAAAGCGAAGGCAAACCGCACGGCCGTGACGTGGAGTACTGGGAACGCGCGCGCGAGTTGATCGGCATGGAGGAAAGCGCCGGCAGCGCGCTGCTGCCGAACCCGCAAACCAGCCCCAACACGCCGCGCGAGACCGGCATCGAAGAGGCGGAGATCCAGGACAATCTGGGCGAGTTTCCCGACCGTCTGGCCGATCAGGGTGAAGTCAAGACGACACCGGCGGCCAAGCGTCGCAGCCGGGTGAAGCCAAAAAAATCGGCATAACTAATCACGCTGGCGTGGGGTCATTTTTTTTCACCCTCTTGCCCAACTGATGCCACACCTGACCCGCATCTTGTGCCCGGTAGCTTAGAGCCGCTCGCGGCGCCGCAGGGACAGTCAGATGCGTTTCTTCAAAATTTATGGCCGCGTGCTTGGCCTGCTTGGGCGGGACCTTCGGATTGCAGGGTTTCTCGCATTCGCCAACCTGATGGTTGCCGGCCTGCAATTTCTTGATCCGGTGTTGTTTGGCCGCGTGGTGAACTTGCTGTCGCGATCGGACAAGTTGCCGCATGGCGAGCTTTGGCATGACGCGGCCGTCCTGTTGGGCATCTGGGTGGCCGTCGGCATCGGCGGCATCGTCAGCAACATCGCCGTCGCGCTGCAGACCGAACGGCTGGCCCATCGGCATCGCATCAAATCCATGGGCCGCTATTTCCAGCATGTCCTGGCGTTGCCGTTGTCGTTTCATGGCGGAACCCATTCCGGCCGGCTGATCAAGGGCATGCTGACCGGTACCGACGGCCTGTTTGCGACCTGGCTGGTGTTCTTCCGCGATCAGCTTTCGACCATCCTTTCGGCGGTCGTGCTGCTGCCGATGACGCTGTTCCTGAACTGGCGTCTGGGCCTGGTGCTGATCGCGCTGGTCGCCATTTTCCTGATGTTCACCGCCATCGTGGTGAAAAAGACCGAGACCGCGCAGCGCCGCGTCGAAGGCCTGAACTCCTCACTCGCCGGCACCGCGCAGGACGCGGTGGCCAATGTCATGGTCGTCCAGTCCTTCACCCGGCTCTCGGCTGAGGCGCATCTGTTCAGCGACATCGCCAACCAGGTGATCCGCCATCAGTTTCCGGTGCTGAACTGGTGGGCGCTGGTCAACGTCATGACACGTGCCTCCAGCACGCTGGCGATCATCACCATCGTGCTGGTGGGGACTTGGCTGCACATGAATGGCATGGCCAGCGTCGGTGAGATCGTCAGCTTCATGGGGTTCGCCATGCTGTTGATCGGCCGGCTTGAAACGGCCGCATCGTTCGTGTCCTCGCTGTTCTTCAAGCTGCCGGCGCTAGAAGACTTCTTCAACATCCTCGACGAGCGCAGCTCGGTGCCGGAAAAAGATGACGCCCGCGTGCTGTGGGCGCCGCGCGGCGAAGTGAAGTTCGACAACGTCTCGTTCGCCTACCCGGCCAGCGGTGCCGCAGTACTCAGCGACGTCAGCTTCCAGGCCCGCCCGGGCAAGTCGGTGGCGCTGGTCGGGCACACCGGCGCCGGCAAATCCACCGCCATGACGCTGCTGCAACGGTTGTGGGACCCCAGTTCCGGTCGCATCATCATCGACGGTCAGGATCTGCGCGACATCACCCTGGACAGTCTGCGGTCCAATATCGGCGTGGTTTTCCAGGAAAGCCTGCTGTTCAACCGCTCGATCCGCGACAACCTGCTGGTCGGGCGTCCGGAGGCGTCCGACGAAGAGATCGAGCAGGCGTGCCGGATGGCCGATGCGCACGAATTCATCATCCGTCAGCAAAGCGGCTACGACACCATGATCGGCGAGCGAGGCACCACGTTGTCCGGCGGCCAGCGCCAGCGGCTCGCCATCGCCCGAGCGCTGCTGAAGAATCCGCCGATCCTGATCCTGGACGAAGCGACCAGCGCACTGGATGCGGCGACCGAGGCGCGCGTCGGCAAGGCGTTGAAGACGCTGATGGCGGGGCGCACCACGTTCATCATCGCCCACCGCCTATCGACGGTGCGCGATGCCGATGAAATCCTTGTGTTCGATGGCGGCCGCATCGTCGAGCGGGGCAACTTCAATTCGTTGCTTGCGCGCCAGGGGCATTTTGCCAGCCTGGTGGAGACTCAACTCTCGCCCGCGGTGGCCGAGCTGGCGGCGGCGGAGTGATCACGGGTAAATGACGTGTGACGACTGGTGCTGGCGGGGATAGAGAGTACTCTTGAGCGTTGCCAGGCTGACTGTACAGTTTGGCAACGCTCCTCGTTCTCCCCTGACTAACCCGCCTTGGACTTCGCCCAGAGCAACGATGTTCTGAGGCTCTGTTGCGTCGCCCCACCAGATGGAAACCCGGCATGCTGAGATTGGCTTTGTTCTTTCTCGTTATTTCGATCGTCGCGGCGATATTCGGCTTTGGAGGCGTCGCCGCGGCATCCGCTGACATCGCTCGAATCCTGTTTTTCATTGCGATTGTGATATTTGTTGTCCTGCTCGTCGCCGGTCTGATGGCGGGAAGTACGCTGTGGTAGCGCCGTTTGCTGCACTGCACGTCTACCGGTTGCATTTTGATCATTGGAAAGCGCATGATGCTTTCTGGAGGAAGTGCGGGTGCGCGATCTGACCTGACGATCCGCTTCTGATGACCGGTTCGATCGCAATCTCGTCCCAAGAAGGAAGGGGCAAGAAAATGACGGTCGCGACAATTCTGAAGCACAAGGGTTACAGCGTATCGACGATCGCTCCCGCCGCCACGGTGCCGGAAGTCGCCATAATGCTGGCCGAACGCCGCATCGGCGCCGTGCTGGTCATCGACCAGGAAGAACAAATGCTGGGCATCGTCAGCGAACGCGATATCGTCCGCTGCCTTGCGGCCAACGGCGCCCGCATGCTGGAGATGACGGCCGGCCAGTTGATGACCCGCGCGGTGCAGGTGGCTCATCCCGGCACTACCGTGAATGAGGCCATGCAGCTCATGACCGCCGGTCGGTTCCGGCATCTGCCGGTGGTCGACCATGATACGCTGGTCGGCCTGATCAGTATCGGCGATGTCGTCAAAGCTCGCATCATGCAGCAGGACACGGTGGTGGAAAGCCTCACGGCCTACGTCGCCGGATCGGCCTGACCATCGCAACTCGGCCGACCAGGGCAGAGGCTTTTGCAAGCCACGGCTGGGCGGCAACCGGTTTATTCGCCCAGTTAGCAATCGGTTAACGTTTGCACGCCATGTTGCGGCCCTCTGCGGAGGGCACACATGGCGGCTAAACGCGAAAAGAAGGGCGGCAAAGGCAACATCATCGTCAAAAAGTATGAGATCGTCGAGGGCGGCCACCACGGTGGCGCCTGGAAGGTCGCATATGCTGATTTCGTGACCGCCATGATGGCGTTTTTCTTGCTCATGTGGCTGCTCAACGCGACCACCGAGGACCAGCGCAAGGGCCTCGCGGACTATTTCAGCCCGAACAATCTGCTGTCTCATGCCTCGTCCGGCACCGGTCAGCCGTTCGGCGGCCATACCGCGTTCGACGAAGGCGCCCTGGTGTCCGACCGCGGCGCCGTCGAGGTCACCCAGGGCAAGCGCCCGGTGGTCGAGCGGACCGAGGATGGCGAAGACCCGGTCTACACTGAAACCCACCGCGCCAAATCCGGTGACGGCGTCGGCCAGGGACCGGCTACCGAGGACCAGGATGCCGACACCGACGAGAAGCCCATGGGGCAGAAAGCCACCCGTCCCGCGCCTGGTCCCGGCGGCGCCTCCGAGGTGATGCGCGAAGGCCAGCCGGACACCCACACAATCACCGCGGCGGATCTGGCGGCGGAAAAGGCCCGCCAGGAGAAGGCCGCGTTCGAGCAGGCCGCTCAGCAGATCCAGGATGCGGTTCGCGGCGATCCGGCGCTGGCTGACCTGGCCAAGCAGCTCACCATCGACATGACCCCCGACGGCCTGCGGGTCCAGATCGTCGACGAGGTCAAGCTGCCGATGTTTCCCAGCGGGTCGTCGGCACCGAATGAGCGGGCCAGGCTGCTGCTGCGGAAGATCACCCCGGTGCTGATGAAACTGAGCCAGCCGATCTCAATCGCCGGCCATACCGATGCCGCGCCGTTCCCCGGTCCGGACCGCACCAATTTCGAGCTGTCGGCGGAACGCGCCAACGCCACTCGACGACTGCTGGTGGAAAGCGGATTTCCGATAGCGCGGGTCAAGTCGGTGACCGGTGATGCAGATCGCGACCCGCTGTTGCCGGCCGATCCGATGGCGGCGGCCAATCGGCGGATCGCCATTCTGGTCATGCGACAGGCGCCCCCGGTCCCGACCGCACCCGCTGCGGTGCCCGAGCAGCAGGCCAAAGCCGATGTCCCTGCCCGTAGCCCGCCCTGAAGCCGCGTCATGCTGACGATCGGCGGCCTGGTTCTGTTGTTTGCCTGCGTGCTGGGCAGCTACCTGACGTCCGGCGGCAGCATGGCGCCGCTGATCGAAGCCGTGCCGTTCGAGATGTGGACCATCGGCGGCGCCGCGATCAGCACGATGCTGATGGCGAACAGCATGCACGACGTCAAACACACGCTAGGCTCGTTCGGCAAGATGCTGAAAGGCGCGGCGTTCAAGAAAGCGGACTACATCGACCTGCTCAGCCTGCTGTATTTCCTGGTCCGCATCGCCAGCACCAAGGGCGCGATGGCGCTCGAGCCGCATATCGAAAAGCCTAGCGAAAGCCCGGCGTTCCTGAAGTTTCCCAAGGTGCTGGCCAATCATCATGCCAGCACGATCATCTGTGACTACCTGCGTATGGTCGGGATGAATGCCGACGATCCCAATCAGATCGAAGACGTCATGGCTCGGGAATTGAAGAAGACCCTGATCGAGGAGCTGCATCCCTCGCACATCATGCAAACCATGGCCGATGCGCTGCCGGCGCTGGGGATCGTCGCCGCCGTGCTGGGCGTGATCAAGACGATGTCGCACATCGATCAGCCGCCGGCGATCCTGGGCGCGATGATCGGCGGCGCGCTGACCGGGACGTTCCTGGGCATCCTGCTGGCCTACGGCATTGCCGGCCCGTTCTCCATCCGGATGAAAGGCATCGTGGAGGAGGAAGCGAAATACCTCGAGGTGATCCGAGCGGTGCTGGTGACGCATCTATATGGCAACGCGCCGCAAGTCAGCGTGGAATCCGGGCGCAAAATGGTACCGACCGAACACATGCCAACCTTCTCGGAACTGGAAGAAGCGGTGCAGTCCATACCGGTTTAGCTCTTGGCCTGTTTCGCAAAGTTCTCACGCCTTGGACACTTCGCCGACGATCGCACTCTGCCTTGCGTTGACCGCCGCCGCCTAATAGATCTGACCGATGCTGCGATGTGGGGCCGGCCTGATCGGATTGCTGGTGCCATGCGTTGCGTTGGCGCAGAGCCTGCCGCCGCCGGAATTTCACGCTAGCTATCAAACCTATGCGGCAGGATTACCGGTGGCGGAGGTCGATAGCGGATTCAGCCTCGGGCAAAGACAATACCGGATGAAGCTCGACTATCGCACCACCGGCGTGGCGGCGTGGTTCATCGGCGGTCACCAATCGGATAGCGTCATCGGGACCTGGAGCGGAGAGCAGGCGCTACCGACCCGATTCGTCGGCAAGGGACAATGGCACGGCGAGCACCGCATGGTGGAAATCGACTACACGCGGCACAAGCCGGAGGTCCGACGACTTGTGCCGCTCAACCTGGATGACCGCGAGCCGGTGCCAGACGCGTTGAAGGCCGACTCGATCGACCGGCTCAGCGCCGTAGCGGAGTTGATTCGTATCGTTCAGGACACCGGCCACTGCGAGACGACGGTGCGCACCTACGACGGACGGCGAGCGATCGAGATCGAGGCCCATACCGTCGGCAACGAGACACTGGAACCGACCGAGCGGTCCAGTTTCGCCGGCAAGACCCTGCGCTGCGACTTTTCCGGCCGGCTTATCGCAGGCTTCAAGTCAGGCGGCGACCGGGCGCGTGAGGGCAAGCCCATGCACGGGTCCGCATGGCTGGCAAAACTCGCGGCCGATGCCCCGCTTGTGCCGGTGCGGATGGCATTCGAGACCAGGTGGTTTGGCGACGCGACCATGTACCTGACCGAAATTGGCCCGGGCTTCGACCTGAAGGTCGCCAAAGGCGATTAGACCGGACAGGCAGGACGGACGCGATGGTCCGCGCGAGCGGCGCCGAAGGCCCGGGCGGTTGCCGGAGCCGCGAAAGCTGGCACGGGGGCAAACCGGGGACAGGGCCCCCCTAACGGATCGCCACCTCGTCCGATCGAAAAGCATCCGCGATGCGACGAACATTGCCGGCGGGATCGACTACCAGAACGTCGAACCGCACGCCGTTCGCGCCCCAATCGGGATGCTCCGCCAGGATGATTTCGCAGGCGCCGACCAGTCGCAACCGCTGGCGCACGGTAAGCGCGATCGCCGCCGCGGCCAGGGTGGGCCGAGATTTTACCTCGACGATCGCCAGGATGCCGGCCTTTTCAGCCACCGCATCCACCTCTCCCGCCGCGGTTCGCAGCCGGCGCGCGAGAATGGTCCAGCCGTCCCGGATCAAGGCGCCGCAGGCCGCCTGTTCCGCAGCCACGCCGGTGGCATAGGCGAGGCGACCCCGGTCGCGGCGAGCGTGCATGCCGGCAGGATGGCGCTCATTGGTTAAGATTCGATGTATCGACGCCACGGCCGCCGGACCCTGGCATCGCCAGGCCCACGCCCCACATCGAGGCTTCACCCCAAAACCACGGGAGCCCGGCCATGGCCGCACCGGAAAACCTGCTGCGCGGGGAAACCTCCCCCTATCTGCTGCAACACGCCGGCAATCCGGTGCATTGGCGCCCCTGGGGCAAGGCCGCGCTGGACGAAGCCAAGGCGGCCAACAAGCCGATCATGGTCTCGATCGGCTACGCCGCCTGCCACTGGTGCCACGTCATGGCCCACGAATCGTTCGAGGATCGGCAAACCGCGGAGCTGATGAACAGCCTGTTCGTCAACATCAAGATCGACCGCGAGGAACGCCCCGACATCGACCACATCTATATGTCCGCGCTGCACGCGCTGGGTGAGCAAGGCGGCTGGCCGCTGACCATGTTTACCACCCCCGACGGCACGCCGTTTTGGGGCGGCACCTACTTTCCGCCGGAACCGCGCTGGGGTCGGCCGTCCTTCCGCCAGGTGCTGCAGGGCGTCGCCAATGCCTTCCACTCCGGCGCCGAGGCGGTCGGTCAGAACAGCAGGGCATTGACGCAGTTCCTGGAACAACAAGCCATGGCGTCGGTCAGTGACGCCCCCGGCCCAGCGCAGCTCGAAGCCGTGGCAGCGGCCTACCTGCGGATGACCGACCCCGATCAGGGCGGCCTGCGCGGTGCCCCGAAATTCCCCAACCCGCCGATCTATCGCCTGCTGTGGCAAAACGCATTTCGTACCGGCCAGCCGGAAGGTCAGGCCGCGCTGCACCTGATGCTGCAGCGGATGTCCCAGGGCGGCATCTACGACCATCTCGGCGGCGGCTACGCCCGTTACTCGACCGACGCCCAGTGGCTGGTGCCGCATTTCGAGAAGATGCTGTACGACAACGCCCAACTGCTGGAACTGCTGGCGCTAGCGCACGCCGATCGGCCCAACCCGTTGTACGCGCAACGCGCGGCGGAAACGGTCGGCTGGATGATCCGCACCATGACCGCCCAGCGGGTCTACGGCAAAGCCGCCTTTGCCGCCTCGGAAGACGCCGACAGCGAAGGCGAGGAAGGCCGCTTCTATGTCTGGACCGAGGCGGAGATCGACGCTCTGCTCGGCTCGGCCTCGGCGGCGTTCAAGCACGCCTACGACGTCACTTCGACAGGCAACTGGGAAGGCCGCACCATTCTGCGCCGCATCGCGGCGTTGGGCACCCAGGACCAGGAAGCCGACCTCGCCAAGGCCCGCGACATCCTGTTCCAGGTTCGCGAAAAACGCGTCCGCCCCGGCTGGGACGACAAGGTGCTGGCCGACTGGAACGGCCTGGCAATCGCCGCGCTGGCACGCGCCTCGGGCGTTTTCGGGCGCCCCGCCTGGATCGAACGAGCCCGCCAGGCGTTCGACTTCATCATCGCCCGGATGACCGCCGCCCATGGCGGCGTCGAACACGCCTGGCGTCTGGGCCGGGTCACTGCTGCGGGTCTGATCGAGGACCAGGCCGCGATGGCCCGCGCCGCCATTGCATTATACGAGGCAACCGGCGAAGCGTCCTGTCTGGCCGCCGCCGAACGCCTTGCCAACGCCGCACAATCCGCCTTCGCCGATGGCCACGGCGGGTTCTACTCAACCGCCGCCGGCGCCTCCGATGTCCCGCTGACCCGCCCGCGCACCGCCGCGGACAACGCCACGCCATCGGGCAATGGCATGATGGCCGAAGTTTTTGCCAGGCTGTTCCACCTGACCGGTGATGCGGAGTGGCGCGCACGGGCAACGGCGGTGCTGACCGCGTTCGCCGGACAACCGGACCAACTCGCCGGCATGCCCACGCTGCTGGCGGCAGCCGATCTGCTGGAGGCAGCCACGACCATCGTGATCGTTGGCCCCCAAGACGCCGCGACCACGCTGATGCAAGCCGCATCCAGCAGTCCAGACCCCGCCACCGTCGTGCTGCGCACCGCCGATGCCAGCCTTTTGCACCCTGGTCATCCCGCCTTCGGCAAGACCCCGCCGGCGGGACAGGCGGCAGCTTATGTCTGCCGACGCAACGTCTGTGGCCTGCCGATCACCGACCCCGCCACCTTGTCGCAGGTCTTGCGCACGCGCCTGTGATTCGTCGAGGCGCCGGAATGTCCCGCTTCGGCACCTTGGCCACTGGACGGCCCTGACAGGATCGGACATCCGCTAACAGAGCGGCGTCCGGAGACCGGATATGGGTGGGAAGGTGACAGGCGGCCGAGAGCAGCGGGCGGAATCGGCTGACCGCGCATTCACCCTATCGGGCGGCCTTGCCGCGCTCGGGATCGTCTTCGGCGATCTCGGCACCAGCCCGCTATACACCTATCAGACCATCGTCGGCACCGTCGGCGGCCACCCATCGGCCGAGGATGCGCTCGGCCTGCTCTCGCTCGTGGTCTGGGCGCTGATCGTCATCGTGTCGGTCAAGTACTGTATCTTCGTGATGCGCGCCGACAATCGCGGCGAGGGCGGCATCCTGGCGCTGATGGCCCTGGTCACCACCGGCAAGGGTGGACGTCTAACCGCTGGACTTATCGTCGCCGGCCTGTTCGGGTCGGCGCTGATCTACGGCGACGGCATCATAACCCCGGCCATCTCGGTGCTCAGCGCGCTCGAGGGCGTCAACGTCGCCACCGACATCTTCAAGCCCTACGTCGTCCCGGCCGCCTTGCTGGTCCTGCTGGCCCTGTTCACCGCGCAGGCCAAGGGCACCGCCAAGATCGGCCGCATCTTCGGACCGATCATGCTGCTCTGGTTCGTCACCATCGCCATCCTCGGGCTGACCGGCGTGCTGCGCCGCCCGGAGGTGTTCGGGGCGATCAACCCGATGCATTGCGGCCGCTTCATCGTTGCCCATGGCTGGCACAGCTTCGTCGTGCTTGGCGGCGTGTTTCTTGCCATCACCGGCGGGGAGGCACTTTATGCCGACCTGGGTCATTTCGGCCGCAAGCCAATCCGCTCGACCTGGTACTTCGTCGTGCTGCCGGCGTTGTTGTTGTGCTACGCCGGGCAGACCGCGCTGTTGCTGCAAAACCCCGGCATCCAGGGCAACCCGTTCTTCAAGCTGGCGCCGCACTGGGCGGTGATCCCGCTGGTGGTGCTGGCAACGCTTGCCACTATCATCGCCAGCCAGGCGATCATCACCGGCGCATTCTCAATGACCCGGCAGGCCATGCAGTTGGGCTGGTTCCCCGGTTTGAACATCCGCCAAACCTCGGACGAGGAATATGGCCAGATCTATGTGCCGGTGGTGAACTGGGCGATGATGGTCTGCACGCTGTTGCTGACCTTCAGTTTCGGCAGTTCCGACGCCCTGGCGGGCGCTTACGGCACGGCGGTGTCCACCACCATGTTGCTGACCACGGTCCTGCTGTTCAGCGCGATGCGCGACATCTGGCGTTGGCCGGTTGCCGTCGCGTTGCCGACGAGCCTGCTGTTTCTGCTGGTCGACCTCGGTTTCTTCAGCGCCAACCTGTTGAAGATACGCGAAGGCGGCTGGATTCCCCTGCTCTTGGCGGTGCTGATATTTATCCTGATGACGGTCTGGCATCGCGGCACCGCGGCGCTCCACCGCTCACAGGCGCAGCGGCCGGAGTCGAACGACGCGTTCCTGGCCTCGCTGAACAGCGGCAAGTTCACCCGCGTGCCCGGGACCGCGGTGTTCTTCAGCCGCAACGAAACCGCCATCCCCGATGTGATGATTCGTTACGTCGCCCAGTTCAAGGCGCTGCAAGAGACGCTGATCAGTCTCACCGTCCGGTTCGACGACGTTCCTCGGGTTGCCTGGTCCGAACGCACCGAGGTGGAGCAAATCGCCGACAATTTCTGGCACGTCACAGTGCGGTTTGGCTTCATCGAGCGGCCCAGTGTGGTCGCCGCGCTGGCCTCCGCGAAGGAGAAAGGATGTAGCATCAACCTTGACGACGCCGTGTATTTTGCCTCGCACGACGATGTCGTGCGCAGCCCGAACCGGCCGCGCCTGCCCGGCTGGCAGCGGATGCTGTTCGCGGTGATGTATCGCAACGCGGTACGAAGCCCGGATCGATTCGATCTGCCCGCCGACAAGTTTCTTGAAGTCGGGCGGCAGATCGCGTTGTAGCCTGGCCGGATGGCGCCGCGACCTGCTTGACGCGGAGAGCCGCGCAATGCCCGTATGCAAGCGGCCGCACTGGATACCTCGGTTTCGGCGCTGGTGAAGCGCTACCTGACCGAACTGGGCGCCGGTGAGACCGAGTTTCAGCGGCTGAAGCGGCTGCAACATGACTTATATTATCGGCGCAAATCCCCGCTGACTTTAGCGCCTCGGAGCGCCTCGCCCGCGATCAGGTGCATGACCGAACTGACTGATTATGGCGCATTTTCTCGATACCAATATCCTGCTCTATGCGATCAGCCCGCATCCGGCGGAAACGGCAAAGCGCTCCGTGGCGGATGCGCTGCTGAACCAGGATGATGGCGCGCTTTCGGTCCAGGTGCTGCAGGAGTTCTATGTCCAGGTAACCCGGCCGTCGCGCGCCGGACGGCTGCCGCACGACCTAGCCGTGGGGCTGCTGCGGGGATGGGCGCGCTTCCAGGTACAGGAAACCACCATGCCGGTCGTCGAAGCCGCGCTGGCGATCAAGGCGGCGCATGGTTTTTCATACTGGGACAGCGCGATCATCGCGGCCGCCCAGGCGCTGGGGTGTCGGCGGCTCTACTCCGAGGATATGAGGCACGGTCAGGTGGTTGCGGGCGTAACGATCGTCAACCCCTTTCCGGTGCCTTAATAGTCACGCGTTGCGAATGTAGCGGTTCATCCGCAGCATCAGTAGATCGCGGAACCGTGGCCGCATCCGCTGGGTCCATTCGGTGTCGGCGGCCTTCGCCCAAGCATCCGAACGCGACACGGCGGCATCGCGCAGATGATATAGCGCAAGGAATCGCCGCTCGGACCCAGTATCGGTCGCACTGAAGCGGCGCGCCGCCAGCACGCCCGGGACCGCCCCGAGCGCAGGCAGGTGCTCGGTGTTGTACCACTCGGTGAACTCGGCTTCGGCTTCGGCGTCTGCATCGATGTTCATCGAGGCGACCAGCAGAGCGTTCGCGCCGTCCACCGCGACGCCGTCCCCGGGCAGCAGTTGTTCGCCCTCGTAGCGCATGACCCGCTTGCACAGGTCGGTGACGCGCCTGGTCCAGACCGACTGGTTCGCCCCGGCGACCGCGCGGTAGGCCGGGCTGGACAGCACAGCCGGGCTCTCCAGATCATAGGTCGCGACATGGATCGTCGGGGTCTGCTCGTCGATCCAGCGTTCCGCATTCAGGAAACCCGGCACACCCATGCGCTCCGGTATGTGCTCGCGGTCATACCAGTCGTGGAACTCGTCCTCATGCGCGGTCGCAAAATCCAGTGCCATGAACAGCAGGCCTTTGGTCATCCGAATTTCCTCCTGATTTGGCTCCAGCTTGCCACGCAACCCGCCGGCGTTGCCAGCCTGCCAGGTTTGCGGCAAGGATGCCGACCTAACGGAGACCCTGAGACATGCCCTTCCTGACCGAACCGGAGCCGGAGCGCGGCGCCAGTCTTGCGGTGATGCCGGGGATACGCCGCATCGTCGCCAACAATCCTGGCCCGATGACCTATTTCGGTACCAACACCTATCTGCTCGACACAGCGGATGGCGTGGTGGTGCTCGATCCCGGTCCGGCGGACGATCACCAGCATGTCGGAGCGATACTGCGGCACAGCGGCGGCCAGATCGCAATGATCCTGGTCAGCCACACGCACCATGATCACGTCGGCGCCGTCCCGGCTTTGCAGCAGGCGACCGGCGCCCCCACGGTCGGGTTCCGCAACAGCGCGATCGCCGACTTCGATGCCGACGTCAAGCTCGATCACGGCGGATCAATTGCCGGCATGGTCGCCCTGCACACCCCGGGCCATGCGTCCGACCACCTGTGCTTTGCCTTGCCCGCGGCAAGCGGCGAGCGGGTACTGTTCAGCGCCGATCACGTGATGTCGTGGTCGACCAGCATCGTCAGCCCACCCGGCGGCGACATGGCCGATTACTTCGCCAGTCTGAAGCTGTTGCTTGACCGCGACGACGATTTATACCTGCCCGGACATGGTCCGCCGCTGCGCGAGCCTCGGGCACTGGTGCGCGAGATGCTCACGCACCGGATGATCCGCGAGCAGGCCATCGCCAAGAAGCTGAAAGACGGTCCGTTCGATACTTTCGCCATCATGGATGCGCTGTATTCACAGTTGAACCCGCGGCTGCGCAAGGCTGCGGAGCGCAACGTCCTGGCGCATCTGCTGAAGATGGAAGCCGAGGGCAAGGCCGTCCGCGAGGGCGAGCTTTGGCGCGCTGTCTAAACGCGCCGTCCGGTTCTGCCCGCGTCAGACCTTGATCAGCGGACAGCCGCCATCGGCCAGCGGCCGCCAGGCATCCTGCGGCGCGATCGTCGCCAGTTTGGTCAAGAAATCATACTTCGACTTCGCTTCGGCGACCGGCTTTACCTGCCACAGATACATCACGTGCAACACCCGCCCGTCTTGCCGCACCTTGACATTGTCGTTGTAAAAATCGTTGACCGGCAGTGCCTTCATCTTGGCGACCACGGCGTCCGCATCGGTCGAACCGACCGCTTTCACCGCCTTCAACCAATGGTTCGCGGCGCAGTAGCTGCCGGCATGCAGCAACCCCGGCACCATCCCGCCCATCTTTGCGCTCCAGCGCTTCGACCACGCCCGGGTCTTGTCGTCCATGTCCCAGTAGAACGAATCGGTGAAGGTGAGCCCCTCACACACCTTCTGGCTCAGTGAGTTGATGTCGCTGATCTGGATCAGCAGCGTCGCCAGTCGCACGCCGCCATGCGTCAGCCCGAACTCGGCAGCCTGTTTGACGCAGTTCTGCGTATCGGTGCCGGCATTCGCCAGCCCGATCACCTTGGCGCCGGAGGCCTGCGCCTGCACCAGGTAGGATGAAAAATCCGCCGTGCCGAGCGGCGCTCGGGTCGAGCCGAGGATCTTCCCCCCGGCGGCCTTGACCGCGTTCATGGTGTCGCGCTCCAGCGCATAGCCGAACGCGTAATCGGCGGTGATGAAGTACCAGGTGCTACCGCCGGCCTTGGTCAGCGCGTCACCGGTGCCATGCGCCAGGGCGTAGGTATCGTAAGAAAAGTGGATGCCGTACGGCGAGCACTGCTTGCCGGTGAAGTCGGAACTGGCAGGACCGGTGATCAGATAGACCTTCTTCTTTTCCCGGCACACCTGCTGGATCGCCAATCCGGAAGAACTCGCCGCGCCATCGGCCAAGACATCGACACCCTCGTCATCGATCCATTGACGCGCCAGCGAGGTCGATACATCCGGCTTGTTCTGGTCGTCGGCCTGCAGGATCTGGATCGGTTGGTCCAGCACGGAACCGCCGAAATCGGTGACGGCAAGCTCGGTCGCGACCTTGTTGCCGGGGCCGCCGACATCACGGTACGGACCGCTCATATCCGACAGCAGCCCGATCTTCACCGGCTTGGACGAACTTTGCGCCCGGATAATGCCAGGCCGAGCCAGCGGCGCTGCGGCCAGTCCGCTGATCAGAACACGGCGCGAAAATTTCGACATTTCCTTGGTTTCTCCCGGTATTGGGCACATCGGCTTGCGCGACCGCGTAGTGCCTTGTAGCGAAACAGCGCAAACCGCCGCCAATTGGGGAACCTAGCGATGCCGATGATGCCGGGAAAGACCGCTCTGCTGGAATTGTTGAAGCAAGAGGGGGTGCGCATGATATTCGGCAACCCAGGGACAACCGAGCTGCCGCTGATGGATGCCTTGGCGGCGGAACATCAGCTTCGTTACATCCTGGCGTTGCAGGAAGCGCCGGCGATGAGCATGGCCGACGGCTTCGCCCAGGCGTCCGGCCAGTGCGCCGTGGTCAACCTGCATGCCGCCCCTGGCCTCGGGAACGCGATGGGGATGCTGTACGACGCGCAGAAAGCCGGATCGCCGATCCTGGTCACCGCCGGCCAGCACGAGCAGCGCTTCAACTTCACCGAACCGCTGCTATGGGCCGACCTTCCCACCGTCGCCCGCCCGTTCGTCAAATGGTCCGAGGAAGTGCGCCGGCTGCAGGACCTGCCGCGAGCGATCCATCGCGCGATCAAGACCGCGCTGGCTCCGCCGATGGGTCCGGTGTTTCTCTCGCTGCCCGGCGATATCCTGACCGCCAGCGCGAATCTCGAGCTGGGAACCCCAAGCCGGGTGGCATTGGGCATCAGGGGCGACACGGGCGCGATCGCACGGGCGGCCTCGATCATCGGCCGGGCGCGCAGTCCAGTCATCGTTGCCGGTGACGCGGTGCCGCAAGGCGACGCGCTTGCGGAACTGGTCGCATTGGCCGAGGCGATCGGGGCGCCGGTCTACGATGAAGGCATGGCCAGCCGGGCCATGTTCCCCTCGTCGCATCCGCTGTATCGCGGCGCCCTGGTGCGGCTGCCGGCGGCGATCCGAGGCATGCTGATGCAGCACGACCTGCTGGTGTCGATCGGCGCCGACCTGTTCACCCTGTCGCTGCCCGGCGAAGTGGAATCGATGCCGGACGGCATGCCAGTGGTTCACCTCGACACCGACCCGTGGGAACTGGCGAAGAACTACCCTGAACAAGTGTCCATCCTGGGTGAGCCCAAAGTCACCCTGCCGGAGCTGACCCAGGCGGTGCAAGCCGCGCGCTCGATCGCCGAAGCCGAGGTAGCGGCAAAGCGCTTGCAGCATGTGCGAGCCGAGGGCGTCGCCAGCCTGCAGAAGCTGCACAGCATGGCCGACGCGGTGGCGGATCGGCACCCCGTTCACCCGCTGGCCCTGATGCAGACCATCGGGCGGCTGCTGCCCGCGGACGCGGTGGTGATCGATGAAACGGTTTCCTCCGGAACCGGTTTGCGGCGGTTCCTGAAAAGCGACGATTCGCGGAGCTTCTTCGGGCTGCGCGGTGGTGGCATCGGCTGGGGTCTGCCGGCCGCGATCGGGGTCAAGCTGGCGCTGCCGGATCGTCCGGTGGTGGCGCTGATCGGCGATGGGTCGGCGATGTACACCATCCAGGGACTGTGGACCGCCGCGCGGGAGAACCTGCGGATGGTGTTCGTCATCATCAACAACTACTCGTACCGCGTGCTGAAGCAGCGGACCAACGCAATGAAAGGACTGGCGGCGCAGGCCGACAACTACGTCGCCATGGACCTCGACAAGCCGCGCGTCGATTTCGTTTCCGTGGCCCGCGGCCTTGGGCTGACCGCGCACAAGGCATCGAGGTTGTCCGATCTGTCCGATCTGCTGGCCCAGGCGCTGGTCACGGATGGACCGACCCTGATCGATGTCGAGGTCGACCGTTCCTGGAAGCCCGTCTGATCGCGCCCGTCCGTGCCCGCACCTCCGCGGATCACGCCCGGCTGACCGGCCCCTGCCGGCGCGCCTCCTCGGCGGCGCGATACAGATACCACGTCGCCAGCGACCGGTGCGGCGCCCAGGACATGCCGATCTCGGCCAACTGCTTGGGCTTCGGCTGAGCCCCCAGCCCATGCAGCAGGCGATACCCCTCGCGCACGCCGAAATCGTCGACCGGCAAGACATCCGGTCGGCCGAGGGTGAAAATCAGCAGCATCTCGACAGTCCAGCGGCCGACCCCGCGGATGACGGTCAACCGCTCGATCAACGCCGCATCACTCAGCCGGTGCGACTGGCGGCGCGTCGGCACGGTGCCGTCCAGCGCCTTGGCGCAGATGTCCCTGATCGCCGCGATCTTGCCGGCGGAAAAGCCGCAGCCGCGCAACGCGAGTTCGGCGGTTGCCATGACCGCGTCCGGGGCGGGAAAGGAATCTCCCGGAAACAACGCGGAGAACCGCGCCAGGATCGCCTCGGCCGCCCGGCCGTGCAGTTGCTGATGGGCGATGGCGCGGATCAGTGCCTCGTACGGGCTGCGCTGGCGCTGAACGTCCATCCGTGGCGGCCCGACGCGGCGGATCAGCGCGGCGAAGTGCTCGTCCTTGCTCAAGTGCCGCACGCCGTCCAGTTCGACATCCTCCGTGGTCCGGTTATCGTAGGCCAGGCTGGGTGAATGCGGTCGGCAACCCCTTGTCTGGCTAACCGGTCGATCCCTTATGCGATAAATATCAACGGGTCCAATGCGAGGGTCTCGTGTTTAGCCATCACCATTGGCGGGCGGATGACAGCGAAGACCGAGACGCCAGGCGGCAGACGGCCAGTCTGGCAGGCGTGGCGATTACCCTGCTGCTGTTGGTCGGTGGACTGTTCCTTGTCCAGCAACTGCGTTCGGCCTCGGTCATTGGCGACTGTCTGATGTCCGGGCGGCGGAACTGCGATGTGCTGATGGTCGGGTCGCATTGACCGCCGTGGCAGGTACGGCATGAACATCCGGTTTGATGCCAAGGTCGTCGCGCTGACCGGCGCCGGCCACGGCTTCGGGCGTGCGATCGCGCAGACCTTCGCGCGTCTCGGAGCGCTGGTGTTCGCCACCGACTTGCACGCCGAGGCTCTGGCGGAAACCGCGACAGTCAGCGGCATCACCGCGCGGGCGGTTGATCTGCGCGACCGCGCCGCCGCCGCCGCTTGGGTCGGGCAGATCGAGGCTCAGACCGGACGCGCGATCGATATCCTGGTGAACAATGCCGGTGGCGTTGCCGGTCAGCTTCCCGTGCCGCTGGAGGATGTCACCGACCAGGACTGGAACACGATCTTCGACATCAACGTCAATGCGGCGTTCACGCTATGCCGAGCGGCGGCGCCTGCAATGAAACGGGCAGGCGGCGGGCGGATTGTCAACATCAGTTCGGGGGCGGGGCTGCAGCCGTCGCTGACCGGGATCCAGGCCTATTGCAGCGCCAAGCACGCGGTGGTGGGCCTGACCCGGCAACTGGCGCATGAACTCGGAGCCTTCAACATAACGGTGAACTCGGTGGCGCCCGGCTTTATCCGCACCAACGCGGCGACCGAGGCGCAATGGGACAGTTACGGCCCGGCCGGTCAGCAGGCGCTGGTCGAGCGCATCGCCATGAAGCGGCTGGGATCGGCTGACGATATCGCCAGGGCGGTGGTGTTTTTTGCCTCCGAACTTGCCGGCTTCGTCAATGGCCAGGTGTTGCAGGTCGACGGCGGCCGTTGAGCCAGGCGGCTGATCGGGGCGTGGCGGCCGGCCTGTTTTTACCCTGGGCCAAATCCTTAATATCCGGTAATGATGCTGGCAGGTTGCCCGACTGATGGCCGGCGGCCGTATCGGCGACGCGACAACAGCGATCCCGATGCTTTCGAGGAACGTCCGGGTCGAGGGCTGAATACATGAGCATGAGCACGGCTGCTTCAGGCACGTCGGCTGCGTCGAATCGTCGAATGACCGCCGATGAGAAGAAGATCATCCTGGCTTCGTCGCTCGGGACGGTTTTCGAGTGGTACGATTTCTACCTGTACGGTTCTCTCGCGGTCATCATCGGCGCCAAGTTCTTTGGCCAGTTCGATGAAACCACGCGCAACATCTTCGCGCTGCTGGCGTTTGCCGCGGGCTTCTTGGTGCGCCCGTTCGGCGCCCTGGTTTTCGGCCGGCTGGGTGACCTGGTCGGGCGCAAATATACCTTCCTGATCACCATCCTGATCATGGGGTCGTCCACCTTCCTGGTCGGTATCCTGCCGACATCCGATAGTATCGGCATCTCCGCGGCGGTGATCCTGATCAGCCTGCGCATCCTGCAAGGCCTGGCGATCGGCGGCGAGTATGGCGGCGCCGCGACCTATGTCGCCGAACACGCGCCACGCAACCGACGCGGTTTCTATACAAGCTGGATCCAGACCACGGCGACACTTGGCCTGTTCATGTCGCTGCTTGTCATCCTGTTCGTCCAGGCCTCGATGACCGCCAACGACTTCAAGGCCTATGGCTGGCGCATTCCGTTCCTGGTCTCGGTGTTGCTGCTGGCGGTTTCGGTGTGGATCCGGCTGCAACTGAGCGAAAGCCCGGCATTCCTGAAGATGAAGGCCGAGGGCAGGCATTCGAAGGCACCGCTGAGTGAGGCGTTCGGCCAGTGGGCGAATGCCAAATGGGCCATTTTGGCATTGTTCGGCCTGGTCGCCGGACAGGCGGTGGTATGGTACGCGGGGCAGTTCTATGCGCTGTTCTTCCTGACCGGGGTGCTGAAGGTGGACGGCTTCAGCGCCAACCTGATGGTCGCCTGGGCGCTGGCGATCGGTGCGTTCGGCTTCATCCTGTTCGGCTGGCTGTCGGACAAGATTGGCCGCAAGCCGATCATCTTGGGCGGCTGCCTGCTGGCCGCGCTGACCTATTTCCCGGTGTTCGAATACATGACCGCAATCGCCAATCCGGCGCTCGCCAAGGCGCATGATGCGGTGAAGGTGGTGGTGACCAGCGACCCCTCCGACTGCTCGTTTCAGTTCAATCCGACCGGGCTTTCCAAATTCGTCAACAGTTGCGACTTGGCGAAAGGCGCGCTGGCGCGAGCCTCGGTGACCTACTCGCAGCAGGATGCACCGGCCGGGACCAAGGCGAGCGTGCAGATCGGCGACAAGACGCTCGATCCCACGGCGAAAGGTTTCGCGACCGATCTGGCGGCGGCGTTGACCGCGGTCGGCTATCCGGCGGCGTCCAATCCGTCGGTGGTGAAACTGGCGACACCGTGGGACATCTTCCGTCCGCAGCCGTTCAAGCTGGTGCTGGTGCTGTGCTTCCTCATGGTGCTGGTTACCATGGTGTATGGGCCGATGGCGGCGGCGCTGGTGGAATTGTTCCCGACCCGCATCCGCTATACCTCGATGTCGCTGCCGTATCACATCGGCAACGGCTGGTTCGGCGGCTTGTTGCCGGCGTCGATGTTCGCGATGAACGCGCAGAACGGCAGCATCTACTTTGGATTGTGGTATCCCATCGTGATCGCCGGCGCGACCGCGGTAATCGGCCTGTTGTTCGTGCCGGAGACCAAGGATCGGGACATATACGCCGGCGATTCCGCGGAGCATCCCGGCGACACCGCGATGGAGTTCGATCCGAACGCGGCGGACTATTAAAGCATCCTCAGCCTGACAGAGCATGCTGAAAATGCTCTGACTCTTTGTGTGATCGCTTGATTCACGCGCTGTAAACGTTCCGCTCAGCGCGATCACGCTTTAGGTCAGACAACTGTCAAGGCGGTCGAGGCAGGTTGCCGTTCGCGCCGGCACGTCGGCGATCGCCATGGTGTCAAAAAAGCTGATTCGCGGCGCGCCGCCGTAGCGGTCGATAATGCCTTCGCGCCAGGGTCCGGAATAGAATGTCTCGGCCGCCTCACGGGTTTCCCACAGATAGCAACCTCCGGCGCAACCACCTTCGGCTGCATGGATGAACTGCTTTCGGATCAGGCCAGGAACTTCAAGGAAACCCGGCGCGATAGCGTGAAAATGCGCTCTGCAGTTGGCCTCATCGATGTGCGGCGGAAGGTCGTAGAGAACGATCGCGGTTATCATGACAGCTTCTCCCTCGGGCCGGCGTGCCGCGAACGCGGCGCGGTGGATGAACCAGGCGCGTCTGCGTCGGAACACTGCACGATAGACGGTCTTCCGACGGATTAAGATTTTCCGATCGGGTGGTCGGCGCGTGATAGCCGATACAAGATGTGCCGGCGCAGGGCGCTGCCCGGCGGCAGACTCGGGTGATCGAATTCGATCGTTCGTGTCATCCCCAGCCGCTGCATCACTCGGATCGATGCGGTGTTGAACATTGCGGTCAGGGCGACGACCTCGGTCAGCCCGACCCGGTTGAAGCCGTCGTCGATGCTGGCCGCGGCCGCCTCGGTGGCATAGCCGAAGCCCCAGTAGCGGCGGTGCAGACGCCACGCGACTTCGACCGCTGGGGCGAATGGCGCCTCGAATGTGAGCCAGCTCAATCCAACCGCGCCAATTAACGGCGCCACGCCGGGCGCTTCGACCGCCCATTTGCAGAAGCCGGTGCGCGCCAGATGTTGTTCCGCGCGCGCCACGTAGGCATCGCTTTCCGCCCGTGTCAGCACCCCGGCCAGAAATCGCATGACAGCCGGATCGGCATTTTGCTCGGCGAACAAGGCAAGATCGCCGGCTCGCCATGGACGCAGAAGCAAACGCGGGGTTTCGATCATGGCGTGCTCCGCATTCGCTTTTGCCACCGCGGTTCGCCGGCGCGGAATCGCGCTGGTCGCTTAAACCGGTATGCTAGAGCCAAGCAACGGGAGAACACCATCGTGGCAACCTTTCAGGCAAAATCCGTCAGGCGGCGAGAAGATCTGCGGCTGTTGACCGGGCAGGGCAACTACGCCGCTGATGCCGCCCCAGCCGGAATGGCAGTCGCGACCTTGCTGCGCTCGCCCTATGCCCATGCCCGGATCGAACGTATCGACACCGAGGCGGCGCGCGGCGTCCCCGGGGTCATCGCGGTTTATACCGATACCGATCTGACGGATGTCGCGCCAATCGCCGGCGGCATCGGCTTTCCGCGTCCCGATGGCAGCCCGGCGCCGAAGACGGATCGGTTGCTGTTGGCGCGCGACCGCGTGCGCTTCGTTGGCGAACCCGTCGCACTGGTCGTCGCCTGCTCGCGCGCGGCGGGGCTAGAGGCGGCGGAGGCAATCACGGTCGAATACACCGCACTGCCGGTGGTTACCGAACCGGTGGCGGCGATGCGGCAGGGCGCCTCAGCGGTGTGGGATAATGTGCCGGACAATATCGGCTTTCTGTGGCAGCGCGGCGAGGCCGACGCTACCGCTGCGGCGCTGGCCGGATCGGCGCATGTGACCACCTTGCAGTTCTCGGTTTCGCGGGTCACCGCGAACTCGCTGGAGCCGCGCGGCGCCTGGGCGTGCATCGCGGCTGACGGACGCATCGAAGTGCATGCCTCGCACCAGTCTCCGTTTGCACTCCGCAACGGCATGGCGAGCGGCAATTTCCAGCTCGCACCGACCGATATCCGCGTGGTGCCGGGCGACGTCGGTGGATCGTTCGGGATGAAATCAGGGGTGCATCAGGAATCGGTGCTGGTGGCGTGGGCGGCGCGGCGGCTGAACCGGCCGGTGCGCTGGATCGCCGACCGCACCGAGGGCTTCCTGACCGACGAGCAAGCGCGCGAGATGCGGATCACCGCCTCGCTGGGGCTGGACGCCGACGGCCGTTTCACCGCGCTGAAGCTGCGCTGGGACGTCAATCTGGGGGCCTATGTTTCTGGCCGTTCAGGTTGGGGCGTCGGCAACATCGGCGGCATCGCCGGGGTGTATCTGATCCCGCTGATCGCCGCCGAGGTCTGCGGCGTGCTGACCCACACGGTACCCACCGCGGCCTATCGCGGCGCCGGCCGGCCGGAGGCGACCTATGCGATCGAGCGGCTGATCGACGTGGCGGCGAGCGAATTGAAAGTCAGCCCCTATGAACTGCGCCGCCGCAACCTGATCCCGCCGCAGGCGATGCCGTACAAGACAGCGTTGACCTTCACCTACGACTGCGGCGAGTTCGAGGCCAACATGCAACACGCAGCCGCGCTGTCGGACCTCGCCTCGTTCGAGCAGCGGCGCACCGATGCGGCGGCACGCGGCAAGCTGCGCGGCATCGGCCTGTGCAACTGCATCGAGGTCGCCGGCGGTCCGTTCCTGCGTCCGGCCAAGGACCTTGCGACACTGCGGCTGGCCGAGGACGGCACGCTGGTGTTGCGGTCGGGGTCGATGTCGGTGGGGCAGGGGCTGGAGACGACGATGACGCAACTGGTTGCCGACCGGTTCGGCGTCGCCCCCGAACAGGTGCGCTGGGAAGGCGGTGACACCGACCTGCTGCCCAGCGGCAAGGGCAACGGCGGATCGGGTGCGCTGTGCATCGGCGGATCGGCGGTCACCCTGGCGGTGGACAAGGTGATCGACAAGGCTCGCCGGATCGCCGCCGAACTGCTGGAGGCAGCGGTGGTGGATGTCGAGCTGGCCGATGGCCGCTTCACCATCGCCGGCACCGACCGATCGGTGGCCCTGGTCGATGTCGCCGCCGCGGCGTACGAGCCGGCGCATATTCCGCCGGGCCAGGAAGCCGGACTGGTGGAATCAGGGGAATTCACCCCAACCGCGGTCACCTTCCCGAACGGCACCCACATCTGTGAGGTCGAGATCGACCGCGAAACCGGTGTCACCGACATCGTCCGCTACAGCGCGGTGGAGGAACTCGGGCGGGTGCTGAACCCGATGATCGTCGCCGGGCAGATCCATGGCGGTGTGGTGCAGGGCGTCGGCCAGGCCCTCGGCGAGGCGATCCTGCACGACCCAGAGTCGGGGCAGATGCTGACCGCGTCGTTCATGGACTATCAGATGCCGCGCGCCTCGGAATACCCGGATTTCCGGCTGGCGACACGGGAGGTGCCGACGGCGGTCAATCCGCTGGGCGCCAAGGGCGTTGGCGAAGCCGGCACGGTGGGCGCGCTGGGCGCGGCGATGAACGCGATCAACGACGCGCTGGCCCCGCTTGGCATCCGACATTTCGACATGCCGGCGACCCCGGCGCGGGTGTGGGCGGCGATGCGGGCGGCGCAGGCTTAGGCACGGAACCGGTCCGCCGGGTGCGGGCGGTCTCGCGATTGCGAATTGTAGCCGGCGGATCGGAGACGACTTGTGTCAGACAATGGAAAATGATATATTCTTTTGCTATCTGCCATCAAAGGTCTTACATGGATACCGCTAAAGTCTTCTGGTCAGGCCGTTCGCAGGCAGTTCGCCTGCCCAAGGCATACCGCTTCGACACCGATGAGGTTCGGATCCGGCGCCATGGCAATGGCAATGCCATTATTCTCGAACCGGTTGCTGGCGATTGGGGATGGCTCGACGACGTTGTTGGTTCGCTTGATGATGACTTTGTTCAAGCGGCGACCGAACAACCGGCGGAGCAAAGCCGGTCGATCTCAGACTGCTTTGAATGAGGTATCTGCTCGATACCAATTCCGTCATCGCGGTTCTGAAGGGTCATCCTGGTTTCCTGGTGCGTATGCGCCGATTTCGGCCGCGAGACTTCGCCCTGCCATCGATAGTCGCGCACGAGCTATTTTATGGCGCTTACAAGGGAAAGCGGATTGCAGATAATCTCGCACGCATCGAGGCATTGCGTTTCGAGGTGCTGGAGTTCGATCGCGAGGATGCGCGCCGGGCCGGCGAACTGCGGGCTGAACTGGCTGGTGCAGGAACGGCCATTGGGCCATACGACGTGCTGATCGCGGGGCAGGCGATCGTACGCGGACTTACGCTGATCACGCATAACGTTCGAGAATTTCAGCGCGTTCCTGCGTTGCTGCTCGAGGATTGGCAGGCATTGTAACCGCTCAACCCGCCGCGATCGCCAGCCGAGCCGCGGCACGCGAGTGTCCGATCAACGGCAGCAGGTCGGCGAGATCGGGGCCGCTGTCTTCCGCCGTCAGCGTCAGCCGCAACGGGGCGGCCAAGGCATCGCCAGTCAGCCCGGTGATGGGTTCCAACGCGGCGACCCAGTTCGCCCACACGGTGTTGTCCCACGGTTCGCGCGGCAACAGCGACCGGGCGGTCAGCAGCAGGTCGCGGGCGCCCTCGATCTCCGGCGGGACGATGGAGCCGTTGACCACATCCCACCAGCCTCGGGCCTCCTTCAGCACATCCAGGCTGCCGCGCACAGCTAGCCAGAACGCCTCGGTGGCATCCGCCGGCAGCCGATCGGCGACGGCGGTGAAATCCAGCCGTCCGAGCACGCGTCGATTGATCCGCAGCATCGTCGCCGCATCGAAGCGGCAGGCGGCGAAGTCCGCCAGACTCAACCGTTGCGCCAGTTGATTAAGCGTCAGCGGGTCGCCGTCTGCCGCGGTGATGCCGGTCAGGCCGGCTGCGACGCCGCAGGGTTCAACGCCGTCGTGGCGCAACCCACGAACCAAAACGCTGCCGGCTGAACGGCCCGCCATCGCCCCTGCGGCTTCGTGCAATGGCCCAAGCAGCCCGAAGCGCGGTATTCGTGCGCCGCCCAGGATCTCGAACAGCTCAATCTGGATGGCCGTGTTGCCGGGACTGTCGTCGCCGCGGATGACATCGGTGGTAGCAAAATCGAGGTCATCGACCACGCTGGCGAGAATCGGCGTCGGACTGCCGTCGGAGCGCACCAGAACAGGGTCCGAAACCGCGGACAATACCGCCTGCCGCGCGCCAAGGATCAGATCGTTCCATTGCAGCGTCCGCCCCGACAGCTTGAGCCGCCAGTGCGGGCGCTTGCCGCCGGCTTCGGCGTCCTGGCGCTGCTTTGCCGTCAGCGACAGCATCGCCCGATCATATATCGGCGACTGGTTCCGCTTGCGGCGAAACTCTCGCTTGGCCCTCAGCTCCTGCTCGGATTCAAAACACGGGTAGAGCAGTCTGTCGCCGATCAAGCGGTCGATGGCGGCCTGATAAACCGCCATCCGCTCGGACTGACGAAACGAGCAATGCCAATCGATGCCCAGCCAACGCAGATCGCGCATCATCTGGTCGACCTGGGCTGGGCGCGAGCGTTCCGTATCCAGATCGTCCAGCCGCAGCAGCATCCGGCCGTTGCCGCGACGCGCGACCAGGTCGTTGGCCAGAGCGATACGGGCGCCCCCGATCGAAAGGTTCCCAACCGGAGCCATGGCAAAGCGGACGCGGATCACGCATCTTCCTCATCGAAATCCGGATCGATGTCCTCGCGCCGCGGATCCAGCGAACGCCAGTCGCGGTCCTCCTGGCTCGCCAGACTGTCCACGAAGTCCCCCAGCTCGGTCGCACTTTTCCAGCCGCCCTCGTCGGCATCGATCACCACCGCGTCTTCACCGAAGGCAAACCAGGCTTCCAGCAGGTCCTTGGATGACATGCCCGGCACCCGGCAGCGTTCGACCGAATCGCGGACATAGCGACGGGCGAATGCATTGGCATGCATCAGCGTGTCAAAGCCGCCGACTTCCTCGGTGATGTTGTCTTGCGCGCCGCCGGAAAGGTCCAGGATACGCACGCGCCAGCCGCCGTCAGGCGCGAACAGGTCGCTCATGATTTTGCCGGCGAGGAAATGCTCTTGCTCATCCCCACAAGGTACGGCCCGAGATAGGGTGAATCAACCGCGCCCGCGAAATCGGTGATGTCACCCGACCCGGGCGACTGCGCGAGGTCGCATAGCGTCCAGAATGGCGCGGGCGAGCGGGGTCGCAAACAGATCCCCAACGTCTGGCGTCAGGCGTCGGCGCCAGTTTGGACGTTCCCGGTCGGTGCCGGGTAGATTGACCCCGATCCTTTCGCCAGCCAGGTCGTCGGCCTGCACCAGCGCCAGCAATGCCGGCGTGGCAGCGACGAAAGCCTGTACCGCGGCGGCAAACGCCACCGGCATCGGCTGCCGCGGATCGACCGCTTCGGTCAGCCACCCCCCGCTCCGCAGCAGCCCGATCAGGGCACTCTTTTCATCGTCGCGAACCTGCTCGGCCCGCGCATCGTGCACTAATGACAAGGCCCGCTTCTCGGCGATATCGGCGCCGTCCCACCAGCCGGCCAGGGTCGCCAGGTCATGCGTCGAGACGCAGGCCGCGGCGAGCCGGGCCCATTCCGCCGCCGGCCGGATCAAGCCGTCACGGCGGACGAACCACAGCACGCTATACGACAGGATGTTGGCGGCGGCCAATGCCTCCGACATGCCCTCTGGAACGGTGCCCAGGTCCTCGCCCACCACCAGGCAGCGGGCCCGATGGCTTTCCAGCGCGACCTGGGCGAGCAGGTCGGGCAGCGGGTAGGTGACGTAGGCGCCATCCTTGCCCTCGGCGCCCTCCGGGATCACGAACAGGCGGCGCAGGCCCATGACGTGGTCGATCCGCAGCGCACCGGCGTGCCGCATGTTGGCCACCAGCAGTTGCCGGAAGCTCCCGTAGCCGTCGCGCCGCATGGCGACCGGATCGGGTGGCGGCAGGCTCCAGTTCTGCCCTTGGGCGGCGAACGGATCGGGTGGCGCGCCGATCGACACGCCCCGCATCAGGCTGTCCTGTGCCGACCAGGCTTCGGCGCCGTCCGGAGCGGCGCCGACCGCAAGGTCCCGGTAAAGACCGAGAGACAGGCCGGCCTCGGTCGCCGAGGTCGCGGCGGCCCCAAGTTGCTGGTCGGCCAAGCATTGCATGAAAGCGTGGAACTCGATGGTCTCGCGGTGCTGCGCGGCGAAGTCGGCGACCGCCGGAGCCTCGGGATGACGCAGTGCGTTAGGCCATTTCAGCCAGTCGGAACTGCCCAAGACCTCCGCGATCATCTCGAACGTGGCGAAGCGAAGCAGTGCGGGCGGGATCGATCGATTGATGCCCTTCGTCGGCGATCCGGGCCTGAACGCGGCGCGCAATACATCGCGTTTGGCCTGCCAGACGGCCGCATAATCGACCGGGCCCGGCGGCGAGGCAATTGCGTCGCCACCCGGAAGTCCGGAGACGTCAATATAGATCGGATCCAGGAACCGCCGATCAGACGGTTGATACGGGCTGGCTCGGTCGCGATCGTGCGGAAACAGCGCATGCAGCGGGTTGAGGCCGATCATCGCGGCGCCGGCCTTGCCTGCCTCTGTCGCCAGCCGCATCAGGGTGGTGAAATCGCCGATCCCCTGGTCGCCAGCCGACCGCATTGCGTAAAGGTGGGCCGAAATCCCGAAGCGCCGATCCCCGGCCAGCAGTTCCGCCGGCAGGTAGCAACTGTCCGGCGCGACCGTCAGATGGCAGGGCTGCTCGGGCCGATCCTCATTCAGGACGCGGTGCCGACCGATCGGCTGCGGCGGCAGGATCAGGTCATCGTCCTGGGTATGGAAGCGCTCGACGCTGCGGTCCTCGCGCAGCAGCGTGACCCAGGCCGGACGGGATCGGCCGAGGCGGACACGGATGGCCTGGTGTGCCTTGGCGGTCAGGACGGGGGGCAGCGCGGGTTGCAGGGCCAGCCGAACCAGGCTGTCGTTCAGGTCGCCCGGCGTCGCCGCGGGCAGCCGCATCGCGGCCAGCAGGGCACGCTTGGTATCGACCGGCACCTGGTGGTAGCCGCCGCCGACGTCCCACCAGATCGGGTCGATACCGGCCAACACGGCAATCCGGTCAAGCTGCGCATCGCTGGTCTTGCCTGACGCAGGCCGATGCAGCGCTATAGACCGTCCGGTGCCGCACACCCGACCCTGAGCGGCGCTGTCGGGTTCGCCCGCGTCCAGACTGCTCACCACGTCCTGGCTGTTCGATGCGGTAGGGTGTTCCGGCGCGTCGATCGACCCCTGGGTGCCGTGGACGGACAAAACAGAGTTTGCCGCGCCCCCCTGGTCTCGGCGCGATGCCGCCGACTGGGCCATTGCCCTCGGCGCTGCATCGGACGATGGCGTGCGAGACGGCCGCTCCGCTTGCTCCCGGAAAACGGTCACCGATCGTGGATCTACGGCAAGGCGCTCTCCCGCCGGGGCGCCGTCTGTCGCCCGCAACCAGGAATAGCCCGGCCGCGCCGCCGGCAGCACGATCTCGATCGGCGTATGGTCGGCATGGAAAACCAGCGCGGCACGCAGGTCGGCGGCATAAAGCACGGCGATCAACGTGCGGTTGGCGGCGTTGTTCCAGTCCTGCACGGTCATCGCGGCACCGTCGGCGCCATGCCATGCCACGTCTGGTATCACCTCGCCCTCGGCCGCCCGGCCGGTGAGTTCGCGGCCATCAAATAGCGGACCCAGCGAACGGCGCAGCGCGACCAGGGTCGCGGTGGTGTCGATCAGCGCATGATCGGCCGCTGCCCAGTCGATCCATGAGCCAGCGTTGTCCTGCGCGTAGGCATTGTTGTTGCCGTGCTGCGTGCGCCCAAGTTCGTCGCCCATCGACAACATCGGCGTGCCTCGGCACAACAGCAGCGTGGCGAGCAGCGCCCGCGCATCGCTTGACCGCGCCGCCACGATCAACGGGTCGGAGGACGGACCCTCGACGCCGTTATTCCACGATAGATTGTCGTCCGTGCCGTCACGGTTATCCTCGCCGTTCGCCTGGTTGTGCTTTTGCTCATAGGCAACCAGGTCGGCGAGGGTGAAACCATCGTGCGCGGTGACATAGTTGATGCTGCGGGACAACGGGCGCTGTCTCGCTGTACTAGGCGCGAACACGTCGGCCGATCCGGCAAAGCGCGTGGCGAGCGCGCCCACCATTCCGGAATCGCCACGCCAGAAGCGGCGGACGGTGTCGCGAAATCGGTCGTTCCATTCGCCCCAGCGCGGCGGGAACGCCCCGAGCTGATAGCCTCCCGCACCAATATCCCAGGGTTCGGCGATCATCACGCGTTGCGACAACACCGGGTCTTGCTCGACCGCCGCCAGGAACGGGGCGTCGCGGTCGAAACCGCTGTCGCGGCGCCCCAGCGTGGTGGCGAGATCCATCCGGAAGCCGTCCAGGCCGCCGTGAATCGCCCAGGCCCGCAGTGCATCCATACCTAACCGAACCACGTGCGGGCGGTCCATCGCCAGGATGTTGCCGCAACCGGCGTCGTTGGCGTAGCGCGAGCGATCCGCCGCCAGCCGATAATATCCGGCGTTGTCCAGCCCGCGCATCGACAGTGTCGGGCCAAACTCATCGCTTTCGCCGGAGTGGTTCAGCACGACGTCGAGGATCACGCTCAGCCCGGCGTCATGCAGCGCCTCGACCGCCGCGCGCACCTCGGGCCAGCCGCCCGGCGCCAGCCTAGGATCCGGCGCCAGAAAGGCGATCGGGTTGTAGCCCCAGTAGTTGGACCGGTTCAGCGGCGGCAGATGCCGCTCATCGACCCAGGCGGCGCTCGGCATCAGCTCCACCGTGGTGATGCCGAGCCGCGTCAGGTGACGGATGCTGGCGGGATGGCCGAGCGCGGCGTAGGTGCCTCGGATTCCGGCCGGCATGTCCGGGTTGGTCATGCTGAAGCCGCGGACGTGCAACTCGTAGATCACCTGGCGGTCCCAGTCGAAGGCGACGCGGTTGCCGGCCGGCGCGGCCGGTGGATCCGTGACGATCGCCTTCGGCACCAGTCGCGCGGTGTCGTCGGGGCGGGGCCCATCCACGTCGAACAGCAGTGCATCCAGGCGGAACGGCCGGTCGATGGCGATGGCCCAAGGGTCGACCAGCAGCTTGCCCGGATTGAACCGCTGGCCGTTGGCCGGGTCCCATGCGCCGTAGGCGCGCAATCCGTATCGCGTGCCCGCCGGGACGCCGGCGACATGGCCATGGCGGACTGCTCCGGTTCGGGCCGGCAGGCGAATCCGGGCGGTTTCCTGGTCGGCGGCGTCGAACAGACAGAGCGCGACAGCCTCGGCATCGGGCGCGTGTACCGCGACGTCGATGCCATCGCCGACAATGCTGACGCCCAGCGTGTCGGGGGAGCCCGGGCCCGCCAGTCTCACCGCCGGTCCCCCAGCAGCGACTGGAACAGTGCGGCGTAGCGGCGGGCGGAGGCGCGCCACGACACGTCGGCCGCCATTGCGTTGCGCTGCATGCGCCGCCAGTTGGCCTTGTCTCGCCAAAGCACGAGCAATGTTTGCATCGCGTGTTGCAGCGCCTGCGGCGTGGCCGGCCAGAACTGCAAGCCGGTGGAGACGCCCGCGGCCAGGGCGGCCGGGTTGGCGTCGATCACCGAATCCGCCAGGCCGCCGACACGCGACACCACGGGGATCGCGCCGTAACGCAACGCCGAAAGCTGGGTCAGTCCACAGGGCTCGAACCGCGACGGCACCAGCATGGCGTCGGCCCCGGCCTGGATCAGATGGGCGAGCGCTTCGTCGTATCCGATGGTGCAGCCGACCGAGCCGGGATGGCCTTCGCGGGCGGCGACAAAGGCCCGCTCCAGCACCGGGTCGCCAGAACCGAGCACGGCGAACTGCATGCCGTCGGCAACGAGAGTGTCGATCTGGTCCACCAGCATGTCCAAACCCTTTTGCGAGGTCAGCCGGCTGATCACCCCGACCAGCAGGTGTTCCGCGCCCTGGTCCAGCCCCATGCGCTGTTGCAGGGCGATCTTGTTGATAGCCCGTCTGGCCGGTTTGTCGCGCGTATAGTTGGCGGCGATCAGTGTATCGTTTGCGGGATTCCAGACTGTGTCATCGATGCCGTTCAGGATCCCTGAAACCCTGTCCGCCCGACTGCGCAACAGCCCATCGAGCCCCATCCCGTTGTCGATGCCGGTGATTTCGCGCGCGTAGGTGGGCGAGACGGTAGTGATCCGGTCGGCGTATGCCAGGCCGCCTTTCAGCATGTTGACGTCGCCATGGTATTCCAGACCGTCCAGGCTGAAAGCCGATTGGGGCAACCCCAGTCGAGGAAACAGGCCGCCCCGGTAGCGGCCCTGGAAGGCCAGGTTGTGCACCGTCAGCACCGTGCCGGGCCGCCGACCGGAATGGAAATGCAAATACACCACTGCCATCGCGGCCTGCCAGTCATGCGCGTGGACAATGTCGTATTCGAGGTTCGGGATGATCCCCGCCGCCACCGCTGCCGCCGCGGCCCCAAGGCCGGCGAACCTCACCCCGTTGTCCGGCCACTCCTGACGATCCGGGCCAAGGTAGGGATTGCCGTCTCGCGCATACAGATGCGGTGCCTCGACCACTAACAGATCGAGCCCGGCGGCGCTGCCGCGTAACATCGTGGCCGGCCCGCCGAACAGGTCGGCGAAGCGATGCACAGCGGTGGCGTTGCTCAGCGCGTCCAGGACGGCGGGGAAACCCGGCACGACCGTGGTGGTCTCGGCCCCAGCCGAACCAAGCGCGAGCGGAAGCGCGCCGGTGACTTCGGCGAGGCCGCCGGTCTTCACCAGCGGAAAGATTTCCGACGCGACAGCGAGAACCCGAATCAAGCCTGCAGGCGATCGATCATGGGCTGCGTTATCAGGCAGATGCCGCGCTCGGTCCGGCGGAACCGGCGGGCATCGTCGATTGCGTCCTCGCCCACCACCAGGCCGGCGGGGATGCGGACGCCTTTCTCCACGATCACGTTGCGCAGCCTGGCACCGCGGCCGACGTCGGCGTCCGGCAGGATCACCGCATTCTCGACCCGCGAGTAGGAATGCGCGTGAACCCCGGTGAACAGCAGCGACTGGCGCAGAAACGATCCGGAGACGATGCACCCGCCCGAGACCAGTGACGAGATCGCTTCGCCGCGCCGGCCAACCTCCTCATGCACGAACTTGGCGGGTGGGTTGATTTCGGCATAGGTCCAGATCGGCCAGTCGCGGTCATACAGGTCGAGGGCGGGAATGATGGCGGTCAGGTCTATGTTGGCTTCCCAGTAGGCGTCGAGCGTGCCGACATCGCGCCAATAGGCCTCACGTTCGGCACCCGAGGTTACGCAAGAGGTTTGGAACCGATGGGCGACGGCTTTGCCGTGCCGCACCAGATAGGGGATGATATCCTTGCCGAAGTCGCGGTTGGATGCCGGGTCGGCCTGGTCGCGACGCAACTGATCGATCAGGAATTTGGTGCTGAACACGTAAATGCCCATGCTGGCCAGGGCGGCCTCGGGGTTGTCGGGCATCGGCGGTGGATCCGCCGGCTTCTCGACAAAGGCAATGATGCGGTCGGTGCTGTCGATGTGCATCACCCCGAACGCGGTGGCCTCCATGCGGGGCACTTCGATGCAGCCGACCGTGACGTCGGCATTCTGCTCGATGTGCTGCAACAGCATCAGCGCGTAGTCCATCTTGTAGACGTGGTCGCCGGCCAGGACGACGATATACTCGGGATTGTAGCCCTCGATGATGTCGATGTTCTGGTACAGCGCGTCGGCGGTGCCGGCGTACCAGTTGTCGCCCGAACGCTGCGATGCCGGCAGGATGTCGAATCCCTCGTTGCGTTCGGGGCGCAGGAAGTTCCAGCCGCGTTGCAGGTGGCGGATCAGGCTGTGCGCCTTGTATTGCGTTGCCACGCCGATCCGGCGGATGCCGGAATTCAGGGCGTTGGACAGGGCAAAGTCGATGATCCGGCTCTTGCCGCCGAAATACACCGCCGGTTTGGCGCGCGTGTCGGTCAGTTCCAGCAGGCGCGAGCCGCGACCGCCGGCCAGGACGTAGGCCATGGCGTCACGGACGATCGGGGCATGCAGTCCGGGACGCCGGGGCATCACGTCCTCTCCTCAATGGCGTTCTTGTTGTTGTTGAACAATACCCGTCAGTACGCAAACGCGCCAGGACGGGTGAAGCTCACGTCAGGTGCCTGGGCTAGAGACAGGGCCGCGTCGGACGTGCACCGCTCGAAAGGTGCGTCCGATTCACTTGCTGAGCGCAAACCCTGGCTGCGCCAAGATCAACGATGACATTAGGCATGAAAAGTCCTGCATTCCCACATCGCTGGTTCGCACGTTGCACACCACGACCATGTTCGCCCAAACTCCGACCATCGATAGGGGAGAACACGGATGGAAGTTCGTCTGGACGGCCGCAGCGCGATCATAACCGGCGCCAGCAAAGGCCTTGGCCTTGCCATGGCAAAGCAATTCGCTGCCTCGGGTGCGAACGTGGCGATCCTGGCCCGCAGCCCGGATTCCCTAGCGGATGCCCTTGCCATCGCGACCGAAGGCTCCTCTGGCCAGGTTGCCACGTTTCAGTGCGACGTCTCGAAGGCCCATGACATCGCCACGACTTTTGGTGAGGTGGTCAAACGGTTTGGCCAGGTAGATATCCTGATCAACAACGCTGGCATCTCCCGCGCAATGCCATCCGAACAGATCACCGACGAAGTCTGGCAAGAGGACCTCGACCTGAAGCTGTTCGCCGCGATCCGGTTGTCCCGGCTGTGCTGGCCGGGGATGAAGTCGCGCAAATGGGGCCGCATCATCAATGTCTTGAACACCGGTGCCAAGGCGCCTCGTGCCAATGGAGCACCGACCGCGGTGTCACGCGCGGCGGGCATGGCACTGATGAAAGTGATGGCCGGCGAGGGCGCGCCGCACGGCATCCTGGTCAACGGCATGCTGGTGGGGTTGATCGACTCCGATCAACACAAGCGGCGACACCAGCGTGAAGGTTCAAACGAGCCGTACGAAGCCTTCACCCAGAAAATGGGCGCGAACGTGCCACTGGGGCGTATCGGCAAGGCAGAGGAATTCGCGGCGATGGCATGCTTCCTGTGCAGCGATCACGCCGGATTCACCACCGGGACGGCCATCAACATGGACGGCGGCGCCAGCCCAGTCGTCTGACCAGGACTAGCTACAGTCATCACTGCTTAAAGCTGAAGCGCCGCAAAAGCCGGCGATTCAGCGCGCAACATAGGTCGGCACCTCCCAAACCAGATCGGCATATTCCCGGATTGCCCGGTCCGACGAAAACCACCCAACATTCGCGGTGTTCAGGATCGAAGCCTGCCACCAATCCTGCGGCCGACGCCACAGATCGGCGAGCTTGCGCTGCTTGGCGTAATAATCATCGAAATCGGCGCAGACCAGGAAGTAGTCATGGTAGCGCAACTGATCCACCAGCCCACGGTAACGGTCCCGTTCATCCGGCGAAAACACCCCCGCCTCGACGCTGGCCAGCACCTCGGACAGGATCGGCGACGCGGCGATCAGATCGGTCGAATCGACGCCCATGGCACGCCGCGCCGCCACCTGCTCCGCGGTCAGGCCGAAGATGAACATGTTGTCCTCGCCAACCCGCTCCAGCAGCTCGATATTGGCACCGTCGAGCGTGCCGATGGTCAGCGCGCCATTCAATGCGAACTTCATGTTCCCGGTGCCCGACGCCTCCATGCCGGCGGTCGAGATCTGCTCCGACACGTCCGCCGCGGGGATCACCACCTCCGCCAGGCTGACCGAGTAGTTCGGCAGAAAAACGATCTTCAGGATGTTGCGCACGGTGGGATCACTGTTGATCACCCTGGCGACGTCGTGGATCAGCTTGATGATCAGCTTGGCCTGCTGATAGCTGGCCGCGGCCTTGCCGGCGAAGATTTTCACCCGCGGCGTCCAATCGTCCATCGGCCGCGCCCGGATGGCGTTGTACAGCGCGATGGCTTCCAGTACGTTCAGGAGCTGGCGCTTGTACTCGTGGATGCGCTTGATGTGGACGTCGAACAGCGCGGCCGGGTCGATGCGGATCTCCAGCTCGCGCCGGATCAGTTCGGACAACACCAACTTGTTGGCGAAGCGGCTGGCAGCGAAACGGGTCTGGAACGATCGGTCATTGGCCAGCGGACGAATCCGGGTCAGCGCATCCTCGTCGTCCAGCACCGCGGGGCCAGCCTCATTCACCAACAGGCGGGTCAGCCGCGGGTTTGCCTCGTGCAGCCAGCGCCGGAAGGCAATACCGTTGGTGACGTTGACGATGCGGTCGGGATACAGCGCGTGCAAGTCGCGGAACACGGTTTCCCGCATCAGACCGGTGTGCAGCGCGGAGACACCGTTGACCCGATGCGACCCCAGGAACGCCAGATGGCTCATGCGGACGCGGCGCCCCTGATGCTCGTCGATCATCGACACGCTGGACAGCAGCGCCTCGTCGTCGGGGAATTGCTGGCGCACGTTGCCCAGGTGCAGGGCGTTGATCAGGTAGATGATCTGCATGTGCCGCGGCAACAGACGCTCCATCAGCGGCACCGGCCAGACCTCCAGCGCCTCGGGCAGCAGGGTGTGGTTGGTGTAGCTGAAGGTCGCCTGGGTCATGCGCCAGGCGTCTTCCCAGGGGATCTGATTGAGGTCGAGCAGGATGCGCATCATCTCGGCGATGCCGATCGCCGGATGAGTGTCGTTCAACTGGATCGCAGTCTTGTCCGCCAGGTTGCCGATATGGCCGAACGCCTTGATGTGGCGGCGCACCAAATCCTGCAACGAAGCCGAAACGAAGAAATATTCCTGGCGCAGCCGCAGCTCCTGCCCCGCCGGCGTGGCATCCGACGGATACAGCACCTTCGAGATCGATTCGGCCCGCACCTGCTCGGCCAGCGCGCCGGCGTGGTCACCATGGTTGAACGCGTCCAGTCGCAGCGGGTCGGCCGACCGCGCCGACCATAGCCGCAACGTATTCACCCGTCGGCCGCGCCAACCGACCGAGGGGGTATCGTAAGCCACTGCCTCGATCCGTTCAGCCGGATGCCAGACATGCCGCACCGCCGCCTCCGAGATCGGCACCGCCTCGATCGAGCCGCCGAAGCCGATCTCGTAGCTGATGTCGGCGCGGTGGAATTCCCACGGCGTGCCGAACGCCAGCCAATCCTCGGGATATTCCTGCTGCCAGCCGTTCTTCATCACCTGGCGGAACAGCCCGTGCTCATAGCGAATCCCGTAGCCATGCGCCGGGATATTCAGCGTCGCCATGCTCTCCATGAAGCACGCGGCAAGCCGGCCAAGACCACCATTGCCCAACGCCGCGTCGGGCTCCAGCGCGCGCAGCTTGTCGAGGTCAACGTCAAGCCCCGCCAACGCCGCCCGCATCGTGCCCAACTGGTTCATGTTGTTCAGGTTGTCGAACAGCAGGCGGCCGATCAGGAACTCCAGCGACAGGTAATACACCCGCTTGGACCCCTGTTGGTAAGCCAGGTCGATACCGGCCAGCCAGCGATCGACGATCCGGTCCCGCAGCGCATACGCGGTTGCCATCAGCCAATCCCGCTCGGTTGCGATCGAACGGCGCTTGCCGACCTGGTAGGTCAGCTTCTCGAGGATCGCCGTCTGCAGCGCGGCGACGTCTTCATCGTTGCCAACCAAATCTTCCGCGCTGTCGGTGCATTGCGCTGACACGTCTGATCCAAGCTCCACTATCACTTACCTTTGCGCGACCTCGACCGACGCCACGAAAGCATGTTTGCTTGGTCCGCAGCAACCGTTTGCGTAGCGATCGTCTGGCAAAGTGCCGGTCGATCAGCGATGCAGCGATCGTTTCGCGCGGATGCCTGGCAACCGATGGTATCCGCGCGCTTCGCGCCAGTTCATTGCGGTTTCGCGCGGAAGGTTTGCGCAGTCGGGAATTGCCCGGCTGGAGGCCGGGCCGGCGTGGTCCCACTCTGCAAGGTCCCACTTTGCGCGGTCCCACTCTGCAAGGTCCCACTTTGCGCGGTCCCACTTTGCCTAGTCCCAGTGTGCGAGGTCTCCCTGGGCGGGATCTTGTCTGGTGGCGTCTGGACGGAAGACGTCTGACCGGGGGGCCCCTGGGACGGCCCGGAAGACGACATGCGATCGGTCGCCGCCAAGATGCGGCCGCTCGGCGGCCATGCCCGCACCACCGCGTCGCGCCAGACCGCCGCGGCAGCAACCGCCCCAGCCAGCACGACGATGGTCATCGCCCACGCGCCAATCAACCCGCGGTGCGGACGAAGCCCGCCCGGCACCGAGGTGGTGAGCCGGTCCATCGCGGTCGTCGCCAGAGCCGGAGGCGCCGACGCCGACGCCGGCGCAGCGTCGCCGGCGTCATCCGCCGATGCCGCCCCTGCATCAGCCATCGCCGATGCGTCCGGCGCCACGGCGGCTGGGTCCGGCGGCGATACAGTGTTGTCGGCCTGGGCAATCGGCGACCAGGTGTTGGCGCAGCGCGCGCAACGCACCATTTTCCCGAATGGCAGCCGGGCATCCGGCACCTCATATGTGGCGTCGCAGCTTGGGCAGGCGATACGCATGAGTTTCATGACCAAAGGCGCGCAGCATAATGCGGCGAACCGCCCGGTGTTCCAACGGGATTCGCGCTGGTCAGGACCCGTGATGGCGTCCGATTCGCCGCATGGCGAAACGGTTGTCCGGCACATCAGACGGTCGGCGCGACCTGGCCTGCCCGTGGTCGGAGCACCCGGCCAGCCGCGCCAGGCGCCTTCGCCGGCAACGCGGAAAGGGCCGAGAACGGCTTGATCGACATGGGTTCGAAGCGATGCTCGATGGCGGTGACATCCACGTCAGCGCACCGCCGTGCCGTCAGAAAACCTATCGGCGACCGAAGCGAAATAGCAAGAATCGTGCAGTCCGGGTAAACAGCCAGCATGCTAGGATTCGAGTCGGTCGGGTTGCGCTACCAGCGAAGCGGCGGCCGGTCAGCGGCGCCCGCCGGGCCTGAGGTGCTGCACGACATCAGCTTCCGGCTGGAAGCCGGCGCCTTCCGCTGGCTGCTGGGGCCGTCCGGGGCAGGCAAGACTAGCCTGTTGCGCCTGCTGTATCTCGCGGAACGGCCGACGCGCGGTCAGTTGACCCTGCTTGGCACCGATGTCACCACCGCGCCGCGGCGGGCGTTGCCGCTGCTGCGACGGCGCATCGGCGTGGTATTTCAGGATTTCCGCCTGCTGCCGCATCTGTCGGCGTTCGACAACGTGGCCCTGCCGCTGCGGATCGCCGGCCGCCCGGAGGGCCAGATCCGCGCCGATGTTGGGGAATTGCTGCGCTGGGTGGGATTGTCGCGTCATCTCGACGCCCGGCCGGCGGAACTGGCCGGCGGCGAACAGCAGCGCGTCGCCATCGCCCGAGCCGTGATCACCCGTCCGGCGCTGCTGCTGGCGGATGAACCAACCGGCAACCTCGACGACGGGCAGGCCGAACGGCTGATGCAGTTGTTCAAGGAACTGAATCGTATTGGCACCACGGTCATCGTTGCCACCCACAACGAATCGCTGGTGGCGCGACATCCCGCGCCCGCCCTGCACATTGCCGGCGGCCGCCTCACCGCCAGCACCGGCCCCGCGACAGAGCGTGGCGGTGGGTTCACCCGCAGGCATCTGCTTGCGGAGGAAGCGGACCGGTGATTTCGCTGCGTCCATCCGGCTTCGATGAGTTGGGACTGCGCCGCGCGCTGTCCGAACGCATGCTGCCGCTGCTGGTCGCGGCGATGGCGTTCCTGGCGGCGCTCGCCATGGCCGGCTGGTTCGGCACCGCGGCGCTGTCGCGGCACTGGCGCCAGGGCGCCGGCTCCTCGCTGACGGTTCAGGTCCCGCAACCAACCGCGGCCTCGGCAAACGCCAATGAGACCCGACTGGCGGCGGTGCTGGCGCTGCTCACCGGCACGCCCGGTGTCGCCTCGGCGCACGCGCTGTCGGATCGGGAACTGTCGGACCTGCTGAAGCCATGGCTGGGCCAGGGAGCCGAACGGTTGGCGATCCCGATTCCGGCGGTGGTCGCGGTTCGGCTGACCGATAGCGATGCCAGCCTGTCGTCACTGTCCCGGCGGCTGGCCGAGGCCGCACCTGGCACTCTGGTCGAGGATCACGGCGTCTGGCTGCGGCGGGTGGCGGTGCTGGCGCGTAGCCTGCAGGCCTGCGCCGGGCTGGCACTGCTGCTGGTGGCCGGGGTGGCGGCGGCGGTGATCTCGGTGGCGACCCGGGCCGGCCTATCGACCCGGCGCGAGGCGATCGAGATCGTCCACGGCCTGGGTGCGACCGATAGCTATATCGCCGGCCGGTTTGCCGCCAGGGCAACCGTCCTGGCGGCGGTCGGGGCGGCTGGCGGCGCATTCGCGGCGTTGCCGATCCTGTTGACCCTGGCGCGCATGGCGGCGCCATTTTCCGGCGACAGCGACGCCGCCGGTGACGGACTGCAGGCGGCGCTGGCTACTCTTCCGGCGCCGCTCTGGCTGGCCTTGCCAGGGCTGCCCGTCATCGCTGCGGCGATCGGCTTCGCCACCGCTCAGGGCGCGGTTCGTCGCTGGCTGCGGCGGTTGCCATGACCGGCCTGGCCCGATGACCGGCAACGTAGGATGGCGCGCCGTTGGCGATGACCCCACCGCCGCCGACACCCTCGCCGGGCCGCCCGTGGCCGGAGCACCCGTGGCTGGAGCACCCGTGACTGGAACGCCCGTGACTGGAACGCCCGTGACTGGAGCCTCGGTGACCGGAGCCTCGGTGACTGGAGCCAACGTGGCCGGAACTCCCGCGACTGCGCCATCCACGATGGGACCGCCGCTGGAACCGCCACCGCTCGGGCAGCCGGCGCCCGGGAAGCCGGCACCCGGGGATGGGGCGGCGATGGCCGGGGCAAGCCGCGACGGGGGGGTCCCACGCACGCGGGGACGCCCGTTCGGGGCTCACGGCCGGCAGCGCAACGGGCGCCCCCGAATCATGCCGCGGCTGTTGGTTGCATTCGTCGCGGCCGCCGTCGCCGCCTGGATAGGCGGCTTCGTCTGGTTTGTGACTGCCACCGGCCGGTCGGCGCAGCCGCCGCCCCACACCGACGGTATCGTCGCCCTGACCGGCGGCGCTGGCCGGGTGGAGCTGGCCTTGCGCCTGCTGGCCAGCGGCCAGGCGAACCGCCTGCTGCTGAGCGGCATCGGCGGCGGCACCGAATTGGCCACCCTGGGCCACCTCGCCGGCGTCGACACAGCGGGTCTGACCGACCGCGTCACGCTGGGCCGCTACGCCGCCTCGACGCGCGGCAACGGCGTGGAGACTGGTGCCTGGGCAGAGCAGAACCGCATCCGATCGCTGATCGTGGTGACGGCGGGGTATCATATGCCGCGCGCCCTGGCGGAACTGCGCCGAACGCTGCCCGATGTCCGGCTGTATCCCGTGCCGGTGTTGGCGGTGCATACCGACATCGGCGATAAGGGTCCGGGCATGCGGCTGGAGGCGGAAGAGTATACCAAGTACCTGTTGACCCTGTCGGGTCTGTCGACATGGTTCCCGCGCCGCGAGCCGCTGTCCGCGCCGGTGATGCCGGGCGGACCCGGGGCATGACGGAACTGCGTTCGGCGGCGTTCAACGTGGTGTTCTTCGCCATCAGCCTGGTGATGGCCGTGTTGGCGACAGGCGCGCGCTATCTGGCGCCACATCGTGTCCTCGACGTGGCCATGCTATGGGCGCGCTGTCAGTTGGCCGCGGTTCGGATCATTTGCGGCATCCGCCTTCAGGTGAGCGGGCTCGAGCACATCCCGCGCGGTGCGGCACTGATCGCCTCGCGCCACCAATCCGCGTTCGACACCTTCGTATGGCTGACATTGTTGCCCCGCTGCTGCTACGTGTTCAAGAACGACCTGTCACGCATTCCGCTGTTCGGTCCGTCGATCGGCGCCGCCGGCATGATCGAGGTCGACCGCAACGGCGGGGGCGCCGCGATCCGAAGCTTGCTGCGTGGGGCGGAACGGGCGGTGCGGGAGCAGCGCCAGATCGTGATCTTCCCCGAGGGCACGCGCCGCGACCCGGGCAGTCCGGGCAGCCTGCAGTCCGGTATCGTGGCACTGGCCTCGCGCACCGGCCTGCCGGTGGTTCCGGTCGCCACCGATTCGGGCCATCTCTGGGGTCGCCGGGCGTTCCGTAAGCGACCGGGAACGATCCGGATCTTGATCGGACCTGCGATCGCCTCGCGGACCGAGCGGAACGCGCTGCTGCGGGGGTTGGAGGACGGCATGGCGGCGTTGGATCGCAGCCCCGACTAATCCGCCGTCAGGCCGCCCTGGGTGCTGTGGAAAACTCTGTGCGGAAGATTTGCTCACGGTGTTGAGAGCACTTGAAAGACATTCTTTAGTGATCTGAAAGCAGGGCATTTATGATGAACATTACTGAGTTGCACAAAATCGCTGCGTTTGTGGACAAAACGCCCGTGTTCGTCTCCAGGTTGAAGGCCGTTCGGCGGCTGCCACTTTGGCGCCCCAGGTGCGGGTTTGCCGGAGGAATGCCTGCTGCCCAGACAGCCCCGTGATGCGCCGGACCTTCTGGGTCATTCTCGCCGTCGCGATCGTTCTGCTGGCGGCCGAGACTATCTACTGGCGAATCACGGCCGAACGGTTGCGTTCAGGGTATCAGGCGTGGGTGGCTGACCAGGTCGCTCGCGGCTGGAACGTCGAATCGGGGCCGCCGTCGATCGGCGGGTGGCCTCGTTCGGCGGTGGTGACGGTGCCGAACCTGACGCTGCGGCATGCCGGGCCGACCACGCCGGGCAATGTCAACCTGGCGTTGGCCGAGCTGAACCTTTCGGTCGCCCTGGTCGATCCCACCAGCTTGGCCTTGTCGCTCGACGGCCCGGTGCATGTGCGAGCCGCCGAGCTGCCCGATATGATCGTTTCCGGCGACAATACCGTGGCGACGGTGCCGCTGCGGCCGACCGGACCGCCATCGGTCGCCTTGCACGCGCGTGGGCTGCGCCTGCAACCGGCCACCGGCGCGTGGCATGTGACGGTCGGCCTGTTGAACGCCCAGGCGGAAATTGCTGATTCTGTCGCCCCCGGTCAGGCCAAGCCGGCCGCTTCATTCTCCGTCAGTTCGGAGGCGATTGCCCTCCCCGCGGTCGTCAAATGGCCGCTCGGGACCAATATCTCGTCGCTTTCGGCGGATGGCACGCTGACAGATCCATCGCAGTCCGGTCGGCTAGACTTCAGGCAATGGGCCGAGGCTTGGCGGAAGGCCGGGGGACTGCTGAAGATAACCCATATGGCGATGGGGTGGGGGCCGTTGGGTCTGACATCCTCGGCGACCCTGGCGCTGGATGATCAGCTTCAACCGATGGGCAGCGGCACCAGCCGGATCGTCGGCTATGCCGAGACGCTGGATCGGCTGGCCGCGGCCGGAACGCTGACCCGGCCGGCGGCGACGGCTGCAAAGGCGGTGCTGTCGCTGATGGCGGCCACCAGCGACGCGGATCAGCCGTCGTCGGTAGATGTACCGCTGACGCTACAATATCGCACACTCTCTATGCGTCAGGTCCCCCTGCTTAGGCTGCCGGAAGTAGACTGGCCGGCGCGGTAGTGCTATAGAGGGTCATGCGAAACGGATTCCAGAGCCTTCGAATTAGCGGCCCGGCTGCCTAGCAGCCGGGGATAGTCCCGCTTTTTCGAACATTCGCCTGGAGACTTTCCGATGTCCGTCGTTCCGACACCTGAACAACCGTCCGTCGTTTTCGTCCGATTTTTGCTCGATGCCGATGTCTCGCCAGGGCTTCTGTCGCGTCTCTTGCAACCCTATGCGAAACGCGACCTGGTGCCTGACCGGATGTGGTCCCACCGTGCCGGCGACACAGTGCATGTGGAAATCGCCATGGAAGCGATGCCGGCGGAAGTCGTCCACCTGGTGGAAGGCAATCTGTCGCAAGTGGTGGGCGTACGCAACGTGTCGCGCGTCGCCCGATCTTGCTTGCGTCAGGTCGCCTAGAACACTTTCCGTTTGAGCCGACCCGACGACCGTGTCGGCCGCCCGCTTTCGGGCGTGGCCTATCGACGGCCCTAAGGCACGTCGCCCCGGCCGTTGTTGGCGGTCCAGATCCGACATAGCCTGCATCCAAGCCTGATCGAGTCCAACAATCGCCGAACAGAGCGAACCAGCGGTCGAGGAAACCGGATGCAGACCCCCAAAGGCGCCTGGACAGTCGCCGGCATGTTGTTCCTGTACATGCTGGTGAATTTCGCCGACAAGGCGGTCGTCGGCCTCGCCGCCGTGCCGATCATGCGCGAACTTGGCCTCTCGCCCCGGGAATATGGCTTGCTGGGATCCAGCTTTTTCCTGTTGTTCTCGATCTCCGGCGTTCTGGTCGGCTTCGCCGCCAACCGCTATTCGACCCGCTGGATCATCCTGCTGCTGGCAACGGTATGGGCACTGGCACAATTTCCCATGGTCGGAACCGTCAGCTTCGCCACGCTGCTGATTTGCCGGGTCGTGCTGGGCGCCGGCGAGGGACCCGCCGGGTCGGTCGGGCTGCACGCCATCTACAAATGGTTCCCCGACGAGAAGCGCACCATCCCGACCGCGATCCTGTCGCAAGGCGCGGCGGTCGGCGTCGTCGTCGCGTTGCCGCTGCTCAACATGATCATCATCCATGCCTCCTGGCACTGGGCGTTCGGAACCCTCGGGATCGTCGGATTGTGCTGGGCATTCGGCTGGTGGCTGCTGGGCCGCGAGGGCCCGATCGTCGACCCGCCGATGCCTGAGGCGGGCGCCCTACGGGTCGGCTACTCCCGGATTTTGCTCGCACCGACATTCATCGGCTGCGTGGTGGCCTGCTTCGGTGCCTACTGGGCGCTGTCACTTGGACTGACCTGGTTCACCCCATTCGTAGTCAAGGCGCTGGGATTCTCGCAGGCCAGCGCCGGCTTCATCTCGACCTTGCCCTGGCTGATGGGCGCCTGCACGGTCATGCTGTCGGGCTGGATTTCGCAAGTCCTGGTGGCGCGCGGAGTCAGCAGCCGGGCCGCCCGCGCAATGCTGGGCTGCGTGCCGCTGATCGTCGGCGGACTGCTGGTGCTGGCGGTACCGCACGTGTCCGATGCCGCCGCGAAGCTCGCGCTGCTGGTCGTCGGCGGCGGACTGACCGGTCCGATCTACGTGGTGTGCGCGCCGATGATCGCCGAGTTCACCCCGATCGCGCAGCGCGGCGCGGTGATCGCCATCTTCGGCGCGATCTACACCTTGGCCGGCATCATTGCGCCCTACGTCAGCGGCAGCCTGATCCAGGGCGCGGCCACCGTGCTGGACGGCTATCAACAGGGCTACATGGTCAGCGGTTCGGCGCAGATCATCGGCGGGATCGCCGGGCTGTTGCTGATGTGGCCGGCCCGCGATCGTGAGCGCATCCGCCAGCACCGGATCGCCACGGCCCCGGTCGGCGCGGTGCGAGGCGCCTGACCACCGGCGCCTCAGCGTTCCTGTGCGGTTTCCGGCGCCGCGACCTTGTCGCCATAGTGGCACCAGGCCGCCGCCACGCAGCGCCAGCAGTCCGGCCGGCGCGCCTTGCAGACGTAACGCCCATGCAGGATCAGCCAATGGTGGGAGTCGCGCAAACGCTGGCGCGGCAGGCGCTTGAGCAGGCCGTCCTCGACCTCGCGCGGGGTCTTGCCGGGAGCCAGGCCGGTGCGGTTGCCGAGCCGGAAAATGTGGGTATCGACCGCCACCGTGGCCTCGCCGAAGGCAACGTTGAGCACGACGTTGGCGGTCTTGCGGCCGACGCCAGGCAACGCTTCCAGCGCCGCGCGATCGGCCGGCACCTGGCCGCCATGCCGTGACTCCAATTCGTGGGCCAGTTGCACGACATTGCGGGACTTGGTCTGCCACAGGCCGATCGAGCGGATATGGGACGCCACGCCATCCACGCCCAGTTCGATCATCGCCTTCGGCGTCGGCGCCACCCGGAACAGTGTCTCGGTCGCGCGATTGACCGACAGGTCGGTGGCCTGCGCCGACAGCACCACTGCCACCAGCAAGGTGAACGGGTCGGCGAAGCTGAGCTCGGTTTCCGGCGCCGGGTTATGCGTCGCCAGCGCTTCGATGAAGGCGGCCACCTCGGCCCTGGTCATCGGCTTCGGCTTGCGCGGTGGTCGTGGCGGCGGCCGGACCGCGGTCTTGGCCACCGCTGTCGGCATCAGCGTCGATCCGCCTGGTCGGCGGCTTTCAGCATCGCATCGGCGGCCGTCAAAAGCCGGGCGAAGCGGTTTGCCCAGGCGTTCTGGCCGTCCGCGTCGGCGATCAGGTCCTGGCGGATCTCGATCTCTACATGCGCCAGCCCCCGCCGCTCGCCATGGGTCGGCACGCTGTAGTCGCTGTCGTCGGTGATGGCATACGGTGCATTGTCGCCCACCGTCAGGTCGGGTTCGTTGCGCAGCAGATCCAGCAGGATGCGCGCCAGCCGCGGGTCCTTGTTGTACAGCATGCCGACCTGCATGGCTCGGCTTTCGCCTTTGAACGACGGCGTGAAACTGTGCATCGCAACCAGCACCGAACGGCGCTCCGCGCGCGCGTCCAGCAGGCTGCGGATGCGGTCGTGGTAGGGCGTAAAGATGGCGGCGACGCGGGCGGCCTTGGCTGGCGCGGACAGGTCCTTGTTGCCAGGGATCACGGTATACTCGCTGACCTCGGGCATCGCGCTCGGCCACGACGGATCACGGTTGCAGTCGATCACCAGCCGGGAATAGGTCTGCAGCACCGCGGTGGCATCCAGCAGGTCCGCCAGCCGTTCGGTGACCCCGGCGATGCCGATGTCCCACCCGATGTGGCGTGCGTGTTCAGCCTCGGGCAAGCCGAGGTCGCCGAGTGCGGCAGGGACCGCTCGGCCGGCATGGTCGGCGGTGAGCACCAGGTCGGAGGCAGCGGATTCGCGCAGCACGCGGAATGGGGGTGGATCGTCGGCGGTCAGCAGCATCGGCGCCCCCAGAGCAACATCAGCCTGACCGGAAAGTCGGGCTGATAAAGTTGCTCGCTCGAACAAGCAGCTAGAGCGCGGTGACTGGTTACGGTCACCCTGAAAGCGCTCCAGTTGCAGCGGCTGCACAATGCGCTGCCGTCGACGCATGGACAAGCAAGCCAAGCGGGCGCACCACGACCTCGGCGGCGCGTCGAAATTCATGTGCGAGCCGGTGGACACCAAGCCGCATGGGCTGACCGATTTCGACCGCGAGGTCGATGCACTGCGCCAGATGCTGGCGGCGAAGAAGCTGATGTCGGTCGATGAATTGCGCCGCGGGATCGAGGCCATCCCCGAGGCCGAATATCATCGGCTGAGCTACTACCAACGCTGGATCCGCTCGATCGCCGACAACCTCTTGCGCGGCGGTGTCATTACGCAAGACGAACTTCAGGCCACGCTGGGCGGTTCGTGATGTTCGCCGCCGGTGACGCCGTGCGGGTCAAGGACGCCTGGCCCGAGGTGACCGGCCCGGTGCACATCCGTACGCCGCATTACGTGCGCGGCGTGACAGGTGAGGTGGTGCGGCGGCTGGGTGAGTTCGCCAATCCGGAAGACCTTGCGTTCGGCCGCGCGGCCGAATTACGGCCATTGTATCACGTGCGTTTCCAGAAGGCCGCGATCTGGCCGGAGGCCAGACCGGATGACGAGTTGCTGATAGAGATTTTCGAACATTGGCTGGAGCGGCCATGAACATCCTGGATACGGACAGCGACCGTTTGCTCCTGGCGGTACGATCGTTGTTGGAAAGCAAAGGTATCGTTTCGACCGAGGAAGTCCGCCATCGCATCGCGGTGACCGATGCGGCCGGTCCGGGGCAGGGCGCACGGATGGTGGCTCGCGCTTGGGTCGATCCCGGATATCGGGCGTCGATGCTGCAAGACGGAGCCAAGGCCGCCGAGGCGTTGGGGATTCCGATGCGCGGCATGCCGCCGCTGGGAGTGCTGGAGAATACCGCCGAGGTACACAATCTGGTGGTCTGCACGCTGTGCAGTTGCTACCCACGCGCGGTGCTGGGGTATCCGCCGTTTTGGTACAAGTCAGCGGCTTTCCGAGCGCGGGCGGTGCGCGATCCGCGGGCTTTGCTGGCTGCGGAATGGAAGACGATCATTCCGGATACAGTCAAGGTCCGCGTCGTCGATTCGACCGCGGATTATCGCTGGATGGTGCTGCCCGCTCGCCCCGCCGGCACGGATGGCTGGGATGAGGCTCGGCTGGCGGACATTGTACGCGAGGGGGATATGATCGGGGTGACCATTCCGATGGTGGACTAATTATATTGCCGCCTGATTGACGTGTGCGAACCGGAAAGTTTCCCTACCGGTGCTTGCATAGCCCTACCGGCGCTTGCATGGAGAGAATAGGAGCGTCGGCGCTTTCATCAGGTTCGCGGAGCCTGACCCGGCCCTCCGCGCAAGATCCCAGCCCGTGCCGGGATCTTGCGGCCGTCGAAACGCGACCTTTCGCGGTCACCCCAGATCGAAGCGATCGAGGTTCATCACCTTGGTCCATGCACGGGCAAAGTCATGCACGAACGCCTGCCCGAAATCGTCACAGGCGTAAACTTCCGCCAACGCTCTAAGTTGCGAGTTCGAACCGAAGACGAGATCGACATCGGTGCCGGTCCACTTGACCTGGCCGGTCGCGCGACTGCGCCCCTCGAACGCCCCTTCGGACATTGCGGACGGCTGCCACGTGATATCCATGTCGAGCAGGTTGACGAAGAAATCGTTGGTCAACGTCTCGGGTCGGGTGGTGAAAACACCGAGCTTGCTATCCCCGACTGTCGCGTTGAGCACGCGCAGGCCGCCGACGAGAACAGTCATCTCGGGCGCGGTCAGCGTCAGCAGGTGCGCCCGATCCACCAGCAGCTTCTCGGCCGGTCGCTGCTGTCCGGGCCGAAGATAGTTACGGAACCCGTCCGCGGTCGGTTCCAGTACGGCGAACGACTCCGCGTCGGTCTGGTCCTGGGACGCATCGGTGCGCCCCGGCGTGAAGCCAACCTCGATGGCATGCCCGGCGTTCTTTGCCGCTTGCTCGACGGCGGCGCAACCGCCCAGGACGATCAGGTCAGCGAGCGAAACCCGCTTCCCGCCGGCCTGCGAACCGTTGAACGCGCTTTGGATCGACCCCAGCGTCTGCAGCACCTGCGCCAATTCGCCCGGCTGGTTGACCTGCCAAGAGCTCTGCGGCGAGAGCCGGATGCGCGCGCCATTCGCCCCGCCGCGCTTGTCGGTGCCACGGAAGGTTGACGCCGACGCCCAAGCCGTCGCGACCAGGTGGGATATCGACAGGCCGGAGGCGAGGATTTTACCCTTCAGCGCGGCGATGTCCTGCGCGCCGATCAGTTCATGATCGACATCGGGAACCGGGTCCTGCCAAATTTGCGGTTCCGCCGGAGCCAGCGCACCGAGGCAGCGCTTATACGGCCCCATGTCGCGGTGTGTCAGCTTGTACCAAGCCTTGGCGAAGGCGTCCGCAAACGCTACCGGATTCTCGTGGAAGCGCTTCGAGATCGGCGCGTAGATCGGGTCCACCTTCAGGGCGAGGTCGGTGGTCAGCATCATCGGCGCATGGCGCTTCGACGGATCATGCGCGTCAGGCACAATGCCGGTGGCGGATGGGTCCTTGGGCGTCCACTGCGACGCGCCGGCAGGGCTCTTCGTCAGTTCCCATTCGAAGTTGAACATATTGTCGAAGAAGTTGTTGTCCCACTTTGCCGGCTGCGTCGTCCATGCGCCTTCCAGCCCACTGGTGATGGTGTCGCCGGCGTTGCCGCGGCCGAAGCTGTTCTTCCAGCCGAGGCCCTGCTGTTCGGTGCTGGCGCCTTCGGGTTCCGGGCCGACATATTGGTTGGGGTCGGCGGCGCCATGGGTCTTGCCGAAGGTGTGTCCGCCGGCAATCAGGGCAACCGTCTCCTCATCGTTCATCGCCATTCGGGCGAACGTTTCGCGGATGTCGCGCGCCGCGGCGTGCGGATCAGGATTGCCGTTCGGACCCTCGGGGTTGACGTAGATCAGACCCATCTGGACCGCGGCGAGAGGGGTCTCCAACTCGCGGTCGCCGGTGTAGCGCTTGTCGCCAAGCCAGGTGTCCTCGGACCCCCAGTAGATATCCTCTTCCGGTTCCCAGATGTCGGCGCGCCCGCCGCCGAAACCGAACGTCTTGAACCCCATCGATTCCAGCGCACAATTACCGGCCAGGATCATCAGGTCGCCCCAAGACAGCTTCCGTCCGTACTTCTGCTTGATCGGCCACAGCAACCGACGCGCCTTGTCGAGGTTCGCATTGTCCGGCCAGCTATTGAGCGGCGCGAAGCGTTGGGTGCCGGACGCGGCGCCACCGCGTCCGTCGCCGATGCGATAGGTACCCGCGCTGTGCCATGCCATGCGGATGAAAAACGGCCCATAGTGCCCGTAGTCGGCCGGCCACCAATCCTGCGACGTCGTCATCAGCGCGAACAGGTCCCGCTTCACTGCCTGCAAATCAAGACTCTTGAACGCCTCCGCGTAGTTGAACCCCTCGCCCAAGGGATCGGACTGCGGTGGGTTCTGGTGCAGGATCTTCAGGTCGAGATGATTTGGCCACCACAGGCGGTTCGACATTTCCAGAACGGTGGTGTTTCTGTCGGCCTTGCCGACGACTGGGCAACTTCTCTCTTCGTCCATCTTCACTCCGATCGCAGTCCGCGTATATCAGCCTGTCCGAGGGCCCCGCCCGTCGGCACCAATCCATCCAATGGTTATTATCCGGAAAATTGCAACGAACCGATCAAATTAGGTTGAAACTCTCGCTGTCCCATCGGGACATTCGTGCATCGCTGGAGAAGTTCGCCAACAAGCGCATGCCGCAGGATGCAGCGGACTTAGGCGGCGGAAGACGCCTGTTCAAGCCGCCTTCGCCACCGCCCGCTTCGCCACCACGCCGATCAGGTGCGCCCGGTATTCGGCGCTGGCATGGATATCGCTATTCAGATCGTCCGCCGGGGTGACGATGCTGCTGACCGCCTCGGGCGCGAAATTCGCCGACAGCGCCTTTTCCATCTCGGCGTGGCGGAACACCCCGCCCTGGCTCGCGCCGGTGATCGCCAGCCGCACACCGGTCGGGAACTTGGCCACGAAAACCCCGACGATGGCATAGCGAGACGCCGGGTTGCGGAACTTCTCGTAGGCCGACTTCTCGGGAATCGGCAACTCGACCGCGGTGATGATCTCACCCTGTTCGAGTGCGGTGGTGAACATACCCTGAAAGAAATCGTCGGCGGTGATCGAGCGGCGATCGGTCTTGATCGTGCCGCCAAGCGCCAGCAACGCGGACGGGTAGCACGCCGCCGGATCGTTGTTCGCCAGTGAGCCGCCCATGGTGCCGCGATGGCGCACCGCCTCGTCGCCGATCAACGAGGCCTGATGCTGCAGACCGGGAATCTTGGCCTTGATGTCGGGATTGCTGGCGATAGCGGCGTGCGTGGTCATCGCGCCGATAGTCACCTTGTCACCGGCAACGGTGATGCCGGTCAGTCCCAGCTTGGCCAGGTCGATCACCGTGGACGGCTTGTTCAACCGTTGCTTCAGCACTGGAATGAAGGTCTGGCCGCCGGCGAGTGCCTTTGCTTCCAGATCGTCGGACAGGATTTTCACCGCATCCGCCAGGCTGCCGGGCTTCTGATAGGCGAAATCGTACATCGAAATATTCCCTCTGCCTCTTCATACTGGCCGAAGTTTTCGGCCCGTCAGTCTCGCCGCCATTGCGGCGTTCTGCTTCCCGCCGACCGGGGCCAAGCGCATCCGGCGCGGGTCGGCGGCCGGTCTATTCCGCCGCCATCCGCGGCTGCGCACCCTGGATGATGGACCACAGCTTGGCCCCCGTCGCCGGCATGTCCAGATGCCGCACGCCGTAATCCTTCAGCGCATCCACCACCGCATTGATCACCGCCGGCGGAGAGCCGATCGCACCGACCTCGCCGCAGCCCTTGGACCCCAGCGGGTTGTGCGTGCACATGGTGTTCTCGGTGGCGACCGATAGTTGGGGAATGTCGTTCGCCCGCGGCATCGTGTAGTCCATGAACGATCCCGACAGCAGTTGCCCGCTCGGGTCGTAGTTGCACGCCTCCATCAACGCCTGGCCAATGCCCTGGGCGACGCCGCCCTGCACCTGGCCCTCGACGATCATCGGGTTGACCACACGGCCCACATCATCGACCGCGGTGAAGTTGACCATTTCCACAGAACCGGTTTCCGGATCGATCTCCACCTCGGCAATGTGGCAGCCGCCGGGGAAGGTGAAGTTCTTCGGATCGTAGAACGCGGTCTCGTCGAGCCCCGGTTCCAGTTCCTCGATCGGGTAGTTGTGCGGCACGTAGGCGGCCAGCGAGATGTCGGTCAGCGTCTTCGACTTGTCGGTGCCGGCAACGCGGAAGGTGTTGTCCTTGAACTCGATGTCCCCGACCGAGGCTTCCATCAGATGCGCGGCGATCTTCTTGCCCTTGGCGATGACCTTGTCCATCGCCTTGACCATGGCCGATCCGCCAACCGGTAAACTGCGGCTGCCATAGGTGCCCATGCCGAAGGGTATCTTGGCGGTGTCGCCATGCACGACCTCGACCTGGTCGAATGGCACTCCGAGCTGATCGACCACGAGTTGCGCGAAGGTGGTTTCGTGTCCCTGGCCATGACTATGCGTGCCGGTGAACACGGTGACGCTGCCGGTCGGATGAACCCGGATTTCCGCCACCTCATACAGGCCGGCCCGCGCGCCCAGCGACCCGACCACCGCCGAAGGTGCGATGCCGCAGGCCTCGACATAGGTGGAAATACCGATGCCGCGCAGCTTGCCGCGCGCCTTGGCCTCGGCGCGACGCACCGCGAAACCATCCCAATCGGCGTTCTTCAGGCCGACCTTCAGCGTGGTCTGGTAGTCGCCGCTGTCGTACTGCAGCGCGACCGGGGTCTGGTATGGGAAGCCATCGACCGGGATGAAGTTCTTGCGCCGCAGTTCGATCCGGTCGATGCCGGTGTCGTGGGCGATGACATCGACCAGCCGCTCCAGCAGGAAGGTCGCTTCCGGCCGGCCGGCGCCGCGATAGGCATCCACCGGCACGGTATTGGTGAACACCGCCTTGACGTTGCAGTAGATCACCGGAGTCTTGTACACCCCGGCCAGCAGCGTGGCGTAAAGATAGGTCGGCACCGCCGGACCGAAGGTGGACAGGTAGGCGCCCATGTTCGCCAGCGTGGTAATGCGCAGGCCAAGGAAATGCCCCTCGCTATCCAGCGCCATCTCGGCAGTACTGACGTGGTCGCGGCCATGCGCGTCGCTCATGAAGCTTTCGCTGCGTTCGGCTGTCCACTTCACCGGGCGGCGCAGCTTGCCGGCGGCCCAGGTGACGATGGCCTCTTCCGCGTAGTGATAGATCTTCGATCCGAAACCGCCGCCAACATCGGGCGCCACCACCCGCAGCTTGTTCTCCGGGATGTGCAGCACAAAGGCGCCCATCAACAGCCGGATCACATGCGGGTTCTGGCTGGTGGTGTAGAGCGTGAAATCGCCCGAGGACGGATCGAAATCACCCAGCGCGACGCGCGGCTCCAGCGCGTTCGGGATCAGCCGGTTATTGGTCAGGTCCAGTTTCACCACGTGCGCGGCGTTGGCAAACACGCCGTCTACCACCGCCTTGTCGCCGATCACCCAGTCGTAACAAAGGTTCCCCGCAGCGCCGTCATGCACCTCAACCGCGCCGGCGGCGACCGCGTCGGTCAGATTGGCCACCGCCGGCAGGTCGGTGTAGTCGATCTCGATCAACTCGGCGGCGTTCTTTGCCGCCTGCTTGGTCTCCGCGATCACCACCGCGACCGGGTCGCCGACATGGCGCACCTTGCCCACCGCCAGCACCGGATGCGACGGTTCGGCCATCGGGGAGCCGTCCTTGTTGTGGATCTGCCAGCCGCACGGCAGCCCGCCGATGTTTTCCGCCGCCATGTCGGCGCCGACGAACACCCTCACCACGCCCGGCGCGGCGGAGGCCTGCGCGATGTCGATGGCGTTGATCGTGGCGTGCGGCCGGTCCGATCGCTTGATGATAGCGTGCAATTGCCCGGGGCGATTGATGTCGTCGGTGTAGTTGCCCCTGCCGCTCAGGAAGCGGAGATCCTCCTTGCGACGAACGGCTGCGCCGATGCCCTCGAATCCCATATGTGTTCCCCCGTTTTTTTTATCGGCCGCGGCGCATTATTCGGCCGCTTTGGCGTGCATCAACGGATGTGCGGCGGCGATCGCCTTGACGATATTGTGGTAGCCGGTGCAGCGGCACAGATTGCCTTCCAGGCCTTCGCGGATTTCCTTCTCGGTCAATCCGTCCGGATGCGCCTGCACCAGGTCGACCGCTGTCATCACCATCCCGGGGGTACAGAAGCCGCATTGCAGGGCGTGGTGTTCCCGGAACATCTCCTGCATCGGATGCAGTGTGCCGTCCGCCGCGGCGAGGCCCTCGATCGTCAGCACGCTGGTGCCGTCGGCCTGCAGCGCCAGCATGGTGCAGGCCTTCGCCGAGATGCCGTCCACGTGCACGACGCAGGCGCCGCACTGGCTGGTATCGCAGCCGATATGGGTCCCGGTAAGGCCGAGTTTCTCGCGCAGCAGTTCCACCAGCAGGGTGCGTCCTTCCACCTCTACCGTGTGCTGCTTGCCGTTGACCGTCAGGCTGACCTGAGGCATCGCTTTCCCTTTCGTGGTGTCGCTCTACGCGTCGGGTCGCCAGAGGCTTTCACCCGGCGCTAAGCCGGTGCCCGTGGACGATCCCGCTTTTAACACTTTGGTCAATCCTGGCCGGCGTGGTCAAGCCGGGGGATACCCGTTCGCCTGCCGCGACGCTCCGCCAGCGGACCGCAATCGGGGGAGGCGGCCCTGGCGCGCACCTTATGGGGCGGCGGCCTGGTCGTGGGTAACCCATTGCCATAGCCGCGCTCGCTGTTAAGCTGATCGATCGCGCACGAAAGCAGTAGCGGCGGAAACTCTCGCCGCGACGCGACCAGGAGGAACAACAATGGAAATCCGCGGCCTTGGCTACATGGGCGTCGGTGCTTCGGACCTCACCGACTGGACGACATTCGCCACCGACTGGCTTGGCATGCAGATGATAGAGCGCGGCAATACCGCCCGCGCCTTCCGAATGGACGATCGCACCCAGCGCCTGGTGGTGGATCGCTCGCTCGCCGAGGGGGAACGCTACTTCGGCTTCGAGGTCGCCGACGCCGCCGCATTACAATCCCTGGCCGCCCGGCTCGATGCGGCCGGAGTCGCTGTCAGGCACGAACCGAAATCCCTGGCCGATCAACGCTTCGTCCAGCAACTGATCAGCTTCGACGACCCCGGCGGCAATCACCTGGAGGCGTTCTGGGGCGCCGCCGTCGCCGACCAGCCGTTCCGCCCCGGACGCACCATCTCCGGCTTCAGGACCGGCGCGCTCGGGATGGGGCACGTGGTGTTCCATGTGAAGAACATCGACGACCTGCTGGGTTTCTACCAGGACCTGCTTGGCTTCGGCGTCAGCGATTACATCAGCACGCCATTCCGAGCCTATTTCATGCACACCAATCCGCGGCACCACTCGGTGGCCCTGATCGAGACCGGGCGGCAAGACCTGCACCATCTGATGGTGGAGCTGTTTTCGCTCGACGACGTCGGCCAGGGCTATGACATCGCGCTCGGTGAGCCGGAAAAAATCGCCACCACGCTGGGCCGCCATCCGAATGACGCGGTCACCTCGTACTATCTGCGCTCGCCGGGCGGCTTCATGCTGGAATACGGCTGGGGCGGCAAGGTCGTCACGCCCGGTGACTGGACGCCGAACGAGGTGACCGTGGGCCCTAGCCTGTGGGGTCACGACCGTGCCTGGCTGCCAGAGGATCAGCGCCGGCAGGCGCGCGACATGCGCCTGAAAGCGGCGGCCGACGGCAAGCGTGAGCCGCTGCAGGTGATCGACGGCAACTACAACCGGATGGCCGGGGTGTGTCCCTGGTGGGATACCGCGGTCGGGACGTCCGGATAGCACCGACATCCCGATGCATCGGCTGCGCCGTTACTTCTGGGGCGTCCGCGACTATAGTCGCCTGCCGGCCGTAGCCTAGTATAGATCCAGGATAAGAAAGTAAGTCGCCGACCGAATCCTACCCGGCCTCGGCAGCCTTATTGTCAGCGAGGATTTGATGCCAAGGACGACGGATACGGATTTCTTCGTGAAAAGACTCCAACAACTCGGCGATAGCGCTGGAAACAAGACACTTCGCGAGAACTTGGGCTGGCAGGAAGAAAAATATTTTCGCGTTCGCAAGAACTTAGTTGAGGAAGGGCTGGTAGAGATTGGGCGTGGCAAAGGCGGTTCTGTTTATCTTTTGGAGGACCCCCTCGACGAGGTGAGTGAACCAACGAACAAATTTCAAACTCTAAAGTTTGAAAAAGACCACTATCCGCTAGTCGTCGAAAAGCTGGAGAAACAACTCAAGCAGGACTTCCAAGATGCAGTTGTCGAACAGACTGCCCATAAAGGCAGCGCTCCAGGAGGTAAGTGGTCGCGACCTGACGTACTGGCACTTACAGTACAGCGGTTCGAATATGTCGTTCAAGATGAGTTCATTCTTAGATCGTATGAAATTGAGCGGAGCGATGTAGTCGATACTGATGCGGTTGCAGAGGCAGCCGCTCACCAGCGTATGGCCCAGTTGTCATATCTTGTTATAGTCCCTCACGGAGATAGTAAATCTATATTTGACTCAACAAATGTTAAAAGACGCGCTATAGAGCGGGAATGCCTGAAATCTGGTGTCGGGCTGATTTTGATACCTGATTACAACTTGAGTTCAGAGATTGAGTTGGCCGTTGACGCGGGTATCACAAGGATTGACTATCGAGATGTTAATTCAACCATTGGGAGGTTTTTTTCTGAGCAAAAGAGATTGGAAATCAAAGAGCTGATAAATTTGTCGCGGCTGGGGGAGCTTCGGAAACTGCTACATCAGAAGGCGTAGATTTCGGCTTATGCACTCAACTCCTTATACTTACAGAACGGTGCGGCCTGAAGCTGGCGGAGACCGTTGCTCATTGTCTAGAAACCACGGAGAATTTTTAATGGTTTTGGTGCGTTCGCGTTATGCTAGAAGACCGTCACTTGATATGGCGGTATCTATTGTGTTATAGGAACAAAAATGACATTTACTTTGGCCTAGTGATTATAGATCCGGCATCCAACCGTCGGTCAATCCCTACGTTTGGTGTCACTACCGTAGCACGTGGAAAATCACCGCAAACCGGGCGAGGCTCAAGCGAATGGGTCATTCGCCGCAAGCGAAGCGCCGGGCGACGCTGAGCAGCTCCTCCGATGGCGCGAGCCGCGGTCCGCGGCCGTCATCGACCGGCGCGATGACGGTCACGCCCCATCGCGCGAGCGTTGCCAGCGAGGCCTGAGCGACGGGGTGGTCCAACAGCGGCTGGTTCAGCGATGGGCCGACGATCACCGGCGTGCCGCGCCCGATCGCCTCCGCCGCGACCGACAACGCGAGGTTATCGGCAATGCCGCTTGCCAGCTTATTGAGAGAATTGAAGCTGCACGGCGCGAACATCACCACGCCGCGCGGTGGCCGCGGGCGGATCGCCTGGTCGAAGTAAGACTCGACGACCTGCACGCCTTCGATATCCGCGAGTTCGCGCGGCGCGATGATGCGTGACGCATTCAGTGTCGGCAACGCTATCACGCTCCGGAACCCGAGCGCCAGCAGACCCCGCAACAATTCCGCTGCTCGGCTCGCGGTCGTCGTGCCGCTCAGCAGCAGGTAGGCGACGTCGAATTGTTCAGGGGCAGCGGTGTCGGACATCCGCGGTGCTTTACCTGAAATCGACGATGCGGCCCAGCCGGGGCGCTGGATTAGTTAGGCCAACCGCTCGCGGCAGATCGCCGACAGCCGTTCCGCCAAAAAAACGATAACGAAAACGATGATCAGCAGCAACGACACCTGCCGATACTGGAACAGGTTCATCGCCGTCAGAAGCTGGAACCCGATGCCGCCAGCCCCGACGAAGCCCAATACCAGCGACGAGCGGATATTCTCATCGAGGCGATAAAGCCCGATACCGGCCAGCGCCGGCAGCACCGACGGCATCACGCCATGGGTGAACACTTGTAGCCGGCTGGCGCCAGTCAGTGACAGCGCGTCGATCGGCGCCATGTCCATATTCTCGATCGTTTCGGCGAACAACCGACCCAGCATGCCGACGGAATGAACCGCCAGCGCAAGGCCGCCGGGAAACGGACCCAGCCCGACCGCGGTCACGAACAGCAGCGCCCACACCAGGTCGGGCACCGACCGGGTGAACCCGATGACGCCGCGCGCCAGATAGTATAGCCATCGCGATGGCGTCACGTTGGCGGCGGCCAGCACCGACAGCGGCAGCGCCAGGATGATGCCCATGACGGTGCCGAACAGGCCGATATCGAGCGTCTCCAGTGTCGGCCACGCGGCATCGGGCAGCGCCGAAAAGTCGGGCGGCATGGACCGGCGGACAATGTCCACCATGCCGTGGAACCCGCTGACCAGATCCTGTGGCCGGGCCTGCACGACGATCAGCGCCTGCACCACCACGGCCATCGCCAGGACGACGAACACCGCGCGCAGGGCGATCGCCAGCGAGCGTGCCCAGCCGGGCGTGGCGATGCCCGTTATCTCGGGAACCATGCCGGGATTGTTGGCGCTCATGCTGCCCGCGCGGTGTAGAGACCATTGACCTCGTCGACCGCTAGTCGGGCGCGCTGACGATCGAACGCAATGCTACCGTCGCGCATGCCGACAACGCGGTCGGCATAGGCAAACGCCAGGTCGACCTGATGCAGCACGCAGAGCACCGCCAGACCCTCGTCATGCGCCAGCCGGCGCAGCAGCCGCATGATGTCGTTGGCCGCCTCGGGGTCGAGGCTGGCGACCGGCTCGTCCGCCAGCACGACAAGCGGGTGCTGCAGCAAGGCGCGCGCGATCGCCACGCGTTGCGCCTGGCCGCCCGACAGGGTCCCCGCGCGTCGGTCCGCCAGGTGGGCCAGCCCGACCTGCCGCAAGCAGGCGAGCGCGCCCGGCAGCTCCGATGCCGGAAGGCCGCCCAGCGCGGTCCACGCCGTCTTGTGCCGAGCCAGGGCGCCGCAGACCACGTTGGCCGTGACGCTGCGCCGCCGCACTAGCGCCGCGTGCTGGCCGATCAGCGCCAGCACCTGGCGCGCCTGGCGCAGTTGCAGCCCATTCAGATCCGCCAGATTGCGCCCGCCCAGCCAGACCTCGCCGCTGCCTGGCCGCAATGCGCGTGTAATGCAACGCAGCAGCGTGGTCTTGCCGCATCCGTTGCCGCCGAGCACAACCAGCAGTTCCCCGGCCCGCACCTCCAGATCGATGCCGCGCAAGGCCTGCGTGCCGTTCGGATAGCACAGCGTCAGCCCGCGCACCGACAAACGCACGTCCGACGGGTGGTCCATCGCCGGCCGGTTCAGCTCAGTTTGTCCAGGTCGATATGCAACGTCTTCACCAGGTCGCGGACGCCGTCATAGGCAGCGTCGGTCTGCGGCACGAAGCGTTCGCCGCCCAGCCCCATGATCTTGCGGTCGGCCTCGGGCAGCGCGCTGAGGTCGAGCGTCTGCAACGCCTGGGTGACACGCGCCTTGAATTCCGGCGACAGGTTACCGCGCACGGTGATCGGGTCGGTCGGGATCGGGTTGGACTTCCACAGGAACACCAGCTCGCCGTCCTTGTAGTGACCGCGCTGTGTCGCCGACTGCAACTGCTCACTGTTGAGTTCGCCCGCGTCCACCTTGTGGTTGTATAGCGCCTCGTATGACGCGGTGTGGCTACCGGCGTAGAGCGCCTTGATGTCCTTGTCGGGATCGATGCCGGCCTTGCGCAGCCCATAGGCCGGAAACAGGTGGCCCGAGGTCGATGCCGGGTCGGAGAACGCGAAGGAATGGCCGCGTATCTCCGCCACCGTCTTGATGCCCGACCCGGGGTAGGTGACCAGACTGGCCCAGTAGGTATCGGGCTTGCCGTCCTTGCCCGCGAACGCGGCGACCGCCTGGGCCTTGGCCACCTGGTGCGCCAATACATAACCCAGCGGACCGAACTCGCCCATTTCGAGCTTGCCGCTGCGCATCGCCTCGATCTCGGCGTTGTAGTTGGTGGCGATATAGATCTTCACCTGGCAGCCGATCTTTTCGCCCAGCAACTTGCCGATGTGGTCGTAGATCGGAACCAGCTTGGCGTTGGTATCGAACGGCTCCACGCCGAAGCGAACCACGCCATCGTTCGGGCAGTCCTTGGCGTTACCCGCGGATGCGGCGGGGGCATCGGCCGCGTCTGCGGCGGGCGACAGGGCTGCGGCGATAACCGCAGCCAATACTGCCGCCAGCGCGTGGTTGCGTTGCGGTTGCTTCTGCATGTTCGACCCCTGGCAGATCTTTTTTACTGATGATCTTGTTTAGGCCACGGGGCGCCCTGTTGGATGACAAAGACATGAACATTGGCCAGCGTATCCATCGGCGGACGGACCAGGGCGCAGCATCCGCCGACGCTGCCCCGCTACCGCGGCAAGCTGCTCGTCCCCATCAGGAACTGGTCCACCGACCGGGCGCACTGGCGCCCCTCGCGGATCGCCCAGACCACCAGCGACTGCCCGCGCCGCATGTCCCCGGCGGCAAACAGCGCCTCCCGGGAGGTCCGGTATTCCACCGTGTTCGCCAGCACGTTGCCGCGTTGGTCCAGCTCCAACCCCGCCTGGTCCAGCAGCGCGCCGCGCCGCGGCCCCAGGAACCCCATCGCCAACAGCACGAGATCGGCCTTGATCCGGAAATCGCTGCCGGGGACTTCCTGCATCGTCATGCGGTTGTCCGGCGTGCGCTGCCACTCGACGCGAACACATTCCAACGCCGTTATCCTGCCGTCCTTGCCGACGGCGTGCTTGGTCAGGACCCCCCAGTCCCGTTCCACCCCCTCGTCGTGCGCGTGCGAGGACCGCAGCTTGACCGGCCAGTCCGGCCAGACCAGCGCCTTGTTCTCCTTCACCGGCGGCTTCGGCAGGATCTCGATCTGGGTGATCGAGGCCGCGCCCTGGCGCGCCGAGGTGCCGATGCAGTCCGATCCGGTGTCACCGCCGCCAACTACGATGACGTGCCTGCCCTTGGCGCTGATGCCGCCCTCGGGCGCCGCCGCCGTCTCATCGTCGCCGGCACCGCGCTTGTTCTGCTGGATCAGGAAATCCATCGCATAATGGATACCGTTCAGATCACGCCCGGTGATGTCCAGGTTGCGCGGCCATTCCGCGCCCCCGGACAGCACGACGGCATCGAACTCGGCCAGCAACTGGTCGATGGAAACATCGCGGCCGACCTCGGTATTGGTGCGGAACGTCACCCCTTCGGCCGCCATCTGGTCGATCCGGCGATCGACCAGATGCTTTGCCATCTTGAAGTCGGGAATGCCGTAGCGCAGCAGACCGCCGATGCGGTCCTGCCGCTCGATCAGCGTCACCGCATGACCGACCCGAACCAGTTGTTGCGCGCAGGCCATTCCAGCCGGCCCGGACCCGACCACCGCGACCGTCTTGCCGGTCTTGGCCGTCGGTGGCACCGGCACGATCCAGCCTTCCTCCCAGCCGCGATCGACGATGGCACACTCGATCGTCTTGATGGTGACCGGGTTGTCGTCGATGTTCAGCGTACACGCCGCCTCACACGGAGCCGGGCAGATCCGCCCGGTGAATTCCGGAAAGTTGTTGGTCGAGTGCAGGTTGATCAGCGCCTGCTGCCACTGGTCGTTGTAAACCAGGTTGTTCCAGTCAGGGATCTGGTTGTTGACCGGGCACCCGGTGTGACAGAACGGAATGCCGCAATCCATGCAGCGCGCCGCCTGCGCATTAAGCTCCTCGGGCGGCAGCGGCTTGACGAATTCGCCGAACGATTTCAGTCGGCGCTCGGTTTTTTCGTAAACCCGGTCGTGCCGCTCGATTTCCAGGAAGCCGGTTACCTTACCCATCATCGTCTCCACATGGCCGCTCGCGAGCATTCATCCATGCCGCATCGACCGTTTGTCCTGTGCCCTGGCCGGCTGCACCGCCGCCGATGGTTCCCGACCGCCGCGCGCGCGGAGTGGTCCGCCAGCGTGGCCTGACTACTCGGCGGCGACCGCGGCGGTGGCCTCGGCTTGCAGCTCCAGCAAGGCGCGCTTGTAATCGCGCGGCATCACCTTGACGAACCGCGACAACGAGCCTTCCCAGTCCTCCAGCAACGCCCGCGCCTTGGCACTGCCGGTGAACAGCAAATGCCGCTCGACCACGATGCGCAGCCGTTCGGCGTCGAAGCGCAGCGGATCACCCATGCCGCTGTCATCGACACTGGCACCGCGTTGCCGCGGCCGACCCGGTTCGTCGGCAAGTCCGAGCTCTGCCACGCCGACCGCTTCCAGCTCGACGCCGGCCATGTTGCAGAGCCGGCTGAACCGGGCATTTTCGTCGTAGACATAGGCGACGCCGCCGGACATGCCGGCGGCGAAGTTGCGTCCGGTTTCGCCCAGCACCACCACCACGCCGCCGGTCATGTACTCGCAGCCATGGTCGCCACAGCCCTCGGCCACCGCCACGGCGCCGGAGTTGCGCACCGCGAACCGTTCGCCGGCAACCCCCTGGAAATACGCCTCTCCGGCAATCGCACCATACAGCACCGTATTGCCCACGATGATGTTCTTGGCCGGATCGCGCTTGGCGTTCGCCGGCTGGCGCACCACCACGCGACCACCGGATAGGCTCTTGCCGACATAGTCGTTGGCATCACCGCTCAGATACAGTGACACGCCGCGCGCCAGGAACGCGCCGAAACTCTGGCCGGCGTTGCCATCGAGATGGACCGAGATGGTGTCCTCCGGCAAACCGGCATGGCCATATCTGCGCGCGACCTCGCCCGACAGCATGGCACCGACGGTGCGGTGCACGTTGCGGATCGGATACTCCAGCCGCACCGGCATCTGCTGTTCCAATGCGGACGCGGCCTCGCGGATCAGCACCTGATCCATCGCCTTGTCGAGGTGGTGGTTCTGCGCTTCGCTGTGGTGGGTGCCGACGCCCGGTTTCAGCTCCGGCTGATACAGGATCCGGCTGAGATCGACACCGTGTGCCTTCCAGTGCTCCACCGCTCTGCGCGGGTCCAGCTTGCCAACCTGGCCGATCATTTCATTGAACGTGCGGAAGCCCAGCCTGGCCATCAATGCGCGCACTTCCTCGGCGATGAAGAAGAAGAAATTGATGACGTGTTCGGGGGTGCCGGTGAAGCGCTTGCGCAGCACCGGGTCCTGCGTCGCGATGCCAACCGGGCAGGTGTTCAGGTGGCACTTGCGCATCATGATGCAGCCCGCGGCGATCAATGGTGCGGTGGAAAAACCGAACTCGTCGGCGCCGAGCAGTGCCCCGATCACCACGTCGCGGCCGGTGCGCAGGCCGCCATCGACCTGCACCGCGATACGCGAGCGCAGTTCGTTTAGCACCAGGGTCTGCTGGGTTTCCGCCAGGCCGATTTCCCAAGGCGAACCGGCATGGGTCAGCGAGGTCAACGGGCTGGCACCGGTGCCCCCCTCGAACCCTGAGATCGTGACGTGATCCGCCCGCGCCTTGGACACGCCGGCGGCGACGGTGCCGACGCCGACCTCAGCCACCAGTTTGACCGAAATCCGCGCCTGCCCATTGGCGTTCTTCAGATCATGGATCAGTTGCGCCAGATCCTCGATCGAGTAGATGTCGTGGTGCGGCGGCGGCGAGATCAGGCCAACCCCCGGCGTCGAATAGCGCACGCGGGCAATGTTGCGGTCCACCTTATGGCCGGGCAATTGGCCGCCCTCGCCGGGCTTGGCGCCTTGCGCCATCTTGATCTGGATGTCGTCGGCGTTGACTAGGTATTCGGTCGTCACCCCGAACCGGCCGGACGCCACCTGCTTGATCGCCGACCGCTGCGAATCGCCGTTCGGCAACCGGACGTAGCGATCGGATTCCTCGCCGCCCTCGCCGGTGTTCGACTTGCCGCCGATCCGGTTCATCGCGACCGCCAGCGTGGTGTGGGCTTCGCGCGAGATCGACCCGAAGCTCATCGCCCCGGTGGCAAAACGCTTGACGATATCTTTCGCCGTTTCGACCTCGGCCAACGGCACCGGGGTCGGTGCGAACTTCAGGTCCATCAGGCCGCGAATGGTCAGCAGGCGCTCGCTCTGATCGTTGATCGTGCGGGTGAAGGCGTGGAACTCTTCGGGCAGGTCGCCACGCACCGCGTGCTGCAACTTGGCGACCGAGTCCGGCGTCCAGGCATGCGCCTCGCCGCGCAGCCGGAAGGCGTAATCGCCGCCGACGTCCAGCATGCCGCGATAGATCGGATTGTTGCCATAGGCCGAGCGGTGGCGCGCGACGGCTTCCTGGGCGATCTCGGTGAAACCGACGCCCTCGATCGTGGTCGCGGTGCGGGTGAAGCAGCGCTCGACGAACGCCGAGCTCAGCCCGACCGCGTCGAAGATCTGTGCGCCGCAATACGACTGATAGGTGGAGATGCCCATCTTGGACATCACCTTCATGACGCCCTTGCCGACCGCCTTCAGGTAGTTCTTCTTCACCTCGGCGGCCGAGGCGGTCATCTTCGACCGGACCCGGATCTGCTCCAGCGTTTCGAACGCCAAATAGGGGTTGATCGCCTCGGCCCCATAACCGGCCAGCACGCAGAAATGATGCACCTCACGCGCTTCGCCGGTTTCCACCACGATGCCGGTGCTCATGCGCAGGCCTTGGCGGATCAGGTGGTTGTGCACCGAAGCGGTGGCCAGCAGCGACGGGATCGGGATGCGGCCCTCGCCGACTTCGCGGTCCGACAGGATCAGGATGGTGTAATCGGCCAGCACCGCCTCGGTCGCCTCCTGGCAGACCCGCGAGATCGCCTTCTCCATGCCCTCGGCGCCGTCAGCCGCCGGCCAGGTGATGTCGATCGTGCGGGTGCGGAACGCGCCGCCGGCGACATTGTCGATGTCGCGGATTTTCTCCAGGTCGGTGTTGGTCAGGATCGGCTGGGCAACCTCCAGGCGCAGGTAGTTGCCGGCATGATGCCCCAGCAGGTTGGGCCGTGGCCCGATGATGGAGACCAGCGACATCACCAGTTCCTCGCGGATCGGATCGATCGGCGGATTGGTGACCTGGGCGAAGTTCTGCTTGAAGTAGTTGAACAACAACTTCGGCTTGTCCGACAGCACCGCCAGCGGCGTGTCGGTGCCCATCGAGCCCACCGGGTCGTCGCCAAGCGCGGCCATCGGCTGCAGGAAGAACTGGATGTCTTCCTGGGTGTAGCCGAACGCCTGCTGGTAGTGCAGCAAAGCGTCCAGATCGTTCGGCCGGGGCAGCGCGCGCTGCTCCTCGCTTTCGGGCAGTTCCTCCAGCTTGTACTGGGTCTGTTTCAGCCATTCCGCGTAGGGGTGTTCGCGCGCCAGCTTCTGCTTGATCTCGGCGTCGTCGATGATGCGGCCTTCTTCCAGGTCGATCAGTAGCATCCGGCCGGGCTGCAGCCGCCACTTGCGGACGATCTTTTCCTCCGGCACCGCCAGCACGCCGGATTCCGAGGCCAGGATGACGTAGTCGTCGTCGGTGATGACATAGCGCGCCGGGCGCAGCCCGTTGCGATCCAGTGTGGCGCCGATCTGGCGGCCATCGGTGAAGGCGATCGCCGCCGGCCCGTCCCACGGCTCCATCAGCGCGGCGTAATACTCGTAGAACGCCTTGCGTTCCGGATCCATCAGCGGATCGTGCGCCCAGGCTTCCGGGATCAGCATCATCATCGCATGCGACAGCGAGTAGCCGCCGGCCACCAGGATCTCCAGCGCGTTGTCGATACAGGCGGTGTCGGATTGCCCGTGCGGGATGATCGGCCACATCTTGTTCAGGTCCGGCCCGATCAAGTCGGATTCCATCGACCGCCGCCGCGCATACATCCAGTTGACGTTGCCGCGAACGGTGTTGATCTCGCCATTATGCGCCAGGAAGCGATACGGATGCGCCAGCTTCCAGGATGGGAACGTGTTGGTGGAAAAACGCTGATGCACCAGCGCCAGTGCCGAGGTCGTCAGCGGGTTCAGCAGATCCTGGTAGAAGTTGCCGACCTGGGTCGCCAGCAGCAGGCCCTTGTAGACCACCGTACGGGTCGAGAACGACGGCATGTAGAGTTCCGTCACGCCGGGAATTTTCCGCTTCTCGGCCAGCGCACGCAGGTTGTTCAGGATCTGCTTGCGGATCGCCAGGATCTTGCGCTCGAACGCCGCCTGGTCGCGGATCGACATGCTCGACCCGACGATCGCCTGGCGGATCACCGGCATGGTTTCGATGACGGTCTTGCCGAGCCCGGTCAGGTTGGTTGGCACGTCGCGCCAGCCAACAATGGTTTGGCCTTCCTTGGCCACCACCTGCTCGAAATGCTGGATCACGTGCTCACGCGCGGCGGCGTCGCGCGGCAGGAAGCACATCGCCACCGCATAGCGGCCGGCGGCCGGCAGCGACTTGCCGTTGGTGCGTGCCCAGTCGTTCAGCAATGCATCCGGCATCTGGATCAGGATGCCGGCGCCGTCACCCACCAGAGGATCAGCCCCGACCGCGCCGCGGTGATCGAGGTTCTCCAGGATTTTCAGACCCTGGTTGATGATGTCATGGGATTTTCGGCCCTTGATGTTCACCACGAAGCCGACGCCACAAGCGTCATGCTCGTTTTGCGGATCGTACAGGCCTTGTCTGACATCCTTCTGCATAGCCACGACTTTCCTTGGCGTAACATATTTGCCGTTGCGGGGTGCGCGCGGGCACAATGGACCTTTTTGCCTGCTGAATGAACGAATGGCAATGGTCCTGCCGCACCGCAGCGTAGGCTAAATCCGGCGCCAGCGGCAAGCAACAGCTTCGACCCCAGCCTAGGTCGCACCGTCCAGCAGACATCCGGCGCCACAGGCCAGGTTGGTCCCAATCACCGGCACCCGTCACTTGTCACCCGCACCCACACCCCCTCGGCGAAGACGGCGCGATCCGCGTCACGGCAAGCCGTGGCACGGATCAGCCCCGCTCTGCCGCGGTGACAGCGTGATCTGATACAATGAAGGCCAAAGCTTGCCGGTGACGAACATCCGATCGCCCGCCGCGTCATAAGCGATGCCGTTCGCCACATCCACCGCCCGATACTGCGAGGCCAGGGTCAACAGGTTGCTGACATCGATAAGCCCATCGACCACTCCGGTCCTCGGGTCGATCCGCACGATCTCGCTGGTCAGCCAGATATTGGCGTAGATCTCGCCTTTGATCCATTCCAGTTCGTTGATGTTCTTGATCGGGCGGCCCTCGCACGTCACGTGGATGCGGCCGATCTCGCTCTCGTTCGCCGGATCGAGCACGCGCAGGTCGCTGGTCCCGTCGCTCATGAACAGATCGGTGTCATCCTTGGTCATGCCCCAGCCTTCGCCGCTGTAGTGGAAATCCGACATCGGCCTGAAACTGCTCAGATCGTATACAAATCCGGTCTCCGCCTTGTAGGTCAAACCAACCAGCCGGTCTTTCCAGGTGACGATACCTTCGCCGAAGTATTTTGGATCGAGATCGTATTGCTGCAGCACCGCGCCGCTATCCAGCGCGACCTTGCGGATCGAAGACGTCCCGTTCCGCCCAGTACTCTCATACAGGAAACCGTCCTGGTAGAGCAGTCCCTCGGTAAAGGCGTTCGGATCGTGCGGGAAAGTCTTGACGATCACCGCGTTATATTCCGCGACGGCGGCGATCGACCGGCCAGGACTTACCGCGGCAAGACCGATGACCATCAAGGCAGCCGCTCTGAACATTCGCATCGTCATCGCCATGCCCCCCATCGCCATGCTGCCCCCGACATCCACAATGCCTCGGCGCGGCCGGTGAAGCCCCGACGGACCACGTGCCAAAGCCTAGCCGCTCAGCTCCAGCCCTTGAATGGCAAGGCGACTGGCTGCACCGCGGACTTGTCGGGCCAGACGGGGACGTATTTCTTGCCCTCCAATTGCACAAGCAATGTCGCCGCCAGGGTATTCTGCCCCTTCGCGTCGTATTTGATGCCGTCGTAGCCGATCATCAGTTGTTCCGGCTTCAAATCCTGGCTCACCAACGCCGCCTGGATCTTGGCCGGCACCGTTGACCCCGCCCGGTCGATCGCGTCCATCAGCGCCAGGAAACCCTGCATGCCGCGCGCCGAGGTATCGTCCAGCGCGTGCCCGGCGTGCTTCTGATAAAGTCCGTTCACCACATACGACGCCGAACCGGGCTTGCCGATGTCGAACGAACTGCGGTTGATCGCACCCTGCGCCAGATCACTCACTGCCTCGATGAACGCATTGTCGGAAAACCCGGAATCATCCCCGATCAACACCGGAGGCTTCCAGTTCAACGTGTGCATCGTCTTCATGAATAAAATCGAGTCCGATGTGTAACTGACGAAGATCACTGCATCCACCGCAGCGCTTTTCAATTGCAAGACCTGCGCGCTGACATCGCTGGAGTTGGCGTTATACGCGATCCGAGGATCGACCTTCAGCCCCTTGTCGGCTAACGCGGCAACGATCGCATCGCCCGTCGAACTGCCGTATTCGGTATTCTCATTGACCACTGCAACCTTGTCGATCTTGAACCCCGCCGTCTTGCGCTCGGTCAGGAACGACGCATACGCCGCGCCGAAATCCGTGCCGATCGGCGTCGGTCGAAAGAACCATTTGAAGCCACGTTGCGTCAGGCTCGGGGCCGACGACTCGCTGGCCATGAAAGGGATGCCGTATCGTTCGGCCACCGCGCTGGCGGTCAACGTGCAGCTCGATTGGTAGCAACCAGCCAGGGCGACGACCTTGTTCTGGGTGATCAGACGAAGCGCCTCGCTCTGCGCGATCGCCGGATTGCCCTGGTGGTCGGCAAAAACGACCTCCACCTTGCGCCCGCCCAGACCAGGCAATCCGGCGCCAGTCGCCAGCGGTAGGTTGGGCAACTCGGGGTGCGGGTTGTTGATGATATCGACGGCGACCTCGATCGCCTGCTTCACTGAAATGCCGGCCGATGCGGCACCCCCTGTCAGCGGGTACGGCGCGCCGATCCTCACCGGCGCGTCGGCGGCGTGCAACCGCCGCGGCAGCACCGCCAGGGCAGGGGCCGCCAGACCCAGGCGAGCGATCGTTCGGCGAGTGGCGTTCGGCATCCCGTTCCCCTTCTGCGTATTCCGGACCGTGCATAGAGCATGAGCCGGCCGAACGGAACGGCCCCAACCCCGGTCAGGCCATCAGCTCGGCCAGCTCGGTCATGCTGGACACGATCAGGTCCGGCTGATACGGCCAGTGCGCGAACGGACGACGGCGGCGGTCGATGAACGCGGTGCGCATGCCAGCCGCCTTGGCGCCGACACAGTCGAACTCGTGATTCGCCACGAACAGCACCTGATCCATCGTCACACCCAGCCTGCGCGCCGCCATCTCGTAGGTCGCCCGGTGCGGCTTGAACACGTTCGCCTCGGCCACCGAGATCACCGCGTCGAACGGTATGCCGTGATACGGCTTCGCACGCTCCAGCATGTCGGGGTCGCCATTGGATAGCACCGCCAGCTTGAAGCGCGTCCGCAGACGATCCAGCGCCGCGGGAACCTCGGGGAAGCATCGCAGCCGTTCGATGGCGCCAACCAGCGCGCAAACCTCGTCCTCGGTGTGGGCGATGCCGGCCCGATCCATCACCTGACGCACCGAAAGTTCGCCGATTTTGCGATACGCCATGCGCTCACGCTGCAGCAGCGCATCGATCATCGAGTTTTCGAAATGCGTGCGCCGCCACCAGGTGACGAAGCTGTTGGGATCGCCCGCCCAGCCCTTCGCCCGGAGCAATTCGGCCGCAACATCGCGCAGCCCGCCCTGCATGTCCACGACGGTGCCGTACTGGTCGAACATGCAGACCATAACGGACGACTTCAGCGCTGCGATATCGGTCATGACTGTCCCCCTGGGCTGTCCCCCGGCTCGGACCATGTTGGCGAACCCCCGGCCTGAGGTCGAATATCCGGATTCGGACGCCCCCGCCAAATGTCAGGACCAAATGTCCCGCCCAAATGTCCGGACCAAATGTCCCTGGGGCGTATTGAATTTGGCCGCCCCGCCGCCGATCTCAGGATCGTCATCGTACGGAGCAGGCAGTTGAAGGTTGGCGTTCCGAAAGAGATCAAGACCCAGGAATACCGCGTCGGCATGACCCCCGCCGGAGTGCGCGAACTGGTCCAGCACGGCCACGTTCTCCTGGTCGAGCACGACGCCGGCGCCGGTATCGGCTTCGGCGATGACACCTACCGCGCCGCCGGCGCCAGCATCGTCGACAACCCGACCGAGCTGTTCGCCGGCGCCGAGATGATCGTCAAGGTGAAAGAGCCGCAACCGCCGGAAATTGCCTTGCTCCGCCGTGGCCACGTGCTGTTCACCTACCTTCATCTCGCCGCCGACATGGCTCAGACCCGCGGGCTGCGGCAGTCAGGCGCCACCTACATCGCCTATGAAACCGTCACCGACCGCGCCGGATCGCTGCCGCTGCTGGCGCCAATGAGCGAGGTCGCCGGGCGCATGGCGGTCCAGGTCGGCGCACACTGCCTGGAACGCGAGCAGGGCGGCGCCGGCATCCTGCTGGGCGGGGTCCCCGGCGTGCCGCCCGCCAAGGTGGTGGTGCTGGGCGGCGGGGTGTCCGGCACCAACGCCGCCCGCATGGCGGTGGGCCTGGAAGCCAGCGTCACCATCATCGACAAATCCCTGACCCGACTGAAGGAACTGGACCTGCAATTCGGACCGCGGGCAACCACGCTGTTCGCCACCACCCAATCGATCGAGCAGGCCGTGCTGGCCGCCGACCTGGTCATCGGCGCCGTGCTGGTGCCGGGCGCCGCCGCCCCCAAACTGGTCACCCGCGAGATGATCGGGCGCATGCGACCGGGCGCGGTCGTCGTCGACATCGCCATCGATCAGGGCGGCTGTTTCGAGACCAGTCGCCCGACCACGCACTCCGATCCAATCTTTATCGAACAGGGCGTGGTGCATTATTGCGTCACCAACATGCCCGGGGCAGTGGCGCGGACCTCTACGTTCGCACTGACCAACGCCACCTTGCCGTTCGTGCTGGCGCTCGCCGGCAAGGGTTGGCGGCAGGCAATGCTGGACGATCCGCACCTGGCCTCGGGCCTGAACATTCACGCCGGGCAGGTCACCCACCTGGCCGTCGCCCAGGCGCTCGGGCTGCACCACACCGCGGTGCGCGACGCCCTGGTGCCGATGGTGCAGACCTGAATCAAATGCCAACCTGATCCCCGCCGCAGCGCGCCCGGGCCATCAGGGCAGGGCGTCTATATCGAAGTGTCAAGCAGCCCAGGCAGACCAAGCAGCGAACTCACCACGGCGTCGGGTGCCAGGTTCAGCGCCTCGGTCTGCGAACGCAAGGCCCGGAACATCTCCGCCGGCCCGATCCGGCCCGCCGCCAACTCCTGCCGCAGCGCCGCCGGCGTCACCCGCTCGATCCGCGCCACCTTGAAGCCGAAGCCGCGCGCGCCGGCGACGTCAAAACCGTTCGAGGACACGAACAGGACCTCTTGTGGCCGGACGCCAAGCCGTTCCTGCACCAGTTCGTAGGCGCGGCGGTCCGGCTTGTAGGCCTGCTTGGCATCGACGCTGATCACCGCCTGGAGATATCGATCCAGCCCGCTGTTGCGCACCAGAGCGTCCAACATGGTCGGGCTGCCATTGGACAGGATCGCCAGCCGGAATCGTGCCAGTTGCCCTAGCGCCTGCTCCGCCTCGGGGTAGGCCGACAATGTCTCGTAGGCATCGACGATACGCTCGACAAGCGCAGCGTCGGCGGCCAGGCCAAGCGTATCCAGCGTGTAGCGAAGCGCTTCGCCGGTGACGACCCGAAAATCCTGGTAGCGGCCCATCAGCGAGCGCAGCCAGCTATATTCCAACTGCTTCAGCCGCCAGACCTGGGTGATGTATTCGCCATGGCCGGGAAACGCCGCCTCGGTGGCGGCGGCGACCGATCCCACATCGAACAGCGTGCCATAGGCATCGAACACGACCGCCGCGATCGTCATGGCCCTGCCGCCGTGGCTGCCCCATCGTCGATGCCGTCACGCCGCATCGGTCAGGCGCGCTCGAACCGGGCGCGATCCGCCGGCAACAGCCGCACCTTCATGTGCACCGCGGCATCGTCGTCGTGGCGCTCCACCACCTCGCCGTGCTGATACAGCCACGCCATGCGGGCGCCGTCCTGCGGCGGGATGTCATAGTTTGCGACCTCCATCCCCTCGGCGATACGCCGGTCGATCGCCGCCTTTAGCGTATCCAGCCCGTCCCCGGTCACCGCCGAAACCGCCACTGCCCCGTCGCGCGGCGGAACCCGAGCCACGCCGCCCAACAGGTCGGCCTTGTTCAGCACCTCGATCGTTCGCTCCGGCCAGCCCGGGTCCAGCGTGCCGTCGGCCACCATGTCATCCAGCACCTTGATGACGTCGCCGCGCTGCGCCACCGTCTCCGGGTGAGCGGCATCCCGCACATGCAGGATGACATCCGCCTCGGACACTTCTTCCAGCGTCGCGCGGAACGCTTCCACCAACTCGTGCGGCAACTGGCTGATGAACCCGACCGTATCGGACAGGATCGCGCGCCGCCCAGAGGCCAGCCGCAATCCGCGCATTGTCGGATCCAGCGTCGCGAACAACTGATCCTTGGCGCTAACCTCGGCTCCGGTCAGCGCATTGAACAGCGTCGACTTCCCCGCATTGGTATAGCCAACCAATGCGATCACCGGAAACGGCACCCGCCGGCGCGCCGACCGGTGTAGCCCGCGGGTCCGCCGGACCTGCTCCAGGTCCTTGCGCAATCGGACCAGGCGATCATCGATCAACCGCCGGTCGGCCTCGATCTGGGTCTCGCCGGGACCGCCCAGGAAGCCGAAGCCGCCGCGCTGGCGCTCGAGGTGGGTCCATGACCGTACCAGCCGCGACCGCTGATACGCCAGATGCGCCAGTTCGACCTGAAGCGTGCCCTCCTTGGTGGCGGCGCGCTCGCCGAAAATATCCAGGATCAGCCCGGTGCGGTCGATCACCTTGCAGTTCCAGGCGCGCTCCAGGTTGCGCTGCTGCACCGGCGACAAGGCTGCGTCGACAACCACCACCTCGATATCGTTGCGACTGATTGCCTCCCCCTGGATCGCCACCTGGCCTTCGCCAAACAGCAGCGACGGGCGCCGGGTGCGCAGCGGCAGAATCGCGGTATGCGTAACGATCAGCCCGATCGATGCTGTCAGACCCACCGCCTCGGCAAGTCTGGCTTCAGCCGCGCGCGGCTGCTCGACGCCGGGCAACTCCCGGAGCTGTCGTTCCCAAGGCAGGATGACAGCCGCGCGGACCGTGGTATCCGTCCGCTCGGCAGCCGGGGTCGGAACCGCGACATCCGCACGCGGCGGATCAGTCACGTCTGCAAAAACCGGCTTGACCGATCGGGATTTCACAGCTCGATTGTTCAGTCGTTCGCGGTCACGCCGCTGAGTTCCCGAGCCGGCGCCGCGGCGCCTTCCACCTTGGTCGCATCGAACAACTGGATCGGTGCACCCGGCATCACGGTGCTGATGGCGTGTTTGTACACCAGTTGGGTATGCCCATCCCGGCGCAGCAGAACGGAAAAATTGTCAAACCAGGTGATGATCCCCTGCAGTTTGACACCGTTCACAAGGAAAACCGTTACCGGCGTTTTACTTTTCCGCACGTGGTTCAGGAAGACGTCCTGAACGTTCTGCGATTTCTCGTTGGCCACGGCCACAATCCTTCTTCTTCATGTGCGAGCGTGCGACTTTTATCGGCGAGTTCTACGCGCGAGATCACTTCGAACCGAGGACCCGGGCGGTTCGTGGCACGTCCGACCGAGTTTCGATACTCTAACAGCCCACCCCCCTCACGCAAGGTCACGTAATCGTGTGCGAAGGTCATGAGCCGATGGGAAATGGATATGCGGAGCGGCGCGTTCAACGCCCCCGTCGTGATCCGCGTTGCCGATAAGCACGGCTGTCACCCCCGCGGCTCGCGCCGCCTGCATGTCCAGCGCCGTATCGCCCATGTACCAAACCGAGGCGTCGCCGGTTCGGCCCAACCGCGACAAGGCAAGCTGGATCGGCGCCGGGTCGGGCTTATCGGCCGCGGCGTCGCCGGCCCCCACCACGGCGCCGAAAAACCTGTCCCATCCCAGATGCGTCACTTCGCGCCGCAGGAACGCCCCGGCCTTGTTGGAAATGATGCCTTGCGGCCAGCCCCTCCCCGCCTCCAGCACCCGCGGCACCCCAGGCATCGGGCTGACGTGCTCCAGGTGCTGCTGCCGCAGGGTCTCGTAGAAGATATCACGAGCCTGCTCCCATCGGTCGCCAAACATCACCGGGAAACTGTCCCGCAATGAAACGCGCACCCGGTTTCGGGTGTCGTCCACGCTCCAAAGCGGGTGGCCGAACGCGGCGAAGGCTGCATTCAGCGCGGCGGTGATGCCGGCCCATCCGTCAACCAGCGTGTTGTCCCAGTCATACAGCAGCACAGACGGCCGGCCATCCCGCATTAGGCTTGCACGCTGCTCAGCGCCGTCATGGACTACTCGCACCGACCTTGAAGCGCGCTTCGTCATCACCCGCCGCGGCCATCGGATCGCCGGGGTTCAATCCGCTCGGTGCCACGACGCCGTCGTTCGAGACAGCGCCGCTCAACTCGCCGGACCCCGGGTCGCCACCGCTCGGCGTGCCCGAGGCCGCATCATCGAACCCGGACGCCGGGCGTTGCAGGCGCGCCAGCATGCAGGCGTTGGCGCAGACCCGTAGCCAGCCGTCGAACGACAGGTCGTGCGCATTGTCCTCCGGGGCAAAGCGGTCGATGTAGCCCTTCAGCAGGCCGGGCATGATCACCTCCACCATGCCCGCCGGTCGGTCGCGTTCGGCCTGCACCACCCACAGCAGGGTCGCCTCACCATACCGGCTCAGCGCCAGGTGCAACGGCAGGATTTCCGCTTCGGAAACCGCCGACCCGAACTGATAGACGAAGATCTTGTCCGCGGCTTCGAGTTCCTCGATGAACTTGCGGCGCAGAAACCTCAACCGAGCCGCTTCCTGTTCCCGCATCAACCAGACGCTGCGCTGTCCCTCATAGACGAAACTATGGTACACCAGACCGAACTTTTTCTCGTGGATCATGTACTCCTTGCGGGCTTCGCCTTCCAGCCGAGGATCGATATCGTCAATCTCGCCCAGGCCGGCAAACCCGTTATCTATGCCGCGGATAAGGTTGCGCATGAACGTGCTGGAGAACCGCAGCAAGCCCAGCGGTTCGGCGTCACAGCGGCGCTGAAACAGCCCGAACTCGCAATTCTCGCCAAGTGATTCGAACGCCATTGCGATCTGCGGAAGGCTCAGTCCGGTGCGGCGCGTCGCCCACTCCGCCAATTCGCCACCAGTACGGACGCCAAGGCCCGGATCCTGCGGCCCCCGATCCTGCGGCCCCCGATCCTGCGGCGCACCCAGCATCAACCCGGTCGGCAAACGCCGGTGCCGAGCAGCGGTCGAATGCGCCACCTTCAGCAGCTTCGCCTCGGATACCGCGAATGCCAACGACCGATCATCGGCGATATCGGAAAAATCGTGCGGACAAGCGGCATCCGGGTGTTGCAGCGTGACCACCATTCGCTCGGTTCGGCGCCCAAGGCGGGCCGGAATACGATAGCCCAGCAAGGTCGGGCGGCTGATCTCGCTCGACCCGACGACACAGTCATCGACCGAGACGATCAACCGCTGACTGGGCAATTCCGGCGCGTGAACGAACGGCACGACATCGAGCATCAACACATGCTCGGCCGCCTCGACGAGCCGGGGAAACACCAGATGACTCTCCGCCCCGACACCCCAGGTGAACGCATCCTCGGCCCGCGCCCAGCCGCCCCCGAGAAAGGCCAGGCTATTGCCGGTCGCCGCGAAGCTGATCGTCAGGTCACATTCGACTGCCATCTCACGCCTTGTGTTTCCGATCCCTTAGACGCCGAGGTCCAACGTCTGCGCGCCGGTTCCGAAGCTTTGACTACTATTTGATGAAAGCCCCTTTTGACAAGCGCCCCGCACAGCCAGAAACGCGAAACTAACGCCGGAATCTCGACAAAAAACGATACCGATCCCGCGCCACAAGACGTCGCCGCCTTCGCATACCCGTTGACCTCATCGCTACGCGGCACTGCTTGACGGGGTGCCAGCCGCCGTCCACATCAGCCTGGCCATGTCAACAACCCGCCTTGTCATCGATCATCGCAGCCAGGTCCCGGTCCGGCATCCCGAAAAGATGCGCCGGCCGGACAACCCGATCCAGCGCAAGCCGGCCTGGATCAGGGTCAAAGCGCCGACCCACCCGATCTACCATGAGACCAAGGCACTGATCCGAGACAACCGTCTGGTCACGGTGTGCGAAGAAGCCGCCTGTCCCAACATCGGGGAGTGCTGGTCGCAGCGCCACGCCACGATGATGATCATGGGCGATATCTGCACCCGCGCCTGCGCCTTCTGCAACGTCCGCACCGGCCAGCCGCTGCCGCTCGCCGGCGATGAACCCGACCGCGTCGCCGACGCAGTCGCCAAGCTCGGTCTGCGCCACGTGGTGATCACCTCGGTGGACCGCGACGACCTGCCGGACGGCGGCGCGGCGCATTTCGCTGCCGTGATCGGAGCCATCCGTAAGGCCGCCACCGACACCACGATCGAGGTGCTGACGCCGGACTTCCTGCGCAAGCCAGGCGGGGCGGAGATCATCGCCGCCGCCCGTCCCGACGTCTTCAACCACAATCTCGAGACGGTACCGCGGCTCTACCCGGGGGTCCGCCCCGGCGCCCGTTACTACCAATCGCTGCGGCTGCTGGATCGGGTGAAGCAGATCGACGCGTCGATCTTTACCAAGTCCGGGTTGATGGTGGGCCTGGGCGAGGCGAAGACCGAGATCATGCAAGTGATGGACGACCTGCGCATCGCCGATGTCGATTTCCTGACCATCGGCCAATACCTGCAGCCGTCGGTCAAGCACGCTGCGGTCGACCGTTTCGTCACACCGGACGAATTCGCCGATTACGCCTCGATCGCGCGGGCCAAGGGGTTCCTCTTGGTTGCCGCCACCCCGCTGACCCGTAGTTCCTATCATGCCGACGCCGATTTCGCGTCGCTGCGAGCAGCGCGGGGAGCCAAACTGCGAGCAGCGCGGGAAGACAAACTGCGAGCCACGCGGGAAGACAAACCGCGAGCCACGCGGGAAGACAACCTGCGAGCCACGCAGGAAGCGGAAGTGCCGTTACCTCGCGACGAGCAACCGGCTCAAAGCGCCACCTGATGCCCGGTCTCTGATGCCCACCCATGCGGAGCGGAGGATCGTCCCCTACACCCCAGAACAACTGTTCGATCTGGTGGCCGATGTTGGGTCCTATCCGCAATTCCTGCCCTGGTGCGTCGGCTCCCGGGTGCGCAGCCGCACCGACACCCTTCTGGTGTCCGACCTGACGATCGGTTTCGGGCCGTTTCGAGAAACCTTCACCAGCCGCGTAACGCTCGCTCGGCCCAAACGTGTCATGGTGACATACGAAAATGGGCCGTTCCGCTATCTCAACAACCAATGGGACTTCGCGCCCCACCACAGCGGCACCGAGGTCGCGTTCTTCGTCGATTTCGAGTTCCGCAGCCGCATCCTGCAGGCCGCGATCGGAGTCGTTTTCAACGAGGCGGTGCGCCGCATGGTGAACGCCTTCCGCAAACGCGCCCGCGACGTCTATGGTCCACCGGTGTCGGCTGACCAGCTTCTGCGTGACCAGCCTCCGGGCAAGCCAGTCTCCTAGCCGCGTGGCTGGCACAACCGGCCCATCCAAGAACCGACCACAAAAGGATCGCCGCATGGTCTATGCGCCCGTTCAGCCGGACCGGTCCCTGCCTCCGCTCCGGATCAACCTGTTTTCCGACACCCAGACCCGCCCCTCCGCCGGCATGAAGGATGCAATGATGCGCGCCGAACTCGGCGACGAGCAGAACGGCGATGATCCCACGGTGAACGCGCTGTGCCAGCGGATGGCGGCGCTGCTGGGCAAGCCGGCGGCAATGTTCCTGCCAACCGGCACCATGTGCAATCAGATTTCCATCCTGGTGCACTGCCGCCCGGGGGATGAGATCCTGGCCCACCAGGACGCCCACATCGTCGCCAACGAAGGCGGTGGCCCCGGCGCCCTGGCCGGAGCCGTGGTGCTCGGACTGCAAGGCGCCCGCGGCATGTTCGAAGCCGCGACGCTAAAGGCCGCGCTGCGGGAAAAACGCCGACACGCCCCGCCGCAGACCCTGGTCGCGGTCGAGCAGACATCAAACGCCGGCGGCGGTTCGGTCTGGCCGCCGGCGCTGCTGACCGAGGTGCTGTGCCTAGCCCATGACGAAGCCATGCACACCCACATGGATGGCGCCCGGCTGATGAACGCGGCGGTCGCCGCCGGCGCGCCGGCCAGCAAAATGGCGCGGCACTGCGACTCCGTGTGGCTGGATTTCACCAAGGGATTGGGCGCCCCGCTGGGCGCCGTGCTGTGCGGGTCCGAGGCGTTCATCGACCAGGCCTGGCGCTGGAAACAGCGGCTCGGCGGTTCGCTGCGCCAGGCCGGCCTATGCGCGGCCGCGTGTCTCTACGCGCTCGACCACAACATCGACCGCTTGGCCGAGGATCATGCCAATGCCCGCGATCTCGCCCGCAACCTGGCACGGGTGCCCGGGCTGGCAGTCGAGCAACCGGAAACCAACCTGGTTTTCTTCGATAGCAGCGCCACCGGCCTGACCGCCGAGACCCTGGCGCGCCTGCTGCGGCGCCAGGGCATATCGGTCTCGACCGTGGGTGCCTATCGGCTGCGCGCCTGCACCCACCTCGACGTCGACGCCGCGGGAGTGGCTCTTGCCGCCGAGGTCATTGCCCAGACGGTAAGATCGGCTAGGCCATGAAACTCGCGGCGCATCACGCCATCCCGTTGCGGTCCTTCAGTTCGCCGGCCAGCGGCGCATGGTTCAGCAGCGCGACAAGGATGGTGCCCCCGGCGACATTGCCCAGGAAGGTCGGCACCAGGAAGCGGAACAGGTAGTCACCGACGCTGGCGTGTCCGACCAGGACACCGAACGCCGCCTCGACCGATCCGGCGATGATGTGCGGAAACTGGCAGATCGCGATGACGTAGGTCAGCAGAATGATGATCATCGCGCGGCTGGCGTTGGCGGCCGGCAGCAGCCAGACCATCAAGCCGATCAGCCAGCCGGCCGACCCGCCGGTTATAACCGTATGCCAGAACGGCCCCTTCATCGTCAGCGCCGACAACTCCTCCATCGCCTGTATCGTCGGGGCGGGAAAAATGCCCTCTTGCACAGCGATCGCGGCAAACATCCAGGTGGCGGCGATGTTGGCAGTCAGCACGATGACCCAGACCCGCAACGTCAGCCGCAGGGTGCGGAGGTTGCGCCGCGTCAGCGCCGGGATCACCGCGGTCAGCGTGGTCTCGGTGAACAGTTGCTGACGACCCAGGATGACGATCAGAAACCCGATCGAGTAGCCGAAGCCGGAAACCAGCGGCCGCCACGCCGTGTCGGGCAGCCGCGCCTGCAACGTCGCCTGCGCCAGGAACGAAAACCCGATCGACAGGCCGGCGGCGATACCGGACCAGGCCAGGCCGTTGAACGAGCGCTCGAGTTCCTCCTCGCCCTGGTCGCGAACGATTTCGTGGATCACCAGCGCACCGATCGGTGCTCCGGCGGCGGCCTGGCGCTGCTCCTTCCTGTCTAGATGCGGTGATTCTTCTCCGGCCTCGGCCATGGCTGCTTCCTGTTGACGTGCGCGAGCGTAACGCTCCGATCGATGCAAGGATCCTCACGCGTTCGCGGCTTGCCCCAGCATGCGGCGACCGGTGACAACGGCGGCCGACCATGCTTGGCTTGCGGCCCGACCCCTGGGGCCGCCGAGCCCTGTTCCCGGCCACGCGCCGACAACTGGGCCACCTGAAAAGCGAACGGATCATCCACGTGCGACTGGCATCCAGACTCCACCAAGCCGACGACATCGCGGCGCTCCAGGAGTTGTATCACGCCAACGGCTGGACCGACGGACTGCCGATCGTGCCGCCGACCCGGGCGGCGGTCGAAGCCTGCCTGCAATGGGCCATGATGCCGCCCGACCAGCTCGTCGGCATCGAGCCGGTGCGGGCGCAGCCGGTGACCGCCGAAAAGCTGGCGATCAACGCGGTGATGGCGGGCTGCCTGCCGATGCATTTTCCCATCGTGGTGACCGCCGTCAGCGCCATGCTGGATGCGCAGTTCCTGCTGCACGGCGCCACCGCCAGCACCGGCGGCTGCGCCGTGTTCGTCGTCCTCAACGGCCCGATCCGCCACGAGATCGGAGCCTCGGGCGGCTTCAACGCGCTGGGCAACTCCGATCGCGCAACCGCGGTGATCGGCCGCGCGCTGCGCCTGGCCTTGATCAATATCCTCGATGTCCGGCCCGGCGGCATCGATCGGTCTACCCTGGGCCACCCCGGCAAGTTCAGCTACTGCGTCGCCGAGGATGAGGACGACCACCCATGGCAGTCGGTCGCCAGCCAGCGCGGCATGCCGTTCGGCGCCTCGGCCGTCACCGTGATGGCCGCCGGCGCGCCGCGCCAGATCATGAACGAATGGACCACCCAGCCCGAGGAAATCCTCGAGACCTTCGCCGCCGAGATGCGCGCCAACCTGCGACACTACTCGCTGCACCAAGGCAACTACGCGCTGATCATTCCAAGGCAGTTGCGCGACCATCTGCAGACCGCCGGCTGGAGCAAGACCGACATCGCCGCGTTCATCCACCAGCGGGCTCGGATCCCCCGGCGCGAATGGGCCGACGTCGGCAAGGCGGCGGTGGTGCGTGACCGTGGCGATACGATCTATCCGGCTTTGCCGTCCCCCGACCATCTGCTGGTCGTCGCCGCCGGCGGCCCGGCCGGAGGCTTCGGCGCGGTGATCCCGCCCTGGCTCGGACACAAAAGCCGGGCGGTGACAATGCCAGTCGGTGTGTGTGTTGACTGTGAGCCGCCGAACGACTGAAGCTGCCTAAGTGGACCCACCCAAGTGGATCTGCCCCAGCGGATCTGCTCAAGTGGATCTGCCCCAGTGGGTCTGCCCCAGTGGATCTGCCCCAGTGGTTCTGCCCCAGTGGTTCTGCCCCAGTGGTTCTGCCCCAGTGGTTCTGCCCCAGTGGATCTGCCCCAGTGGGTCTGCCCCAGTGGGTCTGCCCCAGTGGGTCTGCCCCAGTGGGTCTGCCCAAGTGGGTCTGCCCCAGTGGGTCTGCCCAAGTGGATCTGCCGAAGTGAACCCGCCCAGGTGGCTCTGCCCAGGGGTGTCCGCAACGCCAAGGAGACTGCTTGAATGGTGTTCGAGGTGCTTGATCCGACCAACGAAGCGGCGCCCCCGCTTGGTCAATTGGCGCCACGGCCTGCGTCACTGCGCGGCAAGACCGTCGGCTTCATTTCCAACGGCAAGGAGGGCACCAAGCGCTTCTTCGCCCACCTGGATCGGATGTTGCGGCAGGATTTCGGCGTCGCCGACGTGGTCAGCCGCGTGAAGTCGAACTACAGCGCCCCCGCCGACGGCCATATCGTGGGTGAAATCGCCAACTGGGATGCCATCGTCACCGGCATCGGCGACTGAGGCAGTTGCTCGTCGTGCAGTCTGCACGACTCCATAGTCGCCGAGCGCATGGGCGTTCCCGCGATAGCGGTGATGACCACGCGGTTCGTCAGCGCCGCCGAGTTGATGAGCCAGGTGCTGGGTATGCCCGGCTTCGCGTTCACCGTCATCGACCATCCGGTCAGCAGCGCTAGCGACCAGGCCCTGGCGGCGATGGCGCAAGCGACGATCGAGCAGGCCCGCGGTCTGCTATCGCTCCGATAGGTCGACCGGCGCGCCAAACAGCGTTCCGCCGGTCGCGATCACCCGCTAATTCGATGCGGAGCGTGCCCCGAAGCCGAGGAAACCGGCGCTGGGGATAGGCGTGCCGCCATCATTGGCGAACAGCTTCGGTGTTGCCACCGGTTTCGCCGGGATGACCGCGCTCGCCGCCTGCACCGGCTTGCCCGGACCCTTTTTGCCCGGCCCGACCTTCGTCGCTTTGGCGGTATTGTCCGACAAACCAGACGAGGCGTCGCGCCCGACCGCACGTGAACCTCGGCCGGAATCTTCGCCGCGCATCGACAGCAGCAGGAATGAGATATCGTTGCGGCCAAGATCGACCGAGAGCTCCATCGGCGTCATGCCAAGGACATTGACGGCGTTCAGATCGGCGCCGCGGTTCAGTGCGTCTCGCGCTGACGCGATATCGCCGCGATTGATCGAGTCGAACAGCGCATCGGTCGGCTGCATGTCGCCGGCCGGCCTGGTTGACGGCGCTGCCGGCTCTTTCGCTCTGGACCCAGGCATTGCCTCCGGCGGTGGTTCGGGCGGCTTCTGTGGCGCACTGGGCAGTTGTCCGGCGTGACCGGTGGTGCCCGCCGGTCCGGCGCCGAGCTGTGCCCATGCCGCGGAACTCCCCAGCACACCCAAAGTGAGCCCGAAAGCCAGCGCGGCAATCCGCAGGCATCGGCAAGCCGTCGTGACAAATCGGTTCATCGCCCGGACCTTCCTGGCATCAGCCATCTTCGCAGTGGCGTGTCGATGCTGCCATAGCAGCGATCGATCACCCGTGGTCCGATCCTGAAGCCTGGCTCCCAAGCGTCAGTTGAATCGGCCCACAAAATCAAGGGCCAGTGGATGTAATCCGGCGGTCGCTTCAGTCGGATTACAGCCACTGCGTCGGCGGTCGGCGCAACCGCGACGCCGCGTCAACCGCCGTTCAATACCAGAAAACCCGCGTTGAGATACGCCGCGTACAGGCACCACGCGCCATAAGGCATCATCAGGATCGCGGCGGGGCGTTGAACCCGCCGGAACGATCGAATCGTCAGCGCAATCATGACCAACAGCACGGCCATCACGCCCATCGCCATGGCAGGGCTGTGCAGGCCGAAAAACGTCGGGGCCCAGATCGCGTTGGCGGCAAGCTGCCAGCCCCAAAGCCGCAGCGGCGGCGCGGCGCCGATCCGTCGCCAGACCAACCAGCCGGCAACGCCAATCATCACATACAGCGCCCCCCAGACCGGGGCGAACACCCAGTTCGCCGGCGTCCCCGGGGGTGCGCGCAAGGTCAGATACCAGTGCTGCACCGCCCGCGCCGTCATCGACCCGCCGACCAGCCCGACCAGCAGGCACAGCCCGACGAACCCCACCAACGCAAGCGTCGGCGAGACCGGCACGGACGAACCCGGGTACGAGCCCCAGTCGTTTGGACCAGATTGCTGGAAGACACGGTTCCTTTCGTGATCCGCTAGCAGGTGTGTTGACCTAGGCCACATTGGGTAGCTTCCCGGAAATCCGCAAGTTTCAACTCGGCCGATCCAGGTTGTCCGGCCCCGGCGCTATCATCGCCCCTGCCCAAAACCGGCCATCTATCACGATTAATTGTGCGCAAGATCGTGGCGCCCGCTGGCAGCCGGCGCCCATCCAACGTGTTTTCGATCGGCCGAACCGGGCGTGGCATATGCCGCCAGGCAAAGCGATCGAGAAGATGGAAAAGCCCAGCACAGCGACGCGGGGAGGACTGTCACGCTGCACATGACCGGGTCATGGAACCGGCTTTCCATCAGGACTTTCTGCTGTCGACGGAACCCGCCGCGATCACAGCGCGATCCCCATCAACTCGGCGATCCGCGGCGTCGCCTTCAGCCCGGTGCCGGTCAGCACCAGCACCGTGGTTTGCTCCGCCGTGACGGTGCCGGTCCCAAGCAGTTTGCCGAACGCAGCCGCGACCTGGGCGCATGTGGGTTCGACATAGATCCCGACGCGCGCCAGATCGAGCATGGCCTCGCCGATCTCCGCCTCGGTCAGCGCCACGGCACCGCCGCGGGTTTCGCGCAGCGCGCCTAGTACCTCGCGCAGCCGGATCGGTCGAGCAATCGCGGTGCCTTCCGCCATGGTGGGCGTGATCTCGGTCGCCACCGGCTCATCGGAGCCGGCCAGGAAGGCGGCCGAGATCGGCGCGCAATTCGCCGGCTGCGCGGCAAAGATGCGCGGCAGGAAATCGATCTGCCCGGCCCGCAGCAGCTCGGAGAAGCCGATTTCACAACCCAGGACGTTGGAGCCGGCGCCGCATGGCACGATGACATTGTCTGGCGCACGGAAGCCGAGATCTTCCCACAGTTCGTACGCCAGGGTCTTGGTGCCCTGCAGGAAGAACGGGTGCCAGTTGTGGCTGGCGTAAAAAATGTCAGCCGAACGAACCAGCGCGGCATCGGCGGTATCCTGACGGCTGCCGGGAATCAGTTCCACGCTCGCGCCGTGCGCCCGCATCTGCAGCGTCTTGGCCGGGCTGGTCGATTCCGGGGCCAGGATCGTCGCCGCCATCCCGCCGGCCGCCGCATAGGCCGCAACCGCGGCGCCGCCGTTGCCGGAACTGTCCTCCAGCACGTGATCGACGCCCTGCGCCCGCAGCAGCGACAGCATGACGCTGGCGCCGCGATCCTTGAAGCTGCAGGTCGGGTTGAACCACTCGCACTTCAGCAGCACCTGGACGCCGGCGACGGTTCCGGGAATCAGCGGGGTGACCCCTTCGCCCAGAGTGATCGGGTTGTCGGGCTTCAGCGGGAACGCCGCTCGATAGCGCCACAGGCTGCGCGTCGCCGGGTCGATCTGCTCACGCGTCAGGCCTGGCAGCGGTGTCAGCAGCAGCGGCGCGCGCTCCTCCCCGCACCAGCGCGGCTGGTCGAGCGGGAAGGTCGCGCCGGAGCGGGGATCGATATAATCGGGGGTCATCGCCGCAGTGTGGTCGGAACCGCCCCGGCGCTCAAGCCAGCGAGACGGCCCCCGGGACCGTCACCCCGAGACCGTGCCCCGAGAGGCCCCCCGAGACGCCCCCCCCCCACACGACCAGGGTGTCGTGGTGCTCCGGGATGCGGCATTGTCCACCGCCATGACCAATCCAACCGTGCCGATCACCGAACTGACCCGCGACCTGGTGGCGCTGGACAGCCGCAGCTCGGTCTCCAACCTCGCCGTCGCCGACCGCCTGGAGGCGGAACTGCGTGGCTTCGAAATCGAGCGCCTCGACTACCAGGATGCCGCCGGGATCGCCAAGCGGGTGATCGTCGCGCATCGCGGCGCTTCCGGCGGGATCGCGTTCTCGGGCCATATGGACACCGTCCCGGACACCGGATGGCAGGACGATCCGTGGTCCGCCCGGGTCGATGTTGATGGCACGCTGCACGGATTGGGCAGCACCGACATGAAGGGGCCGGTGGCGGCCGCGCTGGTCGCGGCGCGCGGACTGCCGGCAACACTGCCGGTGACCCTGTTGCTCACCACCGATGAGGAAACCACCAAACAGGGCGCAAGGATCATCGTCCAGCAGTCGGAACTGGCGCGTTCGGTACGGCCGAACGGGATCCTGGTGGTGGAACCCACCCGGATGCGCCCGGTGCGCGGCCATCGCAGCCACATTGCGTTCGACTGCGTGTCCCTCGGCGTGCAGGCGCACAGCTCCACGGGTCAGGGACGCAATGCGAACTGGGCGCTGATCCCATTCCTGGCCGAGATGAAAACGGTCCACCAGACGCTGTTGACCGACCGGTCCTGGCACGACGGTGCCTACGACCCGCCGTTCAGTGACTTCAATCTGGTGATCGACAATCACGGCACGGCGGTCAATGTCACGGTGCCGGTGGCCACCGCGCGGATCAAGTTTCGCTACTCGGCGAAGATCGACCCAGCGCCGATCCGCGCCGCGGTGCATGACGCGGCGGCGCGCCATGGCGTGACGGTCACCGAGGCGACCGAGGGCAGTCCGCCCGAACTGGCGCCAGACCATCGCTTCGTGGCGCAATGCGCCGAGGCCAGCGCTCAGCCCGCCACCACGGCCCCGTTCGGCACCGATGCCTCGATCCTGCAGGCGATTGCCCCCTGCGTGGTGATGGGACCCGGCGATATCGCTGTCGCGCACAAGCCCGGCGAGGTGGTTCACATCGACCAATTGGCCGCCGCGGTGCCGGTATTCCAGGCACTGGCCGCGCGGCTGTCGGGTTGAGCAACCGGAAGCCGGTGCGATGCCGGGTGCCGAACCAGTTAGCGCGATGTCGGCGGGCGAACCCGTGCCCGAACCACCGCGCGCGAGCGCTGTCGATGCTAAGCCGCCATCCCGGCCAGCCGGCCGGCAGATCGGCGATTGCCGCGGCTTACATCATGAACGGCCCGCCTAAGTGAAATGTGTTGGACGCTCGCCGTGCACCCGTTGACGAACCAGCCCGATGGGGCCTTGTAATCATCGTGAAAACCGAAAAGCGACCGGCGGCAGGCGCCCGATGGACCTGATCAACGGGCTGCACACCTTCCTCCGCGTGGTCGAGACCGGATCGTTCTCCGCCGTGGCGCGCGAGACCAATGCCAGCCAGTCAGCGGTCACCCGTCAGGTGGCGCAGCTCGAAGAACATTTCGGCGTCCGCCTGCTACATCGCACGACCCGCAAGCTCAGCCTCACCGACGAAGGCCAGGATCTGGTGGTCAGGGCACGGCACCTGCTGGAGGAAGCCGAGGATCTCGAGGACACCTTCGGCAAGGATGGCGGTTCACCCACCGGACTGGTCCGCGTCGGCGTCCCGGTGGGCGCGGCACTGCTACTGGTTCCGGACTTTGCCGCGTTGCTGAACAAGCACCCCGGCCTGGCGGTCGAGCTGGTGATCAGCGAAGTGTCCGATGACATGGTGGCGGAGCGCCTGGATGTGGCGCTGCGCTTCGGCCAGCCGTCGGATACCTCGTTGGTGTCGCGCGCGCTGGCGACCGTCGGGTCGACCGCGGTGGCGGCCCCGGCCTACCTGGAACGCCACGGCGCTCCTGAACATCCGTCCGACCTGCTGGACCATGCCTGCATCATTCAGGACACCGGGCCGGACAGCACGCACTGGGCGTTCTCCGGCCCCGACGGCGCGGTCGAGGTCGAGGTCACCGGTTCATTCAGGTCGAACAACAGCCTGGTCGTACGCCAGGCCGCGCTGGCCGGCCACGGCATCGCGCTGCTGAGTGATCCGCTGACCTTCAGCGAAGTCCGCGCCGGACGATTGTATCGTCTGCTACCAAACTACGTCGCGCGGCGCCGGCCATCCTTCGTGGTCTATCCGTCCCGCCGGCACCTCGCCCAGCGCACCCGGCTGGTCATCGACTTCCTGATCGAGGAGTTCCGCGAACTGGACTCGCGAATGCGCGACCGGCGGGAGTGGGGGGACAACGACGCCACCTGGCTGGTGTAAGCCTGTCCCCGCACTGACCATCAGACTGAAAACTGATCATCGGGCTGATCATCCATTATTCAACCGGGACGAAAATCGAATGCCGCATCGTTCCCCCGATCGACTTCGACAGGTGACCCTTGCCGCTTATGTCCTCCACCAGAATGACCTCGCCGGCACCGATCTCGCGGGCCTCGCCGTCGCTGGCGGTGATCTTCACGCCGCCGTCGAGGTTGATGATGTACTGACGGCGCGGCGCCGGGTGCCAGTTCAGATCGTAATCGCCGGCGGTCTCGCGGAAGATGATGCCATTGGCCGGCAGCCGCGCCGACAGCTTGCTGCTGTTGCGGTCCTCGACCCATTGGACCTCGATGTCGCGCCAGTGGGTTTCACCGCTATCGTCGACGAATATGTTGTGGATGCGCATTGTGCCTCTCCGCTTGCGGTCGGGTTGCCCTGAGCTACGCCTGGGCGGTCTTCGGCATGGTCAGGAACTCATGCATCACGTGCCACAGATCGGCCCGTGTCAGGCTCATGCCGACAGCGTGCGCCGCCCCCGGAATCACCGCGTATTGCTTGTCGGGCGTCGGCAGCTTGGTGAAAAAATCGAGCAAGTCTTCCTCGGTGGAAATGCCGTCGTACTGGCCGCGGACCATCAGCACCGGGGACTGTACTTTGGCGGGATCGACCAGCGGCAAGTTGGCGGTCATGTCCAGATAAGTGCCGGTCGGAACGCTGTCGCCGTTCGGCATCTCGGCCTTGGCGATGGCCAGCGGCACGCGCGGGTCAGAGGTGCCGGGCTTGTCGCGGGTGAAGATGCTCTTGATCATGTCCTCGCCACGCGGGCGCCGGTTATGGGTGCGGTAGAATGTGGTCTGCTCGCCCCGCTTGGACAGCGTCGGCGACCCTTTGCCGGTATAGGTGAATGCCTCCAGCACCAAACGATCCACCCTGCCAGGTTCCGCCACCGCGAACGCCGCCGCTCGGATTGCGCCACTGCTTTCGCCCATGAAATGGAATTTCGACTGTCCGGTCTCGCGCTCGACAACCGGCGTCGCGGCCCGCAGATCGGCGACGCCCGAGGCAATGTCGGAGTTGCCGGACGTCACGCTCGATTTGCCATAACCCTCGAAATCCATCGTCCACACATCGAAACCATAACGCGCGAAGACGTCCATCAGCGAGTATTCGCCAGCCCCCGGCACCGTCAGGTCGAAACTCGGCAACGCCGAGATCGAAGATCCGTGCACCAGAAACAGCACCGGAAGTTTCGCCTCGTTCGGCCGCGGCGCGTGCATCCGCTTGCGATACATCGCCAGCGTGACGTCGCCCTTCCTGGCCTGGTAGCGCTCGGTCCAGAACGACTCGGCAGCGACAGCGGGCACCGAGGCCGCGGCCGCCGAAAGTGAAACACCAAGCAGAACGCCGCGTCTTGAGGTCGTGATAATCTGGTTTTTCCCCGCCATGGTCAGCCTTCTTGCTTTTGCTCGGCGGTATTGAGGACCGCTTTGCCGGCCACGTCCAGGGCGCCAACCGCCAGGGCGATTGCTTTTGCCTCAAACGCACGATGCTGGAACCCCGGATGCGGAAACGATAGGCAAATCTTTGCACCCAGTTTTCAGCGTAACTGCTATCGGCGTGCATCTGCGGTTCATAACCGCTTATCGTCACCACGCCGCGTCCGGCGCTTCGCTTGGTCACGCCGCGTCCGGCGAACAGCGCCAACAGAAATCCAAATCCCGATTATCCTGCGCGAACCACCCTCAAGTCTCGCACACCAGGTTCGCCAGTCGCGGACCGCCGGTTGACTGCACAGTGCCGCCAATGCACCTGATGCGGACAATAACCGGGGGAAATGTCCATGCCCATCAATCACCGCACGCTCACGCTGCCGCTGGTCATGCTGTTAGGCATCGGGCCCGCCCTCGCGGATGAGCATCTGCTTGCCGATCAGGTGCGCGCCGCCGCAGCCGCGGCACATGGCGCGAAGCTCGATCTGTCCGGCAAGGACCTCTCGGGCGATGACCTCAGCGGACTTGACCTGAGCGGCGCCAATCTGGCCGGAACCGATCTCTCGCACGCCAACCTGCACGGCGTGAAACTGGTGGACAGCAACCTCACCGGCGCCCGTCTGGTCAACGCCGACCTGACGTTCGCCTGGTTCATCCGGGCCAATTTCACCCGCGCCAACCTGCACGGCGCCACGCTGCAGACCGTGGTCACCTCCAGCGGCATGAAAAACACCAAGGACCAGGCAGCCAAGTTCACAGAAGCCGACCTTTCCGATACGCACACCACGGTTCACTTCAGCCTGTATGACATGCGCGGCGCCAACTTTTCCCACGCCGACATGACCGTGGTGATGGCAAACCAGTCGATGGGCCTGTTGCGCACCGAGTTCAACGGCGCCGACCTGGATGGTGCCAATTTCGCCGCCGCCGGCCTGGGCCACGTGGCGTTCCACTTCGCTCGGCTGCACGGCGCGAATTTCCAAGGCGCTGATGTCACCAAGGCGGAGTTCGTCGGCGCCTACCTCGACAATGCCGACTTTACCGGAGCGAAAACCGACGGCGCCGATTTCGAAGCCGCCACCCTGACCGGGGTCAAGGGGCTGAAAATCGCGCCGCGATAACGCCTGGCAGGGCGACGCAATGCCGGGCCGCGCGATAGCGCCCTGAAAGCCGTCGAGGCCGCGCGCTTCACCCGCCGCGGGCCCCGCGGCGCAAGCCTCACAAACCCAGTTTCTCCGACGCCATCGCGCTACCCTTCACCCGCGCCGCGATCTTCTGGAATGCGATGTCGCGCGCGACATCCGGTGACCCGTGCTTCGGCTTCACGTCGATGCTGAACGGCGAAAAGCCGCAATCGTCGGTCGAACCCAGACGCTCCTTGGCGATATGGTTCGACGCCGTGATCAGATCGCCGCACACCTCTTCGGGCGTTTCGACCCGAGGATTTTGCGGATTTATCACCCCGATAAAACACACCTGGCCGACACCGTTGGCATCTTCCCGGCTGTGCTGCCCGCACAGTTTATAGACCCGTTCCTTGTCTTTCTCGCTGGACAGTTGCATCAGGAAATACCCGGCATTCATCTTGAACATGCTGGGCAGCAGTTCGGCATAGTCCACATCGGCACTATGCGTCGCATCGCAGTCGCCGCCCGGGCAGGTATGGATGCCGATATCCTTCCGCTCCTCGGCCGAAAACCGATCCAGCACGCGATTGTTCAGCGCAATGAATTGCGCCAGCATCCCGCGGCCGGTCCAGGGGTTCGCGGGATCGTTGCGGCAGGCCAGCCGCCCCTCGGTGAAGTCGATCGACACCCGCTTGGCACCGGCGGCGAACGCGCCGCGGATGTCCTGCTCGCATTGTTCGACTAGGTCGGACAGGAACGCCTCCCGCGGGTAACCCGGAACCTCGCCATCGAGCGGATACAGCAAAGCCAGCATCGACGGCGCGATCACCGCCTGCTTCAACGGCTTGGTCGCCATCTTCATGGCCTTTTCGACATAGCTGGACGAAAACGTTCTGTAGCTGAATGGTCCGCCGGTCAAACGCGGCAGTTGCCGGTGATGTCCGTCGGAAAAGATCGCGAAATACTGCCCGTCACCTGCCAGGTTGGCGGCAAGCCCGGTGCCGGCCAGCGTATCGGCAAGCGGATAGGTCGCGAAACTCGACACACGCTGTTCGCCGTCCGATACGATCGGCGCGCCCGTCGCTTCGCCCCGCTTGATCGAATCCAGGCAGGCCGCGTCCTGCTCGCGCTCCAGTTCCGGATGCGTGACCCGGCCGGCGTCATAGTCAGCCAACGCATTTTGCAACGCCATCGGCCGCGGCAGCGAGCCCACAGGTTCTGTCGGAATCGGCATGTCATTATCCTCCCAATTTTTCCGCAAGTATCGCGGTTATTGCTTGTCCGGCGTCAGGCGTGACCACTCAAACCGTCGCCGAACCGCCCAGTATCGTCGTCGCCTGTGCCGACAACACGCCACCATTGCCATGCACCAGCGCAAGTTCAGCCGCCGCGACCTGCCGACGCCCACATTCGCCGCGCAGTTGCCGCACCGCCTCGATCAGCAGGAACAGCCCATACATGCCGGGATGGCAATACGACAACCCACCCCCATTGGTGTTGACCGCCAGCGACCCGCCGGGCGCGATGCGGCCGCCCGCGACGAAGCCGCCACCTTCGCCCTTCGCGCAGAAGCCCAGATCCTCCAGGAACAGGATGGTATTGATGGTGAACGCGTCATACAGCGCCACGACGTTGATATCGGACGCCTTGACCCCAGCCGCCCGGTAAGCCCGCGCCCCGGATTCGATCGCCCCGCTATGGGTCAGCACCGGCATCGAGCTGATCGAGGCGTGGGTGATCGACTGCCCGCTGCCCAGCACATAGACCGGCGGCCGTTTGCCGCCGCGCCCTTGGTCAGCCCGCACCAGGACGATCGCCCCGCCGCCGTCGGTAACCAGGCAGATGTCCCGCACGGTGAATGGATCGCTGATCGGCCGAGCATTCAGCACGTCGGCAATGCTCAGCGGCTTTTTCTCCCATGCCGCCGGGTTCAGCAGCGCCCATTCCCTGGCGGCCACCGCGACCGCCGCCATCTGCTCGCGCGTGGTGCCATACTCATGCATGTGCCGGCTGGCCACCATGGCGTAGGCGGAGGCCGGCAGGAACGGCTTGTACGGGGTCTCGTACGGATTGAACTCGCGCGCGCTGGCGGCACGCCGGCCCACGGTGCGCTGCGTGCTGCCATAGGCGACGACGGCAACCGAGCACAATCCCGCCTCCAGCGCGGCATGGGCATGCGCGACATGGACCTCGAACGACGATCCGCCGACGATCGTGCTGTCGGTATAGGCATCCGGCAGACCCAAGTATTCCGCCAGCGACATCGCCGAGGTGCGCGCCTGGGTCGTCGCGCAGAACAACCCGTCCACCGCCGCCAGCGTCAGTCCGGCGTCATCCAGCGCCCTGTGGATGCCCTGCGCCATCAGATCGATCGGGCTCATCAGCGCGGCAACCGCGCCCAGATCGGATTCGGCGGCCCCGACGATGGCGACGCCGCCGCGAGTCACGCATGCGGGGGCCATCAGACGCCCCCCACCGGCGTGAACACCGGGTAAGGATCTTCATCGCCGGCAGGGGTGTGGACGCGGAACGCCACCCGCATGCCGATGGTCACCGCCGACGGTTCGATGTCCTCCACCCTGCTCATCATGCGGAAGCCCTCATCCACATCCACCAGGCACACATTATAGTCGGCACCCTGTGGCGGATGGACGACCGTGGTCGCGTGAACCGTGCCAACGCCCTTGCTGACCCGCCATTCCAGGTCGGCCGCACCGGTTTTCGGGGCAATGACGCGCGGATAGAACACCGCCTGGCCCGCCGACGGACTGAATTGATAGCCCAATTGGCCGCGCTTCAGATGCGCGAGGTAGGTCGCCAGTGGCGATTCGGCCGCATTCGGCATGGCACTGCTCCCCCGGTGTTTGAACAACGAGGCTAGCAACCCAAGCCACCGCGGACAAACCTGCAGGAGCAGCCTGCACAGGACTCTTGCACCGGACTGGGGTTGAGGCCAAATTCGGCGCATGGCGACGACCCGTTCCAAAACCGCTGCTGCCGATCCCGTTGCCTCCAGGACGGATGCCCCGAAGCCGGAATCCTTCAGGCGTGCCGCCACCGATGCGCCGTTGCCCGAGGGATTCCTCACCGGCCAGTTGCTGATCGCCATGCCGACGATGGCGGATCCACGGTTTCAGCAAAGCGTGATCTACGTCTGCGCGCATACCCCGGAAGGCGCCATGGGGCTGGTGTTGAACCGCCCAGTGGTCAAACCGACCTTCGACGACCTGCTGAAGCAACTCAGCGTCGAACCACTGCCCCCGGTCCGCCAAATCAGGCTGTGCGCCGGCGGCCCGGTCGAAAACGCCCGCGGCTTCGTCCTGCACACCAGCGATTGGACCGGGGAAGGCAGCCTGAAGGTCGACAACAGCATGGCACTGACCGCCAGCCTTGACGTGCTGAAGGTCATCGCCGAAGGCGGCGGCCCGCGCGAGTGCCTGCTGGCGCTCGGATACGCCGGCTGGGGACCCGGCCAGCTCGATCAGGAAATCCAGCAGAATGCCTGGCTGTCCGTCCAGCCGGACGAAACGCTGCTGTTCGACGCCCAGCACGACACGAAATGGCGCCGCGCCTTCGCCAAGCTGCGCGTCGACCCGCTGTTGCTGTCCGATACCGCCGGCCACGCGTAGTGTCCGTTCGCAGACAGCGATAGACCGGTGCGCCCTCGGCGCTCCTGCGTTAAGCTTCCGCTAACATTTCCCCGCTAAAACCCCGGCCACACCCGCCGAGGAACTGGTCGTGGCCGCAGCGTTACCCGAAATCACCGCCATCCTACGCGAGGTGTTGCGGGACAATAGCTGTGAAGTCGCCGCCACCACTTGCTTCGAGGATCTGCCCGGCTGGGACTCGATGGACCTCGTCGCCGTCGTGGTCGAGGCGGAATGCCGGTTCAATGTCCAGTTCGAGCTTGTCGAGATCGACCGCCTGACCACCGTCGGTGATCTGCTGCGCATGATCGCGGCCAAGCAGGCGCATTTCGCGGCCTGACCGCGGTGACCTTCAGCAGTCTGCCATTCCTGTTCGCCTTCCTGCCCCTGGTGCTGTGCGGCTTCGCACTGGCCGCCCGGCGCGGCGAGGCAGCAGCGAAAGCCTGGCTGATCGCCGCCTCGCTGCTGTTCTACGGCCTCGGCGCGCCAGCGTTCCTGCCGCTGCTGGTGCTGTCGGTCAGCGGCAATTTCGTCTTGCTGCACGCGATGCACCGATCAGCCCGACCCGGAAGCTGGGCCACCCTCGGCGTCGCGCTCAACCTCGCGGTCCTGGGTTGGTTCAAGTACCTGGACCCGATGCCCGCGCTGGGGCTGAGCTTCTTCACCTTCAGCCAGATCGGCTGTCTGCTGTATCACGCCGGCGGCGACACCGACCCGCCGAAAGCACGCGATTACGCCCTGTTCGCGGCCTTCTTCCCGGCCCTGCTGGCTGGTCCGATCCTCAATCCGGGAGAGCTGCTGCCGCAATTCGCCCGCCGCGACGGCTGGTGGCTGACCGCCGATAACCTGGCGATCGGCAGCGGTTTCTTCCTCATCGGTTTGCTGAAAAAGACCGTTCTGGCGGATCCGCTGTCCAGCGTGGTCGGGCCAGGCTTCGCCGATCCCGCCGCCCTGACGGTGTTTCCCGCCTGGCAGGCCGCGACCGCCTACTCGCTGCAGCTCTACTTCGATTTCTCCGGCTATACCGACATGGCGATCGGGCTGGCGTGGATGTTCGGCCTGCGCTTTCCGGATAATTTCGACCGGCCGTATCGCGCCGCCTCGGTGATCGAATACTGGCAGCGCTGGCACATGTCGCTGACCCGGTTCCTGATGACCAACGTGCATGCGCCGCTGACCATGGCGGTGCTGCGCTGGCGCAAGCGGCACCACCGGCCGATCGGTCAGGCGGCGCAGGCCGGTTGCGCCGGGTTCTCCACGATGATCGCCGGGCCGATCCTGCTGACCATGGTGCTGATCTCATTGTGGCACGGCGCGACCATGCCGTTCCTGCTGTTTGGCCTGTTGCACACCGCCTTCCTGCTGGTCAACCATCTCTGGCGGGTCAAGCGCGGCTCGGCCTTGCCGACCCTGGCGAGCATGGCACTCACCTATCTGTGCGTCCTGGTCGGGTCAGTGCTGTTCCGCGCCACCACGGTCGGCGCCGCGGCATCCATGCTGGCCGCAATGGCCGGCCTGCACGGACTGGGCGCGATCCACTTTGATATCCGTCTGGCCACCGACCTCGCCTGGCTGGCGGCGCTCTATGCCATCGTCTGGCTGGCCCCGACCACGCGGCAATGGATGACCGGCGACCGGCGTCCGAGGCTCGCGTGGCGGCGCTCGCCGCAATGGGCGATGATACTGGGATGCGCGACCACGCTGGGGGTGCTCGCCGCCGGCGGCACCGGCGAATTCCTGTATTTCCGGTTCTGACCCGGTGCGCTACCTGCGATTTTTCGGGTTGTCCGCCGGGCTGAGTTTCGCCCTTGTCTGGGCCTGGGTGGCGGCGATGCCGATGGCCTACATGGACATCGAATACGCCTCCTGGCAGGCCAAGCAGCGCATGCTGGACCGTTGCGACCTGGGCGAGGCCATCGTCCTCGGCGATTCGCGCGCCGCCGCCGGCATCCTTCCCACAAGACTGCCGCTGCGCGTCACCAACTTCGCGGTCGGCGGCGGCGAGGCGATCGAGGCGCTGTCGGTGCTGAACCGGGCGCTGGCCTGTCCGAGGCCACCGCGGCTGGTCATCATCTCGCTCGATCCGGGGCATTTCAGCCGCCCGGATCAATTCTGGGATCGCAGCGTCCGCCTCGGCTTCGTCACCGACCCCGATATCGCCGACTTACGGGACGCATCGCGTCGCACCGGCGATGCCTCGGTCTACGCCTCGCATGCGCTCGATGGCGTGCCCATTTCGGTGCAAGCGTGGCTGTACAAAGTCAAATTTCCGCCGCTGTATTTCTCCAGCCTGGCGCATGGCGGCCTGGTGTTCCGCTGGGCCCGCAACCAGCGCATGCTAACCGATACCCTGGCCTCGCGCGGGCACTACTATTTCGGCACCGATCCCGGTTCCAGCACCGTCACCGTCGATGCCCACATGGACCGGTTTCGGCCGCTGCCGATCCTCGATTACTACTTCGACACGCTGCTGGCGACGCTCGACCGGTTCGGCATCGAGACCCGCTTCATCGCCATGCCGGTCAATGACGCGACCTGGCGCGAGGTCCACCCGGCGGTGCGCGACGGCTTCGCCAGCTACCTCGCGGCATACCAACGCCGTTACAGACATTTCCGCGTCGCCTCCGAGATCATGCCGCACTGGCCCGACCGTTGGTTCGGCGATCAGTTCGGCCACCTCAATCCCGCCGGCGCCGAACGGTTCAGCGATCAGCTCGGTCAGCGGCTGCAGGACGCGCCGCCCAGCACGCAGAACGAGGCGCAGAACGGATGGTTGAGCGAGACCGGCACGGCGGCCTCGGCCAGGGTGGTTCCCATCTCGAAGCGCGGATCGTAGGCCAGCAACGTGCAGGCCAGCACGACGGGGGAGGCGGCCCCGCGCCGCTTCACCACCATGCGGGCCGCCGAACACATCACGTCATCGGGCGCCTTGCGCAGGATGGACCAGCAGCCGGTGGTGATCTCCGGCACATCGCGATCCGGTTCCATCTCCGGGAACAGCATCAGTCGCACCGGGTCGTGCGCGTCAATCGCGATGTCCTGCGCGGCAAACAGCGCGGCGAAGCCTTGCCGCAGCGAGGCTTCGGTTTCGCCGGTGAAGCGCCGCCCGGCGACATCGATCCTGAAGCCGTTGCGCGCCAGCCAGATCAGCCCGTCCAGCGCCGGAGCCCAGCTTCGGCGTCCACGCTCCTGCTCATGCATGGCGGGGTCATAATGGTCGATCGAGACCCGGATGGTCAGCCGGTCGCCATAACGCTGGCGCAGGCTCAGCAGGTCGGGGCGCAGCTTGCGCAACGGCTTCATCGCGTTGGTCAGCACCAGCGCGTCCAGCCCACGCGACAGCACCGCTTGCAGCATGGCGATGATGGCCGGGTTCATGAACGGCTCGCCGCCGGTGAACCCGATCAGCCTTGTGGGCAGCCGGTCACGGGCGATTTCGTCCAGGTAGGCCTCGACCTCGCTCGCGGTCAGATAGACAAGGCGGTCGTTGCGCGGCGATGATTCGATGTAGCAGTTGCGGCAGGTCAGGTTGCACAGCGTGCCGGTGTTGAACCACAACGTCTCCAGCGCCCGCAATGCAACGCTGGCGCGGGCTTCGCCGCTGGCGGTGGCCAAGGGGTCGCGGAACTTGGCCGGGTCCAAGGTGCGGGCGATCTGGTCCACGGGTGGTCTCCGGTCAGTTGCGTGCCGGCGGATGGGCGGGAACCGGGCGCGGTGGTGCGAAGCAAGGTAAGCCTCAGGCACTATCCCGGCGCAATCGATCGCACAAGATCGCCTTGATCGCGGCGACCATCGGCCGATAAGCCGATCCGCCGCGAGTTCGAGGCCAGTGCTTCGGCTAGCCACGCGAAGCTTGATATGAGCCGGCGCCACCGAACATTAAAGCGCCCGTTAACTGGCGAAGGCGCGCTCGTTGTCGCATCGCGTCAGTCGCCGCAGACAATGTCAGCCTGACCAAACAAGCTGACATTGTCTCAGGGGTTGCGCCGGCCTGCTGATTTACGCGCCGGTTGCTTTCGTCATGCTCCCGTCATTGATGGTCCGGTGAGTGACGGTGATCCGCCGCTGCACGGCGAGTGAACCGCCGACCGCTGCCACGATGAGGCCGAGCAGCAACACACCGAAACCGGCGAACGAAGCATTGGACGCAGCGGCTGCGCTGGCATCCGCCGCGGTTTTCGCGCTTTGGATCGCCTGGTCGCGGACTTGCTTCAGCTTAGCCTGATTTGCATCAAACTGCTTGGCTGCGTCGTCGTGGCTGATCTTCATCTGCGCCGCCATGATGGCGACAACCTTCTCCTTGGCCGCCGGAGCATCAGCACCGCCCTTCGCATACGTAACGAGGTTCGACGCAACCTGCTTCTGAGCATCCTGTGGCGACATGCTGGCCGGATCAGGATTGGCGGGCTGCAGATAAGATTGAGACTCTTGCTGAATCATGTCGGGCGATACGCCGGTTGCCTGCGCGATGGGTTTGGCCGCCTGGCTGATTCCGCTTCCAGCCGCGTCGGCGACGCTGCCTAGGGCGGAGAAGCCGCCGCCAATGATTCCGCCGATCGCCGAGGTCAGAAGCCAGAAGGTCAACAACGTCGCGATACCCCATGTGACGAGGCCGTGCAGCATGCCGTCGAAACGGATTTCTACGCCGGCAAGCCACGCCGCGATATAGCCGCCGGCAAACAGGGCGATGCAACTGCTGATGACCCACCAGATACCAGCGCCCATGCCGAGGTTGCCGGCGTTCGGCGTGCTGGCAGCCGTGGTATTGACCGTTCCGAGGCCAATACCCGCGCCGAGCAGACTGAGCAGCAGTTGGATGGCCACGACAAGAATGACGCCGCCGAAGATGGCGGCCCAGGAGATCCGCCGATGCAAATGAGACCCGCCGCTGAGCGCGGTCGTCGTGTCGACTGTCGTCATTTCGGGTGGAGTCGATCGAGACATCTGGGGGTTATAGGGGCTCGTGGACAAGTCTTCCTCCTGAAGCAGGTCCGGAGCGCCCTTGGGCACCCCGGATGATTATTAGTATCAGATCTTCGGCTGATGTTGAGCAGGTAGAGTTTCCGAGCTGCTCCCGGGGGTCTGGATGGTGTTGTTGCCCGGTACTTGCTCGACTTCGACGTCCTCGTGGCGGACGGTATCCTTCACGGTCTGAATGTGGTCAGCCGCCTCCTTGTGGAGGCTGATCTCCTCCTTGACCCGCGCGGTCTTGGACACGACGGCCTCTTCGCTGGTCTCGGTCATCTCGATGGCCTTGTCGGTAAAATCACCGGCCCCGACCTGCCTGCCGTCGGTGACCGGGCGACGCTCCATCGTTACCTTCTCACTATGCAAGGAAACCTGCTCTTCCACGGGCGTCTCGACAACGTAACGCCGAATGCGGGTGGCGCCCCCGCTGACCGCGCGCTTGCCGACCGAAAGGGTTTCCTCGGAAAGACTCAGGCTGCCGCCATCAGTCGCGGCGGTTGTGCTTCTCCCGGCGGGCGCGGTTCCCCTAGGGTCCATTGCCGGGGTCGTGGCCGACCCATCTTGCATCAACGGTGCCGTGGTCGCATGCGTGGTTGTGGTCTCGACCGAGCCATATTGTGCGGCCCGCTCGTCGAGATCGATCGGATTGTGCTTCTCCAGAACGGCGCTGATCCGGTCGAGATCGTGCTCCGCTACCCTGACGGTCACGACGGTGGAACCGCCCTCGATGCTGCGGTCATAAACCGAGGCGTAATGGTCCGGCTCGCGCTCCGATCCGCCACCGCCAAACATGCTCGCCCAAAATCCCTGGTGCGGAGCAGGTGCGGCGGTGCCGGTCGGTGCGGCAGTGCCGGACCCCATTTTGGCGTGCTGGCCGATCGCGCTGTCCGGCACGCTCGCCGCCTTAAGGTCACGCACAGCAGCGTCGGCGTGGGCGGTTGTGTCGAATAATGCAACGATATTCTGTTCATTCATCTTTGCTGTTCCTATGCAAGTGTGGCGGAGCAATCCCGAGGCGGCAGCCATCTTCCGCTGCCTCCCGTTCACCGGCCCCGATGCGGGTGATCTCGGCATCCTGCTCGCGCAGCACAACGGTTTCGCTGTGATGCTGCGTCGTGCGGACCTGCCGGATCCGAACCTCCTCCTTGAGCATCAACCGGCGCTCGACGAAGAGAATTTCTTCTACTATAGAAACGATCGTGGTGTCGCCTTCGTGGCGCACCGGCGGCACAGCATCGATCACTCGCCCGATCGATATACGATCGATCTCGATAGTTTGGTTGGTCAATTCCGCGTCGATCTGGTGGTCGTGTTCGCGCGTCACGACGTTGACACGTGTCGTGTCGCCGATCACCAGGCGCCGCGAAAGGCTGAGATCTTCTGTCTGAAGTTGAATCGCCGCGTCATCGCCCTTGAGTTCTTCGTCCGAGGCCATGACAGGAACCCTGAAGTAAATTTCGCGCCGTCGACCAGCCGGGCCGCAGGACTACATTACCGTAGCCAAAACCAAACTTCGGCTGTGCGGTTCCTGACTGGCAGGGGGGATCTGCGGTGAGCGACTATGCAATTACGGATGCTGGTTATTGCCGGAGCCATAGTTCACATCGATTGGCTCCTGTTTCTCCGTCCGGTCTTGGTCTGCGTCCGCGGGATTCAACCTGTCGGCCAGCTTTTGCAGGCAGTCCGTGATTTGGGTCAACGCGACCCTGATTCGCGGCGTGCGCCGATTATCCCGATGCACCACCAGCCAGACGTCCGCGCTGGGTGCGGCAGTCGGTGTGGCCAGGCGGATCAAGTTGTGCTCCCGATCGGCGCGGAACCGGGCCAGGCATGCCAAGCCGCCACCGTGAGCCGCCGCCATCACCGCCGCTTCATGGCTGCTGGTTTGCAGGGTAACGCGCGCCCGCGTCGCCACCTCCGCCAGCCAGCCGGTCTGCGCGGTATCCTCGATATCGCCGACTTGTGTAATGAGATAGTGCTCCGGGCAGCCTGCGCCAAAGTCCAACTCGCCGTGCTGCCGCAAATAGATCGGGCTGGCATAAAGTCCAAAGGCAAGGCGGCCGATGCGCCGGATGACCAGATCGTGCTGGTCTGGCCGGGCCAACCTCACCGAAATATCCGCTTCCCGCATCGAAAGGCTGACCATGCGCGGATCGGGGATCAGTTCCACCAAGATATCCGGGTGCTGGTTATGCAGTGCCGCGAAGCACGGCGCCAGGATCTGGCTTGCCATGGTTTCGCTACAGGTGAGCCGGATCGGTCCAGCCATTCGAGTATCCTGGCCTCCGACGCTGCGTTGCAACGACAGAGTTTCGGCTTCCAGACGCTCAGCCCGCTGGCATACTTCCTGGCCGGCCAGAGTCATTATGTATCCATCCGGGGTGCGGTTCAGCAAACGCACGCCCAAGCCGGCTTCCAGCGATGCAAGCCGCCGTCCGACAGTGGATTGGGCGACTTGTAGGTTCTTCGCGGCAGCAGAAAGACTGCCATCCCGCGCAACGGCCAAGAAAAATCGGAGATCGTCCCAATCCAGCATGAGTAACCAATCTTGCAGCGTTTTCGCATTCCTGCTCGCCGCCTCTAGCCACTTCGCGGCGCGCAGCGAGCTGTCGTCCTGGCCGCTTACAGCTACGGCTAGGACATCGTATTCCTTTGACAAAAGATGCGTAAAGCAGGCTCCGTCCAACGCTAATCAGCGTAGTTGCAAAACGTTGTGTTAGCATGTCCCCAGCGCAACCGACGCTCCCGCCGGGGCGCCCCACCCCCCGCGTTTGCCGCGCCAGCCAAACCGCGTAAACTCCGCCGCAACGACCGCGCTCCCCCGCGCGACGCCTCCCACCCAGCCGACAGGAGCACCCCGCCCGATGCCGCTGATCGCCTCCGCCGATGCCGCCCGTGTCAACCGCCGCCGAGGCTCCGCCGCCGACGGCGTCAGCTTCTGGCACACGCTCTACCTCGGCACCACCCGCTACAACATGGCACCGGACACCCCCGACCCGGCGCCCGACGCGCTGTTCCCGATGGCCTTCCTGGTCGAGCAGGACCCCGGCACCACTGCCAGCGCGCACTACCACCAGCAGGACCAGTTCCAGCTCGTGGTCGGCGGCCGTGCCACTCTCGGCCTGCACGACGTCCGCCCCGTCACCGTCCACTTCACCGGCGCCCACACCGCCTACGGCCCAATCCGAGCCAGTCAGGACGAAGGCGTGTGGTATTTCACTCTGCGCAACGGCTTCGACCCCGGCGCCCGCTTCATGACCATACCGGAAAACCGCGTCGCCCTGCGCGCCATCCCCGGCCGCGGCCACCGTGAATCCGTCGCCGGCCCACTGCCCCCCGCCACCGCCCCGACCGAGACCCTGCTCGGCCCCGACCCCGACGGCATGACCGCCTGGCGCTATCGCCTCGCGCCGGGCGCCACGGCAAGCGGCCCCGACCCGGCCAACGGCAAAGGCCAATACTGGGTCGTCACCGAGGGCAGCCTGACCCGCGACGGCGAAACCCTCCCGCCGATGTCCTGCGCCTTCGTGTTCCCCGACGACGCGCCGTTCGCGGCGATCGCCGGCGCCGACGGCAGCGAACTCATCGCCATGCAATTCCCTCGGCGGGAATGACCGGACACGCGACGAGGGCCGCGGTAAATCGCTTTGCTATCGAGGTTGGCAAAGAAGCAGGGTTAGAAATGCTTTCCGACGCTCCTCACCAGCTCTCGAGAAGCGACCCGGCGCTTCGCGCGGTTCCAATCACCAATTTCGCATCAGAAATTCTGAATCGGGGTTCTGGATTATAATCCGCACGATGCCGTTTTTCCTGAAGTACGACCGTTGCAGCGGCAAACGCCTGGATGTTCGCCCCAAGACCCGTCGTTGGAAGATACGGCCCATACCTCTGGGGCGGAGTCTGTTTCGCCAGATCTGCGCAAAGCTCCTTCAGCCGGCGGTGGTCGATGCTCCGGTAAACCAGCGCATAGCGACTGCTCCCACGCTGCGTCACGCCGACGAATTCGTCCGCCGGGGATGCAAGCGTAAAATGGAACACGCCTTAGTAGGCGCTGGAGATCGCTCGTCTGACATCAACCTGCCTCGGCGCGCCGACCGGCGGAGCCAGCAACTGATCGGCCTGATCGAAAAGATGATCAGGGTTGAGTATCGACATCCGGCGCCATTTCCTCATCGGTCGCGAATTCGATGATCGGAAATCTTTCCTCGCCCGATCGGCGAAGATCACGTTGGATTCGGACGATGGCATCCAATGCGCTGTCGCCGCTTACTTCCTTCCGCTTGCCGCCAAGGAGGATGATCGTTACGTGCAAAGCTTCGCGACCGTCAGAGTCCGTCGCGGGAACATTGTAGATCCTAAGGCCCTCTCTCTTCAGTGCCGCGACAGCCGCCATTTTGACGACTTGATTGACTTCCTTAAGATCGAGCATACCACAAGTTAGCAGTCATGCGGTGTCGCGGAAAGCTCCTCTCAGGATCGCACCCAGTTATGGCGGTTTTACCTCCGCTGCTTCCCATTGCCTCACCATTGCCACAGGTCGAGCCCAATGCCCCGCCAAATCCGCCTCAACGCCTTCGACATGAATTGCATCGGCCACCAGTCGCCCGGCCTGTGGACCCATCCCGACGACCGCGCCGACACCTACAACACCCTGCAATACTGGACCGACCTCGCCCGTATCCTCGAACGCGGCAAGTTCGACGCCCTGTTCCTGGCCGACGTGCTCGGCGTCTACGACGTCTACCAAGGCTCCGCCCGCACCGTGCTGCAACACGCCGTCCAGGTCCCGGTCAACGACCCGCTGATGGTCGTCCCCGCGATGGCCACGGTCACCCAACACCTCGGCTTCGGCATCACCTGCGCGCTGTCCTACGAACTGCCCTACCCGTTCGCCCGCCGCATGAGCACGCTCGATCACCTGACCAACGGCCGCGTCGGCTGGAACATCGTCACCGGCTACCTCGACAGCGCCGCCCGCGGCATGGGCATGCCCCAGCAGGTCGCCCACGACGACCGCTACGACCTGGCCGAGGATTACATGCAAGCCACCTACAAACTATGGGAGGCAAGCTGGGAAGACGGCGCCGTGCTGCGCGACCGCACCGGCCGCCGCTTCGCCGACCCCGACAAGATCCACCGCATCCTGCACGAGGGCCCGCACTTCCGCGTCGACGCCATCCATTTGTGCGAGCCCTCGCCGCAGCGCACCCCGGTGCTGTTCCAGGCCGGCGCCTCCAAACGCGGCCGCGACTTCGCCGCCCGCCACGCCGAGTGCGTGTTCATCAACGGCCCATCGAAGACCGTCATCGCCAACACCGTCGCCGACCTGCGCCGTCGCGCCGCCGCCGCCGGCCGCGACCCCTACGACCTGGTCATCTTCACCATGCTGACCATCATCACCGACACCACCGCCAAAGCCGCCCAGGACAAATACCAGGACTACCTCAACTACGTCTCCGAAGACGGCGCGCTGGCCCTGATGTCAGGCTGGACCGGCCTCGATTTCTCCCAACTCGCCCCCGATGAGGTTGTCCGCTTCCACGCCCCCTCCAACGCCCAGACCTCGGCGCTGGAGGCGTTCACCACCGCCGACCCCGATCGCCAATGGACGGTGCGCGAGATCGCCCGCCACGCCGCCATCGGCGGCCGCAGCCCGGTGCTGATCGGCTCCGCCGCCGAAGTCGCCGAGGAGCTTCGCGCCTGGGTCGAGGAAACCGACGTTGACGGCTTCAACCTGGCCTACACGCTGACCCCAGCCAGCTTCGCCGACGTCGCCGACCTGGTGGTGCCCGAACTGCAATCCCGCGGCCTGTTCAAACACGACTACGCCCCCGGCACATTCCGGGAAAAACTGTTCGGCCGCGGCCCCCGCCTGCCCGCCACCCACCCCGCCGCCGCAGTCCGGATCGCCGCTCAACCATCCCCGCGCGACCCGCTGTAAACCGGCCCCCGCGCCGCAGCCCAATGCAGCCAACCCCCCCACGTCGCGACCCAATCCAGCCCACCCCCCGCGTCGCGACCCAATCCAGCCCACCCCCCGCGTCGCGACCCGGACCGCGTGTGGCGCCCCCCCCCGGTGTCACCACCGGGCTCGGCCCGGTCACCCACGACTTCGCCCCCAATCCAGCCCACCCCCCGCGTCGCGACCCGGACCGCCGTAGCCCGCCCCCCGGGGTCATGACCGGGCTCAGCCCGGTCACCCACGACTTCGCCACCAATCCACTGCATCCCCGGGTAACCACCGATGTCACATCGCGCGCCACCCCCAGCCCGCAAAACTCGACTTGATCGAACCAGCCGCCGGACGCATAGAACACCCGGTTGAAGCGGGCGGAATCCATGAAATCAACATTGACAATGCTGCTGATCGGCGCCTGTCTCGCAACCCTGGCGATCCCACGGCCCGCCGGCGCCCAGCCCAGCGACAGCAACGTTTCCTTCGACGCCGGCGGCCTGATGCCAAAGAAACCGGCGCCGCGCCTGCCCGACATCGCCGCCCAGCCCCTGGCCTGGCCGCGACTCGATCCCGGCGCCGTGGTCTGCCGCACCGAGGCCGACCTCGACAAGCTGGGCGAGCGCCGACACGGCCAGCATGTCGACGGACCGATCGACTGCCAGATCGTCCGCGCCGCCACCGCCATCTCCATCGTCCAGCGCAGCGGCCCGGGACGCACCGAGGTCAAGGCCTCCGGCCCCAAGGCCGATTGGTCCGGCTGGACCGACGCCTGGCTACCGGAAAAAGGCAGCGTCGGCGCCACATCGGTGTCGCGCTAATCAGCCCAACTCCGCGCCGGCCGCAACCGCCGGCTCGGTTCGTCGTCGACCCATACCTGCGGACGTTTGAAGCAGGCAGGGCAGGGCGCGCATCGCCGCCTGACATACCGCCGGCGGCTGTCATCAGGCCACGGTCTCGTGCCCGCGCCTCCGCCGCACCCTGTCGCTCCTGGCGTGGCCAGCGCTCACCGCTCGCCCATCCGGCGGCTCAATCATGCGACGAAACAAACGGCTCCAGCCGACGAGCTCATCGCCATCCCCCAAGACTTTCAAGAACAGTGTTCGAGGGCACTAGAAACGTCGTTCCCGCGGTCGCGGTCGAGAAATCCAGGTCCGATCATACTGGTCATCAGACACCCGGCCTTTCCGTTCCATTACGCCTCGGACCCCATGAACGCAGATGAATCAGCGTAGCTGGTCGCCAGCGATCCGGCATCAAGCCTGTTGCAAAGGACGATGGGCTAAACCGCCGGATGCCGGGATGGGGCGGCGCCTTCAGCCAAGCGTTGGCTGGCGCGGCCGGCTCGGCCCCGCTGAGGCATCATAATGCTGAACGGAACGTTCTGAAGTCGGGGTAATCGTGCTGTGCTTCTGGTGTCCTGTCCCAAAAGGCCGCCACATTATGCGGTGGAGTTCTGCGATCAGTAGGCCACTGAAAATACAGCGCTATCGTCACGAGACTGATGTTCGACCGATATGGCGAACTTCAGAATTCGGGACACGAGCACATGATCGGCCGGAGCGTTCAAATCGCCATCGTGCGTTAGGACACCGCGCCAGGGGGATGGCCCGACCCAACCTTCCACGCCACGCCCCGCACCGCCCTGGCCAGCTCCGCCAAGGCGATCAACGCAAAAAGCGCCACCGCGTTGACCAGGAAAACCTGCCACACCACCCTGGCACTGAACGCCCCGCCGCTTCCGGGCAGCACATAGCCGGCAAGGTACAGACCGAACTCGAACACGGTGAACGCGGCCACGAACGGCAGGCTGATCGCCAACGGCGCGGCCCGCTGCGCCGACAGCGCCTTGGCCGCGACCACCGCCAGGCCGCAGCAGCCACCGATCGCCAACCCCCAGGCCGCGCTGTCCCAGGTCCACGGGTAGCCCAGGAACCCATACCCGATCGCTTGGTTCGCCAGCCACACCACACCGACGACAGCGGCCGCGTCGCGCCCATCAAGCTTCAGCGCGGCCAGCGCCGCAAGCGCCGCAAACGGCGTGACGCAGGCAAACAACGGACTGAGGCAGGTGCCGCAGGCGACGATCAATCCAATCCAGACCACCCGGTCGGCGTGTTCCGATGCAACGTGAATGTCGGCCAAATGTCTGCTCGCTCGATCCAATGGCCGGGCATACTCCGGTTTGGCCGCCGCGCCGTCAATCATGTCGCCAGCCCTCGGTCCCACCAGTCATCGGTTCCCCCAGTCATCGGTTCCGCCAGTCCGGCTTGCGCTTTTCCGCGAACGCCCTCGGTCCCTCTATATAGTCCTCGCTCTCCATGTTCTCCCGCTGCGCCGGATAGATTGTCCGCATCGCCTGCTGCAGGGTCGGTTCGTCCAGGCCGTGATACGCCGCCTGCTTCGAAGCCCGCACCGCCTTGGGTGAGCACTCCAGGATCATCGCCGCCCACCGCCTGGCGGCCTCCAGCGCCTGGCCCTCCGCCACCACCTCGGTCACGAACCCAAGTTCGAACCCCTCGCGCGCCGGCACCCGGCGCCCGGTCAGGATCATCCCCATCGCCTGCTTCACCGGGATCGAGCGCGGCAGCCGATGCACCCCCCCGGCCCCGGCGATCAACCCCACCCTCGGTTCCGGCAGCGCGAACACCGCGTTCTCCGCCGCGATGATGATGTCGCAAGCCAACGCGGTCTCGAACCCGCCGCCCATCGCGACCCCGTTCACCGCCGCGATCAACGGCTTATCCAGGTCGAAACGGTTGCAGATGCCGGCAAAGCCGCGCGGCCCGTTCGGACGCCGCTTGCCGCCGGCCTGCACCTTCAGGTCGTTTCCCGCCGAGAACGCCCGGCCGCCCGCCCCCGTAACGATCCCGACCCAAAGGTCATCGCGTTCGGCAAACTCGTCCCACACCGAGGCCAACTCGTCGTTGGCGTCGGCATGCAGCGCGTTCAGCACCTCCGGCCGGTTTAGCGTGACGATGCGCAGTCGACCTTCATCCTGCACAGAGCAATATTGATACGCCATCAGCCGACCACCTCGTTGTCCCTCAGTTCGGCGATCCGCGCCGCATCGTAACGCAACCACTCCGCGAGCACCTCGGCGCCGTGCTCGCCCAGCAGCGGTGCGGCCTTCACCGCGGGTGGGCGGCCGCCGAAACGCACCGGCCAGCCGCTCATGACATAATCGCCGATCTCCGGATGCTGCATGGTCTGGCGGATGCCGCGCTGCGCGAAAGACGCATCGTCGGCCAGTTCGCGGGTATCCAGCACCGCGCCCGCCGGGATCGTGGCACTCCCCACCAGGTGCATCGCGGTATGCTTGTCGTGGCGCAGCGTCCATTCCGAGACGATCAGATCGACCTCGGCGCGATGTTCGGTGCGCGCCGCCGGGCTGGCGAAGCGCGCATCGCCGATCAGGTCCTCCCGCCCCATGACCTTCAGCAACCGGGTCCAATGTTCGGGGTTGGCCGCGCTGGTGTAGATATAGACGTAGTCGTTCGGCCCCCCGCCGCTGCACGGGTACACCCCGATCGGAGGATTGCCGCCGCCCACGGTCCTCGATCCGGCCCGCGGCGCCGCCTTGCCATCGGATCGTTCCATGTAGGCGAAGGCGTTGCGGATGTAGTGCAGGATGGCGTCCTGCATGGCGACCTGCAGATGCTCCCCTTGCCCGGTCCGCAGCCGGCGCACATAGGCACCCAGGATCGACACCGCCATCAACATGCCGGTGCCGGTATCGCCGATCGTGGCGCCCGGCTTGCAGGGCGGACCGCCCTCCTCGCCGGTGATCGACATCAGCCCGCCGCAGGCCTGCGCGATCATGTCGAACGCCAGGTTGTTCTCGAACCGGCTGCCGGCGCCGAAGCCCTTGACCTGGCAATAGATGATCGCCGGATTGATCGCCCGGATCACCTCATAGCCCAGTCCCAGCCGTTCGATTGCGCCGGGTGCGAAGTTCTCGATCACCACGTCCGCGGTGGCCGCCATCTGCTTGACCAGGTCGAGCCCGCGCGGATGCTTCAGGTTGACCGCGACCGATCGCTTGTTGGCGTTGTATTGCAGGAAGTAGAACGCATCATGGGCGCCCTTGCCGCCAGAAGACCGGCCCGGATCGCCAACCCTCGGGTTCTCGATCTTCACCACGTCGGCCCCCATCCAGGCCAGCGCCTCGGTGCAGGACGGCCCGGCCTCGAACTGGGTCAGGTCCAGGATCTTCAGCCCTGAAAGGCAGTTTTCTCCGCTCATTGCCACCATTCCCCCGTCGTTCGCGCCACGCTACGCCCTTGCCGCGACCGGCGTCGAGAGCGGCGGCCATGGCGGGGTACGGCACCACCAGCCCGGTGCGCAACATTCGTCAAAGACACTTGCCTTCCGGCCCGCGAGAAGCCAGCCTTCAGGTCATGGTGGAGCCCGTGAGCCTGAACAACTATCGCGACGACACGCTATGGGCCGTGGTCGCCTCGATCGGTCGAAAGACCCGCGTCGCCGAGGTGTTTCCCAACCGCCTCGCCGCGCTCGCCGACAAAGCGTGGCGCGAGCAGCAGGTCGACGCCTACGCCAACTTCCTGCGCAACAGCCGCCAGCCGACGCCGCTGTATCACGTCAGGCCGATCCGGCGGGCGGATCTGCCACGATCCTGGCGCCCGCTGCCGGCACTGGGCTTCCTGCACGGCAAATTGCTCTAGGTTTCTCAGGATGGTATTACCTTATTGAGTAATCTTTTCAGCCAGACAGGCCCATGGATATCACCAAAGACATTCAGCCCATGACCACCTTCCGCAACCACTCGGCGGAAATCATGCAGCACCTCAAGGACACCAAGCGACCCGTCATCCTGACGGTGAACGGCAAGGCGGCTGCCGTCGTTCAGGACGCCAAAGCATACCAGCATTTGCTTGATCTTGCGGCGGAGGCAAGCGCCGCCGAGGCATCCGCCAAGGCCTCGAGGACTTAAGGAACGGTCGCACCCGCCCGGCGACAGCCGTGTTCGACGAAATCCGCGCGGAATATGCCATACCGCGTTGAACTGACAGCGCGGGCAGTCCGCAACCTCAGACGCATCTATCAGACCATCAACGCCGAACCGGCCGCACAAGCACGGGCATTGTTCAACGGGCTCGAGCAGGCCATCTCAAGCCTCGACGAACACTCGGCCCGAGGCCCATCCACGCCGAAAGACCGCGGCCTCCGCCATCTGCTACGGGCGCCGTTGGCGCTTCCGTATCATCTACGCGACGAGGCCAACCGCATTGTCACAGTGCTGAATATCCGCCATGGCGCGCGTGGCGCTTTTATTCCAGACGATTCGGATGACTCGACCGGCGGCCCGGTCCGCTCGGGCTGACGCAGCAACACAGACGGCGCGTTACTTGCCGATGCAGAACCGCGAAAACACCGTATCGAGAACATCCTCCACCCCGACATGGCCGGTGATCCGGCCCAGCGCGCGCATCGCCAGGCGCAGATCCTCGCCCCGCAGTTCGGCCAGATCGGCGCGTTCCGAGGCATCCAGATGGTCAGCCGCGCGCAGCAGGGCGGCGCGGTGGCGCGCCTGGGTCAGCGGCGGCGGCCCGCTCGATTCGGTCATGCCGCGCGCCGCATCGGCCAGCCGAACGCGCAGGTCCGCCATCCCCAGGCCGGTCATCGCGCTGATCCGCAGCGCGTCGGGCGGACCGCCGCGCCGGAGATCTGCCTTGTTGGCGATCAGCAGATGGCCGGCCCCGGCGGGCAGCAGGCCGCCGGGGCCGCCCGGCGGTGGCGCGGCAGGCGGCCCCGAACCCGCCTCGACCACCGTCATCACCAGATCGGCGTCCCTCGCCCGAGCCAGCGCTCGGCGCACGCCCTCGGCCTCGATACTGTCGCCGGCCTCACGCAGCCCGGCGGTGTCGACCAGCGTCACCGGCACGCCGCCCAGCACCACCCGGGTTTCCAGCGCGTCGCGGGTGGTACCGGGAATGTCCGAAACGATCGCCACCTCGCGTTCGGCCAGCGCGTTGATCAGCGTCGATTTGCCGACATTGGGGGCGCCGGTGATGGCGAAGAACAGCCCCTCGCGCAGCTTCTCGCCGCGCCCGGCATCGTTCAGATGCTGGCGGATTTCGCCGCAAACGGCGCGCAGCGTGGTCAGCACCTGTTGCTCCACCTCCGCCGGCAGGTCTTCATCGGGAAAGTCGATCAGCGCCTCCTGATAAGCCAGCAGCCCGCGCAGCCGGTCCGCCCAGTCCTGATACAACGCCCCGAGCGCGCCCTCGAGCTGGCGCAGCGCCTGGCGACGTTGCGCCTCGGTCTCGGCCGCCACCAAATCATGCACCGCCTCCGCCTCGACCAGGTCCATGCGCCCGTTCAGGAAGCCTCGGCGGGTGAATTCCCCGGCTTCGGCGGGGCGCAACCCGGCTTCGATCAACGCCCCGGCAACCCCGTCGATCACCGCGCGGCCGCCATGCAACTGCAGCTCCGCGCAATCCTCCCCGGTGTAGCTGTCGGGTCCGGGGAACCACAGCACAACGGCATGGTCCAGCAACCCCCCCGACGGTTGCCGCAGCCGGCGCACCGAGGCACGCCGCGGCGCCGGCAACACGCCGCCGCACAGCGCCGCCACCGCGGGCCCGGTGGCGGGTCCGCTGAGCCGCAGCACCGCGATGGCGGCGCGGGCGGACCCGGAGGCGAGGGCGAAAATCGTGTCGGACCACATGGTGCCCGAATCTAGTCCAGATGCTTACTCCAGCGCAGGCCCCGACTATCGAATGCTCAACCAACCGCGTTGCCTGGTGATCAGCAGGTGCGAACGCCATCGCACGACCGCTTGCATCCATGGGATAGGTCAAGCAGTTACCGTCGTTCGCCGGGTTGCGTTCCAGTCGTTCGGCACCGGTCAGGCGACAAGGCGGCGTCGGCTTGGAATCTCCGGGCATCGCCGGAATTCAATTCTCGGAGGAAAACCACGCCATGCCAAGACCAGGTTTGCTGATGGCCGCCATCGTTGCAGCCGGCACCGTGGTGTCGCTGTCCGCCTGCGGCGACAGCGCAAAGCTGCCACTCTCCGCGGGCATCGGACCGCGGCCGCAATTGCCGCCGCCCGACGTCACCATGTTCCCGACGGTAAAGGTCGCCCCCGCCGTCGGATGGCGCCAGGGCGAGCAGCCGACCCCCGCACCAGGCCTGGCGGTGACCGCCTTCGCGACCGGCCTCGAGCATCCGCGCAACGTCTATGTGCTGCCCAACGGAGATGTGCTGGTGGCGGAAACCAACGCTCCGCCAAAGCCCGATGATAGCCCCGGCCTGCGCGGCCTGGTCACCCGGTGGATCATGCGCCGCGCCGGTGCCGGAGTGCCAAGTGCCAATCGCCTCGTTCTGCTGCGCGACACGCACGCCGATGGCGTGGCGGATGTGCGCTCGGTTTTCCTGCAAGGACTGCACTCGCCTTATGGCATCGCGTTGGTCGGTGACCAGCTCTTCGTTGCGGATACCGACGCGATCCGCCGATACCGCTATCACCCGGGTCAAACCCATATCGATGAACCGGGATCGATCCTGACGGAGTTGCCGGCGGGACCCATCAACCACCACTGGACCAAGAACCTGGTCGCCAGCCCGGACGGGCGCTTCCTCTATGTCAGCATCGGCTCCAACAGCAACGTCGGGGAGAACGGCTTGGCGGCCGAACAAGACCGAGCGCAAATCTGGCAGGTCGATGTGCGCACCGGCGAACATCGCAGCTTTGCCACCGGGCTGCGCAATCCGAACGGACTTGCGTTCGCGCTCGATCCGCGACCTGTGTTGTGGACGGCGGTGAATGAACGCGACGCGCTGGGCAGCGATCTGGTGCCGGATTACATGACCTCGGTGCGCGACGGTGGCTTCTACGGGTGGCCGTTCAGCTACTACGGCCAGCATCTTGACCAGCGTGTGCATCCGCAACGACCCGATCTGGCGGCCCAGGCGATCGCACCGGATTATGCTCTGGGCGCGCACACCGCCTCGCTGGGTCTGGCGATCACGACGCACAGCTTGCTTCCGGCTCCGTTCACGACGGGTGCTTTTGTCGGTCAGCACGGTTCATGGAACCGCCGCCCGCCGAGCGGCTACCGGGTGATCTTCGTCCCCTTCGTCGATGGCCGACCGGACGGCGAGCCGATCGATGTGCTGACCGGATTTCTCGATGCCGATGGAAACGCACGTGGCCGCCCGGTTGGGGTCGCGTTGGATGGTCACGGCGGATTGCTGGTCGCCGATGACGTCGGCAACACCATCTGGCGTGTCCACGGCGCCGCACGCTGATGTCGCCCGACGAGCGGCATGCGGATCGGACCGCGACCCGGCACAATATCGGTTCGGGGTTGAACCGATAGTGCGTAAACGCCGGGACTTGAGGTGACCGACGATGTTCGACGATCTGGCGACCCGATGGTGCTTTCGAATGTCCCTCTGCCGATAACCGACCTCAAGGCCGCCGCCGGTGGCGGCCCGCTTCGCGGCTTTGGGCCTTGACCTCGGCCATCGGCAGAGAGTCCTGCTCGGCATGCCATCAATGTATGAATGCGGCCGCGTCTCGCTTGGTTCATCGCGGAACCCCTGACAGCGCCCATAAGGTCGAGATCACATTTTTGCAGATTGCTCCGCAACTCGTTGTTCGAGAGGCGATCCACGCTTTTGTTGACGCCACCGAAAGCCACCGCACGCTGGAACCGGGTGGCGCGGCCACCGGCGCCGATCACCCCCGCAATCGCTGCCGACCGATCTGACCTTCGCCGTCATCCCCCGACGGCGACCGTCCCCAGCCCGTCGGCCACAGTCAGCGTCCCCCCCGTCACCGCGCGGATCTCCTCCACCGTCAGCCCAGGCGCGATCTCGCGCAGCCGAAAACCCGAACCGGTCGGCTCGAACAGCCCGAAATTCGTCGCGACAAGCGTCACCACACCGCGCGCCGTCACCGGCAGGTCGCACGCCGTCACCAGACGCGGTTTACCATCGCGAGTGACGTGCTCCAGGATGATGAACACCCGCTTGGCGCACGCCGCCAGGTCCATCGCCCCGCCGATGCCGCCGCCCTTCTGTCCCTTCAGCTTCCAGTTGGCGAAATCCCCGCCCATCGACACCTGATACGCCCCCATCACGGTCGCATCGATGTGTCCGCCGCGGATCACCCCAAAACTGTCGGCGTGGTGCACCACCGCCGCGCCCGGCTTCAAGGTCACATTCTGGCCCCCGGCATTGACCAGGTTCAGGTCCTCGGTCCCCTCGGGCGCCACCCCGCCATAGCCGATCACCCCGTTCTCGGAATGATAGGTGATATCGCGGTCACCGATATCGGTGTTCGAGCACAGCGTCGGAATACCCACACCCAGGTTGACGATCCAGCCATCCTGGAACTCGCGCGCCAGGCGATCGGCCATCTGCTGCCGGCTCAGGCCCTTGGCTCCGCTCATCGCCGCGTCTCCTGTCCCCTGGCCTGCCGCTTGCTGGGCCAGATGCCCACCGGTTCGGGAGGCACCTGCACCAGGCGATGGACGTAGATACCAGGCGTATGCACATCGTCCGGATCGATGCCGCCCAACGGCAACACCTTATCGTCGATCTCGGCGATGGTGCAGCGCGCCGCGGTCGCCATCACCGGGCCGAAATTGCGCTGCGAGCGGTGGAAGCGCAAATTGCCGCCCGCATCCGCGCTGCGCGCTCGGATCAACGCGTAGTCCAGCGACAGTGCGTATTCCAGCAGGTATTCGCGGCCCTCGATGACTCGGGTTTCGCGCCCCTGGGCCAGCTCTGTGCCGACCGCCGTCGGCGTATAGAATGCCGGGATGCCGGCCCCCGCGGCGCGCAGCCGTTCCGCCAGCGTCCCTTGCGGCACCAGTTCCGCCTCCACCTCACCGGATTCGTAATACTTGGTGAACGGCAGCACATCGGTCGGGCGTGTCGCCGCGGTGAAGGCGCAGATCACCTTGGCGACCTGGCCGTTCTCCACCAGCATGCCGATATCGGGCATCCTGGGCTGTTGCGCGCCGCCGGTAGTGTTGGCCACCAGGGTCAGCCGCTTGGCGCCGTGCGCCATCAGCGCCTTGATCAGGTTGAACGGCGTGCCCGGCATGGCGAAGCCGCCGAAGCCGATGGTGCTGCCGTCGGCGATGTCAGACACCGCCTCGGCGAAGCTGGCGCGCAGCTTGGTCTTCTGGGTCATCGCTTCCCCGCTTCTGGAGTGCGATCGCTTTTGGTGGCATCACCAAAAGCGTGCATCGCCCGCTCGAACAATAGTGCCACCGATCAAGGTTCAGCCATGCCGAGGTGTCAAGCCAGCGGTCCTTGCCGCCGCGATCGCGGCACGGCCGCGGTCGCTGAGGTTTACTGGTTGCTGAGGTACTGATTGAGGTTCCAGATGTCGCTATCCAGCATCCAACTGCCGTTCACCCGCTTCCAGACAACGACATACTTGCCGTCGATCTTGGCCATCTGTTTCTGCGCATCCGGCGCCTCGCCGGTGAAGCGACCAATCTCGCGCGCCGCGTTGCCGTACTGCTCGACCGAGAGGGTCTGCAAGCCGGTGATCTTCAGGCCGCTCTGGATTGCGCCCGCCCAGACCTTCTGAATGCCGTCACGCCCGCTCACCATGTCGGCGCCCGGAGGAAACACGGTGGCGTGCGGCGTGTACAACTGCGCGATTGCGGAGGCGTCACCCCTGGCATAGGCGGCGCCAAACTTGTGGTTGGCCGCATCGATGTCGGACTTCACATCCCGCGCCTGCGCGGCCACGCACACCAACACAAGCGGGATCGCCGGGATAAGCGACTTCTTCAGCGTCAGGCGTTTCATTGCAACCTCCCTGGTTTTTCCCTTGTCAGCGAAGCGAAACGCTGGCGGCCATACCGAGGCGTGTCAATCGACCAACCCGCTTGCCGCGTCCACCTCGGCGGCCAATGATCGTGCACCCCAGCGTGAGGCGGTTCGCTTGCCCGACACACCCGAAATGCTGCTGCACCCGATCGGCATGCTGCACACGCCGTGGACCGCGATCGCCGACTGCCCGCGCAACGGTCGTCAGCTCGACCCCGCCCCGACCTGCATCGCGAGACTGTTGCCGGAACTGGTCGAAGGCCTGGCCAGTCTCGACGGCTTCTCGCATCTGATGCTGCTCTACTGGGTCGGCCCGCAGCCGCGCCCGAGGCTGCTCTTCACCCCGCCGTTCGATTCCCGGCCACGCGGCGTGTTCGCCACCCGCGCGCCGTTCCGGCCCAATCCGATCGGATTGTCGGTCGTCGCGTTCGACGGGTTCGCAACCCCCGACACGCTGAAGCTGCGCTATCTGGACTGTGTCGACGGCACTCCGCTGCTGGACATCAAACCCTATCTTCCGACCACTGATAGCGAGCCCGGCGCCGCAATGGGCTGGCTCGCGCCGCACGCCACGAGGACCCGCGACACCGAGCCGTGACGGCGGCAGTGACCTAGACCAGCGCGGCGACCTTGGTGCAGGCGATGGACAGCCCGATCAGGAACGGCACGCCGACCGCCAGCCACGCCAGCACCCCGACCAGGCCTAAGCTGCCGCGCGCCACCGATTGAGCGCCGGCGAGCCCGCGTTCCTCGCCGCTCCGGGTATCCAGATTATTTGCGTGATACTTGGCATCCACCGGCTTGACGAAGTAATTGCACAGCAGCCCACAGAACAGCAGGAAGGCCATGACATACAGCGTGTTGTCATAGACCATACTAGGCGCCATGCCACGATCGAGCTGGAACTGCCGCAGCCCGGCGATCAAGGCCGGCCCGACGACGCCGGCGACCGACCAGGCGGTGATCAGCCGGCCATGGATCGCCCCCACCATCTCGGTGCCGAAGATGTCGGCCAGATAGGCCGGCACGGTCGAGAAGCCGCCGCCGTACATCGACAGGATGATGCAGATCGATAGCACGAACAGGATCGGCAGACCGAGGTGCCCCCAGGTCGGCAGCAGGCCATAGACCACGATGCCGATGACGAAGATCGCGTAATACATGGCCTTGCGGCCGATCTTGTCCGACAACGACGCCCAGAAGATCCGGCCCAGCGCGTTGAACAGGCTGATCAGCCCCACCAGCCCGGCCGCCGCGGCGACGATCGCGGCCTTCTGCCCCGCGCTCAGCGCCGCGGTGGTGTGGACCCCGACGAGCTTGGCTCCGAATACGTCCTGCAGCATCGGGCTAGCCATCGAGATTACCCCGATGCCGGCGGTGACGTTCAGGCAGAGCACACCCCAGATCAGCCAGAACTGCGGTGTCCTCCAGGCAGTGTCCACCAGCACGTTGGCCGGGGTTATCATCGCATCGGACGCACCCGTTGCCGGCGGCGTCCACCCGGTGGGTTGCCAGCGGGCGGGCGGGACGCGGACACCCAGCGCGCCGCCGGCCATGAAGGTGAAGTAGATCACGCCCAGCACGATCAGCGCCGGCGCCACCCCGGGGATGGCGTTGGCGCTGAACCGCGCGATCAGCCAAACCGCCAGCGGGGCGCCGATCATCGCACCGCCGCCATAGCCCATGATGGCGAGGCCGGTGGCCAGGCCGCGGCGATCAGGAAACCAGTTGATCAGCGTGGAGACCGGCGTGATGTAGCCCAGGCCCTGGCCGATGCCGCAGACCACCGCCGCCAGGTAGACCAGCCAGAGCTGGTGCAGCGACACCGAAACGCCGAGCAGCATCAGGCCGCCGCCCCAGCACAGCGCGGCAATCAGTCCCGCCTTGCGCGGTCCGGCACGCTCCAGCCAGCCGCCCCAGATCGCGGCCGACAGGCCGAGCACGGCGATGAAGATCTCGAACACCGGGGTGACCGCCGGCACGGTCCAGTTGCAGGTCTGCGTGAACAGTTCAGTGCCGAAACCTTGTCCGGTGCAGGAAGCGGGATCGTGGTTGGCGATCAGGTGGGTCATCGGCAGCCAGAACACCGAGAAGCCGTAGGCCATGCCGATGCTGAGATGGATGGCAAGCGCGGCCGGGGGCACCGGCCAACGATTGAACCTGGCACCGGCGACAATGTTGTCCCTGCTCAAGAACGAGTTGCCCGTCATTCTATCACTCCCTGGTCGTTTGTTCGTTGCGCGCGGATTTGTTCCGCGCTTGCGGTCGATGTTATGGGCGCTGGCGGCGGCTGCCAAACCAAATCCAGCTGATCGCCGGCCGTGGCGAAACGCGTCGCCGAGGTCGGTCGCATCGGGTGACCGGATACCCTGCTGGTGCATCAGGATTCGCGTTGCGGCATCAGAAGTGCGCGACCAAATGCGCTCCGGGGATCGGCTGGGGTTCAGCCGATCGGTGTGCCGCATCGGGCGATCAGGATGCCCGGTCGATCGGGATGACCGGTCCAGCGATCGGTGTGCCGCATCGGGCGATCGGGGTGCCCAGTCCAGCGATCGGGGTGCCCAGTCCCGCGATCGGGGCGCCCGGTCCAGCGATCGGGGTACCCGGTCCAGAGATCGGGGTATCCGGTCGGGCAATCGGGGTGCCCAGTCCAGCGATCAGGATGCCCGGTCGGGCAATTGGGATGCTCGGTCCAGCGGTCGGGGAGCCCGGTCGGGCAGTCGGGATGGCGGGTCAGCCGCGGTCCAGGCGCTCGACCGCCTGGAGCACCAGCGGGTCGAGTTCGACGCGTCCCTCGGCCAACTGGGCGACGATCGCGCGGCGCATGCGCGGGTCCCAGAACTTCAGCAGATGGTCCTCGATCGCGGCCACCGCGGTCTCCGGTTTCTGTGTCTGGAAGAAACGACCGATCTGGTTGGCCATGTAGCCGAGCCGGTCATGCGACATGGCGGGTGGTCCGAACGGTGATGCGGTTGAGGTGGGTGAAGACCTCGAAGCCGTCGTCGCGGGCGATGCCGACCAAGGTGAGGCCGGCGGCATTAGCGACCTCGATCGCCAGTGAAGTGGGAGCAGAGACGGCGACGATCACCGCCGCACCCAGGGTCGCCGCTTTTTGCACCATCTCGACCGAGACCCGGCTCGACAGCAGTACCAGGCCATCGTCCGCCCGCACCGCGGCTCGCGCCAATGCGCCGGCCAGCTTGTCGAGCGCGTTGTGCCGGCCGACATCCTCGCGCAGCGCGATCAGGCCGCGTTCGGGGGTCCAGAACGCCGCGGCATGGACCGCGTGGGTGGTGGCGTTCAGCACCTGGGCTGCGGGCATCGCGCGCATCGCGTCCTGGATCATCGCGGCACTGAATGCTCTGCCGCGAAGCACCGCCGGTGCCGGGCGGATTGCCGCGGCCAGGCTGTCGAGGCCGCACAGGCCGCAGCCGCTGGGTCCGGCGAGGCGGCGCTGGCGCCGGGTTAGCGCGGCCAGCCGGTCGGGCGCGAGGTCCATACGGCACTCGATACCGTCGGCGACCTCGACGATGTCGAGCGCCAGGATGTCGGCGGCGGTCTCGATCAACCCCTCGGAGCGGCTGAAGCCGATGGCGAAGTCCTCGAGGTCGGAGGGCGTGGCCAGCATTACCGCGTGGGTGGTTCGGTTGTAGGTCAGCGCGACCGGGGTTTCCCGCGGCACCGAACGCACGCCGTCCTGGCAGGTGTCACCACGCCAGGCGACCCGAACGGCGGGGACGACGGGGTCAGCCATCGGCCGGGGTCAGGGGTTTCATGCTCGTAGCGCGCATCGGATAAGCGGGATACGTCGCTGACCGCGGGAGTATCCGATCCGCGCGCCGAACCGAGGACGCTCCGTGTTTCACGCTGCTCCGCGACCGGATGCGAGTCACGCTGCTCTGCGATCGGATGCGAGCGGCGTCATTCACCGGCCGGCACCGGCTCGATCCGGCGGTTTTCCGCCGACATCGCCTGATACTCCACCTGCCAGTCGGACGGTCCGTTGGACGGCGAGACCTGCACCGCGGTCACCTTGTACTCCGGACAGTTGGTCGCCCAGTCGGAGAATTCGGTGGTGACCACGTTGGCCTGGGTCACCGGGTGGTGGAACGTGGTATAGACCACGCCGGGCGCCACCCGTTCGGTCACCGTCGCGCGCAGCGTGGTTTCGCCCGCTCGGCTGCGCAGGCGCACCCAGTCGCCGTGCTTGACGCCGCGTTCCTCGGCGTCGTGCGGGTGGATCTCCAGCAGGTCCTCGGCGTGCCAGACCACGTTGGCGGTGCGCCTGGTCTGGGCGCCGACGTTGTACTGCGACAGGATCCGCCCGGTGGTCAGCAGCAGCGGGAAGCGCGGCCCGACCTTTTCGTCGGTGGCGATGTATTCGGTGATCACGAAGTTGCCCTTGCCGCGGACGAAGTGATCGACGTGCATGATCGGCGTGCCGTCCGGCATGGCGTCGTTGCACGGCCACTGCACCGACCCCTGTTCCAGCCGGTCGTAGGATACGCCGGCGAAGGTCGGCGTGGTGCGGGCGATCTCGTCCATGATCTCGGACGGGTGGTTGTAGTGCATCGGGTAGCCCATGGCGTTGGCGATCGCCTGCGTCACCTCCCAGTCACCCAGGCCGGCGCGCGGTTCCATCACCTTGCGCACGCGGTTGATGCGGCGTTCGGCGTTGATGAAGGTGCCGTCCTTTTCCAGGAACGTGGCGCCGGGCAGGAACACGTGGGCGTAGTTCGCCGTTTCGTTCAAGAAAAGATCGTGCACGACGACGCATTCCATCGCCGACAGGCCGGCGGTGACGTGCTGGGTGTCGGGATCGGACTGGGCGATGTCCTCGCCCTGGACGTAGAGCCCGAGGAACGATCCATCGACCGCGGCATCCAGCATGTTGGGGATGCGCAGGCCGGGTTCGGGGTCGATCGGCACGCCCCATTCGGCTTCGTAGATTGACCGCACGACGGGGTCGCCGACATGGCGGTAGCCGGGCAGTTCGTGCGGAAAGCTGCCCATGTCGCAACTGCCCTGGACGTTGTTTTGGCCGCGTAGCGGGTTCACACCGACGCCGCGCCGGCCGATGTTGCCGGTGGCCATCGCGAGGTTGGCGATCGCCATCACCGCGGTGCTGCCCTGGCTGTGTTCGGTCACCCCCAGCCCGTAGTAGATCGCGCCGTTGCCGCCGGTGGCGAACAGTCTGGCGGCGCCCCGCACCTGATCGGCGGGCACGCCGGTGGTGGCTTGCAATGCCTCGGGGCTGTGGCGCGGTTCGGACACGAAGGCGGCCCAGTCGGCGTATGCGTCGGTCTCGCAGCGTTCGGCGATGAAGTCACGCGCGGCCAGGCCTTCGGTGACGATGACGTGGGCCAGCGCGGTCAGCATCGCGACGTTGGTGCCGGGCCGCAGCGCCAGGTGATAGGACGCAGCGACGTGGGGGGTGCGCACCAGGTCGATCCGCCTTGGATCGATCACGATCAGCTTGGCGCCCTGGCGCAGCCGCTGCTTCATGCGCGAGGCGAACACCGGATGGCCGTCGGTCGGGTTGGCGCCGATCACGATGATGACGTCGGACTGTTCGACGCTGTCGAAGTCCTGGGTGCCGGCCGAGGTGCCGAAGGTCTTGCCCAGCCCGTAGCCGGTCGGCGAGTGGCACACCCGGGCGCAGGTGTCGGTGTTGTTGTTGCCGAAGGCGGCGCGGGCCAGTTTCTGCACCAGGTAGGTTTCCTCATCGGTGCAGCGCGACGAGGTGATCACGCCGATCGAGTCCTTGCCGGCCTTGGCCTGGATGCGCTTGAACTCCGAGGCGACGCGTTGGATTGCTACGTCCCAGCTGACCTTGCGCCAGGGGTCGGAGATCCTGTCGCGGATCATCGGGGCGAGGATGCGATCCTTGTGTTGCGCGTAGCCCCAGGCGAAGCGGCCCTTGACGCAGGAATGGCCGTGGTTCGCCTTGCCGTCCTTCCACGGCACCATGCGCACCACCTGGTCGCCGCGCATTTCCGCCTTGAAGCTGCAGCCGACGCCGCAATAGGCGCAGGTGGTTACCACCGAGTGCTCGGGCTGGCCCATCTCGACCACGGATTTCTCGATCAAGGTGGCGGTCGGGCAGGCTTGTACGCAGGCGCCGCAGGACACGCACTCGCTGGTCAGGAACGGTTCGTCGGCGCTGGCGGCGACCTTGGAGTCGAAGCCGCGGCCCTGGATGGTGAGCGCGAAGGTGCCTTGCACTTCCTCGCAGGCGCGCACGCAGCGGGAGCAGACGATGCAGCGGGCCGGATCGAAGTTGAAGTAGGGGTTGGAGGCGTCGATCGGGGCCGACAGGTGGTTTTCGCCGTCGTAGCCGTAGCGCACGTCGCGCAGTCCGACCTCGCCGGCGGCGTCCTGCAGTTCACAGTTGCCGTTGGCCCCACAGGTCAGGCAGTCGAGCGGATGGTCGGAGATGTAGAGTTCCATCACGCCGCGGCGCAGCCGGCGCAGGGTGTCGCTGACGGTGTGGACGGCCATCCCCGGTGCGACCGGGGTGGTGCAGGAGGCCGGGGTGCCGTTGCGGCCCTCGATCTGCACCAGGCAGAGCCGGCAACTGCCGAAGCTTTGCAGGCTGTCGGTGGCGCAGAGGCGTGGCACCTTGATGCCGGCGTGCATCGAGGCGCGCATGATCGAGGTGCCTTCGGGCACCGTGATTTCGCGGCCGTCGATGGTCAGGGTGACGCTGGCCTGGCCCGCGACGGCCTCGTCGATGCGGGCCTGGTCGATGCCGGCCTGGTCCGCTCCGGCGTGGTCGATGCCGGCTTGGTTGGTGACGGCTGGGGTGCCGTAGTCGATCTCTTGCAGCATCGCCATGGGCGGGGATTCCTTCATTCGGCGGCTGGATCGGTTTTCCGCCGGCGGCGCGCCGGGAAACCGATCCAGCTCTTGGTTTGGTCGGATGATTCACGCACTGTGGACGCTCCACTCAGTGCGATCATGCTCCAGGGGCTGGGCCTGGCGGAAATCTTCGGGGAAGAAGTTCATTGCGCTGAGCACCGGGAAGGGGATGAACCCGCCCAGGGCGCACAGCGAGCCGAACTTCATGGTGTGGCAAAGGTCGCGCAGCAGTTCCAGGTTGGCGTCGACGTTGCGGCCGGCGAGGATCTTGTCGACGGTTTCCATGCCGCGCACCGACCCGATGCGGCATGGGGTGCACTTGCCGCAGGATTCGATGCCGCAGAACTCCATGGCGAAGCGGGCCTGGCGGGCCATGTCGACGGTGTCGTCGAACACCACGACGCCGCCGTGGCCGATCAGGCCGTCGCGGGCGGTGAACGCCTCGTAGTCGAACGGGGTGTCGAACAGGGCGGCCGGGAAGTAGGCGCCGAGCGGGCCGCCGACCTGGACGGCGCGGATCGGGCGGCCTGAGAGGGTGCCGCCGCCGATGTCGTTGACCAGTTCACCCAGGGTGAGGCCGAAGCCGGCCTCGAACAGGCCGGCGTGGCGCAGGTTGCCGGCGAGCTGGATCGGCATGGTGCCGCGCGAGCGCCCCATGCCGATGGCCTGGTAGGCGGCGGCGCCGTCGCGCAGGATGGCGGGCACGGTGGCCAGGGTGACGAGGTTGTTGATCACGGTGGGGCAGCCGAACAGGCCGACATGGGCGGGTAGCGGCGGTTTGGCCCTGACCTGGCCGCGGCGGCCTTCGAGGCTTTCGAGCAGCGAGGTTTCCTCGCCGCATACATAGGCGCCGGCGCCTTGGCGTTGTTCGATGTCGAAGTCTTGGCCGAGCAGACCGGCGGCGCGGGCGATGGTCAGTGCCTGGTCGAAGGTGGCGATGGCCTGGGGGTATTCGGAGCGGGTGTAGACGTAGCCCTTGGTGGCGCCGACGGCGAGGGCGGCGATCGCCATGCCCTCGATCAGGCTGAACGGGTCGCCCTCCAGCAGCATGCGGTCGGCGTAGGTGCCGGAGTCGCCTTCGTCGGCGTTGCAGACGATGAATTTGCGGCCTCCGCCGGGGAACGTGCGGCTTTCGCCGCGGAGTTCGCGGCCTTCGCCGGGGAATTTGCGGCCGGGCGGGGCGTCGGCCACGGTCTTCCACTTGATCCCGGTGGGAAAGCCGGCGCCGCCGCGGCCGCGCAGTCCGGAGGCTGTTACCGCCTGCACGGTCGCGGCCGGCCCGAGGGCGCGGGCGGTATCGAGGCCGGCCATGCCGCCGTGGGCGCGGTAGTCGTCGAGCGAGAGCGGATCGACGATGCCGCAGCGGGCGAAGGTCAGCCGGGTCTGGCGGGCCAGGAACGGGATCTGTTCGGGAACGCCGAGGCGCAGGTGGGTGGCCGAAGCGGTGAGCAGGCCGTCGGCCAGCAGCGCCGCGATATCGGCGGCGGCGACCGGGCCGTAGGCGATGCGGCCGGTGGGGGTGGCGACCTCGATCATCGGTTCGAGCCAGAACAGGCCGCGCGAGCCGGTGCGGACCACGTCGGCGTGGGCGGCCAGCGCTGCTGCCACGTCGTCGGCACCGACGGCGAGGGCGGCGGCGTCGCGGGGGACGTAGATCCGGGTCACGCCAGGGTGTCCAGCATGTGGTCGATGCGGGACGGGTCGAGGCGGCCGAACGGGCGGCCATCGAGCAGGGCGGACGGCCCGCTGGCGCAGAGGCCGAGGCAGAAGGCGGGTTCGAGCGTCACCGCGCCGTCGGTGGTGGTGCCGTGCCAGTCCACCGCCAGGGTCTCGCGCACATGTGTGCCGAGCGCGTCGCCGCCGACAGCCTGACAGGCCTCGGCGCGGCAGACCTGCAGCCGGTGCCGGCCGGGGGGTGTGCGGCGGAAATCATGATAGAAGCTGACGATGCCGTGGACCTCGGCTCGGGTGAGGTTCAGCCCGGCGGCGACCAGGGGTTCGGCGGCTTGCGGCACGCAGCCGAAAACCGCCTGGATTTCCAGCAGGATCGGCAGGCAGGCGCCTTCAGTGGCGGCCTTGGCGGTGATGATTTCGCGCGCCCGATCTTCGTTCCATGGCTCGTAGCGGGCCATCCGATCCTCCCCGAGCAGATTACACTCGGTAGTTGAGGAGAAATTGGAGGCGTTTAAACCGGCGCATGCAAGAAAGCCGATCCATCCGGCGATAGAGACGCTCTATCGATAGGCGGCTCTATTGGTAAGCGGCTTTATTGATAGGCGGCGGGGGCGTGGCCGTTCTCCATCATCATCAGCGCGCTGCGCAGGCGCATGATGCCGCCGCGGGTCTGGCCGTGGGCGCACATGCGGTGGCCCTCGGTGGTCAGGTCGGTGACTTCGCGCGGCACCGGGATGGTGGCGAGGCGGACCATCTCGCTGACCCGGTCCAAAAGATGCAGGCAGTATTCCGGGGTGTCGGTGGTGACGACCATCGGGCTGGACCGGACGATCTGGTCCTCGGCGACGAGCTGTCCCGGCGCGTTCGGAAGCAGAACACCAGCGGCCATCATCAGCGCAACGGTGGTGAACGATCGAGCCGGCAACATCCGATCAGCCATGCCGTAGTGTGCCTCTATTTGCCGTGTGCTCCACGTGACAAAGCGGTAGGGCGGCGCGGGCGGCGGTGGCGACGATGCGCCGGTGGTGGCGGGTCGCGGGCCGAGCCGGGGTGGTGGCGGTCAGATCGCGTTGGGGGTGCCGAGGTCGCCTGCCCTGAGGCGGGGTGGGACGTCGCCGGACATCAGGTCGCCGGCGGCGCGGTTCAGCACGGCGGCGCGGGCCTGGGCGGCGGCGCGTTCGGCCGGCGGCAGGTTGGCTGTGCTGGCGGCGTATTCATTGGCGACCACGGTCATCGCGGCGCTCCACAGTTGCTGGAATTCTTGCGCGGTGGGTTCGCCCGTGGGGTGCTGGTTGGCGGTGGTCGGGGTGGCGGGGCGCGGGGGAACCCGATGCAGGGTTGCAGCGGGCTGGGATGCGGTGGGCTGGGATGCGGTGGGCTGGGATGCGGTGGGCTGGGATGCGGCGGACTGGGATGCGGCGGACCGGGATGCGGCGGACTGGGATGCGGCGGACTGGGATGCGGCGGACTGGGATGCGATGGCCTTGGATGCGGCGGGCTGGGGCGCGAGGGTCGGGGTCGCGGCTGGTTGGGGTGGCGTGATCGAGGTTGCGGCGAGCGCGGGCGGAGTGGGGACGGTCGGGGTCGCGGCGGTTGCGGCGGCTGGGGCCGGGTCGCGGATAGCGGGGTGCGGGCCGGGGGTCGGGGCAGCGGATGGCGGCGGATCGGCGGATCGGCGTGCCTCGGCAATGGTTTCGTCGGCTGGTTCGGGTTCGGCGGGGAACACCGGGTCGGGGACGGGGGTGGCGCGGTTCTTCTCCAGCGCCCGGCGGTTGCGCTCGCAGGCGCGGTCCGAGGCATTGGCGCTGGCGCGCAGCCGCAGGGTCATGGACAGCGAGATCTCGTCCGACATCGACAGGCAGGCCGAGCTGACCGAGGCCAGGCCGTGGGCGACGATCTGGGCCACCGCGATCAGGTCGACATGGCTGCGGGCGCGGTGGGCGTTGACGGTCTCCAGCGCCGCCATGCGGGCGAAGTCGAGGTTGCCGCAGCAGACGCCCATGAACATCGGGGCGAGCAGGGTGACGATCAGGTGCAGCAGGATGTCGCCGGGCTGCAGGTCGAGGTTGGAGGCCGGGGGTGGTTCGGAGGTGCTTGCGGACATGGGCGGCCGGGTGCTGTTGGGTGGGCCGCTTTGTAGCTGGAATTGTGATGGCTTGTCAAGGAATTATTCCTAATATAGGCTGATAGTCTTCTGTCGATGGGAATTATCCAGCTCTGCCGTCAGGTGCGCAGGCTCAGTCGGCTGGCGTCACGATTTTCAAAGCGGACATAGTGGCACGTTAAGCCATCGCATTTGAGGGAACCCTTCCGCCATGCCGACGCGAAATGTTGTCCTGACAGAGCAGCAAGCCGGCATGATCGAGCATCTGGTGCATTCCGGCCGCTATCAGAACGCTGGCGAAGTTCTGCGGGACGGCCTGCGACTTTTGCAACAGCGCGAAGGCAGAGAACGAGGCGGCCCTTGAGGGGCTGCGTTGGGCGGCGAAGGCGGGGCTGGAAGATTTCGCTGCCGGCCGCTACCCGGCGTTCGGCCATGGTGCAGCCCTGCGCGATGACCTCGGCAGGCGGACCGAAAAGGTGCTTGGCCGGTCGTCCGGGTGACTCGGGAGGTCTCGGACCGTTCGCCTTGCCGAGGCCGACTACGACGATATCCTGCGCCGGACGGCGCAGCGGTTCGGCGCCCAGGCGGCACGATATGGGCGTTGGTGGCTGCCCTCGGCCTGGCGGGATTGCTTGGCTTCCAGGATGAAGCAGCCGCGCTTGTAGAGGTCGATGCAGCTGTAGAGGTCGATGAAGCCGTGGCGGGTCGGGGTGTCGGCGGATAGGCGTTTGGCGGCGCGTTCGAAAACGTAGGCATTGTGGCCGGGTGTCAGCGGCGGCGGGGTCGGGACGGGGGACGCCGAGGGGTCCCCCGTTGGGGTGGCGTCATCGCCGACTTGGGCCTGGGCTTGATGCCCTGCTTTGGCGTGGCAGACTGGCGTCATGGACGCGATCGAGACTTGGCTGGCGCAAAACCCCGATCCCGAACAGGACCCTCTGCCGGGGATGCGGCGGGCCGGATTGCTGGCGCCGGTGGCGGATTACGCCGCCATCGCTCGCGGCAAGGCGGTGCTGGTCGAGCGCACCGGGTGCTTGGGCATCGGCGGCGTCTGGGGCGGGCGGCAACTGGTGTTGCGGCATTTCCTGGGCGGTTTCGGCAGCGCGGCGCAGCAGGCGGAGTGGAGCGGGCGGGCGCTGTCGGTGGCGATCTCCGAACCGAAGGTGGGCGCGCATCCGAAGTTGCTGACCACGCGGGCCGAAGCGGCCGCGGGCGGGTTCCGGATCAGCGGGCGGAAGGCCTGGGTCAGCGACGGGCCGTCGGCGGATGCTATCATCGTGTTCGCGATCACTCGGGAAGAACAGGGGCGCAAGCGCTACAGCGCGTTCCTGGTGCCCAGCGATATGCCTGGGTTGGGGTTCGGCGAGATGGCGGGGTTTCATGCGCTGCGGCCGTCTCGGCACTGTTTGTTGACGCTGGACGGGGCGGTGGTGCCGGCGGCGGCGATGCTGGGGGCGGAGGGCGGCGCCTATGAGGCGATGGCGCTGCCGTTCCGCGATATCGAGGACGCGGTTGGCATGTTCGGCACGCTGGGGGCGCTGCGGCATGCGGTTCGGCTGTTCGCCGGAGCCGGCGCGGCGGGACTTGGGACGGCTGGGTTGGTCAAGGCGGGGTTCGGCACGGCCGGAGCTGGAACGCCGGGTTCGGCGGCGGCCGCGGTCGAAGCCGAGCTGGGGGGGATCGTGGCGCTGACGGCGGTGTTGCAGGCCGGGGCGGAGGCGGTGGTCGGCAGGCTGGACGCCGGGCGGTTGCGGACCGGCGACGCGGCGCTGGTGGGTCTGCGCATCCTGGCGATCGAGATCCTCGGGCGGTTGCGGATGCAGGCGCCGATGGCGGCGGCGCGGGGCCAGGATGCGCTGGCGGGGCTGCTGGCGGACCTCGACGCCACGCTGTCGATCGCTCAAGGCGCCAGGCTGGCGCGGCAGACCAGGTTGGGCGAAGCGGCGCTCCGGGGTGGGGCAGCGCTGGGGGGCGAGGCGGCACTTGGGGGTGAGGCAGCGTTTGGGGGTGAGGCGGCGCTTGGGGGCGAGGCGGCGGGCCGGGGTGGGGCGGCGCTGGGGGGCAAGACGGGCGGGTGACGGTTACTCGACGCGAACTGGCTCGCTGCGACTGGGCGCAGAACGCGGACGCCCGTATGCAGCAATACCACGACACCGAATGGGGCGTGCCGCAGCATGACGATCGCGCGCTGTTCGAGTTGTTGACGCTGGAGGGGGCTCAGGCTGGGCTGTCGTGGCGCACCGTCCTGGCGCGTCGGGCGGCCTACCGGCACGCCTATCATGGCTTCGACATCGCTCGGGTGGCGGCGATGGCGGATGCCGAGCTGGAGGGGCTGCTGCAGGGGTCGGGGGTGGTCCGCAACCGGTTGAAGGTGTATTCGGTGCGCGACAATGCGGCCGCGGCGGTGGCCTCGATCGCCGAGCACGGCAGCCTGGACCGCTATCTGTGGGGGTTTGTCGGCGGCCAACCGATCCGCAACGACTGGACCGAGCGGGGGCAAGTACCGGCGACCTCGGCGGTGTCGGATGCGATGAGCAAGGCGCTGAAGCGGGCGGGCTTCCGTTTTGTCGGGTCCACCATATGCTATGCCTTCATGCAGGCGAGCGGGATGGTGGACGACCACCTGCGGAGCTGCTTCCGGCACACCCGGCCGGCCGAACCAGGCTCCGCCGCAGCGGGCGAAGCGCCGGTTCGGCGGGCCAGGTGAGCTTGATTTAAACGCATGGTTCACGCGCGGTGGACGTTCCGCCCTGCGCGATCGTGCTCAAGGAGTGACCCTAGATGCGCAATAGCGAGGAAGTCTGGACGCTGGTCGATGCCCATCAGGACGATTTTATCGCGCTGTCGGACCGGGTTTGGGGGATGCCGGAGCTTTGCTACACCGAATTCCGGTCCTGCGCCGAACATACGGCGATGCTGGAAGCGAAGGGGTTCCGGGTGAGCCGCGAGGTTGCCGGCATCCCGACGGCGGTGATGGGCGAGGCCGGGGAGGATGGCCCGGTGATCGCTATCCTGGGCGAGTATGACGCTCTGCCCGGGCTGTCGCAGGAGGCCGGGGTGGCGCAGCAGAAGCCGCTGCCGGGTGCGGGCTTCGGGCATGGCTGCGGGCACAATTTGTTGGGGTCGGCATCGCTGCTGGCGGCGACGGCGGTGAAGGATTTTCTGCACGCCAACGGTTTGAAGGGGCGGGTGCGGTATTATGGCTGCCCGGCCGAGGAAGGGGGCGCGGCCAAGGGGTTCATGGTTCGGGGGGGTGCGTTCAGCGATGTGGATGTGGCGATTTCCTGGCATCCGTCGTCGTTTTCCGGGGTCAATCCGGCGACTTCGCTGGCCAATACGCGGATCGATTTTGCGTTCCACGGGCGGGCTTCGCATGCGGCGGCGTCGCCTCATTTGGGGCGCAGCGCGCTGGACGCGGTGGAGTTGATGAGCGTGGGGGTGAACTATATGCGCGAGCACATGCCCTCGGATGCGCGGGTGCATGCGGCCGTGCTTGATGCTGGCGGGGTGGCGCCGAACGTGGTGCAGGCGTTCGCCAAGGTGCGCTACCTGGTGCGGGCCGCGACGCTGCCGGAGTTGTCGGTGCTGATCGGGCGGGTGCGCAAGATCGCCGATGGGGCGGCGCTGATGACCGAGACCAAGGTGACGGCGGAGGTGGTCAGCGCGGTGTCGAACCTGCTGGCGAATACGCCGCTGGAGCGGGCGATGCAGGACAATCTGGACCGCATCGGGGCGCCGCCGTTCGATGACGCGGATCGCGCCGCGGCGGCGGAGTTCCAGGCGACGCTGACGGAGGAGGACATCGCGGCGGCGTATCGGCGGGCGGGCATGGCGGTGAAGCCTGGTACGGCTCTGTGCGATGAGATCGTGCCGGCGGATGCGCGCGGGAATGGCGGGGTGGGGTCGACCGATGTGGGGGATGTGAGTTGGGTGGTGCCGACGGTGCAGGCGCGCGGGGCGACGTATGCGATCGGGACGCCGGGGCATTCTTGGCAGTTGACCGCTCAGGGCAAGATGGCGGCGGCGCACAAGGGGCTGGTGCATGTGGCGAAGGTGATGGCGGGGACGGCGCTGGATGTGATCCGCGATGAGACGCTGCTGGCGCGGGCGACGGCGGATCATCAGGCGCGGGTGGGGCGGACGCCTTATGTGTGTCCGCTGCCGGCGGAGTTGGATCCGCCGGTTCGGATGTCGGCTTAGGGGGGGCGAGACTCGGCGCCTAAATCGGGTATCTGACGTCTCACACGTCGAGGTTCCGAGTGGCACATTCCAGCGTCTGGCGGATACCCTCGGTTTCCGGTTCGGGGTATTCGCGGCGTGGAGCGTCCCGGTTGGGATCGACCGCGATGACACGCCGCGCCGTCAGTCGCATGCCGCGTATCGTCGGCTGACCATTGAGGAACGTCGGAATGCGGGGCCGTCAATGCTGGAGCGGGCGCGGCAAGCTGGATTCCATGCGCGGCGCCGGTCGGTGCGCGCGAACATGCGGCGCGTCAGGTGGCCGCGGGGGTCGGCGCGGTCCCGGGAAACCGTTCGCTCGCGCGGGCGGACCGGCAAGCCGGCGCGGCAGTTGGGTTAGGGATGGACCGATGCGTGGTATGGGCCGGACAGTCCGGCGGCACTGCAGATGCCGCTGCAGGGGCTCATCAGCGCGCCGGCGATGGCTCGGGCGACGCGGGCCGCCGAGGCAGGCAACCCAAGGGCGCGCAAATGGTCAGCTACTTTGTCGGCCAGGGTGTTGGCCTGGTGGACGATATTCCCACCTGCCGTCAGGTTGTCTCGGCGTCCACGACCGCGTTCGCCGAGGCGCTGGACGAGATGGCGCGGTTATCCAAAACGGGAGATCGAGATGGCGACACGGCTGAACGAGACTGAGCGGGCGAAGCTGGGGACGACGGTTCCGGGGTGGGCGCCGGCGATCGATCGCGACGCGCTCAGGCGGGATTTCAAGTTCGCCGACTTCAGCGCGGCGTGGGGGTTCATGACCCGGGTGGCGATGGCGGCGGAGAAGTTGGATCACCATCCGGATTGGGGCAACACGTGGAACACGGTGCGGATCGAACTATCGACGCACGATGTCGGCGGATTGTCGGAAAAGGATGTGCAACTGGCTCAGGCGATCGATAAAATCCTTGGGTAATGGATGGACTCGGGTTTGCTGAACGGACTTCACTTGTGCGCCGAGCGGCGGCACGGCTTTGCCTGAAGCATGGCTGGGCGCCGCTGCACGAGGTGCGGCTGGCGAATGGGCGGCGGGCGGATATCCTGGCGCTGCAGCCGGGCGGTGGGTTTGTCTGCATCGAGGTGAAGTCCGGTCTGCGCGACTACCTGAGCGATGCCAAATGGCTGGAATACCAGCCGTTCTGCGATCAGTTCTTCTTCGCCGTGGATGCCGACTTCCCGTCCGCGGTGCTGCCGGCCGAGACCGGCCTTATCGTCTGCGCCGGACGCGAGGCGGAGGTGCTGCGTGAGCCGCTTTGCGTGCGGCTGGCTGCGGGTCGGCGCAAGGCGATGTTGGAGCGCTTTGCCTGGCTGGCGGCCGGGCGGCTGGCGGCGTTGGAGGACCCGATGGGGGTGGCAGACCTGGCGCTCGGGCTTAACGAGGATTGATGTCGGGGTTTTTGGGCGGCGATGGTCAGGCATTTGGCGTCACTTGACCGGTGCAGGTTCGCGATATCGGTCCGGTCGGGCAGGCCATGAGTTGACCGCTGAGTAACGCGCTGCCCGGGGTCCAGGCCGCGGTGGGCAGAACAGGGAGCTCGAGAGGCTGATCCTCGACGCGCTGGGGAGCGCGGTCGAGGTCCACGGTTTCCGGGATTTCGATGCGCGGAGAAAAGGCATGCCCTGCCGAGACCAACGCGGCCTATAAGCGACGATGAGACATTATCTCGCACCGGCCGCCTCTATAGATCGGTTCCGGCGATGACTGCCAAGCGGGATCCTGCTGTTGCAGGCGATCGGCGAGGCACCCGGCGCATCGACCCCAATCAGGACGTATCGGCCGCGCCGGGCGTGCAGCCCACCGTCACTGCCACCATCACGCCATGGCTCGGCGTGGTGCTGGCTGTCATCCTGCTGTCGGGCGCGTTGTTCGGCTACGACCAGGGCGTCGTTTCCGGTGCCCTGACCAGCATCAAGGCAGAGTTCTCGCTAAGCGCGTTGCTGGTGGAGGTGGTGACCAGTTGGGTCACGCTCGGCGCATTGTTCGGTGCGCTGGTGGGAGGCGAACTGGCCGATCGGCTAGGGCGCCAGCGCGCCGTGCTGATCGCCGGCGTGGTCTTCACCGTTGGTTCGCTGGTGGAAGCGCTGGCCCCTGGCACCGTGGTGCTGGTCGGCGGGCGGCTGATCGTCGGCTTCGGCGTCGGCATCGCTGCCGTCGCTGCGCCGCTGTATGCCGCCGAACTGGCGCCCACGGCGCTGCGTGGACGTTTCATCTCCGCCTACCAGCTCGCCGTGGCCGGCGGTATCTTCGTAGCCTATCTGGTCGACGGATGGCTGTCCCAAGCCGGGGCCTGGCGCTGGATGCTGGGCCTATCCGCGGCACCGGGCCTGATGCTCGTCGGCGTCGCACTGCTGGCGCCGCAGTCGCCGAGATGGCTGATGCGGATGGGCCGTCGGGCCGATGCCGCCAGCCAAATGCGGAAAATCCACCCGGGCGCGGACCCGGGTCCGGCGCTCGATGCGATCGCGGCCACGCTGGCGGCTGATCACGGCCGGGCGTCATGGGCCGAGGTGTTCGGCACGCAGTGGCGTCGCCCGTTGCTGGTCGGCGTGGGCCTCGCGGTGTTCCAGCAGATCACCGGCATCAACGCGATCATCTACTATGCCGACCAGATATTCCAGGCGGCCGGCTTCACCACGCAGGCAGCCCAGACAACGGTGACGACCTGGGCCGTGGGTGGGGTCAACGTGGCCGCCACGTTCATCGCCATTGCCTTCATCGACCGGCTAGGACGGCGCAAGCTGCTGCTTGCCGGGTTGCCGGGCATGGCCCTCAGCCTGGCCGCCGTCGGCGCTGCATTCGAGTTCACAATCGGCGGCAGCGCGGCGCACCCGGCTGCTACCAGCACGGCAGGGATCGTGACACTGGCGGCGCTGGTGGTGTTCATCGCCTGCTTCGCGTTCTCGATGGGGCCGGTGGTCTGGACCGTCATCAACGAGATTTTCCCCGGCCATATCCGCGGCCGGGCGGTCGCGGTCGCAACCGCTTGCAACTGGGCTTCGGCGTTCATCGTCAGCCAGGTTTTCCTGTCGCTGATCGACGTGCTCGGCAACTCATTCACCTTCTGGCTGTTCGGCGCGTTCTGTGCGCTCGGCTGGATCTGGATCTTCTACGCCGTGCCGGAGACCAAGGGCCGATCGCTCGAGCAAATCCAGCAGCTATGGAAGTATAGCGGACCCAATCACGCCGGCTAGGGCGCTTTCAGGATGACCGTAAACGGTCACCGCGCTCTAGCTCTTTGTTTGAGCGGTATTAGGTAGCAGGCGCCACCACCAGATAGCGGCGCATTGGCGGTGCCGCACCTACACTATGTAGCATGGACCATGATCATGTCATCCACGGCCTGCGTCGCAAGCGGGCGGAGATCGCGGGCAGGCTTGAGGTTGCCCATGCGGAGATCAGTCGGTTGGCCGTTGACTTGGCTAGCATAGACGGGACAATCCGCATGTTCTCGCCGCATGCCGATCTGGACGAGATCAGCCCGAGGAAGCCGCCAGCCCCCGGCGGTGCAATGCCAGGTGAGATCAGCCGGATTGTAATGGCGGCGCTCAGGGATGCGCTGGGTGCGCTTTCAACTCGTGACGTGACGCTTGCGGTCATGGCGGCTCGGGGGATGCCGATTACGGATGCTCGGCTGTTCGAAGCCATGCAGAAGAGGGTCATGGCCTGCCTGCGCAACCTCCGCATTCGAGGGGTTGTGGAGAAGCGGAAGGAACAGGGGAAGGTCATGGCATGGGGGTTGGCTGCCTAAATCCGCCATGTACCAGTTGCATAGCAGAGTCCCGATGGCGCAGACGACAATCGCTGTACTTTCCGGTTCCGTTTTGACATTGTGTTGCGTCAACATGGGGGATGTCATGCAGTGGCAGGATCGGATCGATAACTATGTGCGGCAGACTGGCTTCCCCCGCAGCCTGTTCGCTGCGGAAGACGGGCGAGTTGTCGGAACTTGGATCATGGGCAATGACTACAGGGTGAAGTCAACCTACTACGGGGGTTATCCGGCTGGTTATCTCAGGCGCGTTCGCGCGCTCTTCCCGGACAAGCGCGCGGCGCTGCACTTGTTCAGCGGTAAGGTGGACACGGCTGCGTTTCCGGGCGACACGGTGGACATCAACCCGGCCTTGCACCCGACCTATGTGGATGACGCCCAAACCCTTGGGACAGTGCCGCTGGACAGCTACGACCTAGTGTTGGCCGACCCACCTTACAGCGTCGAGGATTGCGACCACTACGGCACCAGCATGGTCAAGCGCAACCGGGTGTTGCGCGCCCTGCAACGGCTGCCTGCTGGCGCGCATGTCGTGTGGCTGGACCAAGTGCTTCCAATGTATCGCAAGGATACTTTCGGAATCGAGGCGACCATTGGCATGTGGAAGAGCACCAATCATCGCTTTCGAGGCATAACTGTGTTCCGAAGGCTAGGTGCCTTTGGCGTCGAACAACTCGACAATGGAACGCCGGAAGGCTTTGCGAAGACGACTTTGGAACCCGCCTGAACCGTAACGGGTAATGTAGCGGATCAGCTCGCCCAACTGCTCATCGGTAAAGGTGACCTGATTGTTGTTGTTTTCCAGTTCCTCAGTAATGCGGCGATGGAGTTCCTGATGACCGCCGCTGCCGGTCGCCCCTGTTATCAGCATCGCTTCCTCGAAATCCAAAGTGAACACAAACGGCTTGGGATCTTTCGGCATATGCTTGCTCCTTAAGGAGCTACCTTAAGCGGTTTTTTGTCCTCGCTGCCAATATCCGCACCAGTCAACCGAGGTTGGTGCAGCCATTGCCAATGTCGCTACGGCTTTAACCTGAACCCCGTTTGCTGCTTTGCGATGATCTTCCCTCCACGCGCTTTCCTGGGCGTAGCGGATGAGATATTGCCCGGCGATGTGATGGTGATGCCCGATCTCCGCACGGCGCATACGGGAGAAGAACTCTTCCGCACCGTTGGTGTAGACGCCGGACGTGTCGCTGTAGAGCTTGCCATGGTCGATCCGCGCCACATCAAACCGGCCGTGCAGATCGTTCCACGACGTTGCTTCGTCCGCCATAATCTTGGTTGTCGGTTCAACCCGGTTGATAATGAAGCCCAGCGCGGCGCTTTCTGACTTGAACACCGCAGGCAGGGTGCGGCCCCCGCGCTCACGCATGACCACGACAACCTGACGCTTGCCCGTCTGGTTCTGGGCAAGGCGACGATCCCGCCGGTTTTCTTTGTGGTTGGCAGGCTTCACATACCCGCCAAAGTAGCCGCCATCGACTTCTACCGTCTCGCCTGCGCCGCCGACATGCATCCCTTTTAGCTCGGTTGCCATTGCCTCCCGCAGCTTGTGGGCCAGGACGAAGGCAGTCTTGTATTGCATGTCCAGGTCTCGGGACAGGGCCAAAGCGGACTTGCCCTTGACCTCGTTTATGAAGATCGCGATGGCGGCAAGGTAGTTCCGCAGCGGCATCTTGTGGAAGGCAAACAGAGTGCCGCTTGTGATGGAGAAGTCCTTGCGGCACGCCTTGCAGCGGAACCGAAGAGCGCCTGACGGACGGCGGCATTCGTAGACGGTCGGACATTCGCAGTGTGGGCAGACAGCCTTCCCATCCTCCCAGCGGACGGTACGGAACACCGTCTCGGCCTCCAGATCGCTCATGCGCAAAACCGACGCTAGCGAGAGCGTCCTGGCTTTGGCTGAGAGGAGGAAATGCTGAGACAAGACACCATATCCGGTTTGTTGCTATCGGATATGATATGGAGAGAGACACTGCTTGTCTACAGGAAAATATCGAATATGATAGCCATCACTCGTTTGTGGGAGGCGCATTTGGGATTGGCGGCAACAGAAAAGGAGCTTGCTGATAAGACGGCACGGTTCCTTAAGGCCGAGTTGAAGCGGGCTGGTGTTACCTATGCGGAATTGGCTAAACGCCTTGAGCCACACGGCCTCAAGGAAACTGAGGCATCTATCAGCAACAAGCTTAGCCGGGGAACTATCGCGGCGACTTTCCTTCTGGCTACGCTTGCGGCGTTGGAGATGGAGGGGTTGCGGCTAGAGGATTTATAATCTGGCCTGCGCACTTTGTTGAACTAACCAATTCCTTCTGATAAGCAGCGTTTTTTTCACGGCACCGTGCCACGATGCCAGCCCGCGCCAAGCGTTGCGAAACGCATCTGCGGATGGAGCCAGCTTTTCCTCCAAGATTTCACCATCCAGATCACCCACGTTGTCACTTACCTCTTTCTGAAAAGTCTCCAGTGCGGAACGGAACTCATTCTCGTAATCCTGTTGAAGGATGTCCCGAATGTCATCATATCGCAGATTGTCGATCCGGATCGTCTCTATTCTGCGCCAGACCCGCACTAACTCTTCGCTAAGGTTGTTTAAGTGGGCTTTGAGTAAATCAATGTCATTGTGCTTAATGTATGATGTCCACATTCGTGATACTTCGTCGGCGTCTGAGACGAAAAATAGGACTTCCGACAACATCAAATTGACTAATCGGTCGATTAGTTCAAGTTTAATTGGAATGTCGTATTGATGTGTAATTGACCACGCCGCCATCAGCCTATCTGTTTCGTCCTGCTGTAAAGCGTCTGGGTCGATGCGGTGTCGTCTTTTCTCCAAGTAATTGCGAACCCGAGGAATGAACACCCAGACCGTCAGGCCGTAAATGATCGCAAGGAACAGAGATATGGCGATCGTGTATCTGTCGGTGGTTTTCTCTATGATCCAAGAAGGTAAATTTTCGGCGCCGGCCCAGTGAAGCCATTTTGACACATTTGAATGAACGTCTTCCGGGCCGACTGATGTTGTCCAAAACATCAGAGGTAGCCCAACGCCAATTGGTAACGCCTTAAGAAAATCGCGCATACGCTTGAGCGTATGCGGTGTTTGGCTGTTGCGCTACGGCTTGAGCCGATCGGCACTGTAGCCACTACCACGGCGCGCCCTCCCTAACTCACATCACCTTCTTCAGACCTGGTGATTGAACGGGTTTGACAAAAAATGTGGTGGTGGCGCCTGCTACATAATACCGTGTTTGAGCGAGCAACTTTATCAGCCCGACCTTCCAGTCAGGCTGATGTTGCTCTAGCAAGCTGGACACACAATCATGTGGCTGGGGGCAGCCGGGGGCCCGACGTTCCGGACCCCTACTGACCCTCGATGTGCCGCGAGGACGGGGCGAAGCGGCGCTTCACCGTCTCTCGCATGGTCTGGAACACCACATACAGCATCGGGATCAGGAACACGCCAATCGAACTGGCGACGATCATGCCGGCGAACACCGCGGTGCCGACGGCGCGCCGGCTCAGCATCGCCGCCCCCTCCGCCCAGACCAGCGGAATCAGCCCGCAGATGAAGGCGATCGAGGTCATCAGCACGGCTCGGATTCGCATTCGCGCGCCCAGCGCGGCGGCCTCGCGGATCGGCAATCCGGCCTCGCGCTGTTCCTTGGCGAACTCGACGATCAGGATGCCGTTCTTCGCTGCCAGCGCGATCAGCACCACCATGCCGATCTGGGCGTAGAGATCGAGCGACAATCCGGCGATCTTCAGGCCGAAGAACGCGCCCAGCACGCCGACGGTGACCGACAGCAGCACCGGGATCGGGATCATCCAGCTTTCGTATAGCGCCACCAGGAACAGGTAGGCGAACAGCACGGCCAACGCCAGGATGTAGCCGGTCTGGCCCGCTGCCTGCTTTTCCTGGTAGGCGGTGCCGGTCCATTCGAAAGTATAGCCGGGCGGCAGCGTGGTGCGCGAGATCGCAGCCATCGCCGCCAACGCATCGCCGGACGAGACGCCCGGCTTGGGTCCGCCATTGATGGTGACGCTGCGATAGTTGTTGTAGCGGCTGATGACCTGGGGCCCGAGCTGGACGCGGATGTTGGCGACCGAGCGGAGCGGTACCATCTCGCCGCGGTTGTTACGGATGTAGATCTTGTAGATCTCGGACGGGTCGCTGCGATCGCGCGCCTCACCCTCGATGTTGACCTGCCAGGTGCGGCCGAACAGGTTGAAGTCGTTGACATAATAGCCGCCCAGCGTGGTCTGCAGCGCGTTGAAAACGTCGGCGACCGATAGTCCCAGCGCTTGCGCTTTCTCGCGGTCGATATCGAGCCAGATCGAGGGGTTGGACGCGGTGAAGGTGGAGAACACCCGCGCCAGCCGAGGATCCTGGTTGGCGGCGGCGACCATGCCCTGCATCACGCTGGCCATGTCCTCGGGCGGGCGGCCTTCGAGGTTTTCCAACTGGTATTCGAAGCCGCCGCTGGTCGACAAGCCGATGATCGGCGGCAGGTTGAACGGGAACACGGTGGCGGAACGGATCTGCTGGGCCGCGCCGAAGATCTTGCCGATCACCGCCTTGGCGCCGTCGGCGACGCCGCTGCGCTGATCGAACGGCTTCAGCCGCACCACCAGGAACGCCGCATTCGGCTGGTTGCCGCCATCGAGTAGCGAGAAGCCGACGATCGACAGCACCGCATCGACCTGCGGCATCGGCTTGATCAGGTTCTCGACCTGCTGGACAACGTTCTTGGTGCGCTCGACCGAGGCGCCGTCGGGAAGCTGCACCACGGTGAAGATCGCGCCCTGGTCTTCCTCGGGCAGGAAGCCGGTCGGCGTGATCCGGCCCATCAGGAAAATGCCGACACCGGCGGCGGCGATCGCCACCACCGACAGGATCGCCAGGCGCAACAGTCGCGCCACCACGGCGGAGTAACCGTCGCGCACGTAGTCGATGCCGATCAGCAGCCAGCCGACCGGCCCGCGCGGGCGGGGTCCATGGCGCAGGAACAGCGCGCACATCGCCGGCGACAGGGTCAGCGCCATGGTTGCCGACAGCAACATCGAGACGCTGATGGTCACCGCGAACTGGCGGAACAAGGTGCCCGACAGGCCGGGGATGAAGGCGATCGGGACGAACACCGACAGCAGCACCAGCGAGATCGCGATCACCGGGCCGGTGATCTGGGTCATCGCTTTCCTGGTCGCCTGCGCGGGCGACCAGTCGGGCTCCTCGGCCATGACACGTTCGACGTTTTCCACCACCACGATGGCGTCGTCCACCACCACGCCGATGCCCAGCACCATTGCCAGCAAGGAGATCGTATTGGCGGAAAATCCGAACGCCAGCAGCGCGGCGAAGGTGCCGATCAGACTGACCGGGATGGCCACCATCGGGATGATGGTGGCGCGCAGGCTGCCGAGGAAGATGTAGACCACCGCAACCACCAGGACGAAGGCGATCGCCAGCGTCTTGACCACCTCATGGATGGTGTCGGAGACGAACGAGCTGCTGTCGTAGAACACCCTGCTCTTGAGGCCGGCGGGGTAGCGGGTGGACAACTCGCCCAGTGCCGCGCTGACCCGGGCCGAGGTCTGCACCGCGTTGGCGCCGGGTGCAAGGTAGATGCCGATCGAGACCGCCGGGTTGCCGTTCAGCCGGCTCATCGTGTCGCTGTTGGCCGCGCCGAGTTCGGTGCGGGCGACGTCCTTGATGCGCAGCACCGACCCGTCGGGGTTGGCTCGGATGACGATGTTGCCGAACTGCTCCGGCGTGGTCAGCCGGCCCTGGGTCTGCACGTTGAGCTGGAACTGGGTCTTGTCGCTAGTCGGGCGGGCACCGATGCGGCCGACCGCGGCTTGCACGTTTTGTGACTGGATCACCGCGATGATGTCGGACGGTGCCAGGTTCAATGCGGTCAGCCGGTTGGTGTCGAACCAGATGCGCATCGAGTAGTCGAGCTTGCCGAACAGCGTCGCGTCGCCGACGCCGGGCACCCGGGTCAGCCGGTCCAGCACGTTGATGGTGATGTAGTTGCTGATGAACAGCGGGTTCTGCTTGCCGCCCTCGCTGTAGAACTGCAGGAATTCCAGGATCGCGGCTGAGCGCTTGCGGACGGTCAGGCCGGCGCGCTGGACTTCCGGGGGCAGCCGGGCGATCGCCTGCTGCACGCGGTTGTTGACGTTGACGGTGTCGATGTCGGGGTCGGTCCCCAGCGCGAAGCTGACGGTCAGCGAATAGGTGCCGTCGTTCGCGCTGTTGGACTTCATGTAGATCATCTTGTCGACGCCGACGACCGCGGCCTCCAGCGGCTGGGCGACGGTGGCTTCGACCACCGCGGCCGAGGCGCCGGTGAAGGTGGCCGTCACGGTCACCTGCGGCGGCACGATGTCGGGGAACTGCGACACCGCGATGCGCATCAGCGACAGCCCACCGGCCAAAGTCAGCAGGATGGCGATGACGATCGCCAGCCTGGGCCGTTCGATGAAGACCGCGGATATCATGCTGCGGGGATCATGGCGCGGAGTCTTGGCGCGGGGGTCTTGGCGCGGCGATCATGGCGCGGAGAACTTGGTGCGGGGATCATGGCGCGGGGGTCTTGGCGCGGCGATCATGGCGCGGAGAACTTGGTGCGGGGATCATGGCGCGGAGAGCTTGGCGCGGAGATCTTGGTGCGGCGATCATGTCAGGACTTGCCTGCGTTCTCGGCGGGCGGCGGGCTGGCCGGCCCGGGGCTGACCTTGATGCCGGGACGGACCCGCTGGAGGCCCTCGGCGACGACCATCTCGCCTTGCTTCAGGCCGCCGGCGATCACCGCGGTTTCGGGGGTGGACTGGCCCAACTGGACGCGGCGCTGCTCGACCTTGTCGTCGGCGCCGACGACATAGACGTACTCGCCCTGCTGATCTGACAGCACCGCCTTGCGCGGGATGCCCAGTGCCATGACCGGCTGGATGCCCTCGACCAGGACAGTGACGAAGGCGCCATCGACCAACGGGCGCTCCACCTGCTGGCCGGGTCCGGCGGGCCGGCGCGGTGGATTGGCGATCTGGGCGCGCAGCAGGATGGTGTCGGTGGTGGCCGAGACCGAGGGCTCGACATAGTCGATCTTGCCTTCGTGCTGGTACAGCGAACCATCGGGCAGCCGCAGCTTGACCACGACGGCGTTGGTGCCGCCCTTGTTGGCGTAGCGCTTTTCCAGTTCGGTCAGGGTGCGCGAGGCCACCGGGAACAGCACATACATCGGGTCCTGGCTGACGATGCTGGCCAGCGGTCCGCTGCTGGGCGAGACCACGTTGCCGACGGTGATGCTGGTGCGGCTGATCTTGCCGGCCACAGGGGCCCGGATTTCGGTGTAGCCGAGGTTGATCTGCGCCGCTTTCAACTGCGCCTGGGCCGACAGCACCTGGGCGGCCAGGGATCGCTGGTTGGCGACTGCGTCATCGACATTGGAGCGTTGTCCGGCCGGCGTGTTGAGCAGGGATTGCGCTCTGGTCAATTGGATATTGGCGTTCGCCAGGCGCGCGCTGGAATCGGCGACGGCGGCTTCCTGCTGCTGCACGGCGGCCTCGAACGGCGCGCGTTCCAGGCGGTAGAGCAGGTCGCCCTGGTTGACCTCGGCGCCCTCGGTGAACAGCCGCTGGTCGATGAAGGCGGTGACCCTGGCGGTCAGCGCGACCCGGTTGATGGCCTGGACGCGGCCGACGAATTCCGAGGTCTCGGTGATCGCGGTCTGCTGGGCGCGCGCCACGCCGACCGACGGCGGACCGCTGGGCATTTGGGCGCGAGCGGGGGAAGCCGCCGACAGCGCAGTTGCCAATACCATGGGGACGAGCAGCAGATAGGCGATCAGGCGCATCGGCCAAGGTTCCTACCCAGAGGCAAGCTGCGGTGCAACATGGAAAGTTGACCCCGTGTGGTCGCGGCATTCATGATTCGGCTGCGCGGGGGAGCTGGTATTGCGCTTGGCGGCGTCGAGCCAGCCATTTGTCCGGGCCATTTGTCCGGTGGTTCGCGGCGAGACCGCCGGTTTCGGCAGCGGCTTGCACCGTCCGAGCTAACTGAAGCGTGATGGTGCGTCGGTCATGGCGTCGCGCACCTCTTCCTCGATCGCATCCAACAGTCGCGCAACGAAATGGCGGGGCACGCCCTTGGCGATGAACACCATGCGGGTTCGCCGGTCTTCGGTGGGCCAGCGGTCGAGGAACACCGGCGGGCTGACCACGTGGCGGACACCGTGGATCACGGCGGGGCGCCCAGGCATTTCCTGGATCGCCACCAGGCCCTTCAGGCGCAGCAACCGCGGCCCGCAATGTTCCGCCACGGCCTGCAGCAACAGGGTCAGCGCCAGCGCCGGCAGCGGCTGGTCGCGGGTCAGCGTGATCGTTTCTATATCGTTGTGTCCGCCGCGGCGCGGGGTGTCGGCGAGCCGGTCGGATAGAGCGGCGATCGATGCAGCGGCGAACAGCATGGCGGGGTCGGCGTCCACCGTCGTCGCGCGCGGCGCGGCCGGGTTAAGCGTGCTCAGTCGGACGAGCAACGATTCGGCGGCGGCCTGCTGGTCGGTCTTGCTGATCAGCAGGCGGTCGGCGAGGGCGACCTGATGGCGCGCCTCCTGGTGGTCGCGCAGTGTGGTTTCGCCGTGTACGCTGTCGACCAGCGTCACCACCGCGGGGGCAAGGTGGCGGGCGAAGACGTTCGGGTCGGTTATCATCGCCTGCAGCATCGGGGCGGGATCGGACAGGCCCGAGGTCTCGATCAGGATGCGGTCGTAGTCAGCCGATCCGACGGCGCGACGGTCCGCCAGGTCGATCAAGGTCCGCGCCAGGTCGGTCTGCACCGCACAGCACAGACAGCCGGTGGTCAGGGTCACGACGCGGTCGTCGCTGGTGGCGATCAGGTCGTGGTCCAGTCCGATCTCGCCGAACTCGTTGACGATGACGGCGGTGCGTCGGAATGCCGGATTGCGCAGGATGCGGCTGATCAGCGTGGTCTTGCCGCTGCCCAGGAAGCCGGTGACGATCGACACCGGGATCGGGCTGGCCTGGGACGGCGGAGACCCGCTCATGCGGGACGGTCGTGCATCTGCTTCAGTAACGATTTTGGCCGGTTGGGAGAGTGGTCGGCCGGGGGCCAGTCGGCAGCGGCGGCAACGAATTCAGACGACTTTTCCGGTGTCCGGCTCCATCAGGTGCATCTGATTGAGGTCGGCGGTCAGCGGCATCAGTTCGCCGGGTTCGGCGTGCGTGGCCGGATCGACGCGGGCGCAGACTGGGGCACCGTCGACGAAGAAGTGCACCATGGTTTCCATGCCCATCGGTTCGACGACATCGACCGGCAGATCGACCCGCATCCAGCCGGGCTTGCCCTGTTCGTGGTGCTCGAACAAATGTTCGGGGCGCAGGCCGAGCACCATTTCCTTGTTCTTGAAGGCTCCGTAGCGGTCGGCGCGGGATGGTGGCACCGGCACCGTGATGGCATCGGTCAGGCGCACCGCGAGGCCGCCATTGGCGCCGTCCTGCACCCGGCACGGCAGGAAGTTCATCGCCGGGGAGCCGATGAATCCGGCGACGAAGCGGCTGGTCGGATGATGGTAGAGATCGTTCGGGGTGCCGACCTGCTCGATCACGCCGCCGTTCATCACCACCACGCGGTCGGCCAGGGTCATCGCTTCGATCTGGTCGTGGGTGACGTAGACCGTGGTGGTGCGCACGGTCTGGTGCACCTTCTTGATCTCGGTCCGCATCTGCACGCGCAGCTTGGCGTCGAGGTTGGATAGCGGCTCGTCGAACAGGAACACTTTCGGGTTGCGCACGATGGCGCGGCCCATCGCGACGCGCTGGCGCTGGCCGCCGGACAGGGCCCGCGGCTTGCGGTCCAGCAGGGGCCCGATATCGAGGATTCGAGCGGCTTCATCGACCCGGCGCTTGATTTCGTCCTTGGGGAATTTGCGCAGTTTCAGGCCGAACGCCATGTTGTCAAACACGCTCATGTGCGGATACAGCGCGTAGTTCTGGAACACCATGGCGATGTCGCGATCGCGCGGCGGCACGTCGTTGACGACGTCGCCGTCGATCCAGATCTCGCCGGCGGTGATTTCCTCTAGCCCGGCGATCATCCGCAGGGTGGTGGACTTGCCGCAGCCGGAGGGTCCGACCAGCACCACGAATTCATGGTCGGCGATGTTGAGGTCGATGCCTTTGACCGCCTGCACGCCATGTTCGTATTCCTTGACGATCTTGCGGACCGAGACTTCAGCCATGGTGATTTCGTTTCCTCGCTTGGGGTTTCTTGCAGTGCGCGTCGGGTCATCCCTTGGTGGACCCGGCGGTCAGGCCGGCGACGTAGTAGTCCATCAGGAAGGCATAGATGATGATCGGCGGCAGCGAGGCGAGCACACAGGCCGCCATGATCTTGCCCCACTGGAACACGTCGCCGCGGATCAGGTCGGAGACGATGCCGACCGTCAGCACCATCTGGCTTGACGTGTAGAGGTAGGCGAGCGGGTAGAGAAATGCGCCCCAGGAAATGGTGAAGGCGAAGATCGTCGCGGCGATGATGCCGGGCATCGCGACGGGTATGAAGATCTTCCACAGCATCTGCAGGTAGCCGGCGCCGTCGATCAGCGCGGCCTCATCCAGTTCCTTGGGGATGGAGCTGAAGTATCCGATCATGATCCAGGTGCAGAACGGCACCGCCAGGGTGGGGTAGAGCAGCACGAGGCACCAGAAGTTGTTGATCAGGCCCAGCTTGCCAATGATCTGGAACAGCGGGATGAACAGCAGGGACGGCGGCACCAGGTAGGTCAGGAAGACACCGGTCGACAGGGTCTGGCTGCCCCAGAACCCCATGCGCGACAATCCGAATGCCGCGAGTACCGAGATCACCATCGAAACGGCGACGGTCACCACCGTCACGATTGCCGAGTTCAGGTAGTAGCGCTGGAAGTTCGGGTAGGTGATCAGATACCAGTAATTCGCCAGCGTCGGGTGATGCACGAGCCAGGGGCTGCCGACCTGGGCGGAGATTTCCGCCGACGATTTCAGGCTGGTCATCAGGGTGTAGAACGGCGGCGCGAGGAACATCACGACGAACACGCTGAGCGCGATATAGCTGCCCCATAGCGCCCATTGGCGTTGCCGGTGCAGGCTGTGCCTGTGGTCAGCCGCGCGGCTGACCCGTCCCGCGGTGGTCGCGCTCATGTCGCGATCTCCTTGGTGCGCCTGGTGACGCCGCGCAGCACGAAGAACGCCGCGAAGGCCAGGATCGGGAACATGAACAGGCTGTCGGCCGCCCCGAGCGGGATGTCACCGGACTGGATGCCGACCTGGAAGGCGTAGGTGGCGAAGATATGGGTCATGTCCTGCGGACCGCCGGCGGTCAGGATGCGAACGATGTCGAACTCCGAGAAGGTGACGATCAGGCTGAACAGGATGGTGATCGAGATGATGTTGCGCATCATCGGCAGGGTGACGTAGAGCAGCTTCTGCACGGCGTTGGCGCCGTCGATCGCCGAGGCTTCATAGAGTTGCTCCGGCACCGACTTCAGCGCCGCCAGATACATGATCATGAAGAACGGCGTGCCGCCCCAGACGTTGACGGTGATGGTGCAGAAGCGGGCGATCCAGCCGACCCCGAGCCAGGGCACGTTGGCGAAGCCGAACTGGTTCAGTATCCAGTTGAACGCCGAGTATGACGGGTCGAACATCCACCACCAGGTCAGCGTCGAGAGCGCCAAAGGGATCACCCACGGCACCAGCAGCAGGCCGCGCCAGATGCGCTGGTTCTTGCCGCTGATGTTGTGCATCAGGTTGGCCAGGATGAAGCCGATGATCACTTTCACGGTCACCGCCGTGATCGCATAGAGGCAGCTCTGGAAGATAACCATCTGGAAGGTGTGGCGCTTGAGCAGGAAGGCGAAGTTTCCCAGCCCGACGAACGCCGTCATCTTCTTGTTCAGCATGCTGAGATAGATCGCGTAGAACGCCGGATAGATGACGAAACCGGCGACCAGCAGGATCAGCGGCAGGCACAGCAGGAAGCCGGTGGTCGATCGGCGCTGGGCGAACCGGCGCATCGTGCCGCGCCTGGTGGCGGTTCGTCCGGGTCTGATGGCTCCGATCGGGATGGAGGTGCCGTCTGCCATACGTTAAATCTCCCGCAGCCGTGCTGATCTGGTTGAGGCCGGTTGTCCGGCCGGGCTAACCAGGTCAACCGCCAGGCCTTGCCGTTGTTGCGATGCAGAGGCGGTGCCCCGGTGGATCGGTTGGCGTTCGATCGGTTGGCTGTGGTGTCCTCGGCTTCGGCGCTGGGCTGCATTTCGCCGGTCGCTGGCACCGGCCGGCCGGGTATGGACAGGCGTCCATGAGGCCCGCAGTGGCGTGCTTGGGCATGGTTGTGTCGTTGGGTTGCCGCGCGGATGCGCATTCATGAAACCGTCTCCCTACCGCGCTGGGCTGTTGCCAAGTCATTACCATTTTTGGCTTGTTCCGTGCACCGGATCAAGCATTCCGTCTGTCGGTCGGCGCCGGCGATATCCGTCCGCGCCAACCATTCCGTCCGCACCAACCATACCCGTCAGCGCCGACCATATCCGTCAGCGCCGACCATATCCGTCCGCGCCGACCATATCCGTCCGCGCGGGCCATGAATCGGCGCCGCGCGTCTGACCACCGCGTCCACGCTTAGCATGGTCGCGGACCGTTAGGCTAACCGTTGCCGCGATGTCACGCAACGGCGCTTGCGCACACGTGTTGTTTTTCCGATCACAGGTGCGACGGTGCCGACCGATCGGGCGCACACGCGTCTGGGCGACCGGACGCGGTCGGCGGGCGCGGCCATGCGGCGCAGCAGCAGTCTGCAACTGCCGGCGCCGTGGCCTCCGCGGTCAGCGCAGGAACCCCTCCAGCTCATCCTGCGCCCAGGCGATCACCCGCGGGATCTGCTGGCCCTCCTTCAGGCGCGCCAGCATCTGATTGTGGATGGCTCGGCTATACACCTGCACGGCGACATCGGGCGGTGCCTCGGATGCGGTCAGGCTGGGCTGCTGGTCGCTCGATCGGCGGATCGGGTAGTTATAGACGGTGCCCTAGGGTGGCTCGACGTCGGCCCAGATCTTGAAGTCATTCATATTGGCATACGGCGGCAGGTCGTAACCCGAGACCGCGTCACAGCGTGCCTCCACCTGCGGCCGCTGCATCAGGTATTCGATCAGTTCTTTCGCCGCGGTCTTGTTGGTGCTGAAGTCGTAGACCCCCCCAGAAGAAGCTGGCGGTCGGCACGAAGCGTCCGTTCGGGCCCTTGGGCGCGGGGAAGGTCCAGCAATCCGCCGCCACCGCCGGTGCGTCACGCTTGGCGACCGCCCACGCCGATGGCGGGTTGAAGATCAGTGCCGACTTGCCCGAGATCAGCGCCCGGTTGTTGGACGCATCGTCATAGCTGACCGCCTCGTCGGGGTAGAACTTGACCAGCCGCTGGGCGAACTCCAGCACCTGATGGACCGCGTCGGACTTGAGCTGGATGTCGCCCTTGGCGTCGATCAGATTTGCCCCGAAGGCGTGGAACAGGGCGCCGTGGGTGTCGGTCGCGTCGGTGTTGGTGCTGCCGCCCATGCCGAGGCCGAAGCTCATGCCGCTCTTCTGCGCCGCCTCGGCGTATTTCATGAAGGTGTCCCAGGTCCAGTCGTCCGCCAGCTTGGTCTTGTCGGGTTGCGCCGGATACATCGCCTGCAGGTCGAGGCCGTGCTGCTTGAACCAACTGATCCTGCCGCAGGGCGGCTTGGTCTGGGTACCGCTGCTGGTCGGCACCGCGACCCAATGGCCCTTGCCTTTCGCCAGATAGGTGCAGGTCGGCGACACCGCGCCGTTGGCGGAGATCAAGCGTGCCATCACATCGTCGATCGGCGTCAGCGCGTCGGCGTAGTTGTGCACGTCCCAATTGTAAAACGTCAGGGCGTCGTGGCCAGCCTTGGCCTGCGCTTCGGCGGCGCCGGTCATGCTGAGCTTGTTGCCGTTGCCGGTGATGAAGTCGGCTTCCACCTGTACCTTTGCCTGCGCGGCCCAGGCATCGACCTGTTTTTGCATGATGGTGTTGCCGCCGGGGACCCAGTGGTCCCAGAAGCCGATCTTGACCTTGCCGGCGGCCCCGGCGGTCCGGATGTGAACCAAGGGCAGAGCGCCGGCGGCGGCCCCGAGTTTGAGCGCGCCACGGCGTGAAACTCCGTTCAAGCGGATCATTGTGTTTGCCTCCCTGTCGTGCGGCGAGCTTTGCTGCGCACGCCGCGTGTTTTCTTGGTCTCCTTGTCCGGCGGTTGCGCCGATGCCCCCGAGGGGGCGGGATTAGCGGAGTCTAGCGGGTGAAGCCCTCAAGCTCATCCTGGGCCCAGTCCTGCACCTGCTTGATCGACTGGCCGCCTTGCAGCTTGGCCAGCATGGTCGGCATGGTGCCGCGGTTGTAGGCCTGCACCGCGATCTCGGGCGGGGCAGGGGCCATCGCGATCCAGCTTTCCTGCTGATCGGCCTTGCGGATCGGGTAGTGATAGACGGTGCCTTTCGGCGGTTCGACCTCGGTCCAGATCTTGAAGTCGGTCATGCTGGCGAACGGCGGCACGTCGTAGCCGGACACCACGTTGCAGCGGGCTTCGACATTTTCCCGCTGTGACAGGTATTCGATCAGCTCCTTTGCGGCGGTCTTGTTGCTGCTGAAATTCCAGATCCCCCAGGAGAACGCGCCCAGCGGCAGGAACCGTCCTTTCGGTCCCTTCGGCGCCGGGAAGGTCCAGCAATCCGCCGCCACTTTCGGTGCATCGCGCTTGGCCACCGCCCAGGCCGAGGGCGGGTTCCAAATCAGCGCGCTCTTGCCCGAGATCAGCGCGCGGTTGTTGGACGCATCGTCGTAGCTGACCGCGTCGCTGGGCAGATGCTTGACCAGTTGCTGGGCGTATTCCAGCACCTGGCGGACCGGGTCGGTCTGCACCGTCACGTCGCCCTTGGCGGAGATCAGTTCGGCCCCGAAGGCGGCGAACATCGATCCGGCGGTGTCGACCGAATCGGCGGTGGTGCCGAGACCGATGCCGAAGGTCATGTTGGCCTTCTTGCAGGCCTCGGCGGCCTTCAGCAGGGTGTCGTAGGTCCAATTGTCGGCATCGGGCGTGGCGCCGGCGTCGGCCGGATACATCTTCACCACGTCGATTCCGGCGGCGTCCTTCAGCACCGAGATCCGGCCGCACGGGCCTTTGTTCTGGTTGCCCGAACTGCACGGCACCGCCAGCCAATGGCCCTTGATATTGAACAGATACTTGCTGGCCGCGGCGACCGGGCCGTATTTGTCGGTCAGCCGCTTCATCACGTCGTCGATCGGTTCCAGCAGGTCGGCGTGGTTCTGCACCTCCCAGCCGGGAAACTGCTGGATGTCGTGGCCGGTCTTGGCCTGGGCCTCGGCCGCCATGGTCAGGATGTTCTTCGATCCGACCGAGGTGATGAAGTCGGGCTGCACCTCGACCTGGTGGGCGGCGCCGAATGCCGCGCACTGCTGCTTCATGATGGCGTTGCCTTCCGGCACCCAATGATCCCAGAAGCCGACCGAGACCTTGCCCGCGGCGCGTCCGCTGCGGATGTGGACCAGCGGCAGCGCCGCCGAGGCTGCGGCGATCTTCAGGGCGCGCCGGCGGGAGACTTGCTTGGACGTAGGACTCACGTAACCTCCTGTTTCGATCCGGCACCGGTTTGGGCCATTTTGCTACGCCGCGCCGGGCTGTTGCGGCTGGGCGTGCTGGCCGCAGGCTAGTGCAGGTCTTGCGCCGAAGGCAATGGCCCGGGGGTTTGGGGCCCGGGGGTTCCGGGCCTGTGGGTTTGCGGCCTGTGGGTTTGCGGCCTGTGGGCTTGGGGCCTGGGGGTTTGCGGCCTGGGGGTTTGCGGCCTGGGGTTGGGGCCGCTGTGGCGCCGGCAATCCGGGGCGGGCGGTGTGGATACTTGGGCGAAACGTTCACCCCAGGGCATAGATCACGAAGCCGACGACGGCGACGATATAGAGCGCCGTGATCGCCAGGCGGATATTGCGCGCGTGGCCGCGAAACAACCGCGCGCCGATGAAGCCGGCCATGGTGGCACCGGTGAGGATCTGGCCAGCCCGCATCTGACTGGCCGAGACCTGGTCCAGGAGAATGCTATTCCTGTGGATAGCGCCATGGCGTGGGCGGCTGGGTGGCCTTGGTATCGAGCGTCCATTGCGGCAAGGCGAGGCCGTCTGACACGTCGCTGAACACCATCCGGACGCGGCTGCCGATGCCGACCTGGCGCACCATGTCGGGGGGCGCCAACGCGCCGTCTTCGGTGGTCAGGTTGCCGAGCACGCGCAGCGCCTCGTGTTCCGAGGGCTGGCCGTTCTGGGTATCGAGGTCCACCAGCAGCACCATGTAGGGCGTATGCGCCTTGAATGCCGGCTGGATGGCGTGGTGTACTTCCTCGTACGAATGCACCGAGCCGTTGCCTGGCACCGCGGTCCAGGTTGCGAGCGGACTGGCGCACCAGGGGCAGGCGGTGGTCGGCGGATAGCGCAGCAACTGGCATTCGTCGCATTTCTGCAGGTGGAAGTCGTGCTTGGCGCAATGGCCGAAATAGGCCAGATTTTCCTCGTCCAGGTCATCCACGGTCAGCGCCATACCGAGGTAATTGCCTTGTAGTGACATGCTGGTTCCTCCTTTCAGGCGATCCTCAGCTTGCGTGGTGAGGATCGCGCGATACATCCGTAGTTCGATCTATTGTCTTGCCGCAGAGGTTCGCCGCACTTCGCGGCGGACGCATGGGGTCAGCAGGCCGCTGGACATAAGAGCCAGTGTCGCGGGCCTGATGTTCGCCTGATGTGGCGAACTTCGGGCTTGGAGCACTAGCCGCGCCGCATAACCATCGCCGACCCGGTCATCGGATTGGCCCAGCCGAGGTTCGCCGTGACCTCGATATCCTTGACCTGGCGGCAGCCGCCCTCGCGGTAGTCGTAGCTGTGGCGGCGCTTGCCGTCGGCGCCCATCGGGCAGGAATCGTCGGCCTCGTGGCGAAGCTGGCGGACGTTCTCGATCACCATGTTCATGCCATGGGTGTAACCCTCGCACAGATGGCCGCCCGAGGTGTTGTTCGGCCGGCGGCCGCCCAGCCGGGTGATGCCGGAGGAGACGTATTCGCCGCCCTCGCCCTTTTTGCAGAAACCATAATCCTCCAGTTGCAGCATGGCGGTGAAAGTGAACGCGTCGTAGGCGCCGGTGGCGTCGATGTCGTCGGGTCCGACGCCGGCATTCGGCCACAGGATGTCGCGGGCGTAGTAGCCGGCGACGCGGTCGATCGGGCCGGCTTGGTAGTGCATGTCCATGCGCGGCTTGTTACAGCGCCCGACGATGCCCCGGATCAGCGCCGGGGTGCGGCGCAGGTCGCGGGCTTTGTCCGTGCGCGTAACGATAATCGCGGTGGCGTTGTCGGTCTCCACGCAGCAGTCCAGCAGGTGCAGCGGCTTGCAGATGATCCGGCTGTTCAGCACGTCGTCCACGCTGTAGCGCTTTTTGTAATACGCCTTCGGGTTGTTGGATGCGTGTTCGGAGTGAACCACCTTGACCATGGCGAGCTGTTCCGGCCGGGTGCCGTGTTCGTACATGTGGCGCATGAAGCTGGGGGCGAACATCTGGCCCGCGCTCTGAAAGCCATAGGCTCGGTTGTGCAACATTTCGCCGTTCACCGGCACCGCCGAACGCGCTCCGGTGCCACCGATGCGGACCTGGGAGAATCCGTTCATTGCGCGAAAGATGGCAACGGTCTGGCACAGCCCGGCCTCGATCACGCCGATGGCGATGCCGATCAATGCCTCGGTCGAGGACCCGCCGCCGATGCAATCCATGTAGAAGTTCAGCCGAGCGCCGATATCGCCGGCGAGGAAGGTGGCCGAGGTGCTGTCGTTGCCGGAGTAGGACAGCATGCCGTCGATGTCGGAGGGCTTGATGCCGGCGTCCTCGGCGGCGTTGCGCAGCGCCCAGGTGCCCAACGCGCGCGTGGTCTTGCCGGAGCCGCGGGTGTAGCTGGTCTCGCCGACGCCGACGATGGCGTATTTGTCGCGCAGGTATTTCGGTGTGCTGACGTCTGTGTCCGCTGGTAGCGGCATGGCATTTTCCCCTTTTGGCGCGTCGATGGCGTTTGCGTTGGTGGTGTTTGCGGTCAGGCTGACCCGTCGCCCGACCGGCGTCAATCGGGGCGATTTTCCTCCCATTCGGCGCTGAAACGGTTTAGCCTGTCCGCAACAGGCAGGTGAGCCACGCGACAATGACTCGATACGATTTCATCGTCATCGGCAGCGGCCCGGCGGGGCGTCGTGCCGCGATCCAGGCTGCCAAGCTGGGACGCTCGGTTTTGGTGGTGGAACAGGGGCGCCGGGTGGGTGGGGTGTCGGTGCACACCGGCACCATTCCGTCCAAGACGCTGCGCGAAACCGTGCTGAACCTGACCGGCTGGCGTGAACGCGGGTTCTACGGCAGCGCTTACCGGGTCAAGAAGGACATCGGGGCGAAGGACCTGATGATGCGGCTGCACATGACGCTGGACCACGAGGTCGATGTGCTGGAGCATCAATTCGCCCGCAATAAAGTACAGACCATGTTGGGCCGGGCGCGCTTCCTGGACGCGCATGAGATCGAGGTCACCGCCGGCGACGGCACTGTGGGCGTGGTTTCCGGCGACAAGATCATGATCGCCGTCGGCACCCGTCCGTTCCGCCCGGCCGACGTCCCGTTCAATGCCGGCAACGTGCTCGACAGCGACGAGATCATTGAAGTGCCCAATCTGCCGCGCAGCTTGACCGTGGTTGGCGGTGGGGTGATCGGCGTCGAATACGCAACGATCTTCAGCGCGCTCGACGTCAGCGTTACCCTGGTCGAGTCGCGGTCCACTCTGCTGGATTTCATCGATCACGAACTGACCGAGGATTTCACCCACCAATTGCGCGACCGCGGCATGTCGATCCGGCTCGGCGCCAAGGTGGCGCGCATCGAGTTCGAACGGGACTGGCCGGTGACCATTCTGGAGAACGGGCGTCGCATCCGGTCGGAGATGTTGCTATATGCCGCCGGGCGGGTCGGTGCGACCGACAGCCTCAATCTGGCCGGCTGCGGCCTGACCGCGGATGAGCGTGGCCGGCTGAAGGTGGACCCGGCGACGTTCCAGACCGAGGTTGCGCACATCTACTCGGCGGGTGATGCCATCGGCTTTCCCAGCCTGGCGTCGACCTCGATGGAGCAGGGGCGGATCGCGGCGTGCCATGCGTTCGATATATCATTGCCGCCGGCGCCAGATTACTTCCCCTATGGGATTTACTCGGTGCCGGAGATTTCCACCGTCGGCATGAGCGAGGAAGAGGTCCGCCGCCGCGGCATTCCCTATGAGAACGGCATCGCGCGGTTCCGCGAGACCTCGCGCGGTCACATCATGGGGCTGAACAACGGGATGATGAAGATGATCTTCTCGTTGAAGACGCGCCGGTTGCTGGGGGTGCATATCGTCGGCGAGGGCGCCACGGAATTGGTGCATATCGGGCAGGCGGTGTTGAACCTGCATGGCACGCTGGATTATTTCATCGAGAATACGTTCAACTATCCGACGCTGGCGGAGGCTTACAAGATCGCTGCGCTGGATGCGTGGAACCGGATGGGTGTCGGGCAGGCGGTGACGGCGACGGCGGATCTGCCGGAGTTTCATTGAGCGAACGGGGGTTCGCGCGGCTTGAACGTTTCGCCTGGCGCGATCATGCTTCAGGGAACCACGATATGACCGCTCCGGCGGCGCAACCGGCGAGCCCGAGCGGGTCATACGATGAATCGGGAGCGACCGATGACGACTATGACGCAGATATTGTGGTCTGGTCCGAGCATCAGGCGGCGCTGCTGCGCTGGCGCGCGGCCGGCGAGTTGGTCAATGATGTCGATCTGGACTAGGCTAACATCGCCGCGGAGATCGAGGACGTGGGCAGCAACCTGTTGCACGCCGTCGAGTCTCTGCTGACCCAGGCGTTGCGGCACATGTTGAAAGCCGAGGCGTGGCCGCTGGCCCGCGACGAGCCGAGCCGGCGAGCCGATGCAATCGACTTTCGCCGGCAGGCTCGGCGCCGGTTCGTGCCATCGATGCGGCAAAAGATCGACCTGGCTGTGCTTTATGCCGATGCACTCGCCGCGGTGCCCGATGCGGTGGACGGGGAGCCGCCGGTGCCGTTGCCGCAGGTCTGCAAGGTCACGCTCGACGCTCTGTTGGGCGACGGGCCGTCGTCGCTCGCGGGTTGATTGCGTCAGGCGGCGAGACCGTCGAAGTCCGCAATGGCATTGTCCGGAATGGCCTGCGCATGTCCCACCACGGCGCCGATCAGCACCAGTGTCGGACCGGCGGGCGGGTTTGCCGCAAGCAGGTCGGGCAGCCTCGCAAGGGTGGCATGGACATGGGTTTGCAGCCGGCGTGACGCGTTGGTGACCGCAACAGCCGGGGTGGTGGGGCAGAGCCCGGCCTCGATCAGGCTGGTGGCGACCTGGCGCAGGGTCTTGGCCGCCATGTAGGCGGCGATGGTGCCGCCGCTTGCCGCGAGCGCGCGCCAATCGTGCGCCGGGACCTGGCCATCGCTGCCGTGCCCGGTGATGAAGTGCACCGATCGCGCGACATCGCGATGGGTCAGCGAGACCCGCAGGCCAGCGGCGGCGGCGCAGGCAGCGGTAACGCCGGGAACCACCTCGACCGGGACGCCGGCGGCGCGCAGGCAATCGAGTTCCTCACCGCCGCGCCCGAACAGCGAGGGGTCGCCGCCCTTTAGCCGCACCACCTGGGCGCCGGAACGGGCCAGGCTGACGATCAGTCGGTTGATCGCCGCCTGGGTCATCGCGTGGCGGCCGCATCGCTTGCCGACGTCGATGCGACGCGCGCCGGGGCGGGCGAGATCGAGAATCGACGGATCGACCAGGGCATCGAACAGCACGGCGTCGGCGCGCTGGAGCGCCTTCACCGCGCGCAAGGTCAGCAGATCGGGGGCGCCGGGACCGGCCCCGACCAGCGTCACGCCGCCGAGAGATGATGGTGTCGGGCGGGCCGGGTCGGCGTCCGGCGATCGGTCGGCTTGCAGCGATCGGTCGGCGTGCACCGACCGGTCGGCTGCCGGCGATCTTGCATCATGCGGCGGGCAGGCGGACATCGCGCAGAATCTCCTCCAGTTCGGGAATACAGGAGCCGCAATTGGTGCCGGCGCGCAGCAGCGCACCGATCTGGCGCACCGTACCCAACCGCTGCGTGACCACGGCATGGCGGATCGCGTTGCGGGTGACCGCGAAGCAGGCGCACACCCTGGGGCCGTCGGTGGCGGTGGCGTCGTAGATCCGGCCGGAGAGGATTTTCGAGCGCGCGGCATCCGGCACCGGTGCGCCCAGCATCGGGATCACCGCGGCCTCGTTCGGCAGCGCGGCGGGATCGCGCGCCAGGAACAGGCAGGCCTCCAGTGCGCCGTCGAAGATCACCGCGATGCGCAGGACCCCGCGGCGGGGGTCGGAGGCCTCGAGCCAATCGCCGGTCTTCCCACCGCCGGTCTTTTCATCGCCGGTCTTTCCATCACCTGTCTCTCCAGCGCCACTCTGGGGCAGACCCAGCAGCCGGGCGGCGAAATCGCGCGCCTCAGCGTCGGGCGGCAACGGCAGCAGGCCGGCCAGGCGATACATCTGGCCTTCCGCGATCGGCATCCGGACCCAATGGCAGTCCTCGGCCAGCGCGCCGCCGCCGCGGCGCAGCAGCAGGCCGTGAAAAAACACCGTGACCGGGGCCAGCGTGGCCGGCGTCGCTTTTAATTCCGGCTGGCCCGACACCGGGTCGGTCCTGGCGCTGACCAGGCGGCCGATCGGGCCGGCAGAGGTGAACCGATCCGTCCAGTGCATCGGGGCGAACACCTCGCCGTGGCGCTGGGTGTGGCGCAGGTCGGCGCGCAGCAGGGTTTCGCCCGCTGCGGTGGACAGCCGCGCCAGGCCGTCTTGCTGGATGCCGGCGGCGGCGGCGTCGATCGGGTGGATGGTGAGCCGCGGTTCCGAGGTGTGCGCCATCAACGCCGGCGCCAGGCCGGTGCGGGTCATGGTGTGCCACTGGTCGCGCACCCGTCCGGTGTTCAGCCGCAATCCGGCCGGCGGCAGCGGGTGATAGGGTGTCGGCACGAACCGGCCGCGACCGTCTGGGGTGGGAAATCCGCCCTGGCCGAACAGCCGCCCGGCCTCTTCGGTGGCGCCGACCGGCAGCGGCCAGCGGAACGGCGTCATGGCGTCGAAGCCGGCGTCATCCAGGCCGGCGACCGCGCTGATGTCGAACATCCGCCGGCCCTGATTGGCGTGGCCAGACAACGCGGCGTGCTCGCGAAACACTGCGGCGGCGGAGCGCCAGGCGAAGGCGTCGGGCCAGCCCATGCGGCGGCCGACCTCGGCGAATTGCCACCAATCCGAACGGGCCTGGCCGGGTGCGGCGCGGAACGGCCGCTGGCGCGAGATCCGGCGATCCGAGTTGGTGACGGTGCCGTCTTTTTCGCCCCAGGCCGCCGCCGGCAGCACGATATCGGCAAGCGCCGTGGTATCGGTTGCCCAGCAATCCGACACGACGACCAGCGGGCAGGCGGCCAGCGCGGCCCGCACCCGGTCGGCGCGCGGCATGCTGGCCGCCGGATTGGTGGCGGCGATCCACAGCGCCTTGATGCGCCCGTCGTGCACTGCGTCGAACAACTCGACGGCCTTCAGTCCGGGCTTTGGGGCCAGCGTGGGCGAGCGCCAGAACGCCTGCAGGGCGGCGCGCTGGTCGGGATCGTCGAAATCCATGTGGGCGGCCAACTGGTTGGCCAGGCCGCCGACCTCGCGTCCGCCCATTGCGTTGGGTTGGCCGGTGACCGAGAACGGCCCGGCGCCGGGGCGGCCGATGCGCCCAGTCGCCAGGTGGCAGTTGATGATGGCGTTGACCTTGTTGGTGCCGGCGTAAGACTGGTTCACGCCCTGCGAAAACACCGTCATCACCCGTTCGGTGTCGGCGAACAGGTCGTAAAACGCGGCCAGCAGTTCCGGATCGATGCCGGATTGAGCGGCGGCGGCCGCGATGTCGGCGGACTCCGCCGTGGCGTGCAGCGCATCGGCGAGGCCGCTGGTGTGGCGCTCGACCCAAGGCGTGTCGATCTTTCCGGTGGCGTGCAGATAGGCCAGCAGCCCGTTGAACACCGCGACATCGCTGCCCGGTGCCAGCGCAAGGTGCAGGTCCGCCGCGTCCGCCGTGGCGGTGCGCCTGGGGTCCAGCACCACGATTTTTGTTCCGCGTTCAAGACGAGCGGCCTGCAACCGCTGGTAAAGCACCGGGTGGCACCAGGCGGCGTTGCTGCCGACCAGGACCACCAGGTCGGCTTCGTCCCAATCCTCATAGACGCCTGGGACCACGTCCTCACCGAAGGCGCGGACATGCCCGGCCACCGAGGATGCCATGCACAGCCGCGAGTTGGTGTCGATGTTGGCGCTGCCGATGAAGCCCTTCATCAGCTTGTTGGCGACGTAGTAATCCTCGGTCAGGCACTGGCCCGATACGTAGAATGCCACGCTGTCCGGCCCGTGCTGGGCGATGGTCTGGTGGAACCCGTCGGCCACTGCCTGAAGCGCCTGATCCCAGCCGGTGGGCTGTCCGAACAGCAGCGGCCGGGTCAGCCGGGTGGCGTCATCCAGGGTCGCCGCGAGTGCGGCCCCCTTGGAGCACAGCCGGCCCTGGTTGGAGGGGTGTCGCGCATCCGCCCGGATGGTCTGGTCGGGCAGGGCGAGGACGCCGCAGCCGACCCCGCAATAGGGGCAGGTGGTGCGCACCGCCGCGGTCAGCTCGGTCATGCCCAGGTCGGTCATGCACCGGGCACCGCGAGCAGGATACCGCCGGGGTTGGCCGGGTGGTCGATTTCGGCGATCTCGGGCAATGCTTCGAGCGGCGCGACGGTGGTTGCGACCGGTCCAAACAGCAGTGTGTCGCGCCGTGCGGAAATATCCGTTTCGTTACATATGAAATTGAAATACCACGCGCTGTCGGCGGCATCGCCATATAGCACCGCCCCAATTAGCCGGTCATCGCGCACCACCAGCTTCTTGTGCACACCGCGGGCGGGGTCGCGGAACACCAGATCGTCGGTTGCGTCATCGCCAACGAAATCACCGCCTGAGAACATGTCGATGCCGGTCACCTTCAACCGGGTTCCGGGTGGCGCCGGGGCATAGTCGCTGGCCGCCGTGCCGCAGACCCGATCGGCGACGATGCGCGCCATGTCGTAGAGCGGCTCGACCAGACCGAACAGCGCACCGCGATGCTGCACGCACTCGCCCAGCGCGTGGATCCGGGGGTCGCTGGTCAGCATCGCGTCGTCCACCCGTATGCCTTTGTCGCAGGCCAGGCCGGCCTTCCGGGCGAGCGCGATGTTGGGCCGGATGCCCGCCGCCATCACCACGATATCGGCCGGCAGGTGCGTGCCGTCGGCGAGCTGCACGGCCTCGACCCGCGAGGTGCCGAGGATCGCCTTGGTGTTGGCCTCGGTGATGGTCTTGATGCCGCGGGCGGCGAGGTCGGCGCGCAGCAGACCGGCCGAGACCGGATCGAGCTGGCGCTCCATCAGGGTCGGCATCAAATGCAGCACGGTGGTGTCCATGCCGTTGCGCGCCAAGCCGTTGGCTGCCTCGAGTCCGAGCAGGCCGCCGCCGATTACCACGGCGTTGGTGCCGGATTTGCTGGCGGCGATCATGTGCTCGACGTCGGCGATGTCGCGGAAGCCGATCACGCCGGGCAGGTCGTGGCCGGGCAGCGGGATGATCACCGGGTTTGATCCGGTCGCCAGGATCAGCACGTCGTAGCGCCGCGTGGTGCCCAGTGCGCCGGTGACGGTTTTTGTCGCGCGGTCGATGCCGATCACTGGCTCCGGGGCGATCAGTTCGATGTGGTTTGCCTGGTACCAGGAGCGGGGATGGGTGGTGATCGACTCGAAGGTGCGCTCACCGGCCAGCACCGGGGATAGCATGATGCGGTTGTAGCCGCCGTGCGGTTCGGCGCCGAACACGGTGATGCTGAAGGCGTGCGGGGCGCGGGCCAGGATTTCCTCCAGCGCGCGCACGCCGGCCATGCCGTTGCCGACGAGCACCAGGCGCGCGGGCACCAGGCGCGCTGGCACCGGGCGCGCTGGCACCGGGCGCGCTGGAGCGGCTTGGTAGCGATCGGGCGTCGGCGGGGTCATGGCGGTGGTGCGTTAGACCCGGGCCGCGCCGTGCAGGTCGGCCCAGGTCGTGCGCCAGCGGCGGCGCACGCCGCTGATGCTGACCAGCGCGACCGCGGCGAGCAGCGCGAACACCAGGAAGCCGGCGCCGTAGCTGCCGGTGAGTTGCTTCGAGTAGCCCAGGCTGGAGGCGAGGTAGAAGCCGCCGACGCCGCCGCTCATGCCGACCAGGCCGGTCATGATGCCGATCTCGCGGCCGAAGCGCTGCGGCACCAGTTGGAACACCGATCCGTTGCCCATGCCAAGCGCCAGCATGCCGATGACGAACACCGGCATCGCCAGGTAGATCGTGGGCAGGCCGCCGGCGATGGCGGCGAAGGCACAGGCGGCGACGGCATACAGCACCGCCAGCGCGCGCACGCCGCCGAACCGGTCGGCCACCGCCCCACCCAGTGGGCGCACCATGGAGCCGACGAACACCACGGCGGCGGTGCAGTAGCCGGCGATAACCGGCGGCAGGGCGTAGGCGTCGTTGAAGTAGATGGTCAAGGACGAGGCGAGGCCGACGAAGCCGCCGAAGGTCACGCTGTAGAAGAACATGAACCACCAGCAATCGGCTTGTTTCAGCAACTCGAAGTAGGCCGCCAGCGGCTTCGGCGGCGGCGCATTGGGACTGTCCTTGGCGGCGAAGATGAACACGCCCAGCGCCACGATCAGCGGAATGGCGGCCAGGCCGACGACGTTCTGCCAGCCGAACGCGATCGCCATCGCCGGGGCGAACAGCGCCGCCAGCACGGTGCCGGAGTTGCCGGCCCCGGCGATGCCCAGCGCGGTGCCTTGGAACTCGGGCGGATACCAGGCCGAGGCCAGCGGCAGCGCTACCGCGAAGGAGGCGCCGGCCAGGCCCAGCACGCAGCCCAGCAGCAGGGTGGCGGCGAAACTGTCGATGCCGATGGCCCAGGCCGCGATCAGGCCGGCGATGACGACGACCTGGGCGCCGATGCCGACCCGTTTCGCCTTGAAGCGGTCCACCAGTAGCCCGAGCACGACGCGCAGCGCTGCGCCGACCAGGACCGGGGTGGCGACCATCAGGCCCTTGTGCGCCGGATCGAGATGCAGCGCCTTGGCGATTGCCACGCCCAGCGGCCCGAGCAGCACCCAGACCATGAAACTGAGATCGAAATAGAGGAACGACGCGAACAGGGTCGGCAGGTGGCCGGCCTTGAGGAAACCCTTGTGCATTGCTGTTACTCGCGAGGGCAGGCCTTCGTTGGCGTGCCGGTCGGCGGATGGAAGCGCCATCGCTGCGGGATTGGGCGCTGCGGTGTTGGGCGCTTCGGGATCGGGGCCGACCCTTCGTTGGGCAGGCCCGCCGGAGTCTGTCGTTCGGTGTCTGTCGTTCAGTCCGTAGCTACACGGTTGGTCGTCGCGGACCGGTTTGGCAGAGCAAGATGGGTGCCAACTGGGTCCTTGACGGCGTTCGGAGTGTCTTGACTGAGGTGGATGGTTCGACCGATTACATATCAGGCAACTATAGCCTAATATTTGACCAAAGCGACAGAAAAAGGTCAATCATGTCCGCTTTCATCGCCGTCCGCGTGTCCTGGGTGCAAATGCATCGTCATTGGGCATTGGCAGCATCGCCGTGGTTTCCAGCGCCGGCAGGCTGGCCGCCGGATACAGACCCTCGGCCTCGATCGCCGGGCCGAGCAGATCGGGACGGTAGACCTGAGCCGCCAGGGCTGCGAGGTCGGTCTGGTCGTCGATCCAGCGCCAACGGCGCATCTGGGCCAGGAACCACAGGGCATGGGCGCGCGCCGGAAACCAGGCCTCCCGAGCATGGAAGCGGATGAGTTCGGCACCGGCGCCGCCCGGCAGCGAAGCCCGGCAGGCTGCCTCGGGCAGATCGAGGCCGTTGGGGTCGGCCAGCAACCTGGCGATGTCGGCGGCGTGCTCGGCGCGGTCGCAGCGGAGTTGGGCGCGCAGCACGGCGCGCAGCAGATGATGCAGCGCCGCGGGATTGGCCTCGGACCAGCTTTCCGCCACGCAAAGGCATTTCTCCGGATGGAACGGCCAGATCGCCGAGGTGCCCAGCAGGATCCGTCCAACTCCCTGGTTCTGCGCGACGTCGCCCCAGGGCGCGCCGGCGCAGAACCCGGTGATGGCGCCGCTGGCCAGCGCGTCGACCACGTTCTCGGGTGGGATGACGACGGTTTCGACATCGCGGTCGGGGTCGGCGCCGGCGGAGGCCAGCCAGTAGCGCAACAGCAGGTTGTGGGTGGAAAACGCGTGTACTGCGGCAAAGCGTGGCCGCGCCGGCTGCGAGCGGAGCCATTGCAGCAAATTCAGCCGAGGGTAGGCCGCGTTCCCGGTCAGGCTGGCGGCGGCCTCGGTGCTGGCGACGATCGCGTTGCCGCCTTGGCTGAGCGACATCGGCACCACCAGCCTGGCGTGCGCCCCGCGCAATCCGGCGCAGGCGGCAAGTGCCAGCGGCGGCAGCATGACCGCGGCATCGAGCACGCCATAGGTCAGCTTGTCGGCGATATTGGACCAGGACGGCTCGATGCTGATCTCCACCTCCAGGCCATGTTCGGCGAACAGGCCGTCGGCCTGGGCCACGATCACCGGGGCGCTATCGACCAGTCGCAACAGCCCGACCCGGACCGGTTGGGTCATCCGGCGTTCCCCTCCATGGTTTTGACCAGCTCGCCCGCGACATCGACGATGCGTCGGCCGCGGGTCATCGCGGTGCGCCGCAGCCATTTGTAGGCGTCGGGTTCGCTGAGCCGGCGTTGCTTGATCAGAATGGCCTTGGCGCGATCGATGACGGCGCGTTCGTGCAGCCGGGTTTCGGCTTGCCTGAGGTCGTCGCGGGCGCGCTGATGGCGGCGGAACAGGGCGACGGCGGCGCGCAGGATCGGTTTGACGTCCGGCGGCGGGGTGCCGATCGCGTTGTACGATGAGACCCCGGCCAGGATGGCTTCCTCCATGAAGGCGGGGTCGTCCTGATCGACGAACAGCACCACCGGGCGCTGATCGAGTGCGGCGACCTGGCGGATGCCATCCAAGGCGTCTCGGTCGGGCCGAGCCATGTCCACCAGCACCACGTCGGGCGCCAGGGCGGCGACCGCGTCGGCCAGCGATTCGTCGGGCTTCAGGCGTAGCACGGACAGTCCGGGATCGGCGGCGAGCACGCGCGCGACGGCGCCCGCCCGTTCCGCGTCGTCGTCGGCCAACAGGACCTTCACTTGTGCGCGGTGCCGGCGTGCATGACAACGCCATACGCAAAGCCTATGCCGCATCGCAGCATGTTGCGGCGGGGCGGACGCGATGCAGAGCAGTCGCCGGTGCGGCGCGGATTGCCGCCACACCGGGCAGGCGGTAGCGTGACGCAACTGAAGGAGGCAGGCTGATGACCCTGGAGCTTGGTTACAAGGCATCGGCGGAGCAGTTCGCGCCCCGCCAACTATTGGATTTCTCGGTCGAGGCGGAGCATGCCGGGTTCGACACGGTGTTCGTCAGCGATCACTTCCAGCCGTGGCGGCACACCGACGGCCATGCCCCGTCGGCGCTGGCCTGGCTGGGCGCGCTGGGCGCTAGCACTCGGCGCATCGTGATGGGCACCAGCGTGCTGACGCCGACCTTCCGCTATCACCCCTCGGTGGTGGCCCAGGTGTTCGGCACGCTGGGATCCTTGTTTCCCGGCCGGCTGATTTTGGGTGTGGGCACCGGCGAGGGGCTGAACGAGGTGCCGTCCACCGGCATGGCGTGGCCCGAGATGAAGGAGCGCTTCGCCCGGCTGCGCGAGGCGATCAGCCTGATCCGCAAGCTGTGGGCCGAGGATCACCTGACGTTCGAGGGCGAGTACTACAAGACGCAAGGTGCCACGATCTACGACAAGCCCACCGGGAAGCTGCCGATCTATGTCGCCGGGGCGGGGCCTCAGGTGGCCAAGTATGCCGGGCGGATGGCGGACGGGTTCATCTGCACCAGCGGCAAGAAGTGGGATCTGTATACCGAGACCTTACTGCCCAATGTGGCCGAGGGGCTGGGGCTGGCGTCCAAGCCGAAGCCGGATTTCGACCGCATGATCGAGATGAAGGTGTCGTTCGACACCGACAAGCAGCGGGCGCTGGAGGACACGCGGATCTGGGCAGCGCTGGCGTTGACTCCGGAGGAGAAGGTGACGGTGCACAGCCCGCGGGAGATGGAGCAGTTGGCCGATGCGCTGCCGATCGAGCGCGCCGCCAGTCGCTGGATCGTGTCGTCCGACCCGGACGAGCATATCGAGAAGATCAAGCCCTATATCGACATGGGCTTCCGGCATCTGGTGTTTCATGCCCCTGGCAACGATCAGGCTCGGTTCATGAAGACCTATGGCGAACTGGTGCTGCCGAAGCTGCGCCAACGCTTCGGCTGACGTGACCGCTCGGCTCGAGCTGTTTGCGATCCCCGGCCTGCCGATGGTGCAGGGCGGCGACGATCTGCCGGCGCTGATCCTGGCCGGACTCGACCGCGCTGGGCAGGAGCTGCGCGATCGCGACGTGGTGGTGGTGGCGCAGAAGATTGTTTCGAAGGCCGAGCGCAGGGTGGTGGATCTGGCTGAGGTGGTGGCGTCGCCGCGGGCGGTCGCGTTGGCGGTCGAGGTCGGCAAGGACCCGAGGATCGTCGAGGTCGTGCTGTCGGAGTCTGTGAAGGTGGTGCGCAGCCGGCCGAACCTGATGATCATGCAGCACCGGCTGGGGTTCGTGATGGCCAATGCCGGGGTCGATCAGTCCAATGTCGCCGAGGCGGACGGGCAGCAGCGCGCGTTGCTGCTGCCGTTGGACCCCGATGGTTCGGCCGCGGCGATCCGGTCGGCGCTGGCGGTGCGGGCCGATGTCGGGGTGGTGATCAGCGACAGTTTCGGCCGGCCGTGGCGGCGCGGGACCGCAGGGGTGGCGATCGGTTCGGCGGGGATCCCGTCGGTGATCGACCTGCGCGGCCAGCCTGACCTGTTCGGCCGCACGCTGGAGGTGAGCATCATCGGGTTTGCCGATGAGATTGCCGCCGCGGCTTCGCTGCTGCAGGGTCAGGCGGCCGAGGCGCAGCCGGTGGTGGTGGTGCGGGGGCTTGCCTGGGGCGCACCGAACGTGCCGGTTGCGGAGATGATACGCCCGCCCGAGGAGGATCTGTTCCGGTGATCATTGCCTTGTCCGGCGGGGTGGGGGGCGCCAAGCTGGCGCTTGGTCTGTCGCGCGTCATGCCGGCGGCGGAGCTGCTGGTCGTGGTCAATACCGGCGACGATTTCGAACATCTGGGACTGTCGATCTCGCCGGATATCGATACGGTTGCCTATACGCTGGCCGGGCTGGCGAACCGCGAGCTGGGGTGGGGCCGGCACGACGAGACCTGGTCGTTCATGGCGACGATGGAGGCTTTGGGCGGGCAGACCTGGTTCCGCCTGGGCGACCGCGATATGGCGCTGCACATCGAGCGCACGCGGCGGCTGAAGGCGGGGGAGACGCTGTCGGCGGTGACCGCCGATCTATGCCGGCGCATGGGGGTTGGGCCGGCGGTGGTGCCGATGACCGACGATCCGGTGCGGACCCGGTTGCTGACCGATCTGGGCTGGCTGGATTTCCAGGAATACTTCGTCCATCGGCGCTGCGAGCCGGTGGTCAGCCAGTTGCGGTTCCAGGGGGCCGGGGCGGCGCGGCCGCATCCGGCGTTCATCGCCGCGCTGGCCGATCCGGCGCTGCAGGCGGTGGTGATCTGTCCGTCCAACCCGTTCATCAGCGTCGAGCCGATCCTGGCGATTCCCGGCGTGCGCGACGCGCTGATCGGCTGCAACGCCCCGATCATCGCGGTCTCGCCGATCATCGCCGGCCGAGCGGTGAAGGGTCCGACGGCGAAGATGATGACCGAACTGGGGCTGGACCCGTCCGCCGGCACGGTGGCGCAGCGCTACGCCGACCTGCTGGATGGCTACGTGATCGATCACGCCGACATGGCCGAGGTGGTCTCGATTGATGCCCGGGTGACGCTGGCGCGGACGCTGATGACCACGATCGAGGATCGCGAGGCGCTGGCCCGGATCGTGCTGGACGCGGCGAAGGTGCTGCGGCGGCGCGAACTGCGCGGGCTGCGCCATAGCGGGCAGCGGTGATGGGCGTTGGGCGGATGATGAGCGCGGGGCGATGACGGATGTGGGCCCCGATGACTGGGGTGGGCCCCGATGACTGGGGTAGGCGGATGACCCGGGTTTGGGCAGCGGTTCCGGTCAAGCCGTTCGCCGGGGCGAAGCAGCGCACCGCGTCGCTGCTGAGCGCGTCGCAGCGGGCGGTATTGGCGGCGACGATGCTGGAGGATGTGCTCGTCGCGCTGGCCGGTGCGACCGGGCTGGCCGGTATCCTGGTCAACACGATCGATCCGGCGGCGGCTCGGCTGGCCGGTCGGTATGGCGCGCGGGTGGTCAGCGAGGGTGCGCTCGACGGGCATACCGGGGCGGTCAACGGCATGGCCAGGATGCTTCGCGCCGAGGGGAACGACGCGCTGCTGACCTTGCCGGGGGATATTCCGCGGGTTACGGCGGCCGAGGTTGACGCGGTGGTCGCTTCGCGCGCTTGGGGGCCGGGTTTGACCATCGTGCCGGCGCACGACGAGCTGGGATCGAACGCGGTGCTGTGCGATCCGCCGTTCGCGGTGCCGTTGCGGTTTGGCGACGATAGTTACTTTCCGCATTTGATGGTGGCGCGGGCGCATGGCATCGAGCCCGTTGTCCTGCGGCTGCCGGGGATCGGGTTGGATATCGATCATCCGGCCGATCTGCGGGCGTTTATCGCGGCGCGTCCGCGCAAGCCGACGTGGACGCTGGCATTGTTGGAGGGGTTTGGGTTGTAGCGCGGGGTTGTCGGTCAGTTGGTCAGATGGCTGGTCGAGCGCACCACGAGTTGCAGCATGTTCTGCATCTGCGTCTTGATGTCGTTCGCATCGCTGGCAATGAAGAAGTAGTTCGGCGACGAGGCGCAGGCCTGCAGGTTCGGCACGATCTGCGGCGAGATCGGCTGCACGTTGCCTACGTAGAACGAATTGTCCGGCAGCGGCGTGTAGGGCGTATAGAGCACCAGGATATTTACCCCGAGCGCCTTGATGGCGGCGCAATCGGCCGGCTTAAACGCGCCGATCTGACGTGCGCCGTTGGATGCATACTGGTCATAGACACCGTCGCTGACCACGAACAGGAAGCGCTGCGGCGCCTGGACGCCCTGTTGCGGCTGCGCCTGGTCCAGCGCGGTCAGTTGAGTCATCGCAGCGCTGAAATAAGTGTCGGGACAGTTGCTGGAACAGTCGTTGATATCCGGAAGGATCGTGCCGACCGATTGGGCCTCTGATGCGATATCGTAACTGAGCGGATTGATCGTGTGCAACACGTTGTTGGCGGCGTCGGGCTGGCTGAACGTATACAGCCCGAGCCGGAAGCCGTTGGCAGCATCCTGCCCGATCAGCGTGTTGATCAGACCAGTTACCGCCTGCTGCAAGACGGTGATGCGGAGTTGGACGTTGTTGTCTATCGCCAACTGATAATAGTCTTCGTTGGTGGTGCTCCAGTGGCAGGCGAAGGCGCAGCCGGGCTCCACATTCCCTGGCAGCGGGCCGGTTGGGTGGAAATTATTGGTCAGCGCCTTCATCCGAGTGATGTCTTCCGGTGTCGCCGCCACCGTCATGGATGACGACACGTCCATCAGGATCTGGATGTCCACATAGGGGTTCAGCGACAGGCTGGAACTGGATTGGCCGCCGATCGGCAGCTCGGTGAAGCCCAGCACGCGCGCGAAGGTGGTGGCGGCCTGCGCGGTGTAGCTGACGCTGGCATTGAACAGGCCGCCGTTGCGGGTCAGCGCGACGTTAACTGGACCCAGGGCGACGCCGGGCTGGTAGCCGCGCTGCGACTGGAACCTGGCCTGTGCGGCGGCGATCCCCTTCGGCACCGCGTCGGCATCGCCGGCTTTCCAGGCATTCGATGCCGCCGTGGTCGCCAGCAGCGCCGCCGAGTCGGCGGCCAAGTCGAGCCTGGCCTTGGCGTTGCTGGCCAGGCCGAAATCGATTGCCAGCGCCACCATTCCGGTCAGCGGCACCGCCGCCAGCGCGACCAGCAGCAGCACGTTGCCGCCACGGCGTATCCGGCCGCCCAGGCCCAGCGCGGCCATCAGCTTGACGGCTCGCAGTTGTTACTGGCTCCGGCGCCTCCGGCGGCGACCAGCACGGTGTCGTTGTTGATCCGCGGTGAGATGTAGGCCGATTGCATCATCGGGATGTCTCCGGTCACGAAGCCGAAGAACGCCGGCCGGAAGGTGTAGGAGATGTCGGCGACGAACAGCGATGTCGGACCGAAATTGCCCGCCGGCAGGGCCTGGTAGGACGGCGCGTCGGTGTCCGGCGCCTCGGCCAGCGCTCCGCATGGGCGCAGTTGCGCTTGGCCGAGGTCATTGGCCACGCTCCACTTCACCTTGGCGGTGTAGCTGCAGTTTTCGGTGCAACCGGATGGTGAGGCGGTGAAATCGACGCCTGAGATGGTGATGGCGAAAGTTTGTTGCGCCGGTGGGTAGGTCCAGCCCGGGAACAGTGCGAACGCAGCCGTGGTGGCTTGCCAGGCCTGCGCGTCGGTCAGCTTGTTCAGCGCTTGCGACTGCACCGATGAGGTGCTGGCGATCTCGGCTACCGACCCAGCGGCCAGCGTCATCCGCCGCGCTGTCAGCAGCGCGTTCGAGATGTCGATGGTGCCAAGAAACAAAATCAGCAACACCGGCGATATCAATGCAAATTCGAGTCCGGCGACGCCGTCGCGCTTGCAGTTCTTGCCCATTTCAGCACCCGCCGGCCGGCGGCACGGCGAAGCCACCCGGGTTCTCGTTGGCGAATGACGCGTTGCCGATCAAGGCACTGTCTGTCGGGGTCAGGCCGAACAGCGCACCGAGCGATGGCGGGATGTAGACGACGTGCATATACATGAGTTGGCCGGGCTGGCCGGGGCAGAACACGAAGCCGACGGTGGCAGTGCTGTCGGGCGCGTCCGGCACGCCGGGGTTGGTCAGGTGCTGATATTCCTCGACCGGCCGCAGATCGACGAACAGGTTGCCGCAGACTTGGAACTGGCCGAAGCTCGGGCAGAACACTTTTGTAATAAAATCCGCCTGCGTGTAGGCGGCCGGCACCAGGCCAAGCTGCACCTGGCGCGCCGCCGCCTGGGTGGCGTAGTCGAGCGCCTGCTGCAGGTAGAAATTCAGTCCGACGGCCAAAACTGCAAAAAGAAACAGGCTGAACGGCATGCACACCAGTGCGAATTCAACCGCCGCGACGCCGCGACGATCGCAACTCAGACGGAACGGATGCGGCCGGTTCATCGGCGAACGATGCGCCGCAAGTAGTTAAAACTCGATTAACGACTCGGGGAGGGCGCTGGCGAGCGAGGCTTGGTTCGGGACGACGTGTGGGCGCATTTACTCCGCAGTAACAAATCTCCGGCACATTGCAGCGATGTTCCGGTTCATTGTCCTGGCGCTGCTGCTGCTGTGGGCCACGCTGCCACCGGTCTCCGCCGTGGCGATGGAGCCGGCCGCCGCCTGCCTTGCCGCCGCCGCCGCGGCGCAGCGCAAATGGGCGCTGCCGCCGGACCTGGTCGGTGCCATCGGCCGGGTGGAGAGCGGACGCTTCGACCGGCAGACCAACCGCGTATCGCCTTGGCCGTGGACGGTGAATGCCAACGGCAGCGGCAGCTATTTCGCCACTCGGGAAGAGGCCGTGGCCTTCGTTCAGATGTTGCAGGCGCGCGGCGTCAGGACCATCGATGTCGGCTGCTTCCAGGTCGATCTGTTTTTCCACCCCAACGCCTTTGCCAGCCTGCAGCAGGCGTTTGACCCCGACAGCAACGCCGATTATGCGGCGCGCTTCCTGACCACGCTGCACAACCAGACCGGAGACTGGTCGGCCGCGGTCGCGCGCTACCACTCGGGCCTGCCGGTCGAGGGCGAGACCTATCGCCGCAGGGTCATGGCTGCCTGGCGATCTGGGGACATGGTCGGCGGCATGATCGGCAGCGCGATCGCGCTGAGCACTCAGCCGCAATTCGCTGCGCGCAGTCCGCAGCCGGATCGTTTCGTTGTGTTGATGTCGGACGAGGCGCGGGCGATCAAGGTATTCCGGCCCTCGATCTCCACAAAAAATTGATCGGTGTAAGCGATTCGTTAACTTTTGCTGCGCATGCTCGGGCCGCCTTGTCGTAGGGCGCTTTACTTTGACCGTTTCGCATCCCGCGAGATTGGTTTGACTTCAAGCCAGGGAGAGGCCGCCGACGATGTCCATCCGAGTGCATCTCTTCCCGAAGCGCGGAGCGAGCGGCTTTCGGCGAAAGGCGCAAACCGCGCTTGTAAAGGATATCACCTATGTACGCTTACCTGAAGACTTGGCTTACCTTGAAGACCGACCGGCGGGCTGTCACCGCGCTGGAGTATGGGCTGATCGCCGCGCTGATCGCCGGCGTAATCATTACTGCCGTGACGACGGTGGGCACTCAAGTCGGAAGCACCTTCACCAAGCTTGGCACCGCAATGACCACCGCGGCAGGCAAAGTCCAATAGCGGCATTAGGGGCTGTTTCGCAGCGCGGCACAGCCCCTATCGCCTTGTGCGGCGTCGTCCGTTGATGCTGGCATCGGCCAATCCGCTGATACTTCTGGCGGCGGCCGCGCTAGCGGTCGCAAGCCTGCACGACATCGGCTTCCGCACTATCCCCGATTGGCTATCGGCGATGCTGGCCGCCGACGGCATCCTGTTGCGGCTGCTCGATCATCATCTTCTCACCGGCCTGAGCTGCGGCCTGGCGGTGTTCGTATTGGCGGCATTCTGCTGGCGCCGCGGCTGGATTGGCGGCGGCGACGTCAAGCTGCTAGGCGCCACCGCCATCCTGGTGCCGCCGACCCTGGTTCCCAGCTTCATCCTGGCGGTTTCCCTCGCCGGCGGCATCCTCGCGCTGCTGTATCTGCTGCTCGAACGGATTATCCCCGCACCGCACCTGCGCCATTCCGCCTCGTTACTGCGCCGCGTGCTGATCGTCGAATGCCGGCGTATCCGCCGGCGAACCTCGCTTCCTTACGCAACGGCGATCAGCGCCGCGGCGCTGCTGATGCTGGCCAAAGGCTGATCCCATGCTGCTCAGAATCGCCTTGTTCGTCCTGATGGCCGCCGGTCTTGCCGGGTTCGGCGCCGTCGCCTGGATCAGCACTCACCCGGGCGCAAAGACAGCCGTCGCGGGCGGCCCCACGCCGACGGCGACCGTGCGCGTGCTCGCCGCCGCCCACACCCTGCGCCCAGGCGCGCTGCTCAAACCCGACGACCTGACCACCGCCAACCTCGCCCAATCCGCCGTCCCGGACGGCGCGCGCCCCGATACACCGGCGGCCCGCGCCGAACTGCTGGGCGCGATGGTGCGCCGCACCGTGGCGGCCGGCGACGTGGTATTGCCGAGCCAGGTGATGCGCGCCGGTGAACGCGGCTTCCTCGCCGCGGTGCTCGGGCCGGGGCTGCGCGCCACCACCGTCGGCGTCGATGCGGTGTCCGGCACCGCCGGGCTGATCTGGCCGGGCGATCATGTCGATCTGATCCTGACCCAGACGCTGGACGACCCGACGGCGCCGCTGGGCCGGCGCATCGCCGGGGAGACCGTGCTGCACAACGTCCGCGTCATCGCCATCGACCAGGAATTGATGCAGGGCGCCACCGCGTCCAACGCGCCCAACGTCTCGGTGCCGCAATCGCGCACTGTCACACTGGAAGTCTCGCCCGAGAACGCCGAACGCGTCGCTGTCGCCACCAGGCTGGGCCATCTCTCGCTGTCGGTGATTTCGGCCGATACCGCCGATGCGCCCGCGCAGGACGGAACCCGCGAAAACGCAACCGTCCAGACCGCGGCGCAAACCGCCGGCAAGACCGAAGCCGCCGCGGGGGCGCCGATCACCTGGGGCGGCGACGTCTCGGCCGCATTGAAGACGGGTCAACGCACCGATCCTACCGCCGGAATCATGCATCTCTATCTCGGCGGGGCTGACGGCAAGGAGGTACATTTCTGATGTCGAACCACCCAAAATGGGCTGGTGTTCTGTTGGCTGCCCTGCTTTTCAGCCTGCCCGTGGCGGCCCAAATGGCGCCACGCACGGGCGGCAAGGTGACGACCAGCATAACCGTCGAAGCCGGGTCCGGGCGGGTGATCCAGCTTGCCGGATCGGCGGCCAACCTGTTCGTGGCCGATCCGAAGGTGGCCGAGGCGCGGCCGGCCAGCGCCACCAGCCTGTTCGTCTTTGGCCTCGCCGTTGGGCACACCACGATCGCCGCGATGGACAATTCCGGCCATTCGGTCGGCGTCTATGACCTGATGGTGGTGCCGTCTTCGGCCAACGCGACGCTCGCCGGTTCGGCGATCAACCGAGCGCTGGGGGGCGATGGGGTGCGCACCCGCGCGGGTGTCGATGGGGTCGAGATCAGCGGCCGGGTCGCCACCCCGGCGGAGGCGGAACGTGCCGCCGCTGCGGCTCAGTCCCTGCTGCCTGACAAGCAGTTGGTCGCCAACCGGCTGCAGGTCTCCGAACCGATCCAGGTGTTGCTGCGGGTGCGGATTGTGGAGATGTCGCGCACGCTGACCCGCGATCTCGGGCTGAATTGGCAGAACCTGGCGGGGCGGATCGGCAACACCGCCGAGATTGGCATCGCCACCGCGTTTCCGCTGGCCGATCTGACCAGCGGGTCGCTGCCGCCGGCGGTGGGAGCGCTGGCGTTCCGCAAGACCAGCGTGGAGGCTATCGTCGATGCCCTGGCGCAAGATCAACTGGTCCACATCCTGGCCGAACCCAACCTGACGACGATGAGCGGCGAGCCCGCCAGCTTCCTGGTCGGCGGCGAGTTCCCGGTCCCGATCGCGCAGGAACAGAACACCATCACCGTCGACTTCAAGCAGTATGGCATCTCGCTGGCGTTCGTGCCGACGGTGATGTCGGGCGAGCGCATCAACATGCATGTCCGCCCCGAGATCAGTCAGTTGACCGACCAGGGCGCGGTGCAGCTTACCGCCGGCAACAACGGAATCGTCATTCCAGCGCTGCAGGTGCGCCGCGCCGACACCACGGTCGAGATGGGCAGCGGGCAGAGCTTCGCCATCGCCGGGCTGCTGTCGGACAACGTTACCCACACCAGCAACGGCGTGCCGTTCCTGGGCGAGATCCCAGGCATTGGGGCGCTGTTTCGCTCCGACAGTTTCAAACGCCAGGAGTCGGAAATCGTGATCATCGTGACGCCGTTCATCGTCCACCCGGTCAACCAGGCGGCGGCGCTGCATGAGCCGTCGGATGGCTGGACCCCGCCGAACGATCTGGAACGCATCCTGCTGCTGCGCCAGAACGGCACCCCGCCAGCATCCGGGGCCACCCAGATCAGCGGCGACGCCGGATTTATCGTGCAATGAAACCGCTGATCCCCATCATGATCGCGATCGGCCTGGGCGCCGCGGGCGCGGGATGCGCCGCCACCGATCCGCTGCTGAACACCAACGATTGGAATCCCACCGGGGCGAACGAAAGGAATATCGCCGCCCAGGTGGTCAATCCGGAGGATCTGGTGCACGGCCGCCAACCGGTCGGCGGGTCCGATGGCGGCATGGCGGCGCTGGCGGTGCAGCGGTTGCGCACCAACCATGTCAAGCCGTTGCCCGATACCGGCCTCAGCGACCTGCATGTGCAGTCCACCGGCAGCCCGTCGGGCGGCGGTTCGTGATGTCGGACGATCTCGCCACCCAGGTCGCGGCCCCGACTGCCGCCGTTTCCGGCCGCAGCGGACGCATCCAGATCCTGGCTTTCGTCACCGACGCCGACAGCGAGGCGGTGCTGCGCCTGGGTCTGCTCGCCGTCGGACCCGAGGAGGTCATCATCCATCGCGGCAGCAGCCGCACCGCGATCGGGGCGATGAAGAAGCTGCCCAGCCCGCGCGTGCTGCTGGTCGATATCAGCGGCGACGAGCAGCCGATGTCCACCCTGTCGGCGCTGTCCGAGGTGGTTGAGCCCGATGTCCGCGTGCTGGTCATCGGGGAGCGCCAGGACGTCGATCTGTATCGCCAGTTGACCCGCAATCTCGGCGTCGCGGAGTATCTGTACAAGCCGCTGAACGCCGAGGTGGTGGCGCAGCATTTCGGGCCGCAGGTCGCCCCTGCCAGCATCGCCCCGGCGAGTGCGCTGGGCGGGCGGATCCTGGCGTTGACCGGGGTCTGCGGCGGCGCCGGAGCGACCACGCTGGCGGCCAACCTGGCGTGGTATCTGGCCAACGAGGTGCGCCGTCACACCGCCGTGCTGGACGCCAACCTGCACACCGGCTCCGTCGCCATGCTGCTGGGCACCAAGCCGGGCGGCGGTTTGCGCCTGGCGCTGGAAACGCCGAAGCGGGTCGATGATCTGTTCATGGAACGCATCGCCGAACCGGCCGGCGACCGGCTCGCGGTGATCGCGGCGGAGGAAAAGCTGACCGAACACCCGGCGATCGCGCCGGGTGCGGCCAAGCATCTGCTGCAGAAGCTGCGGCATCGTTACAACTACGTGGTGGTCGATGTCCCGCTGGCGCCGTCGGCCTGGCACGCCGAGCTGATCGAGATGGCGCGTCAGCGGGTGCTGGTGATGCAGCCCACCCTGCAGGCGGTGCGCGACGTGCTGCGCGCCATGGCGCTGCCTACCGGGACGCAGCAGACGCGGCGGTCGCTGATCGTGCTGAACCACCTGGGCGCGCCCGGCACGATGACCCGCCATCAGGTCGAGCAGGCGCTGCAGCACAAGATCGACGTGGTGATCCCGCATCTGCCGCGCGTGGTCAACGCCGCCGCCACCATGGGCACGCCGGCGGCGGCCTCGCGCAGCGGCTTCCGCGCCGCGATCCGCGACCTGGCGGCCGAGGTTGCGGCCAGCGGCGCGACCGATGCTCCGACCAGGCGGTTCGGCTGGCCATTTCGCCGCGGCGCCGCCAGATGACGACAAGCGTTGGGATGCCAAGCTTCGGCCGGCTGCGCCAGGAGGCCATAAACCTGGCGAGCGAGCCGGCTGTGATCGCCGCGGCGCCGTCGGGCAACCGGGCCGGTGCCACGCCGCTGATCGCCGAGCTGCGCAATCTGTGCCTGTTGCGGATCGATCCGGCGGCCGTGGCCGCCCTGCCGCCGGACCGCCTGGCCCCGGAGATGGAGCGCCTGGTGGCCGAAATCGCCACTGAACGGCGGGTGCAACTGAACGGCCGCGAGCAGCGCCAGGTGGCCAGCGACCTGGTGCACGACATGCTGGGCCTGGGCCCGCTGCAGCCGCTGGTGGACGACGACAGCGTGCAGGACATCCTGGTCAACGGGCCGGACCGGGTGTTTGTCGAACGAGCCGGCAAGGTCACGCTGTCGGATGTGCGGTTTCGCGATGCCGGGCATGTCGGTAACATCTGCCAGCGCATCGCGTCCTCGATCGGCCGCCGGGTCGATGAGAGCAGCCCGATGTGCGACGCGCGGCTGGCCGACGGGTCACGCGTCAATATCGTGTTCACGCCGCTGGCGCTCGACGGCCCGTATATCTCGATCCGCAAATTCGCCAAGCGGCGGATGGATTTTGCCCAACTGATCGAGCGCGGCTCGCTCACCCCCCAGGTCGCCCGCGTGCTCGAGATCGCCGGCCGCGCTCGGCTTAACATCATCATCTCGGGCGGCACCGGGTCCGGCAAGACCACGCTGATGAACGCCATCAGCCGCACCATTGACGTCGGCGAACGCGTCGTCACCATCGAGGACGCCGCCGAACTGCAACTGCAGCAGCCCCACGTCGTGCGCCTCGAAACCCGCCCGCCCAGCCTGGAGGGCAAGGGCGAGGTCACCCAGCGCGACCTGGTGCGCAACGCGCTGCGCATGCGCCCCGACCGCGTCATCATCGGCTAGGTGCGATCGGCCGAGGCGTTCGACATGCTGCAGGCGATGAACACCGGCCACGACGGCAGCATGTCCACGGTGCACGCCAACACCACACGCGACGCGGTGGCGCGTATCGAGAACATGGTGCAGATGGGCAACATGGGCCTGCCGCTACGCGCCATCCGAGCGCAAATCGTCGGCGCGGTCGATCTGATCGTGCAGGTCGAACGCCAGCGCGACGGCAAGCGCCGGCTGACCCAGTTGACCGACGTGCTGGGCATGGAAGGCGAGATCGTCACGCTGAACGACATCTTCCGCCTGGAGATCAACGGCGAGGACTCGAACGGCGAACTGATCACCCGCTACAAGGTCAATCGTGCTCGGCCGAGCTTTCACGAACGGCTGGGCTACTTCCAGTTGGAGCGGGCCTGGACCGCCGCGCTGGAAGAGGCGGTCGGCGGATGAACCCAACCCTGGCCTACCTGATGGCCGGCGCCTCGGTCTGCCTGGTCGGCCTGTTCATGAGCTATCTGCTGCTGGCGCGCGACCACCGGCTGGCGCGCCAGCGCAGCCAGCGCATCGAGGGCATCGCCAGCGCCCACCGGCTGTCGCGTTCGGATGGCACGCAGCGCGGCCATCGGCTGGGGCTGCAGCGTCAGGGCGCCAGCCTGGCCAGCCGGGGGGCGAAATTGCTGCGCTACGACCCCTCGCATCGGGCGATCTACCCGGTGAAACTGATCGTCGTGCTGCTGGCCGCGGTGCCGCCGGCGGCGCTGTTTGCCCGCATCGTCGTCGAATTCCTCGGCACGGCGGGATGGCTGGCGTTGCCGGGGGCGTGGACGCTGATCTGTCGCGCGTTCTACGGCTGGTGCGAGGATCGCCACGTCAGCACTTTGTTCAAGCAGTTTCCCGACGCGTTGGCGATGATCGTGCGCGCGGTGCGGGTCGGACTGCCGATGGTCGAGGCGCTGAAGGTGGTGGCGCGCGAAAGCCCCGAACCCACCGCCGCCGAGTTCGTCGGGCTGGTGGCGCAGACCTCGATCGGCGTGTCGCTGGAGGACGCGCTGCGCGAGATGGCCGAACGCAACCGGCTGCCGGAATATCGTTTCTTCGCCACCGCGCTGTCGCTGCAAAGCCAGACCGGCGGCGGCCTGGCCGAGACGCTGGAGAACCTGGCCGACACCATCCGCAAGCGGCTGGCGGCGCGGCTGCGTGGGCATGCGCTGGCGGCCGAGGCGCGCATGAGCTCCTACATCCTGGGCGCGTTGCCGGTGGTGACCGGGATCCTGCTGGTGCTGACCAACCCCAGCTATATCGGCGTGCTGTTCACCGACCCGACCGGGCGCAACCTGCTGCTGACCGCGATCGCGCTGCTGTCCGTCGGCGGCTTCATCATGCGCAGCATGATCCGCAAGAGCCTGACATGATGCCGCATTTGCTTCTCGTGTTCGGCGGTCTCAGCTTCGGCATGGCCGGCGCCGGCTGGTGGATGCTGCGTGGCCTGGCGCGCCAGGAGCTGTGCGAGCGCCGCATTACCGCGGTGCGCCAGAGCGCCGACACTTCGGCGCAGCACCGGTCGGAAGCCCAGGGCGGCCTGGCGTTCCGGCTGGTCGCCGGGCTTGGCGGGCTGCTGTCGCGCAGCGGCCTGCTGCCGGCCTCGACACTGGCGGAGCTGGAGCAGACCCTGGTTTCCGCCGGCATGCGGCAATACAACGTGCTGGGGCTGTTCATCGGCGCCAAGCTGCTGCTGTGTCTGGTGCTGCCGATCGCGGTCTATCTGTTGCTGCCCGCCGGCGCGGTGGCGCCCGCGGTGCGGATGATGCTGATCGGCGGGGGCGCCATCGTCGGGCTGTTGCTGCCGGATTTCATCGTCCGACGCCGGCGGGCGAGATACCTGGTCGCGGTGGGTCGCGGCCTGCCCGATGCGCTGGACATGCTGGTGATCTGTAGCGAGGCCGGACTGGGCCTGGAGATGAGCCTCGATCGCGTCGCCGGTGAGATCGCCCCGGCGCATCCGGCGATCGGCGCGGAGCTGAAGCTGACCTGCGGCGAGTTGCGCGTGCTGGCCGATCGTCGCAGCGCGCTGACCAACATGGGCACGCGCACCGGGCTGGAGACGCTGCGCCGGCTGGGTGCCACGCTGATCCAGACCATGCAGTACGGCACGCCGCTGAGCCAGGCGCTGCGCACCCTGGCGACCGAGATGCGCTACGAGATGCTGATGCGGTTCGAAGCCCAGGCGGCGCGGCTGCCGGTGCTGCTGACGGTGCCGATGATCCTGTTCATCCTGCCGTGTATTTTCATCGTCGTCGGCGGGCCGGCCGGGCTGACCGTGGCGCGGACATTCATCCACCACTGAAAGGTATGCAAAATGCGTCCTGTCGTGCTGCTTTCACTGCTGTTATTCGCGTCCTGCTCGTCCGGTCCGGGACCTTCGTTCTCGACCTCGGCGCCGGGGCTGGACATTGCCGATGCGGCGCTGGCCAGCGGAGCGCCGGAGACGGCGCTGCACATCGCGCAACGCATTCTCGCCACCGACCCGAGCAACGTTCCGGCGTTGCTGCGCGCGGCCAATGCGCAGGCCGCGCTTGGCCAGCGGACGGAGGCGGCGCGCAACTTCGACCGCGTGCTGGCCGTCGCGCCGCACCGCACCGAGGCTGAGCTTGGTCTTGGACGGTTGAAGCTGACGACCGACCCGGCGGCGGCCGCGGCACTGTTCCAGCGGGTCACCGATCGGGACTCGCACAATGTCGCCGCGCTGATCGATCATGGCATCGCCAAGGATCTGCTGGGGCAGCATGGCGACGCGCAGCAATCCTATCGTCGCGCTTTGGCGCTGGATCCGGACCGCATGGCCGCCAGCGTCAATCTCGGCCTGTCGCTGGCGGTGTCCGGCGATCCGCAGCAGGCGCTTGGGATCCTGCGGCCGCTGGCGGCGGGACCGCAGTCGTCCAAGCGTACTCGGCAGGACCTCGCCGTGGCGCTTGCCCTGGCCGGCGACAACGCCGCCGCCGCGTCAGTGCTGCGGACCGATGTTGCGCCGCCGCAGGTGCCACAAATGATCGCGGCGTACCAGATGCTGCGAGCCCACCCGTAAACCCAGCCACGATTGTTCGGAGCCGCGGTGCTGAAGTGGCGGCTACTGAAGCGGTGGCGCCGGCGATGCCGCGATCGTTGGCCCCGGTCTCCGGCGGACGGGTCAACGATCGGGGGGGGTTATCGCGAAACCGGACGACCGACGGTCCTGTTGCCGCACAAGACCTCGACGTCGGCGTGATCGCCTTTATGTCTGGCCGCGGCGAGTAGCGCGCTTGCGTCATCTTCGCATTCGATATCCATATTGCCGACAGTAGCGTCATCCCAATCGAGGAAAAACAGCGTGTAACAAGGCATCAGACGCTCCAGCGACGCAGGGTCCCGCGGCGCGGAGGAGGCGGGGCAGCGATCGTCATAAGCCGAAACAACTCTCTAATAATGTCAAGTTTCCGCCAATCATCTAAAAGTTGACTCCGATGATCGCATCCTGCACCGCGCCGGGCCGAGGCGTAATCCCATCTGGACGCCATCTTTACTGGTTCGCAATGTGCCAGTCTCATAACGTTTTATGAGTACACCTTTTTGTTATCCCCATTTTCGGTGGATAACTCCGTGGGCATCTGCGAGGCGCGATTTTGAAGTTGATGATAACAAACTGAATTAGTGGTTTGGTTACACTAAGGCGATGTCTTCCCACTCCGAGTGGTCGCCCGACTGAGCGGGTCGAGCAGCTGGGCTCGCCGCGACCAGCCTGACGAAGCTGAATGTTGCATGACCGGGGCCGGCGATGCCGGCAGTCGAGATGTCGTCTCGACCCAGCGATGACGCGGTGATGCGGCTTGCGTCTGCCGGGCGATTGTTTGCCGGACCGCTGGGGGTTTCGCTGGCGCCACCGCCGGTCAGCGTAGGCCCGAAACTATCGGCGCTTGAGTAGAAACCGTCCTCGCGGCAGACCGGCGGGGAACCGGCTTCGGCGCGGTGCGACATGGCGCCGGCGACCCGATCGCTGCCGGCGCCGGCCATCACCAGGCCCGTCACGGCGGAAGCCACGGCGTCGCAAGCCAAGACTTGGGCACCGTGCACTGGCTGTGTAGCGCTTGAAGCCATTGTCGTGTTCTCTATTGCAGGCAACCCACTGGTGCCGGTGTAAATCCGCGTCGTAAAATATTCGCTGCAAGAGCAGCGGTAGAAAGTTACTTAATCGAACATACCTAGGTCAGCGCCCGCTGCGCCGTCTTCGCGGTGGGCAGCCGTTCCGGTTCCAGCGGGCGGTCCGGTGGGTCCGCGCGCGGCAGCCACAACTCCACCACGGTGCCTTGGCCGGGCTGGCTTTTCAGCCGCAACGCCCCTCGCGTCAGGCGGGCCAGGTCCTGTACTGAGGCCAGGCCCAGGCCGGTGCCCTGACCGACCGGCTTGGTGGTGAAAAACCGCTCCACCGCGCGGGCCAGCGTCGCGGCATCCATGCCGATGCCGGTGTCGGCCACGCTGACTGCCACGTAGTCGCCCCCTGGCAGCGGCAGCCGAGGCCCCCGCCGGTCGGCGCTCCGACGTCCGTTCGCCATCCCCTTGGCCGCCGTCCCGGAGACCCGGCGGTCCACCAGCGGGATCGTCACGTTGCGGGCGGCGAGCTCGATCCGGCCACCGTTCGGCATCGCATCGCGCGCGTTCAAGGCGACATTGATCAACGCCAGCTCGAACTCGTCGGGATCGATCATCACCGGCCACAGATCCCCGGCCGGCGGCGCGATCCGGACATTGGTCCGCGTTTCTACGGTGCGGGCCAGGGTTTCCGTGATATTTTCCATCGATGCCAGCAGACACACCGGCCTGGCGCCGGTCGGGTCGCGGCGAGAGAACCGCAGCAGGCGCCGGGTCAGCCCGATGCCGCGCTCACTGGCCCGCAACGCCTGGGCGGTCAAGCGGCGCACCTCGGCCGGATCGTCCGACCGGCTTTCCAGCAGTTCCAGCGTCGACATCACGGTCTGCAGGATGTTGCGAAAATCATGGGTCATGCCGCAGGCCAGCTCACCTAGCGCGGCCAGCTTCCGAGCATGCAACGGATCCGAGTGATCGGATTGCAGGTCGGCCATCGCGGCCGCGGACATCAGTGTCGAGCGATCGAAGCCGGTCATAAATCACCACTTTCGCTCGGCTATTTACATAATCCGGCGCGGTGTTGTCAATACGTTACGCAACAATAAGAAGAATGCGTATGTATGCGTTTTCTTGTCCCCAGTCCTCGGATCCAGCCGATCGCGACAGACGATCCACTGGCCGAAGCAAGTCAGTCCGGCGCGGGTCAAAGCCGGCGCGGGTCAAATCCGGGCCGGGTCATTTCCGGCCCCCGTCAGTCCGGCCCGGGTCAGTCCGGCCCGAGTCAATTCGGCTCCGGTCAATCCGGCCCGGGTCAATCCGGCCCGGGTCAATCCGGCTGGGTCGCCTTGTGCGCCAGCAGCGCCATCAACCGGCGGTCGCGCCATTCCTGGCGCACCGGTTGCATATTGGCCGGCAACTCGGTGCGCCGGGCCGCGTGCAGGCGGTCCACCAGAGCCGCATCCCACTCCATCGGCTGCATCTGGCGCTGCATCGTGGCATACAGCGGTCCATAGCGGCGGCAGTAATCGGCCAGTCCGCCCGGCGCATTCAGATCGATGGTTTCCAGTGGTCCCATGAAGCTCCAGCGCAGACCCAGACCGTGCTTGACCAGCGCATCCAGGTCAGCGGGCGAAACCACGTCCTCGGCCAGCAAGCGGAACGCCTCGGCCAGCAGCGCGCCCTGCAAACGGTTCAGCGCGAAGCCGGCGACCTCGCGTTTCAGCGTGGCCGGCACCTGGCCGGCGGCGAGCATGATCTGTCGCGTTCGTTCGGTGACCGCCGGATCGGTCCACGGCGCCGGACAGATCTCGACCAGCGGCACCAAGTAGGGCGGGTTCACCGGATGGGCGATCAGGCAGCGCTGGCGGGTTTTCAGGTGCGCGGTGAACTCGCTGGCCGGAATGCCCGACGATGATGACGCGAGCACCGCGTCAGGCCGGGCGGCGCGCTCCAGTTCGCTGAACACGGCGGTTTTCACCTCCGTCCGTTCGGGGCCGCATTCCTGGATGTACTCGGCGTCGCGCACCGATTCCCAAAGCGACTGCATCGGCCGGACCCGCGCCAGCACCGCATCGGGCGCTTCAGCCAGCAGGCCGGCGGTGCGCAGTTCCGGCAGTCGATCGGCGATGAAGGCCAGCGCCTGCGTGGTCTGCAGCGGGAACTGGTCCCACAGCGCGACAGTGAACCCGGCCCTGGCGAACACGATGGACCAGGCCCGACCGATCAGCCCGGCCCCGATGACGGCGACGTTGCTCATGCTTGGTTCTCCCGCTGTTGCCCGAGATGCCACGACGGCGGCGCGGGCCGCAACCACCGTCTTCACCACCGATTGGGCCGGCTTGCGCGATTGATTCGCTGGCCGCAGTTTCGCAGCCTGGACAGGGCAGGAGCCGGCGATGACCAAGACGACTCGGGTGGCGGTGCTGGACGACTGGCAGGGTGTGGCGCGCGGCGCGGCGGACTGGACGCCGCTGCAACGCCGAGCCGAGGTGGTGTTCTTTGCCGATGCCTTTGCCGACGCCGACGATGCCGCGGCCAAGCTGGCGGATTTCGACATCGTGCTGTCGATGCGCGAGCGCACGCCGTTGCCCGCTTCGCTGATCAACCGGCTGGGGAAGCTGCGCATGCTGGGGATGACCGGGGCGCGCAACGCTTCGCTGGACACCGCCGCCTGCACCGCCCGGGGCATTCCGGTGTGTTCCACCCAGGGCGGCCAATACAACGATTCGGCCACGGCGGAACTGGCCCTGGGGCTGCTGATCGCGGCGGCGCGCGGGCTGGCGGCGGGCGATGCGATGATCCGCGCCGGCGGCTTCCAGATGGGCGTGCCGGTCGGGATCGGCCTGGCCGGCAAGACCCTGGGCGTCATCGGGCTTGGCAAGCTGGGCGGCTACATGACCGCCTATGGCCGCGCGCTGCGCATGGACGTGATCGCCTGGAGCCCGAACCTCAGCGCCAACAAGGCCGCCGCCGCCGGCGCCAAGGGCGTGTCCAAGGAGGAGTTGTTGGCGACGTCGGACGCGATCAGCATCCACATGGTGCTGTCCGAGCGCAGCCGAGGTCTGCTCGGCGCGGCCGATATCGCGCGGATGAAGCACGGCGCGATCCTGGTCAACACCTCACGCGGGCCGATCGTCGACGAGGCGGCGATGCTGCGGGCGCTGCACGAAGGCAAGATCGTCGCCGCGCTGGATGTCTACGACCGCGAGCCGTTGCCGCCGGATCACCCGCTGCGCAAGGCGCCGAATACGGTGCTGAGCCCGCATCTGGGATACTGCGTGCGGGAGACGTGGGACGGTTTCTATCCGCAGATGATCGAGAACGCGCTGGCCTTCATGGACGCCAAGCCGGTGCGGGTGACCAATCCAGAGGCGCTGAAGAGCTAGTTCCCGCTACCCAGCAACTCGCGCTTCAGCTTTTCGCTCGGCGGCACCGGGCCGATGAAGGTGGCCAACATCGCGGTGGCGAAGTGCGGGTCGTTCACTTGCCCCATCGGGCGCCCGTTCAGCGTGACGTTGACGCCTTTAGGGGTGAACCACAACGAACTCTGGTCACCGCGACGCACCGCCGGTACGGCGGCGAGAAACCGCTGCACATCGCCCGGATCCAGGTAGCACGCCGGCGGCTTGCAATTGCTGGCGAAACCGTCCTGCCAGGCCTCTCGTGCATCCTTGGCGCCGACATCGTGGACGAAATGCAGATCCAGCAGCTTGCGTTCGGGTGAGTGCAAGATACTGTCCGGATTATCGCTCTGCCGCTCAAGATACAGGCCGGCGACGTAGATGTGGATTCCAACCACCGAGTAGGTGCGCAGCCCGATGCCGTTCAACCGCAAGTTGACGCCATCGACGACGCGTGTTTCGGGCATCGACACGCCGTCCAGGTCGGCCGCATTGGCCGCCAGCGGGGCCAAGGCGATCGGGGCCAAGGCGATCGCTGCAAGTGTCAGACCACGAATCATCGAGTCACCCCTATCAAGTAGCCAGGATTCCCGGCAAACTATTTTGCGAGGTTGAACGAAATCAACCCCAGGCGGTTGCCCGAGGTCGTCGATCAGCCAAGGCTTCAGCCGGCGGATCGGCCGACATGATCCGCAAACGAAGCTTAGCCGCTGGCGGTTCAATACCTACAAACAACAACAGTAGCACTACGTGCGCCGCATCGAGATAGATCGCGCCTTTTCGTTAATATGTCAGCCAATTGATCGAGTTCACAGCGACACTTGGCCGATCTGATCACAATATGCGCTGCCGCTCCGTTTGGCCTGAGCAGAGGTGCGTTCAGCAGACAAACCCAGCGGAAAAACCAAGGAGGATCAAATAATGCCTGACGACTCCGCCGCCGTTCCCAGTATCGCCGACGTGCGGTCTTCCGAGTGGCTGCGGACTGGTCACCGTGCCGGTCGTCCGCACTCCGAGGTGGCCGCCAACTTGGGACTGCTGAGCGAGTTGCAAGGCAGTTGGCGCGGCGCCGGCTTCAATATCACGCCGCGCCCGTTCTTTGGGTCGTCCCCGCCATTCTTCCTTGAACTCAACGCCACCCAGGAAACCCTCGACTTCACCGCGATCACCGGTGACATTCCGAACCGCGGCTCGCGTCAACGCGACGTCAACCTGCATGGGCTGCGCTACCTACAGCAGGTCACCGATACCGTAACGAATTCCGGCATCCATATCGAGCCCGGGCTGTGGCTGCGGGTCCCCGCCACCAGCGACCCGGTGTCGGAACCGAGTTATGTGCGCCAGGCGGTTGTCCCGCATGGCGATTCGCTGCTGGCGCAGAGTGTGTTCGCCCGGCGGGTCACCGGCTTTCCCACCATCGACCCGGTCGACTCGACACCGTTCCGGGGTAGCGTGATCGCCGGGCTGACCAGCACCCCGGTCAATCCGGTCACCGATCCCCATTATCTGGCGCAGTATCGCGAAAGCGCGCTGCCATCGACCGGGCTGCCGCCCGGGCTGGACGCCGCGAGCACAATCAAGGATCCGACCCAGGTGCTGCTGGCGCAGATCGACGGGCAAACGATCGTCAGCACGGTGGCGATCAAACTCACCACTGCGGCGCCCGCCGGCGGCATCCTGAATATCCCGTTTGTCACCAATAACGCCAATGCCGTGCAAATGGATGCGATGTTCTGGATCGAAACCGTCGAGCACGGCGACGGCGGCCACTTCATGCAGTTGCAATACCTGCAGCGGGTGATACTCGATTTCGACGACGTTCGGTGGCCGCATGTCTCGGTGGCGACGCTGGTGCGGATCTGACGGCAGCCGGGGCGGCAATTTCACCAAAGTGTCACCCGCCGCGCATTACGCACTTGCTGGGCTTCAGTTAAAGCTGGGTCATAGCTGAGGTATCGACTGGTTCGATGCCGCCGGAATCGCAGAAGGACCGTCCTTATCAATGACCCGCAAGAAATTGTTCAAAACAACGGGCGCCGTTCTCGGCCTGTTGTCCATGTTCGGCAACGTTACGACTACGCTGGCGGATGAGTCTGGAAGTACCGAGCAGCATTTGACGACGGCACAGAAGGTGGATTTACTACGCAAGAAGGTTAAGTATGTATTCGTGATCTACCACGAAAATGAGTCTTTCGATCATTACTTCGGCACTTTCCCCGGCGCGACGGGTCTGTTCACCGCGCCGGATGGTGCCAAGCCAGCCAAGAAAACCCCCAGCTTTATTCAGCAATACTTGGATACCTCGCTGAACGTGGCAAAGATCTCGCCGTTCCTGATGCCGCAGGCGGTTACCAGCACCGCGGGGGGCACCGTGCCGATCTACCCGGCGGACGAGATCTCGGTCGATCACAGCCACCAGGGCATGGCCAACAGCCTGCATGTCGATCCCGGCACCGGGATTTCCGCCAACGACCGCTACGCATTGGATCAAGAGGGCCTGACCACCGATGGTTCCGGCAACATCGTCAAGCCCGACGGGTCCGGCCCGACCGCCATCACGCTGGCGCAGCAACAGAAGGCCGAGACCGATATCGGCCATATCGACTGCGACACGATCCCGTTCATGTGGTCCTGGGCCAAGAACTTCGTGCTGTTCGACAACTTCCGCCAGACCATCGTCGGGCCGTCGACGCCGAACGCGATCGCGATCATCGCCGGCCAATCGGGTGAGACGCAATGGGCGTTGCACAACGACCAGGGCGCCAAAGTCACCTATTCCAATCCATCGTTCCCGAATTCGCTGGGCGCCAGCTATGGGTCCAACGTGATGCCCAGCACCAGCAACGCATACGTCCCGATCGTCAGTGATCCGGGTCCGTTCCCGGGTTCCAACCTGGACAAGAACGCGGTCAAGCCGCCGTACAACTTCGATGAGGATCCCAATAATCCGACCCTGAACCTGACGTTCGCCACTTTGCCGCTGTCGTTCATGGGCAACACCATCCATTCGATCATCGCCACCGATCCGAATCCGGCGGCGGATCTGCTGGATGTGCAGAACGACATAGCGACCGTGGCCAGCACCGACCCGACGGTGCAATGGGGCTGGTATCAGCAGGGCTTCGACGCCGCCGACGCGTCCGACCCGTATGAACCGCAGAATACCGCGACCCCGAATCCGACCAACGATCCCGGGCTGAACACCGGCTACGTGCTGCATCACAACGCACCGCAATACTTCGCATATCTGGCCGACAATCCGCAGGTGCTGAACAACAACCTGCACGGCGCCAAGGACTTCTTCCAGGCGGTCGAGAACCGCACCCTGCCGGCCAGCGGCGGCGTGTTCTATCTGCGCGGCGGCTACGACAACAACGACGGGCTGGTGCCGGTTGATCCGACGCCGGCGATCCAGCACGCCTTCCTGGGCAATGACGACCACCCGGCCTACTCGGATCAGCAGATCTCCGAGGCGTTCGCCGCCAAGGCGATCAGCGACATCGCCAACAGCCCGTATTGGGACAACAGCGCGATCATCATCACCTACGACGAGACCGACGGGTTCTACGACCACGTATCGCCCGAGGCTCGCAGCAAGTTCGCCGACGGTTCGCAGCTCGCCGCCGGGCCGCGGATCCCCACCATCCTGATCTCGCCTTATGCCCGAGCGGGCAAGATCTCGCACCAGTACAGCGAGCATGGGTCGGTGATCAAATTCATTAACGAGCTGTTCGGCCTGGTGCCGCTGGCGACGCTGCCTGACGAGGTGCGTGGCAAGGCGCTGGGGGCGGAGACTTTGGGTCAGCCTAACCTCGGACCATCGGATGATCCGGCCAACGATCTCGGCGACCTGACCGAGGCGTTCGACTACCAGATCCTGAGCGGGCAAAAGCCGCCGCTGTCGGCGTCACTGGCGGCGTTCTCATCGGATCAGATCAGCACGCTGCCGCATCTGGCGACCGCCAACTATTCGCCCAACGGCTACACCAACGGCGCCTGTTCGGCGATCGGCATGCTGCCGACCGACTTCCCGACGCCGGAGGCGTATCAGAACGGCCAGCCGATCGACCCTTATCCGGTCTCCGTGAACCCACGGCCGACCCAATCGCCCGGCACGCCGACCTCGGGCACCTGGACACCCTGACCTTCCGCCATCGGACCGACAATCGAAGCGACGCAGGCGCGGCTTGCGTCGCTTCCTCGCATCACCAGGACCCAACGATGAATCGGCTGTTGCCAGGTTTTCAGTTTGTCGGCGTGCTCTTTGTCGGCTGTCTTGCGTTCGGCAACGCCGCCGGTGCGCAAACGCCCGATGCCCGCACGTTGGCGTCGGTGCGTGCCGCCCATCATTTGACCTGCGGCACCATCCAGGCGGCTGACGACTGGAACGGCCAGGACATCCACGGCAACCTGTCGGCGCTTGAAGGCGAAATCTGTCGTGCCGTCGGCACCGCGATCCTGGGCACCCCGGACGACGTCAAGATCGAGGCCTTTCCGGCTGAACCCGAGGCGCTGGGCGCGGTGAAATCGGACGCGGTCCAGCTCGCGGTCGGGATCTCGCCGGCTTCCTCCACCGCGGTGCAATACGGCGTCGGCTTCGGCCCCGCGGTGTTCTATGACGCGCAGCGCATCATGGTGCCCCGGAGCAGCGGGATCACCGATCTTGCCGGCCTGCGCGACAAGCTGATTTGCGCGCTGGACATGACGGCGCCGGAGCGCACGCTGCGTGACGAGATGACCGCGCGCGGCATCCGCTATGCGTTGATGACCCATTCCGAACAGGGTGAGATGGACGCCGCGGTCGCGGTTCACCGCTGTATCGCCGCCACCGCGATGCAGACAAGGCTGGCGCAATCGCGCGCCGAGTTCCATGCCCGCACCTCCGACTTCGTGTTCCTGCCCGAGCATTTCGCGCTGAGCCCGATGGTGCCGGCGTTCCGCTACGGTGATCAGAGCTTCGGACTGATCGTCGACTGGACGGTCAGCGCGCTGATCGAGGCCGAGGCGCTGGGGATCACCCAAGGCAACGTCACCGAGGCCAGCAAGCGCGGCGACATGCGGGCTCAGCAACTGCTGGGGCACGATTTCGCTACTGCCCAGGCGCTGGGACTGGCGCACGACTGGGCGGCGAAGGTGATCGCCGCGACCGGCAATTACGGCGAAATCTTCCAGCGCACCACCGGCGGCCCATATCATCTGAATCGAGGGCTGAATGCGCTATGGACCGAGGGCGGCCTGATGACTCCGTTGCCGATGCACTGAGTGCCGCATCCGGCGGCGCGTCCCTGGGGGCGCCGATCACCGGCAACCTCTCGGTGATCATCCCCACGCTGGACGCCGCTGCGACGTTGGCAGCGACCTTGGCCGCGATCGGCCGGGTGGCCCAGGTCATTGTCGTCGATGGCGCCAGCAGCGATGCCACCGCCGCTATTGCCGCTGCGTCCGGGGCCAGCCTGCTGACCGCCCCGCGTGGCCGCGGCGGCCAGCTCGCCGCCGGCGTCGCCGCCGCCACCCAGCCGTGGCTGCTGCTGCTGCACGCCGACACCAGGCTGGCCCCGGATTGGCGCGCCGCCGCCCAGCTTGAACCGAGTCTGGCAGGCTACTTCCGCTTTCGTTTGGACACCCCGGACCGCCGGGCCAGGCGGCTGGAGCGCATGGTGACGTGGCGCAACCGGCGGTTTGGCCTGCCGTATGGCGACCAGGGGCTGCTGATCCACCGCGACCTGCTGCGCGCTGTGGGCGGCGTGCGCGCCTTGCCGCTGATGGAGGACGTCGATCTGGTGCGCCGCCTGGGCCGCGCCCGGCTGGTGCCGCTGGCAGCGGACGCGGTGACCTCGGCGCGTAAATGGCAGACCGAGGGCTACCTGCGCCGCTCGGCCCGCAACCTGGCGTGCCTGGCTCTGTGGTTCGCCGGCGTGCCGCCGTGGCTGATCCAGCGGATTTATCGGTGAGGGACACGGTCATCGTGTTTGCCAAGGTGCCGCGTTTGGGCATGGTCAAGCGCCGCCTCGCCGCCGGCATCGGTGATCGCGCCGCGCTGCGGTTCCACGCCGCCACGTTGACCGCGCTGCTGCGCGATTTGCAATCCTGCCGCAGCTTCGATGTCGTGCTGGCGGGGACGCCGGATCGCATGCGTCTGCGCCTGCCGGTGCGCGTCGATCGGATCGATCAGGGGCGGGGTGATCTCGGCGTCCGCATGACGCGGGCGCTGCGGCGCTACAGGCGGGGGCGGGTGGCGTTGACCGGATGCGATATTCCGGATGCCGGTTCGGCGGACGCGCGCGCCGCGTTCCGCGTCTTGGGCACAACCGATGCGGTGTTCGGGCCGGCCGCGGATGGCGGCTACTGGCTGATCGCACTGGGTCCGCGGCGCCCGGCGGAGCTGTTCGGCAACGCTCGCTGGTCCACCCGGCACGCGCTGGCCGATACCTTGACGCGGTTCCGCCGCCATCGGGTCGGCTTCGTTCGTACCTTGGCCGATGTGGACACCGCGGCGGACTGGCGGTGCTGGCGCGCTGGCGTCCGTCACGCCGGTCGCGCGCGGCCCTGGTAGAGGAAAGTGTGGGTGCGCGGCCCCGCCAGCCGCGCGTGCGTCAAGTTATCGAGCCGGAAGCCGCCGGCGGAAATCAGCCGGTCGATCTCGCGGTTGAGATGGCAGCCGCCGGCAACAAGCCGCCACAGCGGATCGAGCCGGTCCTGCCAGCGCGCCACTGAGGGCTCCGGCGCGCGGCCGTGCTCCACAAATAGCAATGTGCCGCCGGGCTTCAGCACGCGGCGCAACTCCGCCACGGCGCGCTGGGCGTCGGGGATGGTGCATAGCGTCCAGGTCGTCACCACGGTGTCGATGCTGGCGGTGGCGAGCGGTATCGCCTCGGCCGATGCTTCCAGCAACTGCACAGGCACGCGGGCCTCGGCGGTTCGTTCGCGCGCCATGCGCAGCAACTCGGGCGAGGGCTCCAGACCGATGACCGAACGGGTCGTGGAGCCGTAGAGAGGCAGGTTGAGGCCCGAACCGATGCCGATTTCCAGCACCCGGCCCTCGGCCGCGCCAATCACCCGCCGGCGGTATGCCAGCAAGGCGTCCTGCCGCATTGCCAGATGCACCAGATGCGGCAGGATACGGCGCTGGTAGAGGCTCATCGCGTTGTCTCCTGATTGCCAGCCGACACAGCCCGCGGATGGTCTAGGCACGTCTTGGCGTCGGCGCCATAGTCCGCGTCATTGCCGAAGGGATGAAGCTAAATGGAGTTGCCATCGATCGTGCCGCCGCCGCATGGCCAGGCCTGGCCGGAAGCGCCGGCCGACGCCGCCGGCATGAACTGGATGTGGCTGGAGGAAGCCGGCCGCTTCGCCGCCGAGAACGAGACCGAGTGGCCCACCGATCTGCGCCTGCACCTGGAAAGCGGCTTCTTCGAACCACCCCCGTTCAACCGGTTGCTGGGACCGATCCGACCGCGCGGACCGGCCAACGGCCTGGTGCTGCGACGCGGCTTCAAGATTGCCAGTTGGGGCGACACCGACCAGGTCGATTTCACCTTCTCCGCCGCCAAGAGCTACCTGAGTTTGCTGGCCGGGATCGCGGTGATGGACGGGCTGATCGGCGATCTCGACGAACCGGTGCGCCGCACGGTCGATGACGGTGGTTTCGATAGCGATCAGAATAGCGCGGTGACCTGGCGGCATCTGCTGCAGCATACCTCGGAATGGCAGGGCGAGTTGTTTGGCAAGTCCGACAGCATCGACTGGCATCGCCGGATCGGGCTGGAGGGCAAGGCGCGCAAGGGCGAGCCCCGCACACTGGGACCGCCCGGCAGCCACTGGGAATACAACGACGTGCGCGTCAACCGGCTCAGCCTGGCGCTGCTGCGGCGGTTTCGCCGCCCGCTGCCCGAGGTGTTCGCCGAACGCATCATGGCCCCGATCGGGGCGTCCCGCGACTGGTCGTGGCATGGCTACAGCACGTCCGCGGTGGAGATCGACGGGCGGATGATCGAGAGCGTGTCGGGCGGCACGCATTGGGGTGGCGGCATGCTGATCCACGCCGAGGATCAGGCTCGTATCGGCCTGTTGATGCAGCGCCGGGGCGAATGGGCCGGACGGCGCATCCTGCCGCGCGGCTGGATTGGTGAATCGCTGCAACCGTGCCCGCTGAATCCGGTGTATGGACTGTTGTGGTGGCTCAACACCAATGGCGGGCGTTACATAAGCGCACCGGAGACCAGCTTCTTCGCCTCCGGCGCCGGCGGCAACCTGACCTGGGTGGCGCCGCGGCAGGAACTGGTCGCGGTGCTGCGCTGGACTGATCCCAGCGCCATCGACACTTTCATCCGTTTGATCATGCAGGCTCTGGAACAATGAAAAGCTTCGAGACCGTATCTGTGGAATTCCCGCAGGAACATACTGTCCTGGTGACGCTGAACCGGCCCGAGGTGGCCAACGCGATGAACACCCAGATGGGGCTCGACCTGCTGGATGTGTTCGACGGCTTCTGCGCCGATCCGAACCGGCAGCGCTGCGTCGTGATCACCGGGGCAGGGGTCAAGGCGTTCTGCGCCGGCGGCGACCTGAAGCAGCGCAACGGCATGACCGACCAGCAATGGCAGGATCAGCATCTGATCTTCGAGCGCATGATCCGAGCCGTGCTTGGCTGTCCGACGCCGATAATTGCCGCGGTGAACGGGGCTGCCTATGCCGGGGGGATGGAGATTTCGCTGTGCGCCGATTTCATCTACGCCGCCGAACACGCCCGCTTCGCGCTGACCGAGGTCACATTGGGCATCATGCCCGGGGCCGGGGGCACGCAGAACCTGCCGCGCGCCATCGGCGGCCGCCGAGCCAAGGAGGTGCTGTTGACCGGACGGCCGTTCTCGGTCCAGCAGGGGTTCGAATGGGGCATGGTCAACCGCGTCTGCAAGCCGGAAACGCTGTTGGCCGAGGCGCTGGAGACCGCCTCCGTGATCGCCGCCAACGCGCCGATCTCCACCCGCCAGATCAAGCAATCGGTCGATGTCGGGCTGAACACCGACCTGCGCAGCGCGATGATGTTCGAGATCGAGGCCTATAACCGGCTGGTGCCGACCGAGGACCGCCGCGAGGGCATCCGGGCGTTTAACGAAAAGCGCAAACCGGTTTACAAGGGGCGTTGAACACGCGCCTGTTCTATCACCAAACATCAACGACCGGCGGCCAACCGGAGGAAAACCATGAACGCGATCAGCGACATCAAGTCCGGCGCGGGGCTGACCCGTGCGCTCAGCGAACAGGCGCGATCGCTGCGCTGGGATGATATTCCTGATTCGATCCGATGCTGGGCGAGGCAGTGCGTGCTCGACACCATCGGCTGCGGCATTGCCGGGACGGCTGACGAACTGGTGCTGATCCTGCTTGCGGAGATGCAGGAACAGGGCGGCAAGCCGGAAGCCGTGGTGTTCGGGCATCCGGCTCGACTGCCTGCCGCGTCGGCGGCGGTGGTAAACGGCGCCGCCGCCCATGCGCTGGACTTCGACGATGTCAACCTGGCGATGCCGGGGCATCCCTCGGTGGCAATCCTTCCCGCGCTGCTGGCGCTGGCTGAGCAGCGCGGGGCCAGCGGGGCCGAGGTGCTGACGGCGTTCGTGGCGGGCTATGAATTGCAGTGCCGCATTGGCCGTTGTATTGCGCCCGGTCACTACGATGGGCAGGGCTTCCACGCCACCGCTACGGTCGGCAGTTTCGGCGCCGCCGCGGCCTGCGCGCATCTGCTGGGGCTTGACGCCGACCGCTTCGCCACCGCGTTGGGCATCGCCGGTACCCAGGCCGCCGGCCTGAAGTCGATGTTCGGCACGATGTGCAAGCCGCTGCACGCCGGCACCGCCGCCCATCACGGATTGCTGGCGGCGAAACTGGCGGGCCGGGGCTTTTCCAGCCGCACCGACGTGATCGAGTGCGCCCAAGGGTTCGCCCGCACCCACAGCCCTGACTTCAACCCGCAACTTGCGCTGGAGACCCCGCCCGGCGGATGGTGGATCGCCGCCAATTTGTTCAAGTATCACGCCGCGTGCTACATGACTCATGCTGCTATCGAATCGGCCAGGCAGTTGCGCGAACAGCACCGGTTCACGCCTGACCAGGTTGAGCGCATCGATCTGCGAGTGCAGGAATCCTGTGATCGGATCTGCAACATTCCCGCTCCCCGCACCGGCCTGGAGGCAAAATTCTCGTTGCGGTTGACCACCGCGATGGGGCTGGCCGGGGTTGATACCAGCCGTCTGTCGAGCTATTCCGACCAGGTCGCCGCTGACCCGGTGCTGGTAAGCTTGCGCGACAAGGTTTCACTCGATCTGCGTACCGGCGTCCCCAACACGTTCAGCGAGATCGAGCTGTCGCTGCGCGACGGATCGACGTTCACCGCCCAGCATGATGCCGGCGTACCGGCCATCGATGTCGCCAACCAGGGGCGCCGCCTGGAAGCCAAATTCGCCGCCTTGGTCGATCCGGTGCTGGGTGGCGCGAAAACCGTGACCCTGATCGCCGATATCGCGCGATTGGACCAGTTGCCCGACCTGCACCCCATCATGGCCGCTTGCCTGGTATGATCCTGATTTGAAACGGAGTATTTGCGATGCGCCTGAAGGACAAAGTCGCCATCGTCACCGGCGGCGCGCACGGCATGGGCGAAGCCGAGGCCCGCCTGTTTGCCAAGGAAGGTGCCACGGTGGTCATTGCCGACCTGTTGACCAAGGAAGGCGAAACCGTCGCCGCCGAGATCAACGCCATCCAGGGCCGCGCCCGCTTCATCCGCGCGGACGTTACATCTGAAACCGATTGGCGGGAGCTGATTGCCGAGGCCATCGCCGGCTACGGCCGGCTCGACATCCTGGTCAACAACGCCGGCATCAGCGGCAGCGCGGTCGGCGATCCCGACGGCCTGGACGGCTGGCACAAACTGCTTGCGGTCAACGCGGCCAGCGTGTTCCTCGGCACCAAGCACGCTGCCGCCGCGATGATCCCGAGCGGGCGGGGCTCGATCGTCAACATCTCCTCCATCATGGGCTTCGTCGGGGGCGCCGACAGTCATCCCGGCTATGCTGCGTCCAAGGGCGCGGTGCGGCTCTACACCAAGGCTGCCGCGGCCAAATACGGGCCATCCGGCATCCGGGTGAACTCGGTCCACCCCGGCTACCTGCCGCCGATGCTGAACGCCACCAACGCCGCCGGCCGCGCTTCCAAGATCGAGGCCACGCCGCTGCGCCGGCTGGGTGAACCGATCGAGGTCGCCTACGGCGTTTTGTTCCTTGCCTCCGACGAGGCCTCTTTCGTCACCGGAACGGAACTGGTGATCGACGGCGGCTATATCGCGCAATAACCAGGAGACGCCCATGGTTCAGGTCCCCAGCACGCAGATCCCCGGGGTCTATCACCGCCGGATCGGCGACATCGTGGTCACCGCGCTGTCCGACGGCTACCTGGATGGTTCGGTCGAGGTGATGCAGAATATCGCGCCCGCCGAGGCGACGCGGATGCTGAGCGACAAATTCCGTCCCGGCCGGCGCACCTCGGTGAACTGCTACCTGGTGTATTCGGCCGGACGGCTGGCGTTGATCGAGACCGGATCGGGCGACTACCTGCTGCCCACCGCCGGCAAGCTGCGGCAGAACCTGAAGGCCGCCGGTGTCAACCCGGCCGATATCGAGGCGGTAATCCTGACCCACATGCATCCGGACCACTCCGCTGGCCTGACCGACCCGAAGACCGGCGAAAAATTCTTCCCCAACGCCGAACTGGTGGTGCACGAGAACGAGCCGCGGCACTGGCGCGACGATGCCGCGATGAACCGCGCCGACGACCGCGCGCGCACGCTGTATTTCCAGTGCGCGCGTGAACAGATCGCGCCGTACCACAACCAGACGCGGACATTCTCCGGCGAGGTCGAGGTATTTCCCGGTGTGACCTCGCTGCCGCTGCACGGTCACACGCCGGGTCATTCCGGCTACAGGATCGCCTCGGGCGGCAAGTCGTTGCTGATCTGGGGCGATATCATCCATGTGCCCGAGGTGCAGGTGCCGCGCCCGGAAGTGACCATGGCGTTCGATACTGATCCGCAGGCCGCTGCCGCGACGCGGAAGCGGACGTTCGACATGGTGACCGCGGACCAGCTGTTGATTGCCGGCATGCATGTGCATTTCCCGGGGTTTGCCCATCTGGTGAAACAGGGGGAGGACTATCTGATGCTGCCCGAACCTTGGGACCAGGGGTTCGATTAGCAGACGCCGGTCATTGCTCGACGGCCGTCGCTCGGGCACTGGTGGGGGAGGGGCTTTGGGGCTGCTGCTCCAGGCACGGCGTGTCGGGAAACCAGTGCCTGGCCTTGCTGTTGACGCCCAGTAACGACTCAAAACACATAAGTATGCAGCCGGCTTTACAAGTGTCGTGCATACCATGGGAATAGAGAGTGCTAAATATCTGAAATCATAGGGCAATCGTGGTTGGCATCGGGCTTGCTATTACTGCTGGCGAGCCGCCGATGGCTCGTTTTTGGAGAAACCAGCTATGACCTCGCGCCCGATGATCACCCTATTCGCCGCTGCTGCCCTCAGCGTCGGCGCATTCGCCGCCGCTCCGGCCCATGCCACTGTGTTTGCCGGTTCGATCACCCTGACGGACACCACCGCCCATACGCCGCTGAACTTTTCCGGCGGCAGCACCATCGATTTCAATTGGAACCAGACCACTCTGAACACTTCAACCCATTACGACAACGTCGCGACTTATACCCTGGACCCGACCAAGACCGGTGTCTACAACGACCAGATCGAAGCCGACTTCGACTTTACCCAGCCGGACGTTCAAAACGTTACCCACGGCGGTAATGCCACTGACCTGGTGTACAAGGTATTCGGCTTTGTCGGCTCGTCCGGCGCCATCACCTGGAACCAGCCGAACCCGTTCCTCATCGACTTCGCCACCGGGGACGAAATCAGCCTCACGCTCGATCCCGGCATCTTCGGCCAAGGCGGGTATGCCAATACCGGCGATCTGTCCGTCGAAGTCAAGCAGACCAAAGTGCCGGAGCCTATGTCGCTCTCGCTGCTTGGCGCCGGCCTGGCCGCCCTCGGCGTCGCCTCACGCCGCCGCCCACGCGCGATGGCAGCCACCGCCTGAGACTCCAGAGGGGTGCGGAGGATTTGTCCGCACCCCCTGCTTTCTCTGTCCTCGATCGGTGACAAACTCACGCCGCCACCGCGAAGCGACGCCGCGAACCTATACTCCAACCGCCCCCTGCGCCTCGACGTAGAGTGCATAGACCGACTGGCTGGCCGCCATGAACAGCCGGTTCCGTTTCCGGCCGCCGAAACACACATTGGCGCAACGCTCAGGCAGCAAAACCCGCCCGATCAGCGTGCCGTCGGGGGCGAACACTGCCACCCCGTCCTCGCCCTCACCGCCGGAGAATCCGCACCACACATTCCCCTCGGTATCGCAACGGATCCCGTCGGCCCAGCCAACTCCGCCGAAGAATGCCCGCCGATCCGTCACCCGCGTGCCGTTATCGACAACGTCATAGACAAACGTGCTTTTGGCACCGTCGTTCGGCGTATCGACCACGTACAGCCTGGACTCGTCGGGTGAGAAGCAAAGCCCATTCGGCCGAGCCATGTCGTCCACCGCGATGGTCAATGTCGCGGTGTATGGATCGTAACGATAGACCCGGAAGGGGTGCTCTTGCGGCGCGGTGTGCCCGAGATAATTGCCCCGCGTCCCGGCGCCGTTGTCGCTGAACCAGATGGTGCCGTCCGACTTCACTACTGCGTCGTTCGGACCGGTCAGCTTCTTGCCTTGGTACTGATCCGCCAGCACAACGACCGACCCGTCGTATTCGGTGCGGGTCAGCCGCTGCGTGTCATGCTCGCAGGTGATCAGCCGCCCCTGGCGGTCCCGCGTGTTGCCATTGGCGTAGTGCGAGGGGTCGCGAAACACGCTGATGCCGCCGGTGGTTTCGTCCCATCGCAGGATGCGGTCGTTGGGAATGTCGGAAAACAGCAGGTAGCGCCCGTCGCCGAACCATACCGGGCCCTCGGTGAAGTCGAACCCGGTGGCGATCCGGCGGACACCGGTATTGCCGATGAAGATCGTCTGGAACCTGGGATCCAGCACGACGATATTCGGGTCCGGGTAACGGATCGGCGCCGGCATGTCCCAGCGCGTCGATGATTCTGCCATGTTGCGCTCCCTTCTTGCGGCCGGCTCCCCCGGCCTTTCTCCCCCGGCCCGTCTCCGCGGGGTCAAATCTCAGCGCGTCGGATAGGTCTTCGGATAGATGATGTCGGCAGGCGGTCCCGGCGGGTCCGGTGGCCCCTTCTTGCCACACCCCGCCAGCAGCCCTACCGCCACCGTGCAAGCCAGCACCACCGCCGTCCTCACGCCCCGCGCCTTCATGCCCGGCGCCTTCACGCCCGGCGCCTTCACGCCCCGCGCCTTCATGCCCCCACCCTCAAGCCAACATCTCCAGCCAGTGCGCCGCCTGCGCCGCCACGTTGGCCGGCGCCGTCCCGCCGAAGCTGGTGCGCGACGCCACCGAGGCCTCCACCGTCAGCACCGAGAACACCTCCGTCGTGATCGCCGGCTCGACAGCCTGCATCTCGGCTAGCGACAGCCCGGCCAGATCGACGCCGCGCGCCTCGGCAATCGCCACCAGCCGACCGGTGACATGATGCGCATCGCGGAACGCCAGTTTGGGCACCCGCACCAGCCAGTCCGCCAGATCGGTCGCGGTGGCGAACCCGTCGGCCGCGAACGCCCGCATCCGAACCACGTCCGCCGTCATGTCGCGCACCATCCCCGCGATCGCTGCCAGCGACAGGGCCCACGCCTCGGCGGCGTCGAACACTGGCTCCTTGTCTTCCTGCATGTCCTTGGCATAGGCCAGCGGTAGCCCCTTCATCACTGTCAGCAGCGCCACTAACCCCCCTGTCACCCGCCCGGTCTTCGCCCGCACCAGTTCGGCAGCGTCCGGGTTGCGCTTCTGCGGCATGATCGAGGACCCGGTGGTGAACCCATCAGACAGCCGGATGAAGCGGAACGGGGCGCTGCACCAGATTACCATCTCCTCCGCCAGGCGCGACAGGTGCACCGCGCCGATTGCCGCCGCGGCCAGGAATTCCAGCGCGAAATCGCGGTCCGAGACCGCATCCAGGCTGTTCGCCGTCGGCCGGTCGAAGCCCAGCGCCGCCGCCGTCATGTCCCGATCGATCGGAAACGATGTCCCGGCCAGCGCCGCCGACCCCAGCGGACACGCATTCAACCGGCGCCGGCAATCCGCCAGCCGGCTGCGATCGCGATCCAGCATTTCCACATACGCCAGCAGATGATGCCCGAACGTCACCGGCTGCGCCGTCTGCAGATGGGTGAAGCCCGGCATCGGATCGCCGGCATGCTGCGCCGCCCGCCGCGCCAGCGCCGCCATCAGGTCGCCGAGCTGCCCGCTCAGCCCGTCGATCGCATCGCGCACCCACAGCCGCAGGTCGGTTGCCACCTGGTCATTGCGGCTCCTTGCGGTATGCAGCCGCTTCCCCGCCTCACCGATCCGTTCGGTCAGCCGAGCCTCGATGTTCATGTGGATGTCTTCCAGGGCGGCGTCGAAGCTGAAGCGACCGGCCTCGATTTCCCGCCCGATCGCCTCTAGACCGGCGGCGATGGCGCGCTCATCTCCCGCGCTGAGCACCCCGATCATGGCCAGCATCGCCGCGTGCGCGCGTGAGCCACGAATATCCTGCCGCCACAGCTTGCGGTCGAACCCGATGGAGGCGTTGATGTCCTGCATGATCACCGACGGTCCGCCGGCGAACCGCCCGCCCCATTGCATGTTGGCCGGCTGGTTGACCCGATCCGTCGGCGGGCGATCAGGTGTATCGGTCACGCGAAGGGTTCCAACTCGATGACGATCCAGCGCCGGACGGTCCTGGCGATAGCGTCCGCCACCCTTACCACTGCCGCGTTGGCGCGCAAACCGCGCGCCGCCAGCCTGGCACCGCTGTCCGAGGGCCTCGATCCGGTCTCGCCGCCGCGGGATCCGCCGGATGGCGTCTTCGTCACCGCCGACGGCGCCAGCCATCATCTGACCGACTTCAAGGGTCGCGGCATGGTGGTGAACATGTGGGCCACCTGGTGCGCGCCCTGTGTCGCCGAGATGCCGTCGCTGCAGACCCTGTCGAAGGCCCTGGCACCCAAGGATATCGCCGTCCTGCCGCTATCGTCCGACCGTGGCGGCGCCGCCACGGTGCAGGCCTGGTATAACGCCCACGACATCACCGCGCTGCCGGTGCTGCTCGACCCCAAGGGCGCGCTGGCCCGAGCGTTCGACGCGGGCGGCATCCCCACCACGGTGATCATCAACACCGCCGGCAAGGTCGTCGCCAGGCTGGAGGGCGCCGCCGACTGGTCGGCCCCCGAAGCGCAGGCGCTGATCCAGAAGCTGGTCGCCGGCTGACTTAGCCCGAGGGCAAGAGGCAGCACCTCGGTGCTCGGACACAGTCATGCTGAAACGGTCTAGCCTCGTCCCGCCGTCGCACGACGCGACGGACGCAGGCGAGAAGCAAGACCAGCGCGGCAAAATGCATCGCACGATCGGCTCGGTGTGGTAATCCCGCCGCCCGGCAAACCGTGCGGTGATCTCCCCATGCGCCCCATCGCCACCCTCGATCCAACCCGCGCCTTATGACCGCCGGCGTGATCCGCGTCGGGATCTCCGGCTGGACCTATGCCCCGTGGCGCGGCGTATTCTACCCAAGCCACGTGAAGCGCGAGCAGGAATTGGCGTATGCCGCCAGCCAGGTCCGCGCCATCGAGATCAACGGCACGTTCTACGCCATGCAGCGCCCCGAGGTGTTCGCCAGTTGGGCCGAGCAGGTGCCGGCGGAGTTCGTCTTCGCGGTCAAGGCGCCGCGCTATATCACCCATGTCCTGCGATTGCGCGATGCGCAGGTGGCGGTGGCGAACTTCCTCGCTTCGGGGCTGTTGCGGCTGGGCCTGCACCTCGGCCCGATCCTGTGGCAGTTGCCGGCGAATTTTCGCTTCGATCCGCCCCGCATCGAGCGTTTCCTCAAGCTGCTGCCGCGCGACACCGGGCACGCCGCGGTGCTCGGCCGCAAGCACGACAACCGTCTGCGCGCCCCCGCCTGGCTCGAGGTCGACATCCGCCGGCCGATGCGCCACGCCTTGGAGATCCGCCACGACAGCTTCCGTTGCGCCGAGTTCATCGACCTGCTGCGTGCCCACGACGTCGCCCTGGTGTGCGCCGATTCGGTGGCCTGGCCGCGGCTGCTGGATGTCACCGCCGACTTCGTCTACTGCCGGCTGCACGGATCGAAGCAACTCTACGCCAGCGGCTACGACAATGCCGCGCTGGACGAATGGGGCCAGCGCAGCAAGACCTGGGCGCGCGGTGAGGAGCCGATATCCACCGACCGCGTCGGCGGCAAGGCCAGGGTACGCAAGCGCGACGTGTTCGTGTTTTTTGACAATGACATGAAGGTGCGCGCGCCCGCCAACGCAATGGAGCTGATTCGGCGTCTACGCACGTGACCGCGGCGCCTGGCGCGGGTAACCTTGGGCCTCACACCCGACAGGAAACGATCATGGAAGCACCCGCCCGACCCGCCGCCACCATCATGCTGCTGCGCGACGGGCCAGACGGAATCGAGGTGTTCATGGTGGTCCGCCATCACGCCATCGAATTCGCCGCCGGCGCCCTGGTGTTCCCAGGTGGCCGGGTCGAGGAATCCGATCAGGAACTGGCGGCCGGGACCTGCCCCAATCCCGCCCGCCTGGATACCGAGGCGCTGGCCTTCCGGGTCGCGGCAATCCGCGAGACATTCGAGGAATGCGGCGTACTGCTGGCCCGTCCGCTCGGATCCGACGGCCTGATCGATGCCGCCACGCTGAAACGGTTGGAGGATCAGCACCGCGCCGCACTGAACGCCGGCTCGATCGGATTCGACGCCGTGCTGGGGTCCGAGGGGCTGCTGCCGGCACCCGATCTGCTGGTGCACTTCGCCCATTGGATCACCCCATCGACCCAGCCGAAACGTTACGATACGCATTTCTTCCTGGCCGAGGCGCCGATCGAACATCTGGCGGTGCACGACGGCCGCGAAGCCGTCGAGTCGGTCTGGATCACCCCGGCCCGAGCCTTGGCCGACACCGAGGCAGGCCGCTTCAAGCTGGTCTTCGCCACTGCAAAGAACCTGGAAAAGCTTGGCCGCTCGCGCAGCGTGCGGGAAGCGATGCAGACCGCGCGCGCGGCCAGCGTGGTGACCGTGCAGCCCAAAGGCAGCAAGCTCGACGGCAGTAAGCGCCTGCTGCGCATCCCGCAAGAAGCCGACTACGGCGGCACCGAATTCATCGTCGATTTCATGCCTGCATCGTAATGGACATGCACCTAAGCCAAGGCGTGTCTCGGCCAGCGGCGCCGGACGCGTCTTCCTACACCGTTGCCGCTGCAACCATTACATCATAACGGGCCCCGCTCGGTGTCTTTCCGAAACGCTTCCTGAACATGCGGTTGAACGTCGGCATGTCGATGAAGCCGCTGCGGAACGCGATATCCGGCCGCTGAACCGTAGGCGCAATCGGGTCCATCCGGTGCAACACCGAATGACGCCAATAATCCAGCCTCTGCTGCAACGGCACGCCGTCCGTCGAACGCAGCATCAGCGTGCCGGCTCGGTCCGGCGCCGTGCCGTGTTGGCCAAGCGGAGACGCAGGATCAAGCGTTGAACCCGGAAACTGAGACGCCATGCCTATCGATCCACGTTGGAAAAGAGCCATAAATACAATTATAATGGTATGCAAATGTCTCGCTGCGGTCTAAAGCACCTGTTCGGTAGCGTGCCGATCTTTTTTGGGATACGACATGATGCGGCTCTCGCGGCGCGAGTTGATCAGATCGGGAACCGTCAGCGGCATCGCGCTCAGCATGACCCGGCTCGCCGAAGCCGCACCCCCGAGTTTCCTCGAACGCGAGACCCTACCCGGCCGGGGTATCCGCCATCCCGCCCTCGGCCGGGTCGACGGCGTCGCCAAGGTAACCGGCGCCAAGCTCTATGCCTCGGACTTTCGCGGCTCTGACCTGCCCGGTTGGCCGGCCGAGACGCATCACGCGCTTCTGGTGCGCTCGCCGGACGCCAGCCATGTCTACCAAGGCCTGGATCTCGACCGCCTCGCCAAGATCGCCAAGCCCGCCGTAGTCATCACCGCGCCGGATCTCGCCCGCATCGGCGTGCGCGTCCCCGAGTTCTATGCCGGCGACCTGTTCTGCCCGCCCGGCACCACACCCTTCTACCTCGGCCAGCCGGTCGCGCTGCTGATCTTCGACAGCTTCGACGACTACGACCGCACCCGGGTCGCTATGCGGAAGGGCAACTATCTCGAATTCGGTGCCAAGACCGGACCCGTCGCGGGGCCGAATTATGGCGCCTTCCGCTTCACCCGCGTCGCCGGCCCCGGCCCGGACGCGCCGGATGCCTATTCCCCCATCCAGGAGGGCTGGATCAGCCCGGGCTTCGTCGAAAGCAATGGCCGGCCGATCTGGCAGGTGCTGCCGGACGCCAAGGGACCCGAATATGTGAAAGGTGCCACCTATGGCGCCGCGATCCGCGACGATCTCGCCAAACCCGGCGCCGACGTGCTGGTGCTCGATCGCTCGTTCCAGACCCAGTCGATCGACCCGATGTTCCTCGAACCGGAAGCCGGCATGGGCTACTTCGAGCCGGCCGCCCGGAGGCTCGAGATCGTGCTCGGCGTGCAATCACCGTTCGAGGCGGCAAGCGCCATCGCCACCTTGCTGGGCGAAGCGAGCCCGGAGTTCAGGCCGGCGCGCATCGAGGGCCAGTTCTGCTATGTCGGCGGCGGCTTTGGCGGCCGCGACCACACGCCGTTTCCGCTTTATGTGGCACTGACGGCGATGTTCTTCCCCGGTCGCGCCGTGCGGCTTGCGCATGACCGCTTCCAGCAGTTCCAGGGCGGCATCAAGCGCCACGCCTTCAACATCCGCAATCAGATCGCGGTCAACCGAACCAGTGGGCTGATTACCGCCTTCGCCGCCGACCATGTGCTCGATGGCGGCGGAATGATGAACTATTCGGTCAGCGTCGCCATCGTGGCCGCGACCGGCGCCATCGGCATGTACGACGTGCCCAAGGTCGATGTGACAACGGTCGCCGAACATACCCGCGGCGTCACCGCCGGATCGATGCGCGGCTACGGCACGGTGCAGGGCCTGACCGCGTTGGAGACCCTGGTCGATGAGGTATGCACCAGCCTGCAACTCGACCCGATCGACTTCCGCCGCCGCAATGCGCTGAAGGTCGGCGGCCGCACGCTGACCGGCAATCCGCTGTCGGTCTCGGTGCGCGCGCCGGACATCCTCGACCGGCTCGACCGCCATCCGATCTGGCGCCATCGCGCGGCGGAGAAGGCGAAGGCGCGACCGGGATTCCTTGTGGGCACCGGCGTCGCCTGCGCCAGCAAGGATTACGGCACCGGCGCCGACTGCTCGCTGGGCACCGTCGAGATCGACGCCGAGGGCCGCGTCTCGATCCACAGCGACGCCGTCGAGATGGGCAACGGCATCGGCACGGCGCTCGCCAACCGTGTCGCCGCCCATATCGGCGCCCAGGCCGACGCGGTGACCGTGGCGCAGGTCGGTGTGTTCGATGCACTCGGCCTGGTTACCTCCGGCGATCCGTTCTCGATCACCCAGGCGGAGCAGGACAAGGCAGCGGCAAATCCGCGCTGGGTGCCCTCGATCTCCTCGCCCACCAGTGCCTCGATCGGTGCCCATGTCGGCACCCAGGCGGCGGCGGAGGCGGCACGCGTGGTGTTCCGCTTCGGCCTGTGGCCGGCCGCACTGGCACTCTGGGGCATCGCACCAGCCGACCCGCGCGCCCTGCAATGGCGCGATGCCTTCTGGCAGGACCAGATGCTGGTCCTCGCCGGCCTGTCGCCCTTGCCATTGGGCGCCATTGCCGCGAAGGCGCACCAGCAGGGTGGCGTTACCGGTGCCATGACCCATGCCTTTTCGCGCTGGGCATGGTCGGAGGCCAGCTTCGCGCTGCCCGGTGGAGAATGGTCCGCCGATATCGACGCGCTGGCGGTGCGCCACGGGGCTGGTCCGTTCCAGGTGCTCGACCGCAACGCGGTGGCGTTTCCTCCGACCCACTACAACCGCATCGGCACCGCCTTCGCCTCCATGTGCGGCACGACGGTGCGGGTCGAGATCGAGCGTGCCACCGGCGCACTGCGCATCGCCAAGGCCTACAGCGTGATCGAATGCGGCGAGGCGTTGGCGCCGCAGATCGTGCTCGGCCAAGCCCAAGGCGGCTTCGCCATGGGCGTGGGCCAGGCGCTGCTGGAATACCTTCCGCCGTTCGAGGACGGTCCCGGCAATGGCGGCTGGAACCTGGGACGCTACGTGGTGGCGCGCGCCTCCGACCTGCCGCTGCACGACCTGGAGATCGAAATCCTGCCGCCGCTGTCGCCGCGCGAACCGCCCAAGGGCATGGCCGAGGTGGTGATGATCCCGGTGGTTCCGGCGCTGCTCAACGCAATCTGCGATGCCACCGGCCACCGTTTCCAGTCCCTGCCGGTGACCGTGGCGATGATCAAGGGAGTGCTCGCGTGACCGCGCTCAGCCTGACCGTCAACGGCCGAGCCGTCGGCCCCATCGAGGTGCGCGACGATCTCTCGATGAACGATTTCCTGCGCGAGGTGCTGGGCATGACCGGCACCAAATTCGGCTGCGGCGCCGCGCAATGCCTCAGTTGCGCGGTGATCGTCGATGCCGACGACGGCGGCAGCGCGACCCGGCCGACCTGCATCGCCGCCGCGCTCGACTTCCAGGGCGCCAAGATACGCACCGTCGAGAGCCACGCCGCGGACGGCGTGCTGACGAAGCTGCAGGTCAGCTTCATCGAGCATTTCGCCTTCCAGTGCGGCTATTGCACGCCGGGCTTCCTCAATGAGGCACAGGTGCTGCTGGAGCGGCTTGCCAGGACGCCGATCCCCCAAGAGGACGTCGAGCGCACCATCGTCGAGGCGCTGGACGGCCATCTGTGCCGCTGTTCCGGATACGTAAAATACCACCAGGCGGTGCGCGAGGTCATCCTGGCCGACCCCGCCCGTTATCTCGCCTGAGGGTTGTGACCATGCCGCGCCGGACAGCGATGACGAAATGGCGGCCTCGCGCGCTGATGATGCTCGCGCTGCTGGCGGGCGTGCTTGCCACCGGCTCATTCGCCGGCTCGGTTTCGCCCGATGATGCGAACGCAAACGACGCGAAAGCACACGATGCGAACACGTCCGATGCGAAAAAAGCCGATGCGCAAACACCTGATGCGAAAAGGCTCGACGCGGAGACACCCGATGCGAGGACCTTGGCCGCGCCGGCCGATTTCGCTTCCATCGCCGATCCCAATTCACGCTCGGCAGCCTATTTCACCGAGTTGGGCAAGGTGCTGACCAACCCGCGCTGCACCAATTGTCATCCGCGCACCGACCGGCCGCGCCAGGGCGACCAGGCGCGGCTGCACCAGCCGCCGGTGTTTCGCGGCGCCGACGGCTTCGGCTTGCCGGCGATGCGCTGCACAAGCTGCCATCGCGACGCCAATTTCGATCCCGCCGGCATGCCTGGCCACGCGGAATGGCATCTTGCCCCGCCCGAGATGGCCTGGGAAGGCAAGTCCGTCTCCCAGATCTGCGCCCAGATCAAGGATCCCAAACGCAACGGCGGCCGCTCGTTGCACGATGTGATCGTGCATATTGGCACCGACAGCCTGGTCGGCTGGGCCTGGGCCCCAGGGGTCGGCCGCACCCCGGCGCCAGGCACGCAGAAACAAGCTGGCGCCCTGGTCGAAGCCTGGGCCGAAAGCGGTGCCGCATGCCCGTAACGAGACCCGCTCCGAGGTCGAAATCCCCCGCCGTCGTGGCCTTCAACGCGCCGTGGCGGCGTGCAACTGGCCGCGCCCGTCAACTGGATCAACTTGGGCGACGGTCGGGTCGCCGGAATCGGAGAATTTAATGAACAACACCGTCAGGACTTTCCGCCGCGTTTTGCTTGCCACCGTGCTGTGCGGGGCCACTGCCCTCGGCGCCGTTGCTGCCCACGCGCAGTCCGGCGTCCCGGACTACATGAATGTCATTGTCGGTGCGAAAGTGCCCGACTCCGCCGCCAGTGCGAAGCAGAACATCCTGGCTCTCAACACCGGCATGTTCGAACTCTATGGCGAAGCCGGAACCCTGGTGCAAGGCAGTATCCTGGCGCAACATCCGGTGATCCTCGGCCTGTTCTCCGGCGCCGGAGGACGCTTCATCCTCTACCGGCCGAACCAGGCGCCGCTGGAAGCGCCGCCGGTGCCGGAGGTCTATCAACTGCTCAAATCGGTCGGCCACAGCGTCATGGCGTTGGGCGTCGTGGTCGGGCCGCATATCGGCAAGCAGGATGACGTCTCGTTCCAGCCTTCGCTGCTCGCCTACCGGGAGCGGCTGAAGGCGGCGCTTGCGAGCCTTGACAAGACCAGCATGCCGGTGGAATGGCGCGACAACAACCGCGCGCTGATCGGGGAAAATATCGCTTTCATCGACAAGGTCGCTGCCGGCCAGACCGTCAGCTTCGCCGACGTCCAGAATTTCGCCGCCAAGCAAAAGGATCGTTTAAAACTAAATATCAAATGGGCCGCCGACACCCAGGTAAAGCACTGGATGGGCGTGCTGGCCGATTGGAAAAACCAGCTCGGCCCTGACTGGAGCAAGCTCTATGCCGCCAGCAACACGATCTATGTCGCGCGGCAGAACAACGTTCTGTTCAGCATCCTTGCCCAGTTCTTCGGCCCCGACGACATCAATTCGCGGCTGATCCTGATCGAAACGGTCTCGTTCACCTCGACCCCGCAAGACATGCTCGAATCGCTCACCCGCATCATCGCCGATCGCACTGTCGGAGAAACGTTCTTCCACAGCCCCTACCTGATGGATTACGAGCTGATGGGTGGCGACGCTCGCGATAGCATTATCGCCGAGACCAAGGCGCGCGGCATGACCACGCAGCTTCCGCCCAGGGTGCCATTCGGCTCGCATCAGTGGCCAACCCTGGTCACGCCTGGCCCCGGCCCCACCTCGCTGGCCGATCTGCCTTGACACCAGTAGGCGGCGCGCGCCTCGGGGACGTCTGCCCCGCCGGTGCCCAGGCTGAGGCTATCATTCCACCCTGCATCGAAGGCGAGGCGCATGATGAAGTTGATGGCAATGCGTTGCCGCTCCTGGCTTTCGCGCGGCGCGGGCCTGGCGCTATTGCTCGGTCCACTCGCCGTGGTCGGGATGCTCGCGCCGCTGCCGGCTTCGGCGCGGACCGTTCCGGACTGGCTCACCGGTCTGCCGCGCGAGGACGTGCATGTGAACGCCTGGCCCGGCGGCAAGAAGGTTGCCGTGATCTTCGTGCTTTACGTCGAGGTATGGGGGCCTGGCCACGGCCCGAACCTGCGTGAGGACATGACCTCGCGTGATCCCGACGCAGTAAACGGGGCGTTTCGGCAATACGCGATCGAGTGGGGACTACCGCGCGTCGGCCGGTTGTTCCAGGAACAGGACGTGCCCCTGAGCTTCGCGCTGAACGCGCTGTTCCCGTCCAGCTACCCCGAGATCTGGCCGCAGCTTCGCGCCAGCACGCCGCGCGCGCCGATCCTCGGCCACGGCATGAACAACTCGACGCAACTGCTCCCGCTTACCCAGGGCATCGCCGCCCAAGCGGGCTATATCAAGCGCACGCTGGACATGATCCAGCGCGATACCGGGGAAAGGCCGATCGGTTGGTCCAGCCCAAGTGTCTATCCAAACGCCGATACATTCTCCGCGACCACGGCGGAAGGCATTCGTTACACGTTGGACGGCATGGATTCGGATGTATTGACCGTGTTGCACTCGCCATCCGGGCCGCTGCTGCAAATTCCTTATCCGGCAGTAACGGTTGACATGGGCCACTACCTCACCCGCGGCCTGGAACCGGTCGACCTGGAGCGCCTCTGGATCGACTACGTGACCGAGCTCGCCCGTGAAGCAGAGGCATATCCTCAACGCGAGGCGACCGTGGTTGCCATCGGCATACATCCCTTTGTGGTCGGCACCCCATCCGGCGCCGCCGCGGTGCGCCGGGTTTTGCAGGCAGTGAAGAAACTCGATGCCGTATGGCTCACCGACACGCGCGCCGTGTTTGAAAAGCTACCTTCACAAGACAGATAAGGCGCACCGGGGTACCCGTTATATAAATCTGGTAAGGCAACGTCCGCCACCCCGATTAAATGCCCGACGCCGCGGCGAACCCACCAACCACCACCCCGCCTGATCCGCCCAACTTCGGCCGGGCTTGCCGCCCAGCACCCCGGCTGCGATCCTGCCCCGCGCGACGACAGCGCGGGAGACCGTCATTGACCGACACCTTGCCCACCGCCACGCGAGTCTCGGACCCCGGAATCCGCGCGCTGTACCGGCTGGAAAACCGCTGGCAGGCGTGGCTCGACGTCGAGGCTGCACTCGCCCGCGCCCAAGCCGAACGCGGTATCATTCCAGCACGGGCGGCCGATGCCATCGCAGCCGCCGCTCGGCTGGACAAGATGGACCGCAAGCGTATCGACGAAGCTCTGGCGCGCACCGGCCACACCATCGTGCCGCTGGTCTGGGAACTCGGCCGCATCGTCGGCGAACCGCATGGCGGCTGGGTCCACTGGGGGGCGACCACGCAGAACATCACCCAGACCGGCGACCTGCTGGTGCTACGCCAGGCACACGACGTCTTCCTGCGCCAGATCGGCGAAATCCTGTCCGCCATGGCCGATCTGGCCGACCGCGGTGCCGACCTGCCGATCGCCGGACGCACCCACGGCCAGCACGCGGTGCCGGCCACCTTCGGCTACAAGGTCGCGGTCTGGATCGACGAACTGCTGCGCCACACCGAACGCTTTCAGCAAGCCGCACCCCGGCTGTTCGTCGCCATGCTCGGCGGCGGCGCCGGCACCTTCGCCTCGCTCGGCGAGAACGGACCCGCCGTGCAGCAGGGCATCGGCCGGCTGCTGGGGTTCGGCTCGATGACCGTGCCGTCGCGCGCCATCGGCGACCATCTGGCCGAGAACATCATGCTGCTCGGCCTGCTCGCCGCCACCAGCGGCAAGATCGGTCGCGAAATCTACACCCTGATGAAGACCGAGTTCGCCGAACTGGAGGAACCCGTCCCGCCCGGCACCGTCGGCAGTTCCACGATGCCGCAGAAACGCAATCCCAAGCTTTGCCAGGACATCATCGCCGCCGCCGCCGACATCCGATCCCAGGTGCCTTTGGCGCTGGAAGCGATGATGACCGAACACGAGGCCGACCGTACCACCAGCCTGATGATGGACACGGCCGAACAGCGCGCCTGCATTGTCACCGGCGACATGCTGGCCCGCATGGCTGAGGTGATGCGCGGCCTGCAACTCGACCCCGACCGTATGCGGGCCAATCTGAACCTCGGTGGCGGGCTGATCATGGCCGAGGCGGTGATGCTGCAACTGGGCAGCACGATCGGGCGCCAACACGCGCATGACGCGGTGTATGACGCCGCTCAGCAAGCCTTCGTGCAGCGTCGCCCGTTCGGCGATTTGCTGGCCGCCGACTCGCGCGTCCGAGCGCATCTCGGCGCCAGCCAGATCCACGCGCTGCTCGACCCCACCGCCTATACCGGGCTGTGCGCGGACATGGCGCGCCAGGGTGCGGCACGCGCGCGCCAGGCCGCGGAACACTTGGGGCGCCCAGCCGCGAACCCCACCGCGAATGATACGGCGCCGCCAACCGCAAATGCTATGGCGCGCCCGGCCACGAATGGTATAGCGCGGCCGGCCGCGACGGAGCCGCCAACATGACCGAACTCGACGTCACTAATCTGCGGTCCTGGATCGGGCGGCAGGAAACTTTGCACGATCAGGTAACACGATTCCCGGTCGCCGCGCTCGCAGCCACCCTGGACCGCGACGATCGGCCGCCCGCCGCCGGCGATGCGCTGGCGCCGCTGTGGCACTGGCTGTACTTCCTGCCGACCGCGCCACAATCGGTGCTCGGCCCGGACGGCCATCCCCAGCGCGGCGGCTTCCTGCCGCCGGTGCCGCTGCCGCGCCGGATGTGGGCCGGCGGCCGGTTCACCTTCCATCGGCCGCTGCGAGTGGACGACCCGATCACCCGCACCTCCACCGTCCAGGACGTCACCGTCAAGCACGGGCGCAACGGAACGCTCTGCTTTGTGCTTGTGCGCCACGAGGTCTCCGCCGGTTCCGAACTGGCGTTGGTCGAAGAGCACGACATCGTCTATCGCGACCCGCCGCGCCCAGGCGACCCGCCCGTCGCGCCTGCGCCGGCGCCCGCCGACGCTGTCTGGGGGCGCCGCATCCAGCCCAGCGAGGCGCTGCTGTTCCGCTACTCCGCGCTGACCTTCAACAGCCATCGCATCCACTATGATAGACGTTATGTGACCGAAACAGAAGGCTATCCCGGGCTGATCGTGCATGGCCCGCTGATCGCCACCTTGCTTATCGACCTACTGCGGCGCCATACCGACCGCGCGGTGGCGACGTTCCGCTTCCGCGCCGTCAGCCCGCTGTTCGACACCGCGCCGTTTTCGGTGCTTGGCGTGCCCAACGACAACGGCGCCTCGCTCTGGGCGGCCAACCCGGACGGCAACCTGGCGATGCAGGCCGAGGCAACCTTCTGACCTGGCACACCATAACGATGGAATAAGGACAGCCCGATGATCCGCCGCCGCGCGTTGCTGCTGACCGCCCCCGCTGTGATCGCCGCCCGAACCGCCGTCGCCGCCCCGGCGGTGAAGGTCGGCGTGATGTTCCCGCTGACCGGCAATTCGGCGGCATCGGGCGCCGAGGCGAAGGCCGCGGTCGAGGTGGCGGCCGATATCATCAACACCGGCCACCCCGACCTGAAAGGCCTCACCGTCGGCACCCCCGCCGGCCTGCCCGGCCTCGGGGGCGCCAGGATTGACCCGATCTACGTCGACCATCGCGGCGATCCGTCGATGGCACAAAGCCTGGCGCTGAAGCTGATCACCGGCGACAAGGTGGCGGCGCTGTTCGGCGCCTATCAGTCTTCTACCGCAATGACCGCGACCGCGGTAGCCGAGCGCTACGGCGTGCCGTTCGTGGTGGCCGATTCGGTGGCCGCCAACATCACCGGGCGGGGCTTCAAATACACCTTCCGGGTGACCCCGATCGCCACCAACTTCGCCGACAGCTACATGCGATTCCTGCTGGACCAGAAGAAGGCGGGGCGCCGCGTCCAGGACGTCGCGATCGTCAACGAGAACACTGATTATGGTTCCTCGGTCGGCGATGCTATCGCGGCCGAGGCGGCCAAGGTTGGATTGCCGGTGTCGATACGCGTGCCATACAGCGCCAATGGCGCCGACGTCTCGGCGCAGGTGCTGCAACTGAAGGCCAAGAACCCCTCGGTCGCGCTGTTCGTCAGCTATGCCTCGGACGCGATCTTGTTCTTGCGCACGATGAAGACGCTGGATTACCTGCCGCCGATGATCATTGGCGATTCGGCCGGCTTCTCCGACCCGGCGTTCCTGCCCACCGTGGGCAACCTTGCAAACGGGCTGGTCAATCGCAGCGTCTGGAGCAAGGGGCCGCCGAACAGCCTGTCGGCCGCGGTCAACGCGATCTATCAGGCCAAGACCGGCAACGAGATCGGCGATGTCAGCGGCCGCTCGCTGCAGGCGTTCTTCGTGCTGGCCGATGCCCTGAACCGCGCCGGTTCGACCGATCCAGCCAAGCTGCAAGCCGCCTTGCGGGCAACTGACATGCCGCGCGCCGCGATGATCATCGGATACGACGGTGTCAGGTTCGATGCCAGCGGCCAGAACATCGAAAGCGCCACCTACCTGACCCAGCTTCAGGGCAAAGGTTATGTCACAATCTGGCCGGCCGACGCCGCGGTGGCCAAGGTGCAGTGGCCGATGACCGGATGGCGATAAGTCAGGCGTCGGCCTCGGTGCGTTCCTTGCGCAGCGCCAGCCAACCCGCCAGCCGACCGTTGTCGGGCGGATACTGGTCTGGCATGACCGTTATTTGATCGATCCTATCGACCCGAAAATGCCGGTAATCGTTTCTTAGCTCGCACCAGGCCGCGATCAGCGTCACGTCGACATAATAGGCCAGCGCGATCGGCCAGACGGTGCGTCTCGTGCGACGCTCCTGCTCGTCGACATAGGCCAGGCGCAACTTGCGGGTATCGCGGATCGCGCCGCGGATGTCCGACAGATCGACGCCGTCGGAAACGCGCGCGCTGCCTTTGGAGACATAGAACGGTGCCGCATCGAAGTAGGCCCGGGTCTGGTCCGGCAGCACCACGGCGATCTTCGACAGCACGCCGGCGGCGGCATCCTGCAGCGCTGGGTCGCGCAGCCGCCGGACCAGTTGCGCGCCGACCGCGATGGCGTCCACCTCCTCGGTGGTGAACATTAGCGGCGGCAGGTCGAAGCCGCGGCGCAGCACATAACCTATGCCGGCCGCGCCCTCGATTGGCACGCGCCGAGCCTGCAAGGTGGCGACATCGCGATAGACGGTGCGGACGGTGACCTCCAGCCGGTCGGCTAGCGCCGCCGCCGTCATCGGTCGCTTGGCCGAGCGCAACGCCTGGATCACATCGAACAGCCGATCGGCTCGGCGCATGGCAAGCCCCCCGAGACTGCTGACACAACGCTGTCAGCAGCGCGGTTCTAGCATGCAATTCCTGATCACGGGAGGAGTGGGCATGCAACAGACAGCCAAGCTGAGCCGGATGGCGCTGATCACCGCCGCGACCAGCCTGGGATTCGCCGTGGTGCAACTGGATACATCGATCCTGAACGTGGCGCTGCCGCGGATCGGCGCGGCGCTTGGGGCCAGCCTGGACGGGCTGCAGTGGGCGGTCGACGCCTATCTGCTGGTGTTCGCCGCACTGTTGCTGTCGGCCGGGGCGCTGGCCGACCGGATCGGCGCCAAGCGCGCCTTCCTCGGCGGTTTTGCGATCTTCGCCGCCGCCTCGCTTGCCTGCGGCCTGGCGACCTCGACTGCCATGCTGGTCGGCTTCCGCGCCGTGCAGGGGATCGGCGGGGCATTGCTGGTGCCGTGCTCGCTGGCGCTGATCAACCACGCCTGCGAAGACGACGCAGCGGCGCGGTCGCGTGCGATCGGGATCTGGAGCGCGGCCGGAGGGGTGGCGCTGGCGGTGGGCCCGGTCGCTAGCGGCATCCTGCTGACCGCGTTCGGCTGGCGCGCCATCTTCAAGGCCAATCTGCCGATCGCGGCACTGGGGATCTGGATGGCCGCACGTTTTGCCATCGATCCAGTCCAGCCGGAACGGCGCGGCATCGATGCGCCCGGCCAGGTGCTGACGATCGTTGCGCTGCTGGCGCTGGTCTGGGCGGTCATCGAAGCCGGTACACGGGGCTGGACGGCGTCCGTCGTGCTGGCCGGGTTCGCGGTGGCCGCGACGGCCGCCGCCAGCCTGCCGTGGGTGGAACGCCGGGCGCGGCAACCGGCGATCCCGCTGGAGTTCTTCCGGGATCCGACCTTCAGCATCGCCACGATCGCCGGCTTCCTGATCAGTGTCGCCATATACGGTCTGAGCTTCGCGCTGACGCTGTATTTCCAGAGGGTGTTGTCGTACACACCGGCGGAGACCGGCTGGGCGTTCGTGCCGTTTGCGCTTGGGGTCACGGTGTCGAACCTTGCTGGCGGATGGCTGTCGGCGCGGGTGGGTGCCCGCGCACCGATGGCCGGCGGCCTTTTGCTGGCGGCGGCGGGGTTCTGGCTGTTACGCGGCCTCGGTGCCGATACCTCGTACGTGTCGCTGCTGCCGGCGCAATTGTTCGTTCGGTTCGGCATCGGTGTGGCGGTGCCGCCGATGACCGCCGCACTGCTGGCGACGGTGCCGCGATCACGGTCGGGTTCGGCGTCCGGCCTGCTGAACGCCATCGCCAGGCCTGTGCCGCAATCGGGGTGGCGCTGTTCGGCGCGCTGATGCGCGACGACATGGTGGGCGGTCTGCGCATTGCCGTCTCGGTGTCCGCCGGCTTGCTTTTCGTTGCCGCTTGCTGTGCCGCTATCGGGATCCGCGGCCAGCACCGGGCCGGGCTCTTTCGGCGATCCGCCGAAGCGGGCAGACTGCGTCGAGATGGCGGGAGGCAGCGGGCGTGAGACAGATTGCGACCAGGGTATTGATTGCCGGCGGCGGTCCGGTCGGGTTGACGGTGGCGATGGACCTTGCCTGGCGCGGCATCGCCGTGGTGGTGCTGGAAAGCCGCGCGCCCGGCGAACCACCTAGTGTCAAATGCAACCATGTCAGTGCCAGGACGATGGAGATCTTCCGTCGCCTCGGCGTGGTGCGGGCAGTCCGTGAGGCCGGCCTGCCGGCGGACTACCCGAATGACATAGCGTTTCGAACGACGACGACGGGAACTGAGCTTTCGCGGATTCCGATCCCCTGTCGGGCCGACCGCTACAGCGCCACCGGCGGCCCGGATACCTGGTGGCCGACACCGGAACCGCCGCACCGGATCAACCAGATCTTTCTGGAACCGGTGCTGTTCGCGCATGCCGGGTCGATGCCAGGCGTGCGCATCCTGAACCGCATGCAACTGACCGGCTTCCAGCAGCACGATGCCGGCGTGACAGCGACCGTGGCCGATCTGGACGGCGGCGAGGACCTGACCATTTCCGCCGACTACCTGATCGGTGCCGATGGCGCGCATTCGCTGGTGCGGCGGCGCATCGGCGCCAGCCTGACCGGCGATGCGATGCTGGAGCAGCGGCAATCGACGTATATCCGAGCACCGGAACTGCTGCGGGCGACGCCGACGCGGCCGGCGTGGGCGAACACGTCGCTCAATCCACGGCGCAGCGCCAACATGTTTGCCATCGATGGGCGGGAGACCTGGCTGGTCCACAACTACATGCGTCCGGGCGAGACGTTCGACAACGTCGATCGCGAATGGTGCATCCGTACCATCCTCGGCGTCGGTCCGTCGTTCCCGTTCGAGATCATCGCCAAGGAGGATTGGACCGCCCGGAGAATGATCGCCGACCGGTTTCGCGACCGACGGGTGTTCCTGTGCGGCGATGCCGCGCATATCTGGGTGCCGAATGCCGGATACGGAATGAATGCCGGGATCGCCGACGCGATGAACCTGTCGTGGATGCTCGCCGGCGTGCTGAACGGCTGGGCGTCACCGGCCATCCTCGATTGCTACGAGATCGAACGGATGCCGATCACCGAGCAGGTTTCTCGTTACGCGATGGCGACGTCCGCCGCGCTGGCCCGGCAACGTGGCGTGGTGCCCGACAACATCGAGCAACTCGGTTCCGACGGCGACGCGGCCCGCGCTCGGCTGGGCCAGGATGCCTATGACATCAATGTCGGTCAGTTCTGTTGCGGCGGCCTGAACTTCGGATCGTTCGTGGAACAGTCACCGATAATCGCCGGCGACGGGGCGCACGCTCCGGGCTACACGATCTACGACTTCACGCCATCGACGGTGCCGGGTTGTCGCACGCCGCATATCTGGCTGCAGGAGGGGACCTCGCTATACGACGTCATGGGCGCCGACTTCACGCTGCTGCGCTTCGATCGCAGCGTTGATGTCGGGGATGTCACGGCGGCGGCGCAGAGCAGAGGGGTTCCGCTGAAGGTGGTCGATGTTTCGACCCGGGAACCGGTTTACGCCGAGAAGCTGGTGCTGTCGCGGCCGGACCAGCATGTTGCATGGCGCGGCAACGCCGCGCCGACGGATCCGGCCGGTTTGATCGACCAGATCCGTGGGGCGCGGCGGCTCGCCGGATGATCGGCTTCAAGCCGCCTTGCGGGCCGGGGCGGTGCCGAAGAGCTTGATCATCTCGCGGCAGAATTCGGGCAGATCATCCGGGTTGCGGGAGGTCACCAGATTGCCGTCGACGACCACGGATTTGTCTTCCCAGACAGCGCCGGCGTTGGTCAGGTCGGTGCGCAGCGATGGCCACGAGGTCATGTGATGGCCGCGCACGCCGTCGGCCTCGATCAGGGTCCACGGACCGTGGCAGATCGCGGCGATCGGCTTGCCGGACTGAACGAAATGCTTCACGAACGCGACCGCGTCGGGGTTGGTGCGCAGGACGTCCGGATTGGCGACGCCGCCCGGCAATACCAGCGCGTCGAAACGCTCGGCGGAGACGCTGGCGAGATCGTGGTCCACCGCCAGCATCTCGGCCTTTTCGTCGTGGTTCATCCCTTGGATCTGGCCGCCGTTCGGCGAGATCACTGTCACCTGGGCGGAGGCGGCCTTCAGTGCCTTGACGGGTTCGGTCAGTTCCACCTGTTCCACCCCATTGGTGGCGAGGATGGCGATCTTTCGGTTGGCGATGTCTGCCATGGCGCGTGCTCCTAGGAAGCCGTGGCAACGAGCGTGCCCGCGGCGCGTTGCGTTACAACGCGGCCACGTCGAAGCGAGGCGAGGCGGTTTGTGATCCGAGGTGAACTCTTACTTAACCGCGAATGCTCACCATAGAATGACAAGAAATCGCTGGCTTATTCGAGACTAGACAGTAAGTGCCGGCGTTAACCGCCAGTGGAGGACACGATGGACGACGTTGGACTTTCCCACGAACCTTCGCGCGCCCAGGAGTTGTCCAGTCGTTTCCGGGATATACGCGGCGGGACCGAGTCTCTCGCGGACGGATTGACCGAGGCTGACCAGTGCGTCCAGTCGATGCCCGATGCCAGCCCGGTAAAATGGCACCGAGCACATACGACGTGGTTTTTCGAGCAGTTCGTGCTGGTTCCGCACGTGGCGGAGTATCGGGTGTTCGATCCGGCTTTCGGCTTCCTGTTCAACTCATACTATGAAGCCGTGGGGCCGCGGCATCCACGCCCAACGCGCGGCCTGGTGACGCGGCCGTCGGCGTCGGAGGTGACGCAGTACCGCCAGCACGTCGACGGCGCGCTGCGACAGGCAATTCCGCTACTGACGGATGATGTGCTCACCATCGTCGAACTTGGCCTGCACCACGAACAACAGCATCTGGAGTTGCTGATCACCGACCTGCTGCACGCCTTCGCCGCCAATCCGCTGGATCCGGTGATGATTGCGGATTGGCGTGAGCCCATTGGTCATGGCGGCGAAACGACGTTCGTGACGTGCGGCCGCGGTCTGCATCGGATCGGCCATGACGGCGCGGGGTTCTGTTTTGATAACGAAACGCCTTCGCATGACGCCTATCTGCATCCTCACGCCGTGGCGTCGCGCCTGGTGCGCAATCGGGAGTGGGCAGAGTTCATCCGCGATGGCGGCTACCGGACCTCGTCGCTTTGGATGTCGGACGGTTGGGCCGCGGTGCAGTACAACGAATGGCAGGCACCGATGCATTGGCGTGAACGTGACGGGGCATGGCTGCAATTCGGTCCGGGCGGCCTGGCGGATCTGGTTTTGGACGCGCCGGTGCGCCACATAAGTTGGTATGAGGCCGACGCGTTCGCTCGCTGGAGCGGGGTTCGTCTGCCGACTGAGACTGAGTGGGAGGCAGCGCGCGCCAATCCTTCGATCCACGAGACCAACGGTCATGTTTGGCAGTGGACCGAAAGTGCCTATCGGCCATATCCGGGATATCGGGCCGCGGTCGGCGCGATTGGCGAGTACAACGGAAAGTTCATGATCAATCAGATGGTTCTGCGCGGCGGGTCGATGGCGACGCCGCGCGGCCATGCGCGTTCCAGCTATCGGAATTTCTTTCACCCCGACAAGCGATGGCAGTTCAGCGGCCTTCGTCTGGCAAAAGACCTATAATCGGAGGCTAACGTGCCGAACGATACCGGATTTGCCCCGCATGATACGCGGGCAGACGTGGTTGATGCTGCGATCACTGGGCTTAGCGCCTCACCCAAGACGCTGCCGCCGACGTTGTTCTATGACGACGAAGGCTGTCGGCTGTTCTACGAGATCACTCGGCAGCCGGAATATTACTTGACGCGAACGGAAACCTCGCTGTTGAGGTCGATCGCGCCCGGGCTGATACCGGATGATTTCCGCGATGCGGTGCTGGTCGAATTCGGCGGCAGCGACGAAAGCAAGGCTCGGATTCTGCTGGATCGTCCGGATACGCCGTTTCAAACCTACGTTTCGATTGACGTGGCCGAGGTCGCGTTGCGGGCGATGCACGACCGGTTGGAGATTTCGCATCCTGGCTTGACGGTGGTTCCGGTGGTTGCGGATTTCATGCAACCACTTCGGCTGCCGGCGCTTGGGTCGGCACGCATGGGGTTTTTTCCGGGCTCGACGATCGGCAATCTGGATCCGGCGGCGGCGACCCGGTTTCTGGCGGCGGCGCGAGTCTCACTGGGTGCGGATGCGTGGTTCCTGCTGGGGGCGGATCTGCGCAAGAGTCCAAAGATCCTGCTGCCGGCCTACAACGATGCCGCCGGGGTGACGGCGGCGTTCAATCTCAATCTGCTGCGTCGGCTCAACCGCGAGGCGGGGGCGGATTTCCAGCTTGGTGAGTTCCGCCACGCGGCGATGTGGAACGACCGCGACAGCCGGATCGAGATGCATCTTGTGTCGGTTCGGGAACAGATGGTTCATCTGGCAGGGCGAACGATTGATTTCCGCGAAGGTGAATCGATTCACACCGAGAACAGCTACAAGCACACCGAGCAGCGGTTGGTAGCGATAGCACGCGGCGGCGGGTGGGAGGCACAGCGGGTCTGGAAGGATCCGGCCGGGCTGTTTGGGATTTTTTTGCTTCGGGGTGGGTGAAGGCGTCCGGGTGCTTGTTTGCCAGGGTCGCGCGGGCGGCGGATAAAGAATTTCGACGCGGACGCTTGCGGATGGGCGTGGATTAGGGGTTGGCCGACGGGCGGCGTTTCGCACCCTGCAGCTTGTCATGGTTGCCTTGTCCCTGGTGGGGGCCGGCGCCCCCATGTCGATCGCGATGTTGCCGGAGGTCGATGGTTCGGGTGGCCGCCGGGTATCCAGCGGCGCGGCTAGGTCAGGCCGCCATCTTGGTTTCGTCGCCCATCAGGTAGGCGCGCAATTGCAGCCTGGCGCGGTGAACGCGGCTTTTCAGCGTGCCGATCGCGCAGCCGGTCTGTTCGGCGGCGTCCTCGTACGATTTCTCTTGCAGAACGATCATGAACAGCGCCTCGCGCTGGTCGGGCGGCAGACGCTCGAGCGCCCAGCCGAGTTCGCGCAGGGCGGTGCGATCTTCATGCGCGGCGGCGACGGGAACCTCGGGCATGTTCTCGGTATCGGTGAATTCGCGCTTGCTGCGAACGCTGCTGATGAAATGGTTGATCATGATGCGGTGCACCCAGGCCGAGAAGTTCGTTCCGGGTATGAAACAGTCACGCGCGACCAACGCCTTGGTTGCGACGTCCTGGGTCAGATCGTCGGCGGCGGCTCGGTTACGGGTCAAAGCCAAGGCCCAGACACGCATCTTCGGCATGAACGAAATGAGCTGATCGTGGAATTCCTGCGGCATGGTCGGCGCCTCCTGATCGTTCAGTTGTGGCTGATCTGAAGGACCTGAGGGCTGAACCGGAGGTGTGCAAGGCGGCTGACATGACGGTGATGAACAGGTTGCGTTACGGTTTACGTAAGGTGGCACGATCGCGTTTGCGTGAGGTCACGTCCGTATGAACACAATCACTTTTATTGTGCCGGCGCTCCGGGCGCCGCATGACTGCGGCAACGCCCTTCATAGCGGGGAATCAACGTGCGTCTTGCCATTTCGGCCGTGGCAGCGGTTTCCGGCCTTCTGCTGCTGGGTCTTTCGATTTATGGACAACCCGCGGTCTATCTCCATCAGGCGCGTGAGCAGTGGAATTCGCTGATGGACGAGCCACAGCCGGAGCCGACGGCGGCGCCTGATCACGATGCCGCGGGTGGGCGTGTGGCGCAACTGCAACAGCGGGTCGCGCAGCTTGAGGACGAGTTGGCCAGCAAACCGGAGCCGGCGCAGCCGGCAAGCTTGGACGCCGCGGCGCCGTCTGCCTCGGCACAGCCGCGGACGTCTGAGTTGGAGGCTGCGTTGGCCGCCGCGCCGCCGGCGGTTGTGCCGCTGAGCGGTCCGCCGCCTGGCGCATCGGGTCAGAACGCGACGCCGACGGCGGTTGACGTGACGCAGACTTCGCCGCCGCAAGGTCCGGCGGTGGCCCCGCCAAGGCTTCCGCCGCTGCCAACACCTCCGCCGGTGCCGCCTGCGCCGCCGGCGGCTTTGCCGGCGACGGCCGCGGCGCCGGCTGTGCCTCAGTCTGGGCCGGGGACTGCAACCGGTCGGCCCGATTTAGCGTCCGCGCGCGGCACCGCGCCTGGCGCGGTGCCGGAACGGCATGAGCTCACTGTGGCCGGCGCGGTTTCGTCGGGGCCGCCGCCTGCCACGGTGGACGCGGCTGGGCAGCAGCCGGGCAAGGGCATGGCAGCCAGGACGGCGGCTGGACGGAGTGATGCGGCCAAGCTGGAGCCGGCGCCGAGTGGGGTGGATGCGAGCGCGGAGACCGAGGCGGCGAGGGCCAGGCCGAAGACGCCCCCGATAAACGGGGGCAGGGTTGAGGGGGCCCGGAACGACGCGGCCAGGCCAGACGCGGCGACGGCAGACGCGGGCCGGAACGACGCGGCCAGGGCGGACGCGGCCAGGGCGGACGCGACTCGAAGTGATGTGGCCCGGAACGATGTGGCCCGGATCGGATCGGGCAGGGGCGAGGTTTCCAGGACCGAGCCGGCGAAGCCGGCGCCACAGAAGCTTGCGTTGGCGAGGCCGGCGCCGCCGCCGCCGCCGCCGCCGCCGGTTCGTCAGGAGCAGCCCGATGACGCGCAATCGGTGCTGGCGCGGTTGCGCCAGCTTGCCGCGCCGGGCGTTGCTCCGGAGCAACCGGACAGTCCCCCGGTCGAGCCGCGGCCGCGGGTCGCTTCATCGCCGACCTTGCCCAAGCTGAACGCGGCGCGAGCGGCGCTGGCTGCCGGACGGATCGAGGATGCGCGGCGATTGCTGCAGGAAGCGCAACTGCAACTGGTGTTTCGTCCGGTCAATGGAGCCGGCGATGAATCGCCGGGCGCGGCGAGGAGTTCGGCTGACGTGGCGCACGCGCTGGACGCGTTGAGCGGCAACGACGTGCCGCTGAGCCGGCGCTACATCGACGTGGCGACGGCCGATTTATCGGGTGGGGGCGGGCGCGAGCCGGTTCAGCAAACGCAGATCCGCGCCAACGGCTATGCGCCTGCCTACCCGCCACGCTAGTGTCGCGCGTCGGAGCATAGCGATACGTGGCTTTTTTGTTGAATATCCGATGCACGCGCCGGATCAGCGGCTTCCGAGTCGCGTACTTCTTTGCGATCGCATAGTAGTACGCAACACATGACGCTGCCTTTACGTCAGGTGGCGGGTCGAATTTGCTTGGAATCGGCCAACGGTGGTTGGCATAGGGTTTGCTGCGTATTGTTGGGTGATCGTTTTATGAGGTTCGCGCCTGGTGCTGAGCGGATGCGAGGGGCGGGATGCGACCGGCGGATGCATGTCGCGGGCATTGCGGGATGAACTGGTGCGACACGCGTTCGGGAAAGCTGCCTTGGGCGAACGTCAGAGTCTTCGCTGAACCAACCGACAGGGGTTAAAAACACATGAATGAAGAAGCCATCCGCATGGTGCTCGCAAGCAACGAAACCGGACGCTCGGTTCGGCGCGGCCGGGTGATCGCTCCGGCCGGGATCGTGTTCGCGGGGGCGGTTGCGTTGGCGGCGTGTTCCCCGGTGCCGGACCTGCCGCCGGCGCCGATGGAGCCGGCGGCGTCGACCTTTACGTCCAATCTGCCGCCGTATCGGATCCAGGTGGGTGACACGCTGGACGTGCGTCTGTTGCTTAATCCGGAATTGAACGAAGAAGTGACGGTTCGGCCTGACGGGCATATCTCGACCACGGCGGTGTCTGACGCGGTGGCGTATGGGCATACGCCGTCGGAGTTGGCGGAGACGCTGCGCAAGGGCTACTCGAAGGAGCTGCAGAATCCGCGGGTGACGGTGGAGGTGAAGTCGTTCGCGCCGACCCGGGTCTATGTCGGCGGCGAGGTGAATACGCCGGGCGAGTTCATCACGGTCGGACCGACGCTGACGCTGTCGCAGGCGATCGCGCGGGCGGGGGGCACCAAGCTGAGCAGCGACGACGGGTCGGTATTCGTGATACGGCGCGGTCCGGGCGACAAGCCGGAGTTCCTGTCGGTGAAGTGGCGGGCGTTGCGCCAGGGTCGCGACGCGGATGCCGATATCCGCTTGGCGCCGTATGACGTGGTGTATGTGCCGAAGCTTGGCATTGCCGAGGTCTATCAGTTCTACAACCAGTATATCGGGCAGTTTGCCAACCCCAGCTTCGGGTTCTCTTACCTGCTGAACAACGCGGCCGGCGGCGGCGGCTCCGTCGTCGCCGCGCCGGTGACGGGGGGGGCCGTCGGGCGATAACGCAAATGCGGCGTCGGCTGGGCCGGCGCCGCGTTTCGATGCTGTGATACGGGGTTCGTGATACGGGCTTTATTGCTGCTGCCCGAGCCGTCGGCCAGGACGCGGCGCCGACTTCGCGGGCGGACGCCGTGTCGGTTTGCGGCGTGGCGCGATCAAAGGTCGAGTAACCATTCATGGGTGCATCTGTGTGGAAAGCGCGAGCCGATGATGGGGCAGGACCGCGGCGATTTGTTGGCATGACCTTTGCGCTCTCGGAGGATGTTCGTTTCAACGCCGCGGAGAGCGGGGCAACCTTGGCGCTGCCGGCAGGCCTATTCACCGGGCTGGATATCGCGGACCGAGAGGTTCTGACGGACTGGCTGGAGGATGCCGACGGGATCGATACGGTGATGGATTTTTCCCCCCGGCGGTGGAACGTTGCCGGTGCCCGGCGCATCCTCGGGGTTTTCGAGGCCGGCAAGGAGACCGCGACGTGGTTGATCGTGCGGGACGGGTCGGGCTGGATGCTGCTGCGTTGCCGGGATAGTTTCGTTTCGAACTTAACAATCCGGCTGGCGGACGTGTTGCGGCTGATCGACAAGCAATGCGGCGGCTGATGGAGGGTCCATCGCCCGCGGTGGGCGGATCGCTGCGAGCGGGAGTGCGCCTGACCTGGCGGATCGGGTACACGGGTCGCGTGCCACGCGGGGCTCGATCCCCGTTTTCAGTGGTCTGCTGATCCGAAACCTCAGCCGCGAAGTGGGGCGAGGACACGAGCTGTTCGGTTTGCTGCGTGATTCACCCGCCTTGAACGTTGCGCCCGGCGCGATCATGCTCTGGCGATGATGTTTCCTGTCACCGAACATATGGCGGTCAGCGAACGCCATAGGACATTTTATCTGAGCTGCGGCGCCGCCGATGCGACTCCGCTGATCTTTGTGCATGGCTGGCCGGAGCTGTCGATCAGTTGGCGGCATCAGCTTCCGGTATTCGCGGCGCTGGGTTTTCGCGCCATCGCGCCGGATATGCGAGGCTATGGCCGGTCCAGCGTTTATCCTCGGCATGAGGACTATGCGCTGGAGCCGATTGTCGCCGACATGCTGGATTTGCTGGCTGCGCTGGGGCGCGACAAGGCGGTTTGGGTGGGGCACGACTGGGGCAGCCCGGTGGTGTGGAGCCTGGGGAGTCATCACCCCGAACGTTGCCTGGGTCTGGTCAATCTGTGCGTGCCATATCTGCCTGGCGGCTTCACGCCGGGGGAGACGGGTGCGCTGATCGATCGGGGTGTGTATCCCGAGGCGGAGTATCCCGCCGGTCAGTGGGAGTATCAACTGTTCTACCAGGAGAATTTCGCCAAGGCGGTGGCGGATTTCGAGGCGGACGTGGCGGCCACGGTGAAGGCGCTGTTCCGCAAAGGCAGTGCGGCGGGCAAGGGGCAGCCGTCGCGCACCGCGTTGGTGCGGCGTGACGGCGGCTGGTTCGGGGGCGCGGGCCGAGCGCCCGCGGTGCCTCGGGATGGCGACGTGTTGAGCGAGGCGGATTGCAGCGTTCACGTCGCGTCGCTGCAGCGCAATGGGTTTTTCGGGCCGGATTCCTGGTACATGAACCACGCCCGGAATGGCGCGTTCGCGCGGCAGGCTCGGGATGGCGGGCGGCTGTCGATGCCGGTGTTGTTCCTGCACGGGGCGTTCGATTACACCTGCGAGACGTTGGTGTCTCGTCTGGCGGAGCCGATGCGGGCGTCCTGTGCCGATTTGAGCGAAGCGGTGGTTCAATCAGGGCACTGGATGGCGCAGGAGAATCCGGTCGCGGTCAACGCGGCGCTGGCGCGGTTTTTGGCGACCAAGCTGGCCGCGGTCTGGCGGGACGGTTGATCGTGAAGCGGGGTGGCGAGGGGCGGATCCGGATCGGTGTGGGCGGCTGGACCTACGATCCCTGGCGCGGGATGTTCTACCCGGACGGTCTGGCGCAAAAGCGGGAGCTGGAATTCGCCAGCCGCAAGCTGACGGCGATCGAGATCAACGGCACCTATTACGGGTCGCAGAAACCGGCGAGTTTCATCAAGTGGCATGATGAGACGCCGGACGATTTCGTGTTCTCGGTCAAGGGGTCGCGCTACACCACCAACCGCCGGGTGCTGGCCGAGGCCGGCGAATCGATCGAGCGGTTCTTCAACAGCGGCGTGATGCATCTGGGGGCCAAGCTGGGGCCGATCCTGTGGCAGTTCATGGCGACCAAGAAATTCGACCCGGCCGATTTCGAGGGATTCCTGAAGCGGTTGCCGAGGTCGGTGGAGGGGCAGGCGGTGCGTCATGCGGTGGAGGTGCGGCATGACAGTTTCCGCACGCCGGAGTTTGTCGCGCTGGCGGCCGAGCATGGGGTTGCGATCGTGGTGGCGGGGGATTCGGCGTATCCGCAGATCGCCGATCCGACCGCGTCTTTCGTTTATGCCCGGATCATGGGGACGGCGGAGGATGAGGCGCTGGGGTACAGCGGGGAGGCTTTGGATCAGTGGGTGCGGCGGGCCAGGCAATGGGCGTCGGGCGGGATGGCGGATGGCTTGGCGGCGGTTGGCACGGCCGGGAAAGCTGGCGGGGCTCGCGAGGTTTTTCTTTATGTCATCAGTGGGTTCAAGGCGCGCAACCCGGCGGCGGCGATGGCGATGATCGAACGGGTCGGGTGATCGGCTTCAATGCGCGCCGGCGGCCCCGGCAGTAGATTTCCGCATTCCGACCGAGGTCACCAGCGCCAGCAGCAATGCCGCGCCCATCATGTAGAAGGCGTCGCTGTAGGCCAGGAAATAGGATTGCGCGCGCACGCTTCGGCCGATCTGCACCACGGCCTCGTGCCAGGCGGACGCGGCATCGCTGATGCCGTTCGACATGAAATACGCTTGTAGCGACGCGATGCGCTGCCGGGTGGCCTCGTTCAGCAGCGAGACGTTGGCGGTGATGATGCTGGAGTGGAACTGCTCACGCTTGGTGACGAAGGTTTCCAGCGCGGCGATGCCGATGGAGCCGCCGAGGTTGCGCATCATGTTGAACATGGCGGAGGCGGAACCGGCGAACTGACGTTCGATGCCGCTGGTGGTCAACGCCGAGAGTGGGGTCATTATCAGGGCCTGGCCGACGGCGCGCACCAGGTTGGGCAGCAGAAGCTGGGGGGCGGCGTAATCGGCGGTGATCCAGAGGTTCATGAAGCAGCTCGTGGCGAACAGGCCGAAGCCGACCGCGACCAGCAACCTGGTGTCGATGTAGCGCATCAGTGTGGGCACGAACGGGATCAGCACGAGTTGGGGCAGCCCAGTCCAGGCCAGCACCAAACCGACCTGTTCGGCGTTGTAGCCCTGCAGCTGCGAAAGGTAGACCGGCAGTAGATACACTGATCCATACAGTGCCATGCCCATGATGACGTTGGCGAGGCTGCCGAGGCCGAAGTTGCGCCGCAGCAGCAGGCGCAGGTTCAGCAATGGGTCGCGGATGGTCAGCTCGGTCCAGAAGAACAGCGCGAAGGACACCACGGCGATGACCGACAGGCGGACGATGAAGCTGGAGCCGAACCAGTCGTCCTTGTTGCCTTCCTCCAGCACGGTCTGCAGCGAGGCCAGCCCGATCGCCAGCGTAACGATACCGAACCAGTCGCCGTGGCGCAGCATGCCGAGTTGCATCGGCGCTTTCGGCAGAGTGGGCCACAGCGTCGCCAGCATGATCGCGCCGGGTATCAGGTTGACGTAGAAGATGTACTGCCAGCCGTAGGTCTCGGTCAGGTAGCCGCCGATGGTGGGCCCGATCGCCGGGGCGAAGGTCGCCGAGATGGCGAACAATGCCAGCCCGATCGGCTGTTTGGCGCGCGGCAGCATGGTCAGCGTCAGGGTGAAGGCGAGCGGGATCAGCACGCCGCCGAAGAAGCCTTGCAGGGCGCGGAGCACGATCATCTGCGGCAGGTTCTGGGCGAACGCGCAGGCCACCGACATCACCAGGAACATGAAGGTGTTGGCCAGCAGATAGCGCCGGAGCGAGAACACTGGGGCGAGGAAGCCGGTGAGCGGGATGACGACGATCTCGGCAACCAGATAGGCGGTGGAGATCCAGCCGCCGTCGTCGATGCCGGCGCCGATGGCGCCCTGGATGTTGGGCAGCGAGGCGTTGGTGATCTGGATGTTGAGCACGGCGATGAAGGCCCCGATCATCGCGGCGGATACTGCAAGCCAGGTGCGGAGATCGGCTTGGGGCTCGCTGTCGGCTTGTGCTGCGGGATTGGGCATGACGGTGCGGGACTGGTCGGGTGCGGGGCTGGGCAGGTGCGGGGCTTGGCGTCGGGTCAGCGCGGCTGGCGGCGGGTGTCGATCGAGGGCTCGACCGACATCCCGGGGCGCAGCACGTTCGCTGCCGTTCCGGGATCTGGATCGAGCACGATCTTCACCGGCAGGCGCTGGACGATCTTGGTGAAGTTGCCGGTGGCGTTGTCCGGCGGCAGCAAGGCGAATTGCAGCCCCGTGGCTGGCGCGACGCTGTCCACATGGCCGTGGATCTCGGCGCTGGGGAAGGTGTCGACGGAGATCCGAACCGGTTGGCCGGGCCGCACATCGGTCAGTTGGGTCTCCTTGTAGTTGGCGACGACGTAGACCGCGTTGAGCGGCACGATCGCCATCAATTGGGTGCCGGCCTGGACGTATTGGCCGACCCGCAGCGTGCGTGCGCCGACTGTGCCATCGACCGGCGCGGTGAGTTCGGTGTAGCCGAGGTTAAGCTGGGCCTGCTGTTCGGCGGCGCGGTAATGTTGCAGTTGCGCCGCCGCCCTGACCCTGTCTGCCTTCAGCACGTCGATCTGCTGGCGGGCTGCCATCAGCGCCGAACCGGCTCGGCCGAGGTCGGCGGCGCGCTGAGTCAACTGTGATTGGCTTTGCTGGTCGGACTGAATTGTGCCGGCGCCGGAACGGGACAGCGTCTGGTAGCGGGCGTGGTCCTGCTGGGCGAAGCGTAGCGCGGCGTCGGCCCCGATCACCTGCTGGTTGGCCTGCTCGATGAGCGAGGCTTGCAAGGCCAGTTGGGCATCGATCGAGCCGATCGCGGCCTCGGCGGTCTGGCGATCGGCGACGGCTAGACGCAACGCGGTCTGGTAGTCTCGGTCATCGATGCGGGCGAGCACCTGGCCGGCTTGGACCGGTTGGTTGTCGCTGACCAGGACCTGGGCGATGTAGCCTGGCACGCGCGGCGCGATCAGCGTGTTGTCGGCCTCCACATAGGCGTCGTCGGTGTCGATCATGAACCGGCCGGTGCGCCAGTACTGGGTACCGTATTGCGCCGCCGCGGCCAGGCCCAGCACCACGAGGGTGCCGAGGGCCGCACGCTTGACCCAGCCCTTGCGGCGAGCGCCGACGGGTTCCCGCATGGTTTCCGGGCGCCCGGTTGTCGCTCTTTGCGCTGTGGTAGCCTGGTCCATGGAATCTCGTGCCGCCTATTTCGCTACACCATGTAGCGGTGGGGAATGTGTGCGGGATTCCGGCGCATACAACCCGTGCCGTTGGATATACGCGACATGCTGTATTGGAATGGCTTGTCTTGGCGGATTGGTTGCCATATTGCCTGTAGGAGCCCGTCATGCAGTCATCGGAAATCGCCCGACCGGCCGGACGACCGCAGCCTGAACGACTGCAGCCCGGACGATCACAGCCTGGACGACCGCGTTGCGATGCCACTCGCAAGTCGGTGCTGGCGGCGGCGTATGATCTGCTGGCCGAGGGCGGGCTGAGCCGGTTCACGATCGAAGGCGTGGCGGTGCGGTCGGGCGTGGCGCGCAGCACGATCTATCGGTGGTGGCCATCGAAGGGCGCGCTGGCGATGGAGGGGTTCTTGCAGGCGACGGCGGCGGATCTGGCGGTGCCGGCCTCGGACTCGGTGGTCGCTGACCTGCAGGCGACGTTGCGGCGGTTCGCGCGCCTGGTGCGCGGCAAGGCGGGGCGGATCATTCGCTGCATCATCGCCGAGGGGCAGGGTGACCCGGAGACCATCGAGGCGTTCCTGACCGGCTTCGTGATGCCCAGGCGGGCCGAGGTGCGTGCGGTGATCGCCAGGGGTATTGCGTCCGGGGAGTTGCGGCGCGACCTGGATGTCGAGATCACCTGTAGCGGCCTGTTCGGTCCGCTTTACCTGCGCATGCTGCTGAACGAGGGCGTGGATGACGCGTGGGTGGACCGGTTGTCCGGCTTTGTTCTGGCGGGGTGCCTCGCGCGGCGGTGATCGCTGGCGGCGGTGGGACGGACAGCTGGGCGGACAAGCCCGGGGGCGGACAAGCGAGGGGCGGATAAGTGGGGGGGTTGACTAGCGGGGGAGGCGGACAGCCGGGCATGGCAGCTACCCTTGCGGGATGGGGGTAGGATCGCGAGGATGGTCTATAAGCCTGCGGGTCAGGACCTTGATAGGATCGTCGCACATGCCCAAGCCTTCGATGTCGAACCCCTTGGGGTCAAAGTCTTCAGGATCCGCGTCTTCAGGGTCCAGGGCCGCGGGGTCTGGGGTCGCGCGGGCGCGCGGGCGGCATTTCTTTGCCAATCCCGGCCCGACCAACATCCCCGACAGCGTGCTGCGGGCAATGGACCGCAACAGCATCGACTTCAACGATCCGGAGTTCGTCGAGGTTTATGACGCCGCGTTCCATGGCGTGAAGCGGGTGCTGCAGACCGAGCAGCATCTGTTTATGTACAATGCGTCGGGTCATGGGGCGTGGGAGGCCAGCCTGACCAACCTGCTGTCGCCGGGGGATGTGATCCTGGTGCTCGAGTCGGGCTATTTCTCCGAGGAGTGGGCGAGCATGGCTCGCGGCCATGGGCTGGAGGTGCGGGTGGTGGAGGCCGACTGGCGCCGCGGGGTGGACATCGGCGAGGTCGGCAAGGCCCTGGCGGCCGACGGCGCACGGGCGATCAAGGCGGTGTGCGTGGTACACAACGAGACCGCGACCGGAATGATGCTGCCGTTGCCGGCGATTCGCGCGGCGATCGACGCGGCGGGGCATCCGGCGTTGCTGCTGGTGGACACGATCTCTTCACTGGGGTCGCTGGAGTTCCGGATGGATGCGTGGGGGGTGGATTGCGTGGTGGGCGGCAGCCAGAAGGGGCTGATGCTGCCGACCGGCATGAGCTTTACCGGGGTGTCCGACAAGGCCCTGGCGGCGCATCGGCAGGCCAAACTGCATCGTTTCTACTTCGATTGGACGATGATGGCGAACCGGGTGCAGAAGAGCTTCATCGGCACCATTCCGGTGAACATTTTCTATGGGCTGCGGGAGTCGATCCGTCTGCTGGACGACGAGGGGCTGGACAACGTGGTCGATCGCCATGCCAGGCTGGCGGAGGCGACGCGGCGGGCGGTTCAGGTGTGGGCCGGCAACGATGGGCCACGGCTGTTCTGTCTGTCGCCGGAACGGTATTCCAACTCGGTCACCGCGGTGCTGATGCCGGAGGGGTTCAACCCCGATTCGTTGCGCAAGACGGTTCGGGACCGGTTCAATGTTTCGTTGGGCGGCGGGCTGGGCAGGCTGGGCGGCAAGATTTTCCGCATCGGGCATCTTGGCGACTTGAATGAGCCGATGCTGCTGGGGGCGTTGGCGGCGGTCGAGATGGGGATGCGGATCGAGGGCGTGCCGCATGCGCGTGGCGGGGTCGAGGCGGCGATGGCGTTCCTGGCGGAGTAGCGGGTCGGGGCCGATCCTGTAACGCTTTCAGGGTGACCGTAAATGGTCACCGCGCTCTCGCTGTGTTTGAGCAAGCAGCTTTATCAGCCTAACCTTACAGTCAGGCTGAGGTTGCTCAGGTTCACCGACCGGCCTCGGGGTTGGCTTGCGCTCAGTAATAGCGCCAGCGGCGGCGGCGGCGGTCCCAGGCGCGGTGGCGATAGCGGTGGCGGTTCCAGTAGTAATAGGCCGGTTGGATCGACGTGGCTTGCGACAAGGTGGTGCGACCGAGCAGAGCGGTGGCTGGGGCGGCGGAGGCGATGCTGGCCGCGCCGATGAGCAGACCAAGGATCGTCAAAGTCGCCAGGGTGATGTTTCGCATGGCATGGCTCCAGTCGATGTCGGTATCGGCGATGTACTCGTAGCGGCGGTGATTCGTCCAGACGTCCGGGGCTGGCGCGGGGTCGGGTTTCTATTTGCTGACTGGTCTTGGGCAAGGGGGTTCAGGGCTGGATCGCGTTGGCTTCAGCAGGCGGTCGGCTTGAAGGTCTGAGTCGGTGTGACGAATTCCTGCTGAGCTGGCACGGTCAGGATTTCGGGAGATCCGGCCTGCGCGGTTTGCCGCAGCACGCCATGGATCGACGACCCGGCAGCCTGCAATGCCGCCACCGCGCTGCTGCTGCGCAAGTAGTGGAACAGAAACAGCGCGGCGATCGCATCGCCGGCACCGTTGACGTTGAGTTGCAGGCGGGGCGTGCGCAGTAGGTGGAACCCGTCCCCGGCGGCGGTCATCATATCGATGCAATCGGGTGGCGTGGTGTCGGTCTCCAGGCTGGTCAGCAGCACGCAGGCCGGGCCGCCGCCGCGCAGCATGGAACGAAGCCGCAGCAGTGCCTGCCTCGCCCCGTCCAGGGTGGAACAATCGAGCCCGGTCAGGCGCTCGATCTCGAACCGGTTGGGGGTGGTGATGTCAGCGGCCGGCAGGGCTTTCAGGCGCAGGAAATCCTCGATCCCGGGGCGGACATAGACGCCGGTATCGGTGTCGCCGATCACCGGGTCGCAGCAGTACAGCGCGGCCGGGTTGGCTTGGCGCACCGAGGTGATGGCGTGCAGGATGGCGTCGCCAATGTCGGCCTGTCCGACGTAGCCTGTCAGCACGGCATCGCAACGTGGCAGCACGCCTCGGGCTGCGATGCCGTCGATCAGGTCGCGCACTGACTGGCCGGAGTAGGCGGTGCCCTGCCATTCGCCGTAGCCGGTGTGGTTGGAGAACTGGACGGTGTTGATGGCCCAGACCTCGGCGCCGAGGCGCTGCAGCGGGAAGACCGCGCTGGCGTTGCCGACGTGGCCGTAGGACACCCAGGATTGGATGGAGAGGATGTTCATGGGGCGGTGGCCTGCTTGTTTCAGTGTCGTTCCGACTACGGCATGGGCGGCTTCATCGCTCGGGTGGAAATGGCCCGCACGGGGACATCGTCTGGGGTCGGCGCTGATTGGGCGCGCGAGGGCCGAGCATCGCGGGCTCGCAGGTCATTCGGCGCCGGGGTCACATTTCAAGCTTGGGGCAGCAGGTATATACGGGCGTGGCGTATTCGCGCCCGAGATCCGGCTACCGCCGGGTCGGCTGTCCAACGAGGATATCTTGCCGCATGTCAACGCCGTTGCTTTTCCAGCCGGTCAGCTTTCGCTCGGTCACCGCGCGCAACCGGATCGTGGTTTCGCCGATGTGTCAATACAGTGCCAATGACGGGCTGGGCAATGAATGGCACGTTCAGCACCTGGGGGCTCGCGCCGCCGGGGGTGCCGGGATCGTGTTCACCGAAGCGACGCACGTCTCGGCGGTTGGGCGGATCACGCCGCATTGCCTTGGCTTGTATAATGCCGAGCACCAGGCGCTGTTGGGGCGGCTGGCGGGGGTGATCGCGCAATGCGGATCGGTGCCGGCGATCCAGATCGCCCATGCCGGGCGGAAGGCGTCGTCGCAGGTGCCGTGGCAGGGCGGCAAGCCGATCCCGGTGGGCGAGGGCGGCTGGGTTCCGCTGGCGCCGAGCGCGTTGCCCGCGGTTCCGGGCGCGACCGATCCGCATGCGCTTTCCAGCAGTGAGATCGGCGACATCATCGGCCAATTCGCCGCCACCGCCAGGATGGCCAGGCAGGCCGGCTTCAAGATCCTGGAAATTCACGGCGCGCACGGCTACCTGGCTCATTCGTTCCTGTCGCCGGTGTCGAACCGGCGCAACGACGCCTATGGCGGCGACGCCGACGGTCGGTCGCGTTTCCTGCTGGAGGTGGTCGAGGCGGTGCGCGGGCAGTGGCCGTTGGAGTTGCCGCTGTGGGTGCGGCTGTCCTGCTCCGACTGGGTGGCGGGGGGCCTGACGATCGAGGACACCGTGGCGCTGGCGCGCAGGCTCGCTGCCACCGGGCAGGTTGACCTGATCGATTGCTCGTCTGGGGGCGTGTCGCACGAGCAGACGATTCCGTCGCATCCGGGTTATCAGGTGCCGTTCGCCGAGGCGATTCGCCAGCAGGCGGGGATCGCCACCGGGGCGGTCGGGTTGATCACCGAACCCACCCATGCGGCCGAGATCGTCGCCAATGGCAGGGCGGACGTGGTGCTGCTGGCTCGGGCGATGCTGGCCGATCCGGGGTGGCCGTGGCGGGCGGCGCGTTGCTTGGGCGTGCAGCCCGACGTGCCCAGCCAATATCTGCGCGCCGGATTGTAGCGTCTGATCGGTGCGGGCGGTCGGCGGCCGCATGACTGGTCGCGGGGGGCATGGCGGGTCGCGCTGGGGCGCGCATGACTGGTCGCGCTGGGGCGCTGATGGGCTGGTCGCGGCGCCCGGGCATGGCTGGTCGCGTTGGGGCGGCCATGGTGGGTCGGGCATGGCGGGTCGCGCTGGGGCGCGCATGGGCTGGTCGCGGTGGGGTGCGCATTGCCGATCGCGGCGGCGCCCGGCACAATGACCTGTCTCCATCCGGGATCTACCGGAGTCGGTCCGGCTGGCGGAGTTTTTGATGTCTTCTGGTTTTCGTTTCGGCGCCCTTGTGTGCGTCGGGTTGCTGATGCTGCCGCTGCTGGGGTGTGCCCCCACCGCCAACACGTTTGCTCCGGTGTGCCCGACGCCCAGGCTGATTCCTGCTTTGGCGGATGTGACACGCTACGGCGGTCCGGGGCCGGCGCATGACGTCACCGACCTGATCCTGCAGGCGCGAGTGGTCGCGGTGAACGGAAGCTGCCAGCTCGGCGATGACAAAGATACGCTGGCGGCGAAGGTGCAGGTTTCGATCTCGATCCAGCGTGGGCCGGCGATGAAGGGGCGGCAGGCGGACGTTCCATTGTTCCTGGCGGTGACGGAGGGCAAGACGGTGCGTGACAAGAAGGTGTATCCGCTGCATCTTACGTTTCCGCCCAACGTCGACCGCTTGACCATCACCAGCCCGAACATCGACCTGGACTTGCCGGTTTCCGGCGACAGAACGGGTGCGGCGTACAGTATCATCGCCGGATTCCAGCTTTCCGCGGCCGAGTTGGCGGCGAACCGTCAGGCGGGCGGCGGGTGATCAGGTGTTTTCGGGCGGATTTGGCGACGGGGCTGGGGTCGGGTTTGCCGGCAGAGCCGATGGTGGCAATGTTGGCAGAGCCGATGGTGGCAATGTCGGCAGAGCGTGTGGTGGCATTGTCGGCAGGGCCGATGGTGGCATTGTCGGCAGGGCCGATGGTGGCATTGTCGGCAGGGTGGAAAGGTCCGATATACTAGGGGCATGACCGATACCCCACCGAAGGGCCGTCCCAACCAGGGAAGACGTCGAGGCATGAAGAAAGACGACTGGGAAATCCCGTCCAATCTGCAGCCTGACCCGAGTGACTTCTCGTTCGACCTCGAACGGGCGATGAAGGCTGTGGTCAGCCTGAAGACCTATGTTCCCGCCGACGCGTTTACCGCCGGCACGCTGGGCACCGAACGGGCGGGCAGCGGGGTGGTGATTTCGGGCACCGGGCTGATCGCGACGATCGGCTACCTGATCACCGAGGCGGAGACGCTGTGGATCACCTCCAACGATGGCCAGGCGGTGCCCGGTCATGCGCTGGCGTACGACCAGGAGAGCGGGTTCGGGCTGGTGCAGGCGCTGGGCAAGCTGGAGGTGCCGCATCTGGAGCTGGGCGATTCGGATCGGCTGAAGGTCGGCGATCAGGCGGTGCTGTCGGCTGGTGGCGGGCGTCATCACTCAATCGAGACGCGGATCGTCGGGCGGCAGGAATTCGCCGGGTATTGGGAATACGTGCTGGACGACGCGCTGTTCACCGCGCCGGCGCATCCGTTCTGGGGCGGCTGCGGGCTGATCGGCGGCGATGGCAAGCTGATGGGCGTCGGGTCGCTGATCTTGCAGCAGGGCGACGGCAAGGGTCGGCGGCTGGACATGAACATGGTGGTGCCGATCGGGCTGCTGGCGCCAATCATGGAAGATCTGCTGAGCTATGGCCGGGTGAACCGCCCGGCTCGGCCGTGGCTCGGGCTGTATGCCACCGAGTCGGACGAAACCCTGATGGTGGGCGGGCTGTCGGACAACGGTCCGGCGGAGCAGGCGGGGGTGCGCGCGGGCGACCGGATCCTGACGGTGAACGACGAGGAAATCCCGGACCTGGCGGGGCTGTGGCGACGAGTCTGGTCGTCGGGCAGTGCCGGGGCTGAGGTGCGGCTGCGGCTCGAGCGCGACGGGTCGCCGAAGCGGGTGTCGGTTCGTTCAGCGGATCGGGCGAGTTTCCTGAAGTCACCGAAACTGCACTGACATGACCGGCGGGGGCACGACCGCGGGCGGTAAGAGCAGGTTGCGTGGTGCGATCGTGCCGGTGACGCCGTTCCAGCAGAACTGCTCGATCCTGTGGGACGAGGCCAGCAAGGTTGGCATGGTGGTCGATCCGGGCGGCGACGTGGACAGGATCCTGGCGGCGGTCGAGCAAACCGGGGCGGCGATCGAGAAGATCGTGCTGACCCATGGCCACCTGGACCATGCCGGCGGGGCGGCGAGTTTGCGCGATGCGTTGCGGGAGCGGTTGGGGCAGCCGGTGCCGATCGAGGGGCCGGACTTGCGCGACCGGTTTCTGCTGGACGGGATCGCCGAACAGGCGGCTGGTTTCGGGTTCGAGGCGCGCAATGTGACGCCGGATCGCTGGATGGCGGAGGGTGACGTGCTGGCGCTGGGGCGGCATCGCTTCGACGTGCTGCATTGCCCGGGGCACACGCCGGGGTCGTTGGTGTTCGTCAACGCGGCGGCGCGGTTCGCTCTGGTGGGCGATGTGCTGTTTCAGGGGTCGGTCGGACGGACGGACTTCGAGTATGGCGACCACGCCGCGCTGATCGCGGCGATCAAGACCAAGTTGTTGCCGCTGGGCGACGATCTGTCGTTCCTGTGCGGGCATGGTCCGGGGTCGAGCATCGGGGCGGAGAAGGCGGCCAATCCATTCCTGCGCTGAACGCGGCGCGGGAGCTGGGTCTGTCGCCTACGGTTCAGCCCCGGGTTGCGGACTTCGTCGAGGGGCTGCGTCGGTTCAGCTTCGATGGCGTGCCAACGGTCACGTTCGAGCAGGGCGGGCTGTGCTATTTCGTCAATGCGTTCTGGACCGCCGGGCAGCGGCGCGGGCACAGCCTGCATGAGATCAGTTACCGCGCCTGCTTCAAGGGCCAGCTTCCGGGATTTTTCATCGAGCGGCTGACCGAACCGGGGGATCGGGTATTCGATCCGTTTTCCGGCCGTGGCACCACGGCGGTGCAGGCGGCGTTGCTGGGCCGTGCGCCGGCGGCCAATGACGTCAGCCCGTTGAGTGCGATGTTGTGCGCGCCTCGGCTGGATCCCCCGTCGGTCGCCGCGGTGCTGGCGCGGCTGGCGGAGATCGATCTGTCCGGCGCGGCGGCGGATCCGGCGGAGGCCGATCTGCTGGCGTTCTATCATCCCGACACGTTGCGCCAGATCAGTGCGTTGCGGGCGTGGCTGCTGGAGCGGCCGGTGCTGGATGCGGTGGATCAGTGGATCCGGATGGTGGCGATCAACCGGCTGAGCGGGCACTCCGCCGGGTTCTTTTCGGTCTATACGATGCCGCCGAACCAGGCGGTCTCGGCTGGGTCGCAGCGCAAGATCAATGCGGCGCGCGGGCAGGTTCCGCCGCTGCGGGATGTGCGGGCGATCATCCTGAAGAAGACGGTGAGCCTGCTGGCCGACGGGGCGCCGCCGCCGCATCCTCCGGCGCTGCTGTTGACCGGGGCGGCCGAGCAGACGCCGGAGCTGGCCGATGCGTCGGTGGATCTGATCGTGACGTCTCCGCCGTTCCTCGATGTGGTGGATTACGCGGGTGACAACTGGCTGCGCTGCTGGTTTGCCGGGATCGATGCGGGGCGGGTGCGGATCGACCGGCACCGGGACGTGCTGGCGTGGCAGGGTTTCGTCCGGCGTGGATTCCAGGAGTTCGCGCGGGTGGTGCGGCCGGGTGGGGTGGTGGCGTTCGAGGTGGGCGAGGTGCGCGGCGGGCGGGTTTTGCTGGAGCGTCACGTCGCGGCGGCGATCGAGGGGCTGCCGTTCGATGTGTTGGGGGTGATGGTGAACCAGCAGAGTTTCACCAAGACGGCGAATTGCTGGGGAGTGGGGAACAATCGTGGGGGCACGAATACCAATCGGATCGTGATGGCGGTGCGGCGGTAGCGGCGGTGGGTAGTTGCGGGGTGGGGACGGTAGGCGGCGGGGATGAAATCGTCATTGCGTCAGGCGCAGGTGCGCTGAATGCGGAAAGCATTGCGTCAGCGAAAGAGTCTGCGGTATCGGTCGGGTGCCGACAAGCTGAGGATGTTTTGACGTGGATGGGGCGACCGGACTAACGGGCGAGGGCAGGGCACCGCTGGTCGCGCATGTGTTTCCGAGCTTTGCCGTGGGTGGCGCTCAGGTGCGGTTTGCCGCCATCGCCAACCATTTCGGGCCGGCGTTTCGCCATATCGTGGTGGCCCTGGATGGCGACCTGGCGTGCCGGGAGCGGTTGCGGCCGGATCTGGATGTGATGTTCCCCGGTGTCGCGGCGGCCAAGGGCGCGATGGTCTTGAATGCCTGGCACTATCGGGGGCTGTTGCGGGCGTGGCGGCCGGATGTGCTGGTGACCTGCAACTGGGGGGCGATCGAGTTCGCGCTGGCCAATATCGTGCCGGTGACCCGGCATCTGCATGTGGTCGATGGTTTTGGGCCGGAGGAGCATGAGGCGCAGATTGCCAGGCGCGTGCTGACCCGGCGGGTGGTGCTGCGTCGGACGCCGGTGGTGCTGCCCTCGCGCCGGCTGGTGCGGATCGCCACGGACATCTGGAAGCTGCCGCCGGGCGTCGTCCGCTACGTGCCGAACGGGATCGACCTGGCGCGATTCGCGACCGACGGTGGCCAGCGTTTATCGAGGCGCGGTTCGGGTGGCGCTTCGTGGGGTGGTTCCAGGGGCGCTTCGCGGGGTGTTTTGGGGGGTGGTTACGGGGGTGGTTGGGGGCAACCGGTGATCGGTACCGTGGCGGCGTTGCGGGCGGAGAAGAACATCGCTCGGCTGCTGCGCGCGCTCGCGATGCTGCCGTCGGGGCGGCTGGTGGTGGTCGGCGATGGGCCCGAGCGTGGCGCGCTGGAGTCGCTGTCCGCCGCGCTGGGGGTGTCTGAGCGGGTGCATTTTGCCGGTCATCATCGGGACACATCGGGGCTTTATGCCCAGTTCGACATCTTCGCGCTGTCGTCGGACACCGAACAGATGCCGCTGTCGGTGATCGAGGCGATGGCCAGCGGGCTGCCGGTGGTTTCCACCGATGTCGGGGATGTCGGGCTGATGCTGACGCCGGAGAACGTGCCTTACGTGACGCGGTTGGACGATGCGGCGCTGACGGTGGCGCTTGGAGGGTTAATGGCCGACCCCGATCTGTGCCTCCGGATCGGGGCGGCCAACCTGGCGAAGGCGCGGCGGGATTTCGATCAGTCGGCGATGTTCGCGGCGCATGCGGCGTTGTGGCGCGGGGGGTGCGATTCGTTGGCGGAGGCTGGGCGGGACGCAGTGGCGGGGGTTGGGCAGGGTGCAGTGGTGCGGCGGGACGCGGTGGCGGCGGCCGGGCAGGGCGCAGCGATGGGGCTGGACGCATTGGCCGGCGGCGGGCTGGACGCAGCGGCCAGTCAAGACGCAGCGGCCGAGCTGGACCCAACGGCAGTGGCCGGGCAGGACCCAACGGCAGTGGCCGGGCAGGACGCAGTGGCCCGGCAGGACGCAGTGGCCCGGCAGGACGCAGTGGCTGGGCAGGACGCAGTGGCGGGGGGCGGACGGGATGCCGTGGTGGGGGTGCGGCCGGCGCCGTGATGACCGCGGTTCGGGTCAGCGGGGTCGCGGATTTCACCGAACTGTGCCGGTGTTGGCGGGAACTTGAACAGCGCTCTGAACTATCGTTTTTCCAGAGCTGGACCTGGGTGGGGTGTCTGGCGGCGGAGCGGTTTGATGACCCGGTGCTGGTGACGGCGACCGAGGCGGGACGTATCGTTGCGTTGGCTTTGTTCAACCGGGTGCGGCGCTGGCCGGGTCCGGCGGTGCTGTATATGGGGGCGAGCGGTTCGGCGGATCGCGACAGTCCTTGGGTGGAGCAGAACGGCGTGGTTGCCGAGGCGGGGCGGGCGCGGGAGCTGACCGAGCGGTGTCTGCGCGCGGTGACGTCTCGGTATGAGGTAGTCTTGCCGGGGGTGAGCGGGGCAGAGTTGGCGGCGCTGCGGCGGGTGGCGGGGTTGGTTCGGGTGGAGCGATCGCAGGCCTCGCCTTTCGTTGATCTGGCCGGACTGCGTGACTCGGGCAGGGACTATTTGGCGGAGCGCAGCGCGAACACTCGCCAGCAGATCCGCCGTTCCGATCGGATCTACCAGCGCGATGGGCCGATCGTGGTGCAGCGGGCGGACTCGGTGGCGATGGCGTGGGCGATGCTGGATGAGATGGCGGTGCTGCACCAGGCGGCGTGGCGGTCGCGCGGCGAGCCGGGCTGCTTTGCCACGCCGTTCTTCCGGCGGTTTCATGGGCAGTTGATCGCTAGTGCGATGCCGCTCGGCGAAGCGGCTTTGCTGAAGGTGACGTGCGGCGGGACGGTGATCGGAATTCTGTATAATTTCGTCCATCGCGGGCGGATGCTGGCGTATCAGAGCGGGTTCGCCTATCGGGCGGCGACCGCGGCGGCCAAGCCGGGGTTGACGTGCCACCATCAGGCAATCCGAATGGCGAGCGAGCAGGGGCTGGCGGCCTATGACTTCCTGGCCGGGGATGATCGTTACAAGGTCAGCCTCGCCGGCGGGACGCAGCAGCAGATCTGGGCGGTCGGCGGCCCGGTCTGGTCGCCTGGTCTGTTGTTGCGGGCCGGGCTTCATCGGGTTCGGTCGGTGCGGTTGCCGGCGATGTTGCCCAGTTCAGGCGTTAAAGCGCCGGCGGGCTGACCGTCAGGCTGGCGGCCGCGAGCAGGCTTTGGCGCGTCGCTGGCGTAGAGCGTCGCGGATGCGTCCGGCGGCGTGGCGCAGCAGCTGGGCCGCGCCGGCGGAACTTCGGGGGTTGACCAGCAGCAGTCCGATGCGCTGGCGGCGCTGGGTGGCCCAGCCCTGCTTGTAGGCATCGTCGCCGCGGCCGAAGTCGATTTGGCCCGCGCGGTCGTGGTCGAGCAGGTGGCGCAGCATCAGCGCGGTCAGCACGGTGCCGGGGGAGTGCGCCTTGAATGCCTCGTCATGGGCCAGTTTCAGCACGATGGCGTTGCCGTGCTTCAGTACCCAGATCTGCACCGCGACCGGGTCGGCGCCGATCCACCAGACGCCGAAGCGCAGCAGGCCCTGAGCCGCCATTGCCCGCATCAGGGCGACGTTGAAGCTGGCGAACGGTTCGGGTTGCTTCCAACTGCGACGGTAGACGGATTCGAACGCCTGGGCTGCGATGTCGAGCTGGTCCGGCCGGGTGAGCAGGTCGAATCGGGAGTCGGGCAGTTTCTCGGCGCGGCGCAATCGGCGGCGGATGGTCTCGCGCAGCGCGCCGGGGCGGCGGTGCAGGTAGGCTGACCAGTCGAGGCCGTTCACCTCTTCGTACCAGTTGCCGAAATGCTCGAAGCGCAGGACGCGCATGCCGGCTTGGCGGGCGCCGGCTTGCAGATCGGTCAGGGCGTCGGATTCGGCGGGCAGGGCGTCGAGGCGGACAGTGCCATGGGTGCGGCAGAACCTGGCGAAGGCGGTCATGGCGGCGAGCCGGGTGGGCGGGTCGAGGCCGGCGGCGAGTAGCGGGGTGTAGTCGCAGCTATACGGCGTGGTCAGGCTGGTCAGCCGGTTGGCGGTGCGCAGCAGCGGCAGCAGCGCCACGACGCGCCCGGCCGAACGGATCAGCACGAAGGCGGGGGTCGCGCCAGCGGGCATCGCGTGCGCCAGCACGACTTGCCACCACGACCGGCTGGCGAAGATGCCGGGGGCGTCGTCGAGCAGCGCCAGTGCCTCGGGCGGCAGGTGGTCCAGGGTGGCGACGATCTGGAGGTCAGCGCATCGTGTAGAAGGCATATCCGATCCATTCGTGCAGCGCGTAATAGCCGGTCTGCCAGGCGCTGACGCGGGGAATAAAGTCGCCGAGATCGAGCCGGGGCGGGGCATCCAGGTCGGTGGGCGCGGCGGTAACCGTCAGTCCGGCTTGCCGGAAGGCGAGAATGGCGCGGCGCATATGCCAGGAATGGGTCACCAGATAGATCGAGTCGATGCCGTCGGCGCGCAGGATGTCGGCGCTGAAGCGGGCATTTTGCCAAGTGTCGGCGGATTTCGGCTCGACCCAGCGCACCGGGGTGCGAAAATCGTCTTGCAGGCTTTGCGCCATGACTGCCGCCACGGACGCGTCGCCCGGCCGCGGGACGCCGCCGCTGACCAGGATCGGCAGGCCGGTGCGTCGATGCATCATGGCCGCGGTGCGCAGCCGGTCGAGGGTGAGCAGCCCTGGCCGGGCGCCGAGTTTTTCCTGGTCGGTGCGGGTTTCGTCGGCGCTGAGGACGACGATGGCCCGCGGCGGATGGTCGGCGGGCCGGGTTGTCATCAGGTTGGGCTCGAGCGCGCGGAGCATGGTGTTGGAGACGATCGGCATGCCGAGCAGGATGAGGGCGATCAGGGCAGTCCAGGTCAGGCGGCGGCCGAAGCGGCGCCAGCCGGCGCGCATGGTCAGGCCGGCGACGGCCAGGATGACCAGGCCGGTCGGCGGCAGGAGCATGGCGGAGAGGAGTTCCCGCACGCCGCGATCAGGCCGCTGAGCCGTTGATCCAGGCCAGTACGTCGGCCAGGCCGGTGCGCAGCTTCACGCGCTGTGGCAGGCCCAGGATGCTGTTGGCAAGGTTGGGGGCGCCGACGGAGTGGCGGATTTCAGCGGCGCGCGGCGGGGCGGTCTCGACATCGAGTGAGTGGCCGGTGAGGTCGGCGATCAGGCGGGCCAGGGCCTCGACCGAGGTTGCGGTGCCGGTGCAGACGTTGAACACCGGCGCATCGGCCGGGCGCAGGGCCATGGCGGCGAGCAGGGCGCGGACCACGTCGGCGACGTAGATGAAATCTCGGGTCTGCTGACCGTCGCCGAAGATTTTCAGCGATCCGGCGGCGGCGATGCGTTGGCAGAATATCGAAATCACGCCGGAATAGGGGGATTTCGGGTCCTGGCGCGGGCCGTAGACGTTGAAGAAGCGCAGGCCGACGGTGGGTATGCGGTGGACGTGGCTGGCAACCCTGGCATGCAGCTCACAGCCGTATTTGTCGGCGCCGTAGGCTGACAATGGCCGGCAGGGGTCGGTTTCGGCGATGGGAACGTGGGCGGCGTCGCCGTAAACCGCGGCGGAGGAGGCGTAAACCACGGGGATCGGGCGGTCCTGGCGGCGGATCGCGTCGAACAGGGTGATGGTGCCGGTGAGGTTGGCGTGGTGGGTGCCGAGCCAGTCGGTGACGCCTTTTTCGACCGAGGCGATGGCGGCGAGATGGAAACAGCCATCGACGCCTGCGATGGCTGCGGCGACTGCCGCCGGGTCGGCGACGTCGCCCTGGATCAGGGTGGCGGCGGGCGGCAGGTTGGATCGGAGGCCGGTCGACAGGTCATCCAGCACGCGCACGGTGTCGCCGCTGGCGATCAGGGCGTCGCACAGGTGGGAGCCGATGAAGCCGGCGCCGCCGGTGACCAGGTAGGTGCTCACCGGCCGGGCGCCTGGCGATGCGGGATGGGCGGCTGGACGTTGGTGGGAGGGATCGCGACGGGCGATGGTTGGCTGGGAATGTTCCCGGCGCCGCTTATGCCGGTCGGAGCGGTCCGAGCGGCGGTGGAAACCGTGGTTGGTTGGGTCAAAGGTGATGCTTTCCGACGGCAATCGTTGCACTCGCAGTGTGCCACGTTGTGGGGTCGAGATGAAGCGCGGAATGCTCCGGATTGGCCGGCGGGGTTGCTGATCGGCCTATCTTGGGATGGTTTGCCCGTGCGGCGAGGGCCGGCCTGCCACGGCGATCGCGGCGCGGGGGCCGATGCGGCAGTCCGCCGGCGTTGGTCCGGGGTATCGGGTCCAGGTCTGGGTGTGGCCCAGCAGCGGGACACCGAAAAAGCCGCGCAAGGCGAGGTTGCCGTTTGGGTCGAGGTGAAGCTCGACGCCCCAGACGTGGCCGTTGCGCGGATCGGTGATGTGGCCTTTCCACAGGTTGGGGCGAACCTGCCTGGCGTCGGTGATCAGCAGCAGGTGGCACTGCGAGATGCCGCGATAATCGACCGGCATCGGGTCGGTCGGGCGGTCAAGGAACAAGCCGACGAAGCGGCCGCAGAGGTCGGCGCCGCAGAATGAGATGGCGACCACGGCGCCGCGCCCCGGGGTGAGCCACAACCCGGTTGGTGCAGGGATGGCCGATCGGGGTGTGGCGGCCTGGGATGGCTGGAGCGGCAGCAGCAAGAGGATCAGGCCGATAAGGCGGCAGGCGAGGCGGTTGGTCATGTCCGGTCGATGGTGGTTCGTTCGCGCCGGTGTGGCGGCGTGCGTGTTATATGGGGTGCAGCTCGCGGCTTTCGATGAACCCGGCACACAGGGCGATTAGCCTGTCGCGGGCGTCATCCATTGTGGTGCGGCCTGGCGCGGTGGGCAGGGCGATGCCGCGACAGGCGTCCTGGATGATGGTGACCGAGAAGCCGAGGCGGATGGCATCCTCGGTCGACCAGGCGACGCAGAAATCGGTGGCGAGGCCGCACAGGAACAGCCGGGTGAAGCCGCGCTGGCGCAGCCAGGCCTCCAGGCCGGTGGGGGTCTGCCGGTCGTTCTCGAAGAACGCGGAATAGCTGTCGAGGGCGCGATGGAAGCCCTTGCGGATGATCACCTGGATGCGGGTCTGCTGGATCGCCGGGTGGATGGTGGCGTTCGGGGTGCCGGCGATGGCGTGATCGGGCCACAGGATCTGGTCGCCATAGGGCATCCGGATGGTGTCGTATGGTTGGCGGCCGGGATGGGCGCTGGCGAAGGAGGCGTGGCCGGCGGGGTGCCAGTCCTGAGTGGCGAAGGCGTGGTCGAAACGGCCGAGCAGACGGTTGACGATCGGCACGATGGCGTCGCCGTCGGCGACCGCGAGTTCACCGCCGGGCATGAAGGTGGGCTGGACGTCGACCAGGCCCAGGATGTCGGTCTGGGGATCAAATTGCATGCTCGGTCTCTTTTATTGGCCGCGGTCTTTGTTGTTTGGCGCGGTCTCTCTTGTTTGGCGCGGTGCGGCCGGGCTAACTTCGTGCGATTGGGCTGGAGCGACAAGAACCAGCGACGAAAACCTTGGAGAACAATCGTATGCCGCGTTTGCCGCTATCCGCGATGGCGCTTCTGGCCGCCTTGACGGCGTCCGCTGTCACGCCACCGACGGCCGAGGCCGCGGTGTTGCGCTGGGCTAATGATGGCGATGTCAACGCGATGGACCCGGCGACCCGGCAGGAGACGGTGCAGCTTAGTTTCCTGTCCAACATCTACGAGCCTCTGGTGCGGCGCAACGCCAAGCTGGGGCTGGAGCCTTCGCTGGCTGTGTCGTGGGAGCAGACGTCGCCGACAGTGTGGCGGTTTCATCTGCGGCCCGGGGTGAAGTGGCAGGACGGGTCGCCGTTCACCGCCGACGATGTGGTGTTCACGCTGAAGCGGATCCTGGCGCCGGATTCGTCGATGCGCGCGCCGATGTCGCCGGTGAAGGAGGCGCGCAAGGTCGATGACCTGACGGTGGACTTCGAGACCACTGTTCCGGACCCGATCTTCCTGCAAGAACAAACTAACATGCTGATCATGTCGAAAGCGTGGTGCGAGGCACACAACGCGACGAAGCCGGTGACGATCGGCAAGGAAGACAATTACGCGTTGCACAATGCGATGGGCACCGGACCGTTCAAGCTGGTGTCGCGGGAGCCGGACCGGAAGACGGTGGTGGAGAAGAACCCGCTGTGGTGGGACAAGCCACAGGGGAACCTGGACCGGGTGGAGTTCGACGTGATCGCGTCGGCGCCGACCCGGGTGGCGGCGCTGCTGTCGGGCGAGGTGGACATGATCTACACCGTGCCGCCGCAGGACATCGCGCGGATCAAGCAGGCCTCGGGTTTGAAGGTGCTGGAAACGCCGGAGCTGCGGACGATCTATCTGGGGTTCAACCAGGACCGGGCGGAACTGGCGACGTCGGACGTGAAGGGCAAGAACCCGTTCAAGGACCGGCGGGTGCGCGAAGCGGTGGCGCTGTCGATCAATGAGCCGGCGATCGCCAGCCGGGTGATGTTGGGGCTGGGGCACCCGACGTGGGAGATGTGGGGGCCCGGGGTCAATGGCTACAACGCGGCGCTGGATGTGCGGCCGAAGGTCGACCTGGCGAAGGCGAAGCAGTTGATGGTTGAGGCGGGTTATGCGAACGGATTTCGGGTGGCGCTGGACTGTCCGAACGACCGCTATGTGATGGACGAGCAGATCTGCACCGCGATTGTTTCGATGCTGGCTCGGACTGGCATCAAGGTCGATTTGAACGCGCAGACGAAGTCGAAGTACTTCAACAAGATACTGGCGCCGAACTATAATACCGACTTCTATATGCTGGGCTGGACGCCGGCGACGTATGATGCCCACAACGTGCTGTATACGCTGCTGGGAACGCGCAACGGCAAGCGGGGCGAGGTCAACTCCGGCGGCTATTCCAACCCCGAACTGGATGCGCTGACCGACAAGATCGGGGTGGAGACCGACCAGAAGAAGCGGGACGACATGATCGACCAGGCGATCAAGATCGTGCAGACGGATGTGGCGACGGTTCCGTTGCATCAGCAGGTGATCGTGTGGGCGATGAAGGACAATGTCGATGTGGCGCAGCCGGCGGACAATTTCTTTCCGTATCGACTGGTGCGGGTGAAGTAGCGCGGGCTTGCTCAGGTCGTTTCTGTTGCGATGGGAAATAGCGCGTCGGCGTCATCGACTTGCAGCAGGTGATAGACGCTGAAGCGGTAGGCGGGGCCGAGTGAGACCTCGGGTGGGGTGAACGGGAAGGCCAGGTTGCCGGCGGTGGACAGGCGGCCGGGGTAGCCGAAATGCAGCAGGTATTGCTTGCAGGTGCGGACTACCTCGGCGGCGCGCTGGGGGGTGGCGGCGATGCACTCGGCCATGATGAAGACTTCGTTGGGGGCCGGTTCGTTGTCCGGCACCACCATGCGGACGCCGTCGATGCCGTAGACGCGGAAGCGCAGTGTGTAGTCGGGCGGGCGGGATTCCGAGACCAGGGTTTGGACCAAATCGGCGACTTTGGGCAGCAGCGTTTTGCATTGGGCGATGAACCTGGGATCGGCGGACCCGCATAGCAGCACCGCGCGTTCGCCGATCTTCGTAGCGCCTTCCAGTTTGATCGTTGGTTGCGTGGTGTCGCGCCAGGTTGCACCGCTGACCCGGGTGCGGCGGTCGTCGATCGCCTGGTAGTGGGCGTGCGTCAAGTCGAGCGCGCCGTCGGGTTCGCGCATGCTGAACGGGTCGGCTTGCTCGTACAGGCTGTGGGCGGCGACCGAGGTGGGGGTGGCGCTGCGTTCGGGGTGCATGCTTTCCAGCACGAAGCCGTCGTGGTCGAGTTCGGCGAGGATCGGGTCGCGGCCGCCGGGGACGCAGCATAGCGAGCCGCACTCGATGATCTTGGCCATGTGCATGGCGAGGCCGACCGGGAAGCCGAGGATTGCCGGCAGCGCGGCGAAGATCGCGGTGTCGCAGGCTCGGCCGGCGACGATGATGTCGGCGCCGGCTTGCAGTGCGTGGCGGAATGGTCCCATGCCCATCTGGCCGACGATTTGGGCGGCTTCGGTGATGTCTTCGGCGGTGAGGTCGGGCATGTCGTCGAAACTGGTGACTTTGCCGGAACGAACGGCGTCCTGCAGCAGGGCGCGGGGGATGTCGGCGCGGATCGAGACCATGCGGAAGTGCAGTTTTTCGGCGGTGGCGATGTCGCGCAGCATGGCCAGGGTGGCGTCGAGGTGGGGGGCGGCGCCGGCCGATCCGGCGGTGCCGATGACCAGCGGGACGTCGAGTTGGCGGGCGGCTAGCAGCACGCGGCGGAGGTCGCGGCGGGTGGCCTCGGGGGCGGTCGCCATCTCGCCCTTGCCGAGGTAGGTGGGGCCGATGTCGATCGATCCCATGTCGGCCCCGATCAGGTCCGGGTGGCGGTCGATGCCGGCTTGGAACGATGCCGCCGGGATGCCGTAGCCGAGTTGTCCGGAGGCCCCGAGCAGGCGGAGCGGGCGGGGGGTTTGGCGGAGTTCGGCGATGATGCGGGCGGAGGCGGTCATATCTCGATCCCCAGCAACGGGGCGTGCTGTTGCGCGCCGTAGACGTCGTAGTCACCTGGATCGCCTGCCATGATGGTGCGGGGCATGACGATCTTGATGGCGCGGCCGACCGGGTAGGGGATGAGGGTGACCTGTTCCGGGGGCACTCGGTACAGGCGGGCGATATTTTCGGCGGTGAGCGCGGGGGATTGGGTGACGCGGTGGTAGTCGGCGTCGGTGGCCAGCATGATGTCGAGCGTCAGGCGCCGGGGGCCGGCGTTCTTGCTGCGGACGACCTGGGCGATGTCGGACAGTTTCATGGCCGGTGCAGCTCCGCTCTTGGTCGGGTCATGGTCAGGGCGCCGCGCTTGAAGGCGACCAGGGGTGGCTTGACCTCGGCGATGACCTGTTCGGGGGTGGTGGCGTCGAATATCACTATGTCGGCGGGGTTGCCGAGGGCGATGCCGTAGTCGGGCAGGTTCATTATTTTGGCGGAACGCTCGGTCAGCATGGCGAAGCAGTCGCGCAGGCGGTGCGGTTCGCCGACCTGGCAGACATTGGCCTGCATGTTGGCGATGCGGACCAGGTTGCCGTCGCCCAGCGGGGTGAACGGGTTGAGGATGTTGTTCGACGAGATCGAACAGTTGACGCCGTTTTCGACCAGCAGGTTGGCGTCGGCGACGCCTCGGCGCACGCTGTGGTCCTGGTCGCGGCCCATCATGAAGAGGTCGGTGGCCGGCAGCACGCTGACGGCGACTCCGGCGTCGGCGATCTCGGCGGCCAGGGTGCGCAGGTCGGCGGGCGGCAGGGTGGAGTATTTGCAGCCGTGGCCGACCGCGACCCGGCCGCCGAGGCGGTATTTGCGGGTCAGTTCGCAGACCAGGTGGATGTCCATGTCGGCCGGGCTGTTGCCGGAATCGAGGTGCATGTCGATGTCGGCGTCGTACTCGCGGGCGAGGTCGAAGATGCGGTGGATGTGGGCGGATTTGTCGGGGTCGTAGTTGGGTGCGGCGCCGATGACGCGGGCGCCGCGTTGCAGGGCTTGCACCAGCAGTTGGTCGGAGGCTGGGTTGTTGGTTAGGCCTTCCTGGGGGAACACGCACAGTTCGATGTCGATCGCCCAGGCGTAGTCGCGGCGGAGTTGTTCCAGGGCGTTGAAGCTGCGCATCTGGACGCCGGCGTCGAGTTCGGTGTGGGCGCGCATGCGCTGGGTGCCGTGCTTGATGCAGGCTTCCAGGGTGGTGCTGGCGCGTTGGTAGACGTCCTGTTCGGTGAAGCTCGACTTGACGGCGGCGACGCGGGGCACGGCGTTGGCGTTGCGGCCGTCCTCGGGCGGGCAGCGGTCGATGATGCGGGTCTTGTCGAGGTGGATGTGGGTTTCCACCAGGCCGGCGCAGGTGAGGTTGCCGTCGGCTTGGTATTGCCGGGCGTCGGCGGCGAGGTTTGGATCGATCGCAACGATCTTGCCGTTGGCGATGCCGATATCGACGACTGGGCCGGCGGGCAGGCGGGCGTTGCGGATGATCAGGTCCATGTCTTTCCTTTCCGCCGAAAAAGCGCCACACAGGGGCGCCGCGGTGGCCGATACTAGCCTTGAAGCTAATTGGCAGGCGACGACGCGGGGCAAGCCGCCGCGCCGAGAATGCCGCGTCGCTACTTTGCTCGCAATGTCTGCCGGCCCAGTGTCTGCCGGCCCAGTGTCTGCCGGCCCAGTGTCTGCCGGCCCAGTGTCTGCCGGCTCAGGGCCGCGTTCGGGCCCGAGGGGGCGACGGGCTTCGTTGGGCAATTTTTTCAATACAAATTGTAGTTTCAGGGCCTACCTCGACCGAGCAGATTGACAAGTATTCGCAGATATCCGGTAGGGCGTTTGGAATCGGCTTTCGCCCGCGCGCTTTAACCTTTTACGAAAAAGGTTTCGTTGACGGATATACGAAATCCCTTCATAGTACTCTCTTGATAGAGCTGAGCAAACACGTAGCGGATGAGATGGGCGGTCGCGGTATCCTCCTGGCCTACGTCGAAACCGCGATTGCCGCCCCGGATTGGCGGAGCCCCGACGCCAATCCCCTGCTGAGCCGCTCGTTCAAAGCAATCCCTGAATTTGGCGGAAGGATTTTGCGAGTTGTGCACCGGCTGGACGGGGATGACGTTTTTGTTGTGACGGCGACATGGGATAGAGGCGCAAGACAATGATCCAGACGAACTATGACCCCGAGGCTGACGTGCTGCACGTCAAGTTCGGCCCAAAAACCGCGAAATATGACGGTTCACAAGAAGTCGCGCCCGGCGTGTATGTTGAATTCGATACCGATGGCAACCCGATTGCGATTGAGATCACCAGCGTCCGGCTGCGCAACACCGACACGGCCGCAGCAGCGGCATGAGCGACAAAGCCGCTGCTGACTTTCGGGCGGCGCTTGACCGGCTGGGGTTTTCGCAAAGTGCCTTTGCCCGGGAAATGCAAGCCCTGGGGGACCCGCGCTCGTTCCCGACAATCCTGCGCAGCGTGTCGAACTGGTGTCGCGGCGAAACCGCGGTGCCCGGCGAAGTGTGGGTGGTGATTACGCTGCTCGGGCGGCCGCGCCGGGCCGCATAAACGGCCAGGGCTGCGTGTGCGGAGCGAGGAAAGTTCTTATCCCAGGACCGACTTGCCTGCGTGGATTGGGGATCGACAGGAGGCTTGTCTTCATTCCTGCGGAAGGAAGCCGCGTTTCGGTGTGGCGGGAATATGGAAATGGTTCGCTCGCAAATATCGATGATGCGGACGAATCCGACTTCCTGGATGATCTGGAACCAGCCTACTGCGCCAGGCGGGTGATGCGGCCGGCGGTCATGCCGCCGTCGATGACCAGTTCCGATCCGGTGACGTGGCTGGACATTTCGGAGGCGAGGAACAGGATTCCGTCGGCGATTTCGGACGCCTCGCCGGCCTTGCCGAGCGGGACGGTGTTTTCGGCGACGGCGTAGGGGTCGATCGGGCGGTTCTGGCCAACCGGGATCTTGGTCCAGATCGGGGTGGCGATGATTCCGGGGTGCACCGAGTTGACGCGGATGGCGTCGCCGGCCTGGGCGCATTCCAGCGCCATCGACTTGGCGAACAGCCGCACCGCACCCTTGGTCGCGCTGTAGCCGGCCAGGCCGGCCGACCCGCGCAGGCCGGCAACCGAGGACAGCATGACGATCGACCCGCCGTTGCCGGCGCGGCGCATCGCCGGGATGCAGTATTTGACCGAAAGGAACACGCCATCGACGTTGATCGCCATCTGGCGGCGCCAGTCGGCGAGCGACATGTCGATGGCGCTGCCCATGATGCCGATGCCGGCGTTGGCGACCAGGATGTCGAGCCGGCCGAAGCGTTCCGCCCCGGCGACCACCGCCGGCCAGCCGTCTTCCTGGGTGACGTCGTGGTGCAGGTAGGTGGCGCTGAGCTGCTTGGCGAGCGCGGCGCCGGCGGTGTCGTCGATGTCGGTCAGCACCAGCCTAGCGCCTTCGCGCGCCAGCACCTGGGCGGTGGCGGCGCCGATGCCGGATGCGGCGCCGGTGATGATCGCGACCTTGCCGTCCAGTAGTGCCATGGGGTGATCCTCCGGTTGGTTTGGTTGGGGGAAGCGGGCCGGTTCCGCGGCGGGCTGTCAAGCCGGGTTGGCGGTCCGCTCGCGAGGGCGCCCTCATCGCGGTGAGGGCGGCAAGGTGACGGGGTGTTGTTGCGGTGAGGTCGGCAAGTTGCTGACTGGCTTGGTATTTTGGCGGCATTGGCGGTTGACAGAGCGGCGCTTGCGGCTATAAGGCGCGGTTCCGGTCGCCGGGGTGGTTCAGCGCCTCGGGTGTCCTCTGTTGCCTGGAACGAGTGTCTGGAAAGTTTGGTCCCATGTTCGCTGTCATCCGCACCGGCGGAAAGCAGTATCGCGTTACCCCCAACGCGGTGCTGAAAGTCGAAAAACTGGATGCCGAGGCGGGCGGTACCGTGACGTTCAAAGATGTGCTGGCGGTCGGGGTGGACGGTAACCTGACGCTCGGGTCGCCGGTAGTCGCCGATGCGTCGGTGACGGCGACGGTGATCGCGCAGGACCGGTTGGACAAGGTGATCATCTTCAAGAAGCGGCGCCGGCAGAACAGCCGCCGGCGCAACGGTCACCGCCAGCATGTGACGGTGCTGCGGATCGGCGGCATCAGTGCCAACGGCCAGACTTTTGGCGCGGCCGCGGGGGCGGAGGCGGGCGCGAGCGCTCGGGCGGAGTCGGGCGCGACGGAGTCGGCGGGACGTGGTGCGGAGGCCGCCCCGGGTGACGCGCCGGCGGAGACGGTTGCTCCGGGTGTAGGCGCTGAATCACACGGCGGGGCGCCGGCGGCTTCGGGTTCAGGCGCTGAACCCCACGGCGGGGCGCCGGCGGCGGCTGAAGAGACCGAGGAGTAGTCTGTCATGGCACATAAGAAGGCGGGCGGGTCTTCGCGCAACGGGCGCGATACAGAGGGACGGCGGCTCGGCATCAAGAAGTTTGGCGGCGAGAAAGTGATTGCGGGCAACATCCTGGTGCGTCAGCGCGGCACCAAGTGGTATCCCGGCAGCAATGTCGGGCTGGGCCGCGATCACACGATTTTCGCGTTGGTCGACGGACGGGTGAAGTTCACCCGCAAGTCCGAGGGCAAGGTGCATATTTCGGTGGAGCCGGTGCCGCTCGCGGCCGAGTAGCGCTGACTCCGCTGGGTTTAGTGTGCGGGGGTCGGCGTGATGCCGGCCCCCGTGGTGTTTTTGGTGGCATGTGATGAAGTTCCTCGACCAGGCCAAGATCTACCTGCGCTCCGGCGATGGCGGCGATGGCGTGGTGGCGTTCCGGCGCGAGCGGTTCATCGAGTTCGGCGGGCCGGACGGCGGCAATGGCGGCAAGGGTGGCGATATCGTGTTTGTCGCCGAGCACAACCTGAATACTCTGATCGACTTCCGCTATTCGCAACATTTCCGAGCGCGCAAGGGTGGCAACGGGGCTGGTTCGGATCGCACCGGCGCGGGTGCGGACGGCGTCGTCGTCACGGTGCCGGTGGGGACGCAGATTTTCGCCGACGACCAGGAGACGATGCTGGCGGACATGGACCGAGCGGGAAAGCGTGTGACGCTGCTGCGCGGCGGTGACGGCGGGTTCGGCAATGCGCACTACAAGAGCTCGACCAATCGGGCGCCGCGCAAGGCGACCAAGGGGTGGCCGGGCGAGGAGCTCTGGGTGTGGCTGCGGCTGAAGCTGATCGCCGATGCCGGGCTGGTGGGGCTGCCCAATGCCGGGAAATCCACCTTGCTGTCGGTGGTGTCGGCGGCGCGTCCGAAGATCGCCGATTATCCGTTCACCACGCTGCATCCTCAGTTGGGGGTGATCCGGCTGTCGGCGGCGGAGGAGTTCGTGCTGGCGGATATTCCGGGGCTGATCGAGGGGGCGCATGAGGGCGCCGGCTTGGGCGACCGCTTCCTGGGTCATGTCGAGCGCTGCGCGGTGCTGCTGCACCTGATCGATGGCGCCGCCGGGGATGTGGTTCGGGCGTGGCGGACGGTGCGCGGCGAGATGGCGGCGTATGGCGGCGGCCTGGCGGCAAAGCCCGAGATCATCGGGTTGAACAAGAGCGATGCGATGACCGCGCGCGAGGCGTCGTCGCGCATGGCCGCGCTGCGCAATGCGTCGGGGCGGCCGGTGTATCTGGTCTCGGGTGCCACGGGGCAGGGCGTGGCGGAGGTATTGCGGGCGTTGCAGGGGGCGATCGGCGCGGCACGAGATGAACGCGCGGAGCGAGCGGCGTGACGGCGATGGTTCCCAGCATCGGCGCGGCGCAGCGCGTCGTGGTGAAGATCGGCAGCGCGCTGGTGGTGGACCAGAAGCAGACGACGCCGCGCACCGCGTGGTTGGACAGTGTGGCTGCCGATATCCAGGCGCTGCGCGACCGCGGCACCGATGTGATCGTGGTGTCCTCGGGCGCGATCGCGTTGGCTCGGCGCAGCCTGGGGCTGACGCAGAAGCGGCTGCGGCTGGAGGAGCAGCAGGCGGCGGCGGCGGTTGGGCAGATCCGCCTGGCGCAGGCGTGGAGCCAGGCGCTTTCGGGGCGCGGGCTGACGGCGGCGCAGTTGCTGCTGACGCTGGGCGATACCGAGGATCGGCGGCGTTATCTGAACGCCAGGGCGACGCTGAACACGCTGTTCTCGCTGCGCTGCGTGCCGGTGATCAACGAGAACGATACGGTGGCGACCGCGGAAATCCGGTTCGGCGACAATGACAGGTTGGCGGCGCGGGTGGCGGAGATGGTGCAGGCGGATCAACTGATCCTGCTGTCCGACATCGATGGGTTGTATACGGCGGACCCTCGGCGGGATCGTGGCGCGGTGCATATTCCGGTGGTGGAGGCGCTGACGGCGGAGATCGAGGCGATGGGGGGGGAACCGCCGCCGGGTTATTCCTCGGGCGGGATGCGGACCAAGCTGGTGGCGGCGCGGATCGCGAGCCAGGCCGGGTGCGCGATGGCGATCGCGTTGGGCGATGTCGAGCGGCCGCTGCAGGCGCTGGAACGCGGCGGGCGCTGCACCTGGTTCCTGCCGGTGCCGGAGGGGCGTTCGGCGCGCAAGCGCTGGATCGGGGGCTCGCTGTCGGCGCTGGGCACGCTGACGGTCGATGCCGGTGCCGCGCGGGCGTTGGCCAGTGGCCGGTCGTTGTTGCCGGCGGGGGTGCGTTCTGTCTCGGGTGTGTTCGAGCGTGGCGATCCGGTGGCCATCGCCGGCCCCGACGGGGTTGCGCTGGGGCGGGGGTTGTCGGCCTATGCCAGTTCGGATGCCGAACGCATCGCCGGGCATCGGTCCGATCAGATCGAGGCGATCCTGGGCTGGCGCGGGCGGGATGAGATGGTGCATCGGGACGACCTCGTGCTTGGGTAGCGCGGTCGTGGTAGGATGGCCGGCGAGGGGGGAACGAAGATGACGATCAGCTTTCAGCACGTTCACATCAAGACCCGCGACGTCGAACGGGCGGTGCGGTATTACATCGATAATTTCGGCGCCAGCAGGAAGGCGGAGATACCTGGGCGCGGCTGGCAGGTGGATCTGCACGGCACTCAGTTGAACATCACCGGCATCATCAACGAACAGAAGCACGCGCAGCATCATGGCATCGAGCACATGGCGGTGGTGACCGACGATTACCCGGGGACGCTGGCGAAGCTGCGGGAAAACGGCGTGGCGGTGCTGGAGGAGTTGAAGGGCGATCGGGGCAATCGGGTTGCCTTCGTGGCGGCGACGGATGACTCGCAGATGGAAATCATCGAAAAAGTTTAGGGTCCTGGCGATGGCGTTGAACGACCGGATCCCATTTGGCATGTCGCTGCCGCATCGTTCGCCGGATCGGATTGGCATGGACGCGGTGCGGACGGTGGCGGTACGGGCCGAGGCGTTGGGGTTTCGCGATCTTTGGGTGACCGAGAACACGCTGGACCGGGTCATGTCGTTCGATCCGGTCGTGGTGCTGACCTATGCCGCGGCGGTGACGTTGCGGATCGGGTTGGGGGCGTCGGTGCTGGTGCTGCCGGTGCATGATCCGAGGATGGTGGCACATCAGTGGGCGACGCTGGATTACGTCAGCGATGGGCGGGCGCTGATGGGGGTTGGGATCGGCCAGCCTCGGCATCTGCGGGAGTTTCAGATCCCGGGTGAGGGAAGGGTGGGTCGGTTTCGCGAGCAGATCGAGCTGATCCGGGCGCTGTGGGCCCGGGAGAAGACGACTCATCACGGGCGGTTCTACCATCTGGACGATGTTGGGCTGGGTGTGCGGCCGGTGCAGCAGCCGTTGCCGATCTGGATGGGTGTCGGTCACCCCGATGCGATCCGCCGGGCGGCGGTGTTGGCGGATGGCTGGATGGGGGCCGGTGGGTCGACGACGGAGGACTTCCGCCGGGCGGTGCCGCTGTTGCGGGCGGCGTTGGAGCGGGCCGGTCGCGATCCGGGTGGGTTTCCGATTTCGAAACGGATTTTCATCGCGGTGGATGACAGGGCGGATGTTGCCCGTGGTGAGCTGCTGCGTTGGTATGGCGAGGTTTATCGCAATCCGGAGGGGACGGACACGTCAGGCATCCACGGTTCGGTGGAGCTGGTGCGGGAGCAACTGGAGGCGATGATCGGGGCGGGAGCGAACCATCTGCTGCTGAATCCGGTGTGCCGGCACGTCGAGCAGCTTGAGGCGCTGGCGGAGGTGGTCGGGCTGGGATGACAGGGTCATCGCATTTGGATTCTGTCGGCGCTATTTGCCGGACGCGGCGCGATCGAGAGAAGCGGCTTGGAACCGCAGATGCACGCCGATAGCAGTGACGCTGAAACTGGGTTCGTAGAACTTGCAAATGCTTTCCGCATCCGTGGTTCCAGTCTCGTGCGTTTGAGGCAAAATGGCTGGGATGAGGCTTTGTCTATACAGCGGTGTTATCCCGGTTAAGCTGATCCGTTTCAGGAGGGTTGGCCGTGGATTTCCGGATCACCGAGGCTCAGAAACGCCTGCGCCAGCGCTGCCTTGAACTGGCTGCCGATTTCGCCACGCGCTCCGCCGAACATGACCGCGATGCGTCGCACCCGGTGGAGAACTACGACCGGCTGCGCGGCGACGGGTTCCTGGCGTTGACGATCGAGCCATCGTTCGGCGGATTGGGCTTCGATTTCCTGGGACATACGCTGGCGTACGAAGCGTTGGGACAGGGCTGTCCGGCGACCGCGCTAGCGTTCAACATGCACGCCTCAGTGGTGATGCCGGTATTGCAGAGCCCGGAGGTGACGCCCGCGGCAAAGCACCTGCTGGCCGATCTCGTGGTGCGGCACGGCAAGATGATCGGCGGCAATTTTTCCGAACCGGGCACGACATCGCTGATCGGCGCGCGACCTTTGGCGGTGCGCGCGCGCAAGGTGGAGGGCGGTTGGCGCATCAGCGGGCGGAAGATGTTTGCCTCGATGCTGGAGGCCGCCGACTATGTGCTGGTGATGGCCTATCCCGAGGATGCCGGCGGCCCGATGGCTGGGATATTGTTACTGGTAGCGCCGGATGCGCCTGGACGCCGGGTCAATCCGAACTGGGACACGCTAGGTATGCGGGCCACCCGCAGCGATCAGTTGGTGCTGGACGATTGTCCTGTCGAGGACAGTGCGATGTTGTATCGATCGGACGATATCAGAGCGTTTCGGTTGGATTATCTGAATTGGTTCTGGGGGTCCTATACCGCGGTCTATCTGGGGCTGGCGGTCGCGGCCTATGATGAAATACGGCGCGTGGTGTCCGCTCGGCGACCGGCGGGCTATTCGCAACCTTTGGCCTATCATCCCGATGTGCGCCGCCATGTCGCCGAAATGAGCGCGGCGCTGGAAGCGGCTCGGCTGGTGACCTACCGGTCTGCCTGGCTGAGCGACACCGAAGGCCCGACGCCTGAGACGACCGCCGCGCTGTATCGGGCCAAGTATCTCGTAGGGGAGGCGGTGAGCAGGATCACCAGGACCGCGCTGACGCTGGGCGGGGCGCACGGGATCTTCAAGGGCTCGCGGCTGGAGCAACTGTTTCGCGATGGCGCGGTGGCGGAGATTCAGCCGCCGCCGGCGGATTTCTGTCTTTGGAATTTGGGAGTCCACGAACTTGGGCTGGATCCCGCGGATTTGCTGCCACCGCTGCGGGAGGCTTAATGCCTTGCGGCTAGACTAGGCCGCGGCGACCTCGACCGCGAGCATACGCGCCGAAGCCGCCATTTTGTCGTCGAACGACATCAGCGATGCCCCGAGGCGCTGCGTGATCGCTAGGTTGACCGCGCCCTGATGGTCAAGTGCAAGCGGCGAAGAAACGTTTCCGCAGCTTTAATGTCTGCCGCTGAATTTTCGCTTCGCTCGACCCCGCGCAAGGATCAGACCGTCCAACGTGGCCAACGCCTTGCGCGCGGTGTCAACCGTCATTTCAGCCATGCGAACCCTGCGAGCGATAGCCGAGGTGACCTCGGCGGACGCGAAGTGGCTGATGATCAGGTGCGGTGTCGTGTCGTTGAGATGTCGGAACGCGCGTGCCGCCAGTGGATCGGTGGTCAGCATCGCGACGAGGACGCTCGCATCGAGATAGAGCTTCACCGCTCGTCTTCATCGCGCATCCGGCTCAGCAGCATACCAGCGTCGTGCTTCGGAGATGCGTCGGCAACCTGTGCCCTGAGCCAATCGAGATCTTCGCGGGTAACCGGACGGGACACCGGCTGAAGCGGCTTCAGCTCGACGGCTGGGTGACCGTGGCGGATGATGACCACTGACTCGCCTTCCAGGGAACGGTTGATCAGATCGGAGAGGCGGTTTTTGCTTCGGCGACGCTGTGCTGGGTCATCCGTCCCGAGTATGGCTAGCCATTGTCGAGTGGTGACCGTCGGCTGATCCGGCAAAGTCGGTCGGATAATCGCCCGGATTTGGTGTCGGACTTGGCGTGACGGTAAGCTGGGCGGCGAAGCGAAGTGAAGGACCGGCCCGGAATGAACGACCAGTTGAGCGGAGACCCGCAACTCATTCTGGATCGCATCCAGGGCCAGGCCAGCCGGCACGAGACGCCCTGTGGCGAGGGCAAGATGGTCTGGCATCTGTGGGATCGGTCCGGCGGCGCCGCTCCGGTCGTGGCTTTGTTCCATGGCGGTGCCGGGTCGTGGCGGCACTGGATACGCACCATCCCGGCGTTGGTGGGGACGTATCGGGTGCTGGTGCCGGATCTTCCGGGTCTGGGCGAATCCGACTTCCCGCCGGACGGCGAGGATGCGTTTGCGATTGCCGGCATCGTCGCCGACGGCATCGATGCTATTCTCGGTGCCGGCGCGGACTTCGAGGTGGTCGGGTTTTCCTTCGGCGGCACGATGGCGGCCTGTGTTGGGGCGCTGCGCGGCAAGCGGGTGCGGTCAGTCACCATCATCGGGTCGTCCGGGGTGGGCGCGCTGGGGTCCTCGGTCAAGCTGGAGAAGGTGCGTCATCTGCAAGGCCAGCAGCGGCACGATACGCATCGCACCAACCTGGGGCGGCTGATGATCGCGGACCCGGCGAAGATCGACGAATTGGCGATCCGAATCCAGGATTGGAACACGGTGCGGTCGCGGCTACGGACTCCGGCGATCTCGCGCAGCGGGGCGATCATGGCGGCGATCGATCGGCTGGCCTGCCCGCTGAACGGCATGTGGGGCGAGTTCGACGCGCCGGCCAACCCGAAGGGTCCGGAACGGGTGGCGACGCTGCGGGCGCATTGTCCGGACGCCGACATACGGCTGATCCCGAAGACCGGTCATTGGGCGGCCTATGAGTCAGCCGACACGGTGAACGCGATCCTGCTGGAGATGCTGGCGCGCACGCGGCCCTGAGTTGGGGCCCTGAGTTGGGGCGCCCGAATTGGGGCGCCGAGTCTGGAGCGCCGGATCTGGAGCACGGGAGGAAACAAACGGTGACAGAACGATCGGATGCCGGCCTGTTCAAGGGTCCGGGTGAGATGATGGGCAATTCCGGACCCGGTATGTTGGCCGGGCTGCGGGTGATCGAGATCGCCGATGAGCGCGCCGAATATACCGGCCTGCTGCTGGCGGGCTTGGGCTGCGAGGTGATCAAGATCGAGCCGCCGGAGGGCTGCGCGACACGGCGGATCGGTCCGTTCCTGGCCGATCAACCGGGTCCGGAACGGTCTTTGTTCTTCTGGAACTACAACCGGAACAAGAAATCGGTTGTCATCGACGTGCAGGCGCGACCGGAGCAGTTGCTGCGGCTGTTGCAGGGCGCCGACATCTTGCTTGATTCGTCCTGCGGTGCGGTCAACGCAGCGTTGAAGCTCGACCGAGCGGCGTTGAATGAGAGGTTTCCGGGGTTGATCACGGCGCGGATGACGCCGTTCGGGGATGATGGCCCGTGGGCGGACTTCAAAGCCTCCGACCTGATCCACCTGGCGCTGGGCGGGGTGATGATGAATTGCGGCTACGACCCTGATCCGAAGCTGGCGTATGACACGCCGCCGATCGCGCCGCAGGTCTGGCACGCCTACCACATCGCCGGCGAGCAACTGGCCACCGGCGTGATCGCGGCGCTGATCGCTCGGCAGCGCGATGGGCAGGGCCAGGACGTATCCGTCGCGGTGCATGAGGCGGTGTCGAAGAACCCAGAGCTGGACATCATGCATTGGGTGATGCGGCGGGTGCCGCTGTGGCGGCTGACGTGCCGTCATGCGCTGGAGACACCGAACCACTCGCCCAGCATCATGCACACCAAGGATGGCCGCTGGTATATCTCGCACGGCATGGGCGCGCGCGACCTGAAGGCGCTGGTGCCGTTACTGTCCAAGTACGGCATGCAGGCCGATCTGCAACCGCCGCCGCCGGATGCCGATCTGAAGGCCAGGGCGGTGCCGGGTTCGACCGCCAGCGATGAGGCGCGGGCGCACATGATCGACGTGGTGCAACGCTTCGCGCGGGCCTGGACCTATCAGGACATGCCGTGGCTGGAGGCGCAGGAGGCCGGGCTGCTGTGGGCTCCGATCCGCAAGCCGCACGAGAACGCGCTGGACCCACATTGGATTGCGCGCGGATCGTTTGCCGATGTCGAGCATCCCGAACACGGGCGGTCGTTCCGTTATCCCACCAGCAAGTGGCTGGCGACGAGGACAAGCTGGCAGGTCGGGCGGCGGGCGCCGTTGCTGGGTGAGGACACCGCGAGGGTTATGGCGGAGCAGGCGCGCAGGCTGGCGGTTCCGGCGCGGCCCCGCGGTGATGCGGCTGGTGTGAAATCGGCGCTGCACGGCAAGGCGTTTGCCTTGCAGGGTGTGAAGATTCTGGATTTTGCCTGGTTTTTGGCCTCGGCCGGGGGGACCCGTTTCCTCGCCGCCATGGGGGCCGAGAGCTACAAGGTGGAGTGGAAGGATAATCCTGATACCAGGCTGGCGGCGATGGCTCCGGTCGGGGGGCGGGCGGCGCGGGACGCAGCGACCGGGCCGCTGCCGGGGGTGAAGGACCCCGACATGGGCGGTCAGTTCAATAACAAGAACGCCGGCAAACGTGGCATTTCGTTGAACATCCGCCATCCGAAGGGACTGGCGATCGCGCGCGACCTGGTGCGGGTCTGCGACATCGTTGCCGAGGGGTTTTCGCCCGGCGTGCTGGCCCGGCTTGGGCTGGGCTATGACGAGATGAGGAAGATCCGCCCCGACATCATCTATATCCAGCAGGCGGGCATGGGGGCGCACGGCACTTATGGGCGGATGCGCACGGTGGGGCCGGTCGCCGCGGCGTTCGGCGGGCAGGCGGACATGTCGGGCTTGCCGGAACCGGCGATGCCGGTTGGCTGGGGTTATTCGTATCTGGATTGGATGGGAGCCTATGGCTACGCGCTGGCGTTGCTGGGGGCGCTGTATCACCGTGACCGCACCGGCGAGGGGCAGTGGATCGACGCCTCGCAGTGCGAGTCGGGGCTGTTCCTGACCGGGACCTCGATTTTGGATTGGTCGGCGAACGGGCGGACCTGGAGTCGGTATGGCAACCGCTCCCCCTACAAGCCGGCCGCGCCGCATGGTGCGTTTCGTTGCCAAGGCAACGACCGCTGGGTAGCGATCGCCTGTTTCACCGACCAGGAATGGCGGGCGTTGGCTGGGGTGGCCGGGCATCCCGAGTGGCTGGAGGATCGGCGGTTCGCCACGCTGGCCGATCGCATGGCGCGGCAGGATGCGCTGGAGCAGGCGGTCGGCGGCTGGACCGCGACCCGCAGCGCCGAGGCGGTGATGATGGCGCTGCAGAACGCGTCGGTTCCCGCCGGGGTTTGTCAGACCGCGGAGGATCGCTGCGACAACGATCCGCAACTGCGGCACCTGCAATGGCTGACCGAGGTGACCGGCAGCAAGATCGGCACCTGGCCGGTGTATGAGTTGCCGATGAAACTATCACGCACACCGGCCTATGTCGGCGGTCCGATCGATCGCGGCGCGCCCGGCTATGGCGAGGACAACGCGTGGGTGTTGAGCGAGCTTCTGGGGATGACCGATTCGGACGTTCAACGGCTGGCCGAGGAAGGTGTAATCTGACGGCGGACGGATTGTCGACGCCGTTGGCAAGGGCAATCGTTACCTGGATCAGATGATCGGTTCGGACTGTCCGAGCCAGGCATCCCACCAGATCGGGACCGCCGCGAGGGGAAGTGGGCGGGAGGCCAGGAAGCCCTGCACTTCATCGGCGCCGAGGGTGCGCATCTGCTGCCAGATCGATTCTGTCTCGACGCCTTCGGCCACCACGGTCAGGTGATGTGCCTTGGCCTGGGCGATGGTGGTTGCCAGGAAGTCGCGGACGGCCGGGTGGTCGACCTGCTGGACCATTTCCTTGTCGAGCTTCAGGCTGGTGAAGGGCAAATCCAGCAGTGGCGCCAATCGCGGCACCGCCGGGCCGACGTCGTCGATCGCGGCGTGGTAGCCGAGGCGGCGCAGCCGGTCCAGCGAGCGGCCTAGCTTGGCGAAGTCGTCGACCGGGCGGCTTTCCGTCAGCTCGATGACGATACGGTCGGCCGGCAGGCCGGTGGCGATGCGCTGGGCTTCCAGCCGGTCGAGGGCGGCGGGCTGCAGCAGCACGTCGAGCGGGAAATTCACCGACATGCGCGGGCGGCGCTGGGCCAGGATCGGTCCAGCGAGGTCGGCGAAGGCGCGCGCCGACACCAGGCTGGTGAGTTCGGCGGCGAGACCTGCATGCTCGATCTGGGGCACGAAGCGGTCGGGGGCCAGGGTGCCGCGTTGCGGGTGATTGAGGCGTGCGAGGGCTTCGAACCCGACCGGGGTGCGGTCGGCTACCCGGATGATCGGCTGATAGCGGTTCTCGATCATCGCGCCTTGCAGGGCGGCGGTGAGTTCGGCCACGTCCATGGCGGGGCCGGCGCGGGAAGGCGACGCTGCCATCAGGGCCTCCTGCACCGATCGGGACGTGGCGATCGAGACGGCGCGGATACAGGGATGCCTCGCGTCGGCCGAACCGAGCACGAGCATATCGGTGTCGGGGGCGGCGACTTCGGTGACGAGGCCGGCGAGTTCGTCGAGCAGGCCCTCGGCATCGTTGCGGTCGACCAGGAGGTGGGAATAGTGCGAGGCGGTTCCAGCCAGCCGGGCGAGGGCGTTGCGGGCGTCGCAGGTCAGCACTTCGCCGCCGCCCAAAGCGATCGACGCGCCGCTGACCGCGGTGAACCATTCGCGGCTGCGGCTGACCAGCAACAGGTTGATGACCGAGGCGCCCGGATAGTGTGGCCAAGTGGGTCTGCCGGACGACTCGGTCGGTATGGGCAGGCTCTTCTCCATATACAGTCCGTTACACGACGCTGAAAAAATCAGCGAGAGAAATCCCGGTAATGAGACGTTAAAAGTCCGTCAATCACTGCAAGGTGTTATCGCGGTCTTTTCCTAGCGCCTGCGGTGGTAAAGGGAGCCCGGTTATGCAACCGGATGCGGGTTAGTGGAGGTGGAAGTCCGCTTTGCGCTTTTCAACGAAGGCGGCCATGCCCTCTTGCTGGTCGGGCGTGCCGAACAGCGACAGGAACAGCATTCGTTCGTGACGTACGCCTTCCACCAGGGTGGACTCGAATGCGCGGTTTACGGCCTGCTTGGCGAACTGCACTGCAACCGGGGATAGGTTGGCGATCCGATCGGCAATTTTCATGACCTCGGGTAGCAATTGGTCGGCTGGGAACACGCGGGACACGAGGTTGGCGCGTTCGGCCTCGGCGGCGTCCATCATGCGCGCGGTCAACACCATGTCCATCGCCTTCGACTTGCCGGCGGCGCGGGTCAGCCGCTGGGTGCCGCCGGCGCCGGGGATGACGCCGAGGTTGATCTCCGGCTGGCCGAATTTGGCGGTGTCGGCGGCAAAGATCATGTCACACATCATCGCCAGTTCGCAGCCGCCGCCGAGGGCGAATCCGGCGACCGCGGCGAGCACCGGCTTCTTGATGCGCAGCACGGTTTCCCAGGCGGTGCCGATGAAATCCTCGACCATCGCCGATGGGTTGGTGCGGTCGCGCATTTCCTTGATGTCGGCGCCAGCGGCGAAGGCGCGGTCGCTGCCGGTGATGACGATGGCGCCGATCGCCGTGTCGGCATCGAAGGCGAGCAATTGCTGTCCCAGTTCGCGCACCAGGGCGTCGCACAGTGCGTTCAGCGCGGCGGGACGATTGAGGCGGATCAGGCCTACGCGGCCTTGGGTTTCGACGGTGATGTTCTCGTAGCTGGGCATAGGGGATGCTCCCGGAGGTGGCGAATGTGTCGCCGGTTAGGGACGTTCGAGACGGTTTCGCGTCCATATAGCAAACCGTGGCGGTGCGCACAGGCGGGGTAGCCGGGATACGGCAAAGGGCGCGCGGGGGCGGGTTCGACTTCTGCTTCGCTGGCATAACAGCGATGCCGCGATGCCCGGTAATTATCCGCGTTGTGCGGGTCCATTTCAGGGTCACGCCCGGGGCTGGCCCAGGGGTGCGGCTTGCCGTGCCGTCCTGGAGACGGCGGACGGGCCTAACCATCGCGATCACGGTGGTACGATCAGAGCGCGGTTGGTTTTCGCGTCGGTGTCGGACCGGTGATCTTGAGTCAACAAGGATCTAGCCATGTTTAGCCATGCAGAAGCCAGTGTCGCCACGGTGGTGGGCCGGCGCGGGGTGGTGGGGATGCTGGCGGTCATGGCGCTGCCGTTGGCGACATTGTCCGTGGCGCAGCCGGCCGCCGCCGAGAGCTCGCCGGCGGACGCGATCGCCACGATCAAGCAATTCAACGCTGCGCTGCTGAGCACGATGAAGGTCGGCGCTCGGGCTGACTTTGGCCAACGCTTCGAGGCGCTGGAGCCGGCGGTGGATCTGGCGTTCGACCTGCCGGCGGTGCTGTCGGTCTCGGTGGGGCCGGCCTGGGCCAGCCTGCCGGCGCCGCAACGCGGCAGCCTGCTGGATGCGTTCCGGCGCTACACTGTGGCCAGTTATGTCGCCAATTTCGACCATTACTCTGGCCAGAGCTTCAGCGTGCTGCCGCGGACGCGCGACGTTGGCGCCGGCAGGTTGGTGGTGCAGAGCCGCATCCAGCCGGTGAGCGGCGATCCGACCGAGCTGGATTATGTGATGCAGCAGACGGGATCAGGGTGGAAAATCGTGGACGTGCTGGCGGCGGGTTCGATCAGCCGGGTGGCGGTGCAGCGGTCCGACTTCCGCCACCTGTTGTCGAGCGGCGGTGGCGGTGCGCTGCTGGCAAGCTTGCAGCGCAAGACCTCGGACCTTTCGGGTGGCGCGGTGGCGTAGCAGAGCGTCTCCCTAGATCGACCCTTATCACGCCGCCTAGCCGATCTTTTAGGTCCAGCTATGGATGAGCGGTTTGCGGTTGAGGTCTTCGAGGTAGGTCATTCTTTGTTTTAGTTCGATGTGTGTCACACCTATTGCAGAGTCACACCTATTGCCGACGAGCGGCCGATCGCGATCGTGCATGGATCATGTTCTGAGATGCCGCCTCCACTGTCTCCGGAGGTCTTCAGGAGTGCTGACGCGCCCCCTCAGCCCGGAATCCGCACCGGCATCGAACGAATCCCCCGGATGAAATTCGAGTAGACCCGTTCCGCATCCCCCACTACCTCGATGCTCGGGAATCGCGGCAACAGCTCCTGCCACAGGATCTTCAACTGCAGCTCGGCCAGCCGGTTGCCGACACAGCGATGAATGCCGAAGCCGAACGACAAATGCTGGCGCGGTCGGGCCCGGTCGATGATGAAGCTGTCGGGATTGTCGATCGCCTCGGGATCACGATTGCCGGAGATATACCACATCACCACCTTGTCCCCGGCCTTGATCTGCTTGCCGTCCAGTTGCGTATCTTTGGAGGTCGTTCTGCGCATATGGATCACCGGCGTCTGCCAGCGGATGATCTCCGACACCATGCCGTCGATCAGGCCGGGATTGCCCCGCAGCTTGTCATATTCGGCGGGGAACTGGTTCAGCGCCAGCAAGCCGCCGGACATCGAGTTGCGGGTGGTGTCGTTGCCGCCGACGATCAGCAGCGCCAGGTTGCCCATGAATTCCTTCAGCGGCATGTCGCGCGTCGCGGCGCCGTGCGCCAGCATCGACAGCAGGTCGAATTTCGGCGGCTGGCCGCGACGCTCGTTGAACAGCCGGCCGATAGACTCGGCCATGTTCTTCAGTTCGGCGAAACGTTCCGCCTCGGAATGCACTGGTGATTCGGGGGCGTTGACGTTGCAGATCGCCACGTCGGACCAGTAGGTCAGCTTGGCGCGCTCCTCGAACGGGAAGTCGAACAGCGTGGCCAGCATCATCGTGGTCAGCTTGATCGAGACCTCCTGCACCCAATCGAAGGTCTGGTTGCGCGGCAGCGCGTCCAGCACCAGGCGGGTGCGTTCGCGGATCAGCGGTTCCATGTTGGCCAGATTGGCCGGCGCGACGATCGGGCTGGCCACCTTGCGCTGTTCGTCATGCTTCGGCGGGTCCATGCGGATGAAGCTGGGGCGCTGCATGTCGGCAGGCTGGTCCTCGATCTGGATGCCGCCGATCTCGTTCGAGAACACCTCGTGGTGCACCTCGCAGTGCATGATGTCCTGGTAGCGCGACACCGCCCAGTACGGGCCGTACGGACTGTCGGGCACATAATGGATCGGGTCCTCGCGCCGCAGCCGCTCGAAGTAGGGGCGCCAGGCGTCGTCCTGGTACAGCTTGGGATCGGAGACGTCGAACTTGTCGGGCTTCGTTGTATAGGCGGGGCTGGAGGGGTCGATATTGACCGGTGCGTCCATTGTTGTTTCCTCGCTCTTGCCAGTTGACTTCTTGGCAGTGGGCTTCTTGGCAGTGGGCAGCAAGTACTCAGCCGAGCAGCCGGACCAAACTCCGAGGCGGGTGGGTGAACCGTCGCCTGGAGACCTTTTACTGGCCGCGATCATGCTGTTTGCGATCCTGCTGTCAAACCGAGCCAGCCGCGGCGTTATCGCGACAACACCTCCAGGCTTTGCCGGTTGCTGGTCGGTCCCAGGATCCCGACCGCCAGCACGATCACCAGCATGGCGATGGCGATCATGGTGAACACCCCCATGGTGCCGTACGCCGCCAGCAGAAAGGTGACCGCGTAGCCCACCAGGATCGAGCTGATCCGGCTCCAACTGAAGGTGAACCCGACCGCCTGGGCGCGCATCCGGGTGGGGAACAGCTCCGCCGCGTAGGGATGGAAAATCGCCACCAGCCAGTTGGTGCATAGCGACACGCACGCCCCGCACAACAGGATCGACCCATTGGATCGCGCCTGCGAGAACAGCAATCCGAACACGCCGATGCCGATCGCCGTTCCGACCAGTTGCCACTTGCGCTCGAACCGTTCGGCGAAGAACAACCCCAGCGCGGCACCGACCGGGGCCAGCAGGGTCATCGTCGCGGTGAACGCCAGGGAGTGGGCAATGGCGAAGCCCTGGCGGACCAGCATGATCGGCACCCAGGTGATGAAGCCGAACGCCGCGATGGTCTGGCAGAATTGGAACAACGACAGCATGATGGTGCGGCGCCGATAGGCCGGGGCGAACATCTCGGTCCACGACCCGCGCGTTAGCACGGGGTCGAGATGCTGCGGATCGGGGGCAGGCAGGTCGCGGCCAAGTTCCGCGCGCACCCTTGCCTCCATCCGCGCCATCGCGGCGTCGGCCTCGGCGTGGCGGCCGCGACTCTGTAGCCAGCGCGGCGATTCCGGCAGGTTGCGGCGGATGAACAGCACCACAACCCCGCCCAGCGCCCCGACGATCACTACCCAGCGCCAGCCATCCAGGCCCAGGATCCGCTGCGGCACCAGCAGCCATGACAGCAACAGCGCCACCGGCCCCGAGGTCAGCACGATCAGGATGCTGAACGCCATGTAGCGGCCACGCCAGCGCCGCGGCGTGATCTCCGCGATGAACGAGTCGTTGTTGATCAATTGCACGCTGATGCCGAAACCGGCGATGAACCGGAGCACGTCGATGATAACGGCGGAACTCTGCAACGCGGTCAGGAAGATGGCGATCGAGTACGCCAGCATCGACCAGGTAAAGGTGGCGCGGCGGCCGAACCGATCGGACACCCAACTGAACACGAACGCGCCGACGAACATGCCGAGGAAGAACGCGGCGAGGAAACTGGCGAAGCTGTTCCAGGCCAGCAGGCCAGCGGCGTTGGTGGTGAAGATGGTCCTGGTCAAACCCAGCGATATGCCGCCCGGCATGGCGAATTCGTAGAACTCGAACCAGCCGCCGATGGCGATCAGGGCGACGAGTTGCACGAAATAGCGCGACGGCGGCAGCCGGTCGAGGCGCGCGACGATTGAGCCCGTGGTCATTGGTTTACTCCGGTCCGTCAGACAGGGCAGCGCGCGGAACATGGCTTGGTCAACCGAAAGGTGGGATAGGAGACTGGCAAGCTGACCGTTTATTGGGCACATTGGCGCGATGGAAGCGATCGAGCACCTGAAGGTGGCGGCCGGTGCGGCGCGCGCCGCGGGCCATGTCCTGGCGCGCAGCAGTGCGGCAGCGCGCGATCGCGCGCTGGCGGCGATGGCCGACGCCCTGCGCGACGGCATGCGGGAGATCCTGGCAGCCAACGCGGCCGACGTGGCGGCATACAACGGCTCCGCTGCCTTCCTGGACCGGCTGACGCTGAGCGAGGCGCGGATCGAGGCGATGGCGGCCGGGCTGGAGCATGTGGCGGCCCTGCCCGACCCGCTGAACCGGGTGCTGGCGGACTGGACGCGGCCGAACGGGCTGCGCATCCAGCGCATCGCCACACCGATCGGGGTGATCGGCATGATCTACGAAAGCCGCCCCAACGTCGCCGCCGATGCCTCGGCACTCTGTGTCAAATCCGGCAACGCGGTGATCCTGCGTGGCGGTTCCGACAGCGAGCGTAGCGCTCAGGCGATCAATGCGGCGCTGCGGCGAGGGTTGGCAGGGTCCGGACTGCCGGAAGCGTGCGTCCAGGTGGCGCCGAACGCCGACCGGTCCTATGTAGCGGCGATGCTGGCGGCCGCCGGGCAGCTCGACCTGATCATCCCGCGCGGCGGCAGGTCGCTGGTCGAACGGGTGCAGCGGGAGGCCAGGGTGCCGGTGCTGGCCCACGCCGAGGGGCTGAACCACACCTACGTGCATGCGGCGGCCGACCCGGCGATGGCCCGGCGCATCCTGGCGAATGCCAAGATGCGGCGCACCGGGGTGTGCGGGGCGACCGAGACGCTGCTGATCGACCGCGCGATGGCCGGGTCGCTGCTGCCGATCCTGGTCGAGGATCTGCGCGCCCTGGGATGCGCGTTCCGCGCCGATGCGGCGGCACGCGAGGTGGTGGCGTGGCTGCCCCCGGCATCGCTAGGCGACTTCGACACCGAGTGGCTGGACGCGGTGCTATCGGTGGCGGTGGTCGATGGCGTGCAGGCGGCGCTGGCCCACATCGCGACCCACGGCAGCGAGCACACCGATGCGATCGTGACCGAGGACGCGGCGGCGGCCCGGCAGTTTCTGCATGGGGTGAACAGCGCGGTGGCGCTGTGGAACGCCTCCACCCAGTTCTGCGACGGCGGCGAGTTCGGCTTCGGCGCCGAGATCGGCATCGCCACCGGACACATCCACGCCCGCGGACCGGTCGGGTTGGAGCAGTTGACGACCTACCGCTATCTCGTCACCGGTTGCGGTCAGGTGCGGCCCTGATCCGGTTTACCGCACCCGGGTTCGCCGCGCCGGGGTTCGCCGGGGCCGGGTTCGCCGTGCTGGGGTTCGCCGCGCCCGGCCCGACCTTGCCGGAGGCTGCGCCGTGATCATCGGCATCGGGTCCGATATCTGTGACATCCGCCGCATCGAAAAGGCCATCGAGCGTCACGGCGCGCGCTTCCTCGAGCGCGTGTTTACCGAGACCGAACGGTCGAAGGCGATGCGACGGACGGAAAAGATCCGGGCCGCCACCTTCGCCAAGCGGTTCGCGGCGAAGGAGGCGGCGGCCAAGGCGCTGGGCACCGGTTTCCGCCGCGGGGTGTTCTTCTCCGACCTCGGCGTGGTCAATCTGCCCACCGGCCAACCGACGCTGCAACTGTCCGGCGGGTCGGCCGACCGGTTGGCCGCGATCACCCCGCCGGGCATGACGGCCCAGGTGCATCTGACCATGACCGACGAATATCCCTATGCCTATGCCCAGGTGATTATCTCCGCTATCCCGGCACCTCACACGGTTCCTTGACAGGGTTGGACCGGGTGGGCTTGATCCGCTCGATTGCTTCAGCTTGCGCACCGTGGAGTCCGGTGCACATCGGCAAACCGTGACGTCCCCCAGACCACTCTTGGCGCCTATCGCCATGGAACACCCGCTGCGCGTCATTCAACGACACTGAAAGTCCGTTGCCCACATGGCGACCACCAAGGCGAAACCCCGACGCCAGTCCAACGCCTGGGTCGAGAACATCAAGACCATCATCTATGCCGGGCTGATCGCCATCGGCGTACGCACCGTGGCATTCGAGCCGTTCAACATCCCGTCCGGCAGCATGATCCCGACGCTGCTGGTCGGGGACTACCTGTTCGTGGCGAAATACAGCTACGGCTATTCCACCTACTCGTTGCCGTTCGCGCCGCCGCTGTTCTCGGGCCGCATCTTCGGCTCGCTGCCGAAGCGCGGCGACGTGGTGGTGTTCAAATACCCGCACGACACGTCGATCGACTATATCAAGCGCATCGTCGGGCTGCCGGGCGACCGCATCCAGGTCAAGCAGGGTCAGCTGTTTATCAACGGCCAGCTTTGCCCGCGCCAGCCCGAGGGCGATTACACCACCGACGATAACGGCGTCAGAATGGTGCGCAAGCTCTACATGGAAACCCTGCCGAACGGGGTGAAGCATGAAATCCTGAAAGAGCGTGACGACGGCTGGGTCAACAACACCCCGGAATACGTCGTGCCGCCGGGTCACCTGTTCGCCATGGGCGACAACCGCGACAACAGTGCCGACAGCCGCTTCATGGATGGCGTCGGTTTCGTGCCGACAGAGAACCTGGTGGGACGGGCGGAAATCCTGTTTTTCTCGATCGATGCCGAATACCCCTGGTGGGAATTCTGGGAGTGGCCGTCCGAGATCCGCTGGAGCCGCCTGCTTAAACCCATTCATTGAATGAGCCAGTCCTTCGCATCTGTGCTCGGCCACGAATTCAAGCGTCCGGACCTGCTGCGGGAGGCGTTGACCCATCGTTCGGCGGCGCAGGGCAGCGGCCGAGGGCGCGCTGCGGACACAAATGCATCCAACGAACGCCTGGAATTCATCGGTGACCGCGTGCTGGGGCTGACCATCGCGGAATGGCTCGCCGAACGCTTCCCGCGCGAACAGGAAGGCGATCTGGGACGGCGGCTGGCCTATCTGGTATCACAGCCGGTGCTGGCTTCGGTGGCCGAGACGGTCGGTATGGCCGCGGTGCTGTCGGTCTCGCCGGGAGAGGCCAGGGCCGGCGTCGCCAAGCGGGCAACGGTTCTGGCCGACGCGCTGGAGGCCGCGCTGGGCGCGCTCTACCTGGATGGCGGGTTGGACGCGGCCCGCGATTTCGTGCGCCGAGCCTGGTATCATGCGATGGTCGATCAGGCCGATCCGCCGAAGGACGCCAAGACGGCGCTGCAGGAATGGGCGCAGAAGCGCGGCAAGGATCTGCCGGTATACGAAATCGCCGCCCGTTCCGGGCCGCCGCATGCGCCGGCCTTCACCGTCACCGTCAGCGTGGGCGGGGTCGAGGCCAACGGCACCGCCGGCAGCAAGCGCGCGGCCGAACAACTGGCCGCTGACGCGTTGCTGGTCCGGTTGCCGGGATGAGGACGCTGTTGCCGCGAGCCCTGGCGCGACTACGCCGTTGCCGCGAGGCCTGGCGTGACTACGCCGTTGCCGCAGGCCTGGCGTGATGACGCCGCCGCTTGGGCCGCTCGCGTGACCGCGCCGCCGCGGCAAAAATGTGGCTACGTCGCCATCGTCGGCGCGCCGAATGCCGGCAAATCAACCCTGATGAACCGCCTGACCGGGGCCAAACTATCAATCGTCTCGCCGAAGGCGCAGACCACGCGATTCCGCGTCCTCGGCATCCTGATGCGGGCGGAATCACAGGTGCTGCTGGTCGACACGCCCGGCATCTTCCGCCCGAAACGGAAGCTGGACCGAGCGATGGTGGCGGCGGCCTGGACCGGAGCGGCTGACGCCGACGTCACCATGCTGCTGGTCGATGCCCGCTCGGGGTTGCGCGACGACGTACGCGGAATCGCCGAACGGCTGGGTGCTTCGGGAAGACGCTGCTGGCTGGTGCTGAACAAGACCGACCTGGTGACGCCGCCCTCACTGCTGCCGTTGACCGCCTCGCTGGGTGCGCTGGCGCGGTTCGAGGAGAGCTTCATGGTCAGCGCCGAGACCGGTGACGGCGTACGGCTTCTGGCCGACGCGCTGGCGGCGGTGGTGCCGGAAGAGCCGTGGCTGTTTCCGGAAGATGATCTGACCGACCTGCCCGATCGGCTGCTGGCCGCTGAGACGGTGCGTGAGCAGATCTTCATGCAGACCCACGAGGAGGTGCCGTATGGCGCCACGGTCGAGACCGAGTCGTTCAAGGACCGCAAGGATGGGTCAGTGCGGATCGAGGTCACCGTCTATGTGTCGCGGCCGGGGCACAAAGCCATCCTGATCGGCGAGAAGGGCAGCAAGATCAAAGCCATCGGTGCGCGCGCGCGGCAGGATCTGGGGTTGCTGCTGGATCGTCCGGTGCATCTGTTCCTCAACGTCAAGGAGCGCAAGGGCTGGGACGAGGAGGGCGCTCGGCTGCGCGCGATCGGTCTGGACGATCCCGGCAAGGCGTGAGGCAGCGATCGCTCCGTTTGCTGCCGACGCCCGGCAGGCAGCAAAGCGGACGAGTGAACAGCACGGCACCAAAATACTTATAAGAAATCAAGCAGCGCGGCGCGGGCAGCCTCGACCTCGCGGATGGCGGGCGTGGACGGCTGCCGGGCTGCGACGCCCGTTCGTTGACGCCCCCGACAGCGACCGATATTTTCGCCCTAATCGAAATGGGTAAATAAAGGAAAGTTCTCAATGTCCTCAACCGCGGAACTTCTTTTCAGCCGGAAGACGGACGAAACACCGGGAGTGGCGCCCCCACCGGCGCTTTCGCCAAGCCGAGCGGTCGGTCACATCGCGCCTGACTGCGCCGGAATGAATTTTTACGACATCGACAACAGCCTGCACGCCTCGCTGCGCCTCAACATGGACGCAGCGACTTACCGACACTTCGAGCCCTATTTCAGCCAACTCGGCGGGGTGGCGGGCGGGCGCCTCGATACATTGGCGCGCATCGTCGATCGCAATCCGCCGATGCTGGAACACCGCGACCGGTTCGGCCAGGACCTCGATGCCATCATCTATCATCCGGCCTATCGCGAGATGGAGAAGATCGGCTTCGAGGACTTTAAACTGCACGCCATGTGCCACGCCGCCGGCCACTTCGGACTGGATCGCCCGTCGCCGCAGGCATCGAAGTACGTGTTCCAGTATCTGTTTTCTCAGTCCGAATTCGGCATGATGTGCCCGCTGAGCATTACCGATGCAACGATCCACGTGTTGCGCGCCTCGGCCAGCGAGGAACTCAAGAGCTACCTGTTGCCCAAGATGCTCTCGACCGATCTGTCCACGCTGTGGAAGGGCACGCAGTTCATGACAGAGCGCGCCGGCGGGTCGGACGTCGGCTCGCTGGAGACCACCGCGCGGCTGGAACAAGGCGTCTGGCGGCTATACGGCGACAAGTGGTTCGCCTCCCACACCGACGCCCATGTCGCGCTGATCCTGGCTCGACCCGAAGGCGCCCGCGGCGGCACTGGCGGGATCGCGCTGTTCGCGCTGCCGCGTTACTTGCCGGACGGGTCACGCAACAAGTATCGCATCGTCCGGATCAAGGACAAGATGGGGACGAAATCCCTGGCGACCTGCGAAATCGTGCTGGAGGGCGCCGAAGCCTACCTGGTCGGCGACGCCGGCCAGGGGCTGAAGCAGATGATGGAGCAGGTCAACATGTCGCGCCTGTCGCACGGGGTGCGGGCTGCGGGCATGATGCGCCGCTGCCTGCACGAATCGCTTCAGGTCGCGCGCAACCGCGACGCCTTCGGCGATCGGCTGATCCGGCATCCGCTGCTGCGCCGCCAGGTGATGAAGATCCTGGTGCCCGCCGAACAGGCTTTGTCCCTGTCGATGCTGGCCGCCGGCTATATGGACCGTGCCCGCGCCGGGTCCAACGAGGCGTCCCAGGTGATCCGGATCCTGACCCCGCTGGTGAAATTCCGCGCCTGCCGCGACGCGATTTCGGCCACTCGGGCGGCGATGGAGACGCGCGGCGGTAACGGCTATATCGAGGAGTGGGTCAACGCCAAGCTGGTCCGCGATTCCCACATCGGTGTGCTGTGGGAAGGCACCAGCAACATCAACGCGATCGATGTCGTGCGCCGCGCGGTGTCCAAGGCCAAGGCGCACGATATCCTCTACGCGGTGCTGAACGGCAAGCTTGGCGAGTCCGACCTGCCCGACGCGTTTCGCCGACGTCTCGCTACCGCGCTGGACAAGAGTTTCCGCTTCATCGTGCAAGTCGCCGGGGACCCGGCGCGGGAACACATGGCCCGGCAGGCGGCGAGCGGGCTCTACAACGCCGCCAGCGCGGTCGTGCTCGCGTGGGAAGGTGCGCATGACCGTGGCGATGCCAGGAAACTGCTGGTCAGCCGCCTGGTCCTGGAACATCGCGTAGAGGCCGCCGACCCGCTGGCTCCGGCGGACGGCGACTGGGAACGTGAAGCCTACGCCATGCTGCTGGATCGCGATCGTTGCCCGTCGCTCGGAGAGGTCAACCTTTTGCTCGTCGCCGGCTGAACCCGACCGGCGGCACGGACAATCGCGTTGCTTACTGAGTTACGGCGTGATCTGGAACGATGGGGTCGGAAGCGATCCGATTTTGCTGAAGCCATGGTTGCCCGTTCGAAGCCGCCCACGGCTGACGCGAGCGAACCGACGTGACCGAGATTGAAGCGAGCAGCGGCTGGCGCTTGGCGATGTCACCTCGAGCGGCGTTGCATCGACTGCCCATCTGGCCACGCCGCCGCGACAGGTTGATCCCGCGCCTGGCTGACTTACATGTCCTGCCAGGAGGAACCCGTTGTGCGGTTGGCCCTTTGCTTGATGGTCCTTACTTTTTTGAGCGGTTGCGGCGTGGTCGCGTTCCCCTTCCGGGTGACCGGTGACGCGGTACAGGCGGTGCCTGTGGTCGGCAAACCCCTTGGCAAGCCAATTCATGCCGTCGGCGACGCCATCGACTGATTCGGCGGCATCCCGGCGGAACCGAAATTTGGCATCCGATGCCCGTCGCATGGCGCGCCGCCCATATCCGGGGTAAACCGCCGGCATGGAATGGGACGCGCCGGCGATCATCCTGGCGATCAGGCCTTACGGCGAGGGCGATGCGATCGCCACGGTCATCACCGAGGCGTTTGGGCTGCATCGCGCCTTGGCGCGCGGCGGCGCCTCGCGCGGCAAGGCCGCGACATGGCAGCCCGGCAACATGGTGCAGGTGCAGTGGACCGCTCGGCTTTCGGATCAGCTTGGCAGCTTCACCGGCGAACTGATCCACGCCGGCGCGGCGCAGGCGATGGTCGAGGCGGCGCCGCTGGCGATGCTGAGCGCGATCTGCGCCGTCGCCGAGGGCGCGCTGCCGGAGCGCGAGCCGTTGCCGCGGATCTTCGCCGGGATGCTGGGCCTGATCCCGCGCCTGCCGCTGGGTGCGGCCGAACTGGCCGAACTTGTGCGGTGGGAAACCGTCGTGCTGTCCGACCTCGGCTACGGCCTGGATCTTTCGGCCTGCGCGGTGACCGGACGGACCGAGGGGCTGGCCTACGTCTCGCCGAAGACCGGACGGGCGGTGACCCGCGAAGCGGCAGGGGACTGGGCGGATCGCCTGCTGCCGCTGCCGGGTTTTTTGCTTGCCGACGCGCCGGCCAATGCGACCACCGATGCTGGCGACTGGCGCAACGGTTTGCGCTTGACCGGACATTTCCTGACGCGCGATGCATTCGGCCACCAGTATCGCCCTCTGCCTCAGGCGCGGCGCATGCTGTACGACCGGGTCGCCCAAATGGCGGACCAGCAGAAGGACGACGCTTCCAACCATGCCGGATGATCTGACAGGCCTGATCCAGGAAACCCAACTGAAGGACGCGCTGTCGGAGCGTTACCTGGCCTACGCGCTATCGACTATCATGTCGCGCTCGCTGCCCGATGTGCGCGATGGGCTGAAGCCGGTCCACCGGCGGCTGATCTACGCGATGCACCAGTTGCGGCTGGACCCCACCGCCGGCTTCAAGAAATGCGCCCGCGTCGTCGGCGACGTGATGGGTAAATACCACCCGCACGGCGATGCCTCGATCTACGACGCCATGGTGCGCATGGCGCAAGAGTTCGCCGCGCGCTACCCGCTGGTCGAGGGCCAGGGCAATTTCGGCAATATCGACGGCGATAACCCCGCGGCCATGCGCTACACCGAGGCTCGGCTGACCCTGGTGGCGCAGGCGATGCTGGCCGGCATCGACGAGGACGCGGTGGATTTCCGCCCGACCTACGACGGCGAGGAAGCCGAACCCGTGGTCCTGCCGGGCGCCTTCCCGAACCTGCTGGCGAACGGCGCGGCCGGCATCGCGGTCGGGATGGCGACCTCGATCCCGCCGCACAACGCCGGCGAAATCTGTGCCGCGGCGATCCACCTGATCCAGCATCCGCAAGCGACGACCGCCGACTTGCTGCGCCATATGCCCGGCCCGGATTTTCCCACCGGCGGGGTGCTGGTGGAAGACCCTGCGGCAATCGCGGCCGCCTACGAGACCGGCCGTGGCGGATTTCGCCTGCGCGCGAAATGGGAGGTCGAGAAAGCCAAGCACGGCACCTGGACCATCGTCGTCACCGAGATCCCGTACCAGGTGCAGAAGTCCAGGCTGATCGAGCAGGTAGCCCAGTTGATGGAGGACAAGAAGCTGCCGCTGCTGGGCGACATCCGCGACGAAAGCAGCGACACCATCCGCCTGGTGCTGGAACCGAAGACCCGCGGCGTCGAGCCCGAGGTGCTGATGCAGACGGTGTTCCGCGCCACCGCGCTGGAGACTCGGTTTCCGCTCAACATGAACGTGCTGGATGCGACCCGCACGCCGCGGGTGATGGCGCTGCCGGAGGTCTTGCGCTGCTGGCTGGATCACCGCCACGAGGTGCTGGTGCGCCGCTCGAACCATCGCCTGGCCGCGATCGAGCGCCGGCTCGAGGTGTTGGACGGCTACCTGCTGGTCTACCTCAATCTGGACGAGGTGATCCGCATCATCCGCGACGAAGAACAGCCGAAGCCGCGGCTGATCGAGCGGTTCAGCCTGTCCGATGTGCAGGCCGAGGCAATCCTGAACATGCGCCTGCGCAGCCTGCGCAAGCTGGAGGAGATGGAGATCCGCAAGGAGCACAAGAACCTCTCCAAGGAACTGAAGGACCTGCGCACCCTGCTGGCCAACGACAAGCTGCGCTGGGTGCGGATCGGCGAGGAGCTCGAGGACATCCGCAAGCGGTTCGGGGCGGGTCCACTGGGCGACCGGCGCACCGAACTTGGCACCGCGCCGGCGGCGGTGGAGTTCGACACCGATGCGTTCGTGGAACGCGAGCCGATCACCGTGATCCTGTCCGACAAGGGCTGGATTCGCGCGATTAAGGGATCGGTGGCCGATCCGGGTGAGCTGAAGTTCAAGGAGGGCGACAAGCTCCGCTTGTTGCTGGCCTGCCAGACCACCGACCGGCTGACCCTGCTGGCGACCAACGGCCGCGCGTTCACCTTGAAGGCCGCCGACCTGCCGCGCGGCCGCGGCGACGGCCAGCCGGTGCGGCTATTGGCGGAACTGACCAACGAGGATGACGTCACCGCGCTGTTCGTCGCCGCCGAGGGGTCGAAGTATCTGATCGCGTCCAACACCGGGCGCGGCTTTATCGTGCCGGCGGCCGAACTAGGGGCGGAGAAGCGCACCGGCAAGCAGGTGCTCAACCTGAAACCGAAGGAGGAAGCGGCGCTGTGCGTGCCGGCCGACGGCGATCACGTCGCGATCATCGGCGAGAACCGCCGCCTGCTGGTATTCCCGCTGGAGCAGGTGCCGGAGATGGCGCGCGGGTCGGGGGTCATCCTGCAGCGCTACAAGGACGGCGGCCTGTCGGACGCGAAGGTGTTCCGCCTCGCCGATGGGCTGACCTGGAAGCTGGGGGATCGGCTGCGGACCGAGACCGATCTGCGGTCCTGGCTGGCCGAGCGTGGCACGTCCGGGCGGCTGCCGCCGAATGGGTTCCCAAGGACGCCGAAGTTCGGCGGGTAAGGCCCTATCGAGTTCAGGGCGACATCGGCCCCGGGTCAGGGACTCGGAGGCGCACCCGGGACGCCTATTTTGCGTGATCGCCCTGCCCGCGGCTTTCGCACCATTGAGCGCTGACCTAGTCTGCGGCGCAAATGGCAGGAAGGGAGAGCGCCGCTATGTCCGCCGACCAGAAAATCGAGGTCAAGCCCGAGATCGCCGCCCGTGCCCACGTCAATGCCGCGAAGTGCCAGGAGATGTACGATCGCGCGTCGAAGTCCCCGGACTCCTTCTGGGCCGAGCAGGCGAAGCGCATCGCCTGGGTGAAACCGCCGAGCAAGATCAAGAATACCAGCTTCGGCGACGAGTCCGGTGGCGAGGTTTCGATCCGCTGGTATGAGGACGGCACGCTGAACGCCTCGGCCGCGTGCCTGGATGCGCATCTGGCGGCGCGCGGCGATCAGGTCGCGATCATCTGGGAAGGCGACGATCCGAACACGCAGAAAACCATCACTTACCGCGAACTGCACGAACAGGTGTGCCGCTGCGCCAATGCGCTGAAGACGCTGGGTGTGCAGCGCGGCGCTCGGGTGACGATCTATATGCCGATGGTGATCGAGGCGGCGGTGGCGATGCTGGCCTGCGCGCGCATCGGCGCCATCCACTCGGTGGTGTTCGGCGGCTTCTCCCCCGACAGCCTGGCCAATCGCATTCTGGACTGCCGCTCCGAGGTGCTGATCACCGCCGACGAAGGTCGCCGCGGCGGCCGGCGGGTGGCGTTGAAGGCGAATGCGGACGAGGCGCTGAAACAGTGCCCGGACGTCAAGACCGTGCTGGTGGTGAAGGTAACCGGGGCCGATATCCAGATGCAGCGCGGCCGCGACCACGATTACACTACGGTCCTGGCCGCCGCCTCGCCCGACTGTCCGCCGGCCGAGATGGGTGCCGAGGACCCGCTGTTCATCCTGTATACCTCGGGCAGCACCGGCAAGCCGAAGGGCGTGCTGCACACCACCGGCGGCTACATGGTCTGGGCCAGCTTCACCCACCAACTGGTGTTCGACTACAAACCCGGCGAAATCTACTGGTGCACCGCCGATGTCGGCTGGGTGACCGGGCACACCTATATCGTATACGGCCCGCTGGCCAACGGCGCCACCACGCTGATGTTCGAGGGCGTGCCGAACTACCCCGACGCCGGCCGCTTCTGGCAAGTGGTGGACAAGCACAAGGTCAACATCTTCTACACCGCCCCCACCGCGATCCGCGCGCTGATGCGCGAGGGCGACGCACCCGTTAATCAGCACGCCCGCAGCAGCCTGCGCATCCTCGGCACCGTCGGCGAACCGATCAATCCGGAAGCCTGGATGTGGTATTACCGCGTGGTCGGCGACCAACGCTGCCCGGTGGTCGATACCTGGTGGCAGACCGAAACCGGCGGCATCCTGATCAGCCCGCTGCCCGGCGCCACCGCACTGAAGCCTGGCAGCGCGACGCTACCGCTGCCCGGCGTTAAGCCCATGCTGGTGGACGCTGACGGGCGCGAACTGACCGGCGCCGCCGAGGGTAATCTGTGCCTGACCGACAGTTGGCCCGGGCAGATGCGCACCGTGTTCGGCGACCACGAACGCTTCGTGCAGACCTACTTCTCTACCTTCAAGGGCAAGTATTTCACCGGCGACGGCGCCAGGCGCGACGCCGACGGCTACTGGTGGATCACCGGTCGGGTGGACGACGTGATCAACGTCTCGGGCCACCGCATGGGCACCGCCGAGGTGGAAAGCGCGCTGGTGGCACATCCGAAAGTGGCCGAGGCGGCGGTGGTCGGCTTCCCGCACGACATCAAGGGCCAGGGCATCTACGCCTACGTCACGCTGAGGTCCGGCAACGAGCCCTCGGACGGGCTGCGCAAGGAACTGGTGGCGTGGGTGCGCAACGAGATCGGCGCGATCGCCAGCCCCGACGCGATCCAGTGGGCGCCATCACTGCCGAAGACCCGCAGCGGCAAGATCATGCGCCGCATCCTGCGCAAGATCGCCGCCAACGAGACCGACAGCCTGGGGGATGTGTCGACGCTGGCCGATCCGGGGGTGGTGACGGAACTGGTGGAGGGGCGGGTTTCGTAGGTTCAGCGCCGCTCAGCACATGGCCGCCAGGTATGTCAATTAGCGCAGAGTGTAGTCAGAGCAATTACAGTGATCGGAGCCGCCAGATGCGACTTCGCTTCGGTTGGGTGAAGGTATGCCACACAGCCTTGCTTCGAGAGTTCCTCGTAATATCAATCGTCCCGGCACTTTTCCGCCCCGAATCCGCAACTTCCTTTCTTGTGTCTGGGTAGCGTCTTTCCTTGGCATAGGTTTATTTCGGCCGGGCTTTACAAGAGGGCTTACATACCTGGGACTCTTACTCGGCATATGCGGCGCCGCTGTTCTTTATTGGGAGACTAGCTTGGCGCCCGATGAGGCAACACTTCTTGCGAATGGCATTGAGGCAGCAGGTCGGACACCAAACTTAGCCAAGAGTGACTGGGAGGCAATCCTGATTGCAAGCTTCTTTAGCGTCCTTTCGGGGGCGGTTATCTGTTTTGCCGCCTGGAATATAGACCAGCATTCGCCCAACCCGTATCGCCTCGCTTGGCAACTCCTAGGAGGCGTTGCCTACGCCGTGGTTCCCCCTTGCAGTTTGGCATACACCTTCAGAGGGGCAAGACGATGGCTTCACAAGCAAATATTCCTGCTACGAGAACAATCGCACGACGCCATGGCTAAACAATATTTCCGCAAAATTGGGTTCGTATTGCTTGTCCTGTCAGGCGTTTTTCAAATACCGGATATTTTATGGGTGCCCTGAATCGGTCTGCGGCGCCGTGATTAGACTAGCCATGACACATTGTGTATTTGCAGCCAGAATGGCGCCGTGATCGCGACGCTACGAAAGTGACGCTGAACCAGCGGATGCATCGTGCGCCAGAAACGACGGATGCCCATCGGCAGCCGGCCTGGCACGACGGGCAATATGCATGCACAAACGCAAGCGGGAAGCGCGGGCCGCAGGTTAGAGTATAATCTCCGAGGCCCCAAGCGGACTCGCGCATTTGCGCGAGCGCCCGACTTTGTTAGGGAAAATGAGCGCAAGGAAGCCACTCCGCCGCCCAACCCGCTACTCGACATCCTCCAAGCTGAACTGCTCCGCCTCCTCGTCATAACTGAAAAGTTCCGCGTAACGCCCCCAGGCGACCACCGTGCGCAGGGTATCCTCGGCATAATCCGGCGACATGTGATCCTCCAGTTCGTCGCGGAACCGCACCGCCGAGGCGCGGTGGTTCCAGCGCTCGTCTAGCACCTGGCGGATCATGGCCACCAGCGGCACGTGCTGGCGCAGCGCATTGCCAAAAATCCGCTTGCGCTCGTCGGTGTCGGCCTCGACGAAACCGCGGCCGAGGTCGGTCAACGCGATGTCGCCTTCCTCCAGCACCGCGAAGCGCAGCAATTGCAGCGTCTCGCCCAGCGGCAGCAGGTCGTCGACCTCGTATTGCAGCGAATTGGCCAGCGCAGGCAAATCGGCGCGGCCCTCATAGGGTTCCGTCGCCAGGGTCTCCATCAGGCCCGACATGATGTTGGTGCCGACCTTCGGCAGCGGCGTTGCCAGCGGCGAGACCGGCACGGCGGTGGCGGTTTTCGGCCCGACCGGCGGACGCCGCGTCATGATGCCGTAGATATCGTCCACCATCTGGCGGAAATCCTCGTCCAGACGGTTGCGCGGATGCGGGAACGGCACTTTCAGCTCGTTCGCCACCCGGCCTGGGTTCGACTGGAACACCAGGATGCGGTCGCACATCAGCACCGCCTCCTCAATGTTGTGGGTGACCATCAGCACCGACTTCACCGGCAGCTTGCCGTCCATCCACAGGTCGATCAGGTCGGTGCGCAGGGTCTCGGCGGTCAGCACGTCCAGCGCGCTGAACGGCTCGTCCATCAGCAGCAGGTCGGGATGCACCACCAGCGCCCGAGCCAGCCCGACGCGCTGGCGCATGCCGCCGGACAATTCCTTCGGATACGCGTTCTCGAACCCGCCCAGGCCGATCATGTCGATCGCCGCCTCCGACAGCGTCTCGCGCCGAGCGCGCGGAACGCTGCGCGCCTGCAGGCCGATCTCGACGTTTTCCTGCACCGTCAGCCAGGGGAACAGGGCGAAGCTCTGGAACACCATGGCCACGCCGTCGGTCGGGCCGTCGACCTGCTTGCCGCGCCAGGTCACGCTGCCGGCGGTCGGCTTCAAAAGGCCCGAAACGATCCGCAGCAGCGTCGATTTGCCGGACCCCGAGCGACCCAGCAGGGCGACGATCTCGCCCTCGTGCAGCGTCAGGTTGACATCGTCCAGCACCACCAGGTCGGCGTTGGCATCCTTGTGGTAGGCTTGGCGGCAGCCCTTCACCTCGATCAGGCAGGGCCGGGTCACAACCGCTGTGTCCATGAAGCTGTTTCCTCAGGCCAGGGTGAGGCGGCGCTGCGCGTAGCCATACATGGGGCGCCACAGCAGGCGGTTGAACAGCACGACGAACGCCGACATCACCACGACGCCCAGCACCACCCGCGCCATGTCGCCCTTGTCGGTGGCATCGGCGATATAGGCGCCCAGGCCGTGCGCCTGCAGCCTGGTGTTGCCCCAGGACGCCACCTCGGCGACGATCGCGGCATTCCACGACCCGCCGGACGCAGTGATCGCACCGGTGACGTAATAAGGGAAGATCCCCGGGATGATCACCTTGCGCCACCACAGCAGGCCGCCGACGCGAAAGTTGCTGGCGACTTCCTTCAGGTCGCCGGGAAATGCCGCCGCACCGGCGATCACGTTGAACAGGATATACCACTGTGTCCCCAGCACCATCAGCGGCGTGAGCCAGATATCGGGGCTTAGGTGGAAATACACGATGAACAGCACGAACGGCGGAAACAGCAGATTGGCCGGGAACGCGGCCAGGAACTGGGCGACCGGCTGGGCGCGCCGAGCCCAGACCGGGCGCAGGCCAAGCCAGACCCCGATCGGCACCCAGATCAGGGTGGCCAATATCATCAGCACCACGACGCGAATCAGGGTGATCAACCCAAGCCCCACGGCGGTGCCGACATCGCTCCAGCTCAGCGCCTGGGAGGCGAACTGCGCGACCCGCCAGGTCGCCAGCCCGACCACCACCACCAGCAGCAGCGCCCACGCGATATCCACCGCGCGTGACGTCTTGGCCGACGACGCGGCCCGCTGCCGGCGGCCGAAGGAGAACCGCATCCCGCCGAGGAACGCGGCGGCGTCGCCGACCAGCTCGCCGCAGAGCTTCAGCAGCCGGGTACGCCGCATCAGCCGCAGCATCCAGGGATCGGAGGCGGTGGCGCCGGCCGTGGTCTCGAAACGGAACTTAGCCGACCAGGCCACCAGCGGCCGAAACAGCAACTGGTCGTACAACAGAATCACCAGCAACATGGCAAGGATCGCCCAGCCGACGGCGATGATGTCCTTTTTCTCCAGCGCCAGCGCGACATAGGACCCGATGCCAGGCAGCTTCCAGCTATTATTGCCGACCGAGACCGCCTCGGACGCCACCACGAAGAACCAGCCGCCCGACATCGACATCATGGTGTTCCACACCAGGCCCGGCGCGGCGAACGGCACTTCCAGCTTCCAGAACCGCTGCCACGCGGTCAGATGGAAGCTGATCGAGGCCTCGTGCAGGTCGGCCGGCACGGTTTTCAGCGACTGATACATGCTGAACGCCATATTCCACGCCTGGCTGGTGAAGATGGCGAAGATCGCCGCCAGCTCCAGTCCTAGCACCTGGCCGGGGAACAGGTTCATGAAGAACACCACGGTGAAGGTCAGGAACCCCAGGATCGGCACCGATTGCAGCACGTCCAGCACTGGCACCAGCACCAGCGCGGCGCGCCGGCTCTTGGCCGCGGCGGTGCCATAGGTGAAGGTGAACAGTAGCGACGCGGCCAGCGCGGCGAACATCCGCGCCGTGGTGCGAAGCGCGTATTCCGGCAGATGCGTCGGATCGAGTGTGATCTCGGTGGCGCCCGGCGCATCGATCCGTGTCATGGTGCCCTCGGCGACGTGACCGACGGCGATCAACGCACCGATCACGCAGACGAACGCCACCGCATCCCAGAGGTTGGGCAGGCGCCATCCGGCGGCCATCGAGGGGAGCGTCGTGGCAGGCATCTCGCTGGTCGGTTTCCGCTGGGGTTGCGTGGGCGTCTGTTAGCCTGCTGCCGGAATGCTGTCACGCGCCAAAGGTGTTGCCGTTGCGTGACAATGGAGCTGGGCGCGGGTGAGTGGTCGCGAGACGCGCGGCACGGGTTGCGGCGCGGCTACTCAGGGGTGTAGCGCGACTTCAATCCAGAGCCGGCACCCCTGCGGCTCGGATCAGCCGACCACGCTTGCCGCCTGACCGTGCCTTTTGAGCAGAGCAACCGCGCGCTTGTCAAAGGACACAAAGGTTTCCCCACCGAGCCATTGCCCTTCGAAGGCAATGAGGCCGTCGGCAAAGTCCCCACCCGCATCGAGCACGGCTAAACCGGCATCGACCGCCGACCTGTTCACCGCCACATTTCCCGCGTTCAGCAGAGCTTGCAAGGCTGCGTGAATGTCCTTTTGACCAACGCTGTAAACCCGGCGCAGCACCCAAACGAACTCACAGAGGCAGGGCAAGGGGACCGCGATGAGTTCGGCATCCTGCAACAGTCGGGCGGCGGCCATGGCTTGCTTTGCGTCGTCGCGCATCACCGCCCGGATCAGGATATTCGTATCGACCGTGACCCTCATTCCTCCCCAGCCCAACCGGTGGCCGCCGCGGCGCTGATTTCATCGAGCGTGGCCATCTTTCTCGTCTTGCCCGCAAGCAGGCCAAGAAACCCATCTATCGTGCCTAGCGGCTTCGCCGCACGCAGCGCAATACGACCATCCGGTAGCTTGTCCAACTCGATTTTCTCCCCCGGCTTGATCCCGAGGTGATGCAGCACATCCTTGCGGAAAGTCACTTGTCCCCGTGCCGTCACGGTCAAAGTCGTCATGCCAGCATCCTCCTGCCGCAGACACGCGTAATGCATTTTTGCATTACTGTCAATGAGTCGTAGACGACGCGCCAGATTGATCGCGTCGGCTTCACGGGCTCAAATGACGCCGAACCGACTGTCATCGCGAGGCGCATCAGCGCCGTGGCGATTCCGTGCAGCGTGGCCACTCGCGACCGGAATGCCTCGCACTGACGCCACCACGCACAGCCACCGACAGCACCCCACTACTCCCGGCCGCGAGTCACCAGCCGGCCGGCCCGCGCCGAGGTCGCTCCGTCACCGAAAACATAGGCCGGCTGGCCGTTGATCCAGGTCCGCAATATGCCCTCGGCGGCTTGCGTTGGGGCCTCGTATGTCGAGGCGTCACGCACCGTGGCGGGATCGAACAGCACGAGGTCGGCAAAAGCCCCGGCGCGGATTACGCCGCGATCCACCATGCCGAACACCGACGCGGTATGGCCGGTCATTTTGCGCACGGCCTGCTCCAGGCTGAACAACCCAAGGTCGCGGGCATAATGGCCCAGCACGCGGGGGAAAGTGCCCCATAGCCGCGGATGCGGATAGGAATCATGCGGCAGGCCGTCGCTGCCGATCATCGCCAGGCGGTGCGCCATGATGCGCCGCACGTCCGGCTCGTCCATCTGAAAGTATATCGCACCGGCCGGCACCAGGCGTTCCGCCGCTGCCTTCGGTTCAACCCCCCAGTCCTGGGCGATATCGGCCAGCATGCGGCCGGCAAGTTCCGGATGCGGCACCGACCAGGTGATCTGCACCGGCACGTCGGCGCGCAGCCGGCTCGGCATCAGCACGGTGGAGCCCGCTGCGTAGGGATAGATGTCGAAATCAACCTTCTGTCCGGCAGCGCCCCGCTCGATCAGCGGCAGCGTCTCGGCGCTGCGGCCGAAATTCTCCGGCATCGAGCATTTGTGGTGGCTGATCACCACCGGAACATCGACGGCTCTGCCGATCTTCAGGGTTTCCTCGATTGATGCCAGCACGTCGTTGGCCTCGTCGCGCATGTGGGTGACATAGAGGCCACCGATCGAACGCAGCGCCTCGGCAACAGCGATCACCTCGTCGGTCGGCGCCATCATGTTGGGCGGATAATACAGCCCAGTGGAAAAGCCCGAGGCGCCTTCGGCCAGCGCCTGGCGCAGCCGCGCCTGCATGTGGGCCGCCTCGACGTCGGTGGCGGCGCGCTGGGTGTCGCCGCCCATCGCCTCGACCCGCAGCGACATGTGGCCGATCAGCGCGTAGGTGTTCACCGGCGCCGGATCGCGCGCCAGGCGGTCGGCGTAGGCGGCGAAACTGTCGTAGGCGAACCAGCTTTCGTCGCCCAGCAGGTCGAGTGGGGGCGCGGGGCGCGTCCTCATCCGCACCGGCGACAGCGAGATGCCGCAATTGCCGACGACAACCGTAGTGACACCCTGCGACATCTTGCACAGCATGCACTCCGGCCCGCACAGCACCGCCCGGTCATCATGGGTGTGCGCATCGATGAATCCGGGGGCGAGCGCCATGCCGCCGGCGTCAACCTCGCGATCGGCCGCCGCGCCGCCAAGGTCGCCCACCGCGGCGATACGGTCGCCGGTGACACCGACATCGGCATTGTAGCGGGGGTTGCCGAGGCCGTCGAACACGGTGGCATTACGGATGATCAGATCGCAGCGCGGCGTCATGGTGTTCCGTCCATTTCGTTCGTGGAATAGAGATAAAAACTGTAATCGGAGACCAGCGCCATGACCATCGCCGCGCGGCGTCTGGTCCAGTTCGTCGGGCGGACGAAGGCCTGGTCGCCCGGTCAGCGATGTCAGTCTGTGGCGGCCCTGGCCGGTGCGGCAACCCCTGGTTTCTCCCCAACCCGCAGACACGCCGCCACGTGCTCCGGCCCGACCGCCTGCAGCGGCGGCACGCGTTCGGCGCAGGCCCCGATCGAATGCATGCACCGTGGCCGAAATCGACAGCCACCTGCCGTCTCGCCTGTTTCCGCCGGCAACAGCGAGCGCCGACGCTGCCGCCGCTGCAGCCCGCGCGGAAGCGCATCCAGCAGCGCCTGGGTGTAGGGATGGCGCGGCGAGGTCAGCACCGCCCCCGGGACCCCGCTTTCTACCTCCCGGCCGGCATACATTACTGTGATCCGGTCGCAGATCCGCCCCACCACGGCCAGATCGTGACTGATAAGGACGATGGTCAAACCTAGGTTTTTGTTGAGCTCTCGCAACAGGTTTATGATCTGGCCCTGCAACGACACATCCAGCGAGGAAACCGGCTCATCCGCGACCAGCAATGACGGCTCCATGGCCAACGCCCGGGCAATTCCAACTCGCTGCCGCTGTCCGCCTGAAAGCTCATGCGGGAAACGATCCAGGAACTGAACATCCAGCCCCACCTGGCCAAGCAGTTCGCTGGTGCGGCCGGCAACCGCTTTCCCATGTAGGCCGCGTGCAACGACAGCCTCATTCAGGATCGTGCGGATGCGCTTGCGCGGGTTAAGGGACGAGTGCGTATCCTGAAACACCATCTGCACGTCGCGCCGGTATGACCGCCTTGCCTCGCCGGACAGCGCGTTCAGTGCCTTGCCGTCCCATTCGATCGATCCACCGGATGGCGCCAGCAACCCGACAATCATCTGCGCCAGCGTGGACTTTCCACAGCCACTCTCTCCGACCAGCCCAAGGATGCTGCCTCGTTCGATCGAGAGCGAAACGCCGTCGACAGCGTTCACCACGCGCTGCACGCCTCGCAGCCGATCCTTCATGCCACGTCGCAGCCGATACGATTTCCGCAGATCGTTTAACCGCATCAGCGGAGGCGCGTCCGCCTTCATGCCGGCACCATCTCATCTGCTCGGAAACAGACCGCCATCTGCTGTTCGTGCCATCGGATCGGCGGTTCTTGCGCTGAACAGCGGGATTCAGCGAGGTCGCAGCGTGGCGCAAACGGACATCCCGGCGGCAGCGCACCGGTCGTCGGCGGCAGTCCCGGAATGGTCGGCATTGCGCTCCGGCTGCCATCGAGGCGGGGAACGCAGCGCAAAAGCTGCCGCGTGTAGGGATGCCGCGGGGAGGCGAACAACGCGCGCACGTCACCGCTCTCGACCACGCGTCCGGCATACATCACGGTGACCCTTGTCGAGATCTCGGCGACCAGTTCCAGATTATGACTGATGAACAGGATCGCGATGCCGATTTCGGAGCGGATCCGATCCAGCAGGTCCATCACCTGAGCCTGCACCGTCACGTCGAGTGCCGTGGTCGGTTCATCGGCGATCAGCAGGCTGGGATTGCACGACACCGCGAGCGCGATCATCACCCGCTGGCGCATACCTCCGGACAGTTCGTGCGGGTACGCCAACAAACGCTGACGCGGATACGGTATGCCGACCAGTTGCAGCAGTTCCTCGGCCCGCGCCATGGCGGCTCTGCGCCCCAGTGGCTGATGCGTGCGGATCGCGTCGGTCAACTGCCGCCCGATCGACAAAGCCGGATTAAGCGCGGTCAGCGGATCCTGGAAGATCATGCCGATCTGGTTGCCGCGCAGCCTGTTCAAGTCGCCGGCCGAGCATTGGCGTAAATTCCGGCCACGGAACGATATCCGGCCGCTGGTCACCGCTCCGCCCGGCGGCAGCAAACGCATGATCGCCAGCGCCGTCATGCTCTTGCCGGAACCGGACTCGCCGACCAGCCCGACGACCTCGCCGGGCGCGATACGCAGGTCTACGCCGCGCACCACCGAACGCATTGCGTCACCGGATCGGAAACCAACGTGCAGTCCGTCGATCCGCAGCAGGTCTTCAGTCATGCGGTCAGTGCTTGTGCGGTGTGCCGAGGGTCCAGCGCGTCACGCAACCCGTCGCCCAGCAAGTTGAACGCCACCACGCTCAGCGAAATGGCCGCACCAGGGAACACGGAAAGCCACCATTCGCCCGAGAACAGGTAGTTGCGGGCGTCGGCGAGCATGTTGCCCCAGCTTGGATTCGGCGGCTGCACGCCCAGGCCGACGAAACTAACGGATGCTTCGATGATGATGCCGATCGCCAGCAGCAAGGTCGCCTGGACGATGACCGGCGACAGGCAGTTCGGCAACACGTCGGAGATCATGATGCGTAACGATCCCACCCCTTGCAAACGTCGCGCGGCGACGTAATTGGCTCGGGATTCCGCCAGCGCGCTGGCGTAGGTGATGCGAGCCAGCGTCGGTATATACAGCACGCCCAACAGCGCCAGCAGCTTGACTTCGTTACCGAAGGTGATGCCGGCGACGGTGAACGGGCCGACACCGAGAATGCCGACCAGCGCAATTGCCCAGATCAGCAGCGGAATTGCCGCCATCGCGTCCAGCAACCGCATCAGCAGTTGTTCCAGCCATCCACCGCTGAAGAACCCCGCCAACAGCCCAAGCGATATGCCCCCGGCGAATCCGATGACCATCGCCAGCGCGGAAACCTCCAGCGAGGCGCGACCGCCCCAGATGACACGACTGAGCACATCTCGACCGGCCTGGTCGGTTCCAAACAGATGGTCCGATGCGGGTGCCAGCAGTGACGCAGTCATATCGACAGCCAACGGATCATACGGCGCGATCAACGGCGCGGCCAAACCGTCGGCAACGATCAGCAGCACCAGGACGGCTCCGATCAAACCGCCGGCGCCGCCGAACAATGCTGTCAGGCGGCGGGTCATGTCCTGACCGCCACGATGCGCGGATTGAGCCACGCATTCGTCAGATCCGCCACAATATTGGCGAGGATGAAGATGAATGTGAACACCATGACGATCCCTTGCACCAAAGCGAAATCGCGCTGCTGGATGGCGGTGAGCAAAGCCGCGGACAGGCCGCTGATGTTGAAAACGGCCTCGATGATCAGCGCCCAGCCGAACATGTAGCCGAACGACATCCCGGCGACCGTCACCACCGGAACCAGCGCATTGCGCAGCGCGTAGACCAGAACGCGCCAGCGGGGCAGGCCGGTCGCCCGGGCGGTGCGCATGTAGTCCTGTCCCAGCACCTCCAGCATGCTGGATCGGGTCATCCGGCTGAGCACCGCCATATAGAAAATGGCCAGGCAGAATGTCGGCAGGGCAATTGAATCCAGATGTTCCAACACGCCCGCTGACCAGGGTTCGACGCCGCCAGGCGGGAACCAATCCCGATCCACCGCGAATGCCATGATCAACACCAGAGCCAGCCAGAACGCCGGCACCGAAACACCGAGCACCGCGATCAGGCGGACGCCGTAGTCCAGCACAGTGTCGCGCAATAGTGCGGACAACATGCCCGCAAGTATCGACAGAATGCAGGAAAACACGAATGCGACAATGACGAGTTCCAGGGTCACCGGCAGCGTAGCGGCAATGTCGGGTTCAACCGGTCGGCCGGTAATGAACGACGTTCCCAAATTGCCATGCAGCAGCACGCCTTTCAGCCAGAGGCCGTACTGCACGACCACGGGACGATCCAGGCCGTGATCATGTTCGAACTGATCGATCTGTGTCTGCGTCACGTCCTGCCCCAGCACGATACGGGCCGGGCTGTCCGGAATCGCGTGGGTCAGCAGGAACAGGCATGCCGAGACCAGCACCAGGGACAGCAGCGAGAAGCCGGCACGGCGAAGCAGCAGTGCGAGCATCAAGCGGTCGAAACGTCGTAGACATTGATGGTAAGTCCGCGACTGGGCCTGAAGTTCTTGACCTTGGCGCGCCACAGATTGGCGGCGGCAAAATAGCCGACCCAGGTATAGTAGGACGTTTCGGCCATGTGCTTCATCAGCTTCGCGTAGACCGGCTTCAATTTTTCCTGGTCGTTCTCAGCGAAGGCGATTTTCAGTGCGGCGACAACCTCGGGGTCCACGATGTTGCCGGACACGTTCGACATGAAGCTGTTGGCGGTGAAATTTGCCATCAGGAAATAGGTCGCCTCGCCTGGCGACATGAAGTTCGCGAACCCCGACTGGTAGTTTCCGCCCATGATATGGGACTGCACGATCTGCGAAGAGGACATCCGCAGATTGACTTTGATGTTCAGCTTTGCCAGTTCGGACTGCACGAATACCGCCGCATCCTTTGCATCCAGCAGATACGGTTCGGAGCTGACGTCCATGTCGAACTCGGTTCCCTTCGGATAGCGGGATTTCGCCAGATGCTGCTTCGCCAGGTCCAGATTGTAGGTAGTCATGTCGTCGGCCTGCTTGTCATACCACCAGCTCGAGGCCGGGGCGGGGATACCGGATGGTTCCAGCAGGCCGTAATAGATCTTTTCGGCGATCGTCTTGCGATCCACCGCGTGCTGAATGCATCGGCGGAATTCGATATCGTCGAACGGCGGCTTGCCGGGGTTCTGGAACATCACCGTCCAGCCGCCCAATGTCGGCACCTCGCCGCCCTGGATGCCTCTTCGCGTTTTCAGCCGGGAAAATTCGCGCGCCGGGGGCGCCCCGATGATATCGGCCTGTCCGGCCAGCAGGAACGCCACCCGGGTTGCGTCCTCGGGCACGATTTTCACGACCACCCGATCCCAGTGCGGCAATCCCTTCTGCCAGTAGTGCGGGTTCCGGCGCAGGCTGATGTAGTCGTTCGGCTTCCATTCCTCGAACATGCCGGGGCCGGTGCCCATACCTTTGGGCGATACACGGAAGTATTCGTTGCCGTACTTCTCGCGCGAGCCTTTCGGGAACACCCCCATGAATTTCGTCAGGAATGACGTCCATGGCGCAAACGGCACTTTCAGATGCACATGCACACGGTGCGGTCCATCCGTTTCCACGTGCGACAGACGGTTGAAAATCGGGCCCCTTGACGCCTTGTTCGCTGGATTGATGGCATATTCCAGGCTATACTTTATATCCTCCGACGTCATCGGCGTACCGTCGTGGAACAGCACGTCGTCGCGCAGCTCGAAGGTATAGACAAGAGCATCGGCGGAGATCTCTGGCAGTGCGGTGGCAAGCTGCGGCTTCAGGTTGCCGTCGAGATCGAACTCGACAAGATTTTCGAAAATCGATTCGCTGATGATTTCCCAGTCATGGCTGGAACTGTTGATCGGGTCGCAGGTCACCGGATTGGTGGACAACGCAACCGTCAGCGTGTCGGTCTCGTCCGCCCGAGCCGTGCGGATCCAGGAAGACGACAGCACTGAAGCGGCAACTGCCAGCAAGCCGGAGCGGCGGGTCAGTCCATGCGTCATCGCGTGCTGTTCCTTGGGGCTTGGGTTGTCACGTCCGGTGGATCCTCCTGCTTGAAGCGAGGCGGAACGTCCGCTCCCAGGCGCGCCGTGTGTCCGGCGTCGTCGCTGTATCTACTTGCAGCAAGCGGCGTGCCACGGTCGCGGCCTTGTCAAACGCCGCTTGTGCCCAGAATGCGGGCGCCGAACGACTGCGGGACAGGCACTATTGCGAGCGCGGCAGTTCGCCGGGTCTCACGACGGCGCCCCGCAGCGTCTCGGCTAGCAAGTTCGCAAAGCGGCTGATTTCTGCACGGCCGACGTCGGAACCGCTAGATTAGAAGGCACGCAGGTTGTCGCGCAGCATGGCGTGCTCGTATTTCTTGCGAACGAGCCCCAGCCTCTGCAACGCCGGGGTCAGTCCGTCGGCGATCTCGGTGATGTAGCGCCGGGTGAAGTCGGGATCCATGAACAGGAAGCCGTCACCACCAACGGCGTCCATGATGTCCGCCATTTGGGCGGCGACCCGATCCGGCGTGCCGACCAGGTCGGCATCGCTCAATGACCGGCCCTGCATGGCGATCTCACGTGGGGTGCGCCCGGAATAGGCTCTTGCGACCGACAGATGACCGTTCGAGGTCAATTCCGGCAGTTTCTCGTCCAGATCGTACTTGGAAAAGTCGATGCCGGTCACCCGCGACATGTTCGCCAGAGCGAACTCGATATGGCTCTCCGTGTCGCCCAGCCTCTCCCGCTTGCGGGCCAGTGCCGTGTCCATGAATTCGTCGACGATCGGGGCGACCAGGAACATCACCTTGATGTGGTCCGGATTACGCCCAAACTTCGCGGCCTGGGTACGGATATCATCGCGGTACGCCTTCATCGCCGTAACGCTGCCGGCCGAGGCGATGATCGTGTCCGCCCAGCGCGCGGCAAAGGTGCGGCCCCGCGGCGAGCCACCGGCCTGGCAGATCACCGGATGTCCTTGCGGCGATCGCGGTGCCGACAGCGGTCCGCGAGAGCGGAAATACTTGCCCTCATGGAACACCGGACGGACCTTCGCCGGGTCGGCGAAAATTTCGCGTTCCTGGTCGATTACCATCGCGTCGGCGTCCCAGGAATCCCAAAGTTTCTGCACCACTTCGACATATTCGTCCGCCATGTCGTAGCGCTCGTCGTGCGGAAACTGCCGTTCGCGGCCAAAATTTTGCGCACCCCCATCGTTGCTGCCGGTGACCAGGTTCCAGCCGGCGCGTCCGTCGCTGACATGGTCCAGGGTGTTGGTCAGACGGGCGAGCAGAAACGGATTGTACTCGGTGGTGGACAGGGTGGTGATGATGCCGATCCGCTGCGTCGCCTGGATCATGAACGGCGCCAGCACGGCCGGATCCAGCTTGGGCGAATCGACCGCCAGGCGCAGATAGGTCTCGTGCGAATTCTTGTAGGTGTACGGAACGTTGCAGGAGTCCTCGATCATGACGTAGTCAAAGGCGGCACGCTCCAGTTCTTTCGCGAGGTGGACCAAAAGGTCGGGTTTGACCCAGCCGTGTGGGTTCGGGCCGCCCCACAGGTTTCGCCATCCCTTCGGGCCATAGCCCTTCATGATGAACCATCCCAGGTGAAAGGGCTGCTTTGCCATCCGCATTCGGCTCCATTTCCGCGTGAAAAACCATTGCAAGACAGATGCCATGACAAGGCGCCCGTGCGCTTCGACGATTCGGAGTGGGGGTGGGATGCCGGGTTCCCGTCAACGCTCACGTCGGCGCCACTGGAGCCGAAGGTGATGAATTCAAAATCGGCAATCACCGGCTGGTTGCCGCTGGCATGGCAGAAGATGGCTTGTTCCGTCCGTCTCGTTCATGGAATAGAGGCAGATACGGCAATCGGAGATCAACACCATGACCATCGCCGAGCTGTGTCTTCTCGCGGTTGTCGTACTGACGATCGCCTCGATCGCGCCGGCCAAGCTGAGCGGGGCGCGGGAGTTCGACAACGCCAATCCGCGTGATCCCGGGTTCTATACGTCGGGGCTGCGGGCGCGGTCACAGGGCGCGCACCTGAACGGCTATGAGGCGTTTCCGTTCTTCGCCGCCGCGGTCATTCTGGCCGAGATGAGGTCGGTGCCGCAGGCCACGCTGAATACTCTCGCCGTCGCGTTCGTCGCGGCTCGGCTGAGCTATGTGCTGTTCTATCTGACCAATCGTCCCACCCTGCGATCAATGGTCTGGTCGGTCGGATTTCTAGTCAATCTGGCGATCTTTTTCGCGCCTATGTGGGCGCGACGCTGATCCCGCGATGCGCGGGGCAAGGCGGCTATTCCGCCATCCGCCGTCTCACCGCCGTGGCATGCGGGATGTCGAGAAAGAACGCGGTGATCGCCGCCGCGGCGAAACCGAACAAGGCGAGGCCATACAGGCCGCCGGTATAGCTGCCGGTCGCGTCGTTCATGAAGCCGACATACCAGGGACCGAAGAACCCGCCCAGATTGCCGATCGAGTTGATCCAGGCGATCGCCGCCGCCGCCGCCGGCCCGGTCAGGAACATGCCCGGCATCGCCCAGAACGGCCCCTTCGACCCGTAGAAACCGGCGGTTGCCAGGGTCATCCCAACCAACGCCCACCAGGTCCCCATGGTCAGCCCGGCGATCACCAGCCCGATCGCTGAGAACATGCAGCCGACGAACAGATTCCAGCGCCGCTCGTTCATCCGGTCGGAGAGCTGGCCCCAGCCGAGTTCGACGAACGCGGCAACGACGTAAGGGATCATCGTCAGCCAGCCGACAGTCATGTTGCTGGTGACGCCGAGCGATTTGATGATCTGCGGAATGAAGATCAGCATGCCCAGGCTGGCGGTGACGATGCCCAGGTAGTTCAGCGCTAGCAGCAGGACCTTGGGGTTGACCAAAGATTGCCACAGGGTCATCCGGCCTTTGGCTTCTTTGGCGACACGTTCGGCGTCCAGCGTGCGGGCTAGCCAGTCCTTCTCCGGCTGGGTCAGGAAGCTCGCCTGCGCCGGCTTGTCGGTCAGGATGAACAGCACCAGGAAGCCGATCAGCACGGTCGGCAGCCCTTCCAGAAGATACATGATCTGCCATCCGCGCAGGCCGAGCCAGCCATACAGCGACAACAGCGCCGTCGATATCGGCGAACCTAGCGCCACCGCGATCGGCAATCCGACCAGGAACCCGGAGACCACGCGCGCGTGATGGTAGCCGGGCAGCCAGCAGGTAAAATACAGGATCAGACCGGGCAAAAACCCGGCCTCGGCAAGCCCGAGCAGAAACGTAGTGCGGCGAAGCTGTTGGTTCCGGTCACGAAGGCGGTGGCCGCGGCGAGCAGCCCCCAGGAGATCATGATGCGCGCGATCCAAAGCCGCGCACCGACCTTTTCCATGATGATATTGCTGGGGACTTCGAAGATGAAGTAGCCCCAGAAGAAGATGCCGGAGGCGAAGCCAAACTCGGTGGCGCTCATGTGCAGGTCGCCGCGCATCGTCAACGCGGCAAAACCGACATTGATGCGATCGACGTAGGCCAGAAGATAGGTGAAAATCGCGATTGGCAGCAGGCGCCAATAGATTTTCTGGATCGCCGACTGCTCAACCGCTGTATCCACGTCAAATACCGCGCTCATGCAAACCGCCCGGCCGTGGCTGGCCGAGCGGTTCCGATCTGGGGGTTAGGTTACGTGCGCGGGCGCGGTTGTAAAGCCAGAGCGGCCGGCGGGGTTGGCGCCGGGCCGGTCAACCCGGCAAGCGCATCCGTGCGGTTTCCGCCTGATCGACGGCGCAAGTGTCGGTCAGCGCTACCTTGTAAAGCAGCCTGGCGTTCTCGCGCGAAACCAGGCCGTCGCGCACGTCGCGGGCAACCAGCAGCGGATCGCGTTCGGCGGGATCGCCCATTCCTGCTCCGCCCGGCAGCTCTAGGATCAGCCGCTCGCCGTCGGGGATCACCTGGAACCCCTTGGTCCTCAGCACCGCACCGGATTTTTGCGCGACGCGGCCGACGGCCCCATTCAATCCGCCATCGCGACCTTTCGGCGCGTTGGCGATGCGGTCGAAACTGGCGTTGACGGCGAATTCCAGATCCCCCTTGGTGGCGATCTCCATGATCTGCCCGACGCCGCCGCGGCTGCGTCCGGCACCCCCGGAATCCGGTTTCAGTTCCTTGCGCCACAGAACCACCGGCGCCACGTTCTCGGTTGCCTCCACCGGCATGGTGCGCACGCCGGACGGGAAAGCGGTGGCGTTCAGACCGTCCCGCGTCGGCCGCGCCCCGGTGCCGCCGGAGTTGAAGGTAATGATCTCGAAATCGGCGATCACCGGCTTGTTGCCGCGCCCCTGGCCCGAGATCGAGCCGCCGCCGCGCAGGGGCGGGTTCCAAAGCGCCGAGGCGCCCTCGGCGGTGACCCGTTGCGGCACCGCCTGGTGCAGACAGCCCATCATCAGGTCGGGCAGTAGATGGCCGATGACATGGCGGACCGACACCGGGTACGGGCGCGGCGCGTTCAGGATACAGCCGTCCGGTATTTTCATCCGAAACGGTTCCAGCGAGGCCCAGTTGTTCGGTATCTCGGGCGCCACCACGCACTTGATCCCAAAGCACGAATAGGCTCGGCAGTAAGCTGGCGGAACGTTTATGCCGCGTGACGATAGCCCCGAGGTGCCGGCGAAATCGACCTCGATGCCATCGGCCGCGATCCGCATCGACGCGGCAAGGCGAACCGGCTCCTCATAGCCGTCGGAGTAGATCTCGCCGTCGTAGGTGCCCCCCGGCAGCCGGGCGATTTCCGCCAGCGTGGCGCGGCGCGAGCTGTCGAAGATGAATTGCGCCAGCGGATCGAGGTCGGTCATCTCGAATTCGTCCATCATCTCGACCAGGCGTTTGGCGCCGGCGTCGTTGCAGGCGCACAGCGAGTAGATATCGCCCTCCAGCTCGACCGGCAGGCGTGACCCGGCGCGGATGAAGTCGAAGAAGGTTTCATTGGGCTTTGACTGGTCGAAACACTTGACGATCGGGATATACAAGCCCTCTTCGTAGACCGACCGGCCCTCGGGGCCCATGCCGAGGCCGCCGATGTCGATGACGTGCGCGGTGTTGGCGAGCAGGCCGACAATCTTGCGGCCATGGAACGCCGGCGTTACCACCGTCAGGTCGTGCAGGTGGCCGGTTCCCAGCCAGGGGTCGTTGGTGATGTAATGATCGCCCGGCCGCATTGTGGCGGCGGGGAATTTGTTCAGGAAGTGACCAACACTTTCGGCCATCGAGTTGACGTGCCCGGGGGTGCCTGTGACCGCCTGTGCCATCATGCGCCCGCGCAAGTCGAAGATGCCGGCCGACAGGTCGCCGGCCTCGCGCACCGTTGTGGAGAACGCCGTGCGGATCATGATCTGCGCCTGTTCCTCGACCACCGCGATCAGGCGATTCCACATGATCTGGCGATGGATTTGCGCAAGCGCGTTGGTTTCATGAGACATGCTATCCGGGCCTGGTTAGATGGGGATGTGATCAACACTCTGGCATGCAGCCGCGACGCTGTCATCGTCCGGGTTGGCGGGCCTTGATTCCCCTTGCATCGCGCCGCGCGAACGCCGCAAAGTCGCGGCGGCAGAGGGCGGACAACAACCGCCCCGGCGCCCAGGGAAGCAACATGTAGGGCAGGCAGCACTCCAAGGTGCGGCTTAACCGCGGTCGTGCGCGGTCATCTCCAAAACCGCAACTGCACACTCCGCGAGTTCATTTCTTCGCACCCGCCGTCCCGCCTGATCCGGGAGGACAGCAAGGCCATGTCGGAAGAAAACGCTGCGACGAGACTTGGACGCAAACTCGACTCCATTCCATTTTCTGCCTACCACCTTTTGCTGATCCTGGCGCTTGGCACCGTTGGCTTTGTCGAGGGCTACGACCTCGCGCTCGGCGGATCGCTGATCGTGCTGGCCAAGGAGCCGCTGCACCTGTCGCCGAATGCCATTCGATGGCTGGTCGCCGGACCAACCTTCCTGGTGGTGATCGGCGGATTCAGCGCCTCGGCGTTGTCGGACCGACTGAGCCGCAAGACGATCATGCAGATCGGCGTCGTCGTCAGCACGTTCTTTACCTTGCTGATCCCGCTGGTGCAGAACGTCGAGCAACTGGTCATCCTGCGCCTGCTGACGGGTATCGGCCTTGGCTTCGCAATCCCGGCGCCATTCCCGATCGCGGCTGAGTTGATGCCGGCGCAACATCGGCGAACCTACGGCGGTATCTACGAAGTCATGCTTGCCAGTGCCTTTACGTTGCTGCCGTTCGTCGCCTTCCTGTTGGCCGGCAATCCGCTGGGGTTTCGGCTGATCGCACTGCCGGGCGGCCTAGCGCTGGGCGTGGTGCCGCTGCTGGTATACTACGCGATCCCGGAAAGCCCGCGTTGGCACCTGCTGCGCGGCGAGACGCAGAAAGCGGTCGATGCGGTCAACCTGATCATCCGGCGAAGCGGCGGCAAGGTGCCCCCGCTGACCGTCGCGGCGCTGGGAACCGGGGTCGGTTTGGGCCGACAGCAACTGCCTCCGTTCATGGCGCTGTTCCGCGCCGGCCAGATGCGCTGGACCGCGGTCGGGATCCTCAGCGGCGTCAGCGCCAGCGCGGCCTATTACACCTGTGCGATCCTGTTGCCGAAGGCGCTGGTGGACCAAGGCGGCGCGGTGGCACTGAGCTTCGGCTTGAGTTCCGTGCTGTTCATGGCGAGCATTCCGGGCAAACTGTTCACCGGCTACCTGATGGAGATCATCGGCCGCCGCTGGACCATGACCTACTCGCTGGCCGGGTCGCTGCCGGGGATCGCACTGATGGCGGTGGCGCACCTGACCGGAGCATTCGCCGCAGTGGTGTTCATCGCCGGAGCCTTGATCGCCGGCTTCACCGTGCTGGCGGCGTTTCCCTGCACCCGGGTGTATCTGTCCGAGCAGTTCCCCACCGACTTGAGGGGTCGGGGCCATTTCTTTGGAGAATCGACCGCGCGATTGTTCGCCGGCGTGCTGTTTCCGTTGTTCCTGGAACGCTATACCGCCTCGCCGGTGGTGTTCTTCGGCACCCTGCTGATGGTGGTCGCGATCGGCGCCTGCGTGCCGCTGCTTTTCGGGCGAGAGACCGTTGGCCAGTTGGAGACCGTGTCCGAGGCGGTTGAATTGGCGGCGTGAGGGGCGGTGCGGGGCCTTGCGGCTGCCGCACCGGTCGAAAACGCTGCCCAACGTATCATCGGTGCCGGTCATAGTTTGTAGCGGCCAGCAAACGCATATATAGTGCATATCTCTATATCCGAGGACCGCCATGGACCAAGCCATATACGCCGCCGATGCGAACCGCAGCTTCTCCCGTCTGCTGCGAGACGTTCGCGAAGGCCATTCGTATGTTGTAACCGCCCACGGCAGGCCGGTCGGCCGGATCATTCCATGCAACGAGGCCCACGCCGCTCAGGCTGATGCGCGATCCGCGCTGCTTAAGCGGCTAGGCTGCCAGAATGCTGTGGACGTCGGTCGCTGGACACGCGATGATCTTTATGAGCGTTGACCGGTGCGAGTGGCGCTGGATACGAAACATCCTCGCCTATGCCGAAGGACTAAACGGCGCGCCGCGTCAAGATGTTGCGCTGCGGCTGCTTGCTAACCTCGCTAAGAATGAAATCGTTGTCCCGGCGCAGGCGCTCGCCGAGTTGTTCACCGTGATGACCCGAAAGGCTCGGCGTCCCGCAGCCGAAGCGAGGCAAGCGGTGCTGGGCTGGCACGACGCTTGTTCGATCGCCGACACCTCGTCCGCCATCTGGTGAATGCGATGGAGTTGGCGACGACCCATCAGTTCACGCTGTGGGACGTTATTATGCTTGCCGCGGCCGCCGGATCGGATTGCCGCACATTGTTTTCCGAGGACATGCAGAACGGCTTCACTTGGCGGATGGTAACGATCCGCAACCCCTTTATGGGCGAATTGGCGTCCGAGACCTGACTCCACTGAACCACACTCGCGTCAGCCTGTCCGCACCATCTCGATATACCCCAAATCGTTTACCGTCGCCGACCATCCGGGACCGATCAGGGTCGAAGTTTCATCCTCGGCCACGATCGCCGGACCGCTGATCCTGGCCCATGGCGGCAGCGCGGCGCGGTCGTGCATCGCCCATGGCGTTACCTCGCCGGTGGTGGTGTCGCGCACCGGCCGGGTGGCGACCGGCGTGGCGTCGGTCGTCGCCATGTTTTCCGGCCGCGGTACCGGTTCGACATCATCGGTCACCGTGCTGACCACCACGGCATAGCTCATGATCTCGACGTCCGATCCGGGCACCGGGCGATCGAAAAACCTGGCATATTCGGTATCGTAACGGGCACGGATCAGCGCCACGTCCGCTGCACCCAGGACGTCGTTCGGCAGGGGCACCGGGATTTCGTGGCCCTGCCCGACATAGCGCATATAGGCGGTGCGGGTTTGCACCACCGCCGCGCCGAAACTGCCTTGCGCCACGGCGGCCTCGGCCTGCCGCCCCATCTCCTCCAGAAGTTCGTTCACCGCCGCCACGTCGAAGCTGGAAAACCGCTGATACAGGCTGCGCACGACCTCGTAGCCGACCGGAGCACGCAGAAAACCGATGGCACTGCCGACACCGGCGCCCAAGGGCACCAGCACGCGGTCGATGCCGATCTTCTCCGCCACCCGGCAGGCATGCACCGGGCCGCCGCCGCCGAACGCGATCAACGTGCGCCCGGCATAGGTTTTCCCAGATTCAATGGCATGCACGCGCGCGGCGTTCGCCATGTTCTCATCGACCATTTCCACCACACCGAGCGCTGCAAGCTCCGCTGTCAGCGCCAGTGTGGTTCCGACATCCGCCGCTAGTGCATCGCGCGCCGCTGCCACGTCCAGTTGCATGACGCCGCCGGCAAATCTCTCGGGGTCGTAACGACCCAGCGACAGGTTGGCGTCGGTGACGGCGGGATGGATGCCACCACGTCCGTAGCACGCCGGCCCCGGATCGGCGCCGGCACTTTCCGGCCCGACCGCGATCCGGCCCATCGTATCGACATGCGCCAGCGACCCGCCGCCGGCGCCGATCTCGACCATCTCGATCACCGGAATCCGCAACGGCAGACCCGAGCCCTTGCGGAAACGGCCGACTCTGGCGACCTCGAAGGTGCGGGCGGTCTGCGGTTTGAAGTCGTCGATCAGGCAGATCTTCGCTGTGGTGCCCCCCATGTCGAATGACAGCACGCTGTCCAGACCGCACTCGCGGGCGATATGGGCCGAGAAGATGGCGCCCCCGGCTGGCCCACTCTCCACCAGGCGGATCGGAAACCGGCAGGCGGTGTCGATCGTCGTCAGGCCGCCGCCCGACATCATCAGGAACAACGGCGCGGTGGCACCCGCTTCGTGCAGGTCGGCCTCCAGCCGGCGCAGGTAGCGCGCCATCATCGGTTGCACGTAGGCATTGGCGACGGTGGTGGAAAACCGCTCCCATTCCCGCATCTCGGGCGAGACCTCCGACGACAGCGACACCGGAACCTCCGGCAGCGCGTCGTGCAGGATCGCCTGGATGCGCCGTTCGTGCACCGGATTGACGAAGGCGTGTAGCAGGCCGATGGCGATGCTCTCAACCCGTTCCTGCTTCAGCAGCGGGATCAGCGCATGCACCGCGGCCTCGTCCAGCGGGCGCAGGACAGCGCCGATGTTGTCCAGACGTTCGCCGACCGGCAGGCGCAGATGGCGTGGCACCAGCGGTTCCGGCAGCACGATGTTCAAATCGTACTGATCGTAACGGCTTTCGTTGCCCATCGCGATGACGTCGCGAAACCCTTCGGTGGTTATCAGCGCAGTGCGGGCGCCTTTGCGCTCGATGATCGAATTGGTCGCTAGGGTGGTGCCGTGGATGATCAGCTCGATGTCGGCGGGCGCCACGCCGGCCGCCGCGATGATGCCGCGGAACCCTTCCATGACGCCCCGTTCGGGAGCGCCTTGCGTGGTCAGCACCTTGGCGGTCGTGCGCCTGCCGCCGGCTTCGAGCGCGAGATCGGTGAACGTGCCGCCGATATCGACGGCAAGACGGGCAGGCTGCATTAGGGTCCTCGGCACGGTTGGCGGACTGGGCGATATAAAGCGGATGGCATCCACAGCGGCATTATGCTATCATCGATAGCACCGCTGAGGGATCGATCATGGCACAGCTCCTGGTTCGCAATCTCGATGACGACGTCAAGGCCAAGCTGCGCGTGCTGGCGGCCCAGCACGGGCGCAGCATGGAGGAGGAGGTGCGGGCGATCCTGCGCCAGGCGGTGGCCTTGTCCGCGCGGCCGCGAGGCGGACTTGGAACCGAGATCGCGGCCCTTTTCAAGGGAATAGGCCTGCGCGACGGAGAACAAATCCCGGAAATCGGCGGTGAAGTCATCGAGCCCTGGACGTTCGACGAATGCTGATACTGGATACCAACGTCACCTCGGAAATGATGCGGGACGCGCCATTTCCGGCGGTCGTCCGGTGGCTGGACGGCCAGGACCGTCAGACGATTTGGATTACGGCGATTACGGTCATGGAGTTGCATCAAGGCGTCCAAATACTCCCGCCGGGTCGCCGCCGATCCGCCTTGACCATTGCACTGGATCGCCTGATCAAGGAGAAGATCGGGGATCGTATCGCAAGTTTCGACGGTGCGGCAGCCAGGGTGACCGCCGCGATCGCAGCGGAACGCCGACGTGAAGGCCGTTCCGGAGAGGTGCGCGATACCATGATCGCAGGCATCGCCGTGGTCATGCGAGCGTCGCTCGCCACCCGCAATACCAGCCATTTCGCCGACCTGAACGTTCCGCTCATCAACCCCTGGACCGCCTAGCCGCCAAACTGGAACACGCTGGCCGGTTCATCAGTGAATTTCCAGGACCGCCCCAGGTGGCCAACCATCTCCTCCACGTAGGGCACGGCCGCGCACAACTGTTCGAAATGCGGTTCGGGAACGCTCAGCCCCCGACGCTTGCACAACGTCGCAATCTCGTCGCGTCGTGCCCCGCTGATGTCGGATTTCTCTGGCGGCGGCACCGGCGGCGCGGCCAGCGGGGCGGCGCCGGCATTCAGCACCGGCCGGCGGCGGCGCCACGGCGTCGCATCCTCGTATGCCTTCGCCACCCGCAACACCATGGCCTCCGCGAATGGGCGGCCGACCACCTGCATCGACAGCGGCAGTCCGTCGTCGGTGAAGCCGATGCACTGCACCAGCGCCGGGCCACCCGTCACGTTGAACGGCGTGGTCACCGAGTTACGCTGCCAGAAATTGATCGTCCGCCAAGCGTCCAATCGAGCCGCCGGGCCGGGACCCGCGGTCAACAGCACATCGTATCGATCGTACAGCGGCGCCATTTCGTCGATCATTACCCGCCGCTGCCGCGACGCCTGCATGTAGTCGGCCCCGCTGATCAGCAGCGCCCCCAGCACCCGGCCGAGGAAATCGGCGCCGAAATCCTGCAGCCGTTGGCGCAGCACCGGTTCATGCACCGCGAGCAGTTCACTCTCGGCGCCGGTGATCTTTACCGCATGATAATCGGCGGCCGGCCGGATGCGGACGTCCTCGATCGTGGCGCCGAGACCGCGCAATACGTCGTAGGCCTGCTCCAGCGCCGTTTTCAGCGCCGCCGGGACCGGAACGTCCTGCTCGTAAAGGTGCCGCAGCACACCGATCCTTAGGTCCTTAACCCCCTCGGCCAGCCCGGCTCGATAATCCGGCACCGCGCGGCTGGCGCTGGCTGGATCCTTGAGGTCGTGCCCGGCGATTGCCTGCAGCATGATCGCGCAGTCCTCGACCGTCCAGGTCATCGGCCCGGCATGGTCATAGCTGAAACTGTTGGTGTAGACCCCGGACCGGCTGACCAGGCCGTAGGTTGGCTTCAGTCCAACCAGGCCGCACAGAGCGGCCGGATTGCGGATCGACCCCCCGGTGTCCGATCCCAGCGCCCCCGGCGCCAACCCCGCCGCCACGGACGCACCGGACCCGCTCGACGACCCGCCGGTGAAGTGCTCGAGGTTCCAGGGATTGCGCGCCGCCGGCCATGGCAGGTCGAACGACGGGCCGCCATGGGCAAACTCGTGGGTCGAAAGTTTCCCCAGCAACACCGCGCCGCCCTGGTAAAGTTTGGCGACCGTCGTGGCATCGAAACCCGGCACGTAATCCGCCCGCGTGCGGGAGTGGCACGTGGTGCGGATACCCGCGGCGCAATAGATGTCCTTCAACGCGAACGGGATTCCATGCATCGGGCCGCGGCAATGGCCGGCGCTGATCTCCGCCTCGGCGGTATGCGCCGCCTCCAGCGCACGATCCGCGGTAACCAGAAGGTAGGCGTTCAACTGCGCGTCGTACGCCTCGATCCGTTGCAGATAAGCCTGCGTCAGCTCAACCGGAGACAGTTGCCGGCGTTCGATCAATCGCGCTGCTTCGGCGATTGAAAGGTCATGCAGGTTGCTGGCGGTGCTGGCGGCGTCATCTGGCATTGGCGGGGCTCCCCTCAGGATCGGATCTGCGTTTCCCCTCCGCGGTCGCTGCCGCCTGGGGAACGAGTTTCGCCAGTACTGCCATAAGTGCAAGAGCCCGGCGCCGCACTGGCCCACGTCACGTTGCCATCAGCCGGAGGTGCGATCCGCCGCTGTCTGCGTTACAAGCTGCATCGCAATTGCTGACAAGGCGGTATCGTGCGGCGAGAAAGCATCCTGATGATCTGGGTCGGCGGCCTGGTGCTGGCGGTGGCACTGTACTTGGTCGGTCCCGACCGGTTCCTCGACGCCTGCCTCAACCTCTACAACGCGATCGACGGAGCGTTCCGCGGCCTGGTGGCGATGCTGGGGGCGCAGACCTACAGCGTGGTCCGAGCGCTGGCCATCGCGATCTACGTGGTGTTCGCCGTGCTGGCCGTGCTGGCATCGCAGCGCGGGCATCGCGGATTCGGCGCGCTGTTGATTGTGACCGCGGTCTACCTGATCCTGGTCTGGCGTCCGTACGACGCCTATCCGGTTCCGCTCGGTCGCTGGCTCGCCGCGTTGGCGCTGGTGGTGATCGGCGCGGTGGTGATGACCCAGCGCCTGACCGTCCGGCCATTCCAGCGCGACCGATCGTTGCCGCCATACCCGCCAGGAGGCCGCCCGCAATGAACCGGGACATCATGGGGCCAAGCACCGACCAGGCCGCCGCCACGCAAAACCCCGAGCAGGGCGGTGTCGCGCCAGACCGCGCCCCGGCGAGTGCCTCCGGCCCCCAACAGGGCGCCAGGGCCGCGCTGGCCATGTTGCTCATCGGTCTCGGGCTGTGGACGCTGCACCGCTACGTGCCGGCACTGATCTGGGCCGCCATCCTGGCGATCGCAGTCTGGCCGCTCTACCAGCGCGCCACCCGCCGCTGGCCGCCGGGCAAGCACAACATCCTGCTGCCGTCAGTGTTCACCGTGCTGATCGCGCTGCTGTTCCTGGTGCCCCTGGTGCTGGTTGCCGTGCAGGCCGGCAGGGAGGTGCACGGCGTGCTCGACAGCATCGCCCAGGCCCGCTCGGGCGGCATTCCACCGCCGGAATGGCTTGGCCATCTTCCGATCGGCGCCCGGCAAGCCACCGACTGGTGGCAGGCGAACCTGGCCGACGCGGAGTCCGCCAACGAATTGTTGCGCCGTGCCCGCCAGTCGCAACTGGTATCGAACAGCGGGCAGATCGGCGCCGACATCGCCCATCGCGCGGTGCTGTTCGGCTTCATGCTGCTGACCCTGTTCTTCCTGTTCAAGGACGGCGAGGGCCTCGGCAACCAGTTGCAACGCGCCAGCGCGCGGGCGTTCGGACCGGCCGGCGAACGAATCGGCCGGCAGATGATCGCCTCGGTCCACGGCACCGTCGACGGCCTCGTGCTGGTCGGCCTGGGTGAGGGCTTCATCCTGGGCATCGGCTACCTGATCCTTGGCGTGCCGCACCCCACTCTGTTCGGCCTGTTCACCGCGATCGCCGCGATGGTGCCGTTCGGCGCGGCGGTGGTGTTCGGCATCGCGGCGCTGATCTTGCTGATCCAGGGATCGGTGGCCTCCGCCATCATCATCGGCGCCGCCGGCATGGTGGTGACGTTTGTCGCCGATCACTTCATCCGCCCAACGCTGATCGGCAGCGCCACCCGGCTGCCCTTCCTGTGGGTGCTGCTGGGTATCCTGGGCGGTGTGGAGACCTGGGGGCTGCTCGGCCTGTTCCTGGGCCCGGCGATCATGGCGGCGCTGATGCTGCTGTGGCGCGAATGGGCCGCACGCCGTCCGGCGGTCTGACCGGAGAGCGCTTCAATCCTCGGCCGTGGCGCGCAGACGCTGCGCGTAGACATTGATCACCAGCGCGGCGAGCAGGATCAGTCCCCGGATCAGGATCTTCAGGAAGCTGTCGATGTTGTTGACATGGTCGAGGCCATTGTTCAGCACACCGAGCACAAACAAACCGACCAATGTGTTGCCGATGCCGCCGCGCCCACCGAACAGACTGGTGCCGCCGACCACCACCGCGGCGATCGCATCCAGAAGGTAGGTGTCGAACTCGTTCTGTTGGGCCGAACCGAAATGGGCCACGCCCAGCATCCCCGCGATCCCGGAACACACGCCTGAGATCACCATGACCGCGTTGATGATCAGCTTGACGTTGATGCCGGAATATTCGGCCGCCTCGCGGTTGCCGCCGACGATGTAGACGTAGCGGCCAAAGCGCGTGTAGGTCAGCACGAGATGGGCCGCCAGCAGCAAGATCGCGGCGACGATCACGATCCATGGCACGCCGCCCAGTGATCTCGACCCCAGCGTGGCGATCAGATCGGGCACCTTGTAGGCGATCTGGCCGCGCACCAGCAGCGCCGAAACGCCGGCGGCGATCTGCATCATGGCAAGCGTCATGATGAAGGACGGAATGCCGATCAAGGTGACACCAAGCGCATTCACCAGGCCCAGCAGGGCGCAGGCCAAAAGCGCCAGTCCGATCGCCACCGCGCCGGGCAGCGGCAGGTTGGCGATGTTCACATAGGAATCCTGCGCGGTGAAATAGGCAACGACGATGCCGGTGGCATTGGCGATGCCGGCAACGGAAAGGTCGATCTCGGCGCACAGAATGACGAACGTCAGTCCGACCGCGATGATCCCCGTCACCGAGACCTGGGTCAGGATATTGCCGACATTATCCAGCGTTGCGAAAGAGGAACTTGCCACGCTGAAGAACACGACCAGGCAGATCAGCGTGATCAGCGGCGCGATGTTGCGCATCTGGCTGCGCAGTATCGAACCAAGCCTGGCGCGGCCCCGATGCGTCTCGCCTTCAGCGGTCATCGCGGACTGCTCGGCATCAAGACGTTCATCGCACCCTACGCCGCCTGCAACAGGCGATCTTTGCTGATCATCTCGTCAGCGAATTCGCGCACGATAGCCCCCTTCTTCATCACGATGACCCGATCGGCGAGCGACAGCACCGTTTCGGGTTCGGTTGAAGCGACCACGACAGCAAGGCCCTGGTCGCGCAGGCCGCGCACGATCTTCACGACGTCTTCCTTGGCTCCGACATCCATGCCGCGCGTCGGCTCCGACAGGATCAGCAGCCGCGGCGGGAAGGTCAGCCATTTCGCCAGCCCGACCTTCTGTTGGTTGCCACCCGACAATGACCCAAGTCGCGTGCCGACATCGGGCGGCCGGATCTGCAGCGCCTTCACCTGGGTGCGCGCGATGTCCTGCTCGCGGGCCGGCTTGAGCAGCACGCGGGAAATCCGCCCGAGCAGGCTGACCGACACGTTCTTGTAAATCGGTTCTTCGAGAAACAGCATCGAACGCCGGCTTTCCGGAACGAACGCGATCCCGGCTCGGCACGCCGCCGCCGTGCTGGCAAATCGCACCTCGCGGCCCGCCAGCCGCAACACACCGCGATCGGGCCGCAGCTTGCCGAACAGGGTCCGCACCAGCTCCACCTGGCCGCATCCCATGAAACCATAGATGCCCAGCACCTCGCCCGCCCGCGCCGTGAGCGAAACGTCGCGGTAGAAGGGGTCGAGCGATAGGGCCGCGGTTTCCAGCACGATCGGCGCATCTGGACGGCTGTCGAGCCTGATGTCGTTGCGGTAGCTGTCGCCCAGCTCCTGATGGCCGGCGCCGATCATGCGCTCGATCAGCGCGGTCTTGTCCGTCTCGCCGGTTGACGTGGTGGCGATCCTGCGGCCGTTGCGGAACACCGTGATGGTGTCGGACACGCGCAGGATGTCGTCGAGGAAATGCGAGATGAAGACGATCGAGCGGCCGTCGTCGCGCAACCGCCGCAACACCGCGAACAAGCGCTCAACCTCCGGCGGCGACAACGCCGAGGTCGGCTCGTCGAGGATGATGATGCGCGCGCCGGAGAACAGCACGCGCGCCAGCTCCACCATCTGCTGCAATCCGATCGGCAGGTCGCCGATGCGCGCGCTCGGATCGATGTCGATGCCGAGGCCGGCGAGCTGGCGACGCGCCTCACGCGCCATGCGGCCCCATTGCACCAGGCCGGCGCCGTTGACCGGCTGGGCGCCAAGGAAGACGTTCTCCGCCACCGAAAGATCCGGCGCGATGCTGAGTTCCTGATGCACCATGCCGATTCCGCCGGCGAGCGCGTCGCGCGTCGATCGGAAGCGGACCGGCCGGCCGTCGAGGCGAAATTCGCCGCCATAGTCGTCATGCACGCCGGCGATGATTTTCATCAAGGTCGACTTGCCGGCCCCGTTCTCCCCGACCAGGCCGTGAATTTCCCCGGAACGCAGCAGGAAATCGACATCGCGCAGCGCTTCGACCCCGCCGAAGGACTTTGAAATGCCGGTGAGTTCAAGCGATGCAACGGCCATTTTAAAGCCCGCCGCCGACGATGCCGGACCGCGCCGGCACGGACGTTCCTGAAAGATACTTCACCGCAATGGATCCGTCATCCCGTGGCCGCTCAGATCAGGAAGTGCTCTTCCATCCAGGCCATGCCGGGCGCGTTGTTCTTGGTCACCACCGGACCGTCGACGACGATGTTCTGGGGAATGCCCTCGCCGGTCTTCTCGCCATTCAAGGCCGCGACTCCGGCGACGATCGCGCCGCCATGGATGCGGCAGGACGGATTGCGCACAGTGGCGAACATCCGCCCCTCGGCGACCGCGCTGATCGCCGCGGGCATGGCATCGACACCGCCGATCAGGATGTTGGTGCGGTCATGCGCCTTCATGATGTTGTAGGCCGCCAGCGCCATGTCGTCGTTGTGGAAGAACGCCGCGTCGATCTTCGGATATTTGGTAAGGTAGGTCTCCCAGAGTTGAGCCGACTTCGAAACACTCCAATCCGCCGGCTGGGTTTCCAGCACCTTGATGTTCGGATATTGCTTGACGACCGCCTCAAAGCCCTTTGCCCGGCCCTGCGCGCCGGTATGGCCTAGCGCGCCTTGCGTCATGATGACGTTGCCCTTGCCGCCGATCGCGGTGACCAGCGCCTGGGTCACCGCCGAACCCATGAAGATGTTGTCCGGTGCCAGGAAGGCATGAACCTTGATCTGGTCGAGCGGGGCAATCAGTGTGTCCATGTCGATCACCGGGATGCCCGCGTCGATCATCTTTTGCACCGGCTGGATCAGTGTGCCGATACCGAAGGCCTGAATGGCGGCAAAATCCCATTTCTGCGAGGCCATGTTGTCGATCGCGGCGCGCTGCTTCACCGCGTCGAGTTCGCCATCGAACCAGGTCACCTCGACGTTATAAAGCTTGCCCCAGTACTCGGCCGCCTGCTTGCCCTGGGCGCACCAGGTCGCCTGCAACCCGGCGTTGGAGAACGCGGCTTTCAGTGGCTTCTCGGATCGCCCCACCGCGGCGGCCAGCGCCGGACTGGCGCCGAACCCACCCAGCAGTGCTGTCGCTGCTGCCGCCGTTGCGGTGGCGGTTGCGAAAAAATCGCGACGTGAATGCGGCAGCCCGGTCTTTTCTTCGGACACGTTTCACTCCCTATCTATTTTTGCCTGCTGTAACGCCGACAGCCTGACTGCCCGAGGCGCAACAGCGGTTCGTTTTTTCGCATGATCCGCGCGTCGGCGCGTTCCTGCTCTTGGTAACTTGGACAAGACGACTGTGGCATATTCGGCGCGGCGACACTAGGCGGTTGGCGCACCACCGCCGGCAACCCCGTGCACCGAGGCCCCTCAGACCTCGGTCAGCACGTCCTCGATCCGGATCGGCACCTTGCGAACCCGCACTCCCGTAGCGTGATACACCGCGTTGGCGATCGCCGCAGCCACACCGACCATCGGCAACTCGCCGATGCCCTTCGCCCCCAGCGGGTTGGAGTTGGTGTCATCGTTGGGCACAACGATGGCTTGGATATCGGGAACGTCGGCGTTCACCGGCATCAGATACTCGGCCACGTTGCTGTTGACGATCCGCCCGGTTTCGGCATCCACCAGCGTTTCCTCCAGCAGCGCCATGCCGATGCCGTAGGTGATGCCGCCGATCAACTGGCTGCGGGCGGTCTTGGCGTTCAGGATGTGGCCGGCGTCGAACGCACCGACGAAACGGCTGACCCGGATCTCGCCCAGGTCGGGATCGACCCGCACCTCGGCAAACTGCGCACCGAACGCGTGCATCGAGAATTTCTGCTTTTCCTCGCCCGGCCGGGTCGCGGCCTCGGCCTCGATGAACGATCGATTGCCACGCTCCAGCAGCGCCGAGATCGGCACCCGGCGATCCGGACCGATCACCAGCCCATCGCTGATCCGCAGCGCATCACGCGACTGGCCGCGCCAACCCGCATTGGCGTCGGCCAGCGCCAGGTCCTTGATCTTGTCCAGCAGCGCCCGACACGCCGCCTGAACGCTGGGTGCAACGCTGGCCACGGTCATCGATCCGCCGGAGACCGGGGCAGGGGGCAGGTTCGAATCACCAAGCTCGAAACGAATCCGCTGCATCGGGACGCCAAGCGTTTCCGACGCCACTTGCGTCATCACCGTGTAGGTGCCGGTGCCGATATCCTGGGTTCCGCACTGCACCACGACGCTGCCGTCGCGGTCCATCCGAGCCTTGGCGGCGGACGGCATCCGGTTGGTCGGATAGGTGCTGGTGGCAAACCCCCAGCCGATCAAGATATTGCCATCTCGAATCGAACGCGGCTCGGCCGACCGCTTATCCCAGCCAAACGCCTTGGCGCCTTGCTGGTAACACGCCCGCAGCGCCTTGCTGGCGAACGGCTTGTTCTCGTGCGGGTCGGTCTCGGTGTAGTTGCGCAGACGGAACTCGATCGGGTCCATCTTCAGCCCGACAGCCACCTCGTCCATCGCCGATTCCAGCGCGAACACGCCCGACGCTTCGCCCGGCGCCCGCATATAGGTCGGCAGCGCCGCGTTCAGCGCCACCAGCCGGTGCGTCACCGCGACATTGGGACAGGCATACAGCATCTCGGTCGCCAGCGCGACCGGTTCGCAGAACTCCCCGAGAGACGGCTGCGACATTGAACTGAAACCGTCGTGCCGGATCGAGACCAGTGCCCCGTTGATATCCGAAGAGATCTTCAGCTTCTGGATGGTCCGTGGCCGATAGCCGTTGGAGGTGAACATCTGCGCCCGGGTCAGCACCAGCTTGACCGGTCGTTTGACGGTGCGCGCCGCCAGTGCCGCCAGGGTCGCCGGCGGCCAGGTGTTGCCCTTGCAGCCAAAGCCGGCCCCCAGATAGGGGCAAAGCACCCGCACGTCGGCCTTGTCGATACCGAACTGACCGGCCAAAGCCGCGTGAGCGCCGGAAATCCCCTGCGTCGTGGTCCAGACCGTCAGCTTGTCGCCGTTCCAGGCCGCGATGGTGGCGTGCGGCTCGATCGGATTGTGGTGTTCGATCGGCGTGACATAGGTCGTGTCGAGCTTCACCGCACCGCTGTTGAATGTGCCATCGGGATCGCCGCGATTGGAATCGGGCGGCCGCTGACCGTTGCGGAAGTGCTTCGGTTTATACGCCTGCCCCAGCATGGCGTCCATCGAGGTGCTCGCCTCGCCGCGGCTGTAATTGACGCGCACTGCGGTCGCCGCCGCCTGGGCCTGCTCCAGCGTCTCGGCAATCACCACGCCGACGTGCTGGCCGTTGAACAGGACGTCGTTGTTCTGCAACAGCGGCCCGACCATCGCCTGCGGCACCTTGTCGGGATGAGACAGCCGGGCCGCATTGTCCGGTGTGATGATCGCCAGCACGCCCGGCATGCCCTGCGCCTCGCGAAGGTCGAAGCCGGCAATCGACCCGGCCGCGATGGTGCTTTGCACAAGCACGGCGTGGACCACGCCGGGAACCCGGAACTCGGCGGCGTATCTGGCCGCGCCGGTCACCTTCAAATGCCCGTCGATGCGGTCGATCGGCCTGCCGATCATGTCTTCGGTCATCGCCATCGACGTCTCCTTAGGCCACTACGGTTTGCAGCGCGCGCAGCACCGAACGGCGCAGCAGCACCAGCTTGAACCCGTTCATCCGCGCCGGCTTCGCCCCGGCACCCGACTGTTCGGCCGCCGCTTTCAGGCTGGCGGCATCGGCTGGCTTGCCGGTCAGCGCCGCCTCCACCTCGGGCAATCGCCACGGTTTGGTGCCGACCCCGCCGGCGGCAACCCGAGCCGTGCGAATGGTGCCGGAATCGATGTCCAGCGCCACCGCCGCGGACACCACCGCGAACTCGAAACTCGCTCGGTCGCGCACCTTCAGGTAGTGGGAGCGCCGCGCCATCGCCGACGCCGGCAGATCGATCCCGGTGATCATCTCTCCCGGCCGCAGAACCGTTTCGATATCCGGTGTATCGCCCGGAAGCCGATGGAAATCGCCGATCGCCACCTTGCGCGTGCCGTCGGCGCCGGTCAGCGTCAGTTGCGCATCCAGCACCGTCATCGCCACCGCCATGTCGCCCGAATTTGTGGCGATGCAGTGCTCGCTGCCGCCCAGGATGGCGTGCATCCGGTTTTCCCCGTTGATCGCCGGACAGCCCGAACCCGGGACCCGCTTGTTGCAAGCGAAACCAGTATCGCGGAAATAGCCGCACCGCGTCCGCTGCAGCAGGTTGCCGCCTATCGTCGCCATGTTGCGGATCTGTGGCGACGCCGAGGCCAGCAGCGCTTGCGACAGCACCGGCCAGTCCCGCACTACGTCGGGATGCGCCGCCACGTCGCTCATCCTGGCCAGCGGCTCCAGGTGCAGCCCATCGGCGCTGGCGCGGATCCCCGCCATGCCAAGCGGTTCAAGATCGACTAGCCGGGTCGGCGTTTCGATATCATCCTTCGCCAGTTGCAACAGGTCGGTTCCGCCAGCAATATATTTTGCCCGCGCCCGATACGCGGCGGAGATCGCGCTCCTGGCATCGGGTGGGGTTTCCAGGGTGAAGGCCTGCATCGCTCAGCCCTCCCGTGCCGCTTGCCGCACGGCGGCGACAATGTTCGGGTAGGCGCCGCAACGGCAGATGTTGCCGCTCATCCACTCGCGGATCTGGTCATCGCTGCCGGCATGGCCTTCCTTGATCAGCGCCGCCGCCGACATGATCTGACCGGGCGTACAGTAACCACACTGGAATGCGTCGTGCTGCATGAACGCGGCCTGTACCGGATGCGGATGCGCGGGACTGGTGGCCAGGCCCTCGATGGTGGTGATCGCCTTGCCTTGGCAGCGCGAGGCCAGTGTCAGGCACGACACCACCCGTCGCCCGTCCAGATGAACAGTGCAGGCCCCGCAGGCGCCGCGGTCGCAGCCCTTCTTGGTCCCGGTCAATCCGGCGTATTCGCGCAACGCATCCAGCAACGACGTCCTGTGATCGACTATCAGGCGCACGGTCTCGCCGTTCACCCGCAGCGTCACCGGCGTGGTCGCCGCCGCATCGCGCGAATGAACGAGTGCCGGAGACGCCTCATCGGCCCGCGCCAGCGGTGACGACAACGCCGCACCGCCAGCCATGACACCGCGCCGCGTGATGGATGTATCCATGAATTCCTCCGCCCCGATCCGCAGGTAACTGGGCACTGAGCCGGGTGGTTCGGCTCACAATTGGGTGCGATGCCGCGGCCCGAGGCAGCCGGACGGTTAATTCTCGGTAAGGATTCCGTATGCCAACCCGGACGTTTCTGCCTTCACCAGCCGCGCGACCCGCTCCCGATCGCGGAACCGCCGCGATATGGCAGCCAGCGCGGCGACGTGGGACGCCTCCGCCGAAGCCGGGATCAGCAACACGAACACCAGCCGGACCGGCTTGGCGTCGATCGCATCGAAGTCGATCGGCCTGGCCAGCCGCACCAGCAGGCCGAGATAGCTCTGCAGGCCCTCCAGCCGGGCATGCGGCAGGGCGAACCCGGCCCCAAGCCCAGTCGATCCAAGCTGCTCCCGAGCCAGCAACGCGGTTTCCACCGCTTCGGGCCGCAATGCCGGCACCAGGCGCCGGAAGGTCCGCCCGATTTCGCTCATCAGTTGAGCCTTGTCGCGGGCCCGGACATCCAGGACGATCCGGTCAGGCGTAAGCAGGTCGGCGATGTCCATTCAGCCCGGGCGTCCTAATCGTTGATCCGTAACCGGTAGCCTACCCCGGTTTCCGTCAGGATGTGGACAGGCCGCTCTGGGTCAGCCTCAATTTTCTGCCGCAGCGCGCGCACATAGATCCGCAGATACTGCACATCGGTGTCGCCGCCCCACACCTCGCGCAGGATCATCTTGTGGGTCAAGACCTTGCCGGCGTGCTGCACCAGCAGCCGCAGCACGGCGTATTCGCGCGGCGAGAACTTCACCTCCTCGCCGCGCACGGTGACGATACGGCGCACCAGATCGACGCTCAGGTCGCCGCCGCGGAAGATCGGTGTCTCGCCCTCCTGCTGCAGCCGATGGCGTTGCGCCGCCCGGATCCGAGCCAGCAGCTCATCGATGCCGAATGGCTTGGTGACGAAGTCGTCGGCGCCCAGGTCGAGTGCATCGACCTTCGCCGCCTCATCGCTGCGGCTGGACAGTACGATGATCGGCACCGCCGACCCCGCGGCACGGATGCGGCCGATCACCTCGGTGCCGTCGATGTCAGGCAGGCCGAGGTCTAGCACGATCAGGTCGGTGGCTTTGCGGCGCGCGAAATCGACCGCCGGCAGCCCATCTTCGATTTCAGTGACGACGTAGCCCTGGCTGGACAACCCGGCCCGCAGAAAGCGTCGGATCGCCGGCTCGTCGTCCACCACCAGAACCCGCAGCGCGACGGTTCCCGAGGTCATGGCGCGGCGGTCATGGTGTGGTCGCCTTCCGCCTCGGCGGGTAGCGTGTCAATTGGGACCGGCAGGGTGATGATGAACACCGCACCCGGACGGTCGTTCCGGTTGCGCGCTGATATCGTGCCGCCCATGGCTTCGACGAAACCGCGGCAGATCGCCAGCCCCAGCCCGGTTCCGGCGCGCCGGCGATCGCCGCCCGCACGATGGAATTTCTCGAAAATCCGCTCCAGCTCCGCGGCCGGGATGCCCTCGCCTTCGTCGGTCACGCGAAGCGTCACGGTATCGCCGTCGTGGCTGGCGCCGATGGTGATCAGGCTGCCCGCTGGCGCGTGCTTGGCGGCGTTGTCCAGCAGGTTGAACAGCACCTGCTCGAACAGCACCATATCCAGCGCCAGCAACGGCAGATCAGCCTCCAGGTCGAGCTTGACACGATGCGCCGCCAGGATGGTGCCGGCGCGGTGCAGTGCCGACCCGATCACGTCGGACAACTCGGCAAGCCCGGTGCGCGGCGCGAGGGCGCCGGATTCCAGCCGTGTCATGTCCAGCAGATTGCCGATGAACCGGTTCAGCCGGTCGGACTCCTCGATGATGGTGCCGAGCAGCGCCTGCTTGGTCGGCGCGTCCAGCATGGCGTCCTGCGACCGCAGGCTGCTGGCAGACCCCAAGATCGAGGCCAGCGGCGTGCGCAGGTCGTGCGAGATCGAGGTCAGCAGCGCCGAACGCAGCCGGTCGGTCTCCACTTGCAATCGCGCCAGGTGCAGGTCGCGCGCCAGATTCACCCGCTCGATCGCCAGCGCGGCCTGATCCGCGAGCGCGTCCAGCAGCCGCTGCTGATCCGGGGTCAGCAACGGGCCCGGTTCGTCGCGGATGATGCCGACCACGCCCAGTGGGCCGCGGCCGGTGCGCAACGGCTGGAACAGCCATTTGCCGCCCGGCAGCGTGTCCGATCCGCGGCCGGCGATATGGTTCTTCTCCCACGACCATTTGGCGGCCGCGAGGTCGGCTTCGTCCAGCATGTCCTCGGGCGGGAACCCGGCCCGAACCGCGATGCTGCCGCGCGCGCCACCGTCCGCCCCGGCCGGCCTGCCCGATGCCTTGTCCGTCAGCTTGTCCTCCGCTGGAGGCAGCAGTAGCACCACACGCACCTTCAGCATCAGCGCGATCTGGTGCGCGGTGGCCCACAGCAGGTCGTCCAGCGTCACCGCCACTGCCAGCTTGCGGCTGAACTGATACAGATCGTCGGTATGACGCGCGCGCAGCCTGGCCGATAATGCCTGGCCGCGCACCCGAGCAGCCAGGTTGCTGGCGATCACCGCGACCACGGCGAAGAAGAACAGCGCCACCACGTTGTCGGGTTCGGCGATGGTGAAGGTATAAAGCGGCGGCAGGAAGAAGAAGTTGTATGCCAGCATGGCCACCAGGCAGGCCAGCAGCGACGGTCCCAGGCCCTCCAGCACCGCACCGATCAGCACCGCCGTCAGGAACACCAGCGCGGTGTTGGTGACTGCCAGCCATTCGCGCAACGCGATCCCGATCGGCACCGCCGCCAGCACCAGCAGGGTGGCGATCGCGAACGGCCAGGGATCGAACCCCGAGGCCGCGGTGACGGCAGGGGTTGCTGGCTCCGCATCGGCGCGTTCGGGCGGCACCTCGATGACGTGGATATTGATGCCGCCGGCGCGATTGATCAGGCGCTGGGTGATCGCGCCGCCCAGCAACTGCCGCCAACGTGGGCGCTGCGACTTGCCGACGATCAGATGGGTGACATTGTTGGCCCTGGCATAGTCGATCACCGAATCGGCGACGTCCTGGCCCGGGATCAGCACCGGCTCCGCGCCCAGCCGTTCCGCCAGCCGCAGCGCCGCCACCACGCTGTCCTGTTCGGCGACGCTGGCTCGCGACGCGCCGGTGGTCTCGACGCTGATCGCGGTCCATGGCGCCCGCAACTGGTCGGCGAGGCGCTTGGCATGGCGCACCGTGGCGGTCGCCTTGCGGCCGCCCTGGACGCAGACCAGCACGCGCTCCCCGGCGGCCCACGGGCCCTCGATGGCGTGGCTGCGCATGTAGTCGACCATCTGGTTGTCGACCCGCTGCGCGGTGCGCCGCAACGCCAGTTCCCGCAGCGCCGTCAGATTGCCGGCGGCGAAGTAGTGCCGCACCGCGCGTTCGGCCTGCGCCGGCACATAGACCTTGCCGTCCTTCAGCCGTTGGATCAGGTCTTCGGGGGTCAGGTCGATCAACTCGATGTCGTCGGCGCGTTCGATCACCGAATCGGGCACGGTCTCGCGCACCCGGATGCGGGTAATCCGAGCCACCACGTCGTTCAGGCTCTCGACATGCTGGATGTTCAGCGTGGTATAGACGTCGATGCCGGCTGATAGCAGTTCCTCGACGTCAAGGTAGCGCTTCGGGTGGCGGCTGCCGGGCGCGTTGCTGTGCGCCAGTTCATCGACCAGCACCAGGCGCGGACGGCGCGCCAGGATGGCGTCCAGATCCATCTCCGTCAGCGTGCGCTCACGATAGGCGATGGTCTTCCGCGGGATGGTTTCCAGCCCGACGGTCAGCGCCTCGGTCTCGGCTCGGCCGTGGGTCTCGACCACGCCGATCACCACGTCCGCGTTATCCCGCCGCCGCCGCTGCGCAGCGGACAGCATCTCATACGTCTTGCCGACACCCGGCGCGGCGCCGAGGAAGATCTTCAGCCGGCCGCGCTGTGACTTCTCCGCCTCTCGCAGCAGCGCTTCCGGCGAGGGGCGCCGGTCGCCATTCGCGCTATCGCCCATTGCTTGTCCGTTTCAGGGCTCTTCAGTTTCAGGGCTTGTCCGTTTCAGGCCTGGTCCGGGAACAACGGCCGACGGTCGCCGGTCCGGCTCAAGAATGATTAAGCGCATCCAGGGCAAGGTTCAACCTTAGCACGTTGACATGCGGTTCGCCGATCAGCCCGGCGATACGCCCGGTCGCATGATCCAGCACCAATTGGCGCACCTGGTCCTCGGGCAGCTTGCGCGCCTTCGCCACGCGCGGCACCTGGAACAGCGCGGCGGCCGGCGAGATGTCGGGGTCGAGCCCGCTGGCCGACGTCGTTACCAGGTCGATCGGCACCGGTGTTCCGGGGTTTTCGGCCTGCAGCTTGGCGGCATCCGCGCTCACTCGGTCCAGCAGCGCCTTCGAGGTCGGCCCAAGGTTCGAGCCACCCGAATTGCCGGCGTTGTAAGGCGCCGGCACGGTCTTGCTGGCATCGTTCGGATCGGTGTCCGTGGTGGCCGACGGACGGCCGTGGAAGTAGTTCGCGCCGGTGAAGTTCTGCCCGATCAGGGTGGACCCGATGACCTTGCCGTCACGCTCGATCAGGCTGCCATTGGCCTGGTGCGGGAAGACCACCTGGGCAATCCCGGTCATCGCCAGCGGGTAGGCGAGCCCCGTCAGGATCGTCATGCAGACGATCATCACGATGGCTGGGCGAATTTGCTTGAGCATTGTCGTTGTCCTAAGCAAAGAATTTTAACGCGGATGCACGCGGATAAACACGGATCGACTGAACAAAGGCCGCCGAATTCTTACCTGCCAATCTGTGCCCATCTGCATTAATCCGCGCGTATCTGTGTTGAGATTCCACGACCGATAAGGCCTCTGGCTAAGCCAGCCCCATCGCCGTCACCGCCATATCGATCAGCTTGATGCCAATGAACGGGGCAACGATCCCTCCCAGCCCATAGATCAGCAGATTGCGCCGCAGCAGCGCGGCAGCGCCGATCGGGCGGTACGGAATGCCCTTCAGCGCCAGCGGAATCAGTGCCACAATGATCAGCGCGTTGAAGATGATCGCCGACAGGATAGCACTCTGTGGATTGCCCAGCCGCATGATGTTCAGCGCCTGCAACTGCGGATAGATCACGATGAACATCGCCGGGATCATGGCGAAATACTTCGCGACATCGTTAGCGATCGAAAACGTGGTCAGCGCGCCGCGAGTCATCAGCAACTGCTTGCCGATCTCCACGATCTCGATCAGCTTGGTCGGATCGCTGTCGAGATCGACCATGTTGCCGGCCTCACGCGCCGCCATGGTGCCGGTGTTCATCGCCACCCCGACATCGGCCTGCGCCAGGGCAGGGGCGTCGTTGGTGCCGTCGCCGCACATCGCCACCAGCTTGCCTTGCGCCTGCTCGTCGCGGATCAGCTTCAGCTTGGCTTCCGGCGTCGCCTGCGCCAGGAAATCATCGACCCCAGCCTCGGCGGCGATCGCCGCGGCGGTCAACGGATTGTCGCCGGTGATCATCACCGTGCGGATGCCCATCCGGCGCAGTTCGCTGAAGCGCTCGCGGATGCCGCCCTTGACGATGTCCTTCAGGTAGATCACCCCGAGCAGCCTGCCGTCCTTGGCGACCGCCAGTGGCGTGCCGCCGGCCTTGGCGATTTCCTCCGCCTTGCCGGTCAGTTCCTTCACCGAGGCGTCGGACACGGTGGGACGCACCGCGGTGGTCACGCCGCCGTTCTGCCCGCCATTGCGCGGCGAGCGGACCCAGTTCAGCACCGCGTCCACCGCGCCCTTGCGGATCGACGATCCCTCGAAGTCGATGCCGGACAAGCGTGTCTGCGCCGAGAACGCAACGAACTGCGCGCCCATCGGTGCCATCTCGCGCCCGCGGATGTCGTATTTCTCCTTCGCCAGCACGACGATCGAGCGTCCCTCCGGCGTCTCGTCGGGCAGCGAGGACAATTGCGCGGCATCGGCCAGTTCGACCGGAGTGACACCGGACAGCGGAAAGAACTCGGTCGCCTGGCGGTTGCCCAAGGTGATCGTTCCGGTCTTGTCGAGCAGCAGCGTATCCACATCCCCCGCCGCCTCCACCGCTCGGCCTGACATCGCCAGCACGTTGAACCGCACCAGCCGATCCATGCCGGCGATGCCGATCGCCGACAGCAGCGCCCCGATCGTGGTCGGGATCAGCGCGATGAACAGTGCCACCAGGATGACCACCGAGATCGACCCGCCGGCATAGGTGGCGAAGCTGGGAATGGTGGCGACAGCAAACACGAAAATCAGCGTCAGGCCGGCGAGCAGGATGTTCAGCGCGATCTCGTTCGGTGTCTTCTGCCGCTCGGCGCCCTCCACCAGCGCGATCATCCGGTCCAGGAAGGTCGACCCTTGCGCCGCGGTGATGCGCACCTTGATCCAGTCCGACAGCACTCGCGTGCCGCCGGTCACCGCCGACCGGTCGCCGCCGCTTTCGCGGATCACCGGGGCGGATTCGCCGGTGATGGCGGATTCGTCGATCGAGGCGATGCCCTCGACCACCTCGCCGTCACTGGGTATCAGGTCGCCGGCGGCAACCAGCACGAGGTCGTTCTGCCGCAAATCCGGCGCGGCGACGGTTTCGGTTCCCGTCGCGGTGACCCGGTTGGCCATGGTGTCGGTGCGGGCGCTGCGCAGCGAGGCCGCCTGCGCCTTGCCGCGACCCTCGGCAACGGCTTCGGCCAGGTTGGCGAACAGCACGGTGATCCACAGCCACAGGATGATTTGGAAGGTGAAGCCGATATGCGCCCCCCCGGTCAGCAGGTCGCGCAGGAAGATCACCGTTGTCAGGGTCGCGACGATCTCCACCACGAACATCACCGGGTTGCGGATCATCATTCGCGGGTCGAGTTTGCGGAACGCCTGGCCGATCGCCGGCAGCAGGATGGACGTGTCCAGCAGGCTGGATTTCGCGTCGCGGGAGCGGGTTCTGGTTTCCATCTCAAATGCCTCAGAAAGTGGTGCCGGCGTGCATCGACAGATGCTCGACGACCGGCCCAAGCGCGAGTGAAGGCAGGAAGGTCAGCCCGCCGGTGATCAGGATCACGCCGACCACCAGGCCGACGAACAGCCCGCCGTGGGTCGGAAAGGTGCCGGCCGATGTCGGCACGATCTTCTTCGCCGCCAGCGACCCGGCGATGGCCAACATCGGGATGATCATCAGGAAGCGGCCGATGAACATCGCCATACCCAGCGTCGCGTTCCAGAACGGCGTGTTGGCCGACAGCCCGGCGAACGCGCTGCCGTTGTTGCCGGTCGCCGAGGTGTAGGCATAAAGCGCCTCGGAAAACCCGTGCGGCCCGGCATTCGACAGCGCGCTCAGCCCGGGTTGGATCACCACCGCGACGGCGGTAAAACCAAGCATCGACAGCGGCAGGATCAGGATGCCGAGCATGGCCATCTTGACCTCCTTGGCTTCGAGTTTCTTGCCGAGGTATTCCGGCGTGCGCCCCACCATCAGCCCGGCCACGAACATCGCCACGATGACGAACAGCAGCATGCCATACAAGCCGGAACCGACACCGCCGAAGATGATCTCGCCCAGCATGATATTGACCATCGGCACCATGCCGGCCAGCGGCGTCAGGCTGTCATGCATGTTGTTGACGGCGCCACAGGACGCATCGGTGGTGATCGTGGTGAACAGCGCTGAATTGGCGATGCCGAAGCGGACCTCCTTGCCCTCCGCGTTGCCGCCCGCCTGCAGTGCGCTGGCGGTCTGATCGACCGGCAGGTGCGCGAACATCGGATTGCCGGCGGCCTCCGACCAGTATGCGGTCGTGACCCCGGCCAGGAACAGCACGCCCATCACCGCGAAGATTGCCCAGCCCTGGCGCTGGTCGCCCACCATGCGGCCGAACACGTTGGTCAGCGCCGCGCCGATCGAGAAGATCAGCAGGATCTGAATCAGGTTGGTCAGCGCGGTCGGGTTCTCGAACGGATGCGCGGAATTGGCGTTGAAGAAGCCGCCGCCATTGGTGCCCAGCATCTTGATCACCTCCTGCGAGGCGACCGGACCTTGGGCGATGATCTGCTTGCCGCCCTGCAGCGTGGTGACGTCGGTGTAGGCGGACAGGTTCTGCGGCACGCCTTGCCACACCATCACCAGGCCGATCACAATGCATATAGGCAAAAGTATATACAACGTGCAACGCGTCAGGTCGAGCCAGAAATTGCCCACACTCTGCGCCGAACGGCGCGAGAACCCGCGGATCAGCGCCAACGCCAGCGCGATGCCGGTGGCGGCGCTGACGAAGTTATGCACCGTAAGCCCGGCCATCTGCACCAGGTAGCTCATGGTGGTTTCCGGCACGTAGGACTGCCAGTTTGTGTTCGTTACGAAACTGACCGAGGTATTGAACGCCAGATCCGGCGACACCGCGTCCAGGTGCTGCGGATTGAACGGCAGCACCGCCTGCAGCCGCTGCAGCGCGTACAGCACGATGAAGCCGGCGAAGGTGAATACCAGCATCGCGACGGCGTAGGTGATCCAGTGCTGTTCGTCCGCATCATCGACTCCGCACAGGCGATACAGGCCGCGTTCCAGCGGCCTGAGCAGCGGCGAAAGCGGGGTGCGCTCGCCGGCGAAGACGCGCGTCATGTAGCCCCCTAGCGGCTTGACCAGGAGCGTGAGCAGAACGCAATACAGCGCGATCTGTAGCCAACCGTTGACTGTCATGGGAGTGGTGTTCCGGGCAACGTAACGTGGCCAAGAGGGCGATCGTTTTTGGTGCCGTCACCAAAAGCGTGCATCGTCCCCTCGAACAATGAGTTGCAGAGCATTATCGGTTCAAACCTCTATCGAATGCCCTAGAAGCGTTCGGGCTTGATCAGCGCGACGACGAGATAGGCCAGGATGAAGACGGTCACCAGGCCACCCAGCGCATAGTCCAACATCATCGGCGTGGTCCTACAGGTGATCGCAGGCGAAGGCGTAAAGCACGCAGGCGTAGAGAAACGCCGCGCCGGTGGCGAGGAAGATCAGGTCAAGCATGGTCGTGTTTCCTTAGGCCGCGCCGCGAACCGGCCGCCGATTGTTCAACGGGCCATCAGATAGACCCGCGAAACTAAAGAAACCATGCGGCTCACCCGACCATCATATAGTATTTCCATATAAAATGGGACGGTGCCTGCCAAAGTGCGATCGCTCTTGGTGGCATCACCAAGAGCGTGAATCGCCCTCTTGGACTAGAAATGGATCGCCCGCTTGTAGGCGTCCAGCACCGCCTCGTGCATCGTCTCGCTAACCGTCGGATGCGGGAACACCGTATTGATCAGCTCGGTTTCCGTGGTCTCCAGCGTGCGGGCAATGGTGTAGCCCTGGATCATTTCGGTCACCTCGGCGCCGACCATATGCGCCCCCAACAACTCACCGGTCTTGCCGTCGAACACCGTCTTGATCATGCCTTCGGGCTCGCCCATGGCGATTGCCTTGCCGTTGCCGATGAACGGAAATTTTCCCACCTTGACCTCGTGCCCCTGCTCCTTGGCGCGGGCCTCGGTCAACCCGACCGAGGCGACCTGCGGCCGGCAATACGTGCACCCGGGAATGTTCAGCACATCCATCGGATGCACATCGTTGAGGCCGGCGATCTTTTCCACGCACAGCACGCCTTCATGGCTCGCTTTGTGTGCCAGCCAGGGCGGCCCGGCAAGGTCGCCGATGGCATGGACGCCGGGCTCGCCGGTGCGGCAATATTCGTCGATCACGACATGGCCGCGATCGACCTTCACCGCGGTGCCCTCCAGCCCAAGATTCTCGACGTTGCCGACGATCCCGACGGCCGAGATCACCCGATCGACCGTGATCTGCTGGCTCTTGCCGCCGGCCTCGACCGTTACGGTAACGTTGTTAGCGCCCTTCTTGGCGGCCTTCACCGTGGCGCCGGTGATGATCTTCATGCCCTGCTTCTCGAACGCCTTGTGCGCGAAGCTGGAGATTTCCTCGTCCTCGACGGCGAGGATGCGCGGCAGCACTTCAACCACCGTCACCTTGGCGCCCATGTTGAGATAGAAGCTGGCGAACTCGATCCCGATGGCGCCCGATCCGATCACCAGTAGCGATTTCGGCAACATCGGCGGCACCATGGCGTCCTTGTAGGACCAGATCAGCTTGCCATCGGACTCGATTCCGGGAAGCTGGCGGGCGCGGGCGCCGGTCGCCAGGATGATATGTTGCGCTTTCAGCGTGGTAACGTCCTTGCCGTCCTTGCTGACCGACACCGTCTGCTTGCCGGCGAGCTTTCCGGCACCGTCGAACACGGTGACCTTATTCTTGCGCAACAGATGCGCGACGCCCGAGGACAGTTGTTTCGCCACCGCACGCGACCGTTTTACTACCTTGTCGATGTTGAAGCGAGGCTCCACCGCATCGAAACCGAATTCCCCGATATTGTGCAGCAGTTGGTTGATCTCGCTGGTGCGCAGCAGCGCCTTGGTCGGGATGCAGCCCCAGTTCAGGCAGATGCCGCCCAGATCTTCCCGTTCCACCACCGCGGCCTTCATCCCCAACTGAGCGGCACGGATCGCGGCGACGTAGCCGCCCGGGCCGCCGCCGAGGACGATCAGGTCGAACGCTTGGTCAGTCATGCGAAGTTCCTTCCGCCAGCGCGGCGAGCGCGGCGCCGTCCAGCAACAATGTGTGCCAATCCTTGATCGATTCGGCTCCAATACGACGATAGAACTCGATCGACGGTTGGTTCCAGTCCAGCACACGCCATTCGACGCGACTGCAATTCTCCGCCTCGGCACGCCGCGCCAGCGCGCGCATCAGGGCGATGCCGATGCCGCTGCCACGGTTGGCCGGATCGACGAACAGGTCTTCCAGGAAGATGTTCGGCCGCAGCTTGAAGGTGTTCAGCGTGTAGTAGAACAGCGCCAGACCCACCGGCTCGCCGGCAACCTCCGCCAGAAGTGCGTGGGCGCGGGGCAGGGTGCCGAACAGCGCTTCGCGCATTTCGGCCTCGGTGGCCGTAACCTCGTGGCCCATCCGTTCATACTCGGCCAACGCTCGGACTAGGCGCAGGATGTGGCCGACGTCGGTCGCCGTGGCGTTACGGATACGGAACCGAAAATTCGCAGGATCGCTCTGAGAAAGCACGTTAGTACTCCGAACCATGGCGCAACGCATCCGCCTTTCCGGGACGCGCCACCGTAACGATCGCGGCAACCATATTTCGGACGTATTGTTCCGTCGTGTAACATCGCTCGAAACGCCCAAGCGCGTTTTCGGCAAGCCGATCCCGCAGCGACGTGTCCTCCAACAACCGCCTTATGGCGGTCCGCATTTGCTGGACATCCCCGATATCGACGAACAAAGCATCCTCGGTGTCGGTTGCGTATTCAAGCGTTGTCGTTGTTCGGGTGACGACCACCGCCTTCCGCAGTGCGCTCGCCTGCAGCAGCACCATTTGCCCAGCGGAGACATCATCGGCGGCAAGCGGCACGACGACGAACAAGGATTTAGCCAACATGTCTATGTAGTCTCCGCCGAAGCAGTCTCGGATCACCGTTATTTGCTCGTTTTGCGTGATGCCGGCCACCGAACTCGCCAGATTGCATATGATGCGCAGCCTGCATGGCAAGCCTTCGATGGCTTTTGCCAGCGTCGTGTAGTCCCTTCCGGAACGACCGGCGGTAACGATGTCCGCGGTTTCAGTCCGGTTTCTGTATTTCGCTATAACTGCCCGATGGTTTGTCACGGTGGTGCCATAGGGAACGCAAGCGAAGCGGCAGCGCGCGCGGGGAAAGGCTGCGGCATATTGAACGGTTTCGGCACGAGAGTGGCAGATGGCGACGTCGATCAACGAAAGTATAAAGCCGAAGTAGCCATGAGTTGCCGCCCTCAAGACAGGCGATCGGCGCGGCGCGATGATCAGCGTTTCGTATACGATAATCGTGCGAAGCCGAAGCAGCGTTCGAATGAGGCCGAAAATCAGCGCTTCGATATCGGACCCGACGACTGCCGCTACCGGACGCGGCCGGCTCAGCAGCAATGACCGGATAGCCGAACCAAGCGCGACCCACATCATGCGCGGATAAGCCACGAAAAGTCGCTCCGCCAATGTCGTGTAATTCCGGTCGACCTCGGAAGCAAAAAACCGATGCGGTAGCTGACAACGGCGCAGCTCGACCGCAAACGGATGCTCGCTTACGTCATTGGCGTAATGCGGAAAGAAATGCAGCATCAGCGTGATTGGGTCCTTCCGACCCCGCTACAGCAGCAAACTCAGCGGGTCCTCCACCACCTGCTTGAACGTCCGCATCCAGCTCGCCCCCAGCGCGCCGTCGGCAACGCGGTGATCGACCGACAACGTGCAAGTCATCACCGTCGCCACTGCAAGCTCACCATCGGAGTTCACCACCGGCCGCTTCTTGCCCGCCGCCACCGCCAGGATCGCCGACTGCGGCGGATTGATGATCGCGGTGAATGCCGACACGCCGAACATCCCCATGTTCGAGATCGAGAACCCACCGCCCTGGAATTCCTCCGGCTTCAGCTTGCCGGCCCGCGCCCGCCCGGCCAGATCCTTCATCTCCCGGCTGATTGTCGCCAGCCCCTTGGCATCCGCGTGGCGAATGATCGGCGTGATCAGCCCGTCCGCAATCGAAACCGCGACACTGATATCGACATCGTCGTAGAACGCCATGCCGTCGTCGGTCCAGCTCGCATTCACCGCCGGCACCTTGCGCAACGTCGCCGCCGCCGCCTTGATCACCATGTCGTTGATGGTGACCAGGTAGGCGCCCGGCTGCTCCTTCGGCGGCGACTTGGCGTTCAACTGGCTCAGCAGCGCGATCATCGCGTCGATCTCGATGTCCATCGAGACATAGAAGTGCGGGATCGTCGCGGTCGACTCGCTCAGCCGCTTGGCGATCACCTTCCGCATCGACGTATGAGGGATCAGCTTGTGCGGCGCGCTGACCGCCGGCGCGGTCGCGATGCCGATCGGCGCCGCGGCGGGCGGCGCAACCGCCGGTGCCGGCATCGACGCCGCCTTTGCCTCGACCGCGCCGCCATTCCGAGCCGCCTCGATATCAGCGCGCACGATCCGCCCGTTCGGCCCGCTGCCCTTTAGCCCGGACAACGCGATCCCCGCCTGCGCCGCCATCCGGCGCGCCAATGGCGAGGCAAAGATCCGCTCGCCGTCAGCGGCGTGGCCGTTAGCTGCCGCGGCGCGCTGTGGCTTCGGCGCCGGCGGTGCGGAGGGCCGGGCAGCCGGCTGCGCAGCCGCCGGCTTCGGCACCGGCGGCGGCGCAGCCTCAGCCTGCCTCGATGCAGCCGGCGGCGCGGCCTGCACCGGTTTCGCCGCCGGTGCCGGCGCCTGGTCGGGCACTGCCTCGCCGTCACCCACCAGCACTGCGATCGGCGCGTTGACCTGCACGTTCGCGGTGCCGTCCTCGATCAGGATCTTGCCCAGCACGCCCTCATCGACGGCCTCGACTTCCATCGTCGCCTTGTCGGTCTCGATCTCGGCGATAACGTCGCCGGCCTTGATCGTCTCGCCTTCCTTCTTCAGCCAGCGGGCCAGGGTGCCCTCAGTCATCGTCGGACTCAGCGCCGGCATCAGGATATTGGTCGCCATAAGTAACGCTCCCGCTCAGACGATTTTCTTCACCGCATCGACCACCCAGTCGGGCTGCGGCAGCGCCAGCTTTTCCAGGTTCGCAGCGTACGGCAGCGGCACGTCTACGCCATGCACCCGAACCGGCGGCGCATCCAGCCAGTCGAACGCGTGCTCGACGATCTGCATCGCGATCTCGGCGCCGATGCCGGCGAACGGCCAGCCTTCCTCCACCGTCACCAGCCGGCTGGTCTTCTTCACGCTGTCCACGATGGTCGCGGTGTCCAGCGGGCGCAGCGAGCGCAGATTGATCACCTCGGCCTCGATCCCCTGTTCCGCCAGCGCATCGGCCGCCTTCAGCGCCACCCCGACCATGATGCTGAACGCCACGATGGTCACGTGCTCACCGACCCGCTCGATCTTGGCGCGCCCGATCGGCACGACGAAATCCTCATCGACCGGGCATTCAAAGGTCTGCCCATACAGGATCTCATTCTCCAGCATGATCACCGGGTTGGGATCGCGGATCGCCGAGCGCAGCAGACCCTTGGCATCGGCCGACGACCAGGGCGAGACGACTTTCAGTCCCGGCACATGCGCATACCAACTGGCATAGCACTGAGAATGCTGGGCGGCGACCCTGGACGCCGCGCCGTTCGGCCCGCGAAACACGATCGGACAGCCCATCTGGCCGCCCGACATGTAGAGCGTTTTGGCCGCGCTGTTGATGATCTGGTCCATCGCCTGCATGGCGAAGTTGAAGGTCATGTACTCGACGATCGGCCGCAACCCGCTCAGTGCCGCGCCGACCGCCATTCCGGTGAATCCATGCTCCGTAATCGGCGTGTCGATCACCCGCTTCGGGCCGAACTCGTCCAGCAGCCCCTGGCTGATCTTGTAGGCGCCCTGATACTGAGCGACCTCCTCGCCGATCAGGAATACGTCGCCGTCGCGCCGCATCTCCGCGGCGATCGCGTCGCGCAGCGCCTCGCGCACGGTCACCGGCTTGCTCGGCCCCCAATCCTTCTCCGGAGCCGGCGCCGCCGCCAGCGCGTCCTGGCGCTGCCCCTTCGCCCCCTGTTCGGCGATCGCCGCCGGGTCGGCACCCTGCGTCGCCACCTTCGGCAGCGCGGCGGATTCCTTGCGAACCTCAGCCGTTGGCGCTTCCGCCGCCGAGACATCCTCGCCGTTCAGGCTCAGCACCGCGATCGGCGTGTTGACGGCAACACCCTCGGTGCCTTCGCCCACCAGGATCCGGGCCAGCGTGCCCTCGTCAACCGCCTCGACCTCCATCGTCGCCTTGTCGGTCTCGATCTCGGCGATCACGTCACCGGCGCGGACGTCATCGCCGACATCCTTCAACCAGCGCGCCAGCTTGCCCTCGGTCATCGTCGGTGACAACGCCGGCATCAGGATCTGCGTCGCCATCGTTCAGCCCTCCAGCATCACGTCGGTGTAGAGCTCAGCAAGCTCCGGCTCCGCACTGGCCTGCGCGAAGTCGGTGGCGTCCTGGATGATGCCCTTGACCTCGTCGTCGATCGACTTGATCTGCTTCTCCTCGACATCCAACTGTTCCAGCCGGCGCCGCGCGCTCTCGATGCAATCATGCTGGGTGCGCATCATCTGCACTTCCTCGCGGGTGCGATACTTCGCCGGATCCGACATCGAATGGCCGCGATAGCGATAGGTCTTCACCTCCAGCAAATACGGACCCTTGCCAGCGCGACAGCGCGCCACCGCCGCCTCGGCGGCTTGCTTCACCGCCAGCACATCCATGCCATCGATCTGTGACCCCGGAATGCCCCACGGCGCGCCGTTCTTCGACAGGTCGTGACTGGCCGACGCACGCTCCACCGAGGTGCCCATGCCGTACTTGTTGTTCTCGATCACATAGACCACCGGCAGCTTCATCAGCGCCGCCAGGTTGAAGCTTTCGAACACCTGGCCCTGGTTCGACGCCCCTTCGCCAAAGTAAGTGATTGCCACCCGGTCGTTGCCGCGATACAGGTTGCTGAACGCCAGCCCGGTGCCGATGCTGACCTGCGCGCCGACGATGCCATGGCCGCCGAAGAACTTCTTCTCCTTGCTGAACATGTGCATCGACCCGCCCTTGCCACGCGAGTAGCCGCCCGACCGCCCGGTCAGCTCCGCCATCACGCCGCGCGCTTCCATGCCCGTCGCCAGCATGTGGCCGTGATCGCGGTATGATGTGATCACCTGGTCGCCATCGCCCAGCGCCAACTGCACCCCGACAACGACCGCTTCCTGGCCGATATAGAGGTGACAGAACCCGCCGATCAGACCCATGCCGTAAAGCTGCCCGGCCTTCTCCTCGAAGCGCCGGATCAACAGCATCGAGCGATACGCCTTCAGCAGCGTATCGCGGTCCACCGCGCCGTCCTTGGTCTTGCCGCGTTTTCTCGCCTCGGCCGCCTGCGCCATTTCGACGTTCTCCCGCCACTGTAGCATCGTCGCGCCGGCCGGAACGGCCCAAGCGCGGTCGCGTCGCTCGCTCACTACCGGCATATCGGCCGGCCAGACAAGCGTGCCAAGGTAAAAAACATAGATGATGCAATGCAATAGTGACTGTTAACCGAAAACCGGTTAACTGCTTGTCCCGACGGTGCGCGGCAAGCCGTCCGTGCATCGGCCATTGCGCTATACCGCCTTCGGGCGAAATTTAATGGCGCCCAACCGGCGCTATTCGCAAAGAGCTTGCCCGCCCGGCTGCTAGACAACTCAGGTGGCGACTGCCCACAGCGCCGCAAGTTCCGCGTGGTTGGTGACCCAGCAGTGCGGGCTGCGTTGCACCACGTCCAGCGCATCCAGCAACGCCAGCGCGCCATACGGCCGCCCGAACACATGGGCATGAACGGTGATGTCCAGACAGCAGAACGGACTGCCCAGCCGCGGCCACCCGTCGACGATCCGGGTCAGGATCCGGGTGAACGCATCCGGTTCGTTTCCGTATCGGACGTACAGCGGCATGTCATTCACCTCCATGGTGAACGGCACCCCGACCAGCGGCCCCGACGGCGTCCGGATCAAATACGGCAGATCGGCATCGAACATATCCGCATGAAAAACAAACCCCTTAGCCGCCAGCAGCCCCGAGGTCGCGGCACTCGGAGTACATCGCGGGCTGAGCCAACCCGCCGGCGGCGACCCGGCGGCGCGGCTGATCACCGCCACGCAACGCGCGATATCGGCAACCTCTTCCTCCGGCGTCAGATAGGCCGGCACGGTGCCCTGGCTCCAGCCATGCGCCGCCACCGAATGGCCGCGCCCGGCGACCGCCGCCGCCAGCGCCGGAAACTGCTCCGCCACCACACCCGAGGTGTAGAACACCGCCCTGGCGCCCTGCCGATCGAGCAGATCGAGTAATCGCCAGGCGCCCACCTTGGCGCCGTAATCCGCCCAAGACCGTGCCTGCAGATCGACCGTGCCGGGTTTCAGCAGATTGCCCATCGGTCCCATCCCCGGAGCATCCGGCGCCGCCCAACCCTCCAGCATCACGCTGACCGAAATCGCCAACGGCCGGTCCGCCGGCCATCCAGGCGGCGCCTGCACGTCATCCATGTCGCATCTCCTCAACCGGTTCCGCCCTGGGCTGGTCTACCGCCGCTCCACGTTCCAGAACACCGGGAAGGCAAACGGCACGAGACCGTGCAGATTCGACCGATAGGCGGCTGGCGCCGAGAACTGGCCGCCCAGCACATAGTTCACATTACGATGGAACTCCGCCTGGATCCGTGCGGCAAGATCCCGCCGCTGCTCGTCGCCCGCGGCCTCGGAATAGCGATGCAGCAAATCGGTCAACGCCTGATCGCAATACCAGCCGGGATTGTGCTCTGAGCAGTTGTTCGACACCGCCGGGTCGGACAACGGATTGACCAGATCGATACCGTTCCAGACGATCGGCGCCACACTCCATCCGCCCTGGTCCACCGGCGCCTGGCTCAGCCGCCGCTGTGCCACCGTGGCATAATCCGAGGTGCGGACGTCGACCTTGAAGCCGGCCTGCCGCATTTGATCGGCGATCACCAGTCCGGTCGGATTGAGCAGCGCCGAACTCGCCGAATGCAGCAGCACGACGGGCTCGTTGTGATAGGCCGCCTCGTGCAGCAGCGCCCGGGCGCGATCGATCCCGGCGCCACGGTAGACCTCGGTCCCGGCATCCGTCGTGCCTGGCGCGTCGCACATGTAGATCGAATGGCACGGCCGCGTCATGTCTGCGGGCAGGCCTAGTGAGGCGAGCACATCCGGCTGCCCGATCGCCGCCTGCAATGCCCGCCGCATCAGTACGTTGTTGAACGGCGGCTTCGCGTGGTTGATGTTGACGATCGACATCATCTGCTCGACGCCGCGCTGCGACGCGACGGTGATGGCAGGATCTTTCCGCAGCGTATCGATGAAGTCGAATGGAACGATCTCCAGCAGATCCAGTTCCCCGGTCTGTAGCGCGGCAACCCGCGTCGCCTGATCCGGCACGCTGATTAGATCGACCTCGTCGAACCAGACCTTCTTGCCGCCAGAAAGCCCGTCTGCCGGTTCGTCACGCGGGCGATACAGAGAGTTGCGGTGGAAGATCGCTCGCTCGCCAGGCCGCCACTCGCCCGCGTCGAACACGAACGGGCCCGACCCGACGATTTCCGGCACCGCGGTGTTGGCATCCAGCCGGGCCAGCCGCGCCGGCATCATCACCGGGATGGTGTGGCCCGGCTTGCCGAGCGAATCGATAACGAAAGCAAACGGCCGGTTCAACCGCAGCAACAAGGTCTTCGCATCGATCACGCTCAGGTCCCGCGTCGCCTGCATCAGTTGCCCGCCGATCGGCTCCCGCTTCGCCCAGCGCCGGATCGAGGCAACGCAATCCTCCGCGGTGACCGGCGTGCCGTCGCTCCAAACCAGACCGTATCGAATCCGGAACGTATAGCTCATGCGATCGTCGCCGATCTGCCAGCCATCGAGCATTTGCGGATGGTAATGACCCTCGCGGTCGATCCCCACCAGCGTGTCGAACACCAGATACGCGAACACCCGCGTCGCGTTGATCGTCGTCACGATCGGGTCGAGCACCTGCAGTTCGGTGTTCAGCGAAACCCGCAGGATCCTGTCATCGGCGCGAACCGTGCCGCAGGCAAACGACAGCAAGCCGGTCAGCGCCAGAGCCACGACAATCGGGATCTTGACGATGCGATGAAGTGGCGAGCCTGCTCGATGGAAGGGGACCGCTTGCCGCGAGAGGCGCATTCGTTATCCGATCATTGGACATGGCGCTGTCTTCACGACAACCCACATGGCGAATGTAACTACACGCCGCACCAGGTGACAAGGCGGCCAGCCCGGGCGACCAGCCGGGAGCCTGTCAGTCCTGCGAAAAAGCCCCTGACTTCCCACCGTCCTTGTGCGTCACCCGCAACCCATCGATCCGCATCGCACGATCCACCGCCTTGCACATATCGTACACCGTCAGCGCCGCCACGCTCGCCGCCGTCAGCGCCTCCATCTCCACCCCGGTCTGACCCGTGGTGCGCACCGTCGCACTGACTTCCACCGCGTTCGCCGCCGCATCAGCCTCCAGATCGACCTGCACCGCTGAAATCGGCAGCGGATGGCAAAGCGGGATCAGTTCCGACGTCCGCTTGGCCGCCATGATCCCGGCCAGCCTGGCTACGCCCAGCACGTCGCCCTTCTTGGCCGAACCCTGCTGGATCATTGCCAGCGTCGCCGGCGCCATCACCACCCGCACCCGCGCGGTCGCCGTCCGGGCGGTCGCCGCCTTGTCGGACACATCGACCATCGCCGCGTTCCCAGCCTGATCGAAATGACTGAACCCGCTCATCAGATGCCGTCGCCCAGCAGTTCCCGCACCGCCTGCGTCACGTCGCTCTGGCGCATCAGGCTCTCACCCACCAGGTAGCAGTTCGGCCCGACCGCCGACAGCCGCCGCAGGTCGTCGGTGTTGCGGATCCCGCTTTCCGCGATCAGGAACCGGTCCGGGGGCACCAGCGGCGCCAGCGTCTCGGTCACGCCCAGATCGGTCTTCAGCGTCTTCAGGTTGCGGTTGTTGATCCCGATCAGCGAGGTCTCCAGCAACAGCGCCCGATCCAGCTCCTCACGATCGTGAACCTCGACCAAAACATCCATATCGAGGCTCAGGGCGACTTGCTCCAGTTCCCGCGCCACCGCATCGGTCAGCGCCGCCATGATCAGCAAAATGCAGTCCGCCCCCATCGCTCGGCTTTCATAAACCTGCCAGGGATCGAGCATGAAATCCTTTCGCAGCACCGGCAGCTTCACCGCCGCGCGCGCCGCTTTCAGGTGTTCCGCGTCGCCTTGGAAATGCACCCGTTCGGTCAGCACCGACAGGCACGCCGCGCCGCCCGCCTCATACGCCCGCGCCAGCCACGCCGGGTCGAAGTCCGGCCGGATCAGGCCACCCGACGGCGACGCCTTCTTGATTTCGGCGATCAGCCCATAGCGACCGCTGGCCGAGGCCTGCTTCAGCGCATAGCCGAAGCCGCGCGGAGCATCGTGACCCGCCGCGATCTCCTGGCGCAGCACCTCCACCCCGCGCCTGGCCTTGCGCGCCGCGACATCCGCTCGTGCCTCGTCGCATATGCGGGCGAGCACATCCGGCATCGCGCCAATATCGTCCGCCATCCAGCCTCCCTAAGCACGATCGCCCCGAGCGGAGCCTGCCCAACGCGCCAGTCGCGCCATCAAATCCCAACGCGCCAGTCGCCCGATCAGACCCCAACGCGCCAGTCGCCCGATCAAACCCCAGGCGCCGATCGCGCGATCAAACAAACACCTAAACCATATGCAACCCGCGTAGTCAGGCTGAAAATGGTCAAGCGCACGATGCAGTGAGGAGACTCACCCGGCGTAAGCCCTGCAACGCGGCATGGGCCGCTCCGGATGCGATGGAACGCTCTGCCAACGAAACACCTTCGCCCAAGTCCTTGGCCCGAGCCGCGATGATCAGGGCAGCCGCGGCGTTCAGCAGCACGGTATCGCGGTAGGCGCCCGCGGCCCCCTGCAGAACCGCTTCCAGCGCGGCCGCGTTGAATGCCGCGTCGCCGCCCTGGATCGCCGCGACCGGGGCGCGCGACAACCCGGCGTCCTCGGGATGCACGACAAAGCTGCGGATAGTCCCGTCGTGCAGCGCGGTCACCTGGTTCGGTCCAGCGACCGACAGTTCGTCGAGCCCCATGCCGTGCACGATCCACGCCGCCTCATGCCCCAGCGCCGCCAGCGTCTCCGCCATCGGCCGGGTCCAGGCGGCGGCATACACCCCGGTCAGTTGCCGCCGCACCCGCGCCGGATTGGCCAGCGGTCCCAGCAGGTTGAAGATGGTCCGGGTCCCCAGCTCGACCCGCGGTCCGGCGGCATGCCGCATCGAAGGATGATGTCGCGGCGCGAACAGGAAGACGCAGCCGGCCTTGGTCAGGATATCGGACAGCGACTCGATCGGCGCCTCCACGTTGACCCCAAGCGCGGTCAGCACATCGGCCCCGCCGGTGCGCGACGACAGCGCCCGATTGCCGTGCTTGGCCACCGGAACGCCGCAGCCGGCCACGACGAAGGTCACCGCCGAGGACACGTTCAACGTGCCCGCCCCATCGCCGCCGGTGCCGCAAACATCGATCGCCCCGGCTGGAGCCTCGATCGCGGTCATCCGCGCCCGCATCGCGCGCACCGCCCCGGTAATTTCGGCCACCGTCTCGCCGCGCAACCGCATCGCCATCAGCAACGCGCCGATCTGCGCCGGCGTCGCCTCGCCCGACATGATGAGGTCGAACGCCATCTCCGCCCGCTCGTCGGTCAGCGTCTCGCCGGCGGCGAGTAGGGCGATCAACGGTTTCAGGTTGGCGGACAAAACTCAGTCGCTATGGGCAAGGGCGTTGCTGCCGGCCGCCAGGGCCAGGAAGTTGGCCAGGATGATGTGCCCGCACTCGCTGGCGATGCTCTCGGGGTGGAACTGCACGCCCCAGATCGGCAGCGTGCGATGGTGCATCGCCATGATAAGCCCATCGTCGGTCCACGCGCTGACAGCCAGGACGTCGGGCAGAGTGTCACGCTCAACGATCAGGCTGTGATAGCGGGTGGCGCGGAACGGGCAGGGCAGGCCAGCCAGGATATCGCTGTTGGCATGGACAATCGCGCTGACCTTGCCGTGCATCGGTTGCGGCGCGCGCACCACATCGGCGCCGAACGCCTGGCCGATCGCCTGGTGGCCCAGACACACCCCAAGCAGCGGCACCTTGCCGGCTGCCGCGGCGATCAGGTCGAGGCAGATGCCGGCCTCGTTCGGGGTGCACGGACCCGGCGACAGCACGATCGCCTCCGGCCGCATCGCCATCGCATCGGCCACCGATAGCTTGTCATTGCGCCACACCTGGCAATCGAATTTACCGCCCCGGGTGCCTACGTCACCCAGGTAATGATAGAGATTGAAGGTAAAGCTGTCGTAATTGTCGATGAGCAGGATCATAACGCCGCATCTTTCCTCCCGCGAGGCATGGCGGTCAATCAGGCCGCGCCGCCGGGTGCGGCCAACCGCGCCCAGGCCGGTCTCGGCGCGGTCGCTACGCTTTCACCAGCGTCATCCTTGCCACCCGACGCGTAGCCGCCACACTGTCGGTCACACCCAAACACCCCAAAAAGGTTCGCATGCCCGAGGACGATGTGCCGATCACCGGCAAAATCCGCGACAAGCTGATCGAGCGCAAGCAGGACTGGGCACGCCAGGGCCGGCTGCTGACCGGCACCACGGCGGATCCCGATCACGACCGGCTGCCCCCCGGTCAGCGCCTGGTCAAGGATTGGCCGGTGCTCGACCTGGGGGCCCAGCCCGATGTTACCGAAGCCAAGTTCCGCCTCGACGTCGATGGCGCGGTACAGAACCGTCTCAGTCTGCGACTGGATGAGTTCATGGCCCTGCCGCAGACCGAGCAGGCGTCCGACATGCACTGCGTCACCCAATGGTCGCGCTACGACAACCACTGGAAGGGTGTCTCGGCCCAGGCGCTGCTGCGGATCGTCCAGCCGTCTTCGGAGGTGAACCACGTGATCTTCACCGCCCACGACGGTTACACCAGCAATATCCGGCTGGACCAGTTCGACCAGCCCGACGTCTTGCTGGTGCATCAATGGGAAGGCCGCACGATCAGCCGCGAGCATGGCGGTCCGGTGCGCATGCTGGTGCCGCGGCTGTATCTTTGGAAGTCCGCCAAATGGCTGCGCCGCATCCACTTCACCATCAGCGATCATCCCGGCTTTTGGGAGCGCCGGGGCTACCACAACAACGGCGATCCCTGGCTGGAAGAACGTTACGATTGAAACCAGCCACCTGGTTCAGCGACAGGGCCGCCAAGCATCAATCCCGCGCCAGCAACGACGTCAACGCACGCGGATCCGCCACCAAATCCGCCACCGTGTGCTGATCCAGCACCGCCATGAACGCCGCGACCGCCCGATCCAGCAGGCTTGGCAAAACGCAGCCGGGCTGGATCACACATTCCGAGCATGGTGCCAGCGCCATCTCCGGCTCGGTGCGGCGGATGATCTCACCAACCCGGATCTCGGACGCCGGACGGCCCAGACGTAGCCCACCGTGCTGGCCGCGCAGCGTAATTACCTCGCCGCTGGCGGCCAGTTGCTGCACCACCTTCATCAGGTGGTTCGACGAAATCCGATACGCCGCCGCGATCTCCGCGATCGTAACGAAACGATCCGGATGCAACGCCAGATACATCAGGGTTCGCAGCGTATAGTCGGAAAAAATCGTCAGCCGCATCGCCCGCGCCCTCTGATCGCCGACCTTACCCGAGCCGAGCAGCGATGTCCGCGATTACCGCCTCGAACATCGGCGTCGTCAGCCGGCCGGTATTCGTGTTCAGCCGCGAAACATGATAGCTATCCACCATTACCAGACCGTCCGGCAGCGCATGCACCGCACCATGGGCGAACGCCACCAGGCCGGCCCGCAGCCCGCGCGCCCGCAGCACTGCCTTATGCGACACCCCGCCCAGAGCTAGCACCACCCGTAACCGCGGCATCGCCGCCAGCTCCCGGGCCAGGAACGGATTGCATCCGGTGATCTCGGCCGGGGTCGGCAAATTGGCCGGAGGCACGCAGCGCACCGCGTTGGTCACCCGACAATCCCGCAGCACCATGCCGTCCGCCGGATCCGCGCCATAACCGCCGGCCGCGAAACCATACTTGATCAGCGTCTGGTAAAGCAGCACCCCGGCAAAGTCGCCGGTGAACGGCCGCCCGGTCCGGTTCGCCCCGCGCACGCCCGGCGCCAATCCCACCACCAGAAGCCGGCCGTCCAACGGACCGAAGCTCGGCACCGCGCCGTTGAACCACGCCGGATTGGCCGTCCGATTGGTCTCCCGGTAGCCAACTAGCCGCGGACAAAGCGGACAGTTCGCCGACGGCACCTCCAAGCCCACCGATACGCCCATCCCGGCCCGCCGGCTCAGGTCACCTCGTGCGGATCGGCGTACGGCTCAGCCGGCGTGCTCCGAGTCCCGCTGTTTCGCTGCCGCGGCTCGGTCTGCCGCCTTGTGAACTCGGCGGCGATGTCCGCCAATTCCAGGAAGGAGTCGCATTGCCGGCGCAATTCATCGGCCACCATTGGCGGGCTGCTGCGGATCGAGGACACCACCGACACTCTCACCCCTTTGCGCTGCACCGCCTCGACCAGGCGGCGGAAATCGGAATCACCGCTGAACAACACAACGTGATCCACCTTGTCCGCCAATTCCAGCATGTCCACCGCGATCTCGATGTCCATATTACCCTTCACCCGGCGCCGCCCGGCGCCGTCGGTGAACTCCTTCGCCGGCTTGGTCACCAGCGCATAACCGTTATAGGCCAGCCAATCGGTCAGCGGCTTCAGCGGCGAGTATTCTTCCGTCTCGAGCACCGCCGAGTAGTAATACGCGCGGACCACATTCGCCTTTTTGCGGAAATATTCCAGCAGGTTACGGTAGTCCACGTCGAACCCGAGGTTGCGCGAGGCGGAATAAAGATTGGCGCCGTCAATGAAGAGCGCGACACGCTCATTGGGAAGAAAAGCCATCGGCCAAACCTTGTAAAGCTGGTTGCTAATAATTGGGACAGCCGCAAACTGACTGTCCCGGCTAAATCCGCAGACTCGAGAAGAGTAATCACTATATCCAAGAGTCAATTTTGTGAACATCGAAACGGTGTCGCAGCCGCCCAAGCCGAGAGTTGCGCGACCCTCGTCGCGGTTGGGGCCAACCTTCCGCGCGCCGACGGAACACCCGCCCTACGGACCTGCGAACAGGCCGTCGCGATGCTCTGCGGCCTGCCGGGGCTACGACTCGTCAGCCGGTCGCGCTGGTTCGAATCAGCACCTGTACCCCCGTCCGGCCAACCACCCTACATCAACGGCGTCGCCTCGCTGCGGTTCGAACCCGGAGACACCCCCGACCCGGCAGTGTTGCTCGCCTGCCTCATGCACATCGAGGCACGCTGCGGGCGCCAGCGCGGCACGCCCAACGCTGCCCGCACCCTCGATCTCGACATCATCGCCATCGGCGATCTGATCCGCGCCGCGCCCGACCCGGTGTTGCCGCACCCCAGGGCCCATCTGCGAGCCTTCGTGCTGGCACCTTTGCTCGATGTGGCACCCGACTGGATCCATCCGGTGTTCGGGCGTTCCGCCGCCGCGCTGCTGGCCGCCCTACCGCCCCAAGCGATCCGCCCGCTCTGATCGCCGCCCCAGTCGCAGCAGTGCCGCAAGCTCCGCCTCGTGTTCGTAGGTCGGCATCAAGCGGTCCAGCAAAGGGTCTCGCCCGGCGGCGGGATGAAAATAAATCTCGCTTTCGCCATCAGGAAGGTTGGCCAACAACAGGCGCACACGCTCGGCCGTCATGTGGCCGCTCCAGGCCAGCCCAAAGCAATGCTCGCTGCTCGCCACCCCGGCCGCCCGAGCCTGCCGCCGCAGCACGCCGGTCCAGCAATACAGCAGCCGGTCGCCGATCCCCGGCCGGGTGCCGCAACGGGCCAGCACTGCCGGCGGTTCGGCCGGCACGCGGATGCGGCGCAACCCGAACGCCAAACCGGCCCGCAACATCATCGCACCGACCGTCGGATGCAGGTGCATGTGCTTGTGCGCGTTGGCATGGTCGAGCCGCAGTTCGGTCGCGGCGAACGCGGCGAACTGCGCGCGGATCTCCGCCTTCAATTGACGCCGCACCCGCGGTCGGAAGTAATACTTCAACCCCAGCGCCAACTGGTGGGACGGGAACTGGCCGGCGGCGTCGACCAGATCCGGAATATCCGCCGGCGGCAGGACGGCCGGCCCCTCGATCACCACAAGATGCAGCCCGACCCGCAGCGATGGGTTGGCCTTGGCCCGCCGCACCGCGTCGCCGGCCGCGGTCCCGGCGACCATCAGGCTGGCGGCCTGCAGCGCGCCTTCGCGATGCGCCCGCTCGATCCCCTCGTTAACCGCTTCCGACAGGCCGAAATCGTCGGCGCAAAAGCTGACGCTGTTCACCGGGACAACCAGGGGGCGCCAGCCGCCTCAGACCGTCTGGTGCCGCTCCCGCAGGAACTGGAAGAATTCCACCCCCTCGCGCAGCCGCCGCTTCATCATCTGTGGGCTGCGCACCATCTCGCCGACGATGGAGGCGATCTTCGGCGCCCGGAAATAGAACCGCTTGTAAAACGTCTCAACGTTGTCGAAAATCTCGGTATGCGACAGGTGCTCATAGTGCAAAGGAGCGATCTGCACCCCGCTATCGTCCACCAGTTCGGCATGTTCCGCATCCAGCCAGCCATTTTCCACCGCCTGCTTGTAGAGCAACGTCCCAGGATAAGGCGCCGCCAGTGACACCTGGATGGTATGCGGATTGATATCTTTCGCAAAACGAATTGTCTCTTCGATGGTAGCCTTGGTTTCCCCCGGCAGACCCAGGATGAAGGTGCCGTGGATCTTGATCCCAAGGTCATGGCAGTCCTGGGTGAACTTGCGGGCAACCTCGATCCGCATGCCTTTCTTGATGTTGTACAGGATCTGCTGGTTGCCGCTCTCATAGCCAACCAGCAGCAGGCGCAGGCCGTTGTCCTTCAGCACCTGCAAGGTCGCCCGCGGTACGTTCGCCTTGGCATTGCACGACCAGGTGACACCGATCTTTCCCAGTTCGCGAGCGATCGCCTCGGCGCGCGGCAGGTTGTCGGTGAAGGTGTCGTCGTCGAAGAAGAACTCCCTGACCTGCGGGAACCTGACCTTGGCCTGACGGATTTCCTCGGCCACGTGTTCGGGTGAGCGCACCCGGTAGCGATGTCCGCCGACGGTCTGCGGCCAAAGGCAGAAGCTGCAGTGCGACTTGCAGCCGCGGCCGGTATACAACGACACGTACGGATGCAGCAGGTAGCCGATGAAGTAATCCTCGATCCGCAGGTCACGGTGATAGACATCGGTGACGAACGGGAGCTGGTCCATGTCTTCAAGGATCGCCCGATCCTTGTTGTGCACGATGACCCCGGCCTGATTGCGCCAGGAAATGCCATCCACCGAGGCCCAGTCGCGGCCCTCGGCAATTTCCTTGATGGTGAAGTCGAACTCGTTGCGCGCGACAAAGTCTATCACCTCGCCCTGGGCCAGGCTTTCGGTCGGTTGCACCGCCACCTTGGCGCCGACGAAGCCGATCTTCAGGCCTGAATTGGCCGCCTTCAGCGCCTCGGCCACCTTGACATCGGACGCGAACGACGGCGTCGAGGTGTGCATTACGCACAACTCGTAGTCACTCGCCTGGCGCGTGATTGCTTCCAGCCCGATCCGCGCCGGCGGCGCGTCGATCAGCTTGCTGCCCGGCACCAGCGCGGCCGGCTGCGCCAGCCAGGTCGGAAACCAGAACGACTTGATCTCCCGCTTCGCCTGATAGCGGGACCCGGCACCGCCGTCGAAACCGTCGAACGAGGGCGGGTGCAGGAACAGGGTCTTCATCATGTTACGCGGATTCCCTCAATCGGCGGCGATAAAGTCATGATCGCGGTGGGCGGAACGTTCAAGGCGCGTGATCATGCGACAAAATGCTCTAGTCACAGCCGAAGTGTCACGGATTGATGGACAGGCGGTGGTGGCGTGTCGGCGTGCAGGCCGTGACCGCGCCAGTGAACCTTGCGTCCACCATAGCTCGCCGCCATTACCGCGACGGAAAACATGTCGCGCAACGGCAGAAGCCAGATCGGGCAACAGAACGCAACCGCGGCCTGATCGTTCCCGACCGACCGCGCCTGCCTGGTCCATAACGGCGCCAGCGCGCGATCGACGCTCAGCGCCGCGACCGCCCGCAGCATCCAGGCAAGCAGGAAGAAACCCACCGACCAGGTCGCCCCGCCGGTCAGCAGCACCGTCAACAGCGCCCAAGCCAGTGGATACTGAATCACCGAGGCCGCGAAACCCGCCGGTTCCAGCGCTCTTATCGTGCGCGCCCACCGCAACTCATGGCGGAACAGCGCGCTGAAACTGGATTCCGGGACGGTGGTCAGCGACACCGTGTCGGCCAGCGCCACGCTCGACCCCAGGGCGTTGATGCGTCGGCCCAACACGTTGTCGTCGGCCAGATGGTCCACCAGCGCCTGCAGCCCGCCGATGCTTTCCAGATCGCGCCGCCGCAGGCACATCGTCGCTCCCAGGCAATCCTGCCGTCCCAGCGCCCGCGCCACCACCGCACCCGGCAGGAAGCCATGGGTAATCTGCATGGCACCCAACCGGGCGGGCAGACCAATCACCCCGCGGCCCGTCGCGGTCCGCCGCGCGGCGCCGGAGCAGCGGGCCGATCGCACCCCGGGTCCCGACGCTTCGGCCGAGACCCCCGTCGCGGCGGCCGGCAATCCCGCATACAGCGTCGTCACCAGGCCCACGCCCGGCCGTTGCAACGCCGCCACCAGCCGGTTCAGGTAGTCCGATCGGACATGCACATCGGCGTCAGCTATCACCAGCAGGTCATGCCGCGCCGCCGGCATCATGTTCATCAGGTTGCCCACCTTGCGGTTGCGCCCGTGCAGCGTCGGATCGATCACCAACTCGATGTCCACGCTGGGAAATCGCGCCTGCAGCCGGCGCACCACGCCGATCGCCGAATCGGTCGCGTCCTGCACCCCGAACACGATCTGCCAGTCCGGATAATCCTGCCGGCACAACGTGGCCAGCGCCTCGGCCAGCAGGGGCTCATCCCCGTGCAGCGGCTTCAACAGCGTCACCGGCGGCCGGAAAATGGGATCGGCACCGCCGCTTTGGCGCGCGAAGGACGCCACCAGCCGGGACCCGACCAACGCCTCGGCCAGGCCAATGCCGGCCAGCACCGCGGCCACCCCAGCCAGCATCGCCATCATCCCCCCAGCGCGCCACCCGTACGGCCGGCGATCGGTAGCCGGTCAGGCCTGGGCCGGATGATTGTCATCGCGACGTGCCGACTTTCGTCGATCCGACCTTCGGCGCCCCGACCTTCGGCGTCTCGATGCCCATCGCCGACAACGCCACCGACACGATGTCCTTGGCCGAAAGCCCGGCCTCGATCAGTTGCTTGGTCTGCGAGTCATGATCGATGAACCAGTCTGGCATCACCATCGGCCTAATCTTCAACCCGGAATCCAACAGGCCTTTCCAGGCCAGGTGCTGCATGACCTGGGCACTGAAGCCGCCAATGGAAGCTTCCTCGATCGTGATCAGGACCTCGTGATTGCGCGCCAACCGTTCGACCAGCAGCGTGTCGATCGGCTTGGCAAATCGCGCATCGGCAACCGTTGTCGGAAAACCGCGCGCCGCCAGCTCGTCCGCCGCCTTCAGCGCATCGCCCAGCCGAGTGCCCAGCGACAGGATGGCGATGTTCGTGCCCTCGCGCAGCACCCGCCCCTTGCCCAGCGCCAGCACCTCGCCAACCTTGGGCAACGCCACGCCGGTGCCCTCGCCGCGCGGATAGCGGAACGCGCTGGGCCGATCGCCGATGGTCACCGCGGTCGCCACCACATGCACCAGCTCCGCCTCGTCGGACGGCGCCATGATCACTATGTTCGGCAGGCACCCCAGATAGGACAGGTCAAAGCTGCCGGCATGGGTCGCTCCGTCGGCGCCGACATAGCCCGCCCGGTCCATCGCAAAGCGCACCGGCAGCGACTGCAGCGCGACGTCATGCACGATCTGGTCGTAGGCCCGCTGCAGGAAGGTCGAGTAGATCGCGCAGAACGGCTTCATCCCCTCGGTCGCCATCCCGGCGGCAAATGTCACCGCGTGCTGTTCGGCGATCCCCACGTCGAAGCAGCGGTCCGGGAACATCTTGCCGAAGCGGTCCAGCCCGGTGCCCGACGGCATCGCCGCGGTGATCGCCACCACCGCCGGATCGCGCTTCGCCTCGGCGATCAGCGCCTCGGCGAACACCTTGGTGTAGCCCGGCGGACCGGGGGGCGCCTTGGCCTGCTCGCCGGTGATCACATTGAACTTTGACACCCCGTGATACTTGTCCGGTGACTTCTCCGCCGGCTCGTAGCCCTTGCCCTTCTGGGTGATCGCATGCACCAGGATCGGCCCGGTCTCCTCGGCCTCACGCACATTGCGCAGCACCGGCAGCAGGTGATCCAGGTTATGCCCGTCGATCGGTCCGACGTAGTAGAACCCCATCTCCTCGAACAGCGTCCCGCCGGTCAGGATCCCCCTGGCATATTCCTCCGCCCGCCGGGCGGTCCGTTCGATCCCGCGCGGAAACCGCCTGGCCATCCTTCCGGCCAATTCGCGCAGCGACAGGAAGCTGCGCGACGACATCAGCCGCGACAGATACGCACTCATCGCACCCACCGGCGGAGCGATCGACATGTCGTTGTCGTTTAGGATGACGATCAGCCGTGATTTCAGCGCCCCGGCGTTGTTCATCGCCTCATACGCCATGCCAGCGCTCATCGCGCCGTCGCCGATGACGCAGATCACGTTGCGATCCTCCACCACCGGCCGAACGCTTTCGGCCGCCTCGGTCGCGCCAACCTGAGGCGCCGATTTCAGGTCGCGCGCCACCGCCATGCCGAGCCCTGCCGAGATCGACGTCGAGGAATGCGCCGCTCCGAACGGATCGTACTCGCTCTCCGACCGCTTGGTGAACCCAGACAGCCCGCCACCCTGGCGCAGGGTGCGGATCCGATCGCGCCGCCCGGTGAGGATCTTGTGCGGATAGGCCTGATGCCCGACATCCCACAACAGCCGGTCGCGCGGCGTGTCGAAGATCGCGTGGATCGCCACCGTCAGCTCCACCACACCTAGCGAGGCGCCAAGATGGCCGCCGGTCACGGACACCGTGTCCACCGTCTCGGCCCGCAGCTCGTCGGCAAGTTGCCGCAACTGCTCGATCGAGAAATTGCGCATGTCGGCCGGGTAGCGAACGCGGTCGAGTAACGGCGTGGTGATCGGGCTCATCGATTCTCCTGTTCTTGCTTAGCTGCGCCGGTCGATTACAAAACCCGCCAAGGCCCGCAGGTTCGCGCCCCGACTGCCGAATTCGTCAAGATGGGCCGCGGCCTGCCGGGCCAACATGTCGGCATGGGCGCGGGCCAACTCCAAACCCAGAACCGCAACCATGGTTGCCTTGCCCACCGCGGCGTCCTTGCCGGCGGTCTTGCCAAGCTGCGCCGCGTCGCCTTCCACATCCAGCACATCGTCGGCGATCTGGAACGCCGCCCCCAGGTCACGCCCGTACGCCGCCAGCAAATGCCGCTGCATGGACGTCGCCCGGCCCAGAATAGCGCCGCACTCGGCGCTATATTGGATCAGCCGACCGGTCTTGAGCGCCTGCAGCCGGGTCACCGCCGGCGCGTCCAAATCCTGGCCTTCAGTCATCATGTCGATCATCTGTCCGCCTGCCATGCCGCGCGCACCGGCCGCGGCGCCCAGCGCCGCCACCAGTTCACACCGAGCCTGAGGATCGGAGTGCGTGTCCGGCTCCGCCAAAATCTCGAACGCGCGACACTGCAATGCGTCGCCGGCCAAGATTGCGGTTGCGTCATCGAACGCCCTATGTGTGCTCGGCTTGCCACGTCGCAAGTCGTCATCGTCCATCGCCGGCAGGTCGTCGTGCACCAGCGAATACGCGTGCAACATCTCCACCGACGCCGCGACTCGGGCCGCGCAGGTCTCGTTCACCCCGAACAGCGCGGCGGTTTCCATCACCAGGAACGCCCGCAGCCGCTTGCCGCCACCCAATGCGGCATACCGCATCGCCTCCGCCAGCCGGCCCTCGGCGCCTTCCACCGGCGGCAGCAGGATATCCAGCGCCTGCTCCACTGTGCCCGAGACGCGCGCCAGCTCGCTGGGTAGATCGATCAATGCAAGGGAACTATCAGACGCCACACGCAGCCTCACGACCGGGGCCCCGCCCGACGGGAGCCGATCCTTTTGCCGATAACACGTCAGCCGACGTTGCGCATGCCGACCCGCGCGCGATCCTCGCCATTGTTGCCGATTTGCCACGCCGTTGTAATCAACACCGTCCGCCGCCGGCCTGCCGCGGCAACCAGGGCGCCCGGCGGTGCGCAACGGCCCAGGCGATCCCCTGTCTGCATGGCGGGGTCGCACCAGCCGGCCACCGCAAGGGGTTCGGCAGCGTTGCAGCAAAACGGCCGACCTGCCATATCCCGGACCGGCCAAGCACTGCCGAGCCGGTCGGCGCCACCACGGAGAGTAGCTGAATGATCCGCGTCGTCCTTGCCCAGCCCCGCGGCTTCTGTGCCGGTGTGGAACGGGCCATCGAAATCGTCGAACGCGCGCTGAAAAAATACGGCCCGCCGATCTATGTCCGTCACGAGATCGTGCACAATCGCCACGTGGTGGAGGATCTCCGCACACGCGGCGCGGTGTTCGTTGATGAACTCGACGAGATCCCGCCCGGCGCGATGACGGTGTTCTCCGCCCACGGCGTGGCCAAGCGAGTCGAGGCCGCCGCTGCCGAACGCGGCCTGCCGGTGATCGACGCGACCTGCCCGCTGGTCGCCAAGGTGCACAACGAAGGCCGCCGCTACGCCCGCCAGGACCGCGAACTCGTGCTGGTGGGACATGCCGGCCATGCCGAAGTCGAGGGCACCATCGGCCAGGTGCCGGCCAAGGTACACCTGGTGCAGACCGTCGAGGACGTCGCCCTGCTGCGGGTCAAGGACCCTGACAAGCTGGCCTATATCACCCAGACGACGCTGTCGGTGGACGACACCCGCGGCATCATCCAGGCCTTGTCGAAGCGGTTTCCCACCATCGTCGGTCCGGACGTGCGCGACATCTGCTACGCCACCCAGAACCGCCAGCAGGCGGTCCGCGACCTGGCCCATTGCGTCGACATGATCCTCGTGGTCGGCTCGTGCAATTCCTCCAACTCCAACCGTTTGCGTGAAATCGGCCAGGAACTCGGCAAACCGTCCTACCTGATCGACGATGCCGACGCCCTGCAAGCCGAGTGGTTCCAGGACATCACCTCGGTCGGCGTCACCGCCGGCGCCTCCGCCCCAGAGACCCTGGTGCAGGGCGTGCTAGACGGTCTGCGCCGGTTCGGCGCCATCGAAGTGTCCACCCAAGGCGGTGTCGCCGAGGATGTCCGGTTCCGCTTTCCCGCCGAACTCGCGGACGCATAAGGAAACCAGCAGACCATGACCGTTCCCCTGAACCAGGCCGTGCGCGTCGGCGCCTATGTCGTCAAACAGCATCTGATCGGGCGCAAGCGCTACCCGCTGGTGCTGATGCTGGAGCCGCTGTTCCGCTGCAACCTGGCCTGCGCCGGCTGCGGCAAGATCGACTACCCGCCCGAGATCCTCAATCAGCGTCTCTCGGTCGCCGATTGCATGCAGGCGGTCGAGGAATGTGGCGCCCCGGTGGTAGTGATCGCCGGCGGCGAGCCACTGCTGCACAAGGAAATCGACCAGATCGTGCAAGGCGCAATCGCGCGCCGCAAGTTCGTCATCGTCTGCACCAACGCCCTGCTGCTGGAAAAGAAGATGGACCTGTTCCAGCCGTCGAAATGGTTCTCCTGGTCGGTGCATCTGGATGGCGCGCGCACCGAACACGACATCTCGGTCTGCCAGGACGGAGTCTACGACCGCGCCGTTGCGGCAATCGCCGAATCCAAGCGCCGCGGCTTCCGCACCATCATCAACGCGACGCTGTTCAACAACGCCGAACCCGACAAGGTCGCCGCGTTCTTCGACGACGTCATGGCAATGGGGGTCGACGGAATCTCGGTCTCCCCGGGCTACGCCTACGAACGCGCACCCGACCAGCAGCACTTCCTCAACCGCGCCAAGACCAAGGAACTGTTTCGCGGCATCTTCCGCCGCCAAGGGCAGGGCGGCGCGCGGAAGAAGTGGTCATTCAACCAGTCGTCGATGTTCCTCGACTTCCTGGCCGGCAACCAGACCTTCCATTGCACGCCCTGGGGCAACCCGACCCGCACCTATTTCGGCTGGCAACGGCCCTGTTACCTGCTCGGTGAAGGCTACGCCAAGAGCTTCAAGGAACTGATGGACACCACCGACTGGGACAAGTACGGCACCGGAAACTACGAGAAATGCGCCGACTGCATGGTGCACTCGGGATACGAGGCCAGCGCGGTCGCCGAGACCGTGCGCAAGCCCTGGCGCGCCGCGGCACAGGCCATGCGCGGCATCCGCACCGACGGGCCGATGGCGCCCGATGTCTCGCTGGCAAAACAACGCCCCGCCGAATACGTGTTCCGCCGCCACGTCGAAACGGCGGTGAAACGTATCCGCGCCGGCAAAAAGCCCACCGAGGAAGTCGCCGACGCTGCCGACTGAAGGCTACCATTCCAGTCGAGTTCAGCCGGTCCCAGCGCCAGCCACCCATCGGCCGCCGCCACTTAGCGAATTGTTAACCAATTTCAGCTAGGTTATCGCTCGGCGTCCTCACCGGGGTTACGACTAACGTGTTCCCAGGGTAGCTTTAGAACGATTTCAGCGCGCGATTACAGCAGAGCAATTCGATCAAGATGATTTCAGACGAGCCGGATGAGGACGCCGATAACCTCGACGACGAAACACTGTTGCGGGCCTATCTGGGCGTAGGCGCGGCGACACAGGCTGCGACAGATAGCACGACCGACCTGCCTGACTGGCCACAGCGCCGGGAACGCGACCCCGGCCTGAACATCGATCCCGAAACACTCGCCTGGTTCAAGGCCAGGCACGGCGACTGGCGGGGAAGAATGGCCAGCGTCCTGCGTGCCTGGGTCGCCGCGCATACGTTGCGCGAGAACAGCGTTCCCGTTGGGTCCGCCATTCTCGCCACCTCGGGCATCCACCCCGCACCCGACTCGAACGCCAGCCTCTGACCGCTTCCGCCCTGGCGCTTACATCACCAGTCGAACCTAGCGCCCGGCACGCTTGCCGTTGCTCCCAACCGCGCGCGATGCCCGAGCGCCGGCTACGGCATGGCTAACCTCGGACCCAGCCCTAGCCTGCATGAACGCCTTCAGCACCTCGTTGATTCGGGTCTGATAGCCGGCCCCGAAATTGCGGAAGAAGCGCAAAACGTCTGCGTCCAACCGCAAACTGACCGCCAACTTTGGTTCCCGCACGTCGAACACCAGATCGGTTGCCCACCCAACGCGCTGCGAGTCCATGACCGCACGCGCCGAACTCGACGCCTTGGTCGCCTCGGATCGCGTCCGGGCCTTGGACGCGTGCGCCCGGCGCGGCTTGGTTTGTGCGCTTGCATTACGATTCGTCTTGGCCATGTTCTTCCTCCTAGGATCGATCTTGGTTGGTTCCAAGACCATTTGGATCTACCGGCAGGCCTATCCAGGCCTGTAACAAGATTTGATGTACGCACGGCTGTGGCTACGGTCAAGCCTTAATCCAACGCGACCGTGTCTTCCCTGCAACGGTCCAATCGTGCTCAGATCAGCAACTCGATCAGGAACGGCCCTGACTGCTTCAGCGAATGCGTCAGCAGATCGGCAAAACCCTCGACCGTGTCGGTGCGAGCCGCCTCCACTCCCATCGACCCGGCCAGCGCCGGCCAGTTGATATCAGGATTGCCGATGTCCATCATATCGAGCGCGGTTCGACCCGGATTGGCACCCACATTGGCCAGCTCACCCAGCAGGATCTGATATTTTCGGTTCGACAGCAGAACCGTGGTGACGTCGAGCTTCTCCCGCGCCTGGGTCCACAGTGCCTGCATCGTATACATCGCCGACCCGTCCGCCTGCAGATTGATCACCCGCCGACCCGGTGCGCCGATCGCCGCGCCGGTCGCCATCGGCATCCCGCCGCCGATCGCGCCCCCGGTCACATTCAACCAGTCATGCGGTGGCGCACCCTTGGTGGCAGTGAGGAAATCGCGGCCGAAGGTAACCGATTCGTCGGCGATCACCGCGTCCTCCGGCATCAGCGCGCCAAGCGCGGCGGCCACCGACCCAGGCGTCAGCGGACCGCGCCCGACCTCGGGCCTGCCGCCATTATCGGGCGCCGCGAACGGGCCGCAGCCCAGCGCGTCGGCCAACCGCGCCAGCGCCTCGACAACATCCTGTTCCGGACGCGACAGAATCTGGACCTCGGCATCCACGGGCACCGAACTCTGCACCTTTCCCGGATAGGCAAAAAAAGTCACCGGCTTGCGCGATCCCGCCAGGATCAGTTGCCGGGTCCCCGCCATCGCCTGCACCGCCAGGTCGACGACGTAGGGCACCCGCTCCACCGCCAGCCGGCCTTGGCCGTGCGCCATCCGCGCATTCGATCCCTGCGCGATCACCCGACACCCGGTGGCAGCCTGGATCCGATGCGCCAGCGCCAGCCCTTGCTCGTGCAGCGCGACCCCGCCCAGCAACAGCACCACGCCCGCGCCGCCGCGCCGCAGCACGTTCGCCGCCTGCTCGATCTGCTGCGGCGCCGCCGCCGGTGGCGCTAGTCTAGGCAGCGCCGCGGCCACCGCACCGCCGTCGTTCCAAGAGCTATCAGACGGCAGGATCAGCGTTGCGATCTGCCCCGGCGCAATCATCGAGGCCTGCACCGCCGCCGCGGCATCGGCCCCGACCGAACCGGCATCCATCGAGGTCCGCACCCAGCCCGACACGCCGCGCGCCCAGCCCTCGGTATCCGCCGTCAACGGCGGGTCCAGCGGGCGGTGATAGGTCGCCTGGTCGCCGACGATATTGACCACCGGCGTGGCGGCGCGTCTGGCATTGTGCAGGTTGGCCAGCCCATTGCCCAGGCCAGGGCCGCAGTGCAGCAGCGTCGCCGCCGGCTTACCTGCCATCCTCGCATAGCCGTCGGCCGCCCCGGTCACCACCCCCTCGAACAGGCCAAGCACGCAGTGCATGCCAGGCACCCGGTCCAGCGCGGCGACAAAATGCATCTCAGACGTGCCAGGATTGGAAAAACACGTCGTCACACCACTTTTCAACAGCGAATGGACCAGGCTTTCGGCGCCGTTCATCCAGTGGCTCTCCCTCGTCAAGGCTCGGGCATCGAGCACCGGCCGCGGCAATCCCGGACCTCTACTCGTTTTGTCATATCTTGACCAGAGCGAGGAGCGGCAGCCGGCAGTTGTGGATACACCGCGTCACCGTCACCCGCCACACCAACCCCCGTCGCGTCGCAACAGCGGCGCGCAATGCAACTAATCGCGCCGCAACAGCGGCGCGCAATGCAGCCAATCGCGCCGCAACACCGGCGCGCAATGCAGCCAATCGCGCCGCAACACCGGCCGCGTTGGACCACGCTGCGCCGCAACATCGGCGAGCACTGGAACCACCGGATTGGCCCTGCTACGTCTGCCCGGCCTACAAAGGAGACCGCCGTGAAAACCTTCGCCCTGCTCGCCACGCTTTCGTTGGCGGCAAACCCGGCCTTTGCCCAAACGCCGACCCCCGCGCCCGCCCCGGAACCGGCCCAAACACCGGCTCCCGCAAACCGGGTACCCTCAGCCGCCACCCCCAAGGCCGCCAAGGCGGGATCCCAGGTCGACCAGCGGATCGCCCAGATGCATCGCCGCCTGAAGATCACTCCCCAGCAGGAACCGGCATGGAGTGGCTTCACCCAAATCATGCGCGACAACGCGACCTCGACCGAGCAGGCCTACAAGGACCGGCGCGCATCCCTGGCAAGCATGTCGGCGGAGCAGAACATGCAGAACTTCGCCCAGATCGTGCAGTCCCGCGCGCAAGGCGTGCAGAGCCTGTCGGCCTCGTTCCAGACCTTGTATGACGCCATGTCGGACGACCAGAAGCGAACCGCCGACAACTTGTTCCGTCACTATGCCGACCGCGCCGAGGCCCGCAAGCAAGCACCAAAGTAGCCAACACCCGTTTGCGTCGGCGTTGCGGAAATACTCAGTAGATATCGCGCAAGTAACGCCCCTGACGGGCCAGCGCCACGATCCAGTCGCGCGCTTGGTCGGCGCTCAGCCGGCCCTCGGTCATGGCGATCCGCCGCAGCGCCGCATCGACATCGCGCGCCATCCGCAGGGCATCGCCGCAGACATAGAAATGCGCGCCGTCCTGCAGCCAGCGCCACAGATCCGCCGCCTGCTCGACCATGCGGTTCTGCACGTAAATCTTGTCGGCCTGATCGCGGGAGAACGCCAGATCCAGCCGGCTCAAAGTGCCGTCCGCCAACCAGCCTTGCAGCGCCGGACCATACAGGAAATCCGTCCGCTTATGCTGGTCCCCAAAGAACAGCCATGACCGGCTGCGCACGGCGCCCGCCGCCCGATCCGCGAGGAATGCTCTGAACGGCGCGATGCCGGTACCGGGCCCGACCATGATGATCGGCGTGCGCGGATCGGACGGCAGTCGAAAATGACTCTCCTGCACGCTGGCCAGGATCGGCCCCGCCGCGACCGCGTGCCGCCCCAGGAACCCGCTGCCCACCCCGTGCCGCACTCGCCCGCGCCGCACATCGCGCACCACGCTGACGCACAGATGCACCTCGCCTTCATGCGCGCGCGGCGACGACGCGATCGAATACAGCCGCCGCCGCAGCATCGGCAGTGACCGCACCAGATCCGCCAGCGCGGGCCGCGCCGAGGGGAACGCCGTCAGCAGGTCGAGCAGGTCGGCACAGTCCGGCTCCACGTCGTCCTCGCCGTCCACCAACCGGCGCAGCGCAGCGGCATGGCCAGGATAGGTCGCGGCACCGGCCAGCAGATCGAACGTGCGGTCCAGTGGGCGAGCAATGTCGGCGACGCCCAGCGCCTCGCGAAGGCCGCGCTCGACGCCGTCGATGCCGACCACCCGTTCCTCGCCGCTGGCGCCCAGCGCCGCAATCGTGTCGGCAACCAACACCGGATCGCTGCGCACCGCCAGATTGAGCGAATCCCCCGGCAGGTAGTTCAACCCGGACCCGGCCAGATCGATCACCACATGCCGAACATCCTTGGCCGAGTCCGGTTCGGTCAGCGGATCAACCGACAGCACGCGCACCGCCACGCCCTCGGGCTCCCTGGCCGCTGCGGGCGTGTTCTCAAGGGTCGGTGAAGCGGCGGCGGAAGCCACCACCGGCGCCTCGGCGAGCAACTGCTTCACCTTCCTCGCGGTCGGCTTGGCGCCCGGCACGCACAGCGTGGTGGTGCTCTCCCGGCCCTCGGCCAAAGCCTCGGCATAGGTCTGGCACAGATAGCCGCACTGGCCGCAATCCAACTGCGCCATCGCCGCCATCAGCCGGCGTTTCATCGGCCTGCCCTCGGCCAGGCCCAGGCGTTCATCCATCTCCAAAGCCGGGTCGTGCCAGGGAAACTCTTCCTCCGGAGCCGCCGCCGCCGGCGCGCTCGAACCGGCGGTGCCGGCACCGCCGTATAGCCCGGCCAGGAATCCGTTCAGCCAGGCGCGCTGCGCCTCCGAGAACGGCGCGTTCTCCGGGATCAGCGGCAGCGGCGGGCTGATCGCGTTCATTCGCCTGCCATCGTGTTCCGGGCCGCCGCGATCCCGGCCGTCACGCTGCTTCCGCCTGCAGATTCTCACCGATCGCTCGCAGTTCGTCGTCGCCGCGAGCGGCCGACCAATCCTGAAAACCCTCCCCGGCAACGCGCGTCGCCATCCAGGCGCCGAGCAGCGCGGCCACCATCGGCGGCAAATCATCGAACGCCACGCCCGGACGGATCAGCCGTCCGATCGCCTGGTGCGGCCCGGCGCCGCCGCCGACATGCAGATCGTAGCCCTCGATCATCTCCTCGTCCTGATCCCCGTCGGCCCGATCGCCCTCATGCTCGTCGCCGCCGGGCTCGACCTTGGCGGCGAGCAGACCGATGTCGGCAATGTAATGCTGGGCACAGGAATTCGGGCACCCGGTCAGGTGGATGTTGATCGGGCTGTCCAGCGCCAGCCGAGCCTCCAGGTAGTCCACCAGCGCCGAGGCATGCCGCTTGGTGTCACTGGCGGCGAACTTGCACCCGACATTGCCGGTGCAGGCCACCAGCCCGGCGCGCAGCGGCGATGCCGAGGTGGACAGCCCCAGCGCCTCGATCGCCGCCACCGCCGCCGGGACGTCGGCCTCGGCGACATTGGGGATCAGCAGGTTCTGCCAGACCGTAAGCCGCAGTTCCGCCGACCCGAAGCGTTCCGCGATCGCCGCCAGCCCACGCATCCGCTCAGTGCTGATCCGCCCGACCGGGAACACCACGCCGATATAGCGCAGTCCGGGTTGTTTCTGCGGGTGAACGCCGATATGGCCCAGCCGGTCTTGCGCCGGAGCCGGTTGTATCGATGACGCATCGACCCGGCACAGCTTCTCGCCCAGCTCCGCCTCGACCCGCCCCAGGAACCCCTCCAGCCCGAGCCGGTCCAGCACGTATTTCAACCGCGCTTTGTGCCGGTCGGTGCGATCGCCCTCGGCGATGAACACCCGCAACACCGCGTTCGCCACCGGGATCGTCGCATCGGCATCGACCAGAACGCCGGTATCGCGGGCAAAATCGCGATGCCCGGTAATGCCGCCCAGATCGAGCCGCCAGTATACCCCGGCGGGCACCCCGAAGCCCTCGGCCACCCGCACCGCGGTGAAGCCGATGTCGTTGGTATCCTGCAGCACCGCCACCCGCCCGCCGCCATCGAACGCGATGTTGAATTTGCGCGGCAGCCCATACAGCTCGGGATGGTGCAGGATGAAATGGTGCAGCGCGCGCGCCGCTGGACGGGTGTCGAGCAGTTCCTCAGGGTCGATCCCGGCGGTTGGGCTGCCGGTGATGTTGCGGATATTGTCGGCCCCCGATCCGCGCGACGTCAGGCCGATCTCGGCCAGCCGCATCAGCACCTCGGGTGGCCCGTCGGCGCCAATTTCGCGCAACTGCAGGTTGGCCCGCGTGGTGATGTCGGCATAGCCGCCGGCCAGGTCGTCAGCGATCTGCGCAACCCCGCGCAACTGCGCCGCGGTGATGATGCCGCCGACGATCCGCAGCCGGCACATGAACGCATTCTGTGCCGGAGCCACGTAGAACAGCCCGAAATACTTGGTCAGGAAGACATCGGTCCCCTTGGGAAACTGTCCCGCCCCGGCCAGCGCCGTGACTTCATCGAAACGGCCCAGCGGCGGCTTGTTGCGCTTCGCCTGTTCCTCGGCGACGAGCTTGCCGCCGCCGGCCTCCGCGCGATCCTGCGCTGCGCGCTGCAGGTCGTTCGGATCGGCCGCGCCGCCGCCGGGCGGCCCCGGCGGCAGCCCGAACGCCGCGCGCCGCGCCTCCACCCCGGTCATGAAACCCTTCAGGTATTCCTGCTGCTCGACGGAAAATCCCGCTGCCTCGGCCGACATCGGCTCAGCCCTCGGCGGATTGCGCCACAACCGCGGCGCGTCCGGCTGACTTGGGGACGAACGTGGCGAATAACGCCAGCGCGACGAAGCCGAAGCCTCCCGCCAGGTTGCCGATCGTCACCGGGATCAGGTTCCACAGCACCCAGTCCGAGACCGACACCTTGGCGCCCATCATCATGCCGGCGGGAATGACGAACATATTGACAACCGTATGCTCGAAGCCTTGCGCGAAGAATACCAGGATCGGCATCCACGCCGCCGCGATCCGCCCGATCACCGAGCTCGAGCACAGCCCCATCACCACGCCCATGCAGACCATCCAGTTGCACAGCATCGCCTTGACAAACACGGTCAGCATGCCGGCGGCGCCGAACTTGGCGTAGCCAAGGGTCTTCGCCTCGGCCACCTGGCGCAGCCGTTCGGCGACGCCCACCGGAGCGATCTGCCAGGCATCGGTCGCTGCGATCACGAACAACACCGCATAGACCACGCTGCCGAGCAGGTTGCCCAGCAGCACCCATGACCAATTCGACAGCATTTGCCCCGGTTTTGCGCGCCCCGCCATCACCGCCATCGGCAGCAGCGCAAAGCTGCCGGTGACCAGTTCGAGACCCAGCAGCACGATCATCACGAAGCCCACCGGGAATATCAGCGCGCCCACCAGCAATTGCCCGGTCTGCACCGCCGCCCCAAGTGCCAGGCTGGTGGCAATGCCCAGCAGGCCGCCCGAGAGCGCACCCCGGATCAGCAGATCACCCACCCCAAGCTCCGCTTTCAGCGCGCCGGCCTGTATCATGGCGTCGACGACAGCGGCGGGTTTCAAAGCATCCATGCTGGCCTCTCTGTGCGGTCTCGTGCCCCACCGGCGAGCAAAATTCGTGCCGCTGGAAGCCGCTTCTTGCCGGTCGAAGCGGCTGAAACGGGCCGCGCGGGCCGAACCCGGTATCCCGTGACCGGAACTGCTGGTAAACTCGGCCTGTGATCAGGGTGTCCGAAACCTTGGTCCGACAGCCAGGGGGCGGTGATGCGAGCGATCTTTGTGCAGATCAAATGCGAAATGGGGCAAGCATACCGCACCGCGCAGGAGGCAGCCGACACCATTGCCGAGTTGTCGGAGCTGTTCTCCACGTCCGGACAATACGACCTGCTGGGAAAATTCTACCTCGACGCAGACCAGGACACCGGGCTGTTCGTGACCCAAAAGATCCAGAAGCTACCCGGCGTAAGAGACACCTACACCCTGATCGCGTTCAACGCATTCGGCGGCGCCAAAGGCCTGTAGCGGATTACCAGCCGTCTACGAACAGTCCCTACGAACCGTCCGGTAATTCGTTGCCTGCACGCGCAACCCGTTCGCGTCGCTCTCTCCTCAGACCCCGGTCTCCTGCTCCTCCGCCTCCAGCCGCCCCCGGCGCCGCCGCCCGATCGCCAGTTCGGTCACCACGCCGTGCAGCGTGCGCAACTCCTGCTCCGTCACCTCGCCGCGCTGGAACAGATGCCGCAGGTTACGCACCATTCCCGGCCGCTTCGGCACATTGCGCAGGAACCCGCAGGCGTCCAGCTGGTCCACCAGATGCGCCAGGAAATTGTCCAGCCGCCGCTTCGTCGCCACCTGCGTCTCGTTGGTCATCAGCCGGCGCGGCGGCGTTGCGTCATCGGCCATCCACCATTCATACGCCATCACCATCACCGCCTGTGCCAGGTTCAGCGACAGGAACGCCGGGTTCAGCGGAAACCGCACCAGCGCATCCGCTGCCGCCATGTCGTCGTTGTCCAACCCGGCGCGCTCCGGCCCGAACAGCACCCCGGCGCGCAACCCCCGCACCGCGATTTCGCGCAGTTCCGCCGCCGCCCCCCTGGCGGTCAGCACCGGCTTGACGATGTGGCGCGGGCGAGGGCAGGTGGCCAACACGCGATGCAGGTCGGCGGTCGCCTCGGCCACGCTCGCATGCACCGTCGCCGCGTCCAGGATGCGGTCCGCGCCCGAGGCCGTGCGCCACGCTGCCTCTTGCGGCCAGCCGTCGCGCGGCGCCACCAGTCGCAGATGAAACAGCCCGCCATTCGCCATCGCCCGGGCGCAGGCACCGACATTGTCGGCCAGTTGCGGCCGCACCAGGATCACCACCGGGCTGTTGCCGATCGGCGCCAGGTCAGCCCCGCCGTCGCGTCCCGTCACTCGTCGCGTCCCATCATCAGTCGGCGCGCCGCCACGTGGTGCCCTTCGCGCCGTCCTCCAGCACGATACCCTTGGCCGCCAGTTCGCCGCGGATCGCATCGGCACGCCCGAAGTCGCGCGCCTTTCGGGCGGCCACGCGTTCGGCGATTGCGGCCTCGATTTCGGTGACCTCGTCTGCCTGCCGGCTTCCCAAAGCCCCGGCCGAAGCGCTGAGTGACCCGACACCGGTCGAGATGCTAGATGACTCGCCGCCGGTCAGCGTGACTGAAGCGCGGCCAAACCAGACGTCTGGCGATTGCTGCAGCAAGCCTAGAACACTCCCCGCGGCCCGCAGCCCCGCCGCCGCGGTCGCATCGCCCCGCATCGCCGCGTCCGCCAGAGCGTGCATCGCCGACAGCGCCAACGGCGTGTTTAGGTCGTCGCACAACGCCTCCAGCACCTGCTGCGGGACGGCGGCGCAAGCCTCCGCGACAGCCGCGTCACCGGACGCGCCGGACCGCGGGCCAGGGGACCCGACACCGCGACCCGCATCCGCGCCCCCGCCAGGAACCCGCTCCAACGCGCGATAGAAACGATCCAGCTCCCGCCTCGCCTCGGCCAGGCCCTGATCGGAAAAATCCAGCACCGAGCGATAATGCGTGCGCAACAGCAAAAGCCGAATAACCTCACCCCGCGCCTTGCCCAGAATGTCGCGCACGGTGAAGAAGTTGCCGACGCTTTTGGCCATCTTCTCGCCGCTCAACTGCAGCATGCCGTTGTGCATCCAGTAACGCGCGAAATGACTGCCGGGGAAGGCGCACAAGCTCTGCGCCATCTCGTTCTCATGATGCGGGAAGATCAGGTCGCTGCCGCCGCCATGGATGTCGAAGCTTTCACCCAGGTATTTCCACGACATCGCGCTGCACTCGATGTGCCAGCCCGGCCGGCCCCGCCCCCACGGCGACTCCCACCCAGGCAGGTCGTCCGGGGACGGCTTCCACAACACGAAGTCACCGGCATCGCGCTTGTACGGCGCCACATCCACCCGAGCGCCAGCCACAAGCTCGTCCGGGCTGCGCCCCGACAGCCGCCCATAGCTCGGGTCTGATGCCACCGAGAACAGCACATGCGCCTCGGCCGCATAGGCATGGCCGGATTCGATCAGCCGCTCGATGATCATGATCATCTCACCGACATGCCCCGTAGCCCGAGGCTCCTGGTCTGGCTCCAACGCCCCGAGCGCGGCCATGTCGGCATGGAAATCCGCCGTAGTGCGCGCGGTGATGGCACCGATCGCCTCGCCGGTCTGCCGCGCCCGGGCGTTGATCTTGTCGTCCACGTCGGTGATGTTGCGGACATACGTCACGTGTGGATACAGCAGCCGCAGCAGCCTGACCGCGACATCATACACCACCGCCGCCCTGGCATTGCCCAGGTGCACCAGGTCGTACACCGTCGGGCCACAGACATAGATCCGCACATTGGTCGGATCGGCCGGTTCGAACCGCTCCTTGCGACGCGTCAGGCTGTTGTGCAGATAAAACTCGGGCATGATCGGGTCCATCATCGACGCTTGCTTGTATCGGCAGCTTGCATCAGTGGTGGCGTTGTCCGCGAAACCCGCCGCCAACGCAACGCGATTTGCGTTAAACGGCGCCGGCCGCCGCGAATACAACGAGACCTTTTTGCAATGCCCGCAACCGCCAACCCCCCCAAACCAACCCGCGCACCCCCTGACGTCGACGCCCCAGCCATGCCGCGCCGGGGCCGCTTCCTCACCGTGTTCGGCTCCGGTCTCGTGGTCATGCTGGCCGACAGTGACGTCGGCAGCGTCATCACCGCCGGCCAGAGCGGCGTACGCTGGGGCTACCGCCTGCTCGCGCTGCAACTGCTGCTAGTGCCGGTCCTCTACATGGCGCAGGAACTCACCGTGCGCCTGGCGATCTTCACCGGGCGCGGCCACGGCGAGCTGATCCGCGACACCTTCGGCCCGCTCTGCGCCTGGGTCGCCGCGCTCGCCTTGACCATCGCCAGCGCCGGCGCGCTGCTGACCGAGTTCTCCGGCGTCGCCGGCGTCGGCCAGCTCTACGGACTGCCCCGCTTCGCCTCGCTGCCGATCGCCGCCGTCGCCCTGCTGGCCGTCACCTTCACCGGCACCTACCGCCGCGCCGAATTGTTCGCCATCGCCGTCGGCCTGTTCGAGCTGGTGTTCTTCTTCGTCGCCTGGGCGGCCCACCCGAACGCCGACGCGCTGCTGGCGGGTGCGATCGACATCCCGCTCCGAGATCCCGACTACCGCTATCTCGCGGCCGCCAATATCGGCTCCGTCATCATGCCGTGGATGGTGTTCTACCAGCAGTCCGCGATCGCCCAAAAACGCCTCGGCCCCCAGCACCTGGCCGCTGCCCGCTGGGATACCGCGATCGGAGCGCTGCTGACCCAGTCGATCATGGCCGCGGTGCTGATCGCCTGCGCCGCCACCATCGGCCGCGCCGGAGCCAACCCGACGCTGTCAAGCGTCGGCCAGATGGCCCAGGCGCTGACCCCGTTCCTGGGCACACGGGTCGGCAACCTGGTGTTCGGCCTCGGCGTGCTGGGCGCCGCCATGGTGGCCGCGATCGTGGTCTCGCTGGCCTTGGCCTGGGGCCTCAACGAGGTCATCGGCAACCGCCGTTCGGCCGACGCCGATCCGCTGAAGACAAGCTGGTTCCGCGCCACCTACGCACTCTGCGTCGTCGCCGGCGCGCTGTTCGTGGCACTCTGGCCCGATCTCGTGGCACTGAACCTGGCGGTGCAGGTGATCGACACGCTGATGCTGCCGATCGTGCTCGGCCTGCTGATCGCCCTGGCCGTCACCGCGTTGCCCAGGGCGCACCGCCTGCGCGGCGCCTATCTGTGGATCGTGCTGGCGGTCGCCGCGGTCACCTGCACGCTAGGGCTGTTCGGCGGCCTGTCGGGCGCCGGTCTGGTGTAGAAACCTCCGCCGCCCATGACCCGCGCCAGCGGATGCGATCGCACATCGCCCCGGGCCTGGTTCGATTGTTGATCACGCCGGCTTTGTTTGCCCTTGGCCCGGTAATTGCCTGCCTCGTAGCTCAAACGTACCCAGCGGCTCAACCGAGCACGCCGGTTCAACCGAGCAGGGGCTGAAAGCCGGGCCCAACCGCGGCAGCCGGCAAACGACGGGTGGAGGCTTGAATGGCATCGCAAACGCGGCAAGTGCCGACGCTCGTAATCACCGGCGCTCACCCCAGACTGTTCAATCACGATCTGGCTCCAACCGCGCCCGAGGGGCGGACCTGGGGCGTCTTCAGCCTGTTCGCCATGTGGATGTCGGACGTCCATTCCGTCGGAGGCTACACCTTCGCCGCAAGCCTGTTCTTCCTTGGGCTGACCGGCTGGCAGGTGCTGATCTCGATGCTGCTGGGCATCACCGCGGTCTACTTCCTGATGAACCTCATCGGACGCCCGTCACTGCGCCATGGTATCCCTTTCCCGGTGGTGGCTCGGCTGTCTTTCGGCGTCATGGGCGCCAATCTCGCCGCGATGGTCCGAGGCGTCGTCGGCATCGTCTGGTATGGCGTGCAGACCTATTTCGCCTCCAAGGCGGTCCAGGTCCTCATCGTCACCCTTGCCCCCTCGGCAGCCAGTCTGACCCACAACAGCATCGCCGGCCTGTCCTCCCTCGCGTGGTTCAGCTTCCTGTTCATGTGGTGCTTTCAACTCCTCATCTTCCTGAGCGGCATGGAGCGTATCCGACGCTTCATCGATTTCTGCGGCCCGGTGGTCTATCTGGTGATGTTCGCGATGGCGATATGGATCCTCTGGCAGACCGGATTCTCCAGCCTGTCGCTGCAACTCAGCCCGCCCGCCGCATCCAGGACCGCAACGATCGGCGTGATGGCCAATGCCGCGATGCTGATCGTTGCCTACTTCTCCGCCTTGTTGCTCAATTTCGGCGACTTCGCCCGCTTTGGAAAAAACCAGGCCGCCATGAAAATGGGCAATTTTCTCGGGCTGCCAGTCAACTTCCTGGTGTTTTCCGTCATCACGGTCATTGTCACCGCCGGCACCCTCAAGGTGTTCGGCCAGGCCATCACGGACCCGATCCTGATCGTGCAGAAGATCGGCAACCCGATCGTCGTCATCGTTGGCTCGATCACCTTCATCGTCGCCACCATGGGCATCAACATCGTCGCCAATTTCGTATCGCCCGCCTACGACATCTCGAACCTCAGCCCAGAGCATATCAGCTTCAGATTGGGCGGTCTGATCACCTCCATCCTGTCCGTCCTGGTCTGCCCATGGCTATTCGTCGCCAGCCCAGGCGCCATTACTCTGTTCGTCAGCATCTTCGGCTCTGCTCTGGGACCAATGTTCGGCATCATGATCGCCGATTACTACCTGGTAAAGCGACAGGCCGTCACCGTTGACGACCTTTATTCGATGGCGCCGCAAGCGCGCTACCATTTCGATGGCGGATGGAACCCCAAGGCGCTGATCGCCCTGGCGATCTCCGCCACCCTCTCGATCGGCCTGTCGCTGCTCGGCGCCTACGGCGCGATGTTCAACGTCGGCGACTGGGGCTGGCTGATCGGCGCGGGCGTGGGTGCCGTGGCCTATCGAGGTCTGTCGCGACCGGCTGCCCAACTGATTCCCACCCGGGCAAGCGTCTGATCGCAAACAGCCGGGCGAAACCGTCTCTCGATCGCCGGAACCCGCCAGGCCGCAAAGCCGACCACCGCCCCGGCCGCATGACGTTTCGCCGAAGCCGGGGCCGCAACCCCGCCACAGCCGTTTTTCGCTCGTATCCCGCCCGCTTACCGCCTATGTGTGCGCCGCACCATCCCCCTGGAGTGCGATCGCTCAGAACCCGATCGCCCTCTCAAACCGAACAGAACCGGACCCGGATCGCTTCGACCCGAAGCCATCCGGCTCCAAAGTCAGGCTCGTATGCAGATCCGTAACGTCGCTATCATCGCCCATGTCGATCACGGCAAGACTACCCTGGTGGACAAGCTGCTCAGCCAGTCCGGCGCCTTCCGCGAGCACCAGCAGGTCGCCGAACGCGCGCTCGACCGCAACGACCTGGAGAAGGAGCGCGGCATCACCATCCTGGCCAAGTGCGCCTCGGTGGTGTGGCACGACACCCGCATCAACATCGTCGACACCCCCGGCCACGCCGATTTCGGCGGCGAGGTCGAGCGCATCCTCAACATGGTCGACGGCGCCATCGTCCTGGTCGACGCCGCCGAGGGCGTACTGCCGCAGACCAAGTTCGTCGTCGGCAAAGCCCTGGCCCGCGGCATCCACCCGATCGTCGTGGTCAACAAGGTCGACCGCCAGGACGCCCGCCCCGACGAGGTCCATACCGAGATCTTCGACCTGTTCGCCGCCCTCGGCGCCTCCGACAGCCAGCTCGATTTCCCGATGCTCTACGCCTCCGGCCGCAACGGCTGGGCCGACGAAATCCTCGACGGCCCGCGCACCGACCTGTCGCCGCTGTTCGACCTAGTGCTGCGCCACGTGCCGCAGCCGACGGTGAAGCCGGACGCCCCGTTCGCCATGGTCGCCTCCATCCTGGAATACGACAACTTCCTCGGCCGCGTGCTGACCGGGCGCGTCGAGCAAGGCACCGCCCGCGTCAACATGCCGGTCAAGGTGCTGCGCCGCGACGGCTCCACGGTGGAAACCGGCCGGCTGACCAAGCTGCTGTCGTTCCGCGGCCTGGACCGCGTCCCGGTCGAGGAGGTGCTGGCCGGCGACATCATCGCCGTCGCCGGTCTGTCCGAGGGAACGATTCCGGACACCATCGGTGCCCCCGAACTGCCCGGGCCGCTGGAAGCGATCCCGGTCGATCCGCCGACCCTGGCGATGACCTTCCGCATCAACGACTCACCGCTCGCCGGCCGCGAGGGCAAGAAGGTCACCTCCCGCCAGATCCGCGAACGGCTGTTCCGCGAGGCCGAGGGCAACGTCGCCATCCGCGTCACCGACTCCAACGAAACCGACGCCTTCGAGGTCGCCGGCCGCGGCGAACTGCAACTCGGCGTGCTGATCGAGCAGATGCGCCGCGAGGGCTTCGAACTCACCATCGGCCGGCCCCGCGTGCTGACCCGGCGCAATCCCGAAACCGGCGACCGCGAGGAGCCGATGGAGGAAGTGCTGGTCGATGTCGACGACCCCTACACCGGCGTGGTGGTGGAGAAACTAAGCCGCCGCAAGGGCGAGATGCGCGACATGCGTCCCTCCGGCGGCGGCAAGGTGCGGATGACCTTCGCCATCCCCAGCCGCGGCCTGATCGGCTACCACGGCGAATTCCTCACCGACACCCGCGGCACCGGCATCATGAACCGCCTGTTCGCCGGCTACGGCCCCTGGAGGGGCACCATCGAGGGCCGCCGCGCCGGGTCATTGATCTCCACCGAGGCCGGCGAAGCGGTGCACTATTCGCTATGGTACATACAGGAACGCGGAACCATGTTCGTCTCCCCCGGTGAAAAGGTCTACCAGGGCATGATCCTCGGCGAGCATTCCCGCGAGTCCGACCTGGAAGTAAACCCGATCAAGGAAAAGAAGCTGACCAACATCCGCGCCGCCGGCAAGGACGACGCCATGCTGCTGATCCCGCCGCGCAAAATGAGCCTGGAACAAGCCATCGCCTACGTCGAGGACGACGAATTCGTCGAAGTCACCCCCGCCGCCATCCGCCTGCGCAAACGCTACCTCGACCCGCACGAGCGCAAGCGCTTCGAACGCAAGGTGGACGCCGACGCCGCGGCGTGAACCGGTCTTCCCAAAACGCCGGCTACTGCACGAGCCTCAGCAAGGCTTGCGGTCCGCTCAGGCGCGTCAGCGCCGCCGCGTCGGGCGACCGTGCCTCGTTGCCCAGCACCCGAAAAATTTGGAATGGCGCCGTATCAGTTATCTCTGCCACCTTCGCAAATCGATTTGGCTCTGCTGCCAGCAGGGCGTTGAACTGCGCCACATGTGCCCACTCCTGCGCGTCCCCCGTGCGCTGAAAGATCACCAGCGAGATGCCGTAGCGGTCGATCTCCTTCATTAGATCATGGGGATCACTGAAGCGCGGCTTATAGTCCGCATTGTTGTAGCCGCCTCCACCGAACAAACGGGAGCCACGCACGACCCACGTAACCGGACGCCTCGGTTCCGCCATGCCGATCGCGGCAATCATGGCCGGTTCGGTGGCCTTGCCGGCAACCACCAGTGCCATCGGGTTTCCCGGCGGCAACGCGCCAAGTGCTGCCTGCGCTGCCTCCGCTACCCGATTATGCGGAACGGCCTGCACCGGCCACGCAGGAATAACGACGCTGACGATCAATATGGCGACCCATGCGCCACGAGCGATCGGCCGCCGTAATTGCTCGAAAACTCTTATCGCCTCATGGGCGGCCAACACCAGGAGCGGCGCCAGGCACGGGATCAGATAGCGGTCCTGTAGCGCCACCGGGACAACCAGCAAGAACAGGAATACCGACAGTCCCAGCGCCGCGCAGCTAATCTCGATCGGCGTTGATCCCGCCATCCCAGCCCGGCCGCCGCGCCATAACACGCGCCCAAGCCCAACCACGGCCAGCACCGCCACGATAGGCGTCAATCCCTCAAAGATACTGCCTGCATTGTAAGGCGTTGCCAGTTTCAAATAGGCCAGCCCCCATTCGAAGCGGAACCCTTGCTCTGACAAGCCATGCGCTAGCACATACCAGGGCCCGGCCAACACGCCGACAATCGCCGCCGGCAGGTAGAAGGTGGGGCGACGCAACAAGTCCCAACGCCGCCCGATCAGCACGCAGAGCGGTGGCACAAGGGCGAGAGCCAGCGCATTGTATTTGGTCATCATGGCGATCACCGCCAACAGTCCAAACCCCAGAGCGGCTCCTCGGCGTCCGCCCGCGAGGTAGGCGGCGTAGGCGAGTGCCGCCAGGAAACATCCGAGAGCCGCCGGGACGTCTAACATCAGCTCGTTACTGGCGCGCTGCACGAGTGGATTGCCGACCAGGAGCAGGGCCGCCAGCAATCCGCCCATCCAGCCGCTCCTGCGGGCCACAACCAAACCGACGGCCAGGCCCAGAAAAGCGCTGGCGCTGCCGGACAACAACAGCATGGCCGGCATGCCAACACCCGACAGCAGCATCCACACACCTTCAATGCCATAATAAAATGGCGGCCACAGGCCGAAGGCGGTCACCGGCAGATGCGCATGATAATTGATCAGATAGCGCACCGCTTTAGCACCGAACTGATTCAGCAGCCAGTCATGCACCATCAGGCCAGATACGTAATGCGCTATGGCATCGCCTTGTAGTGCGCCCGTGAAAGCACCGGCGCGCCATTGCAGCACGACCACCACCATAAGTAGCATGATCAGCATGGGCGCCGCCCGCAGCGAGACCATGCGGAGGCTTGGATTCAGCTTGCGCAACCAGTTGCCGTCTTGGCGTGGCAGCTTAACGACGCCTACATATCAAAGCAATTTCCTAGCCTTCTCACCGCAAATCGATTATATGTCGATATAGCACCATTTGCGTGTTGTCAACGGTGAAGGCGCCATCATCGTAACTGATGAACCGGCGTTCCATCCGAACGTCTATTGTGATCCAAACGAGTTAGGCATAATCCATGATTGCGGATGGACTAACGTTGCCGCGGATGAAATCCGCAGTACTAAGAAACGAAGCACCCAAGCGCCCCGTGGTCGCCGTGGTAATGCCATCGTATCGCGTCAAAGCCCATATCCTCACGCTGCTTGGCAAATTTGGTCCGGAGGTCACACAAATCTTCGTCGTGGATGATTCTTGCCCGGAAGGCTCGGGCGCGCATGTGCTGGCGGCATGCCAGGATCCGCGTGTGGTCGTGTTGGTGCATGAACAAAACCAGGGTGTAGGCGGTGCGGTTATTACCGGCTACCAGCACGCATTGGCGATGGGTGCGGATGTGGTCGTCAAGGTCGACGCTGACGGCCAGATGGACCCCGCGCTGATCCCACAATTCGTGGCCCCAATCCTCGAAGGCAGAGCTGACTACGTCAAAGGCAACCGTTTCCACAACGTGGAGGACGTACGCACCATGCCGACAGCACGCTTGATCGGCAATGCCGGATTGTCCTTCATGACCAAACTATCGTCTGGATATTGGAACGTCTTCGATCCCACGAACGGATACACCGCGATCAGCGGGCTTGTGCTGTCGCGAATCCCACTACAAAAGCTGCGGCGGCGCTATTTCTTTGAATCCGACCTGTTGTTCCGACTGGGCACGATCCAGGCCTGCGTCTTCGATCTTCCGATGACCGCAGTCTACGCTGATGAACAGAGCGGGCTCAACATCCGTCGCGTGTTCCTGCAATTTCTGGGCGGCAATCTCGTCAATCTGTGCAAGCGCGTGTTTTACGAATACTTCCTCCGCGGCTTTTCGATCGCCTCACTGGAATTACTGGTCAGCGTTGCCTTTCTTCTGTTCGGCGTGGTCTTCGGTATCCAGGGTTGGACGGAAAGCGCCTTGACCCGACGTCCGGCGACCACCGGCACTGTGATGCTCGCGGCCTTGCCGATCATCCTTGGGGTTCAGTTGCTGCTGTCGTTCCTTGCCTTCGACATCGCCGCTGTCCCGACCCGTGTCATTACTCCGCTTCTGCCGCTCAGGCGCGGTGCCACCAAGTCAATGGCGGCGCTGCGATCGGAAATGCGCTGCGGATCAGGGGATTCGACATGAGGTGCGCTGTCTGCAACGCGGCGATGGTGCCGGACCTCGCTCCAGGGACGTCCCACTGCCAAGCCTGTGGCTTTTTTGCGAGTGAATTGCCTATCCAAATCAATTCCGTCGATAGAATCGATGAAGATGTTCGGGAGCGCGCCCTGAAGCCCGTTCGGCTTGCCAATTTCCAACAGCTATTGGCGGAATGCGCCGACTACTTACCGCGAGGAACACGATTGCTCGATGTCGGCTGCGCCCATGGTTGGTTCCTGGAGGCCGCCAAAACGCGCGGCATCGAGTGCGTCGGCATCGAGCCGGATGTTGACATGGAGAGGCGTGCCCGATTGGCCGGTCACGACGTTATCGCCGGTTTCTTCCCGGCCGAGATGCCGCCGGACATGCGCTTCGATGCCATCATCTTTAATGATGTATTCGAACATTTGCCTGATGTAAGCGTAGCTGCATCGGTCCTGTCAGACTATCTGCTACCTGGCGGCGCCGTTATCGTTAATCTGCCGGTTGCGGAGGGCTTCATCTTTCGGGCCGCACGGCTGGCGGCTCGGTTCGGAGTCACCGGCCCACTCAACCGTATGTGGCAAATCGGCCTGCCGTCCCCCCACGTGAGCTACTTCACTAGCGCTGCGCTATCGAGACTCTTCACAACAGCCGGATTTGCACTACTACGTCAGGGACAGCTTGCCTCGATCGTGACGGATGGATTGTACGACCGCATTCGATACGATCGCTCGGTTGGCGCTTTAAAAGCAGGTGCGCTCTATACTCTCGCCGTCGCAGCGGTCGCGTTCAGTAAATTCTTTCCGTCCGATATTCAATATTTCATTTTCCAACGGCAAGTGCCGTGATCAATTCGGTTCTGCTTATGACCGTGACCTGCCTGCTCGCAGGCGGCCAGTTTCTGTTCAGAGGCGCCGGGTTGGCGATTCAAAACCGGTCCCTCTCGGACGTTGTCTGGACGCTCGCGACGCTCCCCACCTTCTATGTCGCATTATCGATCTACGGCATGGCCACATTGCTGTGGATCTTCGTGCTTTCGCGTGTCCCGCTGATGCAGGCCTATCCATGGATGGCAGGCGCAACCGTAATCGTGCCATTGCTGGGTCGTTTGTTCTATAATGAACAGGTGACGTGGATCTTTTGGGTAGGAATGGCATTTATTCTCGCTGGCTTGCTTCTCACGCAACTCGCAAATACACGCTAGCTAGGGTCGTCGACTATCGTTCTCATTTGACAGACCGATCGTTCCAAAAAAGCCCACCCGCAAACCCCCTACCGCCCCTGATCCGCCTCAAACAACGCCGTCAACTCCTCCGCCGCCTGCTGCGCACTCTGGATCATCTGCTTCTCATCCCGATAGATCGCATGCGCATCCAGCAAATTCTGCTCGTCATGCGCCCGGAACAACGCCACCGACCGCTCGGCATCCTCGGCCGAAACCCCCAACGCCAGCAACGAATCCTCCGACATCTTCAAACTGGAGTAGAACAACTCCCGCACCAGCCCATCCACCCCCCGATCGATCAGCCGATGCGCGTGGTAGCGGTTGCGCGCCCGCGCCAGGATCTTCAACTGAGGAAAGCTCCGCCGCGCCACCTCCACCACCCGCAGCACATCGTCAGGATGGTCCAGCACCACGATCAGCAGCCTCGCCTGCTCCGCCCCCGCCGAACGCAACAACTCGACCCGCGTCGGATCACCGAAATACACCTTGTTGCCGAACCGCCGGATCACCTCCACCTGGCCCAGGTCCCGCTCCAGCGCGGTGAACGCGATGCCGTGCATCCGCAGCACCCGTCCGATGATCTGCCCGAACCGACCGAACCCGCAAATGATCACCGGCGCGTTCGCCGCCTCGATAGTGTCGTAATCCGGCACCGGCTCCGCCTCCAGCCGAGGGATCACGAACCGCTCCGAAAACGCAAACAACACCGGCGTCGCCGCCATCGAAACCGCCGCCACCAAAGTCGCCAGCGCCGCATTATCGGAGGCCAACGCCCCCACATCCACCGCCACCCCGAACAACACAAAGCTGAACTCACTGGCCTGAGGCAACGCCAGGCTAAACCGCAGCCCATCGGCAACATTCTGCCCAGCCAGCCGCGCCAGCCCGAACCCAACCACGATCTTCGCCGCCAGCAACCCACCCGCCGCCGCCGCCAGCAACCCCGGATGCGCCAACCCCAATCCCAGATCCGCCGACATCCCCACCGAGATGAAGAAGAACCCCAGCAACAGCCCCTCGAACGGCGCGATATCGGCCTGCAACTCGTGCCGATATTCCGACTCCGACAGCAGCACGCCCGCCATGAACGCCCCAAGCGACATCGACAGCCCGGCCAGGCTGGCGATATAGGCGGTACCCGCCACGATCAGCAGCGAAGCCGTGGTGAAAACCTCCTGAATCCGAGCCCCCCCCAGCGCTCGGATCAACGCCGGAACGGCAAATCGCCCGCCCACCAGGATCACCGCCACCGCCACCACCGCCCTGGCCACGTCCTGCCACGGCACATGGTTCGGCAGGCTGTGCTGCGCCGCCAGCGGCACCAGCGCGACCAGCGGAATGAACGCCAGGTCCTGGAACAGCAGCACCGCGAACCCATCGCGCCCGGCTCGGCTCTGCAACAGATCGGCCTCGGCCAGCATCGGCAGAACGATCGCGGTGGACGACATCGCCAACCCCGCCCCCAGCACCACCGCCCCGGCCCAGGGGATCGCCAGCGCGTGCGCCAGCACCGCCAGCACCGCCGCGCTCAGCACCACCTGCGACGACCCCAGAGCGAACACCGCCCGGCGCATCACCCACAGCCGTTTCGGCCGCAGTTCCAGCCCGATCAGGAACAACAGCATCACCACGCCCAGCGAGGCGATATCGCTGATCTGCTGCACCCCGCGCACCAGCCCCAGGCCGGACGGCCCGATCACCACCCCGGCCACCAGATAACCAAGCACGCTGCCCAACCCGACCCGACGGGTCAGCGGCACCGCGATGGTCGCCGCCGCCAGCAGCGCGACAAGCGTCGCCAGCATCAGTAACCGCGCGCGATATCGAAACGATTAGGCAAAGGCAGCCCATCCCGCCAGGCCCGCAGATTGTCCAGAAAAATGTCAAGACTGCGCGGGTTATAGGTCGCCGGATCATCCGCCGAGGTGTGCGGACTGATCACCAGGTTGCGCGTCGACCACAGCCGATGTCCCGCCGGGATCGGCTCCGGCGTGAACACGTCCAGCACCGCACCGGAAAGGTGCTCTTGGTCCAGCAGGTCGCACAGCGCCGCCTGGTCGATCAATTTCCCACGCCCGATATTCACCACCCCCGCGCCCGACGGCAGGCACTCCAGCCGATGGCGGCTGATCAGACCGCGCGTCGCGGCGGTCAGCGGGCAGGCCAGCACCAGGAACTCGGTCTCCGCCAGCGCATCCTCGATCGCCTCGACCCCGATCACCCGCTCGCACGCCGGATGCGGCCGGGGATGCGCCCGCACCCCGGTCACCCGCACGCCGAACCGAGCCGCATGGTCCGCAACGGCGCCCCCCAGGCTGCCCAGCCCGACCACCGTCAGGCGCCGCCCGCGCAGCACCGACCCCCATAACTTGCGCCACACCTCCTGACGTTGGTTGGTCACCATCGCCGGCACCCGGTTGGCCAGCATCAGCACCGCCATGATCGCGAACTCACCCGATTTCGCCGCATGAGCGCCGCGGTTGTTCAGCAGCGCGACCCCCGGCGGCAGCCAGCCGAACGGCGCCAGCTGGTCCAGCCCGGCATTGGTCAGAAAAATCATTTGCAGACGCGGAGCAGGGCAGGGGAAGTGCGTCGCGATCACGCTGGCATCGGTCACCAGCGCCTCGGCCTCGCGCATGGCGCCAGCCAGATCCGCCGGCGTTACCCCGATTGAAACCTCATGCCCCGCACCGATATCGGGCGCCCGCGCCGCCGCCGCCTCCCACATCGGGCGAGAAAAGTCGAACAGCGGATCGTTGTCTGGGTTCTGCAGATGGATGCGCATACACCAAGCGTGCCATGACCCGTCACCGATGGCGATGCCGGTTCCATGGTCCGCCGCCGTTCTGCCGCCCGATCAGTCGTGAAACGCCGCACCCACCCTTCGACCCGTGGACGCCAGCCTGGCCAAGCAACGCGAAATCGTCATCCTCGCCCATGATGGCATCGCCGCCGCAGCATCGTGGAAAGCTTTTCCACCGAGGTCGATGGCCGCCGAACCCGGCGCGCGGTGGCAGGCACTGGTCGTAGCTTTCCGGCAACCACCGGCACGGAGCTCCGCGAAACCTTAACAAAAACCGTAGCCCGCAACGCCTTACCCAACGCGCCCCCGGAACAAGCCCCCCTCGCTGACCCGACCGCCATCCAGCGTTCGCCAGCGTGCGCCCGGTAACGCCTGAACAACCAGACCGCTACCCCACCGAGTTCCGTCCCACCAACGCCCGAACCGCCGCCTCGACAACCCCCAGATCATTCTCCAGCACGGCGAACCTCTCCTGCCGCCCGAACAGGTCCGCCAACCTTGGCGGCAGCGCCGGATGCTGTCCGGTCGCCCGCCGCACCGCGTCGGGAAACTTCGCCGGATGCGCCGTTGCCATCGCCACCACCGGCACCCCCCCCGCACACCCCACTGCCCGCGCCGCCGCGATCCCGATCGCGGTATGCGGATCAGCCAGATACAGACTTTCCGAATCCAACCGCCGGATCTCCGCCTCGATGCCGGCATCATCCAGCCGGAAGCCCTGCAGCAGCCCGCGCGCCCGATGCCAGACCGCCTCCGCCACCGCCATCCGCCCGGTGCGGCGAAACCCCAGCATCGTCTCCCGCGTCGCCTCAGCGTCACGGTCGAGCAACTCGAACAGCAGCCGTTCGAAATTCGAGCTCACCTGGATATCCATACTGGGCGACAACGAAGGCTGCACCGGCGCCATCGACATATCGTTACTCTCAAGAAACCGGAATAGAATGTCGTTGCGATTGGACCCGACGATCAACCGCGCCACCGGAAGCCCCATGCGCCGCGCCGCCCAGGCCGCCAGCACGTTGCCGAAATTGCCAGTCGGCACGCTGAACGCCACCTCCCGATCCGGCGCCCCCAGCGCCAGCGCGGCGGCGACGTAATACGGAATCTGCGCCGCGATCCGCGCCCAGTTGATCGAGTTCACCGCCGACAGCCGCATCTCCTGGCGAAACCCGCCATCGGCGAACATCGCCTTCACCAGGTCCTGACAATCGTCGAAACTACCCTCTATCGCCACGTTGCCGATATTGTCCGCCGCCACCGTGGTCATCTGCCGCCGCTGCACCTCGCTGGTGCGCCCACGCGGATGCAGGATCATCATGTCGATCCGCTCGCGCCCGGCGCACGCCTCGATCGCCGCCGACCCGGTATCCCCCGACGTCGCCCCGACAATGGTGATCCGCTGATCCCGCTGCGTCAGCAGATAGTCGAACAACCGACCTAGCACCTGCAGCGCCATGTCTTTGAACGCCAGCGTCGGGCCGTGGAATAGCTCCTGCGCGAACAGCCCGGTCTCCAACTGCACCAGCGGAACGACGGCGGGGTGACCGAACCCGGCATAGGCTTCGTGGCAAATCCCCCGCAGCACCTCGAACGGGATCGCGGCGCCGACCAAGGGTTGCATCACCCGGGTCGCGAGCTCCGCATAACCAAGCCCCCGCATAGCCCGCCAGTCGCTCGGGCCAAAATGCGGCCAGGCCTCGGGCACGAAAAGCCCACCATCCTCGGCCAGGCCGGCCAGCAGAACATCGGCAAAGTCGCGCGCGGGCGCCTGCCCGCGGGTCGAGATATAGCGCATGGTCGCCGTTCTAGCGCGGAATCATACGCCGAAACAAATGGCTAGCGAGATCATCGTTACCCGTTCCGTCATTGAGGTGGCCGCAGCCCAGATGCCCAACCGTCCGGGAGCAGGACCTCGACACACTGATCCCGAATTGGCTGGTTTCACGGAATCGTTATACTGAAGCTCGGGGCCAACCCGACAACGCAGATAGCCGTTTGTACCAGCGGGTGATTTCGGGATAGTCCCCAATGGGAAGCCCCATGGCCTCCGCCGAAGGCACGACCCCCCCGACCGAAAAATCCGCGATCGTGAGCTGCTCACCAATGAGCCAGGTCTTGCTCGCCAGCGCGTCGTCGAGCACGGCCGCGAAGCGGGCGAAATTCTGCTCCCCGCGCGCAATGAAAGCGGGGTCCGGGGGACCAAGGCCGAGCACGGCTTTCGAGGCTTTCTCGTACGAGACCATCCCGCATGACTCGGCATCCCAATGCGCGCTTTCCCACGCAAGCCAGCGCAGAACATCCGCCTGGCCTTTCAAATCCGAGGGCCAGAGCCCCTTCTCGGGATGCTTGGCCGCCAAGTAAAACAGAATGGCATTCGACTCCCAAAGCACGAAACCATCGTCTTCGAGCGTCGGCATTTTCTTGTTGGGATTGAGCGCGAGGTACTGAGGGGTAAGTTGATCGCCACGTCTGAAATCAAGCAATTGCACCTCACAGTCGAGCGCAAGGTGATCTTTTAGAGCCAGGACGCCGACTGCACGTCCGGCCGGAAACAGGTAGAGTTTCATTTCGCCAAACCTCAACTGATCCTGTGAAGCATGTGCTACTGCGCGGCCGCGGGGCGAGGGTCGCGATCGTCACGTCGGGAATCCCGAAGTCCGTCCTTGCTCAGCCGGCTGCTGTGGTCATCAAACCGATCCATTCCTTCTTCGATACGACCATGGGCGGAGACAGATTGCTGGCTGCCATGATCAACGTTCCCCCTGATTGCCGGACCTGGTTCGCTCAAAAATCCGCGTGAGCGACGCCGGGTCTCATCGGATCAGCCATCGCGCTTGCGGAAGGCCGCCTCTCCGGCGTCCGACACCTCGACCCATGTCGGATCGGGCGCGGCGTTGGCGACGTAATTGTCGTGCCAGTTCCACCACTTGTACGGTTGACTCTGGGGATAGCCCTCGGGCGAGTCTTCCCATGTCTCCTGGCGCCCGAGCGCCGTCATATCGAGGTAGCTCCAGGTGGTGCCCATCGCCTCGTCGCCGCGGCCGTTGATGAAGTAACTACGGAATATCCGCCCGCCGTCGCGGATGAACGCATTGTGGCCGTGCCATTCATCCACCCCGAAGTCGGCGTCGAAGCGGTCGGTTATGGTATACCAGGGCATCGCCCAACCCATCCGCGCCTTCACCCTTGCAATGTCGCCCTGCGGTGCCCGCGAGGCATAGGCAAGCGTCGTGTCGCGCGCCTTCAGGTGCGCCAGGTTGCCGACCTGATCGGCCCCAAAGGAACAGCCCCGGCAGCCAACCTCGGGCCAGCCGAACACGCCGGGTTCGAAAAACGCGCGGTAGATGATCAACTGACGGCGCCCCGCGAACAGGTCGAGCAAGCTCGCTTTGCCCTCCGGTCCCTCGAACACATAAGCCTTGTCCACCGCGGCCCACGGCATCCGCCGCCGTTCGGCGGTCAATGCGTCGCGGGCGCGGGTCAGCGCCTTCTCCTTGACCAGAAGCTGCTCGCGCGCGGCATCCCACTCCTGCGGCGAGACAATCGGTGGCGTTTTCATGGCGTGCTGTCCTCCTTTCCAGCCCGTCCCGGGCGATGTGACCGTGGTCATCGCGAGCGATCTCTCGTCCCTTTCAACTAAAACGCGAGAGCGTTTATTACCGATCGCCCGCTGTTGGTCATGCCATAGGTTTGCCACTGGACCGCCGAACGGCGGGAGTGACCAGTGTGACGCGATTAATTGTTCGTCTTACCGCTTGGGCGCGATCGCCGGGCCGGCGCGGGCAAAGATCAGGCTGCGCATCTGGGCGGTCAATCGTTGGTCCGGGCCGCGCCGACCACCGGCAACGAACCCGGTGGGTGCGCGAGCCCGCGCATCGAAGCCACGCCCGTCAACCTCGCGCTGCCCAGATCGTTGCGCCATCGCGCATCGCCGCCGCCGGATCATCGGTCCGTCCGGTCGCCAGCAATGCCAGCGCGATGGTCGCCTGAATGGTGGCCAGCGGCGTCTCCGGCGTCGCCTCACCGTTCCACACCGCCGCCAGCCCGGCCGGCGTGTCGGTCGCCACCGGATGCGCCCGCAACCCCTCGACCGCCGGCAGCGCCAACTCCCGCCGACCCTGCTCGCGATCCCACAGCGTCGCCGAACCCGGCTTCAGCGGCACCCGCTCGGCCTCCCCGCCGCCACCCTTCAGCACCAGCAGCCGGCGCCGCCCCATCCGCTCCGCCACCCCCAGATGGACGTCGATATACGGCGGATGGAACACCCCATCGACCCCGAACAGCGCGTCCGCCGGGTTGAGCAGCCGCGCCGCGGTATTGACCGGAGACCGCAGCCCGAACAGCCGGCGCATATCCAGCAGCCGCTGCATCGCCGGACACAGCGCCCGCAACGGCAGATAGGCGAACCCTCCATCCCGCAACGCCGCCGCGGCTGACGCCATATCGGCCGCCGGCGCTAGGCCGATCGCCGCTAGCCCATCCTCGACCGTGATGGCGGACGAGAATTCGTTCGACCCATGCATCAGTACCGTGACCCCGGCCCGCGCTAACGCCAGCGCCGATAACACGAACCACGGCGCCCCCCGGGTCCGCCCGGCACCATAGGACGGCCAGTCGAGCTCGACCGCCAGACCGTCCGGGGCCGGCGCCATATCGGCCCGCACCGCCTGCCCCAGGCCGGTGATCTCCTCGGCGTCCTCGCCGCGAAACCGCAGCAACATCAGCAACGCACCCACCTGGTGCGGATCAGCCTCGCCGCGCAGGATCATGCCGAACGCGGTCCGCGCCTCGTCCCGCGTCAGCGCCCGCGACCGGCCCGGCCCGCGTCCCAGCGTGGCGATAAAACCGGCGAATTGAGCTTCGGACGACAAAGCGATCAACCTTCCACCAAGGCGCCCCAAATCGGCGCCAGACAACAGACAGCCAGATGGCAACGACCCCGATGCGGCGCCACCGGAAATAACCATGCCAGCACGGCACGAATTGACGCCGCCGGACGCAGAATTCACGAGTCTGTGACTTTATCGAGACCGCGCCAGCGTATTCAGTCACCAACACGCCGAAAACCGCATCGAAGCCATCCCCCGACAGCCCGCACAACCCAGCCCGCACAAACCCAGCCCGCACCAACCCAGCCCGCACCAACAAGGACCTCGCCAGGTTGATCACAGACCGATCCGCTCGTTCGGCCGCCAAACCCTCGCTCGGTGACCTGCTGCGCGTCTGGCGCCGCAGACGCCGCATGAGCCAACTCGACCTTGCCTGCGACGCCGACATCTCCACCAAGCATCTCAGCTTCCTGGAAACCGGCCGCTCCAAGCCGAGCCGGCAGATGCTGCTGCACCTCGCCGCCTGCCTCGAGGTACCGCTGCGAGACCGCAACGTCATGCTGGGCGCCGCCGGCTTCGCGCCTTCGTTTCAGGAACGTGGCTTCGATGAGCCGGCACTCGGCCTGATCCGTCGCAACGTCGAACTCGTACTCGGCGCGCACGACCCCAACCCCGCCCTCGCGGTGGACCGGCACTGGATCATGCTGGCGGCCAACCGAGCGGTGGCGCACCTGGTCAGCGGCGCCGACCAGACCTTGCTGCGTCCGCCAGTCAACGTGCTGCGGCTCTCGCTGCACCCGGGCGGCCTGGCCAACCGGATCGTCAATCTGGCGCAGTGGCGCGCCCATGTGATCGCTCGGCTGCGCCGCCAGATCGACACCACCGGCGATGCCGTGCTCAGCGAACTGCTGGAGGAGCTGCGCGACTATCCATGCCCACCCGACGCCGGGCCGCCGCCGGCCGATGACAGCGGCATGATCGCGATCCCGTTCCGGCTGGCCACCATCGACGGCGTGCTGTCCTTCTTCAGCACCACCACGCTGTTCGGCACCCCGATCGATATCACCGTCTCCGAACTGGCGATCGAGGCATTCCTGCCGGCCAACGCCGAAACCGGCGAAACCATGCGCCGTCTGGCCGCCCACGCCGGCCCCCGCCGCGACACCAGCACCGTCCAGGCCGATCTGGCCGTCCTGTTGCCCTGAGGGGGGTTGTCGGCCTCAAGCAGCCCGACCACGGACCAGCCATCCTGCACGTGTATCGGACGCCGCTTGGTGTTCAACCGAAAGCGGACCTAAAGGCGGATCCTGCCGCCACCCAAGCGTAGTTCCGGGTGTCGGCCGCTAGATTCCCGGCTCATCGAGGTTTGAACCCGCGTGTTCGGCCGAATGACGAAGATTGGCCGTGTCCGACCTATCGCGTTCGTCAGGTGGCGGTCGGGTCCGTGCCAGCGCTGTAGATGCGTGCTAGCCCCGTAGATGGACGAGCGTAGCTAACATGGTAATTTGGTCAACCGCTCAGTAATTAATTTCCCTGGCGTCCCGTACGGGATTCGAACCCGTGTTACCGCCGTGAAAGGGCGGTGTCCTGGGCCTCTAGACGAACGGGACAAGGCCAGCGCAATCAGCGGCAACCGCTATGCCGCCGCTGGGTAGCGGACCCACTCCCCCCGGTCAAGCGCCGTTGCCCGCCCCGCGGCTCACGCCGGCGCCGCATCCACAACAACAAAACACGCAGCGGCCGAACCGTTCCATTCCTCAGCCCGCAGGTGCCCTGCCAGGTGCAACGGCACGCCACCGTCGCGCGTCAGCAACGCCTCGGCCACCGCGCCGTCCCCGGCTCGGAACATCATCGCCTTCAGACGCAGCCCGTCAGCCTCGCCCTGCACGAAGGCGCGGATCGTATTGGCCTCACGCCCAACCCGGTCGGCCCGCGCCACCCGAGCGCGATGCAGCACCAAAACGGGTTCCTCATTGCCGGCCCCGAACGGCGCCAGGCGTTCCAACTGGGCCGCCAGTTCGGCCGTGGCGCCAGGCACCGCCAGCGTGCCCTCGACCACCAGGTCGGCGGCGCTCGGCATGGCGGACGCGGCCGACAGCCGTTCGTCCAGGAACCCATGCAACGCCGCCAACCGATCCGCCAGCACGGAAAATCCGGCCGCCATGGCGTGCCCGCCGCCGGTGACCAGCAACCCCGCTTGACGCGCAGCGATCATCGCCGCCCCCAGATCAATGCCGGCGATCGACCGGCCGGACCCGCGCCCCAGCCCGTCGCTGAACCCGGCGACGCAGGCCGGGCGGTTGAACCGCTGCTTGATCCGCCCGGCGACGATCCCGACCACCCCGGGATGCCAGCCCTGGCCGCTCACCAGCACCACCGCCCGGCCCGCCGCGACCTGCGCCTCGGCCGCCGCCATCGCCGCCTGCATGATGCCGGCCTCGACGTCCTGGCGCATCCGGTTCACCGCTTCCAGCCTTTCAGCCAGAACCATCGCCTCGATCGGATCCCGGCACAGCAGCAGCCGCAACCCCATATCGGCCTCGCTGATGCGCCCGCCGGCATTGATCCGCGGCCCCAGCGCGTAGCCACAGGTCGCCGCGGTCAACCGATCACGCGCCTGAGTCACCTGCAACAGCGCGGCGATACCCGGCCGCGACCGACGCGCCATCACCTTGAGCCCCTGGCAGACCAACGCTCGGTTGACGCCGGTCAGCGGCATCACGTCGCATACCGTGGCCAGCGCCACCAGGTCCAGCAACCCAATCAGGTCGGGTTCGGCCCGAACGGCGAAGAAGCCCAGGCGACGCAGTGCCCGCACCGTCGCGATCGCGGCCAGGAACGCGACCCCGGCGGCGCAGAGATGACCCAGGCCCGAGGCGCAATCGATCCGGTTCGGATTGACCGTCGCCAGGATCGGCGGCGGCGCCCCTTCGGCCTTGTGGTGGTCCAACACGATCACCTCGGCCTGCCCGGCGATGGCCGACAGCGCCACCCCGGCGGCGGTGCCGCAATCGACGCAGACCACCAGCCTGGCACCGCGGGCGACCAGCGACGCCAAAGCCGGCGCGTTCGGCCCGTAGCCCTCCTTGATCCGGTCCGGCACGTGGTGCAGCACGTCACAGCCCAGGTCGCGCAGCAAGCCGACCATCAGTGCCGCGCTGCACGCGCCATCAACGTCGTAGTCGCCATACACTGCGACTGTCTCGCCGCGGCGCACCGCATCGGCGATCCGGTCGGCGGCGATGTCCATGTCACTGACCAGCGACGGATCGGGCAACAGCACCCGCAACGTCGGTTCCAGGAAGTCGGCGGCATCATCGATCCCGATACCGCGGGCGGCCAGCAGCCGACTGACGATCTCGGGCAGGATCAGCCGCTGGGAGATGCCGGCGGCGACCCGATCCTCGCCGCTGCGCCACAACCAGCGGCGCCCCGACAGGCTGCTGCTGACGCCAAGCACCGCGTTCGCCACGCTCAGCATCCGCCAGCAAACAGGAAGGGCAGGGCGGTCGCGGGCGTCACGCCGCCGCCGGCAAGACGCCGCCGCACTAGGTCGGCGTCCAGGTCTTCTGCACGAAATTGTGGTGCGCCTCGATATAGCGAACGGTGCCGGAATGACTGCGCATCACCATGGAATGCGTGATCGCACCGCCCAGGCTGCGTTTGACGCCGCGCAACATCGCCCCCCCGGTCACCCCAGTGGCCGCGAACATGACATCGCCCTTGGCCATTTCCTCGCAGGAAAAGCAGCGCTTCGGATCGGCATGCCCCATGCCGCGGACCCGCTCGATCTGGTCGTCCGATTCGTACAGCAGCCGGCCCTGCATCTGGCCGCCGACGCAGCGCAGCGCCGCTGCTGCCAGCACACCCTCGGGCGCGCCGCCGGAGCCCAGGTAGATATCGATCTGCGAATCCGGCATCGCGGTGGCGATCACCCCGGCAACGTCGCCGTCGCTGATCAGCATCACCCGGGCGCCGGCTTCCCGGCAACGCGCGATCAGGTCGTGGTGGCGCTCGCGATCCAGGATGCAGGCCACCAGGTCGGAGACGTCGCAGCGTTTCGCCCGAGCCAGGTCACGCAGGTTGTGCGCCACCGGGGCGTCGAGGTTGACGACCCCGGGCGGCAGGCCGCCGCCGACGGCGATCTTGTCCATGTAGATGTCGGGTGCGTGCAGGAAATTGCCGCTTTCGGCCAGCGCCAGCGTGGCGATCGCGTTCGGCCCGGCCTTGGCGGTCAGGGTGGTGCCCTCCAGCGGATCGACCGCGATGTCCATCGGCGGGCCGCCGGCACCGACCTTCTCGCCGATGAACAGCATCGGCGCTTCATCCATCTCACCCTCGCCGATCACCACGGTGCCGTCGATCGCCACCGCGTCGAACGCCTTGCGCATCGCCTCGACCGCCGCGCCGTCGGCCTCGTTCTTCTTGCCGAGGCCGATCCAGCGCGACGCCGCGATCGCCGCTGCCTCGGTGACCCGGATCAGTTCCAGCGCCAGGTTGCGGTCGGTCATCATCGCGGTGGCAAGCTTGTCGTGGTCGGCCATCGGCTTTGCTCCTGTCGGGCGCGATTCGGGTCGGCCTCAGTCTAGCACGGGCCACGCCGCGATACAGCGGCGGCCCTTACCGCCTGGGCGCCGTCGCCGCCTTGGTCGATGCAGCCCTGCTCGGTCCGGCTTTGCCAGGCCCAGACGCCGACGATCCAGCTTTGGCGGGCCCCGGCTTGGCGGGCCCCGGCTTGGCAGGCCCCGGCTTGGCCGGCCCCGCATCGACCGCCGAGCCGACCCGTGCCGCGGCCTTCCCCGAAACAGCCGGATCAGGCCGCGGCGCCGCCGCCTCCCGACGCAGCCGATGCTCGCCCAGGAACAGCAGGATCGGTGCGGCGATGAAGATCGACGACGACGTGCCGACGACGATGCCGAACAGCATCACCCAGGCAAACCCCGAGATCGACTCGCCGCCGAACAACGCCAGCGGCAGGCTGGCCAGGAACACCGTCATCGACGTGCCAAGAGTCCGGTTCAGCGTCTCGTTGATCGACAGATCGATCAACTCGCGCAGCGGCATCGACTTGTACTTGCGCAGATTTTCCCGCACCCGGTCGTAAACGACGACCTTGTCGTTGGTCGAGTATCCCAGCACCGTCAGGATCGCCGCCACCATCACCAGGTCGAACTGGATGCGGGTCAACGCCAGGAAACCGACCGCCTTGGTGATGTCCAGCACTAGCGTGACCACCGCGCCGACGGCAAACTGCCACTCGAAGCGAAACCAGATATACACCAGGATCATCAGCAGGCTGATGCCCAGCGCCAGCAGGCCGTTGCGGAACAGCTCCGCCGACACGCTGGCACCGACCGCATCGACCCGCTGCACCGTCGCCCCCGGAACCCCCTTCTGCAGCGCCGCGCGCACCCGCGCCGCCGCCGCCTGAGTGCCCTGCTCGGAGGACTGCGCACCCAGCCGGATCAGCACCTCCGACGCATCGCCAAACCGCTGCACCCCCTGGTCCGGAACATGCTCGGCACTCAGTGCGGCTCGGATCTGGGTGAAGTCGGCCGGCCCCTGGGTGCGCACCTCCATCACCACCCCACCCGAGAAGTCGATGCCGAGGTTGAGCCCCGGATAGAAGAACATGATCACCGAGGCAGTGGACAAGATCGCCGAAACGATCAGCCCCAGGTAGCGGCCGCGCATGAACCGGATACGCGTGTTGTCGGGAACCAGGCGAAAACGGGGTTTGATGAACATCGGCAGAGAACCCTTACACCGGCAGCAGCTTCGGCCGCGTCGCGACATACCAGCGCGACACCAGAAGCCGGGTCAGCATCCAGGCGGTGAACAGTGACGTGGCGATGCCGACCGTAATCGTCACCGCGAAGCCGCGCACCGGTCCCGATCCGAACACGAACAGCATGACGTGCGCCAGGAACGCGGTGGCATTGCTGTCGAAGATCGTGCCGTAGGCGCGCTTGAAGCCGTGCTCCAGAGCGGCCAGCGGCGGACGGCCCAGCCTCTGTTCCTCGCGGATGCGCTCGTTGATCAGGATGTTGGCATCCACCGCCATGCCCAGGGTCAGCAGGATGCCCGCCATGCCAGGCAACGTCAGGGTGGCCTGCAGCAGCGACATGATACCCAGCATCAGCAACAGGTTGATCACCAGCGCCAGGTTGGCGAACCAGCCGAACAGCCCATAGAACACCGCCATGAAGGCGATCACCAGCACGAACCCGGCGGCCAGCGACAGCGCCCCGGCGCGGATGCTGTCGGCGCCCAGCTCCGGACCAACCGAACGTTCCTCGACCACGGTCAGCGGCGCCGGCAGCGCACCTGCCCGCAGCAGCACCGCCAGGTCATTGGCCGACTGCGCATTGAACGACCCGCTGATCTGACCGCGTCCCCCGGTGATCGCCTCGCGGATCACCGGCGCCGAGATCACCTTGTCGTCCAACACGATCGCGAACCGATGATTGACATTGGCTCGGCTAACATCGGCAAAGCGCCGCGCACCCACCGAGTTGAAAGTGAAATTCACCACCCACTCACCGGTCTCCGGACTGGTTCCGGCGCGCGCATCCGTCAGGTCGGCGCCATCGACGTCGATCCGCTTGCGCACCGCGATCTTCTCGTTCGGCCGGTCCTGCATCTGTAGGAAGTCGTCACCCGGCGGAGGCGGGCCGCCGGCGTTCGCATTGGCGGTCTCGTCCACCAGCCGGAACGTCATGTGCGCGGTCTTGCCGATCAGCCGCTTGATGTGGTCGGGATCACCGACGCCGGGGAGCTGCACGACGATGCGGTTTTCACCCTGGCGGGTGATCTGCGGATCCAGCACGCCGGTTTCGTCGATCCGGCGGCGCACGATCTCGATCGACTGGTCCACCGCGCCGGCCGCCCTGGCGGCCAGCGCCGTCGCCGACAGCGTCAGCGTGATCGTGCCGTTGGGGTCGGACCCGATCGCCATGTCCGGCAGGCCGGTCGGGCCATCCTGGCTGATCAGCGGCTTCAGCGCCGCCACCGCGGCGTCGGTCTTGCTGGCGTCACGCAGCCGCAGCAATACCCGGTGCTGGTCCTGCTGCGGTTCCAGCGTCTGATAGAAGATCTGCCCGCCGCGCAGCGCCTGGCGAACCCCATCGGCCAGGCTGTCCAGCCGTTCCTTCAGCACCGCGCCCATATCCACCTCCAGCAGCAGATAGCTGCCGCCGCGCAGGTCGAGCCCCAGGTGAACGGTGCGCCACGGCAGCCAGTTGGCCGGAGCCGGAAACAGGTTGGGAACCCCGAACAGCATTCCCAGCAGACAAACGCCCAGAATGAGCGTGGTCTTCATACGGCTGAAATACATCATGGTCTGACGCGTGGGGCTCCCGGATCATCCCGTTGGTTCGGCGCCGGTCAGCCGGCGGCGGTGCTATTCGCCGGTTACCCGGCTACGGTGCTATGCGCCGGTTGCCCGGCGACGGTGCCATGCGCCGATTCCCGGCGACTGTGCTACGCGCCGGTTACCCGGCGACGGTGCCATACGCCGGTTCCCGGCGACGGTGCTATGCGCCGCGCCCGCTACCATTGTCCAGTGTGCGGTCATCGCCGGCCGCCCCAAACAATCCCAGCCGGTCGATCCTGACCCGCCGCACGTCGCCCGAACGCACCGTCACCCCGGCTTTGTCGAAGAATTCCAGGATCAGGATCGCCACCTTGCGGCCGTTATCCAACCGGTCGCGGAATGACGCCGCGGTCAGCGTCCCGTCGGCCGCAGCCGCGTCAGCCGCCACGGCAGCCATCTCGGCCACCGTCTGGCGCAGGAAGAAGTGGTCCGGGGCGACCTCCACCAGCCTGCCCATTCGCGCCAGTCGCTTCAGCGTCGCCCGCACCGCCGCATCCGGCAGCCTCAGTACGGTCGCCAGATCGCGCACCCGGGGCGGGCGAAACCGCTCCGCCGCGATCAGCGGCAGCGCGGCGGACCATATCGTCTCGTCCTGCGCCGACAACGCGATGCGATGGCCCGGCAGGCGAAGCCACGGCCCGTCCTGGGCGATCGTGCCGTCACGCAGCAATAGCTGCATGATGCCGGTGAATCCCGCCGCCGTCGGCCGCTCATTCAACGACAAACGCAGCCGTTCGGGCTGCAGCCCCGGCAACTCCGGCGACGCGCGATGCGCCGCCGTCAGCGCCGCCACCACCGCGCCGCGCAGGCGTTCCACCGCCCCCGGCGATAGCAACAGGCCACCCGCATCGATCGCCGGCACCGACCCCACCAGGGCCACCCGATCGGCGTCCCGCACATTGCGCCCGCGCAGCAACGGCGCCGCCTCGGTCCAGCCCGGCGCGGCCGCCAGCGCGGCTCGAAGCGCCTTGACCAAATCGGGCTCGTCTAGCGCCCGCAACTGCGCCAGCCGGGCCGGAATCCGCCGTCCGCGCCGCGGCGGAAACGGGTCCACTACCACCCCGCCGCCGATCGTGCGGGTCGCGCCGGTATCGCGCAGCACGATGCGGTCCCCGGCAAGCGCCCCGATCGGCTGTTGCAGGGTCAGGCGGACCAGCGCGGCCTCGGCCGGGTCCAGCCGGTCACGCTCCAGCAGCGAGACCCGCGCCATCACATGCGCCGCGCCCAGATGCAGATGAACCCGAGCATCCTGGCGCAACGCCCTGACATTGTCCGCCAGCAGGCTGATCCGCGCATCCACCGCGGCAACCGGCGCATGGATCGCCGGATGCAGCACCCAGTCGCCGCGCGTCACCACCTCTTTCGACAGCCGCGCCCCGGTGATGTTCAGCGCCACCCGCTGACCCGCCCGAGCCTCGGCGGCGGCTTTGTTCTGGGCATGCAGCCCGCGCACCCGCAACTCCAGCCCGGACGGCGACAGCAGCAACCGATCATCCACCGCTATGCGGCCCGAGACCAGCGTGCCGGTCACCACCAGTCCCGCGCCCGACAGCGTGAACGCACGATCCACCGCCAGCCGGGGATAGCCCGCCAGGCTGCGCACGGCCGGAGCACAGGCCAGCAGCGCGTCCCGCAGCCGGTCCACCCCTTGGCCGGAAACCGCCGAGACCGGGATCACGGGCGCCTTCGCCAGCGCTGTCCCGGCCAGCAGCGCCCGCAGCGCGGCGCCGACTTCCTGGATGCGATCGGCCGCGAGATCGCACTTGGTCAGCGCCACCACGCCCTGGCCGATGCCCAGCAGCGACAGGATCTGCAGATGCTCCCGGGTCTGCGGGCGGATGCCCTCTGGCAGCGCCACCACCAGCAACGCGGTGTCGATGCCGCTCGCCCCGGCCAGCATGGTGTGGATCAGCCTCTCATGCCCAGGAACGTCGATGAAGCCGAGCTCGCCGGCATAGGCGTAGCCCAGATCGATGCTGATGCCGCGACGCTTTTCTTCAGCCAGCCGATCAGTATTGACGCCGGTCAGCGCTTTGACCAGCGCCGTCTTGCCATGGTCGACGTGTCCGGCGGTGCCGATAATCATGCTGCGGGTTCCTGGCCCGCACGGAGCGGGGCGCCAAGGCCCTCGATGTCAAGCCGAAGCGGTCGCGCCCGCAAGGCAATGGCATTTACCCAAACACACGGTGCCGGAACCACGGATGCGGAAAGGATAGGCAAGGTCTTGCACCTAGCTTTCAGCTTGACCCCGATCTGCGTACATCGGCGTGCATCAGCCGTTCAAAACCGCTTCTCTGGTCACGCCGCTTCTCTCGGCCACGCCGCTTCTCTTGGTCACGCCGCTTCTCTTGGTCACGCACCCAGCCAAGAGCGCCGACAGAACATCCAAATTCGATTACCCTGACCGCGCCGGTTTGTTGCGCGGCTCCAGCCAGTGCGCTGGGTGCGGTTATCCGCCGGTGACGCTCATGTGCCTGCCCACCGATGGCTTGTCGTGACGGCGGTCGATGATGAAATCGTGTCCCTTCGGTTTGCGCGAGATCGCCTCCCGAATCGCGTCCTCCAACTGATCGTCCGACACCCCAGCCCGCAGCAGCGAGCGGAAATCGGCTGAATCCTCCTGCCCTAGGCACATGAACAAGGTGCCCGTGCAGGTCAGGCGCACGCGGTTGCAGCTTTCGCAGAAATTATGCGTCATCGGCGTGATGAAGCCGATTCGTCGGCCGGTTTCCTTGACATCGAAATAACGTGCCGGGCCGCCGGTCTTGTAGTCGGTATCCTGCAGCGTCCACCGCTTGCGCAGCCGCGCCCGCACCACCGACAGCGGCAGGTACTGGTCGGTCCGGTCACCGGAGATGTCGCCCATCGGCATGGTCTCGATCAGACAGAGGTCGAACCCGTGCTCGCCGCACCAGGCAAGCAGCGCATCGAATTCGCTCTCGTTCACGCCCTTCATCGCCACGGCGTTGATCTTCACCGCCAGGCCGGCCGCCTTGGCGGCGAAAATCCCGTCCAATGTCTGCTCGATCTTGCCCCAGCGGGTAATCTGGCCGAACCGCACCGGATCGAGCGTATCCAGCGACACGTTGATCCGCCTCACGCCCGACGCCGCCAGGGTCTCGGCGTGCTTCACCAGTTGCGAGCCGTTGCTGGTCAGCGTCACCTCGTCGAGCCCGTGACCCAGCCGCTCGCCCAGCTTGCCGAACAGCCGCATGACGTCGCGTCGCACCAGGGGCTCGCCGCCGGTGATGCGAATCTTCGTCGTCCCCAGCCGGATGAATGCGGCGCACAGCCGATCGAGTTCCTCCAGCGTCAGCAGATCGCGCTTCGGCAGAAAGGTCATATTTTCCGACATGCAATACACGCAGCGCAGATCGCAGCGGTCGGTGACCGAGACGCGCAGATAGGTGATCGCCCGTCCGAACGGGTCGATCATCCCAGAAGAGTGAAGTTGTGCATCAAGGCTGGGGTCGAGGTCAGGGTCAAGCATCGCAATCAGACATTGGTTGGGCTGCCTCATGGCATTCAATTCAGGCCCGGGCCGTCGGGCCCCGGCGTGCTGGGCTGGACGAATATGACGTTTGCCATGATTTGCGCCGCCGCGGACACCGGTTCAACCCCCCCGGGGGTAGGACCCGCGTACGACACGCAGAGGACACGCGAACGAGAGGAGGCAGGGTAGGCGGCAGCAAGGACGGCAGGGCAGCAGGACGCACCGGCGGTGACCTGCCCGATTTCCCGGCCGCCGGCGCTCAAATCGCCTCGACTTCCGACGCCAAGACAGTCATCCTGCCGCAAACGGCGACTCGCGGGGAAATCTCATGTCCGGCACCCACGGTGCCTTGCGCCTGATCGAGCTGACCTCGGCGCATCTGTGCCGTGATCTCGGTGGCCTGGTGGGATTGCTGGACGGCGGCCGCGCGGTCACGGTTGGCGGGGCCATGCCCGGCGATCCGGCCGCCGCGGTGCCGATCCAGCCGGACCGCGACACCGCCGCGCCAGCCGCCGCGAAGGCACTCACCACCCGGCTGGAGCTGCGGCGCGCCGCCTGGGGACCGCAGGCCGGCCCGGACGGTGAACCGCTGTCGCTGGCGCAACTCAAGCGGCTGGTCGGCGGCCTGCCCGGTCGGGTCGGGGTCGGTCTCTCGGCGTTGCATCCCGATACCGTGTTTCCGGCTGACAGCGGCCGCATCGTGTTGAACCTGCTGTTGCTGGCGGCCGACAGCCTGCCGTTCGGCGGCGCCATTATGCTCGCCGGTTCGGCCGATGACCTGTTCATCAGGATCGCCGGGACCAGCGCGGCCTGGCCGACCGGCATCGCGGTCTGCCTCGCCGACGAGGCCGAGGCACGCTCGGCGCTCACCGAACAGCGCAGCCTGCAGATGGCGCTGACCGCGCTGCTGGCCCACGCGGCCCGCATACGACTGTCCCTCGTAATGTCTCCGACCGCCAACGATGGACCGGCGATCCTTCGGCTGGGGGGCTAGATTGCCGATCCGCTCTGAGCGGCCAGCGCGCGGTGCCCAACTCAACGCCTGAATAAGATCATCTGTCCGACATCGCCCCGCGACGCGAAAAAACCCGCCGCCATTTACCTTTTGTTTGCGAAGTCCTGACAAGGATGTGCTCCCGCCCAGTGTACGCGCTCAGTGTAACGGGCTCGCCAAGGGGGCCGCCGTGGACGATCTGCTTGCCGATTTTTTGACCGAAACGAATGAAAGCCTGGCCGAGCTCGATGGCGCGCTGCTGACGTTGGAACGCACCCCCGATGATGCCGAAACGCTGTCGTTCATCTTCCGGCTGGTGCACACCATCAAGGGCACCTGCGGCTTTCTGGGCTTGCCGCGGCTGGAGCGGGTGGCCCATGCCGGCGAGAATGTGCTTGGCAAGCTGCGTGACCACACCCTCGCGGTCACCCCCGACATCGTCACCCAGGTGCTGGCCGGTATCGACCGCATCAAGGCGATCGTGGCCGCGCTGGGCGCCACCGGCGCCGAACCGCCCGGCGACGACGCCGATCTGATCGCCGAACTGAACCTTACCGCATCCGGCGCGCAGGCGACGAAGCCGCCCGCCGCTTCGGCCCACCGAGCGATCGACCCGTTTGCATTCGAATTGGCATTGCCGGCCATCGCACAGCCCGAGACCGCGCTCCAGCCGCCGATCGTCACCGACCCGCAAGCCGGCCGCCCCGAGGCAGCCGCCGTCGAATCCGGCAACTTCAATTCGCCGACGGTCATTGCTGCCGCGCAGCCGCGAGCTCGACCACCTGAGCCCGCCCGGGGCACGCAGCCTGTCATCCCGCCCGCCGGCGAGCAGCCCGTCGTCGCCACACCGAGTGTGCAAGCCGTCGTGGCCCCCGGCGGCGCACAAGCAGCGGCCCCCGCGGGCGCGCAAACCATCCGCGTCACCGTCGACGTACTGGAAGACCTGATGACCCTGGTCAGCGAGCTGGTGCTGACTCGCAACCAGCTTCTGCAACTCGCCCGCACCCAGGAAAACAGCGACTTCACCGTGCCGCTGCAGCGACTGTCCCACATCACCTCCGACCTCCAGGAGGGCGTGATGAAGACCCGCATGCAGCCGATCGGCCATGCCTGGAACAAGCTGCCCCGGCTGGTGCGCGACCTGTCGCACGACATGGGCAAGAAAATCGAACTGCGCATGCTGGGCGCCGAGACCGAGCTTGATCGCCAGGTGCTGGAGATGATCAAGGACCCGCTCACCCACATGATCCGCAACAGCGGCGATCACGGCCTGGAAACCCCCGCCGAACGCCGCGCCGCCGGCAAGCCGGAGACCGGCACCATCGAACTCAACGCCTTCCACGAAGGCGGCTACATCATCATGGAAATCTCCGACGACGGACGCGGCCTGGCGGTCGATCGGATCCGCGCCAAGGCGCTGACCAACGGCCTCGCCACCGAGGCCGAACTTGCCGCGATGACCGACGGCCAGATCCAGCGCTTCATCTTCCGCGCCGGCTTCTCCACCGCCGCCACCGTCTCGGCGGTGTCCGGCCGCGGCGTCGGCATGGACGTGGTGAAGACCAATATCGAGAAGATCGGCGGCACCATCGAACTGAAAAGCACCGCCGGCCAGGGCACCACCTTTACCGTCAAGATCCCGCTCACCCTGGCCATCGTCTCGGCTCTGATCGTCGAAGCCGGCAAGGAACGCTTCGCCATCCCGCAACTTTCCGTGGTGGAACTGGTGCGGGCGCATCGCGATGCCGCCGCCGCCGGCAACGACGGCGCCGCCAACAGCGTGATCGAGCGGATCAACGACACCCCGGTGCTGCGGCTGCGCAACCGGCTGCTGCCGCTGATCAGCCTCACCGAACTGCTGGCACTGGGGATCGAAGACACCGCCGAACCGGCGGTTCACGTGGTGGTCGCCCAGGTCGGCGCCCACACCATGGGCATCATCGTCGACCGGGTGTTCGATACCGAGGAAATCGTCGTCAAGCCGGTCGCGCCGATCCTGCGCCATGTCACCATGTTCAGCGGCAACACCATCCTGGGCGACGGGTCGGTGATCATGATCCTTGACCCCAACGGCATCGCCCGCGCCAGCGGCGTCGGCGCCGGATCCGAGACCAGGATGGGGCTCGCCGGCGGGATCGACGCGCACAGCTCGTCCGACAAGACCGCGATGCTGCTGTTCCGCGCCGGCGACAACCGTCGTATGGGCGTTCCGCTGGGGCTGGTGGCGCGCCTCGAAGACATCCCGCGCGAGAAGATCGAGCTCTCGTGCGGCGCGCCGGTGACCCAGTATCGCGGCAAGCTGATGCCGCTGATCGCGATCGACGCCGGCATCGATCAGCAGAAGCCGACGCAACCGCTGCTGGTGTTCGCCGAGGCCGATCGCATCATGGGCCTGATGGTCGATGAGATCATCGACGTGGTTGACGATCGCCTCGATATCGAACTCGCCGGCGCCCGCGCCGGACTGCTGGGAACCGCGGTGATCGGCGGCCAGGCAACCGACGTGCTGGATACCGGCTACTGGCTGATGCAGGCCTGGCAGGACTGGTTCCGCGGCGTGCCCCGGCAAGGCGCCACCACGCAGCAGAAGCACATCCTGCTGATCGATGACAGCGAGTTCTTCCGCCAGTTGATGGTTCCCACGCTGGGCGCCGCCGGCTTCCGCGTCACCGCTGTCGCCAGCGCGGCCGAGGCACTGCGCCTGCGCGACGCCGGCAGCCTGTTCGATGCCATCGTGTCGGACATCGAAATGCCCGGCATGGGCGGCCTGCAGTTCGCCCGAGCGGTCCGCGCCGGCGGCCCCTGGGCGGCACTGCCGCTGCTGGCGATGACCGCCCACGCCGACCTGGAAAGCGCGCGCATCGGACGCGAGGCCGGGTTCACCGACTATGTCGCCAAATTTGAGCGTGAGGCGCTGATCGCCGGACTGCATGCCAGCCTGACCGAGCTGGCCGCCGCCTGATCCCGCCGGATCGAACCCTCGCCGCTTCGCCAACGAAAGGACCCGCCATGGCTACCGACTTGCTGGACCGGCCGCCGACCGCCGCCCCGAACCCTGCATCGGCGCCGGAGACCCAGGTCCTGGTTACCCTCACCGTCGCCGACCAGCTCTGCGGCGTCCCGGTGCTCGCGGTGCGTGATATTCTGGGTGAGCAGGTGATCACCCGCATCCCGCTGGCACCGCCAGAGATCGCCGGCAGCCTGAACCTGCGCGGTCGCATCGTTACCGCCATCGATCTGCGGCGCCGGCTGCGACTGCCGCCGGTGCCCGCCGGCCAGGCGCGCATGTCGGTGGTCGCCGAACAGGGCGGCGAACTTTACGCGCTGCTGGTCGATCAGGTCTCCGAAGTGCTCAGCCTGGATGCGTCGTTGTTCGAACGTAACCCGCCGACGCTGGAGAAGTGCTGGGCCGAGTTCAGCACCGGCATCTTCCGCTTGGACGGACGGCTGCTGGTGGTGCTGGACGTGTCCCGGCTGCTCGCTTTGTCCACCGGGGAATAATCCGACATGACGCGCACCTGCCTGGTGGTCGACGACAGCCGCGTTGTGCGCAAAGTCGCCCGCCGCATCCTGGAATCCAATGGCGTCGCCGTCATCGAGGCCAACGACGGACAGGTCGCACTGAACGCCTGCCGCGAGAAACTGCCCGATTGCGTCCTGCTGGACTGGAACATGCCGGTGATGGATGGCCTGGCGTTCCTGCGGGCGCTGCGCCAGGAGTTCGGGCCGGACAACCCCGCCGTGGTGTTCTGCACCACCGAAAATGACATCGGCCACATCGAAACCGCGATGCTGAACGGCGCCCAGGAATACATCATGAAGCCGTTCGACGAGGACATCCTGACCGGCAAGCTCGCCCAGGTGGGGTTGCTGTGATCGCATCCGCCACCGATCTGGCGCGACCCCCGACCGCCGCTTCCAGCTCGGGTGCGGCAATCAGGGTGATGGTCTGCGACGATTCCGCGGTGATTCGCGGGGCCCTCGCCCGCATCCTGGAATCCGACCCCGCCATCACCGTCGCATCCCGGGTGCAGAACGGCCAACTCGCCGTGGAAGCGGTCCGCGCCGCTCGGATCGATGTCGTGGTGCTCGATATCGAGATGCCGGTGATGGACGGGCTGACCGCGCTGCCGTTGCTGCTGCGCGCCGATCCCGGACTGCGCATCGTCATGGCCTCGACCCTGACCACGCGCGGCGCCGACATCGCGCTGCGCGCGCTGCGCATGGGCGCCGCCGACTACCTGCCGAAACCGTCCAGCATCGGCACCGTCAACGACGACGGCTTCCGGCGCGAGTTGCTGGAGAAGGTCAAGGGGCTGGGCCGCTTGCGCCGACGGGCCACGATGCCCGTCGCGCCCCAGCCGCCACTGACCCTGCGCCCCGCCCCGGCGCTGCCCGCGGTGCTGTTGGCGGTGGGTAGCTCGACCGGCGGCCCGCAGGCGCTGTTCAACCTGGTGCAGGGGCTGGGCCGGTCGGTCAGCGTTCCGGTTGTGATGACCCAGCACATGCCGGCGACATTCACCCCGATCCTGGCCGACCACCTGAACCGCATGGGCCTGATGCCCTGCACCGAGGCGCGTGACGGCGAAACCCTGGTCGCCGGACGGATCTACCTGGCCCCTGGTGACCGCCATTTGCTGGTGGAAGGCGGCCGCGCCGGATTGCGCGCGCACCTGACCAGCGACCCGGCGGAAAACTTCTGTCGCCCTTCGGTCGATCCGATGCTGCGCAGCGCCGCCGCCGCTTGCGCCGGGCGTGTGCTGGTGGCGATGCTGACCGGCATGGGCCGCGACGGACTGGCCGGCACCGCGAAGGTGATCGAAGCCGGCGGCGCCGCCATCGGCCAGGACGAGGCCACCAGCGTAGTCTGGGGCATGCCCGGCGCCATCGCCCGCGCCGGCCTGTGCCACGCCGTTCTGCCGCTGCCGAAGATCGCACCCAAGCTGCTGGAAATGCTGAAAGGGACACGTCCGTGACCGCGCCCCTGCCGTCCTTCGCGCCCCTGCTGCCTATCGCCCCCCTGCTGCCTATCGCATTCGACACCCTGGCCAACCTGCTGAAGACCCGCTCCGGCCTGATCATCGGCACCGACAAGCTGTATCTGCTGGAAACCCGCCTGGCCGGCATCGTCAAACGCGAAAAGCTGGCCGACCTGAATGCCCTGGCCGAACGTTTGCGGCGCCCCGGCAGCGATGCGCTGGCCCGCGACGTGGTCGAGGCAATGACTACCAACGAAAGCTTCTTCTTTCGTGACGACAAGCCCTTCGCCCATTTCCGCACCCAGGCGCTGCCGCGGCTGGCCGCCGCCCGCTTCGCCGCGGCTCGCCCGGCCGGCACCCCGCTGCGGGTCTGGTCGGCGGCCGCCTCTTCCGGTCAGGAGGCTTATTCGCTGGCGATGATCGTGGCCGAATCGGGCGCCGTGCTGGGCGGCCGCAAGGTCGAGATCGTCGGCACCGACATCGCCCGCGATCAACTGACCCGCGCGCGCGAGGGTCTCTACTCGCAATTCGAGGTGCAGCGCGGCCTGCCGGTGCAGATGCTGATGCGCTACTTCCGCAAGGAAGACAGCAACTGGCGCATCGCCGAGGCGATCCGCGCCATGGCGCAGTTTCGCGAATACAACCTGCTGTCCGACCTGCGCGCGCTGGGCCGGTTCGACATCGTGTTCTGCCGCAACGTGCTGATCTATTTCGATCAGCCGACGAAAACCCGGGTGCTTGAAGCCATCGCCGGGCTGATGCCGCCGGACGGGCTGCTCTACCTCGGCGGGGCCGAGACCGTGTTGGGCATCACCGCCCGCTTCGCCGCGCTGCCCAACGAAAGAGGCGTCTACGGCGTGGTGTCGCCGGCCCCGGCGTCCGCCGCCTCGCAGTTGGTTGCCGCAGGCTGACCGCACCGCCCAGGCAGGCTGACCGCACCGCTTAGGCAGGCTGACCGTACCCTCCCAGTACGACGCCGGGCATCGTCGGCTGACCCCACCGATCAAGCGGCAGCCGAATCGGAGCCTCGCAGCCACCGAACAGACGGTTTCGCGCAGCCTGAAGACCGCCGCCACCGAACAGACGGTTCCACCCAGCCTGATCACCGCCGCCACCACCGAACAGACGGTTCGGCCGGACCCGATCCTCGCCACCGCCCATCAGGCAGCGTTCAGAAAATCCGTCAACTTGATGATCGCCGCCTGCTTGTCGGTCTTGTCCAACGCGCCAAGCTCGGCGCCCAGCCGGTCCATCGCGGCTTCATAGATCTGCCGCTCGGAAAAGCTCTGGTCCGGCTGCCCGGCGTTGCGGTGCAGATCACGCACCACTTCGGCGATCGCCAACGGATCGCCGGAGTTGATCTTCGCCTCATACTCCTGCGCCCGACGCGACCACATTGTGCGTTTGACCCGAGCCCGGCCGCGCAAAATGGTCATCGCCTCGTCGAACAGCTTGCGCGTGGCCAGCTTGCGCAACCCGGCGGTCCGCGCCTTCGGCACCGGCACCCGCAGCGTCATGCGGTTCTCTTCGAACGTGATGTGGATCAGCTCAAGCCGGTGGCCGGCAATCTCCTCGACGGCGATGCGTTCCACCCTGCCGACGCCGTGCGTCGGATACACCACGTAATCCCCCTCGGCGAAGATCTCCGCCTTGGCGATCGCCCGAGGCGTCAGATTTGGTCCATTGTGCGCCGGCCGCACGACATGCCGCGCTTCCGACGCCTGACCCGCGCCGGCAGGCTGCTCAATCACCCGATTGGAGAGTTGTTCCACTGTTTGTTGCTCACCCATATTGTTGCCCGCCGTCCCGCTCGCCCCAGCCGCCGCCCCTGAAGGGGTCGGTACAGGTCACCGCGGACCTGAATTCTTGTCTTTCCATATCCACGCCGCCGACCGGTGGCTGCTGACCCGCACGTGGATCGGGTGCAGTCGTCGGGCCGCCGGCCGGTTTGCCCGGTCAGCCAGTGTGCCCGACCGCCAGACACCTTGAGGGACAATCGTCACCCCGATTTCCGCGCCCCTCGGGACGCCAAGATGACCCGGAACCGCTGATCGATGCCAATCAACGCTAGTCAATCACCGGAACAATGCAGGACCATAACACAAAAATCGCGCCAAGTCAGCGACTAAAGCCGAGTCTCCATCAGCCGATTGCACATCAGCCGATTGCACACCAGCCGATTGCCCACCAGCCGATTGCCCACCCGCCGAGTTCCCACGCCGGCGAGCCGGCCGGTCCTCACGCCTTGCCGGGCTCCGGCGAGAACATCTCACCCTTGCCGGGCTTGTCCTTCCAGTCGTCGGCATCGTCCGGCGGAGCGCCCTTGCGCGTTATGTTCGGCCACAGCAACGCGTATTTGCGGTTTGTCTCCACCCAGTCGGCGACCTTGTCGTCGCTGTCGGGCAGGATCGCCTCGGCCGGACATTCCGGCTCGCACACGCCGCAGTCGATGCATTCGTCCGGATGGATAACCAGCATGTTCTCGCCGACATAGAAGCAATCCACCGGGCAGACTTCGACACAGTCCATGAATTTGCAGCGAATGCAGTTTTCGGTGACCACGTAGGTCATTGGGCAACCCCTGAATGTGGGAAATGCGCGGCGCGAAGCCGACAATCATGGCCCGCGATATGCCGACGAATCCACGCCGATGCAAGATGTTGCTGACACATCGCCGACCGCGCCGCCATCATCGCCGCCGTCATCGCCATCGCCAAGGTCGAGATACAGTCGGCTGGCCTCGCTGGGGGGACCGCGTCGCCCCGCCAGACCGGCAACGCGCAGCACACGCACCCTGCCATGCACCGGAATGGTCAGCACATCGCCGATGCGCAGCCTGGCATGCGGCTTGGCGGTCGGCTGACGATTGATCCGGATCGACCCGCGGCTCACCAGCACCGCGCAGTCGGTGCGCGCACGCATCACCCGGGCGCACCACAGCCACTTGTCCAGCCGCTGCCAATCCAGATCTTCGGTGTCGCGTCCGCCGCCTATCGCACGCCTCCTCGTCGCAATACCGCCAGCGCGGCGAACGGCCCGGCGACGACCGCCGCCGGCGCCGGCTCCTCGATCACCGGTCGCCGCCGCCGCAATGGCATCAGCATCGGCGGCGCCGGCGGCCCGACCTGCTCCACCCCCAGCCCAGCCGCTGGCAACACCCGAAAACCAAGTTGACGCAGCACTGCCGGCAGCATGTCCGGCTTGATCGCAAACCGCGAGGCCAGCCCCGACGGCAGCGCCGCCGGCCCGCGCCGGCAGCGATAACCAAGCTCGCCGACGATCTTCTCCGCGATGTCAAGTCGCAGCCGCACCGGCCCAGCCTCGATCCAGCCGGCCATGGCGGCAAACCCGTCCGGCCAGTCCGGCTGGTGCAGCGGCAGGCAGACCAGCCCGCCCGGCGGCAGCGTCGGCAGCGGAATCGCCTGCTGCAACGCCCATAGCCGAGCCCGCATCGCCGTCGCCCGCGGTTTCATCAGCGCCGGCATGAACAAGGCGAATCGTCCCGAACGCACGCCCAGCGCCCGCAGCCGAGGCCGTATCTCGGGCGCCAATGTGGCCTCGTCCAGCCCAGGGATCAGCCCCAGCGACTCCATCAGCCGGTGCAGCGGCCCGCGCAGGGCAGGGTGGTCGCGCGCCATCGCCTCGGCGGCGAACAGCGGCCCGAGGTCGCCGCGGATCTGTCGCTCCAGCCAGACGCCCAGCCGGTCGCCGATCCGCTGCCGCGCCGTGCCGTCAAGGAACTCGCTGTCCAGCACCTGCACCCGAGGCCGCAGCGGCACCGCGCCGCGGACCAGCCGCGCCACCGCCACCCGGTCCCAGGTCACCAGATGATCGGCGGTCAAGCCAAATTCACTATCCGCCGCCCCCACCAACGCCCCGACCCGGCGCGGCATTTCCGCGTGCAACGCTCTGCGCGCGGCGCGCAGCACCAGCTTTTTCTCATCCCCCACCGCCAGCGGGTCGGGCACAAACGCGAAGCCCTCGATGTGCCCGACACTGTGACCCTCGACCACCACCTCGCCCCGAGGCGTCACCGCGGACAACAGTGCCTGGCCGTCGGCCTCCTCCAGCCGCCGCATCAGATGCGCCGATCGGCGATCGACGAACCGGCTGGTCAAGCTTTCGTGCAGCGCGTCGGACAGCTTGTCCTCCACCTCGCGCGTCCGCCCCTGCCAGTGCGCGGTGTCGCTCACCCAGTCGGAGCGGGCCGCGATATACGACCACACCCGCACCCCCGACAGCCGCTGCATCAAGGTGTCGATATCGCCGTCGGCTCGGTCCAGCGCGTCGATCTGGCCCGCCAGCCAATCGGTCGGCAAATGCGTGTCGGAAGCGACATGGCCGAACACCCGGGCGCACAAACGGGCATGGGTATCATCGGCCAGCTTGCGGAAATCCGGAATCTGACAGGCATCCCACAGCAGCCGCATCCGCCGCCGCCCCTGCGCCAGCCCGCGGATTTCCGGATCGCGCGACAACGCTGTCAGCGTCTCCAGGTCCGACGCCTGATTGCCGCGCACCAGCCCCGGCCGCGGCGGCGGCGCATTCAGACTGTCGATCAGCCCATCCAGCGAGGCGAAATCCAGCTCGCTGTTGCGCCAGCACAGCATGTCCAGCGACTCGAAGCTATGCGCCTCCACCGCGGCTACGATGTCATCGCCGATCGGCGGACATTCCGTGGTGGTGCCAAAGCTGCCGTCCTTCATGCCGCGCCCGGCCCGCCCGGCGATCTGAGCCACCTCCGACGCGGTCAGTCGGCGCGGCCGATGCCCGTCGAACTTGCCCAGCCCAGCGAACGCGACGTGATCGACGTTCATGTTCAGCCCCATGCCGATGGCATCGGTGGCGACCAGGAAATCCACCTCGCGAGCCTGATACAGCGCCACCTGGGCGTTGCGGGTGCGCGGCGACAGCCGCCCCATCACCACCGCGCAACCGCCCTTGCGGCGCCGGATCAGCTCTGCCAGCGCGTAGATCTCCGCCGCGCTGAACGCCACCACGGCCGACCGCGGCGGCAGCCGAACCAGCTTGGTCGGCCCGGCATAGGATAGTTGCGACAGCCGCGGCCGGGTCTCGATCTGCGCCGACGGCACCAGACGGCGGATCAGCGGCGCGATCGTCTCGGCTCCCAGCAGCATGGTCTCCACCATGCCACGCGCGTGCAGCAGGCGGTCGGTGAACACGTGGCCGCGGTCGGGATCGGCGCAAAGCTGGATTTCATCCACCGCGACGAATTCGGCATGCCGATCCAGCGGCATCGCCTCGACGGTGCAGGAAAACCAGCGCGCCTCGGGCGGGATGATCTTTTCCTCGCCGGTGATCAGGGCGACGTGCCGCGCACCCTTGATCGCCACCATGCGGTCGTAGTTCTCCCGCGCCAGCAACCGTAGTGGGAAGCCGATAATTCCGGACGAGTGCGCCAGCAGCCGCTCGATGGCCAGATGCGTCTTGCCGGTGTTGGTCGGACCCAGGACGGCCTTGACGCGAGCGGCGAAACCGGAGTCGAAGCCGATCATGATGCGATGTTTGGATGCCGAGGCGCGGAATGCAAGCGAAGAAACTGCCGCCGCTTCATTGGCGATCGGGCACCGAGCCGAGCTCCGACCGGCTACCCGCCTGCCCACCTGTCAATTTCGCAATCAGCGTCTCGGTCTCTGCGTGGCGCTCAGCCCGGCCGTTCCGTCCCCACGCCGACTATCGCGGACGCGACAAGCTGACTCTCCCAGACGCGACGCAACTGCCCATCAAGCTCGGTGCGGACGTAATATTGAAATTCGGCGCCCTCTTTCGGCAACAGCCGGGCAACGGTGCAGCGCGCCGGAATGCGAATCATGAACTCCGCGCCCGGGGTGAACACCAGCGTCTGGCCGAGACTGAAGCGGTGCGCCGCTGCTTGCCGGCGACCAACGTGTTGCGGGATCAGCGCGGCGTGCCGCTCCTCGTTATCCATGCCTCGCTCCGCACCGCGCAAGTTCAACCAGCTTAATGTGTGACCGCGGAATCTTCACGACTGTTCGAGACCATACATTTCGCCGAACCTACCCCCCAAGCAAGTGATCAAATCGACGTTTGACGGTGCCGTAGCAATCGCATGACGTCGCCTCCAGCGCAGCGCGATCCAGCACTTCGACATGGCCCCGGGAATAGCGGATGATCCCCGCGCGTTGCAGGATGCCAGCCGCCACGGTGATCGTCGGGCGATAGACGCACAGCATCAGCCCCAGGAACTCCTGGGTGACCGGAAGCTCATCGCCATCGGCGCGATCGTGCGCCATCAACAGCCACCGGGCGAGGCGCTGCTCCAGCGGGTGGCGCCCATTGCAAGCCGCGGTCTGGGTGGTCTGCGACCGCATCGCTTCGCTGTAGCGATACAGCAGCGTTTGCAACGCCGGGGTCTGTTGCAAAAGCTCATTGAAGGCTCGGGTTTGGATCTGCAGCCCGCAGCCATCGGCCTGCACAAACGCTTCCTCGAAGGCACTTTCCACGCCGACGATGAGCGGTGCGCCGACCATCCCCTCGCGGCCGACCAGCCCAACCTCGGCCTGGGCGCCGTCCTCCAGCGTCGACACCAGCGAGACCCATCCGCTTTCGACAAAGTACACCGCCTCGATCGGCTTTTCCGGCACGATCAGACTGTCGCGCACGGTCAGTTGGACCCGACGCATCTTGGGCAGCACCGCCGCCAGATCGGGTGGCGGCAGGGCCGCGAGCAACCGATTACGAGTGGTTTGTATTGGCGCCGCGCTTGACATGCGTGCATCCCTTCACCGGCGGGAGCACAAACATCTCTCAAGCGCGCAAAGCCGAAGCTCAAGTGAACGCTATAAATGTTAGTGGCTATCAGTTCGGACGAATACAAGACGCCAACGAGCTATCGGTCGTCTCGGCCGCGACAATTCCACCCGGTAGTGTAACGGTATTTCGCCGGCTTGCCGACTCGCTGATTTTCGCGCAGTTGTAGTCCGGTGGCACGACCGTTGGTTCTGTCGAGACCACCGATCCAACCCGATCCAAGGAGTTTGCGCCAATGAACTCTCAGACAAGATTCGCCGGAAAGTCCAAGCTGACCGCCGCCACCGCGCTCGCCACCACGCTGTTGCTCGGTCTCGGCACGCCGGCCCAGGCCCAGACCCAGTCGGCGCAACCGGCACAGCCCACCGCCTGCCCGGGCGATGCCGGTGGCATCACCCTCCCCCCGGGCTTCTGCGCGTCGGTTTTCGCCGACAAGCTGGGCCACGTCCGCCAGATGGCCGTGGCGCCGGATGGAGTGCTCTACGCCAACACCTGGAGTGGCCGCTATTACCATAACGACACCCCTCCGGCAGGCGGCTTCCTGATCGCCCTGCAAGCCGCCAAGGGCGCCGGACAGGCTGACAAGACCGTCCGCTTCGGCCCGACCGCCGCGGATGGCGACCACGGCGGCACCGGCATCGGCATCTACAAGGGCTACGTCTACGCCGAGACCAACGACCGCATCGTCCGCTACAAGCTGCCGGCCAACGGCACCGCTCCGACCACCAAGCCCGAGACCATCGTCTCCGGCATGCCGGTCACCGGCGATCACCCGATGCACCCGTTCGGCATCGATCCCAAAGGCGACCTCTATGTCGACCTCGGATCGGCGACAAATTCCTGCCAGAGCGAGAACCGCATGCCGAACGTGCCCGGCGTCACGCCGTGTACCGAATTGCTGACCCGCGGCGGCATCTGGCGCTACGACGCCAACAAGCTGAACCAGCACTTCTCCCCGGCCGAACGCTTCGCCACCGGTTTGCGCAACGGCGAGAGCTTCTCGTTCGACGCCGCCGGGCGCCTGATCGGCACCCAGCACGGCCGCGACCAGTTGTGGGAGAATTTCCCCAAGCTCTACAACCAGACCGAGGGCCAGAACGAGCCGGCCGAGGAACTCGTCCACCTGCAGCGCGGCGCCGATTTCGGCTGGCCCGAATGCTACTACGACTACGACCAGAAGAAGCTCGTGCTGGCGCCGGAATATGGCGGCGACGGCGGCAAGAAACTCGGCGTCTGTGCCCACAAGCAGGAACCGATCGCCGCGTTCCCGGCGCACTGGGCGCCGAACGATATGGTGATCTACTTGGGTAACGAGTTCCCCACGGCCTACAAGGGGGGTGCCTTCATCGCCTTCCACGGCTCGTGGAACCGCGCGCCGGGCCCACAGGGCGGCTACGCCATCGTGTTCCAGCCTTTGGCCAATGACAAAGCCGCGGGCCCGTTCATGGTCTTCGCCGACGGCTTCGCCGGCCCCGACAAGCAACCCGGCCGCGCACTGCACCGTCCGACCGGCCTCGCGGTCGGCCCCGATGGCGCGATGTATATCTCCGACGACATTGGCGGCCGGATCTGGAAGGTAACCTATCAGGGCGGCAACAAGGCCGCCAAGCTCGCCGCGGCTGCGGCGCCCTCCGCCACCCTGGCAGCGGCCTCGGCAAACGTGCCGCCGCCCGAAGGCATCCATCCTGACGCCGGCAAGCCGCTACCGACCCCGCCCGGCGGATCACCCGACCAGGTCACCCTCGGCGAGCAGATCTTCCACGGCGCCCACGGCGGTACCTGCGCCGGATGTCACGGCACCGACGCCATGGGCTCCGAGGTCGGGTCCAACTTGGCCGACAACAAATGGAGCTGGGGCGACGGCAGCGTGCCGGCGATCACCCGCACCATCGAAAGCGGCGTTCCGAAACCCAAGGACCACACCGGCGCGATGCCGCCGATGGGCGGGGCACAGCTCTCGCAGGCCGACGTCGCCGCGGTCGCCGACTACGTCTGGGCGATCAGTCACCGCGACGCCCACTGACCCGCCCACCACATGACCGCGCACGCCCCCGTGTCATGACCGAGCTCGGCAACCCAAACCGTGTCATGACCGCGCTCGGCAATCCAACCGTGTCATGACCGGGCTCGGCAATCCAAACCGTGGGTGACCGGGCTTGGCCCGGTCACCCACGACTTGCGGCCTCGCAACCCCAGCTTGGCGTGAGAAAGCGTCGGGACGCGGACGACCACACCCCGCCCCTCACGCCCTCACCCGAGCGCCCAATGCCGCCGCCCGCTTCACCACGGAACGCGCCCGGTCCACCACGGGAACGTCGATCATCGCGCCCTCGAACTGCACTGCCCCCAGCCCCCTGGCATACGCCTCGTCATACGCCACGATCATCCGGCGCGCCCGTTCCACCTCGGCCGGATCGGGCGAAAACTCCTCGTTCAGCACCGCGACCTGCAACGGATGCACCGCGCTGGCGCACATGAACCCCAGCCGCCGAGACCGCCGCACGATCGCGCGAAACGCCTCTTGGTCCCGGAAATCGGCGATCGAGCCGATGAACCCCATCGGCATGATCCCGGCCGCCCGTGCGGCGAAGATCGTCTGCTGCTTCGGATAGAACAGCCCCTCGGGCTCCGATTGCATGCCGACATCGGCGGCAAAATCCTCCGACCCCAGGCTGATGCCGACCAGCCGAGGATGGCAGCGGGCAATCTGCTCGATGCGAAAGAACCCGGCCGCATTCTCCACCAGCGCAATGAACCTGATGCCGCCCGCCGCTAGCCCTCGCTCATCTTCCAGTTCCGTAACGATCTCGCCGCACGCTATCACGTGTTCAGGGCTGTCCACCTTGGTCAGCATCAGCGTGTGAACGCCCATGATCACCGCCGCCTCCAGATCCCGCACCAGCAGCCGCCACGGCCGGTTGACCCGCACCACCACATCGGCGCCGTTGCGCGCGACCTGAGGAATTGCCGCCGCGATCAGCGTCCGCGCCTGATCCTTCTGCGACGGCGCGACGGCATCCTCCAGGTCCAGGATGATCGCGTCGGCACCGCGATCGGCACCGGTGCGGACGAATTTTTCCGCCGTCACCGGAATGAACATCAGGGATCGCCACACCGGCAGGTCGTCGCGCATCGTCAGCCCTCCTTGATCACCCCATCGGCCGCCAGCGCCGCCAGCCTGTCCGCATCGTAGCCGATCGACTGCAGCACCGAGGCGGTATGCTGCCCCAGGTCAGGGGCCGGCGAACGCAGCTTGCCGGGGGTGTCCGACAGCCGCGGAATAATGTTGTGCATAAGCACGGAACCCGCCTCCGCGTCGGGCGCCTCGACGATCACCCCGCGCGCTTGCACATGCGGATCATCCAGCAACTGATCGATCTCATAGATCGGCGTCGCGGTGACCTCGGCCGCCTCGAATACCGCCATGTTTTCCGCCAGCGTGCGCTCAGCGATCCAGTCGGCGACAATGCCGTCGCACGCATCGATGTTGCGCACCCGGTCGGTGTTGGTGCGGAACCTGGGATCCTCGATCACTTCGGGCCGCCCGATCGCGCGGAACAACCGCTCCGCCATCGCCTGGATCGAGGCCGAGATCGCAATGAACCGCCCGTCGCTGGTCGGGTAGACATTGCGCGGCGAAGTGGTCAGCGATCGGCTGCCGGTGCGCGCCGGCTTGTCGCCTGATACCCGAAAGGTCGCCGCGTCCGGCCCAAGCACCGAGATCATCGGCTCCAGCAGCGGCAGGTCGATCACCTGGCCGCGTCCGCCGCGCTCAACCACACGCAGCGCGATCATCACCGCATAGGCGCCGTACAGCCCGGAGACCATGTCGGCCATCGCCAGCGGCGGCAGCACCGGCGGACGGTCGCCATAGCCGTTCTTGGCGGCGAACCCCGACATCGCCTCCACCAGCGTGCCGAAGCCGGGCCGGTCACGATACGGCCCGTCCTGGCCGAAACCGGTGATCCGCACGATGATCAGGCCTGGGTTGCGCGCGTGCAGCACCTCAGGCCCAAGCCCCATCCGCTCCAGCGTGCCGGGCCGATAGTTCTCGATCAGCACCTGACTGGTCGCCAGCAGATCCAGCAGCGCATCGCGGCCAGCTTGCGCCCGCAGGTTGATGGCCAGGCTCTTCTTGTTCCGCGCGTACACTTTCCAGTGCAACGACAACCCTTTGACGCGCCACGCGCGCAGCGGATCGCCCAGTTTCGGATCCTCGATCTTGATCACCTCGGCGCCCTGATCGGCAAGCTGCAGGCTGACCATGTTGCCGGCCACCAGGCGGGACAGATCGACCACGCGGATACCATCGAGTGGCGCGGCGGCAGACGGATCGAAGTCGATACGAGGAATCATGTTGGCCTTGGGACAATGCTTTTGCTTGCGCTATTGTCCAGTCAGATGCGGTCGACGTGCAAGGGCCGCTTCTGCCATGGATTGCATGCGGAGAGGCCTGCGTCATCATGCTACGTCGCCGGTCGGTCCTCGCCTGCCTTGCCGGGCTGCTCGTCGTCGCCGGCTGTTCCGCGCCGCCTGAAACAGCGCCGCCTGAAACCGCGACGAACCAAACCGCGACGAACCAAACCGCGACGAACCAAAGCGCGACGAACCAAAGCGCGACACCGGCCCAAGCCGCCCCAAAGGCCCAAGCCGCCCAACCTGCCCAAGCCGACACCTCGGACAACGCGGTGATCTACGTCATCGGACGCGGTTGGCACACCGATATCAGCCTGCCGGTCACCGCGCTCGCTGCCCCGCTTTCGGCGCTCGCGCAAGGCTTCCCCGGCGTGCGCTTCCTGACCTTCGGCTTCGGCGAACGCCAGTTCGTGGTCAACCGAGAACAAAGCTTCGGCGCCATGCTGGCAGCCCTGTTGCCGAGCCACAGCGCACTCCTGATGACCGCGCTGGCGTCGACCCCGGAACAGGCGTTCGGGGCACACAACGTCGTAGTGCTGCATCTGTCCGGCCGCACCATGCGCCGGATCCAAGGCAGGATCTGGCGCGAGCTCGAGCTTTCGCCGTCCGGCCGCCCGCTGTTGCTGGCCGAGGGACCCTATCCGGGAAGCGTGTTCTATGCCGCGCGCACCACCTATGACGGTCTCTACACCTGCAATACCTGGACCGCCGAGACACTGCGCGACGCCGGCCTGCCGGTCGCCTCGATAGGGGTGTTGTTCGCCGGCCAGGTGATGGGCCCGGCGCGCTGGATCAGCGCACGCCAGGCCGCATCAGGACAGCGTTAGGACTTCAGCGTGCCGGGGGCGCCACCACGGTGGTGTGGTTGGCCGGCGGCGGCGGATCGCTGCTGCTGAAGGACAGGCAGCCCGCCAGGGCGAGCGGCAACAACAGGGCAATCAGGGCAAGGCGCATCGGCATTTCCTTCAGTGGCGCCGGTCAGCATAAAACGCGGTTCTGACCGGTGCCGTTCAACGATCGTTGTCTGACAACAAACCATGGTGTGGCGGCAGGCGCCGCGGAACGTCCCCGGCTGGCTCCACAGCCGGGCAATACTTTGGCTCCTCGTTGGACAGGCCGCACGCGCGCTTTGCATGGTCCGTTGCGCGGCGCGATCACCTGACAGGCGCACCCCCGGGCCGCCTTCAACCACGCCGGTCATGGCGTGTCCAGGTCCGCGGCGACGCGCCGCCGCCTCGATACCGGCGATCAACCCGGATCAATCGCTACGCGCGTCGGGTCGATCACTACGCGCATCGGATCGAACGCTGCGCGCATCGGATCGCTCGCTCCGGCCCACCGCACCAGGCACCCCGCGCGACCGGTTGGCCTGCCGCCTGAACGGGGTAGTATCAGCCGCCTTGGCCGCCCGGAGCAACCTCGTGAACCTGGACCTTTCCACCACCGCAAGACCCGCGACGATCCCGGTCCCCGAACCCGGCCTGACCCCGGACCAATTGTTCGACCGAGCCATCGCCCTGCGCCCGCTGCTGCGCCAGCAGCAGGACGAGGCCGACGAGCGCGGCTGCTACGCGCCCGAGACCCACCAGGCGTTCCTCCGCGCCGGATTCTACCGCATCACCCAGCCCAGGCTGTTCGGCGGCTACGAATTCGACCTCGAAACCAGCTACCGCCTGATCGTCGAGGTCTCCCGCGGCCATCCCGCCGCCGGCTGGTGCCTCTCGCTCGGCGGCTCGCACGCCTACGTCGTCGGCTCACACTGGCCCGAGCAGGCGCAGCGCGAACTGTTCGGCGCCGATGGCCACTTCATCGCCCCGCACCGGCCGGCGACCATGGGCACGCTGCGCCCGGTCGCGGGCGGCTACATCCTCAACGGACAGTGGAACTACTGCTCCGGCATCCCCTACGCCACGCATCTGCTGTGCGGCGCGCTGCTCGATCCCCCCACCGGCGAGGCGCGCCAGGTCGTGGTGCCGCGCGCCGCGTTCCAGATCCTCGACGACTGGGGCGGCGATCGCACCCTGGGCATGCGCGCCAGCGGCTCCAACAGCGCGCGGGTGACCGATGCCTTCGTGCCCGATAACATGGCGGTGCGGCTCGACTGGATGGCGGCGCGCCCCGACGGCATGGAGCACGGCACGCCAGGCACACGGCTGCACAACAACCCGATGTATCTCGGGCGCCTCATGGGCCCCTATCATTGCTCGCTGGTGGCCCCGGTTGTCGGCGCCGCGTGGGCCGCGCTCGACGAGTTTGAGGCCCTGATGCTGGCCAATCGTTCCTTGGCCGACCCAAGCCTGCCATGGGCCGACCATCCGGATTACCTGCGACCGTTCGGCCAGGCGCTGGCGATGACCGAGGCGGCGGAGACCATTCTCTACGGCGTCGCACAGCGCTACATGGACTATTGCCGGCGCTGGCAGCGCGATCGCACGCCGATCAGCGTCGAAGACAATCTGCGGCTCTGGGCACTGGCCCAGCAGGCCGGCGGACTGGGGCGCCAGGCGGTCGAGCTGCTGTTCCAGAACGCGCTCTCGGCGCCCACCAGGAAAGCCAGCCGGCTGCAGCGCTACTTCCGCGACGTGGCAATGTACAACTCGCACATTTCGGCGCTGCAGCTTAACCACGCAACCTATGTGGCGCGCGCGCATTTCGGCCGACCCACCGGATTCCGCGGCCTTCAGCCCTGAAATAACTCATGGTGACGGCGTAATAACGAAGCTTAACGCAAGCGCAATATTTTTCACGGAAGCGAACGATCTGTTTGCTTGAAGTTTACGAAGTCATGCCCGAAAACAGCTACCGTTGATGGTTTCATACCCCGGATGGAGGTCGATGCGCCCGCTTGCAACTGATCCCCCGGCCGCGTCCATGACCCAACGCATCCTGGTCGTCGAGGACGAATACCTGATCCGCCTGTGGATCGCCGAATTCCTCCTGGAAGACGGCTTCGACGTCGTCCTGGCCACCAACGGCGACCACGCGCTCGGCCTGATCGCCCAGCCCGGCACGTTCGACCTGCTGATCACAGATATCGCCATGCCCGGCCTGGCTGACGGCAATACGGTGGCAACGGCGGCCAAGCAACGCTATCAGAATTTGCCGGTGATCTATGTCAGCGGCCGTCCCGACAGCTTGAAGAACCAGCTCGGCGCACGCGACGGATTTATCGCCAAGCCCTACAGCGCCGCTTCGGTCTCGACATTGGCACGCAGGCTACTCGACACCCGCGCCGATGACCCCGCCTTCCGCTCGACCTGCGTGGCGGCATGATCGGCCGCGTCACCCGCCGCTAACCCCAGCCCGCCGCCGCCCGGCGCCCAGATTCCGCGGGAAGCGAACCATCGCACCGCGCGCCTCATCCCACAGCGTGAAGCTGGGCGCGCGCAGCGCCTGCCACAGCGTCAGCCCGGTGACATGGGCGGCGAACGCCGGATCGGCCCGGTGCGCCGCCTGCAACCGGTAATTCGGCACCCGAGGCATCAGGTGGTGCACATGATGGAAGCCGATATTTCCCGTGAACCACTGCAGCACCTTCGGCAGCCGCAGCCAGGAACTGCCGTACAGCGCCGCGCCGGCCGCGGTCCACTCGGTCTGCCGCGCCCACAATGTATGCTCGAACCGATGCTGCACCGAGAACAGCCAGACACCGATGATCGAGGCCAGCGTAATGACCGGCAGTTGCACGACCAGCACCGGCTGCCACCCAAGCAACAGCGTCAGCGTCAGCAGGAACCCGCCGATGCCCAGGTTGGTCAGCCAGACGCTAATGCGTTCCTTGCGCCAACCGCGCGGGGCGTCCAGCGGGATGCGGTAGAGCAGGATGAACACCACCGGCGGCAGCAGCAGTTGCGACACCAGCGGATGCAGCGCGACGCGGTATAGCCACCGGCGCCATGGCGAGAACGCCTCATACTCGGCCAGCGTCAGGCAGCCGGAGTAGATGTCGCCGCCGCTCGGACGCTTGTCCAGGTTGTTCCACACCGCGTGGTGCATGGCATGGTGGCGGCGCCACAGCGCATATGGCGTGAACGTTGTCAGCCCGCAGAGCCAGCCAACCGTCTCGTTGGCCCAGCGCGAGCGGAAATACGCCCCGTGGCCGCAATCGTGCTGGATGATGAACAGCCGCACCACCAGCCCCGCGGCCGGCACCGCCAGCGCCAGGCTCAGCCAGGGCGACAGGTGGTAATAGGCGTAATACATCAGCCCCAGCAACGCCGCATACGGCGCGGCGGTGATGCCAAGCTGAGCCACGCTGCGCCCGGCCGAAGGCGTCTGGTAGGCAGCCAGCCTGGCGAGCATCGCGCCGCGATCGGGCTCCGGCCGGTCGTGCCGGTGCGGCGAGGGCTGTCCGTTCATGCAGGGTCTTTTCGTCGGCCGGAGGTTGGCGGCGTACGCACATGGACACGTCGCCTGGGCATGGTACGCTGGTATACTTAGCCGAAATGGTCCGCCGGAAGCAGCATGCAAATTACGTTTCGGATTGCCGCCAACAACACTGCGACGCGGCCCCCACGAGCCGCCCCCACGGACCGCCGCCGCTAACCCGCTGTTAACCTTGATCAGTCATCCTGGCGCTTTCGCGGAGACCAGGCGATGGCGTCACCTGAACAACTGGCGGCGGTCGCTCGGCTGCTGTCCTCCGGCGCCTGGCACCAGGCCGAGGCCGCCGCCCAAGCCACCTTGGCGGACGATCCCGCCGACCCCGAGGCGCTGCGCATGCTAGGTCTGGCGGTCGCCGCGATGGGCGAGAGTGACCGCGCCGCGCCGATCCTCAACCAGGCCGCCACCGGTCGTTCCCAGCCGGATCATCCCTGCGCCGACTTCGCCCGGCTGCGCCCACCTCTGCCCCGCACCCTGGTTGCCCGCCAGTTCCGCGCCTGCATGCGGCTCGCCCCAGACGATGACGCCCTGCGCCTCGGCTTCGCCAGTTTCCTGCTCGACAACGGCCAGCCCGGCGAAGCCGAACGCATCCTGCAAGACCGCCCGGACAGCGCCGCCGGCCACCACTTGCGCGGGCTGGCGCAAGCCGAGCTCAACCGGTTCGTCGCGGCGGCGGAGAGTTTCCATCGTGCCGTCACACTGAACCCGGACGCCGCGCCAAGCTGGTCCAACCTCGGCATGGTGCTGAAGATCGAGGGCCGCTTCGACGAGGCAATCGCCGCCCACGACCGCGCCGTGGTGATCGGCGGCGGCGATCCGCGCCACCTGGTCAACCGCGCGGTCGCACTGCTGAAGGCTGGCCGCTGGACCGAGGCCTGGACCGATTACGAAGCCAGGCTCGACCTTGCCGAAGTGCCGCTGGTCGAACCCGGCCGGCTGATGCCCTCCTTGAACCCCGGAGACCGGCTGACCGGGATGACTATCCTGGCGCTGCATGAGGACGGCTTCGGCGACACCCTGCAGTTCCTGCGCTACATACCGCTGCTCGCCGCCCGCGGCGCGCGGGTTGTGGCTTTCGTGCCCCGGCCGCTGGCGCGGCTGATGGCCGCTGCGCCGGGCGTCGCCGCCGTGGTCACCGACCGCCGCCGCCTGCCGGCGCATGACCTGGTCTGCCCGATGTTCAGCCTGCCCCGGGTGTTCGGCACCACGGTCGCCAGCATCCCCGCGGTGCCGGAGGTCGCGATGGACCCAAATCTGCTGCGCCATTGGGCCGGCCGGCTGCCGCTCGGCGATCTGCGCGTCGGCCTGGTCTGGGCCGGCCAGGCGCGCCCCTCGCTGCCCGGCTTCGGCACTCTGGACCGCCGGCGCAGCGCCGGCCTGGCGGCGTTTCAGCCGGTGCTCGACGTGCCCGGCGTGACCTTCGTCAGCCTGCAAGCCGGCCCGGCCGCCCGCCAGACCCTCCCGCCGGGCGCCGAGATCTTCGACCCGATGTCGGAGGTGACGGATTTCGCCGACACCGCCGCCATCATCGCCGCACTCGATCTGGTGATTAGCGTCGATACCTCCGTCGTGCACCTGGCCGGATTGCTCGGCAAGCCGGTGTTCCTGCTGGATCGCTACGACGGCTGCTGGCGCTGGCTCAGCGGGCGCCGCGACAGTCCCTGGTACCCCGGATTGACCATCTTCCGCCAGGACCAGCCAGGCGATTGGCCCGGCGCCATGGCCCGTGCCGCCGCCTCGCTCGAGGCCATGGCCATATTCCGCGGCCTCGGCACCCCCCCCAGGCGGCATGCGGGAGTGTGCGTTCGTCGCTTGACCGTCGCGCCGATAGCTTGGACACAGTCGGAACGGTGCCACCTGCGATGAATGGACGTTCCGATGAAACCCTTGCTGCGCAGCTTGAACGGCGAAGCGGTGTGGCCACCACCGGTGTGGCTGATGCGCCAGGCCGGGCGCTACCTGCCCGAATACCGCAAGGTGCGCGCCGGCGTCCCTGATTTCGTCGCGCTCTGCACCACCCCCGACCTCGCCGCCGAGGTCACCCTGCAGCCGATCCGACGCTATCGCTTCGACGCGGCGATCCTGTTCAGCGACATCCTGATGCTGCCCTGGGCGCTGGGCCACGGACTGGAATACAAGCAGGGCGAGGGGCCGGTGCTGCCGCCCTTGCGCGATGCCGCCGGCGTCGAAGCCCTTGACCCGGCCAGGGTTGCCGACCGGCTTGCGCCGATCATGCAAACCGTCCGCCTGGTGCGAGCCGGACTGGCCGCGGAAGGCTTCGCCGACACCACCCTGATCGGCTTCGCCGGCGCCCCCTTCACCGTCGCCTGCTACATGGTCGAAGGCGGCGGCTCGAAGGATTTTGCCGCCGTGCGCGCCATGGCCTATGCTCAGCCGGCACTGTTCGGCCGGCTGATGGACGTGCTGACCGAAGCCACCATCGAATACCTCTCCGCCCAGGCCAGCGCCGGCGCCGAGGTCCTAATGCTGTTCGACTCCTGGGCCGGCGTGCTGTCGCCGTCGCTGTTCCGCACCCATTGCGTGGCGCCAGCCACCCGCATCGTGGCGGCGCTGCAGGCGCGCCATCCGGGGCTGCCGCTGATCGGCTTTCCCCGGCTGGCGGCACTGCTGGCGGGCGACTACGCCGCCACCGGCGTGAACGCCATCGGCGTCGACACCGGCAGCGATATCGCCAAGGTAGCGGCGATGCTGCCGCCCAGGATGGCGCTGCAGGGCAACCTCGACCCGCTGGCGCTGGTCGCCGGCGGTGCGCCGATGGCGGCGGAAACAGCTTCAATCCTGCACGCCATGAAAGGCCGCCCGTTCATCTTCAACCTGGGCCACGGGATAGTGCCGCAGACCCCGCCCGAACACGTGGCGGCGCTGCTGGAGCAGGTTCGTGCCGGATAAGCTTGCCATCGTCCTGTTCAACCTCGGCGGCCCGGACCGGCCCGAGGCCATCCGGCCGTTCCTGCTCAACCTGTTCAGCGATCCGGCGATCCTGCGGGTGCCGTTCTTCGTGCGACCGTTTCTTGCCCGCATCATCGCCCGAGCTCGCGTCGCCCCCGCCACCGCCAACTATGCCCTGCTCGGCGGCCAGTCACCGCTGCTTGGGCTGACCCAGCAACAGGCAACCGCCCTGCAGACCGCGCTGCCCGAGGTCGATGCACGCTGCTTCATCGCCATGCGCTACTGGCACCCGTTCAGCCTGGAGGCAGCCCGCGCGGTCAAGGCCTGGGCACCCGACGAGATCATGCTGCTGCCGCTCTATCCGCAGTATTCGACCACGACCACCGGCAGTTCGTTACTTGCGTGGCGACAGGCCGCCGCGCGCGCCGGGCTGGCGGCGCAAACCACCATGCTCTGCTGCTACCCGGTGGACCCGGCGTTCGCCGCCGCCACCGCCGCACTCGTCAGCGCCGCCTACGAACGCGCCCGGACCACCCTCGACAGCACGGTGCCGCTGCGCGTGCTGTTCTCCGCGCACGGCCTGCCCGAGGTCATCATCAAGGGCGGCGATCCCTATCAGTGGCAGGTCGAGCAGACCGTCGCCGCGGTGCTGGCGGCGTGGGGCGCCACGGTGGACCACACCATCTGCTACCAGTCCCGCGCCACGCCGCAAAAATGGATCGAACCCAGCACCGACGGCGAGGTCGAGCGCGCCGCTAGGGACAAGACCGCAGTGTTGGTTGTGCCCATCGCCTTCGTCTCGGAGCACACCGAAACCCTGGTCGAACTCGACGTCGAATACCGCGAACTGGCCGACAAGATGGGCGTTCCCGGCTACTTCCGGGTGCCGACGCAGAACGCGGATGCCGGCTTCATCGCCGCGCTGGCCGGCCTGGTGCGGCGGGCCAGGCGGCTCGGCCCGGGACTGTGCAGCGGCTCCGGCGGCCGGCTGTGCGACATGGGCTGCGCTGGGTGCCCGTTTGCGGCGATGGCCGAAGCGGCTTGAGCCGGCTCGCCAACCGCCTTGCCTTAGCACTTGCTTAACCTCCATGGCCTAACCAGAGGCGTCCGAACACGCCCCTTTGGAGGCCCAATGCAGTTCCTTCGTCTCGGTTTACGCGCGCGACTTTTTGCTGGATTTGCCACGCTGGTTGCGCTGGGCCTGGGGATTGCCGCGTTCGGCATGGTTGGCTTGTCGGATGTGACGCAATCGGTCGGCAAGATGGAGGCGATCACCGCCAACGTGGTGCGGGTGCAGCAGATCGACAGACAATTCGATAAAATCCAGCGAGCCGCCAACCGGTTCCGTATCGAGGCCAATCCGGCGTCGTTGAATGAAATGACCCAGGCCGAAGCGCGCGCCTCGACACTGTTGGCCGAAGCCGCCCAGGCGACATCGTCCGAGCAGCATCGCAAGCTATACGGCGAGATTGCCGCGGCGCTCCGCCTGGCCATCACCGAGCGTGAGGCGTTTGTGCGGGCCTATCAGACCGGATACGCCGAACGGGCGAAGCTGTTTACCGGCGGTGACGTGCTGACCGCGGCAACCGGACGGCTGGTCGACGTCAGCGTTGCCGGAGCCGACGCGAAGCTGTCACTGGCGGCCGGACAGGTGGACGCAGCGATGCTTCTGGTGCGGGTGGCAAATTGGCGTTTCCTCGCGACGCTCGATCCCAAGGGGCCGGCAACCTTCAAGGCAAGCCAGGCGAAGGCGACAGCGGCGCTGGACAGTTTCGAGCAGCTAGCGGACGACGGTGTGAAACCGCTGGTCGGTCCGGTTCGCCAAGCCCTCACGGCATACGCGGTCAGCTTTGAACGGGCTTCGGCCAGTCTGATCGAAGGCACTGATCGCCTGAACAATGGATTGCGGCCGGCTATCACATCGATGCAGAAACGGACTGACGAGGCGCTGGCGTCGCTGCAGCAAGGGTTCGACGAAAATGCGGCCTCCTCGAAAGCCGACGCAGGCTGGACCATGTGGCTTCAGGCGATCGTGGCTGGCGTCGCCGGCTTGATCGGTATCGCCCTGGCCTTCGTCATCGGCCGCGGCATTGCGCGTCCGGTTGCCAGCATGACCGAGGCGATGACACGCTTGGCGCAAGGCGATCATGATGTCGAAGTCCCGGCACGCGAGAACAGTGATGAGATCGGCCACATGGCGCGCGCGGTTGAGGTGTTCAAGCAAAACGCCATCCAGACCGCTCGTCTGACCGCGGAACAGGCAGCCGAGCGCGACGCCAAGGACCAGCGGACGCAGCGGCTTGACGCGCTGACCCGGGCGTTTGAGGCCAAGGCCGGGGAATTGGTCGGACACGTGTCTTCGGCGGCTACCGAATTGCAGGCCACCGCGCAATCGATGACCGGCACCGCTGGTCAGACGACGCAGCAATCCACCACGGTCGCCGCGGCAGCGGAGCAGGCCAGTGCCAACGTGCAGACGGTGGCGGTTGCGGCCGAGGAGTTAACGTCCTCGATCACCGAAATCTCGCGCCAGGTGGCGCAGTCGGCGAAGGTCGCGGGCAAGGCGCTGGAGGATGCCAAGCGCACCGACGACGTGGTGCAGGCGCTGGCCGAGGGTGCCCACAAGATCGGCGAAGTCGTCGGCCTGATCAGCAACATCGCCGGCCAGACCAACCTGCTGGCGCTGAACGCGACGATCGAGGCGGCCCGGGCCGGTGATGCCGGCAAGGGCTTCGCCGTGGTCGCTTCCGAGGTCAAAGGCCTGGCCACGCAGACCGCCAAGGCGACCGACGACATCGGCCGCCAAATCACCCAGATCCAGACCGCGACCAGGAATGCGGTGGAGTCCATTCGCGGAATCAGCACGACGATCGGTGAAATCAGCGCTATCGCCGCCGCCATTGCCGCGGCAGTCGAACAACAGGGATCCGCCACGCAGGAGATCGCCCGCAACGTGCAACAGGCTGCTACCGGCACCCAGGAGGTTTCGTCGAACATCGTCGGCGTCAGCCAGGGTGCCAACGACACCGGCGCCGCGGCCAATCAGGTCCTGGGCGCCGCGCAGGAACTTTCCCGGCAAGCCGAACAGCTTCGCAGTGAGGTCGGTGGCTACATCGCCGGGGTCAAGGCGGCGTAGGCGCCTCGACCGGATTGAGATAGCAGCCCGGCTGGGCTTGGATCAGGCAACGGCAACTCGCCGCTTACTCGATCTCGGCGCTCGCAATGACCGTGAAGCAATCCTCGCGGAACCAGGCCGTGTCGCCCGCGACGAGTTCCACAGCCGCGTAACCCGCAACATGACCCTCATCCTTCACGACGCGCGGCGCCGTTGACCGATCGAACATTGGTTTCGCGCAACGGCACCACAGCGGATAGTCGGTAAGGACTGCATTCCCACCAAGCCGACCGAGAACACGGGTATTGAGCGGCAGGTTTATCCACGAGGTTCCCAGCGGAAACGTCACATGCGCGGTCTTGACTTCCGACCCACCGCCACGGCGTTTCACCTGCTGCCACGCACCCAGGAGCCCAGCCCGCCATGCCGATCGACCACATCGTCGTGCTGATGATGGAGAACAACGGCTTTGACCGCATGCTGGGCTGGATGGGCGCCGTTGGCCGCGACGTCGATGGCATCGATCCGGCGCATCCCGCCTCCAACCCCGACGGCGTCGACGGCGGCGTCGTGCTGCAGGGCGAAACCCGCACCCGCAACATCGATCGCGACCCGCTGCACTACCTGGCGAACTCGATCGCCCAACTCGACGGCGGCTCCAACCAGGGCTTCGTCACCGACTATGTGCGCACCCACCCGGCCAGCACGCCCGAGGAACGCCGCGAGATCATGGCCTGGTACCCGCGCGGCTTCCTGCCCGCGCTGCACACCCTGGCCGAACACGGCGTTGTCTTCGACCACTGGTTCGCCTCGATGCCGGGGCCGACCTGGATGAACCGGCTGTTCGCCCATAGCGGCACCGCACTGGGTCACGTCGCCGAACCCTCCAGCCTGTTCAACCCGGGCCTGCACCTCTACGACGAGCGAACGCTCTACGACGAGCTGACCGACGCCGGCGTGCCGTGGCGCATCTATTACGGCGATGTGCCGCAATCGCTGGTGCTGACGCATCAGTGGCTCCACTTGCGCAACTACCGCGCGTTCCGCCACTGGCAGGCCGATACCGCCGCCGGCGACCTGCCGGCCTACAGCTTCATCGAGCCAACCTATTTCGGCCCCGACCAGAACGACCAGCACCCGCCGCACGACGTGATGCGCGGCGACGCGCTGATCGCCGCGGTCTATAACCCGCTGCGCGCCAACCAGGCCCTGTTCGAGCGCACTCTTCTGATCGTGGTCTACGATGAACACGGCGGCTTCTTCGATCATGTCGTACCGCCCAGGACGGTGCCGCCGGACAATCACACGCAGAACTTCGGCTTCGATCGTTTGGGCTTTCGCGTGCCGGCGATCTTCGTCTCCCCGCTGCTCGATCCCGGCGTCGCGCACGCCGTCTATGACCACACCAGCCTGCTGAAAATGGCCGCCGGCAAATGGCCCGGCGTCAAGCCGCTTGGCGCCCGCGCAAGCCAGGCGAACGACCCCCTGGCCGAGCTGCACTGGCGAAGCGAACCGCGCACCGACCTGCCGCCGGCGCCGGTCGCGCCTGACATCCAGCCGGCCCGCGGCGTGTCCGGGCTGACCGGGTTCAAGGCGTCCCTGTTCGGCCTGTCACAGCATCTGGAAAGCCTGATCGACCACCCCGGGCACCGCGGCGCGCTGATGGCCCGCGCGCACGAGGCGCTAGACGACAGCATCGCGCAGGGACGACTGGCGGTCGATCGGACCCGGGGCTTCCTCGACGATCACGGACCCACTTCGAGCCTTGGCCGAGGCCATCACCGTGGCCTGTTTGGCAGGCTGTCGCGGTTGTTTGGACGGCGCCGCTGACTGACCTTTGGCGAATTTTGATTACTGACCGCCCTGCTGGATATGTTCGGCGCCGCGCAAAACGAGCGGTTCGCGTTCGACAGCCGGGCGCCCCCCGATCTGTCGTGGATGCTGATGGGCGGTTCGATGCTGGCGATCGGTGCGATGGGTTACCATCTAGGCTCGTCCGGCACCCCATCAGGTCGTGCTGACCTCGCTGCTGCTGGTGATGTGGGCCGGCGGCATGGTGCTGATCGCCGATCTGAACCGCTCGCGCGTCGGCGAAATCCGCGTCGATCCGGCGCCGCTGCGCTGGACCGTCCAGGGGTTCGACCAGCAACGTTGAGACGATTCCGGTCTGGCAGAATCACGACCCGCCTTCATCCGCGCCACATGCCGCGCAGCGCCTCGCGGCAGCGCCTCGCTAACGTCGTCACGCTCGGACCAACCACACTTTGTTCTTGCTTTATCTCGTAAAAAACGATAAGAACAAAAAACAAACAGCCGCAACCCGACCGAACGCTCGATCCGTCCAGATCCCACTCAGATTCCCCCCGGTTCCCACCCAAACCCCGGACCCGCCATCCTCATGTCAATGTCGGCTTCAGCTTCCTCCACACTCCCCGCCGCCCTGCTGGCCAGCCGGACGTTGCAAACCGTGGTCCGCTTCCTGATGCCGTATTTCTCCATCGACTGCCCCGACTTCGCCGCTACCAGCACCGAAATCCTCGAATCCCTGGCCTCCTACGGCCCGCGCAACCGCGCCGAACTGTTTGCCGCCGCCAAGCTCATCGCCTGCACCTTGACCGCGCTCAGCGCGATGGCCGAAGCCGAGGGCGCCGATCTGACGCCTTCGATGCGGCTGCGCTTCCGCGCCTGCGCCAACAACGTCAATCGCCACGCCAACCAGGCCCAGCAAAGCCTGGACAAACGCCAGGCTCACGACATCTCCGCCAACCACATCCCCGCCGACCACATCCCCGCCGACCACATCCCCGCCGACCACATCCCCGCCCACTACATCCAAGTCGATGAAGACGCGCCCGAGGCTGCGGCTAAGGATGCTGAGGTCATCGAAAAGCTGCGCCAGACCAAGCTGATGATCGAGGCCTCCCGTCAGCGTCTGGCCGAATCCGACCCCGAGGCTGCCCGCCGGCTGTTCCCCGCGCAACTGATCCCCGACGAACCCCCGGCCTGGATACGCGAATCCCTCATCGCCGCCCGCGCCGCGATTTCGCCCCACGCCGCCACACCACCCCACGCCACGATCCCGCCCCACGCCACGATCCCGCCGGGCGCTGCCCCGTCCGCCTGAGATCCCGTCCGCCTGACACCCCGTCCGCCTGACACCCCGTCCGCCTGACACCCCGTCCGCCTGACACCCTGTAGTTCCGTGGGTTAGGCGCGGTGGCGTCGCCAACGTGCACGATCGCCGCGACCAGTCCGGCCGCTCGGTCCAATTCAACACGAAGACACAATGACACAAAGCAAGGAGGGGTCATTCTTCAGCCGTCTGGTCGATGCTTCCGGCGCGCATCCCGGCCAATCGGCCCCGCATTTGACCGCGTCCCAGGCGCAGCGTCCAAGGCGCATGAATCATACGCTAAAACAAAGCGCTAGCGCGAATACGAGGTACCCGGCACCAGCTCAGCGTTGAGCAGAACGCGCGCCAGTCGCTTTAATCAACGCTGAACCCCATAGATCCAAAACACTCAGAAATCTTGGTGTCATTGTGTCTTCGTGTTGAAACCGAACCGATCAACCACGAAAACGCCTGACCCATCGGCCACAGCCCCAACGCGCACCTGCCAGCGAGCGTCAAAGTCTCACCCATCCACAACGGTCTCGACGAAAACAACCCGCCCCGCCTGCGAGCAAACCCAAAGCGCCAACGCGTGCCGCGGTCAACAAAAATCGTCCGCCCTCACCGCCCGGTCAGCAACCGCTCCATCAACTGCTTCACCGACGGAATAAACCCGTTCGAATAGAACGGGTCCTTGCTGAACCGATAAGCGTTGTGGCCGCTGAACATCAGGTTGCGCTCCACCGCCGCCGGCTCGTCGCTCTGATGGGCGATGTCCTGCAGCGTCTTCTGGATGCAGAAGCTGCGCGGGTCAGCCTTCTTGCCGTTGCTGTGGTCCGCCTCGTGCTGCGCCCAGTTGGAGAACCGGCAGGTGCTCAGGCAACCCATGCATGCGGTCTGATCCGCTAGGATCTCGCGCGCCTTCGCCGGCGTGACGAACACCAGCGTCGAATCCGGAGTGCGCAGCGCCTCGGTGAAGCCCTGCCGTTCCCAGCCGAGGACGCGCGCGCGATCACCGGCGGTCAGGTAAACCGTCCGCTTGCGCGGCCCGACGCCATATTCCGCGATGTGCTCGCCGATCGCCTCGCTGGTGAAGGCGACCTGGCGCTCGCTGCGCTCCCGCAGTTCCTGGATGAACCCGTTGTTCACCGCGCTGGAGTAGAACCCGGTCGGGCTGAACCGGTTGAGGAAGACGTCGCCCTCCTTCAGGGTCATCAGCCGCTGTTTCCAGGCGTCCCCGATCGGGCTTTCCTGCGTCAGCAGCGGGCGCGTGCCGAATTGGAAGGCGATCGGGCCGAGGTCGGGGTTGTCGATCCAATTCTCCCACTCCTCCAGGCACCAGACCCCGCCCGCCATGATGATCGGCGTGTCGTGCAGGCCGAAGTCACGCATCACCTTGCGCAGCGCCATCACCCTGGGAAACGGGTCTTCCGGCCGCAGCGGGTCCTCGCCGTTGGACAAACCGTTATGCCCGCCGGCAAGCCAGGGGTCCTCGTAAACCACGCCGCCCAGCAATTCCGCGGTCTTCGAGTAGGCCCGCTTCCACAACGCATTGAACGCGCGCGCCGAGGAAATGATCGGGTAGTAGTGCACATTGAACTTGGCGGCGATCTCGGACAGCCGATACGGCATGCCGGCGCCGCAGGTGATGCCGTTGATGATGCCCTTGGCCTGCGCCAGAACGTCGGTGATGATGCGTTCGGCGCCGCCCATTTCCCACAGGATGTTGGCGTGGATCCGCCCCTTGCCGCCGGTCACCTCCCACGCTCGCCTGGCCTGCGCCAGCGCGCCCTGCACCGCGTAGCCGACCAGTTCCTCGTGCCGCTCGCGCCGGGTGCGGCCATGATAGACCTGCGGGATCGCCCGCCCGTTGACGTCGAAGCTGTCGGCATTCACCGCGCTGAACGTGCCGACACCACCGGCCAGCGCCCAATTGCCGGCGGACAGCCCATTGGAGATCGACACCCCCTTGCCGCCTTCCACCAGCGGAAGCACGTCAACTCCGCCCATCCGTATCGCGTTGATCAGTCGCATGGCCGCATGTCCCTTGAATGGCCAACCCCTGGCAAGCCCTGAGGTCACTATGACCCCCGTTATTGTTGTGCCCGCTCAAGGCATGATTTCGTCACCGGGTCGCAACCCACCCGGCCGTGTTCGCGTCCTCGCTCGCCCCACCTCGGCATGACTGGAGCTGTTCATCGGAGACCCAGTCATCACCCGGCTCATGCCACGATGTCATGACCGGGTTCGGCCAGGCGCCCCCGACTTCATCGCGGTCTTCAGGACCAGACCGTACTCACTTCGACCACGCACCCTGAAAATCGCCCAGCCCTGAGTGTCCCAGTTCCATACCACGATCGCGCGCCGCCGTATGGACAGCGCCGCGCGATCACGCCGCTACTCCCCGACCACCGGCTGTTCGTGGTCCTCCGACGACGGTGAGCGGTCGAACCGGTCCCGCCGTTCGCCACGGTCCGGACGATCGCCGCCCCGATCTGAGCGTTCACGGTCCGGGCGATCACCGCCACGGTTCGGCTTGGCGCCGACCTGTTCGGTGATATCGGCGCCAGTCGCCTGATCCACCACCCGCATCGACAGCTTGACCTTGCCGCGGTCGTCGAAGCCGATGACCTTGACCTTCACCGCGTCGCCCTGATTGACCACGTCGGTGGTCTTGCCGACGCGGCCCTGGGTCAGCTCGCTGATGTGCACCAGCCCGTCCTTCGACCCCAGGAAGTTCACGAACGCGCCGAAATCGGCGGTCTTCACCACCTTACCGTTGTAGATCACGCCGATCTCGGGCTCCGCCACGATGCCGCGGATCCAGTCGATCGCCTTCTGCGCCTGGTCGCTGTCGACCGCGGCGATCTTGATGGTGCCGTCGTCGTCGATGTCGACCTTGCACTTGGTCTGCTCGACGATCTCGCGGATCACCTTGCCGCCGGTGCCGATCACCTCGCGGATCTTCTCCTTCGGCACGTTGATGATGGTGATTCGCGGCGCGGTCTGCGCCACATCGCCGCGTGCCCCGGTCAGCGCCTTGGCCATCTCGCCCAGGATGTGCATCCGCCCGTCGCGCGCCTGCGCCAGCGCGGTCTGCATGATGTCGAAGGTGATCGAGGTGATCTTGATGTCCATCTGCAGGCTGGTCACCCCGGCCTCGGTGCCGGCCACCTTGAAGTCCATGTCGCCGAGGTGGTCTTCGTCGCCCAGGATATCGGACAGCACGGCGAAACCGCGGTCTTCCTTGATCAGCCCCATGGCGATGCCCGCCACCGGCCGCTTCAGCGGCACCCCGGCATCCATCAGCGCCAGCGAGGTGCCACAGACGGTCGCCATCGACGACGACCCGTTCGACTCGGTGATCTCGGACACCACCCGCATCGTGTAGGGGAATTTTTCTTTCAGTGGCAGCAGTGGGTGTACCGCCCGCCACGCCAGCTTACCGTGACCGACCTCACGCCGGCCGGGGGAGCCCATGCGGCCCGCCTCACCCACCGAATACGGGGGAAAATTGTAGTGCAGCATGAAGTGCTCACGGTATTCGCCCAGCAGCGCGTCCACCACCTGTTCGTCCTGGCCGGTGCCCAGCGTTGCGACGCAGAACGCCTGGGTCTCGCCGCGGGTGAACAGGGCCGACCCGTGCGCCCTCGGCAGCACGCCGACCTCGGCGATGATCGGGCGCACGGTGCTCGTGTCGCGGCCATCGATGCGGATGCCGGTGTCCAGGATGGCGTTGCGCACCACATCGGCTTCCAGGTCGTGGAACAGCCCCTTGGCGGCATCCGGGTCGTGACCCTCGGCAGCCAGAGCGGCGGCGGCTTGCTTCTTGGCGGTGGCCACCTTCTCATAGCGGGTCTGCTTGACCCTCTCCTGGTAGGCCTCGGCGATGCCGGCCCGACCCAGCGCGTCTACCCGGCCCGCCAAAGCCGCCGCCTGCTCGGATTTTTCCGGCAGCGGCCAAGGTTCCTTGGCGGCGTGTTCGGCGAGTTCGATAATCGCCGTGATCACCGGCTGGAACGCGGCATGGCCGAACCGGACGGCGCCCAGCATGACGTCCTCGGACAGTTCCTGGGCCTCTGATTCGACCATCAGCACGCCCTCGGCGGTGCCGGCCAGGACCAGTTCAAGCGCGCTGGTCTGCATCTGCTCCCGCGTCGGGTTCAGCAAATACTGGCCGTCGCGGTAACCGACCCGAGCGGCGGCGATCGGGCCGAAGAACGGGATCCCCGAAAGCGTCAGCGCGGCGGAGCAACCGACCATCGCCACGATATCGGGATCGTTCTCGTTGTCGTAGCTCAGCACGGTGGCGACGATCTGCACCTCGTTGCGGAAGCCTTCCGGGAACAGCGGGCGGATCGGGCGGTCGATCAGGCGGCTTTTCAGCACCTCGGCCTCGCTCGGCCGGCCTTCGCGCTTGAAGAAGCCACCGGGGATCTTGCCGGCGGCGAAGGCTTTTTCCTGGTAGTTGACGGTTAGTGGGAAGAAATCCTGGCCCGGCTTGGCGGTCCTCACGCCAACGGCGGTGCACAGCACGATCGTCTCGCCGTACGAGACCAGCACCGAACCATCCGCCTGGCGGGCGATCTTGCCGGTCTCCAGCACCAGCTTGCGGCCGCCCCACTCGAGCTCCTTACGGAAGAAATTGAACATTCAGTGGTCCTTCAGATGCGCGGCATCGGCGGACAGCCGGACCGCGTTTCCGAAGGTCCCCGTTTCGGGCGGCGGGGTGGCGGCGTCTCGGGTAACACGGAGCGCGTGCTGCGTGCCCCAAAGAGGTGCCCCAAGAAGGGTCGCAGCCGCGGCCATGTGGCCGGAAACGCCGTCGCTGGTCCCGCGCCTTTCGGGGCATGCCGGATCGATGGTCGTGGTGTCCACCGCGTGTCGCAGTGTTGCCGGAGGTCTTCCTGCCCCCGCTCAGGTCGTCTTTTTCAGTCGACGGTGAGGAAATAGTGATCATTCCGCCCGTTGACTAGCTTTATCTTAAACCTCCGCCATCCAGGCGCATTCCCGCGCTTGTCCCGAACCGCCGAGCCTGCGTACAAAGGGCATCGGCTGGACCGGAAACGCCGCCCGTGCGGCCGGCAATGGCGACGGTGCGCTAACGCCGCAGGCTCAGCCGGCCGATCAGCGTCTGGTAGCGGGTCTGGTCTTTTCTCTTCAGGTAATCCAGCAGCCGGCGGCGCCGGCCGACCAGCATCAGCAGACCGCGGCGCGAATGGAAATCCTTGGCGTGGGTCTTCAGGTGTTCGGTCAGGTTGCCGATCCGTTCGGATAGTAGGGCGACCTGAACCTCGGGGCTGCCGGTATCGGCCGTCCCGGTCGCGTAATCACCGATCAGCGTCGTGCGACGCTCCGCCGTTATCGACATCAGGCATCTCCTGGATAGGGGTTCGAGGATGACGCGCGGCCCGGTCACAGTACCCTATTGGGTTACAGCACCCTGGCGGGCTTCAGCATGCCATCTTCCATATGGCACAGCCCGATCACGCGGCCCCCCGCCATGGCTCTGACCAACCCGCCATCGGGGTCGGCCGTCGCCGGAATCCGGCCCATCAGCGCGACCAGGCTGATGGCCTGGCCGTGTTGCAGGTCGGCGGCCTCCTGTTCGGTCAAGGCCAGCGCCGGGATGTCGGCCAGCGCGGTCGCGACCGGAAGCAGCAGGTCCGGGGAAGCCGGCGCGGTATCGTCCGGTTGGCGCAGTTTGTCCAGTGCAATTGCGTGATGCTCCAGGAACGGCCCGACCCGCAACCGGCGCAGCGCGGCGATATGACCAACCGTGCCGCAGGCCCGGGCGAGGTCGCGGGCCAGGCTACGCATGTAGACGCCCTTGCCCGAGGCGACCTCGAACAGCGCGGTATCGGGGTCGGGGCGGTCGATCAGCACGAAGCGGTCGACCCGGGCGGGACGCGGGTCGAGGGCCGGGGCGCGGCCGTCGCGGGCCATGTCGTAGGCCCGCTCGCCGGCCACCTTGATGGCGGAGAAGCTGGGTGGAACCTGCATGATGTCGCCGCGGAAGGCGGGCAGCGCGGCCTCGATCGCGGCATCGTTGGGGCGGTGGTCGCTGACTTCGGTGACCGCGCCGTCGGCGTCGTCGGTATCGCGGGCCTCGCCGAACTTCAGGGTGAAGCGGTACAGCTTGGTGCCGTCCATGACGTAGGGCACGGTCTTGGTGGCGGCGCCGAACGCCACCGGCAGCAGCCCGGTCGCCAGCGGGTCGAGGGTGCCGCCGTGGCCGGCCTTGCGGGCGTCGAACAGGCGCTTGACGCGGTTGACCACGTCGGTGCTGGTCATCCCGGCCGACTTGTCGATGATCAGCCACCCGTCGAGCGGGCGGCCGCGAGGCTTGCGGCGGGACATTGCTGGATGATCCGGTGCGGAGGGCAGCCGGCGGGGTAGGGGGTGGGTGCCCGGTTGTCAATCGGCGTTGATAGCGGGTCGTCCGTCGTGACGCCTAAAGCTTGGTCCTTGGCGCGACACCCAGCCCGAGGACTGCGAGAATGGCCCGGTTCAGGCGCACAATGTCGGCGTCGCCCAATCTGCCAACCCGCGCGCCGATTTTGGTCCCTGGGACAGTGGCACGCCGGTCCGTCACGGCGTCGATGAACGCCTGATCGTCCCGCGCATGGCGGCTGGCGGCTACCCGTCGCGTTCCAGTGCATCACGCCAGTCCTTTCGCGTAACGGGAACTCTCTTGATCGACGATCGCCTTATGCTTGACATGGCCGAATGGCCTGCGCCGTCATGGCACATTCCTAGGCAGCAAATTCGCCAAGCCGTTTGCCGATGCGATAGAACTCCAATCATTCCGAGCAGACAGTTTGTGGCACAGTCTATCCAGGAGTAAAAATGGTTGCGTATTGGTTAGTAAAGTCGGAGCCAGATGCATTCTCCTGGGACCAGCAAGTGGCCAAGGGAACCGAGCCCTGGACCGGCGTCCGCAGCCACGCGGCTAGGAACAATCTAAAGACAATGCGTAATGGAGACCTTGCATTCTTCTACCACTCGAATGTCGGCAAGGAGATTGTGGGCATCGTTGAGGTCGAGCGAGAGGCTTACCCCGATCCCACTGCCGCCAGCGGCGACTGGTTGTGTGTCGACCTGAAGACTGTTCGACCTCTGCCGATATCAGTATCCCTGGCCACGGTAAGAGCCGATCCCGAGTTTGCGGACATGGCGCTGGTCCGGCAGTCGCGTCTGTCTGTCATGCCCATATCACCGGCCCATTGGGTCCGGCTCTGCCGGATGGGTGGATTGAAGGATTGATCCGCAAAGAACACTTGTCAGGTCCCGAGGTACGCGGCTTGGAGTCTGTCCGAACGTTCTGCGGCGCCTGCCTTAAGGAGCGGATAGTCTTCACGGTGGTAACCGTCCGCGATCACCACCGTTAGCGACTTTCCGCAAAGCGCCATCGGCAGGCCTTGTCGGTCCTGTTCGTTCCGGTTCTAGCACTGAACGGTGTCTCCTGAACCGACCCTGCCCGACGGTTCAGTTCAACTCTCCTGAACGGACTGGGATCGAGCCTGGGGACAGTGAATTTCGACTGAACCGTGATTGGGGTGGGATCACGCCGGATCACTGCGGCCGGGTGCGCCGGCGACCCCGTTGAGCCACTTTTCCAGTTCGTGGCGCTGGATCTTGCCGGTGGTGCTGCGCGGCAGGTCATCGAGATCGATGAAACGGATCAGCTTGGGCCGCTTGTAGGCGGCGAGCCGGGTGCGGCAGGCGGACATCAGGTCGTCCTCGGTCAGGGCTTCATCGCGGCGGGCGACGAAGGCCACGGGTACTTCGCCCCAGGTCGGATCGGGGCGGCGCACCACCACGGCGTCGGCCACCCTGGGGTCGCTTAGCAGCACCTGCTCGATCTCGGCCGGGTAGATGTTTTCGCCGCCCGACTTGATCAGGTATTTCACCCGGTCGACGAAGTCGATGGTGCCGTCGGGATTGGCGGTGAACATGTCGCCCATGTGGAACCAGCCGCCGCGGAAATCCTCGGCGTTGGTTTCGGGCGCGTTCCAGTAGCCGCTGAACAGCGTCGGTCCGCGCATGATCAGTTCGCCTGGTTCGCCGTTCGCCACCGGCTGGTCGTCGGCATCGACCAGGCGGAAAATGCAACTGCTGCTGGGCGTTTTCGGCAACCGGTCGGGGCTGGCGCCGATCGGCACCCGTCCGGCGGAGGCTGGCGGCAGGCCGGTCTCGCTGGCGCCGAAGGTGTTGGCATAGGGCGCGCGCAGCAGCGTGGTGAGTTCCGCCAGTTGATGGCGCGGCACCAGGTCGGCCATCGCGCCGATCAGCTTGATGCCGCGCGGGGCGGAGCGGCGGCGCCTGGCGGCGGCGATGATGTCCTCGATCATTCCCGGCATCACCACCAGCCACCACAGATGCTCGGTTTCGACCGCGTGCAGGATCCGGTCGGCGTCGTAACCGCCGATCACGATGACCTTGCCGCCGAGGCACAGCGCGTGGATCGACTGGTCGGTGGACACCATGTGGAACATCGGCGCCCAGGCGAGGAACACGTCGCCCGGCTGCAGCCCGAAATCGACGCAACTGGAGTGCATGCGCGCCAGTTGCGCGCGGTGACTAATCAGCGCGCCTTTTGGCTTCCCGGTGGTGCCGCTGGTGTAGAGGATGACGTGGCCATCCTCGGGTTCGGCGGCGATCGGCGGGTCCTCGGCGGCGGCGCGGGCCAGACGCTGTTCGTAGTCCTCACCCAGTGCCACGACCTTGCCCAGTACCGCGCCCAGCCTGGCGGCGGTGGCGGCGTAGGTCGCCGAGACGAAGCTGGCTTTCGGTGAGGTCAGGCTGACGCAGTAGTGCAATTCAGGATCGGCTAGCCGCCAGTTCAGCGCGCAGACGATGGCCCCCAGCTTGCCGGCGGCGAACATCAGTTCGAGGTATTCGACGCGATTTTCCGACAGGATCGCCACTCGGTCGCCGTGGCTGATCCCGAGCGTCGGCAAGATTGCGGCCAACTGGTTCACTCGAGCATTGAATGCGCCGAAGCCGAAGCTTCGGGCGCCGTCCACGACCGCGACCCGGTCGGGATGCAGCCGCGCACGAAAGGCCAGCAACTCGCCGATGGTGAAGCCGCCGGCCTGGCGTGTGAGGGGTTCGCCTTGGTGGCTAAACTGGGTCATGGCCGGGCGATGTCACCTGGCATCGACGTTTCCTTCCCGTGCTGCGTTCGTGCCCGCGCATGCAGGGACCATGGTAGTCAGCGGCGGCGAGGTTCAGCAAGATCAACCGGAGGGTCTGTCGGATCGTCTGATGGCAGCGCGTGGGCTCGCCCGCGCCCGACGAGGTGCGGCGACGCGGCGGCCGATCCGGCCCTCGCGGGTTGTGGATAAGTTGGTGGGCAGTCCTTGGCGAGGTCGCCGCGAGGCGCTGAAAAGCAGGCTTTCCACTTATTGCCGCTTCTTTGAGCACGGCGACAAGTAGTTGATTATAAAACTTTTTTAAAAACTATTAAGGAGCGTTATTAAGCTATTGTTAAGCTTCGGGCAGGTTGTGGACGATCGGGTTGACAGCGGGTCGTCGGGCGACCGGTCGAGGTGTCTTTCAGTTTGCCCGATGTCGGCACCTGGATCCGGGCCGGCCGGTGTTATCGCGACCTCGCCGCCGTGCGGTATAATGGTGCCTGGGTCAGCGACCAAGGATAAGTATGGGGCGGGACGAGAACTGGCATTTGGACGATGCGCCGCGCCTCGACGGCAAGGTTGCGATCGTCACCGGCGCGACCGGCGGGCTGGGTTTCGAAACCGCGCTGGGGCTAGCCGGTCGCGGCGCCAGCACGGTGTTGGCCGGGCGCGATGCGGACAAGGGCGCACGGGCGGTGTCGCGCATCCAGCGCGCGGTTGTCGGCGCGATCGTCCGGTTCGAGCGGCTTGATCTGGCAAGCCTTGCCTCGGTTGCCGGCTTCGCCGACGGCTATGACGCGGGGCAGGGCGCGGTGGTCGATATCCTGGTGAACAATGGCGGGTTCATGGGCTCGCCCGAACGTCTGCTGACCAGCGATGGGTTCGAGCGGCAGATCGGGGTGAACTATCTGGGACACTTTGCCCTGACCGCCCGGCTGCGGCCTGCGTTGTGCGCCGCCCGGGGTGGCGCGCGCGTGATCAGCGTCGCCAGCCTGGCACACCGGCGCGCCGCGCTGAAATTGGACGACCTGCAGTCCGAGGCCAGCTACCGTCCGATGGGTGCCTATGGCCAGAGCAAGCTCGCGATGCTGATGTTCGCGATCGAGTTGCAACGGCGAAGCGAGCGGAATGGCTGGAACCTGGTCAGCATCGCGGCGCATCCTGGTTGGGCGCGGACCGATATCATCCGCAACGGCATCGGCGGCGGCGTGCCCGGGCCGCTTGGATGGCTGATCGAGCGCGGGTTCGCGGTGGTGGCGCAATCGGCCCGCGCGGGTGCGTTGCCGTTACTCTACGCGGCAACCGCGACGGCGGCTTTGGGCGGGGCGTATTACGGCCCGTCCGACTGGGGCGAAACCCGTGGTCCGCCGGCACCGTCGATGATCGCGCCGCAGGCCGCCGACCCGGTCGCCGCGCGCCGCCTTTGGGAGTTGTCGGAGCGACTGACCGGGGTGCGTTTCGACGATGATGATGCTGGTGAGTTGGACCCGGCCGGGCCGGCGCCGGGTTGAGGTCAGCGGGTAGGGGTTATGACCGGGACGGCCGGGTGGATCGCGTGCGACCGGGCCAAATTGCCGTTATTTGGCAGCAATGAGATGGCGAATCCGGAGCGCCGGCCGGTCGCGTCGGCGCGATCGGGCCATGCCGATGATGTCCGGCGTTTGTATGGGCGGGGCGTCATTGCCGGCCCGGACCGAGCGGTCGTGGCGGTGGCCGAGGCGCTGAAATTTACCAGCAGACGCAGGCTACATTCGCGCTGTTCAGCGGCAAACCCGGTTCGGCACTTAAGCCGTTCGGCACTACGTCGTTCAGCACCAAAGCCGTTCGGCAGTAGGTCGTTCGGCACCACGTCGTTCGGCACCACGTCGTTCGGGGGCAGATACGATGGATGCTAGCGCCCGTGCGAGGCTGACGGTGCGGGCGGATTACGGGGAAGCGGTGTTCAGGGATCCTGCCAAAGACAACCGCGCGCGCCCACGAAGCTTGCGCCCCGCCCGCAAAGCGTGCGCGACAAGGGAATAAATCGCGGCCAGGCGGGACTCGCCGGCCGCGATCGGACTGGTGCTACACGGCGTCCTTGAGTTCCTTGGCCGGCCGGAATGCAATCTTCTTGCTGGCTTTGATCTGGATCGCCTCGCCGGTGGCCGGATTGCGCCCGGTTCGGGCGGCGCGGTTGCGGACCTGAAGAATGCCGAGGCCGGTGAGGCGGATCTTGTCACCCTTCTTCAGATGTTGGGTGGCGAGGGTCACGAGTTCGCCCAGCAGGGTCTCGGTCTGCTTTTTCGGCAGGTCATGGCCGTCGGCCAGCGCGGCGGCCATCTGGCGCAGCGTGACCGTCGCCTGCGGTGCGGCTTTGGCCAATGATTTCTTCGGCGGCGCGGCCTTCTTGGCGGCGGGCGCCGCCTTCTTGGCCGGGGCGGCTACCTTCTTGGCGGCGGCTTTCTGGGCTGTCGGCATGACGATCTCCGGTTGGGTGACGGCGCGGTTCGGTCGCTTGAAGCTGGTTACTCTGCTCTAAACCGCTGGATTCGGACAACCGCATCAAATTGTCAGCAGCCGGTTTCTTTGTTTTGACGCGGTCGCGGCGGGTCAACCGGTTTTGGCGCGGGCCAGCACCTCGGCGAAAGCGTGGGGCTTCGCTAGATAGTCGTCACAGCCGGCGCGCATGCTCTCGATGCGGTCCGCGGTGTCGCCGATCCCGCTGAGCACCAGGACCGGGGTAATAGGTCTTGCCGGCGCAGTCGACGGATCAGCGTCAGGCCATCGATCAGCGGCGTTTGTTACCGACTTCCTTATGATCCGAGTGATCCGAGGGGGATTTCCAGCGGCAGCTTTGCGCTGTTCGCGGGTTCGCTGCGCGGCGCGGCGGCGTCAGCATGCGACCTTGGCCGGCAACTGCGCCGCCACCTTGATTTCGATCCGATCCCATATCGGCTTTTCGAGGTGCAGGCCATCGAAGCGGGCGATTTCCTGCAGGCCGGTCGGCGAGGTGACGTTGATCTCGGTCAGGTAGTCGCCGATGACATCGATGCCGACGAAGATCATGCCCAGCTCGCGCAGGGTCGGCCCGATCGCGTTGCAAATTTCGCGATCCCGGGCGGTCAGCGGTGACTTTTCGGCGCGGCCGCCGACATGCATGTTGGATCGCGCCTCGCCGTGGGCCGGAACCCGGTTGATCGCGCCCATCGCTTCGCCATCGACCAAGATGATGCGCTTGTCGCCGACTCGGACCGCCGGTTCGTAACGCTGAAACATCAGTGGTTCGCGCGACTGGGCGAAGTGCATCTCGAGCAGGGCGCCGAGGTTTTCGTCGTCGGGCTTGATGCGAAACACCCCGGCGCCGCCGTTGCCGAACAACGGCTTGACGATGATGTCCTTGTACTCCGAGCGGAACGAGCGGATCGCGTCGGGGTCCCAGGTGATGAGTGTCGGCGGCATCAGGTCGGGGAAATGGGTGACCAGGATCTTCTCCGGCGCGTTGCGCACCGCGGCGGGATCGTTGACCACCAGGGTGCCTGGCTGAATGTGCTCCAGCATGTGGGTCGCGGTGATGTAGGCCATGTCGAAGGGCGGGTCCTGGCGCATCAGCACCACGTCCATGCTGGCGAGATCGATCGTCTCCATCGGGTCGAATTCGTAGTGCGCGCCCTGGCGACGAGCCAGCTTGATCTTGTGGCCGCGGGCGAACAGGCGGTCCTCGCGCCGGCCGCCGCCGGGGCGCGGCATGCCTTCCTTGAGCGCCATGTGGCGCACCTCATAATGCCACAGCGTGTGGCCGCGGGCCTGTGCCTCCAGCATCAGCGCGAACGTCGAGTCGGCGTCGACTTTGACGGTGTCCATCGGGTCCATCTGGACCGCGACCATGAGCGGACGAGCCATGTGTTGATTCCCTATTCGGTATCCCCTGTTGGGTATCCCTTGGCCGGTTGGTGCAGTGCTTGTTGGTGCAATGCTTAAGGCGTCAGCCGGATCGGGGGAAGGGCATGGGGTCGCCTGAGGGCTCGCGGATCTCCGGCGCGATGACCTCGGCGATCGAGCGCAGGCGCTTGCCGACCTGGTTCCAGTCGAAGCGGGCTCGATTGCGTTCACAGCCGGCGAGACCCATCCGCCGACCTAGGTCAGGGGCATCGAACAGACGTTCCAGCGCGGCACCGACCGCCGCCGGATCGTTCGGGGGAACCAGGAATCCGGTCTCGCCGTGGGTGACGGATTCATAGAACCCGCCGATTTTGGTCGCAATGACCGGCAGCCCGGACAACGACGCTTCCACCGCGGCAATCCCCAACGGCTCGATCAGGCTGGGCATGCAGAACACCGAACCGGCGGCATAATGTTGCGCTACGTCCTCGGGGGGAATCCGTCCGATTACCGTGATCCGCGGATGCGATACCGCGGGCGAGCAGCCGATGATCGAGAGCGATGCGTCTTGATGCTTGCGGCTGGCTTGCAGGAAGCCCTCGATGAGCGCCGGGCCGCCCTTGCGCTCCCATTCGACGCCGACGAAGACCACTTTTTTGGCGGCGTAGCGCCCGAGGTCGGTGGCGACCGGCGCAGTGCTCGCGTTGGCCCCGACATGGATGGTGGTAACCCGGGACGGATCGCAACCGTAGCGAGTAACCAAGGTTTGCTCGACGTGACTTCCCGTCGTTGCGACCGCTTCGGCGGACCTGTACAAAGCTGCCTCGTAGGCCAGGAACCTGGGCGAGCGGAACAGGCGCTTGTCGTGATCCGAGCTGTCGAGGTTGTCGAGAAAAGTATAGTCGGTATAGATAAGCAACGGCTTTCCTGGCAGGCGCGCGCTGAACAGTCCCTGGGTCTGGATGACAAAATCGATCTCGGGAACGATTCGGGCGACATCGCGCGACAATATCCGGTTCAGTCGGCGGAACATGAATGGGGTGCGGAAAAAATAGGCGTGCAGGTCGCCCCTGTTGCGCAGTACGGACGGGCCGAACGTGGCCGTCTCGGCGCACAGGTTGTAGGCGGCCGCGAATACGTCGCGCCGGGCATAGTCCTTGACGTCGACCACGGTCAGCTGGTGGTCGGGGAAGTTGCGATTGATCTGGTGGCTGATGTGATCGTTTATCTGGGAAAAATGTCCTAGTTTGACAAAGAGGATACGCCGTCTCACTTTCATATCGTCCTGATCAAATGCGTCGCTTGTTGGATCTGGAAGCGCCCGGGACCTCGATCGGTATATCAGCTACATCGACCGGAGTGGGAGCCAAGTCACGCATGGTTCATTGCCTGACCCGGCGATGGCGATAGGTGTCGCTGCCGGGTGTGTCGGCGGCCGGCTCTTGCCCAGGCAGACCGGCATATCCATCTTGTCCCGCTATGCAGAACCTCACCACCGCCGCAGCCGATCCGATCGGGTGGCACGGCACCACCATTCTGTGCGTCAGGCGGGATGGCAAAGTGACCATGGCGGGTGACGGCCAGGTCAGCATGGGGCAAACCATCGTCAAGGGGAACGCGCGCAAGGTGCGCCGCATCGGCGCCGACGGAGGCGTGATCTCGGGCTTTGCCGGGGCGACGGCCGATGCGTTCACTCTGCTGGAACGGCTGGAGAGCAAGCTTGAGCGCTATCCCAACCAGCTGGAACGGGCTTGCGTCGAGCTGGCGAAGGATTGGCGCACCGATCGCTATCTGCGCCGGCTGGAGGCGCTGATGGCGGTGGCCGACAAGGACCGCAGCTTCACCTTGACCGGGAATGGCGACGTGCTGGAACCGGACGACGGCGTCATCGGCATCGGATCGGGCGGCAACTACGCCCTGGCGGCGGCGCGCGCGCTGATCTCGGTGCCCGACATTTCGGCCGAGGAGATCGCCAGGCGGGCGATGCAGATCGCCGCCGACATCTGTGTCTACACTAACGGCAACGTTATCATCGAGTCATTGTAATGGATGTTCCGACCTATTCGCCGAGAGAGATCGTCTCGGAACTCGACCGCTTCATCGTGGGGCAGGATGACGCCAAGCGTGCGGTCGCCATTGCGCTGCGCAACCGCTGGCGGCGCCAGCAATTGCCTGAGGGGCTGCGTGAGGAGGTGGTGCCGAAGAACATCCTGATGATCGGGCCGACCGGCTGCGGCAAGACCGAGATCGCGCGCCGGCTGGCCAAGCTGGCGCAGGCGCCGTTCCTGAAGGTCGAGGCGACCAAGTTCACCGAGGTCGGCTATGTCGGGCGCGACGTCGAAAGCATCGTGCGCGACCTGGTCGATTCCAGCCTGAACATGCTGCGCGAGGCCAGCCGCAAGGGGGTCCAGGCCAAGGCGCAGACGGCGGCCGAGGAACGCTTGATTTCTGCCCTGGTGGGCGACGGAGCGGCGGCCGACACCCGGTCGAAGTTCCGCCGGATGCTGCGCAACGGCGAGTTCGAGCAGAAGGAGATCGAGGTTTCGGTGTCGGACGCCGGCGGCATGCCGCTCGGGCAGTTCGACATGCCGGGAATGCCCCCCGGTCAGGTGATCAACCTGAGCGAGATGATGAAGGGGCTGATGGGCAACCGGCCGCAGCAAAAGCGGCGGATGACGGTGGAGGCGGCGCGGCGCGTGCTGGAAGCGGAGGAAGCCGACAATCTGCTGGACAATGATTCCTTGTCCAAGGAGGCGGTGGCGCACGCCGAGAACAACGGCATCGTGTTCCTCGACGAGATCGACAAGATCTGCGCGCGGACCACCGAGGGCGGGTTCCGTGGCGGCGATGTCAGCCGCGAAGGCGTGCAGCGCGACCTGCTGCCGTTGATCGAGGGCACCACGGTGAATACCAAGTATGGGCTGGTGAAGACCGACCATATCCTGTTCATCGCCTCGGGCGCGTTCCATCTGGCCAAGCCGTCCGATCTGCTGCCGGAATTGCAGGGGCGGTTGCCGATCCGGGTGGAATTGCAGCCGCTGTCGCGCGCAGATTTGCGGCGGATCCTGACCGAACCGGAGCACTCGCTGCTGAAGCAGTACGAGTCGCTGCTGGGGACCGAGAACGTGACGCTGGATTTCCGCGATGAGGCGGTGGACGCGCTGGCGGACCTGGCCTCCGACATCAACGACCGGGTGGAGAACATCGGCGCTCGGCGGCTGCACACGGTGTTGGAGCGGCTGCTGGAGGATATCAGCTTCACCGCTACCGACCGCGGCGGCGAGACGTTCGTGGTGGATGCGGCCTATGTGGCGGAAAAGGTGGCGCCGTTGGCGCGGAAGGGTGATTTGAGCCGGTTTATCTTGTAGTTGGATATAACGTGTGTTATAACCATGCCGTGGGTTTGGAGGGCAGCCTTCAAACCATACCGTAGGTCTGGAGGGCAGCCTGTAATCGTGCCGCAGGCCAGGAGGGCAGCCTGTAGTACGTTTGGAGGGCGGCCTGTAACCGTGTCGCAGGCCAGGAGGGCAAGCCATGCACGCATTGAAACTGACCCAGATCGGCAATTCCGTGGGCGTCATCCTGCCCAGGGAGATGCTCGCGAAATTGGGCATGGCGAAGGGTGATACGATCTACGCCATCGACCAGCCCGATGGGGTGCGCTTGACCATCGCCGACCCCGATTTCGCCGCGCAGATGGATGTCGCGCGTGAGGTCATGAAACAACGCCGGGCGGTGCTGCGCGAACTGGCGAAGTGACGGTCTGGCTGGGGCGCGACCTGATCCTGGCCATCCACCAAGAACAATTGGCGGAACACGGGGGCTCCCTCGGCCTCCGTGATTCCGGTCTGTTGGATAGTGCGCTTGCCCGCCCGCTCAACCGCGTCGGCTACGGCGACCCAGATAGCGCAGAATTGGCCGCGGTCTACGCCCTGGCGATCACCCGGAACCATCCTTTTGTTGACGGCAATAAACGCACCGCCTTCGTCACGCTGGAGCTTTTCCTGCGTCTGAACGGCTGCCGGTTCGGCGTTGGCGACGCCGAGGCGGTGGTGGTGATGCTGGCGATGGCGAGCGGCGAGCTGCCCGACAACGAGTTCATCGCCTGGGTGCGGATGCACGCCGAAGCCGCGGGCTGAAGCAGTCGCCGCGCACGGCCCGACTCGCTGTGGCCGACGCAACTTGGTGTTATCCGGCTCCTGGCGAATTGACTGTTTCCAAGGCGGCTCGACCCCTTGACGCTTGGCAACCGAGCGGTCATCAGTCCGACTCCTCCGCCGTGCGAGGGGATGTTCAAGAAAGGTTTTTGCAATGAGGCAAGGTTTGTCTCGCCGGGCGCTGGGGCGGTCGGCGGTTGCGACGGCCGGAACGTTCGCAATCCTGCGGCATGCGCGTGGTGAGCAGGCGCTGAAGATCCGCTGCTCGCTGGATACCGCGCCATCGCACGTGCGAAACATCTCGGTCGCCGATTACTTGAAGAAGGTGCAGGATGCGACCGGTGGCAAGATCACCAGCGAGATATTCGCGTCGGGGCAGCTTTATGCCGACCTGAACGTTGCCAAAGCGCTGTTGCAGGGCCAGGTCGATATGGCGGTGCCGGGCAACTGGACGCAAACCGGTATCGTTCCGGACTGCGATTTCGTGCAACTGCCGGTGTTCTACGGCCAGCCGATCGAGGCTACGAACCACGCCGCGGACGGCAAGGCCGGGGCGCTGATCGACAAGCAGATCGAGGCCAAGCTGCGGGTTAAGGTGCTGGGACCGTGGCTCGATCTGGGGTTTCAGAACTGGTATACCACGCATAAGCAAATCAGGACCACCGCCGACATCAAGGGGCTGAAGATCCGCAGCCCGGGTGGTGCGGGGATCAGTTGGCGCATCAGCTTCTTTGGCGGTATTCCCAACGTCACGGCATGGCCGAACGTGCCGCTGGCACTGTCGCAGGGCACCTTCGACGGCTTTGTATCGACCAACGAAAGTGTCGCCACCGCCAAGTTGTGGGAAGCCGGGGTCAAATACTCCTATCAGGATCACCAGTATGTCGGCATGTACATGCCGATGATCAGCGGCACGTTCTGGGCCAAGCTGGAGCCTTCGATGCAGAAGGTGATGCTCGATCTGTGGGCCGCCAACATCGCCACCTACCGGTCCAACGCGGCGGCGTCGCAGGAGCACGGGTGCAAGGAGATGGCCGACCACGGTGTGGTGTTCACCGATCCGCCCCAGGCCACGTTGGATGCGGCGCGCAAGGCGATGCAGGCGGATGTGGCGACGCTGGTCAGCGCCGCGAAGCTGTCGCCCGAGGTGGTCCGGCTGGCAGAGCAATCGGTGAACGGAACGGCCTGAGTGGCGGCCCGCCCGGACAGGATGTGGCCCGGCCGGATTTGGGACGGCGGCGAGCGCACGCTGGCGGGTATCCTCGGCGCGATGGCGATGCTGATCGGCCTGGTCCAGGTGCTCGGCCGCTACTTCTTTCCGGCGCTGGCGATCTCCTGGGCCGAGGAGGTGATCGTCTATCTGATGATCTGGGCGGTGATGATTATCTCCAGCCAGTTGGTGCGCACCGATGGGCACGTGCGGCCCGACCTGGTGCTGCGGCTGGTGCGGCCGAACGGGCAGCGCTGGCTGGAGGCGTTCAACTGCGTCGTCGCGCTGATCTTCTGCGCCGGCATGATCTGGTATGGCTGGCAGATCGTCGATACCTCGCTGCTGCTGGATGAGCGGAGTTCCAGCGGCTTGCAGTTCCCGATGTGGATCTATTATTCCGCGCTGCCGGCGGGTGGGGTGCTGATGACGGTGCGCTACCTGATCCGGCTGTATCGCTACCTGTTCCGCTTCGATCCGACGACGATGAGCGTCGGGCATCATATCGGGGACCACGAACTGTCGCCGGACCTCGCACCGCTGGCCGACCTTTAGCCTGTGGAGGCGGTGCTTTTCCTGGCGATGTTCTTCGGCCTGCTGGCGGCCGGGATGCCGATCTTCCTGGTGCTGGGGGCGTGCGCGGCGGTGCTGTACCTGGTGTCCGGGCAGCCGATGATCGGCGTGGCCCAGGTCATCATCGACGACCTGAACTCGTCCACGCTGATGTCTTTGCCGCTGTTCGTCATGGCGGCGGCGTTCATGCGTCAGGGTGGCGTGGCGAAGGCGCTGGTCGATGTCTCGGCGGCGTGGCTGGGCGGCATCAGGGGGTCGCTGGGGCTGGTGACGGTGGTGGCCTGCACGCTGTTCGCGGCGATCTGCGGGTCCTCGGTGGCGACGGCTCTGGCGATGGGCACGATCCTGCTGCCGGCGATGATCGAGAAGGGCTATCCCAGGTCGTTCGCGCTGGGGGTGATCGGGGCGTCGGGCACGATCGGCATCGTCATCCCGCCCAGCCTGGCGTTGATCCTGTATGGGATCGTAGCCGAACAGTCGGTGCCTCGACTGTTCCTGGCGGGGATCTTGCCGGGATTGCTGCAGGCGGCGGTGTTCTTTGCCTGGGTGTGGTATGACGCGCGCCGGCGCAACTTCCCGCGTGAGCCATCGCTGCCGGTGGGCGATCGGCTATTGGTGACCTTGCGGGCGCTGCCGGCGTTGGCGGTGCCGGCGGTGGTGCTGGTGGGGATATACGGCGGCCTGGTGACCGTCACCGAGGCGGCGGCGCTGGCTGCTGTCGCTGCCTTGCTGGTCAGCCTGGTGTTCTATCGCGGGTTCCGCGTCAGCCAGACGCTGTCGGTGATCGCGGATGCGCTGCGCAGTGCCGGGACGATCATGCTGATCGTGGCGACCGCGCTGGCGTTCGGCCACTGGATGACGGAATCGGGTGCTCCGGCGCAGCTGGTGAACTGGGTGGTGGCGCACAACCTGCCCACCTGGCTGTTCCTGCTGTCGATCAATGTGCTGCTGCTGGTGCTGGGGTGTTTCCTGGAGGTGGTGGCGGCGCTGCTGCTGGTGATTCCGATCCTGGCGCCGGCGCTGAAGCCGCTGGGCGTCGATCCGGTGCATTTCTCCATCATTTTCACCCACAACATGGAGATCGCGTTGATTCACCCGCCGGTCGGGTTGAATTTGTATGTGCTGTCGACGATTTCGGACGCGCCGATCGGCGAGGTGATCCGGGGCATCCTGCCGTTCCTGATCCTTTTGCTGATCGTTTTGGGCATCATCACCTATGTGCCGGCGTTGACCATGTGGCTGCCGGGGGTGGTGTATGGCAACTGACCCCGACGATGCTGGTTCGCCGCTGCTGGTTGGCAAGGACTTTGCCGCGGCTTCGGTGTTCCAGCCGCGCAACCTGCTGCGCGAGGCGAGGCGGCAGAAGGCAGTCCCCGCGGGTGACGTTCCGGCGATCTGCGTGCTGGATCCGGACGGCGACATAGTGCGCGCGGTGCGCGCCGATGGGCGGGGGCGGCTGGATCCGTACTGGGCCTGTTATCATACCGATATGTACGATGTAGACCATGACGGCGAGCGATTGGGGATCGTAGGATGCGCGGTCGGTGCTCCGTTCGCGGTGCTGGTGGCGGAGCAGATGTTTGCCTCGGGCTGCCAGTTGCTGATCAGCGTGACCTCGGCCGGGCGGATCGCCGAGTCTTTGCCGGCTTCATGTTTCGTGCTGATCGAGCGGGCGTTGCGCGATGAGGGCACCAGCCTGCACTACCGGGCCGCGGCGCGCTTTGCCGAGGCCGACGCGGGACTGATCGGGCGGATCGAAGGTGGTTTGCGGGGGGCGGGTGTGCCCGAGGTGTTGCTAGGGGCGACATGGACCACCGACGCGCCGTTTCGGGAAACCGAGACCGCCATCGCGGCGGCCAGGGCGGTGGGCGTTCTGGCGGTGGAAATGGAGGCGGCGGCGCTGTACAGTTTTGCCGGGGCGGGGGGACACAAGGTCCTCTGCTTTGCTCATGTGACGAATCAAATGGCCCGGATTGACGGCGATTTCGAGAAAGGCGAGGCGAATGGTGCGCTCGATGCGTTGAACCTGATTGCCGCGACGGCGCGAGCCTGGAGAACAGCCGGATGAAAACCGAGCCCAATATCGTCAGCGACACGGTCGCGTTCTTGACCAAACCCGACTGGCCGACGGCGGTTTACTGGATCGCGTTGCTGGCGGGCATCGCGATCGCGGTACGCGCCTGGCGAGACGATCCGGAGCAGCGTAGCGGGCGCGGCCTGGGCATCTGGGCGATGCGCATGGTGATGGGCACGATGTGGTGGCAGGGATCGCTGTGGAAGATTCCGCCGAATTATGGCGGCCTGCTGTATTGGATGAAACAGGTGGTCAATCATGCCGCGATTCCGCTGCAGGCGGGACTTTACGCCAACCTCGTGATCCCGAACATCAAGTTGTTCGGGCCGCTGGTTTATCTGACCGAGGCCTCGATCGCGGTTTCGCTGATGCTGGGGCTGTTCACGCGCTGGTTTGCGTTGCTGGGTCTGCTGATGGCGGCCAACCTGTGGCTGGGGTTGTACTCGGCACCGGGCGAGTGGCCTTGGACCTATGGGTTCCTGATGGTGATCCAGGCGCTGTTCGTGATCGATCCGCCGGGGCGGTGGCTGGGGTTGGATGCGCGCTGGTTCGGGCGGCGTTTGGGAGCATGAGGGGGCCGGTTGTGCTGGGCACGCGGGGGTCGTCCCTAAGGATGGAATCGCGGCTTGGTTAGTCGCGTCATCGAACAGATCGACAGCAAACCGGAAAATACCTAGAAATAGGGGTTGGCAACGGCGGGTGCAGGAAACGCAACATGACCAGCCCTTATGACAAGCTGCCGAAGAACGAGGCGAACTATGCGCCGCTGACGCCGCTGACCTTCATCGAGCGCGCGGCCTATGTCTATCCCGACAGGCTGGCGGTGGTGCATGGTGATCAGCGCTGGAGTTGGAAGCAGACCTACGTTCGGTGTCGGCGGCTGGCCTCGGCAATGGCGCGCCGCGGCGTCGGCAAGAACGAGACGGTGGCGATCATCGCGCCGAATACGCCGCCGATGTATGAGGCGGCGTTCGGCGTGCCGATGTGCGGGGCGGTGCTGAATACGCTGAACACGCGGCTCGACGCCCAGGCGATTGCGTTTCAGCTCAATCATGGGCGGGCCAAGATGCTGCTGACCGACACGGAGTTCGCGCCGGTGATCGAGGCGGCGTTGGCGCTGATGCAGGAGAAGCCGCTGGTCATCGATATTGATGATCCTGGCTATCCGGATGGCAAGCGGCTTGGTGCTATCGAATACGAGGCGTTCCTGGCCGAGGGCGATCCCGAGTATGCCTGGGGAAACCCCGGCGACGAATGGGATGCGATCGCGCTGAACTACACCTCAGGCACGACCGGCGATCCGAAGGGGGTCGTTACCCACCATCGCGGGGCGCATCTGAATGCGATCAGCAACGTGCTGAATTGGGGGATGCCGCATTACCCGGTGTATCTTTGGACGCTGCCGATGTTTCATTGCAACGGCTGGTGCTTTCCGTGGACCATCGCCGAACGGGTCGGGGTGAACGTCTGCCTGCGGCGGGTCGAGGCGAAGCCGATGCTGGATGCGATCCGCGACCACGGAGTGACGCATATGTGCGGTGCGCCGATCGTTTACTCGATGCTGATCAACGCCCCGGCGGAGTTGCGCGCCGGGATCGGTCACCGTATCGCCGGTCAGGTGGCCGGCGCCGCGCCGCCCGCCGCGATCATCGAGGGCGCCGAGCAGATCGGTATCGAACTGACCCATGTGTATGGGTTGACCGAGGTGTATGGGCCGGCCGGGGTGTGCTCCAAGCATCAATCCTGGAGCGAGATGCCGATCGACGGACGCGCCGAACGCAATGGAAGGCAGGGGGTGCGCACGCCTTTGCAAGAGGCGATGACGGTGCTGGATCCGGCGACGATGCAGCCGGTTCCCTGGGATGGCGAAACGATGGGCGAGATCATGTTTCGCGGCAACATCACGATGAAGGGCTATCTGGACAATCCCGACGCGACTGAACAGGCGTTCGCCGGTGGCTGGTTCCATACCGGGGACCTGGCGGTTATGCAGCCGGACGGCTACGCCAAGATCCGCGATCGATCGAAGGATGTCATCATCTCGGGCGGAGAAAATATTTCGTCGATTGAGGTCGAGGAGACATTGTATCGCCATCCCGCGATACTGAGTGCCGCCGTGGTGGCGCAGCCCGACGAGAAATGGGGCGAGACGCCTTGCGCATTCGTCGAACTGAAGCCTGGCGCGTCGGTGACGGCCGAGCAACTGGGTGATTTCTGTCGCCAGCACATGGCTCGGTTCAAGGTGCCGAAAACGTTCGTTTTCCGGGAAATTCCCAAGACCTCGACCGGAAAGATCCAGAAGTTCGCGCTACGCCAACTGGCTCGGTCGGCGGCGGCGATCGAGTAGATTGGGTCAGGCTGGCACCAAATCCCGCACTGTCCTGGCCACCGCGGCAATGGTTTTGTCGCTGTTGTCCGGACCGGCCTTGGTGTCGGTCAGGTAGACGCAGACGATCAGCGGTTTGCGGTCGGGTGGGTAGATCACCGCGATATCGTTGCTGGTGCCAAACCCGCCGCTGCCGGTCTTGTCGCCAACCCGCCAGTCCGCCGGCAGCCCGGCCCGCAGCTTCGCGCCGCCGGTTTGATTGGCAACCAGCCAGGCCGCGAGTTGGTCGCGTGACCGCGGCGACAGAATGCCCCCGGTGACCAGGGCTTGCAGATTGGCTGCCATCGCGGCCGGCGTCGTGGTGTCGCGAACATCGCCTGGCTGGGCCTCGTTCAAGGCGGTTTCGATGCGGTCGAGGCGGGTCATCTTATCGCCCAGCGATCGGGCGAACGCGGTCACTGCCGATGGTCCGCCGAGGCTTGCCACGATCAGGTTGGCGGCTGTGTTGTCGCTGACGGTCAGTGCCGCCTGGCACAGTTCCGCCAGCGTCATGCCCGGGGCACCGAGCCGATTTTTGGTCACCGGGGAATAGGTCACCAGGTCTTTGGCGTTGAACCGGATGCGCCGGTTCAGATCGTCATGCCCGGCATCGACGCGGGCTAGCACCGCCCCGCAACCCAGCACCTTGGCCGTGCTGCACATCGGGAACCGTTCGCTCGCGCGATGACCGTAACGCTGCCCGGTCGCGGTGTCGTCAACCGAGACACCCAGGCGACCGCCGCTGGCGGCTTCGAGCCGGGTCAGTTCGGCGGCGAAGTCCGGCCGGGCGGCGCTCAGGCGCGGATAGCCCGCCACGCCGAGCGCTGCCCCGAGCGTCATGCAGCTTCGTCGTGTCAGCACGGTTGGCAGGTTCGATCCTGGCGACCGCTAAAGCCCGAGCTTGGGACGCGCCCAGGCGGCCAGTTTGGCGATCGCGTCGTCGGCCTCGGGCGCGGCACCGGCGAGGAACTGGAACACGTGCTGCATTTCCGGGAAGACGTCGAGCTTGACCTCGCCATCCGCTCGCCGCAACGCCTCGGCAAGGTCGCGGCTGTCGTCGAGCAACACCTCGTGGCCGCCGACCTGGATGTATGCCGGCGGCAGGCCGCGCAGGTCGCCGTGCAGCGGATTGACCAGCGGGTCGTGGCGGTTTCCGTTTTCACCAAGGAACATTTTGACCATGTCGCCGAGCATTTCGCGCGCGACCAGAGCGTCGACCTGTTTGTTGCCCTGGAAGCTGGCTCCGCCGCCGTCCATGTCGAGCCACGGCGACAGCGGCATCGTCGCCGCGGGCATCGGCAGCCCTTGCTCGCGCAGGCGGAGAAGGGTGGTGATCGCCAGTGCTCCGCCGGCCGAGTCGCCGATAACGGCGATGTGGTTCGGGGTGATGCCCTGGTCGAGCACCCAGCGGTATGCTTTGGCCATATCATTCACTGGGCCGGGATGCGGATGCTCCGGCGAGCGGTTATAATGCACGATCAGCGCTCGGCAGCCGATTGTCTTGGCGCAGTGTCCATACAGCTTGCGATGCGTGTACATCGATCCGAAACTGTAACCGCCACCATGAGCGCAGAGCAGCACGCGGTCCTCGGTGCAGCCCTTTGGCACCGCCCACATCGCCGGCACTCCGGCGGCCGCGGTCTCGATGAAGTCGATGCCGCCCGGTTCGGCGGTCACGTCGCCCATATGCTCGAACAGGGCACGGACGTCGGGCAGCGGCATATCCGGGTTGGCACCGAGTTCGCCTAGGACGGCTTTGTAGGCGATTATCAGTTTCTCGCTCTGCTTGCTGGCCATGGTTGTTCCTTCCGTTACTTGTCAAGATGGTTGGCGGTTGTATCAGGCGTAGCTGATCCCGCGCACCGGCAGCTCCACCTTGCCGCCGCACTCGCGTGCGATAACCGGCATCACGTCCTCGGCGAACAGTTGCATCTGGTCCTCGATCTCGCGGCCCTCGAAGCCGCCGAGTTCGAACCATCCCAGGAAGCAGAAGTCGTCGTAGCCGATTTCCTGCTTCATCTTCATGATCTTGTCGATGACAAACTGTTTCGAGCCCTGGATTGCGATCTCGCGCTCGCGCAGCATCTCGGCGGTGACCCGCTTGTTGAGGTCGAACATCGGCTCATCGAGGCGCGCCACGACGGCGCCGAAGCCGAACGGGCCGTAGTAGTCGAACTGCAGTTCCATCGCCCGCGCCGCGCGTTCCATTGCCTGCTTCTCCTTGCAGGGCGTGGTGATGTGGATATAGCGGCTGGTCATGATGCCGCGACGCTTCTGCGCGTCCCAGCCATATTTGAATTTCCCCCGGTTGAGCATGTCGGGCCAGCCGGCCTTTTCCGCCGCTTCGTAGTAGATGTCGATATTCTTCTTCAGCCGGTCGTTCGGCTCGACGATCATCACACCGTTGACGCCTTGTTCGGCGGCCCATTTCAGCGAACGAGAACTGGTCACCGGCTCCCAGATCTGCGGGTGCGGCTTTTGCACGGGTTGCGGAAACACCTGCAACTCTTTCAGGGTTGTCGTCGTGGCCTGCACCGGGTTGCCGGCTGAATACATGTCGGGCGCGCCGATCGCGATAACGTCCTCCAGCCGGCGCTCGACCTTGTCCATCTGGAAATAGGCGATGGTCTGCTTGTGATTCCACTTGGTGTAGGTCGGCGGGATGGAGAAGTTCTCGCCGCGATGCGCGAAGGACGGTTCGGTCCAGCATTTGCGAATGATCGCGACGGCTTCCTCGAACGCCTTGCGGTTGCGTTCCTGATCCTGGATCGTCGAACCGTAGGGGCGGCCCAGCGTCTCGTTTTCGCGCGGCTGGTAGCCGCGGCCCATGCCGCATTCCACCCGTCCGCCACTGATGACATCAAGCTGCGCGATCTGTTCGGCGATCCGCACCGGGTGGTGCCAGACCACGATGTTGGCGCATTGGCCGAGCCGGATGGTCTTGGTCTGGGCGGCGATCGCCATCTGGGTGAATAGGGGGTTCGGGCTCATCTCCGCCCCTTCGGGCTGGAAATGGTGCTCGGTCAGCCAGAACGACTGAAAACCGAGCTTCTCGGCCAGGATGCCCTGGCGGACCTGGTTTATCAGGACTGCCTGCGCCGCCTTGTGCACCTCGGTGAGGGAGCCGTCGTTGACCGCGACTCCGTCCTTGGTGACGACGACAGGAAGACTGGACGCACCATTATGAAACACGCCGATCTCGAACATCCTGTTCCTCCCTGAGCCATTTTGGGGGCCATTTTGGCCTCTGTTGTCGCAACGCTCAGCCGGCTGACGGCGGACTGACGATAGCAAAACACCCGAAGCAGGAAATCCGTGGCAGTCACTTCAACGTGTGCTGACTTGGTGCGGTCCATACGCCGCGAGAACCGGCAGCCTCGCGGCGCTGGGCGGGCTTTGCCGGTGCCTCGGAAAACGCGGTCACGACCGGACTGCTGGCAAACCCGCCCGCCATCAAATCTTCATATCTTCTCTCCTGGTGCGGTCATGGCACGAATGGCAGCTTTGCTGGCGAGCGGGCAACTGACCGCAGGCACTTTAACGACCAGATGGAAGGCCCCTGATGAGCGCTGTTGCCGAGGCCTCTCGCCCCAGCATCCCCCAGGCCAAGTCGGTGCAGGAATACATCGACGAGCGGCCGGCGTGGTCGGATGGCACGTCGCTGAAATCGGCGCCGATGACCGGGATGCAGTGGCGCATCTGGTCGCTTGCGGCGGCGGGAAAGTTCTTCGAAGGCTTCGTGGTGTTCATGACCGGCGTTGCGCTGCCGCTGATCGTGCGGGAATTCCACATCGGCGCGGCTGAGAAGGGGATCGTCAGCGCCGCCAGTCTTGCCGGCATTCTGGTGGGTGCGGTGCTGCTGGGTGGTCTGTCTGACTATTTCGGTCGCAAACGCATGTTCATTGCCGAGATGGTGATCTTTTGCGCGTTCCTTGGCCTGCTGTTGCTGTGCCAGAACTTCCTTTCGCTGGCGATCTGCCTATTCGGCCTCGGCATGGCGCTTGGGTGCGACTACCCGACGGCGCACATGATCATTTCCGAGAGCATTCCCAGCCTGGCGCGGGGCAAATTGGTGCTTGGCGCGTTCGCTTTTCAGGCGGTGGGAGCGTTGGCGGGGACCGGCGTCGGCTGCCTGGTTCTGACCCTGGTGCCCGATCTCAGCGCCTGGCGGTGGATGTTCGCGACCGCGGTCATTCCGGCGCTACTGGTCACGCTGGGCCGCTTCTTCATCACCGAGAGCCCGAACTGGCTGTCCGCGCGCGGGCGGCACGACAAGGCCGAGGCAGCGGTCACGAGGCTGTTGCTGCGCACGCCGCAGTATCCGTCGAACATCAGCCTGGCTCGCCAGGGCGTCGACACAACGCACGCCAAACCGTCGTTCTGGGCGCTGTTCGACAGCCGTAACCTGCGGGCGACGATTTTTGCGTCGGTGCCGTGGTTTCTTCAGGATTTGGGCACCTACGGCATCGGCATTTTCACCCCGACGATACTGGCGGCGGCGTTGGGGGGCGGTGCGGATCACATCCGCAGCGTCAGCGATCTGATCGCGGACGGTATTCTGGCCGCCAAGGGTGCGGCGCTGATCACCTTCCTGCTGATCGTCGGCATCTGCTTTGCCGTCTTGCTGGCCGACAGACTGGGCCGGATCAAGCTGCAGATCGGCGGCTTCATCGGCTGCGCGCTCGGCTTGCTGCTGGCGTCTTTCTCGATCGACTTCGAGGGGTCGAGCAAGATCCTGCTGATCTTCGCCGGCTTCATGATGTTCAACTTCATGACCAATATCGGCCCGAATGCGCAGACCTACCTGCTGGCGGGTGAGGTGTTTCCGACCGCGGTTCGCGGCATGGGGGCGGGATTTGCCGCCGCCTTCGCCAAGATCGGGGCGGTGGCCACCGCATTCCTGTTTCCCATCCTGCTGGTCGAGATTGGAACCCGAGCCTTGCTTTACGGCCTGGTGGTCACGTCGATCCTGGGGGCGATCGTGACCTGGATTTACCGGATCGAAACGACCGGGGTGAACCTGGACGAAATCGGCCGGTGATGTTGGTCAATTTAGCCTCGCGGGTTCGCCACCGGAATTGTGGCTGGGCTGCGGTCGCAGTTCTGGTTTGCCTTGTCGCCGCCGTGCCGGCGTCCGGGGCCGACGTCGTGCTGAAGGAGACCGGATCGACACTGCTGTCTCCGCTGTTCCAGCTCTGGGTTCCGGCCTACAGCGCGCTTCGGCCGGATGTGAGGATCGATGTCACCGCCAGCAATTCGGGTGAGGGGATCAAGTCGGCGACCGCGGGGACCGTTCAGATCGGCACGTCGGACGCCTATATGTCGGACGAAGAGGCTGAGCGGAATCGCGAGATCATCAGTGTTCCGCTGGTGATTTCGGCGCAGACCGTGAACTACAACATTCCGGGCCTTGGTGGCGCCGGCTTGCAGTTGGATGGGCCCGTGCTCGCGGGCATCTACGACGGCAGTATCCGGCAGTGGAATGATCCCGCGATCGCCTCGCTCAATCCGGGAGTCAAACTGCCATCGAACCCGATCGTGCCGGTCCGGCGTGATGACCCTTCCGGCGACACCTTCATGTTCTCCCAGTTCCTGGATTTCTCTAACCAGCGCTGGGAGAATGCGGCGGGCTACGGGACCACGATCGAGTGGCCGACGGTGCCCGGCGAGCGTGGTGCCACCGGCAACGACGGCATGGTCAAGGTTATCGCCGCCACGCCGTATTCGATCGGATATATCGGCATCAGCGTCAGCCGCCATGCCGGTCTGGAGACCGCGCGGCTCAAGAACCAGAGCGGCAAGTTTCTGCTGCCGACAGCGCAAACGATCAGCGCCGCGGCGTCCGTGCTGGATCCGCGCACTCCGGCCGACGAACGATTGAGCTTGGTCGACGCCCCCGGCGATCAGTCCTACCCGCTGATCAACTACGAGTATGCGGTGGTATCGACTCGCCAGCCGAACAGCGAAACCGCTGCCTCGATCCGGAATTTCCTGTTGTGGTCCATCGCCGTCGATGGCGGCAACGCGGCGAAATACATCGACGCCGTCGGCTTCATCGCGCTGCCGGATTTCATCCGTGCCCTGAGCGAGAAACAGATAGGGCGCATCCAGTAATTCGTCTCCGGAGCCCAAGCGGAACGTCGGGCGCTTGCGCGCGGTGTATTAGCCCGCAAGCGCCCCGCGGTCTACGCTGCAATCCGCTGATGCGCCGGAACCTCCAGCTTGAAGAACCGAGCAGCGTTCAGCCCGAGGATCTTGGCGCGTTGGACGTCGGTAAGGCCGGGCATGGTGCGCTCGATGGCTTCGGCGGAGTGCGGCCAGGTGCCCTCATGGTGGGGGTAGTCGTTGGCCCAGGCGAAGTTGTCCATCAGGCCGAACCGGTCCGCCAAAGCCAGGCCGACCGGGTCCTCTTGGAAGGTGGACAGGCCGTGGGCGCGGTAATAGTCGCTGGGCAGGCCCTGCAGCTTCGGGCGCACCCACATGTGGTGCTTGCGGTAGGCCTCGTCCATCGCGGTCAGCAGCCAGGCCACCCAGCCGATGCCGGCCTCGACGGTGGCGAAGCGCAGTTTCTTGAACCGCTCCAGCACCCCGGACGCGCACAGGTTGGCCACCGGTTCGATGGTGGGCGCCAGGGAATGGGTGACGTAGTTCACTACCGCCCCGCCATTGCCGCGTGCGGCTCTTGGGTCGCGTCCGGTCGAGACATGGAAGGTGATCGGCAGGTCGGTTTCCTCGATCAGCCGCCACATCGGGTCGAAATGCGGCAGGTTGTAGTTGACATGGTCGACGTCATGGCCGCCCCAGATCGGCTTGCAGGGCAGTGACAGCGCGCGGAAGCCTAGTTTGGCGACGCGCTCGATCTCGCGCATCGAGCCTTCCAGGTCGCCGGTGGCGATCGAGGCGACCGGCAGCATCGCGTCCGGATGCGGGCCGTACTGTTCCCAGGCCCAGTCGTTCCAGACCCGGCACTGCGCATTGGCAAACACCGGATCGGGCGTTGCCCACATCGCCAGGCCTTTGTTGGGGAAGATGATCTCCACATCCACCCCGTCGGCGCGGTTGTCGCGGATCCGGTCGGCGACGTCGGCGCCGGCCTTGGAGCGCACCCAGTCCTCGCCCTCGAAGCTCATCACCCGCACCTTGTCGGGGCGATAACCCTCGCAATAGCGCCATTGCACGCCCTGTTCGTCGGTGATGATGCGCGGCACCCGGTCCTTGTATTTCGGGTCGATGCGCTGCTCCCACAGGTCGGGCGGCTCGTTGGCATGGCTATCGGTCGAGACCATGAAGTATTTCTTCGGGTCGCCGACCCGTGCGGTGCGGTCCCAGCCGGAATGGCCGGGGGTGTCCAGCCGCCAAAGATTCGGGGCGTTGATGGGGATTTCGTTCATCGCGTCACTCCCTTATGTCGTTGCAGGATTTACCGGCTAGTACCATCTTCGTACCACTAGGTAGCTTCGATGGAAATAGGTAGCTTCGATGGAAAGTCCCGGCGGCTTGCCTGTCCGTGGCTGCCGTGTCATCCCACCGACCATGTAGCAGAAGGCCAGCACCATGCAGCGCGAGGTTTACATCGTCTCCGGCGTGCGTACCGCGATCGGCGATTTCGGCGGCAGCCTGAAGGAGGTTCCGCCGACCGAACTGGCGGCCTCGGTCGCCCGCGAGGCGCTGTCGCGCGCCGACGTCGGCGGCGACGAAGTGCAGCACGTGGTGTTCGGCAACGTGGTGCACACCGAGGCCAAGGATATGTACCTGTCGCGTGTCGCGGCGGTGAATGCGGGGATCACCCAGGACGCGCCGGCGCTGACCTTGAATCGGTTGTGCGGGTCGGGGCTGCAGGCGATCGTCTCGGCAGCCCAGGCGGTGACCCTGGGCGACGCAGACGTCGCGGTGGCCGGTGGTGCCGAGAGCATGAGCCGAGCAGGCTATCTGGCCAGTGGCATGCGCTGGGGCGTGCGGATGGGCGACAGCGCGATGATCGACATGATGACCGCGGCGTTGCACGATCCGTTCGAGAACATCCACATGGGCATGACGGCGGAGAATCTGGCGCAATCGCATCAGGTCACCCGCGGCCAGCAGGACGAATTGGCGCTGCGGTCGCATCACCGCGCCGCCCTCGCTATTCAGCAGGGCCGCTTCAAGACCCAGATCCTCCCTGTCGTAATGAAGACCCGCAAGGGCGAGACGCTGTTCGACACCGACGAGCATGTCCGCGCCGATGCCAAGGCGGACGATTTCAGCAAGCTGCGCGCGGTGTTCAAGAAGGACGGCACGGTGACCGCGGGCAATGCCTCGGGCATCAATGACGGGGCGGCGGCGGTGGTGCTGATGGACGGCGATAGCGTGGCCAAGCGCGGGGCGAAGCCGTTGGGACGGTTGGTGGCTTATGCGCACGCCGGGGTTGATCCCAGGGTAATGGGCATTGGTCCAGTGCCGGCCACGCGCGCGGCGTTGAAGCGCGCTGGGCTGTCACTCGATCAGATGGACGTGATCGAATCGAACGAGGCGTTCGCGGCGCAGGCGTGCGCCGTGGCCAAGGATCTGGGTTTCGACGCGGAGAAGACCAACCCGAACGGGTCGGGCATTTCGCTGGGTCATCCGGTCGGCGCCACCGGGGCGATCCTGACGGTCAAGGCCCTGTATGAACTTGCCCGCATCGACGGGCGCTATGCGCTGGTGACGATGTGCATCGGCGGCGGGCAGGGGATCGCGGCGATTTTTGAACGGGTGCAGTGAGAGGGGCCAGGTGCCCCGGGGCTAAATGGCGGATCCTGCGGTGCGGCCGATGCCGCCGGAGGTTGGTTCCGGCCGGGCTGCCAGCAAATCCCTGATCTCACCCAGTAGCACCTCGGATTTATCCGGAGCGGCAACCGCCTCCTGGCGGACGTGCAATCGGGTCAGGACCTTGACGAGCCAGAATACCGCGAAGCTGACGATCAGGAACTGAATGATCGCATTGATGAAGAGGCCGACGTTCATGGTCGGCGCGCCGGCTTTCTGGGCATCGGCCAGATTGGCGTAATGCTGGCCGTTGAGCGAGACGAAGACGTTGGATAAATCCACGCCTCCCGTCGCCAGTCCGAGCAGCGGATTCAAAACGTCCTTTACCAGGCTGCTGACGACGCCGGTGAACGCCGCGCCGATGATAATGCCGACCGCCAGATCGACAACGTTGCCCCGCATGATGAAAGCGCGAAATTCGGACATCCAGGAGGGGGCCTTGGGTGCGAGCATGGCGTTCGTTCCTTCAAAAGCACTTTGTGCTTATAGCCCTTGCAGGCTGACTTTAAACCCTGGCTGCGCTGTAACTTCTTGTTTTGTCGCATGGTTCAGGCGCCCTGACGCTATGCCTGAGCGCGACCTTGGTCCGGGTGCATGCCTGCCGATTTGCATCATCTGGCGATGTCTGGCGGGCCGGGGATGCTTGATAGCGGCGGTGGGCGCAGTCCTGCTCAGGAGCCGCCGGTGATGAAACTTTGAACTAGGCTGCCGGCCACCAGACGCCAGCCGTCGATCAACACGAAGAATATGAGTTTGAAGGGCAGGGACACGGCACTCGGGGGGAGCATCATCATGCCCAGACTCATGAGCACGCTGGCAACGACGATGTCGATGATCAGGAAAGGCAGGAAGAGGAGGAATCCCATCTCGAAGGCGCGGCGTAGCTCGCCGACTATGAATGCCGGCATGAGCGCACGCCATGGTACAGAACTGGCGTCCTGTGATGCGGGCAGGTGTCCGAGGTCGAGGAAAAAACGGAGGTCTTCGTCTCTGACGTTGTCGGTCATGAAGGTGTGGAAGGGTTCGGTTGCCAGGCGCAGTCCCTCGGTTTCCGAAATACGGCCCTCGGTCATCGGCTGAATGCCCGCGGTCCAGGCCTGGGTCATGGCGGGCTCCATCACGAAGAAGGAGAGGAACAGCGCCAGGCCGATCAGGACGATGTTCGGCGGGGTGCCCTGGGTGCTGAGCGCGCTGCGGAGCAGCGAGAGCACGATGACGATCCTGGTGAAGGATGTGACCATCATCAACAGGCTGGGGGCCAGCGACAGGACGGTAACCAGGGCGGTGAGTTCCACGATCCGGGCGGTGGCGCCGGCCTGGCCGGCAGTGCCGAGGTCGATGTTGACCGACTGTCCATGTCCGACCGCCGGAACCAGCAGAAAAAGCGGAATCAGGACCCATGCGGCGAGCTTCATGGGTCCTGCATCCAGCCGATCACCAGGTCCTGGGCGCCCCCGGTGAGCAATACCACCCGACGTTCTCCGCATTGGACGAGGTGGACGCGGCGACGTGGATCCAGGGCGATGGACTCACGCAGGATCAGGGTACGTCCGGGGCCGGACTTTGGCCGCCAGCCGGTAAATTGGTAGAATTTGGCAGCCGCGCCGATCAAGGCAATGACGCCGATCAGCGTTGCCGCGGCGAGCAGGATGTTTTGCCCGATCATCGACGGGCGCGGCTTGTCGGGATCGCAGCCGCGAACATCGTGTGGCCCGCGCTTTCGAGGCACCGATCGTGAGAACGCCGACTCGCATATGCTTGCATGCACGCATTTGGCAGCGTGAAGGTGAACAAGTGCTTAAGAAGTGGGATTAACCAATTATAAAGGTTTCATTGTCAGATTGGGGTCATGGACCCTACCCGGATTGGCTTATTCGACGTGGCCGAGAAACGGCTGGTATGGACGGCGCAGCGCCAAAGCGTGCTGGCGGCGAACATTGCCAATGCCAACACACCAACCTATCAGGCCCGCGATGTTCAGTCGTTCCAGAATGTGCTGGCCGGTGCAGGATCGGTCGAGCCGGCGATGACCCAACCTGGACATATGGCTGGGACGGTTCCGACCGGCCTGGCTTCGCTGACCACAAATCCCCCCAGTGCGCGCGCCCTGGATGGCAATTCGGTCTCGCTGGATGAGCAATTGACCAAGGTCGCCGACACGGAGACCACGCAGGCCCTGGTGACGACCATCTGGAAAAAGTACGTGGGGATGTTCAGTATGGCTCTAGGCCGGTCGGGCTAGTCATGGCGGGTGATCTGAACCAGGCACTCGACGTTTCCGCGACCGGAATGGATGCGCAGACCGCGCGCCTTCGCGTCATCGCCGAGAACATCGCCAATCAAGACACCACAGGTTCGTCCCCGGGCGCCGACGCCTATCGGCGCAAGACGGTGACCTTCGAGAGTGCGGTAGACCGAGCGGCTGGGGTGGAGACGGTCAAGGTCAAGAATATCGGCGTGGATGGCAGCGACCTGCCGCTTCGCTACGACCCCGCGAACCCGGCAGCCAATGCACAGGGTTACGTCAAGCTGCCAAACGTCAACAGCTTCATCGAGGTCATGGACATGCGTGAGGCGGAGCGATCCTACAGCGCCAACCTGTCCGTCATGCAGGCGACCCGGAGCATGCTGAACAAGACGATCGATCTGCTGAAATGAGCACGATCCCGACCGTCGTCATTACACCGTCCGCCGCGGCCGAGGCTTACAGCCGCAATGCCGGCGGCGGGTCGGCTGCCGGGTCGACCAGCTTCGGTTCAGTGATGACGCAAGCGCTGGATCAGGCTGTGCAGACGGGCCATGTCGCGGATGATCAGGCGATGAAGGCGATCAGCGGTGGTGGTAACCTCACAGAGGTTGTCGCCGCGCTGTCGCATGCCGAAATGACCCTGCAAACAGCGACGGCGATCCGCGATCGAATGGTGCAAGCCTACCAGGACATCATGAAGATGCCGATCTGAGCGATGAGCGGTACCGACGTTGCCGCGCTGATCCATGACTGCATGATAGTGACCATGAAGTTGAGCTTTCCCGTGCTCGGTGTGGCTCTGGTAGTGGGTCTGCTGGTTTCCTTCATTCAAGCGGTCACTCAGATCAATGAATCCACCTTGGCGTTTCTGCCGAAAGTGGTCGCGATCGGGCTTGCTCTTGTGCTGCTGGGCCCGTTCATGGCCTCGACCCTGTCGGCCTTTTCGCACCGAACGTTCGACCGGATCGTTGCCATCGGTGGGTCGTGAATCTGACCCAGGCGGGGCTGTTGGTTTGGGCACCCGCCTTTGTGCTGGTGCTGGCGCGGGTCGGTGCGGCGATGGCGTTGCTGCCTGGCCTTGGCGAGGCAGTCGCACCGGCTGTTGTACGCATCGGCCTGGCGCTCAGCATAACCATCCTGCTTCTGCCGGACATCTTGCCGATGATGCCATCGGTTCCGGCGGCGGGTCTGAGTATGGGCTTAATGGTTGCCGGCGAAGTCATCACTGGGCTTTGGTTCGGCTGGATCGCGCGGATGATCGCTCTGGCGCTGCCGGTTTGCGCGCAGTTCATCGGCTACCTGATCGGGCTGTCAAGCGTTCTGCAGCCAGATTCCGAGCTTGGTGCTCAGTCCGGGGCCTTGGGGAAACTGTTCGAGATGGCAGCCCCGGTTTTACTGCTAGCGTCCGGGCTGTACAGGTTGCCGGTGGTCGCACTACATGGGTTGTTCGAACTGATTCCACCGGGCCACATGCTGCCCGTCTCAGATGGCACAGAATTTGTTGTCCGGGCCGTAACTACAGGGTTTAATTTGGCCTTGCAGCTTGCCTCTCCGTTCGTCGTGCTTGGTATCGTCTGGCACGTCGCAATGGGACTGGTCTCTCGGGTCGCATCTCGGATGCAGATCTATTTCATGTCGATGCCGGGGCAGATACTCGCGGGGCTGGCTCTTCTGACGATCACCGGCAGCGCCATCATCCTCGCTTGGCAAGAAGGCGCGCAGGCCTACTTCATTACACTTCCAGGCGGCGGCTGATTCGTGGCCGGAGGGGACCAGTCCGACGAGGAACGGACCGAGGCGGCTACCCAGAGACATCTGGATCAGGCGCGCGATGAGGGACAGGTTCCAGTTTCTCGGGAGGTCGCGACCTTTGCCAGCCTTGCCGCCGTGGTTCTTGTTCTCGGCTATCAGTCGCAGGCTTCGGTGCAGCATTTGCTGCCCGATCTGGTCGCGCTTCTGGTTCACGCCGGCGACGCGGCGATGCTGGGCGAAACGAGGTTACAGTCGGTGTCCGAAGGGGTTTTGGGTGCGATCATCCCTGTGCTCGGAGCCGCGGTATTGGCGGGCGCAACCGCTGTGCTGGTGCAAACCAGATTTCTGCTGAACGCGGGTGCGCTTCAGCCAAAATTCTCCAGGATCAATCCGATCGCCGGTGTCAAGCGCGTCTTTGGCTTCAATGGCGTCGTGGAAGTTGTCAAATCCCTCAGCAAGCTAGGCCTGCTCGCCATGGCTATATGGATCGCGGTCAGAGGTGATTGGTCCCAACTGATGCATCTGCCGTGGCAGGATGTCCATGGTTTGCCACAGGCAGTCGCTCGTCCGGTGTTCCATCTCTTTATCGCGACTGTATGTGTCCAGGGGATCGTAGCGGCGGCTGATCTAGGTTGGGTGCGTTTCCGCCATGCCCGCGACCTGAGAATGAGCAAGCAGAGTATTCGCGACGAATTAAAGGATACGGACGGAAATCCGCACGTCAAAGCACGGATACGGCGGATTCGCGTCATCCGGGCCCGCAAGCGCATGATGGCTAAGGTTCCGACTGCGACTGTGGTGATCACCAATCCAACGCACTATGCTGTCGCGCTTGCCTATGACCGTGTGACCAATCCCGCCCCCCGCATCGTTGCAAAAGGTTCAGATTCCCTTGCGGCGCGGATTCGTGCGGTGGCCGAGGCCAATGGCGTTCCTGTCGTCGCCAATCCGCCGCTCGCGCGGGCGTTATACCGACTGGATCTCGACACCGAGATACCATCCGAGCACTACAAAGCCGTCGCGGAGATAATCGCATATGTGTGGCGGCTACGACGCCCGGCCACGGCAATTTCGTGATGCAGCACGATCTGCGCTCGGTCCCGTTAAGGGCTTCCCGAATCGGCGATTCAAGGCGATCCTGCCAACAGTATATTGCTACGCTGCGCCTTGGCCGTTTGGAGCGTGGGGATCAAGGCAGGACCTGGAAAAAAGGTCCGTTCGCAGAAAGTTCTTGCGGTTGGTAAGCGAAGAACATATTGAATACAAAGATTAACGGGACGATGAAAGCGCTTAATCTGCGGCTGGCGCACACGTCACGGTTGCAACGCAACTTGTTATGCTGTTAAAACAGACTGACAGGCCTGTGAAAATGTCGAACCGAGGGATATAGCGGAATGGAAAAGAACAAGGCGCTCGACGCCGCGATGGCGCAAATCGAACGGTCCTTTGGCAAGGGTTCGATCATGCGTATGGGCGCCCGGGCCGGTGATGAGCAGATTGAGGTGATTCCATCGGGTTCACTCGGCCTTGACCTGGCGCTGGGCATCGGTGGTCTGCCGCGTGGCCGTATCGTGGAGATTTATGGCCCGGAGAGTTCCGGCAAGACGACCTTGGCGCTTCACGCAATCGCCGAAGCCCAACGGCGCGGCGGAACATGCGCGTTTATCGATGCTGAACACGCGTTGGATCCAACCTACGCGCGCAAGCTGGGCGTCGATGTCGATGGCCTGCTGATCAGCCAGCCGGATGCGGGCGAACAGGCTCTGGAGATCGCCGATACGCTAGTACGTTCGGGCGCGATCGACGTCCTCGTCGTCGACAGCGTTGCTGCTCTGGTGCCGCGGGCGGAGTTGGAAGGGGAAATGGGTGACAGTCATATGGGCCTGCATGCCAGGCTCATGAGTCAGGCGCTTCGCAAAATCACCGGCAGTGTCAGCCGCAGCAACTGCATGCTGATCTTCCTCAATCAGATTCGCATGAAGATCGGAGTGATGTTCGGCAATCCGGAGACCACGACCGGCGGCAACGCGCTGAAATTTTATGCGTCCATCCGGCTGGAGATTCGTCGCATCGGTCAGATTAAGGAGCGTGAGGAGGTCGTGGGCAACCAGACCCGCGTAAAAGTGGTCAAGAACAAGCTGGCACCTCCATTCCGCCAAGTCGAGTTTGACATCATGTATGGCGAAGGCATCAGCAAGGTAGGCGAGTTGCTTGATCTTGGCGTCAAGGCCACCATTGTGGAAAAGTCCGGCGCATGGTTCAGCTACGACAGTCAGCGCATTGGACAAGGGCGGGAGAACGCGAAACAGTTCCTTCGAGAACACAGGGGTCTCGCGGACGCTATCGAGGCGAAGGTGCGGGAGCAATCCGGTGTCATCGCGAACACCATGTTGGCGGCCGTCGATGACGCTGAGGAAGCCGAAGCGGCTGAATGACGCGATCCTGCCGGATGTCGCGCTGACAGACGGCGACCACGAACTGGTTGCAGCAGCAAATGTGGTGCTGGAAAATCACTATCGGCCGTTTTGGCATATGGTTGCAGCGGCAATCCGGTCCCAAGATGGCCGAATATGGACTGGCCTACACATCGGAACAACGGTCGGGCGGCTCTCTGTCTGCGCAGAGGCCGTCGCTTTCGGAAGAGCGCTGTTGGACGGCGACGGCACGATCCAAACCGCCGTCGCGGTGCGGCATCCAAAACCAGAGGAAGAGAACCGCGAACTCGCTGTGGTTCCGCCATGCGGCGCTTGCCGGGAGATGATCCTAGATCATGCTCCCGGTGCCATGATAATCGTCAAAGACAGCGATATTCTGATCAAGTTGCCGATCCGAACGTTCCTTCCGATTCCGTACAGGCGCTAGCTAACTAAGGGCTGAACGGATTGCTCGCGATGTCGGAACCGCGTTCCCGATTCCCCGCGTAGGCCGGCCGTCCGGCGATGCTACCGAAGCCCGCGGCACTGGTTGCGACGGCGGTGGCCGCCCGTTTAGCTCGTTTGATGCCAATGACCGACAAAGCGTGGCTCCTCGAGTGTGGTCCCCGGTATTCTGTCTGGCTCCGGTCATGCCTGTGACGGAGAAACTCCAACTGCAGCGAAGGCGATCGTGCCAGCAGAGTAAGTCAAGCAAAAGAGCGTTGCGGATTGCCAGGAAGCGAGCAAAAGGCTGCCGTTAGAACTAACGAAACCTGGACCAAGTGTTACGTTACCGCCGCTCGCGTTAATCACCATGCATTGAAACCCGCTACCCATGCTAGTTGTCGAAGGCGACAGCGTGATCGGCTGGCTACAAACAAGGATACGGCCGTTATGCACTGCGGTATCGAGATTCGTGTTGGCTGTAATCTCGACAACCGAGGTCTTGTATGTCGGAAGCTTGCTGGCAACCCACCCCCAGATCGCACTGAAGGACTGGCTGAACATAACGTTACTGCCCTGAGCAACCCAGATCGTATCCGCGTCGCCTGGCGCACCAGCAGGCTGTGCCTGATCAATTGTCACGCCGCCAATTAGATTGCCGTAGTTGATTGCGTAATCGAGACCGGCGTGACTCACGGCGACCAGGTCTTGCGTTGTCAATTCCGTAACGACCTGAAGTTGGCCAATCGAATTTCCGACCTCGGTCGTGCCTATAATCGTGCCGGTCGCCGTTGCCGATATGACCCCGTTTGGATCGATATCGACATTCGTGCCTGCCGAGAACAGACCTCGCAACAATGAGGCCTGCATGAGCATGGGACTGCCCTGATTCGAGATCACCAGATCAGATTGGAGTGAAAGGCTTGCCGCCGCCGGAAACGCTGCATGGTCTGATCCATTGGCCACCAGCGTGTCGCCGGAAAGGTTGATGCCGATGCCAATGTTGACCTGCTCCGGGCCGCCTGATCCCAAACTGCTACGCCCGATAAGGGACGGCGAGTCCACGGTGATTGCCGACTGGGCTGAAGCTAGCAGCGAACCGACCAATGTTGCTCGCGCCGTGCCACCTTGACTTATCAGCACCTCATCAGCGGCCGAAACTGACGCGGCTACAGGTAGTTCAGATATTGTGGGCATCTATGACCTCGACTTGGAAGGGCGCGGCTAGGCAGCCACGGACGTGCCGCCGCACGAGGATATCCAGTGTTGACCATCAAAAAACACCTCGACCCCAGTTCCAGCCCCTGCCGCCTCACCAGGCTTGCGACCATTCGACGCAAAGGCCTTGGCCCCGGCGGTCATTCCGGAAGGCAGATTTACAACTGTGTAGGACGGCAGCACGATTGGCGCTTGGAAACGCGGCGAAACCGCGTTCGTTCGAAAGACCTCATGCCAATATGACGTGCCATCGGAAATAAGATGATAGCGGTCATACAGACGCAGAACGACGGGGCCGCATTCGATGCCGTCGGAACCGCTCGGCAAAATGCTGACGGGCCCACTTCCCGTCATCGAGAACGTAAACCCGGTTCCCGCCGCGACTGTGCTCGCCGGAGGCAGCGTAATCGAATAAGCGGTCTGCCCCGTCAGAAGGATCATAAACCCCGAGATATAGTTCGGAAGCGTGTTCGAGCTGGAATATGTAAATACCCATCCAACCGATATACCCTTGCCGACGGCATAGGAAAAACTACCTTGGTTCCATCTCAGCGTGCCTGTCGTGCTGTCAAATGACAACCGATTGCTGTTGCTGGCTTCGAAGGCAATGGCCTGCCCGGCCGACATCTTGATGACCGGAGCATTATTGATCGACTGAGCAAAGGTCGTGTCCATGACCGCAATGGAAAACGGTACACCGATGCCGAATACGGTCTTGGCGCTACCGGAGGATCCGGCGCTGAGATAGACTCCAATTATATTGGCGACCTCGACCGGTGGGCCCGATAGATTGTGCTGACCGATCACCAGGCTTTGGATCGTCCTGTTGCTGGCGTCATCCAGGCCGTTTCCAAACCAGTCCATCTCGACAGTCAGCGATGCATTTGTTGCGCTAGACGGTTGGCCCGTCGTGTCTCGGTACTCGAGGCACGAGGTCCACAGTTGTGGCTGTGGTAAGAATGACCCGTTGGACCCCGTTTTCGCTGCCTGCCGGATCGTCTGCATGTACCGGGCCACATGCTGAGCAGGCCCCTGACCGCTCGGCGTCTGCGTCCCAACCCATAATAGACGGTCCAAGCCGCCCCAGACGTAATTGCCAGGACTGGCATAGATGATTGTGTCCGCCCGGACGTTGGAAATTACCGCACCACTCGGGCCACCACTGTGATTGACGATATAGGAAGACTGATTGACCGCAAGGTCGGTTGGTTGGGATGCGCCCTGCGAAGTTGTCAGGCCAGTATGTGTACTGCCCGTAACAAATCCCGGCAGAACGAGAGCGACCGGTGCCCCGCCGGTTGGAATCGCCGCGGCGAGAGGCGTACCATCCGCCAGCAGCGTCCCATCCACGATCCATTTCACTCGCTTCGTAAGCGAAATGCCCCAATTGCTTGGCGGCTGCAAAACCGTGGAGCCGTTCGGGACGTAAATCACACCGCCGGTCGCGGCCGCCTGATAGGCCGCTTTGAACGCCGCCGTATCATCCGTCACCCCGTCAATTCGCGCACTATATGGCGGCAGCGCCACATTGATCACGCCCGCGGAATTGGGGTTCGCGTCGACATAGGACTTGGTGGCCGCTTGGAATGGCGTCGTTGGCGCACTAGCCAACATCAACGGACCCGTCAGTGTGCCTCCAGCATTAGGCAACGTCGTCGCGACCTGACCATCAACATATTGCTTCGTCGCCCCGTGAAGCGGACTGGTCGGAGCCCCTGCCAGTGAAAGCAATCCTGTAAGCGATCCGCCCGCAATCGGCAGAGCCCGAGCCGCCTGGACGTCAACGTAGTTCTTTGTTGCCGCCTGAACAGGACTAGTCGGGTCGGCATAGAGCGTCAGAGACCCGGTAAGGCTTCCACCCGAACGGGGCAAGGTGCCAAGTAACTGCGTATCTACGTAATTCTTGGTCGCCGCCTGCGTCGACGTTATCGGATCCGACGCCAGGAGAAGCGCGCCCATAAGCGTATCGCCACTGCGCGACAGCTTTCCGTCTGCGTATTGTTTGGTTGCCGCCTGCGAGGCCAAGGTGGGAGCACTCGACAGGATCACTGGTCCCGTAAACGTGCCACCGGCAGTAGTAATCGAGGTCTGAAGTTGATTGTCAATATATTGCTTCGTAGCCGCTTGCAGTGGCGCGGTTGGATTTGCTGCCAGGTACAATGCACCGGTCAAGCTGTCGCCGTTTCGCATAATCCGAAGATCGACATACTGCTTTGTACTGGCCTGCAATGGCGCCGCCGGATCGGACGCCAACAGCAAGGCACCACTCATCGTCGATCCAAGGCGCGAGACCGTGCTCGTGACCTGTGCATCGACGTAATTCTTTGTCGCTGCTTGTGATGCGACGGTGGGGTCGGCTGCGAGTATAAGGGACCCCGTCAGCGTATCGCCGGTTCGAAGAACACGCTGATCGACATATTGTTTGGTCGACGCTTGTCCGTTGCTCGTAGGGTCCGAAGCTAAATACAGGCTTCCAGAGAGCGTATCCCCGGATTTCGGCAAGGATCCGCCGATCTGGACGTCGACATAATTCTTCGTGGCCGCCTGCAGCGCAGAGACCGGATCCGCGGCAAGAGCAAGTACCCCGGTAAGGGTGTCGCCCGTACGGGCGAGCTTTTGATCGCTATACTGTTTCGTCGATGCTTGTAGCGCCAAGCTGGGGTCGGCACTAAGGATGAGGCTTCCTGAAAGCGATCCGCCAGCCAACGGCAGCGTGGCCGCGGCAATGGAATCCGTATAGCCCTTCGTAGCCGCGTCCATCGTACGCTGAGGTGGCGCCGCAAGCGCCAGTACTCCAGACATTGACCCACCCGACAAGGGCAGGGCATTGCCCACCTGTTGATCCACATAGGCCTTGTTCGCCGCCTGGCCTGCTGTAGTCGGCGCGCCAGCCAGCAACAGGTTGCCGGTCATCGTACCCCCACTTAGGGGAACCGTTGCCGCGGCAAACTGCGCCAGGGTTTGGGTTGTAGTCGAGCCGGTCGGCGTGACCAAGGCGTTTGACAAATTGACGTTGGCGACCCCTGCCATGCCACTCAGCAGTTGGCCATATGTGACGGCTACATTCACGCCCGCCTGCGACACCGCAATCAGATCGCCGGTCGCGGGCACGGTGCCAGGCGGCAACGCGGCTATTGAAAATGGTGCCGCGGTCGCCGACAGAATAGAACCGCTCAAATGGAGGTTCTGACCTACCGTGATAACCTGCGGGCCACCCATGCCCGTGCCAATGCCACCAAGCAACGAGCCAGGCGGCACGACCAGTTGCGTTTGAACGCCATTCAACACCTGAGCGCGCGTGACCTTGCGTGCGATGCCGGCCTGGCTAACGATAAATTCGTCAGAGTCGGAGGCCGACGTGGCGGGTGCAAGCTCGTCAATTGTGGGCATGAGTACTCCGGTCCCCGTGGTTTTCTGTCGGGGCGTGATCCGAATGGTGCGAGCCGTGACCGGTCGGCAGCTTTAAAAAACTTGAACCTAATCAATCGCTTGACAGAAGTGGATTCCCATTCTGGTCAGTTAACAAAACCCCCGAGGTCGTTAACAATGCGTTTGGTGGGATCGGAGGAACTGAAAGCAGAAGAACTGGTAGAAGGACACTTCTTTGTAGTGATCGGCCGTTTAGCGTCGTTATGCCAAATGTAATCGTGTAGACAGTGCCGGCCTGCCCTTGGCAAAGCCAAAGTATAACGCGACTACCATCCGCCGTCGTACTCTGAACCTCCAGATCGCCAGGGTTTGACGGCGCAACGCTGACCGACAAGGTCGATATCCCGTCACCATCGTTGCCAACGATCGCTGGCCCGATATCGAGGATGTAATCCAAGACATCACCAGGATCCTTCGTCGGCCAATTGAGCGGCGGCGGTGCTATGACAGCCGAGCCCCGCGGAACTGCAATGAATGAATCGACGGTCACAAGGCGCGCGTGACTTGGCTTCCATACATGACTTACCGTCGCTGACATACAAAATCCATTTTGAGAACTAAAACTATAAGATACGTATCGCACCGCGCGGCTTGCCTTCCGGACGGACACAGTAACGCAGCGGACTTAAACGAACCTCATACCCCGCCCAAATAGAGACAGTAGGGCGCCGTTTTGGCTGCCCGACACGGCCACTTTAGGGCGCCCGTAATCACCACCTAACGACAACTAGGCCACCACCGCCGGGGGCGCCGTTAAACGCTACGTTTCCTGAGGCACCTCCGGTACCGGCACCTGATGCTCCGCCGCCCGGGAAGCTTCCGACGACCCCGGTCGTCCCACTGTTCTGGGCTCCACCAATCGGGGATGCGCCGCCCAGGCCCCCTTGGCTGGATAAGCCCGCCTGACCCGCCGATCCCACGAAGTTGACATCGCCACCGACGCCGATCCCGCCGGGTGTCGCGCCATTCTCGGGTGCTCCGACAGTCGCAAGATAGTTTAAGCTTCCCCCGGTGGCACTGACGATCTGCCCAAAGCTGGAAGTCCCACCTGAACCTGCAGCGCCCCCGCTAGCGGTGCCTCCGGGACCGCCAGAGCCAATTGTCACCGAAATGAGTTGTCCAGGTGTCAAGCCGGTCACCAGTTTTCGTGCATAACCGCCTCCGGATCCGCCTCCGCTCGCCAAACCCGGGACCGAGGCATAGCTACCGGATCCTGCGCCCCAGACCTCAACTTCAACTTGCATCACGCCTGTGGGGACTGCGAAGTAACCATTACTGGAGAAGCTCTGAACCCCGGAGGCGACCCCAGGCCGTAATGCTGGTAGCTTCCAAGCCAAGAAAGGCGCGGTAGGCACGACGACAATATTGGCCAGGGTGATTTGGGTCTGACCATACGAAACGGTAATCTGATAGAGCCCGATCCATCCGCTGTCCGCACTCGGGGTAAGTTGACTTCCGGTATTGCCAGGCAGTCCGGGTTTGAGCTGCAACTGGACCCGTTGCATCCGCATGGTATTTTGCGGTGAGCCCGAGTTCGACGGCCCGCTAAACGACTGTGCGGGATTACTTGCATTGTAGTAAGGCAAAACCACCGGAGTGCCATCAGATTCCTGAAGCGACGCCTCGATAAGATAGTTGATAGACTGTCCGGCGCTCGGTGGGGCCGCCAGAGCAAAGGTGGCCGATCCAATGTTTATACCCATCTTCATGATCAGGTCGGTGGGATCAGGCGGGATCGATCCGTAAGCCAAAATGTCGACCGGCCCAAGTTGCGCGATACTCCCAGGCCCGATAACGATACTCATAGACGAGGGATTCGTCGGTTGACAGGCCAGTCCATCGGCAACTGTACTCGTCCCGAGAACAGCCTGGATGAGAAAGCCTAGGCCTACCATGGCATTTTTGTTGGCTGATAAAAGGTCCGTATCCAGCGGGATGCTGCCTGGATAGACAATGTTGCGATCCATGCGGTTTTCGCCACTTCCTAGATTTAGATTAAATAAGCCGCAGCCAGGCTACTGCGTTGATCGGCAGCAGGCTGCACAGGGTTGCCCGTATGTCGGCGTCGCTCACATGACCCGGGAGCAGGGACAGATCGACGTAACTGATCGCCCCTTCGCGATAGGCGCCATTTGTTGTGCCGTAGCCCGCCAGCATGCCAAGCCCTGGCGTTGCTGGACGCGTCACCGTGACAAAGACTTGAAGCGGGAGCTGAAGGTTTCCCCAGCCGCCCGCTACTCCGTAGGCCATTCCAGTGCCCGGCATCGGCCGACTGTCTGTTTGACCACCATAAGAGCCGGTATCCATGCAATTCGCTGGCTCAAAAATAATCGGCGGACTTCCGGTTAAATTCTCGAGCCCGGCCGACACCGCGGATCGCGTGGCCGCCTCTTGCAGCAACGCCCTCTGAATGCGACTCCGAAAAGTGAAATCTGCCTCGTTGGGTTTACGCCCCAGCATAGCGCCAAAGTAATCATTTGAGATCAAGTCAAGCCAGTCATCGGTGGCTGTTAGCAGCCTGGTTTGCATGATCACGTAGTGAATCAGACCGTAGAGCCAGACCCAGGGCGTGGCCAGACTACCTAGGACCGCCTCCAGATTTGGACTCTGCTCGGCGAACCACCGCTTCGGAAGCACCGAACGCAGTCGGAAGACAATGTCTGCAAGATCACCCCTCATTGGTAGTGACTATGATTGTGCCCGCCTTTATTACGGCCAGCGGTGGCGCGATGACATCCGATGGCGAAGCGTTCAAAAGGATTCCAGAAATATTCACTAGGCCAGAACCAGAAAGATAGGCGTTTTGAGCAACGCGGGTAACCGAGGCGCCGGCTCCAATCGGCAAACTATTTAGATATACTGCGATATAATTCTGTATGCTCGTCACGATTTGGTAACTGACCGCCACCGAGGCCAGTCTCGCGGTAAGTGCGACGTTAACAGTCAGAACTGTTGGAGCAATGACAGCAAATGTCGTACCGATCGGACGCACAGAATCGACGGCAGTCGCCACAGTAGATAGAAGGCTGGATGGCGGATATCCGGTCCCGTCGTCGACGATGACCAGGAACGAGCCCGCTCGGACTGATCCATCAGGGGCTGTGTTTTCTTGAATAGCGACATCCAGTCCCTGTTGGATGCTGGCGATCGCGTTTTGCACTGCAAGCAGCGTGGCACGAGACCTGCTCGCCAAGTAGTTCTGGAACCGGCTCCGGAACGCCTGGTCGCTTTCAGCGTCTTCTCCGTTGGTGAGCGGCTCGGCGTTGTTGACTTGGTCGATTCCGGGTAAAGATGCCGCAATGACGGTTATCTTCCCAGCCAGAACATTTCCTGCAGATCCTCCAGCGCGGCAGACTACCGGCAAATCCGCCGATGCGGCACCGCTCGGCAGCACATATGCCGAGGAACCAGCCTGCCAAATCGAGAGACTTTGATCTTCTGCAATGGAAAAGGTCACCAAGCCGTCCACCGTCTTGACCAGCGAGCCAATCGGTATGGTCGCCGGAAGGTTGGGTGCGAACCGGGAAAACGTAACGATGCCTGTGGTGGGTATCGCGGGTAAACGGGTCAATGAGAAGTCCAACATCCAGGAGTCCAGATCCGATCCGCTCGATGTCGAGGCCCGGGTCGATTGAAGAACTTGCACCACCAACCATTGCAGCCAAAGAACTACAGATGCATTGGCCTCGAAAATTGCGCGAACCACCGAACCAACGGATACATCAATCAGATTGGAAGACGAACTTTGTAGGGCAGCTCCCATGTCTTCGATGAGCTGCCGGAAACCCTTGAGATTTAGGTTCATGTCGGCTTAGCCCGTGGTGACGTTGAGCTGAACCGGCGCAAGGGAAAACGGATCAGCATAGCTGATGCTGGCGACGATATACCCCGCTGCCGGATCAACTACCCCGACGTCGATCTGAGGTTCTGGGGCTGTCGGGACGGCGGTTTCCAGCGCCAACTGGGTCCGGACGATTGCCTCGATATCCGCGGTGTCGGCGGGTTGGCCGACAAATTGAGAAAGCCCCCCGCCGTATTCAAGATTCCAGATGTAATCGCCCGAATTGGTCAGCAGGCGCCGGTAAACGCGCTGATTGATGGTGTCGGCACCGGTCGACACGGCGAGATCGCCACCGCTTCCTACGACTAGGTCGCCACCCCATTGATGAAAAATGTCATTCATTTGTACTAGTCCAAAGGAGAGGGTGGACTTGTTGTACCGTTCGATGTCGAGTGGGTATGCGAGTCATAGTGTTTCCGAAGACTTGAAAGTGCCCCATGCTGATCGTACACGTCACCCTGGACGTGCAGGTCTCCGCTGATGCGAATAGTTCCGTCATTGCAGATCTTCAGGAAGCTGCCACTCTGATGCACAAGCCAGAATTCGCCTCCTGGCACCACCGGCGGCATTTGCTTGTTTGAATAGCTTCGGCCGATGATGATCCCCTGCTCGATATCGCCCTCTTGGGGAGCAATAAGTACTTGGTCGCCGGGGCTCGGGGAACATACGAGACCCCATCCGCTCCCTACCCATTGTGATAATACCGGAAGCCATCCCGACAAGACGCCGTCGGGTTGAATGAGCACCCGGGCGGTAGCATTCTGCGAATTCACCGATGTTATTGTGCCGAATTTTATCTGCCCCGAGGACTGATCCAGACTTGTCGCGTGAGCTTTTATTGCGCTCGATAACCTTTCGATCATTCTATCTCCAGATCAAATCGCGTGAGACAAACCCCTCGCGGTGGCTACTAAATATGGACAGCGCGGATGATTTGGCTGGACCCCGATGTAGAGCTATAGTGGCGCTCAATAGTGTCTATCTTGTATATTGCATCGAGCGGTGAGTTTGTTTCATCGATTAGCACCGCTGCTCGTGCTGCCAAACTGAGATCCCATGGCATTTCAATGTGTAGCACCGTGCCAAGTCGATTAAGCTCGGCAGCGTAGCGTCCCGCCGAATCGGTTACTTGCTGCGAGGTGAAATTCGCTGCGGAAAATAAAAAAGGCTGAATACCGGACGGTTCGAAAGCCTGTATTGCGTCAGCTACATTGTCTGCTGAATTGATCGCATAAGAGGCCATATCTTGTGAATTCCATGACTGGACCCGCGCGCCGACGTTTGAAGATAGTGTCAGGTTCTGCTCAAATCTTATCGTTCGGACGTCGCGGAGGCCGATATGTGCCGGCAAGCCTTCCAAGGAACCTGATGGTTGAAAAAAGAGCGAAGTATCCTGAACAAAGACGTCAAAGCTATTCTCACGAGCAAGCTGCACAACCAGATCCCAGTCCGAACCAAGACGAGAAAACTGCCCAAGCGAAAGCCGCGTGTAACCATCGCCATAATAGCGTCCGACCTCATTCAGCGTCGGGGTAACAATAGGCGTCAATCCATGAAACAAAGCTATGGACGATACAACTTCGGAAGCCGTCTGGTTCACAAAGTCCTGCTGACGGTAAGAGTCAATTAGCGTTGACGACAAGTCTCTCCCCTCGATCGCAACTGTCTGCATTACGGGATCAACAACTATGGTATCGATCATCCCGCTGATCAAACTTTGCAATAGAGGGTAATACTGCGATACAGGAACTATCTCAATATACGCAGGCGCGAGGGACGACCAGAACGCGATATCGCACAACGGTGCGGATCCCATCGCAAATGTCAGTGCGTATGAGTCCGAGGAAAAGCAATTGCCCGTCACAACCGATGCATGAAGTAATCCTTCGACCAGGACACCGTTCAACGTAACCTGAAGCTGCATCCTGTCCGCTGAGGAGAGCGCCATTTATTGCGGCCCGGTCCCGTCGGAGAATGCCGACGACACTGGCGGAATGACGAGCTGTTGCTGTCCTGAAAGCATCGGGTCGGTCAGGTTGTTGGCTCTTGCTATATTGATCCACTGCAGTGCGCTGCCAAGCCGTTGCGCGGCGATCTCAAACAGGTTTCCCCCGATCGTGGTAATTGTCTGCACGTCAGATTCCTGCACCATCGAGAATTCTTCCGATCCGACCCACGTACGACCTGGCGTTCACCGCTGCCGTCAGTAAACCCGCCCCTCCCACCATTGAGCCAAAAGTTCTGCAAAGAGTTGCAGGATCTGCGTTTGGTGCTCCGGGAGTTGCAACAGTGGTGGATTGCTGGTCGATCTGACCGTCAATGAGATCTAATGTGGTTCCAACCACGCCTACAGCCTGTAAATTGCTGACAGTACCCGTCGTCATCGCGTTGGTTGCCGACAGGGCGCCTTGCAAGGATCCAACCGAAAAGCCAGTCCCGGCGATCGCGGCCAAGGCGTTACCCAGATCCGACGAGATCAGCGCTGCTACGGTCGATTTGGTTGCAGCGATCCCGGATTGGTAAGCGACAATGCAACTGACTTTATAGGGAATCCACCAAGGACTATGATATTCGGCGAGAAAGCTTTTCACGACAACGCGGCGTCTGAAAGTCTCCCAGGTCAACCACACGACTTCACCTGATAGACGCAGGTCGTCGAAGGCGCGAACCCGCGCCTCGGCGTTCGGACCTGAAAATATTCCCTGGAAGGCAATTTCGGCATCGTCTGGTCCCAGGCGCTCAAGAACCCTCCTGCCACCAGATAAGTTGTGCACCGCCAGTCTATGTCGGCCTCCGAACCGCACCGACTGGGGAATTTCAAATCCCTCCAGACTAATGGATCCGACTTGAATAGGTGACTGTAGCAAAGATCAGGTCGCTTCCGTGGCAAGAGTGACTTTTGGCGTCATTGCTCTACTTAGAACGGCGCAACCCGGCTTCGAGGGGCCGCAGCTCGTGGATCGATGCCGGTCATCCCAGTCGTGGGTTTGTTCAGAGCGCGTTCCAGGTGCTGCACTGTCCATCTACCCAACGCTGAACCATCGATGTGCAGCGTGGATACAGCCGGCTTGCCCCGCTGACCCTCGGTGGCGTCGGGCGCATCTCGCTGTTGGGAAAACTCCCCCTGATCGTCAACAGCGCGGCTCCCTGGAACAGAATGGTCGCCGCCAAACATTAGATCCTGGCGCCGCAATGAATTATCGGTTCCTCGCATTGCAAATCTCTTTGCGGGATCAACCTTCCGATCCGAAAGGAGTTGTGTCGACGAAGCGTGCGGTGACGGTGCCAATGCCTTCGATTTCGAAAGCCCAGACGATGCGCGCATAAATCTCGTCATCGGCAGGGATTCGTCACGCGGAAGTAATATTCCTGCACCCACGAAACGCTTGGCTCCGATATGTCGGAAAGTCTCGGGTAGGGCTAAAACGGATGCTGGAGTCATTGGAGCTTGAACGAGCGCTTTGAGGGAAGGTTGGTCAACTGCGATCTTCGCGGTAACGCGCGAAAATCCCGCCGTTGCCTTCGGCGCGCCGATTAGCCCGACCACCCGTTTGCTGTCCGCGACCGCGCCACGAACTGGATAAGGAAACTTCGGCGCCGCAGCAACACCATGCTGAAGAACCGCCTCGTCGCTGGCTGCGCCTTCTGATGTTTGATCCGGAGGCTGCCGTCGATATCCTGAAGCCCTTGTTGGAGCGATGGAAAACCGTGGGAAGCGGACAATCCGTTGCAGGCCGAGGAACCAAGTGATTCGGGTGGCATCCGCTCTGGGCATGGGTTTCAACCTCGAGTTCTCGTCTTTGGGCTACCTCCCATCCGAGGGTGACTGACTCCATTCAAATGCCATCCAGTCAAAGCTGTGGCCCTCGAGAGTTCCGAGGGCGATGACATAGGCTGCCCTCTCAGCAGTGGGGAGTGAGAATGCAACGTCGAATGGCACCCCGTTCCGGATAAGGTACAGGCAGTCGATCAGGACAGGGTGCCGGGCAAGTTTCCCAGATCGGACTCCGAACCGTGAGGATCTTGCTCGTTTTTCGTCGAGTCCGCGATGGCCGCCAAGCCCTCATCGCCCAATCTCTCGACCAAGCTCTCGATCTGCGGCTCGGTGCCCGGTGCAGGCACCGGGACCCCGTCGATCTCCATGATCGAGAACACCAGACCTGCCATCGAAAGCCACGGTTCGTTCTGGGAAAGCACCGGTCCAGCAGCCTTGAATAGCCTCAGCGTATCAACCGCGGTGAGCCGCCGCAGTAGCAATCGCCGTCCCTTCTTGTCGACGGTCGTAAAGGTCCTAGCAGCCTCCCGTAGGATGCTTTGAGAAGGGGTCATTAGATACGACGCTTCCTGGTAGCGTAAAATTCCAGCTTCTGTTTTACACTGGCGTCTCCCTTCCAAGCACCAGCACTAGCCAGCTTGAAGGCAACCCCATCGAACTGGTAAGTGGAAACCGAACTGTCTGTTTCTGTGATGTACTGGTACATCGTGCCGGGCTGAGTGCCGCCGCCATTATAGAAATCCTGCTCCAACCCAGAAATGAAATCGTCTAGCGCGGATGTCCCTCTCTCAACCTCAAAGCTTCCCTCCCAGCCCTTCGGAAGTTCGGCGCCCAGTTGGGTCCCATCAAGTCGGCTGACCCGAACCGCATTCGTGAGCTGCCGGCTTTCAAAGCCGGTAACGTGACTCATGTCGACCCGTCCATTGGGTCCCATCACCACAAGCTGGGTATCCCGGCCGATCGAGAACGCTGTCAATGCCACTTCATGATCTCCCTAGTTAACCTGGCCCGTGGGCAGCGTCTGTCGGGATACCTGGACCGTCTGTCCACCCTCCACATTGACTATGAACCGCTCGTTAATCGCCTGATACTGGATCTGAGCGTCAGACTGAACGTAGCCGAGGCTGGTGCGGGAGGACGGATTGTTCGTCGTATCGCAAATAACGCTGAATGGCAGCGAACCATCGGTGCTACCAAGCAGGCCCTGCCCATACATGTTGTTCAAGAATGACAACTGCGTAGACCTAACCTGCTGGAACAGGTTGCTATTGATCACTTGGCCGACGTACTGCCCCATCCCAGCGGCTAACGTCTCGGCAATGTAGTTCGTAAGCCGCGTGTAGTTGTCACCGTCAGTCGCCGGGTTCGACGACGTATTGTGCCCCCCACGGACACCCCAAAAGGATCCCGCCGGCTGAGGATTGCAGATAACGTCGATGCCGGCGCCAAGCAATGCACCCAGTTCGGCAGTTGAGTATGCTGTGTTCTGCCCCGAACCAGGCGTGCCAGTGCGCTGGCTGCCGATAACCCCGTAGATTTGTTTGTTGAGGCTGGACTGCTCCGGTGAAAGGTTTGCCAGCCGACCAGCCGCAAATCCCTGCGGCGACACAAGACGTATCGTATTGTTGACTTGGTCGGACCACCATAGCCAATCGCCGAACATGAGCTTCGCGGCGTAATTGTCCAAACCGATCGCTGCTTTGGTCGACACGGCGTTCGAAATCGTATCACCAGCCGGCGTCGTGAGGATCATGTAGATCCCCTCCTGAAGGCCAAACCCCGCCTGGGTCGTCCAACTCGATGGTTCAGCGCAATCAGAGAGTACTGCCAGCCCACAGCCTTGGCCGCGCAGAGCATACATCCCCGTCCGTGCTGGCGCATCGGTGCCGAGCAGTTGGGCACTCTCAACCTGCGTCGCTCCGTCCGCCCCGGCGCTGGTTGAACCGAGGGTAATCGAAAAGGGTGCCGGCGATGCCGTTGTTCCGCCCGCACTCGCGACGACAAGAAGCGAGGGGCCACGTTGCGGTCCTAGACCTGCGTTGACCGCCGTAGCCAGACCGATCCAAAACGCTGCTCCGTCACCAACCAGGCCGTCAAAAATTTCAGGCACAAATCCCGGCAGTAGAACCGACAACATCCAGGTGTTCGGCTTTGAGCCTGCGCCAAGGGTGAGCGTAATGTTGTTGCCGAGTGAACCCGTGTACATCGCAGTAAAACTGGCGTTGGAGCCCGGAACCAAAGTATAGGCAGACGCATCCGTGCCGTCGGTAACCCGGACGCAGCGAAAATTTTGTGCGCCCTGTTGCACCGCGATCGCAACATGGGTTCCCATGTCATAGGTCCGAGGAACGATGGAGCCAAATTGCTGCGCGTAATCGCCCATGGTGCCGATGATAGCGGGCTCGTCAACCGGCCCCCACGACGCGGTGCCAACTACCCCTAGAACATTCGTCGGGACGCCATTCAGGACCAGATTCTGTGGAGGAACGATTTGAACATAGAGATCGGGCACAATCAGCGATGTCGTGTTGACGCTGCCCTGCTGTGAGATTGGCACGTGAACTAACCTTTTGACGGGGTGGGCAACGCAACCTTCGTGACGAACTTCCTGTGCTCGGTGGAAAGTATCTCGCTAATTTTCCCGATATCAGCAATAATATCCCCGCGAACGAAGTTAAGAAAAGGTCTTGTGACTATGAGTTGTTGTGTCATGACAAAGCCTAACCGTATGTTATATTACCATTTATCCCGGAAGCACCAAAGAGCATCGATGGCTGCTCGATGATCGTCACCGTAGGGTATTCAACGGTGTACAGCAGGTCTCTCCGGTACAGCAGTGCATTCTGAGACTGATCGTAACAGGCTGTGCTTCGGTAGGTGATTCGAGCGCTGGTACCATCCAAAAGAACTAGAAAGCTCATTTCATTGAGCGCCGCGTCAAGTGCAGCGGATATTACGTCTCGGATTGGCGGTGTCGGGCACCAGCAGATGATGCGCACATCCTTTTCTTGTCTACGGCTTTCAAATGATGCTGAATTGTCACGCACCACCCTGACAACGATCGTGTTAGCTCCCGGAACGCTAACGGTAGGGCCTTGGACGAGCGCGGGGCGGTCCGCCTGAATCAGTCGATTCAGATTCGCGGCGACGAGGCCGGGACTATCCCCTGCCAAAACCCGATAGGCATAGGCCACGCCATCCACCATCACTCCAACCACATCGCCGCCAGAGGGGTTTCCGGATATTATCACAGTCTGTCCGGCCACACTTCCCGCCGCACCGGGGATCGACGGCATGGTGTACCACTTCGGTAGATATCGAGTGGTTATCCGTCCCGATTCGTTGTCGCTAATAACCGTGACATTCAGCGCCCCAGCACTGAGATCCGCGTTGAGGGTGGCAGAGTTCGGCCACCCACGATAAATACGGCAAAATACCCCGAGAATACTCGATTCAATGGTCCCAGCCGGATACAATATCGATGTTACGGTGCTCGCGACGGCTTGCTCCACATCAGAAATGTCTGCCATTTAAGTTGTCGCCAATTTCGCGCTTAGCCGCCAACCCAGCCCAGTCAGTTCAGATCCGGTGATAACCGCGGTTCGATTCAAATCGTCGGTAATAAGGTCACCCGGACCGAGGATAACGTTGTCGACTGCTGGCAGCAAAACGTTCCAATAAGGAACCGCTTGATCTGTGGGAAGATTTGCTGTGGATGAGCTCGACCGATTTTCGCCAAGTACACTCGCTGGCCACCCCTCCATCAATATCGCAGAATGGCCCAAGGTATAGCCACCGTATGCGCTGCCAGCGATGGCCATCTGCGTGTTTGGTCGAACGACGGTAATGGTGCGGTTGGTTTTCACACACAACACCGGCAACAGCGGTGCTTGCGATGCTACGAAAAATATTCCACCTGCCTGGACAAGATAATCGCTCGGTCGCGTGTAGCTCGCATCGAGAATCCCGTACCAGAGTGCCTCGCCATACACGTTAGTCCGATGATCGTTGTTGCTTAGCGATATGAATGCCGCCGGCAGCCTTAAGAACCGATTTCCACCATCTAACGGTTTGGATGATCCTTTCGGGCGGAACGCATCTGTCGTCTGCCCGGTGTGACGTGCACACAAACCCGATGCCAAATAGAGGCGATCCTGTAGTTTCCGGCCGTCCATCTATCACACGATCAATGATGCCGTGCCGCTCGAGAGGGCAGGGCCTGTTGAGACGCCAAGGAAGCCACAAAGCCGACGCCTCCATTCGTCCAATAGACGCATCCGGTCGTTTAATTCATTCCTGTTTCTCGTCCACGAGGAAGCTTCATCGGTGTCCAGGTTATCGGACGCGCCGGGGACAGCGGCTTCCAACGCAGTCAGTGTCCCGAGATAGCGTCGAACGATTACGACTTCCGAGGTCGAAAGGTTCGTTAGACGAAACTCAAGCACGCCATAAACTTGGAAGTAGCGCCAAGACTGCATCCCAGTGGGAGCTGCGCCATAGGCGGGATATCCACAGAAGCGGCGGATGTCCACTTTTTCGGCGTCCAGAAGCGGGTTCAAATGAACGATCCATCGCCACGGCTAAACATGACGCTACCCGACCCAATTGGCGAAATCGCCGCCGCAAACGAGATTAAACTGTTGACCGAAAGGATGAGTGCGCTGTTAGCCAATATTGGCATATCGCTCGTCGAGGCCGTAACGGTCGCATCAGAGCCAAACCTGAAGTAGGCGACAGCACCCATGGTATTCGTGACGACAACCGAGTCACCGCCCCCGGACAGAGGAGCGTTCGCCGAAATGCTCCCGACTGATACGCTTGTTGTACCAGTAGGACGAAACGGGCTAACGGAACCTAGTGGCATGACTTTGTAACCCTTGATCAGAAGTCAGCCGACATGTTCCACGATGACAGCGCGCTTGAACGCAGCGTTGGTCGCGGTCGGAACCGTCGTCGGGTTTGTGGTGGTGTCGGATGGCGCGCAGAAGCCGCCGATCCAATACCAGGACTGCGCGATGATCTGCTGCAGTCGGTCGATCGCCTCGCGTGTCACCATGGCGATCCCATCAACCATCGTAACGATTGAATCGACCGGTGCGACATCGGTAGCAACCATACCTGCGAAGTCGCCCTCGATCAGGGCTCCCTGGCCACAAATCATCGGCCGGCGAATCATCAAACCGGACAACGTGGGATGCGGCTGAACAAACGCCTCGTTGGTCGGAACAAAGCGAAGACCCAGAAAGTCGTTCGTCATGCCCCTCTTGAATACCTGGTTCGCAGACGTTGCACCCTGGAACAGTTGCTTGAAATCAGGATCCGCGAAAAGCTGTCGCGAGGACACCGGATCGAGATAACAGTTATACGCGCCATCAATTTCCGGCACTGCATTCAATCGGAGTTTGGCTACTGCATCGAGCAAATTCGACATCGTCAACGTGTCGGATGCAGTTATCAGCGCTGTGTTTCCGCGCTGAGATGGACGCACGATCGTTGCACCGCTCGCCGCAGCGACCGTGTTTCCGGCCGTCCCATCTGACACAGATACATTTCCCGAGAGCGTCAGCGCACCCGACACCCCGTTCGGCGCTGTCGAAACGTTCACAACATCAACGACAAGGCTCACAAGCGTATAGGCACTGGACCCGATCGTGACAGTCATCGGCGTACTGGAGGTGACAGCCTGCTGAATGCCATTCACAAAGACGCTTTGAAAGCCCCGCACATCGTCCACATAAACCGTCGGACCTGCGCTCGTGAGTGTAGTGCGGACCCGAGTGTTGCCACCCAAATAGGCGGCGAACAGTGCATTTCGGCTCAGTTCGTCGAGGCTTCGGGCCGCCTGCTCGCCGTTCACGTAAGCGTTCTGCAGGAATTGCGACGCGATCCCCACCCGTTCGGTCACGACGTTGAGGTCGGTTGTCGCCGCATAGAGATTGATACTGATCGTATACTGTTCAACGCCCCAGGTCGTGGGGGTCAGGCCGTTGTCGAAGTTGGTATTTGTTGCCGGCGCAAGGGGCGTCGTTACAGACGGCTTCAGACCCGCCCGCGTCTTGGTCAGCGTCTCACCAATACCAACCGCAACCGTCACCTGGTCGGCACAGGCCCGGTAGCCCAGCCGTGAACGCAACGCCTGCTGGAACTCACGCTCCAGAAAGCCCTGTTGAATGATTGGTTGAAGTGAAACCGGGAAGTTTTGGATACCCATCAATCGTCCTATCTAAAATCTGCGACCGTCGTCCGGATGACACACGATCAGAATTGGTATTTGGTGACTGCCGCCCGCGCGGCAGCATATTCTTCGTCGGTCATTTCCAGGGCCGTCTTTTGTCGCACCGGCTGCGATGCAGGTGCCATAGCCGCACTGGATGACGACACCGCCCCAAATAGCCATGGTTTGTTTCGCTTGAAGTCATCCATCAGCTTCCGGGCACCAACTATTTTATCATCGTTACCAAGTCGGACGGTTGACAGATCAACTAGCTTCAAGCCATCGAGATCAATCATCCCGGCTCGAACCGCCTCAGTACGCAGGTTCGCTAGAACCAGACGGGCTTGATACTCGCCGCGAACCCTTGCGACCTCGTCAACTCCTTGCTCGTCCGCCTCAACTTCAAATGCGATTCCAGGAAGCACTTCAGCCGAATCATCACTCATTACAATCTCACGAATTTTCATCAAGGGTTGTTGAAATCAATCCCTCCTCAGCATATTCCAGGTCATAACAGGCCGCGATCGCCCTCAAAGCCGTCTCGCGACTGATGCAACCGGCCGCAACCAAGGATGTCAGCGACTGAACGTCCTTTTGGCGGTCATCCGCCGTGGAAGGGTACCACCGCGGCCATTTGAGGCTGAGAGACGCACCAGGTTCCAAAGGCTCGACCGGCACGCCCAAAACCACAATCGAATACTTCTGCGATGCCCGCACAATAAGCCGAGCCAATTGCAGCAGACCGGCTTCGCCGTAGCTCGCTCGTAGATTGTCGGCCAAACAAATCAATCCGTGGTTCAGCAATTCCAGTGCCCGGCCGGATTGCGCAGCAGTGATTCGCTCTGGGCTCGCTCGGTTACCGTGGATGCTTTCCAGAGCTAGCTCGCGCAAAGTACGAACATATTCGATGACCGCAGCCGAGGCGGTGCCACCAATCTCCAGCAGGCGAGCATCGCCCTTCTCCGAAACGACAAGCGCGTTTCCCGCTCCTCTGATTAAATCACCATCGGAAAGGCTAGGATCCTTCAGCAAGAGAGTAGGATCGCTGCTGTACTTCAGCCCGCGGCCAACCTGACTAAGTTGATAGTCGATTTCCACTTGTGTATGCATCGCGGCTGCGAACGTACATGCGCCATCGTTGCTATCACCGGTGGTTGGCAAACCAGGCAAGTTTTTGATCCAGACGATTGGAACCACCCCCAGTCTGTGGGACACCGACCGGACGGTATCAATGATCGGCACGGCCGCTTTACCCACTGGGAGCGGTTCGAACCAGGTCTCACATTCGTTGTCCCAGCTTCGGGTGAACCAATATTGAACGTTCGGATCTTCGATTGAATACCCGTTCCGTATAAGGTCCGATCCCGAGACCTTGTAGCGTTCGTCCACTCGGGCAAGCGTGTCGGGTGCCAACGGATCCCAGATGGGCGTCAAATACATGGTGTCCAGGACATCAACGAAAATCCGTCCTTTCAGCACGCGAAGCAGCAGCGCTACTGATCCCGCTGCACCTCTCATCGCAGCCTGGGTCATCGTCAGATTGAGCCTGATTTCTTTGGCGATATTGGCGAAAACCTGACGGACAGATGCATCATTGCTGTCTATTGTCGGAAAGTGGCCTTCGCTGAATAATAGCGACACGCTGTCTTCGACAACAATGCGGCATAAAGGATAACGCACGCTCGGGCGCCGCTGTCGCAGTGGGACGTACTCACCTGCTTCACTTCTCTCCTGATGGAAATGAAAGGGCAATACATCATAAAGCGTCCCGTCAAGAACGCGGTTCAACACTGTTAATCTGCCGACTCGATCAGGATAATCACTGTCGCGGGGGACCAGATCGCATAGCGTATCAAACATGAGGTTCCAAACCAAAACATCAGCGACTAAGTAACGATATTGCAGTTGAATTCGGTAGCCGTGGGCGCGCAGTCAATGTCGTAAACGCTCGCACCAACGCGTCAACCTGATCGTCTTTTCGACCCCAAGGAAAATCTCGCATTTCATCAATAAGGGTGCGGGTCCAGTCGCCACAAACAATCGAGAAATTGCCGGCCTCAACCTGGGACGCTAGCGGCATCGCCCGCGTTGCCTTTGAACCAGTTTCCCGCGAAGAAATCACATGAAAGCCGGCAAGTTGTCTCGTCAGATACGACATCTGGCTCTTTCCCGCCTGACCTGGATCTTCTGGGATTGCAACGACAACCTTCGCGCCATCTTTCCGAGCCGTATTTACAATCAATTCTTCGATCTGATGCGGACTTCCACGCATTCGGGCGACATCCAGAATTAGATACCGACCGGTCTTGTCTCGCGCCAACTTGACCCCGACTGTCCAGTCCGGGTCGTTACGTCCAGTAGTCTCAGTAGCTGCTAAGTCCCATGCTCGGACCATCGTTTCGGCCTCACGTTCAGATTGCACGACCGCGATTCGATCAGTCGAAAACAGCCTGCCGCCCGATGGTAGCGGGTTCTGTTGAAATAGCGCCGACCAAGCCCGCTCGCCAATAAGAGATCGTTTTCTTCCCAGCGCTTCACTATCCTCCCACTCGGGCCATAGGGGGGCGCCGACCATTCGGCCAAGTGGATCATCGGCTTCCGCCAGCGCGGGCAGACGCAAGACCCGCCATTCTGATCCGCTCTGGTCCAGTAGTTGGCCTCCCAGATCCTCCGGGTGCCAACGTGTCATAACCACGACCACCTTGGCCCTCGGTTTCAGCCGTGTGGTTACATCTGATTTGTACCACTCCCAAACGTGGTCACGGTGCCGGGCGCTCTCGGCATCAGCCTGCGACCGGACCGGATCATCGATGATCACAAGATCAGCTCTACGGCCAGTTATCGCCCCATGAATCCCAACCGCTAGGTAATCGCCCCCGGTGCTTGTCGTCCACATGTCCGCTGCCCGCTGATCCTGGGTTATGCTAAATCCAAGATATTTTCGGTTGGCAATTATAAGGCTGCGGGCACGCCTGCTAAAGTGTTCCGCGAGGCTAACGGAGTGCGATGCACCAATGACAGAAGTGCGCGGATGCTGGGTGTACCACCACGCGGGGAAGATGACCGATGCGTACGTCGATTTGGCTGACCCCGGTGGCATTAAGATCATCAGCCGATCGTACTGGCCCTTCGATAGACCTTCCAACTCAGACATTAAATAGAGGTGATGCGCAGCCGGCTTATATCCGGTGTCTTTAAGCGCTTCTTCTGCCCAGGATCGTAGCGAGCCCCGGACTCGACTTTTCACAAATAGTGTTTGTTCGATAGGATCCCTGTCATTCCAGAAAATTTGCAGTGCAACCAGTATCGGACTGCGAGCCCATCAAGGGGCTGCTTGGCACGAGGAATATGGCCGTTGCGGCGAAACCCCGATCATAGGAATTACCTTACACCAATTTGGGGCGTTTGGTCAAGCCTTTTTTCCTATCTGCTCTAGAAACCGATCGGTCCTGGCTTGTCAGAACTGCGTATGGCGCTCTACGCAATAAAAATGGACCTGCCGCCGGAACCAGCCGCCGAATTTAGGATGCATACTCTTGCCACCGACGGGGCCGCCCGCGCCGGTGTCTTGCACACTGCCCACGGACCGCTTCAGACGCCAGCCTTCATGGCCGTGGCCACGGCTGGCACGGTTAAGGCTATGACCGCCGAGGCGGTTCGGACAACGGGGTGTCAATGCGTTCTCGGCAACACCTATCATCTGATGTTGCGTCCCGGCGGTGACAGGATAGCGAAACAAGGAGGGCTCCGCCGTTTCATGAACTGGCGCGGCCCGATCCTGACCGATTCAGGCGGCTTTCAGATCATGTCCTTGGCCGCCATAAGAGAGATCGATCGCGATGGGGTCACGTTCCAGTCGCATATCGATGGTAGCCGCCATCGTCTCAGTCCGGCGACCTGCATGGAGTTGCAAGACAAGTTCGATTCCACGATCACAATGGTCTTGGATGAATGCACAGCGTTCCCAGCAACCCCTAAGATCGCGCAACAGTCGATGGAGATGTCGATGCGGTGGGCGGATCTCTCAAAGCAGGCGTTCCGTCCGCGGCCGGGATACGCCTTATTCGGGATCGTTCAGGGAGGCATTCATGCCGACCTCCGCCTTCGATCGGTCAGCATGTTGAAAAGTATAGGCTTCGATGGCTACGCAATCGGCGGACTTGCAGTCGGAGAAGGGCAGGCGGCCATGCTCAGAACATTGGACGTAACGGTACCAAATCTTCCTCACGGAGCGCCTCGCTACCTTATGGGTGTCGGGACGCCTGATGACATCCTAAGCGCCGTCGAACGCGGCATTGATATGTTTGATTGCGTGATTCCAACCAGAGCGGGCCGCACGGCGCGTGCATATACCACCGCCGGGGTTCACAATCTCCGCAACGCTCGTTTTGCTGACGATCCCGCTCCGCTAGATCCCGCATGCGACTGCACAGCTTGCACGACGCATAGCCGGGCTTATCTCCACCATCTGTTTCGTGCGAAAGAGATCCTGGGACCCATGCTCCTCACCTGGCACAACTTGACCTTTTATCAGTCGTTGATGCGAGGCATCCGCTCATCGATCATGCTTGGACAATTCATTACTCACTCCGCGCAATTACGCGCGTCTTGGGCCGCATCAGAGGTGGCCCGATGACGGACAACTCCTCATATACGCACCTGACCCTGCTCGGTCAGGACGCCAGGACACCGATGTCCCCAGACGATGCCGTTTTGGAGCGTGTCGGCAACCCTGCCACCGGCAAGCATTACATCGTGCGTTTGACGTGCCCGGAGTTCACTTCCCTCTGTCCGCTGACCGGCCAGCCGGACTTTGCCCACGTGGTGATAGACTATGTGCCAAACCATTGGCTCGTCGAAAGCAAATCGTTCAAACTGCTCCTCGGATCCTATCGCAACCACGGATGCTTCCACGAGGCCTGCACAATGGAGATCGCCGCTAAATTGGTTGGCCTTATGGACCCGATATGGCTTAGAATCGGTTCCTATTGGTATCCCAGGGGCGGCATCCCAATAGACGTGTTTTGGCAATCCAATGCACCGCCCGCCGACTTGTGGGTGCCGGCGCAAGAAGTGCCCCCCTATCGTGGGCGAGGGTAGGGTCACCGACCAAGCCCGCCTCGCAAGCGCTAACCGTCAAGTCAGTCAGCCTTCCTCATGAATCTGCAGGGCCCGGGCGTAGACCGTCTTCCGCGGCAGTCCGGTCGCAATGCTCACCAGCGCAGCGGCATCCTTGACCGTTTGCGTTGTCAGAGCGGATCGAAGCCGCCCGTCCAGGTCTTCAGGATCATCTGTCTCAGGCGGCCCGATCAGTAGCGTGATCTCACCGCGTGGCGCTTCCCGCGCAAACAAATCAATGAGCCTACTCACTTTCCCGCGTTCGACCGTCTCAAATCGCTTGGTCAACTCACGCGCCACCGCCGCGCTCCGATCGCCGAATACAGACAACAAATCCCCCAGCGTTTCCAGCAGTCTATGTGGCGCCTCATGCCAAATGAACGTCGTCGAGAGTCCCGCACGCTCCGCAACCCGCAAACCGCCGAAAGCAGACCGACGCGCCACCTGCTTCTGCGGCGGAAACCCGAGAAACATGAAGGGCAACGGAGGCAAGCCGGACAACGTCAGAGCGGTCACTGCGGCGTTTGGCCCCGGAACCGAGGTGACCCTTAGACCGGCTTCTATCGCCGCCCGGACCAGTCGGTAGCCTGGATCCGATATCAAAGGTGTCCCCGCGTCGGAAACCAGAACGATCGTCTGGTTTGCCCACAATCTCTTCAGCACTGACCCGATTTTGGCATCCTCGTTGTGTTCATGCAGGGTTTCAATTCGGCTATGGATATCCATCGCCGCCAGCAACCGGCCAGTCCGGCGGGTATCCTCACACAGAATAAGGTCGCAGCTTTCAAGGACAGCGCGCGCGCGCGCCGAGATGTCCCCGAGGTTGCCGATCGGGGTAGAAACAAGCACAAGGCCATGAAGCGGGGTGGGCTGGCCGCCCTGCTGACTATCGGGAGGCGCGGCCGATGCGGCAACGGGCATTGTTTCTCCTTATCTTCGCCCTCACTTGCTCCGGATGCGATTTGCAGACCTCCGGGCGGTATGGCGGACTCTATCAATCTGGGGCGAACGGTCCAACGCCGCTGGGTCCGAACGGTCAGGCAACGCAGACAATTGCTATTCTGCTCCCAATGACAGGCTCGCACTCGAATCTGGGCCAGGTTCTCTTGCAAGCCGCACAATTGGCGATGGGGACTGAAGCCGCTCCGGCGCTCGATGTTCTGGATACCGGGGGCACCCCCGTTGGTGCGGCGAAAGCCACCCAAGCCGCGGTCGCCAAAGGTGACCGCCTCATCCTCGGTCCTCTCACCTCCTCCGAAACGGCTTCTGTTGCACCGATTGCCCGCAGCGCAGGGATTCCTGTTTTGGCTTTCACCAATGACGCGTCACAGTCTCAGCCTGGGATCTGGCCCTTAGGTATTTCCCCAAATCAGCAAATTCAAAGGTTGGTCATCGCCGCCCAGGCACAGGGCAAGACCCAGTTCGCCGCCTTGCTTCCGGGCTCAGACTTTGGGCGGGCACTGGCTGCGGCGCTGACCAAGGCAACGGCAGCCAACAGCTTGGGGGCGCCAACGGTAAAAATGTATCCGCCCGGCATGGCCTCGATAACGGCCTCAGCGCGCGACCTGTCCGACTACGCCGACCGGCGCGGACCGCTCGAGGCGAAGGTCAAGGCCGCACGCGCAACTGGAACATCCGAAGGTCGGCGGGAAGCCCAGGAAATTTCCAAAACACCCATCCCGCCGCCAACCTTCAATGTGCTGCTGCTGGCGGATACAGGCGACGCGTTACAGGAGATCGCCGCGATCTTGCCCTACTACGACATTGATCGTTCTGAAGTACAAATAATTGGTCCGGCTCTTTGGGCTGATCCCTCCAGTGGTTCAGGCACAGTTCATGGTGCGTGGTTTGCCGCCCCGGACCGCAGTGCGCGAACTACCCTGGAACAGGACTACGCCGCGAAATTCTCTACCCCTCCGCCTCCGTTGGCGGATATCGCCTATGATGCGGCCTCGGTCGCCAAGATCATCCTCGGTTCGAGAAACAACAACGCAATACTTACCCAGCCCGGGGGCTTCGTCGGCAGCGATGGCTGGTTCACCTTGGCGCCCGATGGACAAGTTGCGCGTGGATTGGCGGTATACCGAATTGAGCGGGGAGGTCCCGAACTGATCGATCCCGCACCCCAGTCAGCAGCGACGCCGGGCTTATGACCCGACGAAGCCGAAGCGACCTTAGCGCACCCTAACGAACCCGACCAGCCGTTCAGCCTCGCTGACGATCGGGTCGGATATCGCGGCAGCCCGTTCGGCCCCCTTCTTGAGCAGATCGATAAGGGCAGCCCTGTCGCTTAAGAAGCGGCGAGTCTCAGATGCGATCGGCGACAGGTGTTCCACGATCAGCTCGGTCAGCGCCGCCTTGAACGGACCAAAACCCTGACCACCATGATCCTTCAGCACGTCGCCAAGTTCGCGGTCGGTCATCGCCGCGTAAATCTCAACCAGGTTCCGCGCCTCCGGCCGATCGGCTAGTTCTTCTATCTCGGACGGTAGCGGCGCCGGATCCGTTTTTGCGCGCCGGATCTTCAAAGCGATTGCCTCAGGACCGTCATTCAGGTTGATCCGGCTCTGATCTGAAGCATCCGACTTTGACATTTTCTTCGTACCATCTCGCAGACTCATGACGCGGGCGGCCGGTCCAAAGATCACCGGCTGCACAGTTGGAAAGAATTCGACCTCATAATCATGATTGAATTTCTGTGCAATATCGTTGGCAAGCTCCAGATGTTGCCGTTGATCATCTCCCACCGGCACACGAGTGGCATGGTAAGCGTGTATATCGGCGGCCATCAGATTTGGATAGACATACAGCCCAGAGGAAGCGTTCTCGCGATCCTTTCCGGCTTTGTCCTTGAACTGCGTCATGCGGTTGAGCCAGCCAAGTCGGGCGACGCAATTAAATATCCACGCAAGTTGCACGTGAGCCCGTACACTCGACTGCAAAAACAGAATGTGGCGCATCGGATCCACACCGCATGCCAGCAAGGCAGCCGCCATCTCCAGCGACTGTTCAAACAAGGCCGCCGGATCCTGCCAAGCGGTAATGGCATGCAAATCTACCACGCACCAAAGGCAATCGTGGTTGTCCTGAAGTCTTACCCAGTTGCGAATGGCGCCAAGGTAATTCCCCAGCGTCGGGATGCCGGACGGCTGAATGCCCGAAAAGATGCGCTCCATGCGATTTAAGTCTCTGTCGTTGGGGCTGAACTGATGGCTGATCCGCCTCCTCGAGGCAAGCGACGACGCGATATCATGCGGGCAACATCCCGAAGATCGTACGCACCGAGTAAGGCAGCCGCGATCGCATAAGCTAGCATGCCGGCACCAACAAGGCTGCCGAGCGATGCCAGGCGAAGCCATCCGTGAGACGGTGTCTGAAACAGCCAATCCCGCAGCCCCCAGAGCACCAGGGCCATGGCCGCTGACGCCCCGATCATCCCGCGGAACCGGCGACGGAGTTGATAGTCAGATGCGAAGTGCCCACGCCGCCTCAGCACGAAAGCAAGGCCGGCCACATTGCAAATTGCGGCCAAGCTTGTCGCCAGCGCCGGACCGATATGGCCAAGCGGCACCATGAAGACGAAATTCAAGACTAGGTTCAAAGCTACGCTGGCGACCCCGATTTTGACCGGCATGCCTGTATCGCCGCGCGCGAAAAATGCCGGCGCCAGTACCTTCACCAGGACGAAAGCAGGCAGACCGATCGCATAGGCGGCCAGCGATTGCGATGACAGCCGCACGCTTTCCAGGTCGAACGCTCCCCGACCAAACAGGACGAGCATGATGGGTTGCGCGCACACCAACAACGCCATCGCCGCCGGTAGGGTGAGAAAGAGTCCATACTCAACCGCCCGGTTCAGCGTGCCAATGGCCGAAGCCGCCTCGCCGGCTCGGACCTGCCGCGAAAGCAGCGGCAGAAGCGCGGTTCCAACCGCAGTGCCGATAACACCCAAAGGCAGTTGTTGCACCCGGTCTGCGAAATACAGCACCGACACCGTGCCGGGGGGTAGCAAGCTGGCAATGATGACATCGACCGTCAGATTAAGCTGAGTCACCCCGGCACCAACCAACCCCGGCGCCATTCGCCGCATCAGCAGACGCATCTGTGGCGTCATCCTGGGACGGGGAATCCTGAGCGCCATCCCGCCCCGCCGAACCGCCATCATCAGCAGGCCTAGCTGGACAACGCCCGAAATCGTGACGCCCCAGGATAAAGCATGACCAACCGTGGGAACGTACGGCGTCATCCAAATCATACAAGCTATCGAAACGATATTGAACAGCACGTAGGATGCGGAAGCCGCGGTAAACTTCTCCATTCCGTTCAGAACGCCCGAAACCAAAGCGGCAAGGCAGATCAAGACTAGATACGGAAAGGTAATCCTGGAAAGGGTGACGGCCAGGGAGAATTTGGCAGGATTATCCGCGAACCCGGGCGCCAGAACATGCATCAGTTCCGGCATGAAAATCTCACCCACGATCGTCATGATCCCAAGCCAGAATGCCATCACCGCGAAGGCTTCTTGAGCAAACTGCTTCGCCGCGCCGATACCCTCGGTATGCAGTAGCCCCGAGAAGGCCGGGATAAAGGCGGCGTTGAAAGCACCCTCGCCAAACAGGCGGCGGAACAGGTTGGGCAGCTTGAGCGCAACAAAAAACGCGTCCGCGATCGGTCCTGTCCCGACCAGCGCGGCGATCAGCATGTCCCGGGCGAAGCCCAGCACACGGCTGATCAACGTCCACCCGCCGACAGTCAGAATGCCCCTCAGCATTTCGGGCTGCGTCCGCTGATGGGGTCTCTACTCATCACGTTGTGGACGCGAAAGAAGCTGCATGATCGCCTGATCAACCGTTTTGACTCCGGCAAGAAGATCAGCCACGGCACGGCATATCGGCAATTCAATATCGGATGCACGGGCAACAAGTGCCGCCGCGGTCATGACGCCCTCGGTCACCCCGGAACGGCTCTCTAGTATCTTCGATAGGGTTTGGCCTTCCCCCAGCGCGTAGCCCATACTGAAATTTCGACTGGCGGCCCCGGTGCAGGTCAACAACAGGTCCCCCAGTCCAGACAAGCCCATCACCGTCTCGGGCCGCCCCCCCAAAGCAATCGCCAGACGACGTATTTCGCTCAGGCCACGCGTCACCAAGGCCGCACGCGCGTTTTCGCCGAGCCCGGCCCCGATCACGGTGCCCGCGGCAATTGCGATGACATTCTTCGCAGCGCCACCAAGTTGGGCGCCGACCGGATCATCATTCCCGTACAACCTGAACGTGCCACTGCCCAACATAGCCTGAACCCTCGCGCGGAGGACGGCATCCGAACTCGCCACCACCGCGGCTGCGGGTGAGCCGCTTGCTATCTCATGCGCGAAGTTGGGTCCGGTTAATACGGCAAGCGAACGGCCGGGGATCACCTGTTCGACGACCTCCAGCGGAAGTAGGTTTGTCCCAGCTTCGACGCCCTTCGCACACACAACAAAGGCTTTGCCCACGGGCCGCAGCCGCAAAAGCGAAGAGCGGATGTGCTGCGTCGGCACCGCCAAGAACGCTATTTCCGCGTCGACCTGGATATCGTGACCCACTTCAAGCTCAGCCGGAAGGCGATGCCCTGGTAACCGCTTGCTCGCTCGCAGTTCCGCGATTTCAGCGGCCGCATCCGCATCCCGGGCCACCAAAGTGACGCCATGGCCCATTCGGCTCGCCTGCAGTGCTAACGCGGTCCCCCACGCACCCGCACCAATAATCGCGATCTTACTCATCGACCAATCGGGCGACGAACGCCGCTTTCCCGGCCTCGTCATCCCCAAGCCCCTCAAGTATGGCCGTGGCAATCGAAAGCGCCTGATCCTCGAATTGGTAAGGTGGATTGATCACGATGAGGCCGCATCCATTGAGCCGACCAGCATTCGTCGGTTCCCGAAGATGCAGCTCCACCGTAACTACGTCGCGAATGCCCGATGATGCCAGTTCCGCATGAAACCGCCGAACCGGCGCCATGTGCTTGATCGGATACCAACCTGCGGAGACCGCGTGTCCAAATCGGGCATGCGCGCAACGGAATCCATCGACGAGCGTAGAGAACTCTTCAGTCGCTTCGAACGGTGGATCAACGAATAACAGTCCCCGCTTTTCTCTCGGCGGCAACAGCGCATTTAAGGCCTCCCAGCCCGACCGCTCGTGAACCTCCACCCGAGGATCGTGCCGGAATACGCCCCGCAGTGTTGCCGCATCATCCCCTTGTAACTCGCAACACACCAGTCGGTCGCCGTGCCGCATGACCGCCCGTGTCAAAACCGGTGACCCTGGATACAGACCAATGTTTCGCACCAGTCCAAGATATCGTTCCAGAATCGGCGAAGGTCTCTCTAATAGCCGAAAGATCCCGCTGTTCGCCTCGGCCGTGCGTCGCGCAGCTTCGTCATCGAGATCATACCGACCCGCCCCCGCATGCGTATCCAGCACAAAGAAGGGCTTCGGCTTTCGAGCGATTGAATCAAGCAGCTCGACCAACAGCGCATGCTTGAAGCAATCGGCGAAATTGCCGGCGTGGTAAGCATGGCGGTAGTTCATTCAAGGACTGCTTCCAAGGTGTCGAGTGGCCACCGTGGACGGGCGCTCTCCTGAAGGCTATCGCTCCAGCCAAGCCGCAGTCGCTCGATACCCGTCCAAGCCACCATGACCGCGTTGTCCGTGCAAAGCTTGATCGGCGGAGCCACGAGAGTAAATCCACGAGATGTCGTAGCTCCGAGCAAGCCACCCTTTACCGCGGCGTTTGACGCCACGCCCCCAGCAACAACAAGCATATCGGCGCCAGGGAACCCGCCGCGCATCATATCCATCGCGTGCACGGCCCGATCGCAAAGTATGTCCACAACGGCCTGCTGGAAACTCGCGGCGATATCCGCGCGCGCGCTATGTTGAAGGTCCGGACCGGCCCGTAGCACCGTCTGTGCAACCGCCGTCTTCAGACCGGAGAAACTGAAGTCGCAACCCGGCCTTCGCCTCATCGGTCGAGGAAACAGATGGCTAGCCGGGTTACCTTCGGCGGCGAGCCTTTCGAGTGCCGGGCCACCCGGCCACTCGAGACCTAATAACTTCGCGACCTTATCGAAAGCCTCGCCGACCGCGTCGTCCAAGGTGCCTCCTAATCGCACATGTTGCCCAATTCCGCTTACCGCGATGCACTGTGAGTGGCCGCCGGACAGCAAAAGTAACAGATATGGGAACGTCGCCTCGCTCGTTGCCACGCCACACAAACGGGCCGTCAGGGCATGGGCCTCAAGGTGATTCACGCCGACGAAGGGAAGCCGGTTAGCTAAAGCAACGCCCTTGCCGAATTGGGATCCGACAAGCAAACCGCCAATCAGCCCCGGGCCCAACGTCGCCGCGACGCCGCCGAGCTCTGCGAAGCCGATGCCCGACCGCCCCATTACCGATCGAACCTGATCCGCAAGGTACTTTAAATGAGTTCTGGCGGCGACTTCGGGTACCACTCCGCCGAACGGCGCGTGCTCGTGAAGCTGGCTCAAGACTGATTCGGCCAGAATGCTTCCATCGCCATCAACCACGGCGGCGGCTGTCTCGTCGCATGATGTCTCGATCCCAAGAACCGGCTTCATCACACCTTTCCAGCCGACGTCCAGGCCAGGCACTCGGCAACCCGTCTTTCGTCCCGAGTCGAGCGTCTCGGTAGCCCCGAATCGAGAAGTGGGATATCGACCCGATAACTGGCGCCACACATCATTGATCGGAACCTCTTTGACAAGGGCCGTCATTTGAAGCGCGTTTTGATCACAAGACCGGAGCCCGGCGCTACTCAAACCGCTGCTCGGTTGACCGCGATCGGCTTTCTGCCGGTCATTGCACCGGTGCTGACTATCAACAGCAGGCAAATTCACGCCCCTGATCACCTCGCAGCGACCTTGCTGACCAGCCGAAACGCCGTTGCGGCTTGTCCACCCTCTTTGCACGGCAGCCCGGTCTTCGCGGTCGGCGCCGCGACCGCGACGCTCGCGTCAAACGCCGGTTTCCGTCACGTGTTCAGCGCCGATGGCGACGCCGAAGTGCTCGGAGGTCTAGTCGCGGATACGCTATCGCCGGAACAGGGCAGTCTCTTCCTACCGACCGGGCAGGGGCAAGGGATTGATTTCGCAGCCTCCCTTCGGCAACGAGGCTTCCACGTCGTACGCCGGGTGGCCTATCAGGTGGCCGCTGTGCCCGTCTTGCCCGCGGCCGCGGCTTTCTCTCTAAGGCAAGGCGAACTAGCGGCCGCCCTGTTCTTCTCCAGTGCAACCTCGCGCCATTTCGCACGCCTCCTCCAAGCCGCCGAATTGGCCGAAGCCGTTCGCGGTATCGAAGCGGTGTCTATCAGCGAGCGGGCTGCCATGCCATTAAGGGTCCTTCGATGGCGGCGCGTCCGCGTCGCCGAAAAGCCGAACCAGGACGCAATGCTGGTGCTGTTGAATGACTGAACAAACTCTTCTGCCACCGCCGGACGAATCGCCCGAACCCTACGCCCAGGCGCCAAAGAACCCTCAACGAAACCTTGTTCCCTGGCTCTATGGCCTGGGGTTCCTCGTGCTCGCTGCCGCTGTATTCTATCTCTGGCAATACCCCAGCGCGCCGAACCAACCCGCGCCCGATGTTTCAGCCATCCAGGCCTCCGAGCAGCGGATCGCAGCTATAGAAGCACGGCTGACCCGATTGGAGCAGCGGCCGGCCCCTGATCTTGGGCAAATCACCGCTCGTGTGGACGCAATCGATGGGCGTGTCGTCGATCAGACCCACCTCGCTAGCCGGATCGATACCTTGTCCGGTCGGATCGAATCCCTCTCGAGCCGGGATCAGACCGGGCTCGATGCGACCAAGCAGCAACTTGACGCCCTTGCCAGCCGCGTCGCAGCCGCCGCATCGGATGCGGGCAACCTCGACTCTGTCACCAAGCGCCTCGACCTACTTGCGCGTGTCCAGCAGGCATCCATCGCGCTCGCTGCAGGGCGGCCGGTTGGGGACCTTCCGAATGCGCCCGAAGCGCTCACCCGTTTCGCTCATGCGGCTCCGCCCACCGAAGCGCAACTCCGCCTCCTCTTCCCACGCGGCGAACAGGCCGCGCTCGCCGCGAAGCAGCCGGATGTCAGCAGTGCACCCTTCGTCAGCCGTGTCTGGGATCGAGCGCAAGGTCTGATAACCATCAGAAGGGGCGACGACGTCGTTGTCGGTGACCCTTCGGCAACGATCCTCGCTCATGCCCGGGCCGCCCTCGACGCTGGCGATATCGCTGGCGCGGCAAAACTTGTCGAATCGTTGAAAGGACCGCCCGGCCAGGCCATGGCAGACTGGCTCAAGGACGCAAGGGCGTTACTGGATGCACGATCCGCACTAGCCAAATTGGCCGATAAAGCCTGATGCTGAAGGTTGTCCTTTTTCTTATCGCTGGCTGCGTCATCGCTGTGGTGGCATGGCTGCTTGCTGGCATCCCTGGACACGTCGCCGTTTCGGTCGGCGCATACACGATCGAGACGTCGGCTCCGTTCGCGATCGTGATGTTGGTAGCGATGGTAGTCCTGATCCTTCTCGTGTTGCGCATCGGGCGCGGCCTGCGGGGGATTCCCAAAGCAGGGGCCGGCTGGAACCGCCGCCGGCGTGGTTCTTCAGGGCAACGGGCCATCACCCGGGTCCTCGTCGCCTTGGCGGCCGGGGAACAGGGTGCGGCTCGCAAACAAGCCCAGCGTGCTCGCCATCTCCTCGGCGACTCGCCACAAACTCTATTGCTGGTGGCTGAGGCCGGACGGTTATCCGGCCGAGAGGATGAGGCAGAGGAAGCCTACCGCGCGCTTACAAAGCACAAGGATGCTAAATTTCTCGGATTTCGAGGAATGCTGCGCCAGGCGGTCGATCGCCGCGATTGGTCCGAGGCTCTGGTTATCGCGAATCAGGCTGAAGCCGCCCATCCCGGCACAACATGGCTCCGTCAGCAACGCGCCGAACTGGCTCTGCAGACCGAGAACTGGGCCGAGGCAATCGAACTCGTTGGTAGCGACCCCCGACGACTAACCTACTATGTAGCGGCAGCGGACGCTGAACCCGATCCTCATCGCGCCCTCAGCTTCGCGAAACAGGCCTGGAAGCAGAATCCTGCATTTACACCTGCCGTGCTTGCGTATGCCGGCCGGCTCCGCTCAGCCGGACATGAACGGCGCGCCCAGTCCTGTATCGCGGAGGCGTGGAAGCAGGCACCGCATCCCGACCTCGCGAGTTTCGCGCTTGCCCTGGAGCCGGACAAGCTCACCCGAGCCCAGGCAGCCAAGCGCCTTGCTGCTCGCAATCCAGCCGATCTTGAGAGCCAGGTGCTTCTTGCCAGGGTCGCCCTTGACGCTGGACTAACAGGCGAAGCTCGACACCAAGTCGAGGTTGCGGAAAATGAGAGACCACCCCAACGTCGCCTCTGTCTGATGATTGCCGAAATAGAGGAACAGGAACGCGGCGATACCGAGGCCGGCCGTCTGGCGCAGCGTGATGCGCTTCGCCGCGCCGCGACCGCCGAGCCCGACCCACATTGGCAATGTACAAAATGCCGCGCGGATCATACAACTTGGCACCCGAAATGCAGCATTTGCGGCAACATCGGAACTCTTCAATGGGTTACTGCCGCCCAGACCTCAAGGCTGCCAATTGTCGTCGCCTGACTTTCTCGGCACTACCTTTGAGGTCAGTGTTGAGCAAAAAGGCGTGTCGGGCGGATACGCCTGTCCCCGTCGGCAGCGGTGCCAGCTCCACAGGGCACCACCTTGATATACGGCGCTGGATCAACCGACCGGCCGTCGACAATCATCCCAAAATATAGGTGCGGACCGTAGCTGAGGCCGGTACGCCCAACCGTCGCGATTTGTTCACCGCCATAAATCGCCCTCCGACCCTCCGCCAGCAATGGTTCGATCAATCCGAGATGGCTGTAAATCCCGATAAACCCATCGTGCTGGATCAGAACTTCGAGCCCGCCAACTCCACGCCGCTGCACTCGGATCACCATGCCCGGCGCAACCGCCAGCACCGGACTCCCGATCGGAGCTGGCAGGTCAATTCCTTTGTGAAATGTTCCGGCAAGCGGTCTGTTCGGCAGAATCCGCGGGCCGAATGGAGACGACACGCATGCCGGCTCAACCGGTGGTAGCATTGCGGTCTTTCCTGGCGCAGGATAGCCCCTGCCATACGAAGCGCCGGGCATCAGCCCTGATGCCAGGATAACACCCGCTACGAACGCCCGCCGCAGCAGGACGTAACCTATTTGCGTGAACCAACCCACAGCGCGCCCTTTGTTCGTCCACACAACGAAGCGGAACCAAACGCCGCTGTCCAATCAGCTTGATGTGCGGCCGATACCCAACGACCCAGTCTGATTGGTTAGTTGCTGATGCAACCTACCTTGGAAATCCCGCACCGACCCATCCGCCTGGCGATATTCCGGGCCGATCGGTATCTTCCCATAACCCCCAGGTATATCCAGGACGTACGTTGGCCACGCCAATCCCGTCACCTTCCCACGCAGGCGTTCCAACAGCCCCTGACCTTCCTCGATGGGAACATGGAACCGGGCGGTGCCCGGCGCCGCATCCAATTGGTGCAGGTAATATGGCTTGACCCTTTGGGCGATCATCGCCCGGAACAAATCTTCCAGGGCGTCAGAGCTGTCATTGACACCACGCAACAGAACCGACTGTCCCAGCAACGGAATCCCGCATTGCCGGAGACGGCGCAGGGCTTGACCAGCAGCGGCCGTGAACTCCCGTGCATGATTGGCGTGCACCACGACCCAAAGCGATCGGTTTGTCTCAATCGCCTCCACCGCGTTGTCGGTTAGCCGTTCTGGTTCGGCTATCGGCACGCGCGTATGAATCCGGATCGTCTGAATATGCGGCATCTTCGAAAGGGCCTCGATGATCCCGCGCAGGCGGCGTGGCGATAACATGAACGGATCACCCCCTGTCAGAATAACCTCGCTCACCTCCGGATGGGCGGCCAACCATTCGTAAGCCGCCTGCAACTCGCCATTGGTCAAAACACCCCCGTCGGGACCGACATGCTCCCGCCGGAAGCAAAATCGGCAGTACACCGGGCAAATCAACAGCGGCTTCAGCAAGACACGGTCGGGGTAGCGATGCACGATGCCCTTGACCGGAGAAAGCGCCGCGTCACCAATCGGGTCCGGGCTTTCGTGTGCCGCCATCACCAACTCCGCCGCATCGGGAATGAACTGCCGCCCTATCGGATCGTCCGGCTTGCCGATCAACGCCTTCATTGCCGCCGATATGGCAACCGCATAACGAGCCTCCGTCGCCGCCACCCCGGCAAATGCGGCCGGAGATATCAGACCCGCGGCAAGCAATGCCTCCGCATCTCGCAACGTCGAGCGACCCGGAGGCGCTAAATCGTCACACCCTCCAAGCTCGACGTCGCCTCTGGCCGGAACACCGTCTTCTGCCATATCGTCGTGAATCATTCCGTCCATCCTCCGATCCACCCGGAAACTGTGTTTCTCGACAGGCGATCCCATCCCTGAACTTGCCGGCCGCCCGTCCCAAGTCGCTATACAACGAACCGGTGCCCGCGTGCTTGCTCGTGCGCCCGACCCCGCCTACGGTCCGCCGCGTCCGACACCCGAGGAGACCAACCATGGTCGAAATCCCGAACCGCCCCGAATACCAAAGTGAACTGTTCAAGAAAGGCTTGGCTGTCCGCCGCGACGTGCTGGGCGCCGAGTATGTGGATGCCTCTCTGGCCCGCGCAGATGATTTTAACGCGGCCTTCCAACAGATGACGACCGAGGTCGCATGGGGCATGTGCTGGACCCGTCCGGGCCTCGACCGGAAAACTCGTAGTATGATCAATCTGACGATGTTGTCCGCGCTGAACCGAGGCTCCGAATTGCGCCTGCATCTGAAGGCCGCTTTGACCAACGGCGTCAGCCGCGATGAAATCAAAGAGATCCTGATGCAGGTGGGTGCCTATTGCGGCATTCCCGCTTGTCTGGAGGCCTTCAAGATCGCCACGGAGGTGTTCAAGGAGGTCGATGGCGGGAAGGGATGAGCGAGATGACCACTACAGTCGGCTTCGTCGGCGTTGGCAACATGGGCTGGCCGATGGCGGCTTGCCTGGTGAACGCCGGGTTCGCTGTTAACGCTAACGATTCCCGCCGCGAAATCGCCGACAACTTCGTCCAACAGGTCGGCGGGTTCGCCCCGGACGGCCTCCGGCAACTAGCCGAAAGCTCCGACGTCATCGTCACGATGCTTCCGAACAGTGCCATTGTGGAGCGCGTCCTGGCGGCAGGCGACGACAACCTTTTGGCCGGAATGAAACCCGGTACAGTCATCATCGAAATGAGCTCGGGTGTGCCGTCCATCACCCAACGTCTGGCGGAGCAGGTGGCGGCGCTCGGAAGTACATTGATCGACGCTCCCGTCTCAGGTGGCGTGCCGCGAGCGAAGAGCGGGCAACTCGCAATCATGGTGGGCGGAGAGGACGCAACGATCGACAAGGTGATCCCAATACTGTCGGCGATGGGGACATCGGTCCTGAAGACCGGAGCGGTCGGGTCCGGTCAGGCAATGAAGGCGTTGAATAATATGGTCAGCACCGGCGGTTTCCTGATTGGCATCGAAGCGCTGCTGATTGGCCAACGCTTCGGTCTCAATTCGGCAGTCATGACGGACGTCCTGAATGCTGCCACCGGAATGAACAACTCCACGCAAAAGAAGTTCAAGCAATTCGTGCTGTCACGAAAGTTCGATGCTGGTTTCACCATGGGTCTGTTGGCCAAGGATTTGTCCATCGCAATGCAGATCGGCCGCGAGACAGCCACCGCCGCTCCGGTGTCAGCGCTCGTGAACGAGATGATCGTTTCGGCACTGGTCAAATTCGGGCCTGAGGCTGACCACACCGAGATGGCGAAACTAAGCGAACTGCTGGCAGGTTCTGAACTGGATCCCGATTGAGTGCGTCTGCTGGCAGGCGCTGTGTTCGTTGTGGCGCTGATTTCCACGAGCGTTGGCGCGGCGGATCCCTCCGCCTTGTGGAAAATCGTCAATGGCCAGTGCGTGCCGCACGAAGAGGCCGAGCACGATCCTTCTCCCTGCGCTGAGGTCGACCTGACCGGCGGCGTCGCGAAGGGCTACGGCGTCCTGAAGGACATCAGAGGCGTCGCCCAGTTCTTGCTGATCCCCACAGCCAGGATCGGCGGAATCGAGGATCCTGCGATCCTGGCGCCGAGTGCCACCAACTACTGGGACGCTGCTTGGAAGGCGCGCAGCTTTGTGGATCAGCGCCTGCACACCTCGCTACCGCGGGACGAGGTCGCCCTGGCAATAAATTCCCTGCTAGCTCGCACCCAAAACCAGTTGCATATCCATATCGACTGCGTCCGTCTCGATGTGCATAGCATCCTTGCCGCTAACTTCGACAGCGTCGCTAGCAAATGGACGCCATTTCCGGTTCCGCTTGCCGGCCACAGTTACCGATCCATTCGCATCAACCAGGAAAACCTTCACGACGTTGATCCGTTTCGCCTGTTGGCGGATGACATTTTAGCATCCCAGCGCAACATGGGGCTGCACACACTGGTTCTGGTCGGAGCAAAGTTCGCTGACGGCCAAGACGGCTTCGTTCTGCTCGATGATTATGCTGACCTTGCCGCCGGCGATCGTGCATCCGGAGAGCAACTGCAGGACCACAGTTGTGCCATCGCGCTAAAGTAGCACGTGAGCTTATCTGCTTGTCGATTAGCCCGATCCGCAAAGCCGGCATTATACCGGTCGTTGTGTCAGCGGTGCGCTTCGGCCGCGGTAACTGACTCGACCCATATCAAAAAATCCCGGCCCGATATGAGGCAAATCACAGTTTGTTAACGGTTAGTCCGGTAGCAATGCCGCTCAAAGGAGACCTGCGATGGACATGAAGAGCCTGAAAGCCCTGAGTGACGACTGGGTTCAATTGAACGAGCAGAGCTTTGCCGCGCCTAGGACCGAGCGTTTGCACACGATTTTTGCACAGCCCATTGCTTCCGCGGCAATGGAGCAAAAACCCATCCCGATGCTGAATTGGCCGCCAATCCTTTTTGACGATGTGGCACCGCGTGACTGACTGGCCATGACCCGGACCACCCGTTGCGGCTTACGTTGCGACCCGACCCGGCGTGTCATAAGCATCGGTCCCACATCCTTCGACGTAACAGACCCGCATCCCTGGCGCCCCCTCTAGGTTCGCTGTTGGCGGCGACAGACGACCCTAAAACCCCTTTCCGTCTGCGTGCCGGGCAACCACGAAGGGTGACGCTTCACACCGAGCCAATCGACTGGCAACGTAGAGGGACGGGGGGAACAACATGAACTTCGACTTTTCCGACGACCTAAAGCAGCTCCGGGACCAGTCCCGGCGTTTTTTGTTCGAACGCTGCACCCCGGCAGTTGTACGGCGGTCTCTGGACGGGCAGGAAACTCATGCCGCAGATCTGTGGCACGAAATTGCCGCGATGGGCTGGATCGGCGCCGCAATTCCGGAGGAATTTGGGGGCGCCGGCTTAGGCTACGAAGGCCTTTGCATCCTCGCCGAGGAGATCGGCCGAGCCGTGGCGCCGGTTCCGTTCGGATCGACTGCGTATCTGGCGACGGAGGCGATCTTGACCGCAGGATCCGACACCCAGCGCCAGCAATACCTGCCGAAGCTGGCTGACGGCTCGCTGATCGGCTGCCTCGCGCTGTCCGAGGGCACCGGCAATCCGGACCCCGCTCAGATTCATGCCCGCGTCGTCGCTGGCCGCTTGACAGGCGCGAAATGGCCGGTTGCGGACGGCGGGATCGCCGGCATTGCCGTGGTGGTGGCCTGTGACGAGCATCGGCAACCTGGCCTGTTCGTGACCGATCTGACCGGCGTGCGTCGGCGCGACCTCCGCACATTGGATCCGACACGCAACCACGCCCGGCTCGACTTTGATGGCGCGCCAGTCCAGAGGCTCGGCTCAGGCGGCTGGGGCGCTCTTCAGCGGATTCTCGATCGCGCGGCAATTCTGTTCGCATTCGAACAAGTTGGCGGAGCGGACGCCTGCCTGCAGATGGCGCGCGAATACGCGCAGGAGCGTTTCGCTTTCGGCCGGCCGATCGGATCGTTTCAGGCGATCAAGCACAAGCTGGCAGATATCTACGTGGCACTCGAACTGGCGCGTTCCAATGCCTACTACGGCGCATGGGCACTAGGAGCCGACGCCACCGACCTGCCCTTGGCCGCGGCAACCGCTCGGGTCTCAGCGACCGAGGCGTTCCATCTGGCTTCCAAGGAAAACATCCAGACCCATGGCGGGATCGGCTTTACATGGGCGGTGGACTGCCATCTGTTCTACCGCCGGTCGAAGCAGCTGGGGCTCTGTATCGGGTCGGCACCGTTCTGGAAGGATCGCCTGGTCGATTTGCTCGAAACACGCAACGCGGCCTGAACCACGCTCGGGCTGAGCGGATCGTCCACATCGCGTGACGCATCCGATCAGACATACGGAGAGGTATCATGGACTTTAACGACACCCCCGAAGAAGCCGCCTTCCGCGCCAAGACACGCGCCTTCCTCATCGCCAACGCCGAACCAAAAGCCGGCAGCCGTCCGGTGTTGCGCCAATCCGGAATTGATGCCGACACAGTAAAGCGCTGTAAGGCATGGCAGGCCAAAAAAGCCGACGCGGGCTACGCCGGTCTGACCTGGCCAAAACAGTTCGGCGGTCGCGAGGCTTCGCCCATCCTGCAAGTGATCTACAACCAGGAAGAAGATGATTTCGCCGTGCCGCGCGGCCTGTTCGAGATCGGCCTCGGCATGTGCATCCCGACCATGATGACCTATGCTAAGCCAGAGCAGCTTGATCGCTACGTGAGACCCGCCCTTCACGGCCAGGAAGTCTGGTGCCAGTTGTTCAGCGAACCCGCGGGCGGATCGGATCTTGCCGCGCTGCGGACACGAGCAGAGCGTGACGGCGATGACTGGGTGATCAACGGGCAGAAGATATGGACCTCCGGCGCCCACCTGTCGGATTTTGGCATCGTCGTCGTTAGGACTGATCCAAATTTACCGAAACATGAAGGTCTGACCTTCTTCTTTCTCGACATGAAGTCGCCCGGCATTGATATCCGACCAATCCACCAGATGTCGGGGGCGCGTCATTTCAACGAAGTGTTCTTTACCGATGTCCGTGTCCCAGACAGCCAGCGACTAGGCGCGGTGGGGCAGGGGTGGAAGGTATCGCTGACGACGCTGATGAACGAACGCCTCGCCGTCGGCGACGTGCAGCGGCCCGAGGTCGATGACCTGCTGGAACTGAGCCGCAAGGCGCGCATCGACGGCAAGCCGGCGATCCGCAACGGCGCGGTGCGTGAGAAGATCGCCGAATGGCACGCCCGCTCCCAAGGCCTGAAGTTCACCCGATTCCGCACCATGACCGCCTTGTCGAAGGGCCAGACCCCAGGCCCGGAAAACTCCATCCATAAGCTGGTCAACGCCTCCAAGCTTCAGGACATCGCGAGTTACGGGCTGGATCTCATGGGCGCGGGAGGCCTCGTCATAGATGACGATCTGACCGAGGCCTACGCAATGTTTCAGTCCGCCCTGCTTTCGTCTCCGAGCTCGCGCATCGCCGGAGGTTCCGATGAGATCTTGCGCAACATCATTGCCGAACGGGTGCTCGGTCTGCCCTCCGACATTCGCGTCGACAAGGGCAAGCCGTTCAACCAGGTAGCAACAGGCAAACGGTGACCCGCGTCGCGACGACCATTGGTTGCTTCCCCCTGCTGAACCCGGTCATTTGCGCGGCTGGGGAACCGGTCATGACCGAAGCAGGAATCCGCGCCGCACTCCGTGCCGGCGTAGCCGGCGTAATCGCCAAATCTGTGAATGAAAGCGCCGCTGCAAGAAATCAACTGGACCGCGCCGACTACGTCCGTCTCGATGCGGATGGAACGCCGACGTCGGGGCCAGGGGTCTCCCTCTTTAATCGTTCCGGCCTCACGCAACGCGACACCGCCGAGTGGCTTGACGCCATCGCCGCGCTTGATCGAGAAGCCCGCGTAGAGAACCAGTTCGTGGCTGCCAGCATCGTCTACGCAGGCCCTCAAGGAGCCATTTCGATCGCCGCAATGGCCCGGCAGACCGGACTACGGGTCTTTGAATTGAACGTCGGCGCGCCGCATGCCTCCGAGGCGGCACCCGGTGCGATAGTGCAAGAGACCGATCCCGACCGACTGTCAGATCTCGTCCGTCAGGTTCGCGCCGTAACCCAGGGAATGCAGCTTTGGGTCAAGCTGACTGGTCTTTCGTCCAACCTGCCCGCCCTCGCAACGGCCGCGCAAAACGGAGGCGCCGACGCGGTCTGCATAATGGGGAGCTTCATGGGCCTGGTGCCCGACCTGGAGACCTTCAAGCCAGTACTGGGAACCCCCGCGGCATATGGCGGCGGCTGGGCGCTCCCGATCGTCTGCCGCTTCTTGGCGCTGACACGCCAAGCAACCCAGACATCGCTACCGCTGATCGGCACCAACGGCGTGCGCTCCGGCCTGGACGTAGTGCGCATGGCGCTCTGCGGCGCCGTCGCCACTGAAGCTTTGTCAATCGTCATGCATGAAGGTTTCGGAGGCTTCACCCGGATAATCGATCAACTGGTATCGTTTCTTGCTCAGCGCAACCTGGCGTTCTCTGACTTGATCGGTCGTTCGGCCGATGCTTTGCACGGATATGGCGACGCGCCCCTGACCCCTGATAGGTGGCGGGATTTTGTGCCATCAGACACACTGGTGGGGTCGCATCCGCACTGAAGCCACGCAGCAGAGTGGTAACGCGTTACATCAGCCAATCGGCGATATCCCCGATTGCGCGAAGGGGGTGGCATGGACAAACCGGTAGGCGCATCGATTGCTCCTGGCATGACAAATGTCAGGTGGCGCATCTTTTTCCTGATTCTGGCCACCGTTGCCATCAACTACATCGACCGTGCGTCCCTGTCGGTGGCAATGCCGACCATCAGCCGCGAGTTCAATATCTCGCCAGCCATTCAGGGGCTACTGCTAAGTGGCTTCTTCTGGAGCTACTGCGCCATGCAGATCCCCGGCGGCATGCTGGCGGATCGCTTCCTTCCGCGCTTGGTCATCGCCGGCGCGACCATCGCCTGGGGAGGCTTCGCTGCCCTCGCCGCGGCCGCCACCGGTTGGATTACCATGCTGCTGACCCGTGTCGGCCTCGGCCTCGCCGAGGGCCCGATCTATCCCGCTGGCGCGAAGCTGATCGGCATGTGGATGACGCCGACAGAGCGCGGCCGAGCCGCCGCGCTGCTAGACGGCGGGGCACCCTTGGGAACGGCATTGGGATCACTGATCATCGCCGGCCTGATCAGTGCACTCGGGTCGTGGCGCGCGGCGTTCCTGGTCGCCGGCATCGGCACCATGGCGTGTGGTGCCTTCGCCTGGTTCTATATCCGCAACCATCCGCACGAGCATGGCTCAACCGACCACCAAGAGCGGACTCACATCCAGGACGGACTTCGTCGTTCTTCTGCGGACGCAGGCGGCAGCGCCCCACTCTCCGGGGTGTTTCGTTCGCCGTCGATATGGATGTTGTTCGGAGGCTGGTTCTGCTTCAATTCACTCTGGTATGGATTTCTCACCTGGGTTCCCATCTTCCTCTCAAAGACCCAAGGATTAGATATCGCAGCGCTCGGCTGGGCTTCGTTTCTGGTGTTCTTCGGTGGCTTCGTCGGCGAGTTGACCGGCGGCCAACTGCTGGATCGATGGCTGCGCACCCATGCCTCAACCGAGAAAGTTTATCGCAGTCTTTTCGGCATCTCCTCGGGGCTGGCAACCATCGCGGTCTTCCTCGTCGCCTATGTGCATCAAGAAGCCGCCGTGATTACCCTATTGGCGACAACGCTATTCTTTCTGCGCTGGTGCGGCATGTACTGGACCCTGCCAGGCTTGCTGATCGGTGGAGAGAAGGCCGGATTCCTGGCCGGTTCGATGAACTTCGCCGGCAACATCTCCGGCATCGTCGTGCCGGTGATCGTCGGACTGATCGTCAGCGCCACCGGCTCCTACTATCTCGCCCTGATGATGTTCGCCGCCGCCGGGGCCGGGCTATTCCTGTGCTCGATTGGCATTCGCTATCGTCGCGCGATTTAATGGCCCACGCGGTTGCCTGGTTTGCATAACGTCCAAGAGAAGAGCCTCCACCTAATGACAAATGTCAGATGGCGAATCATCGCCCTGCTGCTGATAGCGACGACCATCAATTACATCGATCGGGTCAATCTGTCTTACGCCGCGCCAACCCTAATGAGGGAATTTGGCGTTGGCCCGGCAGGGATGGGAATCGTTTTGTCAGCGTTCCTGTGGACCTACTTCCTGCTGCAGGTGCCCATGGGCCTCGCACTCGACAAGTTTGGCGTGCGCTTTGTCTACGGTGGCGCGGCTCTGCTGTGGGGGGTCGCAACCATGCTCACCGCCACCGCGGCCGGCGTCCTCTCGCTTACGGCCTGGCGCACGTTACTCGGTGTGGGAGAAGCACCACTGGCTCCAGCCGGTACCAAAGTCATCGGCTTCTGGGCGGCCGACCACGAGCGAGGCTTTGCGTCCGCCATGACCGTAGCCGGCGTGCCGCTGGGGGTCTTTATCGGGTCTCCGTTCATCGGCTGGCTACTGGCAGATTTCGGTTGGCGGACGGTGTTTGTCGGCACCGGCCTGATCGCTGTGCTCTGGGCGCTCGGCTGGATCGCCTACTACCGTAAGCCGGACCAGCACAAAGGCGCCAATGACGCGGAACGCACCTATCTTCGCCAAAACAGCAAACGCCAGGCCCTGCCAACCCACGCGACCTGGCGTGAGCTGCTGACCAACCGCAACATTCTCGGTCTGTCGATCGGGCACGCCGCATTGCTGTTCAATCTCTATTTTCTACTGACCTGGTTGCCGACCTACCTGATCGAGCAGCATCATCTGACGGCACTCCGCACCGGGCTGTTCGGTTCGATCCCGTGGTTCTTCGGCCTCGTCGGCGCCCTGGTCGGCGGCCGGATGTCGGACCTTTTGGTGCGCCGCGGGTGGCCGATTATGCGGGCGAGAAAAGCGTTTCTCGGTCTCGGAATGATCCTCAGCATGGCTTCGCTTATGTCGCTGTTCACCGTGACGCTGACCGCTACCGTGGCCTGCTTGTCCGTCGCGCTGTTTGGACTTCTTATCACCAACAGCGTCGTCTGGGCTGCGAACGCCGAGGTTGCGCCGACCCAGCAGGGAGCCCAGGTCAGCGCCATCCAAAACTGCGTCGGTAACGCCGCGGGCCTCGTCGCACCAATCATGGTGGGCGTGTTGCTTCAGCTAACTGGGTCATGGATGGCGCCGATGACAGCCGCCGCCGTCATCGCCCTGGCGGGCGCCGCCGTCTACACTTTGATGCTGTCCGACCGTGCGGTTCTCAAGCAACCAGTCTCAGTACAGCAACTGGCGCGGGAACCATCGTAGAAGACCCCCGCTACGCTCCTGCCGTTCGCATGAAATTTGCGATTCCATCAATCACCGGCAGGACTTTGTCGGCCGCTTCCGACTCAAGATTGAACACCACCCGTTCCACACCAAGATCCGCGTAGCGCTTCATCAGATCTCGGTCCCGCCGTGGAAACCATACGGTGACGGCGATTTCGTCCGGATTACGTCCCGCCTCGGTCGCCATTTTGCGAAATTCTGGGATCAGGTCGCCGATCTCCTGATATCCGCTGCGCGCCGCCTGCGGAATCCAACCGTCGCCATAGCGGATGGCGCGGCGGGCGGAATAAGGAAACGCGCCGCCGACGATCACCGGAGGATGCGGCTTCCGTAGCGGTTTCGGCCACGTCATCATCGCATCGAAATTGACGAATTCGCCATGAAATTCCGGCTTCGATCGGGTCCAGATCTGCTTCATCGCCTCGATCCGTTCTCTGGCAACCTTGTGCCGATCGACAAACTTCACGCCGTGATTTTCCAACTCATCCTGATTCCAGCCATTCCCCACCCCAAATAAAAACCCGCCGCCAGACACCTGATCGATCGAGGCAACCAATTTCGCGGTTTGGATCGGATCACGCTGAGCTACGAGGCAAACTCCCGTGCCGACCATAAGCGTCTTGGTCGCCGCTGCCGCCGCTGTCAGCGTGACGAACGGATCCATCGCGTCATAGTAGCGCTTTGGCAGGTCACCGCCGCCGGGAAACGGCGACTTGCGGCTGAGCGGGATGTGCGAATGTTCAGGCGCCCACAGCGATTCAAAGCCTCGCTGCTCCAATGCTTGGCCGAGCGCGCCGGGTGCGATGGAATAGTCGGTAAAGAACATCGATACGCCTGATTTCAGCATCTGCATTCCTCCTGCTGGCGGTTTCGAGGTGCACCCTCTCCAAGGCGTTCGGGTCCATCTGCTATCCGGCCGCATCGAATCGACTGCAATCATGAACGACCTGTCATCTACCCTGGTCGACCATGCTGCAGTAGGGTACGGTGTCGCCAGACCAGCGGCAATCGAGGAAAAGACGGTGTCCGAACCGGTGCGCGCCCCTGCCGACAGCCAGACGACTGCGAAAAATATCCCCGTGAAAATCACAGATGTGGCGGCCGCGGCGGGGGTCGCCCCGATGACCGTCTCCCGCGTGATCAACACCCCCGACCGAGTCTCGCCGGAAACCACCGCCCGCGTCCGCGAAGCAATCGATCGCCTGGGCTACGTCCCCAATCTTATCGCTGGCGGTTTGTCGTCACGCAAATCCCGTACGGTCGCGGCCATCGTCCCCACCATCGCGCATCCAATGTTCGCCAGCGTCGTGCAATCGTTCTCCGACGCCATGCGCCACGCCGGCTATCAGGTCATGCTGTCGATTTGCGGCTACGACGACACCGACGACGAGGCCCTGTTCCGCGCTGTTCTGGGGCGTCGCCCCGACGCGTTGCTGATCACCGGATCGGGCTACAGCCCCGCTGCCTGGCAGATGCTGATCGAAGCGCGCATTCCGGTGGTCGAGATCTGGGACGTCTCCAACCGTCCGATCGACATGCTGATCGGCTTCGACCACGCCCAGGTGGGCGCTGATGTTGCGACATTCATGCTGAACAAAGGCCACGATCGTTTCGCCGTGTTGACGGCACGCGACTCCCGCGCGATGGCACGTGCGCGCGGATTTACCGAGACGGTAAGCAAGTCTGGCGCCTCCTTGGTGCTCGACCAGGACATGCCGGCGCCGAGTACCATTGGCGCCGGGCGCGCCGGCCTCCGGGCTCTCCTGCCGTTTCTCGATCAGCGCTGCGCGGTATTCTGCAGTTCAGACCTTTTGGCCTTCGGTGTGGTCACTGAGTCCCGCGTGCAGGGCATACCCATCCCGCAACGTATCGGTGTCTGCGGTTTCGGCAATTTCGAGCTCAGCGCCATGAGCGAGCCACCGATCACGACGGTCAACCTCGAAGGCGCCGGCACGGGTCGGACCGCCGCCGCTTTCCTTTTGCGTCGCTTGGCCGGAGAGGGACCCCGTGATGGCGACAGGGTGCATGTTGCTTTCCGCATCGTGGACCGCGCCAGTGTCTGACGACACAACACATTTTGATAACACAACATCCTCGCGAAAGTACCTCTCTGGCGCAGTTCTTGCTCGCCACTCCACTTCTACCGATCGATTCGATACTGCGGACTTGTAAGCATGAAAAGACGTCAGTTCTTCGGCCGTGCAGCGGCAATTGCGCTTGCGGGTGGCATAGGCCGCCCATCGATTGTGCGAGCGGCCTCCGCCACGACACTAAAGTTTGTGCCTTAATCCGACCTCGCTCTGCTCGATCCGCTCGTCAGTGCATTCGTTACTCGCAACCACGTCATGATGATATTCGACACGCTGTTCGCGCTCGATAGCGATGGCAATGCGCAGCACCAGATGCTGGCCGGCCACGCCGTCGAGCCCGATCAAAAGGTCTGGACACTGACTCTGCGTGACGGCCTGCTGTTCCACGACAGAACCCCGGTGCTTGGCCGCGACGTCGTCGCCAGCCTGCGTCGATGGGGCGCGAAAGATGCGTTCGGACAAGCGCTGATGGCGGCGACCGACGACCTCTCCGCACCAACCGACAAGCAGGTCGTTTTCCGCCTGAACCGTCCTTTTCCACTGCTGCCCCGGGCGCTGGCGAAGCCGACGAATCTGATGGCGGTGATCTTGCCTGAGCGGCTGGCGGCCACTCCCTCCGGCACCCTACTGACCGAGATGGTAGGCAGCGGCCCGTTTCGCTTCCTGCCGGATGAGCGTGTCTCCGGCGCCCGCAATGTGTACGCAAATTCGAAAAATATCGCCCGCGCGAAGGTGTCGCCAGCTTCTGTGCCGGCCCCCGGATTGCGAATTTCGATCGCGTCCAGTGGCTAACGACGCCTGATCCTTCAACCCAGGCCGCCGCCCTACGCGCTGGCGAGGTTGACTGGGTCGAGCAACCGGTGATGGATCTGGTTCCGTCGCTCAAGTCCGATCGTAACCTGCGGGTTGAAGTCATGGAAACCACCGGCCTGGTGGGGGTGCTGCGCTTCAATCATCTCTATCCGCCATTCGACAACCCGGCGATCCGCCGGGCCGCATTGCACGCGGTGAACCAGAAGGAATTCATGACCGCCGTCGCCGGCGAGGCGGATCCAGGCGTGATCAACGACCATGTCGGCTTCTTCGCCCCCAGCTCGGTCTACGCGTCCAACGCCGGAATGGACAACTTCAGTTCCAACCCCGATTTCGCCGCCCTGCGCAAAGCGGTGAAAGCAGCCGGCTACAACGGTGAGAAAGTGGTTTTCCTGGGAGCGGCTGACGTGCCGCGGATCACCGCAATCTGCCAGGTCGGCGCCGATGTGCTAAGCAAGATCGGTCTGAACGTCGACTACGTCTCAACTGACTGGGGCACGGTTGTGCAGCGGACGACACGACGCCAACCGATCGCCGATGGCGGCTGGAGCATTTTTGGCTCCATGTGGGGCGGCCTGGACCTGGATAACCCGGCTGGCAACGCACTGTTGCGCGGAAACGGCAACAACGCTTGGTTCGGCTGGCCTACATTGCCGAAGCTGGAAGCGCTGCGCGATCAGTGGCTACAAACCACCGATGCATCTGCGCAAAAGTCCCTGGCGGCCGACATCCAGCGCCAGGCGTTTCAAGACGCGCCGGCGATGCCGCTGGGCCTTTAGAGTCTGTCCGGAAAGTTTAGGCCGGATTGCTTAGCTTTCTCAGCATCAGTCGGATCGAAGCAAGTTTGATGAAGGTGAGGGCGTTACGGCTCAGGTTCTCGAAATCCTTGGCCAGGCGTCGGCATCGGTTGAGCCAAGCAAGGGTCCGTTCCACGACCCAGCGTCTGGGTAAAATCTCGAAGCTGCTGGCAGTATCGGAGCGTTTGACGATTTCCACCGAGAGCCGTGGCAGCAGCTTGGCCAGTTGCTGGCGGAATTGCGGGCCCTGGTAGCCGGCATCAGCGAACAGCTTCTTCAGGAACGGGAACAGCCCGAACAATGTCGCCAACACCAGCACGCCGCCATCGCGATCCTGGAGGTCGGCCGGGTGAACCACGGCGTGCATCAACAAGCCCTCGGTATCGACCAGGATATGTCGCTTCTTGCCACTGACTTTCTTCCCCGCATCATACCCCTTGGGATCGATGCAGGCCCCCCTTTTTCGGCGCTCTTGACGCTCTGGCTGTCGATCATGCAGGCGGTCGGACTGGCCTGGCGGTCCACCAAGGCGCGGCATCTTTGGTAGAGTTCGTAGTGGATTTTTCCCAACGTCCCATCGTAGTCCCAGCGTTGCATGTAGTCATACAGCGTGCTTCGCGGCGGCAGGTCCTTGGGGATGTAACGCCACGGACAACCGGTGCTGAGGACATACATGATGCCATTCAACACTTCCCGCACATCAACCTCCCGCCGCCGCCCGCCGCGCTTGGCCGGCGGGATCATCGGTTTCACCTGCGCCCATTCTTCGTCGGTCAGGTCACACGGGTAACGCAGCTTGTCCCGCTCGTAGCGATGACGGTTCTCGGTCGTCCACATCAGCCACCTCGCGAATCGAACCCGCCGATCGAATCACAGAAGATTCAATGAATTCAACCCCCCCTGGCTAACCGACTCTAAAGACTCAAAAAGCTTCCGGACGGACACTTACTATCAGCCCGTTGCATATCGTAACAACTTGGCCGACATGATGAAGGGCCTGATTCTGTTCACCAACGTCAGGCGAGTCTAACACGGCTCGGTATCAACTTCATGGGCGGCTTGTGACCGCCCGATACCCACCCGCTCGCGCCAGCGACTTGAGACGCTTACCGCCTTCGCCCAGAATGATCTCACGTCTCAGGAGCGAAGCATGATCAGCGTCGAGGAAGCCCGCGCCCGCATATTGAATGCATTGCGCGCAGAACCTGCCGAGATCGTCGCCCTTGCCAACGCCTGGAACCGTGTCACCGCCGAGCATGTGACCGCGCGCCTGACGCAACCTCCCGCAGACGTCTCGGCGATGGACGGTTATGCGCTGCGCGCCATGGATGGCGTCATCGACGCCGATCTGCGCGTGATCGGCGCCGCGCCGGCTGGTCATCCTTTCGACGGGCAGGTTGGCCCAGGCGAAGCCATCCGCCTATTCACTGGCAGCGTTATCCCGACCGGCGCGGACGCCATCCTGCTTCAAGAAGACGCTACCCGCCAAGGCGATCGTGTCCGTGTTAACCATTCAGCGGTCGCCGGCCGGCACATCCGTCGCGCCGGGCAAGACTTCGCCGCCGGAGATGTCGTGATCCGGTCTGGGCGACGACTGACGGCGCGCGATATCGGCTTGGCCGCCGCCGCCAATTACCCATGGCTGTCAGTACACCGCCGCCCCCGCGTCGCCATCCTGGCCACCGGCGACGAGATAGCTATGCCTGGCGAGCCAATTCCACCCGGTGGTATCGTAAGCTCCAACTCTCATGCGCTCGCCGCCTTGGTCCAAGCTGCCGGCGGTGAGGCCGTAATCCTGCCGGTCGCGCGAGACCAGGAGGCCGCGATAGGTGCCGTCGCCGACACGGTCGTCGGCATGGACATGTTGGTCACCACGGGCGGAGCCTCGGTGGGCGACCACGACCTGGTTATCGCGGCGCTGCAGGCTCGAGGGATGACGCTTGATTTCTGGCAAATTGCCATGCGTCCTGGCAAACCGCTCCTGTTCGGCCAACTCGGCGTCACCCCTGTTCTCGGTCTGCCAGGTAACCCGGTTTCCGCCTTGGTCTGCGCGATCTTGTTCCTGCTGCCGGCGCTGGCCCGATTGTCCGGTTTGTCTGACGCATCACCACCGGTTTCCTCGGCATTCCTCGGCACGCCAGTAAAGCAGAATGATCGGCGCGCGGACCATCTACGGGCAACGTTGCGAATCGATGAAAACGGCCGTTTCGTCGTTACCCCCTTCCCGGTGCAGGATTCGGCGATGCTTCGACGGCTGGCGAATGCCGACGCGCTTGTCTTGCGTGCCCCAAACGACCCCGCCCTGCCGGAAGGCGCAGAGGTCCGCATAATCCGACTCGATTCGCTCGGTTTGTGAGGCTATAGCTTCAAGAAACCCCGCTTAGATACTGGGATGTGCAAAATTATCCACAGTTTCGCTTGACGACAGCAATGGAACCAACATAGAACGGCTTCCAGGGTTGCCGGTTTGTTCCGGCGGTTACGCAAGGAAGTCCGCAATGTTGACGCGCAAGCAATACGAACTGCTGGTCTACATCGATCGCCATCTGAAGCAGACCGGTTTTTCTCCAAGTTTCGAAGAGATGAAGGACGCTCTGAAGCTCAAGTCGAAATCGGGCATCCACCGGCTGATCTCGGCGTTGGAGGAACGGGGATATCTCGCCCGTCGGCATCATCGTGCTCGTGCCCTGGACGTGCTGCGTCTGCCGGACAACATGCTGTCACGCGAAACCCCGGCGTCCTCGCCCACGGAAAGCGATATGCCGCCCGCCTTTAAGCCAAATGTCATCCGAGGCGATTTCACCCAGCGTCTCTCTGGGGTTCGCACCGCGAACGATGCAGGTGCGATCCAGTTGCCGATGCACGGCCGCATCGCCGCCGGCCTGCCGATCGAGGCACTCCGCGATACCACCAGTTACATCGAGGTACCGCTTGCCCTCCTTGGCCCAGGCGAACATTACGGTCTCGAGGTTGCAGGCGACTCTATGGTTGAGGCCGGGATCCTGGACGGCGACACCGTCATCATTCGCAAGGGTGATACCGCCGAAAACGGGCAAATCGTCGTGGCACTTGTCGACGACAATGAGGTCACGCTGAAACGACTGCGCCGCCGCGGCAATTCAATCGCGCTCGAGCCATGCAATGTCAGGCACGAGACCCGCATCTTTCCCGCTGACCAGGTCAAGGTGCAGGGCCGGATCGTCGCGCTGATGCGGACATATTAAAGCCCAATGTTTAGCTCGACAGTGCCCCAGATTTTCGCGGCCGCGGGCCCGCAAAGTCTGGGCGACCTGCCAAGTCTTGATCACCGTGCGGCTGAAGCTCGTCACGACACTTCTAATCGAGGCTTTGCCAGCGGTTGATCCTGCTGCCATCCCGTCACCCCAGCACCATAAGCGCATCCACCGCCGTAATCCGAGCTCCCGCGCAAATAACCGGGTTCACATCCAGTTCCACAATCGAATCGCGATGATCCGCCGCTAGACGGGATACATCGCTGATGACCTGGGCCAACCGCTTCATATCCACCGCAGGCATGCCTCGAAAACCTTCCAGCAACTTCACGCCCTTGAGTTGCTGCAGCAGATTAGCGGCCTCAAACGGTGTTACCGGAGCCGGCGACAAAGCGGTGTCTCGCAGCACCTCGACCAGAATGCCGCCGAGCCCGACAACGATCATCGGTCCGAATAAAGCATCGTTACGAGCCCCCACAACGATCTCGATCCCCTGCGGCACCAAGGGCTGCACCAGCACCCCGTGGATCAGCGGCGGTGGCGAGACCTTTGCCGCGTTCGCCATCACTGCCGCATAACCCTCCCGCACCTCGTCAGAATCGCGCAGGTTCAGCCGGATCACCCCCGCCTCGGTTTTGTGCAGCAGGTCCGGAGACTCGACCTTCAGCACCACCGGATAACCGAGCGCCGCCGCCGCGTTCACTGCGTCTTCAATCGATGTCGCTAGCCGCTCGCCGACGACGGGCACACCATAAAACCCCAAGACCACCTTCGCCTCGCGCTCCGTAAGGGTCCGCCCATCAGCAGCCGCAAGCAATTCCCTGGCCCGAACCAGCGTTTCAGCCGACGTTGAGGCGACAGTTTGGGCACCAGCCATGCGCTTATCGGCACGCCATTGCCAAGCGGCCAATGCGGCGAAACACGCGCTCATCGACCGGAACAGCGCAACCTTGTTGCACTGATTGGCCTCCACGACGCCCGGTCCATCCTGCCATTCCGTCTGCCACGCAACGCAGGCCATCTTGCCGTGCTGCTCGGCCAACGCGCTGTAGGTCTGCGGCCGTTTCGCCGACGGCGCATAGCCATAGGTCAAAGGCGAAACCAGAACGCCGTATTGCGGGTCGCTCAGCAGAGCGTTCGCGCAAACGCCAAGCGATTCCGGGTCGGCCAGGATTTGCGCGGTGACGTCGCAGGGGTTGCGTGATGACCCAAACTCAGGGATGCGTGACTCCAGAATCGCCCGCACGTCGGCACACGGTTGCGGCAGCGGCACGCCGTGCTGCTCAGCGCGATCAGCCGCCATGATCGCGGCCCCGCCCGAGGCTGCGACGATCGCCGCGCCCGATGCTGTCGGCGCCGGCGCCTTGGCAAAGAACGCAGCCGTTTCCATCAACGCCTCGAAGTCGTCCACCACGACCGCGCCCGCGCGCTTGAAGACGGCTCGATAGGACGCATTCGAACCAGCCAGTGATCCGGTATGCGACATGGCGGCCTGCGCACCTTGCTCGCCGGTCGCCATCTTGAATATCACCAACGGCTTGTCGGCCGCCCACGCATTGTCCGCCGCGAGCAACAGCCGGTCCGGCGTCGCCATGCCCTCGAACACGCAGGCGATCGATCCGCAGGCCGGATCGGTCGCCAGGTAGTTGACGAAGTCCGCCATATCCACGTCACAAGAATTGCCTGACGTCATGACATGGCTGACCGAGAGCCCTCGCACCACGCCTTGCGCGAGTGCCATGCCCAACGCCCCCGACTGGCTGATGATCCCGACCGCGTTCCGTTCGGGCTTCGGGATAGGCGTGATGTCCATGAACGTTACTCGACTGTCCAAAAGGGCATTCACCACGCCGATGCAGTTTGGTCCGACAATCCGCAAGCCGGTCTCCTGCGCGATCGCCGCCAAACGTTCTTGCTGGACGATCCGGTCGTCCTTTCCGGTCTCGGAGTAACCCGAGGCAAAGATGATGGCACCCCCAACTCCGGCCTTGGCGCAGTCCAGCACGATTTCCTCGACAGCTTCCCGTGCCGCGGTAATCACCGCGCAATCCGGCACCTCAGGCAGGTCGCGAACATTCGGATAGCAGGCGCGCGCGCCGATCGTGTTGTAGCGCGCGTTTACCGGATAGGCCCTACCGCTATAGTGGTCCATGTTGGCAAGCACCTGCTTGCCAAATGAACCAGGTCTCGTCGAGGCACCGATGACCGCAATGCTAGCCGGATGCAACAGCCGAGTGAGTTGTTCGCGGCGGTAAACGCCGGTGCGTCTGATTGGCATGTTGTCGCCTGATTGACGTTCCCGATCAGCCCAGCATACTCATGGGTAACGGCTCGGCAAGCCGCGCGATAGCGGCAAACTCGCAGTGCCGGCCGTTTCCGGCAAGCGCCACGCCGCGCAGCCCAGGAGCCATAAACCTTTTAAAGAGGAAAGATCAGGATGGCGTCACTATTCGACCTTACCGGCAAAGTCGCCATGGTCACCGGATCTACCAAAGGAATAGGCCTCGCCATCGCCACTCGTATGGCAGAACATGGCGCGACCGTCGTTGTCTCAAGCCGGAAGCCAGACGCGTGCGAGGCCGTCGCCGCTAAAATTCGCGACAATGGCGGCAAGGCGGTTGTCATCCCCTGCCACATCGCCCGCAAGGAGGAACTGCGGAATCTTGTCGATCAAACACTGTCACGCTGCGGCGGGATCGACATACTTGTGCAGAACGCCGGGGTGAACCCCTATCTCGGGCCGGCCGCTGGCATGCCCGATGACGCTTATGAACGGGTGATGGGCTCCAACGTACGCAGCAACTGGTGGCTTGCAAACATGGCGCTCCCGCACATCGCGAAACGCGGCGGCGGTTCGGTGATCATCATCTCCTCCATCGGCGGTCTGCGCGGTTCCGCCCAGCTCGGCACCTACGCGATCTCCAAGGCAGCCGATATGCAGTTGGCACGAAACATCGCAGTGGAATGGGGGCCGATGAACATCCGTGCCAATGCCATCGCACCGGGTCTGGTGCGAACGGATTTTGCCAGGGCGTTATGGGAAAATCCGACGCTATATCGCAAGCGCACCAAGGATACCCCTCTGCAGCGCATCGGCGAACCGGACGAAATCGCAGGCGCGGCCGTCTTCCTCGCATCCGCCGCGGGAAGCTTCACCACCGGACAGACAATCGTTATCGACGGCGGAACGACCGCCGGATCGGTCGTATCGCACGACGATTGATCCAGCCTCGGCCGCAACGCCAACCACAGCCAAAACGTCGGCCCGCTACCTCAGAGCGATCGCACCATCCGTTTGGTGCGGATGCCACCGGACCGATTGAGCCGTGATCAGCGAGGACCAGATGACTGCACTCTTCGACCAAGCGGATTTCCGCCTCCCTCCCGGCGTCGCACACGTCTGCGCAGGGCGGCGAGACCGCCGCCCTACGTACGCATGATGCAGCGTTGCTACGCTACGTCGAAGATAAGAGCAGCGGCCCGTCCGGCCGTGCCAACCAGGAAAGACAGGTCGAGGGCGCCCGCGCCGGCATGGCCCGTCTTTGGGGCGTATTGCCCGGGGATATCGGCTTCGTCAGCAACGTTGCCGAAGGCGTAAGCATCGTCGCCGAAAGCATCGATTGGCGTGAAGGCGATTCCGTCGCCATCGATGCGCACGAATACCCGTCCGTCGTCGCACCGATAGCTCTGCGCCGCCAACCGTCGATACGGCTGCGTCAGGCGCAGGGCAACGACCAGGGTCGTTTGGCATCGTGCGTAGACGCCAGCACCCGCATCATCGCGACTAGCTACATCTCTTACCTGACCGGCGAGCGCGTGGACCTAACCGCCTTGCGTGCCTTGGCTGATAAGGTCGGAGCGCTGCTGTTGGTCGATTTCACGCTGGCCTCCGGCTACCTGCCGATCGATGCGTCGATCGCCGACTTCGCCTTCTCCGCTTGTTACAAATGGATGCTCGGTATCACCGGCGTCGCCGTCGCTTATTGGAACCGCGAGCGGCAACCGGACTGGTCTCCGGCTACGGCCGGCTGGCATTCTCTTGCCCCCGGATCCAGCAGCTATGACAAGCCCTTGATGCTGCAGCCCGACGCAATGAGGTTCACCCGAGGCAACCCCGCTCACTGCTCGATCTACGTCCTGAACAGCGCGCTGAGCTATCTATCTCAATACGATATGCGTGACGTTCAGCGCCATGTACAAACCCTCACCGCAGCCCTTCTCGCTCAACTGGCGACGTCCAAGATCTCACTGATGACGCCAAGCGATCCGGCACGGCACGGCGCCAGCGTTTGCATTGCCTCGCCGCGCGCGCACCGCGGGATGATCGGAGCGCCGGAAGGTTTCGGCGCCCCGCACTAACTAAAGGTTAGCCTGGAAATCTACGTAATCCCGCACCTTCTTGTAAATTTGCAAACGATTGCGTTGACTGTCGGCGATAATGATCTCGTCAGTCTTCGGATTGAAGTCGACTGCCGTCGGAAAGCACAGCCGCCACTGCGGTTCCAAATTTCTGACCCGCCGCAATGCTTTCATCATATCCGGATTGGCATCGATACTCTGCTGCCCCCACTTGGACATCTGCTGCGCGTCACCCATCAGATTGGTCAGCGGCCGCCCTCGAGAGTCAAAAATACTGATCCGATGGTTGCCCCAGTCGGCAATGTAGATATCGCCATCGCTGTCGACCGCCACATCCGTTGGATGATTGAGCACTCCAGCCTTGGGATACGCGGCCGGCGGCGTGGTCGAAATATGCGGGCCGAGGTAGGTCACGGCAAACGCATCAGGTGCCGCGGGAACGGTGCCGTATTCACCGATCTTCATCAGGAACGTACCATCCGGCGAGAACTTCTGGATACGATGATTCTTCCAGTCCGCGACGTAGGTGTTGCCATCGGTATCCAGCGTGATCCCCCAGGGCCGGTTGAATTCGCCGTCACCGCTACCGCCTTTGCCAAATTTCGAGAGAAACTTCCCCTCGCCGGTAAAAACTTGCAGCCGGTTGTTGCCGCTATCCACGACGATGACATTGCCGTTCTGGTCGCACGCCAAGCCAGCCGGACGCAGCAACTCCCCATCGCCACTGCCAGTCGTGCCCCATGACCTGACGAAGGTCCCGTTGCCATGAAAAACCGAGATCGTATTCGTCCACTCGTCTGACACGTATACATTGTTCTGGCTATCGACCGCGACCCCGAACGGCCAACGGGACTTTCCCTCACCTTCGCCCCAGGTAAAGAATTCCGCCAGCAACTCCTCTTCCCCAGGAGCACCAAGCTTCACCCGATTGACGCGCTGGCCGAAGTTATTTTCATTCCCGCGATTGGCAACGAAAATATCCCCGTCGTTCCCCAGGCACATCGTCTGCGGATAATTGAACCCTGTGCCCGTAGCCGCGGCACGCCCCACCGCATAACTCCAGTCATAGGTTCTTCCATTTGAAACCGTCGTAAGCGGCATCGCTTCCTCCCATCTGGCCCATTTAGCTTTCAGTTCGCCCGCAACGGCGAGCCTACGTCCCGGAACGCCAAAGCGCGATCAGGCTGCCCGCTCGCTGGCGCGCTAGTGCAGGAAGTTCGGTTGCTCATACGTGCCGTTAACGATAGGAACCGGATCGATATGCAGCCACTTGTCCAGGATCGTCGAGTAGATGGCCCGGAAATCCATGCTCGGATTCAGGTCGCCCTGCACCAAATGCTCAGCCGCCAGCGACGGATATTCGCCGTAGTGGCCACCTTTAACCCGATCGCCAAGCACGAATGTCGCCCCGGCGGCTCCATGATCGGTACCAGATCCGTTGTCACGCACGCGGCGTCCAAACTCCGAGAACATTAGCACGATCACATTCTCCGCCGCATCATGCTGGCGCAGATCGGCCATGAACGCGTCCAAACCTTCGGAAACATCTGCCCACAGTTTGGCGTGCAACGGATTCTGCCCGGCATGGCTGTCGAAGCTGCCATGATCGCAGTAGAATATCCGCGTCCCCAGGTCGGCCAGGTGCACCTGTGCAATCCCGCGCAATTTGCTCGCGATAGACGTATTTGGATATTTCACATCCGATTTGTAAAGCGACGGCGCGACCTTCAAAATGTCAGCCCCCTTCAGAGAATCCAGCCCCGTGGTCCCGAGGTAATCCATCGCTCCGCTGCCCTCGATCGGCTGATACATGCGGGAAAAACGCTCCAGCACTTGCTGCCGCTGCGTCGGCTCCTGGATATTCGGCAGGAAGCCATAACGTTCCAACGCGCCCGCGACGCACGCCACCGGCACCCCTGGAACCGCTAGCGCACGGAACAGGCACGGCCCAAAACTGACCGCCGTGACAACGTTTTCTTTCTTTGGATCGAATTCCCGAATCACCCGGCCAAGCCACCCTTCGGTTCCCACCTTTTCGGCCTCACAGGTGTGCCAGATGTCCATCGACCGAAAGTGCGAGCGAGGCGAATCGAGATAGCCCACACCATGCATAATAGCCAGTTTGTTGTCGTCCCAGATTTTTTTCAGCGGAGCCAGGTACGGCGGGAACCCATACTCATTGTCGAATGCCAGGATCTGGCCTTCCGGTATCCCAACCGCTTTGCGGTTATCCTGATAAAGCGGGTTGTTATACGGAATCACTGTATTTAGATAATCGTTCCCGCCGGTGAGCTGCAGCACCACCACAACCGGGTCTTTCTGCCCCATCGCCATCACATCGTTCTCCCTCAAGCAAATTGAAATTCCCGTGTCGCCACGATCAACTGCATCATTTCCGTGGCACGCTTGGCTGCGGTCTGAGCGTTCTGGTCGCTGTCCCATTTCAACTGACCCCATTGCTTGGCTTGTTCGGTCAGTTCCGTGCGGGTGCTGCTGTTGACTTCGACCGGCCCCAGCAAATCGAGACATCCGGCCACCAACTGGTCCGGCGAAAGCGCGCCGCGCGCTTTCAGGCGATCAATGATGGCGCGCACCCCCGGCAGCGACAGATTACCCATCTGCTCAGCCACGAAGTTGATCCGCGCCATCAACGAGCCACTGTTGATCCACTCGGGACCCGTGTGCCAGCCTTCGACCGATGGCGGATTGAGCAAATCCTGACCCATATAGGACGGCTGCATCGAAAGCTCGCCATAGCCCGGCATCGGCACCTCGTGCCCACCCACCAGACGCAAGGTGCCAACGACCACTTCGGCCGGCGACTTCAGATGCTTGTTGCGAGCATTCTTGAAAAAGTCGGAGTTGAACAACATCCGCAGCACCGGGACGATCTCGTAGTTTGACTCCCGAAACGTCTTGGCCATCGCATCCAGGGCTGCGGGATCACGCGGTGGTTCAAACGACCAGGCCGGAACCTGCGGCTCGTCTGCAACGAAGAAATTATACAGATGCCGGCATACGAAACGCGCGCATGCCAGTTGCTGGACCACGATATCGATAATGTCCTCGCCGTTCAGATGACCGCGGTGACCCAGGAATTCCTTGATCCCATCGTCATGATCCTCTGGCCTGTACTCAAACTTCCACGGGAACCTGCCATACGGCAGTCGTGGAATCTTGGTCTCGAACGTCCAGCCGGTAAACGCGCGCGAGGCTTCGCGAACATCCTTCTCAGTATAGTTTCCCGCTCCGAGACTAAACAGTTCCAGCAGTTCGCGCCCCCAGTTTTCATTCACTGCCGTGCCGTGATTCTGATTGTTGTCCAGCCAAAATATCATCGTCGGATTGCGCGCCATCTTCAGCAGGAGATCGCGATAGTTCCCCATGCCGTTGGCGCGGAAAATCTCGATCTGCTCCAGCAACTGATCATAGTTGTCCACTTTGGAATTGCCGGTGGCAAATACATGATGCCAGAACAGCGCCATCTTTTCCTGCAGGGGCCGCTGCGTAGTCACCAGGTAATACATATAATTCACGTTGCCCATAGGCGGCTGGCCGCCTGGCAAAAGAGCGGCCGGCTGATAGCGCAGCAGGTCGTAAGGGTCCACCGGCGGCTGGCTTTCGGGATCTAGCAGCTCCTCGACGGTCGCCTCATAGCCTTTGGCCGCCCGCACTTCCAACTCATCGCGCGAGGCGCCAAAGCCGGCGCGACGCATCAGGTGCGCCATCAAAGCGATATCGTTTGCCATGCTCGGATCTCCCTTGACACTCATGATCCATCAATGATTTCGCTGGTTTTAGCCAAGCTAAGCGCGAGTCGAGGGCTGCCGAAGAAGACATAGATCGAGCCGGATTTAGTCGGCGCCAAGAAACATGCGTTTCCAAAGCAGCACATCGACGTTTCCTGTGTCAGAACAAATGTCGAAGCTGGCTGACGGTGTGCCAGGAAACGCCCTCCGTCAAGTCCGTTGGATCGAGCCAAAACACTGGGAATACTTGAACCGCTGTCTCCCCATTTGGACATCGTCGGGATCATGCAAATTTACACGAAATGTTGAACCTGAACTGAGATAAAGCCACTCAGTCCTGCAAACCACGTCAGACCGGTTGCAACAGAAACCAATTGCACAGACCGCCGAACCTTGCCCACATTTAGCGAAAGGCTAAACTCACGCCAGCGACACGATAGGGAAAATCCGCCATGACCCGCAGCCTCACCATCTCCGGCGTCGCTTTGGAAGTCGATGAAAGAGGGCAGGGGCGTCCGCTCCTCTTCCTGCATCCGGGCGAGGGGTTGCAACCGAACCGCCGCTGGCTCGATCTGCTGGCGCAGTATCACCGCGTGATCGCTCCGCATCATCCAGGCTTCGCTGGATCGATGCTGCCCGACTGGATGGGGACCGTCGAAGACTTGGCCTACATGTATCTCGATCTCGCAGCCCAACTGAATCTGCAAGATGCCGTCCTGGCTGGAAATTGCTTCGGCGGGTGGGTCGCCGCTGAGATGGCGGTTCGCAACACCAACCGCTTTGCTGGCCTCTTGCTCGCCGCTCCCCTCGGAATCAAGGTCGGCGGCGTGCTTGACCGTGACATCACCGACATGCACGCCATACCCCGCGCCGAATTCATGCGCCTGGCCTGGGCCAACCCCGCCAGCGGCGAGATCGACACCACCAGGCTGCCCGACACCGAACTGGCCGGCATCGCCCGCGGCCGCGAAGCGCTCGTCGTATTCGGCTGGAAACCCTACATGCACAACCCGCGTCTGAAGCGCTGGCTGCACCGCATCGATATCCCCACCCACCTGATCTGGGGTGAGCAGGATGGCATCGTCTCCCTGGCATACGGCGAGGCCTGGAAGGCGGAAATCCCGGCCTCCACCATGGAAACGATCCCCAACGCTGGTCATTTCCCGCACTGGGAGCAGCCCGAAGGTTTCGCCGCCCGCGTCGGCGCCTTCACCGCTCGGCTTTAAGGACAATCGTTATGCGCACCTGGTATTTCTCCGAAATGGCATATCACCCGGCGTGGCAGAAAGGCCTTGCCCGCGGCTCGCTGCGGGTCAATTTCCCCAGCGAAAATCTGGACCCGGCCGAAGCCGGCAGGCTGCTGAACCGCTACCTTGACGAATTCGCCCTCTGCGACGACGTCGGCCTCGACATCATGGTGAACGAACACCACAGCACCGCAACCTGTATGACAGTTTCGGTTCCGATGGCGCTCTCGGTCATTGCGCGCGAAACCAAAAACGCACGCCTGCTCAGCCTTGGCAACCCGATCGCGAACCGACCGGACCCGGTGCGGGTCGCCGAAGAAATGGCCTGGCTCGACTGTCTGTCCGGCGGCCGGATCGAGATGGGCTTGGTCAAAGGCGCGCCGTACGAGATCGCACCGGCCAACTCCAATCCCGGACGACTGATGCGCCGCTACTGGGAAGCGCACGACCTGATCGTCAAGGCACTGTCCACGACCACCGGTCCGTTCTCCTGGGAAGGCGAGTTCTACCAATATCGCGCCGTCAACATCTGGCCGCGCCCAATCCAGCAGCCGACCCCTCCGATCTGGATGACCGGCATGAGCGTCGACACCGGCATCGCCGCCGCCGAACGCGGCCACGTCGTCGGCACGCTACTCTCCGGCGGCCTCGCCAAGCCAATGTACGAAGCCTACCGCAAGCGCGCCCGCGAGCTGGGATGGCAGGCCGGTCCCGACCGCATGGCCTACGCCGCGATCGTCGGCGTGGGCGCCACCCGAGAGGAAGGACTGCGCCGCGCCGACATCATCGCCGACTATGTGCGCACCGCCCCGGTCGTGGCGGAGCCGTTCACCAATCCACCCGGCTACAACTCGATCGGCGCCAATGTCGCGATGCTGAGGGCCGGCCCGCGCGCCCATCGGATGGTGACCGACCGCAACGGCGTCCCGATCGATCACCGCAAGGCGACGGTCGAACAGTTCATGGACACCGAAACGGTGTTCGCCGGCACCCCCGACGACGTGTTCAACCAGTTGAAGGCCTTCAACCAGCGCATGGGCGGCGTCGGGCATCTGCTGTTCTTCGGCCAGGGCGGCGAACTGACGCATCAGGATGCGAAGTCGAACATCGCTCTGTTCGGAAAAGAAGTTGCGCCGCGCCTGAGGGAACTCGGCGCGCCTGAGGGAACTCGGCGCGCCGCAACAAGCCGCCGCGGCAGAATAGGCCTGGCGGGTCGATCATTCGAAACAATCGAGACACAGACCAGTAACACAGACCGACTACATCACCCCGCATCGTAAAATAAGCAGGAGGTTTGCGATGCCCATCTCGAATCGTCTCGGCAGCATGGCCGCGATCGCGGGTCTTGCCGCCATCGGTATCGCCGCCGCTCCGCATGATGCCAAGGCATGGTGGCGCGGCGGCTGGGGTGTCGGGATTGCGGTGCCACCCGTTGTCGTCGCACCGGTCTATCCCGCACCCAGATACTACGCGCCGCCACCGGTCGCCTACGCCGTACCGCCCCGGCCCTACTACCCCGGTCCGCGCCGCGTCTGGATCCCACCGCACTGGCAAGGACCCTATTGGGTCCGAGGGCATTGGTCCTGACCGACGGAGCTGACCATCAGGGAAACAATTGACGAAGCGGTCAACAGGGTCCACCGCTAGTACCATGTTGCGCCGCTTCGAAGCCCTCCTAGACCCCACCGCCGGCAACCCGGCACCGCCGCCCAACGCCGGAGTTAAGTGGTTCTACTGGTTCTACATTCGTCAGGTCACCGGTCTCACGCTGGCGCTGTTCGTGTTTGGCGGCTTGGTTGCCATCCTCGACACCATGATCCCGGCCTTCATCGGCCGAGTGGTTAGCCTCGTCTCCGCCAATACCCCCCAGACCCTGTTGCGCGATCACGGCATGGTCCTGCTCGGCATGGCGGCGGTGTTGCTGATCGTCCGCCCGCTCAGCTTCGTCGCGCACGGTGTCCTGGTGAACCAGATCGTCAATCCCGGCTTCTCCAACATGATACGGTGGCAGAACCACTGGCACGTGGTGCGTCAGAGCTGGACATTCTTCCAGAACGACTTTGCCGGCCGCATCGCCAATAGAGTCCTGCAGACCGGCCCGTCACTGCGCGAAAGCCTGGTCATGGCGTTCGACGCGGCATGGTATATTCTCGTCTATGGCTCGAGCGCCGTCATCCTCTTGGGCCGGCTCGACTGGCGCCTGACCCTGCCGATGCTGGTCTGGTTCGGCCTCTACGCGGTCATGCTGCGCTACTTCGTGCCCCGCCTGCGCGATCGCTCGCGCCGGGTCTCCGAAATGCGCTCGACGCTGACCGGGCGCGTGGTGGACAGCTACACCAATATCCTGACAGTCAAACTGTTCGCCCGAGCCGCCGACGAGGACGCTTTCGTTCGCGATGCGATCGACGACCATTCCGGGGCGTTCCGCGACCAGACCCGCATGACCACCGCCTATACCTCCGCCCTCGTCGTGATGAACGCCAGCCTGATCGTTTCGATGGCTGCGGTCGCGCTTTGGCAATGGTCGGCCGGAAATATCGCGATCGGAGCCGTCGCCACCGCAATTCCGCTAGCCTGGCAGTTGAACAACATCGCCGGCTGGGTCGCCCGCAGCATCACCTCGATTTTCGAAAACATCGGAACCGTGCTCGATGGCATGCGCTCCATCGACGTGCCAAGGCAGATGCCAGACCCAGCAACCGCCGTCGAACTTCAAGTCACCGGCGGCGGCATCCGCATCGAAGATCTCCATTTCGACTACGGACGGGTGCGCGAAACCGCCGGTACGCGCTACCCCGCGGTGCTTCACGGCATCAACCTGACCATCGAACCCGGTGAGCGAGTCGGGCTCATCGGCCCCTCAGGTGCCGGCAAGTCAACCCTGGTAAACCTGCTGCTGCATTTCTTCGACCCGGCATCCGGCCGCATCCTGATCGACAGCCAGGACATCGCCGGCGTCACCCAAGAGAGCCTGCGCCGGCACATCGCGATGGTGACACAGGACACCTCGTTGCTGCATCGGTCGATCCGGGAAAACATCCGCTACGGCCAGCCACAGGCCACCGAAGCGCAGATTGTTGCCGCATCGAAACAAGCGCACGCCCACGACTTCATCCTCGGCCTCGAGGACTGGTTCGGCCGCCAAGGCTATGACGCCCACGTCGGCGAGCGCGGTGTAAAACTCTCCGGCGGCCAGCGCCAGCGCGTCGCCCTTGCCAGGGTGATCCTGAAAAACGCCCCGATCCTGGTGCTCGACGAGGCAACCTCGGCACTCGATTCGGAAGTAGAAGCAGCTATTCAAGAACAACTCGATGCGCTTATGGAAGGTCGAACCGTCATCGCCATCGCTCATCGGCTGTCCACCATAGCTCGGATGGACCGCTTGATCGTGTTGAACGAAGGCCGCATCGTAGAAGCCGGTTCCCACAAGGAACTGCTCGATCGCGACGGCGTCTACGCAAGGCTGTGGCGTCGCCAATCAGGCGGCTTCGATGCCCTTGGCATCCGCGACAGCGTGGTCGCCAAGTAGCGTCCTGACCGCCGCCGCGCCATCCGTACCGATCGGAATGACGTGGACCGTGCCGGGGGTCGTCGCGTTCAGCGCCGTAATCCCATCCTTCGGGCAGACCCCGAGGCACGAGGTCTCCATCACTCGCACCCCTCGACGCTGCCCGATATTCCGCAACTCCTGACGCAGTATATCCTTCAGCGGCTGTTTATGCTTTGGCCCGAAGCCGCCACGGCGCTTCTTGCCGCATTTGCGGCACAAGATGATCACGTCGTGCCAGGGCGTCGAACGCGACAGCGAAGCGGGCTTCGAGAACATCGGCTTGATATGGGACGTCCGCACCGATTGATAAACCGCGACCGGTGCGGGATGCTGCCGGCACAAACAACGGAGGAACAAATGGCTGGACTGGTTGACGGCAAAGTCGCCCTGGTCACCGGCGGCGGCAACGGCATCGGGCGCGAAGCCGCCCTGGCGTTTGCCCGCGAAGGCGCCCGCGTCGCGGTCGCCGATCTCGAGGCGGAGGCGGCAGCCGAGACAGTTTCCCTCATCAACGCCGGAGGCGGTCAGGCCATATCGCTATCCGCCGATGTCACGGTCTCGGCTCAGGTCCAGGCGATGCTCCAGGGCGCGATCGCCGGCTACGGCCGGCTGGATTGTGCGTTCAACAATGCCGGTATCGCCGGACACCAGGTGGACGCGGCGGGCCAGTTGACCCACGAATGGTCCGAAGCCTCGTTCGATCGCATGATCGAAGTGAACCTCAAGGGCGTCTGGCTCTGCATGAAGCACGAGATTTCGCTAATGCTGTCGGCCGGCGGCGGCGCGATCGTCAACACCGCCTCGATCGCCGGCCTGATCGGTCTGCGCACCTCCAGCGCTTATGTTGCCGCCAAGCATGGCGTGATCGGCCTGACCAAGAGCGCCGCGGTGGAATATGCCGAGGATAACATCAGGGTGAACGCCGTCTGCCCCGGCTACATCGTCACCCGAATGACAGCTCTCCACCGCCAACAGCGCAGCGAGGCAGTCATCGCCCGCACGCCGATGCGCCGTTTCGGCGAACCGCGCGAGATCGCCGAAACCGTGGTCTGGCTGTGTTCTGACCGGGCCAGCTATGTCACCGGCGCAGCCTATGAGGTGGACGGCGGCCTGACCGCCGCTTGATAACCCGTGCGCTGCTACTAGCGAAGCGATCTGTTCTAAATCTGCCGCGCCAATTTCCTCGCGAGCAGCCAACCGGGGATCGCCGACACCGGCGCGCCGGGCAGTAGCAACAACCAGCCCCAGGGCTGGTTGTTGACGATCAAACCCAGTCCGATACCCAACATCATCCCACCGACCAGACTGCCGGTAACCCCCGCGGAAACGCCGAGCCAGAGAATGTCGCCACGGGTGATCATCGGGTGGTTGCTAACCGGGCGGGGAATGTTTGACAAGCGAGCGGTGCTGCCCCTATACGCCGCGCTCTTCACGGCCGGGAACGTGGACGGATCCCCAGCAAGACTGGCGTGACCCGCGCCCGCCCGTTGGTACGAGACCGACGGGCCTACCGGTGCAACAACATGACGAAAGGGCCAACGCGCCCATGACCAAGCGTGCCGAAAGCAAATACAAGATCAACCGCCGCCTCGGGATCAACCTCTGGGGCCGGCCGAAATCACCCGTCAACAAGCGCGAATATGGCCCCGGCCAACACGGCCAGCGCCGAAAAAAGCCTACCGACTTCGGCACTCAGTTGATGGCAAAGCAGAAGCTGAAGGGTTACTACGGCAACATCAGTGAGAAGCAGTTCCGAAAGTATTACGAAGAGGCCGTCCGCCGGAAGGGCGACACCTCAGAAAATCTGATCGAAATCCTGGAACGCCGGCTTGACGCGGTCACCTACCGGTTAAAGTTCGCCGTGACACCGTTCGCAGCCCGCCAGTTCGTCTCCCATGGCCATCTCCTGGTCAACGGCCGACGTGTGAACATCCCGTCATATCTGGTGAAGGACAACGACACCATCGAGGTAAAGGAGAAATCCAAGCAGCTCGCCGTGGTGTTGGATGCGACTCAGAGTAGCGAACGAGACGTTCCGGAATACCTCGAAGTGGATCACCGCGCGATGAAGGGCCGTTTCGCGCGCTCCCCGAAATTGTCGGACGTGCCATATCCGGTGCAGATGGAACCGAACCTCGTCGTCGAGTTCTACTCGCGATAGTTTCGAGTGCCGCTCGCAGTTATCACCCTTCGACCCGTTGGACCAATCTGTCGCGGCGGCGAGATGTCCCCGCGCCGATCACCTCGCACGCCGGTAAGCCCAACAGGCACGACATATCTGCTACGCGCGTTCCGCGAACATCCAGCCGGCGCAGTGACGCAAGTTCCCCGATCGGCGAGAGGTCGACAACTCTGGTGTCTCCCAGTTCCAGGACGCGAAGTTTCCTCAAGCCGGCAAGAGGCGCCAGATCGGTCACCTCGGTGCTGGATAACTGCAGACTTTCCAAGTTGGTAAGGACCGCCAGCGGGCGCAGGTCCGTGACCGCTGTTCCGCCCAGGTCCAATCGTATCAACCCATCCAAACCTGCCAGCGGAGAGACATCCTCGACCAGACTGCCGGTGAGGTAAAGGCTCTGCAGCCGCCGCAACCCAGCCAGAGGTCCAACGTCGACGACTGGGGTGAACGACAGGTTGAGACTTTCCAACTGCGTCAAACGGCCGAGCCGTGCCACTTTATTGACCCTGGTCAGGCGCAACCCCAGCACCCGTAGCCGTGTCAGACCCGAAAGCGGCGTCAGGTCAAGGATCGGCGTTCCGGTCAGGAACAGCCGGTCCACATCGATCAGGTGATGCCACGGCGGCAAGTCAGCCAGGGCCATTCGCTCCAGCCGAACTTCCTTCTGACTCACTCCGCCGCCAGCAAATGCGGATCGATCAGGTCGGTCGCCCGAGCCAAATCGACCGAAAGCAACCGGGACACCCCGCGCTCCTGCATGGTCACGCCATACAGCCGGTCCATCCGCGCCATCGTCAGCGGATGATGCGTTACCACCAGGAAGCGCGTGCCGGTATCCTGCACCATATCCTCCAGCAGCCGGCAAAACCGCTCGACATTGGCGTCATCCAGCGGCGCATCGACCTCGTCCAGCACGCAAATGGGCGCGGGATTGCAGCGGAACACCGCGAAGATCAGCGACAGCGCGGTCAACGCCTGCTCGCCGCCCGAAAGCAACGACAGCGTGGCCAGCTTCTTGCCCGGAGGCTGGGCGTAAATCTCCAGCCCAGCCTGCAGCGGATCGTCGGACCCGACAAGTGCCAGATGCGCCCGCCCGCCACCGAACATCCGCGCGAAAAGCTGCTGGAAGTTCTTGTCCACCTCCTGGAAAACCGCGGTCAGTCGCTCACGCCCCTCGCGATTGAGATGCCCGATCGACCCGCGCAGCTTGGCGATCGCCGTCGAGAGCTCTTCGCGCTCGGCTTCGATCGTGCCGATATGCCTTTCGACATCTTCGGCTTCCTGCTCGGCGCGCAGATTGACCGGCCCCATCTCCTCGCGCTCCTTCAGCAGGCGCTCCTGCCGTCGGCGTGCTTTGTCCTCGCTGTCCTGACTTAAATCCGCGGGCGGGTCGGGCAGGGCAGGGCTCGTCCCCAAGCGCTCAAGAATCCGTTCGGCGACAATACCCCATGCATGGCTCGCCTGCTGCGCGGCACCTTCGGCACGAACCGCATCCTCCCGCTGACCGGCCAGAGCCGTTTCGGCGCCGCGGGCCTCGCGATCAGCGCCAGACGCTTCGGCCACCGCTACCGACATCGTTTCCGCTGCTCGAGAATGCTCGGCCTCGGCAACCGACAGCGCATCCAATGCCTCTGCTCGTCTCCTGGCGATTTCCACCGGCCGCGCTTCTAGAACCTTGACATCGTCCTCGGCCTCGGTCTGACGCGCGGTCAGATCGGTGATCCGGTCGGAGGCATCCTTTGAACGCTCGGTCCAACCGGCGCGTTCTGCAATGATCACGCGACGTCGGCTGACCCGGGCGGAATGCTCTCGGGCCAGTTCATCCCGCTCATTGCGCTTGGCGTTCTCCTGCGTCCGCGCCGCCGACAGGAAGGCGCGAGCCCGATCGACCGCCGCCCGTAGTTCGCTGATATCGGCAAGCGCGGTGCGGCTTTCGCGGACCTGTGATAAGGTCGCTAGCGCCTCGTCCCGTTCGGTGGCGATCCGCGACCATTGGTCGTCGGCAGCAGCCAGTCGCGCCTTCGCGGTCGCGGCCTGGTTGCCCAAACTTGCAAGCTCAGCGCCAGCCCTGTCCAGCGTCTGCTCGCACTCCCGCCGCCGGTTGCGGGCCGCCTGTTCCGCCGCCGAAGCCGCCTGGGACTCCGCCTCGGCCGCCATCCGGATGGTTAGCGCGATCGTGGCCTCTCGTTCGGCCATCGCCAGCCGTGAAACCAGACCGGAAAGCCGGTTGCGCTGTTGTAGCCGCACCGTCGCTTGTGTCGGTGTGCCAGACCGAATGGAATATCCGTCCCACCGCCAGATTGCGCCGGATCGTGAGACCAAGGACTGTCCAGGCCGCAAATCGGACTGAAAAGTCGAACCGTCATCGTCATTCTCAACGAGACCGATTTGCGACAGCGCTCGTGCCAGGGCGGCCGGTCCATGCACCGATGCGGCCAGCGGCGTGACATGGGGTGGCAAAAACGGCACCGGGTCAAATGCCGGCAGTGCCCGCCAGTGCCGCGCCGCTTCCGGATCTAACGCCGAGGTCAGTTCCTCGCCCAGTACCGCCCCGAGGGCCGCTTCCAGCCCATCGGCAACGGTCAGCGAATCGATCATGGGTGGCCATTGCTCGCCGTCCTTGACCGCCAGCACTTCCCCTAGCGCCTGGGCTTCCGCTGCAAGCCGGGCGCGCGTCGAATCAGCGGTCGCCTGACTATCCCGCGCCGAGGCCAGCGTCGCGGCCGCCGCCGTGCGCCTCTGCTCCGCCTGTTCCACCGCCTTTCGGGCCTCAGCCAGGGCCACTTCGACGTGCTGAGCTGTATCTGCCGCACGGGCAACTATCGCCCCATCGACCTGTTGCCCGGCGATACGTTCCCGTTCCTCGCCTACGTTGCGGAACTGCTCATTCAGCCGATTTGACCGATGCTCAGTCTGTGCCAGAAGTTGTGCCGCCGCCTGATCACGCGCGGTCGCTTCGGCAGCGGCCTCCGTCGCCCGGTTGGCGTCGGCTTCCGCTACACGCACAGCCTCACTCGCCGCCGCGGCGGCTGCATCGGCCAACGCTGCCCGGTTGTCATGTCCCGAATCGGCCTGGGCCAATTGGATTTCTTCCGTCGCCAGCCGTTGATCGGCGGTGACCGCATCGCGCTGCAGTTGCCTGGCATGACTAACATCGTCGCGAAGCTGACCCATCCGCCGCTGCGCTTCACTCAACGCGATCCGAGCCTGCTCCTCCTCGACGCCAATCTGCTCTTGCGAAACGCGATGGCGTTCAAGCGCTGTGCGGGCATTCGCTTCGATTTCTCGCAGCGGGGGAAGTACAGCCGCCGCCGCGGTCGCGCGCGCCATGGCCGCCGTCGCCGCACCGGTGGCCGACGCTACCGCCAACTCGGCCTGATGCAACGCCGCCGCGGCTTGGTCGCGCACCAATGCCACCCGTGCCCGCTGAACGGACAGCAGTTCAGCCTCCGCCGCTCGGATCGCCCCGGAGACGTTACGATAGCGGCTGGCCTGCCGCGCCTGCCGCTTCAAACTGCCAAGCTGACTTTCGAGCTGGGCCCGTAGATCCGCCGCCCGCGCCAGATTGGCCTCTGCGGCCCGCAATTTCAGCTCCGCCTCATGCCGGCGAGCATGCAGACCGGTAATGTTGGCGGCCTCCTCCAAAACGGCTCGGCGATCCTCCGGCTTGGCGCCGACCAATGCGCCGACACGTCCCTGACTGACCATCGCCGAGGCTCGCGCCCCCGAAGCCAGGTCCGCGAACAGCGTCTGAACGTCCCGAGCGCGCGCTTCACGGCCGTTGATCCGATATGCTGACCCGGTGCCCCGCTCGATCCGGCGGACGATCTCCAGTTCCGCTTGCTCATGCAACGGCGGTGGAGCGCGGCCTGCCGCTTCATCGAGGAAAACCGTCACCTCTGCGATGTTGCGCGACGCCCGCCCAGCGGTGCCGGCAAAGATGACGTCCTCCATCTCGCCGCCGCGCAAGCTCCGCGCACTGCTTTCGCCCATTGCCCAGCGCAGGGCTTCAACGACATTGGACTTACCGCACCCGTTCGGTCCGACGATGCCGGTCAGTCCAGGCAAGATATCCACGCTCGTCGGTTCAGCAAAACTCTTGAACCCGGAGATGCGAAGACGACGAAAACTGACCGGCAATGGCTGCTCCCTGGAGCTCTATGCGGGAATCAGCTTGCGGAACGCATCATAGCCCATTTCCCCAGCGTACTTCTGGTTGTTGATCACAAAGCTTGGAGTCGAGTCGATCTTCCACTCCTCGGTGTCGGCCTTCTGCTGCTGAACGATCCAGTCGCGCAAACCGGTATCGGCTAGCGCCTTGTCAAAGGTCGCGCGACTCATCCCAGCCAGGCCGGCAATCTTCCACAATTCCTCGGTCGGATCGCTGCCCCGGCCAAATGCCCAACGATCTTGGCTCGCAAACAGCGCATTTATAAATGGCTCATAGCGATCCACCGGCAGGTAGCGCGCCACCATCGAAGCGGTCAGTGCGACTTGATCCAGCGGGTAGTCATGGAACACCCAGCGAACCTCGCCGCTGTCGATCAGCTTCTTTTTCACCTCCGGGAACGTCCCCTGGGCGAATGCGGCGCAATGAGTGCACGTAAGGGAGAAATACTCGCCAATGGTCACTTTTGCGTCGGGTTTGCCAATAAAGCGTTCCGACCTCGCGTCGTTCTCTTCGGCAAGGGCCAAGCGTCCCCGCAGGACGAAAGACCCAGCCGCGAGACCGATATTAACCAGAGCTAGTAGTCTGCGGCGCAAAATCGTCATGACAACCCCTACATCTGGTATTATCGCTTCTTTAACCGTTTTGTCGAATGTTTGCTGCGGCCGATCACCACTCGGCCCAGCGCAGCCAGGGCGGACTTCAGTTCACCGTCCGGCAGGTCGGCCACAGCCGCCTCGGCCTCGACAATTGCCTCAGGCGGGGCCGGGTGAACCGGCGGTGCGACTTTCGGCATGCCAGCCTGAGTGAATTTCAGCGAATGGACCGGCCGTCCCCCTAAATGAGTGTTGATCCGGTTGATCACCTCGACGCCCATATAATGCAAGTCCATCGCAGCCGGCCCGGCGCAGGCGATCGTCAGAACCCCACGGTCGAGCCGCCGAGGCACCGTCATCGAAGCGACCTTCGGACCAACGATTGCGTCCCAGTCTGCGACAATCTGGGCCGACGCCGGGTTGTGTTTCCGAAAACTTTGGCGGGTGATCCCGGGCACCACACTGCCCAGGGCGCGCGGACCATAGACGAAGCGCCTTTGCCCGGTCATACCTGCGCCTGTGTCGTCGTCTGCCATCGCCTCCAGTGCCCCCGTTGCCCGTGCCGGTGACCTCCTGCGCTGGTATGACCGCCATCGGCGTCGGTTGCCCTGGCGCGCCGATCCAGGCGAGGCCGCCGATCCCTATCGCGTCTGGCTAAGCGAGATCATGCTACAGCAGACCACCGTCACCGCAGTCATACCTTACTATGACCGGTTCGTAAGCCGCTTTCCGACGATACAATCGCTGGCATCAGCACCCCTGGACACGGTGTTGTCGGCCTGGGCGGGCCTCGGATACTACGCCCGAGCCAGAAACTTGCACGCCTGCGCCAAGCTGGTAGCCACCAAGGGTGGATTTCCGGCCGATCTGGCCGGTTTGCAGTCACTGCCAGGGATTGGCGCATATACTGCGGCGGCCATCGGCGCGATTGCCTTCGGAATCCCGACCGTCCCGGTCGACGGCAACGTCGAGCGTGTCGTCGCTCGCATTTTCGCCATCGAGCAACCGATGCCGGCGGCGAAAACCGCCATCCGCCAGGCCGCCGCCCGTCTCGGCGCTGATCCGGCCGCGCAGGCTCGTCCATCCGATTTCGCCCAGGCGATGTTCGATCTCGGGGCAAGCGTCTGCGCACCGGCTGCGCCCGCCTGCGCGGTTTGCCCCTGGATCGCCGCCTGCGCCGCTCGCCGTCAAGGGACCCAGACCGTGCTGCCGCTCAAGTCGGCCAAAAAGCCTCGTCCGGCCCGCTACGGAGTGCATTTCTGGCTGACCGATAACCGCCAGACCGTGCTGCTGCGCACTCGACCGTCCACGGGTCTGCTCGGCGGGATGACCGAACTGCCAGGCACCGCTTGGCGCGAGGCGCCCTGGACGCTGGACGAAGCCTTGACCGTCGCGCCCATGCCCCTCGACTGGCGCCCGGCGGGTCAAGTGCGCCACGGGTTTACACACTTCGAACTCATCATCGACATCCTGGCCGGCCACGTGGCCAAGATCGAAGCCGAGGGGTTCGCCCACGCGCTCGATGCCCTGGATAACGCGGCGCTGCCGTCGGTCATGCGCAAATGTGTCCGTATGGCCTCGGGTTGAAACCTGACAGTCTCGGTTGCGCCGCCGGCGCCGACCCCATATGCATCACTGCGCACCCTGATAAGAGAACGCGATCCCATGGACCACCCGATCCAATTGACCCGGCTCCGCTCTGGCCTAACCGTCGTCACCGAACGCATGGATCGCGTCGAGACAGTTTCGATCGGCGCCTACGTCGCCTCCGGTTCGCGCAACGAGTCTGAACAAGAAAACGGCGTTTCCCATTTCCTCGAACATATGGCCTTTAAAGGCACGACCTCGCGCAGCGCCGCCGCCATCGCCGAGGAAGTCGAGGCAGTCGGCGGCCACATCAACGCCTACACCGCCCGCGAACAGACCGCCTATTACGTCAAGATGTTGAAGGAGGACACGGCACTCGGTTTCGACATTATCGGCGACATCCTGACCCACTCGGTGTTCGAGCCCGAGGAACTGGAGCGCGAGCGCAGTGTCATCCTGCAGGAGATCGGCCAGGCCAACGATACCCCCGACGACATCATCTTCGACCATTTCCAGACCACGGCATATCCCAATCAGTCCCTAGGCCGAGCGGTGCTGGGGTCGGCGGACGCTATCCGGAACATGCCGAGGTCTGTCCTCACCGGCTACATGGCCCGCAACTACACCAACAATAACGTCGTGATCGCCGCGACGGGGAAACTCCGGCACGAAGTCATCCTCGACCTGGTGCAAAAGCACTTCGCCGACCTGCCCGGCAACGCGCCACCGCGCTTCGACAACGCCACCTACGCGGGCGGTGAGTTCCGCGAGGAACGCGACCTTGACCAGGTGCATGTCGTCCTCGGATTTCCCTCGGTCGGCTACGGCGACCCGGACTACTATTCGACAGTTCTGCTCTCCACGCTGCTGGGCGGCGGAATGTCGTCACGGCTGTTTCAGGAAATCCGCGAGAAGCGGGGGCTGGTTTACTCGATCTACTCGTTTGCCGCGCCATTCAAGGATGGCGGCCTGTTTGGCATCTACGCGGGCACCGGCGAAAGCGAAGTAGCGGAACTGATGCCGGTAATGCTCGAGGAACTAGGCAAGGCCCAAGCCCATATCAGCGAGCCCGAACTCAGTCGAGCACGCGCCCAACTGAAAGCAAGCCTGCTGATGTCGCAAGAAAGTACTGGCAGTCGCTGCGAGCAATTGGCTCGGCAGATTCAAACCTTTGGCCGGGTCATCCCGACCGAGGAAGTCCTGGGCAAGATCAACGCGGTGACCGAGGCCGACATCCGGCACGCGGCAATGCGGCATTTCCGCGCGCCGCCCACCCTTGCGACCGTAGGGCCGTCAGCGCAGGTGCCAACGTTGGCGAACATCGCCGAGACCCTCGCAGCCTGACTTAACAGGGGAAAACGATCGACCGAGCGAGCCAGTCTCCTCGACCACCCTGGCCGCCTACCGATCACGCTCTATTCGAACGTATACACACTGAGCGCATTGTCGCGATACAACATTCGCTTTTCGTCCTCCGTCAACTGAAACTTGAATGCCAGATGCGGATCATCGAAGTCCCAGTGCGGATAATCACTGGAATAAACCATCCGATCCCAGCCGATCCATTCGAACACCTGTCGCAAATCGTCCGGACGCTCCGGCTCCTCAACCGGCTGTGTGGCAAACCACAGGTTTGTCTTCATGTATTCCGATGGCTTGCGCTTCAACGGTGCCTCGTCCCGCATTTTCGCCCAATGCGAGTCCAACCGCCAGGCGAGTTGCGGCGCCCACGCAAACCCGCCCTCTATCAACACAACCCTCAGGCCGGGGAACGCGTCGAATACGCCCTCCAGGATCAAGCTGGCGGCCTGATTTTGCATCGAGTGCACCAGACCATGATGATCCTCGATATAAAATTGAGGCCATCCGCTCGCACTCGGCGCGCTGCTTTGGGTTCCCCCGATATGCAGCCCAATGGAAAGATTGTTCGCCTGCGCGGCAGCGAAAATAGGCCAATAGCGCCGCCGTCCCAGTGGTTCGGATGTCTTCGATCCCAACTGAATCTGCGCGAACCGCCAATCCCCGGCCCGCTTCTCGATCTCGGTGATTGACGCATCCGGATCATCCGCCGGTACCAGAATGGAGGCCCGCAGCCTGGGCTCAGGATCGACGAACTCGTGCGCCTGCCAGTCGTTTATCGCCCCGCACAGCGTAGCGGCTTCATCCAGATTGCGCGAGGTATTGCCACCCAGCAATGGTTCGAGCACGCCATAGGCGATATTGTAAGGATCAAGCAGTTGGTCGCGAATGAAACCAACGTCGGACCCAGGCAGCCCGCCGCCCGGCGGCCATGCGTCCCGCCGCGAGGTGTTGGGCGAGAACCGCGGGTAGGTGCCACGGTCCGCATAAGCTCCGGTGTTGAACTTGCCATAGGTTGCCAAGTGGTTTCGCCAACGCTCCGACAGATACGCGTTCAGCGCCCCGGGTTTGGGATACGGATGGATGTCACAATCGACAATCCCAACTCGGCTGTTGGCCGAACCATCCAATACTTCGACAGGAGCGTTCATTGCACAGTCTCCATAAGCCGAGGATAGGTTTCCAGCGCGTTGTCCACCCGCATCTTCCGCCGTAGTTCGTCAGACAGTCCTGGCGGCAGGATTGCATCGCCCTCGAACTGCCAATGCGGATAATCCGAGGCGAACAAAAGCATGTGGTCCGCGTCGATCTGCCCGACGATCCGCTCCACCGTCGCCTGATCCGGTGCATCGAATGGTTGCATCGTAAGCCGAATATTTTCGCGAATGATATCGGCGGGTGACCGGTTGATCCACGGCACCTCCGCCCTCACGCCGCGCCAGGTCTTGACCGCGCGCCAGATGAACCCCGGCAGCCAACTGACGCCGGATTCAAGCAGCACGAACTTCAGGTCTGGAAACTTGTTGAACACACCGTTCGAAACCAGACTCAGCAATTGGTCCTCGAATACCTGTGAGTTCGCCACGTAGTCGTGCAGATAGTGCGACGGCCACCCCGTGGGGGTCGGAGCGTATCGATACATGCTGCCGGCATGAATGCCGACCGGCAGCCCATGCCGAACCGCCGCTGCCCAGATCGGCCAGTAGTACGATCGCCCCAACATCATCTCGCATGCAGCCGGCATCAGAACCTGCACAAACCGGTTATCGCTCGCACAACGATCGACTTCTTCGGCCGCCAGCAGTGGTGCCTGCGCGGGCACGACGATGGAGGCCCGTAGCCGAGGTTCCTTGTCGAGCCAATGTTCCTTGATCCAGTCATTGACCGCCGAGCAGAGCGCCGCACCCATGCTCTCGCTCACCGCGGCCTGACCGCCGGTCAAGGGATTGCAGATCGCAATGCTGACGTCGAATGCATCCAGCGCTTGCCTGCGCATCACCTCCAGGCTGCCGCCCGGCCGAGTACCCTTCAGCCGCCAATCCGGTCGGCACGAGATTGGCGCGTTCGGCGGGTAAGACATAATTTCGAACCCGTCCAGCCCGCGGGCCACAAAGGATTCCCGCCAGAACTCGCTCATGTAGGGCAGCAGCGACTTGATGTCAGGCACGCCCGGATGAATGTCGCAGTCGATCGCGCCAGAATGCATCTTTTTCTCCTAAATCGACTATGCGAGCCGCCGATTTGCAGTGTCAAATCCCCGACCCGCGCGCTGACCACCCATTGTCCGTCGGAGTTACATTGCTGGTGCGAACAGTTCCTCAACATCAGCAGCGGTAAGGCTGAGCGCCCCACCGTGCTCGGCATCCATCACGCTCGCGACGATGCCGCGTTTCTTCTCTTTCAGCACTTCCATCTTTTCTTCGATCGTACCCAGTGTCACCAACCGGTGCACGAACACACTTTTGGTCTGCCCGATCCGATGCGCCCGATCGGTCGCCTGGTCCTCCACCGCGGGGTTCCACCAAGGATCGTAGTGAATGACCGTATCCGCCGCGGTCAGATTAAGTCCGACGCCGCCGGCCTTCAGGCTGATCAGAAATAACGGCACGTCCCCGCCTTGAAACCGCTTCACCGGGGTCGCGCGATCCTTGGTGTCGCCCGTCAGCTTCACGAAACCGACCCCATCGTCCTCCAATCGGCCCTGGATCAACGCCAACATCTCGGTAAACTGAGAGAATAGCAATACGCGCCGTCCTTCGGCGAACATGATGCTCAGCAGCTCCATCAGTCGATCCAGCTTGGCCGAACCGGCCTTCGACTTGGCCACCGTTTTCAATTTCAGCAGCCGCGGGTCGCAGCACGCCTGGCGCATCTTCAGCAGTGCGTCCAGGATGATGATTCCCGACCGCGCCAGACCCTTCTGCGCGATCGCCGCCTGCACCTTGGCGTGCATCGATAGCCTGATCGCTTCGTAGATCGCGCGCTGATTGGTTTCCATCTCCACCGGCTCGACGATTTCCGTCTTCGGCGGCAATTCGGTGATCACCTGCTGCTTCGTCCGCCGCAGCATGAAAGGGCGGATGCGGCGCGTCAGCAGATCCTGTCGATCGACGTCACCGTGTTTTTCGATCGGCGTTCTGAAGCGGCTCTTGAAAGACTTTTGGCCGCCGAGAAAGCCCGGTGCCAAAAAGTCAAACAACGACCACAACTCCCCCAGATGGTTTTGCAACGGCGTCCCCGACAGGCACAGTCTCTGGCGCGCTTTCAAACGCAAGGCCTGACGGGTCGTTTCGGCGTTCGGGTTCTTGATCGACTGTGCCTCGTCCAGAATGACCGCGTGCCAATCCTGCGCGGCGAGAACCTCATGGTCCCGGGTGAGCAGCGGATAAGTGGACAGCACCAGATCATGGTTTGGTATCGAAGCAAAACTCGCCTTGCGCGCCGCACCATGCAGCGCCAGCACCGACAATTCCGGCGCGAAACGACGTGCTTCCGCCGTCCAGTTTGGTATCACACTGGTCGGACAAATGATCAACGACGGCCGATCCATCCGCCCCGCCGCCTTGTCGATCATCAGGTGAGCCAAAGTCTGCACCGTCTTGCCCAACCCCATGTCATCGGCCAGCACACCACCCAATCCGGCCGCCCCCAGGAATTGCAACCAATCGACCCCTTGCCCCTGATATGGCCGCAAGGTTGCCTGAAACGATTCCGGAACTACCGCCTTCGGCATCCCTCCCGACTGCCGCAACGTCCGGCCAAGCTCCCGCAGCGCCTCGCCGCCGCGCCAGACCAGCCCGGCGCGCTCTTCCAGTCCAGCCAGATCGGCCGCATCAAGCCGCGAGAACCCGATCCGCGCGCCGTCCTCATCCACTCCGCCAGCCGCCCACAATTCCAGCAGCGCCAGCAAAGTCGGGCGGATCCGCGACATCGGCAGCGACAGTAATCGGCCATCCGGCAACGGCAGAATGAACGGTTTGTCGTCGGGTCCCTCGACCAGGGCGGCGGCTTCCGGACGTGCGATCAGCCGAACCAAAGCTGGAATAAGATCGACCCGCTCCCCATCCACCACCACACCCAGATGGAGTTCCAGCCAGTCGATGCCCGATCCTTCGATCAGCCCCGCCTCAATCTCCGCATCGGCGGACAGAACCTGAATCGGGAACGCCTCATCGATCTCGATCGTCCAGCCATTGCGCCGCAGCCGAGGCACCTCTTGGGTCACGATCTGCAGCCAGGTCGGATTCGGCCCATACTCGCGCAGCACGAAATCGTCTGTGTGGGCATGCTGATAATAGACCGGAACCACCTCATGCACCGATCCAAATCCCAAGCCGGTCAGTTCGGCCAATACCCTCGCCTCGGCCGCGCGGTCGCGCTCAACCTCATACAGCGTGCCGTTCTGGACCACGATCCGAGGCAGCGGCTTCCGGCTGCGCGGCACGGCAATAGGTCCGTACTGATAGGACACACGCGCCAGTGGAACGGCATAGAGGCCCCGCCCCAACAGCCGCGCCGATCCACGGCCGTAGCTGGGGTCGCTTGGCAGGGTTCCGCTGATCAGTCGCAGATGCGGCCGCATCGTCTCGCGGATCAGCTCAGGTGGCCGCAACTCCGCCGGTACCGGCACCTTTGCCGCAGGCAGGAGCCGAGACAGTTGCGCCCGCACTTCAGCCGCCGCCTCAGGTGGAACTGACGGCGCATTGAGCAGTCGAACGACCACCCGGTTGGGCAGATCGACAGCGACCGGGCCCATCGCTCCCGCGCCAGGATCGACGTACCACGGCGCCGGGACCCGCACCCCGATCAGTCCCTCATCCAGTGCCAGCGTCGGTTGCTGCGAGGCGTCAGCTTGGGTAATCCACGTGATTTGCCCCTGCCGTTCGGGCCCTTCGATCAGCGCAGGACCTTGCGCCGTTTGCCACCGCGCTCGCCCTGTGCCGAGGATGCGGCGCAGCGTGTCCAGCGGGTCGTCATCGGCCTGTGGTTCCCGGTAGCCGGTTCTGCGGGACAGCCGGCTCAGGATGATCAGGTCGGATGGTCGCAGGTATTTGGCCGGCGTCTGGATCTGGTGCGGCGCATACCGTTTGACGGTACCGATACTATCGTCTTTACGCAACGTCGCCGTCATCGTGTCGATCCGCAACTGCGGCACGGCCGCCGCCCCAGGGGCCGCATCGATCACGTAGAACACCCGGGTCCGCAGCGATACGGGATAGTCTTCAGTCAATTCCTCGTCGTCCCGACCAAACTCCGCGAGCCAGGACTGGATCTGGGTCGGAAGCGCCCAGTCGGAAGCCGCTTTGGACGACTGCGGCACAGTCAAGTCCTGTTGCCGCGACACCAGCAACTCCTTGCGCTGCGCCGCAATAAGCACTGCCGCGAGATGCTTGCAGGTACGCCCCACAGGGCATGAACACGCACCGGAGATTTTTATTCCATGGGCCGGCGAGCGACTGATTTTCAAGCTTTGGACATAGGGATCTGGCTGGGTTCCCTGCGTCGTCGCGGTGATGATCGCCCCCCGATCAGCTATCTCCAGGTCTTGAACGCGGCCGCGTTGCTCGTACGACCGACCGGCCGTCAGCGTTCCCGGCGGAAAAAACCGCCGGAGATCGCTGTCGCGTATCACCAGTGAGGATTCGATGTCAGGAGCGATGGGCACTATATGCATATATATAAGATGCGTACGTCGTTCGAGTCGTGACCAGAGTCGGCTGCGCGTATCGTTCACCAACCTTCCTAGAAACGCCGTCAGCCCTTGCCAACAAGGGGGGCTCCGTACATGACGGCCGACTAGTCGTTGTTTGCCGCGAGACCCGGCCGGCGCGGAGTTCGCTATGACAACACAATCAACCGCGTTGCCCCCCGGCACGGAATAAACATGACGCAGTTATTTCGCACAGCCGAAGGCGGCCGGATCGACCGCGACCGAGCGGTGAATTTCAGCTTCGACGGTCGGCGATATCAAGGCTGCGCCGGCGACACGCTCGCCTCGGCGCTGCTGGCGAACGGCGTTCATCTGGTCGGGCGCTCATTCAAATACCACCGCCCGCGCGGCATTCTGTCCGCCGGGCCTGAAGAACCCAATGCGCTCGTTACCCTCGACAAAGGGCAGGGGCGGATCACACCGAACCTTCGCGCCACCCAGATCGAACTTTATGACGGTCTGTCGGCCCGCAGCCAGAACCGGTTTCCGTCTCTGCGCCTTGACCTGGCGGCATTGACCGGACTGGCCACCCCCTTGCTGTCCGCCGGCTTCTACTACAAGAGCTTCATGTGGCCGTCGTCGTTCTGGAAATCCTTCTATGAGCCCGCTATCCGCCGAACCGCGGGCCTTGGCCGAGCGCCAAACCGGCCAGATCCCGATCGATATCTGCATCAGCACGCCCATTGTGACCTGCTTATCATCGGCGGGGGTGCCGCAGGGTTGGCAGCGGCTCTGGGCGCTTCCGACACCGGCGCCCGAGTCATCTTGTGCGATGAACAGGCCGAATTCGGCGGCTCGTTGCTAGGCGAATCTGGTGTAGCAATCGACGGCTGGACTGCCCCGGAATGGGTCCGCCAAGCGGTCGCCACGCTCACCAAATCAGTCACCTTGCTGACCCGCACGACCGCCTTCGGTTGGTATCCGAACAACATGATAGGCTTGCTCCAACGCGCCACCGACCATCTCGCAAACCCGGCATCGACATTACCGAGGGAACGGTTCTGGCGAGTCCGTGCCCAACGCGTTATCTTGGCGACAGGAGCGATTGAGCGACCGCTGATTTTTCCTGGCAACGACCGTCCCGGCATCATGCTTGCCGAAGCAGCCCGATCGTATCTACACAGGTATGGCGTTAAAGTCGGAAAACGGATTGTCGTCGCGACCGCCGCCGACAGCGCCTACCGCGCTGCTGTCGATCTAAAGGAGGCCGGCGTTGCCATAGCCGGAATCATCGATCAGCGTCCGGCACCTGACGGTGAGGCCATACAAGCGGCCCGCGAACAAGGCATCTCGATCCACGCCGGCATGACGATTGCCAGCACTGAGGGACGCGGCCGGGTCCATTCCGCCAAGCTGGCCAACGCGACCGATATCATTCCGTGTGATACCATCCTGATGTCCGGCGGCTGGACGCCATCACTGCATCTCTTCAGCCAGTCGCGCCGAAACCTGCGCTTCGACGAGGCCTCGGGAAACTATCTGCCTTCCGAGGGCGCAATCGGGGCCTGCGCCGGAACCTTTGACCTCGCCCGCTGCCTGCACGACGGCACCGCGGCAGGGCGCGGCGAATCCCGGATTTTCGCCGTCGCCGGGATGCCAGCGATGACTTCACCGGCCCCGCTGACCACCGCGCCGCCGCATCGTTTAGCGTTCGTGGATTTCCAGAACGACGTAACAACGAAAGACCTCGCCATAGCCATCGACGAGGGTTTTGTCTCGATCGAACACGTCAAACGCTACACCACCACGGGGATGGCAACGGATCAGGGCAAGACATCGAACCTCAACGCACTCGGCACTGTCGCCGGGCTGACCGGCAAACCGGTTGAAACCATCGGCCTGACCACATTCCGCCCCCCTTATACACCCGTAAGCTTTGGTGCCTTTGCCGGCTCGGTTCGAGCCGGGAGTTTGGCTCCGGTCCGGTTGTCGCCGGTATCGTATCCGGACGCCATACTGGAGGATGCCGGCGGCTGGAAACGACCGCGCTGCTTCCCCGGCGATGGCGAAACGATCGATGACGCCATCGTTCGCGAGTGTCTTGCTGTTCGCGGCAACGTCGGTATGCTCGACGCCAGCACACTTGGAAAAATCGAAGTCGTCGGACCCGACGGCGCAGCGTTCCTGTCTCGCATCTATACCGGCGACTTGACGACCCTCGCATCAGGGCGCTGCCGCTACGCACTTCTTCTCGGCGAAGATGGTTTCATACGTGACGACGGTGTCATTTCCCGGCTCGCCGCCGACCGCTTTCATGTCACCACCACGACGGGCGGCCTTGCGTTCGTGCTGCATCACATGGAGGACTATCGCCAGACTGAGTTTTCCGCCTCACGCGTATGGCTTACTTCGGTAACAGAACAATGGGCGGTCATTTCGGTTCACGGGCCAAACTCCGCGCAGGCCCTGCAACCTTTCCTGCAAGATATCGATCTCGGCACGATGCCGCATATGAGCGTTCTTCAAGGCCATATCGGCGGCATTCCAATCCGGCTATTCCGCGTCGGTTCTACCGGCGAGTCCGGCTTTGAGATCAACCTGCCGCCGCATCAAGCCCAACGTGTCTGGAACACATTGCGACAGCGCGATATAAGCCCGGTTGGCACCGATGCGATGCACCGACTTCGCGCCGAAAAAGGCTATATCCTCATCGGGCAAGAAACTGACGGCACGGTCACCCCTGGCGACGTTGGTCTGGACTGGACGATCAGCGGCGGAGATTTCATCGGCCGACGCTCGCTATCGCTGCCGGACCTAAAACGATCGGACCGCGGACAACTCGTGGGGCTTCTGCCGACTGACAAAACCGTTGTGCTTGAAGAAGGCGCCCAGGTGGTTGCAACCCACAGCCAATCGCCGCCCAAGCCCTCTGGACACAGCGACACGGCGTGCCTCGGATATGTCACTTCCTCCTACCATAGCCCCACGCTTGGCCGCTCGTTCGCCCTGGCGCTGATCTCAGGTGGCCGTTCACGATTGGGCCAGGAACTGCGCGTGCCGACACGCATTGGCTTCAGCGCTGTCACTGTCACTGACCCGGCCCTGATCGACAAATCGGGCGAGCGGTTACGTACCGGATCGCCGCCGCACCGCTCGATCGATGCTCTTGAACCGTTCGAGAACCAGAATGTTCGAATTGCCCGTCCCAGCAGTTCCGTCAACCTGACCCTGCTCGCTCCCACCACGAGGCTTTCCATCAAGGCTGCCTCCACCGCGGCCACCGCGATCGGTCTCGCCCTCGGTGTGCTGCTGCCAACCGTCCCCTGCCGATCCGTCATCGCCCGCGACCGGGCCGCGCTGTGGCTTGGACCCTCCGAGTGGCTGATCGTCGCGCCGGAAACCATGTCCGACCTCGCGGCCATAGCGATCAAAGCGGCCGGCAGCCATCCGGCCAGTATCGTCGATGTCTCCTATCAGTCGGTCATGCTGGAACTTACCGGCTCCAGGGCGGCCTACTGCCTGAACGCATTTTGCGCCCTGGACGTAGGTATGCAGGCGTTTCCGGTCGGGATGTGCACTCGGACGCTACTCGGCCAGGTCGAGGTCATGGTGTGGCGGATCGCGGCCGAAATCTTCCAGCTCGATGTTGCCCGCTCCATGCTGGCCTACGTTTGGGAGTGCCTGGAACAGGCGCGGCTGGAGTATACCGAAGCCCCGACGGCCGACGCTGAGGTTTCTCCAACACGATGAAAAAAACCGCTGTCCAACCTCGGCTGGGTCCTGTATACAGGTTGAACGGCTGAACTTTTCAGCCGGGGCAAGATCCCTATTTCGCGTCGTTCTGCTCTACCTTATGGTATTACGACGCGCCGTTCTCTCCCCAATTGAAAAGTAAGATATCTCGCACGTGCGCGGGATTTGGCCAGTTGCGGAGACTTCACGTGGCTTCAGGTACAGTAAAATGGTTTAATCCCCAAAAGGGTTTTGGCTTCATTCAGCCAGCCGACGGCTCCAAGGACGTTTTCGTCCACATCTCGGCGGTCGAACGCGCTGGACTCAAGACCTTGAACGAGGGCCAGACTGTCAGCTTTGAATTGGAGCGTGGACAGCAAGGTAAGACTTCCGCCGTCAATCTTCAGGCAAGCTGACATGCCGGGCGGCGCTTCATGCGCCGCCCTTGATGCCGACGGAGGGAAGCCTGTGATTGAATACAAGTTCGCGGCCGGCGATAAGGTCGCGCTGGTGGCCAATGGCTCCAACGTAAACGTGCGTCCCGGGATCTACACTATCATCCGGCGGCTGCCGATTACCCAGATCGGCTGTCAGTATCGTGCAAAAAGTGCGCTAGACAATCACGAGCGTGTGGTCGACGAGGCGCAATTACGCCGAACGTGATCTTGCGGCTAAATGCTTGGCTCAGACACAAGCATACTTGGTCCACTGATCCGATTTCCGTCCCTGGCCAACTGGTGTAGCCTACGCGCAACGTCAAGAACGTTGCGAGGCATCGATGGATTTTCATAATAAGGTCGCGCTCATCACCGGCGCAGGGAATGGAATTGGCCGCGCGACCGCTTCCGGTTTCGCCAGTCGAGGCGCCAGGGTGATCATCGTCGATCGCGACCAAGCCGCCGGCGAGGCTACGGCCGGCATCCTTCGCCAGCAGGGCGGAGACGCTTGCTTTATTTCCGCTGACGTCACCCAGTCGGCCGACGTCCAGAATTACGTGAGATTGGTGCTGGAAAAATACGGCGCGATCGACTGTTTCCATAACAATGCTGGCATAGAAGGCAGCGTCGCCCCAACCCACCAGTATGACGAGGTCATGTTCGATCGCGTCATGGCGGTGAACGTGAAAGGCGTCTTCCTCGGGCTTCGCCATGTACTGCCCGTGATGCTCAAGCAGGGCCGCGGCGCTGTGGTCAACACCGCCTCTGTCGCCGGTCTCGTCGCCTCACCAGGGATGCCCGCCTACGTCGCTTCCAAACATGCTGTCATCGGCCTGACCAAGACCGCTGCTGGCGAGGTCGCCAGGTCCGGCGTTCGGGTCAACTGCATCTGCCCCGGTCCGATCGAAACAAGAATGATCCATTCACTCGAGTCGATGATCAGCGCCGACGATCCCGCCAGCGTCGGTACCCGCTACCAGTCCAATATACCCATCGGACGCTATGGCACTGCCGACGAGGTGGCGAACCTGGTGATCTTCCTGTGCTCCGATCTCGCTTCGAACATCACCGGTGCGCAATACGTCGTTGACGGGGGCCGGACAGCGACCGGCGGTGCCGTAACCAATAATCTGGTGCGCTGAGATGCTGCGCGAAGCCAAAGCGGCTCTCACGGCCGGCGGACCCCGGATCGGCAAGGGCATCACCCGCGTGGATCCGTCGCCGGATGGCGGCCTGTCGTAATGCCGCTGCAAAGCATACGCACCCCAGTCCTCGACATCGGCTTTCTGGAATCTGGATCGTCCGCGGGCCCAGCCGTGATCCTGCTGCATGGCTGGCCATCAGACGTCCACGATTACGACGGCGTCGCTCCGCCGCTGGCCGAAGCAGGCTTTCGCGTTCTGGTGCCCTGGCTGCGTGGGTTCGGGCCGACCCGCTTCCTGGACGCCGAGACCCCCCGAAGCGGTCAGCAGGCCGCGCTGGGCGCGGATGTCCGAGACTTCATGGACGCGCTGTCGATCGAGGCGGCTATCCTGGTCGGCTACGACTGGGGCGGACGCGCCGCATGCGTCGCCGCCGCTCTATGGCCCGAACGAGTCACCGCGCTGGTCGCCATCACCGGCTACGGCATTCAAGATATCGCTGCCGCTGTCCATCCTGGCATGGCGGAACAGGAGTATCGCCACTGGTATCAGTGGTATTTCCACACCGATCGAGGCCGTAACGGTCTGATAGAAAACCGCGCCGAGGTTGCCAGGCTGCTATGGCATCTATGGTCGCCGAACTGGGCCTTCGACGATGCGACATTCAAGACCACCGCGGCCAGCTTCGATAACCCCGATTTTGTCGACGTAACGATCAAGTCTTATCGACATCGATACGGAAACGCCCCCGGCGATCCTGCTTACGATAACCTGGAAGTCGCACTGGGCAAACAACCCACCATCGGCGTGCCAACGATCGTCCTGCATGGAGAGGCCGACGGCGTTGGCCCCCCGGCCGGCTCGATACCGCGCGACCGTATGTTCACCGGGCCTATGGAACGCCGGCTGATCCCGCGCGCCGGACACTTCTTGTCGCGCGAAAATCCGCAAGACGTCGTCGCCGCGGTCGAGCGCCTTGCCGTTGCCGACTAATAACGATCCCGCTAACACAGGGTCAGGGAGATACCGCCATGAAAATCATCCCAAGCGGCCAAACGCTCGGCGCCCAAGTTCAAGACATCGACCACGCCACCGCATTATCGAACGACGCTCTGCGCACAGTCCTGACCGCGCTCGGCAAGCACGGCGCCCTCTGCTTCCCAAATCAGACCTTCGACACCGCGGCCTTCGCGGCGTTCGCCAGGCGGTTCGGTGACCTCGAGGTCAACGTCGCCAACAAATTCCACGAGCCCGATTTTCCCGAGGTCATGATCCTGTCCAACCGGACCGATCCCGCCGGAAAGCCGGTCGGCCTGAACGATGCGGGGCAGGGCTGGCACACCGACATGTCCTACAGCAAGGACATCGCGCTCGCCAATGTGCTGCACGCGCAAGCCGTGCCGATGCGCAACGGAAAATCGGTCGGCGAAACCCAGTTCCGCAACATGCACGCCGCCTATGACGAATTGCCCGATGAGGTGAAACACAAAATCGAAGGACACACCGCCACCCACGACTTCGAAAAGTTTTGGGAAGTCATGCGCCTCCGACCAGGCTCTCACCGCGCCAGGCTGACAAACGAACAGCGGCGCAAGAAACCGCCGGTCTCGCAGCCTTTGGTGCGCATCCATCCGCTGACCGCACGCAAGGTCTTGTACGCCAACCCCGGCTACACCATGTGGATCGACGGCATCGAGCGAAGTGAAAGCGACACCATCCTGGATTACCTGTTCCGTCACCAAGAGCGGGCCGATTTTCTCTACGCCCATCACTGGGCGGTCGGTGACCTGCTGATGTGGGACAACATCGGCACAGTGCACAACGCCGTCGCCGATTACATGCCGAACGAGCCGCGCTACATGCGCCGGGCGCAGGTAATGGCGACGCTGGACTACACGTCGCTGCTGCAGCATGGTCGTGACGGCCTAGCCTGAGTGGCATCGACTTTCACCGGTAAACGCATCGTCGTTACCGGTGGCGCGCGCGGCATCGGCATCGAAACGGTGCGCGCGTTCATGGACCACGGCGGCCATGTCATCATGGCCGATGTCGACGAGGCCGCCCTGTCGCGCGCCCAGCAGACCCTCGGTCGCGTGCGCCTCGGCGTCATCGTCTCGGCTCTTGAAACGCCAGCGGAATGCGCCCGTGTCATAGAGGCCGCCGGCGCACCGGTCTACGCGCTGGTGCATCTCGCTGGCCTGTTTGAGCGGGATCATCTCGACCCCGAGGACCACGGCGTGTGGAATCGCGCGATCGCCGCCAATCTGACCAACGCCTACGACATGGCGGTGGCGTTCTCCACGCGGTTCGACCAGCGAGAGCCGGCGCGCATCGTGCTGACCAGCTCCGTTGCCTACCGCCGCGGCAGCGCGGACCGTGTGCCCTACGCCGCGGCCAAGGCCGGCATCGTCGGCCTGACCCGAGCCCTGTCCAGGAAGCTGGCGCCGGATGTACTGGTGAATGCGATCGCGCCAGGCGTAATTGAAACCAAGATGGCGGACCCGGTCATCGCCGAACGCGGCGAGGCCTATCGAATGGAGATCCCGTTGCGGCGCTTCGGCAAGCCAGCCGAAATCGCCTCGGTGATCCGCTTCCTCTGCTCACCGGACGCCTCCTACATCACCGGGCAGACCATCACGATCGATGGGGGAATTACCAACGCCTGATCGCCGATCGACAATTTCCACTGATACATCCGCCAGCACACGCCCAAGCGCCGACCTGGTCTGCGCGCCCTGGGCTGCGTGGTCTACCCGACGCGGGCAATTTGGCCGGAATGCGGGTCCATGGTAAATTTTGCTACGACCGAACCATCTGGAGTTGCCAGACTGAAGCCGATCGGACCATCCGTTGTCGGCGCGACGTCAGTGACTTTCCACGCATGGTTCCCGTTCCACAACAAGAACCCCTCGACGATTTTCTGCACGTCGGCAGGCGACAGTTCACGGTCCGGCTGACGGTAGATCAGCGCGAATGGGCGCATCCCCTGATGATGGTGCATCCAGGCTCGCCCCTCCGGACCAGGATGCTCCCAATGGCCGGGTCCGCGATCCTCTGACGAAACCCGATCCAGTTGCTGCGTCGGCGCCGGAGCCGGCTGTGCTTGCGATAGCATCGCCCCCGTGGCGATACCGCCTGAAAGGAACGCCGCGGCAGCGGCCAAGATGGTTCGACGCATCCGATAACTCCCTGATTGCGACCACCGCTACTTGGAGCGCCCATCCGCGTCACATCCGCGACAAATTGCAATAAAATGCAACGGTCGTTTCGGACCGGCCGTACACGTCGTATGTAACAGGATATGGACCAGACCCCACACATCCTCGTCATCGACGATGACCGGGAAATTCGCGATCTCCTGGGCCGCTTTCTGGAAAAGCAGCGCATCCGCGTGACCGCCGTGCGCGACGGCAAAGAGGCGCGCCGTGCTTGGCTCAACGGCCACTACCAACTCGTTGTGCTCGATCTGATGCTACCGGGCGAATCAGGCCTCGACCTGGCGCGCTGGCTGCGCACGCAGTCGGATATCCCGATCGTGATGCTTACCGCGATGGGTGAGGAAACCGACCGAATCATCGGTCTGGAACTTGGCGCCGACGACTACGTGCCGAAACCGTTCAACCCGCGTGAACTGCTGGCCCGCATCCGCGCCGTGTTGCGACGCTCCGGCGACCAGGCGGAGACCCGCCACGACCCCTCTGTCCGCGGCTATCGCTTCAACAACTGGACCCTCGACCCCGCCCGCCGTCGGCTGCTCAATCCCGATGGCGTCGAGGTCGCGCTGACCGGGGGCGAATACGACCTGCTACAGGCGCTGGTCGACCGGGCCAATCGCGTGCTGACCCGCGACATGCTGCTGGACCTGCTGCGCGGACGCCAGGCCGGTCCGTTCGATCGGGCGATCGACGTCGCCGTGTCCCGCCTTCGCCGTAAGCTGGAGGATGACGGGCGAAACGCACAGCTTATCAAGACCGTTCGCGGCGGCGGCTATGTCCTGGCTGCGACCGTAGAGCGGGCATAGACGCCACGGTCAAGGTCCGTGGACATGCTACAATACAAAGCGTTAGAGCCTACCCAGCCATCCTCCCAACGCTCTGGCGTCGCGCGGTATTGCCGATCTACCATCAACCCGACGGCATGCATTCACGCCCCGGAGCGCGCATGAGAATCCGCCCTTGGCCAGGCAGTCTGGCCGCCCGCACGGCGCTGGTGCTGTTGCTGGGACTGATCATCGTGCAGATCGCCGGCCTGACCATTCATGCGCTCGATCGGCTGGACGTGCAGCGGTTGAGTCAGGCCCGCGACATCGCTGTTCGTGTCGTCAGCCTCTATCGCACCATCGCGCTGACCGACCCCCCAAGTCGCGCCGCCGTCCTGGCCGAACTGCATCGCGGCAACGATCTATCACCCACGCTCAGCGCCTCGCCGCCCGAGGTGGATATGCCGGAGATGCCGATACCCGAACAGCGTCTCATACGCGTAAACATGAACCTCGTGCCGCTTGGAGGTCCAAAGCTTCGCTGGCAGCAGATAGCGATCTACGGCGGCCACTCCTGGCATCAGGCGGTTATCGGGATGCGCCTGCCGGACGGCGAGTGGCTTAACGTCAAAGCAAAGCTGGAACCGCTGCGACCCTGGCATTCGCCAACCTTCCTGGCGGCCTTCGTACTGATGACGGTCACCGCGGCGGCGTTAACCCTGTGGGCGGTGCGGCGCCTGACCGCGCCTGTCCGCACCCTTGCCGAAGCCGCCGAAGCGCTCGGCCGCGACGTCAATGCCTCCCCATTGCCCGAGAACGGCCCAACCGAGGTTGCCATCGCCGCCGTGGCATTCAATACCATGGCCGCGCGTATCCGCCGCTTCGTCCAGGATCGGACCGAATTGCTGACCGCCATCGGGCACGATCTGCGCACACCCATCACCCGCCTGAAGCTGCGGGCCGAGTTCGTTGAGGACGACGAGCAGCGCGCCAAGATCCTCGCCGACCTGGAGGAACTGGAGGCCATGGTCTCCGCCACACTCGCGTTCGGGCGGGATGCGCGCACCACCGAATCCGTCACCCAACTCGATCTGGCCGAACTGTTGCGAACCATCCTGGATGAGGCAGGAGACGCCCACCCCGATGTGCTGGACAAGCTGAACTACGAGGGACCAGCCCATCTGACCGTTCAGGCGCGCTCGCTCGCGTTAAAGCGAGTATTCGTCAATCTCGTTGCCAATGCGGTCAATTATGGCGGCTCGGCGAGGGTACGCCTGCTCCAGGCCGAACATCGGGGTGTCATGGTGGAGGTCGAAGACGACGGTCCGGGCATTCCGAGCGGCGATCTCGACCGGGTATTCGAACCGTTTCACCGCGGTGAGCCAAGCCGCAACCGGGAAACCGGCGGCGTTGGTCTCGGACTGCCGATCGCGCGAAACATCATGCGCGCCCATGGCGGCGACGTGACGATCACCAACCGTCCGTCCGGTGGTGCCAAGGCGATCGTGACCTTGCCGATTTAGCCATATGTTCAAGCATGGCGTCGGTGCCAACCCGACTTCTGTGGCGCGCACCGGATCAAAGCGGCTCCATATTGCGGGTCGGGGTCAGAAATCTCGGTCTCGTATCCAAATCCGGCAAGTCAATCCGACGCGTCCTGCTTGGTCAGCCACGCCTCAGCCGCGTCACCCGCGCCGGACGGCAGTGGCGCATCCGGATGGTTGATCCAGGCCAGAATATCGTCGATCGGCGCCGCGCGGTCCTTGTCGCGCAGCAGCAGGTGATAGCCCGCCGGATAGAAAGCCAGCACAGCACCACCGTGGCCGACACGCGGCAGCGCCCGCCACATGGCGGCGGTCGCCTTCGGCGGAACCAGTTCATCACGGCCGCCATACAAGAACAAAGCCGGCGCGCGGAAATGCGCCGCCGCCGCCAATGCCTGATCCATCAGGTCCACCAGCCCCTTGATCGCATCCACCCGGGTTTCCCGCAGTGTCAGCGGATCGGTCGAAAGCCGGATCAGTGCCGCCCGGTTGTCGCTGGCGGTCACCTTCACAACGCCTCCGCCGGTCACCTTCATGCCCGGCACGGTATGATCGGCCAGCCACAACGACCCCCGCAGCAGGATGTTCATCTTCGAGCGCCCCCAGACCGCGGGTGCGATGAGCACATAGCCATCCACCGGCGGCGGGTGCGGTTCGGTCGCCATGACCATCATCGCCGCGGCCCCCATGCTTTCCGCCATCAGGATCAGTCTGGCCCGCGGATAGCGTGACCGCAGCAGCCGGACCATGACCCGGACATCAGCCACCAGGCCGGCGGTGCCCGGCCAAAGACCGCGCGTGCGGGTCGCGCCGAAGCCGCGTTGATCCGGCGAAAATACCGCCATCCCAGCGGCCGCGAAGTCGGGGGCCGGATACTCCCACGCATCGCGACTGTCGTTCATGCCGTGCAGCGCCAGCACGACAGTGCTGGGGAAACCTCTGGGCAGCCACTCCCGGTAGGGCAGGGCGGTGCCGTCCGGCATGACGAACACATCATCCGTCTCGGTCGGTCTCTCCACCGCCGGACCGGGCGGGGCGATCCGGCCGACACATCCGGTCAGCACCGTAGCCACTAGCAGCAGGACCAGCAGCATGCCGGCGCGCAGCGGTTTCAAGGGAGACTGGTTGAAAGCATTCGCCGCATCGCTATCATCAGCCCGCGTTCCAGACCAGACAGAGGATCAAGATGCCGGACGGCGCCGCCCAAAATACTGGCCTCCCAGCGACCCCGACCGAGATCATCCATGTCGACTCCCGCACCGCGGCCTGCGATGGCGGCGACGGCGCCCTGGGCCACCCAAGGGTTTTCCTGCGCATCCCCGGCGAGCAGGTGATGTGCCCCTATTGCTCACGTCTCTATGTCCTGAACCCGGGAGCGGATCACGCCAGCGGACATTGACATCGCCGGAGAGATCCCGGCCGAGCCCGAGGTCGCAACCCAGAAACTGCACCTGATCCTGATCGACGGATCCGGCTTCATCTTCCGCGCCTTCCACGCTTTGCCGCCGATGACCAGACAGGACGGCACGCCGGTGAACGCGGTGTACGGCTTCACAAACATGCTGGCCAAGCTATTGAAGGAGCACGTCGGCACCCATATCGCCGTCATCTTCGACGCCGGCCGTCTGACCTTCCGCAACCGCCTCTACGACCCCTACAAGGCACACCGGCCGCCACCCCCTGATGAACTGATCCCGCAGTTCGCCCTAGTCCGGGAGGCCACCGAAGCGTTCGGCGTCCCCGCCATCGAATTGCCCGACTGGGAGGCTGACGATCTGATCGCCGCCTATGCCCAATCCGCCGTCACCGCCGGCGGCCAGGTCACCATCGTCTCCTCCGACAAGGACCTGATGCAACTGATCCGGCCCGGCGTGGACATGCTGGATCCGATCAAGCAGAAGCCGATCGGTCCGGCCGAGGTGCTGGAGAAATTCGGCGTCACACCGGACAAGATGATCGAGGTGCAGGCGCTGATCGGTGATTCGACCGACAAAGTGCCCGGCGTGCCCGGCATCGGCCCAAAGGGCGCGGCGCAACTGATAAACGAGTACGGCGACGTCGAAGCTGTGCTGACCGCGGCGCCCGGCATGAAGCCGTCCAAACGGCGCGACATGCTGATCGAGCACGCCGACAAGGCCCGTATCTCGCGCGAACTGGTCCGATTGAGGCTGGACACGCCACTCCCCGTGCCGGTCGAGGCCCTGGCCCAGCGCGATGCCGACAGGATGGTCCTATCCGCATGGCTAACCCGACAAGGCTTTCGCAGCGTCGCCGCTCGGCTCGGTTTGGACGCCGACACTGGCGCCAAACCGACCACTGGCCAGCCGCAACCGTCGTCCGAGACAGCGCCGCCTCCCGCACGACCGGCCGGATTGCAGCCCGACCTGGGCCTCACCCCGCCGCCCACCGAGAGCGGGTTTGGTCCGTACGACAGCGTCACCACCGCCGACGCCCTGCGTGCCTGGGTCGGTGACGCCCTGGCCGCCGGTCAGGTCGCGATCAACACCGCAACCGACCGCCCGGACGCCATGCGTGCTCGTCTGATCGGCCTGTCGCTGGCCGTGGCGCCAGGACGCGCCTGTTACGTGCCATTGGCACATGAGGTGCTAGGCGAGCAGATCGGAACCGACCAGGCAATCGAACTGCTGGGACCGCTGCTGACCGACGCTTCGGTGCTGAAGATCTTCCAGGACGCCAAGTTCGCCATGCTGGTGCTGTCGCGCGCCGGCTTCCCGATGCCCGCACCGATCGACGACACGATGCTGATCTCCTACGCACAGGACGCCGGTCTGCACGGACATGCGCTGGACGACCTCTCGAAGCTGCACCTGGGCCACACGCCACTCAGCTTCGACGACGCGACCGGCACCGGCCGCAACCGGGTGCCGCTGGCGCAAGTTCAAATCGACCGGGCAACGGCCCCGGCGGCCGAAAATGCCGATGTCGCACTGCGTCTGTGGCAGACGCTTCAGCCTCGGCTGCGATTGAACGGCGGCCTTGCACTGTATGAACAGACCGAGCGCCGCCTGGTCCCGGTGCTGCTGGCGATGGAGCGTGCCGGAATCAAGGTCGATGCCGACGATCTGCGACGCATGTCGGTTGACTTCGAGGCCCGCATGGCGGTCATGGAGCAGGACTGCCACCGCCTGGCCGGCCACCCGTTCAACGTCGGCAGTCCGAAACAACTGGGTGAGGTGCTGTTCGACGAACACAAGCTGCCAGGCGGCAAACGGATGAAGACCGGCGCCTGGGGAACCGATTCCTCGGTGCTGCAGACGTTGGCCGATCAGGGATTGGAACTGCCCACGCGTATCCTCGAATGGCGCCAGTTGGCGAAGCTGAAGTCGACCTACGCCGACTCGCTGGTCAACGACATCAACCCCGACACCGGGCGGGTGCATACATGTTTCGCGATGGCGGTTGCTTCCACCGGGCGACTTTCGTCCAACGATCCCAATCTGCAGAACATACCGATCCGCACCGACGAAGGCAGCCGCATCCGCCACGCCTTCATCGCCGAACCCGGCCATGTGCTGGTCAGCGCCGACTACTCGCAGATCGAACTGCGGCTGCTCGCCCACGTCGCCGATTTACCGGTGCTGCGAGACAGCTTCGCCAACGGCGAGGACATCCACGCCCGCACCGCCAGCGAGGTGTTCGGAGTGCCGATGGCCGGCATGGACCCGATGACCCGCCGCCGCGCCAAGGCCATCAACTTCGGCATCATCTACGGCATTTCCGGCTTTGGCCTGGCTCGGCAATTGGGCATCTCGCCTGGGGAGGCCCGACTCTATATCGGTCGTTATTTCGAACGCTATCCGGGTATCCTCGCCTACATGGAAGAGACCAAGAAACAGGCGAGGGCCAACGGCTACGTCGTGTCGCCATTCGGCCGACGCTGCTGGATCTCCGGCATCGCCGACAAGAACAGCGCCCGACGCGCCTATGCCGAGCGTCAAGCGATCAATGCGCCGCTGCAGGGCGGGGCCGCGGATATCATCAAGCGAGCGATGGTGAAGTTGCCCGCGGCTTTACGGGCCGAGGGGCTTCGGTCCCGGATGCTGTTGCAGGTGCATGATGAACTTCTGTTCGAGGCACCGGAGCACGAGGCCGAACAATTGGCCGTGGTGGTTCGCCGTGTGATGGAGGGTGCCGCGGTTCTATCCGTCCCGCTGGTGGCCGAGACCGGGGCAGGGCGTACCTGGGCCGCCGCTCATTGACGGCGATCGTCATCCATCGTCGCAACGACCGCCAGCAACCGCTTCTTGCCCCCGCAACTGAAACACTATGATTGCGCCGTGTCGCCCATACCGGGTTTGCCACAACACCGCAGCTCAGCTTCGTCCTCGCCGACTATGCCGCGAAAATAGTTCGCCTTCGCCTCTTCTTGCTCGGATGCGGCTTGTTGCGCCGCCATTAGCGCGACAATGGTGGCAACGCCGGTCGAAAAATGCCTTTCCATCAGGACCGACCCCGCTCAAAGAATCGTTTCTGCTGACGCTGTTGGCTTATCCACCGCCAGATTCGGCGCGGGCGCCCCTCTGTTTCGAAAGAACATGCCGGCTTCAGCCAACAGCCCGGCTAGATCCAGCAGCGGATCCAGGGCGCCTTCCGCACCTTCCGCCGACAGTAGGGCGGTTCGTAACGCCGTTTCCGCAAGATGCCCGTGGCCGCCCTGCGCAAGACTGGCGGCATGCAGAAGACGCTTCTCATCGTTGGACAGGTGCTGACAGCCCGGGCAGTGAATGCTCATCGGCCGGATGACATGACAGGCGATTATGGTCATCAACCGGTTGACCGAAAAAGCGGCGTCGTACACGCCCGCACCGTCAAGGTCTTGGCACATTCGAGGCATCGGATCTTCCTCCTGACGAAAGGCGTCCACCCATGAGCGAAAGGCGACCAGCAGAACGCTCTCCGCTGGGTCGAGAGCAGCCGAATTATCGGGGTATCCCGCAAGTCGGACTGGTAGCCGGATAATCTGACCCATGCGCGGCGCTCCGAGGGTTGATGGAGCGGATATTACTTCAGATGAGAATGCGTCGCAATAGCGAATACCGACACGCGCTGTATTCCCGCCTGTCCGCAGTGGCGGCGCTGCGTGGAACGCTGATGAGTCCAAAGCAAGACGCCTTGTTCGCATCCCCAATTAAGGAATTGTCGATCCAGCCTGGGCCGATCATGACCTGGGGCAGGGGCAGGCCGCATTAGGGCAGGGGGCCCCTACGACCTTCGTCGCTCCCAGCGGGGCTTGGTTCTGGCGCTGAAAGCCAGAACCAGTTGATTCGTTCCGACAACCTGCCGGCGCTCGACCCGGAGTACATGCAATCGACGGCACCGACCATGGCGCCGTCGTCGGAACAGCTTTTCACTCAAACGCGGCAGATCGTCTCGAACGGCCGCCGGTCCTGCCGCCACTCAATAGCAGCGGCGCGCAACCAGTCCGGCGATCGTGCGATATACGATTACCCCACTTCGGCCGCCAGTTTATTGAGGTAGTAAGCCGGATCGCCGAACAACCGCTCGATCACCATGCAACGCCGGAAATAGTGCCCCACCGCGTATTCCTCGGTCATCCCGATCCCGCCATGCATCTGCACCGCGCTCTGCGATACATACCGGCCGGCCTGCCCGATCCCCACCTTCGCCAACGCGATATCCCGTGTCCTCGCGCCCTGCTCCGGATTGTCGATCGACATGGTCGCCAGCATCGCCATGCTGCGGCCTTGCTCCTGCGCCATGAACATGTCCGCCAACCGGTGCTGAACCACCTGATACGATCCGATCGGATTGCCGAACTGCACCCGGGTCTTGCTGTATTCCAGCGTCATTTCGTTCATCGCTTCCATCGCCCCGACTGTCTCACCCGCGCTGGCAGCAATCCCGGCTTCCACCACACGCTGGATGATCGGCAACCCGCCGCCGACCCCGCCAAGCACGTCGGCATCCGAAACGGAAACGTTTGACAGGGAAATATCCGCCGCCCGCGTGTCGTCGCGGCTGACATAGCCGCGCCTGGCGACGCCTGATGCATCGGCATCCACTAGAAACAGCGTGATGCCGTCAGCATCGTGGCGATCACCACCGGTTCGCGCGCTGACGATGATGCGGTCAGCCGTCGCGCCATTTGCAACCACCGTCTTCGATCCGTCCAGCACCCAGCCCGACCCGTTCCGCTTGGCCGTCGTCACCACATCCGTCAAGTCATAACGAGCCTGCCGCTCGCAATGCGCAAACGACATCTTCAAACGACCCTCGGCGATCGCCGGCAGCACAGCCGCCTTCTGCTCCGACGACCCGGCGACGTTCAACGCCATCCCGGCCAGCACCACCGTCGAGAAATACGGCTCCAGCACCAGCACCCGGCCAAACGCCTGCATTACCAGCATGACTTCCTGCGCGCCGCCGCCGAAGCCGCCATATTCCTCCGCGAACGGCAAGCCCAGCAGGCCCTGCTCCGCGAACTGCGACCACACCGCCGGAGAATACCCCTCCGGCAACGCCATATACCCCTTGCGCTGAGCGAAACCGTAAGTCCCGCTCAACATCCGCGTGACGCTCTCGACCAGCAGCCGCTGGTCGTCGGACGGTTCGAAATCCATTACAGCCCCAATACCGCTTTGGTCAGGATATTCTTCTGGATCTCGTTGGTGCCGCCGTAGATCGACGCCGCCCGCAGCATCAGATACCCGCCGGTTCCCGCACTGCTGGCTTCCAGCATGTCGTCCGGCTCGTTCAACGCCGCCAATTCCTGCGCCCAGATCGGCGTCGCCATCGGCCCGGCGACATCGACCGCCAGTTCCGACGTCGCCTGCAGCAACTCGGTCCCCTTCACCTTCAGCACCGACGATAGCGGGTCGGGCTTGCCGGCGCCCTTCGCCTTGTCATAGGCCGAAACCACCCGATACTGAGTAATCTCCAGCGCCTTCATATCCACCTGCAACTGAGCAATGCGCTGACGGAACGTTTGGTCCTCGATCAGCGGCACGCCGCCGAAGTTCACCTCTTTCGCCATCTTGAGGGCCGAACTGACCCGTTCACGCGATTTACCCAGACGGGCAATGCCAGTGCGCTCGTTGCCAAGCAGGAACTTGGCCACATCCCAGCCTTTGTTCTCGGCATGGATGCGCATGTCCACCGGAACTTTCACATCGTCAAAAAACACTTCGTTCAGGTGGTGTGCGCCATCGATCGAGATGATCGGCCGTACCGTGATACCCGGAGTCTTCATGTCCACCAGCAGGAAGGAAATGCCCTCTTGCCGCTTGCGCGCATTCGGATCGGTGCGAACCAGCAGGAAACACCAGTCCGCATTATGAGCGGTTGAGGTCCAGATCTTCTGCCCATTCACCACGTAATGATCGCCGTGCCGCTTCGCCGCGGTTTTAAGCGACGCCAGATCGGACCCCGCCCCCGGCTCCGAAAACCCCTGACACCACCAATCATCAAGATTGGCCGCCCGCGGCAAAAAGCGCTGCTTCTGTTCGTCGGTGCCGAAATGAATCAGCACCGGCCCCAGCATGGTGATGTTGAAAGACAACAACTCCGGCGCTGGAGCCATCAGGTTTTCTTCCAAAAAGATCATCTTCTGGATCGCCGTCCAGCCTGGTCCGCCCCATTCCTTCGGCCAGGACATCGCCGCCCAACCCTTCGCGTTGAGGATCCGCTGCCAGCGCACGGTGTCCTCCTTGTGCGGCGGATGCCCCAGCTTCATGCGGTCGCGAGTGTCCGTCGGCAAATTGTCGCGAATGAAGCCGCGGACTTCCTCGCGGAAGGCGCGTTCTTCCGGGGTGAAGCGAAGATCCATCGATTGTCCCTCCTACTGGTCGGTATGTTTAATCGTGCCTAGGGTACTGTGCAATCCGGCTCACCGAACCAGCGGCGGCGCCTGGTCCTTCGTTCCACGACGCGGTCCGTCATCCGCCAGAACCGGACGCCGGGGTGATGGTGCATCGGTCCCCGGCTCGGACCGACAAAGCCCCGGTCCTGCCGGCGTTCACCGGATCGGGGAAACTGAGTGTGGGACGTCCGTTCACCGGGTCTCCCAGCACGTCGACTGAACCGGCGCCAACCAGGACATCGCTCCCGCCGCAGCTTACCGAAAGCGTTGCAGCCGGTTTGTCATTGCCACCACATCCAGCCAGTAGGAGGGGAAGGCATAGCCAGCCTAGCTGCCAGAGGCGCATTCAGATCTCCATCTCGTCAGTCCCGCAGCCTAGCCGCTTGTGTCTGCCAGGACAGACACACCGGCGTCACCGGCCCCGAAGCACCCGAAGCATTTCGCGATACTGTCGCTCCCGCTTGTCGTCGTTGACCACGAGCACAGCCCAGATCGCCGCCGGGATCCATCCCAGCACGGTGAGTTGCAGCCCCAGGCACAACAGGGCCTGAAAGAAGCGCCTGCTCAGAAGCAGCGCAAGCCAAGGCAGCAACACGGCAACAGCAATCATGGACAATCCTTGTGGGCGCCGTGGCGGCTCGAGATAACCGACGGGGCATGTCGAGAGGATCATAACAGATCAGCCAACCCAGACGGAAACCCGCGCCATCATACGCCCATCCATCGTTGGGCTTCCAAACGGTAGCGTTGTCGTGACAGGCGTCGAGGCACCGACCGGCAAAGAAACTTGATCGTAGCCCTGATTTCGTTGACACGGCCGGAAAGGTTGCGACAGAGATCAGCAGCCAGACATGAGCCCCTCTCGCTTGCCGCCCGCGCGGTGCCGTCCGATCGTCGCAGGCACAGCCAGCGCCCGTCGCGGCTTTCGTTGCGAGCGCTGTCCGGCGGCATGATGCATGGATCGACGCAATGACCCAGAATATCTACGACGAAACCGCCTTCTTCGAGAATTACAGCCAACTCGGCCGCTCAGTCGAAGGATTGGCCGGCGCCCCGGAGTGGCCCGCTTTGCGAGCGCTGCTTCCCGATCTCGGCGGCCTGAGAATCGTCGATCTCGGATGTGGCTTCGGCTGGTTCTGCCGCTGGGCGTGCGACCAGGGCGCTGCTCGGGTTCTCGGGCTTGACATATCCCAGAAAATGCTCGCACGAGCCGCCACCGCCACCGCCACCGCCACCGCCACCATCACCTACGCCAGAGCTGACATGGAGCAGCTAAACCTGCCGTGTGCTTCGTTTGATCTTGCCTACAGCTCACTTGCCTTCCATTACGTCGAGGACCTCATCGGCCTTCTGAACAATTTGCACGAGGCCATCCTGCCTGGTGGCCGGCTCGTATTTTCGATCGAGCATCCAATTTACACGGCACCGCGAAATCCGCGCTGGCAAGTCGAATCCGATGGCCGCAGAACTTGGCCGCTCGACAGCTACCTGAAGGAAGGTCGGCGCACCACCGATTGGCTTGCCAAAGGGGTCGTCAAGCAGCACCGCACCATCGGGACGACGCTCAACATGCTCATCCATACTGGTTTCACGATTACCCATGTGGAGGAATGGGGCCCGACGGCACAGCAGGTCGCCGCTAAGCCGAGACTCGCCGAAGAACGCGAGCGGCCAATGTTCATGCTGATAGCAGCGCAACGCTAAAACCAGCTTCCTCGCGGTTACTCACTAACAACGGCCGGCCGCCGCAGGTGCGAACCGTTACGGCCACCCCCATGGCTCGGGCGGTAGGATTCGAACCTACGACCAATCGGTTAACAGCCGATTGCTCTACCGCTGAGCTACGCCCGACCAGACCCACGGCAACGGCCGCTGAGAGCGCGCCTATCTAGTGTCCCCGCCGTGCCGGGTCAACCGCGTAAAGCAAAGCACTCAACGGGGTTGAGACGCCGTGGCGGACATTGCCGGCTCACCCCAGCGGCATCGGCGCCTCGATTATCGGCCAGGATGATGAAACGGCAAGTTGTCCAGGCCATGCGATACTGTATTATGGTGCTGTAAGCGAGAGTGGCGGAACGGTAGACGCAGTCGGCTCAAAATCGACCGCCCTTAGGGCGTGGGGGTTCGAATCCCCCCTCTCGCACCACATCGAGTGCGATAGCGATCCCTCCATAGCGTTGAAGATCTGGTATTCCATCTTTATTTCGTCACGTCCACGAATGCCGCTCCAGTCAGCCGCTCCAGGTCACCCGGGGTCAGCGCAAACACCGCTTTCGCTGACCCTCCGGCAGCCCAGATCGTCGAAAACCGCTCTAGATCGCGGTCCAGAAACACGACCGGCGCCACCGCGTGCCCCATCGGTGGCACGGCCCCCACCGCGAAGCCCGTTCGCTCCAGCACAAACGCAGCGTCCGCTCGGCTGATCTTCTGCCCCAGCAGAGCCGCGACCTTCTTCTCGTCCACTCGATTTGCGCCCGACGCGACCACCAGCACCGGCCGCCCGTCCGCCGCCTTAAACAACATGGACTTGGCAATCTGCGCCACGTCGCACCCAGTCGCCGCCGCCGCCTCGGCCGAGGAATGGGTGCTCTGGTCGAATTCCAGCACTCGGAATTCATCGCCCAAAATGGCCTGGATCCGCATCGCACCGTCGCTGCTGGCTGGCCGAATCATCGCCCTCGTATGTCCGAATCGCCAATTCCCGAACCACTCAAACCCGAAAGCTCGGTCCGCACGTCCGGTCGAACGAAGCCATCCCATGCGAACGCCCACCCGCGGATCCGCGGCCGCGCCCGCAGCAAGGGATTTTCCACGAAGACGTGCAGCAGCCACGCCAGCGGGATTGTCACACCGATCGAGGCTGCCGCGCGCGCGGCGATCATAAGGTATGGCGACATCGGCGGCAGCGCGTTCAGGAAAGGCTCCATTTCCAGCAACCCGATCAGGTGCGTCAGGTAGAACGGGTAACTGATCGCCCCGAGGAACAGCGGCAAGCGCCAGCGCAGAAACGGCAGTTGCCCTTGACTGACCGCGCCAACCAACGCCGCTGCCGCACCCATCTCCACGCACCGATCCACGCCGCCATGGCCCAGCAACACGTTGGCAAACAGCAGCGCAAGGATTGCCGCCGCCAGCAGAGACCGGCTGCGCCAAACCTGCTTCGGGATCGAGGTCACGCCGGCGCCCAGGATGAAGGCCGGCAGGAACATGATCAGCGGATTGCCGCGGCAAAATGGCAGCGCGGCGATCGACACCGCAAGCCCCAGCAGCATCTTCCAGGTGCTTCCCTTGGTCAGCCCCCAGAGCAGGAACAATATGCCACTGGCAACGATCTCGGCTTGCAGCGACCACAGCACGCCGTTCAGGCTGTGGCTGAACAACAGCATGTTCCGCGCCAGTTCATAGGCGGGGGCACTGGTGAAAAATCCCAGCAGCAAGCCACTGGCGATGGTCAGGGGAAGCAGCCGGTAAAGCCGGGCGGCGGTATATTCCGGCAGATCGCGGAAAAACAGCATGTCCTTACGGCGGAAGGATTCCCAGAGCACGTGGCCGCTCAGTGCGAAAAACACCATCACCGCGGCATCGCTCGGAAAGAGCGTTTCAAGGATACGCATGACGACCTGGGACGTCGGCATGGTTGGGAAATTCTTTAAGCTGGTTCCCCAGAGCGCCAAACCGGTAACCTGCTCATAGCAATGGCCCAGCGCGACCGACAGGGCGGCGATACCGCGCAGTCCATCGAGGTCTGGATTGCGGATTGCCACGCTGGCACTTTTGCTCAAGATGGCCCGCCCGCCAACACTCGACGGGCAATCCCGATGATCCGGTGCGCCTCCGACCATAACCCATACGGCTCGAGCGCATCCACCGGCGCCCACACCGCGGCGGTCACATCGGTAGCAGCCACCGGCTCGCCGGCTACCCAGCGCGCGGCGAAATCAAGGATCGTGTAATGGAACCGCACCCGGCCATCGGCGTCCCGCCGGATCGTATCGACATGGGCGCAGAAATGCAGGTCACCGACCACCAACCCACATTCCTCCAGTAGTTCTCGCCGAGCCGCTTCCTCGCACGTCTCACCGACGTCCTGCGCACCCCCGGGCAACGTCCAGCTACCCAGGTTCGGCGGCTTGGCCCGCTGACAAAGTAATACATGGTCGGCTTTTATCACCACGATTCCGATACCGACGAAGGGCCGGGTCGGATACTCCCGGTTCACTTGCCGCCCGCATCAGGCGTTCCCGGACTGGCCGTCCCCGAACCAGCATTCCCCGAACCAGCATTCCCTGCACCAACCGCGCTGGCGCCCGGCGCGCTCGAGCTGGGCGTCACCGAACCCGGCGATGATGGCTTCGCCGGTTCCTCGACCTTCAGGTCAGCCATCGAGGGCACCAGCGATTTCTCCTTCCAGGAACCGATCTCATAGGACCATCCGGCCAGGCGCCCGTTCATTCGATCCGCCTCGGCCTTCGTCTTGTCCGACGCAGACGACGCTGCAAAGCGCGCCCACACATCCCTGCCAGCGTGGAGCACCGTGACCTTCACCGCAAGCCCGTCGTCGGTCGTGAAAACCGAGTGTCCGGCGTCCGACCCTGGCGCATCCGCATCCGCCTTGACCTCCTGGAACGTCAGCAACTCCAGTCCGCGGGCCACGTCGTCCACCTTGTAGTCTTCCAGTTTCGGATGGTCGGCCGGCAGGGTCAGCGCGAATTTGCCATCCTGGCGTGCGAACGTCAGCGCCTGATCGCCCACCACGACCGATGCGATTCGGTCATGCGATATGTTCATTACATTTCGATCCAGCCAAAGCGACGCATCGGCATCCACCGGCAGGCTGCCCTCGGCGAGCCACGACTGGTTTTCGCCCGGGCGACGAACATAGACCTCCTCCGGCACGTCGGCCTGGCTGCGGACCCGCCGATGCCCGACAATAAGCGCCGCGACCGGTTTATCCGAGGCGTCCACCAGCCGCAGCAGATCGGCACTGGAAGACGTCCCGTTCGGGTCATCCACCCCCAGCCTGCTGAACGCCGCCGGGTCGCTCGTTCTGGGCTCCGCCAACCGGAGTTCGGTCAGTCCCGTCAGCATGCCGCGCAACTTGGCCTCCTGCACCGGGTAGTTGTGCATCGAGGCCACCCCCCAGCCGCCATCAGGCCGCTTCTCGATGACCGTCTGCTGGCCTTGATGGGTAATCTCGATCCGCGCGACATCACCTAGCTTGGGCGCCAGATTGGGAAACATCAGCTTCCCCCGGGCAACGGTGGTCTGTTCACCTGGGGTCAGGGGAGTGCCGAAATACCAGCCGCCCAATACCGCTAAGACCCCTAATACGACCAACGTCCCGACGCTGCGCGCCCTCATCGCCGCGCCCTCGCGCGTCGGCGCCGTTGCACGATCCCCATGCCGATCGCCAGCACTGTCATCAACGCTGGCACCAGGACGATGGTGAATATCCGCATCTCGTCCTCAAGGCGCGAGATATCGCGGTTCAACTCCAACTGCACTGCCCGCAACTTCTGCCTGGTCTGCAGCACGTCCTGCCGAGCCGCGCTGATCGCGGCCCGCTGGTCGGGGGTGATCACCGCGTCGGGCTTGGCATTCTCCCCGGTGTCGCCGGACCGCAGCGTGCGAAGATGCTTTTCCACATCGTCCAGATGCTGCTGCAACGCCTGCTGGGTCTGACGGAATCGCGCTTCGGCTTCGCTCTGCATCGCCGCCACCAAGGCAAACGGCCGGTTGGTATCGCCGCGCGACCGCAGCCCGATCAGCGCGTCGCTGCCAGCCAGCGTTCCGACCAGGTTGGCGACGAATGGCCCGTTGTCCGAGAACGGCGTCGCGCTCTGCTGCCCGAAGAAATCCGAAGTCTGCACCCAGAACCGATCGGCAAGAATATCCGAGTCCGCCACCACCACCATGTTCGCCGGACCATCCGTCTGCGCCTTGAACGGCGGAAACCCATCCGGTCGCTTCTGGCCGTTCGGCAGCCGCGGCGGCCCGGTGAATGCCGACTTCAGCACCCCGTGCACGCGCGCCGCGATGACCCGCGGACCGCCCTCGGGCTTGAACCCGGCCAGCACCTTAGCCGGATCCGGCGTCTTGACTTCATCCAGTGGGATTAACCCACTGCGGTCGCTGCTGCTCAGAATCGGCAGGAAATCGATCGACGCATTCGGCGCCTTCGACAGGAATCCCGAAGCTGCCACCGTCACCTGCTGTAGGTCAGCCGTTGCCGGGTCGTCGTGGTTGATACCGTCGCGGATATTGAACCAGGCAACGTAGTTCACCGCCTGCACCGCATCGTTGCCAGCCGCCCGCACCCGCCATGCGCCCGTCAGGTCACCGACAACCTGCTTGGGATCGAACACGATCCCCCATGCGTCGAACAGCTTCTTCAGGTCCGAGTGAGTGTCCTGCGGCGGTGCCCCAGAAGCCGACGGCGTCGCCGCCATCGCCTCGCTCCACGGATCGACCATCGCCATCAGCTTGCCGCCCCGCATCACGAACTGGTCAATCGCGTACAACGTCGCCGGCGACAAATTCTGCGCTTCCGCCACCAGCAACACCTTGATGTCCGGATCGATCACTTGAGCATCCGTCGGCACGGACTTCACCGTATTGGTCTGCCGCAACAGCACCGCGGATGCATAAGGCTGCCCGTCGGCGCCACGTCCCTGGGTCATCATCATGGTGCGCGGATCACCATCCAGCGGCAGCGAGGACATCACGCCGACCACCGGACGCTTCGGATTGGACAGCTCATAGATCAGCTTGGTCAGGTCATATTCCAGAAACCGCTCGCGCTCCGCCTGAAAGAACGGGATGATCCGCTCGTCGTCCTCCAGGTTGGTGCCGGCCAGCCCGAAATAAATCTTCGACCCACCCTGATCCAGCGGCACCCCCTGCAGGCCATACGCCATCGCTCGGTCCTCGGTATCGCTAAACGGTTCGGGATCGTAAAACTCCAGTCGGACCTTGCCGTTCGACGCTGAAGCGTAGTCGCGCAGCATCTCCCGCACGTGGTCGGCATAGCTGCCATAGGCCGGCACGGTACTGCCCAACTGCCGCGAGTAGAACAGCCGCAGCGTCACCGGCTCCTTCAGTCCGGCCAAGATCTGCTTCGTCCCCGGCGAGAGAGTGTAGATATGACCCTGCGTCAGATCGATCTGCGTATTCGCTAATCGAGCGTCGGCGAACATGTTGATACCGATGGCGATTGCGGCGGCGGCAATGACGCCAATGATGGAAAAAGACAGTCGGCGCATAGAGCTCAGTCCGCTTTCCGCTGATCGACCAGGACAGTGTTCAAGAACAGAAAGAAGCCAATGAACGTCGCGAAATAGATCAAGTCGCGCAGTTCGATGATACCCCGGGTAAAATCGGTGAACCGATCGATCACCGCGAGCCGCCGGGTGAATTCCCCCAGCGCCGGCACATTATGCGCCAGGAAGTCGTTGACGATCGGGTTGGAGGCGACGGCAAACACGAAACAGATCGCCACCGCCAGAACGAAGGCGATCACCTGATTCCGCGTCACCGCCGACATCGCCGCACCCACCGACAGAAACGCCCCCGCCACCAGCAGGCAACCGACATATCCCGATGCGATCACCCCATTATCCGGCGACCCCAGAATGTTGACGGCGATGACGAAGGGGAACGTCAGCACCAGCGCGATTGCGCAGAACGCCCAGGCGGCAAGGAATTTCCCCAATACCGCCTCACCCTGCGTGATCGGCAAGGTCAGCAGCAGTTCGATCGTCCCGAGTCGGCGTTCCTCGGCCCAAAGCCGCATGGTGATCGCCGGGATCAGCAGCAGAAAGACCCACGGAATGAAAGTAAAGAACGGATTGAGATCTGCCTGCCCGCGGTCGAAGAACTGCCCAAGATTGAACGTCAGCGCACCTTGCAGGACCAAGAAGATAACAATGAACACCGTCGCCACCGGCGTGGCAAAATAGCCGCGCAATTCCCTGGCGGCGACAACCAGCGTCTTCGTCATTCTGGCTGCCTCGTTACTATGCCGCCCGACGATGATACCGTTGTGTCGCAATCGCCAGGCCCACGACCACGATGGCGCAATGCACGCGCCACGATCACGCGGCCTGCGGCATCGTCAACGTCCGGAACACCTCCTCCAGGCGTCCCGAGGGAGCCCGCTGCTCCAGTTCGGCGGGCGTCGCGTCGGCGACGATCCGGCCGTCGGCGATTATGATCGCCCGCGAACACACCGCGTCCACCTCTTCCAGAATATGGGTCGAGATGACAATCGCCTTGTCCGGCGCCATTCGCGCGATCAGGCCGCGCACCTCGTGCTTCTGGTTCGGGTCCAGTCCATCGGTCGGTTCGTCCAATATCAGCACGGGGGGGTCGTGCAGCAGCGCTTGAGCCAGTCCGACCCTGCGCTTGAAGCCCTTTGAAAGCGTCTCGACCGACTGCAACCGCACACCATGCAGCGTTGTCAGTCCCAATGCGTGATCGACTCGGTCCGCCAGTGCCGAACCCGTATAGCCGCGCACCCGCGCGCAGAACCGCAGGAATCCCTCGACCGACATCTCCGGGTAGGTCGGCGCGCCTTCCGGCAAAAACCCCAACAAGCGTCGCGCCGCCACACTGTCGGTCTGCACGTCATGGCCCTGAATCCGAGCGGTGCCCGCGGTCGGGATCATGAAGCCGGCCAGCATCCGCATCGTGGTCGATTTGCCCGCGCCGTTCGGGCCCAGGAACCCCAGCACCTCGCCCCGTCGAACCGCGAACGACACGTCGTCCACCGCGGTGAATGCGCCGAAACGTTTGGTCAATCGCTCGATCTCGATCAAGGCCGGTTGGCTCGATGAATCCTCGATGCCAGTCGCCACGCTGCGTTCCCCTGCGTCCCCGTTGAGCGGCGGGCATACAAGAAACGCCAATCAATGCAACCGGGAAGCCGGATGTATGACGGGATATTAACTTAACGAAAAGTTAGGCCGTGGCGGCCGATCACGGTCAGCGACCCTGCCGCGGTTTGTGCAACAAGCTCTCAGGCAAGGTGGGGAGACCGTCTGTGTTGGCCCCGACCGCGATCGCGATCAGGCACAATCGAATAAAGAATCAACAGCGTCCTGTGCCAGGTCCGGATTACAATGGTGATGCTCCGAGGTCAGTGCACCAGCGTTATTGTACGGTGCATCGACCATGACCCGCTCAAACGCCGGTGCCTCTTCACCCGGCACCAACTCAGTCAGCATACTTTCGACCTGCTGCAAATGCTGGATCGCCCGCCGGATTCGCTGTCCGGTGACGTCTTGGAACGAGCAAGCCTCGAAGATCGCATTGACCTTCTCGTTGACCACGCCCATCGAGGCGGAATCGTGTTTGCCCTCCCGCAACCAGTCGCCGATGGCCTCGGCCGCTTCCATGATCCGATTGGCGGCCTCCTCGGTGGCCTGGACCACGGCCTCCAGTTCCAAACCACTGTTGCGGGTCGCGACCGTGGGTAGCGCAACGACGCTCGCTACTTGCTCACGAATGTCCGACAATTGCCGTGACAGGTTGGTTTCGCTGAAGTCCATCAAGTCCGAGGTCGCGTGAACCTCGACGCTTAGTTCCGCGATGCGCCGGTCGACAAAGCTTCGCAACGCGTCGATTTCAGTCCGGATAGTCGCGCACACCACCTGCTGAATTTGATCTGCCTGGTTCGCCACTGTGCCCGCCCGCGTTGCGATCGACTTCTGGAAACGGGCATCTGAGCCTAGTGGTGTTAACATTCGGTAAATGGCACAACCCCATGCAGGCTTGGTCAGCAAGCCGGCTTCGTGTGGGTCAGGCGTCACGCGATGGAACGGGCTCGATACCGCAGTTTATGGCCTGAGCCATGAACGCGACTTTGCGGTGAGGATACTGGTCCGTCGCCGGATCAGTGGCACTTGAGCTGCGGATAGTGCGGGAACCTGCAAACCCCAAGATAACGCGGCAACACAACGGTGACCATGTCCTCACCTCCAATTGTCGTAAAACAAGCCAACGTATAGTTACGAAGTTGACCCATTGGCACAGGGGCCTGGCGGTACATCAAAACGACCCGGCTCGGGCATCAGCTCGGCTCGATCTGCCGGATCACCTTCGAACAATCAGACATCTTTGCGTGGTTGGCCATTGCGAGTGGACGGACATCCGAGGTCTGTGTTTCCAGCATAAACCGCTGCGCTGGTGGTCGGCCACAGTCCTATCAGCCATGGTGCCAGCCGCCGCCTTCTTTCGGGCGGCTTCGCCGGACGGTATGGCGGCCCACCTCGCCCGTCTCTGTATGAAATCGCGGCTTCCCTATATATGCTTCGGCCGAACTCAAATGGAGCGACATCAATGAGCACGACACAGGAATCCGCCACCTTGGGCGGTGGCTGCTTCTGGTGCCTCGAGGCGGTTTTCAAGGACCTCCGCGGCGTCAACTCGGTCATGTCCGGCTACGCCGCCGGTCACCTGCCGAACCCGAGCTATAAAGCCGTCTGCGGCGGCCGCACTGGTCACGCCGAGGTGGTGCAGGTCAACTTCGACCCAAGTCAACTGGCCTACGCCGACCTGTTGCGGGTGTTCTTCTCCATCCATGACCCGACCACCCAAGACCGCCAAGGCAATGACGTCGGCTCGCAATACCGCTCGATCATCCTGACCCAGTCCGATGCCCAGGCCGAAACAGCCCGCGCGGTGATGCAAGAGATCGCCGACGCCCGGATTTGGCCCGCCAAGCTTGTGACCGAAATCGAGCCGCTGACCGAGTTCTACGAAGCCGAACCGGAGCACCACGACTACTTCGCTCGCAATCCCTGGAGCGGATATTGTCAGGTGGTGGTCGCTCCGAAAGTGGGCAAATTCCGCAAGCAATTCGCTGACCGGGTCAAACGCGAGGCCGCCGAATAGGCCACGTTCGCCGCTGCACGGCAGGTATCGGTGGGCAACCCTATCAAGCCGCCGGTTCGGTGCTGTGCCGTCGACGGCTGCTATAATTGACGCGGCTCACACGGCGCTATAACGAACCGGAAAAAGGGAGCGCCCCATGGATCTCAACTTCACCTCAGAAGAAATCACCTTCCGCGACGAAGCCCGGCACTTCTTCCGTAGCGCGGTTCCCGACTCAATCCGCGCCAAGGTCGCCGAAGGCGAGGGTCTCACCCGCGACGACATGATCGACGCCCAGCGTATCCTGCACAAGCGCGGCTGGGCCACGGTGAACTGGCCGGTCGAGTGGGGCGGCCAGGACTGGACCCCGATCCAGGTCTATCTGTACCAGGACGAGATGCAGCAGGCCAACGTGCCCGCGCCGATCGCCTTCAACGTCTCTATGGTCGGCCCGGTCATCGCTCAATTCGGCAATCAGGCGATGAAACAACGCTTTCTGCCCGCCACCGCGAATGTCGACATCTTCTGGTGCCAAGGCTTCTCGGAGCCCGGCTCCGGTTCCGATCTGGCCTCACTGCGCACCAAGGCGGAGAAGCGCGGCGATAAATACGTGATCAACGGCCAAAAGACCTGGACCACGCTCGCCCAATATGCGGACTGGATCTTCTGCCTGTGCCGCACTGATCCCACCGCCAAGGCACAGGAAGGAATTTCCTTCATTCTTGTTGATATGAAGACCCCCGGCATCACCGTCCGTCCGATTGTCACCATGGACGGTGGCCGGGAAGTGAACGAGGTGTTCTTCGACGACGTGGAGGTCCCAGCGGAAAATCTCGTCGGCCAGGAGAACAAAGGCTGGGACTATGCCAAATTCCTGCTCGGCAACGAGCGAACCGGCATCGCCCGCGTCGGCGCGTCCAAGGCCAAGATCGCCCGCATCAAGCAACTCGCCGCGCTGGAATTCGCCGGTGAACGCCCGCTGATCGAAACCGAGCGCTTTCAGGAAAAGCTTGCCGCCGTGGAGGTGGAACTGAAAGCCCTGGAAATGACCCAGCTCAGGGTGGTTTCGGATGAGCGCAAACTCGCCAAGGGCCGGCAAAACCCAGCCTCGTCAATCCTGAAGCTGAAAGGATCGGTCATCCAGCAGCAACTGACCGAGATCCTGATGGAAGTCGTCGGCCCCTACGTCATGCCCTACCAGCGCGACTTCGAGGGCAACAACGAGCCCATCATCGGCCCCGATTATGCCTCCGAGGCCGCGCCGATGTATTTCAACTATCGGAAAGTCTCGATCTACGGCGGATCGAACGAAATCCAGCGCAACATCATCGCCAAAGCCATATTGGGGCTGTAGCAAAATGGATTTCGATCTGTCCGACGATCAGCGTCTGCTGAAAGACAGCGTGGACCGCCTGGTCGCCGATCACTACCAGTTCGAGCAACGTAAGAAATACCTCAGCGAACCCGCTGGATACAGCTCGACGATGTGGGATCGCATCGCCGAAATGGGTCTGCTCGGACTGTCGTTCGACGAAACCCTGGGTGGCTTCGGCGGCGGCGCGGTCGAAACCGCCATCGTCATGGAGGCATTCGGTCGCGGCCTCGTGCTCGATCCGTACTTTGCCACCGTCATTCTCGGTGGCGGTCTGCTGCGCCGCGCCGCGCCAACCGCTTTGCTGGGCGCCCTGGCGCCGAAGGTCGCCGCCGGCAAACTGAAACTGGCATTCGCTCATGTCGAACGCCATTCCCGCTATAATCTCGCCGACGTCAGCACGACGGCGCAAAAGGACGGCGGCGGCTACATCCTGGACGGCGCCAAGAGCGTCGTCATTCACGGCGATAGCGCCGACCGTGTCTTCGTCACCGCCCGCATCGCCGGCGAGCGGCGCGCCCGCGACGGCATCGGCCTCTTCCTGATCGACCCCGCGGCCCCAGGCGTGACCAGACGCGGCTACCCGACACAGGACGGCCTCCGTGCCGCCGAACTGACCCTGACCAAGCTGCGCGTTTCCGCGGACGACCTGCTCAACGACAACGCCCTGCCTGCGATCGAGCACGTCATCGACGAAGCCATCGCTGCCCTCTGTGCCGAGGCGGTCGGTGCGTTGCAGTCGCTGCAGGACCTGACTTTGGAGTATCTGAAAACCCGCAAGCAATTCGGCCGCCCGATCGGCTCGTTTCAGGTCCTACAGCACCGCTCGGTGGACATGCTCGTCGCGGTCGAACAGGCTCGCAGCATGGCAATGTTCGCCGCCGTCATGGCCGCCGAGGAAAACCCGATCGAGCGCCGCCGCGCCATCTCCGCCGCCAAGGTCCAGATCGGGCGATCCGCCCGTCACGTCGGGCAGGAGGCGATTCAGCTTCACGGCGGCATCGGCATGACCAACGAATACGCCGCCGGCCACTATTTCAAGCGCGCGACGATGATCGATCAGCTCTACGGCGATGCCGACACCCACTTGGCCTATCTGGCCGCAAACGGCGGCTTGTTCGGCAAGGTTGCTTGAACTTGGCGTCCGCCGGCGCCGTGCTGCTCGACCTCGACGGAACGCTGTCGGACTCACGCCCAGGCATTGCCGCCTGCTTCCTTTACATGCTGGCGGAACTCGGTCACGACCCGGCCGCGGTCGGAGATGTCACATGGGCGGTCGGGCCGCCGATCGCTGTCTCGATCCAGACGCTGTTGGCAAAATATGGCGACGACCGCGTCGATCTGGGCGTCACCACCTACCGAGCCCGCTACTCGAAGACCGGCCTTTACGGCTGCTCCGTCTACCCAGGCATTATGGAAATGCTCGCTGCGTTGTCCCTAGCGAGCCGACCGCTCTGCGTTGCCACATCGAAACGCCGGGACTTTGCAGAACGCGTTGTCGACTATCTGAAACTCCGGCCCTATTTGCCGAAAATCTACGGCGCGCTTCCCGGCGGTGGTCTCGATATCAAGGCGGACTTACTGGCCGGGATCCTCAGAGCGGAGGGCTATGATCGCACTACCACCGTCATGGTCGGCGACCGCCTGCACGACATCGAAGCCGCCAAAGCCAATAACCTTCGCTCGATTGGCGTCCTATGGGGCTATGGCGGTCAAGCCGAACTGCAGAAAGCAGGCGCCGACGTCATTGTCGTGCGCCCAGCCGAAGTCCTAATTCATGTCGCTTGAGCGCCAGGTGCCTCATCGCAACTTCTAAAATTAGTCGCGAAGACGCCGGGACCTGATCCAATCCTTGCTCATTAGGTTCCCGCCAGGGTCGGTTTGCCCCACGACGACGAAGCTGCTCCGGTGCGCACGTTGCCCCGCGCCAAAGTCCGCGCGAGATGCCTCGATATCTGTCGTGAGGCGAAGCCGGCACCGTAAGCAAAGCGCATCATCGGCCCGAAACTGTTAGCCGCCGCAGTGCCCACGAAATACAGCCCAGGAACCGAACTCTCAAAGCAGCGTGACAAGCGAGGCGTGCGATTCACGCAATCCAGACGATCAAGCACCTCTGGCCCAAGGAATGCCAGGCGCCGCATGTCCACCCGATAGCCTGTCCCGGCGATGACGTGGTCCGCCGTCAGAATACGCTTTTTGCCGCCGAGAAGATCCAGCTCAAGGCGCACCCGACCGCCCACCGCATCCGCGCGCGCGATCGTCGCGCCCACCACAGTCGGGACAATGCCATCCACCTGCGGCTGCAATGTCCAGCCAGGGGCCGCGGGCAGGTGCTTGCGCACAATCATCAGACGGAAAGCCTCAGGCATGGCGTGAAACACCGACGGCATGGCGCAGCACGCCCACGACCGCCAGCCTGTGCCCAGGCCGGACTCAGGTTCCCTGATTCGATCCAGCAAAGTGCGTTCGTTCGGCGGTCCGCAATAATCAATCAACGGGCGACGAGCGATCAGGATCGGTCTCGCCCCGGCCTGCATCAGCACCGGCGCCAGGTTAACCGCTGAGGCACCCCCTCCAATAACGGCCACCTCACGCTCAGCGAATTGATCGACCCTCACGTGCCGCGCACTGTGGGTGGCCAATTCGGGTGGCAGGTCAGCGAACTCCGGCGGTGAATATTCGTATGAGCGGATCCCCGCGGCGACGATCAAGCGGCGAGCCGGTGCCACCTCGCCGTCATCCAAATAAATATCAAACCCATACGATGTCGGTCTTACCTGGGTCACCAGGCGATCTTCCAGCCGCGGCACGAAGCGCTGTTGAAACGCAATGCCATACGTAATGAAGGTCGACAGCGGGATCGGGAAACCAATGTCTTTATACGGCAACCCGCGGTCAGCGCAGAACCGAGCCAGCGTCAGCTCCCCGGCGGGATCATAAATGTCCGAGCCGTTGCCTTCCGATTTCAGCACCATCGACTCTGGCATCGATGTCCGCCAAGTATGCATAGGACTGCCGAAAATGCGGAAGTCCACATTCTGACCGGCAAGATGAGCGGCGATCGAGAGCCCATATGGCCCCGCGCCGATAATCGCAACATCGACGATCTCAGTCATGACACCCGCTGCCTTTGGAACAATTATGTTGTCGGAAATTGCATCCAAATCGACAACACAATTCAAAGAGAGGACGTTTGCCTATGCGAAAGGTAATCGCACGCCCCGACAAACAAATTTGCTGTTTCATCGCCCTCGGTCGCTGCCGTTTGACAAATGTCTGATAGGCGAAACCATAGCTTACAGAGATTATGTCGGGAAAGCGCGCTTAAATGCCAATAAACTCTGAGTGGTGCCAAAAACGCCGATATATCCGTCTGTTACGACAACCTCACGCCTTGCCCGAGATCGCTCGCACAGCCACCAGACCGCCAACAATGTTCCGCGACGGAAGTTGGCAAATCCTCGGATAATCGCCCACGCACTTGAGCCAGATAAAACCACCAGCGAGAACAGGAAATTGGGCTACTCAGCCGCAACAATGTAACAAATTGAGCAGACAGCCGAAACGCCGGCAAACCGCTCGGGCCGGACACCATCAGTAAGACCTTAATCCGCCAGCGCAGAGGCCAGTCTCAACCGGTCACCGTGGAGGCATACGCAGCGCACCGTCCAATCGGATCACCTCGCCGTTCAGGAACCTATTGCGCACGATGTGCTCCACCAGTTCGGCATATTCCGACGGCCGCCCCAGTCGCGCCGGAAACGGGATGCCAGCCGCCAGGGTCGCCTGCACGTCCTGCGGTAATCCATCCACCATCGGCGTGTGGAACAGCCCGGGCGCGATCGTTACCACCCGCACTCCGGCCCGCGCCAGTTCCCGCGCGGCCGGCAGCGTCATTCCCACAACGCCGCCTTTGGACGCGGCGTAAGCCGGCTGTCCAATCTGGCCCTCATAGGCCGCGATCGACGCGGTGTTGATGATCACCCCACGCTCGCTTTCATCCAGCGGATCAGCGTCCGCCATCTGCGCCGCCGCCAATCGCAGCATGTTGAAACTGCCGATCAGGTTGACACGGATGACACGCTCGAAAGCGTCCAGCTTCAGCGGACCGTCGCGTCCAACGATCCGGCCCGAGGTGCCGATCCCGGCGCAATTGACCAGCACACGCACGGGCCCATGTGCCGCACACGCGGTCGCGAACGCCGCCTCGCCCGAGGCCGCATTCGCCACGTCGCACGCAACGCCAATTCCGCCGATGCGCGCAGCGTGAGCTTCGGCCGCCGCCTGATTGATATCGGCAACCGCCACCCTGGCACCCAGGCCGGCAAGATGCGCCGCCGTGGCTGCACCCAGTCCCGAACCACCGCCCGTCACAACCGCTGCCAGGCCTTTGATCTGCATCCGGTCGCCCTCCATCGCCACGCTTCAAGAACCACCGGTCGGAGGCGCGCGCAAGCCTGTCCTGAATCCGCCACTTCGCAGGCAATTCGACGCCAGGGGCGCTATTCTTGAGGCCTCGGGTCTTAACGCCTCGGGCGGTCCCGGCAATCGGACACCGGCGCAGCCTCCCCGTTGGCGCTAAGGCGTATCACTCAACACCACGCCGGACGCGATCGACATCGGCACATGCACCGGCATGTTGAGGCTCCAATCGGGCCCAAGGTCGGCGGCGATGTTCCAGCCGGCCGGCGGCGTGACCGTCGAAAGATTGTCGGTGACCGAATTGCCCCGGCCCATCATCCCGGTGCCGTACGGATAAAACAGCCGGCAAGCTGTACTCGGGTTCGCCAGCGGCTGCGCCAGCGTGATGCGCAGTTGGGTGGCGTTCAGTCGAGCGCAGGCGGTCGCGGTGACGATCGTGCGGGGCGTGGCTACCGAACCGCCGTCCATCACCGCCCATCCGCTGCCAAGCGCCGCCTGTGTCGCCGGGACGATCAGGTCGGTGCCGCAATCGTGCCGCACCGTGATGACCAGGCTGCTGTCGGACTCGCGATAAACGGTGGTCACCACTGGCCCCCCCGCGCTGGCAATGCCCTGAGGAATGATGGCAATCGCATCGCCGCCCTCGGACGCCAGGACGGCGCGCGCCACCAGCGACGCCGCCAGCATGCCGAAACGCCGGTTGTCGGGAATGTCGCGATGCAGCGGGTCACCGCCGCTCCAGATCCCGGTCGCCGCATCGTAGACCAACGCCGGTCCGCCGATGCTGCGCGGCAGGCTGTCAGAGGTTTGCGGCAGCACCACGGTCACGTTCTGCGTTCCATCCGCCGCCATGGCAGCCACAATTTCGCGTTGCATCTGCGTGCCGGGGTCATTGACATCGTAATCGAATGGTATCGCCGACCACCAGACCTGCGGCAGGCTCGCGACCGAGCGCGATAGCATGCCGCGCTCGAGTGACAGAAACCGCCGTGCAGCGGCGCCGTAGGTTGCCTTCTCGCTGTATTGGCGCGTGCTGTCGTCCTCCGACCACGGCCACAGGATCACCGCGATGTCGGCGGAATCCTCCGCCGCGGTGTTGGATTGCAGCCAATTCTGCACCGCCAGCCCGTCGCTGCCGAGCCCCCATGTCGAGGGATCACTGCCGTCGTTCGGGTTGTTGAGGAAGGATCCGGTCAAGCCGAGAGCCGGCACCGGATACATCCCCTCGCCATGAATACAGGTCGCTGCCGGCGGGCTGCCATAGCTGCCGACCACGCCGAAGCCCAACGCGCCCAGGTGCCACGCGACGCCCTGGGCAAGCAGATGCCACGCGCCATCGATCAGGCCATTGCCGCAGTTGGATTGGCCGGTGACCAGCACCTGGATGCCTTTGCGCGGCCCCCGGGTCCACCGCGATTGATAGGATAGAACGCTGGCGATCCCGTCACTGCTGAGCGCGCGATCCCAGACCGCGGCTTCATGGAACCAGCATTCCGACCCGCCCGCGGCCGCACCGTCATGCAGGAACAGCAATGGCGCGCTCAGCGCCGGCGCCATTGGGTTCGGCGCGGCGGCAACGACCTGGTTGTTGTCAAGCCAGACATCGACCCCGCTGCCTGGCGTATTGCGCAACACCACGGCGTGGCTGTGCCGGCGCGTCAAGGCGTTGCTCAGCACGCGTTGCTGGACGCCGGGGAACAGCACCAGCCGCTGGCCGCCCTTGTTATCCGCGGCCAGTATCTCGGTGCCGGCGATGCTCAGCAACGTGCTGGCTGCGGCGGAACTCTGCCGCCAGTTCGGCCGCGACCAAACCAGGAAAACCGTCCAGGCGGCGGCAGACCCGAGGTTCATCGCCGCGCTGATCAGGCCCTGATCCGGGTCCATCAGCGGAAGCTGCTGGCCGGCACCCGGAACATTCGGCGGCACGATCGTGTTCAGGCCGAGGCCGCCCAGAAGTCCATTAAGCCGAGGGGTCGCCAATGGCGGGTTGGATCCGCTGGACGCCGCGTGCCATACCGCCAGCGGAGCCCCGGAGCCGGATTTCTCGGCGACCGATGCGACCGCGGCACCGAACGCACTCAGCGGCTTTGCCGCGCTGTTGAGCATGCCGGTCGGAAGCCCGGCGTCCCACCAGCCGGTCAGCCCCGCCCATGGCATCTTGACCGGCAGCGGCGCTTGCAGCATCGGCCGTCCCGGCGCGGCCATCACGATCTGGTGCCCCGAGCCGGTCAGAACAACGCTCATGGCACGGCCTTAGGAGCGAAGTTGGTGCCTGCGACGATTATGCAGCGGTCGAGCATCCGGTGGCTTTCCTTCGAATTTGGCGCGATCAACCCTGTTCGCGGGCAGGTTCTGTGGACCTTCTAACAAAATCTAACATTATGCGCAAGCATAACTAACATACGGTTGAAAATCAACTCGCGGCAGCCTCAGCCTCCGCCTTCGCGGCTCCCCATTGCCGCGCAAGCCTGACCATGATCGTTCGCGGCCCGGCTCCCACACGCTCCCGCCAGAATCCTCGCCGCGCACCGTGCAAGCCGGCCTTGACCGCCGACAAATCCAGCCTGAAAACCATCGCAACGAAGCAGGGAGCAACGCACGATGACCACTGCCCCGTCCTACACCGAAGCCTGCGCCGACTGGAGGCGCGATCCCGAGGCGTATTGGGCGGCTGAGGCGCAGGGCATCGCCTGGACCAGGCCCTGGGACAAGGTCTTCGATCCTAGAGCAGGTGCGTTCGGCCAGTGGTTCGCCGGCGGCATGCTCAATACCTGCTACAACTGCCTCGATCGCCACGTCGAAAACGGTCGCGGCGACCAACCCGCGCTGATCCACGACAGCCCGATGACCGGCACTGTCAATACCTTCACCTACCGCGACCTGCTCGGCCGCACCGAAAAACTCGCCGGCGCCCTCGCGTCCCTGGGTGTCGGCAAGGGCGACCGCGTCGTCATCTACATGCCCATGGTCCCCGAGGCCGCGATTGCCATGCTCGCCACCTCTCGCCTCGGCGCGATCCACTCCGTCGTGTTCGGCGGCTTCGCCGCGGCGGAACTCGCGACACGCATCGCCGACGCCAAACCCAAGGTCATCATCTCGGCGTCCTGCGGGCTGGAGCCGGGCCGGGTAGTCGAATACAAACCGCTGCTCGATGCCGCCATCGCGCTTTCGCCGCATAAGCCCGACGCCTGCCTGATCCTGCAACGCCCACAAGCCGAAGCGGCTTTGACGCCGGGCCGCGACCACGACTTCAACGCTAGGGTCGAAGCCGCTCCATCGCATGCCTGCGTCCCGGTCCTGGCCACTGATCCGCTCTACGTGCTGTACACTTCCGGCACCACCGGCCGGCCGAAGGGCGTGGTTCGCGACAACGGCGGCCACGCCGTCGTACTGTGGAATTCCATGCGCATGATCTACGGGCTCGACGCCGGCGACGTGTTCTGGACCGCGTCCGACGTCGGCTGGGTCGTCGGCCACAGCTACATCGTCTATGCCCCGCTGCTGCGCGGCTGCACCTCGGTGATGTACGAAGGCAAACCTGTCGGCACGCCCGACGCCGGCGCGTTCTGGCGGGTGATTGCCCAGCACCGAGTCAAGGTTCTGTTCACCGCCCCCACCGCCTTGCGCGCCATCAAGCAGCGCGACCCCGAGGGCAAACTGTCGCGCGACCACGACATCTCCTGCCTCGATGCCCTCTACCTTGCCGGCGAGCGATGCGACCCCCCAACCGGCGTTTGGGCTCACGAACTGCTCGGCAAGCCGGTCGTCGATCACTGGTGGCAGACCGAGACCGGCTGGCCGATCACCGCGGGCTTCCGACAGTTCGGGCTGTTCCCGTTCAAACCCGGCTCCGGCGGCCGTCCGTGCCCCGGCTACGACCTGCATGCGCTGGACGATGATGGGCGCGAGCTGCCGCAAGGCTCGACCGGCAACCTGTCGCTACGCCTGCCGCTGCCGCCTGGCTGCGGGCCGACATTGTGGCAGAACGACGACGGCTATCGCGCGTCCTACCTCGCCGATTTCCCAGGCTGGTACCGCACCGGCGACGCCGGCGTGATCGATACCGATGGCGACGTCTGGGTCATGGGTCGCACCGACGACATCATCAATGTCGCGGGTCACCGTCTGTCCACCGGATCGCTGGAGGAGGTCCTGGCCTCCCACAGGGACGTCGCCGAATGCGCCGTCATCGGCGCCAGGGACGAACTCAAGGGCCAGACCCCGATCGGATTTGTGGTGCTGAAATCCGGCGTCGACCGATCCGAGTCCGATATCGCCGCCGATCTTGTCGCCCTGGTGCGTGAACGCATCGGCCCGGTCGCCGCCTTCAAGGACGCCCGGGTCGTCGCCAGGTTGCCCAAGACCCGGTCCGGCAAAATTCTACGCGCCACCATCCGCAAGATCGTCGATGGTGAGGACGCGCCGGCGCCCCCGACGATCGAAGACCCGACGGCACTGGATGAGTTACGCGCACTCTTGGCGGACTAGGAGGTGCGCTTTCCGGTGGCACAAAACTTGCCCGTCCGGACAGCAAGCAGTTCGGATCCTGATCGAATTCGAGCCATCGGGATGGTGCGTGCCGAAGCATCGAGCAGGAGTTGATGAATGTCCGGTCTCTCTGACCGTGTATTGAACAATCAGGAGCTTCGCGCGCTGCAAGGCCGCTCTAACCTGCGCGGCGGCGTTCGGCTGGCGATCCATATCTCGCTGCTGGTTGCGGCCGGCTGGTTGGTGGCCATCGCCTCCGGCTGGCTCGTCTTGCCCGCGGTATTCGCACTCGGCTGTGTACAGGTTGCACTGTTCGCGCCGGCGCATGAGACAATGCACCAGACCGCCTTCGCGTCGCGCCGCGCGAATGCGATCGTCGGGTGGCTGGCATCCTGTCCGTCGCTGCTGAACTGGCATTTTTACACCGCCTATCACCTGGCACACCATCGGAACACCCAGGTCCCCGGGCTCGATCCGGAACTCGCGGCGGCTTCCCCGACCTCGATCGGCGGTTACGTTTTGCGCATCCTGGGCGTGCCATTCTGGAGGTTGCGACTTCGCGTCCTGGTCGATTGCTGGCGCGGAGACCTCAGCGCATATCCATACGTTTCGGCCGCGGCGGCCGAAAAGATCATCCGCAGTGGGCGGGCAATGACCTTGCTCATGGTCGGAGGGTCATTATGCACGATGCTGGTGTTCGGCTGGCTCACGCCATTACTGTATTGGATCGGGCCGCAATTGCTCGGGCAGCCGCCGCTGCGAGCCTATCTGTTGGCCGAACATACCGGCTGTACCGAGGATCGCAACGGGCTGACCAACACCCGGACCACTCTCACCAGCGCGCCGGTTCGGCTACTGATGTGGGACATGCCGTATCACGCGGAACATCATCTGTTTCCGTCGATACCATTTCACCGGCTGGCGGACGCCCATGGCTTGATCCGCGACAGGCTGGAACATATCCAGCCGGGCTACCTGCGCTGGAATCTCGCCCTCGCTCGGTCGCTGGCGCGGCGCTGACCCGCCTAACCGAAGAACCGATCAAACCAGGCCAACGTCTCGTCCGGTGCTTCCTCCGCGATGTAATGACCGGACTGAACCGCACCACCGGTTACCGTCGCGTAGCAGTAGCCTCGCCAGATCGCCAGCGCATCGTACCACGTAGCGATCTTTCCTTTCGCGCCCCACAGCGCCAACATTGGACAACGAACCTTGATCCCCGCCGCCCGCGTGGCACGGTCGTGCTTCAGGTCGATGCTGGCCGCGGCACGATAATCCTCGCACATGCCGCGCACCATTTCCGGCTGATCGACAGCACCGAGATAATCCTTCAGCGCATCGGGATGGCAAAGGTCCGGTAACGACGGATCTCGACTGGTGTGCTGGCGCCACCAATCCCGCGGTGCTCGGTTGATCAGCCATTCCGGGAACGGGTACGGCTGGGCGAACCAGAACCAATGGTAGTAGCCAAGCGCGAACGCCATGTCCGCCCGCTCGAAGTGTTCGATCGTCGGAATGACGTCCAGGACGGCGAGTTTCAGCACCCGGTCCGGATTGTCCAGCGCAATGCGGTGCGACAGCCGGGCACCCCGGTCATGGCCGGCGAGGAAGAACTCCGCGAACCCGAAATGATCCATCACCGCGGTCATGTCCTTCGCCATCTCGATCTTGGCATAAGGCGCATGGTCCGAAGTGGCAGGCGGTTTTAACGAGAAGCCGTAACCGCGCAGGTCCGGGCAGATTACGGTGAAGCGCTGAGCCAGTGCCGGCGCCACCAGATGCCACATCGCATGGGTCTGAGGGTTGCCGTGCAGCAACAGCAGCGGCGGTCCGGATCCGCCATGGCGCAACCGGATCGTGCCCCCCGGCACGGCCACATGCGTCAGGGTAAAGCCCTCGAAAAACATCGCCTACTCCCCCACGTTGGCTCGTTCGTACACCTCCAGATTGGACCGATCCGCGACCAGACGCCAACCGGCTTGGGCGAGCGCGGCGCGCGCACCCGCAATGGCGGCTACGCTGTCGCGATCCTGCGCGAGCGCGGCGAGGGCGACGCGGTGATATGGCGCGACGCGAGCGGCGATCGGATCGCCGAGTCGAATCAGCAAAAGCGGCAGGGCAGGGGGCGCTTCGATGCCGAAGGCCCCGACGACGCCGACACCATCGTTCCCGCGCGGCAATAGCACGACCTCGCCGTGGAACAGGCCGGCCGCTTCCGCCGCGGCGCGGGCAGGCTGCATCGTGCGTGGCGAAAACAGCAGCCCGATGATTCCGGCGAATTCGGTCAACAGGACAAGCAAGACCAGAGCCCGAACGCTGTTCCGTGTGCGTCGATGAGGCAAGGCTGAAGCCCAGGCGATCAAGAGCGCAATAAACGGCAAGCCAAACGACAGATACCGCAACTCGATCGGCGTGTTGTCGAATACCGCGCCCAGCAGCAGCAGCCCAATCGGGGGCGCCACTGAAGCCGCGAGAACCATCCGCACGCCCCGCCCGGCGCGTAACGGTCCCGCCCCGGCCACATGCAACACAATGCCCACCACCAGCAGGCCAAGCATCGCCGCGACCGCGGCCTGGCCCGGCCCGCTGGCATACAGCGGCAAGCCACCGAACAACGCAGCGGTCTGGTATTCAGCCAATCGCACAACGCTTGGCAAGACCGCGAACGGCGGAAATTGGCCCTGCCGAGACGCATGCTGGGCGGCAAAAAACCAGCCGTCCAGGGCCAGAAACGGAGCAGCGGCCAGCACTGCCGGCCAGGCGCCGGCGGCCAAGATCACCGCCGCCGCGACGAATACCGCCAGGTAGTTGCAGCAGCAGGCCGCGCCCAGACTAAAACCCGCCAGCAGCGGTCGCCGCCCCAGCAGCAGCGCAAGCCCCCCTAACGTCAGCATCTGCGCCGGGGCGAAACCCCGTGCCACCACACTCGTATAGGCAAATCCATAGCTGCCCAGCGTCATCAGCATCGGCATGACAGGCGCGATCGAGCAGCGCCGAGCGATCAACCCCACCAGCCCCAGGGAAACCACGCCGCACCCCACCGACAACATGCGGGCGGCAAACAGGCCCGAACCGAATACCTCCCTCCACCAAGCCACCACCCAGAAGTAGAGCGGCGGATGCACGTCGGTCGCTCGCAGATCGCGCGCGATGCCGGCCATCGTCGCGTGGCCGGATTGCATCGCCGCGACCATGCCGGCGGGGAACACCGTGTCGGGCCAACTCGGCCGTGGGACACCGGCGGTCAACAACAACGTGTATTGTTCGTCGTATTCCGCACCGCGCAGCCAGGCGCCCGCGGTCAGCACCACCGCGCCCAGCAGCAGCACCGCATACCGAGTACGAAGCTGCGCAGCGTTAACCAATTCTCAGTACTTTCGCGCCATTTTGCCAGCGCTTGTACCAGCCAATGGTTAACGGAGTGCTTATGCAGGAAGTGTTTCCGCGCGCGGTGCAGCGATCCTGGCAGCCGACGATCTCGGTGGTTGTTCCGGCGTACAACGAGGCAACCGGTCTGGACCATTTTCACCGCCGCCTGGTGACCTCTCTGGCCAGCCTGGAAAACTGGGAGGTGGTCTACGTCAATGACGGCAGCACCGATGACACGCTGGCGGTGATGGAAGCCGTGCATCGCGGCGACGACCGCGTCGCCGTCGTCAGTCTGTCACGCAACTTCGGCAAGGAGACGGCGATCACCGCGGGCCTCGACCACGCCTCCGGCGACGCCGTGGTGGTGATCGACGCCGACCTGCAGGATCCGCCCGAACTCATACCCGAACTGGTCGCGAACTGGCGCGCCGGATTCGACATGGTCTACGCCAAACGCCGCAGCCGAACCGGCGACAGCTGGCTGAAACGCGGCACCGCGCGGGGGTTCTATCGGCTGATGCGGCGTATGGGCGACTTGAAATTGCCCGAAGACACCGGCGACTTCCGCCTCATGAGCCGCCGCGTCGTCGACGCCGTACGACAGTTGCGCGAGCAGCACAGATTCATGAAAGGCCTGTTCGCCTGGGTCGGCTATCCGACGACCTACGTGCTCTACGACCGCCAAGCCAGGAGCAACGGCGTCAGCAAATGGTCGTATTGGCGGCTTTGGAACCTGGCGCTCGAGGGGATCACCAGTTTCACCGTCATGCCGCTGAAATGCGCGACCTATGTTGGCCTGGTGGTGGCGCTGCTGTCGGTGATCTACGCCCTGCAGGTCATCGTGAAGACGCTGATCATCGGCAACCCGGTTGCCGGCTATCCAAGCCTGATGACCGTGGTGCTGTTCCTCGGCGGCGTGCAATTAATGTTTTTGGGCGTGATCGGGGAATATCTCGGCCGCGTCTTCAACGAGACCAAGCAGCGGCCGCTCTATCTGGTCGAGCGCTTCGTGCCCAGCGCGGTGAAGGTTTCGGTGTGAGGGGTCTATGCATCGGTTTGTTGCTGCTGGCCTGGCTGTATCCGGCAAGCGGCCGGGCGGACCCGTTCGCGGCGCCTCCCGCCCTCGCCCGGGGCATCAACATCACCGCCTGGTTCCGCTTTCCCGCCAGTCGTGACCCGGCAGCGCTCGGTGCCTACCTCAGCGACCAGGCGTTGGCCGACCTGCGCGCCACCGGTTTCGATTTTGTCCGGCTGGCGGTCGATCCCCAGGTAGTCGATGGCCCGGCGCAACGCTCGGTGCTGATCGCGGCGATCCGGCGCATCCAGCGGCAGGGGCTGACGGTGGTCGTCTCTCCCCATCCGGACGACTGGCGGCTGGAAACCAGTCCGGCCGATCGTGAACGGCTTTCGGCATTTTGGAAAACCCTGGCGGCGGCGTTACGTCCGCTAGACCCGGCCCATACGGTTCCCGAAGTGCTCAACGAGCCGGTGTTCACAAACGATCCCGCCGGCTGGGCGGCGCTGCAGCACCGTCTCCTGGCCGACATCCGCCACGCGCTGCCCCACGCAACCGTCGTGCTGACCGGTCAGGATTGGGGCAGCATCGGCGGCCTGCTGGCGCTTCCGCCAGAGGACGATCCCAACGTCATCTACAGCTTCCACTTCTATGATCCCGCCGAACTGACCTCGCTGGCCGCCTACCGGCCCGGTCTTGATCGAACCGCTGTGGCCAGACTGCCGTTCCCGGTGGACGACCGGATGCGCTGCGATCTGACCGCCGATCGCTCCGCCGATAACGCGACCCGAGAGCTGATGCGCTACTATTGCGGCCTTGGCTGGGATGCATCCCGCATCGCCGCCCCGATAGATCGCGCCGCGGCCTGGGGTCGGGCACACCACGTGCGCCTGCTGGCAGGCGAATTCGGAGCAAGCGCCGATCTCAATCCCGCCGCGCGGCTGGCGTGGCTGCACACCGTCAGCGACACACTGGCGAAACGCGACATCGGCTGGGCGCTTTGGGGTTACGACGACGTCATGGGCCTCGGCGTCAGCCGCCCGCCCGCCCGGCGGCCGAGGTTGGATTCGTCGGTACTGACAGCACTTGGTATGACGCCACCGATGTGACTGCGCGCCAGGAGGGCGTGATCCGATATGCGCGACAACGAGAGCCTCGATCCCGCCGACTGGTCCGAACTGCGTGCGCTTGGGCATCGCATGGTGGATGACATGTTCGACCACCTCGCCAATCTGCGCGAGGCTCCGGTCTGGCGCCCGATGCCCGACGCCTCGCGTCAGGAACTACGCCGCGCCCTGCCGCGAGGACCAACCCCGGCGGAGTCGGTTTACCAGGATTTCCAACGCCTGGTGCAGCCGTATTCCACCGGCAACCTGCATCCCCGCTTCATGGGCTGGGTGCATGGCGGCGGCAATCCGGTGGGGATGCTGGCCGAACTCCTGGCCGGCGGATTGAATGCCAACCTGGGTGGCCGCGACCACGCTCCGATCGAAATCGAGCGCCAGGTCATCGCCTGGTCCGCCGAGATGCTGGGTTTTCCCGCCAGCGCCTCCGGCGTCCTGGTCACCGGAACCTCGATCGCCAACCTGATCGGTGTCCTGGTTGCGCGATCCGCCAACCTGGGGCCGACGGTCCGACACTGCGGCGTCGGAGACGCCGGACTGGTGGCCTACACCTCGGTAGCGGCGCATGGCTGCCTGCCCCGCGCGATGGAAATGGCCGGCCTCGGGCGCGAGGCTTTGCGAATGATCCCCTGCGACGGCCAAGGCCGGATGCGCCGCGATGCGCTGGCGCGTCGTGTCACGGAAGACCGCGTCAACGGGAAGTCGCCGTTCCTGCTGGTCGGCACCGCCGGCACCGTCGATATCGGTGCAATCGATGACCTGGACGCGCTTGCCGATTTCGCCGCCGAACAAGGCTTGTGGTTTCACGTCGATGGCGCATTCGGTGCGATCGCAGCGCTGGCGCCGAAGCTGCGACCTCTGTTGGCTGGCATCGAGCGCGCGGACTCGGTCGCGTTCGACTTTCATAAATGGGCGCAGGTGCCATACGACGCCGGCTGCATCCTGGTGCGTGATCGGTCCCGCCAATTGGAAACCTTCGGCGCCGAGGCCGCCTACCTTCGCCGCGAACAACGCGGATTGGCCGGCGGCGGCGTCTGGCCGTGCGATCTCGGCCCCGACCTGTCGCGCGGATTCCGAGCGCTAAAGGTCTGGATGACCTTGTCGGTCTACGGCGCCGATCGCATCGGGGCGATCGCGCAGCAGACCTGTGACCTCGCCGCCGCGATGGCCGCCATGATCGACCGCGAGCCCGCGCTGCAGCGCCTGGCCCCGGCGGCGCTGAACATCGTCTGTTTCCGCTATATCGCTGCCGACGGGGATCTCGATCGGTTGAACGCCGACATCGTGGCCGATCTGCAGGAATCCGGAATCGCCGCCCCGTCCACCACCACCGTCGATGGCGTGCTGGCAATACGCGCGGCGATCGTGAATCATCGGACCAACCATGCCGACCTGGCGATCACCATCGATGCGACCCTGCGTGCAGGGCACGCGCGCGCCACGGCGGCAAAGAAAATGCCCCCGGCTATTCACCGGGGGCAAGGATACAGGGAGGCTTCACGTCTGGGAGACGCAGGGACCAAAGGCCCCTTTCCAGCGACTGGCGCTGGAACTCTGGCAGCGGTGCTGCCGTAACTGACGTACAATGCTTATACTGCACCCGCGAACACAACCACTGCCGATAACCGGCAGCCGCCATGCGCAACTGACATAGCCCCTGACCCGATCTCGCGTTGCCGGAATAGCTGTATCTCAGCCTCAAAAGATCTGACGTCGCCGGTCAGCGCCGACACGTAGTCAGAAGGTCAGTGCATTTCCGCCAGCCGAGCCAGCAGGAAGTCGCGGAACACCGCAACCCGCTTCGAGTTCCGCAATTCCTCCGGATACACGAAGAACACGTCCACCTTCGGCCCGTTCAGCGACGTCAGAACATGAACCAGATCCGGGTTCTCGCTCACCACGTAGTCAGGCAGCGCACCGATGCCCATGCCCGAACGGATCGCCAGAAGGACGGCATGGATCGAGTTGACCTCAAGCAGCGCCCGCCTCGGATTGCCCGGCCGACGCCCGGCATCGGCCAGCCAGTTGACCTCCTGCACGGGGGGATGGTGCTGACCGAACAGGATCAGTCGATGCGCATCCAGGTCCTCGGCGCGCTGCGGAACCCCATGCTGCTTGAGGTATTCCGGCGAGGCGACGACGTGCCACTGCATCGTCATCAGATGCCGCTGCACCAGGTCGGGCTGCTTCGGCGGATGCATGCGGATCGCCACATCGGCCTCCCGCATCGCCAGGTCGAGTTCGGCATCGTCCAGCAGCAGCGAGACCGTCACGTCCGGATAGGCTTCGAGGAAACCGTGCAGCCGCGGCGCCAACCAGGATGACCCGAACCCCATGGTGGTGGTCACTTTGAGCCGGCCGGCAGGCTTTTCCTTGCTCTCGGTCAGCAAAGCCTCGGTGATCGCCAGCTTGGCAAACACCTCCCGAACCGTGCGGTTCAGCGACTCGCCCTGCTCGGTCAGGATCAGCCCGCGTGCGTGACGATGGAACAGCGGAACCTGCAGCGCCTCCTCCAGCGCCGAAATTTGCCGCGAGACCGCCGATTGGCTCAGGCTCAACGTGTCTCCGGCGTGCGTGAAGCTGCCGGCTTCCGCCACGGCGTGAAAGACGCGCAGCTTATCCCAATCCATTTCGAAGCCTCTCCCGGCGGCCGGTCGGATCGGAGCCGCACTGGTTCAGCCACTCACAGCGCTTGTGAGCGGTGTAACAAGCCTAAACGTAGTTGCACGAGTCATGTGACGATATTTGGCGACGCCGGGCAAATTTTGCCTATTCCGCCGCCGCCACGGGCTCGATTTCGTGCTCGGCAATAAATTTTTCCGCTTCCAGCGCTGCCATGCACCCGGTTCCGGCCGCGGTAACCGCCTGACGGAAGATCTTGTCCTGCACATCACCCGCCCCGAACACCCCGGGAACCGAGGTGCGCGTGGTGCCAGGCGTGGTGCGGATGTACCCGTCCGCGTCCATGTCCAAATGGCCGGCAAAAATCGCTGTCGTCGGGGTATGGCCGATGGCGATGAAGACCCCGTCGGCGGCAACAACCGCCTCGGCGCCGGTGGCTTGGTTGTGCAGCCGGACGCCGGTCACCACCTCGGGCACGCCGCCTCCCAGTATCTCCTGGACCGTGCTGTTCCAGATGACGTCGATCTTGGGATGGGCAAACAGCCGTGTCTGCAGGATTTTCTCGGCACGCAGGCTGTCGCGGCGATGGATCAGAGTAACCTTGTCGGCGTGGTGCGTCAGATACAGCGCTTCCTCGACCGCGGTGTTGCCGCCACCGACGACTGCTACACTCTTGCCGCGATAGAAAAAACCGTCACAGGTGGCGCAGGCCGAAACGCCGCGGCCCTGCAAGATCTGCTCGGATTCGAGACCCAGCCAGCGGGCCTGCGCGCCGGTGGCGACAATGACCGCATCGGCGGTGTAGTCATCGCCCGAGTCGCCAGGGCAGCGGAACGGCCGGGCAGAGAAATCCACGCCGGTGATCAGGTCGTGGACGATCCGGGTTCCGACATGGGCGGCCTGGGCCTCCATTTGTTCCATCAGCCAAGGCCCCTGGATGACCTCGGCGAAGCCTGGATAGTTCTCGACGTCAGTGGTGATCATGAGCTGACCGCCCGGCTGCATCCCGGCCACCAGGATCGGCGAGAGGTTGGCGCGCGCCGCGTAGATCGCCGCGGTATAGCCGGCCGGCCCGGCGCCGATGATCAGGACCTTGGTGTGATGCGTTGCGCTCATGTCCAAACATATCGGCGCCCCGGCGTCCGGAGCAAGCAAGCGCCCTGGCCCGCACCAGTGGGACGGACGCAATGCGGCGCTCTTCATTGCATCCGTTCGGCCACCAGCAGGCGGTACGCCATGAACGCGGCCGCTTGCGCCCCGCGCAGTGCTTGCGCATTGTCAGATCATCCGACGGATCGGTCCGCCATCGCGGTCCACCTCGGCACCTGGGGGACCTATCGACACATGGCGGAAAATTCGTCGCCGCTGCTTTCGGTCCGAGGCATCACGCTTCGCTTTGGCGGCGTCGTTGCGCTCGACGATGTCAGCTTCGACGTGATGGCCGGACAGATCGCTGGATTGATCGGCCCCAATGGCGCCGGCAAGACCACGCTGTTCAATTGTCTCAGCCGGCTATACCAGCCCAGTGCCGGTGAGATCACCTTCGCCGGCAAATCGGTCCTTGCGGTGCCCCGGCACAAGATCCCGATGATCGGCATCGGCCGGACCTTCCAGAACGTTGCGCTGTTTGATCGGCTCACCGTGCTGGAGAATGTGATGGTCGGCCGCCACAGCCGGACCAGCGCCGGTTTCGTCGAAAGCGCCCTCCGGCTACCTTCGGTCGGGCGTGAGGAACCAGCCGTGCGTGAAAAGGCAATGGACCTGATCGAGTTCATGAATCTCGGTGCGTTCACCCACCGTGTCGCCGCCGGCCTGCCGTTCCCGATCCGAAAGCGAGTCGAACTCGCTCGCGCGCTGGCCGCCGAACCCAAATTGCTGCTTTTGGACGAACCAGCCGCCGGCCTGAACCACGAGGAGGTGCATACGCTTGAAAGCCAGATCCGCCGTGTGCGCGACGTGCAGGGTGTCACCGTGCTTCTGGTCGAACATCACATGAGCTTGGTGATGTCGGTCTCCGACAAGGTGGTGGTGGTGAATTTTGGGCGCAAAATCGCCGACGGCAGGCCCGATGAGGTTCGCCAGAATCCGGATGTCATCCGCGCCTACCTGGGCACCCCTGCCTCGGCCTGATCCCCCACACCGAATGACGCTCACTGAGGGGCCCGGCACCGAGGTCCGCAACTATGGAGCGAACCTCGGATTCGCGAACCAGAAAGACGCCTCGCTGCACAGGACACCCGGCTGAAGTGGAGCCGAATTCGCGCTCAAAACATCAGAACGGCTGGTCGCCGCAAACTGTGATACGATGCATGATTCGGGTCTCGGCGGGATAGTCGTTGACCGCGAAGTGCTGGGTGCAGCGGTTATCCCAAAACGTCAGCGTGCCGGTCTGCCAGCGGACCCGGCAGGTGTGTTCCGGGCGGATCGATTGCCGCATGAAGAAGTCGATCAACGGCTGGCTCTCCTCGTCCGTCATGCCGTCGAAATGCTGCACATGGCCGCCGATATAGATCAACCTGCGACCGGTTTCGGGATGCGTGCGCACCAGCGGATGCACGCTGGTGGTCTGCACGTTGCCCGGATCCTTGACCTTCATCTCGCTCATCTGCCCGCTATAGCGGTCCTTGCGCGACAGTCCGTTGGCCGATTTGAAGTTGTCCCCGACACACACGGTGCGCAGTTGCCTGGCGATCGTCTTCATCGCATCCGACAGGCTGTCATAGGCCAGATACTGGTTGGTGAATAACGTGTCGCCGCCAGCTGATGGCACTTCCTTGGCATAGAGCATCGTACCCATGGCCGGGCAGGGCGAGAACATCTGGTCGGTATGCCAGGACCCGCCGAAATTCTTCTTGTCGGTCGGCCGCTTGATGATCGCCAGGATCTCCGGGTAGTCCGCCATGCCTTCCATGAACGGGTGCAGGTGGATCTCGCCCCAGCGCCGTGCGAAGGCCAGTTGCTGCGCTGGCGTCATGTTCTGATCGCGGATCGCGATCACCAGATTATCCAGCAGGGCAGCGCGTAGTTCCGCCAGAGCCTGGTCCGAGACGTCGCGCGACAGATCGACACCGTGGACCTCGGCCCCCAGCGAACCGGCAATCTTATGCACCTCCAGGTGACGATATTGCGTATTGCGTGGTGCGTTCATGCTCTGCGGTCTCCTTCCCTGTGGGAATGATGCCTCCTGCGCCACGCAGCTGGCAAGATCGCGACACCTGCACGCTTAATACATGTGCATCCCGCCGTTGATCGAGATCGTCGACCCAGTAACGAAATCGGCGTCATCGGCGGTCAGGAACGATACGCCGCGGGCAATATCCTCGGCGTGGCCAAGGCGTCCGACCGGGATTTTGGCCACGATCTTGCTCAACACGTCTCCTGGAACGGAGCGCACCATCTCCGTATCGACGTAGCCTGGTGCAATCGCATTCACCGTGATCCCATAACGAGCACCTTCCTGCGCCAGCGCCTTGGTAAAGCCATGGATCCCGGACTTGGCAGCGGCGTAGTTGACCTGACCATACTGGCCCGCCTGTCCATTGACGCTGCCGACATTCACCACTCGCCCAAACTTGCGCTCGCGCATGGCGTCGAACGTCAACTTGCACAGGTTGAAGCAGGACCCGAGGTTGGTGTCCAGCACCGCGTCCCACATGTCCCGTCGCATCCGCGGTAATGTACCGTCACGGGTGATGCCGGCGTTGTTCACCAGAACCTCGATCGGTCCGTGTTCGGTGGTTATCTTGGCAACGCCGGCTTCGCAGGCCTCGAAGCCGCAGACATCGAACTTGATGACCGCAATGCCGGTTTCCGCCTGAAACGACTCAGCCGCCGCATCGTTCGTCGCGTAGTTGGCGATCACGGTTCGGCCCTGGGATTTGAGCGCCAGGCTGATCGCCGCACCGATTCCCCTGGTGCCGCCTGTAACCAATGCGACGCGTGCCATAGCTGCCTCCCGTTATTGTTGCTCCGGACTTTTGCAGTCTTACTCAGGCGAAACCCCATACCCGACGGATCAGCGCTCCAGCGCCATCGCAACTCCCATGCCACCGCCAATGCAGAGCGTCGCCAGGCCCTTCTTGGCATCGCGCTTCTGCATCTCGTGCAACAGCGTCGTCAGGATGCGGGCGCCCGACGCACCAATCGGGTGGCCGATTGCGATCGCGCCGCCATTGACGTTCACCTTGCCGGTGTCCCAGCCAAGGTCCTTGTTGACCGCCAGCGCTTGCGCGGCGAACGCCTCATTGGCTTCGATCAGGTCCAGATCGTCCGGCTTCCAGCCGACACGGGTCAGGACCTTGCGGGTAGACGGGATCGGCCCGGTCCCCATGATCGCCGGATCGACCCCGGCAGTGGCGAATCCGGCGATGCGAGCCAGCGGCTGCAGACCGCGCTTGCTCGCTTCGCCAGCGGTCATCACGATCAACGCCGCGGCGCCGTCGTTGATCCCCGAGGCATTGCCGGCGGTGACCGAACCGTCCTTGCTGAACGCCGGGCGCAGGCGCGCCATTCCCTCGGCGGTGGAGTCATGACGGATGTACTCGTCATCCATCACCTCGACATCGCCCTTGCGGCCTTTCACCGTGACCGGTGCGATCTCGTCCTTGAAGCGACCGGATTTCTGCGCGGCGGACGCCTTCTGCTGCGAGGCCAGCGCGAATGCGTCCTGCTGCTCGCGCGAGATCTGATACTTGCTGGCGACGTTCTCAGCAGTGTTGCCCATGTGGTAGCCGTGGAACGCGTCCCACAAGCCGTCCTTCAGCATGGTGTCCACGAATTCCAACCCGCCCATCTTGGTGCCATTGCGCAGATGCGCAGCATGCGCGGACAGGCTCATGCTCTCCATCCCGCCGGCGGCGACGATGCTGCTTTCGCCGGTGCGGATCTGTTGCGCCGCCAGTGCGACAGCGCGCAAACCAGAGCCGCAAACCTGGTTGATGCCGAAAGCGGTCGCCGAGTCGGGGATGCCGGAAAACCGCGCCGCTTGACGGGTCGGATTCTGCCCCTCACCGGCGGCAAGCACCTGGCCAAAGATTACCTCATCCACCTCCGCCGCTTCGAGGCCGGCGCGGGACATCGCGGCCTTCAGCGCGACTGCTCCAAGGTTCTGAGCGTGCACTGCACTCAACGCACCATTGAAGCTGCCCACCGGGGTCCGTGCCGCCGAGACGATGACGATGTCATCCATGTCTTTGCTCCTCCTGTCCGCGGTTCATCCCGCGACTTGCCGCGTACTGTCGACATCAATCAAGTGCGTGCCGTCACAGCGAAATGCAAGTTTGGCATCACGCCCCAAGACGTCCGGCCATGTCCTGAATGTCGGTCGCGACGATGTCCCAATCCTGATCCGCCGCATAGTCTCTTTGCTGGTGCGGCCCATATTCTGCCGGGCGCGGGAAGAACGCGGTAAGCAGTCCGCAGGCCCGTGCCTTGGCCAGGTCACCGTTGTGCGCCGCCGCCATCATCACCTGGTCCGGCCGCAAATCCAGCATCCTGGCGACGCCAAGATAGGTCTCCGGATCGGGTTTGAAATGCCCGAACAAATCCGACCCGAAGATCATGTCCCAGGGAATGCCGGCGAATTTCGCCATGTCGAGCAACAGCGAGACATTCCCGTTCGACAGCGGCCCGATGATGAAGCGCGACTTCAGCCGCGTCAGGCCAGGTATGGCATCAGCCCAGGGATGCAGACGATGCCAGCCCAGGTTGATGTGTACCAGGTCGTCCTCGGACAAGTTCTTGATTCCGAACTCGGCTACAAGACGGTCCAGCGAGGCGCGATGCAGCTTATCCAGCGTCATCCATGGTATCTCGCCGCTGCGCACCCTTTGCATCGAGGGCTGATAGGCGGCTCGCCATGCATCGATCAAAGCCGGCCAATCGGCGCTCACCCCGCGTTTGGAGCCATGCGCGGTGAGGTCGGCGATCAGGCTGGATCGCCAATCGACAACCGAACCGAACGTATCGAACACGATAGCCACGGGTTGCTTGCCGGCCATGTTGGACCTCCCAGATGTCGAACCAGGAAAAACCCGGCACGGTTTCCGGTCAAGCGAACCCTGGCAGGTCGCCCAGCCATTCGCGCAACGGACGCCACAGCGAGAATTCCGCCCGGGCACCAGCCGCCATGCCGATGTGGCCGGCCGCAGGCTGATGCAGGACAGCACCGTGGATCAGTTCGGCCAGCGGACGAGCCGATTCGGGCGGCACGATACGATCCCGGCCGGGGATCGCAACGAAGCTCGGCTTGCTGATCGCGGTCGGATCGACCGGCAGGCCGGCAATTCGCCAGTTGCCCCGGGCGGGCGCGTTCTCGCCGTACCACTCGCCGAGGCAGGCGCGGGCGACCTCGGCCGCCAGCGGCACGCCGTCGTTCAGCCAGTCCTCCAGCGCCACGAAAAGCCTCGCACGCGCGCCGCGTTGCGGCAGCCGGGCAAAATCGCGGTATTTCTCGGCAACCCCCCAAGGGTCCAGCAGCGCAAACAGCGATTGCAGCAGATCGACCGGAAGCGCGTCGCCGAACGCCAAGGCTGGTTCCAGCAGAGGCAGCGTCCGCGCCGCCTGGATCGCTCGTTCCGGGTCGGGCGCATGGAAGTCCCATGGCGCCGCCAGCAACGCCAGCCCGCTGATCAGGTCCGGCCGCCGTTGCGCCGCCGCCACCGCTAGCGTGCCCCCCATGCAATAGCCTGCCAGCACCGGCGGCTGACCGGCGGCCTCCGCGGCGGCGGCCATCGCCCGCTCCATCCGGCCAGCCACATAGTCAGTCAAGCTGAACCGCCGCTCGATTGCCTCCGGCCAGCCCCAATCCAGCAGCAACGGCCTGACACCCTGACCCGCCAACCAACGCAGCATCGAGTGGTTCTGGTCCAGATCGAGCACATAGGATCGATTGATCAGGCTCGGCACGAAAAGAACCGGCGGGTCCGCGACCGAGCCATAGTCCAGCAACCGCGTGCCACCCTCCGACCAGATCGCTGGCGGGTCAATCAGCGTTCGCCGCCAGTCGTGTCGTCGATAGGCCGCGATGCCTTCGATCAGTGCGGCGTCCTGGCGCAGCGTCTCAGCCACCAAAGCGGCAGGGAAATCAACGCCGTGGTTTGCGTCCCGCACCGCGTTTTGGACCGATCGCAGGATCGCCGCCACGTTCGAGTTCCCCCAATCGGCGTTCCAGAGCGGCGACGTGGCGCGCGAGACGTTCGATCTCAGCATCGCGAGCGTCAGGTGCAGCAGCAGAGGCCGCGGGCCGCGCCGCATCAGCGGCCCGGGGGCGTCGGTGCGTTTGGTCATGTGCGGCTGGGTCGCGCAGAAGCCCGCGCAGGACCGCCGACATGCTGCCCGCCCAAAGCCCCATGATCGTCTGCCACGTTTCGCGGATTTCGGGGTCTGCCGCGATCGCCGAGAGTTCGCTCTGCCACAGGGTGATCCAATCCTGCGCCAGCTTGCGGGCGTCCGGGGTATCGCCGCCGTGCGGATCGGTGCCGTCCAACCCGGCTTCGTGCCGGCCAGAGTCGCGGCCCCCAAGATCGCGGCCCCCAAGATCGCGGCCATTGGTCTCCCCTCCCTCGTCGGCACGTTCGGTATCGTCCAAACCGGCGTCCCTTGCCATGCCGCATCCGTCCTCCTCGCAAGCCGGACCCTGGGCGATGCAGTCGGCCGCGAAACGTCAAACCCACCCAACCCGCAGGGATCAGGAACGGATTCACCCTATCGCACCTGCGAAATACGCGGTAGGAAAAGCTATAAATGCGAGGTATGCATGGCTGTGCCCGTTGCGACCCTGCCGGAAACAGATGCCGGCGAAAAGCCTCCGGTCGTGGTGAAGAAGTATGCGAACCGGCGACTTTATAACACCGAGAGCTCCAGCTACATCACGCTGGACAACTTGGCCGACATGGTTCGGCAAGGGCGGAATTTTGTCGTCTATGACGCCAAAAGCGGCGACGACATCACCCGCGGCGTACTGACCCAGATCATCGTCGAGGAAGAGGGCAAGGGTCAGAATCTGTTGCCGATCAACTTCCTGCGCCAACTGATTGGTTTGTACGGCGGGTCGATGCAGGGATTGGTGCCCAAATACCTCGAACATGCCATGACTTCGTTCGCTCAGCAGCAAGAGCAGATGCGCGCGGCGATGCAAAAGACCATGGGTACACTATTTCCGTTCGGCAATATCGAGGAAGTCGGCCGGCAAAATATGGCGATGATGGAACGGGCATTCAGCCTGTTCACGCCATTCTATCGCGGCACCGAAAGTGCCAACCCGTCCACCGCCCCTGAAACCGAGATCGAAGCCCTTCGCGCTGAGATCGAGCGGCTGCAGCGTGAACTGGAAGCGGCCAGGAAGCAGTAGGCAGGCCGCTATACGCCCTTTGCAGCGGTAATAAACGCCCTGATCAGGGCTGCATCCTTCACGCCTCTGCTGCTTTCAACCCCGGACGAGACATCGACCGATTCGGCACCGGTTTGACCGACCGCGCTTGCGATATTGCCCACGGTCAGGCCACCCGCCAATACCCAACGCGCCGGCGCCGACCAGCCGCGCAGAACCGACCAATCGAACGTCGTCGCGTTGCCGCCCGGCCGGTCTGCCCCCGCTGGCGTCCTGGCCTCAAGCACAAGCCGCTCGGCGCCCCACGCATCGAGCGGAAGATCGGCGCCGCTGCCGACGCCGATCGCGCGCCAGACCGGCAGGGCAAACCGCCCCTCGATCGCGGCCAGCGCTTCCGGCGCGCCGTAGATCTGTAGCACGTCGAGCGCCACCACATCGAGCACCTGAGCGATCGTCGCCAGCGTCGGATCCACGAACAGGCCGACGCGGATCGGCCCGGCGGTGCTTCGGCGTGACAACGCGCGGGCAGTCTCCGGAGTGATGTACCGAGGGGAGGGGGGGAAGAACACGAATCCGACCCAGTCGGCCCCAGCCTCGACCGCCGTGTCGAATGCGATCGGATCGTTGACACCGCAGATCTTGACCTTGGTCATCGGATACCGACGGCGATGTCGGCCGCGGCCAGGCCTGGATCGCTCGCACCCGTGATCGGGCGCCCGACCACGATCCAATCCGCGCCGGCCGCGATCGCGTCGGCCGGGGTCATGGTGCGCCCCTGATCGTCGGCGCTCGATCCGGCCGGGCGGATTCCCGGGACGATCAGCTTGACCGAGGCGCCAAGCGCCTGGCGCAATGGGGCAACCTCCTGCGGACTGCAGACAAGCCCGTCGGCACCGCATTCGACGGCAAGGCGGCCGAGGCGGAGTGCCTGTTCGACTACAGGGCCGGCTACTCCAACGCCGAAGAGATCTTCCTGATCCAGGCTGGTCAATACCGTTACAGCCAGGATCATCGGGCGGTCGTCACCCGCACTTGCCGCGGCCTGATGCGCGGCCCGGATCATCGCCGGTCCGCCGCCTGCGTGAACGGTCAGCATCCTGGGCTTCAGCGGCAGCACCGCCCGCACCGCACCAGCTACCGTGTTGGGTATGTCGTGCAGCTTCAGGTCCAGGAAGATCGGAGCGCCGCCGATGGCCGCGAAGCCCGGGGCGCCATTCGCCAGGAAGAACTCGAGGCCAACTTTCAGCAGTCCGACATGTCGACTGACGGCATCGGCCCATGACCGTGCCCGGCCGAGATCGGCTGTGTCCAGCGCAACGATCAGCCTGCTCGCGGTTTGCATTAGCTGACGGCCGAACGCACCAGCCTAGGGTGCTGTGCAGGCGGTTTCATGCCAACCCAATCTCTGGCACAGGTAACGGTCCAGGCCTCGAACGCGGCATAAGGGTGCCGTTCCGCCGGGCGTTCATCAAGCCGTAGGGGGCAGTGACATCCGCGGGGCATTCGCCGGACGCATTGCCTCGATCTGCGCTTCCAGCAATCGTACCTTCTGCTCCGCCCGGCGTGCCCGCCGCCGCTGCGACAGTTCGGAAACCCAGACCACCAACGCCCCAAGCAGAAAGGCGATCGCCATGGCAACCAGGATGGCGATCGACAGATGAACCTCGAGGCCGTAGTCGGTCGGCCACACGCCCAGCCGAACGACCTCGGTGTTGGACAGCAAGAACAACACCAGTGGCAGGCAGAGCAAGAATGTGACGATCAAGAAAACCATGGCCAACCTGGACCCCTCAGGCCTTTTTGCGTTCCGCCGAGGTGGTGCGGGGTATCTTGCCGGCATTCACCCGCAACCTCAGCTCCTTGCCGGCCTTGAAGAAAGGCACGGATTTCTCATCCACCGAAACAGAGTCACCAGTCCTCGGGTTGCGTCCGGTTCGGGCATCTCGGTGTTTCACGGTGAAAGCACCGAATCCGCGCAGTTCCACGCGCTCGCCGCGAGCAAGGGCGAAGGTTATCTCCTCGAATATCGTCGCGACTATTGTTTCCACATCTTGGCCACGCAAATGCGGATTGGCGGTCGCCAACTCCGCGATCAGTTCGGATTTGGTCAAGGCATCCCCCGGGGCCGTCAGTTCCCGGAACGTTGCCAGACGGCCAAAGCGCCGTCAAGACTAACGCTTTGTGAAATCAGACTTTTCCACACGTCCAATACGACCATCCCAAGCTCACCCGACAATGCGTGGCTGGCGATGCCGCCATCGGACAGATCCTGCACCGGCAGGCCGGCCGGCACCCCTTTTGCCGACGCCAGCCAATCCCTGGCTTCCCGTTCGCCGCCGATCGCGTCCACCAGCCCCAGACCCAGTGCCTGATGCCCGGTGTACGCTCTGCCATCCGCCAGCGAACGAACTTTCGCCGGATCGAGGTGGCGGCCTGCAGCAACCATGCCGACAAACTGATCATACATATCGTTGACCAGCCCCTGCAGCACCGCTTTGCCCTCGGGCGACAGCGGACGCACGAGGCTCGGCTCATCCTTCAGCGGCCCGGAACGAACAACCTCGGCGTTGATCCCCAGCTTCCCGAGCAGTCCAGAAATATCCCCGGTTTGCAGCAGAACGCCGATCGAACCGGTCAGCGTCGATTCGCGGGCAAAGATCCGACTTGCCGGAACCGCGATCATGTAGCCCGCGGATGCCGCGAGCCCACCCATGGTCGCCACCACCGGTTTCTTCGCGGCGACGCGCGCGATCGCATCGTGCAAAGTCTCGCCGCCCGCCACGCTGCCTCCGGGACTGTCGATCGACACAATCACCGCTTTTACGTGGTCGTCATTGGCCAGCCCATTGACTGCCTGAGTCAGCTTTCTGTCGTCGGTTATCAGGCCGTTGACCGTGACCCGTTCGATGTGGGCGCCTTCGGGTGCTAGTCCGCCACCGCGCAGACCAGCCAGCGCAGCGACGACCAAAGCCACGACGGCGAACACCCGCCAAAACACCAGGCGGCGCTTGAGGCGCCGCCTGTCCAATATCAGATCAGTCTCCAGCGACACCGATTATGCCGCTTGTCGTCAACTGTCCTGAGACTGCTGGTTGCGGCGACGGATCGCCGCCCCAAGGATGTCGCCCAGCGAGGCGCCGGAATCGGAGGACCCGAACTCGGCCATCGCCTGTTTTTCTTCTTCGACTTCCTTGCCCTTGATGGTCAGCGTCAGCTTGCGCGACTGACGATCGACCGCCGTGATCTTGGCATCGACCTTCTCGCCGACGGCGAACCGGTCGGGGCGCTGATCACCCTTGTCCCTAGCAAGTTCGGCACGCCGGATAAAGCCGGTCAGGACATCGTTGACCTTCACCTCGATGCCGTTGGCCTGAACCGCGCTGACGATGCAGGTCACCACATCGCCCTTGTGGACGGTGTCGAGGATCGTCGCCGCCGGGTCGTCGCGCAACTGTTTGATCCCCAAGCTGATGCGCTCCTTCTCGACATCGACGTCGAGCACCTTTGCCTTGACCGTCTGGCCCCTCTCGTAGCCAGCCATCGCCGCCTCTCCGGCCTCGTCCCATGACAGGTCCGACATGTGGATCATGCCGTCGATGTCGGCGGACAGCCCGATGAACAGGCCGAACTCGGTGATGTTGCGAATCTCGCCCTCGACCTCGGACCCGATTTGATGCTGCTCGACGAACTCCTCCCACGGATTGCGCTGCACCTGCTTGAGACCCAACGAAATCCGCCGCTTCGAGCTGTCCACGTCCAGCACCATGACGTCGACTTCCTGGCTAGTTGACACGATCTTGCCGGGATGGACGTTCTTCTTGGTCCAGGACATTTCCGAAACGTGTACCAGGCCCTCGACCCCCGGCTCCAGCTCCACGAAGGCGCCGTAGTCGGTGATGTTGGTGACGCGGCCGGAGTATTTGGCGCCCGGCGGATACTTCGCCGCGACCCCCTCCCAGGGGTCCGCTTCTAGTTGCTTCATGCCGAGGCTGATCCGCTGGGTGTCGGAGTTGAAGCGGATCACCTGCACCTTGACCTGCTGACCAATGGTCAACGCCTCGGACGGGTGGTTGATCCGCCGCCAGGCGATATCGGTGACATGCAGCAGGCCATCGACGCCGCCCAGATCGACGAACGCGCCGTAGTCGGTGATGTTCTTCACCACGCCATCCAGGATCATGCCCTCTTTCAGGCCCTGGATCAGCTCGCTGCGCTGTTCGGCGCGAGTTTCTTCCAATACCGCGCGGCGGGATACCACGATGTTGCCGCGCGCCCGGTCCATCTTCAGAATCTGGAACGGCTGCGGCGAACCCATCAGCGGCCCGACATCGCGCACCGGGCGGATATCGACCTGGCTGCCGGGAAGGAACGCGACGGCGCCACCAAGATCGACGGTGAAGCCGCCCTTGACCCGGCCGTAGATCGTGCCGTCGACGCGCTTCTGCGCCTCGAACGCCTTTTCCAGGTTGGTCCAGGCTTCCTCGCGGCGGGCTTTCTCGCGCGACAGGATGATCGCGCCGTCTCGGTCTTCATAGCGCTCGACATAGAGTTCGATCATGTCGCCGGGCTTGACGTCCGGCTTGGCGCCGGGCGGGCCGAATTCCTTGAGCGCGACCCGGCCCTCGGACTTCAGGCCGACATCGACGACGGCAAATTCGTCGGTCAGGCGGACGACGCGGCCGGTGACGACGGAGCCGTCAAAGCCGGTGTCACTGCCCAGGGTCTCGTCGAGCAGGGAGGCGAAATCCTCGCCTTTGAAATGGTCTTGCGCAGGCTCGTGTGCGCGAACGGAGGCGGATGCTGCCATGAGGTCGGTTGGTTCCGTTACGGATGTCCGGGCCGCGCCCGGGATTGGCCGTGGTATGCGCGTTTCCTGGAAACACGACTTGCCCGCGTCGCATGGGCGCGGGCCGGGGTTAAGCACTGGTGCGGTTATCGGAGTTTAGTGCCGCGAAGTCGAGATAGAGTTTTCGTGAGCGGAGTCAAGGGTGGCCTAACCGGAAGGGCCGGATCGACGATGACGGGTGCATGTCAGCCAGTCGTGGCTACCGCAATCGGGCAAGGCTACCGAAATCGGAGCTCATTTGCCTCGCGATCACTGACAGATTTCTGGATTGAGCCCATTCGGCTTCGAACCAGGACGCGTTTTTGGATGAATTTAACTCCAACGCCGATGCTATCTCGGTGTTCTTAAACACCGCTCTGTTCGCCAAATGGCCCGGGCGCTAAGCTGTTCTGCCAGCGTTTGGGTCGGAGGTGCACGGTTCGCGCCCGAAGTTCTTCGCGAGCGTCAGCCTGAGGGCTGGCCAGGAGGATCGCCGGATGGCGCTTCACGATCCAATCGACCGTCTGTCCGGTACGACAAAATATCGCCATCCATCACGTAAAGGCTCCACTGCGCGTCCTCATCGCTGGCATAACTCGCCGGACATATGCGCAACGACGCCCCTAGATCGAATTCGAGAAGGACGGAGTGCGGGGTATCTCCAGGTTTGACGGACAGCAGGCGTTGGCCATCGAGTTCTTTGAGGCACTCGTCAACCCGGGCCCGGTCCATGTCTTCGCTGGTGACGGTGTCACTGCGGACACTGAGCTGCCAGTCCGAGTGTTCCACCCAAAAGTGCCAATCGCCGAATATGAAGACCCGCCGTCTTGCCAACATTTTCCGCGCTAGCGGTTCTCTGTCGGGCGGTGCGGCAATCGGCTCTCGAACGACCAAGTGTGGCGAGCCAAACTCGATCGTCAGAAACGATCCGTGGCCGCGCTTGACCAACCATGCAAGCTGACCGAACAAAGGCAGAAGTACATTTTCCGGTTCGTCAGGGGAAGTCTCGAACGAATCGGGAGTCATTTTCCAAACATATCCTTGGCCCGATTCAATATTTGCATAAGCCCATGTTCTGGCCAGAAATTTCGTCGTTGAGGAGATCCCTTGGCGGCTTGGTCAACCGCAAGATCCTGACTACGTCCTGGACTTGTTTGTTCTACGCCCGATTGTTGCTGGGCGTTCCATCATCGGCCACCGTCTCCGTATCGACGCTTCCGGCCACGGCGGCAGCTGGCCCAAGTATAGATACCTTCTTGTTAACCACCTGGTGGAACTTTCCCATTTCGTGACCGTATCCAATCTCGCGATTTGCACTTACCGGTAAAACGATCATGCGCCTGTCGCAAGACGGGGAAAATCTCTTCCCGCGAGAAATCAGAACAGCCCGCAAGCGATTTCAGCGCAACGGCTGCGATACCCGCCGTTTCCTCCCGGATCGACGTATGACCATCCCAGTAACTAACGGGCACGTTCAACAGACTTTCTAGCAGATCGCCCCGGTACAAGCGTGCCTCGACCAGCGGATCGATCTCGAGCCGTTTAACCGCCAAAGGAGCCAAATACTCCACCCCGACGTGCTGTTCCAGTCCGACCCTGATTTCCTCATTGGTGAGCTCGGACAGTGGTTTCTGACGAAGGGCAAAGCAGGTTGCGGCCACATACGACGAAAGCGCGGGGGCGCCCAGACGTTGCCTTCAAGTGCCTGGATAGACTTGGAACGGTCCAACGGCTTCCCCCAGCGCGCCAGCCGTCCCTAAGCCACCGTCCCCAGCACCGCCGCGCAGACCCGTTCGACATCGTCGTCCGTCAGGTCCGGATGGATCGGCAGAGCCAGAATCCGCCCAGCCAGGTCCTCCGAAACCGGCAGCGCCGTCCCGTCATGCGCCGCGCTGTACGCCGGCTGGCGATGCAGCGGCCGCGGATAATAGATCGCACTCGGCACGCCGTCGGCGCGCAACGCCGCCTGGGTCCGATCGCGCGCCCCCTCGTCCGGCAACAGGATGGAATAGATCGCCCACGCGCTGGTGCTATCGGGAACCCGTTGCGGCGTCAGTACGGCATTGCCCAACCGCCGGTCATAGGCCCCCGCGATCCGCTCGCGGGCCTCGAGCTCCTCCGGGAACACCGCCAGCTTGGCCAGCAGGACCGCCGCCTGGATCGAGTCCAGCCGGCCGTTCACACCAGTGCGCAGCACCTCATAGCGCGTCTTGCCCTCGCCATGCGTGCGCAGGCTGCGGTAAAGCTCGGCCCGGCTCTCATCCTCGGTGAACAGCGCGCCGCCATCGCCATAGGCGCCCAGCGGCTTCGACGGAAAGAAACTCGTCGCCGTCGCATCGGCCTGCGACCCCAGCATCCGCCCGCCCAGGCTAGCGCCAAAACTCTGCGCAAGGTCGTCGAGCAGGAACAGCTCGTCGCGCCGGGCAATCTCCAGCAGTGCCGGCCAATCCGCCGCCTGGCCAAACAGGTCCACCCCGATGATCGCCTGCGGCCGCAGCGTCCCGGCGCCTCGGACCTGTTCGATTCGCTGCGCCAGGTGCGCCGGGTCGATCTGGAAACTGCGCGGATCGACATCGACGAACACCGGCGTGGCGCCCAGCAGCAGCGGCACCTCGGCCGTCGCGGTATAGGTGAAGGCGGGCAGGAACACCGCGTCGCCGCGGCCGATCCCCTCGGCCATCATCGCGATCTGCAACGCATCCGTGCCGGAACTGACAGCGACGCAGTATCGCGCGCCGCAGAACTTCGCCAGAGCCGCCTCCAGCTCGCCAACTTCGGGGCCGAGCACGAACTGGCAATGCTCCAGCACGGTATCCAGGCGGCGGCGCAAGTCAGCGGCGATCCGCCGCTGCTGCGCCTTCAGATCAAGAAACGGAATCGGCTGCTTGTCGCTCATGAAATCCTGGCCTTGCTGCGAAGACGTAAAGCACGATCCGGCGGCGGCGCGCGCTCAGGCGCGAACTTCGCCGGCGGACCCGTCGATGTTGTGCTCGAATTCGGGAATCAGCCCGCCCAGCAGGGTCAACGCCAGTTTCACCTGTCCGCCCCGGCAGGCGCTGCCGATCTCCTCGATCGCGCGCCCGACAATGGCGGGGTCGGCGGTGCGAGGCGTCGCCATCAACAGGCCCGCATAACCGGTCGGCACCGGAGGCTCCTTGCCGTGGAACAGTTCCTCATAAAGCTTCTCACCCGGACGCAGTCCGGTGAAGCGGATCTCGATATCCTGCTCTGGCTGCAATCCGGCAAGCCGGATCATCTGCCGAGCAAGATCGACGATCTTCACTGGTTCGCCCATGTCGAGCACGAAAATACCGCCGTTTTCGCCCGCCGGCAGCGATGCCCCGCTAACGCTCAGCACGCTGGCTTGCAGCACCAGCCCCACCGCTTCCCGCACCGTCATGAAATAGCGCTGCATGTCGGGATGGGTGACGGTCAGCGGGCCGCCGCGGCCAAGCTGACGCTGAAACAGCGGCACCACCGACCCGGTGGACCCCAGCACGTTGCCGAACCGAACGGTCACGCAGCGCATGCCCTGATGCGACGATCGCGCCGAAATATCCAACGCCTGGCAGTACATCTCGGCCAGGCGCTTGGACGCACCCATCACGCTGGTCGGGTTGACCGCCTTGTCGGTCGAGATCAGCACCATCGCCGCCGCCCCGCTCGCACGCGCCGCATCAGCCACATGACGCGTGCCTGCCGCATTGGTCGCCATGCCCTCCAGCGGGTTGGCCTCCACCATCGGCACGTGTTTCAGCGCCGCCGCGTGGAAAACCAAATCCGGTCGGTTTTCCTCGAACACCGCTCGGATTCGCGCTTCGTCACGAATGTCGGCGATCAGCGCGCGGCGGTTCACCTGCGGATGGGTCTCCGCCAACTCCAGATCGATCTGCCACAGCGCGTATTCGCCATTGTCCAACAGGATCAGCGTCCCCGGACCGAACGCGGCCACCTGGCGCGCCAATTCGCTGCCGATCGTCCCCCCCGCGCCGGTCACGATCACCCGCCGTCCCTGGATCAGCCGCGCCATGCCATCGCGATCCAGCGGCACCTGCGGCCGATTGAGCAGGTCCTCGATCGCGACCGGGCGAAGCTCGACCGGGCGCGGCTGGTCGGGATCAGCAAGCGCGGTGGGCCGAGGAGCCTGGCGCACCTGCAAACCAAATCGGTCAGCCTGTGCCACGACCTGGGCGAGACGAGCGCCAGACAGTTCCGGCGTGACAAACACCAGCGTGCCCGGCAGCCGGTCCTCGGCCTGCAGTTGCGCCAGCACCGTGGCGGCGTCATTGAGCGAACCCAGGATGCGGTGGCCCTGGATGCGCCGGCCGGTCTGACGATCCGACGACGCAAGCAGCCCCTCCACCCGGAACGCCTGGCGGCGATCCTGCGACAGCGCCCGGATGAACAGATCGGCGTCCTCGATGCTGCCAATCAGCAGGATGGAGGCAGCGTCGAGTTGCGCCGGCCTGGTCATCGGGCGACCACGGCGCCAGCGGTAGCCGACCCTCGGCGCGCCGAGGAACAGCAACAACGTCAGCGCATGAATAAACGGAAACCCGACGCTGCGCGGCGCCGCCGATGCGACCAGCATCACCGCGCTGAACAGCGCGGCACTGGCCGCGGCACTGGCGGCAACCGTCAGCAGATCACCGATCGCTGCGAACCGCCAGTATTGCAACGAAAGCCGGAACGGTATCCCCGCCAGCAACAGGCACACCGCGCCCAATGGGATGGTCCAAATCGGATAAAGCGCGGCGGCCGCCGGCTCAGCGAGCCAACGCGCCACCGGCACCGATAAGGCCGCCAGGCCGCCATCGATGGCAACGTTGACGGCAATGCGAATCAGGGAACGCGCCGCAGCCATTGCCGGGGTATAGCGCGGGCAGGGCAGGGAGGATAGCGCGGGGCCCGAGTCGGCGGTTTCGAACGCCAAATCGTCCCTTGCCCAGGCCGCGTGGCTAGGTCAGCGCCGCCCGTGCGCCAGCCGGGCAGACGCGAACGGCCGCCAGCGCCCTATGGCCCGTAGATCGGTGCCGGTGCAAGAATCCGATCGCCTTCGTCGCGCACGCACTCGAAGCTTGCCGGATCTTTCGAGTCGCCGGAGCCACGATAAGCCGCGTGCCGAGGGTATTGGCAAATCGGCCGCTGCAACGCGATGCCCTGCGCCGGCACATCATTGACATACTTGGTGGCGAGAATCTGGGTCGGCGCCACATCTTTCTCCACCCAGTTGGTCAATGCCGCCAAAGCATCGTCGGTCGGATCGCCCGGCTTCGGCGAAGCCACCTGATCCTGCCCGCCAAACGCATTCGGGCCAGGACCGCCACTGCAGTGCCACATGCCCGGCGCCATGAACAGCCGGGCATAGTCAGCGAGCTTCGACGCATCACCGCGGCGCAGCGCTCGCCAGTAATCCACCGCCACGTAGCCCGGAATCAGCGGATCGGACCAGCCTTGGTACAGTATCAGCTTGCTGCCGTTGTCGCGAAACGCGCCCAGATCAGCACTGGTCGCGTTCAGTGCCTGGGCAAAGCTCATGTCGCCCACCCGCGAGTTGTCGATGGCGCTGATTTCCGAGGACAGCATCGCGACCGGATCGGTGGCGTCGGCGAAAAAATCTTGCCATTTCCAGTCCGGCCCCAAGGCCCAGAAGATCAGGCCATCGAATGGCGGCTCGTTCCCTGCTTCAGCCCAGACCAGGCCCAGGTTTCCGACCGGATTCGCCGCCGTCAACGGCACCGGCGTCTCACTGCTGCGCAGGAAGCCTGGCTGCAGCCGGCGATCCCGATCGTCCACCGGGCCGTGCCAGATCGCATCCATCGCGGAGGCCTGCTCAGGCGCCAGGCAGGTGCATGAGGTTGCATTGGGATCAGTGCAAGGCACGTCAGTCTCAGCCCCGCTGCATTGCAACGCCCGGGCATCGAAGCGGCAGGCCGCCGGCTGAGTCAAAAACCCTTCTCCGGCAAGGCCACCGTCGTGACCGCCGCATTTTGCCAGCACGCTATTGTTGATCAGCGACAATGCCGGCACGGTCAACAGGCTGGAGCTCGAAGCATGCGTCCAGGCATAGGGCCACGATCCGGACATATGCAGATGCGTCCGGTCATAGGCCGGCGCTCCGGCCAGAATGCCGTTATAATCTTCAGGGAAGCGCTGCGCCTCCATCAGCGATTGCTGGCCGCCGGTGGAGCAGCCGGCAAAATAGCTGTGCGGCGCGGGACTGCCATAAAACGCACTCACCACCTGCTTGGCCGCCACGGTCATCAGATGGGTGGCCCGGTAGCCAAAGTCCTTGATCGAATCGGGATGCCCATTCAACCCCGCGGGCGGCCCGCCAAGTCCGGTGCGCCCACCGCAGTACAGCGAGTTACAGTGGTACAGCACGCCGGTGCCCAAATCCGTGTTGGCGACCGCGTAACCCTCCAGCAATCCACCGGCGAGCGCCGCCGTGCTGATTGCACCGGCAAAGCCGCCATTTCCGGTGCCTAGATAGCGGCCGTTCCAGCCCGAATCGGGCATCCAGACCTCAACCAGGATTTGCGACTGGCTGGCATCGCCGGTCGAGGAGATGTCCAGCGCCACGCGGCAAAACGGTGGCAAGCCGGTTATCGGCGAGGCGCTTCCCGCCGGTGTGTAGCTGCCCGAGGTAATGTCCTGCACCGTGACCGGGCCAACGACCGTGGCGCCATTTTCCAGTTGCAGTGATAGTCCGCTGGCGAGCTGCGAGCACTGGCTGGCGAGCGCCGGCACACTGGCGCCAAGAGATGCAACAAAGCCAAGCGCCGCGATCATCAGTGCAGATCGGACCCCACGCCGCAGCAGCATAGTCAAGTCGAAACCGTGAGCTGTTCTGCTCATTCTGCCGACCTCCCCCATCTTACGAGGAAGTTACGCACGATCAATTTCCGACTGTCGAGGTTGCGTGCGATCACACCACCGTGCGAACGCTCAAGCGATCCGGCATCGAATCAATTAGTCTAGGCGTAATCAGGGTCCGGCTGGCCACCGGTCGAAGCCGCATGATCCGTTGCCCGGCGGCGGTTCTGCCAAGCTTGCCGAAGGCAACGCCCAGTTGGCCCAACTGCCCCAACCGCCCCGCCTAATCGACACCGTATTCGCGTTTCGCCGCCTCGGCCGACAAATATCCCAGCCGCACGTCCCGTCGCACCGCCGCCGGGTCCCGCTCCGCCGCCGGACCCATGCCGCCACCACCCGGCATCTCGATGACCAGCCGTTCTCCCGACGGCACGACCTGCAGACCTTTCGGCTGCAACCCGACCCCCGACTTCAGCGACACCGCCCCGCGCTGACCGGGACCGCCGCCGTTGCGCCCGCGCGCCGGAAATTTCACCCGTTCAAACCCGGCGAACAGACCGAACGCGGCATCCTCGCGGGAGCTGACTTCCATCACCTGCCCCAGACCACCGCGATACCGCCCCGCCCCGCCGGAATCCTGCCGCAACTCCTTGCGCCAGATCACCAGCGGCGTGATCGCCTCGGTCGCCTCGACCGGCACGTTGCGAACGCCGGACGGGAACGGCGTCGCCGACAGCCCATCCTGCTTGGGTCGCGCGCCGGCACCCCCGGAATGGAAACTCATGACCATGAACGGCGTGCCGGACCCCGCGCCGACGCCGGTCAGCCCATGGCCGGCAACCATCTTCAGGCTCCACAGGTTGGATGTGCCCTCAGCCGGCACCCGGCCCGGAATGGCCTGCTCCAACGCGCCATAAACCACATCAGGCATCATGTGGCCGATCGAGGATCGTGCATACACCGCCGCCGGATACGTCGCACTGACGATGGTTCCCGGCGGCGCCGTCACCTTCACCGCATCCAGCGTCCCGGCATTGTTCGGAACGCTCGGCGCCACCACGCAGTTGATCCCGAACGTTGTATAGGCTTCCGTATAGCACAGCGGGCAGTTGATAGCGTAGGTCGACATCCCCGACGTGCCGGTATAATCGACATGGATGGTGTCCTCGGCAATGGTTATCGACGCAACCAGATCGAGCGGCGCCTCATAGCCGTCGATCCGCATGCTGTTCGTCCACGTCCCCTTCGGCAGCTTCCCGATAGCTTCGGACATCGCCCGCCGGCTGCGGCTGATGATCTCCTCACCCAGCATGTCAAGATCGTCCAGCCGGAACTCACGCATCATCGAAACCAGCCGGCGGCTGCCGATTTCGTTGCAGGCGATCAGGGCGTAGACATCGCCGATCACTTGCACCGGCTCGCGCACATTGGCGCGGATCATCGCCAGCAGGTCCTCGTTCATTTCGCCGCCGCGCACCAGCCGCAGCAGCGGGATGAACAGCCCTTCGTGCCAGATCTGCCGGCCCTCCGGTGTCTGCCCGACCCCACCCATGTCAACCAGATGCGACGTGCAAGCGAACAGCGCGACGATCCGACCGTCCATGAAAGTCGGCGAGACCACGACCAGATCGTACAGGTGCCCAGTGCCCTTCCAAGGATCGTTGGTGATGTAGACATCACCTTCCTTCATCGAGGCCACCGGGAAAACTTGCAGAAAATGCCCCACCGAGGCCGCCATCGTATTGATATGCCCAGGTGTCCCGGTCACCGCCTGCGCCAGCATCCGCCCGCCCAGGTCGAACACGCCGGCCGAGATATCGCCGGCCTCCCGCGCCGACGTGCTGAACGCGGTGCGCACCAGGGTCTGCCCCTGCTCCTCGACGACCGACAGCAGCCGGTTCCACATGACCTGCACATCGAGCTCCCGGATCGTCCGGCGGTCGTTCATGCGGCGTCTCCTTCGATGATGATTTCGCCGCCATGGCCGATACGCGCCCCGAACCCGGTTGGAACGATCGTCGTGGTGCCATCCTCGACGATCGCCGCCGGTCCGCGAAGCGTTGCTCCCGGCATAAGCGTTCCGCGCCCATACACCGGCGCATCGATCGCCCGATCACTATCGGCCTCGACCATCCGCCGCGTCCCTTGCGCCACCGCTGGCGCGGTCTCCTCAACCCGCGGATCAGCCGGCGGCAACGCGTAAGGCTCCGACAGCGCCAGGGTCCAGGTCACCGCCTCGATTTCCAGGCCCGGAATGATCCGGCCAAACAACCGTGTGTAGGCCGCCTCGAACGCCCCCCGCAGCGCGGCGGGATCGAGCGCGGCGTCATCCAGCGGCACCGCGATCTCGTGTCCCTGACCGCGATACCGCATGAACCCGGTCCGCCGTTCGGCAAGCAAGCCGGCCGGAACCCCTAGTCGCACCACCGCCTCCGCTTCCGCCCGCATGTCGCGAAACAAGTGTTCGACCACCCGGGGATCGAGCCCATCCAGCGCCAGCAGAAACGTCCGCGCGACCTCATAGCCAATCGGCGCATCCAGGAACCCATGCGCGGACCCGACGCCGGCATCGACCGGGATGACCACCCGCTCGATACCCAGCTTCTGGCCCATCCGCGCGGCATGCAGCGGAGCCGCGCCGCCGAACGCGATCATTGTGCGGCCTGCGGTGTCCTTGCCGTTTCCACTGCATGAACTCGGGCCGCGCTGGCCATGGTCTCATCGACGATCTCGACAATCCCGCGCGCGGCCTCCTCGGCCGCCATCTCCAATGGTAATCCAATGTCGGTCAGCACCGCTCGGCGCGCCAGCAAGGGATCGAGACCGATCTTGCCGCCCGCGAACCGCGCCGGGTCGATCCGCCCCAGCACCACATCCGCATCGGTGACCGTCGGCGCCGAACCGCCACGCCCGTAGCAAGCCGGCCCCGGATCGGATCCCGAACTGTCCGGCCCCACGACGATCCGCCGCAACTCATCCACCCGCCCGATCGACCCGCCGCCGGCACCGATCTCCACCATGTCGATCACCGGGATCCGCACCGGGATCCCGCTGCCCTTGGCAAACCGATAAGCCCGCGCAACCTCGAAATGCCGCGACTGCTGCGGCGCATAATCATCGATCAAGGTGATCTTCGCAGTCGTCCCGCCCATGTCGAACGACAGCGCCCGATCGTAGCCGCCAAGCGCCGCGATCCGCCGCGCCAGGATAACCCCCCCGGCCGGTCCGCTTTCCACCAGCCGCACCGGCAACCGTGTCGCGGTCTCCACCGTGCAAACCCCGCCCGAGGACATCATTAGCAACAACGGGCACGTCACACCGATGTCGCCAAACCCATCCCGCATCCGCCCCAGGTACCTGGCCATCAACGGCAGCACATAGGCATTCGCAACCGTGGTCGATGTCCGTTCATATTCGCGGATTTCCCGGCACACCTCCGAAGACAGCGTGATCGCCAGATCCGGCAGCGCGGCGCCCAGAATATCCCTGGCGCGCTCCTCGTGCGCCGGATTGATGTAGGAGTGCAGGAAGCTGATCGCCAAAGCCTGGGTCCGTTGCGCCTTCAGCACGTCTATCAGCCGCCCCAGCGCCGCTTCGTCCAGTTCCATCAGCACCGACCCGTCGGCCGCCAACCGCTCGGCAACCTCCAGCCGCAGGTCGCGCTCCACCAACGGCCGCGGCCGTTCCATATAGAGATCGTACTGTTCGAAACGATGTTCATAGGCGATTTCCAGCGAATCGCGGAACCCCGCCGTGGTGATCAGCGCGGTGCGCGCGCCCTTGCGCTCGATCAGCGCGTTGGTGGCAAGCGTCGTGCCATGCACCACCAGATCCACCGCCGACCCGCCGATCCCGGCCTCGGCCAATATGTCCCGCGTCCCGGCGATCACCGCGTCGTCGGGAGCCTCGTGCGTGGTCAGCAATTTGCGCGAAACAGTCCGACCGGGCAGCGCCAGCACAAGGTCGGTGAAGGTGCCCCCGATATCGACGGCAAGACGGGTCCGAGCGGTCATGAAGCGGTGCGGCCTTGTCTTGTTGGATGACACGCCAGTGTCCTGCTCCATAATTCGGCCGCGTAATCCGCGGACGTCTGGATCAGCAGGCCACTGAAGATAAAGCGCTAGCGTCGCGAGTCTGATGTTCGCCCGATACGGCGAACTTTGGACAAGGGACACTAGTCCGGCGCGCCCGCTCTGCAAAGCCGTCGATACACCCGTCTATCGGCCTACCGCCGACAACGGCGGCGCAATGTCCTCCAGTGAACGTCGCTCGGCATTGGCCGCCAGGAAGCCGGCGACGACAGCCGCCACCACCATCAGCACACCGCCCAGCAAATACCCCCAGAAGATCGACAGCCTCGACCCGGTGTCGATCAGCGCGCCGAACAGCGCCGGCCCGGCGACGCCGCCGACCCCGGTGCCAAACGCGTAGAACAGCGCGATCGCGATCGCACGCACCTCCAACGGGAAGCTCTCGCCCACCGTCAGATAGGCGGAACTCGCCGCCGCCGATGCAACGAAGAAAATCCCGGTCCAGGCTAGCGTCTGCTGCATCGCGTCGAGCCAGCCCATGACGAACATCCAACCCGTCACCACCATCAGCACGCCGGACAGGCCATAGGTCGCGGTGATCATGATCCGCCGCCCGATCGTGTCGAACAGCCGCCCCAGCACCAGCGGCCCAAGAAAATTGCCGATCGCGAACGGCAGCAGGAACAGCCCGACCCTGCCGGAGGCGACATTGTAGAACCGGGTCAGAATCAGCGCATAGGTGAAGAACACCGCGTTGTAGCAGAACGCCTGAGCCGCCATCAGCGTCACCCCAAGCCAGGTCTGCCGCCGATAGGTCGTGACCAGAGCCTTGGCCCCGACCTTGAACCAGGACCGCACATCGGTGCGCAATGTCAGCGTGCCAGGTGGCACCGGAGGCAGTGGCTTCCCGGTCTCCCGCTCGATCCGCGCCTCGATCTCGCCGACGATCTTTTCAGCCTCCTCCGGCTGGCCATGAGTCATCAGCCAGCGCGGACTCTCCGGCAGGAAGCGCCGCAGCAGCACCACGATAAAGCCCAGCACGCCGCCGATGATGAACGCCGCGCGCCAGCCGATCTCGGGCGGCATGATCGCCGGGTCCAGCACCACGGTTGCGCCCAGCGCGCCGATCGCCGCGCCGAGCCAGAAGCTCCCGTTGATCACCAGATCGGTGAAACCGCGACGCCGGGCCGGGATCAACTCCTGGATCGTGGCATTGACCGCGGCGTACTCGCCACCGATCCCGGCACCGGTCAGCATCCGGAACAGGGCGAACGACCAGAAGTCCCAAGACAGTCCGCAGGCGATCGTGGCGACCAGGTAGACCAGCACCGTCACCGTGAACAGCTTCTTGCGCCCCAGCCGGTCGGTCAGCCAGCCGAAAAACACCGCCCCACCAACCGCGCCGACCAGATAGGCACTGGCCGCGGCGCCGATCTGGCTGCCGGTCAGATGCAGCGTCGGACTGTCCGACAGCGCCCCGGACAGCGACCCGACCACAGTGACCTCCAGCCCATCCAGAATCCACGCGATCCCCAGCGCGAAGACCACCAGCCAGTGGAACCGGCTCCACGGCAGCCGGTCGAGCCGGTTCGGCACGTTGGTTTCGTACAGTTCCGACCGCTTCGGCATGCCCGCCCTCATTGCCCGTTCTGGATTGCCCACTCTGGATTGCCCACCCTGGCGTTTTACTGCCTACTCGCCGGCGACGAACCCGGAGACGCCGACAGATGGATGCTTTCGACACCTCATTTGAAGCAACGATCGCGCGATGGCACGGCATCGAACCGCCCAACGACCCGGCAAAACGCCTGGCATCGGAACTGGCCGATACCATCCGCGCCTTCGAAGCGCTGCGCGGCACACTCGCCTTCGAAGACGAGCCATCCAGCTTCGAGGCAGCCCTGCAGGCGACCAAGGAGCGTCCGTGATGGCGGGTCTCGCCGACCTCAGCCTGGTCGAGGCCGCCGAAACGGTCGGCTCCGGCAAAGCCACCTCGCTGGACCTGCTGCATTCCTGCTGGGCCAACCTCGACGCGGTCAATCCGCGCATCAACGCGATGATCTGGCAAGACCGCGACCACGCCGAGGCCGCCGCGCGCTCCGCCGACGCAGCCCCACGCCAAGGCCACACGCGGGGTCCGCTGCACGGCGTGCCGATGGCCCACAAGGACATGTACTATCAGGCCGGCAAACTCAGCACCTGCGGATCGGCGCTGCGCCGCGACTTCCGTCCCACCGTAACCGCCACGGTAATCGAACGCCTCGCCGCGGCCGGAGCCTACAGCTTCGGTGGCCTGAACATGGCCGAGTTCGCGCAGAACCCCACCGGTCACAACAAGACCTTCGGCGACTGCCACAATCCCTGGAATCTGCCCTACATCACCGGCGGCTCGTCGTCAGGGTCGGGTGCTTCAGTGGCGGCGCGCTGCAACTACATGGCGCTGGGATCGGACACCGGCGGCTCGGTCCGGTTGCCCGCCTCGGCCTGCGGCGTAACCGGACTGAAGCCCACCCAGACCCGCGTATCGCGCTACGGCGTCATGCCGCTGTCGTTCTCGCTCGACAACGTCGGCCCGCTGGCACGAACCGCCCGCGACTGCGCCCGGATCCTGACGGTGATCGCCGGGCACGATCCGCTCGACCCGACCAGTTCGCACGAACCGGTGCCGCGCTACGAGGATTCCATCGACGACAACCTGCAAGGCCTGCGCATCGGTGTGCCGACCAACGTTTTCCTCGACGGCGCCGACGCGCCGGTCGTCGCGGCAATGGAAACAGCGCTACGAGTGCTGTCCGAGCGCGGCGCCATCGTCAGTCGCATCGCCCTGCCATTGATGGACGCGGTTGCAGCCTATGGCGGCATCATTTCCCGCGTCGAGGCCGCGCCGATCCACGCCGAATGGATGCGATCCGATCCGCAGGCCTACGGCGCCCATATCAGCGCCCGGATGTATCCCGGATACGCCATACCCGCCGCCTATTACGTCGAGGCGCTCAGCCGCCGCGGCCCGCTCTTGCAGGCATTCGCCGCCGAGGTCTTCTCCAAGGTCGACGTCCTGGTGACGCCGACCATCCGCACCTGCCTGCCGACCCTCGACGAAACCGACATCGACCTCGGGCCGCCGGGCACCGAGCACAAATTCATGGCGGTGTCGGCCAACACAAGGCCGTTCAACTACCTCGGCCTGCCGGCGATCACCCTGCCGTGCGGGCTGGATCCGAACGGCTGTCCCATCGGGCTGCAGATCGCCGGCCGCCCGTTCGCCGAGGCACGTATCCTCAACGTCGCCGATGCCTACCAGCAAGACACCGACTGGCATCGCGCCCGTCCGCCGATTCTGACGGAAGCGGCATGACCAAACCCAAAGTGGCCTTCATCGGCACCGGCGGCACGATCGCCTCGTTGGGCCGAGGACCGCTGGATCTGCAGGACTACAGCGCCGCCGGTCACGTCATGCACGCCGATGAAATCCTGGAGCGCTGGCCCGAGACCGCCCTCGTCGCCGACGTCATCGCAGTGCGCTATCGTAACATCGTCAGCCCCGCCATCGGCTTTCCCGAGTGGAAGGACCTCGCCGCACTCTGCCGCCAGGTGGTGATCGATCATCCCAATCTTGCCGGGATCGTCATCGGTCATGGCACCGCCACCTTGGAAGAGACCGCATATTTCCTAAACCTGACGGTCAAGGTCGCGATACCCGTCGTGCTGGTAGGCGCGCAGCGCCCATCCAGCGCACTGTCGAGTGACGCCGGCATGAACCTGGTCAGTGCCATCCGTGTCGCCGCCAGCCCGGACGCCCGCGGCATGGGCGTGCTGGCAGTCCTGAACGACGAGATCCACGCCGCGCGCGAGGTCACCAAGACCTCGACGCTGCGGCTGCAAACATTTCGCACACCGGATTTCGGCGTGCTCGGCCATGCCGACGGTGACGCTGTGGCATTCTATCGCCGCCCGATCCGACGCCACGCCCCGGATACCGAATTCGATATCGGCGAAACCCAGGCGCTGCCTCGGGTCGATATTTCATACTCCTATGCCGGCGGCGACGGCGCCGCGGTGCGCGCGTTCGTCGCCGCCGGTGCTCGCGGCATCATCGCCGCCGGATTCGCACCCGGATTCTGCCCACCGGGCGAAATTGATGCGCTGACCGAGGCCGCGCGCCAGGGCATCGTCGTCGTGCAATCCACCCGCGCCGGTTCGGGCCGGACGTTTCGCGGCACCAAGCTGCGGCAGGCGGGATTTCTGATCGCCGATAATCTCAATCCGCAAAAGGCACGCATCCTGCTGTCCCTTGCGCTGACGGTCGGCAGCGATCCTGACGTCATCATGCGCATGTTTCGCACCTACTGAAGCAACCGCGGCCGCCTCGCGCAGCAGGCAGTGCACCAGGGTCGAATCAAGCAGCCCGGCCAGCACCGCCCCGCCCATCGTCACCCGACTTTAGTCTTCGATTCCAGAATTATCTTGACTTCCAACTTAGTTTATGATTATATTCTTAAGAACATTTTTATCGCGGGTCAACCGCCTGCAAAGCCCGAAAACTTTCCAGCCAGCTTTATTTCAGCGCCCGTTTGGAACTCGCCATGTTCGCAGCTTTGGCCGCATTTGCGGCGCTGTGGCCGCAGTCGTCGGCCAATCCCGCCGTCGCCGCGGCGGTCACCGTTCTCGCCGCCGCGCCACCGCCTTTGCCGGCCACCCGCCTGAATCCGGCGCTTCGGGCCGTCGCCCCGCAACTAACCAATGATGAGTGTGCCGCATGGGTTGCCGCGTTGGCCCAGCCGCTGCTCAAGGCCTCCATCACCGCACCGCGCTGCGTCGCCGCCCTGCTTGGGCAATGCGCCGAGGAAAGCGCCGGCTTCCGCTGCATCGAAGAAGATCTCAATTATACCGCTGGGCGCCTGTGCGCGGTCTGGCCGACCCGGTTCCCGACCCTTGAAGCCGCGGCAGCCTGCGCCGGGCAGCCGGAGGTTCTGGCCAACCGCGTCTACGCCGATCGCATGGGCAATGGCAACGAAGCATCCGGCGACGGTTGGCGCTTCCGCGGCCGTGGCCTGATCCAGATCACCGGCCGCACCGCCTATCAAAACTTCGCCCGGGCGATGAACTTGACCCTGGATCAGGCGGTCGACCATGCCGCGACCCAGGCCGGCGCCGCCGACAGCGCCGCATGGTTCTGGTCCGCGAACCAATTGAACGTGCCGGCGAATGCCTGGTCGATCAACCTGATAACCCAAAAAATCAACGGCGGAACCACTGGCGCGGCGGAACGAGACCGGCTGTGCCAGGCCGCCCTGAACGCCATCGGAGCCTGATATGTTCGCCGTCCTGATCCCATTGGTGCTGAGTCTGGCACCGCAACTTGCCAGCATGATCTTCGGATCGAAGGGCGCCGACGCCACCGCCAAGGCGGCATCCGTGGTCCAGACCGTGGTCGGCGCCGCCGCCGACCTCAGCGCCCCGGGCGGCGCCGCCGCCGCCGTCGCCCACATCCAGGCCAACGAGCAGGCCTCGGCCGATCTCGCCGCCAAACTCGCCGAACTACACCTGCAGATGCAAAAGGATCAGGACGAGGCGACCGAAGCGCTGCAACGCGATGCGCTCGACGACCTGAAGGCGCGCCTCGCCGATACCGGTTCGGCTCGTGAGATGGCGACCGAGTTGGCCAAGACCCATAGCGGTCTGGCTTATGGCAGCGTGATCGTATCGGTGGTGATCGTGGCCGCGTTCGGGGCGACGACCTTCGCCGTGCTGACCGGCCACCTCAGCGCCTCGGATGCACAATTCGGCTCCGTGCTGGTCGGAACCCTGGCCGCCATGGCAACCCAGGTCGCTAACTACTGGCTCGGTTCCAGCCAAGGCAGCAGTGCCAAGAATGTTCTGCTGGCGAACGCTCAGAACAACCTGGCGACCAGCATACCGGGCCATCTGATGAAAACAGGCGGCAAGAACTGATGCCCCCACCGGATCGCCGACCCGCACCCGGTTGAACCCGCTGCCCACCGATGCGAAGCTGCTTCCGCCCACAGCAGGATCGCATCGATGGACCCGACCTTCCTCTCCGCAACCCAACTCGCGGATCTCGTCCGCACCCGCGAAATCGGCGCCCTGGAGCTGCTGGACCACTTCATCACCCGAACCGAAAACCACGATCCGCGCATCAACGCCGTCGTCGTCCGCGATTTCGACCGGGCCCGCACCCGCGCTCGCCAACTAGACTCCCAGTCCGACAAGTCGGCGCCGTTCTTCGGCGTGCCGATGACCGCGAAAGAGAGCTTCGACATCGAGGGGCTGCCCAGCACTCGCGGACACATGGCGGCCAAGGATGCCCCGGTGCGAAAGTCCTCGATCGCCATACGCCGGCTGCAGGCTGCCGGCGCGGTGCTCTTCGGCAAGACCAACGTCCCGGTCGACCTGGCCGACTGGCAGAGCTACAATCCGGTCTACGGCGCCACCGCCAACCCGTGGAACACCGACCACACCCCCGGCGGGTCATCCGGCGGATCGGCCGCGGCGGTCGCCGCCGGACTGACCGGGATGGACATCGGCAGTGACATCGGCGGTTCGATCCGCGTGCCGGCGCACTACTGCGGTATCTACGGCCACAAACCGACCTACGCGCTGCTGCCCAACTACGGCGACCCCACCACCAGCTCGGCCGCTGGAACCGACATCTCGGTCATTGGCCCGATGGCCCGGTCCTCAGCGGACCTCGCAGTCGCCCTCGACATCCTGGCCGGCCCGGACCCTGACGAGACCGCAATGACCATGGTCCTGCCACCCCCGCGCTTCACCAGCCTGAAGGAACTCAGGGTCGCGGTGTGGGCCGAACAACCCGGCCAGGCAACGGACCAGGAAACCACCGCCAGGCTGCTCGAACTCGCCGACGCTTTGCAGCGCGAAGGCGCCACCGTCAGCCGCACCGCCCGCCCGGCCTTCGATGCCACCGAGGCCTATCACCTCTACCTGCGACTTCTGGACGCCGGCTGGAGCGGGCGCAGCACCGAAGACGTCATCGCCAGAAAGCGCCAGCGCGCCGCCGCCCTGGCGGCCGACGACCACAGCGCCGACGCCATCATGATGCGCATGGTCGACGTCACCCACCGCGCATGGCTCGGCCTGAACGAAAAGCGCTTCCAGTGGCGGCGAGCCTGGTCCGCCTTCTTCCGCGAGTGGGACGTGCTGCTGTGTCCGGTAATCGCCACCGCCGCCATGCCGCACCGCCAGGATGGCGAGACCTGGGACCGCAAGATCACCATCGACGGCAAGCAGATCGCCTACAACGACCAGCTGTTCTGGCCCGGCCTGACCGGCGGCTACCACCTGCCCGCAACTGCGGCGCCGATGGGAACCACCAAGGCCGGGCTGCCGCTCGGCGTGCAGATCGTCGGCCCGATTTACGGCGATCGATCGACGATCGAGGCAGCGGCCCTGCTCGAACAGGGCTGGATGGGGTTCAAGCCGCCACCAGGCTGGTGAGGCACTCGTTACTCACGCCGCGACCCGCGCCGTGATCCGGCTCATGCGTGCCAGCAAAATCGCGCTCGCCAGCAGGGCGATCACAGACCCCAGCAAGCAAACCGTAAACGCCCCCCCATCCCCGATCGCCGGCTGAGCCACGAAATAGAGACCGCCGAGCAACGCCACCCCGGCGCCGTTGGCCACCTGCTGCACCGACTTGCCGCCATCAATTGACCGGAGGCATCAGACGTCAGCGATGTAGCCCGGTCGATTACCTCACTGGCGAAATTTCCATTCGCGACCCGATGAACGGCAACCTCAACCGACCGACAGCATGATCTTGCCGATATGCTGGCTCGATTCCATCAAGCGGTGCGCCTCCGCCGCCTGCGCCAGCGGAAACGTCGCGTGGATCACCGGAGCGCACCGCCCGGCATCCAGCGCCGGCCAAACCCGCGATCGCAGTTCGGCAGCGATCGCGCCCTTCTGCGCCGTGCTGCGCGGTCGCATGGTCGACCCCGTTATGGTCAGGCGCCGCATCATGACCTGAACGAAATCGAAGTCCGGCACCTTCGATCCTTGCAGAAAGGCGATCAGCACCAATCGCCCGTCCAGCCCTAGGCTGCGCACATCGCGCGCCAGATACGGGCCGCCGACCATGTCGAGGATCACGTCGACGCCGCGTCCCTCGGTCAGCGCCTTCACTTCGGTAGCGAAATCCTGGCTGCGGTAGTTGATCGCCGCGTCAGCGCCCAGCTTCAGGCAAGCGGCGCATTTTTCGTCCGACCCCGCGGTGACAAAGATACGAGCGCCGAATTCGTGCGCGAACCGGATCGCGGTAATGCCGATGCCACTGCTGCCGCCATGCACCAAAGCGGTCTCGCCCTTCGACAGGCGGCCCAACTGAAACAGGTTCGCCCAAACCGTGAATGACGTCTCCGGCAGTGCCGCCGATCGGGTCGCGTCAAATCCGCGCGGCCAGGGCAGGCACTGGGCTTCCGGAGCGGCACAGTATTCGGCATAGCCGCCGCCATTGGTCAGCGCGCAGACACGGTCTCCAACGGACAACCCGGAAACCTGATCGCCGATCGCCGCCACCTCGCCAGCGACCTCCAGACCCAGGATCGGGCTGGCCCCCGGCGGCGGCGGATACGACCCCTGCCGTTGCGCCACATCCGGCCGATTGACCCCAGCCGCCTGCACCCGGATCAGCACCTCGTCCGGCTTCGGCGCAGGCACCGACGTGGTTGCCAGCCGCAGGACATCGGGCTTCCCCGCACCGTCGGCTTGGACATAGGTCATGCTTTGCGGAACCGCCACGATCAATCCTCCATCATATCCGGTTGGTGAACCTGGTGTTCTGCCCCAGAAGTCCGGCCACATTATGCGGCGCACTTCTGGGATCAGCAGGCCACTGAAATAAAGCGCTAGCATCGCGAGTCTGATGTTCGCCCGATATGACGAACTTCAGACCTGCGACACTAGATGTGCCGCTGGCACATGCAAAGCCAACCATCAGGTGTTTCGATTATCACCTCACCGGGGGTAGGATCAGCCCGCCAGCAAGGCAGAAGAAACGGAGGAAACACCATGCACCCGCATGTTCGAGGCACGTCGCGCCGCGCCATCATCGCCGGAGCCGCCAGCGTCGCCGCCACCGCTGCGGCCAGCGTAGCCGCCACCAAGGCCCGCGCCGAAACCAGGTCCGACAACGTTGCCACCCCACCCAGCGTGATCACCAACCCGCCCAGGCAGTGGGGCCGCTTCGCCCAGCCGGACATCTTCCCCGATCCCGACATCATCGTCGTCGACTCTGCGTTCAAGCAATCCCTGCTGGGCATCACCGCGATCCGCCGGGTCTGGACCGGCTTCAAATGGGCCGAGGGTCCAGCCTGGTCCAGCGAGGGCCAATATCTGGTGTTCAGCGACGTCCAGGCCAACACGCAGTACCGCTACATCTGGGAAACCGGACAGGTCAGCAAGTATCGCAATCCATCATACAACAGCAACGGCAACTCGTTCGACTTCCAGGGCCGCCAGCTCTCCACCCAGGACTTCAACCGTCGCGTCATCCGCTGGGAGCACAACGGCATGATGACCGTCATCGCCGACCAGTTCGAAGGCAAGGGCCTGAATTCGCCCAACGACCTTGTGCCGCATCCCGACGGCAGCATCTGGTTCACCGACCCGCCCTACGGTGACAGCCTCTCCGAGGGACATCCCGACGACTCCGGTGGCTCGACCAACGCCGCCGGCCTTTTCAACCCCGGCATCGGAGCCCCCGACGCCGGTGTCATCGGCGGCCGCAAGCGTGAGCTGCCCAACAGCGTCTATCGCTGGGATCCCAGCGGCCGCCTCGACGTCGTCGTCACCGAGGACCAGCTTCCCGATCCCAACGGGCTGTGCTTCTCGCCCGACTACAAGACGCTCTACATCATCAGCACCGGCAAGGGACCGGGAGACCAAGGTCAGGGCGGCGGCGGCAACGTCTTCGCATTCGACGTGCAGGGACCCAAGCTCGGCGGCATGCGCCGCTTCACCGACATGATGGTCGACGGCGTCAAATGCGGCCCCGACGGCATGCGGGCGGACGTTTCGGGCAATCTCTGGATCAGTTCCAACACCGTCCTCGGCTATGCCGGCGTCGTCGTGTTCACGCCCCAGGGGAAGCAGCTCGGCCGCATCCGCCTGCCCGAGGTGTGCGCCAACCTGGCATTCGGCGGCCCCAAGCGAAACATGCTGTTCATGTGCGCCAGCCAGTCGCTGTACTTGCTCCAGGTGCAAACCCAGGGAGCCGCGCCGGGCTGAAAAAAACAGCCCAGGCTTAACCCTTTTTCAACCTTTTGCCGGTGGAATGTCGGCGCAAGGCGTATGCGAACCGTGACGCGCCAACGTCGCGGCTCGCGTCCCGCCCCACTCTGTCGCCAACCGGAAAGCACCAAGCCTATGCGCCCCTGGATACGAGGCGGCACCATTCGCACCAAGGTGATCCTGTCCTTCGCTATCGTCGGACTGACCACCATCGCGCTCGGTGTATTCGCGATCCAGCGTATGGCCTCGATCGATCAACGCCTCGTCGCCATCGGCCAGAACGCGCTGCCAAGCGTCAAGGCGCTCAGCCGTGTCTCTGTTCTGGCCGAGCGCTACAGGGCCGCCGTGGCATTGCGGTTGATGAGCTACGATGACACCTCCAGGGCCGATATGGACAAACTAATGGCCAACGGCCGAGCCGATGTACACCGGGCGCTGGACGCTTACCGGCCGCTCGCCACCGACAATGAAAAACGCCGGCTGCTGGCCGAGGTCGAAAACAGATGGTCCGCGCTGCTTGGCAACAGTGACAAGATCATCCACCTGGAACGCACCGGCGACCACGCCGGCGCACTTACCCTTCTGTTCACCACCTTCCGCCATCAGATCGTTGACTTCCGCAACGTGCTGGCGGCGGACATCGAGTTCAACGATCGGATCGCCGACCAGGCCGTGATGTCGGGCACGGCGACCTACGCATCGGCGTGGATCTGGGTGACGTTCACCCTGGTCGCGGCTACAATTGTCTGCACATTGGCCGGGTTCTGGCTGGTCGCTGGCGTCTCCGTGCCGATCACCCGTGTAATCGGGGTGATGCGTCGCCTGGCGCGAAACGATACCAACGCCGCGATCTATGGGGCGGAACGCACCGACGAGATCGGCGCCATGGCAGCCGCCCTGCGGGTTTTCAAGCAGAACATGATCCAGGCCGCCGATCTTGCGGCGGCGCAGGCCGCGGAGCAATCGATAAAGCAGATGCACGCCGCCCGCCTGACCGACCTCGTCAAGACATTCGAGAACAAGATCGCTGGCACCGTCGCGGTATTTTCGTCGTCGTCTGCGCATCTGCAGCTAACCGCGCGGTCGATGTCATGCTCCGCGGACGAAACCAATCAGCAGGCTTCGATCGTCGCCGCGGCGGCCGAGACAGCCAGTTCCGGGGTGCAGACCGTGGCCGCCGCGGCCGAACAACTGACCTCGGCGATCGGCGAAATCTCGCAGCAGGTCGCCCGTTCGGCGCGCATCGCCGACCAGGCGGTGGCGGGCGCGCGCCGCACCGACAGCGTTGTCCAAGCGCTGGCGGAAGGTGCGCAGAAGATCGGATTGGTGGTCAATCTGATCGCCGACATCGCCGGCCAGACCAACCTGCTGGCACTGAACGCCACCATCGAGGCCGCTCGCGCCGGGTCCGCCGGCAAGGGTTTCGCGGTCGTCGCCTCCGAGGTCAAAAGCCTGGCCAGCCAGACCGCCAAGGCCACCGGGGAGATCGGCGCTCAAATCGCCGAACTTCGCGCCGCCACCGACGAGGCGGTCCGCGCCATTCGCGACATCGCCGCGACCATCCAGGAGATGGGCTCCATCGCCACAACCATCGCCGCTGCGGTCGAGGAGCAGAGCGCGGCCACCGCCGCGATCGCCAGAACGACCGAGCGAACCGCCGCCAGCACACATGACGTCGCCGTGACGATCGCTGCCGTGACAGGGGCAGCAAACAGCACCGGCCAAACGGCGACCGAGGTGCTGCAGGCCGCCGACAGTTTGGCCCGCCAAGCCAGCACGCTGCGCTCCGAGGTGGACAGCTTCGTGACCGAAGTCCGGGCCGCGTAATTCCAGCTCACCCAGGGCACGCCGCCGCGACCGCTATCGCGTCGCTCGGCGACGGGCGCTCCGGACCGTTCCGTCTGTCACGCCACCTCCTTCTGCACTACCCCCAGCAGCCGAGCCTGCAAGGCCGGATCATCCTCCAGAGCCTTCGCCGTGCCCTCGAACGCCACCCGCCCATTCACCAGCACATAGGCTCGGTCCACCAGCGGCAGAATGGTTTCGGCATGGTGCTCCACGATCACCATCGCGACCCGGCCGCGCAACTGCGCCAGCGCGTCCATCACTTCCTTGACGATGGTCGGCGCCAAGCCCTCGAACGGTTCGTCCAGCAGGATAAGCTTGGCCGGAACCGTCAGGGCACGGCCGATCGCCAGCATCTGGCGTTCCCCACCCGACAGGCTTTCGGCCTTCGACCGCTGCAGCAGCTTCAGTTTCGGGAACAGCGAATAGACATCGTCCAGCGATGCCCCGCCCGGCCGCATCGCCAGCCGCAGATTGTCCAGCACCGTCAGGTTCGGGAACAGCCGCCGTCCCTCGGGCACCAGCGAGACGCCCCTCTGGTTGATCTCGTATGGCCGGATGTTGGTGATCTCGCCGCCGTCCAGCGTGATCCGCCCAGCCGCCGAGCGTACTGTCCCGGTAATGGCGCGCAAGGTGGTGGTCTTGCCGACGCCATTGCGACCCAGCAAGGCAACGGCCTCGCCTTCATGCACCACCAGCGAAAGCTCCTCCAGCACCACGCTGCCCGCGTAGCCGGCACGCAACTTCTCGACCACCAGGACCGGCTTGCCGGCGGCATGCACCACGCGCTCCGCCTCGGTCGGCGACGGCGGCGGAACGATCCGTTCGGCACCCAGATAGGCGGTGACGACGTCGGCATTGGCGGCGACCGATGCCGGGTCGCCATCGGCGATCACCCGGCCCTGGTGCAGTACCGTGATGCGATCCGACAATGCCAGCACGCGATCGATATCGTGCTCGATCAGCAGCACCGCGTGGCTCTCGGCCAGACCGCGTATCAGCCCACCCACCACCACCCGATCAGCCTCCGCGAGCCCCGCTAGCGGCTCGTCCAGCAGCAGCAATTTCGCCTCCGTGGCCAGCGAGATAGCGATCTCCAGCAATCGCCGCTCGCCATGCCCAAGATTGGCGCACGGTTCGGCGGCGCGGTCCTGCAACCCCACCGCGGCCAACAGCGACCAGGTGCGGGCATTCAGGTCCTCATAGCCATAGGCGTCTCGCCAGAGCCCCCAGCGCCGCCTATCCTGGGCCTGCACCGCGACCCGAACGTTCTCGAACGTCGTCAGGTTGGCGAACACGCTAAGAATCTGGAACGAGCGTGACAGCCCCAGGCGAATGCGCCGGTGCAGCGCCAGATCGGTGATGTCGTGCCCATCGAACACGATACGGCCGTCGTTAGGCTTCAGGATGCCGGTCAGCATGTTGAAGAAGGTGGTTTTTCCCGCCCCGTTCGGGCCGATGAAGCTGTGCAGCCGATACGGATAAACCTGCAGATTCAGATCGCTCGCCACCACCAGCGACCCGAACCGCTTGTTCAACCCGGTCACCGTCAGGATCGGCTTCGCCGGATCCAGCTTGGTCCCGCCGGCGCGATAAGGCTCGATCGACTCCGGTCGCGGCGGAATGGCTTTCCGCGTCAGCGTCCAGTCGTTGCGGCGCATCAGCCGAAACACCAGGCCCTGCATGCCCTCGGGCGAGGCCAGCGCGAACAGGATCACGATCGGCGCGAAGATCAGCCACCAGCTTTCTGTCAGGGCCGACAGCCGGTCTTCCAGCAGGATGAACGCAATGGCCCCCCATAACGGGCCGAGGAAGTGGTGCACCCCGCCCAGCACCGCCATCAGCAAGGCATCGCCGGCATGCTGCCAACTCAGGTTGTCGGCGTAGGCGCCGTTCAGCATCAACGCCAGCAGCCCACCGGCATAGCCGACCACACCGCCCATGATTACGAACGCAACGAACTTCAGCAGGAATGTGTTGTAACCCAGGCTCTGCGCCCGCTGTTCGTTGTCGCGCAGCGCCTGCAGCGACCGCCCGAACGGGGAGTGCGCGATCCGCCACAACAGTCCGATGCCCAGGCAGACGGTGATGACGGCGAAAGCGTGAAACGACCACGCGCTGGTGAACAACGGACGCGGCACGTCCTGCAGACCGTTCTCACCGCCGGTCACGGAAGTCCATTTGTAGGCGATCTCGAACGCGATCTGCGAGAATGCCAAGGTCAGCAGTGAGAAATACAGCCCCCGGCGGCGCAGGATTATCAGCGCGATCACCGCCGCCAAAACCAGTGAAAACCCGACACAGAACATCAGCCCGACGATCTCGTTCGGCGCCCCCCTCAGCATAACGAACGCCACCGCGTAACTGGCGCAGCCGAAGAACACCGACGCGCCGAACGGCACCAGCCCGGTATAGCTGACCAGCATGCAGACACCGGCGCCATACAGCGTGTAGATCGCGATCTGAGTGATCAACCCGATCGGCGCGCCGATCAACTGCCACACCCCGGTCAGCGCAAGCAGCACCACGAACACCAGCACGACCGGGTGGCGCAGCGCGGCGCTCATTCGAATCGCTCCCACCGTTCACCCAGAAGTCCGCGCGGCCGTAACAGCAGCATCAGCGCCATGAACAGATACATCACCGCGCCCGACGCCGCGGGATAGAACTGGATGGTCAGGGCGATCACCACGCCGACCAGCAGCCCGGCAATCACCGCGCCGGCGAACGACCCCAGGCCACCGATCGCCACGACAACGAACGCCGGCATGATGGCGTTGGTCGCCATCGATGGCGTGATCGTCCACAATGGCGCCGCCAGCACTCCCGCGATACCCGAGATCGCGCAGCCCAGGCCGAACACCCAGGTCAGCACCCGCGGCAGGTTGATCCCCAGCAGTCCGACCATTTCCGGATCACGCGACCCGGCGCGCAGGATCCGGCCGAACCGCGTTTTCTCCAGGAATAGCCACAGCAACAGCAACACCGCGGCGGTCATCAGCAGCACGCTGAAACGGTATTTGGTGATCAGGATCGGGCCCCAGATCAGGAAGCCGGATAGCAACGGAGGCGGACTGAACGGCTGCCCGATGCCGCCCCAGATCAACCGCACCGAGGCCTCGATCAGCAGCGCCAGGGCAAACGTGACGATCAGGCTAATCAGCGGCTCTTTGTCATACAGCCGCCGGATCAGCAGCCGTTCCGCGACCATACCGATGCCACCAACGACGATCGGCGCCAAGATCACGGCCGGCCAGCCAAAGTACTGATACAGCGTCAGCGCCAGATACGCGCCCAACGTGAAGAACGCACCATGGGCGAAGTTGACGATGCCGAGCAGCCCGAAAATGATCGACAGGCCAATGGCGATAAGCACATAGAGGCCGCCGAGTACCAGCCCGCTGACCACTTGCGACAGAACTATTTCCAGCATGACGCTACCGTCCCGCCAGACGTCGCAAACCCAGGACTGGCCCGCCGATCCATGGGTTCAACCGGCCCACGAACACCGGCCGCGATAGCCCGGCCCGGGCTCGGAACAGCACACGAAGTAACCCCCGGTCCGGCCGCGTTCACCCCATGTTGCAGCCGATTTCCGCCTCGGTACCGAACACCTTGTCGAGCTCGGCAGAATTTGCCGGCAGCGTCGCCTTGACGTCGAAATAGTCCCACTTGTCGGTGATATTGTCCTTCACGCTCACCGCCAGATTTTGCATCAGCATCTGATGGTCGAACTTGCGATAGCTGTAGGACGACTTGCCGGCCTGCACCTTCCAGCCTTCCATCGCCTCGATGATCGCCATCGGCTCGGTCGACTTCGCCGCGTCGATAGAATCGAACACGGAACGAGCGGTAATCCAGCCCATCCATGCCTTATCGGCCGCCGGCTTGCGGTATTTCTTCTGATAGGCGTCGGCGAAAGCCTTTTCTTCCGGTGGATTGTCCGGGTTCTTGTAATACCACAGCGAGGTGTATGTCCCCGTCGCCGCTTCTGGCCCCACCGCCCAGATGTCAGTGTCGCCGATCGCGATCTCCACGAACGGGATCTTGCCCTTCATGCCAAGCTCGTTCCACTGCTTCAGGAAGGTGGACAGATCGCCCCCCGACAGGCCGCCCACCACGACATCCGGCTTGGCCTGCCGGATCTTCAGGATGAACGAACTGAAATCGGCGGTGTTCAACGGCGCCTCATCCGATCCCACCTCGGTGCCCCCGGCCGCCTTCAGCAATGCCCGCGACTGGCGCAGGATGTCCTGGCCGAACGCGTAGGATGCGGTGATGTGATACCAGCGTTTGCCGTACGACAGCGCATAGGGGGTGATCATCCGCTGTTGCACCGCAACCGGCGTGTTCAGCCGGAAAGTATAGCGATTGCAGTTCTTGCCGCTGATCTCGGTCGCCGCCGCATTGTCGCACACGAACGGAACCTTCAACTGCGCCGCCGTCGCCTCCTCGGCCAGGGCGTTGGATGACAGCGACCCGCCAAGGATCGCCACGACCTTGTTCTCCTGCACCAGTTTCTGCATGTTCTGGGTCGCCGCCTGAGGCGTCGGTTCGTCCAGCCAGACCAGTTCGGCCGGCTGTCCCATCAAAGTGTTGTTGCGCTCGTGCATCGCCAGGAACGTGCCGTTGGCCAGATATTCGGTCTGCGCCGCGATCTGCCCGGTCTTGGCCAACAGCACTCCAATCCGGATCGGTTCTGCCGCGCGAGCCACGAACGGCGCCCCCAAAGGCGCCACGACCAGAGGGGAGGCGGCCAGACCGGCCGCACCAAGCAGGGCCTTGCGGCGCGGCAGTGTCAGCCCGGTCTTTGCAGACGTCATCCTTCGTTCCCCCGTGCTTTCTTCTATTCAGCAGGCTGCCGGGATCAAATAGCCCGGCTCCGTTACCCAGGCAACTCGGTCTTTGGCGCCGCGCTCCGCCGCTGCGCCTGCGCCGCCATGCGCACCGCAGCGTTCGCCGCCCAGTATTGCTGCTAGCCGCCGATCCGCTGCACGATCTCGAAGAAGAACCGGTTGTCGAACGCATCGGTATAGGCGTGCAGGAACTCACCGCCGTCGTCGCGGTCAAATAGCACATTGTTTGCGCGGAACGATTCCACCCGCTCGTCCAACCACCAGCGCGCCGCGATATCCTCATAGTAATTCTTGCAATCGGCAGGAAACGCGCCCAACGCGCGCTGAACTGCCGCAGCGCTTGCAAGATGTCGGTGCGGGCCATCGCGATGTGCTGCACCCACCAGCAGCAACTCCGCGCCAAGTTGAGCCATCACGTCGAACTTGCGCTCCGCGGTCCATGTTGCGCGCGCTGCGGTTGCGGCATCGCCTCCGAAGACGCGAAACGGCTGCAAGCAGGTGATCTTCAGCCGCAGACTCTCTGTCAGGTAACGCACGTCCACCGGGGACCCCCTCGAACGTCAGCGGGTCGTTTCAAAAATTTCGACGCCGTCAAAGTCGATCGTCGCGGCCGCTTCCATCTTCTCGGTCAGCGTGCTGCTGAAGGAGACCATGGCGAGATTTCGCCAGGGACATCTCATCAGCCATCAGATGTCCATGAACACCGTCTCGCCGTCGCCCTGCAGCCTGATGTCCAACCGCCAGGCATCGGCCGCCACCTGGCGCGCGATCAGACTGCGCCGAGCCGCCTCATCCTCGATCAGCGACAACACCGGGTCGGTCTCGTTCAACCGCTCATCCTGAAAATACAGCCGTGTCGTCAGTGCCTTCAGCAACCCGCGGGCAAAGATCGAGATCGCCACGTGCGGCGCCTGCAAGGCATTCCCCAAGCCGGCAACCGGGCCCGGCTTTAACGTCGTGAACCGAAATGACCCGCCGCCGTCAGTGCGGCAGCGGCCAAATCCAGGGAACCTGTCGGACGCCTCCGGGCTGGTCTGCCAGATCTCGATCGCCGCGTCGGTAACCGTGGCGCCGGCGCCATCGAACACCGTCCCGGTCAGCACGACCCTTTCGCCCGCGGCGCCGAACCGGGTCAGGTCGGCCCAGGCAGGATCTTCGATCAGGTGCCAGAACGGACCGATCGTCTGACTAGCCGTCGCCACCGTCATCTCAACCCCGTTCGGTCGGCGTCGCGCCGCGACCACGCAGCACGAAATCGAAACGGTAGCCCAGCGCCCATTCCGGCGCCGTGATGTCGATGTCGAACGCCGCCACCAGCCGTTCCCGCGCCGCCGGATCAGGCACCGACAGGTAAACCGGGTCCAGCGCCAGCAGCGGATCACCAGGAAAATACATCTGGGTAATCACCCGCTGCGCAAACCCGCTGCCGAACAGCGAATAATGGATATGGTTCGGCCGCCAAGCATTGTGGTGGTTGCGCCAGGGATACGCCCCCGGCTTGATCGAGGTGAACTGGTACCAGCCATCCGCATCCGAGAATACCCGGCCGCCGCCCCGGAAATTCGGATCCAGCGGCGCATCGTGCTGATCGCCGGGATGGTCGTAACGGCCCCCGGCATTCGCCTGCCAAATTTCGATCATGCTATGCGGCACCGGCCGGTCATCCTCGTCCACCACCCGCCCGCGGACGATGATCCGCTCGCCCTGCGCCGGCGTGCCGTTCACCACCGACAAATCCGCTATCGACCCGAACCGAGCTGGATCGAACCGCGGACCGGTGGTCTCGGTCACGGTCTGTGGAATCCTCAGCGCCGGCCGCTCCGGATGGCGCCGATGCGTGCTGGCGTAAGACTGGGTGTCGTTCGCCGGCTGGGTGCCCGCCGCGATCGGTCGGAACGGCGCGGTCTCGGTCGTCATGCGTGCCTCCTGCTGCGGTGTCATCCCGAGCAATTCAAACTCAACCTTCCCTGGCCGATCGCCCAGGCCGCCACTCTGGCTACGGAGGCGGTGACCTTTTGTCCGCCAACCGACCCACGCACTATCGACCCGTTTCCGCGCCTGAGGCAATTGGCGGCAAACCATGCAGCCATGCTATCCGATCGGCCTCATCGGATCCGGCATCCAGGCCTCGCTCAGTCCGGCGATGCCCTAAAGAAAGCCGACGTTGCGCGCCGCCGCGCGGGCAAAACGCTGTCGGCTACTGCACGGCGGTGTTGCAGGCAGCGGAGCCGTTCCGCCTGTCCACCGGAGCCGAGCCGCCACCCGATCGATACCGGCACACTTCGATCGCCTGGCCGCTCGCCCATGGCGCGGATCCCGTTCAGATAGCTCGGCTGAACGGTCAAGATGCGCCCAAAAAACGATTTGCGGGGTCCGGCCGCCGCTTTCCCCTCCGATGCTCGACCGCGATAGCCGTTGACACGATCGTCGTTCGGCCTAACTTGCATGATGCAATCAAGTAGGCCGGCAACCATCCCATGACCATGATCGCCACGACGGCCACGGACCCGCAACGGCCGCCGCTCAGTCCCCGCACCGCCAAACTGCTGCATGGCGCCATCGTGCCGACCCTCCTCGGCATGGCCTGGCCCAACATCCTGGTGATGTCGGCCCAGGCCTCGACCGGACTGATCGAGACCTGGTGGCTCTCCCATCTCGGCACCGACGCGCTGACCGGGATGGCGCTGGTGTTCCCCGGCTTCATGATGATGCAGATGATCTCGGGCGGCGCCATGGGTGGAGGCATCTCCTCGGCCATCGCGCGCGCCCTCGGCGGCGGCCGGCGCCAGGACGCCGACGCGCTGGTCTGGCACGCCATCCTGATCAACGGCGCGCTGGGACTGTTTTTCTCGGTCCTGGTGCTGACCTGCGGACACCCGCTCTACGCCGCCATGGGCGGCCGAGGCGGGTCGCTGCAGGCGGCCATGCTGTATTCCAACCTGGTGTTCGGCGGCAACGTGCTGGTCTGGCTGATGAACGCCCTGGCCAGCGTGATCCGAGGCACCGGCAACATGTTCGTCCCCGCGATGGCGATCTGCCTCGGCGTGGTTCTGCTGGTGCCGCTGTCCCCGGCGCTGATCTTCGGCTTTGGCCCGATCCCGGCGATGGGCATCCAGGGCGGCGCCGCCGCCGTGCTGCTGACCACCACGCTGACCGCGATGATCCTGGCCTGGTACATCCTCGCCGGACGCAGCGTCGTGCGGCCGCGCTGGTCCGGGCTGCAGCGGCGGATGCTGGCCGACATCCTCCGGGTCGGAGTCGTCGGGTCGATCAGCACCCTGCAGACCAGCCTGACGATCCTGCTGACCACCGCCCTGGTCGGCGCCGCGGCGGGACCCGACGGCGTCGCCGGCTACGGCACTGGCGGCCGATTGGAATATCTGCTGATCCCGGTGGTCTTCGGCTTCGGCGGCCCGTTGGTCGCCCTGGTCGGCACCAATATCGGCGCCGGCCAGCCCGACCGCGCGCTGCGCATCGCCCTGACCGGAGCCGCGCTGGCGTTCCTGCTCACCGAGGCCCTCGGCATCGCTGCCTCAATCTGGCCCTACGCCTGGCTCGGCCTGTTCGGCGCCGATCCCCAGATGCTGCGGATCGGCGCCGCCTACCTGCGCACCGTCGGCCCGGCATACGGCTTCTTCGGCCTCGGCCTGTCGCTGTACTTTTCCTCGCAGGGAGCCGGACGCCTGCTCTGGCCGCTGCTCGCCGGACTCTGCCGGATGCTGGTCGCGGTCGGCGGCGGCGCACTGGCGCTGCACCTGACCGGGTCACTGCAATGGCTGTTCGGCTGCCTGGCGCTGGCACTGGTGCTCTACGGCGCGATCCTCGCCGCCGCGGTGCACTCAGGCGTCTGGTTCCGCGCCAACCGGCAAAAGCCCGAACCCCAGCAAGCCGACCGCCCGACGGCCGCGGCGCCGTGCCTGACCACCACCGTCCCGACCTGACCGCAACACGCCCGCACCACCTTAACGGCGCCCAACCCGACCGCCATGTCCTGCTGCCAGTCTAACCTGCTGCCAGTCTAACCTGCTGCCAGCCCAAGGAGCATGACATGGCAAAACCGAGACCAGAAGTTACCGCCGAATTCCAGCGCGGCTGGGACGCCGCGCTGCTCGCGGTGCGCGATTGGCACGTGGCGAAAGCAAAGCAGGCCCTGGTACAGTCCAGGCGAACCCGCTTTCCGAAAACCCTGGAACGCGAATCAGAGGTCCACAAGCTCTCCGCCGAGTTGATCCTGACACTCAGCCCAACCGACGTCTGACACCCACTTCATTCCGCCGCTATCTAGGCTGCGGCCCGTCATATCCCTCGATGACCAGCACGTCCGCTTCCGACCGCCCCTCCCGCAACGCCTTCGCCGCCATGTATTCGGCGGAGTGATAGCACGCCACCGCGGTCTCATAGTCCTTGAACTCCAGCACCACGTTGCGCGACCGAGCGGTCCCTTCCGGCGCCTCGAACCGCCCGCCACGCACGATGAAACGTGCGCCGTAGCGTCGGAACGCCGCTTCATTCGCCGCGACATATTGCTGGTAACCGGCCGGATCACTGACATCGACCCGCGCCACCCAGTATCCCTTGGCCATGCCGCCTCCTACAGACAACGATCACCCTGAACGCGAATCGTCCAGTCAAACCAACTACGAACGCGGCTGGTCGCCCAGCATCTTGGCCAACACCGGCTCCATCGCCTTCGCCATCAGCACCTGACCCTCGGCGGTCGGATGCAGCGGCGGGTCGGGCGGCGTCAGCCTTGGATCGAGAAACAGATCTCGGTTCAACACGCCATTACGCATGAACAATGCCGTCAGATCGAGATACGATACCGATGGGTCGTCCCCACACCTGGCCGCCAACATCCGGTTGATTCGCACCGTCGTCTCGCTGATCCACGCCGACCGCTCGGACGGCAATACACCCAGCAACAGGATCTTGGTTCGCGGCAAGCGCTTGTGCAACTCATCCAGGATCGCGCCGATGCCGGCGACGGTATCTTCCGCCGACCAATGCACGCGCCCCAGGTTGTTCGCCCCGATCAGCACAACGGCGGCCTTGGGCGCGATCCCGGCAACCTCCCCATTGCGCATGCGCCAAAGCAGGCTGGCGGTCGTGTCGCCCTTGAACCCCAGGTTGACGGCCCGCCGGTCACCATAGAACCGGCGCCATTGCGGGGCGAAATCCCGCCACGCCGGAGGACCCGACAACTCCCAGTCCTGGGTGATCGAATCACCCAGGAAAATCAGCTTGGGTTTGCTCTGCGCCAACTCGCCAAGCTTCGCCTCATGGCGTTGCCGCCACCAGGCCAGATCGGTCCGCGCGATCGGCGTGGCCGCCAGCACCGTGCGTTCGCGAGCGAAAGCCGGACATGCCACCAAAATTGCGAGACCGACTAGAACCCGGCGCCGGAACGCCAGATCCGGCCGTCTCGCGATCCGACCCCGAGGATGCGTCAACTCAGCCGTTCAACCGTCAGGTTGCAAGGTGGCGGCGATTCCAGGCGTTCCGCCGAAGCTGCCAGCCGCGCAACCGGCGCGGACGCAGCAGCGGCAGGATCAGCGTGAGCCCGACGCCCCACATGAAGCAGGCGGCGGCCGACCGCAGCATCGCCGCCGATTGCCAGCCGAATGCCGCCGGATGCCCCGCCAGCGGACGGACCACGAACCAGCCCATCACCCCGGCGAACGCGCCCGCAAGCAACGCCTTGGCGGCGGTCGGCCAAGGCAGCCGAGGTGCCAGCAAGGCAAACAATCCGCCATACACCGCGCCCCAAAAGGTGATGCTGACCACCATGGGCGCGTTGAACGGCGGCACGACGGCAAACCGAAACGCCGCCTGCGGCGCCAAACCCGCCCAGAAAAACAACTGCAACGTCGTCTGGTGGAACACCAGCACGGCAACCGCGCCGGCGATGCAGCCCAGGAATATCCGCATCGGCAAATGCGTCATTGTCTCCCACTCCACAAAGAGTGTTCTCAGATGGTCCAACATGTTCCGTGCGGCCGCGCTCCGTCAATCCTGCGCTGCAGCAAGTGCATAGGCGCTTGGATCGCACGAAGTCCATAGGTGCGCCGCTGCAACTGTCCTCACGCCGCCCGCCCAAGTTTCCGCTGGACAGCGCGCGAACCCGCGCCTATACGCGCGCCTCTTTGGAACGCGGGAGACTGCTGGGCCGCCGCATCGCGGCCCAAGTCGCTGACACCGCGGTCCCTCGGATAAGGACCAGGGATCACATGGCGAAAAAAATCGTCGGCTACATCAAGTTGCAGATTCCGGCCGGCAAGGCCAATCCGTCGCCGCCGGTGGGACCCGCGCTGGGCCAGCGCGGCCTCAACATCATGGCCTTCGTGAAGGAGTTCAACGCCTTCACCCAGCAGATGGAACCCGGGATGCCGATCCCGGTGGTCATCACCGCCTACGCCGACCGCAGCTTCACCTTTATCACCAAGACCCCGCCCAACACCTACTTCCTGAAGAAGGCCGCCGGCATCACCAAGGGCAGCCAGACCGTAGGCAAAGGTGCCTCCGCCGGTCGGGTGACCACCAGCCAACTGCGAGAGATCGCCGCTACCAAGATGAAGGACATGAACGCCAACGACATCGACGGCGCGGTTCGCATGCTGACCGGTTCCGCCCGCTCGATGGGCCTCACCGTGGTGGAGGGCTGATCCATGGCCAAGAATAAGCGTCTCGCCACGGCCGTGAAGGCGGTCGACAGCAACAAGGCTTACCCGCTGGCCGATGCGATCGCGCTGGTGAAGTCCATTTCCAAGGCCAAATTCGACGAAACCGTGGAAATGTCGATGAATCTCGGCATCGACCCGCGCCACGCCGACCAGATGGTCCGCGGCCTGACCAACCTGCCCAACGGCACCGGCAAGACCGTGCGCGTCGGCGTCTTCGCCCGCGGCCCCAAGGCTGAGGAAGCGCTCGCCGCCGGGGCCGACGTGGTCGGCGCCGACGACCTGATGGAAAAGGTACAGGCCGGCGAGATCAACTTCGACCGCTGCATCGCCACGCCAGACATGATGGGCATCGTCGGCCGCCTGGGTAAGATCCTCGGCCCCCGCGGCCTGATGCCGAATCCGCGCCTCGGCACCGTCACCATGGACGTCAAGGGCGCGGTCACCGCCGCCAAGGGCGGCCAAGTCGAGTTCCGCGCCGAAAAGGCCGGCATCATTCACGCCGGCATCGGCAAGGTATCGTTCGACGCCGACAAACTGCTGGAGAACGCCAAGGCCCTCGCCGACGCCATCGTCAAGGCCAAGCCGACCGGTGCCAAGGGAACCTATCTGCAGAAAGTATCGGTCAGCTCGACCATGGGACCCGGCGTGCGGGTCGATCTGGCCTCGCTGACCGTTTGAATACGTCCGGCTTTCCAGGGGCATCCTGGTAGACCGGGCGGGCAGGGGGGTCGTCCTCGGCTCAATCCGAGGATCCGCCTCCCGATCCTGTCCAAGACCGCACGTCTCTGAGCACCGGTTCGCCGGACCAGATTTAATGGACCCTCGGGTCCGCGCGCGGCAGATGGGAATGCCAGGACTCGCGGGAGTGCCGCGTGGTCTTTGGTGGTTCCAGGACAGGCGAACCAGGGCGTTCGACACACGTCGGATGCCCTTTGGGCAACCTGACCCGCTATCCGCCGCGCGCGGACCAGCGGGTCGAACGGAGACGAAACGTGGACCGTACGGAGAAGCGCGAATTCGTCACCGGGCTCAATCAGGCACTGGTCGCCACCTCGATGATCGTCGTCACCCGCAACGCGGGTCTCACGGTCGCCGAAGTGACCGATCTCAGGCGCAAGATGGGAGCCGCGGGGGCAACTTATAAAGTCGCGAAGAACCGGCTCACCACACGTGCTCTGGATGGAACCCCGTTCGACGGTATCAGAGCCATGCTGAAGGGACCGATCGCGCTCGCTTGGGCGACCGACCCGGTGGCAGTGGCAAAGACAGCCGTCGAGTTCGCCAAGACCAACGAGAAGTTCGTGCTCGTCGGCGGCTCGCTTGGATCGCAGATGCTCAATGCAGATGGGATCAGGGCGCTCGCCGAACTGCCGAGCCTGGATGCACTGCGAGCGAGGCTGGTCGGCATGATCGCCACCCCGGCTACCCGCATCGCCGGCATCCTGCAAGCTCCGGCCGGACAACTCGCCAGGGTCTTCGGGGCCTTCGCCCAGAGCGCTGAGGTGACCGGTGAGGTCGAGGCCGAGGCTGCCTGACGCCCCAATCCAATCCGGGCGGGGCAGCCCAAGACGCATACCTGACCGCCGGAAGCATCATCCGGCTTGCATGGAACCAACCAAAGTCTAGATAATAGGAACATACGACATGGCTGATCTACAAAACCTGGTTGAAGAGCTGTCCAAACTGACGGTTCTTGAAGCCGCTGAACTGTCCAAACTCCTTGAGGAGAAATGGGGGGTGTCGGCGGCTGCCCCGGTTGCCGCCGCCGCCGCGCCGGCCGCCGCCGCTGCCGCCGCTCCGGTGGAGGAACAGACCGAATTCACCGTCATCCTGGCCAAGGCCGGAGACAAGAAGATCAACGTGATCAAGGAAGTCCGCACCATTACCGGGCTCGGACTGAAGGAAGCCAAGGATCTGGTGGAAGCTGCGCCGAAACCGGTCAAGGAATCGGTCGGCAAGGACGAGGTGGCGAAGATCAAGAAAATGTTGGAAGATGCCGGCGCGAGCGTGGAGGTGAAGTAACGCCCCGCTGCACGAAATCGCCTCGGCTTGGCGTCTCCGCCGAGACGCCCAGGCCTTTGAACCAGGGACGGGGGGAAATCAGCCGATTTCCGCCCGCATTCCTGTTGCGGAATAGAATTTCTCCCATGCCTTCCGGGCTGACCGGCGGCAGGACGATCAGACTAAACGGTAAGGTGGGTCATCGATGAACGCGATCACACGGTCCTTCACTGGGCGTAAGCGCATCCGCAAAAGCTTCGGCCGGATCCCCGAGGTGGCGCCGATGCCGAACCTGATTGATGTCCAGCGCGCCAGCTACGAAGCGTTTCTGCAGATGAACGTGCGCCCGGACAGCCGTACACAATCCGGGCTGCAAGAGGTCTTCAAATCTGTGTTCCCGATCGACGACTTCGCCGGCCGCGGCCGCCTCGAATTCGTCTATTACGAGCTTGAGGAGCCAAAATACGACGTCGAGGAGTGCATCCAGCGCGGCATGACCTTCGCCGCGCCGTTAAAAGTGATCCTGCGCCTCATCGTGTGGGACGTCGATGAGGACACCGGCGCCCGCTCGATCCGCGACATCAAGGAACAGCCCGTCTACATGGGCGACATGCCGCTGATGACCGACAACGGCACCTTCATCATCAATGGCACCGAACGCGTCATCGTCTCCCAGATGCACCGCTCGCCCGGCGTGTTCTTCGACCACGACAAGGGCAAGACCCACTCGTCCGGCAAATACCTGTTCGCCGCCCGCGTCATCCCCTATCGCGGCTCCTGGCTCGATTTCGAGTTCGACAGCAAGGACCTGGTCTACGTCCGCATCGACCGCAAGCGGAAGCTGCCGGTCACCACCCTGCTGTACGCCCTGGAGTCCGCCGCGACCGGGCAGTTGCGCGCCGCGCGGGACGCCAAAAGCGAACCGCTGGATCCGACCGAAATCCGCGGCATGGACCAGGAGGAAATCCTCTCCCAGTTCTACGGCAAGGTGGTGTTCGACCACACCGCGAAAGGCTGGGCCCGCCCGTTCGACCCCGACGCGTTCCGCGGCCTCAAGCTGCTGGAGCCGCTGGTCGACGCCGCCTCCGGTGAGGTCGTCGCCGAAGCCGACGCCAAGCTGACCGCCCGCCAGGCCCGCCGCATCGCCGAAAAAACCAAGGAAGTATTGGTCGGCCGCGCCGATCTGCTCGGCCGCTACATGGCCGAGGACCTGGTCAACGCCGAAACCGGCGAAATCTTCGCCGAGGCCGGTGAGGAACTCGCCGAAGCCCGCCTGGCCGCGCTGGAGGAAGCCGGAATCACCTCGCTGCCGACGCTGGCGGTCGATCAGTCCAACGGCCCGTGGATCCGCAACACACTCGCGGTCGACAAGAACACCAACCGCGACGACGCGCTGATCGACATCTACCGCGTCATGCGCCCCGGCGAGCCGCCCACCCCGGAAACCGCCGAGGCCCTGTTCCGCGGCCTGTTCTTCGACGGCGACCGCTATGACTTGTCCGCCGTCGGCCGGGTCAAGATGAACATGCGCCTGGCCATCGAGGACGCCCCCGACACCCAGCGCGTGCTGCGCAAGGACGACCTGCTCAAGACCGTCAAGACGTTGTGCGACCTGAAGGACGGCCGCGGCCAGATCGACGACATCGACAATCTCGGCAACCGCCGCGTCCGCTCGGTCGGCGAATTGATGGAGAACCAGTACCGCATCGGCCTGCTGCGCATGGAGCGCGCGATCCGCGAGCGCATGGGTTCGGTCGATATCGACACCGTCATGCCGCACGACCTGATCAACGCCAAGCCGGCCGCGGCCGCGGTGCGGGAGTTCTTCGGCTCCTCCCAGCTCAGCCAGTTCATGGACCAGACCAACCCGCTGTCCGAGGTGACCCACAAGCGCCGCCTCTCCGCGCTCGGCCCGGGCGGCCTGACCCGAGAGCGCGCCGGCTTCGAGGTGCGCGACGTACACCCCACCCATTACGGCCGCATCTGCCCGATCGAGACCCCCGAAGGCCCCAATATCGGCCTGATCAACTCGCTGGCGACCTACGCCAAGGTCAACAAGTACGGCTTCATCGAGACCCCGTACATGCTGGTCAAGGACGGCACCGTGCAGCCCGGCCCGCGCTATTTGTCGGCGATGGAGGAAGAACGCCTCGTCGTTGCCCAGGCCGACGCACCGATGGATACCGGGGGCAAGTTCACCCAGGACCTGGTGTCGGTGCGCAAGCAGGGCGACTTCCGCCTGGTGAGGCCCGAAGACGTCACCGCGATCGACGTCTCGCCGAAGCAGTTGGTCTCCGTCGCCGCGGCGCTGATCCCGTTCCTGGAGAACGACGACGCCAACCGCGCACTGATGGGCTCCAACATGCAGCGCCAGGCGGTGCCACTGATCCGCGCCGACGCACCGCTGGTCGGCACCGGCATGGAAGCCGCTGTGGCGCGTGACTCGGGTGCCACCATCATCGCCCGCCGCCCCGGCATCGTCGACCAGATCGACGGCGCGCGCATCGTGGTGCGCGCCACCAACGAGGATGCGACGACCAAGGGCGTCGACATCTATCGCCTGCGCAAATTCATGCGCTCCAACCAGTCCACCTGCATCAACCAGCGCCCGCTGGTGAAGGTCGGCGACCGCGTCTACGAAGGCGACATCATCGCCGACGGCCCGTCCACCGAACTCGGTGAGCTGGCACTCGGACGCAACGTGCTGGTCGCGTTCATGCCGTGGAACGGCTACAACTTCGAAGACAGTATCCTGATCAGCGAACGCATTGCCCGCGACGATGTGTTCACCTCGATCCATATCGAGGAATTCGAGGTCATGGCCCGCGATACCAAGCTGGGTCAGGAGGAAATCACCCGCGACATCCCGAACGTCGGTGAGGAAGCGCTGAAGAACCTCGACGAAGCCGGCATCGTCTACATCGGCGCCGAGGTCAATCCGGGCGACATCCTGGTCGGCAAGGTGACGCCAAAGGGCGAAAGCCCGATGACGCCGGAAGAAAAACTGCTCCGCGCCATCTTCGGCGAAAAAGCCTCCGACGTGCGCGACACCTCCTTGAAGCTGCCGCCCGGCGTCACCGGCACCATCGTCGATGTCCGCGTGTTCAGCCGCCGCGGCGTCGACAAGGACGAACGCGCGATGGCCATCGAACGCGCCGAAATCGAACGCCTCGCCAAGGACCGTGACGACGAAAAGGCGATCCAGGAACGCTCCTTCCTGAACCGGTTGCGCGAGAAACTACTCGGCCGCAAAGCCTCCGGCGGCTTCAAGGGCATCAAGTCCGGCACCGAGATCGACGAGGCCGTGCTGGCGGAACATCCGCGCGGCGCTTGGCGCCATATCGGCGTGCAGGACGACGCGGTGATGGCCGACATCGAAACCCTCAAACGCGAATACGATGCCGCGGTCGGCCGTCTGCAGGCCCGCTTCGACAGCAAGGTCGAAAAGCTGCAGCGCGGCGATGAACTGCCGCCCGGCGTGATGAAGATGGTTAAGGTCTTCATCGCGGTGAAGCGCAAGCTGCAGCCCGGCGACAAGATGGCCGGCCGCCACGGCAACAAGGGCGTCGTCTCCCGCGTCGTCCCGGTCGAGGACATGCCGTTCCTGGAAGACGGCACCTCGGTCGATCTGGTGCTCAACCCGCTCGGCGTGCCGTCGCGCATGAATGTCGGCCAGATCCTGGAGACCCATCTCGGCTGGGCCTGCGCCAACCTCGGCAAGCAGATCGGCGAGCTGGTCGAGGAATACCGCCGCACCGGCGCCCAGCGCGACGCCCTGCTGGAAATGTTGAAGGAGATCTACGGCGACGCGGTCTACAGCCAGCAAATCGCCACCCTGGACACCGCGCAGTTGATCGAGATGTGCGAGAACCTGAAGAAAGGCATCCCGATCGCCACCCCGGTGTTCGACGGCGCCCGCATGGGCGATATCGAGGGCATGCTGACCCGCGCCGGTCTGCAAACCTCGGGTCAGGTCCTGCTGACCGACGGCCGCACCGGCGAAACCTTCGAACGCAAGGTCACGGTGGGCTTCATCTACATGCTGAAGCTGCACCACCTGGTCGACGACAAGATCCACGCCCGCTCGATCGGACCTTACTCCCTAGTCACCCAGCAACCGCTGGGAGGCAAGGCCCAATTCGGCGGCCAGCGCTTCGGCGAAATGGAGGTTTGGGCGCTGGAAGCCTACGGCGCCGCCTACACGCTGCAGGAGATGCTGACCGTGAAGTCTGACGACGTGTCTGGACGGACAAAAGTCTACGAAGCCATCGTCCGCGAACAGGATAACTTCGAAGCCGGCATCCCCGAAAGCTTCAACGTTCTGGTAAAGGAACTAAAATCGCTCGGCCTGAACGTTGATCTGGACAACCGCGCCGCTTGACCCTCTCCGCGTCATGGCCGGGCTTGGCCCGGCCACCCACGTCTTGCCGTGGCGCAACCCGCAAAGTCGTGGGCGACCGGGCCAACCCCGGTCATGCCACAAGAGGATGGACCACCGACTTGTTGAACCCGCTGACTAGAAGGGTATCGAACGCATGAATGAACTGATGAAAATCCTCGGCCAGACCGGCCAGGCCATGACCTTCGACCAGATCAAGATCCAGATCGCCAGCCCCGAGCAGATCCGCTCCTGGTCGTACGGCGAAATCAAGAAGCCCGAGACCATCAACTACCGCACCTTCAAGCCGGAGCGCGACGGCCTGTTCTGCGCCCGCATCTTTGGCCCGATCAAGGACTATGAGTGCCTGTGCGGCAAGTACAAGCGGATGAAGTTCCGCGGCATCATCTGCGAGAAGTGCGGCGTCGAGGTAACGCTGGCGAAGGTCCGCCGCGAGCGCATGGGCCACATCGAGCTCGCCTCCCCGGTCGCGCATATCTGGTTCCTGAAGTCCCTGCCCAGCCGCATCGGCCTGATGGTCGACCTGACGCTGAAAGAGCTCGAAAAGATCCTCTACTTCGAGAGCTACGTGGTGCTGGAACCCGGCACCACCGACCTCAAGATGTTGCAGTTGCTGACCGAAGACCAGTTGCTGTCCAAGCAGGACGAATTCGGCGACGACCAGTTCGAGGTCGGCATCGGCGCCGAGGCGATCAAGAAAGTCCTGAACCGCATCGACACCGACGCCGAAAAGGTCAAGCTGCGCGCCGACCTGAAAGAGACCTCCTCCGAGGCCAAGCGCAAGAAGCTGGTCAAGCGCCTCAAGCTGATCGAGGCGTTCGGTGAATCCGGCTGCCGTCCCGACTGGATGATCCTCGATGTGGTCCCGGTCATCCCGCCCGAACTGCGCCCGCTGGTGCCGCTCGACGGCGGCCGCTTCGCCACGTCGGACCTGAACGACCTGTATCGCCGCGTGATCAACCGCAACAACCGCCTGAAGCGGCTGATCGAGTTGCGCGCGCCCGACATCATCGTGCGCAACGAAAAGCGCATGCTGCAGGAATCGGTCGATGCGCTGTTCGACAACGGCCGCCGCGGCCGCGCCATCACCGGCGCCAACAAGCGCCCGCTGAAATCGCTGTCCGACATGCTGAAAGGCAAGCAGGGCCGCTTCCGGCAGAACCTGCTGGGCAAGCGCGTCGACTACTCCGGCCGTTCGGTCATCGTCGTCGGCCCCGAACTCAAGCTGCAGCAGTGCGGCCTGCCGAAGAAGATGGCGCTCGAACTGTTCAAGCCGTTCATCTATTCGAAACTGGAAAAATACGGCCACGCTACCACCATCAAGGCCGCCAAGCGCATGGTGGAAAAGGAACGCCCCGAGGTCTGGGACATCCTCGAAGAGGTGATCCGCGAACATCCGGTGATGCTGAACCGCGCCCCAACCCTGCATCGCCTCGGCATCCAAGCCTTCGAGCCTGTGCTGATCGAAGGAAAAGCGATCCAGCTTCACCCGCTGGTCTGCACCGCCTTCAACGCCGACTTCGACGGCGATCAGATGGCCGTCCACGTGCCGCTGTCGCTGGAAGCACAGCTCGAGGGCCGCGTACTGATGATGTCCACCAACAACATCCTCAGCCCGGCCAACGGCAAGCCGATCATCGTCCCCAGCCAGGACATCGTGCTCGGCATCTACTACCTGTCGCTGGAAACCGTGCTGTTCAAGGAAACCAAGGACAACGACGCGCCGGCGTTCGGCAAGATCGGCGAAATCGAGCACGCCCTGTTCGCCAAGCATATCACCTTGCACGACAAGATCCGGGCCCGCTTCGAAACCGTCGATGCCGGCGGCAACCCGATCCGCCCGGTGGTCGTCACCACCCCCGGCCGGATGATGATCGCGCAGATCCTGCCCAAGCACCCCGACGTGCCGTTCGACTTGATCAACCGCCAGTTGACCAAGAAGACCGTCTCCGACGTGATCGACATGGTCTACCGCCATTGCGGTCAGAAGGAATGCGTGATCTTCGCCGACCGCCTGATGGGTCTCGGCTTCGCCCAGGCGGCGAAAGCCGGCATCTCGTTCGGCAAGGACGACCTGATCATCCCCGAAACCAAGGGCGCGCTGATCACCACCACCCAGGCCGAAGTGAAGGAGTTCGAGCAACAATACCAGGACGGCCTGATCACCGCCGGCGAACGCTACAACAAGGTCGTCGACGCCTGGTCGCGTTGCACCGACGAGGTCGCCACCGCGATGATGAAGGAGATCAGCAAGGAGGAGAAAGGCGTTCCCACCAATTCGGTGTGGATGATGTCGCACTCCGGCGCGCGCGGGTCGCCGGCGCAGATGCGCCAGTTGGCCGGCATGCGTGGGCTGATGGCCAAGCCGTCGGGTGAAATCATCGAGCAGCCGATCATCGCCAACTTCAAGGAAGGCCTCTCGGTCCTCGAATACTTCAACTCCACCCACGGCGCCCGCAAGGGTCTCGCCGACACCGCGTTGAAGACCGCGAACTCCGGCTACCTGACCCGCCGCCTGGTCGACGTGGCGCAGGACTGCATCATCGTCGAGGAGGACTGCGGCACCGAACGCGGCCTCACCGTCCGCGCCGTGATGGATGGCGGCGAGGTCGTCTCGTCGCTCTCCGAACGCACCCTCGGCCGCACCACCGCCGAGGATGTGCTCGACCCGATTTCGGGCAAGATCCTGCTGCCGAACAACACCCTGATCGAGGAACCCGAAGCCGAAATGATCGAGACGGCCGGCGTCGAGGCGGTGAAAATCCGCTCCGTGCTGACCTGTGAGTCCCATATCGGCGTCTGCGGTCACTGCTACGGCCGCGACCTCGCACGCGGCACGCCGGTCAACATCGGCGAGGCGGTCGGCGTCATCGCCGCCCAGTCGATCGGTGAACCCGGCACCCAGCTCACCATGCGCACCTTCCACATCGGCGGCGCCGCCCAGCGCGGGGCGGAAACCTCCAGTGTCGAGGCCAGTCACGAGGGCAGCGTCACCGTTCGCAACCGCAACGTCATCCCCAACAGCACCGGCGCCTTGGTGGTGATGTCGCGCAACTGCGAAATCGTCCTGGTTGACGACAAGCAACGCGAGCGTGCCCGCTTCCGCGTGCCCTACGGCGCCCGTCTGCTGGCCGAGGAAAACCAGCCGGTCGTGCGCGGCCAGAAGCTCGCCGAATGGGACCCGTTCACCCTGCCGATCATCACCGAACGCGCCGGCAAGGTCGAATACATCGACCTGATCGACAGCATCACCTTGGTGGAGCGGATGGACGAGGTCACCGGCCTGACCTCCAAGGTCGTCGTCGACTACAAGCAGGGCTCCAAGAGCATCGACCTGCGCCCCCGCCTGCAGTTGAAGGACAACAAGGGCGAGGTCATCCGGCTGGATAACAACACCGACGCGCGTTACTTCCTAGCGCCTGACTCGATCCTCTCGGTCGACAACGGTGCCGTCGTGCAGGCCGGCGACGTCATCGCCCGTATCCCGCGCGAAGGCAGCAAGACGCGTGACATCACCGGCGGTCTGCCGCGCGTCGCCGAACTGTTTGAAGCGCGGCGTCCGAAGGATCACGCGGTCATCGCCGAATGCGACGGAAGGGTGGAATTCGGCAAGGACTACAAGGCCAAGCGCCGCGTCATCGTGAAGAACGACGAAACCGGCGAGGAGACCGAGTACCTGATCCAGAAGGGCAAGCACGTCTCGGTCCAGGAGGGCGACTTCGTCCGCCGCGGCGACCCGCTAGTCGACGGTCCGCGCGTGCCGCACGACATCCTGAAGGTGATGGGGGTCGAGGCACTGTCCGATTACCTGGTGAACGAGATCCAGGACGTCTACCGGCTGCAGGGAGTGAAGATCAACGACAAGCATATCGAGGTGATCGTCCGCCAGATGCTGCAGAAGGTGGAAATCCTCGATCCGGGCGACACCACTTTCCTGACCGGCGAACAGATCGATCGCAGCGAGTTCGATGCGATCAACAACAAGCTGATGAAGGACGAACGTCCGGCCCACGCCATGCCGGTGCTGCAGGGCATCACCAAGGCCAGCCTGCAGACCAACAGCTTCATCAGCGCCGCCTCGTTCCAGGAGACCACGCGGGTGCTGACCGAGGCCGCTACTGCCGGCAAGACCGACAGCCTGATGGGACTGAAGGAAAACGTCATCGTCGGCCGCCTGATCCCGGCCGGCACCGGCGCGGTGATGAACCGCCTCCGCTCCGTCGCGGCCGGCCGCGATCAGCGGACGCTGTTCAACGAGAATGCACGCCTGACCGAAGACACCGCGGCGGAGTAGTTTACGCCGCATGGCTCCGGGGGCCGAAGGCGCGAAAGCGCTTTCGGCCTATTTTTAATACGTCGCAAACCGACCCGATATTCCTTAACTTTCAACCCGCCGTAGAGGGGATGAGGGAAAGCCACCAACATGCCGGTCATCAAGAACTTCGGTTTCATGTGGGAGCGAGACAAGGTCCAATGGGGCAGGGCGGGGCGGCGGCGGCTCACTGGACGGAATTATGGTTGGTAACAAGAAACGAAAGGTTGATTTCATAGGACAAATGGGAATTTGCGTTCTGTATGATCGCTTTGAGCAACCAGTCCAGATCGGTCAGTCGCGGGATATAATGCGGCGATTGCGGCAGCATCGAAAAGACCATCTGCGCAACCGGTGGACATACTTTTCCTGGTTCGGTTTCTACCAAGTGGCGGCCTCTGGTCAGTTGTCAGTAAAGGACAAGGCCGAATTACTTAAGCGCGTAGTCACACTGGGGGAAGGGCTAAACGAGATTGAGGCGGTTTTGATTCAAGTTTGGAGCCCAGGCTCAACCGCCGGGGTCCAAATTGGCAAGATGTCGAGGAATACCTGCAAGCAGTTCCTGAGATCGAGGACGAGTTGGAAAGCGAACAATTGGCTTGCTGATTCTGAGCACAGTTCCGTTGGATGCTCCTAATTTTGCCTCGGTCGTCTTTCTGACCTGGCCGTCGGTGCGCGGACGCGTCAAACACTTCCTCATGCTCCCATACGGCAAGCTTTGAGGAAGGCCTTGAAATCGTGGGACTTGCTTTAATCCACCCTAAGGCGGATCGGTTTCGCAAGTATCGATATCCCGTTCTTCCTTCCCCCTCACGCCCCCGCCAGCGCCCGCCGCAACCCCTCCGGATCCCCTTTGATCGCCCGCAGCAACGTCCGAGCCGGACCGCTCGGACGTTTGGCGCCCCGCTCCCACTCCTGCACCGTCCGCACGCTGAAGTCATAGGCAGCGGCAAATTGCGCCTGCGTCATCCCGGTCGCCCGCCGGATGGCACGTACGTCGACCTCCGGCGCCATGTCCGGCGCTGCATCGGGATTTGATGCAATCTGCCGAGAAATGGCTTCGTCCGTCATCGCGTCTACCCCGGTCCAGTCTGTTGCGGCCAGCGCCTCACGGGCGCTCTTACCTATGGGTTTGGACATAGCGCGTCACCTCTCGTCTGTTCGCTTTGCGAAGCGAGATAATCCGCCGCTCCGCCTGCCGATCCACATACACGCACACAAAAACCCGGCCGCCGATCTGACCCAAGGCGATCTGACGGACTTCCCCGTAATCAAACCGATCATCAGTTGTTGCCACATGCGGACCGGCAAATAGGATTTCGGCCAATGCGAGGGTCACACCATGTTTCGCCTGATTAATCGCATCCTTCGCCGGATCGAAGGCATATTTCATCAGAGGGGATGATACGCCCCTGGCGTAGCTCTTTCAAGCCGACAATCACCCAAGGAACGGATGTCGGCAAGCCGGTGGCTTGCTCAGCCACCGACTTGTTCCTGCGGATGGCATGCAAACGCCTTGTTGGCCATGCATGTGAAAGCTTCCCGGGTATACTATGTTAGTGTATCCGAAAGGCTCCAATCATGCGTGAAATCCAGCTACGCCACGCCAAGGCGTCATTGTCGGCGATGGTCGAGGAAGTGGCCCAAGGCGAAATCGCAATCATCACCCGGCACGGGCGTCCGACCGCCATCCTCATGGGATACCAGGACTGGCAGCGACTTAGCCAGATCCCGTCCTTCGCCCGCCTGCTCACCGCCTCACCGTTGGAGCCAGGCGACCTGCCGGACCGCGACGAAACGGCATTGCCCGAAGCGTCCTGGTGACCGGCTACCTGCTAGACACCAACGTTGTTTCCGCCTTGGCCCCCGCCAATCCCTCCCGCGATCACACCGCGCTGGATTGGCTGCAGGCGAATACCACCGCTCTGTTCCTGTCCGTCGTGACCATCGTCGAGATCGAGGCCGGTATCGCCAACGCCGCCCGGAAAGGCGCTCGGCGAAAAGCCGATGCGCTGACCGCCTGGCTGGAGGCCATCTTGCACCTTTCCGGCCAGCGGGTGCTTCCGATCGACACACCAACCGCCCGAGCCGCCGGACGCTTGGACGGGATCGCACGCGGTGCCGGCATCGCGCCTGGCTTCGCCGACATTGCCATCGCGGCGACGGTCGCAACCAACGGCCTGATGCTGCTCACCCGAAACCTGCGGCATTTCCGGCCCCTCGGACTCCCGATCCACGACCTGTTCCAGGGTCTACCCCCATAACCGCCGCCCCAGGCCGCCATTCCCATCCCCCGCCCCAGCCGTTAGGCTGACCGAATGGCCGCAGCCTCCCACCGCAACGACCCCACGACCGACCCGTCGATCCACGACCTGATCGCCGGCCGCCCATGGTTGCGCTACCACGCCATGGATGGACTGCTGCTCGACGGCGTCCCGCTCGCCGCCATCGCCGACGCCGTCGCCACACCGACCTGGGTCTATTCCGCCGCCACCATGCGCGCCCGCTGTCGCGCCCTGACCGCGGCGATGACCGAGACCGCTCTCGACGTCAGCACCCACTACGCCGTCAAGGCCAACGACAGCCTCGCGGTCCTGGCGCTGTTCGCGGCCGAGGCCGTCGGCGCCGACGTCGTCAGCGGCGGCGAACTGCTGAAAGCCCGCCAAGCCGGCATCCCCGCCAGCCGCATCGTCTACTCCGGCATCGGCAAGTCGGCCGCCGAACTGCGCCTCGCACTGGCCCACGACGTCGGTCAGATCAACGTTGAAAGCGCCGAGGAACTGGCCATGCTATCCGCCCTCGCCGCCGCCGACGGGATCACCGCGCGCGTCGCCCTGCGCATCAATCCAGACGTCGACGCCGCCACCAACGACAAGATCGCCACCGGTCGCGCCACCGACAAGTTCGGCATCGCCCACCACGAAGCCGCCGCGCTCTATGCACAAGCCGCAAGCCTCCCCGGTATTCGGCCCGTCGGCCTGGCCACCCATATCGGCAGCCAGATCCTCGACCTCGCACCGTACCGCGACGCCTTCGCCCGTATCGCCGGCCTGGCGCAAACCCTGCGCCGCAACGGCCTGGCGGTCGAAACCGTCGACTGCGGCGGTGGCCTCGGCATCGCCTATCGCAACGAACCCGCCGTGTCGCCCACCGCCCTGGCCGCGGCAATGAAAGCCGCGTTCCACAACCTCGACCTTCGCCTGGCGATCGAACCCGGTCGCTGGCTGGTCGGCCCGGCCGGCGTGCTGCTGGCCTCGGTCGTGCTGGTCAAGCGCACCGCGCAACAGCCGTTCGTCGTGCTCGACGCCGCGATGAACGACCTGGTCCGCCCGGCGATGTATGATGCCTGGCACGGCATCGTCCCGCTCTCGGCCACCGACGCCCTGGCCCCGCCGCGCCCCGCCACCGTCGTCGGCCCAGTCTGCGAAACCGGCGACACGTTCGCGCGAAACCGCGCCCTGCCGCCGCTAGCCGGCAACGCTTGTGTGGCGATCCTCGACGCCGGGGCCTATGGTGCGGTCATGAGTTCGACCTACAACGCGCGCCCGCTGGCCGCTGAGGTATGGGTTGACGCCGAACGATGGTCGGTGATCCGCGACCGCCAGCCGATCGAGGCGCTCTGGCAACGCGACCGCCTGCCGCCATGACCGACCCGGCGCCCCCCGACCTGCCTGGCCGGCTGCCCGGCCACCGTTTGGTCGCCCGCCGTTTGATCGCCCGCGGTGCCATCCTGTTCGAGGCCGTGTGGCCCGCCCTCTGGCCACCGCTGGCGATCATCGGCCTCTTCCTCTGCGCCGCCCTGCTGAACCTGCCGCCGCTGCTGCCGCCCTCGATCCAGGTGGCGCTGCTCGCCCTGGTCGGGTTGGCGGTCATGGGTTCGCTATTGTGGGGCCTTCGCAGCATCCGGCTACCCGATGATCGCGCCGCCGACCGGCGCTTGGAGACCCGCTCCGGTCTGATCCATCGCCCGCTATCGGTGCTGACCGACAAACCGGCCACCGCCGACCACGTCGGACTGGCGCTGTGGAAGGCGCACGAAGCGCGCGCGGTCAGCCAGATCAGCCGCTTGCAGGTCGGCCTGCCGCGTCCCGGATTGGCAAGCCGCGATCCGCGGGCGCTGCGCTATGGGCTGCTGCTGGCCGTGCTCGCCTGCCTTGGCATCGCCAACACCGACGCCCCGAGCCGGGTATATGCCGCGGTAACGCCAACCCTCCCGGCCGAACCGGGAGCACCGGCGACCGAGCTGCAGGCCTGGATAACCCCACCCGCCTATACCCGCATCGCCCCGATCTTCCTGAAGGCGGACACCGCCAGCGTCTCGGTGCCGGCGGGTTCGCACCTGATGGTGAACGTCTCCGGCGGCAGCGTCCCGCCGATCCTGGTGCTGAACGATCGCACCGGCCCGTTCACCGCGCTCGATCACAACAGCTTCCAGGCCGAGTGGGACCTGACGCGCGGCGGACTGCTGACCGTGAAGCGCGATGGCAGCAGCCTCGCCTCCTGGAAGTTGACCGTGGTGGTGGACCAGCCACCGACCGTTGCCTGGGGCGACAACCCGGGCCGTTCGCCATCCGCACAGCAGACCCGGCTGCCCTGGCAGGTCGCCGATGACTACGGCGTGACCGCGCTGCAGGCCGAACTCCACCTCAAGGACCGTCCCGAGGCACCGCCCTTGATCGTGCCGATCCCGCTGCCCGGCGGCGCGCCAAGATCGGCGCACGGCGTCAGCCAGGCCGACCTGACGGCCAACCCATGGGCCGGATTGCCGGTCATCGGCCGCCTGCTGGCCCATGACGCGGCCGGACAGACCGGAACCAGTGCCGAGGCCAATTTCGACCTCGCCGAACGCCCGTTCCACAATCCGGTCGCTCAACTGCTGATCGCCGCGCGCAAGAGCCTCAGCGTGCAGCCCGACGATCGCGGCGACGCCCTGGAAACCCTCGACGGGCTGATGCAGCGACCGGAGATGTTCGCCGGCGATATCGGCGCCTTCCTCAACCTATCCAGCATCTACTACGACCTGGTCCGCAACCACGCCGACGGCGCGGTCCCCGAAGCCCAGGACGCACTGTGGCAACTCGCGCTGCATATGGAAGACGGCCAGACCGAGCAGAGCGCCCGCGCCCTGGAACAAGCCCGCCAAGCCGCCCGCGACGCAATGGACAAGGCGCAGCAGCAGCCGGACGACAAGACCAGGCAGGAACTGGCGAAAAAGCTCGAGGAACTGCGCCAGGCAATCGATCGCCACATCCGCGCGCTGATGGAGCAGGCGCAGCGCGACAATAGCATCATGCCGTTCGATCCCAAGGCGATGCAGCTCTCCGACCGCGACATGCAACGGATGGCCCAACAGGCGGAACAGGCGGCGAAGCAAGGCCGCATGGCCGACGCCCAACAGCAGATGGCGCAGCTCGAGAAGATGCTCGATCAATTGCGCAACGCCCGCACCCAGGGCAATGACGGCAAGCAGGCCAGCAGCAAGCGCCAGCGCGGCAAGAGTCAGCAAAGCGTCGTGCAGGACCTGATCGCAAGGCAGGGCGGCCTGCTGGATCGTGCGCAAAGACGCACCGATGCCAACCCATCCGCAGCCGATCCGAACGCCGACCGCGGCGCCGACAGCCGCATCCAGCAGGCGCTGCGCCGCGCCTTGGGCGAGTTGATGCAGCAATTCACCGACCTCAGTGGCGAAGCCTCCCCCGGACTGGGCGAGGCCGACCAAGCCATGCGCGACTCCGCCACCCAATTGAACCAGGGCCACGACCAGGAAGCCGGCGAGTCCCAGCAGCAAGCCATCGCCGCGCTGCAGAAAGGCAACCGCGAGATGGGCCAGGCGATGGCGAAAATGGGCCAGCAACCCGGTCAGGGCAACGAAGGACAGGACGGCCAGGACGGCTCCGAGGGGATGATGGGCATGATGATGCCCGATGGCCAACGTGGCGACGGTCGTGGCAATGGGCCGCTGCCAGGCTCGCCCGACCAAGCCGATCCGAACGGCCGCGACCCGCTGGGCCGCTACAACCAGGGCAACTCCACCGACAACGCCGACGTGGCGGTGCCGGAACAGCGGGAGCGTCAGCGCACCCAGGCAATCCAGGAAGAACTGCGCCGCCGCGGCGCCGATCAGGAACGCCCACAGCAGGAACTCGATTATATCAATCGGCTGCTGAAGCAGTTCTGACGCAGACGGATATCCTCGCCCCCGCGCGGTCGGAACATGAGCGGCATGATCCCCATCCGGTCTACGCCGCATTCGTGGCCGCGCGCGTGTCGCCGGCCTTCTCTCGCGACGACGTCCGCAACCGGGCGAAACCGGCCTATATGGGACTGATCAAACAGATCGATGACCAGGTCGGCGTGCTGATGCGCTTCCTGGCCGAACGCGGCTTGTGGGAACCGCTAGCCCTTCACCTCCGATCACGGCGACTACCTCGGCGATCATTGGCTCAGAGAAAAGGAGCTGTTTCACGACTGCTCCGCCAAGCTGCCGCTGATCGTGGTGGACCCATCCGCCGAGGCCGACGCCACCCGCCGCACCCCAAGCGAGTTGTTTGTGGAAAGGATCGACCTGGTACCTAATTTCATAAGATACTTTAGTGGCCAGCCGAAACCGCACATCGGCGAAGGCCGCCCGTTAAAGCCGTTGCTGCACGCAGCACCGGTGGCGGATAGGCAGCGCTACGTCGTCTCGGAGTACGACTACGGCACCATGCCGGCAAGGGGCACGCTAAGCACGCCGGTCGATGCGTCCCGGCTGTTCATGGTGTTCGACGGCCGCTGGAAATAGTCCGGCATCGCGATCGGACTCTGGCACCAGGCCGAACTGGACGCGGCAAACGCATGATCGCGCTGAACGGAACGTTCACGGCGTGCGAACCACGCGATCAAACAAAGAGCTCTTGACACCATAGACCGGAAAACCCGCCCAACTACCCCATCACCACCTGGATCGGCCCCGGCGCGTCGCTGACCCATAGCGGCGCCCACCCGGCGCGATCTCCGTCGGTCTGCGCCGGCACCACTGCGTTCTGCAGAAAGTCGATCCGCCGCGCACGAACATGGCGCACGCCGGGGGCTCGGCCCAGCAGGTTCAACGGCAGCGCCGCGCCATACATCATCGCCGCCGCAGCGCCGGTGCGGTCGAACAGCACCACGGAAAAGCCGGGATCACTCGGCACCGCATCCATCGCCAGGCGAAAGCGGCCGCCATACAGCCGTCCCTTGCTGATGATCACGCTGGCCGCCTCGGTCTCGGCGTCGTCGATCCGCAGCCGGATCGTCGGAAATTTGTAGCGCATCAGCTCGCGCACAGACTGCATCACGTAGGCGCCCTTGCCGAACACCTTCTTCAACGGAAACGGCAGATTGTGCACGACGTGCGCATCGAAGCCGACGCCCAGCATCTGCACGAACAACCGCGCACCGTCCGGTCCGTTCGCCTGCCCAGGCCACAGCGTGCGAGTGCGGCCGAACGCCAGCGCCGCAGCCACCGATTTGGGCGCGAACGGCAGACCAAGCTCATGCGCCAGCACGTTGGCGGTGCCCAGCGGAATCACCCCAAGCCGAACCGGCGTGCCCATCAGGCCGTTGGCCACCTCCGCGATGGTGCCGTCGCCGCCGGCCGCCACCACCATCTGCTCGCCGCGCCGCGCCGCATCGCGCGCCAATGCCTCGGCATGCCCGGCGCGATGAGTCTCCGCGAGGTCAAGCCTGATCCCATTGGCGACCAGCACATCGAGCACCCGCCACAGCAGATGCGCGCGCCGGCGTCCGGCGACAGGATTGAACACGATGATCATCGGCGAATCGCGCAGCGCTCTCGGGCAAAAACATCTGCCTGCCACCGTCCGATGTCATTCCCATGACAGTTCAATGACCTTATCAATATCTTCAATACTGGCGACGAAATTCACTTACGTCATCGAATCTTAACTTCCTCGCCGCGTTAAGCACAGTATCTGCTGACTGCGAAACAGAAGCCTGGATCAACCTTCCGATGACCAGCAATGAACGCCCCCAAATGAACGCCGCAAAATGAACGCCATGTCCCATATCGGCATGCCGCCCACCTACCGCACCATCTTCATTTCGGACACCCATCTCGGCACCCGCGGCTGCCGCAGCGACTACCTGGCGGACTTTCTGAACAAGTCAAGTTGTCATCAGCTTTTCCTTGTCGGCGACATCATCGACGGCTGGCGGCTAAGAAAATCCTGGTATTGGGACGCCCACCACGACGACGTGCTAAAGCAGATCGTCCGCCATGCCCGCGCCGGAACCGAGGTCACCTACATCCCCGGCAACCACGACGAGATGTTTCGCAACTGGCTGCCGATCGGGCTGGAGATCTGCGGCATCAAGATGCGCCGCGAATCCGAACACACCACCGCCGACGGCAAGCGCTTGCTGGTGATGCACGGCGATGAATTCGACAGCGTGGTGCGCTATGCCAAGTTCCTCGCCCTGCTGGGTGACTGGGCCTACACCGCCGCACTGGTGATCAATCGCTGGTTCAACGCGATCCGCCGCCGCCTGGGCTACCCATACTGGTCGCTCTCGGCCTGGCTGAAGCGACAGGTGAAAGAGGCAGTCAAAGCGATCGACCGGTTCGAATCCGCATTGGCCGCGGAAGCCCGCCGGCGCGGCTTCGATGGCGTCGTCTGCGGCCACATCCATCACGCCGAGATGCGCGAGGTGCAGGGCATCCTCTACCTCAACGACGGCGATTGGGTGGAAAGCTGCACCGCCCTGGTGGAACATCACGACGGCCGCCTGGAACTGATCGACTGGGCAGCGCTGAACCGGCTGCCGATGTTGCCGCCACAGCCGGCACACGCAACTGCCTGACCTGACCCCCCCGGCGGACCTAGCGGGCCTCGCCACCATGCTGCCGCCAGCACCGACTCATCGTATCCTCATAGTAACGGATGCCTGGCAGCCGCAGGTCAACGGCGTGGTCCGCACCTTGACCACCGTCATGCTGGAACTGCGCGCCATGGGCCATGTGGTGGAGGTGATCGGCCCCGACCGGTTCCGCACCGTCCCCTGTCCGACCTATCCCGACATCGCCCTTTCGCTGCTGCCCAGACGGCGGCTGATCGGCATGATCCGGGCATTCGCACCCGATGCCCTGCATATCGCCACCGAAGGCCCCTTGGGCCTGGCGGCGCGAAGCTTCGCGAGGCGCCACGGATTAGCTTTCACCACCGCGTTCCATACCCGCTTCGCCGAATACGTGAAGGCGCGCACCGGCCTTCCGGTGCGCCCGATCTACGCCTGGATGCGGCGCTTCCACGGCGCCGGCCAGGGCACCATGGTCGCCACCCAGTCACTGCGCGACGAACTCGCCGCCCGCGGCTTCGCCAACATCCGGCCGTGGTCGCGCGGCGTCGATCTGGACCTGTTCAAACCCTATCCGCGCGACGCATTCGCCAACCTGCCGGGTCCGATCTTCCTCTATGTCGGACGTGTCGCGGTCGAGAAGAACATCGGCGACTTCCTCGATCTGCAACTGCCCGGATCGAAAGTGGTGGTTGGCGGCGGCCCGCAACTGGCCTCGCTCCGCCGCGACTACCCCGCCGTCACCTTCACCGGCCCACGCCATGGCGAGGCCTTGGCACGCGCCTACAGCGGCGGGGACGTGTTCGTGTTCCCCAGCCGCACCGACACCTTTGGGTTGGTCATCCTCGAGGCCCTGGCCTGCGGCACCCCGGTGGCGGCGTTCCCGGTCACCGGACCAAAAGACGTGCTGACCAATGCCGCGGGCAAGATCGGGTCGGTCAACCAAGACCTGCGTATCGCGGCATGCGATGCGCTCACCGCCGACCGGGACGCCTGCCGCAGGCACGCAGAGCGCTTCTCCTGGCGAGCCTGCGCCGAGATCTTCTTGTCGCACCTGGTACCGCTGAACGGCCGCCGCGGCGCTGCCGCATACCAAGCGGACGCGCTCATCCACTGAACATCCAATCGCTTAAAGTTGATCAATCTTCGGCGACCTGGGACTCTGCTTTTTCGGCCGAGCGGGCCAACTTAATTGTGACCAAACGAAGTCGGCCTCGCATGTCCCGCTGTCTGCCCGGGCCATGTCTGTTGCGCCGACAGGCTATCGGGGTGATGCCATGGGAACCGCGCTCAAGTACCACGGGACGCTTCGTGCTACGTTGTGCGAGATCGAGCGCGGTGTGTTCTACGCGAGCTACCCGGATTGCCGATCCGCCTCCGACACTGATGAACTGACCAACTATCAAACCGGCCCGTCGGCCGCGGCGGCCAAGCGCAAGATCGAACAAGTCGCCCTTGCACTTGGTTACGACTCTGTGGTGTGGAGCGAAACCGTCGTTGCACCGCTCTTCGCGAGTTTCGTCCGAACCGTCCGCCATGACCCGGCGCCGCCCCCGGCCGCACGCTTCGGCAACATCAACATGGCAGGATGGTAAACCCCGCCGGACTCGCCGCGATGATCCAACCGCCGCCGGCCTGATCGTCGGAAAGCACCGCACTCACTTCCGTAACTTCGCCGTCACGTGCTATCCGACACGGCAATGAAATCCCTGCTGCGCACTCCAACGGCTCAGGCCATGCTGGCCGCCTTGTTGGCCGGTTATCTCCGCTTCGCGCTGCGTACCACGCGCTGGACGCTGGACGGGCAGGAGCATTTTCGCCCGTTCGCCGCCGGCGCCTCCGCGGTGTTCGGCTTCTGGCACGAATTCCTGCCGTTGATGCCGGCACTCTCGCTGATCGCCCGCACGCTGCCGTTCTATCGCCCGACGCCGATCCACACCCTGGTCAGCCAGCACCGCGACGGCCAGTTCATCGCCGCGGTGATGCGCCGATTCGGCATCCTGCCGATCCACGGTTCCTCCACCCGAGGCGGCGCCGCCGGCTTGCGCAACCTTCTGCTGGTGCTCGGGCAGGGCGCCTTGATCGGCATAACCCCGGACGGGCCACGCGGCCCATTGCGCCAGGCCGCCCCCGGATTGGCCCAGCTCGCCGCGCTGTCAGGCGTGCCGGTGGTGCCGCTCGCGGCGCGCACCAGCCGACGTGTGCAGCTCGATACCTGGGATCGCATGCCGGTGCCGCTGCCGTTCGGTCGGGGCGTGGTGGTCTGCGGCGCCGCGATCGCCGTGCCGCGCGACGGCTGGCGCGAAGCCGTCCCGGCGATCACCCAGGCGCTCAACCAGACCGCCGATCGAGCCGTGGCCCTCTGTCCCGCATGATCCACCAGAGCACCACCATCAGGCCCGCCGACCGAACCACCGGCCCGAGTTCCTGCGCATTGGCCACCGGCTGGACCGTCGCGGCCATGCTCTTGGCCCCGGCACTGCGGCTCAATCTGCGCCGTCGCGCCGCGATCGGCCGGGAAATCGCCACTCGGTTGACCGAACGCCGCGGCATCGACGCCACGCCGCGCCCACTCGGCCCGCTGTTGTGGGTCCACGCCGCCAGCGTGGGCGAGGTGGTGTCGATCCTGCCGGTGTTACAGGCGCTGCGCCATCGCGTCACGGTGCTGCTGACGACCGGAACCGTGACCTCCCAGGCCTTGCTGGACCAACGCCTCCCCCAGCAGGGTCTGTCGAGCGATGTTCTGCACCGTTTCGCCCCGCTCGACGTGCCATCCTGGGTGGATCGGTTTCTGTCGCACTGGCGTCCCGACGCCGCCTGCTTCGTCGAGAGCGAACTGTGGCCCAACCAGCTTGCCGCCTGCCGAACGAGGCGCATCCCATTGATGCTGGTCAACGCCCGGATGTCGGATCGCAGCTTCCGGCTTTGGCAATGCGCCCCGCGCTTCGCCCGCTGTCTGCTGCAATCCTTCACCCGGATCCAAGCGCGCGGCGACCACGACGCGGAGCGGCTGAAGGCGCTCGGCGTTCGTCATGTCGAAAGCCCCGGAGACTTGAAATTCGCCGCCTCGCCACTGCCGGTCGACCAGGCCGAGCTCGACCACCTGGGTGAAACCCTCGCCGGCCGCCCGGTCTGGCTCGCCGCCAGTACCCATCCGGGTGAGGAAGCCCTCATCGCCGATGTGCACCGCCAACTCGCGCGGATCCATCCCGACCTGCTGACCATCATCGCGCCGCGCCATCCGGACCGCGGCCCCGCTTTGGCTGCCAGCCTCGCCGCGCCGCGCCGCGCGGCAGGGCAGGGGCCGCCACCCGCCGGCGGCATCTGGCTCGTTGATACCATGGGCGAACTCGGCCTCTGGTATCGCCTGGCGCCGATCGCCTTCGTCGGCCGCAGTCTGCTCGCCCCCGGCGGCGGACAGAATCCGCTGGAGCCGGCGCGGCTGGGCTGCGCCATCGCGGTCGGGCCATACACCGGAAACTTCAGCGACCATATCGCCTTGCTGCGCGACGCCGGCGGTTTGGTCGAGGTCCCCGACGCCCCGGCACTCGCCCAATTCGTCTCCACCATGCTGCGCGATCCAGCGCAACGCCGCGATCTGGCCAAGCACGCCGCAGCCTCGATTCGTCGCCATCAGGATCTGCCCGCGGTCACCGCCGAGGCATTGCTGTCACTGCTGCCCGCACGGCCCGGCAACGCGGCGTCCAGCCACCCGTCCGGGTGCTCAGCATCGGGGCCGAGCTGACCGTGGGTGCACGGCGTTGCCGCCATCGGCCGGCGCACTGACCCCCGGCATGCCCCGGGCGCCATCCTTCTGGTCCAGCGACGGCATCCTCGCCCGCGTCCTCTCGCCGCTCTCCAGCATCGGCGCCGGGCTCACCGCGGCGCGCGTCGCGCGTCCGGGCTGGCAGGCCCCAGTCCCGGTGATCTGCTGCGGCAACGTCACCGTCGGCGGCGCCGGCAAAACCACCTTGGTGCTCGACCTCGGCCGCCGCCTGTCACACCGAAATGTCCATGTCTTGCTGCGTGGCTATCGCGGCGCCGCGCGCGGTGTGCATCGAGTGACACCGGACGACGGCGTTGCCCTGGTCGGCGACGAGGCGCTGTTGCTGGCCCAGGTCGCCCCCACCTGGGTCGGCGCCGACCGCGCCGCCAGCGCCCGCGCCGCCGTCGCCGCCGGAGCCGAAATCCTGCTGCTCGATGACGGCTTGCAGAATCCGACCTTGCGCAAGACTTTCTCGATCCTGGTGATCGACGGAAGCGGCGGTTTCGGCAACCGCCGGGTACTGCCGGCCGGCCCATTGCGGGAGCCAGTGACCGCCGCCGCCGCCCGCTGCCAGGCAGCGGTGATGATCGGTGCCGACCTCACCAACGCCGGCGCCTGTCTGCCGCCCACCCTGCCGCTGCTGCACGCCCGCCTGGTGCAGGACAACGCCGTCGCCGCGCTGTCCGGTCGGCGCGTGCTCGCCTTCGCCGGCATCGCGATACCGGAGAAGTTTTTCGAACCGCTGCGCGCCGCCGGCGCCACGCTGGTGGCCGTTCGCCGGTTTCCCGACCACCATGCCTATACCGAGCGCCAGCTAGAAGACTTGCTGCGCGAGGCGAGACAGCGGCTCGCGGTGGCGGTGACCACGCCGAAAGACGCCGTCCGCCTGCCGCCCGCGATCCGCGACCAGGTCACCGTTGTCGGCGTCGGCCTGGAATGGTGTGAACCGGCCGCCCGCGATCAACTTCTCGAAAGGATGATCGCCGACGTCCCCTCCGACGTGCGTTAATGCCGGCATGAACGACGTGGTCTTCCTGTTCGATGTCGATAACACGCTGCTGGACAACGACCATATCCAGGGCGACCTCAGCCAACACCTCAGCACCAATTACGGCCAACTCGCGCGCGACCGATACTTCGCTCTGTTTGAAGACTTGCGCGGTCGCCTCGGCTACGCCGACTACCTCGGCGCGCTGCAGCTCTATCGGCTGGAGGACTTGCACAACCCAAAGATCCTGCGCATCGCCAATTGGCTGGCGGATTATCCGTTCGCCGACCGGCTCTACCCCCGCGCTCTCGACGTGGTGCGTCACGTGTCCAACTGGGGACCGACGGTCATCCTGTCCGATGGTGACGCCGCCTTCCAGCCGCGCAAGATCGAACGCTCCGGTCTATGGCAGGCATTCGCCGACAACGTGCTGATCTACGTCCACAAGGAACAGGCGCTGGACGATGTCGAGCGTCTGTATCCCGCGCGCCACTACGTCATGATCGACGACAAACTGCGCATCCTCGAGGCACTGAAGGCGCAATGGGGCGAGCGGGTCACCACCGTCTTCCCGCGCCAAGGTCACTACGCCTCCGATCCGCAAGAACTGCGCACCCGCCGGCCAGCCGACATCGCTATCGACGCGATCGGCGATCTGCTGTCGCTGGATCGCCAAACGCTCATCAACTGAAACAGCGCAACGCCGGCGCCCATCGCCGATCCCACCCATTGCCGATCCCACCCATTGCCGATCCCACCCATTGCCGATCCCACCCATTGCCGGTCCCGCCCATTGCCGGTCCCGCCCACTGCCGGCCCGGCCCGTCCCGCGAGGCGCGTCACGACCGAGTGCGAAGGCGGGATTGCCTTGCCTCGCCGGTCACGGCAATCCTGCTGTCATTCGGCTACGCCTATCATTCACTAAGAAGGAAACCGCCTGATGTTCATCGCCATGAATCGCTTCAAGGTGCTGCCCGGGGCCGAGGCCGCTTTCGAGGAGGTCTGGACCTCCCGTGATACCCATCTGCGCGACGTGCCCGGCTTCGGTTCCTTCCACCTGCTGCGCGGACCGACGCGCGAGGATCACGTGCTGTACTCCTCCCACACCATCTGGCACGACAAGGCGGCGTTCGAGGCCTGGACCACATCCGATGCGTTCCGCAAGGCGCACAGCAGCGCCGGCGCCAACAAGCCGCTCTACCTTGGCCATCCCGAGTTCGAGGGCTTCGAAGTCATCCAGACGGTTGAGTGAACCGGCCTGCCCATCACGCCGCACCCTACGCTTCCCTCGGGAAGGACCCACCCCCGCAGCTGGTGCCAGCGGATTCCCATCGGATTACCGCGGCCCTGCGCGCCAGATCGCCTCATCGGGTCACCGCGCTGGCGCGGGTCGAGCGATCGCTCGGTCCGCCGCGGTTGATCGGGCTCGATCCGCCTCCATCAGATGCTGGTGCTAGCGGTCATAGTGTTCCCGGTCCCGACGATCGGCGTGGTGATGCGCGCCATCGTCCTGCGCTACTGTCTCGACTGACTGCGGCAGCCATTCGCCACCCAGGGCAATTGCATTTGCCGTGAACGCTCCATGCCGGAAACCCACGATGCTGGGGACCACGGATGCGGCAAGGCCGCAAGGCCTTTGCACCCAGCATAACCTATCGGCGTGCATCAGCGGTTCCAAACCGCTTATCTTGGTCACGCCGCGTCCAGTGGGCACGCCCGGCCGGTGATACGCCGCGTCCGTCGAACAGCGCCGACGGAAATCCAAATGCGATTACCCTGATTTGACACCGGTTCGTCACACCCCCCCTTGGCCGCCGCCAAGATCCCGTGTTCAATCAGTCGAAAGGTTCCGCAAGTCAGCGAGCCAACAGGGAGACGACGTCCGTATCCGGTGACGGAGACGGAATGCAAGCAACGGTCTTCCCCGACTGCCTCCATTGCTCCCCGCGTCGCTCCCTGGCGGCAAACGCCCGCTTGACCACCTCGCGTCCCGCCGCCGAGCGCCGCAAATGCCGGCCGCCATGCCGCATCCCGGGCGCAAACATGAACAGAAAGCACTATGGCGTTTCGCGCCGCACTCATGCACCTTGCGCAGGCGTGGTCTGCGATAGCGTATGACGCAAATCAAGAACTCGGGGATTGGGTCGACCATGGACAATGCGACCGCCACCAGAATTAGCAATGGAATCAACCGCCGGGGCCTGCTGAAGACCGCCGCCGTCGCCGCGAGTGGCGCCCTCGCCGCGCCGCGGTTGTCGCTCGCCGCCGACGCCAAGACGCTGCGCTTCATCCCGCAGGCCAATCTGGCGAACCTCGACCCGATCTGGACAACGCAATACGTGGTGCGCAACGCCGCGCTGCTGATCTGGGACACGCTCTACGGCGTCGACGACAAGTTGCAGCCGCAGCCGCAGATGTGCGAGGGCCATGAAGCCAGCGCCGACTTCAAGACCTGGACCTTCAAGCTGCGCCCCGGCCTGAAATTCCATGACGGCGAACCGGTGCGGGCGAAGGACGTCACCGCCAGCATCAACCGCTGGATGGCGCGCGACGCCACCATGGGCGGCCCGATCAAGAAGCAGATGGACGCGCTGGAGGCGGTGGACGATCGAACCTTCCGCTTCCGCCTCAACAAACCCTACCCCAAAATGCTCTTCGCGCTCGGCAAGAGCAGCACGCCGACCCTATTCATCATGCCCGAACGCATCGCCGCCACCGACCCGTTCAAGCAGATTTCCGACTACACCGGCTCAGGCCCGATGCGCTTCAGCAAGAACCAATGGGTGCCCGGCGCCAAGGCGGTGTTCGAGAAGTTCCCCGGCTACACCCCACGCACGGAGAAGGCGAGCTGGCTGGGCGGCGGCAAGCGCATCAACTTCGACCGGATCGAGTGGCAGATCGTGCCCGACATCGCCACCGCTGCCGCCGCGCTGCAGAACGGCGAGGTCGACTGGTGGGAGACACCGTCCTCCGACCTGATCCCGCTGCTGAAGCGGAACCCAAGTGTCGCGGTCGATATCGCCGATCCGCTAGGCAATATCGGCTCGTTCCGGATCAACCACCTGTATCCGCCGTTCAATGACGTGCGCGCCCGACGGGCGATCCAGGTCGCCCTCAGCCAAGAGGATTATATGGGCGCGGTCGTCGGAGACGACCCAACCCTGTGGAAGAGCCTCCCAGGCTTCTTCACCCCCGACACGCCATTGTACACCGAAAACGGCGGCGAGCCGCTCAAAGGCAAGCGCGACTACGAACTGGCGAAAAAACTGCTCGCCGAGTCTGGTTACAAGAACGAACCGATCGTGCTGCTGGTGGCGACCGATGTTGGCATCACCAAGGCCCAGGGCGACGTCACCGCCGATCTGTTGAAGCGGGTCGGCATGAACGTCGATTATCAGGCGCTGGACTGGGGAACCGTGGGCCAGCGACGAGCGAAAAAGGACCCGCCGTCGCAGGGCGGTTGGAACATCTTCCACACCTGGCACGCCGGCGCGGATTGCGTGAACCCGGCGCCCTATATTGCGCTGGATTGCAGCGGCGACACCGCCTGGTTCGGCTGGCCGAAATCGGACCTGGTGCAGAGCAAGATCGCCGCCTGGTACGCCGCGCCCGACCTGGCGGCGGAAAAAACCGCCATCGCCGACTTGAACAAGGCGGCGATGGACTTCGCGGTCTACGTCCCGACCGGCTTCTTCAAAGGCTACCAGGCCTGGCGGACGAATATCTCCGGCGTGGTCAAGGCGCCATTCCCGGTGTTCTGGGACGTAACCAAAGCGTGAGCGTGTCCCGACCCCATCAGGTAAGCCAGCCGCGGCAATCCAAACCCATTCCCGCTCGCCCGGCCCACCGCGCCACCACCATACCATTATCGGGATCAAAGGGGCCGTCGGCCCCTTTTCGGGTCCAGGGCAGCGCCCCGGCCTTCCTGCAAACGACCGCAAGCTGATGCTGTCCTACATCCTCCGCCGCATCCTCTCGACCATTCCCGTCATGTTGCTGGTGGCCCTGTTCGTCTTCAGCCTGCTCTACATCGCCCCCGGCGACCCCGCGGCAATCATCGCCGGCGACCAGGCCACCCCCGCCGACGTCGAGCACATCCGAGCCTCGCTCGGCCTAGACCGACCGTTCCTGGTACGCTTCTTCGATTGGTTCTGGCACGTCTTACACGGCGACCTCGGCACCTCGATCTTCACCAACCTGCCGGTCAGCCACATGATCGCCCAGCGCATCGAGCCGACCGTGTCGCTGATGATCCTGACCCTGATCCTGTCGCTGGCGCTCGCCATCCCGATGGGCGTCCTCGCGGCCTGGAAACACGGCTCCTGGATCGACCGAACGGTGATGATGACCGCGGTGCTGGGATTTTCCACCCCGGTCTTCGTCGTCGGCTACGTGCTGGCCTACGTCTTCGCGCTGCGCCTGGATTGGCTGCCGGTGCAGGGCTTCACCCCGATCGACCACGGCCTGATCCCGTTCCTGCGCAACCTGATCCTGCCATCCATTGCCCTGGGCCTGATCTACATGGCGCTGATCGCCAGGATCACCCGAGCCACGATGCTGGATGTGCTGTCGCAGGATTACGTGCGCACGGCCAAGGCCAAAGGCGTCGGCCAGCGCGGCGTGCTGTTCGTCCATGCGCTGAAAAACGCCGCGGTGCCGATCGTGACCGTCATCGGCATCGGCTTCGCCGCCCTGATCGGGGGCGCCGTGGTCACCGAGAGCGTGTTCGCAATCCCCGGCCTCGGCCGGTTGACCGTCGATGCCATCCTGCGGCGTGACTATCCGGTGATCCAGGGCGTCGTGCTGATGTTCAGCTTCGTCTACGTGCTGATCAACCTGGGGGTTGATCTTCTCTACACCCTGTTCGACCCGAGGATCCGCTATTGAGCGCAACAACCCCAGAACACTCTACGCATACCGGCTCGCGCTTCACCGGTCCGCTCTACGATGCCCGCGACATCGCCGAACGGGATCACGCCGCGGCACCGGACTTGCCCGCCATACTGCCGGTGCCGAAGCAGCGTGGCCGGATCACCGGCTTCATCTACCGACATCCGACCATCTTCGTCGGCGGATTGCTGCTCGGAGTGATGATCTTCATCGCCATCTTCGCACCCTATCTCGGCACCAAGGACCCCACCGCGCTCGCGCCGGCCAAGCGCATCCGCGACCCATCGGCGCTCTACTGGTTCGGCACCGACATGCTAGGGCGCGACATCTATTCGCGGGTGCTCTACGGCTCGCGGGTCTCGCTGATCGTCGGCTTCTCGGTGGCGTTCTGCGCCTCGGTGCTCGGCACCTTCATCGGCCTGGTCGCCGGCTTCGTCCGACCGCTCGACGCCGTGGTGATGCGGGTGATGGACGGCCTGATGTCGATCCCCCCGCTGCTGTTGGCGATCGCGCTGATGGCGCTGACCCGCGCCTCGGTGCAGAATGTCGTCATCGCCATCACCATCGCCGAGTTCCCCCGCGTCTCGCGACTGGTGCGCGGCGTGGTGCTGTCGCTGCGCGAGCAACCCTATGTCGAGGCGGCGATCGCGTCGGGCACCCGCGTGCCGGTCATCATCTGGAAGCACATCCTGCCCAACACCCTGGCCGCGCTGATGGTGCAGGCAACCTTCATCTGCGCCTCGGCGATGATAACCGAGGCCATCCTGTCGTTCATCGGCGCCGGCACCCCACCGATCATCCCAAGCTGGGGCAACATCATGGCCGAGGGACGCGCACTGTGGCAGGTCAAACCCTTTATCGTATTCTTCCCCGCCATCTTCCTGTCGATCACCGTGCTGGCGGTGAACCTGCTGGGTGACGGGCTGCGCGACGCGCTCGATCCGCGCCTGGCGAAACGGCTGTAACGCCCATGGCGCTGCCCGGTCCGCGGAGCGGACAACACCTTCTCGAAGTGCAGAACCTGCAAACCCATTTCGGCACCCAGGACGGCGTCGTGCGCGCCGTCGAAGGCCTGTCGTTCCACATCGGCGCCGGCGAAACCCTGGGCCTGGTCGGCGAATCCGGCTGCGGCAAATCGGTCACCTCGATGTCGATCCTGCGGCTGATCCAGGAGCCGCCGGGCAAGATCGCCGGCAGCATCCGCTTCGAGGGCCGCGATCTGCTGACCGCATCCGAAGCCGAAATGCGCGCCATCCGCGGCAACGCCATCTCGATGATCTTCCAGGAACCGATGACCAGCCTGAACCCGGTGCTGAACGTCGGCCAGCAGATCGGCGAGACCGTCCGCCTGCACCAGGGCATGAACGCCCGCGACGCCGAGGCCAAGGCGGTCGAGATGCTGACCCTGGTCGGCATCCCGGCTCCCGAACGCCGGGTGCGCGAATACCCGCACCAACTATCGGGCGGCATGCGCCAGCGGGTGATGATCGCCATGGCGCTGGCCTGCAATCCCAAGCTGCTGATCGCCGACGAGCCGACCACCGCGCTGGATGTCACCATCCAGGCGCAGATCCTCGACCTGATGCGCGACCTGAAGACCCGCATGGGGTCGGCCATCCTGCTGATCACCCACGATCTCGGCGTGGTCGCGGAAATGGCGCAACGGGTCGTGGTGATGTACGCCGGCCGCAAGGTCGAGGAAGCCGCGGTCAACCAGATCTTCGCCCATCCGATGCATCCCTACACGAAAGGCCTGCTTGGCGCCGTGCCCAGGCTGGGATCTTCGCTGGACCAGGGCGGCCGCGGCAAGCTGGCCGAGATCGCCGGACTGGTGCCCAGCCTGCGCAAGCCGATCGTCGGCTGCGCCTTCGCCGGGCGTTGCAACATGGTGACCGATTTTTGCCGCCGGGTGGCGCCGGCGATCGAGCCCAAAGCGGACGGTCACAGCGTCGCCTGCCACTACGCCGGCCAAACCGCCCCTGCTCAGCAGGTGCCGGCATAATGGCGGAGCGCGCGCTGCTGGAGGTGAATGCCCTCAAGAAACATTTCCCGATCCATGGCGGCTTGTTTGGCCAGGTCACCGCCAACGTCTACGCCGTCGATGGCGTCACCTTCGAAATCCGCCGCGGCGAAACGCTGTCGCTGGTCGGCGAGTCAGGCTGCGGCAAATCGACTGTCGGCAAGGCCATCCTGCGGCTGTTCAAGCTGACCGATGGCGAGGTCTATCTCGGCGGCGAACGTATCGACAACATGCTGGCCGGCAAGCTGCGGATGATGCGCAAACGGATGCAGGTGGTGTTCCAGGACCCGTTCAGCAGCCTCAATCCGCGCATGAAGGTGCGCGATATCCTGGCCGAACCGCTGATCAATTTCGGCCTGGCGCACGGCCGCAGGGACCTGAACGAGAAAGTCGCCGCGCTGATGGACAAGGTCCGCCTGCCGCGCGACGCGATCAACCGCTTCCCGCACGAATTCTCCGGCGGCCAGCGCCAGCGCATCGGCATCGCCCGCGCCCTCGCCCCCGGTGCCGACCTGATCATCTGCGACGAGGCAGTCTCCGCGCTGGATGTATCGGTCAAGGCGCAGATCATCAACCTGCTGGCCGACCTGCAGGACGAACTCGGGCTGGCCATGCTGTTCATCAGCCACGACCTGGCCACGGTCGAGCACCTGACGCACCGGGTCGCGGTGATGTATCTGGGCAAGATCGTCGAACTGACCGACCGCCGCACGCTGTTCGCCAACAGCCACCATCCCTACACCAGGGCACTGCTGTCGGCGGTGCCGGTGACCGATCCAAACGCCCGACGGCAACGGGTCATCCTGAAAGGCGATGTCCCCAGCCCGATCAATCCGCCGCCGGGCTGCCGGTTCCATACCAGGTGTCCATTCGCCTACGACCGCTGCCGGGTCGAGGAGCCGGCGCTGCGGCCGGTGGGCGACGGGCATGTGTCGGCATGTCACCTGGATGAAGTTCCTGGTGGCCAGATCCTTCCGACTGCGGCATAAACGCTCAGGGTTCCACCCGACCGACGATCAGGGGCAGGGGCCCTGAGCCTTGGAGTGCGATCGCTTTGGGTGACATCACCCAGAGCGTGAATCGCCCTCTCGACCAATGATTAGCAGAGCAACATCGGTTCAGCCCGAACCGATAGTGCGCTGGTGCCGGACGTCAGGAGCCTGGATATGCTTTCCGCCCCAAATTCGGGCGCGCTGTTTCCCGCGATCGAACCGATCCGGCCGCCGCCCGGGCCGCCGATCCTCTGCATCATCGTCGATGCCGAGGAGGAGTTTCACTGGGGCCGTCCGGTCTCCGCGCGCAACAACCAGACCTCCTCGATCCGCTATCAGAACCGGGCGCATGAGGTATTTTCATGCTACGACGCCCGCCCGACCTACCTGGTCACCTACCCGATTGCCTCCGATCCGTCGGCCGCTTCGGTGCTGCGCGGCTATCTGGCCGATGGGCGGTGCGACATCGGCGCCCAACTGCATCCCTGGGTAACCCCCCCGTTCCACGCCGAAACCCACGAGCGGCAGTCGTTCCCAGGCAACCTGCCTACCGCGTTGGAGCGGGAAAAGCTGCACCGGCTGACCCAGACCGTGCGTGAAAACTTCAATCTGCAGCCCAAGGTGTACAAAGCCGGCCGCTACGGCTTCGGCCCATCCACCGCCTCGCTGCTGGAGGACGAAGGCTTCGAGGTCGATACCAGCCTGATGCCGCGCACCCGCTACACCCACTTGGGCGGGCCGGATTTCTCAACCTTCGGCTACGGCCCGTTCTGGTTCGGCGCCGGCCGGCGGCTGCTGGAACTGCCGGTCACCCGCGACCTGACTGGATTACTGGCCCACCGACTACCCGGCGCCTACGGCGTGGCCCAGCGCAAGCCGTTGCGAACGATGCGCGCCGCCGGGCTGTTGGCCCGCGCCCGCTTGCTGGAGCGGGTCACACTGTCGCCGGAAGGGTCCGACCTCGCGGCGATGTTGCGCCTGACACGGGCGCTGCTACGGCGCGGCGAGCGGATTTTCACCCTCAGCTATCACAGCCCGTCGTTGCAACCGGGAAATACCCCATATGTGCGCACCCAGCGTGACCTGGCCGTGTTTCTCGACCGGCTTTCGGGGTTTCTGAGTTTCTTCCGCGATGAACTGGGCGGCGTGTTCCTGTCCGCCCAGGAACTGCGTGACCAACTTGCCGCCGGCACGCTGGTCGACCAGGCCGCGGTGCCGCGGCCGCCACTGCCTGAAACCGGGACCGACCGCTGCCTGGTCGTCGCCAACACCTTCCCGCCGGTGCATGGCGGATCCGCCATCGTCTACGACAGCCTCGCCCGTTTCGGCGGCGGCCGGGTCTCGGTGCTGGCGCCGCAACAGGACTACCGCAGCGGTTGGCCGATCCCGGGCTGGCGCGAGTTCGATCGCCGCGCACCGTTCAAGGTGCATCGCATCCGCCTGCTCCGTACTCAGTTCCTGCCCGAAGATGCCGGTATCCTCGAACGCATCGGCGGCCTGGCGGCCGATCTCGCCATCCGCTTGGCCGTACTCAACAGCATCCGGCGCATCGTTCGCGCCGAGAACATCGCCGTGCTCTGTATCGGTGAACTCGTCGCCGGCGGCTGGCTCGCCGCGACATGCCGCCGGTTGTTCGGGCTGAAAACCGTGATCTACATCCACGGTGAGGAAATCAGCACCCGAGCCCGCTACGATCAGAGCGGACAGCGGCGGCGGCGGGCGTTTTCCGCCGCGAGCGGCATCGTCGCGGTCAGCCGGTTCACCCAGGACACTTTGACGCGGATGTTCGACGTTCCCGCGGCCAAGATCGAACTGGTATCGAACGGCGTCGATCGCGAGCGCTTCGTGCCACGGCCTCGGCCGGCGCATCTGGTGGCGCGATACGCGCTGCAACAGCGCCCTGTGCTGCTGACGGTCAGCCGGCTCTACGCACGAAAGGGCATCGATCGGGTCATCGAGAGCCTGCCGGTCGTGCTGCACCGGTTTCCCGACCTGGTCTACCTGATCGTCGGCGAGGGCAGCTACCGCCCGGAGCTTGAACGTCTCGCTTTGTCGCACGGCCTACGACGCAACGTGGTCTTCGCCGGCGCCGTCCCCGACCACGAATTGACCGATCATTACAGCCTGGGCGATGCGTTCATCATGGCGAACCGCGAGATGCCGGATGGCGAGACCGAAGGCTTCGGGCTGGTGTTCCTGGAGGCCAACGCCTGTGGCCTGCCGGTCATCGCCGGGCGCGCCGGCGGCAGCGTCGATGCCGTCACCGACCAGGTCAACGGACTGGTAGTGGACGGTGACGACGTGCCCGCCATCGCCGCGGCGATCATCCGGATGTTCGACGACGAAGCATTGCGCAACAATCTGCGCGCCGGCGGAACCGCGATCGCCGCTCAATCCGGCTGGGACCGCCGAGTCGGCCAGTTTCTGGGCTTCTGCGATCGGCTGCGCGAAACGCGCCAGGCCGCCGACAGGGTTTAGCTTCCGCCGGACGGCGCGGCCAACAGCGCATCGAAATAGCCGATCGTCCGCCACAGCCCTTCCTCCAGCGTCACGCTCGGTTCCCACCCCAGCACCCGCCTTGCCAGGGTTATGTCCGGACAGCGTTGCACCGGATCGTCCTGCGGCAGCGCCCGGTGCACGATCTTCGAGCGCGAATTGGTCAGCGCGATAACCCGTTCGGCCAATTCGCGCACGGCGAGCTCATGCGGGTTGCCGATATTGATCGGTCCGGTGAAATCGGGCCCGGTTGCCATCAACCGGATCAACCCATCAACCAGATCCTCCACGTAACAGAACGCCCGGGTCTGGCTGCCGTCGCCATACAGCGTGATGTCCTCGCCCCGCAGCGCCTGGATGATGAAATTGGACACCACGCGGCCGTCGTTCGGGTGCATCCGCGGGCCATAGGTGTTGAAGATGCGGGCAACCTTGATCGGCACCTTGTGCTGGCGGTAATAGTCGAAGAACAGCGTCTCGGCACAACGCTTGCCTTCGTCGTAGCAGGCGCGCGGGCCCAGCGTGCTGACGTTGCCGCGGTAATCCTCGGTCTGCGGGTGAACGGCGGGATCGCCATAGACCTCGCTGGTCGATGCTTGCAGGATCTTCGCGCCCACCCGCTTGGCCAGGCCCAGCATGTTGATGGCGCCGGCGACGCTGGTCTTGGTGGTTTGCACTGGATCGAATTGGTAGTGGATCGGCGAGGCCGGACAGGCCAGGTTGTAGATCTCGTCAACCTCGACATACAGCGGAAATGTTACGTCGTGGCGATGAGCCTCGAAATTTTTGTTGCCTAACAGCTGCGAAATGTTGTCTTTACGTCCGGTGAAGTAGTTATCCACGCACAGGATGTCGTTGCCTTCATGGAGCAGGCGCTCGCCAAGGTGAGAGCCAAGGAAGCCGGCGCCGCCGGTGATCAGGATGCGTTTGCGGGTGAGGGGCATGGTAAGGCCCGAGCGTAAGCAAGGATCTATCACGGCACAAGTGGCATACGCGCCCCGAAATCCAGGTTGGCTTGTTGAGCCGGAACTTTGAAAGCATTGACCGTAGCGGAGCGTTGGCGCAAGACACCTGCCGGCGTAATTAAGTAATGACACATTCCGAGCGGTAGATTTGCATTATGCTTCGGTGTCCCCTTTGTGCTGGTTTAGGGCCTATACCCCTTTTTGGCCAATTTCTGCGATGCAAGCTCTGTTCGCTGGCATTTGATAAGGATCGGCCAGAACTCTCTCCTCTGAATGCCTACCGAAGCAATGAGAATCGGTTCAAATTTATCAACTGGAACAATTGGTACAGCAAGCTGACGGGTGCGCGACCGCCGGGAAAATACGAAAGTCATTATTTTTCTCCTGCGACGGTTCGCATGTTTGCAGCGAATTCTGGGCAGCACGCCGTGTCGGTCGCAACGAACCTTCCATTGGTGCCCACGTCTGTATCCTGGGATTACGGCAGAAACATCGACGCGGTCATTGAGCCGTGGCCGGTGGCCGAGCGCCCCGGTCCATGCTTAAGACTGACACTCGGGATAATGGCCGCGAATGATGCCACGACGGATTTGCTTGAGCTCTGCTCCCGCGTTGCAGATAACTTCGGCCATTTCGTTGTCGCTTTAGACACGGCGGACGTCGGTTCCGGAATGCGACTGAGTATGAAAATTCGTGAAGTTCTTCGGCCGGGGACTGAGGTCGTCGTGTTAACCAGCCCGCTGAACAATGACTTCGCCGCTCAGCGCAATCGAATTCAGGAAGCGGCCACAACAGAGTGGGTTCTGCAATTAGATTGTGATGAACGCCTCGCGGATGGCGCGGCCCTGCGTCTGCCCGATCTGATATCAGACGCCGAAACGCAAGGTTGGGTCGGCATTGCGCTTACGCGCCGTAATATTGTGGATGGCATCATATCGGCCATGTATCCCGACCCCCAATATCGTCTACTGCGCCGCAGCATACGCTTTACCCGGTCGGTTCACGAGTATCCCTTGCTAGATCGACGCCGGACGTTCGTGCACCTCGGTCCGGGGCTATTACATTACATAGCGAGCCAGAGACTTAGCGTGCGGGAGGGCCGTTACGAGGGTGTTGAGGGCGGCGCGGGGCGTCCTGCGGATACAGTCTTGCTAAGACAGCCACTTGACGCGACTGTCAAATTGCCAGTTTGAAACTCTGGAGAACCAATAGGTGTTCAGTAGATAGGGAAATCCAACTTTTCGGCAATACCTTATTGGACATTTCAGGTTCTGCCACAACACGTTGAAGGACTTCGCTGGCCTGGGTAAACATAAGGGCTGGCCACACACAATTCACGCTAGACCAGGCTTCCGGCGCAGTCCAACTCGGACGCTGCCTGCCAATCGCAAGAAAGTTGCTTCGGGTCCCGCTGGCCGCCCAACCGACGTCCAGAGCGTCATTTGCAGGGCGATGCAGGCAGCGATGCATGCGCCACCTATGATCCCCCCGGTCACGATCGCCTCGAGCGACGGCAAATCAGTATTGTGCCAGCCCAAACCTGTCAGTTTGAGAACAATTGCCACCGTTGAGCACGAGATAACGGTTCTGAGGAAGCCGGGCATCGCGTCTCGCCATGACAGGTGGCCACAGCGGCTCAGTTGAAAAACTAACAGAAATGATTCTGCTGTAACAACGGTGCAGATAGCGAGCGCGGCCCAATCCAGCCGATGATACCCGGCCACCGCATACAGACAGGCAACGCGCAACGGTGCGGCAATAGCGACAGCGTAGAAATTCTGGCGAACCTGGCCGGAGGCATTTAGGACAGTAGCGCAGATATAGCTAACGGGCGTGAAGGCGATCAACATGGCAAACATTGCAATAACAGGAGTTCCGGCGCTCCAGGTCGGCCCAAGAAGTCCCGCCACGACATAACTGGAGGTTGTGGAAATACCAAGACCGATCGGCAGGACGATCATCTGCAATGCGACAATCAGCGGCAACGCCAGCCCGACCGAGTCAGTACCTCGGTTCTGAGCCGCGGCCACGCCGGCGTACAGCGCCCGCGTCGCGGGCTCGACCAATTCGGTCGTTGGCAACAACCCAATCTCCATCGACAGCATGAATATGCCGAGTTGTCTCATCCCGAGAGCGGGGCCGAGGACGAAGGCATCGCAGCGGTTCCACACCATGTACGCCAGACTCGAGGCCCACGACCAAAGCGAAAAGCTCGCCAGATCGCGCCACCTGGATAACGAAAGCCGAGGGCGATAAGGTTGGAACCAATAGGTCACGAAGGTACGCGACAAGCGGCCGACGACGATGCCGATGACGAGAGCCCAATAACTGCGCAGCGTGAACGCCGCAGTGGTGGCGGCAACGAATTGCAATATCCGCGGCAGGAACAGAAGCCGGAACTCCATATCGAAGCGGAGTTCACGCTGGAACCTTACGACCGCGATGTTGTCGAAGCCGCCGATCGCCGCGACGCCCGCGAGGACGAACAGCACGGTTGTCAAGCGGGGATCAGCAAACAGGTAACCGGCGCCCCAAGCCCCAGTCGCCAGGATCACCCCGGTGATGAGGCCGCGTGCGGCCTGTAACGTGAATGCCGTGTCATAGAGCGAAGGGTCATCGTCGGCTTGACGAACCAGCGCGGCCTGCAGTCCAAGCTCGGACAACGCGTCGATCCCGGATGCGAATGCGCTTGCGACGGCGACGATGCCGAAATCAGCGGGAACCAGCAGACGCGCCAGAATAATTGTACTGATGAAACCCAGCCCTCGAGTGACAAATCGCCACGCGATCATCCAGCTCGCGCCAACCACGGTGCGGCTTGCTACGGAGGTCGAATCGTGAATCGGTGCCACCACGCCAGCTTTCCACCGGATATCGATTTGGCTTAGCACGGAAATTGAGCTGTCGCATTCTTATAATCCAGATTTCCTTACTATCTCCGCACTATCTCCGCGCCCGGGCAGTTGGAGTTGCCGCAGGGAAGCTTGTTGCCGCAGGTCCACGGATCAGAGACAGCGTTTCAGAGGTCAAACCCCCCAACCCAAACCCCAGCCCGCAACCACCCCACCAACGAATAAACATCAAACACCGGCACCCCCAGCGCCGCCCGCAGCGCCGCCGCATACGGCGGCATATTCGTGCACTCCAACACCACCGCCGCCACATCCGGATGCGCCGCCACCAACCGCCGCCCCGCCGCCAAAACATCCCGCTCAGCCAACCCGACATCCAGATCCTGCTTCTCCCCCAGGATCAACACCCGAAACAACTCCGCCCCATCTTCCACCCCCACAACTGGCGTATCCGCCGCCACCCCCGCCGCCGCCAGGTGCGCCGCGCTCAGCGACCCCGCCGAAACCGTCACCACCCCCACCCGCTTGCCCGGCGGCAGCAAAGCCTGCACCCAAGGCACCTGCATCAACGAACTCGTCGCCACCGGCACCCCCACATGCGCCGCCAGCTCGCGCTGGAACACCGACAGGAACCCGCAGTTCGTGGTAATCGCTTCCGCCCCCCAAGACACCAACTCCGCCGCCGCCTCCAGAAACGAAGGCAGCAGCCCCGCCGCCCCCCGCAGCACCACCCGCTCCGGACTGGCCCCCTTCACCACCCGATACAGCACCGGAAACGGCCACGTCGTCGCGTTCCCCATATCCCCCGGAATCCGCGCAAACCGCGCCTCCAGCATCAGAATCCCCAGCGGCGCGCCATAAATCGCCTTGCCGCCCCTCGCCACTCCCGAACCCGCCATCATCCCCCCACCTTGCCCCCAACCCATCCCCCAGGCGAGTATTCCTCACGCCCGCCACCGGAGGAACCAACCATGGCCGAACGACCCTTCAACCAGTCCGACCTCGACGTCCTGGCGCAATGGGACACCCCCACCATCTGCAACGGGCTCGAAATCGTGCTGCCGGAACGCCGCGCCATCGGTTTCACCACCGAACCGATGGTCTGCATCGACCCCAAGGCCAAGCCGATCGTCGGCCTCGCACGGGTCGGCATGATCCGCGCCACCGAACCCCCCCGCTCCAAGGTCACCGACCGAGCTGACTGGTACGACTACGTCGCCAGGGTCGACCTGCCCACCATCGCCATACTCCAGGACATCGACGGCCAAATCGGTTACGGCGCCTATTGGGGAGAGGTCCAGTCCACCATCCACAAGGCCCTCGGCTCGATCGGCTGCGTCACCAACGGCTCGTTTCGCGACCTCGACATGTGGGCGCCCGGCTTCCAGATGATCGGCGGCCGCGTCGGCCCCAGCCACGCCCACGTCCACATGGTCGATTTCGCCAAGCCGGTGAACGTCTTCGGCATGCAAGCCGCGCATGACGACGTGATCCACGCCGATTACCACGGCGCGGTAGTCATCCCGGCCGAGGCGGTACGCAAGCTGCCGGCCGCAATCGACCTGGTCTCGCGCCGCGAAGCGGTGATCCTCGACGTCTGCAAGGCGCCCGGCTTCACCCCCGCCAAACTGCGCGAAGCCCTGCGCAAATCGGGCGAAATCCACTGATCGTACAAGCCCCAGGACAGTCCCGCCCGAGGCGTTCCCCCAGCGCTCCGCCTGCCGTGTAACGCACTGCAACAAATGCAATAAATGCAACGACTTGAAGCGTAACACCGGGCAACAATCATTGACTCGGCTCGACCGCCGGAACCGGCTATCGAACATCATGGCTGTTCCGAATCCGCCGCCGCCACCCAGGATGCTCGCGATGGACGGCCCGATCAGACTGCCAAACCCGAACCCAGCCGCCTCCGGATGGCGGCAGCGCACCCTGAAGACCGCCATCGACTGCGTCGGCATCGGCGTGCACTCCGGCCGACGCGTCAACCTTACCATTCGCCCCGCCGCCGCCGGCCACGGCATCGTCTTTCGCCGCACCGATCTCGGGCGCGATATCGCCGCCCGCTTCGACAACGTCGCCGACACCAGGCTCTGCACCGTACTGGCCGACCCCGCCATGCAGTCGGTTCGCGTCGGCACCGTCGAACATCTCATGGCCGCGCTCTCCGCGCTCGCCATCGACAACGCCCTGATCGAGCTCGACGGCCCGGAAATCCCCATCCTCGACGGCTCCGCCGCCCCCTTCGTGTTCCTGCTCGACTGCGCCGGGTCGGTGGCACTCGACACCCCGCGCCAGGTCATCGAAATCCGCCACACCGTTCGCGTCGCCGCCGGCGAGGCCTGGGCCGAACTGCGCCCGCTGGGTCCGGCCGCCCGTGCCGCCGACCCGGTGCTGCAGATCGATCTGTCGATCGACTTCACCGCCGCGGCCATCGGCCGCCAGTCTGCCTCGCTTCGTCTCACCCCGGACAGCTTCCGCCACGACGTCGCGCCCGCCCGCACCTTCGCCCACGCAGCAGAGGTCGATCAGCTCCACGCCGCCGGCCTCGCCCGCGGCGGCAGCCTGGACAACGCCATCGTCGTCGATGGCGACGCCATCCTCAATCCGGGCGGCCTGCGCATGAACAACGAATTCGCCAGTCACAAGCTGGTCGACGCAGTCGGCGACCTCGCTTTGGCCGGGGGCACCCTGCACGGACGCTTCGTCGCCCACCGGCCCGGCCACGCGCTGAACAACCGCCTGCTGCGCGCCCTGTTCGCCGACCCCACCGCCTGGAACCCGGTCGCCAACGATCCGCTCGTCGCCGCTGCCTGAGCGTCTCCGAACAGCGACCGGTCAATCCCGGTATTCGCGGATCGCGATGGCATGATATAACTCCCGCGATGCACCCGAGTCGCAAAATGCAGCCCAACCTAGCTCGTCCCTCGCCACGCGCGATTTTCCTCGCGATGACAGCGCTCGCCCCCCTGTTGTCCGCTTGTGGCTCGTCCAGCGACGACACGGCCGCCAAGCCCGCGCCGGTCCCCTCGGTCGAAACGTTCTACAACAACGGCGTGGACGCGTTGAACGCCCGCCGCTTCACCACCGCCGACAGCCAGTTCAGCGCCGTGGAGCAGAACTACCCCTATTCCACCTGGGCGGTGAACGCCCAGTTGATGTCCGGCTACTCGCTCTATCTGCAGAACCAGTACACCGGCGCCATCGGCACGCTCGACCGCTTCATCCAACTGCACCCGGCCCACCGCGACATCGCCTATGCCTACTATCTGCGGTCGCTTTGCTACTACGAGCAGATCGCCGACATCGAGCGCGACCAGAAGGGCACCGAACAAGCCATGGCCGCACTGCGAGAGGTGGTCAACCGCTACCCCGACACCAGCTACGCCACCGACGCCAAGCTGAAGATCGATCTCTGCGTCGACCACCTCGCTGGCAAGGAAATGGAGATCGGCCGCTTCTATCAGAAGCAACATCTCTACGAAGCCGCCATCGGCCGCTTCCAGCGCGTGGTCGACGACTTCCAGACCACCAACCATGTGCCCGAGGCACTCGCCCGCCTCACCGAGGTCTATCTCGTCCTCGGCCTCAAGGATCAGGCCCGCAAGACCGCCGCCGTGCTCGGCTACAACTACCCGGGAAGCGAGTGGTACAACGATAGCTACGCCCAACTGGTCGATGATGACGTCGCCCACCCCACCGGCCAGGCCGCGAACGAGAAGCCCGAACCGCGCGGCTTCTTCTCCCGTGCCTGGCATGCGGTGTTCTGACCGCCGCTCGTCCCGCCACATGAGCGGCGCACCGTGCTGACCGCGTTGTCCATTCGTGACGTCGTCCTGATCGAGCGGCTGGATCTGGCGTTCGGCCATGGACTGACCGTGCTGACCGGCGAAACCGGCGCCGGCAAATCCATCCTGCTCGACAGCCTCGGCCTGGCACTCGGCGCGCGCGCCGAAGCCGGCCTGGTGCGCACCACCGCCGAACAGGCCAGCGTCACCGCCTGCTTCGCCCCGCCCGATACCCATCCGGTGGCGGCCGTACTCGACGAACACGGCCTCGCCGGCGAGGATGAAATCGTGCTGCGCCGGATCGTCACCCGCGACGGGCGCTCGCGCGCCTTCGTCAACGACCACCCCGTCGGCGTCGGCCTGCTGCGCCGGATCGGCACGATGCTGGTGGAAGTGCAAGGCCAGCACGAGCAGATGACCCTCGCCGACCCCGCCGGGCACGCCGCCCTGCTGGACGCGTTCGGCGTCCCACCAGCGCTCCTCACCGCCGTGACCCGGTCATGGGCCGCCTGGCGCGATGCCATCGCCCAACTCGAGCAAGCCCGTTCGGCCATCTCCGCCGCCGAACGCGACCAGGAATGGCTGCGCCACGCCGTCGATGAACTCGCCACCCTGGCGCCGCGCATCGACGAGGAAGACACCCTGGCAAGCGAACGCCAGCGCCTGCAACAAAGCGAGCGCCGCGCCGAAGCCATCGCCGCCGCACTGGCCGAACTCACCCCGCGTGACCGCCGCAGCGCCGGCCCGGCCGCCTCGCTGCGGGCCGCGTCACGCGCCTTGCAGCGCCTGGCCCCAGCCACCCAGCCCGAACCAATCGAAAATCCCGCCGATCCCGCCATCGCCGCCCTCGAACGCGCCGAGGAAGCCCTGGCCGAGGCAGAAACCCTGCTCACCCGCCTGATCGCCGACGCCGATATCGACCCGCGCCGATTGGAACAGTCCGAAGAACGCCTGTTCGCACTGCGCGCCGCCGCCCGCAAGCACGCCGTCGCGGTCGCCGACCTGCCCGCACTGCTCGATACCCTCGCCGCACGGCTCACCGCGCTGGAAACCGGCGCCGCCGAAATCGCCGCGCTGCAGCAGGCAGCCGAGCAGGGCAGGGACCACTACGCCGCCGCGGCCGCCGCCCTCTCGGCCGCCCGCAACTCCGCCTCGGGCAAGCTGCGCCAAGCCGTCGCCAGGGAACTGCCGCCGCTGCGCCTGGACAAGGCCCGCTTCCTCGCCGAGGTCTCCGACTTGCCCGAAACCGGCTGGGGCGCCGGTGGCACCGATCAGGTCCGCTTCCTGATCGCCACCAACCCCGGCCAGTCACCCGGACCGCTCGCCCGCGTCGCCTCGGGCGGCGAGTTGTCGCGCCTGATGCTGGCGATGAAGGTCGTGCTGTCGGCCGGCTCGACCGTCCCCACCCTGGTATTCGACGAGGTGGACGCCGGCATCGGCGGCGCCACCGCCGCCGCGGTCGGTGACCGCCTGGCCCGGGTCGCCGAAGCGGTGCAGGTCTTGGTGGTGACCCACAGCCCCCAGGTGGCAGCCCGCGGAACCGCGCATTTGCGCGTCGCCAAGGCCGCCTCGCGTGATCGCACAGCAACCACCGTGGATGACCTGCCGCCCGCCGCCCGCCGCGAGGAAATCGCCCGCATGTTGGCCGGCGAAACCATCTCCGACGCCGCTCGCGCCGCCGCCGACGATCTGCTGCGCGGCCAAGGCCCGCCGCAGCGCCTGGCGGTATGACCAAGCCACCGCGCCCCCGCACTGAATCGCAGGCCGACCAAGCCAGATCGGTGCGGCGCCCCGCCAAGCCGGAACCCACCCCAAAAGCCGAACTCGATTCGCTCACCGAATCGGAAGCGGCCGACCAACTGGCCGACCTCGCCCGGCAGATCGCCCATCACGACGCCGCCTACCACACCCGCGATGCACCGGAAATCGCCGATGCCGACTACGACGCCCTGCGCCGCCGCAACGCCGCGATCGAAGCCCGCTTTCCCGCCCTGATCCGCCCCGACTCGCCCTCCACCCGGATCGGCGGCGCACCCGAATCCGGCTTCGCCAAGCTGCGCCACCGCGTGCCCATGCTGTCGCTGGACAACGCCTTCGGCAACATCGAGTTCGCCGAATTCTGCGCCCGCGCCAAGCGCTTCCTCGGTCGCACCGAACCGCTAACCTTCGTCGCCGAACCGAAGATCGACGGCCTGTCGATCAACCTCACCTACCAGCACGGCCGTTTCGTCCGCGGCGCAACCCGCGGCGACGGCACCGAAGGGGAGGACGTAACCGCCAACCTCCGCACCATGAAATCGATCCCCGAAACGCTGCACGGCAACGCCCCCGAACTGATCGAGATCCGCGGCGAGGTGTTCATGACCAAAGCCGACTTCCTCGCCCTCAACCAGGCGCAGGCCGAGACCGGCGCCAAGGTCTTCGCCAACCCGCGCAACGCCGCCGCCGGCAGCCTCCGCCAACTAGACGTCAAGATCACCGCCGGCCGCCCGTTGTCGCTGTTCGCCTACGCCCAGGGCGAAAGCAGCGAACCGGTTGCCGCCACCCACTGGGAGTATCTCGACCGGCTCAAAACCTGGGGCTTCGACGTCAACCCGCTATCCCGCCGCCTCGGCAGCGAAACCGACGCCGAAAATTTCCAGACCGATATCGCATTGCAACGATCCGGCCTCGGCTACGACATCGACGGCGTCGTCTACAAGATCGACGACCTGGCCTTGCAGCGCCGGCTTGGTTTCGTCGGCCGCGCCCCGCGCTGGGCGATCGCCTGGAAGTTCCCGGCCGAACAGGCGATGACCGTGCTGCGCGACATCCGCATCCAGGTCGGCCGCACCGGCGCCCTGACCCCGGTCGCCGAACTCGAACCCATCAACGTCGGCGGCGTCCTCGTCGCTCGGGCAACGTTACACAACGAAGATGAAATCGCCCGCAAGGATATCCGCATCGGCGACACCGTGGTGCTGCAGCGCGCCGGCGACGTGATCCCGCAGATCGTTTCCGTGGTAACCGATCGCCGCCCCGATGGATCCAAGCCCTACGTCTTCCCCGAACTCTGCCCCGCCTGCGGCAGCAACGCCGCCCGCCCCCCCGGCGAGGTGGTCCGCCGCTGCACCGCCGGCCTGATCTGCCCGGCCCAGCGCGTCGAACGCCTGATCCACTTCGTCTCCCGCCCGGCCTTCGACATCGATGGCCTCGGCGACAAAACCATCCAGGAATTCTACACTGAGGGCTGGCTGCACGGCCCGGCCGATCTGTTCCGCCTGCCCGACCGCGAAGCCGAAATCGCCGCCCGCGAGGGCTGGGGCAAGACCTCGGCCCGCAACCTGTCCCGTGCCATCCGCGCCCGCCGGACCATCCCGTTGGAGCGCTTCATCTACGCCCTCGGCATCCGCCGCATCGGCGCGACCAACGCAAGATTGCTGGCCCGCCACTACGCCAGTTTCGCCAATTGGCGCACCCAGATGCTCGCCGCCACCACCATCGGATCCGACGAACGCCTGCAACTGGGCAGCATCACCGGCATCGGCCCCTCGATCGCCGAGGAACTCACCGACTTCTTCGGCGAGGCCCGCAACATCGCCGCGCTCGACCAACTCGCCGCCGAACTCGACATCCAGGACGCCGCCCAGGCGTCCGGAACCGACAGTCCGATTGCCGGAAAAATCGTGGTTTTCACCGGGACCTTGCAAACCATGACGCGCCCCGAGGCGAAAGCCACGGCGGAGTCCCTGGGCGCCAAAGTTACCGATTCGGTATCAAAAAAAACCGACATCGTCATCGTCGGCGCCGACGCCGGATCAAAGGCGCACAAGGCAACCGAACTCGGTGTCCGCACTGTGACCGAGGCCGAGTGGCAGGACCTGCTGGGCTAATTCGCTGCCAAGGCGACGTTACAGAGCCGGTGCGGCCTGCAAACACTCCGGCTGTCGCATAATCAACGCGGCTTCAACGCTCCGCCCCAGCCGCGGTCATGTCTCAATCGTCCAGCTTATCCTTGGTGATGGCACCGGGATGCGGATCGACATGGAATTCGTGCTTCCGGCCGTTCTTTCATGCCTTCGCCTTCCCAGTGGCCATCGTCGGCCTCGATCGTGCTCACGCTGCTGTAGACCGCCGCCATCAGCTTCGATTTGGCTTGATCCACGCTAATCCAGTCAGCGCCGGGTTGATCCGCCAGTGCCGGCACCGCGATCACGCCCGCCAGCAGCAGCACGGCGGTAAGAAATGCGGGTTTTCTCATGTCGTCCTTCCCCGCGGCGAAAAACGCCCGATGGGCGCGGCGATCAAGACCGCCAGCCTGCAACCAGAGCGCGGCGAACCGCAACGCCGCCGAAACCTGGTTTCACCGCCTGACCTTCGCGGGCTGATCTCTGTCCGTCTTGATCACACTCGAAATCGTCTCCCGCAACACCGTAACGCGAAGGTTGGAGGCGATCTCCACCTCGATCTCGTTGGACGGGATTTGCTTGCCATCCTTGTCCTGCACCACCGGCACCCGCTGCACCGTGCCAAGTATGCCGCCCCCGGTGACAACCTTGTCACCATGCTTCAGCTCCGCCAGCATGCCGCGCATTTCCTTCTGCTTCTGCTGTTGTGGACGGATCAGCAGGAAGTAGAACACCGCGAAGATCAATACTAACGGAGCGAACTGGGTCACGCCCGACAACACTCCGGAGGCGTCCTGGGCATACGCCGGAGAGATGACCGTAAATGGGTTCACTGGTGGGAAGGTCCCTGCGATGCGAGAGCCGGACCATAGTTGCCGGCTTGCCCGCGTCAAGCGGCCAGCCGAGCGCCGCGCCGATCGTCACGCGGCGTCATCAAGACGACCCGGCGGAACTGTCGGTTGAACGTCGAAGGATCGGCGAACCCGGCATCCAAAGCGACCTCGAGCACCGGCCGCTTCGACCGCCGCAACGCCACCGCCGCGTTCTGCAGGCGAGTCCTCAGGATGAACCGGTGCGGGCTCATGCCGACGACACGGCGGAACGTGATGCGGCGCTATCGCCACGCCGCGCGCCATCTCCCGAGGCTCAGCGGCGCGTCGGCATGAACCTCGATACGCCGCGGGATCGCCTCCACCCGCCGCAGATCGCGATCCGTCGGTTCCGGCTGCCCTGCAGCACCGCCGCGACCGCGCTCCGCCTCGACGGCACGGATAACGGACCGCCGGGACCCCGCCCGGATTACGCACCCGGCTATTACGCCGCCTGCGTCATCGATCCGCACGGCTACCGGATCGAAGCCCATCACGACGGCTGACCGAGGTTGAACCACGACGGCGCGCCCGCTGATGCGTCCCGCTGCTCAGCCCCGGCCAGTTCAAGCTCCAGTTGCGCAATCACTGTCCGCGTCTCTGCCGCGCACGCGTCGCATACCACATCGCCGTCGTTCGGCGGCCACTGCCGCGCGATCGTCCGCCCGCAGGCGCAAACACTCTGGTAGGGCGCTGTCATACGCCAAATATGTTCTTACTCTGTTCCTGACGCAAGCCTCATGCGGGGCGACCTGCCACGGCACTGACCGAGCCGCCCAACTTCACACCGCAGCGCCGATCTGCCACACCTTGCGGCCAGGGTGGAGCGACGCCCCCAGTGTCACGCCCCCCGTGCCACGTTCGAAACACAGAACCGGCGCGATCGAGCCCGTCGCGCTCCGCCCGGCGCAACCCGCCGTCGCGGACCGCGGCTCAAGACCAACCACAGGAGTACAAAGTCCATGCTGCTGCAGCACCAGACCTGGCAGGAAGTGGAAACCTACCTCACCGGGTCCAAGGGCATCATCCTGCCGATCGGGTCCACCGAACAGCATGGCCCGAACGGCCTGATCGGCACCGACGCGATCTGCGCCGAGGTCATCGCCCGTGCCGTCGGCGACGCCGCCAGCGCCATGGTCGGCCCGACCATCGGCGTCGGCATCGCCGTGCACCACATGGGCTTCGCCGGCTCGATGACCGTCAAGCCCTCCACCCTCATCGCCATCATCCACGACTACGTCCTCTCGCTTGCTCGGCACGGCTTCCGCCGCTTCCTGTTCATCAACGGCCACGGCGGCAACATCGCCACCGTGCAGGCCGCATTCTCCGAAATCTACGCCGAGTTCGAGGGCGCCTTCGGCCACGCCGCGAACGACGAACTACGCTGCCGCTTGACCAACTGGTGGGACGGCAAGGCCATGCACGAACTGGCGAAAGAGGTCTTCGGCGACGACGAAGGCAGCCACGCCACGGCCAGCGAGGTCGCGCTCACCCAATACGCCCTGCCCGAGACCATCAAGCAGGCGATGCTGGACCCGGCCCGCGCCCCCTCCGGCCGCTTCCACGGCCCGGCCGATTACCGCCGCCGCTTCCCCGACGGCCGGATCGGCTCCAACCCCGGCCTCGCCACCCCCCAGAAAGGCCAGCGTTTCTTCGAGACATCGGTCCCCGAACTGGTGAAAACCTACACCAGCTTCATCGGCGAGAACGCCTGACAGGCCGCCCGATAGCCTGCCTGTGGTCGGAAGCCGCTAACCACTCACTCCACCGCCGCGCGCAGCCCGGCGCCGGCGGCCAGCGGGCACAGCGGCAGCGCGGCCGACAGCATCGCCCCCAGCAGCAGCAGATGCGGCCGCGGTGACAGCCCGTTGGCCGCAGCATCGGCGGCCGCGGCGCCAAAAATCAGCACCGGCGTAATCAACGGCAGCACCAGCAGCGGCAGCAGCACCCCACCCCGACGCGCGCCCAGCACGATCGACGCACCTGTGGTGCCGAACAGCGACATCAGCACGCTGCCCAGCAGCAGCCCCGCCAGCAGCGCCGGAATGCCGTCCGGCGGCATGCGCAGCATCACCGCAACCGGCCCCGCCGCCAGCAACAGCGGCAACCCGGTGACCAGCCAGTGCGACGCCGCCTTGGCCGCCGCCACCGCCGCCGCCGGCAGCCCCGACAGCAGCAACAGATCCAGCGAACCGTCTTCCAGATCGGCGCCGAACAGCCGATCCAGCGGCAGCAGCGCCGCCAGCAACGCACAGACCCAGACGATCCCGGGCGCGATGCGGCCCAGCGTGTCCGGCGCCGGGCCGATCGCCAGCGGGAACAGCGAGGCGGTGACCAGGAAGAACAGCAGCGCCGCCAGGGTGTCGGCGCCATGGCGCAGCGAAAGCCGCAAATCGCGTGACAGCACCGCCCAGAAGATCCGCATCAGTTTAGAGTGCGATCGCTTTTGGTGGCATCACCAAAAGCGTGAATCGCCCTCTCGGACAATGCGGTGCGATCGCTTTTGGTGGCATCACCAAAAGCGTGAATCGCCCTCTCGGACAATGCGGTGCGATCGCTTTTGGTGGCCTCACCAAAAGCCTGAATCGCCCTATCAAACAATGCGGTGCGATCGCTTTTGGTGGCCTCACCAAAAGCCTGAATCGCCCTCTCGAACAATGCGGTGCGATCGCTTTTGATGGCCTCACCAAAAGCCTGAATTGCCCTATCAAACAATGAGTCGCAGAGCATTATCGGTTCAGGCCAAACCGATGATCTAGCCGCAGTTCGGCCGCGCCGCTCAGCGGCAACGCGACATGGGTCGCCGCCACCACGACGCCGCCGCCCGCTCGGTGGGTCGCCAACAAGCCACCTAACCGCTCGATCGCGGCGCGGTCCAGGCCCAGCGACGGCTCGTCCAGCAGCCACAGCGGGGCGGCCGACAACAGCAGCCGCGACAGCGCCAGCCGCCGCCGCTGCCCGGCCGACAGCATGCGCGCCGGCAGCTCGGATAGCGTCTGCAACCCCACCGCGGACAACGCCGCACCGATCGAGCGACCCGACACCGACGCACTGAACCGCAGGTTCTCGGCAACCGTCAAACCCGGCTTCACCGCATCCTGATGGCCGACATAGGCCACCCGGCGGCCGTGTTCGGCCACGTCGGCAAAAGCATCCGCCCCGTCCCAAACCAGCCTTCCCGCCGCCGGCCGGATCAAGCCCGCCAACAGTCGCAGCAGCGTCGATTTGCCCGACCCGTTCGGCCCGGTCAGCACCAGGGCGCCCCCAGCCGCCACGCTGAACGAAAAATCGCTGAACACCAGCCGCTCCCCGCGGAACACCGCCACGTCCTTCGCGCTCAGCACATCGATCCCCCGCGTTCCAACCCGGTGGACGATCACCGGCCAGTGTGGTTAAAGCCCGGCCACCGGCCGGTGTGGTTAAAGCCCGGCGTCGTGATATTTCATCCGCGGCGTGTTCTCCACCCCACGCCGCCATAACGGAAGGCACCCCGCGAACCGGGGCGACACGGGCGATGACCGCAATTGGGCACGATACCCTGAAAACCCGCCGCACGCTGACCGTCGAGGGCAAGCCGTACGAGTATTTCTCCCTGCCCGAGGCGGCCAAGACCCTGGGCGACATCTCCCGCCTGCCGGTCAGCCTGAAGGTGCTGCTGGAAAACGTGCTGCGGTTCGAGGATGGGCGTAGCTACAAAGTGGATGACGCCAAGTCGATCGCCGGCTGGCTGGAAAACGCCTCGTCATCGCGCGAAGTGCCGTTCAAGCCGGCCCGCATCCTGATGCAGGACTTCACCGGCGTGCCGGCGGTGGTCGATCTGGCGGCGATGCGCGACGGCATCACCCGCCTCGGCGGCAACCCGGCCAAGGTCAACCCGCTGGTGCCGGTCGATCTGGTGATCGACCACTCGGTCATGGTCGATGTCTACGCCCGCCCCGACGCCCTGCAAAAAAACGTCGATATCGAGTTCGAACGCAACGGCGAGCGCTACAAGTTCCTGCGCTGGGGCCAGGATGCGTTCGACAATTTCCGCGTCGTGCCGCCCGGCACCGGCATCTGCCACCAGGTCAACCTGGAATACCTCGGCCAGTGCGTCTGGACCTCGACCAACGCCGGCACCACCTTCGCCTATCCCGACACCCTCTACGGCACCGACAGCCACACCACCATGGTCAACGGCCTCGGCATCCTCGGCTGGGGCGTCGGCGGCATCGAGGCCGAGGCCGCCATGCTGGGCCAGCCGATCGCCATGCTGATTCCCGACGTGATCGGTTTCCGCCTGACCAACAAGCTGCCCGAGGGCGCCACCGCCACCGACCTGGTGCTGACCGTCACCCAGATGCTGCGGCGCAAGGGCGTGGTCGCCAAGTTCGTCGAGTTCTTCGGCCCCGGCCTGAACGATCTCGGCCTGCCCGACCGCGCCACCATCGGCAACATGGCCCCCGAATACGGCGCCACCTGCGGCTTCTTCCCGGTCGACAAGGTCGCCCTCGACTACCTGCGACTGTCCGGACGCGACACCCACCGCATCGCCCTGGTCGAGGCCTACCTCAAGGCCCAGGGCATGTTCCGCGAACCGAACAGCCCCGACCCGGTGTTCACCGACACCTTGGAACTCGACCTTTCCACGGTGCAGCCATCGATGGCCGGCCCAAAGCGCCCGCAGGACCGGGTTCTGCTGAAGGAAGTGTCCACCTCGTTCAAGGCCGACCTGATCAAGGGCCTCGGGGTGCCGGCGAACGAGGCCGCGACCACGGTCAAGGTCGCCGGCAAAAACTACGACCTGACCCACGGCGACGTGGTGATCGCGGCCATCACCTCCTGCACCAACACCTCCAACCCCTCGGTGCTGGTCGCCGCCGGCCTGGTCGCGCGCAAGGCCCACGCCAAGGGCCTGAAGCCGAAGCCATGGGTGAAGACCTCGCTCGCCCCCGGCTCCCAGGTGGTGACCGAATATCTCGATAAATCCGGCCTGACCGCCGACCTCGACGCGATCGGCTTCGAGACCGTGGGCTACGGCTGCACCACCTGCATCGGCAACTCGGGTCCGCTGGATGACGCGATCGTCGACGCAATCGAGGACAACCGCCTGGTCGGCGCTGCGGTAATCTCCGGCAACCGCAATTTCGAGGGCCGGGTCCACGCCAACGTCCGCGCCAACTACCTGGCCTCGCCCCCGCTAGTGGTGGCCTACGCCCTGCTCGGCAAGGTGACCGCCGACATCACCACCGAACCGCTGGGCACCGGCAGCGACGGCCAGCCGGTGTATCTGAAGGACGTGTGGCCGACCAACAAGGAAATCGCCGACGTCATCGCCGCCAGCCTGTCCCGCGACCAATTCCTGAAACGCTACGGCGAAGTGTTCAAAGGCCCCAGACAGTGGCAGTCGATCCAGGTCGAGGGTGACAACGCCACCTACCGCTGGTCCGACGGATCGACCTACGTGAAGAACCCGCCCTATTTCGACGGCATCACCATGGAACCGGCCCCGGTCGGCGACATCACCGGCGCCAGGGTGCTGGCCGAACTCGGCGACAGCATCACCACCGACCACATCAGCCCAGCCGGATCAATTCGGAAAACCTCCCCGGCCGGTGACTACCTGCTGGAGCGCCAGGTCACCCAGGCCAACTTCAATAGCTACGGCGCCCGCCGCGGCAACCACGAAATCATGATGCGCGGCACCTTCGCCAACATCCGCATCCGCAACGAGATGCTGAAGGACGTGGAAGGCGGCATGACCCGCCACCTGCCCTCGGGCGAGGAAATGCCGATCTACGACGCCGCGATGCGCTACAAACAGGAAGGCGTGCCGCTGGTGATCTTCGGCGGCAAGGAATACGGCACCGGATCGTCCCGCGACTGGGCCGCCAAGGGCACCATGCTGCTGGGCGTGAAAGCCGTAGTGGTCGAAAGCTTCGAGCGCATCCACCGCTCCAACCTGGTCGGCATGGGCGTCTTGCCACTGGTGTTCAAGGACGGCACCGATCGCAAGTCGCTACGGATCCAGGGCGACGAACTGATCGACATCACCGGCCTGGACACCATCACCCCGCGGATGGACCTCTCGCTAATAATCCATCGCGCCGACGGCAAGGTCGATACCGTGCCGGTAACCTGCCGGATCGATACGGTGGATGAGGTGGCTTACTTTCAGCACGGCGGCATCCTGCAATACGTGCTGCGCGCCATGGCCAAGGCTGCCTGATCCTGGCGGCCGCGGACGGTTGTTTGACGGCTGCCGTTGCCCGACAGCCACGGTCAATGTCGGCTTTGCGACGAGGTTGCTTACCCTGCGGATTGATCGCTTCCGCGTGCCAGCCAGTTTTCCAGCGGCAATCCGGGCACGCGCGAGAATTCACGTTCATTATCCGAAACCAGCGTGGCATTGATGGCTAACGCCTGTGCGGCGATCCATGTGTCATTCGCCCCGATCGGCATCCCCTGCCGTTCCAACAAGGCCCGGACCCGCGCATAGTGGGGGTAGTGTCGTAGTCGATTCCGACCAGCGGCAACCGCTGCGCTAGCGAGGCGACGCGGGCGCGGTTGCGTTCGCCATGCGCACTTTTCTCCGCGCCGAATGCCAACTCCCCCAGCACGATGGCCGACAGACGCAGGGTGCTCAGCGGCAAGGATTCCAGCCGTTGCCGCACCTCCGGATGTGCCTTCAACGCGGCGATAAAGATATTGGTGTCGAGAAGATAGAGTGCGGTCACTGCCCAATCTGGTCGTCCAACGAGGCCACGCACTCGGCCAGTGCGTCATCCGCTTCTCGCAGGTTGATATCGCCGTCCGACCAGAAATCGCGAAACGCGTCGGCTGCCACGCGCGGGCGATCCGGCACCAGCCGCGCCACGACTTTGCCGTGCCGAGTGACGGCAATTTCTTCGCCCTCCTCGACCTCAGCCAACAGGGCCGAAAAGCGGGCCTTCGCTTCGACGACGGTGATGGTCTTCACGGCATTCTCATAAAAATGACCATATGGCCAGATTATTTCGAAAGGCAGTCATCCGTCAAACGGATTGATTAACCCAACCCATGGGTTCTCCTGGATGACCCGAGAGCTTGCCCGTGTAGCCGGCCAGAAGACCTCGCCAGCGAAGAGCGCCGCGGCACGGTCCAACGGTGAAAAAGGCGGCCGCCCTCCTAAGACCGCTGGTACTTGAGCGCTGTCCGGCGAAGAACGCCAGCAATATCATGGCCTGTCGCCACGCCACGACGCCGGCGAGTGCCAGCCCAGAAGCCTCGGGGCACTCGTTCAACGGCAGCCGCGAGACACCGTCGGCATCAACGCCGCGACCCTTTGTCGCCGATGAAATCCACCAACGCCCGCAGCGGCGCGGGAAGATGGCGGCGACCCGGATAGTACAAAAACGGACCCGGGAATTCCTGCCACCAGGGCCGCAGCACCGGCTCCAGCCTGCCGTCGTCCAGATACGGACGCAGCCAGCCCTCGAACAACTGGATGATGCCGGTGCCGTCGACCGCCGCCTGCACCGCAAGGTCCGTCGCCGCGCCAACCCGCACGATCAGCGGACCGCTCGGGTCCACCCGGATGATCTCGCCATCGCGTTCGAACTCCCAAACCGTCATCGCCCCGCTGGAGAACCGCCCGCGCAGGCAGGCGTGATCCAGCAACTCACGCGGATGGCTGGGGCGTCCGCGCCGGTCCAGATAGGCCGCCGACGCCGCCGTCGCGAAGCGCTGCACGCGGGGCCCGATCGGCACCGCAATCATGTCCTGCTCCAGCCGCTCGTCATAGCGGATGCCGGCATCGCAGCCCGCCGTCAGGACATCGACAAACCCGTCCTCGGCCACGATATCGAGGGTGATATCGGGATAGGCGCTGAGAAACCCCGGCACGATCGCCGGCAACACCAGCCGCGCCGCGGCCACCGGCACGTTCAGTCGCAGCGTCCCGGCCGGGCGGTCGCGAAAGCTGTTCACGACGTCCAGCGCCGCGTCGACTTCATCCAATGCCGGCCCAAGCCGCTCAAGCAGCCGAGCCCCCGCCTCGGTCGGCGCCACGCTGCGGGTGGTGCGGTTCAGCAGCCTGACCCCGATCCCGGCTTCCAGCCGGCGTATCGCCTCGCTCAGGCTAGAGGCGCCGCGGCCGCTGACGCGCGCCCCACTGCGGAACCCGCCCTCGCGGGCAACCGCGAGGAACGCGTTGAGGTCGCCGAGATCCACCGCCATTGTGCGCCGCTCCGAACAGGCTGTGCCGATTTACCTCTGTTATCGCGCAGCTCCAGCCTGTCTACATGTGCGGTGCAAGCAAAGGAGACCACCAATGACCGACATCACCAAAGCCGGAACCTTCAAGCTCGGCGATCGTGCCGTGAAACGGCTGGGCTACGGTGCGATGCAGTTGGCCGGCCCCGGCGTGTTCGGACCACCGAAGGACCACGCCGGCGCCCTCGCGGTGCTGCGCGAGGCGATCGCCAACGGTGTCGATCACATCGATACCAGCGACTTCTACGGCCCGCACATCACCAACCAGATCATCCGCGAGGCGCTGCACCCCTACCCGGGCGGCTTGGTCCTGGTGACCAAGATCGGTGCGAAACGCGGCGAAGACGGCTCGTGGAATCCGGCCTTTTCCCCCGCGGACCTGAAGCAGGCGGTGCAGGACAACCTGCGCAATCTGGGCCTCGATGCGCTCGATGTGGTCAATCTGCGCATCATGTTCGACCGCCACGGCCCGGCTGAAGGCTCGATTGAGGCGCCGATGACCGCGCTCGCCGAACTCCAGCGCCAAGGGCTGGTGCGCCATATCGGCCTGAGCAACGTAACCGCCCGACAGATCGCCGAGGCACGCGGCATCGCCGAGATCGTATGCGTGCAGAACGAGTACAATCTCGCGCATCGCCAAGACGACGCGCTGATCGACCAACTCGCCGCCGCCGGCATCGCCTACGTGCCGTTCTTTCCGCTCGGCGGCTTCACCCCGCTACAGTCCGGCGCCCTGTCCGATGTTGCCGCCACGCTTGGCGCCACCCCGATGCAGGTCGCCCTGGCCTGGCTGCTGCGCCGAGCGCCGAACGTCCTGCTGATCCCGGGCACCTCGTCCGTTGCGCACCTGCGCGAGAACCTGGCCGCGGCCGAACTCGAGTTGCCGCCCGACACCATCGCCGTACTCGATAAGATCGGCACGACAGCCGCCCAGGTCTGAAAAGCTTGTCTGCCCCAGGCGGCGTCCAACGGCGCCGCCTGGTTGGAAAGCCCGCTTCACCCTGGCGGCTTCTCCGCGAGCTGGCTCCAGGTGGAGGCGGGCGGTGGCGGCCCAGCAGCCGGATTCCACCGGCCGGACTTTTTCAGCGCGTCCGCCACGCTCTTGGGCATGTAGTTCTCGTCATGTTTGGCCAACACTTCCGAGGCACGAAACACGCCACCCGGCTGTTCGGCTCCGAGTACCACAACCCCCTGGCCCTCCCGGAACAGGTCCGGAAGAATACCCTTGAAGACAACCGGAACGCTGCTGCTGCCGTCGGTAACCCTGAAGCGCACCAGTGCCCCGCCGTCCGCGGACTTCCGCACCGTCCCACGCTCGACCAGACCACCCAACCGCAGCGAATGCCCAACCTGCTCGGACTTTGCCAGATCGGAGGGAGAAACAAAGAACACGAGGTTGTCGCTGAACGCCGACAATATCAGCGCCGTGGTGCCGGCCAGCCCTATGCCGCATACCATGACCGTCAGCAGCCGACGCCGTTTGCGGGTCACTGATAGCTCCGATCCCGGGATGCACCGATTGCTTCGAGCCGGCGGCGGTCCGAACGGACGCGGAACGCGACCTCGAGCAGGAAGAACACCACGACACCAATCGCTATGGCGTAGGCGGCCGCGATATAGCCAAAATGCGTCACGATAGCCTCTCTTCGCCCACCGATGACACCTGGGCGTTCAGCAGTGATCGGATCCGCCGCTCCATGATCGCTGCCCGCGTTCGGGCAACGACTATTCCCGAAAACAACAGCGTGAACCCGAGCGCCGAAAAAAACAGCGGCCACAACATGCTGGAAGCGATCGTCGGAGCCCCGGTCAAGCCGATCGAGGCCGGCTGGTGCAGCGTGTTCCACCAATCGACGCTGAATTTGATGATCGGAAGGTTGATCACACCGACAACCGCCAAAATCGATCCGGCTCGGTAGCCACGGGCAGGATCGTCAAACGCCCGCACCAGCGCGATATGACCGAGATAGAGCAAAAACAGAATGAACACCGACGTCAGACGCGCGTCCCATACCCACCACGCGCCCCATTCCGGCTTGCCCCAAAGACTGCCGGTTGCCAGGCAGACCGCCGTGAACCCGGCCCCGACCGGACCGATTTCCACCGCCGCAAGGTCGGCCAGCGGATGCCGCCAGACCAGCGAGACGAAACTGCACACCGCGAGAGAGAAATAGCCGGCGGATGCCAGCCAGGCGAAAGGCACGTGCACATACATGATCCGGACCATGTCGCCCTGCTGCCAATCATCCGGCGCGAAAAATGCCCCCCAGACGATTCCGACGATCGTCAGTAAACCGCCGGGCCACAGCAGCCACGGAAGCACCTTGCCCGACAATCGCAGGAACTGCCCCGGGTTGGCGAAATGACGCCGAGGTCTCTTTGATCGGGTCGATACGGCGGCTGTCCGAGCGTCCACAAAAATCCCTTACCGGATTGATCCTTATAGGGAAACACCCTGCACAAAACCGATGTCGTGTTAAGGACTCCAGGACCTGTCGTCAACTATGGACCGTCCGTCGAAACCACAAGGCAACACTCGGCGGTCAATCGGCGCCAGCGGCGAAATTCGACGGTTCCAGCGCCGTGTTCGCCGGCCCCGAGACGGTCAGCCCTAAACCAACGGCACCGATGCGCGGTCACCCCGAAACGCCCCATGACCGTTTAAGGTCACCCTAAAATGCGCGGTGACCGTCTACGGTCATCATGAAGTGCTCCAACCTCACGAGACTGGGATTCGCCCGATATCGTCCCGGCAACTTTAGCGCGCCGCTTCGCCACCACCGGGATCGCCCGCGACAGTCGTTCGGCTGCGCGTCGGGTTCGTGACTTTACTGTTACGTTCTTGCCATCAGCAGGTTGCTCGGCAGCGTCTTGTCGAGCACCTTGCGCGCCTGTTCGACGCCGGTCACCGGCAGGCCGGCAGCGTTCAGCAACCCCACCTGCACCAGCACCGACGCCTGGTCCCAGTAGATGTGCTCATGCACCAGTTTGTCGCCCTCGAACTGCACCACGGCGATCATCGGGATTTCGACCGGCTTTCCGGTCGGAGCGACACCAGGCAGCATCCAGTCGATCTCGGTGGTGTGGGTGAACCGCAGCACGAATTCGTCGACCACGCTGCTGGCCCCGACCGTTCGGCTGACCGGCTGCATGGCGAAATCTGGCGGGTTGGCGCCAATGAAATGGTTCGCGTAGAACGACTTCAGAGCCTGGTAACCGACGCCGCCAGTCGCCGTCGGGACGTGGTTGACATACGGTTGGTCAACCATCGTCGCCATCGTGGCATCGACATCGCGCGTTTCGAATTCGTAGCGACAGTGCGCATCCCACAGCGTCACCAGATCATGATCGGCCAACATCGACCTCCAGGATTCACCGCTGGCGAATGATCGCGTCGGGCGGAACGTTCAGCGCCGGAATCATGCGATAACCCACCGGTCAACGAAAAAAAGGCCCATGTCGCCCGCCAGGCTCCCCGCCACGTCGATGCCGCCTCGCAACCAGGACATCGTCATCCCGACCCGGTTGTCCACGCCGGCGCAAACTGCGTCCATGGCACTCACCAAATCGCCGCAGAGCCAGGCTGACCGAGTGTCAGGCTGACCGGGCGCCCCCGAATCCACCCATCAGCCGGCCCAACAGCCCGGACAGATCGGCGCTCTGCGTCTGTGCCGGAACCTGCCCGCCGGGGGTCAGATGATCCACCATGTGTGGCACGGCCTGGGCCAGCACATCGCGCATCGCATCCGGCGTGGTGCCGGCCTGGCTGGCCCAGGACTGGATCTGGTCGGCAGAGAACACCTGTCCGACCTGATCGCCGGACACCGAGGCGTTGCTGCCGGTGCCCACCCAGGACTGCGCCGCCTGTCCAAGCCCGGCATTCTGGAACTTGGAGATCACCGCCGCGACGCCCTGGTTGTCGCCATCCTTCATCGACAGCACCTGCTGCAGAATGGCGCTGATCGGCGAGGCCTGCCCGGGCTGCCCGCCCCCCATCACGCCTTGCAGCATCTGGCCGAGAATTCCGCTCATGTTGATCTCCTTAAAACACCGTCGTCGTCAGGTGCCCGCCTCAGGTTTCAGGTGATCGACGGTCCCCCTGGCCCACCGGGTCCGCCTAGCCCACCCGGGCCGCCCGAAGAGCCGTAGTTCGCACGATTGCGCACGAACATCCGATAGATCGCCAGGATGATCACCGCGCCGACGATCGACCCGATGAACCGCGCACTCTGGTTGCCGTGGTACCAGCCCAGCGTGCGGCCGAGCCAGGTCGCCACCACGGACCCGGCGATGCCAAGCAGGATGGTGACGATGAACCCGCCGGGATCGCGTCCGGGCATGATGAATTTGGCCGCTGTACCGGCAACGAATCCAACAATGATCGCCCAGATGAATCCCAGCAAAGCGCTACCTCCTCGGCGATGAAACGACAACACGCGCCGTTTGTACAAGACTAGCAGGCGGGGCCGGGCGTGGCGATGCCGAATGTCCCACGATTACCTGACTGTCACGTTTAATTTACAAGACCAGACCGCGACTCCACACGATTTTATTGCGTACTACTCATCATTCCTGCCGCGCCAACCGTCTTCCCCGAACCATCGTCACCCCCAATCGTCACCCTTGATGCGCCAGCCGCAGCCCAGGACCATCCCACGGCATCGCCACCAATTGCCCGGTTCCGGAAAGCGTCATGTAGGCGGTGCGCAAATCCTCGCCGCCGAAGCAGATATTGGTGCAGAACATGTCGGGCATCGGAATTTGCCGCCGCAGCCCACCGCCGGGCGCCACCACGTTGACCGACCCGTTCACCAGCGTCGCCACGCAGACATTGCCCGCGGCATCGACCGCCAGGCTGTCGAAGCGCTGAAAACCGCCCAGCCCGACCATCAGCCGACCGCCATGCGGCGACGGAAACGGCGCCTTCGCCAGCACGCCAGGAGCCAGCACATCAAACGCCCAAAGCCGAGCGGTCTCGGTCTCGGCGACGTATAAGGTCTTACCGTCCGGCGACAGCCCGATCCCGTTCGGGGTCAGGATCGGATGCACCACCTCGACAATGCGCGATCCGTCGGCCAGCGCGTAGTAAACCCCGCCCCAGTCGCGCTCCCGCGCCCGCGCCTTGCCCAGGTCGGTGAAGTAGAACCCGCCGGCATCGTCGAACACGATGTCGTTCGGCCCCAGCAACCGATGCGGCCCACAATGATCGTACAGCACGCTGACCGCGCCGGAGCGCGGATCGATCCGCTCGATCCGGCCGCCGGTGTAGTCCGACGCCGGCCCGCCCGGGCGCAGCATGTTCATCTCGGTGCGCCATTGGAAGCCACCGTTGTTGCAGACATAGAAAGCGCCGTCGGGCCCGATCGCCAGACCGTTCGGACCGCCGCCGACAGCGGCCAAAACCTCGGTGCGGCCGTCTGGCGGCACCCGCGTCACGGTCTGGCGCTCAATCTCCACCAGCACGATCGACCCGTCGGCCATCGCGACCGGCCCCTCCGGGAAGCGCAGGCCGCTGGCAATCACCCGTATCTCGGTCATCGCGGTTTCCTCCAACTGTTAGTGACAGCGTGGATTGTTACCCCCAGCATAGCGCGGTTGCCGGTGCACCGGAACCGCCAGCCCGGCCACGCGTCAACCATTTGTTCATGTTTGCCGTGCATACAGGCGTAGCATGCGCGCGATTGCTGACCATCCCGACGTGTCCATCCTGACCGCCGCCGCCGCATTGCTGACCGCGGCGCTGGCCTGTGGCCTGCTCGCCCCGGCGCTGTTCGAAATGCTGTTGGCCGCCACCGTGCTCGCCTGCCTGGGGTTCCTCGCCTTCCGCTTCCCCACCCAGTCCTGCGTGCTCTGGCTGCTGGTCACCGGCATGAGCCTGGAGATGGCATTCGCCGACTGGGTCGGCGACGCCGCCTACCAGCCGGTGATCGCAGTGATCAAGGCCATCGGCATCGGCCTCGGATGCCTCTGCGTGCTGCGCTTCGGCCCCAAGCTCGACCTGCTGTGCCCGGCCTGGGGCTTCGTGGCCATGCTGCTGACCGGCCTCGCGCACGGCCTCTATCCCGGCCTGACCGCCACCGAGAGCCTGCGCTCCGCGATCGGCTCGATCGCCCCATTCGTGTTCTGCTTCGCGCGCCTGCCGCCGCACTGGGCCGAGGCCATCATCCGCGCCGCCAAATGGTGCCCGGTGGTGGCAGTCGCGGCCTGCCTGCCGCTGGCCGCCGTCGGCCTGCGCCCGCTGTTCGTCGACAGCGGAGGCGCCCGTCTCGCCGGCCTCGGTCATCCCGCCTTCCTCGCCAATGTCTGCCTGCCGGCGATCTACGCCTGCCTGATCCAGCTCTACCGCGAAGGCCGCCGCGGCGATCTCGGCTTGCTGATCGCCAATGGCCTGATCCTGCTGCTGACCGGCGCCCGCGCCCCGCTGTTCTACGCCATCGCGGTCTGCGGCATCAGCCTGCTGTCGATCCGCTCCCGCCAATTCGCCGCCCGCGACCGCATCCTGCTGGTGCTCTCGGTGCTCGCGCTACTGCCCATGCTGGTGCTGTTCGCCGGCGCGTTCTCTGAAGTACGCCTGTTCAACGTGATGGCCAACGAGGCCGGCAACCTCAGCGGACGCGATCTGCTGTGGCCGGAGTTCGAGGCCGCCGCCGCCCGATCCCTTTGGTTCGGCTGGGGCGTCGGCGCCGGCAACGTGGTGATCCCGCCCGACAGCGCGATCGTCCAGCAAATGCACACCTGGGCCGCCCACAACGAGTACCTGCGCATCGGCGTCGAGGGCGGTCTGCTCGGACGCGCCCTGTTGATCGCCCTGTTCGCCGCTTGGGTGTTCGTCCGCAGCCGCGACCTGCCGGCCGCGGATCGGCGCATCATGCGGCTGGCATTCCTGGCCTACGCCGGCCACGCCGCTACCGACAACGTGCTGATCTCAACCCCGGCCTGCGTCATGTTCGCCTTCACCGCGGCAGTCTTCGCCCGTCCCAGTCTTCGCCCGTCGCATCCTTCGCCCGTCCCAAACTTCGCCCGTCCCATCCTTCGCCCTTCCCAAACTTCGCCCGTCCCAAACTTCGCCCGTCCCAGATTTCGCCCATCCTAGGCTTCGCCCATCCTAGGCTTCGCCCGTCCCAGACTTCGCCGAGCGCCGGAGGCGACACGCTCACCCAGGCGAATAGCCTTGCCCGATTCCAGCTTGGTGGCGTAGGGAACGCCGCCTGAGCAACAAATTTGCTCGCTCAGACAAAAAGCGAGAGCGCGGTGACCCTCGACGGGCACCTAATTAGAATGCGCTCTTCTCAGCCGGAGCATCGGTGGCCATGCGACGCGTTCTGCTTCTGTTATCCCTAGTGTTTGCAACGGTGTCCGGCTCGGCGGCCGCTTCGGCCGGCGGCATCGCCTTCGTGCTGAATTCGGCCGGCGCATCGATCAGCGTGATCGACATGGCAACCCAAAAAGAGGTCCGCCGCATCCCGGCGTTGCGCGAGCCCCACCACCTGGCGCTCAGCCCTGACGGCGCCAGCCTGCTGGTCGGCGATACCGCCGGCAACCAGATCATGTTCCTCGATCCCAACACCGGCCAGGTGCAAAAACGCCTACCGATCCCCGATCCCTACCAGTTGGGCTTCAGCCCCGACGGCAAGTTCCTCACCGTCAACGGCCTGGCCCGCAACCAGGTCGATATCTACGACGCCGCCAGCATGAAGCTGCTCAAGCGCTTCCCGGTGGTGGCAACGCCCAGCCATCTGGCCTATTCACCGGATTCCGCCACCGTGTTCGTCAGCCTGCAGGACAGCGACAAGCTGGCCGCGTTCGATCTGCGCACCATGACCCAGCGCTGGATAACCCCCGTCGGCCGCACCCCGGCCGGCGTGCTGTGGCTGAACGGCAAGGTCCTGGTGGCCGACATGGGCACCGACTACATCGCCGTGGTCGATCCGGCGACCGGCCACGTCGAACGCCACATCGCCACCGGCCGCGGCGCGCACCAACTTTTCCTCTCGCCCGACCACACCATCCTCTGGGTCAACAATCGAGCCGGCGGAACAACCGAGTCGCTGGACGCGGCAACGCTGACGCCGATCCGCAGCTACGCCATCCCCGGCGGCCCCGATGACATGGATTTCGCCCCCGGCGGCAAGATCTGGATCACCCGGCGCTGGGCCGAGAAGGTCGCGGTGCTCGACCCCGAGACCGGTTCCTACCGCACCATCGAGGTCGGCCGCTCGCCGCACGGTATTTTCCTCAATCCGCGGGCGCCGTCCCCCACGGTGCTGTCCCGCCGCTGATGGGTGATCCCTTCGACCTCGGCGCCGGCTGGCTGGAAGAGCACGTGCTGGTCCCGTTACTCTACCAGTTCGGCCTGATGAACTGGGAGGACGTGTCCTACGGCTGGGCACTGTTCGCCCTCTACGGCATCGCGCAGGTCGCGGTGACCTTCGCCGTCTGCCTGCCACTCGAGCGCTGGCGCCCGGTCGAGCGCTGGCCAGACAACCGCGCGGTCTGGGTCGATGCCGCCTACACCGTGCTGTCCCGCGTCGGCGTGCTGCCCCTGGTGACCTACGTGCTGTTCTACCGGATCCAGGTATCGGTCAGCGGCTGGATGGCCGATCGCGGCCTGGTGCCCCCAACCCTGGAGGGCGTGTTCCCCTTCCTGCTCGGCCAACAAGCACTGACCTTCGTGCTCTACGCCATCATCCTGGACTTCGCCGACTACTGGCGCCACCGGCTGTCGCACCAGGTGCGCTGGTGGTGGGCGCTGCACTCGCTGCACCATGCCCAGCGCCAGATGACGTTCTGGTCCGATGACCGCAACCACCTGCTCGACGACCTCATCGCCTTCGTCTGGTTCGGCGCCATCGCGCTGCTGATCGGAGTGCCCCCGCTGCAGTTTCCCCTGCTGGTGCTGCTGCTGCGCTTCCTCGAATCGCTCTCCCACGCCAACGCCCGTGTGTCGTTCGGCTGGCTGGGGGACCGCATCCTGGTCTCGCCCAGGTTCCACCGCGCCCATCACGGCGTGCTCGCCGCCGGCCAGCGGAGCTGCAACTACGGCGCCGTGCTGCCCTGGTGGGACATGCTGTTCGGCACCGCTGATTTCGCCCGCGACTACGTCCGCACCGGCGATCCATCGGGCGAGGAAGCGCTGGCCACCGGCAGCTACGCGCAACAGCAACTGGCCGGTCTGCGGCGTTTCCTCCGGGTAGTCGCGCGCTCGCCGGCGCGCCACGGGATGTGACCGGACCCGCTCCGGTTTGATTTGTTATCAGTGTCTTCGCGTGCTAAAGTAAGTAAAGGTCACGGAAATTTGGAATGAGCGACGAACCCGACAATCTCATCCTGGTGTATCTGCGCCGCATCGACGAAAAGATCGATCGCCTGGCAGCCGGCCAGGCCGACTTGAGCCGGCGCGTCACCTCGCTGGAGACCAAAGTGGCGTTGCTGCACGGCGACTTCGCCGCCCAGTCGGAACGAATCGACCGCATCGAGACCCGGCTCGACCGCATCGAACGACGCCTCGACATCGTGCCCGCCTGACCCGCCCGGGTTCGCCTTCGCCGCGCGCCGTGCCAGCAGACGATCCCCAGCCGAGCTGACAACTGGTCGGCCCGTGGTCCCCCGTCGGCCGACGGGCTGTAGCCGAGCCGCCAAGAGCATCTGCCCATCAGCAGGCGATTCATAATACCGGCAGCCGCAACGACTTATCAATTTTCACCTGCGAAGCTCACTTCGCTCAGATGGATTGGGCGGTTGCGACGCGTATGTGTCATGGCGTAGCGGGCGAACGTGACGACGCCCGTCCTCCCCGCTCGTCGCGATCCATAGAGGCCGCCGGGTGCTGAAGACCCAAGAGCTCGCGCATCCTCGCCTGGCATCGGGATTGACAGGGCGGTGACCAAGCAAAAAGGCCGTGAAGGGGAGGGCGGGGAATGCCTATGCGGTTCCCGGTTCATTTTGCTGTTGTGTCGTTACGTGGTCACAGGGTATGCGGCGCGGGCGTCTGGAAGGATCCTGGCCATGAGCTTCGCCGTCGGTGACCGCGTTCGCTATAATCCCCAGCTCCTGGCGTCGGCTCTGCCGCAATGGCGCGGCACGACGTGGCGGATCGCGGCGTTGACCGGCGACATTCCGGGGCAGGGCGATCGAGTGTTTGCCCGTCTTGAGAATCACAACGGCGACATTGAAGATGGTGTCAGCACGGCGAAGCTGGTTCCTGATCGCAACTATCCGGTCAGGATCGACTGCCCACACTGCAGCATCGCCGGTGCTCAACTGCTGCCGAAGCTGGGGGACAGGGACGACTACGATTGCCCGAGCTGCGGCAAATTCAACATCAGCGGCACACAAAAGGTGCTGTTCGAGGAGGGCATCCACGACATCACCCGAGGGCAGATCGTCGACGAGGCAGGGCGGCGCTGGTTGCGGCCCAGGCCGGGAACGATCATGCCGATTGGCTTCAGGCTGGAACCGGACTGCGTTATTTGCCCGCTCTGCCACACCATCGTCGCCCCTCGGCTCGAGGCTGCGCCGCGCTGCGGCCAATGTGGTGGCAGTTATTGCGCAGCTTGCCTTGCCAACGGCAATCCACAACTCCTGTGCCCCGATGGCCACACCGACCTGACCCCGTGTGCACTACAGTTGCTCGGCGTGCCTGCAAGCTGAGTGCTCGCTGCTGTGACCGCCGGTTGCACCCGAAACAATAGAAGTGGGCCGATGAAACTGCTCATACGCAAGATCTGGATACCCATAGCGGCCTTGGCTCTGCTCGCCGGCGCCGCAGCACGCGCCGACAATGCGGCCTGCTGGGGCGACGAAAGCCGCGGCGACATCACCTGCGCCAAAATCACCGAGCCGTTGTTGCTCAGCCTACGCGGCCAGACTATCGACGCTGTGCGGAAGGCTTTCGCAGCGCCCGGGCGAGACATCGAAAAGGGCCTGCACTTTCTAAGCAACTACAGCCGGGGCGAAAAGACCGGTTCGGGCGATGTGAATGTGGCGTTCGAGGATGGGCGAGCCACCACCATCCAGGCTTCCGTTGACTCCCCCAGTAAAGTTGGGGAATTCGAATTCATCTGGACCGCCTATGCGGCCCCCACTCTCGGCAGTGAGATCGACCACACAACGAAGAACTTTCGCCGCGCGCCATTTTGTTCGGACTTCTCCGGCCAACCCGCGAAATGCACTGGTGATGACACCATCGACCACCAGCTGACTCTATTGCAGATGCAAGGCGGTCTGACGAAAGCCGACTTGCTGAAGCTGCTCGAGGTGTCTTGTGATCCTGGCCAGGGCCTGATTGTCACTGACGCTGCCGGAGATTGCGCCCGGCTTCGCGAGCGACTTCGCTGATCCTGAAATCGACAGGGGAGCCTCGGGTGCCCCCAGGTCAGGCCCAAACCGTGGCCCGCCTCTGGTGGAAACCATTTCGCCGCCCCCACAACCTATCCGCGAGTGCGCCAGCAATGCCGCCGCGGTCGCAAGCCGGTTTGACTGCCATCGGCAGTGCGGATCGCCGGCCGGGTCGGCAGCGTGCGTTTCGACTGGGCCGGCACTGGGCCAATGCTTTAGGCGGCACGCCTGGTGCTGGCATCGCCGACCTGAAAGCCACGGACCACCCACATCATGGCGCGCGCGAGCCCCCCGACGAGCAGCAGCAAGCCGATCGGCGGCAGCACGATAATCGCCAGGTATCCACGCCAATCGCCAAGGCTTGGGTGGGAATGGTACGGGCCCCAGACCCAATCAGGACCAGCCAAAAAAGCAGACAACACTATCCAGATGAGTGACAGCAGCACCCACACCCGTAGCAGGCCGCGCTTCATGTTTATCGATCGTCGCATGGCGTCGGTGCTTACCGCCGATTGGTAAACACCGGCTTAATGCGCTGTGCGGTCACATCATTTGCCAGCAGGAACGTCGGGGCCAAGGCGACCTCCACGTCAGTCGTTAGAGCAAACGAGGTGATCGTCCGATTGTTCAGCCATTAATTGTACGGCGGCTGCGTTGCTGTTGGAGCTCGCTAGTTGCATCCGAAGCGCCGTTTCCAACGGGGATGCCTCTTCACGCCAGCAGTGCTGCCTGGAGGGGTCAGGCTGGTTTGGTTGATATGAGGCGGTTGGAACCATCCCCCCGTTGCACGCGGCCAACGTGCCTACCAAGCACAGAGCAAAGATCGGTCGCAAAGCGACGAAGGGAAGGGTGGCGCACATGATCCGCCGGTGGTTAGCACTGATTGCTGAACACAAACTTAACGCTCCTTCGACACGGGCGCCCGCCTGAGCTGGCAAGAACCAGACAGTGCAAGCCGCCATATCGCCTCGCCACTTGCCACCGCGGCAGGAAACGCGCGTCCAAACGGCCACCCGCGGACCGGTCTAGAGCCGCGACGCAGCAGTTTGAGGCTGGATGCGGAGTGATACCGCGCCCGCCAGTAGATCGCGCAACAAATGCGGGCTAGGCGTTGCGAATATAGCGGTATGGCACAACGCCTCAATAAATCAGGGGAAACGTCATGAAATCAGGGGAACACGTCATGGCCGACCCGGACCCCACCCGAGTGCACCCGGTCGCCCCACCCGGCCCAGCCATGCGGCGAGCAATGATCGCCGGCTTCATCGGCTCGCTGATGGAATGGTACGACTTCTTCCTGTTCGGCACCGCATCGGCGCTGGTGTTCGGGCGGCTGTTCTTCCCCTCCGCCGCACCCGCCGCCGGCACCCTCGCCGCCTTCGCCACCTTCGCGGTCGGCTTCATCTCGCGCCCCATCGGCGCCATCCTGTTCGGCCATCTCGGCGACAAGGTCGGGCGCAAATACGCCCTGCTGGCGACCGCCCTGATCATGGGACTCGGCACCCTCGCAATCGGCCTGCTGCCGACCTACGACAGCATCGGCGTCTGGGCGCCGATCCTGCTGGTCGTGCTACGCCTGCTCCAGGGTCTCGGCATCGGCGGCGAGTGGGGCGGCGCCTCGCTGGTCGCACTGGAACACGCAACAACCGGCCGCCGCGGTTTCGTCGGCAGCGTGCCACAAATGGGTTCCCCGCTCGGCCTGCTGCTCTCGACCCTCGCGTTCGCCATGGTGGACCGGATGGACCCGGCAAGCTTCACCGCCTGGGGCTGGCGGGTCCCGTTCCTGCTCAGCGCCCTGCTGCTCATCGCCGCAATCTACATCCGCTTCAACGTCGAGGAGACCCCCGTCTTCCTGAAAGCCAAGGCGTCCGGCAGGCAGCTGGCAATGCCGGTCCTCGAGCTGTTCCGCCGCCACCCCCGCAACATCACCCTCGCCACCGGCGCCCGCCTGGCCGACGCGGTGGTGTTCAACACCATCAACGTCTTCGGCATCTCCTACGCGGCGCAGACTCTTCACGTCGATCGCGGCACCATGTTGTCCGGCTTCGTCATCGCCGCCGGCGTCGAGGTGGCGATCCTGCCGCTGGTCGGTGCCCTGTCCGACAGGGTCGGGCGCCGCCCGGTGTATCTGGCCGGGGTCATCCTCTCCGGCCTGTTCATCTTCGCCTACTTCCCGCTGCTGGCGACCGGATCGACCCTCGCCGCCTGGTTCGCCATCGTCGTCGCCCTCGCCGTCGGCACCGGGTTGATGTTCGCGATCCAGAGTTCCTTCTTCTCCGAACTGTTCGGCACCGGCGTGCGCTACAGCGGCATCTCGATCGGCTATCAGTTGTCCGCCCTGATCGCCGGCGCGCCGACGCCGTTGATCGCCAGCGCCCTCGTGCTGTGGGCGGGCGGCGCCTGGTGGCCAGTCGCGGTCTATGTCTGCGCGGTCTGCGCAATCAGCGCGCTGTGCGTCTACCTCGCCGCCGAGACCCATCGCGCCGACCTCGGCTGACCGGCTATCGAAATCCCGATGGCATGCGGTCGGCTTTGCCTCCCCGGCCCGGCGTGCCAGCATAACCGCCAGGAGGACCCACCCCATGAACGACATGCCCACCACCCAGGACCCCGCCTCGCTCGACGGCAAGGCGATCGCCGACCTGGCCGAGCAGCTAAACCAGCTCCTGCGCCTGCGCACCTTCCCCATCGGCATGAAATTGTTCGCCGATGTCGCCGAGATGGAAGCGGTGCCCGGACTGCGCCGCCCCACCAAAGGCAAGACCTACTCCACCTGCCAGTTGGTGACCCAGTCGCGCATGGCCGGCTTCACCCTCGGCATCACCACCGAAAACGTTCCCGCATTCTCCAGTTGCAGCAGCGTCATCGGGCTGGACGCCCCGGGCGAGATCTACACCTCCGGCCGCAAGATGGACGGCGTGTGGTTCCAGAACCGCGACGCCGCCGCCGCCCACCAGGCGCAGATGCCCCGCGTCACCCCCGGAACCTATCACGGCCTCGCCGTCTCGCCGCTGCGCACCGCCAGGCTCAGCCCGCCCGACATCTGCCTGTTCTACGGCAATCCGGCACAAATGATCCTGTTCATCAACGGCCTGCAATGGCGCAACTACCAGCGCTACGACTTCAGCATCACCGGCGAAAGCGCCTGTGCCGATAGCTGGGGCAACGCCCTGAAGAACCAGACCGTCAGCCTGTCGATCCCGTGCTACGCTGAACGCCGCTATGGCGGGGTCGCCGACGACGAGATGCTGATGGCCTGCCCGCCCAACGACTTGGCGCGAGCGGTCACCGGCCTGCAGGGATTGGCCAAGGCCGGCCTGCGCTATCCCATCATGCCGTTCGGCCCGCAAGCCGAACCAGGCGAGGGCATGGCGAAAAGCTACGCCGGCAAGAGCTGATCAGCCGGCCCAACAGCCTCGGTGCCCGCCAACGAAGCCGCGCGCAGCGGCCGCGGTAACAAATGAGCCGTTCGTAACTTGCTGCCCAGCCTCCGGCGATCCTAATTGCCCCGATGCCCACATCGCTGCAGGCTTCGGAGGCCGCCCCCGTCGATGCATGGTCGGCCCCAGGATCAGGGCTGGTCGGCATCGCCGGCGTAATGGCGCTGGGCGTCGTGCTGTGGTGGCTCAGCGCCAACTTCCCCACCGAAATGCCAGCCTGGGCGCCATACGATTTTTCCTGGGTCTCGTTCCTAGGCATCGCGTTGCCGACCGCTTGGTATGCGCGCGGTCTATACATCAGCCATGCGCCCCAACGGCCGAACCTATGTCGCATCATCGCCTTCGCCGCCGGCATCGTGCTGATCTACACCGCGCTGCTGTCACGATTCGTCTATTTCTCCCAGCACATGTTCTTCCTCAACCGGCTGCAGCACCTCGGGATGCACCATCTCGGCCCGTTCCTGCTGGCGCTGGCCTGGCCCGGTGCCACGATCCGCCGCGGCATGCCCGATTGGGCAGCGCGCCGCCTCCAGGCGCGCTGGCTACAACGTCTGCTGCGGCTCACCCAGCAGCCGGTGATCGCCGGCATCCTGTTCGCCGGCCTGGTGGCGCTGTGGCTGCAGCCGACGGTGCATTTCCACGCCATGCTGTCGCCCTGGCTTTACGACCTGATGAACTGGAGCATGGTGATCGACGGCCTGCTGTTCTGGTTCATGATCCTGGATCCCCGCCCGCCGGCGGAATCCGGCTGTTCCTACCCGGGCCGCCTGGCGGTCGTGCTGCTGGTCGAATTTCCCCAGATTATCATCGGCTCGCACCTCACCTTCACCAATACGGTGCTGTATTCATACTACGATCTCTGTGGCCGGCTGTTCCCCTCGATCAGCGCCATCCTCGACCAGCACCTCGGCGGCGTGGTGGTCTGGATCCCGCAAGGCATGATGGGCGCCATCGCCTTCCTGCTGATCATGAACAACATCCGCAAGCACGAAGATCGCGCCGGTGGTCCCGGCCGCAACGATATCGAAATCGGAGGAATGCGTGTCTCATCGGGCAGTTGGACGGGTCGCTAGCGTCCTGCTCCAGAAGTCCGCCGCGTTATGCGGCGGCCTTCTAGGATCAGCAGGCCACTCAAAAGAAAGCGCTAGGGTCCCGGGTCTGAAGTTCGCCGGTTATGGCGAACTTCAGACCCGGGACACCAGTATCCGATCGCAGCGCAACGCGAGCCGCGAAGCGTCCGCGCTTCCGCGCGTGAGACTCAGACAGATGTATCCCGCTGCACTGATGCACGGCACCAGTGTGGCCCTCTGCGGCGCCGCGGCGCTGGCAGTGGTGGGCGCCGGACCGGCGCCTGATGCCCCACCGGCTGCCCAGGTACGTGACGCCAGGATGCGCGTGCTGCTGGCGTCGCGTCCGGCGGGCGGCTATTTCGACCTCGACAACCATGCCGCCGAACCGCTGACACTGACCGGCGCTGCTTCGCCGGGATGCGGTTCGCTGATGTTGCACCGCTCGATGAATAGCGGCGGCACCGACAGCATGGCCGCCGTCGATCATGTATCCGTCCCCGCGCACGGCTCGCTACGGTTCGCCCCGGGCGGCTACCATCTGATGTGCATGCAACCGGTCTCGACCCTGCGTCCCGGCACCAAGGTTCCGGTCACCCTGACGTTCGAAGGCGGCGGCAGCTTGACGACGAATTTCGCGGTCGAGGGCGCGCATGGCCGCTGACCAACCGATCCAGCGGCGTGGCGTGCTGGGCTTGCTCGCCGCCGGCGCCGCCGGCCTGCCGCTGTCGCAGTGCGACGACACCACCGCGTGGCACGATGTCGACGTCGCCGGCAGTTCACCGGCGCTGCGCTTTGACATGCGGCGCGCACCGGACGGCAAGCAGGTGACCGCCGCCGACTACCGCGGCGACATCGTCATGCTGTACTTCGGCTATACCTTCTGTCCCGACGTCTGCCCGCTCACGCTGCAAAACACCGCCGACGTTTTCTCCCGGATGGGGTCCGACGCGCGAGCGGTGCGCTTCCTGTTCGTCACCGTCGATCCCGGCCGCGACAGCCTCGCCGTGCTGGCACAATACGTCAGTCAATTCGGTCCCAACTTCATCGGCCTGCGCGGCACGCCCGACCAGCTCGCCAACCTGGCGCGCCGCTACCGCATCGCCTACTCGGTCGCCCCGGCCCAGGGTAGCGCCCCGGGGGGCACCCCGAACGGTAACCCAATCGAGGTAACCCACAGCTCCGCCATCTACGTGTTCGACCGCCAAGGCGCCGCCCGGCTGCTGGTGCCCTCGATGGCCTCCTCCAGCCCCGACACCACAGGTGTCGCCGCCGACCTGACCCGCCTGATGCATGAACGCCCCTCGACCCTCGGCTGGCTGGAGCGGCTGGTCAGCTAACCATCCGGGATTGACAGTCCGCACCGACCCGGGTTGCATCATGCTAGCAAATGACCCGGGGAGATGTCCCATGCCGCAAGCCAAGGTCGCACTGGTGATCGGTGCCGGCGACGCCACCGGAGGCGCCGTCGCGCGTCGCTTCGCGCGTGAGGGCTACGTCGCCTGCGTCACCCGCCGCCACGCCGACAAGCTCGAATCGCTGGTGCAACGCATCGAGCAGGACGGCGGCAAGGCTCACGCCTTCGGCAGCGATGCCCGACGCGAGGAATCCGTAGCCGCCTTGTTCGAAACCATCGAACAACAGATCGGCCAGATCGAAGTCCTATCCTTCAACGTCGGCGGCAACGTTCGCTTTCCGATCCGCGAGACCACCACCCGGGTCTACACCAAAGTCTGGGAAATGTGCGCGCTGTCCGGCTTCCTGGCGGGACGCGCGGCGGCCAGTGTCATGTTGCCGCGCGGCCGCGGCACCATCCTGTTCACCGGGGCCACCGCCAGCGTGCGCGGCGGCGTGGGCTACGCCGCCTTCGCCGGCGGCAAGCACGCGCTGCGGGCGCTGGCGCAAAGCATGGCGCGCGAACTCGGCCCAGCCGGCATCCACGTCGCCCACGTCGTCGTCGATGGCGCCATCGACACCGATTTCACCCGCCAGCGCGCGCCCGATCGTTACGAAACACGCAAGGCCGCCGACGGCATCCTCAACCCGGACTCGATCGCCGAGAACTACTGGCTGCTGCACCGTCAGCCGCGCGATGCATGGACCCACGAAATGGATCTCCGCCCGTGGTCGGAAACCTGGTGACGGAGACCCGCCAATGAACACTCAGCCATGAACACCCAGCCATGAACACCCAGCCATGAACGGCCCGCTGGCCGGCATCCGGGTCATCGACCTCACCACGGTCGTTTCGGGGCCGGTATGCACCATGATCCTGGCCGACCAGGGCGCCGACGTGATCAAGGTCGAACCGCCCTCCGGCGACATCGCTCGGCGCACCTCCGGCGAGGGCGAGTTCACCGCGATGTTCGTCTCCTCCAACCGCGGCAAGCGCTCGATCGCGCTCGACCTGAAGCAGCCATCCGGGTTGGCCGCGCTGCGCCGCCTGATCGCCGGCGCCGATGTGCTGGTACAAAATTTCAGACCCGGAACGATGGCGCGGCTCGGCCTGGCCGAACCGGAAATGCGGGCGGCCAACCCGAAGCTGATCTACGTCTCGATCTCCGGCGTCGGCGAAACCGGCCCGTACGTGAAAAAGCGCGTCTATGACCCGGTCATCCAGTCGCTGTCCGGCTTCGCCGACGTCCAGGCCGATCAGGCCACCGGGCGGCCGCACATGATCCGCACCATCGTCGCCGACAAGACCACCGCGGTCTACGCCGCCCAGGCAGTGTGCGCGGCCCTGGTGGCACGCGCGCGAGACGGGCAGGGGCAGCATATCCGGTTGTCGATGCTCGATACCATGGTCGGCTTCCTGTGGCCCGAGGCAATGGCCCAATACACCGTGGTAGGCCGGGAGCACGCCCCACAACCGGCGCCGCGACCCGATCTCATCTTCCAGACCCGCGACGGCTACATCACCGTCGGTTCGCTATCCGATGCCGAATGGCGCGGCCTATGCGCCGTCATCGCGCGCCCGGAATGGATCGACGATCCGCGCTTTCGCACGCCCGCGGCACGATCGCTGAATGCCGCCGAACGCATCCGCCTGGTGGCCGAGATCCTCGCCCAAGGACACAGCCAGGACTGGCTCGACCGGCTCGACGCCGCCGAGGTACCGTGCGCTCCGGTGCTACGCCGAGCCGACGTGATGGCCGACCCGCAAGTGATCAACAACGAACTGATCGAAACGATGCAGCAACCGACGCTGGGGGCGGTCCGCCAGCCCCGTCCGGCCGCGCGGTTCGACCGTACTCCAGCCCGCATCGCCGGCGCCGCCCCGCGCATCGGCGAACACACCGACGCCATCCTCGCCGAGGCCGGCTACAGCGCCACCGAGATCGCCGCTTTGAAGACCGCACGCGCCGCCAAATCAGTGGAGTAGCAACGCCTGGCGCAAACCCCGTTCAGATGAACGGATAAAGCTGCGCATGAAACAATGCCAAAAGTAACGGGGGAAGAAAAAATGTCCACCGGACGCATCCTGTGGGGAGCAGGCACCAGCCGCACAATCCGAGCGCATTGGGCCCTGCACGAACTGGGCCTGAGCTTCGAACTGCGTCCAATCCTGCCACGCACCGGCCAGACCAAGACCACCGAATTCACCGCCCTCAACGCTCGGCAAAAAATACCATTACTTCAGGACAACGGACTGATCCTGACCGAGAGCGCCGCCATCATCAGCTACCTGTCGGACGCCTATGCCAAGCCGGATAACCGGCTGATCCCGATCGATCCGCAGCCCCGCGCGCGATGCCTGGAATGGTGCTTCTTCGTGATCAGCGAACTGGATGCGACCTCGCTCTACGTGATGCGACGCCACGGCGACCTCGGCCACATCTACGGCGACGCCCCGGTCGCCAACGCCTCGGCCGCCAACTATTTCCAGCAGCAGATGCGCAGCGTCGAGCGCGCGCTGCATGACGATCCGCGCTACATCCTGGGCGACAGCTTCAGCGCCGCCGACATCTTGCTGTCAACCTGCCTCACCTGGGCGGTTCGCTACGGCGTCCCCGTCTCCGATCCGGTAATGGCCTATAACCAGCGTGTCACCAGCCGCCCGGCCTACGCCCGAGCACTGAACACCAACCACCCACCGGCCGATGCTGGCGCCCCCGCCCGCTAGCGCGGCCCAGACCGAGTCCCGGTCAGGCAATCAGAATCGCCCTGACATCATTGACGTTGGTCAGCGTCGGACCGGTGACGATCAGGTCGCCGATCGCGGCGAAAAACCCGTGGCTGTCATGCGCCGCCAGCGCGGCTCGGGCCTCGCTGCCGGCGGCAACAGCGCGGCTCAGCGTATCGGGGGCCAACACCGCCCCGGCGATCTCGTCCATGCCATCGATCCCATCGGTGTCCCCAGCCATCGCCCAGATCCCCGCGGCGCCCTGCAGAGCGATCGCCAGTCCCAATAGGAAGGTGGTGTTGCGCCCACCCTTGCCGGTCGCGCGCGGCGACATCGTGACCGTGGTCTCACCCCCCGACAGCAGCAAAGCCGGCGGCCGCAACGGCTCACCATGACTGCGCACGGACTGAGCGATCCCCGCCATCACGCTGCCCATCTGAGCCGCCTCGCCCTGCAGCGCATCACCCAGAATCAGCGGCGTCAGCCCCAGCGTGCGAGCCTTCGCCGCCATCGCCCGCAGCGCCATCATCGGCGTCGCGATCATGCGAAAATCCACCCCCGTCAGGCTGCCCGGCTTCGGCGTCTCGTCGTCATCACCGGCCAGCCGAACGCCGACCGCCGTCGGGGGATCGATGCCATAGCGCGCCAGTAGCCCACGCGCCTCGGCAAACGTGCTGGCATCGGCAACCGTCGGCCCCGACCCGATCACCGCCGGATCGTCGCCCGGCACATCGCTGATCGCCAGCGTCACCACCCGAGCCGGCGCGGCGGCCGCGGCCAGCCGTCCGCCCTTGATCGCCGAAAGATGCTTCCGCACCGCGTTCATCTCGCCAATATTCGCCCCACACGCCAGCAGTGCTCGGTTGATCGCCTGCTTGTCCGCAAGCGTCAGCCCACCCACCGGAGCCGCGAGCAACGCCGAAGCGCCGCCCGAGATAAGCGCGATCACCAGATCGTCCCGGGTCAGCCCCTCGACCTGCCGCAGCAACCGCCGCGCTCCGCGTTCGCTGTTCTGGTCCGGCACCGGGTGCGACGCCTCGATCACCTCGATCCGCCGCGTCGGCACCGCATGACCGTATCGCGTCACCACGACGCCCCGCAGGTCCACGTCCGGCCACGCATTTTCCAGCGCCGCCGCCATCACCGCAGCCGATTTGCCGCCGCCGACGACAACGCAGCGCCCCGATCGCGGCTTCGCCGGCAAATGCCCCGCCAGCACGCTGCGCGGGTCGGCGGCGGCCACCGCGGTATCGAACAGGTCGCGCAACGCCGCCCGCGCCACAGCATCGGTCCAACCCCCTTCGGGTCCTCCCGCGTCGGACAATCTCGCCTCGGGCGCCCCGCGGGTTTCCTCGGTCATCAGCCGTTTCCTGTGTTTTTCGCCCGCCCCAGTATGGCGAAGCCGGCCCGAACGCGCCATGTTTGACGCTGGCAATCCCCGAAAGCGCCATCTCTGGCGCTGGCCCCCCGAACGCGCCATCTCTGGCGCTGGCAATCCCGAAACGCGCTATCTCTGGCGTCGGCAACCAAGGAGCCACCTATGTCCGCACCCGAATTCGACGCCAAGACCCGCACCGAACTGGAGGCCGCCGCCTTCCGCCGCCTGGTCGGCCACCTGCGCGAACGCACCGACGTGCAGAATATCGACCTGATGAACCTCGCCGGCTTCTGCCGCAACTGCCTCAGCCGGTGGTACCGCGAGGAAGCCGCCACCCAAGGCATCACCATCGCCGATCCCGACGCCCGCGAGATCGTCTACGGCATGCCCTACAAGGAATGGCAAACCAAGTATCAGGCGGAAGCCTCGCCACAACAGAAAGCCACCTTCAGCAAAACCAACCCCACGCACTGAGGCCTGCGCGGGAGTCCGAATCCGGGACCCACCGAACCGAAGCGTCGCGATATCCCGCCTGTAGCGCAGCCTCGACGCCACCTGCTGTCGATGCCGCTGGTTTGGGCATGTCCGTGACGCGTGAAGATGTCCGCCTGATAAAACAAATCAAATGTCCATCTCGGTGGTTTTTGATGCGCCGGTGGAGTTGTGTGTAACGCGCTTGCGTTATGCACAAATCCACCGGTGTCTTGCGCCGGAGTGTTGAATGGCATGGTCATGCGGCGGCCCTCGGAACGGTTGGTTGGATGGCTACGGCGTCGCGGTCATAGCGGCCCAAGCAGCGCGGCCCATCGAAGATCGCCAGACCGCCATCGGGGTATTCATGCACCCGGATCGTCGCCCGGACGTAGTGGTGGCGGTGTGTCTGCTCGGGGATCTGCAGCGTTTTGCCGCGCCATGACACGCAGTTGTCCCGCCCGACACGGCGATCCTCTTGCAGGCACAGCGTATCCGCCAACGGAGCGCCGACATAGGCGACAAAGGCGGATCCTGCCTCGGATGCCGCGACGCCGAAGCGGGCATTGAAGTCGGGCATGAAGACCTCTCGTAGATACACGTTCGCAACCTCGGCGCTGGCCAGCCCGCGGATCCGCAGTTGCTGAGGAAGACGACCTTGCAGCGTGCCGAAAGCCCGCTCCATGCGACCGCGCGCTTCGGGCGAATAGGACGGGATGTGGCGGATGCCGAGCTGTGCCAGGGCGCGGCCGACCTGGGTGAGGTTCTGTTTGTCGACTTTGCCACTGGCCTCCGGCGTCAGGAAATAATGCGAGCCGCGATCGGTGTAGAACGCCCCGAAAAGCCCGTGCCGCTGGATCGTTTCAGCCAGTCCCCGCAGGCTCGACATGGTGCCTTCTTGCTCGGTCAGGAAGATCGAGGTGATGTGCCCGGTGGCATCATCGAGGGTGACGATCAGGTCCTGCTGGGCGGCGGTGCCGGGTAGCCAGCAATGCGTCGAGCCGTCCTGGAACAGCAGCATGCCAGGCAGCGGCCGCCGCTCGCGCTTCTTGCGGTGCTTGCCCCGCAGCGTCGCCTTTTGCACCAGTCCAGCCGATTGCAGCGCCAGCCGGGTGACCGTGTAACAGAGCTTGTAGTTGTGCTCGCGGCGCGCTGTCTCGTGGAAGTGCTTGACCGAGAAATCCCGATATCGGTCACGATACAGCGCGCACATCCGACCGATCTCCGTGGTGTCAGCACGCCGCGGCGACGCCGTCCCTAGGCGCCGGTCGCGCAGTCCCTCGACGCCTTCGTCGTCAAACCGGACGCACATACGGCGGAACTGCCGACCCGATACACCAAGCAGGTCCCCGGCCTGATCGGCGCTCAGACGCCGATGGCGAAAGCGCTCCAGCGCGGCCTCGAACCGGCTCACGAAAACACCCCACAAAGCCCGTTGTCGCCGCATGTCCTACCTCTCGAACAGGCGGCGAACATTCCGGACATTTCACGCGCTAACAAACACGGACAGATCACGCGCTCCCAACATGCCGCTGGTTTGGGCATTGACCCCGCTGGCTGCCGAAGCTATCCCCGCCCGCCCTGTGGCAGCGGAGACAAACGATACGATGGCGAAGCCGGTCAGCGAGGAAGAGATCAAGTCCGGCGGAGTGGCAGCCGATCGCCTGCGCAGCCTGGTCGAACGAATCGAACGCCTGGAGGAAGAGCGCAAGGCGCTAGCCAGCGACATCAAGGACATCTACGCCGAGGCAAAATCCGCCGGCTTCGACGTCAAGGTGCTGCGTCAACTGATCCGCATCCGCAAACAGGAAGCCGCCGAGGTCGAGGAACAGGAAACCATGCTCGACATCTACCGCCGCGCGCTCGGGATGTAGGCGTTGCGCGGGACCGCACCGTTCGGTGCTGGAATGCGGCCGGAATCATCGCTACAGTGGCACAATGCCCGACGGTCTATATCACCGTGATGCGTTAGCATGGTCCGAACATCAGGCCATGCTACTCCGCCGTATCGCGCGGGGAGAACGGGTCAACGACATCGACTAGGCGCGCGTTGTCGAGGAGATCGAGGGCGTGGGATTGTCCGAGCTCCACGCAATGCAGTCCCTCCTGCAACAAATTCTCGTCCATCTCCTCAAATTGCACGGCTGGCCCCAGCGCAGTGCAGCGGGTCCCTGGCGGGCCGAAATCGTTGCTTTCCAGGCAGACCTGTGTCGGCGTTTCGCGCCGTCGATGCGTCAGAGGATCGATTTGCCGCAGCTCTATGATCTCGCGGCCACGCAGGTCGGCAAGCTTCGACACGCCCACCGCGCCAGCTCCCGAACACTGCCCAGTCACCCTCGCCGATCTGCTGACCAAATCCCCCGAGGATATGGAAGCCTTGTTCGCCGTCTGCTGACGGCGCCCCGACGTCATTTGCCATTGTGGCTACTTCCAGGACCCTCGCCCCATACCCTCCCAAAGCCTTCCCGCCGGCCCAGCGCCATCCAATCTGGAATGCCACTGTTCGGCTCGTTATAAAGGCAACCATGCCCGACGATCTCTATGACCGCGACGCGCTGGCCTGGTCCGAGCATCAGGCAACGTTGCTACGGCGCGCCGCCAGCGGCGAGCAAGTGAATGACATCGACTGGGCGCACGTTTTCGAGGAGATCGAAGGCGGGGGGCTGTCCGAATTGCACGGTGTGCAGTCCGACCTCGGGCAAATCCTCGTACATCTGCTCAAACTCATGGCTGGCCTTCGCTCCCCACCAGCCGCCATTGGTGCAGCGAGATCGTGGCCTTTCAAACCGAGGCACAACGACGCTTTGCGCCGTCGATGAGGAAAAGAATTGATCTCGAACCGATCTATGCTCGGGCGGTCCTGCAAATCGAGCCGCTCCGTTCTGGCGGCAGGCAGCCTCGCATTCTGCCCGCAGCGTGCCCCGTCACCTTGGATGATTTGCTGACCGCGAGCTGTGACGAACTCGAGACTGCGTTCCGGCGCGGGTGATCGCGTTGCCGGCGGATTTCCCATCACCGCCAACGCCCCACGCCGTTCACAAAGAAATCCGCAGCCACGCCCCCAACTCCCCAATGATCCCGCGCCGGAACGCCAGCACGCAAATCATGAAGATCGCCCCCTGAGTCACCGTCACCCAGGCCCCAAACTGCGCCAGGTAGTTCTCCATCGCCGTCACCACCCCCGCGCCCACCACCGGCCCGAACACCGTCCCCAGCCCGCCCAGCAACGTCGTCAGCACCACCTCGCCAGACGTCGGATAGTTCACATCGGTCAGCGTCGCGATCCCGAACACCAGCGCCTTGGTGCCCCCCGCCACCCCAGCGATCGTGCACGACAGCACAAACGCGATCAGCTTGTAGTCATCGGTCCGATACCCCAACGAAGTCGCCCGAGGCTCGTTCTCCCGGATGCCCTTCAGCACCTGGCCGAACGGTGAGTGGATGATCCGGTGCACCAGCAGAAAACCGCCAATGAACACCGCAGCCGTCACCCAGTACATCGTCATATCGTTATTAAGATTGATGAAACCGAACAGATGCCCACGCGGCACCTGCTGGATGCCGTCCTCCCCACCCGTGAACGGCGCCTCCAGGCAGAAGAAATACACCATCTGCGCCAGCGCCAGCGTGATCATGGCAAAATAGATGCCCGACCGGCGGATCGCCAGATACCCCAGCACCAGCCCCAGCGCCGCCCCGGTCAGCCCGCCGAAGATGATCGCTATCGAGGCATCCACATGCCAATGCTTCATCGTCCACGCCGCCACATAGCTGCCCATACCGAAAAACGCCGCATGACCGAACGACAGCAGCCCGACATAGCCGATAATCAGGTTGAACGCGCAGGCGAACAGCGCCGCGCACAGCACCCGCATCAGGAACACCGGATACAGCACGAACGGGCTGACCGCGATCACCGCCACCATCACCACGAAGGCGATCGCCTGCGCGCGCGAGAAGCCGAACATCCCATGCGTCTGCGCGCGGGAGAAACCCGCCATCTCAGGCCGCCTTCCCGAACAGCCCGCGCGGCCTGACCAGCAGCACGATCACCATCACCAGGAACACCACGGTGGCCGAGGCCTGCGGATAGAACACCTTGGTCAGCCCCTCGATCACGCCAAGCCCGAAGCCAGTCAGGATCGAGCCCATGATCGACCCCATCCCGCCGATCACCACCACCGCGAACACCGTGTTGATGAAGTTGCTCCCCATGTTCGGATTGACCGAGTAGATCGGCGCCGCCAGCACCCCGGCGAACGCCGCCAGCGCCACCCCCGCGCCATAGGTCAGCGTGATCATCCGCGGCACATTGACCCCGAACGCCTGCACCAGCGGGGCATTCTCGGTCGCCGCCCGCAGCGTGGCGCCAAGCGACGTCTTCTCGATGATCGCCCAGGTCGTAAGGCACACCACCAGCGCCGCCACCACCACCCAGCCACGGTAGATCGGCAGGTACATGAACCCCAGGTTGACCGCGCCCTGCAGAATGTCGGGAATACGATACGGCAGGCCCGAACTGCCATAGGCGTTGCGGAACAATCCCTCGATCACCAGCGCCATGCCGAAGGTCAGCAAAAGCCCATACAGATGGTCCAGCTTGTACAACCGGCTGATGATGGTCTTCTCCAGCACCACCCCGATAATGCCGACCAGCAACGGCGCCAGGATAAGCGACGGGAAATAGCCGATCCCCAAGTAGTTCAGCAGCATCCACGAGGCGAACGCCCCCATCATGAACAACGCCCCATGAGCGAAGTTGATGATGTTGAGCAAGCCGAAGATCACCGCCAGCCCAAGCGACAGCATGGCATAGAATGCGCCGTTGATCAGCCCCAGCAGAAGCTGCCCGAACAGCAGCGGGCCGGGAATGCCGAAGATCATGATCATGATGCTTGCCCGGCCATGCGCTTCCCCAGATCTCAGGCCTTGACGAAAGCGCAATGACCGTCGGCCAGCGGACGGAAAGCCTCGTCGCCCGGCGTGGTCGCCACCAGCTTGTAGTAGTCCCACGGCGCCTTGCTCTCGGACGGCTGCTTCACCTCGAACAGATAAGACGTGACCAGATTGCGCCCGTCCTCGCGGATTTTCGAAGTGCCGAAGCAATCGTCATCCACCGGCATCGCCTTCATCCGGTTCACCGTGGCGACACCATCCTTCTTCGCCTCGGCCGCCCCCATCTCGGCCACCGTCTTCAAGTAATGCAGCGTCGCCGAGTAGCAGCCGGCATGGCTCATGTTCGGATAATTCTTCGGCGTCTTCGGCAGCACCCGCTTGGTAAACGCTCGGGTGCGATCGTTCATATCCCAGTAGAAGCTCTCTGTCAGATTCAACCCGTGCGCCACATCCAGCCCAAGCGCGTGCACGTCGGTGATGAACATCAGCAGCGCCGCCAGCTTCATCGACTTGTTCAAGCCGAATTCGTTCGCCTGCTTGATCGAGTTCACCGTGTCGCCGCCGGCATTCGCCAGACCCAGCACCTTGGCCCCGCTGGACTGCGCCTGCACCAGGAACGATGAAAAATCGGTGGTGCCGGGAAACGGATACTGCGCCGCCCCCAATACCTTGCCGCCGGACGCCTTGATGAAGCCCGTGGTGTCGGCCTGCAACTGCTTGCCGAAAGCATAGTCGGCGGTCATGAAATACCACGAATCGCCGCCCGCCTTCACCACCGCCCCGCCGGTCGATTTGCCCAGCATGTAGGTGTCATACGTCCAATGCACGAAATTGGGCGAACACGCGGACCCGGTCAGCGCCGAAGTCGCCGCCCCCGAATTAAGGAAGACCTTGTTCTTCTCCCGCACCACCGACTGCAGCGCCAGCGCCACCGACGACGTCGGCACGTCAAGCAGCATATCGACACCGTCACGGTCGAACCATTGCCTGGCGATCGAGACCGCGAGGTCGGGCTTGTTCTGGTGATCGGCAGTAATCACCTCGACCTTCAACCCCTTGGCCGCGACGCCGAAATCCTCCAGCGCCTGCTTGGCGCAGATCACCGACGTGATGCCGCCGGTGTTGGCATAAGGCCCCGACTGATCGTTCAGCACGCCGATCTTGATCACCGGTGATTGCGCCCGCGCCGGACGCAGCAGCGGCGCCGCGACCGGCAAGGTGGCGGCCAGAGCGGCGGTGCGAAGTGCGGAACGGCGTGTCAAAGTCATCGATCAACCTCTATGCTTGCGTAAGACTATACTGATCAGTCGTCACCTGGTGGTCGCCCGCCGTGTCGCGGACCCGCCGGCCCCGTTCGTCCGTCAGACCCCGAGATATTCGTGCAACTTGTCCATGCTGGACCCGAGCAGATGGTTCGGTATCATATCGACGATCTTGCCGTGCTCCATCACGTAGTGCCGATCCGCCACCGTGGCCGCGAAGCGAAAATTCTGCTCGACCAGCAGCACGGTAAAACCGCGATCCTTGATCTCCCGAATGGTGCGCCCGATCTGCTGCACGATCACCGGAGCCAGACCCTCGGTCGGCTCATCCAGCAGCAGCATCTTCGCCCCGGTGCGCAGGATCCGCCCGATCGCCAGCATCTGCTGCTCGCCACCCGACAGCTTGGTGCCGTGCGCGGTGCGGGCGCGCTCCTTCAGGTTGGGGAACAGCGCATAGACCTCGGCCACCGACAGCCCGCCGGGGGCGACGACTGGCGGCAGCATCAGGTTCTCGGTCACTGACAGCGACCCAAAGATGCCGCGCTCCTCGGGGCACAGCGCGATACCCGCCCGGGCGATCTGGTTCGGCATCAACCCGACCATCTCGGCGCCACGAAACTTCACCTGCCCCTCGCGCCGCGGCACCAGCCCCATGATCGACTTCATCGTCGTGGTCTTGCCCGCCCCATTGCGCCCCAGCAGCGTGACAACCTCGCCCTCGCGCACCTCGAAATCCACCCCGTGCAAGATATGGCTCTCGCCGTACCAGGCATTCAGGCCCTTGACTTCAAGCATCGCGTCGCGCCGCCACGGTCATGCGTCCACGGTGCCGAGATAGGCCGCGATCACCTCGGGGTTGGCCGAGACCGTCTCATAGTTGCCCTCGGCCAGCACCTTGCCCCGCGTCAACACCGTGATCGTGTCGCACAGCCCTTCCACCACCGACAGGTTATGCTCCACCATCAGGATGGTACGACCCTGCCGGATGCGCCGGATCAGCTCGACGATGCGATCCACGTCACCATGCGCCATGCCCGCGGTCGGCTCGTCCAGCAGCATCATTTCGGGATCGAGTGCCAGTGTGGTGGCGATCTCCAGCGCTCGTTTCAGACCATACGAAAGGTCCGCGACCGGCGTTGCCGTGTACCCCGACAGCCCGACATCGAACAGCAATTGATGCGCTCGGTCGTCGAACACCTTCAGCGCGGATTCCGAACGCCAGAAGTCAAAGCTCGCACCGCGCGCCCGCTGCAACGCCAGCCGGACGTTCTCCAGCGCCGTCAGATGCGGGAACACCGCCGAGATCTGGAAACTGCGCACCAACCCCAGCCGCGCCACCATCGCCGGTTTCATCCCGGTGATGTCGCGACCCTTGAACCTGATGCTGCCCCGGGTCGGCGCCAGGAAGCTGGTCAGCAGATTGAAGCAGGTCGTCTTGCCGGCGCCGTTCGGACCGATCAGGGCGTGGATGGTGCCGGTCCGCACCCGCAAGGAGACGCTATCCACCGCGACGAAGCCGGCGAATTCACGCGTCAAGCCATCAGTTTCCAGGATGGTGTCGCTCACCCCCGGACGTCTCCCTCGGTTTAGATTAATTCCAGTGTCAGGGCGTTTTGCATATACCGTGCCGAGGTGCAAGGCTGCGTCCGGCGCGGAATGCGGTGATTTGATCGCTCCGCGGTCACACCGCGCGGCGCGGCTTTTACCCGCCGCAACGGCGGTTGCGATGATCCGCCTGCACGCAACCACACACCCACCGCAAGGCACACCAGCCGACGGTCCGCCACGACAAACCAAAGCCCCCGCGACGGCGCCGGCGGGTGAAAAAGCCGCAACCTCACGCCGCCGGTCAACGAAAGCCTTCCCGCGCGCAACCGCCGCGTTATACCACGCAGCCGTTGGTGCATCGTCGTCCCCTCGCCCTGTGCTGCCGCCTGCTTGGCGCGATCTCGCTGCTGTCCGGCTGCGATATCGGCCACGACTACCGGCGCCCGCCGCTCGACATACCCGCTTCCTACCGCGCAACCTCGCAAACCGCGGCCGCCGCCTGGCCATCCGCCGATTGGTGGCGCCGCTTCCGCTCGGCAGAGCTGGACCGGCTGATCCAACAAGCGCGCACGCAAAACTTCGACATCGCCGCCGCCATCGCCAGGGTGCGCCAGGCCGATGCCCAGGTGCGCATCGCCGGCGCGCCGTTGCTGCCCGACATCAACGCCACCGCCAACGCCAGTTGGCAACACGAAGGCCTCGGCACCGGCGGCCGCTTCAGCGGCGGCGGATTCGGCGGCTCGAATGCCAGCTTCGACTTCCACAGCTACGGCATCGGCCTCAACGCCGCCTACGAACTCGACTTCTGGGGCCGCAACCGAGCCGTCCGGCGCTCCGCGGTGGCCTCGGCGGTGTTCAGCCGGTTCGATCAGCAGACCGTGGCGCTGACCATCGTCACCGAGGTCGCCAACACCTGGTTCGTCGCCCTCTCGCTGGCCGATCGCCTGGCAGTGGCTCGGCGCAACCTGGCCGACGCAGAACAGACCCAGCGGGTGATCCGCGGCCGCTTCGAGGCCGGCACCGCCAGCCGCCTCGACATCGCCCAGCAGGACGCCCTGGTCGCCGGCGAGCGCGCCCTCATTCCCGGCTTTGTCAGCCAGTTGCAACAGCAGGTCATCGGCCTCGGCATCCTCACCGGCCAGCCCCCCGAACGCATCGCGGTGCGCCCTGGCACGCTGACCGATCTGGCGCTGCCCGTGGTCGCGCCCGGCCTGCCCTCGGCGCTGCTCGCCCGGCGTCCCGACGTCGCCGAGGCCGAGGCCCTGCTGGTGGCGCAGAATTTCAACATCACCGTGGCGCGCGCGGCGTTCTTCCCCACCATCCAGTTGACCGCCAGTGCCGGCTATCAGGCCGCCGCGCTGAACCAGTTGATCACTCCGGGCGGCGCTTTGGCCTCGCTGGCCGAGGGCCTGACCTTGCCGATCTTCGACGGTGGCACGCTGCGCGGTCAGCTCGATCTCGCCAAGGGCCGCTATGACGAGCTGCTGGCCGACTACCGGAAGGCGGTGATCCAGGCCTTCACCGACGTCGACACCGCGCTGACCGGCTGGCGCTACGCCACCGAACAGGAGCGCCTGCAGCGCGTCGCCGTCGACACCGCCCGCACCGCGGCGACCATCGCCCGCGCCCAGATGGCAGCCGGCACCGTCGATATCACCACCGTGCTGACCGCGGAGACCACCTTGTTCAGCGACGAGGACACATTGGTGCAGGTGCGTCTTGCACGTGCGCAGGCACTGCTAAGTCTATACAAGGCACTGGGCGGCGGCTGGGCGGCGCCGCCGGGGCCCATCAACGCTGGTTTCCCTGGCCTCGACCCCGGCCTGATCAGCGGCGGTGTGGCGCTTCCGATCGGAGAAAACATCAGATGACCGGCGGCTCGACAGCAGGGCAGGGCAGGGCGCCCAGGCACCCCGACCAGCAAGCCTCTCCTCGCCCCAACCCCGGCGACCGCGGCATCGCACGGAAAGCCTCCGGATGCACGCCCCCCGCATGCACGCCCCCCGCATGCACGCCCCCCGCATGGACGCCCCCCGCATGGACGCACTAACACGCGAACCGGCCGACATCCGCGCGCGGCCCCGCCTGCGCCGCTGGGGCATGGTCGGCCTCTGCCTGCTGCTCGCCGCCGCCATCATCTACGCCATCTGGTTCTTCCCCGGCGCGGCGCCGCCGCCCGCCAAGCACGACGCCGATGCCGGCCAGCCGGTCCCGGTGCTCACCGCCCAGGCAACCGCCAGCAACGTGCCGATCTACCTCGACGGCCTGGGCACCGTGCAGGCGTTCTACACCGTCACCATGAAGCCCATGGTCGATGGCCCGCTGATCGCGGTGAAGTTCAAGGAGGGCCAGGAGGTCCACAAGGGCGACGTGCTGGCCCAGATCGATCCGCGCACCTACCAGGCCGCGCTCGACAGCGCGATGGCCAAGAAGGCCCAGGACCAGGCCCAGCTCGCCAATGCTCGGCTCGACCTCGCCCGCCAGCAGAAGCTGGTCGCCAACAACTACACCTCGGCGCAGCAGGCCGATACCGCCAAGGCCCAGGTGGCCCAGTTCGAGGCCCTGGTGCAGCAGGACCAGGCGCAGATCGACACCGCGCGGACCCAGCTCAGCTACACCACGATCACCGCCCCGATCGATGGACGCACCGGCATCCGCCAGGTCGATCCCGGCAACATCGTGCACGCGACTGATAGTACCGGCATCGTGGTGATCACCCAGTTGCAGCCGATCGCGGTGCTGTTCACCCTGCCGCAACAGGCGCTGCCGAAAGTGGCGCAGGCGATGGCCGACGCCAACGCCTCCAACGGCAGCGCGCCCAACGGCAACGAGCCCGACGGCGGCGCATCCAATATCGGCGCGCCCAAAGGCAATACACCCGACGGCGGCGCACCCAATGGCGGCGCATCCAACGGCAACGCACCCAACGGCGGCGAACCCAATGGCGGCGCACCGGTGCTGGCGTTCGCCCAGGACGCCGCCGGCGCCGCGGCAACGCTGCTCGATACCGGACGCCTGACCGTGCTGGACAACCAGGTCGATCCGACCACCGGCACGATCAAGCTCAAGGCGGTGTTCCCGAACTCGCGCCAAATGCTCTGGCCGGGCGGCTTCGTCCGCGTCAGGCTGCGCACCGAAACCGCCAACGACGCGATCGTGGTGCCCCCCTCGGCGATCCAGCGCGGCCCGCGCGGCCCTTACGTCTTCGTCATCGGCAGTGATCTGAAGTCGGAACGGAAACTCGTCACCGTCGGCTACGAGGACGAGCAGCAATCGATCATCAAGGCGGGCCTCCGCCCCGGAGAAACCGTGGTGACCGACGGCGCCTCCCGGCTGTCGGACGGCACCAAGGTCACCATCGCCAAACCGGACGCCGACGCGGCGCCAAGGCCCGAGCAACCGGCGGCACCGGGGGTCGGTCGGGATGCGCCTCGGTAGCCACCGGAAAAGCAAGCCGAGGGGCGCCCCCCCTCGACCCCGCCAAGCGCCGCCGGCGCTTGGAACCCGTCCGTCGCCCCGATGAGCATCTCCGAACCGTTCATCGCTCGCCCGATCGCCACCTGGCTGCTGGCGCTGGCGATCCTGCTGGCCGGCGCGCTCGGCTACCGCGCCCTTCCGGTCTCGGCCCTGCCGGAGGTCGATTTTCCCACCATCCAGGTGGTCACCCAGCTTCCCGGCGCCAGCCCCGAAACCACCGAAACCCTGATCACCGCCTCGCTCGAACGCCAGTTCGGCCAGATCCCCGGCCTCGTGCTGATGACCTCGCAAAGCGCCGAGGGAACCAGCCAGATCACCCTGCAGTTCGGCCTCAACCGGTCGATGGATTCCGCCGCCCAGGACGTCCAGGCGGCAATCAACGCCGCCGCCGCAACGCTGCCCACCAACCTGCCATACCCGCCGACCTACTCGAAGGTGAACCCGGCCGACGCACCGATCCTGACCCTGGCCCTCACCTCGAACCGCGTCCCGATCGACGTCGTCAGCGACTCCGCCGACACCCTGCTGCAACCGAAACTCTCCGAAATCGCCGGCGTCGGGCGCGTCACCGTGCAGGGCGGCATGCGCCCCGCCGTCCGGGTGCGGGTCGATCCCGCCAGGCTCGCCGCCTACGGCCTGGCGATGGAGGATGTCCGCACCGCCGTCGCCGCCGCCAACGTCAACGGCGCCAAGGGCGGCTTCGACGGCTCCCGGCTGGCATTCTCGCTCGGCGCCAACGATCAGTTGGTCGATGCCAGCGCCTACCGGAACCTGGTGATCGCCTGGCGCAATGGCGCCCCGGTGCGGCTGTCCGCCATCGGCAACGTCATCGGCGGGATCGAGAACGACCGCGTCGCCGCAACCTACGACGGCACCCCAGCCGTGGTGCTCGACATCCAGCGCCAGCCCGGCGCCAACATCGTGCAGACCGTGCAGGCGATCCAGGAGGCGCTGCCCCGCCTGCGCAAGGCCATGCCGTCGGGCATCGACATCGCCGTCGTCACCGACCGCACCGAGACCATCCGCGCCTCGGTCGCCGACGTCCAATACACCCTGATCATGTCGGTGGTCCTGGTGGTGCTGGTGATCTTCGCCTTCCTGCGCAGCCCGCGCGCCACCTTCATCCCCGCCATCGCCCTGCCGCTGTCGCTGATCGGCACCTTCGGCATCATGCAGATGCTGGGCTATGGCCTCGACAACCTTTCGCTGATGGCGCTGACCGTCGCGACCGGCTTCGTGGTCGACGACGCCATCGTCATGATCGAAAACGTCGTCCGCTACATCGAACGCGGCGTACCCCCTCTCGAGGCCGCGTTCCGCGGCGCCTCCCAGATCGGCTTCACCATCGTGTCGCTGACCGTCTCGCTGATCGCGGTGTTCATCCCGCTATTATTCATGACCGGCGTGGTCGGCCGCCTGTTCAGGGAATTCTCCGTCACCCTGGCGGTTTCGGTGGTGGTCTCCGCGGTCATCTCGCTGACCCTGACCCCGATGATGTGCGGCCGCCTGCTGCGCCCCACCCACGACGCCAAGCCCGGCCTGCTCGCCCGCATCAGCGAGCGCGGCTTCGACCGCCTGCTCGCCGGCTACCGCCGCACCCTGGACTGGAGTTTTGCCCACCAACCCCTGGTCCTCGCGGTCGGCGCCCTCACCCTGGCCGGCACGCTCGGCCTCTACACGGTGGTGCCAAAAGGCTTCCTGCCGCGCCAGGACACCGGCGTCATCCTCGCGGTGACCGAGGCCGCGCAAAGCGCCTCGATCCCCAAGCTGCTGGCGCTGCAGACCCGCATGGCCGAGATCGTCCGTCAGGACCCGGCAGTCACCGGGGTGGTCTCCTTCGTCGGTGCCGGCACCATCAACACCACCCCCAACACCGGCCGGCTGACCATCGCGCTGAAGCCCGTCGGCCAGCGCGCCCCGCTCGACACCGTGCTGGCCCGGTTGAAGGCGGCGATCACCCCGATCCCCGGTATCACCGCGTTCTTCCAGCCGGTGCAGGACATCCAGATCGGCACCAGGGTCAGCCGCACCCAATACCAATACACCTTGATGGACACCGACGCCGCCGAACTGGCGACCTGGGCACCCCGCCTACGTGCCAAACTCGCCACCCTGCCGCAACTGCGCGACGTCGCCAGCGACCAGCAAGACGACGGCTTCCGCACCCAGATCGTCGTCGACCGCGATGCCGCGATGCGCCTCGGCGTGTCGATGCAGGCGATCGAGGACACCCTCTACGACAGCTTCGGCCAGCGCCAGATCTCCACCATCTTCGGCCAGGCCAACCAGTACCGCGTGGTGCTTGAAGCCGATCCGCTGTGGCAGGCCGATCCCGACAGCCTGCGCCTGCTGCGCGTGCCCGCCACCGCCGGCGCCCAAATGTTCGGCACAGCCAGCGCCCCAGCGTCCGGCAACCAGGCGTCCGGCACAACCAGCGCCCCCGGCAACCAGGGGTCCGGCACGGCCAGCACCCCAATGTCCAGCAACCAGGCGTCTGGCAATCAGGCGTCCGGCAACCAGGCGTCCGGCACCGCCGGCGCCCAGATATCCGGCACCCCCTTCGCCCAGGTGCCGCTGTCGGCGATCGCGCGCATCGAAAAAGTCACCGCCCCGCTGGTCATCACCCACCAGGAGCAATTCCCCGCCGTCACCCTGAGCTTCGACCTCGCCCCCGGCTACGCCCTGGGCAACGCCGTCAACGCCATCGCCCGCGCCGCTGCCGACATCGGCATGCCACAGACCATCACCGGCAACTATTCCGGCGACGCAGCCGAGTTCCAGTCCTCGCTCGCCGCCGAACCCTGGCTGATCCTGGCCGCCGTGGTGGTGATCTACATCGTTCTGGGCGTGCTCTACGAAAGCTGGATCCACCCGATCACCATCCTGTCCACCCTGCCGTCCGCCGGCATCGGCGCCCTGCTCGCGCTGATGGCCTGCGGCATCGACCTGTCGCTGGTGGCACTGGTCGGCATCGTGCTGCTGATGGGCATCGTTAAGAAGAACGCCATCATGATGGTGGACTTCGCGATCGAGGCCGAACGCAGCCGAGGCCTGTCCTCGCATGAAGCAATGCGCGAGGCCTGCCTGCTGCGCTTCCGCCCGATCATGATGACCACCATGGCTGCCCTGCTCGGCGCCCTGCCGCTGGTCCTGGAACACGGCGCCGGATCCGAACTGCGCTACCCGCTGGGCGTCACCATCATCGGCGGCCTGCTGCTGTCGCAGTTCCTCACCCTCTACACCACCCCGGCGATCTACCTGGCATTCGAACGCCTCCGCCAGCGCCTGATCGGCCCCCGCTCGGCTGAACCAGCGGCAGCGGAGTAAGTTTTCCAGCGATCAGGTGCCCAAAAGCCGGATTGATATTCGTCACCCGTCACCTCACACTTAGCAAAGCAATGATCCGGAGTTTCCGCCACATAGGGTCTTGAGCAACTCTTCACGACAGGCACAACCAAAGGCATCGATGCGCAGCAATCCGGCAAACGACGTCGAATCCTGCTCGCCCTGACCACCGCCGAGGGTCCGCAAAACATGAACACACCGAACTACCGTCTGCACCAACTGACAGGCGCACGCAAAGGCGAATGGTCCGTTTGGGTTTCTGGGAACTGGCGCTTGGTGTTCGAATTCGACGGCACGGCTGTCGTGAACGACGATCTGGTTGACTACCACTAACGCGCGTTGTGCAGAACGTTCACAGCGCCCTAACACGCGGTCAAAGCGAACCGCGATCTCACACCGATGATGCACCGGAGAGCTGATTAAGATGTTCAACCCGCCCCACCCCGGCGAAATCATCCGGGAGGACTACCTCAAGCCGCTCGGTCTCACGGTCACCGCCGCCGCAGCGGGGCTACACGTCACGCGCAAGACGCTATCGGATCTCCTGAACGGTCACAGCGGCGTGTCTCCCGAAATGGCTATCAGGCTCGAAAAGGCCAACTGGACCACCGCCGATCATTGGCTGCGAATGCAGATGCAATATGATCTCTGGCACGCAAGGCAGCGGGCCTTGGCGATCGACATCGTTCCGTTCAGTGCTCCTGACGAACGGGCATTGGCCTAAGTCGTGCAGACAGTGCGACGGCCACCTCGTGGAGGTCGGAGCGTAGGCTGCTTCTGTCCGACGCGCTTGTCTGTCCGTCGGCGTGCCACCGGATCGCACGCGCCCAGCGCGTGGCACGCTATCACTCCAGTCGTTTCCGCTGACGCTGACGACAGCAGCAAAACGCCACGACCGCGCTTTTTAGCTCACTGCGGGATACTAATTCCCCAGCGCCCGGTCCACCTTGCGCCCAGCCGCCTGACCCGGCCCCTGCGGCGGATCCAACGTGTCCTGCACCTTATTTCCAGCGTTATCCAGGCTCGATCCAGCCTTCTCGGCCGGTCCTTCCTGGTGGCAGGCAGCCAGCCCAGCCAGCATCAGGGTGCAGCCAGCAAGCAGCAGCATTCGGCGCATCGACATCTCGCGAAAAGTGGGAACCACCGTAACGACGCAGCCGCAATCGGGTTGCATGTCCCCTCCGGCGCCGAACACACCTGACCGATGCGCTTCTCCGATCTGTTCATTCCCCGCCCGGTCGCCACCATCCTGCTCTCGATCGGGCTTATGCTGTCCGGCCTCGTCGCCTATCGCTTCCTGCCCGTCGCCGCGCTGCCCAGCGTCGACATCCCCACCATCATCGTGTTCGCCGCCCGCCCCGGCGCCGACCCCGAAACCATGGCGAACTCGATCGCCGCCCCGCTGGAACGCCGCCTCGGCGTGATCGCCGGCGTCACCGAGATCACCTCGGTCTCCGCCGTCGGCAACACCTCCATCATCATCCAGTTCGACATCGACCGCGACATCAACGGCGCCGCCCACGACGTGCAGGCCGCGATCAACGCCGCCACCGTGGACCTGCCCGCCGACCTGCCGACCCGGCCCTATTACCGCAAATTCAACCCCGCTGACGCCCCGGTGCTGCAGATCGCGCTGTCCTCCACCACGCTCTCCACCGCGCAGCTTTACGATGCCGCCGACACCATCCTGGCGCAGCGCCTGTCGCAGTCCCCCGGCGTGGCCCAGGTCACCGTCAACGGATCAGAGAAACCCGCCGTGCGCATCCAACTCGATCCGGTCCGCCTCGCCGCCGCCGGGCTGTCCGGACAAGACGTCTATACCGCCGTCCGCAACGCCAACGTGCTGCAGCCGCTGGGCGGCTTCGAGGGCACCGATCAGGCCTCCTCGATCGGCATCAACGGCCAGATCTGGCAGGCCGCGCAATACCGCCCGCTGATCGTCAAGACCGTCAAGGGCGCCACCCTGCGGCTGTCCGACGTGGCCAGCGTGATCAACAGCACCACCAACACCCGGCTGGCCGCCTGGGACGGCAAGCAGCCGGCCATCCTGCTCACCATTACCAAGTCATCCGGCGCCAACGTCATCGCCACCGCCGACGGCGTGCGCGCGCTGCTGCCGCAACTGCTGCGCTGGCTGCCGCCAGGCATCCAGGTCTCGGTGATGTCGGATCGCACCACCACGATCCGAGCCAGCGTGGCCGACGTGCAGTACACCCTGCTGATCACCATCGCGCTGGTGCTGATGGTGGTGCTGGTCTTCATGCGCCGCCTGATCCCCACCCTGGCCGCCGCCGTCACCGTGCCGCTCTCGATCAGCGGCACCCTCGCCGGCATGTGGTTCATGGGCTACGCGATCGACAACTTCTCGCTGATGGCGCTCACCGTCTCGGTCGGCTTCGTGGTCGACGACGCCATCGTCATGATCGAGAACATCGTGCGCCACGCCGAACGCGGCATGCCGGCCATGCAGGCCGCCCGCGTCGGCGCCCGCCAGATCGGCTTCACCGTGCTCTCGATCAGCATCTCCCTGGTCGCGGTGTTCATCCCGCTGCTGTTCATGGGCGGCATCCTCGGCCGGCTGTTCCACGAATTCGCCATGACCCTGACGATGGCGATCGCGGTCTCCGCCGTGGTCTCGCTGTCGGTGACGCCAATGATCTGCGGCCGCTACATGACCGTGGCCGAACCCAAGGGCGGACACGGAAGGCTGTGGCGTATCATCGACGCCGCGCTGCGCCGCACCGAACAATTCTACGCCCGCACCCTGGACTGGGCGCTGGCGCACCGGGTGTTCATGCTGCTGCTCACGCTGCTCACCATCGTGCTGACCATAAGGATGTACGGCGTGGTGCCGAAAGGCTTCATGCCGCAGCAGGACACCGGCATCATCCAGGGCTCGACCCAGGCCGACCCCGACGTCTCGTTCCAGACCATGCAACACCTGCAGCGCCGGGCGGTCGATGTGCTGCTGGCCGACCCAGCCATCGCGACGGTGTCCTCCACCGTCGGCGTGTCGTCCGGTTGGGCCTCGCTGAACCGCGGCTGGATGACCATCAGCCTGAAGCCGCGCAGCCAGCGCTCGCTCTCCGCCGAGGCCGTCATCGACCGCCTGCGCGGCGAACTGGGTCGGGTCAAGGGCATCCAGACCTTCCTGTTCTCCGCCCAGGACCTGCGCGGCGGCGGCCGCCAGGGCGGCTCGCAATACCAATACGCGCTCACCGCACAGGACCTCGGCCAGATGCGCCACTGGGCACAGGCGCTGGAGGACGAGCTGAAGCACACCCCCGGCCTGGTCGACGTCGCCTCCGACCAGGACAAGGCCGGCCCGCAGATCAACGTCATCATCGACCGCGACGCCGCGGCAAGGCTCGGCGTGCGCACCAGCGACATCGACAACGCGCTGAACAACGCCTACGCCCAGCGCCAGGTCTCCACCATCTACGCCCAACGCAACCAGTACAAGGTCGTGCTGGAGATCGACCCAAAGTTGCAGACCGATCCCTCGCTGCTGTCCCGCCTCTACGTCGGCGCCGCCGGCGGCGCCCAGGTGCCGCTGTCCGCGGTGGCGCACTTCGAGCGCGGCACCACCCCGCTCGCGGTGCGCCACCAGGGCCAGTTCCCCGCCGCCACGCTCAGCTTCAACCTGGCTCCCGGCGTGGCGCTGGAAACCGGCGAAACCGCGGTCGAGAACGCCGCCCGCGAACTGCGCATGCCCGACGACGTCCATACCGGCTTCGCCGGCAACGCCCAATACCTGAAGAAATCGCTCGCCTCCGAACCACTGCTGATCGCCGCGGCATTCATCTCGATCTACATCGTGCTGGGCGTGCTCTACGAAAGCCTGCTGCACCCGCTGACCATCATCTCCACCCTGCCATCGGCCGGCCTCGGCGCCCTGCTGGCGCTGTGGCTGACCGGAACCGAGCTGTCGATCATGGGACTGATCGGCATCATCCTGCTGATGGGGATCGTCAAGAAGAACGCCATCATGATGGTCGATTTCGCCCTGGAACAGGAACGCCAGCGCGGACTGTCGCCGTTCGAGGCGATCCATTCCGCCTGCCTGGAACGCTTCCGCCCGATCACCATGACCACCCTGGCCGCGCTGCTGGGGGCGCTGCCGCTGGCACTCGCCTTCGGCACCGGATCGGAGCTGCGCCGCCCCTTGGGCATCGCCATCGTCGGCGGCCTGATCGTGTCGCAGATGCTGACGCTCTACACCACGCCGGTGGTCTACCTGGCGCTGGAACGCCTGGCCGGACGGCGCGGCGCGGTCTGGCATCGCGGCTCGCCCGAACCCGCCCCGCTCAGCGCGGAATGACGCCCCCGAGGGCAAGCCGCCAGGCAAACCCGGCTGGAGGGCGATGCACGCTTTTGGTGGCATCACCAAAAGCGTGCATCGCCCTCCCGAACAAAGCGTTTAAGCGAGGCGGCCAGTGGGAAGCCGCCAGGACGGACTCGCCAGTGCCCCGGCACGACGGATGGCCCGCTGTTGCTCGCCGAGGGGCCGGGAAGCCGCCAGGACGAAGCCGCCAATCGGCAGCTTCCCGCGCGCGACCAGTCAGCTAACACAGCGGGTCGGCAGCACCGCTCACCGCAGCACGAACGTGACATATCCGGCAGTCACCCAGACCGCGAGCGACAGGATCACGCCATGGATCAGGCCACGCATCATGCGCTCCTGATCGCAGGTGGCGAGTTTCGCCTGTGCTCCGGTCGGGGGCCTGGACCGGGTGATGGCCGGAATTTGCCGCATCGATTGCTCCTTTGTCGGAGTCTTCGATAACAGGCTGGTGATGCATGGCCAATCGGAATCAAAACGGCGCGAGCGAATCGAATCCGCCGACCTCCAGATTCCGTGAACTAGAGGGAACAATGTGACGCAATAAATATGCAATCATAAACTATGCATTACCGCATCAAAAATTGTAGCTTATTTGCCACAAATCAAACCGTTGTCAGTAGCACATGACGCATCGCCTCATGACAAAACGGAAAATCATTATGATACTATTTCTTTCTTCAAAAAGTAGTTGCAAGCTCACGGGAATGTGAGTTCACTGATCACATATCTGTGACCAGGCCGGGCCCCGGCCGCCGTTGAGGAGGATCCCAATGCAAATACCGCGTAGCTCGGCTCGACTGCCGACCGGCACCGCATTCGATATTCCCGATCTGCTCATGCTCCAGGCCTGGACCGAATTCCACGGCCTGCGCATGGCCATCGAACTCGACGTCTGCGCCGAAGGCGAGGAATACGAGGAACTCCTGGCGCTCTACGAAAACAATTGCGCGTTCCGCCGCTGGATGCTGTGGCGCTCTTGCGACGGCATCTTCGTGCAGCCGGCAAACGGGCGCACCATGCTGTTCGACGCCATGTCCGAAGTGCTCGAAATCCTGATCCCGTTTCGCGAATAACAGCCGCGCCGCGCACCGCGCCCGCCCCAAACCCCGCCGGCCACCGAACGCGAGCGCCGGGTCCAACGCGACGCCAGCAGGCGACCCGGCACATCGCCACGCATGGATATCGCCACACAGGCAATCCGGCGTGACCAACAGCAAGCTGAAGCCCGCTGTCGCGGCTTGACCGATACCGCCCACGCCAACAGGCTGCCCCATGGCACAACCACCAAGGCACAACCACCAAAGGCCCCCCGCTTGATCAGCCGGCCCATCGTCGAACACCACGACCAGGTCCGCCCGGAGTGGATCGACTCCAACGGCCATATGAACCTTGCCTACTACGTCGTGGTGTTCGATTACGCCACCGACGCCCTGTACCGCACGCTGGATATCGGCGACGGCTACCGCCAGGCCTCGGGCAATTCCTGCTTCACCGCCGAAACCCACACGCTCTATGAACGCGAGGTCCACCTCGGCGACCGCCTCCTGGTGCGCACCTGGCTGCTCGGCGCCGACACCAAACGCCTCCATTACTTACACGAAATGTTCCACGCCGAAAGCGGCGACCGCTCGGCGGTGCAGGAACTGATGGCACTGCACATCGACCTGACGATCCGTCGGGTGACGCCATTCCCCTCCGACCAATACGCCGCCCTGCAACGAGCGGTCAGCGAATACGCCCCCGCCACGCCGCCGACCGGCGCCGGCCGCAGGATCGCGCTGCCCAATCGGTGAATGGGCGCGCCCGGCCCGAACACCCATATACCCAGTCGATGCCCCTGCGTCCTCCCGTACCCGACCCACCCGAGGCGCCGCTGCCGCTGCGCGCCTTCCTGCGCGCGATCCGCAGCAATACCCTGACGATCTGGCCGCGCGATGCCTATCGCCAGGACAGCACGGTGCGCCGCTTCATGGGTCGCACCAACGCACTGCTGAACGCACCCGACGCGATCCACCACGTCCTGGTCGGCAATCCGGCGAACTATCGCCGTTCACCCGCCTCGATCCGCATCCTGCGACCAATCACCGGCGCCGGCCTGCTGCTGGCCGAAGGCGAGGACTGGAAGTTCCAGCGCCGCACCGTCGCCCCGGCGCTGACCCCGCGGGTGATGCCGATGCTGGGCCGCCATATCGCCACCGTGACCAACGCCGCCCTCGCCCGGCTGGACGCGCAGGCCAGCCAACCGATCGACCTGCTGGCCACCATGCAGACCCTGGCGTTGGACATCGCCGGGCGCTCGATGTTCTCGCTGGAAATGGATCAGTACGGCCCGCCAATGCGGCGGCTACTGACCGAATTCGGCGACCGCCATGCCCGGCCGCGCTTGCTCGACATGCTGCTGCCGCCCGCCATCCCGACACCCGCCGATATCGGCCGCGCCCGCTTCAACAAACGCTGGATGGCATTGATCGAGACCATGCTGAGCGCCCGCCTGGCAACCCCGCAACCGGAGCTGCCACGCGACCTGTTCGATCTGCTGCGCGCCGCCCGCGACCCCGAAACCGGAGCCGGTTTCTCGCCCGCGCAACTGCGCGACCAGATCGCCACGCTGATCCTCGCGGGACACGAAACCACCGCGGTCACCCTGTTCTGGGCCCTGATCATGCTGGCCGAGGCGCCAGACGAACAGCAATGGCTGGCCCAAGAGACCGCCGCCACCACGATCGAACCCGAGACGGCCTACGAAGCGGTCGCCACGCTAAACCGCACCCGCGCGGTGGTGAACGAGACGCTGCGCCTGTTCCCCCCCGCCTTCACCATCGTGCGAGAAGCCATCGGCCACGACCGCATCGGCGAGCTCGAACTGCCGCCGCGAACCCTGTTGATGATCGCACCCTGGGTGCTGCACCGACACCACGGCCTGTGGCGCGATCCAGCGTCCTTCTGCCCGGCCCGGTTCATGCCGGATCAGCCACCGCCGCCACGCTTCGCCTTCCTGCCGTTCGGCGCCGGACCAAGGATCTGCGTCGGCGCCCAGTTCGCGATGACCGAGGCGGTCCTGGTGCTCGCCGCGCTCACCGCCCGGTTCCGCTTCACCCGAACCGACACCCGCCCGGTCCTGCCGGTCGGCATCGTGACGACCCAACCGGATCACCCGGCGAGGATCCGCCTGACACCGCGCACCTGAACCAGCCCCGCCTACCGCATCATGACTGACGCGACCCCGCAACCCACGACCCCCGCGTGATGACCGGGCGCGGCCCAGCCACCCACAACCCCCCACGTCATGACCGGGGCAAGCCCGGCCACCCACAACCCCCCGCCCGGTCACTCACGACGCCCCGTGTCATGACCGGGCTCGAACTCGCCACCCACGACCCCCGCGTCATGACCGGGCGCGGCCAGGTTACCCACGACTTGCCGCCCTGACCGAACCAACCGCGCGGCAACCCAACCGCGACAACTCAAAGACCAAACGCATCGCGGATCTTCTCGGCGTGCTCCAGCGGCGTCGTCCGGCCAGCCTCGATTGTCAAATCGTAAACCATCTCGCGATGAACACGATCATATTGCCAGCGCGCCAAACCCAACTGCCGGTCGCCGCGCCCGCGCTCCCTCGCTTCCACCACCTCCAGCGCTGCGAACAGACCGACAAAGCGAACCTCGAACCGACCCAGCAGCGAACGGTACTCGCGCGCCTTGTCCAGACCGATCATCACCTCATCGACGATCAGGTTGTTCCCCGCCGCGGCCATCGCCGCCACCGCCAGACGCATGCCCCGCATCGCCCGCTCCACCACCGGCCCCGATCGGACACTGACCGACCGCTTCTCCTGCCCCTCGATCGCCTCCAGCATCAAGCCGTCCGGGTGGCCCAACATGGAAGCGGGCAGCATGTCGATGAACGCGTCCATCGCAACATGCAGAAACGGTCTGACAACGATCGTCTGCAGCGCCCGAGCGGTCGAACTCTTGCCTACGCTGCCGACGCCATTGAGAATGATTACCTGAACTTGCGCCATCGCCATCCCTTGCCTTCGAAATGCGCCGAGCAGCCGCTGGACGTTTCAAGGCGGCAAGCCACCTGGGCATCAGCTCGAGCGTCAGCGCCAGTTCGTTCCACTGCGAAGTAGCGGGCGACAAAAATGCCGACCTGCGGCATCTCGTCGGAAACAGCCGGGTTCGCTCGCACCCATCGCGGCCTCCGGTTGAGCGGCCGAGCCGGCTCAGTGCGGCAGTTGGAACGCCTGCAGGTACGTCAACAGGTACGTCAATACGCCGACGAACATCGCCACGATCGCGAAAGCGATGAAGGCCATTGTGGCGAGGATACCCCAGATGGCGTTGGACGACGGCTTTTTCGCGAGCTCAAGGCGGATATCGGTCAGCAACGCCTCAATATGCTGCATCCGCGCATCCGCCGCATCTGCCCGCTTTTCGTAAGCCTCCAGCCGGTAGGTAGCGAGGTCAATCATCCCCGAAATGATGGTCATTTCCTACAACACAGACAAGGCCGGGGCGTGCCTCACTTTGCAAATCTCACGCGTAGACGCGAATGCCTTGGGAAAGAAGTCTTGCAATTCGACCAACGTTCACATATTGTTCAAGCAACGACCGACACCCCGCAACCGCAACCCGAACCGAGGCCCGATGTCGCCGCCAACCAACACCACCGCCATCCTCGACACCGTCCTCGGCCACCTCGCCCGCCATTTCCTCGTCGCCACCAACGGCGACCCGGTTGCCGCCCGCCACGCCGCCGCCTGCCTGCTCGCTTCCTACGGCACAAGGACCGACGCCGAACTTGAACTCGCCGCCGACATCGTCAGCTTTAGCTTCCACGCGCTTGAAGCGCTCAGTGAGTCCGCCGCGCCCGACCTGTCGTTGAACCAGAAGCTGCGATTGCGCGCCGGCGCGGTCAATCTCAGCCGCGAGGGCCACAAGGCCCGCCGCAAGCTCGATCAAGTGACAACAGCCCGCGCCGAAGCCTCGCACGCCCCGCCAGCCGTTGCCGACCTCCCGCCCAGCCCCGGCTCGGCCGTCGACGCCCGGCTGTCCCAGGACCCGGCCGCCTCAATCACCCCAGAAGCGGCGGCCAAAGCCCCGCTCAGCCCCGAACCTCCCGCGGGCCTCGAAATCCCCGCCGCCCGCGAAACCACCGCGCCAACCCCGGCCGCCGACACGCCGCCGTCAATCCAGCCGCCGCACCAAACGCCGCGGGACAGCGGCAGAGGCCTGCCCTGGACACGCTCCGCGCGGCAGCGTCACGCGGCGCAGATCATCACCGAGAACCTCCGCCGCAACGCAGCGATTGCCGCACAATCGGCAGCCGTCCCGCCATCGACCCAGCCCGGGCCCCGTCAGCCTGACCCACCGTCAGCCTGACCCACCGTCAGCCTGACCGACCTTCAGCCCGGCCCACCCTCAGCCCGGCCCACCCTCAGCCCGGCCCACCCTCAGCCCGGCCCACCCTCAGCCCGACCCACCCTCAGCCCGACCCACCCTCAGCCTGACCCACCCTCAGCCTGACCCACCGGACCGCTTACCCCGCCGCCACCGCAACCGCCCTGCCGCCCTGGGCGATCCGCAGCACCAGCAGCGCCGCCATCAGGCAGGCGACGCCGCTGGCCAGGAACGCCGGCACATAGCTACCGGTCAGATAACGCGTCTCCCCCGCCCCCAACGCCGCCAACGCCCCGCCGATCTGATGCCCCGCCACGATCCACGACACGATCACCGGCGCGTCGTCCCTGCCGAACACCTCGTTGGTCAGAGCCACCGTCGGTGGCACCGTCGCCACCCAGTCCAGCCCATAGAACGCCGCAAAGATCGCCAGGCTGACCACGTCGAAATCGGTGAACGGCAGCACCACCAGCGAAAGCCCGCGCAGCCCATAATACCAGAACAACAGGATCCGAGGGTCGAAGCGGTCGGTCAGATAGCCCGAGATCGTGGTGCCGAACAGGTCGAACACCCCCATCGCCGCCAGCAGCCCCGCCGCGCTGACCTCGGCAATGCCATGATCCACGCAGAACGGAATCAGATGCGTCGCCACCAATCCGTTGGTGGAAAACCCGCACACCGAGAAACTGATGAACAGCAACCAGAAATCGATCGACCGGACGCCCCGCAGCAAACCCGCGATCGCGATGCCGAACGCCCCCAACCGCGCCGGCGACCCCGCCGGAGCCAACACCTCGTCCGATCCGAACTGCGCCGACGACCCCGCCGATCGCACCGGCGGACCCACCACCTCGTCCGATTCGAACGCCCCCAACCGCGCCGGCGACCCCGCCGATCCTACCGGCGGAGCCACCACCTCGTCCGATCCGAACGGCCCAAGCCCGATCGAGGCCGGACTCTCCGGCAGCATCAGCAGCACCACCGGGATCAACGCCAGGATCACCCCGGCCACCACCAACGGCACGATGTGCCAGCCATGCGACACCACCAGACCCGCCAGCAGCGGCAGGAACACCAGTTGCCCGGACGCATTGCTCGCCGTCAGCAGCCCCACCACCAGGCCGCGCCGGCGCACGAACCAGCGGTTGGCGATCGCCGTCGCCAGCCCCACCATGCCGGCCCCCGATCCCAGCCCAACCAGCACCCCCCAGGTCAGATACAACTGCCAGATCTCGGACACGAACGCGCTCAGCCCGGACCCCAGGACCAGCAGCAGCATCGAGCACAGCACCGTTCGCTTCAGCCCGATCACCTGGATCAGCGCCGCGGCGAACGGCCCGACCAGCCCGAACAGCAGCAGGTTCAGCGACACCGCCCCCGAGATCACCGCCGTGTTCCACCCAAACGCCCGCTGCAGCGGCACGATCAGCACGCCAGGCGTCGCCCGCACCCCGACCGAGGCGAGGATCACGACAAACATCAGCCCCACTACCACCCACGCATAGTGCAGCCGCCCGGCCAACAGCCGAGCCATCACCCTAGGTCCCACGCCAAACTCCACCCAATGTCGATCGACCATGACGGTCGTCATATCGCTGTCAAGCACCACCCGGCACCCGCACCGGGCAATTGCATTTGCCTCAACCGCACGATGCTGGAACCACGGATGCGAAAACGATCTGCAAGGTCTTTGCACCCGGTCTTCAGCCAAACGCCTATCGGCGTGCATCGGTGTGCATCTGCGGTTCCGAACCGCTTTCTCCTGGTCAAACCGCGTCCGACGAATTGCCCTTACAGAGAATCCAAATGCGGCTACCCTGACCACCCGCGTCTCATCGCCGACCCATGTCCCGTCGCCCGTTGCCCGGCCCGCCTCACCGCGCAAGTCCTACCGACCGTGTGCCCCCACCCGTGTGATGCGCGCCCGTGTCATCACCTGGCTTGGCCCCACAACCCACGGCTCGCAATGCCGATACCATCATGCCACAACCGGCGCCGCCACGTGCTACGCTACACCCGATCCGCGGGGAGACCGGCAATGACCGAATCAAGGCCGTTCTATCACGACGGAATGCGCGCGTTACAGGACCGCTTCGATGGCCGCCGCGTCGCCGACCGACTGGCTCAGCACCGAAGGCGCTACGATTTCTGGGACGCGGACCGCGCCATGATCGAGGCCGCCCCATTCTTCTTCATCGCCACGTCGTTCGGCGACTACAGCGATTGCAGCATGCGCTCCGGCATGCCCGGCTTCGTCAAGATCGTCGCCCCCGGCTCCATCGAGTTCCCCGAATACGACGGCAACTCGATGTACCGCACGCTCGGCAATATCAGCCGAAACCCCAACGTCGGACTGCTGTTCGTGAAATTCGACGGCATCACCGCGCGCATCCGCATCAATGGCCGAGCCGCCCTCCGGCACGATGCCGACACCCTGGGCCGCCACCACGCGGCGAAGCTCGTGGTGCGCGTCGAATGCGAGCTGTTCTCCAATTGCCCGCGCGCGGTGCACGACCTTCAGGGCGGACGATTGTCCGGCTATCTGCCGCGCCCCGGCTACGATCCGCCCGCGCCGGAATGGAAAAGCCGGGATTATATCAAGCAAATCCTGCCCCAGAACGACCCGCACCGCGGCGAATAGATCGCGCCCGGCGCTCCGACCCGCCCCCACGCCTGACCAACGGCCGCATGGCGCCCACTCGCACGATTGTTACGCTGGTGGAGATTTTGCCCGGCGCCGTCCTGCTGTAGTGTCCCAGACTGCCGAGTCGTCGCCCGCCAACATCGCGCAAGCCAAACCGACCAAATCCAAACCGACCAACCCCAACCGACCAACCCCAAACCGACCAAACCCAAACCAACCAGCCCCAACCGACCAGCCCAGGCGAAGCGATCGAAGCCAACGGCTACACAGCCCAACGCCAAGGCGAGCGCCACCAGACCCACAGACGGAGATGTAGCCGATGTCACTGATTTTGATCGTTATCGTCCTGGTCCTGCTGTTCGGCGGCGGCGGCTTCTACGGCCACCGGCGCGGCTATTACGGCGGCGGAGGACTAGGCGGCATCCTAGGTTTGCTGGTCATCATTCTCGTCGTCATGTTCCTGTTTGGCGGACTCGGAGGCGGAACCTATCGCTGATCCCCCGGACCAACCACCGGCCTGGAATAGAGCGACATCAGCCTGACCGGAAAGTCAGGCTGATAAAGTTGCTCGCTCAAACAGACCGTTGACGGTCACCCTGAAAGCGCTCCAGCCATCGCCGGCGAATTCGTGGCCTCGCGCCCACAGCGTCCCACCGGTCATGCCAAGGCTCCGCCCCGCCGCCAACGCCGCATGGCGATCGCCCCCCGGATGTCACGCCGCAAACCTTTCACGCCGCAAACGATGTCACACCCCAAACAGCAGAAAGGCCGGGGATGACCCGGCCTCCGCGCCATTCCAAGATCGTCCGCGATTTACAACTGGCCAAGCCGCTGCATCTCCGTGGCCGACGCCGTTCCCGGAACCGTACTGGCAGCATAGGCCGGCACCACCGCCGCCCCAAGGCTCAGGGCAGCAAAGGCAGCGAGGATAAGGTTCTTCATCGGATTTCTCCAGTCTGGTCGGGCGGAATGTCCGGCTTCGATGGACCGACATGTGGCCTCGCGCCGCGCCGAAATAATACCGACCAAAACGATGAGATTTATGCTCCTTACGATGAAATGGACCAGCGCTCGCCGCGCGCAGCTACGCCCGCACCCGCCACCCCGGCGCACAACCTCCCTCGTTCAACGAAACCGCGCCGCCGCATACGGCGCCAGGTCGAACGGCGGCGAACGCCCAGCCACCAGGTCGGCCACCAGCTTGCCGGTCATCGCCGCCGCGGTCAGCCCGACATGGCCATGCCCGAACGCGTACACCACGTCGGCGCAGCCCGACGCCCGCCCCAGCACCGGCAACCCATCCGGCGTCGACGGCCGATGCCCCATCCACAGCTTCACCCGTTCGGCGGGCAGGTCCGCCGGCAGCCCAGGATAGACGCGGCGAGCGAACGCCAGCAGCACCTCGGCCCGCCGCCAATCGGGCGCCGCCCGCAGCCCCGCCAGCTCTACCTGTCCGGCCAGCCGCAACCCGCCCGGCGTCATCACACAGGCCATCTTCCCGTCGCTCGGCATCACCGGATAGCGCGGCGCCACCCCCGGATCGCTGATCACCACGTGATAACCGCGCTCGGTTTCCAGCAGCACACGGTCGCCCGCCGCCAACGCCAGCGGCTTGGAGAACGCACCGGCGGCGAGCACCGCCTGGTCGCAGCCAACCTCGCCGCCGCCGGTACGCACCGCGCGCAGCCGCCCGGCCTCGATCCGCAGCCCGCTCGCCGCGCCGCGCACGATCCGCCCACCCAGCGCGGTGACGTGTTCGGCCAACGCCGCGACATAGGCACCCGGATCGCGGCATTGGCCGTTATCCTCGACCAGCACCCCAAAGCGGTAGTGCCGATCCAACGAAGGCTCGCGCTGGCGCAGTTCGTCCTGGTCCAGCTCCAGCCATGTCACGCCGTTGTCGCGGCGCACCGACCAGGCCAGCGCCTCGGCCTCGAACGCGGCGCGATCAGGGAACGCGAACAGCACGCCGCCGCGTCCGATCAACGCGCCGACCCCGGCCTGTTCGGCAAGCCTGCGGTGCAGCGCCGGTGCGTCGGCCAGTAACGGCCGCAGCGCGGCAGCGGTGGCGGCGACCTTGGCCGCGGTCGACCCGGCAGCCAGGAAGCGCCGCAGCCAGGGCAACATCCGAGGTAAATACGACCAGCGGATAGTCAGCGGACCCAGTGGGTCGGTCAGGTATCCGGGCAGCTTCTTCCACAGCCCCGGCGCCGACATCGGGATCACCGAACTCGGATTGAGCAGCGTGCCGTTACCGTAACTGGCCGCCTGCTCGCCACCCAGGACGCCAGGCTCGAGCACGCTCACCGCGTGCCCGTCACCCAGCAACTCGATGGCGCAGGCCAGCCCGACCACCCCGCCGCCGATCACCACCACCCGGCTCATCCGGCGGCGGAGACCACATGCGCCCGCATCGTGCTCTCGATCGCGCCGTCACCGAACCGCCGGCGCAGCGCCTCGGCAGCGAACGCGACAGCCGCCGCGACATCGCCGCGAGCCTCGAGTTCGCCACGCAACCCGGTGCCCAGACAGTAGCCCAGCGCCGCGTCATCCGCCGAGGCGGCAACGAACGGCAGCTCCACCGAGGTATAGATCGCATCGGTGAAGCCGGCCTCGGTCAGGTCGTCATCGACCCGGTCGTTGTCGGTATAGCCATGCAGCACGCTGCCCAGGAAGCCCGGCGGGTCGGCCGGGAAGCGTTCGGTCATCGCGTCCTGCAGGCAGTCGGCCACCGGGTTGTGGCGGATATGCGCCGGCAGGCTGAACACGAACCGCGCACCCGGCTTCATCACCCGCCTGGCCTCCAGGAACGCACTTGGGCGATCCGGCATGGTAACGACACCGAAATGGCAGGCGACAATCCCGAACGTCGCATCGGCGAACGGCAGCGCGGCGGGATCGGCCTGCTGCCAGGTGACCCGCGCCACCCCTGGCCGCCCCGAGGCGTGCGCCACCATCAGCGGGTCGGGATCGGTGGCGATGATGGTCATGCCGGCCGACAAGGTGGATGCGGCCGCACGCGTCAGCACGCCGGCATCGGCGCTGAGCTCCAGCAGCGGACCCATGCTGATGCGCGACAATCGCCGCGCCATGTCGTCGGCGAACGGCCCAAGCAGGATCGGCGCCAGATAGCGGTCGAGGGCCTCGAGCCTGGGATCGGCTGCGCTCATGTCCGATAGTATCACCCGTGACTAGATGGCTTTCTTCAAGCCATAGAACTGCGGCCAGCCTTCCGGTACATCCTGCATGTATTTGTGGAACGCGGTCGGCTGGTCATACATCCCAAGTGGCGCATAGGTCGGGTCCTGCCAGAACGCAGCCTGCATCGCCTCGCAGATCTTCTGTTGCGCAGCCGGATCGGGCGCGTCGAACCACTGACTGTACAGTGTCTCGATCTTGTCGTTGGTCGGCCACCCGAACCAGGCCGCCGCGCCATTGCCGCGGATCGCGATGTTCGGCGCCGGCGAGATGTTGCCGAAGCCGCCCAGCCAGGTGAAGAAGATGTTCCAGCCGCCCTTGGCGGGCGGCTCGCGGCTGGCCCGGCGCTGCACCACCGAACCCCATTCCATCGACTGCAGATCGACGTTGAAACCGATCTTGGTCAGGGTGTCGGCGGCGACCTGCGCCTCCGCCCAGATCGTCGGGATGGTGGTGGCGGCCAGCACCACGATCTTCTCGCCGTGGTAGCCGGCGGCGGCCAGGTCCTGCTTCAGCTTGGCATAGTCCTTCGGACCGCGCGTGACCTCGACGCCGTTGCTGCTGGCCATTGGCGTGCCGGGCACGAACAGGCCGACATCGGTCTTGTACAGTGACGGTGCGGCGCCAGCGACCGCCTCCATCACCTCTTTCTGGTCGATCGCCTCGACCACGACGCGGCGGATCGCCGGGTTGTCGAACGGGGGAAACAACTGGTTGAAGCGCAGGCAGCCCATCTCGCCGGTGCGATCCTTCACCACCAGGGTGACGTCCTTGTAGGTCTGGATCTGCGGAATCAGATCGAGGCTGGGGTTTTCCCACCAGTCCACCTCCCCCTGCTGCAACGCCGCCGACGCGGTGGCCGGGTCGGGAATGAAGTTCCACACCACGCGATCGACATGGACGATCTTCGGCCCGGCGTTGAAGCTGGCGGTGCCCGACTTGCGCGGCACGTAAGCCTGGTTCTTGGCGAACACCACGCGCGAGCCCGGGATGCGCTGGTCGGCGAGGAACTTGAACGGGCCGCTGCCGATCGCCTCGGGGATCTGCTTCATCGGGTCGGTCTCGGCCAGGCGCTGCGGCATGATCGCGCAATACACTTCGGCCAGCGCGTTCGGCAGCAGCGGGAACGGCTGCTTCAGGCGGAAGCGGATCACCGTGTCGGATGGTGCCGTGACCTCGGCGACCCGCTTCATCAGCGCCTGGCCGAACGGGTTGCGCACGCAGAACCGCTTGATGGTGGCGACGCAGTCGCGCGCCAGCACCTTCTGGCCGTCGTGGAACGCCAGGCCGTCGCGCAAGGTCAGTTCCCAGGTCTTGCCGTCGTCCTCGGTCTTCTGCCCCTCGACCATCTGCGGCTGCACCTGGAACTGCGCGTCGTAGCCGTACAGCGTGTCGAACACCGCCAGCGAGTAGTTGCGGGTGATGTCGGCGGTGGTCCACACCGGGTCGATCGAGGCCAGGTCGGCGTGCGGCACGAACATCACCGGCTTGGCCGCGTCAGCGCGCCCGACCCGCGGCGCGGCGAGACTGGCGGAGATCGCCGCCGCCGACTTCAGTACGCTGCGTCGCTTCATGCGCTGGGCCCCCGATGATTTTTAAGATTACAGACTAGGCCGCAAACCGCTCGCAGTCCAAGCGGCGTGTTGACTCAGCGGTCCGCGTCCCGGCCCAGCGCATCGGCGATCAGCGGCGCCGCGGCGTCCGACATAAGGCGTCCGTCATGGCCGACATCGGGCACATCGACCAGCCGCCAGGCCAGGGCCACGCTCAGCCTGGCGGCGGCCTGCTGTCCGCTGCGCAGATAGGCATGGGCGCGGGCATGCCGGGTCGGCCCTTGCCGCATCGACTTCGGACCGCCGGGAAAGAACCGCCCGGTAGTCTTGGTGTCCTCGGTGCCGGCCATGATGGTGAGCGGGAAGGCCAGCAACGCGCGCAGGTCGGTGGTGCTGACCTCGGTGACGCCGAGGCCCCACGGCCAGGCTGTGCTCAGGTCGGGCATCGCATAGGTGCCGGCATTGGCGCTGACCGCGACCGCGATACGGTCGCGATAACCGAACGACAGCATGCGATGCACGAACTGGCCGCCGGCCGAGTGGCCGAACAAGCCGTAACGATCGGTGCTGGTGATGCCCTGCTCGCGCAGTTGCTCGAACAGCCTGGTGCCGATGCCGAAGGTCCATTGCCGGCGTGGATTGGCCATGCCGCCGGCGGCGTGCAGGTTGCCGAAATTGTAGCACAGGTATTGCGGAAAGCTGGCCTCCGGGAACTCGATCGCGATCGCCAGCAGGTTGGCGGCATCGACGTGGCGCAGCCAGTAGTCGCGATAGTCGCGGCCGTTGCGTCCCACGCCGTGATGCACCAGCAACACCGGCGTGGCAGGATGCCACTGGCGTGGACGCGCGGCATGCAACACCAGCGGCCGACCAGCGAAGGCCGGGTCGGAATAGGGCAGGGAGGACGCGCCCGGCGCGGCCACCAGGGGTGACAGATCGATCATCGCCGCAACCGGAGCCCGCCCGTGCCGATCGAGGCACGCGGCGGTTGGGTCGAGTGGCGGTGCTTTATCGGTCGGGGTTCGATCACGCGGCATCGTAAGCCGGATCGCGTGGGTCGCAAGGTGTCTTGGAAAAGACCCCAGGCAATTGCATTTGCTTCAAACGCAGAATGCTAGGACTAGAACCACGGATGCGGAAACATAAGCAAAGTCTTCGCACCCAGTGTTCAGCGTGACTGCGATCTGCGCGCATCCGCGGTTCAACTCCGCTTCTCGTGGTCACGCCGCGTCCTGCGCATAGCCCCGACAGAAAATCCAAACGCCATGACCTTGGTGAAGACCCTTCCTGACCCGGCGTTAATGGCTTAGCAACATCGCCGGCGACAATCCGGGGAGGCGAGCATTTTCGATTCGGGTCGGACATTCGTGGCGTTGCGCAAGGATGGACCCGTCTCGGCGGCCGGCCGCCGCGTTGCGTATCACGCGGTCACCCCACATTGCCGGATGGCGCTGTGTGCGACCGAACCCGGAGCGGCATCCGGCTGGGCTGAACCGCCCGCCGAACATGTGACCTGCCGGGCTTGCCTGGAGCGGATGCGCCGGCTGCACGCGCGCCCAGCGCGCCGACCATCCTGACAGACCGAATCCGGACCGGCTAAGCCGACGTCTGCTGCGCCGAACCCTGCTGCGACACGCTCTGCTGCTGCGGCTGCTGGTCCGCGACTTCGCCGTTCAGCCGCTTGTCCTGCGTGATCCAGGCCTCGGCCTCTTCCTTCGAGCTGAACCCCAGCATGGTCTGCCGAGCGCCATTGCTGCCCGCCACACCGATATGGAAGCCCGTGCCATCCGTAGTCGGAACGATTGTATAGGTTGTCATGGAGACTATATGGCGCAGGCGGAGCAGCTTTGCATCAGACGCAGACCGTCCTCATGAGAAGTTCAGCCGCCGCCCTGCGATCGGCATCATTGAGGCGCCCCCGCAGCATGGCCGCGTGATCGCGATGGCGAAACCTTCGCCTCGCTTCAACCATGCGACAAACCCTACGCTCGGATCTCCACCCGCACGTCCATGCCGAGGCAGTCCGACGGCTTGCCCACGAAGCTGCCGTTCAGCGGCACCGCCTGCGACGGGTCGCGAGTGACGGCGACACGGATCAGGTTGCGGTCGCTGATCAGGCCATTGGTCGGGTCGAAGCTCACCCAGCCCGCGCCGGGCAGGTAGACCTGCAGCCAGGCGTGGGTGGTGCCGCCGCCAACCAGGCTGCCCGCGCCGCCGCCGAGCATGGCTTCGTCATACAGATAGCCGGACACGAAGCGCGCGGCGAAGCCCAGGCTGCGCGCCGCCTCCATCATCAGCAGCGCGTAGTCGCGGCAGGTGCCGGCTCGGGTGTTGAGCGTGGTCACCGGGTCCTGGGTGCCGGTCTCGTCGCGCAGATTGTAGGTGAACTCGGCCTGGATCGCCCGCGTCATCGCGGCCAGGATCCCCATCGTCGCGCGACCTTGGGTCTGGTCCGCGAAGCCGCGAGCCCAGGCATCGACCAGGTGGTGCGGGTCGGGGTAGTGCCGTTCGATGGTCCGTGCGATGTCGGCGACCTCCTCGGCGTCATAGCTGAACGGGTGCTGGCGGGCGTACGGCTCGAGTTCGATCGCGCTTTCCGCCAGCGGATAGTGTTCGGCGCGGAACCGTGATTCGACGTGCAGCAGGGCGGCCGGTTCGCTGAAGCGGACAATGGCGACGGAGTTGCTGAAGACGTCATGGATCCACCGCGTGGTCGCGCTGGGGCGTACGATCAGCGCGGTTTCCAACAGCCGCAGATCGTGGCTGTCGCGTGGGCGCATCATCATCCGGTGTTCGCCGAAGCGCACCGGAACGGCGTAGCGGTAGGTGGTCGTGTGGGTGACGGTCAGGGTCGGCATCGGCGATGCCCGGTCTGACAAGTCCGCGGCTGACAAGTCCGCGGCTGACAGGTTTGGCCGCGACCGGTTTGCACGGCAGTCATCCCACGGCCCGATCGTCCGCCGGCTCCAGATCGACGGCGACCCGCACGACATGATCGCCGCCGCCCAGGATCACGCCGCGCACCGGGCTGACGTCGCTGAAATCGCGGCCCCAGCCCAGCAGCACGTGCTCGTCCTTGACCACGATGCCGTTGGTCGGATCGAGGTCGACCCAGCCGTGCCGCGGGCCCAGCCAGCATCCCACCCAGGCGTGCGACTGGTCGGCGCCCTGGCGCTTGGCCTGACCCGGCGGCGGTTTGGTGCGGATGTAGCCCGAGGTATAGCGCGCCGGAATGCCGATGCCGCGTAGCCCGCTGATCATGGCATGGGAAAAATCCTGGCAGACGCCTTCGCGCCGGGCGATCACCTGCGACACCGGGGTGGAGATCGTGGTGACGCCGGAGCGGAATCGGAATTCGTTGTAGAACCGGCTGTTCAGCTCGAGCAGGGCATCCAGCACCGGGCGATGTCGGGTGAACGACTGGCTGACATAGTCGCGGCAGCCGGGATCGGGCGGGGTCATCGCGGTACTGAACTGAAACTCCACGGCCTGCCAGCCATCGTTGCTGCGGCTGGCTTGAACCACGTCCTCCCACGGCAGCGTGGCGCTGGCGGCGGGGGGCGGCGGGCAGTTGACCTCGACCACGGAGTCCGCGGTCACCTTGAAGTCGGCGTGCGGCAAATCGAGGAACAGCCAGGTGACGGAATTGCCGAAATGGTCCAGCCCATCACGGCGGCGCGCCGGTTTCGGTTCTGTAGTGATATGATCGGAAACGACCGTCTGCCACGGGCGCGGCCGCGGCCGCAGATGGACCATGTGCGCGGCAAGCTCGACCGGGCTGCCGTAGGCGTATCGTGTGATGTGCTGGACGCGGTAGCGCATGCGCAGTGTTTAGCGGGTGGCGGCGGCGTTGTCTTGTGCCGTGGCGGGTCGGTGGACGACGCGGCAAGCGTTGCGCAGGGGGCGCCAGGATCGCGCATCAGGGCAGCGCGATACGTCGCTTCTTGTTTGAGTATCCAATACATGCCGAATCGTGGGCGCTCGGCGTCTCACGCTGCTTTGCGACCCGGGACATTGGCGAACAGCGCACCAAGCCCCTCGGCCATCGTCGGGTGGGCGATGATGGCGTCGCGCAGGCCGGTGTAGGGCATGCCCGCCAGCATCGCGGTCTGCACCACCGCCATCACCTCACCGGCCTCGGCGCCGAACATGGTGAAGCCGAGGATGCGATCGCTTGCGACATCGACCACCGCCTGCATGAAACCGCGGGTTTCCGAGATGGTGCGCGAGCGCAGCACGGCCACGATCGGCAACCGCGCTATGCGGACCGCGATGCCCTGGCGCGCGGCCTCGGCTTTGCTCAGGCCGACGCGCGCGAGCGGCGGTTCGGTGTACATGCAGTATGGCACCAGCCGCCCGCTGGTGCTGAGATTGCCGCCCGCCAGGTTACCCCGGATGGTGCGGAAATCGTCGAACGACACGTGGGTGAACTGCGGGCTGCCGGCACAGTCGCCGATCGCCCAGACCTCGGGCGCGCTGGTTTCCAGCCGGTCGTTGACCGCGATATAGCCGCGCGCGTCCAGCGCCACGCCGGCCAGGTCGAGACCGATGCCGTGCGTGTTGGGGATGCGCCCGGTGGCCACCAGGATATCGCTGCCCTGGATCGTCTGATCGCCCCGCGACCCGCGCACCTGCAGCGTGACGGCCTCGCCGGAGCGGCCCCGCACCGACTGCACCGCGGTGTCGAGATGGATGTCGATGGCTTCCTCGCGCAGCATCTCCTGCAGTGCGGCGCCGACGTCGGGGTCTTCGCGCGCGGCCAGTTGCGGGCCCGGTTCGACGATGCTCACCGCGGCGCCGAAGCGGCGGAACGCCTGGGCCATTTCCAGCCCGACATAACCGCCGCCGATGACGACCAGCCGGTCGGGCACGCGGTCGAGTTCTAGCGCCTCGATGTTGGTCAGCGGCGCCCCCTCGGCGAGACCCGGAATGTCGGGAATGGCGGCGCGCGAGCCGACATTGAGCACCACCCGGTCGGCGCTCAGCACGCGGGTGCCACCGTCGTTCAGGCTGACCTCGATGGTCTTCGCGCCGACCAGCCGGCCCGAACCCATGATCAATTCGGCGCCGCTGGATTTGAACAGGCCGAGATGCATGTCGATCAGGCCGTCAACCATGTCGCGCTTGCGCGCCAGTACCTTCGCCATGTCCACGCTGACCGGCCCGGTGCTCAGGCCGAAGCGGTCGGCATGGTGCACCAGGTCGGACACCTTGGCGCTCCAGATTTCATTCTTGCTGGGCAGGCAATTGGTGTTCGGGCATGAACCGCCGATCAGCTTGCGCTCGATGACGGCGGCGCGGCGACCCGAACGCGCGATGTGCCAGGCGAGATACTTGCCGCCCTCGCCGGAGCCAAGCACGAGCAGGTGGTAGTGGTCCGTGGCTGACATGGTGATCTCCGTGGTGTTGAACTCGGTCGATCGGGGTTCAGCGTGTCGCAAGCGGGTCGGATATTGGTCAATCCACGGCCAGTCGGGCGATGGACTGACGTTTCACTTGCCGCTGGTCTGGTCTAGCTCAGGCCGCCGATGGCGCAATCGAACGACGGTTCGCGGATCGCGGTGACCACCCAGCCGTCGCCGCGGGCGTTGCGCGTGGTGATGAAAGTATAGACGCAGCGGGTCACGCTCTGGTCGCCGCCGATGAACTGGGTCTGCGTGGTCTTGCGGCCCTTGCGGTCCTTGTCGGTGGTGCTGACCGCCGAAACCGGCGTGCTGTCGACCGAGACCTTGGTCCACTGATAGGCCCGCGTTCCATCGCCCAAATCGATCTGATTGCTCGGCGGTCCATGATCCAGCTCCACCGCTCGGATGTCCTGACCGATGTAGCTACGCATCTTGTCGGCGGCGCAGCCGCCAAGCCATGTGGTCGTCAAGCACAGCAGCAGAATAAACTTCATCATCGCCGGTCCATGCCAGGTATTCACGCCGCACCGCGCAGCAGGTCGCTTTCCACCCCCAAGCTGCGCGCGATCGGCAGCAGCGTGAAGTAGCGGCGCGAAACCCGGTCGGCGACGGCGCCGATCGCCTGGTCCAGCTTGCGCAGCCGCGGCGGCAGGCCAGCGCTGCTGACGGTCTGATCGGCCGAGCGCAGCACCTCCTGCACGATATCGCGGGTCTCCTGCAGCAGCGGGTCCATCGCCGTCAGCAGCGAATCGCCGTCCTCGACGATCTCGCGCAGCAGGTCGCGGGCGGCGACCAGTTGGAAGGCGAGGCCGCGCGGATTGGCCTCGTCGGACAGGATCAGATCCAGCGCCGGTGCCGGCTGCAGCACCGCCAAATACCGCGCTCGGTAGGTAATGACCGAGTCGCGCAGCTCCAGCGCCAGGCGCAAGCCGGCTTCGATGCGGCCCGGCTGGGTCAGCGCGCCGGGTTGGTCCAGCACCTGCGCCAACTCGCCGGCGACCGACTGGGCGCGTTCCATGCGCTTGCCGAAGTCGAGGAACAGCCGGCCGCCGCCGCGCACCATGTTCTCGGCCGCCAGCCCGGCGACGGTGGCGGCGAATTCCAGGATCTCGGTGGTCAGCCCGGCGGCGTATTCCAGCGCACCGGCGTCATGGTCGGCCGGCAGGCGTCGGATGTTCTGCCCCATGACGCGCAGCGACCGGGTCAGCACCGCGTGCATTTCCCCGGTCAGGCGGTCGCGCAACTGGTCCACCTGGCGGGCGACGTGGCCCAGCACGCCGTGCATGCCGCCGTTGTGGCGGAACGCGCGCAGCACCGCGGTGCCCAAGGGTCCGGCGCCCAGGATGCCGGGCCCCAGCACGGAGACATCCTCGGCGTCGATCATCTTGATCTTGCCCAGGCTGGCGGCCAGGATGCGGATCTCGGCGACCTCGCGCGCAGTGGCCGACGGGCGCAGCATGCGGACGATGATCGCGCGCTGCAGCCGGGCGGCCTCTTCCAGGCGTTCCAGATAGCGGCCCAGCCAGTAGAAGTTGTCGGCGACGCGTGACGGCAGGTCGCCGGCGGTGCGCCTGATCGCCAGGGTCGGGGTCAGCAGCGCCAACGCGCCCTGCACCGGGCTGGCCTCGTCCTGCATCACCCAGACATCCTTCGACAGCGCGGTGCGGGGCAACCGCCCGGCCAACGCGTCTTCCTCCGACAGCGCGCGGGCCAGGCCGCCGGGAAACGCGCGCCAGCGAGTGCCGTCGAAGGTCATGAACATGCGCAAGGCGATCGGTTTGGCCTCCAGTCCATGTGCGCCGGCGCAGGGCGCGACCGAAGGGGTCGGCGCGACCGAGGCGGCATACATCGCCGGATCGGCCTCGATGCGGGCGGCGAGTTCGGCGCGGTCGGCCTCCGACAGCATCATCGGCACCACCGGCGCGGCTTCGCCGTCGGTGGCTTTGCGGATGATCCAGCCTTCCAGGTCGCGCAGCACGGTACGCACCATGGCGCCCTCGCCCAGCCACAGCGTTGCCTGGCTGGCGAGGCGGAGGTCTTCGCCCAAAAGGCGGCGGGCCAGGGCCGGCAGGAAGGCGGCCAGGCTGGGCGCCTCGGTCAGCGCCGATCCGGGATCGTTGACCATACGGATCGAACCGCCGCGGATGGCATCCAGCAGCCCGGGCACGCCGGCGCCGGCGGCGAGTTCCAGGCTATCGACGCGGTGGCCCTGCTGGCGGCGCAGCAGCACGCCGATGCGCTGCAGCCCGCGCAGCGTCTTCAGGTAGAGCTTGCCGTTGCGCAGCGTAAGGTCGCCGGCTTCGACCAGGGCGATGGAATACTCGCGCGACAGCAGCACGTGCTCGAACCACAGCGGGTCGGAGTGGCCGGCGCTGAGCAGGGCGACGCCGGCGTCGTCATCCGGGGCGAGCGCCTGCAGCGCGTCGCTGGTGATCTCCTGGTACTGGCGTAGCGGCCGGATCGGCTGCGAGGCGAACAGTTCCGGCACCACGCGGGACAGGATGCGGCGGTTTTCCAGCGCGTAGGCGAGGCCTTGGGCCTGGCCGGTGCGATCGGCCAGCACCCGCCAGGCACCGTCCGGCCCGCGCAGCATGTCGGCGGCGTAGAACGACAGATAGCGGTCGCGGCGGCGGCCATCGACGGTGCAGGGGCGCAGGAAGGCGGGGTTGCCGTAGACCAGGTCGGGCGGCAACAGACCGTCGGCCAGCAGGGTGCGCGGGCCGTAGAGGTCGGCCAGGATCAGTTCCATCAGTTGCGCGCGCTGCGCCAGGCCGGTCTGCAGCGCGGCGAACTCGGCGGCGGAGATCACCAGCGGGATCGGATCGCAGCGCCAGTTGACCGCGCGCTCGCCGGGCAGGATGGCGGTGATGCCTTCCTCGGCGAAGACCTGATCGAGCAGGCGCACACGACTTGCCAGGGTTTCGTGGCCGAGCGCGAACATGGTGGACAGCAAGGAGCGCCAGTGCGGCTTGGCGTGGCCGGTTCCGTCGGCCATTTCATCGAGCGAGCTGTCACCGGTCACGCCGCGCCGCCGGGCTGGACGGGCTGGCCTGGGAGTGCCGCCAAACCGTTGCGGGCACGCACGCTTTATTCCTTTTGACGGATCGAGGCGGACACCCTGCCACGCGGGTTACACGGTGTCCAGGATGTTGCGCCCTTGATTGCGCTTGGCTGGCCGGCTTCGGCGAGGGCGTGCGCGGCAGTGGCGGCGTCAGCCGTAAGGCGGCCCCGCGGCGGTGGCGGCGTCAGGCGTCAGGGAGCCCGCGGCGGTGGTGGCGTCAGGTGTCAGGCGCCCCCGCGGCGGTGGCGGCGTCAGGCGTCAGGCGGCCGGTTCCAGCGCGTCGCTGACCGGCGCGGCCGGGCGTCGCCGGTTCGGCTGCGACCGGGCGGTGAGGCTGGATGGCACGAGGCGTCGATACAGCGCCTCATACTGCGCCGCCGCGCCGGCCCAGCTGAAGCAGCGCGCCATGGCGGCGCGGCGCATGTCGTCGAACTGGCCCTGGTTGTCGAAGGCATTGAAGGCACGGCGGCAGGCCGCCATCAGCGCATCGGAGGACGGCGTGGCGAACAGGAAGCCGGTGGTGCCGTCGTCGATGGTGTCGGCCAGGCCGCCGGTGGCATGGGCGATCGGCAGCGCGCCGTAGCGCTGCGCCTGCATCTGGGTCAGCCCGCACGGCTCGAAGCGCGACGGCATCAGGGTGAAGTCGCTGGCGGCGACGATGCGGCGCGCCATTGGTTCGTTGAAGCCGATCAGCACGCCGATATCGTCGCGGTGGCGGCGCGAGGTGCGGTTGAGCATGTGCTCGATCTCGGGGTCGCCGAGGCCGAGCACGACGATCTGGCCGCCGTTGTCGACGATGTCGTTGGCGGCCTCGGCGACCAGGTCGAGACCCTTCTGGTGCACCAGGCGGGAGACGATGCCGAACAGCGGGCCCTCCGATGGGCGCAGGCACAGGCCGGTGCGCACGGCGTCGGCGTTGGCGTGCTTGCCGCCCAGGTCGTCGGGGTCGAAATGATGCGGCAGATGCGGGTCGCTGCCGGGGTCCCAGCTTGCGTCGATGCCGTTGACAATCCCCGACAACTGGCCCCGCGCGGCTCGGGTCTCCATCAGGCCGTGCAACCCGGCGCCCTGGGTTTCGGTGGTGATCTCGCTGGCGTAGGTCGGGCTGACGGTGGTGACGTGGCTGGCATAGAAGCCGCCGGCCTTGAGGAACGAGACGCGGCCGTGGAATTCGACGCCGTTGATGTCGAACGCGGCGTCCGGGATCGCCAGGGTGTGGCGCTGGCTGGCGTCGAAATTGCCCTGGTAGGCGATGTTGTGGATGGTGAGGACGGTGGGGGTCTTGGTGCCGTCCCAGCGCATGTAGGCCGGGGCCAGGCCGCCCGGCCAGTCATTGGCGTGGACGATGTCGGGCGTCCAGCCCAGGCCGCCGCGGCCGGCGGCGATGTCGGCGGCGGCCAGCGACAGGCGGGCGAAGCGCAGGTGGTTGTCGCCCCAGTCGGCGCCCTCGGGCGTGCAGTACGGCGTGCCGCGGCGGTCGAACAGCGCCGGCGCGGCGACCAGATAGAGCGTCATCCCGTCGGGCAGGCGGGTCTGGCCGATGCGCGCCGGCGGGATGCCGCCACGGCCCGGCAACTCGTCCAGCCAGTCGATCGAGCCAAGCTTGGCGATGACGTCCTGGTAGGCCGGCATCAGCAGCCGGATATCGATGCCGCGCTGGCGCAGTGCCAGCGGCAGGCCGGCGGAGACGTCGCCCAGCCCGCCAGCCTTGGCGAGACCGGCGAGCTCGCTGGTGACGAAGAGCGCTTTGATGGCAGGCACCAGACCGAAGACCTTCCGAACCCAGATGATCCATGCGCGCGAACCGATCGTGGCTTACGGGGTCAGCACGGCGTGCCCGATGTCAACGAAGCCGCAGCGAGAAAGATCGGTTTTGCCGGCAATTGCGCCAACGCACAGTTCCGTTATCGCGTTGTTCTGAACTGGCCGGATTCGGAACGCCGGCGAGCGATTGGCGCGGCCATGGATCGATCTGAGTGCGGGACGTAGATACGGCCGTCGAACAGGCGCCGCGCGGTGCGATAGAACGCACCGCCATGGGCGGTCCAGGCGCCGGTCGAATCGCGCGTCACGTCGGCGCCGACGGTCAGGATGCCGGACGGCATGCCGACGCGCAGCGATCCGCCGGGGTCGGCTTGCAGCGCCTCGGCCACCACGGTGCCGCTGATCCGAGCGGCGACGGCGGTGCACAGCGCCGAGGTCACCGGCAGGGCGCGGTGCGGCTGTCCGTTGGAGATGAACCGAGCGGTCAGGTCGACCGCTTGGGGCTGGATGGTGTCGCCCGCCAGCGTGATCGCCTGGGCCGGGGGGGGCGACGAAGCCGATGCCTGGGGTGGCGCGGCTGGCGGCGGCTTGCTCAGGCGTGGCGGCCAGGCCGATGGCCAGTGCGGCGGCGCGGCGGATGGCCTCTAGGCGGCCGAGCAAGGCGGGGTTGGCGTCGAGCCAGTCGGGCAACTCGGTCCCGCTCAGGCCGAGGTCGCGGGCGCGCAGCAGGACGCACGGCTTGGCGGCGTCGACGATGGACACCTCGATCGAGCCCAGGCCGGGCAGTTCCAGCCAGTCGCGGACGTTGCCGGTCGGCAGCAGGCGTCCGGTCAGCGAACCGCCCGGCGAGAGGAAGTCGAGGCGGATCGGCGCGCCGGTGCCGGCGACGCCGGGGATCGCCAGGTCGCCGTCCATGGCGGCGCGTCCGTTGCGCAGCGGAAACGTCGAGCGGATGATCTTGCCGGTGTTGGTATTGAAGATCCGCACCACGGCTGTATCGCCGGTGGTTTGCACCAGCCCCTCATCGACCGCGAACGGGCCGACGGCGGACGACATGTTGCCGCAGTTGGCTCGGTAATCGACCGCCGCTTCGCGGATCTGGACCTGGGCGAAGGTGTAGTCGATGTCGGCGTCGGCACGATCGGATGCGGCCAGGATGCAGATCTTCGACAGCGAGGAGATGCCGCCGCCCATGCCGTCCAACTGCCGCCCGTTCGGGTCGGGGCTGCCCATCGCGGCGAGGAAAATCGGGTCCCACGCTACCCGCTCCGGCAGGTCCCTGGCGTGGAACATCACCGCTCGGCTGGTGCCGCCGCGCATGAACACGGCGGGAAGGGCGAGCAGCGGCATGGCGGGGCTCCTGAACCGGGTGCGGCGCCAATGTAGCAGTCCCTGGCGGAATGCACAGGCTGTGAGTTGTCGCGCGCCTAGTGGATGGTAGTTCACCCCCAGCGGTCAGGGCTGATTGCCACCTCATTCCGCTTCGCGATATGACCGGAGGGGTGATGACAATCGGGCTGATCTGCCGGCCGTTTGGATGCTTCATCCGGGTCGCCGTAGCCGAAGTCGTGGCGCAGATAACGGACAAAAGTATTGCGGATGCGCCTTGTCCTGCCGAAGCCTGCCCGCGACAGGTATCTCGATGACCGGAACGAAAGATTGCGACACGCGGCGCGTTCGGGGCTGCTGCAACATCTACAGTTTATGGATAAGATCCAAGGGCACGAACAGGTAGGCAATACCAAGCAGCAGCACCAGTTTGGACAGCAGGCATGAGTGCCAATCCAGAAGACCTGCAGCCAAGACGCGGAGCTCGGTCGTGATGAGGCGCATTTGATTGTATCCGTTGAGCAAGCGTCGTGCGCCAAGTAGCGGCATGTCGACCGGGCCATGCCGTATAACCAGGTAATAATGGCCGTATAGACAAAGAGTTCCCTGACAGTTTTGCGGCCAACGCTCGGTCCGGGATCATGCTGGGCGCGGGTCGCAGGGGCCTAGACCAGGCACCCCGTCAAGCCGTGCCCTGGCTCGTCCAGCGATGCCTTGGATAGGCGCACAACCGAGTTGAGCCAGTCAACCCGCCCAAGCTGATCGGCGCCGGCGACCCGCATTACTCCCGAGGGACGTTGCGCGGCGCGGTCAGGAAACCTTGACCAGCACATAGCTTCCGGGCGCGTCCTCGATCGGCTTCAGCTTGCCGTCGCCGGGCTGCCGAGCGGCGACTTGCGCCTTGCCGAAGCCCAGGATCCAGCGCTGCCAATCGGGCCACCAGGACCCGGCCATCTCGGTAGCACCGTGCAGCCAGGCCTCGGGTTCCGCTGGCAAGTCCTGGCTGATCCAGTGGCCGTACTTGCCGCCCTCGGGCGGGTTGACCACGCCGGCGATGTGGCCCGACGCGGCCAGCACGAAGCGCTTGCTGCCACCCAGCAACTGAGTGCCGCGATAGGTCGATCTCCACGGCGCGATGTGATCCTCCCGCGTCGACAGGAAATACGCCGGCTGCTTGACCTTGCCGAGGCCGATCGGCACGCCGTCCAGTTCGATGCCGTCGGGCCTGGCCAGCAGGTTTTCCTGATACATCCGGCGCAGGTAGAAGCTGTGCATGCGCGCCGGCATGCGAGTGGAATCGGCGTTCCAGTACAGCAGGTCGAACGGGAACGGATCGTTGCCCATCAGATAGTTATTTACCACAAACGACCAGATCAGGTCGTTGGCCCGCAGCATGTTGAAGGTGGTCGCCATCTCGCTGCCCTCGAGATAGCCGCGCTTGTTCATCTTGTCTTCCAGCGCCTGAAGCTGTTCCTCGTCGATGAACACGCCAAGCTCGCCGGCCTCCTGGAAGTCCATCATGGTGACGAAGAAGGTGGCGGTCTTGATCCGGTCGTCGCCCTTGTCGGCCATGTAGGCTAGGGTGGAAGCCAGCAGCGTGCCGCCCAGGCAATAGCCGATGGCGTTGACCTCGCGTTCGCCGGTGGCCGCCTCGATGGCGTCGAGCGCGGCCAGGTAGCCCTGCTTCATGTAGTCTTCGAAACCTTTCTCCGCCAGCTTCTCGTCGGGGTTGACCCAGGAGATCATGAACACGCTATGGCCCTGCGCCACCGCCCAGCGCACGAAGCTGTTCCGCGGCCGCAGGTCCAGGATGTAGAACTTGTTGATCCAGGGCGGCGCGATCAGCAGCGGACGCTTCAACACCTTGTCGGTGGACGGGGCATACTGGATCAACTGCATCAGCTCGTTCTGGTAGATCACTTTGCCCGGCGAGACGCCGATATTGTCGCCCACCTTGAAGGCCTCGGTGTCGGTCATCTTGATGCTGAGCTTGCCCTTGCCGCGCTCCAGGTCGCCCAGCAGGTTATTCAGGCCTTTCAGCAGGTTCTCACCGCCGGTCTCGGCGGTCCGGCGCAGCACCTCGGGGTTGGTCAGCAGGAAGTTCGACGGGCTCATCGCGTCGATGAACTGGCGGGCGTAGAAATCCACCTTCTGCGCGGTCTTCGGGTTCAGGCCGTCGACCTGGGTGACGACGTCCTGCACGAAGCGGGCGGACAGCAGGTAGGACTGCTTGATGAAGTCGAAGACCTCGTTTTCTTTCCAGGCGTCGTCGCGGAAGCGTCGGTCGCCGGCGCCCGGGTCGATCACCGGCGCGGCCTCGATGCCCATGATGCGGCGCGTGGTGTTCTGCCACAGCGTGACGTAATCCTGCCAGAACCCCATCTGGGCCTGCATCAGGCGGGCCGGATTGGCCATCAGGCGAGCGGTCATTTCGAGGAAGGCGCGGCCGATGTTGAGCGGATCGGCGCTGTGGTCCTGCCGCGCCTGGCGCTTTAGCCATTCGCCGACCAGCCGCTGCGAGCGTTCGGCGACGTCGGCCATGGAACGGCTGACCACGGACGGGTCGGGCATCTTGAAGCCGCTCGCTTGCAGCGCCGCCGGAACCGCGGCGGCTGGCGCGGCCGCGGTCGGCGTCCCCGCGCCAAGCGGCGTGGTCGACGCGGCGGCCGCGGCGGCGTTGGCGGACGCGCCCTTGGCGGAGAGGCCCTTGGTGGAGGCGCCAGTGGAGGCGGTATCAGTGGAGGCGGCACCAGTCGGGGACGTGGCGGAGTGGGAGCGGGCGGGAGACGTTCCCGCGTTCTTATCGTTCGGCGCCATTGGAGACATCCTTTGCGTCGGCTCCACCAGCGGCTACACAGGCCGCCGGCAGGGGGAGCGGAACCGGCATATGGTGGTCAGCGAAACAGGCGCGCAAGCTAGTTGGGTGAAACAGCCGAGGCAAGGCGCCTCGCGGGGCGCTGCCATGCTGATATTGGCGGCCTGGGCGCTGACCGGCGGGGCGCTGAGCGGCTGTTCGTCGTCGTCGTCGATGAATCCGATCAACTGGTGGCATCGCGAAGAAGGCGGCAAGATCGCCAAAGCGCGTCCGGCGCCGCCGGGGGCGGACCAGGCCTATCCCAACCTGGCCACGGTGCCGGCGAAGCCGGCGCCGGTGGACCAGAAGGCGCTGGACCAACTGACCAATTCATTGATCGCCGATCGCACCAATGCGCAGCACGCCGCGGAGTCGGCGCCGCTGGCCGATCCGTCCTCACCCAGCGCTTCGCCGACCCTGTTCGGGGTCGGCACCGCCCCGCCACCGCCGCTGGCCGGCGCCACAGCCTCGGCCGGGTCTTCCGGTTCGGCGGGGCCGCCAGCAGGCACGACAGGGGGCACGCCAGCGGGGACGCCGGTGGCGAGTGCCTCGATGCCGGCGGTCACCGCGCCCCCAAGGGCGCACTCGGGGGCATCCTCGGGGGCATCGGCACCATTGCCGGCGCCGCGCAGGCCGGTGCAGAGCGCGCCGCTGGAGGCACCGGCGGCTGACACATCCGGCGCGCCGGCCGCCGCGGCGGCGGCTGCGAACCCGCCGGTTGCGCCGGGGTCGGACGTTGCGCCCGGGACCGCGCCCAGCAGCCCGCCCGGGACGACCGTCGCGGGTGTGTCGCCGGCGTTGCCGGCCGGTCCGCCGCCGCGCCCGGCCGCCGCCGGCGAACCGCCCGTGGCCGTGCTGGCGCCACCGCCGATGCCGCCGCCGTCCGGTGCTGGCCCATCGGCTCGGATCGTCTTCCTGGAGCGCGCGTCGAGCCTGTCGCCGCCGGCCAGCGATGAGGTCAAGGCGTTCGCCGGCAAGCGCGGCAACGGCACCATTTCGGTGGTCGGCTACGGCGATTCGGCGTCCAGCGATCCCGACGCGCAATCGGCGGCGCTCGATCTCGGGCTGTCGCGGGCACAGTCGATCGTCGAGGCGCTGAAATCCGCCGGCGTTCCCGGCAACGCGATCCGGGTCAGCGCCGAAGCTTCGGGTCGCGGCGCCTCACTCCGGGTGATACAGTAACCGCTGCGCACGCGATCCATTCCGGCGGTTTCCGCCGCACTTCGAAAGGCCCGTCATGAGCAGCGACCCGTCATGAGCAGCGACCCGTCATGAGCAGCGATCCGTCCGGCGAGTTTCATCGCATCCGCCGCCTGCCGCCCTACGTGTTCGCCGAGGTCAACACCGCCAAGGCCAAGGCGCGCGGCGCCGGGGAGGACATCATCGACCTCGGCATGGGCAACCCCGACAGCCCGACGCCGCCGCACATCGTCGCCAAGCTGGTCGAGACGGTGCAGGACCCGCGGTCGCACCGTTACTCTGTCAGCAAGGGAATCCCCGGGCTGCGGCGGGCGTTGGCGACGTATTATCAGCGCCGGTTCGATGTCGGGCTGGACCCGGAGACCGAGGTGGTGGCGACACTGGGGTCGAAGGAAGGGCTGGCCAACCTGGCCTCGGCGATCACCAGTCCCGGCGACACCATCCTGGTGCCGAACCCGTCGTATCCGATCCATCAGTTCGGCTTCATCATCGCCGGCGCCGCGGTGCGCAGCATTCCGGCGCGTCCGGATGAGGAAATGCTGCGGGCGCTGGATCGCGCGGTGCGGCACTCGGTGCCGAAGCCGACCGCGTTGATCGTCAACTTTCCGTCCAATCCGACGGCCTACCTGGCGAGCCTCGAGTTCTACCAGGAGATCGTCGCGTTCGCTCGGCGGCACGAGATCTGGGTGATGTCGGACCTGGCCTACGCCGAGGTCTATTTCGGCGACCAGAAGCCGCCGTCGATCCTGCAGGTGGCCGGCGCGAAGGACATCGCGGTGGAGTTCACCAGCCTGTCGAAGACCTACTCCATGCCGGGCTGGCGGATGGGGTTCGCCGCCGGTAATCCCCGGCTGATCAATGCGCTGACCCGGATGAAGTCGTATCTGGACTATGGCGCGTTCACCCCGATCCAGGTCGCGGCGGCGACCGCGCTGACCGGTCCGCAGGCCTGCGTCGAGCAGATGCGCGGGCTGTACCGGGAGCGCCGGGACGTGCTGATCAAGGGTCTGGCCTCGGCCGGCTGGGACATGCCGGTGCCGCAGGGCTCGATGTTCGCCTGGGCCCCGCTGCCGCCGAAATACGCCTCATTGGGCAGCGTCGAGTTCTCCAAGCTGCTGCTGCAGCGGGCCAAGGTAGCGGTGGCGCCGGGCCTGGGCTTCGGCGAGCACGGCGAGGGCTATGTGCGGATCGCGCTGGTGGAGAACACGCACCGGCTGCGGCAGGCGGCTCGCAACATCCGCGGCTTCCTGCAGGCCGGGTCGAACCTCGCCGAACCGCTGCTGTCGGAGGCCGGCGCAAGATGACCCATCCGCTGTCGGTGGCGCTGGCCGGGCTGGGAACGGTCGGCGGCGGCGTGCTGAAGATGCTGCGCGACAATGCCGATATCGTCACCGCCAGGGCCGGGCGGCCGATCGCGGTGACGTCGGTGTCGGCCAAAGACCGAACCAAGGATCGCGGGTTTGCGCTGTCCGGGCTGCATTGGTACGACGACCCGGTGACGCTGGCGGCGGATCCCGGCGTCGATGTGGTGGTGGAACTGATCGGCGGGTCTGCCGGGCCGGCGCTGGCGGTGGCGGAGGCGGCGTTGCGGGCAGCCAAGCCGCTGGTGACGGCGAACAAGGCACTGCTCGCGGTGCACGGCGCGGCGCTGGGCCGGCTCGCCGAGCAGGCGGGGGTGGCGCTGGGGTTCGAGGCGGCGGTGGCCGGCGGGATCCCGGTGATCAAGGCGCTGCGCGAGGGCCTGTCGGGCAACCGCATCAGTTCGGTTGCCGGCATCCTGAACGGCACCTGCAACTATATCCTGACGCAGATGCGCGAACGCGGGCGGGAGTTCGCCGAGGTGCTGGCGGACGCGCAGAAGCTGGGCTACGCCGAGGCCGATCCAAGCTTCGACATCGACGGCATCGACGCCGCGCACAAGCTGGCGATCCTGGCGGCGCTGGCGTTCGGCCGGCCGGTGGCGTTCGAGGCGGTGCATGTCGAGGGCATAAGGCGGATCTCGGCGGTCGATATCGCGTTCGCCGCGGAGCTTGGCTATCGCATCAAGCTGCTGGGCATCGCCAGGCACACCGAGGCCGGGATCGAGACCCGGGTGCATCCGTGCATGGTGCCCGGAACCGCGCCGATCGCTCGGGTGGATGGGGTGTTCAACGCGGTGGTGGCGGAGGGCGATTTCGTCGGCCGGGTGATGCTGGAAGGGCGCGGGGCAGGGGCCGGGCCGACCGCGTCCGCTGTGGTGGCCGACCTGATCGACATCGCGCGCAACCGGCTGACTCCGGTGTGGGGGGCGTCCGGGTCGGCGCTGTCGGACGCGCCGTCGCTGCCGATCAGCAGCCATGTCGGGGCGTATTACCTGCGGCTGATGGTGGTGGACCGGCCGGGGGTGATCGCCGATGTGACGGCGATCCTGCGCGACATGGGGGTGTCGCTGGAATCCATGCTGCAGCGCGGCCGCAGCCCCGGTGAGGCGGTGCCGGTGGTGCTGGTGACGCACGAGACCAGGGAAAGCGCGATGCGTGACGCGCTGGACCGGATCGCCGCGCTGCCGACGGTGATGCAGCAGCCGACGCTGATCCGGATCGAGTTGGGGTAGCGCGGCGGCCGGGTATCGTCCCGATCGCCGGCTCGACACATGCTGCATCGCGGCACGGAGCGACGACCCTGTCAGCGCAGCCGATGTAACCGGGTTGAACCCGATGGGTGCCCATGCGTCGGCCGGAGAAGGCAGACGTCGCGCCAATCTCACCTTTCCGCGTTCAGCATGGTCGCGGCAGCCGCATCGGTGCTATAGGCTGGCGCACCTGACTACCCCCAGTAGCCGCCGGCCAGTCCCGGATGCCCGCCCCTTGCTGCTCCGCCCCTTGCTTCACGGACCCGACATGAACGACGCCGTTACCGACTCTCAGCGCGACTACCACGACACCGTGTTCCTGCCGCGGACCAACTTCCCGATGCGCGGCGACCTGCCGAAGAAAGAGCCGCTGATCCTGGCCAAATGGGACCGGATGGACCTGTGGGCCAAGCTGCGCACCGCCTCCGCCGGGCGGCCGTTGTTCATCCTGCACGACGGGCCGCCCTATGCGAACGGCAACATCCATATCGGCACCGCGCTGAACAAGATCCACAAGGACGTCATCAACCGCACCCGCCAGATGGCCGGCTACGACGCCAACTACATTCCCGGCTGGGACTGCCACGGCCTGCCGATCGAGTGGAAGATCGAGGAAGCCTACCGCGCCAAGAAAAACGACAAGGACGCCGTCCCGATCCTGGATTTCCGCGCCCAATGCCGCGCCTACGCCGCCGACTGGATGGAAGTGCAGGCCGCCGAATTCCGCCGCCTCGGCGTCGAGGGCGCTTGGCGCGAACGCTACGCCACCATGGACCATGATTCGGAAGCCGCCATCGCCGCGGAAATCTGCAAGTTCCTACTGAACGGCGCGCTGTATCGCGGGCTGCGCCCGGTGATGTGGTCGCCGGTGGAAAAGACCGCGTTGGCCGAGGCCGAGATCGAATACCACGACCACACCTCGACCACGATCTGGGTCCGCTTCCCCGTCGTGCGGGCGTCGGTGCCGGCGCTAGACGGCGCCGCGGTGGCGATCTGGACCACCACGCCCTGGACCATTCCCGGCAACCGGGCGGTCGCCGCCGGCGCCGACTTCGACTACGCCGTCATCGCGGTCGATGCCGTCGCGGAAACATCGCTCGCTCGGAACGGCGAAAAACTGGTGATCGCCGAAGCCCTGCTGCCCGCCGTGTTGCGCGACAGCGGGATCAGTGCGCATCACGTGCTGGCCGTGGTCAAGGGCGCCGATCTGGCCGGCACCGTCATGGCTCATCCGCTGCGCGGCGCCCCCCTGGCGGATGGCGGCTACGACCAGGACACGCCTTTGCTGCTGGCCGACTTCGTCACCACCGAGGCCGGCACCGGCTTCGTCCACATCGCGCCCGGCCACGGCGAGGACGATTTCAGCCTGGGCCGAACGAATGGGCTCGACGTCCCGGAAACCGTGGGCGACGACGGTAGCTTCAACGCGTGGGTTCCGCTGTTCGCCGGCGTGCACGTCTACAAGGCGGCCGACCCGGTCTGCGCCGCGCTGACCCAGGCCGGCACCCTGCTGGCGCGCGGCTCGATCACCCATTCCTACCCGCATTCCTGGCGCTCCCGGGCGCCGCTGATCTTCCGCGCCACGCCGCAGTGGTTCATCCCGATGGACGGGCCGCACCGCATCCGGGAGACCGCGCTGGCTGCCCTCGCCACCACCCAATTCGTGCCCGACCAGGGCCGCAACCGCATCGGCTCGATGATCGCCGCGCGCCCCGACTGGTGCATCAGCCGCCAGCGCGCCTGGGGCGTGCCGATCACCGTATTCGTGGAGAAACGCTCCGGCCAGCCGTTGCGCGATCCGGCGGTCGTCGCCCGCATCATCGCCGCCTTCGAAGCCGAGGGCGCCGACGCCTGGTACGCCTCCCCGCCGTCCCGCTTCCTTGGTCCCGACCACGATCCGGACGATTTCGAGCAGGTGATGGACATCGTCGATGTCTGGTTCGAGTCCGGCTCCACCCACGCCTTCGTGCTGGAAAAGCGCGGCCTGCCGTGGCCCGCCGATCTGTATCTGGAAGGCTCCGACCAGCATCGCGGCTGGTTTCAGTCCTCGTTGCTGGAAGCCGTCGGAACCCGCGGCCGGGCGCCCTTCAAAGCCGTGCTGACGGACGGCTTCGTGATGGACGAGAAGGGCCGCAAGATGTCCAAGTCGTTGGGCAACACCACGGCCCCAGAGCAGGTCGCCGACAAGTACGGCGCCGACATCCTCAGGCTGTGGGTGATGTCGTCCGACACCACCGAGGACCTGCGCATCGGCCCCGAGATCCTGAAGCAACAGGCCGAGCTGTATCGCCGCCTGCGCAACACGCTGCGTTTCGTGCTGGGCAGCCTGGACGGGTTCACAGAGGCCGAACGGGTGCCGGTCGCCGAGATGCCGGAACTGGAACGCTGGGTGCTGCACCGGCTGACCGAGATCGACGCCAAGTTCCGCGCCGCCGTCGAATCCTATGACTGGACCGGGGTGTATCCCGAGCTGCACAATTTCTGCTCGCTGGATCTGTCGGCGTTCTACTTCGACATCCGCAAGGATGCGCTGTACTGCGACCCTCCCGACAGTGCGCGCCGGCGTGCCGCGCGCTGCGTGCTGGACCAGTTGCACCGCTATTTGTGCACCTGGCTCGCCCCGGTGCTGTGCTTTACGGCCGAGGAGGCCTGGTGCGCCCGCGCCGGGGACGACGGGCGTGCCCGCGCCGGGGACGACGGGTGCGCACGCGCCGGGGACGACGAGCGCGCCCGTTTTGGTGACTCCGCCAGCGTTCACCTGGAACAGTTCCAGACCCCGGCGGCGGCCTGGCACGATGCCGCGCTGGCGGCCAAATGGGACACCATCCGCGCCATCCGCCGCCGCATCACCGGCCCGATCGAGGCGGCGCGCCAGGCCGGCACGCTGGGCTCCTCGCTGCAGGCCGCGGTCGAGCTGCCGTTGAACGTGGACCACAAAGATTTACTGGATGCCGCCGCATGGGCCGAGATCGCGATCGTCTCCTCCGTAACGCTCGTGTCGGACACGGCCGAACCCCCAGCGAGGGTCACGCCCGCCTGCGGCGACAAATGCGCCCGCTGCTGGAGAGTGCTGCCGGAAGTGGGGTCCAGCGCCGCCCACCCGTCGCTGTGCCTGCGCTGCACCGACGCGGTGGACTCGGGCCTGGTCCGCAAGCCGGCGGCATGATCCGCCGCAACCTGATGCCGTTGGGGTTGTTCGCCGCGTTGCTGGTGCTTGCAGCCGACCAGCTCAGCAAATGGTGGGTGGTGAACCGGCTGCACCTGCCGGAGTTGCGCCAGATCGTGCTGTTGCCGGTGCTGAACCTGACCATGGTGCAGAACAGCGGGGTCACCTTCGGGCTGCTCAATGGTCTTGGCGCCTGGGGTCATTACATCCTGGCGGTGATTGCCCTGGCCGTGGTCATCGCGCTCGGGTTCTGGCTGCGCCGGGCGGAGACCGGGTTGGTCGCGGTGGCGATCGGGGCGATCGCCGGCGGCGCCATCGGCAACGTCATCGATCGGCTCCGCTTCGGCTGGGTGGTGGACTTCATCCACGCCCATATCGACACGCGCTGGGGCGACTTTTCCTGGTATGTGTTCAACTTGGCCGATGCCGCCATTGTCTGCGGGGTGGCAGCGCTGATCCTGGATACGCAACTGTCCAGGCGCCGTCAGCGGCAGGATCGGGTGCCGACCTGAAAGCTTCATGGCGCGGCGGTTTTCGCCGGTAATGCGCGGGCGGTCGCCGCGAAGGGGCCGGGCTATTGCCCGCGAGGGGCTGGCTGTCTCCGGCGAGCCGCGCGGCTTGGTCGCCGGCAAGGCGCGGGGGTTGGTCGCCGGCAAGGCGCGGACGGCCGCTGTCGCCGGCAGGGCGCGGGCGGTCGCTGACGCCGGCAAGGCGCGGGCAGTCACTGTCGCCGGCAGGGCCCGGGCGGCCGCTGTCGCCGGCAAGGCGCGGGCGCTCACTGTCGCCGGCAAGGCGCGGGCGGTCGCAGACGCCGGCAAAAGAGCGGGCGGTCGCTGAGCGGACGGCGCCGCGCCATCATCCGCTGGACCGGGCGCGCCGGACGCGGTAGTGGAAGCGCCGTCATGGCCCGTATCGCGACGATCGAACGCAACACCTCGGAAACCCAGATCTCCGTCACCGTCAATCTGGACGGAACCGGGCTTGCCGACATCGCCACCGGCATCGGCTTTCTCGACCACATGCTGACTGCGCTGGCCCGCCACGGCCTGTTCGACCTCAGCGTCCGCGCCGCCGGCGACCTGCACATCGACTTCCACCATACCACCGAGGACGTCGGCATCGTGCTGGGTGCGGCGCTCGCCCGCGCGCTTGGCGACAAGCGCGGCATCCGGCGCTTCGGGCATGCGCTGGTGCCGATGGACGAAACCCTGGCCGAGGCCGCGGTGGACATCTCCGGCCGCCCGTTCCTGGCCTGGAACGTCGCCTTCGACCGCCCGAAGATCGGCCAGATGGACACCGAACTGTTCGAGGAATTCTTCCGCGCTTTGGCATTCAACGCGCTGATCACGCTGCACATTACCCGCCGTGCCGGACACAACGCGCACCACGTCGCCGAGGCCTGCTTCAAGGCGACCGCGCGGGCGCTGCGCGCCGCCACCGAACCCGACCCGCGCGCCACCGACGCGATTCCGTCGACCAAGGGGTCGCTGTAGGAGCCGACCAAGGGGTCGCTGTAGGAGCCGACCAAGGGGTCGCTGTGGCCCCGGACCGAGGGCCCGCCATGGGCTTGGACCCGACGGGCGCGGTGACCGTGCGTCGACGATAAAACTGAACCAAGGTGCTCGCCGTGCACCGGATCGAGCCGTTGCCCCAGCGCAATTGCATTGGCTCAAACCCACGATGCTGGGACCACGGATGCGGAAAAGGCGGTCTTTGCGCCCAGTTTCCAGCATAACCCCTATCGGCGCGCATCGGCGTGCATCTGCGGTTCCAACCGCTTCTCTTAGCCACACCAAACCCCGCGAATCGCGCCAACAGAAAATCCAGCCGACAGAAAATCCAAATGCGATTACCCCGCCGTCACCCCCGAAGTTGCTGGAAGCTCGTCCCCGGTGCCGCTATGAATGCGGCCGCAGTCTCGTCATGAAAACCTATACCGCCCTGCTGAAATCCGACGCCGAACCGGTCCTGGTGAAAGAGGGCTTCTCGTGGGGCGCGCTGCTGTTCGGCCCGCTCTGGCTGGCCGCCCACCGAACCTGGATCGCCGCGGCGATCACCCTGGCCGGCTATGTCCTGATCGCCGTGTGGGTGCCGCGCCCGGCGTCCACCATCCTGTCGGCCGGGCTGATGCTGCTGCTCGGGCTGACCGGCAACGACCTGCGCCGCTGGGCCTTGCAGAACCGCGGCTATCTGCTGCTGCACGTGCTCGCCGCCGGCAATCGCGACGACGCGTTCATGCGCCTGCTGCGGCAGCGCCCCGACCTCGGCGCCCGGTTCCGCCCGGACCCGGTATGACCAAGCCGGACGTCATGCGGGTCGCGGTGGTGGATTACGGCAGCGGCAACCTGACCTCCGCCTCGCGCGCGCTTGCCCTGGCGGCGCAGCGCGCCGGGATCGAGGCCAGCGTCGCGGTCACCGCCGATCCCGACATTGTGGCGGCGGCCGATCGCATCGTGCTGCCCGGCCAGGGCGCGTTCGCCGACTGCGCCGCCGGACTTGCCGCGGTTCCCGGCATGCGCCAGGCGATCGAAACCGCCACCGCCGCCGGCACGCCGTTCCTGGGTATTTGCGTCGGCATGCAACTGATGGCGCAGCGCGGCCTGGAGCACTGTGTCACCCCCGGCTTCGGCTGGATCACGGGTGATGTGGCCGAAATGGCGGCGGTCGGGCTGCGGCTGCCGCAGATGGGCTGGAACGCGCTGGACTTCGCCCCAGGCGGCCACCGCCTGCTGGATGGTCTGCAGCCGGGCGACCACGTCTATTTCGTCCACAGCTATGCCCTGGTGCATGGCGCGCCCGGCGAAACCATCGCCACCACCGACTATGGGGGCGCCATTCCGGCCATCGTCGTCGCCGGCAACCGGGCCGGAACCCAGTTCCACGTCGAGAAAAGCCAGCAGGTCGGCATCCGGCTGCTGGCCAATTTCCTCGGCTGGGCGCCCTGAGCAGCATGTCCGGCACATCCTCGCGCAGCCGCGAACCCGAACTGCTGGTAGAGCGGCTGAAGCGCTTCACCGACCAGGACCTCAATGCCCTGTGCGAGGCGACCGATGCCGCGATCATCGACGGCGGCGGCTTCGGCTGGGTCACCCCGCCCGGGCGGCGTCAACTGGAGACCTATTTCCGCGGCCTGCTTCTGGTCCCCGAACGCGACCTGTTCGTGGCCCGGCTGAACGGCGACATCGTCGGGTCGGCCATCCTGGTGCGCCCGCCGCGCAACAACGAGGCGCAGGCGTTCGCCGCCAGCCTGATGCACTCCTACATCGCGCCCTATGCCCGCGGCCACGGCCTGGCCCGCATGTTGACCGAGGCGGTGGAAGACTGCGCCCGCGAGCTCGGCTACCATATCCTGAACCTCGACGTCCGCGACACCCAGACCGTCGCCATCCGGATGTACGAATCGTACGGCTACATCCGCTGGGGTGAGCATCCGGAATACGCGCTGGTGCGCGGCAAGTCGGTGCAGGGCTTCTTTTTCTACAAACGGCTGCGGCCGCCGAAGAGCGGCGGGCAATGATGTCCCGCCAAGCCCGGCCAGGAGCGCTGGCATGACCGGCCTGACGCTGTATCCGGCGCTCGACCTGAAGGATGGGCGTTGCGTCCGGCTGCGCCGCGGCGACATGGACCAGGCGACGATCTACGCCGAACACCCCAGCGCGCAGGCCCGGGTCTGGCAGCTTGCCGGCTGCCGCTGGCTGCATGTCGTCGATCTGAACGGCGCCTTCGCCGGCAAGCCGGTCAACGCCCAGGCGGTGCGCTCGATCCTGGCCAGTGTGACGATCCCGGTGCAACTGGGCGGCGGCATCCGCGACCTGGACGGCATCGCCGTCTGGGTCGAAGGCGGCGTGCAGCGGGTGATCCTGGGCAGCGCCGCGGCCAAGAACCCACCCCTTGTGTCGCAGGCCTGTCGCGGCTTTCCCGGCCGCATCGCCGTCGGCATCGACGCGCGCGACGGATTGGTCGCCACCGAAGGCTGGGCCGAAACCTCGGCGATGGCGGCGCTCGACCTCGGCCTGCGGTTCGAGGATGCCGGCGTGTCGGCCATTATCTTCACCGATATCAGCCGCGACGGCATGCTGAGCGGGATCAACCTGGAACAGACCGTGGCGCTGGCGGAGCGGCTGACGACGCCGGTCATCGCCTCGGGCGGGGTCGGCTCGCTGGCCGACCTGGCAGCGCTGAAGCAGGCCGCAAGAGGCACCCGAATCGAGGGCGTCATCGTCGGGCGCGCCCTGTACGATGGCCGAGTCGATGCCGCCGAGGCGCTGTCGCTCCTGGCCACCTGAGATCCGGATAAATCGGCCCCTGGTCCGCTCTGGCGCGCCGTCCTGGCCTCGGTTGGCGTTTAGTTCTTGCATCACGCGGCGGCGCGCTTTCTAAACCACCCCCCATGCTCAAACTCCGCGTCATCCCCTGCCTGGACGTGAAGGACGGCCGTGTCGTCAAAGGCGTCAACTTCGTTGCCCTGCGCGATGCCGGAGACCCGGTGGAGCAGGCCGCCGTCTATGACGCCGCCGGCGCCGACGAACTCACCTTCCTCGACATCACCGCCAGCCACGAGAACCGTGACACCATCCTCGATGTGGTTTCGCGCACCGCCGCCCGGGTGTTCCTGCCGCTGACGGTCGGCGGCGGCATCCGCTCGACCGAGGACATGCGCCGGCTGCTGCTGGCCGGTAGCGACAAGTGCAGCATCAACTCCGCCGCGGTGGCGCGGCCCGACCTGGTGCGTGAGGCGGCGACGAAATTCGGCAGCCAGTGCGTCGTGGTCGCGGTCGATGCCAAGCAGACGGGGCTGGGCCAATGGCAGGTGTTCACCCATGGCGGCCGCCATCCGACCGGCATCGATGCGATCGGCTGGTGCCGCCAGGTCGCCGCACTCGGCGCGGGTGAGATCTTGCTGACCAGCATGGACCGCGACGGCACCGGCCGGGGCTTCGACCTGGATCTGCTGCGCGCCGCGTGTGGCGCGGTGCGGGTGCCGGTGGTCGCCTCCGGTGGGGTCGGCGCGCTGGGCGATTTCGTCGCCGGCGCCGGGGCAGGGGCCACCGGGCTGCTGGCGGCCAGTGTGTTCCACTTCGGCCGGTTCAGCATTGCTGAGGTGAAACGGGCGCTGGCCGATGCGGGTTTGCCGGTGCGGCTGCCGCGCCAGGTCGCCTGAGCATGGCGAAATCGACCAAGAAGAAGGCCGCCGCCGGCCCGCTTGAGGCGACAAGGAAACCGTCCGCCAAGCGCTCCAAGACGAAGAAGTCGCGCGGCAACGGCGCCGAGGCGTCCGCCGACGCCGAGGCCGATGCCGTCGTGCTCGACCGTCTGTTCCGCGTCGTCGAGAGCCGTCGCGACGCCGATCCGACGGTCAGCCACTCGGCGCGGCTGCTGTCCCGCGGGCCGGCCAAGGTGGCGCAGAAATTCGGCGAGGAAGCGGTCGAGTGCCTGATCGAGGCGGTTGCCGGCAACCGCGATGCGCTGATCGGTGAGAGTGCCGACGTGCTGTATCACCTGCTGGTGCTGTGGGTTTCGTCCGGCGTCAGCCCGTCCGACGTCTGGGCCGAACTGATCCGCCGCGAGGGCATCAGCGGCATCACTGAAAAAGCCGCCAGGACCAGGCCGATCCCGGTGCGCAAAAGGCTTGGAACGTCGAAGATTCCCTGAACCGCCGCCGCTCGGGTCTGCCCCCTGGCCCGGCGCCGGCCGGCGGCGTAAAAATCCGCCGACACCGCCCCAGGAGGATAATTCGATGCCGGTCAGCGGACTGCCGCCCTACGACAGCCAGAACATTTTCGCTCGGATCCTGCGCGGCGAAATCCCGGCCAGGACAATCTACCAGGACGACTTCGCCTTCGCCTTCCATGACATCAACCCGCAGGCACCGACGCATGTCCTGGTAATCCCGAAGGGCGGCTATTGCTCGTTCGCCGACTTCAGCGCCACCGCCACCGAGGCTGAGATCGCCGGCTTCATCCGCGCTGTCGGCAAGATCGCCAAGGATCTTGGCCTCGAGGAACCCGGCTACCGGCTGCTGGCCAACACCGGCGAGCATTCCGGCCAGGAGGTAGCGCACTTCCATGTCCACCTGTTCGCCGGGAGACCGCTGGGGCGGATGATTCCGGGATAGGTCGCAAGGCTGATGTTCGCCGGTATGGCGAACTTCAGACTCGGGACACTGATGTCCTGCCGCAGAAGTTCGCCGCATTACTCGGCGAACTCTGGGATCAGCAGGCCATTGAAAATAAAGCGCTAGTGTCGCGACGCTGATGTTCGCCGGTATGGCGAACTTCAGACTCGGGACCCTAGCTGCTGGCCTGCAATTGCTCCCGCATGTGGCGCGCCCGTGCCAGCACCTTGTTCTCGATATCGCCGACCGTGGAGTCGGACACCGTTGCATCCATCCACTGGCCGTTCTGCAGTATTTGGCGGTAGATATTGACCCGCAGACCGTCGCTGCGCAGATCGCGGCTCAGGATATAGATCGTCGCCTTGAAGCGCTCACCGTTGGTGCCGGGCGGGGTATACCAGTCGGTGATGATCACGCCGCCGAACGGGTCGGCCGAGGCCAGCGGCATGAACGCGATGGTATCCAAAGCGCCGCGCCACAGGAACGCATTGACACCGATGCCGGTACCGGCGCCGCCGCCGACTCCGGCGCGGTTCCTGTCGTTCGGGCCGCCATTGCCGATGCCGAATATCGTGCCGCTGTCGTTGCCGCCCAGCCGGTTGACCGACACGTCGCCAGCCGACCCGCTGCCCAGGCCCATGAAGTCCGGTGGCGTGGTGTTCGGCTTCACGTCGTTGGCCGAACAAGCCGCGAGCGCGAGCACCGCGATCAGAGCCGCGGGATAGACCCGGGCAGGAACCCATGTCGGTCGCATTGCGTTGGCATGCCTCATGTTGCCGGTTCGGTGGAGTACAGCCGTGTTTACCGCTGCGACGAGCGCTCAGCAATCGCGATTCTTATGGACACGTCAGCGATAAAATTGCGCCGTCGACACAACTGCGGCGCGATGATGCTCCGCCGCGTTGCTGCTGTGCCAACAAATGGCCCTGGATTCGGGTCGGCGACCTTCTGGGCAATCGCCAGGCCGCCGAATGCTCCGGGGTCACGATCCCGCAACCCGATTTGGACATATTGCACGGTATTTCCGAAATACTGGGCCTTTACACGCAACAGTACGCCAGTCGCGCCGGCGTTATTCCACGGTGCAGTCCGGACGGCCTGCGGGGATCGTTCGAAGCGACACTTGAACCGTCGTCTTGTGTTGCGGCGGCGGTCAGGTCACCGCCGCGCGGCAATCCCCGGCCAGCTTGCCGATGCGGCTGGACCGGCGGCGTCAGCACTGGCTTAGCGCGGCGATCGCCCCGGCGGCATGGACCAGTCGCGACGACAGCCGCTGGATCGAGCGCCCGTCCACCCCGCCCAGCGCGGCAATCACCGGCACGGCGGTAGCGCGGCCCGCGCCATGCCGCATCCTCCGAACCAGCGCGGCCCAACGCAGCGGACCGAGGCCGCGGGCTCCGGGATGGCTCGCGGTAGCGAACGCCGGTGACAGGAACACCAGATCGGCACCGACGGCTCGCGCGCGTCGCAGGTCCTCGGCTGAATGGGCGGAACTGGTCAGCACGCCGGCACGGCGGATCACGCCGGGCCAACGTCCGCCGCGCAGGTGCATGCCGGCGCCCAGCGCGGCGGCCAGCCGGACGTCCCCGGCCACCACCAGGACCAGCCGGCGCGCCCGGCAGATCCGCGCCAGATCCACGCCGAGCCGGGCCCGCGCCGGGTCATCATCGTGCCGCAGCACGACGCCCGCGCGCCCGCGCGGCAGCGCGGCCACCGAGGCCCTGGGATCGGCCAACCGGCGCCGGTCGGTGAACAGCCACAACCGGGGCAGCCCCCCGGTGCGCCGGCGCAGCCCCCAGGCCAGCAGCTTCAGGTCCATCCGCCGCTCCCTTGGCCGCGGCGCGATCCGGCCGGCGGGTTAGTCAAGGCTAGGCCCAGCGCGATAATGCTCCTGGTATCCGATCGCAGAAAAGCCCGAGACGCGAAGCGTCCGCGATCGGGCCGCGGGTACCGGATACTCAAACAAAGGGCGACGTAGCGCGCTTCGCTGCTGCGCGATACTACGCCTTCGCCGCGCACACATAGTGCTCACGGAAGCGGGTGCGTAGCTCGGTCTTCAGCAACTTGCCGGTCGCGGTGTGCGGCAGTTCCGCCACCACCAGGACCTCATCCGGCAGCCACCATTTGGCGACCTTGTCCCGATATAGCGCCAGCACCGAGGCCGGATCGACCGTCTTGCCCGGCGTCGGCACCACCAGCAGCAGCGGCCGCTCGTCCCATTTCGGATGCAGCGCGGCGATCACCGCCGCCTCGGCCACGTCGGGGTGGGACAGCGCGATGTTTTCCAGCGTGATCGAGCTGATCCACTCGCCGCCGGACTTGATCACGTCCTTCGAGCGGTCGGTGATCTGCATGAAGCCATCGGGATCGATGGTGGCGACGTCGCCGGTGGCGAACCAGCCGGCCGGATCCAGCGCGCTGCCGGGTTCGTCGCCGTAATAGGCGCTGGCGATCCACGGCCCCTTGACCTTCAGGTCGCCGAACGCGGTGCCGTCCCAGGGTAGCTGGTTGCCGTCACCATCGACGATCTTCATGTCGATGCCGGGCAGGATGCGGCCTTGTTTCAGCATGTGCGCCGCCGCCTGGTCCGCGGTCAGCCCTCCCTGCGCCGGCTTCGGCGCGTTGTAGCTGCCCACCGGGCTGATCTCGGTCATGCCCCAGCCGTGCTCGACCGCCACGCCGTACTCGTCGCGGAACGCCTCGATCAGCAGCGGCGGCGCCGCTGACCCGCCGGTCATGATGCGCTGCACGGTATCCAGCCGGTCGCCGCTGGAGCGCAGATACTGCAGCAGACCCAGCCATACCGTGGGCACGCCGGCGGTGAAGCTGACCCGTTCGGAATTCAGCAGGCCGGCCATGCTGGCGCCGTCGAGATGCCGTCCCGGCAGCACCAGGGACGCCCCGGTCAGCGCCGCTGCATACGGCATGCCCCAGGCGTTGACATGGAACATCGGCACCACCGGCAGCACCCGACTGGTAGCCTTGATGGCGAGCACGTCCGGCAGCGCGGTGGCGTAGGCGTGCAGCCAGGTCGAGCGATGGCTGTACAGCACGCCCTTGGGCCGCCCGGTGGTGCCCGAGGTGTAGCACAGCGCGCTGGCGGTGTTCTCGTCGAAGCTGGGCCAGGCATAATCGTCGTCCGCTTCGTCCATCAACTGGTCGTAGCAAGCCAGCGTGATGCCCGCGGCCAGCGTCACGTTCGGCATGTGCGCGGCATCGGTCAGCATGACGACCGTCTTGACGCTGCCCGAGATGTGCGCCGCGAGGGCACCGGCCAGGGCGGCGAAGCTGCTGTCGACGAACAGCACCTTGTCTTGCGCGTGATTGATGATGTAGCCGATGTCGTCGGCATGCAGCCGCGGATTGATGGTGTGGCAGATCGCGCCCATGCCGGGCGCCGCGTAGTACACCTCCAGGTGGCGATAGCCGTTCCAGGCCAGCGTGCCGACGCGGTCGCCGGCAGCCACGCCGAGCTTTTGCAGCACCCGCGCCAGACGCCGCGACCGCGACTCGACGTCGCGCCAGGTATAGCGGTGTGTGGTGTTCTCCTCGGTGCGCGACACCACCTCGCCCGACCCGTGATGCCGCGCGGCATGGGTCAGGATCGAGGAAATCATCAGTTCCTGAGTCTGCATCAAACCGAGCACCGCCGTTACCTCCGGGTTTGTGTGCTTTCAGGCCAGGGCCATGCTCGCGAAGCAAGTCCCCTGGCCGCGTTCCCCCGAACCGTCCTACAGTACGGGCGCTGACCTGCCAATCATCAAAGGGCGTTGAAATGGAACTGAAAACCGCGCTGATCGTGGGTGTCGGCCCCGGCCTGAGCGCCTCGCTCGCTCGGCTGTTCGCCAAGCATGGGCTGCAGGTGGCGATGGCGGCCCGCGATCCCAACAAGCTGCACCAGCTTGCCCAGGAGACCGCCGGCGCCACCTTCGCCTGCGAGGCCACCGAACCGGAGGAGGTCGCCGCGCTGTTCGATGTGGTGATCGCCACCCAGGGCGTGCCCGACATCGTGGTCTATAACGCCAGCGCCCGGGCCAGGGGGCCGATCACCGAACTGGACCCGAACGAGGTCGCGCGCGCCATCGCGGTCAGCGGCTATGGCGGTTTCCTGGTGGTGCAGCAGGCCGCCCGGCACATGGTTGCCCGCGGCTCCGGGGTGATCCTGCTGACCGGCGCCTCGGCCAGCGTCAAGGGCTACGCCAACAGTTCGGCGTTCGCGATGGGCAAGTTCGCGCTGCGCGGCCTGGCCTCCAGCATGGCGCGTGAACTGTCGCCGAAGGGCGTGCATGTCGCGCATTTCGTCATCGACGGCGGCATCCGCAGCGCCACCCGGGCGACCCCTAACGACAATCCCGACAGCATGCTGGACCCCGACGCGATCGCCGAGACCTACTGGCAGGTCGCCAACCAGCCGCGCAGCGCGTGGACCTGGGAGGTCGAGCTGCGGCCATGGGTGGAGAAGTTCTGACCTCCGGTTCGGCTGCTGGCCTGCCGCGGACCCTGTGCTCGCGCGGTGCCCGACCGGCGCTCGCCGGCAAGCACCGACCGGGCCGAAGCTGCGGGACGTGTTCCCACCGGCGCTCCTGGGCCAAGCTTGCCATGCCAATAGGAGATTTGAGACGATGCCCTCCGATGACGTCCTTCCGACCCACGACGTCCTTCCGACGACCCCCGCGCACGACCTCCCCCCGATCAGCCGCTTTCCCGTGCCTGCCTTGGCCGATCTGCCTGCCGACATCGCCGAACGGGTGGTCGCGGTGCAGCAGAAAGCCGGCTTCGTGCCCAACGTGTTCATGGTGCTGGCGCACCGGCCCGACGAGTTCCGGGCGTTTTTCGCCTACCACGATGCGCTGATGGAGAAACCCGGCAACCTGACCAAGGCCGAGCGCGAGATGATCGTGGTGGCGACCAGCAGCGTCAATCAGTGCCAGTATTGCGTCATCGCGCACGGCGCGATCCTGCGCATCCGGGCGAAGCATCCGCTGCTCGCCGACCAGGTCGCCATCAACTACCGAAAGGCCGACATTACGGTTCGGCAGAAAGCGATGCTGGATTTCGCGGTCAAGGTATCCTTGCAGGCCCACGAGATCGCGGAGCCGGACTTTGCCAGCTTGGCCGAGCATGGCTTCAGCCAGGAGGATGCCTGGGACATCGCCGCCATCGCGTCGTTCTTCGGCTTGTCGAACCGCATGGCCAACGTGACCGCGATGCGGCCGAACGCTGAGTTTTATGCCATGGGCCGGTAGCGCTTGCGGTGCCTATCGCCGCCGGCGTTCGCCGCACGCGGCGGCCCTGGGCCGCGTCAGGAGCGACATCGGCCTGACCGGAACGGCAGGCTGATAAAGTTGCTCGCTTAAACAAAGTGCTAGAGCGCGGTGACCGTTTACGGTCACCCTGTCAGCGCGATCTAGCCCATGCGATGCAGCGCACACAGCTTGTTGCCATCCGGATCTCGCAGGTAAGCGAGATACATCTCACCGGCGGCAGCTTGGCGCACGCCCGGAGGATCTTCGATATCGGCCCCTCCATGTGCGGCTCCCGCCTGGTGCCAAGCCTGCGCCTGTTCCGGCCCGCTCACCAGGAACCCGATCGTGCCACCGTTGGCATGACAGGCTGCCTTGCCATCGATCGGCTTGCTCACCATGAAGCGGCCGCCGTTGTGCTCATAGATCAACCGGCCCCTCGCGTCTTCCGACCCCGCACCGCCGCCAACCGCGGCGAACACGGCATCGTAGAATCGCTTCGACCGAGCGATATCGTTGCTCCCAATCATGACATGGCTAAACATTTTTTTCCTCTCCTCAGCCAGGATCTACGCGCATTGACCAAGCACGCGATGAAGGTCCTAGAGCATGAACGCGCTGGGCGGAACCTTCAAGGCGCGTGAATCATGTGACAAAACAAAGAGCTAGAACCTTTCCGCTGGCCTACCGCGCGACCCGCTCCCCCGGCCGCTCCCGCACCCGCCCCACCGGCCGAGCCCGCACGATCAGCCATATCCCCGCCACCGCCATCGGCACCGACAGGATCTGCCCCATCGTCGTGCCGAACGCCAAAAACCCCAGAAACGCATCCGGCTCGCGGAAATACTCGCCGATGATCCGCGCGATCGCATACCCGACCAGGAAAATCCCGGTCAGCGCACCGAACCGTTCGCGCAATCCCTGCCGCCGCGACAACACGAACATCACCACCGCCAGCAGCACCCCCTCCATCAGCGCCTCGTACAACTGGCTCGGATGACGCGCCACGCAGATCGTCGGGAACGCCGGACAGTCGGGCGCGCGCGGGAACTTCATCGCCCACGGCAGCCAGGACGGCGCCGGGCGCCCCCACAACTCGCCGTTGATGAAATTCGCCACCCGTCCCAGCCCAAGCCCGATCGGCGCCACCACCGCGATCCGGTCGGCAAACCCCAGCAGAGCAATCCCGTTGCGTCGACAGAAGATGATGATCGCGATCGCCACCCCCAGCATGCCGCCGTGGAAGCTCATGCCGCCTTCCCACACCGCCAGGATCAGCGCCGGATGAGCGAAATACAGCTCCGGCTGGTAGAACAGCACGTAGCCCAGCCGGCCGCCCAGCACCACGCCCAGGGTCGCCCAGGTCAGGAAGTCATCGACCTGCAGCGGCGTCGCCACCACCGGCGGCAGTTGCGCGAACCGTCGCACCAGCCGCCAGCCCAGCACCAGGCTGGTGATATAGGCCAGCGCATACCAGCGGATGGCGAACGGTCCGACCTGGACGATGACCGGGTCGAACTGAGGAAACAGCAGGACTGGGATCATACGAAGCGATCGGCCCCGGCCAGATAATCCTGCACGTAGCGCCGGACTCCTTCCTCCAGCGGGGTGAACTGGCCGGAATATCCCGCCGCCCGCAACCGGTCCATCGGCGCCTCGGTAAACGACTGGTACTGCCCGACCAGCCCGTCCGGCATATCGATCAATTCGACCGCGCGAGGCTGCCCCGCGGCGTCCGACACCGCGTGCGCCAGGTCCAGATAGGTCCGCGCCCGCCCGGTGCCCAGGTTGAACAACCCGCTGACCGACGGCGTCGCCATCAGCCACAACATCACATCGACCACGTCGCCCACCCAGATGAAGTCGCGCGCCTGATGCCCGTCGGCCAGCCCGGCCTGATCGGACTTGAACAGCCGGGCAGGGCGCCCCGCCGCCACCTCGTCGTGCTTGAGCTTCACCACCGAGATCATCCGCCCCTTGTGATACTCGTTCGGCCCATAGACATTGAAGAACTTCAGCCCCGCCCATTGCGGCGGATGCTCCCGCCGCGGGATCAACGTGCGCGCCACCAGCAGGTCAAACGCGTGCTTGGTCCAGCCATACAGGTTCAGCGGCCGCAGCCGTTGCAGCGCCGCCACCGACCCGTCGTCGTCGAACCCCTGCGCCCCATCGCCATAGGTCGCCGCCGACGACGCATACACCATCCGCACCCGGCGATCGGCGCACCAGTCCCACAGCCGCCGGCTGAGTTCCACGTTGGTCGCCCAGGTATGATCGCCATCCACCGCCGTCGTCTCGCTGACAGCGCCCAAGTGAAACACCATCTCGATCGGCGGATGCTGGTCCAGGAACCGATCCAGTTCGGCCGGATGCACCACCCGAGCCGGCGGGTGGCGCGCCAGATTGCGCCACTTGCCGTCGCTGCCCAGCGAGTCGGCCACCACGGTTTCATGCCCGCGACCGGCCAGCGCCGCCTGCAGGTTGGAGCCGATGAATCCGGCGCCGCCAGTTATCAGGATCATGGGCCCGCTCTATACGTCGCCCGCACCGGCTACGGAAGCAGCCTCATCAACCCGCGCCACACCAGGAGACATCCTCATGAGCGACCGGCCCAAATTCTTCGACGACCTCGCCGGCGTGGCCGGCGGCGCCATCTCGGCTATCGCCGGCCTGCGCGAGGAAGCCGAGGCAACCCTGCGCGCCCGCCTCGACGACCTCATCCAGCGACTAGACCTGGTCCGCCGCGAGGAACTGCAGGCTATCCAGGACATCTCCGCCAACGCCCGCGCCGGCCAAGAGGCCGCCGAGACCAAGCTCGGCGGCCTCGAAACCCGACTCGCCGCACTCGAAGCCCGCGTATCAGCCCTGGAAGCGCCAAACCCCGACGCCCCCGAAGCGCCCTAACCCGAAGCCCCCTACCCGGAAGCGCCCCTGGTGCGGGGGGCACCCGGCTTCTCCTCCCGGCCGGCTACAGTGGCCCCGGTGCCTCCCTGGTGCTGGCCCGTAGCCGTAGCGACGCGCGTCCGCCCGAGCAGCTTTGTCCGTAGCCAGTTCGGGATACCTGGTCCGCGTTGTCAGCGAGCAAAGCTTTACAGTCTTACCGCTTACAGGTGTTGACCGTCTGGTCACTCTCTTATATTGAATAGGGAAACGTGAGTGGGCAGGCATGGCCAGGCCGAGAAGCGACGACAAACGGGCCGCAATCACGTCGGCAGCGGTCCGCGTCATCGCCTTACAAGGACTAAGCGCCGCAACGGCGACGATCGCCAAGCAGGCAGGCGTCTCCAACGGGTCACTATTCACCTACTTCGAGACAAAGTCCGACTTGATCAACCAACTCTACATGGAACTCAAGGCGGAGATGGCCACCGCGGCCTTGAACGACTTGCCGGCCGAAGGCGGCACCCGCGAGCAGATGCTCCACATGTGGTCCAACTGGCTGCGTTGGGCGACAGCCTGTCCCGAGAAGCGCCGAGCGCTCGCGCACCTCGACGTGTCGGATGAAATAACGCCGGCAAGCCGGCAAGCTGCGAGCCAGGCAATGTCGGGCGTCGCCAGGCTGCTGCAACGCAGCCGCGAACAAGGTCCGATGCGCGAGGCTCCCCTAGGCCTCGTCGTTGGCCTGATGACCGCCCTGGCCGATGCGACAGTCGATTTCATGATCCGCGATCCAGCCAACGCCGACCAGCACAGCCGGGCCACATTCGATGCCCTTTGGCGGATGGTTGGCTGAACTCTCCATCCATCGACGCCACCAACACCAAACCGAGAGGCTAGTGCAATGTCAGAACAAACAAACCCGCTCAGCATGTCGGACGGCAACGCTGACAGCCGCACGCGCCTGGCACTCGTCACCGGTGCCTCTTCCGGCATCGGTCAAGCGTTTGCTCTGCGGCTCGGGGCCGACGGCTACAACCTCGTGGTCGTCGGCCGCCGGCGCGACCGGCTCGAAGAACTCGTCGCCGCGCTTCCCGACATTGAAGTTCATCCCCTCGTCGCCGACCTCGGCACCGATGCCGGCGTGGAGGTGGTCGCCGAGGTGTGCGAGCGCCAGTCTCTGACCATGCTCGTCAACAACGCCGGCGTGGCGCATTACATGCCGTTCACCGCGCTGCCGGCCCGCAAGGCAAGCGAACTTCTTCACGTGAAGGTCGTCGCGCCCACAATGCTGGCGCGCGCCGCGGCGGCGGGCATGGCGGCCCGAGGCGGCGGCACGATCATCAACGTCTCGGGCATGCTTGCGTTCGGCGCACCGGCACCCCTCGGGAAGGCGCCCGGTCGTGCCGTCTACGTAGCAACCTTGGCCCATATCGTGGCACTCTCCCAGGCCCTGCACGAAGAGCTGAAAGCCCAAGGCTTGCAGGTTCAGGCGCTCTGCCCGGGAATCGTGGCGACCGAGTTCCATGAACGTCAGGGAATGGACCTCAGCGCGGTCCCTCGCATGTCGGCGGCCGATGTCGTGACCGCCAGTTTGCAAGCGCTAGCTCTCGGCGAGGTCGTCTGTGCTCCCGGGGTCGAGAGGTCCGACCTGCTCGACGCAGTGTTCCAAGCCGATCTTGCGGCCTTCGGCGCGCAGGGGCCGCACCTTGCGAAGCGATACCTGACATCGTGAGCATGCCTGACCCACTTTCAGTCCACCCACCCGAGGCGCCCTGACCGCTCAGCCGCGGTCGCACTACTGCGGCGCCATCGCCAAGCCCTCACACACCGAACCTCTTAGCGGCGCGGCCGCTACGCCAGAAAATGAACCAGCAGCGTCCAAACCGCGAGCAAACCCGCGGCCAGCCCGGACGCCGCCGCATAAGCACCCCACTTGGCCACGCCACTCAGACTCGGTTCGTCCTTTGGAAAGTCTCGATTCTCTATCAAGCGGTTCCGTCTCATCACAGAGCCAACGCAAAACCCCGGCAACGGTTCGGGGCATGGGTTTGAACAAAACCTCCACCCCATTGGGGAGAACCATGAACAAAAGCCTCTCCAGCTCCGACCGGCTTCCGCCGAATGCTGCCCGATCCCCGACATTCCCAGCTCCGGACGCACCAGTGGCAACCCGTGAACGCACCGCCACGGCGGCTTCCGGGCGATCCGGCAACACGGGGCCAGCCTCCCGACCGCCGCCACCCCGCCGCTGCTTCGGCAGCCCCAGGTCCCCCAGGGTTACCCCAGCGGCGCCCATAACATGGCTGCCATGCTCTCGGCCTCATAGCGGGAGGGTTCTACGGCAAACAAGCCGCTCGTTGCGACAGACGATCACTTTACGCGGCTCCCCCGGCTTCCACGTCACACCAGCCGATCGTTTCCGCCGAAAGTGACACCTTGCCTCTTGCGGCAGGTGCGAACACGTGGATAGGCTCGATCCGTGGCCAACTCCAGGCGACTCGCACCGCTCCGCCCGGCCGACCCGCGCCCGGCGCCGCCGCGACCCGCCCGGGGATGAAGGCCGCGCTCGGCCTTCCTTTTGACGGGAGACCTCGCATGTCAGCAACGCTGACCACGACGTTCGACGACGCCGCCAACCCCCTCGATGTCATGGAGCAAATCGTCGCCGCCAACGAATGGGAATTCGACCGTCGCAGCGACTCCGAAATGGCCGCCGAGGCCCCCGGTCAGTGGTGCCACTACGGCCTCTACTTCAACTGGTCGCACGAAATCAGCGTGCTGCACTTTACCTGCGCCTTCGACCTCAAGGCACCCGAAACCCAACGCGCCGCGCTCTACGAACTCGTCGCCCTCGCCAACGAAAAGCTCTGGCTCGGCCATTTCGGCCTGGAAGGCGACGACGCCATGCCGGTGTTCCGCCACGCCGTGCTGCTGCGCGGGGCAGGGGGCGCATCCGCCGAAAGCCTGGAAGACCTGGTCGACATCGCAATGACCGAATGCGAGCGCTTCTTCCCCGCCTTCCAGTTCGTGCTGTGGGGCGGCAAACCCACTGCCGACGCCCTCGCCGCCGCCATGCTGGACTGCGCCGGGGAAGCATGATGCCCACCCGCCCCATGCCCGGCCGACCCGCGTCCGCCCACCCCATGGCGGCCCGCCCAATGTCCGCCCACCCCATGCCCGCCCGCCCGATGTCCGCCCACCCCACGTTCCCCCGCCCAATGTCCACCCGCTGTCCGGGGCCGGCGGCCGCCGCGCATCGCCGCCGGGCACCGCCGGTGCGGGCCACCGCGTCATGACCGCCACCTGCGGCGCGATCCCGCCCATCCTGCTGGTCGGCTGCGGCCGCATGGGCAGCGCCATGCTGTCCGGATGGCGAGAACAAGGTCTCGCGCCCTCCGTCGCGGTCGACCCCGCCGCCGCCGCCGCCGGCTTCGCCGGCGCCGATCTCACCGTCGTCGCCGACGCCGCCGCCATCCCCGACGGCTTCGCCCCCGCCGCCGTGGTGCTCGCGGTCAAGCCACAGAACGCCGCAGCGACCTTGCCCGACTACGCCCGCTTCGCCGCCAACACCGTGTTCCTCTCGATCATGGCCGGCCGCACCATCGCCGGCATCGCCGCGGCCCTCGGCCCCCAAGCCGCGATCGTGCGAGCCATGCCCAACACCCCCGCCGCAGTCCGCCAGGGCATCACCGTCGGCTGCCCCAGCCCCGCCGTCAGCACCCCGCAACAGGCGCTGTGCGACCGTCTGCTGCAAGCCATCGGCACAGTCGCCTGGGTCGAGGACGAAGCCCTGCTCGACCCGGTCACCGCGGTCTCCGGCAGCGGCCCGGCCTACGTCTTCCTGCTCGCCGAACTGATGCAGCAGGCCGCCATCGAGCAAGGCATCCCGCCCGACCTCGCCCGCCTGCTGGCGCGCCAGACCGTCTCCGGCTCCGGCGCCCTGCTGGCCGCCAGCCCCGAGGATGCCGCCGCCCTGCGCACCGCCGTCACCAGCCCCGACGGCACCACCGCCGCAGCCCTCGCCGTGCTGATGAACCAAGATGCCTGGCCCATCGCCGTCTCCCAGGCGATCGCCGCCGCCACCCGTCGATCCCGCGAACTGGCCGGTTGAGCAGGCCGCCGGCGCACCCCATCTGCACCGCATGAGCGATACCGAATTCGACACCGCCCTGGTCACCGCCGCGTTCCGCCTGGCGGGTGACGAAGGCTGGCGTGGCCTCAACGTCGCCAAGGCCGCCCGCGCCGCCGGCCTCTCGGTCGCCGAGGCGCGCGGCCGGTTCCCCTCCCGAACCACCATCCTGATGCGCTTCGGCCGGCTCGCCGATCAGGCCGCGCTGCTCGATGCACCGGACGACGGACCGGTGCGCGACCGGCTGTTCGATCTGCTGATGCGCCGCTTCGACGTGCTGCAGACCCATCGCGCCGGGGTCAAGGCGCTGCTGCGCTACCTGCCCACCGACCCGCCGACCGCGCTGCTGCTGGCCTCGGCCACCCAACGCAGCATGCGCTGGATGCTGCAGGGCGCCGGCATCACCGCCACCGGCGTCAGCGGCGCGCTGCAGGAACGCGGCCTGCTGGCGATCTGGCTGTGGGCCATGCGTGCCTGGGAACGCGACGAAACCGAGGACCTGTCCGGCACCATGGCCGCCGTCGACAGCGCCCTGCAACGCGCCGACCGCCTCGCCGCCGGGTTGCAACGCCGCCGCCCCACGCCGCCGCTGTCCGACGGAGCCGGCGAACTCGACCCAGCCCACCCGCCACCGCCCGACGCGGCGCCCCCATCCGGCCTGCCGCCAACCGGAGCGCCACCAGCGGGAACGCCACCATCCGGCCTGCCGCCAACCGGAACGCCACCATCGGGGACGCCACCAACGGGAACGCCACCAACGGGAACGCCACCAACGGCAATCCCGCCATCGGCAATCCCGCCATCGGCAACGCCGTCAACGGCAACGCCCCCATCGGCAATGCCGCCATCGGGAACCCCATCAACGGAAACGCCACCGACGGAAATGCCCCCATCGGCTGTGCCACCAACGGGAACGCCGCCAACGGGCCCACCAACAGCGGGAACACCCGCAGCCGGATTCCCCCCACCAACGCCACCTCCCGCGGCCACACCGCCAACAGCGACACGCCCATCCGGGATGCCACCAACGGCGCGGCCCCCAGCAACCACACCCCCGACACCGCCAACACCAGAAGGACGACCGCGCTCCCGACCGCCGCCAGGGACCCCACCCACGTCCGACGACCGGCCGTCGGGCGAACCCATCGCGTGACCCCGCCGCTGCAGGCCAGGCTCGCCGCCGCCATGGACCTCGCCGAACGCGCCGGCGAACTAGCGATGGAGATGCGACCACCCCCCGGACCGCCCCAAGCCGTCCTCAAAGGCGCCCAGGACTGGGTCACCGAGGCCGACACCGCGGTCGAACGCTTCCTCTCCGACGAACTCGCTGCCGCCTTCCCAGAGGACGGCTTCCAGGGCGAGGAAGCCGGCATCACCCGCTCCGGCGCGCTGTGCTGGGTGGTCGACCCGATCGACGGCACCTCGAACTACGCCCGCGGCGGCGCCCGTTTCTGCGTCTCGCTCGGCTGCGTGCAGGACACCACCCCGCTGATCGGCGTGATCACCGCCCCGGCCCAGCGAGAAACCGCCTGGGCCTGGCAAGGCGGGGGCGCCTGGCTCAACGGCGACGCCATCCACGCCGCCGATACCAGCCTCGTCAGCCACGCCATTATCGAGCTCGGCTGGTCCCGCCGCCGCCCCAACGCCGACTACCTGAAGCTCTGCCAGCGCATCCTGGTCGACGGCACCGGACTGCGCCACGGCGGCTCCGGCGCGCTCGGCCTGCTCGATGTCGCCATCGGCCGCATCGACGGCTACGCCGAACTCCACCTCAACCTGTGGGACGCCGCCGCCGCCCTGGTCATCCTGCGCGAGGCCGGCGCCAAGATTAGCGACTTCCTGGCCGCGGACGGCGCTACCACAGGCAACCCCATCGTCGCCTGCGCTCCAGGCCTCGCCGGCGCATGGTCCGATCTGCCGGGACTGCCAAAACCGGTCTGAGCTGCGGCCGCTGACGTCCGACCCGGCAGTCTCGGCCCGCCGACCGCAAACCCTCACGGCGGATCGAACACCAGTCGTCCCATCCCGTGTTCACGCTCCTGGTAGGACGGCCATAGGTCTCGCTTGCAGTCATTGAAGGCAAGCGAAAGCAGAGCGTCTCCCGTTATTTTTGTTCCGGCCGCAGTTGCATACTCGTCGTAGCAGGCCAGGATCGCCGAGGCGAAGGCGGTAGCTGGCGAGGTCCCGGTGATCGGCACTGTGTTGATACCAGTTGAATCCAAATAAGTGACCGCGCCTACCCGTTCCGCTTGGCCCGTTTGCGTTTCGCCGCCGGGACACATCACATAGCGCCTGGAGGCCTTGATCAACGGCGCGATCTTGCTGAATGACGATCGGGAATATGCTCGCGGGAACGGAGCGTGCCGCACAGCCCCCACCGCGATCACCGCTTCGTAGCAGGCCGGCCAGTCGAAGCCATTGATGCCGCTGTTGGTGATTTTGGGGTTTGCATTTCCGGCAGCTGCCACGAAAACCGGCCGTCCCGACCTGACGCCAAGATGAATGGCTTGAATATAGCTCTCGAGCGAGGCCGACCGGCTTGGTCCAGTGCCGCCGCACACCATGCACGGGCCGCCCAGGTCGGTACAGCCAAGACTGAGGCTGACGATGTCGGCATTGAGCTCAAGCGCCGCGGTCGATATAGCCGAATGAAGATCCCAGAGTTTGAGCTTCACGCTGTCCTTGCAGACTCTTACCATGTAGACGTCGGCCGCCGGCGCGATCGTTTTGATGATGGCGACCATCGATGTCCCGTGGCCGCACCGATCAAGGTGCATCGGTCCGCCGGGGCGATTGGCATTTTGCAGGTCGGCAAGATCACGAAAACCGGCGATCCCGCTGCTCGGCTCAGCCCCGGAGTCGACCACCGCGATGCGGATGCCCCGCCCCACCGCATGCGCCGCCGCGGGCGGCAGAACCCCGGCTTTATACATCGCAAACTGTGGGAGATCCGGAACGAACGGCGCGGAAAGGCCAAGCTCGACGTCAGGTTCGACAAAAGCCACGTCCGAAAACCGACGAATAAGGCCCGTGGTAATGCCGGCTACAGTCCCACTCGTCACCTCCAGGAGATGATGGCTTGGTAATGACTTGAGCCCTGGGCCGATATCCACATGATGGTTCAGCAGGTGCTGGCGGAGATCAATCAGGTATTTGAATCCAAGGTTTGACTCCTCGTATCGTAGGCGGGTCTGAAGATCGGGCGCGGAAGCCCCCTCATACGGCGCCATACCCTGAACAATCAGGCGAGTGGCAGCGAAGCATTCGGTAAATGGCGTTTGATCTCTGACGGTCATCGCTGCGTCCCCAATAAATCAGGATATCACCGAGTATCGCCTCTCTCCCGACAACTCGATCGCCCGGACGACCTTCTTCTCGTGCATCATCTGCAACAGCGCAATGATGTCGTCCTTGTCCGGCGCCTGCCCGGCCTCGACGGAGAAGTAGTCTTCGATCTCCAACGCGGTCACCTCGGCGGACCGTTCAGCCTGGGCTCGTTTGCGGTGCTGGATATTCGACAAGGCGCTATAGACTAGCAATTCATTCGCATCGAGCTTCGTAACGTTCTCCTCGAACCGGTCGATCGCATCGACCACCGCCGCGACAAGCGCAAGACCGCCCGGTCCAGGAGCGGAGATGGCCGCGATGACGGCGGCGGATAAAGACGCTGTGACGATCAGCGAGTCATACAGCGCCTTGCGAAACCTGAAGTGGAATGACCCGACCACAGCGCGCAAGTCGCCGCCCATGTAGTTGGACCCGCTCTGTTCCACGCGATCCAAGGCGGTCATCAATTGCTGCTCATGCGCGCGGCCGATGACGACCCGGTCGGGAACTTGCGGATGGTTAGAACGAGCAGCCAGCGAACAGGCCCGATCGATGATCTGCCCGACGACCTGGTCCAGGTCGTCGCGAAGGGCGGTCTCGCTGTCCGTGACATCGTTACCGACGACAATTTCGTCATCCAACGTTTTTACCACCTGCTAATCGCCCTGATTTTTCGCTGCACCTATCTGCCCCGCACGATTTGCGGCCGCCGCCACAATCGCCGAGGTCTTGACCGCGCTCAGCGGAACCTCCGCAGCGCAACAATCCTACGATCGAACAAACAGCTGATGCCGCACCTCCGAAATCCGCCGCATGCTGCGCCGAATAAGGAGATGAGCAGCCACCGAAAACAAAAGCTAGTCTGACGAACTGGGGTTCGCCGGCTATGGCGAACTTCACACCCAAAGCACTATCACACCCAAAGCACTATATTGTTTTCAACCAAAGTCAGGCTGCAAATGGTTTCCCATCATTCCCAGCCACAAACCCGGAGGCCGCCATGCCCGCCTACGACTTCCACACCGTCAACGTCTTCACCGACCAGCGCTTCGCCGGCAACCCGCTCGCCGTGCTGCCCGACGCCGCCGGCCTGACAGACGCCCAGATGCAAGCCATCGCCGCCGAGTTCAACCTCTCGGAAACCACCTTCGTGCTACCCCCCACCGACCCGCGCCACCACGCCCATGTGCGCATATTCACCCCCCGCCACGAGCTGCCGTTCGCCGGCCATCCCAACGTCGGCACCGGCTTCGTGCTCGCCACCATGGCCGGCGACCCACCCGAACACTACAGTTTCGAACAACTCGCCGGCCTGGTCCGCGTCCACATCCTGCGCGACACCACCGGCGCCATCTCCGGCGCCCGCGTCGCCGCCCCGCGCTCGCTCAGCATCGACATCGGCATTCCGGTCGAGGTCGTCGCCGCCTGCGCCAGCCTGCCCGAGACCGACATCGCCACTCTCAGCCACACCCCGCTGGTCGCCTCCGTCGGCACCCAATTCATCATCGCCGAGCTTGCCGGCCCCGAGGCACTGGCCCGCGCCACCCCCGACCTCGCCGCCTTCCGCGCCGCCGCCGAACGCTTCCCGCAACTGGCCGGACACGTCATGTTGCACCTCTACACTTGGCTCCCCGGCGACGAGCGCCGCATCCGCGCCCGCATGTTCGCCCCGCTCGACGGCATCCAGGAGGACCCCGCCACCGGCAGCGCCAATGCCGCGCTGGCCGCGCTGCTGACCTCGATCGGCCCAGGCGACAACCTCGACCTGCAATACGCCATCGAACAGGGCGTCGAGATGGGCCGCCCCAGCCTGATCATCGCCGCCGCGGTCAAGACCGGCGAGGGCCCGGTTTCGGCCAGCGTCGCCGGCACCTGCGTGCCGGTGATGCGCGGCACCCTGCAGGTCTGATAGCCGCCAAGCGCAGCTTCAGCGACCCGCCGCATCCCCCCAACCCCGCGTCAGCGACCCACCGTAACCCCCAGCGCCGCGTCAGCGACCAGCCGCAACCGCCCCCTGAGCCGCAAGCCATTCCAGAAACGCCCCGCTGGCGGGATTCGCCCGACCCGCCTGCGGAACATAAGCAAAGTAGCTCCGCGCCGGCAGGCTCACCGCCGGAAACGGCGTCATCAGCCGCCCCGACGCAAGCTCGTCGCCGACCAGCGCGGTCGGCCCCATCGCCACGCCCAGGCCATCGATCGCCGCCTGGATCGACAGATAGAAGTGATCCAGCGTCAACGTCGCGATCGGCTGCAAGCCGCCATGCCCAGCCTCGGTCAACCAGTCGCGCCATAGCCTCGGCATGGTGGCGACGTGAAGCAGGGTCACGCCCTCCAGGTCGGCAATGCTGTTCAGCGCAAGCCGTCGCGCCAGGCCCGGGCTGCACACCGGCAAGCGCCGCTCGCCCACCACGGGATGCGAGACGAAGCCGAGGAAACTATCCGGACCCCCCCGGATCACCACGTCGTAGTCCTCCGCCAAGCCATCGATCGGCGCGTTCGACGTGGTCAGCCGAACCTCGATGCCGGGATACCGCTCGCGGAACAACCCCAGGCGAGGCAGCAGCCAGCGCAGGCTGAACGTCGCCAGCGCGTTGACCCGCAACACCCGCGCCGCCCGCTCACCGCGCCGAGCCCGGTGCTGGCGCGCCGCCGCCGCAATCCGATCCAGCGCCGGACCGCACTCGGCCAGCAGCGCATCGCCATCCGGCGTCAACGCCACGCCACGGCTCAGCCGCCGGAACAGCGCCGGCACACCCAGCCACTCTTCCAGCAGAGCGACCTGACGGCTGACCGCGCCATGCGTCACCGCCAGTTCCGCTGCCGCCGCCTTGAAGCTGCCATGGCGGGCAGCGGCCTCGAACGCGCGCACCGCATTCAGCGGCGGCAGCAGCCGGCGGTGTCCAGGGGAGGGGACCATAACGTGAGTTTTCCTGACCCGACCCCGCAGAATAGATCGTTTGTCGGCCGCATGGAACATGGCCACCTTGCGGGCAGTGAGATTTGCGCACCACGCCGCGCCAGGCAACGCGGCACCAGACAGAGGGATCGCCCATGCCCCGCCTCACCCTCCCCCACCTCGCCGTCCCCCGCTTCATCCTCCCCCGCCTCGCCTTCCGCCGCCTCACCGTCCCCCGTCTGGCCGTCCCTCGTCTGGCCATCCGGGAAACCGCCATCGCAATCCCGCCCGGGCAAGCCCGCGCCCGACGCACCCTCGCCCTAGCCGGCCTGGCGCACGCCCTGCACGACGGTCTCACCGACATGATCTATGTGCTGCTGCCGGTCTGGCAGGCCCAGTTCGGCCTCGACTACGGCGCCCTGGCGATCCTGCGCGCGCTCTACGTCGGCGCCCTGGCCGCGCTGCAGGTGCCGGCCGGCCACCTCGCGCGATATCTCAACGCCCGCACCGTGCTCGCCCTCGGCACGCTGCTATGTGCCGGCGGCTACGCCCTGGCCGGCCTGTCCGGCGGCCTGGCCGGCCTCTGCGCCGCCCTGGCGGTGGCCGGAGCCGGCGGCAGCACGCAGCACCCGCTGGCCTCCGCCGCCGTGTCCCGCGCCTACGCCGACGCCGCGCGCGGCCCGCTCGGCACCTACAACTTCGCCGGCGACCTCGGCAAAGCCGCGATCCCGCCCGCCGTCTCCCTGCTGCTGACGGTCATGGACTGGCGCGCCACGCTCTGGGTCATCGCCGGCCTCGGCACCGCCGTGGCGCTGCTGATCCGTTGGCTCATGCCCCCGGTCGCCGATCCCCCGACCGTGCGCGAGGCTCCGGCGGCCACCTCCACCAATACCGCCGGCAAGGCAGGCTTCGGACTGCTGCTCGCGATCGGCGTGCTGGACAGCGCGGCGCGCATGGGCTTCCTGCTGTTCCTGCCCTTCCTGCTGCAGGCCAAGGGCGCGCCGCTCACCACCGTCGGCCTGGCGCTGTCGCTGGTCTTCATCGGCGGCGCCTGCGGCAAGGCCGCCTGCGGCTGGTTCGGAGCCCGCGCCGGCCTGTTCGCCACCGTCATCGCAACCGAGGTCGGCACCGCCGCCGCAATCCTGGCCATCATTGCCTTGCCGCTTGCCCCCAGCCTGGCCGCGCTGCCGCTGCTCGGTATGCTGCTCAACGGCACCTCCTCGGTGCTCTACGGCACGGTGCCGGAGTTTGCCGCCAGCGCCAGCGTCGAGCGCGCCTTCGCCCTGTTCTACACCGGCACGCTCGGATCGAGCGCACTGGGGCCAGTGCTCTACGGCTGGATCGGCGACGCCGCGGGACCCGCTTGGGCGACCACGATGGCAGCAGCGACAGCCCTGGCCGTCGTGCCGCTCGCGGTTCTCCTGTCGCCCCGATTGGCCTCGGTTGCCCACACCGAACACAAGTGAGCCACCCGGCCCCGACCGGCCCGGCCCCGACCAGCCCGAACCCGACCGACCCGAACCCTACAGTCCGAACCCGACCAGCCCCCGAACCCGGTCAGCCCGAACCCGGCCAGCCCAAACCCGGCCAGCCCAAACCCGGCCAGCCCAAACCCGACCAGCCCAAACCCGACCAGCCCAAACCCGACCGACCCGAACCCTACAGTCCGAACCCGACCAGTCCCCGAACCCAGTCAGCCCGAACCCGGTCAGCCCGAACCCGGCCAGCCCGAACCCGGCCAGCCCGAACCCGGCCAGCCCAAACCCGACCAGCCCAAACCCGACCAGCCCAACCGCGCTGCTACGCCTTCAGCGGGATCACCGTCCCAGCGTTACCGGTGTCATTGAAACTCCCCGCCGTCAGCACCACCCCGGCGGCCACCTGGTGCAACTGCACCGCCAGCCCGCCCGGATTGTTGAACCGAGCGCTGTCCACCAGCGTGGACCCGTTGAACATCTGCAGCACCCCACCCAATAGCTCGGCACTGCTCGCCTGGATGCCGGCGAACAGCACGTGCCCCAGCGCCACCGGCGCCGGCCCAAGCTGGATCAGCCCGGCGAACCGGTTCGGCTGATCGATAGTCAGGTCCGATGCCGCGCTCTCCGATTGCATGATGAAGCTCAGCCCGCTGCCCACCGATCCATTGACCTCCACCGAACCGAGCAGGTGGTTGCCGCTGGGAATCGCGATGCTGCCCGAGCCGACCAGGTTGTCCGCCAGCACGGTCTTGCCGACGAAGCTGTTGGCACCGACAAAATTCACCGTGCCGCCGGATATCGTCGTCGCTTCCGACCCGACATTGGCGTTCAACGTCAGCGTGCTGCCCGCCGCCACGTTGATCCGCAGCGTCTCGGCGAACGCGTACGGCGGCGTGTTGGCCACCGCCAGATTGAGCGTTGCCGCACCGCTGGTGTTGATCACCGTCGACACCGCAGGCTGCGACCCCGCCACCGACACGATGGTCAGCGTATCGCCCGCCAGCGCGTTGCCGGCCACGTCGATCGTCCCCGAACCGATCGACAGCACGTCACCCGGCTCCGGCGCGAAACCGGGCGACCAGTCGGCGGCGTTCGAGGCCAGGTTGTTGCCCCCGCCCACCCAGGTCAGCGAGCTCGGCACCCGCCCGCTGCCGTTGAACGGATTGAGCGTGGTTCCCGCACTCCACGCGCCGGACGGCGCGGTCTTGGAATACCACAGCCCGGCGCTGTTCTCCTGCCAGATCACGCCGCTGACCAGCGCCATCTCGACCACGTTGGCGGTCGTCGGATCGACCGCTCCATCGACGATCACCTGCTCGCCACGCCCGCCCGGCGCCCCCAGCGTCCAGTAATTGCCGTTGGCATCGGTCAGCCCGCCACCCGAACCGGAGCCTGCCGTGCCCGGCCGGATCCACGTGTCATTGGCCGACACAAACGGAATCGGCACCGGCGCCGCCGCGCCCTGCCACGCCACCCAGCCCGACGCCGCCGAGCTCTTGGAATACCAGTGATTATCCGCGTTCTTCTGCCAAACCAGGCCGTTATAGTAGGCCAACTCATCGACCCGCCCGGTGGTCGGATCGGCCACGCCGTTCACCGCCACCTGCCCACCGGCGGTAATCGTCCACCGGTTGTCGTCGGCATCGGTGACCGATGCCCCGACCCCGGGGTAGACATCATCGTTCGGTGAGGCCACCCCGACCAGCGGACTGGCCGCCGTCCCATAGGTCGGACCCCACGCATCGCTGGGCAGCGCCTTCGACCACCACAGGTCCGAGGTGTTCATCTGCCACACACGCCCATTCTCATAGGCCAGCGTCTGCACCTGCCCCGTCGTCGGGTCGACCACCCCGTTGACCACCACCTGACCCGCCGTATTGATGAACCATTGATTGCCGTTGGCATCGGTCAGAATGGTATTCGGCGTCATGATAATTGTATTGTTGGGCGACGTAGCCATCGTTTTCCTCCCGCCTGGACGCAGAACATTAACTTTACTTAATCATCTGTCAATCCAGACTTGACACGAATCGGCCGCCCGGACCTGTGATCCAGTTCACAGTTTGGTGGCCACACTGTAATAATCGCCAAACCGCGCGATGCATCGCCCGGCTAGGACTGCATAAATGCCGTGACTGCATAAAGTGAAACGTCGGGATCCGAGTCGACGGAGGCGGTGTTCGACGATCTGGGACCCGATCTGGCGAAGCCGATGGTGCTGTCGATTGTGCCTCTGCCGATGACCGACCTCAAGGCCCAAGCCGCTGGCGGCCCGCTTCGCGGCTTGGGCCTTGAGGTCGGCCATCGGCAGAGAGTCCTGCTATGCCATCGATGGATCAGAGGGCTCGCGTCTCGCCTGTTCCGAAGCAGAGCCCCTGACAGCGTCCGTGCGGTCGAGATCAGACCCTTGCCCATAAAACCTGATGGCCGCATCGACGACCATGACTGCATCGACCCGTGACCGCATCGACCCGTGACCGCATCGACGCCATGACCGCATCGACGCCATGACCGCATCGACGCCATGACCGCATCGAAAACAGCCGGCCCATCGCTACAACGAACATCGCCGCCACGAACGACAGGCCGCATCACCCCGCCGGCACCCGGACCGGCCGCCGCCGCCCCTCGCTACTCCACAGTAACGGACTTCGCCAGGTTGCGCGGCTGGTCCACATCGGTGCCCTTCAGCACCGCCACCTGATAGGCCAGCATCTGCACCGGAATCGCATACAAAATCGGCGCCACGAACGGATCCACCGCCGGCAGCACCACCGTCTCCGCCGCGATCCCGCGCAAGCGCGCCGCCCCCGCCGCGTCGCTGAACACGATCACCTGCCCACCGCGCGCCGCCGCCTCCTGCAAGTTCGACGCGCACTTCTCGAACAACGGCCCCGACGGAGCGATCGCGATCACCGGCACCGCCGGATCGATCAGCGCGATCGGCCCATGCTTCATCTCCCCCGCGGCATACCCCTCGGCATGGATATAGCTGATCTCCTTCAGCTTCAGCGCCCCCTCCAGCGCGATCGGAAAGCAATTCCCCCGCCCCAGGAACAGCACGTCGCGCGCCTTCGCCACCCGCACCGCCAGCGCCGCGATCGCCGCCTCATTCGCCAAAACCTCCGCCGCCCGCCCCGGCACCTCCAGCAGCGCCGCCGTCATCGCCGCCTCCTGCTCCGCGCTGATCGCCCCGCGCGCACGGCCCGTGGCCAGCGCCAGGCACGCCAACACCGCAAGTTGAGCGGTGAACGCTTTCGTGCTCGCCACCCCGACCTCCGGCCCCGCCACCGTCTCCAGCACCGCGTCACTCTCCCGCGCCATGGTGCTTTCCGCCACGTTCAGGATCGACAGCACAAGCTGGCCCTGAGACCGCATGTAGCGCAGCGCCGCAAGCGTGTCCGCGGTCTCGCCGGACTGCGACACCAGCAGCCCCAAGCCCCCCGCCGGCAACGGCGGCGTGCGGTAGCGGAACTCGCTCGCCACGTCGCCATCGGCCGGAATCCTCGCCACCGCCTCGAACCACCAGCGCCCGACCAGCCCGGCATAGAACGCGCTGCCGCACGCGCTCATGCTGATCCGCGAAATCTTGGCCAGGTCGATCCCCAGCTCCGGCAGCGCCACTGCCCGGCTGCCCGGACTGACCATCTGGTGCAGCGTGTCGCCGATCACCGCCGGGTGCTCGTGCAGCTCCTTCTCCATGAAATGGCGGAAATTGCCCTTGCCGATCGAGGCCCCGGTCATCCGGGTTTCCTTGATCACCCGCTCCACCGCCACGCCGTCGGCACCGAAGAACCGCGCCCCGTGCCGATCCACCACCGTCCAGTCGCCGTCCTGCAGATAGGCGATCCGCCGGGTCAGAGGCGCCAGCGCCTGCGCATCCGAGCCGACGAACATCTCGTCGTCGCCAAACCCCACCGCCAGCGGTGCGCCATGCTGAGCCCCCACGATCAGCTCCGGATGGCCGGCGAAGATCATCGCCAGCGCATAGGCCCCCTCCAGCCGCCGCAACGCCGCCCCGGCCGCCTCGATCGGCGCCATGCCGCGCTGCAGATTCAGATCCACCAGTTGCGCCACTGTCTCGGTATCGGTCTCGGTGCTGAACACCTGCCCCGCGGCCTCCAGCTCGGCCCGCAACTCGGCATGGTTCTCGATGATCCCGTTATGCACCAGCGACACCAGCGCGGTGCCGTGCGGATGGGCGTTGCTCTCGGTCGGCGCGCCGTGCGTCGCCCACCTGGTGTGGCCGATGCCGATCGAGCCCGGCAGCGCCATCCGATCCAGCGCCGCCGCCAGATTGCCCAGCTTGCCCTCGGCGCGGCGGCGTTCGATATGGCCGTTCACCAGCGTGGCGATCCCGGCACTATCATAGCCGCGATACTCCAGCCGCCGCAGCGCATCCAGAATGATCGGCGCCGCCGGGCGCGCGCCGATGACGCCAACGATGCCGCACATTCAGTTGTTTCCCTTCACCACCGCCGCCCCTAACCGATCCCCCGCCTGCCGATCCCCCATCTGCTGATCCGCCGCCCCACGCTCCCGCTCCCCCGACCGCCGCTCCTTCACCTCACGCGCCGCCGCCCGCATCGCCGGTGCCCGCCCCGGCTTCTGCACCTGTCGCCCCCGCGCCAGCGCCAGCGCATCCGCCGCCACGTCCTCGGTGATCACGCTGCCCGCCGCCAGCACCGCCCCGTCACCCACCGACACCGGAGCCACCAGCGCCACGTCCGACCCCACGAACACGTTCGCCCCGATTGTCGTGCGGTGCTTGTTGGTGCCGTCATAATTGCAGGTGATCGTGCCGGCGCCGATATTGCTGCCGCTGCCCACCGTCGCGTCGCCGATATAGCTCAAATGGTTGGCCTTCACCCCCGACCCCAGCCGAGACGCCTTGATCTCGACGAAGTTGCCGACATGCACCTCCGGCTCCAGCACCGCCCCCGGCCGCAGCCGGGCAAACGGACCGATCACGCAGCCAGGCCCGACCCTGGCCCCCTCCAGATGGCTGAACGCCCGGATCAGCACCCCGGACGCCACCGTCACCCCCGGCCCTAGGAACACATTCGGCTCGATCGTCACATCCGCCGCCAAATCCGTGTCGGCCGACAGGAACACCGACCCGGGATCCACCATCGTCACCCCGGCTTGCATCGCCGCCTCGCGCAGCCAGCCCTGCAGCACCGCCTCGGCCCGCGCCAGCTCGGCCCGCGAGTTCACCCCCGCCAGCTCGTCCGCCGCCGCCTCCACCGCCGTCACCCGATGACCCTCTTGCCGAGCCAGACCGACCACATCGGTCAGGTAATATTCCCGCTTGGCATTGTCGCAGCCCACCGCACCCAGCCAGCGCCGCATGTCCTCGGCCCGCCCGCACAGCACACCCGCGTTGCACAACCCCACTGCCCGCTGTTCCGGGGACGCATCGGCATATTCGACAATCCCCGAGACTAGCCCATCCGCATCGGTGATGACCCGGCCATAACGCGCCGCGTCGTCGGGCCGGAACGCCAGCAACGACAGACCCCCAGACCCTTGACCGCCAACCGCGTGGCCCCCAATCGCGTGGCCCCCAACCGCGTGGCCCCCAACCGCGTGGCCCCCAACCGCGTGGCCCCCAGACCCTTGACCGCCAGACCCTTGATCCCCAGACGCGTGGCCCGCAGACCCTTGGCCCCCGGACGCCTGCCCATCCAGCAGCCGGCGCAGCGTCGCCGCGCGGATCAGCGGATTGTCGGCATACAGCACCGCCACCAGCCCAGTCCCGAAATGCCCGGCCGCCTGCAGCGCCGCGTGCGCCGTGCCCAAACGATCCTGCTGTAAAACGCAGACATGCGGTTCGGCCTCCCGCCGCACCGTGTCCATGTCCGGCCCCAGCACCACCACGATCCGCTCGAACGCACCCTCGCACGTCGCCAGCAGGTGGCGCAGCATCGACCGCCCGGCCAACCGGTGCAGCGTCTTCGGCAGCGACGACCGCATCCGGGTGCCAAGCCCGGCGGCGAGAACAATGGCGGTTGCTTGCATGCGCGGACCCTGCTTCGCTATCTGCTCGATCGCACCCCGCCCAGTCCCCACGCCGGGTGAGCCATACAACCCGTCGGGCATGACACCGTCAGGCATACCACCGTCGGGCATCAGACCGCCGGGCATCAGACCGCCGGACATCAGACCGCCGGACATCAGACCGTCGGGCATCAGACCGTCAGGCATGAGACCATCAGGCATGAGACCATCAGGCATGAAACCATCAGGCGTGAGACGATCAGGCATGCCATCGTCAGGCGTGCGATCAAAACGACAGCAAGACCATCTTCAGCCTGCATAACCAGGCCGAAACGGTCTAGCGGTAACGAAGCCGTAATGTCAATTCAACCGTTATGCCATTGCTTCAATTCACGTATCGGAGTGCAACACAGTGCCGCGCACCCTGCTGCTGGACCTCGACGGCACCCTGGTCGATACCGTCCCCGACCTCACCGCTTGCCTCAACCGCCTGATGGCGGCCCGCCGCCTGCCGGCGTTCAGCCACCCCGAGGTCGCCGCCATGGTCGGCGACGGAGTCGCCGCGCTGGTCACCCGAGCCTTCGCCGCCCATCAACGCCAGCCCGACCCGGCCGACCTCGACCAGTTCGCCGCCGACTACGCTGCCCACGCCGCCATCGACAGCAAACCCTTCCCCGGCGTCCTGCCGGTGCTCAGCGGCCTGGTCGACGACGGCTGGCAACTCGCGGTCTGCACCAACAAGCCGGAACGGCCGGCCCGCGCGCTGCTCGACGCCTGCGGCCTGCTGCGCTTGCTTTGCATGGTCGGCGGCGGCGACAGCTTCGCCGCGCGCAAACCCGATCCGGCCCACCTGCTCGCCACCCTGGCGCAAACCGGGGGCAGTCCCGATCGCGCGCTGATGCTGGGCGATCACCGCAACGACGTGATCGCCGCCCGCGGCGCCGGCCTGCGCAGCATCTTCGCGCTCTGGGGCTACGCCGCACCCGGCATGGAAACCGGCGCCACCGCGGTCGCCCGCGACATGACCGAGGCCGCCGCCATCGCCCGCCGCCTGCTGCCCTGACCGTCGCCGCGGCGGCCTGACCTTAAATCTCTGTCACGTTCCCGTGAAACAAAACGTGCAACCGGCTGGGTCGTTCCCTATACCGCCCAATATAGCGGCCGCCGAACCCACCCGCGGGAGAGACTGCACAGTGTCTGCAACCAACCGGCTAATAGACGGCTCGGCCTTGTCGCTTGGCGATCACGCCGACCCTGCCTCCGGCTCGGCCTTCACCCTCGCCGGCGGCCAGATGGCCAGCCTGATCGAGGCCACCGATTGGGCCAGCAGCGGCGTCGGACCGCGCCCCACCTGGCCGCATAGCCTGACCACCGTGCTGCGCATGATGCTGACCTCGCGCTACCAGATGTGGATGGCCTGGGGCGACGACCTGACGTTCTTCTACAACGACGCCTACATCCCCACGCTCGGCGTCAAACACCCCGCGGCGCTCGGCCAGCCGACGGCGCAGGTGTGGTCCGAGATCTGGCCCGATGTCGGCCCCCGCATCCGGTCCGTCATCCGCACCGGCCAGGCCACCTGGGACGAAGGCCTGATGCTGTTCCTGCTACGCAGCGGCTACGCCGAGGAGACCTATCACACCTTCTCCTACAGCCCGCTGCCCGACGACGACGGCGGCATCGGCGGCATGCTGTGCGTGGTGATGGAGGAAACCCAGCGCGTGGTCGGCGAACGCCGCCTCGCCACTCTGCGCGACCTCGCCAGCGCACTGGCCGGCGTGCACTCCGAAGCCGACGTGCTCGCCGCCGTCGCCGCCGCGCTGGCCCGCAACTCCCGCGACCTGCCGTTCAGCCTGATCTACCTGCCCAACGGCGACGGCCCAGGCCTGTGCCTTCATGCCGCCGCCGACCACATGCCGGCCCCCGACCGGATCGATGGGCCGGCCGAACTGCCCTGGCCGGCCGCGGAACACCAGGCCGGACACCATGCCGACCGCCCCGCCGGCGACCTGCGCGACCTCGATGCGGTGCGCGGCGTCCCCACCGGAGCCTGGGACAAGCCGCCCCGCCGGCTGCTGATCAGCCAGATCCCGGCGCATGGCCAGCAGCCCGGACCAGCTGGCCTGTTCATCGCCGGCCTCAACCCACACCGCCCGTTCGACGAGGCCTATGCCGGCTTCATCGACCTCATCGCCGCCCACATCGCCGCCGGCCTCGGCGCCGCCCGGATCTACGAAGCCGAACGCCGCCGCGCCGAGGCATTGGCCGAGATCGACCGCGCCAAGACCGCCTTCTTCTCCAACGTCAGCCACGAATTCCGCACCCCGCTGACCCTGATGCTGGGCCCGCTGGAAGAAGAGATCGCCGCCCTCGGCAAGCCCAACCCGGCCGCCGCCGACCGGTTGTCGATGGTGCATCGCAACGGCCTGCGGCTGCTGCGCCTGGTCAACTCGCTGCTGGATTTCTCCCGCATCGAGGCCGGACGGGTGCGCGCCCGCTTCCAGCCGATCGAACTCGGTGCCTACACCGAGGAACTCGCCAGCACCTTCCGCTCCGCCTGTGACCGCGCCGGCCTGCGGCTCGCCGCCAACTGCCCGCGCCTCGACCGCCCGCTCTACGTCGACCCCGAGATGTGGGAGCGCATCGTGCTCAACCTCGTCTCCAACGCGTTCAAATACACCCTGAGCGGCGGCATCACCGTCGGGCTCGATGTCGCCCGCGACGACGACCAGTCGGCCATCCTCACCGTCAGCGATACCGGCATCGGCATCCCCGAGGCCGAACTGCCGCACATCTTCGACCGCTTCCATCGTATCGAGGGCCAGCGCGGCCGCACCATGGAAGGCACCGGCATCGGCCTCGCTTTGGTCAACGAACTGGTCCGCCTGCACGGCGGCGCGATCGGCGTGCACAGCCGCATCGATACCGGCACCACGGTGTCGGTCCGCCTGCGCTTCGGCCGCGACCACCTGCCGCCCGACCGGATCAGCGAAACCATCGCCCGCGTCACCGCCGAAGGCATCGCCGCCGCAAGCTTCGTCGAGGAAGCGCTACGCTGGCTGCCCGAAGCCGAAACCCCCGCAGCCGACGCCCCCGCAGCCGGTGCCCCCGCAGCCAATGCCCCCGCAGCCGTTGCCCCCGGAGCCGCTGCCCCTGGAGCCGGTGCCCCTGCAGTCAATGCCCCCGCAGCCGGTGCCCCCGGAGCCGCTGCCCCCGAAGCCGAAACCAGGCACAGCGACCCCGCGACCCGCGCCAGCACCGCCGAAAACATGGAATCCTCCAGCCTGCTGTCCGCGCTCGGCGGCGAACCCCTGGACCGCGACCGGCCCCGGCGCCACGTCCTGCTGGCCGACGACAACGCCGACATGCGCGACTACGTGGGCCGCCTGCTGCGCCCGCACTATGACGTGGAAGCGGTGCGCGACGGCCAGCAAGCCCTCGCCGCCGCCCAAGCCCGCCGCCCCGACCTGATCCTGTCCGACGTGATGATGCCCCGGATGGACGGCTTCGGCCTGCTCGCCGGCATCCGCGCCGATCCCGCACTGCGCGACCTGCCGGTCATCCTGCTGTCCGCCCGCGCCGGTGAGGAAGCCCGCGTCGAGGGCCTCGACGCCGGCGCCGATGATTACTTGGTCAAACCATTCACCGCGGCGAACTGGCCGCCCGCGTCCGCTCCAACCTCGAACTCGCCCGCCTGCGCCAACAGGCTCGGGATACATTACTTGAAGCTAATGAAATGCTGGAGACCCGGGTCGCGACCGAAATCGGCCGCCGCGCCAAGGTCGAGGAAGCCCTGCGTCAGTCACAAAAAATGGAGGCGATCGGACACCTCACCGGCGGCGTCGCGCACGACTTCAACAACCTGCTGACGGTGATCGGCGGCGGCGTCGAGACCCTGGCCCGCATGCTGACCAAGATCCCGCTCGGCGCCGAGGAAGCGCGCATCAGGCGCGCGCTCGACATGATATCCCAAGGCTCGCAGCGAGCCGCCACGCTGACCCAGCGCCTGCTGGCGTTCGCCCGCCGCCAGACGCTGGACCCCAAGCCGCTCGATGCCAACAAGCTGGTCGCCGGCATGTCGGAACTGCTGCGCCGCACCCTGGGCGAGGCGGTGGCGATGGAAACCGTGCTCGCCGGCGGCCTGTGGCGCACCGCCGCCGACGCCAACCAGTTGGAGAACGCGCTGCTGAACCTCGCGGTCAACGCCCGCGACGCCATGCCGCAAGGCGGCAAGCTCACCATCGAGACCGCCAACTCCCACCTCGACGACGCCTACACCGCCGCCCATGACGAAATCAGCCCCGGCCAATACGTGATGATCGCGGTCAGCGATACCGGCACCGGCATGGACGCCGACACGCTGGATCGGGTGTTCGAACCGTTCTTCACCACCAAGGACGTCGGCCACGGCACCGGCCTCGGCCTCAGCCAGGTCTACGGCTTCATCAAGCAGTCCAGCGGTCACGTGAAACTGTACAGCGAGCCGGGGCAGGGCACCGCGGTCAAGCTGTATCTGCCCCGCCTGCTGGCCGACGGCGCCAAGGCCGAAACCCCGGCAGAGGTCAGCAAGCCACAATCGGGGCGCGGCGAAACCATCCTGGTGGTGGAGGACGAACCCGCGGTGCGCGAGCACTCCGCCGCCTCGCTGCGCGAACTCGGCTACCATGTGCTGGTGGTGGGCGATGCCCACCAGGCGTTGCGGGTGCTGACCCAGGACCCGGCTATCGTGGTGCTGTTCACCGATATCGGCCTGCCCGGCGGCATCACCGGGCGCCAGTTGGCCGACACCGCCCGCCAGCGCCGGCCCGGCCTGAAGGTGGTCTACACCACCGGTTACGCGCGCAACGCCATCGTCCATGGCGACGTGCTGGAGCCCGGCACCGAACTGTTACCGAAACCGTTCAGCTACGCCGCCCTGGCCAGCAAGATCCGCGCCGTGCTGGACGCCTAGAGCAACGTCAGCCTGGCTGGAAAGTCAGGCTGATAAAGTTGCTCGCTCAAACAAAGAGCTAGAGCGCGGTGACCGTTTACGGTCACCCTGAAAGCGCTCTAGAGCAGCATCAGCCTGGCTGGAAAGTCAGGCTGATAAAGTTGCTCGCTCAAACAAAGAGCTAGAGCGCGGTGACCGTTTACGGTCACCCTGAAAGCACTCTAGAGCAGCATCGGCCTGGCTCGAACGGTCACCCTCAAAGCGTCTGCAGCACGATTGCGGCTCGGGCGGCCAATCGCGACCGCGGCATGCACGCGTGTCAACCTCGATCCGTCGCTTTGGCACTTGCCAGAAACGATCTAGGCGTCGAGATCAGGATCGACCGCACCGCGCTGCTCAAGCAGCGTCCGCAGTGCCTCGCCCTGCGGTGTCGCGCCGCTCTGGCTGAGGAACTCAGGCAGGGCGACCTCGGTCATCCCCCCGCCGGATGCGGCATTCGGCGCATGCCGAACCCGATAGACCCCGGTTTCGTCGTCGTGCAGCATTTGCCAGCGGTCACCATTGGAACTGCTGTAGAAGGTGGTGTTGGTGATCATCGCGGGTTCCTGTCGATAACACCCAAGCATAGCAAGAAACCCGGCGGGCGCGAATCTTGGTCGCGGACCAGCCGCGCCTGTCAACCAGCAGCCGCCCTGCGTCAGCACGCCCCAGGCATGATCGGGCGGAACGTCCACACCGGCAGTTTCGCGGATGCGTCCGGGCCGCGCGGTCAGCCCGCGGGCGTTCCGCCGAAGCGCCGGCCCAAGTGTCTGGCCATCCCGCGGTGACCCGGCGCCCGGTGCGGCCAAACCGGGCGTCAGGCATCCGCCTAACGCAGAAAGCGCCGCGGCGGCGGTTCGGGCGCCAACGGGCTGGACGGCGAGTGGATGAAGAAGGCAACCGCGTAGCTGATCGCGGCGATGCCGATCAACGACAGCAGCGGCTGCTGCTGGACCGTTTGGCCGACATACTGTCCGGCCTGCGTCGCGGCGTCATAGGCGGTCTCTCCGGCCTGGCCGGCCTTGCGCCGCACCGCGTGCGCGGCATCGCCCATGGCGCCACCGGCGCGCCCGGCGTAGTCCGACGCCTTGTCCGCCATGCCGCCAAGCTGTTCGCTGGCCGCGCCGTACTGGCCCTGCACCTTGCCGGTCGCCTGATCCAGCTTGCCGTCGGCCTGCATGCCGGTATCACCGGTCAGTCCGCCGGCGGCGTCCTTGACCTTGCCCATGGCATCCTTCGCGGTGCCCTTGATCTCGTCCTCGTTCATGTCGGTCAGCCCTACCTTTGGTTGCAGTCCTGCGGTTTCCGTCGTCGGCGATCGTGCCCTATCCGCCGTCGGCAGTCGTGCGGTTTCCGCCGTCGGCGGTTGTGCGCTATCCGCCGTCGGTGATCGCGCGCTAGTCGCCGGCGGCAGTCGTGCGGTTTCCGCCGTCGGCGGTGGTGCGCTCTCCGCGCTCCGCGTATCAGCGAATTCGGCCGCCCGCCAGTGCCCAGCCACGCCGACGGGAGCCGCGATCCGCGGCGACGCCAGCGCGCCACCGCTGCCCGCCGCTATGGCGCCGATCAAAAGCCCGGCAAAAGCCAGCAGCGACGCGTGCGAGGCCGCCGCGGCGCTCGCCTGCGCTGCTTGTTTCGCGGTCTGCATCGCCTGTTCCCGAGCTTGGTCGAATCTGGCCTGCACGTCATCCACCCGTTTGCGCGCGTCGTCTGGGCTGATATGGGCCTGCGCCGCGACGATCGCAGCAATGCGCTGCTTGGCCGCCGCCGTCTTGTCGCCGCCCGCCGCCAGGTCGGGCAGTTGCTGCCCGATCGCCTTGACCGCGTCCGGCCGGGTCATGCTCGCCGGGTCCGGCGGCGTCGGCGATTGCAGCAGGCTCTCCGACTGCTGTTGCAGCAGGTTCGGATCGCTGCCGGTGATCTGCTCGCTATCCGGCTGCGCCGCCTTGGCACCCTGGACCGCCGCCGAGACCGCGCCGCCCAGCACCGTGCCGGCGGCCGACACGGTTCCCCCGATCACCCCCCCGATCAGGCCACCGGCCGCGGCACTGATCAGATACGCCGTCAGCAGCAGGGTCAGCCCCCAGATCACCAGGCCATGCAGCACACCGTCGAAACGTCCTGGCACCGCGGCGAGCCGGGCGGCGGCATAGCCGCCGATGACCAGCGCGACGACCGTGCTGACCAGCCACCACAGGCCGGCGCTCTTGCCGAAACCACCAAGCCCCAGACCGCCAAGGCCCAGACCGCCAATGCCCAGACCGCCAAGGTTGGCACCGCCGACGTCAGGCGTGCCGCCGGCGTGCGGCGCGACCAAACCGAGACCGATTCCCACGCCAAGCATCCCCAGCAAGAGCTCGATGGCGACAACCAGGACCACCCCGGCGAGGATTGCCGACCAGGACACTGTTGGGCGCGTCACCTCCGGCAACTCAGCCGCGCCATACGTTGTGGACATGATGGAAAACCTTTTCCGATGAAACCGGCCGGCGGCGGCGCGCCGGCACGCCCCGGCCGGGTCATCGCGGGCGGCACGCCGGCCGCGCTGCTGCGATGATGGTGAACCGGACCCGACCGACCAGCGAGCGCGCCGAAGCATTGTTTATGCGTCGCGGCCAGCGTGCAACTCCCCGGCAGCGACCACCACCCTAGCCGATCCAAGCGGTGTCACATCGCCCGATGCGAGGACCCGCTGCAACCGGCAGCCGCCTGGAACGCCGCCAGCACCTCGGCCCCGAAGCAGGCGAACACCACCCGCTCGATCGAGCGGTCATCCGCCAGGAACGCCGCCACCGAGCCGACCGCGATGCGCGCGGCCTGGGCGATCGGATAGCCATAAATCCCGCAACTGATCGCCGGAAACGCGATCGTCCTCACATCATGCGCCACCGCGAGTTCCAGGCTGTGGCGATGGCAGCCGGCCAGCAGTTCGGCCTCATTGTGCCGGCCGTCGCGGTAGCGCGGCCCGACGGCGTGGATCACATACTTGGCCGGCAGCCGGTAACCCTTGGTGAGCCTGGCCTGGCCGGTCGGGCAGCCGCCCAGCGCGCGGCACTCGGCCAGCAGTTCGGGGCCGGCGGCGCGGTGGATCGCGCCATCGACCCCGCCGCCGCCCAGCAGCGACTGGTTCGCCGCGTTGACGATGGCATCCACCGCCAGCGTGGTGATGTCGGCCTGCTGCACGATGATCCGCTGCATTCGGCGCCTCCCGAGACTACGCCGCCGGCCGCATGCCCTCGGCGACGATCGGGCGTAACTTCGCATGCAGATGCGGGTTCCCCGCCACGATGTTGCTGGTCTGCCGCGGATCGCCCTCGGCGACATCGGTGGCATAGCCGCCCGCCTCGCGCACCAGCAAGACACCGGCGCAGATGTCCCATGGCTTGATCCCCAACTCCCAGTACGCGTCGAACCTTCCGTGCGCCACCCAGGCGAGGTCCAAGGCCGCCGCGCCGAATCGGCGGATCCCGGCGACCTGGGGCATCAGCACGGGCAGCGTCCGGCTGAACGCAAGCTGGCGAACCGGCGACACCGCGCCGAACGGAATCCCGGTGGCGAACACCGCCTGGTCCATCTCGCGCCGAGCCGAGACCCGCAGCCGGCGTTCGTTCATGAACGCGCCGGTGCCTTTCTCGGCCCAGAACATCTCGTCCGCCGCGGGGGCATAGATCACCCCCGCATGAACCTCCGATCCGCCGTCGGGCAGCCGGCGCTCCAGCCCGATGCTGATCGCCCAGTGCGGCATCCCGTGCAGGAAGTTGGTGGTGCCGTCGAGCGGGTCCACCACCCAGCGCCAGGTCCAGTTGTCCGAGCCGGAGGCGCCGGATTCCTCCATCAGGAAGGCGTAGCCGGGGCGCGCCTTGTTCAGCTCCTCCCGCAATGTCTGTTCCGCCCGCAGATCGGCTTGCGAGACGAAGTCCGACGGTCCCTTGATGCTGACCTGCAACTGCTCGACCTCGGCGAAGTCGCGCAGCAGCCGTTTCGCCGCCTTCTGCGCGGCGTTCGCCATCACGGTCAGATGCGGTGAGAGCCGGAACGCCATCAGCCCTTGGCGCGCTCGACGTAGGAGGCGTCCTCGGTGCGCACCACGATGCGCTCGCCGGCCTCGATGAACGGCGGCACTGCGGTCTTCACCCCGTTCGACAGCCTGGCCGGCTTGTACGAGGACGACGCGGTCTGGCCTTTGACCACCGGGTCGGCCTCGACCACTTCCAGCACCACCGAGGCGGGCAGGTGGATCGCCACCGGGTCGCCCTCGACCAGGTCGACCACCAGCTTCATCTGGTCCTGCAGGAACGGCGCGGCATCGCCCATCAGGGTCGCGGGGATATGGGCTTCCTCATAGGTTTCGGGGTCCATCAGCACCAGGTTGATGCCGTCGCTGTAGGAGTAGGTGTATTCCTTTTCCTCGGTGGTGAGGCGCTCGACGGTATCGGCGGTGCGCCAGCGTTCGTTGGTCTTGTTGCCCGATTTCAGGTCGCGCATCTCGACCTGGATGAAGGCGCCCCCCTTGCCGGGGGTGATGATCTGCTGTTTCAGCACGGTCCAGCGGCGGCCTTCATGCTCGATCACCTGGCCGGCGCGAATCAGGTTCGCCTGCTGCTTCATTGGGGTGGGTCCGTGGGTGGAGTGATGGGAATGGGGTGCGGGCTTCTAGACCGTGGCGGATCGGGCGGCAAGGTTGTCTCCCGACCCGTTGTCGCCCGACCGGCCGAGATCGCCGCCCACCCTCAGCAGGCGATGACATTGACGTGGCCCGCCTCGGCATAGGCCAGGATCTTGCGGTCGCCGGTCACCACCGGGACGCCGAGGTGGCGGGCGGTGGCGACGATCATCCGGTCCATCGGGTCGGCATGGAAGCCGCTGGGGAGATACGAAGCGTCGATGGCAATGGCCGCGGTGATCGGGGTTTCCTTGATGCCTGGGCCGGCAGGGAAGCGGGCAAACCAGGTTTTGGCGTCAAGCATGAAGATCGGCCCAGCCGCTCGGCTGGGTCTCGGTCGGCTGAGCAGGCCAATTTCCCAGGCCGACGCGGTCGAGACCAACAGGCCGCCGGTGCTGCTGGCATATCTGAGCGTATCGATGACACCAGCCGGCAGTGCCTCGGCGTTGGCCAGCCGGATCACCGCGCAGGTATCCAGCAAAACGCTCTCAAGCCCGGCGTCCCCGCTCACCGATGCAGAATGCCAAGCTCCGCGTCGAGCGGTTCATCCAGCACCCCGCTTGGGGTCAAGCCGCGACCGGCCGGCCTGAACGGGCCCCGGTTCAGGCGGCGCCCTGATGCGTTGCGCCAGGGCCGCGCCGATGCTAGCCGGATAGCGTAGCGCGGGAGCAGATTGTCGTTCGTTTCGACCCACGGGCTTTATCGCTGGCCTGACGCATTGCGTCGGGGGCAGGTTCCTGGTCGCCGGCAGGGTGCCGGTGGCTGGGAGCTTCGCCTATGGTGCGATCCTGAGCCGGATCGGGCCGATCCCGGAGCAGGGATGACGCGCAGCTCGGTTTTGGCCGACTGATGTATGACGTCATCATCCTGGGGGCCGGGGCGGCGGGCCTGATGTGCGCGATCCGCGCCGGGCAGCGCGGACGCCGGGTGCTGGTGCTGGATCATGCGCCGCGGGCGGGGGCAAAGATCCTGATCTCGGGCGGCGGGCGGTGCAATTTCACCAATACCGGGGTCCAGGCCGAGCGGTTTTTGTCGGACAACCCCGATTTCTGCCGCGGGGCGCTGGCGCGCTATACGCCGGACGACTTCGTTTCGCTGGTGCGCCGCCATAGCATCGGGTTTCACGAGAAGACGTTGGGGCAACTGTTCTGCGACGGCTCGGCGCGCCAGATCGTGGCGATGCTGCTGGCGGAGTGTTCGGCCGCCGGCGTCGAGTTGCGGCTGGGGCATCGCGTGGTCGATGCCACTCGTGCGGATGCTTTTTTTGTGCAGACCGATCATGGCGATGTTGCCGCCGCTTGCCTGGTGCTGGCGACCGGGGGGTTGTCGATTCCGAAGCTGGGGGCCTCGGGGCTGGCGTATCGGCTGGCCGAACGGTTCGGGCTGCGGCTGACCGAGATCCGGCCGGGGCTGGTGCCGCTTTGTTTTGATGGCGATCTGCTGGAGTTGATGCGACCGCTGGCTGGGGTTTCGGTGGATTGCGAGGTCGGGGTCGGACGGGCGGCGTTCGCTGAGGCGGTGCTGTTCACGCATCGCGGGCTGTCGGGGCCGGCGGTGTTGCAGGTTTCCTCGTATTGGCGGCAGGGGCCGATCCGGCTCGATCTGCTGGTCGGGGTCGATGCCGCGGCGTTTCTGTTGGCGCGCAAGCGGAGCCGGCCGCGGGCGGCGCTGGGTTCGGTATTGGGTGAGCGCTTGCCGGGGCGGCTGGCGAGCGCTCTGGCCGGCGCGGCCGAGGCGACGCGGCTGGCGGACGTGCCGGACCGAACGCTGCGCGCGGTGGCGGCGCGGTTGTCGGGCTGGCAGGTGAGGCCGTCGGGGACCGAGGGTTACGCCAAGGCGGAGGTGACCTGTGGCGGGGTGGATACGCGCGATCTGTCGTCTCGGACGATGGCGGCGAACGCGGTGCCGGGGCTGTTCGTGATCGGTGAGGCGGTGGATGTGACCGGGTGGCTCGGGGGGTATAACTTCCAATGGGCCTGGGCCAGCGGATGGTGCGCCGGGGAGGCGGTTTGAGCGGCTTGGGCGGGCTGGTCTGATCAGACCCAGCGGCACCGGCGGCGGTTGAATGAGAGCCAGCGGGCAATGGTGGCGGTTGAATGGGAGGCAGCGGGCAATGATGGCGGCCAGGCTGGCGAATCTGCCGCATACCTGGCCAAGGTGGCGGGAAACCGGGGCAGCGCCGGACCGTTGACGCATCCTATCGGTCAGCTTGGAGAATGCCTCGATGGACAAGATGCTCGCGCTGGTGACTGCCTCGACCGGAGTGATCGCGGCGCAAGTCATCGGCGGTCTTCGCGGGCCGACGCCGGGGCATCCGATAACGGCCGCATGGTATGCCAGGCTCCGCAAACCATCGTTCACACCGCCAGGGCCGGTCTTCGGCATCGCATGGACAGTCTTGGACGGGCTGCTTGGCTATGCCGGCTACCGGCTGTTGCTGGCAAAGCCGAGCAACGCGCGCAGCACTGCGCTCGGTTTCTGGGGGTTGAACCTGTTGGGCGTGTCGGGGTTTTCGTGGGTTTTGTTTGGACGAAAGCGGCTGGATGAGGCCACGGCGGTCAGCCTGGCGATGGTTGGAACATCGGCGGCCGCGGCGAGTGCGGCGAGCGGCGTCGATAAGCCAGCGGCTTGGGCTATCACGCCGTTGATCGGATGGGTCATCTTTGCCAGCGTGCTGCAGGAAGAAGTCTGGCGGCGGAACGATTAAGCGATGTGGGAAATTGCCTACAGCCGGAAGTGCCGACCGAAAGGCCGCCATACAAAAGTTTCGGTCGCGGCATGAACTGGTGTTTCGTCGCTCCTGCTACTCATACGCCAGTCCCGTAGTGATGCCGCTGCGGTTGGCGGCCGGTTTGACTGCCATCGGACAGCTTATCGCGGCGTGGGTTTCGCGCTTTCGACGATGCCAGCACTGCGCGGTGACTTCCCATCACGGTCGTTGCTGGGATGGATCTGGCGGCGGCGGCTTTTTCAGCGATGGACTTTGCGGTGATGGGTCGAGCCGCGATGGGCTTCGCGGCGACGCGCCGCGCGGCGATGGGTTGTGGTGGGATGGTGCGGGCTGAGATGCTTCGGATGCCGCGGGCCGGGATGGGCCGAACGGGGGTGGTGACTGCAGGGAGGTGGCGCTGAGCAGGCGGGTTTTCAGTGACGGGCCGCCTCGGGTCAGGGCGCCGGCGGTTCGGGTCAGGGCGTTGATCCGGGTCAGTTCGATGCGCTGCTGGGCGGCGGAAAGCTCGGCGAGGCCGGTGCTGTATTCGGCGGCGACCTCGGTCATCGCGTTGGCCCAGGCCAGGTCGCGCTGGCGCTGGGTGAGCGGTTCGGCACTCGGGCACGTGGGTTCGGCTGCCTGGGCCTGGCGGAGCTGGTCGCGGACCTTGCGCAGTTCGGCGATCGCCGTGGCGTGGTGGCCGGCGTGGTCGCGATCCGGTTCGGGAGCCGGGGGTGGCGCCTGCACCGGAGGGTCGGCAGTGGGGGGGTCGGCGGTGGGCGGCGGGGGATTGGCGCTGGCGGCCGAGACCTGCAGCGAGGTGCGGCTGAGCGCGTTGGCGTTGCCCCGGAGTTTCAGCTTCATCGACAGCGACAGGTCCGGCGGCGCCGACAGCCGCAGATTGTCCAGCGAGGCGATGGCGAAACCGACGATCTGGGAGATGGTGACCAGATTGCAGTGCCCGCCGGTGTGGTAGGCGGCGATCGCCTGGTGGGCGGCGAGGCGGGCATCCTCGGCGCTGCCGATGGTGAGCAGGGGGGTGAGCATGGCGAGCACGACACCGAGCAGTTGTTCGGCGCGACCTGTTGGGGCGGTAGGGGTGGTAGGGGTGGTAGGGGTAGTGGCGGCGGCGGGTGCGGGTGCGGCGGTGGTGGCGTTGGCGGCGTCGGGGGCGTTAGCGGCGGGCGTGCTGGCGGGGGCGTTGGCGATGGATGTGCTGGCGGTGGATGGGCTGGCGGTTGGGGGTTGGTCGGCCGGCGTGCGGGGCTGGGGTGCGGCGGTCATGGGATCAGGTCGCCGGGGCGGATCGGGCGGATTTTCGGCAACTGGTGGATGCCTTTGAGGCGGTTGGCCTCGAATTCACGGCGGTATCCCAGGCCGACGCGGCGGGCCAGGTAGGCGGCCTGCTGGGGCGTCGGGTCTTCCATCACGATCATGCCGCCGCCGGGCAGGATGCCTTCGGTGTTGGCGATGTCGAGGCCCTCGTTCTCTTGCTCGATGCGCTCGCGTTCGAGGAATTCCCGGGCGGCGGCGAGGTCGTGTTCGGTCCAGGCGATGGGCGGTTCGGTCAGGTCGTTGGCGGCGTCGCGGTTCCGGGTGGCGAGGCAGCGATCCAGCATGTGGTCCATCGTCGCGCTGGGGTTTTCGTCGTCCGGGGTCCAGATCCGGGGGGCGGGGCGGCCGATCGGCACCGCCAGCGGCTTGACCTGGCGGCGTTCCAGTGCGCGCAGCATGGCATCGAAGGTGCGGGCGGCGGAGGCGGCGGTGGTGATGTGGCGGGTGCTTTCGCCGTGCGGGCGACGCAGGTTCATGCCGATGCGCCAGCAGGCGGAGGCGGCGTGGTAGGCGGCCAGTGCCTGGACGCCGATCATCACCTCGATCTCGTCGCGCGGGTGTAGGGCGGCGAGGCCGAGCAGGGCGGCGTGGGCGCGGCGGTCTTGCCAGGCCTGGGGCTCGTCGGGGTCGAGCGGCAGGGTGCGGACCAGGGTGCGGATGGCCTCGGTCATGAAGCTTGGGCTGAACGGGCCGTGGTGGTGGAAGATGGCGTCGCGGTGGTAGGGCGGGGTGGGTTGGGGTTGGCTGTCGGGTTGGGGCTTTGTTGGTTTGTTGGATTTGGCGGCGGGGTTTGGCGAGGCGGGCGTTGGGGCGGCGGGCGTTCGGGAGGCGGATTTGGGCATCGGGCTCAAAATTCGTGGTTGAAAGTTCGTGATTTGTTCTCGGATGGATGGAGATGGGGAGATGGGTGGCTGGTGCAAGGGGGCGGCGGAAGAAATGCCTTGCCGGCTGGGGATTGGCGGCGTGGGGTTTGGGAACGGCGGTCAATGTTGCGGCGAGCGGTTGTCGGGGTTTGGTTAGCGTTCAGCGCGGCGCAACTGTCTGGGCTGCCACGGGGTTTGTTGGATCGGGGCAGGGTAAATCGCATCTGGATTTTCCGTCGGCGGTATTCGCCGGACGCGGCGTGACCGAGAGAGGCGGGTTGGAACCGCAGATTCACGCCGATGCTGGCCGATGCACGCCGATAGGAATTGCGCTGAAAACTGGTTGCAAAGACCTTGCATAGCCTTTCCGCATCGGGATCAGCCGAGCAGGTCGCGACATCCCAGGTCGTCCACCGCCGCCATGATGCGTTGGAAGTTGTTCCACCAGATCACCGGCGGGAGTTTCAGTCCCGCCTGGAACAGCGGCGTGGCCGCGTGCCACAGCACGGACAGGCGGTAGTCTTCCCCGATGTCCGTACGGTTGTAGCTACGGACGCCATTCTCCAGCAGGATGGTATGGTAATGGTCAAGTAACGTTGATTCCAGCCGCTGCCGGCGTTCCGGATACCAATGCACGGCCATCATGTAGGCCAGATCGTTGGTCGGAACGCGGATCCGCCAGCCATCCCAATCGAACCACCGCGCGCCGTCGCTTCCATTCCGCGGCAGGAAGCAGTTCCACACATGGGCGTCGCCATGCCCGAGCGTGATGTTCTTGGCGTCGCGATAGCGTTGATGCAACCGCGGAGCGGCGGCGATGAGGGCTGCATAGAACGCGCGCCGCTCGGCTGAGAGTTCGTCGCCGAGGCGGTCCGCGAAGACCTCGAAATGTGCTGCTACCTGCCGGGTGAACCGGTCCATGGCGGCATCGTCGAGCCGCGCTCCGACGGTGACGCCCAGCCGCGGATCCTCCCACCACGCGGCATGTAAACGTCCGAGTGATCCGACGATCGTCCGGCATTGTGCTTCCGACGGGGGCAGCGGCCACTCCGTTGCCACTGCGTGGGTGTCGGTCAGGTCTTCGAGAACGAGATGCCAGGGGGTTGCGGCGTCGGCATGATGCGCCTCGAAACAGCGTGGCACGAGACCGGCTGGAAGGGATGCCGCCACGTCAAGATAGAAAGCGACTTCCTGGCGCCCATTCGACCATTCGCTGCCCTGCCGCTCAGGAAGGCCGGTTTTTATGATCAGGCTGCCCGGCGAGGCGTTTGCCGGACCAGCATATGTCAGCCGCAACCGGATAATCCGCGACATCAGTGTTGCGCGGTCCGTGACGATGGTGACGTTCCGCACCGGCAGGTCAGCCAGCCCGTCGGTCGGTTTCAGGATGGCATTCAGGTGGGCGGCGCTGATCACGCGTAGCAGCGGGTCCATCGCCTTGCCTGCGATAGTGATCAGTTAGCCTAGCTCGATCAAACCGTGTTATCCAGGGGTCGGCGACGCCGCCCGCCAGCACCGATCGTTCGCCTCTTTCAGTTCTATTTCAGTTGAAGCCCGGGGCATAGTGTCCGTCCGAGAACAATGCGAGTCACGCAAATCGTTTAGGTCTGCGGGTGGTTGACCGGCTCGAATCGGCTATGACTCTATGCGTGGCACCGATTTACGAGGTGCCTGATGTGGACCCCAGAGACACGCCGCCAGCATGACCGTAAGGGCTTGCGATACACCCATGATCTGACCGACCGGGAATGGGCCGAAGTCGCTTCGTTGATTCCTCCCGCCAAACGGGGCGGCAACAAACGCACGGTGGATGTGCGGGAAATCGTCAACGGCCTGATGTATATCCTGGGCACTGGTTGCCAATGGCGCGACATCCCCAAGGATCTGCCGCCGCGCAGCACGATCCATGATTATCTCGACCGCTGGGCGTACGACGGAACGCTACAAAGCATCCACCACACGCTCTATGGGCGATGCCGGGAACTGGCTGATCGAACAGCCAGCCCGACCGCCGCGGTGATCGACAGTCAAAGCGTCAAAAGCGCTGAAAAAGGGGGGCCTGCATCGATCCGCATGGCTACGACGCAGGCAAGAGTGCGCCTCGAAGGCGCGCATCATCTATGGAGGAAGGTTCCATCCGGAGAGTTGTCGATTGATCCGGAAGCTGACGAGCGGCGCGGCTGGGCAACTGGTCTCGTCGAAGCCTCGTGACAAAGGCCGCCCTGGGCGGCCGAGCGATCCAACGGGCCGTAACGTGAGTGAAGTTCGAGCAGGCCTCGAAAGAGTCGATGCAGACGCCGACCCGCCTTTTGCTCGGGGAAGGCCGCGCGGACAGGGAAGCAATCGACACACGCACCTGTCTGGTCTGCCGGGGTATTGGACACAGCACGTTGGAATGGTGATGCGGGTAATCGAGGGAGACCCGTCCGGGTCGGAGGTCGCGGCTTCAACACCGCTTCGGAGCGGTGGATCGGACGGGTGTCGGACAGGGTCGTATGACCGTCGAAGCCGGGTAACGCCGGCAGAGGAAAGGACCCTGACTTCTGGTGTGCTTTCGAAGTTGGCGAAGTGGGGGTGATTGGCGATGAGCCTCGAAACACCCGATAAGATCAGGAGCCTTCAGAGAAAGCTGTACCGCAAGGCGAAGGCGGAGCCCGCTTTCCGCTTCTACATCCTCTACGACAAGATCTGCCGTGCGGATATCCTTCTGCGCGCCTATACGCTCACCCACGCCAATGCGGGTGCGCCAGGCGTGGACGGGATGACCTTCGGGCAGATCGAGGCGGCGGGTTTGGAGGGGTGGCTGGCGAGCTTGCGTGAGGACCTCGTCTCGAAGACCTACCGGCCTGATCCGGTGCGGCGGGTGATGATCCCAAAGCCCGGTGGCGGCGAACGGCCGCTCGGCATCCCGACGATCCGGGACCGGGTGGTTCAGGCCGCGGCCAAGATCGTGCTGGAGCCGGTCTTCGAGGCGGATTTCGAGGATGGTGCCTACGGCTATCGGCCGCGTCGGAGCGCGATCGATGCCGTCAAGGAGACGCACCGGCTGCTATGCCGGGGTTATACCGACGTCGTCGACGCCGACTTGTCGAAGTATTTCGACACAATCCCGCACGCGGACCTCCTGAGATCGGTGGGCCGCCGTGTTGCCACCGCTGGAAAACTGACCCACCCCGCCGGTTGAAAACTGACCCATGTGTTTAGTGTGGTGCGCTTTGCCGGAGGGACCTGTGGTTCTGGCGGAGAGCGCGATGGAGATCCGGATTTTGAAGCGGCAGGGCTTGAGCGTGCGGGAGATTGCCCGCCGTACCGGCGTGTCACGCAACACAGTGAAGCGTTATCTCAAATCGACGGAGGACCCGGGCTACACGGCGCGTCCAGCGGTTGAGGGGAAGCTTGACGCCCACAAGGTGTTTTTGTCGGAGCGCATGGCGGCTGCAGATCCGGATCGGGTTCCTGGCATCGTGCTGCTGAGCGAATTGAGGCTGCGTGGCTACACCGGCGGGATCACCATCCTGCGTGAGCATCTGGCATCCTTGCGGCCCGTGGCGGTTCCCGACCTGGTTGTTCGGTTCGAGACCGAGCCAGGTCGGCAGATGCAGGTCGACTGGGCGGTCATGCGCCGCGGCGCGGATCCGCTGTCGGTGTTTGTCGCGGTGTTGGGTCACAGCCGGATGGCCTACGTGCAGTTCGTCACCGACGAGCGGCTGGAGACGCTGATCGCCTGCCACGAGGCGGCGTTCGCATTCTTCGGCGGCACGCCGCACGAGGTGCTGTACGACAACATGCGCACGGTCGTGATCGGCCGGGATGCGTATGGTCCGGGCAAGCATCGGCTGCAACCGGGGTTCCGCGACTTCGCCCATCACCATGGTTTCCTGCCCCGACTGTGCCGCCCGTACCGGGCGCAGACCAAAGGCAAGGTCGAACGTTTCATCCGATACTTACGCCACAGCTTCTGGGTGCCGCTGGACAGCCGGTTGCGTCCGCTCGGCGTCAAGGTCGATGCCGCGACGGCCAACATCGAAGGCCGCAAGTGGCTGCGCGACACGGCAAATGTGCGGCTGCACGGCACGACCGGGCGGGCTCCGGCGGAGCTGCTTGCGGAGGAACTGGAAAGGCTTTTGCCGCTGGCGGGTCCGTGGCAGGGCGATGTACCCCGCTCGGCGCCTGTTGTGTCGATCAGACAGCCTTTGGAGACCATCACGATCCAGCATCCGCTCAGCGTCTATGAGGCTCTCCTGGCCGCGCAGGCGGTTCGGTGAATCTCCAGCACGAGCGGCTGACCCAACTTTGCCTGGACCTGCGGCTGAGCGGGGTTGCGCTGAGCTACGCCGCCGCGGCGCAGACCGCGGCCGCGACCGAGGCATCCTTCACCGACTTCCTGGAGACGGTGCTGCGCGGAGAGTTGGAGACCCGCCGGGCCCGGGCGCGGACGATGCTGTCGCGGGTTGCAGGCTTCCCGGCGATCAAGACACTGGACCAGTTCGACTTCGCGTTTGCGGTCGGTGCGCCGAAGCAGCAGATCCAGCACCTGGCAGGACTGGGCTTCATCGATCGCGCGGAGAACGTGATCCTGCTGGGACCATCGGGGGTCGGCAAAACCCATATCGCCATCAGCCTGGGGTACCTGGCGACACAGGCTGGGATCAAGACGCGGTTCATGCCGGCGGCCGATCTGGTGCTGTTGCTGGAAACCGCGCAGCGCCAAGGTCGGTTAAAGGAAGCCTTGCATCGGGCCGTCTCGATGTATCGGCTGCTGATCATCGACGAGATTGGCTACCTTCCGCTGTCGCGCGATCAGGCGAACCTGCTGTTCCAGGTGGTCGCCAAACGGTATGAGCGCGGGTCGATCGTGCTGACCTCGAACCTGACCTTTGGCAGTTGGGATCAGGCACTTGCCGGGGATGCCGTGCTGACGGCCGCCATGCTCGATCGACTGATGCATCACGCGACCGTCGTGCAGATTGGCGGCGACAGCTACCGGCTGCGCGACAAGAGGAAGGGCGGCATCATGCCAAAGTCCGCGCCTCACCCACCGTCACAGGTCGATGCGGCAACTACGGCTCTCCCAGGGCCGATCGCCGAGAACCGGCCGAACCCATGATCCCGCCGTCGGTCGCCGACCTCAAGCCCGGCGTCTGCGACGCCCCGCTGCGCGGCTGCGGGGCTTGACCTCGGCGCCCAACAGCGAGGCAGGCTTACATGCCGTAACGCACCACTGCGTCCTGAGGCAGCCGGGTGGGTCAACTTTCAACCGGCGCCCCACGCCACCGGTGGGTCAGTTTTCAACCGGCGTTGACAACCGCATCGTCGACCGGAATGTGCTGCGGCTGATCAAGCTGTGGCTGCAAGTGCCGGTCGAGGAGCGGGATGGCGACGGGAAACGGCGCATGAGCGGTGGCAAGAGCAACACGCGCGGCACACCCCAGGGTGGGGTCGCCAGTCCGTTGCTCTCCGTCATTTACATGAACCGATTCCTGAAGCATTGGCGCCTGACGGGACGCGGCGAGGCGTTCCGCGCGCATGTCATCTGCTATGCCGACGACTTCATCATCCTCAGCCGCGGACACGCGGAAGAGGCGCTGACGTGGACGAAGGCGGTGATGACGAAGCTCGGGCTGACGCTCAACGAGGCGAAAACCTCGGTGAAGAATGCCCGGCGTGAAGGCTTCGACTTCCTTGGCTACACACTGGGACCGCGTCACCTGCCCAATGGGGGCCGCTGGTACCTGGGGGCGAGCCCGTCCAAGAAAAGCGTGCAGCGGGTCAAGGTGAAGGTCGGCGAACTGCTGGTGCCCGGCAACAAGGGCGCTTGGGACGAAGTGCGGGCACGGTTGAACCGCGTCCTACGCGGTTGGTCGGCCTACTTCTCCTACGGCGCTCTCGCGTCGGCATACGAGACCGTTGATCAGCATGTCTATGACCGGACGCGGCACTTCCTCCGTCAACGACACAAAGTGCAGGCGCGCGGAACGGACCAGTTTTCCCGAGACCATGTCTATGGGGAGTTGGCCGTCCGAAGCCTTCGACGCGAGCGCAGTCGGTCGTCGCCGTGGGCCTTGCGGTGAAGCCAGTCGGAAAGCCGGATGCGGGAAATCCGCACGTCCGGTTTGATGAGCGGGGATGGGAAACGGGGCACTTCGCCACCGCGCCCGTCCTCGACTCTACAGATCAAGGGCAAGAAGCGCCATATCGTCGTCGATACGACAGGCTTGCTGATGCATGCCATCGTGCATGCGGCTGACCTTCAGGATCGTGATGGCGGCGCGATGCTGATGGCCACGATGTTCGGGCTCTACCCGTTCCTGCTGAAGCTCTATGCGGACGGCGGATATCAGGGTGCAGGCTTTCAAGCTGCGATGAGAACCATCATGGCCCAAGTAAACGTGGAGATCGTCAAGCGGTCGGACCATGCAAAGGGGTTTACCGTACTACCCAGGCGCTGGGTCGTGGAACGAACTTTTGCCTGGCTCAATCGCTGTCGCCGCCTCGCCAAGGACTGGGAGTGTTTGAACCGCAAAGCGCGCGCCTTCTTGCTGCTCGCCTCGGTGCGCCTCATGCTGCGTAGGCTCGCAAGAACAACGGCATGATCCCGGACAGACTCATAGACCTGCCGATCGGTATTGCCTCCGACCCTCAGGCTGAGGATATCGAGCGCGCCATGACGCTCGATACACCGTTCCGCGTTGCCAGCAACACCAAGACCTTCACTGCCGCGACCGTTCTGCGGCTCGCCGAAGAACGAAGGATCGACCTCGACGATGCTATTGTCGATTACCTCGATGAGGCGACCTGCGTGTGTCTTCGGTCCGGGGGGTTTTGCTGCGAGCGCATCACGATCCGCCATCTTCTCGCCCATTCGTCCGGCTTGGCCGACCATACCGACGACCCGAGCTATCCCGCCTCGGCGTTCGAGTACCCTTCTCGAGCGTGGACGCGGATGGAGCAGGTCCGGATCGGTGTCGCACTGGCCAAGCCGGCTGGGGAGCCCGGCGCCGTGTACCATTATTCCGACACCGGCTACGTTCTGCTGGGCGAGGTGATCGAACGTGTAAGCCGCGGCGGTCCGCGGCGAGTTGAATTTCGAACGGCATGGGCTCCGCGCAACCTGGTGGGAGGGGGTGGAGGCGCCGCCTACCGATGTCTCGCCCCGACGTCGTCAGTTCGCAGGAGGCCGTGACATGACCGATCTCCACCCGAGCATGGACGCCTATGGAGGCGGCGGACTGGTCATGTCGGTTCACGATCTGGGCCGTCTCACCGCGGCATTGTTCGAGGGAAGGGTTCTGCGGCGGAAGGCGACGTTGGCGGAGATGCTCACGCCGACCGAGGCCGAAGGTGGCGACGGCTATCGTCTTGGCGTGATGGCAACGCGGGCAGGCGATACCGACGTTTACGGCCACGTCGGCTACTGGGGGACGGCAGCCTACTATGTTCCGGCTCTTGGGATCGCCCTGGCTGGTTTCGTGGCGGAGCGGGATCGACGGGCAAGCCTGATCGATGCGATGCTCGGGTTCGTCGCCACGATCGGCGGGGCCGGCAACGCTGACCCTGAGTTTTGACACGGCCGCTTTGGGCATCACCCTGAAGCACGTCCAGTGTCTCCGAGGGGTCGGAAGCCGAGGCCATAGGGCGTTAGCCGGTTGAAAAGCACTTTCGGTTCCGCTGCGACCGGACCCCCTAATACGCCATGATCAAGCGGTGGGCCACACGCTCGGTGTTGCCGTGCAAGTCCTGATAGGCGAATTCTATTGCTCGTTGGTTGCGGTTGGCGTGACGCAGGGTTCGCGCCAGTGGTGCCGTGCGCTCCGTGACAAAGCAGCCGACAGAAAGGCATTCGATGTCAGAACAGCAGACGATGACTGAACTGTTCGACCGCTGGGAGCGGGTCTGGCATGGCGGCCAATTCGCTCTCGTGCCGAGTTGTGTGGGCGATCACTACAGCCGCCACGATGAAAGCGGCGACCGGACAGTGACACGAGACGCCTACGCTGCCGAGATCGCCAAGGTCCAGCAGGAGCGGCCCGGTATCCGGATCGTCGTCCACGACCATTCATTCGAGGGTGACCGAGCGTGGTTCCGTTTCGCTTTCAAATGGACCGATCCGGCGACCGGCGAGGCTCGGAGCCGTGCCGGGATGCAATCCTAGCGGACCGAGGCGGGCAAGTTGGCGGATACGTGGTTATCCATGCAACCGCTGGGCTCGACATGGTCGGATACGCCGCAGGCGCATTGGACAAGCGCGCCGGCTATTCAATCAGGCCTTTGACGGTACCCGACGACCGCTGCTTGAATTGCCTCAATTTTGCCGCTCGACGATCAGCTTCTTGATGGCGCCGATCGCCTTGGCTGGGTTGAGACCCTTCGGACAGGTATTCGTGCAATTCATGATCGTATGGCAACGGTATAGCTTGAACGAGTCGTCCAGTTCATCCAACCGCTCGCCGGTGGCCTCATCGCGGCTGTCGACGATCCAGCGATAGGCTTGCAGCAAGACGGCTGGTCCGAGGAAGCGGTCGCCGTTCCACCAGTAGCTGGGGCAAGCGGTCGAGCAGCAGAAGCACAGGATGCATTCCCACAAGCCGTCGATCTTGGCACGCTCCTGCTTGCTTTGTAACCGTTCACCGTTCGGCGGGGCCGCGGTTTCGGTCTGCAGCCAGGGCTTCACCGAACGATATTGCGCATAGGCTTGTGACAGGTCGGGAACCAGGTCCTTAATGACCGGCATATGGGGGAGCGGGGTGATCCGCACCGGCCCGGTGACGTCTTCGATCGGCTTCAGGCAGGCCAGGGTATTGGACCCATCGATGTTCATCGCGCAGGACCCACAGATACCCTCGCGGCAGGAGCGTCGAAAGGTCAGCGTCGAATCAATCTCGTTCTTGATCTTGATCAACGCATCGAGAACCATGGGTCCGCAGGCATCCGGGTCGATTTCGAAGCTATCGGTGCTCGGGTTGTTGCCGTCATCGGGGTTCCAGCGATAGACCTTGAACTCGCGAACGCGCTTGGTCCCGGCCGGCGCCTTGAAGGTTTGGCCTTGGCCAACCCGACTGTTCAGCGGAAGTTTGAAAGCGACCATTATCTAAACCCATGTGGTTCGTCCCGAGTCATCACACACCACTCATCGGGTCAATCCGGCGGCGACCCGCATGGCGGAGACGATGGACGCTTGTGCCGTGGTGAACCGGGCCACGGATGCGCCATCGCACAGGTTATTTCGGATCAACCTGGCGGCGCGCAAGACCAGCCTGACCGGGACATTGATTTGGTTACCCTGCAGGGCGCTGGCGCTAGGCGGGGCTGGCGGATGAAAGTGCGGCGTTGCGGCTGATCGGCTGGCGTGGGGCGCTGGGGTCGGCGGCGCTGTGGCATGCCGGACAACGGGCGGGTGCCGTTTGGCTGGGGAAGTGGTGGATCTGATCCCGGAAGTCCGCCGCAAGGTGGCGGCGGACTTATGCGATCAGCAGGCCACTGAAATAAAGAGCTGGCGTTGCCAGACTGATGTTCGCCCGAGATGGCGAACTTCAGACTTGGGACACTAGCGGGGCGCCAGGTTCTGTTGCTGCACCGGCGCCCGCCCGCCGGGCGAGGGAGCCGTTGCGCCGTATCCGGTGGGTGGGGGTGGCGCGCCATAGCCGGTCGGGGCGCTGCCGCTCGAGGATTGCGGCTGATACTGCGGATAGGGCGGGGCGAAGCCGGGGCGGGGCGTTGTCGGGGTTGCGGAGGAGCCGTACCGGGTCAGCACGTCGCGCAGCGGATCGGCGCCGGGATTGCTGCCCTGCATCTGCATCACCAGTTGGCGCGATGCGTAGGGCTGGCCGTAGTACGACTGATTCCAGGCACTTTGCGCCGACATCACGCTGCCCTCCAGCGCCACCCCCGCGAACAATCCGCGCGAGGCGGCGAAGGCGACGATATCGGCGCCGACCGCGGTGGTGGTGGAGCCCTGGATGCCGGCCCCCAGCGTGGCCACCGCGATGCCGGCGTTCGCCCCCAACTTGAGCTGGCTGTCGAGCACCGCGTTGAGGCCTTTCTCGGTCAGGATCAGCAACAGCAACTCGTTATCGGTGATGCCGAACTGGAAGCCAAAGCTGCCGCTGCCGATGGTGTAGAACGCCGGATAGGACCAGGTGCCATTGCCGGCGCGAGCCAGCAGCACGCAGTTGCCGCCCTCGCCGCCGAAGAAGAAGCCGGCCTTGAAGATGCGCGGGCAGATCAGCGCGGCCTTGGCGCGGCGCAGCAGGTTCGCGGGATCTTTCGACAACGTCTGGGTCATGATGTCCTGCACGGTCAGCGCCGACCGATCCACCAGGGACTGCTGCTCGCCTGGCGTGTTGGCCGAACACGATGCCTGCAGCAGCGCCAACATCGCCAGCGCGGCTGTTGCCACGAACCGAATCATGCGTCTGTGTCTCCCTGCCGTCGCGGCGCCTCGTCAGCCTGGCCGCGCGCTGAAATCGTCGCTGGTTCGATGGCACGGTGCGGGCGCCGGGGACGTTCCGCCCGGGCCGCGATCATGCTTGAACCAGCGGCTGCATAGGACGGCTCGCCGAGTCGGGCCGACCCCGTTGATGCCGGGGGGGTGGATTTTTGCCGGTGGGGCGGGGGGCCGAACGGCGGGGGTGATCGGCCTGTGGCTTGCATGGGGTGCCGCGCCGGGTTCGGCCGGTGCCGCCTGTCGGTTCGGCGTGGTAGGCGTGGGGATCGGGCAACGGAAGGATCGAAGCGATGACGAAGGACCCGGGACGCAGCGGCATCGGACGGCGCAAGCTGGCGGTGGTGGCGGGGTTTCCCTTGATGGCGGGGTTGATCGGCAGCGCCCGCGCCGACACCGCCCCGGAGTCCACGTATGACCGGATCCGCCGCACCAACGTGTTGCGGATTGCCGCGTTGCCGGGGGAATTGCCGTATTTCCAGAAGGACCTCGCCACCGGTGAGTGGTCGGGCGCGGCGATCTCGATGGCGCTGGATATCGCGAAAGTGTTCGACGCCAAGCTGGCGTATGTCGAGTCGACCTATGGCAACTCGGTGCTCGACCTGCAGTCCAACAAGGTGGACCTGGCGTTCGCGCTGAACCCGACGCCGCAGCGGGCGCTGTCGATCGCCTTCAGCCACCCGATGATCATCCATCCGTTCGGCTGCCTGGCGAAGAAGGGTCTGGTGCCGAAGACCTGGGACGACCTGAACAAGCCCGAACTGACCATCGTGTTCGACATCGGCAGCCTGCACGAGACGGTGGCTCGGCGGTATTGCCCGAAAGCCAACCTGGTCGGCTTCAAGTCGCGCGACGAGTGCACGCTGGCGCTGCAGTCGGGCCGGGCGGATGCGCATATCCAGGCGGCGCTGCTGGGGCTGTCCACGGTCGGCAAGAACCCGTCGCTGGGTCCGTTCTACCTGTTGACCGACCCGACGGTGGCGCTGCCGAGCTGCCTGGGGCTGCAGCGCGAGCCGGACTCGAGGTTCCGCGAGGTAATCAACGCGTGGCTGGATATGAGCCGCGGCACCGGGCAGATCCGCGAATGGATGTTGCAGGGGCTGGCGAAGTACGGCGTCACCCGGGCGCAGATTCCGCCTGGCCTGACGTTCTGACGGCCGAGCGGCGGCGGGGGGCCCGGTTTGCACTACCATTGGGACTTCGTTTTCCTGCTGCGTTATGCGCCGTTGTTGTGGCGCGGGGTGCTGGTTACCCTAGCCTATACCGCGGCGACGATCTTCATCGGGCTGATCATCGGGCTGGCTTTGGGGCTGGGGCGGCTGTCGCGCTCGTGGTTGCTGAACATTCCGCTGGTGGCGTTCATCGAGGCGTTTCGCTGCACGCCGCTGCTGGTGCAGATCGTCTGGTTCTACTATGCGCTGCCGGTGCTGCTGGGCATCCAGATTCCGGCCGTGGTGGCGGGGATCATGACGTTGTCGTGCTACACCGGGGCGTTCTACGCGGAGATTTTCCGCGGCGGCATCATCTCGATCGAGCAGGGGCAGTGGGATGCGGCCCGAGCGCTTGGGCTGCGGCGGTGGCATGTGATGCGGCGGGTGATCTTGCCGCAGGCGGTCCGGCGGATGATTCCGCCGTTCGTCAACCAGTCGATCACGCAGTTGAAGAATACCTCCTTGGTGTCGACGATCGCGGTGCCGGACCTGCTTTACAACGGCACGCTGATCACGGCGGATACGTATCGGCCGCTGGAGGTTTATACCGTGGTGGCGGTGATCTATTTCGTGCTGCTGTTTCCCAGCACGTTGCTGGCGCAGGCTTATGAGCGCCGGCTGGCGGCGCGGCCGCGGTAGGGGTCCGCAGCGGTTCAATGTTCACCGTTCCGGGCGTTGATGCAGCGACTTGGACCTTGGGTTCTTTATATAACCGGACAGCCGGGTGAGAGGATTGCCGTGCAAAGGGAACCAAGGGAAAACTTCAGCTTGGGGGTGCTGGCAGCCAGTTCCTGACCTTGTGCCATCGCTTCACCACCACTGATTCTCGCAGCACCGGTTCAACACGAAGACACAATGGCACTAAGGTCCGCCGGGTCTGACATCGGTAGCGTAATATTATTGCGGCGGTAGTATTGGACGCTGCGCTGGTGACCCGTGGGTCGATGCAGAGCGGTCAATAAATCCAGCGCCAGATGCCGGCGGCCCACCCGGAGAGCGGGATGTGAGCCCAGGTGGCGGCGAGCCAGAGCAGCAGTCCGCCTGCCAAAGCGTGCATGCCGAACCCACCCAGGCGAGCTCGTTGCGTGGCGACGGCGACGAACGGCCAATAGCTTGTCTTCGCTTGCCACGTTTTCCAGGTGTCGGGCTGGAGCTGCTGCTTCTTGCGGTCCTGCAGGGCGGAGCCGACCAGGGCCAGGACGATGATGGCGGATGCGAGCACTATGCTCTTGGCGATGGGATAGATCGCGATGTGGCATAAGCCCCAGAGCGCGACTGCCCACATCATGGGGTGGCGGGTGATGGCGAAGACGCCGCGGGCGGCCTCGGGGGCGGCGCTCGGTGCTCCGCCGGTCGGCAGCGCCGGGTTGCGGATGACCGATCCCATGAGCAGCACGGACGCCAGCAGCATGACGATGGTGGCCAGGGCCCAGAGCGTGTTGCCGACGGGCCAGAGCGGTGGCGTGGCGGGCGCCGCCCAATACGACCAGGCCAAGGCTGCGAGCGTCACGATGGCAACGAGGGAATAGAGGCCCAGGAAGGTGCCCTCGCCGAGTGCGGCGACGAGCGGTCGGCGTAGAGGATGAGACAACAGGAAGTGGGTTCCGACGAACGCGATCGCCGCTGCCGCGACCCAGGCTGCGCTTTCCATGTTCTGGCCTTCCGTTTTCACTGCGTCTGGCTGATTAGCATCACAGGGCGACGGCTACGAACGATGGGGTCATCGGCCCTGCGGCGGCTGATAACAGACCGCGTAAAGGTCCATGGCTCGGCAAGACGATCGAGCGTTACGCCGTGCTCATAGCCGTCAAGACTGCTTCGCGCCGCCTCCGGCGGTGGCCTGCGGCAGTCTTGAGCGCCACTCCGCGCGGCGCGGTGTCATGATGCAGGCCGAGATGGAGACACGGCTGTCCGGCCGAACAAAGGGACTACTAGTTTCGAACGCGCGCAGTTCTCGCCATGTCAGTGCGGGATATGGAATGCCTGGAGGTAGGTCAGGACGCCCACGAACACCGCGATCAGGGCGACAGCGATGGCGATCGTCGTGCCGATCATCCCCCACAAGGCGGCTTTGGACGGCAGGGTCCGAAGGTCGCTGCGGATGTTCACCATTTCCATGCGGATGTCGGCCAGCAGCGATTCGACATGCTGCATTCGCGCGTCTGCTGCGTCAGCCCGCTTTTCGAAGGCAGCCAGCCGATAATCGACTGCGTCACTCACGCTATCATGTTGGTTATTTGCTACAAAATAGGCAAGTCCTTGCGATCGGTGTTCCGAACCGGGACTCGCGGTGTTCTTGGCGATGACGTGGGCGCATGTGCATTGGCTAGCTTGTCCGCGACTGCACCGCATGCGCAAGGTTGATGCGTCGGGTCAATTGTGGCACGGCCTGCGAAAGCTAGACCATGTTCAACCTGACTGCGCAGGTTGAACATGGACCCTAGCTTTTTGTTTTCAGTAGCATGCTGATCCCGCACATCCGCCGCATATTGCGGCGAACTTCTGGGCAGGAACACTAGCGCTTTGTTTTGTCGCATGATTCACGCGCTTTGAACGTTCCGCCTAGCGCCATCATAGGTTATAGGCGAAACCCTCGTCGCCGTTGCCGGTATGGCGAACGGCACCAACTGAAGATGGCCATGACCCAGAGCTGCTACGTCACGACGCCGATCTATTATGTTAACGGTGCGCCGCATATCGGGCACGCCTATACCTCGATCGCGGCCGATGCGATGGCGCGGTTCAAGCGGCTGGACGGGTATGACGTGCTGTTTTTGACCGGCACGGACGAGCATGGCCAGAAGGTCGAGCAGGCGGCGGCGGCGGCGGGGGTTGATCCGCAGACTTTTACCGACAGGATATCTTCTGATTTCAAGGCGATGAGCGACGCCATGGGGGTGTCGTACGACGATTGGATCCGCACCACGGAGGCGCGGCACAAGCGGTCTTGCGCCGAGTTGTGGCGGCGGATCGCGGCGAATGGGGACTTCTACCTGGGTCATTATGAAGGCTGGTATGCGGTTCGGGATGAAGCTTTTTATGATGAGACCGAGCTGACCTTGCGGCCGGACGGGTCGCGGGTGGCGCCGAGCGGGGCGGCGGTGGAATGGGTGAAGGAGCCGTCGTATTTTTTCCGGCTGTCCGCCTGGCAGCAGCGGCTGCTGGATTTTTACGAGGCGAATCCTGAGTTTATCGCGCCGTCTTCGCGTCGCAATGAGGTTGTCAGCTTCGTCAAGGGCGGTTTGCTGGACCTGTCGGTTAGCCGGACGACGTTTAACTGGGGGATTCCGGTGCCGGATGCGCCGGGGCATGTGATGTATGTCTGGCTGGACGCGCTGCAGAACTATGTCAGTGCCTGCGGGTTTCCCGATCCGGAGGCGCCGCGCTGGCGTTACTGGCCGGCCGACGTGCATTTCGTCGGCAAGGACATCATCCGGTTCCACGCGGTGTATTGGCCGGCGTTCCTGATGGCGGCGGGGCTGGCGTTGCCGAAGCGGGTGAGCTCGAACGGCTGGTGGCTGATGGACGGCGAGAAGATGTCGAAATCGCTGGGCAACGTGGTCGAGCCGCGCAAGCTGGCGGATATCTTCGGGCTGGACCAGTTGCGCTATTTCCTGTTGCGGGAGAAGCCCTTTGGCGCCGATGGGTCGTTGAGTCACGCGGCGATCATCACTCGGATCAATGTCGATCTGGCGAACGATTTGGGCAATTTGGCGCAGCGGTCGCTGTCACTGATCGCGCGCAACTGTGGCGGGGTGCTGCCGATGCGCGGTGTGCCGACCGAGGACGACGCTGCGCTGCTGGCCTCGGCTGATGCGCTGCTCGGGGTGGTGCGCGGACATTTCGAGCGGCAGACCTTCCATGACGGGCTGGAGGAGGTCTGGAAGGTGGTGCGCGCCGCCAACGGCTATATCGATCGCCAGGCGCCGTGGGCGCTGAACCGGACCGACAAGGCCAGGATGGGGGCGGTGCTGCGGGTGCTGGTGGAGACGCTGCGGGTGATCGCCGTGCTGCTGCAGCCGGTGATGCCGGGCAGCATGGGGCGGATGCTGGACCAGTTGGGGGTGGCGGAGGAGGCGCGCGGGTTCGCCTCGCTAGGGGTGGCGTTGAGCGAGGGGCAGAGGTTGCCGGCTCCGCAAGGCGTGTTTCCGCGCTATGTGGATGCCTGATGCTGGTCGATAACCACTGCCACCTGGATTACTTTACGCCGATGGAATTGCCCGAGGTGATGGCTCGGGCGGCGGCGGCGGGCGTGGGGGAGATGGTGACGATCGGGGTGACGCTGGCGCAGTCGGCGGGGCTGCCGGCGATGGCGGAGGCGCATGCCGGGCTGTGGTGCACCGTGGGGGTGCATCCGCATCATGCCGCCGAGGCGCCGGTGCCGACGCCGGAGGCGCTGGCGGCGCTGGCGGCCCACTCCAGGGTGATCGGCATCGGCGAATCCGGGCTGGACTATTTTTACGACAAGTCGCCGCGCGACGTTCAGGCGGAGAACTTTCGCGCCCATATCCGGGGGGCTCGGCTGGCAGGGGTGCCGCTGTGCATCCATGCGCGCGACGCGGATGACGATATCGCTTTGATTTTGCAGCAAGAGTGGGAGAGGGACGGGGGGTTCGACTTCCTGTTGCATTGCTTCAGCTCGACCCGGGGTCTGGCGGAGGCGGCGTTGCGGATGGGCGGGTTTATCAGCTTCTCGGGCATCCTGACGTTTCCCCGGTCGCAGGAGCTGCGCGAGATCGCGCGCGACGTGCCGCTGGATCGGCTGCTGGTGGAGACCGATGCGCCATATCTGGCACCGGTGCCGTTTCGCGGCAAGCGCAACGAGCCGGCCTTTGTGGCGCACACCGCGGGGGTGCTGGCGGCGCTGCGCGGGCTGACGCCGGATGCGCTGGCGGGGCTGACGACGGCGAACTTCCGCCGGCTGTTCCGGAAAGCCGCTGCATGAAGGTGACGCTGCTGGGCACCGGGGGGTCGGCGGGGGTGCCGATGATCGGCGGCGCGGATGGTGGCGGGGACTGGGGGGAGTGCGATCCTGTTGAGCCTCGGAATCGGCGGACGCGGACCTCGATCGTGGTGGAGATTCTTCGAGATCAGCGGCTTCTGGTCGATACTTCGCCTGATTTGCGAGGACAGTTGCTGGATTGTCGGATTCCCGGCGTGGATGCGGTGCTGTTTACCCATGCGCATGCCGATCACATCACCGGTCTGGACGACGTGCGCATCCTGAACCGGATCGCCAACCGTCCGCTGGCGGCGTTCGCCACCGCGGAGACGCTGGCGGAGATGACCCACCGGTTCGGCTACGCGTTCAGACCTTGGGAGCCGCCGCACTTCTTTCGCCCTGTTCTTGAAGCAAAGCCGGTGCGGCCGGGGGAGACGATCGAGGCCGCCGGGATGGCGGTACGGCTGTTCGCGCAGAACCATGGCAGGGTCGAGACGCTGGGGTTGCGGGTTGGGGATTTTGGTTACTCGACCGATGTCGTGGCGTTGGACGATTTGGCGTTCGCGGCGCTGGAGGGGGTGGACACCTGGGTGGTGGATTGTTTCCTGCGCAGCGACACGCATTTTTCGCATGCCAACCTGGATACCGTGCTGGGCTGGGTGGAGCGGTTAAGGCCGCGCCGCACGGTATTGACGCATATGGGGACGGAGATGGATTGGGCCTGGATGCAGGCCAACCTGCCGGCGGGGGTGGAGGCTGGGTACGATGGGCTGATTTTGACGTGAAGTGCCGCGCCGGTCCCTGATGCAGGCTAGAGCGCCTTCAGGGTGACCGTAAACGGTTATCCGGCTCTAGCTCTTTGTCTGAGCGAGCAACCTTATCAGCCTGACTGCGCATGCCGAAGATGGTCTAGCTCCTTGTTTTGTCGCATGATTCACGGGCGTTGAACGTTCGGCCCAGGCGCGATCATGCCGCAAGGGCCGCATTTCAGGCAGAACTTGCGTCCGCGGTTTGGCCCGTCGATCTGGCCTAGGCGCCGGAAAAATTTGCGCCTCCGCTTTTAAGGTTTTGCAACGCAGATGCACGCTGATTAACGCGGATACTGTTGCGAACGTGGACTGCGTCGCTGAATCTCGCCGCTCGGATCTCGCCTCGCTCGTTGTCGTGTGCGTGTGGTCAACTTTCATGGTTTCAAGCCTCGCCGGCGGCCTTGCCATCGCCGGGTTCGCTGCCCTGGCTGCGCTGGGTGGCCGGGCCGGCGTGGGTGTCGAGGTTGAGCGCGGTGTTGATCAGCGCCAGGTGGGAGAACGCTTGCGGGAAGTTGCCCAATTGGCGGCGGCCGATCGGGTCGTATTCCTCGGCTAGCAGTCCGACATCGTTGGCCAGTGCCAGCAGGCGGTCGAACATCGCCCGAGCTTCCTGGTGGCGGTTCTGCAGCACGAGGTTGTCGACGTACCAGAAGCTGCAGGCGAGGAAGACGCCCTCGCCGCCGGTCAGGCCGTCCTGGGTTTCGCTGGTGCGATAGCGGCGGATGAGGCCATCGACCATCAGGTCGCGGCCGATGGCTTCCAGCGTGCCGCGGATACGCGGGTCCTCGGGCGGCAGGAAACCCACCAGCGGCAGCAGCAGCAGGCTGGCATCCAGCGTTTCGCCGCCGAAATACTGCACGAAACTGTTGCGCTGTCGATTGAAACCGTCGCGGCAGATCAGCTCGTGGATATGGCCGCGCAGCGACCGCCAGCGCTGCAGCGGCGCCGGCAGGTTGAAGGTTTCGGCGCCGCGGACCGCGCGGTCGAGCGCCACCCACACCATCACCTTGGAGAAGGTGAACTGGCGCGACCCGCCGCGTACTTCCCAGATGCTCTCATCGGGGTTGTGCCAGATCGATTCCAGGTGGGCGATCAGGCTGCGCTGCAGCGGCCAGCTTGCGCCTGGGCGGGACAGGCCGAGCGACATATCCTGATACATCGCGTCGATCAGCTCGCCGTAGACGTCGAGTTGCAGTTGGGTGCTGGCGGCGTTGCCGATGCGGACCGGGGCGGCGCCCTGGTAGCCGGTGAGCCAGGGCACTTCCCACTCCGGCATGGTGCGCTCGCCGGCGATGCCGTACAGGGTCTGCAACTGCGCCGGGCTGCCGGCGACGCTGCGGCGCAGCCAGGCGCCCCAGGCCTGGGCTTCCTCGCGGTAGCCGGCGTGGGTCAGGGCCAGCAGGGTGAAGGTGGCATCGCGCAGCCAGCAGTAGCGGTAGTCCCAGTTGCGCGATCCGCCGGGCTGTTCCGGCAGCGAGGTGGTCGGCGCGGCGACGATGCCGCCGGTCGGGTAGTAGCTGAGTGCCTTCAGGGTCAGCAGCGAGCGCTGCACCTGTTCGCGGTATGATCCTTGATAACGGCAGCGGCCGGACCATCCCGACCAGGCGGCGTCGGTATCGTCCAGCGCCAGGTCGGCCACCGGCGGGGTGGGCAGGTCGAGGTGCGAGGCGGCGTGGGTCAGGGTGAAGCGGGTGCGTTTGCCGGCCTCGGCGGTGAACGCGGCGATGGTGGTCATGGCTCGGCCGTGCAGCTTGACGTCGCTGTGCAGCACGACCTGATCGGGACCGACGATGGCGCGGATGCCGCTGCCGTGGTTCAGCGTCGTCACCCAGGGGATCGCCGAACCGTATTGGAAGCGCAGCGACAGGTCCATTTGCATCGCCACCGACCCGGCGCGGGCTTCCACGATGCGAACCAGGGTGTCCTTTTCCACCGCCATGAAGTCGATCAGCGCGACCGATCCGGAGGCGGTTTCGAACAGCGTTTCCAGGATCAGGGTGCCGGGCCAGTAGCGCCTTGTCACCTGGGTGACCGGGTCGGTTGGCATGATCCGCCAGCGTCCGTTGTCTGCGGTGCCGAGCAGCGCAGCGAAGCAGGCCGGGCTGTCGAAGCGGGGCCAGCAGAGCCAGTCGATCGAGCCTTGCTTGCTGACCAGCGCGGCCGAGTGGCAGTCGCCGATCAGCGCATAGTCCTCGATCGCGGCGGCGTAGCCGGGGGTGGGGTTTTGTCCGGGAGCGGAAGTGTCGGGGGGGTTATTGGGCTGGTCTGGGCGGTGGTGGGGCGGGGTGTCGCCATCCGCCATCAGTTGGATCGGCCCCATACCCTTTGGCCGCCATTGCCCGGGCAGTAGCAACTGGCGCCGGTGGCGACCGGGCGTTCCATCGGGCAGACATAGGGTCCGGCATAGCAGGTCTGGCCGCCGGGCGGCGGTGGGTTGTAGGCCTGTTGCGGCGGTGTGTACACCACCGGGGGCGGCGGGGCGTAATACGCCGGCGGCGGGTAATAGGCTGGCGGCGGATAGTAGTACGGCGCGGGGCCAAAGCCCGGGCCGTAGAACGGGATGCCGATGCCGACGAATACCCTGGCCTGGGCCGGTGCGGCGGCCAGGCCGGCCATCGCGGCGCACAGTGCCAGCGCGAGCATGGCGTGGCGAAACGGCAATCCGGAACGTGACATCATGGCGACAACCCTGGCGCGGGACGGGAGGCTTGATAGGGGGTCCGAAGGGTCCGTCATATGGCGGAGTTACGCGGATTTGTCGATCACTAAGCCGCCGGGCACCTACGACCCGCCAGGAATTGATCGACGTCACGCGCGACGAATTCCACGGCGGGTGCAACTGCGCCATTTGGCCTAATCGACAACCGCCCTGAAGTGGTAATTTGTCGGAGACCCGTGGTTGTCAGTCGGCCATCTTCCCGAATGTCTGTTTCGGGACATGTCTGATCGGGCCGCGACCGTCGAGGTGGATCGCTTGCCGACCGGCAGCCGGCCGCTTGAGAGAAGGATCGTAACCAGACCCGGGTTGCACATTGGTTGACCGAGCAGGATCGCCTAATTTGGATTTAGGTTCAGAAGCAGGGCCTGGTTTCCCACCCGCTGCGCGTGTATCCGTGTCCCAAGAGGAAAAACAGCTTGTCTGTGATCGTGTGGAGACGGGTATTGCGATGACCGAGCCGCGGACGATCACCGTCTATACGGATTACAAGAGCCCCTACGCCTACCTGGCCAAGGATCTTGCCTACGAACTTGAACGCGAGGTTTCCGTCCGCCTCGACTGGCGGCCCTACATCCTCGACATCCCGAGCTATCTTGGCTCCGCCCGGGTGGATGCCTCTGGCACCATCGTCGAGGAAGCCCGCAACGCCCATCAGTGGCGCCGCGTGCGTTACAGCTACATGGATTGCCGCCGCGAGGCCCGGAAGCGCGGCTTGACGATCCGCGGCACGCAGAAAATCTGGGATTCCACCCTGGCCGCCGCCGGCATGCTATTCGCCCAGCAGGCCGGGGACGTCGTGTTCCGCCGCTACCACGACAGCGTGTTCGAACGCTTCTGGTGCCGCGCGCTGGACATCGAAAGCCCAGCGGCGATCGGCGCAATCTTGTCAGCGGCCGGCGCGGAGGGGTCCGGGTTTGCCGCCGAGGCCGACGCGCTGCGCTCGGAGGTCGCCACGATCAGCCGCGCAGCCGAAGTCGCGGGCGTGTTCGGCGTCCCCACGTTCGTCCTTGCGGGCGAGATCTACTGGGGCCGCGAGCACTTGCCCGATATCCGGGATCTGCTGGGCGCCCGCTAGCCGGTCATTGTGGCAAGTCGGGGGACGTGTTCGGCAAGTGCGGGCACAGTCGCTACCGGATGTTCGCCGCGGCGGCAGGAAGGAACGGCGGATCGCAGTCAAACCGTTCCACAGACCCGGCGACGTTACTTGCGGCGGCGCGGATAGATTGTGGACGAGGCAAAACGGTTTGTCCTCGCCATGGTTCTTCTTGGAAAAGAGCACATTCATGACCGAACAAGAGATTGCCGCTGCCGTGGCGTTGCTCGTCCAGGCTCGGCGGAGCGGGAAGCAGATCGAAGCGCTGCCTGTGGTGCCGTCGTCTGTCGCGGAAGCGCATGCGATTCAGGACCACTTGGCCGCGTTGCTCGGGGAGACCGTAGGTGCCTTCAAAGCCAATGCGCCGCCGGGCAAAGAGCCAACCCGAGGCTTGATCTTCGCGCGCATGATCCGCCCGAGTCCGGCGCGGATAGCGTCCAGCGAAGTGCCGCATCTCGGGGTCGAAGGCGAGGTCGCTTTTCGTTTCACTCGCGCTCTACCGGCCAGGGACACGCCTTACACGCGTGGCGAGGTCTCTGGGGCCGTCGTCGCGCTGCCGGCCGTCGAGGTCGTGTCCGCCCGATTCCGTAACGCGCTCACTCGGCCGCCGCTTGAGCAGCTTGCGGATTGTATTGCCAATGGAGCACTTGTGCCCGGGACGGCGATGCAGGACTGGCCGAATCTTGACATGGCGCGACTGCGCGTCAGCCTTCTGGTGAACGGCAAGCCGGTGGTGGAGCAGCAAGGCGGCCATCCGACCGGCGATCCGCTCGGTGTCGCGGTCGCGCTGGTCAACATGATGCGCGAGGCAGGCGGTGTGAGGGTGGGGCAGATGGTAACGACAGGGAGCTGGACCGGGCTACGGTTCCTTAAGTCCTGATCTGCGTGCAACTGCGTCCATCCGCGGTTCCAAACCGCTTCTCTCGATCACACCGCGTCCGGCGAATGGCGCCGACAGAACATCCAAATGCGATCACCTTGAACGTCGAACCCAATGAAACTTGACCCAACGGCACACCACGTAAGCCGATCACCCCGCCGCCTCGTCAGGCCGCACCCTCAAACCTTCTCGACCGAGGCGCGGTAAATCTCGTCGATCGACTGCGCCAGCCTGGCGTTGAACTCGGCATCACTCATCGAGTGCTGCAGCCCCTCCGCCAGCGCCCGCGAAAAACTCGCCACCACCCCATGCTGCGCAGCCAGCCGCTCGCACGCCTCCGCTCGGCTATAGCCGCCCGACAGCGCCACCACCCGAGCCACGCCCTTATGCGCCACCAGCGGCGCATACAGGTCGGTCACCTCGGGAATCGTCAGCTTCAGCATCACCCGGCGGCCCTCGGTCAAGCCGTCCAACTGCTTGGTCAGTTCCGCCAGCAGGATCGCCTCGGCCGCCGCCTTGTCCAGGCTCTTGATCGACACCTCCGGCTCGATGATCGGCACCAGCCCGTGCCGCCCGATCTGCGCGCCGATGTCGAACTGCTGCTCGACCACCGCGGCGATCCCGGTCTTCGACGCCAGGTTGATCACCGAACGCATCTTGGTGCCGAACACCCCCAGCGCCACCGCCCGGTCCAGCAACGCATCCAGCCCAGGGATCGGCTTCAGCAGGCTGACCCCGTTGGCCTCCGTCTCCAACCCCTTGTCCACCTTCAGGAACGGAACCACGCCGCGCTCCTCCCAAAGATACGCCGGAACCGCTTTGTTGTGCGCCAGCCCATCCATCGTCGCCTCGAACAGGATGGCACCGATCACCTTCGCCCCGGTGAACGCCGGCGCGGAGATGATGCGCACCCGCATCTCATGCACCAGCTTGAACATCTCGGCATCACCGCTGTAGGCGCTTTCGGCAATGCCATACTGGCGCAGCGCGCCCGGCGTCGAACCGCCGCTCTGGTCCAGCGCGGCGATGAAGCCGCCCTTGCCGCGGATTTGCGCCATCATCTTGTCGTTGGCCATGTTCGTCACCCTTGGCTGAGGTCGCTTTGCCCCTGAAGCAGAGCCCGACACACTATTGGCATGGCGTTCGGGATCGGTGCAATACTGACCGGCTGCTGTGGTCCCCTGAAACCCGGCTTCAGCTTCCGCGCCGGCTCAGCCCCTCCGGCACCGGCGCATCCAGCACGCCCAGCACGCGCCGCCCATAGCGCTCCAGCTTCGATGCGCCGACACCCTTGATCTGGCCCAGCGCCTGCAGCGTCTGCGGACGCCGCGCGGCGATGTCGCGCAGCACCGAGTCATGGAAGATCACATAGGGCGGGATCGACTGGCCCCGAGCCTCGGCCAGCCGCCACAGCCGCAGCGCCTCATACAATGAGGCCTGCTGCGGCGACGCCGGCGCCGGCACGCCCACCGTTGCGCTCTCCGCCGCCCCCGACCGGCCACGCTCCGCCCGCTCGGTACGCACCGGCCGCGGACGGTCCTGCCGCAGCATCACCTTCACCTCGCCGCGCAGGATCGGCCTGGCCTCGTCCTGCACCAGGAACAGCCCGCCATGGCCCGCGGTATCGACGTCCAACGCGCGCAGCGCGATCAACTGCCGGATCAGCCCGCGCCAATACGTCGCCGCATGCGCGGCACCAACCCCGAAGGTGCGCAACCGGTCATGGCGGTGGCGGATCACGCCCTCGGTGCGCTCACCGCGCAGCACCGCGACGATGTGCCCGGCGCCGAAAATCTGTTCGGTGCGATACACCGCCGACAGCACCATCTGCGCCTCGGTCGAGGCATCCAGCGTCACCGGCGGAGCCTCGCAATTATCGCAGTGGCCGCATTCCTGGTCCAGCGCCTCGCCGAAACAGCTCAGTAACGACTTCGTCCGGCAGGTCACCGCCTCGGTCAGCGCGACCATTTCCTCCAGCTTGGTGTGCATCACCCGCTTGCGCGCCTCCGGGGCGGCCGATTGCGCCAGCCAGTGCCGCGCCTGCGCTACATCCTGGCCGCCGAACAAAAGCAGCGTGTCGGCCGGGTCACCGTCGCGTCCGGCTCGCCCGATCTGCTGGTAGTACGCCTCCGGGCTGTCCGGCATGTCCAGATGCACCACGAACCGCACGTCGGGCCGGTCGATCCCCATGCCGAAGGCGATCGTCGCCACCACCACCAGCGGCTCCCCCGAACGGAACCGGGCCAGCGAGTCCCGCTTCAGCTCAGGATCGAGCCCGGCATGGAACGCCACCGCGGCAAACCCCCGCTCGTTCAGTTTCGCCGCCATCCGCTCGGTTTTTGCCCGGCTGCCGCAATACACGATGCCGCACTCGCCCTGATGGAGCCGCAGGAACTCCAGCAGTTGCGCCGTCTCCCCCACCTTGGCCGCGGCCGACAGCCGCAGGTTCGCGCGGTGGAAGCTGGACACGAACACTTTCGCCGCGTCCATCCGCAGCGCCGCCAGGATATCCGCCTGCGTGCGCGCATCGGCGGTGGCGGTCAGCGCGATCCGCGGCACCCCGGGATACATCGCCGGAATCCGCGCCAGTTCGCGGTATTCGGGGCGGAACTCGTGCCCCCAGGCCGACACGCAATGCGCCTCGTCAACCGCGAACAGCGCCAGCCGCAGATGCGCCAGCCGCTCCATCGTGCCGTTGCTCAACAGCCGTTCGGGCGACACGTAAAGCAGGTCCAGTTGCTGCTCGATCAGGTCGCGGGTGATCGAGCGCGCCTCCGCCGGATCGACCTCGGAGTGCAGCGCCCCGGCGTTGACCCCAAGCTGGCGCAGCGCTGCCACCTGGTCGTCCATCAGCGCGATAAGCGGCGACACGATCACCGCGGTGCCGGGTCGGCACAGCGCCGGCACCTGGTAGCAGATGCTCTTGCCGCCCCCGGTCGGCATCAGCACCAGCGCGTCGCCGCCGGCGATGACGTGGTTGACCGCCGGTTCCTGCTGGCCGCGAAAGCCGGGAAAGCCAAACACCTGGCGCAGTATCTGGGCAGCATCGTTGAGTATCGGTTCGGCCAACATTCCGCTGCTGGATACTCCTGATCGGTTAACGCCCGGTTACGCCGTGCAGCCGAATCGGCCGGCCCCCGAATGCCGGCCCCCAAATCGGCAGCCCCCGAATCGGCGGCTCCTGGGACAACTATAGGCGACCCGCGCGGGCTGTCGCCAACGGTCTCGTGATCACGCGGCTCTTGACCCAGGGCGAGCGGATGACGACGCAACACCGGATGACGATACAGCCGCAAACCGCCGACCCGACAATCGCCGATCCGACAGCCGCCGACCCGACGCCGGTCACGCCACCCCCCACGCCCACATCCACCCCTACAACCACGCCCACACCCGCCCCCACCCTGGCCGAAATCGACGCCGCCGACCGCCGCGCCCGGCACTGGCTGTGGCCGACCCCAGGGCCACTGCCGATCGGCTCCGACCGCCACCGCGACGCCGCCTGCCAGATGTTCCACGACACCTTCAACCCGTACAAACCATCCGTCATCGCCTGGCCGCAGCTCGACCCCGACGCGCTCGCCCGACTCACCAGCCTGCCGATTTGGGACATCGCCGTCACCACCGAGACCAAGGCACGCGCCCGCATGCTGGCCTACGGCGAGGCCCTCGAAGACCCGGTCTGGCGCGACGCCATCAGCCGCAACGGCTGGGAGGAAGGCCGCCACAAGGAGGTGCTATCCAACCTGGTCGCCAGCTACGGCATCGCCCTGGTCCCCGAACCGGCGGACAAGCTGCCGCCCGACGCCGAATGGGGCTACCTGGTCACCGGCTATTCGGAATGCATCGACAGCTTCTTCGCCTTCGGCCTGTTCGAGGTCGCCCGCCGCTCCGGCTACTTCCCCACCGCCCTGGTCGAAACCTTTGAACCGGTGATCCAGGAAGAGGCGCGCCACATCCTGCTATTCGCCAACTGGCTCGCCTGGCACCGCAAGCGCCTCGGCCCTTGGCGCCGCCTGCGGTTCGAGCTGCGCGTCATCCGCGCCTGGATCTTCCTGGCCTGGGAACGCGTCGGCCTGGCGCGCGACATCGACGGCGGCGACAAGCCGGCGGCCGACAACAACTTCACCCTGAACGGCAGCAAGGCGGTCAGCGACATCGACCTCAAGCCGCTCGATCTGATGGCAATCTGCCTGACCGAGAACGACCGCCGCTTCGCCGGCTACGACCCCCGCCTGCTGCGTCCCACCACAACCCCGACGCTGGCCGCGCTGGCGCTGCGGATCGGCCGGCTGTTCCGCCGCCGCGCGACGCCCCAGGCGATCGGTCCGGCGGCTTAGGGCCCTGCGTCTGAGGCTCGAAACTTGTCTACTCAACGGACGCTTCCGGGCGGACCGCGTGAACGCGCACTGGTTCCCGAAGCTTGCGGATTTGTAGCAAAAGTTTGGCGGCTTGCGCAGATGCTAAAATGAGGTCCGCTCGCATTGGGGCAATCGACAATAAGCCGCTTTCTCCTTGGAACATCCGACGGTGCGCCCAGCCCAATCATCTTGCAAACAGGCCGCGACCAAATGGAAATACAGGTCACATGACGTCCAATTGCGCACGCCCGATCAACGCAGATAAACGGCAAACGTTGAAGACAGGTGGAACATGCGAAATGCCCACATCAAGAATCATGAAGCCATCGTCGTAGGCTCGTGCGCGCCTACGTCGTGGATCTAGCTGTCAAAGATTACCGTGGCTTGACCCAGGTTCTCGAATTGAACCACGCAACGGTCGCCGGGTCTTAAATGCACAAGATAAAACAGAAATGATCAGACCATCATTCAAATCATCGGACAACGCCACAATCTTCGTGCCTTAGTGTCTTTGTGTTAGTGCGGAACCAGAAAACAAACCGGCGTCAAACCGACGTGCAAGATACAACCCCATCGAACCCCCACCTCACCGCGCCAATTCAACACAAGGACCCAAACATCCATCGGCCGATGAGCAAGATAAAAACACCAACCGACGACGTGCAAGACAGGACCCAACTCGCCGAGTGCCCAAAATTCACCCTTCGTTAACCTCACCGCGCCAACTCATATTACCCCAGGCACTCAATTCACCCCAAGACAACAATGAAACCAAACCCCCGTGGAAGACCTCCGAAAACCCGACCTGACCAGCCAGGTGATAGGCCTGGCTATCGAGGTGCATCGCCATCTCGGCCCAGGACTGCTAGAAAGCGCCTACGAGGAATGCCTATGCCACGAACTCCGCCAAGCCAAGATTGCTTTCGTTCGTCAACAAAAGCTCCCGGTGCGTTACAAAGCGATCGAACTCAACGCCCGTTGCACCATGGATATAGTCATCGAAGACAGCCTGGTCGTCGAAGTAAAGGCGGTCGATCCCACAAACCCAATCCACAAAGCGCAACTGCTTACCTATCTCCGGCTCGGCGGCTACCAACTTGGGCTCCTGCTGAACTTCAACCGACCGTCACTGAAGGACGGCATCACCCGAATGCGCCTCTAAACCCTCATTGACCTGCCCCCCGCCGCAGCCAATGCCGGTCGGAGCGTCCAAGTCCCGCAGCGACAAAACCTCAACCCCGAAGCATCACCCCCGCCCAATCGCCTCCCGGATCGCCCGCGCCAGATCCGCCTGCTGATACGGCTTCGACAGCAACGCCAGATCCGCCGCCGCCGCACCCGACTCCCCCGGCCCATGCCCCGCGGTGTAGCCCGAGGTCAGCAGCGCCTTCAGCCGCGGCCGCTGCCGGCGCGCCTCATGCACCAGTTCCACCCCGTTCATCCCGCCCGGCATCACCACGTCGGTCAGCAGCAGATCGATCGCCGGCGTGTCCGGCGAGGCCAGGATCTCCAGCGCCTCGGGCCCCGACCCGGCGATGATCGAGACGAAGCCAAGATCCTCCAACTGCAGCGCCACCAGCTCGCGCACGTCGGCATCGTCCTCCACCACCAGGATCACGCCCGCACCGCTTCCCTCCACCACGGCGAGCTCCGGATCGGCCGGCTGCGCGGCAACCTGCGGCAGGTGAATACCGATCCGCGTGCCCGCCCCCGGCGCGCTGTCGATGGTCAGGAAACCGCCCGACTGGCGCACGAAGCCGTAAACCTGGCTCAGCCCTAGTCCAGTCCCCCTGCCCTCCGATTTGGTGGTGAAGAACGGCTCCGTCGCCCGCTCCGCCACCTCCGGCGACATGCCCGACCCGGTATCGGCCACCTCCGCCACCACGTAACCGCCGGTTTGGGCATCGGCATACCGCGCCGCCCCACGCGCATCCAGCAATAGGTGCCGGCTGGACACCGTCAGCGTGCCGCCGTCCGGCATCGCATCACGCGCATTGACCACCAGGTTCAGCAGCGCCGAACTAAACTGCGCCGGATCGACCTCGCAGGCGCCCACCGCCGGGTCCAACGCGAACTCGACCGCGACCGACTCGCTCAGCATGCGGCTGGCCAGCACATCCAGCTCGCGGATCATGTCGTTGATCGACCGCCGCTCCGGCCGCAACGTCTGCCTCCGGGCAAACGCCAGCAGCCGGCTGGTCAACTGAGCCCCCCGGGTCGCACCCTTGTGCGCCGTCGCCACCAGCCGAGACAGCCGCTCGTCCGCCGCCACCCCCCGACCCAGCAGCTCGAGATTGCCCATGATCACCAGCAGCAGGTTGTTGAAATCGTGCGCCACGCCGCCAGTCAACTGGCCCACCGCCTCCATCTTCTGCGCCTGCCGCAGCGTGTCCTCGGCCTGACGGCGTTCGGCGACCTCGGCGGCGACCCGCTGCTCCAGGGTCTCGTTGACCTGCCGCAACGCGTCCTCGGCCCGCCGCCGTTCCAGCGCCAGGCCAAGTAGATTGGCCACCGCCTGCAGAAAGTCGATGTCGTGATCATTGAACGCCCCCGGCGCCTCGCTATCCACCTCCAGCACGCCGAACGGATGACCATCGCCCAGCAGTATGACGTTCAGCGCCCGCTGCACCCCATGTTCCGCCAGCAGGTCCGGGGTGGTGAACCGATCCTCATCCAATAAATGGTTGGAAATCACCGGCTTGCCGGTGTGCAGCGCATACCCCGCCGGAGACGTCAGTTCGGCGCCGATCTTGACCCGCCCGACCACCCCCTCGTGCCATCCCACCCCGGCCCGAACCAGGAAACGGTTTTCCTCGGGCAGATACTCCAGCACCTTGCAGAACCGCACCTGCATGCCAATCGCGGTCATCCGCGTGGCTTCGTCGAACAGGCTGTCGAAACTGACCACGCCGAGCGCGCGGCGGCCAAATTCAGCCAGCAGCGCCTGCTGCTGCAACCGAGCCTCCAATTCGTCGCGGCTGGCGACCGGCAGCGGCGGTTGGGTCACGGTTTGGCGCCAGACGATCTGGCAACATGGTAACGTTGGGTGATCAGATACATCTGACATAAGCGCCGGGAACCCGCCACGGTTGCGTCCGCTTCGCCGGCGGTTGTCCACGCCCGCACGTCGACCCGATCACCCTCCGCGGACAAACCCGCCCGCGCCGACCCAACGCCCTGCGCCGTCCGCCCACCGACCACGCCCGCACTGCCCTAACACGCCGACGAAACCGATCGACACATCCGATACCGAGCCTCGCTCGGTCAATCCCGCATCGCCCGCGGCGCAGGGCGATTGCATTGCCGCAAACGCACGATGCTGGAACCACGGATGCGGAAGGATATGCAAGGTCGTTGAACCCAGTTTTCAGCGTAACTGCTATCAGCGTGCATCGGCGTGCATCCGCGGTTCCAAACCGCTGCTCTTGGTCACGCCGCGCCCGGCGAACGCGCCGACAGAAAATCCAGATGCGAGTACCCTGGCCCGCAGCGGCCCGGCTTGCGGGCGCCCGACCCCGGCCACCCCGGCACCGGCCACCCCGACCATCCCGGCGCAAACACAATCAGCCATCGGATGGGACAGCGTCCCCGGCAACGCCACGACCGGACCGCGCCTCCGACAGCGGATGGTGCTCCTCCACCACCCGGCGCAGCCGCTCGGACTGGATGTGCGTATAGATCTGCACCGTCGCGATATCGGCATGACCCAGCAGCATCTGCAGACTGCGCAGATCGGCCCCCCGCGCCAGCATGTGCGACGCGAACGAGTGCCGCAGCACGTGTGGCGACACCCGCGCCGGATCCAGCCCGGCCCGCACCGCGATCTGCTTCAGCAACAGGAAGAATGCCTGCCGGGTCAACGCCCGCCGCGGATCGCGTCCCGGAAACAGCAACCGGCTGTCGGCACCGCCCAACGCCAGCAACGCCGCCGCCGCCTGCTTCGCTGCCGCCGACAGCGGCACCATGCGCTCCTTGCCGCCCTTGCCCTTGATGATCATCACCTCGGCCCCCGCGCCCACCGCCGCCCGCGGCAGCGACAGCAGCTCCGATACCCGCATGCCGCTGGCATACAGCAGTTCCAGCGCCGCCCGGCCCAGCACGCCCGGCCGCCCGGGCTTTTCCACCGCCGCCGCCAGCAGAGCGTCCACCTCCGCCTCGGTCAGGAATTTCGGCAACGGCTTGGGCAGCCTGGGCGTATCCAGTTGACTGGTCGGATCGTCGCTCCGCATTGCCTCCTTCAGCAGGAACAGGTGGAACTGGCGCAACGCCGACAACCGCCGCGCCGCGGTGCGCGCCGACAGCCCGCGAGCATGCAGCGAGGCCATGTAGCACTGGCAGCAGCCCGCATCAGCCGCCGCCGCGCCGTGTCCCCTTCCGGCGGCGAAACCGGCGAAGTCGTCCAGATCGTTGCTATAGGACTGGATGGTGTTGCGCGCCGCGCCGCGTTCCACCGTCAGCATCTCCAGGAACGCATCGACCGCCGGGTCCACCGCTCGCCGCCTGCACTAGTGGGCGGTGAATTTGTCGTTCGGCACCGTCTTCTCCACCGTCTGCTGGTGCGGTGCCGGCGGAAACGCCCCCAGCATCAGCACGCCACCCGCGATGGCGACCAGGCCGGCCAGCACGACAAAAAAGCAAATACGGATCATCTAGGCTCCTGCACGCGGGCTCCCGACGCCGCCGGCAACGGCCGGTCATCTTCGCGGCCAATCAACCCAGCCAAACCAACCCAGCCTGGCCAAACCAACCCAACCCAGCCAGCCAAACCAGCCCAGCCAGAGCGACCCAGCCAAAGCGACCCAGCCAAACCAACCCAGCCAGAGCGACCCAGCCAGAGCGACCCAGCCAAACCAACCCAGCCGAATCGACTCGGCCAATCGCCTGGTACGTAACCAGTGTGCTAGCGTCCGCGATCATGACACGCAACACCGCTCTGCGGGAGACGATTCCGGTCCCCGACACCATCGCCGGGCGCAGCATCGTGCTGGTCGGTTTGATGGGCGCCGGCAAGACCTCGATCGGACGCCGCCTCGCCGCGCGTCTCGGCCTGCCGTTCCGCGACGCCGACCAGGAGATCGAACTGGCCGCCGGATGCTCGATCCCGGAACTGTTCGCCCGTTACGGCGAGGCCGCCTTCCGCGACGGCGAACGCCGCGTGATCCGCCGCCTGCTGGCCGGCGATCCCATCGTCCTGGCATTCGGCGGCGGCGCCTTCATCGACGACCGCACGCGCCAGGCCGCGCGAGCCGACGCGGTCACGGTCTGGCTACGCTGCGCGCTGCCTACCCTGGTCCGCCGGGTAGCGACGCGCGACAACCGCCCGCTGCTGAACGGCGTCGACCGCGAGGAAACCCTGCGCCGGCTCATCCAGCAGCGCCACCCGGTCTATGCCGAGGCCGACCTGATCGTCGATTGCGGCGACGAGCCGCCGGACTTCACCACCACGACGGTGATGACCGCGCTGGCGGCATGGAAACCGGCTCGGCGGCTGCACGTGGTGCTGCCCAGCACCAGCTACGACGTGGTGATCGGCGACGGCCTGCTGGCCCGCGCCGGCGCGCTGCTGGCACCCGCGCTGGCGCAGAAACGCGCGGTGATAATCACCGACCAGACCGTCGCCAAACTGCACCTCGCCAGCCTGATCGATGGCCTGGCGCAGACCGCGATCGCCGCCAGTTCCATCGTCGTCAAGGGCGGCGAGGCGGCCAAAAGCATGCACAGCTACCTCGACGTCGTGGACCAGTTGCTCGAAGCCCGCGTCGAGCGGCGCACCGCGGTGATCGCGCTGGGCGGCGGCGTCGTCGGCGACCTCGCCGGCTTCGCCGCGGCAACCACGCTGCGCGGACTGCCGTTCATCCAGATCCCCACCACGCTGCTGGCGCAGGTCGATTCATCGGTCGGCGGCAAGACCGGGGTCAACACCAGGCGCGGCAAGAACCTGGTCGGCGCGTTCCACCAGCCCCGAATGGTGCTGGCCGATACCGCGACGCTGGCCACCCTGCCGCCGCGCGAATTGCGCGCCGGCTACGCCGAAATCGCCAAGGCCGGCCTGATCGGCGACGCCGCGTTCTTCGCCTGGTGCGAACGCCACGGCCCGGACGTCATCGGCGGCGACCCCGACGCCCAGGCCGAGGCGATCAAGCGCGCCTGCGCCTTCAAGGCGGCTATCGTCGGCGACGATGAACGCGAGGAAAAACCCAACGACGGCCGCGCCTTGCTCAACCTCGGCCACAGCTTCGGCCACGCGCTGGAGGCCGAGTATGGCTATGACGGCGGCCTGCTGCACGGCGAAGCCGTCGCCGTCGGCCTCGGCCTCGCCTTCAAACTCTCGGTTCGGCTCGGCCTCTGCCCGCCGCCCGACGCCGAACGGGTGATCGCCCATATCGCCGCCGTCGGCCTGCCGGCCGACCTGGCGATGCTGAACCGCCGGTTCTCCGCGGAAACCCTGATCGGCCACATGCGGCGCGACAAGAAGATGCGCGACGGCGCGCTGCACTTCGTGCTGACCCGCGGCATCGGCCAGGCCTTTACCAGCGCCGACGTGCCCGGCGATGCGGTGCTCGACTTGCTGCGCGACGAGGGCTGCACCGCGTAGTGGTCCGGCCCCGACAGGAGCATCCCGTGCGGTCGGGTAAAATCGGCCTACAAAATCAAGAGCTAGTGGTTCAAATCAGGCGGCACTATCCGGCTGATTTGAACCACTAGCCCCGCGCCGCGACACCCGCCTCCCCAACGCCCGAGTTGCCACCCGGGCTCGAACACCCCCGACCGGGAACCACGCCGCCCTCATCGCGTTCCGCTCGCCAGCCTACCCCGATGCCCCTCCCCAAGGCTCCCCCCGAGGCATACCCATGAGTGACAGAAAACTCGACATCGCCTTCTGGAACTACGACCGCACACGCCCGCTCGCCGACGGCACCATCAAGATCGACGGCGTCAACGCCAGCTTCCATTCCGCTCGGGTCGTTCCGCAGATCTTCGAGGCGATGATCCGCCGGCGCGCCTATGACGTGTCGGAGCTCGGCATGACCTACCTGCTCAGGACGATGGACGCCGAGCACCCGCCGTTCGTGGCCATCCCCGTCTTCCCCAACCGAGCGTTCCGCCACTCCGCGATCTACATCAACCACGCGGCCGGCATCTGCCGGCCCGAGGACCTGGCCGGCAAGACCATCGGCGAACTGGCGCTCTACGGCCATGACGGCGGCACCGTGCCAAAGGGCATCCTGGCGGATGAATTCGGCTTCAGGCCGGAGCGCAACCGCTGGATCATCGGCGGCATCGACTTCCCGATGGACCCGGTCGATTTCGTCCCGCAACCGCACCCCGACGACGTCGATGTCACAATGGCAGCGAACGGCGCCGACCTCGGCAAGCTGCTAGACGCCGGACAGATCGACGCCCTGATCTCCGCCGACATACCCAGGTGCATCCTCGACAAGTCCCCCAATGTCGGCCGGCTGTTCGCCGATTCTGAGACTGTGGAGCGGGACTACCACCGCCGTACCGGCATCTTCCCGATCATGCACACCGTCGTCGTCACGCGCGAGCTGGCCACGCAAGCGCCCGATATCGTCAAGGCGGTCTACCAGGGCTTTTGCCAGGCCAAGGACAACTCCGCCCAGCGCATCGCCCGCGGCATGACCTTCAACAACATGGACACGATGATCCCCTGGCTGAGCAACCTGATCACCCGGGACCGCGACCTGCTGGGCGAGGATTGGTGGCCCTACGGTATCGCCGCCAATCGGGACGCGATCGATGCGGTGCTGCGCTACAATTACCAGCAGGGCATCACCAGGCGCCGCTTCACCATCGAGGACATCTTCGCCCCCTACCTGCTCGACACCTGACCCGGGTCCGCTGCGCCCCAGCCGCACCGCTTCGTTGGGCGTCTCGCCACTAGCTCGCCGCCGCGCGAGCTCGACGACCACGGCATGGCCCCGGCAGCTAACACCACGGGCGGTCGACGGACTGGAACCAACTGCGGCCACCGTTGAAGCCACCCAACACTTGGTTGAGATGTCCCGCTGCTCAGGGGTGCTGGAAGAACGCGGCGCGGGTCGAACACGTCTCTCGTAAGCCTTAGCCACCCTACTCCCGTAAGCGTTAGCCACCCTACTCCGCGGCCGCCGCCGATGACGGCGACCGGCGTGCGGCAAGATAGCGGACGCCATCCGCCTCGGTGTGCTCCTCGTGCGCCGTGCCCGCCGGAACATCGCAGCTTGCCCCAGGCCCGAAGGTTTCGCGCTGCTGGTCGCGCACCAGCGTCAGGTGACCGTCCAGCACGAAAAGCCGAGCGTCGAAGTCATGCACGTGGGATGCGCGGTGCTCGTCCGGCTTGATCTCGCCGTCGCGGATGTCATACCCCTCGCGACGAACCGCAGCCTCAAACTCAGCTCTGTTCATGGTGGTGCTCCCTGTCGGTATCAAATGGTAGGCGGACCTGTCGAATTTGGTCAAACCGCAAATCACGCCCGATTGCCCCGCCCTGGCGCCGCCGCCGGCGCGACAGCGGCCAACCGCAACCACGATGACACTCTACTGGACGGTTCTGGCGGCGGCCATCGTCACCAGCATCCTCGGGCAGACGCTGCTGAAGACCGCCGCCGGATCGGCTGACTTCGTCTCGCAACTATTCGACCCGCGCACCCTGATCGGTCTGTTTCTCTACGGCGGGGCGGCGCTGCTCTATATCGTCGCCCTGCGACGCATCCCGATGTCGGTGGCGCTGCCATGCACCGCGGTCTCCTACGTCGCCGCCGCGTTGATTGGACATTACGGCTTCGCCGAACCGCTGGGGGCGATGCAACTCGGCGCGCTGGCACTGATCTGTCTCGGCGTGGTCATGCTGGCGTTGGCCTGAGCGACGCGATCGCTGACCGCACAGCTAGGCACCGCACGACTGGATTATTCCGGCCACCGCAGAACAAAGCCCTTATACCAGCCGCCCTAGACACTGACTGTTGCCCACTCCCTGGTGCCAATGGATCGAATTCGATCTGGATCATCGACCAGCCAGTTCCAGGCCTCTGCGCAAGCCTCGAGGATCTCGTCGTAGCTGTCCCATACGCAGGCGGAGAGTTTGTTGGCGCGAAGGTAATCCCAGACATTCTCCATCGGGTTAAGTTCCGGGGCGTAGGGCGGCAGCGGCAACAGCACGATGTTGTCGGGCAGCTTGATGTCGCCGCCGCGCTGATGCCACCCGGCGCCGTCACAGATAATCGCCGCGATCGAGCCGGGCGCGACCTGCGTGCTGATCTCGGCGAGGTGCAGGTTCATGCATTCCATGTTGGCGGCTGGCGCGATGATCGCCGCGCCGACACCGCGTGCCGGACAGATCGCGCCAAAGATGTAGGCGGTGTCGTGGCGGTTGTCGCGCAGCATCGGCGGACGCGAACCGACCGGCGCCCAGACATAACTGAGCGAGCCTTTCTGCCCGACCCTGGCCTCATCCTGGAACCAGATCTCCACCGGCGTGGCCGCGGTGCAGCCGTTCAGGGCTTGCTTCAGGCTGGCACCGAAGTTTTTTTAAAAGCCTCCTGCGCCGCCGCATCCTTCCTGGGATGATACGGCCGCGGCTGCAGCTGGGTGAGCTTCAGTTTGTGCAGCCACTTGCCGATCGTGCGTTCGGGTACGGTGACCGAGAACCGCCTTGTCACCTCGGCGCGCAGATCGACACAGCGCCAGCGGATGACCTTATGGATGTTCGGATCAGGCCCGGCGATCACCAGCTCGCGCAGTTCCGCCATCTGCGCCTCGCTCAGTTTGGCGCGCGCCCCCGGTGGCTTGCGCGACACCAGGCCGTCAAGGCCGGCATGGTTATAACGATGCACCCAGTCGCGCAGGGTCTGACGGTCCATGCCCGCCTGGCGCGCGGCATCAAGCCGCGAGACCCCGTCGTGGATCATCGCGATTGCCAACAGCCGCCGGGCCTGGCCGGCGTCGTCGCTCTTCGCCGCCAGGGCACGCAGTTCCGCCGGCGCGTGGTCGATGCGAGTAATTTTGATCGCTGCGCTCATCGCGTCCTCCAATGCAGCGAATCGATGCTGCAGCGAGAGCGAATCGTACTTTCGCGGTCTTGAGAATCGGGGGGCCGAGAAATCTAGCGAGAGTCGTCTTCAGTGGCGGCTGGTATTAGGACCCGTCAGAAATTAACCGCGCGAGCCAGATGATGCGTGGCGCATATTCGTGCCACTCTTTAACGGCCCGCCCCCCGCTTGCTTCGTACGCCCGCTCGCTTCATACCCCCGTTCGCTTCACCCCCGTTCACTTCACACAGCGTATCGAGCGACTTCGGCCGCGTACTCGGCAATCTCGCGCGACGCCGCCCGCGGCGAAGCAGACGCCCGCTAATCGCCGCCATCTCCGCCACTGGGCCGCTGCAACCCGCCGGCTCGCAATCACCCCGGCATCGACCCCTTGGGGTCGCGGCCACGCTGGGGACAACAACGAGGCAGCCGGGCATCGGCCGCCTTTATCCATGAAACCGCTTTATCCCACCCCGATTGATGGCATTCCTCTATAATATATAATACAAAACGGTTCCCCTCCCGCTCAGAGCCGGCTTCGATTATCCCGCCGTGTCACCCAGCGCCCTGATATCTCGCTTGCAAAGTCCGCCGCACCCTGCGACGGAACAAAGCAGAACACCCGGCCAACGGAACCGAGGTCCGGCGCCGCGAAGGCACGCCCGGGCAACCATCGCGGACCGCGGACCCCGCCATCAGGAAACCATGATGGCGTGATTGTCACGCTCCCCTTCTGATGATGGTGTGGCACGCTCTCGTGATCCCGCCTGCGCGAGGTTTACGATAACACGTCAGATGACGAAACCGCCATCGCCCGCCACTGCAGACGGAAACGCTCCAGGATGTCCGAAAGCCGGCCGCTCGCAACGGACACACGCCGATCGCCGTGCGTTGAAGCCACCTCGATACTGCGGGTCAGCGTCGACGACCTGGCTCGCGTGCCGGCCCAACGCCTCGCCCGCCTGCTGCTGGAACGCGCCGCCGAGGACCCGACGCTGCTGACCCGGCTGTACGAAACCGTCGACCCCTATCACCAAACCTCAGCCCACCCGCCGTCAGCCCACCCGCCATCAGGCCAGCCCTCCCCGTCAGCCCGGCCCTTCCAATCAGCTCAACCCTTCCCAGCAGGCCAACCCTCCCCATCGGGCCGCCCGGAACCACCCCGCCACAACCCCGCCCCAGCCCAGCTCCGCACCGCCATCGTCGGCGACAGCTCGGCGATGCGCCAGGTCGCCACCCTGCTCCGCCGGTTCGAACAGACCGACGAACCGGTGCTGATCACCGGCGAGAGCGGCACCGGCAAGGAATTGCTCGCCCGCGCCATCCACGACGGCTCGCACCGCGCCAACCGCCCGTTCGTGGCGCTGAACTGCGCCGCCATCCCGCCCGGCCTGGTGGCCTCCGAACTGTTCGGCTACGAAAAAGGCGCCTTCACCGGCGCCGTCGCCCGCGGCATCGGACAGATCGAGGTCGCCAACGGCGGCACCCTGTTCCTCGATGAGATCGGCGACATGCCGATCGACCTCCAAGGCCACCTGCTGCGCTTCCTGCAGGAACGCCAGATCAGGCGCGTCGGCGGCCGCGAAACCATCGGGCTCGACGTGCGCATCGTCTCCGCCACCAACGTGCGCCTGGCCCACGCCATCGCCGCCGGACGCTTCCGCGAGGATCTGTTCTACCGGCTCAACGTGCTGGCGCTGCCGGTGCCGCCGCTGCGCGATCGCGCCGACGACATCGCCGCCCTCGCAACCCATTTCCTGCGCCTGGCGGCGCGCGATTTCAACCGCCCGGTGGCCGGCTTCAACGCCGACGCAATGGCGGCGCTGCGTCGCCACCCGTGGCCCGGCAATGTGCGGGAATTGATGTCGGTGGTGCGCCGCGCGGTGGTGATCGGCGACGGACCGTTGATCGAAGCCGCCGCCCTGACCGGTCTGCAGGACCACTCGGTCGCGATCGCTGGATCTACCACCCCGAAACCAGGCTCCGCCGAGGAACGCGCCGCGCTGCTCGCCACCCTCGACCGCACCGGGGAAAACATCACCTCCACCGCCGACGCGCTCAGCGTGTCCAGGGTCACCCTCTACCGGATGCTACGCCGCCACCGCATCGAACTGAAGCGCGGCCTGGCCGGCCCGCCGATCCTGCGCCGACCCCAGCACGCCCATCGCTGACTGCAATCCCGAGCTCATGGTCGCCGTCACAGGTCCCACATCGAACCCAGGGCAACTGCTTTTGCCTCAAACGACGATTCTGGACCACCGAAGCGAAACGATATGCAAGGTCTTCCAACCCGGTTCAGCTGGACTGCACCCCATCGGTGAGACACGGAACTAGACACACACCACTCCATCAGCGTCCGGTGCCGTGGTTGCCGCAAGCGGCAAGCGCGGCACCGGACGCTGGCTTGCCTCATAGGCCTCGGGCGTCATGTAGGCCAACGCCGAATGCAATCGCTGCCGATTGTAGATCGCCTCGATGAACGGTCCGATCGAGGCCCGCACTTCAGCCTCATCGCGGTAGTCGCGGCCGTCCACTTCCTCGCGTTTCAACGTGCGCATGAAGCTTTCAGCCATCGCGTTGTCCCACGGGCATCCCGCCCGGCTCATGCTCGGCTGGATGCCGGCACGCTGCAGCCGGGCAATGTAGTCGCCGCAGGCATACTGAACCCCGCGATCCGAATGATGGATCAACCCATCCGATCCGACGTCGCGAGTGGCCAGCGCCATTTCCAAAGCCTCCAGCGCCAGGCTGGCGCGTAGATGCGAGGCAACCGCCCAGCCGACCACCCGGCGGCTGAACGCATCCAGGATAACCGCCAGGTAGATGAACGCCTCGCTTTAGACTTTGTTTATTTTGTAACTAGATCGACGGTACGAGCGTCTGCGAGGTTTAAATGGTCACTTGTTTGTAGAGTATAGGGTGGATTTGTTTGTTTGAGGTTATTTTGTTGACATCACGATATTTTTGGTTTTGTCCTTGTTGTATCTATAGTTTTGTTTGAAGTGAGGCTACGCGGCTGCTGGCTGGGGTTTGGTGGCGTGGCGGTGGAGCGTGGTTTCGAAGGCGGCGAATACTTTTTGCATTTGTGGTGGTTTGTAGGGGAACAGGTCGGGGGGGTCCATCAGGTGGATGATGGCGGCGGTGTCGGCTTCGAACACCAGCAGACGGCCGTCTTGGGTCTCGGCGCAGTCGATCGAATAGACGTCGAAGCCTAGGCGTTCGTGCAGGGCGGCGAAGGCGGTTTGGTGGCGGCGGGCGAAGCCTTGGTCGAAGGCGGCCATGGCGGCGGCTTCCTCGGCGCGTTTGGCGGCGGATTCGGTCATGTCGGCGTTGAGGTAGTGCACCATCCAGTTTTTTGAGATCGCCATGTGGCAGAGGTACGGCTGGCGGTCGATGAAGCCGACGCGGGATTTGCGATACAGGCCGTCAGGCCCCTGGTAGTCGTGGAACGCGGTGAGGAAGAACTGCCGGTCGAAGCAGAACCGCAGATAGTTCGCCAGTTCGGCTGGGGTTGTGAGGCGCGACAGGCCGGCGCCGGCGTGCGAGCCGATCGGGCGGATCAGGCAGGGGTAGGGTCCGGTTGGCGTGGCGAAACCTGATGTGTCGAAGCCTGGGATCGGGCTGCCGGTGTCGAGGTGGGCCTGCAGTTCGGTGCGGGAGGTGGCGACGGCGGTCGGGCTGGCGATGGTGGGGATCCCGGCCAGCGAGCGGGACAGGGTGTCGCGCTGCAGTGCCGGCAGGAATTGCGGATCGTTCAGCGCTGGTCTCGGCCAGGCGGCGAACAGGCGGCGAAGCCTTGCCATCGTGGCGGGGTCTGCCTCGCCCAGGGCGAAGAAGGCGACGTCGTGGTCGGGGATCACCGCCGGCAGCGGGCGGTCCGGCAGCAGATACAAGAGGTCGAGCCGGACGTTCAGATGGTTGGTGAGGAAGTCGAGCGGGGTGTTGGTCATCAGGTCGCCGGGACCGACCAAAGCGAGCAGCCGCAACGCGCCGTCGGGCGCGCCGTCGATGCGCCAGATCGGGCTGGCGTCGAGCGCTGTGTCCTGTAGGTCCAAGCCCTCGGCGCGGCGGAAGCCGAGCTGCAGGGCGATGGCGGTGTCGTAGGTGCGGGCGGCTTGGCGGGCGAGCGGCGGGTTGGGCGCGGGGCTGGTGTCGATGCGGTGCATCAGGGCTTCGTGGTCGTTGCCCTGATAGGCGAAGCTGGTGAGATCGGCGGTGCCGCGGACGATGGGCGGGACCAGCGTGTCGCTGAGCGTGGGCAGGGTCTGTTCGATCAGCGGCATGGTTTTTTCCTTGGGGCTTTCGGCTGGGGGTCTTGCGCCTGGGGGGTTTGTGGCTTGGGGGGTTTGCGCCTGAGGGTTTTGTGCCTGGGGGTTTGTGCCTGGGGGTTTGTGCCTGGGTGGTTTGTGCCTGGGCGGTTTTGCGCGTGGGGTTTGCGCGTGAGGGGTTTGCGGCTGGGATGGTCGCAGCGAAAGCTTAATGAAACCTTTCCCGCCGCGATCGGGGCGGGTGTGGCTGGATTGGTGCGGCGGCGGTGGGCGTGGCAACATCGGTCGGGATCGCGGCTTTGGCCGGACATCGGTGGGGTAGCGGGTGATGCGATCAGACAACGGGTTGGCTGTTGTCAGCCGGGCGCGCTCGGGCTGTCGACAGGGCAAGGGGGACTACACATGCCGATCGAATATGAGAAGAGGGACGGGGTCGCCTACATCACCCTGAACAATCCGGCCAAGGCCAATATCCTGGACAAGCAGACCTCGGACGCGATCTCGGCGGCGTGGGTCGATCTGTGGGAGGATCGGGCGATTCGCTGCGCTATCGTCACGGGTTCTGGCGAGCGGCATTTCTGCGGCGGCCATAACCTGGCGCCGCGTCCCGATCTGAGCGCGGAGGATCGCGAATATCTGCGCACCCAGCGGATCTATTGGCCGTTGGCCGGCACGGTGCATGGGCAGAAGACCGGGGTGGATGGGCGGATGGGCGATCATTATCCCAGGGTGTGGAAGCCGGTGATTGCGGCGATCAACGGCTGGGCGGCGGGGGCGGGGCTTTATATGCTGCTGACCTCGACCGATATCCGCATTGCTAGTGCGGAGAATGCGCGCTTCAAGTTCTCCTTGCTGACCCAAGGGTGGCTCGGCAACGGTCCGGGGGCGAGTATGTTGATCAAGCAGCTTCGTTACATCGACGCGATGAAGATCCTGTTGACCGACGAGGCGTTCGACGCGGCGGAGGCGTTGCGGGTCGGATTGGTCAACGAGGTCGTTCCTCACTCGCAACTGATGGCTCGGGCGGAGCAGTTGGCGCGCCAGATCGTTACGCTGCCGCCGGCGGCGGTGCGGATGATGAAGGAGTTTGTCGTGCGGTTCGGCAACCTGCCGGACGACCAGGCCTGGCATGTGCAGAACCTGATGAACTCGCTGCTGATCCAGACCACGATGGATGGCGAGGAGGGGCGCACCGCGTTCAATGAGAAGCGGGCGCCGAAGTTCACGGGTGCGTTGCGCAAGCGTGGCGAGGGGTGGCCGGAGCCGTCCGAGGAGGAGGCGCGGCGGTTGGATGAGGCGTATCGGAGCGGGGAGTTTTGACCCCGGTATCGTGCGGCGGCGCGATACCAGGACTTTCGTAGCGGGGCGGCGCGATACCAGGAATTTCGTACGGCGGGGCAGCGCGATACCAGGACTTCGCGCAGCGGCGCGGCGAGACACCAAGCTTTCGGTTTATGGCATGATTCAGGCGCCTTGAACCTTATCTTCAGTGCGATCGTGCTCCAGCGCGCCTGCATCGCGCAGGTGGCGAATGGCTTCCGGCGACAGTCCCAGGATGCGGCTGAGCACTGCGTTGGTATCGGCGCCGAGGGCGGGGGCCGGGCCGGTGGCGCGGCCGAACGACGCGCGCCACGGCAGGCCTGGCAGAACGCCGGTGTCGTTCCGATACCAGAAGTATCTGGCCTGCAGGTGTTCGCTGTCGACCAGGTCGGCCGAGCGGGCGAGGGCGGCAGCGGCGGTGCCGTCGCAGGTGAGTAGGGCGGCGGCTTTGGCCGCGTCGGGTTCGCCGGGCCTGGTTTCCGGCGCGGGGTCGACGGCGAGCCAATCGTCGGCGCCGGCGGTGCGGTAGACCGCGAAAGCCGGCGGCTGGTATGGCGGTTGAGCTGGGGTGGCGGGCAGTTGTGCGGACAGCAACGGTTCGGCCATGGTCCAGAGCATCGCCTCCAGCATCGAGAAATCCACTCGCGCAATCGCGCCGCAGCGGCGCGCCCACAGGCTGGCGGCGGTGATGAACGCCAGCATCAGCCCGCACATCGGATCCAGCCATGCCATTCCGACCCGTGGCGGCACGGCTTCGTGGCGGTTCAGACCGGCGAATCCAGCGTAACATTGAAGTAACGTTCCGTAGGCGACGGTGTGTGATTCCGGGCCGTCGCGGCCGAGCCCGGAGGCGGAGACGTAGATCAGGCGGGGGTTGATGGCGCGCAAGGCCTCGGGGCCGAGGCCGAGGCGGTCCATCACTCCGGTGGCGAAATTTTCCACCAGCACGTCGGCGCCGGCGACGAGGGTCTTGGCGATGGCGACTGCCTCGGGATGTTTTAGGTTGAGCACGATCGACTGCTTGGCCTGGCCCAGGACGGTGTGCAGTTCGGAGGCGCGGCCGGGATCGCCCGCGGGGGCCTCGATCTTGATCACCTCGGCGCCCATCGCGGCCAGGTAGCGCGTCGCGGTGGGGCCGGCGATCACCCAACTGAAGTCGAGCACGCGCAGGCCGGACAGCGGCAAGGGTCCGGTGATCGGGGGTGGGTCGGCGGGGCAAGCCGGGGTCAGGTGCAAGCCGAACGGCGAGCTGGGTATCTGCACATTTTGTCCGACGAGCGTGGCGAGGCGGAAGAAGCCGCGATGGCGGAGATGGGGCGATGCAAGGTGTTCGGCGGGTTCGCACAGGGCGAAGCTGGGGACGTGCGCGGCCTGCGCGGTGGTGGCGATCCAAGCCTTGGGTTTGTTCCGACTCCAGTCCGACATCAGGGCGTGCAGGGTGTCCCAGTTGGCGACGCGGCGTTGACGGGTGGCGAAGCGCGGATCGCTGCCCCATGGCGGGGAGCCCATCACCTGCAGCCACGCGGCCCACTGGCGGTCTTCGCGCGGCGAGATCGCGGCATGGCCGTCGCTGGTGGGCAGGATGCAGACGGTTGCGCCGTTGCCGTCCGCCACGCGTTGGCGCGACCAGCTTTTGCCGGTCTGACTGTTGCTGGTCTGACTGTTGCTGGTCTGACTGTTGCCGGCCTGACTGTTGCTGGTCTGACTGTTGCTGGTCTGACTGTTGCTGGTCTGACTGTTGCTGGTCTGGCTTTTGCTGGTCTGGCTTTTGCCCGTGTGATTTTTGCTGGTCTGACTTTTGTCCGTGTGACTTTTGTCCGTGTGAGTTCTGCCCTTCTGGCCGGCTCGGGCCAGTTCGGTGATTGCCAGCGTGGCCAGTGCCTCGTGGATGGAGACGTCGACCACCGAACCGGCGTGGCGGGTGCCGTTTGGGGTGGCGGCTGGGCTGCCGAGGGCGGCGTGCATGCCGGCACAGGCGGCGGCGAGGCCACCGAGGAAGGCGGATTGCTCGCCCACCGGACGCATCGGCGGTTCATTCAGGTCGTCGACCTGACCGGTCAACATGCGCGCGATGCCGCTTTCGAACATCAGCGTCAGATCGGTGGCGGGGTGCTCGGCCTGCGGCCCGGTCTGGCCGAACGGGGAGATCAGCACCACGGCGGCGCGGGCGTTGCGGCCCCTGAGGCTGTCGATGTCGCGGCCGGTGCGGCGCAATGTGGCCGGGCTGCCCTGGCAGACGATCATGTCGGCGGCGGCCCATGCGTCGTCGTTGATGGGCGGCGGCGACGGGTCGCGGTTGAGGTGATCGGCCAGCGGCGTTCCTCGGTCGGGATCGATGCGCGTCACCGTCGCACCGACATCGGCCAGCAGCCGGCCACACACCGCGGCGGCCAAACCGGGTCCGATCTGCAGTACGCGGAACCCGCTCAGCACCGTCATTGCCAGACGATGCACAGAGACGGCGTGGTTTACAAATCGCCGCGGTTACAGGGCGTCAACGCAGCAGGCCTGTGACCTGGTTCACAGACAGCGCGGGTGGCTGCCGTTAGATCACGATCGCGCTGAGCGGAATACCCGCAGCGGTGGATCGTGAGATCAAAGCTGAGCTTCATTCGGTTGTCCAGGGGATGCCATGAGCAGTCGAGCACCAAATCCGCTGTATCGAACGCCGTGGCCGTGGCTCGCCGCCGCCATTCTGGGGTTCGGCGCGATTGCGCTCGGCTGGCAACTGGTTGAGCGATATTGGCGACTTCCGGAAGAACAGCGCTGGGCGAACCAAGACCTTACCCCGACCCCAGGGCCCCAGTTTGATAAAGTAATGAATTATCAATTGACCGATGCAGCCGGTCTGTCGATTGGCGATGAACAGGGGGGCTGGCGCCTGCCCAATGTCGCTGTTTACAGCACGCCAAACTCGGCTGCCTCAATTCCACCCGCGACACTGGAAAGCCTGTCGGACGCCGGCCAGGCGCATGCGATCGATTTCATCGCCAAGGACGCGGAGAAGGCCGATGCTACATGGCTTAAGCTTTCGAAGGCGCTTACCGGCCCCGAAGACAGCGTCGAACGCAAAGACCCCTATCGCGCGGATCGCGTGCTGATTGCCACTGTTGCCGAAGGGCTCGATGCCATGCCGGGCGATCGCTTGCTCTGGACCCGCGTCTTCGTGCAGCCCATCAACTTCAGCTTCGCCGGCTACACTGTCGCGTCGACCGAGACCAGGACCATCAAAGTCGCCGCCATCGAGCACAGCAATACCAGCCAAGTGTCGCTGGGCTTCGGTCTCGACAGCATTCTTCCAGGCATCAACAAGGACGCCAAGGCGCCGTCGGTCGAGAGCAGCAACAAAGCCAGCGCGGACATCAACGAGCAGTATGAGAGCCTGGGCGTCGATATCCGCCCCCAGTTCCTGCGCATCATGCGCGAGAGCGCGACGGGCGGCGACGTCGTCGGCAATACCAGGATCGAGCTCAGCATGTTAACCGATCCGCACTCGATCCTGAATCGAGAGGTCAGCGATCGCGCGCCGGCGGCGGTCGATGGTGACAACATGCTCGCTCTTGTCGTGGACGAGGCCCACTTGACCGATGGCGCGCGATATCTCGATGAAGACAAGGCGACGATCACCGTGCATCCGCAGGACCTGTTGCCGCATTGCCCGCTGATCGCTGAAGTGTGGATGATCTACGAGATCAGGCAGGTTCGAACAGGGCGCAACCACTACCTCGAAGGGCTTCAGAGAGTGGACCTGATCAGGAACGGTGAGGTCAAGCAGAAGGTCGAGATCGTTCCCGCGGATGACATCGCACCCGCCGTGTGGTCGATCCAGCGGCAGGGCAAGGATTACGATCCGCGTCAGCCTGTTGATTTGCGAGCTAATTTGCCGAAGGGACAGTCCCGCAGGGTGGTTTCCACGGACTACCTGACGGTGAGCGAGTTGGCCCACTGGCTGAAAGCCAACGGGCCAGGGAAATCGTTGAACGACATGACGTTCGACTACGTCGAGGGCGACACGTTGGTGCCGTTCAAGAACGTGCAGAACGATTGCCGAAGGCAGCTAAAACCGAGCTGAGGCCGGTATTGCCTTGGGTTGGCGCTCGCCGGGGCGGCCAGCACGGTCCGATCCGCTGAACACCGCGTGGTTTACAAATTGGCGGTTCCTTGCGACAGATCAGCGACAGGGAGTCAACCCGTAAAATCGGGAGTCGTCACAATGCTGGGTCTGATGCAAAGCCGCCCGCTACTGGTTTCCACTTTGATCGATTACGCCGCGACTTGCCACGGGGGGCGCGAAATCGTGTCGCGCGATCCGGACGGCATCATCCATCGCACCGACTACGCCGAGATCGCGCGGCGGGCCAAGCGGCTGGCGCATGGGTTGCAGAGGCTGGGGGTGGGGTTCGGGCAACCCGTCGCCACTCTGGCGTGGAACAGTTATCGCCACCTGGAGCTCTACTATGGCGTGACCGGCAGCGGGCGGATCCTGCACACCGTGAACCCGCGCCTGTTCCCCGACCAGATCCGCTACATCATCAATCATGCCGAAGATGCCTATGTATTTTTCGACCCGGTGTTTGCCCCGCTGGTCGAGCAACTGGCGCCGCATCTGCCGCTGGTGCGCGGCTGGGTGGCGTTGTGCGACGCCGCCGCCATGCCGGCGGTGAAGGTCGAGACGCTGCTTTGCCATGAAGGCATCATGGCCGCGGCGAGCGAGGATTACGCCTGGCCGCAATTCGACGAAAACACCGCCTCGACACTATGTTACACCTCCGGTACTACCGGCAACCCCAAGGGCGTGCTGTACAGCCACCGCTCCACTATCCTGCATGCCTTCGCGGCCTGCGCCGCCGATGCGTTCGGCTTCACCGCCCGCGACTCGTTCCTGATGGTGGTGCCGCTGTTCCATGCCAATGCCTGGGGCGTGCCGTTCGCGGCAGCATTGGCCGGCGTCAAGCTGGTGCTGCCGGGACCGCGTCTGGATCCGAAGAGCATCTACACGCTGCTGCAGGAGGAAGGCTGCACCACTTCGGGCGGGGTTCCCACGGTGTGGCTCAATTTCCTGGCCTGGGTGGAGGAGCGGCGGGCGCAGCTCGATCTGTCGCGGCTGAAATTGAACCGCGTGTTCGCTGGTGGCACCGCGGTGCCGCGTTCGATGAGCGCGAAATTCCGCGACCTGCTGGGGGTTTATTTGCTGCACGCATGGGGCATGACCGAAACCAGCCCACTGGTGACGGCGGCGTCGCTGCTGGCCAGGCACCAGCACGCCACCCCAGACGAGATCCTCGACATGCAGGCGACGCAGGGACGCCAGGTCTATGGCGTGGAGCTGAAACTGGTCGGCGCCGCCGGCGAGACCCTGCCGCATGACGGTCAAGCCGTCGGCGAACTGAAAGTGCGCGGCAACTGGGTGATCTCGGGCTACTTCAAGAACGAGGGCGGTCAGGTCACCGACCCGGACGGCTGGTTCGGCACCGGCGATGTGGCGACGATCGACGCGGACGGCTACGTGCGTCTGACCGATCGGCTGAAGGACGTGATCAAGTCGGGTGGGGAATGGATTTCCTCGATCGAGATCGAAAACCTGGCGGTTTCGCACCCCGACGTGTTCGAGGCGGCGGTGATCGCGATGCATCACCCGGTCTGGCAGGAGCGTCCGCTGCTACTGATCCAGCCGAAACCGGGGCGCCAGCCGACCCGGGAGGCGGTTCTGCAGTTCCTGGCGGCGCGGGTCGCAAAGTGGTGGCTGCCAGACGATGTGGTGTTCGTGGACAGCTTGCCGCACACCGCCACCGGCAAGCTGCTGAAGACCGAGTTGCGGGCGCGCTACCATGGGCATCTGGCGGTCAGCGGTTGACCGGGTCAGCGCGCCGGACGATCACCGCGATTGGTCCGCCGCCGTCGGGGCCTTGGTGTTCGGCGCCGCCGGAGACGAACAGGTCGGTTCGTCCGGTCAGGCCGGCGAGCACGCCGCCGACCAGGGCCCGGGCGTGGCGCGTGGCGTTGATGTCGCTGTCGTCCAGCATGATGTGGCGGGCGCCCCGGATCTGGCCGCTGACGGCGGGATCGGCTTTCGCCAGTACCGCCAGGACGGTGTCGGCTTCCTGCTGGTTCAATTGGCCGGTGGGGTTCAGTCCGGCATCGGCCAGGGCGCCGAACGCGGCCGGCAGATCGATCGCGTCGCGCATCACGCGATGGGCGATGACAGCATCGCTGGCCCAGGATCGGCTGTTGCCCAGCACGATGATCTCGTTGTGCATCAGTTCGATGCCGGCTGACGCGCTGGCTGTGCCGGACCACAGGTCGAGGCGGCGGCAGACGGCGCTGTCGTCCAGGGCGTCGCGGCCGACTTCATGCAGTGCCAGTGCCACGCCGAGGGCGGAGGCGCCGCGCGAGTAGGCCATCGACTTGTAGGCGTCGGCGGTCACCGCGGTATGGCCGCGGGCGGCGGCTTGCGCGACGCGTTCGGCGGTCAGCAGCGGGCATTTTACTTGGACGTAATGAACGTCTTCGGCGCGGGTGATGTCGGCTTGCGCCATGGCGGAAGCGACCGCCTCGGCGGTGGCCTCGATCTGGGGGATGCGGCCGATTTCCTCGGGCTGGAGCGCGCGGGTGGTGGTGGTGCCGATCGCCAGGGTGGGGATGGGGTGGCTGGTCGCGGCAGAGGCGGTTGCGGTGAACACCAGCAGATGCGGTGACAGGCCGCCCTCGGTGCCGCCGGACATTACCATGGCGATGCGGTCGCCGACTTGGTCCGGCGTGCAGCCGAGCGGCTGGGCCAGCGCGGTGCGCAGGGCGGCGAGGGCGTAGGCGCGGGTGAAGTCGTTGACGCAGCCGTTGCCCTCAGTCTTGCCCAGGATGGCGCGGATGTCATGGGCTTGGATGCGGCCGGACTCGATCAGGGCGAGCAGGGCGCTGACGTCGGCGGGGTGGGCGGTCGGTAGACGGAATACGTCGCAGCGTTTCATGCTATCATCCCGGTGGTGGTGAAGCCTGTGTTGTAGGCCATGTTGGGAAGGATCAGGATGTTGCCGATACCGTTAATCCTTGATTGCGATCCCGGCACTGATGACGCGGTGGCGATCCTGCTGGCGCTGGCCTCGCCGGAGCTGGAGGTGCTGGCGGTGACGGTGGCCGGCGGCAATGTCGGGCTGGTCCATACGCTGGCCAATACGCTGGCGCTGACCGCGCTGGCTGGATCGGGCGTGGCGGTGCATGCCGGGGCGGAGCGGCCGCTGCTGGGGGCGTTCACCAGCGAAGTCCGGGTACACGGCGAGAACGGGCTGGGCGGGGTGGCGTTGCCTCGGGGTGGCGCGGTGGGGCCGGGGCTGGCATGCGATGTGATCCGGCGGATGCTGCGCGAGGCGGGCGAACCGGTGACGTTGGTTGGCATCGGGCCGGCGACCAACCTGGCGCTGGCGCTGGGGAGCGAACCGGCGCTGACCGCGAAGGTGAAGCAGGTCGTGCTGATGAGCGGTGCGTGGGGCCAGGGCAATGTTACTCCGGCGGCTGAATTCAACGCCTGGAGCGATCCCGAGGCGCTGGCGATCCTGCTGGCGAGCGGCTGTCGCGTGGTGTTCGCGACTCTGGACCTGACAGCGCAGGCGCTGGTCACGCCGGCGCGGATTGCTGCGTGGCGCGAGCTGGGTTCGGGGCGCTGCCTGCGCGCGGCGTGCGACATCCAGGCCAGCGTGCCGTTGCTGGACCGGTTCGGTGATCTGGGCACGCCGTTGCACGATCCGTGTGCGCTGGCCTGGCTGATCCGGCCCGATCTTTTTACTGTGCGCGACTGCTCGGCGCGGATGGATTTGGGGCCGGGACCGAGCCGGGGGCGCACCTTGATCGATCGGTGGGGACGGACCGGTGATGCGGTTAACGCGGCGGTGCTGGAGACGGTGGATGCCGATGGGCTGTTCCGGCTGCTGGGCGAGAGGCTCGCGCGGTTGCCGTGAACGTGGCACGGTTCGGCGGATCTTTTTGGAGCAAGCCGCATGGGCCCCAACGCGCTGCCGTTCGATGCCGAAACGATGCTGACTGGCTTGCGCGAATGGGTGGAGTGCGAAAGTCCGACCTTCGATGCCGGGTCGGTCAATCGGATGATGGACGTCGCGTCGCGCGCGCTGGTGCTGGCGGGGGCTCGGATCGAGCGGGTGGCCGGGCGGATGGGGCTGGGCGATTGCGTGCGGGCGACGTTTGCGCACCCGACGCCGGATGTGCCGGGGATTCTGCTGATGGGGCACCTGGATACGGTGCATCCGATCGGCACGCTGGCGAAACTGCCGTTCCGGCGCGAGGGCAACCGGGCGTGGGGGCCGGGGATCCAGGACATGAAGGGCGGCAACTACCTGTCGCTGGAGGCGATCCGGCAACTCGGGCGTGCCGGGCTGCGCACCCGGCTGCCGGTGACGGTGCTGTTCACCAGCGACGAGGAGATTGGCAGTCCGTCGACCCGCGACCTGATCGAGGCGGAGGCGGCGCGTCACAAATACGTTTTGGTGCCGGAACCGGCTCGGCCTGATGGCGGGGTGGTGACGGGGCGCTATGCGATTGCTCGGTTCAACCTGGAGGCGACCGGGCGTCCGAGCCATGCGGGGGCTGCTTTGGCGGCGGGGCGGTCGGCGATCAAGGAGATGGCGCGCAAGCTGATCGAGATCGAGGACATGACCAGCGATGACTGCACCTTCAGCGTGGGCGTGATCCATGGTGGGCAGTGGGTCAACTGCGTGGCCACCAGCTGCACCGGGGAGGCGTTGTCGATGGCCAAGCGGCAGGCCGACCTGGACCGTGGCGTGGCGGCGATGCTGGATCTGCGGGCGTCGTCCAACGAGGTGCAGTTCCAGGTGACGCGAGGGGTTACTCGACCGGTGTGGGAGCCGGATGGGCGTGGCGTGGCGCTGTACGACACCGCGCGGCGGATCGCCTTGGAGTTGAGCTACGCCATCAGTTCGCAAAGTTCGGGCGGCGGGTCGGACGGCAATTTCACCGGGGCGATGGGGGTTGCGACGCTGGATGGGCTGGGCGTGGCGGGGGCGGGGGCGCACACGCTGGACGAGCACATCCAGATCGACAGCCTGGCGTATCGCGGCAAGCTGATGGCGGGGCTGCTGATGGCGCTGGAGTGACGCCAAGTCGGGACACCGCTTGAGGCAGCGACGAACAGACCGATTGATGCAGCGACGAACAGCGGGATCGGTCGACCGACTGAGATGCCTTGTTTCGTGCGGACGGTGGAAGGTGATTGATTCGCATTCCCCGGGCGGCCCGTTGGGTTACCTACCGCCGCTGACAGTCGGAAACCCTGCAATGCCGGTTCTTGCGATCGCCGGAGCGGGCTACTTGCAATTTCCGGTCAGTGTCGTTCGCGAGCTTGCGCAAACCATCCACGGCGCGAGCTTGGTGGAAGCGGCAACCTCCGCTGATCTTGCCGCGCTCGATCGGCGGATCCGTTGGAATAGGTGGATCGCCGCATTGCTGGATACGGCGCTCGCTGTGGGATAGCTGATGGAGGAAGATATGCTCTACGAACTCACCACCCTGTCATGCCCGTTGTTGTCCATTGGGGAGGCTTCCACGAGAGCACAAACTTGGGTTTCGGATCCCATGTCAGGCGGCAAGTTCCTGGGCTGCTGGCGGACGGAACTCGGCACGCTGGGTCAAGTCTTGGTCCTGCGCGGTTTCGACACACCTGAAGAAATGACGGCTGAGCGGCGTCGTGCGCTGCTGAACGCCAATCCATTCAACGCGGGCAGCGTGGTGAGCGCGCTCAGCATGGACAGCTATGCGGCTTTTCCGTTCCTGCCGCCGGTTCAGCCGCATGCATTTGGCCCAACCTACGAATTCCGCACCTATCGCCTGAAACCCGGCGGTTTGCCGCCGACGTTGGACGGCTGGGAAGAGGCGATCGAGCCGGCGCGGGAATACACCGCGCATTTGGTGATCAACATGTATGCGCTCGATGGGGCGCCGCGAATCACCCATATCTGGGGCTTCGCAAGTCTGGAGCAACGCGCGGCACTGCGCGCCAAGTCCTACGCTGCGGGGATCTGGCCGCCGCGGGGCGGTCCGGAGCAGATCATCGAGGCGACGTCGACGATCGCGCTGCCAGAAAGCTATTCTCCGCTGCGCTGAAGCTTACCCAAAGTGACGCGCAGCGCCGTGCTGGCTCCGCACAGTCTTCAACGTCGAAAAACGCAAATGTCTGGTAGCATGGATTGAGACGATCGGCGGATGACCATGGTTTCACTCGACCCTTGTGCCGCCGACGGTCTCGTCTGATGCCACCCAGCCTTGACAGCAGTATGTCCCAGCATGGGGCTGCAGCGGCATGAATTGGGCTACCGGGGCGCCTGTCTGTCCGATCGTATCAGGAGAACCAAGATGACCGAGCTTCGCATGGAAACCGACAGCATGGGTCAGGTCGGGGTTCCGGCCGACAAGCTGTGGGGGGCGCAGACCCAGCGGTCGCTGGAGCATTTCAGCATCGGGCACGACCTGATCCCGCGCGAGATGATCACCGCCTATGCCATCCTGAAGAAAGCGGCGGCGCGGGCGAATCATGGCGGCAAGCGGATCGACGATCGGGTCCTGCAACTGATTGAGCAGGTGTGCGACGAGATCCTTGGTGGGGAGCATCATGACATGTTCCCGCTGCACGTCTGGATGACCGGCAGCGGCACGCAGTTCAACATGAACGTCAACGAGGTGATCTCCAATCGGATCTGCCAGATCGCCGGCACGCCGGTCGGTAGCAAGGCGCCGGTGCATCCGAACGACCATGTCAACATGTCGCAGTCGTCGAACGATACGTTTCCCTCGGCGATGTATATTGCGGCGGCGGTGGGGGTGGCGCAGCGGCTGGTGCCGTCGGTGCGGGCGCTGCACGACGCGATCGCGGCCAAGGCGGTGGAGTGGGACGGGATCGTCAAGATCGGGCGCACCCACATGCAGGATGCGACGCCGATCACCTTGGGGCAGGAGTGGTCGGGCTATGCCGGGGCGCTTTCCGACAATTTGCGGCGGATCGAGGCTGCGCTGGGCGATGTTTATCACCTGGCGCTGGGCGGCACCGCGGTGGGGACCGGGATCAACGCGGCGCCGGGGTTCGCCGGGGCGGCGGCGGCGGAGATCGCGGCGCTGACCGGGTTGGATTTCGTCAGCGCGGCGAACAAGTTCACCGTTCAGGGGGCGCACGACGCGCTGGTGCAGTTATCCGGAACGTTCCGCACGCTGGCGGTCTCGCTGTACAAGATCGGCAACGACATCCGGTTGCTGTCGTGCGGTCCTCGGGCGGGGTTTGCCGAACTGATGATCCCGGAGAACGAGCCGGGGTCGTCGATCATGCCGGGGAAGGTCAATCCGACCCAGGCCGAGGCGCTGACGATGATCGCGGTGCAGGTGATGGCGAACGATGTCGCGGTGGGCTTTGGCGGGGCCGGCGGGTATCTGGAGATGAACGTCTACAAGCCGCTGATGATCTTTAACCTGGCGCACTCGATCACGCTGTTGACCGACGGCTGCGCCAACTTCCGCCGGTTCCTGGTCGAAGGAACTCGGCCCAATCTGAAGAAGATCCAGGAATATGTCGATCGGTCGTTGATGCTGGTGACGGCGCTGGCGCCGGTGATCGGCTACGACAAGGCATCCACGATCGCGCACCACGCGATGGATCACGACCTGACGTTGAAGCAAGCGGCGTTGCAGCTTGGGTTTGTCACCGAGGCGGAGTTCGATCGGGTGGTCGATCCGGCCAAGATGGTCCGGCCGTATGTCGCGGAGGGCCAGTGACCGGCGATGATGCAGAGGGGGGCGCAGGCGGGGGCGCCATCCGGTTCGGTTAAGCAGGCGTCAATGGGGGGACCGGTTGCCGCGTTGGATGGCGCCCCTACGGCCGGTGTGGTGGGTGGCGCCACCGCCGGTGCGGCGGATGGCCCCACGGCTAGTGTGGCGGACGATCGCGCCGCCGGTGCGGCGGATGGCCCTGCGGCTAGTGTGGCGGACGATCGCGCCGCCGGTGCGGCGGATGGCCCCGCGGCTAGTGTGGCGGATGATCGCGCCGCCGGTGCGGCGGATGGCCCCACGGCCGGTGCGGCGGATGACCTGATTCTGCGTGCCGCCACGTTGCTGTTTGTTAACGGCCAGACCACGGAGCGGACCATCGAGGCGACGGAGCGGTTGGCGGTGGCGCTGGGGTGTCGGGCTAGCTTGCTGCCTCGGTGGGGCGAATTGACGCTGCGCGTGGTGCACGATCGGACCGCCAGGGTCGAGGTCGCGGCGGCCGACCCGGTCGGGGTCGATATGGGCCGGGTGGCGGCCACCAACCGGGTGATCGATGGGTTCTGCAACGGCAAGATCGGCGCCGGCGCGGTTGCGCAGCGGCTATGCGAGATCGGTGTGCGGCGGCCGGTGTCGCTGGCGCGCTTCGCCTGCATGGCGGCGCTGGGCGCGGCTGCGCTTGGGGTGATCTTCGGGGTCGCGCATCCGCCAAGTCTGGCGCTGATCGCGCTGTGCGCCGGGGCCGGGGCGTGCCTGCGGCGCGGCCTGGCCGGCGTCAGCCGCAATCCGCTGATCCAGCCGTTCGCGGCCGCCCTGCTTGCCGGCGGGGTCGGCGGTGTGGTGGCGCATGCGCAGCCGGGTGCGTCGCAGCTTCTGGTCGCGGTGTGCCCGTGCATGGTGCTGGTGCCCGGTCCGCACCTGCTGAACGGCGCGATGGATCTGGTTCGGGCGCGGGTGGCGCTGGGCGCGGCTCGGGTGGGGTTCGCGGGGCTGGTGATCGTGATGATCTGCGCCGGGTTGCTGCTGGGACTGTCGGCGGCGGGGATCAGCCTGCCGGTTTCCGGTCCGGCGGTGGCGGTGCCGCTGGTCTACGACGTTGCCGCGGCCGGCGTTGCGGTTGCCGCCTATGGGTCGTTCTTCGGCATGCCGTGGCGGTCGCTGCCGATCCCGATCGGCATTGGCATGCTTGCCCATGCCGGACGCTGGATGGTGATCGCGCGGCTGGGCGGCAGCATCGAGGTCGGAGCGTTCGTCGCCTGCCTGCTGGTCGGGGTCGTCATGACGCCGATCGCGGACCGGTTGCGGCTGCCGTTCGCGGCACTGGCGTTCGCCTCCGTGGTGTCGCTGATTCCGGGGGTGTTCCTGTTCCGCGTGGGCGGCGGCCTGGTCGTGCTGGCGATGGCGGGGGCGCAGGCGCCGCCTGGGCTGCTGCTGGGTATTGTCGCGGACGGCAGCACCGCGTTGCTGATCATCCTGGCGATGACGTTCGGGCTGGTGTTTCCCAAGCTGGTGATCGAGCATTTCGTCGGGCCGCCGGGCGGCGTCGCGGGCCGGGGCGCCGGAGGGCGGCTGGGCTGAGGGTTGGACGCGCTGGGGTCGAATGGCCGGGGATCAGACGCAGGGGATGGGATAGTCTTGCAGCAGGCGCCAGGGCAGCGGACGCATGGATCAGCCGTGGTGGATTCAGCCGGTGGCGCCGATCGGGCGGAACCGCACGGATTCCATGGTACGCTGGACAACGGCGGTGCGATAGATCGCCACGGCGAGACGGGGATCGTCGGCAATATCCCGCAATGGGCGATCTTCCGCCCAGTATCCGGCTTCGAGCAGCGCCTCTTCGATCAATTCGGCACTGATCGGCACCACGACGCCGCAGATGATGGCAAATTCATCCGGCCAGCAGAGTCGGCCGGCGAACGCTTGCCCGGGTGCGACGCTGGCGGTCAGCGCTTCGTCGATCATCCAGGTCTCGCGTTCGCGGAGGACATCCTCGACCACCAGGCCGGCCACGTCGTGGCGGCGTACGATGCGCCATAGCGAGAATCGGGCGTTGCGGATCGCGTCCAGCACGCGGGCCTCGTCGGGGTCGGCACAGGTCACCGCCTTGGCGTAGCGATCGATGGCTCTGGAGCGGCCGCGCCTGGCGGTGTGGACCGCCAGATCGAACGCCAGCGTCATTTCCTCGTCGCTGTCGGTGGTGAAGCTGCCGTGGTGGGTCAGGCCGAGATGCTTCGCTCGTTCCATGATCGTGGGCTGAGCGAGGTGATCCAGGGCGGCCTGATGGTGGCGGTTGCCGATTTCGCGCAGGCGGCGATAGCGATCGAGAATGTCTTGCTGCTGCATGATCCCTCCATGCGTCTGGCTCAGCGCGTGAAGGGTAGCCGGGGGCGATCGAGTCGGGGCAAATGCGGCGATCATTCCCTGGTTATTCCGCCCTGGTTATCCGGGCCGTTCGTTGGACGACGGTCGCACTGATCGCCGCGGCGTACGGGTTGGCGCGGTCGGCATCGACGGCTTGGCAGGCGGCCTGGCAGCGGGTCGCGGGCGGTTTATCGCACGGCGAGGCGCACCAGTGCGCCGGCGACGTCGAACAGGTCGAGCAGCCGGGCGACGTAGTGGTCGTGCACCGCGAAGCCTGGCGCGGCGGGGTCGTGCATCTGGCGTTCAAGCGCATCCAGCATGCGGCGCAGGCGGTGTTCGTGCAGGCCGAGCTTGCGCTGCACCGGGTCGGAGACGATGCCGGCGAACGCCGAGGCGACGGTGGATGCGGCCAGCAGGCCGCCGGTCAGGCCGGCCACCAGCAGCGCCGAGGGTGCCACCGGGAACATGGTATACCACAGCGAACCGAGTGCTCCGCCCATCGGGAACGACATCACCGCGGCGCGCTGGGCAATCGCGGCGGCCAGCGTGGGGCCCAGCGACATCGCGCCGGGGGTGAGTTTGCGCAACGCCAGGGCGCCGCTGCCGAGGGTGAACAGCGCGGTGGTGATCTCGGTCGCGGCGGCGCGGGTGCGGGTGTATTCCGCCATCGCTGCTTCCAGTCGCTGGCGCAGCGCGGGATCGTTGCCGTTGGTGGCGATGGCGTCGAGCGCCGGGGTCAGCGCCGCCACCACGCGGGGGTCGGACAGTATGGTCTCGGCCAGCTCGTCCCGAGTGGTGACCCGGTCGCCGCAGCGATAGGGCAGTTCCAGGAGGTCGGCGTGCAGGCGCCAGGCGAGCTCCTTTCCGACCTCGGTATGGACCAGCAGTCGGGTGTTGCCGAGTTTGTCGGCCAAGCGGCGGGCGCCGAGTTTGCGGGCGGCGTGGGAGGCCACCAGCAGGCCGATTTGGGGCGCGGCCATGGTCAGGTTCAGCGGCGCGCGGGCGATGTCCCAGCCGAGCGCGGCGCGATGCAGGCGGAGCGAGCCGGACAGCGAGAAGTTGCGGTCGATGAATGGTTTGACGAGGTTGCGGCGGTCGTCGAAGTAGCGGCGCACGCCGTCCTCGACGATGCGGGCGGCGAGCATCCGGTCCGGGGTGGCCGCGGGCGGGGGCGGGCTGGTCGTTGGGGGGCTGGTGGTCGGAGCCGGGCTGATGGTCGGAGCAGGGCCGGTGGTCGGGACTGGGCTCGCGGTCGGGGCCGAGCTGGCGGTCGGAGCAAGGCTGGTTGTTGAAGCCGGGCTGGCAGTCGGGGCAGGGCTGGCCATTGGGGCTTGGTTTGTCGGGGGGGAAATAGTGGTTTCCGGCGTCATGGTCTCACCTCGGCCGCGGTTCGGCTGCGCGGGCGGATCGGGCTTAGCGGTGGGCGTCACACGTCCAAGCCCTTGATATGTCCATGCGGGTGACCGACGACAAGGTTTTCGCGATGGTCGTGATCGGGCCCGGTTTGGTCAGGACGGCGGGAAGCCCGGCAGCGGCGGACAGTTGGGGGGTGCGATCGCCATTGCCTTGAACAGGTGGCCCATGGCGGCCGGGTCGGCGAGCCGACGTGCCGCCGCGATCTGCGCCTCGGGGTCGGCGGGTTGTCCGCGGGCCAGTCGTTCGGCGCGCTGGAACAATCCGAGGGCGGTGAGGAAGGCGCCTTGCGGAACCGGCCCTTGCACCGAGGCGCCGCAGCCGCAGGCCACCTGGGCAAGGTCGGCGAAATCGACGTGCGCCGTCAGATCGGCCGATCCGGCCTGGCGCAGCGGGTCGGTCGGGCGTTTGCGGGCGAGGGCCTGCAGGCTGTCTCCGGCGGCACTGCGTTCGGGTCCGTAATCCACCAGCAGTGCGATCGCAGCGTGCCTTGATGCGCGCTGGCCGAGGGCGGCGAGGAAGCCGCGCGCGGCTTCGTTGAGCTCGACGATGTCGCCTTCGGCCGGCGCACGGCCTTGCGGCACGAGGTTGGGCGCCAGGTCTGGTTCGACCGGCTGTTCGAGCCATTGGCCGGCGGCGACGAATCGCTCGGTCCAGCCGGGGCCGCGGCGGACGAACTGGCGGATCGGCAGCGCGTCGAGGAATTCATTGGCGAGCAGGATCATCGGGCCGGCTGGGAGCGTAGTCAGATCGTCGTGCCAGGCGGCGTCGGGTGCCAGGGCCGCCTGCGACGCCTTCAGCCGGGGTGAGGTCTCGATCAGGTGGACGCGCAGCGCGGCGGCGAAATCCGGTGCCGCCCGGCGCACCGCGCGCAGAGCATCCGCCATCAGCGTGCCGCGTCCTGGGCCGGCCTCCACCAGCGCAACCGGCGCGGGGGAGCCGAGCTGTTGCCAGGCGTGGGATGCCCAGAGTCCGAGGATTTCGCCGAACACCTGGCTGATCTCGGGTGCGGTGGTGAAGTCGGCGAACGGATCCTGGGTGGCGTAGTAGATCGCGTTGGCGCGGGCCATGAAGGCGTCGAGGCGTTCAGGTTGGTGGTTGGCGGGTGAGCTGTTGGCGGGTGGGTGGTTGGCGGGTGGGTGGTTGGCGGGTAGGAGGTTGGCCGGGGGGTGGTTGGCCGGCATCGCTGTGTGTCTCCGTCCTGGTTGGGCGCGTGTTGGTGGCGTTTTCAGGCTGCACAGTCAGCCCCGAAACGGTCTAGTCTGCCTAGTCTGAAGTTCGCCAGATCAGGCGAACATCAGTCTCGCGACGCTAGCTCTTTGTTTTCAGTGGCCTGCTGATCCCATGCGTCCGCCGCATGAGGCGGCGAACTTCTGGGGCGGGACACCAGAAGTCTCGGGACGGTTGCACGGGAGTCCGGGAATTGCAGTGCCGGCATTGAAGGACATCCGACGCCGCAAGCTGGTGTCGCCGCGCCGGCGGTTTTTGTTGATTGCGCTGGGACTGTCGGTGGCGGTGCATATCGCGGCGGCGCTGCTGATCGCGCTGCTGCCACGGGTGCTGCAGCGGCCGCCGGTGGCGCGGGAAGCCGGCACAGTCGAGCTGTTGATGGTGGAACACAAGGGCGCCCAGCCTAGCGCCGCGCCGCAGCCGGTGCCTGATCAGGCGGCGCGGAGCCAGCCGCGGCCGGCGGTGCCGGTTCGGCCACCGGCGGTGGATCAGCCGGCCCGGCCGCCGGCGGTGAAACAAGCAGCCGAACCGCCGAAACCGCCGGTCAAGACGCCGGGTCCGGCGCTGGAGGCGGCCGGTCCGATGGTGCCTTCGAGTCCGGATGTGGCGGCGCCGAAGCCGGCCGAGCCGAGGTCGGCCAAGCCTGCCGAAGCGGCGGCGCAGGCCAAGCCGGCCGAAGCGGCGGCGGCGCAGGCCAAGCCCGGCGAAGCTGCGCCGGCGCGGACCAAGCCTGCCGAGGCGGCGCCGGCGCAGCCGCGGCAGGCACCGGTGTTCGACCTGGCCGGCACCGAGAGCGAATCCAACGCCGTGGCGCTGGGGTCGAACATCGTGCCGGCGAGCCCGGACAACCGGTTCAGGAACCGCCCGCCGATCTATCCTCCGGAAGCGGAAATCAGCGGTGAGCATGGCGCGGTGCTGGTGGTGATCCATGTCTCCGAGAGCGGTATCGCCAGCGGCGTCGATGTGGCGCAAAGCTCCGGCGTCGAGGTGCTGGATCGCGCCGCGGTCGATGCGGTGCGGAAGTGGCGGTTTCGCCCGGCGTTGCGGCAGGGCAGGGCGGTGCCGTTCGATATGCCGTTCCGGTTTGTGTTCGAGGCCAATTGAGGAGTGCGCGCATGGTTCGTATCGATCGGGTGGTGACCAGGGGCGGCGACTCGGGGCAGACCTCGCTGGGCGACGGGTCGCGGGTGTCGAAGACCGACGTCCGGATCGAGGCGATCGGCGCGGTGGACGAGGCGAATGCCAGCATCGGCGTGCTGCGGACCCAGACGCGCGGCCGGCCGGAGGACGCGATGCTGGGCCGGGTGCAGAACGACCTGTTCGATGTCGGCGCCGATCTGTGCGTGCCGGGCGAGGCGGGCGAGCGGCTGCGTCTGACCGAGGCCCCCGTCGGGCGGCTGGAGGCCGAGGTCGAGGCGATGAACGCGACGCTTCCGGTGCTGAGCAGCTTCATCCTGCCCGGCGGCACCGATGCCTCGGCGCTGGGTCACGTGGCGCGGGTTTCGGTTCGGCGGGCGGAGCGAGCGGTGCTGGCGGTCGGGGAGGTCAATCCGGTGGTGCCGCGCTATCTCAACCGGTTGTCGGACCATCTTTTCGTGCTGTCGCGGGTGCTGAACGAGAATGCGGCGGCGGACGTGTTGTGGGTGCCGGGGGCCAATCGGCGCTAGCGGCGTGCGGTTTCCAGCCCGGCGGCGGCCGGCTACAGCAATATCGGTTCAGGTTGAACCGATAATGCTTCGCGACGCTCTGTGTGCGAGGGCGATTCACGCTTTTGGTGATGCTACCAGAAGCGATCACAGTCTGAGTTTGAGAGCACGATTGACGCTTTTGGTGGTGCCAGCAAAAGCGATTGTAGTCTTTGTTTGAGAGGACGATTCACGCTTTTGGTGATGCCACCAAAAGCGATCGCAGTCTTTGTTTGAGAGGGCGATTCACGCTTTTGGTGATGCCACCAAAAGCGATCGCAGTCTTTGTTTGAGAGGGCGATTCACGCTTTTGGTGATGCCACCAAAAGCGATCGCAGTCTTTGTTTGAGAGGGCGATTTACGCTTTTGGTGATGCCACCAAAAGCGATCGCACTCTTTGTTTGAGAGGACGATTCACGCTTTTGGTGATGCCACCAAAAGCGATCGCAGTCTGAGTTTGAGAGGGCGATTTACGCTTTTGGTGATGTCACCAAAAGCGATCGCAGTCTAGACCGTTCTGCCTAGCTGGTTCAGGAGACGTCGCATGCTGTTCTTGGTCATCAGCGAACCGCGGCCGGAGCGTCCATCCGGCGTGACGGCGGCAAGGCAGAGCTACTGGCGCTGGATCCAGCCGTTGATCGATAGCGGCGAGGTGCGTTCGGTACACGCCAAGGTCGGGCGCGGCGCGGTCGTGCTGTTCGAGGTTGCCTCCAACGAGGCGCTGCACGCCCATCTGAACGCCTGGGCCGACATCATTCCGGCGCGGTTCGAGGTGCATGCGCTGATCGATCCGGCCGCCGCGCGGCGGTTTCTGGACCGGCCGGGGGCGGGGTAGGGGGCGCAAGGTCGGTGGGCGCCAGCGACCTCGGTGCGAAGGATTCGGCCGCGTCTACGGGCGTCGACGTGAGCACCGGCGCCATTCTGGCCTATCGGCTGTTCGATGTCGGCTACGCGATCGACCTGGTGCAGGCCGAACAAATCTGGGCCCGCACCGAACGCACCGGAAGCACGCGTGGCCGGCTGACCACCACGCCGCCCAAGGCGGTGGCCTTTGGCGTTGCACCGCTGGCGCTCAACCTGGGAACCATCAGCCTGGCACTGCCGGATGGTCCGCTTCCGGCGATCGCGACGGCTCGGCTTTACGAGTTCGGTGTGGTCAGCGTGGCGCTCCGCGTGGCGGTGCTGGATCTGTCGTGGGCCGGCTTTGCGCAGCGCCTGAACGCGGTGGATCGCGTCGTCGGGCCGACACCTGATAGCGGACTGTGGAGCGAACTGCTTGATCGGGTGCGCCAGGGCATCGGCGAGGGGGTGGTGCGCCCGACCGCCTCGACGCTGGAGGAGGACTACCTGGTTGGGGTGGTCAACGCATTCAACGAGAACATGTCGGCCGAGGTGTTGCTCGAGCGTCTGGATCTGGTGCCCTTGTTGTCCGGCGAGCAGCGTGCGCTGTCGGACGGCGCCAGGCGCGACCTGCTGCGCCACCGCTATTCCTATTACACCGACGATCTGGTGGTGCTGACCTGGGACCGGGCGTTCATTTACGAGCCGCGCGGCGATACCGACGTGACCGACGTGCTCGAGGTCGCCAATGCGCAGTTGCTGGAGATGCGCTACTACGATGAGTTGCTGGATGCCGAACTGCCGCGGATGTACAATCTGGTGGAGACGGAACGCCGGCGATGGTCGCTGCCGGGCGCGCGGCGGTTCGCCGATCTGGCGCGGCGGCTGTACACGCTGGTGGCCGAAGTCACCGAACTGACCGAAAAGGTGGACAACGCGCTGCAGGTGACCGAGGACGTCTATCTGGCGCGGATCTATGCGGCGGCGCTGGAGATGTATCGCGTTCCGACCGTCAGCGCGGCCGTGGACCGCAAGCTCTCGATCATCCGCGACACTTATACGGCGCTTTACGACGAGGCGTCGAGCAGCCGGTCGGGGCTGCTGGAAATCATTATCGTGGTGATGATCGCGGTCGAGGTCGTTCTGGCGGTGATCCGATGACGGGAGTTGTTCGGCGCCGCTTTGCCGGCGCCGTTTTCCGGTTCCGGCCGAGGTTTTGCCGGGGCATGACGTCGGTTTCGGCGGGAGCTAGGCGCGCGACGATCAAGCGCATGAAGCCGGTGGTCGCCGGGTTGTCGCATTTGCCCGGCAACGCTTTTTTCTGGCTGGAGGACGCACAATGCATTACGTTCTATTTCGTTTCTCCGCGCTTTCGACCGGTCAGCGCTTCAAACGTGCTGATCAATCCCTCGATCTCGGCCGATATGGACTCGAACTCCTGAGCCAGTTGGGCGAATGCGTCGCGCGCTTCGGGTTCGGTTTCGCTGCTGGCGTGAGTGGTGCACTCGGCTGCCCATGCCAGGGGATCCCTGACATAGCCTTTCTTCGTTTCCTGCAGAACCATTGGTGATTTCCTTTGGCAACCCGGTAATCTGTAACGGATCAGCGGTTTGCCGACGATAGATTTGCGTTACAGCAGCATGAATAGAGCCGGGTCGGGTGCGCGATTGGATCAATTAACGCGCACTTTCCCGTGTATCTGACTGCGATTTTGCCGACTCCGGCGGCCGCCGGTCAGGTTCGGGTCGTCGGGGGAACGAAACGGTTGGTCACTGGTTGTCTGCTGTCTCGGCGGCGGTGGTGGCGTCGAGGCGCGGCGCATCGTGAGATTGTTACTTGGGCGATTTGCTACTGGGTCTGTTGGCGGTGTTGCTTCAGGTATTGCCAGGTCGCCTGGCGCTGGGCGGGGGTCAGGTTCGGCACGCCGCGTTGCGCCAGGAAGGCATCGAATTCGGTCTGCATCCCGAGTTGGTTGGCCGTGGATGTCGCGGTTGCGGTCTGCGCGGCGGGACTATGCTGGGCGATCCACATGGCGGCGGGTGCGAAGCGGACCCATCCGGGCTGTGCGGCTTCAAGATTGACGTCGTGCCATTTCGGATGGTGTGGCGGCTTCAGCAGCGCCGGGAACTTGCTGAAGAATGCATCCACGAAGCTGACGAGGTTCTGGTAGCGCGGGGTTCCTTGCGGCCAAGCGAGGACGGCCAGGGCGACACCGACGCCGACGGTGTCGACGCTCTGAGTTGGCGCGATCAGGGTGGGGTAATCCTGATGGGTGAGGGTTCCGCCGGGCAGGTAGGTTTTCTCCAGCTCGGGGTTCGACGGAACGGCAACGAAATGCAGACCGGTGTCGGCCGGCTGGCTGGCGAACAGACGCACGGGTGTGCCGGCGACATAGACGTTGGCGGCGATTTCTCCGCGTCGCAGGCGGTCTTGCGCGATGGTCGGTTCCTCGACGCGGAAATCCGGCTGGATGCCCAGGGTCTTGAACACCGCGCGGGCGGTGAGGTTGGTGCCGGCGCCTTCGACGTCGATATTGACCGGCTTGCCTTGCAGATCGGAGAGCAGCTTGATGGCGGGCCCGGCGCAGACATGCACGTCGTTGTCGTAGAGCTTGCAGATATACTGGATCTTGTTGATTTCCTTGGGATAGAGGTTGTTGGTCTGGGCGTAGGCGAGGGCGTCGGAGGTGACCAAAGCGAGGTCCACGCCGGGCAAATGGAGCAGGTCGCCGAGGTTCTGCAGCGAGCCCTTTCCGACCACCGGCACGACCCGCAGCGTTTCGGAGTTCAGCACCGAGGTAAGATCGGTGGCGATGCGCATGAAGGTGCCATCGATCTCGCCACCCATGATGCCGATGGTGGCCGGGCGCGCTGTCGCGGCCCGGCCGAGGTTTGGGCGGCCGAGCAGGGTGGTGGCTGGGATGGCCGAGAGCAGGAAACGGCGGCGCATGTTTACCTCGATGACAGGTTTACCTTGATGAGAGGGCTTCGAGCAGCGGTGCGGCTCCGGTATCGCCGAGCTTGGCGGCGGCGTCGTACCAGAAGCGGGCAAGTTCCGGATTGGGGTCGACGCCGCCTAGAGCAGTTTGTTTGAGGTAGGTGGGGTCGTAGAGGCGGCCGAGATTGAGCGCGGCCGCGGCGTCGCCCTGGCGGGCTGAGGTGGCATAGAACCGGCGGGCGCCGGAGATATCACCGCGACGTTCGGCATCCAGGCCGCGGGCGAACAGCATCGCGGCGCGCTGTGGATCGGCGGTCGTCGGAACCGGTTCGGCCGGGGTGGGGCCGATCCGAGGGGGTGCGACCGGGCTTGGGGTGATCTGGGCCGGTGTGACGGCGGGGCCGGGGGTGATCGTGGCGGAGGTGGTCGTGCCTGGGGTGGCCGGGCTTGGGGTAGCCGGGCTTGGGGTGATCCTGGCCGGTGCGACCGGGCCGGAGGTGATCGTGCCGGAGGTGATCGTGCCGGCGACTGCGCTGGACGCTGCCTGGGTGGGCGCGATCTGGCTGGGGTTGGTCTCACGGGAGGTTGTCTGGCTGGGGGTGGTCTGGCTGGGGGTGGTCTGGCTGGGGTTGGTCTGGCTGGGGTTGGTCTGGCGGGAGGTGGTCTGGCTGTTCTGGCCCTGGTCGGATGGCTGGTTTGCCCATTGATCCGGCGGCGGCGTCACCGGCGGTTCGGCGGTCGCCAGCGCCGGTGTTGGCGTGGGTTTGTCGGTATTCGTTGGTGCAACGGATCCAGTGGCGCCTGGCGCGGCGACGTTTGGACCTGGCGCGGCGGTGGTTGGGCTTGGCGCGGCGACGGTTGGGTCCGATGGGGCGACGGTCGTGGCGAGTCCGAGCGCTTCCTGAGCTGCGGCTGGTGGGGGTGCGAGCGGTGGGGGTAGGAGCGTAGGGGATGCGAGCGACGGGGCGACGGGCAGGGTGTCGGCCGGTGTGTCCTGAGGCTGCGACCCGGGGTAGGGTGCGGCGTCGTTGGCTGGCGGCTTGTCGCGCTGCAACAGCGCCGAGAGTTCAGCCAATTGGTCTGGAGTGGCCGTACTGATGGCGTCCAGCATGGTCATGACCGTTTCGGTCATGTTGTCGCCTGGCGGTCCCCACCTGTGACCCGCGGCGTCCTGCGCTTTCGCCCGCGCCAGAAGATCGGCGAAGGTGGCACCTCCGGCATTGGCGGCAAGCTGTGTTACCAGCAGCGCGCAGAGCGCCAGCACAGCACAGCGAATTGCCATCGTCATCGCGTTCGTTTCCCACACTCAATGTCCTGCTTGGTTACTGAATTCGCCGCGTGGTGCGGCGCATATTGCCGGCAGGACATCAGCCGAAGCGACGCTTGTAATCATCGGGGGGGAAAAAACCAGCGCTTCGACAGACTCGCCATGTAATCTTTATGACATCTGCTTGAGCACTAATCCGTTTTGTTCTCGTTCCATAAGCGGCTGGGTAATTGAGCGGCGGTAGCAGCGGAAGCAAAATGAAGTGGCCTGAGGCTCCGCGATGTGGGGGCGTGTCCTGCGCATTCCGCGGCACTGATCCTGCAGGTCCCTATTGTCAGTGACTGACACTGACACAAGGCGGTCCGCCGCAAGGAGAGTAACATGCGTATTTTCGTCACCGGAGCCACCGGCTGGGTGGGGTCTGCCATTACTCGGGAGCTGATCGGCGCGGGCTATCAAGTGATCGGCCTGGTACGCTCTGGGAGCAACAGCGACGCGCTCGCCGCCATGGGTGCCACGCCGGTGCTGGGATCGCTTGACGATATCGACATTCTGCGAAAAGCGGCTGGCGACGCGGATGGCGTCATCCACACGGCCTTCGGCGTCGATTTTTCCAGGATCGTCGAAATGAGCCAGCAGGAACGCCGGGTGATCGAAATCTTCGGGGAGGTATACGAAGGGTCCGATCGGCCGATCATTGCGACCTCGGGCTTTGGGCTTTTGCCGGCGGGCGAGAGGTTCACCGAAGAGACACCGCCGCCTCCGGTCAATCCGGCATTCCCGCGCGCGCCCGAGCAGGCGATTGTGGTGCTGGTCAATCGCGGCGTGCGCGCGACCGTGGTCCGGTTGCCGCGTTCGGTCCATGGCCGGGGGGAGCGCCACGGTTTCGTGCCCATGTTGGCGGGGTTGGCGCGCGAGAAGGGCGTCTCTGCCTATCCGAGCGATGGAGATAATCTGTGGCCCTCGGTGCACCGGTTGGATGCAGCTCATGTTTTCTGCCTTGCGCTCAAGCATGGTGCGCAAGGCGGCCCCTTCCATGCTGTTGCCGACGAAGGCGTTCGTTTCAGGCAGATCGCCGAGGCCATCGGCCGGCAGTTGGGCCTACCGACTCAGTCGCTGACTGCCGAGAAGGCCGCGGCGCACTTTGGCCCGCTTGCGATGTGGGTGGCGGGCAACGGCCCTGCCTCCAGCCAGAGGACCAGAGAACGTCTTGCATGGGAACCGGAGAAAGCGGACCTGATTTCCGATATCGACCATCCTGACTATTTTGCCTAACCACTTTGCCTAGTCGGCTCGTCCGATGTCTGGTGGATACGGCATGCCAACAGCAATCACGGCATCACGCATCAGGGTACGTATCCGCTTTGAATGCGGTCGAAGCAGATAGATCGAAATCCATCACAACCGGTCATGGCTCGGTTGAGCCGGACCCGGGCGGCGCGGCTGCTGCATTGGATGAGCGCACCGACAGCGGTGTGAGCAGGGGCTGAAGCGCCTGGTGCTGAGCCAGGCGGCTGCTATGCCTGGGCCACGGCCGGATACGGCTGCTCCCATTGGTCCAGATAGACGAAGTCGGACAGTTTGCCGCGTCCGACCGGTCCGAACTTGCCCATCGGGTAGCCGACCGGCAGGATCGCGTATGAGTGCACGCCGGGCGGCAGGCCGAGCGCGGCCTCGGCTTCCTTTTCGTAGAGCAGATGGCGGGTGGTGAGGGTCGAACCGAGGCCCAACGCGCGGATCGCCAGCAGCATGTTCTGCACCGCCGGATAGATCGAGGCTCCGGCGCCGCGGCCGGGGGTGGGGCCATCCTTCAGGCAAGCAACGATCCACACCGGCGCCTCGTGGAAATGCTCGGTCAGGTATTCGACCGCGCCATGTTGGCGGGTGTATTTTTCACCGCTCACGCCGGGCGGCGGGGCGCTTTTGGCGTAGCGCGGGCCGACGACTTCATCGAAGGCCTTCTTGTACCAGGCTTGCACGGCCTGCTTGATCGCCGGGTCGCGCACCACCAGGAAGCGCCAGGTCTGGTTGTTGCCGCCGTTGGCGGCGGCGGTGCCGGCCAGCAGGATTTTCTTGATCATCTCGTCCGGCACGGGATCGGGTTTCAGCCGGCGCATCGAGCGGGTGGTGCCGATGATCTCGAAGACGTCTTGCATGGTGTTTCTCCCTTATTGTCGTTTCACTGGCGCGACGCCGCCGGTGGCGGAACGGCCGCCGTCGATGACGATGTGGGTGCCGGTCGTGTCGCCTGAGAGGTCGGAGCAAAGATACAGCACGGCGCCGGCGATTTCCTCGGGCGTGGCGTAGCGTCCGGTGGGAATGCCGGCGGCGTAGGCGGCATGCACGCCGGCGGGATCGTTGGGGTTTCGTTGCGATTCCAGCGAGCGCATCATGCGGGTCTCGACCGGGCCGGGACAGACCGCGTTGACCCGGATGCCGTGCGCCGCGACGTCGGCGGAGGCAACCTTGGTCAACCCCAGCACGGCGTGCTTGGAGGCGACGTAGGCCGGCATTCCGGGCGAGCCGAACAGGCCGGCGACGGAGGCGGTATTGACGATCGCGCCTGAGCGCTGTTGCAGCATCACCGGCAGCACGTGACGCAAGCCGAGGAAGACGCCCTTCAGGTTGACCGCGATGACCCGGTCGAACACGTCCTCGTCGTAGTCCTGGGTGGGTATGACCTTGCCCTCGATTCCGGCGTTGTTGAAGAAGGCGTCGATCCGGCCGTAGGCGGACAGGGTTTGCTGCACGTAGTCCTTGACCGCGGCGGAGCTTGTCACGTCGGCTTGCACCATCGCGGCGGTGGCGCCGCGCTGGGCGATGATATCGACGCTGGCCTGGGCCTGGTCGGCGTCGGCGTCGACCATCATCACCTTGGCGCCGCGGAGCGCGAAGCCGAGGGCTGTGGCGCGGCCGATGCCTCCGCCGCCGCCGGTGATCAGGGCCACCTTTCCGGTGAAATCCATTGGCGTCTCCTGTTTACGTGTTGGGTTGTGACCCTCCGATGGAGGATTGTGCTTGCGTCGGGCTGGCCGGCGTCAAGCCCGAGCCGCCTGCGGCGGTCGCTGCGCGAGGCTTGACTCCGGCCAGCCCGACGAAGCTTGGCTCGGTATCGACGTGTCGCCAGGTTTGGTCAGCGTCCGGGTTTGGGCTGGGGACGTTGGTTGGGGCGGGCTGTTGTCCTGACGCATGATTTGGGCGCCTTGGATGGTCGGATCTAGATCACCTTGCCGTGGCGCAGCTTGGCGATCTCGGCCGTGCTGTAGCCGAGTTCGGTCAATATCGGATCGGTGTGCTCGCCGGCTTCGGGTGTGGCGCTGTGGATGGTCCAGGGGGTGCGGCTGAGTTCGATCGGCTGGCCGATCACCTCGACGTCGCCGAGCACGGGGTGGGGGACGGTGCGGGTCATGCCGAGATGTTTCACCTGCGGATCGGCGAACACCTCGTTCATCTGGTAGATCGGGCCGGAGGGTACGCCGGCCTTGTTGAGGGTCTCGATCCATTCGGCCGAGGTCTTGGCGCGGGTGACGGCGGCGATCTGCTCGTTCAGTGCGTCGCGGTTGGCCGAGCGGGCCGATGCGGTGGCGTAGAGTGGATCGGCTGCAAGATGGTCGGCGCCGAGCGAGCGGCACAGCCGGCGGTAGATGTCGTCGCCGGCGGCGGCGATGTTGATATGGCCGTCGGCGGTTGCGAACACGCCGGTGGGGATGGAGGTCGGATGGTTGTTGCCGGCCTGCCCGGGCACGTCGTTGGCGATGGTCCAGCGCGCCGCCTGGAAATCCAGCATCGAGATCTGCGCGCCGAGCAGGGAGCTTTTCACCCATTGGCCTTGGCCGGACTGTTCGCGCTCCAGCAGCGCGATGAGGATGCCCATGGCGGCGAAGATTCCGGCTGTGAGGTCGGCGACCGGGATGCCGACGCGCATCGGGCCGTGGCCGGGCTCGCCGGTGATCGACATCAGGCCGCCCATCCCCTGGGCGATCTGGTCGAAGCCGGGTCGGTCACGGTAGGGGCCGTCCTGGCCGAAGCCGGAGATGCTGGCGTAGACGAGGCGCGGATTGATCGCGCTCAGGCTGTCGTAGTCGACGCCGAGGCGGAACTTGACGTCGGGGCGGTAGTTTTCCACCACCACGTCGGCTTGGGCGACCAGACGGTGCATGACCTCGACGCCTTGGGGTGACTTCAGGTTCAGCGTCAGGCTGCGCTTGTTGCGGTGCAGGTTCTGGAAATCCGGGCCGTGGCGCTCGCCGCCGAGGCCGGCGTCACCGTCGGGGGATTCAATCTTGATGACGTCGGCGCCCCAATCGGCGAGTTGGCGCACCGCGGTTGGGCCGGCGCGCACGCGGGTCAGATCGATGACCTTGAAGCGAGCCAGCGGGGCTTGGGTCATGCTTGGGTCCTTGTCTGCGAGGGCGGTCATGCTGGCACGAAGCGTCGTGGCGGTCGAGGCGCGGGGGTGCGCTATAGCGGGGTTTTCCAGGGTTTCCAGCCGGGAAACATGACCACCACGGGGGACCAGAACAGGCGGAACGAGCGGTTGAAGCGGATGTCCATGCGGATGGGGGTGCCGTCGGCCTCGTAGCAGATCAGCGCGCCGCGGCCGTCGTCGGTGGCGTCGGACATGACTTGTTCAATTTCAACGAACTGGCGGGTGCGTTTACCAATCCACATTAGCTTCCATTGGCCGCTTCTGGTGTAGGCGTCGGCGCCGGTCGAGTACTGGAAAAGGCGATCCTTGCTGTCCTTGATGCGGACGTCGCCGACGCCGGCGGCGAAGCCTCGGCGGGATCCGCCGGACATTTTGCCGGCGACGCCGAGCTGGATCCAGGGCGACGGTTTGCGTGGCAGGGAGTCGAGCAGCAGGCGGGCGTCGTCGGGGTCGAAGGTGTTGTCGTCGCCGTAGATCAGCCGGTCCACGGTGGCGGCGATGACGAACCGGTCGGGTGGGTCTGGCATGGGGTACGGTTGCCATGAAGGCGGCTGGGGCTGCAAGTTTGGGATAGGGGGTGGATGCCTGACGTATTTACGCCTCGGCATGGATTACCGCACCCAGCCAACGCCTCGATCGATCAAAGTCGTATAATGTATATTATGTTAAGTCAAAGGATGTTTGGCCGGTGACGCTGGACGATCTGTTGAGTGACAAGCTGTGACGCTGGCGGGCTGTGACCGAACGAGCCGCGATACTGAGGCCGGCGAACGACCGCGGACCACGGCTGGCGCGGCGGGAAACGGTGATTTCGCCCCGCTCGCCGATCATCGCGGCGGAGGGTCGCCGGGTTTGTAGGTTAGCTCGATGCGGTCGGTTACGGTATCGCGGATGCAGTTGAAAAACTGGCCGCAGCCGTGCGTATGCCGCCAGCGCTCGCGGTGCCGGCCCTTGGGATTGTCGCGAAAATAGAGGTAGGCGGCCCAGGTCTCATCGTCGACCGCGGACGGGTCGGCTGGTCGCGGCAGGTGGGCCTGGCCGGCGTAGCGGAACTCGTTCTCCGGCCGCGGGCCGCACCAGGGACACGGGATCAGCAGCATCAGTGCGCCACGGCGGCGGCAGCGGCCTCGTCGATCAGACGGCCGGTTACGAAACGATCCAGCCCGAATGGGGCAGCGATCGGGTGCGGTCGGCCACTTGCGATGGTGGCGGCGAAGATCTCGCCCGACCCGGGGGTTGCCTTGAAGCCGCCGGTGCCCCAGCCACAATTGACGAACAGTCCCGGCACTGGGGTCAGGCCGATGATGGGCGAGCGGTCGGGGGTGGTATCGACGATGCCGCCCCAGCTCCGCAGCATGCGCAGGCGGCGAAATGTGGGGAACAGTTCGCAGACCGCGGCCAGGGTATCGCAGGCGACGTGCAGGCCGCCGGCCTGGCTGTAGGAGGTGTAGGCGTCGGTCGCGCCGCCGATCACAAGCTCGCCCTTGTCGGACTGGGAGATGTAGGCGTGCACGGTGTTCGACATCACCACGCAGGGCAGCACCGGCTTGACCGGTTCGCTGACCAATGCTTGCAAGGGAAACGATTCCAGCGGCATGCGCAGGCCGGCCATCGCCATCACTACGCTGGTATGGCCGGCGGCCACCACGGCGACATGCGGTGCCGCGATCGGTCCGGCAATCGTTTCGACACCGGCGATTGCTCCGGCGGCGTCGCGCAGGATGCCGGTGACGGCGCAGTTCTGCACGATGTCGACGCCCAGCGCGGATGCCGCCCTGGCGTAGCCCCAGGCGACCGCGTCGTGGCGCGCCACGCCGCCGCGGCGCTGCAGGGCGGCGCCCTGGATAGGGAAACGGGCATCGGTGCCGATGTGCAGGGGCGGGCAGAATGCTTTCGCCTGGGCCGGGGAGAGCCATTCATTGTCGATCCCGGCCAGGCGGTTGGCGTGGACGTGGCGCTGCAGGATCTGCACGTCGTGGCGGGTGTGCGCCAGCATCAACACGCCTCGGGGCGAGAACATCACGTTGTAGTTGAGTTCGCGCGACAGGCCTGGCCATAGCTTGAGCGCGTGGTCGTAGAGCGCCGCGCTCTCGGGCCGCAGGTAGTTCGAGCGGATGATGGTGGTGTTGCGCCCGGTGTTGCCGCCTCCGAGCCAGGCTTTGTCGAGGACGGCGACGTTGCGGATGTTGTGTTGTTTGGCCAGGTAGTAGGCGGTGGCCAGGCCGTGGCCGCCGGCGCCGACGATGATCACGTCGTAGGCCGTCCTGGGCTGTGCATCGCGCCACTGCCTGTCCCAGGGCTTTCCGGTCGCATGGCGAAGCAGGGAGAGGAAGGAAAAGCGTTCTGGCTGTCGCATCGGGGGGAATGCTTGCCACACCCCCTGCCCTCGGCAAAGGCCTTTGGAGGCAAAGGCCTTGGGCGCAAAGGCCTTGGGGCAAAGCAAGGTCGTTGGGCGAAGCCTTCCGGTGCGGCGTCGGCGGGGCTATAGGATTGTCATAAGCGGGGGGACAGAGGATGGCCGAGTTCGACTACATCATCGTGGGTGCCGGGTCCGCCGGCTGCGTGCTGGCGAACCGGCTGAGCGAGGACAGTCGCTGCACCGTGCTGTTGCTGGAGGCCGGGCCGAAGGACAGCTCGCCCTGGATCAATATTCCGGCCGGTTTCACCAAGCTTTTGAACAACCCTCGGTACAACTGGAATTTCGAGAGTGAGCCGGAACCCAATGCGGCCAACCGGCGCATCCCGATTCCGCGCGGGCGGACGTTGGGGGGATCGAGCTCGATCAACGGCATGCTGTATGTGCGCGGCAATCCGCTGGACTACAACACCTGGTCGCAGTTCGGTAATCGCGGCTGGGGCTATGACTCGGTGCTGCCGTATTTCCGCAAGGCGGAACACTTCGGCCCCGGCGGCGATGACTCGCGCGGGCGTGGCGGGCCGCTGAACGTGGAGCATATGCGCGAGCGGGCGGAGCTGCTGGATGCGTTCATCGACGCGGCGGTGGATCAGGGGTTTCCGCGCAACAAGGACTACAACAACGGCCGCCAGGAGGGTTTCGGCTACTTCCAGGTGACGCAGAAGAACGGTGAGCGGTGGTCGTGCGCGCGGGGCTACCTCAATCCGGTGCGCAACCGGCCCAATTTGAGGATCGAGACCGAGGCGCTGACCACGAAGGTGCTGCTGGAGGGCAAGCGGGCGGTCGGCGTTGCCTATACGCAGGGTGGCGCCGGCAAGGAGGCGCGGGCCAACCGGGAGGTGATTTTGTCGGCCGGCGCGGTGAAGTCGCCGCACATTCTGGAGCTGTCGGGGATCGGCAATCCCGAGTTGTTGTCGGGCCTGGGGATCGAAGTGCGGCACGCGCTGGCGGGCGTCGGCGAGAACTACCGCGATCATTACGCGCCACGGATGAATTGGCGGGTGAAGCTGCCGGTGACGCTGAACGAGCGCAGCCGCGGGTTCGCGTTGGCGAAGGAGGTGGTCAAGTATTATACCCAGCGGCGCGGTATTCTGACGTTTACCGCGGGCATTGCGTATGGCTTCGTCAGGACGCGGCCGGAGCTGGAAGAGCCGGACGTGCAATTTCATTTCGCTCATGCCAGCTATGGCAACGCGCAGAAGCGGGACCTGGAGACCGAACCGGGGATGACGCTGACGGTGTATCAGTGCCGGCCGGAATCGAAGGGCTCGATTCATGCGAAGTCGAGCGATCCGACGGCGGCTCCGGCGATCCGGCCGAACTACCTGGCGGATCCGATCGATCAGCGGGTGCTGGTGGACGGCATGAAGATCGGGCGCAGCATCATCGGCAACCGGATCATGGACCGCTATCGTGCCTACGAGATGAATCCCGGCGACAAGGTGCGGACCGATGCCGAGTGGCTGCAGTTCGCGCGCGAGAACGGCCAGACCACGTATCATGTGATCGGCACCTGCCGGATGGGTCCGGACCCGATGGCGGTGGTGGACGACCGGCTGCGGGTGCATGGCATTGAAGGCTTGCGGGTGGTGGATGCGTCAGTGATGCCGACGGTGCCGTCGGGCAACACCAATGCCGCGGTGATCATGATCGCCGAAAAAGCCGCCGACATGATCAAGGCGGGGACCGCGGAGGACCTGCAAGCCGCGGCTTAAATGGGATCAAAGGGCGCCGGCCCTTTGCGGGTCCAGGGCAGCGCCCTGGCCTAGCTTACCTTAGCATCTTCAGCATGACTGTGCATGCTGAAGATGCTCTAGCCCTTTGTTCTGTCGCATGATTCACGCGCCTTGAACGTTCCGCCCAGCGCGATCATGCTCTAGCTGCCGAAAGAACGCTCGGATGTCGCCGGCCAGCGCGTCCGGCTGCTCCATCGCCGCGAAGTGGCCGCCGCGCGGCATTTCGGTCCAGCGCTGGATGTTGGTGTACATATGCTCTGCCACCGACCGCGGCGGACGGACGATCTCCTTGGGGAACGCGGCGTAGCCGGTGGGGACGTTGACGGTTCCGCCAGTGGGGATCGGCCACTGGCCGTGCATACGCGCGTAGTATGGCCAGAACGATGATCCGATCGCGGCGGTGAACCAGTAGAGCGAAATATTCGCCAGCAGGTGGTCTCGGCTGATGGCGGATTCCAGATCGCCGGCGCAGTCGGTCCAGGTGCGGAATTTTTCGGCGATCCAGGCGGCCAGGCCGGCGGGGGAGTCGGTCAGGGCGTAGGCCAGGGTTTGCGGTTTGGTGCCCTGGATCGTGGAGTAGCCGGTTTCCTCCTTCAGCCAATGCGCGAGGTCGCGGAAGTATTGGCGTTCGGCGTCGGTCGGGTTGGCGGGGGGCGGGCGGTCGCGCTGGATGGTCAGCAGGTTGATATGGATGCCGATCAGGTTGTCGGGGTGGGCGTGGCCGAGGCGGGATGCGGTGAAGGCGCCGTAGTCGCCGCCTTGTGCGGCGTAGCGGTCGTAGCCCAGCACGTCGGTCATCAGGTGGGCGAAGGTGTCGGCGATGGCTTCGATGTTGAAGCGTTTTTGGCCGGGGGCGAAGGAGAGGCCGTAGCCGGGCAGCGACGGGGCGATGACGGTGAAGGCGTCGGCCGGATCGGCGCCGAAGCGGGCGGGGTCGGTGAGGCGGGGGATGATGTCGAGGAACTCGAACACCGAACCGGGCCAGCCGTGCATCAGCAGCAGCGGGGTCGGTGACGGCCCCTGCCCTGGGATTTGCAGGTAGTGCAGGTCGACGTCGGGCAGTTGGACCTTGAACTGCGGATAGGCGTTCAGGGCGGCTTCCTGGGCACGCCAGTCGAACTGGTCTTTCCAGTACGGGACCAGGGTTTTCATGTAGTCGAGGTCGGTGCCGTAGGCCCAGGGGGCGTCGGGGGCCTGGTCGGGGAAGCGGGTCAGGGCGAGGCGGCTGCGCAGGTCGGTGATCGCCTGTTCTGGGATCGAGAGGGTGAACGGCGTCGGTTTCGGGGCCATGAATTTGTCCTTGATGCAAGCCGGTCTGGGATGTAACCCGGTCTGGCCCGCAGGATGCCCGTGGCGCGGACTGGGTCAAGCCGCCGACGCCGGTCCGCTCAGGCTCTGACCATCTCCTCCTCCACCCGCTGCATCAGGTCCGGATGCTGCAGGACACTGCGTGGCTTGACCAAGTGCCACACTTCGACGGCCGATTTCTGCACTGCCGCGTCGCGCACCGCGATCCGGGACAAGGCAGCGGCGGCCAGCAGCGATCGTTCCAGATCGGGCGGCCGATGCCCGCGTGTGTCCGGATAGACGAAGTCGGGGATCGCCGCCATCGTCCATGGCGTCTCGATCAATGGTGTGGCTTGCGCGAAGAAGGCTTTGCCCAGCCCGCTCAGCGGGTCCGGCTGCGCGGCGCGGTCGCGCAGCAGCCGGCGCAACAGAACCGCCGCCTTGGCAGCCACGCTCATGCCCTGACCATAAACCGGATTGAAGCGGCAAATCGCATCACCGACGGGGATCAGTCCGTCCGGAAAAAGCTCCAGTTGCTCATAGTGCCGCCAGATGCTCTCGGGAAGGAAGAAACGCGCAAGCCGATCAACCGGCCGGCTGTGCTTGACCGCGTTATAGATCGTTGCTGTCGGCAAATGCTTGATGTAGGCGAGTAGTGCGTCCCATTCCGCCGGTGGCTTCTCGGTGCCCCGGCCGGCTACGCTCATCATCCAGCGGTTGCCTTCTATCGGTAACATGACGGCTCGGCGATGCGAGTAGGGCGCGTCGGGATGCGTCAAGACCATCTTCCAGTCGGCCGGCGCATTGTCAGGAATGTCAAGCACAGCCGTGCTGTAATACATATCAATCCCAACGGATGATTCGCTCGGCCGTTTGTAGCCAATTGCCTGCAGCAACGCTCCGGTCAGCTCGCCGCGGCCGGAGGCATCCACCACAAGGTTGGCCTGAAGAATATGTTCGGCCGCATCATCGGCGGTTGCGCAACGAACCCCGGTGACGCGCTGACCCTCGAATTCAAGACCGGTTACCTGCGTATTCGGCCAGAAGGCGACATTGCCAAGCTGCAAGTTGCGGCGGCGAAGCGTGGATTCAATCAAGGGGCGGCTCATGGTGTAAGCGATCATGCCGAGGTCGCGCTGCGGCATGGGATCACGGTTCGGCCACTCCTCACGCAAGTCCTGACTGGCCCGAAGCAGAACGGCGCCAGCCCGAAGAAAATCCTGATCTATGCCAGGGAATAGTTCTAGCAAGGCGATCTGCCCACCCATCAGGATGCCGTGCGCATGCCAACCTTGCGAAGTTCCTCGCCGCTGGGCCGGACGATCGGGCAGATCGTCGCGCTCCAGAACGACGACCTCGCTGAATGATTTAGCGAGAGCCCCGGCGGTTGCCAGCCCGGCAACACCGGCACCGACCACGACCGCGCGCCTGCCGATTGACGCAGCGTGCGTCCGGCGCTCGTCCTGCTCCATCGCCTGTATCATTTGCAACCTCCTGCATGCGTTGATGCAGGGAGGCTGGCGGCGCGGCATTACCTGATGATTTCGGCGCCGGCCGAGAGTGTTACCGTTGTAGGACGTGCTCCGGGTCGACTGCCACTTTAAGCCGCGATACGGCAGGCATGTGCCCTTTACCGTCGTGCGCGGCGAGTTGCGGCCGCTTCGAAATCCATCACCAGCCAGCAATCGATTGACGGACCCTGCCTAAAAGCGGGTCTAACCCTTGACCCCGCCCATGGTGAGGCCGGCGGCCATGTAGCGGCGGAAGGCGTAATACATGATGATCGGTGGCAGGGCGTAGACGATGGCGGTGGCCATCATGTAGTTCCATGGCGATTCGTCGCTGTTGAGGAATTGCGCCAGGGCCACCGGGACGGTCATCACGTCGGGTGAGGACAGCAGCAGGAACTGATACAGGTATTCGTTCCATGCCAGTAACAGGGCGTAGGTGCCGACGGCTACCAGGGCGGGGGCCATTAGTGGCAGGTAGATGCGGATGTAGATCTGTAGTGGCGAGGCGCCGTCGATGCGGGCGGACTCATCGAGCTCCATCGGGATCGACTTGCCGTATTGCTGGAAGATGAAGATGGCATAGGGGGTGGCGAAGGTGACCATCGCGGCGATCACCGACCACTTGTTGTTGCCGAGTCCGTAGTTCTGCATGATGCGGTAGAACGGGATCGCCAGGAACGACGCCGGGATGACGTAGGTCAGCAGCGCCGCGTTGGTCAGCAGCCAGCCGTGGCGCAGCCGCAGGCGGCCGATGGTGAAGCTGGTGAGCGAGCCGATCAGCAGGGTCAGGAACATCGTCGCCAGGCCGACGGTGAAGCTGTTGCCGAACTGGTGCCAGAAGTGATCGAGGTACCAGAAGCCCTGGGTCCAGACGATGACGAAGCTGTGCAACGACGGATTGGACGGCCAAACGTTGCCGCTGAAGACGTCTCCGTGTTCGCTAAGGGCGATCAGCACCATGTTGTAGATCGGCACCAGCGACCAGATCAGCAGCACGAAGCCGAGTATCAGGCAGAGGGTTTCGACGCCGGCCCGGCGCAGCCGGTAGCGCGGCCGGCGGTTTTCGAGGTGGCGCGGTGGGCGCTGCGCGCCGACGGTCGTGCTCATAGTTGCACTTCCTGGGTGCGCAGCTTGTGCATCAGCAGCATGACGATGGGGATCAGCAGCGGCAGGGCGCACATCACGCAGGCCACACCGAGGCGCGGATCGCCGATGGTGAAGGCGTAGCGGATACCCAACGTGGCCAGCACCTCGGTGGACATCGCCGGGCCGCCGCCGGAGACGAAGAACACGGCGTTGAAGTCGCCCAGCGACCAGATCGTCGAGAGCAAGGTGGAAACCAGATAGAGCTGCGCCAGCAGCGGGACGGTGACATGGCGGAAGCGGCGCAGGCCGGTGGCGCCGTCCATGTCGGCTGCCTCATAGAGTTCCTGCGGGATCGCCATCCGGCCGGCGATGAAGATCACTGTCCAGAACGGCATGTTCTTCCAGATGTAGGAGGCGATATTGGCGCCCATGCCGAGCCAGTGCGAATTCAGCCAGATCGGTCCGTCGATGCCGAACAGCATCCACAACGCGCTGTTGAGGAAGCCCCATTGGCCGTTGAGCAGCCAGTGGATCGACATGTAGGCCGGCAGTGCCGGGATCGCCCACGGCAGGATGTAGACCAGCAGCAGGGTTTTGACCCACCAGCGCTTGCGCATGAAGAAGCCGGACAGCAGGAAGGCGAGCGCCATCTTCAGGTTGACGCCGATGCCGACGTAGAGCGCGGTGTTCAATACCGCGGTGAGGAACCTCGGGTCGGAGAACAGTTCGGGGTAGAGCGAGGGCTTGCTGCCGAGCCACAGGCCGTAGCCGATCGGGTAGACGACGAAGGCCAGGAACACCAGCGCGTAGGGTATGGCGAAGGCGATCGCCCAGGCGAATTCCGTACCGAACAGTCCACCGTGCCAGGCGCGGTGTCTGGTGCGAGAGGCAGCGTAAGGCCGCCCGGTCGCAAGCGCCTGTTGGGTTGTGCTCATGGGCGCCCCGTTGGTTCTATTCGAAGCTGAATTTGCTGAAGATCGCGTCGGCCCGCTTGAGCGCCTTGTCGACCGCTTGCTGCGGCTTCATGCCGTTCTTGACGACGTCGGCGACGGTCTGGGTCAACAACTGTTCGGCCTCGACCTGTCCCCAGGCGGGATTGAATGCCGCGTAGCTGGGAATTGTCGGACCCAGCACGGCTTCCTGCACATAGGTCGGCCGGTGCGGGTCCTTGGGATCGAGCCAGAACGGGTCGCTTTTGACGAGCTCGGGGATCGCCGGCACCCAGCGGCCGAGGCCGCCTTTCAGATTTTCGTCCATCACCGCCGGCTGCATGAAGTATTTCATGAAGTCCTTCGAGGTGTCGGCGTTCTTGGCTCCCTTGGGGATGAAGCCGCCGCCGGCGCCGACCACGGCGGGGATCGGCTTGCCGTCGTTGCCGTTGGGCAGGCCCATCACCGCCATTTCTTCGAGATAGACTTTCTTGTCCTTGTACATCGCCAGTTCGGTTGAGAGCGTGCCGTCGAAATCCATCAGGAACAGCTTTTCGTGGTAGGCGTTGTTGTCGTCGGCATCGTTCCAGCTTAGTGCCTCGGGCGGGACGAAGCCGCCGTTGTAGGCGTCTACCATGTAGGTGATGGTTTTTAGCATGGCGTCGCGGACTTTCGGATCGCTGCTTTGCAGCTTGCCGTCCTTGGTGACGATGTCGGCGCCGCCGTTGGCGATCATGAACGCGACGAACACGCCGTTGCCGTCATTGGGTCCGACGGTGGTGACTTGCAGGCCGAGCGAATAGATCCGGCGCATGCCCTTGGCGCGCAGGGCTTTCTGCATCGGCTTGAAGAAGTCCCAGAACGCATCCCAGGTTTTCGGTGCGTCGGACAGCTTGAAGCCGGCCTTGGTGACCAGATCGCCCCAGATATGAAATGGCGCGCAGGCCTGCTTGACCGGGCACAAGTAGAAGCTGCGTGCTTTCTTGACCTTGTTGTAGTAGCTGGCGCAGCCGAGCGCGGTCGAGCTGAGCTTGGTCTTCTGGGTGTCGACCACGTCGGTGACGTCCATCAAGGTGTCGTTCCAGGCGAACTGCGGCAGGATGGTCGCCGGGGCGTCGTGGAAGATCAGGTCGGGCACGTCGCCGCTGGTCATCGCGGAGACGGCTTTCTGATTCAGCGCCATGAACGGCATGATGCTGTATTCGATCTTGTTGCCGCTGGCTTTCTCGTAGCCGGCGACGGTGGCGCGGAAGGCGGCGTCTTCCTCGGGGAAGAAGCCTTGCACCTGCCACACGGTCGCGGTTTTGGCAGCGGCGTTGGCGATATAAGGCCGCGCTAGTGTTCCCATTGCCGCCATGCCGACAGACCCGGCTATGGCGGAACGCCGGCTCATGTTGACCATGGCCGTTCTCCTTCCCTGTTGGCCGGTACATTTTGATGACCGGTCCGTGGCTCGACTTCAGACGACGCCTTGGCGAGAGCTTAATGACAAGCGCTAGCGAGTGTCAAACCGGCGTCGGCCGGGGTGGTGGCGTGTCGTGCGAATTGATCGGGCGGTTTGGCCCCCGGCCCGCAGGAGTCAGCGGGATCGCTGGATCAGAAGGCTCGCTGGGTCAGTAGGATCGCGGCATGCCGAGCACGTGCTGGCCGACATAGCCGAGGATGAGGTTGGTGGAGATCGGGGCGATCTGGTAGAGGCGGACCTCACGCCATTTGCGTTCGATTTCGTATTCGCGGGCGTAGCCGAAGCCGCCGAAGGTCTGCATCGCGGTGTCGGCGGCTTTCCAGGCGGCCTCCGAGGCCAGCAACTTGGCGATGTTAGCGTCGGCGCCGCATTCGCGGCCGTTATCGAATAGCGCGGCGGCGCGGCGGCAGATCATGTCGGCGGCCTCGAGTTCGGCCCAGGCTCGGGCGATGGGGAATTGCACCGCCTGGTTCTTGCCGATCGGCGCGCCGAACACGACGCGGTCGTTGGCGTATTGGGTGGCTTTGTTGACGAACCAGCGGCCGTCGCCGACCGCCTCACTGGCGACCAGGATGCGTTCGGCGTTCATGCCGTCGAGGATGTAGCGGAAGCCCCTGCCCTCCTGGCCGATCAGGCTGTCGGCGGGGATGCGGAAATTGTCGAAGAACACCTCGGTGGTGTTGTGGTTGATCATGGTCTTGATCGGACGCACCTCGAGCCCCTTGCCGGTGTTCTTTTCGCGCATGTCGAGCAGGAAAACGGATAGGCCGTCGCTGCGCTTTTTCACCTGGTCGGGGGATGTGGTGCGGGCCAGCAGCAGCATCATGTCGGAGTGCAGGGCGCGCGAGGTCCAGACTTTCTGGCCGGAGATCAGGTATGAGTCGCCATCGCGAACGGCGCGCGTTTTCAACTGCGTGGTATCGGATCCGGTGGTCGGTTCGGTGACGCCGAAGGCTTGCAGGCGGGTTCGCCCGGCGGCGATTTCGGGCAGATAGCGGCGCTTCTGGGCCTCGCTGCCGTGGCGCAGCAGGGTGCCCATGATGTACATCTGGGCGTGGCCCTGGTTGGCGACGCAGCCGCACGCGTTGATTTCCTCCAGGATGACCGCGGCGGCGCGCAGCGGCAGGCCGGAGCCGCCGTATTCCTCGGGGATCAGCGCGCCGAGGAAACCGGCTTGGGTGAGTTCGTCGACGAAGGCGGTGGGGTAGGCTTCGTTGTCTTCCAGGCCGCTCCAGTAGGTGCCGGGGTAGCCGGCGCAGATCCTGCGTACTGAATGGCGTAGTTCGGGATAGTCTTCGCCAAGTGCTACGAGGGTTTCCTCGGATAACGTTCCATCGGGCATCGCCATTCTCCTTGGTTCGGGTTCAATCGTCGCCAAGCAGGTCGTCCAGGGTGACCGGGCAGACATCGGGCAATGGCAGCGGCGGCTGGTCGTCCATGGTGGCGGGCACGGCGGCGAGCGCGTCGGCGTAGAGTTCGGCGAGATCGATTCGGGCACGCATGGAGGGGGCGAAAGCGTCCCTGGCCTGGCGACGGAACTCGATCGCGTCGGCGCGCCAGTTCGGTGCGTCGCGCGAGGACGACCAGGCTTCGGCCTTCAGCATGTGGCGCAACGCCTGGCGCAGCAGCGAACGGGTGGAATGGAGCTCGCTGCGTCCGACGTCATGGATCGCCTCGGCAATGTTGGCCCAATCCAGTTCGGCCTCGTTGACGGGGTCGCCTGCGGCGCGCCGGCGCAGCAGGTCGCTTTGGCGTTCGGACCAGACCAGGATGTCGGCATCGTAGGCGTTCATGGTCGACCTCTTGTATCCGGCGTGAAACTAGGCCTGAACGGTGTGGGCGAACAACCGCTGGGCCACGCTGCTTGAACGTTCCGCCTTGAGCGCGATCGTGCTGTAATTGCCGGTGCAGATGAAAATATTGTTCGTGACCTCGACCCGGTTGGGCGATGCGGTGCTGTCAACCGGTCTGCTGGATCACCTGATCCGCAGCCATCCTGAGGCGCGCATCACCGTGGTTTGCGGGCCGGTGGCCGAGGGGGTGTTCAGCCGGATGCCGAACCGGGAGCGCACCATCGTGCTGCGCAAGCAGAACGGCGGGCGGCACTGGCTGGCGCTGTGGCGCGAGGTGGCGCTGCATGTCTGGGACCTGGTGGTGGATATCCGCGGGTCGGCGCTGTCTTGGCTGGTGCCGACGCGGCGGCGGGCGGTGTTCCGTCGGGTCCCGGGGACGAAGATCGCCCAGCTTGGCGCCATACTTGGGCTGTCGCCGCCGCCGGCGCCGGTGGTCTGGACGGAAGAGGCGGACCGGCGCGAGGCGTTGCGTCTGTTACCCGCCGCCAGGCCGATCGTTGCGCTTGCGCCGACCGCCAACTGGGACCCGAAGGTGTGGCCGGCGGAGCGGTTCGCGGCGGCGTTCGGGGCCGTGGCGGGGTCGCTGATCGCGGATCCGTCGGCGGTGGTGCTGGGTGGACCGGGAGCGCGGGAAGCGGCGATGGCGGCTCCGCTGCTGGCGGCACTGCCGGGGGCGATCGACCTGGTCGGCGGCATCTCGCTTTCGGTGGCAGCGGCGGTGCTGCGGCGGGCGGCGCTGTTCATCGGCAACGATTCGGGGCTGATGCATCTGGCCGCGGCGGCCGGAGCGCCGACCATCGGACTGTTCGGTCCGACCGATGCCGCGACCTATGCGCCGGTGGGGCGGTGTGCGGTGGCGGTGGCGGGCGGGTCGATGGAGGACATTGCGGTGCCTCGGGTGGTCGAGGCGGCGGCACGGCTGCTGGGCTGACCCGGCGGCCGGGGTCAGGGGCCGACGGGTCAGGGGCCGGCGGGTCGGGGGCCGGCGGGTCGGGGGCCGGCGGGTCTGGGGCCGGCGGGTCTGGGGCCTGCGGGTCTGGGGTCGGCGGGTCGGCGGCCGGCGGGCTTGCGGCCGGCGGGTCGGGGTTGGCGGGTCGGGAGCCTGCGGGTCTGGGGCCGGCGGGTCGGGGCCGGCGGGTCAGGCGATCATCGCCAGCAGCGCCGCGATGGTTGCCTGCTCGTCGCGCTCGGTGGTGTCGATGCGCAGGTCGGCGCGGGCGTATAGCGCCTCGCGGCTGGCCAGGATCGCGCGCAGATCGGCCATCGAGCGCCGGTTGTCACGCATCGGCCTGAGATCGCCCTGGTCGATCACCCGCTGCATGTGCTGCTCTGGGGTGGTGGTTACCCAGATCGTCAGGCAGCATTGCAGCAGCCGAACGAAGGTCGCGGTCTCGGCGACGATGCCGCCGCCGGCGGCGATGACGGCTTGTGGGTGAGCCTCGATCAGGCGATCCAGCACGCTGCGTTCGAGGCGGCGGAAGCCGGCCTGGCCGTGCAGTTCCATGATCTCCGCCAGGTTGAGGCCGGCTGCTTTTTCCACTTCCTGGTCGAGTTCCAGGAAGGCGACGGCGCGGCGGTCGGCGAGCAGTCGGCCGAGGGTGGATTTGCCGGCGCCGCGCAGGCCGATCAGTGCGATGCGGCCGCGATAGTCCGGGCGGCGCGGAGTTGTTGGGATGGGCGGTTCGGGGGCGTCTTGCAGCAGGGCATCCAGCGGGACGTTCAGCGCCTGGGCCAGGGCGCGCAGCAGCAGGATCGAGCCGTTGCCGGTGCCGGCCTCGACGGCGGAGATGTAGCGTTCGGACACGCCCGATTGCGCCGCAAGGATGCGGCGGGTCATGCCTCGCCGGGTGCGCGACAGCCGGACCCGGTGGCCGAGGGCGTGCAGGAAGGCCGCATTGTCAGTGGCTGGTGTCATACGCCGTGGCGATATGGCGGCGGGAACGTCGCTGCCGTGCGGCGGCGGTCCGGCCGGGTGACGCTCGGGGGTGACGTCGGGTGCGTCAGGGTAATCGCATTTGGATTGCTGCCGGGGCTGTTCGCCGGATGCGGGGTGGCCGAGAGACGTGTTTTGCAACCGCAGATGCACGCCGATGAACGCGGATGGGAGTTCCGCGGAAAGCTGGGTGCTAAGACTTTGCATATGCTTGCCGCATTCATGGTTCCAGCACCGTCGTTTGAGGCCAATGCAATTGCCCTGGTCAGGTCCGGGTGTTTGATTGTCATGCACTATACCGCATAGTACTGCACGGCGGCGCGGGGCGGAACTTCCTCGGCGCGCGAAGCTTGCGATCAGATTGGCGGTTGGACGATTTTGGGCAGGCCGCGGATTGCGCAACCGAAAGTGGAGCGACTCGACCCATGCTGATGGACTTCCCGACGCCGCCCAGCGATCGCCGTTTTGAGGATTATGCCGTGGGGGGCACCTATCTGCTTGGCTCGTTCACGGTAAGCGAGGACGAGATCATTCGGTTCGCTCGCCAATACGATCCGCAAACGATGCATGTCGATCGGGCGATCGCGGGTCAGGGTCCGTTCGGTGGGGTGATTGCCAGCGGTTGGCAGACGGTGGCGCTGGCGATGCGGCTGCTGGTCGATAATTTTTTGCCGCATGATGGCTTGGCGGCGCCGGGCATCGACGAGTTGCGCTGGCCGCGGCCGGTGCGGCCTGGCGACACGCTGAGGGTGCAGGCGACGGTTCAGCAGGCCAGGCGGTCACTCAGCAAGCCGGATCGTGGATTGATCCATGGGTTGATGGAGGTGATCAACCAGGACGGCGATGTGGTGATGAGCATGAAGCCGATGAACTTCGTCCGCGTGCGCACGCCTGAGGTGTGAGCCGGGCAGGTTCAAGTCATTAGGGTTGGCTAGTTGGGGTATGGCGATTCGGACCTGATGGGCGCGGTGGTAATTGGGGTCTGGGCGATTCAGACCTGATGCGCCGCGGTGGTGTCGATCACCTGCAGGCTGGTCAGGTTGGAGACGTAGCGGCCGCCGGCTTGGTCGCCGGGGACGATGAGGCGCAAGGCGCCGTCGCTGCCGTTCGGTCCCAACTGGCCGTTGGTGTCGGCATAGGCCACAAGGTCCTGCTGGTTGCCAAAGTTCGGGGCGATTTCGCCCAGCGAGATCACCGCACGGTATCCGTCGCTGCCGGTTGCCACCACGGCAAAACCGAGCAGGTCGTTCTTGATGGCGGGGTCGGTGAGCAGGCCGGCGTCCTGGACCAGGGTCCACAGCGATACGCCGGTGTAGGTGTCGGTGGTGGGTGAGGGACCCGCCAGGTAGGTCGCGGTTTCGGTGGTGGCGTTGTACAGCCGGGATAAGGTTTCAGGGGTAACGATCGTCGGGTCGGCCACCGCGCCTGACAGCGTGGCTTGCGGCGAGGTGCCCCCTGCCCCGCCGGGACCGGGTTCGGGCAGGCCGGCGACTTGCAGGCTGACCAGGTCCGACAGGTAACGGCCGCCGGCGAGGTCGCCGGGGACCACCATGCGGGCCAGTCCATCGCTGGCGTGTGGCCCGAGTTGTCCGGCGCTGTCGGCGTAGGCGACGAGGACCGGCTGGTTACCGAACATCGGGTCGATTTCGCCCAAGGAGAACGTGGCCTGGTAGCCGTCGGCGCCGGTGGCGATGACATACTTGGTCAGGATGTCGTTCTTCGCCATGCTGGTGCTGACGCCGCCGGCGCTGGTGAGCAGATCCCATAATGTGGTGCCGGTGTAGCTGTCGCTGACCGGCACGCCGGCGGCCTGGTAGGTGACGCTTTCCGTGGTGACCGGCGTCGTTGCGGGAAGGTTATAGATTCCCGGATCGGCGACCTGGCCGGAAATCAATAATGGCGAGAATGGATAGTTGAAGTCGGCAAAGATGCCGGCCGCGTCATTTTCCAGGTCGTAGATATAGGGCAGGAGATCCTGACCGATCGAATACTGTTGCATAATTCCGCCCCGGCTGCATTTGCGTTATTCCTTGGCGACTATAGCCGATGGGATCGCCGCGGCAACGCAGCGGCGGCTGAACTTTCCGTGGTCGGGGGCGGGCGACTTAGCCAATGGCCAATTTGCAGCCGCCCTGGTCGATCGGGCGGAACGCCTCGGCGCCGGGGACGGTGCGCTTGAGGGTGTAGTAATCCCATGGTTGCTTGGACTGTTGCGGCGACTTGACCTCGAACAAGTACATGTCGTGGATCGCGCGTCCGTCCTTGCGCACCCAGCCTTTGCCGAAAAGCGGATCCTCGGTCGGAGTCGCTTTCATCTGGTCGATCACGGCGCGGCCACTCGCCTTGGCCTTGGCCTGGCCGACCGCGAGGCAGGCCTTCAGGTAGTGGGTCACCGCCGAGTATTGGCCGGCGTGCACCGATCCCGGCATGTTGCCCGGCATCAGCTCGGCGAAGCGCTTGGCGAAGGCGCGGGTGCCGTCGTTGGTGTCCCAGTAGAACGGTTCGGTCAGCAGCACGCCCTGTGCCGCGGCGAGACCGACGCCGCGCACGTCGTGGAGCAGGAACAGCAGGCCGGCGATCTTCTGGCCGCCCTTCTGGATGCCGAACTCGGCGGATTGCTTGATGCAGTTCACCGTGTCGCTGCCGCCGTTGGCGAAGCCGATGACCTTGGCGCCGCTGGCTTGCGCCTGCACCAGATGGGAGGAGAAATCGGTGGTGCCGGGAAATGGCGCCAGTGCCTGGCCCAGCACCTTGCCGCCGGCGGCGGTGACGAAATTGGCGGCGTCGGTTTCCAGCGAATGGCCGAAGGCGTAGTCGGCGGTGATGAAGAACCACGAGTTGCCGCCCTCTTTCACCGTTGCATCGACCACGCCGTGCGGCATCGACCAGGTGTCATAGGCCCAGTGCAGGTGATTGGGCCCGCAATGCTTGCCGGTGATGTCGGCCGAGGCGGCGCCGTTGAAGATCGCCGCCTTGTCCTTTGCCTTGACCATGTCGCTGATGGCGAATGCCGCCGACGACAGCGGCACGTCGGTGATCAGGTCGACGCCTTGGTTGTCCAGCCAGTCGCCGGCGATCCCGACCGCGACGTCGGGCTTCAACTGCAGGTCGGCGGATACCAGTTCGACCTTGAGGTCCGGGTGCAGCCGGGCGAAATCCTCGATCGCGAGCCTGGCCCCCGCGACCGAGCCGGGGCCGGTGTTGGCGGCGTAGGCGCCGACCATATCGGTTAGGACGCCGATGCGGATCGGCCGGCCTTGGGCGCTTGCGGTGCGTGGCAGGGCGACAGCGGCGAGGCCGGCGGCAAGCACGCCGCGGCGCGGCATGGATCGGTTCATTTGTTGCCTCCCAGTTTTTTTACGCGGGGGCAGCCTGGTTCCGATCGTTGGATTAGGCAAGGCGCCGGTTGGCGGCCCGTGCCGCCCCGGCAGACATCGCGCCTATGGCGCGCCCCAGCAGACGAAGTGGGGGTTGTCCCAGCCAGGCTTGCCGTAGCGCAGAGCGTGCCCGTCCAGGGTCTGCACCCGTCCGCCGGCTGCCAGCAGCACGGCGTGCGGGGCGCAGGTGTCCCACTCCATGGTGCGGCCGAAGCGCGGGTAGAGGTCGGCTTGGCCTTCGGCGAGGCGGCAGAATTTCAGGCTGGAGCCGAAATTGACAATTTCATGGACGCGGCGGCCGGCGAGGAAACCGTCGAGCCGAGCCTGATCGCCGTGATGGCGGCTGGCGACGACGGTCAGCCCGTCGGGCGGTGGCGGGCGGGCGGCGATCGGGGTGCGCGTGCCATCCTTGGCTCGCCATGCGCCGACCCCGACGATGCCGCCGAAGACTTCGCCCTTGGCGGGGACGCCGACCACGCCGAGCACGGGTTTGGTGTTGCGCACCAGGCCGATATTGACGGCGAAATCATCGCCGCCGGCGGTGAACTCGCGGGTGCCGTCGAGCGGGTCGACCAGCCAGAACTCTGCTGTCGCGGCGGTGACTTTGCCGGAAGCCGCTTCTTCCTCGGCGATGATGCTGCAGCCGGGGAGTGCCTGACGCAGGCCGGCCAGGATGATGGCCTCGGCGGCGTGGTCGGCCTCGGTCACGACGGATTGGTCGGGCTTGTGGTGGACCTTGAATCCGCGGTCGCGGATGGCGCGGATTTCGACCGCTGCCTGTTGCGCCAGAGAGGCCGCCAGGTCGAGCAGCGCGGTATCGTCCATCATACCGGTTCAGCGGTGCGCTGGCGGCGTCGGGTTCTGGACTTGCGCGGGGTTACGCTGCGGGTTGGCGCGGGTTGGGTGAGCACCGGGGTGGCCTCGACGGGGGACGCGCGATTGAGCAGCATATCGGCGGTTTCGTAAACCAGGTTGGGTTCGAGGAAGTGCAGGCAGGCCAGGGCGCGCGGGCAATCCTCGGCGTTGGCGAGATAGCACGGGCTGCAGGTCATATTGCGCCGCAATGCCACCGCGTTCGGGCCGATCGGCCCCCATTCCACCGGATCGACCACGCCCGAGTGGATGCCGATGGTCGGGATGCCGACCGCCGCGGCGATGTGCTTGGGGCCGCTGTCGTTGCCGATGTACAGCACGCAGTTTTTCAACAGGCGCGGCAGGTCGGCGAGCGAGGTCTTGCCGGCCATCGAGACCACCGCGGCCGGATGCTGCACATTGGCCTGCAGCGACAGCGCGACGTCGACCTCGTCGGGACCCCCGACCAGCAGGATGTTGACGCCGTTGTTGGCGATCAGCAGGTCGATCAGCGCCGAGAAGTGCTGTTCCGGCCATTGCTTGGTGATGTTGCCGGCGCCGGGGTGCACCGCGACCACCGGCTTGGCGAACAAAGTCCGCACCGGGTCGGGAAGTTCGTCCAACGGCATCGCGTCGGGGCCGGGGCTGATGATTACTCGGTCGGCTTCGGCGGCGTGGCCGATGGCGTTGACCAGCGCCAGCAGGTCGTCGACCACATGGCTGCGCTTGCGCTGCAACGTCCGGTCGCCGTCCCAATCCAACGCGATGTCGAGGAAGGGGAATTGGCCGAGATAGTCGAACCCGGCGAGGAAGCGGGCTCCAGTGTGTTTCAGCACGTCGCGGGTGGACAAATGCTTGCGCAGATCGACCGCGAGGTCGAACCGGTATGGCTGCAACTGCGCGGCGAGTTCGGCGTAGTCGTCCGGGGTAAGTTCACGCTCGCCTAGCTGGGAGCGGGCGTGGAAGAAGGCGAACGGGATGAATTCGTCGATGCACGGTTCCAGCGAGACGAAGGCGCGCGAGGCGGGGCCGGCGAGCACGGTGATGCTTGCGTGCGGGAACAGTTTTTTCAGCCGGCGGATCGGCGGCAGGGCGGTGACGAAGTCGCCGATATGATCCAGCTTGACCACCAGGATGCGCTGGATGTCCTCGGCCAGGAACATCGGCGCGCCGGAGACCACCCAGCTTACCGGTTCGTCGTCGGGGCGATAGTCGTCGGCATGTCGTGACAGGCGCGGATTGAAGTACGGATCGCCGGCGGCGAACGTGTTTTTCCACGCGGCGTTGAAATGGGTCAGGTCGAACACGTCTTTCAAATTGGCTCGGCTGGCCAGTTCGTAGTGGATCAGCGTGGCGTAGGGGGTGAACACGGTCAGCAGTCCGGCGCGATGGGCGCGCAGGCAGAAGTCGAGATCGTTGTTGACGATCTGGTGCGCCTCGTCGAACCGGCCGAGCCGTTCGAAGGTGTCGCGGCGGACCAGCATGCAGGCGCCGGTGACCGCCATGACGTTGCGCTGGGTGAGCGCGAGGCCGAAGTAGCAGGGGTCGTCCGAGGCGGCAAAGCGGAACGCGTGGCGGCCAATCCCGTTATTGGCAAGAAACATGCCGGCGTGCTGTACCTTGCCGTCGCGATACAGCAGTTGAGGGCCGGTGATGCCGACTTCGGGGCGGCCGGCATGCTCCATCATCGCGTCCAGCCAGTCGTCCTGGATGATCTCGATATCGTCGTTCAGGAACAGCAGGTATTCACCGCTGGCGGCGGCGGCGGCGCGATTGTTGAAGACCGACCAGTTGAAGGCGTCGGGGATGTCGACAACCTTGTCGGCGTGCTGCGCCAGCCAGACTTTCCAGGCGACATCGGCGGCCGGGATGTTGTCGATGCAGACGATTTCGTAGTCCGGATAGGTGGTCTTGGCGCGCAGCGTGTTGATGCAGGTCTCGATATAGCCATGCGCGGCGCAGGTCGGGATGATGATGGACACCCTGCCCTGCTCCGCTCCGGTCCGCTTGACGCGCCAGGTGCCGGGAATTGCGGTTGCCAGCACCGATCCTTCGATATCGCGGCGCTGCAACGCGCGTTGCAGCGCGGCGTGTTGCTGGGCGGCGGCGTCCAGTTCGACGGCACCACGCTGGCACAGCAGTTTGGGGATATGATGGACGCCGTCGGCCAGTTCCGCGCAGCGCAGCAGCAGGTCGTATTCGCCGTGGGCGACCAGGCTGGCCGGCGTGGCTTGGGTCTTCGCCAGCAGCGCGGCGGTGGCGACCCAGGGGCGGCCGATGTAGTTGGTGGACAGCAGCAGGTCGGGCGAGAAATCCGGTTTGAAGAACGGCTCGTTTTCGTTGCTGACCGGACTGACGCGGACCTCGTCGGCGTATAGCAGGTCGCGATCGGGGTGGCGTCCGCTGGCTACCGCGAGTTCGGCCAAGGCGTCCGCGCCCGGCTCGTCGCCGGGCAGCAACAATGAGTACAGCAGCGGGTTTCTATCGTGCGCATCGGCCAGCGGTGCGGACCACGCGGCGTTGGATGGCGTGATCACGCTGAAGCGGTGGCGCAACGCCGCAGCCGCGGCATCAATGACCGCGGTGGTTTCGGCGGCGACGTGGTCGTCGGCGGCCAGCAGCAGGACGGTCCAGTCGGCATAAGGCTGTCGTCGCAGTGCGTCGAGAGTTGTCCGCAGCCGGTCGGGCTGAACCGATCTGTCCTGGCGCATGACGAAGCGGAACGCCGGGCGGTATTGAAGGCCGGCCAGCAACGCGGCGATCATGTCGACCTCGACCCTGGGAACGCGGCGGCGGATCGCGGTGGCGGAGTCGTGCTGATCCTCGGCCTTTTTTACGGTGATCTGAAACGACCGGGTCAGCCGCACGTCGTTATTGGCGCGGATCCGCAACTCGACGGTGTGGCCGCCATCGCGCAGGCTGCGTGGCGGGCAGTGAAACGCATAGCCGGCGCGCAGCGCGTTGGGCCATTCCGGGAAGGCCGATCCGACATCTTGCCTGGCCAGGCCGTGATGGGCATCGCCGAGGCGCTGATCGTCGAGAAAGATCTCGAAGCTGGCGACGCCGGAGCGGGTCAGCAGCCAGCCGTCGATGGTCAGCCGGCCGGTGACGATGGCGACCGCGGTGCCGTTCGCCACCGTCGGGCTGTCCAACTCGAAACGGAACTCGGCGGCTTGTTCGGCCTCGGGAGGCGGCGGCGCGTGTTCGGGAATCGCGGCCGGGGTGGCGACGGTGTCGATGCGATACTCGGCCTGATTGCCGTGCAGGTTGCGTGCGATGACGGCGACCTTATGTTCGCCTTCGCAGTGATCGCGCACCTGCTTCTCGAAGCGGTAGCCTGACAGATGCGACATCGGCAGATCGTTGAAGGCTTCGCCGACATCGAGACGTTCATGCCCGAGGCTGGCTAGCCCCACCTCCTGTTCGTCGAGCAGGATCCGCACCTGGACGATGCCGACGCCGCAGACCGCCCAGCCATCGACCGACAACGTCCCATCGCCGCTCAGCGTGGCTTCATCGCAGTGCATGCGGATCTCGGGCGATGGGGCTTGTGGAGCGGAGGCCTTTGCAGCCGGGGGATCGCCGGGTGTCGATAGCTTGGGGTCGGCGAGCAGCAACCCCGGGCGCGGCTCCGCCATCCGGAATTCTGCGCTGAGCCGGTAGGCCGGCGCTCGATCGGACAACGAGAACGCCAGCGGGTGCAGCAGGTTCGCGGCTTGGGCGAATTCCAGGCCGGCGTGGCGGGCGGCATCGGGCGCCGCGAGGCGTTCGACTGGAATGCTTTCCTGGTGTCCGAACCCGTTGGGACAAACGATGCGGGCATGGATGTAGCCGGCGGCGCGGGCGGTGTCGTCAAGCAGCGTGGTCAGGCTGAAGCCGGACGAGCGGGCATTCGGATAGGCTGGAAACGCCGAGCCGACATCCTCGCGCTGGGCGCCCAGCGAGGCCTCGGCAAGTTCGCTGTCGTCGGCGTGGACTTGCACCGCCAGGATCGGCCCCAGCGACACTGCCCATCCAACGACCCTGGCGAATCCGTCCGGGTCTATCGTTCCGCTTTCGATATACATGACCGTATGCGGGCGAGAGCCGCCTTTCAGCACGCTGGTCGGGCCGGCGATGACCGCGACCTGATGGTCCGTCGCCGGGTCGATCTCGATCCGGAAATCCTCGGCGTATTCGACGTCGTCTTCGGCGCTGGCGATGATCTGGAAGGCACACTGTTCGACGCGTCCGTCGCCCGGGCGCGGCAGGTTGAACTGGAATGCCCGATGGTAGGCTGGCGCCGGATTCGCGGTCGCGACGGTCGGGCGTTCGGCTTGGTCGTAGAACGCGGCGCTGGTGACCCAGTCACCGAACTGGAGCCTGATCCGCCGGATCGGCGCCGCGCTGGTGGCGCGGCCGCGGATCATAACGTCGAAGCGGCCCCGCATGTAGCCGCCGGATAGTTGCGGGTCTATCTCGATGGCGATACGAGGTTCGATGGCCATCGCGAGTTGCTTGCCGGGGCGTCGCTCGGTTGGCTTGCGAGGGGCACGGGACCTGGTCTGCGATGCCGGCGGTTTAAGCGTCATACGACGGGTGTCCCATTGAGGGCTTGCGCTGTGCGTCAGAGCATCATTGTCGGGTCGCGACCAGCGGCGGCGGAGCCAGGTTCGGCAGTGCTTTACAGACCGAACGGAAGCCGGCCCTCGCGATAGCCATCCTTGTTGAAATGTTCCTGCGCCGAACTGACAGCGCCGTTGCGGATGCTGTCGGCGACATCGGGATTCTCTGTCAGGTACCAACGCTCGTCTATCAGGATCGGAAACGGCAGGCGGCCCTCGAAATAACCGTCATCGACGAAATGCTGCTTGGCGGAGCTGATGACGCCGGATTCGACCGCGCTGCCGATGTCTTCGTAGGTGCGTGCGTACCATGTCTCATTGACCTCCACGCCGCGGATCATCGTCCGCAAAATCTTCACGAAGTCCTCGTATGAGACATTGACGCGAAGCTCTCCCCGCACCGTGGAGATCTCGATCGAGCGGCGGATCAGTTCGAAGGGCGGAAGGTATTTCACGTGCTTTCCTTGACGGGTTGAATCGGAGGTCAACGGCACAACCAATAACGATTTCACGGCTGGGATGGAACCTGCGTCGGCGACTTTTTTGCAGGTGCAGCATTGTCGCCGATCCTGCTATAGATTGCCGCCGTGTCGTGGCTGATCGGCGGCGGCCGTTGAACGGTTGGCAGCCAGTGGACGGGTTGCAACCGGCACGGTCTACCGAGAATGGGTCTACCGGCAGGGGTCTTCCGAGAGGGTCGCCGCATGAAGCTCAGCCTGGTCAACAGCAGCCGGACGTCACCGCCGACCGATAGCGAGCTGGCGACGATCGTGCGGACGTTTCACAACGCGAGGGTGCTGGTCATCGGTGACGTTATCCTGGACCGCTATGTCACCGGCGCGGTGCAGCGCATATCGCCCGAGGCGCCGATCCCGGTGCTGCGTCCGGCGGAGCATCACTGCACGCTTGGTGGAGCGGCGAACGTGGCGTTGAACATCGCCACGCTGGGCGGGGAGGCGATCCTGGTTGGTGTCATTGGCAACGATAGTGCCGGTGAAGACATCGACCGGCTGCTGCGAGCGACGCCAGGCGTCACCTCGGCGCTGGTGCGGATCGCCGGTCGGCCGACCACGTGCAAGACCCGTTTCATGACGGGATCGCATCAGCTTCTCCGGCTGGACGAGGAGACCACGGCGCCGCTGGACCAGGCTGGGCTGGTCGCGGTGATGGCGGCAGTCGAGGCCAGCCTGGGGGCGGTCGACGTGGTGGTGCTGTCGGACTACGCCAAGGGCGTGCTGTGCGATGGCGCGCTGGACGCAATCCTGGCGCGCACGGCGCGGACCGAACAGGTGGTGATTGCCGATCCGAAGCGGGCGGATTTTACCGCCTACCGAGGCGCTGCGATCCTGACGCCGAACGAGCACGAGGTGCGCGTCGCCACGCGGATCGAGGCGGAACACGACACCGAGGCCGATCGCGCTGGGCGGGTGGCGCTGGAGGCGACCGGCGGTGAGGCGGTGCTGGTCACGCGTTCGGCCAACGGCCTGACCCTGGTGTGCCGCGACCTGGAGGCGCTGCATCTGCCGACCAGGGCGCGCGAGGTGGCCGACGTTTCGGGCGCGGGCGACACGTTGGTCGCGGCCCTGGCGGTTGCGCTGGGCGCCGGGGCGGCGCTGGCGGACGCGGCGATGCTGGCCAATGCCACCGCCGGGATCTCGGTCAGCAAGCCAGGCACCGCGACGGTATCACGCCAGGAGCTGCTGGATGCGTTGCACCTGGATGACCTGGTGGCCACCGATCGCAAGGTGGCCGCACTGGATGAAGCGATCGAGAAAGTCGCCGACTGGCATCGTCGCGGCCTGAAGGTCGGCTTCGCCAACGGCTGTTTCGACCTGATCCATCCCGGCCATGTTCGGCTGCTGAATGACGCGCGCGCCGCCTGCGACCGGTTGATCGTGGCGCTGAACAGCGATGCCTCGGTCAAGCGGCTGAAGGGGCCGACGCGGCCGCTGCAGAACGAGATGGCGAGGGCCACGGTGATGGCGTCGATGGCGCCGGTCGATCTGGTGACGCTGTTCGACCAGGACACGCCGCTGGAGATGATCGAGGCGTTGCGGCCGGACGTGTTGGTGAAGGGGTCGGATTATAGCGTCGAGCAGGTGGTGGGCGGCGACCTGGTGCGGTCCTGGGGCGGCAAGGTCGTGCTGGTCACCCTGCGTGAGGGCCACAGCACGACCGGCACGATCCGCCGGATGACCGCTGCGCAGTGACGGGATCAGGGGGCGCCGGCGCGTGGCCGGTCCGGGGTGCTAGTTTCCCGAGTCTGAAGTTCGCCATATCGGGCGAACGTCCGTCTCGCGACGCTAGCGTTATTTTCAGTGCCCGGCGTTACGCTGCGCGGCCTGCGAGCGTCAGCGCGCCTGCTGGATCGCCGACAGGATCCAGTGACCGCCGTGGGAGCGCACGAAGGTCCAGATTTCGGTCGCGGTGACGTGCTCGTCCGGGCTGCCGTCGACCACGCGTCCGGTGGCGTCGCGGGTGACGTCGACCATCGAGAAGCGCATCGCCACGGTGGCGTAGTCGCGGCCCTGCTCGGTCCAGGCCTGCGACAGGTCGCCTGACACCAGCGTGACGTCATCGACCACGGTGCGTACGCCTCGGCTGACCTGTTCGGTGAGCTGTTCGGCGAAATAGTTGACCATTTCAGGCGTTGTCATGGCTTGCAGACCGTTCAGGTCGTGTGCGCTCCAGGCTGCCTGGATGCCCTTCAGCAATTGCTCGAACTGCTGGTAGTCGGTTTGGCCGATGGCGATTGGGGGCGGCCCCGAGGCGCGCCCGCCGGCTGGCGTGGGGCCGGCGCCGGGCATGGCGCCGCGGCCGAACATGTTGGGGCCGCCGGCGGTCTGCGGGGCGCGGCTGGCCATGAAAGTACGGAACAGGAACCGCACCACGACGACCACCAGGAAGATTTGCAGCAGCAGGCCAAGGAAGCCGAACATCCCGAGGCCGCCGCCCATGAAGCCGTGACCGAACAGCATGCCGCCGATACCCGCACCGATCAGTCCGCCCATCAGGCCGGACATGAAGCCGGACCCGGACCGCTGGAAGCCCGGGGATGCGTAGCCGGGCGACGGTTGATAGCGCGGGGTCATGCTGCGCTGCATCGGCGAGGCCGAATAGGGCGCGGTATTGGTGGACGGCGGTGCCGAATAGGTCATGCCGCCACGGCTGCCGAACGAGCCGCCGCCGCCGGCGCGGGCGTCGGCCAGCCCGGGCGACAGGGCCAGCGCCGCGACGGCGAGGGCGGCAAGCAGAACAGAGATGCGACGCATGGCGGTACCGCCCAAAGGTTAAGGCCCAAAGGTCAGGGCTCAAAGGTCATGGCCTGCGAATATGGTGTGTCAGGGGTGCCAAGGCCAGGGGATGGTCAGCGACGGCTTGCTGTGGCGCAATGTGGCGCTGCCCGCTTCCGCCTCCCCGAGGCAACACTGGCCCGCGCGGCGAAACGTGGTGTGCCGCCGGCGTGGTTTCGCTCCGGTTCGGTGGCGAGGCCCCGCGCAACGTCTTGATAACATGGACCCGGATGCCCGACCCTATTCCGCAAGACGGCCTGCGCGGGCCGCGCCTGGGCGCCGCGGTCACCACCCTGGTGATCGCCATTGCCATGGCGTCACTGGATACCTCGATCGCCAATACCGCGCTGCCGACCATCGCCGCCGATCTGAACGCCAGCCCGGCGGATTCGGTGTGGGTGGTGAACGCTTATCAACTGGCGATGGTGATCTCGCTGCTGCCATTCGCGTCGCTAGGTGAGATCATCGGCTATCGGCGGGTCTATATCTGGGGACTTGGGGTGTTCAGCATCGCGTCACTGCTTTGCGCGATGAGTTGGTCGCTGCCCAGCCTGACGGTGGCGCGGATCATCCAGGGCATCGGCGCCAGCGGCATCCTGAGCGTGAACACCGCGCTGATCCGCTTCATCTATCCGTCGAAATCGCTGGGCCGGGGGGTGGGCAACAACGCGTTGGTGGTCGCGGTGTCGACGGCGATCGGGCCGACGGTTGCGGCCGGCATCCTGTCCCTGGGTCCCTGGCAATGGCTGTTCGCGATCAACGTGCCGCTGGGCGTGTTGGCGTTTGCGCTGGCGTTTCGCGCGCTGCCGGACACCAGGCGGGCGCCGCACCGCTTCGACGGCGTCAGCGCGGCGCTGAATGCCGCCACCTTCGGCTGCCTTATCTTCGGCATCGGCGAGGCGGCGCATGCCGCCAGCCCGTGGCTCACGGTGTCGGTGCTGGCGATCGCGGCGGCGTCCGGCGGAGCGCTGATCCATCGCCAGCTCGGGCTGCCGGCGCCGATGCTGCCGGTGGACCTGTACCGCCGACCGATGTTCGCGCTGTCGTCGCTGACCTCATTTTGCTCGTTCGCTGCCCAAGGATTGGCGTTCGTGGCGCTGCCGTTCTATTTCCAGACCGTGCTTGGCTTCAGCGCGGTCGAGACCGGGCTGCTGCTGACGCCGTGGCCGCTGATGACGGCGATCGCCGCGCCGATCGCCGGTCCGCTGTCGGACAGCTCTCCGCCGGCGATCCTGGGCGGGATCGGGCTGGCGATCCTGGCGGCGGGCCTGACCTTCATCGCCATGCTGGGCAGCCATCCCGGCGTTGGCGGCATCGTCTGGCGGATGACCGTGTGCGGCACCGGGTTCGGGTTCTTCCAGTCGCCCAACCTGAAGGCGATCATGTCGAGCGCGCCGGCGGAACGCAGCGGCGGCGCCAGCGGGATCGTCGCCACGTCCCGGCTGGTCGGGCAGGCGTTCGGAGCGGCGCTGGTGGCGCTGTGCTTCGGCATCTCGATGCGGCTTGGCCCGTCGCTCGCGCTGGCTGCGGCGGCGGTGTTCGCGGCGGCGGGCAGCCTGGTCAGCTTCTCGCGGCTTGCGGCCACGCCGTTCAAGCCGGCGATGCGCCCGACCATGAAGCCGGTGAAGTAACGGTTACCTTTGTGGGGTCGCCGCCCCGCCCGGATCGGCATGCTGCCAGCGCGCTTGCAGACCGCGCTTTAGCTAGTTGTTTTGCCGTATTATTCACCCGGAATGGGACGGTTCGGCTCGGCGCGATCCTGGTTTATTCTTCGGTTTGGAAGTCGGCTGCGGGTGACGCGATGTTGCGGCGCACATATTTCAGTATGTTCACGCGAGCGTGCGCACGATTGTATTCAATCCGCCAAGACATAGCGATTTTGTTTCGTTATCGGCGACGCGGGATATTGACAAGAAGCGAGCTTTGTCCGAAACGGCATTCCGCGTGGAAGCCTCTCCGCGCGGACTATTGCGAGACCACAGAGGCGGATGATCAGGAGGGACGATCATGAAGGACGTGTGGCAGCCGGTCGCCGGCACGCGGTTCTTTTCCCGCAATGGGGAAGGACTGTATGAACGCCTGACCGAGCAGCTATATCTGCGGGTGGACGATGTGGATGAGACCGACGCGCGCGAGGTGTGCGGCCGGTTTGCCGACGCGTTCGAGGCGCGTGCCCCGGTCCGAATGGTCGCCTGACACAGGACCGGCAGCCGGTCCAGATCGCAACCGAGAGTTGAATTACCCCTAGTAACGAATAAGTGATCCAGGGTCCAGATCCGGGGTTTATTCCGCCCGGATCAGGCCGCGCTGGCTAGGTGCATCGATAAACCCGAGAACCTCCGCTACCAGGGGATCGTCACCGAACTTCGCCCGCGTCGCTTCCAGGCGCTGGGCGAATACGCCCTGCTTGCTGAAGAGGGCGCGGAACGCGACGTGCAGGCGTTGCACCGCGGCTTTGTCGAAGCCGCGGCGACGCAGGCCGATCACGTTCAGCGCGGCGAGGCGGGCGCGGTTGCCGATCACGCTACCGAACGGAATCACGTCGCCCTCGACGCCGGAGACGCCGCCGATCATCGCCGCCCGGCCGATCCGTACGAACTGGTGGATCGCCGCCGACCCGCCGACCACGGCGTGGTCACCGATGGTGACGTGACCGCCCATCACCACGTTGTTGGCGACAATGACATGGTTGCCGAGCTGGCAGTCATGCGCGACGTGGACCACGTTCATCAACATGCAGTCGGTACCGACCCTGGTCACGCCGACACCGGTAGCGGTGCCGCGATGCACGGTGCAATGTTCTCGCACCAGGGTGCGGGCGCCGATCTCGCAAGCGGTGGGCTCGTCGCGATATTTCATGTCCTGCGGTGCCAGGCCGACGGTGCAGAACGGAAACAACTGGGCGTCTTCGCCGATGCGGGTGTGACCCTCGACCACGACGTGGGAAATCAGCTTGGCGCCGGCCTCGATCACGACGTTGGGCCCGACGGTGCAGAATGGGCCGATTGCCACGCCGGGGCCGATTTCGGCACCATGTGCGACGATCGCGGTCGGGTGGATGCTGGCGCGACGGGTCGCGTGCAGGCTGTTGTCGATCATTGAATCCATGTGGTTCCGTTTCGTGGCGCGAATCTAGACGTGAGATCGCGGCCAAACTATGGGCGGCCTGGTTGGCCACCAACTCAATCATTGTTGCCGGATGTATCCGGTGTCATGTTGTAACGCTCTGTTTCATCTGGCATTTTAGCGTGAGCAGCCGAAAATACCAAGGCCGGGGACGGCTTGGGCACAAATCGCCGATCAGGACGTCGGGGCGCGGTCCATGATCATGGCGGAGTAGGTCGCTTCGGCGACCGCTACGCCATCGACCCGGGCGATGGCATGAAATCTCCAGACGTTGCCGCGGCTGCGCTGCTTGACGATATGCACCCGCAACTGGTCGCCCGGCACCACCGGGCGGCGGAACTTCGCACCCTCGACCGACATGAAATAGACCAGCTTGCCGGCGGCGTCGCCGCCGAGGGTCTCGACCACCAGCACGGCGGCTGTCTGCGCCATGCATTCGATGATCATCACGCCGGGCATCACCGGGTGGTTGGGGAAATGGCCGGCGAAGAAGTTTTCGTTGGCGGTGACGTTCTTGATGCCGATGGCGGAGCTGTTCAGCACGACTTCGACCATCCGGTCCAGCATCAGGAACGGATAGCGGTGCGGGATATCGTGCATGATGCGATGGATACCGATCAGCTCGATGGTCTTGCCTGGTGCGGTGTTGCCCGGTGCGGGGGTCCCGGTGGCGGGCGTATGGGCAGATTCGGTATCCATGATGTTCAATCCGCGTCCCGGTTCGTTCTTGCGCCTGGCTTGTCGTGTCGGGGCTTGTCGTGTTGGGGTTTGTCGTTTCGGGCCGGAATACCGCCGTCGCGGATCCAACGTCGGATGGTTGCGACTTCCTTGAAGAAGCTTTTCACCGGCTGGGCCGGACTGCCCAGCATTTTCATGTTCGGCGCCACGTCGGCCATCACGCCGGCCTTGGCACCGATGCGCGATCCGCCGCCGATCCGGAGATGTTCCGCCAGGCCCGCCTGCGCCGCCAGAACGACGTGATCCTCCAATACTGTCGATCCCGCTACGCCAGACTGGGAGACCAGCACGCAAGCCTTGCCGATGCGGACGTTGTGTCCGATCTGCACCAGATTGTCGATGCGCGTGCCGGCACCGATCACGGTGTCCTCCAGCGCGCCGCGATCGATCGTGCTGTTGGCGCCGACCTCGACGTCGTCTTCGATGGTGACGCGGCCGAGCTGGGGCACGGTATGGAAGCCGTCCGCGGTGATGGCGAAGCCGAACCCGTCCTGGCCGATGCGGGCGCCGGGGTAGATATAGACCCGGTCACCGAGCAGCGCATGCGACAGGCTGGCGTGCGGGCCGATGCGCACGTCCCAGCCGATCCGCACGCCATCGCCAATCACCGCCATGGCACCGATGCGCCCGCGCGGTCCGATCAGCACATTTTCTCCGATCACCGCCAGCGGCCCGACCTCTACGCTCGGGTCTATGTGGGCCGAGGCGGCGATCACCGCGGATGGGTGGATGCCGGGCTTGACGGGTGGGGGGGGATGGAACAACCCGGCCACCCTGGACCAGGCGACCAGCGGATCGGCGGCAACGATGGCGACAGTGTCGGTGGGCACCTGGTCTTTCATGTCCGGATGCACGATCACCGCCGCCGCCTTGGTTGCCGCCAGCGCCGGCAGGTATTTGCGGTGATTGACGCAGAAGCTGACGTCGTCACTCGTCGCGTGGGACAGCGGGGCGATACGATGCAGCATCAGCCGGCGCGGGGGCGCCTGCGCCCGGTCGCCGTCGCCGCCAGTTGCGTCGACCACGGCGGCGAGGCTGTGTGGCCCGACGTGCCGGAAAAACCGCGGGTCGCCCGCCAGTTCCGGACGGGTCTCATCCGATGCTGTTGGGCCCGGCGCCACGGGTCAGTGCTTCTGTGCCGGCTTCGCGGCGGCGGTGGACGCTGCCGCCGGCGTGGCCTGGCCGGCTGGCGCCGCTTGCGTCGCCATCGCCAACGGGGAGACTCCGTCAGGCGGGACAATCACGCTCGGCAACGCCTTGTTCAGTACCTCGGCAACCGCCGGGGTCAGGTCGAAATCGGCGGTGGTGCCGAGGATCTGCGCCCGGTTGAGCACGAGATTGATGCCGCGCGACAGCGCTACCTGCTGGGCCGCCTGCTCCATCGTGCGGTTGATCTGCAGCATGACGTATTGGCCAGCCTCCTGGATGATCCGGTTGCGCTCGCCGAAGCGTCGCTGCGCCTCGGTTGCGCGATCCTGGATTTCCTTTTCCTTGGATCGGATTTGCTCGGGCGACAGCTTGGAGCGTTCGGCGGCGAACGCCTGGCCGAGGTCACGCAGCGCGCCCTGTTCCTTTTGGGCGTCCTCGTTGAGCTTCTGGCCGCGCGCATTGAGTTCCTTGTAGGCGGCCTGATACGCGGTGGAGACGCGCAGCACATCGGGCACCGACAGGATGCCAACGATGGCGGCCGGGGTCGCCTGGCCCTTCGGCATGGGCGGTATTTCCGGCGCCGGGGGTAGCTGGAACTGTGCCGGCGGGCCGCCGGCGCCGGCCTGTTCGGCCTCGCCCGGCAGCGGCAATACGCCGGGCGGCCCAGCCGGCATCGGCGCGGGTCGCGGCGCCGGCCGGGACGGTGGGGGTGCGGCGGCGGGGCGAGTCTGCCCGGGCACGAACCACTGCGTTTGCTGCGCGAAAGCCGCCAGCGGACTGACGATCAGCCCGAGCGCGATGGCCACGCCGGTTGCCTTGATGAAGCCGCCTTTGATGTCGCTTTGAATCACTAGAACCTCGTGCCGAAGCCAAACCGGAAAATCTGTGTCTGGTCGCCTGGTTGCTTGTACACAAACGGCGCCAAGTCAACATTTATCAAGCCGAAACTGGTGCGCCAGGAGATGCCGACACCGGCACCGACGCGCGGCGTGGAGGAGGATTGGACATCGCAACTCACCCCTGGGGAGACGATGCAGGAGCCGCTGCGGAACGATGAGTCGGTCAACGCGCCGACATCGACGAACGCCCGCCCGGTCAATCCCAGGTCTGGAGAAACCGGCAGCGGGTAGCGCAGCTCGGTGGTCTGGGTCCACAGGAAACGGCCGCCCAGCGGATCGCCCGAGTTGGTGTCGTGCGGCCCCGCACCACCGGTCTGGAAGCCGCGCAGATTGTCGCCGCCGAGGAAGAAGCGGTCGATGATTTCCTCCCTCCCGCCGGGCAGCAACGCCATGTAGCCGGTACTGCCGGAAAACTTCAGACCCCAGTCCGGATTGCCGAATTCGCGTTCCAGCGGGATGTAATAGGCGGCGTTGAGGTTGCCGCGGACAAACCGCGCGTCGCCGCCGAGACCGGCGAAATCGGTTCCGCCTTCGATGATATAGCCGGAATGCGGATAGATCTTGCTGTCGCGGTAATCCAATGTCAGCACTTGGCTGACCTGGGACAACAGCGTGGTTCCCGCCTCGTTCAGGATGAACGGACTGGCGCCGGTCTCGACGTTGTAAACCCGGCGATCGACGAGCGAGTAGCTCCAGGTCTGGCGCAAATGTTCGTTGAACGCGTAGCCCAACCGCAGGGCAAAACCGGCACGGCTTTCGTCGTATGGTTCGGTGCCCAGGAAGTTGGTGTTGATCAGGAATACGTCGGCCCCGGCGACCAGGTTGCGATCGAGGAAATACGGATCGGTGATCGACGAATTGATCGAGCTGCGACGCTGCGCCAGCACGCCGTTGATGCTGGCGTTGACGCCGGTGCCGACCAGGTTTCGCTCCGCCAGGCCGATATCGACCAGCGCGCCGGCATCGGTCGAGTAACCGCCGCCGAGCGACAGTTCGCCGGTGGCCTTTTCGGCGATGGTAGTCTGCAGGATGGCCTTGTCCGGCGCATCGCCAGGATTGGTGGCGATATCGACGGTCTGGAAATAGCCCAGATCGGTCAGCCGGGTCTTGGTCCGGCGCACCGCCTCGGCGCTGTACGGGTCGCCTTCGGCGAGCTGGAATTCGCGGCGGATGACCTTGTCCTCGGTGCGGGTGTTGCCGACGATGTCGATGCGCTCGACATAGACCCGCGGTCCCTCGCCGACGTCGAAGGACAGATCGACGATGTGCTTCTTGGTATCGCGGCTGACCCTCGGTTTCACGTCGACGAAGGCATAGCCGCGGTCGTGCACCTCCTTCTCGATCATATCGGCGGTGCGGCCGACGGCATCGCCGTCGTACCAGTCGCCGGGTGCCAACTGCAGCGCTGGTCGCAGGTCCTGCTGGGTCAGCTTGCGGAGCTGGATGTTGATGTCGACCTTGCCGACCTTGTAACGGGCGCCCTCGCTGATGGTGAACGAGACGAAAAATCCCTTGCGGTCGGGCGAGAGTTCCGCGCTTGCATCGACGATCTGGAAGTCGGCGTAGCCGTTTTTCAGGTAGAACCGGCGAAGCAATTCCTTATCGAACGCCAGCCGTTCGGGATCGTATTGATCGGCGGTGGACAGGAAGCGCCACCAGCGCGATTCGCGGCTGTCGATGACCTCGGCCAGCCGGTCCTCGCTGAACGCCTTGTTGCCGTTGACCACGATCTTGCTGATCAGGGTGGCAGATCCCTCGTTGATCTGGAACACCACGTCGACACGGTTCTGCTCGAGCCGGATCACCTTGGGCTCGACTGTGGCGTCGTAGTAGCCGCGCTTGGCGTACATATCCAGGATGCGCTGGCGGTCGGATTCAGCCAGCGCTGGGGTGAACACGGCGCGCGGTCGCAGTTGCAGTTCGGTGTGCAACTGGTCGTCGCTGAGCTTGTGGTTGTTTTCGAACGCCACCCGGTTGACGATCGGGTTTTCCGCCACGCGCACCACCAGCGTGTCGCCGACGCGGCCTAGGCGGACGTCCTGGAACAGACCGGTGGCGTAGAGTGTCTTCAGGCTGCGGTCGATACGATCGGGGTCGAACGGGTCACCCGGCTGGACCAGCAGATAGGACCGGATCGTGCCGTCCTCGATACGCTGGTTGCCTTCGACCTTGATCGATTCGATGACGCCACCGGATCTTGCTGGAGCGGGCCGGGCCGGAGCGGGTCGAGCCGGCGCCGGGTGGCGTCTGGGGATGGGAGTTTGGGCGGCGGCGGTTCCGATGACCAGCAGGGACATCAGGCAGGCGGCGACCAGCCGCACAGCACGGATCGTCAACAAAAGGCGGTTCCCCCCAACGGCGCCGCCCGACGGCGCACAGGCTTCAAAGCATGCTCGTAACGACAATGCAGGCAGGTGAGTTTGTGCGCTAATGACGAGCTGGGGCGCACCATAACGACGGGTCGCGAGCGATGCTAGTGGCGGACTTGGTCGATGAACGATCTGTCACTCATCGTGTAACTTATTGATCGCAATCGGCTATTATTGCCATGAGCAAGGACGGATCTGGGCTGAGCGGCGGTCGGGAGGGGGGTTTTCGGCGACTCGGGTGCCGTTGCCGGTCGGCTGCCGGCTGGATGGTCCGGCCAGGGTGTATAGACAATTGTCGGGGACGCCGCACTATGGTTGCGCCGGCGCTCGGCCGCGGGGATTACCGGTCGCGTGCCGAGCGTCGCGGGGTTTGCCGCGGGGTTTGCCGCTGCGGCGCGATCAGCCGATCAAGTTGGCGACCCAGCGGAACAGTCCGAGGTGGGTGAGGTCGTTCCAGGTGGCGAAAACGAACAGACAGGCGAGGAATGCCAGCCCGGCGCGGAAGCCGTATTCCTGGGCCCGCTGCGGCAGCGGGCGGCCGCGCAACGCCTCGGCCAGGTAGAATAGCAGATGGCCGCCGTCGAGCACCGGGATCGGGAACAGGTTGATCAGGCCGAGGTTGACCGAAAGCACGCCGATGAACGAGATCAGGCTGGCGATGCCAAGCTGCGCGATCTGGCCCGACATCTGCGCGATCCGCAACGGACCGCCGAGCTCGTCGGTGCCGCGGCTGCCGCGGATCATCTGCGCCAGCCCGCTGAAGGTTTCCGCGGTGATGGTCCAGGTCTGCGTCACGCCACCCCAGAGCGCGGCGGGCACACTGACGTGGTGATATTCGACCGCGCCGCCGCGCACACCGAGCAGACCGACCTGCTGACCGCCCGAGGTCCGCGCCTCGGTAGTGACCTGGACCTGGCGGTCGGCGCCATCGCGCTTGATCGTCATCGCCAGGGTCTTGTCCGGGTGTGTGGTGATGATGCGCTGCAGGTCCTCGAAGGTGTTGATCGGCTGGTCGGCGATGGTTTCCACCCGGTCGTTCGCCAGCAGGCCGGCGCGGGAGGCGGCGCTGTCGGGCAATACTGCGCCGATGACGGGCAGCGTGACGGGGGTGCCGAGGGCGATGAACAGGCCAGAGAACAGCACGATCGCCAGCAGGAAGTTGGCCACCGGGCCGGCCGCGACGACGATCGCGCGGGATAGCACCGGCTTGTCGTGGAAGGTCTCGCCGGGAACCCAACGGGCACGAACCTCGTCTTCCACGTCCTCGGGTCGTTCCTGGCCGTGCAGCTTGACGTAGCCGCCAAGCGGCAGCCACGCCAGCTTCCAGATCGTGCCGTGACGATCGGTCCATGACGCGATGGCGCGCCCGAAGCCGATCGAGAATGCTTCCACCCGCACGCCGCGCCAACGGGCCGCCAAATAGTGGCCGAATTCGTGCACGAAGACGAGGACGCCAAGCACGACGACGAAGGCCGCGGCGCTGCGAACGAAATCGAGGATGGGTGTCAGCACGGGAATGGCTTTCGCAACGAGGTGGTCACACGGCGTGGGCGGGCAGCGCCTGGCTGGGGGGCAGGTCGGACCTCCGACTTGCGCCGGCGGCCGGATTTGACCGGACATGGGCGGCGATCAGGTCGTCGGCGATGCGGCGCGCACGGGCGTCGAGCGCGATCACCTGATCCAGCGTATCGGCCTTCGGCGTTCCCAACCGCTGCAACACCCGCTCCGTCGTTCTTACGATGTCCAGAAAGCCGATGCGCCGATCCAGGAATGCGGCGACCGCGACCTCGTTCGCCGCGTTCAGAATGGTGGGAGTTCCGCCGCCGGCTTGCAATGCCTCACGGGCGACCCGCAGGGCCGGGAAGCGGATCAAATCCGGGGCCTCGAAGTCGAGCCGGCCGAGCGCGGTGAGATCGAGCCGTGGCGATACGGTTGCCAGGCGTTGCGGCCACGCCAGGGTGTGGGCGATCGGGATCCGCATGTCGGGTGAGCCGAGTTGGGCCAGCACCGAGCCGTCATGGTAGTGGACCATGCCGTGGATCACCGATTGCGGATGCACCAGGACCTCGATCCTGGTCTCGGCCAGGTCGAACAGGCGGGCGGCCTCGATCACCTCCAGCCCCTTGTTCATCATGGTCGCTGAATCGATGCTGATCTTGGCGCCCATCGACCACACCGGGTGGCGCAGCGCCATTTCGGGCGTGGCCTGGGCCATCTGGTCGAGGCTGGCGGTGCGGAACGGGCCGCCGGACGCGGTGAGCACGATCTTCTCGACCGCGCCGCGGTTGCCGTCGGCGAGCGACTGGAAGATGGCGTTGTGCTCCGAATCGACCGGCAGCAGTGTCGCGCCGGCGGTGCGCACGGCGTGCAGCATGACGTCTCCGGCGCAGACCAGCGCTTCCTTGTTGGCCAGGCTGACACATCGGCCACGGCGGATCGCCGCTAGCGTGGGGGCGAGCCCGGCGGCGCCGGTGATCGCCGCCATGGTCCAGTCGGCATCCAGCGCGGCGGCGGCGATCACCGCCTCGCTGCCGGCGGCGGTCTCGATGCCGCTGCCGGCGAGGGCGTCACGCAGGGCGGCGTAGCAGGCCGGATCGGCGACCACGGCGATCTGGGCGCGCAGCGCCTTGGCCTGTTCAGCGAGCATCGCGGCGTTGCGCCCGGCGACCAGGGCGCGGACCTGGAAGCGGTCGGGGTCGGCGGCCAGTAATTCGATGGTCTGCGTCCCGACGCTGCCGGTGCTGCCGAGGACGGTGATGGAACGCGCCGATCCAGGCGAGACTGGCCCAGATGAGACTGGCCCAGGCGAAACGGGGCAAGTATGACCGGCGTTCATTTCCACAGCACTACTCCAGGTCCTAGGATCAGCGCCAGTAGGGCCGTCGCTGGGGCGGCGGTCAACACTGCGTCGAGCCGGTCCAGCAGGCCGCCGTGACCGGGGATCATCGAACCGGAATCCTTGACGCCGAACTGGCGTTTCAGGTGGCTCTCGAACAGGTCGCCGGCCTGGGCGATGACGGCGATCAAGGCGGCGAATCCGGCGGGGCGGGGCGAACCGAGCCCGTGGCCGAGGACCACGGATGCGGCGAACCCCACGGCGGCGGCGGCGGCGACCCCGCCAAGCGCGCCGGACCAGGTTTTGGCCGGCGAGATGCTTGGCGCCAGCTTCCAGCCGCCGAACGCTCGGCCGGCCATGTAGGCGCCGACATCGCTGGCCCAGATCACCAGCAGCAGGACGAACACATTGGCAATACCGGAGCCGGGTTGGCGCCGCAGCCACACCAGCGCCAGCGCTGCCGGACCTAGGTAGGGGATGCCGAGATAGCGGATGCCGAGATAGGGGATGCCGAGATGAGGGATTTCGGGCACGAGCCGGCGCTGGCGATCGAGCGCCAGGCCGGATGCGGTGGCGACGGCCAGCAGGGCAAGCGCCGGGGCCGGGTAGCCGCATTCGGTAAGCGCCACCGCCAGTGGCGGGGCGGCGAACAGCAGAGCGAACAGCGGCGTGGCGGGAGGCGATGGGTGCTTGGCGCACAGTACCAGCCATTCGTAGGACAAACCGATGCTGATCAGCGCGATCAGCCCGGCGAACGCCAGGCCGCCGATCCAGATACAGCCGAGCGCCAGCGGCGCCAGCACCGAAGCGGACAGGATCCGCAGCCGTAGATCACCCCAGCGCGGCGCCGGCGGGCTGACCCGCGGGATGTCCTGAACGGCTGGGACATGATCCGACGGGTGGTCGTGCGCCGCTGGGTCAGTCCTTGCGAGCACCAAACCTGCGTTCCCGCCTGGCGAACTCTTTCAGTGCCGAGTTGAAATGGGCCTGGTCGAAATCCGGCCACAGCACATCGAGGAACACCAGTTCCGCATAGGCCGCCTGCCATAGCAGGAAGTTGGACAAGCGCTGCTCGCCGGAGGTGCGGATGACCAGATCGGGATCCGGGGTGCCGGCGGTGGCGAGGAAGCTGGCGAACACATCCTCGCCGAGGTTGCCGGCCTCGAGGCATCCGGCGCGGGCCGCTTCCAGGGCCGCGCGGGCCGCCGCGGCGATTTCGGCACGGGCGCCGTAGGATAGCGCGATGGTCAGGTTGAGGCGGGTATTTTCCGCGGTATCGCGCTCCGCCACCGCCAGGTCGGTCTGGATATCGGTATCGAACCGGCAGCGGTCGCCGATGAAACGAAGCCGCACGCCGGACTGTTTCAATTCGGCGACTTCGGAGCGCAGGTAGCGCCGCAGCAGGCCGGTCAGGTCAGTGATTTCGCCTGCGGGGCGGCGCCAGTTCTCGCTGCTGAAGGCGTAGATGGTCAGCCAGGAGACGCCGGAGCGGATCGCGGATTCGACGGTGCGGCGGACCGCCCGCGAACCCTCGCGGTGTCCAGCGATGCGCGGCAGGCCGCGCGACTTCGCCCATCGGCCGTTGCCGTCCATGATAATGGCGACGTGGCGCGGCGTGATCTGACGCTCGGCACTGGCGCCGATCGGGCTGAACTCGGCGACGTCCTGGGACGCCGCGACGGCTGATGACACGTCGACCTCCGACATGAAGCCCGGGGCTGCCCGCTTGGTGATCAAAGGCACTGGTGCCGTGACCCGCCCTCAGACCTGCCTGATGTCCTTTTCCTTATCCGCGAGCGTTTCGTCCACCTTTTTAATGAATTGGTCGGTCAGTTTCTGCACCTCGTCGGACCAGTTCTTGGCCAGGTCCTCGCCGATTTCGTGCTTCTTTTCGTGGCCCTTGATCTGTTCCATGCCGTCGCGCCGCACCCCGCGCACTGAAACCTTTGCGCCCTCGGCGTATTTGTGCGCCATCTTGGCCAGTTCGTTGCGCCGTTCGGTGGTCAGTTGCGGGATCGGCACCCGGATCATCATGCCGTCTGTCGCCGGGTTGAGGCCGAGGCCGGAATCGCGGATCGCCTTCTCGACCGACGATACCATCGACTTGTCCCAGACCTGTACGGTCAGCATGCGCGGTTCCGGGGTGCCGACGGTGCCGATCTGATTGAGCGGCATCTCGGTGCCGTAGGCGGTCACCTTGACCGGTTCCAGCAGGCCGGGATGGGCACGTCCGGTGCGCAGCCCGGCGAATTCGCGGCGCAGCGTTTCCAGCGCGCCGTCCATGCGGCGGCTGAGGTCCTGTTTCAGGCTGTTCAGGTCCGCGGTGGCCATGATGCTGCCTCCCTACTCCTTCTGGTTGTTCGATCGCGGGCCGGGTCGAAGCGTCGGTTCGGGGCGATCATGGGGTCATTGTTCGAGAGGGCGATTCACGGTTTTGGTATGCCACCAAAAGCGATCGCACTCTAGTGTCCCGAGTCTGAAGTCCGCCATATCAGGCGAACATCAGCCTCGCGACTCTACCTCTTGGCCTGCTGATCCCATACGTCCGCCGCGAAGTGCGGCGAACTTCTGAGGCAGGGCACTAGCGCTCGACGATGATGGTGAACGCGCCCTCGCCGCGCATTACCTGGGCGAAGGCGCCGGGGGCGTGGATGTTGAATACGATGATGGGCAGGTGGTTTTCGCGCGCCAGGCTGATCGCGGCGGCGTCCATGACGCCGAGGTCGTTGGCCAGGACGTCGAGGTAGGACAGTTGCTGATAGCGCGTGGCGTCCGCCACCTTGCGCGGGTCGGCGGAATAGACGCCATCGACTTGGGTGCCTTTCAGCAACGCGTCGCAGTTCATCTCGGTGGCGCGCAAGGCGGCCGCGGTGTCGGTGGTGAAGAACGGGTTGCCGGTGCCGGCGGCGAAGATCACCACCCTGCCCTTTTCCATGTGGCGTTCGGCACGGCGGCGGATATAGGGCTCGCACACCGAGGACATCGGGATGGCCGACTGCACGCGGGTCGGCACGTCGCACTTTTCCAGCGCCGATTGCACCGCGAGCGCGTTCATCACGGTTGCCAGCATGCCGATGAAGTCGGCCTGGGCGCGGTCCATGCCGGACGCGGCGCCCGATACGCCGCGGAAGATGTTGCCGCCGCCGATCACCACCGAGACTTCCACGCCCATGGCGACGACCGCCTTGATATCGTTGGCGATGGCGCTGACCATGTCATTGTCGAGGCCGAAATCGCGGCGCCCCATCAGCGCCTCGCCGGACAATTTTAGGAGCACACGCTTGTAGACAGCAGGCGGTGTCATGCGACTCCCTTGGGGTTGTTTGGGGCACTGCGGGCCGGGCGCACCCTAGTGATACCGCAGGTCGCGAACAAGCCGCGGTTCGGCCATTGGATGAATGAGATCGGACGTCGCGGCGAATCAATTTGGCGCATGGACGCGCTGGGCGCAGCGCGCAAGATGGGTAAATCGGGGTCAGACGATGCGGCCATGGCCGCCACGCCGCTGCTCGGATCCGAACGAACCGTGGGCTGGTTCGGTGGTAATACCGGTGGATGGCCGCCGCTAATGGCGCGGAGGGTTCAGACGCCGGCGGTGGCGGCGACCTCGGCGACGAAGTCGTCCTTCGGCTTTTCGATGCCTTCGCCGAGCTGGAAGCGGGCGAAGCCGGTGAGCGTGACGCCGGCCTTCTTGGCCACCGCGCGCACCCGGCTTTCGCCGTCGTGCACCCAAACCTGCTCCAGCAGCACCACTTCCTCGTAGTATTTGCGGATGCGGCCTTCGACCATCTTTCCGATGATGTTTTCGGGCTTGCCCGAGGCGCGCGCCTGCGCCGCCAGCACCGAGCGTTCGCGTTCCAGCGCGGCGGGATCGACGGCGTCGATATCGAGCACCTCGGGGCGGGTGGCGGCGACGTGCATGCCGACCTGGCGGCCGAGGGTTTCCAGGGTCTCGAATTCGCCGGGCCCCTCGACGGCGGCGAGCACGCCGATCTTGCCGAGGCCGGGCTTGAGCGCGGCGTGCATGTAGGTGGCGACCACGCCTTGCGGCACGGTCAGCACCTTGGCGCGGCGGATGGTCATGTTCTCACCGATGGTGGCGACGAGATGGGTCAGTTGTTCGGCGACGCTGCGGCCGGTGTCGGCGAATGGCGCGGCGTTGATGGCATCGAGGTCGTCGCCGGTAGTGAGCGCGATGGCTGCCACGGTGGCGACGAAATCCTGGAAGGTTTCGTTGCGGGCGACGAAATCGGTCTCGGCGTTGACCTCGACGACGGAGGCCTTGTTCTTGGCCGAGGCGACACCGACCAGGCCCTCGGCGGCGACCCGGCCGGACTTCTTGGCGGCGGCGGCGAGGCCCTTCTTGCGCAACCAGTCGACCGCGGGCTCGATCTGGCCGTCGGATTCGGTCAGTGCCCGCTTGCAGTCCATCATGCCGGCGCCGGTCCTCTCGCGCAGGTCCTTAACCAGGGCAGCGTTGATCGCGGCCATGTCTTGCTCTCCTGGGATACGGTTCAGGCGGTCGCCGGGGCGGCTTCGGGTTGGGCGTCGGCCAGCGCCTCGGTGGGGAGTTCCTCGCGGGCGCCGATGTCGGTGCCGGAGGAGGCCATCTCGGCGCTGATGCCATCGAGCACCGCGCCGGCGATCAGGTCGCAGTACATCGTGATGGCGCGGATTGCGTCGTCGTTGCCGGGGATCGGGAAGGTGACGCCGGTCGGGTCGGAATTGCTGTCGAGCACCGCGACCACCGGGATGTGCAGCTTGGCGGCTTCCTCGACGGCGAGTTTTTCCTTGTTGGTGTCGATGATGAACAGGATGTCGGGCAGCCCGCCCATGTCCTTAATGCCGCCCAGCGCGCGGTCGAGCTTGTCCTTGTCGCGGGTTATGTCGAGCACCTCTTTCTTGGTCAGGCCCTGGGTGTCGCCGGCGACCAGGTCCTCGATCTGGCGCAGGCGCTTGATCGAGCCGGTGATGGTCTTCCAGTTGGTTAGCGTGCCGCCGAGCCAGCGGTGGTTGATGTAGTATTGGCCGCAACGCTTGGCGGCGTCGGCGACGTGTTCTGCGGCGGCGCGCTTGGTGCCGACGAACAGCACGCGGCCGCCGGCGGCGGTGACGTCGCGCACGGCGCGGAGCGCTCGATCGAGCATCGGCACGGTCTGCTGCAGGTCGATGATGTGGACCTGGTTGCGGGTGCCGTATAGGAACGGCGCCATGCGCGGGTTCCAGCGGCGGGTGTGGTGGCCGAAATGGACGCCGGCTTCCAGCAGCTGGCGCATGGTGAAATCGGGCATCGCCATCGGCGTGCTCCTTTCCTGTCGTCCGGTTGTGCCTCCGCGGGGGTTGCCCAAAGGCACCGGACCCTGGCCACTCGGTGGCTGGGAAAGGGTCCCCGCGTGTGAATTACCGGCCCAGGGGATCGGATTGGGCCAGCGAGCGAGCATATGGCGGAGATTCTGCCTGATTGCAAGGTGGCATTCGGCAGCGGCGGTCGATGAGCCCCGCGCCCGTTCTTCGACCTCAGCCACGCAACTCCGTCTGCTTTGCGATACGACGCCGTGTCGACTTTCGGATTGGTGAGGCCCCGGCCGCGGCCGCCATTGCAGCCTTCAACTCGTCGGCCAGGATAGTGGGGCCCGAGCAGATTCGATCGAGAAGATCGGCCTGTGCTGGCTCAAGCGCTACCAGCCGTCCAAGGACATTTAAAACGTTCAGCAGTTCGGTCGTGTATTCGGCCAGCCAGCCATCAGGCTGGATGTCACCGAGCGGCGACGGCGTGCGACGATCGCCGATGATCGGGCGGCCGCGGTCGCGGCCACGATAGCTGAACCATTGCGACAGCACCCGCTTCCCCGAGATCTCGTAATCCCAGACCGCTTGGGGGACATTATCGATATGGCCGGAGCCGACATGAAGGCGTGTGGCGGTGGGGTTGTAGGTGATGGTCTCCGGCATGGCGTCTGGCGAGGACGGGATCGCGCCGTCCTGCGGGATCGTCGGGCGCTCGCCGACGGGCATGCGCGGCGCACCAAGGGGTCTTCCGTCCGCTGGGTCGGTAAAGCGTTCGCCGAAGCTGTGCACCCAGATCACTTCGCGGCCGATCTTCACCGCGGCGGTAAACAACCCCGCGTTTGCGGTGATCGGTATCCGGAGACCGGGCTGAACAAGGTCCGCAGCAAAGCGATGTGCATATCCTCGATGCGCAGAGACGGCCGCGATGTAAGCCAGGAGATCCTCAGCCGGGATGGTCGCCCCATACAGGATGGCAAGTCTTGCCAACAGGCCGTCTTGTAAGTTTGATTTAGTAGCGGAAGGGTTCGCCCACAGTGGAAAGGCTCGACCGCCGCGTCCCGCATAGTGATGCAGATCCGGAACGATTGCAGTAAATGTGAGTGCTGGGCCTGTAGTCGGGGTGCGATCGTGGGGTGCTGTGATATGAGATAGACCTGCTGGGCCGAATCCATTGCCCACAAAGTGGGGTTCGGCTGGTTCAAGAGGCGGCTATCCGGGATGATCCACTGCCGATCGAATGACCGGAAGCCGTAGCGCGTGGGCGTAACGATTTTGCCGAGGTCCTTCGCCACCGACGAAGGACGGAACTCATGTGCTTGTAAGCCTTCGCCCACTAACTTTCCCAAGTGTTTGTCAGCAAGTTTGCCGTCCCGCATGTGCGGGTGGAAGAGCACCTCTTTTCGGACCAGATCGGTTTCGCCCGTGAGCTTCTTCCAGCGCGCTTCAAGCGATTGTTTGTCGGGAGCGATCACCCAGGTCCGTCCCGGCATCACACCTGAACCATCCTAGACGAACAAGTCAGCCAGGCCTGGATACGTTGCCCATCCGCCTGACGCCGCCGGAAGGAAAGGCGTGCGCCAGTCGGTGAGACAATCGGCCCATCCAGCGCCGTCCAGGGTCAAAGCTGATAGCGCCGCGAACTTGTCCTCCCGCCTGCCCGATGGCAACGAACGGAAACGGACACGCGCGGGGGTCGCCGCGTCGGGCTTGCCACTGCGGGCAACCAGCACAACGCACACGGGCTGTTGCACGCCCTGAAAAACCCGTGTCGCCACGCTGGGCTGATGCCCCTCGGGCGAGCAATCCACGACCCAGATTTCGTCGGCGCCACGCCGTAGGTCATCGCGCATGGCCTGAAACCCGGGCCGTTCAAAAAGCCCGCGACCGTGATGAAGCACACGATCCCACGGCGGTCAGCCCTGGACTGCGGCGCGGCGGCAGCATCGCCGAAGACCTTCCAGGTCGCCCAGCGCCAGAAATAGACATACAGGTTTCGCAGGTGCTTGGTATGTGCGCCGACGCCCCACGCAGCGGGCGGCATCCAGCGCTGAAGAGGTGCCGACGTATTCACGCTGCCTGACTCTACCCAGCCGCCCCTTCCCCTGGCCTTCTCCTTGTAGGGCGGGTTCCCGATTACGACAGTGATCGGCTCGCCCCGCTTCACTTCGTTGGCCTGCTTCCGCGATTCAGCCAGCGGCTTTAACATTTGTGGAATGTATTCTTCGGCTGCGTAAGGATTGCCCAGCGTGTCCGTGATGTAGAGCCGGAGCCCCAGGTTACCCGGCACGGTCCCTGTCACCTTCATCAGGTCGGCCACTTCAGCGAGTAACCGCAATTGGGCGACCGCGAAGGGACCAAACTGCAATTCGAATCCGATGGTCCGTTTCAGCGCGTCGCGGATCACGGCCGGCACCGCGCCCGCGCCCTGGTCCGCCGTGGTAGTTTCGGCGATCCTGCGGAGCACGCCAAGCAAGTAGGTTCCTGTTCCCGCGGCCGGATCCGCCAACGTCACATCAGCAGATGACAGGCCTTCCGACACGGCGAAGCGGCTGGGGTCGCGTAACGCCTCGTCCACCAGCCGCACCATGGCCGTCACGACCTCGGGCGGCGTGTAGTAGGAGCCGGTCTTTTTGCGCAGATCGTTGTCGTAAACTTCGAGAAAGTGTTCGTAGAAAGATAGCCATGCGTCGGGGTCGCCCCTGCCGATGACAGCCCAATCCACCACGCCCAGAACGCGGGTTAACGTGCCGAGCGAGGTCTTCAGGGCATCCTGTCCATCGACATCATCGGTCAGTACACGGAAGGCACCACCAATCACCGTGTTCGTTTTGGCGAGGGCCTTGGCCATCCGGTCGAGGCCATCGGCGAGGGAAACCCCTCGTGCTCGCGCCATCAGCATGCCGAAGGTCACGGCCTGCGCGTAACCGTCGGCGAACTCGTTGTCGGTTGCTTCGGGAAACAGAAGCTTGCGCCAATCCTCGGCGAGTCCTGTTAACGCCGGGGTGCCGAGCGTGAGTTGTTCCGCGACCTCGTCGCGAAGCAGGCGGCAGAGGCCCGCGCTGACTTCCGCCAGCGCGCGTGCATTGGTCGGGGGAATGGGTTCCCATCGAAGGAAATCCCCGAACAACCGTGGCAGGCCAGGCGGAGCCGCCAGTGCCGCGCCCGCAGTTTCCACCTCTCCTGTCAGCTTCACGATCTCGCCGCAGAGAGTCCCGTTTCGCCAGAGGGAAAAGGCGTTGCCGTCCGTGTAGATGAGGTCGGGCAAGGACTTCAGCTTGTCCCACTGAGCCCTGTCATGGTTATCTTTGAACCGGCGCGGGTCGGCCCCTTTACCCGGAGCCTTGACCTCAACAAACCCGACCAGGGCGTTTTTGGATTTTATCGCATAATCAGGGCGAGTCTTGAGGGCGGAAAGCGTGGTTTCTCCGACCGCCACGACGTCGCCCGGATTGAAGAAGAGTATCTCGGCAAGTTCACCTATCAGATGCTCCAGGGGCGCCCGAAGCTGATCTTCCGGTGCCCCGGCCAAACCCTTTCCTGACAGCTTTGACTTCAACGTTGCGCCAAAGCGGGAAACCGCCGCAGCAAGCGGGTCTGGGTGCTTCAACGCGATATTACTCCAAACTTACGACTCGGCGCACGTTACGAGATGGTGAATATCACGCCAGCTTGAACTGAAGCAGGACATCCGTCCGGTCGCTCCCGCGTCGGGCGTTCGAGGTTCGCCAGGCGGCAGATCTGAGGATGGGGGCGTAGCGGCCCGACTGCCGGACGGTCGCCGCCGGCAGATCGTGAATTGAGAAATACCGGACGAGCGACCAATCTCGACCCGCTGAGGAAAACCACGTCACGATCGATTGCGATGGAGGTGGACGAATTCATGGTTGACCCATCGCCAGCTCTTCCGCTGCCGCCTGATTGTAATGTTTATCACGGTGCGGTAAATTCGGTAATTCCTTTCGAGTAGGGCTGTTGGCCTGTGAACCCAAGGCGCGGCCCGGAGCGCTTCTTTCCTAGGCGGGATTAAAGCATGGCGCGCAACGTTTTAGTTCTCGGAGCCTCCTATGGCTCGTTGCTGGCAACCAAGCTGCTGATGGCTGGTCACAAGGTGACCCTGGTTTGCCGGAAGAAGACCGCAGGCCTTATTAACCGCGATGGCACCGAGGTTCGCATCAAGCTGAGTGGCGAGCCGGCCCACCGGGCGATCTTTTCACGCGACCTTGCGGGAAAACTGGACGCGACCCCACCCGATCAGGTCGACCTTTCACGCTATGACCTGGTCGCTCTGGCCATGCAGGAGCCGCAATACTCCGACGATGCGATCCGCGTTCTGATGGCCAGGATCGCCGCGGCGAACCTGCCGTGTCTGTCGATCATGAACATGCCGCCGCTGGCCTATCTCAAGCGGATTGCGGCGCTGGAAGCCATGGATCTGCACGCAGCCTACACCGACGCCCGGGTCTGGGAACCGTTCAAGCCGGGGCTGGTGTCGCTCTGCTCGCCGGATCCGCAGGCGTTCCGTGTTCCAGAGGCGGCGGCGAACGTTCTTCAGGTCGGTTTGCCAACAAACTTCAAGGCGGCGGCGTTTGCGGATGAGGTCCACACCCGGATACTTCGGGAGCTCGAGTCCGATATCGACGCCGTGACGCTGGACGGCCAGGGCGTGCCGGTAAAGCTGAGGGTGTCCGACTCGCTGTTCGTCCCGCTGGCGAAGTGGTCGATGCTGTTGACCGGGAACTATCGCTGCATCACAGCGCAGGAACCGCGGTCGATCCGCGACGCGGTGCACCACGATCTGAAGCTTTCGCAGTCGATCTATGAGCATGTCGATGCCGTCGTTCGACGGCTGGGGGCCGACACCACGGATCAGGTGCCGTTCGAGAAATACGCCAAGGCCGCGGAAAGCCTGCGTCAGCCCTCGTCAGTGGCTCGCGCGGTAGCCAGCGGGGCGCCGGTAATCGAGCGGGTCGATTTGCTGGTGAAAATGATCTCGCATGAGCTTGGTATGCCGCATGCCGCGATCGACCATACGGTTGAGATCGTCTCCGCTAAACTGAGCGATACGATGGCGGTGGGCGGGTCCAGCGCGCCGTGATGGGCGCTTGTCGCGGCTCGGCCTTTCCGATCGACGGGTGACAACAAGACTTGCGGCTTGAGCCCATGGAGAGCCTGGGCAAAACGCGTCGCCGTTGTCTTCGGCAGGAAGCTCATTGACACCTCCGGATCATGAAGCGGGCGACAGGCGGTGCTTTGGTGCTGCTTAACGTCATCCGCCGCATAGGGATCGGTGCAATCTTTCAAAACCGCAGTGTCGCCCAGCTTTCTTCACCGAACGGACCAGGCTGCCCCGGCTGCTAACTCGGACTGCCTGCTGCATCTGGCGGCCGACTGACGGGGGCCAGGTTTGGCGCACGCGACCGCCCGCCCGCTTTGCCGCAAGACCCGGACCGCGCATGATGCAGCGCGTTAAGCGAATGGAGTAGCCGGATGAGGCATGCCAACAGACAAGCAGCCTGGAGCGTGGACGACCTGGGCGCCGATTGCGGCTGGATCCGCGAACTTGACGATGCAGCCCGACGCGACCTTACCGCCGCGGTGCGCAAAGCGGCGGATCCGGCGAAAACGCTGCTGGATTACCGTCGCGATGATTTCGATCTGGGGTCGGCCTGGCCGATCATACAGGCGTCATTGCACGAGGTTCGCGACGGCACCGGCTTCGCGATCCTGCGTGGCCTGCCGCGCGATGGGCTGACCGCCGATGAGTTCGAACTGCTGACCTGGGCGATTGGCCTGCATACCGGCGTGGCTCGGCCGCAGGGCAAGGCCAGTCCGTTCATGACCGCGGTGCGCGACGCCGGGACGGTTTATCGCACCGGCAAGGGACGCGGCTACTCGTCGAACACGGATCTGGATTTCCATACCGACAGCGCCGACATCGTGCTGCTGACTTGCTACAACGTCGCCAAGTCGGGCGGGATGAGCATGGTGTCGAGTTCGGTGACGGCGCATCAGGCGATGCTGGCCGAGCGGCCGGATTTAGTGGAATTGCTGCACCAGCCGCATTATTTCAGCCGCCAGCAGGAGCAGGCGGCGGACGAAGCGGCGTTCTACCCGAACCCGATCTACGATTGGCGGGATGGGCTGTTGTTCAGCAAATGGAACCGCAACCGGTTGCGTTCGGCGCAGGCGATCGGGGGCGTGCCGGCGATGACCGCGCGGCAGCACCAGGCGCTGGATCTGCTGGACGAGATCCTGCGTCGGCCGGGGGTGATGCACTCGATGTATCTGCGGCCGGGCGACATGCAGATCCTGAATAACCACGTCACGCTGCACTCGCGGACCGAGTTCGAGGACCATGACGATCCGGCGCTGCGGCGCTGCCTGTTCCGGCTCTGGCTGGCGCCTCCGGACGGGGTTGGGCTGCCGGAGAGCTGGCGGCCGGCGTATCGGTCAGTCGAGGCGGGAACGGTGCGGGGCGGCATCGTCGGGCAGGCGTATGACGCGGCGCGGCGGGGGTTCGAGATTCGACAGGCGGCCGATCTGGGGATGCAAGCGTAGCCGATGTGGCAATTTTTGCCAATGTGTTTCCGGCAATCCTCGCGCGATCGAGTCCTCTCAATGTCATGGGCTTAAGAACCGGGCCTAAGAGTCTGTCCGGGATCATGCCGTTGTTCTTGCGAGCCTACGCAGCATGAGGCGCACCGAGGCGAGCAGCAAGAAGGCGCGCGCTTTGCGGTTCAAACACTCCCAGTCCTTGGCGAGGCGGCGACAGCGATTGAGCCAGGCAAAAGTTCGCTCCACGACCCAACGCTTGGGTAGCACGGTAAATCCCTTTGCATGGTCCGACCGCTTGACGATCTCCACGTTTACTTGGGCCATGATGGTTCTCATCGCAGCTTGAAAGCCTGCACCCTGATATCCGCCGTCCGCATAGAGCTTTAGCAGGAACGGGTAGAGCCCGAACATCGTGGCCATCAGCATCGCGCCGCCATCACGATCCTGAAGGTCAGCCGCATGCACGATGGCATGCATCAGCAAGCCTGTCGTATCGACGACGATATGGCGCTTCTTGCCCTTGATCTGTAGAGTCGAGGACGGGCGCGGTGGCGAAGTGCCCCGTTTCCCATCCCCGCTCATCAAACCGGACGTGCGGATTTCCCGCATCCGGCTTTCCGACTGGCTTCACCGCAAGGCCCACGGCGACGACCGACTGCGCTCGCGTCGAAGGCTTCGGACGGCCAACTCCCCATAGACATGGTCTCGGGAAAACTGGTCCGTTCCGCGCGCCTGCACTTTGTGTCGTTGACGGAGGAAGTGCCGCGTCCGGTCATAGACATGCTGATCAACGGTCTCGTATGCCGACGCGAGAGCGCCGTAGGAGAAGTAGGCCGACCAACCGCGTAGGACGCGGTTCAACCGTGCCCGCACTTCGTCCCAAGCGCCCTTGTTGCCGGGCACCAGCAGTTCGCCGACCTTCACCTTGACCCGCTGCACGCTTTTCTTGGACGGGCTCGCCCCCAGGTACCAGCGGCCCCCATTGGGCAGGTGACGCGGTCCCAGTGTGTAGCCAAGGAAGTCGAAGCCTTCACGCCGGGCATTCTTCACCGAGGTTTTCGCCTCGTTGAGCGTCAGCCCGAGCTTCGTCATCACCGCCTTCGTCCACGTCAGCGCCTCTTCCGCGTGTCCGCGGCTGAGGATGATGAAGTCGTCGGCATAGCAGATGACATGCGCGCGGAACGCCTCGCCGCGTCCCGTCAGGCGCCAATGCTTCAGGAATCGGTTCATGTAAATGACGGAGAGCAACGGACTGGCGACCCCACCCTGGGGTGTGCCGCGCGTGTTGCTCTTGCCACCGCTCATGCGCCGTTTCCCGTCGCCATCCCGCTCCTCGACCGGCACTTGCAGCCACAGCTTGATCAGCCGCAGCACATTCCGGTCGACGATGCGGCGGCCCACCGATCTCAGGAGGTCCGCGTGCGGGATCGTGTCGAAATACTTCGACAAGTCGGCGTCGACGACGTCGGTATAACCCCGGCATAGCAGCCGGTGCGTCTCCTTGACGGCATCGATCGCGCTCCGACGCGGCCGATAGCCGTAGGCACCATCCTCGAAATCCGCCTCGAAGACCGGCTCCAGCACGATCTTGGCCGCGGCCTGAACCACCCGGTCCCGGATCGTCGGGATGCCGAGCGGCCGTTCGCCGCCACCGGGCTTTGGGATCATCACCCGCCGCACCGGATCAGGCCGGTAGGTCTTCGAGACGAGGTCCTCACGCAAGCTCGCCAGCCACCCCTCCAAACCCGCCGCCTCGATCTGCCCGAAGGTCATCCCGTCCACGCCTGGCGCACCCGCATTGGCGTGGGTGAGCGTATAGGCGCGCAGAAGGATATCCGCACGGCAGATCTTGTCGTAGAGGATGTAGAAGCGGAAAGCGGGCTCCGCCTTCGCCTTGCGGTACAGCTTTCTCTGAAGGCTCCTGATCTTATCGGGTGTTTCGAGGCTCATCGCCAATCACCCCCACTTCGCCAACTTCGAAAGCACACCAGAAGTCAGGGTCCTTTCCTCTGCCGGCGTTACCCGGCTTCGACGGTCATACGACCCTGTCCGACACCCGTCCGATCCACCGCTCCGAAGCGGTGTTGAAGCCGCGACCTCCGACCCGGACGGGTCTCCCTCGATTACCCGCATCACCATTCCAACGTGCTGTGTCCAATACCCCGGCAGACCAGACAGGTGCGTGTGTCGATTGCTTCCCTGTCCGCGCGGCCTTCCCCGAGCAAAAGGCGGGTCGGCGTCTGCATCGACTCTTTCGAGGCCTGCTCGAACTTCACTCACGTTACGGCCCGTTGGATCGCTCGGCCGCCCAGGGCGGCCTTTGTCACGAGGCTTCGACGAGACCAGTTGCCCAGCCGCGCCGCTCGTCAGCTTCCGGATCAATCGACAACTCTCCGGATGGAACCTTCCTCCATAGATGATGCGCGCCTTCGAGGCGCACTCTTGCCCGCGTCGTAGCCATGCGGATCGATGCAGGCCCCCCTTTTTCAGCGCTTTTGACGCTTTGACTGTCGATCACCGCGGCGGTCGGGCTGGCTGTTCGATCAGCCAGTTCCCGGCATCGCCCATAGAGCGTGTGGTGGATGCTTTGTAGCGTTCCGTCGTACGCCCAGCGGTCGAGATAATCATGGATCGTGCTGCGCGGCGGCAGATCCTTGGGGATGTCGCGCCATTGGCAACCAGTGCCCAGGATATACATCAGGCCGTTGACGATTTCCCGCACATCCACCGTGCGTTTGTTGCCGCCCCGTTTGGCGGGAGGAATCAACGAAGCGACTTCGGCCCATTCCCGGTCGGTCAGATCATGGGTGTATCGCAAGCCCTTACGGTCATGCTGGCGGCGTGTCTCTGGGGTCCACATCAGGCACCTCGTAAATCGGTGCCACGCATAGAGTCATAGCCGATTCGAGCCGGTCAACCACCCGCAGACCTAAACGATTTGCGTGACCCGCATTGTTCTCGGACGGACACTTAGATCCCGGTTCCATCAACTGCGTGCTTTGCGAAGGCGGCACAGGGGTTTCCAGAGCAGCGGCAATATCGGGATTGCACGAGAAGTTCAGCTCGAGCGCTGGTTCCAAGACGACGCACCCTTTAGCCAGCCGCACCGACCTCGGTCACCAGCCGAGCGGCCTCGGCGCCGCGGACCTTGGCGATGTCGTCCTGGTATTTCAGCAGCACGCCCAGCGTGTCGTCGACATCGCCGGCGGTCAGTTCGGTCTTGTTCAGGTAGGTCAATGCTTGGGCCCAGTCGATGGTCTCGGCGACGCCGGGCAGCTTGAATAGTTCCTCGCCGCGCAGGCGTTGCACGAAGCCGACCACCTGGTCGGCAAGACGGGCCGGCACGCCGGGCGCCTTGGCCGCCAGGATCGCTCGCTCGCGGGTGGCGTCGGGGTAGTCGACCCAATGATACAGGCAACGCCGGCGGATCGCGTCATGCACCTCCCGCGTGCGGTTCGAGGTCAGGATCACCACCGGGCGGGTTGCCGCGCGTACGGTGCCGAATTCCGGCACGGTGATCTGGAAATCGGCGAGCAGTTCCAGCAGGAACGCCTCGAACGGTTCATCGGCGCGATCGAGTTCGTCGATCAGCAGCACGGCCGGCGGCAGGTCCGGGTCGATCGCGGATAGCAGCGGACGGGCCTGCAGGAACTCTTTTGTATAGATGTCGCGCGACAGTTCGCCGCGATCGGTGTGGCCGGCGGCCTCGGCCAGGCGGATCGCCATCAATTGGCGGGCGTGGTCCCATTCGTAGGCCGCCGCCGAGAGATCCATACCATCGTAGCATTGCAGGCGGACCAGGCGGCGCTGCAGCCCGGCTGCCAGTACCTTGGAGATTTCGGTCTTGCCGGTGCCGGGCTCGCCCTCGAGGAACAGCGGACGCTGCATGGTCAACGTCAGATGCACCGTGGTGGATAGTTCGAGGTCGGCAATGTAGCCGTTGTCGGCGAGCAGTTTCGCGGTGTCGGCGACGGTGGCGGGCAGCGCTGTCACTACAGCATGCTTCCCAGCATCAGCAGTATCATGATGACGAAGACACCCGACCCGAGCCAAGCGACGAGTGGCAGGCCGAACGGCTCACGCGGGATCAGCGACCATATTGAAATGGCAGCTGGTGATGGGTTGACGGCAACCGCGACCGGTTCGGCCATGGTCTGGCTGGCGGCGGCTTCGGCGCGTTCAGGCGAGAGTGCGCGGTCGCCGGACGCTGGCTGGGTTGCGTTCGCCGCCACCGGGCTGGGCTGAGGTGCCCCGGTCGGGTTGTGCTTTGGGGCCCCGGTTGGGTTGTGCTGAGGCGCCTCGGTTGGGCTGGTCTGAGCGGCCGCCGGTTCGGCATGGTCCGCGGCCGGCGACATCGCCTGCACTTGCTTGCTGAAGCGGTCAAAGAAGGCATCGGCCATCTGTTTGGCGGTGGCATCGATCAGCCGGCCGCCGAGTTGCGCCAGCTTGCCGCCGACCTGGGCATTGACCTTGTAGCTCAGCAGGGTTTCGGCACCCTGGTCGGCCAGCGCTACGTCGGCGCCGCCCTTGGCGAAGCCGGCCACCCCGCCCTGCCCCTCGCCGCTGATCCGGTAGCCGTTCGGCGGATCGATGTCGCTCAGTTGCACCTTGCCGGAGAACCGAGCCGAGATCGGCCCAACCTTGACCGCGGCGGTGGCCTTCATCTGGTCGTCGTCGAGTTTCTCCAGGCTCTCGCAGCCGGGAATGCTGGCCTTCAGCACCTCGGGGTTGTTGAGCGCTTGCCAAACGGTTTGTCTCGGCGCCGGAATCAGCCGCTCGCCCGTCATGTCCATGCGATAGTCATCCTGTATTGAGCGTGGCGGACGTTACCGGGCGGGTTCCGAACGCGCAACCAAGGCCGGATCGCCCTGCGGCTGCGAGCGCCGCGGGGGTGCCGGGCTGCGAACGCGGCGGGACGGCAACGGGTTCCCGCGGCCGCCGGCGAGGTGGTGTTGGCGGGGCGGTATGGGGGGCGGCAATGGTTGCCGGATGGACCCGGCCGGGGAGCAGAATTTGCCGTGCGGGCGGCGGGAATTGTCAAGCTTTTGAACGCCTCGGCGTTGGCGCGGATCATGCAGTTGATCGCTGGCCATATCGGGCCGAATGACAGTCAAGGAGTATCGAGGCGTGTCTGTTTCCATTTCCGGGCAAAACGACCGGGCGGCGCTGCTCAGCGCCTACCAAGCGACTCCCACCGCGCCGCCCGATCTCGGCGGCATCTGGGACTCGACGGTCGGAACACCAACGCCATCGTCTTCGACCACCACCACTGCCGCGCCCAGTGGCACTTCCGGGGCATTGTCGGACGGCATGTCCCTCGCTCTGCTCGCGTTCGGCGGGGGCGCCGCCACGGCTGCACCGCCCGGCGGCCAGAACGGCGAAGCCTCCGCCGTGTCGTCCGACGATGCGGAGTCCGGTCAATCCGCCGCCGATCCGCAAGCCGGGCTGCTGACCGACATGCAGTCCCTGCTGGCGAGCCTCACCGGAACCTCCACGACCGGAACGTCGGCAAGCGGAACGTCGGCGGGCGGAACGTCGGCGGGCGGAACGTCGACCAGTGGAACGTCGGGGGGCGGAACGTCGGCGGGCGGCGACAGTTCGGCCACATCAGATACCGTCTCTGCCGCGGCTGGCGGCACGCTGCTGCAGGACCTGCAGAGCGTGACGGCCGCTTTCGGCACCATCGCCTCGACATCCGGCACCGCGCCGGCCGCCGGTCCCGGACCGGGGTCGCCACCGTCCTGGAGCAACGATATTTCCAACCTTGGGACCACTGCTCCCGACGGGACCGCGAACCCGTGGAAGCCCGGCTACACTGATGGCTTTCAGCAACAATTCGCGCTGTCCGCCTACAATGCCAACGCGGCGTACGGGGGAGACCCGGCAACCGCCTCGTCGCTGGCCAACATCAGCGTATAAACCATCGAGCGGACCGCGCCGCCAGACCGCGCCATTGTGGTGGCGATGTCTTGGGGGCGATGTCTTGGGCGATGGCAGGGGCGATGGCAGGGGCGATGGCAGGGGCGATCTTGGCCCAGCCATCCGACGACGGGGTTCAATCTACCGCCACCGTCCCGCCCCGATCCGGCGCAGTGCCGAACCGGGAGATCCTACCCGACCTCCGTCCGGCACCGATCAGCACGACTCCGCCAACCTCAGCGCGGCAGGTCGCTGACCATGCGGACCAAACCCGCGCGCGGGCTGTGCGCGTTGGCCTCGATCGGGTGCGGAGCCTGCCTGGTCCAGGGAGCCGCCGGGACGGCCACCGGGGTGGCCGGCGCGGTGCTTGGGCCGCAATTGCCGGAACTGCGCGACACGACATGCGGCGCGGTGCCATTGCCGTCGAAGCTGATCTGAACGCTACGCATGCATAAGTTCGGGGCCGAGGCCGCTGGAATCGTTGCGAAACCGCCAAATTGCCCCGCACGCTCTGATTGCCCCGGATTTATCGAATTGATTTCGCCGAATAGGTCCGCGGCTTGCAGGTGCATTTGCGTGCTGATCCTGTCCAGCATGGCAAACGGGTCGGCAGTGAAGACCGGCGCGGCGATCGCATCGGGCGCCACGATGACCGTCGGCGGCACGTTTCCGGCGTAACGAACCTGCTCGATCTGCCCGTCGGGCAGGCGCAGGGTCATGACGTTGCGTTCTGGACCTTTGGCCTGGGCGATACCCCCATACAAGGCCAGGATGATCGCCGCGGTTGCAGCCAAGAGCGCGAGTCGAGGGGTTCGCATGACGGTCTCCGTCGGCTGTTGAAAACAACCTTGTGGCAGGCGATGTGGCGATCATAATCGGGTCTTTTCAAACGGATATGGTTGCTTCGATGAATTTTCCTCCGCCCGGCCAGCGGGTCGAACCGACATGTCTTCGTGTAACGAACGCAAAATTAGCGTAACTGATGCCGGCTTTTGCTTGTTGGCAACGGGTCGGATGCCTAATCCCCTTGGGCGCGATCCGCCTGGTTGCGATCCCCCGCGATCCCCTCGGGTGCGATCTCCTCGGGTGCGCATGGGGGGTCGCCGCAACTCTGGTGGGCAACGCGGGCCGCTGCTTGATCTGAACGCCGCACCGACTGGCAACCGACGAAGGACGTGACCACGGATGGACGAACGCGTTGACCGGGCCGATACCCGGGTCGCTCCCGATCCCGCGTCACGCGAAACCCAGGTGACGCGGCCGTCGCGTCGCGGCTACTGGGTCCTGACCTCGCTGATCCTGATCGCCCTGCTGGGCGGCGGCTGGTATCTGTGGACCCATCGCCAGGCCGAGCCGGCGTCGAAAGCCGCCAGCGCCAGGCGCGGCGCCCAGTCGGCGGCCCAAGCGGCGGCGCAGCCGGTTGGTTTCGCCACCATCGACACCGGCGATATCCGCATCATGCTGAACGAGCTTGGCACGGTCACCTCGCTCGACACCGTGACCGTGCTGACGCAGATCAACGGCCAGTTGCAGCAGATCGGCTTCAGCGAGGGCCAGGTGGTCAAGCAGGGCGACTTCCTGGCGCAGATCGATCCGCGGCCATACCAGGCGGCGCTGGAGCAGGCGAAGGGCACGCTGGCGCGCGATCAGGGACTGCTGGCGCAGGCGCAGTCGGACCTGAAACGGTTCCAGACGCTGGGACGGCAGGATTCGATCGCCCAGCAGCAACTGGATGACCAGCGCTACCTTGTGCAGCAGGACACCGGCCTGGTGCAGACCGATCAGGGCGCGGTCGACGCCGCCAAGGTCAACCTGGCGTATTGCCACATCGTCTCGCCGATAGACGGTCAGGTCGGGCTGCGCCTGGTCGATCTCGGCAACTATGTGCAGACCTCCAGCACCAGCGGCCTGGTGGTGATCACCCAGATGCAGCCGATCTCGGTGCTGTTCTCGGTGCCCGAGGACAACCTGCCCGACATCATCCAGCGGGTGCGCGCCGGCGCCACCCTGCCGGTCGAGGCCTATGATCGCGCCAACACCAGGCTGCTCGCCACCGGACAACTCGGCACGATCGACAACGTGATCGACACCACCACCGGGACGCTGAAGCTGCGCGCGATGTTCGCCAATCCGGACGAGCTGCTGTATCCCAATCAGTTCGTCAACGCTCGGCTGCTGGTGAACACCATGCAGAACACGGTCCGCGTGCCGGTGCCGGCGGTGCAGCGCGGTGAACCCGGCACTTTCGTTTACCTGATCAATGCCAACAACACGGTCTCGGTCCGCCCGATCAAGGTCGGTCCGACCGATGGCGGGTTCGAGGCGGTGCTGTCCGGGCTGAAACCGGGCGAGAGGGTGGTGACTGACGGCACCGACCGGCTGCGCGACGGCGCCGCAGTCAGTCTGCCGGCGGCGCGGGGCAACGCGAAGGCGGCTGCCGCGCAGTCACCCGGCGACCAAGGCGCGGCAACGACGGGCACCGCTCCGGGCAACACGCCGCCGGCCGCGGCAACGCCGGACCAGCCGGCGACCCCGGCGCATCGCCGCCGGGCGCCGCAATGACCGCGGGCTGATCGTGGCATGAGTCCGTCCCGCCCGTTCATCCTGCGGCCGGTCGCGACCACGCTGCTGATGGCGGCGATCCTGCTGGTCGGCATCGTCGCGTATCGCTTCCTGCCGATCTCGGCGTTGCCCGAGGTGGATTATCCCACCATCCAGGTGCAGACGTTCTACCCCGGCGCCAGTCCCGAGGTGATGACCTCTTCGATCACCTCGCCGCTGGAGGTGCAGTTCGGGCAGATGCCGAGTCTGAACCAGATGTTTTCGACCAGTTCGGCCGGGGCATCGCTGATCACCTTGCAGTTCAGCCTCGATGTCAGCCTGGATGTTGCCGAGCAGGAGGTGCAGGCGGCGATCAACGCGGCGGGGAATCTGTTGCCGACGGATCTGCCGGCGCCGCCGATCTATGCCAAGGTCAACCCGGCGGACGCGCCGATCCTGACCTTGGCGCTGACCTCGAAGACGTTGCCGCTGACGCAGATCGAGGATCTGGCCAACACCAGGCTGGCGCAGAAGATTTCGCAGCAGCAGGGGGTCGGGCTGGTCAGCATCAGCGGCGGCCAGCGCCCGGCAGTGCGGGTGCAGGTCAATCCGCGCGCGCTGGCGGCCTACGGGCTGAACATCGACGACCTGCGCACCACGCTTGGCAATGCAAACGTCAATACGCCGAAGGGCAACTTCGACGGGCCGGCGCAGGCCACCACGATCAACGCCAACGACCAGATCAGCGATCCGAAGCAATACCTCGATCTGGTGATCGCCTATCGCAACGGCGCACCCGTCCACTTGCGCGACGTCGCCAGCGTGGTCAACGGCGCCGAGAACACCAAGCTGGCCGCCTGGGCCAACTCTACGCCCGCGGTCATCCTGAATGTTCAGCGCCAGCCGGGTGCCAACGTGATCCAGGTGGTCAACACCATCAAGTCCTTGCTGCCGCAGTTGCAGGCGACCTTGCCGGCGGCGATCGATGTCGCGGTGCTGACCGATCGCACGGTGACGATCCGCGCCTCGGTAGCCGACGTCGAGTTCGAGCTTGGCCTGGCGGTCGCGCTGGTGGTGCTGGTGATCTTCCTGTTCCTGCGCAACCTGCCGGCGACGATCATTCCGAGCCTTTCGGTGCCGCTTTCGCTGGTCGGCACCCTGGCGGTGATGTACTTGCTGGGTTTCAGCCTGGACAATCTGTCGCTGATGGCACTGACGGTGTCCACCGGCTTCGTGGTCGATGATGCGATCGTCATGATCGAGAATATCTCGCGCTTCGTCGAAGCCGGCGATCCGCCCTTGACCGCAGCGTTGAAGGGCAGCGAGCAGATCGGTTTCACCATCATATCCTTGACGGTGTCGCTGATGGCGGTGCTGATTCCACTGCTGTTCATGGGCGATGTGGTCGGACGGCTGTTTCATGAGTTCGCCATTACGCTTGCGGTGACGATTGTCATTTCGGCGGTGGTTTCGCTGACCCTGGTGCCGATGCTGTGTGCCCGGCTGCTGCACCACCGACCCGACTCGGCGCGCAGCACGTTCGACCTGCGGGCGGAACGCGGCTTCAACTGGATCATCGGGCGTTACGACCGAGCGCTGAGCACGGTGCTGGATCATCAGCCGCTGACCTTGCTGGTGGCGCTGATCACGCTGGGCGTCACTGTGCTGCTGTATACGGTCGTGCCCAAGGGGTTCTTCCCGGTGCAGGATACCGGCGTGCTGCAGGGCATCTCGGTGGCGGCGCAGACGGTGTCCTATGGCGCCATGGCCGAACACCAGCAGGCGCTGGCGGCGGCGATCCTGAAGGACCCCGACGTGTCCAGCCTGAGTTCGTTCATCGGCGTCGATGGCAGCAACACGACGCTGAACAGCGGGCGGTTTCTGATCAACCTGAAACCGAAGGACCAGCGCAGCCTGAACGCCACCGAAATTGGCCGCCGCCTGCAGCAAGAGACCGCGGACGTGCCGGGCGTATCGTTGTATCTGCAACCGGTGCAGGACCTGACCATCGATGCGTCAGTCAGCCGCACGCAGTATCAGTTCGTGCTGGAGAACCCCAATCTGGGGGCATTCACCGAATGGGTGCCGAAGCTGGTGGCGGAGCTCGACAAGTCACCCGACTTGCGCAACGTCGCCAGCGACCTGCAGAGCCAGGGCTTGACGGTCGACCTGGTGATCGACCGGGAGACCGCGGCGCGCTTCGGCATCACACCAGCGACGGTGGACAACGCGCTGTACGACCTGTTCGGGCAGCGCATCATCTCGACGATTTATACGCAGTCGAACCAGTATCGTGTGATTATGGAGGCGGATCCCGATCTGCAGACCTCACTGGACGCGCTGTCGGCGATCCGGCTGCCGTCCGCCGCGTCCACCACCGGGCAGGTGCCGCTTTCGTCCATCGTGAAGATCGAGCAGAAGCCTGGGCCGCTGCAGATCAGCCATCTGGCGCAGTTTCCGGCGACGACGATTTCATTCGATACGGCGCCGGGTTCGTCGCTGGGTGCCGCGGTCGCGGCGGTGCGCCAGGCCGAGGCCGATATCGGGCTGCCGGCGAGTTTCGTCACCGCATTCCAGGGTGCGGCGTCGGCGCTGGAGGCATCGTTGTCGAACGAGCTGCTGCTGGTGCTGGCGGCGATCCTGACGATGTACATCGTGCTGGGGGTGCTGTACGAGAGTTTCGTGCATCCGATTACCATTTTGTCGACGCTGCCCTCGGCCGGCGCCGGCGCGCTGGTGGCGCTGCTGATCGCCGGCGACAACATCGACGTGATTTCCATCATTGGCATCATCCTGCTGATCGGCATCGTGAAGAAGAACGCGATCATGATGATCGATTTCGCTCTGGTGGCCGAACGCGAGGATGGCAAACCGCCGCGCGAGGCGATCCACCAGGCGTGTCTGTTGCGGTTCCGCCCGATCCTGATGACCACGATGGCAGCGCTGCTGGGGGCGCTGCCGTTGATGCTGGGCAACGGCACCGGGTCGGAACTGCGGCGCCCGCTGGGGGTGGCGATCGTCGGCGGGTTGATCGTCAGCCAGGTGCTGACTTTGTTCACCACACCGGTGACCTATCTAATGTTCGACCGCCTGGCGGCGCGGCTGGGGGGCGGCAAGCCGCAGGCGAAATTGGCGCCGGGCGGTGCGCCGTGAGTTTGCCGGCGACGACGGCGCGACAAGGTGGCGGGGCCGCGACCAAGACTCTTAGCATGCTGCAAACGGATGGCATGCTGCAAGCCGGTAAAATTTTAACACGGAGGAAGAACGAGCACCACGGAGCGCCACGGAGCGGCAGAGCCCGGCGCTGCACGCGGATTGCCTCCCTGCGTTTCCGTCCAGATTTCGGGTTTGCGAATGGGCACCCCACGACCGTGACCCGGCCGCCGGGGCAAGCTGTCCGCATTCTCCGTGGCCCTGCGTGCTTCTCGCCCTTCCTCCGTGTTAAAAATTGTTTTGCCTCCCGCGCGAAAGATCTTGATTGCATACCCGCGGGTCTCGGCGGCTTACCAGTAGAACCCGGCCGCAGGCCAACGAACACCAGGTCGCCGTCGACCACGCGTGCTCCTCTTGGGCGTGCTTGTCCTCGGACGGCCGCATGAACCTTTCGGCTACCTTCATCGCGCGACCCGTTGCCACCACCCTGCTCACCATCGGCATCACGCTGGCCGGACTCTTCGCCTTCTTCAAGTTGCCGGTGGCGCCGCTGCCGCAGGTGGATTTCCCCACCATCTCGGTGCAGGCGCAACTGCCCGGCGCTAGTCCCGAGACCGTGGCGACCAGCGTCGCCAGCCCGCTGGAGCGGCACCTGGGACAGATCGCCGACGTGACCCAGATGACCTCGACCAGTTCGGTCGGGTCGGTCCGGATCGTGCTGCAGTTCGGGTTGAACCGGGACATCAATGGGGCGGCTCGCGATGTGCAGGCCGCGATCAATGCGGCGCGGGCCGACCTGCCGGCTAGCCTGCGCAGCAATCCGACCTATCGCAAGGTCAACCCGGCCGACGCCCCGGTGCTGATCCTGGCGCTGACATCGAAGACCCTGACGCGCGGGCAGATGTACGACGCAGCGGCTAATGTTCTGTCACAGAAACTGTCGCAGATCGACGGCATCGGCCAGGTGATCATCGGCGGCGCCGCGTTGCCGGCAGTCCGCGTGGAGCTGAACCCGACGGCATTGTTCAAGTACGGCATCGGGCTGGAGGATGTCCGCGCGGCATTGGCCTCGGCCAACGCCAATAGTCCGAAGGGTTCGATCGATAGCGATGGCCTGCACTACCAGCTCTATACCAACGACCAGGCGACGCACGCGGCGGATTATCGGCCGCTGGTGATCGCCTACCGCAACGGCGCCGCGGTGCGGCTGTCGGACGTGGCCGACGTGCAGGACTCGGTGGAAAATCTGCGCAACGCCGGGCTGTCACAGGGGCAACCCGCGGTCCTGGTGATCCTGTTTCGCCAACCCGGCGCCAATATCATCAAGACGGTGGATGGGGTGAAGGCGGCGATTCCGCAATTGATGGCGGCGCTGCCGGCGGACATGAACCTGCTGATCGCCAACGATCGCACCACGACGATCCGATCCAGCCTGTACGACACCGAACGCACTCTGCTGATCGCGGTCGGGCTGGTGACGCTGGTGGTGTTCCTGTTCCTGCGCAACGTGCGCGCCACGCTGATCCCGGCGGTCGTCGTCCCGGTCTCCATTATCGGTACGTTTGGAACCATGTACCTGATGGGCTACAGCCTGGACAACCTGTCGCTGATGGCGCTGACGGTGTCCACCGGCTTCGTCGTCGATGATGCCATCGTGGTGCTGGAAAATATCTCCCGCCATATCGAGGACGGCATGCCGCGGGTCGAGGCCGCGCTGCTCGGTGCCAAGGAGGTCGGGTTCACGGTGATCTCGATCAGCGTGTCACTGATCGCGGTGTTCCTGCCGATCCTGCTGATGGGCGGCATCGTCGGGCGGCTGTTCCGGGAATTTGCCGTGACCTTGTCGCTGGCGATTACCGTTTCGCTGGTAATTTCGTTGACCACCACGCCGATGATGTGCGCGCTGCTGCTGAAGCCATCGCCGGTGCAACTGCCGAAGCGGCGAACGCTGTTCGACCGGGCGCAGGACCTGTATGGCCGCACCCTGGCGTGGTCGCTGCGGCACTCGTTCGTTGTGCTGATCGTGCTGCTGGTTGCCGTGGTGCTGAATGTCGCGCTTTACGTGATCGTGCCGAAAGGGTTCTTTCCGCAGCAGGATACCGGGCGGATGATCGGCCGGCTGCAGGCGGATCAGAGCATCTCGTTCCAGGCGATGCAGCAGAAGCTGACCGATCTGGCGCGCATCGTGCAGCACGATCCGGCGGTACAGAGCGTGGTCGGGTTCACCGGTTCGGGGGGCGGCGGCGGCGCGGCGCAGACCAATACCGGGTCGGTGTTCGTTGCGCTGGAGCCGCTGGCGCAGCGGGATGGAATCGATGCGGTGATGTCACGGTTGCGCCGCAAGCTGGCGGTGGTGCCGGGGGCGCGGCTGTTCCTGGTGCCGATCCAGGACATCAACGTCGGCGGGCGGCAGAGCAACGCTGCCTACCAGTACACCTTGCAAGCCGACAGCACCGCGGAACTGTACGAATGGGCACCCAAGCTGGTAACGGAACTGGAGCACGATCCGATGCTGCGCGATGTCAATTCCGACCAGCAGCAAAAGGGTCTGGAAACCGATCTGGTGATCGACCGGGCGACCGCCAGCCGGTTAGGCGTCAACGCCGCACAGATCGACAACACGCTGTATGATGCGTTCGGGCAACGTCAGGTTTCAACCATCTACAGCGCGCAGAACCAGTATCATGTGATCATGGAGGTGGCGCCGAGCTACTGGCAAAGCCCGGAAACCTTGCGCCAGATCTACGTCTCGACCGCGGGCGGCAATGCCTCGGGCACCGAGACCTCGAATGCCGTGGTCGGCACGGTTGCCGCGGCGGGCAAAGCCGCCACCACCACGACTACCGCCGCGACCATCGCATCCAGTTCCTCGCGCAACGCTGCCAACAACGCACTGGCCAATGTCGGCAAGGGCAGCGCGTCGTCCGGCGCCGCGGTCAGCACCAGCGCCGAGACCATGGTGCCGCTGGCGTCGTTCGCGACTTACGGCCCCGGCGACACCGCGCTGGCGGTCAACCATCAGGGGCCGTTCGTGGCCACCACGATTTCGTTCAACCTGGCGCCGGGGAAGTCGCTGAGCGAAGCCACCGCGGCGGTGCAGCAGGCGATGCTGTGGATCGGCATGCCGGCGTCGATCCACGGATCGTTCCAGGGCACCGCGCAGACCTTCCAGGCATCGTTGAACAGCGAACCGATCCTGATCGGCGCCGCGCTGCTGGCGATCTACATCGTGCTGGGTGTGCTGTATGAAAGCTACGTCCATCCGATCACCATCATCTCCACGCTGCCCTCGGCTGGCATTGGCGCGGTGCTGGCATTGATGCTGTTCAAGATCGAGTTCAGCATCATCGCCTTGATCGGGGTGATCCTGCTGATCGGCATCGTCAAGAAGAACGCCATCCTGATGATCGATTTTGCGCTGGAAGCGGAGCGCACGGTCGGGCTGTCGCCGCGCGAGGCGATCTTCGAGGCCTGCCTGATGCGGTTCCGTCCGATCATGATGACCACCAGCGCTGCGATGCTGGGGGCGATGCCGCTGGCGTTGAGCTTTGGCGATGGCGGTGAGTTGCGACGCCCGCTGGGGATTTCGATCGTCGGTGGGCTGATGGTCAGCCAGGTGCTGACGCTGTATACCACACCGGTGGTGTATCTGTACCTGGATCGCTTTCGGTTGTACTGTAAACGACTATGGCATCGCGTGTTTCCCGGATCGGCCGCGCCGCAGGTGGCGGAGTAATGCGGCCCTTCTGGATGTGTTTTGTGGTGGCCGGCTGCATGGTCGGACCGGACTACCGGCGTCCAGCCGCGCCGACGCCGGCCGCCTTCAAGGAGGTCGCCGGCTGGAAGGTCAGCCAGCCGGCCGACACCATTGACAAAGGCCGCTGGTGGTCGGTTTACCGCGACCCCGAGCTCGACCGCCTGGAGCGCTCGGTTGTGGTGTCCAACCAGACGGTAAAGCAGTTCGAGGCGCAGTATCGCAATGCCGTCGCCTTGGTCGCGGAGGCCCGCGCCAGCCTGTTCCCGACCGTCGCGCTGTCATCCGGTGTCACTCACAGCGGAAGTGGCGCCAGCGGTGGTGGCGGCGGAACCTCGACGATGTTCGCCACCAGCGGGTCGTCGTTTGGCGGCAGTTCCCGCAGCGGCACGGAATACAGCGTGAGCGGCACGGTTGCGTGGGATCTGGATGTGTGGGGCCGCATCCGCCGGCAGGTCGAAAGCAGCAAGGCCGCGGCCGGGGTCGGCGCCGCGGATCTGGCCAACGCGGCGCTTTCGGCGCAGGCCACGCTGGCGACCGATTACTTCGACCTGCGGGCCGAGGATGCGCTGGGGCAACTGTTGACCGATACCGTCGCCAACTACCAGCGGGCGTTGCAGATCACCCAGAACCAGTATCGCGCCGGCACGTCATCCAGCATCGACTACGTCACCGCGCTGGCGCAGTTGCAATCGACCCAGGCGCAACTGATCGCGGTCGGCATCCAGCGCCAGCAGTTCGAGCACGCCATCGCCGTGCTGACCGGGCGGGCGCCGGCCGCGCTTTCCATCGCGCAGGCGCCGTTGGCGAGCAACGTGCCGGTGGTCCCGCCCGGGCTGCCGTCGGTGCTGCTGGAGCGTCGCCCCGACATCGCCGCGGCGGAGCGCAGCATGGCGCAGGAAAATGCCCTGATCGGGGTGCAGATCGCCGCTTTCTACCCGGATATCTCGCTGTCGGCGCTGGGCGAGTATGCCGGCAGCCCGCTGGGCCACTTGTTCGATGTCAGTAATCAATTCTGGTCGCTGGGCGCGGCCGGTGCCGAGACCTTGTTCGAGGGCGGCTTTCGCACCGCATCAGTACAGGCCCAGCGAGCGACCTATGACGCATCGGTGGCGAGCTATCGGCAAACGGTGCTGAGCGCGTTCCAGGGGGTCGAGGATGCGCTGTCGAACCTGCGTATCCTGCAACTGCAGGCCCGCGCCGAGGCCACCGCCGTTGCGTCCACCAATCGGGCGGTGATCGCGACGCTAAATGCCTATCGCGCCGGCACGGTGCCTTACACCAGCGTTATAACAGAGCAGAACCTGTTGCTGTCGGACCAGCAGTCCGCGCTGGCCATTCAACAGAGCCGCCTGGTTGCCAGCGTCGCGCTGATCGAGGCACTGGGCGGCGGTTGGTCCTCGGCCGAGTTGCCGGTGCACATCGAAACCGAAAATCCGTTGCTTCCCTGACCGCGCGGCTTGCCGCAACCGGTGTTCCGGACAATTATCCGGCGCAAGAGGGGGGCGGCGGTGATGCGCGGGTCGACGTGTGGGTTCTTCGTTGCTAGCTTGGCGGTTTTGGGCACGCTGGGCTGGCCAGCTACGCTTGCCGCGCGCAAGCCGGTCAGCCACCATAGCGCCAGCCACCACAGCGAATGCGAAACGATCACCAAGGCGCAGGTGATCGATTTGTTCGAGCAGTGGAACAAGGCGCTGATGACCAAGCGCGCCGATACGGTCGGGGCGCTTTATGCGCCCGATGCGACCCTGCTGCCGACGATCCAGAACGGCCCGCTGATCGGGTCGGAGGCGATCGGGCAATACTTCACCGACTTCCTGAAGAAGTCACCGCAGGCCGAGGTCACCGCCAGGGCGATCAGAACAGGATGCAATATTGCCTATGACATCGGGCTTTACACCTTCACCATTGATGGCGATCAGCCGAGCGCCCGCGCGAAGGTCAAAGCCCGCTTTACATTTATCTACGCGCCGGTACACGGCAAATGGCTGATCATGCATCAGCATTCATCTGTCGACCCGGCGACCTCTGATTAGGGGCGTTTAAGGAGGGGACCCGAATGCTACGGCGGCTTATTCTGCTTCTGGCAATCACCACGTCGCTCGGCGCGTGTGTCATCGAAGAACCGGGTCCTGGCCCGGGACACGCCCGCTGGTGCTATTGGCATCCTTATCGATGTCGCTGACGGGGTGGGCGCCCGACTATTCCTTCACCGCCCCGGTCATCGATGACACGTAGTACTCGACGAAGAAGGAATAGATGATCGCTACCGGCACCGATCCCAGCAGTGAGCCGGCCATCAACGATCCCCACTGATAGACATCCCCGGTCACCAGTTCCGTCAGGATCGCTACCGGAACGGTCTTCTTCTCGGTGCTCTGGATGAAAGCCAGCGCGTAGATGAACTCGTTCCACGACAGGGTAAAGGCGAAGATGCCGGCCGAGATCAGGCCGGGCACCGCGAGCGGCAGGGTGATCCGGCGCAGGATCTGCAGGCGGGAGGCGCCGTCGATCAGCGCGCATTCCTCGAGCTCATAGGGGATCGACTTGAAGTAGCCGATCAGCAGCCAGGTGCAGAACGGGATCAGGAAGGTCGGATAGGTCAGGATCAGCGCCACCGGGCTGTCGAACAAACCGAACTGGAAGATCAGCGTTGCCAGCGGAATGAACAGGATGGTCGGCGGCACCAGATAGGCCAGATAGATCGCCAGCCCGGCATGCTGCGCGCCCTTGAAGCGGAGCCGCTCGATCGCATAGGCGGCGAGCAAGCTGGCGCCGACCGAGAGGAACGTCGCCGCGGTCGCGATGCCCATCGTGGTCATCAGCCAGCGCGGATACTCGGTTTCGAACAGAAGTTTGCGAATGTTCTCCAGGGTTGGGGAGTGCACCCAGAATGGGTTGTACTTCTTGTAGTCGTACATCTCGAAGTCGGGCTTTATCGAGGTGATCGCCATCCAGTAGAACGGGAACAGCAGCACGATGACGAAGATCGCCAGCGGGATGTAGATCGTGATGGTGCGTCGCGCGCGGGAATCCCAGGACAGGATTTCCGGCGCGTCCTTGGTGGAAGCGGCGAGCTCGATTTCTTGCGCGACCACGCCGACGTCAGTCATTGTCGGACCCCTGCTGCCATTTGCGCCGCCCGACGCCGAAGAAACACACCAGCGTTGCAGCCAGCAGGAACGGGATCATCGAGACCGCGATCGCCGCGCCCTCACCCAGTTGCGAGCCCGGGATGGCGCGCTGGAATGCCAAGGTTGCCATCAGGTGGGTGGAGTTGAATGGGCCGCCGCGGGTGATCGCATACACCAGTTGGAAGTCGGAGAAGGTGAACAGCACCGACAGCGTCAGTGCCACCGAGAGGATCGGCATCAGCAGCGGCACGGTGATGCGGCGGAACTTCTGCCAGCCGCTGGCGCCGTCGAGCAGCGCCGCCTCATACAGCGACGGCGAGATGGTCTGCAGTCCGGCGAGCAAAGTGATCGCCACAAACGGGATGCCGCGCCAGATATTAGCGACGATCAGCGACCAGCGGGCCGGCCAGGGCGCGCCGAGGAAGTCGATGTAGTGTTTGCGCCAATGCAGCACGTCCACCAGGATGTAGGAAATGATGGAGAACTGCGGATCGTAGATCCACCACCAGGCGATCGCCGAGAGCACCGTCGGCACGATCCACGGCAGCAGCACGATCGCTCGGATGAACGCCTTGAACGGCAGATGATGGTTCAGCAGCAAGGCGAGCCACAGACCCAGCAGGAACTTTCCCGCCGTGGCGACGGCTGTATAGAAGATGGTGTACCAGACCGCGCCCCAGAACACCGGGTCGTCGAATAGCGACTGGAAATTTTCCAACCCGATATACTGCCCGGCCTGGCCAATCGTGGTGTCGGTCAGCGATAGCCACAGGCCCAGACCCAGCGGATAGGTCAGGAAGATCAGCAGCAGCCCGGCGGTGGGCAGCATGCACAGGAAGACCAGGAACGGCTTGTAATCGAACAGCCGCGCGATGCGGCCATGCCGCTTCCGCGGCCTCCATTGCAGGTCGATGTCGGCGGTCGTCGCGTCCATGCCTCGGCTCCCCCCCGTGTTTCAGCCCTTCAGATGCCTGGCGGCTTGCCGAGCGGCCTGTTTCACGGCGGCTTGCGGCGTGGCGTTGCCGGTGGCGACGGAGGCAAACATATCGACCAGCGTGTAGTTCGCCGCCACCGCCGAGGATGCCGCGGAAATCGGGCCGGCGTAGCTGTCGTAATACGGCGTGTCCATACTGTCGATATACGGCTTCAGCTTCGGATCGGCATTCCAGAACGCCATCTTGCCGTAGGCTTTCAGCGAGTTCGACCAGTAGCCGAGGCAGCCGGCCAGCCAAGGCGCGTATTGCGGCGCCTCCATCATGAAGCGGAGATATTCCTTGCAGGCATTGGGATATTTGGTGTGCTTGAAAGTCATCGCGTTGACCACAAGCGAGGATTGCGGCGTCTGCTTGGCGAGTCCGAGCGAGGGTGCCTGGTGGTTGGTATCGGCGGCGATCGCCTGCAGCTTCGGGTCGGACGAATTCTTCGCCACGTAGTAGATCGACACCCCGTTATTTGTCAGGCTGATGTCGCCGGCGGCGTAGGCCTTGTTGTTGCTGGGATCGCCCCAAGATAGCGTGCCGCTGATCATGTGTGGATACAGTTGCTGGGCGTAGTTCAGCGCGTCGATCGTTGCCTTGCTATCGAGCGACACCTTGCCCTTCTCATCGGTGAGCGCCGCGCCGTGCGACCATAGCAGCCAATCGGCAAAGCCGTTGCCGTCACCGACCGCATGGCCCAGCGCATAGCCGATCGGATGGCCGGCCTTGTTGAGTTTTTCGGCCATCGCCAGGAAGCCTTCGAGGTCGTTCGGGACCTGGTCGTAATCAACCTGCTTCAGCCAGGACATGCGATACACCGAAGCGCCGCCGCTGCCGCCCATCGGGATCGCCAGCCAGTCATTACTGCCCCAGCGGCGCGAATAGAGCAGCGCCAACTGGTGCCAGCCGCCGTATTTGGCGGCCAGGTAGTCGGCCAGGTCGTTCATCGGCAGCAGTTTGTCGGCGTAGATCTGCGGGTCGGCGCCGAACCCGACGATGATGTCGGGGCCGGCCCCGGTATTGGCGGCAACGGCGGTTTGCGGCCGCATATCCTCCCAGCCGACGAAATCGACGCGCACCGCGACGCCGGTCGCCTCGGTGAATTTCTTGCTGTTCTGGCGGAACAAGGTTTCGTCCGGATCGACGAACTTGGCGGGCCGCAGCACCCGCAACGTCGCTCCGGACTCGATCTTGAAGCCGGGCGCTTTCACATCCGCCGTGGGCACGTCAAGATCCGCGGCGCGAGCGCCGACTACATCCGCGGCGCGAGCGCCGACTACATCCGCGGCGCGAGCGCCGACTACATCCGCGGCGCGAGCGCCGACTACATCCGCGGCGCGAGCGCCGACTACATCCGCGGCGCGAGCGCCGACTAGCGGCAGCGCTGTCGCCCCGATCAGGTTGGTGGCGCCGGACAGCAGGGTATCACGGCGAGTCAAGCCAGCCATTCAGTTTCCTTCCGTCAATCCAGGCGGCGTTCTGCGCGTCGCCAATCCGGCCTCATGCCTAGCGCGTGTGGCACACGCCAACAAGTCGGCGGCGGATTCAGCGGCGCGGAACAGACCCGGTCGCGGTCTTTCAGGTCTTGTAATAGCGTGCCGCCTGCTGCGCCGCGCGTTTCGCCGCGCCCTCGGGCGTGGCGTTGTCGGTGACCACGGCGGCGAACATGTCCACCACGGTGTAGTTCGCCGTCACCGCCGAGGACGCCGACGTGACCGGTCCCTTGAAGCCGTCGTAGTATGGGGTGTCCATGCCGGACGCATAGGGTATCAACTTCGGGTCCTCGGTCCAGAACTTCATCTTCGAATAGGCTTTCAGCGAATTCGACCAGTAGCCGATGCAGTTCGACAGCCAGGGGCCGTATTGATCCGCCTCCATCATGAAGCGCAGATAGTCCTTGGCGGCTTCGGGATACTTGGTGTGCTTGAAAACCATCGCGTTCATCGGAGTGGCCGACATCGGCGAGCGTGGCGCCAGGCCTTTCGGCAGCACCTGGTGCTGGATATCGGCTGCCATCTGGTTCAGCTTGGGATCGGGCGAAGTCTTCAGTACGTAGTAGATCGACACCCCATTGAACGTCAGGCCGATATCGCCGGCGGCGAAGGCCTTGTTGTTGCCGGAATCGTTCCACGACAACGTTCCCGACACCAGCGTCTTCTGCAGCTCGGTGGCATATTTTAGTGCCGCAATGGTTTCCTTTGAATCGAGTGCGACCTTGCCGCGTTCATCGACCAGCATCGCGTTGTGCGACCACAGCAGCCACGACGCGTAGCCGTTGGCGTCGCCCAGGGCGTGGCCGAGCGCGAAGCCGGCGGGGTGGCCGATCTTGTGCAGGCCTTGGCACAGCGCAAGAAACCCGTCGAGATCGTCGGGGATCTTGTCGAAGCCGGCCTGCTTGACCCAGGATTGGCGGTACACCGTCGGCCCGGCTCCTCCGCCGACGGGGATCGAGATCCAGTTTTTGGTGTTCCATTTCGTCCCATACAGCATCGCCAGTTCCTGCCAGCCGCCGTATTTCGCCCCGAGATAGTCGGCGAGATCGGTCATGTCAGTGATCTTCGAGGCATAGATCTGCGGATCGGAGCTGAAACCGAGCACGATGTCGGGTCCGGCGCCGGTGTTCGCGACGACCGCGGTTTGCGGGCGGATATCCTCCCAACTGATGAAATCGACGCGCACCGGGACGCCGGTCGCCTCGGTGTATTTCTTGGTGTTCGCGCGCCAGTACACTTCATCGGGGTCGATGAACTTCGCCGGCCGAAGCACCCGAAGCTCGGCGCCCTTTTCCGGCTTGTAGTTCGGCGGCGGCACGTTTGCAGTGGGCACGTCGGTGACGGCGGCGCGGGCGCCGACGGGGGGAATTGACGCCGCCGCGACGGATGCGGAGGCGAGCGCAAGCGACTGGCGCCGGGTGATGGACATGTGCACACTCCCTAGCCGGTCTTTTCGCGTGCGGGGCGTCGGCGACCGGTTTCCGGCGACCCCTGATGTCGGAGTATTCCGCCGAGCGGCGTAAAAGGCAAAGCGATCGCGCGACGGGAGTTAAGCTGAGAGGCGCAGGCCGGTGGCGGCGTCGAACAGATGCACCATCGCCGGGTCGGGCGTGATCTGGATCGTCTCCCCCGGCCGGGCCAGCACCCGTTCGCGGAATGCGGCGATGATCGGCGCGCCGGCGAACTCGGCCATCACCTGGGTTTCCGAACCGGTCGGCTCGATCACGTTGACCCTGGCGGGGACGCCGCCGTTGAGCTGGAAGTGCTCGGGGCGGATGCCATAGACGATCGGGCTGCCGTCGGACACGCCCCGGGTCGAGGGCAACGGCAGCGACGTGCCGCTATCGGAACGGAACGCGCCGCCATCCACCCTGCCCTTCAGGAAGTTCATCGCCGGCGAGCCGATGAAACCAGCGACGAACAGATTGGCCGGGTTGTCATACAGGTCCAAAGGAGCGCCGATCTGTTCCACATTGCCGGCGTTCATCACCACGATCTTGTCGGCCATGGTCATCGCCTCGATCTGATCGTGGGTGACATAGACCGTGGTGGTTGTCAGCCGTTGATGCAGTTCCTTGATCTCGGCCCGCATTGCGACGCGCAGTTTGGCATCGAGGTTGGATAGCGGCTCGTCGAACAGGAACACCTGCGGATCGCGCACGATCGCGCGTCCCATCGCGACGCGTTGGCGCTGGCCGCCGGATAGCTGACGGGGATAGCGGTTCAGGTAGGGCGCCAGGCTCAGGATCTCCGCCGCGCGGCCGACTTTTTGTTCGATGACCGGCTTGGGGGCGCTTGCCAGGCTGAGAGCGAAGGCCATGTTGTCGCGCACCGTCATGTGCGGATACAGCGCATAGTTCTGGAACACCATGGCGATATCCCGCTCCTTCGGCGCGACGTCGTTGACTACGCGGCCACCGATCGCGATTTCGCCGCCGGTGATGTTCTCAAGCCCGGCGATCATCCGCAGTAGGGTTGACTTGCCGCAGCCCGAGGGGCCGACCAGGATGACGAACTCGCCGTCGGCGATCTCGACGCTGACGCCGTGCAGCACCTCGGTCGAGCCATAGCGTTTGCGAACGTCGCGCACCGACACTGTTGCCATGCCTGTCGTTTCCCCCATTGGCTGGCCGCGCTGTGGTCGGCGCGGCGGTTGTGTTTTCATCGCATGCGGCGGCGCGGCACGCAAAGGGTGACGCCGGTGCGGCGGCCTGGTTAAGCTTGGCGCTATGGCAAATCGAAAGCTTCCGCACGAGCCCAAGCCGGTCCGCATCGGACGCGCCGAGTATGGCTTGTCCAAGCTGGGCGCCGCGCGGTTCGACCGGCACGATCCGTATCACCTGGCGGTCAGCCTGCCGTGGCCTGGCTTCATCCTGGCCATGCTGGGTCTGTGGCTGGCGATCAATGTCGTGTTCGCCTCGCTCTACGAGCTCAGTCCGGGCAGCGTCAACAATGCCCGCGCCGGGTCATTCGCGGACGCATTCTTTTTCAGCGTGGAAACCCTGGCCACTGTCGGCTACGGCGTCATGGCGCCGGCCACGCCATACGGCCACATCGTCTCGGCGGTGGAAATCGTTACTGGTATGGCACTTACCGCCATCGCCACCGGCTTGCTGTTCGTCCGGTTCTCCCGCGCCAAGGCCAATATCGTGGCGGCTGACAATGCCGTGGTCAGCGTGCAGAATGGCAAGCTGGCCCTGATGCTGCGCATCATCAACGGTCGGGTGACGGTCATGACCAACGCCAGCGCACGGCTGTTCCTGCTGGCGGCGGATCGCACGCCGGATGGCCCGTTTCTACGACGCATCCACGAGTTACGCCTGGAGCAATCCGATCTGCCGTTGTTCGTCATGCCCTGGACGCTAATGCACGTCATCGACGACAACAGTCCGCTGTTCGGCCACGACGCCGCATCGCTGACCGAGGCCGGCGCCAGACTGTTCCTGACGATCGAGGTCTACGATCACGCGCTGTCGGCCATGGTGCGCGACATGAAGGATTATGCCGCCGGACGGGTGCGCTTCGGCATGCGCTTCGGCGACATGATCCGACAGGATGGGGCTGGCGGCGCCATCGCCGACCTGTCGCGCATCAGCGCGTTAGTGGCGGACGATGGCTTTGCGGGGGCTTTGCGGGCGCGCGCCGGTCAGCCTGACAGCATCACACCGCTTGGGCCGGACATTCGACCCGACGATCATGCCGTGGCAAGCGCGAATGGTGGACAGTCGGCGTGATCTCGGCGCAAGCTTTGCGCATGCGCGTGATATTGGCCTCCGTCCTGCTGATCGTTTTGGCCGGTTGTTCTGGTGGTCCCGGCGCATACGGCATCACCGGCCCCGGTGGGCCGCTGCCGCCGACTCCGGCGGCCGTTCCCGGGCAGACGCCGGATACATCTCCAATTCCGGGCGTCTCTACTACGGGGACCTCGTACGGGCCCAGCATCGGACCCGCAACCGGCCAGAGCGGGTTCTGGGGATATAACTGAAGCCCGGTTCCGCGCACGACCTTACCAGGCCGCTGCCTACCCAGGTCGCTGCTACCCGAACCGGTGTCATTCAACTGTCATAAAAGTGCAATATGGCCTTCACCATCGCCTCCTAGGGTAATCGCGCGCCATCGCGATTCCCCCGAGGAGGAACCACATATGAAATTCGCCGCAGCGGTCATGGCCATTGGCCTGGCCGGTCTTACCGTATCCGCCGCTCAGGCGCAGCAGATCACCGGAGCCGGCTCGACCTTCGCCGCCCCGATCTATTCCAAATGGGGCGATGCCTCGAAGAGCGCGACCCAGGTCACACTGAACTACCAGGCGATCGGATCAGGCGCCGGGATCAACCAGATCAACAACCGCACGGTCGATTTCGGCGCCTCCGACATGCCGGTCGCGGCGGACCAGTTGACCACTCACAAACTCATGCAGTTTCCCACCGTGATCGGTGGCGTGGACATCATCGTCAATCTTCCTGGCATCCAGGCCAACCAGTTGAAGCTCACCGGTCCGGTGCTGGCCGACATCTACCTGGGCAATATCACCAAGTGGAACGACAAGGCGATCGCCGCGCTCAATCCCGGGCTGAAGCTGCCCAGCCTGTCGATCGCCACGGTGCATCGGGCTGACGGGTCCGGCACCACCTTCGTGTTCACCGACTACCTTGGCATGCAGAGCCCCGAGTGGAAGGACAAGGTCGGGTCCTCCACCAGCGTCAGTTGGCCGGGCGGCGCGGGGGCCAAGGGCAGCGATGGTGTCGCCGGCACGGTGCGCCAGATCCCCGGCGGGATCGGCTATGATGAAAGCGCCTACGCCTCGGAAAACCACCTGACCACCGTGCTGCTGAAGAACAAGTCCGGCAAGTTCGTGGCCCCGACGATGGCGGCGTTCGAGGCCTCCGCCGCCAGTGCCGACTGGTCGAAGGTACAGAATTTCGCCATCGACCTGAACGATCAGGCGGGTGAGGCAAGCTGGCCGATCGAATCCGCCACCTTCGTGCTGCTGCCGACGGACCCGAAAAATCCGGCGCAGAGCGGCGCGGTCAAGAAGTTCTTCGACTGGGGCTTCACCCATGGCAGCGACATCGCCAAGGGCCTGCTGTATATACCGCTGCCAGAAAGCGTGCAGACCGCGATCCGGGCGGAATGGCAGAAGGCGGTACCGGGCACGATGTGAAGGCAAGGGTCTAGACTAGTGAGCCAAGCGGTCGTTCATTCCGCCCCGCAGTCGACCAGCCGAAGGTCAGGGGTTGGCGACAGGGTGTTCGAGTCGGCCTGCCGCATCTCCGGCCTCTTGGTCCTGCTGCTGCTGGGCAGCCTGATCCTGTCGTTGTTCATCGGCGGGCTGCCGGCATTCCGCCAGTTCGGGCCGGGTTTCCTGTTCTCCACACAGTGGAACCCGGTGCGCCAGGTGTTCGGCGCCGGGGTCTCGGTGTATGGCACCCTGCTGACCTCGGTGCTGGCGCTGGCGCTGGCGACGCCTCTGGCCTTCGGCATCGCCTTCTTCCTGACCGAGCTGTCGCCATCATGGCTGCGTCGCCCGGTCGGCACGGCGGTCGAGTTGCTTGCCGCGGTGCCGTCGATCATCTACGGCATGTGGGGCTTCTTCGTCATCGTGCCGATCATGTCGAGCTACGTCGAGCCGACGATGATCAACCTGTTCGACGGCGTCCCGGTGCTGCAAGACCTGTTCTCCGGCCCGCCGTTCGGCACCGGCATCGTCACCGCCGCCCTGATCCTCGCCGTCATGGTCATCCCGTTCATCGCCGCCACCATGCGCGACGTGTTCGACACAGTACCCCCGGTATACAAGGAATCCGCCTACGGCGTCGGCTGCACCACGTGGGAGGTGATGCGCTCGATTGTACTGCCCTACACAAGGGTTTCGGTGGTCGGCGGCATCATGCTGGGGCTTGGCCGAGCGCTGGGCGAGACCATGGCGGTGACGTTCGTGATCGGCAACGCCAACCGGATCTCTCCCAGCCTGTTTTCCTCCGGCAACACCATCGCTTCCCTGGTTGCCCTGGAGTTTCCGGAGAGCCCCACCGGCAGCCTCAAGCTGGCCTCGCTGCTGGCGCTTGGGTTCATCCTGTTCGTCATCTCGTTCATCGTGCTGGCGATCTCGCGCATGTTGCTGCGGCCCAGGCTTAAGGTATGACGGTTGGACGTGTGACATGAGCGCCAGCACGACTACCCAAGCCGCCATTCCGGGTGCGGCCAAGAACCCCCATGTCGCTCGCTCGCTCGGGGTGCGTCGGCGCCGCGTCGACAGCGTGATCAAGTTGGCCTGCTTGCTCGCCACCCTGATCGGGCTGGCGTTGCTGGCCTCGATCCTGCTGACGCTGATCTGGCGCGGCGTCACCGGGCTGTCGATTGGCGTGTTCACCAACAGCACCAGGCCACCGGGATCGAACGGCGGGCTGTTGAATGCCATCGTCGGCAGCCTGATCCAGACTGCCATCGGCACCGCCATCGGCACGCCGATCGGCCTGATGGTCGGGACTTATCTGGCCGAGTATGGTCGCGGTTCGACTTTGGCCAACGCCGTCCGCTTCGTGTCGGACGTGCTGCTGTCGGCGCCCTCGATCCTGATCGGCCTGTTCATCTACCAGTTGATGGTGGAACCACTGGGCGGCTTCTCCGGCATCGCCGGCTGCCTGGCCCTGGCGGTCATCGTCATCCCCATTGTCGTGCGCACCACGGAAGACATGCTGGGGCTGATCCCGCCGGCGCTGCGCGAGGCCACCATTGGCCTCGGTGCGCCGAAGTGGAAAATGATCGTGCTGATCTGCTATCGCGCCGCGCGCCAAGGCATCGCCACCGGGATCCTGCTGGCGGTGGCACGTATCGCCGGGGAAACCGCGCCGCTGCTGTTCACCAGCCTGGGTAACCTGAACTGGTCGCTCAGCCTGGGCCGACCGATGGCCAGCCTGCCGGTCACGATCTACCAATATGCCGGATCGGCATTCCAGGATTGGGTGCAACTCGCCTGGGTCGGCGCGTTGCTGATTACCTTCGGTGTGCTGGCCATCAACATCGCTGCCCGGCTAGTGCTGCAGCGGGCGAAATGAGGTGAACATGAGCGCAACGGCGACATCCGGCCAGAATCAAGCTGGCCAGGAGCAGGTTGGCAAGATCGAAATCATGGGCGGCATCCAGGCGCGTTCCAGCGCGACGATGAACGAACCGCGCATCGCCATCCGCAACCTCGACTTCTTCTACGGCGACCACCGCGCCTTGAAGAGCATCGCGCTGGAGCTTCCGGAGCGTCAGGTCACCGGCATGATCGGACCGTCCGGCTGCGGGAAATCCACCCTGCTGCGCGTGCTCAACCGCATGTACGACCTGTATCCCGGCCAGCGCGCCACCGGCGAGGCGATGATGGACGGCGACAACCTGATCGATCCGAAGATGGATCTGAACGCGCTGCGCGCCCGGGTCGGCATGGTGTTCCAGAAGCCGACCCCGTTCCCGATGACCATCCACGACAACATCGCGTTCGGGGTCAAGCTGCACGAACGGCTGTCGAAATCGGCGATGGAGGAACGCGTCGAATGGTCGCTGACCCGCGCCGCGCTGTGGGGTGAGGTCAAGGATCGCCTGCAAACCTCCGCCATGGGTCTGTCCGGCGGCCAGCAGCAGCGGTTGTGCATCGCCCGCACCATCGCGGTGCGGCCCGAGGTCATCCTGCTCGACGAACCGACCAGCGCGCTGGATCCGATCAGCACGTTGAAGATCGAGGAACTGATCGACGAACTGAAGCACGACTTCACCATCGCCATCGTCACCCACAACATGCAGCAGGCCGCGCGCTGCGCCGACCAGGTGGCTTTCTTTTACCTTGGCGAAATGGTCGAATGCGCTCCGGCGGCGCAGCTTTTTACTTCGCCAAAACAGAAGCGCACCCAGGAATACGTCACCGGCCGCTTTGGCTGAGCTGGAAAGGGTCCCTCGCGATGTCCGATGCAACCGAGCACCTGGTGAAGAGTTTCGACAACGATCTGAAGCGGCTGCGCGACATGCTGATCGAAATGGGCGGCATCGTCGAAAGCCAGGTCGCATCGGCGGCCGAGGCGATCATGAACCGTGACAGCGCGGCGGCGATCCGCGCGGTGGAGGAAGACCCCAAGGTCGATGCGCTGGAACGCGATGTCGAGCAGTTCGTCATCCGCATGCTGGCGCTGCGCCAGCCGATGGCCGGGGATCTGCGCCGTGTCGTCGCTGCGCTGAAGATCACCGGCGACCTGGAACGGATCGGCGACTATGCCGCCAACGTCGCCAAGCGAAGCATCGTGCTGGGCCAGTATACCCTGCCCTATTCGCTGTCCGGTCTCGCCCACATGGCGCATCTGGTGCAGGACCAGTTGAAGTCGATCATCGATGCTTTCGGATCCAACGATACGGCCAAGGCGGTCGAGGTCTGGCGCGCCGACCGCGTGGTGGACGACATCTATAACGCGCTGTTCCGCGAGCTGATCACCTACATGATGGAAGATCCGCGCAATATCACGCCTTGCACCCACCTGCTGTTCATCGCCAAGAACCTGGAGCGGATCGGCGATCACACCACCAACGTCGCTGAAACGGTGTACTACGCCGTCGAGGGCGAGGCGATACCCGACGTCCGGCCCAAGGGCGATCATTCCGCCTATACCGTGGTGCGGCCGAAGGATTAGTTCAAATCGTGAGTTAACCGTGCGGGCAGGAGACCTCAATCGTGCGCTCAGTTACAGCGGAGACCACCATGCTTGACGGTATGTCCAGCCTGCCCAAGCCACTTGTACTGGTGGTGGAGGACGAGGCGCCGCTGGCCACGATGTTGCGCTACAACCTTGAAAAGCAGGGTTTCCGGGTCGAGGAAGCCGGCGACGGGCAGGAAGCGCTGACCCGGATCGCAGAGTCGCAACCCGATCTCGTGCTGTTGGACTGGATGCTGCCGATCATGTCGGGCCTCGAGGTCTGCCGCCAGATCCGCCGCCGCGCCGCGACCCGCGACCTGCCGGTGATCATGGTCACTGCCCGCACCGAGGACCAGGATGCGGTGCGCGGGCTGAATACCGGGGCCGACGACTACATCACCAAGCCGTTCAATATCGAGGCTTTGCTGGCCCGCATGCGCGCACTTCTGCGGCGGTCCAACGCCGTTCCGGTCAAGGGACAACTTGGTTTCCACGACATCGAAATGGACCTGGCGTCGCATCGGGTGACCCGCAACCAGCGCCGGGTGCATCTCGGTCCGACCGAGTTCCGGCTGCTGGAGTTTTTCATGCTGCATCCGCGCCGGGTGTTCTCGCGTGAGGAGCTGCTCGATGCGGTCTGGGGACCGGACATCCATGTCGAACCAAGAACGGTTGACGTGCATATCCGCCGCCTGCGCAAGTCGATCAACGGCGAGCGCGAACTGGACGTCGTGCGCACCGTGCGCACCGCCGGTTACGCTTTGGATACCGAGCCGCTGTAGAGGGTTCGGGCGGCGGACCGAAATTTCTGCCTATTCATCGAGTGGCTGCGCGGTGCCCTGAAGCAGGTTGCGCCACTTCGCCGCGTCAGGCCTCAAGCGCCAGGCAAGCGCGGTCGCCCCTCTTTGCTCCACCCAGCAACCGCGGGCGGCGGACGGCGCGGCATCGGTCCGGTGGATCTCCAGCGCGAACGCACCCAGGCCTGGCAGCCCGAACTCCGCCCAGCTTGCATAGGCCCGCGCCAGACGCTCGGCGGCCGATGGACCGCCGTAGCCGAGCAGCTCGCCCGCATCCCACAGTGCGAGTGAACCATCCGCGTCGTCCACCAGGCCGAACGGCGGTGTCGGCAGGCTGGCTTGCGCTGGGCGCCACGGCGTCCATTTGGCGTCCGGCTCCGTCGCCGCCACCACCAGGCCCGGTTCGGTGCGGCCCAGGAAGCTGCGGAACTGTGCCGCGATGGGCGCCGGGCCGCCGAGCGGCAATGCCCCGAGAGGTAAAGCCCAACGCATGCCTGGTTGAGCCGACAACCGGCTCCACAGTGGCAGGGTTTCCAGCCGGCGACACGTCCCGGCGCGGTCCTGCCCAGCGCCAAACAACGGGACGAACCGGCCCGGCACCACCCGCTCCCCGAACAATACGTCCCGCTGCCGGCGCAGCACGGTCACCTCGCAGCCGCTGCCGTCTCGCAACTCGATGGGCACCAGCGTTCGGCCTCCGTCCATCACTTGCTCGAACAGTATCGCCGGGGGATCCCATGTCGCCGCAGTGATGATCGCGCGATGGTAGGGAGCGCTGATGGCGTGGCCTCGCATGCCGTCACCACATATGATCTCGACATTGCCGATCCCGCATTTCGCCAGGTCGGTCCGGCTCTGCCGCGCAAGGCCGGGGATCAGCTCGACGCCGACCACCTTGCCGCTTGAGCCGACCAGCCGGGCCATGACCGCCGCGAGCCAGCCCGACCCGGAACCGATCTCCAGCACCGCCTGCCCCGGTTCGAGTGCGAGCAGGTTCAGCAGCCAAAGCACGTAGCTCGGTTGTGAGTTGGACGACGGCAACAGTTCGCCGGCGGCATCCACGTGGCGCATGACCTGATCGCTGTAGACAGTCCCAAGCGTCTGCTCCGGTGAGGCGTCGAAGTCCTGCAATGCGCCGTCCCCGACACGGAAGTGGTGCACGAAACGGTGCCGCGGCGTCGCCGCTACCGCATCCCGCAGCCGCGCCGGCAGACCGTCGGGGGCGCCGTAGCGGCGAAAGGCGTCATCCAGCATGGCGATGAACCGGCCGCTGTGGGCCGCGATGTCGTTCTGCTCAAGTTCCGCCATCAGGTCTCCTTTCAGATTGCGGTCGACTAGGGCCCGGCCCTGAAAAGCCGCCCGGCGGCGAGACAGGCGGATTTGGCGAAGCAGATTCCGCCGGCCCGGCGTGACTTCCGTCGAGCTTATCGTAACGCCACGGCCCGACCAGCGGCGTTTTTCCAAGAGATGGCGGCTTTCGCGACTCCGCCGATCCGACGCTGCCGGATACGGCGTTGCCCTGCTCGTCCATTGACCGTCGTCGGGAACTTCATCAAAACCCGCGTTGCCAGTCCCTAACCTACGGCTCCGCCGGCCTGCCCTGAGTCCGATCCATTGCAGCGGCACATTCAGATCGATGACCGAACGGCATGACAACCCGGCTCGGCCTACGAAAGTGCTAGCCTTGCGGTGGACCCGACCGACCCATCGCTTTAACGGCACCGCGACGATCCGCCAGACAGAGGCCCAGGCTATGTCCCACGAGAGCCCGCTCATTGCCATCCTGGTCATCGGGCTCTGCCTCGCCTTCATACTGGGCACGATCGCCAACCGGCTGAAGATCTCGCTGCTGGTGGGTTATCTTCTGGCCGGCGTCGCGGTCGGGCCGTTCACCCCTGGGTTCGTGGCCGACCAGGGCCTGGCGCTGCAACTGGCCGAGATCGGCGTCATCCTGCTGATGTTCGGCGTTGGGCTGCATTTCTCGGTCAGCGACCTGATCGCGGTGCGCGCGGTCGCGATTCCGGGTGCGCTGATCCAGATCGCGCTATCCACCGCGATGGGCATGGGGGTCGCCTGGCTGTTGGGACTTCCGCTCGGCGCCGAACTGGTGTTCGGCCTGGCTCTCAGCGTGGCGAGCACGGTGGTCCTGCTGCGCACCCTGCAAGAGCGCCGGATCATGGATACCGAACGCGGGCATATCGCGGTCGGATGGCTGGTGATCCAGGACCTGGTGACCGTATTGGCGCTGGTGCTGCTGCCGGTGATGGCGCCGCTGCTGAGCCACAATGCGCCGACGACCTTGAGTCTATCCGGACTCAGCTTCACCGTGGCGGTTACGTTGGGCAAGGTGGTGGCTTTCGTTGCGCTGATGCTGGTGATCGGCCGGCGGGTGATCCCGGCGGTGCTGCATTACGTCGCCCATACCGGGTCACGCGAACTGTTCCGCCTGTCGGTGCTGGCGGTGGCACTCGGGGTTGCTTTCGTGGCCTCCGAACTGTTCGGAGTATCGTTTGCCGTGGGCGCGTTCGTTGCCGGCATGGTATTGAGCGAGTCCAAGCTCAGTCAGCGCGCGGCGGAGGAAACCTTGCCGTTGCGCGACGCCTTCGCCGTGCTGTTCTTCATCTCGGTCGGCATGCTGTTCGATCCGACCGTGCTGATACGCGATCCTGTGCCGTTGCTAGAGACGCTGGCGGTGGTCGTCCTCGGCACGCCGGCGGTGGCCTTCCTGACCCTGTGCTTGCTGCGTCAGACATCCGGCACGGCGCTGACGATCGCGGCGGGACTGGCGCAGATCGGCGAGTTCTCGTTCATCCTCGCGGCGCTTGGGATCGGGCTCGGCCTGCTCGACGAACGTGGGCGTGACTTGCTCCTGGGCGCATCCATCCTGTCGATCCTGCTAAATCCGTTGCTGTTCCTGGTTGCCGGCCGCCTGAAGACCTGGGCCGACAGGCGCAACGAAGTCCCATCGGCGGCAAAACACGCGGCGCCACCGCCGCCGGTCGAACATCCCGTCACGAAGTTGCAGGGCCACGCGGTGCTGGTGGGATATGGTCGGGTCGGCAGCCTGCTGGCAGAGGGGCTGCTGCGCAACGGCTGGAAGCTTCTGGTGATGGAGGCCGGCGATGCGGCGGTGCAGCCACTGCGCGACCGCGGTGTTGAGGTGCGAACCGGCAATGCGGCCGATCCCGAGATGCTGAAATCCGCCCACCTGGCGATGGCACGACTGCTGCTGGTTGCCATTCCGGATGCCTTCGAAGCCGGCCAGATCGTTGAACAGGCGCGCGCTGCAAATCCAGACATCGAGATCATCGCCCGCGCTCATTTCGATACCGCCGTGGAACATCTCCGTCAGCATGGCGCCACCACCGTGGTGATGGGGGAACGTGAAATCGCCCGAGCCATGCTGGAGCACGCGGCCGATGGTGGCAGCGCTGAGCCGCAGGCAAACGCGGTCGTGCAGGGTGCGAGTTGAGGCGTGGCCGCGCTGCCCGACTTAGACTCGGACGCTGGTTTGGCCTAAAATGAGGCTTCAGTGTTAGTCGGAGGAAACCATGGACGCTGACGCCAGGAAGACCGCACTGCGCATGATCCCATACGGGATCTACGTCCTTACCGCCGATGACGGCAAAGGCAATATCGGCGCTGCCACGGTCAACTGGGTCACCCAGGGATCGTTCGCGCCGCCACTGATCGTGGTCGCGGTGAAAGCTGATTCCGGCGCCCATACGGTGGTCAAGGGAACCGGCAAGTTCGCGCTCAACATGCTTGGCAAGGAGCACAAGGGCGTCGCCTTCACCTTTTTCAAGCCGGCCGCGGTCGAGGGCGGCAAGCTGTCCGGGCAGGAATTCCATGCCGGTGCCAACGGCGCCCCGATCCTCGATGCCGCCATCGCCGCGGTGGAGTGCTCGGTCACCCAGATCGCCGAATTGGGCGACCATCATATCGTCATCGCCGAGGTTACCGAGGCGCACGTCATGCAACCGCCGAAAGGCCGCGCCGATGCGGCCATCCTGGAAATGAAGGACCTTGGCGACAACGTGTATTACGGAGGTTGAACGCATCGACGGGGACATGTTCTACCCCGGGAGGGCCAGCACGCCACGCGAGCAATCCTTCGACGCGCCGATCATCGACCAGAACGCCAACCGCAAATTGTTCGGACCCTAAAGAGGTTCTACTACGAATCGTTCTCCCGTGATCAGGACGCCAGATGCAGCTTCGCCTCGGTGCGCGCCTGCAGGTCGTCGAAACCGAGCCCAGGCGCCATGCCTAGCACCACGAATCCCCGCTCGGTCACGTCGATCGTCGCCAGGTTGGTATAGATCCGCTTCACCGCCCCCGGCGCGGTCAGCGGATAGCTGCACTTCGCAACCAGCTTGGCCGAACCGTCCTTTGCGGTGTGCTCCATCAGCACCCATAGCCGCTTGGCGCCGGCCGCCAGATCCATCGCTCCGCCGACCGCCGGAGCGGTGTCGTTCTCGCTGGTTGCCCAGTTGGCGATATCGCCGTCGTCGGCGACCTGGAACGCACCCAGCACGCACAGATCTAGGTGGCCGCCGCGGATCATGGTGAAACTGTCGGCGTGGTGACAGAAGCTGCCGCCGGCCCGCATGGTGACGTATTGCTTGCCGGCGTTGATCAGCCACGGCTCGATCTTGTCCTTCTCCGGCGCCGGTCCCATCCCCAGCACGCCGTTCTCGGAGTGGAAGATCACCTCCCGTTCGCGAGGAACGTGATCGGCAATCATGGTCGGGATGCCGATGCCCAGATTGACGTACCATCCTTCGGGGATATCGGACGCTGCACGTTGCGCCATCTGCAGGCGGCTGAATGGTTTGAACCCGGCTTCGGTAGCGGACATCGGATAGGTCTCCTTGTTGCGCCGTAACGCTGCGCGATGCTGATCAGAACCCCGACGGATCACCGTATGGCACGTGCAGCACGCGGTCCACGAAGATGCCCGGCGTGACCACGTGATCGGGGTCGATCTCACCCAGTTCGCGGATATGCTGGGACTGCACCAGGGTTAGCGCCGAGGCGGTGGCGATCACCGGGTTGAAGTTGCGACCGGCCTGCTTGAACGTGAGGTTGCCCCAGCGATCGGCTTCCCACGCTTCCACCAGCCCGACATCGCCGGGCAACGCCTGCTCCAGGATGTAGGTACGCCCGTCGATCTCGCGATGTTCCTTGCCGACCGCCATCTTGGTGCCGACCCCGGTTGCGGTGAAGAACGCTGGTACGCCGGCACCCGCCGCGCGCATTCGCTCCGCCAGGGTACCCTGGGGGACGATCTCCAACTCGATCTTGCCGGCCCGATATAGTGTTTCGAATACCACCGGGTCGGAACTGCGCGGGAACGAGCAGATGATCTTGGCTACCCGGCCAAGCTCCATGAGCCGAGCCAGACCGGTATGGCCGGCGCCGGCGTTGTTGCAGGCCACTGTCAGCCTGGTGGCACCTTGCTCGATCAGCCCGTCGATCAACGCATTTGGCTGCCCGACCGCGCCGAAACCGCCGAGCAGGACGACGGAGCCGTGTTTGATGTCGGCCATCAGGTCGGGCATGGATTGGACGATCTTGTTGATCATGCGCGGCGTTTCCTGCAAGCGGCGAGTGTCGGTTCGGTGTAGCGCCGCGAACCGCCGATGCCAAGATGGCGAAGCGCGGGGACCGCTCAGGCCCTACGGCTGCGACGCCAACTACTGGCTAGACAACCGCACCTATTGGGACTTCAGCCCTGCGACTGGTGCGTGTGTTTTAGCTGCCCGAAGCCCGCGTCCAGTAACCAAGTAAAAAAGGGGCGCAATGCAAGAAATCGCCGCATCAATAATGACTACTTCTGGGTTTTTAGGTGTCAACACTAATGGACTCGGCGAAACCGACTCTTAGCCGGTGCCGTCTAATACCGAGGCAACGGTCAGACTGGGGAAGCAAATCAACTCGTTAGGAGACAAGACCGATAATCCATCACCGTTGTGAGCTTCTTCACAGTTGCGAAGCCACTTTCATGCGAAATCTGCTCACGAGAGCGCCGGAGGAACGCGACATGTCGGGGGCAAGTCAGCTCAGCCGAACCATCAGCCGATGGCGACCCGACACCTTCGTGCTCGCCCTCGCGGCAACCATGACCGTCGCGACAGTGCTGCCGTGCCGCGGGATCGGTGCCACCATCTTCAGCACGCTGGCCATATTCGCCATCGGATCGCTGTTCTTCCTGCAGGGCGCGCGGCTATCGCGTGACGCGATTATCGCGGGAATGACCAACTGGCGGCTGCATCTTGCCATCGCTGCCACGACGTTCGTCTTGTTCCCAATTCTGGGGACCGCGCTCACCGCGCTTTTTCCGCATGCCTTGACCCGCACGCTGGTGCTAGGCGTGCTGTTCCTTTGCGCGCTGCCATCCACCGTGCAGTCATCCATTGCGCTGACCTCGATCGCGCAAGGCAACGTCGCCGGCGCAGTGTGCGCGGCTACCGCGTCGAGCCTGGCTGGTCTGCTGCTCACACCGCTGTTGTTCAGTCTCATGGCCCACTTACATGGCGGCGCGATCGATGCTTCTGGCATGTGGAAGATCCTCGGTCAGCTCTTGCTGCCGTTCATCGTCGGGCATTTGCTGCGGCCATGGATCGGAGCCTGGGCCGCGCGAAATCGGTCGGTGCTGGCGTTAACCGACCGGGGTTCGATCCTGCTGGTGGTATATACCGCATTCAGCGCGGCCGTCATGCATGGGATATGGCACCAGCTACCGCCGCCGATATTCCTGGCGCTGGGCCTGGTTGTCGCCGTTCTGCTGGCGACGGCACTGCTGATCACCCATACCGGCGCGCGCGCCTTCGGCCTTGGTCACGCCGATCAGGTCGCCGTTGTCTTCTGCGGCTCGCAGAAATCGCTGGTCGCCGGCATTCCAATCGCCAGCGTGCTGTTTTCCGGTCCGACACTGGGGGTCGTCGTACTGCCGATCATGCTCTACCACCCGATGCAGCTCGTGGTCTGCGCCTGGCTCGCGCGTCGCTTCGCGAAGCGTGCCGCGACAGCTCAGGCCAGCGCTGGCGCGGCGCTGCCGATCATCGACGCGGCCGTGCAGAGCTAGCTAACCAGGCTCCGTCTGAAGCGACCAGCGGCTCGGACAGCGGAGTTCCCTACCGCGACGCCGCCTTGCCGCTCGCCACGATCGCACGCACCAGCACGAGACCCTGCTGCAACTGGAAATCCGTCGCCGGCTTCTTCGGATCGAACTTCGGCCAATTCTCCGGCGGCAACCGCGGGATCTGCCCAGCCGCCACCGGCAGCACCGCGGGCGGCGGTGGCGGCGACGCCTTCGTGCTGCTGCCCGGCACCGAGAGGATGTGCTGCAGGTCGGCCTCGTGCTCCGGCGCGAAATGTGGCGCCGGGGTGCGAGTCTCCTGCACCTCGACGTTCGGCGTGATCCCGACGCCCTGGATCGACCGGCCCGACGGCGTGTAGTAGCGCGCGGTGGTCAGACGCACCGCGCCGTTGCCGGCCAGCGGGAAGATCGTCTGCACCGATCCCTTGCCGAACGACTGCGTGCCCAGAACCAGCGCCCGGTGGTTGTCCTGCAGCGCCCCGGCCACGATCTCTGACGCCGAGGCCGACCCATTATTGGTCAATACCACGATCGGCAGGCCACCCGACACGTCCTCAGTCGACTTGGCCGACCATGTCTGATCGTCGTCCGAGTGCCGCCCCCGGGTCGACACGATCCCGCCACCCGGCAGAAAGTCGTTCGACACCGCGATCGCCTGATCCAACAGGCCGCCCGGGTCATTGCGCAGGTCCAGGATCAGCCCGCGCAGGTGGCCGCCGGCCTGGGCGCGAAACGATTTGATCGCGTCGCGTACGCCGGGATCGGTCCGTTCGGTGAATTCGCTGATGCGGATGACGCCGATGTCATCGATCAGCCGGCTCTTTACCGTCTCGACATGGATGATCTGGCGCGTCAGCGTCACGTTGATCGGGGTGGTCACGCCCTCGCGCTTGACGATCAAGTGAACCTCGGTGTTCGGCGGCCCGCGCATCTCGGACACCGCGTCGTTCAAGCTCAACCCTTCGACCGTTTTGCCGTCCACCGCGGTGATCAGGTCACCCGGCAGCAAGCCGGCCGCCGCCGCCGGCGTGCCGTCGATCGGGCTGATCACCTGGAGCAGCCCGGCATTGTCGGTCACTTCCAGGCCGATGCCGCCGAACTTGCCGCTGGTCTCGGTCTGCATGTCGTGCCACTGCTGGTCGGTCATGTAGGCGCTGTGCGGATCCAGCCCGGTCAGCATCCCGTTCAGCGCGTTGTCGATCAGCGTGCGATCGGACACCGGCTCGACGTAATCGGCGCGAACCCGGTCCAGCACCGTGCTGAACAAGGTCAGCATCTGATAGGTCTGCTGCTGGTTGGACCCTTGCGCAGCGGCGGGGAACATCCCGCCGTTGGAGGCGACGGCGCAACCGGCCGCGAAGCTGGTCCCGGCCAACAAAGCGACCCCGATCTTCGTCATTCTCATCGCGCCACCTTGCTACTGCCGAAAGAAGTGTGATGTTGGTCTAAATCGGATTGCCCCGCCATTGCGCAATGACCGACGCGTGACATCGTTGTCACATCCGCCCGAGCTGGTCCAGACCTAAGCGAAAAACCAGCTTCCTCACCCAGGCGGCCGAACCATAGGCGAGCCCGGATCGCCCTGGTAATCTCGCCCTGGTAATGTCGCCGCCCATCCACTCAAACGGGGAACGATCCATGGATCTCGGACTGCAAGGCAAGAAAGCCATCGTCTGCGCCGCCAGCAAGGGACTCGGCCGGGCCTGTGCAATCTCCCTGGCGCGTGAGGGGGTCGAGCTGGTCATCACCGCCCGCACCGCCGCCGCGCTGGACCAGACCGCCGGCGAAATCCGTCAACTGACCGGCGCCAAGGTCACCGCCGTGCCCGGCGACATCAGCACCGAGGCAGGCCGCGCCGCCGCCCTCGCCGCCTGTCCGGCGCCGGATATCTTGATCAACAATAACGGCGGCCCGCCCCGCGGCGACTTCCGCGAATGGGACCGCGAAGCCTGGATCAAGGCGGTGGACGGCAACATGCTGGCGCCGATCTTCCTGATCAAATCCGTGATCGACGGCATGATCGAGCGCAAGTTCGGCCGCATCGTCAACATCACCTCAGGCTCGGTGAAGTCGCCGATCGCCGAACTCGGCATGAGCAACGGCGCCCGCGCCGGCCTGACCGGCTTCGTCGCCGGCCTCGCCCGTCAGGTCGCGCAGCACAACGTGGTGATCAACAACATCCTGCCCGGCCCGTTCCTCACCGACCGCCTGCGCGGCGGCTTCGAACAGGCCGCCCGAACCAGCAACCGCCCGGTGGACGACCTGGTGCAAGAACGCCTGTCCAAGACCCCGGCCGGCCGCGCCGGCGACCCAACCGAGTTCGGCGACGCCTGCGCCTTCCTGTGCTCGGCCAAGATCAGCTTCATCGTCGGCCAGAACCTGCTGCTCGACGGCGGCGCGTTCAATTCGTCCAGCACTTGATCAGGGTCGCCCACAGGCTCGGGTCCGATCGCGATCCGAGCCTGCGTGGCATTTAGCCAAAGCTCTTGCGCAGGGTCGCCACCGAGACGTGCGGCCACCCCAGGTTCACGTAAGCCGGTGGGGTTCCCCGCAAGAGATGCAGGATCGGGAAGTTCAGCACCACCATTTGGGCGTATTGAAGCTGCATGAACTCGTGCCCGGTCGCCTTGTGGGTCGCCTTCTCGATCCAGAACGTTGCATAGACAATCGCAGTCTGCGCATTCTCCTGCAGTTCCTGTGTCCCGCCGACCACTGGGCTCTCACCCTGCAGAAACTGGATATTCTCGATCCCGCCGCCAAACGACGGCACCTGGACCTGCGCCGTGGCACCTTGAGCACCTGAGTTACGCTCCGTCAGAAAACTAAGCGGTGTCGCCGTCGCGATGTTCAGCGCGGTGCCTTCGAATGTGTAGCCGTCAGCTACCAGACGCTCGATGTCGTTTTGCAATAACAGCATCGGATCGTTGACTATGTCCTGCATCGCAACCCCATGGATGTTCGGCGGCAGGGGCGGTTCCGCCGGTGCTGTAGCGAACGGCGTGCGCGTGTTCAGCGTGAACGGAGGGTTGAACGGACCGGCTGGGATCGGACCGATCGGCACGCTGACATCGTATTGCGGAAACGGCGTCGCCGGCACGGTCGGGGCGGTCAGCCGTTCGGACGATCCCGCCGCGTTGAACACGATCCCCGGCGCGGTGGGCGGAACCGCGAACGGGGTACTGTTGAACGACGGAAAGCGCGAGAAGCTGTACTGGCTGCCCGGAACCGTCAGCACCGGAGGACCCACGAAAGGCTCCGCGACACCTTCCGCCAACAGCGCGTTGCCGTGCGGGATGGTGCCCATCCTGGCGACGAGTTGGCCCGGCTTGGCAACGGATTGCGGTGGGAAATCGGTGTTCGGTTGCGTCACCCAGATGCCGGGCTCGATATGCAGCGCGCCATCCGCGCCGGCATCAGTAATCTTCTGCAGATAGGTCAGCCCGAACAGCGCGATGTCGTCCTGGCCGAAGCCGCGGTTCGGAACTGGCGAGCCGATCGGTTCAAAGGTCAACGTCTCTCGGGTCTGGTTTAGCTGCAAGTAAAGGTCCGTGTTGTCCTTGAAATCGGGCCGGGCGATCAGGTTGAACCCCTTCCCCCTCCAGGTTCCCGCAAGATCGGCCAGCAGCCCCAGGCCATCGGTATTGTTCCGGCCCGAGAAGCGCTCGGACGAAATTCTGTCTTTCATATGGGAGTCTCCTGTACTTGGACTATTGTGAGCACCGCGTCTGGCTTACTTGCCAAGACCGGGACGGCAGCGGCTTCGGCTGATGAAGTCTAGTCCGCAACCGGACCGCCGATGACCCGGCCGACTGACAGCCTATAGCCCACGAACGACCGCCAGACTGTGAATCAGCTCACACTTTGGATGCCGGAAGGTCTGCCGTGTTCCGCGCGGGGATTTTGTTCATCACAGACGGCAACAGCGTGCTTGCCGTATCGGCTGTTGCGACTTGAATCCCCTGACCGACGCACACAGCAGACGAGGTGAGAAAGCCGGCGGCGATGCGACCTTCGCGTCATTGTGTCTTTGTGTTTACAAAGCCTAATAAACGGCAAATATAATCAATCTGAGGTAATAGACGGAGGATTTAGTCGAATAGGTGCCACCCATTCACTGCCAGCAAGTTTGCGGAGTTTCAATTTAACACGAAGATACAATGACACGAAGATTCCATGAATTGTCATCGTCTCCAACCGCCGCGTCAGGCACTTTCGGGTTAGGCTCTGAAGTCGATAACCCAGCCGCGTGATGGCGACCGCGCCTTCGGGCGACATTCGCGATCCCCGCGGGGATCGACCCTATGGCGCAGCGCTGGCCTATGCCATTCTCAAAGTTGATAACCGAACCCGCTGCCTGGCTTCGCTCGCATCGGCCGATCACCGGCATCGGCCCAGCCGATTCCCTCGTCCAGCGTCAACGAAACCGCACGGACCGTGAATACGTCCGGATCGTCGACGCTTGGGGGCTTCAACCGGCGCTGCTCATAATCGGCAGCGCTGTCGAGCAAAAGCCGGCGCACCATCACGATCCCGGCGTCGCTGCTACACAGATGTTCCGTGCTGCGATCATAGATCGGCGCCAGCCCCGACTGGCACGCGGCGTCCTGCACCCACAGGCCAGGCAGACCGGAAAACCAGGTGGTCTGCTGGCTTTCATAGTCGAACAGGAAGCCGGATCCAGGATTGTACTTGGTCCAGAAGTCAGCATAGGGCGTCACTGGACTTTTTGGCGCGTACGCGTTGCGGCTCACGTGCCCACTTTCGCGTCCGTTATGGCCGTCGAGGAACATCGAGCGGGTCCGCTCCGACAGCGGCTCTGTCGGGTGATAGGAAAACATCAGGCACAGCGTGTGCTCGTCATCCATGGGGACCCAGGCATGCCCGCTCAGATCAGGGAATTTGGACTGCGGCGGCACCAGCGAATAGAACGGCATCAGGAACTGATTGACCCGCCAATACAGCTTGTCGTTGTCCAACCTTCGCCGAGCCGCGATACTGACGCCGAAGTCCTGGCGGATCGATTGGAACATCGGCTTCAGGTCTTTCGCCGCGATCCAATCGGCGATCGCCCCCTTGGCGTCGATCCGTCCGTGCAGGATCGGCGCGTGCGCCGAATCGATCTCGCCCTCCAGCGCCTGCAGCCAGTTGCACTCCTGCACCCGGAAAGTGACGACAACGTTTTCGTCCGCAACCAGATTCCATTCCATGTTGGGTAGCGGCGGCGCATTCAGCGGGTCCGGCCCCATGTAGGTCCAGACCACACCGTTCCGCTCGCGGCACGGATATGCCTTGATCCTGACCCGTTCGGCCAGCCGGCTGGTTGGCGGTTCGGCGGGCATGTCGGTGACCGCGCCGGTCACGTCGTACTTCCAGCCATGGTAGACGCAACGGATGCCACAGGCCTCGTTACGGCCAAACATCAATGGCGCGCCGCGATGGGCGCAGGCATTGGCGATCAGGCCCACCCGGTTCTCGGCGTCGCGGAACACCACCAGGTCCTCGCCCAGCAGCTTGATGCGTTTCGGCTGGCCGTCGGCGATCAGGTCCTTGGCGGGGTAAAACGGGATCCAGTACAGCCGGAACAACTCACCCATCGGCGTGCCGCAACCGACCCGCGTCAGCCTTTCATTGTCCTCATGCGACAGCATCAGCAGCGTCCCCTCAAAAGCGTGTCATTGCCGACTTGGTCCGGCTTGCGGGTCACCACCAGAGCGTCGGCGGCCACCACGCCGTCGGCCCGGGCGATCACCGGATTGATATCGACCTCCTGAATGACGTCGCCAAGTTCGAATGCCATTTCCGACAATCGGCAGATCAGCCCGACCAGTCCATCCAGATCGACCTTCGCCGCTCCGCGATAGCCGTCCAGCAGCGGAAAACTCCTTAAACTCCGCACCATCTCCCGTGCGCCATCCGGTCCCACCGGAGCAAGCCGGACCGCGGTATCGCCCCATAACTCGACGGCCACGCCGCCAAGCCCGACAGCGATCAGCGGACCGAACTGCGGATCCTGCTTGACGCCGACCACCAGTTCGATGCCGCCCTCAAGCATCTGCTGCACGCTGATCCCATCGATCACCGCCTCCGGCGCATAGCCCCGCGCCGACGCCAGGATCGCGGTCGCCGCCAGCCGCACTTCGTCGCCTGATCGCAGCGACAGCGCCACCCCGCCGGCCTCGGTCTTGTGTGCAATGTCGGCTGAGACGATCTTGGCCACCACCGGAAAACCGATCCGAGCCGCCGCGACGGCGGCCGCATCCGGATCAGCCGCCAGCTCCTGGCGCGGCACCGCAATGCCATAGGCCGCCAGCACCCGTTTTGATTCCACCTCAGCCAGCACCGGCCTGGCCGATCGGATCACCGCGCGAGCCGCGCCGGCGGCGGATTCGGGCGCGAGCCGAACCCGCGCCAGGGCCGGACGGGCCCGGCGCGCATGCCATTCGAACCATGATCGCAACGTCTGGAAGCAGCGGTCGGCCGAGCGGAACGTGCAGACCCTGGGATCGCGGTCGAACGCCTCGCTGCCGGGCCCCTGCAGCCACTCGTTCATCCATACCACGGCGATCGCGCGATCGGTGCGCCGCGCGGTTTCACTCAATCGCACGGCCCGCGCGCCACTGGAGGACGCGTGCGCGAACACCATCGGGATCACCAGCGCGCTATAGCCCGGATCAGCAACGAACGCGTCCAGGCAGAAGCCGAACGTCTCGGCGGTCTTCAGCACCTCGGCCGTCAGGTCGGACGGATTGGCGACCGAGCCGAATTCCGGCACCACGGTATCGAGCGCCGCCGCCGTGGCTGCCGCCAAGCCGGGCAGCGGCACGCCGTGCTGCTCGGCCTTGTCGGCGCTGATCACCGATGCGCCGCCGGACGTGGACAGCACACCAACCCCGAGACCGCCGGCCGGCGCCGATGCCTTGGCGAAGAAATTCGCCCGCTCCAGCACCGATTCCAGATCGTTTACAGCGATACAGCCGGCCTCGTGGAACGCCGCCTGATAGGCCGCCGCCGACCCGACGATCGACCCGGTGTGCGACAGCGCCGCCTGGCCGCTGGCGACGCTGGTGCCCGCCTTGTAAACAATCAACGGCTTGCCCGCGTCGCGCGCCTTGCACGCCGCCCGCAGGAAGTGCCCGCCATCCTTGATGCCTTCGAACAGGCAAATGATCGAGCGGGTATCTTCATCCTCAGCCAGGTAGGAGATGTAGTCGCAGACATCCACGTCGGCCGAATTGCCGGCCGCGAGATAGTGCGTGAAGCCGATCCCCGGCCCCATCGCCTGCAGCATGCTGTAGCCGAGCGCACCGCTCTGCGAAACGATCCCGACCGGGCCGCGGCGATGCCCCATCGTTGCGTAATCCGGCATGAAATTGAGGCCTGCGCGCGACGCGGTGTTGGCCAGTCCGACGCAGTTTGGGCCGGCCAGCCGAACGCCATGGCGGCGTGACAGCGCGACGAGAGCCTCCTGCTCGGCCACTCGGTCCGGCTTGCCGGTTTCACTGAAGCCCGACGCATAGACGATCGCCCCGCCGGCCTTCACCGCTCCGGCCGCCGCCACCATGTCCGGCACCATCGCACGCGCCACGCACAGCACCACGCAATCGGGAGACTCGCCAATTGCCGCCAGGCTCGGCATGCAGCGACGCCCCAGCAGCGTGGCGTATTTCGGATTGACCGCGACGACCTCGCCGGTGAAATCCGCCATATTGGCCAGCGTGCGTTCGCCGAAAGATTCTGTCGTTTCCGAGGCCCCCACGACAGCCACCAGGCGCGGGTTGATCAGCCGCTCCAGATCCTGCCGCGCATAGACATCCCGCATGGCATCGGGAGAAATCATCATGGCGGCGCCACCAGGAAAGTCTTCGACGAATTGAAGATCCAGGTATCCACGAAGCCAAGGTCCTTGGGTCTGCGCTCCAGGGCGTGCAAGGCAACGACCAGACACATCCAGTTCAGGATTTCCTGCTGGCCGCTATCCTCGACTGAAGCGCCCGGATACTGCCGCCAGGCCTGGTAGTCGCCGTGCCGCAGCTTGTCGGTCTCGCCCCAGACGTTGGCAGCCGGCGGCGAGAAGTTGAAACCGTCGAACGCGCTGATGCAGTAGGCCGGGATAATGTCCGCGCGGAAGTTCTCGTATTGATCGTCGCCCCAAATCAGGATGAACTCCGGCTTGAATGCATCCAGCGCGGCGCGGGTCTTGTTCATCCGCCCCAGCAGCGCCGCCCGATGCCGGCTGGTTGACGCGGTGCCTTGATCGCCGGCCCATTCAGCCCGGATCTCCGCCGGCCAACCCTCGGGCTGGCGCAAATGTTCGGGCAGAGCGGGATTGCGCTGCATCCGCCGCAAGATATCCGACATCCGCTAATCATGCCCGGTCAGCGGCGGATAGTGCGAAATCCCCAGCACCAGGATCTCCGCCATATTGTCCCCCCCACGGCTTTGCCGCGTTATACAGGTTGTGCCAGGTCAAAGCGAGCCATCCGGCCGGCGACGGCCATCCCTGGCTGGCCCGGCGGGCCCGACGTCGCCTTCTCCGCGCCGGCAACGAGCTTCCGCGCCGGCTCGATCCGGCGAATGCCTTGGGCTCCCAACTCACCCCTCGCCACGGCGCCCGAATCAGCCTATCAAGCGCCGGTCGGACGCACACCCCGCCCAGCCCGCTTCCGTGCGGACGCGAACAATGGATTGAGACTTGAGCGACACACCCGACCCGCCCGTGGACCCGACCGGCCCATACGGCGACATGCAGCCGGTCAATCTGGAACAGGAGATGCGCCGCTCATACCTCGATTACGCCATGAGCGTGATCGTGGCGCGGGCGCTGCCGGATGCCCGCGACGGGCTGAAGCCGGTGCATCGACGTATTCTGTTCGGCATGCATGAAGCCGGCTACACGCCGGACAAGCCGTATCGCAAATCCGCCCGCGTGGTCGGCGACGTGATGGGCAAGTATCACCCGCACGGCGACGCCTCGATCTACGACGCCATGGTGCGGATGGCGCAGAGCTTCTCGATGCGGCTGCCGCTGATCGATGGGCAGGGCAATTTCGGTTCGGTCGACGGCGATAACCCGGCGGCGATGCGCTACACCGAGGTGCGGCTGGCCAAGGCGGCGGCGCTGCTGCTGGAAGACATCGACCGCGACACCGTCAACTTCCAGCCGAACTACGACGAGACGGAAAAAGAACCGCTGGTGCTGCCGGCGAAGTTCCCCAACCTGCTGATCAACGGCGCCAACGGCATCGCGGTCGGCATGGCGACCAACATCCCGCCGCACAACCCGAGCGAGATCATTGACGCCACTTTGGCGCTGATCGCCGAACCAGATCTCTCGCTCGATGAGCTGATGAAGATCGTTCCGGGGCCGGATTTTCCGACCGGCGGCATCATCATCGGCCGTTCCGGCATTCGCGCGGCGTTTGAGACCGGGCGGGAGAGCATAACGATCCGGGCGAAGACCGAATTCGAGGAGATCCGGCGCGACCGCCAGGCCATCATCGTCACCGAAATTCCCTATCAGGTGAACAAGAAGACGCTGATCGAGAAGATCGCCGAACTGGTGCGCGGCAAGATCATCGAGGGCATCGGCGAAATGCGCGACGAGAGCGATCGTTCGGGCATGCGCATCGTTATGGAGCTGAAGCGCGACGCCACGCCCGAGGTGGTGCTGAACCAGCTGTTCCGGTTCACCCAGTTGCAGACCAGCTTCGGCATCAACGTCCTCGCGCTGGACGACGGGCAGCCGAAGCAGATGGGGCTGCGCGAGGCGCTGTCGTGCTTCATCCGGTTCCGCGAAGAGGTGATCCTGCGGCGGTCACGGTTCGAGCTGGGGAAGGCACGTGACCGGGCGCACAACCTGGTCGGGCTGGCCATCGCGGTGGCGAATATCGACGAGGTGATCCGGCTGATCCGCGCCAGCCCCGACGCCGCCGCGGCGCGCGCCGCGCTGATGGACCGCGACTGGCCGGCGGCCGATATCGGCGCGCTGCTGGCGCTGATCGATGAACCCGGCAACGTGATTGCCGCCGACGGCACGGTGCGGATCACCGAGGAGCAGGCGCGCGGCATCCTGGAGCTGCGGCTGCAACGGCTGACCGGGCTGGAACGCGAAAAAATCCAGGCCGAGATGACCGAGGTTGCCGGCAAGATCCGCGAGTTGCTCGACATCCTCGATTCGCGCATCCGCCGCATGGAGGTGATGACCGAGGAACTGACCACCGCGCGCCGCGAGATCGCCAGTCCGCGGATGACCGAGATCGCCGACGCGCTGGCCGACCAGGACGACGAGAGCCTGATCGAGCCGGGCCAGATGGTGGTGACGATCACCCGCGACGGCTTCATCAAGCGGACCACGCTGGAGACGTTCCGAGCGCAGAATCGCGGCGGACGCGGACGGTCGGGGGCGGGGATGCGCGGCGATGATATCGTCACCCGCAGCTTCAACGGCCATACCCATCAATGGGTGCTGTTCTTCTCCTCGGGCGGCAAGGCGTTCCGGGTCAAGGTTTGGAAGCTGCCGGAGGCTGGCCCGACGGCGAAGGGACGGGCGCTGGTCAACCTGCTGCCAGAGCTGGGTGCCGATACCATCACCACGGTGCTGCCGCTGCCGCAGGATGAGACCCTGTGGGACAGCCTGCACCTGGTGTTCGCTACCGCCTTGGGCAATGTGCGGCGCAACCGGCTGTCGGATTTCAAGAACGTGCGCGCCGCCGGTCTGATCGCTATGAAGCTGGACGAGGGCGACCACCTGATCGGTGTCGCCACCTGTCGCGAGGGCGACGACGTGCTGCTGGCGACCCGCAAGGGCCGTTGCATCCGCTTCCGGCTGCTCGATGATCAGGTCCGCGTGTTCGCTGGCCGCGACAGCTCCGGCGTGCGCGGCATCAGGCTGCTGAACGGCGACGAGGTCATCGGCCTATCGGTGTTGCGCCATGTCCCAGCCAGCCCGGAAGACCGCCTGGCCTACCTGAAGCAGGCCAATGCCAAACGCCGCAACAACGGCAACGGCGAGGCCGAGGCCGAGGCCGTCGCGGATGTCCCGGCGGCCGATATTGTCGCCGGCGAAGCGGCCGCCGAATTCGAGGAAAACATTGCCGAGGTGACGCTGTCGGCCGACCGCTTCGCCGAAATGGAAATCGCCGAGGAAATGCTGCTGACCGTCACCGACATGGGCTTCGGCAAGCGCACCTCGGCCTATGAGTACCGCGTCACCGGGCGCGGCGGACAGGGCATCGGCAACATCACTTTGGTGCCGCGCAACGGCAAGACCGTGGTGGCGAGTTTCCCGGTGCGCCAAGGCGACGATATCATGATGGTGACCGACGCCGGGCGGCTGATCCGCGTCCCGGTCGATCAGGTCCGCACCACCGGGCGGCAGGCGATGGGGGTCACTCTGTTCCGCGTGGACAAGGGTGAGCACGTGACCAGCGTGTTCACCGTGCTGGAGGACGACACCGACGATAACGGCGCCGCACAAGATGATCGGCCCGATGTCGGTTCGGATCCGGCGGATGGCGGCCATCCCGACGCACCGGGCGCGCATGGCCCGGACGAGGAAAACCACAGTCCAAACCCCGGGGAGCCAAGCGATGGCTGACCGCGCCAACCCGACGACGCGACGGATCGGCTTGTATCCCGGGACCTTCGACCCGATCACCAACGGTCATCTCGACGTGATTGCCCGTGCCGCTCGGCTGCTCGACCGGCTGGTGGTCGGCGTCGCCATCAGCACCGGCAAGGGCCCGCTGTTCACCTTGGAGGAGCGGGTCGAACTGGTGCGCGCCGAGATCGCCACCATCGCCAGCCGGAACGGCATGGTCATCGAGGTGATCCCGTTCGATACCCTGCTGGTCGATTTCGCCCGCCAGGTCGGTGCCTCGATGATCGTGCGCGGCCTGCGCGCGGTGTCGGATTTCGACTATGAAATCCAGATGGCCGGCATGAACTACCGTATGGCCCCCGACGTTGAGACCGTGTTCCTGATGGCCAGCGAAACCCATCAGTTCATCGCCTCGCGCCTGGTCAAGGAGGTTGCCAGGCTGGGCGGTGATATCTCTTCGTTCGTGCCGCCGACGACCTTGGAACGCATTCTGCAGCGCATCCGCGGCTGACCCTGTCTCGCACGGATTTTTGGCCCATTATGCTTCGAAGGAGGGCGCCATGCACCGCCGCACCCTGATCCTGTCCAGCACCGCGGTCTGCATCACCGCCCTGGCCGCACCGCTGCTGACTGGTGCGAGCCCGGGTTCGGCGCAGACCAGTTCCGCGCAGTCCACTGACCCCGAGAACACCATCGACCTCGACCTGAAACAGGGCCGCGTGGTGATCCGGCTACTGCCCGAGGTCGCCCCCAAGACGGTCGAGCGGATCAAGACGCTGGCCCGCCAGGGTTTTTACGACGGCACGCCGTTCCACCGTGTGATCGAGGGGTTCATGGCCCAGGGCGGCGATCCGAGCGGCACCGGCACCGGTGGCAGCAAGCTGCCCGATCTGCCGCTGGAAGTCAGTCAGCGCCACTTCGTGCGCGGCGTCTGCGGCATGGCTCGGACCAGCGCGCCGAATAGCGCCAACAGCCAGTTCTTCATCATGTTCGCCCCGGCCCCGTCGCTGGACGGCCAATACACCATCTGGGGCCAGGTCGTTCGCGGCATGGAGTATGTCGACGCGATCAAGCGCGGCAGCGGCAGCAGTGGTATCGTCAACGACCCGGACCGGATCGTACACATGCGCGTCGCGGCCGACGTGAAATAGTATCCATAAGGAGACAGCGATGAGTGACTCGAAGCCGGCTCTCGACCCCGAGAACACACTGTATCTGGAGCTCAAACAGGGCCGCGTGGTGATCCAGATGCTGCCCGACATCGCACCCATGCACGTGCAACAGATCAAGACACTGGCGCGCAAGGGTTTCTATGACGGCACCGTGTTCCACCGCGTGATCGAGGGCTTCATGGCCCAGGGCGGCGACCCGACCGGCACCGGTACCGGCGGCAGCGACCTGGACAATATCCGCGCCGAGTTCTCCGACAAGGCGAAATTCGTCCGCGGTACCTGCGGCATGGCCCGCAGCCAAAGCCCGCACAGCGCCAACAGCCAGTTCTTCATCACGTTCGAGCCGGCGTCGCACCTGAACGGCCAATACACCGTCTGGGGCCAGGTGGTGGAGGGCATGGATCTGGTCGACCAGATCAAGCGTGGCAGCGGTGGCGGCGGCACGGTGTCGGATCCGGACAAGATCGAGAAACTGTCGGTCGCCGCCGACGCTGCTTGATCGGCCTGACGTTGGTGTCGGGCATGCGCCGGTTGCTGCCCGGCGATGCTTGACCGGCGGCCCGGCATGGCGTTCAAAGCCCGACGGTGAGCCTGTAGCTCAGTTGGTAGAGCACGAGACTTTTAATCTTGGGGTCGTGGGTTCGAATCCCACCGGGCTCACCAAGCTAACCAACCGTTTGCATTTTTCATTTCAGCTCGTTTTGATGGCTGCAAGCGGTTCTCCTTCAACAGGACTACACGCAGTCCGTGCCGGACGCGGTCGACCAATTCCGCTGCGACCGCAACCCAAGGACCCCGGGCAAGAACACCACCGAATTGCTGCGGTCCTTCCCCGGGGGCGCCTTGGTGCATTTTGCGGTGTCGAACAAGGATTTGCGGATGACCAGCCGCCTCGCCGAGGCCGAGGCCGCGTTCCTGCCGTTCAACCAGGGCCACGAGCACGGCGCCGGCAAACCACCGAAGCCGAGCGGCGCCCCCACCGCCTATCTGTGGCAAAGCGTTTGGCAGCGCGACGGCTGGCTGGAGATCCTCGGCCGCTACATCATCCCGGTGCGCAGTGCCCAACAGCAAGTGGCCTGGATCTTTCCGCGCTTCCACGAGCTGGCGGCGACCTGCAAACTGGTGCACGCGGTGCTCAATGAGGGGCCGGGCGGGCGCTACCTATCCAGCACTCGGCCGGGTCGGGCAAGACCAACTCCATCGCCTGGACCGCGCACTTCCTGGTCGACCTGCACGGCGCAGCCGACAACAAGCTGTTCGCCACCGCGCTCGTGGTCTCCGACTGCACCGTGCTGGACCGCCAGTTTCGCGAGGCGATCGAAAGCTTCGAGCGCGCCAAGGGCGTGGTCGCCGTCATCACCGGCGACGGCGCCGCAAAGAGCCAGCAACTCGCCCGCCGCCCTGCCCCGTCGCTATGGCAGACGCCGCAGGCTTCGAACCGAATGCGAACCTCGCCTGGACCTGGATCAGGAAGATTCCGCTCCACTGGGTAAAGTGGCCGGTTTATTTTAGAAAACTGTATAGCCCACATTTCATTGCCCATACTACTTCCAGTTAGTCCAGCCATCAGGGTCATATACTTATGACCGTGTCTATCGTCGATTGCCGGCAGTTCTTTGTCTGACCGATTGGATCTTCTTCCAGTGCTCCGAGGTCGTCGTCAAATGGAGCGGATTCAACGACCTCGACGTCCCCGGCTCCAGGACGCCATCGTCGATCAGCCGCCGGATGTCAGTGTCTGATGCCGGGACGGTGAGCTCGTAGAATTCCTCCAGACCCTTCGGTGTCACACGTTCACTCGCACGGGCGACGAGCACTAAGGGTCCGGCAGGAAATAGGCGAATCGAGTGGGTCTTTCCATTGCTACCGGGAGTTCCCAGGTCACGCGTCGGTTTCATAGCGTGCCGAGATGATCGATAGCAGTCCCATCCGCGACCGTTTCACCACCTGTACAGCGCTGCTTGATGAGCGCCGGCGGAGATCATTTGCCGCTGCCAAGGCGCGCAGCGCCGGGTATGGCGGGATTGCCGCGGTGTCGCGAGCGACCGGGCTCGCCGCCAGTACCATCGGGCGCGGGCTGGGCGAACTCTCCGCCATGGGGGCATTGCCGTCTGATCGAGTTCGCCGCCCCGGCGGCGGGCGCAAGAAGCTGGTGGCGACCAATGCGACGCTGCTGGATGACCTGCTTGGGTTGGTCGGTCCAAGCGAGCGCGGCGATCCGATGTCGCCATTGCGCTGGACCTGCAAGAGCCTGCGCCGTCTGGCGGCTGAACTCGGCGCGCTTGGCCACACGATCAGCCACATCGTGTTTGGCGAGTTGTTGAAGCAGCAGAAGTTCAGCCTGCAGGCCAACCGCAAGACCCGCGAGGGCGAGGGGCATGCCGATCGCGACGCCCAATTCGTCCACATCAACGCGCGCGTCAGCTCAGCCCTGGCGGCGCAGCAGCCGGTGATCTCGGTCGATACCAAGAAGAAGAAGATTGTCGGCGACTTCAAGAATGCTGGCCGCGCGTGGCGACCGCAAGGCGACCCCGAGGCGGTGCGGGTGCATGACTTCCTGATCAAGCAACTCGGCCGTGCGGTGCCTTATGGGGTCTATGATATTGCCGCCAACGCCGGCTGGGTCAGCGTTGGCGTCGACCATGACACCTCCGCCTTCGCGGTGCAGACGATCCGCAACTGGTGGTACCATGTGGGCGCCAAGCGTTACCCGGAAGCCAAATACCTCACCATCACCGCCGACGGTGGCGGCAGCAACGGCTCGCGCGTGCGGCTCTGGAAACGCCAACTGCAACGGCTGGCAACCGAACTCGGCATCGACATCCGTGTCCATCACTTGCCGCCCGGCACCAGCAAATGGAACAAGATCGAGCACCGGCTGTTCTCGTTCATCAGCATGAACTGGCGGGCCAGACCGCTGGTGAGCTATCAGGTGATCGTCGATCTGATCGGCGCCACGACGACCGATGCAGGGCTGACGGTGCGGACCGAAACAGCTATCCGAAAGGCATCGTGGTATCAGACGAGGACATGGCCTCGATCAGCATCGCTCGCGACGAGTTTCACGACAACTGGAATTATACGATCCGGCCTCGTTATGGATGAGATGATGCAGTTAATTCCTGACGGGTCCCTAGTCATGCTGCACGGGTTTCCCAGCTCGTCACACATGTATCGAAATCTGATTCCGGCCCTTGCCGATAGATACCACGTCATCGCGCCGGATTTTCCGGGGTTCGGACTTTCGTCGAGGCCCGACAAGGCCAACTTCGAGTACAGCTTTGCCGCCATCGCGAACCTGATCGCTGCCTTCCTCGACCAGATAGGTCCCACTATGCTATCTACGTAATGGATTACGGCGCGCCGGTACGCTTCCGCCTGTCCCTGAAGCATCGGACGCGCGTAAGCGGCGTGATCGTGCAGAATGGAACCGCCTACGAGGAAGGCCTGCAGGGTTTCTAGGAGCCATTTCGTGCGTTATGGGCTGAGAATTCGCGCGATCATCGCGACGCGCTTCGCTTGCTGCTGACTCCGGACGCGACGCGCTTCCAATACGTGCACGGCGTCCAGGACCCATCGCGTGTGGATCCAGCGGCATGGTTGCACGACCAGTTGTTTCTTGATCGCCCCGGGAACGCGAAATTCAGTTAGATCTGTTTTACGACTACCGCACGAATGTCGATCTCTATCCGCGCTTCCAGGAGTGCCTTCGCTTTCACCAGCCTCCCACGCCGATCATGTGGGGAAAGAACGATCCCATTTTTCCGGTTGAAGGCGCGAAAGCGTTCCTGCGCGACGTTCCAAAGGCCGAACTGCACCTTCTGGATACTGGGCACTTCGCCCTCGAGGACCGGCTGGATGAGATGGTCCCGCTAATGCGAAGGTTTCTGGCCGAGCAAGTTTGGCGGTTTACCTCCCGCTGACGACGACTGGATTTGCAACCGGACTCACGGAGAGCTCCCGCGGACCTTCATTATCGGCCGCCGACTTTAATTGGTCGACTGATGCCAGTGTCCTCATTCACCCCTATAAGCTCCGAGCTTCCGCGATGTCCTCTGCAGATTTCGATTATTTTGTCATCGGTGGCGGTTCAGGCGGCGTACGATCCGCGCGAGTCGCGGCACAGCACGGCGCCCGGGTGGGGATCGCGGAGAGTCGGCGGTGGGGCGGAACCTGCGTCAATGTTGGCTGCGTTCCGAAAAAGCTGCTCACCATGGCCGAAGGCTATGCGGCAACCCTGCGTGACGCCAGTGCCCTCGGCTGGGATTTTGAAGACGCAGCCCACGACTGGGCGGCACTGATTGCCGCCCAGGACGCCGAGATCGCTCGGCTGAATGACGTATATACATCGCTGCTGTGCCAGGCCGGATGCACGATCTTCAACCAGCAGGCGACACCTGTTGACGCACACACGATAGCTTTGAACCGGAGAAACGTGACAGCCGACCGGATCTTGATCGCCACGGGCGGCCGTCCCGTCGTCCCCGGTTATGCCGATCTTGGGCCCGATCTTCGAAACGCGATCTTTACGTCAGACGAAGCTTTCCACCTCCAGCATATGCCGATACGGGTGGTGATCATCGGCGGAGGCTATATCGCTGCGGAGTTGCCGGAATCTTTCACGGTCTGGGCGCCCAAGTTTCGCTAGTTTGTCGCGGCGCTTTGATGTTGCGCTGATTCGACATCGATTTGCGGACCCGTCTCGGTCACGCGGTAGGCCGATCCGGTGTCTCCGTCCATCTGGGCAGGCAGGTCACACGCATTGGTCGGCGATCGGATCACTTGGTTCTCTACTTGAACGATGGAATCGAGCTTGTCGCGGACGGCGTGCTGTATGCCGTGGGACGCAAACCGAACACCGAGTCGTTGGGCATCGACGGCGCGGGCATCGCCAGTGACGCCGAAGGCGCCGTCTGCGTTGATAATTCCTATGTAACCACTGTCCCGAACATCTACGCCATCGGTGACGTGACAAACCGCGTCAACCTGACGCCGGTTGCGATCGCCGAGGGACATGCGTTGGCGGACCGTTTGTTCGCCGGCGCGACCTGCTGTTCGTGATCGACACGAGGCCATTCGAAATCAGGCTGCGACAAGCAACCGCGACGCTGCAATCCTCAGAAGCCCGGCTCGCACTCTCCAAGGTTGAACTCTGGCGCGCCCAGCAACTTAAAGCCACCAGCTTCGGGACGGTGGAGACGGTCGATCAACGCCAGGCCGAACAGGAAGCAGCCTCCGCATCGGTGGCCTCCGCGACCCAAGCCATTCTGGACGCGCGGCTTGACCTGGAGTTCTGCCACGTCACCGCTCCGTTCACCGGGCGGATCAGCAATCACCTGGTTTCCGTGGGTGACCTTGTGAGCGGAAGTCGCGGCGGTTCGCGCCCAACCACCCTGCTGACGACGATCGTCTCACTCGATCCGATCTATATCGACTTCGATATGAGCCAGGATGAGTTCATCAAGTATCAAGTCAGCCAAGGGGGCCATGCCTCGGGCGGCTAGGTTGTGCTCCAGTTCGGTGGCCAGGGTCGGATCTACCGCGGAACGGTCGACTTCATGGACAACGCGGTCAACCGAAGCTCCGGCACCATCCATGCCCGCGCCACTATCGCGAACCAGGACCTATCGCTGGCTCCGGGTGAGTTCGCCGAACTAGATTGCATGACATGACAATGCGACGCGGGCCGGAGCTGCTCTGACAAATTACACCCGACCGCCCGGCGAGCGTAACGCTGACCCAATTTTGGCAGCATGCTTATCATAGCAAGTCATGCTCAGCGAGATGCAAAAGCCGGATCGACGCGATGCCCCAACCCACGAAGCGTGGCTCGCGGTTGCACCCCGGAAAACTAAAGTGACCTGAACGGTCACATCATCTGCGCGAGGCAGAATGCGGACGGGCGAACTCCAAGCCGCTGGCGCGCCGGTGACGGAAAAAGACATCCCCTCCATTACACAAACTTCTCGCCGCTCGGCGGCGGCTGGTCATGTCAGTCGCGCTGACCGTCGCGGCTTATGCGATCGAGTTCTGCGCTTCGTCCTCTACGGCGTGTTCGGGACCATTCTCGGGCGACAATTCTTCCCGTCCTCCGATCCGATCCTGGAACTTCAAGGCGCCGCCGGCGCGTTCGCGGCCGGCTTTCTCATGCGGCCCATCGGCGGCATCGTTGCCGGGCGGATCGCCGACCGCGCAGAGCGCAAAAGCGCTCTCGTGGTCAATATGATGCTGATGGGGCTCGATGGGAAAGACGTGGATGGATGACGGATCGTCCGTTGCTCAGCCCATTAGTGGGCGTTCGGCATGGAAGATGGCCTGGCGCCGCTGCACAGTTTCGACAGCGGCGGCAGCCCGTGCGTCTTCGGGCCGAAGGCTGGATCGCCTATGAATTCGTGAAGAGGTTACGGCATCAGTCCGGGTCAGCTCCTAATTTCTAGGCTTGATGCTAATAGACAACGCAGAATCTGCATTGATTCGGGCAGCTATGAACCCTGCACTCACAAGAAGATTTAAACGTCACGATTTTCGGCCATTGCAGTGTTGACAGAGTGCTGCGGCTGCTCAAGGGTTGTCGAAAGATGCATATCCGCATGCTGGGGGACAAGGAATTACTAAGGGTGAGTACTGCGTTTTCCGTTGCATCCCTCATCGATTTTTTGCGTTCGCTTTGCCGTTAGGCATTGCGTTTGCGTGGTTCTCCAAACGCATGAGCATCAAACATTGATGTTGTGCGAAATGATGTTTGCCGCGCGGCGCGCGATGCACTTGAAAGAAGGCGAGCATGGCATTGGACAAAATTTACTATCTCGGCCTCGTCGAACTTACACGAAAGGTGCACAACAAGGAGCTTTCGCCCGTCGAGGTGACGGAGGCGATGCTTTCGCGTATTGCCAGTCTAGACGCAGGGCTCAAGAGCTACGCCCTGGTGATGGCTGATGCTGCCCGCCTCGCGGCAAAGAACGCCGAATCGGAGATCGCAAGGGGCGAGATCAAGGGTCCGCTGCACGGCGCGCCGATTGCGGTAAAAGACCTCTGCTGGATCATGGGCTCGCCCACCGCCGCCGGAATGACGATCTACAAGGACTACAGGCCGGCTGACACTGCAACCGTAGTGACACGACTGGAGGCGGCCGGCGCAATTGTCCTCGGCAAGCTGCAGCTTACAGAGAGCGCTTATGTTGACCACCATCCGGAGGTCTCGCCTCCGGTCAACCCCTGGGCGGCGGATCGCTGGTCGGGGGCTTCGTCGTCGGGCTCCGGCGTCGCGACGGCAGCAGGCCTTTGCTACGCTTCGCTCGGCTCCGACACGGGCGGTTCCATCCGCTTCCCCTGTGCCGCCCAAGGCCTCACCGGCCTCAAGCCCACCTGGGGCCGGGTCAGCCGCTACGGCGTCTTCGAGCTCGCGGCGACGCTAGATCACGTTGGGCCGATGACGCGCAACGCGGAGGATGCAGCAGCAGTGCTCGCAGCCATAGCAGGCGCCGACGAAAAGGATCCGACGGCGCTACAAGCACCCGTGCCCGACTATGTGGCAGAGCTTTCCGGAGGCATCAACGGCACCCGGATCGGCGTGGACGAAGCCTGGATGGCATCCTCGACGGATTCCGCGACGCAGGCGGTGTTGGGGGCGGCGCTCGCCACGTTGCAGTCGCTCGGCGCCAAGGTCGTTCCGGTCAAATTTCCTGACGCCTCGCAGATTGTGCAAGATTGGTTCCCGCTCTGTGGGGTCGAAGTGGCAGTTGCGCACAGGGCAACTTGGCCCGCGCGCAAGAGCGACTATGGGTCGTCGCTTTCAGCGTTGATCGAGCTCGGCCACCGCACTACAGGCATGGACTATCAAGCGATCGTCCTACGCCGGAATGACTTTCGCGGACGCATCGCCACGTTGTTCAACCGTGTCGACTTGCTACTGGCACCAGCGCAAGGTTTCGCTTCCCCGACGGTCACGACGATGATGACGGCAGGCGAAGACCCGGCGCTGATGGCAGCGCTGCTCAACTATACTTGCCCGTTCGACATGACCGGAAGCCCGACCATCACGCTGCCGGGCGGCTTTACAGATGCGCACACACCGATCGCTTTCCAACTCGTCGGGCCGCATCTGTCGGAATCAGCCCTCCTGCGCGCCGGCCACGCGTTCCAAAGCGCCACCGGATTCCACGCCGAACATCCCGATCTCGGCTGTTAGCAGCCCTCACGCCAACATTGAATGAAGGTCGCACAGAATGAGACGGAGAAATCTGCTAATCGGAGCTGCCGCCACCGCGCTTCTGGACGCGCTGCCCAGTGCAGGGCGCGCGGCGACCGGGCAGCCGATAAAGATCGGCTTGCTGGAGGATGTGTCCGGAGATCTTGCCGCGATTGGTCTGCCGAAACTGCACGGTTCGCAGCTCGCGGTCGAGGAGGTGAATACGGCCGGTGGCATCATGGGCCGACCCATAGAGCTGACGCACCTCGACCCGCAAGGCGACAACGCGCGCTATCAGGAGTTCGCTCGCAGGCTGTTGCAGCGAGACAAAGTGGATGTGCTGATTGGCGGTATCACCTCCGCGTCACGCGAAGCGATCCGTCCGATCGTCGACCGCACTCAGACCTTCTATATATACACTAATCAATACGAGGGTGGCGTCTGCGACGCTCATATGCTGAGCAACGGCGCAGTTCCTGAGCAGCAGCTTTCGACCCTGCTGCCGTGGATGGTCGAGAAGTTTGGCAAGAAAGTCTACACCATCGCCGCCGATTATAACTTCGGCCACCTCTCCTCCGAGTGGGGGCATTCGGTCATGAAGCCGCTGGGCGTAGAGTTTGTTGGCGAGGAGTTCATCCCGCTCGGCGTGTCGCAGTTCGCACAAACCATCCAGAATATCCAGCGCGCCAAGCCCGACTGGTTATACATGCTGGACGTCGGAGCCGCACAGTCCTCGTTCTACGAGCAAAAGAACGCGGCGGGCGTCCATCTGCCAATGGGCAGCCCGGTCAAGATCATGTTGGGTTTTGAGCACAAGAGGTTCCCTCCGGGCGTGATGAAAGGGATGTACGCCACGGCTAACTGGTTTGAGGAGCTCGATACACCGGAAGCCTTGGCATTCGTGAAGAAATGGCGGACCAAGTTCCCGAACGAGGTCTACATCAACGACATGGGCTACAATGCTTGGGTCGCTGTGCATCAGTACAAGATGCTGGTTGAGAAGGCAAAGTCGACAAAGCTTCCGGACATTCGCAAAGCAATGGCTGATGGTAAGGCCGCATTCACCGCGCCGGAGGGGCAGATTGTCATCGACCCTAAAAGCCAGCACTGCTCACACCACATGCGGCTCATCTCGGTGGACGGTGACAATAAAGTGCATGTGGAAAAGGATTTCGGAGAGATTGCGCCCTATTGGTTAGCCCAGATCGGCTGCAATCTGCTCGAGAGCAACCCGCACGAACAGTATACGCCGGACAACCTTCCAAAGAAGTAGCCGGAGCCGACACGCTATGTTGTTGAGCAACCTGTTCGCCAGCCTTTATCAGTTTGCAGACGTATTTTCCTTCCTCGTGCTGTCGGCGGCTGGCCTTGCCGTCATTTTTGGCATGATGGGCGTCATCAACATGGCGCACGGCGAGTTCATAATGTGCGGCGTGTATGTCACTGCGGCGGCTAATCATTCGGGATTACCGCTGCCGCTTGCGCAAGCCTGCGGCACACTCGTCGCGTTCATCGTTGGCATGCTGCTTGAAATCGCGCTGATCCGGCCACTTTACACCAGGCCGCTCGACTCCTTGCTGGTGACGTGGGGGCTAAGCCTCGTCATCACCCAGGGCACGCTTATCTTGGTGGGCTCAACCTTCCCTGGCGTAGGCACGCCGTTGGGCGGGTTTGATGTGGGAGTTTATAGCTTCTCCACCTACCGCGTCGTGCTGTTTGTGGCGGCACTCGCCGTGCTGGGTTTCGTCTGGTTTTTGTTCATGCGCACCCGCTTCGGAGTTCACGCCCGCGCGGTGATGCAGAACGCTTCGATGGCGCAGGCGCTCGGTGTGCGACGAAGCCGTATCTATGCGCTGAGCTTCGGCGTGGGGGCTGGGCTCGCCGGCCTATGCGGCGCACTTTACGCGCCGACCATGTCGCTGATCCCGACGATGGGAGCGAGTTTCATCGTAGAGGCGTTCGTCACGGTTGTGGTCGGCGGATCCAGCGTGCTGCTTGGTACTGCGCCCGCGGCGTTGGTTCTTGCCATCATCCGATCCGGTCTCAACGCCTGGTACGGCCAGATCATCGGCCAGATCGGGCTGCTGGTCGCCGTCATCCTGATTATCCGCGTGCTTCCGGACGGGTTCACCGGTTGGCTCGCCAAGCGCTCGGCCTAGGGAGCGAGATGTGCTGAAACTGCTCGAAGGGCCGCAGGCGATTGGACGCGGGCCACTATTCTGGAGCAGCGCCGCCGTCGTGCTGGTCGCGGCGCTCGCCTATCCCCTGTTCGCAGATGCCTATGACGTCGGCAACTTCGCCTACTTTTTCGTCTGGATCTTCATGGCGCTCGGCCTGTGCATGATGTGGGGCCTGTGCGGCATGCTTTCGTTCGGCCAGACATTCTTCTTTGGCCTGGCTGGCTACGGCTACGGCGTCATCGCGACCGATCTCGGCAACGGCCCGTTCGGGACATTGACCGGCTTGGCCGGCGCGCTGTTGTTGGCGGCGGTGGCCGCCGCACTGCTCGGTTACTTTATGATCTATGGCCGTATAAGCGGCGTATTCTTCGGCATCGTTACGCTGTCAGTCACTCTTGCGCTGGCTTATTTCCTTGGCCAGACGGCCGGACCGGAATGGGCGATTGGCGAAGCGCGGCTCAACGGCTTCAACGGCATGCAGGGCATGGATCCGCTGACGGTGCCCTGGCCGGGCGGAGCTGTGACCTTGGAGGAAAGTCGACTTTACTACGTACTCCTGGCCGGCCTCGTTATTACCTATTTGCTGCTGCGCATCCTTGCCAATTCGCGATTTGGCAACGTGTTGGTGGCGATTCGGGAGGACGCGCAACGCGCCGAGCTACTGGGCTACGACGTGCGGCGCTACCAGCTCGGAGTGTTCGTTCTCGGCAGCACGCTCGCCGGTCTCAGCGGCATCCTCTACACGAGCTGGGGCCAATTCATCACGCCCTCCAGTATCGGGCTGCCGGCCGCCGCAATGCCGATCATCTGGGTCGCCTTCTCCGGTCGCAGCGATCTAACGGCGACGCTAATCGGCACGTTCTTCTTGCTGTTTGGCTTCCAGACACTAACGGTTTACAGCCAGGACGCGGCGCTCGTGCTGATGGGAACGCTCCTCATGGCGACGGTGATGTTTGTGCCGCGCGGCTTTGTAGTCGGGCTCGGCGGCCTGATTACGCGCGTTTCGCTGCATCGCCATCAGAAGACCCGCCGCGTGCCACCGCGGGAGGCGTAGGATGCAGGATCTTCTGCAATTCAAATCCGTCAGCCGGCGGTTCGGCGGGTTTATGGCGGTACGCGACGTCGAACTCAGCGTCGCCGAGCGCGATGTGCATTGCCTCATCGGCCCAAACGGCGCGGGAAAAAGCACCCTGTTCAAGCTCGCGGTAGGCACCTATGCGCCCACCGCAGGCAGTGTGCATTTCCGCGGCCATGATGTGACATACGACCCGCCGTTTGCGCGTGTGCAACGCGGCATGAGCATCAAGATGCAGGCGCCCAGCGTTTTCCGGGCATTGCCGGTGCGGCAGAACCTGAATATCGCCATGCAGCATCACGTTTCGCTTGGGGAGCTCCCGCGTGAGGAGGAACGGCTGCTCAACCTGCTTGGGCTCTCGGCGGATGCGACCCGCCTCGCCGGCGAACTGTCCCATGGCCAGCAGCAGTGGCTCGAAATCGGCATGGCAGTGGCACTGAAGCCGATCTTGCTGATGCTTGATGAGCCCACTGCGGGGCTTTCGCCTGAGGAGACGTTCCGCACCGGCGAGCTCGTGTTGCGCCTTGCTTCCGAGGGCATGACTATAGTCGCGGTGGAGCACGATATGGCCTTTGTGCGGCAGATCGCGACACGGGTTACGGTGCTGCATCTTGGCCAAGTGTTCGCGCGCGGCAGTGTCGCCGAGATCGTCGCTGATCCGCGCGTGGCGGAGATCTATCTTGGCACTCCGCAAAGTGTCTGATGCATCTTCATCCGACGGCAGAGCCATGCTCGAGGTTGCCGGTCTATGCGCCGGCTACGGCGGTTCCCCGGTCCTGCACGGGGTGCAGTTGGGCGTCATGCGAGGCGAGATTGTCGCACTGATCGGTCGCAATGGCGTTGGCAAGAGCACGACGATGCGCTGTCTCATCGGGCTGCTGCGCGCAACTTCCGGCAGCATCCGCTATGCGGGCGAGGACGTGACAAGGCTCGCCGCCGACGACCGCGCGCGGCGTGGCATTGGCTACATTCCCCAGGGCCGCGAGGTATTTCCACGCATGACGGTAGAAGAGAATCTGGTTGTTGGCGAGCTCATCGGAGCCAACCGGCGTCAGCGCCGAGCGGACCTCGTCTACCAATATTTTCCAGTGCTCAAGGAGCGGAGGCGGCAGCTCGCCGGCACCCTGTCAGGAGGTCAGCAACAGCAGCTTACGATCGGACGCGCGCTGATCGGCGGCCCGGATCTGCTCCTGCTGGACGAGCCTTCGGAAGGCGTGCAGCCCAGCGTGGTGCAAACGATCGTGCGCGTATTGCGCAGCATTCGCGATGAGCTCGGCACGACGATCGTGTTCGTTGAGCAGAACCTCGAGACGATTCTGACATTGGCGGACCGCTGTTGTGTGATGGAGAAGGGCCGCGTGGTCGCCACCATCCCGCAGGAGCAGGTGACGTCGGAGCGCGTCCGACAACACCTGCTCCTGTGAGCCATCGCAGAGAACGCTGTGGATGTTGGATCGACCGACCAAGGGATTTCTCGGGTGATGCTGCGACGAACGTCCGGCGGACGCCTTGGCAGCGGCGAAGACGATCCCGAATAGATGAAAGCCGCACCCTTCGACTTTGACCTAGAACCTGGAGCAACCAGCATGGCACAGCATCACGATATTCCCGCGACACCAGAGAACATGGTTCTCGGCTATCTCGATGCGACTACGCCGCCTGTGCTTGAGGTCGCCTCGGGTGACACCGTTTCACTCGTCTCCTTTCCGGCCGGCGGCAAGGAATGCCTGCCACCCGACGCCGCACGCGTGCCGCCGGAGTATCGCGCTGCACTTGCGGCACTCCCTGCCGGACCGGGTCCACACTTCATCACCGGCCCCGTCTACGTTCGCGGAGCCGAGATCGGCGACACGTTGCAGGTCGACATCTTGGAAGCGAAGCCAACGATGGATTGGGGATTCGTCGCTATCATGCCGCTGCTCGGGACGCTGCCGGACGAGTTTACCGAGTATGAAACTATCCATCCCACAATTGACCGCGTCCGTGGCACGATGATGCTGCCCTGGGGCACGGAAATCTCGCTTGATCCCTTCTTTGGTATCATCGGCGTCGCGCCCCCGCGCGCATGGGGCCGCTGCGGCTCGCCGGTGCCGCGCGCCTTCGGCGGCAACATGGACAACAAAGAGCTGAAGCCTGGTACAACTCTCTACCTCCCGGTGTTCAACGAGGGCGCCCTGTTCATGGCGGGCGACGGCCACGGTGTGCAGGGCGATGGCGAGGTATGTATTACCGCACTGGAGACCGGTCTCGAAGGCACATTTCGCCTTACCGTGCGCAAGGATCTGAAGATAACAACCCCGTTTGCAGAGAACTCGACCTATCTCATTTCCATCGGTCTCGACGAGGACCTCGACGATGCTGCCAAGCAGGCAGTTCGTGAGATGGTGAAGCATGTCTGCATGCGCACTAATTTATCGCGCAATCAAGCCTACATGCTGTGCTCACTTGTGGGCGACCTTCGTGTGACGCAGACGGTGGACGGTAACAAAGGCGTGCACATGATGCTTGCGAAGCATCATCTGTAGGCGAAGCCAGGGCATGCCAAGTTAACCGGTAGCATTTGAGCTGATGGTGCCGGCATGTTGAGCCTCATTTCGCGCGCTGTGCAGACTTTGCCCCCCGTGTCTCGTCGACGGATGTTGCGCGCGCGGATTGCATCAACAGCGGCTTGCTGTCCACTTGGCGAAGCCTGTGATTGAGATTGGCCGCCTTGGTGGGTTGTCCGCGTAAGTAATTACGCTTCCGTGGTGATGGTGAGCACAGACCGCCGCTGGCGTGCCAGCAAGCGACCCCGACCGGCGGACCGATCCGCCGATTAGTCCCCAGTCAGAAACCCCGCTCGGCATCCCTCGCCGGCCCCTGCGTGTCGAATGGATCAGGCGAACTCCATGATCTCCGCGGACGGCGCCCGGTCGCCGTTCTTGCGCGAACGATATAAATCACGCTGGGCTAGCGTCGCAGCCGGTAAACCCCATGATCACTGTGATCGGAAATCTGTCTGGGATATCATCCATGGGTAAGTAACGAATGAACTTGCAATGGAATATGTCCCGATTAGCGCAAGCATAGCCGACAACATATACTCGCCGTCGAATATCAGAACTAGGTACATGACGTTCAAAACCCAAGCCACGGTTTTGACGACGCTTTAGTCGCCGGCCCGACGCGCTGCCGGCAAACCCCCGGTTCGATACGAAATTACATGAGGGGACTCCCGATGCCGATGCCAAATCAATCCCAGATGGGGCGTCGTGGTCGTCATGTCGCGGGCGACATCGATCCGGCGGTGATCTACTCAGCCGCCGCCTATGCCCAACCGATCGCCAGCGCCACCGAAGCCGCAGTGGACGCTGATCCTGCGGTGTGCCGGCTGATCGCCGCCCACCCCGCGCTCGGCACCTTGCCGCGGCACGCGCATCGCACCTTGCTTCGCTGGTCAAGACTTCGGCCGCTGAAACGCCAAGAGTTGATCTTCCGCCAGGGCGACCCGGCCAGCAGCGTCGCCCTGGTGTTGGAAGGCTTCGTCAAACTCTCGGTGCCGCTCGCCGATGGCGGCGAGTTGTTCCTCGACATCGTCGGCCCGGGTGTTTGCATCGGCGAGATATCGGCGCTTCACGCCCGCACCCGCGGCGCCGATGCCACCGCTCTCGGGCCCGCGCGGCTGCTGATCATCGATGCCAGGCAATTCCGCCAGACGTTCGATCGGATGCCCGAGGGCTTGCTCGCGCTGCTTCGCCTGGCCAATAAAAAAATGCAGCGTATGACGGAGCAATTGATCGACAGCCGAGCACGGACCGCGCCGGCGCGGCTGGCCAAGACTGTGCTTTTGCTGGCCAGACTGGCGCCATCGGACCGGCACCCCCCGGACCGGCTTGGGCTGCACCTGTCGCAAGGTGAATTGGGCCTGATGGCCGGTGTGAGCCGGGAACTCGTCAACAAGCATCTGGGCGCCTGGCGCGACGCCGGCTGGATCAGCCTGTCCGGCGGAACCGTGGCTTCGTTTGACATCGCCGCACTCTCGGCCATATCGGGGGACGATCAGGATAACGACGCCGATCCGGCTTGACGCCGGCCTGCCGCCCGGGATGCTCACAGCGCGGCGCCCAAGATGCTTGCAAGCGGGCCATCGAGATTGGCGCAGATGCCGCCATAAGGCCCCCCCTTCACCTGCGCGAGTCAGCCGCCATCCGCAGCGCCATGCCGGCGAGAACGGTGCCCATTAGCCAGCGTTGCGCCACCAGCCACCATGGTCGCTTCGCTAAAAACAGCGCGATGCTTCCCGCGGTCATCGCGATGACCGCGTTGATGCTGATGCTGATCGCCACCTGTGTCGCACCCAGCAGCAACGATTGCGCCAGCACGCCGCCCTGACCCGGATCGATGAATTGCGGCAGCAACGACAGATACAGCACGGCGATCTTGGGGTTCAGCAGGTTTGTCAACAGGCCCATGACAAACAACCGCGCCCCGCTGTCGGCCGGCAGCACGCGCACCTGGAACGGCGACCGGCCGCCGGGCCTGACCGCTTGCCAAGCAAGGTACAGCAGATACATCGCGCCGGCGAACCGCAGTGCGTCATAGGCATAGGGCACCGCCAGCAGCAGCGCGGTGATGCCGAAGGCCGCACTACACATGTAGCACAGGAAACCGACCGCGACCCCGCATAGCGATATCAGGCCGGCCACGCGCCCTTGGGAGATCGAGCGTGACACCAGATACATCATGTTGGGGCCGGGCGTCAGCGCCAGCCCTAGGGTCAACAGTGCGAATCCGGTCAGATTGGATAAAGCCGGCACCGGGCTGCTCCTAATTTTTGGCCGATCGGCCAGATGATCGAGCCTGCCATGATGGCAGTATTCCACCGCACACACGAGATACCGCCGCCGGCGATTCCGATGCCCAACAAGACGCTTCCTTGCCCTGCCGGGGGCGCCGGCTGTAGGGTCCGCGGTCATGGAGCCGTTCTGGAAGACCAAGTCGCTGGAGCAGATGACCGGGGACGAATGGGAAGCGCTGTGCGACGGCTGCGGCCGCTGCTGCCTGCACAAGTTGCGGCATGAGGAGACCAACGAGCTGTCGTTCACCAACGTCGCCTGCCGGTTGCTGGATCTGCAATCCTGCCGTTGCAGCGACTATCCGCGTCGGCAGCGTCGGGTCCCCGATTGCGTCGGCCTCACCCCGGCAGCACTCCAGGCGATCGACTGGTTGCCGCCATCCTGCGCCTATCGCCGAGTGCGCGACGGCAAGGGCCTGGCCTGGTGGCATCCGCTGGTATCGGGAGACCCCGATACGGTGCATCGAGCCGGCGTCTCGGTGCGCGGTCGGGCGGTGAGTGAACGACGCGCCGGCGCGCTGGAGGACCATGTCGTGCAATGGCCGGGCAAGCCACCCCGGGCCAGCCGGCCGAAGGATGACGAACGGCCCGAGGATCTGAAGGAGACGGCGTGATGCTGAAGGACGCCCTGTATGGCGGGATCAATGCCGCGGTGGTGACGGCGATGAACGCCGACCTGTCGATCGACCTCGATCGGATGGCTGCGCATTGTCGCTGGCTGCTCGCCAATGGCTGCAACGGGCTGGCGGTGCTGGGCACCACCGGGGAGGCGAACAGCCTTGGCGTCAGCGAACGGATCGCGGTGCTGGAGGGGTTGGCCGAACGCGGGATTCCGGCGGCGAAGATGCTGCCGGGGACCGGCACGACCGCGATGACCGACACCGTGCTGCTGACCCGCAAGGCCGGCGAATTAGGCTGCCGGGGCGCGCTGCTGCTGCCGCCATTCTACTACAAGAACCCATCCGATGACGGGCTGCTGGCTTACTTCCACGAGGTGATCCAGCGCGTCGGCGGCGACATCAAGTTGTATCTGTACAATTTTCCGCAGCAGTCGGCGATCCCGTTCTCGGTCGATTTCATCGCTCGGTTGCTGCGGGCCAACCCCGGCAAGATCAAGGGCATCAAAGATAGTTCAGGCGACTATGCCAACAGCTTGGCCTACGTCGAGGCTTTCGCCGGCGCCGGGTTCGAGATCTATGCCGGCGATGATTCGTTGTTGCTGTCGTTGCTGCGGAAGGGCAGCGCGGGGTCGATCACCGCGGCGTCGAACGTGAATTGCGCGCTGGGCGCCGAGGTCTATGCGAACTGGAACAACGCCAAGGCAGTTGCGGCGCAGGAGATTTTGTCGGCGACGCGCAAGGCGGTGACCTCGGTGCCGCTGATCCCGGCGCTGAAGACGCTGGTGGCGCGGAACACCGGCGATACGCGGTGGCTGAACATTCGTCCGCCGCACCTTGCGCTGACCGAGGCGCAGAGGGCGGCGCTGCTCAGCGCGTTCGACGCCAGCGGGATCCGGTTGGCGAAGGCGGCTTAGGAGGGTGGCGGCGGGTAAGTGATGTCGACGACTTCCAGCGCCTCGGGCCCGCGCGGGGTGCGCACGGAAATCTCGTCGCCGCGACGCGCGCCCAGCAGGGCAAGTGCAACCGGTGAGCCGATGCTGATTTTCCCTGCCGCCATGTCGGCCTCGTCGACGCCAACGATGGTGACGGTGAGTTCTTCGTCACGCTGGTTGGCGTAGGTCACCGTGGCGCCGAAGAACACCCGGTCGCGCTGGGTCTGCTGGGCCGGATCGAAGACCTCGGCATGGGCGATGCGGTTGGTCAGGAAACGCAGCCGGCGGTCGATCTCGCGCAGCCGGCGCTTGCCCTCTTTGTAGTCGGCGTTCTCGCTGCGGTCGCCATTGCCAGCGGCCCAGGCGACGATCTCCACCACGCGGTGCCGTTCGCCGCGGGTTGCCGCCAACTCCGCCTGCAGCCGCTGGCGACCCAATGGCGTCATGTAGAATTTGCCGCCGGGCAGTTGCGGTAGCGGCGCGTCGTCAAGGTCATCGTCCATGCGGCGGCAATCAACCGGCAAACCGGTTGTCGATCAATCCTTGCGATGATCAAGAGCCAGCCAGTCCCTTCGAGCGAAAACCGGGCGTTGCATGCGACCAGCCGGACAACACCATTTTCAGCATGACGGTGCATGCCAAAAATGGCCTAATTCGGTGTTTGTCGCATGCGTCACGTGCCTTGAAAGTTCCGCCCGGCGCGAACATGCTCTAGACTAGCTGTGCAATGTCCGATCCCGCCGTCTCGGCTGAAGCCGAACTCCGCCGCCTGCTCGAGATCATGGCTGCGCTGCGCGATCCGGCGACGGGCTGCCCGTGGGACAGGACGCAGAGCTTCGAGACCATTGCCCGATACACCATTGAAGAAGCTTATGAAGTCGCGGATGCCATTGCGCAGCGGGATTTTTCCGCGCTGCCGGACGAGCTGGGAGACCTGCTTTTCCAGGTCGTCTACCACGCTCGGATCGCCGAGGAGGCTGGCCTGTTCGGGTTCGCCGAGATCGCGAAATCCATCAGTGACAAAATGATACGGCGCCATCCTCATGTGTTTGGTGATGCCGCCGCACGGAATGCCTCCGACCAGACGGCGGCGTGGGAGGTGCAGAAATCGGCCGAACGAGCGGCGCGGCGGCAATCCGGCGCGCTGGCCGGCGTGCCGACCGCCCTGCCCGCCTTGACGCGAGCGCTGAAGTTGACCGGCCGTGCCGCAAGGGTTGGCTTCGACTGGCCGGACGTGGATCAGGTTCTGGCGAAACTTGACGAGGAAATCCAAGAGCTTCGCGACGAACTTTCAGACGCTGATCCAACTCGATTGGGCGACGAAGTGGGCGATCTCCTGTTCGTGCTGGCGAATCTGGCGCGCAAGCTGGGTCTGCAACCGGAGACCTGTCTACGGCTGGCGAACGAGAAATTCTGTCGCAGGTTCAATGCCATGGAGCGCATTTTTGACGCGGAGGCGAAGACTCTGTCCGAGCTATCCCTGGCGGAAATGGAAGCCGGATGGCAAAGGGTGAAAGCGGCGGAGCGGCGGTGACATCACCGCTCCAGTTTCCGATCAACCATGATCGTCGCCGCTATCCCCGGGTCAATACGATGTCGAACGTCACCTGCTGCGCCCCCGGCTCCTTGCCGATCACCGGTGCAGGGTCGGTGATCAACAGGTCCTTGCGGCTGGCGCTGTTCAGCCAGCTATCGGTCTCGTTATAGCGGTCACCCTCAAAATACATCTGGGTGACGAGTTGCTCGTACTTCGCGGTGACCGAGAAATGGATGTGCGCCGGGCGCCACCGCCCCGGAGCCGCCGGATAGGCTGACGGCCGCACGGTCTTAAATGCGTAGCGCCCTTGTCCGTCGGTTTTGGTCACGGCAAAGCCGTTGAAATTGTCGTCCAGCGCAGCCTCGGTATTTTCGTCGTTCGGGTGCGGATAACGCCCGGCGGCGTTGGCCTGCCAGATCTCAACCTTGGCGCCGGCAACCGGCTGGCCATTGTCCGCCAGGATGCGTCCGGAAAGATACAGAATGGTGCCTTTGGCCTGGCCGCCGCCGGTCAGGTCACCGCTCTCGGTCGGCGTCAGCATGAACGGATAGAACGGCCCGAGGATTTGCGGCGGCGTGCGCGGCAGTTTGGCAGTCGTGCTTGTTGGGCTGATCGCGGCATCGGCCATGATGTGTCCTCCCTCAACGCGGCGGATCAGCGTTCATACCGGTCGCCGTCCGGCGGCATCTTCAGTATGGTGGCGCCATGCTGAGCGATGTGCAACGGCAGTTTATCGACCGCGCTCGGGTGGCGCATCTGGCGACGGCGGATCACTCCGGCGCGCCGCATCTGGTGCCGGTGTGTTTCTGCCTGAGTGGGCTGTCGCTTTACATCACCGTCGATGAGAAACCCAAGCGCGGCGACATCAAGCTGAAGCGCATCCGCAACATCGAGGAAAACCCGGCGGTGGCGGTTACGGTGGACGTCTGGGACGAGGACTGGACCCGGCTGGGCTGGATCATGCTGCGCGGTGCGGCCGAGATCCTGACCGCGGGGGACGAGCACGACCAGGCACAGCAGCAGTTGCGCGCTCGCTACCCACAATACCGCGAAATGGAGCTCGGCCCGCTTCCGGTCATCGCGGTCCGGATCCGCCGCGTGCTGTCATGGGGCGCGCTCGGCTAGAGCAACATCAGCCTGACAGGAAAGTCAGGCTGATAAAGTTGCTCGCTCAAACAAAGAGCTAGAGCGCGGTGACCGTTTACGGTCACCCTGAAAGCGCTCTAGGTCCGCTTGGACGCCGCCCGGCGCTGCGTCTCGGCGCTGGGGCTCGGCGCTGGGTTGGGATCTACCTGGCGGCGGCCAGGACGCGGTCAATGAAGCCCTGCGCGCTGCCCAGATACTTGGCCGGATCGATCAGTTTCTCGATCGCGGCGCGGTCGAGGCGGGCCGACACCGATGGTTCTCGCGTCAGGGCGTCGGCCAGCGATACTTTCTCGGTCAAGGCGATATCGCAGGCCCGTTTGACGATGTGGTGCGCCTCGCCGCGACCGAGCACCGGAGCGAGGCCCATCATCACCGCCTCCGACACGATCAGTCCGTGGGTCAGATCCAGGTTGGCCCGCATCTTGGCCGCATCGACCACCATGCCCTCCGCGATCGCGCGGGTGTGCAGCAGCGCGCCGTGGGTGAGGACGAAGGCTTGCGGCAGCGCCAGCGCCTCGGCCTGCCAGGGGCCGGTGGCGCGTTCGTGGTCCTGCGCCATGGCGCCCTGCATGACCGGGACCAGGGCCTGGACCATGCGGGCGGCGGCGAGGATGTATTCCGAAGCGATCGGATTGCGCTTCTGCGGCATGGTGGAGGACTGGCCGCGTCCGGCGTCATAGGGTTCGGCGACCTCGCCCACCTCGGTCTGCGCCAGCAGGATGATGTCGGTGGCGATCTTTGCCAATGACCCGGTGATGAGCCCCAGGAAGCTGACCGTTTCCGCCAGCGCATCGCGACAGACGTGCCAGGGTGCGAGCGGCGGCGTCAGACCAAGTTCCGTGGCCAGCGCTTGCATCACTGCGATGCCCTGGTCACCGAGCGAGGCCAGGGTACCGGCGGCGCCGGCGAATTCGACCTGTTGGACACGAACCCTCAGTTGTCGCAGCCGATCCAGATGGGTCAGGAAGGGCATCGCCCAGACCGCGCATTTCAGGCCGAAGGTGACCGGCAGCGCCTGTTGCAGATGGGTGCGTCCGGCCATCACGGTGTTTCGGTGCTTGTCGGCCTGGGCGGTCAGCGCGGCCAGGATGGCGGCCAACTCGGCCTCGATCAGGTCAAGGCCATCGCGAACCTGAAGCACGGTGGCGGTGTCCATGATGTCCTGTGTGGTGGCACCCCAATGGGTCCAGCCGCCGGCCTCCCCGGCTGCCTTGGACAGGCCGGCGACCAGGCCGACGACCGGATAGCCGACGTTGCGGGCGCTGGCGGCGAGGTCCTCGGTGCGGAGGTTTTCGATGCGGGCAGCGGCGATGATCGCCTGGGCCGCGCTATTGGGGATGATGCCGAGACGGCCCTGGACCCGGGCGAGTGCGGCCTCGACGTCGAGCATGCGCTGGAAATAGCGCGACTCGTCGAACACCGCGCGCATCGCGTCGCTGCCGTAGAGTGTGCCCAGGATGGGGCTGTCGGCGGGGTTGACGGGCATGACGGCTGCTCCTGGTGACGCGGCGGCGGTTTAGCCAGACGGCGTCACAGGATGCAACTGGGTGGCTTCCGTCGCCGCTCTTTGCGGCAACGTTGGAGGCAGTCAGGCCATGGATCAGCGGCAGCGGGGTGATTTGCTTGACCGGGTCGCGCCGTTGCAGTCAAGTCACGACCCGTCGTCCAGCAGTTCGTCGAGCGTCACCGGGCACACCTCCGGCACCGGCAAGGGAGGTTGCCCGTCGATCGTCTCGGGCAGCGCCCGCAGCGTCTGGCGGTAGATCCGGTCCAGATCAAGGCGTTGCCGCATCGAGGGGGTAAAGCGATTTGCCGCCTGGGCGCGAAACACGCGGGCTTCGGACTGCCAGTGCGGCGCGTCACGCGACAGCGGCCAAGCGTCGGCTTTCAGCATATCGAGCAATGCGCGCAGCAGGAGCGACTCGACGGCGTGGCGTTGCTCGTCGCCGACGCTCTCGATCTCCTCGATGACGTTTTCCCAATCCACCTGGTCGTTGATCCGCTCGCCGGCGGCAACCTTTCGGAGCAGGTCGGCCTGGCGTTCGGACCAGACCAATATGTCGGTGTCATAGTCGGTCATCGGTTGCCCCGGTTTGCAGCCAGCAGCGCGGTTCCGCGCGGTGTCAGTTCGATCCGGGTCGGTCGGTCGGCGCTCCGGGTGACCAGGCCGGCGTCGATCGCGTCCTCCCACACCGTCAGCCGGGGACAGGATGTGCGCCAGGCCTCCATCACAACGGCATAGTCGCGCGGTCGCGCCGCGAGCCAGGCGAGGAAATCCAGCGTCAGCGGAAGCAGCACATCGGACATGGCGGGCCTCGCTGTCGGCAAGCAAACGAAGGATGCCTGTCCGGCGCGCCGGTTGTCCACTACGCCTGGATTGCCGGCGGCCGGCGCAGCGCCCAGAAGGCGATCCCGCCGGCGACGTAAAATACGATCGACAGGCTGAAGGCGACCCGATAGCTGCCGGTAGTGTCGAACACGAAACCGGCCAGCCAGGACCCTCCGGCCGCGCCAAGGCCGGTGCCGATGGTGATTACCCCAAGGATGGCGCCCAGGTTGGGGCCGGGAAACAAATCGGCGGTCTTGGCGGTGATCGCCGGACCTCGCGCGCCCCAGGTCAGCCCGAAGAAGCAGGCGTGCAGCCACAGCAGCAAATGCTGATCGGGCGAGGTGATCAGCAGCCCGAAGATCACCCCGAGGATAGATGTACCGTAGGTGACCACTGCCGATACCTCGCGCCCGACATAGTCGGACAGCGTGCCGGTGACGATCACGCCCGGCAGCGACAGGAACGCGCCCATGCCTAGCACTCCGGCGGCGTAGAGCTGGTTGAACCCGATATTCACCGCGAACGCCAGTTGGTGCAGCGCGACCAGGAAGCTGCCCAGGCCGGTGAAAAGATAGACCGAGAACAGCAGCCAGAAGTGCGGCGTCCGCACCGCCTGGCGGACGGTCCAGCCCTCGGCGTCGGTGGCGCTTTGGCGACGGCCGCCCTGCCCTACTCCACGGAACAGCGAGGCCAGTGGCAGCACCAGCACGCCCATGAACAGGCCCTGCCACAGATAGGCTCCGCGCCAGCCGAGGCCGGAGATCATCAGCGTCGCTGCCGGCGCCGAGAACGCCCGGGCAAAACCGTTGGCCGACTGAACGACGGACACCGCCATGCCTCGGTTGCGCACGAAATACCGCGACAGTAGCGGCACGAACACCACCAGGCCGAGGCAGTTGGCGCCCAATGTCATCACCACGCCATACAGCACGACGATGTGCCAGAGCTGGGTGGCCCAGGAATTGGCCAGCAGGCCCGCGGTCAGCAACGAGCCGCCGATCAGGATCAGCCGCCGCGGTCCCAGACGGTCGACCAGCCATCCGACCAGCGGTGAGCTGATCCCATTGACGATCTGCGACACCGCGTAGGCGAGCGAGACCTGGGCCCTGGACCATCCGAAGGCATCGATGAAGGTCACCAGGAAGACGGTGTAGGCGTGCATGAAGCCGGCGCCGATGGAAAAAGTGCCGAAGGCGGCGGCGAGCAACAGCCAGAGACGGGCGTTGGAGGGCGGTTTCAGATCGGACATCGGGCAACCATGTCCGGCGCCGCGCCGGTTGCCCAGCCCTGCGCGGGCACGGCGGACGGGTGACGGCGTTTTCCGTCGATTGCGCGCGGTGCTGTCGATGTCGCCTGGGTTGCGCCACTGGTGGCGCTGCTGGCCGGGTGGTTGGGACCTGGTTGCCCGACCCGGCGAGGCGATGGCACGCTGTCGCCAGCACGGAAACGGAGCAGCGTTATGCCGAACCTGATACACAGCCACTCGCGGTGGGGACCGACCGACCAGATCGGCGCCGGCAACCTGCTGACCGTCGAAAAGCGGCTGGCGGCGTTGGCCTCGGTACGACAGGGCCGGGTTTTAGACCTAAGCCACGAGATCTACATGGGCGCGCCATTCATGGCGCCGAACCAGACACCGTTCCTGATGTCGATCTTCGGGTCCTGGCGCGACACCATCAAGCGCCGCCGCCGGATGGGTGCGACCAACGACGCCGGGACCAATCTGGAACGCATCGAGATGACCGCCCATGTCGGCACCCATATCGATGCGCTTGGGCATTTTTCCAACGGAGAGATGCTGTACAACGGCAACCAGGCGGCCGAGGTGGTGACCGATTGGGGACTGGACCGCCTGGGCATCGAACATGCGCCGCCGATGATCACACGAGCGGTGCTTTTCGACGTCGGCGGCGCGTCGCACTTGGGCCCGGGGGAAACGGTGTCGCCCGATGACTTGAAGCGGGCGGCCGACAACGGCGGATTTGCGGTCGAGCCCGGCGATATCGCACTGATCCGCACCGGCTGGGGGCGATATTTCGGCATCGACAACGCTCGATACCTGGAGGGTGAACCCGGCGTGGACGTAGCGGCGGCGAAATGGCTGATCGACCAGGGCATCGTGGCGATCGGTGCCGACAACATGGCGGTCGAGGTGCTGCCGAACCCTGACAAGACGTTGCTGATGCCGGTGCACCAGTTCGCCCTGGCGGAATGCGGGGTGTATCTGATCGAGAACCTGGCGCTGGAGGAACTGGCGGCGGCGCACATCCACGCCGCCTGCTTCATCCTGCTGGCGACCAAGATCCGCGGCGCGACGGGCGCTCCGGTGCGACCGGTGGTGATTGTATAAGCACTGGCTTTTAACCTGTCATCGTGTCCGATGATCGGTGCGGCCGATCCTGTTCGAGAGCCATGGCACACACGGATCGATCGAGGCGACGGGCCGTGCGCTTCACGGGTACTACTTGTGCCTTGCACGCTCGGGCATGTTGCTGACCAACCGGGAGAGGTATGTATTTGCTTTGTCCCCAAGTTCAGGGCGAAGGCACCGCGTCCGCTTCGCGCCAACGACAGGCAAAATGCGCGCCGTCTGTTCCCGAAACCAATGCGCCAAGGGTTCAAGCTTCCGGATGCAGGAACCATGCGCAAAGGGTTCAAGCTTCCAACGTAGGCGGCTTTCTGCACGTCGCGTCGGAGGCCCCCGCGACGCGGTTCAATCCGCCCATGTAACTAAACGCTGCATTGCGCTGCAAATATTACTCTATAATACTGGAATTTTGGACCAGTCAGGTGGATCTTTGATTATCCTGCCGCAAGCCTCGGATTTAGCGACCTCATCCATTATTTCGACGGTCCGCACTCTGTGCTTTTTGATTGTTCTCACCTCAATGCTGTGCGGTTTACGTCGGTCATTCTGCCCCAAGGGTTGGCTGGGGAAAGCGCTGCACCTTGATCTGGTCGGCCTGCTTCATGGCCTGCGCCATGTCGTAGTTGGCCTGCATGAGGTGCCAAGAGTCAGCGCCGCCACCGAACGCCTTATCAAGCCGGATCGCCATTTCCGGGGAAATGCCGCGCCGCTCGTTCACCAGTTCGGACAGGGCATTACGCGAGACGCCAAGCGCCTTCGCGCCATCCGTCACGCTCAAGCCCAAGGGCCCAAGGCAATCCTGCCGGACAATCCGGCCGGGATGTGGGGGGTTCTTCATCGGCATGAGTTGAAGTCTCCTAGTGGTAATCGATCAGGTCTACGTCCGCGGCGTCCTCGCCCTCGAAGCGCCAGACAATCCTCCAGTTGGCGCGAACCGTGACGGCCCAAAAACCTTTCAGGTTGCCCCTGAGTGGGTGAAGCCGGTAGCCGGGCAGGTCCATCTTTTCCGGCGCGTTCGACGTATCCAGTTTCGCAAGGATGTTCTCGATCTTGTCGAGCATATCAGCGCCGACTTGCGCCCGGTCGCCACGCTCGAAAAGCCGCTTCAAGCCGCGATGCCGAAAGCTCTTTATCACGCCCAAGCGTAGCCTGTAGCCTAACGGGTGTCAATTTTACGTTGGGTTTGTTCGCCGGATGGTTCATCGCACCCCCGCCAAGCCCTTCCGGGTCAAGGGCAACGTCGTGGCCTTCTTCCCCGCCCCTTGGCGCGCCGCGTGGACCCGGCTAGCGTCCGGCGGTCCGGGCAATGCCTGGCAAATCAACAAGTCTTGGCGGTGATGGCACGGCCGAGTCAGGGAAGGGGTGAACGATGAGGTTGAAGTCTGTGAAGGGCTGGCTGCCGGTTCTTGCCGGCGGTCTGTTGCTGACCGTCTCGATGGCGCATGCGGCCGCCCCGGTTCGCGGGGTTACCGACAGCGAAATCATCATCGGAACAGCCTCTGATCTTTCGGGTGTCACGGCCGTCCAGGGGGTCAACAACACCGACGCCATCCGGATGGCGTTCGACGAGGCCAATGCCGCCGGCGGCGTCAATGGCCGCAAGATCAAGTTCATTGCCGAGGATATGCAGTACACCGTGCCGCGCGCGGTTCAGGCGATGAACAAGCTGCTGAACAACGACGACATCTTCCTGGCGATCGGCGACGGCGGCACGCCGATGAACGATGCCAACATGCCGGCTCAGTTCGCCAAGGACGTGCCAAACATGTTTCCGCTGACCGCCGCGCGGTCGATGTACGAGCCTTACAATCGGTTGAAATTCGCGCAGTTCGCCTCGTACTACGATGAAATGCGGTCGGCGGTGAAATACTTCGCACAAACCAAGGGTCGCAAGAAGTTTTGCGTGTCCTATCAGGATTCCGACTTCGGCAAGGACGTGCTGGCCGGCGTGGTTGCGGAGACCCAGGCGCTGGGCCTGACGGTCGTGGCCACCACCGCGCACCGCCCGACCGACACCGATTTCAACGGGGCGATGGAAAAACTGCACGATGCCGGTTGTGACGCGATCATGCTGGGCACCATCGTGCGCGACACCAACATCATCATCCAGACAGTGCGCAAGATGGGCTGGAATGTCGATTTGGTGGGCCAGTTCGCGTCCTATGACACCGCGATCGCGTCACTGCCGGGGGGCGCCACCGAGGGTTATTACTGCATGACCCCCGCCCTGTATGCCTATCCCGACGACCCGCGCCCCGAGGTCCAGGCGTTCGCCAAGAAGTACAAGGCGCGCTACGGCCGCGAGCCAAACTTCCACGGCGAAGTCGGATACACCGCCGCCCACCTGGTTCTGCTTGGACTGCAGAACGCCGGCAAGGACCTGACGGTCGACAGTTTCATCAAGGGCATGGAGAGCATCCACGACTACAAGGATATCTTTGGTTCGGTGCTGTCATTTGGACCCGACCAACATCACGCATCGACCAAGTCTTTCCTGACCGTGGTAAAGAACGGACGCTGGGTGCCGGTCGAGCAGGAGGCGCTGGCCTACTGATACGGGTCGCCAGGCCGAGGGTTCAAATCGGCCGGATCAATCAAGCAGCCGGGTCCGCACCGCCGTCATCATGGCGGTGTGGACGGCTTCGACACTCGCCGAGGCGTCCACTAGCACGCAGCGCTTCGGTTCGGCGGCGGCGATTTCGCGAAAACCTTGGCGAACACGGGCATGGAACGCCGCGTCCAGGCGTTCATAGCGGTCGGCGGCGTCGCCTCGCCGGCCGATCCTTTGGGTGGCGATCGGTTCGTCGAGGTCCAGCACGATCGTCAGGTCGGGCGCCACTTCTGAGTGGTCAGCCAGCAGGATGATGAGGTCGCGCTGCGCCCCCTGTCCATAGCCTTGGTAGGCCAGGGTGGAGTCTTGGAACCGGTCGCAGATCACCCACCTGCCGGCATGCAGCGCGGGCAGGATCGTCTTTGCCAAGTGTTCGGCCCTGGCGGCGAAATGCAGCAGCGTTTCTGCCCGCGGCGCCCAGTCGATCGACCCGTCCAGCAGGATACCGCGCAGCAGTTCGGCACCCGGCGTGCCGCCCGGTTCCCTTGTGCGGATGACCTGCAGCCCCAGCGCGATCAGCGCATCCGCCAACAAGGCGGATTGAGTTGTCTTGCCGGCACCCTCGCCGCCCTCCAGCGTGATGAAGCGGCCCAAGGTCATGCGCCGGTCACGCTGTGCGCAGTCAAGTGCCGGTCACGTATTTCGACAGCACCGCCATGGCGCGACCCGGCAGCCCCAACCGAGGCACATCGACCGCGGCCAGCAGCGGAACATCGAGATGCGGCACGCCGTCGCCGGTCAGGGTCAGTTGGCCGACGGTGTCGCCCTTGCCGACCGGGGCGGTCAGCGGCGCATCGTAGCTGAGCTTGACCGAGGCCTTCTTGCGCCAGTTGCGCGGCATCGTAACGGTCAGGTCGCGGCCCGCCACCACCGGCACGGCTGGCTCAGTGCCGAGCCAGACCGGGACATGTTCGATGACGTCGCCGGCGCTGAACAGCATGACATCCTCGAAGTTGAAGAATCCCCAGTCCATCAGGCGTTCGGACTCCTCGGCGCGCTGATGCATCGACTCGAGGCCGTTGAGCACCAGGATCAGGCGGCGGTCGTTGCGCTTCGAACTGGCGACCAGGCCGTAACCGCCGGCATCGGTATGGCCGGTCTTCAGTCCGTCCGCCGTGCCCTTCTGCACCATAGGATTACGGTTGCCCTGCTCGATACCGTCGTAGCGGAAGGTTTTCTCGGCATCGTAATGGTAGTATTCGGGGAAGTCGCGGATGATATGACCGGCGAGGGTGGCGATGTCGCGGCAGCTCATGTGCTGTTCGGGATCGGGCCAACCGGTGCAATTCTTGAAGAATGTATGCGTCAGCCCGAGTTGCTTGGCCTTGGCGTTCATCTGTTCGACGAACTGTTCTTCCGATCCGCCGATGGCTTCGGCCAGCACGATGGCAGCGTCGTTGCCGGATTGCACGATGACGCCGCGGATCAGGTCCTCCACCTTCACCGACCCGCCGACCGGAACGAACATTTTCGAGCCTTGCATGCGCCAGGCTTTTTCGCTCACCGGCAGTTCGTCGTCGAGCTTCATGCGGCCTTGTTTCAGCCGGTCATAGACCAGGTAGATGGTCATCAGCTTGGTCATCGAGGATGGCGGCATTTCCTCGTCCGGCTGCTTTTCCAGCAGGCTTGCACCGGTGTTGAAGTCCTGCATGTAGGCCCACCGCGCGGTGGTATCGACCGGGCCTAGCGGGGTGTCGGCTGGATCGCCGGCGGGCGCGGCGTCGCCCTTGGCTTTGCGGCCATGCGCGGATGGCCGTTTCGATTGCGCCAGAGCCGATCCCGCCCCGATCACCAGGGCGGATGCAAGCAAGCCAAGACGACGGGTCAGCATCTCGACGGTACCTCTCTAATCCACCACGATCCTGGCATCCGGGATGCCGGATGCGAGGGCTTGATCCAATACCGCGTCGGCACGAGCGATGTCGGGCAACGGGCCGACATCCACCCGGAACCGGCGGGTGCGGCCATCCAGCACCGGGACGATGCGGGCACCGGCCGCGGCCATCTTGGCACGCTGCACCGCCGCGTAGTGATATTCGTCGAAGCTATCCAGCCGGACCATCAGCCGTCCCGGCCGCGCCGCCGTCTGACTGACGATTTCGGGTAGCCGCAGCGGCGGCGCCGGGGTCTGGAACTCCGCCGCGGCAACCACTTTGGTAGCCGGCAACGCCTCGCGGTCGCTCTGGCGCACGCCGGGAGGGGGCGCCAGTTCGGCGACCTGGAACCCGCCGCGCGGGGCAATGTTCAGCGCCAGCCTTGGCGCGTCGGGCAGTGCATCCGTCGCTGCATGGCTGTCACTGGGCAGTACGCGCAAATGTATGCGGGCGATACTGTCTGGTGGAATGCCGAGCAGTTGGGCGGTGCGTCGGGTGATCTCGACCAGGCGGTGCGGATCACCCGCGCCGCGGTCGTTCAGACGGACGGTCACCTCGCGGCCGTTTTCCAGATTGGTCAGACGCGCAATGGCCGGGAGCTGGATCGTGGGGTGGGCCGCCGCGAGCGCGGTCTGGTCGAACACCTCTCCGTCGCTGGTCAGCCGAGGGGAGTCGTTCTTCGCCACAGTGGCCAGACCGGTTTCGTCGAGGTCGAAGGCTTCTTGCGGATAATACCAGTGATGTTCGGCCTGGTATGGCTTCCCAAGGACGTAGTGGGGGTCAGGATGCAGCGCCGGTGTCACACTACAGCATGACGCGGCCAGCGTTAGAGCCAGGGTTGAGGCAAGCGCCAGGGTTGAGGCAAGCGAGGGAATGGCCGGCAGGCTTGCTGGAACAAATCGTGGCCACCCCATCCCTTCGCTGACGGGGCCCGACGTCACGTCAACACCCGATCGCCAATCAGGCCGACCGCGATGGCGTAGAAGTCGGATGGATTGTAGCGGCGGATCGCGGCGAAATTGCCGAACACGGCGAATACCTCGCCGCCTGATCCGTCCGGCGCCACCAGCCCGGTCGGGGTCTCCGACGTCGCCTCCCAGCGTCCGCCGGCCGGCCGCACGCCGGCCTGCACCCATTCCGAGAGCGGGCGTTTGGCCTCGCGTCCCGCCGCGTCCAGGCCTGGCGGCAGGCTGACCGCCTGGCCCCAGGTCTGCCCCGGACGCCAGCCCGATTGTGCCAGATAGTTGGCGATCGAGCCCAGCACATCGGGGCGGCTGGTCCAGATGTCGCGTCGGCCGTTGCCCTCGAAATCCACCGCATAACGCAGGTAGCTGGACGGCATGAATTGCGGCTGGCCCATCGCGCCGGCATAGGATCCGGTCATTCCGGTGGGTGCGACATCGCCGTGGTCGAGGATTTTCAGCGCCGCCATCAGTTCACCCCGGAAGAAGCTGGCGCGCCTGCCCTCCCAGCCCAGCGTGGCCAGCGCCTCGACCACCCGGAAATCGCCGGTGCCGGTGCCGAAGCTGGATTCGAGGCCCCAAATGCCGGCAATAGGGGCGGCATTGACGCCGTAGCGCTGTTCAACCCGCTGGAACAGCGCTCGGTTCGCGATGACCGCCTGGCGGCCGGCGAGAATGCGCTTTTCGGTGATGACGAGGCTGCGGTAGCGCGCCCAGGTCATCGTGAATTCAGGCTGATGCTGGTCGCGATCCAGCACTTTCTGGTTCGGCTCGACGCCGGCGAAGGCACTGTCCAGCGTGGTCGGTCGAATGCCCGCCCGGCCTGCGTCGATCCTTACGCTGTTCAGGAAGCCTCGGAAGCTATCGCTTGGGATCGCCCAGGCGGGCACCGACAACACGGCCGGAACAGCGCTTGCCAACAGCAAGCGGCGGGTCGGCAAGTGGCGGATCGGCAAACCGCCGGTCGGCGGCGGGGGGCGGGTCGACATGGCGCGCTTCCTGCCATGCCGACCCGCGCCGGAGCAATCGGATTCAGCGGATCATCGGCAGTTCAAGATAAGTGTGGTGTGCCGGCGGCGAGGTCTGGGTCCACTCCAGCGTGGTGGCCCCCTCGCCCCAATAGTTGTCGGCGACGTGCTCCTTGGACACGAAGGTGCGGTAGCAGACATAGAGGAACACGACTGTTGCCAGCCCGCTGACGAACGCGCCGATCGAGGACACGAAGTTCCAGCCGGCAAACGCCGCCGGGTAGTCCGGATAACGCCGCGGCATGCCGGACAGCCCGAGGAAATGCTGTGGAAAGAAGGTCAGGTTGACGCCGATGAAGGTCAGCCAGAAATGCACCTTGCCCCAGAACTCCGGATACTGATGGCCGGACATCTTGCCGATCCAGTAGTAGAATCCGGCGAAGATGCCGAACACCGCGCCCAGCGACAGCACGTAGTGGAAGTGGGCGACGACATAATAGGTGTTGTGCACCACTTCATCGATGCCGGCGTTGGCCAGCACGACGCCGGTTACGCCGCCGATGGTGAACACGAAGATGAAGCCGATCGCCCATAGCATCGGGGTCTTTAGCTCGATGGAACCGCCCCACATCGTTGCGATCCACGAGAACACCTTGACGCCGGTCGGCACCGCGATGATCAAGGTGGCAGCCATGAAATAGGCACGCGTATCGACATCGATGCCGGAGACGAACATGTGGTGCGCCCAGACCACGAAGCCGACCACGCCGATGGCGATCATGGCGTAAACCATGCCGAGATAGCCGAAGATCGGTTTCCGGCTGAACGTCGAGACCACGTGGCTGACGATCCCGAATGCCGGCAGGATCATGATGTAGACCTCGGGGTGGCCGAAGAACCAGAACAGGTGCTCGAACAGAACCGGGTCGCCGCCGCCGGCGGGGTCGAAGAACGCGGTGCCGAAATTACGGTCGCAGATCAGCATGGTGATGGCGCCGGCCAGCACCGGGATCGCCAGCACCAGCAGGAAGGCGGTGACCAGTTCGCTCCAAATGAACAGCGGCATCTTGTGCAGCGTCATGCCGGGGGCGCGCATGTTGAAGATGGTGACGATGAAATTCATCGCGCCCAGCAGCGACGAAACGCCGGCGAGATGCAGGGCGAACAAGGTGCAGTCCATGCCGATGCCGGACTCGTAGGTCGATAGCGACAACGGTGGATACAGCGTCCAGCCGGTGCCGGATTCGCCCAGGAACAAGCCGATCATGATCAGCACGAAAGCCGGCGGCAGCAGCCAGAAGCTGATGTTGTTCAGCCGCGGAAACGCCATGTCCGGGGCGCCGATCATCAACGGGATGAACCAGTTGCCGAAGCCGCCGATCAGCGCCGGCATGACCGTGAAGAAGATCATGATCAGGCCGTGGGCGGTGATGATCGTGTTCCATTCCTGGCCCGAGGTGACGATGTCGTTGTGCGGATGGATCAACTGTGCCCGCATGATCATCGATAGGATGCCGCCGACGACGCCGGCCGTGACCGCGAACATCAGATAGAGCGAACCGATGTCCTTGTGGTTGGTGCTGAACAGCCAGCGCTCGGCGAAGCCCGGGGTGTGGCCGTGATGATCGTCATGCTCGTGGTCATGGGTTGTAGCTGACACGCGTTATTCTCCGGCGAGCGTTCTTGCAGGTAACGGCCAATCGCGACCAGGGTTCAGACAGACCGGATTCGCCGCTGCTTTTCGGCCCCGGCCTGGCGCAGCCTGAACGATCTGAGCGACGATGTTGTGGCGCGGGACGGATCGAGATGCAACAGCCCAATGCGCTCCGGCGGTAGCCAATTCGCGCCGGCGGTGCCGGGGCAGCGAACCAGGTAATCGGATCGTGCTGCACAAACGGTCTCGGCGGCCACCGGGCGTCTGGTCATTGTGCCGCCGCTGGAGGCCGGCGGCGGCCGACCAGCAAGGCATTGGTCGCACAGCAATGTGTGAGCAGCGGATTGACCGCGCCCGACGGTCTCCGGCAGGCTGCGAACCGGCCGGCCGTGGACCGGTGCCACGGATGGGCGACGCACGATGAAATTCGGCTTCTGCATCATGGCGGATATCGACGAGATCGGGTTTTTCAGTTTCATCGAGAATCTGGGCTACGATTCCGCCTGGGTCGCCGACAGCCAGATGATGTACTCCGACGTATATGCCGTCTGCACCCTGGCGGCGCAGACCACCAAGCGGCTGCGCATCGGACCCGGTACCGCGATCTGTGGCACCCGCATCCCGCCGGTTCACGTGGCGGCGATCGCGACGCTGAACCGGATGGCGCCCGGGCGGGTATTCCTGGGCATCGGCACCGGCAATACCGCGATGCGAACGATGGGCCAGAAGCCGATGAAAATCGCGGCGTTCGGGGACTATCTGCGCGTGCTGACCGGGCTGCTGGACGGCAAGGTCATGGACTACGCCTTCGAGGGTCGGTCGCGGCCGGTGAAAATGCTGCGTCATGACACTCGGTTCATCAACCTGCAGCCCAGAATCCCGGTCTATGTCTCGGGTTTTGGTCCGCGCGCAATGGCGTTGGCCGGCGAGTATGGCGATGGCCTGGTGTTCGCGATACCGCCGCGCGGCGTGGCGGTTCAGGATGCGCTGGGCCATGTCCGCCAGGGTGCGGCTCGGACTGGTCGCGATATCGGTGGGTTCCTTAATGCCACTCTGGTCAACGTGGCGCTGCTGCAGCCGGGGGAGGCAGCGGACTCCGACCGGTTGAAACGCTCGATCGGGCCGAACGTGATGGCGAGCGTGTATTACTTCTACGACATGGTCCAGGAGACCGGAATCGAGCCGCCGGACTTCCTGCGTCGCATCTGGAAGTCATACTGCGCCTTGGTGGAACAGACTCCGCCCGAGCACCGGCATTTCCGCACCCACGAGTTCCACTACACCGATCTGCATCCGGGCGAGGCGGAATTGATCGATGAGCAACTGATCCGGGATACCTGCCTGGTGGGAACCGCCGATGAGCTGATCGAGCAAATCCGCGCGCTGGAGCGCGACGGTCTGCAGGAGATGGTGTTTGCCGTCGGCAACGAAACGAAATGGCGGCTGGCCGAGGCATTCGCGCGGACGGTGATGGCGCGGTTATAACGCTTACGGACAGCTCAATCATCGCATCGGTGCGTCGGTTGCGCATGGTTGTGGCCGCGACGCCGGATTTTGCCGTCCGCGATGCGTGACAATTGACGGGTGACTGGAGCATCCGTATAAGCCGCCGCTCCCGCGGGTCGCCTGAGCAGGCGCACCCGTCGGCGTGCTTGCAAGGGCCACACCGGCGGGACGATTTGGCGGCCGGTTCGGGCAAAAGGTTCTCGGAGAGCAGTCGTGAAGCGTACGTATCAACCGTCGAAGCTGGTCCGCAAGCGTCGGCATGGATTTCGTGCCCGTATGGAAACGGTGGGCGGTCGCAAGGTGCTGGCGAATCGCCGCGCCAAGGGCCGCAAGAAATTGTCCGCCTGACCGGCGCGAAGCGCTGACGTGCTGCGATGCCAGCCCAGCATCCGCCATCGGCTGGCGCAAAACCCGGCCGGCTGAAACGGCGCCCCGAGTTCCTGCGTGTGGCAGCGTCGGGCAACAAGGCCGCGGTCGGCGGGGTGGTGTTGCAAGTGCGAACCCGGCCGGATGCCGATCCGGCCCGGCTGGGCTTCACCGTGAGCAAAAAGGTCGGCAACGCAGTGGTCCGCAATCGCACCCGGCGGCGCCTGAAGGAGGCCGCGCGCCTGTTGCTCGCCGAACGCCCGGTTGCGGGGGTCGACCTGGTGCTGATCGGGCGTGCCAGTACGCGCGGGCGTAATTTCACCACCTTGCAGGCCGACATCAGGCGCGCCCTGGATCGGACCGGAGCATGACATGGTCGGCCCAGGTCGTCGGGTTACAGGCCGGCGCGGCGGCCGCCGCGATCGGGCTGGTCCGGGTGTATCAATGGACGCTGCGTCCGGTGATCGGGTCGCACTGCCGCTTCTGGCCGAGTTGCAGCGAATATGCCGTTGAGGCTTTGCGCGTGCATGGCGCGGGGCGCGGAACGGCACTTGCGGCAAGGCGTATCCTGCGCTGCAACCCGTGGCACGAAGGGGGCATCGATCCGGTGCCCGGGGTTGACCCGAATACGCACCCTTGCCAAACGGCGGATGGCCATACGAGGCGTTGCCCAGAGGGGCTCGGCCAAGACGGGCTTTGCCGGAAGGGGCATTGATGGACCAGAAGCGGCTGTTCCTGGCGATCGCGGTATCGCTGGCGATTTTGCTGGGTTTTCAGATGCTGATCGCGCCGCATCTGCGCAAGCCGGTGCCCCAGCAAACCGCCCAAACCACGGAGCCAACGGCGGCCCCGGCGCAAGGAGCGCCCGGTGCGGCCGTGCCGCCTGCCCCGGCCGCCGAACCGAGCAACGTTCCCCGGGTGAAGATCGATGCCCCGCGGGTGCAGGGTTCGCTCAATCTGCTGGGCGCCAAGCTGGACGATCTGGTGCTGAAGGACTACCGCGAGACCATCAATCCGGACTCTCCGCTGGTGCGGCTGTTGGAGCCGCGGTCGCAGGACCATCCGTATTATATCCAGTACGGCTGGACGGCGGGCCCCGGCGCGGACATCAAGCTGCCCGGCAACGACACCGTCTGGGCCGCATCGGCTGGCGTGCTGGCGCCCGGCAGGCCGGTCACCTTGTCGTGGAACAACGGCGCCGGGCTGACCTTCCAGATCGTTATGTCGGTTGACGACAATTACATGTTCGCGGTCGACCAGACGGTGAAGAACGCCACCGGACAGCCGGTGCAACTGTTCCCGTGGTCGCGCATCCGGCGTGACTATAAACCTGAAGTCGCCGGCTATTACGTCCTGTTTGAGGGCCTGCTCGGCGAGGTCGGCGGAACGCTGCAGGAGACCTCCTACGACAAGACGAAGTCCGAGGGCGAAAAGAACCACGGCCTGGCCTATGACGCCACAACCAATGGTGGCTGGGCGGGCATCACCGACAAATACTGGCTGACCTCACTGGTTCCCGACCAGCTTGTGGCATCCAAAGTCAATTTCCGCCATGTCGAGGACCACGGCGATCATTATCAGGTGGACTACATCTCGACCGATCCGCTGACCGCTCCGGCCAATGGCGACGTCACGACGGTGAGCCACGTGTTCGCCGGCGCCAAGGTGTTTTCGATCCTGCATGACTACGAAGTCGGTCTGCACATTCCGCGCTTCGACTATGCGGTCGATTGGGGATGGTTCTGGTTCCTGACCCGCCCGATCTTCATCGCGATCGACTGGCTGAACAGCCTGATCGGCAATTTCGGCGTTGCCATCATGGTGTTCACCGTGTTCGTCAAGGCGCTGTTCTTCCCGCTGGCGAACTACTCGTACCGCTCGATGAGCAAGATGAAGCTGTTGGCGCCGAAGATGACCGCGCTGCGAGAACGGCTGAAGGATGATCCGCAAAAGATGCAGCAGGAGATGATGGGCCTGTATCGGGCGGAGAAGGTCAATCCGGCCTCGGGCTGTTTGCCGATGGTGGTGCAGATTCCGGTGTTCTTCTCGCTGTACAAAGTGATCTTCGTCACCATCGAGATGCGCCAGGCGCCGTTCTTCGGCTGGATCCACGACCTGTCGCAGATTGACCCGACCAACGTTTTCAACCTGTTCGGGCTGCTTCCGTTCAATCCGGCCGCCTACCTTCCCCTGCTGCATATCGGCGCCTGGCCGCTGATCATGGGTGGCACCATGTTCCTGCAGCAGAAGATGAACCCACCGCCGCCCGATCCGGTGCAGGCCAGGCTGTTTCAGTTCATGCCGGTCATCTTTACCTTCATGATGGCGAAGTTTCCCGCCGGCCTGATCATCTACTGGAGCTGGAACAACACGCTGTCGGTGGCGCAGCAATGGCTGATCCAGCGCCGTACCCGGCTGGCCAAACCATCGTTGGCCCGAACTTGATCGACCACCCGAACTTGATCGACCACCCGAACTTGATTGACCGGCAGACGCATCAGCAGGCCGAGGCGGCGGCTCTCGAAACCGGTCGCTTGCTGTTCGCGGTCGAGTGCAGGTTCTTTTTCGGCGCCCAGAAGCTGGATCAGTTGCCGCCCCCAGCGGGCACCGAGATCGCCTTCGCCGGCCGGTCGAACGTGGGCAAATCCTCGCTGCTGAACGCGCTGACCGGACGCAACTCACTGGCTCGGATCTCGTCGGAACCGGGGCGTACGCGGCAGCTCAATTTCTTCGATCTGGGCGGCAGGCTGACCTTGGTCGATATGCCGGGCTACGGCTACGCGCGGGCCTCCAGGGACATTAAAGCCGACTGGCAGGGCATGATGTTCGACTATCTGCGCGGCCGCCCCACGCTGCGTCGGGTGATGCTGCTGATGGACGCCCGCATCGAGTTCAAGCAAGCCGACCATGATGTCATGGACCTGCTGGACCGCGCCGCGGTAACCTTTCAACTGGTTCTGACCAAGATCGACAGCGTCAAGCCCGTGGCGCTGTTACCAAAAATCCATGCCACCGAGGCGCTGGCCCGCTCGCATGCGGCCGCCTTCCCGCGCATAGTCACCACCAGCAGCGAAACCGGGGACGGCATCGAAGCGCTAAGGGCGGAACTGGCGTCGCTCGTGGACTAGACCATCGGGCGCCGCCCCGTCGGTCGCCTATGCGGCAAGCCGCCGGTCCGGCTCAATCGAGGGGAACCACCATGGCGAAACGCACCACCCCTGTTCCTGACCCCGATGAGGTCGACCAGTCGCTGGTCCATGTCGCTGAAATGCTACTGAGCGATTACTTCTTCGACCCCGACAACGAGCAGGTCTACAAGCGGAAGCTGTCGGACGGGCGCCGCACCGGCGACGGCACGACGGAGCTGGAGCGGCAAACCATCGAGCTTGCCGACGGCGCCTGCGAGCTGCGAATCGAGGCGCTGAAAACCTGGACCCAGTTCCGCGTGACATTGTCCCATCCGGCGTTCGCCGCGACGGTGGATGGGTCCTGGAGTTTCGAGATCGAGGAATTGAGGCAGACACGGGTCAGCCGGACCGGTGAGACCAACATCATCGAGACGGCGACAGATGCGCTGATCGAGGAACTCGACGACGCCGGCATGGACGACGAAGAGTTCGCCGATCTGATGGCGGCCCTGGATGACGACGACGATGATGTCCCGCTGATCGGTGACGACCCATCCGAACCGCCGGCAGCCACGCCGCTCGACCGCAACCGGGTGAAGGCGATCGCCAAGCGCATTGCCCGCGGCGCGCACGCCGACGTCAATCTGGAGGATCGCGGCTGGCTCGAGCAGACACCGCAGACCTTGCCGGTGATCACCGAGGCTTTGGTGAGCGCGGCGTCGGCCACCAAACGCGACGACGATTTGGTGCTTGCCTACCAGTCGATGCTGGCATTGCAGCTCGAGTTCGTGCGCTACCGGCAGGACCGCGGATGGGATTGGGCCGACGACATGCTGGAAGCGTTCGGCGAGCGGTTGATCGCGCTGGGTGATCAAGTGGCGATACCGCAGGATGACTGGTTCATGATGTGCAGCGCGCTGACCCAGGCTCGCGTGCCGGTCTCCAAATCGCTGCAGATGGCGCTGGCCGATGCCGGATTCAAACCCGAGGAGGATCTCGGGCCGCCCGAGCAGATGCTGGAGACATTGCGCGGCTTCATGGACGAACTGTCTAAGATGGTCTCATCGCCGTTCGAGGTGATCCATTCGCTACAGACCGCCGGCGCCATGCTGCCGTCGATGCTGCGTCAATTCATGGCCACGGAACTGGCTCTGTCGCCGCATGCCGTGCTGCGCGACGCGGTGCCGATCATGCTGCTGGACGACGACGCCGAGGTCCGCCAAGGCGCGTCCGCCGCGCTGGAGCAGACGGCGCGGCCGGATACCATGTCGCCGGATGCACTGCGCCGGGCGATTGTCGTGCGCAACTGGATACCGGCCGCCGATCGGCCGCCGCTTGACGCGATGGTCCGCAAGGCCCGGTTGGGCGGGGTCGAGACCGGTGCGTGGCCGCGTGCGATCCCCGATCTGGAATTCTATGCCTCGACGATCGACGGGTCGGGCGCACAGAGTCTGCTGGTCGCCAGTCGGGCCGGCAAGAAGGGATTTTTCGGTGGTCTACTGGTGCGCCACGGCACCGGCGTGGTGGACACCTGGGCCGATCCCGATGTTTCGCGGGGCAAGATCGCCAAGCTGATGCGCGAGGCACAGATGTCAGCGCCGCACGCCCGGGTGGACAAGGCCTTCGTCGACACGCTGGTGCAGCATGGCATCGGCACCGCGGTCGATCGTAACGCCGTGCCACCCCCGATGTTGCTGGACATGGCCGAGTTGCTAGGCGGGACCGAGTGGAAGGATCGCCGGCTCGATATCAAGGCCGAGGCAGACAGAATGTTCGAACTGCTGGACCCGCACGATCGCTCGCCGGAGGGGATCGCCGAAGGGTTCGCACGCGGTCTGGCGTGGATGGCGGAGGACGACGTATTCACCAGTTGGTACGAGGATGGACCACGGGTGCAGCAGGCGTTGGCCAAGCTGCCGCGCACCGATCAGGCCGCGATGGCTGAAGCGGTGATGAACGAGATCCTGCCGGATAAGCGCACCGAATGGGCCGAACGGTTCTTGATGATGGCTTTGTGGCTGCAGGCGACGGGCGAGGCCAGGCAGCGCGGCAGGGCTCCTGATGTGGTGCTGGTGGCGCATGCCCTGGTCGAAGACGAGCCGCTGGAGGCAGTACCGATCATGGCTGTCATCGCCGCGCAAACCGTTCGCGCGACGCTTTTGGGGGCTTGGTAAAACGGCGCTGCGCTGAGTCTCGCGCCGACATCCTGGATGGCGCTCGCGCCGTCCGCTTGACCCAACTGCGTCGGCACCGGAGAGTTCAGCCGGTATGACCCAATCGGCATGACCACGCGGGAGACACGCCATGGCGGCACGCACGGGCGAGCAATATCTGGCTGGTCTGCGAGCCCGCCAGACCGAGGTCTGGCTGCGCGGCGAACGTGTCACCGATGTTACGACCCATCCGGGTCTGGCCGGGGGCGCCCGCGCCATCGCATCGCTCTATGATCTGCAATCGGACCCCGCGCACCGCGATGCGATGACCTTTGACTGCCCCGACATCGGCGACCGGCTGGGGCTGTCTTTCATCATCCCTCGCACCCGAGAGGACCTGGAGCGCCGGCGGGTGATGATGCTGAGTTGGGCGCGCACGACCTGTGGCATGATGGGCCGCTCGCCCGACTTCATGAACGTGACCTTTGCCTGTTGGGCCGGATCGGCGGACTATTTCGGCCGCGCCAAGCCGGAATACGCCGAAAACATGCGCCGGTATCATCGTTATATAGCCGCGAACGACCTTGTGCTGACGCACGCGCTGATCAACCTGCAGCGCAGCCGCAACGTCAGCGGGATGTTCAACCTGGAGCAGGGTACCGCGCTGCAGGTGGTGAAGGAGACCTCGGCCGGCGTCGTCGTGCGCGGCGCTCGGGTGCTGGCGACGCTCGGCCCGCTGGCCGACGAGATCGCGGTGTATTCGCCGCGGGTGGCGCAGCATCTTGAGCAGTACAGCCCGTTCGCGTTGAATTTCGCCATCCCGTGCGACACGCCCGGGTTGCGGTTCCTGTGCCGCGACAGCTTCGACCAGGGAAAGTCGCACTTCGACCATCCGTTGGGGTCGCGGTTCGAGGAAATGGACAGCATCGTGTTCTTCGACGACGTGGTGGTGCCGTGGGAGCGGATCTTCATCAATGGCGATGTCGGGCTGCTGAACGGCACCGCCTCGACCACCCATTCCTCGGCACACACCGCGCACCAGGGCTGTGCCAAGAACCTGGCGAAATGCGAACTGGTGCTGGGCGTGGCGCTGCTGATCACCGAGACTTTGGGGAATGGACACCTGCCGCACGCCGAGGAGCGGATCGGCGAACTGGTGATGTATGCCGAACTGATGCGCGCCTGCATGCGTGCCGCCGAGGCGGATGCCGAGCTGGACGAATGGGGCATCATGTGCCCTGCCGCGCTGCCGGCGGAAACGACACGCAACCTGTTCATGACAGCGTATCCGAAGATGGTGGAGATCCTGCAGCTTCTGGGGTCGTCCAGCCTGATGATCCTGCCCACCGAGGCGGATATGACCGGCCCGCTGGCGGGGCATATCGAGCAGTATCTGGCGACCGATCATTCCACCGCCCGGGACAGGGTGAAGCTGTTCCACCTGGCGTGGGATATCGCCTGCAGTTCGTTCGGCAACCGTCAGGTGTTGTATGAACGTTTCTTCGCCAGCGACCCGCTGACGCGAGCGCGGGCGTTGGCGTCGATGTTCCCGAAGCAGCAGGTGACGGATCGGGTGCGGGATTTCCTAGGGCGGGATTGATCGGGTTAGCGCGTGATTGTCGAAGAGGTGCCGGTCAGCAGATTCGCCGATGATGCTATGCCGGGACCCACTCATCCTCACGCTGGACCACTTTCTCCAGCAGATGCAGCACGTCGCTGCCGGTCGTGGCGCGCGGGCCGGCTGAATGCGTATCCGCCAGCAGAGGCACCAGCGGGTCGGGGGTAAAGGCTGACATCTGCCCGCTGCAACCCATCGACCAGTCCGGGAAGCTGCGCCGCTCGGTCGGGGTGAAGCTCAGCACCGTCACGTCGGCGTGGCGCGGATCGCCGCTGATCCGCTCGAAGGTGCGCTCAACGACGTCCCGCGGACCCTCCAGTACTTGGGCGAAGCCCGACGTGGTGAACAGCAGGGCGCCGGTGATATTGTCCAGCTCGTTGTTGCGGCGTGACGCGCAAAGGATCGCTCTGACTTCCTGCTGCATCGTATCGGGCGACGCGCCCTGACCGATAGCGTTTCGGCTGCAGTAAATCAAACGATAGAGTGATCCGGGCCTGCTCGTCTTATTCATCGTGCTCATGCTCTCTTTCTGGCGAAGTGCCGGCGTAACGGGTTATGAACTCGTCTATCCCGAGCGCCGCGATCGGTCGGCTCAGCAGGTAACCCTGTATGTCGGTGCAGCCATGCGCCCCGACCAGCGCCGCCTGATCCTCGGTCTCGACACCTTCGGCTATCGTTGTCATCCCAAGACCGGCAGCCAGCGTGGCAATCGCCTGGATCATCGCCGCCGCCTCCCCGTCGAAACCCAGCTCGGCGACGAAACTGCGATCGATCTTGATCTTGTCGAATGGAAACGATCTCAACTGACTGAGTGACGAATAGCCGGTGCCGAAATCGTCCATCGCGATGCGAATGCCGCTGGCACGCAAACGATGCAGAGTTTCCAGCACATGAGGATCGGGCGACAGCATCGCACCCTCGGTGATCTCCAGCTCCAGCCGTTGCGGCGGCAGTCCGGACGACTGCAACGCCGAATGAACCGCGGCGGCCAAGCGCTCGCTGTCTCCCAGTTGGCGCGGTGAAACGTTGACCGCCACGGAGATCGCCGCGGGCCACCTTGTCGCTTCCTGGCAGGCAGTCTTGAGCACCCATTCGCCCAATGCGACGATGCAGCCGATCTCTTCGGCCACGGGAATGAAGGTGGACGGTGACACCTGACCGAGCGTCGGATGCGACCAACGCAGCAAAGCCTCAAAACCGGTCAAACGCTGGGTGCGAACGTTCAATTGCGGTTGGTAGACCACCGACAACTCGTTCATCGTCAGTGCCTTGCGCAGGGCGGTCTCCAGCTCCCGCCGGGCCTGCGCCTGCGCTGCCATCGCCGGGTCGAACAGCCGCCATGTACCGCCGCCGGCGGATTTCGCGTCATACAGCGCCAGTTCGGCGTAGCGCATCAGGTCGTCGGCCGACGCCTCACCGGCGACGAACCCGGCGATGCCGATGCTGGCTCCGATATTGGCGACGTGGCCTTCGACCAGGAATGGACGCGACAGCACGTCAACCATGCGGGCGGCCAGCGGTTCGGCTCGTTCGCCGCTGGCGATCAGGATGACGAATTCGTCGCCGCCCAGCCGCGCCAGCAGGTCGTCGGCGCGGGTTTCCTGGCGCAGCCTTTTAGCCACCAGACACAGCAGCGCATCGCCGATCGCATGGCCCAGCGTGTCGTTGATCGCCTTGAACCGATCGAGATCGATCGTCAGAACGGTATGCCCAATCAGGTGCCCAATGGGGGGGTTCCCAACGGGGAGCCCGATGGGATGCTCGGTGCCGGGGCAGTCGGCCTCGGCCAGATCGCGCAGCACCTGGTTGAAGTGCCGGCGATTGTGCAGTCCGGTCAGCGGATCGAGCCAGGCGACACCACCATCCGCCGCTCCGTTTGGCCCGGCGGTGACCGCCAATCGGCCATCGTCGATGACCAGCATCCAGCGGCCCGATCCGATCGGGTGCAACTGGATGACGAGGCGATGGTCGCGACGCAGGGATATGCGCAGGCAGCTTTCCGGTTCGGCGCGATCTCCGGCCGCGATGCGGGCGGCGGCGAATGTGATGATGCCGTCGCGCTGGCGAGCGGTCAATTGGGCCACGCCGGCCAGAATTTCGCCGAGCGGTGGCATTGCCGCGGCCATCAGCGGTGGCACACCGAACAGCAAGGCAGCCTGCTCATTCCAGAACAACAGCCGGAGCTCGGCATCAATCACAGCGACGCCCAGCGGCAGCAGCCCAAGAACCTTGTCCGCCAGTCGGCGGTCGGCCCTGGTTCGGGCAACGGTAAGCCCCTGATTCGGCCGGAACGCCGGCCTGCCGCCGGCGAGGCGGTCCAGCGGCGGTCCTGCCTGAGCTTCTTGCACCCACCAACTCCTGCCGATACAACGCCGCGACGGCCGCGACCGAGGTGAAGGCTATCCCGGTCGCCTTACCGAACCGTTAACGCGGCTGTCCCGGCGAGCGAATTTGTCGCCCACGCGGCGCTTTCGGCATCGGTCGGATGCTCGGCTTGACCGATCACGCCGTGCCGCCCTAAAGCCGCCTGATGAGCGAAACACCCACCGCAGTCAGCGCTGTCACCGCGTCGGCTGAAGGACAGATCGCGGCGGTGACTGCGGTCGACATCGCCGCGGCGACGGAACAGGCGCATGTGCTTGCCAAGGCGCTGCCATTCCTGCGCCGCTATGCCGGCGCGACGGTGGTGGTGAAATACGGCGGCCATGCGATGGGTGAGGAGCACCTGGCGAAGCAGTTCGGCAGCGATATCGCGCTGCTGAAGCAGGTTGGCATCAATCCCGTGGTGGTGCACGGCGGCGGCCCACAGATCAACATGATGCTGAAACGACTGGCCATCCAGTCCACCTTTATCGACGGGCTCCGGGTCACCGACGCGGCGATGGTGGAAGTGGTGGAGATGGTGCTCGCCGGCACGGTCAACAAATACGTGGCCGGGCTGATCACCCAGGCCGGGGCGCTTGCGGTCGGTGTCTGCGGCAAGGATGGCGGGATGATCCGAGCCCGCAAGCTGCAACGCAGCACGCTGGACCCGGACAGCCGGATCGAGCGCGTGCTGGACCTGGGCTTCGTCGGCGAACCGGTCGCGGTCGATGCGAGGGTGATCCATGCGCTGACCGGTGGCGGCCTGGTGCCGGTGATCGCCCCGGTCGGCATCGGCGCCGACGGACAGACCTACAACATCAACGCCGACACCGTCGCGGCGGCGGTGGCCGGGGCGCTGAATGCGACGCGTCTGCTGATGCTCACTGACGTGGCGGGGGTGCTCGACCGGGACAAAAGCCTGATTGCTTCGCTCAGCCTTGCCCAGGTCGAACAGCGGATCACCGACGGCACGATCACCGGGGGCATGATCCCGAAGGTGCAAAACTGCGTCGAAGCGGTGCGCCAGGGCGTCAAAGGCGCGGTCATATTGGACGGCCGTGTGCCACACGCCTGCCTGCTGGAGTTGTTCACCGAGGCTGGCCCCGGAACCCTGATCAAGCGTTAGTTTGGCGCCGCGCCAGGGCTATTCGGCGCGAGCCGGCGCGGTGTCCAGGCTTGCTGCGTCCGGTCCGGCAGGTCGAGAAACGTCAGATGCCAGTGCATCTCACTTTCCGACAGCGGGAAATCACCGTTCGCCATGGCCCGAAGCACCTTGTCCGGCGGCAGTTGCGCCAGAGCCACCTGCAAAGTGGCCGCGGTCTCGACCTTCAGACCGGCTTTCCACGCCAGGCTGACGATGCCTTTCGCGCTGCGCAGGGCACAGGCGCGATCGATCACGGCGGCCGGGACCTCGGCCTTGGCCGCAAGCATCGCCGCCGCTTCGGCGGTTGCATTGTGGCTCAGTGCGGACAGGATCGTCTCGTCGCTGACCCGGCCGGCTGCGTGCAACTTCTGCACCCTTGCCTGCATCAGGGCCCGGGTTTCGTCTGCCGCGATTTCCGAAGTCGCCCGAGGCCGCGGCGGTTTCAGCACCGAACGCAGCGACTGGGCGATCCTGGGGTCAAGGTCGGCGCGGGCGGACAGGGTTTCCAGCAAATGGCCGGATACGATCTCTGACAGCATGCGTTGAGCGCGCTGCGACAGATGCGGGCGGCGAACCAGCGGCGCTTGCCAGTCGGCACGTTCCTCGGACTGCGCCGCCAACGAATCCAGGGTGGCCTCGCGGATCTGCGCCGTCGGATTTGCCAGCAACGCGCCGATCGCCGCGACATCGGCATTGTCGACGATGGCATCGGACACGGTCTCGGCGATCCTCGGACGCCGAGCCACCGCCATCACGGTCGAAGCCGGCGGTCGGGCCGCGATCAGCGCCACCAGGTCTTCATCGGTCAGCATCGGCGAGAACCGGATCACCGGCTCACACACCATCACCACCGGGTCGTGCGCCAGCCGCAGGACGATGTCGCGCGGTCCGTCAGGTAGGTCCTTGACCGCCTCGGCGAGGCTGATCCGCACCCGCAGCGCCGCGTCCGCCACCATCGCCGTGAGGTTGGCGACCGCGTCGCGCTGCACGCGCTGGCGGTCGTCGTTGCTCAGGTTCGGGGTCAGCGTGGACAGTTTGCGGTTCAGGATGGCGCGCACCCGCGCGTCGGTATCCTCGGCCAGGATGGCGCTGACACATTCCGGCAGCGCGGGATTCAGCGCCAGGCTGGCTCGTACCGTCACCGACGGGTCGCTGGCCAGCATCCGGAGTACGTCGGGGCTGGTGCTAGCCGAGACGCTCTGGCGGACGCGGGTTGCCTCATCCGCGCTCATCAGTCGCCTTCCAGCAGTGACACGCGCCAATGACGCCGGCCACTGCGCTTCACTTCGTACATTGCCATATCGGCGCGCCGGGTGAGTTCCTCGATCGACTCATGGCTGCCGGCTCGGCGAGTGGCAATTCCGACCGAGACTCCAAGCTTGGGGAACGCCTCGGGCAGCAGGGCCTGCAACTCTTGCGGCGCAGTCTTGCAAAGGTAGTCGGCGCGTTCGGCCGCCGTCATGTGATCGGCACCGCTCAACCACACCGCGAATTCGTCGCCGCCCAGCCGAGTGATCAGGTCGAACGGCCGCACCAGCTTGCGCAAGACGTCGGCAAGTTGAACCAGGACCTCGTCGCCGACCCCATGGCCCAGGCGGTCGTTGACCAGCTTGAACGCGTCCATGTCGACGAACATCAGCGTTCCCGGCTCTTCCTGCCGATCCAGCCTGGCGATCTGGCGGCGCATTTCCTCAAGGAAGGCGCGGCGATTGAGCAGTCCGGTCAGCGGATCGGTCCGCGCCTGCAGGGTTATTTCCCGCTGCAGCGCCTCATGCTCCAGCACCATGCGGACGATGCAAACCGCCGCGCCGGCCAGTGCGATATCGTCCTGATCCCATTGACACGATCCAGCCGCCCGCCAGACGGCCAGACCGGCTGGCAGGCCGGAGCGGATGTCGCAGCCGATCGCCAGCACGCTGCGCCCATCGGGAGCGGTGACGCGGCTTGCCTTGGAACCGCTATTGGCCACGACCTTGGACGCCACCGGCAGCACCTCTGCCGCGCCGGCGCCGTATTCATGCAGTATACCGATCTCAGAACTGTTACAGACAGCGCCGATTGCTACGGCACCCTCGGCGCCCAATGCGTGCACCAAAGCCCCCAGCCCGGCGTCCATCATGGCATCGACTTCGGTCTCCCGCTTCACCTGCGTGAGGATGTAGTGCAGCACCTGCCCCCGCCGTAGCCGGCCGGCGACTTGCATCGACCCGATATCGGAGTCGGTCACGTCGATGCCGGCACCGCGGGCGCCGACGACTTGACCGGCGGCGTTCCGGAGGGGCACCGCCGAAATGCTCACCAGCGCCAGCCTGCCGTCGGCGCAGCACAGCCAGGCACGATGGCGGCGGATTTCGACTGCCGGGCAGAACGGATTGATTGTGGCGATTGTTGCATCATCGTCGATCAGACGGTCGGCGGATTGGCCGATCAGCGAACTCGACGGCCATCCCAGTACGGTGTCGGGGGTCATGAACACGAAATGACCCTGGGCATCGGTTTCAAACGCCAGATCGGTCGCCAAACCGACGAGGTGCCGCCAGCGTTGGCGGCTTTCCATCAGCGCGTCGCGTACAGGGTCGTGCGGGGCCTGTTGCGGCGAGGCCGGCGCCGGCGGATCGAGAAGCATTTCAGACATGCACGGCGCACCCCGAAGAGGCAGGCCGTGATCTAACAATCAAATGATTAACGAAAGGTTGCCGGCGGGGATTTTATGCGGTCGGCAGGTCAGACTCGAAAGCGCCGCGCCGGAGCGGGCGTTTACTGACCGGCTTCACATGCCAGCCGGCGGTTCAGCCGAGCGGCATGTGAGACGGGTTCGCGGCTCTACGCGTTAGCTGTTCTCAGGCACAATCCCGCAGCGCGGAACCCGCATGATCGGCGCTTTCGATCGGATATGATTGGACGTCTCCAACCATGACCTCGATCACGGCTGGCCCATGCTTGATCGGCAACGCGGCGTCGCCCGCGGTCCAACGCCAGATCGCGACCGAGTCGCCTTCGGCCGCCCACCACCCGTCGGTCAGCCGAGGATCGTCCATCGCGATCGTCTCGTGGTCCTGGCCGGTTTTGACCAACACCTGCCGCACCATTACGCCCAAGGAACGGCGATCCTCGATCCATGGCCGCAGCACCGACGGCTTCGCGGTCCGCGAGGACAGCCGCACGTCTCCCGCACTGCTCGGAACCATGAACGTGTATCGCCCACCGGCCCGATTGAGCGGGGCGATCCGCTTGCCGCCGGCGAGGATGCAAAGCTCCGGGTCGTCGGTTGTTTCGACCGACGCCGTGATCAGTCCGCGTGCCTCGGCTCGCTGCGCGATCGATCGCCAGATCGGCTCCACGCGCGCGGCGTCGCAGGCCAGCGGGGCGCACGACGCGGCTTCACGTCGTGCCTGGCCGCCAGGTCCGTTGAAGTCCGCGTGCATCAGCAGCGGTAGTCCGGCGTTCTGGAACGAAGCGCGGTTGCCGGTATCGAGGTAGCTTTCGGTGGCCAGACCCTCGGCCAGCAGCACGTCGTGCGCATCGAGCTCGACATGGAAGTATGTTACGGTGTCAACCTCACGCGCTTCGACGATCGTGGCTCCGTTGCGCAGCAGTCGGGCGGGGATCAGTTTGCCGTCGATGAAGATCGCATGATCGGGTGAGACCAGCAGGTCGTGACGCGGCGCGCCTTCGGCGATGGCATGAGCCTTGATGCGGATCGGGCAAACCGCGTCGGGATCGATATGACGTTGCACCTGAATGTGACGCCAGCCGATCCATTTCACCGGGCGTGTCATGCCGGTGGCAAGCAGCACCGTATCGCCTGGTTTCAGATCTTCCACCGCCACGGGCCCGGACGGTGTATCGATCCGGCTGCCCGCCGCGAAGCAGGTCGCCAGGATGTCGCTGCCGGCGAAGCTGAAACTCTGGTTCTGCGCTATGACCACGTTGAGGATTTCGGCGCTGCCGTCGGCAAGGTTGACGGTCAACTGGTCGTGCGAGGAATTGTAGTTGATCGACGAGATCTGCGCCGAGACGTCGATCGTGTCGCCGTTGGCAAACAGCGTGATCGGATCCAGGCTGCTGTTGGCCACGCCGGGATCGAAGATCAGCACCGAGTTGTTATCGCCGGGGCTGAACGCGATGACTCCCGAATGACCGCTGATGTTGCTGCCGAGCTCGATGGTGCCGCCGTCGCCGATATTCAACGCGGTCGGCGCGGTGGCGATGACGCCGTCCAGGGTGAGGTGACTGCTGCCTGAGGCGTCGAAATTGACCCCGGTGATCCCGGGGCTCTCGGTAACGGAGTCAAACGTTACCGTCTGCCCCGAGGCCTCACTGATGGTGGCGCCTCCGGTTACCGATACCGGACCGTAGCTGCCCGACGCGACCGTCGTATTCCCATTGATAATCAGTGCGGCCATGCTGCAACCCCCAGGGTTATACTCGGATGGTTATACAATAACGAACCTGCCGGCAGTCACCCGGCGAACAAGCGGGCTGTCGGCAACCCAGCCGACAACGCCAGAGCCACTGAACACGAAACATTCGCCCGCCGTGGGCCGAAGCCTGAAGAACCCTTGCGCGGCAGACGGCGCGGTCGATTTCGCACTGTCCGCGAGCATTGAAGTCTTCATTAGTTCAAGTCCCCGTCGGCCGTTTCGCAAAACTTATTAGGCCGCCGGAACTTGAAGTCAACCAATTATTGATTGCGTCGCGATGGCTCTTAACAGGACCTGGGTCTTCATTGGATGAATAAAGATATTTGACTGCCTTCGCTGGTTTTTCGACGTTGCTCTGGTCATCACTGGTGCCAAAACGATCGAATTCCCTCAGCCCACGATCCAGCGCCTCATTTATTACCCAGAACGTGTCAATTATTTTACGCTCTTGCCTATAAGGTCATGGTTTTATATTGATAGCGCGACGTCCGGCCGTGTTGTCCTGGTGAAATCCGTGGAGCTTTCGATTCTAGTTCTGATACCAGAACTTTGTGCTATGGTGCTGGTTCTAGATCGCTTCACGATGCATCGCCGACCGGCATCATCGGAGGACTCGGCACTTCGGTCGATAGTTTATAACGAGTAGTCCAAAAGTCCTGGGCGGCCCTGGACACATATCAACGCGAGGGCGCCGGCAGACCCCGGCGCGGAAGCCATGCCAAAAAACGCTTGGCGTTGTCGGTCGCTTCCTGCTCAACCGCATTACTGTCGCGCACGCAGTGTTCGGCAAAACCGTGAAGGCCCCAGCGCTGATACTGCATCACGTGGGTCAGTTCATGCGCCCAGACCTTCCAATCGCTCTCGGCGATACGCTCGTTCTTGAACAAGATGACGTCGCCCAACGTAATCGCCGTGGCGTCGCCGTAAGAGAATGCCAGCGCCGGCAGGGTCAGGGCATGCGACCGGCCGGCGGCAAATCGGCATGTCCGCAGCAGCGCCGACGGGAAAAACCCCAGCAACGCGCGGTAAATCCCGGCCGGAACTGGCCGTACCCCGTCGGCGATCGCCCGCTGGCGAGCATCATCGATCAGGCTGCCGAGCGCGCCGGCGGCGTAGTCAAGCAGACCAGGGGCAATAGCCGGCTGGGCCCGCGCTGGCAGGATCCTGGCAAGACCGGCTAACACGACAGGCTCCGGCGTCGACAAGGGATGTCAGAACACATAGGCGCAATGTCATAACATAAAGACGTCGAAACCCTGCCAGAATTGTGGCGAGATCAGGAAGATTTCGTCCTACACCCGCTCGCTGATGACGATGGCGACGCGGCAGCCGGCCTTGATGACACGCGACAGCAGCCGATATCCCGGCGCCTGCTCCGCGCCCTGCAACAGCCCGATGTCGCGGTGCTCCAACTCGTCGGCGCGAAACTTTTCCACGGCTTGGCGCAGCGCGGATTCTTCTGAACCTGACTCTTCGAGTTCGTCCAGTGTCTCCAACTGCGCAGTGTAGTGGTCGTCGATGGCTTCCTCGACCGCCACGGTGCAGGCCATGGCGGCGCGTTCGCCCAGCGCCGCCGTTACCGCGCCTAGGGCAAATCCCGCGATGTGCCAAAACGGCAGCATCGCCGTCGGGCGCACCCGGCGATCGGCGATCATGTCGTTGAAGGTGCGCAGATGAAGCTGCTCCTGGGACTGCATCTGGCGGATCACGTCGCCCTTGGCGCCGCGGCCCAGTACCGCCAGTTGGCCGGCGTAGATCCGCGTGGCGCCATATTCCCCGGCATGGTCCACCCGGATCATCCGTGCGGCCATCTGCTCGGCGGTCGGATCGCCTGGAAGTCCGATGCTCATCGTCTGCTCCTGCTGCGTGATAGCAAGATGGCCAGCAGCGCCGCGAATGCCAGGGCGAACACCAGGTTCATCGCCGCCATCGAAATCGGCACGTTCGGGATCAGAAAGCTTGGGTCATCGCAGGGTTTGGACGGGCGCGACGGCATCGAGGCCAACCGCTCGGCGATCGAACCGCCGCTGAGGTGCGGGGCGGCACATTCCGGCAACGGACTTGGCCACCAATGAAATTCGACCCCGACGTGCACCGCGGCAATGCCCGCGTCAGTGAACAGCGCGAACACCGCGACCACCAAGAGCAGCCGCGCCAGCCCAGGTGGAGCGAATGCCGCAAGCAGCCCGAGCACGATCACGAGCCGGTACGGCCAACGCTCCAGCAGACAAAGCGCGCAGGGCACCAGCTCGTCCCATACTTCTGACGCATGGGCCACGCCCAACGCCGCCGCGGCACCAAGGACGGTCACAACGGCAAGGGTTCGTGGTTGGGGACGAAGCCGCATGGTTCCGGTGTGCCCCCGCTGATCCCGCGATGCAAGTTGCCGCTACGCGCCGGTCGGCTTAGTTTGGACACTCCGGTGGGGAGAAAAATCGTGCAGCGGATCGTCTGGGGACGCAATACGTCAAGCAATGTGATGAAGGTGCTGTGGGGGCTGGGCGAGCTTGGTCTGGCGTTCGAGCGGATCGACGTCGGCGGTGCGTTCGGCAAGACGGACACGGCGGACTATCGCGCAATGAACCCGACCGGGCTGGTGCCGACGCTGCAGGAGGGCGATTTCACGTTGTGGGAGAGCAACGTCATCCTGCGCTATCTTGGCCAGGCGCACGCCTCGGGTTCGCCACTGTGGCCGACCGAGCCGCGTTTGCGCGCCGACATCGACCGCTGGATGGACGCTCAGCACAACGTACTGGGCCGGCCGATGACGGCGGTGTTCTGGGGTCTGGTTCGCACTCCGGCCGATAAGCGCGACCTAAAGGCAGTGGCGACGGCGATCGGCGAAGCCGCCCATGCGTGGCGCATGATCGACGCCAAGCTGGACCGTCACGACCACATCGCCGGTGCCGATTTCACGTTGTGCGATATTCCGTGGGGGGTGCATGCGCATCGCTGGTTCGGCATGGACTACCTAGGCCTGACCCGCCCCGAGATGCCGGCCTTGCGCGCGTGGTACGACCGCTTGAGCAGCCGGCCGGCGTTCCAACGATACGTCGCCGCGACACCGATTGTCTGACCTCTGACCCCTAAACCTGGGCGATCTCGCCAGGTGCGAAGGAACGCGTAACCCGGGCGTATTTCCACGGCTGCATCGATGTCTGCCGCATGCAAGCCGGAGCGGCGACGGAAACCTTATAAAGGAACCTAGTTTGAGCATCCCGCATTCCGCCGCCGGCTTGCAGCCAGGGACAGCGCGCCTGCCATTGCCGGCGGCGGTGGATCGGCACCGCATCGTCTGGCCGTACGCGATCACCGTCGTCGTCTATCATCTGCTCGCGCTGCTGGCATTGCTGCCCGGATTGTTTAGTTGGACCGGTGTCGCGCTGGCCGTCATTGGCCTCTATGTATTCGGCACCCTTGGCATCAACCTCTGCTTTCACCGCTTGCTGACACATCGCGGGCTGAACTGCCCGAAATGGCTGGAGCACGGTTTCGCCGTGCTCGGCGTGTGCTGCATGCAGGACACCCCGGCGCGCTGGGTGGCGGTACACCGGCGGCATCACGAACAGGCCGACCGGCGGGACGATCCGCACAGCCCGCTGGTGGCTTTTTTCTGGGGCCATGTCGGTTGGATGCTGGTGCACAACCGCGACCTGATCCGGCTCGGCATCTATGAACGTTACGCGAAAGATATCCTGCGCGATCCGTTCTACCGGCGGATGGAGCGTTCCGCCCTGTATCCGCTGATCATGCTCGGTTCATGGGCGGCGTTCTTCCTGGGCGGCCTGGCGATCGGACTGGTGTCCGGCAAGGGTGTGGCCCGGGCGGCCCAGTTCGGCGCCAGCCTGCTGATCTGGGGCGTGTTCGTTCGCACCGTCGTGGTCTGGCACATCACCTGGTCGGTCAATTCAGCATCGCATCTATGGGGTTACCGCAGCTATGAGACCGGCGAGCACAGCCGAAACAACTGGATTGTCGCGCTGATCTCGAATGGCGAGGGCTGGCACAACAACCACCATGCCGATCCGCGTTCGGCGCGGCATGGCCACCGGCCGTGGGAGATCGATGTCACTTTCGTGACCATCCGGATGTTGCAGTCGATCGGGCTGGCATCGGGCGTCGCAACGCCGGACAAGCGGACCATGGTGGCGCCCCCGATCGAGCAACCTGCCGAACCGTGACTGCGCCCGATCCCGCTGGCTGAGATGTCGCCGGTTGATTAGCTGTCGTTCGCCGGCTGGATGTCCACCATCAGTTCGTTGCCCAGTTGCTCCAGCCCTGCCCGCATCGCATCCACCGCCGCCGCGCTCGGCGCTCGCAGCAGCGCCGTGACCCGGAACAACGGCTCGCCGCTGAACGATCCGCTGACCACATCGGTGGTCAGCTCTTCGATATTGACCCCGCCGCCGGCCAGGATCTGGGCGATGTCGCGCACGATGCCGGGGCGATCGTTGCCTACCACCTCCAGCGACAGCCGCGGGTGCATTGTCGCCGCGGCCGCGGGGTCGGCCGCGACGTTGACCGGCGCGCGCCCCGGATTGCCGCCAGCGGCTTCCCCTGGCGCAGTTTGCGCGACAATCCGCAGGCCCTGGCTTTCAAGCCGGTGCAGATCATCGAGCAACGACTCGGGCGCCTCCACCAGCACGATGCCGACGAACTGACCGGCCAGTCGGGCCATGCGGCTTTCCAGCCAACTGCCGCCACGCGCGGCAACCGCCTCGGACAGTGCGCGCACCAGACCGGGGCGATCCGAACCAACGACAGTCAAGATCAATGTGGCCATGTTGGGTGCATCCGTTGTTGAAGGAACCAGGGCGAGGCCGACATAACGGCTGAGGGTCGCTCCGGCCAGCCCGGAGCGGACCATTAAGTGCCAAGGTTGTTGCAATCCCAGTCCTGACGTGGTTGTAACCCGCCGTTTCCGTGGAGAATGCGTTCCCGATGTCGAACTTCGTCTCCGGCCGCCATTTCCTGCAGACCCCCGGGCCGAGCAACCTGCCCGACCGGGTGCTGCGGGCGATGGATCGCAATGTGATCAACCACCGAGGCCCGGAGTTCGGCGCGCTTGGGCGCGATATTGTCGCCAAGCTGCGCGGCCTGTTCCAGACCGGGGCGGCGACCATCGGAATCTTCCCAGCCTCGGGCACCGGCGCCTGGGAGGCGGCCCTGGCCAACACGCTGGTGCCGGGCGATCGCATCCTGATCAGCCGCACCGGCCAATTCTCCCATCTGTGGGAGCAGATGGCGCTTCGCTTCGGCCTCGACGTCGTCAGCCTGGAGACCGATTGGCGGCGTGGCGCCGATCCGCTCGCCATCGGTGAAATCCTGCAAGAGGACCGCGAACGGCGCATCAAGGCGGTCTGCGCGGTGCATAGCGAGACCTCGACAAGCTGCATGACCGACATCGCCGCGGTGCGGCAGGCGATCAATCGGGCCGACCATCCAGCCCTGCTGATGGTGGATGCGATATCGTCGCTTGGCTGCGCCGAGTATCAGCATGACGGCTGGGCTGTCGATGTGACGATCGCCGGATCACAGAAGGGCCTGATGGTGCCCCCGGGCCTGTCGTTCACCGCGATCAGCGACAAGGCGCTGGCCGCGGCGCGCGCTGGCGGGTCGCGACGCAGTTATTGGGACTGGGAACCGCTGGTGACGTCCAACCGGACTGGCTTCTTCCCCTACACGCCGGCAATCAGCCTGCTCTACGCGCTGAACGAAGCGCTGGATATGCTGGCCGAGGAAGGTCTGCCGGCGGTGTTCGCCCGCCACGATCGCTATGCCCAGGCGACCCGGCTGGCCGCCGCTGCCTGGGGTCTGGAATTGCAATGCGCTGACCCGGCCGCCTATGCGCCGGGGGTGACGGCGATCCGCACGCCGCAAGGTCACAGCGCCGACAACCTGCGCAACGTGATCCTGGAGCGGTTCAACATGAGCCTCGGCAACGGCCTCGGCCGCATCGAGGACCGGGTGTTCCGCATTGGGCACATGGGCGACCTCGGCGTGCTGTCCCTTACCGGCGCGCTGACCGGGGTGGAGATGGGGCTGCGCGCGGCTGGTGTTCCGCACCGGGCCGGCGGCGTGCAGGCGGCAATGGAATTGCTCACCTCGGCGAACGCTTGAGGACGACCGCGATGCTGTGCCGGGGCGCCCAAGCCCGGCAATGATCCCGCGGCTGGGGCGGGGTGGCCTCGGCTGATGGGACGGGCGCTTGAAGTCTTTCTGGTGTTCCTGCGCCTTGGCTGCACCAGCTTCGGCGGCCCTATTGCCCACCTCGGCTACTTTCGTGCTGAATTGGTGGCCAAACGCCAATGGCTGAGCGAGGCGAGCTTCGCCGACATCGTCGCGATGTGCCAGGTCATGCCGGGACCGGCGTCATCGCAAACCGGCATGGCGATCGGTCTGATCCGAGGCGGTCCGATCGGCATGTTCGCCGCCTGGGTCGGGTTTACTCTGCCGTCCGCCGCGGCGATGACGCTATTCGCCTACGGCGTCGGCGGGATGGGTAGCCTGGCGCAGGCTGGCTGGCTGCGGGGGTTGAAGCTGGTGGCAGTGGCGGTCGTTGCCCAGGCGGTCTGGGGCATGGCGCGCAGCCTCGCACCCGATCGCGCCCGCGCCAGCGTCGCCGTTGCCGCCTGCCTGGTGTGCCTGGCAATCCCATCGTCGTTCGGCCAGATCGCCGCGATCCTGCTGGGTGCGATCATCGGCTTCACTGCTCTGCCTCGCGAATTGCCCGACACCGAGCCGGGGGTGAGCCTGGGCGTCCGCATTCCGATGCGAATTGCGGCGTCCTTGCTGCTGGCGTTCCTGATGCTGCTGTTCGCCTTGCCGTTGCTGGCGGAGACCTCGGGCGGACGGGTTCTGCGTCTGGTCGATGCGTTCTACCGGGCCGGGTCGCTGGTGTTTGGCGGCGGCCATGTCGTGCTGCCGCTGCTGCAGGCGACGGTGGTGCGGCCTGGGTGGGTTGGGCAGGATATGTTTCTGGCCGGGTATGGTGCCACCCAGGCGGTGCCGGGCCCGGTGTTCAGCTTTGCCGCGTTCCTCGGCGCGATCGAGGCCCCGGTTCCAAACGGCTGGGTTGGCGCGCTGGTGGCGACGGTATCGATCTTTGCCCCCTCGTTCCTGCTGGTCGGCGGCTTGCTGCCGTTCTGGGATACGCTGCGCCACCGAACCGGTGTCCGGGCCGCGCTGCGCGGCGTCAACGCAGCCGTCGTCGGCGTATTGCTGGCCGCGTTCTTTACCCCGATCTGGACCGGGGCGATGCATACATCGGCTGATTTTGGACTTGGGCTAGTGGCGTTCCTGTTGTTGACGCTCTGGGCCGTGCCGCCCTGGCTGGTGGTGCTGCTGGGGGCGGTCGGCGGCTGGGGCCTGGGATTGCTGGCTTAAACTTGTTACCGAATCAACCGGGCAGCCGCCGCCGCGGCCGCCGTTTGTCCCACAGCCGCAGGCCGCGCACCGCGAGATCGGCAACCGCGGGCAGCAGCCGGGGCTGCATCAGGTCGGGGTCGAAGGCGCTCATGCGGCGGGCGTTCTCGCGATAGCAGTCCTCGACGAAGCCCCGGAAACTGAAGCCGTCGAGGAACATATTGGCCTGCGTGATGGCAAAGTCGTGGCCGTCGTTCGGCTGCTGGCCGCGTCGCACCATGCCGAGCAGCCGGCGCCCGGCGCGGCCGTAGAACCAAGTTGATTTCAGCGCCCGGGTTAGCGCGATGTGGCCGCGACGCTTTTCGCGCCAGGCCATGTAGTTGATGAAGAAAACGATGTGCCGGGTCTCTTCGTACATCAGCACATCGAAGATCTCAAACATGCCCTCCGGCAGGAAGCCCGACAGCCGGGCCGTCTTGAAGGCGCCGAAGCCCAGGAACGCATCGAGGCATTCGCCGAACCCGAAATCGATGAAGGCGGTTTCGAGGTCGGCCGGAAACGCCTCCAGTGGCTGTTCGGTCGCATTCAGGCCATAACGGTCAATCAGCACGCGGATCAGCATGGCATGGCGGGTTTCCTCTACGCCTTGCAGGGCGACCGCTTCGCGCACCACGGGATCGCTCACATGAGGCGTAAATGCATCGACGATGGCTCCGGCGCGGCGCTCGGTGTGGTAAACCTCTTGCCAGAACGGCACGCCCCGCAGCCGCGCCAGTTCCGCTTCGTCGAGTTCCGGCCATGGCAGCGCCGCCGGATCGAACACCGTGTGGGTGTCGATGAACTGACGGCAAAACAGTTCCTTGTGGGCCTCGGATCCGGCTTCGATATTCATGCTTCAGCCCCGCTGCCGCAGATTGTCGTTGACCACCCGATGCCAAATGCCGAGCTTCGCGTCAACGCGCGGATCCACGCGCGCACTGCAGAAGGTGTACTGCCGTCCCCGAACGGCGGCTCGGGCGCGGCCCCCGGGGGGGCTGCGAGTCAGGGACTGAAGTCACCTCCAAGCCACCACGATTGTGCCATCGTGCAACAACCGAGGATGCTGCACGGCCGACGCAGCGAAGGAACAAGCAATGACGCCCATCGATGTCCTGATCTCCGGCGCAGGTCCGACCGGGCTTGCTCTCGCCCTTTGGCTTACCAAGCAAGGCGTGAAGGTGCGCATCATCGACAAGACCGAGGGTCCGGGCACGACCTCGCGTGCCGTCGCCGTTCAGGCCCGTACCCTGGAGCTCTACCGTCAACTGGACCTGACAGACGATGTCCTGGCGCAGGGGCGTAAGGTCCCCGCGATCAATCTCTGGGTCCAGGGCAAAAAGCAAACGCGAGTCTCATTCGATAACTTTGCGGCCGATCTTACTCCTTACGGACCGTTCACCTATGCCCAGGACCAGCACGAGCGGCTGCTTATTGAACGGCTTGAAGCGCTTGACGTCAGGGTCGAGCGGCAAACTGAATTGCAAAGCTTCAGCGATACCGGTGATCGGGTGACCGCCACGTTGCAGCGGGCAGATGGGCAACAGGAAACCTGCGACGCCGCTTATCTTGCAGGCTGTGACGGCGCCCGTTCGCTGGTTCGGCAGTCAATCGGCAGCGGCTTTCCGGGGGGCACCTATGACCAGGTGTTTTATGTGGCCGACGTCACGGCGGAAGGCCCGGCACTCGATGGCGAGCTGCATGTCGATCTGGACGAAGCCGACTTTCTCGCGGTTTTCCCGCTGGCCGGTCAAGGTCACGCGCGGCTGATCGGCACCGTGCGCGACGACCGCGCGGAGCATCCGGAGAACCTGAAGTTCGAGGATGTCAGCCAGCGTGCCATCGAGAACATGAAGGTTGAAGTGCGGCAGGTCCGTTGGTTTTCGACCTATCGCGTGCATCACCGGGTAACCGAGCATTTCCGCATGGGCCGGTGCTTTCTCCTGGGCGACGCCGCACATGTCCACAGCCCGGCCGGTGGTCAAGGGATGAACACCGGCCTTGGCGATGCCATCAATCTTGCCTGGAAACTGAAGGCGGTCCTGACCGAGGCGGCGTCCGACGCTCTTTTGGACACCTATCAGACGGAACGCCGCAGCTTCGCGCTGAAGTTGGTTGCCACCACCGACCGGGTGTTCAACTTCGCAACCGCCGAGGGGCGCGTCGCGGACTTCATCCGCACCCGGGTGGCACCGCTGATCATGCCCACGCTATTCCGGTTCGAAGCCGCCCGAGACTACGTCTTCAGCGCGGTATCGCAGATTGTCGTTGCCTACCGTGACAGCGCCATCAGCGCTGGGCGAGCCGGAAGCGTCCGGGGCGGCGACCGGCTGCCATGGGCACCAGTGCCTGATGTCGACAATTTCGCCACGTTCGACACCATAGGCTGGCAGATTCATGTCTATGGCATCGCCAGCCCAGCGCTTTGCGATTGGTGTCGGAGCCACGATGTCACGCTGCATGTGTTCGCTTGGCAGGAGGCATACGCCGCCGCCGGACTTGCACGGGACGCCGTCTACCTGCTTCGTCCCGATACCTACGTGGCGTTGGCGACCACCGATCAGGCCCCCGAACAACTGGAGGCCTACTTCGCTGCACATCGAATTTCACTGGTTCAGTAGGCCGTTTTCGCTGCGCGAATCTTGACCTTCGCCGATCAGTCCGGACGACGCTCGGAGCCGGCCGGCCGCGGTGCAAACGCCCCACGGGGCGACAGGTCCGCCAGTTCGGGCGTGGGTTCCTCGTATGGCACCGCGTCGACCATGGCTGACTGCATCGGCGGTGCGAGCTGTCCCGACCGCCCGGCCAGCAGCTTGCGCCAGAGGGAATAAAGGAACCCCCCTGCCCCAGCCGGCATCAGGAACATGACGGCGATCAGGATCACCCCATAAACCGCGCCCGGCGCCGCCTTTGACACCTTGTCGGCGAAATTCGGCACGAATTCGATGAAAGCGGCACCGATCAGCGTGCCGCCGATCGACGATACGCCGCCGACGATCAAGCCGACGAAGAGGAAAATCGACACCACCACGCTGAAACTGTCAGGCGCGACGAATTGCACTGCAATCGCGCCGAGGGATCCAGCTAAACCGGTGTACATCGCGCTCAGAGCAAAGGTGCGGGTCTTCACGATCGGCAGGTTGATACCCATCGCCTCGGCCGCCATCGCGTGGTCGCGGATCGCCATCATTGCGCGCCCCATGCGACCGCGCACCAGGTTCCAGGCCATCACATACAGCAACACCGCGACCGCCGCGGTGAACAGATACAGCCATTGGTCCGGCGACAAGGGCAGCCCGAACGGTGCGTCCGGCTTGTCGATCACCAGACCCTGCACCCCGCCGGTCCAGTCCTCGAACAGTTTGTATTTCAGGATTTGCGGGATCGCGGTGGCCAGAGCGAAGGTGGTCAGCGCCAAGTATAGGCCGCCCAGGCGCAACGCCGGCAGGCCCAGAAGGAATCCCACAACGGCGCACACCACCGCCGAGATCGGCAGCGTTGCCCAATACGGCACGTTCCACGATGCCATCAGGATGGCCGTAGTGTAGGCGCCGATCGCATAGAACGCGCCATGCCCGAGGGAGATCTGCCCGTTGAACCCGGTCAACAGCGCGAGGCCGAGAATGGCGATGGCATAGATCACCACCATCGTCAGTTGGAACAGATGGTAGTTGGTGAAGCTCAGCAAGGGCACCAGCACCCCGAGCAACACCAGGACGGAGACGATCCATAGGGTCCGCATCGTCATACCCGGCTGTACACGCGGCGGCCCAAGAGGCCGGTTGGCTTGATCGTCAAGACCGCCACGATGATGACCAGTGCCAGCGTCAGTTTCAGCTCGGTTCCCACCAGGTAGGCGCCCCCGAGATTCTCGATCACGCCGACCGCGAAGCCGCCTAGCACCGCGCCCAGGGGACTATCGATCCCGCCCAGAAGCGCGCCGGCAAACGCATAGAGCAGGATGCCGGACATCATGTTGGGATCCAGGAAGACCACCGGCGCCACCATGCATCCGGCGACCGCGCCGATCGCCGCCGCCAGGCCCCAGCCCAGCGCCAGCATCCAGCCGACGCGCACGCCGACCAGGCGGGAGGACGTCGGATTGAACGCCGCCGCCCGCATCGCCAGCCCCAGCCTGGTGTGGCGGAAGAACAGGTAGACCGCGATCAATACCAGCAGCGTGACGCAGGTGGAGCCCAGTTCGTGGCCCGACAGGAACCCGCCTAGCATCGGGTGGTCGGGGAACGGTGAGGGAAACTGCTTGATGGTATAGTCGAAAAACCAGCCGCTCATCGCGTTGATCACCAGCAGCAGTCCGATGAACACGCCAACCGAGGCCAGCACCGGTGCGTTCGCCAGTGGCCGCATCAGGATCCGCTCGATCGCCACGCCGATGGCGAAGGACAGCACGACGGCGAAAATGAACGCCACCCAGTAGGGAAAGCCGGCATTGATGAAGGTCAGCGCGATGTAGGTGGAGAATGTCGCCATCTCGCCTTGCGCGAAGTTCACGTGGTGGGTCGCCTGGTAGATCATCACCAGGGCCAGCGCCACGGAGGCGTAGATACCGCCGGTGGCGATGCCTGACATGATCTGGTGAATGACGCCCGCGAGCATCGTGCCTCCCTAATACCCGAGGTACGAGCGGCGGATGCCCTCGTCCTGGCTGATTTCGGCCGCCGACCCCGCCATCACGATGCGGCCGGTCTCCAGCACATAGGCGTGTTCGGCGAACTGCAGCGCCAGCGCCGCATTTTGCTCCACCAGCAGGATGCTGACGCCGGCATCCTGCTTGATGCGCGCCAGGATGCGGAAAATCTCCTGCACAATCAACGGCGCCAGGCCGAACGACGGCTCGTCCAGCAGCAATAGGCGGGGCCGTATCAACAGCGCGCGCACGATCGCCAGCATCTGCTGCTCGCCGCCGGACAGGGTACCCGCTTGTTGCTTGTAGCGCTCCTTGAGGCGGGGGAAGTATTCGAACATGTGGTCGAAATCGTCGGTCGTATGACGCGCCGGACGGCTGTAAGCGCCCAGCCGCATGTTCTCTTCGACCGTCATTTCCATGAACGTGCCGCGACCCTCGGGAACATGAGCCACACCGAGGCGGACGATGTCCTCGGTGGCCATGCCCTCGATACGCTTGCCGTCGAGCGTAATGTTGCCCCAGGTCCTGACCAGGCCGCAGATCGCCCGCAAAGTAGTGGTCTTGCCGGCGCCGTTGGCGCCCAGCAGCGCGGTGACGCCGCCTTGGGCGACGGCGAAATCGGTGCCATGAAGCACCCGGGTTTCACCATAGGCGGCATGGAGGCCGGAGGCCTCGAGCAGGTTGGTCACGCGCGCGTCCAGCCTGTCATGCAGTGGCAGCCGTAGCCCCCCATACGCCTCGGTTCCTGTGTTTATTGGCCTCTCGCAGGCAGATCAAAACTGACGAAGCAGACCAGTCGAGTCAACGGCTCAAATTGGGGCAATTCACCGGCGATGGCCGGTAATCGGCGCTGCATGCGGGTAACGTTCGCGGTAAGGCGGCCCGACGTCCAACGTGGCCGTTTTGTTGTCTGACGCTTTAACATTCTCCGTGCGCCTTCGTGGTTCTTCGTGAGCTCCGTGTTTGGAAATCAATCGAGCGAGTAAAGCCCGTTTCCTGACCGGTGCGGCAAGCGGCCATCCAGCGCAATCGTGCGCTGGTCAACCAGGGTCGTGCGGGCTGAGCGGGCCCCTGGATCAGCCCCATCGGTTACGGACGGAATAAACAGCTAGCGAAGGCGTGACCGGCGCCATGGTAGCGGCCAGGGCGGTGATCCTTATCGTAGGAACCTAAGCGACGACGTGAGGAAGCTTTCGATGCGCGCCCAGCCGGACACACCGCCGGACAGCCACGGACCTTCGCGTCGTCGACCGACGATCGGTCGGTTCGGCCGCCCCGCAGTCGTTCTGGCACCGCTGCTTCTCGCGGCCTGCCAGCCGGCGGTGCTGGATCCGCAGGGCCCGGTGGGCATGGCCGACAAGACCATCATGATCGATTCCCTGGCGATCATGCTCGCCATCGTCCTGCCGACGCTGGCGGCGACCTTTGGTGTCGCCTGGTGGTTCCGCGCCTCCAACACGCGATCCACCTATCTGCCGGATTTCGAGTATTCCGGCCGAATCGAAATGATCGTCTGGGGAATTCCGCTGCTGGTCATCATCCTGCTGGGCGGGGTCACCTGGATCGGGGCGCACGAACTCGATCCGGCCCAGCCGCTGGCGTCGAAGGCGCCGCCGCTTCAGGTCCAGGTGGTCTCGCTGGATTGGAAGTGGCTGTTCATCTACCCCGATCAGCGCATCGCCAGCGTCAACCAGCTTGTGGTCCCCGCCGGCGTGCCGATCCACTTCGTGCTGACCTCGGCCAGCGTCATGACCGCGTTCTTCATCCCTCAGCTTGGCAGCATGATCTATACGATGAACGGCATGACGACGAATTTGAACCTGGAGGCCGACGCACCGGGCACCTTTCATGGCCTGGCAAGCCATTTCAGCGGTGACGGTTTTTCCGACATGCACTTCGACGTGCGCGCGGTGCCGGCGGAGCAATTCTCCACCTGGGTCGACGCGACACGCAAAACCGGCCCGACGCTGGATTCCGCGACCTACACGGAGCTTGCCAAGCAGAGCATAAAGGTTGCGCCGTTCACCTATCACGCGGTCGATCCCGGACTGTTCCAACGGGTGGCGACACAACAACTGCCGCCCGGGCCGGGTCCGCAAACCGGATCACCCAGTCTCGATGTATCGTCAAGGTCGGAGAAGTGAACATGCTGGGCAAGCTGAGCTGGTCAGCGATTCCGCTCGACCAGCCGATCCCGATGGCCGCATCCACCGTGGTCGGCCTGGTGATCATCGGCGTGCTTGCGACGGTCGTGCTGAAGGGGTGGCTGCCCTATCTGTGGCGGGAATGGATCACTAGCGTCGATCACAAGCGTATCGGCGTCATGTACACCTTCCTCGCGATGGTGATGCTGCTGCGCGGTTTCAGCGACGCGATCATGATGCGATCGCAACAGGCTCTGGCATTCCGTTCGCCTGGCTATCTGCCGCCCGAACACTACGACCAGATCTTTTCCGCGCACGGCACGCTGATGATCTTCTTCGTCGCGATGCCGTTCGTCATCGGGCTGATGAATTTTGTCGTCCCGCTGCAGCTTGGTGTACGCGACGTGGCGTTCCCGACGCTCAACTCGGTCGGCTTCTGGCTGACCGCGACCGGGGCGCTGCTGATCAACCTTTCGCTGGTGATCGGCGAGTTCGCGCGCACCGGATGGCTGCCGTATCCGCCGCTGTCCGAGATCGCCTACTCGCCCGGAGTGGGTGTCGACTACTACCTGTGGTCGCTGGAGATCTCGGGCGTCGGCACCTTGCTGTCGGGGGTCAATCTGGTGACCACGCTGCTGAAGATGCACGCCCCCGGCATGAGATATATGCGGATGCCGATGTTCTGCTGGACGGCGCTGGCGTCCAACCTGTTGATCGTCGCCGCGTTCCCGATCCTGACCGCGACGCTGGCGATGCTGCTGCTCGACCGCTACCTCGGCTTCCATTTTTTCACTAACGCAGCCGGCGGCAACGTGATGATGTTCATGAACCTGATCTGGGCGTGGGGCCATCCCGAGGTCTACATCCTGATCCTGCCGGCGTTCGGCGTGTTTTCGGAAGTCATCGCGACGTTCTCGCGCAAGCCGCTGTTCGGCTATCGGTCGATGGTGATGGCGACGATGGCGATCTGCGTGCTCGCCTTTACTGTCTGGCTGCATCACTTCTTCACCATGGGCGCGGGCGGCGACGTCAATGCGATCTTCGGCATCGCCTCGATGATCATCGCGGTGCCGACGGGCGTGAAAGTGTTCAACTGGATATTCACCATGTACGGCGGCCGGGTGGTGTATTCCGCCCCCATCCTGTGGTCGCTGGGCTTCATGGTTACCTTCGTGATCGGCGGCATGACCGGGGTTCTGCTGGCCGTGCCGCCGGCCGACTTCATGCTGCACAACAGCCTGTTCCTGGTTGCCCACTTCCACAACGTGATCATCGGCGGCGTGCTGTTCGGATCGTTCGCCGGCTATAACTACTGGTTTCCAAAAGCCTTTGGCTTCCGGCTGCACGACGGGCTGGGCAAGGCTGCGTTCTGGTTCTGGCTGGTTGGCTTCTACGTGGCCTTCATGCCGCTTTACGTGCTTGGCCTGGAAGGGATGACCCGTCGGATGCAGCACTACGATGTCGCCGAATGGCACCCCTGGCTGATTATCGCGGCGGTCGGCGCCGCGCTGATCCTGTGCGGCATCATCCTGCAGATCGCCCAGCTCGTGGTCAGTATCCGCCACCGTGATGAGCTGCGTGACCTGACCGGCGACCCCTGGAACGGGCGTTCGCTGGAGTGGTCGACTTCGTCTCCGCCACCGGCGTTCAACTTCGCGGTGCTGCCGACCATCGAGGCGGAGGACTTCTACTGGGGCATCAAGCAGCGCGCGATCCGACAGGCGAAGCTGCGCGATGAGCCGGAATACACCGCGATCGAGATGCCGCGTAACAGCCCGACCGGTTTCATTTGCGCCTTCTTCGCCACCTTCACGGGGTTTGCGCTGATCTGGCATATCTGGTGGCTGGTTGGTGTGGGACTGCTCGGCGCTTTCGCCACCTTCGTGGTATTCGCGTGGCGCGATCAGGAAGAATACGTCATTTCCGCTGAGCAGGTGGCGCGCATCGACCGAGCCAACCGCCGCGCCCGCAGCGAGGCACTGTCCGGGCTGCGGGTGACCACATGAGCGCGTTCCAGGGAACGGCCGGCAGCAGCGACTCGCGGCGGACCGAGCGCGGCGGAGTGCCGGCGCACCCGATCAGCGGGCTTGCCTACAAGCGGATCGTCGTCGGCTACGGTTTCTGGGTTTTCCTGCTCAGCGACATCATCATGTTCTCCGCCTTCTTCGCCAGTTACGCGGTGCTGGTGGGGAACACCGCCGGCGGCCCGAGCGGCCACGACCTGTTCGATTTGCGCAACGTCGCGCTGGAGACCGCATGCCTGCTGCTGTCCAGCTTCACCTGCGGCATCGCCAGCATCGGCGCCCAGCGCCGCAACGGGCTCTGGTTCTTCGGCGCAATGGCGGTCACGTTCATCCTGGGGGCGGCCTTCCTCAGTATCGAGGTGCGCGAGTTCGCCGGCATGGTGGCAAAGGGCGCCGGCCCGACCCGCAGCGCCTTCCTGTCGGCATTCTTCACCCTGGTCGGCTGCCACGGGCTGCACGTCACCTGCGGTCTGCTGTGGCTGCTGACGATGATGGCACAGGTGTTCGCCAAAGGTTATCGGCCGGATATCCTGCGCCGCGTGCTTTGCTTCAGCCTGTTCTGGCATGCCCTCGATATCATCTGGGTTGCCTTGTTCACCGTGGTTTACCTGATGGGGGCCGGCCAATGAGCCACGCCGAAAACACCGAGCCGGAGAGCACGGACGTCGCGCCCGGCGGCCAAGAGGTTGAAGGCGTACTTCCCTACGTTATCGGGCTCGGTCTGGCGACCCTGCTGACCGTCGTGGCGTTCTTCATTTCCCACACCACGCTGGTCTGGGGACCCAGCATTCCGGTGGCTCTGTCGGTTCTGGCGATCGCGCAGATGGGTGTCCATCTGGTGTTCTTCCTGCACATCACCAGCGGCCCCGACAACGTCAACAACGTCATGGCGCTGGCGTTTGGGGTATTGATCGTGTTCCTGGTGATCGGCGGGTCTCTGTGGATCATGACGCACCTGAACCACAATATGATGCCGATGGATCAGATCATGCAGATGCAGCGCTGACGTCGGTTGCGTTCTGAACTTGGCGCTTTTGCTGACCCGTCTGTTCGGTAATGTCTAGGTTGCTTGGTGCCGGCAGAGGCGCCTCGCCCTGGTTAGTTGCTTCCAATCCGAACGTCCGGAGATGCCCCGCCGTGGCGTGCGGCGCTTGATTGGTCCACACCCGGGCGTGCGGGACGAACGAATCGTGAAGAAAAAATCATCAAACCGGCGCACCTCCGCCTCAATCCGGTCACTGTGCATACCCATATTCCGCAACGATTGAAATGCAGGAGTTAAAAGTCATGTTGCGCTTCAAGGCTCTTTTGATCGCCGCGCCGGTCGCGGCGGGGCTGCTAGCGGCGCCAGCGGCGCATGCCGATTGGCACGGCCATGGCGGCGGATATCACGGCGGCTGGCATGGCGGATATCATGGCGGCTATCACCGAGGCCCCGGCGTCGGCGGAGTTCTGCTCGGCCTTGGCGCCGCGGCGGTCGCTGGCGGGATTATTGCCTCACAGGCGTATGCGCCCCCGCCACCGGTGTATTACCCACCCCCGCCGGCCTACTACCCCCCGCCACCGGTGTACTATTCGGCTCCTCCGGGCTACTATCCCCCGCCAGGCTATTGAACCGGATGGCTGGGATAGCGGGAGCGGCGCAGGTTGCTATCGAAGGTTACCGCCGCGGCGACTGGGCGTCGCGCGCGGCGCCGGGCTGATCGCAATCGCGGCGCAGACTCAAAGGATCAGGCACCCCGGGAGGATGCGAAGATGGGCAGCCCCCTTACGCCGCATGAGCCGTGGCTGAAACAGGTCGTTGCCTAACGCATCGCGATGGAAACACTACCTCACCGCTCTGAGCTTTTCCGGATGACCTGACCCGCCAGCAGACGCATTCCCGCCTCGGCTGTCAGATGGGCAATTCGGCCGCCGACGATGGTTGCAACCGCCCGCGACGTCGCCGAATCGGCCAGCACCAGATCGGCGCGCTTCCCGGCCGCGATCGTCCCGCGGTCCGTCAACCCCGCAGCCCGCGCCGGATTTTCCGAGATCAACCCCCAGACGTGCTCCAAGTCCAGCGCCCCGCGGTCAGCCAGGATAAACGCCGCCCTTATCATCGCCGGATAGTAATAGTCCGACGTCAGCACGGTGCAGACGCCCGCCTCGGCAAGGCGTGCGGCCGAAGCCCATCCCAGGTGCGATCCGCCCCGGACCACGTTCGGGCAGCCCATGACAACGAAGTCGCCGGCCTCGACCGCAGCCCGTCCGACGTCCTCGGCCATTGGAAATTCACAGATCCTGGCTCCAAGTTCTCGAAAACCGTTGCGCGCCGCGATGCTGTCATCGTCATGGCTCGCCATCGGCAACCCCGCCGTCCGCGCCGCCGTTGCAATCCGGTCCAGACCGGCGGGAACCGCATCGGCACGTGACGCGATGGTATCCACCATGGTGCTGAACGCCTCCATTTTCATCCCGGCGCGGCCGCTGTACTTCGCACCCTCGATCGGGTCCTTGAGCTTTCGCAAGATCGACGGCGTGTGGTCGTTGAACGCCAGCAGGTGTACGCGCCCAGCTTCGATGTCGGCGACCGCGGTTTCCAGCGCGTCGAGATTATAGGCCTCCCACCGCAGATGCACCCGCATGTCGCAGGTCCACGACCCGGCATCGAGCGCCGCCAGCAAGGCGCGCCACGCGGTCAGGCTGCGCAACCCGGGTTCCCACGACAGGGTCACGCCGTGGAACGCCGTGGTGATGCCGTTGGCCAGAAGTTGTGATTCGGTATCCCGCAGCGCCAGCTCGGTCGGGAAATTCACACCCGGCCTGGGCTGAATCTGACGCTCGAAGGCGTCGCCATGCAGATCGACGATCCCGGGCAGCACCAGCAACCCGGTGGCGTCAAGCTGCTGGCCGCCGCCGCCCAGGCCCGTCTCGCCGACCCGGTCGATCAGCCCGTCGGCGATCGCCAGGTCGGTCTTTACCGGCCCGTCGGACGCCAGCAGAACCGTTCCACCTGCAATACTTAAGTCATGCATTTGTATAGACCTTCATGGTTCGAAGACGATCTGAACCCGTGGTGTCGGATAGCACCCCGTGGTGAACTCAATGATCGAGCCGGCATGATCCACGTTGATATTTTCGGTGACCAATACAGGGCGGTTGCGCGCCATGCGCAGCAGATCCGCCTCGGTCTGGGTCGGCAACCTGGCGGTCACCCGGGTCTGCTGGCGAAGGTAGTCGTCAACACCGACAGCGCGCAGCGCCTCGGTAATACGCGGCGTCGCCTGCAATGCCTGCAACATGCCCTTTAGCCGCAAGGAAGGGAAAAAGTGCCTGGCGAGACTGACCGGGCGGTCATCGGCGAAACCGAGACGTTCCAGCACCACGACCCGGCTGCCGCCGCGCACCCCGAGGCCGGCGGCGACCCGCGCATCGGCGGGAATCTCGCGCAACTGGCGAACGATGCCCGAGGGTTCCTTGTTATGCTTGCGGATCCATTCCGCGAAGCGGGTGCGCGGTTCGACATTGTACTCCAGCACGTCCTCGGCGACGAACGACCCGCGGCCCTGCTCCACCCGCACCAGCCCGTCACGCGACAGCTCCTCCAGCGCCCGTCGCACGGTGTGGCGATTGACACCGAACTGGGCCGACAGCGCCGCTTCGGTCGGCAGTTGCGCACCTGGTTTCAGGCCGCCGGACGCGATGTCGGCCTGCAGTTTGCCGACGATCTGACGCCACAGCGCAATCCCGTCCTGCCGATAGACCGGACGGATCATCAGGTTATCCATATCGGCGGGCGCGTTCATCGATGTTTCATCCATTCCGCGAACATGCAATGGCACATTCGAGGTTGACGCTAGCCCGGCAGACGTATACCTGTCTAGACATCTAAACAAGACCCTCAGGCATGAACGACTTTGTCTCCACCGACCACCCCTGCCCTGCTCGCCGCCGCTGGATGGCCACGCTGGCGCGTGCAACCGCGGATCGTATCGCCGCCCTGCTGGAGGAGTGCGCAAAACTCCCCGGCTACGCCATCATCCGCGGCCCTGAAGCCGGGCTGGTGATGGCCCGCGGCCGAACCGGCGGCGGCGGATCGGCGTTCAACCTGGGAGAGATTTCGGTGACGCGGTGCACGGTTCGAACCGATGCCGGATTCGTCGGCCACGCATACGTCGCTGGGCGGGAAGAGCGGCGTGCCGAACTCGCCGCCGTGGTCGATGCGCTGATGCAGGATCAGGCTTGGACGGCGGATGTCGAAGCCCGCGTCATCGCCCCATTGCACCGCGAACAAGCAGAACTTGCGGCAACTCGCGCGGCAAAGGCGGCGGCGACCCGGGTGCAGTTCTTCGCCATGCAGACGATGCGCACATGAGCAACGATCTGTCTCCTGGTTTCGCCGATCCCGTTGCCGCTGCACAGGGGTGTTTTCGCGCCGTGCTCGATGCAATGGCAAGGCCTGGCACGCCGCACGCCGTCAGCGGCGTGACCGCTCCGGCACCGTTATGCGACGCGGCGGCCGCGGTCGTGTTGACGCTCGCCGATCATGAGACTCCGCTGTGGCTTGACTCCATCGTTACCAAGCTGCGCACCTGGATTTCGTTTCACACCGGCGCGCCGATCGTTTCGCCTGCACAGGCGACGTTCGCGATCGGATCGACGCTGCCCGATCTGACGATTTTTTCGGATGGTTCCGATGATATGCCGGAAACCTCGGCAACGATCATCCTGCAGGTCACATCGCTGACCGCCGGCCGACGCTATCTGATCGAAGGTCCCGGATTGTTTGCACCCGGAGTGCTGGTCATCGACGGCCTGCCCGGCGATTTCGCTGCCATCTGGCAACGCAATCACGCTTTGTATCCGCGCGGCATCGACCTGATCCTATGCGCCGGCGATCGACTTACCGCGCTACCCCGCAGCATCAGCATCCAGGAAGCCTGAACATGGCCTACGTAGCGGTCAAGGGCGGTGAGCAAGCAATCGACAACGCCCATAGCTGGCTGGCCGAGGAACGGCGCGGCGACCCTGCAAGCCCGGCCCTCTCGGTCGGCCAGATCGAACAGCAGCTCGGTCGCGCCGTCGATCGGGTCATGGCCGAGGGATCGCTGTATGATCGCGAACTCGCCGCGCTGGCGATCAAGCAGGCTCAAGGCGACCTGATCGAGGCGGCGTTCCTGTTGCGCGCCTATCGCACCACGCTGCCGCGCTTCGCCTACTCGGCGCCGGTTGAAACCGCGGCGATGCGGACCGAGCGTCGGGTTTCCGCCGTGTTCAAGGATCTGCCTGGCGGACAAGTACTGGGGCCGACCTATGACTACACGCACCGGCTGCTGGATTTTACGTTACTTCGCGATGACAGTGTTGCTTCCGGTTCCGGATCAAAATCGCCAGACCTTCAAGCCATGCCACGGGTGCCGGATATCCTTGGTCGTGAAGGACTGCTGGAAGCCGACGTCGCATCGGATCGTGAGCCGGGCGATCTGACCCGCGATCCACTGACATTCCCGGCCCAGCGCGATGTCCGCCTGCAGGCTTTGGCGCGCGGCGACGAAGGCTTCGTGCTGGGCCTCGGATATTCCACACAGCGCGGCTACGGCGGGTCGCATCCATTCGCCGGCGAAATCCGCATGGGACAGGTTTCGGTCGAAATCGAACCTGCTGAACTCGGTTTTTCCATCGACATCGGCGACCTGGTGCTGACCGAGTGCCAAATGGTCAATCAGTTCAAGGGCTCCAAGACAGTGCCCCCGCAGTTCACCCGCGGCTACGGACTGGTTTTCGGTTTTAGTGAGCGCAAGGCAATGGCGATGGCCTTAGTCGACCGCGCGATGCGCGCCGGCGAATTGGGCGAAGACGTGACTGCCCCAGCGCAGAACATCGAATTCGTGCTGTATCACTCCGATAACATTGAGGCCACCGGCTTCGTGGAACACCTGAAGCTGCCGCACTACGTCGATTTTCAAAGCGAACTGCAGAACGTGCGGCGGATGCGCGCGGAGGAGACGGCGGAGTGAAAGGCTACAATTTCGCTTACCTGGACGAGCAGACTAAGCGGATGATCCGGCGCGGGCTGCTGAAGGCCGTTGCGATCCCGGGCCATCAGGTGCCGTTCGGGTCGCGCGAGATGCCGCTGCCGTATGGCTGGGGCACCGGCGGGATCCAGGTCACGGCGTCGATCCTAGGTCCTGACGACGTGCTGAAGGTGATCGACCAGGGCGCCGACGACACCACCAATGCGGTCTCGATCCGGCGCTTCTTCGCCCGCACCGCCGGCGTCGCCACCACCACATCGACCGCACAGGCGACCGTCATCCAGACCAGGCACCGAATCCCTGAGCAGCAACTGCGCGAAGACCAGATCATCGTCTATCAGGTGCCGCAGCCCGAACCGCTGTCCCGTCTGGAACCCAGTCGTGTCGAAACCAAACGCATGCATGGACTGGCCGACTACGGACTGATGCATGTGAAACTATATGAAGACATCGCTCGGTTTGGTCAGGTCTCCATCAGTTACGATTATCCGGTGATGGTGAACCAGCGCTACCTGATGTCGCCAAGCCCGATCCCGGCGTTCGATAATCCAAAGCTCGACATGATGCCGGCGTTGCAACTGTTCGGCGCCGGACGCGAGAAGCGGATCTATGCCATCCCACCTTGGACGCGGGTGAAATCACTGGATTTCGCCGACCATCCGTTCCGAGCGATCAATGCGCCGCACCCGTGCGGCCTGTGCGGCGCGACCGACTCCTACCTGGATGAGGTCGTCATCGACAACCACGGCGGGCGGCTGTTCGTCTGCTCCGATACCGATCATTGCGCCGAACGGCGCGCGAGCGGCCATGTCGGTGCCGACGGCTTGCGGGATGCCGCGGAATGACTGAACCAACCCTGCTGTCGGGTCGCGGCCTGGGGCTGAATTTCGGGGCGATCATTGCGCTGGCCGAGGTGGATGTTGATCTTTGGCCCGGTGAGATCCTGGCTGTGGTCGGCGAATCCGGCTCCGGCAAGACCACGCTGCTGAACGTGCTGTCGGGGCGCCAGGCGCCGGACACCGGCGTGGTGTGGTATCGCGATCCCGACTGCCGCCTGCACGACGCGCACGCCATGCCGGCCCCGGCGCTGCGCACGCTACACCGCTCGGACTGGGGTTTCGTGCATCAGGACCCGCGCCAGAACTTGCGCATGGCGGTCAGCGCCGGTGGCAATGTCGGTGAGCGTCTGATGGCCCAGGGCGCGCGGCATTACGGCGATATCCGAACCGCCGCGCTCGACTGGCTGGCGCAGGTGGAGATCGACGCTGACCGCATCGACCACCTGCCGCGAACCTTTTCCGGCGGCATGCTGCAGCGATTGCAGATCGCCCGCACCCTGGTGACCCACCCGCGCCTGGTGTTCATGGACGAACCAACTGGCGGCCTCGACGTTTCTGTGCAGGCACGACTTCTCGACCTGATCCGGTCACTGGTGGCGCGGTTGCGCATCGCCGTGGTGCTGGTCACGCACGACATCGCGGTCGCCCGCCTTCTGGCGCACCGGATCGCGGTGATGCAGCGCGGCCGTGTCGTCGAGACCGGGCTGACCGACCAGGTGCTGGACGACCCGCGGCATCCTTATACCCAGTTGCTGGTCAGTTCGGTGCTCAACGCATGACCGTCATGCTAAGCACCCGATCACTGGCCAAGAGCTTCACCTTGCATCTGCGCGGCGGCCTGGTGATGCCAGTGCTGTCCGGCGTCGACCTCGACGTCGGCGCGGGCGAGTGCGTGGTGCTGTCCGGCCCCTCCGGTGCCGGCAAGTCCACCTTGATGCGCAGCCTGTATGGCAACTATCGCGCGGAAGGCGGCAGCATCCTGATCCGCCACCACGGCGAAATGGTGGACATCGCCTCCGCCGATCCGCGCACCATCCTGGCGGTGCGGCTGGAAACCCTTGGCTATGTCAGCCAGTTCCTGCGTGTGGTTCCCAGGGTGTCGGCCCTCGACGTCGTCGCCGAGGTGCTGCTGGCCCGCGGCATCGACCAGGAAACCGCGCGCGACAGGGCCCGGGCGCTGCTGCTGCAACTCAATATCCCGGCCCGCCTGCACGCTATACCGCCGGCGACTTTTTCCGGCGGCGAGCAACAGCGCGTCAATCTGGCGCGCGGCTTCATCGCCGGTCATCCCATCCTGTTGCTGGATGAGCCGACGGCATCGCTGGACGCACAAAACCGAGCGGTCGTGATAGCGATGGTGCGACAGGCGAAGGCGGCGGGCAGCGCAATCGTTGCGATCTGCCACGAGGCCGATGTTCGCGACGCCATCGCCGACCGGCTATTCAACCTGACGCCTTACCAGGATGCGGCATGAACCAGGAGACGATTCTAACCAACGCGATCCTGGTGCTGCCGGACGAAACGCTGCATGGAACCATCGTGCTGCACGGCCGGGTGATCGCCGATATTCACTCCGGACGATCACAGTCCAGCCGAGCGATTGATTTCGCCGGGGATACGGTCATCCCCGGCGTGGTCGATGTTCACACCGACAATCTCGAGCGTCAGGTTCAGCCGCGCAGCCTTGCCCGCTGGCCGTCGCGTTCGGCGATGGTCGCGCACGACGCGCAATGCGCCGCGGCGGGCGTGACTACGGTGCTCGATGCGCTGTGCCTGGGCGATCTTGGTTTCGACAAGGAGCGGATCAAGACCTTCCAGGACGGCGTCGTGGATCTCGACGCGCTGACCCAGGCCGGTCTGCTGAAATCCGACCATTTCCTGCATCTGCGCTGCGAAGTCCCGGCGCAGGACATGCTGGAGTTGCTCGATCCGGTCGCCGATCATCCGCTGGTGCGCATCATAAGTCTGATGGATCATTGCCCCGGCGTGGGCCAGTACGCCAACATGGATTTCTACCGCAAGCTGCGCCGCAGGGATGGCCTCGATGAGACCACTCTTGAGCGCCGCATCCAGCAGATGCAAGAGCAGCGGGCGCGTCTGCGCGACCCGAATCGTAGGGCACTGCTGGACCGGGTGCGCGGCAGTTCGATCGTGCTCGCCAGCCACGACGATCGGACCGAGGAGGAAATCGCGGAAAACGCAGCCGACGGCATTCGGATCAGCGAGTTTCCGGTCACCCTCAAGGCCGCGACGGCAGCGAAACGAGCGGGCATGCGGGTGATTGCCGGAGCACCCAACATCGTGCGCGGTGGTTCGCATTCCGGCAACGTCAACGCGGTCGATCTACTGCGGGCCGGGGCGGTCGATGCCTTCGCCTCGGACTACGTCCCGCCCAGCCTGGTCGAAGCCGCCTTTCAATGCGCCGGGCAGGAGGCGATCGGCTTTCCCGAGGCAGTCGCGATGATCTCCGATCACCCGGCGCAAATGTCAGGCCTGAGCGACCGCGGCCAACTACGGATCGGCCTGCGTGCCGATCTCGTCCGCATCAGTCTACTCGGCAGCCTGCCGATCGTGCGGCAGGTCTGGTGTGCGGGCGAAAGAGTGATCTGATGACCGCGCCCGTTCGGGTAGCGATCTACTACGCTGCCCTGCCCGACGATCCGCTGACGCGTTTGAGTTCCCGCTGGCTCGGCCGCGACCCGGAGACCAATGCCCCGGTGCCGCAGCCGACACTGGATGGCATTGGCGAAATCACCGGCGAACCGCGCGGCTACGGTTTCCACGCCACGCTGAAGCCGCCGATGCGTCTTGCCGAGGGCACAGATTGGGCCGGGTTCGTCGCCGCCGTGCGCGAGGTTGCCGCCGGCATCACACCGTTCGAGCTGCCGCCGCTGGCAGTGGCCGATCTGCGCGGCTTCCTGGCGCTGCGAGAAACCGTCTCCTGCGCCGCGCTGCAGGCGCTAGCCGATGTATGCGTGGAACAACTTGATTCGTTTCGCGCGCCCGCCACCCAGGACGAACTCGCTCGCCGGCGCCGAGCCCGGCTGACGCCGGACCAGGATGCGATGCTAATCCGCTGGGGTTATCCCTACGTGTTTAGCACCTGGTTCTTCCACATGACGCTTACGCGACGCCTCTCGGATCCGGAAAAAGCGGTGTTCCTGCCGGCGGCGCAGGCCTGGTTCGCGCCGGCGCTGGCGGTCCCGCGGCGTGTCTCGGACATCTGCCTGTTCACCCAAGCCGCGCCGGGCGCCGCATTCAACCTGGCGGAGCGCATCGCGCTGCTCGGATAAGCGCGGCGACGAAACGATCCGCCGCCGCCGCCGGGGTCGTGTCGTTGACCACGGTGTGGACCGGAACGTGTTCCGGAACTGTCACTTCTCGGCCGAGCCGTTTCGCCACGTCCGCCGCGGTCTCGCGTCCGCGGTCGGCCAGTCTTCGCGCCAGGATTTCGGGCGCAGCGGTCACCACGATCACCCGCGTCGGGAACCGCTCCGCCGCTTGGGCGATGACGCCGCGCGATACATTTGCCACCACGGCGAGACCGCGCACGAGATCGTCGGTCACGTTCGAGGGGATGCCGTAGTGCAGCCCGTGTGCCTGCCAGCGCAGCGCGAAGGTCCGTTGCGCGAACTCGGCTTCCGACACCGCGTCATGAGCTTCGACGCCGGCATCGGTGGCCCGTGTGATCACCCGACGCACGAAGCGAAACCGCGCGTCTTCGGCCAGAGCCTGGCGCGCCATCCCCAGCAATGTATCCTTTCCGGCACCGCTGGGACCGACCACGAGTATCAGCACCGCCATTCCCCATTGACCGCTGCGAACCTGAATATAGCTTGCCGTTTGATCAACCGTCAGGAGCATCCATGGACGCGATCCGGTCGCTGCGCCAGCCCGGTCCTGCCCACCCCAGCCGGATCGACGCATTCCAGGGCGATATTCACCCGCTGCGCTTGGCCTTGCGGCCGGGCGTGTCGCTGAACCAAGCCGTTACCGAACCGCTGGTCGAGGCTGGGTTCCAGTGCGCCACAATCGTGCTGAAGAAATCCGCCCTGAATCCGTTCCGATACGTGATGCCTGGTCCCGCCGATGACGCGTCCCATGTTGCCTACTTCACCGCGCCGCGCTCGCCGTCAGGCACCACGTTTATCGAACAGGCTAACGCCACCTTCGGCTGGGCCGACGGCAAGCCTTTCATCCACTGCCATGGCGTCTGGGTCGAGCCTGGCGGCAGCCGTCGCGGTGGTCATATCCTTCCGTCTGAAACCATCGTCGCGGAACCGGGGGAGGCGGTCGCCTGGGGACTTCGCTCCATCCGCATCGAGGCGAAGCCCGACCGCGAAACCAATTTTACGCTGCTCCAGCCGCACGCAGGCGCCGGCGTTGCCGGAAGAGGCCTGGTCGCTCGCATCAAGCCGAACCAGGACATCCTCGAAGCCCTCGAAACCATTGCGGGCAGGCATGGATTCGGCAATGCCATCGTGCGCGGCAGCCTCGGCAGCCTTATCGGCGCGCGTTTCACTGGCGGTGGAGAGGTCGAGGATCACGCCACCGAGGTTTTGGTCCGTAGCGGCACCATACGCGACGGCATCGCTGCCCTGGACATGTTGGTCGTGGACATGGGCGGCGAGGTACACCAGGGCTGGCTGCGTCGCGGCGAAAACCCGGTGTGCATAACCTTCGACCTGGTGCTGGAAGCGCTCGATCCTTAACCGATCTCGATCACCGCGTCGGCGGCGAACGCACCCTGCCCTTCAGGCATCGCGAAAACCGGGTTCAGATCGATCGACTGCAGCCGCTCGCCGGCAGCGACAGCGAACCCGGACAGCCGCGACAGCATCTCGGCCAGCGCCTTTACATCGGCCGGCTTGCGCCCGCGCGCGCCGAGCAGCAACGGCGCACCCTTGATCGAGCGGATCATCGTCTCTGCGACGTCGCTGCCGAACGGACAGCGGCGGAACACGACATCCTTCAGAACTTCGACGAAGATCCCACCCAGGCCGAACATCGCCATCGGGCCGAACACCGGATCGCGGTGAATACCGAGGATGCACTCGACGCCGCCTTGCAACTGTGCAGCGACCAGCACGCCCTCGATCCTGGCTGCGGGCGCTCCCGCCTTGGCTCGCTGCAGCAACAGCGCGTAGCCAGCGCGGACTGCCTGCGCGTCAGCGACGTCCAGCAGCACGCCACCGATTTCCGATTTGTGCATGATGTCGGGCGACAGGATCTTCATCACCACCGGAAAGCCGACGCGTTCCGCCGCAGACACCGCTTCATCCGCCGTCACGCAGGCGGCCTCCGGGGCCGAGGCGATGCCGGCGGCGCCGAGCAACCTCTTGGCTTCGGCTTCCGACGGCGTCACTGGCGGCAGCGTGACCGGCGCAACCGCCGGCGCAGCGTCGCTCGGTTTGCTTGCAAATGCGGCACCGTAACGACCCATCGCATCGATCGCGGTTACGGCCCGCGTCGGGTCCTCATGCACGACCCAGCCATCGGCCTCCAACTCATCGCGCCGTTCCGGCGGCACGATGACTGAAAGCACATAAAGCCGGCCCGGGTTCTCCACCCGCACCAGGTTCAGTTGCTCGCGGATCTGCGGCCAGCGACGCGACGACGCGGTCATGCTGAAGAACCCCAGCACCGAGCTGTAGCCGCCCTCACGCACCATCGACTCGGTAAAGGTCTTGACCAATGTTACGTCATTGGACACCTGCGCGGTGGCGTCCACCGGGTTCCGCGGCGCACAGAACGGCACCAGCGAACGCAACTTCCGCTGTGCCTCGGGCGGCATCTCCGGCATCGACAGGCCGAGAGTTTCGGCCACATCGCTGATCAGCACGCCGGCGCCGCCGGAAACGGTAATCACACCAAGGGTATTCGCCACCGGATAGATCTTGCGCGTTGCGGTATGGGCAATGTCCAGCATCTCCTCGCTGTTACGCGCTCGGAATACTCCGAATTCCGCCATCACCGCCTCGGTGACCGCATCATCGCCGGCGATCGAGGCGGTGTGTGACTTCGCCGCCTTGGTGCCCAATTCGCTGCGTCCGACTTTCTGCATCACGACCGGCTTCTTCGCCGCATGCGCGGCTTCCAGGGCGGCGATCAGTCCGGGCGCCTCGCGGATACCTTCGGCGTAGACCGCAATCACATCGACCTCGGGGTTTTCCGCCAGCCAACCGATACACTCGCCTACCGTGACGTCACCCTCATTGCCGGTCATCACGCAAAGCGACGCGCCGATGCCGCGGTTGCGGGCCAGCGTGTAGAGATGCGTGCCATAGGCACCGGACTGGCTGGCGATGCCGATCCGCCCCAGCACCGGCCAGCCGCTGTCGAAGGACGACGAAAACGTTGCATAGTATGATTGCCGGGCATCGAATACGCCCAGGCAGTTGGGCCCAAGAATACGCATCCCCACCGCCCGCGCCGTCGCCACCATCTTGACCTGGGCAGCCGCCCCGGCATCATCCATCTCGGCAAAGCCGGCGGTGAACATCACCACCGCTTTCGTGCCACGCTTCGCCAGGTCGTCAATGGCGCCCGCGGCCAGTTCAGCCGGCACTGCAACGATCGCCACATCCGGCGTTTCCGGCAGAGCCGCAACCGAAGGATAGGCCTTCAGTCCCTGGATTTCCGCTCGGTTTGGATTGACCGGATACAGCGCGCCGGGAAAACCCTGCGCCCGCATATAGGCAATCGGACGCCCGCCAATGCGCGTCGGGTCAGAGGATGCGCCAAGTACGGCAACGGAACGAGGTGCCAAAAGCGGCGTCAGGGCGGCAAATCGAGACATGGTGACGAACGGTTCCTCTGTTTTTTGCAGCGCGGCGTTACGCTACCGCGAAGTCATCGTGGACCCGGCGTCATCCTATCGCAACAGCAAGGCGCCCCGACCGAAACTCGCGACCAAGCCAGGCTTGTAAACCCCGGGCGATACCCCAAATGGTCCTGCAACAGATCCGGGCCCCTCTGACGAGGACGACGACATGGTGTCGCCCAACCTCGTGATGTCGGATCGCCGTGCTCCACGCTGTTATGGTGGAAAGCGGTTGATCCGTGGGCCCGACGATCTCCACCCCCCGCCGATCAGCCACCCCGACACAGCATGTGCGACGCGGTCCCTGCAACAAGGAGCCGTGGCTTTGTCTGTCCGTATTCAAGATCAAGCCCTGATGAGTGACGCTGAACGGGACCAGGAACGGGAACGCCGCCTGGGCCTGTTGATCAGGCGCCTGCCGGAAGGCTTTCAGCGCATGATTCGCCGGTTGCGTCAGCCCTCGGCACGATGGCTGCGCATTCCGGCCGGCGTGCTGCTGATCATTGGCAGCATCTTCAGCATTCTCCCCGTCTTCGGCCTGTGGATGTTGCCGCTCGGCATTGTCCTGCTAGCTGATGACGTTCCTGTTCTGCAACGTGCCACTGATCGCGTCCTGGAATGGATCGAACGCCGCCGACCGCACTGGATGGGCCTTGCGCCCAACTCTCGTTAGAAAGGAAATCCCATGAACACCGACGCCTACACCAGCCGAGTAACCGGCCCAACTGGACTTGGCGAGCCGGCCGTCGACGCCGGGCTGCGCCGCTACATGCTGTCGGTCTACAACTACATGGCCGCCGGCGTCGGCCTGACCGGACTGGTCGCCTACCTCGCCACCGCCACCGGCCTCTACCAGCAGATCGCCGGAACTCCGCTGATCTGGCTGGTCATGCTGGCCCCATTGGCCGCGGTGCTGTTCCTGAGTTTCCGCATCGACCGCATGAGCTTCGCCACGGCGCAAGCCGTATTCTGGGCCTATTCGGGCATGATGGGGCTATCGCTTGCCGGCATCCTGCTGGCCTACACCGGCACCAGCATCGCCCGCGTCTTCTTCATCAGCGCCGGGACTTTCGCGGCGATGAGTCTGTACGGGTACTCGACCGGCAGAGACCTGTCGCGCCTCGGGTCATTCCTGTTCATGGGCTTGATCGGCATCGTGCTGGCGAGTGTTGTCAACATCTTCGTCGCATCCAGCATGCTGCACTTCGTCACTTCGATCATCGGCGTGCTGGTTTTCACCGGGCTGACCGCCTACGACACGCAACGCATCAAGCAGCTTTACTACGCGGGCGGCATGGGCGACCTAGCAAAGACCGCGCTCATGGGGGCGCTGACACTTTACCTCGACGCCATCAACCTGTTCGTCATGCTGCTGAACCTGTCCGGGGATCGCCGTGCCCGCTGATCCTCCGGTCCGGAAACGTCGCGGCTGACTGCCATGAACTGGCTGCTGGACCCCGACATCTGGGCTAGTTTCATCACCCTGTCGGCGCTCGAGATCGTCTTGGGCGTCGACAACCTTGTCTTCATCGCGTTACTTGCCGGGCGGCTGCCGGCGGAGCGACAAGGCAAGGCCCGCAAAATCGGCCTTGCCTTGGCGTTAGGAACTCGGCTCGCCTTGCTCGGATCGATCGCCTTCATCGTTCACCTGACCGAGCCTGTCGTTTCTTTGGCAGGCTGGAGTTTTTCCTGGCGCGATCTGGTTCTGCTCGGCGGCGGCAGCTTCCTGATGTTCAAGGGCACGCGGGAGATCCACCTGCGTGTCGAAGGTGAGGACGAGCACGAGCCGGCCGCGGGCCGCCACCCTGGCTTCGTCGCTACCATCATCCAGATCGTGCTGTTCGATATCGTTTTCTCGCTCGACAGCGTCATCACCGCGGTCGGCATCGCCAACGAAATCTGGGTCATGGTCGCGGCTATCGTCGTCGCCATGATGTTGATGCTGGCTGCATCGAACCCGCTGTCGTCGTTCATCGACCGGCACGCCTCGGTGAAGATGCTGGCGCTGTCGTTCCTGTTGCTGATCGGCACGATGCTGATGGCCGACGGCCTCGGCTTCCACGTGCCGCGCGGCTACGTTTACGCCGCGATGGGATTCTCCATCATGGTCGAGGCGCTCAATCTGCTGTCGGCGAAACGCCGGCGAATGAAGCGGGGTTTCCTGCAGCAGAAGCCGAAGACCCGGGCTTCGCTTGGGCTGGCGATACCACCGGGCTAGGCCTTTACGTCTGCCCCCGAGCGTTGCAGTGCCACCAGATCCAGCGAGGCCGGCTCGCGTATTCCCGCGATCGTCAGACCGGCGTGCAATTGACCGCGATGATGCGTCTGGTGATTGAAAAAATGCGCCAGTGCCGCCCCGAGCAGCTGCCGGAACGTTTTTCCCGTCGAGTTCTTGTAGGTGATCACCCGGTCATACTCCTGCAGCCCGGTCACGAAGTCAACGATCCGCTCGTCCTCGGCTTGCCGCGCCGCCCGCAACTCGGAAAAATCCTCATACAATATCTGGTTCAGGCGCTGCGGCAGCGGACCATCGCCGGTGAAGCGTCGCATCCAGATGTAATCCGCCACCAGCACATGGTTCAGCGTCGCGTGCAGGCTGCCGAAGAACAGTCCGGCGCCACGCTTGCGCACCTCGTCCGGCAGCGTCGCCGCGTCCTCGTAAACCCGCCTGTTGGCCCAGCTGTTATAGACCGCGAACTGGTCGAAATAGGCTTTCAACATCCAACCCCTCCGCTTCCCAAGGGACGCCTGATCCTGGCGCAAACCACCGACGACGGGTAGTGAGAAGGCGCACCCGTAGCATGAGGATTTCTCATGTCGTCCCCGTCCCTGCGCGCCCTGCGCGCGTTCGCCGAGACAGCCCGCACCGGCAGCCTGGCAGGCGCATCGCACGTGCTCAACGTGACCCCTTCCGCGGTGTCCCACCTGCTGCGCCAGTTGCAGCAGACATTGGCAATGACCTTGTTCATCAGCCGCGGCCCGCACGCCCGGCTCACTGAAACCGGTGAACGGCTTGGCCGCCGCCTGGCCGCGGCCTTCGACAGCATCGATGCCGCGATCACCGAGGCCGGACATCAGGCGGGCGACGTTCGGGTCTCGACGCTGTCAAGTTTCCTCACACTCTGGCTGGTTCCCCGGCTGACCGGCTTCCAGTCCCGCCACCAGGACACGCGCCTGCTGCTGAGCACTGGCATGCGGCCGGTCGACCTGTCCGCCGAACCGTTCGAATGCGCGATCCGCTGGGGCCAGGGCAATTGGCCGGACCTGGAGGCAACACTGTTGTTCCGCGACCGCCCGGTCGTCGTCAGCAACCCTCGCATGCTGCAAGCCAACGCCCGGCCGCAAGATCTGCCCCGCCTCGCCGCCCGCACCCGGGATGCCGACTGGCCGACCATCGCCGCCGCCCTTGGCTGGCCCAATGCCGCGCCGATCCTGACATTCGAGACCAGAGCCCTGGCGGTGCAGGCGGCCACCGCCGGCATCGGCGCCGCCGTGGTCGATCGCAATCTCGTCGCCGACATGCTGGCCGCCGGGATCCTCGCCGAAATCGCCCCCGACCCGCCGATCGCCGCCGCCGAGGGCCACTGGTTCGTCGCCCTGCCCGATCGCCTGCGGATCCGCCAGCTACGGCAATTCCGCGACTGGCTGATCACCGAGGCAACTCGGCAGCGGTCCAGTGATTGAAATCGGTCCGGTATCCGATCAGGCGTCACATTCGACCTCGGTTGACGCGCATCGCCTGTCGTGATTGTCGTGCGCTTGAAGCGGCCAGCATCGGCCGCCGTGTCGGAAGGATCGACCAATGGCTCCGCTGATGACCCGCAAGCAGTTCCTGACCGGCGCGGCGGTCACCTCCAGCGCCATGGCGATCCGTCCCGCCCGAGCCGCGAGCCACTATTTCATCCGCTTCGGCCTGGATCTTTCCACCGACCACCCGACCACCGTCAACGCGATGGAGGCGGCCAAGAAGATCAAGGACGCGACCGATGGCGCGGTGGACGTGAAGATCTTTCCGAACAGCCAATTGGGCAACGATAGCCACATGCTGTCCAACCTGCGCTCCGGCGCGATGCAGATGATGGCGATCGGCGACAACATCCTGGCCACCCTGGTGCCAAGTGCCGCGATCGACAATATTGGTTTTGCGTTCAAATCCCCCGAAATGGCCTGGAACACGCTGGATGGCGCTGTCGGCGACATCGTCCGCGCCGATATCGCCAAGACCGGCCTGATCCCGATGCACCGCATCTGGGACGAGGGCTTCCGCCAGATCACCTCCAGCACAAAGCAGATCAACACGCCCGAGGATCTGCACGGCTTCAAGATCCGCGTCCCGCCCAGCCCGATTTCCTTGTCGCTGTTCCAGGACCTCGGCGCTGCCCCGGCCACCATCAACGTCTCCGAGCTGTATACCGCCCTGCAAACCCACGTCGTGGACGGCCAGGAAAACCCGCTGGGCAATATCGAGACGCAGAAATTCTACCAGGTGCAGAAATACTGTTCGCTGACCGACCATATGTGGGTCGGCTATTGGCTGCTGGTGAACGGCCTGTTCTGGAACACCATCCCGGCGAACTACCGCAAGATCGTCGAGGATACGTTCGACGCGCAGGCCCAAGCGCAGCGCGCCGCCAACCAGAAGCTGGACGGCACGCTGGAGGCGAAGCTGAAGCAGCAGGGCATGGAATTCGCCACCCCCGACAAGGCGCAGTTCCAGGCCGCGCTGGTGAAATCCGGCTTCTACAAGACCTGGAAGGCGAAGTTCAGCCCGGCTCTTTGGGCCGCACTCGAGAAGGCGACCGGATTGACCGCCTGAACCCGGCCAGCGCGATGCTGCGGCGGCTGGACCGGTTGGTCGACCTGTCAACGCAGGGCGTCGCCGCTATCCTGGTTGTCATCGAGATCGCAATCCTGTTTGCCGGCGTGGTCTGGCGCTACCTGCTGGACAGCCCGCTGGTCTGGGTTGAGGAACTCGCGGGCATCCTGTTCCTGTGGCTGGTCAGCCTGGGCGCGGTGATCGCGCTCAGCCGCGCCGAGCACATGCGCATGACCGTGATCGTGGGCCGCATCGGTATCCGCGGGCAGCGCTTCGCCCGGCGCTTCTCGGCGCTGATCGTCGCGGTGGTGGCGGTCGGGCTGGTCGTCCCCGGCATTTCCTACGCTGTGCAGCAACAAGCGATCCTGACTCCGGTCATGCAAATCCCCGGCTCGTGGGAGATCGGCGGACAGCTCGTGGCGCTGGCTTTGCTGTTCTACGTCGCGCTTCGCCAGCTATTCCATGGCACGACCTGGCGTGAGCTTGTCCTGGTGCTGGGCATCGGCATGGCAATCGGGCTGGTCCTGTGGGGTCTGGAGCCGGAGTTCGACGATCTCGGCAACGCCGACCTGCTGATTTTCTTCATCGGCATCGTCGGCATCTGCATCTTCATCGGCGTGCCGATCGCCTTCAGCTTCGGCATCGCCACCTTCGGCTACATCTACTTCACCACCACCATTCCGCTCGCGGTCGTCATCGGCCAGATGGACCAGGGGATGTCGTCGATCGAGCTGCTGGCGGTGCCGATGTTCGTCGTGCTGGGGCTGCTGCTGGAGATGACCGGCATCGCCCGGGCCATGGTCGATTTCCTGGCCGCGCTGGTGGGCCACCGGCGCGGCGGCCTGTCCTATGTGCTGATCGTCGCGATGTATCTGATCTCGGGCATTTCCGGGTCGAAGGCGGCGGATCAGGCGGCGGTGGCCCCGGTGCTGCTGCCCGAGATGCGCCGCCGCGGATCGGCGCCCGGCGAACTGGTGGCGCAGCTCGCTGCCTCGGCCGCGATGTCGGAGACGATCCCACCGAGCCTCGTGCTGATCATCGTGGGCGCGGTGACCGGGGTATCGATCTCGGCACTGTTCACCGGGGGGTTGCTGCCGGCGGCCTTCGCCGCGATCGGACTGGCGGCGCTGGTGTTCTTCCGCACTCGGCATGAACGCCCCAGCGCCGGGCGCGTGGAGGCACGAACGGTAGGGCGGCTGTTCGTGGTCGCGGTTCCGGCGTTGATCCTGCCCTTCGTGATCCGCTACGCGGTGCTGGCCGGCATCACCACCGCGACCGAGGTGGCGACGGTCGGCGTGGTCTACGCCATCGTCGTCGGCATCGCGGTGTATCGCTGCTTCGACTGGCGTCGGCTGGTGCCGATCCTGGTCGAGACGGCGGCGCTATCCGGTGCCATCCTACTGATCATCGGCACCGCGAGTGCGATGGCCTGGTCGCTGACCCAGGCCGGCTTCGCGCAGACGCTGGCCGATATGATGACCGGTTTGCCGGGCGGCAAATACGGCTTCATGGCGGTTTCGATGCTGCTGTTCGTCGTGCTGGGCAGCGTGCTGGAGGGTCTGCCGGCGATGGTGCTGTTCGGACCGCTGCTGTTCCCGATCGCCCAGCAGCTTGGGATCCACCTGGTACAATACGCGATCGTTGCGATTTTCGCGATGGGCATCGGGCTGTTCTCACCGCCCTTCGGCGTCGGGTTCTATCAGACGTGCCTGATCGGCAAGGTGTCCAGCGACGAAGCTTTCGGCCGGATCTGGCCCTACATGGGGGTGCTTGTCGTGGCGTTGATTGTCGTGGCGGCGGTGCCCTGGATTTCTACCGGATTTCTGCCCTAATAGGCATCGATCCTTGCACCCGCCTCCCCTGGTTCCCGCACGCGGAGGCTGGGCCCGCTACCCCTCGCTCGAGGGACCAGATTCGGCCTGCGCCTCCTCGCGCCTGACCAGACGGGGCCGCGCCGGAAACGCCACGCCGTCATAAATCTCGGCAAGCGCCAGCGTAACCCCGATCGCGGGCATCTCCACCCTGCGGTCGAGCCCTTCCAGCACGTGGCGAACCCAGGCCCGGCCCGGGTCTCGCGACCAGACCACGACCTCCGGCGCGTTCGGCTCGACGACCAGGATGTACTGCAGGCTCTCGACCTGCCTGTATTCCGCGAACTTCTCGAAGGTGTCGAAGTCGCGGGTGGAGGGCGACAGAACCTCGGCGACCATGCGGGGCAATGCGGCCTTCATGTCATCGGGATCGCGTTCGCCACAGTCCGCACCCGCGTCCGGCCGCCGGATCTGCCCGGGGAGCGTTTCGACGCTACCGTTACCGGTGAACGCGCGGCAGCCGCTGCCGCGCAACTGTCCACGCAACTCTGCCAGCAGGTTGACCACGATGTCGTCATGAACGTTTCGCGCGCCCGCCATCATTCGAACCGGAACGCCGTTCACCAGCTCGTAACGCTCGGTCTGGCGAGCCTGCCACTCGAAGAATTGGGCAACGGTCCAAGGCTGTAGTGCTGGATCAGCCATCGTTGGCGCTCCTGACAGGCAACGATTACCACACATCCAGGCGCTCTCACCAATTCGTGGATATCCGGCACGACAAATCCGCGGGCGACCAGCCGACCCCCCGCTCGCCCGGCCAAGGCACCCGAGGAAGACCCTTCAAATCCCCCCTTGGCAAAGCCGCGCCGATCCGCCTTATTGGCCGCTCCCATGTTCGGTTTCATCGGTTCCCGACTGCTTCAGGCTATCCCTGTCCTGCTGGTCGTCGGCTTCATCGCCTTCGCCATGTTCAACTATATCGGCGATCCGGTGAACATTCTGCTCGGGCAGGACCACACCGAGGCGCAGCGGCTGGCACTGGTCAAGCAGCTCGGCCTCGATCAACCGTTCTTCGTGCAATACGGCCATTTCCTCTGGCTCGCCCTGCACGGCGATTTCGGCATCAGCTACCGCCTGGCGCAGCCGGTCAGCCGCCTGATCAAGGAGCGTCTGCCGGCGACGCTGGAACTCGCGATCACCGCCTCGGTGCTGGCGTTCGCCATCGGTGTGCCGATGGGTGTCTATACAGGCATCCACCGCAACACGCTGCTGTCGAGGGTGTTCATGGTCAGCAGCCTGGTTGGGGTTTCGCTGCCGACCTTCCTGCTTGGCATCCTGCTGATCCTGATCTTCTCCGTCGCACTCGGCTGGCTGCCCAGCTTCGGCCGCGGACCGGTGGTGCAGATCGGCTGGTGGTCCACCGGGTTGACTTCATGGGCCGGCATCCGCTCGCTGATCCTGCCTTCCGTCACCCTGGGCCTGTTCCAGATGACCCTGATCATGCGCCTGGTGCGCGCCGAGATGTTGGAAGTGCTCCGCACCGACTACATCAAGTTCGCCCGAGCCCGCGGGCTGACCAGCCGAACCATCAATTTCGGCCATGCACTGAAGAACACGCTGGTCCCGGTCATCACCATCATCGGCTTGCAGTTCGGCGGCATCGTGGCGTTTTCGCTGGTCACCGAAACGGTATTTCAGTGGCCCGGCATGGGCCTGCTGCTGGTCCAATCCGTCGCGGTCGCCGACATTCCGGTGATGTCGGCCTACCTGATGCTGATCGGGCTGGTGTTCGTGCTGATCAACCTGGTGGTCGATCTGCTGTACTATGCCGTCGATCCGCGCCTCAGGATACGCCGCTGATGTCGGATCCTTCGCCCGTCTCCAGGGCCTGGAACAGCGACATGGGCTACAGCTTCCGCACCTCGCCGGTGGCTCTGGTGTCGGCCCTGATCGCGCTGATCCTGATCGTCGCCGCGCTGTTCGCGCCGCTGCTCGCCCCGCATGACCCGATGGATGTCGCCTCGCTGTCGCTGATGGACAGCTTCAAGCCGCCGATCGGCATGCCTGACGCCGACTGGTCCAACATCCTGGGCACCGACAACCAGGGCCGCGACGTGCTGTCGGCGATCATGTACGGCATGCGGATCAGCCTGGTGGTGGGAGTCCTTTCCACCCTGTTCGCAATCATCGTCGGCGTTGGCGTCGGCCTGCTCGCGGGCTACCTCGGCGGCGTCAGCGACGCCCTGCTGATGCGCATCGCCGACGTGCAACTGACGTTCCCCTCGATCCTGACCGCGCTGCTGGTCGATGGTGTCATCACCGCGGCCCTTCCCGGCACCATGCGCGAGGCGCTGCAGATCTACGTCATCATCTTCGCCATCGGCATTAGCCTTTGGCCCAATTTCGCCCGCACCGTGCGCGGGTCCACATTGGTCGAGCGCAACAAGGACTACGTCATGGCCGCCAGGGTGATCGGCGTTCCATCCTGGCGCATCATGGTCAACCATGTGCTGCCGAACGTCATCGGACCGGTCATGGTGATCGCAACGCTCGGTCTTGGCCAGGCGGTCATCGCCGAGGCCACCTTGTCTTTCCTCGGCGTCGGGCTGCCGTCCACACAACCCTCGCTCGGCACCCTTATACGGTTTGGTAACGACTTTCTGTTCTCCGGCCAGTGGTGGGTCAGCGTGTTCCCCGGCATTGCGCTTATCCTGATGGTGCTGGCAATCAACCTGCTGGGCGACTGGCTGCGCGATGCGCTGAACCCCAGGCTGAGATGATGCATCCGCGATGACAGAGTTGCTCGAGGTCCGCGACCTGACCGTCGAATTCCCGACCCGTCACGGCGTGCTGCGCGCGCTCGACCGGATTTCGTTCGCCATCAAGGCCGGCGAAATCCTCGGCGTGGTCGGCGAATCGGGTGCCGGCAAATCACTGACCGGCGCCGCCATCGTCGGCCTGCTGGAGCGCCCCGGCCGCATCGCCGCGGGTGAGATCAGGCTGGACGGCAGCCGCATCGACAACCTGGCCGCCGAACCACTGCGCCGCATCCGCGGCCGGCGCATCGGCATGATCTTCCAGGACCCGCTGACCACGCTGAACCCGCTCTATACCATCGGCCGCCAGTTGACCGAGACGATGCAGACCCACATGCGGCTGTCCGACGCCGACGCTCGCCGCAGGGCCACCGGCTGGCTCGATCGCGTCGGCATCCCGGCGGCCGCCCAGCGCTTCGACGCCTACCCGCACGAGTTCTCCGGCGGCCAGCGCCAACGCGTGGTGATCGCGCTGGCGCTTTGCGCCGAACCGGCGCTGATCGTCGCCGACGAACCCACCACCGCGCTGGACGTTTCGATCCAGGCGCAGATCATTACCCTGCTGAAGGACCTCACCCGCGACCACGGCACCGCGGTGATGCTGATCACCCACGACATGGGCGTCATCGCCGAGACCGCCGACCGCGTCGCCGTGATGTATGCCGGCCGCATCGCCGAGATCGGCCCGGTCGGCGCCGTCATCCGCCACCCGGCGCACCCTTACACGGACGGCTTGATGGCCTCCATCCCCTCGCTCGAGCACCGGGTGAACCGCCTGCGCCAGATCGACGGCGCCATGCCCCGGCTCGACGCCATCCCATCCGGCTGCCGTTTCCATCCCCGCTGTCCGCGCGTGTTCGACCGTTGCCGCGCACAACAACCCGAGCTGTTGGACGCCGGTCCGACGCGGGCCGCCTGCTGGCTGCACGCCGATGGCTGACCCGGCAACCCTGGAGGCCGTTGCGGTCTCGCATTACTTCGATGTCTCCCGCCCGTTTCTGCAGCGGCTGTTCACCCGCGAGCCGCGTCGAAGTCTGCGCGCCGTGGACGACGTTTCGTTCGTGATCGCCCCCGGCACCACCTTCGCGCTGGTCGGTGAATCCGGCTGTGGCAAGTCCACCATCGCCCGCCTCGCCGTCGGCCTTTATCAACCCAGCGACGGCGACATCCTGTTCGAGAACCAGGCGTTGTCCTCGGCCCGCGCCCAGCCGGCGATGCGGCGGCGGATGAACATGATCTTCCAGGACCCCTACGCCTCGTTCAACCCCAGATGGCGGGTCAGCGATATCGTTGCCGAACCGATCCGCGCCTTCAACCTGGCAAACCGGCCGAATGAGGTGCAAGGGCGGGTCGGGACGCTGCTCGCCAATGTCGGGCTCGCGGTGCGCGACGGCCTGAAATACCCGCACGAGTTCTCCGGCGGCCAGCGCCAACGCATCTCCATCGCCCGCGCATTGGCCAGCGAGCCGGACTTCCTGGTCTGCGACGAACCCACCAGCGCGCTGGATGTCTCGGTCCAGGCGCAGATCCTCAACCTGATGCGCGACCTGCAGCAGCGGCTCGGCCTGACCTATCTGTTCATCAGCCACAACCTGGCGGTGGTGCGCCACATGGCCGACCGCCTGGGCGTGATGTATCTCGGCCGCATCGTCGAACAAGGTCCGGCCGAGGCGATCTTCCGCCGCCCCCGCCACCCCTACACAAGGCTGCTGCTCGACGCGATTCCCGATCTGGAGCAGGTCGGACGCGCGCGCACCCCGGTGGGCGGCGAGCTTCCCAGTCCGATCGCGCCCCCGCCCGGATGTTCGTTCCATCCGCGCTGTCCGTTGGCGAATCAGCGCTGCCGGGAGGAAAAGCCGGCCCATGTTGCCGCCGACAACGTTCAGGTCGCCTGCCATGCCGTCGAGGAAGGCCGCGATGGCTGACCAAGATGACGGGCGATCACCGCTGCGCGCGGCGGTCGGGTTGGCTTTGCTGCTGGCGTTGATCGTCGGCGTGCTGTTCGTGGTCCAGCAGTTGCGCCACGCCGCGGCGACCCAGGATTGCGTCGCATCGGGCCGCACCAATTGCGCCCCGATTGCCGCAACGCATTGAAGTAGCGGGCCAATTCGCACTGAGCCGGACGTGCGGGGCGTATCAAGCGACCAGGCGCCGGGTCATACCGTGCCGCCGGCCCACACCACGCGGCCTACCACGGTGACGTCGTTTGCCGCGTCGGGGCTGACGGTATCGGGTTGATAGGCGTTGTTGTCGCTGATCAGCACCAGGCTGCCGTCATGCTTGCGCTGGACCCGCTTGACCAGCCGTTGCCCGTTGATCTCCAGCACGTAGATGCCGAAATTGCGGAACGTCTGGTCCGTGCTGTCGATCAGCAGCGTGTTGCCGTCTCGGATTGTCGGCGTCATCGACTCGCCGACCGCGGTCTCCAGCACCACTTTGCTTGGCTCCACGCTGCAGACCGAGCGCACCCAGTCGTGTCGCAGGGCGATGAATTCGCTGCCCGAAGGTGCCTCCGGCGTCACCGATCCGGCCGCTGCTGCCTCCGCCCGCCGAGGCAGCAGCACGAAGCCGCTCCAGTCCGGCCCATCCAAGGCATCGCACACACCCTGCCGGCGCCGCGCTCCGCCCGCTGGCTGAAAGACCGGTTCCGGTCCCTCACCTTCGGCCAGCCACGCCACGCCAACGCCAGCGGTCCGAGCCAGCGCGACCAGACGCTCCCGACTCGGCTCCGCCTCACCTTTGAGCCATTTGCGAAATGCTGACGATGAAACGCCCATCGCCCGCGCCAACCGGTCGGCGCTTGGCCAGTGCGTCAGGATGGTCTGCAGTCGCTCGACGAAAGCCTGTTTGTCCGAACCGGCCACGTGCGACCCATTTTCCAATGCCTTCACTTGTGTCCTGACGCGTGGCATGTGATCAGTCTGTCCCCATGCGGCATTTTGACATTGATTGCCGCCGCTTTTCAGAATTTTCGCGTCACGTTAGCTATTGACCATTCGGCGCCGAAAATTGGTTGGAAAATGGAGGATGCCGACACTCCTGAGTAGCCCTGGTCAAACTCCAGGACCATCCAGGCCGCGGCTCGTCTATTTTGTCAGCCCGTTCGATTTCGGGGCGCCAGCACGGCTTCGACAGTGTCGATCAAGCCGCTCAAGCTGAACGGCTTGAGCACGAACGGCAGCGGCTGCTCTGTCAGCTTCGCCATTCGGCCAGGATCGCCCGACATCAACACCACCGCGGTCCCGGCCTTGTCAGCCTCCGGGATCAGGTTGATGTCCACCCCGCCGGGCAGCGTGCAATCCAGCAGCATCAGCCGAAATTCCCGGTCCTGCAGCAAATCGACCGCTGCGGAGGCGTTGTCGACCACTGTTATGCGATAGGTATCGTCAAGTGCGGCGGTGATGACCTCCGACACCAGGGGGTCGTCTTCAACAACCAGAATCCTATTCTGCTCGCTCATTTTGACACCCTGGTTCGGTCTAAATGCCGCATCCAAGCACACTTTGGCGCCCAGTTACCACTGTCCACCGCCACTTGCTTGCTGATTTGGCGGCTTTGTCCGCTTAACCGGCGCGAATATCCTCTCCCAAAGCGGTTTCGTAAACCCGCACCACCGATGCCGAATCGGATGCACCCAGTCCCATGCCGCGTGCCATCCGCATCAGGTTCATGACCTGAGGCGCGATCAGCCCGGGGACCCCCAGGTCATCCGCCATCTCCAGCGCCAGCCGAAGGTCCTTGTGCGCCAGGTCCAGAGCGAACGTCGCGTTGAAGTCGCCGGCCAGCGTCTTGCTCGACATACTGGCATAGCCCGATGACATGCCGCTGGCATTGCGGATCACCGCATCCAGCTTTTTTAGGTCAATCCCCGATCGTTTGCCGATCATCAGCGCCTCGGCCGCGGCGGCGGAGTTGCAGAACGCCAGCATGTTGTTGATCAACTTGGCGGTTGACCCGTAGCCGATCTCGCCGACGTGGATCACCTCGCCGCTGAACGATTTCAGCAGCGGTAGAGTCTGCTCGAAGACCGCGGCTTCGCCGCCGACCATAATGACGATCGTGCCATCCGCCGCGCGCGACGTGCCGCCTGACACCGGCGCCTCCAGCATCGCGATCCCCTTGGCCTGCATGCCCTGGTTCACCCGTTTCGCTGTCGCCGGCGAGTTGGTCGAGAGGTCGATGAACACCGTCCCCGCCTTGGCATTCTCGGCGATCCCGCCGGCGCCCAGGGTTACTTCCTCGACAACGCGCGGAATTGGCAGCGAAGTGATCACCACATCGCAGCGCGAGGCGACATCGGCAACCGAGCCGGCGGCGGACGCGCCGAGATCGCTGCAGGCCTTCAGGGCGTCGGGATTGAGGTCGTGCACCACCACCTCATGGTTGGTGTTGCGGATGATGTTGCGGCACATCGGGCCGCCCATGTTGCCCACACCGATGAAGCCAACTTTCATTGTCTGATTTCCCTGTTCCGACCGGACCATCCGGCGTGCGGGCCAGCATGGCGCAACACGCTCGATCTGTCAGGCCGCGCCGGCGTGCCGCCGCCTACAGATAGCCGGCGCCGGCTTCTTCGGCGAACCGGCCGGGGTCACCTTCCCAGACGATCCGCGCGTGTTCGATGACGTAGACCCGATCCGCGTGTGGCAAGGCGAACGTCACGTTCTGCTCGCCCAGCAGCACGGTGATATTAGTGGTCTGACGCAATATCTCCAATGCCTTGGACAACTGTTCCAGAATCACCGGGGCGAGGCCCAGCGTCGGCTCATCCAGGATCAGCAGTTTCGGCTTCATCATCAGCGCCCGGGCGATTGCCAGCATCTGCTGCTCGCCGCCCGACAATGTCCTGGCAACCTGGCGCTGGCGCGAGCGCAGGATCGGGAACAGTCCGAACAGCCAATCAAGCTGCGTCGCCGCCTCCGCCAGCGAAAGATGCTGCCCGCCAAGATCGAGGTTTTCCCGCACCGACATGTCACCGAACAACTCCCGCGTCTCGGGACATTGCACGATGCCGCCGCGGGCGATGACGCCGGGGGTTCGACCGGCCAACGCCGCGCCGCGCCAGTCGATCGTGCCGCTGTATGGCAACAGGCCGGAAATCGCGTTGAACAGCGTGGTCTTGCCGGCACCGTTCAGACCGACCACCGATACGAACTCGCCTTCGCCAATATGGATCGAGACGTCGTCCAACGCGGTGGCCTTGCCATACAGCACGCCCAGCCCGCGCACATCCAGCAACGGGGTGCGGTCCTTGCCCTCGCGTTCCGGCCTGGCGGCGGTTTCGATCTTGCCGCCAAGATAGACCCGGCGGACGGTTTCGTTGCGCATTACCTGATCGGCGGTGCCTTCGGCGACTTTCTCGCCCAGATACATCGCCAGCACGCGGTCAACCAGGGCGGCCACGCTCTTGACGTTGTGGTCCACCAGCAGCACCGCGTGGCCCTCGGCGCGGAAGCTGCCGATCAGGGCGGAAAAGTCGGCGACCTCGCCCGAGGTCAGGCCGGCGAACGGTTCATCGACCAGCACGACCTTGGGATTGCGCGCGATCGCCTTGGCCAGTTCCAGCCGTCGCAGGTCGGCGAACGCCAAGGTGCGCGGCAGCCGGTCGATCACCTTGGTCAGACCGACGCGCGCGGCGATCTCCTCGGCTCTGCGGCTGACGCCGTGATCGGTCGCCAGCATCAACAGATTGTCCGGCAAAAGCGCCAGCTTGATGTGCTCCAGGATCGTTTGCCGGTGCAGCGGACGAGCGTGCTGGAACACGATGCCCACGCCTTGGCGCGCGATGCGGTGGGTCGGCCATCCGGCCACGTTGACGCCGGCCAGCCTGACCTGCCCGGCGTTCGCCCGCTCGATGCCCATGATGCATTTCATCACCGTCGACTTGCCGGACCCGTTCGGACCGATCAGGCCGAGGATCTCGCCCGGGCTGATCGAGAAACCGATGTCGTTCACCGCCACCAGTCCGCCGAACCGCTTGGTCAGGCCGCTGACCTCCAGCAGCGCGGTCATTCGCGGCCTCCGGCCTGCAGCAGGCGTCCCATGAAACCACCAGGGAAGAACAGGATCACCAGCAGCGCTATGGCCGACACCACGAAGGTCGACAATTGGCCCAGCGGGCGCAGGATTTCGCCCGCGCCGATCAGGAAGATCGAACCGACCGCGGCGCCGATGATGGTGCGCCGCCCACCCAGCACGGCGGCGATGATCACGTTCACTCCGACGGCGATGTCCACCACGGTGCCGACCGAGGCGGTGCCAAGGTAGAAGATCAGCATCGCGCCTGCCAGCCCGGAGAAGAACGCGCTGATGCAGAACGCCGCCAGCTTGTGCTTGGTGACGTTGAAGCCGAGCGCGGCGGCCTCGATCGCGTCCTGTCCACTGGCTTGCAGGATCAGCCCGACCGGAGAGACCGACAGCCCGAACAGGATGGCGCCGCTGACCGTCATGAAAGCCAGCGCGTAATAGTAGTTGGTGTGATCGTCGATCGACAGAACGTCCGGCAGGTCCAGCCCGATCTCGCCGCCGGTGACGCCGGCGAACAGCACCAGCAGGTTTTGCAACAGCAACACGGCAACCAGGGTGACGAGACCGAAATACGGACCGGTTAGGCGCAACGCCGGCACCGCCAGGACCGCCCCGGCGATGACCGCGGCGATAGCGCCGGCGACCAGGCAGGCCGGAATCGGCCACATCCAGTAATGATTCAGCAGTGCCGCGGTGTAGGCGCCGACGCCGATCAGGAAGCTGGGGCCGAAGTTGACCTCACCGGCGAAGCCGAACAGCAGGTCCCAGGACATGGCGAACACGGCGTAGTAGTACGCGAGGGTGAGCAGGCCAAGAATGTAGCCGCCGACCCCAAGCGGCAGCAGCGCCATCACCAGCAGGGCTGGGACGACGACGAGAAAGGTTCGGGACCGCATCTATCTGCGCCCCAGCAGGCCTTGCGGCCGGACATAGACCACTGCGACCAGCAGCAGCAGCACCGGCACGGTGCGGATCGCCGGTGAGACCAGGTATGCCGTGAGGGTCTCGAGATACCCGACCACATAGGCCGCTATCAGCGAGCCCGATACGCTGCCCAGACCACCCAGCACCACGATCGAGAATGCGCTGGCGGTCAGCGTGCCGGCGTTGTCGGAACTCACGCCCAGGAAGGCGCCCAGCAGCACACCGGCAATCCCGGCCAGCACGCCGTAGATGACCCAGACCAGGACATAGATGCTGGACAGTTCGAACCCCAAAAGGGTCAGCCCGCGCGGGTTCATCGCCGCCGCAAGCAACGATTTGCCGGTGCGCGTACGGTTGACCAGTAGATACAGCAGCCCGATCACCGCCCATGACAGTGCCGCGGTCAGGACCTCGTTCCATGGCGTGCGCACGCCCAAGATCATCACCACGCCCTCGACCAGGGGACGCACCGTCTTGGGATTGTTGGTGAACAGATAGGAAATGGCCTCCTGCAGCATGATGCCCCACAACAGCGTGGCGGTGAGCACGAAGATTTCTTTTTCCTCCCGCGGAATGGATGGCGAGTTCTGGATCGGGCGTACGATCACCCGGTAGGTGATGAATGCGCAAACCAGGCTGGCGATGACTCCGACGGCGGCTCCGACATACGCCCCCGCGGTCTCCGCCACCCACCATGCGACCACCGCAGCGACGATCATGATCGCGCCGTGCGACAGGTTGAGCACACCGGACACCCCGAAGATCAGGGTGAAGCCGGTGGCGCCGAGGGCGTACAGACTGCTGATCGCGAACCCGTCGATCAGGATTTGCAATGCGAGCATCAAAGTCCGTCCGCCCTGGCCGAATTGCAGAAAGGGGCAGTTGCCCCGGCGGCGGTGCGGGCATGCGTCGGACAATGCGGCTGCCGGCCATGCAGCGGCCCGGCAAAAGCTCGGTCCGCCATCATGTGGCGGCATACGATCCGTGGCCGATCCAACGCGTCAATCACTGGTCAGGACGGTGCCGCGACATGCGACCGGGAATGGCAACGACCATACAATCGACTGTCCCAGCCAAGCGATTGGCTCAACCAAGCGACTGGCCCCACCACGGCGGAGGCGCATTCCCGGCACCGCGCCGGAAGGTCACTGCGGCAGCTTGGTGAACGCCGGGAACATCATCTTGCCGGTGGCGACGTTGGTTGGCCACACGGTCACCGGGTTGCCTTTCTGCCACTGCACCATCAGGCCGGTGATGTAGCCTTCACCGATCCGCATGCCGTGCGCGAACGTGTCGGTCTTCGGCAGGAATTGAATTCGCCCGATGGTGCCGACGTAGTCGGTCTGCTCCATCGCTGCGACCATCTTGTCGGGGTCGGCGCCGCCGGCTTTGCGGATCGCGTCGGCCCACATGAAAACATCATCATAGGACTGATAGGCGGCGTAACCCGGCAGATTGCCATACCTTGCCTGATAATTCTTGGCGAACGGGATGGTCTTCGGTGTCACCGCGACATCCGGTGCCGCCGCCATGTTGAAGATCACCCCGTCGGTGGCGCCGTTGGTGTCCTTCCAGAAGGTGCTGTTGGTGGCCTGGCTCGATACGCCATACATCGGCATAGGCACTTGTTGTTGCTGCCATTGCACGGTGGGCTGCACGCCGACATGGCTGACGCCGGTGACGATGACGTCTGGCTTCTCGCCTTCGATCTTGTTGAAGATCGGCGTGAAGTCGGTGGTGTCGGGTGACAGACGAATGTGGTCAAGCACCTTCAGCCCGTTGGCGGGCAAGCATTTCAAATACTCCTGATCCAGCGGGATGGTCCAGGCAGCATCCTCGCTCATCACCACCGCGCTATGCACGTGCAGGTCACGGACCATCAAGGTCTTGGCCGCCTCGCAAACCACATCGGCGATCTGGGTGGACGCCAGATAGCCGTGGAATACGTATTTCATGTGGTCGTAGTCGTCATGCACCCGCTTGGTAATCTCGTTGCTGGAGGCGCCCGGCGTGATCAGCGGCATGTGCAACCGGCCGGCCCAGGGCTCCAGCGCCAGCACAACCTCGCTGATATAGCTGGCGATCACCGCCGAAACCTTGTCCTGCTGCGCGGCGCGCTGGAACGCCCGCACCGCATCGACCGCGGAGCTGTGATCGTCGTAGTCGACGATCTCGATCATCCGGCCGTTGACCCCGCCGGCCTTGTTGATCTCATCGGCGGCCATCTTGGCGGCGTTGGGAATGCCCACGCCGCTGATCGCCGAGGTTTCGGCGATCACGCCGATCTTGATCGGGTCCGCCGCCCTGGCGACGCCCGGCGCCGCCCCGGCCGCGACGACGCAGCCAAATACCGCGCCGAACAAGACGTTCCCGTGCCCAAGGCGCATCGCCCGTTTCCCTTTTGTCATATTCACCCGTACGCCATCCGCACTGATTGCCCGAGCCAGGATGCGCCCGATACAAGATTGACCAGGGTCACAAATTGCTGGATTGTGGATGCGGGCGCAACCCGTAGTGTCATGACAAGAACGACAACGGAGCCGGGGCAATCCGCTCGCTGAATCGCCAGCGCCGACGCATCCATCGCCGACCAGACCGTTGATCCCGGTGCAGTTCAAGCGGCACGGCCACGGCGCTGAAGACGGTGAACGTGATCCTACGATTCTCACGACCTGCCTGACGCCGAAGCTAAACCGATCCCGAAGGTAACTTTCAAGCAACGTCACTGCGATACGGGCGGCATGCCAACTAGCGGAAATATTGGCCGCCCCAGGCGTGATTTCCCTGTGTGCGCAGCCCGCTGGTCGCGTTCCCTGCGTGCGCGCCGCCGGGTCGGAAGCCTGGCTGGGGGACCTGGATTCGAACCAAGGATGCCCGGGTCAGAGCCGGGAGTTTTACCGCTAAACTATCCCCCAACAGGCCGCAGGGCGGGCGCCATACCATGCCCGCCCAAGGGCCGCAACTGCGGCCGCAACAGGCCCGGGCTTTACGTCAGACCGGCCAACTCCCGGCGCAGCGTCCCGGTCCGGGTGCTGGAAACAGGGCCGAACAGCACCTCCTTCGAGGTCACGTGGCGACCGTAGAAGGTCGAGTCCTTGTTCGGCTCCGCCCGGATCACCGATCCGTCCACGGTCAGCCCACCATACAGCCCGCTGGCTGACGACCACGCCACGATATCGGGCACGTTCGGCCCGCTCAGCGCGCCCTCGACGTTCGACCCAAGCGTGACGACGGTGATACCGGCCTGAGCGCCGATCTTGAAGTCATTGTTCAGCACGCCGTTCAGCCCCTTCTCGGTCATGAAGAACAGAATCACCTCCGCCGCCTCCGCACCGATCTGCAGGCCGAACGAGGCCGCCCCGATCACGTAGAACGCCGGCTGTCCCCAGCCTTCCCGACCGCGCGCCAGGATTATGCCCTCGCCGCCTTCGCCGCCGACAAAGAAGCCGCCCTTCAACAGGTTCGGCACGATCATCACGCCGCGCGCCCGGCGCAGCAATTGCTGCGCGTTGCCGAACGCTTTGTCTTTGCGAAGATCGCGCAACACCTTTTCCGCGCCCTGGATGACCGATAATTCATCCGACTGGGCCCGGGCCAATGGTGACAGCAGCATCCCGGTAAACAGCGTGGCCCCCCCTAGAAATTCCGCTCGAGTCAGCATTTCATCTTCCTTTCTTGCCCTGGCGAAATCAATACGCCCACGGGAATTGCATATTTCATTCCGCCAGATCGACGGTAGCACCCGATTGATGACGACTGCGTGATGACACAGATGGCACGGTCGCTGCCGAAAGCCGAGAAACCGTTACGGCAGTGAAGGTCAAACCGCGACGTCATCCGGCGACAGGTTCCAGGCCGCCAGCGTCTCGGCAACCGACACCGATCCGGGCGCCCGGGGACGGCCTAAGGGTGTCGAGCCAAACCGCGGCGCCGGCGCCGGCTGGCGGTGACCGCCGACTTCGATGAACGCCTCGCGCGCTTGGTTGTGCGGATGCCGATGCGCCTCCGCCATCGACAGCACCGGAGCGAAGCAGGCGTCCGACCCCTCCAGGATACGGCACCAATCGTCCCGCGTGCGGGTCAGGAAGCGCGCGGTCAGCACTTCCTTCCAGGCCGCCCAGCCATCACGTTCGCGCTGCGCCGGCATCGACGCCGGATCGATCTCCAGCAGGCGCAGCAGTTCGGCGTGGAACTTCGCCTCGATCGGCGCCAGCGAGATGAACTGGCCGTCGGCGCACTCGTAGACCTCGTAATAGTACGCACCGGAATCGAGCTGGTTCTCGCCGCGCGGAGCGCTCAGCCGCCCGCCGGCCTGCATGGCATAGATCGGGGTCATCAACGACAACGCGCCATCGACCATCGCCGCGTCGACCACCTGGCCGACACCGGTGGTCCGCGCCGCGATGATCGCCGCCAGCAATCCGGTCACCAGATACAGCGCGCCGCCGCCGTAGTCGCCCACCAGGTTCAACGGCGGCGTCGGCTTCTGCCCGGCCCGTCCGATCGCGTGCAGCGCGCCGGTCAGGGCAATGTAGTTCAGGTCATGGCCGGCCCCTTGCGCCAACGGACCTTGCTGCCCCCAGCCGGTCACCCGCCCGTAGGCGAGCTTCGGATTGCGGCCCAGACAGACTTCGGGCCCGAGACCCAGGCGTTCCATGACCCCGGGACGGAAACCCTCGATCAGGGCGTCGGCGCCATCGATCAGCCGCAGCACCCTAGCGATCGCCTCCGGCCGCTTCAGATCGAGCTTCAGAAGCGCTCGGCTGCGATGGGTGAATTCATGCTCCTGGGCCATCGGCACGCCCAGGTCGGCCGCGGTCGCGCGGTCGATCCGCAGCACCGTCGCCCCCATGTCCGCCAGCAGCATGCCCGCCATCGGCGCCGGGCCAATGCCGGTGAACTCGAGGATCTTCACTCCCGCCAACGGTCCCATGCAGCCGCTTCCTTTCCAATTTTGGTCACCCCAGCCTTGATGGCCGAGCCTTGGTTTCGTCAGCCGAGTAAAACGCCCAGCGCGGCGGACGGTGCAACCGGATGCGGCCTGATCGCCCATCGCCCGCTGCACCGTTCCCGGCCTAGGACCGCTGAACCAGCTCGATCTTGTAACCGTCCGGGTCCTCGACAAAGGCGATGATGGTCTTGCCGAACTTCACCGGGCCTGGCTCTCGGGTCACCTTGGCGCCAAACTTGCGCAATTGTTCGGTGGTCGCGGCCACGTCCGGCACACCGATGGCCAAATGGCCGAACGCCGAGCCGAGATCGTATTTGTCGGTGCCGTAATTGTAGGTCAGTTCGATCACAGTATTGCTCTCTTCGCTGCCGTAACCGACGAACGCCAGGGTGTATTTGCCGTCGGGCACGTCGTTGCGACGAATTTCGTTCATGCCGAAACCCTTGGTGTAGAAGTCGATGCTTTTCTGCAGGTCGCCGACGCGCAGCATGGTGTGCAGGTAGCGGCTCATTGGAAGTCTCCCTCATAGGTTCCAGGATCGAGGCCCAGCAGGAACAGCCCCGCCGCGTTGGCAGCGGCCAGGCAGGCCTCGCGGTCAGCCAGAATGGTTGCCCTGGCTTCGAAAGCAAGCCCCCGGAGCCCGGCCGCGGCGGCATGGCGAACCGTCTGCGGCCCGATGGTGGGCAAATCGGCCCGCGTGTCCTGCGCGGGTTTCACCAGTTTCACCAATACTCCACCGATCCCATCGCGGCGCAGCATCCCGGCGCGGGCCAGCATCGCATCGGTGCCCTCGATCGCTTCGACCGCAAGCACCAGACCCTGTTGCACGACGCACCCCTGCCCGACATCGGCGGATCCCAATAGCCGGGCAACCTGGATGCCGCGGCCGATGTCGGCCATCGCCTGGGCATCGGGCGCTACCGCGGTCAGCACCCCGCTCGGCGCCACCGCCTCGCGGATGATCTCCTGCGCGCCAATGACCCGGAAACCTTCCTCGGTCAGCACGCGTATCACGGCGGCAAGCAGCCCGTCATCGCCGGCGAACGCAGCGCGTCCGATGCGCGCCAGCAGCTTGGCGGCCTCGGCGTCGGGCCGAAGGTCGAGCAGCGACGGCCGCCGCACCGGTCCGATCATCACCAGATCCTGGCAGCCATGCTCGCGCAAGCTGGCGATGATGCGGCCGGCCGCGCCGATCCGGCGCATCTCGTGCGGCCACGCGGCCAGCACCGCCGGATCGGCGAAACCGTCCAGACCGACGATGAACACGCGGCGCCCCGCCGCCCGCGCCGCCGCCGCGACCTGCGCCGGAAGCAACCCGCCGCCGGCGATGATGCCCAGCCGGCGTGGCATTTCTGCCTGGTTTTTCATTGCATATCCCGAAGGACAGACTCTCTCATTGCAACCGGCATCGGATTTTCCGCATACAAGCTTGGCTTTTATCTCACGCTCGGGTGAGACAGCCTACAGAGATTGCGCCAGTCATGATTGACGACGATTTGCCCGAGGCGGCTCGGCATGCCACCGTAACCAGCGTGCTGCAGTGCCTGACCATGCTGGCCGAGGAAGCGGTAAACCTCAATCTCCCCCGAACCTTACTGGCGCTGCGCAAGGCCGTTCGTGCGTGCCAGGCCGAGCAGGCGCGGCCGATCCCGGCGTTGCGCCCGCGCCGGCATCTGGTGATGCACTAGCCACCGGTCTAACCCCGCACAATTTTTGGACGCTGCTCTGCTGCGTGTGCGAAGGTTGCGTCGCGACGCGGAGCGCCATAATCCTCTCCTGATCGCCGCGCCGGCACGATAACCCCCGCTGTCGGGAGCCCATCTGCCGGGAGGTGGCGTGCCTATCGCACCCCAGATGAGGACATCGCGCATGAGCGCCCCAGCCAAACGGTCTGTCACCATAACCCTGGATGCCTCGAACAAGTCCACCAGCTTGCCGCTGTTGTCCGGCAGCGTCGGTCCGGACGTATTCGACATTCGCAAGCTCTACGGCGACCTTGGCCTGTTCACCTATGACCCGGGTTATGGCGCCACCGCTTCTTGCGACAGCAAGATCACCTACATCGACGGCGATGAGGGCATCCTGCTGTATCGCGGCTACCCGATCGAGCAGCTCGCGGAGAAATCCAACTTCCTCGAAGTTTGCTACCTGCTGCTGAACGGCGAACTGCCTAACGCGTCCGAGGCCAAGGAATTCCACGATGGTGTGATGCTGCACACCATGCTGCATGAACAGTTGCGCACCTTCTACAACGGCTTCCGCCGTGACGCCCATCCGATGGCAGTGATGTGTGGCGTAGTCGGCGCGCTGTCGGCGTTCTACCACGATAGCCTGGACATTCATGATCCCGACAGCCGCCACATCAGCGCGTTCCGCCTGATCGCCAAGGTGCCGACCATCGCCGCCTGGGCGCATAAATATGCGATCGGCCAGCCGTTCATGTACCCACGCAACGATCTGTCATACGCGGAAAACTTCCTCTACATGTTCCATGCCGTGCCGGCCGAGGAATACAAGATCAATCCCGTCCTGGCGCGGGCGATGGACCTGATCATGATGCTGCACGCTGATCATGAGCAGAACGCCTCCACCAGCACCGTTCGCCTCGCCGGCTCGACGGGGGCCAATCCGTTTGCCTGCATCGCCGCCGGAATTGCCAGCCTGTGGGGTCCGGCCCATGGCGGCGCCAACGAGGCGGTGCTGAAAATGCTGGCCGAAATTGGCCACACCAAGAACATCAAGCAATTCCTGGCCGACGTTAAGGACAAGGACAATCATACCAAGTTGATGGGTTTCGGCCACCGCGTGTATAAAAATTACGACCCGCGCGCGAAAATCATCCAGAAGGCGTGCCACGACGTGCTGCAGGAACTCGGCATCAAGGGCGACCCACTGCTGGACCTGGCGTTGGAACTGGAGAAGATCGCGCTTTCCGACCCGTATTTCGTCGATCGTAAGCTTTACCCGAATGTCGATTTTTACTCCGGCATCATCCTCAAGGCGATGGGCTTCCCGACCAGCATGTTTACCGCGCTGTTCGCGGTGTCGCGCACCGTTGGGTGGGTCAGCCAGTGGAAAGAAATGATGGAGGATCCGCAGCAGCGCATCGGCCGTCCGCGGCAGATCTACACCGGCGCTCCTCGCCGCGACTACATCGCGCCATCGCAGCGTCACTGAAGCGATTTCCGCGCCAGTCGCGATCCTTGAAAAAGCCGGCGGTCCCTTGGTCCGCCGGCTTTTTATTTGGCGAAATTAGATTTCGCACACCGAAACACAGCCACGAGACATCTCGGTTCCAACTTGCGTCGCGATGTTCAGACGTTATTTCACGGAAACGGAATAGCCGGCTGACGGTAACGATGATTGCCGATGAAACCGAACTGCGGTAATCGCCGGCGGTGCACCGTCACCAGTACGAGGAGCCTTATCCCGAGGTGATCGTCTCAAGATAAGAACAACGATTGGGATAGTTTCGTGTATTCACCTTTTCGTGAGATGGTCGCTTTCCCACAATTTTCGTTTTGCTATTACACGCATAGGTTGTGGCTTCCGGGGTGGACCTTATGCGGGCAAAAGCGTCATTAGACCTCCTGGTGAAAAGCCGGCTCAAGCGGTGGGGTCAGCGTCCCCCCGGCGTTAAACCGAGGCGCGGCAAGGAGGCCTGGTTGCGCGGGCGGCCATCCGAGGATGAAACCCGGATCACTGGTCCTTACCTCAAGATACCCGGCAGCACCCGATTGCGCACCCTGCCCGACGGATTATGGCTGAACTTCGGCGGCAGCTTCGCAGAACCGTTCGCAGACATACTCGGTATTATGTAGCAGATACACCAGGGGCGGTGACATTAGTCATATTAGTTGGCGTCGGTCGTTCAGTGTCTGCTACCAGATTTACCTCTTGTTCACCATTTCTCGATGATGATGCGAGGAGGTTTCTTCATGTAGCTCTAAACCAGGATCGCTTTACGATGTCGATCAATTCAATGGATTACCGGGTAGTTGTCCGTCGTATCGCTCCCGGCAAATTTCCGTATCGTTGGGAGATTCAAAAAGACGATTGCGCAACGGTTACTTATTCCTGTTCCGAGCCCTTCGATAGCATGCAATCGGCGTTTGAAAAAGGTCAAGCGTGGCTGTCTGGCTACGTTGCAAGCACCGCGCTGGGCCCAGACCTCTAAGCAGAACACATCGGACATTGCCCTGCAGGCAGCCTTTATGTCGTTTGCGCAAGTATGAACAAAACACGGATATTCCGATAGAAGGCAAAAGGGGGGGGAATAGCCGCCTTAAGCGGTCTCGTTTTCTTTTTCTTCGAACGCATCAGTAGTCGATTGTGACTCGTCCCATGATGCCAAGCTCCAGCCGTGCGCGCCGCTTTTGAAATCCAGGCTTTTGGAAAGCATGCCTGATAAATTGCTACTGGGTTTGTCTCCGCCAACCGGTATTCCACGCGACAAAAGTTCCGAGAGCAAATCGCGAGTGCTTGTCGGATATTTTCGCTCCGTAAGGATAGCGATGACGGCAGTGCGGGCCTTGTCAACAATTCCTCCGGATGCGCGAGTTCGCTTTGGCGGGGCCGCTAGATCATGATGATCGCTGGATGAGGTCGGACAGGTCTCTCCATACATTTCAGCCATCTCTATATAAATCCGTATCTTACTGGCACGCGCCTCAACGTCGCTTAGCTTCGATCGCAACTGCGCGACGGCCCGGTCAAGTTCGGCAAGGTCCTCTCTCGCCTTGTCTAACGACATCACTTCCAATCCTAATTCCGATTCTAGAAAGATTCTACACCACTTCCGAGGATTAAGCAAAATGTCTTGGACAAAGGAGTGGAATCCGGTATCTCTAGAGTCGAGTCATGCCGCACGTCGATTCGCTGCGTTTCGGTGAATGGCTTAATGTGGAAGCCAGGAGATTGCCCCGGTGACTAATGCCCATGCTGGCATAAGATACGGCTCAAAATAGAAACCGGCCCAAACGATGTCCCGTCGTTTGGGCCGGCAAAAGAACGTTCAAAGCCTACCAGCCTTGAAAATCTTGGGTATCAACCCGGATGCAGGATCGCACGTCCGGCGTGGATTTTCAAGGCTGAAATTCCTGAATATTAAGGAGTTCCCAGTCACATGCCTAAAAGACAACGTTCCCTGCGTTCTATCCGAGGCAATACTAGGATTGCCCGGATGTTCCATCTTGACAGACGCTGCCCCTGTCCGTTTTGTCCCTGCCGCCCCCGGAAGCTCCGTCCAACTGAGATACAAGCCGGACAAGCAAAGTGGGCGGTCGAGAATGGATGGCCGTTTTCTCGTGCGGCCGCCGAAATTGGCATTCCTATTAGGTCTGTGAAGAAGATCGCGGCTGGCGAGACGTTTCGTCTGATCCGTGCGGTACCGATCTTTGGTCATCAGGGCGGCAACCGGCTCTAGCCTAGGCATCAGCAGACTCGGTCAACTTTATTGGCCGTGTCTGCTTTCCCTCTACGCCTGACGGAAGGAACTTAATGCCCGCGCCCGTGAGAGCGCGCTCCATAGCCTCAAGGTTGTTCCGTATCGGAGCACGCCGACTTTTCTCAAAGTCGCGCACGGTAGAAAGAGAGACGCCGGACGCTTTCGCCAAATCCCCTTGGCTCCAGCTTAACCATCCCCTAGCGGCCCGGCATTGCTCTGGTGTCATAAATGGCATTGTAAACGTGACGAACGGATTTAGTCAAGGCCAACGTTTTCCGTTGACGTGCGCTATATAGGCGGATATAACTTACCTCAACGAAAACCGTTGGGGATTATCCGGTGGCTCAGCACTTCCTTCTTTCCGCCAAGGCCCGCTCGCTTTCGCTAGTCGCCATCATGCGGATGTCCGACGATGAAGCTCATGCTCGGTTTGAGGCTATCCGATTCGCTGATAACGGCGGAGCTGCGTTCTGCCCTTATTGCGAATGCACCAAGGTCTACACATACCGCGCGCGCAAGCTTTGGAAGTGTGCAGCGTGCGGCAAGCAGTTCACCGTCACCAGCGGGACGATCTTCGCCAGCCGCAAGCTTCCGATCCGAGACTACCTGGCCGCAATCGCGATTTTCGTGAATGCGGTCAAAGGCATCTCCGCTTTGCAGCTCGGCCGCGATCTGGACGTGCAATACAAGACAGCGTTTGTAATGGCTCACAAAATCCGGGAAGCCATTGGCGCCGATCGGCACCAGATTATGCTAAGCGGCACGGTTGAAATCGACGGCGCCTACTTCGGCGGCAAGGTCAAAGAGAAGAACGTCAAGGCCGAGCGCGTTGATCGCCGGTTGCCGGAACAGCAGAGCGGCAAGCGCCAGTCGGTTGTCGTCGCCCGCGAGCGGGACGGCCAGACCTTCACCACGGTCGCCACCAGCGAGGCCGCAGCGGTTCCCGTCATCCGGGATCACGTGATGCCAACCGCGATAGTTCACGCCGACGAAGCTGCCGCCTGGGACCGCCTACACGGCCATTACGAGATGCACCGGATCAACCATTCGATTGCCTACAGCCAGGACGGCGCTTGCACCAATCAGGCGGAAAGCTACTTCTCTCGCCTTCGCCGCGCCGAAGTTGGTCAGCATCACCACATCAGCGGAAAATATCTGGGCGCTTACGCTGGCGAGATGGCTTGGAAGGAAGATAACCGGCGGACGGCCAACGGGATGCAGCACGAGATGGCGACTGGCGCGGCTCTAGCGCATCCAGTTAGCCGACTGTGGGCGGGGTATTGGCAGCGGTAGCCTAATTATTAGGCCGCCTCCAGTTCTTCTCGATCCAGCCTCTTATGGTTTACGAGCATTGTTCGAATCGTGAGCTCCGAGACAAAAAACCGCTCTGCAACCTCTTCTCGTTTTTCTGAGGAATAGTCTCCTTCCATCATTTGGTCTACGACCTCAAATGGGCTCAGTAATTCAGCGGCAAACGAGCGTTGCATTTGTTGTCGGTAGGTGACAGCGCGAGTGGCGACATGTAATTTGCCGTATGGGGGATTTACAATTCTGTCCCCCAAAAGACGAGCAAGCTCAAATCGCCGGTTTGCTTTCCGAGGAGACTTGAACACGACGCATCCCCGGGACTCATTTTGATCTAGTGCAAACGCAATTCCCTTCGCAGCCCTGTTCGTAGTTATTGCTTGCTCTCCCGTGCCGGCCAAGCCAGCGAGCCTCTTGTCGCTGATGGATCCTACACCGAGGCTTTCCTGGGCACGGAGCGCGCGGGCCGCTTCCGCTCCCAGACGCCATGCTGGAACGTCGCGAGCAGAAGGCAATCGTGTCGCTGTTTCAAGCCGAACCGCATCTCTAATGGAGGCCGCAAATCCGCTATGATGGGCAATTGATCGCAAGCCATCGGCAGTTAAAAACTCCCCGCCCGTCGCATGTTCCGCAGCAAGTTCTTCAACGGCCTGCTCACCCAACGAAAGCGCATCAGCCGCAAGACGATCTATTTCGGACTGGTCGCCCTCGTCCGGATCATAACCTAAAATTGCCTCCAGTTTGCGACGTTGTGCGACTGAGTGATCTTGCCGCTCGTTAACTACCTCAGCCCAGACGTGGTTCAAATTGGTTTCGTTGAGACCTTCTGCTTGCAACTGCCCAACGACCTGTTCGATAAACCGATCGGCGGCATTCTCGAATGTCTGCGACGGCACAATTGCGGCATAGCTGCTAATATAGCGAAATGCTGTCTCAGATCTATCCTCAGTTGGTCTTGCAATTAATGCCGTGCGCTCACCGTCAGAGTATATCGTAATGTTTGGCCACACATAACCATGGCCGATTGTCGTCATGCGGTGGGCAAAAACCCAATCATGAACGCTAGAGCGCGGCTCCCAGCGCAAGCGCCACCAATTCCAAGCCATCCATTCGGCCAGATGATAGCCGGACAATAGGGGCTCAGTGCGGATGCGGTTTACAAACCCGTCGCGCCCCTCGGTCAGCCAATGACCGTTGCACTGAATCCCAACCGCAGCGAAGCAAGCGCGTTCTTCCGTGGTGCCCTCATCAAGGCGCTCCCACTCTGCCGTGAAGATCAGCCCCGGGTGCATCGCTTTTCCCATTCCTTCATAACGACCGCCCGAAATTCGTCATCTTCTTCGAGGAGATACCCGTGGTATGCGTTCTTGTCAGTTTTAGCCTCGTAAACATCGCTCCCTTCGACACACCACACGTACTTTGGGAACCCATCCTGGGGGAAATCACTAAAAAGACCGGCGGCAACCCCGGCCTTAAGAAGTGATTCCGCTTCCGACCGTAGTATACACCGTTTACCATCGCAAAGAGATTTCCACGGACGAGGGTTTACCGGAGGTTGAAACTTATAGTCGCCTGGGAAACGCTTGTGGTGACCGCTTCCCAAATAAATCAATTGATTAGCCATGTGTCTCCTGCCCTGCACATCAAGTCGGTCAGGTGCTGCAATTCGACGTTTTGGACTTGTTCCTCGCTGTCGGCCTGCCACAGTTAGTCCCCTTATCTAGGTGCCTACAATCTCCCAGTAAACCGCCGCACCCTCAATCCCACACCGCAGCACCATCTCTCACGAACGCCAAACAGGCGCATCGCCGTGAAGCGTGCGCCTGTAGGGTTCTTGGCGCCCGTGGGCGAAACCACAGCCGGCTACACCCAGATAACCGATAAAGGTTGCGAACTCCCTAATGGATTTTAACGCAACCACAACCCCAGGTTGTTCGTTCCCGTCCGGGGTAGCGGCTTAACTCGGCTTTGGGCGTCATGGATCGGTATACAATCAGTCGGGAGGATGACGGCTTCATCGTCGAAATCAAGTTCAGCAACGGTGAAACGGCCACCGTGCGGGGCTTTAGCTCCGAGGAAGAGGCCGAGAAGTGGGTCGAAGCAAGGTGGAGAGAGAAGGCTCGGAGGCCGCGATAGCGGAAAGTCGCGGAAACTAACGCTAGTCATGATGCCCGAATTTGTTCCGTCATTCCGCGTGAAACAGTTCACGGAACAGGAATAGAACTCTCTCGCGCCGGCTTTCCCTGGCTTAGAACCCCGCAAAGCCCCATCTAGCCAGTATCAGGCCAAAGAATGACAGCCCCATCGGCACAGGCAGAAGCTCAAATGCAGCGGCGGCCCGAGAAGGATACGTGTAGAACTCGTCATACACGTATCCTGTCGGCCCGACCGATATGACACCGCCGACCAAACACAAGCCGACGTCGCCCACGAGGTGAAGCCACGCGCCTCCGATGAGAGCCAGAATGTGCATGGTCGTCCGTCGGATGGAATAGCCGGAGAGTGCCAGCTAATTGTAAAGCAACGGTTAATCTCGGCTTTAGCCCGTGATGATCCAGCCGACAGCGCCATTCGTCTGCGACTCGGAAACCATACCGTTTGTCCGCTGGTATCGCAGAGCCATATCGACGCGCTTGTTCATCTGCCGGCGCAGCTTTGGATCGCCCGTGTTCAGCCCCCGTTCCGCGACGATCCGGCCCGCAAGGTCCTTAGCCGACATCGGCTTACCCGCTCTCCGGAGATGATCCAGCACCGTCCGACTGATCGAACCGAACTCGCCAGCTTGCGGAGCGCGCCGGTAGCGGGGCCGGATCGCGTCGATTCGATATTCAGGGTCGATCTGGCGGATTACCGCGTCCAGGCTGGCAAGGTCAGCGTGCATCTGTTGCAGCTCGCCTTGTGCGCTATGTATTTTGCCAGTCAGTTCAGCGCGGCGGGTTACGAGTGCAGCGAGAACGGGGTCGGTCACAGGCGCCTCCTATCGAGTCGCCCTTTTATACCACGTCAACGCTTTACGTTGGTATCCGTGTTCTTGGTGTATCTGCTACATAATACCGGCAGTCTCCCCCTTGTGTTTTTGCGTTGGGGATTGAAGCGCAAAAGGCTGACGCTTAGCGATTGTGGATCTGAAATCGCCTCCACCATAGCTTTGCAGCCTCAATGGCTTCTGGGCATGCCCGGCTGGATGAAAGGTAAGATTTCCGGTATTATGTAGCAAGCACACCAATGCACAAAATGCTTGCGAATCGCTAATTTCGTCCATACCATGCTTACTCAAACGGAGTCGCAGCATGGCAGATGGAAGCAAACAAAAGCGTGGTGGCCTCGCTAGAGCAACGGCACTGACACCTGAGCGACGCAAGGAGATCGCTAAAGAAGCCGCTGAGAGGCGATGGTCTAATAAGGATATCAAGCCCGTGCACCACGCCCTTGATGAGGGTGTGGTTGATCTCGCGGGAATGAAGTTCCGTTGTGCCGTTTTGGACGGCGAAATCCGCGTGATCTCAGGCACGGAATTTATGCGCGTACTTGGCATGTATCGCAGCGGCGCGTTGTCCACACGTCGTACTGAAGAGGACGGGATGCACTTCCCGCTCTACCTTGCGCAAAAAAACCTCCGCCCTTTCATTCTCGAAGATGAGACCTTGGTGCACCTCCTGCGCCACCCAATCCGGTATCGCGGAGAGAACAGCTCCTCAATCGCAGAGGGCATCCCAGGCACAGTTTTACGGCGCCTTTTGAGTGTTTGGGTGCGTGCACATGCCGCTGGCGTGCTGGGGCCGTCACAAGAAAAGATAGCAGAAAAAGCCCAGTCATTCTTGAATGGTCTAGCCGATCTTGCAATAGACGCGTTGATTGATGAAGCAACTGGGTATCAAAAGCGCCGTGCACATAACAATCTACAGCAGTTGCTGTCCGCTTACGTCTTGCCAGAGTTTCGGCCGTACCATACCAAATTCCCAATTTCCTATTATGAACAGCTTTATAGGGTGCTTGGCTGGAAGTTTGATGCCTCGTCTTCCGCGCGTTCTCTGTACATAGCGAGGCTGACAAACAAGCTTGTTTACAGTCGCTTACCTCCCGGCGTGCACGACGAAATCAAACGGCGGAACCCGCCTGACCCGGTTACCAAGCGCCGCAAGAAAAAGAACTTTCAGTTACTCACGGGCGGGAAGGATGACCCTGACGGGGTCGGTGATCCTCATCTTGATGATCTCATCAAATCCACGATCACTCTGCTGAGGGCGACTCCTGCTGGGCAGTGGAAGTTTTTTGAGATGCTCTTCAAGCAGGCGTACCCACCGGATCAAGGTGAATTGTTCATCAGTCAGGAGATAGAGCGGCTGGCTGCACCAGAGTGATGCCGGTGGCGATGCCGTCACTATTGTGCACGGGCCTTAGTCCGCCTGCTTCCAGGGCGCTTTGTATGGCTCGGCGGTTGTTGGCGATCGGGGAGCGCGTCCTCGTCTCAAAATCCCTTACGGTTGATAGACCAACTTGTGCACGCCTTGCCAGTTCCGGCTGAGACCATCCAAGCCATGCGCGAGCGGCGCGGCATTGTTCGGGCGAGATCATCATGTGCACGGCCTAGTTGACGCAACTTTTCCGGTCAAGGTCATATTTTTATGTTGCCATCGACGGAGGCAACCGATAATGTTTATCTCAACAGAATATGTCGATGGGGAGGCTCGGGGCGCGGTGCGCCAGCGATTTCGGCGACGGGCATTAGTCGCGGCGATCGGCGTTGGCCTCGCCGCCCTTTCGGCGACATTGGCAATACTGGGAAAATGGGCGTCCTTTAACGGAATGGTTGAGACTTCCGTCATCTGTTTTATCGTCACCCTAGCCTGGGGCGTTGGAGTGACCGTTGAAACCGTACGCGAGATACGCTGATGGCGCTGACTCTCGCCACCGCTAATCGTCTTGACGACGTGGGCTTGGTTGAATTCTACGAAAGAGACTCTCAGATATGGATCGACCTAGCGAAAATGCATTACGACTTCATTAGGAGGGTTTTCCCGTCAGGCGCCAAAATTCGCCGGGACGATCTAGCAAAGGAGTTGGTTCCGGCGATTGAGGTAAACGAGGGACTGAGGAGCTTTATGAAAGAAGAAAAGATCAGGGGAAAGTTTTGGATTCCGTTCTTCGCGGACCTTGTCGTTGACCGCGCTTGGGATCGCATTGTGCGTGAGTTAGGAGTGGGATGATGACGGACAAAAAGACTGTTATGAACGATGCTGAAATCCTTGCCCGGAGGGTTTTGACGGAAATCTACAAGCAGCCGGCGCCCGAAAAGTTGGTTCGGTCCATGGCCAAGAAGATGTCTGAAGCGCTCCCACTAAAAACGATTAATAGGATTACGGCTCAGCGCGACTAAGTCGATTAGCGTTTGGTGGGAAGATTAGCTTTCAATTTCCCACCCAAGCGCGCCATCCTCATGCTGCTCCCGCACAATGCCGTTCGTTCGCTGGTACCGAAGCGCCATATCCACGCGCTTGTTCATCTGCCTCCGCAGTTTGGGATCGCCCGTGTTCAAGCCGCGTTCTGCGATGATCCGGCCCGCGAGGTCCTTAGCTGACAACGGCTTGCCCGATCGCCGCAGATGATCCAGCACCGTCCGGCTGATTGAACCGAACTCGCCAGCTTGCGGAGCGCGCCGATAGCGGGGCCGGATCGCGTCTATCCGATACTCCGGGTCGATCTGGCGGATCACCGCGTCCAGGCTGGCAAGGTCCGCGTGCATCTGTTGCAGCTCGCCTTGTGCGCTATGTATCTTGCCAGTCAGTTCAGCGCGGCGGGTTATGAGTGCAGCAAGAACGGGGTCGGTCACAGGCGCCTCCTATCGAGTCGCCCTTTTATACCACGTCAACGCTATCCGTCGATATCGGTGCTCTTGGTGTATCTGCTACATAATACCGGACATACTGGCGATCGAGGCCTGCAGCACGATCCAGAACCTGCTCGACAAGCGATCGCGCTTCGCCCCCAGCACTCACTCCATGATGTGCGTCTGCCCGATCGAATGGCTGCTGGCACCGATCACCGAAACCGATCCGACACCGAGATGGAGGACCACGGGCATCATTCCGCACGAGCCGTTCAACGACGTGGTGATACCGGTTCGTGAGATGCGGGTCCTGTACGGGCTCAAAAGCGATCACTACAAGGGCTTCGCTCGCCACCAGCTTCCTCACGCGCACGAGTTTTTCGTGCCGATGGAAACACTCGCGGCGGAAAACAGCGAGCAAAACCCGGCGCTGCGCGAACTGATCGCGCGATCCTCGGTGTCGGCGAACTTCTTCAGTCCCTGAAGGCACGCCGCGCAATGGCCCTGGGCCGCGGCTCAACGCAGCGGCACCAGGCTAGCGTCCCGATTCTGATGTTCGCCACATCGGGCGAACATCAGTCTCACGACGCTAGCGCTTTATTTTCAGTGGCCTGCTGATCCCAGAAATCCGCCGCATCATGCGAAGGATTTCTGCGGCAGGACACTAGACCAGCAGTCCCTTTTTCAGCAGCCCATGCACGCCTTTTTCGCCATTTACCGTCTGTGTGACATGGAAATCTACCGCCAGGGAACAGAACTGATAGGCTTCCTGACGCGACAGGTTGGTCCGCCCGGTGATGAAGGCGATCATCTGCCGCAACGCGGTCTTCATCGCCACATCGAGGTCTTCGTTCATGCCCATCGAGATGTAGTGGCTGGCGGTCTCGGCCCTCGGGTATGCCAGCAGCGGGTCACGTGCCCCGCCGCCCTTGTGCACGGTCAGCGTGAACGTGCCGGTCAGGCAAATTTCCAGCGCGTTGATGCAGACCTCGCCATCGCCTTGCACGCCATGCCCGTCGCCGGCGGAAAACATCGCGCCGGGGGCCCAAACCGGCAGAAACAGGCTAGAGCCGGCACCGAGTTCCTTGTTGTCCAGGTTGCCGCCGTGCTCACGCGGCTGCACGGTCGATATCGCACCGTAATGCGGCGGCGGGGCGACACCCATCACGCCAAAAAACGGCGAAAGCGCCAGCTCGGTGCCCCACGGCAGGCGGCAGGTTTCGCGGGCGCGGTCGACCGGGATGTGGGACAGGAATTGTTCGGGAAAATCCTCCGGGATGGTCCCGGCCAACGGACGGAAACCGCAATAACCCCAGTCGTTGCCGAACTCGATCTTGTCGATATGGACCTCAAGCGCGTCGCCGGGTTCGGCGCCGGCGATGGCGACCGGACCGGTGATGATATGGCCCGGCGCGCGCGGCACATTGGCGGCATGGATCGCTGCCAGAGCCGGAGGAATCTTCAAACCCGAACTCGGCCCGGGCATCACCTCCGGACCACCCGACACGCATTCCAATATCACGGCATCGCCTGATGCAATCGTAATGAGGGGCGGAAAGGCAGCGTCGAAAACGCCCCAGCGCACGGTTTCCGGGGTAGCGGCAAGCTTGTGGGTGGCCATTCAGCGGTCCCTTCGGTAAACACGGATGCCACCACATCGGCCGCCCCCGCACAACCGGTCAAACCGACCACCATGGCAACGGCTCCGCACCTGCGTACGCGCGCGGATCCGTTGTGGCGCAGGCGCGGCGTCTAAGCTAATTGTGCTTGAATGCGGCGATCCTCGAACCCCTGAGTTCCGCATCGATCGCCGCCGCCAGCGCCGGATTGGCCCTCCGGATCTGACTGACACGCAGGGTGACGCCCAAATGCGATGATCGGTGCATCTCCCAAGCTTCCAGGAACAACAGGTCGGCTTCGATCATCGAGTTGTTGACACCTTGCAATGCCTCGCGCACCGCAGCGGTGAACGGCGGCTTATGCATGGAGTGACCAGTCAACATTGTGATGTTTCCTAATCAGGTCGTACTTTCGCCGCGTCGCCTCCTGCTCGGGCGGTCCGGTGCAACGGCAGCTCAAGGCAGCGCGGAGGTCAATTAGGCTGACCCGGTTCGGTCCACTAGCACGCTACCATGAAAAGCCGGTGAATTCATTTTCGCAAACTCATCAGTAGCGATAGAGATCGTGTTTGAACGGACCGGTCTCGGCGATGCCGAGATATGCCGCCTGTTTGCTTGACAGCTTCGTGAGATTCGCGCCGACCTTGGCTAGATGAAACGCCGCGACCTTCTCGTCGAGGTGCTTCGGCAGGGTGTAGACCAGCGTGCGCTCGTACCGGCCGGTCGGCGCATTGAACAATTCGATCTGCGCCAGCACCTGATTGCTGAAGCTGGCGCTCATCACGAAACTTGGATGGCCGGTGGCGTTGCCGAGGTTCACCAGGCGGCCCTCCGACAACACGATCAATCGTTTGCCGTCCGGAAATACGACCTCATCGACCTGTGGCTTGACGTTCTCCCATTTGTAATTGCGCAGCGATTCGATCTGAATTTCCGAGTCGAAATGGCCAATGTTGCAGACGATCGCGCGGTGCTTCATCGCCCGCATGTGCTCCAGCGTGATCACGTCGACATTGCCGGTGGCGGTGACAAAGATATCGCCCAACGACGCGGCATCATCCATCGTGACAACCTGGTAACCTTCCATCGCGGCCTGCAGCGCGCAGATCGGATCGATTTCGGTCACCATCACCCGGCAGCCGGCATTGCACAGCGACGCCGACGACCCTTTGCCGACATCGCCGAAACCGTTCACCACCGCGACCTTGCCGGCCATCATCACGTCGGTGCCGCGGCGGATGCCGTCCACCAGGGATTCGCGGCAGCCATACAGGTTGTCGAACTTCGACTTGGTGACGCTATCGTTGACGTTGATCGCCGGGGTCAGCAGCTTGCCGGCCTTCGCCATGTCCCACAACCGATGCACCCCGGTCGTGGTCTCCTCCGAGATGCCGCGCACATCGGCCAGCATTTCAGGATATTTCTGGTGCATCAGCAGCGTCAGGTCGCCACCGTCATCGAGGATCATGTTCGGGGTCCAGGATTCACCAGTCGCTTGGGCGGGACCGCGCACCGTCTGCTCGATGCACCACCAGAATTCATCCTCGGTCAGGCCCTTCCAGGCGAACACCGGAATTCCCTCCGCCGCGACACCGGCCGCGGCATGGTCCTGGGTCGAGAAGATGTTGCACGACGACCAGCGCACCGTCGCGCCAAGCGCGGTCAGCGTCTCGATCAAGACTGCGGTCTGGATCGTCATGTGCAGGCAGCCGGCAATCCGAGCGCCAGCCAGCGGCTGCGATTTGGCGAACTCCTCGCGGATCGCCATCAGACCGGGCATTTCGGTCTCCGCCATGCTGATTTCCTTGCGGCCCCACTCGGCGAGGGACAGATCCTTCACCTTGAAATCTTGCGTCGCGGCGGTTGCCATGATGTGCCTGCTCCTGACTGGTCGCGGCGCTATATAAAGATATCTGCATGTTTGCAAGATGAGTCGGGCGGCCAGCTCAGATCGCGATGAACTTCACCCGTCTGCCATCGACCCCGAGCGCCATGCGTCCTTGCTTCAGCAGCAGGGCGTCGTGGCCGAAGACTTCACCCCGCCAGCCATGCAACGCCCCGATATCGGGGTTGTCCTCCAACGCCAGGCGCTCGATATCGTCCGAACTCGCAACCAGGCGCGGCGCCACGTGATGCTGTTCGGTTTTTGCCGCGAGCAGCACCTTCAGCAGCGCAACCAGCGCCGCCGACGGGCGCACATTGTCGCGTTGCTGCGGACCGGGCGGCAGCTCGGCGTCAGGCACGAGCCGCGCCGCGGCCAGAACCTCGATCAGCGCCGAACCGGATTTGCCTTCGGCGAAGCCCCGCGTAACCCCGCGCACCCGGGCCAGCGCCTCGGCGGTCGCCGGAGCGGTCGCGGCGATCTCCAGCAGCGCCTCGTCCTTGATCAGTCGCTGGCGCGGGATGTTGACCCGTTGCGCCTCTTTCTCGCGCCAGGCGGCGACCTGTTTCAGGATCTGCAGCAGGCGCCGGTTGTTGGTGCGCGGGCGCAGCCGCTCCCACGCGGTTTCCGGATCGGCGCGATAGGTGGCCGGATTGTTGAGGATCGCCATTTCCTCGGCGACCCAGCCAAGCCGGTCCTCCTGCTCCAGCCGTCGGCTGAGCCGGATATAGACGTCCCGCAGGTGGGTGACGTCGGCGGCGGCGTAGGCGAGTTGGGCAGCCGAGAGCGGCCGCGCCGACCAGTCGCTGAAGCGGTGCGCCTTGTCGATGGTCCCCCCGGTCAGGCTGGAGACCAGCGCGTCATAGCCGACCTGATCGCCGAATCCCGCCACCATCGCGGCGACCTGGGTATCGAACAGCGGACGCGGCACGTCGCCGTAGCGCAGCACGAAAATCTCGATGTCCTGGCGCGCGGCGTGGAACACCTTGGTGACCGCGGCATCGGCGAACAGCGTGCCGAGGCAGGATAGATCGATGCCATCGGCCTGGGCATCGATCACCGCGACCTCGTTGTCGCCGGCGATCTGCACCAGGCAGAGCTCCGGCCAGTAGGTGCGTTCGCGCATGAACTCGGTATCGACGGTAACGAATGTTTCGCCGTGCATGCGCTGGCAAAATGCCTCCAGCGCCTGGGTGGCGGTGATGAGAATGGGCGGCGGTGGGTCGGAACGGGAGGGTCTGGCCATGGGGCGGTTGTACACGGCCACGTGCGAAAGGCCAAAGACCACGTCGGCTGGTGATTTTGAGATGTCGAACAAGCCACTTGAAATGCCAAGGGACCCAAAAGGGCCCCTTGGTTATGCTACCGCAGTGCGGCGCATATTAACTCCCGTCGCCGGGCGAAGGTCACCTAGAGAAGATGCCTACTACGAACGTAGTGCATCGCTTCCCCCGCAACAAGGCCTTTTATGGAAGCGTGAATTCCTAATACCGTCGTGGCGGCGTCCCAAACGAGTGACCTCCGCGTTGCTTCGGCAACCTTGAGTCATTTCTCCTCCACCGGCGGATTCGGCAGGGCTCGAAGCATCAGTTTGACCACCTCGTCGAAATCATGCTGCTGCATTCTTGGGACGCCGCCGTCCATTTGTTCCAGACGAGCGCAAGATACCGTGTAGATGTGGTTGCACACGGCCCAGCTTTCCAGCGAAGGCTTCCTCGGGTTGGGGTTCTCAGCCAATTTGTAGGCCCATTTATTCGACACCTGCGGCTTGGTCGTCAGCGGAACAACGAGCGCCGGGCCGTCCAGCCGGTTGTCACGCGACACAATCACCACGGGCCGCTTCTTGTAGAATTCCGGGCGCAGAGCGTCGCGCCAGAAACGGCACCAGTAAACCGCGCGGATCTTCGGCGCCGACGCTAGAACGACGCGTCCGGCGGGTGCCGCGGGTTCGCTGTCCTGATCGGTCAGCACCGCAGCCTCACCCGGCACCGAAATTCGCAGCGTGTGACGCCCGCCCGGGCTGCCCCTCGGCGATAGCAGGGTCTTGTCGTTCATATTCTCGGCCCGAAATTGTCGTTAGCGTCCGGCTGCGTCGGAGCGCTAACCGCACCAGCTTGCTTGTTTCGGGTTAACCGCGTGTAAACGCGTGCGTTGGGCTCGGTCAGGGGATGCCCTGTTGCGCGACCCGGCGGACCCGGCTAAAAAGCCGGAATGCCAGGCGCCTCTCCCGCGATGTCGACCGCCGACGCACTTGCGTCCGCGTCATCGCGCACCCCTGGCCTGCTCCTGCTGCTTCGACTTAGCCGCCCCTGAGCGTCGCGCCGGGTTGTTGAACGCCGGCTCGCTCAGGGGAACCCCTGAGGCTATAGTCGTGTCACCAGCCCGAGGAACCAGCCAATGACCATCACCCATCCCAGCTTCGGCAAGCTGGACGCCAACCGTATCATCATCTTCGACACCACCTTGCGCGACGGCGAGCAGTCGCCCGGCTTCTCGATGAACCTGCACGAGAAGATCCGCATGGCCGAGGCGTTGACCGAGCTGGGCGTCGACGTTTTGGAGGCCGGCTTCGCCATCGCTTCGCCCGGCGACTTCGAAAGCGTCAAGGCGATCGCCGAGAGCATCGGTCAGCGCGACGATAGCCCGGTGATTGCCAGCCTGGCCCGAGCCGGCGCCCAGGACGTGCTGCGCGCCGCTGACGCACTGCGCAATGCCAAGCGCAAGCGCATCCACATCGTGATCGCCACCAGCGACCTGCACATGAAATACAAGCTGCGGCTGGAGCCTGATCAGGTGATCGCCGCGACGGTGGACTCGGTCAAGCTCGCCCGCCAGCACGCCGACGACGTCGAATGGTCGGCCGAGGATGCCACCCGCAGCGATATCGATTTTCTCGCCCGCTGCGTCGAGGCGGCGATCGACGCCGGCGCCACCACGATCAACCTGCCCGACACCGTCGGCTATGCGCTGCCCGAGGACATGGAGCGGATGTATGGTCAGATCCGCGCCAAGGTTCCCAAGGTCGAGACGGTGATCCTGTCCACCCACAACCATAACGATCTGGGTCTCGGCGTCGCCAACACCCTGGCCGCGATCCGCGCCGGCGCTCGGCAGGTGGAATCCACCATCAACGGTATCGGCGAGCGCGCCGGCAATGCCTCGCTCGAGGAACTGGTGATGGCGATCCGCACCCGCCAGGACGCCATTCCGCACCACAATGCCATCAAGACCACCGGGCTGCTCAGGATGTCGCGGCTGCTGGCTACCATCACCGGGTTCGATGTGCAGCCGAACAAGGCGATCGTCGGCCGCAACGCCTTTGCCCATGAAGCCGGCATCCACCAGGACGGCGTGCTGAAGCACGCCGCCACCTACGAGATCATGACGCCCGAGAGCGTCGGCTGGACCAAGAACAGCCTGGTGCTGGGCAAGCACTCGGGCCGCGCCGCGTTCCGCGACAAGCTGAACACGCTGGGCTACAAGGTCGGCGACAACCAGCTCAACGACGCGTTTCGCCGCTTCAAGGACCTGGCCGACCGCAAGAAGGTGGTGTTCGACGAGGACATCATCGCCCTGGTCGACGATGAGGTGGTGCGCGACCACGAACGCATCCGCTTCGTCTCGCTGGACATGCATGCCGGGTCGAAGGGCCCGGCTCGGGCGGAGCTGGAACTGCAGGTGGATGGCGAAATCCGGTCGGCCAACTCGACGGGCAACGGGCCGGTCGATGCGACTTTCAACGCGATCCAGGCGATCTTCCCGCACACCGCCAATCTGGTGCTGTTCTCGGTCGGCGCGGTGACCGAGGGCACCGATGCGCAGGCCAAGACCACGGTCCGGCTGGAGGAGAACGGCAAGATGGTCGACGGCCAGGGCGCCGACGCCGACACCATCGTGGCTTCCGCCCGTGCCTATATCCATGCGCTGAACAAGCTGATGGTGAAGCGGCTGCGGACCGAACCGGCGGCGCTGTCCGCCTGATCGGACGTGGTATCGGCATCCCTTCGGGTGTTCCGATACCGCGGCGGTCCCGCTGATTGTTTCGTCTGTAATCTTCTTTGCTGGCGATCGTTTCGTCTAGCGATTTGCCCCGCCGAACCCACTCGGGTTGACGTGCCGGCTGATCGCGGGAATATCGGGCATAAACACCGGCGCGAATCAATCGCGCCGTCCCGATCCGTCGAACCGGAGCAACCGTCCATGACATTGACAAAATCGCTCGGACAGTTCGTCGCCGATCTGTCGCCCAACCGGCTGCCCGAAGAGGCCGCGCGGATTGCCCGCATGGGGTTCATCGACACCATCGGCACCATGATCGCCGGACGCAACGAAGACAGCGTTCGGATCATGACCGAGACGCTTGCGCCGGCCGACGGCCTGGCGACGCTGACCTTCGGCGCGCGCCATGCCCCGGCTCCGGAAGCCGCCTGGATCAACGGCACCGCCGCGCACGCGCTGGACTATGACGACGTGGCGCTGCGTGGCCACCCCAGCACCGTGCTAGTGCCGGCGATCCTGGCCGAGGCGGAACACCTCGGATCGTCCGGCGCCGACATGATCACCGCCTATGTCGCCGGTTACGAAACCTGGGCCGAGTTGTTCCGGCGCGATAACGGGTTACTGCATCAGAAGGGCTGGCACCCGACCGGGCTGTATGGCGCGCCCGGCGCCGCCGCGGCCTGCGCCAAGCTGCGCAAGCTGGATGCCGAGAAGGCCGCCATCGCCATCGCCCTCGGCGCCTCGCAGTCGGCCGGCCTGATGGCGAACTTCGGCACCATGACCAAGCCGTTCCATGCCGGCAAGGCCGCCCATGCCGGCGTCATCGCCGCCCGCCTGGCCGAAGCCGGCTTCACTGCCAACACCGACGCGCTGGAACATCCGCAGGGCTTCTTGCATGCGATCTCCCCGGCCAACACCGAGGACCGCGACGGCGCCAGCAAGGCCGGCAGCGAGTGGGCGATCCTCTCGCAGGGCCTCGGCATCAAGAAATACCCCACCTGCTATTGCACGCATCGGGCGATCGACTGCATGCTCGATATGGTCCACGCCAGTCCGATCCAGCCGGACAGCGTTGATAAGATCACCGTCAGCCTCAGCGACTACTTCGCCACCGTGCTGCGCAACCACCAGCCCGACACCGGCCTGGCGGCCAAGTTCAGCATCGAGTTCTGCATGGCCAGCGGTATCGTCGCCCAGCGGGTCGGACTGCGCGAACTGACCGACGCATTCGTGCAACGGCCCGACATCCAGGCGCTGATGCGCAAGGTGGAGATCGTCACCACCACCGATTACGACCCGGAACTGCCGGGCGCCGCGCCGCACGACCAGGTGACGGTCAGCCTCGCCGGCGGCCAGACCGTCGTCGGCGATCCGGTGGCGCGGGCCACCGGGCATCCGTCGCGCCCGCTGACCGACGCGCAGTTATACGACAAGTTCGCCGACTGCCTGGACGCGGGTCACTCGCCGATCCCGGCCGAAATGCTGTTCAAGCGGCTATCGGCGATCCAGTCGATCAGCGCGCGCGACCTTACCGCCGGAGCCTGACCATGGCGATCCGGCGTCGAATCGTTCTCGGTTCGACGCTCGGGGCAGCGCTCGGGTCAACCGTCGGCTCGCCGTTGCGGGCGCCGTTCATCCGCACCGCGCGCGCCGATCCGTTCCACATGCGCGTGTCGGTGGACACGTCGCCCAGCCACGGCCGAACCGTGTCGATCGCGGACTTCCTGAACAAGCTCCAGGCAGCGTCACAAGGCGCCATCGCGCCGCGGTTGTTCGACAGCGGCCAGTTGTTCGCCGATCGCGACGTGATCAAGGCGCTGGTGCTGGGACAGCTGGAGATGGCGGCTCCCGGCACCTGGCTGGTGTCCGCCTACGTCCCCGAGGCCGATCTGGCGCAGTTGCCGCTGTTCTATGGCCAGCCGATCGAGACCACCCACCGCGCAATCGACGGCGTCCCCGGCGACCTGGTGAACCGTCAGGTCAGCCAGAAGCTGCGAGTGACGATCCCCGGGCGCTGGATCGATCTGGGCTTCACCAACTGGTACAGCACGCGACGGCCACTGCGGCGGTTGGCCGATCTGCGCGGCCTGAAGATCCGCAATTCGGGCGGTTTCGCGCAGCCCTGGCGAGCCAGGTTCTTCGGCGCCGTGCCAACCACCACCGCCTGGCCGGAGGTGCCGCTGGCGTTGTCGCAGGGCACCTTCGATGCGCTGCAAAGTACCGACGAGAGCTGCGCCAGCGCCAAGCTATGGGATGCCGGGCTGCATTTCGGGCTGATCGACCACCAATCGATGGGTGCCTATATCCCGATGATCAGCGGGACATTCTGGGCCACGCTGACGCCCGAATTGAAGGTCCTGGTCACCGACCTGTGGACGGCGAACATCGCTAGCTATCGGGCCAACCTGGCGGCCGCGCAGGACCACGCCGCGCGGGAACTGAAACAAAACGGCATAAAACTGGCGGCCGTTGCGCCAGAAGAATCAGCTGACCAACGCAAACGTATGCTGGGCGAGCAGGACAAAGTCGCGCGGGAGATGCGGATTTCGCCGGACTTCCTGGCCCGTATCGACACCGCGGTCGAAGCCACCGATTGACCCCGAATCAAGCATCTTCCGGCTGGAACATCATCGCCACACCGTTCATGCAATAACGCAAGCCGGTCGGGCGCGGTCCGTCGGGAAACACGTGCCCGAGATGACCGCCACAATCGGCGCAATGCACCTCGGTGCGACTCATGAACAGGCTGCGGTCCTCGGTGGTGGCGACGGCGCCTTGCAGCGATTGGGTGAAACTTGGCCACCCGGTGTGGCTTTCGAACTTCGCGCCGGTTTCGAACAGCGGTTTGTCGCAGCCGGCACAGCGGAAAGTGCCAGGCCGCTTCTCGGCATTGAGTGCGCTGCTGCCGGCTCGCTCGGTGCCATGTTTGCGCAAAACGTTGAACTGGCCAGGATCGAGCCGCTCGCGCCACTCCTGGTCAGTGCGGCTGACTGGAAAGCCGTCCGCACTGGGGTCATGGCTGCCGAAAAATCGCTTCATGCTGGTGTGTCGTATCCCTCCGCTGGCGGCCGCCTGGCTCTGAGGGTCTTGCCTCCTTAAGTCGCTGGTTAACTGTGTGGTAAAGGTGGGCGATGGATGGGGTGGTGGAGATCATCACGGGGCGGGAACGCCGGCGTCGATGGGGCATCGAGGAGAAGCTTCGGATCCTGGCCGAGACGACTGAGCCCGACGCGGTGGTGCGGGCGGTGGCGGCGCGGAACGGTATTTGTGAGAGTCTCCTTTACGCGTGGCGCCGACAGCAGCGCGACGGGACCTTACGCGAGAGCGGGACACCGGCGTTCGTTCCGGTAAGGGTATTCGGGACACCGATGAACCCGATGTCGTCGACGAGCCAACCGGAACGTACATCGTCGTCCACTCGTTCGCAGACACGGTCAGACCTGATCGAAATTGAAATGGGCGACGGACGACAGGTGCGTGTTGGTCGTGACGTGAACCTCGCTGCCTTGCGTCGTGTGTTGACGGCGCTGCGATCTTGATTCCCGTTCCAACAGCTGGCCGGGTCTGGATAGCGACCGGTCACACGGACATGCGCCGTGGCATGCGGGGATTGGCCTTACAGATTCAAGAGGGTCTCAGACGTGATCCGCACGGCGGAGATCTTTTCATTTTTCGGGGACGCCGTGGGGACCTTGCCAAGATTCTCTGGCATGACGGTGTTGGACTTTCGCTTTATGCCAAACGTCTCGATCGTGGAAGGTTCGTCTGGCCTTCTGCCTCGGATGGCGCGGTAGCAATTTCACCCGCTCAGATGGCCTATATGCTTGAAGGGATTGATTGGAGAAATCCTCAACTCACATGGCGGCCGACGAGCGCTGGCTGAAACGAAAAAATATCCGCTCTCATGCATTTTGGGGTATCGCAAATCGAGCGGCTTATGATTCTCTCAGCTCCATGGATGAAGTTCGCGACGGTCTTCCGGACGACATTGACGCGCTGAAAGCGGTGTTGATCATTGAGCGCGCGAAGGCCCTGGAAGTCGCCGCAGAACTGGCCATCGCGCGTGCCAAAGCCTCACAGGACATGGCGCTGATCGCCCATCAGAAATTGCGGATCGCCAGGCTGGAACGCCAACTGTATGGGCAACGTTCCGAACGCTCGGTGCGGTTGATCGACCAATTGGCGCTCGTGTTCGAAGAGCTGCAAGCCGAAGCCACGGAAGACGAACTCGCCGCGGAAGCCGCGATCGCCAGAACGACCAGCGTGACCGGGTTCACGCGTCAGCGCCCTGAGCGCAACACATTCCCCGAACACCTGCCGCGCGAGCGGGTGGTGATGGATCCGCCAAGGACGTGCGACTGTTGTGGTGGCAACCGTCTGCGCAAACTCGGCGAGGACGTGACGTGCACGCTGGAATCTCAGCCGCGTCGATGGAAGGTGATTGAGACGGTGCGCGAGAAATTCACCTGCCGTGACTGTGAGAAGATCACGCAGGCGCCGGCGCCGTTCCATGTCGTGCCCAGGGGGTGGGCCGGCCCAAGCCTTCTCGCGATGATCATGTTCGAGAAGTTCGGGCAACACCAGCCACTGAACCGCCAGGCCGAACGTTACGCCCTGGAAGGCGTGCCGATCGCGCTGTCGACGATGGCCGACGCCGTAGGATCCGTCTGCCGCGTGCTCGATCCCCTCTGGCGCCTGATCGAGGCTCATGTCATGGCGGCTGAGCGTCTGCACACGGACGATACGACGGTTCCGGTTCTGGCCTCCGGAAAAACCGATATCGCGCGTTGCTGGATTTATCTTCGCGATGACAAACCTTTTGGCGGAACGGGGCCGCCAGCGGCGATATTGCATTACTCGCGCGATCGGAAAGGCGAGCACCCCCAGGCACATGTGGCCGGGTACGCCGGCATCCTCCAGGCGGACGCCTATGACGGATATAGAAAGCTTTATGAGCCAGGGCGAACGGCCGGGCCCATCGTGGAGGCGGCGTGTTGGGTGCATGCCCGGCGCCCATTCTTTGCCATGGCTGATATCGAGGAGAACGCCCGGCGCAAGGCGGCCGGCAAGAAGGAGATCCCGCTGTCACCAATCGCGATCGAGGTTGTGCGCCGTATCGACGCGCTCTTCGAGATCGAGCGATCGATCAACGGGACAAGCGCGAACGAACGACTGGCGGTTCGCCGGGACAAAAGCCGGCCTCTGGTCGAGGAACTGGAGCTTTACCTGTGCGCGCAACTGGATCGGCTGTCCCGCGGGCATGATCTTGCCAAGGCGATCAATTACATTCTCAAACGACCCGCTGCCTTCAGGCTGTTCCTCGAAGATGGCCGCGTGTGCCTTTCGAATAATGCCGCCGAGCGCGGGCTGCGTGGTGTGGCTCTCGGAAGACGCGCGTGGCTATTCTGTGGGTCCGATCGCGGCGGGCAGCGTGCGGCGATGATGTACAGTCTCATCGTCACAGCAAAAATGAATGGCGTTGATCCACAGGCGTGGCTCGCGGACGTGCTCTCACGCATCGCGGCCCATCCCGTGCATCGACTGGATGAACTGTTGCCGTGGAACTGGCCGTCCCGATTATCTCTCGATCCAGCTCTGGCGGCCTGATCGTGCACGTCAACAAGGTTCATTCCGTCAAAACGATCAACCGCGTCGCGAAGGAACTCGGCGAGAGCGTGGACTGGCTCCATGATGTCGCCGACGAGATGGACACCGAAGACGGCGTCATCTGGGTCTACGGGGACACTGACGATGGGGTAATGGCATTCACGGACTTCGGGATCGAAACCCTCACTGACCTCGTCGAAATGCACAAGCAAGATCCCACAATCCTGCAGCGTCGGAACAATCAGAAATAGACGTCCTGCGGCCCACGCCGAATGGTTACGGTGTGTCTCCGGTTGGGGAAGACTCAACAATAGCAAGATCTGCCGCTGCCGGAAGCGATTGGGCGATAATATGAAGATATATCTTGACTCAAGATATGTCTTATTTATATCTCGATTGCCGGTGACATCACGCCCGGCTTTCAAGGAGATCAGAAACTATGCGTCATCACCACCACGGCCGCCGATACCAGTCGCATGCGCCAAGGCACGACCTGCCGTACGACCATCCAGAAGACCGGTCAGCCGACCGGCGCTTCGTTCGGGACCCGCTGGAAGCCGGCGAGCGCTTCGGCGGTCGCGGCCATCACCGCCCCGGACGGCGCCGGATATTCGACCACGGCGACCTTCGCTTCATCCTGCTCGGCATGATCGCAACCAGGGCGGCCCATGGCTACGACCTGATCAAGGCGTTGGAGGACCGGATGGGCGGCGGCTACAGCCCCAGCCCCGGAGTTATCTACCCCACGCTGACGATGCTGCAGGAACAGGGGCTGGCCAGCGTCGCGACGGCGGACGGCAAGAAATTGTATACGGCAACCGAAGCTGGGACGGCGTTCCTCGACGCCAACCAGGCCGCGGCCGACGCCATCCAGGCGCGCATCGACGGCATCGCCAGACAGCGCAACCTGGAACCCGACCCACGGATCATCCGGGCGGTCGAGAACCTGAAGACCGCTCTGCGGCTGCGCCTGGCAGGCAGCGCGATCCCAGACCAGCAGGTTCAGGCAATCGCGGCGGCGATCGATGCGGCGGCGGCAGCGGCGGAGCGGTCTTAGCTCACTGCCGCCGATCGAGGCGAGGCAGCCTGCGCCGGTTCGGATCCGTAGTGGACTGGGATGCACACGCGAACGTGGCTCAATTAGGGAATGGATTTCCCTGGTGTAACCTTCGCGTCATTCCCGTGTCATCCGGATTACTTCGCCGGCAACCATAAGACCCCTCGTTCGCATCGAACGGGGAGCCAAAACCTATGAGGTCATTCTGGAACTATCTTGTCACGACGACAGCCGCTTTTGTCGTGGCATCGCCGACCATTGCCGGCCAACCAACTGAAAGCAAAAACCCGGCCGTTGGCTCCGGCTATGAACATGTGCTGCTGATCAGTGTCGACGGCATGCACGCCATCGACCTTGCCAACTGGATCCAGAACAATCCGAACAGCAATTTCGCCAAACTCGCCGGCACCGGACTGATCTACCCGAACGCCTTCACCACTGCGCCGTCCGATAGCTATCCCGGCATGATCGCGCAGGTGACCGGCGCCACTCCGAAGACGGCGGGGCTGTTCTACGACGACAGCTACGACCGCACCGTGTACCCCTCGAAAGCATCCTACACCGGCCAAGGCATGGCCGACCCGGGATGCACCGGCACCCCCGGCGCCGAGCTGACCAATTTCGAGGAACTCGACAAAAGCTATGACTTTTCCACCGCTTTAGTTGCGGATGTAATACCAGCCGCCCTAGACACTGACTGTTGCCCACTCCCTGGTGCCAATGGATCGAATTCGATCTGGATCATCGACCAGCCAGTTCCAGGCCTCTGCGCAAGCCTCGAGGATCTCGTCGTAGCTGTCCCATACGCAGGCGGAGAGTTTGTTGGCGCGAAGGTAATCCCAGACATTCTCCATCGGGTTAAGTTCCGGGGCGTAGGGCGGCAGCGGCAACAGCACGATGTTGTCGGGCAGCTTGATGTCGCCGCCGCGCTGATGCCACCCGGCGCCGTCACAGATAATCGCCGCGATCGAGCCGGGCGCGACCTGCGTGCTGATCTCGGCGAGGTGCAGGTTCATGCATTCCATGTTGGCGGCTGGCGCGATGATCGCCGCGCCGACACCGCGTGCCGGACAGATCGCGCCAAAGATGTAGGCGGTGTCGTGGCGGTTGTCGCGCAGCATCGGCGGACGCGAACCGACCGGCGCCCAGACATAACTGAGCGAGCCTTTCTGCCCGACCCTGGCCTCATCCTGGAACCAGATCTCCACCGGCGTGGCCGCGGTGCAGCCGTTCAGGGCTTGCTTCAGGCTGGCACCGAAGTTTTTTTAAAAGCCTCCTGCGCCGCCGCATCCTTCCTGGGATGATACGGCCGCGGCTGCAGCTGGGTGAGCTTCAGTTTGTGCAGCCACTTGCCGATCGTGCGTTCGGGTACGGTGACCGAGAACCGCCTTGTCACCTCGGCGCGCAGATCGACACAGCGCCAGCGGATGACCTTATGGATGTTCGGATCAGGCCCGGCGATCACCAGCTCGCGCAGTTCCGCCATCTGCGCCTCGCTCAGTTTGGCGCGCGCCCCCGGTGGCTTGCGCGACACCAGGCCGTCAAGGCCGGCATGGTTATAACGATGCACCCAGTCGCGCAGGGTCTGACGGTCCATGCCCGCCTGGCGCGCGGCATCAAGCCGCGAGACCCCGTCGTGGATCATCGCGATTGCCAACAGCCGCCGGGCCTGGCCGGCGTCGTCGCTCTTCGCCGCCAGGGCACGCAGTTCCGCCGGCGCGTGGTCGATGCGAGTAATTTTGATCGCTGCGCTCATCGCGTCCTCCAATGCAGCGAATCGATGCCGCAGCGAGAGCGAATCGTACTTTCGCGGTCTTGAGAATCGGGGGGCCGAGAAATCTAGCGAGAGTCGTCTTCAGTGGCGGCTGGTATAACAGCCGGCGGCACGCTCGGTCAGGTCGACACCCAGTTGGACCCAGACAACATGCAGCGTCGCGCGGTCAGCGGCGGTTGCGAGCCGATCTACCCGCACCAATACATCCGCACCAACACCATCTTCGAGATCATCAAGCAGGCCGGCGGCGTCACCGCTTGGTCGGACAAACATCCAGCGTATGAGGTTCTCAGCGGGCCATCCGGCAAGGGCATCGACGATCTTTTCGCGCCAGAGATAAACTCGCAGGTTCCCGGAGCTCCGGCCGGCCAGGACTATACCACAAGCTTCGCCAGCGTGCGGACCTACGACACGCTGAAGGTGAATGCTGTCATCAACTGGATCAACGGTCTAAACAGTATCGCGACCGCTCATCCCGGCGTGCCCGCGATCTTCGGCATGAACTTCCAGGCGGTCAGCGTCGGGCAGAAGCTCGCAACAGCAGGTTATGACGATGCCCCAAGCCTGACCGGCGGCTACCTGGACAGCAACGCAACCCCCGGCAACGCCCTGACCTTGCAACTCCAGTTCGTCGATGACGCCCTGGGCAAGTTCGAGCAAGCGCTCAGCGCGCAGGGTCTCGAAGACTCGACCCTTGTCATCGTCAGCGCCAAACACGGCCAGTCGCCGATCGATCCGAAGGCCCGCGCCATCCAGTCCGACAAGCCGTTCCAGAGCACACCCGGCTTCGGCACCCAGGGCTTCGAGATCTGCGACGACGCCGGACTGGTCTGGCTGCAGCCTGATCTGCAGCAGGCAGATTACGACGCCGCCAAGGCCTATCTGCTGGCCAACGCGGCAACCCTTCACATCTCCCAGCTGCTCGACCGGACTTCGCTCACCGCGCTGTATGGCGACCCGTTCGCCAATAGTCGGGTGCCCGATTTCATCGCCGTGACCGACCACGGCATCATCTGCACAAGCGGCACCAAGCTCGCCGAACATGGCGGCTTCTCCGACGACGACCGCAACGTGTTGCTGCTGCTGTCCGCGCCGCGGATCCAGCCGCAGGTGGTCGAAACACTCTCCTACACCACGCAGATCGCTCCGACCATCCTGACCGCGCTCGGCCTCGATCCAAGGCTGCTAAAGGCCACGCAAACGGAAGGCACAACCGTGCTGACCAAATGATCACGCTGCGTCAATCACCACGATGAATCGAGCAGCCGACAGCAGGCCCTGCTGTCGGCCGCCAGCCGTTCCATTCGTAGAGCGAAGTATCGACCCGTATCCACCAGGGCCGACCGTTCTCGACCGGCTCGGCTCAGCCAGTGGAACCAAGGTGCGCTTTACTTCAGGCGATCGCGGATCTTGTCCAGTCCCGCGCGGGCGCAGGCCTCGTCGAGGTTGCCGCCCGGCGCACCGGCGGCGCCGATCGCACCGACGACTTCATCGCCCAGCTTGATGACCACCCCGCCGCCGAACAGCACCAGATGCGGGATTTGGGTGAACAACGCGGCAAAGCCCGGCACCGTTTTCGCTCGCTCGACCAGCGCGCTGGTATCGGTCTTGAACGATGCGGCGGTGTAGGCTTTGTCGTTCGCACTATCAAGCGAATGACTACCGACGCGATCGCCGCGCAGCACCGCCTGACGCACACCGTCCGCGTCCACCAAAACCGCGGTTTCGCCATACCCCTGGCTGGCACAGCTCGAAACCGCCGCGGCCACGGCTTCGCCGGCGAGTGCCGCCGACAGGCGGTGCGTCGTGAGCAGGTCCTCCGCCGACGCGCTGGTCGTCAGGAACACCGCACCCATCGCGGCAATCAGCCACCGCTTGTTGGCCGACATTGTTGTCTCCTCCTGTTCGCCACGGGTTCGGTTCAGGCCACAACAATTAATGGCGTGACACCCGGGCCGCTCTCATTCGCCGGCGCGATGCGACCGAGCCAATTGTCCCAAGCTGGTAAAGCGGAAATCGTAGCTGACCTCAGCAGTCACCGGCGCGGTCGCGCCCCAGCCGCCGGCATCGCTCCGCCGGTCGATCCAGGCGCTTGCCAGGCCGATGGCCTTGGCCGGCACATGATCATGGAACAGGCTCTGCGCGACATGGAGGATTTTCTGTCGCGCAAACCCCTGCTGCTTCAGCCGATCAAGCAGGTAGTCAAAGTTGCGCGGATCAGGCTTGTACGACCCAATCTCCTGCGCCGTATGCACCGCATCGAACGTCACCCCCAGGCGCTTGCTTGTCTCCTGGAAACTGGCTCGATCGACGTTCGACAGGATCACCAGGCGGAAATGTCGCCGCAAGTATCCCAGCGCCTCGACGGTATCGGGGAACGCCGGCCAGTCAGCGATCGAGGCGCCGAACTCTGCAGCCTCGGCTGGATCGGGAGCCACGGCGAATTCGGCTGCCAACTGGCCGTGCACCTCGGCCAGCAGATCGGAATAGATCATCCCAGGGGTGTTTTCCTGCTGGCGCACCTCGACTCGGGCAAACGCCTCCAACACCGCGTTACGCGACCAGGTCACGCCCGCCCGCGGAAGTCCCTCGCCGGCCGGCGACGCTGCACCGCCGTCTAGCGGGATGCCGGCGCGCCACAGCAACGGTCCCAGCGCGGTATGAATGCCGCCTTCCCAATCGATCAGCGTGCCATAGCAATCGAACGTCAGGACATCGAAATCCGCCAGCTTCATGACAATGGCGCCCAGTCACCGAGTTCAGCCGAACGGCGCAGCCAGGATCGCACGCCGTCGGGGTCGCGGAACACCGCATCGACACGATAGCCTGCGCCGCCGCGTCTGCGTGCCTCGCGCATGCCGTCTTCATCGGTGACGTCGTCGCCGATGAAGATCGGCAACCGGCCGGCGAACGGGCAACGCTGCATCAGCGCCGCCACCGCGCTTCCCTTGTCGGCGCCAAGCGGGCGAACTTCCCACAACATGTGCGCGGGATGCAGTTCGAAACCGGGCCCTGTCCCCAGCAACCGATCCAACGCGACGCGCAACGCGTCCCGCGCGTTCGGCGCCGCACGGTAATGCAGCGCGAAACCGCGCGCCTTGCGCTCCAGCAAGGCGCCCGGGTGGGACCGCACCAGCGTTTCGGCCTCAGCCAGCCAGTGCGGCGGCGGCGACGGCAGATCGACGCGCTCGATCGGATCACCGGCGGCGTGGCGGATGGCGCCTCCGTGCTCCCCGGCGACCGCGCCAGGAGCGTCGCCGAACAGCCGGTCCACGGTTTCGATCGGACGCCCGGTGACGATCGCCAGGGCTCCGCTCAGCGCCTGCCGCAGTGCCGCCAGCGTGTCGCGCAAGCCCGGGGCCACGCTGACCGCATCCGGAGTCGGTGCAAGGTCAACCAGCGTGCCGTCCATATCCAGCAGCAGGGCGGCGCGGCTGAACGGCGGCAGGTGGTCCATGCGTCAGGCGCAGCCGGTGACGCGAAGATCATAGATCGGATGCTGCATCATCGACACCGAGGGCTCGTCCTGCAGCATCCAGCCGTCGAAGCCCGGCTGGTCGGGGTGGCTGTCGGTGACGGCCAGGTAGGCGGCGGCGTCGGCCGGCAGATTAGGCGGCCGGATTATGCACGATTTCACCGCGATGGTCAGCGATCCGAAGCGGGCGGTCTCGCCAACCTTGATCGTCAGTTCCTTGGCCTGTGCATCAACCTTGTCCAGCGCCTGCAGCTTCGCCACTGTCGCCGGCACCCACACATTGGGTCGTTCGATTGGCGCCGGGGGCGCCACCGGGGCCGACTGCGGCGCCTGCGCCTGATCGCCGGCGTCGGGCGCCCTCGTATCCGGTGTTGGAATTGTTTGCCCCGGACCGCCCTCGCCCTGCGGCAACCCATCGCCCTGCGGCGGCCCACCTTGAACCGGGCCCGGGCTGCTCAATACGTTCTGCCCGTCGCCACCGGTCCCCCCCAGGACACTTTGCCCGGGAACGCGCTGCCCACCCAGGATACCCTGCCCACCCGTGCTCTGCCCGGACTCGTCCCGCCCGCCGAGGATGCTCTGCCCGGCGCTGCCTTGGCCGCCTTGCCAGGTCGGCGCGATCGGGGCGGCCGGATAGCCGCCGGGCCGTTTCTGCTCCTGCAATGGAGGCATTCCGCCGGAGGACGGCCCGTTCTGCGCCCGGGCGGGAAGGATCGCGCCCCCCGGGAGCATCGCCCAAATCGAAGCCGCCACGACAACCCCGCGCAGCGCCCAGTGGGTCACGACCGATCGGCCCACGCCGACCGTCCTCATCCCGCACCACGCTTAGGCGAGTCGAGACCAGCGACAATCTGGGCCAGTACCCGACGCATCGCCTGTTCGTCGACCCCCATCAGAACCGCGTCCTCGAAAGCATCCTGCAGCACCTGCGACACTTCGACATAGTTTTCCGCCAGCATTTTGAGCTTCTCACGGCAACCGACCGCATTGCCGTCAAGCCCGGGCCAACTGGTGGGAGCAGGCGGGATCATTTCGCAAGAGGCGCCAAGGCACCAGACGGCTGTCCGGCCGAACCGGTTCCGCCCGGTTGCGAGGCGCCCTGCGGGGCGCCCCCCGCGGGTTTGCCGTCGGATTGATTGCTCGCTCCCTGGCCGCCGCCCCCTTGACCGCTCCCAGCTTGGCCGCTTTTCGATCCATTCAGGCTGGTCACGCTGAAGATGAACTTGCCCAGCAGTTCCTCCAGGCTGACCGAAGATTGCGTGATCGTGATGGTCTGGCCGGGCTTCAGGTTGGTCTCGTCACCGCCAGGCGACAGCGAGATGTACTTGCCGCCCAGCAGACTCTCACTGACGATCGAGGCTGCGGAGTCCTTCGGCAGCTGGATGCTGTCCTCGATGTCCATTGCTACCACCGCGACGAAGTTCTTCGGGTCGATCGTTGCCTCGCTCACCGTGCCGACCTTGACGCCGGCGATCTTCACGTCGGCGCCGACCGACAATCCGTCGATGTGGTCGAATCGGGCCAGCAACGTGTAGCCTGATCCCGCCGTGCGGCCGGAGTGCACCACGGCGTAAGCGAGGAAGGCTACAGCCACCACCAGCACCAACGCGCCGGTCAGCGTCTCCGCGACACCATGACGCCCCATCGTGACGCTAACTCGGTGTCCAGGCTTCGTAGTCGCCGGTGGCGCGGGCGCGCTGTCCACCTTCGTAATCATGCCCGGGCGGTCGGTAGCTCGACGCCGTGCCGGTCGCATTCGGCAAATGCGGCTTCTGCCACACCTTGCGGCCAGTGTCCGGCAACGGAGCATCGGTCGTGTAATGCAACCATGCATGCCACTCCGGAGGTACGGCACTGGCCTCCACCGGGCGTCCCGCATAGATCACCCAGCGACGATTGCGCAGGCTGTCCGGGCGCTGGCGCTTCTCCTCGTAGTAAATGTTGCCCACCGCGTCGGTGCCGATCTGGCGACCTTTGAGCTTGGTGAAGATCCATGTGCCGATATTCATGGCGCCACATATACGCATGCCTCGCAGTCAGGTCCACCCACCGAAATGCGGTGTCCAACGCCACCTGCTAGGGTCCGATCGGCGGCTTGGCGGATTTTTCCCTGGAAGGAGTTATCCACAACATTTTGGGCAACCCAACCCATCTCGCCACCAAATAAGCTATTCGCCCGCTCCCGCGGCGAATAACATCGGCGCCATGAAAAGCCCTCGGTTTGCTCCCCATCGGACCTTGCCGCATCGGATCTGGCAAGGCGTGCGGATGCGGCGCACCGAGGCGGCGCCCGATCCCGACGCCCCGACGCGCCCGGTCTCGCTGCCCACCTCCTGGGACGACTCCGCCGCCGCCGCGCTGGCCGGATTGGCGCGGCACCAGGGTCCCGTCACACTGGTGGGAGCCGCGCAGGCCTGGATCGCGCCGATCGCCGCAGCCGCCGCAACCGCGGGCTTCGATATCCCACTCGCCGACCGTTTGCACCGACTGCTCTTGCTGCGCCGCGCCGCGCCGACCGAAGCGGTCTGGCGGCTCGATGCCGAGGATGACCCGGGCTTCGTGCTGAACCTGCCGGCGTTCCTCGACAGCGATGCGCAGATGGATCTGGGGGACCTCGCCGAGGCGGTCGAAACCGCGGTGATCGCACTGCGATTCGCCGCCCCGTTGGCGCGCGATATCAGTATCCGGGTAGCCGACCTCGCCGGGCTGCTGGCCGCGCTGGGACTCGATTACGCAACCGAGGCGGCACGCGATATCGCGCGCTGCATCGTCGCGATCGTGCGTGGACGGGCGGACGCAGCCTCCGGGCGCCTCGCACGGCTGGCTGGACCAGTGCGGCCAGCGCCATTCGACTGGCCGATGCCCCCTGCCCGCGCCGCGGTAGCAGGATTGCCGGCGGCTGCCCACGCCGCCCGCGCGGCGGCGACGGCGATCGAGGGCGTGCTGCATCGAACCACCACGTCGATCGCGCAACCCAGCCTGACCGAGGCGTTGCTCGGCTGCGAAACCGGCGGCATCGCCCCGACATTCTCTGCCGTCGGTCATGCCGGCGGCCTGACCCGAGCCACTCAGGCGTGGCTGGGAGCGAACGGCATCACCGCCGAGGCAGCACTGGCGACCGCGCTTGCCGGCGGCAATCCTCTGCCGTTACACGGGTCGGTGGCGCACGCGGCGATGCACGACGCGGTGGCGCCGTTCATCCACCTTATGCCGCCGCGCCCGGTGCCACTGGCGGTGCGGTCCGCAGCGGTGCCGCGGCGGGAATTGCCTGGACGGCGCAGCGGCTACACCCAGAAGGCATCCGTCGGCGGCCACAAGCTGTTCCTGCGAACCGGGGAATATGACGACGGCTCGCTGGGAGAAATATTCGTCGCCTTGCACAAGGAAGGCGCGGCGTTCCGAGGCCTGATGGACAATTTCGCCCACGCGGTCAGCCTGGGCCTGCAACATGGCGTGCCGCTCGAGCGATTCGTCGAGGCATTCACCTTCACCCGGTTCGGCCCGGCCGGACCGGTCGAGGGTGACCCCGCGGTCCATGCAGCCACGTCCTTGCTGGACTATGCGTTCCGCAATCTGGCGGCGAACTATCTGGGCCGGCGCGACTTGCCCGATGCCGAGATCGAGGAAGCCGACACCGTTGGCCACGGCGCACGCGATCAGTCGCCGCTGCTGCCGCTGGAACTGCCCGCCGAGGCATCACCACGGGTTCGGCGTCGCGGGCTGCGAGTGGTGCAGCGCTGAAGATTCCAGCCCAGCGCAGCCTATCGATGCCCGCCGCCGCCATGACCAAAGCCGCCATGACCAAAGCCGCTGTGTCCGAAGCCGCCGTGTCCGAAGCCATGATGTCCGAAGCCGCCGCCGTGAAATCCGTGGTGAAACCCCCCGTGATCAAACGGACCATGGTAAAACCGCCCGCTGCCGAAGACGAAGCCAAGGCCCAGACCGCCGTACAAGCCGCCGTTGTAGAACGGATAAGGATATCCAGGTTCGGCGGGCAAACCATATGGGTTGGCGTAGGGATATCCATATTGATACGCGTAGGGATATTCGTCCGGGTAAACTCCTGGGGGGTACGCGGTGGGCTGGGCCTGCACCGTGTCCCCTCGCGAAGCCATGCACTGCAAGTACCCGGTCGCGTCGAACGGCACGCCAGGCGCGGCGATTGCGCCCGGATTGCCCGCCGCGGGCGCCGCCGGAGTCACCGAGGCATTGTAGCCGGTATGCGCGACCGCATGTTGCTGGCAGATAAGCTCATCCCGCCCGAACGCGGCCTGATCCCTTCCCGGCCCCGGTAGCACGCTGAACGCCGAATCCGTCGACGCCGCGCAAGCGCCAAGCAACATGACCAAGCCTAGCGACATCAGTCGGCTCCCCTCGCCGCGAGAGGCCAGTGTCGGTGTCACGTTGTCGCCGCTTTCCGATCCCGGTGCTGAAAACATCTCCTGGTCCCTTCGCGGCGCAGGGTCCGCGTAGGATCTATCTTTGCAGCCAATGTGCCGCATCAAGCAGATAGCCGCAAAGTTGACCCAAATACCGCTGATCCGGGACTGGCTCGGCGAATTGCCTCAGCCGTGCCCTGGCCCCCTTTGGCTCGGTGCCATCATGGGTTACGCTGCAATGCAATGTCCCGAAGGAGCATCTCATGGCGGGTCGGATCGAAGCAGCGCTGGCGGAACTCGGCATCACCCTGCCCCGCCCGATGCCGCCGCTCGCCAACTACGTGCCCTACGTCGTCACCGGCCGCCTGGTCATCGTCTCCGGTCAGGTGCCAGCGATCGACGGTGAGGTCGCGATCACCGGCAAGGTCAGTCGGGGCGTCTCGCTCGACCAGGCGAAGCAAGCCGCCCGGCTCTGTTTCATCAACGTGCTGGCGCACCTGAAAGCGGCCTGTGGCGGTGACCTGGATCGCGTGCAACGGGTCGTCCGGCTGGGCGGCTTCATCGCTGCCCCGTCCGAATTTACCCAGCATGCCCTGGTGATGAACGGCGCCTCCGACCTCGCCGTGGCGGTGTTCGGGGAAGCCGGTCGGCACGCCCGCACCACCATCGGCGTGCCATCGTTGCCCGCCGATGCGGCGGTAGAGGTGGAGGGCATGTTTGAAATCTTCTAGGCTGCCCCGGATGGCGGATGCCGCGGCCACCCTGACCCTGACGATGCATCCCGCGATCGCCGAGATCGATGCCGCCGATTGGGACGCCTGCGCGGGGGAAGGCAATCCGTTCCTCAGTCACGGCTTCCTCAGTGCGCTGGAGGACAGCGGCTCGGCCAACGCCCGCACCGGCTGGCTGCCGCAGCACGCGGTGTTGCGACGCGACGCGGCGATCGTCGCGGTTGTGCCGATGTATGCCAAGTCGCACAGCTACGGCGAATACGTGTTCGATCACGGCTGGGCCAACGCTCTGGAACGGACGGGCGAGCGGTATTATCCGAAACTGCAGGCGGCGGTGCCGTTCAGCCCGGTGCCCGGCCCGCGGCTGTTGCGCCACCCCGACGCCGCCATTCCGGTAGCGGCAATGGCCAACGCCCTGGAGCAAGCCTGCCAGTCGCTCGGGCTGTCCTCGGTGCACCTGACATTCTGCACCGAGCAGGAATGGGCGGGACTGGGCGAGGCCGGCTGGCTGCGCCGCATCGGCATGCAATTCCATTGGCAGAATGAAGGCTACGCCGATTTCGAGGCTTTCCTGGCAACGCTGTCGTCCCGTAAACGCAAGATACTGCGGCGCGAGCGGCGCGACGCCAATGCCGCCGGCCTGACATTCCATGCGTTGTCGGGCTCCGACATCACCGAACGGCACTGGGACGCATTCTACGCATTCTATCATTCGACCGTGGATCGCAAATGGGGATCGGCCTATCTGACCCGATCGTTCTTCTCCCTGCTCGGGCAGCGCATGGGCGACAGGGTCGTGCTGATGTATGCCGAAAATGCCGGCAAACCGGTCGCCGGCGCGCTCAACCTGGCCGGAGACGAGGCGCTGTACGGACGCAACTGGGGTTGCCGAGGCGACTGGCCGTTTCTGCACTTTGAACTTTGCTATTACCGTGCCATCGACTGGGCGATCGAGCACGGCCTGCAGCGGGTCGAGGCCGGCGCTCAGGGGCGGCACAAGATACAGCGCGGCTACATGCCGAAACCGACCTATTCGGCACATTGGATCGCCCACACCGGGCTGCGTCGGGCGGTGGCCAGTTTTCTCACCGAAGAGCGCGCCGGAATCGAGGCCGAGATGGCGGCGCTTGCCGAGGAGTCTCCATTCCGTAAAGGCGACGACTGATCCCAGCCGCGGGGGCATGCTTCTCACCCGCTCGGCGGGAACCCGGCACCGCCCGCACCGCTTAGGCGTATGAGCACGCCCACGACGTGCAATTCACCTCCGAGGTTCACGCCATGACCTTCAGTCGAGGCGTCGTCTGTTTTGCTATCGACCAGATCGACCACCATGCGTTCGGCTGCGCGCTGCCGACCCGCGCGGCACCGGCGGTGGCCAGATGACCGCGACAGCCGGTGGATCGTCTGAACAGTGGCCGCGCGTGGTGGTCGTGGGCGCCGGATTTGGCGGACTGAACGTGGTTCAGGCGTTGGCGCCGGCGGCGGTCGACATCACCCTGCTCGACCGCACCAACCACAACCTTTTCCAACCCCTGCTGTATCAGGTTGCCACCGCCGCGCTCGCCCCATCCGACATCGCGGTGCCGATCCGGTCGATTTTCTCACGCCGACCCAACGTCCGCGTCCTGATGGGCGAGGTCGACGGTGTCGATACCGTCGGGCGTCGGGTCCGAGTCAGCGAAACCGGCGAAATCCCATACGACTTCCTGATCCTGGCGACCGGCAGCGTTTACAGTTGGTTCGGCCACGCCGACTGGGCCTCGCGTTCAATCTCGCTGAAAACGTTGGATGACGCCGAACGCGTCCGCCTGCATGTGCTGGGCGCTTTCGAGCGCGCCGAAAGCCGAACCGATCCCGGCGAGATCCGCGCCTTGTTGACTTTCATCGTGGTCGGCGGCGGACCCACCGGCGTCGAGTTGGCCGGCGCGATCGCCGAACTGGCACGTTCAACCCTGGCGCGCGACTACCGCCATATCGACCCAAAGTCCACCCGGGTAGTGGTCTGCGAGGCCGGCCCTCGGCTGCTGGCGTCGTTCCCCGAACGGTTATCGGCCTATGCCGAAAGCAAGCTGGAGGCGCTGGGCGTCGAGGTCCGCACCGGGGAAACCGTGGAAGACGTGCGCGACGACGGCATCATCGCCGCCGGGCAGCGGATCGCGGCGGCGAACGTGTTCTGGTGTGCCGGCACCGAGGCAACGCCGGCGGCGCGATGGATCAAGTCCCAGACCGGCCGCCACGGACTGATCAAGGTCAGTGCCGACTGCTCGGTTGTCGGCCACGACGACATCTTTGCGATAGGTGACGTTGCCGAAATGGCCGGCTCGGACGGCAAGCCGCTGCCGGCGCTGGCTCCGGTGGCCAAGCAGCAGGGCCACTATCTCGGGCGGATGATCCGTGCCCGCATCGAAGGGCGCAGCGCGCCGAAGCCGTTCCATTATCGCGACTACGGCCAACTTGCGGTGCTTGGTCGATCCGCCGCCGTCGCTGATTTTGGCTGGTTGCGCATGACCGGAGTTCTGGCCTGGCTGCTCTGGGGCGCGGTCCATCTGTTCCTGCTGCTGGGCGCGCGAAACAAGATGGTAGTCTACCTGAACTGGGTCTGGGCCTGGATCACCTACGGCAGCGGCGCGCGGCTGATGACCGGCGTCGACCGGGCACTAGCCGAGCGATCCGATCGCGCACGTTCTGGCGAGCAGCAAAGCGCCGTTTCTCCGCGTCAGGCTGCGGATTGCTCGGAGCCGTCAGCCACGCCCCACGAATTAGCCGGCACGGCCACGCAATCAGTCCCAGCACGCGCATCGGACCAGGCCACCGCTCGGGGCTGAGGCCGGTCACGACCACGCTCGTGCCCGGCGATAGGCCCACCCGCGCCGCCTGATACCGCTGGATTCGGTTGGACTTCTCTGTGGGTGACGGCGCGCATACCGATTCTCTTTTGCGCCTAGCTCGACCCAATACGCCTCTTGACCCTAAAGCTAGCGGCGAACCATATACCGCCTCCTGCACCCGGGGGTCCGGTGGCAGAGTGGTGATGCATCGGACTGCAAATCCGCGGATGCCGGTTCGATTCCGGCCCGGACCTCCATTTCCGATCCCGGCTGCCTTCCTGACCGCGCGTGCCCGGCGTCCTCCGCCCCTGTGGCGCCCCTGTGACTTCGTGCTATCGCTACGCGTCGCAATCCTCCGGGGGATCCACCGGAATCATGCAGGTCGGCATCCAGTTCTTTCCCGATATCGGCCCCGACCAGAAGTCGGCGCGCGACTACTGGCAGGACGCGTTGCATCTCGTCGAGTTGGTCGATCGTTACGGCTACAACCATGTCCGCACCATCGAGCACTACTTCAACGTATACGGCGGTTCCAGCCCCAATCCGATGATCTTCCTGGCCGCCGCCGCCCAGATCACCCGTCATGCTCGCTTGGTCACCGGGGCGGTGCTGCCGGCGTTCAACAACCCGCTGAAGCTCGCGGCCGAGATCGCCATGCTCGACGCGCTGTGCGACGGGCGGCTCGATGTCGGCTTCACCCGCGCCTTTCCTGTCGCACGAGTTCGCCCATTTCGGCGTCAAGCTGGACGAAAGCCTAGCCCGGTTCGAAGAAGGCATGGGACAGGTGCGCCGACTGTTGGAGGAACCAACCGTCACCGCCGCCGGACGATTCCACAGCTTTCAAAACGTAACCTCACTGCCGCGTCCGACGCAGCTGCCGCGCCCGCCATTCTATGTCGCGGCCCTGGGGTCCGGGGAATCGTTCGAAGGTGCCGGCACGCTGGGCCATGGCATCATGGCGATCCCGATGGCCGGCGCGGCGATGGCCGAACTGATCGGCCTCTATCGCGAGGCCTGGCGCAGCGCCGGCCACCCCGGCCGCGGTTTGGTGATGCTGGCTTTCCACATGCTGTGCCACGAAGACCAGGCGGAAGCCGAGCGGCTCGCCCGCGGTCCATTTCAGCGGTACCTGCGGTCACTGGTGACCGCCGCATCGGCCTGGGTCTCGGACACACGTTCGGCGGACTACAAGGGCTACGACAAGGTCATTGCCGGGCTGGCGCGCGAGACGTTCGAGACCCAGGTGGAAAAATGCGCCATCTGGGCCGGCACGCCGCAACGCATTCTCGACACCATCGCCACCTACCAGCGTCAGGTTGGCGGCTTCGAGACCGCATCACTGCAGGTCAACTTCAACGATCTGCCGCTGGCAGCCGCCGAAGCATCGATGCGTCTGTTCGGTGAAGCGGTGCTGGCGAAACTGGCCTGAATCCGACGTCGTCGCGGCCCCTGCCGATACGGACCGCGTAGCCGGCACCCGAACTGAGCGGTCGCGCCGATTACCCGGTCGGCATGTCCATTTGCGTCGGGTCATCCGGCTCCCGTCCATGCAGCAGCAATGCCACCAGACCGGTCCAACCGGTCTGGTGTGACGCCCCCAGCCCCTGCCCGGTATCGCCGTGGAAATATTCATGGAACAGCACGTGGTCACGAAAGAACCGATCGTCGTGCAACCTTGCCACATCGCCCGATATCGGGCGTTTGCCGTCCGGACCGCGCAGGAACAGCCGGATCAGCCGGGCGGACAGCGCATCGGCGATCTCGCGCAGGCTGTGCGTGACGCCTGACCCGGTTGGATACTCCACCCGGAAATCGTCGCCATAGTAGTGATGGAAGCCGTAAAGCGACTCGATGATGATGAAATTCACCGGCATCCAGATCGGCCCGCGCCAGTTCGAGTTGCCGCCAAACGCCCGGCTGTTGCTGTCTCCCGGCACGTAGCCCACTTGAAAGTGCTGACCGTCCAGGTCGAGCGTGAACGGTTTGTCCAGATGCTGGCGCGACACGCTGCGTACTCCGTAAGGCGACAAAAACGCCGTCTCGTCCAGCATCCGGCGCAGCAGTGCCTTCATCCGGTGGCCGCGCAGCAGCGACAGCAGGCGGCGCGAGCCTTGTCCCTCGACATCCCAGTGCGATACCAGACCGGCCAGGTCGGGCCGGTGATTCAACACCCACCGCAGCCGCTCGGCGAATTCCGGACAGCGTTCCACCACCCCGGGCTCCAGTACCTCCACCGCGAACAGCGGAAACAGCCCGACCAGGGAGAACAGCCGCAGCGGAATCGCCGATCCATCCGGTCGCCGCAGCACATTGTGGTAGAACTGATCGGCCTCGTCCCACAGCCCGCGGCGGCCATTCTGTTGCGTCATCGCCGCGGCGATCGCCAGGAAGTGCTCGAAGAACTTGGTCGCCATCGCCTGATAGACGCGGTTGCGGGTGGAAAGCTCCAGCGAGATCCGCATCATGTTCAGCGCATACATCCCCATCCACGAGGTGCCGTCCGACTGGTCGATGCGCCCCGCCACCGGAAGCTTCTTGCTGCGGTCGAACACGCCGATATTGTCCAGTCCCAGGAAGCCGCCCTGGAACACGTTGCGCCCCTCGACGTCCTGGCGGTTGACCCAGCCGGTGAAATTCAGCATCAGTTTGTGGAACACCCGTTCCAGGAACTCGAAGTCCGCCGTGCCGCGCAGCCCGGCATCCATCCGGAACACCCGCCACGCCGCCCAGGCATGCACCGGCGGGTTGACGTCGCCGAAGTTCCATTCGTAGGCCGGCAGCGACCCGTTCGGATGCATGAACCATTCATGTGTCAGCAGCAGAAGCTGCTGTTTGGCGAATTCCGGATCGATCAGCGCGAAGGTGACACACTGGAACGCCAGGTCCCAGGAGGCATACCAGGGATACTCCCAGGTGTCCGGCATCGAGATGATGTCGCGGTTGTTCAGGTGCTGCCAGTCGCCGTTGCGGATCGCCTCGCGGCTCGGCGGAGGCTTCGGCTGCAATGGATCGCCTTCCAGCCACCGGCGCACGTCATAGCGGTAGAACTGCTTCGACCACAGCATGCCTGCCAGCGCCTGACGCTGCACCAGCCTGGCATCGGGGTCGGCCACGCGGGTCTGCAGCGCAGCATAGAATTCGTCGGCTTCGGCGATCCGCCGACCGAACACCGCGTCGTGGTCAGCGAACGGGTCGGCTTGGGCGCCCGAAGTTACCCCGGCCACGGCCTCGCCGGTCCCCGCCACGTCAGCATCAACCGGTCGCCAACGCAGCCGAACCACCCGGCGCTCATTTGCTGGCACGGTTAATTGCACATGAGCCGCGCATTTGGTGCCTTTGCTGTGATGCACCGCGTCACCGCGTCCCGCCACGACGAAGTCATTGATGCCGTCCTTGAACGGGCCGGGCTCTTGCGATCCGTACAGCGTCCGGCTGTTGGTCTCATTTCGGCAAAATAACCAGGGCGCATCGCTATCGATCGACAGAAGGCGGGTCGGCATCCGGTTGTGCCAGGCAATCACGCCGCCATTCGACAGTTCCAATCCGGGTTCCGGGATTCCCGTTCGCCAGTCCCAGGTGTTGCGCGCCCATAACTGCGGCAGAACATGCAGCTCCGCCGGCTCGGGTCCACGGTTATCGATGCTGATGCGAACCAGGATGTCGTCCGGGGTCGCCTTGGCGTACTCCACGGTCACATCGAAGTAGCGGTCGCCGTCGAACACGCCGGTGTCCAGCAGCTCATACTCCGGTTCATCCAGGCCACGTCGGCGGTTCTCCGCCAGCAGCGCATCGTACGGAAACGCGGTCTGGGGATATTTGTACAGCATGCGCATGTATGAATGCGTCGGGGTGCCGTCGAGGAAATAGTATAGTTCCTTGACGTCCTCGCCATGATTGCCCTGTTCGTTGGTCAGCCCGAACAGCCGCTCTTTCAGGATCTTGTCACGCCCGTTCCACAACGCCAACGACAGGCACCAGCGCAGGCGGTCGTCGGTGAAGCCGGCGATGCCGTCCTCGCCCCAGCGATAGGCGCGCAGATGGGCATGATCGAACGGGAAATAGTTCCATGCGTCGCCGTCCGCCGAGTAGTCCTCCCGCACGGTGCCCCATTGCCGTTCGGACAGGTATGGTCCCCAACGCAGCCAAGCGGCTCGGTCGGCAAGCCGTAGGCCCTCGGTGGTGTCCAGCAGATGACTTGGCATGCCCAATCCTAAAGCGTGATCGCGCTGGGCGGAACGTTCAAAGTGCGCGAATAGTGTGACAAAACAAATGGCTGGAGCGTCGCCCCGGCGGTATTGTCAGTCTGGCAACGCGCAGGCTGACGAACCTCGGGCGTTGTATCACGGAACCGCTTGGGCATCTCGATTTTCCGTCGGGCCCATTTTCCGTTGGCCGCGCTGCGGATTGACGGTCATTTCATTCGAATCAGCCGATGATAGACCGCGTATCAAACTTACCCATAGCGGAGCAAATCTTGCGAAACGCTGCCAAAAACACCACTATGCAACTGACTAGATGAACAGGAGCAAGCGCGATGGCGGCTGTGCGCAAACCGAAGGACGCGGCGAACGACGATGCTTTGTTCGATGATGCCGATGCGTTGATCGCTTTGGCGCAACGCTCGTTCATCCGCGCAGCCAAAGCGGAGGTAGCGGAAAACGATCGTCTGGACATCCCGACCCATGGCGCTGTCAAAGGCAAGCTGGTGGTCCGCCGTCCGGTCAAGGCACGCGCCGTTCCCCGTCAGTGACGATGGCCCGCCGGCATGGCCAGATGGATGTGGCTGATCGCCGGACCCAACGGTGCGGGAAAGTCCAGCTTTGCCGGCCGGTTTCTTGACGATCTCGGGCATCGAGACCTCATCAAGCTGAACGCTGACGAACACACCCTGGCACTCCGCAAGCGGTTCCCAAAAGCCCGACCATCGGAACTCAATCTTCAGGCCGCGATTGCGACCGATCAGCAAGTGGAACGCTGTGTAGAAGCGGGCCTCAGTTTCGTGGTAGAAACGGTCTTGTCGTCCGGAAAGTACCGTGACGACGTTCTGCAGGCGAAGGCGAACGGGTTTCGGTTCGGGCTCATCTACATTTCTCTTCATCCTCCGGAACTTGCCCCGCTTCGGGTCAGTGAGCGTGCTGCCAAAGGTGGACACGACGTGGATCCCGCAACGGCGATCGCCCGGCATCATCGCTCGCACAAGGAACTGGAATGGTTCGCGCCGCGCGCCGATTTGCTGATGCTGTTCGACAACAGTGCCGCTTCGGCCGCGCCTTTTCTGCTGGCTTCGCGCAACGATGGCGGCCCCCTGCAATACCTTGCGCCAGGCATAAATCCGTCGGTCGACAGAGCGCTGCTGGAACTGGCGGCGACTGCCCGGCCGGGCCCCGAATGACGTCACCGCTTTCCGGATCGTCAACCGCCGCGCCCCGCACCAACCCCGTGCCGCTGACGGCCCAAGCCCCGACCCAGCGCCGTTGACGCGACCAGAGCTCTGTTTCAGCTTCGTCCGCAGACCGTGGGAGTTCACACAATGGCCAGCGACTACACCGTCGGCGATCTCGTCGCCGAATTCCTCGCCGCGTGCGGCGTCAGCACCGTGTTCGGCATCGCCTCCGTGCACAACATTCCGATGCTGGACGGGATCGGCCGGCGCAACACCATCCGCTTCATGATGGCGCGCGGCGAACTCGGCGGCGCCCACATGGCCGATGGCTATGCACGCGTCTCGCGCGGCCTGGGGGTAATCCTGTCCTCCACCGGCCCCGGCGCGGCCAACACCATCGGCGGCCTGATCGAGGCGCGATTCGCCGGATCCCCGGTGCTGCACATCACCGGCCTGACCTCGACCAAATTCGCCGATCGCGCCATGGGTTCGGTGCACGACCCCTTCGATCAGCTCGCCATGATGGGTTCGGTCTGCAAAGCCGCCTACCGCATCCGTTCGGCGCAGAACGCGCTGGGCGTGCTGACCCAGGCGGCGGTGCAGGCGATGACTCCGCCGATGGGGCCGGTCAGCGTCGAGGTGCCGATCGACCTACAGCGCACCAAGCTGGAGCGGCCGGCGATGCTTGATAATTTCGTGCTGCCGCTGCCGCCGCCTCGGGTGCCGACGGCGACCGAACTGGATGAACTCGCGGCACGGGTGATCGCCGCCAAGCGGCCGCTTTTGTGGCTGGGCAATGGCGCCAAGACCGCCGGTCGCGCCGCCGCCAGGCTGCTCGACCTGGGCTTCGGCATGGTCACCAGCTTCAACGGCCGCGCCACTGTGCCGGAGGACCACCCCCAGAACCTCGGCGGCCTAACCGGCAGCGGCATGCCGATCGTCACCGACTTCTACAAGACCGTCGATCTATGCCTGGTCGTCGGCTGCCGCCTGCGCGGCCACGAAACCAACGACTTCAACGTCAAGCTGCCGGACAATCTGATCCAGATCGACGCCGAACCCGAGGCCAATGGGCGCACCTACGCCAGCCAATACTTCGTCTGCGGCGACGCCGCGGCGACACTCGACGCCCTGGTCAGCCGGATCGAAGGCAAACTCAAGGTCGCTTCCGGCTATGTCGAGGAATTCACCGAGCTGAAACGCAACGCACAGCGGGCGTTCATCGACACGCTGGGCGCCTACGGCACGTTCAGCGAGCAATTGCGCAAGGTGATGCCGCGTGATGCGATCTGGGCGCGCGACGTCACCCAGGGCAATACCACCTGGGGCAACCGCGTGTTCCCGCTCGACGCGCCGAACCAGAACGTCTATCCGGTGGGCGCCGGAATCGGCCAGGGGCTCTGCCTGGGCATCGGCGCCGCCGCCGCGGCCGGCGATCGCAAGACCGTCGTCATGACCGGCGACGGCGGCTTCTTCCTCAATGTCGGCGAGCTTTGGACGGCGGTGCAGGAGAACCTGGACATGACCGTTATCGTGATGAACGATCGCGGCTACGGCGTGATCAAGCGCATCCAGGACGCCACCGCCCAGGGACGGCGTTACTATGCCGACCTGGACAGCCCCGATCTGGAAAAGCTGTCCGCGCTGTCCGACATCCCGTATTTCCGCGTCTCCCATGCCGATACATTTGGCGATACGGTTGCCAAGGCGTTGGCGATCAAGGGGTTGACCATGGTGGAAGTGGACATGACCGCGGTGGGCGAGTTCCCGGCCTACTTTCCGTTCAATCAGAAACCCGCCGGTTGATGGCGCATGCCGGCCCGATGCTGCACGCCGGCCCCATCCTTCATGCCGCTCTGGGGCTGGCCGCATTGCTGCTGCTGGCCTTCCTGTGCAGCGAGGACCGCCGCCGCATCCCCTGGCGAACCGTCGCCTGCGGCGTCGCCCTGCAATTGGTATTCGCGCTCCTGCTGATCGGCGTGCCGGGCACCAACCGGGCAATGTTCTGGCTGAACGATGCCGCCAACGCGCTGCATGCGGCGACGCTGGTTGGCACCCAGTTCGTGTTCGGCTACCTCGGCGGCGGCGCGCCGGCCTTCGCCGAGGCCCATCCCGGTGCCAGCTTCATCCTGGCGTTCCAGGCGCTGCCACTGATCCTCACGATCAGCGCACTGGGGTCCCTGCTGTTCCATTGGGGCGTGCTGCAACGCATCACCGGCGCGTTCGCCTGGGTGTTGCGCCGCTCGATGGGCATCAGCGGCCCGTTGGCGCTCGGTGCGGCGGTGCATGTGTTCGTCGGCATGATCGAAGCGCCTCTGCTGGTGCGGCCCTACGTTTCGCGGATGCAGCGCGGAGAACTGTTCGCGTTGATGACCTGCGGCATGGCCGGCGTCGCCGGGACGGTGATGATCATCTACGCCTCGTTTCTCGACCCGTTCGTTCCCAATGCGCTGGGCAACATCCTGATCGCCTCGATCATCAGCACCCCGGCCGGACTGGCGGTGGCGGCGCTGATGGTGCCATTCGATGCCTCAGACCGACCCGAGGGCAGCCTGGTGCTGGACGATCCGCCGCACAGCAGCCTGGATGCGCTGGTCAAGGGCACCATGGACGGTGTGCCTATCCTCACCGCCGTGATCGCGGTCTTGCTGGTCAGCGTGGCGGTGGTCGCCTTGGTCAATATGGCGCTGGGCCTGCTGGGCACCTGGGATGGCGGTGCCGTTACGCTGCAACGCCTGCTCGCGCTGCCGTTCCGCCCGCTAATGTGGCTGATCGGCGTGCCGTGGGCCGAGACCCAAGCCGCCTCGTTGCTGATGGCAACAAAAACCGTGCTGAACGAGTTTGTCGCCTACCTGAATTTCTCCAAGCTGCCCCCCGAAACCTTTTCCCCGCGCAGCCGCATGGTGCTGACCTACGCACTATGCGGCTTCGCCAATTTCGGCAGCCTGGGCATCGTCATCGGCGGTCTCGGCGCCATGGTGCCTGCGCGCCGCGCCGAGATCGTAAACCTGGGCCTGCGCACGATCCTGTCCGGAACGCTGGCAACTTGCATGAGCGGTGCGGTGGCCGGGGCGCTGGCGGGATAAAGTTGATCGCACTGCCCGCTGGGTCGCTCACCCGCCACGTATAACGACGTGAAGCCGACAGCAACGGCGATCAAGCACACCAGCGGCCGGACAGCATAATGATCGGCGATGCTGGATGCGGGAGAATTTTCATGAACCCTCTGGCGAAGGCATTTTGGTTTGCCGTCGTTGCGTCGGTAATACCAGCCGCCACTGAAGACGACTCTCGCTAGATTTCTCGGCCCCCCGATTCTCAAGACCGCGAAAGTACGATTCGCTCTCGCTGCAGCATCGATTCGCTGCATTGGAGGACGCGATGAGCGCAGCGATCAAAATTACTCGCATCGACCACGCGCCGGCGGAACTGCGTGCCCTGGCGGCGAAGAGCGACGACGCCGGCCAGGCCCGGCGGCTGTTGGCAATCGCGATGATCCACGACGGGGTCTCGCGGCTTGATGCCGCGCGCCAGGCGGGCATGGACCGTCAGACCCTGCGCGACTGGGTGCATCGTTATAACCATGCCGGCCTTGACGGCCTGGTGTCGCGCAAGCCACCGGGGGCGCGCGCCAAACTGAGCGAGGCGCAGATGGCGGAACTGCGCGAGCTGGTGATCGCCGGGCCTGATCCGAACATCCATAAGGTCATCCGCTGGCGCTGTGTCGATCTGCGCGCCGAGGTGACAAGGCGGTTCTCGGTCACCGTACCCGAACGCACGATCGGCAAGTGGCTGCACAAACTGAAGCTCACCCAGCTGCAGCCGCGGCCGTATCATCCCAGGAAGGATGCGGCGGCGCAGGAGGCTTTTAAAAAAACTTCGGTGCCAGCCTGAAGCAAGCCCTGAACGGCTGCACCGCGGCCACGCCGGTGGAGATCTGGTTCCAGGATGAGGCCAGGGTCGGGCAGAAAGGCTCGCTCAGTTATGTCTGGGCGCCGGTCGGTTTGCGTCCGCCGATGCTGCGCGACAACCGCCACGACACCGCCTACATCTTTGGCGCGATCTGTCCGGCACGCGGTGTCGGCGCGGCGATCATCGCGCCAGCCGCCAACATGGAATGCATGAACCTGCACCTCGCCGAGATCAGCACGCAGGTCGCGCCCGGCTCGATCGCGGCGATTATCTGTGACGGCGCCGGGTGGCATCAGCGCGGTGGCGAGATTACGCTGCCGGAACACTCGAAGCCAGTTTTCCATGCACAGCTTTCGCAGCGCGGCGTCATCGAAGCCCCGGCCACGCAGGGTCGCGACCAGATGTCGCAGACCGCTGGCGTCCTTGATCGGCCTTGGCATCATCGCGCCGTCAAAATCCGATCCAAGTGCCACGCAGTCCTCGCCAAGCCGGTGCACCAGGTAGGTCAAATGATCCACCACGATGTCAGGTGGCGTGTCGGCATCCAGCCGCGCATCAGCGCGCACGTCACAGACACACAAATTGAACCCGACAACGCCGTGCGAAGCGCGGATCGCATCAAGCTGGCGATCGGTCAGATTGCGCGTCGATGCACAGATCGCATGAGCGCAGGCATGGGTGGCGACCAGAGGCGCGTTGCTCAGCGCCGCGACATCCCAAAAACCTCGCTCGTTGAGGTGTGACAGATCAACTATGATCCCCAGACGGTTGCAGGCACGTACCAACTGCTCGCCTGCCGCCGTCAGGCCCGGCCCGGTATCAGGGGATCGAGGATACGCGAACGGCACGCCGTGCGCGAAAATATTCGGCCGACTCCAGACCAGACCAAGCGAGCGCAGGCCGGCGGCATACAAGCGCTCCAGATTATCGAGATCGGGGCCGATCGCCTCGGCGCCCTCCATGTGCAGCACCATCAGGAAGGCACCGTCGCGCCGTCCCAACTCGATCTCACCGACGTTTCTTGCCCAGCGAATCTGGCCATCCGCCCGATCCACCACCCGGTTTAGGGCAAGCAACTGGGCGTCGATCCGCTCGCGCGCGTAAGCGGGGTCGAGCGGAGCCGCGAGGCGCACCTCGTATCCCGATCCGGTCTTGATCAGGTCCCCCTCGGGCGGGCGTTCCGGTTTGGCGAACATCGCGAACAGGCCGCCGATCAAGCCGCCTTCCCTGGCACGCGGCAGGTCAAGATGGCCATCATCCGAACGCACCAGGAAATCCCGCCCGCCCGGCCGATATTCCCGCAGATGCTGCACGGCATCGTTGTGCCCATCGAAAATCGCCATTTCAGCCGGCTCATCCATGCGCCGAGGCCGCGTTTCGCCTGCGCTCATGACCTCTCCTCCTCGCCGAAAAACCCCAGCAGCCGGCCCAGCAGTTCCGCCGGCTGTTCCTCGGGCATCCAATGGCCGCAATTCTCCATCATGCCGCCTTGCACATCCACCGCCAGGCGGCGCAGCGACTCCACCACCTCCATCCTGCGTCCCAGGAACGATCTCCGCCCAGCGCCAGCACCGGCATCGGCAGCTTGAAGCCGGCCGCGATCGCCGCGTTGTCGGCGATGTCACGCGGGATCGCGCGATAATACGAAAACCCCGCGCGCAACGCGCCCGGCTGGCGGTAAACCCGCAGATATTCGGCGATATCCGCCTCCGCGATGGCATCCGGCCGAGCCCCGTAGTTGCGATAGAACCAGCCGAGGTAGATGTCCTCGCGGCCCGAAACCAAGGCCTCGGGCAGATCCAGGGTCTGATGCAACGCGTGGTGCCAGCGCCGGCCGCCCTGGCTGATGTTCGGACTGCCGTCGCCGGGGATCGTCACATCCAGGATCGCCAGCCGGCGCAACGCGTATGCGCGGCGGCGAGCGCATAGGCGGTCGGACCGCCCCAGTCGTGGCCGACCAGATGGAACCGATCGATCCCCAGGACGTCATGCGCCAGCCGCCAGATATCGCCGGCGACCGTCTTCTTGTCGTAGCCATCCGCTGGCCGTGACGAATCGCCCAATCCGCGCAGATCGGGCGCGATCACCCGAAACCGTTCCGCCAGGCCCGGCATCACCAGCCGCCATTCATACCAGCTCTGCGGCCAGCCATGCAGCAGCACCAACGGGAAGCCCCGCCCCGCCGTCACGTAGTGTAGCCGCACGTCGCCCAGGTCGGCGTAATGATGCTCCATGCCTGCCGTCTCCCTTCTCCATCCCCGCCAGCACCAGCCTCGTTCATCGCCCGATTCACCCAGGTTGGGGGACGTTCCGCTGCGCGCGTTCGTGCTCTACTATGCCGCCGCTTCGCACCGGGGGAAACCATGCACTGGACCGATCGCCGCCAACGCTACCGAACCGTCATCGGAGGCACTGCCTGCATCCATCCCGGCTCGGTGCACGACGCGATCTCGGCCCGCATCGCCGAGGAACTCGGCTTCGAAGTCGGCATGTTCGCCGGCTCCATTGCCTCCTTCACCGTGCTCGGCGCGCCTGACCTGATCGTGCTGACGCTGACCGAGTTCGCCGACCAGGCCTATCGGATCAACCGCGCCGGTGCATTGCCGCTGATGGTCGATGCCGACCACGGTTACGGCAACGCACTGAACGTGATGCGCACCGTTCAGGAACTGGAAACCGCCGGTGTCGCCGGCCTGATGATCGAGGACACCGATCTGCCGCGCGCCTTCGGCGAGACCAGGCCGACGGTGATCTCGCTCGACGAGGGCATCGGCAAGATGCGCGCCGCGCTGGCCGCGCGCCAGGACAGCGAACTGGTGGTGATCGGGCGCACCAGCTCGCCCTTGATCACCGGTCTGGCGGACGGCATCAAGCGGCTGAAGGCCTATCAGGCCGCCGGCGTGGACGCGCTGTTCATCGCCGGTGGAATAACCCGCCAGGACCTCGATGCGATCGCCGCCGAGGTCACCATCCCGCTGATGCTGGGCGGCGTCTCGGCCGACCTGCAGGACAAGGATTACCTCGCCAGTCGCGGCGTGCGCATCGCGCTGCAAGGCCATCAGCCGTTCTCCGCCGCGGTTAAGGCGACCTACGACACGTTGAAGGCTTTGCGCGAAGGCACCCGGCCATCGGGCCTGCAGGGCATCGCCTCGTCCGAATTGATGGCCAAGGTCACCCGCGAAGGCGACTACAAGAGCTGGACCGAGAAGTTCCTCACCTGAACCTTTCAGGCGCCCCCCAGCAGCCCGTCGAGCACCTCGAAACTGCCGGTCCAGCCCTGGTTCATCGAGCCCATGTTGGCCGCGAAGGTCCGCCGCTCGATCTCGGTCGCGTTCAGCGGCGCCCAGGTCAGCGTCACCCGCGTCGCCGGACCCTCGTCGGCGAACGTCACCGTGGTCAGCAGCTCGAGCGGCCAGTTGCCGTCGAAGAACGGCGCGCGCACGACCCCGGCGTGCTCGTCCGAGAAGCAGTGGATCCAGACCAGGCGCGACGGCGCGCTGATCTCGCGGTAGAAGAACCTCGCCCACATCCGCCCGCCATCCGGGGTATCCATGCGCGCATGCAACACCCCGCCCGGCCGCAGCTCGTGCGCTTGCACCGTTGTCGTGACACCTTTTGGGCCGAACCACCGGCTAAGCTGGTCGGGCTTCGTCCAAGCGTCCCAAACCCGTGGACGCGGCGCGCGAAACACACGGCTGATGACGAATTCCTCGGCTTTGGCGGTTTCATTCGCTTCCATTTCTATCCCTCCTCGGTGGCTGAGCGCGTTTCATTCAGAAAATCGTCAAGTTGATCGAAGCTGTCGCCCCACAGGGTGCGCACATGCCGCAACCACGCAGTCGCCTCATTCAGCGCCGCGGCATTCAGATGCCGTGGCCGCGACTGGGCCGACTGCCTGCGCTCGATCAACCCGGCAACTTCCAGCACCTTCAGGTGCTTCGAGATCGCCGGCTGACTGATTGCAAACGGCTTCTGCAGTTCTGCAACCGTGGTATCGCCGCGCGCCAACCGGATCAGGATGGCACGCCGTGTCGGATCGGCGAGTGCGGCGAACGTCATGTCCAGCAAGCTTTGCATAACCATATGGCTATATAACTGACCAGTTATGCAAAGTAAAGCCCCGCCGTGCCCAACGACCGGTACCCGCGTGAGCCGGCCGCCGAACGAAACCGCTACTCCGCAATGACATCGGCCGCGTCACCCGATAAAATCCACCGCATGACGATTCTCTCCGGCACCGCACGCCTCGCTGGGATCACCGGCTGGCCGGTCGGCCATTCCCGCTCGCCCCGGCTGCACGGCTTCTGGCTTGAACGCCACGGCATCGACGGTGCCTATCTGCCGCTGCCGATCGAGCCCGCCGATTTCCCGGCGGCGATCCGCGGGCTGATGCTGGCCGGGTTCGCCGGCGTCAACGTCACGATCCCGCACAAATTGGCCGCGTTCGCGGTCTGTGACGAGGTCGAACCATCCGCGCGCCGCGCGGGCGCGGTGAACACCATGGTGTTTCGCGACGGCCGGATCACCGGCAGCAACACCGACGGCTGGGGCTTCCTGGCCAACCTGAGGGCGCACCGCGTGGACCCCGCCGCCGGCCCGGCGCTCATCCTTGGCGGCGGCGGATCGGCCAGGGCAGTCGCGGCGGTGCTGCTTGACCTCGGCGTGCCGGTCAGCATCGCCAACCGCACCCGATCGCGCGCTGAATCCCTGGCCCGCGAACTGCCAGGCTTGCAGGTGGTCGAGTGGAACGCGCGCGACGATGCCCTGCCCGACAACGCCCTGCTGATCAACACCACTCCATTGGGCATGGCCGGCCAACCGCCGTTGCGGATCGATCTGGACCGCGCCAGGCCCTGGCTGACCGTCGCCGACATTGTTTATGTGCCGCTGGAAACGCCGTTGCTCGCCGCCGCGCGCGCCCGCCGGATCAACTGCGTGGACGGCCTCGGCATGCTGCTGCACCAGGCGGTACCGGGCTTCCGCGCCTGGTTCGGCACCGAACCGACGGTGGACGACGCCCTGCGCCGCTTCGTCGCCGCTGACCTGCTGCCGGCCTGAGGACCCCCGCTTGAGGATTATCGGTTTGACCGGCGGCATCGGCATGGGCAAATCGACCGCCGCCGCGGCGTTCCGCCGAGCCCGCATCCCGGTGTTCGACGCCGACCTCGCGGTGCATCGGCTGCAGGCCAAGGGCGGCCGCGCGGTCAAGCTGATCGAGGCGGCGTTTCCCGGCACCACAAGCCAAGGCGCCATCGACCGCCCCGCCTTGCGCGCCGCCGTGTTCGGCGATCCAAGCGCGTTGACCCGGCTCGAGCACATCCTGCATCCGATGGTCGAAGCCGAGGAACGCGCCTTCGTCGCCCGCGCCCGCCGCGCCGGCCAGCGCGCCGTGGTGCTGGACATCCCGCTGCTGTTCGAAACCACGGGCGAAAGCCGGGTCGATACCGTGGTCGTCGTCTCCGCCCCACGCGCGATCCAGGTCCACCGGGTGGCGCAACGAAGGCGCATGACCAGGGCCGACGTCGAGGCGGTCATCGCCCGCCAGATGCCGGACGCCGAAAAGCGCCGCCGCGCCGATCTGGTGGTGCGCACCGGCCTGTCGCGCGCTCATACCTTGCAAGCGCTGCGCCGCTTCATCCGGACGCTGCGCGCATGACCCGAGGCGTGCTGTTCGACACCGAGACCACCGGGCTGAATCCGCTGAACGGCGATCGGGTGATCGAGGTCGCCGCGCTGGAGTTGATCAACGATCTGCCCACCGGCAAGCATTTCCACGCGCTGATCGATCCACAGCGCGACGTTCCCCCCGACGCATCGCGTGTCCACGGCTTCACAAACAGCGACCTGATCGGCAAGCCGCTGTTCGCCGATGTCGCCGCCCAGCTTGCGGCGTTCTTGGCCGACAGCCGGCTGATCGCGCACAACGCTGCGTTCGACTTCGCCTTCCTCGATATGGAATTCGCCCGTGCCGGCCTCCCGGTGCTGGCCCGCGATCGCATGATCGACTCGCTGGCCCTGGCGAAAACCCGCTTCCCCGGCATGCCGAACAGCCTGGACGCGCTGTGCCGGCGGTTCTCGATCGACCTGTCGGCGCGCACCACCCACAACGCGCTGCTCGACTGCAAGCTGCTGGCCGAGGTCTATGTCGAACTAACCGGCGGCCGCCAGCGCGGCCTGTCGCTGGCCGCGCACGATGCGCGCGGACCGGTCACGGTCTACCTTCACACTGGTCCGCGCACGCCGCATCCGATCATGCCGGCCCAGGCGGAATTGACGGCACATGCGGCGTTCCTGGCGCGGATCAAGGACCCGGTCTGGCTGCTGCCGTGATGGCCCGAACTCTGATGGCCTGAACGCGGAGGCCACGGCAACTGCATCGCTCGGCGCGACCGCCCGTTGACGGCCGCGCCAAAGTCATCGTGCCTGTCAGGCACTCTTCTTCATGATCTCGTCCGCCACGTTGCGCGGCACCGGATCATAGTGATGGAACTGCATGGTGAACGATGCACGCCCCTTCGTCATGCTGCGCAGGTGCGAGATATAGCCGAACATCTCCTTCAGCGGCACATGGGCACGCACGATCACCGTCGAGCCCGAACTCTCCTGGTTCTGGATCTGCCCACGCCGGCGGTTGAGATCGCCCACCACGTCACCCACGTGGTCCTGCGGCGTGGTCACCTCCACATCCATGATCGGCTCCAGGATGATCGGCCCGGCCAGCTTCATGCCGTCGCGGAAACAGGCCTTGGCGGCGATTTCGAAGGCCAGTGCCGAGGAGTCGACGTCATGGTACTTGCCGTCAACCAGGGTGTATTTGAAGTCCACTGTCGGGAACCCGGCCAACACGCCGGTATCGGCCTGCACCTTGATGCCCTTCTCCACCGCCGGGATGTATTCCTTCGGCACCGACCCGCCGACCACCTTGTTCTCGAACACCACCCCGGTGTTGCGCTCCAGCGGCTCGAAGATGATCTTCACTTCGGCGTACTGACCCGACCCGCCGGACTGTTTCTTGTGCGTATAGGTCTCGGTGTGCCGCTTGGAGATGGTTTCGCGATAGGCCACCTGCGGCGCGCCGATGTTGCAGTCGACGCCGTATTCGCGGCGCAGCCGGTCGATGATGATCTCCAGGTGCAGCTCGCCCATGCCGGACAGGATGGTCTGGCCGGTTTCCTGATCGGTGCGCAGCCGCAGCGATGGGTCCTCGCCAGCCAGCTTCTGCAGGCCCAGCGTCATTTTCTCCACCGCTTCCTTCGTGCGCGGCTCGACCGAGATGTCGATCACCGGCACCGGGAAGGCCATCCGCTCCAGCACCACGGGGTCATCGTTCGACGCCAGGGTGTCGCCGGTGCCGGTGTCCTTCAGGCCGACAAAGGCGGCAATGTCGCCGGCCTCGACCTCCTTTATCTCGGCGCGCTTGTCGGCGTGCATCTGGAACATCCGCCCGATCCGCTCGCGGTGGCCCTTGGTGGTGTTCTGCACCATGTCGCCGGACTTCAGCGTGCCGGCGTAGACCCGCACGAAGGTCAGCGTGCCGTATTTGTCGTTGATGATCTTGAACGCCAGGCCGGCGAACGGCGCCTTCGGATCGGCCGGGATGCGGCGGCGATCGGCGGCGGTGGTCTCTTCCTCGCCTTCCTCGACCGCGACGGCGATGCCGGGAACATCGATCGGCGACGGCAGATAGTCGATCACCGCGTCGAGCAGTGGCTGCACGCCCTTGTTCTTGAACGCGGTGCCGCACAGCACCGGCCGGAAAGCGCCATCAATGGTGCCGCGCTTGATGCAGCGCTTCATCGTCTCGATCGAGACGTCGCCCTTGTCGAAATATTCCTCCATCGCCTGCTCATCGACCGACAGCGCGGTATCCAGCAGCGTCTGCCGGTGCGTCGCCACCAGCTCGGCCATGTCGGCGGGGATGTCCTCGTAATGGTATTTCGCGCCCAGCTCGCCGCCTTCCCAGATGATCGCCTTCATCTCCACCAGGTCGACCACGCCCAGGAAACCGTCCTCGACGCCGATCGGCAACTGCAACGGCAGCGCGACGATGTCGAGCTTCTCCAGAAGTGTGTCGAACGCGCGGTAGAAGTCGGCGCCGGTCCGATCCAGCTTGTTGATGAAGATCAGCCGCGGCACGTTATAGCGGTCTGCCAGGCGCCAGTTGGTCTCCGACTGCGGCTGCACGCCGGCAACGCCCTCGATGATGAAGATCGCCCCGTCAAGCACGCGCAGGCTGCGATTGACCTCGATGTTGAAGTCGATGTGGCCCGGCGTGTCGATGATGTTGATGCGGGTGTCCTTCCACTCGCAGGTCACCGCCGCCGAGGTGATGGTGATGCCGCGCTCGCGCTCCTGCTCCATGTAATCGGTCGTGGTGTTGCCGTCGTGCACCTCGCCGATCTTGTGCGACATGCCGGTGTAATACAGGATCCGTTCGGTCGTCGTCGTCTTGCCCGCGTCGATATGCGCGGTGATCCCGATGTTGCGTATTTTATCGAGCGGCGTAACAGACACGGCGAACCTCCATCAAACGAACAACGGGCGGGCATATAAGAAAGGGCGCGCGACCCATCGCTGGATCTGGGGAAAGCCCCGCGCGCCCGCCCAATCGTGCCGGTCGAACGCTCGACCGGTTATGTAATGCGGGAAATGCGATAGCGCGCCCGGTTTTGCAAGTGCGAATTGCCCCCCGCGCCATCAACGCGCCACCGCCGAAGGCGCCTCTGACCCAAGATAGTAATAGATTCGGCAAGCACCGGATGGCGCTGAACACACAGGTTGGGCGGAGCCGAAGCAACAACCTTTCAAACGCTTTATCACACTGTGACACATCATAGCCAGTTAGACTTTCCGGTATGGATACGCGCACTGCTCAAGCCCTGACACGGTTCGGTCTTGGCCGCCGACCCGGCGAACCGCCGCCCGCCGACCCGGCGTCGTGGCTGCTGGACCAGTTGCGTCGGCCTGACCCGACCCGGCTCGACGACCCGCCGACGACGGCCAAGGGCCTTGCCGCGCTGCGCCAGGACCGGGAAACCAAGCCGCCGCCCGGACAGCGCCGCTCCGCCGCGCTGTTCAGGGACCAGGCCACCGCCCTGCTGGCCAACGCGGTGACCACCCCGGCGCCGTTCCGCGAACGGCTAGTCTGGTTCTGGGCCAACCACTTCACCATCTCGCGCCGCCAGGGTGCCTGTGCCTGCGTCGCCGCCGCCTTCATGCAAGAGGCCATTCGCCCGCACGTCACCGGCCGCTTCGGCGACATGCTGGCCGCGGTAATGCGTCACCCGGCAATGCTGATGTATCTGGAAAATGCCCGCTCGTTCGGCCCCGATAGCCCGCTGGGAAGCCGCACCCACCGCGGCCTGAACGAGAACCTGGCGCGCGAGTGCATGGAACTTCATACGATCAGCCCGGCCGCCGGCTACTCGCAGGCCGATGTGACGTCGTTCGCCAAGATCCTGACCGGCTGGTCAATCGACCTCAAATCCGACCCGCCGGGGTTTCGCTACCGGCCGCTGGCCCATGAACCCGGCCCGCAAACGCTTTTGGGGCGCCAGTTTCCCGCCGATCAGCAAGGCGGTGTCGAGGCGCTGGCGTTCCTCGCCGATCATCCTGCCACCCACCGCTTTCTCGCCACCAAGCTGGTGCGCCATTTCGTCGCCGACGAACCCCCGGCGGACGCCGTCCGCGGCATCGAGGCCGTGCTGCGCGACACCAACGGCGATCTCGGCGCGGCGTCCGCCGCGCTGGTGCGGCTGGATGCCGCCTGGGAACCCGGCGTCAAGCTGCGCACGCCGATCGATTACCTGCTGGCCAGCGTCCGCTCGCTCGACATCCCGCCAGACCAATTGCCGATGCTCGGCATTCTGGCTGGCCTCGGTCAGCCGCTATGGGGAGCGCCGGCACCGAACGGCTGGCCCGATCGCGCCGAGGACTGGGCCGCGCCCGAGGCGATGTTACGTCGGATCGACTGGGCCAGCGGCTTCGCCGGCGGCATCGGCGACCGCGACGTGGTCGAAATCGCCGACACCACCATGGGCCCGCTGCTGCGTCCCGAAACCCGCCAGGCGATGGCGCGTGCCGGCTCGCGCCGGGATGCCATGACCTTGTTGCTGACCAGTCCTGAATTCCAGAGGCGTTGATCCATGATCCTGTCCCGCCGCACCGTCTTGCTCGGCCTTGCCACCAGCTTCAGCCTCGGCCGCAGCGCACTGGCGCTGGCCTCGGCACCCACAGACAAGCGCCTCGTCGTCGTCATTCTGCGCGGTGCGCTGGATGGTATGTCCGCGGTGGTGCCGTACGGCGACCCCGGTCTCGCCGCGCTGCGCGCCGAGATCGTGCCGCCGCCGCCCGGCCAACCGGACGGCATGCTCGACCTCGGCGGCTTCTTCGGCCTACATCCCGCGCTCTCCGGCCTGCACGACATGTACCGCGACAACCAGGCGCTGATCGTCCACGCGGTCGCCGGCGCCTACCGGGTGCGCAGCCATTTCGAGGCGCAGGACTACCTGGAATCCGGCGCCGACCACCGCATGACCAGCGGCTGGCTGAACCGTGCGGTCATGGCGCTGCCACCGGCAGCGAACCCGCGTCCCGAGGGCGATGCGCTCGCGGTCGGGGTCTCGGTGCCGCTGCTGCTGCGCGGCCCGGCGCGGGTGGCGAACTGGGCGCCGCACGGCTTCGCCACCCCGACGCCCGACCTTTACGCCAGCATTGCCGCGCTCAATCGGCACGACCCAGTCACCGGTCCCGCCATCGCCGAGGGGTTGCGCGCGCGCGGTTTCAGCACTTCGGTGGTGGCGGCCGACCAGCATCCCGCTGATTCCGCCAGCACCGGCGCCTTCGCCTCGCTGGCCCGCTCCGCCGGCGATATGCTGGCCGCCCCCGACGGTCCCCGAATCGCCGCGCTGGAGATCGATGGATGGGACACCCACACCGCGCAGACCATTCGCCTGAATGCGACGCTGAAACAGCTTGACGCCGGGCTGGTGGCGCTGAAGACCGCGCTTGGTCCGGCCTGGGATCAGACCGCGGTCCTGGTGATGACCGAGTTCGGCCGCACCGCGCGGGTGAACGGCACCAAGGGCACCGACCACGGCACCGCGACCGTCGCATTCCTCGTCGGCGGCGTCGTCAGCGGCGGACGGGTGCAGGCGACGTGGCCCGGCCTGCAATCCGGTCAGCTATTCGAGAACCGCGACCTGGCTCCGACCGCCGATCTGCGCGCGGTCGCCAAGGGCATGCTGACCGCGCATCTGGGCCTGGACGCCGCTGCGCTGGCGAAGGTCTTCCCAAACAGCGAAGCCGTGGCGGCGACACCGGGAATGATCAGAGTGTAGGTGTTCTGATATAATCGTCGTCCGTGGCACGTCCCCGGCGTCAGCCGGTTGCCAAATCCCAGCATTGCCACATCAACGTCTCGGCGCGCTGCTGCCCCAGCAGCCAAACCGCCACGGCGGCGAACTTCGCCTCCGATTCAGCGCCGCTCATTGGACGCGTGGCGCTGCCGATGCGATGCCCGATTCGGCTGCTGTGGCGCGACCCGTCGGTCAGGTGATGCTGACCTCGGCCGAAGCGGCCGCCCGCTGCGGACCCAGCGTTGCCTCCACCGGTGTTGGAACTGCTTTCAACGCCGAATTCTTCACCGCGATCTGGGTATCCATGTTCCGAATTCGGGCCGAACCGCGAAGCAGGGCGACCGCAAAACGTCAGGTCCACCCTCAGCGCGACGGCCGCCAGGGAGTCGTGCCCCGATACCGGCCGCATCTCGGCCACCACCTGCGCGGCGGCGACGACCGGGCCGCTGGAATGCATCACCGCCTGGTCGTAGGTGTCGTCGAAACTTCAAACGCTCGATGCAAGGCAACTGATCAGCACCGCGTGCAGACCGTTGGACCTGCCGCCGCGGCCTGATCAGCGTGCCCACGGGTTCGACGGAAAAACCGCCAAGCGACCGATCGACGAAATCCACCCCGTCGTGGCGCGCGCCGCCCAGCATGCAGTCCAGGATGTTGAAACACGACCGCGACGCCTCTTGCCGCACCGCATCGGGCAGGTCGTCGTTCTGGATTGTCGCCGCAGATGCCGTCAGTTTGTCGTTACCGCATCATCTCTGCTTGTCATTGCATCGCTGCGTTGCCGCGCCGGAATACCCTACCCGACGTTGCCGACACGGCGGTGTTCGCGGCCGTTTGAGAGCCGAGGATGGCTTGCCATCGATTTGAAGGGGCTGCTGGGGGGAAGGACATTCGAATAGGCCAACATCTTCGCAGATCCTGAGCGCAGCCGCCTAGTGCGATAAGTCTTGGCATGGCCGAGCTCTCGGCAGCCTGGATCATCAAGACCGGCGATCCGGCGGAGGTCAGGATCGCCATGCAGAACTGACGGCCGCCGAATGGGACCGATGATGGCCTTTCTGTAATGACAAGGCCTGCCGTCACACCCGCACAGTTTGATCGCACACTGATTCGCCGTGGCGTCACTGCGGCCAAGCCCGACATTTCGTGGCCGAGCACCATCCTGACCATGCAACGGTCACGCCGCCCTATCGTCGATGTTGATGAATGCAGGCCCGAGTGAAGCCAGCCTTGGCGGACACCAGATAAGCCACCAGACAATCGATTTCCTCGGGCTGCCGACCCTGGGTGGCGCCATGCGAAGAAACCAGGAACCGTGAAGCTTGGTCACGGCCCAGACCACGATCGCGCATCACCTGCTCTACATTGCGAGTGAAACGGTCGCTCTCTGTCAGCCAGGCGTGACCGCCTTGATCCGAATCGCCCGCTCCATGCGAATATCCGCTCTGGTCCCGATATAAGTCAGCAGTGCAACGTTAACCGACGCGCCGATGGTGAATTCGCCGCACCCGAAGCGAGACCCGGTGCCAACGATGCTGACGATGTCGCCTTTGGATTTGCGCCCGCGCGGCCATGCCGCGCGGGTTAACCTCACGTTGACGTGAAATTCCAACCCGAAGCCGTTCTGCCCGTCCTCTTTTGTCAAGCTGAAGAAATCCGACAGCTTGTTGGCCTGGCATTGCTCACCAACAGATCGAGCCGACCGAAATGCCCGACTGCCTGCGCAATGTTTGCGCTGGCGCTGCCGGGTCGGGCAATCCAGGTCAATTACCCGAATGCCGATATTTTCTGTCCTTACAAGGGTATCGGCGACTTCAGCGCTTTTGCCGCATCGCGGGCCACCAGTCAAATATGCATACGTTCTCTTGCAAGTTCACCGGCAACCGCCGCACAGATCCTCGGTTGCCGCCGGTTACCAGTGCAACCTTTCCAGTCAAGCCCAGTTCCGTGTTTCGTCCCACTGTTTGGTGGCCAGGGCGGCGACAAACCCATGCTTCGATAAACTGCATGGGCTCGCATAGGCCAGTTATAGAAAATTTTAGCTAAAAGGACTATGGCATGGTGAACCGATCTGTCCTATATCAACGGCGCTGAGTTGTAGGAAAGAACAGATGGTAGAAGATGTGTTGGGCCTGACCGCTCAAATCGTAAGTGCTCACGTGACGAAGAATCCGGTATCGGTCGAGGATCTACCTGGCCTGATTCGCGAGGTCTACAAGACCTTGTCTAACGTTGGTGAAGCAGTCGCCCCGGTCGAGGCCGCCAAACCCGCCGTCGCAGTCACCAAGTCCGTGTTCCCCGATTACATCGTTTGCCTTGAGGACGGCAAGCAGATGACGATGCTGAAACGGCACCTGATGACAGAGCATAACCTGACCGTCGATCAGTATCGTGCAAAGTGGGGTTTGCCCTCAAGCTACCCGATGGTGGCACCAAACTATGCGGAAACCCGCTCCAGCCTGGCAAAGAAGATGGGACTCGGTCGCAGCCGCAGCGTCGCCCCGCCAGCAAAGAAGACCGCACGCAAAGCCGGCCGGAAAACTAGCGCTCGAACTTGAAAGTTTTGTCGAAACGAGGTCGGAAGGACTGGCCACCTCATTGGTGTTCGGATCGCCCTACCCGGCCCCGGAGACGTCGTCAAAGGCGATAAGCTGGCCCTTCTCAGCCTGGACGGCTCCTCCACTGCCCCATCTAGCCGCCGCCGTGGAAAGCCGTTGGGGCTAAAATAGTGCCGGCGTTCATAACAATACGCAAGCCAGCATTAGTTCCGGATTCGACTCGCAGCGACAGCCGACTTCGTCGCTGATGGCGCTGGGGGCCCCTGCGCCATGCCAAATCGTTTTGGCCCAGTTGCGACACGCGGACCACCCCCTCAATCTCGGTGCATTGGCTCCCCGACTCGGCGATCGCTGGCCCTGGCGTTCCGCAACTGGGCTGCTACCCTGGCGACCCGCATCACGCCGCGAACCGACCTGGGGACAGCGCAACATGAAGCACGGCAGAATCCTTCTTGAAACCATCGGCAACGTCGCGGTCATGACGCTGAACGACCCCGGCGTCCTCAATGCCTTCGGACAAAAACTGCGTGACGACATGACTACCGCGATGGATCGCGTCGAAAGGGACCCGCCACGCTGCCTGCTCATCACCGGCGCCGGACGCGCGTTCTGTTCCGGCGCCAATCTCAACGACCCCGACCAGCCGGCGCGCGACCGAACCGCAGAGGCAAGCGGCGAACTGAAGAGCAGTCTCGAATCCTGGTACAATCCGATGTTCCTGCGGCTGCGCGCGCTGTCGATCCCGGTCGTCACCGCGATCAACGGAATCGCCGCCGGTGCGGGCATGAGCCTCGCGCTGTCCGGAGACATCCGCATCGCCGCGCGCTCCGCCTCCTTTCTGCAAGCTTTCGCCCGCATCGGCCTGGTTCCTGATTGCGGCTCGTCATGGTTGTTGCCGCGTCTGATCGGCATGGCGCGCGCCATGGAGCTTTCGCTGCTTGCCGACCGACTGCCGGCCGAAACCGCGCTCGCCTGGGGCCTGATCAACCGCCTGGAAGACGACGCGGACTTGATGCCGAAGGCCATGCAACTGGCGCACGGCCTCGCCGCCGGCCCGAAGTCATTGGGCATGATCCGACGAATGTATTGGGAATCGATGGACAACAGTTACGATAGCCAGCTCGACCTCGAAGCGAAACTGCAAAGTCGTGCCGGCATGACCAGCGACTATAACGAAGGGGTAGCCGCATTCCGCGAGAAACGTCAGGCGAAGTTCAGCGGACAATAAATCAGCACGATCGCACTCAGCTAAACGCCCTCGGCGCGTGTGCTTAATAAAGAGATAAACCGTCTTTCAGTAAACAGTCCGATGCTCCGCCCTTGAATGGCCTCGCTACGCAGCCTGCTGTGGCGGCTGCCCGAGCGAAATGCCATCAACCAAAGACAGAAGGAGACAACGCTTGCGTATCGGCATCGTCACAATACCATCCGCCACACACTCCGGCCTGAGCGTGGTTGACCACGTCTCCACCCTCGCCCGTCAGGTCGAGGCACTCGGCTTCCAGGGCCTGTGGGTCACCGACGCCTTCGCCCGCGGCAAGCCCACACTCGACCCGCTTATTCTGCTCGGTGCTTTGGCGACACAAACATCGCGAATTGAGCTTGGCACCTGCGTGGTGCAATTACCACTGCGTCATCCGGTTGAACACGCCCACCGGGTGCAGACCTTGAACGCGCTATCCCAGGGCCGGCTCCGCTTCGGCATCGGCAGCGGATCCACCCGCCACGACTTCGACGCGGTGCAGGCCAACTACGACGCCCGGTTCAAGACCTTGACCGCCTATCTCGACGTCATGCGCCGGGTCTGGGCTGGCGAGCCGGTCTATGGCCCCGCCTTGTCGGCCTGGCCCGGAACCGAGGGCGGCCCCCAAGTCCTGCTCGGCGCTTGGCGCAGCGAGCGCTGGATCAACCTTTCAGCCAAGGTGCTCCAGGGCTGGATCGCTTCGGGCATTCACACCGCGCCCGAGGACCTGGCCATCGGCTTGAAAATGTTCCGCAACGCGGGCGGCAAACGCGCGGTACTGGCCAACGTGCTCACCGACTTCCGCGACACGCCGCCCAGCCTGCCGATCAGCCACGTGCCGAAGATCTCGTTGTTCTGTCCCCCGCATGAGGCCAAGGATCGGCTGAACCGGCTGCAGGATCTGGGCATCGACGACGTGCTGCTTGTGGTTCCGCCCGACGACCCCGGCCAGTTGGAAACCATCGCTGGGTTGCGCGCCTGAAAGTTACGCTGCGCTGATCCGCTCCGCTCCGCCCATGTAGGAACGCAGCACCTCAGGCACGCCGATCGAGCCGTCGGCTTGCTGGTAATTTTCCATCACCGCGATCAGCGCCCGCCCCAGTGCGAGCCCTGACCCGTTCAAGGTGTGAACATAGCCCACCGTCTTGCCATCCGCCGCCCGGAACCGAGCATTCATCCGCCGCGCCTGAAAGTCCTTGCAGTTCGAGCAGGACGAAATCTCCCGCCACATCTGTTGCCCCGGCAGCCAGACCTCCAGGTCATGGGTGCGGGTCGATTGAAATCCGGTGTCGCCGGACGACAGCAGCACCCGCCGATACGCCAGCTCAAGCTGCTCCAGGATCAGTTCGGCCGATCGCGTCATCCATTCGTGCTCCTCGCCACTTCGGTCGGGATGGGCGATGCAGACCATTTCCACCTTGCGAAACTGATGCTGGCGCAGCATGCCGCGGGTGTCGCGCCCGGCGGAACCCGCCTCGCTGCGGAAACAATCGGTCAGCGCGGTCAGCCGCAGCGGCAATTGCTTCTCGGCCACGATCTCACCGGCAACCGTGTTGGTCAGCGGCACCTCGGCGGTCGGGATCAGGTAGCGGCCGTCGGTAGTCTTGAACAGGTCCTGCTCGAACTTCGGCAGGCTGCCGGTGCCATAGGCAGTCGCCTGGTTGACCAGGGACGGAACGATCATCTCCTGGTAACCACGCTCCAAAGTCTGCTGGTCCAGCATGAACTGACCAAGCGCCCGCTCCATCCGCGCCAGCCCGTCGCGCAGCACGACAAAGCGCGCCCCCGCCAGCTTGGCGGCGGTGGCGAAATCCATCATCCCAAGCGCCTCGCCAAGCTCAAAATGCTGTTTCGGCGCGAAGCCAAGATCGCGCTTCTCCCCGACCTCGGCCAATACCACGTTGGCACTCTCGTCGGGTCCATCAGGCACCGAGGCATCCAGCACCGCCGGCAGCCCCTCCAGCACCCGCCTGATGCCGGCGTCGAGTTCGGGCACTCGCGTCTCCAGCCCGTCCATGTCGCCGCGCAGAGCGGTCGCCTCGGCTTCCAGCGCGGCGGTGTCGCTGCCGGCATGCTTGCCCTGCCCAATCTCCCTGGCCAGCGCATTGCGCCGCGCCTGCTTGTCCTGCAGCGCGGTCTGCGCCGCCCGTCGATCAGCATCCAGCACCAGCACCGAGGCCGCCGCCGGCGCCAGCCCGCGGCGGGCCAGGGCGACATCGAAGCTGTCCGGATCGGCTCGGATGGCACGGATGTCGTGCATCGGTTCAGACCTCGACCGGCTTGGGTTCAACCCACTTGGCACTCAGAATGGAGATTTCGTACAATGCAATCAACGGCAATGCCAGACCGGTCTGGGTGATCACGTCCGGCGGCGCCAGGATCGCCGCAATGATGAACATGCCGACATACGCATAGCGGCGGAACTTCTTCAGTTGCGCGGAAGTTGTGATGCCGACTTTCGCCAGCAGCGTCAGCGCCACCGGAAGCTGGAATGTGATGCCGAACGCGAAAATAAGCTTCATCACCAGGTCGAGGTACTCACTGACCTTCGGCAGCAATTCGATCGGCACCCCGCCGCCGCCGGTCGAGGTCTGGAAACTGGCAAAAAACCGCCAGGCGAACGGAAACACGAAGTAGTATGCCAGCGCCGCGCCCAGCACGAATAATACCGGCGTGGCCGCCAGGAACGGCAGCAGCGCGCGCTTCTCGCTGCGATACAGCCCAGGCGCCACGAACAGCCAGAGTTGCGCCGCGATCATCGGGAAGGCGACGAACGCGCCACCGAAGAACGCCACCTTGATCTTGGTAAAAAACGCCTCGTACAACTGGGTGTAGATCAGGTGCGGATCAGGATTACCCTGCGCGCGCAGCACGTTGGCCAGCGGTTCGGCAAGAAAGTAGTAGATCGCGCTGGAAAAGTAGTAGGCGATGAAAAAGCACACCAGGAAGGTGGCCGCCGACCAGATCAGCCGCCGACGCAACTCGATCAGGTGTTCGAGCAGCGGCATCGGCTTGTCGTTGATCGGGTCGTCTTTTATGGTTGCCACGTTCGGCTTTCTCAATGCTCCGCCGGCTGCCTGCGCCTAGGGCTGGCGCTGTTGCACGGCTTCGGGGGGAATGAACGCTGGCGCCTCAGCCGGCGGCGCGGCGGCCCGGGTCTCAGGCGGGGGCACCAGGCCGGGCGGAATGAACGCCGGGGCCAGCGGTTTCTCCATCTCGGCCGCGACCTTAGACTCAGGCACTGGTTCAGCGCCGCCACGCTCGGCGACGGTGACCTCCTCCAGGGTGGAGGCCCCGCTAGCCGCCGGGTAGGTCGGCTTGAACGGGTCTTCCGCGAAGGTGTCGCGGATCGAGCGATCCGGATCGACGTGCTTTTCCAGCAGGCCGGGAATGTCCAGGTTGCGGATATCGCTGAACGCCTTCTTCACATCGCCAAGATCCGCCTCGCGGACCATCTCATCGACATGAGTCTGGAACTCGGCCGCCATGCGGCGCGCCTTCTTGATCATGTTCGACACCGTGCGGATCGCCGCCGGCATGTCCTTCGGCCCGATCGCGATCAGCGCGACGGCTCCTATCAAGGCAATTTCCGACCAGGCGAAATCGAACATGGGTGCGCGCGTGTCTCCGGGGGGCGCTAGCTAGCATCAAGCGCGGTCCAGGGAAACCGCAAGTCCGAAAGCCGGCCGTCGAACCTGCACCCGAAATCCGCAGCGGTCACATTACCTATGGGCAATGGAGACCGGCTGATCAACCGGATCGGCAGCCAGAAAACCCAGCGTGTCGGCCTCCAGCACGACACAGGTCAGCTTGCCGCCAAACACCGCGCCGGTGTCGATCGCAATGCGGTTGTGGCGCACGACCGGCGCGTTCACCGGGGTATGGCCATGCACCACGACGGCGCCGAAATCTGCCTCGGAATACAGAAACGGCTGGCGCGCGCGCAACAGGTCGTCGCGCGCCTGCCGTTCCAGCTCGATGCCGGGGCGGACGCCGGCATGGATGAAGGCGTATCCCCCCTCCCGGTGCATCAGCATCAGGTTGCGCAGGAAATCCTGATGCGCCCGGGGGATCAAGCTGGCCCACCTGTCGCGCGGACTATCCGGATCGATGCCGTAGCTCTGCAGCGCCGCCCGGCCACCGGCGAACAGCCAGTCGGTGCCCGCCGCACGGTCCCCAGCCAAGGCGTCGAGCATGGTACTCTCATGGTTGCCCATCAGGTTGACCATCTCTGCCCCGGCAACCGGGCAGCCATCCCGCAGCTGAGCGATCACCCCCGCGCTGTCCGCGCCGCGGTCCACGTAATCGCCGATGTGCAGCAGCAACGCGGATCCGATTGGACGCCGCGCAAGGTCCTCGGCGATGATCTCGTGGAGATTTCCGAGTTGCCGGGCGCAGCCGTGGATGTCACCAATAGCGTAGATACGTCGGCCCGGAGGCAAACAGCCGGGTGCTGCGGCGAGTTCGATCATTGCGCATTGGCGTTACACCGCTATCGCAATGCAATCAACTCGGCCGCGGCCACCTGTCAGACCCGGCAACAACATGCGCCCACCCCGATATGACAGCCCGCCCGATCCTGAACTACACTGGCTTGGCAACAGCCGAGTGGTCCGATCCAACGCCAGGTTTCAGGCGTCGGTGGAACCGGACCACCCAACAATGAGGCATTGGCGCATGGCTGAACCCTTGATCTTCGCGCGATCCGGCAAAACCGATCTCGGGCTGCTGCCCGCGCTCGCCAATCGCCACGGCTGCATCACCGGCGCCACCGGCACCGGCAAGACCGTCAGCTTGCAAGTGCTAGCAGAAAAATTCTCCCGCATCGGCGTGCCGGTGTTCATGGCCGACGTCAAGGGCGACCTGGCCGGGATTGCTGAACCCGGCGCGCCTTCCGCGCGCATGAAGACGCGCCTGGATGCCCTTGGCCTGCCCGAGCCGCATTGGCAAGGCTGCCCTGTCACCCTGTGGGATGTTTGGGGTAAGCAAGGCCATCCGGTCCGCGCCACGATCTCCGACATGGGCCCGATGTTGATCGCCCGGCTGCTCAACCTAAACGAGACCCAGGAAGGCGTCCTGTCCATCGTCTTCAAGGTCGCCGACGACACCGGCCTGTTGCTGCTCGATCTGAAGGACCTGCGCGCGCTGTTGCAATTCGTCGGCGACAACGCCGCCCGCTTCCGCACCCAGTACGGGAACATCTCCCCAGCCTCGGTCGGCGCGATTCAACGTGGCCTGCTGCAGATCGAAACCCAGGGCGGCGAGCATTTCTTCGGCGAGCCGATGCTGAGCATCGACGACCTGATCCAGACCGCGGACGGTCAGGGCATGATCAATATCCTCGCCGCCGACCGCCTGATGAACAGCCCCCGCGTCTACGCCAGTTTCCTTTTGTGGCTGCTGTCGGAACTGTTCGAGAAGCTGCCCGAGGTCGGCGACCGCGACAAGCCGAAGTTAGTGTTCTTTTTTGACGAAGCGCACCTGCTGTTCAACGACGCGCCGCGCTCTGTGCTGGACAAGGTCGAGCAGGTGGTCCGGCTGATCCGATCCAAGGGCGTCGGGGTCTACTTCGTCACGCAGAACCCGCTCGACATCCCCGACAAGGTTCTCGCCCAACTCGGCAATCGGGTGCAGCACGCCCTGCGCGCCTTCACCCCGCGCGACCAGAAGGCGGTGAAAGCGGCGGCCGACACCATGCGGTCGAACCCGGCGCTGGACGCGGCAACCGCGATCACCCAACTTGGCGTCGGTGAGGCGCTAATCTCCTTTCTCGACGCCAAGGGCACGCCCGAGATCACCCGGCGCGGTTTCGTGCTGCCGCCGGCGTCCCAGATCGGCCCGATCACCCCCGAACAACGCCAGGCCCTGATCCAGCAGTCGATCGTCGGCGGGGTCTACGAGACGACCATCGACCGTGAATCGGCATTCGAGATGCTGCGCGACCGCGCCGGCGGTGGGGCGGCCGTGCCGCCCGAGGCTCACCAGCAGGTCACCCCCTCCGCCTCGTCGCCACTTTCCCCCCAGGCGCCGAATCCGCAAGCACCGCATTCGCCGGCAGCCGAGGCCAACCCGTGGGGCGGCCTGTCCAACATCCTGTTCGGATCCACCGGCCCGCGCGGTGGATACCATCCGGGCGTGGTCGAGGGTCTCGCCCGCAGCGCCGCGCGAACCGTCGGCAGCACGGTGACGCGCCAACTAGTACGGGGCGTGCTAGGATCGTTGCTCGGAGGCGGCCGACGCTGAATTCTGACGACCCCAACACCGCACAGAATATTCAGGAGTATCGCCATGCGCAGAAACCTCTCGATCGCCCTTACCCTGCTGGCACTGCTAGGCATTTCGCCGATGCTGGCAGCCTGCAATACCGCTGCCGGAGCCGGCCAGGATCTCTCGGCCGGCGGTCATGCAATCAGCCACGCGGCCGACAAGGCGACGCAGTAGCGCCCGTTCGTCGGGTGGTCTCGTCGGGACCACGCCCGGCCGCGTCATGCCGGTTGCGCCGCAAAATAGTTGATGTCCCAATCGATCAGGCCCGGATGCTGCCAATCCGGCGGCGCCGCTATTATCCGTGGCTTGTAGTCGCGGATAATTTCGCCGACGGACTGTCCAGCCGAGCGCAACGCCCGCACCCGCCGCCCCACGGCCTCGATGTGCGAGGCCAGGTCAAGCGCGATATCGGTCGTTCCTGGACCGCCATGGCGGGGAACGATCAGCGCTGGATCGAACGGCTGGAACTCGTTCAGGATGTTCGCCCGGCGGACCTTGTCCGCCAGTTCGTCGCGCTGAGCACGATTGTACACTACCGTTGCATCCGGCCGGAACACCTGCGCGCATGGCCGTGCCCGGATTGAAGTGGGTCACCGTCAGGATCAGCGGCGCGACCCGGCGTCGGACGCTTCTATGCGATCGGATACCGAGTTTCGCCCCGATCATCGCCGTTCGGGAAATAGCTCCAGCAACCCCGCTTCCGTCGCCGCGCAGCGGCCGCGTTCGGTGATCAGCCCGGTCACCAGCCGGCTGGGCGTCACATCGAACGCCGGATTGGCCGCCGCGCTGTCGGCGGCGACAATCCGCATCGTGGCGATCGAGCCATCGTCCAGTCGCCCGGTCATCTCGGTCACCTCGGTCGCCGGACGCTGCTCGATCGGAATATTCGCCACCCCATCGGACAGCGTCCAGTCGATCGTCGTGGACGGCATCGCCACCCAAAACGGCACGTCGTTGTCGCGCGCCGCCAGCGCCTTCAGGTAGGTGCCGATCTTGTTGGCGGCGTCCCCGGTGCGGGACACCCGGTCGGCGCCGACGATCACCAGATCGACCATGCCGTGCTGCATGAAATGCCCCCCGGCATTGTCGGCCACGACAGTGTGCGGGACGCCATGCTTGCCCAGCTCCCATGCGGTCAACGCCGCGCCTTGGTTGCGCGGCCGCGTCTCGTCGACCCAGACATGCAGATCGACGCCGGCGTTGAACGCGGTGTAGATCGGCGACAGCGCGGTGCCCCAATCCACTGTGGCCAGCCACCCGGCATTGCAGTGGGTCAACACATTCACCGCCCGCCCGGGCCGCACCGCGGCTTCGATCAGCGGCAGCCCGTGCAACCCGATATTGGCATTTTGCGCCGCGTCCTCGTCGGCGATCAGCGCCGCTTCGGCATATCCGACAGCGACCCGCTCCGCCGCCGGCGTATTGCGCAGCCGGGTCAGCATCCGGTCCAGCGCCCATCGCAGATTGACCGCCGTCGGTCGCGTCGCGGCGATCAGCTCGGCATCGCGCTCCATCGCCTCGGTCGAGGCATCCGCGCGCAGCGCCAGGCACAGCGCATAAGCAGCCACCGCCCCGATCAGCGGAGCACCGCGCGTCTGCATCGATTTGATCGCGTGAGCGGCCTCGTCCCGGGTGGCCAGCCGCAGCACCTCCAGCGACCACGGCAGTTTGGTCTGGTCCAGAATGTGGACCGACCAGCCGTCGTCAGGGCCCAGCCAGACGCTGCGATAAGCGATGCCGTCGATCTTCATCGCCCTATCCTTATCGTGATCAGATCCTCATCTCGAGGCGATACGCTGCGCCAGCACGCAGACCAGGGTGAACAGCCGCCGAGCAGTATCGAAATCGATGTCGATCTTGCCGGCGAGCCGCTGGGTCATCAGCTCCGCGCCCTCGTTATGCAAGCCCCGCCGACCCATGTCGATCGCCTGGATGCGCTGTTCGCGGCCTTCCTCGACCGCCTTGATGTGGCTGTCGACGAGCATCTGGTAGTCCTTGACCAGTCGCCGAAACGGCCCCAGCGCCAACCCGACAGCAGTCAGCGGGTAACCCCCCACGTCCCTTATGTCGAAAATCAGCCGCCCTTCCAGGATCGACAAATGCAGCGCATACGGCCCCGGCGTTTCGGTGCCGATCAGCGGCGCGAAGTGATTCGCCGCTGCCAGGTCGGCAACCGCCTGCTCGCGGTCCGCCTCGATGAAGGGCGAAAGATTGTTCGGCACCTCGCCATCAAGGACGACCCGATCGAGGCGTGAGGCGCTGACCGCGGAGCTGCTCATGTTTCGGCGACGTCGCTTTTCAACATGTTCAAATTAAGCATCAACCCGACCGTGCCGCCCTTGATAGGCCGCAGCAAACCGAGCGCCACGAACAACGTCAACGGAACGAAGATTGCCGACATCAGCCAGATCGGCGGCTGGCCCATGCGATCGACCATGACCAGCAGCGGCACCACGATGTGAGCGGTGACCAGGATGGTGAAATACGGCGGCGCGTCATCGGCTCGGGCCAGCCCCAACGGTGCCTTGCAGTTCTGGCAGGTGTTCGCCACACGAAGAAAACCGTTGAATAGGTGGGCCTTTCCGCAAGCCGGGCAGCGCCCGATCAGCCCCCGGCCGATCGCGGTGACCAGGGACGGATGCGGCCAGGCATTGGTTGCGACAGACCGATCGGGCTGCCATCGCACATGGTTCATATTCAGGTCCTTCTGGTCGCCTGGCAGAAGATTAACCCCGATGAGTCATCGGGTTAGCGCAGACGGGCGATAAATCGACCTGAAACATAAGCCTTGCTGCGTCGCAATACCATATCGGTTCCCATTGATCCCTGGCCCGCGCCGGCGGAAGAATGCTGGCATGGCCCGTATCCTCGTGATCAATCCCAATAGCTCCGAGGCATGTTCGGCGGCGATCTCGCGAACCCTGGCACCGTTCCGGTTCGCTGCCGGACCGGACTTCGACGTCGCGACACTTTCGGAAGGGCCGCCGGCGATCTACTGCTGGCGCGAATGGCACGCCGTCGTGGAACCGATGTGCCGTCTGGTCGAGCGGTCTGATGCGGACGTTTACGTCATCGCCTGCGCCTCCGATCCAGGGATCGAGGCAGTACGCGCCGTCACCCCGCGCCCAGTGCTCGGCATCTTCCGCGCCGCGGTCGCCGCCGCGGTGGCGCGCGCCGAACGGTTCGGCGTGATCGCGCTTGTCGAGTCGTCCAAGGCGCGCCACCGCCTGGTTCTGCGCGCGATGGGGCTGGACGACCGCCTGGCCGGGGAAGTGGCGCTGAACGTCTCGATGGACAGCTTATTGGACCCGCACGCGGCCGGCGCGGCCCTTCTGGCCGCCGGACACCAGCTTGCCGATCTGGGCGCCGAGACGCTAATCCTCGGATGCACCGGCATGGCGCATCACGCCGCGGCGGTTCGCGATGCGCTGGGTTTGCCGGTGATCGACCCGACCCAATCCGCCGCGGGTCTCGCGCTGGGAATCCTGGCGCAGGATCGGGCCGAGCAGGCCTATCGCCGATAAGATTGGATAGGCTGCGAAACCATCATGAATTGAGGAATATCTTTCCCGGGTTCATCACGCCGCGTGGGTCCAGGGCCTGTTTCACCGCACGCATCACGGTCAGCGCCTCCGCACCATGTTCTTGCTCCAGAAACTCCCGCTTGCCGATACCGACCCCGTGCTCGCCGCTGCACGAACCACCCAGTGCCAACGCCCGGGCCACGATTTTCTTGTCAAGGTCCCACGCCCGCACCATTCCGTCGGGTTCCGGGGGCACCATGATCACGGTATGGAAGTTGCCATCCCCGACATGGCCGACGATCGGCGCGGTCAGACCGGACGCGGTGATATCCTGCTTGGCGCCCAGGATGGCCTCGCTCAACCGGGAGATCGGCACGATCGCGTCCGTCGCGATGCCTTTATGACCCGGCTTCCAGGCCAAGCACGCCCAAAGCGCGTCATGGCGGGCCTGCCACAGCTTGGCGCGCGCGGCCGGCTCCGTTGCCCATGCAAATCCCAGCCCGTTGCACCCCGCGGCGATCTCCTCCGCCTGACCAGCCTGCTCGGCGACCCCGGCCGGAGTTCCGTGAAACTCGAAGAACAGCGTCGGCAGTTCACTGAGCCCATGCAGCTTCGAATAGGCGATGCAAGCCGCCATCTGCACATCGTCCAGCAGTTCGATCCGCGCCACCGGGATACCCAATTGCAGGATGGCAATGACTGTCTCGACGGCATCCTGTAACGTGCGGAACTGGCAGGTGGCCGAGGACACCGCCTCCGGTATGCCCCACAGACGAAGCTGGATCTCGGTGATGATCCCCAGCGTGCCTTCAGAGCCGACGAACAGCCGCGTCAGGTCATAGCCGGAAGACGATTTGCGCACCCGCCCCCCGGTGCGGATCAGCCGCCCGTCCGGCATCACCACCGAAAGCCCCAGCACATTGTCCCGCATCGTGCCGTAGCGCACCGCATTGGTGCCCGAGGCGCGCGTCGCCGACATCCCGCCGATGGTGCAAACCGAAGTGCCCGGATCGACCGGAAAGAACAACCCGACATCACGCAAATGCGTGTTCAACTGCTCCTGCGTCACGCCAGCCTCGACCCGGCAATCCATGTCCGCCTGGCTCACACCCAGCACCCGGTTCATCCGCGAGAGGTCCAGCGTGATGCCGCCGCGCACCGGCGTCACATGCCCTTCCAGCGAGGTTCCCGCGCCCCACGGCACCATCGGGACATGTTCGGCATGACAGAGCGCCATAAGCCGACATGCTTCGTCGGTGGATTCCACGAAAGCAACGGCGTCGGGCATCACCGGCGGCTGGGTATCCTGACCATGCGAATGGTGGTCGCGCAGCGCGCCGTTGGTTGTGATCCGCTCGCCCAGAAAATTGGCCGCGGCGGCGATAACGGCTTCGACGGACATGACCTTTTCCTGATCGGTGGCTGGTCCAGAAAGTGGACGGAAGGCGGTCTCGTTGCAAGTCTTCACCGGCATTCCGTGCCGGGTTTCCGTGAACGCTTGCCGCCCGGTCGGCCCCTCGACCCGCCGCCGCGCGTCAGGCCGTGTGCCAGTTAAACTGCTGCGGCTTGCGCCCGGCCTCCGGATGCAGCCGAACGTTTACCAGGGCTGGCCCGTCGAACGCCATCGCGGCATCCAACGCGCCGCGCAGGTCCTTGGGGTCCTCGATGTACCAGCCCTTGCCGCCGAATGCCTCCATCATCTTGTCGTAGCGGGCGCCGATGGTCAGCACGCGGGGCGGCAGCTTGCCGCGATCTTCCGGGAATTCGGCGATGCCGCCGCCGATGCCGCCGTTGTTCAGCACCACCACCTTGACCGGCAACTGGTAGCGGCAGGCGGTCTCGATCTCCATGCCGGAGAAGCCGATCGCGGAGTCACCGGAGACCGAAACGATCGGACGATCGGGGTGCACCACCGCGGCGGCAATGGCGAAGCCCATCCCGATGCCCATGGTGCCGTAACTGCCGGCGTCGAGCCGCAGCCGGGGCGCGCTGTTGGGCAACTGGGTGCGGCCGATATCCATGGTGTTGGCGCCCTCGCCGATGATCACCGCGTCGTTCGGCACCCAGGCGCTGATGTCCTTCAGCGCTCGGTAGTAGTTGGTGGGGGTCGAGTGGTCGTCGATCATCGGCTTGATCTGGCGGGCGTTAGCGGCGGATTTTTCGGCGATCGCGGCGTGCCAGGGGGTGTCCTTGGAATAGAACCACTGGCGGGTCTCCAGCGCCTTATTGAGCTGGCCGACGATGGCGCGGCCGTCGCCGACCAGGGCGACCTCGGCTGGGACGTTCTGACTGATCGCCTCGGGCGAGATGTCGAGCTGGACGATGCGCACCTTCTTGTTGAACCGCGGCGGTTGGCCGAAATGCATGATCCAGTTCAGCCGGGCACCGAGCAGGAAGATGACGTCGGCCTCTTGCAGGGCGTGGCTGCGGGCGGCGCCGACCGATAGCGGATGGGTGTCGTCCATCACGCCCTTGCCCATCGGCGAGGCCAGGAACGGCACCTGGGTGCGCTCGACGAAGGCGCGCACTTCGTCCTCGGCGCGCGACCAGGCCATGCCCTTGCCGACGATCACCAGCGGGCGTTCGGCGGTTTCCAGCACGTTGAGCGCGGTGTCGATGTCCTGCTGCATCGCGGCCATTCGCGGGGGCTCGCCGATGGTGGCGGCCTGGTGGACTTTCTCTTCCTCGACCTCGCCCAGGATGATGTCGTCGGGCATGTCGAGGTAGCTGGCGCCTGGGCGGCCGTAGATCGCGTGGCGCACCGCCATTTCGACGTAGAACGGAATGCGGTGGACGTGCTCGACGGCGTGGGCGAATTTGCAAAACGGCGAGGCGATCTGCACCTGGCGTTCTTCCTGGAACGCGCCCATGGCGTTCTGGTAGGTCGGCGAGGCGCCCCCGATGAGGATCATTGGCCAGCAGTTCTGCTGCGCGTTGGCGAGGCCGGCGAGGCCGTGGACGACGCCTGGGCCGGAGACCACGAGGGCGGCTCCGGGCCGTCCGGTCATGTAGCCGACGGCCTGGGCGGCGTAGGAGGCGGATTGTTCGTTGCGCATGCCGATATACTGGATGCCGGCCTTTTGCGCGGCGCTGGCGATGGGTCCGACGGGGAAGCCGACGATGCCGAACATGTATTGGACGCCCTGTTGCTTAAGGCTTTGTGCCATCAGGGTGGCGCCGTCGATTTTGCTCATATGTTTCCCCTTGCCGCTTCCGGGCAGGCCGAGTGTGGCTGCGTCCGGCGTTGACCGTGAGATTGGGCGATTATTGGGGCGCTGCAAAGGGGCAGGCCGATCCGAGCCGAGAAGTCAGGTGAGCGCTTGCTAGACTTCGCGGGATCAGTACAGTCTTGGCGATATCCGGACCTGGGAGGGCGGCCTTGGACCAAGCCACCAAACCTGGCGTAACGCTGTGTGGAATTGTCCGTGACGAGGCCCCCTACCTCTTGGAGTGGCTTGCTTGGTACAAATTGCTGAATTTCGACCAGATCGTTGTTTATGACAACGAGAGTAGACGAAAGCACCTCAGTCCTTCCCATTTTGCATCGCGCCGGAGGCCCCTGGCCGAACCGGATGGGGGAACAGCCCCAGCTCCCTGCCCCAGCTCCCTGCCTATCGCGATGCTGTTCGACAATGCTCGACCGAATGGATCTCATTCCTCGACGTGGATGAATTTCTTGTTCTGCACCATGACTCCAGCGTTGCCGCGTTATTGGGGCGGATTCCCGAGGACTGTTCGGCAATCGCATTCAATCAGCGGTTTTTTGGTTCGTCTGGACTTCTGCATTACGATGACCGCCCGGTAATTGAACGGTTTACCCGGACGGCCGCTCCGGGTCATTTCCTCAACGTATGGATCAAGACCATGGCCCGGGCGCGCAAGATTGGTGCATTGAACAATCCCCATAGCTGCCAGTTGACGTCTGGCTACTATGGCGATCCGGCTGGACTTCCCTGTGCCGTGCGGGATGAATGCCGGACCGAGAGAATATCGCTAACCATTGGCCAGTGCAACCACTACATTCTGAAATCACGCGAGGAATACCTGCGAAAACGAGTAAAAGGACGTGTCGACGTCGCCTCTGATGTGGCAGAGAAATACGAGAAATACACAGACGATTTTTTTGCGCTGCACGATGAGAACGGCTGGGAGGATCTAAAGGTGGTCCAGAAGACGGAAGGCACTTAAGTGCTGAGCGCGATCGGTTGTATGAGCTATGCTGAGGCTGTTATTATAAGATAATGGACTGTCCGGGTCTTGGCCGTTTAGTGCTTTGGTCTTCGGTGCGGATTTGCCCGATCTGAAGCGGCGGTCCTCGGTAAGCCGCGCGCTGATGTGGAATTGATCTTGCATTTGGTAGCGCGCTACTATAATACGTCGCGCGTCTCTTAAACGCGTGGTAAGGCCCATGGAGATCACCTTCAAGCGCTTGATGTGCCTCGGTTGTGGGTTCTCGTACGATGAGGCTTTGGGATTGCCCGAGCACGGCCTCGCGCCAGGAACACGCTGGGACGGCATCCCCGAGGACTGGATTTGCCCCGACTGCGGTACGCCCAAGGATCAATTCGAGATGGTCGTAGTCGGCTACGCCGCCGGGGGACAGGATCTCGCGCAGAAAGCCTGATCAACCTTCAATCAACGAGAGCAAACAATGACACAATCGTTCGTGCTCCGCGCGAAGGACCGCGGCCATGATGTGATCCATTCCGAGGGAAGCGCGTCGTCCTATGTTGCTGGACATCCCGGCAGCTTCATCAGCCGGGGCTCCTGCTTTAATTTTCACCAATACCAGAGCGGGCGCCCTGGCTTCGGCGCGGTGCGCGTGTGGGGAGACGAAACGTTCCATGGTGCGGGATGTGGCTACAACATGCATCCACACCATAATTTCGTCATCTGCGCCTTTGTCCTGGAAGGCGAACTGACGCATATCAATACGGCGGGACGCGGCACGGTCGATCAACTGCGGCAGGGAGACTATTACCTGTTCTCGGCCGGCTCAGGCGGCAAGCATTCCGAGCTGAGCATCGGTCCCGAGGATATGCACGCGATCTATCTGTGGCTGATGCCGAATCAGCTTTACCTGCCTCCTTCGTATTTGCGCTCCCATTTCGACCTTCGCGAACGCCGAAATCGTATCGTTCAATTGGTTGGTGACGCCGATGGAGCGCTTCCCGTCCCGCAGGATCTGCGTGTCTCACGCATGGTGACCGATCGGGCTGGCACTTACAGCTACACCCCGCGCTCAGCACAGCACGGCGTCTATGTGTTCGTCGTGGATGGCGAGCTGACCTCGGGCGACGTCACGCTCGGCCACAGGGACAGCCTTGGCGTCTCCGGCGCGGAAACGATCGAGTGCCAGGTCGCCGATACCACTGATGTGTTCTTCGTCGAGACGACCATGCCCGACAACGCGCGGGTTTGTGAATGGGAAAAACACAGCGGCGATGACGACTGATAGCATCAAGCCCAGCCAGCGGAAGAGGAAGCGGAACGCAAGATGTCGATCATGGATGTGCGCTACGCATCGGGCAGTCTGGACAAGGCCTCCAAGGCGGCGCTTGGCTTGCGTCTCACAGAAGTCCTTGTCCAGATGGAGGGCGGCGCCCATACGCCGGCGGCCAATACGACATAGAGCCACGCTGTATTGCCGTTTGGCCTGGGCTCGGTTGAAAGGTCCAAATCAAGCACAGAACAGACAGGGCGAATATGGATCAGAATTTGCGCGAACAGGTCCTGCAGCGTGTGCGCGCCGAGATCGTCTCGGGCCAGAGCCTGCCTGGTGCGATGTATTCGGTTCCTACATTGGCGGCCGATCTAGGGGTCTCGACGACGCCGGTCCGTGAGGCGTTGCTGGAACTCGCTCGCAACGGCCTTATCGAGCCGCTGCGCAATCGTGGCTTCAAGGTGACGGCGACGACGCTTGAAGACCTGCGCAATCTTTTCGACGTTCGGGAGCTTGTTGAGGTTCGCGCCGCTGAGATACTTGCCAATCGTCCTGAGGAGTCCCTGGCCGGGCTGCATTCTCTGGCTGACGACATCAGGGATGCGGTGGCTGCCGATGATATTGGAGAGTATCTGGAGGCGGACCGGCGCTTTCACTATGCCTTCATCGCTGCCGCCGGCAACGTGTTGCTGACGGAAATGGCGATGGCGCTGCGCGACAAGATGCGGCTGTACGGCATTGCGTCGCGGGCAGGCATGGAGCGTCAGGCCGGCTCCGTGCAGGAACATTATCGGCTGATCGATTTGGCAGCGGCCGGCGATGCAAAGTCGATCAAGCCGCTGTTGAGAAAACATATCCGAACATGGGAACCGATCTTTACCGAGGCTATTGGGAAAAGTGGACGGCAGCCCTTGCAAAGCCGCGCTTAGGCCGCTTTGTCTGACTCTATGATCCGATCCAGACCACGATTCGTGTAACACGAGCCGGCGTTAGGCGAGCAGAGGAGGTCAGGGTTCCAGTCCGGGTAGGATGAAGTTTCGAGCTCAGTCTGAGATAACGCCTATTGATCCAAGCGATGGTGAGGCCCAAAGGCTTTCCGCCTACCATATCGGTAAACTGCGAGTGTCCCGAATGCAGGATCTGCGGGACAAAATGCTCTCCGTTTTGCTAATCTACCCAGTGAATGCGGAGCTCAAAACCGCACTTCGCTAATGTATTGTTGAACCCCAACTCAAAGCAGCGCCCACGGCCTGAAAACCCTGGCCTTCGCGCTTATGGGGCGGCCACGCCGGTAAGCGCCGCGCCGCCGACCTGGGTTCCGTGTCGCAACGCTTCCAGCTAGCCTGCCGCCGAACACCAGGGAGGCAGACAGATGGGCGAGCGCCGGCGGGTCTCCGTCGCTTACGACAGCGTGTCGATCGACGTCATACTGGATGAAGCGGACACCGGGGCGGGGGATGCTCTTGTCCTGCTGCCGTCATCGTCGCGAGATTCCGAGGATTTCGATGCGATTGCCGAGATGTTTGCCGGCGTGGGATTTCGCGTGCTGCGGCCGCAGCCCAGGGGAATGTGCGGCAGCCTCGGGCCGATGCAGGACTTGACGCTGCACGACTACGCGCGCGACGTCGCGGTGGTGATCGAGCGGCTGGCGGACGGTGCGGCGTTCGTGCTGGGGCATGCGTTCGGGCAGTGGGTCGGGCGCTGCCTGGCAGCGGATCGCCCCGACCTGGTTCGCGGTGTAATCCTGGCGGCGGCGGCGGCCAAATCGGCTGATCCGGCACTGCGTGAGCAGTTGGCGAAATGCATCGATTCCACGCTACCAGATGCGGTCCGGCTTGCCGCGTTGCGCGTGGCGTTCTTCGCGCCGGGTCACGATCCCATCGGTTGGCTGGACAACTGGCATCCGCTCGCGTCGAAGAGCCAGCGCGCGGCGAGTGCCGCGACGCCGCGTGACGACTGGTGGAACGCCGGGTCGGCACCGGTGCTGGACCTGCAGGCGGCGCTTGACCCGTGGCGTCCGGCGGATACTCGAGACGGGATCCGCGACGACCTGGGCGCGGCTCGGGTGACGGTGGTGGTGATCCAGGAAGCCAGCCATGCGCTGATTCCCGAACAACCCGAAGCCGTGGTCCGTGCCGTTCGGGACTGGATCGGCGGCATCTGAAGCATGGAGGCAACCTGGTCATGACCACGTCAAGCAGCCAACCGCCGTTCCGCGCCGACCATGTCGGCAGCCTGCTGCGGCCGAAGCCTCTGCATGAAGCGCGCGCCAAGTGGAAAGCCGGCATCCTACCTCCCGACGCGCTGCGCCAGATCGAGGACACCTGCATCGCCACAGCCATCGCCAGACAAGAGGATATCGGCCTGCGTGCCGCCACCGACGGCGAATACCGCCGCGCCTACTGGCATTATGATTTCGTCGCCGGCCTCGATGGCGTCGAGATCTACGAACCCGAGGAGAAAATCCAGTTCCACGGCAACGTCCCGCTGCGCCACAAGCTGCGGGTAAACGGACGCATCGGCTGGACCCAACCGACGATGATCGAGGATTACCGCTTCCTCGCCGGCCAGGTGCGGAATTCGGTGGCCAAGCAAACCATCCCGTCACCCTCGGTGGTGCATTTCCGCGGCGGCCGCGAGGCGATCGATAAAGCCGCCTATCCCAGCTTGGACGGCTTCTTCGCCGACCTCGGCACCGCCTATCACAAGGCTGTCGCGGCGTTCGGCGTCGCCGGCTGCCGCTACCTGCAACTGGACGAGGTCAACATCGCCTATCTGTGCGACCCCGAACAGATCGCGATGCTGAAGGCGCGCGGCGAACACGTCGATAACTTGCTAACCATCTATGCCGACATGCTGAACCAGGCGATCGCCGGCCGACCGCCAGGGATGACGATCTCGATGCACCTCTGCCGCGGCAATTTCCGCTCAACGTTCGTGGCGTCGGGCGGTTACGAACCGGTGGCCGAGGTCCTGTTCAACCAGATCGACGCCGACGCCTACTTCATGGAATACGACACCGAACGCGCCGGCGGTTTCGAACCCCTGCGCTTCGTCCCGCGCGGCCCCAAGATCGTGGTGCTCGGGATCATCACCAGCAAGACCGGCGAACTGGAAAGCACGGACGAGTTGAAACGCCGCATCGATCAGGCCGCGAAATACCTGCCGCTGGAACAGCTCGCACTGTCACCCCAATGCGGCTTCGCCTCCACCGAGGAAGGCAACACGCTGACCGAGGAGCAGCAATGGGCAAAACTGTCCCGCTGCGTCGAGGTGGCCCGCAACGTCTGGGGCGATGTCTGATCCCCCAGCGTAGTTTCCGGAGCCTGTTGAAGACAAACAGCGACGCGTCGCGCGTCTATGCCGTATATTTGCGATCCAAGCGTCCTTAACGGACTACGAGTAAACGTCATGTCCATAAAGGTTTTGATCTCAGACACACTTTCGAGACGTTATATGCGCTTTGCCAACGACGAAGCGCGTGGTCGGTCACCGCTCTACGAAGCGCTTGCCCGGGGCGTTGCGAACGACGCGGAGGTGATCGACTTCCTGATGGCGCTCCCTCCGGAGAAGCAGCAGCCCAACCTCCTGTTCGCGGCTGTGCGATCCCTCACAGGCACTCCCAGAGACTTCCCAGGCTTCAAGCATTGCCTCCTCGCCGATGCCGAAGCCGTCCGCTCGGTGATGCTGACGCGTTCGACCCAAACGAATGAGCCCGCCCGCTGCGCGACGCTGCTCCCGGTGCTGGCGCGATTGCCGCAGCCCTTGGCCTTGATCGAGGTCGGCGCGTCCGCCGGGCTGTGCCTGCTGCCGGACTTCTACGGCTACGACTTCGGCTCTCGCTCGATCCATCCCGGGGACGGCAACGGGGATTATCCCGTGTTCTGCTGCGCCGTGAGCGCAGAAACACCCCTCCCGACGCGTATGCCGCAGATCATTTGGAGGGCGGGCCTGGACCTGAACCCGCTCGACGCGGCGGCCCCGGATCAATCTTCCTGGTTGGAAACACTGGTCTGGCCTGAGCAGACCTCGCGTCTCGCCGGGCTGCGTGGCGCCCTTTGCGTTGCCGCCACGCGGAAGCCGCGTTTGGTCGAAGCAAGCCTGACGGGTGATGCACTGGCGTCGCTCTGCAGGGAGGCCCCACCAGACGCGACGCTGGTGGTGTTCCACACTGCCGTGCTGGCCTATGTCACGGATCAGGCTGACCGACACGCCTTCGCCGATAGGGTGACGTCACTCAGCCCCTACTGGATATGCAACGAATCGCCACGTGTCATGCCCGATCTATCGGACACTGCCGGTAAACCCAGCGAGGCAGGCCGCTTCCTCTTGTCGGTCAACAGAAAGCCCGTCGCCTGGACCGATCCGCATGGCGCGGCCATCGAATGGATCGCTGATCCGGATTGAACCATTGGCTCGCATGCCGACGTCGGCTTGAGAACCACCTGTCAGCGGCGCATGTCGTTCAGTCCAGCCGCAAGTCCTCCACCTCCGGCAGACCGTAGAACCGCTGCGCCGAGCGGTAGAACAACGCGGCTTTCTCGTCTGATGAGTATCCGGCCGCGATGCGCTTGAACGCGTTCCAAAGCACGGCGAAGCTGCACATCCCCTTGTCGACCGGAAAATTGCTCTCGAACATGCAGCGATCTGCTCCAAACGCGGCGATGACGGTTTCGAAATAAGGCCGCCACGCCGATGCCATCTCGCCCGACGAAGCCGGCAGCGGTGCTTGGTGGTAGCCAAACCCGTTCACATTCATCGCCAACCCACCCAGCTTCACGTAAAGATTGGGGAAGCTCGACAGCTCCGTGATGTAGGCGCGCCACTGCGCGAACACCTCGGCGCGCTGACCCTGGTATGGCCCCACCCCCAGCGGTCCGCCACAGTGATTGAGCACCACCTTCTGCTCCGGGAACGCGCGCAACAGATCTACCAGATCAGAAAGTTGCGGATGATACAGCCACGCCTCGAAGGTCAGCCCGAAGTCGCGCAATCGGGCAAACCCGGCGCGAAAAGCCGGATCGCGATACAGCCCGGCGGGCGCCCCTGGCGGCGCGGTTGGAGCAATTGCTGCGTCCCACGTGCCGCTGTGGCGAATTCCCTTGAAGCGGCCGCCGCCGGCCTCGACATGGCCGGCCAGCACAGCGTCGATTCGTTCGCCCAGCCGACAGTCGGCGTGGCCGACGATCCCGGCGCAGGCACGCAGCGCGCCGTATTGGCCGCTTTCGCATTGCTGCGCCGCCGCGGCGACGAATTCGGTCTCTCCGACCGGGCGCATGTCCTCGGCACCCTGGGTGCGGTATTCCGATCCACATTGGATGAACACCGTGGCCTGCACGTTGTGTCCTCCGCCCGGCCCAGAAACCAGGTCCGCCACCAGGTCGGGCAGCAAGTACGGATCAGGCCGCGCCTTCCACAGATGGTGGTGTGGGTCGATGATCGGCTGCGCCGGGTCCAGCACCGCCTCGGTCAGCTTGGCCAGCCAGTCCGCACGCACAAGCGGATGATGAAATGGCTCGCGTTGCTGTGGCTCGCTCGGCATGAGCGTCACTCCCGGTGATCCAGGCCGCCATCCAGCCACGCGACCGCCTGAGTGGCAACACGCTATTCAGCGGCCCGACCCGGTTAGGCGGCAACCTCCAGCGCGCCCAATAGCGAAGCCGTCATCGCCTCCCGCGAAAACCGCAGTCGCGCGAAATCCACCTGTCGCGAACTGGCTTTTGCCCACGCCGCGTCATCCTGAAGCAGACCGGCGACGGCGGCGGCAAACAACTGGGCATCGTCCTCCACCGCCACCACCTGGAACAGCCCCGGCAACCCCTGTGCCCCGACCGGAGTGGTGACCAGCGGCACTCCGGTGCGCAACGCCTCCACCACTTTCAGCTTCACCCCGGCGCCGCAACGCAACGGCACCACCGCGACACGTGCCCGATCATACGCTGCCTCCAACTCTGCATCGGTCACATTGGCGAACCACGCGATGCCGTCCCCGCCCAGCGCCCGCACCCGTTCGGTGGGGTTGGAGCCGATGATCGACAAATGCGCTTCCGGAACGTCGGCCCGGATCAGCGGCAGCACCTCGTTCACGAACCACACCGCGGCGTCCTCGTTGGGTGGATGGCCAAAACCGGCAACGAAGATGATCTCGCGGCAGGCCGGTGCTGTCCTGGCGTCGCCGAACCGATCGAAGCAATACGGCACGACCGAACCGATCTTAGCGTCCGGCTGCAGTGCCAGCGCGATCTGCGCCTCTTCCTCCGACAAATAGAGTGAAAGCTTCGCTTGCCGCCAGATCGAGAACTCCCGCTCCCGCATATGCTCGGCCAGACGCAGCAGCCGGTCATCGCCGGTCACCTCGGCCTGCTGGCGCATGCGGCGAAAATGCAGATCGTGTCCGTAATAAACGATCGGAGCCCGGCAGTGCCGCCGCAGCGATGGCATCACGTCCTCGGCGACATCGGGCCGGCTGACCATGATCAGATCGAACTCGCGCCCAACGCTTCTGATCCAACTGTCGAACGGCGCCTGTTCGGGACCATGAAACACCTCGATGCCCTGGTCCTGCAGCACCTCGGTATAGGCTGCCTTGTAGCTCAGGTTGTGCGGCCAGAATTTGACCGTGAAGCCGGCGTCCAGCAGCACCCGAAGGCACGCCATCATGGCTCGGGAACCAGCATCCCGGTCAGGCATCGGAACATAATGATCGACTACCAACACCACCTTGCGATGCATCGTCCGGTCGCGCGCGCGGAACACGTGATCGCCGGCCCTGTAATGTTCACGCGTCAACACATCTGCCCAAACATCGACGAAGCGCGCCCGGTTGACGACTTGATGCGACTTGATCCCCACCGAGGTGTCGCGTCCGTGCGAAACGCCCTCATGATGTACTACTCGAACTGCCGGTTGGTATAGAGTCTTCAGACCGATGCGCCGTAGGCGGAAGCAGAGGTCGGTGTCCTCATAATAGGCCGGAGCGTAGCGTTCGTCGAAGCCGCCCAGTTCGGCGAACACCCGGCGTCGCACCATAAGCGCCGCGGCGGAGCAGTAATCCACCTCGCGGACGTAGTTGTAGGCCGGTTTGCCCGGGTCCTCCAGGCGGCCGAAATTCCACCCCGACCCGTCCTGCCAGATGATGCCGCCGGCTTCCTGCAACCGCCCATCCGGATAAAGCAGCTTGGCACCCACCGCCCCGGTATCGGGCCGCTGGCGAAATAGCGACAGCATCGGCTCGAGCCAGTCATCCAGAACCTGGGTATCGTTGTTGAGCAGCAAAAGATACTCGCCCACAGCCGATGCGGCCGCCAGGTTGCAGCTCCGCAGAAATCCGAGGTTGGCCTCGTTGCGCAGCAACCGAACGCCTCGCAACAGGCCGATGGCCTCGCCACCCGCGCCGCCCCACGCGTCGTCCACAACGATCACCTCGATCGCCACCCCGGCAGGGTTGGCCGCGATCGAGGCCAGGCAGCGCAGCGTGTGCTCCACCTGCCCATAGGTCGGAATGATCACCGATACCACCGGGGTCTCCGAATACGGAATGTCGAGTGCCCGCGGATCGATGGTCTCGGTCACCGCCGCGGCCGGCGCGGCCGGAACCACCCGACGCAGCCGCCTGGCACGCACAAAGTAGCCGATATGGGTGCCAAGCTGCAGCGTCGCCGTCCACCACAGCAGCAGCACCGCGCGACGCAGTTGTTTCGCAACGAACGGAGACCGCCCGCTCAATGCCCGGGCACAGGAAAGCCCGTGCCACAGCGCGGCGTCGACGAACACCGCGAGACGGATTCGTGCAACGCTTAGCGACTGGCTCAAGCTGAGGGGCCTCCGTCCCGAGAGGCCCAGTCCTACCGCCGAGTCCTTAAAGAACCGTTAAGTGCAGCGGAACGGACACTACCTGCCGGCGAAGTTCGGCGCCCTCCGCTCGCCCATCGCCTTGGTTCCCTCCTTGAAGTCGGCGGTGGTGCGAAGCCAGTCCTGTTCCTCATACTCACGCTCTGTCGCCTGGGCGACCGCGTCAGCCAGTCCGCGACGCAGCGTCTCACGCGTGGAAACGATCGCCAGCGGCGCCGATCCGGCGATCTCGGTCGCCACCTCCAGCGCCTTGGCGCGCACCTGGTCCAGCGGCACCAGGTAATCCACCAGGCCGATCCGCAGCGCCTCCTCCCCGGTCAGCCGGCGCCCGGTATAGAGCATCATCGCCGCGTTCTGCGTCCCGATCAGCCGAGGCAGCGACGCGGTCAGCCCAAAACCCGGATGGAAGCCCAGCCGGGTGAAGTTGGTGGAAAACCGCGCCTCCGGGCAGGCGACGCGGAAGTCCGCCATCACCGCGAGCCCAACCCCCGCACCGACCGCGGCGCCGTGCACCGCCGCGACGATCGGTTTGCCGGTGCGCCACAGCCGTTGTGCCTCCTTGTAAAGATGCCGCCCACGCTTGGTGGCCCGCGCCACACCGTCGGGGCCCCGGCTACCAAAATCTGCGCCGGCGCAGAAATGCTTGCCCTCGGCGCACAGCACGATGGCGCGCACGTCGGCGGTGCGATCATAAACTTCCAGCGCGTCGGCGATTTCCGCCACCATGTCGGTGTCGACAAAATTGTTCGGACCGCGCTGCACCTCGATCGTGGCAACGTTGCCGGCCATGTCGGCGGCGATATGTTCATAGGTGCCGTGCTGCATGATGGTTTCCTGCCCTGATGTTCGATGCCGGCAACTTTAGGCCCGATCCGCCAGACTGGAAACCGCGTCGCCGGAAACAGCCCAGACTGGAAACCGCGTCACGGCCATTGCCTGCTGCGCGGAATCGCAGGACCATCAAACCAACACCTCCAGGAGACCCGGGATGGCGCGCAATATCGCGGTCGGCGTCGGCATCATGGAATACCCGTTTCAGACCTCGGACGGCTTCTGGCGTTGGGTCGACCTATGCGAGCAAGCCGGCCTGGACTCGATCTGGCAGACCGATCGCATCGTCAGCCGCGCGCCGATCCTGGAGAGCATGACCACCCTGGCCGCCATCGCCGGACGCACCAGGCGGATCAAGTTCGGCGTCAACGTCGTCTCGGTCGCGCTGCGCGAACCGGTGCTGCTGGCCAAGCAATGTGCCACCATCGACGTGCTGTCCAACGGCCGGCTGCTGCCCGGCTTCGGCATCGGCAGCCCGCGCGGCGCGGAATGGACCGCGATGCACACCGACACCACCACGCGTGGCCGCAAGACCGACGAGGCACTGGACATCATTAGCCGGCTATGGACCGGCGAGTCGCTGAATTTTGACGGCCGGCACTTCAAGCTGACCAAGGCCTCGATCGCACCGCTGCCGGTGCAGCCCGATCTGCCGATGTGGATCGGCGGTGCCTCGGAGGCCGCGATCAAACGCACCGCCCGCATTGGCACCGGCTGGCAGGCCGGCCCCGAGGCACCCGACGCGGTGGCCCAGGTGATCAGCGGAATCAAGCAGGCACTAGCCGTAACCGGACGCGCCATCGACGAAGATCATTACGGCGCCGCCTTCGCGTTCCGCTTTGGGTCGTCCGACGATCCAGGCGTGGCGAAAGTGATGCAGCAATACCGCGACCGCACCGGCCGCGATCCCCACGACCTGTTCGCGATCGGCGACACCGAGGCGATCCTGCGCCGCCTCAGCGAATATGTCGCCGCCGGCGCGTCGAAATTCATCCTTCGCCCGATCGCCGAGGGCGACGCCGACATGCTGACCCAAACCCGACGGCTGGCCGAGGAGGTCCTGCCCCAGGTCGCCGCACGCTGGCCCAAACCCCGCAAGGCCGCCGCATAAGGCGTTGCCAACCGCGGGCATTCGTTACATTGCTGGAGCAAGTGTGTTATTCGGACGCGGAATCAGGTCGGTGTCAATCTGCTGGTAGTTCCAGAAACTATCCAAGGCAATGCGCAGCCGGTTCGGCTTCGGTGGAAGCTGCATGCCATCCGCCGCGGTGACCGGCACATACGGCGCCAGGATCAGGCGCCAGAAATCCGGCGTCAAAACCACATCGTTCAGCGACACATGCCGCTCCTGATCAGCGACGTCCCCACGCCACGCCAGGCGGATCGGCAGCGCCGCCAGTGTGTGCACCCGCTTGCCGAAATACCCTGCTTCGACCGCCAAGCCGGAATTCACCGTCAGCACCGCGCTGATCTGCGGCAGCGCCATCATCCGGTAGGCGTTGTCGTCGATCACGCCGATCACATTGGCCGGTGCCCCGGCCACGACCTCCAGCAACGAATGGCGACGATCCAGCGGATGCGGCTTGAGAACCACCGCCGAATAGCCCGCACAGATGCGGTGAATTTCAGCCGCCCTGGGAAACGCGTCGAAGAACGTTCCATCCACGATCTGGCTGGAATCGAACCGCCGCTGACCGGCAACCAGCAAGGTGTTGTCCGGAACCGCGGCTTCCGATATCAGCCGGCACATCGCCTCGCGCAGCCCAGCCGTGGCGTGGACCTCGCTTTCCTGCATCGCCATCGAAAGCAGGCCCGCCTGCATCTCCAGGGTTGAACCGAGCGCGGCAAACAGCAGGTCGTCCATGAACCGGACTGGACCCAGCCGCAGATCGACAAACGGCACCCGATGCTCGCTCAGCAGTCGCTTGAGCCACGGCGGCATTTCGTAGCCGATACAGAAGCAGCGTTGCAATCGTGCCATCAGCAACTGCTCCAGGGACGCCAATCCAGGCAGGCCTTCATAAGTCGCGGCCCAGTTGGCATCGGCATCGGCCGCCGAGCTGCTTGAGCGGATGCAGTTCCCAAGAGCCGGGTCGTCGCTGGTTGTCAGCGCCCTTGGCTGCAGCCCGCTGGCGAGTTGGATTGAACGCTTCAGGGCGTTGCACAGCCACAGCGTGGGGCGATCCACGCCACCCGGGCGCCCGTCGCCTTGGGGTCGCAACAGATCACCGACCACTACCACGTGCTCAATCATGCATCGTTTCCGGAACGATAGCGCTGCAACGATTAACTTGCAGACGCGGCCAAGCTGTTCGCCCACCCTGGAAGCCAAAAGTAAAGGAAGGCTGAAGAACCTGTAACCAAATGAATCGAAGTGTAACGCCGGCGTTCCGCTACCCGCATATCGATACCTAAACGGGCCGCCGTGCCCTCAACACATACATCAACGGCAGCGATGGACGATCCGGCGGCATGCTGTACATCCCATCGTCTGCGGGCTGCATCACATCCCATTGTCGCAGCACGTCCCGATCCAGTTCGCGCAGGCTTTCAATCCGCAGCCCCACCCGCGCCAGCGCCGTAACCACCTCGCCCAGCGGATGGTTCCATTGCACGGTCGCGGCAGAAGCCGCCGAGGTGTCGGCATAGGTCACTCCGCCGGCATCGCGATACCCCTCGGACGGCGTGAAATAACTGTCGCGAATCTCTACAGCGCTCGGCGCCGCGGCCTCGATCATCCACTTCACCGGATGAAACTCGAACAGATACAACTCGCCGCCCGGCCGCAACAGATCATGCACCATCCGGGCCCAACGCTCGATATCGGGCAACCAGCACAGCGCCCCGACGCCAGTATATACGATATCGAACTGACGATGCCCGACCGCGGCAACCGCGTCGTAGACGTCCGCGGTCACGAACCGCGCCTCTACCCCGATATCACACGCCAGCTCGCGCGCCGTCCGCACCGCCGGTTCGGAGAAATCCACCCCGATGACCTCAGCCCCAAGCCGCGCCCAGGATAAAGTATCCATGCCGAAATGACATTGCAGGTGGACAAGGTGCTTGCCGCTCACATCTCCCAGGTCGGCGATTTCGTGCCGCCGCAGTTGGCTTCGCCCAGCCTTGAATCCAGCCACATCGTAGAACGCCGAGGCGACATGAAGCGGCGCCGTCGCGTCCCACATCGCCCGGTTCAGCTCGCGCCGAGACGGTTGCTCGGTCATTGCCGCCCCCTTTTTCCCGGATGGGCCTTTAGCGGCGCCGCGCCAAATCCGCCAGACCGCTACGCGCCGCGCCGGGCAACCCCCGATGCCGGTGCGTCTGCCGCCCTGTTCTTCCGTCGCCCGATCCGCTATCGGGAACCCAAAAGGAGCCCGCCATGACCTACCTCGTCGCCGACGATCTTCCCAGCGCGCCTGCCGGAGTCCGGTTCCGCGCCCTGCTTGAGCGTCCCGGTATCCTGCAACTGCCCGGAGCCCACAACGGCCAGGCCGGTCTGCAGGCGAAACAGGCGGGATTCGACGGCCTCTATTTGTCAGGCGCGGCGATGACCGCGTCCATGGGCATCCCCGACCTCGGCATGATCACTGTCGACGAAGTATGCTTCTTCATCCGCCAGATCGCCCGCGCCACCGCCCTGCCGCTGCTGGTCGATGGCGACACCGGCTACGGCGAAGCGCTAAACGTCATGCACATGATCCGCAGCTTCGAGGACGCCGGCGCCGCCGCGGTCCATATCGAGGACCAGTTGCTGCCCAAGAAGTGCGGCCATCTCAACGACAAACGGCTGGCCGACCCACACGACATGGCCGCCAAGATCGCCGCCGCCCGCAAGGCCCGTCGCCACCTCTACATCATCGCCCGCACCGACGCCGCCGCCTCCGAGGGCATCGACGGTTCGGTGGCCCGCGCCAACCTGTTCATTGAGGCCGGCGCCGACGCGATCTTCCCGGAAGCCCTGAAGACCGCGGACATGTTCCGCGAGGTCGCCGCCCGGCTGCCCGGCGTGCCGCTGCTCGCCAACATGACCGAGTTCGGCACCACGCCGTTCTTCACCGCCGAGGAGTTCCAGGCGATGGGCTACAAGATGGTGATCTGGCCGGTCAGCAGCCTGCGCGTCGCCAACAAGGCACAACAGAAACTATACGCCGCGATCTGCCGCGACGGGGGCACCCAGAACATGGTCGAGCACATGCAGACCCGCGCCGAACTCTACGCCACCATCGGCTACCACGATTATGAGGCGCTCGACGCCTCGATCGTCAAGACCATCATCCCCCAGGGGATGCCGCAACGGACCTAGCGACCGCGCACTGTGTCATACCCGCCTCCGTGTCATAACCGGGCTTCGCCCGGTTTCCCACTATTTGACCATACCAATAATCGTCCGTAGCGGATCCACCCCCCATCCCATGACCCCGCTCTATATCGGCAGCGAAATATACCGCAACTCCAGCTACGGCCCGAAACACCCCCTCGCCGTACCACGCGTCTCGGTCTGCACCGATCTCTGCCGCGCCCTCGGCTGGCTGTCCGAAAGCGCTTACCGCGACGCGCCGATGCCGTCGGAGAAAGAACTCACCCGCTTCCACGATCCCGAATACCTCGCCGCGCTACGCCAGGCGGAACAAGACCAGACCGTCAGCGACACCGTCCGCGCCCGCTTCCGCATCGGCGCCGAGGGCAACCCAGTCTACCGCGAGGTCTACCGCCGCCCGGCGATTTCCGCCGGCGGCGTAATGCTGGCCGCGCGCCTCACCGCCCAGGGCGGCATCGTGCACTGCCCCGGCGGGGGCACCCATCACGGCCGCCCGGCCCGAGCCGCCGGGTTCTGCTTCCTCAACGACCCGGTGCTGGGACTGCTCACCTGGCTCGACCTCGGCCTCGATAACATCGTCTACCTCGACATCGACGCCCATCACGGCGACGGTGTGCAGGACGCCTTCCACGACGACCCCCGCGTGCTTACCATCAGCCTGCACGAGGCCAACCGCTGGCCCCACACCGGCGCCGCCACCGACCGCGCCGGCGGCGACGCGCGCAACTTCCCGCTGCCCGCCGGCTGCAACGACACCGAGTTCGCCCACATCATGACCAACGCCGTGCTGCCGTTGATCGACGCCTGCCGCCCGCAAGCGATCATGCTGCAGGCCGGCGCCGACGCGCTGCAGGAAGACCCGCTGGCCAAACTGTCGCTGTCCAACAACACTCACCGCGCCGTCGTCCAGGCCGTCCGCGATCGCGCCACCCGTCTGGTGGTGCTGGGCGGCGGCGGCTACAACCCCTGGACCGTCGGCCGTTGCTGGGCCTTGATCTGGGGAAGTTTGAACGACCAGCCGATCCCCGATCGCCTGCCACCCGACGCCGAGGCTGGTCTGCGCGCCCTGCGCTTCGACCGCGCCGCTGGACGCAACCCGCCGCCGCATTGGTTCACCACCTTGCTCGATGCCCCGCGCGACGGGCCAATCCGCGACGAGGTCCGGCACTTGGCTGAACCTGCCTGAACCTGCGTTCGGCAAGATCCCGCTACCACGCGGCAGTCGGTCGACCCACCGGCAAGTAGCCCGACAGCGCCGGCCTGATGACGAACCAGATGATCATTGCCGAAACGAACGTGCAAATCGCCGGAAAGTACTGGCCGCCCGCGAAGCTGTTCGTCGCCGGCTTGGCCCAGCCGATCGCAATAGGTCCTGCGATCCATCCGGATTCGCGCACGTCCTTGCCGGTCTTAAAACCCGACGCGATCGCTGCCCTTCAACTTCAATATCGCGCGCGCTTCCGCCGGTGTCGCAATCTCCAGACTCAGATCCTCCAGATCCGCCGGATCTTCGCCACCTGCTCGGCGTTCGACTTCGCCAACTGCCCCTTGCCGATATACAAACTGTCCTCCAGTCCCACCCGCACATTGCCGCCGTTGATACCGGCCATTGTGGTGAATGCCATCTGGTGCCGCCCAGCCGCCAGCACCGACCAGCAATACGCATCGCCGAACAGCCGGTCGGCCGTCTCCTTGGCGAACAGCAGATTGCGAGGTTCGGCACCGATGCCCCCGGTGATGCCGAAGATCGACTGCACGAACAGCGGCGGCTCGACGATGCCGCGATCCCGACAGTACGCCAGGTTATACAGATGCCCGATGTCGTTGTACTCGAACTCGAACCGGGTGCCGTGCACCTTGCCCAGCCGCTCGACGATGCCCTCGATATCCTTGAACGTGTTGCGGAAGATGAAATTGTCCGTGGCGTCCAGGTACGGCTTCTCCCACGGATACTTCCATGTCTTGATGCGGTCCCCAGCGCGGGAGATGTTGAAGTTCATGCTGCCCATGTTCAGGCTGCACATCTCCGGCCGCGCCAGCCGCGGCGCCGCAAGACGTTCCTCCAGCGTCATCGTCAACCCGCCGCCGGTGGTGATGTTGACCACCGCGTCTGTGCTCTGCTTGATCACCGGCAGGAAGTTCATGAACACCGCCGGATCGGGCGTCGGCGACCCATCCGCCGGGTTGCGCGCGTGCAGATGAATGATCGCCGCGCCCGCCTCCGCCGCCTCGATCGAGGACCGAGCGATCTGCTCCGGCGTGATCGGCAGACACTCCGACATGCTGGGCGTGTGGATCGCGCAGGTGACGGCGCAACTAATGATGATCTTGGCCACGGCGTTTCCTTGCGGGTATCCGACCCGACCCAGTGTGCTGCGGCGAGGCACGCACGACCAGACTTGGTCTGCCCCCAGGTCATCGGCATCTGCTTGCACCAGCCGAATTCGGCCGAGTCCACCCGTGCGCTGTCGCCCACTGATCCGGACCGCCAGGCGCGGATACCGCTAGGCTCGCAATGTTCGCTGGCTGGAGTCGTCGGATGCTGACACCGCGCAGCGCCTGCCGATCGGCCACTGAATCACTATGTTGACCCCTTCGACCGCGTTGGTGGTCGTTGCCGGCGCGCTGGCGGGCGGTTTCGTCACCGGCCTCGCCGGCTTCGGCACCGGCTTGATCGCTCTTGGATTTTGGCTGCACGTGATCGCCCCGGCTCCCGCCGCCACCCTGGTCGCGGTTTGCTCGGTCGTGGCCCAGGCCCAGGCGCTGCCGACGATCTGGCATGCGATCGATTGCCGCCGGGTTCTGCCGATGATCCTCGCCGGACTCCTGGGAGTTCCGGTCGGAACCATGCTGCTGTCCAGGCTCGACGTCGATGTCTTCCGGCTCACCGTAGGGATTTTCCTGATCGCCTTTTCCGGCTTCATGCTGCTGACCCCCGGCCAGCCTCGGCTGGTATCGGGCGGCCGCATGACCGACAGCGTGGTTGGTTTCGCTGGCGGAATCCTGGGCGGCCTTGCCGGACTGTCGGGCCCTCTGCCGACAGTCTGGGCGACGTTGCGAGGCTGGACCAAGGATCAGCGGCGCAGCGTGTTCCAGCTTTTCAACCTGGCAATCCTGGCCGCCGTTGTCGTCTGGCATGCCGTCTCAGGCCTGCTGACGCCCAAGCTTGGCTGGCTCATCGCCATCGCACTACCCGGTACTCTCGTCGGCGCCTGGCTTGGCGCCCACACCTACCGGCGCCTGAGTGACAAACGCTTCCATGAGTTGATGCTTGGCCTGCTCGCGATCTCCGGCCTGACCCTGGTCTGGACGAGTATTTGAAAGGTCCCGACCTGCCTTGGTCTACCGATTGGGCCAAAGCCCGGGTGTCGCAACCTCCAGCGAATGGCCGTCGGGATCGCGGAAGTATAGGCTCGTGCCGCCATGCGGCCAGCCGAGCCGGCTCTCCACCTCGATCTCCTCGGCCGTCAGGTGATCCTGCCAAGTCGCAAGTTCGCCGTATGGAATGGCGAACGCCAGATGCAGCGAGCCACAACCATGATGCGGTGGGATGAAGCCACCATCAGGCCCCGGCGCGGGTTGGCTGGTGGCGCCGTGGCGGAACAGCAGCAACACCTGCTCCCCTGGCACCTCCATGGCGCACATCCGGTCGTCCATCATGAACGCGGTGAAGCCGAACACCCGTCCGTAGAATGTCCGCGAACGGTCAAGGTCTGCCACGTAGAGTGAGGTTTCCAGAATCTGGCTGACCCGCGGCGTTGCACCCTTCATGATGTGATCTCCGGAAGAGTCATCTGATCTCCGGTGGCGTTCGGCTTGGTCGGTCACGGTCAGCCCAGCCATGGCGCCAACTTCACTACGCGCCGGCCCGCTACGAGGCGGATTCCGCGGCACCCAGCCGAGAAATTGGCGATTTCTAGACCAGCGAGCTGTTGCGAGGCAAAATCGTATCGAATTCGATTGCCGATTTGTTACGAATTGCCAACTTCCTCCGGATCAGCGGCTGGTGCGGCACCATCCTGCTCGGCCTTGCGACGTAGCGCGGCAGCGTCTTCGCGTTCACGTGCCTTGGCGTCCTTCTTGGCCTGCTTGGCGCGGTCGCGTTCAGCGCGCTGTAGATTATAATTCGGTTTGAATACCATTCTCGCCTCTCGTGTCCGCTTCGGCGTTGCTGCATGGGCCGGCCGACCATGCGGCCAGGTCCAGATAGGCTATTTCTATACCGACGTCGGCGCCAGCGAAACGGAGTCTTCCTGGGCGCCGTCAGCATCGGCCTGATCCGCGCGAGCCTTTTCGGCACGCACCTCCGACCTAGCCTGATCGGCGCTACGGCCATCGACCAGTTTCTGCGTCAGTTGCACAATGGCGTCCGCCTTATCGGTGCCCGCCACGCCGGCAAACTCTCCAGCCAGTCGATCAATCGCTAGTTCGAACAAGTTGCGCTGGCTGTAGCTCGGCGCCGAGCCGTTGGCTGCGGTCTGCAGATCGCGGCACACCTCGGCAACCATCTTCAGGTCGCCGGAGTTGATCTTGGCCTGAAACTCCTGCGCCCGCTTGGCCCACATCAACCGGCTGACCTTGGGGCGGCCGGCCAGAATGGTCATCACCTCGGCCATGGCTTGCGGAGAAGCCAGCTTGCGCAGCCCGGTGACCCGCGCCTGAGCCACCGGCACCCGCAGGGTCATCTTGTTTTCGTCGAACGAAATGTAGATCAAATCCAGTTTGTGGCCAGCAATGACCTCGGAGCCGATCTTGTCAATCTTGCCGACCCCGTGGGTCGGATAGACAACAAAATCGCCGGTCTTGAACGGATCATCATCGCGCCGCTTCGGACGCGCCGCCGTAGCCCCGAATGCCGCTGACACCATGGCTGTCGTGATTTCTGCTGCCGCCAATTTGTCCACCCTCGTTAAAACTGCATCTTATATGGGAATGTCCGCCAAGGATACACCGGCGCGCGGCCAACCGCCGCGCGTCGAGCCGCGGCGCGTGGGGCGCATTGCGCCCCGAAGCGCGGCGCGCCAGCACTGGAACCGCCTAATCCGCGGTTGCGGACCCGCCCTGCTATAGGCTATCCCCCTATCCATGACGCACACCACTCGCGACAAGCAGAAGCTGTTGGTTCGGGTGCGACGACTGCGCGGACAGATCGACGCGATCGAGCGCGCGCTGGACGATAAAGCCGAATGTGAGCAGGTGCTGCACCAGATCGCCGGCGCGCGCGGCGCAATGGCCGGGCTGATGGCACAGGTGGTCGAGGACCACGTGCGCACGCATCTGGTCGATACCGCTTCCCACCCCGGCGCCCTGAACGGCGCCGCGGTCGACCAGCTCTTGGAAGTCGTGCGCAGCTACCTGAAATAAGGTCCACCGATGGAACCGCATAGCCACGTGTTTTTGGGCGAGGGTCATGAACACGCCGAACGGCGGACCTGGGCGGTGATCTGGCTATGCGGCGCGATGATGCTGCTGGAGATCGTCGGCGGTCTGCTGTTCGGTTCGATCGCACTGGTGGCGGACGGACTGCACATGAGCACCCACGCCGGCGCCCTTCTACTCGCCGCTCTGGCCTACAGCTACGCTCGGCGCCATGCCACGGATGCCCGGTTCACCTTTGGCACGGCGAAGCTGGGTGACCTGGCCGGGTTCACCAGTGCCATCGTGCTGGCGATGATCGCACTGCTGATCGGTTGGGAAGCGGTGGGGCGGTTGATGGCTCCGGTGCCTATCGTGTTCTCCGAGGCGATCCCGATCGCCTGCCTGGGTCTGGCGGTGAACATCGTCAGCGCCTGGCTGCTGAGTGGTGCGCATCACCATCACGGCCATCAGCACGGACATGATGACAGTCATCCGGTCGATCTCGACGGCCGCCGGCTAACCCTGAACATTTTCGAGGATTCCGTGCCGCCGCGGTTCCGCGTGCGCGAAGCCGTCCCGGTCGATGCGCTGTCGGCCGATGCGCTGTCGGCCGATGCGCTGTGGGCCGAGACGGTGCGCCCCGACGGGTCCCGCCAGCGTTTCAGCTTCGCCGACAGCGCTGGCGTGGTTGAAAGCGTCGAGGAAATACCCGAACCGCACGCCTTCACCGTGAACCTGCATCTGAACGATGCGGCGGCCGCGGTGGCGTTCGAGGAACACGCCCACGGTGATGCCGCGCACCGCGACAACAACCTGCGCGCGGCGGTGATTCACGTGATGGCGGATGCCGCGGTATCGGTGCTGGTCATCGTCGGGCTGCTGCTGGCGCGCACCTTCGGCTGGCTGTGGATGGACCCGCTGGCTGGAATCGCCGGCGCCTGCGTCATCGCCAGTTGGGCCTATGGGCTGGTGCGCGACACCGGACGTATCTTGCTCGATATGAATCCGGACCGCCAGTTGACCGAGCGGGTGCGGCGGGAAATCGAGACCGATGGAGACAAATTGACCGATCTGCACGTCTGGCGGCTGGGGCCCGGGCACCTTGGCGCGGTGCTGTCGGTGGTCAGTGGACGGAACCGGCCACCGGAGGACTACCGCCAGCGCCTGCGCCGTTTCGCCGAGCTGTCGCACGTCACCGTCGAGGTGCAGCCGCGTTGACCCTGCCGGCCTCGGCGAACGCAAGGCTGCTAAGGTTCCAGGAACTGCTGCTGCGCTGGAATGCGACACTGAACCTGATCGCGGCGCGCGATACGGCGGTGGTATGGGACCGCCATATCGCGGACTCGTTGCAATTGGCGGCGCTTATGCCGGTGGGAATCGACCGCGCGATCGATCTGGGCACCGGCGGCGGGTTTCCCGGCCTGGTGCTGGCGATCGCCACCGGAGTGCGGTTCGATCTGATCGAGTCCGACCGGCGCAAGGCGGCGTTCCTGCGCACGGCCGTGCTTGAAACCGAGGCCCCGGCGACGGTGCATTGCTGCCGGATCGAGGACGCTGTGGTGCCGGCAGCCCCCCTGGTCACCGCCAGGGCGCTGGCACCGCTGCCTCGTCTGCTGCCGCTCGCCGTCCGGTTCATGGCCGATGGTGGGACTTGCCTGCTGCTGAAGGGTGCCAAGGTCGAACAGGAACTCGCGCAAGCGGCGTGCGGCTGGACGATGAACGTGACTCGAGTACCGAGCCGAACCGGCGCGGATGGTGTGATATTGCGGGTCAGCGGCCTGACCAAGCGCTGAAGCAGGGCGGCGTCCGGTTTCGACTTGCCGGGCGGCGCTGCTACAGTTCGCCGCTCAGCCGGAACAGAACCGGCAACGGGAGGCCGAGCCAGTGACCCATCGCCGCTACTGGGTGTATTTCCTGCTGTTCGTGTTCAACGTGATCTGTTACCTCGATCGCATCAACATGTCGGTTGCCGGGCGATCGGTGGCGCAGGAGTTCGCCCTGTCACCATTGCAGCTTGGTTATCTGTTTTCGTCGTTTCTGTGGGCTTACGTTGTCATGATGCTGCCGGCCGGACGGCTGGTGGATGGCTACGGGGCGCACCGTGTGGCGGCGATCGGTGCGGCATTCTGGTCGGTGGCGCAGATGCTGACCGGCCTGGCCATCGGCTTCGGCACCATGCTGTTGGCCCGGCTTGGGCTCGGCGCGGGCGAGGCGCCGACCTTCCCGGTAAGCTATCGCGGGGTGCGCGACTGGGCTCCAGCAACGGAACGCGGGCTGGCCGTCGGACTTATCCAGGCCGGCACGATGTTCGGCCCGGCGCTGAGTGCGCCGCTGGTCGCCTGGCTGATCGAGGCCACGTCGTGGCGCTGGTCATTCGCCATTACCGGTGCGATCGGACTGATCTGGGTCGTGGTGTGGCTGGCATTTGTCTCGACACCGGAACGCACCGGCTGGCTGCCGGAGCCAGAGCGCCAGCGGATCCTGGCGCAACGACACGGCGGCGAGACATTGGCCGGCCATGATGGGATCGGCTATCGCGGGCTGCTGCGCTCGCCCTCGATGTGGGGGCTGGCAGTGTCGCAGGGCTGCGCGGTGTACTCGGTTTACCTTTATCTGAGCTGGCTGCCGAATTATCTGCAGACGGTGCGCGGGCTGTCGATCGTGAACTCTGGGTTGTTCACCTCGGTACCGTTTCTGGTTGGCGGGGCAGTGATCATCCTGACCAACTGGATCGGCGATGCGATGCTGACGCCCGATACGATGCGTCGCGGCGGCCGTCGGATCGTGGTGGTGGGTTGCCTGCTGCTGTGCTCGGTCGGGGTGGCGATCCCGTTCGTCGGATCTCTGACCGCGGTTGTGGTGCTGACGATCTTTCCGGTGAGCTTTGGCGGCACAGCCAGCGCTACAAACGCGGCGCTGGCGAGCGACCTGCTGCGGTCGCAAGGCGACGCCGGGCGCGCGTTCGCGTTCATGGTGCTAGGTGGCAACGTGTTCGGTCTGCTGGCGCCGATCGTTACGGGTTATATTGTGCAAATCACCGGCAGTTTTTCGTCGGCGTTCGTGCTGGCGGGCATGTTGTCTCTGATCGGCGCGGCGGTCTCGTTCGGCTTTACCCGCCACACGCTTGGCGAGGACACGCCGGTGGCGGTGGGGGGGATGCGGGCGGCGGAGTAGTTCGGCACGTATCGCAATCCGGGCCGGACCCTTCCCTCCAAAACGCGTAGCTATCGCCGGGCCGCATCAAGCCCCCGGTCGTGATATCGCCGCCAGAGCAACACGAAGCCGAACAACGGAATCAGGATGTCCAGGTAGAAGATGACCCCTGCATTACCCGGCGCGAAATTGTCGGCGGTCAGCATTTGTCGAACATGGCCGGCGGCGGCCCCGAGCATGAAGACGCCGGGACCGGTGACGGCGACCAAACGCCGGTCGAAGCCAGCGAAAGCGGAAATGAAGCCGGCGATTGAAAAGCCTAGACTGGCCATTCCGACCTCGACCTGAAACGGGCTGTCGGCCCAGCCGATGAACGCCGCGGCAAGCTGGCCGAAGAACACGTGGAAGACGAAATTCACCAGATACATCACGCCGATGTTGAACAGCACATACCAGGCCAGAAGTTTCTCGGACACCATGGCGCCGCTCAGCGGCCGCGGCGCCCGCGCGATTGCCACGGCGGCGGCGAACAGGCCGATCACCAGGAAAACAAGCACGTAATTCGACAGGATGTGCGCAACGAAGGTCCTGATCACGGTGGTCCCCCCAGAAGGTTCAACCCCGACGACCGTAGCCGCCGACACAAGATCTTGCGAGGTCGCGGCGAGTAACGAAGTCGCGGTTAGCCAATGTTCGCCGGCGTTGCCTTGCGGCAGCCGCGCTATGATCGCCAATGGATCAAGCTGCGGCGCTGGTGGCAATTCGCTCCGCCGACCCAATCCGATGCCGTGCGCTCGGATTGGTCCTTGCCGGATTGTTGGATTGGGGCCGGGCTGGTCAGAACTGCGGTTTGAGATGATCTGCATGGCCGCTCGCCCCCACGCCTCACCACGGAGGCGGACGTCTTATGGTCCGACCAACGCGAGCCGAATCGCGACCCGGGGTGGAGGCGAGGTGCGAGTTGGTCGGTCCGCGATCAAATCTGCCTGCCCACCGGGCAGCCGCGATCACGCCGGGTTCAAAGTAATGTCCGGGACGGGCTCTCCAGCTCGAGCAGCCAGCGTTTGGTCGGCAGGCCGTCACCGCCGGAATAGCCGCCGAGGTGGTTTGCCGCGACGACGCGATGGCAGGGGATGATCAGCGGGACCGGGTTGCGGCCATTGGCCTGACCTACGGATCGCGCGCTCCCCCCTGCCCTTTCGGCGATGTCGCGATAGCTCCGGGTCTCGCCGTAGGGGATGGCTTGCAGTGCCTGCCAGACCTGGCGGCAGTAGGCGGTTCCAGTCGGAACGAGCGGCAGGTCGAACGCGGTCAGGGCGCCGTCGAAATAGGCCTCGAGCTGGTCGCGAGCGGTTTGCAGCAGCGGCGAGGGGTCTTGCCGTGGCACCCAGCCCCAATCCAGCGCAACAATGGCGGCTTCGGACTCGAATAGGGTGATGTCTCCGACCGGGGTGTGGAGCGACATATGGGGCATGGGGCGTATCCGTTTGGGTGAGGATGGCAGACCGTGGTGGTTGCGGCTGTCAAGCCGGACGCCGGGCGATGCGGGGCGGGAGGTTGTCTGGGGGCGCCAAGCCCGAGCTCTATGGGTCGGCGCGTTGGGACTGAGCGAGAATTCAAATGCTGGTAAACGCAGATCGGCCAAGCCCGGCGGAGAGGGTGGGCCGCTCCCGGGGCGTGGTGCTGACCACCAACCAGACCTTCGGACTTCACGCGAGTGGAACGCTACGACCTTCGCAATACTGTTCCGGCAGTCCGCCAAGGGTCCGGTGATGATGAAACGACATCAGGGAACCAGTCGTGCCGGAGTAATTGGTGAATCACTATTTTTAGCGGGCTGCAGGCACTTCCGGATTCGCGACGCTTCGCGGACATCCGGTGACGTGTCAGGTCAGGGTGAATTTCGGCAACGTTACGGTGTCGGTCACCTTGTCGAACACCACCCGCACCGAGGCGCCGAGGCGCGGGTTATCGGCGTTGTCCACCAAGTTGCTGACCATAACTGGGCCTTCTTGCAGCCGCACCAGGCAGACCCGGTAGGGCAGTTCGTCCTTGAAGCCGTCCCAATAGGCGCGGTGCATGTCGATCCAGGACTCCAGGGTCCCCTGCCCCGAGGCTTCGACCCAGTCCTGGTCGCCCGCCAGGCATTGCGGGCAGACCGGGGTTGGCGGGAAGCGGCGGTCGCCGCAGGCCGGGCAGTGCTGCAGCAGCAGCCGGCCCTGGGCGGCGGCGGCCCAGAACGGCTGGTTCAGCGTGTCCCGATTGGGCAATGGCTTGTCGTAGGTCATCGCAGGGTTCCTTGTTCAGCCGCGGCGGTAGATGATCGAGCGGGTGCAGGGGGTGGACTGGATGTATTGCACGACCTCGCAGTCGGCGATCTGGCGGGCGCCGCACTCGCCGCGCAGTTGGCGCACCGCCTCGACGTTCAGCGCCCAGCCTTGCATGTAGGAATTCGACAGGTGGCCGCCGTCGGTGTTGACCGGCAGGCGGCCGCCGCGGCGCAGGGCGCCGTTCTCGACGAAGCCGCCGGATTCGCCCTGGGCGCAGAAGCCGAGGCCCTCGAGGCTGAACAGCACGGTCGGGGAGAAATTGTCGTAGCACATCAGGGCGTCGATATCGGCGTGGCCGACGCCGGCCATGCGGTAGGCCTGCTGGCCTGCGTCGCGGATCGCCGGATACCAGAAATCGAGGTCGAAATTGGCGATCGAGGACGGGCTGAAGGTGTCGCGCGCACCCCAGCCGGCGATCAGCACCGGCGGCTTGGCGAAGTCGCGGGCGCGTTCGGCCGAGGTCAGGATCAGGCAGACGGCGCCGTCGTTGATCAGGCAGTAGTCAAGCAGCCGAAGGGGCGCGGTGATGTGGCGGGAACTTTCGTGGTCGTCGATGCTGATCGGGGTGCGCATCACCGCGTCGGGGTTGAGCGAGGCGTGATGGCGGATCGCGACCGAGACCTCGGCGAGCTGGCGGGTGGTGGTGCCGTAGAGTTCCATGTGGCGGCGGAAGGCCATGGCGTGGGCGGCGCCGGGCGAGGTGAAGCCCCACGGGTCCCAGGTTCCGGGGCTTTCGTCGCCGCCGTAGTTGACCCGGCGGGAGCGGCCGATATTGGCGTAGAGCAGCGCCGCGTAGTCGCATTGGCCGGTGGCGATGGCGATCGACGCCTCGATGATGCCCATGCCCGACATGCGGCCGTGCCCGGGCAGGGTGATGGTCCAGCGCGGGTTGAGGCCGAGGATCTCGCCCATGCGGGCGTAGTATGGGATGCGCGAGACCAGGACGCCGTCGATCCGGTTCTTGTCGATGCCGCAATCGGCGACGGCGTTGCGGAACGCCTGGGCGGCGAGGCCGTAATCGTCGGTTTCGGGGAAGTTGCCGTATTTGGTGTTGCCGACGCCGATGACGGCGATCTTGTCGGTTAGTTCGTTCGGGTCGAACATGGGGTTCCTCCGTGCCGCTAGGATACCGCGCGGTGGCGGCGGCGGGAAAACCGCGGCGGGTCGGCGGCGTGGTGCAGCGGAGCAAGTCGTTATGTCATCGGAACCGCCTTAGTGATAGCCGATGTCGGAGCGAACCTTGCCGCGGAACACCCAGTATGACCAGGCCGTGTAGGTAATGATCACCGGCAGCAGCACCAGCGTGCCGACCAGCAGGAACGCCTGGGTGCTGGGGGCCGAAGCGGCGTCCCACAGGGTGTAGTGACGCGGCACGATGAACGGCCACAGGCTGATGGCGATGCCGAGATAGGACATCAGGAACAGCCCCATGGCGCCGGCGAACGGCCCGGCGTTGCCGTCGCGGTTCAGCGAGCGCCACTCCAGTGCCGCGATCGCCAGGGTGATCAGCGGAATCGGCGCCAGCAGGATGATGTTGGGCCAGGCGAACCAGCGGTTGGCGATCGCGGGGTCCAACAGCGGGGTCCAGATGCTGACGATGCCGATCGCAGCCAGCACGCCCCCGAAGCAGATCCGACCCATCCGGCGGGCCCAGGCCTGCAGCGCGCCGTCGGTCTTCATGATCAGCCATCCGGCGCCCAGCAGGGCATAGCCGGCCATCAGCGCCGCCCCGGTCAGCACCGAGAATGGCGTCAGCCAGTCGAACGAGCCGCCGGCGAAGTTGCGGCCATCGACCTTGAAGCCCTGGATCAGCGCGCCCAGCACCGCGCCTTGCGAGAACGCGGCGACCGTTGAGCCGAGGCAGAAGCCGTTGGCCCAGAACTGGCGCAGTTGCGGCTGCTTGAAGCGGAACTCGAACGCCACGCCGCGGAACACCAGGCCGAGCAGCATGGCCAGGATGGGAAAGTACACCGCCGGAATGATGATGGCGAAGGCCAGCGGGAACACCGCCAGCAGCCCGACACCGCCGAGGATCAGCCAGGTTTCGTTGCCATCCCACACCGGGGCGATCGAGTTCATCAGCAGATCGCGTGACGGCTCGGGGGCAAATCCCCACAGTATGCCGACGCCGAGATCGAAGCCGTCCAGCAGCACGTAGAAGAACACCCCTGCCCCCAGGATCAGCGTCCATATCGGGACCAGGTCGAGCGCCATGCTGGTCATGATCCGACGCCAGGTGCGGTTTGTGGGGGCGCCGCGACCGGACCTTGTGGCTGAGCGGTGACCGGACCCTGGGCCTGCAGTCCCTCGACCGGGTGGCGCTGCTGCGCGTCACCTTGCAGGCCGCCGCGCACCATGCCCCACATGAAGGCGATGCCGGTCGGGAACATCAGCAGGTAGACCGCCATGTACAGCAGCAGTGAGCCGAGCACGTTGCCGCCGGTCAGCGACGGCGAGACCGAATCGGTGGTGCGCAGCAGGCCGAACACGGTCCAGGGCTGGCGTCCGACCTCGGTGGTGGTCCAGCCGGCGATCACCGCGATGAAGCCGAGCGGGGCGATCCATTGGCATAGCCGCAGGTACCATCCGGTAAAGAACAATTCGTTGCGCAGGCGGAGGACCCATCCCGTGACCACGGTTGCCAGCATCAGCAGGCCGATGCCGACCATGATGCGAAAGCCGAAGAACACCGGCCAGACCGGTGGGCGGTCCTCGCGTGGCCAATGTTTCAGTCCACGCACCTCGCCGTCCCAGGTGTGGGTCAGGATCAGGCTGCCGAGATGGGGGATCCTGACGGCGTAACGCAACCGCGCCGCGGCATCGTCGGGGATGCCGAACAGCGCCAGGCCGTCGGGTTTTTCGCTATTGTAGTCGCCCTCGATCGCGGCCAGCTTGGTGGGCTGCCAGGTGCGGGTGTTGAGGCCGTGCATGTCGCCCAGCACGATCTGCAGCGGCACCAGCACGATCAGCAGGTTGAGCGCCATCCTGACCATCAGCCGGGCTTCCTCGGTCGAGCGGGCGGTGCGGAACAGGTAGGCGCCGACGCCCAGCACGACGAAACCGGTGGTGATGTAGAACGCGGTGACGGTGTGGGCGAGCCGGTATGGGAACGACGGATTGAAGATGATCGCCAGCCAGTCGGCCGGGAAGAACCGCCCGTCCTGCATCGAATAGCCGGCCGGTGTCTGCATCCAACTGTTGGCCGCCAGGATCCAGAACGACGACATCAAGGTGCCGGTGGCCACCATCAGGGCGGCAAAGAAATGCGCCCAGCGCGGCACCAGCGAGCGGCCGAACAGCAGCACGCCGAGGAATGACGCTTCCAAGAAGAACGCCATCAGATCCTCGTAGGCCAACATCGGTGAGAGTACGTTCGCGGTGGCATCGGAGAACCGTGCCCAGTTGGTGCCGAACTGGAACGGCATGATGATGCCCGAGACCACGCCCATGCCGAACGAGACCGCGAAGATCCGGGTCCAGAAGCCGGCGATGCGGAACCAGATCTCGCGTCCGGTGAAGAAATGCAGGCCCTCTAGCACGGCGATGAACGAGGCGAGCCCGACGGTGAAGGCCGGCAGCAGGATGTGCCAGGCGATCACCCAGGCCCACTGCAGGCGGGACAGAAAAACCGGATCCAGGTGCATGGCCTGTCTCTCCTTGGCGGTGGTGGGACGTGTTTCCAAGATCCCCGCGTTTCGGCGACCCGCGTTTCGGCGGCCCCGCTGGGGCGGAGCTGGGGTTTGCGGATCGCATATGGCGTCCGGTGCGGATTAAACACCAGGGCCGGTTCGCCGACGACCCCCGGATCGGCGCCCCCCGATCGGCGCCCCCGGATCGGCGCCCCCGGATCGACGCCCCGGATCGGCGCCCCCGGATCGGCGAATGTTCCTTGCATCGGAACGCGGCGACCCATAGGGTCCGGCCGATCTCGTCGGGGTGTGGCGCAGCCTGGTAGCGCGCCTGTTTTGGGTACAGGAGGTCGTGGGTTCGAGTCCCGCCGCCCCGACCATCGTACGCGCATGATCCGGCCGATCATGCCGATCTCAGGGAGACGACTTGCATGCGTGCCCGGATTTTCCAGCCGCCGAAGACCGCGATGCAGTCCGGGTGGGGCAATACCAAGGACTGGGCAATGGAGTTCATCCCGACGCACGGGCGGCGCGCCGACCCACTGATGGGATGGACCGGCGGCGGCGACACCCAGACCCAGGTGAGGCTGTCGTTCGACTCGCGTGAGGAAGCCGTCGCGTTCGCCGAACGGGCGGGTATCCGTTATGATGTCGAACTGCCGCAGACCAGGCATGTCAAGCCGAAGGCCTACGCCGACAATTTCAAGTACAGCCGGATCGAGAACTGGACGCACTGACGCCGGGCATGGCTGTCTATACAGAGGTCACCGACGAGGCGCTGACCGCTTTTCTGGCGGACTACGACATCGGCACGCTGATCGCCTTCCGCGGCATCGCCGAGGGGGTGGAGAACTCGAATTACTCGCTGCGCAGTTCGGCTGGGGACTTCATCCTGACGCTGTATGAAAAGCGCGTCGATCCGGACGAGTTGCCGTGGTTCCTGGGGCTGATGGAGCACCTGGCGCGGCGCGGGCTGGTGTGTCCGGAACCGGTGCATGGGCGCGACGGCGCGGCGTTGCGGCGGTTGTGCGGCAAGTGGGCGGCGATCACCACGTTCCTGCCGGGGGTTTGGCCGCGGCGGGTGCGGCCGCAGCATTGCGCGCCGGTCGGGGCGGCGCTGGCGCAACTGCATCTGGCTGGGGCGGACTACGCACCGCGGCGGGAGAACGCGTTGGGGCCGGCGGCGTGGACCGAGTTGCTGGTGCGCTGCCGGGCTGGGGCGGACCAGGTGCAGGACGGGCTGGCCGAGCAGTTGGATCGGGCGCTGGGCGGGATTTTGGCGGCGTGGCCGGGGGGGCTGCCGGGCGGGCACATCCATGCCGACCTGTTCCCCGATAACGTGTTTTTCCTGAACGACAAGCTGTCGGGGGTGATCGACTTCTATTTCGCCGCCACTGACCTGCTGGCCTACGACGTCGCGGTCTGCCTGAACGCGTGGTGCTTCGAGGCGGATTTTTCCTTCAACGTGACCAAGAGCCGAGCGCTATTGGCGGCGTATCATGGGCTGCGGCCGTTGTCGGTGGAGGAGCAGGCGGCGCTGCCGGTGCTGTGTCGGGGGGCCTCGATGCGGTTTTTGCTGACCCGGCTGTTCGACTGGCTGCATACGCCGCCGGGCGCGCTGGTTACTCGGAAGGACCCGCTGGAGTATTTGCGCCGGCTGCGGTTTCATTTGTCGGCCACTGACGGTCGTGCCTATGGCCTATGAGGACATCGTGGTGTCGCTGCCGCCGGAACCGGACAAGGTGGTGCAGATCTGGACCGATGGCGGCTGCCGGCCGAACCCGGGGCCGGGCGGCTGGTCGGCGATCCTGACGTTCCGCGACGTGGTCAAGGAACTGTCCGGGGTCGAGGCGGCGACCACCAACAACCGGATGGAGCTGACCGCGGCGGCGATGGGGCTGGAGTCGTTGAAGCGGCCGTGCCACGTGATCGTGCATACCGACAGCCAGTATTTGCGTAACGGGATCACTCGGTGGATCGCCGGCTGGGTGCGGCGGAACTGGCGCGGGTCGACCGGGGAGCCGGTGGCGAACATCGATCTGTGGAAGCGCATCCTGGCGGCGGGGGAGGTGCATCGGGTGGATTGGCGGTGGGTGCGCGGGCATGACGGCAACGACCTGAACGAGCGGGCCGACCGGCTGGCGACCGAGGCGCGGCGGGCGGCGTTCGGCGACGGGTGAGCGGCGGGGACGGTGGTGCGCGGGGTGGGCGCGGGGCCCGGGACTGGTTGGCGGCGTTCGGCGACGGCTGAGCGGCGGGGGACGGCGGTGCGCGGGAATGGGGCGCGGCGGCGCTTGTGGCGGGTGGTGGGATCGTGCGGGTCATGACACGGTTGGGCCGTGCTTCCTGGACATCACGTCTGCACCGGAGGTGACGATGACCGATATTGCGCTGTTCGAGGCGATCTATACCGCGCGGGCGCTGCGGCGGCTGAAGCCGGACGCGGTGCCCGAAGCATTGATCAGCCGTGTGCTGGACGCCGCGATCCGGGCCTCGACGGGCGGCAATGCGCAGAACTGGGCGTTCATCGTGGTGCGTGACGCCGAGAAGCGCCGCCAGCTCGGAGCGATCTATCGCCGGGCGTCCGATGAGGTGAGCGCGATCTACGCAGCCAGGGGCCGGCCAGCGCACATGACGCAGGAGCAGTTCGACCGGCTGATGGCCGCCGGAGCCTATCTGTGGCAGCATCTGGGCGATGCTCCGGTGCTGCTGGTGCCGTGCCTGACCACGCGCGAGATGCCGCCGCGCGATCGGCTGCCGGCGGCGGTGCGGGCGCGCTACGCAGAGCACCTGGCGTATCAGGAGCGGATTCGCGGGGCGAGCATCTACCCGGCGATTCAGAACATCATCCTGGCCTGCCGCGGGCTTGGTCTTGGGACGGTGATCACCACCAATCACCTGCTGTACGAGGATGACGTCCGCGCGGTGCTGGGGATGCCGGCGGACAGTTTCAGCTTCGCGCTGATGCCGATCGGTTACCCGCGCGGCCGCTATGGTCCGGTGACGCGCAAGCCCCTGGCGGAGGTTGCGTTCGCCGACGGCTGGGGCGAGCGGTGGCCGGGCCGGGGCCAGGACCGGCCATGACGCAGGGGCGACGAGCAGGAGGCTGGCGGGAGCGGGAGGCTGGCGGGAGCGGGAGGCTGAGTGATTGGACGGCGCGCAGGATCGCTTTGCGGAACCAGAAGTGCGATGGTGCGGCGGCTGTCGCGATACCCCCACTTGCCGACGGAGAAACGTCATGCGCCTTAACAGACTGCTGCCTGCCGCGCTCCTGGCAATCGGCCTCTCGGTCGCCGGCGTGCCGGCTGTCTGGGCCGGCGCGGACGCCGTCACGTTCAGCCAGGCGGCGTTTTCCGCCTCGCAGCAGGCCGGCAAGCCGATCTTGGTCGAGATCACCGCACCGTGGTGCCCGGTCTGCGCCAAGCAGCGTCCGATCCTGTCGCAACTGCTGAGCGAGCCGGCGTTCGAGCACCTGGTGGTGTATCATATCGACTTCGATTCACAGAAGGACGCGGTCCGCGAGATGGGCGCCAACATGCAGAGCACGTTGATCGTGTTCAACGGCAGCCACGAGGAAGGCCGCTCGACCGGCGCGACCGATCCTGAGGCGATCAAGGCGCTGTTGGCGAAAGCGGCCGGCTAAACCGCTCGGATGGCGCTCGGCGGCATTGCGTTCGGCTTCACCGCGGGCGTGCTGTCGACGCTGTCGCCTTGCGTGCTGCCGGTGCTGCCGCTGGTGCTGGGTCCGGCGCTGGCCCGTCACCGCCTGGGATTGCCGGCGCTGGCGGCGGGGCTGGTGCTGTCGTTCGTCAGCATCGGGTTGTTCGTGGCAACCGTTGGTTTCTCGATCGGCCTGGACGGCGACGTGTTCCGCGACATCGCCGCCGTGCTGCTGGCCGGGATCGGCGTGGTGCTGCTGAGCGGGGGCTTGCAGCGGCGGTTCGCGCTCGCCACCGGCGGCATCGGCAACGCCGGCAATCGGCTGCTGGCGGGGCGATCATTCGACGGCCCGGGCGGGCAGTTCGTGCTTGGGGTTTTGCTGGGCGCGATCTGGAGCCCGTGTGTCGGGCCGACTTTGGGCGCGGCCTCGGTGCTGGCGTCGCAGGGAAAGGACTTGGGCAGCGTGGCGGCGGTGATGGTCGCGTTCGGCCTTGGCACGGCGGTGCCGCTGCTGCTGCTCGGGCTGCTGTCGCGTGAGGCGTTCGGCCGCTGGCGGGGGCGGCTGGGCGGCGCCGGCAGGACCGGCAGGACGCTGCTGGGGGGGGGCGGCGCTGCTGGTTTCGGTGCTGATCCTGACCGGTGCCGACCGTTCGGTTGAAACCGTGCTGGTCACGGCCTCGCCGGCGTGGCTGACCAACCTGACGACGCGGTTCTGAGGTTGGCCTCGCGGCTTGAGAGTCGCCCAAAGCCGCGATCGGCGGAGTAACGGGACGGGAGGCTGGGTAGGCACTGATCAGAAGATCGCGCTTTAAGCGCCCATTCTCAGCCACCTCGCCGCCGCGTCGGCGGAGTTGTTTGGGGCGGTGTTGAAGGCGATCGGCGTCTGTGGCGCGCCGCTGTGCACGGCGTTGATGACCCGTTCGAATAACGCCAGGCCGCGTGATGGGATGCGGATGCCGCCGCCGATGACGATGCAGTCCCAGTGCTCTGCAAGCGACGCAGCGATCGTTGCTTCGGCGCTGTCGTCGGTCAGGATCGAGCAGAAGGCCGCCTCCCAGCCGCGCGCCTTCATATCCGATAGGGTCGCGTGGATCCCAGCCGCGATCTTCTCCGGCGTGGTTCCCGGCGGCAAATCAGGATCGGAGAAGTCGACTGCCTCGGGCTTGATACCGATCAGAAGGACGCGCGTCATGCTGTTCGTTCCGTTATGCCGTCGTGACGGCCTTGTTGCTACCGCCGTGTTGGATCGGTGAAGTCCACCGCATCAGGCGCCCCCCCCGGTCAGCCTTTCACCGGGGTCACCGGCTGTGGCATTTGCTCCGCCAGCAGATCGATCTGCAGCACCCGCCCGCCCCAGCCGCGCACCAGGTCGGCGCCGACGACGTCCTCCATCGCATGGTTGGCGCCTTTGATCAGCACGTCGGGCCGCAGCACCTCGATCAGGGCCTCGGGCGAATCTTCCTCGAACAGGCACACCAGGTCGACACAGGCGAAACTTGCCAGCACCGCAGCCCTGGCCGGCTCTGGCTGCACCGGATGGGGCGCGCCTTTCTGTCGCCGAACGCCGGTATCGGCGTTCAACCCGACGATCAGCCGGTCGCACGCCGCTCTGGCCTGCTCCAGCAGGGCGATATGACCCTGGTGCAGCAGATCGAAATAGCCATTGGTGAAGCCGACCCGCCAGCCGCGATGGCGCCAGCGTTCAGCCTGCTCCACCGCCTCCTCGCGGCTGACGACCTTGCGCAGCGCGCTGTGCTGGGGGGTCAGCGCAGCGAGCAGATCGCCCTCGCGCACCACCGAGGCGCCGACCTTGCCGACCGAGATCCCCGCCGCCAGGTTTGCCAGCCGCACCGCCACCGACAGTTCGAGCTGGGCGGCCAGCGCCGCGCCCAACATCGCCAGCGCGGTGTCGCCGGCGCCGGAGGTATCGAACACGTCGGCTGCCTCGGCAGGGAAATGCTGCGATCCGCTGTCATCGACCAGCGTCATGCCGTCGTTTCCACGCGTCACCACGACCGCGCCGAAGTTGTGTTGCTGGCGCAGATGCGCGGCGGCGGCGACGACCTGGGCCTCGGATTCCACCGGCATGCGGGCCGCGGCTGAGAGTTCCTGGCGGTTTGGCATCACCACGTCGGCACCGGCGTAGCGGGCGAAATCGCTGCCCCTTGGGTCGACGATCAGCTTGCGTGCGGTCTTTTTTGCCGCCTGGACCAGGTTTGCCGCCACCTCGCCGCCGAGCACGCCCTTGCCGTAGTCGGACAGCACGGTGACGCTGGTCGCGGCCATGGCGTCGATGGCGATGCGCACCAGCCGTTCGGCCAGTTTGGGATGGATCGGGTCGGTTTGTTCGCGATCTGCGCGCAACAACTGCTGGCCGGCGGCGATCAGGCGGGTTTTTAAGGTGGTGGTGCGGCTGCCCTGGACCAGCAACCAGGGCTCAACGTTCGGCTGGCCGCCGATCAGCCCGGTGAGATCCGATCCGGCTTGGTCATCGCCGACCACCGAGATGAACGCGGTCGCTGCGCCCAGCGCGGTGAGGTTGCGCACCACGTTGCCGGCGCCGCCGGGGAGCGCGACCTCGCGGTCGATCGCCAGGATCGGCACCGGCGCTTCCAGGCTGATCCGCGTCACTTCGCCGTAGGTGTAGCGGTCGAGCATGACATCGCCAATGACCAGGACATTGGTGTGCACGAGACGGCGAACCGCCGCGGCGAGGTCCGGCTGCGGTTCATCCGGGCGCGGCGTGGAGCCGGGCGTGATCTGATTCATCTAAGCTGCCGTTAACAAGGCCATCACACCGGTGCAACCTCTGTTCGCATCGCGTCGCACACTAAAGCGTTTGGCGGTTGAGTTTGTCGCAAGCGGGCGGCGTAACTGTTCATTATGTCGTATAAGCGACCCGGCCCGAGACATTGCGACAAGGCCACGAACTCGGTCTAGCTTGTCAGGAACCCCAATCGGTCCTCTTGCAGCACCACGCAGGTGAGCGCACCGCCCAGCACGGCGCCGGTATCGATGGCGATGCGATTGGCCGCCACCACGGGATCGCGCTTTGGGGTATGCCCGTGCACCACGACCACGCCATAATCCGCCGAGGACGACAGGAACGGCTCACGGATCCACATCATGTCCTGGCGCGTCTGGCTGTCCAGCGGCACGCCTGGGCGGATGCCGGCATGGACGAACAGGTACGGCCCGATCCGGCGGCTGATTGCCAGGTCGCGCAGGAACATCAGGTGCTGCAGGGGAATCCGGGCAGCCCATTCAGCGGCCGGGACGGTGCGGGCAATGCCCCAACTTGCGAGCGAGTCAGCCCCGCCGTTGACCAGCCATTGGCTGGGTGCCTCACGCTCGGTGCCGACCACGGCGGACAACATCATGTGTTCGTGATTGCCCATCAGATTGACGAATTCGTCGGCTGGAACCGGCGGGCGGTTGATCAGCCAGTCGACCACCTGGGCACTGTCGGTGCCGCGATCGACGTAATCGCCCAGATGCACCAGGGTGGTATGTTCCACCGGGCGATCGGCGATGTCCTCGGCGATCAATTCGTGCAGCGCGACCAGCCGGTCGAGGCAGCCGTGGATGTCGCCGACGGCATAGACACGCTCACCGGGCGGCAGCGTCGCGGGGGCTGCGATAAGTTCGATCATCACCAGATGAGAGTAGGCCGGAGTGGGCGATCGCGCCAATCTCTCTTGGCGAAATGGCGCAAGCGCCGTATCGGATGGCTATGAACGCGATTCAGGTCGAAAATCTGACCAAGCGCTACGGCGATGTGCTGGCGGTGGACAGCATCAGCTTCGCGGCGCGAACCGGCGCCACGATCGGGCTGCTGGGCGGCAACGGGGCCGGCAAGACCACCACCATTGCCATGCTGTTGGGTCTGTTGATCCCCAGTTCGGGGCGCATCACGGTGCTGGGGCACGACATCGGCAAGGACCGTTTCGCGGCGCTGGAGCGGATGAATTTCTCCTCGCCCTACGTCGCGCTGCCGGCTCGGCTGACGGTGAAGGAGAACATGCGGGTTTATGGGCATTTCTACAACGTTCCCAGGGTTGACGAGCGGATCGCGGTGTTGGCGCGCGAGTTGGACCTTGGCGCCATCCTGGACCGTCCGGCGGGGCAGTTGTCGGCCGGGCAGAAGACCCGCGTGGCGCTGGCCAAGGCGCTGATCAACCAGCCCGAGGTGTTGCTGCTGGACGAACCCACCGCCAGCCTGGACCCCGATACCGGCGACATGGTGCGCAGTTGGCTGGAGCAATACCGGGCGGAGAGCGGCTGCACCATCCTGCTGGCAAGCCACAACATGGCCGAGGTGGAGCGGCTTTGCACCGATGTGGTGATGCTGAAGAACGGCCGGGTGGTGGATCGCGGCAGTCCCGCCGAGTTGCTGACCCGTTATGGCCGCCACGACCTGGAGGACGTGTTCCTCGATATCGCCCGTGATCGCCGCCAGGTGGTAGCGGCATGAGGGGCGAGCTTGGCCGGGCGGTGCATCCGGGTGCGGCCAGGTCGATCCGGAGTGGCAGTTGGTGAGGCCGATGCTGCGCCGGATCTGGGGCCTGATGTACCGTCATCTGGCGCTGTATCGCCGATCCTGGCCGCGCATGTTGGAGCTTGGCTACTGGCCGGTGTTGAACATGTGCATCTGGGGCTTCACCTCCAGCTTCCTGCGCGCCCGGATGGGCAATTCGGCGGTGATGGCCGGGGCCACGCTGCTGGGCGGGGTGCTGCTGTGGGAGGTGACGCTGCGCAGTCAGATGGGGATGTCGATCTCATTCCTGGAGGAGATGTGGTCGCGCAACCTGGGCCACGTGTTCGTCAGCCCGCTGCGCCCGTTCGAGATGATATTGGCGCTGATCGGCATGTCGATCGTGCGCATGCTGCTGGGCGTGATACCGGCGATCCTGCTGGCCTGGGCGTTCTACGCGTTCAACCTGTTCGCCATGGGGCCGATCCTGATCCTGTTCTTCATGAATCTGATGATCATGGGCTGGGCGGTGGCGCTGGCAGTGGTCTCGCTGGTGCTGCGGCACGGGTCCGGCGCTGAGCCGCTGGCGTGGGGCATATTGTTCGGACTGGCGCCGTTTTCCGCTGTGTTCTACCCCGTCTCGGTGCTGCCGGCGTTCATCCGGCCGTTTTCCTACGCGCTGCCGACGACGCATGTGTTCGAGGGGATGCGGGCGGCGCTGCTGCAGGGTGTGATCCGGTGGGATCATCTCGGTGCCGCGTTTGCGCTGAACGTGGTCTGGCTGGGCGCCGCGGCGCTGCTGTTTGCTCGGCAGTTCCACGCCGCACGGGTTAGCGGCGCGCTGATCAGCATCGGCGAATGATCGAGACCGGTTTCTGGCTGATCCGCCATGCACTGGTGGCGGAGAACGCCCGCGCCATGCTGTATGGCGTGCTGGACGTGCCGCTGTGCGAGCCGACCTTGCTGCAGCAGGCGCCGATGTATCGGTCACTGGCCGCACGGCTGCCTCGTTCGGCGGATTGGCTGGTGACGCCGTTGTCGCGCACCCGGCGTACCGCCGAGACGATCTTCGCGCACGGCTACCCGGCCGCTGATTTGCGCGTCGAAGCCGGGCTGACCGAGCAGTCGCTGGGTGAGTGGCAGGGGCTGCCGCACCATGACCTGCCGGCCAGGTTGCAGTTGAAGGCGCATGCGTTCTGGCCGCTGGCGGGGGACGAGAAGCCGCCCGGCGGCGAGAGCATGGCCGAGGTGATCGTCCGGGTCGGTGCGACGATGGAGCGGCTAGCCGAGACCCACGCCGGGCGCGAGGTGGTGATCATCAGCCATGGCGGGGCGATCCGAGGCGCGATCGCCCATGCGCTGGGCATTGGAGCGGACAATGCGCTGCATTTGTCGGTGCAGAACTTGTCGCTGACCAGGTTGCAACGGTCGGCGGACGGCTGGCGGGTGCAATGCGTGAACGAGCTGCCGGGGTATTAGGTTGGGCGGTTTCATCTGGTTTATCGTCAGGGAAGTCAAAGCCGCCTTTAGCTGCCAACCAGGATGACCAGGACACCACGGATCTGTTCGGACGCTTTTCCCAAGCGCGGAATTCGCGCGGGGCATGCGCGTTCTTTAATCAGACGGCGCAATCAGCTTGTCGAGCAGGGCAATGAGATTGCCATAGCCGCCGGCAAGCGCCAGGCAGGCGTCGCGATCGGGACCGGGCGGCAGGCCTGCGGCCTGTTCTCGCCATTGTTTTTCGCGCTCTTGGTAGGTCGCCGTGTTCAGATACGACATCGCGCCCTCATCCGTCGGCTGTGGATGTGAGAGCCATTTACATCGCCGCAAGTGGGCGATCAACTCAAAGCGTCGGGCATGGTTGGCGAGAACGTTGACGTCTGTCGGACGTTCCACCTGCGAGGGTGGAGATCGAGTCATGTCAGCGCCTGCCACACCTGCCGGGTTGCGAGCCAAGGCCGAGCACTATCGGGCCATGGTGTCGAAGGTTTCCGATCAGCGGATCATCGATGCGCTGACTTCGCTGGCCGAGGAATATGAAGCTGCGGCACTTGGCTTGGAGGGCCAGGCGGCGCGGTGTCAGCCGCCGGGCTGAGCGGATAGCGCCTTGGCGTAGGCGCTGACGGTCGTGGCGAAGCCGCCCTGTAGGGCGTCGGCGGTCAGCTCGTGGCCGATCGAGGCCTCGGCTAGGAACGGGACCGCGGCGATCAGCGGCGGAATGTTGGCCAGGTTCAAGTCGTGTCCGGCGTTGACCAGCAGCCCGGCCGAACGGGCTGCCGCGGCGGTCTGTTCGATGTGTTCCAGGATCGGCTGGTGGCGGTGCTCACGGAACGCGGCGGCATAGGAGCCGGTGTAGATTTCCACGCCGTCGGCACCGGCCTGGCGGACTCTGTCGATCACCTGGGGGTCGGGATCGATGAACAGGATCACCCGGCAGCCCAGCGCCTTGATCCTGGCGATCGCCGGGGCTGCGAACCTGGCCTCGGCGGCATCGAGTTTCCAGCCCTCCTCGGAGGTGAACGCGGTCGGCGCGTCGGGCACCAAAGTTGCCTGTTCGGGGCGGTAAGCCTGCATGATTTGAATGAAGCGGTCGTCGGGGTAGCCCTCGATGTTGAATTCCTTGGCGGGACGGAAGGGGCGCATCAGGTCGGCCAGCATCGGCACGTCGTCGGCGCGGATATGGCGCTGGTCGGGGCGCGGATGCACGGTCAGGCCTTGCGCGCCGGCGTGCAGCGCCAGCAGCCCGAAGCGGGCGAGGTCGGGCACTCCGGAGCGGCGGGAATTCCGCAGCAGGGCGATCTTATTGAGGTTGACGCTGAGGCGTGCCATGGATGGCAAGGTAGACCGCAGGGCGGGTTGATTCAACGCCGGTCTATTGGGGTGGTGAGTACGCTCGCCAGGCTACCCGGCGGGTCGGGTGCTTTGGCTGGTTCCGGCACGGCCGAATTTGCGGCGCCGGTTGGGGCGAGACGGAGCGATTGCCGAACCGATATGGACCCGCTAGGGTAATCCTGTTTAAAACAGGTGGATCAGGACCGGCGTAAATGGCCACCATGGTTGTCGAAATCTATGACGCCTTGCGCAGCATCGGTGTGGCCGAGGACAAGGCCACCAAAGCGGCCGAGGCGATGGCAACATTGGAACCGCAATTCGCCGTCATGCGCCAAGAAAACCAGGCTGGGTTCTCCGCTGTTCGGCAAGAGAGCCACGCTGAGTTCGCTGCCATGCGGCAAGAGAGCCAGGCTGAGTTCGCGGCTGTCCGGCAAAAGAGCCAGGCTGAGTTCGCTGCCCTGCGGCAAGAGAGCCAAGCTGAGTTCGCCGCTGTCCGGCAGGAATACAAAGCCGAGTTCGCCGATGTGCGGCAGGAACACCGCTCGGGGTTTGCTGCCGTGCGCGCTGATTTGCGGCTGGTGAAATGGCAGGTTGCCCTGCTCTACGCCATTACCGGGCCGACCTTGCTTCTGCTGCTGCGGGTCGCCGCCAAGGTCGGCGCATTTGGCTGAAAGAGATGATAGGTGAGCCGGTCATCAACGACGATCCGATCACCAAAAAGGGGCCATGGCGCCGCGGACCATTAGGTCCGCCGCAGCTCGGTAAACCGATCACCGGGCCAGGCGGGACGCCGGGCCGATCGAGCGGCGTGCTGACGGGTCATTGCGGTTGAAGCAACGATGACTAAAGCTGCGCCTAGACTAGGACCGGTCTGAACCACTGCGCCGGCGCACGTAGCGGCACCCGACTCAGCAAATCTATTCATGACTGCAGGAAGGCCAGCAGATCGGCGTTCAACTAATCCTTTTGTGTAATTGGCAAGCCGTGCGAGCCGCCTTCATAACGCAAGAGTTGCGCTTGCTTGACGATGCCTGCCATCAAATTGCCGGAGATTTCGATCGGCACAATCTGGTCGTCTGTCCCATGCACGACCAGCGTCGGCACACTGATCTTTGCCAGGTCTTCGCGAAAATCCGTTTCCGAGAAGGCGCCGATCGCATAATAGGCTGCAAGGATACCGGTCATCATGCCTTGGCGCCAAAAGTTTTGGCGCGCACCTTCCGAGACATCCGCACCAGTACGGTTGAAGCTGTAATAGGGCATCGTGGTGTCCCGATAATATTGTGAGCGATCCGCCTGCACTGCGGCGCGCATGCCGTCGAAGACCTCCTTGGGTGCACCGGCATGCGTCTCGGTTTTCAGCAGAAAGGGTGTAACAGCCGCGACGAAGGCGGCTTTCGCTGCGCGCTTTTCGCCATGACGGCCGATATAATGGGCGATTTCTCCGCCGCCCATGGAGTGGCCGACAAGTGTGGTGTCTTTCAGATCGAGCGCATCGATCAGCACGGCCAGGTCGTCGGCAAACGTATCATAGTCATAGCCTTGGCTTGGTTGGCTCGACCGGCCGAACCCGCGGCGATCATGCGCGATGACGCGGAAGCCGTGCTGGGACAGGAACATCATCTGGTTTTCCCAGGCGTCCGACGACAGCGGATAACCATGGCTGAAGACGACAGGCGGGCCGCTGCCTCAGTCCTTGTAATGCAGGACGGTGCCATCGGCTGTGGTGATGGTGTTGGCGGTCAGCTTGGCGGCCAGGCCGGCGGCCGTCGGTGCGGTGTCGCGTGACTTATTGATGTACATAGAAGTTTCCATCCACTGGGGTGTATCGGCTGGGACCGTCGCGGCCTGGTGGCGATGGCCTCTCAGAGCTGAGTGATGCCGCCGTCCGCAACCAGGTCGATGCCCGTGCTGTAGCTGCTGTCGTCAGAGGCGAGGAACAGGATGGCAGCCGCCATCTCCTCGGGCCGGCCGATGCGGCCCAGCGGCGTGATCTGCTTGAACATCTCGCGGAAGCCGTCGGCTGCTTGTTTCGTCGCGAACTGGCCATTGATGATCGGCGTCTCGATCAGCCCCGGGCTCAGGTTGTTCACGCGGATGCCGCGGCCCTTGAGATCGGCCGCGAAACTCCTTGCGAAGGATCGGACGGCCGCCTTGGTGGCAGCATAAGTCACGTAGCCGGGCTCGCCCTTCATGTGCGCGCCGGACGAGACGAGCACGATCGCGCCGCCGTCGCGCATCAGCGGCACTGCTTTTTGGACAGAAAAGAACGTCCCACGGGCGTTGATGCCGAACATCTTGTCGAAATGCTCGGGCGTGACGGCCATGGGAGGCACGACTTCCGCGTAGCCAGCGCTGGCTACGAGTATGTCGAGCCTTCCCTTCTCCTCGCGAACCTGGTCATACAACCGGTCGAGGTCGCCAAGATCGGCGATGTCGCCCTGGACCGTCGAGACATTCCGTCCGATCGCCGCCTTGGCCTGGTCGAGCTCCGCCTGACGCCGGCCGGTGATGAAGACATAGGCGCCTTCCTCGACGAACCGCTTGGCGGCCGCAAGCCCGATGCCGCTGCTGCCGCCGGTGATGACGGCAACTTTGTCGGTAAATCTGCTGGCCATTGTGACTGGCCCTTTCATGGATTGAGAGGCTTCTAATTTAGCTTTTCTGCATGGTTCGGAGGCGGGGTGCCCCCAAGCGGCTACATTCCCGCGCCGCCGGCGACGAGCAGTGACTCGCCGGTAATCCAGCTCGCGTCGTCGGAGCCAAGGAACGCGACCGACGCCGCGATGTCCTCGGGCTGGCCGGGGCGTCCGAGCGGCGTATTGGCGACCGCATAAGCCTCGAACTCACCGCCAGCCATGCCCGCGGAATGCGTCCCTTCAGTGATGACGAATCCAGGATTGACGCCGTTGACCCGTATCTTCCGGGGTGCGAGTTCTTTCGCCAGGGACTTGGTGATCGAGTCGACCGCGCCCTTCGTGCCGACATAGATCGCGGCGGCTGGCGGCGCGAGCGTGCTGACCACGGAGCTGATATTGACGATGCTGCCGCCGTTCGCCGGGAATAGCGGGAGCGAGGCCTTCGTCACCAGCAGCAGGCCCAGCACGTTGGTGTCGAAGTGCCGGTTGAATTCCGAGACCGAAAGACCCTCGATCGGTGCCGGAGCATAAATTCCGGCATTATTCACCAGCACATCGACGCGCCCGAAGGCCCTGCGAACTTCTTCAAACAGCCGCGTCACTTCATCCTCGTTCGTCACGCTGGCGCCGATGGCGACCGCCTTGCCGCCAGCCTGCACGATGTCACGGACGATCCGGTCCGCACCGTCCTTGCTCGACGCGTAGTTGACAACAACTGACGCGCCTTCCGCCGCGAGCCGATTCGCGATGCCCGCGCCGATGCCTTTCGAGGCGCCAGTTACGACAGCGATCTTATCGGTGAACCTTGCCATGGCGGCACTCTCCTAATCACGGTGAAATTGGAGAGATCGCTCCAATAAATTGCAGGTGGAGCGGCACGGACCTGCAATCAAGGGAAATACTGGAGCGGCGGCAACAATTACCGAGTGGCTGCTTTGGCGGGGAGTAGTCCGCGCATCAGGCCCGGTTGGCGAGGTGCCTATTTCGGCGAGACCCGGGCGCTCGTGGCTGGGGATTGCGCCCGTGACCGCTGGTGATTGGCTCGCGCGTGCCCGCTCGGCACCGCGGGCCAGGCGCGCATGCCGACTTCGACGATCTCCAGAAGACGCTCGCGGGACGCCCCATCGCGTGCCTGAACCACCATGCCGCGCGACAACGCGCTGTAGAACGCGGCCAGCGCTTCGACATTGGTATCTTTCGGCACGTCGCCTTCGCTGATGCCTCTGCGAATGCGATCGGCCATCGCCGACTGTCCGGCGCGCCGATACCCTGCCATTCTGTCTCGCAAGGCGATGAGCGCTGGGGAGACATGCGTGCCGGCCAGCGAGATCATGCAGCCCGAAGGCATGTCATCGAGGGTGGCCTCGCGCGCAGCCGCATTCAGGAGCTGGTGGAAGGCTGTCTTTGCATCTATGGCGGCCCCGAGTTCGCCGGCAAACCATTCGCTGGAACGCGCCATGAACGCCTCCGTGGCCTCCTGATACAACCGCTCCTTGCTGCCGAACGAGTTGTAGAAGCTGGACGGACTGATGCCCATGGCGGTGATCAGATCGTCGAACGAGGCGCCTTCGTAACCGCGCTCCCAAAAAAGCTTCATCGCCTGACGCAGGGCAATCGAGCGATCAAAGTTCTTGGGCCGACCACGGGCACGCTTGGGGCCATTGCTTGCTTCTGTTGCCATCGCTCCTAACCTTTGCCGCTGCCGTTACAGCACCAGCGGCAAGATATAGGAGCTTTCGCTCCAAATTTAAGCTAATGCTGCCGGAGCTGGATCAACATTGGCACTGCGGTCAAGATAAAACGGCGCGCGGTGGTTTGCTGCCCATACTCGTGTCGGTGCGCAACTGGCCGCAGGCGGCCAGGATGTCCTGACCGCGCGGGGTGCGGATCGGGGCGGCGAAGCCGGCGGCGTTGACGATCGCGGCGAAGCGGTCGAGCGCGGCCTTGCCGGTGGGTTGGTAGTGCGAACCCGGCCACGGGTTGAACGGGATCAGGTTGACTTTGGCCGGCATGCCGGCGATCAGGCGCACCAGTTCGCGCGCGTCGGCGGCGGAGTCGTTAATTCCTTGTAACATGATATACTCGAAGGTGATGCGCCTGGCGTTTGAGGAGCCGGGGTAGCGGCGGCAGGCGGCGAGCAGGTCGGCGATCGGGTATTTGCGGTTCAGCGGCACCAGTTCGTCGCGCAGGTCGTCGCGCACGGCGTGCAGCGAGACCGCGAGGTTGACGCCGAGTTCCGCCCCCACGCGGTCCATCATCGGCACCACGCCGGAGGTGGACAGCGTGATGCGGCGGCGCGACAGGCCGATGCCTTCATTGTCCATGACGATCTTCATTGCCTTGGCGACGTTGGCGTAGTTGTACAGCGGCTCGCCCATGCCCATCAGCACGATGGTCGACAACAGCCTCGGGGTCTCACCCTTGGGCGACGGCCATTCGCCGTAGGCATCGCGGGCGGCCATGAATTGACCGACGATCTCGGCGGCCCCGAGGTTGCGCACCAGGGTCTGGGTGCCGGTGTGGCAGAAGCGGCAGGATAGGGTGCAGCCGACCTGGCTGGAGACACAGACCGCGCCGCGGTCCTCGGCCGGGTCGGGGATGTAGACGGTCTCGGCTTCCTGGCCATCGCGGAAGCGGAACAACCATTTGCGGGTTTCATCAGTACTGGTTTGCACGATGGCGGCCTGGGGTCGACCGATGACGAAGTGGTCCGCGAGGCGACCCTGCAAGGGCCGGGCGATCGAGGACATGGCGGCGAAGTCGGTCACTCCCTGGTGGTAGATCCAGTGCCACAACTGCTTGACGCGGAACGATGGTTCGCCGATGGCGTCGATCTCGGCGGCGAGTTCGGCTCGATCGAGGCCGACGAGGTCGCGTCGGCCGTCGGCCGCGGTCGCCGCCGGCGGATCGAACAGCGCGGACTTTGCCAGGATACGGGTGCGATCGGCGGCGGACAGGTCGGTCATTTCGCCGGACATGCCTTGACGATCGCGGCGTAGGCCTGGCTGAAGCCTTTCAAGCTGAAGCTATCGGTAACTTCATGGGGTGCCGGCGAGCGGGCGATGGCTCGGCTGCCTTTGGTGAAGGCGACGACCGCGGCCTTGCCGTCACGGGCGAAGGCGTTGCGGCCCGAAGTGTAGAAGTCGAGGCCGGTCTGATCGACCTGCAGCGTGACGGTGGCGTTGGCGGCGTAGGTCAGACCGGCCTCGATGGCAACGGCGTCGCGGCCCGCGGGACGCTCGGTCACGGTCAGCACCACGGGGCCTCGGCTGGGGAGTGCGGGGGCCGAGCTTTGCACCCGGGTGAAGGCGTAGCAGACGGACTGGCCGGATTCAGTGTGAGTAGCGGCGGTCCAGTCATCGAACCGGCCGATCATTTTCGGGCCGGCTAGGGCGGCGGATTTGTGGGTCGGGGGCGGCGTCTTCTTGGTCTCGGCGGCGGCGGCCGGTATGGCCAGCAGCAGGGCAACGGTCAGCAGGCGGCGGAATCGAGTGTTCATCGGCGCAGCAATAGGGCCGGCGGGGACGCCTGCCAAGCGCGGCGCGGTCATCGCTTATTCGCGTTGTTGTGCGCCGCGCCAGGGGGCGGCGGATCGGGGGGCGCTCCCGGTCGTTTTGCGGCGGATCGTATTGTGGCGAATAGGGGCGCAGCCAGTCGGGGTTGGTCTTGCGGAAGCGAGGCGCGCCGTGGCCGGACGGTGCGAGGGTATCGAGCGGGCCGCGCAAGCCGACTGGGCGATCGGCGAACCGACCTCGCTGCAGCAGCCGGTCACATAGCACCAGCGCACCGGCGACTGCGAGATTGGCGGCGGATCGGGTCGGGATGCGGATCATGTGATCGCACCGCGCCAGCAGATCGGCACGTTCCGGACCGATCACGTAGGCGGCGGCCACGATTGACGGAAGGTGGGCAGATCGACGGCGTCGGGCAGCAGTTCGACCTCGACCCGGGCGCAGCCGCGGGCAGCGACGGGTCGTTCAATGTCGGGTAGCGCCAAGTCGGCACGTGCAGCCGGGTATGGGCGGTGTAGGTGGTGCGCGCGGAGCGCGGGAGTCCCAGCCGGTGGCGATGGTGAAGCAGAACGACGCGCGGAAAAACATGAGTGGTGCGCAGCAGCGCGCCGATATTGGTCGACTTGGAGATTCCCTCGGCGCCAATGCCGGAGTAGCCGCGCGTCCTGGATTCAACCATCGGGGCAGTTTGGCTCAGCTTTGGGCGGGATGTTACTGGCGGCGGAGTCGCGGGCGCGCGGCGGATTGATCCGAGGCTTGCCGGTGAGAGCGTGGCCCGCGTCGGCTTTCCGCACGGATCGGGGTGCGAAGGTAGCCGGGCGGAGCCGGATACTCTAAATGCGGGCGGGATGACCGATGCCACCGATCTTCGCCTCGCCGGGCAGTACGAGGCCTATCCGTATCCGAAGCGCGACCCTCGGGAGGAGGCGAAACGGCTGATCGTCGGCAGCCCGAGTCACCTGCGCGAGGTCGATCACTGGGTGTTCGGCGCGGCGCGGCCGACGTCGATGGCGCTGAACGCGCTGTTCGCCGGTGGCGGCACCGGCGACGGCACGATCATGCTGGCGCAGCAGATGGCGCGGCTGGGTCGGGCGGGGCGGGTGACCTGGCTGGATCGGTCCGCCGCGGCGCTGGCGATCGCTCGCGGCCGGGCGGAGGCGCGCGGATTGACCAACATCGCCTGGGAACAGCAGTCGCTGCTGGAGTTGCCGGGATCTGGGCTCGGACTGTTCGATTATATCGATTGCTGCGGGGTGCTGCACCATTTGCCCGATCCGGCGGCGGGGCTGCGGGCCTTGCTGTCTGTGCTGGCGCCGAACGGCGGCATGGGGCTGATGGTGTATGCGCCACACGGCCGCACCGGGGTATACATGATGCAGGACGCGCTAGGCCGGCTGGCGCCCTCGGAGCAGCCGCCGCAGCAGCGGCTTGACGTGGCCAGGCGGGTAATGCGGCATCTGCCGGAGACGCAGTGGCTGCGGATCAACCGCAACTTTGACGATCACGTCAATGGCGGCGACGCTGGGCTCTACGATCTGCTGCTGAACCCAAGGGATCGGGCGTTCACGGTGCCCGAGCTCAACGCGCTACTGACCCAGGCCGGGCTGAGGGTGATCTGTTGGGTGGAACCGATCCGCTACGACCCGGCTCCATTGCTGCCCGACCCCAAGCTGCGCGCCAGGCTGGAGGCGATGGATGCGATCGAGCATGCGGCGCTGGCCGAGGCGCTGGCCGGCAACATGGCGGTGCACATCGTCTATTGCGTGCGTGACGACGCGGTGCCGCCGCGCCCGGATCCGTTGGCCGAGACGGCGGTGCCAGTGTGTCGCGAGATCTCGGGCGAGACCATGGCGGGCTGGATCCGGCCGGACGGCACCTTGCTGATCAATTTCGACGGGCTGCGGCTGCCGGTCGCGTTGCCGCCGCTGGCTTCGGCGATCCTGCCGCTGATCGATGGCGAGCGCAGCGTGGGCCAGATCGGCGCCATCCTGGCTGGGCGCGGCAGCAAGCCGGAGGTTTTCGCCAAGGCGTGGCGGCAGACCTTCGAGGCGCTGGAGCGGATCAACCGTTTGCTGCTGGCCGCGCCTGGGTAGCGGGACCCGCGCTTCGCCTGAGTCTTGCGATCTAGCGCCGCGGACCTCGTCAGTGGTCCGCGACGGGCTTGAAGGGACTGTTTCACAAAGCGGATCGGACCATCCGATCGAGCCATTCGGCGAGCAGGTGCCGTTCACCTTCGGTCAATCCACCCGCGCCCGGCAGCAACGCCCGCAGCGTGGTCGAAACCGACGCCAGAGTCAGCCGTTGCGGTCCCGGCCCATCGGTGATGATCGCAGCAATGACGGCCTCGCGCGTCGCCGCGGACAGGCCGGCATCGGGTTCATCCACAGGCAGCTCCAGAAGGATGAAAACCACGCCGCAGGCGGCAGCGCGCACCATGTCGGCCGCCCGACGCTCATCGACGCGTAGCCGCCCGGCGAGTGCCAGCGACCGCATCCGCTGCCGCAGCATCGCCAGCGCCCGAGCCGCTGCGGGCGACGTCGCGCCGGGACGCGGGTCGCCATACATTGCTGCGAAGATCGCCGGGTTGGCGAGGCCGAAGCCGACATGGAGGTCCCACCCGAGAGTCACATGGGCACGCACGCCGCATCGCCCTTCAGTGATCACGCCGCGATCGAGGCGTTCCTCGCCGAGGCAGGGATGCCGTTCACGTCACTGCGAAACGGCTTCTACGCCGAGAGTGCGTTCCACCTCGTCGGCCGCGCTTTCGATACCGGCGAAATCCGCGCCCCCGAGGACGGTCCGGTGAGCTGGACCGCGCGCGCTGACTTGGCGGAGGCTGACGCGATCCTGCTTGCTGAGGAAGGACGCCTGGACGGCATCACGCCCCCATTGACCGCGCCTGAGACGTTCACCATGGCGGATCTTGCCGCCATCGGGTCGGAACTGACCGGGCGCGAGATCAAGCGGGTCATGGTATCCGACGACGAATGGCGCGACGCGAAAGTGGCCGACGGCCTGCCCGCGCCGATGGTGGAGATGCTGCTCGGGGTATTTCGGGGCGCCCGGCGGGGCGACTTCGCCGCGGTTGACCCCACGCTGGAAACGCTGCTCGGCCGCCGCCCGCGAACGATGCGTGACGTGCTTGCCGGCATCCTCAAGCCAGCCCAAGGCTAGCGTTCACGGCGCTAACAAGGGTTCGAATCCCGTATGGTACGACCGTGGAACAATAGTTTTCGGAGTAGCACAACGCCTAATTAGCCGACTTAAGGCAACTGTTCAGAGCGCTCGGCATCTTGGCGTGACGAAGTTACAGTCGCATACCCCAACGCGCCGCCTTTCGATACAGTGTGCTGCGCGATACGCCTGAGGTTGGTGCGCTGATAAGTAGTGGGCGGGCCGGAGATGTCGACCACGCCAAGGATCTCCTGGCTGACGGCCGGGCAACATCCGCCAACTGCGGAGCGTGCTGACTCGCCTGAGTTTGTCGGCGAGCGGCGCCGCGATTACCGGTGAGGATGTCGCCGCCGTGCTCGATGGGGCGCCGGTCGAGACGCAGGGTGCCGCTGCTTCTACGCCAGCCAGGTTGAGGGGGTTAATCCGCGGGAATGTCCGCGAAACGCTGGTTTCCACATCCGGCAACATCAGTGAAGCCGCTCGGCGTCTTGGGGTGTCACGCAACACGGTCTATCGTGCGTTGGCGGGGCGAGAGTTGCCTCCGTGATACAACCGCCAATCATAACGAATTAACAACGGCCATGTTGGCAGTCGACTTGCGCGACTCGCCGGCCAGGATCGGGCACACTACTTGCGGTCCTGACTTGGTCCTCATGCACCCTTCGACCGGCTAGCCGAACTCGCCGCCTGGGGGCTCTTTTATTGGACAACCGTTATGGCTGCCGCGAAATTCGGCGGCGTTCGCGTAGGCATCCTTTCGCGCTCGGTTGACGCCGCCAAGCGGACGATGTGCGGCAAGCCCATGCCACGGCGCAAATGACGCACCGTCATCCACCGCAGCCACGTTCTCGGCACTCCAGGCATCCTGTGCCGGCGCCGAGATCCGTGCGACAGTAACGTATGGACTCTTGTCTTCCGGCCACGGCACTGACGCGTCCTCGATCGGCATGGTTTGCAGGTCGGTATTGAGCTGAACCTGCAACTCCCATTCGCCACCGTCGCGGCCGAAATGCTCGATCACCGCTTCGCGCAGCGCATCCGGGCGAGCGTTCACGTCGACCGATTGCCTGGTCAGCGCCCGCAGTCCGGGCGAGGACGGCACCAGCGCGAACTTGCAAATATAGCGGCCAAACAGAAACGGCGTCTGGCTGTAAAATGTCTCACCCAGGATGTGGGTCGCCGCGTGGCCTCCCATGGTGACGACAGTGGAACTCTTCCCGCCGAACGCCTCCAGGATGGCTTCAGTACCGCGAGCAACGCGGGACAGGACTTCCTTCACCGCCTCGTATTTGTCCGTTGTGCCGGCCAGGGTCTTTAGATTGCCGAGAAATTTCGCCGCGGTCGGTGCGCTAAAGGCGGGCGCGTTAACCATGAGAAAATCCTGCGTCACGTCGGCTTCGCTGCCAGGCAACCGGGCTCCGTCCACGCCGATCACCTTGATCGCCACGCCTCGCGGTGTGGACACGCTGTCATTCAGAATGTCGCCCGGCACGGTCGAGAGCCGCATCACAACCCGATAGTTGCCGCCCTTTGAAAACAGCCCCTGGGCGAGCACGCCGGGCAGATTTTCGGGTACCGCCAGGCTGCCGAACAACACGCCGTGCGACTTGGCATGCACGCTGCGCATCGCGTGGCCGGAATGCTCAAACGTGGTCTCGCGGATGCTCTTCAGCGCATCTTCCAGCCCGATCTCGGTATCGGCCTCGTTCTCCTCAAAATGTTCCATGTCCGGCTCGAATTTGAGCGGGTTGTCGGGGGCGGAGGCTGACTGACTCATAAGGATTCCTTCGGTTCCGGCCGGAAACGCCGCTTGGCCGCAGCCGTTCCGAGGCCTTTGTTCACAACCGCAAGATTGCTCGCGCAGCGCTTGCGACTGTCCAACGGCTGCGTTGGTGACACGCTTGACGACGATCCGGACACGCGCTTGGGTGCCTCCGGCAAGCCATCAGGCAATGCCCATGCTGACCCAGATTTACGAGGTTTCCACACCCGAACAGGCAGCCGCGCTGTCAGCCATCGGCATCAGCCATATCGGCTTGCTGATCGGTGATGGAGAGTTCCCGCGTGAACTGTCGGTCGCGGAGGCGGCGCGGATCGCCGGCCATATCATTCCTCCATCGAAATTCGTGGCGTTGTTTCTGACCGCCGAGTTCAGCCAGATCGAAACCGCGCTGCGCCACCTCACCCCGGCCATCGTTCACCTTGGCGCGGCTGCTGAACTGCTCGGCCCGGCAGACGCTGCAAAGCTGAAGAACCGATCGCCTGGCCTGGTTATCATGCGCAGCGTGCCGGTGTTCGGTGAACCCAGCCTGCGCATCGCACGTAGCTACGACGGTATCGCGGATTTCCTTCTGCTCGACAGTTATCATCCTCGGGATCGGCAGATCGGCGCACTGGGTGTCACGCATGACTGGAGCATCAGCCGCCAAATCGTCCGATCGGTGCGCACACCGGTGATCCTCGCCGGTGGCCTTGGACCCGACAACGTCGCCGCCGCGATTCGCGCGGTTCGACCGGCTGGTGTCGATTCCAAGACTAGGACCGACAAGCGGGGGTCGCATGATAAGGATATCGACCAGGTTCGGCGCTTCCACGCCGCGGCCGCGGCGGCACGATGATGCCTGGTTTCGCGGCCGCGCCGCGCTACCTAAGCACCTCGGCTGCCCGTTCCGCCGGCGGCGTTTGCGGCTGCGCCCGCAGCGCACGGTTCCCTCGATCACCACCATGCCGATGCAGTCGCCGACGCCACGTTGGTGTTCCTTTGCCCTCGTGATCGGCGATCAGCCCAGCACTCGCAGCATCGCCGGAGCGACCGCTGTATCCAGTTGCACCAGCGCGCCGTCAGCTACCGCGCGGGTGATATCGACCTCGAAGCCGGACATCATCGTGGCGTCGGCCAGCGCCGCGCCCTGCACCATGATCGGATTGACGGTGTTGAACACCAGCGCCGCTGGCAGCATGCCGCGTGCCGCCATTTCGTGCAGCATCCACGCCGTCGCCACGCCGCCCTTGGCCCGGTCCAGGATCAGCACCAGCCCGACATAGGACCGTCCGAACAGCGCGTGCTGGGGCCGCGAGAACACACCGGCGGTGCGATCCAGGTCGTAGCGCGCGGAAAATCCGTCGCTCGCCACCAGCGCCTGGCCGCGAACCGAGCGGCCCATCGCCGCCTTCGCCGGGTAGGCGGTCACCGGAAGTGGCCCGAACAGGCGGCGTCGATGCACTGGTCCATCGACAACAGCACCGGCGCGTAGCCATAGCCGCCCAGGATGTTGGTCAGCTTGGCCGAATTCGTCGCCAGTCGCTTCCAGCCGTTCGCCTCGGCCAGTTCACGGGCATAGCTTTGATAGAAGCACATGCCGGACAGCAGCATCGCGCCCGACGCCTCGATCCGGGCGGTCAGGCCCATGCGGTCGGCGTCGGGCTTCACTTGCGGGCTGGTGATCGCCAGCAGCGGCACCGTGGCGCGGCGTCCGTCCAGGCGTTCGGCCAACATCCGCAACTCCAGCAGCGACAACTGCGGTGACGAGAACACCACGACATCGACCGCGTCGCCGCCGCCGGCGTATTCGCCCAGCAGAGCGGCGGTGTCGGCGCGTCCCACGGTGATCGGCGCTGGTGGCGCCGCGTCGAACGCATTGGCTGCCTCGGGCGTGACGCCCTCGATATGAAACATCGCGACGCTGCCGAAACTTGCCATCGCGGCACCGAAGTGTTTCAGCTCGTCCGATCCGGGCACGCGGTCCAGGCCGCGGATCACCGGCACCCGCCAGTAATCCCCAGCGAGGCGGCCGACCACGCCGCCGAACGCGCCCCATTCGTGCAGCGCGCCAGGCGTCCAGGCCGCCTCGATCAGCAATGACCCGCGGCGGCACTCGTCGAGATGGTAGCCATAGCGCGGGGTGAAGCCGGTCAGCCCGGCAGCCAGCGCGGACGGTCCGCCCTCGAAGTTCGACCGCGCCCCGAACACCGAGTTGCAGTAGATCGCCACGCCGGTGTCGCCATAGGCCATGTGCTCGCCGCGCACCGGCGGCATGATGGTCTGGTAGTTGATGCAAGTGTCGGTCATCAGGATCCCAAGCGCGGCGAACGCGTTGCAGGTGCGGCGCTCCAGCGCGACTATCCAGTCCTGCTGACGCAACCGGGCCGCGGCGCCGAAGTCGGTGCCGCGCGGATCGGTTATGGTTGGGATGCGCACCAGCCGCTCGGTTTCCGGCATCGCCGCGAGGCGTTCAAGCAGCACCACGCCGGCTTCGCCGAGCGACTCGCTGTCAGCCACGATATGGGCCTGTCGCACGGCAATGAGGTCGCGTGCCCCGAGGTAACCACCGACGCGGATCTGGTGCTCGACCGCCCAACGCCTGGCCGCGCCCATCTCGCCACGGCGCATCGCTTCCGCTTCGTCACCAAGCCGCATCCGCGAGTCCTCCCCGCGTGATCAGGCCCGCGACGGCGGCGGGCGTCAATATCGGTTCGGCCACGACAGGCCCTTTGATCGGTTCGATGCGCCGGCTTGACGCTAGGAGCGCAACGCCGCAGAAGCCGTCTTTGCTTTGCAACAGGCGCCTGCTGAAGGAAAGCGATGAAAATCGAACCCAAGGATTTTCGTGTCCCCGAGGGCGCCCATGTTGAGCTGAAGAAGTGGCCGACCGAGGTGAAGAAGGTCTACAGATCAAAGCATGACTATCACAAGATCCTGGACGACCATGTCGCGGCGCTGAGCGAGCAACAGCAGTTGCTGTACAGTTCCCGCCGTCACGCCATGCTGCTGATCTTCCAGGCCATGGACGCGGCGGGAAAGGATGGCGTGATCAAGCACGTGATGTCCGGGGTCAATCCACAGGGCTGTCAAGTGTACAGCTTCAAGCAACCGAGTGAAACCGAGCTGCAGCACGATTTTCTGTGGCGGACCAACCGACAATTGCCGGAACGCGGGCGCATCGGCATCTTCAATCGCTCGTATTACGAGGAAGTCCTAGTCGTGCGCGTGCATCCGGAACTTTTGCACGACGAGGGCCTGGTCGAACCGATCAATGAAGCCGCTGTCTGGAAAAGCCGTTATCGCTCCATTCTGGACCTGGAACGCCATCTGCATGAAAACGGAACCCGGACCATCAAGTTCTTCCTGCACTTGTCGAGGCACGAACAGCGGAAGCGCTTTTTGGCCCGCATCGACGAGCCGGAGAAGAACTGGAAGTTCAGTCGGTCCGACGTCAAGGAACGTTCGTTCTGGCCTCAGTACATGACGGCCTACCAGGAATGCCTGAGCACCACGAGCACCGACCACGCGCCCTGGTACATCGTCCCCGCCGACGACAAGGACAATGCTCGGTTGATCGTATCGATGATCATTTTGGAGACGTTGCAAAAGCTGAAAATGTCATATCCGGAAACCAGCGATGACCGTAGACAAGAACTGATGGCAATTCGCAGGCAACTGGCGGAGTAGACCCGCGCTGGAACGTTGCCCAGTCCACTTCATGCACCGCTGCTGCAGCCGCAACCCGTAAAGTCTAGCCGTCGCGGGATAGTCGCCGGCGATCGCCGAGGAGCAGGCTGAATCTCCGCCACGCGGGGGGTCCAAGCACGCCAGCCAACGACTACACGACGGATGCGCGTTGACAGCCAGCAACGGGTGAACACCCCAGTCGGCTTTCGCCAAGCGCGGCGGCCGACGGAATTAGCCCCTGGCACTCGCACGGGAAGAGTGCTAAAGGCGGCGCACCGGTGAACCAAATCTGTCGCGGCGGGCAGGTTTAACTTGCCTGATCGCCCGCTCGCCAGCGCGTTCGGCGAGCGACTGATAACCTCGTCACCGGCCGGTGCCGGTCAGCAGCCGGCGACGCAGTCGATTTTCGGGAAGGATACGCACATGCCTGCCAAGGACGTTCGATTCGGAGGCGATGCCCGCCAGCGCATGACGCACGGGGTTGATACCCTCGCCGAGGCGGTGAAGGTCACACTGGGTCCCAAGGGACGCAACGTGCTGCTGGACAAGAGCTACGGGTCACCGCGCAGCACCAAGGACGGCGTTGCCGTCGCCAAGGAGATCGAGCTTTCTGACAAGTTCGAGAATATGGGCGCTCAACTTGTGCGCGAGGTGGCCAGCAAGACCAATGACATCGCCGGCGACGGCACCACCACGGCGATCGTGCTGGCGCAGGCGATCATCCGCGAGGGCGCCAAGGCGGTGTCCGCCGGGATGAACCCGATGGACCTCAAGCGCGGCGTCGACAAGGCGGTGACCGCGCTGGTCGAGGAACTGAAGAAGCGGTCGCGGAAAATCACCACCCAGGCGGAAACCGCCCAGGTCGGCACGATTTCGGCCAACGGCGAGGCCGACATCGGCAAGATGATCGCGCAGGCGATGCAAAAGGTCGGCAACGAGGGCGTCATCACCGTCGAGGAAGCGAAGACCGCGCTGACCGAACTCGATGTTGTCGAGGGCATGAAGTTCGACCGCGGCTACATGTCGCCGTACTTCATCACCAACGCCGAGAAGATGACGGTCGAACTCGAAAACCCTTACATTCTTCTGAACGAGAAAAAATTGTCTAGCCTGCAGTCGATCCTGCCGGTGCTGGAGGCGGTGGCGCAGTCGGGGCGTCCCTTGCTGATTATCGCCGAGGACGTCGAGGGCGAGGCGCTGGCGACGCTGGTGGTAAATAAACTGCGCGGCGGCCTGAAGGTTGCCGCTGTCAAGGCGCCGGGCTTCGGCGACCGGCGCAAGGCAATGCTGGAGGACCTGGCGATCCTGACCAAGGGCGAGCTGATCAGCGAGGACCTTGGGATCAAGCTGGAGAATGTGACGCTGGCGATGATGGGAAGCGCCAAGCGGGTGCTGATCGACAAGGAGAACACGACCGTCGTCGAGGGCGCCGGCAAGAAGGCCGACATCCAGGGCCGCTGTGCGCAGATCCGCGCCCAGATCGAGGAAACCACCTCGGACTACGACAAGGAGAAGCTGCAGGAGCGGTTGGCCAAGCTGGCCGGTGGCGTCGCCATCATCCGCGTCGGCGGCGGGTCCGAGAGCGAGGTGAAAGAGCGCAAGGACCGCGTCGATGACGCGCTGCACGCGACCCGCGCGGCGGTCGAGGAAGGCATCGTGCCGGGCGGCGGCGTCGCGTTGGCGCGCGCCTCGCAGATCCTGGCCAAGCTGAAGGGCGACAACGAGGATCAGCGGGTCGGGATCGAGATCGTGCGTCGCGCCGCGCTGGCCCCGATGCGCCAGATCGCCGCCAATGGTGGCGAGGACGGCGCGGTGATCTCGGGCAAAACGCTGGACAAGGACGACTACAACTGGGGCTTCGACGCGCAGACCGGGGACTTCAAGGATCTGGTCAAGGCCGGGATCCTGGACCCGACAAAGGTGGTGCGCTGCGCGTTGCAGAACGCCGCCTCGATCGGCGGGCTGATGATCACCACCGAGGCGATGGTTGGTGATCATGTGGAACCGCCGGCCAAGGACGCCTGATTGCTATAAAGCTTGGCGCTCGCCGCATCGCGTGCGGCGGGCGCGACGGAGGACGCGATGACCGAGCAAGACAAGCCCGATCCGGCGCGGGAGGCGTTGACAACGGAGCTGATCCGGCGTGAGGCGTTGCGGCGCGCGGCGACGGAATTGGCGCGAACCGCGCCGGGCGGAGTGGAAAGCGTGCTGGCGCGGATCTCGGCCGAAGTAACCGCGGAAGCGGCGAAGGGCAAAAAGGCCGAGCGGTAAGGCTGCGCAATCAGCCGCGATTGCCGCCGACTGGGAAGGATTGTTCCTGAGCCCGCGCGGTCGCCAGATTCGCCTCTTGAACGTAGGGCAGGTTTGCCAGGATCTGCATGGTCTGTTGCGGCGGGTAGGCAAAGATCGGTGAGGCCAGCACCTTGCCCGCCGCCGGCCCGTTGGCGGTCTGCAGATCGAGGCTCAATGCCAGCAGGGTGTTGACCACAAGTTGCGACGGGGTGCCGGGGCGGATGCCGAGAACGGCGCGAAGCTGGTCACGCGCCTGGCCCATGCGGAGCTTTATCGATTCGTCCATGCTGAACCAGCGGGGGTTTTCCCTCAGTTCACCGGACAGATACTCCAGCGCGACGACCGCCTTCGCGGCGTCGATTGGATTGCCCCTAGTGTTGGCGGGTGAGCCGAACGCCCAGGCCGACTGATTGATCGCACCGATGTCGTTATCCTGGTAAACGCCGTAGACACCAGGCGGCAGGTATGGGGTGCCTCGGGATGCCGGCAGTGTGCCGCAGGCGGAAAGACAAAGCGCCAAAATCGACAGGCTGACCAGGGTGCGCATGCAGGCATTTCCAAACAGTGCCAGCTTCGATATGGGAGGCTCAGTGGGTGCGCCTAGTCCCTGTCAGGCTGGGGCGCCAACAATTGAAAACCCACCGTCCAATATCGGTGAGACTGTTGGGGTCGATGTTAAAGCAACCGACGCCGGTGGGATCGAAGCCGGCGGGTTCGAGGGTGCGGAGGGTTCCGGTCTGGGCGGCAGGATGCTGTCGGAGGCGGCGGTGAGAAATGCCTGGGCAAGTATCGGATCATCAGCGAGGCGGGACAGCACGACCGCGCCGACCATGGTGGACAATCCGGCAAGGGCGCCTTGCCGGCGCTCCGGCAGTACACGAGCGAGCGCGTCGAGCATGCCTCGCAGGGCACCGGCAACGGCCTGCCGCGAAGCCGAACGACGAGCGACGTCGGGGCCGATGGTGGCGAGCGGACAGCAGTGCGCCGAGGCGACGCGGCTCGGGTCAAGGTAGTGGTCGACGTTCTGAACGAGCGCCGCGTCGGGGTCCGCGGAGCGGCTGATGCTGTCCCACTTGGCGGCGGCCTTGGTCAGCATCGACTGGGAGACCTCGGCGGCCAGCGCTTCCTTGGAGGCGAAATGGAGATAGAATCCGCCGTGGGTGAGGCCGGCCTGGTGCATCACCGCATCGACGCCGACGCCATCGACGCCATGTTTTCGGAACAGGTCGCCAGCGGCGGTCAGGATACGCTGGCGGGCGTCCTGGTTGCGGGCTTCCAGGCTGCCGGTCGGTCGCCGTTTGCGGCGGGGTCGCAATGGCGTCGGTTCGATCATGACGGGGCTCCTGCGCTGGTCTTTTTTGGACCGGAAGCCTGGTTCGTCGGCAAATCGGTGGCAGCTCGGGCCGTGCGCCGCGCCCGGCGTTGACGGTTGGATTAGCGCGCCGACGGAACCCCGGCCTCAGCCAACGCAGCAGCCTGCCGTTGGGCCAAAGCCGCTTCGCTGAAATCGGCGATCAGATCGTGGAACAGGCGGCTCCAGTTCAGTTCCGCCTTAAGGCGCACGAAGACACCGCCGAGCCCGATCGCAGAGCGATCCATCAGCACGAACTCGCGCGGCGGCATCACCCCGCCGGTGCGCTTCAGCCCGGCATGCACACGCTCGGCGACTTCGCGGCCGAAGGTTGGATCGTTGGTCTCTTGTATGTTTCGCACGCGGTCCTGGGTCAGCGGTTCGTAGAGGAACCGGGCCCACATGTTGAGCACGTCCATCTTTTCCCGCGACAGATCGGTGAAGCCCCAGGTTTCGTACGCGTGATGGGCCTTGTCGTCGTCGTGGTCGCGCACCGCCTCGAACAATTCGATGACCCCAGAGACGAAGCGCGCCCCGAATACCCGAATGGCGCCGAAGTCGAGCAGATTGACCGATCCGTCCTGGCGCACCTGATAGTTTCCCAGGTGCGGATCACCATGGATCACGCCGAAGCGATAGAACGGCACGTACCAGGCACGGAACAGCGCCTCGGCAATCCGATTACGCTCCTCTTGCGGCGGATCCTCGGCCAGGCGCTGCATCAGCGGCCTTCCGTCCAGCCAGGTCATGGTCAGTAGACGATGCGTGCTGAAGGCCGGCATCGGAACCGGCACGTGCACGCCCGGCTGGCCATTGAGCATCAGGCCGTACAACCGCATCTGCGACGCTTCGCGCAGGTAGTCCAGTTCCTCACGCAGGCGTTCGCGCAATTCCTTGTAGATCTCGTCTTGCTGAATGGCGTTGTCCATGCGGTGATACACCGCCATCGCCAGCTTCAACTGCCGCAGGTCGGCCTCTACCGTGCTGGGCATGTCGGGATATTGCAGTTTGCACGCGACCTCGGTTCCGTCCGGCAGGCGGGCGCGATGCACCTGCCCCAGGCTGGCGGCGGCGGCGGCTTCGTGGCTGAAGGACGCAAATCGCGTCTGCCAGTCCGGCCCGAGTTCGCTGGCCATGCGTCGGCGGACGAAATTCCAGCCCATGGCCGGGGCGTTCGACTGCAACTGCGCCAGCTCGGCGGCGTACTCAGCGGGCAATGCGTCCGGCACGGTGGACAGGAACTGGGCGACCTTCATCAGCGGCCCCTTCAGGCCGCCGAGGATGGTCTTCAGATCCTCGGCATGCGAGGCCCGATCGGTCTTGATGCCGAAGACCCGTTCTCCAGCGACGCGGGCGGCGATCCCGCCAACGGCACCCGAGGTGCGAGCGAAGCGGCGGAACTCGCCGAACAGGCTGCTACCCGACATGGCCATGCCGAGGCAGACAGGGCCGAGCCTGGGATGTCATCGGGTGGTTCTCATTCGGTTGCGCATCAACCAACATATTTGCGACGCCGCGGCCGATTGCAACCACTGATCCGGTTGGGCAATTCCAATGTCTGCGCCGCGGAGCAGCGGCGGCGGTCAACCGTTCTTCGTCTTGTTCTCCATCGCCTCGGCCAGCCGTTGCGGATCGACCTTGATCTCGACCCCGGCGCGTTCGGTCTGCAGCAGCATGATCGACCGCGAGTCCCGATTACCCCAGTCGCGGTTCAGCCCCTCCGAGAGATCGGCCAGGGCCAGGTTGGCGAGCCGCATTGGCACGTTGAGCTCTCGACCCAGAGCGGTGGCAAGACTGACATCCTTGTGCGCCAGGCGCAGGGCGAAGGCGGCTGGCTCGTAATTGTTGGGCAGGAACTGGTCGGTCAGTGACTCGAACGCGCCGCGTCGGCCGATGGCACCCTGGCGAACCGCGTCCCAGATCGCCAGCGGTTCGATTCCGGCCTTCACGCCCATGCTGAAGACCTCGGCCGCCGCGGCGGTGGCAATGTAGCCGTAACAGTTGTGCACCAGCTTGGCGACCGAACCGGCACCGATCGGGCCGATATGGGTTGCCGCGTCGCCGATGGTGTCCAGCACCGGCTTCCACTTGGCGAACACCTCGGCATCGCCGCCGCACCAGATCGCCAGCTTGCCGCTCGCCGCGCCGCGCGGGCCGCCGCTGACCGGGGCGTCGAACAGGTGAGCGCCCTTGTTCTGGTAGTCGGTGTGCGCCTCGCGCACTGTGGTCGGCGAATTGGTCGTCAGGTCGAAATAGGCCACGCCGGCGCGGATCGTGGACAGCAGCCCGGCGTCGCCATAGCTCACCGCGTCGAACTCGACCGGTCCCGGCAGCGAGGTGAAGACGATGTCGCACGTGGCGGCAATCGCGGCCGGCGTGTCGGCCCACACCGCGCCGTTCTTGAGGTGGGTTGCTGCGGCGTCGCGGCGGACATCGTGAACCATGACGGTGTGGCCGTCTTTCTGGATACCTTTCTGCAGATTCGCGGCCATGCTGGCGCCCATGGTGCCAAGGCCGATAAAGCCCGCCTTCATCGTTCGCGTCCCCTCAGCTTACGGATTGGCCTCGAAAATCTCCCGCGCGAGGTTGGCTGCCGACATCGCCGCTGGCCAGCCGGCGTAGAACGCGACATGGGTGATCATTTCGGAGATTTCGGTCTTGGTCAGGCCGTTGTCCAAGGCACGCTGCAGATGCCCGCGAAGCTGCTCGGGGCGATAGGTGGCGGTGAGCACCGCGCAGACGATCAGGCTGCGGTCACGCTTGGATAGTTCCGGGCGTTCCCAGATGTCGCCGAACAGGACCTGTTCGGTGACCTCGATCATTTTCGGCACGGTGTCGCGCACGCGGTCGCGGGATGCGGATGATGGAACCTGGGCCATGGTTTTTCCTCCTGTTGGGGGTCGAAGCATTGCACACCAAGCCGGTTGCCCTGTCCAATCGCGGCGATGATCGCGGACCGGTTGGCGCGCAGCTTTCGGGCGCCCAGACAGGCCTGCGATCGGCGACGCGTGGTCACATAGCCGCGGGCAAAAATCAGGGCATCGCCGCAGTGCTGCCGCCGTCCACCACGATCTCGGTCGCGGTGATGAAGCGCGCCTCGTCGGAGGCCAGGAACAGCACGGCGTGCGCCACGTCCCAGGCGTCCCCCATGTGTCCCATTGGCACCGCCGCGTTGCGCGCCTCGATCAGTTTCTGGGCGTCGTTGCCGCCGACCGTGTGGGCCAGCCGATACTCGACCAGCGGGGTGTGCATTAGCCCCGGCACGACGGTGTTCACCCTGATGCCCTGTTTGGCGTAGGTGCCGGCAACAGAGCGAGAAAGCTGGATCACCGCGGCCTTCGCGGCGCTGTAGCCCACATGGGACCGGCCGGTGAGGAAGTCGTTGCGCATGCCGGCGACCGAGGCGATGTTGACGATCGTCCCCGTGCCCTGCTCCAGCATCACCGGCAGCACGTATTTGCAGCCCAGGAAAGCGGTTTTCAAATTGAACTCGATCTGGCGGTCCCAGACCTCCTCGGCCATCGAGACCGGGTCGCCGGGGGCTGACCCACCGACATTGTTGACCAGGATATCGATCCGCTTGAAGTGACGCAGGCAGGCCTGAATCATCGCCTGGACGTCGGCGGCGACCGTCAGGTCGCAGTGGTGGGTGGCGCTGGTGCCCCCCTCGGCCTCGATGATCGACCGGCTTGCCGCGACCGCCGCTTCGTTGATGTCCACCAGGAAGACCGAGGCGCCCTGCCGGGCCAGCAGGATGGCGGTGGTCTTGCCGTTGCCCCAGATTTCGCTATCCGCTGGGCCAACCGACCCGGCTCCGGCGACGATTGCGACCTTTCCCATCAAATCCAGCATTCAGGTTCCTCCGTTCGATGCCTCGTTGCGCTGGGCCGCCGATGCACCGGTACGGGGCCGCCGAGGTCGGCGGCGCCGCGCCGGTCGAGCATTAGCCAGCCGCACGGCTTCGGATTGACCGCCCCATGCTGCGCATCCGTTTGGCGGTTGGCAAGCGGCGGCGGTGGCGGGCGAAGACTGTGTCTGCATACGAGACAGTGGCCGCGATCTGGATGCACAAGATAAAACGATCGTGACGAAACATCATTGATGCCACAACAGCGGTCACACATCCGGGACAATTCGGCGCTTAGTTGTACTAACCCGTCGCATGATGGGGCTGATGGCAGCGGCGTTGCATCAAAATCCTGTCTGAATCACGAGTTTTGTTCCAAAGCAGCTTTAGTTTGGTTGGCGTCCGCGAATTGCGAGGATCACCGCTCATTCGCTGTTGATTACCGGACCATGACAGATTTCCGCTACATCGTTTCGGTATCTTCGGAGCGGCGATCAGTGACCAGTCTCGTTTCGGATCGTTCAAATGATCCCGGATCTTTCGACATCGTCGTCGTTGGTGGCGGCGTCGGCGGGACGCTGGCGGCGACGCTGCTGGGGCGGGCCGGGTACACAGTGTGTCTGATCGATTATCATGCGGTTTATCCGCCTGATTTCCGAGCCGAACATCTGGATGGTCCGCAGATCGGACAGCTCCGCCGCCTCGGCTTCCTCGATGACCTGACGCTTGGTCTATACCGTGGGGAAACAGTGACGCTCGCCCGGGCCGGACGTATCGTCGGGACCAGCGGCACGATCAACTACGGCCTGCGCTATGAAGACCTGGTCAACCGGGCGCGTGCAGCCTTGCCGCCGGAGGTTCGGACCGTGATCGGGCGGGTCGCCCAGGTCGACACCAGCGATACGATCCAGCGGGTGCGGTTGTCCGACGGGGGTATGATCACCGGCCGTCTTGTCGTCCTGGCGACGGGTCAGGGACAGGCGATTGGCAAAGCCCTCGGGATCGGTCGGCGGCTGATCCGGCAGGCGCATTCGCTGACCTTCGGTTTCGACATCGAGCCGATTGGCGACACTTGTTTCGAGCATTCCTTCCTGGTCTACCAGCGCGAGCAGATCCGTGACCGGATCGACTATCTGGCGGCCTTCACGATGGGTGCGACGACGCGGGTCAATCTGTTCACCTACCGCGACTACAAGGAGCCTTGGACACGGGCTTTCATGGCCGATCCGGCGGCAGGGCTGCGCGGCACGCTGCCGGGGCTGGCCTCGGTCATGGGCGCCTACCGCCCGACCGGGCCGGTGGTGGGGCGGCCGATCGACCTCTACACTTCGGAACGGCATCGGCGGGATGGTGTCGTGATGATCGGGGACGCGTTTCAGGCTGCTTGTCCGGCGACCGGGATGGGCATGGTGCGGCTGTTGACCGATGTCGAACAGCTTACCGCGCTGCACATTCCAAGATGGCTGCGAACGCCGGGGATGAACGCGGCCAAGATCGGTTCTTTCTACGACGATCCGGTAAAGCGGTCTTGCGACGAAAAGGCGCTGCACGATTCGGAGTATCGGCGCGCGCTTTCGACCGAGCAGAGACCCATCTGGCGGCTGCATCGGGGTCGGATTCGGACAATGCAGACGATGGCGCGATGGTGGCATCGTCAGCCAGCGCTGTCCTATCCGCGCATCAGTGCGGACCCGCCGGGAGACATGGCCGGCGATCCAGCCCGGGCCTGATCGCGATCGGCTGATCAATGTCGGCCGCGATCGAGGCGCGCGAGCAGAAGCGAGCCATCCTCACCATGCGCATCGGCCAAAGGTACCGCCTCGTGCTCGAGCCGGCCTGACCGTGTTGACGTTGTTTTCTGGGGCGGTGTTTTCTGGGGCGGTGTTTTCTGGGGCGGTGTTTTCTGGGGCGGTGTTTTCTGGGGCGGCGTAGTCTCAACAATGCCGCCGCCCCGGCGACCTGACCCCGCTCAGGATCGGATGGCGATCTCGCTCGCCCGGACCAAAGAGCGGACGGAGGTGTGGCAGTATCATCGGTTTGTTTCCGGCCAGACGCCATCTTGGCCCACCGGGCACGTCCAGCAGTCCGGGCACGTCCAGCAGTCCGGGCACGTCCAGCAGTCCGGGCACGTCCAGCAGTCTTGACCAGCCCTGGTATACAAAATACAGAATACCGCAGCGACGGAGGACAGGGTTGTCACACACCCAGCCGAGGCTTCGGATCAAACCGCTGGATATCAAGTTGGGTCTGCGCAAGCAGGCCTGCGACGCGATCAAGCGGGCGATCATGGAGATGGACATCTACCGCCGCGCCGAGGATATCCGGCTGGATGAGCGCCAGCTTGGCGAAGACCTCGGGGTCAGCCGCACGCCGATCCGCGAGGCGTTGTCGGTGCTGGAGCAGGAAGGTTTCGTTCGCTCCATCCCACGCCGCGGCATCATTGTGGTGCGCAAGACCAAGCGTGAGATCGTCGAGATGATCACCGTATGGGCGGCGATCGAAGGCATGGCGGCGCGGCTTGCGGCGCGTGCCGCGCCGGCGAAGGAAATCGCCGCGCTGACCCGGCTGATGGACGCGTTCGATGCCGACCCGTCGGGCCATCTGACCGAATACTCGGATGCCAATATGGAATTCCACCGCGCCATCATCCGGCTGGGCGGAATCGAATTGATGTCGCGCCTGACCGATACGCTGTTCATCCACATGCGCGCGGTACGGGCAGTGACGATAACGCAAGACAACCGGGCGCAGCGTTCGGTGGCGGATCACCGGGCGATCATCGCGGCGTTAGGGGCCGGCGATCCGGACCTGGCGGAAAAAAGGGTGCGCGAGCACACGCTGGGTCTGGCGGCGCATGTCGAGCGGCACGGCGATTTCATCGACGCACCAGCGGACCTGGAACCAGAACCACAGGCGGTGGCGGCGAGCACGGCCGCCGACAGGATCAAAGGTTATAGGAATAACATAGTTCAGGGAGAATTGGCATGACCAAGGCACTCGACGGCGTCCGCATTCTGGATTTCACCCACGTGCAGTCGGGCCCGACCTGCACCCAATTGCTGGCGTGGTTCGGTGCCGACGTGATCAAGGTCGAGCGTCCGGGGGTGGGTGACATCACCCGCGGTCAGTTGCAGGACATCAAGGGCGTGGACAGCCTGTATTTTACCATGCTGAACCACAACAAGCGCTCGATCGAGATCGATGGCCGGCACAAGGTCGGCAAGGATGTTCTGGAACGGCTGGTCATCTCATGCGACGTGATGGTGGAGAATTTCGCCCCCGGCGCGTTGGACCGCATGGGATTTACCTGGGCGCGTATCCAGCAACTCAATCCGCGCATGATCCTTGCCTCGATCAAAGGTTTCGGTCCCGGCCCGTATGAGGATTGCAAGGTCTACGAGAATGTCGCCCAATGTGCCGGCGGTTCGGCCTCCACCACCGGGTTCGACGACGGGCCCCCGATGGTGACCGGAGCGCAGATCGGCGATTCAGGTACTGGCCTGCACTTGGCGCTGGGGATCGTGGCGGCGCTGTTCCAGCGCAACACCACCGGGCGTGGCCAGCGGGTCGATGTGGCGATGCAGGACGGCGTGCTGAACCTCTGCCGGGTCAAGCTGCGCGACCAGCAGCGCCTGGCACACGGACCGTTGACCGAATATCCGCAGTATCCCGAAGGCGAATTTGGCGAAGCGGTGCCGCGCGCCGGCAACGCCTCGGGCGGCGGCCAGCCCGGCTGGATCCTGAAGTGCAAGGGATGGGAGACCGATCCCAACGCCTACATCTACTTCATCGCTCAGGCGCCGGTCTGGGAAGCAATCTGCGACGTGATCGGCAAGCCGGAGTGGAAGACCGACCCGGACTATGCCAAGCCCCCCGCCCGGCTGCCGCGGCTGCGCTCGATCTTCGACACGATCGAGGCCTGGACAATGACGCAGGACAAGCTGGAGGCGATGACCATACTCAACCAATATGACATTCCCTGCGGTCCGATCCTGTCGATGAAAGAACTTGCCGAGGACCGGTCGCTACGCGCCGCCGGCACGGTGGTCGAGGTCGAGCATCCGACGCGCGGCCGCTACTTGTCGGTGGGCAATCCGATCAAGATGTCGGACAGTGGTTCCGATGTGAAACGCTCGCCGCTGCTGGGCGAGCATACCGAGGAGATCTTGCGCAGCGTGCTGCAGCTCGACGACAGCCAGGTAGCGGAGGCGCTGGCGTCCGGAGCGCTCGGCGGGGCGCAGCGAGCGGCGGCTGAATGAGCCTGGGCACTCGGCCTCGCATCTGGAGTTGCGGGTGGTCGATCGGATGCAAGGTTCAGCATCGCTGTGACGTGGCGCCTTGCTGGTCCTTGACTTTTGTCCTGGCAATACCGATACCCGGCCCGGTGAGCGAGTGGATGCTGGGCACCTCGCATGCGGGATTTGCGTTTGGCCACAGGGTACACGCACTGCGCCCGCCGCCAAATGCGGAATGATCGACCATCAAACGCACCCACGCAATCGACTGGACCGGATTTGAACGAAACCACCACCGCCCCACGGGAACCCACCGACGCGGAGCCTCGTGTCGCGGCGAACCAGGCAGCGAAGCTTGCCGTAAAGAGCCCGAACGTCGCCGAGGCGACCGGCGTCGCGATCGACTCCGGGGCGGCGAGCGCTTCTGGGGCGAGTGCTTCTGGGAAAGGGGATCTGTCCGGCGCCGGACCGTTCGACCCCGAACTGCCGGTTCGAGCGAACACACAGCCGCCAGGCGAAGCCACCGCGCGAGACGTTGCCGACCGATCCGGATCCGAGCATGAGCCCGAGCGTCAGGTCGATGATCCGGCCCCGGACGAAGCCGATGCAGCGGAGCGCCGTTCAGCAGGCGAGCAACAAACTTATGCGGAACCCCAGCACGTTACGGACGGCCAGCCCGAGCTGATCCCGATCGAGGCGGGTCCGCCACCGGAAACAGCGCGCACCGTGTTCGCCGATCTTGGCCTGTCCGACGAGGTGCTGCGCGCCATCGACGACATGGGCTACCGACATCCGACGCCGATCCAGGAGCAGGCGATACCATACGTGCTGATGGGCCGCGACGTCATGGGCACGGCACAGACCGGGACCGGCAAGACCGCAGGCTTTACCTTGCCGATGCTGGATATCCTGTCCGGCTCGCGCGCCCGGGCCCGCATGCCGCGCAGCCTGATATTGGAGCCGACGCGGGAGCTCGCGCTGCAGGTCGCCGAGAATTTCGTCGAGTATGGCAAGTATCTGAAGCTGACGCATGCCCTGATCATCGGCGGCGAGAGCATGTCCGACCAGAAAGAGGTTCTGAACCGCGGTGTCGATGTGCTGATCGCCACGCCGGGTCGATTGTTGGATATGTTCGACCGCGGCACCATCCTGCTGACCGACACCAAGCTGCTGGTGATCGATGAAGCCGACCGCATGCTGGACATGGGCTTCATCCCCGATGTCGAGCGGATCGTTTCGATGTTGCCGGCGACCCGGCAGACGCTGTTCTTCTCGGCCACGATGGGGCCGGAAATCCGCCGGCTGGTGAATGCGTTCCTGACCAACCCAAAGGAAATCGCGGTTTCCCGAGCCGCCTCGGTGGCCACGACGATTACCGAGGGAATTGCTCTGGTCGCCGATCACGACAAGCGCGAAGCGCTGCGCCGGCTGATCCGCAGTCAGGCGGTGCAGAATGCGCTGATCTTCTGCAACCGCAAACGCGATGTCGATATCCTGTACAAATCGCTGAGCAAGCACAATTTCGATGCCGGTGCGCTGCATGGCGACATGGCCCAGACGGTGCGCTTCGCGACGCTGGAGAAGTTCAAGGCAAATGAGCTTCGCCTGCTGGTTTGCAGCGACGTGGCGGCTCGTGGGCTGGACATCGGAGGTCTGTCGCACGTGTTCAATTTCGACGTGCCGATCCACGCCGAGGACTACATTCACCGCATCGGCCGCACCGGTCGCGCCGGGCTGGAGGGTAAGGCCTTCACCATCGCGGCGCCCGACGATCGCTATGCCGTGGAGCAGATTGAAAAGCTGATCGGCCATCCGATCCCGCCGATCCTGGTCGAGGGCCTCGATCCGGTGGATTGGGCGGAGCGTGACGGCCGCAAGCGCCGCGGGCGCAAGACGACGGAGCCGAAGCCTTCCGCCGCGAAGCCCAAGGCTCGGGAGAGCCGGGAAAAAACCGACAAGCCGCGCGGTGAGCGGGGACGTCCGGGGCACTCCGAGCGCCCACAGCCGAGTTCTGCCGAACAACCTGAACTGGCGATTGCCGCGGATCGTCCTGCGCGGCGCAGCGAACCGAGGCGCGAGGAAGCAAGGCGCGGGGACGCTCGTCGGCCGGACCCGAGGCGGGAAGAGCCGAGGCGCGAGGAGCCAAGACGGGACGAAGGCCGGCGCGACCGCTACCGTCGCGACGAAGACCTCGGGCCCGCGGTGGTTGGCTTCGGCGACGAGGTTCCAGCCTTCATGTCGCTGCGCGCGCGACCCAACCCACTGGCGCGAACTGGGGAGAGCGATGCATGAACGACGCCCCGCCGCGCCCGGCAGGCCATTTCACACGGTTTGCCTGGGACGATGCGCTCCGCCTTGAAACCGCCCTGTCGGAGGACGAACGAGCGATCCGCGACGCTGCCCATGCGTTCTGCCAGGAGAAGCTGTGGCCGCGCGTGCTGATGGCGAACCGGCTGGAAAGATTCGACCGCGAGATCATGAACGAATTCGGCGAGATGGGTTTTCTCGGCGCCACTCTGGATGGCTATGGCTGTGCGGGCATCAATTACGTCAGCTACGGCCTGATCTCGCGTGAGGTGGAACGCGTTGATTCGGGTTACCGGTCGGCGTTCTCGGTGCAATCGTCCCTGGTGATGTATCCGATCCACGCTTTCGGATCGGAGGACCAGCGGCAGAAATATCTGCCTGGGTTGCGCACTGGCGAGTTGGTCGGCTGTTTCGGCTTGACCGAACCAGATGGCGGGTCCGATCCGGCATCGATGCGGACGCGGGCGAAGGCGGTCGACGGCGGATTCCTGCTGAATGGTTCGAAGACCTGGATCACCAACGCACCGATCGCCGATGTGCTGGTGGTGTGGGCGAAGGACGACACCGGCGACATCCGTGGATATATCCTGGAACGCGGCATGGACGGCCTGAGCCAGCCGAAGATCGAGGGCAAGTTCTCGCTGCGTGCCTCGGTCACCGGCATGATCATGATGCAGGATGTGTTTGTTCCGGCCGAGAACCAGTTGCCGTCGGTCAAGGGGCTGCGCGGCCCGTTCTCGTGCCTCAACAACGCCCGCTATGGCATTGCCTGGGGTGCCCTGGGGGCGGCCGAGTTCTGCTGGCAGGCGGCCCGCGAATACACCCTGCAGCGGATGATGTTCGGCCGGCCGCTGGCCGGGACGCAACTAGTTCAGAAGAAGCTGGCCGACATGCAGACCGAGATCACGCTGGGGCTGCACGCCGTGCTGCGGCTGGGCCGGTTGATCGACGAAAACGATGCCGCGCCGGAGATGATCAGCCTGTTGAAGCGCAACAATTGCGGCAAGGCACTGGACATCGCCCGGATCGCTCGGGACATGCATGGCGGCAACGGCATCGTTGACGAGTACCACGTCATCCGTCACGTGATGAATTTGGAGACGGTGAATACTTACGAGGGCACGCATGATGTGCATGCGCTGATCCTGGGGCGGGCGCAGACCGGACTCTCGGCGTTCGGGGGTTAGGCCCTGGATACCTCAGGCCCTGGATCTCGCTCAGTTCAATCTTTCGCACCCCGGGTCCAGGAAGAGCCGCGCAAATGCCCCATGGCCGTGCCGCATCGAGAACGGCCCGGCCATGGGAGAGCAATGCAGTCATTTTAGACGTGGAAGATAGCGCGTCCTTCCTTCATCCCGAACTCCTCGTATTGGACCAGCGGATTAATCCCCGCCGATTTTACGTCGGGATTGGCGTTCAGGTAAGCGTTGGTTGAGAAGTCAGGGCTGGGATTGCGACCCTCCAGCCAGCCATATTGCTCATAGTGCAGCAGCGGATCCACTCCAGCCGCGGCCACGTCTGGATTTTGTTGCAAATAGTAGGTTGTGTTGAATAGCGCATCCGGGTTGCGCCCCTCATGCCACCCGAAGGTATCGTATTGGGTGAACGGATTGACACCGGCCGCTCGCACGTCCGGATTCTGCGCGAAGTAATAAGTGTTGTCGACCAGCGGATTTTGCTGACCGACCCCATGCGGTTGGGCAATGAATGCCATGCGTCCTTCCGGGGCGCCATATTCCAGGTAGTGTAGCAGCGGGTCGATGCCTGCGGCAGCCACGTCCGGATTGGCCTGCAGATACTTGTCGGTGCTGAAATCCGCACTGGGATCGCGGCCTTCTTTCCAGCCAATGGTGTCGTAATGTGTCAGCGGATCGATGCCGGCCGCGGCGACGTCGGGGTTTTGGTTCAGGTAGTAATCGGTGTTGAAGAAGGCATCCGGGTTGCGCCCCTCCTTCCAGCCAATGGTTGCGTAATGTTCTGCCGGATCAACTCCGGCGGCGGCCACGTCCGGATTGTTCGCCAGGTAGTAGGCAGCGTCGAACTCCGCGACCGGTGCTACGCCCGCGATCGTCAGCGTGCCGGGCGGGTCGCTAGCGGCCCCTGTTAAATCCGCGGCATTTCCCGCTGCATCGGTGATTGTCGAACCGTTCAGGTCGACGCCAGTTACCGCCAGATCTGTTGCTGCCTGGCCAGCGGCAACCGTGTAGCTGAACGTCAGGGCGTCTGTGTCCGAACCTGACACATAGGTGGCCGTTGCGCCATCGCTCAGACTAAGTGTCGGTTCGCCGGCGGTGGCATTGACCGTGACAGCCTCGCTTAGCCCGACCGTGAAGCTTACCGTTTGTCCGACCTGCACAGTTGCGTCGGACGGCGATGCCGTCACCTCTGTCACCGTGGGAGCAACCGTATCAAGCGTGGCAACCAGCGGCATGGAGGCGGTGGAGACATTGCCTGCCAGATCGGTCTGTTTCGCGGTGATGCTGTTGGTGCCTTCGATCAGCGCCGTGGCGGCGGTGATCGACCAGTTGCCGCCGGAGACCCTGCCGGTGCCGATCGTGGTGTTGCCATCGAACAGGGTGACGGTGGCACCGTTCTCACCGGTGCCGCTGAAGCTGGGCAGGCTGACGTTGGTGATGTCGTCTGTGCTGGATGCTCCGCTGTCCGAGGACGCCGCCAGAACAGGCGTGCTCGGCGCCCCCGGCGGGGTGGTGTCGAGGTTGAAGAAGATGGAAGCCGAGCCAGTGTTGCCGGCGGCGTCCGTCTCGCTGGCGGTGATGGTGTGGGCCCCGTCTAACAGCATGGGCATGAAGCTCCATGCGCCCGTTCCGTTGGCGGTGGTTGTGCCGAGGGTGGTGGCGCCTTCCATCAGGGTCACCGTTGCGTTGGCGTCGCCGGTGCCACGCAGCGCGGCGTTCCTGGTCACCGAGTCGTGTGACGAGGCGCCGGTATCGCTAGTCAGCGCCGCCGTCACCGCCGGAGCTGTGGTGTCGAGGGTGACGTTCAGCGGGGTGGAGGCAATGGAGGTATTGCCTGCCACATCGGTCTGTGTGGCGGTGATGCGGTTGGTGCCTTCAATCAGCGCCGTCGCGGCGGTGATCGACCAGGTGCCGGCGGTTACTGTGCCGGTGCCGACTATAGTGCTGCTATCGAGCAAGGTGACGGTGGCACCGTTCTCACCGGTTCCGGTGAAGATGGGCAGGCTGACGTTGGTGATGTTGTCGGTGCTGGATGCTCCGCTGTCCGAGGCCGTCAGCAGGTCGGGCTTGCTCGGCGCCGCCGGCGCTGCGGTATCGAGGGTGACGTTTAGCGCGGTGGAGGCACTGGAGATATTGCCCGCGACATCGGTTTGCGTGGCGGTGATGCTGTTGGCGCCTTCGGTCAGCGGCGTGGCGGCGGAGATCGACCAGGCGCCGGCAGTTACCGTGCCGGTGCCGATTAAGGTGCCGCTGTCGAGCAGGGTGACGGTGGCACCGTTCTCGCCGGTGCCGCTAAAGCTGGGCAGGCCGACATTGGTAATGTTGTCGGTGCTGGATGCACCGCTGTCCGAGGCCGCCGCCAGAACGGGGGCACTCGGCGCTGTCGGCGCTATGGTGTCGAGGGTGACGTTTAGCGCGGCGGAGGCACTGGAGGTATTGCCTGCCACATCGGTCTGTGTGGCAGTGATGCTGTTGGCACCCTGGCTCAGCGCCGTGGTGGCGGTGATCGACCAGTTGCCGCCGGTTACCGTGCCGGTGCCGATTATGGTGCTGCTATCGAGCAACGTGACGGTGGCACCGTTCTCACCGGTGCCGCTAAAGCTGGGCAGGCTGACCTTGGTGATGTTGTCGGTGCTGGATGCTCCGCTGTCCGAGGCCGCCAGCAGGTCGGGCGTGCTCGGCGCCGCCGGCGCTGCGGTATCGAGGGTGACGTTTAGCGCGGTGGAGGCACTGGAGATATTGCCCGCGACATCGGTTTGCGTGGCGGTGATGCTGTTGGCGCCTTCGGTCAGCGGCGTGGCGGCGGAGATCGACCAGGCGCCGGCAGTTACCGTGCCGGTGCCGATTAAGGTGCCGCTGTCGAGCAGGGTGACGGTGGCACCGTTCTCGCCGGTGCCGCTAAAGCTGGGCAGGCCGACATTGGTGATGTTGTCGGTGCTGGATGCACCGCTGTCCGAGGCCGCCGCCAGAACGGGGGCACTCGGCGCTGTCGGCGCTATGGTGTCGAGGGTGACGTTTAGCGCGGCGGAGGCACTGGAGGTATTGCCTGCCACATCGGTCTGTGTGGCAGTGATGCTGTTGGCACCCTGGCTCAGCGCCGTGGTGGCGGTGATCGACCAGTTGCCGCCGGTTACCGTGCCGGTGCCGATTATGGTGCCGCTATCGACCAGGGTGACGGTGGCACCGTTCTCACCGGTGCCGCTAAAGCTGGGCAGGCTGACCTTGGTGATGTTGTCGGTGCTGGATGCTCCGCTGTCCGAGGCCGCCAGCAGGTCGGGCGTGCTCGGCGCCAGCGCGGCGGTATCGAGGGTGAAGGCGACGGAAACCGTGCCAGTGTTGCCGGCAGTGTCCGTCTCGCTGGCGATGACGGTGTGCATCCCATCTGTCAGCGAGGGGGGCGCGAAGTTCCATGCGCCCGTACCGTCGGCGGTGGTAGTGCCGAGCTGCGTGCCGCCTTCCGTCAAGGTCACCACCGCGTTGGCGTCGCCGGTGCCGCTCAGCGCGTCGTTCCTGGTTACCGCGTCGCTTGACGAGGCGCCGGTGTCGCTTGTCAGGGCCGCCGTCACCACCGGCGCCGTGGTGTCGAGGGTAACGCTTAGAGAGGTGGAGGCACTGGAGGTGTTGCCTGCCACATCGGTCTGTGTGGCGGCGATGCTGTTGGTGCCTTCGTGCAACGCCGTGGCGGTGGTGATCGACCAGGTGCCGCCGGTTGTTACCGTGCCGGTGCCGATCGTGGCGCCGCCATCGAGCAGGGTGACGGTGGCACCGGCCTCACCAGTACCGCTGAAGCTGGGCAGGCCGAGGTTGGTGATGTTGTCGGTGGTGGATGCTCCGCTGTCCGAGAGCGCCAGCAGGTCGGGCGTGCTCGGCGCCGCCGGCGCGATGGTGTCGAGGGTGAAGGTGACGGAAGACGAGCCGGTGTTGCCGGCGGCGTCTGTCTCGCTGGCGGTGATGGTGTGCGCCCCATCTGTCAGCGAGGAGGGCGTGAAGCTCCATGCGCCCGTGCCGTTGGCGGGGGTGGTGCCGAGCGTGGTGGCGCCTTCCTTCAAGGTCACCACCGCGTTGGCATCGCCGGTTCCATTCAGCGCGTCGTTCTTCGTCACCGAGTCGCTTAACGAGACGCCGGTGTCGCTTGTCAGGGCTGCCGTCACCGCCGGCGCCGTGGTGTCGAGGGTGACGCTCAGCGGGCTGGAGGCACTGGAGATATTGCCTGCCACATCGGTCTGTTTGGCGGTGATGCTGTTGGCGCCTTCGCTCAGCGGCGTGGTGGCGGTGATCGACCAGGTGCCCCCGGTTACCGTGCCAGTGCCGATCGTGGTGGTGCCATCAAGCAGGGTGACGGTGGCACCGTTCTCGCCAATGCCGTTAAAGATCGGCCGGCTGACCTTGGTGATGTTGTCTGTGCTGGATGCTCCGCTGTCCGAGAGCGCCAGCAGGTCGGGCGTGCTCGGCGCCGCCGGCGCCGCGGTGTCGAGCATGACGTTAAGCGCGGTGGAGGCACCGGAGGTATTGCCTGCCACGTCAGTCTGTGTGGCGGTGATGCTGTTGGCGCCTTGGTGCAACGCCGTGGTGGCGGTGATCGACCAGTTGCCGGCGGATACCGTGCCGGTGCCGATCGTGGTGCTGCCATCGAGCAGGGTGACGGTGGCGCCGTTCTCACCGGTGCCGCTGAAGCTGGGCATGCCGACGTTGGTGATGTTGTCGGTGCTGGATGCTCCGCTGTCCGAGGCCGCCAGCAGGTCGGGCGTGCTCGGCGCCGCCGGCGCGGTGCTGTCGAGGGTGAAGGTGATGACGGCCGACCCAGTGTTGCCGGCGGTGTCCGTCTCGCTGGCGGTGATGGTGTGCGCCCCATCGTTCAGCAAGGGGTTGGAGCTCCATCTGCCGCTGCCGTCGGCGGTGACGGTGTCAAGCGTGGCGCCGCCTTCCGTCAAGGTCACCACCGCGTTGGCGTCGCTGGTGCCGTGCAACCTGGCGTCATTTGTGATCTTGTCGCTTGGCGAGGCGCCGGTGTCGCTTGTCAGGGCTGCCGTCACCACCGGCGCTGCGGTATCGAGGGTGAAGGCGATGGAAGCCGACCCAGAGTTGCCCGCGGTGTCCGTTTCGCTGGCAGTGATGCTGTGCGCCCCATCTGTCAGCACGGGCGTGTAGCTCCATGCGCCCGTGCTGTCGGCGGTGGTGGTGCCGAGCTGGGTGACGCCCTCCGTGAAGGTCACCACCGCGTTGGCGTCGCCGGTGCCGTTCAGCGCGGCGGTGTTGGTCACCGAGTCGTGCGGCAAGGCGCCGGTGTCGATGGTCAGGAACGCTGTCACCGCCGGCGCGATGGTATCGAGGGTGACGCTCAGCGGGCTGGAGGCAACGGAAATATTGCCTGCCACATCGGTCTGTGTGGCGGTGATGCTGTTGGCGCCTTCGCTCAGCGGCGTGGCGGAGAGGATCGCCCAGGTGCCCCCGGATACCGTGGCGGTGCCGATCGTGGTGCTGCCATCCAGCAGGGTGACGGTGGCACCGTTCTCACCGGTGCCGCTGAAGATGGGCAGCGTGACGTTGGTGATGTTGTCTGTGCTGGATGCTCCGGTGTCCGAGAGCGTCAGCAGGTCGGGCGTGCTCGGCGCCGCCGGCGGTGTGGTGTCGAGGGTGACGTTGAGCACGCTGGAAGCACTGGAGGTATTGCCTGCCACATCGGTTTGTGTGGCGGTGATCCTGTTGGCGCCTTCGCTCAGCCTCGTGGTGGCGGTAATCGACCAGGCGCCGGCGGATACCATGCCGGAGCCGATTATGGTGCCGCCATCGAGCAAGGTGACGGTGGCACCGTCCTCGCCGGTGCCGGTGAAGCTGGGCAGGCCGACGTTAGTGATGTTGTCGGCGTTGGATGCTCCGCTGTCCGAGGCCGCTGCCAGAACAGGGGCGCTCGGCGCCGCCGGCGGTGTAGTGTCGAGGGTGACGTTGAGCGCGGTGGAGGCACTGGAGGGATTGCCTGCCACATCGGTCTGTGTGGCGGTGATACTGTTGGTGCCTTCGCTCAGCGTCGTGGTGGCGGTGATCGACCAGGTTCCGGCGGATACTGTGCCGATGCCGATCGTGGTGCTGCCATCGAGCAAGGTGACGGTGGCACCGTTCTCGCCGGTGCCGCTGAAGCTGGGCCGGCCGACGTTAGTGATGTTGTCGGCGTTGGATGCTCCGCTGTCCGAGGCCGCTGCCAGAACAGGGGCGCCCGGAGCCGCCGGCGGTGTGGTGTCGAGGGTGACGTTTAGCGCGGTGGAGGCACTGGAGGTATTGCCTGCCACATCGGTCTGTGTGGCGGTGATGCTGTTGGTGCCTTCGCTCAGCGTCGTGGCGGCGGTGATCGACCAGGTGCCGGCGGATACCGTGCCGGAGCCGAGTATGGTGCCGCTATCGAACAGGGTGACGGTGGCACCGTCCTCACCGGTGCCGGTGAAGCTGGGCAGGCCGACATTGGTGATGTCGTCGGTGGTGGATATTCCGCTGTCCGAGGCCGCCGCCAGAACAGGGGCGGTCGGCGCCGCCGGCGGTGTGGTGTCAAGGGTGACGTTGAGCGCAGTGGAGGCACCGGAGGTATTGCCTGCCACGTCAGTCTGTGTGGCGGTGATACTGTTGGAGCCTTGGCTTAGCGCCGTTGCGGCGGTGATCGACCAGGCGCCGGCGGTTACCGTGCCGGTGCCGATCGTGGTGGTGCCATCGAGCAGGGTGACGGTGGCACCGTCCTCACCGGTGCCGGTGAAGATGGGCCGGCCGACGTTGGTGATGTCGTCGGAGCTGGAAACTCCGCTGTCCGAGGCCGCCGCCAGAACAGGGACGCCCGGCGCCGCCGGCGCGGTGGTGTCGAGGTTGACGTTTAGCGCGGTGGAGGCACTGGAGGTATTGCCTGCCACATCGGTCTGAGTGGCGGTGATGCTGTTGGAGCCTTGGCTTAGCGCCGTTGCGGCGGTGATCGACCAGGCGCCGGCGGTTACCGTGCCGGTGCCGATCGTGGTGGTGCCATCGAGCAGGGTGGCGGTGGCACCGTCCTCACCGGTGCCGGTGAAGATGGGCCGGCCGACGTTGGTGATGTCGTCGGTGCTGGAAACTCCGCTGTCCGAGGCCGCCGCCAGCACAGGGGCGCTCGGCGCCCCCGGCGCCATGGTGTCGAGGGTGAAGGCGACGGATACCGTGCCGGTGTTGCCGGCGGCGTCCGTCTCGCTGGCGATGATGGTGTGCGCCCCATCTGTCAGCGAGGAGGGCGTCAAGCTCCATGCGCCGGCGCCGTTGGCGGTGGTAGTACCGAGCGGGCTGGCGCCTTCCGTCAAGGTCACCACCGTGTTGGCATCGCCGGTGCCGTGCAGCGTGGCGATTTTGGTCACCGCGTCGCTTGACGAGGTGCCGGTGTCGCTTGTCAGGACTGCCGTCACCGCCGGCGCTGTCTCGTCTACCGTTAGGTTTCGGGTTGTCTGCGCTAAGCCATTAATAGAATCTGTGACGTTCGCGGTCACAATATAGCGGGCGTCCGGCAACGAAGTGTGAGTTAGGTCTGTTATCGGAACGTTTAACGTCCAGGCGCCACCTGTCACCGTGGTCGTATAAGACTTGGAGTTTAAATCAACCGTAACGGTCTGGCTGTCTGCAACGTTCGAAGTGGTGCCGCTGATGGGCAGGACGGAACCCGCTTCCGCAGCGTTGAGGACGTCGTCACCGGAAATGGTGGAGATCGTGATGCTCGACGATGGCATGCTTGCTAGACCCACTCGGTTTGATTGTTTCTGTGGCGCATATACGGGGCCAACATGCGGTTGTATACCGTAAAGTTTCTAAACCCGTGATTGTGCTTTTCGAGTTACGAGTCGCTTGGCCGGTGATAAGCAAGAGCGTTTCTTTCGCGGTCGTCGGCGATCTCCAGACGATCGTGGCGTTGCTCGACGCTCAATGGCTCGCACCCCAATCGAGGAGGGTGAAGCAGGCGCTTGCGCTGTAGGCTCCTCCAACAAGCCTGCGTCTTTCGGACGCGCCTCGGCCAAGCCGGTGAACCGTCGCGGTAATCATCCGGGCGCGCGGTCGCGCCTTTTCTGCTCAATGCCGAACTGTTTCGGACGGCGCCGGAGCGCGCCGCACAGGCAGCGCTACGGGCTCGAATTAACGGGCTCTCGTATGAAGAAAATTACGTATACGGAATGTGTTGTAAACGATGCGCATTATACGCGCTGGGTTGCCAGGCGTGCCGCGCGAAAGAAGGCTTATACCAACGGTCGTCCTGGATGGCCGATGTTACTTATGACGTAACGAAGTTGTAAGGAGTGGCTCCGTCGTCCACAAAAGTTACGGCTGCGTCCGATGGCCTGTGACTCCGCCTGCGTCACCGCAATGCCCGCTGGGCTGAAGCCTGCGGCCCACTGACGATGTTCGACGCTGCGGAGCGCATCTTCCGATCATCTCGGATTCAACTGCCGACACGCACGATTGTGGCGATTGATTTATAGGCTTGTTCCATTAGGCCCAAGCCCCGGGGCACCCTATCCCAGCCGAGCCCGCAGAGTTTCGAGTTCGCCCAACGCCTCCAGCAGCAACGCTCGCAGCCGTTCGGGTTCGCCGTCCGGCCGTGACCGCGCAACGCCGCGAGCCACTTGCGCCAGCCCCGGCGGCGGCGACACCAGTCCCAGCCCCGGGATCAGCGGCGGTTCGGCCGGGGCGAGTGCCGCCTTCTCCGCCTCGGCTGCGGCGCGTTCGTCCGCCGTCGGCGGCGGGATGTCGTCGGACAACTGACCGCCGCCTTCGCGCAGCAGCCGTTGCACGCCCTTGATCGTATAGCCCTGGGTGTAGAGCAGATCCGCGATCCGCCGCAGCAGCACGATGTCGTCCGGGCGGTAGTAGCGTCGGCCGCCGCCGCGCTTCAACGGCCTGACTTGCGGAAATTTTGTCTCCCAGAACCGCAGGACATGCTGCGGGATGTGAAGATCGTCCGCTACCTCACTGATTGTCCGAAAAGCATTTGGGGCCTTCTTCAGCCGAGACCGCACGCCATGCACGATGTCGTCATGGCCCAAGTCACCGCTCACCGGCGAGTCCACGGACCGCCCCCGGCATCAGGCGTTATGCGAACCGGATCATTCATCGTCGTCCGCACCAGGCGTCGTACCGTTGACATGCGCCTTCAGGACGTGGCTGGGCCGGAACACCAGCACGCGGCGCGGCAGAATGGGCACTTCCTCCCCGGTCTTCGGGTTGCGGCCGATGCGGCGCCCCTTTTGTCTGATAGAAAAGGTTCCGAAGCCACTGATTTTAACAGATTCACCTTGTTCCAGGCGAGTGGCCACGCGCTCCAGCACGTCTTCCAGCAGATCGGCCGACTCGTTCCGCGACAGCCCGATCTGCGTGTAGATCATTTCGGCGATGTGGGCGCGGGTAATGGTCAGCATAGGCCGACGGTATGCAGATCATCCCGACACGTCAAGATTTCGCTGTAAAAATCTTAATGGATCAGGGGTTTGCAGCCTGTCCTAAGTTCGCGCTCAGAGCCGGACCAACGCCGATCCCCAGGTGAGTCCGCCGCCCAGTGCCTCCAGCAACACTAGGTCGCCGCCGCGGATGCGTCCGTCGGCGCGTGCCTCGGCCAAGGCAAGCGGGACGGAGGCTGCCGATGTATTGGCATGTCTGTCCACCGTCATCACAACCCGCTCCGACGGCAATCCCAGCTTCTTGCCCATGGCATTGATAATGCGGCTATTCGCCTGGTGCGGCACCAGCCAGTCGATGTCGGCATAGGCCAAGCCGTTGGCGGCAAGCGCTTCATCCACCGCCTCGGCCAATCGCGTCACCGCGTGACGGAAGACCTCCCGTCCATTCATCACCAGGTGGCCGGGCCGGTCGGGTTGGCCGACGGCACCATCGACGTAGAGAATGCCGCCCAGGCTGCCTTGGGCATGAATGTGGGTGGATAGCACGCCGCGCCGGTCGTCGTCTCGCGGATCGCTGGCGCGCAGGAACACCGCCCCTGCCCCATCGCCGAACAGCACGCAGGTTCCTCGGTCCTGCCAGTTCAGGATGCGCGAGTAAACCTCGCTACCGATCACCAGGACCCCGCGCACCTGCCCGGCTCGGATCAGCCCGTCGGCGACGGACAGGGCGTAGATGAAACCGGCACAGGCGGCCGAGAGGTCGAAACCGAAACCCCGGTTGATTCCGAGTTCCGCCTGCACTCGCAGCGCGGTCGCCGGAAAGGCCTGGTCCGGGGTGCTGGTTGCCAAAATGATGGCGTCGACGTCGGCGGCGGTCGCGCCGGCATCGGCAAGCGCCGCCCGGGCAGCTTTTGCGCCCATGAATGCCGCCGTCTCGTGGCTGGCGGCGAAGTGGCGCTGCTTGATCCCGGTGCGCTCACGGATCCATTCGTCCGATGTATCGACGGTTCGCGACAGCTCGTCGTTGCTGACGACCCGCTGGGGGAGATAGCCGCCACAGCCGGCGAGGATGGAACGAAGCGGCATCGCGGATCCTGATCAGGCGGTGGCGAACTGGGGGTCTTCGTCGCTATCCAATCGGGAATTACCCGCGGGCAGCTTCCCCGAAAGCGGTTTGGAAGGCGGCCCGGACGAGGGCGGCCCGGACGAGGGCGGCCCGGACGGCGGTTCTCCTGCTTGCCGCTGCTCCAGGAAGTCCGCTTTCACGGCGTGACCGATGTCAGCCTGCTGATTGGCCGGCTGCTCGTTGCAGCGCTGGCCAAGGCGACGCTCTTCAACACTGCAAGGCTGGTTGTGCCTTGGCTCTCTGCTCGACGTACCCACGGCTGAGGAATCACCCGCTTCCGGGACGTTGCGCTCGGCCTCGGTGGTCCCAGCCGAGTCTGGCTTGTCCAGCGCGATCCGCGCCAAGTCCTCGCGGATGCGATCGTTGAAGCGGTGCGTCACCATGTCCAGGGCGACATCGACGGCGTGAGCGAAGCCTTGCGCGTCGGTTCCGCCGTGCGATTTGACCACCACGCCGTTCAGCCCGACCATCACAGCCCCGTTGTAACGGCGCGGATCCAGCCACTCGCGCAGTCGATCCAGACCCGGGCGGACCAGCAGGTAGGCCAGCTTGCCCGCCAGGCTGCCGCTGAAGATCTGCTTCAGGAACTCGACGATCAGCTTCAGCGCACCCTCGCCGGTCTTCAGCGCGACATTGCCGGTAAAGCCATCGGTGACGATGACATCGGTGGTGCCGGCGGCGATATCGTGGCCCTCGACAAAGCCCCAGAATTGCGGGCCCAGATGACTGGCGCGCAGGATTTCGGCCGCCTCGCGAACCGTATCGTTGCCTTTCAGCTCTTCCGACCCGACGTTCAACAGCCCGACGGTCGGCGCGGTCAGGCCCAGCACGGTGCGGGCGAACACATCGCCCATCACCGCGAACTGCACCAGGTTGCGCACGTCGCACTGCACATTGGCACCGAGGTCCAGCATCACGACATCGCCCCGCGCGGACGGCCCGATGCCGGCCATCGCCGGACGGTCGATCCCTGGCAGCGACTTGATGACGATCTTGGCCAAAGCCAGAAGCGCGCCGGTGTTGCCGGCCGACACCAGGCCGGATGCCTCCATGCTTGCCACCGCATCGACCGCGACCCGCATCGACGACCGCCGGCTGCGTAGCGCCGCGGTCGGCTTCATCTCGTTGCCGATCACGTCGGGCGCATGTCGCACGGTGCAGGCCGCCTGGGCGCGCCGGTTGCGGGCCAGTAGCGCGGTCAACGCCGGTTCGTTGCCGACCAGCAAGAAGCGGGCCGAGGGATGGCGTTCCGCCGCGATCTCCAGGCCCTGGACGACCATATCGGGGGCATTGTCGCCCCCCATCGCGTCCACCGCCAGGGTAAAGGGACCGGTGGTCACGGGCGCACCATGGGCGCCGCGCGACCCGGTCTCAGATCCGGACAGCGCCCCGCAGCGGCTTGCCGGCCGCGACCACTTCCCGCCCGTTGTAATAACCACAATGGCTGCAGACGTGATGGGGACGTTTGGTTTCGCCGCAGTTGGGGCATTCGGCGTGCGCCTCGTGCGGCAGCGCCTGGTGGCTGCGGCGCATCCCGGCGCGCGACGGCGAAGTCTTTCGTTTGGGTACAGCCATGGGACGACGCCCCTTCTCTAACGGCATGCGCCCCGCGCATCGCGCGAGGCCTGACAGAAATCCACGATCGGACAAAAACGCGAGCCGCGCCGTCTAGCAGAGCAACCGCGCCATCGCAATGGCTGATCAATCCAACCACCCGTTCCCCCAAACCATCCTGTCTGTTTAGTGCAGCCGGCCCAGGATATGGGCATTGGCCCGCATCACCAAGACGCGGCGGATTTTCTGCAACGGTGTCAGCAGCCCGTTGTCGATAGTGAATGGGGACACCACGGCATGCTTGCGGACGCGCTCAGTGACCGACAAACGGTAGTTGGTCCGGCTGATCGCCAGCGCCACCCCGACGTCGTCGTGGCCATCGGCGGGCACCACCAGCGCGCTGACGCCGCTGCGCCCCTCGCCGGTGACGACCGCCTGGGCGATCTCGGTTTCGGCCATCAGCATGCCCTCGATCTTGGCCGGCGAGACGTTCTCGCCGCCGGACAGCACGATCATGTCCTTCTTTCGGTCGGTGATACGCAGGTAGCCCCGATCGAGTTCACCGATATCGCCGGTATGCAGCCAGCCGTCGCGGATCGTCGCCTCGGTGTCGCGCGGGCGGTTCCAGTAGCCGTCCATCACCAGTCCGCCGCGCACCAGGATCTCGCCGTCCCCAGCAATCCGCACGTCGACCCCGGAAAGTGGCTTGCCGACGGTATCGATACGGATCGCATCCGGCGGATTGGCACTGATCACCGGCCCTGCCTCGGTCTGGCCATAGCCCTGCATGATGGTCATGCCGAGCGACTGGAAGAAGCGGCCGACCTCCGGGTCCAGCCGCGCCCCGCCCGACATCGCGGCGACCAGGCGGCCGCCGAATCGCGCCCTGACCTTGGCGCGCACCAGGCGGTCCAGCAACGGATCGAGCAGCCGTTCGGACAGCGTCAGCCGCTCCCCGTCCACCCGCTTCAGGCCGATCGCGGCCGCGGTCTGGAACAGGCGCTGGCGCAACGGCGTCTCGCGCGCGAGCTGGGTCAGCACACGCATGCGGATGACCTCCAGTACGCGGGGCACGGCGGTCAGGATGGTCGGGCGCACCGCCAGCATGTCGGCCGCCAGGTGCTCGACGCCGCGGGCGTAGACGATCTCGGTGCCCAGGCTGAGCATGAAGAACTGCCCGACGGTGTGTTCATAGGCGTGCGACACCGGCAGGTAGGACAGATACACCTCGTCGCGCAGCCCGAGCGGGCGCACCAGTTCGGCGGCGCCGGCGCAGTTCGACAGGATGGCCCGGTGCGGCAGCATAACGCCGCGCGGCGACCCGCCGGTTCCCGAGGTGTAGATCAGGCAGGCCAGCGCGGTTGGCGGGATAGCGGCGACTTCGGCGGCGACGTCGTCGGGCGGGCGCTGGTCCTCGATCAGGTCTGCCCACGATAGCACCCGGGCGGCGCCGGCATCGACGCTTGGGACGCCGTCGGTGACAATGAGCAGTTGCAGACCGTTGCCCTTGGCGGCGGCCGCCAGCAGACGATCGGCCAGGGCGGCGGAGGATACCACCGCGGTGCGCGCGCCGGAGTCGCGCAGGAGATGGGCGTGGTCATCCACCGTATTGGTCGTGTAGGCCGGCACCGGCACCGCCTGGATCGCCATCAGCGCGGTCTCGGTCAGCGGGAATTCGGGCCGGTTCTCCATGCACAGCAAGACGCGGTCGCCGGCCGCGACCCCGGCCTGGCGCAGATGCCGAGCGCAGGAGGCGGCCATGCGGCCGAACTCACCCCAGCGGATGGTGTGCCAGCCGCCGTCGCGCCAGCCGCGCAGCATCGGCCGCGACGGCCATTGCCGGGCCAGCGCGAACATCATCGAGGCCAAGTTCGGCCATGTCGGGTTGGCTTGCACGCATCCTCCGCTGCCCGGTTCGGTCAGGCTCGGGCCAATCGCGCCCTTTGACGTTCGCTTCGTGTAGCCTACATGACGCCAGCGTGCAGCAGGCCAGACCGAAAATGGTCTGGGTCTTTGTTTTGTCGCATGATTCACGCGCCTTGACGTTCCGCCCGGCGCGATCATGCTTTGGGACATGAAATCCGCGATGAATGACGCAACCGCCGCCGCAACCCAGGCTCTGCCGGCCGCCACCCTCCCAGCCTGGGACCTGTCCGACCTTTACGCCTCAGCCGACGATCCCGCCGTGGCGGCGGATCTGACGCTGGCGGAGCAGATGGCGAAAAGCTTCGCCCAGGCGCATGGCGGGACGCTGGCGAGCCTGTCGGGCGCCGCGTTGGCCGCGGTGATCGCGGCATATGAGCGTATCCAGGAAATACTGGGCCGCGTCGCGTCCTATGCTCAACTGCTGTTCGCCGGCGATTCGACCGATCCGGTGATCGGGCGCTTCTACCAGACGGTGAACGAGCGGGTGACCGCGATCAGCAGCGACCTGATCTTTTTCTCGCTGGAACTGAACCGGGTCGACGACGCGCTGCTGGAAGCCAAGCTGGCTGATCCGGCGCTGGCGCGCTACCGGCCGTGGCTGCGCGATCTGCGGGTATTCCGCCCGCATCAACTCAGCGACGAGCTGGAAAAATTGAACCACGAGCGGGACCTGACCGCCAACGCCGCCTGGGTGCGGCTGTTCGAGGAAACCGTCGCCGCCATGCGCATCGAGCTGAACGGTGAGACGCTAACCGTCAGCGACACGCTGAACCGGCTGTCCGACCGCGACCGGTCGGTGCGTGAGGGTGCCGGCAAGGCCATTGGCGCGGCCTTCGGGGACAATATCCGGCTGTTCTCGCTGATCACCAACACGCTGGCCAAGGACAAGGAGATCGAAGACAATTGGCGGCATTATCCTCGCCCCGCCAGCTTGCGCAACCGGGCCAACATGGTGGAGGACGAAGTCGTCGACGCACTGGCGACCGCGGTGCGGCAATCTTATCCGCGGCTGTCGCATCGCTATTACCGGATGAAGGCGAAATGGCTTGGGCTGCCAAAGCTGCAGCACTGGGATCGCAACGCGCCGTTGCCGAACGATGACGACCGGCTGATCGAATGGCCGGATGCGACCAAACAGGTGCTCGGGGCGTACCGCGCGTTCAGCCCGGAATTGGCCAAGGTCGGACAGGACTTCTTCGACAAGCCGTGGATCGATGCGCGGCTGACCCCCGGCAAGTCGGGCGGTGCGTTTGCCCATCCGACGGTGCCCAGCGTGCATCCCTATCTGCTGCTGAACTACCACGGCAAGGCGCGCGACGTGATGACGCTGGCGCACGAGCTGGGCCACGGGGTGCATCAGGTGCTGGCCGCTCCGCGGGGCGCGTTGATGTCGCACACGCCGCTGACCCTGGCGGAAACCGCGAGTGTGTTCGGTGAGATGCTGACCTTCCGCTCGCTTCTGGACACCGCCACGCCGGGTCAGCGCCGCATCATGCTGGCGGCGAAGACCGAGGACATGCTGAACACCGTGGTCCGCCAGGTGGCCTTCTATCAGTTCGAGACCCTGCTGCACGACGAGCGCCGGTCGGGAGAACTGCTGCCGGAGCGGATCGGTGAACTATGGATGCAGGTACAGGCCGAAAGCCTGGGCCCGACGTTCGAGTTCACCCCCGAATACAGCGTGTTCTGGTCGTATGTGCCGCACTTCATCCACTCGCCGTTCTATGTCTATGCCTATGCGTTCGGGGATTGCCTGGTGAATGCACTGTATGCGGTGTTCCAGTCTGGGCATCCGGGCTTCCAGGCAAAGTATCTCGACATGCTGCGGGCCGGCGGCACCAAGCGTCACCGGGAACTGCTGGCGCCGTTCGGGCTGGACGCATCCGATCCGGCGTTCTGGAACAAGGGGCTGGACGTGATCTCGGGCTTCATCGACGAGCTTGAAGGATCAGCACAGTAGTCCCGCGGCCATCGCATAACCGCGCCGACGCTCCGGCGGAACGGGATTTCGCCCGGCCACGCGCTGCAGCAACATGCGCGCATCGCCATCGGCCCCGGCCTTCAGCGCGGAATCGAGATAAAGCTGCTCCAGCACATCCTGCTGGGCGTGACTGCCGCCCATCCGGTGCATCTCGCCGATCACCGGGCGCATCGCGGCCACCGCGTCGGCGTGGCGGCCTTGGCCGTTGGCCAGCACCGCCTCGGTGACCGGCAGGGCGACCTCGGCCACCAGCCTGGCGATCGGCTGGGTGCCCGCGGCGAAGTCGCGCATGCCGGATAGCATGGAAGCGGCGGCCTGGTCGCGGCCGGTCGCGGCCAGCGCCATCATCCAGTGCGGCAAGGTGAACGCCGACTGGCAGTCGCCGATCCGGGTTTCCGCCTTGTCGGCCAGTTCGGCCCAGCGATCGCCGACGCCGACGACGTGGCGCGCCAGACGGAACAGCATCGAGGCGGCGTTCTGCACGTCGATATAGAGGTCCGGAGCGATCCCGGTCAGCGGCGAGGCCAGATCGCGAAAACCGGCGTCATAGCGTTCCAACACCTTGGCGAAGTCGCCGAGTTCGAGGTGATACATCGCCTGGTGCCACCACAGATGGTGCTTCAGGTTGTTGGCAGCGGACCAGCCTGACTGCAGACCCTCGACCCAGGCGATGCCTTCCAGCCGGCGTCCAGTCATTTCCAGCACGTGCGCTACGCCGTGCGCGGCCCACAGGTCGGTCGGATCGCGGCGCACCGCTTCGCGCCCGGCATTCTCTGCCTGGAGGTAGTAACCGGCCTCCTCGTGCGCGAAGCAGCGGCACCCCAGGATGGCGACGTAGCCGGGCAGCGTGTCGCTCCAGTGCCGCTCGACCGCGATTACGGACGCCAGCATCGCCTGCGGCCGGCCGGACCAGAAATTGACGAAATGCGCCAGCCGAAACGCGAGGATGTCGTGCGGATGTTGGCGCAGGATGTCATCCCATACCGCCACAGCCTGGTCCGGGTCGCCGTCGATCCAGTGTGCCAGCGCCTGGGCATGGGCTTTTTCACGCGTCGTGGCGTCGCCTCGGCGGGCGGCGGCCAAGGCGGCGCGCGCCGCACCCAACGCATCGGACCGGAAGCCCATCAGCAGCAGATAGCCCATCAGGCAGTGCGCCAGGGCGAAGTCGGGGTCGGCGGCAAATACCGCTTCCATCCGTTCGGCCATATCGGCGCGGTAGCCCAAATAGCCGTCGATCGCACGATCGAAAGCGTCAACCGCCTGGTGTGAAACCGTGGTCAGCGGCAGGCCGCGGCAATCCTGGAGCATCTTGGTCCTCCCGGGTTCGGGTCGCGGCAGTATGGCCGCACGGGAGCGCGCTTCAAAGCGTCGGGGCGCCGTTTCAGCGTCGGGCGAGGTGGCCGGTCGGCTAAGCCATCGAGATCTGGGTAAAGTCGACGAACCAGCTCTGCACCGGCACGAAGCCGCGGACCTTCTTCGACATCGCGCGCGGATTCAGATCATGCACGATGAATAGCCAGGGCGCCTGGTCCACCATCTTGCCGTGCGCCGCGGCCAGTAGCCTGGTCTGTTCGGCGGGATCGAAACTTGCCTGCGCCTGTTTCAGGTCTGTGGTAACCGTCGGGTCGTCGAAATGGCCCCAATTGTAGTTGGTGGGCGAGAAACTGTCCTTGGCGTAATAGCGGAACATCGACGACGGATCGACCGAACTGAGGCTTATGTTGATGCCCTGATCGCCGTGCGACTGCGGGGCATTCGGATCACTGCGGATGGCCACCAGCATGGTGCCCCATTCGACCACGTCGAAATCGATCTGCATGCCGACGGCGGCGAAGTTCTGCTGCAGGAATTCGTTCATCGGGATCGGCAGCATCTGGCCCGACCCGGATGTGGAGATCATGATCTTGGCCTTAAGCGGCTTGTTGGGCCCGTAGCCGGCTTCGGTCAGCAACGCCTTCGCCTTGGCCGGATCGTGATCATAGTGCTGCGTCGGATCGCCGAAGTATTGATTACCCGGCGGATACAGCCCGACCGCCGGCTTGGCGATGCCGTTCAACAGGCTGCACAGACCTTGCCGATCGATCGCGTAATTCATCGCCCGGCGCACCCGCAGATCCTTGAACGGTGAATCGCCCTCGGTATTCAGGCAGTATGGATAGGTGTGCGGATAAGGCCAGAGTGTGACGACGAAACCGGCTGCTTTCAGTGACGGGATGGAGTCCGGTGCCGGCACCTCGATCCAGTCGACCTGGCCCGACCTGAGAGCGGCGATGCGCGTGGTGGCTTCCGCCATGGGACTGACCACCAGCCTTTCCAGCTTGGGAATCCGGGTGGGGTCCCAGTACGCCTCGTTGCGCACCATCTCGATATATTGGCCGGGAACGATACGTGTGATCTTGAACGGGCCGGTGCCTGCCGGTTGCTTGCCGAATGCTGCCCAGGTCTTGCCTACCTTGTCGAATTGGGTCGGGCTGACCATCAATATGCGGGTCAGCAGATAGGGCAGGAAACTGAACGGATACTTCGTTGTCATGACAATCGTGTTGCCGTCCGGCTTTTCGTAGCCGACCACCATCGACACCGATGCCTTGACGATTGGCGCCGCGGTTGCGTCGTAATGCGGCGATTTTTCGTCGTAGATCCGTTGCAGGTTCCAGATCACCGCGTCGGCGTTGAAATCGGTTCCGTCGTGGAACTTCACGCCTTGCCGCACGGTGAAGATCCAGCGCAGCGGGTTGGTCTCGTCGATCTTCCAGGCGGTGAACAGGCCGGGCGTGATATCGGCCGGCTTGTCCGGATGGTGCCGCAGGTCCCAGTTCACCAGCCCGTCATAGGGCGGATAGCCCAGGAAGCGGTAGCCTTCGAAACCATTATTCGGAATTCCGTGCGCGCTGGGCAGGTCCGCCGCCGTCATGGCTATGCGCAGCGTGCCGCCGGCGGAGGCCGCCGCGGCCGGCAGCGTCGGAACCGCGGCGGCGGCAACGCCTGCAAGCAGATCGCGTCTAAGCATTCGATTGAGGCCTCTCATGCCATGCTGATCTGGGTGAAATCCTGGTACCAGCTCTGCGCCGGCTTGAACCCGGTCACCTTCTTCGACATCGCCCGCGGATTGAGGTCATGCACGATGAACAGCCATGGCGCACCGTCCACCACCATCGCGTGGGCCTCGGCCAGCAGCTTGTCCTGCTCGGTCTTGTCGAAGCTGGACTGGGCCTTTTCCAGCAGGTCGGTGGCGGCTTGATTGTCCCAGTGTCCCCAGTTGTAGTTGACCGGTGAATAGCTGTCCTTGGCGTAGTAACGAAACATCGACGACGGATCGGTGTAGCTCAGGCTGATGTTGATGCCGTCGTCGTTGTGCGAGGGCGGTGATTTCGGGTCGGCGCGCACCGCCACGAGCATGGTGCCCCACTCGACCACATCGAAATCGATGTCCATGCCGACGGCCTTGAAGTTCTGCTGCATGAATTCGTTCATCGGGATCGGCACCATCTGGCCGGACCCCGAGGTCGAGATCATGATCTTTGCCTTCAGCGGCTTGTCGGGTCCGTAGCCGGCGTCCTTCAGCAGCGCCTTGGCCTTCTCCGGATCGTGGTTATAACGATTCTGCGGCGTTCCAAACACCGGGTTGTCCGCCGGATACAGGCCATCCGCTGGCTTGGCGGTGCCGTTCAGCAGATCGCACAGCCCGGCACGATCGACGGCGTAGTTGATGGCCTGACGCACCCGCGGGTCCTTGAACGGTGAGCCGTCGGTGCAATTCAGCACGTAGGGATAGGTGTGCGGATAGGGCCACAGGCTGATCTGCAGGCCGGCGGCCTTGAGCGAGGGGATCGAATCCGGTGGCGGGACCTCGATCCAGTCGACCTGACCCGAGCGCAGCGCGGCCACCCGGGTGGTGGCTTCGGGCATCGGATAGACGATCATCTTGTCCAGTTTGGGGATGCGCGCCTTGTCCCAGTAGGACTCGTTGCGCGACATCTCGGCGTATTGTCCCAGCACGACCTTGGTGATCTTGAATGGTCCGGTGCCCGACGGGTTCTTGGCGAATGCCGACCAGTTGCGGCCAGTGGCCTGCCACTGCGCGGGGCTGACGATCAGGATGCGAGTCAACAGGTAGGGCAGGAAGCTGAACGGATATTTCGTGGTGATGACGATCGTCTTGTCATCGGCCTTTTCGTATTTGTCGATCATCGAGACCGTTGCACGAACGATCGGAGCCGCCGGGGCGTCGTACTGCGGCGCCTTCTCGTCGAAGATGCGGCCGAAATTGAAGATCACCGCATCGGCGGTGAAATCGCTGCCGTCGTGAAACTTAACCCCCTGGCGAACGTCGCAGATCCAGCGCAGCGGGTTGGCCTCATCGATGCGCCAGGCGGTGAATAGGCCGGGCGCGATGTCGGCCAGCTTGTCGGTATGGGTGAAGTCCCAATTCACAATCGAATCGTACGCCGGGTAGCCGAGGAAGCGATAACCCTCGCCACCGTTGTTCGGAATGCCGTGCGTGGTCGGCAGGTCGGCCGCGGTCATGCCGATACGCAGAACCTGAGGGCTGGCGGCATGCCCTTGGATAGCTGGCCATGCCGCGGCGCCCGCCGCGGACACCAGCAGACCGCGTCGCGAAACTGTCATGCCCTGCCCCATTGCCTGCCGATGGCAATCCATCCCCCCGCAGGATTGCAAGGCCTATGCCACGGCCTGTTCGGGGATGTTGGCGGCGGCCTGGCCTTGCCCGATCAGCTTCAGCAACGCGTCCGACGCGATGACGTCGCAGAACGTGTAGGCCATTGCCGACAGAGTGGCGCTGTGTTCCTGATCGGTGAATGTGGCGTTGCCGTCGGCCACGAAGAACACCTTGTAGTTCAGCATCATCGCATCCCGAGCGGTCGATTCACAGCAGACCTGGGACGCGGTTCCGGTAATGATGAGTGTATCGACACCGCGCTGCTGCAGAATGTCATGCAGATCCGACGACCCAGCGACGAACGCGCCGAACCGGCGTTTGCGCACCTTCAGGTCCTGGTTTCGGACGTCGAGGCCCGGCCACAGCGCATGACCCTCGGCACCGGGGGTGAACGCCTCGATCATCCCCTGACGGCGGGACGCGGAGCAGAAATGGTCGAAATAGGTCGACCAGGTGCGGATCGCCTCGGCGTCGAAAGTGTTCTGGATGTAGACCACCAGGCCGCCGGCGGCGCGCGCCGCCGCGCCGATCCGGTTCACGGTCGGCACGATGGCGCGGGCCTCGGCGATTTCGGCCACCGCGCCGGGCGCCATGAAGCCGTTCTGCAGATCGACCACGACATGGGCAGTGCGCTTAGAATCCAGGCGGTCGAACACCCGCAGATCGCCTCTCCGCTGTTCAACCCGCTGGACGACTGACGGATAGATAGTGCTGTCGTGCATGGTCTGCTTCCTCTCTGCCTAACGATTGAACTTCAACGGTCGTCGGACGCTATGCGCGTGACTGAATTCACGCAACCGCATATAAATCACTCAGCCCGCCCCTGGACAGCGCCGCCGCGTGTGCTACCAGTGGGATTGCTGCATCGCAGCATGGGGCCGCGCCCCGACCTGTTCGCCGGCTACCTATTCCTCAACCGATCCGTGCATCCGGAGAAAGCGACCGCATGCTCTTGTTCGCCATCCGCCGCCTGTTGCAGGCCATCCCGATCCTGCTGGGTGTCTCGCTGGTCGTGTTCGGACTGGTGCACATCGTGCCTGGCAACCCGATCGACATGTTGATGCCGCCCGAGGCCTCGCCCGAGGTGATCGCCCAGATGAAGGCCGCGTTCGGCTTCGATAAGCCGCTCTACATGCAATACCTGCTCTGGCTGCTGCGCGCCCTGCACGGCGATTTTGGGCTATCGGTGTTCAACGCCACGCCGGTTTGGGGACAGCTTGTCGTTGCACTTAAAAATACCTTGATTCTCGCCATCCCGGCCGCCGCATTGGGTTTCTCGCTCGGTATCCTGTTCGGCATGCTCTCGGCGATGTACTATGGCCGCTGGCCGGATAAGCTGTTTTCCGCCATCGCCACCATCGGTGTTTCGCTGCCGCACTATTGGTGCGCCATCGTCCTGGTGCTGTTCTGCGCGGTGCTGCACGACTGGCTGCCGGCCCAGGGCATGGGCGATGATTCGCTGCCGCTGTATGACCGATTGCAATACCTTCTGCTGCCGGTGATCACCCTGTCGCTCATACCGATGGGGGTGATCGGGCGGCTGGTTCGGGCCACCGTGCTGGATATCCTGGGGCAGGATTTTGTCGGCGCGTTGTCCGCCAAGGGACTCACCCGCTGGCCGGTGATCCGCCACATCGCCAAGAACGCCGCACCGCCGGTACTGGCGCTGATGGGACTGCAATTCGGCTACCTGTTGGGCGGGTCCATCCTGGTGGAGACGGTGTTCAATTGGCCGGGGTCGGGCAATCTGCTGAACCTGGCGATCTTCCGCCGCGACATCCCGGTGCTGCAGGCAACGATCCTGGTGCTGGCGACATTCTTCGTGCTGCTCAACCTGCTGGTCGATATCGCGCAGGCGGCGATCGACCCGCGTATCCGGCGTTGAACAAGGGTCCCGCCATGTCAGACGTCATGCTGGAATCCCGGCTGGTATCGAAAACCGACGCGCTCGTCGCCCCGGCCTCCGGATACTGGAAATCGGTCGGTCAGAGGTTGCTGCGCGACAAGGTCACCATGGCCGTCACCCTGGTGCTGTTGGGCGTCCTGTTCATCACCCTCGGCGCGCCGCTGGTCACCCATTATGACCCCTACGCCGGCAGTGTGTTGGCTCGTTTGAAACCAATCGGGACGCCGGGCCATTGGCTTGGCACCGATGAGACCGGGCGCGACCTGTGGACCCGGCTGTGTTACGGCGGTCGCCTGTCGCTGCTGGCGGCGATCCTGCCGGTGACGATCTCGCTGCTGGTCGGCGGCTTCCTCGGCATCCTCGCCGGCTATGCCGGCGGGCTGCTCGGCACCCTGATCATGCGCACGATGGACGTGTTCTACGCGTTCCCCTCCATCCTGCTGGCGATCGCGATCTGCGGCCTGCTTGGAAACGGCCTGCTGAACTCGATCATTGCCTTGGCGGTGGTATTCATTCCACCCATGGTGCGGGTCTCCGAGACCGTAACGACCCAGGCGCGGAACCTCGATTTTGTCGAGGCCGCACGCGCTTCCGGCAGCACCACGCTGCAGATCATCCGCCACCACGTGCTGGCCAACGTGCTGGGCCCGATCATGGTCTATGCCACCAGCCTGATCAGCATCTCGATCATCCTGTCGGCCGGACTGTCGTTCCTCGGCCTGGGCGTCACCCCGCCGCGGGCGGAATGGGGGCTGATGCTGAATTCGCTGCGCCAGGCGATCTATGTGCAGCCCTACGTCGCCGCGCTGCCCGGGCTGATGATCTTCATCACCTCGATGTGTTTCAACATGATGAGCGACGGCGTCCGTAGCGCGATGGATGTGAGGCTGAATCAATGACCCCAAGCCCACTACAACAGCCACGCACCGTCGATGCGCGGGACCGCGGCGGACCGGCGCAGCCGCTGCTGATGGTCGAGCATCTGACTAAGCATTTCCCGGTGCGCGGCGGTCTGCTGAACCGCCAGGTCGCCACCGTGCAGGCGGTCGATGACATCTCGTTCTCGGTCCGCAAGGGCGAGACCTTGGGCATCGTCGGTGAATCCGGCTGTGGCAAATCCACCACCGCGCGGCTGCTGATGCGGCTGATGCAGCCCGACGCCGGGTCCGTCGTATTCGACGGCGATCAGGTCGGCGCCAAGCGCGGCATCGCGGTCAGCGACATGCGCCGGCAGATGCAGATGGTGTTTCAGGACAGCTACACCTCGTTGAACCCGCGCATGACGATGGCCGAGAGCATCGCCTATGCACCGCGCATGCACGGCCTGCCCCGCAAGCAGGCGTACGAACGGGCCGAAAGCCTGTTGTCGCGCGTCGGGCTGAACCCGCGTCAATACGCCCGTCGCTACCCGCACGAACTGTCCGGCGGCCAGCGCCAGCGGGTCAACATCGCCCGCGCGCTGGCGCTGGAACCGCGGCTGGTGATCCTCGATGAGGCGGTCGCCGCGTTGGACAAATCGGTCGAGGCACAGGTGCTGAACCTGCTTGCCGACCTGAAGCAAAGCCTCAACCTGACCTATGTGTTCATCAGCCACGACCTGAATGTCGTCGAGTATATGAGCGACCGGGTGATGGTGATGTATCTCGGCCGGGTGGTGGAGGCGGGTCCGGTGGACGAGATCTACCGCCATCCGCGCCACCCTTATACGCGCGCCCTGTTCGCTTCGAAGCCGACACTGGACCCCGACCGCCGCACCACGGAAATGCCGCTGACCGGCGATCCGCCGAACCCGATCAACCCGCCCTCGGGCTGTCGGTTCCGCACTCGTTGCCAGTTCGCTCAACCAAAGTGCGCCGAGACCGCGCCGGCACTGGTCGCCCCGTTCAATGGCGCGGCCGATCCGACGCATCTGGTCGCCTGCCATATTGCCGAGGCCCAAGCCGCGACGGTGCACCATGGCTGACGGGAGCATCCGCCCAGCGGCGCTGCGGGTCGAGGACCTGACGGTTCGCTTCAGCCGGCGCAACACCGATGTGGCGGCAGTCAATGGCGTCGATTTTTCGCTGCAGGCCGGCGAGACGCTGACCATCCTGGGTGAATCCGGATCCGGCAAGAGCGTCAGCCTGAAGGCGCTGATGGGACTGCTGCCCGTTTACGCTGGCGTATCGGGCAAGGTCTGGCTGAACGGACAGGAGATCCTTGGACTCCCCGCCGCCGCGCTGGCCAAGCTGCGCGGCGGCGCGGTGTCGATGATCTTCCAGGAACCGATGGCGGCACTCGATCCTGTCTATACGATAGGTGAACAGATAGCCGAAACCATCGTGCAGCACGAGGGCTGCGATAACCGTACCGCGACGAAACGCGCACTGGGCCTGCTGGAACAGGTCAGGATCCCCTCACCCGAACGGCGGCTGAAGAATTTTCCGCATGAGATGTCGGGCGGCACGCGGCAGCGGGCGATGATCGCGCTGGCGCTGGCCTGCAAGCCCAGCGTGCTGCTGGCGGATGAGCCGACCACGGCGCTGGATGTCACGGTGCAGATCCAGATCCTGCTGCTGCTGCGACAGTTGCAGCAGCAGCTTGGCATGGCGATCGTCTTCGTCACCCATGATGTCGGCGCGGCGGCCGAGATCTCCGACCGGATCGCGGTGATGTATGCCGGCCGTTTCGTTGAGACCGGAACCGCCCGCCAGGTGATGCGCAGCCCGATGCACCCGTATACGCAGGGTCTGTTGTCCTCGACCGTGCATGGCGGCATGCGCGGACGGGCGCTGGAGACGATTTCCGGCAGTCCGCCGAATCTGGCGGACCTGCCGCCGGGGTGTCCTTTCGCGCCGCGTTGCCGTTACGCTATCGATGCGTGCCGGCAGGGCGAGATCCCGATGGTGACGACGGACGCCGGGGCGATGGCCCGCTGCGTGCGGGCAAAACAAGCTGTCGAAGTGTAAAAAGTCTGCCGGGCTGGCCGAGCGAAACCGGGCGTGACACAACCGCCGGAGAGGCGGAGATTTGGGGAAAGCAGCAATGGAAAAACAGGAATTCGGCACAATGGTCGACCGCAGCGGATTGCGGCTGAGCGAGGCCCAAAAATCCGTGCTGTTCGCGGCCTATCCGATGTTCCAGGCGATGGTCGCCCGCGCCACCCCGCCGATGCCGCGCGAAGCCGAACCCTCGGTCGTTTTCACGCCGGAGGTGAAATGATGGCGCCGTTCCCGTCAATCGCCGACGCCGCCCGGCTGATCGCGGCGAAACAGCTTTCGCCGGTCGAACTGACCCGTGCCTGCCTCGAACGGATCAGCAAACTCGATGCGACGCTGCACAGCTTCCTGCTGGTCACCGAGGACCGCGCGATGGCCGATGCCAAGGCGGCGGAAAACCGCATGATGTCGGGGGCGTTGAAGGGGAAGCTGGACGGCATCCCGATCGGCCACAAGGACATCTACAATACCGCCGGCATCCGGACCACCGGTCATTCCAGACTGCTGGAGCACAACGTGCCGACCGAGGATTCGGTGGTGGTGCGCAAATGGGCCGAGGCCGGTACTGTCATGATGGGCAAGCTCGCCACCCATGAGTTCGCCATCGGCGGGCCGTCTTTCGACCTGCCCTGGCCGCCGGCGCGCAATCCTTGGAATCCGGACCATTTTACTTCAGGATCGTCCTCCGGCACCGGGGCCGCGGTCGCCGCGGGATTGGTTCTGGGCGGCACCGGGTCCGACACGGGCGGATCGATCCGCGGACCGGCGGCGCTGTGCGGTCTGGCGGGCATCAAGCCGACCTATGGGCTGTGCAGCCGGCGCGGCGTGCTGCCGTTGTCGCAGACGCTGGACCATACCGGGCCGCTGGCCTGGACGGTGCAGGATTGCGCGCTGCTGCTGCAGGCGATGGCCGGGCACGATCCGCTCGACCCGGCCAGTGCCGACCGTCCGGTGGCCGACTTCAGTGCCGAACTGGATACCGGCGTGAAGGGTCTGCGCATCGGCGTGATCCGCCATTTCCACGAAGTCGACAACCCGGTCAGTCCGGCGACGAAACGCGGCATCGAGGACGCCATCGGCCTGTTCCGCGACCAGGGCGCCGAAATCCGCGATGTCACCGTTGCGCCGATGATGGACTACAACGCCCCCGGTTGGGTGATCCTGACGGCGGAGGCCTACGCGATACACGAACCGTGGCTGAAGGAGCGGTTCAACGACTATGGCGAGCTGATGCGGGATCGCCTGGCGTTCGGTGCGCTGATGGGCGCCTCGGACTACGTCCAGTCGCTGCGCCGGCGGCGCGTGCTGTGCCTGCAGATGCGCGAGGCGATGGCCGGCGTCGATATCCTGATCACCGCGTCGGCGCCGTCGGAGGCACCGAAAATCACCGAAGTGCCGAAATGGGCGATGTTCGAGCGTCCGAACTTTACCATGCCGTTCAACCTGACCGGTCTGCCGGCGCTGAGCGTCTGCACCGGCTATGGCGAAGGCGGCCTGCCGGTCAGCATGCAGATCGTCGGCAAGCCGTTCGCCGAGGCCACCGTGTTCCGCGCCGGTCATGCTTACGAGCAAGCGACCCCATGGCGCAGCCAGCGGCCGGCGATGTCCAATGCCCTGGCGGCCTGAGGAGAGGCCGCGATGAGCGATGCGAAATTCGAGGCGCGGGTGAAGGCGACCGGGCTGCGCCCGAAACCCGACGACATGCCGATTCTGGAAGCGCTGGTGAAAGACCTCGATCGCGCCGCCGCCACGTTGCGCGGTCCGCGGCCGTACGGCCAGGAGCCGCTGAGCGCGTTCCGGTTGAAGCCGGGATAGCGCTCGATCGGGCCCGAGCGGAGCCGGTCTCAGCCGGCGAGGATTGCCCGGCAGGCGGCCAGCACCGGCGGTGGCCGATAGGGCTTGGGCGGCTCAGCCGGCGCATTCAACTGATCGAACCACCACTGCAACGTCGCATCGCAGCCATCCCCCGATGGCGGCGGCGGCGCCTGCACGCAATCGGTCTGGCCCGCCGGGCAGCGGAAGCGGATATGCATATGCGCCGCGTGACCGTACCAAGGCCGGATCAGATGCAGCCAGCCGCGGTCGCCGCTCACCTGGCGGCAGATCTGCTGCTTGATCGCCGGGTTGACCAGGATGCGGTCCACATCGGGCAAACCGGCGGCAATGTGCAGCAGCGAAATGACCGCGGGCGACCAGGCGGCCGGATCGATGTCGCGCCCGTCCGGGCGGACCATGCTGCGCAGCACGACGGATTCGCGGTCGGACGCCGGCAATGGCGGCCGCGGCCGCATGTCGAGACCGACATCGGCGTCCAGCCCGATCTGATGGCTGACATGGCCGCCCGGCAGCGGGCCGCCGCGGGCGCGAGAGATATCCTCGATCAGCAGCGTGGGCAGCCCCGCCGCTTCGGTCTCCCGCGCAAACAACCGCAGGTTGGCAATGGTCTGCGGCGCACCCCAGAACGCGCTGCGATCCGGATGGATGGTCTGAAACCCGTCGCCTTGCGGCGGAAGGCTGACCGCACCGGCGATGCAGCCGCCGGTGCCGGGACCGCCGATGATGTGCAACGGCCCCGGCGCCGGCGATGTGGGCGAAGAAGAAACGGCTGACATCGGGGTCGGCGCGGTGGAGGAACCCGGCTGCGCCGCTGCCGTCACCGCCAGCGATGACAGCAGGGCGGCGACGCGAAACAGCCTCAAAACCTGCGCTCGTAAACCGTGATCACGTCACCGGGTTGAATGAAACTCTGCCGCGTGGCCTTGCCTTCGACGGCAACGCCGTCGTTGGACCGCACGATGGAAGCATAATCCTGGATCGCGCGATAGGTGAAGCCGCCAGCGACCGCGGCGGCGGTCACCATGGTCATGCCGGGCTGATACGGGTATTGGCCAGGCTTGCTGACCTCACCCAGGACGAAGATCGGCCGGTAGGTGGTGATCTCGACCGACACCGAAGGTGCGGTGTAGAGGTTGGCTTTGACCAGGGCATCCCTGACTTCGATCGCCAGCGCGTCGGGCGTCAATCCGGCGGCATGGGTGCTGCCCAGCATGGGCAACGCGATCGCGCCACTGTCGCTGACCCGAAATTCGCCGGTCAGGCTGTCGTCGCCCACGGTGATCAGCCGCACCACGTCGCCCGACCCCAGCCGATACGCGCCGGGGTCGGGCGATGGAAGCTCCGCCAGGCGGCTGCCCGGAGCACAGGCCGTGGCGAGCACACAGAACAGCAAACACAACAGCGGTCGCACGATGTGGGGAACCCTGTTTTAGGGTTGCAGCCAGAGTGCCGGCTTTCCGGCCCGCAACACATACGATCCGGTTCGCTAATATTTGGTTAACGCCGCGCCGATGATTCGTTCTCGCCCACTATGCTTTGCACGATGCGGCAGACCCCACCGCTATTAGCGAAATCTTAAGCATTCGCAGCCTACGAAGGTGTTCTCATTCAACCCGCCGCGAAAAAAGTTCCCGGCGCGACCAAAAGGCCGAACCAGGCGGATGCTCGACAGGCCCGCGGACATCTCGGGGACAGCGCCGCTTCCCGATCCGGGGTCACGGCGCCAGGACCGACAGCGCGGATCGTCGCAGGACGGTCTGCCGGGGTTTCTCGCTTCGTTGCGTCAGCGACGCATGACTTTTCTTGCTACCATCGTTCTGATACCGCTATGCGCCTGGCTGACGCTGCGCCAGATCACCCCGCTGTACACCGCCACCGGCGCGCTGATCTATGAACCCAGTGAATACAAGGTGCGGGAATTGCAAAGTATCCTGCGCGCCGATCCGACCACCGAGGCGATGATGGCCAGTCAGGCGGAAATCCTGCACAGCCTGCACATCGCGCAGCGCGTGGCAGAACGCGGCAACCTGTTCAACAACCCCGAATTCAACGCCGCGCTGCGCCCGCCCGGCACGCTTTCGCACACAATCGGCAGCACAGTAACGACCCTGCGATACCTGCTGGGCATGGAGATCGATGCGCCGCCGGATCAGCCGGTCTATGGCCCGGCGCCCGACCATACGCGGGATCGCACCATGCAGGCGGTGCAGGACGCGCTGCACGCCGTTCCGGTCCGGATGTCTCATGTATTGGAGGTCACCTTCGTCGCCAGTGACCCGACGGTTGCCGCCGCCGCGGTCAACAACGCCATGGACGCCTACATCAAGGAGCAATACGCCGCCAAGCACCGAGCCGTCGAGAGCGCGACGAATTTGCTGGAGCGGCAGGCCGCTGAATTGCGCCGCCAGGTGCGCCAGGTGGAAGAGCGGATGTCGGCCTATCGCGCCGAACATGCGCTGAGCCAGGGCATGCACGCCGGGACCGAGAACGAGCAGATCACCAATCTGGCCGAGGACCTGGCGAAGGCCCAAGCCGAGCTGGCCGCCGCCAACGCCCGTTTGGATGTGGCGCGCGGCAAAGCCGGTGCCGAGGCGCAAGCGGCGATCGCGCCGTCGGTGGCGGCGTTGCGCGCGCAGCAGGACCAGCTTGCCGGGCAGATCAAGGCGCAGCAGGCACGGCTGGGCAGCGCGCATCCGGAAGCGCAGAGCCTGCAGCGGCAGTTCGCCGACGGGCAGCGCGCGCTGAACGGTGAGGTCGCCCGCGTGGTGGCCGCGACGGATGCCGAACAGCATGCCGCGGCCCAGCGCGTGACCTCGCTCGAGAACCTGTTCGCGCAGGCGAAAATCGCGTCGGAGAATGCCACCCGGGCGGAAATCCCGTTGAACGCGATGAACCGCGACCTGGAGGCGGCGCGGGGCCAGTTGCAGGCGGTGCTGGACCGTATCCAGCAGACCGCGCAACAGGCCACGATCGAGTCCTCGGAAGCGCACGAGATTTCGCAGGCGATCCCGCCGGACCGTCCCACATCGCCGCGGGTGATGCAGACCATGGCGGTGTCGGTCGCCGGCGCGGTGTTCGTCGGCCTGGTGCTGGTTCACATCCTGCAGCTCGCCGATGGCACGCTGCGCAGCGGCGACCAGATCAGGCTGCTGACTGGTCTGCCTTGCCTGGCGCTGATCCCCGAGGTGGGTCGGCGGGCGCTGGGGCATCTGAAAGTATACGACTATGTCGTCCGCCGGCCGCTGACCTCGTTTGCTGAACAAGTGCGCTTCCTGCGGGCGGGGGTGTCGCTCGACGTCGATCGCCCGCGGATCGTGACCGTCACCGGCGCCCGATCGGCGGAAGGAAAATCGCTGATCAGCATCGCGCTGGGCCGGTCCGCCCGACTGGATGGCGAGCGCGTGCTGGCGATCGAGTGCGACGTCCGCCAGCCGACATTTCAGCAGCGGCTGCAGGGCGCACCCGGCGCCACGCCCCGGTCACGCGGCGCGGCCCCGCTGGGCCTGACCGACGTGCTGCGCGGCGAGACCAGCTGGCGCGAGGCGTTGCAGACCGATCCGCTGACCGGGATGCGGTTTATTACCGCCGGAAAACCCGGCGCCGACATCCTGGGCCTGTTCCTGTCCGAGGCGATGAAGCAACTGCTGGCCGAGGCGCGCGCCGACTACGACCTGATCCTGCTCGACGCGCCGCCGATCGAGGCGATGACCGAGACCCGGGTGGCCGCCGCGCTGGCCGACGCCACCCTGGTGTGCGTGCGCTGGCGATCGACCCGGGCGGGAACCCTGCTGCACGCGCTGGAGGTGTTGGGCGATGCCCACGCAACGGTCATCGGAACCGTGCTGACAAGGGTCGATCCGCGCGTGCATCTTCGGTCCGGATACGCCGATGCGGGGGTATATCACCGCCGCTACAAAGCGTATTTCCGGGAGTAGTCATTGATGACGCAGCGTTTCCTTGTCACCGGCGGGGCCGGTTACGTCGGCAGCCACCTGGTTGCCGCCCTGCTGGATCGGGGCGACGAGGTCACCGTGCTGGACAACCTGCGCACCGGCCACCGAACGGCGGTGCCCGGGGCGGCGCGGCTGGTGGTGGCCGATCTCGCCGATGCCGCGAAGCTCGACGCGGTGCTGGGCCACGGGACGTGGGACGCGGTGTTTCATTTCGCCTCGCTGTCGCAAGTCGGCGAAAGCATGCGCATGCCGATGCGCTATTTGCTGGACAACGCGGCGAATGGCATCCGGCTGATCGATGCCTGCGTGCGGCATGGCGTGGGGCGGTTCGTGCTGTCATCGACAGCGGCGCTGTTCAACCTCGACAGCGCCGAACCGATCCCCGAGGACGCGCCGATCGATCCGCAATCGGCCTATGGCGACAGCAAATGGATGATCGAGCGGGCGCTGCGCTGGGCCGGCCAGGTTCATGGGCTGCGTGCCGCCTGCCTGCGCTATTTCAACGCCGCCGGCGCCGATCCGGCCGGGCGGCTGGGTGAGGACCATCGGCCGGAATCGCACCTGATCCCGCTGGTGATCGATGCCGCGCTGCGCCGCCGCCCCGCGCTCGACTTGTTCGGCGACGACTACAAGACGATCGATGGCACCTGCGTGCGCGATTATGTGCATGTCTCGGACCTGGCCACGGTGCATCTGTTGGCGCTGGAGGCACTGGCGCAGGGTTCGGTCGTGTGGAACCTGGGCAACGGCGCCGGGCATTCGGTCAAGCAGGTGATCGCCGCGGTCGAGCGGGTTTCCGGGCTGGATGTGCCGTATCAGGTGGTCGGGCGCCGGGCGGGCGACGCCGCGGTGCTGGTGGCGTGCTCACAGCGTGCGCGGCAGGCCGGCTGGCGGCCGATGCACGAGGACCTGGACGATATCGTCGCAACCGCCTTCGCCTGGCGTCAATCGCATCCGGGTGGCTATGGCAACTGATCGGACCGCGCTATGGGCGGTGCCGGCGGCGGCTGCCTTGCTGCTGTGGCCGGCGCTGTGGAACGGCTATCCGATCGTGTTCGCCGACAGCGGGACCTATCTGTCCCAGGCGATCGAGCACTACGCCGGCTGGGACCGTCCGGTGTTCTACTCGCTGTTCATGCTGCCGCTGCACGCCACCATCAGCGTCTGGCCGGTGATCGTGGCGCAGGCGCTGCTGGCTGCCTGGGTGCTGTGGCTGGTCGCCGAGGCGCTGGGACTGTTCGCCGGGGCGCCGGGGCGCGTCTGGGGGATCGCTTTCGTCGCCGGCGTTGGCCTGCTATCGGCCTGCACCTGGCTGCCATGGCTGGTCTGCCAACTGATGCCGGACCTGTTCACTCCGCTGCTGGTTCTGGCGATCTGGTTGCTGGCCTGGGTTCCGGAACGGCTGTCGCCACGCCAGCGCGTCGCTATGGCGGCATTGGCCGGGTGCATGATCGCCACGCAAATGTCCAGCCTGCCTCTCGCGTGCGTGCTGCTGGCGCTAGGCGCGATCACGAGCGGCGCGAGATCCGGCCGGCTTCGACCGGCCAGCGTGACGATCGCAACCGGTTCGGCGCCGCCGCGGCTTTCAGCCGGCCGCAGCTGGCTGCTGATCGTACTGCCTCCGGCGTTGGCCGTGCTCGGCCTCTGCGGGGTCAATCTCGCCGCCCACAAGCGATTTGCGATCTCGCCATTCGGCAACGTGTTCCTGCTGGCGCGGGTGATCTACGACGGCCCCGGAATGGCCGCCCTGCGGCAGGATTGCCCGGCCCGACAGTGGTGTCTGTGCCGCTTCCTCGACCGCTTCCCGGCCAACTCCGACGACTTCCTGTGGACCGAAGACAGTCCGCTGCGCCGCGCCGGGGGCCCGAAAGTTGTGTCCCGCGAGGCCGGGGCGATCATCACCGCCGCGCTGCTGGCCGATCCGCTGGGCGAGGCACGGGCGGCGCTTGGCAACGGGCTGGAGCAACTCACCCGGTTCGCCAGCGGCGATGGCCTGAATGCCTGGCCGATCCAGGTGTCGCCGGTGATCGAGCGGCATTTTCCCCCGCGTGAGCAGGCCGAATATGCCGCCGCGCGGCAGCAAACGGGCAGCCTGGCGATGCCGCCCGTACTCGCTTTCCTGCACCGCATCTTCGGGCTGACCGGGATCCTGTGCTGTGCGCTGCTGCTGCCAGTCGCGATCAGACGGCGCGCCGCTTGCACCGGTCTGCTGCTGACCGTGCTGGTCGCGTTGCCGCTGAGCGCGATGATCACCGGCAGCCTGTCGGCGCCGCACGACCGCTACCAGGCCCGCATCATGTGGCTGCCGCCGTTCGTCGCGGCGCTGTCGACGTTGTGCTTGCGCCCGCAGGTCTCGCTGCGCCCGCGGATCCCGACGCGCCGGCCGGCATGAGGCGCAACGCCTTCTGGTCCGGCCTCGAGGCGGGGGTTTCCGCCCTCCTGTCGCTGATTACCTCGTTCGCGGTCGCCCGCATCGTCGGTCCGACCGAGTTCGGCATCGGCGCGGCGGCGACGGCGGTGCATGTCGTGCTGTGGGTGGTGGTCAATGCGCTGTTCGCCGACGCCCTGGTGCAGCGGGCCACCATCAACGACCGCATCCTGTCGAGCGCGTTCTGGGCATCGAGCGGCGTCGGCTGCATCGCGATGCTGTTGCAGGCAGCCTCCGGCTGGGGCCTGGCCGCCCTGCTGGGCGATAATCGGTTGATCCCGATGGCCCTGGTGCTGGCCGCCCCGCTGCCCCTGGTCGGCGCCGCGGGCGTGATGCAGGGGCTGCTGACGCGCGAACGGGCATACCGTCGGCTCGCGTTGCGGACACTGATCGGCCAGGGCTTGGGCACGACGGTCGGCGCCGCGGCCGCGCTCGCTGGGGCTGGCGGCTGGGCGCTGGTCTGCCAACAGGGCGTTACCACCAGCGTTGGCGCGCTTTCCCTGCTGATCGGGCGGAACTGGACGCCCGCCCGCTGCCTGGACTGGGCGGCGGTGCGCTCGCTGCTGAGCGTCGGGGGCCCGCTGACCGCATCCACGCTAGTACTGATCGGGCGCTACCGGCTGTTCGCGGTGCTGATCGGCGCAACCGGGGGCGCCGCGGTGCTGGGGCAGGTGCACATCGCCTTCCGCCTGGTCGATAGCGTGCGCGAGCTGACATTCACCGCGCTGTGGCGGCTGATGCTGCCGGCGCTGTCGGAACATCAGCACGACCGGCGCGCGCTGCTGGCGCAGGTCGATCGCTGGCTGCGCTGGTGCGCGGCGGCGGTTCTTCCGCTGTGCGGGCTGTTGGCGATCATGCTGACCCAGGCGGTGGCGCTGCTGATGGGTCCGCGCTGGATCGCCACCGGACAGGCGGCGCTGCCGTTGGTCGGCCTGATGGCATGGTCAACGCTGTCGTTTCCTGCCGGCGTGGCGCTGATCGCGGCCGGGCAGGCCCGGTTCACGCTCTACGCCAACCTCGCCGGCATGGCCGCGAGTGCCGTCGGCGTGCTGCTGTTTCGCCCGACCGACCCGTGGCAGGCGGTGATGATCTGGACGCTGAGTCAGGTCTTGGTCAGTCCGTACAGCCTGTGGGTCAACGCCCGCGCCCTGGGGGTCAACATGATCCGGCCGCTGACCGGCGGCTTGAGATGCCGCGCGGCGGTGTAGCGGCAGCTACAGGAGTGCCGTTCAGCCGGACGTTGGCCAGCGAGCCAAGGTGTTGGCCAGAATGCTGGCAAGCTGTGGCTCGATGTGGAACAGAGCGACGTTGTGCGCCAGCTTGACGCCGTCCCGCGGGTGGCGTTGGGCCGACGCCATCCAGTCACAGACCATCTCGACAACATCGAACAGATCCATTCCGGCAATGCCGCGTTCGCCGTAGTGCTCAGGGTGGTGCGAGTTGTGCGCGTAATGGTGCTGCAACATCGGCTTGGCGTGATCCAGCAGCGCCTGGTATTCGGCTGAGCCATAGGCGGCGCCGGCCAGCAAGGGCAGCACCCGGTCAAACGTCGGTTTCTCGGCTGGGGTCAGCTTGCTGCCATCATGTCCGGCGCCGGGCTTAAGCATCTCGGTGACGAAGCTGTCGAGGTGATCGCGCACCAGGGCTATGTGGGCCAGCGTATCGGCTCGGCTGTCATGACCAGATCCTGACTGATCGCTCATGTATCCGAACCTATGTTTGAGTGATGCAGGGCCGGTTGCTTTGTTTTCGTCGGGCGACGAGCGCCTCGGGTGACCCTGCGTTGCGTCGCCACGCGGACGCGTCGCATAGTCATGCGATCCAACTGGCGTCGATGTGCCGACGGTGCTGAATGGACGCGTCGCGATAGAATGAGCCGCAAAACCAGCCATACCTCACTTCGGGCACCTTTTCTCAAGCGGGTGGAACTGATGATGGATCGCGTGCCCGATCACGCCATCTATCCGTTCTCAATCCCGGCGATCAGCGCCGAGCCGTTCCAACTCGAATTCACCAATGCCGTTACAATCTTGACCGGGATCAACGGTAGCGGCAAATCGACCATTGTCGAGGCGCTCGCCCACGTTTGCGGATTCGGTCGCTACGGTGGAAACCAGAACTACGCCGTGGGCGGCGATGACGGCGAAATGTTGGGGAGATATCTCAGGCCGGCATGGCTGCCAAAGGTAACCAAAGGCTTCTACACCCGTGCCGAAACCTTTGCCCGCTTCATCAACCAGGTGGACGACTTCGACGCCACGGGGGCCTACGGCGGCAGATCCCTTTCCGAACGCTCACACGGAGAAGCCTACCTGGAAGTGTTCAGAAATCGCGTTCATGGCCAGGGGGTTTTTCTGTTCGACGAACCGGAGGCCGCGCTGTCTCCCTCCCGGCAAATTGAGTTTCTGCAGTTGTTGCAGACGGCCGAGAACTCCGGCGACGCACAATTCGTCATCGCGACCCATTCCCCGCTCCTCATGGCCTACCCTGGCGCGACGCTGCTGCATCTGACCGATTTCGGCCTGGTGGAACGGTCGTTCACGCTAACGGAGCATTTCAGGGTCTTGCGTGAATTTTATCTCGACCCCGAGGTGTTCATGGAAGCCATTTTCACCGGCTGACGCATCGCCTTCGAACAGTGACCACCCGGCCAAGATCACGTTTCCCGTCACACCGCCGGGCTGTCAAGCGCGCACCAGCGCAATGTGGGTGAGCATATTGACTCCGCTGTCATAGCCTGGCCGACGGCCCATCGGTCCGCCCCTTTGTTCGAGCGATGTGCGCGACCGGCTCCCGCGGCAACCCGGTAGCGCCACGGGAAGGAGATCACTATCTTGCGGCGATGTCCGATACGCCAGCCTTCCTAGATAGCGGCCGTCCGCCGGTACCCGATCTTGTAGTGCCGCGCGCCGTATTGCCGTTTTTTCTGCCGCGCCGACCGGTCCGCGGGCGCCTCGTGCGTCTGGGCACGCTGGCGGACGCGCTGCTGACTCGCCATGACAACCATCCGGCGGTGACCCGTCTGGTCGGGCAGGCCCTGGCACTGGTCGCCGGGTTGTCCACCGCGCTGAAATTTCGCGGCTCTTTCAGCCTGCAGGCCAAGGGCGACGGGCCGATCTCGATGCTGCTAGCGGACTGCACCGACGCGGGCGAACTGCGCGGCCACGCCCTGGTCAGGTCCAGCAAACTGGACGCGTTGCTCGCCCGCGATCCGCAACCCTCGACCGCGGCGCTGCTGGGCGGCGGCTTCCTCGCCTTCACTGTCGATCCAGGCGGCGAGCAGAATCGCCATCAGGGCATCGTCGCGATCGAAGGTGACTCGCTGGCCGAGATGGCATTGCATTATTTCGACACCAGCGAGCAGTTGCGCTGCCAGGTCCAATTGGCCTGCGAGCAAACCGCGGCGGGCTGGCGTGCCGCCGCGTTGATCCTGGAGAAGGTCGCCGGCGCCGGCGGCATCGATCCGGCCCTGAACGAAGCCGCACAGGAGGACAGTTGGCACACCGCGACGACGCTGGCGGCCACGGCAACCGAGCGGGAACTGCTGGACGACGAGTTGCCCGCCGATCGGCTGCTGTATCGGCTGTTCCATACCGAGGGCGTTGCCGCGGACCGTGCCCGAGCGCTGTCGTTCGGCTGCCGCTGCTCGCGCGCCCGCCTGGCGAGCATTCTAGAGGGCTTTCCACCGGATGACCTGGATCACATGACCGTCGATAATGATATCGTTATGACCTGTGAATTTTGCAACTATGATTTCCGGTTCCCGCGCCAGGACGTGCACGGACAAAGCTCGCGGCCGGGATCGTCGAGGTAGACCCAAGGCCGACCAGAAGGGGGTTTGCACCGGTCGCTGCTAGCCTCTATTCCCCTGGCCGCCCCGCCTGCCCTGCCCCACGCATTCCGGTTGCACAAATTTCGACTGGTCTGGCCAACAAGGAACCACCTGCCTTCATGCCACCCGCAAATCTGAACCGCCGCTTCGTGCTGCTGCTGCCGCTCGCGCTCGCAGCCTGCGGAGGAAATGACGAGGTCGCGTTCAACGCGCTGCGCTACAATGACCTGCCGCCGATCCAACTGAACGTGGCCTCGGTCAAGATCGAGCAGCGTTTCGTGCCGTCCGGCGTGCCACCGGATGTCAGCAACCAGGACCCGTCGCCTCCGGTGGAGGCGCTGAAGGCCATGGCCGGCGACCGCCTGCAGGCGTTTGGCACCGCGAACCAGGCAGTGTTCGCTATTCTGGACGCAACCTTGACGCGCGAGGGCAATGTCATTCTGGGGTCGATGGCCGTGTCGCTGACTATCCTGAGCGATACCGGCACGCAGCTTGGATTTGCCGAGGCCCGGGTCCAAAGTCGCCACACCGGTCAATTGGACCACCTTCGCCGCGTGCTCTACGACCTGACCAAGAGCATGATGATCGACATGAACATCGAGTTCGAATACCAGATCCGCCACAACCTCAGGAGTTGGCTGACCAACACGGTGGCGCCCGATACGCCGGTGGAGCAGGCGCCGCTGAGCCAATCACCCGGTCAGCCGCAATCTGGTCAGCCGCAATCTGGCCAGCCGCAATCGGATCAGCCGGTGCAGCCCTATCAGCCGCCGCAGAACTATCCGCCGGCGCCAGCTTATCCATCTTCGACGCCAGCATATCCGCCCTCGCAAGCGTATCCCACAGCGCCACCGGATCAGGCGCAGCCATATCAGCAGCCGCGATATCAGCCGCCGTCGGCCGATCAACCGTATCCGCCGACGCAATCGCCGCAATAGGGATGACCGGCTGCCGGGCGGCGAAGTCTACTCGGTAAGGATATTCGAGCCTCGGTTGCCGATCATCGCCAACAGTTCTCGCCGCGTCGCCGCATTGTCGCGAAACGCGCCCAACATGCGGCTGGTGACCATGGTGACGCCGGGTTTGTGGACCCCGCGTGTTGTCATGCACTGATGGGCTGCCTCGATCACCACCGCGACGCCGCGCGGCATCAGCACGTCCTGGATTGTGTTGGCGATCTGCGCTGTCAGCTTTTCCTGGATCTGCAGGCGCTTGGAATAGGCATCAACCACTCGCGCCAGCTTGCTGATGCCGACCACTCGGCGGTGCGGCAGGTAGGCGACGTGGACCCGGCCAATGATTGGCGCCATGTGATGCTCGCAAGTGCTCTCCAGCCTGATGTCGCGCAGCAGCACGATCTCGTCGTAGCCGTCAGTCTCTTCAAAGGTGCGTTCCAGAAGCGCCACTGGATCCTCCGCGTACCCCACGAAGTATTCCTGATAGGCCCGAGCGACCCGGGATGGCGTGTCGCGCAGGCCTTCGCGGTCGGGGTCATCGCCGGCCCAGCGCAACAGCACGCGAATGGCCGCTTCCGCCTGTTCACGCGTAGGGTGCCGGTCCGCCGACGTACTGGCGGCCGCTGCCTTGGTGGGGCGGTTCGAGGCGGGCGTAACGATATTCACCGTGCAGACTCCTCCGGCTTATCAACAGGACCGTGCGATTCGACGCGATATGGGGCCGGTTCTGGGCCCCGCAATTCAAGTTTGTCAGGTGGCGTGGTAATCCAGGATTGGCGGCGGCTGCGTTCTGCCCGGGGAACTTGCATTCGGGCAAGAGCACGCCACGGCCGGGTTTCATGGACCCCGGGTCAGCCTAGTGCACCCTGCCGGTTTGATGCGGGCTGTCCAGGCTGAAGGCTGGAATGGCGACATCGAAGTTCTCACCCGACGACGGCACCTGCATGTGGTAGGCGCCGACCATGAAGCCGGACGGCGTGTCGAGCGGTGTCCCTGAGGTGTATTCGAAACTCTCGCCCGGCTCCAGAAGCGGCTGCTCGCCGACAACGCCGGCGCCATGCACGTGCTGGGTGCGGCCGCGCGCATCGGTGATCTGCCAGGTGCGGCGCAGCAACTGGATCGGCTCCGCTCCCTGATTCTCTATCTTCACGCGATAGGCCCAGACAAAATGATTCTCGTCCGGCTGCGATTGATCGGCCAGAAAAAACGAGCGGACCGAGACGTGGACATCGCGAGTCGTGCGCGCATAGTCAGAACGCACGGGAGCAGCGGCGCGGCCTGAGCGCTGCGGTTGGATCATGGGCGAGGTCGCACGCTTGCCGCGGCCGGGCTTGGAATCTTCAGACGACATGACAGCACACCTTCTTGCCTTGCCGGGACTTCAGATCAAGGACGAATCCAACGGGTTTGTCCAGGACGGCGGGATGACCTTGGTGGCGGTGGGCCTGGCTGGTTCGACTGCTGGCCGTGACACTCCTTCCGCGTGCGGATCGAGGCGAAGCTTGATCGGATCGCCGGACAAAGTGTTTAAGAAACGAGTCTGCCAAATTGTGTTTGCCGCAATGGATACAAATCGTCATCTGGGAAGCAAAAATCAGATGTGACCAGCGTGCTCGGGTCTTACGGTCAGTCGGCCGCCAGCCCTGATATCCGAGCGGCCGGGCAGTACAGCGCCTGACGGAGGTCCTGCTCGATGTCGTTGGCATCCTCGAGCCCGATCGAAAGGCGGATGACGCCGTCGGTGATGCCAAGCCGCGCGCGTTCCTGCTCGCCGATCCGCATATGCGTCGTTGTGGCCGGATGGGTTGCCAGTGACTTGGAGTCCCCAAGGTTGTTGGAAACGGCAATTAGTTGCAAACGGTTCATCACCTGGAAGGCGCTAGTCTTGCCGCCGGCGACCTCGAACGTCACCACTGTTCCCCCAGCGCTCATTTGTCGCCGTGCCAGCGCCTGCTGCCTGTGGTCGTCGCGCGTCGGATACCAGACCCGCGTCACCCCCGGCTGCTCGGCAAGGAAGTCGGCGATCGACGCAGCGGCCCGGCTGGCCGCGTCGACCCGCAGCGCAAGGGTCTCGATCCCCTTCAACAGGACCCACGCGTTGAACGGTGACAGCGCTGGGCCGGTGTTGCGGATGAACGGCTGCAACACGTCGTTGATCCATTTGCCGCGGCCAAGGACCGCACCGCCCAACACCCTTCCCTGACCGTCGATGTGTTTGGTGCAGGAGTAAACCACCACATCGGCGCCCAACTTGAGCGGTTGCTGCAGCAGCGGGGTGGCGAACACATTGTCCACCACGACGATCGCCCCGGCCGCATGCGCCAATTCCGCCACCGCCGGCAAATCAACCAATTCTAGCATCGGGTTGGACGGGGTTTCCAGCAGCACCAGATCGGCTCGGCGCGACAGCGCGGCCTGCCACTGCGCCAGATCGGCGCCATCGACGAATTCAGCCTCGATGCCGAATTTCGGCAACAAGGTCGACACGATCCAATGGCACGACCCAAACAACGCCCGTGCCGCCACCACGCGATCACCGGTCTTCAGGTGCGCCAGCAGCGCGGCGTTGACCGCGGCCATGCCGGTGGCGGTGGTGCGACACGCCTCGGCGCTTTCTATCAGGCAGAGCCGCTGCTCCAACATGGCCACTGTCGGATTGGCGAACCGGGAGTATTGATAGTGCTCGACCGTGCCGGCGAATGTCGCCTCGGCTTGTTCGGCGTCATCGTAGACGTAGCCCGAGGTTAGAAACAGCGCTTCCGCGGTTTCGCCATGATGGCTGCGCTCAATGCCGCCATGCACGAGGCGGGTGGCGGCGCCCAAACGGGACAGATCGAGTCGGGAGGGATCGCGTGTCATGTGCCAGGGCCTTTTTGCGCGTTGGCCCGACCGTTGAGCAGCTTGGGTTCGGAAAAACCGAGCCTGATGCTGGCCTCTTTAGCGCGCTTGTTTCACCTCGCCGCAATCCGGCCGGACAAATCACGAGGGCCGGAACTGTGCCGGCCCGATGCTGATACGGCTAAAACCGACGATGCGTCAACGGCAGGGGCGGACCCGGGACGTCGTGGTCACCGCGGCGGGCGGCAATCCGACTATATTGGCGCCAATGCCACATGAAGGCTGACCAACCGAAGGCTGACCAACTAACGCCTGAACGACTGGCGCGCGGGCGAATTGCATCACTTGCGGGAAGCGATTAAAAGTCTGCTGGGACGCGGGTGTAGTTCAATGGTAGAACGGCAGCTTCCCAAGCTGCACACGAGGGTTCGATTCCCTTCACCCGCTCCAGCTCTATCGCGGTGTCCGTGTCGATGGGTTGGCGCCTCGATCAGCGGTATCCGAACCGTCATCGAACAGCGGCGTCTCGGTATCCTGCGAACGGGTGCCGGCGATTTCTGACCCGTCGGTCGTGGTGTAGAGCGGTGTCTCCATGTCGGAGCGGCCCACCGAACGCGGCTTCGGCAAGCGGAACGGCGCCGTGTCCTGAGAAAACGGCGATCCTTCGGAAGGCGGCGTCTCCTTGAAGAAATCGATCGGCGGCGGCGGTTGCTTGATTGGCGCCATGGTTTTCTGCTGATCGGAGCCGAGAGAGCCGAGAAACGACAGCCCGTAGTCCTTGTCCAGCGTTGACGGCGTTTCTGGCGAGTCCCCTAACCCCTGGTATTGTGACTGAGACTGCTGAGGAGCGCCCTGGGCTCGCAAACCGGCCGCTGGTACCGCCAGCCCAACAAAGCAGGCCGACAGCAGCCATGTCCGCGACATCCGTGACCGCTTCATATCGCCTCTCCTTGCCGGAGAGAACAACAGACCCGAAGCCGCAGGCCCAAAGCAAATCGCTCCTGCGTGAAAGGCCGCCATTCGGGAGCAGATTTTCGCCATTGAACAAGACCCGGTTTGTAACCGCTATGCGCTACACCGCAGTGTGCCAGGTGTTAGCAAGAGGCAGGTTCAGCCCCCGAAGACCGGTTACTGACGCAAACCCAGACCTCGCCCAGTCCATTGCAGCATCGCACACAATTGGCAACGCTGCAACGACTACGCATCGAGCAATGCGGCGATGCGGGTTGCGACCTGGGTTTGCGAATACGGCTTCTCGATAAACCTGGCGCTGGGGATCGTGGCTGCGGGGACGGTTCTGCCACCGTAGCCGGAGGTTAGCAAAACCGGCACCGTTGGGTAATGAAAGCGAAACCACTCGGCCAGGGCAAAACCATCCATCTTTCCTGGCATTCTGACGTCGCTGAACACAAGACTGACCGGCTCGTCGCCGTCCATCGCCGCTATCGCCTCTTTGGCGTCGCCGGCCTCAACTACGTTGTAGCCACAATCGCGCAAATACTCGGCAATCGGCATCCGCACCATCATTTCGTCCTCGACGACGAGAACGGTATGCGTGCCGTTCGGCTCCGTGAAACTACAGCTTCTTGCAATGGACATCCGATCCATAACCCTCAATCTAACGCAGAGGTCCCAAGAATGCCGGGATCGTCGCGGCAATTTCTCGTGATGCGACGGGCTTTTTCGAAGTGACCGAAACGGATTGCAGCTTAAATTTCGTTGCCTATTCAAAAGCCCGATCCGTGCGCGCCATGCCGAATTGTGTTCTGACCCTGTGTCACACGGCCGTCCACGACTTGCGGGACAATCTTCATTGGCCCCCGATGCATCGACCTGGTCCGGGTTTCAGGCGTTTTGAAGGTTCGCCGGCGCGATTATCAGCCTATGTTCCGGGGCGCCCGGGTGGTGAGTGAAGCTGACCGGCGTGTCGACGGGCCGGACGCGCAATGTCGTCCAACTCGTGTTGCGCCAGCCTGACGACATCAGCCTGACTGGCCGTCGCCCGTTCAGCGATCAACTGGTCCACCGCCTCCGCCGCGGTTCGCGCGGCTGTGAGCACCACCCGCGCCTGCTCCGAAGCGGTTATGGCCTCAGCCAAGTGCAATGCGGCCGCGCCGCGTTCCTCTCGCGCCACGGCGGACCGGATAGCCGCCATCTCCTGAAACTGATGGCCGTCCTCCCAGTTATCGCTAATCGCCCGGTCCCGCCGCGCGGAGACTTCGAGCAAGCTGATCCGAGCGACTGTTTCGGCCTCGGCCCGCAGGCAGGCCGCAAGCGCTTGGCGGGCGGACTCGACCGCCCGTCGCCGCACCGCCTGCAACACCGGCAACCGATCCCCGGGCAACTTAGCCAGCCAATGCCTGGTTCAGACGCTCGAACGACTCAACAAACTCGGACCGCTCGCCCGGCGCCTGTTGCAGAAATTCCTCGATCGCCGGGGTCAGCCGCAACGCCTCGTCCACCGCCGAATCGGTGCCGGGTCGGTAAGCGCCCAAACGGACCATGTCAGCCATTTCGCCGTGCAGCGACAGGATCGCCCGCGCGCGGCGCAGTGCGGCGGTCTGGGCATCGTCCAGGCAGGAGGCAGCGACCCGCGACAGCGAGCGCAGCACGTCGATCGCTGGATAGCGCCCCGCCTCGGCGATCTTGCGGTCCATGACGATATGCCCGTCCAGGATGCCGCGCACCGCGTCCGCCACCGGCTCGTTTTGGTCATCGCCTTCGACCAGCACGCTGAACAGCCCGGTGATCTGCCCAGCGGTGCCATCCGGGCGAACCGGACCGGGCCCGGCGCGTTCCAGCAGCCTGGGCAGTTCGGCGAACACGCTGGGCGGGTAGCCGCGGGTTGCCGGCGGCTCGCCCAGCGACAGCCCGATCTCGCGCAGGGCGAGGCAGAACCGGGTGACGCTGTCCATCAGCAACAGCACCGACAGCCCTTGATCACGAAAATGTTCGGCAACCGACATAGCGGTGTAGGCGCACTGACGGCGCATTAGCGGCGGCGAGTCCGAGGTCGCCACCACCACCACCGCGTGCGCCAGCCCTTCCGGGCCAAGCTCGGTCTCGATGAAATCCCGGACCTCGCGACCGCGCTCACCGACCAATGCCAGCACCACGACATCACAAGCGGTGCCGCGGGTCAGCATCGCCAATAGCGTCGACTTCCCGACACCCGATCCGGCGAACAGACCTAGGCGCTGACCTTGCCGGCAGGTGGCGAAGCAGTTGAGCGCGCGCACGCCCAGATCGATGCGCGGACCAAGGCGGGCGCGTGAGGTTGCCTCGGGCGGTGCGACGCGCGTCGATCTAGGGTGCGACCCGCCCAGCAGAATACCCGCCTGGTCGAGCGGGTTTCCCAGCGGATCGATGACCCGGCCGAGCCAGCCGGACGCGACATCCAGCATGGCATCGGACCCACCAAGCAGCAGCGCCTTGGCGCCGTGCGCCAAGCCGTCGAGCGATCCATATGCCATTGCCTGCAGTGCCGCGTCGCGAAAGCCGATCACCTCGGCCGGAACGATACGGCCTCGAAGGGTGCGAAGCGCCAGCCGATCGCCGATCGCGGCAAGCCCGGTCAGCCCTTCTACCTCGACGACGAGGCCCAGCATCTTTGTAACGGTTCCGCTGATTTCGGCGATCTGGGTGCGACGCAAGCGTGCTTTACAGGCATCCACTCGCGTCACGAGATTATAACGTATCATTGACACTGAAATGTCCAAATAACATTCGTGTTCTGTATACATTCGCATGCAATTCGGCGGATTCAGTGATCATCGGCAAAAATTACAATATTTCGTTGAGAAAATGTTAGCCAAAAACACGCAATGGTGATATACATTCATTCATGCTTGGTTAAGGAGAGGCCGGATGCGCGTCCTTCTGGTTGAAGAAGATCTGATTGCCGCCCGCGGCATCACGTTGATGCTGAAGGCTGCCGGTGCGGTGGTCGATCAGACCGACAGCGGGGAAGACGCGCTGGAGTTGCTGCGCCATTATGAATACGACATTGTTCTGCTCGATCTGGCGTTGCCCGATATCGAGGGTTTCGAGGTCGTGCGGCGCATGCGGGTGTCGCGCAACGACACCCCGGTGCTGATCCTGTCCGGCGTGACGCTGCCGCAGGCTCGGGTCAAGGCGCTCAGCCTGGGGGCCGACGATTTCATCACCAAACCGTACGACAAGGCCGAGTTGCTGGCGCGGATGCAGGCCATCATCCGCCGCAGCAAGGGGTTCAGCCAGCCAACGGTGCGGTTCGGCCGGCTGGAATTGAACCTCGACAGCCGGGAAGTATCGGTGGACGGCAAGGATGTGCACCTGACCGGCAAGGAATACGCGATCCTGGAGTTGCTGGTTCTGCGCAAGGGCATGGTGCTGACCAAGGAGGCTTTCCTCAACCATCTTTACGGCGGGATGGATGAACCAGAGGTTAAGATCATCGACGTTTTTGTCTGCAAGTTGCGCAAGAAGCTGGCCCGCGCCGGCGCCGACGGCATTATCGGAACGATCTGGGGCCGTGGCTACATGATTCGCGAGGCGGCGCCGCAGGAACCGGTGGCACCGGCGTTTGAACCGCTGCGCATTCCGCGCTTGTCGCCTGCCGCCTGATCTGAAGTATCCTCGCGCCGGTCGCGTCTCAACGACGTGACCGGCAACACGGGCGGTCTGTGACGCCCGGCGCCCCGGCAGGACCGTCCGCTGGTGCGTCGGCCGCAATCCGTTCTATATCGCGGCATGACCATCTGCTTCGTGAAGATGCATGGCTGCGGCAACGATTTCGTCATCCTCGATCAGCGCGCGCACCGCTTTGACGTCGATCCGGCTCAAATCGCGGCGCTGGCCGACCGCCACACCGGGATCGGCTGCGACCAGTTGATCGTCATCCAGCCCACGCCGTCGGCCGACGGCTTCATGCGGATTTACAACCAGGACGGCTCCGAGGCGGGGGCATGCGGCAATGCGGCGCGCTGCGTAGCCGACATCCTGCTGCGGGAAACCAGCCGCAGCGATGCGATCATTCGCACCGTTTCGGGGGATCTGACCGCCACTCGGCGCGGAGACGGTCTTATCCAGGTCGATATGGGGCCGGTCCGGCTGGACTGGACCGACATCCCGCTGGCCCATCCGATGGATACGCTGCAACTGGACCTGCCCGGCGCACCCGCCGCCGCCAGCATGGGCAACCCGCACGCGACGGTGTTCGTGCCCGACCTGGACGCCGCACCGGTAACCACGCTGGGTCCGAAGCTGGAACACGATCCGATCTTCCCCCAGCGCGCCAATATCGGCTTCGCCCAGGTGCTCGATCCCGAAACCATCCGGCTGAAGGTGTGGGAGCGTGGCGTTGGCCTGACCCTGGCATGTGGTTCCGGCGCCTGCGCCACACTGGTCAACGCCCATCGCCGCGGCCTGACCCACCGGCGCGCCACGGTCATCCTCGACGGCGGCGCCCTGGATATCGAGTGGCGTGACGACGGCAACCTGCTGATGACCGGACCGGTCGCCACCAGCTTCCGCGGCCAGGTCGCGCTGGGGACCTATCCGCCATGACGGCCGATATCCTGACCTTCGGCTGTCGCCTCAATACATACGAAAGCGAGGTGATGCGCGGGTTGTCGGCGGAGCATACCGATACCGTCGTGGTCAATACCTGCGCCGTGACAGCCGAGGCCGAACGTCAGGCGCGCCAGGCGATCCGCAAACTGGCGCGCGAACGCCCCGGCGCGCGGATCGTCGTCACCGGCTGCGCGGTGCAGATCGATCCCGCCGCCTGGGCCGAACTGCCCAACGTCCACCGCGTGCTGGGCAACGACGACAAACTGCGGCCGGAGAACTGGCGACCGGACGCCGGATCAGCGGTATCCGACATCATGGCGGCGCGCGAAACCGCGGCGCACCTGGTCACTGAATTCACCACGCGCGCCCGGGCGTTCGTGCAAGTGCAGCAGGGTTGCGACCACCGCTGCACGTTCTGCATCATCCCGTTCGGCCGCGGTCCGAACCGCTCGGTTCCGATCGGCGCGATCGCCCAGCAGGTGCGCACGCTGGTCGCCCGCGGCTATCAGGAGATCGTGCTGACAGGGGTCGATGTCGCCTCGTACGGCGCGGACCTGCCTGGCGTGCCCTCGCTTGGTCAGATGATCCGGCGGCTGTTGCTGGCGGTGCCGGAACTGCCCCGGTTGCGGCTGTCCTCGATCGACCCGGCCGCAATCGACGCCGATCTTTGGCGCCTGATCGCCGAACAGCCGCGGCTGATGCCGCATCTGCATCTGTCACTGCAGGCCGGCAGCGACCTGATCCTGAAGCGGATGCGTCGCCGCCACTCGCGCGCCGAGGCGATGGGCGTGATCCATCGCGCCCGCGACCTGCGCCCCGGCATTGCCATCGGCGCCGATCTGATCGCCGGCTTTCCCACCGAGACCGACGCGCTGTTCGAAGACACACTGCGCTTCGTGCAAGAGGCCGCCCTGCCCTATCTGCACGTGTTTCCCTACAGCGAACGCCCCGGCACTCCGGCCGCGCGGATGCCCGCGGTCGCCAAGCCGGTGCGCCGGGCCCGCGCCGCCGCGTTGCGCGCGGCCGGGGCGAGCGAAGCAGGCCGTTTCTTCGCCGGTCAGATCGGCCGGCAGATCTGGTTGCTGACCGAGTCCGATCAGTCCGGTCACAGCGAACATTTCGCCCCTGTCCGTCTGGCACGGCCGATCGAGGCGAACCGGCTGGTCCGCGCAACGGTCACCGGATCGACCGCGGACCAACTGCTGGCCGAGGCCGCCTGATGGCGCTCGGTGGTTTCATCTCGCGCCTGAAGGAAGGCCTGTCGCGCAGCACGCAGAAACTGTCCGGCGGCATCACCGCGGTGTTCCGCAAGCGCCGGCTGGACGACGAGGCGCTGGAGGAACTGGAGGAACTGCTGATCTCGGCCGATCTCGGCACCGCGGCCTCCGCCAAGGTGATTGCCGCGTTCCGCCGCACCCGTTTCGGCAAAGAAGTGACCGACGAGGAGATCCGGCAAGCCCTGGCCGAGGAAATCACCGCCATCCTGGCGCCGGTCGCCAAGCCGCTGGAACTCGACCCGGCGCGCCGCCCTCACGTGGTGCTGGTGGTCGGCGTCAACGGCACCGGCAAGACCACGACGATCGGCAAGTTGGCGCAGATCTATAAGGAGCAAGGCCGGCGCGCGGTGATGGCGGCCGGCGATACCTTCCGCGCGGCGGCGGTGGAGCAGCTGCAGATCTGGGGTGATCGCACTGGAACCCCGGTGGTTGCCGGCGGCAAGAACGCTGACTCGGCCGGATTGGCGTTCGATGCGCTGACCCGAGCGAAGACCGACGGCGCGGATGTGCTGCTGATCGACACCGCCGGGCGGCTGCACAACAAGGCCGCGCTGATGGATGAATTGGCCAAGATCATCCGGGTGCTGCGCAAGCAGGACGCCACCGCGCCGCACTCGGTGCTGCTGGTGCTGGACGCGACCACCGGGCAGAACACGGTGCAGCAGGTCAAGATCTTCAAGGAAATGGTGGCGGTGAGCGGACTTGTCGTCACCAAGCTGGATGGCAGTGCCAGGGGCGGCATCGTGGTCGCACTGGCGGAAACCTTCGGGTTGCCGGTGCATGCCGTGGGGGTGGGAGAAAAAGCCGGCGACCTGCGCCCGTTCGACGCCGAGGAGTTCGCCCGCGGCCTGGTCGGCGCCGAGGCTGGCGCGTAGAGTTCGATCGCGCCACCCCGCCTCAAGCCCGGACCACGCTGGGTGCCGAAGTTGCCGCCTCTCGGCGGCAGGCGATGTCAACGACCGTCAACCGAAAACGCCATGAGCACCGTGCCAGGCCGATCCGAGTGACCCCAGTAGCCTGAACTGACGTAGACCATTCCGCCCGCGATTGTTGGACCGGCCCCGTCCAGCACACCACCCTGCGCGTCATGACCTGCCACCGTCATGACCGGCGTCGAGCCGGTATCGTATTCCCAGATGATCCGTCCGGTTGAAGCGTCGAAGGCACGGAAGCGGCCGTCCATGGAGCCGCCGAAGACCACGCCTTGCATCGCCGATATGGCCTGCTAGATACCCGGGAAGCAGTAGACGTTCCGCCACGCGCACGACTGCTTCGGAAGGCGGGTTCGCCACAGGATCGCCCCATCGCTGATCCGCAGCGCCGAAAGACCCGGCTCCGCTTCCGCCGAGGGGACGTAGATGTCCGAGATCGGCACAAACATCGTGTCCGTGTCGGCCACCAGGCCAAACTCGATCCCGCCAAGCGGACCTCCCGCGCTCAGTCGCCGCGACCAGAGGACCGTGCCGTCGTGGTCCGGATCAAGCGCAGCGACCTCACCCGATTTCTGCCCGACCAGCAGGGTTTGGCGCCCATTCGATGCGGTGTCCGGGATCGGCGATGCACCGAAGTCGGCGTCCTGCCCGAGCTTCGTCGGGCAGTTGGCTCCGGGGCGCGGACTGTGGCAGCCGTCGATGTAGGTATCGTCACGGGTCCGTTGATTGGACCAACGGATCGCCCCATTCGCCTCGTCCAGCGCGAGGATCGCGTCGGCGTTGGGAAAGTCCAGGTCGGTATAGGAGTCGCCGGTGGCCACGTAGACCAGGTGACGCTTGTCGTCCACGGTCGGAGCCGACCAGATCGCACCGCCCGCCGGACCAAACATCTGTGCCCCGGCAGCGTTCAATTTGAACGGCTTGGCGGGCTCGGGCGTGACGTAGGTCTTCCATAGCAGCTTGCCGCTCCGCGCATCCAGCGCCGCGACTGCACCGCGGAATTTGCAGCACTGATAGGAGGGGTCTTTGGCGATCGCTTCTTCGGCTGACGAGACGGGCACGAATAGCCGCCCGTCGTGCAGCGTCGGCGACCCGGTCATCTGCACCTCGCGCTGGGTATCGACTTGCGTCTTCCAAAGCACAACGCCGCGATCGGCATCCAGCGCGTAAGCCGTGCGGGTATAGTCGGCGAAGTAGACGGCGAAGTGGCTTGGCCCGTCCGCCAACGGGCCAACGACGATGCTGCTCCGGGTCGGGGCCGGCGCGTCGAAGCGCCAGTAGGCGCACCCGGATTTCGCATTCAGCGCGTAGACCGCGCCGGAAGACGCGTTCAGGAACAAACTGTCGCCAATTACCGTCGCCTGACCCCCGCGCGAGTTGGCGTAGGCAAAAGCCCATTTCAGCTTCAAGCGCGGCACCTCCGCCGCCGTGAAGCCGGGATCGGGCTGGAAGCGCGGCTGCTCGTCCGTGCGCCCCCAGCCGTTCCATTGATCCAGCCGCATGAGGTCAATGGCCTCGGGCTTGCTCTTGCAAAGCGGGGCTTCCGGCCCGACGCCGCTGACCGCGCCGCCATCGCGAGTAGAGAGGTAGGCCGCCACGGAGGCGATCCCGTGCGGTGAAAGACCCCGTGCCATCGGCCGCATGATGCCGCCGAACAAGGTCGCCGCAATGAAGGCGCGGGTATTGTCCGAGATCACCGCCTTGGACGTTATGCGGCCGCCCGGATGATCGTGACAGCCCGCGCAACGCGCGCCGTAGAGCGTGCCACCGAGCGCGGGATCGCCGCCCTCGCCGCTCAACATCCCGATGACGCCGTTGCCATCGCCGGACGGCGGTGCGGCCCTGACCGTGGACCGCGCAAGGCTCAATCCGAGCAGAAGCACGCCAGCAATCGCGGCGCACGCGACCGGCAACGATAGTTTCATCATGCGCGACCCGATCACCTGTTCAACCGCCCGCGCCCGGACCATAATGATCGGTGAACGGTCCGCGCTTGCAAGCGTAACCTTGCGGCGGCGGCGCGAGCCTGAACTGGTCTGGCCGCGAACCTTTCGGAAACGATGCGAGCGTATCAAGCGCCCAAAGGTTGAAGGCGTTGGTGTTCACCTGCGGCCACATATGACCGTCGTGCACCGTGCAGGAAACCTCCACCACATCCTCGAACGAGGCATAGTAATTCGAAGCCGCCTGGGTGCTCGGACGGTAGTCCGCGCAGAGCACCGCGCCACAGTACCAGATGTCCTTGTCACCGCCCCAGACCACGATGACGATCATCGGTCCTGGCTTCGACCCCAGCGGAAACGGGCCGACGCGACCCTGATGGATCACGTTCGGGGCAGCCTTCACGGCGTTTCGGGCGGCATCGAACGAAAGCGCCGATCCGTCGTCGCGAGTGACGTACCGCTCCCCGGATACCGCCATGCCGCCGGCCCAGAAGTCTTGCCGGAAGGTTAGCGCCCGATTGGTCATCGTCCCGCCGGACGAAATGCCGCCGATATAAGCCGACGCGCGTCGAGCGGGAACTTCGTGCCGACGCACTTGACCATCGCGACCAGGAACCGCGAGTCCGGCCCCTCGTCGGTCTGGAACGGTTGGCCCGCCGCGCCGGGCGCGCGACCCTCGTGCCAGGGATTCCAGGCCCAGCCCTGATGACCCGGCCCGTTGCAGACGCCGGCGCGCAGGTTCGAATCCTGATTCGCGCATTCGCGGACTGGCCCGATAACCATGAAATCATGCTCCGCCAGCTTGGCGTTGGCTCCGCTGCGCTGGACGTAAAGGTTGTCGTTGGTCGATTCCACGGACCCGGTCAGCGGCACCCAGACCGGGGCTGGTCGATCGGCGTGCCTGGGCGGCACGACGATGAAGGCACGCTTGACGCCGTCCGACACGAAATCAGTGTTGAGGCCCGCGTGCACCTGGTAGCCATCGGGACAGCTCCATGTCTCAGCGAGCGCCAGCGGCGCGAATGCGAGGCTGAGTGCTGCTGCGAGCAGTGCTGCAAAGCTCCTCATCGGGACTTGCTCATGATCGGCATGGGAAGGCATCGGACCTCTGCAAGAGAACTGCCTTAGGGACTGGTCCCAATTATCTTTCCCAGCACCAAGCGAGGGGCGAGGCCAGCGAAGGGTTTCGGAATATTGTTGGCATGGTGAGGGCTCGCGCTCCGGGGCAATTGTCAGGCCGGCTTGCGGGCCACGATTTCAACTGCCCGCGTGCGTCCGTCTTCAGCCGCTCGCTGCGCATTCAGCCGGCAGCGCAGGTATTGCTCGCCCATCAGAACGTGCACCCCCACCGTCGGCAGACCTTGCTGCTCTATTCGCTGCCGCATCGCCGCGCCGTCCGCCAGGTTGGCTTGCGAGACATCGCGGAACGCCAGGATCTCGAACCCGGCCGCGGCCAGATCGCGACGCGTTTCCGCATCCGTTGCCAGGAAGCTGTTGCGCGCCGCCGCCGCCCATGGCACCGGAAATTCGGGCGCCCCATCTGATCCTGCGTTGATATGGCACAACACCAACCGTCCGCCCGGTTTGAGCACGCGAAAGGCCTGGCGATAGACCGCCGCCTTGTCGGCGATATTCATCACCGCGTTATGCGAATAAGCACGGTCGAAGCCGGCCTCGGGAACCGGCAAATCGAGCGCGCTGCCCTGCACGATGCGCACCCGATCGGCCATCCCTGCCGCGCTGTTCAGCGCCCGCGCCGCATCGCAGAACGCGGGCGTAAGGTCCACGCCGGTGACACTGCAATCGAACATCATGGCGATCCATCGCGCCGGCCCACCAATGCCGCTGCCGATATCCAGGATCGCTTCGCCCGGCCCTGGGTCCAGCAAGGCGACAAGGTCCTGGGTGGCCCGCACGCCGCGGCCGTGAACGTGGTCCAATGGCGCCAGTGTCTCGGGATCGATCGCCGCATCGGTGCCGTTGGCGGTGCGCAGCGCCTGCAGGATCCGGGCGGCGATGTCGGCTCCGGAGCTTGACCCGGCATAATGGTCCTCAACTCGCTGGCCTGGCATCAGATACTCTCCCTTGCGGACCCTTGCGGATGAAGGCGCCTGGTGTCCCGGGTCCGAAGTTCGCCATATCAGGCGAACATCAGCCTCGCGACACTAGCTCTTTGTTTTCAGTGGCCTGCTGATCCCATACGTCCGCCGCAAAGTGCGGCGAACTTCTGGGGCAGGACACGAGATGCCGGCCGCGGTTGGCTCGACGCTACAGGTCGGCCAGGCGGATCCAGACTCCGATTGCCACCGCCACGACAAGACCGGCGGCGATCAGCGTCGGGCTGGGTGGCCATTGCGTCAACTGGCCGGCGCACAGGATCCACAGCACGAAGCAGCCGACGGCGATGACATAGCCGCCGACCAGCGAGGCGACGTTGCGCTTGCGCGGCGAGGTGTCCCGAACGGTGACGGCCACGCTCTATTCCCCCGCCATCACCGGCGTGGGCCGGTCGCCGGAGCGTGGTTTCGGCATGTCGCCGCGGATGAAGCGCGTGCCGTAGCCGTTGAACAAATGCCCGAGCAGGCCGCGGTTCAAGTCGCTGGTGCCGAACAGCCAGTCGGCGAACGGGTAGGTCAGGTTCATGTTGCGATGCATCATGATTGCCGTATTGTGGTGGGCGATATGATGCCGCCGGATGGTGTTGACGAACGGCACACGGCGCAGGATGCGGTCGTCCTGAACGTGGCAGCACCAGTGGAAGAACTCGTAGTTCATGTACATGCAGGCGGCGGCGCAGACCACGAACCAGCCGGCGTTGGCCGACCACAGCGTTGCCAGGATGGAGCCCAAGATCGCCGCCATCACCAGGAAGGCGATCAGCGCATACGGTGGAAAGAATACGATGCGATAGTCGCGCGTGGTGTCGTGATAGGGCGCGTCCTGGGTGAAGAACTGGTGATGCGCCAAGGTGTGCCGGTTGTAGATGCCCATCAGGCCGCGACGCGGGCGGTGCATGACCTGGGCGTGCAAAAGCCACTCGAACAGGTTGGCCAGGACCACCACGGCGGGGACGACCAGCCATTGCGCCAAAGTAGCGTCGTGGATTTGGCACGCCGCATACCAAAGCGCGGCCCCCCCGATCAGGTAGATCAGCGCCACGTGGATCAGGCCATGATAGGCGGGGGCGATCTGAGCGCGGTAGACGGCTCGAAATTGCGCCTGACGAGGGGACATCATGAGGCGTCTCTCCGGATCTTTGGCGAAGGCTAACATATTAGCGCCATATTTCAATCCGGGCAGCCGCGCCTGTGGCTAGCTAGTGAATTGTCCGGGTTTGGTAGCTCGTGAAGTGTCTGGTCATCTGGATCTCCTGGGTCGGGGGTATGCAGATGGATCGGGCACGCATTCACGAGGGCATACGTCGGATGCGTTTTGCAGATCTATTTAGGCCGCTCCGAGCGGTCGGAGCTGAGCCAGATGGAAGCGGCTGAGTTGCTTGGGATCAGCGAGCGGACCTTCCGCCGTTGGCGCGATCGGCATCAGGAGTTTGGCGTGTCGGGTCTGGACGACCGGCGTCTGGCGCCGTCGCTGCGTCGCGCGCCGGCGGCGGAGATCGAGCGGATGCTGGGCCTGTATCGGGATCTCTACCGCGGCTTCACGGTGCAGCACTTCCACGAGCAGTTGCGCAAGCGGCACAAGTATGTGCTGGGCTACACGGTGACCAAGCTGCATCTGCAGCGCGCAGGCTTGGTGGTTCAGGCCAAGACGCGCTCGGCGCACCGCAAGAAGCGGCCGCGCCGGCCGATGGTGGGCATGATGCTGCATCAAGACGCCTCGACGCATGCCTGGCTGCCTGGCGAGGCGCGCGCCTACGACCTGGTGGTGACGATGGAGGATGCCACCAGCGCGCTCTACTCGGCCTTCCTGGTTGACCAGGAAGGCACCGCGTCCAGCTTGCAAGGTCTGCGCGAGGTGGTGGCGTCGCACAGCTTGTTCTGCTCGCTCTACACCGACCGCGGCAGCCACTACTTTGTCACCCCGAAGCGGGTGGCAAAGTGTCGAAGACGGCGCTGACCCAGGTGGGGCGCGCCTTGAGCCAGCTCGGCGTTGAGCATATCGCGGCCTACTCGCCGCAAGCGCGTGGGCGATCGGAGCGGGTGTTCCATACCCTGCAGGACCGTCTTCCGAAGGAGTTCAAACTGGCCGGGATCACCACCGTCGAGGCGGCCAACGTTTGGCTCCGCGAGACCTTCATTGGCGAGCACAACAAGCGATTTGCGATCGAAGCGGAGCAACCGGGATCGGCCTTCGTGGCCGATACGATCGGGGCCTGGCGGGAGATCCTGTGTATCCAGGAGGACCGCACGGTAGGCCATGACAACACCATCAAGTGGGGTGGGCTGAGCTTGCAACTGCCAGCCAGCCGTTTGCGGCCGCACTTCGTTAAGACGACGGTGCGGGTGCATGCCTATCCGGATGGTCGATTGGCGGTGCTGTGGGGGCCGCATCGGCTGGCCGACTACGACGCAAACGGCAGCCTGACCGAGCCGCTGAAGGTTGCCGCATGACACGCTTCCATGGCGGCGGTTCTGATCCGGGGCATGCCCCGGATCAGAACAAGAACGAAGCGGACAGATCATGAGCTACGAAAACCGGACAGGTTTACGAGCTGGCGACATCCGGGCAGCCGCGCCGGGAGCGATAGCTAGCCCGATGATCTCTGTCTCACTCTCCGTTTTATCGCGCTATTCACGCAACCGGCACGTTCCGCTCATCGCCATGATGCTCTAGCCATGATCGCCGACACGCTGATCTCGCCCGGCGGAACGTTCATGGCGTGAGACCCGCGCGACAAACAAAAAGCTTGAGCAACACGAAGGAATTTCCATGGCTGTTCGCCCGAAGATGCGCCGCCGCCGCCGCACCAAGATCATCGCCACGCTCGGCCCGTCCAGTTCCTCGCCGGAGGTGATGACCCGGCTGTTCCAGGCCGGTGCCGACGTGTTCCGGCTGAATTTCTCGCATGGCAGCCACGAGGATCACGCCGCGCGCTTCGCCATGATCCGCGAGCTTGAGGCGCGCTTCGACCGCCCGATCGGAATCCTGGCCGATGTGCAGGGGCCGAAGCTGCGGGTCGGACGGTTCGGCGGCGGACGGGTCCATCTGCAGACCGGCCAGCGGTTCCGGCTCGATCTGAACGCGACGCCGGGCGACTCCCAGCGCGTCAACCTGCCGCATCCCGAGATCATCGAGGCGGCCTCGATCGGGTCTTCGCTGCTGTTAGACGACGGCAAGTTGCGGCTTCGCGTGGTGCATAAGCGCGGCGAAGCGCTGGAGACCGAGTGCGTCGTCGGCGGCCCGCTATCGGACCGCAAGGGCGTCAATGTGCCGGACGTGGTGCTGCCGATCCCGGCGCTGACCGCGAAGGACCGCGAGGACCTGGAATTCGCCGTCTCGCACGGCGCCAACTATATCGGCCTGTCGTTCGTGCAGCGGCCCGAGGACGTGGTCGAGGCGAAGCGGCTGATCGACGGGCGCGCCTGGGTGATGGTGAAGCTGGAAAAGCCGCAGGCGCTGGACAACCTGCCGGCGATCCTGGCGCTGACCGACGCGGTGATGGTGGCGCGCGGCGATCTGGGCGTCGAACTGCCACCCGAGGAAGTGCCGCTGGCGCAAAAGCGTATCGTCCGGCTGTCGCGCGCGCTGGGCAAGCCGGTGGTGGTGGCGACGCAGATGCTGGAGAGCATGATCAGCGCCCCTGCCCCAACCCGCGCCGAAGCATCCGACGTCGCCACGGCGGTGTTCGACGGCGCCGACGCGGTGATGCTGTCGGGCGAGACCGCGGCCGGCCAGTACCCCTATGAGGCGGTCAATATGATGGACCGCATCGTCGACAGGGTGGAGCAGGATGCCGGCTGGCGCGCCGGGATGGACGCGTCGCGGGTGTTGCCCGAAAAGAACGCGGCGGATGCCATTGCCGCGGCCGCCGCTCAGGTCGGACGCACCATCGGGGCGAGCGCGATCGTGGCGTTCACCGCGCTCGGCAGCACCGCGCTGCGGGTGGCGCGTGAACGCCCGGAAGCGCCGGTGATCGGGCTGACACCGAACCAGAACACCGCGCGGCTGATGGCGCTGGTATGGGGCGTGCACGCGGCGATCACGCCCGACGTGCATTCGATGACCGAGGCGGTCGCCCGGGCGGGACGGGTGGCGCTGTCGGAAGGGTTCGCCGCGCACGGCGATGAAATCGTGGTCACCGCCGGTGTGCCGTTCGGTCATTCCGGGACCACCAACGCGCTGCGGGTCGCCACGGTTAAGTAACGGTAGGTTGGTTTTCTTCGTTGATCAGCTTTCGGCTAGTCAATCCGCCGATCAACTGCGGCGCACGTTCCAGAAGATCGCAAAGCCATCCATCATGTCGTTGATATCCTTGCGGAAAGCGGTCGGCTGATAGGCGAAGCCCAGCGGAAAGTATGGGACGGAGTTGAATGCTTCGGTTTGGATGTCGGCGCCGATCTTTTTCTGCGCCGCCAGATCGGACGCCTCAAACCAGGCGTTGCGCAGATCTTCCATCTTCGGGTTGGTCGGCCAACCGAACCATGCGCTTTTGCCGTTGCCGCACAACGGCAGGTCGCCAGCCGAATTCGACAAATCCAGTCCGGCAAACCCGGTGATGAACATGTTCCAGCCGCCATCGGCGGGCGCCTTGCGCAGCGACCGGCGTTGCACGACCGATCCCCAGTCGGTCGCCTGATACTCCAGATCGAGGCCGGCGCGCTTCAGCACGTCGTTGGCGACCTCATCGAGCGCGTTCAAGGTGGCCTGGTCGGTGGATGCCATGAAAACGATTTTCTCGCCCTTGTAGCCCGCGGCGTTCAGCGCCGCCTTGACCTTCGCGTAGTCTGGTGGCCCGGACGGCAGTGCTGAGATACTGGCGTCGCTGGCTAGCGGCGTACCAGGTGGGAAATAGCCACACGGAACCTTCCACAGCGCCTTGTCGGTTCCCATCATCGCCGTCATGAACTCGGACTGGTGGATCGCGCCCAGCAAGGCCCGCCGGACAGCAGGATTGTCGAACGGCGGATACAAGAAGTTCGGCCGCATCACCATGCACTCCCCGGTTGGATCCTTGATCGCGACGTTCACATCACCGCCTTTGGGAAACATCGGCAGTAGATCGCTGGTCGGGTCCTCCCACCAGTCGACCTCACCCGATTGCAATGCATTCGCCTTGGTGGCCGGGTCGGGTATCACATGCCATTCAACGCGGTCGAAATGAACCAGCTTGGGTCCCGCGGTCCAGTCCGGTTTGCCAGTTGGGCAAGGCTTGTATTGCTCGAACCGCTGATAAGACACGAACGAGCCCGGAACACGTTCCTTGGCAATGAACCGGAATGGTCCGCTGCCGACCACCTCGGAGATCTGCTGAAACGGATCGGTCTTCGCCACACGCTCCGGCATCATCGCGCACATGTTCGAATAGGAATGCCCCAGTGCCTCAGGCAACAGCGCGAAGGGCCGTTTCAGTTTGAACACGATCGTCTTGTCATCCGGCGCCGTGAGTGCATCCGTCCGCGCCATCAGCGCCTGGCCAAATGCGTCCCGCACCGCCCATCGCTGGATGCTCGCCACACAGTCCCGCGCCAGCACTTTTTCCCCCGTGTGGAACAGTAATCCGTCGCGCAAGGTCAGCGTCCAGGACTTGCCGTCATCGGCGACGACATGACCCGCCACCATCTGCGGTGTGGCCTTGAACGCGTTCGCCGGCCCGGTCTGGCCATACAGCGTGTCCCAGACCATGAACCCATGGTTGCGGGTCACGTAGGCCGTGGTCCAGATCGGATCGAGCACCGCCAAGTCCGATTGTGGCACGAACTTCAAAGTCCGCTCCGCGGCTCGGCTGACCGCCGGTACGGCGAGTTGCGCGGCGGCCGCCGCCATGAATGTCCGTCGCCGCATGCTTGCTTCCCTTACTTTGTTCCACAGGCTTTTATTATATTATACCAGCCGCCACTGAAGACGACTCTCGCTCGATTCCTCGGCCCCCCGATTCTCAAGACCGCGAAAGTACGATTCGCTCTCGCTGCAGCATCGATTCGCTGCATTGGAGGACGCGATGAGCGCAGCGATCAAAATTACTCGCATCGACCACGCGCCGGCGGAACTGCGTGCCCTGGCGGCGAAGAGCGACGACGCCGGCCAGGCCCGGCGGCTGTTGGCAATCGCGATGATCCACGACGGGGTCTCGCGGCTTGATGCCGCGCGCCAGGCGGGCATGGACCGTCAGACCCTGCGCGACTGGGTGCATCGTTATAACCATGCCGGCCTTGACGGCCTGGTGTCGCGCAAGCCACCGGGGGCGCGCGCCAAACTGAGCGAGGCGCAGATGGCGGAACTGCGCGAGCTGGTGATCGCCGGGCCTGATCCGAACATCCATAAGGTCATCCGCTGGCGCTGTGTCGATCTGCGCGCCGAGGTGACAAGGCGGTTCTCGGTCACCGTACCCGAACGCACGATCGGCAAGTGGCTGCACAAACTGAAGCTCACCCAGCTGCAGCCGCGGCCGTATCATCCCAGGAAGGATGCGGCGGCGCAGGAGGCTTTTAAAAAAACTTCGGTGCCAGCCTGAAGCAAGCCCTGAACGGCTGCACCGCGGCCACGCCGGTGGAGATCTGGTTCCAGGATGAGGCCAGGGTCGGGCAGAAAGGCTCGCTCAGTTATGTCTGGGCGCCGGTCGGTTCGCGTCCGCCGATGCTGCGCGACAACCGCCACGACACCGCCTACATCTTTGGCGCGATCTGCCCGGCACGCGGGGTCGGCGCGGCGATCATCGCGCCAGCCGCCAACATGGAATGCATGAACCTGCACCTCGCCGAGATCAGCACGCAGGTCGCGCCCGGCTCGATCGCGGCGATTATCTGTGACGGCGCCGGGTGGCATCAGCGCGGCGGCGACATCAAGCTGCCCGACAACATCGTGCTGTTGCCGCTGCCGCCCTACGCCCCGGAACTCAACCCGATGGAGAATGTCTGGGATTACCTTCGCGCCAACAAACTCTCCGCCTGCGTCTGGGACAGCTACGACGAGATTCTCGAGGCTTGCGCAGAGGCCTGGAACTGGCTGGTCGATGATCCAGATCGAATCCGATCCATTGGCACCAGGGAGTGGGCAACAGTCAATGTCTAGGGCGGCTGGTATTAGACGCCAGCCGATCAGTTCAGGCCATGCGGAATCGGGGGTTCCCGTGGCTACAAGTATTAATATTTTTGTCATTAAGAACGTCTGTCGGTCTGCGGGAGCAAATCCTGCGACTCTTGGCTGCTATCCTCGCTGACGCCAGCCTCGCTGGCGCCGATGAGGGCTGGAATGCCGGCGCCGAAAAACGGCATCGACCGGGCCGCTTCCACCGCGGCGAATACGCTCGGCCGCCTGCGTCGATTCCAACAGCACGCGCGCCGGATCGCCGGTCGCATCCTCGATCGAGCCCCGACCCGCCCACGCTCATCGGCGAGCCGGACGGCGGTCGCGGTGGCCCGCGGCGTGTCGCCAAAACCCTGTTCCAGATCAGCCGAAACCGGCAGATCCGTCGCGTTCGCTTGCGGGAGTGCATCCAAGCATCATGCAACCGAATAACCGAAGCGGCGTTGTTGGGCCGATCGTACCTGGTATCCGGCAACCCGATCAGCAAAATCGTAGACGCCTCTGCCAGGTTTTTGCGGCATGAAACCCGCATCGAGCGACACGGCAAAAACCCTGGAGATCACCCTTTACATCAAACCGGCTCTAACGATCAGACCAAGCGGACGCCGCCACGCGAACCGCAATACCGCAGGCGAAAATCGAAGATCAAAAAAATTCAACCGTCCGGGGCGCGGTCGTGCCCCGGACCCGCTTCAGGAGGAAGCTTTGTCCACTAGCACCTATAGTCCCCAGATGCCTCGATCCACCGCGACCGACGTGGCGGCGGCTACCGCCTTCAGCGACGGGTCCCACCTGCACCGGCGGATTTCCTGGGGCGCCATCTTCGGCGGCGTGATAATCGTCGTCGCCATCCAACTGCTGCTCAGTCTGCTGGGCGCCGGCATCGGGCTCGGAACGGTCAATGCGAATGCCGCCAGCACACAAGCCGCCGGAAGCCTTGGGATGGGGGCTGGAATCTGGTGGGTGGTCAGCAGCTGCATTGCTCTGTTTGCCGGCGGCTACGTTGCGGCCTGGCTGGCCGGGATCGAAATTCGTTTTGATGGCATTCTGCATGGCCTGGTGACCTGGGGTATCGCGACGTTGCTGACTTTCTGGCTGCTGACGTCGGCGATCGGCGGCATCATCGGCGGCGGATTTTCGGCATTGAGCACTCTCGCCGGCGCCGCTGGAAGCGGCATCAGCGACGCCGCCAAGCCGGCCGCTCAGGCGACCGGGATTTCGCCCGACATGGTCAAGCAGCAGGCTCAGTCGTATCTGCAGCCGGCCAATCCCGACCCGGCTACTATGTCGCCGCAGGATGCCCAGAAGGAGGTTGCGTCGAACCTCGCCACCTATGCCAAGGGCGGCAGCGATGCCCCCGCCGCCAAGGAGAAAGTGGTCGCCATCATGGCTGCGCAGTTGAAGATCAGCCACGACGACGCGGCCAAGCAGTTCGACGCCAATCAGGCCAAGCTGAAACAGGTCCGCGACCAGGCGATCCAAAGCGCCAAAACCGCCGCCGATGACAGCGCAGCCGCGGTTTCCACCGCGTCGTTCGCGGGGCTTGTAGTATTGCTGCTCGGCCTGATCGCCGCGGCGATCGGCGGGTCGCTTGCCGTCCAGCGGCGGACGATGGTAACGCCGCACACTGACGGGCGGGTCTCCACGTCCACCCGAGCCTGACCGAAACCGCGCCTTATCCGGAGGCCGCCCGAACGCCCAAGAACCGGGGTTTGGGCGGCGACCGGAGCTATTCATCCATGAAGGCGTTGAAGGCCGGAGTTGGCAATGTCCTGTCGAGGTAGCCGAACGTGCCGCTTTCACGGACCTCCTTCGCCGCTTCGAAGAGGCCCGTCATCGCGGCGCGATACAACGACGTCGCCAAACTGATGCGCTTGACGCCTGCTGCCGATAGCGCCGCCACGGCGAAGGACTTGCCGGTGATTCCAGCCATGAAATTCACCGGACGCGACAAGGCGGCGCACACCGCGCGCACCGCATCCAGGTCCGGCAGGCCCGGCGCCATCAGGACGTCGGCGCCGGCCGCCTGGAAGGACCGCAGGCGCCGGATCGTGTCATCCAGGTCGGGATTGCCGCGCAGATAGTTTTCAGCCCGTGCGGTCAAGGTAAACGGAAACGACATCGACCGGGCCGCTTCCACGGCGGCGACGATACGATCAGCCGCGTGCGCCGGTTCGAACAGCGGTTGCGCCGGATCGCCGGTCGCATCCTCGATCGACGCCCCAACCAGACCGATTTCGGCGGCGAGCCGGATGGCCTCGGCGGCTGCCTCCGGCGTATCGCCGAACCCGTTCTCGAGATCAGCCGAAACCGGCAGATCCGTCGCCTCCACGATCGCCTTGCAATGCGCCAACGCCTCGGTCCGGGACACCGTGCCGTCGCGCCGACCCAGCACACCGGCGCATGCACCGCTGGAGGTGGCAAGCGCCTTGAAACCCAGAGCGGTGAGCATGCGGGCCGAACCGGCGTCCCAGGCGTTGGCAATGACGAAGCTGTCGGCGGCCTGGTGCAGGGTGCGGAACCGGTGGGCTTTGTCGGCTTGGTCGGACATCATTCGGCGGCCTTGGGTTGGTTCAGGATCTCGTCGGTGTGCTCGCCAAGGCGAGGGGCGGCGCGGCGGACCGACCCGGGCGTGGCGGACAGTTTGACCGTCACGCCCATGGTGCGAAACGGCCCGGTGACAGGATGATGGGTCTCGACCACCATGTCGCGAGCCAATATTTGCGGATCGGTGTAGACCTCATCGTAATGCAGCACCGGGCCGGCCGGGATGCCCAGGCGCTCCAGCGCCGCCAGCCAGTGCGCCGATGGCTGCGCACGCAGCCGGTCGGCCAGCAGCGTCACCAGCGCGTCGTTGTGGGTGACCCGTTCGGCGTTGCTGGCGAAGCGTGGGTCGGCGACCAGTTCCGGCGCACCGACAAGCTCGCAGAACTGGATGAAGAATTTCTGTTGCGAGGCACCGACGGTGATGTAGCCGTCCGCGGTCTGGAAGCATTGGTACGGCGAACTGCCGCGATGCGCCTGGCCGATCCGTTCCGGCCGTGTCCCGGTGGCGAAGTAATGCGCGGATTCATAGACCGCGAGCGACGTCGCGGCCTCCAGCAGGGAGGTCTCGGCGTGCTGGCCCTCGCCGGTGCGGTGCCGAACCTCGACCGCGGCCAGCACGCCGAACGCCAGGAACATGCCGGCGGTGACGTCGGAGATGGCGATCGGCAGCCGATGCGGCGGCCCCTCGGCGGGACCATTGGTGCTCATCAGTCCCGACATCGCCTGGGTGATCAGGTCGAAGCCGCCGCGGCTGCTGTATGGGCCGGTCTGGCCGAACCCCGAGATCGACGCCAGGATCAATCGCGGGTTGCGCCGATGCAGCACCGACCAGCCAAAGCCGAGCCGATCGAGCACGCCGGGGCGGTAGTTCTCCACCAGTATGTCGGCCCGATCGATCAGCTTCAGCAGCGCGTCCTTGTCGGTGGGCAGTTTCAGGTCGAGCACGACCGAGCGTTTGTTACGGTTCCACGTCATGAACGGCGCGCTTTCACCGTTGACGAACGGCGGCATGCCACGCGCGGAATCGCCTTTTGGCGGTTCGATCTTGATAACCTCGGCGCCGTGGTCCGCCAGCAGCATTGCGCAGTATGGTCCGGACAAGTGGCTTGTCAGGTCCAGAACAAGAAGGTGATCGAGCGCACCCGCCATGATGTTTGCTCCATGTTGCGGCGATCGTGATGACAGGTTGCCGCCTGGGCTGTCTGCCGGTCTTCAGCATCGCCAGGATCAGATGCGACAACGAGCGCGACGCCACCTTAGCCATTGAACAGGTGCTACGATGTTCGGTTGTCCGCGGGCTCATGGCAAGCGGGTCCACGAGGCTGTGGCCGAGTTCCGCTGCGGAGACGCTGAACGACCGCTGCCGCCGCTCTACTGAGAACCAGGGGATCGTGGTCAGACGATACTGGCCGATCGCCAATAAGTATTGCGGCAATCCACAGAGCCAAAGATTGCGAGAAGGCAGCGTGCTTACGACAACAGATATTTGTCGGTCACCCACCAGGATAGGGACGACCGTCAGATCAAGTTCATACTTTTACATCGGGAGGAGTCTGGGATTGACCGCACGCTCCGCACCCATGCGCCAGGCGCTCAGGCACGCCAGCAGCGCCAGCGGCAGCGCGGCCAGGAAGACCCAAACTCCGGCTGTTCGCGCCGCCTGGCAGGAGAACCCATTGGCAAACCCGGCAAGATTGGCGACCGCCGCGGCCATGGCGGAACCGGCCGCCGCGCCGGTCAGCCGCACCGTCGCGATGCCGGCGCCGCCGATGGCTCGTTCCTCGTCGGTGAGGGCGCCCAAGATGGCCTGGGAGATGAATGCGTAGGACAGGCCGAACCCTGCACCAACCGAGCCGGTGGCAATCACCACCCAGACGAGATGGCCGTCATCGAATACCAATGCACACGCCAGCAATCCGACAAAGATGACTGCAGCGCCGAGACGGATGAGCCGGTTCGGCCAGTTCCCGCTCAGCCCCGCCACTGGAAGAGCCAGGGCGGTCCAGAACAGGGCTTCGGCACCAACCACGTAACCCGCGGCCAGTGCCGAGAGACCTCGTAACGTCTGCAGCACAGCCGGTCCATACACGGTCAGTCCCATCGTTGCGACGTAGAACAGGAAGAGCGTCGCATAACCGGCGCCATGGACGGTGCGGGGATCGCCCGAGCCGAGCGGGAACAGGCGCACGGCGGCGCGCGCGTCCAGCTTCAGCGCGAGCACGAAGGCGCCGATGCCCAACGCGATCAGCGCGGCCGCGCCGAGAAAATTGTCGGCCAAATCCCCGAAGGCTATCAGGACGATGCCGATGCCGATGACGCCAAGTGCGCGCCAGGCCACGGCTTGGGACGCGGTAGTTGTCTCGGCTGGCAGGATAGCCCTTGCAACCGCTGCGACGATCGCACTTTGCGCGGCGAACAGCCAGAAGACGGCTCGCCAGGAGCCGGCGTCGGCGAACAGGCCGCCCAGCATGGGGCCGATCAGGACGGCGACGCCCCAAACCGAGCTGATGGCGCTGTAGACGCGCGGCAGCAGGCGGTTGGCGAATAGCAGTCCGATGGCAACGGAGGCGAGGCCGGCGAGCCACCCTCCACCAAAACCTTGCAGGATGCGTCCCGCGAGAAATGTGAAGATCTCAGGAGCTGCGGCGCTCAATGCGCATCCACCGGTGTACAGCAGGGCGGCGGCGATGGTGGCCGAGCGCAGACCAAGCCGCACAGCAAGCACCCCGGAACTAGCGGCTGCCAGCACCGAACCCATCAGATAGCCCGCTGTGGCCCAGCCGAAGTAGGCGTAGCCTGCCAAAGAGCGTCCGACGCTGGGCATGATGGTGGCGGTGATCAGGCTGTCGGCGGCGTTCAGCCAGACGGCGAGGCAAATCAGGATAAAGCGCGGAAGACGCCCCTGCCCCAGTACGTCGGCCCAGCTTCCGCTGACTGGCGCTGGACTCATTTGACAACCTCCCCGTAGGCGAAGAACAGATTGGGGCAACTACTCGACGTCGTCGAGCGCGGCGAGGAAGTGATGATCACGCGGCGTGGAAAGCAGGTCGTACCAATCGTTCCGGATGAGCAGCGTACGAACCAGGAAGCGGCTCGGGCCGCGATCGCGGGCATTCGCGAGCGCGCCGAAGCATATCGGCTGACGGTTCATGATGCGGCCTATCTGAATTTGGCGCAGCGTCGGGGGTTGCCGCTGGCCACGCTGGATGGAAATTTGGTCAGGGCGGCGCGAGCGTGCGGCACGAAGACGGTGGGGTTGGTTTGATTGCCCGCAGTGTTGAGGCAGCGCATCGGCGGCGAAAACCCTTGCTTGATGTTACTGACCAGCCAGGCCGCTGCTTTCGATCGCCTGGTTGACCAACTGTGGTCGTTCAAGGTTGCTGGCATGCGCGGCGGCTGGGATGATAGCAAGTTGGGCGTTGGGGATTTCGCTGGCGGTCTGTTGCGAGATCGATACCGGATAGACCGGGTCATCGACCCCGACGACGACGAGGGTGGGCACTGCGATCGAGGCCAGCAGGGAGGTGTAATCGGGTCGGGTGGCGAGTGCCTGACCTCCGGCGATCGCCCCATTCACCGAGCCTTCGGCAAGAATGTTCATTATGGTGCTGGATAGCTGATCATTCCGTTTCAAGGCCGCACCGGTGATCATTTGCGGCGCCAATGCTGGAACAATCGAGGGAACGCCGAGCTTGCTGGCCTGAAGGCCGAATGCGGGAAACTCCGCCTGCTCAACGATCGAGGCCGCCATCGGGTTGGTGTCGATCAGGAGAAGTCCGGATACGCGCTGGGGCGCCTCGTGGTAGATCTCCAAGGTGATCTGGCCGCCCATCGAGTGGCCGCCGATGATGGCGCGCTGGATATTGAGCTGATCCATCAGGGCCAGCACGTATTGTGCGTAGCCGGCGATGGAGCCATTCGCGTCGGGTGCGGTGCTTTTGCCAAAACCGGGCAGGTCGAGGGTGATCACCTGGAAGGTGGAACTCAATCCGCTGAGCTGACCCTTGAACATATCGCCCGATAGGGGGTAGCCGTGGATGAGGATGAGTGGGGCGCCCTGGCCGGCCACCTGATAGAAAATATTTGCGCCATTGAACTGAAAGAAGCTTCCCTGCCGCTGATCGGCGGCCATTGCCTGCTGCGTCGTCGGCAGTGGCGGGGGCGGGGAGATGGTCTGCGCGATGGCGGGCAATGAGCATGTCATCAGTCCAGCAACGCTGAGGAGCCGCGCGCTTCGCTCGAACACTCGGTATGGCATTTGGATGGCATCCTCGAAAGCCGCGATCACAGCGACACGGCTGACAACTAACCGCCCGGCTGAGGGCGCGTTCCAGGCGGCAAATCAACTATGTGGGAGATAAAAAAGGGGGATCGGAAATATAAACCTTGGGTTTTATTCCGACGGGCAGTGAATCGGAGCAACGGGATCGCGGATGCAATGTTGATCGTTACTGCAGATTTTGGCGGCTCGACCAGCCCGACGATCGGCGGCGCAACAGCCGACCGGCGGGGGAACCGGCCGGATGTCCCATGGAACGTCGGATGGATCAGGCGCGAATGAACGCGAGCAGATCCTGGTTGAGCCGGTCTTTTTCAGTGAACATCAGCGCGTGCGGGGCGCCGGCGTATTCCTTCAGTTCCGAGCCTGGGATCATCGCGGCGGCGATGCGGGCGGATTTGTCGATCGGCACGGTTGCGTCGCTATCACCGTGAACGATCAGGGTTGGCCGGCGGAACGCCGCCATGTCGGGACGGAAGTCGGTCTGCGAAAACGCCTGGACGCAATCGATCGTTGCCTTTGGCGAGCCCAGCATCGCCATCATCAACGACCACTGCAGGATTTCGCTGGTGACGGTGAAGTTCAGTAGCCCGGCGCCGAAGAACTGCTTGCCGAAGCTGGCCAGGAAGTTGGGTCTGTCTTTCTCGAGTCCGGCGATCATCTGGTCGAAGACGGATTTGTCGACGCCGTTGGGATTGTCCGGGGTCTGCATCAGGCATGGGGTGACGGCCGAGACCAGCGCGGTCTTGGCCACGCGCTCGCCGCCATGGCGGGTCATGTAGCGGGCGACCTCACCGCCGCCCATCGAGAATCCGACAAGGGTGACGTCGGTCAGGTCGAGTTTTTCCAGCACGCAATGCAGGTCATCGGCCAACGTATCGTAATCGTAGCCGGTCCACGGCTGGCTGGATCGGCCGAAGCCGCGGCGGTCGTAGGCAATCACCCGCAGACCCTGGCTGGCGAGGAACACCGACTGATATTCCCACATGTCGGAATCGAGCGGCCAGCCGTGGATCAGGACGACGGCGGCCCCGCTGCCCCAGTCGTTATAGAACAAGGAAGTACGATCGTTGGTATCAAGGAATGGCATGACTGTTCCCTTGGGGTGTTGGTTTACCCGGGGTTGGCGAACCTCGGGTTCGTGGCATGAAGGTTTCCATCCGAGTGGCTTCACTGTTGCGCCCGCCGCGTCGCTCGCGGGCGGGACACAAGCAGCGATCGGCATCAGGCGGCGGGCTTCAGCACCACCTTGGTCCAGCCTTCGTCGCGGGCGTCGAAATGCTGATAGGCATCGGGCGCCTGGTCCAGCCCGAGGCGGTGGGAGATGATGGCGGACGGGGTTGCCTTGCCGACATGGATCAGGTCCCGCAGCCGTCGGTTGTAGGCTTTGACGTTGGCCTGACCGGTCTTGATCTGCTGGCCCTTGAACCAGAGGGCGCCGAAGTCGAACGCCATCTTGCCTTGCTTCGCCAGTTCGTCCTTGGCGCCGGGGTCCTGCGGCACGAACACGCCGACGACGCCGATGCCGCCGGTGGCCTTGGTCGATGCGACCAGGCTGTTCATGGTGTAGCTGCTGGCTTCCTTGCCGTGGCGGTCGCAGCACTGGTAGCCGACGCACTCACAGCCGCGATCGGTGCCCAGGCCGTCGGTGTGGCCGAGGATTTCCTGCACCGGATCGCAGCGCCGCATGTCGACGGGGATGCCGCCGAGTTTCTTGGCGAGGGCCAGTCGGTCGTCGTGGGAGTCGACGACGAAGACACGGGCCGCGCCCTTGATGATGGCGGAGTGAGTGGCCATCAGGCCGACCGGGCCGGCGCCGTAAATCGCGACGGTTTCCCCGGGCAGTACGCCGGCCAGTTCGGTGGCGTGCCAGCCGGTCGGGAAGATGTCGGACAGCATCACGTAGTCGTCCTGCTTTTCCGCCGCGTCGGCGGGCAAGCTCAGGCAGTTGAAGTCGGCGTAGGGGACGCGCAGCAGTTCGGCCTGGCCGCCCTGGTAGGGTCCCATCTCGGCGAAGCCATAGGCCGCGCCGGCGGTGCCGGGATTGCAGGTGAGACAGAAGCCGGTCAGTCCACGCTCACAGTTTTCGCAGAAGCCGCAGCCGACGTTGAACGGCAGGCAGACCCAGTCGCCCTTCTTCACGCGATCGACGCCGGGGCCGATTTCGATCACCTGGCCGAGGTTTTCGTGGCCGAATACGCGGCCTTTCTCGAAACTGGTGCGGCCTTCGTACATGTGCAGATCGGAACCGCAGATGTTGGTGGCGGTCATGCGAACGACGGCATCGGTCGGTTTCTCGATCCGAGCGTCGGGCACGTTGCTGACGGTGACGTCGCGGGGGCCATTGTAGATGACGGCTTTCATTCGGACTGCTCTCCTTTGGTTGGCGGGATTGGCGATTTGACAGGTCTTGGCGCCCGAACGTGCCGGTGTTCCGGGGGTTGCAGGGAGGGTCGAACTATAATTTTTGGCGCTACCAGTTATTCATATGCGCCGACGCGCGCCGAGCTATCGCCAGGTGCCAAGGCGTTTGGCCGCTTCGCGCATATCGGCTTCGGGGCCGCAGTAGCTGAAGCGGACGAAGCGGTTGCCGCGGGCGTGGTCGAAATCGAGGCCGGGGCTGGCGGCGACGCCGGCCTCGGCCAGCATGCGGGCGCAGAATCCGGCGCTGTCGTTGGAGCGGTCGGCGATGTCGGCGAACAGGTAGAACGCGCCCTCGGCCGGCGACAGGCGGGTGAAGCCGGCGGCCGGCAGCGCGGCCAACAGGTGATCGCGGGAGCGGCGGTAGCGGGCGACGTTGGCCTGCAGTTCATCGTGGCAGTCGAAGGCGGCCTCGGCGGCGATTTGGGCGATGTGGGGGGCGCTGATGAACAGGTTTTGCGCCAGGCGCTCGACCGGGCGGGTCAGGTCGGGCGGCAGTACCATCCAGCCGACGCGCCAGCCGGTCATCGAGAAGTATTTCGAGAAGCTGTTCACCACTATGGCGCTATCGCTGTATTGGGCGGCGGAGGCGATCGGGCTGTCGTAGTTCAGGCCGTGATAGATCTCGTCGCTGATCAGCCTAACGCCGTTGTGGTGGCACCAGCGGGCGATGGCGGCGAGTTCGTTGGGGTGCAGCATGGTGCCGGCGGGGTTGGCCGGGCTGGCGACGATCAGGCCGTCGGGCGGCGGGTCGAGTTGTCGCAGCATCGCCAGGCTGGGCTGGAAGCGGGTTTCGCGGCCGGCCGGCAGGATCACCGGGGTCATGCCCAGGGCGGTCAGGATGTTGACGTAGGGCGGGTAGAACGGGGCCGCCAGGGCGATGCGGTCGCCGGCGTCGAAGGCGGCGAGGAACGCCAGCGGGAAGGCGCCGGAGGCACCGACGGCGACCGCGATGCGCTCGATCGGCAGGTCGAGGCCATACCAGGACGCGGCGTGGGCGGCGATGCGCTGGCGTAGTGAGCGCAAGCCGAACGCCTCGGTGTAGCCGAGCGGGTGGCCGGAGCGGAGGGCGGCTTGGGCGGCGGCGACGGAGCCGGCGGGGGCGCCGGTGCCGGGCTGGCCGACCTCCATGCGGATAACGTGGGGCGCGCCGGGGGGCAGCGCGGCCTGGCGGTCGTTGGCGGCGGCGATCACGTCCATCACCATGAAGGGGGGCGCGGCGGCGCCGCTGCCGATTTTCAGTGCCATCGGGTGGATCCTTGGGCGGTGGGTGGCGGCGGCATGCCAGCTTGTCATGCAGGGCGCGGTTGAACCACCCGAGATTTGGCGCGGCAAGTCGCAGGTGGCAGGGCCGAGCCCGGTCACGACACGATGGGACGGCTCGGGATGGGACGGCCGAGGATGGGACGGCTCGGGATGGGACTGCCGAGGATGCGACTAGCCGTGCTGTTGCTGGTTGGCTTGCTAGTCTTGGCCCTGGTCGTTTTGCCAGCTTATGCCGGTGGCCATGAGTTTCAGTGCGTCACCTTGCTGGGTGCCCTGGATGGTGACGATGCAAGGTTTCGCCACGCCGGTGCATTTGCGCAAGCGATGGATTTCATCGAACGGCAGGTTGGAGACAATGACGCGAACCCGCTGCTTCGGGCGTGCGCTGCTGCCCATTTCACAGAACGCGGCGTTGCAGACGATGCGGCCCGGTCCGACGGTGACCGGGTCGGCGGCCCTCTGGCCTTGCGCGATGGCCGGCAATGCGACGGTGAGGCTGGCGATCATCAGGGCGCTGGTGCGTCGGGTCGGTGGGCGCCCAGGGTCCGCCTGAAGTCGGGTCAGTTGGCGCCCAGCGCCAGGCCATATTGGCGCGGATCGTTTGCCCAGCCGCATCGGCCGTTCTCCCCTGGCAGATACTGTCCACAGGCGATGACGTTGGCGCGTCCGGGTTCGGGGACCGGCACCGACATCGGACGATCGGTTCTTAGCGTGTTGATCAGCGCGTCGGCGACCGCGAGCGGGGCGCCGGCCTGACCCGACCCGGCGGCGGCGGCTCGGAACGCCTTGATGTTGTCGTTCCACACCAGTCCGGCCGACAGCAGCGGCGGCGGCACGGCGGCGGGCGAGGCGGCGGCAAGGAAACCCAGGCCGGGCATGATGCGCCCGGTGCCGAACAGGTTGTTCATGGTCAGCGCGCAAGCGACCGAATCGCCGAACCGATCCAGGGTGACGAAGCTGGTGGAGGCGGGGAACGGGGTCGGGTCGGGGCTGGGCAGATCGTGCGCGGCGAGCACCGCCTCGGGGGTTATGCCGCCGGCACGAAACCGGGCGACGACGGCGAGGGCTCGGGCCATCGCGGCGGCGGTGTCGTTGGGGTTGCGGACGAGAACGTCGAACGCGGCCTCCGCGCCCAGTCCGCCGTCGGCCGGCGGCGGCAGGAAGGCGACCTTGTCGTTGCGATAATTGCGCACTAGCGGGCGCGCCAGCTTGGGCAGCGCGGCGCGCAGGTCGGAGAATTGCAGCGGGCCGCCGATCTGGGCCGAGGCGACCTCGATGCGGTGCGCCAGGTTGCCCTGATACATGTCGCCGACCCCGGCGGTGCGGATCTGCGCCAGGGTGGAGGCGAGGTCGGGCTGCTGCAGCAACTGTCCCTCGGTCAGCGCCACGCCGTTGTGGCTGAACACCGCGCGGGCATTGGGGTCAGCCAGCAGCGGGCCGGACACCACGGCGAGGTCCTTGGCCAGGGCGCGGGAGACCGGCACGCCGGCGCGGGCGAGTTGTTCGGCCTGTGTCACCATGGCGTCGAACGACTGGTTGCCGTAGCGCGCCTGCAGCAGGAACATCCCGCGCACCATCAGCGGCACCGCGGCGGGGCGATCGGCGCCGGGGCCGGGGCTGGCGGGGGCGGCGGGGGTAAACATCACCGCCTCGGGCAGGCCGCGGGCGGTGGATCTGGGGGCGGGCCCATAGGCGATGCAGGCGCCGCCGCCGCCCAGGCCGGCGCGCGAGGGGTAGGTCACGGCCAGGGTCAGGCCGACGGCGACCGCGGCATCGGCGGCGGTGCCGCCGGCGGACAGCATCTCGCGTCCGGCGAGCACGGCGCGCGGCTCATCGGCGACGACGCCGCCGAGGAAGCCGGCGACGTAGCCGGGCTGGCCGGGGGGCGGGCCGTTGTTGCCCAGCACGCTGCTGGTGACGTTGTCGAGGGTGGAACAGCCGGACAGCAGGGCCAGCAGGGCGAGGCAGGATCGGACCGGACCGAGGCGGCGTCGCCGGCGGGTCGATCCGGCTGCGGGTTTCGCTGCTGGCAGGGTGGGTGCCAATTGGGTGGGTGCCAATTGGGGTGCCAAATGGGTGGTTGCCAACCGAGTGGCTGGCAAGCGAGTGGCTGGCAAGCGAGTGGCTGGCAAGCGAGTAGCTAACTGCGGCGTCGGGGCCTGCGGTGTATCGATCATCGTGCCGCGACGCATTGCATCCATCGTGTCGGTCTCGCCAGCCATCGGGTTTTCAATCGTGGAATCGCCGATCCTGGGGACCGCGTGGTATTTCTCAAGCGAGATTGCCATAGACGGCTTCGGCATCAGCGGCAACCACACGGCCGGGCGGGGGCTGGGGTGTGGCGGTTGGGCGGTTTGACTTGCACCGCGGCGGGTTCCAGGGCTTAACCCGAGGATATCGCCGTCCGGTCGAGGAACCTGCCATGAGCCGACTGCTGCTTTCCGCGCGACCGTTATCTGGCCGCCGGCTTCGGGGCCCATTGTCCGGGGCGCTGGTGCTGGGCGGCCTGGTGCTGTTGGCCTGGGTGGGTGCTGCCTGGGCGGGTGCTGCCAGGGCGGCGGAGTTTACGCCGGCGCAGCGGGCGGAGATCGTGTCGATCGTGCGCGAGGCGCTGAAGCAGGACCCCTCGATCCTGCGTGATGCGGTGGTGGCGCTGCAGGCGGACGAGGGCGAGCGCGGCCAGCAGGCCTCGCGCGCCGCGATCGCGCAGAGCCGGAACCAGTTGGTCACCCCGGCCGATCCGGTGGCGGGTGATCCGCACGGCGACGTGACGATCGTCGAGTTTTTCGACACGCGTTGTCCGTATTGCCGCAAGATGGAGCCGGTGATGGAGAAGCTGCTGGCGGCTGATCACCGGGTCCGCCTGGTATACAAGGACCTGCCGATTCTGGGGCCGGCCAGCGTGCTGGGGACCAAGGCACTGTTGGCGGCTCAGCAGCAGGGCGCCTATGACAAGATGCGCGCGGCGGTGATGCAGTTGCCGCCCGACACGACGATCGGCCAGGTCGAGACGGCGGCCCACGCGCTGGGGCTGGATTGGCCGCGGATGGCGCGCGACATGGATGCACCGTCGGTGCAGGCGCGGATCGATGCCAACCTGGCGTTGGCGCATCGGTTGGGGATCCAGGGGACTCCGGCGCTTGTGATCGGCGACAACCTGGTGCCGGGGGCGGTGGACCTGGCGGAACTGCAGAAGGCGGTCGCCGAGGGTCGGGGCGGCTAGCGACGGCTTGGATGGTGCTGGTGGGGGTCGGCCGGGCCTATGTGGTTTTGCGGAATTTCCTCAGGCTTCGCAGGTTGTCGGGCCTTGGCTGGTTGGGGAAGGTCTGTGGCCAGTTGGTCCAGGACACCTCACCGACATAGATGTCGCCGTGGCGGTCGACGCATAGGCCGTGCGGCGAGAGGAACTGATCGGGTCCCAGTCCCGGGCCGATGCCTCCGATCCTGGAGAGGCGTTTGCCGGTGTGGTCGAGGATGGAGACCCGGGGGCCGAGATTGGGAACGTTGCGGTTGACTGCGGCGACCGGGCCTATTTCGCCGATGTAACAGATCGGGCATTTGCCGGGCGGCATGAACAATCCGCTGGGACGATGCAGGTTGTTCCATTGGGTTTCGTATTTGCCGTTGGCACCGAACACCTGGACGCGGTGGTTCTCGCGGTCGGCGACGTAGACCCAGCCGTCGGCGTCGCAGGTGATGTTGTGCGGGATGTTGAACTCGCCCGGATCGGTGCCTGGGCCGCCCCAGGACAGCAGTGGTCTGCCGTCGGGGGCGTATTTGTGGATACGGGCGTTGCCGTAGCCGTCGGAAATGTAAAGATCGCCTTGCGGCGACATTGCGGTGTGGGTGCAGCGGTGGAACGGATCGCCGCTCATGTATGGGGCGGGTTTTCCAGGGGTGCCGAGGGTCAGCAGGACCTTTCCTTCGGTGGTGCACTGGCGGACGGTGTGGTCGGCATCGTCGGTGAGCCACAGGGTTTCATCGGGAGCGACGAAGACGCCGTGGGCACGGGGGAAGATGCCCTCGCCCCAGGAGCGCAGGAAGTTGCCGTCGCGGTCGAACACGACCATCGGGTGCTCGCCGCGGTTGAAGACGTAGACGTTGTCGCGGCTGTCCACGCCGATGCCGCCGATCTCCTTGAACGACCAGCCGGGGGGAAGTTTCGCCCAGTCGTCAACCGGTTGGTAGGTGAAATCGCCGCTGCCCAAGGTGACCATGTGTTGGTTTCCCCGCTGTTTCTGGACGGAGCTTGTCACGGGATTGGCGTTTCGGCCAGCGCCGGCTCGCACCGACGGCTCTGCCTTTCGGGGCTGCGGGCGGTGTCGCGCGGCCTCGGCTTTGGGCCAGGGAACGAGGCGATTTGCCTAGCATGGTCTGGCCATGGTGACATCATCCGGTGATGTGGCAGCCTGAATCATGCCGGACGGGGAACAGATGCAATGACGCCGAACGAGGAATGGGGCCTGGCGGGAAAGGTGGCGATTGTAACCGGTGGCGGGGCGCAGGGTGACGGGATCGGCAACGGCCGAGCGGCGGCGGTGCTGCTGGCGCGGGCCGGAGCCTACGTGCTGGTGGTCGATCGCGATGTCGCGCTGGCCGAACGCACGGTGGCGATGATCGCCGAGGAGGGCGGGACAGCGGCGGCGGCCGGCTATGACGTTACTTTATCGGATCAATGTGCCGCGATGGTCGAGCATGCAGTGTCGCGCTGGGGCCGGCTCGATTGCCTGGATAACAACGTGGGCATCGGCAGCAAGGGCACCGTGGTCGAGGAAACCGAGGCGAACTGGGCGCGGGTGATGCAGGTGAACGTGGACAGCATGTTCCTGACCTGCAAGCACGCGATTCCGGCGATGATCCGCACCGCCGGCGGCGGGTCGATCGTCAACGTGTCGTCGATTTCGGCGCTGCGGCCGCGCGGGCTGACCGCTTACAGCGTTTCCAAAGGCGCGGTGATTGCGCTGACCAGGGCGATCGCGGTGGATCATGGGCCACAGGGCGTGCGCGCGAACTGCGTTGCGCCGGGACCGGTGTATACGCCAATGGTGTATGGGCGGGGCATGACGGATCAAGCACGCGACACTCGTCGACAAGCCTCGGTGCTGGGGCTGGAGGGCACTGGTTGGGATATCGGGGCGGCGGTGCGGTTCCTGCTGTCGGGGCAGGCCCGCTACATTACCGGTCAGACCTTGGTGGTAGATGGGGGTGCCACGCTGGTTGGCCCGAACCGGGCGCATTAGACTTGGGTCGGACGCCGAGCGGTTCAGGGCAGCGCGAGGCCGCCGCCGTCGATTGGCAGGGCGTGGCCGGTGATGCCTCTGGATTCCGGCCGCAGCAGCCAGATCGTTGCATCGGCAACTTCCTCCGGCGAGGCAATGCGTTGGGTCGGCACCGCGGCGGCGGCTTGTTCAGCGGTGATGCCCAACTCGGTGAATCGTTGCTCGGCCATCGCGGTTTCGACCCAACCGGGACACAGCGCATTGACAGTGATGCCGCGCGGTGCAAGCGCCAATGCCAAGGCTCGGGTGAAGCCGACGACGGCATGCTTGGCGGCACAGTAGGCGGTCTGGTCGGGTACGCCGCGCAGACCCAGTACGGAGGCGATATTGACGATCCGGCCAGTGCTGTCGGGCAGCAACGGCAGCGCGGCTTTGCAGCAGTGATAGGTGCCGTGCAGGTTGGAATCGATGATGGCGTGCCATAGCGTATCGTCGCCGTCGAGCGGGTTGGCGCCGGCGATGCCGGCACAGTTCACCAGCGTATCGATCCGGGTCAGCTGGGCGAACACCGCGCGCACGGCGGCCGGGTCGGCGACATCGCAAGCGATGAAGCGATGCGGCGATGGCGTCGGGGTTCGCGCCAGCACCAGCACTTCGCGACCGGCTTGCGCCAGACGGTCGGCGACCGCGCGGCCGATGCCGCTTGTGCCGCCGGTGACGACGGCGAGGGTCATTGCGCGGTGCCGCCGCCATCGACCGGCAGCACCACGCCGGTGATGAACGATGCGGCGTCCGATGCCAGGAATGCGACCGCGGCGGCGATCTCCGCAGGGTCGGCGAAGCGGCCGAGCGGCACGCTTGATTTGTAGGCTTCGGTGGAGGAGACCGGGAAGCGGTCGGGGTATCTGGCGGCCAGATCGCCGATCACCGTATCCAGCATCGCGGTCTGTGTCGAACCGGGAGCGATACAATTGATCCGGATGCCGAAGCGGGCCCAATCCAGCGCGGCCGAACGCGACAATTGGGCGATGGCGGCTTTCGATGCGCCGTAAGCGGCGCTGACCTGCTTGCCGATCAGCGCCTGATCGGATGCGATGTTGACGATGGCGCCTCGGCGGCGGCCGGCCATGCCGGGCAGCACCGCGCGCATCAGCGTGTAGGCCGCGAGGAAGTTGACGCGGAACACCCGCTCGACCTCGGCGGGCGGGGTTTCCACAACGGTGCCGAGAACCGTTACGCCCGCGTTATTGACCAGGATGTCGATCGGGCGGTGGTCGATCAGCGTGGCCAGGCGATGTTCCAGCGTGGCGCTGTCGGACAGGTCGAAGTCGGGCAGGTCGAGGCCGATCACCTCGGCGCCGTCGCGCGTTAGGACGTCGCAGATGGCGCCGCCGATGCCGCCGCGATGGCCGGTGACGATGGCCCGCCGGCCGGCCAGCCCGAAACTTAGGTGCGCACCCATCTTGCCTCCGGGTGGATCGGTGGCATTGTCGCCGCGAACCACCGGAAAGGAACTCCCCGATGCGTCGGCTGGCCGCGATCCTATGTCTGTTGTTCGTCTCCGGCGTCGCCCATGCGAACGACAAGGTGACCTTTGGTCTGGATTGGAAGGCGGAGGCGGAATACGGCGGGTATTATCAGGCCGTCGCCAATGGGATTTATGCCAAGCATGGGCTGGACGTGACGATCCAGCAGGGCGGCCCGCAGGTCAACCACACCCAGTTGCTGCTGGCCGGGCGGCTGGATTTCAATATCTCGTCGAACTCGTTCCTGGCGTTGAACTTTGCCAAGGAGAATATCCCGTTCCGCGCGGTGGCCGGCATGTTCCAGAAAGACCCGTCGGTGCTGATCGCCCATCCGGGCGAGGGCAACGACAGCTTTCCGGCGCTGAAGGGCAAGCCGATCATGATCAGCGCCGATACCCGCGTCGGCTGGTGGACGTTCCTGAAGGCGAAATACGGCTATAGCGACAGTCAGATCCGGCCCTACACTTTCAACCTGGCGCCGTTCCTGGCGAACAAATCGGCGATCCAGCAAGGTTACCTCGGATCGGAGCCGTTCTCGATCAAGCAGGCGGCGCATTTCGATCCGGTGGTGCTGCTGATCGCGGATGCCGGCTTCAAGGGCTATGCCAGCCTGATCGCCACGTCGGACAAGAAGATCGAGCAGCAGCCGGACTTGGTGAAGCGCTTCGTCGATGCCTCGATCGAGGGCTGGTATTCCTATCTGAATGGCGATCCGGCGCCGGGCAACGCGCTGATCAAGCAGGCCAACCCGGAGATGAACGACGCGCTGATCAGCTATGGGATCGGTACGCTGAAGGCGCACGGCATCCTGGATTCGGGAGACGCGCTGACGTCGGGGATCGGCGCGATGACCGACCAGAGATGGGCGGAGTTCTATCAGTCCACGGTGGCGGCCGGAGTCTATCCGAAGGGGCTGGATGTCAAGAAGGCGTACACGTTGCAGTTCGTTGATCATAAGGTCGGGATGGATCTGAAGCATTGAGCCTGCGTTGCTGAGCGTCAGCCATGTCGGGCGGCGGTTTCCGGGTGGCACGGAAGCGTTGCGCGACACCTCGCTGCGGCTGGCGGAATCCGACTTCGTCGCCCTGCTGGGGCCGTCGGGCTGTGGCAAATCGACCTTGCTGCGGCTGATCGCCGGGCTGGACCAGCCTGACGACGGCCGGCTGGAGTGGGACGGCGAGGCGCCGGCGCCCGGGGACATCGGCTACGTGTTTCAGGACGCCACGCTGCTGCCCTGGGCGAGTGCCGAGGACAACGTTTTCCTGCCGCTGCGGCTGCGCGGGCTGTCGCGCGCGGCGGCGACGCCCGAGGTGGCATCGGCGCTGGCCCGCGTCGGGCTTGGCGGCTTCGAGCACGCAAGGCCGCGGGAATTGTCAGGCGGGATGCGGATGCGGGTTTCGATCGCGCGGGCGCTGGTGACACGGCCGCGCTTGCTGCTGATGGACGAGCCGTTCGCGGCGCTGGACGAGTTCACTCGGCACCGGTTGCAGGCCGACTTGCTGGCGGTGTGGCGGGATGCCGGGTGCACCGTGGTGTTCGTGACTCACTCGATCTACGAGGCGGCGTTCCTGGCACGACGGATCCTTCTGATGACATCGCGGCCTGGACGCATCGACCGCGAGATCGACTCGACGTTGACGCCGGGGCCGGAGACCCGGCTGGACCCGGCATATGCGGCGCTGGTGGCCGAGATCGGGCGCGGCCTGGAAGCGGCGCTGCAATGAGGTTGGGGCGGTGAGATATGCGCCGGCACTGTTCGGGCTGGGCGCGCTGGTGCTGTGGCAGGCAGCGGTGCGGATCGGCGGCGTGCCGGTGTATCAATTGCCCGGTCCAATCGCGATCGTAGGCGCGTTCGCGGCCGATCCGGTGGGATTGCTGCGGGCGCTGGCCTCGACCCTGCTGGTGACGTTCGCGGCGTTGCTGGTGGCGGCGTTGCTGGGGGCGGCGATGGCGGTGGCGATGTCGGCCAGCCGGCTGGCTCAGGCCGCGATCGGGCCCTGGGCGGTGGCACTGCAGGTCACGCCGCTGCCGGCGATCGCACCGTTGATCATCATCTGGGTCGGCGAGCCGTTCGTCGCGCTTGTGGTGTGCGCGACGATCGTTGCGTTCTTCCCGTTGTTCGCCAACACGGTCGCCGGGTTGGCTTCGGCGGAACCGGAACTGAACGACCTGTTCCGGTTGTATGGCGCGAGCCGCTGGCGGACCATGGCGCTGTTGCGGCTGCCGGCGGCGCTGCCGTATTTCCTGTCGGGCCTCAGGATCTCGGGCGGCCTGGCGCTGGTCGGGGCGGTGGTGGCGGAACTGGTCGCCGGGTCGGGTGGGTTCGCATCGGGGCTAGCCTATCTTATCCTGGAATCGAGTTTTCGTCTGGAGATGCCCAGGATGTTCGCGGCCTTGGTTTTGCTGGCGCTGGCCGGCATCATTTTGAATTTCGGCCTGGGAGCGGTCGGCGGGTTCGTTCTGCGACGGCGAGGCATGGGATGAACCGTCTGCTGATTTTCGGCCTGGGCTATTGCGGCTCCGCGGTCGCGCAGGCAGCCCGGGCGGCTGGCTTTTCGGTCAGCGGCACGCGCCGCGACGGCGCGGACGGGGCGATTGCATTCGATGCGGCGGAGCCGGCGATCCGGTCGGCGACGCATCTGCTGATCACTGCCGCGCCGGATGCGTCCGGCGATCCGGTGCTCGGGCGCCACGGGAGCGCGATCGCCTCGGCGCCGGCGCTGCGCTGGATCGGGTATTTGTCCAGCACCGCGGTTTACGGCGACCGGGATGGCGCCTGGGTGGATGAGGATACTCCCGCTGCGCCGTCACAGGCGCGCGGGCAGCGCCGACTGGATGCCGAGGCGGCTTGGACCGATTTCGCCGATCGGTGCGCTGTGGATGTTTTCCGCCTGGCCGGGATCTATGGGCCCGGGCGATCGGCGTTCGACGACCTGCTTGCGGGGCGCGGTCGGCGGATGATCAAGCCGGGTCACCAGTTCGGTCGGATCCATCGTGACGACATCGCGCGCGCCGTGGTGGCGGCGATGCGCCAGGACCGGCGGTCCGGCGGGCGGGTGTTGAACCTGGCCGATGACGTGCCCTCGGAAAGTGCGGCGGTGGTGACCGAGGCGGCCGCTCTGCTGGGAGTGACGGCGCCCCCTGAGGTGGCGTTCGAGACGGCGCGCTCGGCGATGAGCGCGATGGCGCTGAGTTTCTGGTCGGAGAACCGCAAGATTGCCAGCGCCAAGACCAAGGCCGCGCTGGGGATCGAGTGGCTGTATCCGAGCTATCGGGAAGGGTTACGGGCTATCCTGCTCGAGCAGCGCGGCGACGGTCTGGCGTAGCAGCGCCAGATCGGCCGGGCGTGACAGGCGGTGGTCGCCGTCTTTCACCAGGGTGACGCGAACGTCCCCGGTTTCCGCTTGTTCGGCGATGCGCAGCGCGAAGTCCCAGGGCACGTCGGGGTCGGCCTGGCCGTGCAGCAGCCGGATCGGGCAGCGGATCGGGATGCGGCCGATGAGCAGCAGATGGTTGGCGCCGTCCTGGATCAGCGCTTGGGTGATCGGGGTGGGATCGCCGTACTGGCTGGGCACATGGAGCACGCCGTCGCGCTGAAGTGTGGCTCGTTCCGACGCCGTCATCGCCTCCCACATCAGGCGCTGGGTGAAGTCCGGCGCGGCGGCGATGCCGACCAGCGCCGCTGCGCGGTCGGGTCGCGCGATGGCGGCAAGCAGGGCGATCCAGCCGCCCATCGAGGAACCGACCAGGATCAGTTTGCCGGTGGTCAGCGCATCGATCGCGGCCAGCGCGTCGGCGGTCCAGGCACCGATCGTGCCGGCCAGGAAATCGCCGCTGCTGGCGCCGTGGCCGGAATAGTCGAAGCGCAACATGGAGACGCCTCGATCCGCGCAGAACGCGGCCACCGCGGTTGCCTTGTCGCCGGTCATGTCGGAGCGGAAGCCGGGCAGGAACACAACGGTGGGCTCGCGGCCTGTTTGATGGGCCCAGGCGAGTTTGGTGCCGTTGCCGCGGTCGAGGTGGCCGGTGGTTTCGGTCATGCTTTCAAATCCCGAAGAACAGCCAGTCCAGGGCTCGGGTCAGGTCGTCGCGGTAGTTGGCGATAGAGCCGAGCGGATGGCGCAGCAGGCGGGCGGAAAGGTTGGTCATCAAATTCATGAATACAGCGTAATGCTGACCGTCGTGCGTGACGATCGGTGCCAGCCTGGTGTTCGGAGTTTGCGCCTTGACTGGAGTCAGCGGGGCAACGATCCGATTTTGACCCTCGACCACATTGGCCTGCAAGTCGACGATGAGGGGATAGCTCTGTCGCTCCCGGCGATTTGGGTTGGCAAACAGGTCATGCTGCATCGTCGTTCGGTTCAACGTCGTCTTCGTCGGGCATGAAGATCGCCCGAGACTCCGGGAACGGATGCCCATGTTCGGCCACATAAGCGTCGATGTATTGCGTGGCTTCGCGGATTTCCTCGCGGATCTTGGCTTTCTCGGCTTGCTCGAACGCGACTACCAGCGCTGCTTCGGCGACGCGGGAGATGTTGATGCCGTGCGCGGCCGATCGGGCGACCAGGTCGGCATTCAAGGTGACGCTGACGGTGCGGCGTTTGGCGTTGTGATCGTAGAGCGTGGTCCACATGGCAGCATTTCCGTGTCAAAGAACCCGTGTGAATTTGCCCGTGCTTTCGTCCGATGGCAAGCATGATACGGTCTGCCAATGTCGCCTTTGCCCGATCCCCCGGTGGTGTTGCAGGTGCTTCCCTCGCTGGTCACCGGCGGCGTGGAGCGGAGCACGGTGGAGATCGCCCAGGCGGTCGCCGAAGCCGGGGCCACGGCCCTGGTGGCCAGCGCGGGGGGACCGCTGGCGAGCCAGATCGAGCGCGCCGGTGGCATCCACATTACGCTGCCGCTGGCCGCCAAATCGCCGTTCGGCATTTGGCGCAACGCCCGGGCGCTGGAGGCGTTGGTCCGTGAGCGCAAGGTATCCCTGATCCACGCAAGGTCGCGGGCCCCGGCGTGGTCGGCGTGGCTGGCCTGCCGGCGCACCGGACTGCCGCTGGTCACCACCTATCACGGCACCTATGGCGAGGACCTGCCGTTCAAGCGCCGATACAACAGCGTGATGGCGCGGGGATGCATCGTCATCGCCGCGAGCCGGTTCATCGCCGATCTGGTGGCCAGGCGGCATGGCGTCGATCCGGGTCGGATCAGGGTGATCCCCCGCGGCGTCGATCCCGCGGTGTTCGATCCGGCGGCGGTTTCGGGCAGCCGGATTGCCAAGCTGGCGGCGCAATGGCGCCTGCCCGAGGGTGTCAGCACCGTTATGCTGCCCGGGCGGCTGACCGCTTGGAAAGGACATGCGGTGCTGCTGGACGCGATCGCTCGGCTGGGGCGGCCGGGGGTGATGTGCGTGCTGGTCGGGTCGCACCAGGGGCGCCACCGCTACGCCGAGGGACTGCAGCGTCAGGCAATGCGGCTGGGGATCGGCGAGCGGGTGCGGCTGGTGGGGCCGTGCGACGACATGCCGGCGGCGCTGGCGCTGTCGGACGTGGTGGTGCACGCCTCGACCCAGGCCGAGGCATTCGGGCGGGTGGTGATCGAGGCGCAGGCGATGGCGCGGCCGGTGATCGCCGCGGATCTGGGCGGCCCGGTGGAGACGGTGCGCCATGGCGAGACCGGCTGGCGGGTGGCGCCGAACGACCCGGTGGCGCTGGCGCTGGCGATCGGCGTGGCGCTCGATATGGACCCGGCGGAGAGTGCGGCGCTGGGGCAGCGGGCCAGGGCCTCGGTACCGACGGTGCGGGCGATGCAGGACGCGACGCTGACGGTTTACCGCGCGGTGCTGGCGAGGGCCCGATGATCGGCGTTACAGGGGCAGTTCCCAGGTCTCGCCGACCAGGTGCTTGCCGAAGGAATGGTGCGGCTGGGAGTCGACGCAGGTGAAGCCGGCGGCCTGGTAGATGCGGCGGGCCGGCAGCAGCACGTCGTTGGTCCAAAGCGTCAACCCGCGGTAGCCGTTGTCGCGGGCGAAAGCGGTGGCCGCATCGACCAGGCGGCGGCCGAGTCCGGTGCCTCGGACAGCGGGTTCGGCGTAGAGCAGGCGCAGTTTGGCCATGGTTTCGGAGGCGCGCATAACGAACACCGAACCCACGGCGACGCCGTCGCGTTCGGCGATCCAGCCGCGTTCAGCGCGCGGGTCGTGGTGCCTGACGAAGGCGGCGAGGATTTCCGCCGCGAGGGCTTCGTAGGTTTCGTCCCAGCCGTATTCCTGGGCATAGAGAATGGCCTGCCGATGCGCGATCCAGCCCAGATCGCCGAGCCGGTGCGGTCGCAGGGTGACGGGGGCGACCGGGGATGCGTCGTTGCTGATAAGCTGTTCGACTGTTCGCATGGCGCCGACCAGCTCTGTTACCTGGGCCGGGGCGAGGCGGTCGATCATCGCTCGGACGTCTTGTTGCGAGGCGCGATCCAGCGGTGCGAAGGCCGCCGCTCCGGCCGGGGTGAGGGCGAGCAGGGCCTGCCGGGCGTCATGCGGGGACACCGATCGGCTGATCAGGCCGCGCTGGTCGAACGCCTTGAGAATTCGGCTGAGATAGCCACCATCCAGCGCCAGATCGCGACAGAGGTCGGCCGCGGTTGGCGCCGAACGGTGGGCAAGTTCGTAGAGCACGCGAGCCTCGGTCAGGGAGAAGTCGGACTTCAGCAGACCCTCGCCCAGCAGGCCGAGTTGGCGGGTGTAGTAACGGCCGAACCGGCGGATGGCGGCGATGGTGTCGGGTTGGGCGATGGCTGGGGCGATGGGTTGGGACTCGGTCATGGCAGCCTCCCTGGAGAGGGTCGGCGATTTAGTTGACTGAGTCAAGTTTCAGTTTTGCGCAGGTTCCAGAACAGGGCGTAGCCGGGCAGCACGTCGGTGACGGAACGGGCGTGGACGGTGGGCGCCAGGATCTGGCCGAGCGGGATGTAGGGGACGTCGAGGAAGGCTTGCTGCTGGATTTGCGCGGCGATCCGCTTGCGGTCGGCGAGGTCGGTGGCGAACAGCCAGTCGTTGCGCAGTTGCTCGAGTTTCGCGCTGGTGGGCCAGCCGCGCGAGGCGGCTTTGCCGTTGCCCCGGATATAGGTGTGCACGGCGGGGTCGAATTCGTCGAGGCCGGACCAATAGGTGTGGAACAGGCTCCAGCCGCCTTGGTCGACCGGGTCCTGCTTGGCCAGCCGCTGGCCCACGCTGCCCCAATCGGCGTATTGCGCATCGACGTTGATGCCGATGCGCTTGAGCATGTCGGCGCCGACGTCGCCCAGCGCCTTCAGCACCGGGAAGTCGGACGGGACCAGCAGCACGGCACGCTGATTTTGATAGCCCGAGGCGGCGACCGCCTTGGCGACCGCGGCGAGGTCGCGGGGACTGGTCAGCACCTGCATGCCGGCCGCGCTGGCCATCGGCGAGGCGGGGCAGAAGACGCCGACGCCGGAGCGCCAGTTGGCCGGATCACCGGCCGCTGCTGCCATGTAGTCGTCCTGGCTGACGGCGCCCAGCAAGGCTCGGCGGAGTGCGGGATTGTCGAATGGCGGCTGCAGATGGTTCAGCCGCATGTTGCCGAGGAAACCCAACGGATCGGCGGGCGGTATGGTCAGGTTTTCGCTGCGTTTAAGTAGCGGCAGCAGATCGAACGTTGGCGCCTCCCACCAATCCACTTCGCCCGATTGCATGGCGGCGGCGGCGGTGCCGGCGTCGGGAATGACGGTCCATTCCACTCGGTCGACATGCACGACCTTGGGGCCGGCGGTGAAGCTGGCCATGCCATCGGGGCGTGGCAGGTAGGCTGGGTTGCGCTGGTAGACGACGCGGGCGCCGGCGACGTGTTGATCGGCTTGGAAGCGGAACGGGCCGCTGCCGACCATCTGGGTGATCTGCTTGAACGGATCGGTGACCGCCAGGCGTTCCGGCATCATGAAGCACACGTTGGAGCCTGGCTTGCCGAGGGCGGCGAGCAGCAGCGGGAAGGGTCGTTTCAAGCGAAACCGGATGGTCTTGTCATCGGGGACGGAGAGTTCGTCGGTGACCGCCATGACGGTCTGGCCGAAGCTGTCGCGAACGCCCCAGCGGCGGATGCTGGCGACGCAGTCGCGGGCGAGCACCTTTTCGCCGTCATGCCACAGCAGCCCGTCGCGCAGGTTCATTTCGCGGGTCAGGCCGTCGGCGGTTATGGTATCGCCTGCAACCATTTGCGGGGAAACCCGGTATGCGCTGTCGGTGCCGTAGAGGGTATCGAACACCATCATGGCGTGGTTGCGGGTGACGTAGGCACCGCTCCAGATCGGGTCGAGTATGCTGAGGTCGGCCTGCGGGATGAAGCGCAGCACGCTGGCTTTGTCGGCGCGGGCGATGCGGGGCGCGGCGAGCGCGGCGGCGGCGGCGAGGAGGCTGCGGCGACGCATGGTCAGATCACCTCCAGGCCTGTGAGGAAGGCGGTTAGGTTGGCGGCGAGTCGTTCGACGAGGTAGCGGCCTTCCTGGATCAGCACGGTGGGCAGACCGAGCGCGGCGATTTCGCGGCCGACGGTTTCGAAGCCGCCGGCGGTGACGGCGAGATTGGCCGCGGGGTCGCCAAGCTGGGCGTCGAAGCCGACCGACACGATCAGTGCCGACGGGCGTCTGGCGGCGATGGCGTCGAGCCCCTGCCCTACTGCGGCGGCAAAACCGTCATCGCCTGTGTCGGGTGGCAGCGGCAGGTTCAGGTTGCAGCCGAGGCCCGAACCTTCACCGGTCTCGTCGGCGTATCCGGCAAACCAGGGATACAGGCCGGCGGGGTCGCCGTGGACCGAAACGTAGTGGACGTCGTCGCGATGGTAGAAGATCTGCTGGGTACCATTGCCGTGATGGACATCGAAATCGAGGATGGCGACGCGGCCGCTGCCTCGGTCGAGCATGCGTTACGCGGCGATTGCTGCGTTGTTCAGGTAGCAGAAACCTCCGGCCATGTCGGTATGGGCGTGATGGCCGGGCGGGCGGCACAGCGCGTAGGCGTATCGTTGCTCTGGAACAACGTTATCGGCGGCGTCGATCGCCGCGTGGGCGGAGCCGAGCGCGGCGGTCCAGGTGGCGGCGACGATCGGCGCGCTGACGCTGCTGAGGTACCAGCCGGCCTGTCCCATCACCGCATCTGGCCGGCGTGCCCGATGACGCACAGCGTAGGCTGGGGCGCGCAGGATCGGACCGGGGTTGGCGAGCGCCTGAAAGCGGGTGAATGCGGTTTGCAGGAAATCGAGGTAGTTGGCGTCGTGCAGGCGCTGGATTGGGGTCAGGCCATGATCGGTGCAGGGTTTGGTGACGAGGCCGGCGGCGCGCACCGCGCCCAGCAGCGCATCGGCCCGAGCCGGAACCTCCCAGTAGGGGCGCGTGTCGCCGGGGTGGGTGAAGCGATCAGGATCATGGGCGGCGTGGTCGGTGGGGATGACGATCATTCAAAAGCTCCAGCGAGGCCACCGTTGTTCGAGGCGAATGTATGGACGAAGCGTAGGGCTGGCCTGGGTGGCATGCAAATTTGTTCACTTGCGTTTCCTGGTCTGCTTGGGTTTGATGCTGTGCCTTTATTGCACATTCAACGTAAACGGGGAGGCTGCGATGGCGGTTTCTAGGGCTGTATTGTTTGTTGCTGCCGCGAACTTGGGTATCGGGTTGGTCGCGGGTCCGATGGTGGCAGCTCCTGCCAGTCAGGAAGTGCAGCAGCCGGCGGCCGGGGCGACCCGGGTGCGAGGGGTGATCGATGTTATCAACCCGCATGAAATGCGGGTCGCCACGCGCACCGGCCACGAGGTCTCGTTGAGGTTGGCAAACAATGCCACCGTGACCTGGATCGAGCCGATCGCGGTGACGGCTATCAAGCCAGGGTCGTTTATCGGCACCGCCGCGGTGAAGCAGCCGGACGGCACGTTAAAAGCGTTGGAAGTTCAGGTGTTCCCGGAATCGATGCGCGGTGTCGGCGAGGGCCATCGGCCGTGGGACCTGGGGGCCGACAGCAGCATGACCAACGGGACCGTTGGAGACCTGAAAGTGTCGAACGGCCGCACCTTGACCTTGACCTATAAGGGCGGCGAGCAAACCGTGTTCGTGCCGGAGACGGCGCCGATCATCACCTATGCTCCGGCGACTGTGGCGGCGCTGACGAAGGGTGCTCACGTCATCGTGTTCGCGATGCAGAATCCCGACGAGACGCTGACGGCGACGCGGGTTGGCGTCGGCAGGAATGGGCTGCTGCCGCCAATGTAGGCTGGTTTGGCTTGGGCGCAGCGTGGCGCGGTGCGACGCGTCGTCGGGGCATGGTGTTGGCGCCCGAAGCACGGGATTGGTTTCACGAGGGCGTAATATTTGCAGTTTCGTCAGTATTGAAACCGACATTCAACTGTAAGTCGGGCGTAACCTAGCGGCGATAGGTATTCCGCTGTCCACCATCAGGCAGTGAGGAAAACACTATGCTACGGGAACGTCGAACGACCGTCAGTTATCTGGCGATGTTATCGATGCTAACAAATTTCGTTGCGCCAGTCGCGTTCGCCGCGCCGTTGCAGGCCAACGATGACAACACGACGACGCCGATCAAGCACGTGATCGTCATCTACGGCGAGAACCGCAGCTTTGACCACCTATTCGCCACCTATACCTCGCCGTCCGGCGACAAGGTCAACAACCTGCTTTCCGAGGGCATCGTCAACGCCGACGGCAGCGCGGGGCCAAACTTCGCCAAGGCGGCGCAGTCGATGGCGAGCAACACCTCCGGTTTCCAGATTGCGCCGTCGAAGACCGGCCCGTATCAGACCCTGCCGCCGTTGAACGCCGGCGGTCCGAAGGCCAATAGCGACAGCGCTCCGCCGTTCAATACAATCGCACAGGCGCAAGACGCGACCAGCGACCTGCTGCCGCGCGGCTACAAGCTGTTGTTGACCGGCGCGACCGGGCTGACCTCGGGGGCGCTGGATACACGCTTGCCGAATGTCAGCAGCCTGCCGAACGGACCCTATTCGTTGAGCCCGGGCATTCCGTACGATGCCTACACCGCCAGTCCGGTGCACCGGTTCTACCAGATGTGGCAGCAGGTCGATTGCGATATCAGCCATGCGACGTCGAGCAATCCCAGCGGCTGCCTGAATGACCTGTTCCCGTGGGTCGAGGCAACGATCGGGGCCGGCACCAACGGCGCGGCGCTGACCCCGGGCGGGATCACGCCGTCGGGCGAAGGGTCGGTGTCGATGGGCTTCTACAATGTCGCAGAGGGCGACATGCCGTATTTCAAGAAGCTGTCCGACCGATACACGATCAGCGACAACTACCACCAGCCGGCCAAGGGCGGCACTGGTCTCGACAGCATCTTCGCCGGGTTCGGCGACGCGCTCTGGTATAGCGACGGCAAGGGCAACGCGACCCCGCCGCCCAGCGGCCAGATCGAGGACCCCGATCCGCAAAGCGGCACCAACAACGTCTATACGAATGACGGTTACGGCAGCTCGACGACCGGCAAAGGCGGTTCGTACAGCGAGTGCAGCGATTCGAGCCAGCCGGGTGTCAAGCCGATCCTTGACTACCTGAGCGCACTTCCCACTAAGGTTAACCCCAATTGCGACGCGGGGCATTACTACCTGCTGAACAACTACAATCCCGGCTACTACTCCGACGGCTCGATCGATCCGACGACGTTCACTGTTCCGCCGGTCTCGACGCCAAGCATCGGCGACGACCTGTTGAACAAGGCGGTGTCGTTCGCCTGGTTTGGCGAAGGCTGGGATCAATCGGTGGCAGAGCCGACGAACCCGAACAACCTGTACTGCAACATCTGCAACCCGTTCAATTACCAGTCGAAGTTCATGGCTGATCCGTCGTTGCGCAATGTTGCCACGCAGGATACCGCGGATTTCTATAATGACCTGCACACCGGTACTCTTCCGGCGGTTTCCTTCGTAAAGCCATCGGGCCTGAACGACGGTCATCCGGATTCCTCGAAGTTCGACATTTTCGAGAACTTCACTCAGAAGCTGCTGCGTGAGTTGCGAAAGAACCCGGAGCTTTGGAAGTCCACGGCAGTGTTCATCACGGTCGATGAGGGCGGCGGGTACTACGACTCGGGGTATATCCAGACGCTGGATTTTTTCGGCGACGGCACCCGGATCCCGCTGATCGTGGTGTCACCGTATTCGACTGGGGGGCACGTCAATCACACCTATACGGATCACGTCTCGATCCTGAAGTTCATCGAGAAGAATTGGAGCCTGCCACCGATCTCGGGCCGCAGCCGGGATAATCTGCCTGATCCGCAGCCGGGGCCGAGTGACTATATTCCGGGCAACCGGCCGGCCATCGGCGACCTGATGGATATGTTCAACTTCAGCCAAGGCGGGTAGTTACCGAGCAAACGATGAACGAAGGCCGGAGCGCGTTGCTCCGGCCTTTTTTTGGCCAGGGCCCGTCGGTGCTCGCGGACGGTGTGGCCAAGCCGGTCGTGGCATCGGGGGCAGACGTGACGACGGCGTCAGATGGTGTAGTTAAACGACTCGTAGCTGAGATCGCTCAATGCCTGATTCATCGATCGAGACGGCTCGTCGGTTTCGAGGATACGCACGACCTTGGCCGGCACGCCCGCCACCGTGGCGTGCGCCGGCACCGACTTCAGAACCACCGAACCGGCGGCGACGCGGGCGTGTGCGCCAACCTCGATATTGCCGAGGATGGCAGCCCCAGCCCCGATCACCACGCCGTTGCCGACCTTGGGATGACGATCGCCGGATTGCTTGCCGCTGCCGCCGAGGGTGACGTGATGCAGCAAGGAGACGTCATCGCCGAGCGTTGCGGTCTCCCCGACGACGAGGCCGGTTGCGTGGTCGAGGAAGATGCCATGGCCGAACGTTGCCGCCGGGTGGATGTCGGTCTGGAACACCTCCGACGAGCGGCTTTGCAGGTAGAGCGCGAAATCGCGTTCACCGTTGTGCCACAGCCAGTGGTTCAGCCGGTGTGCCTGGATGGCGTGGAAGCCCTTGAAATAGAGGAACGGCTCGATCAACCGGTTGCAGGCCGGGTCGCGGTCCAGCACCGCGGCGATGTCGGCCTTGGCGGCCTCGACCAGGCAGCCGTCATCCTCGGCTGCCTTGCCGAAGGCTTGCACGATCAGCGGCAGCGAGATGGTGTCGTTTTTCAACCGGGCGGCGACGCGGTGGAACACCGCGGCCTCGAAGCTGGGTTGATTAAGGATCGAGTCGAAGAACAGCGAAGCAAGCTTGGGTTCGGCTTCATAGGCCGCCTCGGCTTCCTGGCGCAGCCGAGCCCAGAGCGCGTCGGTGACGGCCGCGGCCTGATCGGGGTGGACGAGCGTCAAGTGGCACGGGCTTGGGCGCATTTTCCTGGGTTTCCGCAGTTCGAGCTGCCCGTGATGGGACGCTTTCAGCTACATGTTCGGATGAGCGGGAGCTTCGTCAACTCCCTTTATCGACTTACGGCGTGCCTGGTTTCGGGTGAGTCCTGCTCGGGACGAGTAACAGCCGGGCAAACCATTGTTTTTGCTTGGATTTCAGACACTGGCGGCGATTGCCTCGCGGAAGTGGCGTGACGCAGTGGCCTGATCCGGGACGACCCGAGTTCTCAGGACGCCGGCCCGCCGATAACACTGGCGGCGCGGGCGCGAAGACCGGGCGTGGGCTCAGGCTGGGCGACGGTTGAATCGGCATCGGTCTGGTGCTCGGCCTGAGCGTTGATCACAGCGCCGAACAGGGTGACGAAGGAGGACAGATACAGCCAGGTGAGCATCACGATGACCCCGCCGAGCGATCCGTAGGTTTTATCGTAGCTGTTGAAATGCGAGACGTAGATGGTGAAGACCAGCGATCCGATCAGCCACAGCAGGGTGGCAACGATCGCCCCTGGGGAAACCCAGTGCCAGCGCGCAATGTGGCGATTGGGTGCGAACCGGTATAGCAGTGCGAGGCCGAGCATGACCACTACGAGAAGCAGCGGCCATTCCAGCACCAGCAGCAGCCATTTGGCCGACCCGGTCAGGCCGACGAACTGGATTACCGCCGGCAGCACGCCGACCAGGGCGATGACGATCATTCCGCCAACCAGCACTAGCAGGGTCAGCCCAATGGCGAGCAGGTTGAGCTTGAAGAATCCCCTGGTCTCTTTCTGGTCGTAGGCAATGTTGAATGCGCTGATCAGCCCGCTGATGCCGCGTGAGGCGCTCCACAGCGCCAGCAGCAGGGCGATGCCGGCACTGATGCTGAGCGATCCGTGCGGGGCGGTGACCAGGTTGTGCAACTCGTCGCCGATCAACTGTGCGGTTTGCGGCGGCAGGACGTTGGACATGGAGGCGACCTGGCGTTCCACCTGGACCGGGTCGAACAGCAGGCCGTAGATCGAGACCAGAGCGGCGAGAGCGGGGAACAGGGCAAGCAGGACGGCGTAGGTCACGCCGCCCGAAGCCAGGAAGATGTTGTTGTCCGAGACCTCTTTCCAGGACCGGACCAGGATGTCCTTCCAGCGGCGCGGCGGAATCTGGTGCGGTTCGCTGGCCATGCCCCGAACCTGTCGCTTGGTCCTGCGAGCCGGTTTTTCAGTCGGTGGCGGCGCGATGACGTCGAGGTCGCGCTTCAACTGGTCCAGGCGTGACTCGGTCATCGTCGGGTTCCATGGCGGGGTTACGAGCATAACGGTATTTGTCGCCGGCGGTTCCGGCGGCGATCGGAGGGTGCCGGGGGCGGCGGAGCTGGCAAACTTCAGGCGGCAGGTCTGGGCCGTCGGGTCTCCGGCATGGCGATCCCAAGCAAGCCGACCGCCGTGACTCCCACCGCGGCCAGCAGCAGGAATGTCGTCGCCTCACCGAACCGAGTGCCGATCCAGCCGGCGATTAGCGTGGCGCAGGTGGCACCGAGGCCGGACGCCAAGCCGAGTGCGCCGATCGCCAGGTTGAGGAAGCCGGTTCGCCTGGTCAGGTCGGCTGCGATCAACGGCAGCATCAAGCCGAACACCGCGGCACTGACGCCGTCCAGCGCCTGCAGGACGGTCAGCGGCAGCGCGCCTGGCACCACGGCGAACAGCAGCGCGCGCAGCGGCACGGCGGCGAATCCGACCATCAGCACTGGACGCCGGCCGATGCGCTGCGCCAAGGTGCCGGCCCAGGGGGCGAGCAGCGCGGTGACGATCTGTGGCACGATGATCGTGGCCGAAACCACCAGGCCAGGCGCTCCGCCGCCTCGCGTCAAACCACTCAGCGCGATCGGCAGCAGCGCGGCGTTGGCAAGCTGGAACAGCACGACCGCGGCGGCGAACACGTGCAGCGTGGGATCGGCGAAGATCTGCCAGGGTTTGTGCTCTCGCTCCCGCGGGTGGCGCAGCGCCGAGTGGTCATCCTCGGGGTCGGCGCAGTCCGCCATACGGATCATGAACAGGCTGGCCAGCGCCGGCACCACCAGGGCGGCGGTCACCAGGAACACCGCCCGCTCCGAGATCACTGCTGCCGCCGCGCCAAGCAAGGCAGCCGACGCGGCGTTACCCAGCGAGGCGTAGCGGGTGTTCTGGCCAAGCCGTTCGCCGTAGCTGTCGTGGCCGCATATCGAAAGCGTCAGCGCGGCGATCGCCGGGGTCATGACGCAACTGGCCAGGCCATGCAGGATCTGGGCGCTGAACACCAGCTTCTGGGTCGGTGCCAGGCACAGCATCAAGGCACCGGCGCCAAGTGCGATCAGCGCGCCGGCGGCGGGAATCCGTTTGCGGTGGATCTCGTCGACCAGCATTCCGCCGGGAAGTTGGCCGAGCAGCGCGGCGAAGGTGCCGATACTCAGTGCCAGGCCAAGCGCGCCGAGTGTCCAGCCACTGAGCGTCAGCCAGACCGCGATGAACGGGCCGAACCCTGCCTGGACCGCGGCTGTGAAGAAGTTCAGTCCGTTCAGGCCCAGCCGGCTTCGCACGTGATTGAACGCCTTGAGCGAGGCCTGATGTCGGGCGCGGTGCCCGCCGGCCGTCCTATGCCGTCAGAGCGTGCAGCCTGGTTGCCGGCTGGGCAAGTTCCTCATACAGATCGACATAGTCCTCGGCCATGCGACGGGCGGTGAAGCGGCGGTCGAACGTGGCGCGGACGCGGGCGCGGTCGATCGTATCGATCTTGCCACACGCGGCGACCGCCTGATCGATGTCGTCGACGATGAAACCGGTGACCCCGTGATCCAAGACCTCCGGCACCGAACCGCAGTTGAAAGCGATGACCGGAGTGCCGCAGGCCATCGCCTCGATCATCACCAGGCCGAACGGTTCCGGCCAGGCGATCGGAAAAATCAGCGCGTGGGCCCCGGACAGGAAGGCGGGCTTCTGTGCGTCGTTGATCTCGCCGATGAATTCGACATCGGGGTTGCCTTGGATCAACGGCTTGATCAGCGTGTCGTAGTATTCCTTGTCGGCGTTATCCACCTTGGCGGCTATCTTGAGTTTCAGCCCGGCCCGGCCAGCGATCCTGATGGCGCGTTCGACGCCTTTTTCCGGCGAGATGCGGCCGAGGAAGGCGGCATACTCCTGCGTGCTGGGTTGTGGGGTCAGCAGGTCGGCCGGCATGCCGTGCTGCACCGTGCGCACCCAGTTCAACTGTGGGATTGGCCGTCGCTGGCTGTTGGAGATCGAAACGAAGGGACAATCGGCGAAGGTGGCGTAGGCGTCGACAAATTCCTGAATATCCAGCCGGCCGTGCAAGGTGGTCAGGAACGGCACCTGTTGGCGGCTGAACAGCGATAGCGGAAAGTAATCGATATGGAAGTGCAGGACGTCGAATTCGTCCTTACGCCGGTATATCAGCTCGACCATACGATAGTATATGGCGATCCAGTCCTTGACCGAGGGATCCAGGCGCAGCGCCTGATCGCGCATTGGGGCCAGCTTGGCGGAGGTTACTGAATCGCCGCTGGCGAACAGCGTGACGTCGTGGCCCAACGCCACCAGTTGCTCGGTCAGCGAATAGACCACGCGTTCGGTTCCGCCGTACAACTTTGGTGGCACCGCCTCGAACAGAGGCGATATTTGAGCAATACGCATAAGTATTCGGCCCCTGAATGGACTGTTAATTTGGTGGCGGAAAGCGCTTTTTTCTTGTGATCACATCCACTCAACTTGTACTTGACTTCACAATCCAGAGGCGCTTATCTATGGACGGTTATAGTTCTCGAATGTGGCGAAAAGTCGGCGTGTTCGGTCCAGTTTTGGGGTTTCCGCCCCGACGGGTTTCCAGGCAGGACATGGCGAAGGCAAGCCCAGCGGCCCGGGTCCGCATCCTATCCCGGCTCAAGGAGTCCGCCTTCGCCATGCCGCACCGTCCGGGGACCCAGGTCCCGCGTCCCGAAACCTTCATTACGATGCGCGGACGCCCGCTGAGGTTTCTGTTCGGCTACATGCGCGGCCATCCCGCCGGCCACCTGGTGGTGCTGCTTTCGGTCATCGCCGCGGTGACCTGCGCGGTGTCCACCCAATACGGCATGAAATACCTGGTGGACATCGTTGCGTCCGGGCCGAAGGCAGCGGGAAATCAAGTATGGACCGCGTTCGCGCTGCTGTGTGCCCTGGTGGCGGCGGACAATCTGTCCTGGCGCGTCGGCAGCTACGCCGCGCATCGCGCCTTCGTCGCGGTCACCGGCGACATCAGGCGAGACCTGTTCGCTCATCTGGCCGGGCACTCGCCGAGCTACTTCGCTGACCGCCTGCCGGGGGCGCTGGCCAGCCGCATCACCGCCACCGCCAACGCCGCATTCACCGTAGAGAGCACCGGGGCCTGGAACGTGCTGCCGCCAAGCTTCGGCGTGCTGCTGTCGATCTGCGTCATCGGTACAGTCAACCTGGCGCTGGCCGCAACGCTGATGGCGATCGCCCTGCTGCTCGGCGCGGTGGTGTTCGTCATGGCGCGCCGCGGCACCGAGCGGCACCGCGACTATGCCGAGAAGGCTGCCGCGGTGGACGGCGAGCTGGTCGACATCCTCGGCAATTTCGCCGTGGTGCGAGCATTCGGTGCGACGTTCCGCGAGCGAACCCGGGTCGGCGACCGGATCCGGACCGAGATGGCCTCGCGCCGCCGCAGCCTGTTCTATCTTGAGCATATCCGGCTGCTGCATGCGGTGCTGACCGCGCTGCTGACCGCCGGGGTGATCGCCTGGGGCATCGTGCTGTGGCAGAACGGCCAGGCCAAGGTCGGCGATCTGGTGCTGATCACCGCCCTGGCCTTCGGCATCCTGCACGGCAGCCGCGATCTGGCGGTGGCGCTGGTCGATCTGACCCAGCACGTCGCCCGGCTGCAGGAAGCGATCTCGACACTGCTCGCGCCACACGATCTGAACGACCGGCCCGGCGCGCGCCCGCTGCCCGCCGGTCCCGCCCGGGTAGCGTTCGAACGCGTGTGCTTCGCCTACGCGGATCGCGCCGCGGTGTTGAACGACTTCAATCTGCTGATCGCTCCGGGCCAGCGCGTCGGGCTGGTCGGTCTCTCGGGCGCCGGCAAGTCAACCGTGCTGGCACTGCTGCAACGCTTCCACGAGGTTGACGGCGGCCGCATCTCGATCGACGGGCATGACATCCGCGACGTGACCCAGGACAGTCTGCGCGACGTCATGGCGCTCGTGCCGCAGGATGTGTCGCTGTTCCACCGCTCGGTGCTGGAAAACATCCGCTACGCACGCCCCGACGCGACCGAGGCCGAGGTTCTGGCGGCCGCCGACATGGCGCACTGCCGGTCCTTCATAGAGGCCATGCCGGACGGCTTCGCCACGATCGTCGGCGACCGCGGGGTGAAGCTGTCCGGCGGACAGCGACAGCGCCTGGCGATCGCCCGCGCATTGCTGAAGAACGCACCGATCCTGCTGCTGGACGAGGCCACCAGCGCGCTGGATACCGAATCCGAGCAGGCGATCCAGCATGCGCTGGACCGGCTGATGGCGGGCCGCACCGTGATCGCCATCGCGCACCGGCTGTCGACACTGCAACGCTTCGACCGCATCATCGTGATGGACCGTGGGCATATCGTCGACGACGGCACTCCCTCCGACCTGGCGGAGCGGGCCGGACCCTATCGCGACCTGTTGCGAAGGCAGCAGATGGATCCGGTGGCTGCGGCGGCCTGACGCATGGTCTGCCGCTGCTTACGGCATTATCGGTGCAGTTAAACTGATAATGGTCCGCAACTTATTGTTTGATAATGAGAGGCAATTCCCGCTTTTGGTGATGCTACCAAAAGCGATCGCACCCAAGACAGCGTGAGGCGAACCAGCTTCGAGTTCGAGGCCTGACGGGAGGCGCAGGCCGGCGGCCGAATGGCGCTCCACTACTCACCCCAGCCCGAGACACCGTGACCGCCAAAGACCATGCGGCGGATCGCCGGCATCGTCAGCCCGGTGCTGAAGCCAGGCGCGGGCGCGCTGGCGGCGTTCAATCGGCTGATCTGGTCGTTACTGAGCGCGATCTCGGAAGCGGCCACGTTGCTTTCCAGTTGGTGCGCATTGCTCGCCCCGACGAGTGTCGAGGTGATACCGGGACGCGCCATCACCCACGCCAGAGCGACCTGCGCCACAGGACGGTCCAGCTCGGCAGCGATGGACTTCAGTGCTTCCAGAGTCACCCAATTCCGCTCGACGAACTTGCTGTCGCCAAACGGATTTGCGCCGCTCAGCCGGCCAATGCCGCTGGTGTTTCCTCGGTGATATTTGCCGGTCAGGAAGCCGCCCGCCAGCGGGCTCCAAGGCATCACCCCCATGCCTGCCTCGCGCGCCGCCGGGATATGCTCGTCCTCGACGTCACGCGCGACCAGCGAATATTCCACCTGGATGGCGATTGGACCGGGTATGCGGCGCTCCGAGGCGATCGTGGCTGCTTTCATCGCGAGCCAGGCGGGCATGTCGGAGAATGCATAATACCGGATCTTGCCTGCCCGGACCAGGTCGCCCAACGTCTGCACGATCTCCTCGACCGGCGTTACGCTGTCCCAGATGTGCATCCAATAGAGGTCGACATAGTCGGTCCCGAGCCGCTTGAGCGATGCGTCGAGCGCCCGGTAGATGTTCTTCGCGCCGGCGCCCCCAGCATTCGGATTGCCGCCGCCCGCCGGGCTGGCCGTCAGCGGGCTGGCCGAGGCGTTGAACGCGAATTTGGTCGCGAGCACGATGTCGTCGCGGCTCTTGGTCTGCTTGATGCAGCGGCCGACCAGTTCCTCACTGGCGCCCCCGGAATAGATATCGGCGGTGTCGACAAAGTTGCCGCCGGCGGCGCGATAGGCGTCGAAGATCGCGCGTGAGGTCGCGTCATCGGCGCCCCACTCGCCGGGACCGAATGTCATCGTGCCGAGAGCCAGTGGACTGACGACCAGGCCCGAGCGGCCCAGGGTGCGAAAGTTTGTGAGTGACACGATGCGTTGTCTTTCATAATGTTCGTTATGAAAGTCATGGACCCGCCAGGTTGGCCGGTCAAGGTGTTTTTGAACGATCACTATGAAAGCTGCCGATCACCCGCCACGTCGCAAGACGGGCCGTCCTCTTTCGTTCGACCGGGATGCCGCGCTGGAAACGGCGATGACGACGTTCTGGCGCCATGGCTACGAAACCACCTCGATCGTCGATTTGACAACGGCGATGGGGGTAAGCGCGCCCAGCCTGTACGCGGCTTTCGGGGACAAGAAGAAGCTCTTCCTCGAGGCCGTGCGTCTGTATGTCGGCGACCCGGAGGAATTGGAGCGCAGGATCAACAACGCGCCGACGGCCCATAACGCTGCACGCGAAATGCTCAAGTCAATCGCCGCGGCCTATACCGGAGACTCGACGCCGAAGGGTTGCCTGCTGGCGAGTGCGACCGCCAGCGGATCGTCCGCGTCGCACGATGTTCAGGAAGCGATCGCCGACATCCGGCGCGGTGTCGCCATTGCATTTCGTAAGCGCGTGGAACGTGACATCGCCGACGGCCTTCTGCCGCCGCATACCGACGCCGCGGCGCTGGCTGGCCTCGTCGTAGCTTTGACGCAGGGCTTGTCCGTGCTGGCGCGGGATGGGGCGACGCGTTCTTCACTCCTTGCCATCGTCGAAGCGGCAATGACCGGCTGGCCGACCGCAAAGGCGCTACGTCCTTTGTGAGGTCTGGCCGCCACTCAGGCGAACAACATCGCCGGCGGCTGACCGGGGGGATGGGCATGGTCGAACACCACCCAGGCGTGGTGGTGTTGGGCGTGGTTGGTTCGCTGCCCCATGTCGAACCAGCGGATGCGGTGGGTCAGCACGATCACCGCGGCGAACGGCGCGGCCGACATCACCTGGGCCACCCGTTTGCCGGCAATCCATTGCAGGCGCACCAGCAACGCGAGCTGTCCTTCCACGCTGGCGGTCAGCATCAGCGCATGGCGCAGAAAGCCCATCATCGCCGCAGAAGAGCGAGACTGGCCCTGGTGCGAACCTGAGTCGCCATAGGGCGGATTGGTCACGATGCTTCGACACCCGTCCGGCACCGTCCGGCAGGTGAGAAAATCGACGCCCGGGCGGCCGAAGCCGCGTTCGGCGATGTCGGTCGAGGCGACGTCGTAGCTGTGCGCGGCGAGCACGCTGGACATTGCGCCGTCACCGCAGCACGGCTCCCATATTGGGCCGCGGAATTGGACATGGGCCAGCAGCGCCTCGGTTACCCAGGACGGCGTCGCGTAGAAATCGCGCGCCTCACGCTGGTAGCCGGAAACGTGGATCGCGCGAATATCGACCGGGTTGGGGGGTTTGACGACCAGCTTGCGGGGGGTGTTCACCTCGGCGACCGGCAGTCCGAGTTGGGAGAGCATCAGGACATTCTCATGCGGTCGGCCGGGGCCGGGGTCGGTCTGGTTTGCATTGCGACACTCCGTTGCGGGATCAATGAGCTGCGCCGTGACTCGGCCATCCAGCCGATTCGGAGGCGAATAGTACTGCGCGGGCCGTGGGCCGAGCAAGCAACCGATGGAGGCCGCGAGCGACAGAGGCATCTTCGAACCAACCTCGGTGCGCTTCTTCCTGGCCGCGTCCGGCGGGGCCAGGATTGGAAAATTGGCGCGATCGCGGTTACAGTGATTGACCGTTTCGATGGACCACACGCGGCAGGAGGCGGTTTGAACATGCGTATCACGGCGTTGAACCCGAGGTTCGTCGGCGAGGTCTCCGACATCGATATCAGCTTGACCTTGTCATCCGATGCGGTGGCGGCGATCGAGGCCGGGATGGATCGCTATGCCGTGCTGGTTTTCCCAGGCCAGGAGCTGACCGACGAGCGACAATTCGCCTACAGCCGCAACTTCGGCGAACTTGAAGCGACGTTGATCGGGCAGATGTCGAAGCCCGCCGAACGGCGGCTGGGCCCGGTGGAGATTGGCGATATCTCGAACCTCGACCCCGCCGGAGGGTTGCGCGCGCGGGACGACAGTCGGCGGATGTATTCGCTGGGCAACCGGCTATGGCACTCCGACGCCTCGTTCCGGGCGAACGGGGCGGGATATTCGCTGCTGTCGGCGCGCGTCGTCCCGGATTCTGGCGGCAACACCGAGTTTGCCGACACGCGAGCCGCCTACGACGCACTTGACGACAAGACCAAAAACGCTATCGAGGAATTCGTCACCGAACATTCGATCGCCTTCTCACGCGGCGAGTTGGGTTTTTCCGACTACGGCCCGGGCAACGAGGGCAAGGTCCGCCCGGTGCGGCATCGATTGGTGCGGACCCATCCGGTAAGTGGGCGCAAGTCGTTGTATCTTTCGGCCCATATTGGCACCATCGTAGGCTGGCCGATGCCGGAGGCGCGCGCGTTCATTCGTGATCTGACCGAGCACGCGACGCAGCCGGAATTCGTCCATGCGCATCGCTGGCGGGTTGATGACCGGGTGATGTGGGACAACCGCACCACGATGCATCGCGTTCGACGCTTCCGCGACCTGCAAGAGGTGCGCGACCTGCGCCGGACATCGATCAAGGGAACCGGCGTGACGGCGCCGCAGGCCCCTGCCCTCGCCGCTGAATAACGGAGGAACGCCATGTCCATTACGATCAAACAACTGGCCTCGAGCTTCGTTGGCGAGGTTTCCGGCATCGACATAACCCAGGCCCTGACCCAGGCGCAGGCCGCCGAACTCGAGGCCGGCATGGATCGATACGCCGTGCTGATCTATCACGATCAACGGTTCACCGATGACCAGCAGAAAGCATTCAGCCGCAATTTCGGAGCGCTGGAGGACACCGCCTCGGCCACTATCGTCACCGGGCGTCGGCTGGATCCCGACATGGCGGATGTTTCGAACCTCGGCGTGGACCATAAGCCGCTGGCACGCGACGACCGGCGGCGGCTGTTTAACCTCGGCAACCAGCTCTGGCACTCCGATAGCTCGTTCAAGGCGGTGCCGGCGAAATTCTCGCTGCTATCGGGCCGCATCGTGGTCGACGCCGGCGGCAACACCGAATTCGCCGACATGCGCGCTGCCTACGACGCGCTCGACGACAGGACCAAGACCGAGATCGAGGATCTGGTCTGCGAGCATTCGCTGATCTATTCCCGCGGGCTGCTTGGTTTCACCGACATCACGGATCAGGAACGAGCCAGCTTCAGGCCGGTGCGGCAACGGTTGGTCCGGGTGCATCCGGCCACCGGGCGGAAGTCGCTCTATCTGTCGTCCCACATCGGCACCATCATCGGCTGGCCGATGCCGGAAGCGCGTGCGCTGATTCGTGACCTGACAGAGCACGCGGTGCAGCCTCGGTTCACCTATTCACACAGGTGGAGACAGTTCGACCTGGTGATGTGGGACAACCGCTCGACCATGCATCGGGTGCGGCGCTTCGATGAAACCGAGGTGCGGGATATGCGCCGGACCACGGTAGCCGGTGACACCGTGACCGTCGAGCAGATGGCGGCGTGAACAGGGCCGCGCTTCACGGGATCAGGCGGCTCCATCGGAAAGGTCAGCGGATTTGCTGCGCAAGCTGTCAGCCAGGGCCTTCGGGCCACCCCTAGTCAATAGCCGGCGAAAATCCGACCGCTGCACCGCGACGCGGCTGATCGAGCCGTCCGCCAACACATCGACCGCACGCCAGCCGGATGCCCCATCACGCATCACGTAATCCAACTCATGCCCAGTCCCCGATTTGGGAATGATCCGAGTCTGCACCACCTGCTCGACGCCGACCGCTCGGGTAGTCGGGGCGATTTCGAAACGCTGACCGTTAAAGTTGATGAAGCTGTTGACATAGCTCACAACCGTGTAACGGCGGAATGCTTCCGTTAGCATGGCCTGCTGTTCCGGTGGCAATGCCGCCCAGGTTGCGCCGACCGATTCCTGAAGTACTACACTGAGATTGAATGTCTGATCGATCACCGGAGCCAGCATGCTGACGCGCTGGCGGAACGGCGTCGCCTGACCGGCCTTCATTATCTGCAGCAGACCGTCGATAAGGCGCTGTATCGGCTCAATAACCGCATTGATGTCGGCCGCGCGAGCCGGAACCGCTACGCCGACGAAGATCGCGGCGACACCCGCCATAAATCCACGCCGGCAACAGTAAATCGTATTCATCGGAACGACCCTATACCCGATATTTCGTCGTTGGCACACCATGTTGGGGTTTTAGCTGACATCATCCAGATACAAAGCGAGCGTTGGCTCCGAACCCATGTTTCTGGATCACGTCGGCTCACTGTTTTGTGTCCTGGTAGTCGGTTTTCGACTCCTAGACTCATTATCAGATGGCAGCATCGCAGCGTTTACGCGGGAGACTTGACTTTGACGATCACGACCACGGCGCTTCGCCTGTCGGACAGGGTCGGTGCGTCACTTGGCTTGATGGATCGGCCGCTGGACCCCGATCCGCTCATTCGCAAGGCAAGACACCAAACAGGGCTAAGCGATTTCGGTGATGCGTCATTCATTGGCCCGCTGACTCGGCTGCTCGACGCGTGTTATGCTGAATCAGCACTCAGCATCGTGGGCCGGCAGGCAACGAAGTGGGATGTCGTTCGGTTCCTGTCCAATCTGCTGATCCTGCAGGATGCGGCGGCTCGCAGTCCGGCGATCGATGAGACGCCGATCCGCCGGCCAGTTTTCATCACCGGTCTGCCGCGCAGCGGCACCACCTTTCTACATCGTTTGATGCTGATGGACCGGGTGAACAGAGCGCCGGCAGTGTGGGAAACGATTGCCCCGTCACCATCGGCTGGAACGCAGCAACAGCGCATCGCCAGGGTTACCCGCCAGTTGCGAGCCTTCGAGTGGCTGGCGCCGGAATTCCCTGCGCTGCACCCGCTGCGAGCAACCTCGCCGCAAGAATGCAGCGAGATCACCGCCCACGTGTTTCGCAGCCTGCGCTTCGATACCAACTATAACGTACCGTCCTACAGCGACTGGTTGGACGCCGATGTCCTTCGTCATCTGCCTGCATATCGGTTTCACAAGCGGTTCCTGCAGTTTCTGCAGCACCAGGATCTGCAACAGTGGGATGCGCGCGATGGCCGCACGTCGAGCGGAGCGCAGCGCTGGGTGCTGAAGTGCCCGGAACATCTGTTTGCGTTGCAGGCGATCCGGGCGGTCTATCCGGACGCGAGGCTGGTATTCGTGCATCGTGATCCGGTGAAAGTCCTGCTGTCTCAGGCTCAGTTAACCGAGGTCCTGCGCCGCCCGTTCACCCGCCGGCTCGATCCGCGCGCGCTTGGACCGCACGAGAGCCGGCGCTGGCTGGATGGGACGCGCCGGATGATGGAGGCGGGCGACGACGCCGGCTTCCCAAACCCGATCTGTCACGTCCACCATATCGACCTGATCAGCGACCCGGTCAGCACCGTCGAGGGTGTATACCGCCATTTCGGCATGACGCTGGCACCCCGCCTGGCGGCCGATATCGAAGCACAAGTCGCCGCCAGGCCGAACGGTGGCTACGGCGAGCACAGCTACCACTTCGAGGATCACGGGCTCGATGAACAGCAAGAGCGGGCCAAGTTCCGGCCATACATGGTGCATTTCGGCGTCACCGGGGAGGCGGCGCCGAGGCGTCGCGCCAATCTGTCGGAACAGATCGCCTGCGGTGAAGAGCCGACCCTGCAGTCCTGAATTGTGCTCATGACAGACCAGCGGCGCCCGCGCCGGGTGAGCGCGTTGGGCACCGGTTCAGTCCAAGCGGGCCGACAGGGTGGCGATGGTTTGGTCGAGAGTACCGTGGTTGCGCAGGAATGTCGCCAGGCTGGACTCGGCTTCCCGACGTTCGGCGGGGTTCAGCACGGTCCAGTCCACCGCCGGCGTCAGCGTCACGACAATTGGCGCGAAATTCGATCCGAAGAGGCTGTCCATCGCCATTCCGACCCGCATTGCCAGCCCGGGCCGGACCGGCTTGCCGTTGACCCAAACCGACACGGCGACAGCGAACGCGGGATCGTTGGAGGTGATGATCCGCCAGGTGCTGGGGGTAGCGTCGCCGGTCGCCAGCCAGTGCTCCTCGTGCCCCTCGGTGTCGGCGTGAACCACCAGACGGCGACGCTCCGACATCAGCGGAGCGGCGGTGATCCGCGGAGAGAATGCCTGCCAGGTCATCTGCATCGCTAAACCGCCACACCTGACGAGCTGGGTGCGGGAGGGAAGCATCGCGGCGTCCGGGGCGATGGCGCGCACGATGCAGCCGGGACCGACATCAATGACTAAGGGCGCGGCAACCGGGGTCGCGGTGGCGCTGGTCAGGGCGGCCGCCAGCGTCGGACTGAGCGCCGCGATGACGACTGTCGCCAGCGTGATGAAGCCTGCTCGAAGCATGGTTGGCGGAGTGGCGTGAGGCTGGGTTCGCGGTGCTGCCGAAGCGGTAGGAACCTGATCCTGGCGGAACGGCAGTCCCAGCACGACCAGCAGCAGGATCACCGCAGAGAAGAACAGCCAGCCGTAGATGATGTGGTCGGCGGCTGCGGCCTGGGCGCTATTCAGCAGGTATCCAAGATAGACGATGCCAAGGCCGCGGAAGCCGTTGGCGACGATCGGCGCGATAATGGAAATTAGCACGAACAACCCGCGCCGTAGTGGAGTACGATACATCAACAGCGCATAGAGGCAGCCGAAGGCAATCGCGGCGATCAGGAAGCGCAGCCCGGCGCAGGCCTCGGCAACGAAGAAGGTGCCTTGCGGGATTTCGATGGTGTAGCCGTCGATGTAGGCGGGAATGCCAAGCACCTGCAGGCCGACACGGATGAACCCGGTGGTGAAGGCCTGCAGGTCGGGCGTCAGGAACTCCCCGAACGGAACCAGGAAGTAAAGATAAAGCAGCGGGCCGGCCATCCCCCACCACAACCGCGGGCCGAGCAGTGCGAGCAGCAGCAATTCGACGAAGCTGACGGCGACGAGCTGCCTTCCCTCCATGATCCCCAGGCGTTCAGCCAGCAGCCAGACGGCCGCCAGCGGCAGACCGAGCAGCAGGACTGCAGGCATTGGGCGCGGCGGCAGCGCAACGAGATCGGAACGCCGGTCCCACAGCAGGTACAGTGTGATCGGTATGACCATGTAACAATGATTGTAGGCGGTGGAGTCGTTCCAGGTCCGGATCGCGGCCAGCACCTCGGGGTGGAACAGCGCAGCCAGCAGCAACACACCGAAGCCGGCCGCCAGGCCGACTTGGCGCCGATCCCGGGCAGCGGGGTCAGCATGCAGCCGAACCGGAGCGACGTGGTCCAGCACGGGCGCGTTCATCAGTGACTGCTTTCGACAGGTTGCAGATGCGACACCGGCGCTGAGCGGTGCACGGCCTCGGCCGGCGGCATCCCCGGGCGCAGAATGTCGTCGAAGCCGCGCAACGTCGCGTCCCAGTCATAGTTGCTGATGATACGACGACGAGCGGCGGCGCCGATCGCGACGCCGTCCGTCGTGATGGCCAGACGACAGCAGGCTGCGGCGAAATCAGCCGCGGTGTCAGCGAGGATGGCTTCCAGCATCGGGACGGCGGCGATGCCTTCGAGCGCACCGGCGGTGAGCACAACGGGACGGGCCATCGCCATTGCCTCCAGCACCTTGTTCTGAATGCCTCGGGCGATCCGCATCGGAGCGACGCCGGCGGTGGCATGGGCGATATAAGGCCGGACGTCGGGCACTCGGCCGGAGACGAAGACGCCAGCCCGTTGGTCCAGCTTTCGCACCTCGGGGCTGGGGTTGCTGCCGACGACGTGGAACTGGGCGGCGGGCAGGCTGGCCTGGATCAGCGGCAGGATCTCCGCGGCGAACCAAGCCGCGGCATCGCCGTTGGGCGGGTAATCCATGGTGCCGGTGAAGACGAAATTCGGCCTCGTGGTATCGTATGGCGGCGGATAGTGCGACGCCGGGTCGAAGTAGCGATAATCGACGCCATTGCTGACGCCGCGGATGGTTTTGGCGCAATCGGGATTGTGGCGGGCGAACAATGCGGCCTCGGCGTCGGAAACCAGCGCCGACAGCGCGCAGTGGCGAGCGATGCGGCGCTCGAGTTCGGCGATCTTGCGCCATTCACGACGGTAGACCGGGCGCATCGGGCTTTTTGTTGCGTTGGCGAAGGCGCGCCATTTCTCGGAATCGACATCGACCAGATCGACCACCGTTTTGCCGGTGTTGGGCAGGTCGAGGACATAGGGCGCCATGTTGGACGAATACACGAAAGTGATTGCCGGGCGGACGGTGTCGACGACGTTGTTTACCCAGTCGATCAGCCCGCGATGGCGGAAATACATTACGCTGAGCGCGTCGGCGGTCAGCAGGCCGGTGAGGCAGGCCAGTCGGGCGGTGCGCCGGTTGATTTGGGCGACGTGGATGTCGCGGCACAGCGGGCGCAACGCGTCGATGTATTGGCGGTCGTCGGGATCGTCGATCAGGCAGCCGAGGTGGATGTCATACCACTGCGCCAGGTATTTCAGTTCGTGGAAGGCGCGGATCTTCTCGCCCTTGGTCGGCGGATAGGGCAGTCGTTGCGCCAGGAACAACAGGTCAGACATCGGCGGCAGGACGTTGTCCGGTGATCATGGCTAGCCGATGCCGCGGACGATGGATGGACCCAGCAGATTGGCCAGCGGCAGCGGCAGGCGTTTCCAGGCGGCGATGAAGGTTCGGTATTTCGGGTTCAACGGGTTGTGGTCCGGCATCGGGTGGCCTGGTTTCAGGCGAAACCTGTAGTTCAGCGGTTCGGGGTCAAAGCCCCAGTTGTGCTTGAACGAGAACGAGCCGGTGCCGATCTTGGAACGGCCGAAGTCGAACAGCCGGCTGCCGCGATCGGCCGCCCTTCGCATGGTTTCCCAGTACAGGAAATCGTTGCCGGCGCGGCCTCGGGCGGCCGCTGAACCGCCGCCGTAATATGGCAGCACCTCATCGCGGAAATAGAAGTTCATCACTGCGGCGATCGGGGTTTGCTGGTCGAGCACGGTAACGATGTCGGCTGCGTCGGCGAAGCACTCCATCAGGATGCGGAAGTAGCGGCGCGAGAACACCGGAGTGCCGAGATTGCGCACACTTTCGGCGTAGATCCGGTGCAGTGCGACAACATCGCGGTTGGCGGTGGAGGTGAGGCCGTTCTGGATCGCCTTGCGCACCATCGCCCGCTGCTTGCGCGGGATCGCCTTCATGTTGCGGTCGTGGTCGGCCTCGATCGATTTGCGGAAGGTCACGTAAAGATCGGGCCGGTCGGTCCAGCCAGGGGGTGCGGGTTCGCCGCCATCGCGGTGGCGGAATTCGAGCGCGCTGGATGGGCTGCGTGCCAGCAGTTGTTCGGCGTGGGCGATCAACGCCGCCAGGCTTTCGGCATCAGCGGTCAACGGGCCGCCATAAACGCAGAACGGGTTGGAGATCAGGGTGTCGCCAAACAACAGGGATTTCACCCGCGCCAATGGCAGCACCCCGGTGATGGCGCCGTCGCGTTCGGTGAAGCTGTAGAAGGTTTCGTGGCCGAACGCGGCCTCGATCACCCTGGCCCAGGCGGCGAGGTGAAAGAAGCTGCCGGCGGGCATCGCGGTGACGAAGCGGTCCCAGGCGGGTTCGCTGACGACATCGAGGGTGCGGACCGAGACCGACATCGCTGTCAGGCCGCCTCGGCTTCGGTGGCGGAAGGCACGGCGGGGCTGGCCGGGGTTTCGCCCAGTAGAGGGGCGAAAACCCGGTCCATTCGCTCCCAGTTGAAGTCGCGCAGCAGATGGTCGAGATCGCCGGCCATGCGTGACAAGTTGGTGTAGTGCCGCAGGCGGGATTTCCAGCCGGCGTTGCGGATGCGCGGTTGGGCGGGGTCGATTTCCCATGGGTGGAAGTAGAAGATGCCGGGCTGGCCGTGGCGGTTGATCCGGGTCAGCCCGGCGCGATACAGCACGGTGGGCAGCAGGCGGAAGTAGCCGCCGCCGGAACATGGCCAGTTGCGGCCCGCGAGGCGCAGCGTGGTCATCGGCAGTTCGATGACTCCGTCGGGGTCGGGGCGAAACGGCAGGCGCGGTGCGTCCGGCATGCCGTAGAGATCGTGTCGGATCGGATTGATGCTGGAACTGTAGCGGTAGCCTTCCTGGCGCAGAATCGGGAATGCCCACATGTTGCGCGCACCGATCGAGAATGTCGCCGCCCGATAGCCCGTGACGCTGGCGCCCCCGATGTCCTCAAGCAACGTACGGGTGCGGCGAATGTCGGAGCGGAAGGTTTCGGGGTCCTGGCGATCGACCCTGGTATGGTCCCAGCCGTGGCTGGCCAGTTCATGGCCATCGTCGACGATACGGCGGATCAGCGCGGGACAGCGTTGCGCCACCCAGCCCAGCGTGAAGAAGGTCGCGGCTATTCCGGCGGCGGCGAATTGGTCGAGTATGCGGTTGGTATTGGCCTCCACGCGGGACGGGAACGAAGTCCAGTCAGAGCGATCGATACAGTGGGCGAATGCCTGGACCTGGAAGTAGTCCTCGACGTCGACCGTCATGGCGTTCTGTATTTGCTTCATACTGCCCCCAAGGCGACGCCAGTGGTTTGCGCTTCCATCAGGTCGAGGACCTGCTTGAATAGAGTGTCCTGGCGTAACGAGTGCTGTTCCAGGGCGACGACGCGGTGGCGCAGATCGTCGCTGGCCGGGGCGGTCGGGGCGGACGTCGGTTGTGGTCCGATCCCGAGGTCGCGGTTGAGCTCTTCGGCGGTGGCATCGACCATTGCGGCGGTGACCGCGTGGGCTTGCTCGAGCGCGGCGAACAGCAGCACGCGGGAACACAGCGTGTTGATCCGGCGCGGGATGCCGCCGGTGTGGCGGTGGATGGCGGTGAACGCCGCCTCGTCCCACAGCGGATCGTCGCGCCAATCGACGGTGCGCAGGCGATGTTCGATATAGAGCCGGGTTTCCGGTTCGGTCAGCGGGCCGAGATGGGTGGAGGCGAGCACGCGCTGGCGCAGTTGTTCCCAGTCCTGGCTGGCCAGGATCGGGCGGAACTGGGGTTGGCCGAGCAGCACGGTCTGCAGCGAGGCCCGGCCGTCGACGGTAATGTTGGACAGCATGCGCAGTTCCTCCATCGCCGCCAGCGAGAGGTTCTGTACTTCGTCGATCACCAGCAGGCAGCGCCGGCCCTGGCGGCGCTGGTCGCGCACCATGTGTTCGAAGCGGCGCAGTAACGTCGATTTTTCCGTGCCCGGCGTGTCGCCAAGGCCGAAATTGGCCATCGCCAGGCGCAGCAGGTCGTCGCCGGAGACCTGGGTGGTGACGACCCGGGCGATGACATAGGTGTTGCGGTCGAGTTGCGAGCACAGTTGTTCGGTCAGCGTGGTCTTGCCGGCGCCGACCTCCCCGGTGATGACAATGAAGCCTTCCTGCTGCGACAGGCCGTAGACCAGGTGCGCGATCGCTCGGCTGTGGCCTTCCGACCCGAAGTAGAATCGGGTGTCGGGGGTCAGCAGGAACGGCAGGCCGGAGAGGTTGTAGAATTTGTCGAACACGGAAGCTTTCAGAAACGTTTTGTAATGCCGACCAGGAAAATGTTTTGGTAGAAGTCAAATTCGGTAACGTCAGCGGATCGTTGCAGGAATGTATAGCGTACGTTGGCGCTGACGGTATTGGAAATCTGCCACCACCAGGCCAGCGTCGCGGAAAACGATGTATTGTTGCCTGGATTGAAGGCGGAAATCGCACCGGCGGACTGATCCTGAATGGCATAGGAAAATGCCGCGCTGACCGTCATGTCGGGGCGCATCTGGTGCAGCCAGCTTACGCCGGCGGACTTGCTTTGCGTGGTGCTGGTGAAGGCGCCCCCGAAGCCCTGTTGTTTCGCCAGCAGGAAGCTGATCGAGATGATGTCGCGGTTCAGCGTGGTCTGGCTGCCCAGCGTCAGGGTCGAGGTGCGGAACACGCCGTCTTGCACTGCCAGCGCATTGGAGGTGCCGAATAACGACCCGCCGGTCTGGGCATTCACCAGGGCTCCATTCGGGGCCGCGGTCGCCAGGTTGAGCTGGTTCTGCACGTATTCGAGTTGGGTGCCCAGGGTACTGCCGTAGCTGGCGAACACTCGGGTGCGCTGGGTCAGCGCGTAATAGCCGTCGGCGCTGAACGAGTTGAAGCCGTCCAGGTGGCCGTAGCTCAGGGTCAGCGAGCTGTCGGGGTTGGGCGCGAAGGTCGCACCCAGGCTCCAGATCAGGTCGTGAACCGATTGCTGGCCGAGGCCGGTGTAGGTGATGTCCTCGTGGCCGCCGGAGGCGAAAACCGAGAAGCCTCGGAACAGTTGATAGGTGAGCTTGTCGTCGAAGATGGCGCGGGTGGAGGAGGAATTCTGGCTCGCCTGTTCGGGCAGGCCGGTGAAGAAATCGGTGCTGCCGGCACCGGCGGTGGTCTGGTCCTGGCGCAGGTCGATGTCGAAGCTATTTTGCAGCGAGGCCAGGAAATCACCGGTGTCGAAGTGCGCGATCTCTTCGTTGGACACCAGTGTCTGGGCATTCGCGCCCCCGGTCGGGAACGGTGAGGCGGCGAACCCAGTCAACGGATCGGATTCGGTGACGTTGAAGGAGTAACCGAGCTTGGCGTTGCCCCAGTCGCCGAGGTGGCGAAGCAGATAGGGAGAGATGCCGAAGCTGGAGGTCTGGACTTCGGTATTTCGGCTGAGACCCTGGTTGTTGCCGGCCAGCGTCGGGATCGCCGCCTGCGCCGCGGCGGCGGATCCGGATGGGGCGCCAACGCCACCGATACCGCCGATGCCGCCGAACTGGTTCTGCACGCCGGCGATGGCGCGGACATCGACATAGGCCAGGTCGGGCACCAGCGTGATGCTGGCGAGGCCGTTCATCTGTTCGGTTAGTGAGTTCAGGTCGCCGGTGCGGGCGTACAGCGCCAGGGTCGGGGCGAAATCGAACGACAGCTGGATGCGCGGCAGGTCGCCGGCTAGGCTGAAGCCTGGGGAGAGGTAGGTCACCAGGTCAGCGCGCCGCGGACTGTGCAGTTGCAGGACGTTGTCGGTCAGTTCTTCCTGCAGGTCGATCCTGGGAACAAACGTCCAGCCGCCGCCGACCGGTGGAGCGAAGCCGTTGACCAGTTGCAACTGATGCTGCAGATCGCTGACGTCCGAAGGGGCGAGTTCGCTGCCTGGCGGGGTTTGATCGGCGTCACTGGCGTCGAGCAGCGGAAATGCCATCGCTCCACCCGTGGGCAGCAGCAGCGCCACGGCCAGCGCGATGGCGCGCGATCGGATGCGGCCGGGGCGTGGGCAATTCGGTTCGGCGGCGGTCATCGCGGAATGGCGCGGCTTGGCGGTTCAGGGAGCGTAGTACGACGAGTAGGCGCCGAAGCTGTGGCGCGCCGAGGTCTGCTGCTTGTTCAGCACCATGGTAATGGTGGGGCAGGCCTGGACCAGGTCGAGCGCGGCCTCGATTTCCTCGCGCTGGGTGCGGTCGGCCTCGACCACGAACAGGATCTGGCCGACCAGTTGAGCGAGCAGCGCCGGATCCGAGGTCGAAAGGCACGGCGGCGCGTCGAGGACCAGCAGGCGGTCGGCATACCGCCGGCCGAGGTTCTGGATCAGCCGCGCCATTTCGGTGGCGGAGAACAGCTCGGCACTGCGTTCGCGGTCACGGCCGATGGGCAGGATCGAAAGCAGCTCGATCGGGGTCTTGACGATCATCGGGGCGGGATCAAGCCGCGGGTTGGCCGCCAAGTCGAGCAGCCCGGCGGCCTCGGCCAGACCGAGGCTGGAGCAGATCGATTCGCGCTTGGCATCGGCGTCGATCAGCAGCACGGGGTGATCGGCCTGGCGGGCGATGCTGGCTGAAAGGTTGGCGGCGATGAAGCTTTTGCCCTCCCCGGGCCGGGCGCTGGTGACCAGGACCAGGTTGGAGAAGCCGGGCTGGGCGTCCGGGCCGAAGGCGGCGCGCAGGATCTGGCGCTGCACCAGGCGAAATTCCTCGGAGATACGGGTGCGGCTGCGCGACCAGTCAATCATGCTGGCACGTTGCAGAGCAGCGGCGCCGACCGCTGGGGGGGTCCAGGGCGCTGGGGTCGTGGGGTCGGCCCGGGGGACCGGGGTCAGGGGGACTGGGGCAAGGGGGACTGGGTCGCGGGGGCGGCCGGCCGCGGGTCGTGCCGGCGGGCGGGGTCGGGAAAACAGCGAGGATCGCTGTGCCGCCATGGCGTGCTCAGCCGGGTGGGCGGGCGGTTCGGCGATTGCCGCATCGGCGGGCGGAAACAGTAGTTGTGTTTCCGGATTGTTCAGGCCGCCGGAGAGCAGCAGACGCTCGGCCGCCCGTTCGACCAGATGAGAGGATTTCGGTGTCAGCATAGCAGGACGGCTCCGTTGGCCGGGAACGTCGTCACCGAGCAGTCGGGGGCGGGTGTCGAATGGGTCACTAGATCAGCGCCGTCGAATGCAGGATATGCAGCACAATTCCGCCGTAGGCGCAGACCAGCAACGCGACGGCGGTGGCGACCCGAAGCGCGGCCATCAGTCGCCGGCGCAACGGCACCAGTGTCAGGATCGAGATGCCGCCGAGCACCGGAAGCCCAAGGCCGCGCAGGTCGTCGATGGTGGCGAATGACCGGTCCAATTGCGCCAACAGCACGGTGATGCCGACGCCGGCCGTCAGCGCGCCCAGCAGCACGCCAGTGACCAGCAGCATGCGGTTCGGCGCCACCGGAAGCCGCGGCACGCGGGGCGGGTCGATGACCTGCAGCTTGACCTTGTCGGCCTGGGTATCGGCCGCCTGAGCAATGTTGGCCGACTGCAGGCGCTCCAGTAGTTCTTCGTACTTTTGCCGCAGCACGCTGTAGTCGCGGTCCATATTCTGGTATTCGGCGATCAGGCCCGGCTGTTCGTGCTGGACCTTTTCCAGACGGTCGCGATAGCGCACCGCGTCGTCGCGCTGGCGCTGCAGCGAGACCACGGCAGCATCGGCATCGACCAGTTTGACCTTCAACTGATCATAGACCGCGTTGGGAACCGAGCGCCGGGCGGTGAGGGTTGGAGTTCGGGTTCCGTTGGCGGTGGGGGCTGCCCTATCGGCCGGTGCGTGGCGCAGCGATTCAATCAGCTTGCGCTGGGCGATGACGTCGGGATGCTGGTCGGTATCCTTCAGCAGCAGCACGCGAAGCTGATCCTCGGCTTCCTGCAGCGTGCTCCTGCCGGCGGGGCCGCCCCCCAGGCCGCCGGCCTCGGTCACCAGCATCGGTGGCGTGCTGTCGACCTCTTTTTTCAGCGCGGCGCGGGCAGCGAGCGCATCCTGCAGCCTGCCGTCCAGCGCTTCCACTTGGTTGCGGGCGCCTTCCAGCGCCGGAACGTTGGGACTGTTGTCGGCGGGCAGCACCTCGATGTAGCGGGCGCGGAAATCCGCTCGCCGTTGTTCGGCGGCGCGAAGCTGCTGTTCATAGGATTTGATCTGCTGTTCCAGGAAACGACGGGCGTTCTCCATGTCGGCGCGGGACCCGCCGGTGGCGCTTTCGACGAAGATGGTCAGCAGGGTCTGCACCACGTCGTGCGCCAGCTCGGGGCTTTTGTCGCGATACGTGATGGTGAACAGGTTCTTGGTCTGCGGGTTGACCTTGATCTCGTTGGCCAGTCGGGTGAGCAAGCGGTCGCGGTCGGCAGCGCTGTTGATGCTGAGATCGAGGTCGGTCTTGGAGACCAGCTTTTCCATGTTGGGTCGGCTGAGCAGGGTGCGCTGCAGGATTTCAAGCTGGCTGGAGGGCGCGGTGTCGGCGGCCAGACCGTGCAGCAGCGGGGTCAGCACGGCATCGGCATCGACGTATAGCCGAGCCGAGGACTCGTACTGGTTGGGGATCGAGTACACCGCGGCCCAGCCCAGGCCGCAGAGCAGCCAGGCGACCATCACCGCCAACCAGCGCCGCCGCCACGCCGCGCGCAGATAGCGGGAAAGCAGGACGCGGGCTTGCTCCATCGGCGGTCGTTCCTCAGAACCAGGACTGCGGCACGATCAGCGTATCGCCGGGGGTCATCGCGATGTTCTGGTTGATATCGCCGTCCTTGATCAGGTCGGCGAGGTGGACGTGGATTGTCTGTTGCTTGCCGCCGGCGTCGGTGCGCACGATCACCGCGCGGTTGCCGGCGGCGAATTTGGTCAACCCCTTGGTGGCGATCATGACGTCGAGCAGGGTCATGTGGTCGCGGTATGGGATGGCGATCGGATCGACCGCTTCGCCGATCACCCGCACCTGACGGTCGGGCGGCCCGATGAAGCCGCGCACGATCACCGTCACGTTGGGGGCCTGGATGTATTTGGTCAGCCGCTGCTCGATCTCGCGCGCCAGTTGGGTGGGGGTCTTGCCGGCGGCGGCAATATCCTCGATCAGCGGGGTCGAGATGCGTCCGTCGGGGCGGACCGCGACGCCGGCCTCGCTAAGGTCGGGATTGCGGTAGACGAAGATGCTAAGCTGGTCGCCGGAGCCGATGATGTAATCGTCCGCCGGCTTGGCCGCGGTGGTATCGACCACCGGGGGCGCCGGCGGGGACCCGAACAGGCCGCAGCCGCCGAGTGCCAACAACAGCAGCAGGGCGAGGCCGCGCCGGCGGGAGGCGGTGGGCCGGAGCGCGGCCATGGGCCAGGAAGAGTCGCATCGCGTCTGATCGGGCCGATGGAGGGTCACGTTAACCTCAAGTAAGGATCGGAGCGCATAGGGGCGCCCCATCGGAATAAAGGTCCGGCACGTCGCGTCCGGAAAGCGATGGTAGGCGCGGAAGGAATCGAACCCCCTCTTCTGCCATGTTGAGGCAGCGCTCTGCCAATGAGCTACACGCCTCCCGGCACCATCGGGACGGCAGCGGCGACCCGTCGGGACGGGTAAGTCGCGACCGACGACGTTCCCGATCGGCAATCGTGGCCGTGACGGCCTCGTTATGATCAATCATTACAGACATACGAACGACCGCCGGCGGATCAAATGGCTACTTCGGATTGTCACCAACCGTGATAGCCTGCCCTTGATAGCAGGTTCTGAGGCAATCACAAGGATATTGTCTAACCGCGACGAAATTGCCGGCACTGTGGATCAGGAATTTAGGGGCCACTGTAAACAAATCTGTTGACTCACCCTGCAACGTTCTTGTTAGGTATCGGTCCTGCCCTTGGGTCAAGCCACCGGTCTTGTCTTTGGGCAATTTGTCATAACAGCGGGAAAACCGACTCCGCGAGGACTTCTGGTTTCGCTGGTCGGAACGGGCCGCGGCGATGACGGCGGCGCGCGGATAGAAAGGAACGTCTGAATGCAGCGCGCAGCGGCGCACCATTTGCCTGTCCCGGTGGCCGGGCTTTCGTCGAACGGCGAGCGGCGCGGGCTGCCACTGCTGGATGACGCGGCACCCCGGCGAAAGTATATTGGGCGAATAAACCCGGACCGGATGACCGCCGAGGATTTTCGCTGCGAGCACGGCTTGGCACCCGGGGCGGTGTCAAAGGCGTTGAAACGGCTGTGCGACGTGGCGATCGGCGGCTGCCTGCTGATTGGGCTGCTACCACTACTGGCGATGACCGCGGTGGCGATCAGGCTTGACAGTCGCGGCTCGGTTTTCGATTGCCAGCCTCGTGTCGGGCTACTGGACCGGCCATTCACCCTGTTGCGCTTCCGCTGCATGACCACGGATTTGGGCCTGGGCTTTGGCCGGCGGCGGCCGCGGGAGGCGCGCATCACCCGGATTGGCGGCTTTCTGCGCGCCAGCGGGATCGAGGCATTGCCGCAACTGATAAACCTGGTTCGCGGCGACGTCAGCCTGGTCGGACCCCGTCCGGAACGGCCGCACGTGGTGGGACAGATGGCACGCTCGATACGGCTCTATCACCAGCGCCATGATGTCCGGCCCGGCCTGACCGGCTGGGCCGAGGTCAATCTGGGTGCGGGCGGGACGGTCGAGGACGCGCGCAAGAGGCTCGCCTACGACCTGTATTATGTGAAGCACCACGGTCTGATACTGGACCTGGTCACCTTGCTGGCGACGGTTTGCATTGGGCTGCCGCGCCGGGGCGACGGCTGATCACGGCCCGGGGGTGATGACCGGCGCAGGCGGATGACCTTGCAGCTTCCCGCAATCCTGATTCTGTATGGCGCCTGCGCCGTGGTCTATGGCGTGCTGGCGGCGCTGATCCTGGCGAAGCCGCCGGTGGGCCGCAGCGCGGGTTGGCTGGCGTTCGCCTGCGCGGTGACCGCGATATGGGCGGCCGGCTTTGCCGTGGCCTGGTCGGGCGCCGAACGGGCGAGCTGGATCGGGCGTGTCGTTTCTTGGCTGGAAATCGGGCGCCTGCTCGCCTGGTATGGGTTCGTCCTTCACCTATACCGCCGGTCGGTGGGATCGCGGGAGCAGGTTTCCAGCGCCTTCCGGACGATGGGGCTGCTGGGCTTGCTGATTTTCGCACTGGCTCCCCTGCTCGACTGGCTCGGCGGGGATGGGTCGGCCAGCCTGCTGTCGCTTGGCACCGCGACCCGGATCGGCCTGGCGGTGGCAAACCTGCTGATCCTGGAAAATCTGTATTTCAACACGCCGGCCGAGACACGCTGGCACATCAACCTGCTCTGCGTCGGGCTGGGCGCGGTGTTTGGCTACGATCTGCTGCTGTATGCCGATGCCGTCCTATTCCACCGGCTGTCGTTCGATCTGATCGAGGCCCGCGCTCCGGCGGTCATGCTGGCGGCGCCGCTGATCGCTCTGGCCTCGATCCGCGACCGGCGCTGGAAGATCGACATCCATGTATCCCGCGATGTGGTGTTCCACAGTTTCAGCCTGATCGCCAGCGGCATATTCCTGCTGGCGATCGCGCTAACCGGCGAGATGTTCCGCGGCGGCGGGTCGGAATGGGGACGGGTTGCCGAGACGTCGTTGATCTTCGGTGCCATCCTGGCGGTGGCGGTTATGCTGACGTCGGGGACGGCGCGATCGCGCATCCGATCCATCGTGGTGGAGCACTTCTTCACTCACCGCTACGACTATCGCCGCGAATGGATGCGTTGCATCGATGCGCTGACCGCGCCGGACGCGTTCATCGCGCTACACAAACGAGCGATCCGAGCCGCGGCCGAGGTGGTGGACAGTCCGGCCGGCGCGCTGTTCGTGCGACCGCCGCAGGATGTCGCCTTCGCCTGGGCCGGGTCATGGAATATGCCGGCGGCGACGGCGGCGATTCCGCCGGGCCATCCGTTGGTGGCGTGCTTCAAGCACGGCGACTGGATCGTCCGGCTGGAGGACCATGCAGGGTCCGTCGGCTGGCTGACGGAATTGCCCCGGTGCTGGCTGGTGCTACCGCTGAGTCATTTCGGCAAATTAATTGGATTCGTTGTTCTGGCGCGATCAAGGGCGCAGTTCAAGCTGGACCGCGAGGCGTACGACCTGCTACGCGTGATCGGGCGTGAAATCGCCAGCCGCGTGGCGGAACAGCGTGCCATGCAGGTGCTGACCCAGACGCAACAGCTTCGCGAATACAGCCAGCGTTTCGCCTTCGTTATCCACGACATCAAGAACGTGTCCGGCCAGTTGTCCATGCTGCTGACCAATGCCGAGGTTTACGCCGACAATCCAGCGTTCCAGCGCGACATGCTGGCGACGGTGCGGGCCTCGGTCGGCAAAATTACCCGGCTGTTGTCCAGGCTGCAGGTCGAGCGGCAGGAGCGCAGCCATGCCCTGATTACACCGGCGGACCGGTTGCGCGACCTGATCGAGACCTGCCGGATGACGCGGCAGCGAGACATCGTGTTTGCCGATCGAAGCGAGGCTGCCGGCGCGGCGATCGATCCGGATGCGTTCGATGCGGTGGTCACTCACCTTTTGAACAACGCCGCTGAGGCCTCCGGCCCGGGCGCCGCGGTCACCGTTGATCTGCGGCTGGAAGCGAGCGGGGTGGTGGTCGACATCGTCGATCGCGGCCCTGGCATGGCGGCGGAATTCGTTCGCGACGAGCTGTTTCGCCCGCTGCGCAGCAGCAAGGCTGACGGTCACGGCATCGGCGCCTATCAGGCGCGGGAGCTGTTGCGCGATGCCGGCGGCGACCTTTTGGTGCTGACCCGTCCGTTCGGCGGCACCACGATGCGGATCATGCTGCCGCTGGTGCAGGCCGGCGTGGCCGAACCGCCGCAGGATCATGCGCCGGCCGAATTTCAGCCTGAGGCCGCATGCTGAAAACGTTTATTCAGACGCACAATCCGCGCGGCACGCTTTATTCGATCGTGGTTCCGGGCGCCGACCTCTGACAGGAAGCATTCATGTCCAAACCAAAACTGCTGATCGTCGAGGATGATGAGGGGCTGTGCTCGCAGTACCGGTGGGCGTTTCCGGCCTGTGAGGTACTGCTGGCGCACGCCAGGGCGCAGGCGGTGGCGCTGGTGAAGCGCGAGATCCCGCCGGTCGCGATCATGGACCTTGGCCTGCCGCCCGATCCTGACGGGGTCAGTGAAGGGTTCGCCACGCTGTCCGAGGTGCTGCGGATCGCGCCGCAGACCAAGGTGATCGTCGTCACCGGCAACGGCGAGCGCCAGCACGCGCTGCGCGCGGTCGCCACCGGGGCTTATGATTTCTGTGAAAAACCTGTGGCGATCGAGGTGCTGCGCACGATCATCGATCGCGGCCTGAACCTGCATCGGCTGGAAGACGAGAACCGCCGCCTGCTGGCCGCGCCGGCGCGCTCGCCGATCGAGCGGATCGTCAGCGCCAGCCCAGGCATGCTGAAGGTGTGCCGAGACATCGAAAAGATTGCCACCACCAACGTTCCGGTATTGCTGCTAGGCGAGAGCGGCACCGGCAAGGAGGCGTTGGCACGGGCGGTGCACGACCTGGGGCCGCGTGCCGCGCAGCCGTTCATTGCCATCAACTGCGGCGCGATCCCGGAGAACCTGCTGGAAAGCGAGTTGTTCGGGCACGAACGCGGCGCCTTTACCGGGGCGGTGAAGCAGACCATCGGCAAGATCGAGAGTGCGCATAAGGGCACGCTGTTCCTCGACGAGATCGGTGACCTGCCGCATCCGCTGCAGGTCAAGCTGCTGCGCTTCCTGCAGGACCAGATCGTCGAACGCATCGGCGGCCGACAGAAGATCCAGGTCGACGTGCGCATAGTATCGGCGACCAACGCCAACCTTGAAGACAAGATCAGCCAGGGGGTGTTTCGCGGCGACCTGCTGTATCGGATGAACGCCTTCACCATCCGCATTCCGCCGCTGCGCGAGCGGGGCAGCGATATCATGCTGCTGGCGAACTTTTTCATGAACCGCTTCAACCAGGAATTCGGCCGCAGCTTCCGCGGCTTCACCGAACATGCCACGCACGCGATGAGCAGCCATGATTGGCCGGGCAATGTGCGGGAACTGGAAAACCGTCTCAAGCGAGCCGTGGTGATGGCCGAACGGCGGCTGATCGATGCAGTCGATCTGGAATTGGCGGTGCCAGGCGCGGAACTGCCGGACCTCGATATCCGCAGCGCTCGGCTGCGAGCCGAACGCGAAGTGGTTCAAGAGGCGTTGCTTCGCAGCAACAATACGCTGGCGGTGGCGGCGCGGCTGCTGGGCATCAGCCGACCGACCTTGTACGGCCTGCTCGATGTCCACGGGCTCGGGCATGGGCTCGAGGCAGTCGGCGCGAGTGTAGATGCCGGTGAAACGACTGTGCAATGCGATCAGGGGTAAGACGGATGCGTTACGGATCTCTCGGCGGGATGATGCTCGGCGCCTGGGTCGGCCTGTTGCCGATCGCGGCGCACGCGGACTATCTGTCGGACGCCAAGGCGGCGTTGAAAAAGGGCGACCTCAAGACCGCCCAGATCGAGCTGCGCAATGCGGTTCGCGGCGACCCGCAAAACGCCGAGGCGCATTACTGGCTGGGCCGCGTCAGTTTGGAACTGGGTGACAACGTTGCCGCCGAACGTGAGGCGATTGCGGCGCGCGACCGCGGCTTCGATCCGCAGCAGAGCGTGCCGCTGCTGTCGCGGGCACTGCTGGGGCAGGGCAAGTACGACGACCTGCTGGCTGGGTTGAAGCCGGACGGCAAGGACAAGCGGGTGGATGCCGCGATCCTGGTGGCGCGCGGCTACGCCGAGATCGGATTGAAACGCCCCGACGAAGCGGCGGCCTCGTTCGCCGCGGCCGAGCAGGACGCGCCCGGAGCGGTGGAGCCGTTGCTGGCCGACGCTAGGCTGGCGATCGGACGCGGCAACCTTGCCGGGGCCGCGGCCAAGATCGATCAGGCGATTGCGGCGCAGCCAAAATCGGTCGAGGCGCTGCTGGCCAAGGCGGAGGTGCTGCGGCTGAAGGGCGACATGCCGGGCGGTATTGCCGTCCTCGATGGGCTGATCGGCGACCAGCCGGGCGTGCTGGCGGCGTACTTGACCCGCGCCCAGTTCGAACTTGCGGTGGGCAAAAACGACGCTGCCAGGGCCGATATCGAGACGGTGATGAAAGCCCAGCCGGGCAACCTGCAGGCGATCTATCTGCTGGCGATCACCGAAGCGCAGTCCGGGCATTTCCCGGCCGCCGACGCCGACCTGGAGCGGCTTTCCAGCGTTGCCGACCGCTTGCCGCGCTATTACTTCGTGCGGGCGATGGTGAAGGCGCAGCTTGGGCAAAACGAACAAGCCGAGCAGGCGGCCGGCAAATATCTGGCACGGGCACCGAACGATTTGGCGGCGTACAAGCTGTTGGCCAAGATCCAGTTGGCCAAGCAGCGGCCGGACCAGGCGGTGGAGACGCTGAGCAAGATCGCCGACTCCGGCAAGAGTGACGCCGAGGTTTACGACATGCTGGGCACTGCCTATGCGGCGACCGGGCGAGGCACCGAGGCGATCGCGGCGTTCCAGAAGGCCGAGACGCTGGCGCCGAACGATGTCGGGGTGCAGACAAGGATGGCGTCGGTGCGCCTGGGCATGGGCGATCCCGACGCCGCGGTGGGCGACCTTGAGCACACCTTGAAACTGGCGCCCAAGGCGCCGGCGGTGGGGCAGGCGCTGTTCTTTGCCGCGCTGGCCACCGGTGACAACGCGAAGGCGGCCGATGCGCTGGCGAAAATCCGTGCCGCCGAGGGGGACACCGCCTCGGTCGGCAACCTGGATGGGTTGCTGAAGCTCGCCGAGATCGACTTTCCGAGGGCCAAGGCGGTGTTCTCCGATCTGGTGCGGAAATACCCCAACTTCGTTCCGGCTAAGATCAATCTTGCCCGGCTAGATGTGATGATGGGTGACAGGGCAGCGGGCGAGGCGTTGCTGAGTGATGTGCTGGCGGCGCAGCCGACCGTGCAGCCGGCGCTGTCGATGCTGGCCTCGGCCTACGTGCAGTCGAATCGGCTGCCGGATGCGATCGCCTTGCTGCAGCGGGCGCACGCGGTTGCTCCGGCCTCGACGCCGGTGACCGTTGCGCTGGGCGAGGTGTATATCCGGTCCGGTTCGGCGCAGAAGGCGCTGGACCTGGCGGCGGGGGCGACCGGCGGCAATGCCGAGGCAGTCAATGTCGTGGGGCTGAAGGCGGCGGCTTACCTGGCGCTGGGACGCAAGAAAGAGGCGCGCGACAGCCTGGAAGAGATCCTCAAGATCAATCCCCGGGCGGTCGAGGCCCGGCGTCAGCTTGTCGCGCTGCTGGTGGAGGCTGGTGAATTCGAAGGCGCCCGCAGCGAGGTCAGCGCTGGGATCGCCGCCAATCCGAACAACTATCAGCTCTATCGGGACTATGTTTCGATCGATCTGAAGTCCGGCGGGATCGAGACTGCATTGGCCACCGCCGATCGGCTGCGCTCGGAGAACCGGGGTTTCCCGGCGCTCGACGCGCTGCGCGGCGATGTCTATCTGGCGGCCAACCGGCCGGCCGACGCGGTGACGGCCTATACCGATGCCAACAACGCGGCGCCGTCCGAGCTGCTGGTGAGCCGGCTGGCGGCAACATTGCTGCGTTCGGGGCGGGCGGCGGACGCCCAGGCGCTGTTGCGCGATTGGCTGGGCAAGCACGGCGATGACATGGCGGCGACCGAGCAGGCGTCGGAGGTGGCGATCGCCGGCGGCAGGTATGACGAAGCGACGAAGTATCTGGAAACGCTGCTGCGTCGGAAGCCGCACGATCCGGTGGCGTTGAACAACCTGGCCTGGGTGTACCAGCAGCAGGGCGATGAGGCGAAGGCTCGGGGGCTGGCGCGGCAGGCCTACGTGCTGGCGCCCAGCGCGACGACCGCGGACACGCTGGGCTGGATCATGACCATGTCGGGCGACCCGCAAGGCGGCGTGGCGCTGCTGCGCCAGGCCAGCACGGCCGGGTCGGATCCACGCATCCGCTACCACTACGCGGTGGCGCTGAGGGACACCGGCAACGCCCTCGAAGCGAAGAAGCAATTGGAGCGCGTGGTCGAGAACAAGGGTTCGTTCAAGGAGAAGGACGACGCTCAGAAGATGCTGAATGACATGACGAAGGGGACCTGAGACGCCTGATGATGGGTGCGGGGCCGCGGTGGGGGTTGGTATGAGGCCGGTGCGGCTTTTGACGTTCTCCACGCTGTTCCCGCACGCGGCCAGGCCGAACCACGGGATTTTCGTGGAGAACCGGTTGCGTCACCTGTTGGCGAGCGGTCAGGCCAGCAGCACCGTGCTGGCGCCGGTGCCCTGGTTCCCCAGCGGATGGAAGGGGTTTGGCGACTGGGCGCTGAACGCCGCGGCGCCGGCCGCGGAGGAGCGGCATGGCATCGCAATCCGGCATCCGCGGTTTCCGGTGATCCCGAAGCTGGGCATGGCGGGGGCACCCTGGCTGCTATACCGGGCGATGGTGCCGCAAGTGGCGCGCCTCCTGGCGTCGGGCCATCGCTTTGACCTGATCGATGCGCACTACGTTTATCCCGACGGCGTGGCCGCCACCTGGCTTGGACGGCGGTTCGGCCTGCCGGTGGTGATGACGGCGCGCGGCACCGACGTGAACTTGATCCCACGCTACCGCCAGCCTCGGCGGCTGATCGAGGCGGCGATCCGCGACGCCTCGGCGCTAATCGCGGTCAGCGCCGCGCTGAAGGCGGCGCTGGTCGAGCTTGGTGCCCCGGATGACAAGGTGACCGTGCTGCGCAATGGGGTGGAGACCGACCTGTTTCGTCCACCCGAGGATCGCGCCGCAGCGCGCGCGGTGTTGGGATTGACCGGACCGACGCTGATCTCGGTCGGCGCGCTGATCGAGCGCAAGGGTCATCACCGCACGATCGAGGCGATGCGGCGCCTGCCGGACTTTGCGCTGATGATCGTCGGCGAAGGACCGGAGCGGGTTCGGCTGGCGGGGCTGATCGCCAAGTTGGGTCTCGGGGGCCGGGTGCGGCTGCTCGGGTCGCGGCCGCACCGAACGTTGGCGGCGCTTTACGGGGCGGCGGATGCCTCGGTGCTGGCATCATCGCGCGAGGGCTGGGCGAACGTGCTGCTGGAGTCGATGGCGTGCGGCACGCCAGTGGTCGCCGCCGATATCTGGGGCAACCCCGAAGTCGTTCGGGCGCCAGCGGCGGGGGTGATCTACCAGCCGAATACGCCCGATGGGATCGCCGAGGGCGTGGGCCGGCTGTTTGCCGCGCTGCCCGAGCGGGCGGCGACGCGGGCGTATGCGGAGCCGTTCAGTTGGGATGAGACGACGGCCGGTCAGTTGGCGCTGTTCCGACGGGTGGTTGGGGGGTTGCGGTCGGCGCCGGTCGGTTAATTGCTCGCTACGGTGTGATGGTTGGGCGTTTGCCAGGGCCGGAACTGGCGGGGTTGGGCCATTTTCAGGCTGCCGACGATCGTGCTTTATGCCGCGGGTGAAACCACGGAGCGTCGTCGATGTCCGCCTCTGCCACGGCGCAGCCGGCCGAACCATGGTTGGAATTGCCGGGCGGGTTTCCGCCGGACACGGTGGGGTTTGCCGTGCGGACGACGCTGGCGCTGATGCTGGCATACTATTTCTGTTTCTGGATCCAGCTATCCAGCGCATCGACCGCCGGTATCTGCGTGGCGATCGTGGCTCAGCCGCAGTTCGGCGGAACGATGTCCAAGGCGCTGTATCGGGTGGCCGGCACGCTGATCGGGGGCGTGGTCGCGGTGATCGTCACGGCACTGTTCGGCCAGGACCGGAGCATGATGCTGATCGTGTTCACGCTGTGGCTGGCCGGCTGCAGTTTCGTCGCGTCCTTGCTGAAAGATTTTCGCGCCTACGGTGCCACGTTGGCTGGCTATACGTTGGCGATTGTCGCGATCACCGACATTGACCTGCCGCAGAACGTTTTCCTGACGGCGCTGGACCGGATCGCGGCGATCCTGGTCGGGGTTTGCAGCCTGGCACTGGTGAACGGAATGTTCGGGCGCGCCGATGCGTGGCAGGCCCTCACCCGGCAGTTGCAGCAGTTGATCGACGAGACGACCGAGCGGGTCATTGGTAGCTTGCGGGGCGATGCGGCGACCATGTCGGTTACCGACCAGGCGCAGTGGGCGACCGCGGTGCTGGCGCTGCGCACTCAGGCCACCTTCGTCGCCGGCGAACTGCCGGCCGGGCGGGCGCGTGCGGCCGGTGCACGCAGCGCGATCGGGGGTCTGCTTGGGATGGCATCCGCCGGCCACGCCATCAGGGCTGGACTGGCGCGGGTGGAGTCAGACGAGACAGTGCGGCTGGCCATTGGCCGGACGATCGAGGCACTGCGCAATCCCGCCGCCGATCGTCCGCGCCTTGATCTGTTGGCCGATGGGTCGCCGCAGATTGAAAAGGTGTTCCTGCTGGAGCGCTTGGACGAACTGGTGGCGCAGCATGGCTTTGCGCTGGACGGGCTGGGTGCGCTGACGGACGGGCGGGCGCCGCTGCGGCGAGTGCGGTTGCCCAGCCAGCCGGATCTTGTCGGCGCCGCGCTGAACGCGACGCGAACCGCGATCGTGGTGGGGTTGGCGGCGTTGTTCTGCATTTACGGCAATTGGGGCGGCGCAACGTTCCTGTTGGTGCAGATCTCGGCCGTGGTGGCGTTGCTGGGGATGCAGCCCGATCCGACCCGGGCAGCGATGCTGTTCGGTTTCCAATTCCCGCTGGCGATCGTTGCCGGCGGATTGGTGGAGTTCCTGCTGTTGCCGCAGACGGGCGATTTCGAGCTGTTCGTGCTGGCGGTGGCGCCGTTTGCGCTGGTCGCTTGCGCACTGGCGCGTCATCCGAATCTGGGAGCGGGCCCCAGCACCGGGATGTTGATCTGGTATGCCTTGATGCTGGCCCCGGCAAACCCGCCGAACTACGACCTTACGTCGTTCTTCAATATCGCGCTGGAGATGGTGGGGTCGGTTCTGGCGGTCATCGTGGGGTTCGCGGTGATCCTGCCGGTGTCTCCGCCGCGTCGGCTGTTCCGGGTGACCAACGCGGCGGTGCGCGATGTGCGCCGGACGTTGCGGCGGCGGCATCGATTGGATCGGGTGCAGATGCTGTCGTTGCAGTACGACAGGTTTGCCGCGGCTCTGTTATGGTTGGGGCGGCGGACGCCGGCTCGGCTTGACCTGCTGTCGCGGATTCACGATTTGGGCGCATTCAGCGCCACGCTCAGCAGGACCGTCGACGCACTGGATGCCACCCTGAGCGAGGCCCCAGCCCTGGCCGGCGAGGTGGCGCGCGCTCGCGCAGCGCTGCTGCGGCCATCGGGTCGGGCACTGCATGCCGCCGGGGCTGCGTTGCTGGCCGCCGCGCGAGCGCCCGGTTCGGCGCTCGGGTCGGCCGACGCGCCCGCGGCCTTCCCTGGCGCCATACAGGCTGCGTCGGGCTTATATGGGGCGGCCCTGCTAATGCCGCGGGCGCGATGCCTGCTGCGTCTTGCTGGATTGCCGCTGGGGTCCTGAGATGTGGAAAGAGACCAACATCGGCGGCGTCTTCATGGCACCGATCCTGGCCTACATGCTGGTCGCGCTGGTCATCTACGTGCTGTTGCGCCCGATCCTGGTGCGGCTGCATTTCGCGCGCTGGTCATGGCACACACCGCTTGCCGAGACAGGACTGTATATCTGCATCCTGTCGCTTTTGGTCATGTTGTTCTGAGGCGAATGGTTGCATGTTCAGGTCGGGGCAACGCGTCATTCGGGTTTTCATCACCCTGCTCATCCTGGTGTGCGCGGCATCAGGTGGGGTCTGGATGTGGAACCACTATCTGGTCGGGCCGTGGACGCGGGACGGCCAGGTGCAGGCCAATGTGGTGAACATCGCACCGGAGGTGTCGGGCCGGATCATCACGCTCTCGGTCGGCGACAACCAGTTCGTGCACAAGGGTGATTTTCTTTACGAGATCGACCCTTTCGATTACCAGGTGGCGCTTGCCGCGGCACAGTCGGATTATCAGAGCAAACAGGCCAGTCTGCAGAACGCCAATACCGAGGCCGAGCGGCGCAAGCAGTTGGGAACCTTGACCACCTCGGTGGAGGAGAGACAGACCTACACCACCAATGCAGATGTGGCGCAGGCGGCTTTCGCATCCTCGATGGCCAATCTGTCGCAAGCGCGGATCAACCTGCAGCGCACCAAGGTGGTTTCGCCGGTGAACGGGTATGTCTCCAATCTATTGCTGCACCTGGGCGACTATGCGACCAAGGGGACCCGCAACATTTCCATTTTGGATAGCGACAGTTTCTGGGTGGCGGCGTATTTCGAGGAGACCAAGCTGCATAACATCCATATCGGCGATCCGGCGGCGATCGGGCTGATGGGGTTCGATGCGCCGCTGCAGGGCCATGTCGACAGCATCGCCCGGGGCATCAGTTCGCCGAACTATGATCCTGGCACGCTGGGTCTTGCGTCGGTCAGTCCGGTGTTCACCTGGGTTCGGCTGGCGCAACGGATTCCGGTGCGTATCCACATCGACGAAGTACCCGGGGGTGTGTTGCTGGCGGCCGGCGAGACCGCGACGGTGACGGTAGGAGCGCGTGCGACGGACGGGCCGGGGACGACGCACGGGATCATTTCCGGGCTGTTTTCCCGGTGATGACGGCTGGTAGTCAAATGCTTGGAATCAACTTCTTGCGCAAGAAAATGCGCTTGTGGTCCTCGGACCAATCAAGTTCTGCGAAGACCTGATAACCAAGCTTCAAGTAGAAATCGGAAGCCTGAAAGCTGAACGTATCGAGCCAGGCGGAGTGGCATCCGCGGTCGAGCGCGCGATCTTCGCCCGCACCCAATAGCCGACGCCCAAACCCTTGGCCGCGCAGTTCCTCGGTCACCCACAGGTATCGGACGAACAGCCAACCACCGTAGGTTTCTCCCGCAAGTCCGGCGACGACGCGCTGGGCATCCCGCACGAAGACGCCGAGCGGTTTCCAAGGCTGATGTCGCGGCCAGCGGATTTCGTTGAAGTTCTCCAGCTCGCGCGGCAGGACCTCGATGTCGGCTTCTATCGGGTCGTCCTCGATGTCGAGGCGCAGGCCAGGGGGCAAGATCACGACAAACCTCCATCGGAGGTTTTCGGCGCCGGCTGGCGCGAATTCAGGCCTGGCCCCCGGCTGCTGGTCCGTGTGCTCGCAGGAACGACCGCACCTGGCGTACCACCACGGGAATCCGGTCCTTCGGGTCCTTCCAGGGAAACAGGCTGACTTCGGAGTTCGGCGCCAGTCGAGGCTTTCCTGACCAGGATGTACCGCACCGACCCCGACTTCGTAATGACCGTATCGCGTGATTTCGTCCGCGCCTGCCAGACCCCCGTGCTGGTGTTGCCGGATGACGTCCCGGCCCATCCATATGCCGTGGCGATGGAATCAGTGATGCTAGTGGATACGGACTTCGTTATGTTCGTAGAATGGCATCGTTGGTCCTCCATGTCTGGTCTGGCTTCACGCAGCCGGGTGCCGGATCGGCTCGAACGACAGTCTTGAGCCGGACGCGTGGCGCGGCAATATCTGCCGCCGACACCCGACAACGATGACTCGGCAGCGGTGCCAAGAAATCGGCCACGATGCCGAGGATCGCAAGGGCGTCGCACGGCCGCCACCTCGTATTCAGCGATCGGCTAGGCGAAGCTCGCAGCGCTGCCCGAATAGCAATCTCGACCGGCGAGTATGTGCTATCGGATCGTTGCAGACGCAACGGAACGGCCGTCCCGAGCGGCGGCGGGGAGACGAATCGCGCGGTTCGGCCACGGTGCTTCTGTGCCGCGTGGATCAGGAAAGGGTGATACAGATACACGGCAGCTGCTTCGCCGATGGCCAAGGCGACCTCACACTGATTGCCCACATCGCGGAGCGGCATTTGACCGATCCCGGCTTTTCCGGCCGTATCCAACAGCCGTGCCATGGGAAAATGCGAGCCGACGCGGATCCGTGTCGGCGCATCGTCTTGGCCAACGTCGGAAAACAGGAAAAGCATCAGCAAGGCGCGACCGCGTGACCTGACATTGTCCCGCCATGTGAAATAATCGTCCAGTGCAGCACCGCCGGTGTCACCGGGAAAGCTGAGATCGACGTGCCATCCTCGCCGGGGTCGGCCGGCGAGGGCGATCACGAAGTTGCCGACATCTATCCGAGGCTGCCACCGCCCCTGCCCCACCAGGCTACCGAATGCCTGATACAGCATGGCGGTGTTGGCGGCCTCGGGGACACCAGCGGCCGTGCACCGTGCCGATCAGGCGCTGGTCCCAGACGGATTACCGGTCGGTTCCAGCTCGCCGGGTTCGTCAGGGGCACAACCGGCAGCATGCCACAGCGCGCTACGCAGCCGGTTGGCAATTTGCCGCGGGAAGGCTTGCGGGATCCGGAAGAAGCCGTGTTCGATGAATCGTCGCAGGTCGGCGCTACCCAACATCTTCCCTCCTGAAGATCGGCGCGCCGACGCGTCGCCATACCCGAGCGTTCAGTCGCCGGTGGCGTTTCCCCCGGCTTTGCCGGCGGCGAAGCGCACGGCCTCTTCCGCCGCCCGCACCAGTGCGCGCGCCTTTTGTTGACATTCCTCGTATTCAGCCTCGGCCACCGAGTCGGCGACGACGCCGGCGCCGGCCTGGACGTACATCATGCCGTCCTTGACCAAAGCGGTGCGCAGCCCGATGCAGGTATCCATCGTTCCGTTGGCCGCGAAGTAGCCGATGCATCCGGCGTAGATGTTGCGCCGGTCGGGCTCCAGCTCCTCGATGATCTGCATCGCCCGCACCTTGGGCGCGCCGGACAGCGTGCCGGCCGGGAAGCCGCCGGCCAGCGCGTCCAGCGCGTCCAGTCCCCGGCGCAGCCGGCCCTCCACGTTGGACGAGATATGCATCACGTGGCTGAAGCGTTCGACGATGAAGCTCTCGGTCACCTTGACCGAACCGACCGCCGCCACCCGCCCGACATCGTTGCGGCCGAGGTCGAGCAGCATCAGGTGTTCGGCGCGCTCCTTCGGGTCGGCCAGCAGTTCGGCCTCCAGCGCCTGGTCTTCCTCGTGGTTGGCGCCGCGTCGGCGGGTGCCGGCGAGCGGGCGCACGGTGACGATCCCGTCGCGCAGCCGCACCAGAACCTCGGGCGACGAGCCGACGATGGAGAACCCGCCGAAGTCCAGGTAGAACAGGAACGGTGCCGGATTGATCCGGCGGAGCGCGCGGTACAACGAGAACGCGGGCAGCGCGAACGGCACGCTGAAGCGCTGCGACAGCACGATCTGGAACGCGTCGCCGGCGGCGATGTATTCCTTGCACCGGGCCACTCCAGCGATGAAGTCGGCCTTGGAGAAATTGGACCCCGGTGCCGGCGGGTCGGGTAGCATGACCGGCGGCGGCTGGTGGGGCAACGGGCGGTCCAGCGCTGCCTCGGCGGCATTGAGGCGGCCCATGGCGCGCTTCCAAGCCAGCTCGGCCGAGACGTCGCCGGCCGGATAGACCGGCGTCACTACGGTCAGTTCGTCGTTGACGTTATCGAAGATCGCCAACAGGGTGGGGCGCAGCATGATGCCCTCCGGGACGCCTATGACATCGCGGTTCTTCGCCGGAAGAGACTCGATCTGGCGCACCATGTCATAGCCCAGATAGCCGACCAGCCCGCCGGCCATCGGCGGCATGTGCGGGGGCACCTCCAACTGGGATTCAGCGATCACCGAGCGCAGGCTGTCGAGCGGCGCCTTGGTCTCGGCGGTGAAGGCGTGCGGCGCCGACAGCGCGTGGCGATTGACTGAGGCGCGGCCGTCCTGACAACGCCACACCAGGTCCGGTTGCATGCCGATGATCGAGTATCGCCCACGCGCGGCGCCGCCTTCCACGCTCTCCAGCAGAAACGAATTGGGTTGGCCGTGCGCCAGCTTCAGGAACGCCGCCACCGGCGTTTCCAGGTCGGCCACCGTCTTGCGCCACACCAGACTGCCGCGTCCGGCCTGGTAGGCCAGCCGGAAGGCGGCGATCCCAGGGGTGAGCGAAAGGTTCATGGCATCACTCCCTTATCGCGCCTGCCGTTACTGCGCTTGGACAACACCGTCGAAGCCTTGCTGATTGATCCGCGGACTGGCTCGCTGGCGCAAGGCGGCGACGAAGACGTTGACCATGTCGTTGCCGATCGATTGGCTGACCGCGGCGCGGGCCTGGTCATAACCGGCCTTGTCGGTGGCCGGATCCGGCTGCACCACTTCGGCCAGTTGGGCGACGAGGAATCCCTCCGGCAGTTCGACCACCGTCGCCTCGCCCTTTTTCAGGCTGAACAGAGCGCGTTGCAGTTCCGGGGCGACGTTGGGATCGGGTTGATCGCGGGTCACCAGCGGGCTGAGCTTCGGGGTGACGCCAGCGACCGTCGCGGCGTCGGAAAATGACTTGCCCCCCTTTACCGCGGTCATCATCGCGGTTGCCGCGTGGTTTTCGATTTGCCGTCGCTGGTCCTGCTTCCAGTCCTCGGCGACGGCCTGCTTGACCGCGTCGAACGGCTTGCGGCCGGTGGGAATGATGTTGTCCACCGCCAGCGCGTAATATGCCGACCCGCCGGTGGACGGGGTCTGCACCTCGGTCAACTGCAGCGGATCACCCTGGTGGGCCTGGAACGCGGCGGCGACCATTGTCGCTTTCAACTCGGGAGGGCCCGGGACCGGCGCCGCTGAGCCGGTTTCCGTGTCGCCTTTCGCGTCCATCGTTCCGGCCACCCCGATCAGCCCCAGATCGCCGGGCAGGTCGTCAAGACTGGTGCCGTTGCCCAGCAACTGATCCAGCTTGTTAGCTCGATCATACATCAGGTCGGCGGCTTTCGCGGCGCGCAGCCGGGTCAGCAGGGCGTCCTTCGCCTGATCGAACGTCGTCGTCACTCCGGCGGTGATCTTGGTTACCTTGACCACGAACCAGCCAAGCTGTCCCTTCACCGGTTCGGAAACGGTATTTGCGGTTGCCGAGAACACTGATTTTGCCAGGTCGGGATCGGGAAACTGCACCTCGGTCGCGTCGTCCTGGGTGATCGCCGACGCGCCCGCGGCCTTCGCCGCTGTGCCGATTGCCGCCCAACCCGCCGCGCCGGCGGGCGCGCCACGCCACTGTGCGGCCAGCGCCTGGGCTTTGGCCTGATCCGGCGCCGAGATCACTTCGGCCGACCGCGTCTCGGGCTTCTGATAGTCCGCCTTGCGCTCGTCGTAGGCGGCGTGCAGTTCCTGGTCGGTGACGCTGATCTGCGACCCGAGCGACTGCGGCGATAGTTCGATTGCCTTGATCCGGCGGAACTCCGGGGTGGTATAGCTTTTGGGGTGGTTCTTGTACCAGGCCTGCAGCGCGGCCTGGTCAGGAGCCGCCGGTTCGGGCGCGGCGGAGAGCGGAAACAGCGCGGTATCAGCCGAGCGCTTTTCGTATTCGCTCTCGTAGAGCGGCTTCACCTCGGTATCGGGCGCGGCCACCGACCCACTGACGGCCGAGAGCAATTGCTGCTGGGCGATATCGGCGCGCATCTGCTGCAGAAAACGAGCCTCGCTGTAGCCATTGTTCTGCAGCACCTGGGTGAAGACGGCGTGGTTGAACTTGCCGTCGGACCCCTGGAACGCCGGCATCGAGCGAACCACCGCGGCCAGCGCGTCGTCCGGTGTCACCACCCGCAGATCACGCAACTCCACCGCGAGGGCGGCCTGGGCGACCATCCGATCCAGCGTTTGCTGGCCAACCTGGCGGCGCAGATCGGCGGTTGCCTCCTGGCCTGGCGGCAGTGTTCGGGACCGCTGCGCCATTGCCCGCTGGTATTCGGCCTGGAAAGCGGGGACTTCGATGGTCTGATCGCCGACCTTGGCGATCCAGCTTGGCGGACCCATCATCCGGAAGAGATCGCCGCTGATGCCCCAGCCGACGAACGAAACCGCCATGATGACGAAGAATATCCGGGCGATCCAGGACTCGGTGAAGCGGCGGAACAGGGAGATCATGCGACGAAACAGGCCCGGAAGTGGGAAACCGGGGCTGCGTATACGGCGCCTTTGGCCGCAAGGACAGGGTATTCGCGGACTGAGCATAAGGACCCTGAAGTTCGCCACAGTGGGCGAACTTCAGCCTTCGTTTTGCGCCGCTAGCGTTTTTGCAGGTTCTGCCAAGCGCGATCCCGCGGCCGCGTCGAGCGAGGGCCGGCCCCGACTATCAGTCGCCGGCGGTTAAGCCGGCCACGGTGGTAACCTCGGCGCCGGCGAGCGGGGCCGTGACTGCCATCGCGTCATCCCATAGCACGCTCGAAAAGCCGCACTTGCGAGCCGTCCGTTCGATCCGGCGCTTGGCCTCGGAGCCGCTGGTGCCAAGCTGGTATCGCGGCAAATCGTGCACCTCGGCGGCGACGCTATCGGTGCGGTAGTTGATGTGAAATAGTCCGCGTTCGACTTGGCAAAGAGTCGCTCGCAAGACCCGTTGTCGCAGGCGTTCGGATTCCATTGTCACCTCCCGTGCGAGGGCGGCCTCGCCATTTTGTCCGGCGCTCCGGACGAAGCACCGCCGCGCCTCGCCATCGTGATAACCGCCGCTCAAGGCAATACCAAGGTTGTGGGCACGCTGACGACGAGTCACAAATGCGTCATTTTCATCAAACGACCGATTCAGCTGCGGCTTTTGCCGCATGGAGCAGGACCGTTCCGAGCAGATGCTCAGAGTGCGCGAATCAGGCTACAAAATAGACGGATCAAGGGTTCGCGCCTCAGTACCAGGGCTGGCCTGAACCGACTGATCAGGCGTACACGAATATCCCGCCGTCCAGATCGATCGCGGGAAACTCATCCTTTTCTGTCCAATAGTCCTGGGTGTGCTGCCACTCGGGCTTGTCGCCGCGTTTCGGCAGCAGGTGCATGCCGCGCATGATGTATCCGGGATTGAAGTTCTCCGGATCGATCCAAGGCAACAACGGCATCGCGCGGTCTTCCGGTCGCAGCGCCGGTGTCACCCTGCGCACTCCCTTGGCCTGCATGTGATTAAGCAGCCGGCAGACGAAATCGCCCACCAGATCCGCCCGCAAGGTCCAACTGGCGCGGAAATAGCCGAACACCCAGGCCATGTTGGGCACCCCGGTGAACATCATGCCGCGATAGGTCACAGTATCGGAGAACACGAGCGGGTCGCCGTCGATGCTGAATGCGATGTCGCCCAGCACGTTGAGGTGAAAGCCGGTCGCGGTGACAATGATGTCGGCGGCCAGCGCCTGGCCCGATTTCAGTTGAATGCCGGTCTCGGTAAAGCGTTCGATCTCGTCGGTGACGACCGACGCCTTGCCGGCGCTGATGCGCTTGAACAGATCGGCGTCCGGCACGAAGGCGATGCGCTGCCGCCACGGCCGGTAGCTTGGGGTGAAGTGCGACGCGACGTCGTAATCCGGGCCGAGCTCGGCGCGCACCGCCGAAAGCAGCTCGCGCTTCACCAGCTCGGGTTCGCTGAACGAGCGGCGGGTGAACACGTCCTGGTCGTGCAGGATCTTGCGCCGCACGATCTCGTGGATCCAGGCTTCCTCGATGCCGAGGTCGCGTAGTTCCTCGGCCAGCGCGATGGCGTTGCGTCCGGTGCGGAAATAGGTCGGCGAGCGCTGCAGCATGGTGACGTGGGCGGAGTCCTCGGCGATCGCCGGCACCAGCGTCGCCGCCGTGGCGCCTGATCCGATCACCACCACCTGCTTGCCCTTGTAGTCGAGGTCATCGGGCCAGGACTGCGGGTGAACGATCCGGCCGCGAAAGTCGGCCATGCCCGGCCACTCGGGCGTATAGCCGACCGAGTGCCGGTAGTAGCCCTGGCACATCCAGAGGAAGTTCGCGGTGAACCGCACCCCCTGGTCGGCATCCGTCCTGGTGGCCTCGAGCGTCCAGAGGTCGTCTGCGCTGGACCAACTGGCGCTGGTGATCTTATGCCGGTAGCGGATATGTCGGGCCAGGTCGTTTTCCCCGATGACCTCGCCCATGTAGGCGCGGATTTCGGCGGCGGTTGCGATCGGGGCGCTGGTCCACGGCTTGAAGCGATAGCCGAAGGTGTGAAGGTCGCTGTCGGAGCGGATGCCGGGATAGCGATGGGTCCACCAGGTGCCGCCGAAATTGTCCAACGCCTCCAGCACGACGAAACCTTTGGCCGGACATTGCCGGGTCAGGTGATAGGCTGCGCCGACCCCAGAAATGCCGGCGCCCACGATCAGGACGTCGAAGTGCTCGGTCTGCTGGACCGGCCGGATGAGCGGTGCTGTCTTGGTCATGGCGTGGGGTGGTTTCCGTCTGTTGGCGTCGGGCGGCCGTCGGCGGCCATCAATCTGCCGATGATAGGGTTTTTGCCGAAGGTTCGACAACCGAGCGATCCCCGGCAGAGCGGGCGTTGCTGGTCGGGGTTTATTGGTCACCATTCAGTCTCGGCTGGCGCCCCGCAAGCAGGTGTCTTGAGGGCCTCTCATACGGGCTCGGGCAACAGCGGTTGCCAGAGCGATATGGACCGCCTACGTAGAAGCTGTTCTGAACCGGGACCAACGATATATGGCCACCATGGTGGTTGAAATCTATGACGCGCTGCGCAGCATCGGGGTAGCCGAGGAAAAGGCTACCAGGGCAGCCGAAGCAATGGCGACGCTGGAGCCGCAGTTCGTTGTCATGCGGCAGGAGTACAAGTCTGAGTTCGCTACCATGCGGCAGGAAAACCAGGCCGCCTCGGCTGCCATGCGTCAGGAATACAAATCTGAGTTCGATGCCACGCGGCAGGAATACCGGTCTGAGTTCGCTTCGCTGCGCGCGGACCTGCGCGTGCTGACGTTGCGGGTCAACCTGATTATCGCAAGTCTTGTGACCTTTGGTGTGCCGGCGCTTTGGCTGTTGTTGCGCATCGCCTCGAAGACTGGCGCGGTCAGTTGATCTGAAACCTCTCGTTGCCGGGCGCCCCCGGTCAGCAAATATCCCCAACCCCCATAGTGGACGCCCACCGCGCCGTGGCCGATCAACAGCGTCCGGGTGCAGGGCCCGGGTGCTCACTTGACGCTCATGACCACTGAGCTAAAGCATAAGTGTGCCGGCGGGAGCCTGCAAAGCGCGTGAATTGCACGACAAAACAAATAACTAGAGCGTTGCCGAATGGTAAGATCAGCCGGTGGGCGCGCTGACGGCCTATGCAAGCAATGGAGATCCCTCGGTGCCACAACTGATTGCCGGGAACTGGAAGATGCACTGCCTCGCGGCCGAGGCGGTGGCGCTGGCGCAGGGGATTGCCGCCGGCGCCCAGGGCATCGTCGCCGAACTGCTGGTCTGCCCGACCGCCTTGCACCTGGCCGCGGTCGCCCAGGCGTTGCACGGCAGCAGCGTCGCGGTCGGCGGGCAAAATTGCCATCAGGCGCCCCAAGGTGCCCACACCGGCGACATCGCCGCGCCGATGCTGCGCGATCTCGGCGCTACCTGGGTCATTCTTGGCCACTCCGAACGCCGGATGAACCACGGCGAAACCGATGAACTGGTGCGCGAAAAAACCGTGGCCGCGGTCGAGGCCGGCCTGACCCCGATCGTCTGCGTCGGCGAAACCACCGACCAACGCGCCGGCGGCGCGGAAACCGAGGCCGTCGGCTGGCAGCTCGCCGGCAGCCTGCCGAAGCCGTTCACCGGCGTGCTTGCCTACGAGCCGATCTGGGCGATCGGCACCGGCAAGACGGCAACCGAGGAAGTCGTCGCCATCATGCACGCCTTCATTCGTGAGGAGTTGGTCCGCCAGTTCGGTGACCCAGGGCAGGCCATCCGTATCCTCTACGGCGGTTCCGTCAAACCGGCCAACGCAAAGTCGCTGCTGGCGGTGGACAACGTCGGCGGCGCGCTGGTCGGCGGGTCGAGCCTCGATCCGCGGGAGTTCCTGGAGATTGCCCGCGCCGCCCGGGCGGGCTAAGAGGCGCAGCCGGCGGGCGTTCGGCCGGCGACCGGTCGGCGTCACCGGGGGCCGCCACCAGGACTATTGGCCCGCGTGTATCTGGTGTCCTGTCCCAGAGGCCCGTCGCCTTATGCGGTGGACGCATGGGATCAGCAGGCCACTGAAAACAAAGAGCTGGCGTCGCCAGACTGATGTTCGCCCGATATGGCGAACTTCAGGCTCGGGACCACTGGATAGGATACAGACCCCAATTTGATGGCCCGATCCGCGGGCCAGGTCCGTCAGAAAGTCCCGCGCGTTGAGCACAGTTTTGCTGATCATCCATTTGTTCGTAACCCTGGCGCTGATCGGCGTCGTGTTGATCCAGCGCTCCGAGGGCGGTGGGCTCGGCATCGGCAGTTCGCAGGGCATGGGATCGTTCATGTCCGGACGCGGCACCGCCAACCTGCTAACCCGTGCCACGGCGATCCTGGCGGTGATTTTCATGGGGCTGTCGCTGACCCTGGCGCTGCTCAACCGCGGCACCTCGGGGTCTTCCACACGCTCGATCCTCGACACCCCTGCTGCCACCACTCCCGCTCCGGCGCCCGGCCCGGGCACCACAAAGCCGCCGCCAGCCGCGCCGGCGGGGCCGTCCGCACCGACCAACTGATCGCACCGGCTTCGCGGACTGGGGCCTGGATCGTTCCGCCGAAGCCGCGATCAAGCTGTCGACTCCCCGCTGTGGTCGTTGCGGCTCAAGCGTATGTTCTGCTACAGCGCTGCTCCGCGGAAACCGCCGGGTCGCGGCGCCGTGGAAATCACGTTTATCCTACTCATAACCGATTGCCACCGCCGGCATCAATTCCGCACCGCTCATCACCGGGCTTCCCCAAGCCCGATTCGGTTCGGTATGATGGGCGCCCATGACGCGATATGTATTTGTTACAGGCGGCGTGGTCTCTTCCCTGGGAAAAGGAATTGCCGCGGCGGCGCTGGGTGCGCTGCTGCAGGCCCGCGGCTTCACCGTCAAGCTGCGCAAGCTCGATCCCTACCTTAACGTCGACCCGGGCACCATGAGCCCCTATCAGCACGGCGAGGTATTCGTCACCGATGACGGCGCCGAGACCGACCTCGACCTTGGGCACTACGAGCGCTTTACCGGCGTTCACGCCACCCAGTTGGACAACGCCACGACCGGGAGGATTTACCAGGACGTGATCGCGCGGGAGCGGCGCGGCGACTACCTCGGCGCCACGGTGCAGGTGATCCCCCACATCACCGACGCGATCAAGGACGTGGTGCTGCGTGACTCCAAAGCGGTCGACTTCGTGCTGGTGGAGATCGGCGGCACCGTCGGCGACATTGAAAGCCTGCCGTTCCTGGAAGCCATCCGTCAGTTGGGCAACGAGCTGGGACCGCTGGCGGCGATGTTCGTCCACCTGACCCTGGTGCCGTATATCCCATCGGCTGGCGAGCTGAAGACCAAGCCGACGCAGCACTCGGTGAAGGAACTGCTGAATGTCGGCATCCAGCCGCATATGCTGCTGTGCCGCTGCGACCGGCCGATCCCCGACAATGAGCGGCGCAAGATCGCGCTGTTCTGCAACGTCCGCCCCGAGGCGGTGATTCCGGCGCTGGATGTCGCGACCATCTACCAGGTCCCGATCGCCTACCACGACGAAGGCCTGGACCGCGAAGTGCTGCGCCATTTCGGTCTCGGCCTCGAGGCCGAACCGGATTTGTCCCGATGGCGCAACATCGTCGACAAGATTAGCACCCCGGAGGGCGAGGTTCGCATCGCGGTGGTGGGGAAATACACCAATCTGCTCGACAGCTATAAGTCGCTGTCGGAGGCGCTGGCGCACGGCGGCATCGCCAACCGCGTCAAGGTCCGGCTGGAATGGGTGGACAGCGAGATTTTCGAACGACCCGGTAGCGTGCAGCGCCTGCAGGACGTGCACGGCATCCTGGTGCCCGGCGGGTTCGGCGAGCGCGGCACCCCCGGCAAGATCGAGGCGGTCCGTTTCGCGCGTGAGCACAAGGTGCCGTTCTTCGGCATCTGCTTCGGCATGCAGATGGCGGTGATCGAGGCGGCGCGAAACCTTGCCGGGATGGAAGATGCGTCGTCCACCGAGTTCGGTCGGTGCGACCGGCCGGTGGTCGGTTTGCTGACCGAATGGGCACGCGGCAACCAGATCGAGCGGCGAACCGAGCGTGACGCTAAGGGCGGGACGATGCGGCTGGGGGCGTATCCGGCGGTGCTGCGCGATGGCAGCCTGGTGCGGGCAATTTACGCCGGCGCCGCAGTGATCGAGGAACGCCATCGCCACCGCTATGAGGTCAACGTCAACTTCCGCGCGTCACTGGAGGCAACCGGGCTGCAGTTCTCCGGTATGTCGCCGGACGGCATCCTGCCCGAGATCATCGAGCTGCCCGGCCACCCATGGTTCATCGGCGTGCAGTATCATCCGGAGCTGAAGTCCAAGCCGTTCGCGCCGCACCCGCTATTCGCCGATTTCATTGCCGCCGCGGTGCGTCAGGCGCGGCTGGTGTAGTTTTTCGAGTCTGACGTTCGCTACTCGCGGGCTAATGTCATTCTTGCTCCACGGGCTGTTTGTTTCAGTGGGCCGCCTACTTCCTGCGTCCGCACGCCAACGGCACCGAGTTGCGGGCCCGCGACCAGCGCCGCGTAACGTGCCGAGTCCTGGCCACGAGGGGATGGTTCCAGCACAGGCATCGGCCCCAGATCGGCCTTGTCGATCAATGCCCCCTGCCGTCTCAGCAGCGACCGCACGTCTGTTGCCCGAACCACGCCGGTCGGCCAACCAAGCGGCGGCGACACCGGCCGCCTGCCCGGTCGCGAATTCCATACCATGAAGCGCAGGCTGCGCCGGCTCGCCGATCGCCATCGGCGGTGCGGCCGGCGGCGAACAGGTTGGGGGTGCCTTGCTGATCAGGCGGCGCAGCGGAAATTCGTAGGCTGCGTCGTCGGGCGGCGGGGCGAAGCTGCTGGCGTAGTTGGTTCGGTCGTGCCACTGCACGCCCCAGGCGCCGAGCGCCACGTTACCATCGACCGGGGTTCGCTCCAGGTGATTTGCCGGAACGACCTCCTCGGCCACGCCGCGCACCGCCTGACGGGTTTCGGTGCCGAGCGTATAGAGGCCATAATAGGTCAGCAGATTGCGGATGGTGGACTGGTGGACGCTCCACCCAGGCGGCCGGTCGCTTCGACGAGGGCAGTGCGGGCGCCGGCGCGGGCGGCCCCGATCGCCGCGGCAACCCGGCGCTCCCGCCGCCGGCGACGATGACATCGTAGGGTCTCGAGAGGGAAAGCTGGACCTGGCTGGCTGGCATGTGGTTGATCGGACCTTAAAAGCAGTGGGATTGCACGGGCGGCTCAGCATCGGGCGGCCCGCGGATGGGGATATCGGATGGAAGGCGCGCAACGTCACTGGTCGTCGCGGTTGCCGTTCTACTACGGTTGGGTAGTCATCGGCATTGCCTTCGCCACGATGGCGGTCGCGGTCACCGCGCGCACCGCGTTTTCCCTCCTATTGCCTCCGCTGATCGCGGAGTTCGGTTGGGACCGCGGTCTTGTAGCCGGCGCGTTTTCCTTCGGCTTCCTGATCTCGGCGGTATCGAGCCCGATCTTTGGCCGGGTGATGGACCGGCACGGTCCCCGGATCGTCATTGGCAGCGGCGTGTGCCTGATGAGCAGCGGGCTGATCCTGGCATCGACGATCGAAAAGCCATGGCAACTTTATGCCACGCTCGGTGTCCTGGTCAGTGCCGGGGCAAATCTGACGACCTATACGGCGCATTCGCAGTTCCTGCCGAACTGGTTCGTACGCCGCCGCGGCCTGGCGATCAGCATCGCATTTTCCGGCGCCGGGGTTGGCGCGATCGTCTTGCTGCCCTGGCTGCAGACGATCATTGGCCGCGACGGCTGGCGGACATCGTGCTGGGTGATGGGGCTTCTGGTGCTGCTGGTCGCTGGTCCGTTGAACCTACTGGTGCGGCGCGGACCGGAGGATATCGGGCTGTTGGCGGATGGCGCGTCGCGTAGGGCGGAAGCGACGCGGTCGGGCGTGAGGTCGAACGTGGTCGATCCGGCCTGGGCCGCGGTTGACTGGACGCTGGCGCGGGCGATGCGCACCGGGCGATTCTGGTGGATCGCGCTGGCCTATTTCTGCGCACTGTTCGCCTGGTACTGCATCCAGGTGCACCAGACGCAGTATCTTATCGAGATCGGTTTCAAACCGTTGGTCGCGGCGTGGTCGCTGGGCATTATCAGTGTCGTCGCGATTCCTGGTCAAATCGGCCTGGGGGCGTTGTCGGACCGCGTCGGGCGGGAGTGGGTGTGGACCGCCGCGTGTTGTGGTTTCGCGGTCTGCTACGCTGCACTGATCGCGCTGGAGCACGCTCCTTCAAACCCGCTGCTTTACTTGATGGTCGGGTCGCAAGGGTTTTTCGGATACGCGGCGACCTCGGTGATGGGGCCGATCGTGGTGGAGATTTTTGAGGGCCCGCACTTCGGCTCGATCTTTGGCGCCATTACCGTCGCTCTGGTCGGCGGCGGTGCGGCTGGACCCTGGACAGCGGGCGCCGTGCATGACGCGACTGGAAGCTACCGCCTGGCGTTTTTGCTGGCGATCGCGTGCTGCGCGGTTTCCGCGGCGGCGATCTGGATCGCGGCACCGCGCGAGGTGCGTCTGGTTCCGGGACGGGTCTCCAGTAGGGGGGCGGCGCAGGAGTCTGGTGTTTGACCCCTGGCCAGGCGACGGCGGCCGATGGGTTCGCCCACCGAGAGGTCCGCTTTGGGACAAACGATATCGGCCAAGGTTGGATCCGGTGGCGATCCGGCGATATGCAACCGTATGGTTGCTCTTCGAGGCAGTTCGAGCGGCTTGCGATCCGCCGGCGGCGGGCCGATGATCCGGGGCGACGTCGACCGGGAAAGGCTTCAGGCATGAGCGCGCTGCGCGGCAACAATGGTCCCCGCTATCGTCACCTGGTGGATGAGGCGGCGCCGTACGAGACCATCACCATCGACAAGTTGACGCCGATCATTGGCGCGGTGGTCGGCGGGGCCGATCTGTCCGCTCCGCCGCCGAATCACCAAATGGACGAGATCCACCGGGCGCTGGCCGAAAACAGCGTGATCTTCTTTCGTGATCAGCGTCTGACCGAGCAACAGCATCTGTCGTTCGGCCGCAACTTCGGCAGCCTGCATCTGCATCCCGCCGCGCCTCATGCAGCGGGTCATCCGGAACTGATGATCATCCACGCCAACAAGGACAGTCCTCGGGCCAACGGGGAAGGCTGGCACAGCGACGTTTCCTGCGATCCGGAACCGCCGATGGGAAGTATCCTGTATATCAAGCAGTGTCCGCCGCACGGCGGGGATACGCTGTTCGCCGGCATGTATGCCGCCTACGAGGCGTTATCGGAGCGGATGAAGCAGTACCTCGACGGCATGGTGGCGGTGCATGATGGCGAGGAGGCCTATCGCGGCACCTACAAGAACGCCGGGGTTGCCGATAAGCCGGTGTATCCGAGGGCGGAACATCCGGTGATCCGGACGCACCCCGTGACCGGGCGCAAGGCGCTATATGTCAATCGCGGCTTCACCAAGCGGCTGGTGGGCGTGCCGCGCGATGAGGGCGCGGCGATCCTGGCGTATCTCTACGATCATGCCGAGAACCCGCTGTTTCAGTGTCGGTTCCGTTGGCAGGAGAACTCGGTGGCGTTCTGGGACAACCGTTGTGTGCAGCACCGCGCGATGTGGGATTACTGGCCGCACACGCGGTCTGGGTTCCGCGTGACGGTGGCGGGCGACAAGCCGGTTTGACGTCGGCGGCGCTTGTGTCGGCACGCCCGGGGCCGGGCTTATCCTGATGCGCCGCCGTTCGGCCAAGGACTTGCAACAAAGGTCCCCTCCACAGGGGGTGATCCCGGCAATGGCCGCGGAAGCGGCTCGGGTTGGATTCCTGTCGTGGCTGGAGCAGGAACGGCACGCCGCAGCCAATACGGTTGAGGCCTATGGTCATGCGCTGGCCGGTTTTCTTGGCTTTCTGACTGGGCATCTGGGCGGAGAGGCTGATCTGGCCACGCTGGCCGAGCTGCGCCCGGCCGACATCCGGGCCTGGCTGGCGCGGCTGGCAAACGATGGCTTGGCCGCCTCATCACGGGCCCAGCATTTGTCGGCGCTGCGCAGCTTTGTCCGCTACCTAAGTCGCCGGTTCGGGGTCGAGATCACTGCGGTGCGCCTGGTCTCCACCGCCCGCGGCCGCCCTGCCTTGCCCCGAGCGCTGAGCATCCCGCAAGCTCGGGAGGTGGTAGACCATGTGGGGGAGGTGTCGGACGCGCCGGCAACGCAAGCGCGCGACATTGGGCTGTTCTCGCTGCTGTATGGCAGCGGGCTGCGCATCGGCGAGGCGCTGGGACTGAATGTCGCCGATGCGGTCGCGTTGCGTGCCAGCCTGTCGGTCACGGTGATCGGTAAGGGGGCGAAGACCCGCATCGTGCCGGTGTTGCCGCTGGTGCGGGCGGCGATCGAGGACTGGTTGAGGCTGCATCCGGATCGACGCCCGGACAGCCCGCTGTTCGTGGGTGCGCGCGGCAAACGGCTTGACCCGGCGATGGCGCAGAGGGTGTTGCGGACGTATCGCCGCCGCGCCGGACTGCCGGAGCACGCGACGCCGCACGCGCTGCGACATTCGTTCGCGACACATCTGTTGGCCGGCGGCAGCGACCTGCGCTCGATCCAGGATCTGCTCGGCCATGCCAGCCTGTCGACCACGCAGCGCTATATCGCGGTGGATGACACCGCGCTGCTGGCGGTTTGGCGTAAGACGCATCCGCGCGGATAGTGTGGGAGTGGCGCGGGGCGTAGGGGCGGCCCGCACGGCGCGGCCGCGCAAGGGCGTTGGCCGGCTGACTGCGCAGCCGGCAAGAGTTGGCGACGAGGGGGCGATTTCACGCCCAATTTGCCGCCCCGATAGCGCCAAACTCGGACGAACGCGCTCTATCGGTTCATCATTACCGGCAGCTTGGAATGCTCCAGCACGTGCCGGGTTACGCCGCCTAGAATGAGTTGTCGAAGCCGGGAATGGGAATACGCCCCCATCGACAACAAGTCGCAACCAAACTCGGCGGCGGCGCCCAGCAACCCTGCTCCGACCGAGCCGCCGGCGGCGCGGAAGGTAACGATCTCGGCATGCACCTGATGCAGCCCGAGATAGGCGGCGAGGTCAGCCGCACCGGGTCCGCGCCGCTGGTAACCGTCCGCCGACAGGATCGCGACGCCTTCGGCGCGCTTCATCCAAGGTAACGCCGCCTGCACCGAGGATGCCGACTCGGCGGTGCCGTTCCAGGCGAGGCAGACCCTGGTGCCGATCTTGGGCGGCGCGATTTGGGGCGCGATCAGCACCGCGCGGCCGGAGTCGAACAGCACGGCGTGCAGCGCATCGGACGATGAAACGTCCTCCCCGGCGTCCGGATGCGGCACCACGGTCAGATCGGCGAGGCGAGCCTGCTGGGCGACGATGTCTTCCTCCCGCCCGGTCACCGCGGCGAAGCTGGCGGTGGCGTGATCAGCGCCTGGGTGGGCTTCCTGCACCAGGACGTCATGGCGGCCAACGAAACGGTCAAACATCGAGCGGACGGCATGGGCGCGGTCGTTGCTTTCTTTTTCGGTGGCCGACATCATTTCCTCAATCATTGCGCCGGATAGGCCTTCACCGGCCAGCGGGGCGACATCGCGGCTATCGACGCGGACGTGCAACGCGGTCACGTGGGCGTTCCATGCGCGGGCAATCGTCAGCGCGGACGCCAGTGCGGCTTCGCCAGCCGCGGTCCCGGTCAGCGGCAGCAGTAGCTTGCGTATGGCCATGGTCAGCTCCTTTTGTCAGGTGTTGCGGCCAGGGCATGATCGCGCCTAACGGGATTTTCCGAGTGGAATCTTACCTTTCCCGGCGGAGTTTCCAGACGAAATTTTCCCGTGCGTGAACCATGCGATGAAGCAAAATCAGAGCGTTTCAGGCTGCACTGTCAGTATGAGCACGCCGCGGAGCAAGGCAGGTTTGCGCCGGCGTTGCAAGTGTGTTCGGCATCGCAAACATCAAGCTTCGGGGAAGCGCCGGGGGGAGGCTTGCGGGAACTTGGGGGGAACTTGGGGAGAACTTCAGGGGAAGAGCTTGGTTTGTTCCCAGTCCTGGGCCGCCGACCGTAGGTAAACGGTGCGGTCATGCAATCGGAACGGCATGTCCTGCCAGAACTCGAACCGATGGGGCAGGACCCGATAGCCGGACCAATAACGCGGCCGCGGAATGTCATCGGCAAAGCGCTGTTCGGCCTCGGCGAGGCGGCGTTCCAGGACGGCGCGGTCGGCCAGCTTGCGTGACTGCTGCGATGCCCAAGCGCCAAGCCGGGAATTGCGTGCCCTGGTGGCGTAGTAGGCGTCGGCTTCGGCGTCGGTGACGTGTTCCACCTTGCCCTCGATGCGGATCTGCCGGCCCAGCGACTTCCAGTGAAACAGCAGTGCGGCGTTGGGGTTGGCGGCGAGTTCGTCGCCTTTGCGGCTTTCCTTGTTGGTGTAGAAAACGAAGCCGCGCTGATCGAGACCCTTGAGCAACACGGCGCGCAGCGACGGGCGACCGTCCGGCGTACTGGTGGCGAGGGCCATGGCGTTCGGGTCATTCGGTTCAGAGTTTTCCGCCTCCGCCATCCAGGCCTGAAACTGTTCGAACGGGGAGGTCGCTAACATTGCCGGCATAACGCAGTCCTTCTAAGCGGAGCAGTGCTGGTGCCGATAACAGCATGTTCCGGTCACCCGACAAGCGCCCCATCGGAGTTTGGGCGCCGGCCTTTGCTTGCAAGTTGGCCCTTGCAAGTTGGCGGACCAGTGGCAAACAACATAACCATGACAGCCTGGTCCCGGAGAACGCCATGAGAGAGACCCTGCACCCCGACCCGCACGCGGAGATCCGCGAGGAGGTCCGCAAGCTGTGCAGCCGGTTCTCTGGCGAGTATTGGCGGAAGCTGGACCAGGAGCGCGGCTATCCGACCGATTTCGTGCATGCGCTGACCGAAGCCGGCTATCTGGGGGCGCTGATTCCGGAGCAGTATGGCGGCGCCGGACTGCCGCTGTCGGCCGCCGCGGCGATCCTGGAGACGGTGCAGGCCGAGGGCGGCAATGCCGCCGCCTGCCATGCGCAGATGTATATCATGGGCACCATCCTGCGGCACGGCACCGACGAGCAGAAGCAGACCTACCTGCCGAAGATCGCGACCGGCGAATTGCGGCTGCAGGCTTTCGGTGTGACCGAGCCGACCAGCGGGACCGATACGACCTCGTTGCGGACGTTTGCCCGCAGGGACGGCGATCATTACGTGGTCAATGGCCAGAAGGTGTGGACCAGCCGCGCCGAACACTCCGACCTGATGCTGCTGCTGGCCCGGACGACGCCGAAGGACCAGGCGGCCAAGCGCACCGAGGGACTGTCGACGTTCATCGTGGACATGCGAGCGGCACTTGGCCACGGACTGACGATCCGGCCGATCCGCACGATGATGAATCACAACACCACCGAGCTGTTCTTCGACAACATGGTGATCCCGGCGGCCAACCTGATCGGCGTCGAGGGGCGCGGCTTCCGCTACATCCTGGACGGGATGAACGCCGAACGGCTGCTGATCGCGGCGGAGTGCATCGGCGACGCCAAGTGGTTTCTGCGCAAGGCGTCGGACTACGCGCGGGAGCGGCAGGTTTTTGGCCGCCCGATCGGTCAGAACCAGGGCATCCAGTTCCCGCTGGCGCGGGCGTATGCGCAGATGCGGGCGGCGGAATTGATGGTGCAGGCGGGATGTGAAAAGTTCGAAGCCGGCGAGACGCCGGGCGAGGAGGCCAACATGGCGAAGCTATTGGCGGCCGAGGCGTCATGGGCGGCGGGGGAGGCCTGCATCCAGACCCATGGCGGGTTCGGGTTCGCCGAGGAATACGACATCGAACGGAAGTTCCGGGAGACCCGGCTTTATCAGGTGGCGCCGATCAGCACGAATTTGATTCTGTCGTATCTGGCGGAGCATGTTCTGGAGTTGCCGCGGAGTTATTGAGGCCAGGTGGCGCGGGGCGTGGAAGCTCGCCAGATGTTGAGCCCGCGAGCGGCCGTTGTGCTGTGATCATCCGCCCACGTAGTGATGCCGAGCCTTTTTGCTCGCCCAGGGCTCAAATATGCTTTGCCGATATCAAATCGGTTCGGTTGCCGAAGATAGCATGACAGCCAGTGGGGATGCGCATGAATGAACAATGGCACTATCAACTTCGGGTCTATTTATCGGACGAAATGGCTGATTTAGCGCGAAGCGATCGCAACAATCCAACGTTCCGAGATCTGGCAGAGATCCTGGACAAGCATCACGCGACTTTGGCGAGCCAGTTTGACGCCTTTCAAAGCTATGTCGCGGAAGCCGAGAGGGAGGGCCCTGAACACTTCCCGCTCTACAAGTGGACGAAGGCAACTGTCGAGGACACGGCGAAGCGTGCGAAGCACATCAAGACCTTTTCGGTTCGTGTCTCTGAGGCGGAAGTCTACCCAAAAAAGGCGGCGGACGCGCTCGAAGCTGACCTGCAGGTCCTCCTTGGCGGCAACTTGGTCACGGGGATATCCAGGCACGACACCAACCCTGCGAACAACCTGCCGATACCGTCCGAATACCGGTCATAGCTGCACTGCGCCAGAGTAACGGTATGTCGGGCCCATCACAACTGGCGGCGCGCATCGGGAGGAGATCAACAGCCGTGAGGAAGAAATCACGACCCTCGGGAGCGTTAAGCAGGCGCAGGACTTTGTCGAAACCGCCAGCCTCGCGGATTACGACCTGTCCGGCGGGATGCCGGTCCAGTTTGCGATCGAGCCTAAATCCGTTAACGTCAGTATCGGCATTCCGCATCCGCTGCTCATCGCAGTATAAAGAACGCGATTCCGGAGGATTACTTTCAAATCCTGACAGCCGGCGGAAATCACATACGAGCCAACGCAACCGTCTGCTGGTATCGCTTGTTCCGCAAGACATTGAATTAGCGAGCTTTCCAAACCCAGGGATTTCCGGCGATTTTGGTGGGCCCGAGGTCATGACTGGGTCGACTTCCGATACTCGGGGCCGAAGCCTCATGCAACGCGAAAGACCAGAACCCGAGCCGCGCCGTGCTGACGTTCCGCCAGAAGCTCATCCTCCGGACGCCAGCTTTCGTCCCGTCCGAGTTCAGCAACGATCAAGGCCCCCGGCGCGACACGGCCAACCTCGCTCAGATGGCTGAGCGCACGAGACACCAGGTTCTGGCCATAGGGTGGATCTAGGAGGACCAGGGAAGCCTGCGCCGCCAAGTAACCTGTTTCGTCATGATGGAGGCGATGGTGCCGCGCGCTGTTGGCTCTATCGCATCGTCGGCCGCCGAAAGTGGAAAGCACATCTCCCGCAATCACCTGGGTCCGCCGCTCTGCTTCACACGCCGCGACATTGGCCCGCAATGCGTGCAGCGCGGCGGGATCATGCTCGATGAAACACGCGGTGGCCGCGCCGCGCGACAGCGCTTCCAATCCCAGGGCGCCGGTTCCGGCGAAGGCGTCCAGCACCACCGCGCCCTCGATCACCGCGCGGCCGCCCCAGGGCGCATGGGTCAGCATGTCGAACAAGGCCTGCCGCACCCGATCGGCGGTGGGGCGGGTGCCCTGCCCCGGCGGCGCTACCAGTTTGCGGCCGCGCCAAGCACCAGCGACGATCCGCACTATCGGCGGTGTCGCGACAGCGGCGGGGGCGCGCCGGCTTCGGCGGGGAGCTGTTGGCGCAGCACGCGGGGTGGAATTTCCTCGATGCCGCCACGTTCAAGCAGACCGAGCTGGAACGGCCCGTAGGCCACCCGGATCAGACGCGAAACCGAAAGTCCGAGGTGGTCCATGACGCGGCGGATTTCGCGGTTGCGGCCTTCCCGGAGGCTGACGGCAAGCCAGGTGTTGTCGCCAGTGCGGGCGTCGATGGCCGCCTCGATCGGGCCGTAGCGCACGCCGCCGACGGTCACGCCTCGGCTGAGCGCGTTCAGCGCGGCGGGGTTCGGCACGCCGAAGACGCGCACCCGGTAGCGCCGCAGCCAGCCGGTGGACGGCAGTTCCAAGTGGCGTGCCAGACCGCCATCGTTGGTCAGCAGCAGCAAACCCTCACTGGTGAGGTCCAGGCGCCCGACGCTTATCACCCTGGGCAACTGATGCCTCAGCTTGTCGAACACGGTGGATCGGCCTTCGGGGTCCTTGTGGGTGGTGACCAGGCCTTCCGGCTTATGATAGCGCCATACGCGGGTGCGATCGGGTTGGTCGACCACCTTGCCGTTGACCTGCACCACGTCGCCGGAGCCGATGAAGGTCGCCGGATGGGTGACGGTCTTGCCGTTGAGCCGGATCGCTCCGTCCGCCAACAGCCGTTCGGCGTCGCGCCGGCTGGCGACACCGGCACGCGAAAGCCACTTGGCGATGCGATCGCCGCGCGCCGCCTCGGTTGCGCTCACGGTAGCGCGCCGATGTCGCGGCGGCAGAAACCCCCGGGCCAGGCGATCGCATCCACCGCTGCATAGGCCCGGTCCCGCGCCTGGCCGATGTCCGCTCCGACACCGCAAATCGTCAACACCCGGCCGCCGGCGGCCACAACCGTCCCATCCGGTCCGGCCTCAGTACCGGCGTGGAACAGCGAGACAGCCGGCATCGCCGCGGCCTGGTCCAGTCCGTCGATCACCGAACCATGCTGCGGCGCCTCGGGGTAGCCGTTGGCGGCCAGAACGACGGCGACGGCGGCCCGATCGTTCCATCGCAGGTTGAAGTCACGCAGTTCTCCGTCACAGGCCGCCTGCAACGCCGGCAGCAGGTCGGATTGGATGCGCGCGAGCAGAACCTGGCACTCCGGATCGCCGAACCGCACATTGAACTCGATCAGCTTCGCGCCGTCTTGGGTCAGGATCAGACCGGCGAACAGGATACCGCGAAACGGCATTCCCTTGCGTTTCATCTCCACCAGCGTCGGGCGGATGATCAGTTCGAGGCAAGCTTGCTCCAATTTGGCCGGGAAACGCGGCAGCGGCGAGAACGCCCCCATGCCACCGGTGTTGGCGCCGGTATCGCCGTCGCCGACCCGCTTGTAGTCCTGCGCCGATCCTAACAACACCGCGTCGGTGCCGTCGCACAGCGCGAACAAGGAAACCTCCTCGCCCAGCAGGCATTCCTCGATAACAACGGCGGCTCCGGCCTCTCCGAAGCGCTTCTGCTGCATCATCGCATCGATCGCGGCGATGGCCTCTTGTTCGGTCATTGCGACCACGACGCCCTTGCCGGCTGCGAGGCCATCCGCCTTGACCACGATCGGGGCGCCGCGCCGCTGCACGAAGGCACGCGCCGCTGCCGCGTCGTCGAAGCGTTCCCACAGCGCGGTCGGGATACTGGCCGCATTGCAGATCTCCTTGGCGAAGGTCTTGCTGCCCTCTAGCTGAGCGGCCGCTCGGGTCGGCCCGCAGCAAGCGATTCCCACCGCTTCCATGGCGTCGGTGATGCCGGCGACCAGCGGTGCTTCCGGGCCTGGCACCACGAGGTCGATCGCATTGTCCTGGGCAAAGCCGACCAGCGTTGTGATATCCAGCACGCCGATCGGCACGCATTGGGCCAGCGTGGCGATCCCTGGATTGCCAGGCGCGCAATACAGTTTGGTCAACAACGGACTGCCGGCGATCGCCCAGCACAACGCTTGCTCCCGCGCGCCTGAGCCGATGACCAGCACTTTCATCGCATTCTCCCGTGTTCCATGCCGGCGTGGCGCAGTATCGCGCACCAGAGAAGGGCGACACCGCGCTGTTCGTTTGAGTATCCGATACACGCAGCCAACTCGTGGACACTTCGTCCGGCGCTTCTCTGCGATTGGATACTAACATAGGTTAGGGCGATGGACGATCCACGCCCCAGCCCGGTTTCGAACATGCCGGAATACTCCGTTTCGGAGATTTCCGGTGCGGTAAAGCGCACCCTGGAGATGACCTTCGGCCGAATCCGCGTGCGTGGCGAACTGACCGAGGTGAAGCGTTATCCGTCGGGCCACATCTACCTGTCGCTGAAGGACGACGGCGCGAAGATTTCCGGCGTGGTCTGGAAAACCGCGGTCCCGCGGCTGGGCATGGTGCCGGAAAACGGCACCGAGGTGATCGCCACCGGCCGGATCTCGGCCTACGCCGAGCGGTCATCCTACCAGTTGATCATCGAACGCATGGAGTATGCGGGGGTTGGTGCACTGCTGGCCCGCATCGAGATGATCCGTCAACGGCTCGCCGCCGAGGGCCTGTTCGACACCGCTCGCAAATCCGCCATTCCGCGCCTGCCCAACGTAATCGGAGTGGTTTCCAGCGAGCACGGCGCGGTCATTCAAGACATCCGCACGACGATCGCGCGCCGGTTCCCGCGCCGCATCCTGCTGTGGCCGGTGCCGGTGCAGGGTGAAGGGTCGGCGGAACGCATCGCGGCCGCGATCGCCGGTTTTGACGCGATGTCAGCGGACGGCGATCCGCCGCGGCCCGACGTGCTGATCGTCGCCCGTGGCGGCGGCAGCCTGGAAGACCTGATGGCGTTCAACGAGGAAATCGTCGTACGCGCCGCGGCCGCTTGCGCCATCCCGCTGATTTCCGCGGTTGGTCACGAGACCGACACCACGCTGATCGATCATGTCTCGGATCGCAGGGCGGCAACGCCGACGGCGGCGGCGGAGCTGGCGATCCCGGCGCGGTCCGACCTGGTGGCCGACCTGGTGCATAAGGCATCGCGGCTGATCAGCGGGCTAAACCGGCTGGCGCAGGAAAGCCGGCTTCGACTGAACCGCGCGGAACGTGGCATCCCGGACCTGCCGGCCTTGCTGGGGTCGGCCCGGCAGCGGCTGGACGATCGTTTGGACCGAGCTTTGCTGGCACTGCCGTCGCTGGTGGCACGCCGGCGGGTGGTACTGACCTCGATCGAGCGCCGGCTGCCCGATCCGCACAAGCTCACCGCGGCGGCGCGCGAAGCCGTGCGCGACCGCAGCCTGAGGCTGCGGCTGTCGGCCCCGAACCTGCTGGGGGGGCGGCGTTCCGGCTTGGAGTTGGTGTCACAGCGCCTCGCTGGCGGGATACATCGGGCGCTGACGGCGCTTCGCGCCCAGGCTGACCGGGTAACGGGGCGGGTGTCGGAGGCGCCGCTGCGGGCGTCGCTGCGCGAAGCTCGCGCCCACCTTTCCGGCCTTGGGCCTCGGCTGGACGCGGCGTCGCCGCTGGAGCTGCTGGGGCGCGGCTATGTGCTGGTGACCAATCCGGCGGGTGCGCCGATTACCAGTGCTGCGGCGGTCAAGCCGGGCGGGCGGCTGCGGCTGACGTTTGGCGATGGCGAGGTGGATGCGGTGGCGCAAGGCGGACCGGGCCGGGCACGCGCCGCGGTTGACCAGGAACGGCTGCCGCTATGACCGGTCGATAGTCGGCATCACCGCGTCGGCGCGATCGAAAGCGGCCTTGATCCGATCCAGCCGCGCCGTGATATTCCCGCGCTCTCCGGTGTGCGTCAGGATGTAGAACTCGTTGTCCCTGATCGCCTGCAGCACGCGGCGGCCGACGACGTTTGGAGACAAGGCCTCGGCGGCGAATGCGGACTTCAACGCCTCTTGCTGGGGCCGCCGGTAGCTGCCACCGAAACGGTCTGGCCGGGTCGTCGCCGAATCGAAGATCGAGGTTGTTACGCCGCCAGGACACAATACCGAAACGCCGATGCCGGAACCCGCCAGTTCCTGCTCCAGCGCTTCGGACAGCGCCAGCACGGCGTATTTGGTCATCGCGTAGGCGCCCTGGTTGCGACCCTCGCGGACGAACAGGCTGGACACCGAACCGGTGTTGACGACATGGCCGCCCTGCCCGTGACGGCGGATCAACGGCACGAAGCTTCGGATGCCGTTGATCACTCCCCTGACGTTGACGCCGATAACCCAGTCCCACTCTTCCGGCCTGACCAGTTCGAGCGGCGTGCCATGCATCGCCACGCCGGCGTTGTTGATGGCAATGTGCAGCGCGCCGAACGCTTCCAGTGCGGTCTTGCCGGCCAGGTCCACCGAATCCGCGTCGGACACGTCGGTGGTTACGGCGATGGCGCGAACACCGAGGGTTTCGATGGTCTGGCGCGTGGCTTCCAACGGTTCAGGGCGCAGGTCGGCGAGCACGATGTTGGCTCCGGCTTGGGCCAGCGCGGTGGCGACGCCCAGCCCGATGCCGGACGCCGCACCCGTTACGATGGCGGTTTTGCCTTTGATGTCTTGCATGTCTGCATTGTCCCGTCGGAGTGCCTAGAGCATGATCGCGCTGGGCGGAACGTTCAAGGCGCGTAAATCATGCGACAAAACAATGAGCTAGATCAATTTCGGCATGCACAGTCATGCTGAAGTTCGTCTAGTCGGCGGCCATTTCCTTGAACGTCTCGATCGCCGCCAGCAGGGCTTCGCGCACCAACGGCGCGCCGATGTAGCCGGCGAGATGCAGCAACGCCTCGGATAGTTCCTCCTCGGTCCATCCCTGGTTGCGGGCGAACCGCACATGAATCTTCAATTCCGCCTCCCGCCCCTGCGCCGCATCCGAAATTACGCAGATCAGCGCTCGAGTTTTCAAATCGAGGCCAGGGCGGTTCCAGAGCGTGCCGAAGACCGCCTCTTGGGTGTAGGCGGCGAATTTCTGCATGATCGGATGCTGATAGAGGCCGTTGTCGAGCTTGTCGGCATACGCCTCACCCATCAGCTTGCGGCGCATCGCCTTGCCTTGTGCGCGTCTTTCGTCAGCCATATTCGCCCCCTCCGATTGCTGCTTTGCCGAAGGGCTTAGTTTCGGCCAGAGACGAGGCTTTGGCTAGAGCGGCGGAAGGCCGCCGCGGTTCTGGATGAACGCGGCGATGTCATCGACCCCGGTGCCGGCGCGGACGTTGGCGAACACAAACGGACGATCGGCGCGCATCCGCTTGGCGTCGCGTTGCATGACCTCGAGGCTGGCCCCGACATGAGGTGCAAGGTCGATCTTGTTGATCACCAGCAGATCGCTGCGGGTGATGCCTGGGCCGCCTTTGCGTGGAATCTTGTCGCCGGCGGACACGTCGATCACGTAGATCGTCAGATCCGCCAGTTCCGGACTGAAGGTTGCGGCAAGATTGTCGCCGCCCGACTCGATGAGGATCAGGTCGAGATCGGGAAATTTCCGGCGCAAATCCGCGACGCCGGCCAGGTTGATCGAGGCGTCCTCGCGGATCGCGGTATGCGGACAGCCGCCGGTTTCGATGCCGATGATACGATCCATCGGCAACGACCCGGCGCGGGTCAGGAATTCGGCGTCCTCCTTGGTGTAGATGTCGTTGGTGATCGCGGCAACTTCGTAACTGTTGCGGAATTTCCTGCAAAGCGCATCCATCAGCGCGGTCTTGCCGGTGCCGACGGGGCCGCCGACGCCGACGCGCAATGGGCCGTGCGAAGAGGAGGTCATGAGCGGAACAACCTTGTGTATTGGGTTTCGTGGCGCATGGCAGCGAGGTCGGATCGAAACGCACAGCCGCCGAGGTCGTCGAGCGTGGCGGCTTTGGTTTCTGATGCAACCTTCAGGATGGCGACCTCAAGCGCCGCCAATACGCGAAGACCGGCGGTTTGACCGAGCGGCACGAGGCGAACGGCGGCGGATATCAGATTGCTGGTGAAGGCTTGCAGAAAGGCGGAAGCGGTTGCGTGTTCGGGAATGGCGTGATGGGCAGCGACCGCGCCGACTGCGACGGGATAGGGGATGCGCTGGGGTGCCGGCGGTATACCCCACGGCGCGGCGGCCAGCATGAAGGCGCGGCCTTGGTCGAGGGATTCGCTCTGGCGTTCGCGGCAGGATGCTGTTGCGCGGGCCAGATTGGCGATATCGGTCAGCATAGCCGTGTTGTCGCCGGCACGGTGGGCGTGGCGCAGCAGGATGGTATCGTTTCGGCCGGTGCCGTGGGTGATGGTTTCGCCCAGCCACGCATGCAGGCTGGTTTCGTCGCTGATGTCACCGCTTTGCACCGCCCATTCGAGGCCGTGGGAGTAGGCGAACGCGCCGGTCGGAAAGGCGGGGGACAGCCACGCCATCAGGCGCAGCAGAGCCTGTGCGGCTGTGGATTGTCGGTTGCCGCGCTGCGGAGGCGCGGATGCGGCTTCGACGGTTGTCGCCGCGGCGGCTTTTTCAGGCGTGAGGATGGTCTTCATCGTCGTCGTGATGGTGATGGCGGGCGCCCCCCGAGTACGCACCGGCCTCAGGATCGAATGGGGCATGGATCGGATCGACATGGCCGCCGAGACCTTTGATCATCTCTGCGATAACGTGATCGGTTCGAATGCGGATGCGATCGCCCAGCAGTTGCACCGGCAGATGGCGATTGCCGAGATGCCAGGCGATGCGAATGAGTTCGCTGGCCCGATGGGCGTGGATTTCCAACAGTTGCTCGGGCTGGGCACAAACCCGGACGATGCCGGCTTGCACCACCAATCCATCGCCGTCGCGAAGCCTTACTGCCTGAGGCAGGTCGATCAGTATTTCGGTTCCGGACAGCGTGGCGAGAACGATACGGCGCCTAAAGCGATGATCGTAGTCGATCAGCACGAGATCGACCTCTTGGCCGGTATCCCAGCATCCGGGGGCCAGGACTTGCGTGGCGTGCATCAAAACAGGAAGTACCGCTGCGCCATCGGCAGGATGGTTGCCGGGTCGCAGGTCAGCAGGACGCCGTCGGCTCGGACTTCGTAGGTTTCGGCATCCACCTCGATTGCCGGGGTGGCGTTGTTGTGGATCATCGCCTGCTTGCCGATTCCGCCGCGGGTGTTCGACACGGCCGCCAGCCGGCGCTGCAGGCCCAGCGTCTTCCCGATTTCGGCGTCGAGTGCGGCGGCCGAAACGAAGGTGACGCAGCTTGCCGCCGCCGCACGGCCGAGGGCACCGAACATCGGGCGATAGTGCACCGGTTGTGGGGTTGGGATCGAAGCATTCGGATCGCCCATCGGGGCGCAGGCGATCGAGCCGCCCTTGATCACCAGATCCGGCTTGACGCCGAAGAACGCCGGCGACCACAGCACCAGGTCGGCCAGCTTGCCGACAGCGATCGAGCCGATTTCGTTGGCAAAGCCCTGCGCGATCGCCGGGTTGATGGTATATTTTGCAACGTAACGTTTTACCCGAGCGTTGTCGTTTCGCTCGGTATCGGTGGGCAGGGGGCCGCGCTGGGTCTTCATCTTGTGCGCGGTCTGCCAGGTGCGGATGATGACTTCGCCGGCGCGGCCCATTGCCTGGCTGTCGGAGGACATCATCGACAGCGCGCCGAGGTCGTGCAGGATATCCTCGGCGGCGATGGTTTCCTTGCGGATGCGGCTTTCGGCGAAGGCGACGTCCTCGGGGATCAGGCTGTCGAGGTGATGGCAGACCATCAGCATGTCGAGATGTTCGTCGATCGTATTGACGGTGTAGGGACGCGTCGGGTTGGTCGAACTGGGCAGCACGTTGGGCAGTCCGGCGACCTTGATGATGTCGGGGGCGTGGCCGCCGCCGGCGCCCTCGGTGTGGAAGGCGTGGATGGTGCGGCCTTTGAACGCGGCGATGGTGTCTTCCACGAAGCCGGATTCGTTCAGTGTGTCGGTGTGGATCATGACCTGCACGTCGAAACGATCGGCCACTGTCAGGCAGTTGTCGATTGCCGCCGGGGTGGTGCCCCAATCCTCGTGCAGTTTCAGACAGGAGGCGCCGGCGCGGAGCATTTCCTCGAGCGCCTGGGGCTGGGATGCGTTGCCCTTGCCGGCGAAGGCGAGGTTGACCGGCAGTGCCTCGGCGGCTTGCAGCATGCGCGCGAGGTGCCACGGCCCGGGCGTGCAGGTGGTTGCCGCGGTGCCGGTGGCGGGGCCGGTGCCACCGCCGACCAGGGTGGTGATGCCTGAGGCGATGGCGTCATCGACCTGCTGTGGGCAGATGAAGTGGATATGGGCGTCGATGCCGCCGGCGGTGAGGATCTTGCCCTCGCCGGCGATGATTTCGGTGCCGGGGCCGATGATGAGATCGACGCCGGGCTGGGTGTCGGGATTGCCGGCCTTGCCGATGCCGGCGATGCGGCCGTTGGTGATCGCCACGTCGGCCTTGACGATACCCCAATGGTCGATGATCAGGGCGTTGGTGATGACGGTATCGACGGCGCCCTGGGCTTGGGAGAATTGCGACTGGCCCATGCCGTCGCGGATTACCTTGCCGCCGCCGAATTTTACTTCTTCCCCGTATGTGGTGAGGTCGTTTTCGACTTCGACGATCAGGTCGGTGTCGGCGAGGCGCAGGCGATCGCCGGTGGTGGGGCCGAACATCTCGGCATAGGCGGCACGGGTGATGCGGGCCATCAGTCGAGAGGTCCCATGACCTGGGCGCGGAAGCCGTGCACGGTGCGGGTGCCGCGATAGGGGATCAGGGTGACTTCGCGGGTCTGTCCGGGTTCGAAGCGGACCGCGGTGCCGGCGGCGATGTCTAGGCGCTGGCCTTTGGCGAGGGTGCGGTCGAACGAGAGGGCGGGGTTGGTTTCGGCGAAATGATAGTGGCTGCCGACCTGGATCGGGCGGTCGCCGGTGTTGGCGACGGTTAGCACCGAACGGGGCAGGCCGGCGTTGAGTTCGATGTCGTTGGGTTCGGGGAGGAGTTCACCGGGGATCATGGGCGGCCCTGCGGTCGGTTGGACGAGGAACGAGCACGATCTTGGCATGGGCGCGGGTGGGCCGATAGAGCCGGATGGAAGGTTCTTTAGAGTCTGTCCGGGATCATGCCGTTGTTCTTGCGAGCCTACGCAGCATGAGGCGCACCGAGGCGAGCAGCAAGAAGGCGCGCGCTTTGCGGTTCAAACATTCCCAGTCCTTGGCGAGGCGGCGACAGCGATTGAGCCAGGCAAAAGTTCGTTCCACGACCCAGCGCCTGGGTAGTACGGTAAACCCCTTTGCATGGTCCGACCGCTTGACGATCTCCACGTTTACTTGGGCCATGATGGTTCTCATCGCAGCTTGAAAGCCTGCACCCTGATATCCGCCGTCCGCATAGAGCTTCAGCAGGAACGGGTAGAGCCCGAACATCGTGGCCATCAGCATCGCGCCGCCATCACGATCCTGAAGGTCAGCCGCATGCACGATGGCATGCATCAGCAAGCCTGTCGTATCGACGACGATATGGCGCTTCTTGCCCTTGATCTGTAGAGTCGAGGACGGGCGCGGTGGCGAAGTGCCCCGTTTCCCATCCCCGCTCATCAAACCGGACGTGCGGATTTCCCGCATCCGGCTTTCCGACTGGCTTCACCGCAAGGCCCACGGCGACGACCGACTGCGCTCGCGTCGAAGGCTTCGGACGGCCAACTCCCCATAGACATGGTCTCGGGAAAACTGGTCCGTTCCGCGCCCCTGCACTTTGTGTCGTTGACGGAGGAAGTGCCGCGTCCGGTCATAGACATGCTGATCAACGGTCTCGTATGCCGACGCGAGAGCGCCGTAGGAGAAGTAGGCCGACCAACCGCGTAGGACGCGGTTCAACCGTGCCCGCACTTCGTCCCAAGCGCCCTTGTTGCCGGGCACCAGCAGTTCGCCGACCTTCACCTTGACCCGCTGCACGCTTTTCTTGGACGGGCTCGCCCCCAGGTACCAGCGGCCCCCATTGGGCAGGTGACGCGGTCCCAGTGTGTAGCCAAGGAAGTCGAAGCCTTCACGCCGGGCATTCTTCACCGAGGTTTTCGCCTCGTTGAGCGTCAGCCCGAGCTTCGTCATCACCGCCTTCGTCCACGTCAGCGCCTCTTCCGCGTGTCCGCGGCTGAGGATGATGAAGTCGTCGGCATAGCAGATGACATGCGCGCGGAACGCCTCGCCGCGTCCCGTCAGGCGCCAATGCTTCAGGAATCGGTTCATGTAAATGACGGAGAGCAACGGACTGGCGACCCCACCCTGGGGTGTGCCGCGCGTGTTGCTCTTGCCACCGCTCATGCGCCGTTTCCCGTTGTCAACGCCGGTTGAAAACTGACCCACCGGTGGCGTGGGGCGCCGGTTGAAAGTTGACCCACCCGGCTGCCTCAGGACGCAGTGGTGCGTTACGGCATGTAAGCCTGCCTCGCTGTTGGGCGCCGAGGTCAAGCCCCGCAGCCGCGCAGCGGGGCGTCGCAGACGCCGGGCTTGAGGTCGGCGACCGACGGCGGGATCATGGGTTCGGCCGGTTCTCGGCGATCGGCCCTGGGAGAGCCGTAGTTGCCGCATCGACCTGTGACGGTGGGTGAGGCGCGGACTTTGGCATGATGCCGCCCTTCCTCTTGTCGCGCAGCCGGTAGCTGTCGCCGCCAATCTGCACGACGGTCGCGTGATGCATCAGTCGATCGAGCATGGCGGCCGTCAGCACGGCATCCCCGGCAAGTGCCTGATCCCAACTGCCAAAGGTCAGGTTCGAGGTCAGCACGATCGACCCGCGCTCATACCGTTTGGCGACCACCTGGAACAGCAGGTTCGCCTGATCGCGCGACAGCGGAAGGTAGCCAATCTCGTCGATGATCAGCAGCCGATACATCGAGACGGCCCGATGCAAGGCTTCCTTTAACCGACCTTGGCGCTGCGCGGTTTCCAGCAACAGCACCAGATCGGCCGCCGGCATGAACCGCGTCTTGATCCCAGCCTGTGTCGCCAGGTACCCCAGGCTGATGGCGATATGGGTTTTGCCGACCCCCGATGGTCCCAGCAGGATCACGTTCTCCGCGCGATCGATGAAGCCCAGTCCTGCCAGGTGCTGGATCTGCTGCTTCGGCGCACCGACCGCAAACGCGAAGTCGAACTGGTCCAGTGTCTTGATCGCCGGGAAGCCTGCAACCCGCGACAGCATCGTCCGCGCCCGGGCCCGGCGGGTCTCCAACTCTCCGCGCAGCACCGTCTCCAGGAAGTCGGTGAAGGATGCCTCGGTCGCGGCCGCGGTCTGCGCCGCGGCGGCGTAGCTCAGCGCAACCCCGCTCAGCCGCAGGTCCAGGCAAAGTTGGGTCAGCCGCTCGTGCTGGAGATTCACCGAACCGCCTGCGCGGCCAGGAGAGCCTCATAGACGCTGAGCGGATGCTGGATCGTGATGGTCTCCAAAGGCTGTCTGATCGACACAACAGGCGCCGAGCGGGGTACATCGCCCTGCCACGGACCCGCCAGCGGCAAAAGCCTTTCCAGTTCCTCCGCAAGCAGCTCCGCCGGAGCCCGCCCGGTCGTGCCGTGCAGCCGCACATTTGCCGTGTCGCGCAGCCACTTGCGGCCTTCGATGTTGGCCGTCGCGGCATCGACCTTGACGCCGAGCGGACGCAACCGGCTGTCCAGCGGCACCCAGAAGCTGTGGCGTAAGTATCGGATGAAACGTTCGACCTTGCCTTTGGTCTGCGCCCGGTACGGGCGGCACAGTCGGGGCAGGAAACCATGGTGATGGGCGAAGTCGCGGAACCCCGGTTGCAGCCGATGCTTGCCCGGACCATACGCATCCCGGCCGATCACGACCGTGCGCATGTTGTCGTACAGCACCTCGTGCGGCGTGCCGCCGAAGAATGCGAACGCCGCCTCGTGGCAGGCGATCAGCGTCTCCAGCCGCTCGTCGGTGACGAACTGCACGTAGGCCATCCGGCTGTGACCCAACACCGCGACAAACACCGACAGCGGATCCGCGCCGCGGCGCATGACCGCCCAGTCGACCTGCATCTGCCGACCTGGCTCGGTCTCGAACCGAACAACCAGGTCGGGAACCGCCACGGGCCGCAAGGATGCCAGATGCTCACGCAGGATGGTGATCCCGCCGGTGTAGCCACGCAGCCTCAATTCGCTCAGCAGCACGATGCCAGGAACCCGATCCGGATCTGCAGCCGCCATGCGCTCCGACAAAAACACCTTGTGGGCGTCAAGCTTCCCCTCAACCGCTGGACGCGCCGTGTAGCCCGGGTCCTCCGTCGATTTGAGATAACGCTTCACTGTGTTGCGTGACACGCCGGTACGGCGGGCAATCTCCCGCACGCTCAAGCCCTGCCGCTTCAAAATCCGGATCTCCATCGCGCTCTCCGCCAGAACCACAGGTCCCTCCGGCAAAGCGCACCACACTAAACACATGGGTCAGTTTTCAACCGGCGGGGTGGGTCAGTTTTCCAGCGGTGGCAACACGGCGGCCCACCGATCTCAGGAGGTCCGCGTGCGGGATTGTGTCGAAATACTTCGACAAGTCGGCGTCGACGACGTCGGTATAACCCCGGCATAGCAGCCGGTGCGTCTCCTTGACGGCATCGATCGCGCTCCGACGCGGCCGATAGCCGTAGGCACCATCCTCGAAATCCGCCTCGAAGACCGGCTCCAGCACGATCTTGGCCGCGGCCTGAACCACCCGGTCCCGGATCGTCGGGATGCCGAGCGGCCGTTCGCCGCCACCGGGCTTTGGGATCATCACCCGCCGCACCGGATCAGGCCGGTAGGTCTTCGAGACGAGGTCCTCACGCAAGCTCGCCAGCCACCCCTCCAAACCCGCCGCCTCGATCTGCCCGAAGGTCATCCCGTCCACGCCTGGCGCACCCGCATTGGCGTGGGTGAGCGTATAGGCGCGCAGAAGGATATCCGCACGGCAGATCTTGTCGTAGAGGATGTAGAAGCGGAAAGCGGGCTCCGCCTTCGCCTTGCGGTACAGCTTTCTCTGAAGGCTCCTGATCTTATCGGGTGTTTCGAGGCTCATCGCCAATCACCCCCACTTCGCCAACTTCGAAAGCACACCAGAAGTCAGGGTCCTTTCCTCTGCCGGCGTTACCCGGCTTCGACGGTCATACGACCCTGTCCGACACCCGTCCGATCCACCGCTCCGAAGCGGTGTTGAAGCCGCGACCTCCGACCCGGACGGGTCTCCCTCGATTACCCGCATCACCATTCCAACGTGCTGTGTCCAATACCCCGGCAGACCAGACAGGTGCGTGTGTCGATTGCTTCCCTGTCCGCGCGGCCTTCCCCGAGCAAAAGGCGGGTCGGCGTCTGCATCGACTCTTTCGAGGCCTGCTCGAACTTCACTCACGTTACGGCCCGTTGGATCGCTCGGCCGCCCAGGGCGGCCTTTGTCACGAGGCTTCGACGAGACCAGTTGCCCAGCCGCGCCGCTCGTCAGCTTCCGGATCAATCGACAACTCTCCGGATGGAACCTTCCTCCATAGATGATGCGCGCCTTCGAGGCGCACTCTTGCCTGCGTCGTAGCCATGCGGATCGATGCAGGCCCCCCTTTTTCAGCGCTTTTGACGCTTTGACTGTCGATCACCGCGGCGGTCGGGCTGGCTGTTCGATCAGCCAGTTCCCGGCATCGCCCATAGAGCGTGTGGTGGATGCTTTGTAGCGTTCCGTCGTACGCCCAGCGGTCGAGATAATCATGGATCGTGCTGCGCGGCGGCAGATCCTTGGGGATGTCGCGCCATTGGCAACCAGTGCCCAGGATATACATCAGGCCGTTGACGATTTCCCGCACATCCACCGTGCGTTTGTTGCCGCCCCGTTTGGCGGGAGGTATCAACGAAGCGACTTCGGCCCATTCCCGGTCGGTCAGATCATGGGTGTATCGCAAGCCCTTACGGTCATGCTGGCGGCGTGTCTCTGGGGTCCACATCAGGCACCTCGTAAATCGGTGCCACGCATAGAGTCATAGCCGATTCGAGCCGGTCAACCACCCGCAGACCTAAACGATTTGCGTGACTCGCATTGTTCTCGGACGGACACTTACATTTGGTGTATATTGCCATTATTTACTTTAGTGATCGAGCTTTCGTCCATCGGAGGTTTTAACTGGGATGCGGGCAGTGATCGAAAAAACGCGCAAAGCACGATGTCAGCCAGGTTAAAGCCGAGCAGATGTTTTTCAATGATCCGCTAATGCTGGCGGTTGACGTGCGGCATGGACAAATGGAAACACGCTTCCACGCCTTGGGACCAACAGACGATGGCCGCCGGTTGCACGTTACTTTCACGCTGCGCGACCGGGACCGGCTGATCAGGGTGATCTCGGCCCGGGACATGCATCGTACGGAACGATTGCGTTATGACAAGACCTAAGCGGGTCCCGGCGTTCGCCAACGAGGCCGAGGAACGCCGTTTCTGGGAAATCCATGATTCGACGGACTACGTCGACTGGAGCACGGCGGAGCGGGTTCGCATGGCCAACCTAGAGCCTAGCACGTCGGCGATTTCTCTGCGCTTGCCATTGCCGCTGCTGGAACGGATCAAGATCGCTGCAAATAAGCAGGACGTTCCGTATCAGTCTTTGATCAAGATTTGGCTGGCGGAAAAAGCGGCGAAACCCTGAGCCGCCTACCGGATCGGGTCATGCACGGTGACCAGCTTGGTGCCATCCGGGAAAGTTGCCTCTACCTGCACATCGTGGATCATTTCCGCAATTCCCGGCATCACCTGCTCCCGTGTCAGCACTTTTGCGCCGGCTTGCATTAGGTCGGCGACGCTGCGCCCGTCGCGTGCGGCTTCGACGACGAAGTCGGTGATCAGCGCCACCGCCTCGGGATGGTTCAGCTTGACACCGCGGTCCAGTCGGCGACGGGCCACAATCGCTGCCATCGAAATCAGCAGTTTGTCCTTCTCTCTTGGGGTCAGGTTCATCCGGGCAACCTCTTCATTCGATCAGCAGAACCATACCCGCGGCAACGGGCGATCATCGCGCAGCGTTGCCAGCACGGCAATCACCGTCGCTCGTACCGAGGCACTGTCGGCCCCGAGGATGCGGGCGACTAGCATGGCGTTCCAGACGCTGGTCGCGGCGTCGGCCGCGCCCAACGCCGCGCGCACGGCATCCAGTCTGGCAGCCGCATCGGGCGCTGCGTAGATCAGGGTGGCCGACGCCACCGCCCCCGCCCCAATCGCGGTGCGGCGCAGCAGTTCGTCGATCGGACCGTCGATCCGTACCGCGTCATGCAACAGCAGTTCGCCGCTTCGCTTCAGCCGAACCAGGTCGCGCAGCCAGCCCTGTTGCACTCGTTCGCCCATCGCGGTGCGCCCGAACACCACCGTTTCGACGCCGAGGAAGCGGGCGTTGTCGGCGAGATCGATTTCAAGCCGGCGGTCGAGTGCACTGCGATCGAACAGGATTGTTTCCTGCGGCAACCATTCCAGCGCCGCGTCCGCTTCCACCGTCAATCGCGTCCGTACCTGGGACGGCGCATCCGCGACGAGCGCGCGGTAGAACCGATCGGCGGACTGCGCCGACAGCGTGGCCTGACAACCCGGGGCAACGTCGACCGACACATCCAGCCGGTCTCCGCCGGCCACGCCGCCGCCGGTGTTCAGCATCACCATGTCGATCCAGCCGGGGGTGACGCGGCGCGGAAACCTGGCTTTCAGGCAGCCGACCTGGCGCAGGTCCTGCAGCACCGTCTCGGCGCCGAAACGCTTGAACGCGACGTGCAATTCGCCGACCGCGCGCTGCAGCAAGGTCACCTCAGACGGACAGCCGCCGTCGAACATCTGCCTCGTCCAGGTCTTCTCGCCGGCCCGCCAGGACTATGTCGCCGCGATCCATCACCACCATGGTCTGCGCCAGTTCTTGGGCGAATTCGAAATACTGTTCCACCAGCAGGATGGCCATATCGCCGCGGCCGCGCAACAGCGCGATCACCCGCCCGATGTCCTTGATGATGCTTGGCTGGATGCCCTCGGTCGGTTCGTCCAGCACGATCAATCGAGGCTTCATGACCAGCGCCCGAGCGATCGAGAGTTGCTGTTGCTGACCGCCGGAGAGGTCGCCGCCGCGGCGCCGCAGCATGGTCTTCAGAACCGGAAACAGGTCGAATATCTCATCCGGCAGTTTGCGCTGGCTGCGCGACAGAACGGCAAAGCCGGTCTCGAGATTTTCGCGCACCGTCAGCAGGGGAAACACGTCGCGTCCCTGCGGCACCCAGGCAATCCCGCGCTTGGCCCGTTCGTACATCGGCAGGCGGGAAATCTCCTCACCCTGCCAGCGGATCGACCCGGCCGAGATCGGGTGCGCGCCGACGATGGCTCGCAACGTCGAGGTCTTGCCGACACCATTGCGTCCCAGCAGGCAGGTCACCGCTCCGACATCGACGCGGATCGAGACCTGCCGCAGCGCGATTGCCGCGCCATAGTGCAGATCGACTTTCTCCACTTCCAGCATCAGCGGCCCAAGTACACTTCGATGACCTTCGGATCGTCGCTGACGGCGTCGATCGAGCCTTCGGACAGCACCGAGCCTTCGTGCAACACTGTGACCTTCACACCCAAGGCGCGCACGAACGCCATATCGTGCTCGACCACAACCACGCTGCGCGTCCGATTGATCTCGCGCAGCAACACCGCGGTCTGCTCGGTTTCGGCGTCGGTCATGCCGGCTACCGGTTCGTCCACCAACAGCAGTTGCGGTTCCTGTGCCAGCAGCATGCCGATCTCCAGCCACTGCTTCTGGCCGTGCGACAGATCGGCGCCTCGCCGGAAGCGATGGTCCTGCAGCCGGGTGGTCTCCAATATCGTTTCGATCCGGCGTTTTTCATCGGGGGTCTCGCGCGCGAACAGCATGAACCTGGTGCCGCGATCACCCGCCAGTGCGAGCAGCAGATTGTCCCATACGGTTTGCGGTTCGAACACTGTCGGCTTCTGGAACTTGCGGCCGATGCCCAGCGATGCGATCGCCGGTTCGTCCAGTCGGGTCAGGTCGGTTCCGCGCGAGAACACCACCTTGCCGCTGTCGGGGCGGGTCTTGCCGGTGATCACGTCCATCATCGTGGTTTTCCCGGCGCCGTTTGGGCCGATCACTGCGCGCATCTCGCCCTCGCTCAGTACTAGCGAAAGTGCATTGAGCGCGCGAAATCCATCGAACGTGACCGTGACGCCATCGAGATAAAGCAGCGTGTCGGCGGTGTCACTCACCCGGTCACCTCGTGCGCTGCCGCGACGGCCGGCGCCTCGGGTTCGGGTTCCTTGGGCGCGCGGGCGCGGAACAGGCCCATCACGCCGCGCGGCAGGAACAGCGTGACGAAGATGAACATCGCACCGAGCGCGTAGAGCCAGATCTCCGGCAGCGCGCTGGTGAACCAGGTCTTGCCGAAGTTCACCAGGATGGCGCCGAGGATGGCGCCGACCAGAGTGCCGCGGCCGCCGACCGCGACCCAGATCACGGCCTCGATCGAATTGCCGGGGGCGAATTCGCTGGGGTTGATGATGCCGACCTGCGGCACGTAGAGAGCGCCGCCGATCCCCGCCATCACCGCCGACAGCACCCACACCACGAGCTTGTAGGATTCCGGGCGGTAGCCGAGGAACCGGGTGCGGCTTTCGGTATCGCGCACCGCGATCAGGATTTTGCCGAAGCGCGAGTCGACGATAAAGCGCGCGAGCAGCAGCTGCGCGCACAAGACCACGGCCGAGATCACCAGCAACGCCGAGCGGGTGGCGTCGGCCTGCACGTTGAACCCTAGGATGTCCTTGAAATCGGTCATCCCGTTGTTGCCGCCGAATCCCATGTCGTTGCGAAAAAATGCCAGCAGCAGAGCGTAGGTCAGCGCCTGGGTGATGATCGACAGGTAAACGCCGGTGACCCTGGAGCGGAACGCCAGCCAGCCGAACACCCCGGCCAGCAGCGCCGGCACAAGCAGGGCCATCAGGATGGCGAAGCCGAACCATTCGAAGCCGTGCCAGTACCAGGGCAAGTGCTTCCAGCCGAGGAACACCATGAAGTCGGGCAGCATTGCGTTGCCGTAGACCCCCCGGGTTCCGATCTGGCGCATCAGATACATGCCCATGGCGTAGCCGCCCAAGGCGAAGAACGCCGCATGACCCAGGGACAGAATGCCAGCGAAGCCCCAGACCAGATCGATAGCCAGTGCCAACATGGCAAAGCAGAGATATTTTCCGGCCAAAGCGATCACGTAGGTTGACACATGCAGGCCCGAGGAAGCCGCGGTCAGTTGGTTGGAGAGGGCCAACAGCAGGGCCACGCCGATGACCGCGACCAGAGTGATGGAGGTGGAGCGATCGAGCTTCACGCCTCCACCGCTCGGCCTTTCAGGGGGAACATGCCGCGCGGGTTTCGTTGCACAAAGAGGATAAGCAGCACCAGCACGACGATCTTGGCCAGCACCGCCCCGGCGATCGGTTCGAGGAACTTGTTGACGATGCCCAAAGTCAGCGCCCCCAATGTGGTGCCCCACAGGTTGCCGACCCCGCCGAACACCACCACCATGAAACTGTCGATGATGTAGCCTTGGCCCAGATTGGGTGACACGTTGTCGATCTGGGAGAGTGCCACGCCGGCGATGCCGGCCACGCCCGAACCGAGGCCGAAGGTCAGCGCATCGATCCACGGCGTGCGGATGCCCATCGCCGCGGCCATTCGGCGGTTCTGGGTGACGGCGCGCATGCGCAGCCCGAGCGGGGTGTAGCGCAGCGCCGCCATCAGGGCGGCGATCACCAGGAAGGCGAACAGAATGATGTAGACCCGATTATAGGTCAGCGTCAGGCCGCCGAGTTGGAACGCGCCGCTCATCCAGCCCGGCGTATCGACCTGGCGATTGTTGGCGCCAAACAACGAACGCACTACTTGCTGCATTACCAGGGATAGACCCCAGGTCGCCAGCAGCGTTTCCAGCGGGCGGCCGTAGAGCCAGCGGATCAGGCTGCGCTCGACCGCGACGCCGATACCGCCCGAGACCAGGAAGGCCATCGGCACCGCGATCAGCAGACTGAATGCGTAGAGCGACGGCAGATAGGCATGCATCAGCTGCTGCACGACGAAGGTCACGTAGGCGCCGATCATCACCATTTCGCCGTGCGCCATGTTGATGACGCCCATCACGCCGAAGGTGATCGCCAGTCCGGCGGCGGCCAGAAGCAGCACCGAACCCAGGCTGATGCCGTAATAGACGCTTTCCGCCAGGCTCCAGATCTGCAGGATGCGATCGATCGAGATCACGGCGGCGGCGGCGGCGGTGGCGACCGGGCCGGACTGGCCGGCGAGTGCCGCCAACTGGCTGCGGGCGTCCTGATCGCCGCGCGCCCGAAGCGTCGTCACAGCGGCGAGTTTATCACTTTGGCTGGCATTGGGCGCGGACAGCAGCGCGGCGGCCTGTGCCTGCTGCATGCGTCGCCTGACCTCGGGGTTGGTTTCCTTGGCCAATGCCTTGTCCAAGGCCGGCAGGGCGGCGGGGTCGTGCGAGGTGAACACCGCCGAGGCGGCATGCAGCCGGGTCGGCGCATCCGGGGCGAACAGTTGCAGCACGCCCAGCGCCTCGTCGATGGCGCCGCGCACGGCGTTATTGACCCGGACTGGTTTCACATCGTCATCGCTGACGTCCGGCGCCGGGGCTCCGGTGCGGGCGTCGGTATACTTGCCGTCGGGCTGCTGAATGAACAGCGCGCGATCGTCGCGGGCATACAGCAGGCCGTCATGCAGCGCACCGATCACCGCGGCGGCACGCGGATCACCCGATATCGCGAGTTGCTCGACACCGCGGCGTACCGACTCAAACGCTGCGGGAGATATCGTCAGGGCCGATCCGGCGAGTTCGCTGTAGGCGTCTTCGTCGCCGGCCTGGGCGCGCGCCGGCGGCGTGGGCAGAACCACGACAGCCAGAGCCACGACTATCAGCAAGAGCCATGCTGCGATCAGCCAACGCATCGCGCATCCTTCAGCAAAAAAGAATGGGGGCGGCCGGGAGGAAACGGCCGCCCCCTTCGGGCAATCAGGCGATCATGCCTTCTTGCCCGCGGTGCACGTGCCGGTCTTCACGTTGAACGCACCGCATTTCAATGGCGCACGCCAGTCGCCGATCAGGTCCTTGGTATCTTCGACGTAGGGCGACCATTCCTGGGCCACGGCGAGGCCCGGCGTCTCGGAAACGATGTTGAACTGGCCGTCGGGCTGGATCTCGCCGATCAGCACCGGCTTGGTAATGTGATGGTTCGGCATCAACGCCGAGTAACCGCCGGACAGATTGGGCACGGACACACCGATCAGCGCCTCGATAACCGCGTCGGGATTGGTGGTGCCAGCCTTCTGCACGCCCTTCACCCACATGTTGAAGCCGATGTAGTGTGCCTCCATCGGGTCATTGGTGGTACGTTTCGGGTTCTTGGTGAAGGCTTTCCACTCCTTGATGAATGCCTTGTTTTCGCGGGTATCGACGCTCTCGAAGTAGTTCCAGGCTGCCAGGTGGCCGAGCAGCGGTTTGGTATCGACGCCGGCGAGTTCTTCTTCACCGACGCTGAACGCCACCACCGGAATGTCGGTGGCCTTGATTCCCTGGTTACCGAGTTCCTTGTAGAAAGGTACGTTGGCATCGCCGTTGATGGTCGACACCACCGCGGTCTTCTTGCCGGCGGAGCCGAATTGCTTGATCGATGAAACGATGTTCTGCCAGTCGGACTGACCGAACGGCGTGTAGTTGATCATGATGTCGGTTGGCGCGACACCCTTCAACTTCAGGTAGGCTTCCAGGATCTGGTTGGTGGTGCGCGGATAGACGTAATCGGTGCCGGCGAGTACCCAGCGCTTCACGTTGTTTTCCTGCATCAGGTAATCCACCGCCGGGATCGCCTGCTGGTTCGGAGCCGCGCCGGTATAGAATACGTTACGGCTACACTCCTGGCCCTCGTATTGCACCGGGTAGAACAGGATGCCGTTGAGTTCCTCGAAAACCGGCAGCACGGATTTGCGCGACACCGAGGTCCAGCAGCCGAATACAGCTGCGACCTTGTCAACCGATAGAAGCTGGCGGGCCTTTTCCGCGAACAGTGGCCAGTTGGACGCCGGATCGACCACCACGGGCTCCAGCTTCTTGCCGAGCAGGCCGCCTTTCTTGTTCTGCTGATCGATCAGCATCAGCATGACGTCCTTCAGCGTGGTCTCGCTGATGGCCATGGTGCCGGACAGCGAATGCAGGATGCCGACCTTGATGGTGCCGCCGGTGGGTTGCGGCTGCGCCTGGGACGTTGCGGGTTTGGCGGTGCCGACCGCGGCCAGCGTTGCCGCGGCCACTCCGAGACGGCCGAGACCGCGTCGAGATAGAAAGGGTTCGTCCAATGACATCAGTGACTGTCCCGCGCCTGTTGTTGTTTCGGTTTGTTGTTCCCCGTCTTGATGGACGGCTAAGACTTCCATGCAATCAATGTGCCAACGGCAGGGGGCTGGCCGATGGCTTTGCCCTGCCTCGGTGTCGGGCAGGCCTGGCGGTCCGGCTCGATCTGGAATACATCCGGGATCTGCAGGGTTCTGACGAGAAACGAAGTTAGGGCGGTGCCCGGGTTGGGAGAGCCTTGGCGCGCAATAATCCGATCCGAATTACTTGAATGCCCAGAAATTCGGCATCGTTGAGATCGGCGAATTGCCCACGGCTTGGGCGACGGCTGCGGAGGCGCGGTTTTGGCGCGTGTGGGGAAACCGATTTAGGCTGATCGATCGAAGACCAGACCCGAAGATCATAGCCTGGGGGAACGATGACCAAGATCATCATTGCCGATAACCCGCTGAACGAGGTCAGCGTCGCGCGCGAGTTGCTGCCAGCCAATCTGGACACGGTGGTCGCTCGGCATGGCAGCGCCGAATTCAACGCGGCCTTGGCCGACGCCGTCTGCCTGGTCGGCTTCGGCGACGGTACCATGGACGACGCGTTCTACCGATCCGCCCCGAAACTGAAGCTGGTTCAATTGCTGTCGGCCGGCTACGACCGATGCGACATTGAAGCCGCGCGACGCGCCGGCGTGCCGATCTGCAGCAATGGCGGTGCCAACTCCACCGCGGTGTCGGAACACGCGATCCTGCTGATGCTGGCGGTGTGCCGTCGCCTCGTCTGGCAGCATACCAACGTCGCCGCCGGCCGCTGGCGCGGTAACAATGTGGACGACGTCAAGCTGTATGAATTGAAGAACCGCACGCTGGGCATCATCGGGCTCGGCACTATCGGCAAGAAGACCGCGCGCCTCGCCCAGGCGTTCGGCATGGCTGTGCAGTACTACGACGTCGTCCGACTGACCGAGGACCAGGCAGATGGACTCGGCGTCCGCTTCGCGTTGTTCGAGGAGGTGTTGCGCACCTCGGATGTGGTGTCGCTGCACGTGCCGCTGAGCAAGCCGACCCGGCACATGATGGGCGCGGCACAGTTCAAGATGATGAAGCCGTCTGCCTATCTGGTGAACACCTGCCGCGGCCCGGTGGTGGACGAACCGGCGCTGATCGAGGCGTTGTCGGCTGGCACAATCGCCGGCGCCGGGCTGGATGTGTTCGACAGCGAGCCGCCGCCGCCGAACAACCCGCTGTTCACGCTGCCGAATGTGGTGTTGACGGCGCATCTCGCCGGCCCGACCTGGGACAACCAGTATACCAGGTTCCGCAACGCGTTCGACAACTGCCAACGCGTGGTTCGTGGTGACAAGCCGCTGTGGGTCATTCCTGAATTGCGGGACTAATCGACGGCCGATCCGGCTTCGTCTCCGGCATCGCCAGCCAGACCGCGAGGAATCCGACCGCGCCGACCGCGGCCAGCACCATGAAAGCCGTCTCCATGCCGGCGCTATCGGCGATTCCGCCCGATATGGTCGTGCTGGCGGCCGCACCGAGGTACATCGCCAATCCCAGAACCCCTATGCACAGGTTGAAGTGCGAGGTGCCAATCGTCAGGTCGGCCGCCAGCAAAGGCAGCAGCACGCCGAACACCGCGGCGCTGACACCGCTGATCGCCTGTCCCATCACCAGCGGCCAGGAACCTGGCAGAACCGCGAGCAGCAGTCCGCGCAGCGGCAGTGCTCCCCAACCCAGCAGCAGCAGACGCCTGCGCCCGACGGTCTCGGCCATGCGTCCCACCCACGGCGACATCAGCGCGACGATCGCCTGCGGCACGACGATGCAGGCGGCGATGATCAGGTTGGCGAAATGGCCTGCCCGCATGGTCACCTCGGCGCCGGCCAACGGCAGCATGGCGGCGTTGGACAGATGGAACAGCATCACGCAGGTGGCGAAAATCAGCAGCCGCCGATCGACCAGCAACCGCTTCAGGCCGGCTAGATCCATCACCCGGCTGGTGGTCTGCGCCCTGGCATGCTCTCCGGCGCCGATCGACCATAACGCGGCCAGCGCCGGCACGCACAGCGCGGCGGTCAGCAGGAACACGAACCGGGAGGAAAAATACGCTCCGGTTGCGCCCATGACGGCGGCGGCCAGGCCATTGCCGATCGAGGCATAACGGGCGTTGCGGCCAAGCCGCTCGCCCAGAGCGGCGTAGCCGACGGTATGCAGGCTGATCGCCGCGATCGCCGGTGTCATGACGCAACTGGCAAAGCCGTGCAGCATCTGCGCCACCAGCACCGGCAGTTGCTGCGGCCGCACCGCCAATAACAGGGCGGCGGCGATGATGCCGACCAGCGCCCCGCTGGCGGCGATCCGCTTGTTGCGCATCGCATCCACCAACACACCGGCCGGAAGCTGGCTGATGAGCGAGGTCATGGTGCCCAGCGTCAGGGCGTAGCCGATGTCGATCTGGGTCCATTTATTGGTGGTCAGATAGACCGCGACGAACGGACCAAACCCGGTTTGCACATCGGCGACGAAAAAATTGACCAGGTCGAGGGCTCGGTTCGCTCCCGGTCGTCGCAGAGCGAGGCGCGGCATCACGCGATCAAGGCGATGCCGCGGCGGTGTTCGCCGGGGTGACCACCGAGGCCGCCTTGTCGGTATTGAGGAATTCTGGCGCTGCCTTGATCTGGTCGGGCGTCATCTCCAGCGTGACTTTGCGCTTGGCGTCTCCCGGAGTGAAATGCAGCGCGCTCCAGTGGACCGCGATCTTGCGGTTGCCGACCCCCATGAAGCCGCCGAAGTCGATCACTGCCGCCTGCGGCTGACCACTGACGTTCACCAGCACGTCCACCAGGCGGCCGATGTCCTTGCCGTCCTGATCAGTGACGCGCTGGCCCAGGATGGCCTCGGCCGCTGCGGGCGATACGGACTGAACCGCACTTTGCGCCGGCGGTGTGGTAGCCGGAGGCGGCGATGTAGCGGGTGGCGGCGGGACTTGGAGCGCGTCGGGCGCAGGCGCCCCCTTAGCGGTGCCCTGCGGCGCCGGGGTCGCTTCGGCGGCGGGAGGCGGCGGCGCGGTTCCGGTGGGTGGCGAAGCCTGTGCGGCACCCCCAGAAGGCGAGGCCGGCACCACGTTTGACGGCGGCGCAGCGCCCGGTGCCGGGGAAGACGCCGTAACGCCCGTTTTTGCAGGCGCCGGCGCGGCGGACGAGGCCGGAAGCGCCTGCGCGGTGGACGAAGCCGAAGGCGCCTGCACGGCGCCAGGCGGGAGCGATTGGGGCGAGGGCGATTGGGTGGTGCCCGCCGTCGGCGGCGGCGCACCGGTTGGCGGCGGCACGGCGGTGGGCGGCGGTTGCGGAGTCGCCGTCGGCTGAGGCGGTGCGGCAGCCTGCGTCGACGTCGCCTCCACGGCGCTGGCCATACCGCACGATAGAATCGTCATTATCACAATAACCAAAGACGATCGTTGCATCAGCGCCCCCGGATGGAGGGAGATCACGTGCGCGCGATGACGCGCCCGATCAAGTATTGCGTGCCTCCACCGGATCACGTTGTGGTGGGATTCCGCACCGTCGCACGGCCCGGCGCGGCGCGGATCGAGGCAAGACCGATGCCGGCCGCGATCGCCGCAATCCCGAACACGTGGTAGATGCGGAACGTCTCGTGCAGGAAGACGATGGCGAGAATGCTGCCGAACAACGGCATCAGGTGCATCGACTGGCCGGCTCGGGCGGCGCCGATCAACTCCACTCCGCGGTTGAACAGCAGGTAGGCAACGAACGACGGCAGCACCGCGGTATAGGCGATCGCCGCGTACGACCAAGGGCCGCCGTGGATCCGGGCCCCGGCGGCATACTCCCACAACATGAACGGCAGCATCATGACCGACCCGATGCCCATCGCGACGACCAGGAAGCTGAGCGGGCGTACAGCCGGGCGCTGCCGCAGAATGACGCAATACAACGCGTAGATCAGCAGCCCGCCCAGCACCCACAGATCGCCGCGGGCAAGATGCAGGCGCGCCAGCATTTGCAGCGATCCGTGCCCGGCGATGGCGCCGACGCCGGCCAGTGAGACCAGCACGCCCAGCGCCTGCCAGATGGTCGGCGTTTCGCGAAACAGCAGATAGGCCCAGACGATGATGATCAGCGGCGTCGCCGATTGCAGCAACAGCACGTTCAGCGCCGAGGTGCTGGTCAGGCCGATATACGACATCGTGTTGTAGCAGGCGATCCCGGTGGCTGACAGCAGCAGCATCATCTTCCACCGTCCCAACATGATCGGCAGATCGTGCTTCAGCCCGGGCCAGGCAAAACCGACCGAGACGATGAATGCTCCGGTCCAGCGCCAGTACGCCAGCGACACCGGCGGAACCTGCCCGGCGAGTCCTCGGGCCAGCACGATATTGCCGGCCCAAAACAAGTTGGCCGCCACCAGCAGCCACCAGGCCGAATGCCAAAAGGTACGCACCATGCCGGGCGCACCATAGTCAGAAACGCGGGCTTGGAAACCCATCCATCCTGGAGTTTGCTGCCGCTATGCAAACCATCGTGCTGCGCGGCGAAACCGATTGGGATGGCTGGCGCCAGGTCGCCCGCGGACTGATCCTGGCGGGCGTCACGCCGGCGGCGCTGGCCTGGACTGTTGGCGGCGAGGCGACCGATGTGGCAGCCGAGTCCAGCGGCTTCCAGGTTCCGCGCGAACTTGTATCGCTGGCCGCGCTGGCGATTCAGGCGCGCGAACCGGACCGCTTCAGCCTGCTGTACAAGCTGTTCTGGCGCGTGAACCAGGGCGAGAAGCTGCTGGGCGGCGACCCCGATCCCGACTTGGCGGCGGTCCGGCGCATGGCACTGGCGGTGCGTGCCGACGCCCATCGCATGCGCACCCACATGCGCTACCTGGCGGTACCCGAGGGCGGCGCAACCCGCTTCGTCGGCTGGTTTGAGCCGGCGCATTTCGTGCTGGCGGCGAACGCCCAACTGATCGTGCGGCGGTTCCCCGACCTGGCGCTGTCGATTGTGACCCCCGACGGCGCGGCGCACTGGGACCGCTCCGAACTACGGTTCGGGTCGGGCCTGCGCGAAGCCGCGGACGATGCGGCGTTGCGGGCCTGGTGGGACGCGGAGCGCGAGACGCTGCTGCGGGAGGCAACGCTAGATGTCTCGGTTCCCGAAGCGGAGGCTTTGGACGAGATATCGCGTCCGCCGGATCGGGCGCCCTTGGGTCCGGTCGTGCTGCATCCGAAATCCGACCCGGCGCTGCGGGATGCGGCGAACGAGGCCGCTGTCTGCCAACGCTGCCCGCTATGTGCGCCGGCGACGCAGACGGTGTTCGGCGAGGGACCCGCCGATGCCGCCGCGATGTTCGTCGGTGAGCAGCCTGGCGATCAGGAGGATACCATCGGGCGCCCGTTTGTCGGACCCGCAGGGCAGATCATGGACCGGGCGATGGAAGAGGCCGGGCTCGACCGCCGAATGGTTTACGTCACCAATGCGGTCAAGCACTTCAAGTTCACCCAGCGCGGCAAGCGCCGGATCCACCAGACGCCGGAAGTGCCGGAAATCCAGGCCTGCAAGTTCTGGCTAGATGTCGAACGGGTCCATTTGCGGCCGCGTCTGGTGGTGCTGATGGGCGCGTCGGCGGCACGTGCCGGGCTGGGCCGCGGCGTGACCATCAGCCGCGAGCGCGGTCGCCAGATGCGCGCGCCGGACGGGCAGACCGTGTTCGTCACGGTGCATCCGTCGTTTCTGTTGCGCATTCCCGATGCGGCGGCGAAGGCTCGGGAATACCAGGCGTTTGTCCGCGACCTGGGGGCGATCAAGGCGCTGATCGTGGCGGAGGATCGGGTCTAGCGGCGTTGGTGGGTGGCCCGTCGGCGAGGCTAGCCGCGTTGGATCAGTTCGATGGAGACGTTTTCGGGCGCCTTCAGGAAGGCGATCCGCACTCTCCTGGGCGATTGGTGGTTACGTCCATCGTGAAGTGGACGCCCTTGGCCTTCAGGTCGGCGACGGCTGTGTCTATGTCGTCGACTGTCAGCCCGAAATGGTCGAGCCCGAGATAGGGTGAGGACGGTGCCACAGCGGTCGAACCGGGTTGCGCCTTGGCGATGAAGACTTTTTGTCCGGCCAGGTTGAGGTCGATGCGGCAGGAGCCGTCAGGTTGCCTGGCTCTAACGATCTCCGCCCCCAGCTTATCGTGGTACCAATTGGCGGTCGCCTCGGGGTCCGGTGAGCGCAGATGGATGTGTTCCCAGGTCAGTCTGGTCATGTGTCCCCCGGCGTCTAGGTCCACGGTATTAATTCACTACGCTTGGGGTTGGGCAAGAGGATGGCGTTGCTCTTGGTTGCGGCGGCTTCGCAGCGCGCTTGGCGGGGAGTTTCGCCGCGCATCGTTGGACCGATGGGGAAACGACAGCGCGCTTGATCGGCAGGGACACTTGGTACGTCGAGAAACAGTTCGGTTATCTTGCCGGCGCTTGCATCGGCGGGGGGTTAGCGGCTAGGTCACGGTTCGGGCGTGCCCCGTCTCAGGCTCGCCGTCGTGGAGAGGTGCCGGAGCGGTCGATCGGGGCGGTCTCGAAAACCGTTGTACCCTTTGCGGGGTACCGAGGGTTCGAATCCCTCCCTCTCCGCCAGGAATTATCGCTTCAGCATACGTTTTTGCCGATGTGCCTAGGCGTCAAACCAGATTCACTCTCAGCAGTCGGAAATACGTTCGCCGCGGACCTGGGCGAAGCCGCAGACCAGGGTGGAGCCGTAACCTGGGTTGAACTCCTCGAACTCGCTGCCATCGACGATCCTGGCGAGGACCTCGCGCACGTCGTAAGGCGCCGCAGATCGACCCCGACAACCCCGCCGAGGTCGGCCGGGTTGTGCAAAGGTGGGCGGCCCTGGCGCGGTGGCCGCGGGCGTCGCGGGCAAATTCAACGCGGCGACGATGTCACGCAGCTTGTGGAGCGCGCCGAGTTCGGTTTCGGCGAGGTAGTCGGCGAAGCCGGACACGTTGGTGTGCATGTCCGCGCCGCCCAGCGTCTTGCCGTCGACCACCTCCTTGATCGCTGCCTTGACGATTGGCGGATCACCGAGATGGATGCGACCCGAGCCGCGCACCATCACCACCTCATCACCCAGGGCTGGGATATAGGCGCCTCCCGCGGTGGCGGCCCCAAACACCGTGGACAGTTGCCGCAGGCCCGCGGCGGACATGCGGCACTGCTGGGAACACTCGATCCTGCTCCCGGCAGGTAGGCGCCTCCGCAGCCCACCAGATAGAGGCACGGCAGCTTGTTCTCGAAGGCGATTTCTTGCGCGCAAATGCTTCTTGACCGTTTCTTTGAGGGAACGAACACTCTTCACGGTGGCGTCGTTGGCAATGATCATGCAGGGCACTGCACTGACTATGCCGATGCCGATGCCGATGACGATGCCGCCGCGCAGGAAGTGGCGGTGGCGATCACGCAGTTGCTCCAGCACGTCTGAATGGGCGGCGGCGTTGCGATCAAACTCCGCCCCGGGGCACGATCTGGTTTGCAGAACCGGCATTCTCGGTTCCCCGCGATGTGCTTGCCCGCATGGGCAGCCTCGGCTTCCTCGGCGTGCGCTACCCCGATAATCACGAACAGTTCGGACTGTGACAACCGCCGCCGCCTACGGCAGCCTTTCGGCCTGCCTCCTGAATGGGCGGGCACGGGACGGTCCCGAAGGAGCAAAAAACGCAGCAATCGCCGGGTTTGGGGCGCAGCAACGTTCCGCATCCGGTGCAGTCGTAGAAAAACTGGCAGGCGTCGGTCGGCATCATCTGGGTTTTGGACGTGCCGCAGAGAGGACAGGTAATGGCTGATTCGCCGGTCACCCGAAGCGTCATGCGCATGCACCTTTCATAGGGAGTGACCCGGTCCGACTTCGGGTCCGGCGAGAGAGTTCTGTGGTGGGCAAGACTGCGACCCAGCCGCGGAGTGTGCCGATGATGAACGCCCGCAGCACAAGAAGGTGGTCGAAGCATCGAACATTGGCCTTCATGCTATGTATCGGAATGACCCTGTGCCGTCGAGAGCAGGATTTTGTCAGTCGTGGGAGAAACCGGCATGAGAGTCACTGCCGCACGGCTTGGGATATTCTGTCTTATTGCCGTCCTCGTCTCAATCTACGTTAAACCCGCATGCGGACCTGAAGAACTGGTCCAAGTCGCGCCGACGCGGGCCGAGCTCAGCAGCGCGCGCAGCAAACAGCCGCTACTCGGTTACATGCTTCGGCCCAAAAGCGCGGATCCGCAAGCCGCGATCGTTATTCTGCATGGCTGCGAGGGTTTCGGACTTACCTACATCATACGTGGCCGGGAGTTTCAGACGGCGGCTTATGTTGTCCTGGTGCTGGATAGACTGGGCTCGGCCAATGCCTGCAACTGTGGGGCCGGAGCTCCGGCGGAAGCGCTTGACGCCTATGCTGCAATTGGATGGCTCGATAAGCACTCCTTCGTGGACCCGACGCGCGTCGCCGTGCTCGGCTTTTCAACGGACGGATTGGCGGCGTTGATGGTTGCGCAGCGCGGACCACTCGAGAGTACAGTTCATTTCCGGGCAGCCGTTGCCTACTACCCGGCTTGCCCTTGGAGCAGTGGGATCATGACGCTGCATACTCTAATCCTTATCGGAGGCGGCGATGAACGGACACCCGCCGCGGACTGCGAGGTAATGATAAAGGGTCAGAATGAAACCGGGGTCCAAATTGCACTTCGCGCTGCCGCTACACGCGCGTTCCACTGACCGGCGCCACCGCGTTGGTATCTCGGTCATTTCCTGCAGTTCGATCCAGCCGCCACGGTGGCCACGCGTGGGCAGATGCGCGACTTCTTTCATCAATGGCTGGACCGGCCGTCGAAGTGAAACGACCCCTACTCCCCCGATCCGCCCAATCTTGAAACCGCCAAACCCACCAAACTAACGTCCGGTAGATGAGCGCCGCATTGAAGCCAGCGCCGGACCCATCGCCCAACAGGTCCCGCCGCATGATCCTGGACCACGCGGCCCGGCTGTTCCGTCAGCGCGGCTACGCCGAGACAAGTGTGCGCGATATCGCCACCGTGTGCGGCATGAAGACCGCGAGCCTGTACTATCATTTTGCCTCCAAGGAAGAGATCGTTATCGAAGTGCTGAACACCGGCGTCGCCACCGTATCGGAGGAATCCCGCCGGCGAGTCGACCGTTTAGGCCCCCACGCGGCGCCGGCGGAACGGGTGCAAGCCGCGATCAGCGCCCATCTGCATGCCCTGCGGGAACAGGACGACTACACCGGCGCCAACATCCGCATCTTTGGCCACGTCCCGCCCCATGTGCGCGCAGCCACGATGCATAGCCGCGAGCAGTATGAGCAGTGGCGGCGCGATGTTCTGGCCGATGCTGCGGCGCGCGGTGCGATTCGTCCCGACACCGACTTGGCCCACCTGCGCCTGCTGCTGTTGGGTGCGATGAACTGGTCGGTCGAATGGCACAAGCCGCGCCCAGGCAAATGCGTCGGGTCCATCGCGTGCAGCCTGACCACGCTGGCGCTGCGCGGGGTGTTCGTTGAAGGCTCTGAACCACAGAGGCGGCCGCGCCACACAAAAATAGGGAAACCCAAGCCATGGAAGCCGTCGCCGCCCTAACCAGTGCCAAACTGGCCCCGCTGCCCGACCGCTGGCGCCTCGATGCCCAAGCTGAATTGCTGGCAAAAGCGCGCGCCGCCTAAATAGCCATTGGGGCCGGACCAGTACTGGGAATGGGCGGCGCGGCACATGCGGTGGATGCGCCCGGGGACGAGCTTCGGCAGGGCGAGCTTGGCGATTTTCGTTACTATGCCGGAGGCTTGCTCAACGTTGCCGACAACTGCGTCGACCGCCATGCCGAAACCCTGCCACCGCCGACCGTGACGCGGTGATCTGGGAGGGTGAGTCGGGCGATGTCCGCCGCATCACCTACCGCGAACTGCGCGACCAAGTCGCACGCTGCGCCAACAGGCTGCGCAGCCTGGGCGTGAACCGGGGCGACGTAGTGGCGATCTACCTGACCTGTTCGCCTGCGATGGTGTGCGTCGCCGAAGACTCAATTCCGTGTCCGATTGGCACGTGTCCCGCTGCTCGAGGTAGCCAAGCACCCCTTCGATCAATCCGGCATGTCGAACAGCCGGCACCAACCGTGCGGACTGACGTCGCCCGCTACAACCTGACGCGATGCAGGCCGACGAAAGAAGCTGCACGCCTGGCAACTCCCCCACCATGCGGCCTGTCCTGATACTTGGCGTCCAGTGCCGACATCTTCACCGCGACTTGTGCCGAGGCCTCGCGCACCACGACGCCGAGCACCAACCCCAATAGCAGGCGGCGTGACCCGAAAACGTTACCCCGGCTTGCTGACATAGCCGTAACGCAGGTTGCTCCGCCCCGGCCCGTTGGCCTGGCAGTCCGCCTTGATGGTCGCGAAACGATCGTGCGGGACCAAGGACGCGTGCTGCTCCAGACCATATAAGCGCATCGTGTTGCCGCTGAAGATTGCCGTCTTGAGTGGGCCGTCTGCCGCGCCCAGCGGTTCGAAGCCGTGTTTCTTCTGCATATCGGACGGGATCTCCAGCCGGCGCAGCCCCTCGATCTGCCATTGCGGCGCGCCGGTCCAGACCGCGTCGGTGCCCCAGACGACGTGATCCGGCCCCAGCCCCTTGATCAGGATCCCCATCAGCGCCGCCGCCAGCCTGGGTTCGGCGACCGAGGTCCAGGCGAACAACTGGCCGACATCGCCGTAGACATTGTGCACGCCGTATTTCGCCGGGATCTCGGCCAGGTCGGACACCCACGAGCTTCGCCCGGTCTGGTCGAATTCGGCCATGCCGTCCGCCGGGCTACCGCCGACCCAGCGATACCCTGCGTGATAGACCACGAAATTCAACTGCGGCCAGTCCTTCGCGGCGTGGCCGATATCGCTGACGTCGGCATACGGCCGCAGCCTTGGAAACTTCGCCTCGACCGCCGGCGCAAACAGGCCCTTGTGGATGCAGACGTTGCGGATGCCGGTCCGCGCGATCTTCTCGTAAAACGGATACATCAGCTTCTGGTCGTCGGCGTGCCAGGGGAAATTGGCCAGCTCCTTGTGGGTGTTGTCGCCGACGGTGTAGCCCTTCCACGAATCGGGCTTGAAACGTTCGATCGCCTCGTCAACCTGATCGAGCCAGCCCGGCTGGCCCGGGGTGATGGTGAAATGCGCCATCATCCGCTTCGACCCAGCCTTTGCGTTGACCATCTCGCGGGTCTTGAACACCTGCTCCTGCGGGATGAACCAGTCCGCCGGCACGTCGGATGGCGAGTTCGACAGCAACGCGATCTTGGTGTCGCTGTCCATGTAAATTTCTTTGACGTAATTGTTGAACTTCAGATCATCCAGCGTCTGCGGCTTGGCCGCCAGCTCCTTGTTCCAGCCGAACTGCCCAACCGCCTCGCGGGCGGCAACAAATCCCGTCAGCCTGGTGTCGTCGCGCAGGAAATGCGTATGCCCGTCGATCACCATCTGTCCCGCCAGCGCCCCGGCCCGAGCGTCGGCCAGCTCCGGCGTCGCCGCCTCCGCCTCGCTTGCCTCGAACAGGTTGCCGAACACCTGGTTGATCGCCACGAACGAAGCCGCCATCCCCGCCGCGGTCTGGAAAAACGCCCGCCGCGAAGTGCCCAGCCGTCGCGAAATCCGGTCGCTCATGTCGGTCAGCCGAACCTCGACCTCGCGCTGGCGGGCGCTCTGGGGCACTGGCTCGAACTCGTCGCTGGAGACGATCTGCGTGGGCACCGGTGAGGCGAACGATGACGTCTCCGCCGGTAACAGGCCGCTGATCATCTCGTCGGTCAGATATTTCATGGCACACTTCCCCGCGCGCGACTTGGGTGCCGCGCTTGGTGGCAGGGTATCACCCCGCCACCACGCTGTCATTTCGCCAGGGAACCGGCCGAGGCCCCCACACTTTACAGCGCCCGCCATGCCGGATTTTCGTCTGGCCGCGTCAGGCGTTTATGACCAAGTCTTGCCGCCCCCGCAGGAGAAAGCCGCGATGAGCGAGTCGATGGAACGAGCGCACGAGACGATTGAAGGACATGCCCCGCACGCCGATCCCTGGGCACGTCGGGTCGCAATGCTGGTCTCGCTGCTCGCCGCAGTGCTGGCGGTGACCGAGATCGGCGGTAAGGCAGCCCAAAACGCCTACCTGACGCACCACGTGGCGCTGTCCAACGATTGGGCGTTCTTCCAGGCCCGCAATGTCCGCGCGGTGGTGCGAACCTCGGAGGCCGGTATACTGGCCAGCCTGCCCAATGCCGCCGATCCGGCGATCCAGGCCCGCATCAAGGACGCCAGGGACAATGCCGCTCGGATGCATAACGATCCACAGGGCGGTGAAGGCATGAAACAACTGGAGATCAAGGCGAAACAGGAGGAAGCGGAGCGCGACCACGCCGGACACCGCTACCACAGCTTCGAATACACCGTCGGCGCGCTCGAAATCGCCATCGTGCTGGCATCGGTGTCGATCATCACCGGGATACGCTGGCTAACCATCGGCGCCGCCGTCATCGGCGCCGCCGCGGCCGCGGCCTCATTGGGTGTCGCGACGAACTTGTTCTGAAATCCTTGACTTCACCGCTGACAATCTGGCCTACGATCATGATCACGATTTCGTGAGTGAACTGTCATGCGGAAAGCCTTCGCCGCGCTGGACGATGCGCTGATCGAGCGGCTGTTTCAGCCGGCGTCCGATCTGATCCGCTATCGAGTTGACGTCAGCCGCGAAACGGCCGCCTGTTTTTGTGTCGATATGGCCTCGCTGGCGTGGATCGCTTCGCGACTACCGAAGCTGTCCATTGCGGTAACCACCTGGGACGCCAGCGCCGGATTCGCCGATATGGCGCTTCTGCTGCTGGGCATGGTTGCGCTGGTCGGGTTGCGGATAGTGTTCAGACGACCGACTACGGCGCAACGGAATCCGTTGCGGTCGGCAATGCGGCCGCATCGAGGCATCGCGTTGGCGATGCTTGCCGCAGACCTTACGCAACCGGGGGTGCCCCGGCTGGCGAACATGGCCGACATCGCCACGCTGGTGTTTGCCGCCGCGGCCCTGTACCTCGGTGCGTGTAGCCAACGTCCGCCAGTGCGGCTTGACTTGCCCGCCTTCGCCGGCGGCTCCGCGCGGTAGCAGCCGATCGACCCGGCTGACGGCCATGCCCCGCGGCGCGGGCGGCACCATTGCGATTATGTAACAAAACTGAGCGCCCACTGGGGCGAATATAGAGGCAGGATCGCGGTTTTGCGGGCGACTTGCCGCTAAAGCAACAGCCGGCGTTCCGGGAGACGCCGCGCGACATGCGCCTGCTCGCTGAACGCCGCCGAAGCCGGACCGTATCGGATAGCGGTTTCCCCCGCACGCCGCCGGCTTCGAACCGCTATTCCGCGCTTTGGCCGGCCAGGCCGCGAAACTCCGCTTCCAGTGTGGCATCGCCGGGATCCGCCAGCCACACCGCGGGATGATCCACCGCCTCGGCGAGGTGCTGCTTGTAGATCTCCCGCGGGATCTCGGCCGCGCCGAACTGTGCAAGATGGGCAGTCACGAACTGGGTGTCCAGCAAACGGAAGCCGCCCAGCCGCAGCCGCGCAACCAAGTGCACCAACGCGACCTTGGAGGCATCGCGGGCGAAGCTGAACATGCTCTCACCGAAAAACGCGCCGCCAAGCGCCACGCCGTACAGCCCGCCGACCAGGGTGGCGCCTTGCCAGGCCTCGACCGAATGGGCGTGGCCCATGCGAAACAGCTCGGTGAACAGCCGCTCGATCTGCGGATTGATCCAGGTGTCGGTGCGATCCGGCAGCGGCGTGGCGCAGCCGGCGATTGTCCCGGCGAAGTTACGGTCGGCGGTGACGATGAAGCTGTCGGACAGCACCGTGCGAAGCAACCGACGAGACAGATGGAACCCATCCAGCGGCAGCACACCGCGCTTGATCGGGTCGAGCCAGAACAGCTTGTCGCCGGCACGCCCCTCCGCCATCGGGAACAGCCCGTGACGATATGCCCGCAGCACAAGGTCCGTCGTGACTTCCACCGAGCGTCGGGACATGCCCATAGTGTGAGGCTTGGCCAGGCGGATTGGAAGGCCAGATCGGACGGCCAAAGTGGAAAGGCGCGAAACAATGCTGACCATCACGCATCTGGACCATCTGGTGCTGCGGGTGATCGATCTGCGGACGATGATGAGCTTCTATCAGGAGGCGCTCGGCTGCTCGGTGGAAAAGGTGCAGGAAACGCTGGGGCTTTATCAGCTTCGGGCCGGCAGCGCACTGATCGACCTGGTGCCGGTCGATGGCCCGTTGGGAGCGAAGGGAGGCGCCGCGCCCGCTGCCGAGGGCCGCAACCTGGATCATTTCTGCCTGCGGGTGGATCCGTTCGACGCTGACGCAATCATTGCCCACCTGCGAGCCTGCGGCGCCGATCCCGCTCCGGTGGCGTCCCGCTACGGCGCCGAAGGTCAGGGACCGTCGATCTACGTGTCCGACCCCGAGGGCAACGTCATTGAACTGAAAGGGCCACCTGATCCGTAGTCCCGGCCGGCCATCGCCGGCCCGAAGCTAGGGCGCCGGGCTGGCGCCCGACCCGGCGGGGTCGGCCGGGCTGGATGAGCTTGTCGCACTCTGCGGCGCGCCGGCCGGAATTGCGGCGGCCCGCGGCGCGGCTGGTGCCACCTCCGCCGGTGCCGCGCTAACTGCCGTGACCGCCGATATCGGCATGGTGCCTGGCTTGGCCGCGGCCTCATCGGTTTCTGGTTTCGCAGCGATTGCGGCCTCGGCCTTGGCTATGGCGCCCGGTTTGGCCGGCAACACCACTGGAGGCACCGTGTAGTCAGGCACCACCCGGGCCTGCAGGCCGGCAATCACCAGCACCTTTTGACCCAGCGCCAGCGGCGTCTTGTCGTTCTGCGTCACGCTGACGAGATCGCCGTTCGGCTTGCGAACAATATACTCGTAGGCCCGGGTGTCCGCGGTCACGTGCTCGGCTGCCGATCCCGCAAGGCCGCCGGCGAACGACCCGCCCAGCGCCGCGAGCGCGCTGAACGGCCCGACGCCCACCTGCGAGCCGCCGATCCCTCCGGCCGCCGCGCCGGTCAGCGTGCCGACTGTGCCGGTAGCACTGACCGCAACCGGGCGCAGGCCGACAACCACGCCTTGTTCGACCTTATTGGCCTGCTGCGCCGCATTGCTTGCATAGGTGTCCGGCGAATAGGTCGGCGCACACGCGGACATGCCAAAAAGCGCAATGACCCTGACCAGAAAACGGAGATTCAAGCCGCCGGCTCCATCGGTTACGGGCGCTTGGTAACCGATGAGACGGTCAGAGTCACAACAATTTGATAATGCACCGGTGGCGCTCTTCACCACCGAAGCATCCGGGACTATCGTTCCCGGCATGACAAACATCCCAGCGAAGCGCGGCCTGGCCCGCAATACGGCCAACTATGGCGACAAGGATTTCGCGCTTTATCTACGGCGGTCGTTCGCCAAATCGATGGGCTATTCGCAGGCCATGCTGGACCGTCCGGTGGTGGGAATCGTCGACACCGGATCGGCTTACAACAACTGCCACCGAACGATGCCGGAACTGATCGAGGCCGTCAGGCGCGGCGTGCTGGCCGCCGGCGGCCTGCCGATGCCGTTCCCGACGGTGTCCTTGTGCGAACCGTCGCTGTTTCCGACCTCGATGCATTACCGCAACCTAGCAGCTCTGGACACCGAGGCGATGCTGACCGCACAGCCGATGGACGCGGCCGTGCTGGTCGGTGGCTGCGACAAGACCGTGCCGGCCCAACTGATGGCGGCGGCCTCGGCGGACGTGCCCGCGGTGCAACTGGTGACCGGGCCGATGCTGGCAACGCCGTTCCAAGGCGAGCGTTTGTCGGCCTGCACCGACTGCCGGCGCTATTGGGCACAGTACCGCGCCGGCGCCGTCACCCAGGATCGCATCGATCTGATCGAAGGCCGCCTGGCGACCACCGCGGGAACCTGCGGGGTGATGGGGACGGCCTCCACCATGGCCTGCCTGGCCGAGACGCTCGGCATGGTGCCGCTCGGCCACGGCTCTATCCCGGCGGTACATGCCGATCGACTACGAGCCGCGGAAGAGGCCGGCGCGCTGGCGGTGCGGCTGATCGAGCAGCCGATCCGCCCGTCCCAGATCATGACCGCGCAGGCGGTGGAGAACGCGCTGCGGGTGCTGCTGGCGCTGGGCGGGTCGACCAACGCGCTGATCCATCTGACCGCGATCGCCGGCCGGCTTGGGATACGGGTGGATCTGCACACGCTGAACGCGCTTTCGGATTCTACCCCAGTGCTGGTTGACCTGAAGCCGACGGGGGACGGCTACATGGAGGATTTCCACGCCGCCGGCGGCATGCCGGCGCTGCTATGGGAGTTGCGCGACCTGCTGCATCTGGACTCGATCGACGTGACCGGACTGTCGTTGCGTGAACGGCTGCTGGAACCGGCTTTCGTCGATCGGCGCTATATCCGCTCGGTCGCCGAACCGGTGTCGCCGGTCGGCGGGATCGTGGCGCTGTTCGGGTCGCTGGCGCCGCGCGGGGCGATCCTCAAGCGCAGCGCCGCGACCCCTGCCCTGTTCGAAACCGAGGCGCGAGCGGTGGTGTTCGACGGGCTGGAAGATCTGGCGGACCGGATCGACGACCCGGAACTGGAGGTAACCGGGGCGGATATCCTGGTGCTGAAGAATGCCGGGTCGCTGACTCCGGCGGGAATGCCGGAAGCCGGCTACCTGCCGATCCCCTCCCGCCTGGCGCGGGCCGGCGTGAAGGACATGGTGCGAATGAGCGACTGCCGGATGTCGGGCACCGCATTCGGCACCATCGTGCTGCACATCACACCCGAGGCGGCGGCCGGCGGCCCGCTGGGGCTGGTGGAAAGCGGCGACCGGATCCGCCTGTCGGTCAAGGCGCGGTCGCTGGACCTGCTGGTCCCCGAGGCCGAGTTGCAGCGCCGGCGAGCAGACTGGAAACCGCCGGCCAAGCCAAAACGAGGCTGGGACCGGCTGATTGCCGATCAAGTCTTGCAGGCCGATGAAGGCTGCGATCTGGCGGTGCTGCGCGCCGAGGGGTGATATGGTAGCATCAGCGTCATCGATGTGAGGGTTTGCCATGAGCCTCGCGCTTGAGCGGCCGATGACCCTGGACGAGTTCCTGGTTTGGGAACACGGACAGGAAATGCGCTGGGAGTTCGACGGCTTCGCGCCGGTGGCGATGACCGGGGGCACGTCGGAGCACTCGGCGATCGAGCGCAACCTGATATTCTCGTTGACCGGCCGGCTTCGCGGCAAACCGTGCCAACCATACACCAGCAACCTGAAAATTGGTACCGCCGGATCAATCCGTTACCCGGATGCCTACGTTTCATGCACGCCGCTTGGTGTCGGCACCCTGGTGGTGACCGACCCGGTGGTGATCTTCGAGGTTCTCAGCCCGAGCACGGCCAGCACCGACATCGGCGCCAAGAACCAGGAGTATCGCGACACACCATCGGTTCAGCGCTACGTCATGCTGACACAGGACCGCCGGCAGGCAACCGTGTTCGCTCGCTCAGGCAGTGACTGGGTCGGCCACATCGTGGCCGCGGGCGAGACTCTGGACATGCCCGAGATCGGCATCTCGATCCCGATGGCCGAACTGTATGAGGGGGTCGCCTCGCCCTCGCCCGACGCCGATGTGCGCGGCTGAACCGCTTGCCTCCCGGCACGTCGGCATCCTTCGGCACTGCAAACTCGGCGCATTGCTTCAGCATCGGTTGGTGATGAGTTATCAGTGGGCCTTTCGGAATAAGGTTTTCCCATGAGCATTGCGCTTGAACGGCCGATGACCCTGGACGAATTCCTGCTTTGGGAGCAGGGGCAGGACCTGCGCTGGGAGTTCGACGGGTTCATGCCGGTGGCGATGACCGGGGGCACTGCAGATCATTCGGCGATGCAGCGCAACTTGGCGATCGCGGTCGGCGGCCGCCTTCGCGGTCAGCGATGCCAACTTTACACCGCCGATCTGAAGGTCCTTGTGGCGGGATCCATCCGCTACCCTGATGCATTCGTTGCTTGCACGCCGGTTCCCGGGGACGCCCTCGTGGTGACCGATCCGGTGGTGGTCTTCGAAGTCCTCAGCCCAAGCACGGCCAGTACCGACATCGGCGCCAAGAACCAGGAATATCGCGACACACCATCGGTTCAGCGCTACGTCATGTTGGCACAGGACCGCCGGCAGGCAACCGTGTTCGCCCGCTCCAGCGACGACTGGGTGGGACACATCGTGTCCGGAGACACGATATTGCACATGCCCGAAATCGGCATCTCGGTTCCGTTGGCCGAACTGTATGACGGCGTCGCCCTGCACCCGCCCGGCGCCCCAGTCAACGGTTGACCTGCCGATCTTTCGGCACGTCGGCATCTGGCGGCAAGTAAAGCTCGGCACACTGCTTGCGCAGCAGGCCGCCCTGGATCGAAAGGTCGTCGCGAAACGCGTCGCGGATAAAATCGACCGCGTCGAGGTGGCGATCCTCAAAATATTGAGGATGCACATCATCTCGACCAGCGCCGAACACAATGCGGCCGATCTTGGCCCAGATCGAAGCCATGCCACACATGCCACACGGTTGCAGGGTGGTGTAGAGCACGGCGCCCCGTAGCTCATGGCACTGCAGGCGCTCGCCGGCTCGGCGCATCGAAACGATTTCGGCGTGGGCGGTGGCGTCGTGGCGCAGGCCGACCTCGTTGCAACCCTCCCCGATGACCTCCCCATCGCGAACGATGACGCAGCCGATCGCGTTGCTGCCGGCTTCGGCGTCGGCCTTCCTGGCCAGCGCGATTGCGTATCTCATCCACCTCGGGTCGTCATCGTTCCAGCGCATCCGATACCCCCAACGCTGAATCAGGATCGCAACGCCTGGGCGTCAAGCCGGCCAACCGTGACGTGACCCACCGGTGCGGTTAGGCTGGCCGCCATAGCGGGGAGATCGGCGATGGAGATCAGGCGCTTGACCAGCCATACCGGCGCCGAGGCGATCGGGATCGATCTGAGCATGTCAATCTCCGATCAAGCTCGGACCGTGCTCAACAAGGCGTTCGTCCGGCACGCAGTGTTGGTGGTGCGCGACCAGCACCTGACGCCGGAACAGGTGCTGGTCGCGGTGCAACTGTTCGGGACGACGTTCCACCAGCACAATACTCGCTTTGCCGTCCCCGGATGCCCGGCGATTCATTACATCTCCAATCAAGACCGGTTTCCCGATGGCACCCGATACGTTCCCGGCGAGGGCTGGCACACCGACCATTCCAATGACACGCGGCCACCGAAGGCGACCCTGCTGCACGCGGTTACGTTGCCTGATGTCGGCGGAGACACGCAATTCGCCAACATGGCCGCCGCTTACTCGGCGCTGTCGGCAGCCAGGCGGGCGCGCATCGCCGACCTGATGGCGATCCATGTATATCAAAGCAGCCACAGCGCCCGCCAATTGATGCGGCTGTCGGAGGCGAACCAGGAACGCGCGCCAAACGCAGTCCTGCATCCGCTGGTTCGCACCCATCCGGAAAACGGCCGCAAGCGATCTACATCAATCCGATCCGAATCGAGGGGATCGTCGGCATGGACCACCGTGAGGCGCTGCCCTTGCTGGACGAACTGCTGCACCATGCGACGCAAGAAGCATTTCAGTACCGCCACGAATGGCGCCCGCGCGATCTGGTGATGTGGGACAATAGACTTTTGTTGCATAAGGCTAATGGCGATTATGATACAGGCCAGACTCGGTATTTGTATCGGGTGATGCTGCAGGGCGACGTGCCGGCCTAAGGTGGAACCGCGCAGAGCTACCCGGTCGTTTTATACCCCTCGATCCACCAGTCAGCCGGCTCCGCCGCCGCTTCGCACGCGCCGCCCGCTCGGCCGGCCACGGCGCCGGCTGCAACTCAGCGCAGTACCCGCAGATCGCCAGCGACTCCCACACCCGAGCATCGTCATGACATCTGTCCCCATATCGGTGCCGGCTCGCTGCGCGAATACTCGATCGAGCAATAGGCGCCGCCCATGTAACGTTCTTCCACCGGATCGCCGCTCACCGCGCCGGCAAGCTGCCCGGCAAACGGGTCGGCGCTGTCGATCGGCGTCCAGCCCAGGGCGGCGCGCGCATCATCGCGCCACCAAGTCATCCGGGCGTTGTTCGACGCTCCCCAGATCACCGCATGGCCGACCCGCGGCGTCAGCACGCAGCGTTCCACCAGCCGGGAGAAATCCGGATACGACAGCCAGGACGCCAGCATCCGCGCATTCATCGGTTCGCCGATCGCCGAACCGATGCGCAGGTTGACGCTCTCCACGCCGTGCTTGAACCAGTACATGCGGCCCATGAGTTCGCCATACGCCTTGGACAATCCGTAATAGCCATCGGGCAGGAACTGGGTGTCGGCGGGCAGGCTCTCGGAGCGTTCGTGGAAGCCGACCGAGTGGTTGGAGGATGCGAAGATCACCCGCGCCCCTTCCCGCCGCGCCGCTTCGTAGATGTGGTACAGGCCGCGGATGTTGGGGCCGATGACCTCCTCGAACGGCCGTTCCACCGATACGCCGCCCAGGTGGACGATCGCGCCGCACCCCTCGGCCAAGCGCAGCATCGTCACCCCGTCGGACAGGTCGGCCCGGGTGAACGCCGCGCCTTGGGGAATCGGGTCGGGAAATGGCGCGATATCGGTCAGCACCAGCCGCCAGCCCAGAGCGCCCAACGACCGGACCAGGACGCGGCCCAGCGCGCCGGAGGCTCCGGTCAACAGTATCGGCTTGGCAGGCGTGTCAGTCATGGCATGCTCCATGGGTTCTCAGCGGAGGCATCATGCGCAGGATCGACGAACTCGCCCAGGCCCTGGCCGCCGGGACCATCACCAGCCGATCGCTGATCGAGGAAAGCCTGGCCCGCATCGGCGATCCCAACGGTGAGGGTGGGCGGACCTTCATCAAGGTGCACGCCGAGCAGGCGCGCGCCATGGCGGACGCCGTCGATCTGATGCGCCGCGACGGCCGCACGCCGGGGCGCTACGCCGGCATACCGGTCGCGCTGAAGGACCTGTTCGACGTTGCCGGCGAACCGACGCCGGCGGGTTCGGTTGTCCTGGCCGACGCGCCGGCAGCCGAGGCCGATGCCCCGGTCGTCGGACGTCTGCGGCAAGCCGGTTTCATCCCGATCGGTAGGGTAAACATGACCGAGTTCGCGTTCTCCGGCCTGGGCATCAACCCCCACCACGGCACACCGGCAAGCCCATGGGACCGGGCGTCGCGGCGGATTCCGGGCGGCAGTTCGTCAGGCACCGCGGTGGCGGTGGCGGACGGCATGGCCGCGGCCGGCCTGGGCACCGATACCGGTGGGTCGTGCCGCATCCCGGCCGCGTTCTGCGGCATCGTGGGATATAAGCCCACGGCACGGCGGGTCCCGATCAGCGGCGTGCTGCCGCTGGCGCCGTCACTGGACTCGGTCGGCCCGCTGGCACCCAGCGTCGCCTGCTGCGCGCGGATCGATGCAATCCTGGCGGGCGAGCCTCCAACGCCGCCAATACCAGCTCGGGTCCACGGCTTGCATCTGGCGGTGCCGGAAAACGTGGTGCTCGACGGCATCGACGCCAGCGTCGCCGCGACGTTCGACAGAGCGCTGTCCACACTGTCCGCCGCCGGCGCGCAGATCGAGCGCACCCGCTTCGCCGAATTCGACGAACTGCCCACGGTCAACGCGCCTGGCGGGTTCGCCGCCGCCGAAGCCTATGCCTGGCACCGCCGGCTGCTGGCGACCCAGGGCTCGCGCTACGACCCGCGCATCCGCGTGCGCATCGCCCGCGGTGAGCATATCAGCGCGGCCGATTATATCGACCTGCTGCAGGCGCGCCTCCGGTTGATCGGCAGCTTCGACCAGGCAACCGCCGGGTTCGACTGCGTGCTGATGCCGACCGTGCCTATCATCGCGCCGCGGATCGCCGATCTTGACGACGAGCGGGCCTACAACAGCGTCAACATGCTGGTGCTGCGCAACACGGCGCTGGGCAACTTCTTCGATCGATGCGCCATCTCGCTACCCTGCCACCGTCCAGGCGAGGCGCCGGTCGGATTGATGCTGATGGGCGAGACGATGGGCGACGCACGGCTTTTCGGCGTCGCCAACGCAATGGAGGCGGCGCTGAACCGAAAGTAAAAGCTGCAGACCTCAGTGGCAGCGCCCATTCGATCGCTACGCCAGCGCTGCCACCGGCTGCTCGGGGACGGCCCCACGATAGCGGTCGAGCACCTCCTCGGCCGGACCGTCGGCAAGGACGTGACCCTGGTCGAGCCAGAGCACCCTGGTGCACCAGCTTTCGACAATGTCGACTTGATGGCTTGACAGCACCAGGATGTCGGCGCCGCGGACCATCTCCTCAAGCCGCTGGCGTGCCTTCTCCAGAAACGACGCGTCGCCGGCCAGGAACCATTCGTCCATCAGCAGGATCTGCGGCTTGATCGCAGTGGCCAGGGCAAAGCCCAGCCGCACCACCATGCCGGCCGAATAGATCCGCACCGGCAGATCGATGAAGTCGGCCAGTCCGGCGAATTCGATGACGTCTTCCTCCAGCCGCGGCACGGACGATCGCGGCAGGCCGTTGTATAGACCGCGCAGCAGGATATTCTCCCGCCCGGTCAGGTCCAGGTTCATCCCCAGGTTTGGGTCGAGCAGCGCATTCAGGCTGCCCTTGACGCGCAACCGGCCGAGCACGGGTTCATAGATGCCGGCCAGCACGCGCAGCAGCGTGGTCTTGCCTGCGCCATTGGCCCCAACCAGACCTAGCCGGTCACCACTTTGCAGGTGGAGGTTGATGTTGCTCAGCGCGCGCACCACGACCCGCTGCTGCTGGTCCTGCGCCAGCCGCCCGGACGCGGCGGCAACAACCATCTTTTTCAGGCTGCGGGAACTGCCGTGATACAGCGGAAACAGGACCGAAAGGTCGTGCACGTCAATCACAGCCGCGGGCTGCAGTGGTTTGACGGCCATGGTCAGACCCAGAACGTCACGCGGCCACGGGCGCGAACGAAAAATGCCCAGGAAATGACGCAGAGCACCAGGCTAAAGCCGATCGCTCCGATCCAGGTCGTCACCGCGATGTCGCTGTTGAGCAACGGGCCGCGAACGATCTCCAACAGGTCGAAGAACGGGTTCAGTGCCAGCTTCTCCATACTGGATGGACTGAGCTGGCTCGGCTTCCAGATCACCGGGGTGATGAAGAAGGCAATCTGCATCACGCTGTTGACGATCGGCTGGATATCGCGGAAGCGAGCGCAAAATGCGCCAAGCAGCAAAGTCAGGGCCAACCCGTCCACAACCCAGATCAGCAGCCCAGGGATCGCCAGCAGCGCCTCCCATCCGGGCCATGTCGAGAAGATCGCGAACACGACGACGATCACCACGATGTTGTGGCCCAGCGCGATGGCATTGCGGATCAAGGCGCGCATCGAGAACACGAAGAACGGCATCCGCACCGATCGGATCACGCCTTCGGCGTCGGTGAAGGTGGTGCAGGCTTCCGACACCAGCGCCGCCAGGAAGCCCCACAACACCTGGGACAACGCCAGGAACGGCAGGTAATCGTGCATGTTCAGCTTGAACAGCGTCGAATACAACAGGCCCAAGGACGCGACCATCACGCCGGTGGAGATGGTGAGCCAGAACGGGCCCAGCATCGAGCCGCGATAGCGCAGGCGGATATCCAGCCAACCCAGTGCCCAGGCCAGGCGCCACAGCCTGATCCCGCCGGCAATGTCGGCCAGTGCCCGGCGGTTCCGGGTGACCATGGTCACGTCCGCCCGCAGGCTTAGCTCCATGGCGGGAGCGGTCGTTGTGGCAGCACTGCTCATACCGCGCGGCGCTTAGCGCATTCGACGGAGCGGCACAACACGCAGGTGGTTGCGTGCGGTTTTGCGGCGTTCGCGCTCGGCCAGAAATTGCCGGATCGTAACTTTTTTCGCCCTTGGGACGTCGCCCGATGCCGGAAAATCCGACTGCGAACTCACGGATTTTGCCGCGCGATTTTTTCGCTCGCCACCCAGTCGAGATGACTTGCTTGAAAGATGGAAGTCGTCTAGGGGCTTAGACAACGTTCCTTAGTGATAGGATAAACGGCAGCCGATTCTATACCGTATCGGTCCGATTCGCCCGACCCCACGGAGTCGCCAACGTATGACCGAACCGGACCAATTTGTCATCTGCCACGGCGCCCCTGGCGGCTGCAACGCCCGTGCGGCTGGCGCTGGCCGTTCTAGCGCTGGCCGTCCTGGCGCTGGTCGGTCTGCCACCTCCGAGCTGCGCAAATTGGTGGCACCGCGGCGTCTCCGCGCCGCCGGGACGGTCGCCGTGCTGGCCGCGCTGGCGGCCTGCGGCACGGTCCAACACCAGGACGCCATTAGGGAGTCGGCCCGCTACGTCGCCCACGCCAGGCACAACTACGCCGCTCCCGGCCCGGCGGAGGACCCTTGGGGCCCCTATATCCGTGAAGCCTCCGCCCGGTTCGACATCCCCGAAATCTGGATCCGCTCGCTGATGCGGGTCGAGTCCGGCGGCGATGAATACCGCAACGGCGACCTGATCACCTCCGGTGCCGGTGCGATGGGACTGATGCAGGTGATGCCGGAGACCTATGACGAGCTGCGCGATCGTTACAACCTCGGCGACGATCCATTCAATCCGCACGACAACATCATCGCCGGCGTCGCCTACATGCGGGAAATGTATGAGGTTTATGGCTCGCCCGGCTTCCTGGCGGCGTACAACGCGGGGCCGGCCCGATTGGACGATTACCTTGCAAACGTGCGGCCGCTGCCGGACGAGACTCGTCGCTATGTCGCGATGATCGGCCCAAACCTCCGAGGCATCTATCCGAACAACCGCTCGACCGCCGACCAGATGGCGATGAACACGCTGCCGATCAACATTCCACCTGGCAAGCGTTACAGCCACCCGGTCATGCTGGCGCGCGCCAAGGCCGGCGGCGGACGATTGCCGCGGCGCCTGCCGGTCGAGGTCGCGCAGTTGCCGGAGGTGCCGCGCCGTGGCATGCCGGCGCCACAGCAATACGCGCTGGTCAGCACGCCACCGATCCCACCGGCCCCGCCGCATGGCGGTTTCCGGCTGATCGCATCGGCTAATGCCGCCGACGCTGCGCCGTTCCATCACGGACCCGCAACGCCGGGCCCGTGGGCAATCCAGATCGGCGCCTTCGCCAACCAAGGTCAGGCGCACGGCGCGCTGGCCGCGGCACAGCTCCACGCCCATGTGGAACTCGCCGTCGCGCACCCGTTCGTCGCCAGCGTGCACCAGGGTCGCACCGTGCTGTGGCGTGCGAGGATGACCGGGATGTCGCGCGACACTGCGGTTGAGGCGTGCCAGAAGATCACCCACGGCCGTTCGAGCTGTATCGTTCTGTCGCCCGAATCACAGTCGTAGGATCGCCGTTGCGGCGCGGCCAGACTAGGAAGCCGGTTCGGATCAGTCGTCCGGCTCGCCGGTCTTCAGTGCGAACGTGGTGTTTTGTCCCCTCACCCCGAGCTTACCGGCCAGCGCTTTCGCGGTTCCTCGCAGGCTCAGCAGTTCCGAGGGTGCGCTGGTGGCGATCCCGGTCGCTGTCTCGGCTTCAAGCCGGCACGCGGTATTCTGATCGGCGCACTTGAAGGTGCCGCTCAGCGCTGCCGAACCCAGCCGCGAAATGCCCAGCGAACTATCGACCAGGTTGCCGTCCTCGCCAACCAGCAGCGACAGCCTGCCATCCAACGGCTGGCTATCGAACGCCAATGTCACCGGCCAAGTATAGGCCTCTATCGGCAGTGTGTTGGGAACATTCAGATCCGCCCCCAGGCCGATCACCGTCGCCGCCATCGAACGCAGTGCCGCGTTCCAGAACGCACGCGCGCGTTCCGGGAACGCCGGGTCGCCATGAACGTCCTGGCCCATGCCGTAATCGTAGAACACCCCATGGCGCAGATACGAACCAAGCCGCTGACCGTATGCCGGCGGGTCGGCTGGGCCGGGTTGGAACACCGAACCCAGGTCGCTGTTCTCGGCCAGATCGGAATAGACGATCGCGCGGATCGTCGTGGCGCTGTCGGAGAAGCGGCCTTCGTCGGATGCCAGGGCGCGCAGGATCTGCTTCTGCGGCGGACTGGCGGCCGGGATGCTCACGGCCTGCGGCGGACGCTTGCTGTCGAGATAGATCCGGGTCACCGCCGCGCCGAGATCGCGGATGAAGTATTTCTTCTGGTCGGCGATCCGGTCGAGCGGGTTTTGTTGCAGGATGTAGGTCTGATTGGCCAGTGTCGCTTTCCTGGCGGCCGGGTAATCGGGCCAGCAGCCCGACCAGTATTCCTTGCTCTGGCCGTTGGCCGGCGACAGCCGCACCACCGAAACCCGCTCTCCGGGCGTCAGTGTCGCGCGCAGCTTCGCTGCCAGCTTGGTGGCCCACTCGGACTGCCCGTCCGCCATCATCATGTCGTCGATATAGACGACGGTGCTGCGCAGCGTGGGTTGCTGGCAGAACGAGGCGTCGAGGCCGTAATTGTCGAACAACGCCCAGGACGGTGCGCACAGCAGGTTGCCGGCGCCTACAATAGCGAGCAGGGCGATGATCCGGGTGATCGGCATCAGCCGAGCTCGCGGATCATATCGGGGGTGACGGTGACGGCCTCGTTCCGGAAGTCGCCAAGGCTGATCTGACCGGCACGCGGCCCGACCCGCTCGATGGTGACCGCGCCGCGTGGCGATGCCGCCAGCGATGCCGCCATCTGCGCCAGGTTGGCGTGATAGAGCTGCGCGTTGCCGCGCACCACGGCGGCCAGCGCGGCGAGGATCGCCGCTTCGTGCCTGTCGACCTGTGACAGCAGCGCGCGTTCGGGGGCGACGTCGGCGGCCTTGGTGCGGGCCGCCGATTCCAGTCGCTCGATATCCTTGGTCAGCCTGGCCGTGATCTGGCTGACCCGATTGACCACCGGCCGGCGCCGCCGCCGGTAGCGCCGGTGCGCCCGGTTGAACTGGCGGGTCGCGTCCATGAAGTCGGGGTCCTTGTCATGCGCCATATAGGCGATGAACACGCCGACCGCCCAGGCCATCAGGTTCCATAGCAGACTCAGCAGCACGTCGCGCATCGGATCGACCGAGATCTGCGCGTCCGCCCCGAGCAGATTGATGTCGGGCTGACCGGCAAGCTGGTGCATCACCGCCGCGTAGCGCGACCCGGCCGCGGCGAGCAGCACGATCAGCAGGGAAAATGTCGATAACGCCAGCATGCGCCAGTCGCCGCGGCGATCGATCGCGTCGCGATGCTCACCGAAGCGATACGACCACTGCTTGAACAGCGACCCGTGGCCGTGCGCGGCGAAGGCGAGCAGCACGCCCATGATGATGGTGGCCCCGGCGGCGATCGCGACCACGCCGGCGAACAGGAAGAACACGTCGTAGTTGATCAGCCACTCGGCCACGCCGATGCAGAGCAGCGCAACCCAGTACGCCGGATGATAGGCCGACATGTTGGCGTCGCGGTTTTCGTGATCGGCCTTGATCCGCTGATAGCGGGTGTCCGCGACACGGAAATCCTCGCGCAGGCGGCGGTAGTGTTCGTCGCCCTCCAGCCTGGCCTCGGCATCGTGCTCATCGCGTTCGGCACGCCCCCGCGCGGCGGCAATTTCGTTCTCCACGTCCTGCGCGGCGCGGATGGCGCGCATCTTCGGCTCGATCGCCACGTCGAACGGTCGCCGCGTCTGGCGCCATTGGGCCAGCACCGCTCTTGCTGGCTCGATCACATGCAGCCGGCCGCCCGCGGTCAGCCCATCGTCGTTGACGCTGATCCGGCCGAACGCGGCTTCCTGGCCGGCTTGCTCCATCAACGATTCGGGCGTCGCACGCAGCGCGTTCACCTGCTCGAGCGGAAAAGCCATCGCGGCCTCGAATGCCGGCTTCAACCCATCGGGCGCGGTTTGGTGGAAGACGCCTGCCAACTTCTTGCCCTTCGTGTTCAGAACGGCACGGCCGGCCCAAGCGGGTTGCGCTGGACTTCCGGCGAAAGCGTGCGCGGTTGATAGTGGGGAGCCGGTGCCGGGCGTGCCAGGGCGACCGGCGGCGACAGCGCGGACGGCCGCGCCGGGGCCGACACCCGCAGCGCGACGGGTTGCAGCCGGTCTGCCTCGGGTGATCTAAGCGACACTTCGGTCAACCGAACCATGCCGTAGGCGCCGGCGGGGTCCAGCCGCATCACCTCGACCGGCTGGTTCGCCGCGTTCTCGGGCGCCAGCAAACCCCGCTCGCGCGGGGCGGCCGCCGCCACCGCCAGATTGGCCGCCAGGCAGCGGGAGACCAGGAATTCGACGCGTCGGTTGCGCGCGCGTCCCTCGGTGGTGAGGTTATCGGCGATCGGCTGGCGCTTGCCGATGGCGATCGCCGTCAGATGATTCGGATCAAGTCCACGGCTGACCAGGGCATGCAGCACGGTGACGGCGCGGCGTTGCGAAAGATCAATGTTGTAGGCGTCCGATCCCACCGAGTCGGTATGCCCCAGCACCGTCATCGCGGCGCCGGGCACCTCCCGCTCGGTCAGGGCAGCGATATGATCAATCGCGCCGGCCGCGTCCGGCCCCGGCTGATCGCTGGCAGTGGCGAACAGCACCGGTTCGGGGACGACCAGGTGGACGACAGGCGCGGCGGCTGGGCCACAAGTGCCGGGCGCTACAGAAACCATGTCGGTCCCGGGCATAAGCATCGCGAGTTGCGAGGCGAGCCGAGCAAACCGGGAGTCAAGCTGCGGATCCGACAGTTGCGCCTGGGGCGCAGCCAGTGGCGCGTAAATCGGGGCACCCGACGGGACGGAGCATCCCGCGGCCAGCAGCGTCACGGTCATCATGGTAAGCCATGCGGGCACAACCGCCCAGCTCGTCTGTCTCGGCATCCACACCTCCGCCCAGAAGTTGGTGCCCGAAGCAATGATGAAATTCAAATTCCTGTCGCTCTTACGACCCCGCTGATCACGTTGATGGCAGGCAATTCGTGCCGCACGTGGGGTCCAGGGCGCAGTCCGTGGGGTCGCCAGCCGGGCGCGGAGCCCGGGCAGAGTCGAACCTCAGAGCGGCTTCAGTGGCGCGGCCTCGCCTTCCGGCAGTGGCACCTGAGCGACGTTCAGCACCATCGAAACCAGGCTGTAATAGCCAACGGCGCCAACCAGATCCATGATCCCACGCTCATTGAAGCGATTCATCGCGGCGCCATAGCGGGCGCCGGAGACCTGACCGGTGGACAGCAGGTCGGTGACGAATTCATAGACGATGGTTTCGTCACCGGTCATTTCCGCCGGGCGCCGGCCCTCCGCGATCGCGTCGAGGATCGCCGGGTTCAGCCCGGCGTCGATGCCCAGCCGGCGGTGGGCGTAGAATTCATATTGGGCGCCCCATTTGCGGCCCGCCATGCAGATCGCAAGCTCATTCAACGGCGCCGGAATTGAGCTGCCGAAGCGCACGTAGGCGCCGACCCGCTGCACCAGGTCGCACAGCGCCGGGCTGCGCAGCAAGGCGTTGAACGGACCGCGCAGGCCGGCGCCACGCGGCCCGGATTGGATCGAATCGACCACGGCACGTTGCTCGTCCGTCATCTGCTCGTGGGAAAGCGGCGGGAAACGGGTTTCGGACATGACGGCTTGGTTCCCTTCGGATCAAAGTCTCGCATCGGCGATGCGCCGTTGGAATACCAGCCTAGACCGCCTTGGCGGATTGAACGAGGCCTGGGGCGGTGAGCCGTCGCACACGTCGGAATGCGTGGCAGAGGCCGCGCCGATCAGGGATCCAGATCTTTCAGCAGCACAAGCTTGATTGGCAGGCGGCCTTCCAGAACCGTCTGTCGCAGCGCTTCATCCGCGGTCACGAATCGCATTCGTAGGCACCGGCGAGCGCCAGATAGAAGCAGTTATACGCCGCGTGCCCAATCAGCATCGAAAACCCCGTGGCCTGTTCCATCAGATTGGCCATCGGCTCGAATTCAATATCGGACCGCGCCAGGATGCCGGCTGCCACCTGGGCAATGTCCTCGGAGATTTCGCGGCGCCGGACCTTTTTCAACAAGACGTTGGCGCACTCCGGGATTAACAGATCAGGCGCGAGTAACCGATGCCGTCGCAACAACAGTGCCGCGGCGGTTCCTGGTTCTCAATGACCCATTTGATGGCGATACTGGCATCGACGACAAAAACACTCATCGTCCATCACGGGTCTCCCGCAGCAGTATTTCCGCTGGCGTGCGTTCCCGGCCTGCGCTCAGCGCCCGCACGGGCGGCGGACAGATCATCGAACGAACGCTCCGACTCGCCGCTGAGCGCGTGCCGCAGGATGGTGCGAACTTCGGCCTCGGCCGACCGCCCGTGCCGTGCGGCTCGGCGCTTGAGGCGAGCCAGCAGGTCATCGTCAAGGTTTCGCACGCTGATACCGCCCATTGCGATCACTCCGCTGTCGTTGATGGCAGTGATAGCAAAACGGTGGGGTTTCACGGCAATATCTTTCACTGATGAAGGTGACAGCTTAACGTCGTCCCGCGGCATCAATTGCCGCCGCTCGATGGGCTTTGACCGACACACCGATCCGCCCGCAAACCGCCAAGAAGGAGTCCGCTTCATGGACAGCCACGACGTCAAGACGCTGGTCCGCACCCGTTACGGCAGCATTGCCGAGGCCGACCCTGCGGACGGCCGCGCCCCAGCCGCTTCATGTTGTGCGCCGACCAGTTCGCCCGACGCCGCCGACAAGGCGCGGGCGATGGGCTACTCCGACGCCGACCTGGCAGCGGTTCCCGACGGCGCCAACCTTGGTCTCGGCTGCGGCAACCCGCGGGCGATCGCGGCGCTGCGGGCGGCCGAGACGGTGATCGATCTGGGCAGCGGCGCCGGGTTCGACTGCTTCCTCGCCGCCCGGGCGGTGGGACCGGCCGGGAAGGTGGTCGGGATCGACATGACGCACGAGATGCTGGCCAAGGCGCGCGATAACGCCGCCCGGATTGGCGCGGCCAATGTCGAGTTCCGCCTGGGCGAACTGGAACACCTTCCGGTCGCCGACAGCTTTGCCGACGTCATTTTGTCAAATTGCGTGATCAACCTGGTGCCCGACCATCAGCAGGTCTTCCGCGAGGCGTTCCGGGTGCTGAAGCCGGGCGGCCGGCTGGCGATCTCCGACATCGTGAACATCGCGCCGCTAGCGCCCGAGCTGCGGGGCGACGCCGACCTGATCTGCGGTTGCATGGCCGGGGCCGCGCCGGTGGAACAGCTCCATGCTTGGCTGGCGACGGTTGGCTTTGACCGGATCGACATCACCGTAAAGCCCGAAAGCCGGGACCTGATTGCAAGCTGGGCGCCAGGGCGTGGTATCGAGGACTGCGTCGCCTCGGCGTTTATCCAGGCGCGCAAGCCGTAAGAGCGGCCGACGACGGGGGCGTGAACGCGGTGATCGACGATCGAGCAGCCAGGCTCTGCTGGCGGCCCGATGGCTGATATCGGCCGGCGATGATCCGGCCCATCCTGGCGCAGCGCAGTGCCGTCGGATTTTGGATCGCGGTCGTGCTGACTGGGGCGGGAACCGGCCTCGGCGCGGCGGCATTGACCAAGCTGCTTGAATTGACCCAGCACATGATGTGGGGCGGTGGTGGGCTCGATCTGCTGGCAGCGGCATCCCAAACGCCGCCGTGGCGCCATCTGGTGGTGCTGGCCGGCGCCGGGCTGTTGACCGCCGCCGGCCAAGTGCTGCTGCGACGGCTGACGAGCGGCAACGCTATCGATATCACCGCCGCGATCTGGTTCCAGGCGGGCCGGCTACCGGCGCTGCGCACGCTGGGCAGCGCCACCTTGTCGGTGCTGATCGTCGGCATGGGCGCGGCATTGGGACGCGAGGGCGCACCCAAGCAGGCCGGCGCGGTGATTGCCAACGTGATGGCGGACCGGACACGCCTGAGCGACGAGGAACGCCGGTTGCTGGTCGCTTGTGGCGCCGGCGCGGGGATGTCGGCCGCTTATGGCGTGCCGCTGGGCGGCGCGCTGTTCGCCTTGGAAGTGCTGCGCGGCGCCCTGGCCCTGCGCTTCGTGCTGCCCGCGCTGGTGGTTTCGTTGGTGGCGACCGGGGTCTCCTGGGCGTTCCTGCCTGACGCGCCGACCTATGCGATCCCGGCGTTTCATGGCTCGCCTTGCAGTGCCGCCTGGGCCTTGTTGGCCGGGCCCGTCATCGGTCTGGTCTCGGTGGTGTTCGTTCGATCCGTCGCCTGGGTCGATGGCCACAAGCCGACCGGTTGGCGCCGCCTGGTGGCGCCCGTCGTTGCGCTGATCGCCTTGGGCGCGGCGTCGATCCGCTTCCCGCAACTGCTGGGCAACGGTCGCGACGTCGCCGAACTGGCGTTCAACGGACAGCTTGGGCCGCCGCTGCTGATCGCCCTGGTGCTGCTGCGCCCCGTCGCCACCTTGCTGTGCCTGGGCAGCGGCGCCCCCGGCGGCCTGTTCACGCCGTCGCTGGCGTTCGGGGCGATGCTGGGTGGCGTGTTGGGCTTGCCGTGGGCATGGCTGTGGCCAGGCGTGCCACCCGGACTGTTCGCGCTGCTCGGCGCCGGGGCGATGCTGGCGGCGACCACACAGGGACCGGTCTCGACCGTGGTGCTGATGATGGAGTTGACCGGATACGCCCGCGCCGCGGTCGTGCCGCTGCTGCTGGTGGTTGCCACCGCCACACTGCTCGCCCGCACCATCGAGCCGCGGTCGATCTACGACGCCCGCTTGAGCGACACTCAGGTTCGCGCCCGCCAACGCGTCCGCGATCAAACTCCGGATACGATGGTATCCTGACATGCGAAGGGAGCGGTCTGGTCGGGTGCTCGACTCGACGTATGGTGGCTGCGTTGCGATAAGCTTCGCCGGGATGCAAGATCGGGCCGGCTCGCCCGAAGATGGGATAAGGCCGAAACAGCGTGGCTGCTTCGAGGATGATAGGTTTGGGCCGTCGTTCACTGGTTTTCAGGCCGAACCAACCGGTCTGAGAGGTTCAACGAGCGTACCGGCAAGCGGGAGCAAACCCTTGAGCGTGGCGCTTGATCGCAATCCTGAAACTCCGGCGGTCCGCGTCCAGCCGCCCGTCAGCATGCTTACGCAGCTCGCCCCGCTGTTGTTCGTGCTGCTGTGGAGTTCATCGTTCATCGCCGCCAAGACCGGCCTGCGGCAGATTTCGCCCTTGCTGTTCGTCGCCGTCCGCATGGCCGGGTGCGCCGTCGTGCTGGTGGCGTTGATGCTGCTGCTGCGCCGGTCGTGGCGGCCGCTGGGCGGCTGGCGCTGGTTGCATTGCGCGGTCGCCGGGACGTTGTTGAACGCGATCGGCCTGATGGCGCCGCATGTCGGGCTGCTACTGGCGCCAGCCGCTCAGATCGCGCTGGTGCAATCGCTGACCCCGCTGCTGACCGCGGCACTCGGGGTCGTGTTACTGCACGAGCGATTGCGTTCCCGTCAGTGGCTTGGACTAGCGCTGGGAATGGCCGGTGTCGGACTGGTGGTGGGATATGCCGCATTGGAAAACGCCTCGCGTTTCCAAGGCCTGCTACTGGCGTTCGTCGGTGTGTTGGGTCTGGTCGCCGGGACGCTGTATTTCGGGCGCTTCTGCCGGGGCGTACCGCTGCTTCCCGGCGCCACCGCCCAGTTCGTTGCCGCCGCCGCGGTCTCGGCGCTGGGTGCGTGGCTGCTTGAAACCTCCCGAGCCGACTGGACCAGGGGCGCCGTCGTGGCAACCGTGTGGAACACGGTCATGGTTTCGCTGGGCGGGATGGGGCTTTACTTCGCCATGCTGACGCGCGGGTCGGCGGCTCGGGTCAGTGCCAACTTCTACCTGGTCCCGGGCACCGCCGCGCTGCTTGCCTGGGTCATCCTCGGCGAGCGGCTCAGCCCCCTTGCGGTGCTGGGGCTAGTGGTCGCCTCGGCCGGCTGCTGGCTGGTCGCCTCGGCACCGCGCGAGGCGGCCTGAGGCGCGAGCCGGCCTGAGGTTCGGGCGGCTCGCGCTTCGCCAAGGGCCGCTGGATCAGCGGGTGACCGATGGACCAAGCCGGTTCATTGGAACGCCCAGCGCAGCGTGCGGGCGATCCCAAGCGTGCCGACACGCACCAGCGGGCGGCTCAGTGACGGCATTGCCAAGCGGTGCATTTGCCGCGCCCAGGATGGCAACAGGTCGACGCCGGCCTGCATCGTCAGCGCCTGCAACGGCTCCGCCATCACGTGCGGCGCTTGCTGCGTCAGCACCAGCCGCGCGACTTCCCGGGTGCGCGCATCGCATACCAGGGCCGGCCGCGTCCGCCTGATCAATTCGCGCGCCTCTGACCGGGTCCGCGGCACCGGGTCGGCGCCGAGTGCCACCGCAATCCTCGCCATCTCCTGGAAGTAGCGGTCCTGATCCACCGCTGACATGCGCGGTTCCCCATAGCGCATCCAGGCGTCGAGGAAGCTGGTCGCCTCGGTCACGTGAACCCACGCCAGCAACGCGGGATCGTTCGCGGCATAGGCTCTGCCGTCCTGCAGAGTGCCGCGGACACGGTTGTGGATCGCACTGACCCGGGCGATCGTTGCCTCTGCCTCGGGCCGCCCGCCATAAGTGGTAAGCGCGATGAAACGGGCCGTGCGCCGCAGCCTGCCATGCATGTCCGCCCGGAAGTTGGAGTGATCCCACACCCCAGCCAAGACGGCCGGGTGCAGCATCTGCAACAATAATCCCGCGACGCCGCCGACCATCATTGAGGTGACGTCGCCATGCACGCGCCAGGCGACCGCTTGTGGCCCAAACAGGCCGTCAGGCCGCCGCACCACCGGCTTCTCGCCGCGAGATCGGTCGTTGAACAGCGCGACCACCTCGGAGGCGATCACGTCCTTGATCGGCCGCGTCACCATCGTGCGCAACGAGCGAGGTGGAAACGCGCTGGCCACCGGATAAGGCATCAGCGGCCACCGTTTTGCGGGATCGGCGCACAAGGCGCCGCGCGGGCCCAGAACAATGTCATGCAGCCTCAACGATAAATCCTGCGTCACGTTGCGTCGCGCCGCACCCGTCGGCTTGCCGTTTCGGCAACGCGGTCATTGAACGGCCGGAGTCGGACGATGCTTCACCAATCGCTGACCGTCCGCCACGAATCCGGGCCGCGGTGGTAGCGTATCGCCGGTGAGCAATCCGATCCTCCTGTTCGTGGCGTTGGACGCCGTTGCGCTGGTTTTGCTGGGCGGTTTCGGCACCGACGTACAGCCTGCAGTGGCGCGGCTGCTGGCGATGCTGCTGGCCGGCCTGGGCATGCTGGCCTCTATCGGGCCTCTGCTCATGCGTGCTCCGGCGGCGGCGTTGACACTGCCAGTCGGGCCGCCTGGCTTGGCGCCGCACCTGGCTCTCGATTCGCTATCGATGGTCTTTCTGGCGATGGTCTTCCTGGCCGGTTTGGTCACCACCGCGTTTCCGGCAATGACCGCCGAACCGAGGCTGGACGCCGGCCCGCGGACCATCGCTTTCTGCCTGGCCGGCACGGTTCTGGCACTGCTGGCAGCCGACGGCATGACCCTGGTGATCGGCCTCGGCGTGACCTGCGGCGCCATCCGGTTCGCTGACGCCAAGCCGAACCGTGGGGCGACGCTGCTGGTCCCGTTCCTCATGCTGGCAGCGGTTTGCCTGCTCGCCCCGGTGGGCTTCGCCCCACGCTTCGATGCCATCCGCGCCGCGCCGATCGATCCCGCACGCGCAACCGCCGCCGCCGCGCTGACCGCTGCCGCCGTCGTCGCCCTGATATGGCACTGGTCCGAGCAGCGATGCTGGGTCCGCAACGCGCTGACCGGGGGCGTGCTGATTCCCCTCGGATGCTATCTGTTGCTGCGCATGATCGCCGACTTGGCGGCCGCGGCCAACCAAACCACCTTCGGCTTCGTCCTCTTGCTCGGCGGGGGCACCCTCGCGGTCGTCGAGGGCTGGTTGGCCGCGCGTCATGACGACATCGACGGGTCGGTGCTGTGCCTGATACGCCGACAGGCCGGCCTCGCGGCCGCTGGGATTGGGCTCGCGTTGATCACCCGGGCGGCCGACCTGCCCGGAGCCGCCGCCTTCGCATTCGCCGCGAGTTTTCTATCCGCTGTCGGCGCCGTGGTCGCCGGAGTGCTGACGACACTGGCGGCGCACGCGATCGGCACCAGTGCCGGCACCTGGCGGTTATCGCGGCTGGGCGGACTAGTGCAAGCGATGCCGGCCTCGTCCGCGGCACTGACCATGGGTCTGCTCGGTCTATCCACGCTGCCGCCCGGTCTCGGATTCGTCAGCCTGTGGCTGCTGTTCGAATCGATCCGGTCGGCGCCGCGCACCGGAGGTCTGCTGTTCCAGTTGCCATTGGCGTTGATCGGTGGCGCCGTCGCACTGTCCGCCGCCCTTGCCGCCGCCGCCTCGGTCCGCCTGCTCGGCACAGCAGTGCTCGGCCGACCGCGCACGCCGCAGGGCGCCGGTGCGAGGGAGAGCAAGTCAACCGCCCGCAGCGTCCTGCTGGCGCTGGCCGGTCTCTGCCTGGTCGCCGGTTTGCTGCCCGGACCGATCACCTGGGCTTTCGGCGAACCGGCGATCCGGGCGCTGAGCGGCACTCCGCCCGGCGGCGGCTTTGGGCTATCAGTGCTGCTGCCCTCGATATCTTCGCCGAGCTGTCCAGCGCTTTCGGTGTTCGCTCTGTTGACATTGGCAACCGCGATCGTGCTGCAGGTGCCGCGCTGGTCGCGCATGGAAGCTAAGACAGCCGGTGTCTGGGCGGATGGAATGGAGCCTCCGCCCGGACTTCCGTTCGGCGATCCAGCGGCGCAATCCGCCGGCGAGGGGTTCGTGCCGGCGCTGTCCAAGCCGCGGCTGCCCCGATCGGCATGGCCCCAGGTGGCCTCGCTACCAGCCGCATCGCCCGGACTGCCATCACCCGGACTGCCATCACCCGGACTGCCATCACCCGGAGTGTCATCACCCGGACTACCATCACCCGACGCGGCATCGCCAGCCGCCGTAACGCCCGGCGTGGCCTTCCGCCTTGCCGCATGGCGCCCCGCATGGCGCCAAGTCGCATGGTGGGTGGTGTCCCGGCCACTTTCCGGCATGGCCGGGCTGTGGATCGTGCTTGCCGGTTTCACCGTGCTGCTGCTGGTCCTGGCGGTGACCAGCGGATGAGCTTCGTGTTGTCGCTTCTGGCGCAGATCGTGCACATCGTCCTGATGCTGGCCGCGGCACCGACGGTCGCCGGCGCACTCGACTGGGTCGGCGCCCGGCTGGGCGGCCGAGCTGGTCCAGCGGTGCTGCGACCGTGGCACGACCTGGCGCGTCTTTGGCGCAAAACCCCGCTCACGATGGAAAGCGCTTCCGTGGTCTCGCGGCTGGCACCGGCGGTTGCGCTTGGGGCGACTCTGTCCGCCGCCGCCCTGGTGCCGTCGTTCAGCCTGGGGATGGCGCTGGCGCCACTGGCCGACGTCCTGGTCGCCGTCTCGCTTTTGGCACTGGCGCGCATCGCCGGCAGCCTCGCCGCCCTGGATTGCGGCGCCCCGTTGCCCGCGCTGGCCGCGCAGAGTGGCTGCGCACGTGCCGTGCTGGCGGAACCCGCATTGATGCTGTCCGTGGTCAGCCTCGCGCTGATCGGTGGCAACTTCAATCTCGATCTGATCATCGCCCAACAGCGCGACGGGCTGCTGCTGCCAGCCGCGGCCTCTGCGGTCGCACTGACCGCGATGCTGGCGCTGCTGTTCGCCGAAGCGAGCGCGACCGAGGACGGCCTGCAGCAGATGGCAAGCGGTACCGACCTGGCGATCTTGCGGATCACCGTCTGGTTGCGGCGGCTGGTGTGGATCGATCTCATCGGCGCCCTGTTCCTGCCGATCGGGATGGCCGGCGCCGGCGGCTTTCCGCTGGGCTGGCTGATCGGCTTGGCATCCTGGGCGGTTAAACTCGCGGCGTTCACCGTCGGCCTGTCAGCGGTCCAGACTATGTTGGGCCGGGTTCCCCGCCGCGGTTTATCCGACCTGATCGGCGTTGCGGCACTGCTGGCACTGCTGGCCACCATCATGGTCCTGGCTAGCACGGGGACGGTATGACCGCGATGTCCACTCCACTGGCGCAAGGCAGCACCGGGCTCGCCCTGGTGATGTGCTTCGCCCTGCTCGTTACCAGCCAGCTTGGCGCCGCGGCGCTCCTGCTGGCGGTGCAGTCCGTCGCGGTCGCGGTCGCCGCCGCGGTGCTGCAGCGCCCATTGCTCGGATTGCCACCGCTGATCCTTGGCGCAAGCATCTGGCTGCTACGGCACAAAACGCCCATGCTGGAGCCGCGCGCCGCCGCGCTCGGGGGAGCCAAACTTGCAATCGCCGCGGCCGCCATTCTGGCGATCCTGTGCCAGTCGCAAGGCAGCCTCGGCCTGCCCCTCACCGTTGTCCTGTTGTCGGTGTTGCTGGCGGCAACCCGCTCCCACCCGCTGATGCAGGTCATCGCATTGGTCGCATTGCAAAACGGCATCGTGCTCGCTGGATGCCTGGTTGCCGAGCCGCCAATGCTGTCCGCCTCCCTGCTGCTGCCGACGGCCTGCCTGATGCTGCCGCTGCCGCTCGCCGCGGGCCTGCTGGTACCGGCCATCGCCTCCTCGCCACGGTATGAGCCTCTTGTCCGGGGCAAGTCCTGGATGCCGAACCTGCCGCTCGACGCACGCTGGCTGGGATGGATCGATCTCGCGCTGGCGGCAGCGCTGTTTGTCGCGACGTTGATCGTTCCGCTCGATTCGCTGGCTTCGGTGTTCGCGCCGCTGCTCGGTCTGGACGGCGTGCTGCGTGTTTGCGCCCAGCGCAACCGCAAAACGCGCAGCCCGATGCGCCGAGCAACCGCATGGGCGCAGACCGCCTGCGGCATCATCGCGGTGTGTGCGCCGGATCTGATGGTGGTGTGGCTGGCCGTGCTCGCCGCGGTTGCGGCGGCTTTGCTGCCGACGCTGTCGCGCCGTTGGCGCGATGCAGTGCTGGCGTTCACCGCTGCCGGCCTGGTCCTGTTCGGTATTCTGCTGCCGGCCACACCGCCGGTTGCCGCACCGTCCTTGCTCGGTGCGTTCAGCCTGTTCGGCGGTCTTGCAATGGTCGCGGCCGTGGTTCCGCATCTGGCGGTAGTTCTGGTTGTGCTGATGTTGCGCCTGGCGAACCAAGCCGCGTGGCCACCCGAAGTGCAGGCGATCGCCGCCGGCATCGCCCTACTCGCCTTGCTGGCCTGCGCCATTCGCTTGATCAACCCGGTCCGGCTGCATCGCGTGGCGCTGCTGCAATTGGCCCAGGCCAGCATCGCGGCGCTGAGCATCAGCATCGGCCACGCCGAGGGACGGTTCGCCGCGCTGGTCCTGCTGGTCCTGCTTATCCTGTCGCGTTCCGCGACCAGGTTCAATGGGCGCCCGGCTGTATCGCTGGCGATCGCCGGTCTGGGCGGCATCCCGCCACTGGGGGTCTTTCCCGGTCTTGTCCTGGTGGTGCTGACGATCAGCGCGCAGGACCCTTGGCTGCTGCTTGGCGTCGGGGCGGCGCTGGTTCCGATCGTGCTGGCCAGCACACCCCGCCCCTGGCCCGAACTTTCACCACGGCCAATGTTGCCGTCGCTTGTCTGGCTGCCCTTGCTTCTCGCGGTGTTCGCGGGCTACTTCGCCCCCGACGGGCTGGTCCACTGGTGGCGCATCCTGACGGCCGGACGTACATGACACTTGACGCAGAACGCAACCGGTCAAGCACCGCCAGCGATATCGTGCGGTCAGCGCACGCTGAAGCGTGTCGGCCCTGGCGGCGCAGCGTCCTGTCGCACACCGGCTGGACCGCCCTCGCCAAGGCTTCGATGACCGAGTCGTGGACGCTGCTGGCCCATTGGGCCGACACCACACACGTGCACGCGCTGTTCCAGAACCCCGACGCGCTGACCATCGTGCCGGTCTCCACCCAAGTTGAAGCCGGATGCTACCCGGCGTTGTCCCCGGTGCTGCCCGGCGCCGTGCCGTATGAGCGGATGATCCGCGACCTTTGGGGACACACGGCTGAGGACGGCAGCGATGCGCGGCCCTGGCTCGATCACGGCCAATGGCCACAAATCCGGCCGATGGCGATCCGGCCGCAACCGCGCGACAGCGCCGAAACGTCGCTGCTGCAAGCCGTCGATCGGCCGGACGCGATGCTGCTTCCGCTCGGACCGCTTTGGGGTCTGGTCGACGAAGCATCGCATCTTCGCCTGACCCTGAATGGCGCCACCATCCAGCACGCCGAGGCGGTGCTCGGCTTTACCCACAAGGGAGTGCTCAGCCTGATGCGCGGCAAGTCGCCACGCACCGCCGCCCGCTTCGCCGCCCGGCTGTCGGGTGATGCCACCGTCGCCCATTCGGTCGCGTTCGCCCAGGCCACCGAGTCAGCCATGCAAGTTACGGCTCCGCCGCGAGCCGCCTTGCTGCGGATCGTGTTGCTGGAGATGGAACGGATCGCCGCCCACCTCGACAACCTCGCCGAGGTCGGCCGCCTTGCAGACGCGCAACTGGTGTGGACGCGATGCGGCATGCTGCGGGAAAACCTGTCGCAGACGTCGCATGCGGCATTCGGCCACCGGCTGCTGATGGATTGCGTGGTGCCCGGCGGCCTTGCGGTTGACATCGCCGAGGGCGGCGCCGAGGCCATCCTGCGCGTGCTGGGCGCGATCGCCTCCGAGTTGGACAGCATCCGCCGAATGCACGAGCGGCCAGCACTGTCCGCGGTCCTGTCCGGTTTGGGCCGCGCATCGGGTGAACTCACAGCCACTTTGGGCGTCGGTGGCACCGTGGGGCGGGCGTCGGGACGGGCGTTCGATGGCCGGATGGTGTTCTCGACCGGCTACGGCGCGCTAAGCCCGCGTTTGGCGATCCGCTCCGAGGGCGATGCGCTTGCCAGACAGCAACTGCGGATTTTCGAGATCGGCGAAAGCCTTCGACTGGTCGCGGCAGCATTCGACCGGCTGCCGGACGGACCGGTCGGCATGGTTCTGCCGCAGGTCAGCGGCGAGGGCATCGCCTGCGCCGAGTCGTCTCGCGGCGATGTCTGGCATTGGATGCAACTCGATCACGGACAGATCGCCGCCGCCTTCCCGCGCGATCCCGGCTGGGCGCTCTGGCCGCTGGCCGAACACGTGCTGCGGGATGCCCCGGCCGCGGATGCCGCGCTGATCCGAGCCTCGCTGGCTTTGCCGGCTTCCGGAATGGATTTGTGATGTCACTGAAGCCCGAAACCATCGGTCAGGCGGACCCCGAAACCACGGCGGCGCTGCGCGCTCGGCTGGAGGCGGCGGCGCAGACCCGACTCGGCCGCAGCCTGGCGATACGCCACGTCAATACTGGAAGCTGCAACGGCTGCGAGCAGGAACTGCGAGCACTGAACAACGTGGTGTATGGCCTGGAACGCTTCGGACTGCGCTTCGTGGAAAGTCCGCGTCATGCCGACGTCCTGCTGGTGACCGGCCCGTTAACCCGAAACCTGAAGGCGGCGCTCGAACAAGCCTGGGATGCGACGCCGGACCCGAAATGGGTGGTCGCGGTCGGTGACTGCGCCGTGGACGGCGGTGTTTTCAAGGGCAGCTACGCGGTTCTGGGCGGTAGCGGACTTTCCATCCCGGTGGATTTGAAAATCGGGGGATGCCCGCCGCCTCCGGCCCAAATTCTGGCCGGGCTGCGATCGTTGCTTGAGGCCAACGCAAGGTAAAAACCACCTCTCCCGCGAACGGGAGAGGTCCGCAACAGGGTTTTCAGCCAGCAGTCGATTGCGTCGACTTCCTGGCATGGCTGTTCCTGTGGCTGCTCGACTTGTGGGCCGACGAATGGTGCTTCGTCCTGTGATGACTGGACGCCATGACCGGAGAAGTAACCAGGGCAGCCGCCGGCACAACAAATGCCAGCGCAACGATCAGGCGCTTGAATGAGGATATCACGAGCATGGCTCCGGATGGGTGTGAAGGGCGCGGGCGGATTGACGGTCGGGGCGAGATTCTCACCTAACCGACTGAGATTATTTTGTATCGGCATAGGGTCTGATGGCAAGAAAATTTCGTCACCCGGCGGTCTTCAAGACGCTAAAACAGCCCGTAGCGGCACGCCAGCCACAGTTTTGTCCATTTCGGCAAACTAACCCTCTCATTCAGTCGTTTCCAACCTCGCCGTTCCAGCAGCGAGAGTATTGTGTCGTAGGTCGCCGCCATCAGCCGGGCCGGTTTCATCGCCACCGGATTGCACTGCCGCATCGCTTCTTGAGCCTGGCGAAAGTATTCATGAGCCAGCCGCGCCAGCCGTTCGCAAACCTCGGGCAGTCCCGGTGCACTCAGGATCGTTGCCGGATCCGCCGGCACGTCGGCATCGCGCAGATACTCCCGTGGTAGATAAATCCGCCCCCGCTCGGCATCCTCTTGGATATCGCGCAAGATGTTGGTCATCTGTAATGCCCGCCCCAGCGCATGGGCGACCCGATCGGCTGCCGGAGTTGAATCGCCGAATGCTCGCACCGACAATCGCCCGACAGCAGACGCGACGCGATCACAATAAAGGTCCAGCACGGCCATGTCCGGCGCGACCACAACCGTTTCGGCATCGCTTTGCATGCCGTCGATGACGGCGATGAAATCATCGGCCCGCAACTGGAACCGCGGTATCGCCGCCGTCAGCACGCGCGTCACCGGCCCGTCGGCACGGCGCTGATAGGCGGCGGCGATTCGGTCTCGCCATGCTGCCAGGCCGCGGCGCTTCTCCTCCAGCGATCCGGTTTCGTCGGCGATGTCGTCGACGATCCGACAGAACGCATAGATCGCATACATCGCATGGCGCCGGTCCGGCGGCAGCACGCGCATGCCGTGGTAGAACGACGTCCCAGCCGCGCGCACGATCTGCTCCACCGCGTCCAGATCCTGTTGCGCGGCGCCGAGCGGCGTCGAACGGCCGGTCATTGCGCCGCGCGCCGTGCTACCGGATGCAGTCATAGCAGCTTGGGCGCCGCGGCCAGCAGGCTGAAAACCGCGTCAACGGGCCGCAGCTTGACGCGCTTCGCCAACGGATCGTTACCGGTCAGCCGCCTGGTGAGACGGGTCGCCAGACCGCGTATGGTGGCGGTTTCCACGCGCAGGCGACGGTCGCGCACGGCTTTCGGGAGTGCCGATGCTTCGTGATTCATCCGATCGACCTGCTTCAGCAACACCATGAAAACGCGGCGCAAGGCAGGTGTCTCGGCCGGCCGGCGCAAATCCTCGACCGAGGCACCAAACTGATCCAGCAAAGCCTGCGGCAGATAGCAACGATCAAGCTCGGCCAGGTCGGCGGCGCAGTCCTGAATATGGTTGATGATTTGTAACGATGTGCAGAGCGCGTCCGATGGCGCGTGGCAATCGCCGCTCTCGCCATGCACGTCCAGCACGTAGCGGCCCACCGGCACCGCCGAATGGTTGCAATATTGGTAGAGCTCCCCGAGCGTCGCATAGCGCAGCTTGGTCGCATCCTGGCGGAACGCGACCAGCAAATCCGTCGCGTGTTTCGGCGTGATTCCGGTGCTAGACAGACTGACCCGCAACGCCGCCGCGCTCGGCGAACCGGTTTGCCGGTGCCCAAGCAGGACGTCTTCCATGATGTCGAGACGGGCGATCTTCTGCTGCGCGGACAGCGAGGCCGAATCGGCGAGATCGTCGGCGTTGCGGGCGAAGCTGTAATAACGATGGATCGGTTCGCGGTGGCGGCGCGCGATCAGGTGGGACCCGACGGGGAAATTCTCGTCGTGACGGCCCTTGCCAGACCACGTCTCGACATCGGCCAAAGTGGATACATCAACTGTGGACACGTCAGCCATGCCTATGTTCGCCTGGGTCATACGCCGGCGCCCTGATACGCGCGCCCTTTCCAGGCCACGCCGCGGCCGCGAAAGTGATTTACTGCCGATCCGATCGTCGCGGCCATGTAGAACGCGGCAATCGCCGGCAGCAGCGGCGCCCAAAGCCATGAGCGACCAAACCGACGCAGAGTGGGAAGATACGACCCCGAAAGCATGATCCAGGCCGCCAAGCCGCACCAGGACGCACGTCCCTGCCCCAGCAGCGTGGCCGCCGGGGGCGCCAGGAAGATCAGCGCAAGGCCAAGCGTGGTGGCGGTCAGCAGAAGCACTGAATAGCGAAGCTGCACAAAGGCAGTACGGGCGACCATCCGCCAGATCTCGGCGACCGAGGGATATGGCCGCACCGATCGCGCCAGATCGGCATGCCCGAGCCAGATCCGGCCGCCTTTTTTGACTGCCGCGGCGAGCGCGACATCGTCGATCAACGCATCCTTCACGCTCTGAACCCCGCCGATCCGCTGCAATGCGCGCCGCCGGATCAGTATCGTTCCGCCAGCCGCGGCGGCGATTCCCCGCAGACCGTCGTTCACCCAGGCGAACGGATACAGCAACTGGAAGAAGTAGACGAACGCCGGCACCAGCGCCCGCTCCGCCGGGCTGTCGCAAGCGAGCCTGACCATCTCTGAAACCAGATCGAGGCCGTATCGCTCGATGCGGGCAACGAGCGACGACAGATGCGCCGGTTCGTGCACGATATCGGCATCCGTCAGCAACACCAGCTCGGCCTGCTCGGCTGCCGCGACCGCTTGCGAGACCGCCCACAGTTTGCCGGTCCAGCCCGCCGGCCGCGGCGCGCCGGCTAGCACCGTCAAGCGCGGATCGCCGATCGCGCGGGCGATGTCGCCGGTGCCGTCGGTGCTGGCGTCATCGGTCAGGATAACCCGCCACGGCCCGGCATAATCCTGTGCCAGCAAAGAGCGCAGCGTTGCCTCGATCAGGGGTGCCTCGTCTCGCGCCGGCACCACGATCGCCACCGACGGTGCGGTGACCGGATGGGCCACCGGCAGCACTGGGCCGGCCTGCCAGAAACTGCCGCGGGCGAAGATCAGATAGATCCAGATCAGCAAGGCGAGCACCGCCAGCGTGGTCATCGCGCCAGCATCCCGTTGGCGCGGAACCAGGCAACCGCGTCCTGCACCGCGAGGCGCGCGGGCCGCGCCTGATAGCCCAGCTCGGCCGTTGCCTTGGCCGAGGAATAGAACATCTTCTTGCGCGCCATTTTCAGATGGTCGCGGGTCATCATCGGCGCGATGCCGGTCAGGGTCGCCAGCTTCTCCATCACCAACGCCACCGGCCAGACCGCCGCCTCGGGCAGCCGGATCGAGGGCGGCCGGCGGTGCACGACATCGGCGACCAGCGCCAGCACGTCCTTCAGCAGCATGTTCTCCCCCCCCAGCACATAGCGCTCCCCCAAGCGGCCGCGTTCCAGCGCCAGCACATGGCCCTCGGCAACGTCGTCGACGTGGACGATGTTCAGCCCGGTATCGAGGTAGGCCGGCATGCGTCCGGCCGCGGCGTCGCGGATCATCTTGCCGGTGGGTGTCGGCTTGATGTCGCGCGGACCGACCGGGGCCGCCGGATTGACCACCACCACCGGCAGCTGGTCACGTCCGGCGAGTTCCAGCACGGCTTTCTCGGCGAGGTATTTCGAACGCTTGTAGACACCGACGAAATCGGCCTCGTTGGTCGGCGTCGCCTCGTCCGCCACGCTGCCGTCGCCGATCTGCCCGAGCGCGGCGACCGAACTGCAGTGGACGATGCGTTCGGCACCGGCCTGTGCGGCGGCGCGCACCATCGCGACCGCGCCATCGACGTTGGCCCGCAGCATCGCCGCCGGATCGGGCACCCAGACCCGGTAGTCGGCGGCGACATGCAGAACATAACGGCAGCCGGAGGCGGCACGGACCAGCGAATCGGGATCGGTCAGGTCGCCGATGACGACCTCGGCGTCCAGCCCCGCAAGATTGCGGCGATCGCTGGTCGTGCGGACGAGCAGGCGCAAATCATGCCCACGCACCGCCAGGGCTCGCGCCACCGCCGACCCGACAAAGCCCGTCGCGCCTGTTACCAGGGTTGTCATGGCGCCTCCATCCCGATGCGTGGGCTTCTGCCCGTGTAGCGGGGCCACGGCAAGACCAGACCTGTGGAAAGACCAGGTCCGCGGCAAGACCGGATCTGCGGCAAGACCGGCTCTGCGACAAGATCCGGTCTGCGACAAGATCGGGTCCGCGGCAAGACCGGATCCCTGGCAAGACCGGGGCCACGGCAAGACCGGGTCCGCGCCGGATTGCGGCATGCAGTCGAAGCTTGCCCTGGCGTCCCCACGCGGGCAGAAGCCGCCCAGAATGAAACGCCTGTCCTACATCCTGGCCCTGCTCGGGCTGCTCGTCGCGGTACTGCTGGTATCCTATTATGGCTTCGGCAACATCGTCACCGCGATCAGCCGAATCGGCTGGCCGGAGTTCGGCTTCATCGTCGGCTGGCAAGTCCTGGTGTTCGTGATCCTCGGCCTGGGCTGGGATGTGATCATCCCGTCAGCCAGCATGCGCCGGCCCTTTGTGCTGATCTGGGGCCGCATGGTGCGCGACGCGTCGGCCAACTGCCTGCCGTTTTCGCAAATCGGGGCCTTCGTGTTCGGCGCCCGGGCGGTCAACCTGCACGGGATCGATTGGCACACCGCCACGGCCTCCACGGTGGTGGATGTGACCGCGGAATTCCTTGCCCAGATCGCCTTTACCTGTATCGGTCTCGGCATTCTGCTGGCCCGCGCGCCACATTCGGCGCTTGCCCTGCCGCTCGAGGTGGGAATCGGACTGGCGGTGCTGGCTTGCTTCGGCTTTGTCTGGGTGCAGAAGGGTGCCGCACCGGTATTCGCCCGCATCGGCCGCCGCATCGCCGGCCGCTGGTTCGCCGATGCCGGGGACCGCTTCGAGCTGCTGCAGGCCGAGCTTGGCCGGATCTACAGTCACACCGGACGGTTGGCGCTGGGTTTCGTGATTCACCTGATCGGCTGGATCGCTACCGGCGCGGCCGGCTGGATCGCCTACCGGGCGTTGCGCGTGCCGATCGACTTCGCCAACGCGCTGGCGATCGAGGCGCTGTTGAGCGCGGCGGCCGCGGTTGCCTTCCTGGTGCCGTTGAACGCCGGCGTGCAGGAGGCGGGCTATGCCGGCCTGGGCGCGATTTTCGGTGTGCCACCGGAATTGTCACTAGCAGTTTCTTTGCTTCGCCGCGCCCGCGACCTTGTGCTGGCAGTGCCGATCCTGCTGATCTGGCAGTTGGTGGAGATGCGCCGGCTCCGCATGCACCGGCCGAACTAGCAGGGCCAAGCCTCTGCTGCACCGGCGCCCCCGCGGCTTGCTGAGCCGCAACCGCGACAACGGCGGGTTTGATCCCGAGGCACCTGCTTCTCATTGACGAACGGGGCGCGTAACGGCATCTGTCGGCGCCATGCGCATCGCCGCTATCCTCGTCGCCGCCGGAATCGGCTCACGCTTCGGCGCAGAGACCCCGAAGCAGTTCCTCAGCCTCGCCGGCAAGCCGGTGATCCGCCATGCCGCCGAGGCGCTGGCCGCGCAGGTGTCCCTGCTGCAGCCGGTCGGCGATGCCGATGCGATCGAAGCCGCGCTGAGCGGGGTCGCCAACTGCCTGCCGACGATCGCCGGTGGCGCGACTCGCCAGGACAGCGTCGGCGCCGGGATGGAGGCGCTGGCCCCGCACGCCCCGGACATCGTGCTGGTGCACGACGCCGCCAGGCCGGTCATTCCGTTCGGCACCATCCCTGCCCTGCTGGCTGCGTTGCGGCAATCACCCGGCGCCATTCCGGCGGCCCCGGTCGCCGATACGCTGAAGCGGGTGGTGCGCGGCGTGATCACCGAAACGGTGCCGCGCAGTGGGCTGTTCCGCGCCCAAACGCCGCAGGCGTTCCGGTTCGCCGCACTGCTGGCAGCCTATCGGTCGGGCCTGCGGGAGGCCACCGACGATGCCTCATTGTTGGAAGCGGCGGGACACACGGTCGCGGTCGTCGCCGGATCGGACGACAATATCAAATTGACCTATCCCGAGGATCTGGTCCGGCTGGAGCGTATCATGGCGGGGCGATTGATCCCGCGTATCGGCACCGGCTTCGATGTCCACGTGCTGCAAGCCGGCCGCCCGTTGTTCCTGTGCGGGGTGCGAGTGCCGCACGACAAAGGCCTGGCCGGGCACTCCGACGCCGATGTCGGCATCCATGCGCTGTGCGACGCGATCTACGGTGCGCTCGCCGAGGGTGATATCGGTCGCCATTTCCCACCCAGCGAGGCCAGTTGGAAGGACGCCGAGAGCTCGGGCTTCCTGGCTCACGCGGCGGAACGGATCGCCGCCCGCGGCGGCCGCCTGGTCAACGCCGACGTGACGCTGATCTGCGAGCGGCCGAAGATCACCCCGCACGCCCCAGCAATGATCCAGCGGCTGGCCGACCTGCTCGGCGTCGATCGCGGCTGCGTCTCGGTGAAGGCCACGACCACGGAACAATTGGGTTTCACCGGCCGCGGCGAGGGTATCGCCGCCCAGGCCGCGGTATCCATCGTCGTGCCGGAATGATCCCCCACCGCAGGAGACCCGCGAGACCATGACACGATCCATCACCCTGGCCGCGCTGCTCACCGTCAGCCTGCTGGCAGGCTGTCAACAGCCGCCCTCATCCGAGGCCAACAGCTACCCTCCGGTGCCGCCGCTGATCACTGAGGTGATCCCAAGGCCGCCGGTGACCGTCGAACCGCTGATGTGGCAGCCGGGACATTGGGACTGGAACGGCACCGGCTATGTGTGGGCAAAAGGCCAATATGTGCCGGCTGCCGGGCACGGCAATCTATGGATGCCCGGCTGGTGGTCGCCGACATCCTCGGGCTGGGCCTGGCAGCCGCCACACTGGACCTCATGAACCTTCGCCGCGCGGGCGCCGGACTGCCTTCGCGGCCAACGCCATCACCAGGCTTGTCCAACTAATCCAGCAACCACGGCGCCGCGGCGGCCTGAGCGATCTGGCGGACCTGGCGCATCAGTCCGGCGCCGACTGGAATACCGTTCGCCATCCGGGTTTCGGCAAATTTCCACTGCGGATCGCCGGCCACCATGACCGGCTGAGCTGGATCGACCGGCGTGGTGCCGCGCAGCGCCGCCATGAAGCTCGCCACGTCAGCCTGGAAGTCTCCCGACTCACGGAACAGATTAGGGTCGATCGCCATGAAAAAATGTCCGATGTCCATGCCGACAGGTCGCTTGGTGTGCATCGGATCGGTGATCAACGTCGTGCCCGACAGGCAGGACGCCAGAATGTTGACCATCACCGCCAGGCCGTAGCCCTTGTAGCTGGAATTCTCCGGCGATCCACCCAATGAAGTCAGCAAGCCGCCGTTCTCCTTGGCGACCAGCGGGTCGTTCGACGGCCGCCCCTCGGCGTCGAGCACCCAGCCGTCCGGTGTCGGCAGTCCCTCATTGGCTTTGTTGCGGATCCGACCGGCCGCCACCGTCGTCGTCGCCATGTCCAGAAGGAACGGCACCCCATCCGCGCTGGGTGCGGCGAATGACCACGGATCGGTGCCCAGCCGAGCCTGCTTGCCGAACGTCGGCGCCACCTGGATACCTGAAGCCGAGGTGCAGGACATCCCCACCAGCCCCTGCCGCGCCGCCATCAGCGAATAGTATCCGGCGGCGCCAAAATGCGCCGAGTGCTTCACCACGGCGATCCCGACCCCGGCGCTGCCAGCCTTGGCGATCGCCGCCGACATGGCAAAATGACCCGGCACGTGCCCGAGACCGCCGCCGCCGTCGACCAATGCCGACACCGGCGTCTGCTTGATGATCGTCGGCCGCACGTCCATCCGCGCCCGTCCGGACCGACGCAACGCGTCGTAGCCTGGCACCATCGAAATGCCGTGGCTGTCCACTCCATGCAGGTCGGCCCAGGACAAAATCTCCGATGTTGTCTCGGCGTTGTCGGCCGGCATGCCCCAAGCCAGCAGAATGGCTTTCAACTGGGCTCGGTGATCGGCATAGGATGCGGGCATCGACGACTCCTTGGAACGTTAGGCTAGCCTGGTCGCGAGCCTTGCGCGTGGCGGGGGTTCCGGCAAGGGTGACGGACGGCGATTAGCAATGCGCGGAGGCATCGACCATGGCTGACACCCAGGCCCTGCTACGGGGTCGATTCGGCATCGACCTGCCGGGGGTCGAAATCCCCGATCCGGTCGCTGGGCTGATCGACCGGCGCGTGACCCGTCGCTACACCGATCAGCCGGTTGCCGATTCACTGCTGGACGCATTGCTGGCGGCGGCACAGTCCGCCCCGGCCAAATCCGACTTGCAGCAGTTCTCGGTGGTGGTGATGCGCGACCGTGGACGCATCAAGCAGATCGCCGACTGGATCGGCACGATGGACTGGATCGCCGGCGCTCCGGTGTTTCTGGTCTGGTGCGGCGACATGCGGCGTGGCCAGCGTTTGTGCGCGATGCACGGCATGCCGCATGCCAACAACAACCTGGACACGTTCCTCAACACCGCCGTCGATTGCTCATTGGCGATGGCGCAGTTCATCACCGCGGCCGATGCGGTCGGCCTGGGCAGTTGCCCGATCAGCTACGTGCGCAGCCATATCGAGCGGGTGTCGCCGCTGCTGGGTCTGCCGCCCGGCGTTTACCCGATTGCCGGCCTGAGCCTAGGCTGGCCAGTGTTCCGTCGGCCGCTGTCGATGCGGCTGCCGCCATCCGTCGTGGTGCACCGCGAACGCTACGACGACAGCGGGCTGGAAGCCGAGGTCGCGACTTACGATCATCGTCGCAACGCCCGCGATCCGGTTGCCGCGGGCGCACTGAAGAACAACGACGTCTACCCGCCGCGCGACGGCGTCGGCTGGAGCGAGAACGCCGCCCGCCAACTTTCCGTACCCGAACGTTTTGGCTTCTCGGCCTACCTGAAGACAAAGGGCTTCGATCTTGCCTGATGACGCCTCCCCGCTGCCGCCCAAGCGCGCCGTCACCAACCAAGCGGACGGCCGCACCGATTTCGGTGCCCCCGCCGGACCCGACCCAAGTACTCCAGGAGCCACAAACCCCAGCCCGCCTGCCGGCGGGACGGTCCGGGCCAAACACGCCGCCAGCCTGATCGTGCTGCGAAGCGGCAGCGGCGAGCCGCACATGTTGATGGGGATGCGCGGGGCCAGCCATCGCTTCATGCCGAACCGCCTGGTGTTCCCAGGCGGCCGAGTGGATCGCGCCGACCTGAAGGCGCCGTCCGCGACGCCACTATCCCCCCCAACCGAACGAGCGTTGCGCAAGCGGACCAACGCTGCGATGGCCCACGGCCTGGCCGCCGCCGCGGCGCGCGAGCTGCAAGAGGAAACTGGCCTCACGCTCGGCCACCCGCCCCGGCTGGATGCGCTGCATTACCTTGCCCGGGCGGTGACCCCTCCCGGCCTGCCGATGCGCTTCAACGCCAGGTTCCTGGTGGTGGATGAACAGCATGTCCGCGGCGAACTCGCGGGCGACGGAGAATTGGAAGGATTGCGGTTCTGGGGCATGACCGAGGCGCAGGCCCTGCCGCTGGCGCTCCCTACTCGCCGCGTGCTGGAGCGGCTGCAGCTATGGCTCGCCATGCCGCCGACCGAGCGCGAGGCGCAGACCTCGACGCCGGTCCTGCTGCGCGACCGCGGCTGGCTGATGGAGTGATTTGCCTGCTTGGTCGGGTCGATGCCGTCCTTTGGTATCGGTCTTGCTAATCCTCGGCATACGACTGCAAGCCGAAGGCATGATTTAATGACCGACCTGCATTTCCTGACCGTCGCGCAGGCATCCATCCAGATCAAAGCCCGCAAACTATCGCCGGTTGAGCTGACCAAGGCCTTCATCGCGCGGATAAAGCAGCTCGACACCACGTTGTACAGCCATCTGCTGCTGCTGGAAGAACAGGCAATGGCTGACGCCGCCAGGGCAGAATCAGAGATCGCCGGCGGCGGCTGGAAGGGGCCGCTGCATGGCATCCCGATCGGGCTGAAGGATATCTATAATACCGCCGGGGTTCGCACCACCGGACACTCGGCGCTGTTCAAGGACCACATCCCCACTGACGATGCCTTCACCGTGCACCTGCTGCGCAACGCTGGTGCCGTCATTACCGGCAAGCTGGCGACCTGGGAATTCGCCATCGGTGGATCGTCCTTCGATCTGCCGTGGCCGCCGGCGCGCAATCCGTGGGACGCGTCGCTCGACCCGTCCGGATCGTCATCCGGATCGGGCGCCGCGGTTGCCGCCGGATTGTGCATGGGCGCGATGGGCAGCGATACCGGCGGATCAATCCGTGGGCCGGCCGCCTGGTGCGGCATCGCCGGCCACAAGCCGACCTATGGCCTGCTTAGCCGGCGCGGCATCCTGCCGCTGTCGTTCTCGCTCGATCACGCTGGGCCGATGTGCTGGACCAGCGAGGACTGCGCGTTGATGATGCAGGTGCTGGCGTGCCACGATCCCGCCGACCCCGGCAGCGCCGCGGTCACGCCGGTCGATTATGCCGCCGGAATGGGCAAGTCACTGGCCGGGCTGCGGGTCGGCGTGGTGCGGCACTTCTTCGAACGCGACCTGCGCACCGATCCGGAAACCATCGCGGCGCTGGAATCGAGCCTGCGGGCACTCCGCGACCTCGGCGCGGCGGTCGGCGACGTGACGTTGTCGCCGTTCGCAACCTATGCCGACTGCGGCAGCCTGATCGCCCGCGCCGAAGCTTATGCGATCCATCAACAATGGCTGCGTTCAGCGCCGGAACTCTACGGCGCATTCGGCCGCCACCGGCTGATGGCCGGTGCCTTCATTTCGGCCGTGGACTACATCAACGCGCAGCGCGAGCGCGCCCGGTTGGTCGCCGAATTCCTCGACGTGATGCAGACCGTCGACGTGGTGGTTTTCCCCACCGCTCGCTGTCCGGCACGACCGATCGGTGAGGATTCCATGGCCTCGGGGTTCCAGCCGTTCTTCAACCGCGCGTTCAACGTCATCGGCGCACCGGCGCTGTCGGTATGCAATGGCTTCACCAGCAAAGGCCTGCCGCTGGCCTTGCAAATCGGTGGCCGCCCGTTCGAGGACGCGCTTGTATTGCAGGTCGGCGACGCGCTGGAACGCGCGTTGGGAACCAGGACGCGACGCCCGACGGCGGCATAGCCCAACCGGCGCCCGCCAACCGGCCAGTAACCGGCTGTCACCTTCCACGATCACTCCGGATCGTTCTTGCCACGTCCGCGCTTCAGCCAGCCCCGGTGCGCCTTTTGCTCCAGCCGACGCAGCTTCGAACCATGGCTTGGCTTGGTCGCTATCCGCCGGATTGGCGCAACACTGGCGCGCCGGATCAGCTCGATCAGCGCGGCCATCGCCTCGGCGCGATTGCGCTCCTGCGTGCGGTGCTGCTGGGCGGTGATCATGATGTCGCCGTCCAGCGTGAGCCGCCTGCCCGCCAACTTTTCCAGTCGCGCGCGGACCGGCGGCGGCAGACCAGCGCGATCCAACGACAGACGAAGCTGCACCGCGGTCTCGACCTTGTTGACGTTCTGACCGCCAGGTCCGGAGGCTCGGATGAACGTCTCCTGCAAGGCCCGCTCGTCGAGCGTCAGCGTCCTCGTTACCTGAATCATCGGCCCTTCCCATCAAGCGCCTGCCCTTGGTCGCCACCATACCGAAAGTGCTGCGAACGCCATGACGGCTAGTTCTGCATTATTTCACCACCGCTTGGTCAAGCGACAGCTTCCTGTCGATAGCTAATTAACTTGTCCGGTTTAGGTAGCACTCTAATTGTCCGCTTGTTGCCGTTTTGTCCCCGCCTATCCGGCGTGGACAAACCGACGGTCGCTCTGGCGGCGCATCAGGCGACCGATGTTCGTCATCTCCCCGGGGGGGCTGTTGCTTGGCGAAATAGACAGCGCTTGGGCTTGCTGCGGCTGATGCGGTGGCGGTGGGGTTGTGGGTAACGCGCTGGCGTTATCCATAAATCCACCGGCGCTGACTTGGTTGGGCGTCATGCCGCCGCGCCCAAAGCACCGGCCCGCAACGCGCCGTGCCCGTCGTAGCGGCCAAGGCAACGCGGCCCGTGGAAGATCGCGTGGCTGCCGTCGTGATACCGCCGCACCTTCACCGTCGCTTTGACAAAATGCGCCCGCAGCGGACTGGGCGGGATCTGCAGCCGCAGCTGGTGGAACACCACGGTGTTGTCGTGGCCCACCTGGCGGTCCTCCTGCACACACAAGATCTCCGCCAAGTCGACCCCGCTGATCGCCACGAAGGCCGAGCCATCCTGCTCCGCCTGCACCGCAAACCGGGCGTTGTGGGCCGGCATATAGACCTCACGGATGAAATCGTTGGCCGCCGCAACCGTGCCGATCCCAGCCAACGCCAACTCCTTCACCAGCCGGTCCTGCAAGGTCGCGAACAGACGCTCCGAACGGCCACGCGCCTCGGGGGAGTAGGCCGCGATGTGCTCCACACCCAGCTGCGCCAGCGCCCGCCCAACCTGGGTCGGAGATTTGCGATCGACCGGCCCATCAGCCCGCGGCGTGTGGAAGTAATGGCTGCCACGGTCGGTATACAAACTCAGCGGCAAGCCATGCTCGCCAAACACCTGCAGCAGCGCCTGGAACGTCGAGACGGTGCCCTCCTCGGGGCACACGAAGGCTGAGTAGATCGTGTTCGTCGCATCATCCATGGTCACGATCAGGTCCATCGCATCGAGCCCGCCAATCCAGCCGTGGCGCGAGCCGTCTTGATGCAGCATCATCCCGGGCAGCGGCCGGCGCGGCCGCTTGCGGCGATGCGCGCCGCGCGTTGTGGCGCGTGGCAGCAAGCCGTTCGATTGCAGAAACACCTTGGTCCAGGTGTAGCCCCAGGCGAAGCCGTGATCGCGCACCAGGTGCTCGTGGAAGTGCTTCGCCGTGAAGCCGCTGTAGCGGGTGCGATACAGGGTCTCGATCTGCGCCTCGCGCTCGCTCGGCACCCGCTTGCCCGACACCTGGCCGAGACGCCGGTCCAACAGCCCGCTCTCGCCGGCGTCGTCGAACCGGACGCACCAACGCCGGAGCGTCCGCTCGTTGACGCCAAGCAGCGCCGCCGCATCGATCTGGTTGAGCTCACCGGCTTCATGGCGCTCGAACTCGCTCCGGAACTTGATCACCCGCACACCCTGTAGGGCTTCCGTCCGGCGCATCCAGGCTCTCCAAAGAGCCCCGCATCACCGGACAGATCGTGTGCTACCTAAACCGGACATATCGTGTGCTACCGACAGTCAAGCGACAGCTTCCTTGTCCAATCGGAAATGTTGGGCAATACTCCGATCAATCGAAATAAGGTCGGCAAGAACGTCCGCCGCTTGGGGAGGAACAACGACAATGCAGCCACGCCTTAGCCGCCGCAAGGCACTTCGTTTCGGCACCGCCGCGGCAGCGCTTCCGCTGGTGAACATTCGCTCCGCGGGAGCCGCCGGCCGCCTCCGCGTGGCGTTGTGGGACCATTGGGTGCCCGCCGGCAACGATGCCATGAAAAAGCTGGTCGGCGCCTGGGCCGAGAACAACAAAGTCGACGTTGAGCTCGATTTTCTCACCGCGATCGGCAACAAGATCATGATCACCATGGCAGCCGAGGCGCAGGCCAAGACCGGGCACGACGTCTACGCCTTCGACATGTGGTCGGTACACGAATACGCCGATCAGCTTGACCCGGTAGACGACATCATGGCCGGGTTCATCGCCAAATACGGCAAGATCGGCCACGCCTACGAATATCTTGGCGTGTCCGAAGGCCACTGGCGAGCCGTCCCGGTGGCCTGGGGATCGGCGCCGCTGACCGCCTGCGCCCGGATCAGCATGCTGAAGCAATATGCCGGGATCGACGTCCAGGCGTTATTTCCCAACCACCCCTCGACACCGCCGGCATCCGCCGACTGGACCTATGAAACCCAACTGAAGGCGGCCGAAGCGTGCCACAAGGCCGGGTTCCCGTTCGGCTTCGGTTGCGGCACCACCACGGACTCGAACCAGACCTGGGGTGCCATGTTCGGCGCGTTCGGTGCCGACCTGGTGGACGCCAAAGGCGACATCACCGTCGATTCCGACAATGTCCGGGCGGCGCTTGAATACGCCAAGCGCATGGTGCCGTTCCTGCCATCCGATACCATCAGCTACGACGATGCCTCCAACAACCGAGCGCTGATCTCCGGCAAGTCGGCAATGATCTGGAATCCGCCCTCGGCCTGGGCAGTGGCGAAGCGCGACGCGCCCCAGGTCGCCGCCGACTGCTGGACCTTCCCCAATCCGCGCGGACCCAAGGGCCGCATGGTGCCGATGCGGCCCTATTTCTTCGGCCTGTGGTCGTTCGCGCAAAACAAGACCGCGGCGCGCGACCTGCTGGCCTACCTGGGCGCGCGCGAACAGATGGAGACACTGACCACCGCGGTCAGCGGCTATGACATCCCGCCCTACGCGTCGATGTCGGATTTCAAGATCTGGGAACAGGTCGAGCCGCCCAAGGGCACCGTGTACAATTATCCGATCCGTCCGTGGCACGATGCGGAATATTATGTGACCGGATCGTCCGGACCGCCGGACATCGGGGTTCAGGCGTGGAACCGCGGCCTGATCCCCACGATGGTGTCGAAGCTGGTCGCCGGACAGTCCATCAAGCAGTCGATCGATTGGGCGAAAGACGAACTCGAGGGGTTCACCCGATAACCCGCGGATCTTCTCCGGCGGTGAAATCCAACAGTCGGCAAGCCGCCTGCCGTCGAACCGGGTCTTGAAACCAGCGGCGCGCGGCACGGCAACCCTGGTTCAGTCACTCTCCGGTGAAATCACATTCTGCGGCCGCGGGCCCAGCAACGCGGCCCGCATGGTCTCGGCCGACTTGCTGCGGATGTCGTCCCAAGCCTGCGGGGTATAGAATGCCGAGTGCGGCGTGATGATCAGCCGACCCAGCGTCCAGGCCTCGCGCGCCCGATACGCAAGCAGCAGTTCGGGCACCGGTTCGACCGGCGGTTCCACCGGCACCACGTCCAGCCCGACCCCGGCCAGGTGCCCGCTTTTCAGCAGTATCGCCAGCGCATCGATGTCGATGATCGGGCCGCGCGCGGTGTTCACCACCACCGCCCCTTTCGGCAGCAGCGACAATTGCCGCAGCCCCAGCATCCCCCTGGTGTCACGCGTCAATGGCGCATGCACCGACAGCGTGTCGGTCTGCTCCAGCAACGCCTCCAGCGTCGCCGCGCGCTCGATGCCGAGGCCGAGTTCCACTCCGTTCGGCAGATACGGGTCATAAAATACCACCCGGAAGCCGAACGCCTTGGCGCGCAACGCGACAGCCGTGGCAATGCGGCCCATCCCGACAATGCCGAAGGTCTGCACCGACGAACGTCGCACCAGCGGGTCATCGACATAGCGCCAGACCGCCGGCGGCGAGGCACGCTGAGCCTCATGATGCAACAACAGACCCCGGCGCAGTGACAGCACCAGCGCCATGGCATGATCGGCAACCTCCGTGGTGCCGTAGTCCGGCACGTTCAGCACCATGATCTGCCGGTCCGCCGCTGCCGCTCGGTCCAGATTGTCATAGCCGACGCCCATCCGGCAGATCGCCCGCAGCCTGGGGAATCGTTTCAGGTCGGCGGCATTAACCTTGAACCGCAGGATCATCAATCCCTCGGCCGCCGCGCAGTCGGCATCCGACAGATCGGCCAGCGAAGTAGTGGGCTCTGGCGGGAATATCACCCGCACATCCGGGCCGTAGATCCGCTGCTCCACACTGTCGTCGGCATAGGATTTTTCCGAATACAGCACGGTAGCCCGGGTCATCGCGGTTGCTTCCTTCGTTGCCTTTCCGCCGTCCTATAACGACCCGCCAGGTGACGCAATCGGCGCGGTCTTACTTCGACTGGGACGCCTCGGCCTTCTTCGACTGATGATGTCCGATGGCGGCCCCCGTGGCGGCGCCGGCAACCGCATGTCCACTGCCGACCTCGTGTCCGGCCACCGCGCCGACCGCGGCGCCCTTCGCGGTTCCCGCGGGCTTCTTGTTGCTGGTGTCGTCCGCCGCGTGCGCCGAGACGGTGAAGCCGACGAGCATGGCGGCCAGAATGATACGTCGCATCGAAACACTCCCTGTTGGTGGCGGATGTAACGCTATCACCCGACAAATGTTTCCGGTCGCCGGTTCATCGTGCGGGCCGTGTTGCCGATTTGCCCACCATCTCGACGCGGGGCCAGACGGCGTGCTCTGCTGCGGCAATGGAGCGACTGCGCAGCATTCTCGTCACCGGCGCGGCCAGCGGCATCGGCGCGGCGATCTGCCGTGCCATGGCCGGACCGCGAACCGCGATCCTGGTGCACACCCGGCGCAACGGCAAGGGCGCCGAGGTCGTGGCGCGCCAAGTCAGCGATGCCGGGAGTTTGGCTGAAGTCGCCCTCGGCGACCTCGCGGATCCGTCCGTGGCGGCAAAGCTGGTGGCAACCATGGCGTGCCAGTTTGGCGGTCTGGACGTGTTGATCAGCAACGCCGGCTTCGCCGATCGAACCGCGTTCGCCGACCTGACGGACCAGGCACTGACAGCTTCCATCCAGTCGATCCAGGGCGCCTTCTTCCGCCTGGCGCAGGCCGCCCTGCCGCATCTGCGCGGCGCAACTGACGGCCGGGTCGTCGCCATCTCCAGCTTTGTCGCCCACGCCTATCGCGTCGACCTGCCAGCCTTCCCTGCCTCCGCCGCCGCCAAGGCCGGTCTCGAGGCCCTGGTCCGCGCCCTGGCGATCGAACTCGGCCCCAGCGGCGTGACCGTCAACGCCGTGGTGCCTGGTTTCATCCGCAAGGACGAAGGCGCCCACCGAGCCATCGGCGCGGGCGCGTTGTCGCCGCAGACCGCCCGGATCCCGCTGGGACGGATCGGCCTACCGCAAGATGTCGCCGCCATGGTCGGGTTCCTCGCCTCGTCGGCCGCCGGCTACGTCACCGGCCAGACCATCCATGTCGACGGCGGACTGGTAATCTAAACCTACGCGGACGCGGTGCCGGCTCTCGGCGCGGCCGTCGCCGGCGTGGTGCCGAACGTCTCGCGGAATGCCGCCCCGAACGCCGGCACGCTGGCATAGCCGACAGCAACGGCCACCCGGCTCGGGAGCTCGCCGCGGGCAATCCGCGCCAACGCCTCGGTCATCCGCAACTGCCGCCGCCACTGCTGGAAGCTCATGCCGGTCTCGCCGCGGAACAGTCGCGCCAGAGTGCGCACGGAAGCGCCGGCGACCGCCGCATGATCCTCCAGATCGCGTGGATCGGCGGGATTGGCGATCAGCGCCGCGGCCACCCGGAGCAGCCTGGGATCGCTACAGGCTGGCAGCGAAAGCGGCCGGGTGCCGGCGCGCCTGATCTCGTGCAGCACGAGCGCCGCGACCAGCCGGATCGGCCCCCGTGCGTCCCATACCACCGGCTCCCCGCACACCGTCAGGATCAGCTCGCGCAGCAGCGGCGACACCGCGATCACCGTTGCCAAAGACGGTCCCGAGGCCGCCGCATCGGCGCGCAGGAACAACGCCCGCATCCTCACCAAGCCGTCCATGCGAACGCCATGGCGCGTGTCCGCCGGCACCCAGAGCCCGGTTCCCGGCGGCACGGTGAACAGCGCAGCCTCGGTGGTGATCCGCATCACCCCGGCGCTGGCAAACAGCAACTGCGCCCGAGGATGCCGATGCTGCCCGGTCTCGTGCCCCGGCGCGTAGTCGCAGGCGTAGCCGACCATCGGCCGCGGCGCCCGTTCGAACGGTCGCAACCGATTTTGGCCGATGCGCGACAAGTTTTGGCCAGACATCGCCATAACGACAGCCTACACTGGCCACAAAGGAAAGGATACGCGGTCCATGACCCCAGCTACCCGCCAGATCGTGTTCATCAACACCGCCCACAGCATAACCCACTACAGCCTGCTGATCCTGCCCACCGCGGTCCTGGCGATGGCGGTTCGGGGCGGTCCGTTCGGCGAGTCGTACGGCCCGATTCTGGCCCTCGCCACCGGCATGTTCGTGTTCTATGGCCTGTTGTCGCTGCCGCAAGGCTGGCTGGTGGCGCGGTTCGGCCGCAAGACGGTGATGACGGCATTTTTCCTTGGCACCGGTTTAAGCCTAATCGGCGCCGGCGCTGCACACTCGCCGGCAATGCTGGCCATTGCCCTTGCCCTGGCCGGAGCCTTCGCCGCGATCTACCATCCGATCGGCACCACGATGCTGGTCGAGGCCGCCGGGGACAAACCCGGCCGCTCGATCGGAGTGAACGGTGTGTTCGGCAACTTCGGCGTGGCACTGGCGCCGGTGGTAACAGCGTTTCTCGCCAATCAGATCGGTTGGCGTGCGGCATTCGTCGCTCCCGGCCTGCTGTGCGCGGTGGCCGGGCTGTGCTGGATGCGGACGCCTTTGGCGCATGTCAGCGCTCACGCCAACGCTCGCCCGTTTCCGCCGATCCCGCGTCACCTGGTCCGCCGCGCCGTGGTCGTGCTGATGCTGATCGCGATGTCGTCGGGCCTGGTGTTCAACGCCTACACGATCCTGCTGCCGAAGCTGATGCAGGAACGCCTGGCGGGCAATGCCAGCCTGTTGCCGCTGGTCGGACTGGCGGCTTTCCTGGTCACCCTGTGCGGCGCGCTAACCCAGTTCTCGGTCGGGCGGATGATCGACCGCAGCACGCTGAAGCAGGTGTTCCTGCCGGTAAGTCTGGTGCTGGCACCCGCGATGCTGGCGTTGTCCTTCGCGCAAGGCTGGCTGGTTCTGCCGCTGGCCGCCGTGGTGGCAGCGTCGATCTTCGGCCAGGTGACGGTGAACGAGACGATGGCGGCGCGCTACATCTCGCCGGCATTGCGCGCTCGGATCTATTCCGTGCGCTTCTTCGTCGGCTTCCTGGGCGCGGCCGCTTCCGCCCCGCTGGTTTCCGTCCTGTATGAGCGCACCGGCAGCGTGGCCACGGTGACCATGGTGCTGTCGGCGTTCTCGGTCGTCACGCTGGGCTGCGCGCTGTTCTTTCCGAACCGGCGCGAGGAACTGCAACCCGCCCTGTGGGCCGAGGCCACGCCCGCGATGCCGATCGCCGCGGAATAGCGGCGGCGGCAAGCGGGGCGAGGTCGCGATCCGGTCGATGCCTACCGCCGGGTCGTATGCCACCTTGTCGAGCCGCAACGATCTCGCTGCCCCGGCGTTTGCAAACCACGAGCCGAACCGCCACATCTGGCGGATGCTTCGTCGCCGCCTCCTGCAATTGTCCGCCGCTCTGGTGCCCTTCAGCCTGACCGCCAGGGCGTCGCCATCGATCGCCCTGTCCGCCCAGGATCAGGCGGATATCGTCCGGATCCAGGACTACCTGAACGGGCTCAAGACGCTCAAGGCGCACTTCCTGCAGGTGGCCGGCGACGGCGGCGTTTCTCAAGGCACCGCATGGCTGGAACGCCCCGGCCGCATGCGCTTCCAGTACGACCCGCCGGCGCCGTTCCTGCTGATCGCCGCCCACGGCGTGCTGACCTTCCACGACTCCTCGCTGCAGCAAACCACGAATATCGGGCTGGGCCGCACGCCTTTGGGCATCCTGTTGGCGGAGCACGTCGAATTGTCCGGCCATGGGGTGACAGTGACCGACATCCAACGCGTTCCCGGCCAGATCCAGTTGACGCTGGTGCGAACGAATAGCCCCGGCGATGGCTCGCTGACGCTGATCTTCGCCGATCCGCCGCTCAATCTGCGGCAATGGACCGTGGTGGACGCGCAACGACGCGAAACTCACGTCACCCTGTACAACGTTCAACTCGGCGGCAGCTTCGACCCGCAACTGTTCGAGCAAATCAGTCCGCCGGCGGCGAAACAGGGATGAAATGGGCGGTGTGCATGACGGACATGTGTCACATGGGACGAAAAACCCTTCTATTTGTCGCCAAGATAGGGAATGATATTTCTTGACATGAGGTCTGCCCGCGTCGTCAAGCCGTTGATCGGCATCAGTTGCTGCACCAAGCAGTTCGGCGTTTTTGGAATGCCGAACCATGCCGCCTCCGACACGTACGTCCGGGCAACCGATGAAGTGATCGGCGGCGTCCCGGTCTTGCTGCCCGCCAACGGCCCCACCGCGGACATCGAGACCCTGCTCGAACGCCTCGACGGCATCGTCCTGACCGGCAGCCGCTCCAACGTCCAACCCACACTGTATGATGGTCCGCCGCACGCCGAGGGCACGCACGAGGATCCAAACCGTGACGGCATCACCCTGCCGCTGATCCGAGCGGCGGTGGCGCGCGGGGTTCCGTTGCTGGCGATTTGTCGTGGCTTTCAGGAGTTGAACGTCGCTCTCGGCGGATCGCTGCACCAACGGATCCAGGACCTCCCGGACCGGATGGATCATTCCACGCCGATGCAGCCGTCCGCGCGACTGCGCCAGAGCAAGGCGCATTCGATCCGGGTCACCCCGGGCGGCTGGCTGCACCGCTTGGCCGGTGCAACGCGGATCGCGGTAAACTCCTTGCACAACCAGGGGATCAATAAGCTCGCTCCCGGTCTGGTCGCCGAAGGCACCGCGCCGGACGGCCTGATCGAGGCGGTTCGAGTGGCCGCAAGCCAAGGTTACGCGGTCGGTGTGCAATGGCACCCGGAATACGACTGGCAGACCGACACGCTTTCGCGTGCGATCTTCGAGCAGTTCGGCACCGCCGTGCGAGCCTACGCCGATGCCGCTCGGCTTGGCGCAGTGTCCGTCGCCGCGGAATAACCCGCGCGCACTGATCCACGCGGGCCGGTCGGCGGACGGCTCGGCGCGGACTGGTGGGCGCGGACGGGTCGGCGCGGAAGGGTGCGCGGACGGGTCGGCGCGGAAGGGTGGGCGTGGGCAAACCTGCACGGATATAGGCGGTTCGCTAGTGCGCCGGCTTTCCCCCTTGTCACGCCGGGGGTTTCGCCCGATGTATCGGCACATCTAGACAGGACTGCCAGGGTCCGGATTAGTCACATCGCAGAACAGTACAGGTCTCCGCCATGTTCATCGAAACCGAAGGCACGCCGAACCCCGCCACGCTGAAGTTCCTGCCGGGACGCGACGTGATGGGCCTTTCCACCGCCGACTTCGCTTCCGCCGTGACCGCCGTGCGCAGTCCGCTGGCGACCGACCTGTTCGCGTTGCAAGGCGTGGCGCGGGTGTTTCTCGGCGGCGATTTCGTCACCGTCACCAAGAACGACGAGATCTCCTGGCAGACTCTCAAGCCTCAAGTACTGGGCGTCATCATGGACCATTTCGTCGCCGGCCGTCCGGTGGTCGATGGCGACGAAGCCGACTTCGATGAGGAAGACGTCGATCCGGCCGACCGCGAAGTGGTGGATCAGATCAAGGAACTGCTCGACACCCGGGTCCGCCCGGCGGTCGCCGGTGATGGCGGCGATATCGTTTTCCGCGGCTTTCGCGAGGGGGTGGTTCGCCTGCACATGCAAGGGGCCTGTTCGGGCTGCCCGTCCTCCAGCGCCACGCTCAAGCATGGCATCGAGAACATGCTGAAGCATTACATCCCGGAAGTCGTCGGCGTGGAACAGGTCGAATTGTAATCCAAGACGGTTGACGCCGGCGGACGCATCTTTCACGCTGCACCGCAGCACGGGTCGTCAAATGCCGTCGGTGTCCTGCCCCAGAAATTCGTCGCCTTATGCGGCGGATGCCTGGGAACAGGAGGCCACTGAAAACAAAGAGCTAGCGTCGCGAGACTGACGTTCGGCCGATATGGCGAACTTCAGACCCGGGACGCTAGCCGACTCAGATCGACCGTGCCTTGTTCGCTCAGTGCGATCATTTGCCCAGGAGCTGCCAATGACGATTGATGCCGTCGGTCTCGATCTGCTGTTCAAGGAAGCGCGCACCCACAACAAGTGGCACGACACGCCGATAACCGATGAAACGTTGCACCAACTGTACGACACGCTGAAGTTCGGGCCGACCTCGGCCAACTCGTCGCCGGCACGCTTCGTCTTCGTCCGCAGCAAGGAAGCCAAGCAGAAGCTCGCTCCGGCATTGTCGTCAGGAAATACCGAGAAGACGATCGCCGCTCCGGTGACCGTGATCGTTGCATATGATCCAAAGTTCTACGAGAAACTGCCGAAGCTGTTTCCGCACAACCCGGATGCAGTCTCCTGGTTCACCAGCAACGACGCGCTGGCGGCGACCACGGCGTTCCGCAACGGCACGCTACAGGGCGCCTACCTGCTGATCGCCGCCCGATCGCTCGGCCTTGACGTCGGCGCGATGTCAGGCTTCGACAATGCCAAGGTGGATGCGGCATTTTTCAGCCACAACGGCTGGCGGTCGAACTTCCTGGTCAACCTCGGCCAGGGCGATCCCACCGGGCTGTTTGACCGTTCTCCCAGACTGCCGTTCGACGAGGCCTGCCTGCTGGCCTGACGCGCCGCACTTGCGTAGGCGTCCATCCGGGATAGCGTGATCACGGCATGCGGATATTGGCGCTCGATTCGGCGGTGGCACGTTGTTCGGCGACCATCGTCGCCGACGGTGCAATCGTATCGGGCTTCCAACGCGATCTGGACCGTGGCCATGCCTCGGTCCTGCCGGTCATGGCCCAGGATTGCCTGCGTGACGCTGCGCTGGATGCCGCCGATCTCGATCTGGTCGCGGTGACCGTCGGCCCCGGTAGCTTCACCGGCATCCGCGGCGGCCTGGCACTGGCGCAAGGGCTCGCCGTCGCCGCCGGTCGTCCCCTGATCGGTGTTACCGTGGGCGAGGTACTCGCCGATTCGCTTCCCCACCTCGGTGGCCGCGCGTTGTGGTGCGCTACCATCAGCCGACGCGGCCGGATCTTCCTCGAAGTCGGAGACGAGGTGACATCGCTCACGTTGACCGAACTGCCGAACCATGCAGGACCGATCGCGGTGGCCGGCGGAGCCGCCGCCGAAGTCGCCAGCCGACTCGCCGCCCGAGGCTGTGACGTGATGCTGACCGATGCCCGGTTGCCCACCGGGCGTCACATCGCCCAGGTGGCGGAACGGCGCCATCGCGGCGCGATTCGCCCGCTGCCCGCCGAACCGCTCTATGTCGATCCGGTGGAGGCCAAGTTGCCGGGCGCGACACCGCCGCCCCGGTGACCTATCGCGCGGCGGAAGCCGATTGCGATTTGATAGCGGCGATCCACGCCGCGGCTTTTGGCGCCCCCGACGCCTGGAGCCGCGATGTCTTCAGCCTGCAATTGGCACTGCCGAACGTATTCGGACTGATCTGTCCGCGAGGTGGAATGATCCTGGTCCGGATAGCGGCGGACGAGGCGGAAATCCTTACGCTCGCTGTGCGCCCGGAGCTGCGGCGGGGCGGCATCGGCAGCGCTTTGATTGCCGATGCAACAGTCCGGGCAGCGGCAATGGGCGCTGCAAGGCTGTTTCTTGAGGTATCGATCGCCAATCGCGCGGCCCGTCTGCTCTACGCGCGGATGGGATTTGTAAAGGCAGGAACGCGCCCGCATTACTATTCGGATAATTCTGACGCGCTGGTGTTGCGACGCGACCTGATCTGATCAGCCGGCGGCGCCGCGCCGGATCAATAATCGGCTGATCCCTGCTGGATCGGTCTCTAGCGACAGGACCTCGTGCCCTTGTTCCGCCAAGCTGCGGGGGACATTGCGGAGCGGCTCTTCGCCCCGCAGCGACACCAGAAGTGTCTCGCCCGGATTCAACCGGTCCAAAGCCAGTCGGGTTCTGACGAAAGTCATCGGACAAATATCGCTTGTAATGTCCAACTCGCGGGTTACATGTTGCACAGACGACACGACGACCTTTATTGAAGTTATCCAGTCGCAGTTGCGCGACCTTGATTCGCATTCATATATAGGTCCAAGACAATAATTAGAAAGGTCATACAATGGTTGAGAAGCCGGTTGACACCGCAATTCTTGGGCTGACCGCGCAGATCGTTTCGGCGCACGCCGCCAACAACGACACGGACACCGGCACTCTGCCGAATGTCATCAAAGTGGTGTACGATACACTGTCACGTATCAGCGATGCCCCTGCTGCCCCGGCGGAAAAGGCTCAGCCTGCGGTACCGATTCGCAAGTCGGTGTTTCCCGATTACATCGTCTGCCTAGAGGACGGCAAAAGATTGAAGATGCTGAAGCGTCACTTGTCCACGTCCTACAACCTGACACCGGAGCAGTATCGCGAAAAATGGGGGCTTGACTCGAGCTATCCGATGGTTGCCCCGAACTACGCCGAGAAACGGTCGACGTTGGCCAAGCAAATCGGTTTGGGCACGCACCGCACGTCGGGCCGCTGACGGCTTCCATGCCGGAAGCACCGCAGGGCCGGACGGATCGAGATTCATAGTGTTCAATCAGGTGGGACACCGGCTCTGTGGTGGACACTGCCAGCGGCACAGGCTTCCCTGACACTGCCTTGGCATTGTATGCGGTTGCTCGGGACGTCCGCGGGCAGGGACGGACCGGGTAATGACCGCAAGGAACCGTATGGAATCGCGGATCGAGCGCCTGTGCATCTCACGTGGCCTGAAGATGACCGGCCAGCGACGGGTCATTGCTAGGGTCCTGTCCGAGGCTGGCGATCACCCCGACGTCGAGGAACTGTATCGCAGAGCCTCGGCGCTCGATCAGCACATCTCGATCGCGACGGTCTACCGCACGGTCCGGCTGTTCGAAGAACAGGGAATCCTCGAACGACGCGACTTTGGCGGCGGACGCGCGCGTTATGAGCCGTCAGAGGACGGTCCGCACTATCATCTGATCGATGTCGAGACCGGCAAGGTCATCGAATTCCAGGACCCCGAACACGAGCGTCTAATGCGCGCGATCGCCGCAAGACTGGGGTTTGACGTGGTGTCCCTACGGCTTGAACTCTTCGGGCGGCGCCAAGGATCGCCGCTTGGCGCGCATGACCGACGGTCTGAGGATGGCGGGGGCTTCGACGCTGGGGCTTCAGCCACCGGCCCCCCAGTCGGTCAAGGCGATCACGCCATTGCGGCACCCGCGAGTTCTAAAGCCGACGCGTTCGGCGGTGACAGCATCGGACACGGTCGGTCGGACCTGGCGCCGGGCCGGGACGCCACCTCTGGCGGCGGCGATCCGCGGCTCCGCGGCACGATCAAAGGACCCAGCCGATGAGCCAGGCGGCCGTAACGACTGACCCGACCGAACCATTCACCGAGCTTCGCAGCGGCAACCTCGGGGTTAGACTGGCCGCCGGCCCGGACGAGATCGACGCGGTCCAGGCGCTGCGCTATCGGGTGTTCTATCAGGAATTGGGAGCCAAGGCTGACAGCGAAACCAGCCGGACCCAGCGCGACAAGGACGTCTATGATACCGTGGCCGACCATTTGCTGGTGGTTGATCATGGTCTGGGCGAAGGCCTGCGCAACGTGGTCGGCACCTATCGGCTGATCCACCGCAAGGCGGCTCGCCGGATCGGGCGCTTCTACTCCTCGAGCGAGTACGACATCGCCCGGATCGAAGCGATCCCGGGGCGTATCCTGGAACTTGGGCGATCCTGCGTCGATGGCTACTATCGCAACCGCTCGGTCATGCAGTTGTTGTGGCGTGGCATCGCTGCCTATGTGTACCTGCACAAGATCGAGCTGATGTTCGGCTGCGCCAGTCTGCCCGGCATCGATCCCGACGCTCTGGCGCCAGAATTGACCTATCTTTATTATAACCACTTGGCACCCGTTTCGGTGCGTCCGCGCGCCCTGCCCCACCGCTACGTCGAGATGCGCCGGCTCGATCCCGACGAAACCGAAGTCCGCGCCGCCTTGACCCGCCTGCCGCCGTTGATCAAAGGCTACCTTCGGCTGGGCGGCTTCGTCGGCGACGGCGCGGTGATCGATCCGCAGTTTAACACGACGGATGTCGCGGTCGTGGTGCAGACCGATCTGGTAACCGACAAATACATCAAACACTACCAGCTTCTAGGCCGGGAAACGCCGGACTGATCCGCGCATGCCGCGCTCGATGAGCAGCCGCCTGAAGACGCTGACCGCTCGGCTGTCGGCGTTGCGCGGCTGGCGCGCCGATGTCGCCGCGATGCTGGGCGGAGCAATTTCGGCAGTGGCGCTGCCGCCAATCTTCGCCCTGCCGGCTTTGTTGATCGGCATTCCGGTCCTGTTGTGCCTGATCCAGGGCGCGCCGGGCCCGGCGGTGGCGGCCAGACGGGGTTGGTGGTTCGGCTTCGGGCTGCATCTGGTCGGGCTGTACTGGATAACCGAGGCGATCCTGATCGAGGCAGCGCGCTTCTGGTGGCTGGTGCCGTTCGCGGTGCCGGGGCTGGCGGCGGTGCTCGCGGTGTTCATTGCCGTGCCTGCCGCCGTGGCTTGGTGGGCAGCGGGAGGCTGGCCCGCCGCGCTGACGCTTGCCGGCGCCTGGGTATTGGGCGACCTCGCCCGCCAATTCGTCGCCACCGGCTTTCCCTGGAACCCGCTCGGCAGCGTTTGGGAGTTCCCAGGCCGGTTGGGCGACATCATGATCCAGCCGGCGTCGTTGATTGGGGTGCATGGGATGACCCTGGCGACAATCCTGCTGGCCGCGACACCCGTATTGGACCGGGCATGGCGCCTAGGCGGCTTGGCGCTGCTGGCGCTGTGGTGCGGGTTCGGCATCATCCGGCTGGACCAGAAAACGCCGCCCGGACCGGACCTCACAATACTGCTGATCCAGGGCAACGTGGCTCAGGGGCAGAAATGGGATCAAGCGATGATGGTCTCGATCTTCCGCCACTATCTGGCCCTGACGCGGCAGGCGGTGGCGCAGGCAAACGGCCATCCGGCGGTGGTGGTTTGGCCGGAAACCGCCAGCCCGGCTTTGTTGCAAACGGACGCGCCTGCGCGCGCCGCTATCGCCGACGCAGCGGGCGGTGCCACGGCGCTGGTCGGATCGGTGCGCTTCGATGCGGCCGGACGTCCACGTAACAGCCTGTTCGCGCTGGGCGCAACGGGACTGATCGAGGCGATCTATGACAAATGGCACCTGGTTCCATTTGGCGAGTATCAGCCCGACTGGCTGCCGGTCGGGGTTCAAGTGGTCCCTGGGGGCGGCTTCGCGCCCGGCCCTGGGCCCCGGACTCTAACGATCCCAGGCATTCCGCCGGTCGGAGCGTTGATTTGTTACGAGGCGATCTTCTCCCACCAGGTCGTCGACGAGGCGGATCGACCTGACTGGATGATAAATATCACCAACGACGCCTGGTTCGGCAACTCCAGCGGTCCTCGCCAGCATCTCGCAGCGGCCCGCTTGCGGACGGTGGAAGAGGGCCTGCCGTTGCTGCGAGCAGCGAATACTGGCATATCGGCGGCATTCGACAGCAAAGGTCATGAATTAGGCCGTATCGAGATGCAAACAACTGGGATTTTGCCGGTGCATTTGCCGGCGCCAGTTTTGATGCCTTTGTATGCAAGGGTCGGTCTGGTGCTACCTGCGGGCGCAGCCGTAATTTCGTTGGTTACCGGACTTTACAGCAGCTGGACGAGACGACGGAGATTTCGTGCTAATTTTTGTATTAGTTGACAGATATATTACCACTTGCTGTAAAATTTCCTGCGAGTTGACAATTTTTGGTTGCAGACCAACTGAACTGCTCCTAGATAGTAGTCTAGTTCCTTGTCCGAAAGCCGCTGGCGGCGCGGTCAACAGGGGACAGACTACTGGGTCCGCCACCGAAAGAGGACGAAACTCATGGCAGGGGCCGAACAAGTCGTGGGGAGTGAGCGGGAATCGCGCCCCAGCCCGATCGATGTACACGTTGGTTCTCGAATTCGGCTCCGCCGCACGTTGCTCGGGATGAGTCAGGAACGATTAGGCGAGTCTCTTGGTTTGACATTTCAGCAAGTGCAGAAGTACGAACGCGGTGTAAACCGCGTCGGCGCATCGCGTTTGTTCGACCTGTCGCGTGTCCTCGATGTACCGATCAGCTTCTTCTTCGACGATATGCCCGACAGTCTGGCGGCCAACTTCGGTGGCGTGCCAAGCCGCCGGGTCGGCGGTGCCGAACAACAGGACCCATTCGGCGATGACACCCTGAGCCGGCGGGAGACCTTGGAACTGGTGCGCGCCTACTACCGCATAACCGATGCCGCCATCCGGAAGCGGGTGTTCGAGTTGATCAAATCCATGGGCCCCGTCGAAAGCTGAAGCCTCGCGCGTCACTCCCGATGCGCGTCACTTCAGAGGCCCGTCACTCCCGCTTCGCGTTACTCCCGATACGCATCAGGGTCCCGAAGCTGCGGATTGTCGAAGCGCGGGTTCCGAAGGCCATGCAACGCATCGCTCAGCGCGGCGAACAGCGACCTCTTCTCCGCCTCGTGCAGGAAGCCACCAACCTCCCAGCCCCGCCCACGACTGCTCAACATCACGCGCGGCATGCCGCGGCCAGGATCGAGGTCGACTCGCAACCAGGCAGACGGCAGCGACGCCTGCTGCCGCCGGCCGGTGGGATCCGTGCGAACCACGGTCACTGCTTGCGCGCTCAGCATGATCAGTTCGCTGGCGTGCGCCCGGCGCAGGTTGATCGTCAGCAACAGGACCACCAACGGTACTTCGACGACGCTGAAAACAACAACCGGCCATGCGCCGATCAACCAGAAACGTAACGCCATGGCCGCGGTCAAAACAGCAAGTACGCCAACCACCACCAGCACGCCTTTGCGCGTCAGACTGCGATGAGGAACGATGAAAGCCTCGAACACGGGCGCCTGAGTCGTTGACATCAGGTATCCTATAGCCCACATGCACCCGCATCCAGAGGCCCGCGTGCAAAGGCGCTGCCACCGGCTGACAGGTGTCTCGCTTACTGAACGATCCCTTTGTCGCCAACGCCAAATCCACCCGCCGCGTTGGCCAATCGCTGTAGATCAGTGCGCGACATCAGCAGATTGGCGGACACACCACAGTCACCCGGCGCCGATGCGGTTCCGGACCCCGCCCAATGCACCAGATACCGCACTGGCGGCTCGTCCTGGCGGCCCTCGACAATCAGGCTGCCGCCCTTCTGCGCAATCACGTTCGGATCAAGCGCGCAGGCCGCATTTGGCGCGCCGGCGACCAACGTCGCGGGAACGCTCATCTGCCACATGTCGGTATCCTGCGATCCGGCGCGAAAGGCGACAATGTCGCCGACATGGGGACGAAACTCGTCGAGTTGCAGCACCAGGAAGGTGCTGAGGCAGCCAGTGACCATGATTGCCATTGCCGCCAAAACCGGCAACCAGGCAGCCCATGAGGTCCCTTGGGAGGTACCACCGGGATTGTTGTTTCGACTCGGGTCGCGGCGGTCCGGTTGTCGCATGGCTTGAGGGGCCCTTCATCACAATCACGCGAAGATGCGATCCGGTTCATATTGTGCAGCGCAGCATCATTGCAAGCACGGAGTTCGGCATGCTGGTCGAAGCTGCCCTTTGCCTGGCGCAAGACCTTGGACGTGCCCGAACCTGCGTGCCGCCTGCCGTTATAAGAACCGGTGGGAGGTTGGTGTGGCATGCGGCAGCCGAAGTCGCACCGATGGCGGCGGCGTGGACTATCGTCGCCACCCGATCACCGACAGTCTCGCATGTCCGCCGAGCACCGATCGGCTTTCAGGAGGGAGAACGTTGACCCATCAACAGGATGCACCACCGCTGAATGAGCAGGCAGCCTACGCCCAACTCCAGTCCGCTCTGCCGGCTTTGTTCGACAGGATCATTCCCGACCGCACAGCCCCGCGGACAATCGTTGTGGTGCCCAGCATGAGCGTCGACCCGGAAATGGCATCCGGCATCGCCGGCGTGCATCATTATGAAGAGCGTATGCTCGGCATGCTGATGCTGCTCCGCCTGCCGCGGGCGCGTCTGATCTATCTGACCAGTCAGCCGGTTTCAGAAACGATCATCGACTACTATCTGCATTTGCTGCAGGGGGTTCCCGCGCAGCATGCCCGCGCACGACTGACCATGCTGGCCTGCTTCGATAGCACCACCCGTCCGCTCAGCGAAAAGATTATGGCGCGCCCGCGTTTGCTCGCCCGTGTGCGCGAAGCGATCGGCGACCCGAGCAACGCCTACATCACCGCCTACACCGTGTCCGCATGGGAACGGAGCCTGGCAATTCGCCTCGGCGTGCCGATCTACGGCTGCGATCCGGAACTGCAGCCCCTCGGGTCGAAAACCGGCGGCCGCCGATTGATGCGCCAAGCCGGGATCAGCGTGCCGGACGGCGCCGAAGACCTGACCGACGAAGCCGATGTCGTAGCCGCCCTGGCCGCGTTGAAAGCCCGAAACCCGAACCTGCGGCGCGCCGTGGTGAAGCTCAACGAAGGCATTTCCGGCGAAGGCAACGCCGCGTTCGAATTCGAAGACGCCCCGACCGGCGACGGCCTGGCGCCCTGGATCGCCGACCGATTGCCGCATCTGACGATTCAGGCCGAGGGCATGACCTGGGATAGCTTCCGCGCCAAGGTGCGGGAAATGGGCGCGGTCGTCGAAGCCTTCATCGAGGCGGATGAAAAACGCTCACCCTCGGCCCAGTTCAACGTCGACCCGTTCGGCTATGTCGAAGCGGTTTCCACCCACGATCAGGTGTTGCAGGGCCAGGTTTTCCTGGGCTGCCAGTTCCCCGCCGATGAGGCCTACCGGCTGCAGATCCAGGAAGCAGCCGCCAAAGTCGCCAGACTGCTTGGGCAACGCGGCGTCTTAGGGCGTTTCGCCATCGATTTCATATCCACCCGGCGAGGCAGCACATGGCGCCACTACGGCATCGAACTCAACCTGCGCAAAGGTGGCACCACGCATCCTTTCCTGATGCTGTTGTTGCTGACCGGAGGCGCCTACGATCCGGTCTCCGGCCTGTTTCGCACGCCGGCCGGACAACCGCGGTTCTACTATGCGTCGGACAATCTGGAAGCACCGCACTACAAAGGTCTGACACCGTCCGATCTGGTGGACGTCGCGGTGCTGCACGGACTGCACTACGACGGCACGGTGCACGAAGGCGTCGTCTTCCACTTGATCGGTGCGCTGTCGGAGTTCGGCAAGCTCGGCGTGGTCTGCGTTGGCGCATCGCCGGAGCGGGCCGAGGCGCTGTATCGGCGGACCGTCGAAGTCCTCGATCACGCTCAGGACGCGGAATAACCGAGCGTTCGACGCGGGCCTCAATCCTGGCGGTAGTTCGGCGCCTCACGGTCGATCGCCACGTCATGCACATGGCTCTCGCGCAAGCCGGCCCCGGTCACCCGCCGAAACCGCGTATTCGCCTGCAGTGAGCCGATATCCGCGCTGCCGGTATAGCCCATCCCGGCCTTCAAGCCGCCGACCAGTTGATGCACCACGTTGCCGACCGGCCCCTTGTAGCCGACCCGGCCCTCGATCCCCTCCGGCACCAGTTTCAACTGATCCCTGATATCCTGCTGGAAATAACGATCGGCCGAACCGCGCGCCATCGCCCCCATGCTGCCCATGCCGCGATACGATTTGTACGACCGCCCCTGATACAGGAACACCTCGCCCGGGGCCTCATCTGTGCCGGCGAACAGGCTGCCGATCATGCAGCAATCCGCCCCCGCCGCTATCGCCTTGACCACGTCGCCGCTGGTCCGCATGCCGCCATCGGCGATCGAGGGTATGCCGTGCTCCCGGCACGCCACCGCCGTCTCCATTACCGCGGTGAATTGCGGCACGCCGACACCGGCGACGATGCGGGTGGTGCAGATGCTGCCCGGACCGATGCCGATCTTCACCGCGTCGACTCCGGCCTCGATCAACGCCAGAGCACCCTCGGGGGTGGCGACATTGCCGCCGATCACCTGGGCGGTGTTGGAGGCGCCCTTGATCGCCTCCACCGCGCGCATCACCGCAGCCGAGTGGCCGTGCGCGGTATCGACCACGATGATGTCGGCCTCAGCGGCGATCAGCGCGCGCGCCCTGGCCTCGCCGTCCGGCCCAACGCCGGTCGCAGCCGCGACGCGCAGCCGGCCAAGCTCGTCCTTGTTGGCGAGCGGGTGCGACTCCGCCTTGTCCATGTCCTTGACGGTGATCAGCCCGATGCAACGATAATTGTCATCGACCACGATCAGCTTCTCGATGCGATGCTTGTGCAGCAGATGACGTGCCCGTTCGGCACCGACATCGGCGGTCACCGTAACCAGGTTCTCCCGCGTCATCAGCTCATAGACCTTGAGGCTGGGTTCGACGGCGAAGCGGACATCGCGGTTGGTGACAATGCCGACCAGTCGGTTGGTTTCGCGCTCCACCACCGGAATACCGCTGATCCGCTGCGTGGCCATCAGCAGCTTGACGTCGGCCAGCGTCTGGTCGGGGTGAATGGTCAGTGGGTTTACCACCATGCCGGATTCGTATTTCTTTACCCGGCGCACCTGGGCCGCCTGTTCATCGGGCGTTAGGTTCTTATGAATCACTCCCATGCCGCCAAGCTGCGCCATGGCGATCGCCATTTCGGCTTCGGTGACGGTGTCCATCGCGGCGGATATCAACGGGATGTTCAACGTGATGCCGCGGGTCAGTCGGGTGGCGGTGCTGGTCGAGGATGGCAGCACCTGTGAATAGGCCGGCACGACGAGCACATCGTCGAACGCCAGGGCCTCCTCCACCCGAGGGTACGCCACACCTGCCGGCGTGGAATCAGGATGCGTCTGTCGAGGATTATCGAACGCCATGGGCGGGGGAAGCCTTTCCGCTACCTTGGCGCCCCCACATAGGCGGGTGGCGGGGAGTCTGCAAGCGTCTGGTTGATGACAGGTGGCAATCCTGGCGGACGCCGGCGCCCGCGGGCGCATCCCCCGACGAAACGGCCGTTATGCCTTTGGCCAGACCGCCGCCGCCTGCGCCATTTCCGGTGGGTCGGTGGTGACGATGCGGCCATCCTGCCACTGCACGATCATCAGCTTGGCATCGACCCGCCGCCCGGCCTGATCGTATTGCACGTGCCGCCCGGGAAACAGCAGCGCGGGGCCGTCGCGCAGATCGAACCCGCGGATCTGCTCCGCGACCTTGCCCCGGTCCGCGCTGCCCGCCCGCTCCACCGCCAGCGCCAGCAGCTTGATGTGGCCATAAGCCATGATTGGTTCCTGCAGCATCCAGGGCTCCTTGGTCCGGGCGGTGTAGCGCCGCTCGATATTCTCGAGCCCCTTGCCGGCGCCTCCGGCGGTGACGATCATCAAGCCCTGCACCACGTCACGGCCGGCATTCGCCACCAGTTCCGGCGTCGCCCAATGGCCGCCGCTGCCGACCACCGGTAACTTGCCGCCGCCCATCCCGAACTCCGCCAGCTTGTCCAGGATGATCTTGTCGTCCGGCACATTTGAAGGCAGCGCCAGCAGGAAGTCCGGCCGCGCCGACCGCACCCGCTGGATCAGCGTCGTCGCATCGGTCAGCGGCGGCGTGAACACCTCGTCCACCACCGCCGTCAGCCCAAGGTCGGTCAGCACGTGGCCACGGATCGGCTTCAGGAAGCTGACCGAGGATGCGGTATTGTCGGAAATGATCGCCACCCGCTTCGGACGCTTCCCCGTCGTCCGCTGCGCCAGGTCAAGGATGGTGGGCAGCGCCTTTTCCGCCTGATCCACCGCGGTCGGCGAGGACTGGAAGACGTAGTGGAATCCGCGGCTGGTGATCAGGTCCGAGTAAGCCTGGGTAAACCAGGGAATTTTCGCCCGCTCGGTCACCTCGGTTACCGCCAGCGTAAAGGTGGAAAGCCAGGCGCCGAACCCGCCGCAAATATCGGGATGCTGCGAGATCATCCGCTGCGCCGCGTCCTTGGCCTTTTCGGCCGAATCGCCGGCATCGAATTGCACCAGCCGGACCCGGGCACCCCCGAACGCCTTGATCCCGCCGGCTGCGTTGAGGTCGTCGATCGCCATCTCAGCGCCGCCCCGCTGCAACTCGCCTTCACGCGCCCACGGGCCGGACAGCGGGCTGATCATGGCGAAGGTCACAACGGGCGGATCCGCACGAGCGGTCCTCAACACGGGCAGCGTGATGGCCGCCGCGAGCACGCCACGACGCTTCAAGGTGGCCTGCCTCGCCATCGTTTCCTCCCAATCCCTTCTTGCCGACAGCACCGCACGGGCCTGTCCGGCTGTAAAGCCCACACGCGATCTGTTACTTGATGCTAATTGGAAACCATGACAAACATCCGGCAGGCCGTTTGTCGACGTCTTCCACCACCGCCGATCGCCGCCGTGACGAACTTTTGGCTCAGCGTGATGCCACCTAGCGGTAAAGCCGACCATGATTGCAAAATCAATCCGCACGTTCATGCTTCTGGCGGTCTGCCTTGCAGGCTGCGACCGGGTGCTGTCGCCGCGGAGTTTTGCAGGCAGCACGCCGCAAATGTTGCCGGAGAATTTTTTCGCCGGACAGACCAACTCGACCGGCGTGCTGCAGAACCGCGCCGGTGCACCAACCGGACATCTTCGGGTCGCTGGGCTCGGGCAGGCGCTGCCAGATGGAAGCTTCCGCCTGGTCCAAAGCGTTACGGTCGACCAGGACGCGCCGCGGACCCGGACCTGGATGATGCACCGCCTGGACGCCCACAACTACACCGCAACCCTCACCGGGGCCTCCGGACCCGTACAGGGACAAGCGTACGGCAACCTGTTTCACCTGCGCTATCCGATGAAGCATCCGTTCGGCGGAGAAATGGAGCAGTGGCTTTATTTACAGCCGGACGGTCGCACACTGCTGAACGAGGCGACGATCCGGGTGTTCGGCATCATTGTCGCGCACATCTCGGAACGGATCAGCCGCGAAGGCTCTTGAAAGTAATCCGGCGATCGCCGTCCTCCACCTGCCCCGGTCGGTCTATCTCCGGCTGTTCCGGCGAACCTTGCCGGCTCTGTCGGCCCGGATCGGAGTCAACCGCCACCCCCTTCCAGCCAGTTATGCCCCGGGGCGGCAACTCCCGTCGGGGCCGGAGCAACATGATGATCACACCCGCTCAGGCAGAGTGCGACAGCCAGATAAGACCAGGTGATCAATCGCTTCATAACGGTCCCGTTGGCTAATCGGACATTGGTTGCACCGGTTCCCTGTCCAGCACTGCCGCGTCCCGTGCGTCGTGTCCAGCAGGACCGCCATGATCGGAATTCGCCCGGCCGCACTCTCGCGCCACGCCCAACGGCAACCGTCGCTTTACGCCAGTCGGCGGTTTGGTTCATGGTCTCGGCAACAATATCCGGGAGGAAACCATGCCGCTCACCCGCCGCAGCGCGCTGCAATCCGCGGCGCTCGGCACCATGCTGCTCGACTGGGCCCACGCCTGGGCCGCCGAACAGCCATTCACGCCCGAGAAGGGCGCCAGCCTGCAATTGCTTCGCGGGTCGACGTTCCTGCCCGCCGAGGGCGAGGCCACGGCCGCGAACATCGCAGCGTTTGCCGCGGCCACCGGCGTCACCGTGCGGATCGAGAACATCAACCAGGACGATCTGCCGTCAAAAACCGCGCTCGCCGCGCAGGTCGGATCCGGCCCCGACATCATCTGGACCCAGAACACCACCGCCCACCTTGTCGCCGACAAACTGGTGGACTTGACCGACCTCGCCAAGCACCTCGGTGACAAGCATGGCCCCTGGTATCAGGTCTGCGTCGACTACGGCACGCAGGACGGCCGCTGGATCTGCATCCCGATCTTCGTCGTCGGTTCCCTGCTGAACTATCGGACATCCTGGATGCGCCAGGCCGGCTTCGACAGTTTTCCGGCAACCACGGATGGCTTGCTGAAACTTTGCCAGGGATTGCGTCGCATCGACCACCCTGCCGGGTTCTCCTTCGGACACGCGGTCAACGATGCCAATAACTTCAATTACTGGCTGCTTTGGGCTTTCGGTGGAAAAGTTACCGATGAAACCGGTGCGCCGGCGATCGAGTCGCCGCAGACCCTGGCGGCGCTGCAATATGCCCAGCTTCTGTATCCCACACTGATCAACGGTGTGCTGTCCTGGATGGATATCAACAATAACCGCGCGTTCCTGGCCAGCGAGTGCTCGTTGACCAATAACGGCATCTCGATTTACACGCAGGCAAAGAAGACCGCGCCGGACATCGCCGCCGACATGGATCATGCCGCGATGCCGATCGGCCCGGCCGGCGCGCCCACGGCGCAGAACCGCGTCGATCCGATGGTCATCTTCCGCTACACGAAATACCCGGCGGCCGCCAAGGTGCTGATCAACTTCCTGATGGAAGCGCCGCAGTATCCGACACTGATTACCAAGTCGGCCGGGTTCACCACCCAGAGCCTGAAGGGCTTCGCCGATAATCCGATCTGGCAAAGCGATCCGAAGATCGCCCCATTTGGCAAAGCCGCCCAGGACACCCGCTCGGTGTCCTGGCCACAGACCCCCAACCCGGCGGCCGCGGCGGTGTTCGCCAACTTCATCGTAGTCGACATGTTCGCCGCGACCGTGTCCGGCAGCATGGATCCTAAGCGCGCGATGCATCGTGCCCAACAACAAGTGCAACGGATCTATAAGAAGCCGTAGTCGTCGAGCCGCGTCTGGCGTGGCCCCGCGGCCGCGCGTCGCGGCGGCGGGTCATCCAGGCGGCGCGCCGGAGGTTTGGTATGCATCGACCGCTGCGTCGGCCGGCGGTTCGGCCGCGCGTGGCAGCAGGATCTTGATCGTGGTGCCCTGCCCCAGGGTGCTTGCGACCCTTACTGTACCACCTGATTGGCGGACGAAGCCATAGACCTGGGCCAGTCCCAGTCCGGTGCCCTTGCCGACTTCCTTGGTCGTAAAGAATGGTTCGAACAGGCGTGCCTTGACCGCCTCGGACATGCCCGCACCGTTGTCCTGGACCGTCAGACAGGCATAGGCACCGGCCGCAAGGTCGACCTCAGCGTCGCCGACCCAAACATTGCCGCTGGCGACCCGCAGCGTGCCGCCATCCGGCATCGCGTCGCGCGCGTTGATCGCCAGGTTCAGCAGCGCGGTCTGGATCTGGTTGGCGTCCGCCATCACCGGCCACGCGTCGGGTGCCAGATCATAGACCATGTGAACCGCCGTGCCGACACTCCGCTCCAGCAATTCCTGCATCTCCCGAACCAGCGTGTTCAACGGCAAATACTCGACATGCAGGCTCTGCTTGCGGGCGAACGCCATGAGTTGGGCGATCAGCTTCGCGCCGCGCTGAGCGGCGCTTATCGAGCTGTCGATCAGCCGCAGGCTCCTGGGGTCCTCGGTGCGGCGCCGGGTCACCTCCAAACCACCGAGGATCGCCGTCAGCAGGTTGTTGAAGTCATGCGCGATGCCACCGGTAAGCTGGCCGAGCGCCTCCATTTTCTGCAATTGGCGGATCTGCTCGCCGTCGGTCGCGCGTTCGGCAAATTGTGCGCGGAGCCGCTCGTTGGCCGTGGCGAGATCGTGGGTGCGTTCAGCGACGCGATCCTCGAGGTCGGAATTCAGCGCCTCCAGCGCATCGCGGGTCTGCTTCTCGATCGAGCGGTCATACAGGATCTTGAGGTATCCGGCGACGTCGCCACGGCGGTCGCGCAACGCCGCCATGCGGCCGCTGGACCAGAACAGCTTGCCATCGCGGCGTCGGTGCCAGCGTTCGGCCCGCACGCTGGCACCGGCGTTGGCGGCGCGCATTTCCGCGTCGGGCACCCCGGCGGCGATGTCGTCGGCCACGAAAATGCAAGAACTCGGCTCGCCCACCATCTCTTCCGGCAAGTATCCGAGCATAGCCTGGGCGCCGGAATTCCAACTGGTGATCCGGCCGTCCAAACCGAAGGTGAAGATCGCACAGTCGATCGCACTTTCGATGATCATGCGGTATCGCTCGCTGGTCTCCTGTGCCAGGCATTCCGCCCGTCGCAGCCGAAGCATTGTGCGAGTGACGGCGATCAATTCCACCGGCTCGACCGGCGTCCTCAAGTAGCAGTCCGCGCCGCTCTCAAGGCCAAGCATCGTTTCGGTGGGGCTGACCTCGGTGGCCGAAATCTGGATGACAATGACGTCGGGCCATTCGGTCTTGATGCGGCGACAAACATCCCGCCCGTCGGCGTCGGGTAAGTTGACATCAAGCAAAACCAACGCCGGCTGGCACCTGCCAATGACTTCGAGCGCAGTGACCCACCTGTCGGCTTCCAGCACGTCCATCTCGCCGCCCGCCAGCGACCGAGTCTTGAGCTTGCGGTTCGCCGCGTCGGCATCGACGTTCAGCACGAGCGGTCGGGTTCGGTCGGTCGGCATCACGCGCATTGCAACATCGCACCCATGGTTGGAGGCACGCCGCCATCCCAAGAGTCCAGCATGCGCGCCGGCTCACGCCCGCATCTGCTCAGCATCGGACGTGTGATGGTGTACGAGTTCTATGTATCATAGCAGACAGAACGTCTCGCGGGCTGTTCGGGTTGAGCACACAACCACAGGAAGCCCGGCCATCGGCTGCCCGCGAGCTGAGCAGACACAGGACGCGCACCGACCCCAGGCTACGCGCACTATGCGGTGTCAGCCAAGCATTTCGGCACAAAACCGCCAACCAGGGGCCGGTTGCGCTGCAGACAATCCGTTGGTTGCCGACCTGGATGAACTGCGGAAACACCAGTTCGTGATCTTGTACGCGATTCCAGGACCGGCTTTCGCGTCCTGCCGGGCGCAGTGCAGCGCCGCATTTGTAGAACTTGGCGGCGCGGAATAGGCTCTAACTCAGTCGATTACATCAGAACCGCGGGCGCCGGTCGGTCTGCCGAGAGCAGACAAGATTGCCGAATTTCGCCGTCGCGATAGCGGAACAGTGCGCGATAATGAATCCCAAGGGGACACTGTGATGGCTGCTCCAAATAACCGCTACGACCTGACGGCGGCACGCCAGCACGGGCGTCCCGGCATCGAAGCCCGACCGCGCGGCCTGACTGTCGATATCCATTCCCATGTGCAGGTGCCGGCCGCGGCCGGTTATGCCCGGCCGCACCTGACCCCCGATCCGCGGGCCGGCGTCTACACCGAGGAAACCCGCATCCTGACCCGAAAGCAGGACGAGGACCGCATGCCGAACCTGGTGGATTTGGCGCTGCGGATGCGGGACTTCGACGCCATGGGGCTGGATGCGCAGATCATCAGCCCGGCCCCGGCGCAGTGCTATTACGCGCTGGCCCCCGAGGTCGGCATCGAGGCGGCCCGCATGGTCAATGAAGGCGTGGCCACCATAGCCGCCCAGGAACCGAGGCGGATCCCCGCTGCGATGGGGTCCGTGCCGTTGCAGGCTGGCGGTGAGGCCGCGGCCGCGGAATTGGAACACGCGGTGAAGGTGCTTGGCTTGAAGGGCGTCGAGGTGCTCGCCCATGTCGGCGACCTGGAACTCTCCGACCCGTCATTCGAGCCATTCTGGACCAAGGCCGAGGCGCTCGGCGCGGTGGTGTTCATCCACCCAAGCGGTTTCACCGAACCCAGGCGGTTCGGCCGGTTCTACTTCAGCAATGTTATCGGCAACCCACTCGATACCACGATGGCACTGCACCATCTGATCTTCGACGGGGTGCTGGAACGCTATCCCGATCTGCGCATCATCGCCGCACATGGCGGCGGCTACCTGCCGGCCTATTCCGGACGCGCCGATCATGCATGGGGCGCCCGCAGCGATGCGCGCGGAAGGTTGCCGAAGCCGCCAAGCTTCTACCTGAAGAAGATTTACCTCGATACCATTGTCTTCACACCGGAGCAGTTGGAGGCGCTGGTCAAGTTGTTCGGTCCGGAAAAAATCCTGCTTGGCACGGATTATCCGTACGACATGGGTGAATATGATCCCCTCGGCCACATCGCGTCCGTGACGTCGTTCGACGACGCCACCCGGGCGGCGATTGCCGGTGGCAATGCGAAGCGGTTGTTTGGGATATAGGGCGCCATCGCGGTTTGGGCGGAACCTGAAACATCCGGGCCGTAGATCTGCCAGGCTTTGCCGCCAGCCGGCAATGCTTCAGCGGCGATGATTGATCACGACGCTTGCGGCGAAGCGGCCAACAGTTGCTCGATCGGGTCCCAGACAAACGCCGTCTGCTGCACCGACTGACCGGCGATCTGGATCGTCTGTTCGGCAACCGAGCGACCGCCGAGGCGCTGGTAGAACCAGCGGCTCGGGTTGTCGCGCAACACCCACAGGAATGCCGACCGGCAGCCGACATCCACCAAATGCGCGGCAGCGGCACGCATCAGCCGGCGACCCACGCCACGTTCGCGCCAGTCGTCCAGCACATACAAGGTCTCGACCTCGCCTTCCCCCAGGCGTCTGCCGGCGATCTCGATGTGGCGCGCCCGCCCGGCGGTGGTGAAACCGATGATGCGCGGACCGCTGCCGACCGGAACATCCATGCCCGAGGCAGTGGCAACGGTGACGCCGGTGCCGCCGCGGATCGCCGCATCGTAGAACGCCGCCTGCCGCGAGACCGACATCCGGGCGAGAAATGCATCCGGCAGAATGCCGGGATAGGCGCTGCGCCATGCCGCGACATGGACGGCTCCGATCGCGATGGCGTCGGCAACACGCGCCTTCCGCAACGAAATCACGCCCCGCGCTCCAGCACCGCGGCGAAAAAACCGTCGGTGCCATGGCCGGCCGGGGTCAGCGATAAAAATTCGCCGCCATTGGGCGGCGGTTGATGCAGCGGCCAGGCCCGAGCCAGCGGGACGATGGCGAACTCGGGGTGGCGGAGCAGAAAGCTGGTCACCTGAGCCTCGTTTTCCTCTTCCAAAACCGAGCATGTAGCGTAAACCAATCGCCCCGCCTTGCGAACTAAACTCTGCGCCGTATCCAGGATCGCCGCCTGTTTGGGCAGCAGTTCCGCCAGATCGTTTTGATTCAACCGCTGGCGGGCGTCGGGGTTGCGACGCCAGGTTCCAGTGCCGGTGCAGGGTGCATCGACCAGCACGCGGTCAAAGCTTCCGGCGCGACGTTTGACCCATTTGTCACCGGGTTCGACCAGATGGCGCTCGACATTATGCACACCCGCGCGGCGCAGCCGGCGCAGCGCCCCGTCCAGGCGCGCGGCGGACACATCACAGGCGACGATCTGGCCGCGATTGTGCATCGCCCCCGCCAGCGCCAAAGTCTTGCCGCCGGCGCCGGCGCACCAGTCGACCACGCGCATGCCGGGCGCGGCCCCGACCATTGCGGCAACAAGCTGGCTACCCTCGTCCTGGATCTCGACCAGGCCGGACTGAAACGTCGGACCGCTGGTGACCGGGCGGCGGCCGTCGATCCTCAAGCCCCAAGGCGAGAGCCTGGTCGGCACCGCGTCCCACCCCTCGGCGGCAAGCGCCGCTTGCGCCTCGTCACGGTTGGTCTTCAGCAGGTTGACGCGGAGATCCAGGCTTGCTGGCCGCGACAGCGCGGCCAGTTCGTCGGTCAGGCTGCAGCCAAAGCGTGCGGCGAGGCGGCCCAGCAGCCAGTCCGGAATTTCCAACCGAACCGCCTCCGCCATGTCGGGATGGTCGAGCGTATGGCCCTCGATCCTGCCCAGCGCGCTGGCCTCGACGCGATCCAGCCGGGCGGCGGCGAATTGGCCGCCGGAGAAAGCTTGCTGGACCCCTGATTGGCTCCAGCCCTCCAGCAGCAGAGACGCGGCGACCAGCAGGCGCGGAGTACTGGACGCCTCGCCCAGCCACCAGCCCAGCCGGCGACGGGCACGCAGCACGGTCCATACGCGTTCGGAAACGGCCCGCCGGTCACCGGAGCCGATGTAGCGGCGGGCACGGAAGAAGTCGTTGGCAATGGCATCGGCGGGGCGTTTCGCCGCACCTTCCACCACCTCCAGCAGGTCGATGGCGGCGGCGATCCGCGCGGCGGGGGTCAAGCCGGCAGGTCGGGCGAGGCCGACAGATCGGGAAATTCAGGCATCTTTCACCGGAAACCGATACGGTTACCAGGGTCAGCCCAGGCGGGTGCTCTGCCAGGTCACCATCTGCCAATGTCCGGCCCTGTTGGCATATACGTCCGTGAAACGGACCCGAAACGAGTTCGCCTTGCCGCCGGAATTGACGCTGATCGCGGCGACACCGGTCAGCACTACCGCATCACCCAGATCCTGTGCCACCACGTCGGACGGTTCGACCGAAGTATAGACAGTGGCACCCGACTGCATCGCACCGATCAGGCTCTGCTTGGTGTCCAGGCGCGCCGAGGAATGGGTATAGATCAGATCGTCCGCCAGCACCTTGTCCAAGGTAGCAACGTCCTGCTCGGCCATCGCCGTCATCCGCTGACGATCGAGCTCGATGATTTTTTGCGCGTTGCCGGCCATGGTCTTCCGTTCCCGATGCAAGTTTCAAAGCTGCGCCAGCCTACCCGAGACAGGCTGTCAATGTCGAACTGGGCCGCCTTCGCGCCAAACCCCCGCAACGAACATCGCGCCAAACCCCGCGCGCCAAATCAACGTGATCGCAATCGCCATTGTCGGGCCGGCATCACTCTGTATCATTGCACCGAAGCGAAACCGTAAAAGACCTTCGCGGGAGGACGTTGCATGACAAGACCAACCGCTCCGGCCAGCATCAGGCGCAGACAACGCTCTGCGCTGATCATGCTGGTGATCGCGGGGACTTTGAACTATCTCGACCGCTCGACACTGTCGATCGCCAATCCACTGATCCGCAACGAGTTGGGGTTGTCGATCGCCGATATGGGATTGCTGCTGTCGGCGTTCCTGTGGGCCTATGCGTTCGCGCAACTGCCGGGTGGCGCGCTGGTCGATCGGGTGGGACCGCATCGGTTGCTGGCGGCCGGGCTTGGGCTGTGGTCGATCGCCCAGGCGGTCGCCGGATTTGTCACCTCGTTCTGGCAGTTCTCCATCGCCCGGGTGTTCCTCGGGCTTGGCGAGGCGCCGATGTTTTCCTCGGCGGTTCGCGTGGTGCGCGACTGGTACAACGTACGCGACCGAGGTTTGCCGACTGGGACATGGAACTGCACATCCTCGCTGGGACCGGCGATCGCGCCGCCGATCCTCACCGTGCTGATGATCGGCTTCGGCTGGCGCTGGATGTTCGGCATCATGGGCCTGGCCGGCGTGGTGGTCGCCGCCACATGGTTCCTGCTGTACCGCGATCCGACCGAGGAACATTTCACCGACGAGGAACGTCACTACCTGACCGACGGCGAGGAGCCGCGCAGCCAGGCTCCGGTGCGGCTGGCCGAATGGCTTGGCTTGTTCCGGTTCCGCACGACCTGGGGTCTGGTGCTGGGCTTCTTCGGCGTGGTCTACATGGGTTGGCTCTACCTTGCCTGGCTGCCCGGCTACCTGGAAATGCAGCGGCATATGTCGATACCGAAGACCGGCCTGGTCGCGGCGGTTCCGTTCGCCTTCGGGGTGGTCGGCAGCATCGGCGGTGGTTGGATCGCCGATTGGCTGATGCGACGCGGGTTCTCGCCGGTCAACAGCCGAAAGATCCCGGTCATCGTCGGCCTGCTGGGGATGGTTGGGTTCACCGTGGTCGCGGCGGAAACGCCGAGCGATTTCATGGCGGTAGCGGCGATCTCGGCGGCGTTGATGTTCGGCGCGTCGGCCAGTGGCATGTCTTGGGCACTGGCGTCGGTGGCGGCGCCGGCGAACTGCACGGCGTCCCTGGGTGCGATCCAGAATTTCGGCGGCTATCTCGGCGGCGCGCTGGCGCCCACGGTGACCGGCTTCATCGTCCAGGCGAGCGGCAGCTTCACCCCGGCGCTGCTGGTCAGCGCGGCAATCGGGCTGTTCTCGGCGCTGATGTATCTGGTGGTGATCCGCGCTGCACCGATCACCGTCGCGGAACTCGATGCGGTAGCGGGTGTCGATACGGCGCGTCCGACAGTGCAGGGACCTTGACCTAGCGGCGGATCGTGTCTTGGATCAGCGCATGCTCGACCATCTGAAAGCCAAAAACCGAGCCTGGGCGGCACGGAAGGTCGCCGCCGATGCCGGGTTCTTCAAGCGACTGGAGGGCCAGCAGGCGCCGGAATACCTGTGGATCGGCTGTTCCGACAGCCGGGTCCCGGCGAACGAGATCGTCGATCTGGACCCGGGCGAGTTGTTTGTGCATCGCAACGTCGCGAATCTGGCGCCACCGCAGGATGCCAACTACCTGTCGGTTCTGCAGTTCGCTGTCGATGTGATCAAGGTCAAGCACATCATCGTCGTGGGTCACTACGGCTGTGGTGGCATCGCGGCAGCGGTGGATGGGCGGCGACGCGGCCTGGTGGACCATTGGTTGCATCCGATCCGCGAGGTGTTCAGCACCAACCGGGACGAACTCGAAAAGATCGGCAATCAGCGCGCGCGGCTGGATCGGTTGTGCGAACTCAACGTCATGCGACAAGTGGAAAATGTGTCATCCGACGTGTTCGTGCAGGATGCGTGGGCGCGCGGGCAGGATCTATCCGTGCACGGCTGGGTCTATTCGCTGGGTAGCGGGCTGGTGACTGATCTGAATGTTACAATTACCGCCGCGGTGAAATGAGGTGCTGTCGTAGTGACCCGCAGCCAAGCCACGGTCTGCCCCCGGGCGCGGTGCGTTACGCCCCGGAAGCTCTGCTCGTCAGGCCTATCGCCACAGGCTAACAGAAAAAAATTCGATCCAGGCTCTCAGTTGCTAAGAGTGGACACGACCATCGCAAAAAGTTCTGGTGCCCGATTTGTGCAATCGACGGCGCCTCTGCGTCTTGCCTCCGCCCGATGTTCCGGCGAACGCGAACTGGCATAGATAATATAAGGAATTTGGTTACCGGAGGAACGTAGCTTGTCAAGCAGAGTATAACCTGCTTGAGAGTCAGGTGGTCGACCCATATCGGAGATGACAGCGTCAAACGACTGCCAACGTAGTCTGTATATAGCGTCATCGGTCGCCGTAGAATTAACAATTTCCACGCCGATGGCTTCTAACGCTTGCCTCTCATATTTGTTATTTTCCGGCCTATCATCTACCCATAAAACGCGCGAATCTTGTAGTTTTCTTAACGTTCTGACGTTTACATCGCCAACTACCTGAACTGCTTCTTTAGCCGCGGTCGCAGTACTTTCCGGTGTAGCGTTTTCCTCTGTCCTCGACACGATGGCTTCCACAAGCGCTGCCTTTGCCTCATTCTGGACAAGTTTACAGTTGCTTCAATTCCAGCTCCCTTAACGGTCATTTCACCTAGATTCGATATAAAATCGCCGATATTAGAGCGGAATCGCACAATAAGACAAACGATTACTGAGGGCCAAGCTACCACGCCGATTAGCTTTGCTATTGCCTCTAGAAGCTTCGCAAGACCATCGAGATTCACGGTAGAATATCCTGTTGTCGAAAGCCGATGTCACGGGGGACACCACCGGCTCGGGCGATCGTCAAGCCGCCTTCTGCCGCACGATCTGATCCAACGCCCCCAGCGTGTCCCGAGCGAACCTCAGCCGGGTAACCACATCCATATCGCGTGAGATCGCCAGCTTATGGTCCGGCCGCAGCCGCACCATGCCACCTTTGCTCGACAACCAGCGGATCAAGCCGGCGGGATTCGAAAAAACATTGCCGCGGAACGTCAGCACCATGCCTTTCGGGCCGGCCTCCAGCTTCTCAACCCCGGCCTCCCGGCACGCCCGCTTCAGCGCGACCACACCCAGCAGGTTGTCCACCTCCTCGGGCAGCTTGCCGAAGCGATCGACCAACTCCGCCGCCATCGCATCGCTTTCGGCATCCGATGCCAGCGCGCCGATGCGGCGGTAAAGCCCCAGCCGCACCGGCAGGTCACGCACGTATTCCTCGGGGATCAGCACCGGCAAACCGAGCGAGATGTTGGGCGTCCAGTCGCGCTCCTGGCTGGTGTGCTTGCCCTCCCCTGCCCTGATGTCGCTGACCGCGTCCTCCAACATCTGTTGGTACAACTCGATCCCGACCTCGCGGATATGGCCCGACTGCTCGTCGCCCAGCAAATTGCCGGCGCCGCGGATATCCAGATCGTGCGACGCCAGGGTAAAGCCGGCGCCCAGCGCGTCCAGCGTCTGCATCACGGTCAATCGTTTCTCCGCCGCGACGGACAGGCGATGGTTCGGCGGCCAAGTCAGGTAGGCGTAGCCGCGCTGCTTGCCGCGCCCGACCCGGCCGCGCAATTGATACAACTGGCCCAGCCCGAACATGTCGGCGCGATAGATCAGCAGCGTATTCACCGCCGGCATGTCCAGCCCGCTCTCGACGATGTTGGTCGATAGCAGGATGTCGTATTTGCCGTCGCCGAACTCGGTCATCACCCGTTCCAGTTCGGTCGGCGCCAGCCGGCCATGCGCCTGGATGGTGCGCGCCTCCGGCACGATCTCGCGCAGCCGGTCCGACATCCGCTGCAGGTCCTCGATCCGAGGCACCACGCAGAACACCTGCCCGCCACGGAACCGCTCGCGCTGCAGCGCCTCGCGGATCACCACCGAATCGAACGGCATGATGAAGGTGCGCACCGCCAGCCGATCGACCGGCGGCGTGGCGATCACCGACATCTCCCGCACGCCGGTCAAGGCAAGCTGCAAAGTACGAGGAATCGGCGTCGCGGTCAGCGTCAGCACGTGAACATCGGCCTTCAACGCCTTCAGCCGCTCCTTGTGGGCGACGCCGAAATGCTGCTCCTCATCGACGACCAGCAGGCCAAGATCGGAAAACTCCACCGACTTCGCCAGCAGAGCATGGGTGCCGACGACAATGTTGATCTCGCCGCTGGTCAGCCCGCGACGCACCTCGGCCGCCTCGCGCGCGGTGACCATGCGCGACAACTGCCCGATCTTGACCGGCATGCCGGCGAAGCGCGCGGTGAAGGTGCGGAAGTGCTGGCGCGCCAGCAGCGTGGTCGGCACCACCACCGCCACCTGCGACCCCGACATCGCCGCGACAAACGCAGCACGCAGGGCCACCTCGGTCTTGCCGAAGCCGACATCGCCGCAGATCAGCCGGTCCATCGGCTTGCCGACGGCGAGGTCCTCCAGCACGTCGGAAATGGCACGCGACTGATCCTCGGTCTCGGCGAACGGAAAGCGCGAGCAGAACTCGTCCCAACTGCCCTCGGGCGGCGCCATCGTGTCGGCGTCGCGCATCTTGCGCACCGCAGCGATGCGGATCAGTTCGCCGGCCATGTCGCGGATGCGCTGCTTCATCTTGGCTTTGCGGGTCTGCCAGCCGACGCCGCCAAGCCGGTCCAGCGCGGCGCCCTGGTGCTCGCTGCCGTAGCGCGACAGCACCTCGATGTTCTCCACCGGCAGGAACAGCTTTTCGCTGCCGTCGTAGATCAACCGCAGGCAGTCATGCGGCGCGCCGGTGACGTGCAGCGTTGCCAGCCCGTCGTAGCGGCCGATGCCGTATTCCTGGTGCACCACCAGGTCGCCCTCGGCGATCTCGGTGGCCTCGGCGATGAACTGGTCGGCCCGTTTGCGCCGGCGCGGCGGCCGCGAGATGCGCTCCCCCAGCAGATCCTGCTCGCCGACCAGGGCGATGCGTTCGGCGACGAAGCCGCGCTCGACCCCCAGCACCACCAGCGACACCGACCCGGTCGGCTTGCGGCGGATGCTGGCGTAGTCTTCCTCCTGGGCGACATTGCCGAAGCCGTGCTCGCGCAGCAGGTTGGTCAGCCGTTCGCGCGACCCGCGGGTCCAGGCGGCGATGACGATCCGCCTGCCCTCGGCGTTCCAGCGTTCGGCCTGGCCGCGAAGCTGCTCGAACACGTTGATGCCTGGCCCGGCGGCGGACAGGCCGCCCGCCGATTGGGCGAACACCGGGCCGGGCCGTCCGCCGCCGTCGATGCCCTCGGCGGCATCGGGCTTGATGAACGGCGTGAACCCCAGCAGCGGACCGAACGACAGCATCTCGTCCCAGCCGGCGCGATCCAGATACAGCATCCCGGGCGGGATCGGCCGATACGGCACCTCGCCATCGCGGGGGATGGCTTTGCGGGCCTGCGCGTGGTCGGCGATCATCTCCAGCCGCGAGTCCAACGCCTCATCGGCCTGGTGATCCAGGCTGACCGCGGCGTCGGGCAGGTAGTCGAGCAGGTTCTCCATGGTCGGGTGAAACAGCGGCACCCAGTGTTCCATGCCAGGATGGCGCCGCCCGTCCGAGATCGACAGATATAGCGGATCGGACGCCGCCTCCTGGCCAAACAGCTCACGCCAGCCGGTGCGGAAGCGGGCGATCGAGTCCTTGCCCAGCGGCACCTCGGAAACCGGGCGTAGCGACAGCGATTTGCGCCGCCCGGCGCTGCGCTGCGACGACGGGTCGAACACCCGGATCGACTCGATGGTATCGCCGAACAGATCCAGCCGCACCGGTTCGCTCTCGCCCGAGGCAAAGATGTCAATAATGCTGCCGCGCATGGCGTATTCGCCCGGCTCCATCACCGTGCCGGCACGGCCATAGCCGTTGGCTTCCAGGTAGCGCGCGAGTTGCTCCGGCTTGACCTGGCCGTTGACCGACAGCTCCATGCTGGACCCGGCGAACGCCGAACGCGGCGGCACGCGCTGCACCAGGGCGTTGACCGTGGTCAGCACGATGCGAGGGCCGCCGGGTGGCTCCAACAGCCTGGCCAGCGTGGCGATGCGCTCCGACACCAGCGCCGGGTTGGGCGAGACGCGGTCGTACGGCAGGCAATCCCAGGCCGGGAAGCGCAGCACCTCGGCCTCGGGCATGACGAAGCCCAGCGCTTCGGCCAATCGGGCCATGCGGGCGTCATCGCGGGCGACATGCAGCACCGACCCCGGATGTTCGCGGCGGCGCCGCGCCAGCAGGAAGGCGTCCCAGCCTTCCGGCGCACCCCACACCCTAATCCCCGGGGCCTCGATTCCAGGGGCCCTGATTGCCGGGCCCTTGGCCACCGGCAGCCTGATCGAATCGCTCATCGCGCCAGAAAGTCCCGCATGCGCCGCAGCATCGGCGTGTCCTCCTCCGGCGGGATCGGCACGCGTCCGGTCAGCCAGTCAGTCAGGTGGGTGTCAGGTATCTGCATCACCGCCTCTAACGCATCGAGGTCCGGTTCGGTTAACATCGCTAGGTGCGCTCGTACGAATCCGCCGATCATCAAGTCGTTTTCGAACGTCCCGCGATGCGTGGCACGATACAGCAGCCGCCGGCGCCGGGCGTCGAACGCCGAGCCCCCCGGCGCCGCGTTGTCGGACCCACCCGGGCTTGGATGATCTGGTTCGGTCATGTGCCGAACGTCATATAACCGTGCCCACTCTGGCTGTCAGCCCGTGAATACCGACCCGCTTGCCGCGCTTTTTGCGCCCCTGACAAGTTTGCGCGGCATGGGACCGGTCGTGGCCGGGCTGATTCAGCGCGCCACCGGCGGGGAGCGGGTGATCGACCTGCTGTTCCACATGCCCGAATCCTACCTCGACCGCAGCGCCAGGCCGACGATCCGCGCGGCCAGACCCGACACGGTGGCGACGCTCGCGGTGGAGGTGGTACGGCACGAACGCCCGGCAACCTCGCGCCAGCCGTGGCGGATTATCGTCAAGGACGACACCGGCTCGGCCGAACTGGTGTTCTTCCGCTTCACCCGGGAAACGCAGATGCCGCCCGGCGCCAAATTGGTGGTCTCGGGCAAGCTCGATCTGTTCAACGGCCGGCTGACCATTCCCCACCCCGACCACCTTGTGCCGGCCGAGCAGGCGGACCGGATCCCACTGATCGAACCGGTGTGGCCGATGACCGCCGGGCTGTGGCCACGCCAGGTCGCCACCGGGCTGGCACAGGCCCTGGATCTGCTGCCGGGGTTTCCGGAATGGCACGATCCGGCGCTGCTGCAGCGGGAAAAGTGGCCGCCGTTCTCGGAAGCCCTGCGCGCCGTGCAGGCACCGACCGGCGAACCACCCCCCCGCCGAATGCGGGCGCGCCTCGCCTATGACGAGTTGCTCGCCGGCCAGGTGGCGCAGGCGGTAATCCGCGGCCGAGTGCGCGCCCGTTCGGGACAGCCGCTGATCGGCGATTCCCGGCTGCGCGCCGTCGCCATGCAACGGTTCGGGCTGGCCCTGACCCGATCGCAGCAACAGGCACTGGGCGAAATCGACGCCGATCTGGCCTCACCGCGGCGGATGCTGCGGCTGCTGCAGGGTGACGTCGGGTCGGGCAAGACGCTGGTCGCGCTGCTGTCGATGCTGCGCGCGGTGGAGGCCGGCAAGCAGGCCGCCCTGATGGCACCGACCGAGGTCCTGGCCAAGCAGCATTTCCGCACCCTGACCCAGCTCTGCCCGCTGCCGGTGGCCCTGCTGACCGGGTCGATCAAGGGCCGCGAGCGGGCGCGGCTGCTGCGCGGCCTCAAGGATGGATCGATCCAGATCGTCGTCGGCACCCATGCGCTGTTCCAGGACGCGGTGGAATATCGCGATCTGGCAGTGGCGGTGATCGACGAACAGCACCGTTTCGGCGTGACCCAGCGGTTGAACCTCGGGGCCAAGGGGGAACGCACCGACGTGCTGATCATGACCGCGACCCCGATCCCCCGCACCCTGCTGCTGACCCAATGGGGCGAGATGGACGTCAGCCGGCTGACCGAAAAACCCGCCGGCCGGCTACCGATCCGCACCACGCTGCACTCGCTGGGCACCATGCCCACCGTGCTGGACGGCGTCGCCCGCAAGCTCGACGAGGGCGCGCAGGTGTTCTGGGTCTGCCCGCTGGTAGCCGAAAGCGAGGCGCTGGACGTCGCCGCGGCGGAAGACCGGTGCGTCGATCTGCGGCGGCTGTTCGGCGATCGGGTCGGCCTGGCCCACGGTCAGCAGACGCCGGAGCAGCGCGATGCGGCGCTCGCCGCGTTTGCCGCCGGGACCATCCGGCTGCTGGTGGCGACCACGGTGGTCGAAGTCGGGGTCGATGTGCCGCAAGCCTCGGTGATGGTGATCGAGCATGCCGAACGCTTCGGGCTGGCGCAGCTCCACCAACTGCGCGGGCGCGTCGGACGCGGTTCGGCTGCCTCGTTCTGCCTGCTGCTGCACGAGGACTGGGTGAACGACACCGCTCGGCGGCGGCTGACGCTGTTGCGCGATACCGATGATGGGTTCCTGATCGCGGACGAGGATTTCCGGCTGCGCGGCGGTGGCGATGCGCTGGGCACGCGCCAGGCCGGATTGCCCGGCCACCGGCTGGCCGATCCGGTGGAACATGAGGGCTTGCTGCACATGGCGCACCGGGACGCCGCGGTGCTGCTGTCGCGCGATCCGAAACTGGAAACAGCGCGGGGCAAGGCGGTGCGCCTGCTGCTGCGGCTGTTCGAGCGCACGGCGGCGATGCGGACGCTGGCCGCTGGCTAGGCACACCGACCTATTGGCCATCGGATAAGCATTCCGAGTCGTGAAAACAGCTGCCAGCCTCAGGTTTGACATCACACCGCCCGAACGGATCGGACATGGCATCGCGCTCACCGCAAGCGGACCTGCCGTCGAGCAAACTACTGGCGATCAGCGCCAGCAGAAGCGCGCAGCCGGCGACGATGAAGCTCATGATCCTAGCTTAGCCCCAACCAAATCCGACGGGGACGAAGTCCTCGCCGCGCCCGACATCCGCCGACGCCGCCGCATCCGAGGACGAGGCGGAGGCCGGATGGGCTGGAGGCTGCTTGGTGAGCGCCGCGGCCTGACCCGGCACCCCCGCGCTGGGAGGTTCGGCAAAGCCGCGCTGCGCCATCACAAGAACCGTGGCAAGCGCAAGCAAGGAAATCGCAAAGCGTCGCATCTGAGTTCCTCGGTGTTGGAGAATCGATGGACGCAACTTACGCCAGTCGGCGTATTACTTTTGTGAGGTAGGTCACATCGAATAGATTCAAAACCGGCAAAGGCAGTCGTTCAGCAACGGCGACGGCAGTCATTCTGCAGGCGCACCGATAGCCCGCCTGGCAGCCCGTGCCCCACTTCGGCGCCCGGCGAACACGCGGCGGATCACCGCGTAGAACACCGGGGTAAAGATCAGCCCGAACCCGGTCACACCCAACATGCCAGCGAACACCGCGGTGCCGAGCGATTGGCGCATCTCGGCACCGGCGCCACTGGCCAGCACCAGCGGGATCACCCCGAGCACGAAGGCGAATGACGTCATCAAGATCGGACGCAACCGGGTGCGCGCTGACTGGATCGCCGCCTGGCCCGCGCTGGCACCTGCCTGCTCGGCCTGTTTGGCGAACTCGACGATCAAAATGGCATTCTTCGCCGCCAGCCCAACCAGCACCACGAAGCCGATCTGCGCCAGGATATCGACGTTCAGCCCGCGGATCAGCAGGCCGGTCACCGCGGCCAGCAGGCACATCGGCACGATCAGCACCACCGACAACGGCAGCGTCCAGCTTTCATACTGCGCCGCCAGCACCAGGAACACGAACAACACCGAGGCGCCGAAGATCAGCAGCGCGGTGTCGCCGGCGGCGCGTTGCTCATAGGCCAGATCGGTCCATTCGAAGCCGATTCCGGGCGGCAACCGGCGGGCAGCGAGTTGTTCCATCTGGGTCAGCGCGTAGCCCGATGACACGCCGGGCAGCGTGCTGCCCTGCACCTCGGCCGCCGGATACAGGTCATAGCGCGGCACCCGGTACGGCCCGGTCGAGGAATGCAGCCGCGCCACCGATCCGATCGGCACCATTGCGCCGGCGGCATTGCGGGTCTTCAGCCGGGCGATGTCCTCGACGCTGGAGCGGAACCTGGCGTCAGCCTGGGCGGTGACCTCGTAGGTGCGGCCAAGATAGTTGAAGTCGTTGATATAGGCGGACCCCAGGTAGACCTGCATCGCCTCGAATACCTGGCTGGGCGTGACCCCAAGCTTCTGTGCCTTGACCCGATCGATATCGGCGAACACGCTGGGGGTGCGGGTGCTGAACGGGGTGAACACGCCAACCAGGCCAGGAATCTGATTGGCGGCGCCGACCAGGTCCTGCGCCGCCGCTTCCAGTGCCGCCGGTCCAAGTCCCTCGCGGTCCTGCAACATCATCTTGAAGCCGCCGGCGGTGCCGATGCCGGCCACCGGCGGCGGCGGGATGGTGATGATGAAGGCGTCCTGGATGCCGGATAGCCGCTGACGCATCTGGTTCAGCACGAAACCGATATCCTGTCCCTTGGCGTGACGCTCCTCGAACGGCTTTAGTGGAGAAAAGATCGCACCGGCATTCGACGCATTGGTGAACGTCGCGCCATCGAAGCCGGCGAACGGCACCGCGTGCGCCACCCCGGGCGTGCCAAGGATGATATCGGTCGCCTTCCGCACCACCGCATCGGTGCGCTCCAACGACGCGCCGGGCGGCAATTGGATGACGGTGATCAGATAGCCCAAATCCTGATCCGGAATGAACCCGGTAGGCGCCCGGGCGAACTGCAACCCGGTCAGTCCGATCAGCCCGGCATAGACCGCAAGCACCACCGCGCTCATACGGATCAGTCGTGCGGTCAGCTTGCCGTAGCGATCGGACAGCCACCCGAAGCCGCGGTTGAACAGGCCAAAGAATGCGAACAACGGCCGCGCCAGCAATGTGCGTGGCTTCTGCTCGCCCAGCGTCGCCTGATGCGGCTTGAACAGCAGCGCGCACAACGACGGGCTGAGGGTCAGCGAGATCAGGCAAGAGATCACCGTCGAGGCTGCGATCGTCACCGCGAACTGGCGGAAGAACTGACCGGAAATGCCGCTGATGAAGGCCGACGGGATGAACACCGCGCACAAGGTCAGCGCGATCGCGATCAGCGCGCCGCCGACCTCGTCCATGGTGCGATGCGCCGCCTCACGCGGAGCCATGCCCAGGCGCAGGTTTCGTTCAACGTTTTCCACCACCACGATGGCATCGTCGACCACGATCCCGACCGCAAGCACCAGCCCGAACAGCGACAGGTTATTCAGCGAAAAGCCCAGCGCCGACAGGATGGAGAAAGTGCCGATCAACGAGATCGGGATCGCCACGATCGGCACGATCGAGGCGCGCCAAGTCTGCAGGAACACGATCACCACGACGACCACCAGGGCGACGGCTTCCAGGATCGTCTTCACCACCTCATGCACCGACTGGGCGATGAACAGCGTGGTATCGTAAACGATGTCGTAGCGCAGCCCTTGCGGAAAATCCTTCGACAGGCCTTGCATCGTTTCGCGAATATGCAGCGCGGTGGACAGCGCGTTCGATCCCGGCTGCTGATAGACCAGGATCGGCACCGCGTTCAGCCGGTCCAGGTAGCCATTGGCGCCGTAATCCTGCGCACCAAGCTCGACCCGGCCGATATCGCGCACCCGCGTCACCCGGCCGGCATTGTCGGACTTTACGATCACGTCGCCGAACTGCGCCGGATCGGTCAGCCGGCCCAAGGTGTCGATATTCAGTTGAAAGGCGCCGGGGGTCGATACCGGCGGCTGGCCCAGCACACCGGCCGAGACCTGCACGTTCTGCGATTGCAAGGCGGACACCACCTCGCCGGCGGTCAGGTCGTGTTCCGCCACCTTATCGGGGTCGAGCCAGATCCGCATCGCGTAGTCGCGGCCGCCGAAGATCTGCACGTCGCCAACGCCCTGCACGCGGGATAGTTGGTCCTTCACCCGCAGCGTGGCGTAGTTGGACATATAGAGCTGGTCGCGCGACCCGTCCGGCGACGACAGATGGATCACCATCAGCATGTCCGGTGAGTTCTTCTTCACCGTCACGCCCAGCCGCTGCACCGCGTCCGGCAGCCGCGGCAGGGCGATCGAGACCCGGTTCTGCGTCAGCACCTGCGCGGTATCGAGGTCGGTTCCCAGCTTGAAAGTCACCGTCACCGTCAGCTTGCCGTCGCCGGTGGCCTGGCTGCTGAAATACTGCATGTTCTCGACGCCGTTGATCTGCTGCTCCAGCGGCGTGGCAACGGTCTGGCTGATCACCTCGGCCGAGGCGCCGGGATAGGTCGCGGTTACCTGGATCGTCGGCGGCGCGATCTCGGGATACTGCGCCACCGGCAAGGTGAAATAGGCGACGGCGCCGACGATGGTGACAAACGCCGCCAGCACAGTGGCGAAGATTGGCCGGTCGATAAAGAAATGAGATAGGCGCATACGAGCCGCTCCTGCGACCGCGATTGCTTCAGGCTGAAGTCGTCGCGGTCTGGTTGTTCGATACTGTCGCGGGCGATGCCGCGGTCACGGTTCCACTCAGCTTTGTGCCGGTCAGCTTTGCGCCGGCGGGGCGATGCTGCCCGGCTGCGGCGTCACCTTGGTGCCGGGACGGGCGCGCATCAGGCCGTTGATGATGACCCGGTCGCTCGCGGCAAGACCACCGTTGACGATCCGCAGCCCACCGCTGAGCGCGCCGAGCTCAACCGGTTTCGCCACTACGCTGCCGTCCGCCGCGACGGTCATCAGCAGCTTGCGCGACTGGTCGGTCGACACCGCCGAGTCCGGCACCAGAAGCGTCGGACGGGGCGCCGAGGTGGGCAGCCGCAACCGGGCGAACTGGCCCGCTGCAATGAACAGATCGGGGTTCGGCAGCGTCGCCCTGGCATGGATGGTGCCGCTGCCGCGATCCATCTGGTTGTCGATGAAATCGAGCTTGCCGCGCCGGGTCCAGGTTTGCTCGTCGCTCAGGCTGGCCTCGACCGTATGATCGATCGGGCCGCCGCCGTGCTGGCCCTGCAGGTAGCGCTGATAGGCCAGGTAGTCGCCCTCGCTCATGTCGAAATCCAGATGGATCGGGTCGAGCGAGACGATGGTGGTCAGCAAGGTCGGCGTCATCCCGCTCTGGGCGCCCCCGATCAGGTTGCCGATCGAGGCGCGATGCGAGCTGATCCGCCCGGTCAGCGGCGCGGTGATATGGGTGAACTCTAGGTTGAGCTTGGCCGAACGGACCGCCGCCTCGGCCTGGTCGAGCGCGGCCTGTGCCGCCCGCTGCTGCTGCACGCGCTGGTCCAGCAATTCGCCGGAGGCGAAGTCGCGGCGGTGCAGTTCCGTGGTGCGGGCAATTTCCTGGTTGGCAAGCTGCAGCCCGGCGGCCGCGGTCAACATCTGTGCCGAGGCCTGCTGCAGGGCAATCTGGTAAGGTCGCGGATCGATCACGAACAGCAGGTCGCCCTGGTGAACGATCTGGCCGTCGGTGAAGTGGATCTCGGTCAGGTAGCCGCTGACCTGGGCGCGGATTTCGACATAGTCCACCGCCGAGAACTGGCCGGTGAAGGTGGTCCAGCTTGCCACGTCGCGCTGCACCGGAGCGCTGACCGTCACGGGTGGCGGCGGCGGCGCTGGCGGCTGAGTCGAGGTCGTATGCGTGTTGTGCAGCAATTTCGGGCCGACCAGCGCGGCCCCGCCGGCAAGCAGCACAATCGCCATGCCCGCAAACCACAACCGAGGACGGCGGCGCAGCGACGCCAATGGGGCGTCGCGGTCGAGCACTATGCTATCAAGGTGACCAGTCATCTTACTTCCTGATGCAAACAAAGGTGTTTCTCGGTTCTTAAGCGCTTCCGGGGACTTTTACCCGGCCACGCTAGATGCTTTGTCAATCGCATGATCCGCGGGCTCGGGAACGCTCCGCCCGGCAAATTTCAGGGTGCACAATACTTCCCGCCCGATGTGCAAGCTGAAAGTATTCTAGCTATTTGTCCGATGGCACGATTCAGGCGCTATGGACGTTCCGTTCAGCGCGATCGTGCTTCTAATGTAGCAAACTGGTAAACAGCGTCTCGACGAATTGCCGCAACGGACGCTCGGTTTTCTCAATCCGCGCCCGTAACACTGCTCCCTCCCACGCATTCAGGACGAAGATGCCGAGTTGGTCCGGATCGGCCGTCGATTCAATCTCCCCGGCGGCCTGGGCGTCACGGATGCAGGCACCGACCTGTCGGCTCCAACCCCTGAAGATGTCGGAAAGCTTGGCCGCGATGACCGGGCTATGGTCGGACAATTCGGCCGCCATGTTGCCGACCAGACAGCCGCAGGTGAAGTTGATCTTCGCGATATCCGAGGTCGCGACCTCGAAATATCGACGCAGACGTTGGCGAGGCGACAGGCTGGCGCAGGTCAGGATACCCAGTTGGTCGCAGGTCCCCGAGACCCAATAATGTTCCAGTGCCGCCGCGGCGAGGGCCTCCTTGCTTTCAAAGTGATTGTAGAACGAACCCTTCGGCACGCCGGCGGCGTCGGTGATATCCTGTACGCTGCAGCCATTGAACCCTGACTTGCTGAAGGTCTGGACACCGGCTTCGAGCAACCGGTCTCGGACATCATGGGATGACGATCTCGCCATGTCGTCCAATATGACCGGTCATCTTAAAACTTCAAGGGGTGCTATCTGCAGCGCCTCAGGCGCCAGTCGTCACCGGCCGCGTGGCGCCGGGAACGTCACCGACCCGGCCGCCAAGCGTCAGTGCCCGACGTAGTCCATCCGGCCGCCGTCAACCGCCAGCACCTGCGCGGTCACCCACCCCGAGTCCGGTGACGCGAAGAATGCCACCGCGTTGGCGACATCATCCGGGTCGCCGACGCGGCCCAGCATGGCGCTGGCGGCGATCTTCTGCGACCGCTGCTTCCATGCTTCCTCATCGCTGCCGCGGGTCATATCAGTCTGGATGAACCCGGGCGCGACAGCGTTGACGGTGATGCCGTGCGGCCCCAGCTCCAGGGCAAAGCGCAAGGTGAGAATTTGCGCCTCGGCCTTGGTCGCGGCGTAGAACGCATTGCCCGGCAGCGCGGTGCCGATCGCTGCGATCGAGGTGATATTGACGATGCGGCCGTATTTCTGCCGGCGCATATCGGTCATCACCGCGCGGGTGGTGTGAATGACGCCGTCGCCATTGACCTGGCGCATGCGCTCCAGCTTCTCCGGATCGTAGCTTTCCAATGAGGCCTTGTACGACAGCCCGGCGTTGTTCACCAGGATCGTCACCGGCCCGAACGCCGCCGCGACGCGGTCCACCATGCCTTCCACCGCAGCGTCGTCGGCCACGTCCGCCGCCACCGAGATTGCCCGCCCGCCATTGGCGACGATGTCTGCCACCAGCGATTCGGCGGCATCGGCGCGCGACACATAGTTCACGCAGACCGATGCACCTTCCCGCGCCAGCCGCCTTGCGATGGCCCGTCCAATGCCTCGGCCGCCTCCCGTCACAAGCGCTACCTGATCGCGCCATGTCGCCATGCGAGCCTCCAAGAGCCAGAACTGTTCGCGGGCCGACAGATTACCCGAAGACAACAGCCTGGGTGGTCACAAGTATCGGACCAATCCGAAAACAGCTATTAAATGACCGCGATCAGACCGTGCCGACATCCCGCCGACACCGGCGATCTCAATCAGGGGTGGCGGCATGCCCCGTCGGTGCACGCGGTCCCAGCGTGCGAAACCGTCCTCTGCGGGCCGTTCGCGCAGCACCGCCGCGGTCAATGACCACATCGGACACACGCACCGGGCGATGATCACCGCGGTGGCAATCGGCTCGAAGGCTTTGGCAATCATGGGATCAAACCATCGCGAACGTCGCTCTGCCGTCTATGCCAGGCAGTTTCTCCGTAGCTTCGACGGGAACTGACCTTCTATATCACCGCCGTCGTGATCATCACGCCCCGGTCAAGCGGCTCGCCCATCCGCCAGCGGCTGCTCGTCTGCATCATCGTCTTCACAATTGCGTCGATGCTGTTCCGCGCGGCCCAGTCATTGCCGCGGATCGTCGCCGTCCGCCTGCTCTGCAGGGCAGTTTCGACGTCTGCCCTGGTGCCGCTATCGCAGGCGGCGCTGCTGCAGCGGTCTTGAACCAGCAGGCTTCGGGCATCGCCCACATGACCGACAACGTTCCGCTGATCGCCACCAAACTGCCTGAGTCCTGCTGCTGTTGCCGATTCAAGGGCCGCACCCAGGCACCCCGCGGTCGCGGCGGTCCCCAGCGAACAGCGCGCTCGCAAAGCAAACCAGTCAATTGGGCCTGAAGCCGGTCTGTGGCATGCTGGGCCTCTGTCAGTGATCGGAACAAACCTCGGTATGCGTTGACCGGAACCGCATCGCCGCCCTACCGGCACCCGGTCGCGGTGATTCAGCCGCTGCCCGGCATCGGCGATATGGTCTGGCACGTGCCGCACATCCGCGCCATCGCCACCCACGCCGGCACCGCGGTCACCCTGCTGGCCAAGCCTCGCGCCCTGGCCGATCAGCTTCTGGCCGGCGATCCGGCCATCGCCGATATCATGCCGGTGGATCTAAATCCGGGCGGCCGTCGGCGCGGCGCGCATGACGGCATCGGCGGATTCCGCCGCCTGGTCCACAGCCTGCGGCGCCGAGGCTTCGGCTCGATCGTGTTGTTGCACCATAGCGACCGTCTGGCGGCAGCCGCCTGGATGGCAGGCATCCCGGATCGACGCGGCTACGGCTGGGGTCGGCAGCGGTGGTTTCTCAATACCGGCCCTTTTCTGCCGCTGGATGTGAAGACGTTGCATCAGCACACCAGGGCGACCCGCTATCTGCGGGCTGCCGGCATCATGCTGCACTCGGCCGAACCGCGGCTTACGGTTTCCCAACCCGCACGGCAGGCGGCGCTGCGGCGGCTCGGCGCCCCACCTGGCGGCTTCGTCGCGATCGGCATCGGCAGCAGCGAGCATCTACGCCAATGGGGCACCGAGCGTTTCGCCGGCCTGGCCGCGGCGGTGCTGGACGCGGGATGGCCGATGCTGGCGCTGGTTGGGGGCACCGAGGACCAGGCCTCGATGACCAATATCGTACGCTCATTGGGCGAGCACGGCGCTCGCGCCCGGCCCGTATTGGGTTGGGATCTGCCCGAAGTGATGGCGGTGCTGTCGGCGGCGGCGTTCTACGTAGGCAACAACACCGGAGCCATGAACATTGCCGCAGCAACCGGCACCAGGACCTATGCGCTGTTCGGCACTACTCGGGCGTTCGACCACGCCAGCCAGATCGTTCCGGTTGCCGCGCCCGATATCGGGCTGCATGACGGCATGGCGCGTGTCAGCCTACCCCAAGTGCTGCAGGCGATCCAGGCCGACCGGGGACGCATCGCCCCCGGCTAACACGGCAGCCGCGGCGCCGCTTACTCGGCTTTCATCAACTGGCCCCGGATCGCCCCGCTTGGATTGTTCTTGGTGTGGACGTTGACATAGTACATCCCCGCCGTAAGTTGCTGCTCCTGCTCCGAGGTCAGCTTCTTGCTGCCATGAATCGGGCTAGTCGGCGCGTTGCCCAACGGCACCACCACGCCGGCATTCTTGCCGGCCGCCGCCGGGCCGTGAATGTGCGCCGCGGTCACCGCGCTGCTGAAGCCTTTGAAGGTCACGTCCCAGCTAATCTCGTGCGTCGCGGTGTCGAGTGTGACGCTCGCCTCGCCCGATCCGGTCGACTTGGTCGGCGGAACCTCGGACGCGGGCGTCAGAGCGGCATCATACTTCACGCTCGCCGCGTACACCGGACCGGCGAACAAAGCGGCGAGGCTGGCAACAGCCAATGAGCGACGGAACATGCAATCTCCCTTTCTGCCGTGGCATTTTTTCAACGACGGCAACCCGGCAGGGATTTTCCGTCCACGCAACTTGCTATGCCGGAACTGCGGGTTCCGGGCAATAGCTCCACCGCTCCTTTGAATCGTGGCGCCGGCGGCTGCGCTACTTGGCGGACTGACGGGTCTGGTTCGGTTCATGACCGGACTGGCGCAGGATCACGTCGTTGACCCCGGCCGATGCCTCGGTGGCAACGACGACCGCAACATCGCCCCAGTAGTGGTCCAGCGTGCCGGCCGGGATTTCATTCAACTGCACGACCCGACCGCGCTCATCTCCCGACGCGGTCTTCACCACCCATTGGATCTCGACCCGCTCTTGCCGCTTTGGTATCGGAACTACCTTGACCTGGCCCTGAACGACAAAGTCGGCCCCGATCGGCGTGGTCAGCACCACCGGCCCCAGCACCGCGAGCCGAGCCCGCATCTGTTGCGTCAAGGTCTGGTCGCCGTCACCCGGCGCCCCGGTGACATCGACGACCTCTACCTTGGCCGCGCGGTTGTACAAGCTGCCCGGATCAGCCTTGTCGTGCGCGATGCGGATGCTGGTCAGCACGGCTCCGACCCGTGGCGCCGCCTCGGCGGCGACCTGCTGGATCAGCGCCGGATCGGCGTTGGCCCAGGCTTTCAGAGGCACCACCTCACCCACCGCGCTGCCGCGTTCCTTGCCCTGAGGATCCTGCACGCTGAACAGCGGTTTCACGCCGTTGCCATCGCGCTCGGCTCGCGTCACCAGCCGCCAATCGGTCTTCGCCGGTTGCCGCACCATCGCCGGGACCTCGGTCGCCTGCAGCGCGGTGGCAAGCTGTTTCGCCAGATCCCGGCTAGCCGCATCCGGCAACAACGTGTCGGTCCCAGGGGGCACCGCCAGCAATGGCGTCAGCGGCTTGGCCAACCGTTGCGCGGTCGCGCCCGGATTGCCCAGGAAAGGCTCCGGCAGGTCGCCACAGGCGGATACGCTCAAGCAAAGCAGCAGCGCCAGAAGGCCGAGACGAGCAATCATCCGCCAGCTTCAAGCAGATGCGGAACGGCGCCGGAAGAGGCTTTCTTTTTTGTCCCCAGGGCTTGCGGATAGGCGAATTGCGCTTCCGCACGTCCTAGCCCTCGGGTTCGGCGGCCCGGTGATTCGCGCACCCGGCCGGCACGCCGTCCGCCGCCATCACCCCGGCAGGGTCAAGCCGGCCGAATCACCGAAATCTGGTGCCCGATCGGGCCGCCATTCGCCAGCGTCCTTCGGCGGTGGCTGAAGAAGCGGTCCGCCGCGGCCAGGGTGTCGATGCCGGTCACGATGACGTGCCCCACGCCGGCGCGGCGCAGACGGGCAGCACAGTAGCCCGGCAGGTCGAATTGCCAACGATCCTGCCGCCGTCCTTCGGTGAACCACGCCGCATCGGCGATCGAGTGCCCCAGCACGGCGTCGCGCAAATCAGCTCCGACCTCGTAGGAGACTTGCGTGATGCACGGGCCGATGGCGGCAACGATGCCGCCGGCCGTGGCCCCCAGCGCCACCATGGCCGCGACCGTGGCCTCCAGCACGCCGGCCACGGCGCCGCGCCAGCCGGCATGTGCCGCGCCGACGATGGCCCCGCCCGACGCAGCGAACAGAACCGGCGCGCAATCGGCAGTGATGATGCCAAGCCCAAGGCCGGGTTCGGCAGTGACCATGGCGTCCGCGGATTCGCCCTGGCCGGCGCTCCAAGGTTGGGTCGCGGTGATCACCCGACTGCCGTGGACCTGCGTCAAACCCAGCAGCCGGCCTGGTTCGATCGCCAACGAAACGGCGACCCGGGCGCGGTTTTCCAGCACCGCGGCGCGTGCGTCGCGGCTGGAGAGGCTACAGTTGAGGCTGGTATACGGACCGCTCGACACGCCACCGCGGCGGGTGAAAAACCCGTGCCGCGCCCCCAGCCCGTCTGCGGTCAGGGCTTCCGCCATGCTATGCGACTCCGGTCCAAGAGCATCAAGCTGGTGTGCGGGCTTGGCCGCCGCCGGTCAACCGAAGTTATCGCCCGGCGGCTATCAAGGGTTAAATGGACGACGACGTTTTCGCCTCGGCGCCGAACCGTATTACGCTGCAACGAGACTCAAATCCGGAAGAGGAAACGCTATGATCGGGATCGATTGGGGCAACACCAGCTTCCGTGCGTTTCGCGTCGGTCGCGACGGCGTCATCCGTGACCGGCGCGTCGGCCCGAAAGGCATCCTGAACGTGCCGGACGGACGGTTCGGTGACACGCTGCGCGAGGAAATCGGCCCCTGGCTGGCGGCCGGTGAAGACCGCGTGCTGCTCAGCGGCACCATCGGCAGCCGCCAGGGCTGGAAGGAGGCACCCTATCTCCCCTGCCCGGCCGGTCCGGCCGAACTGGCCAGCGCGCTGGTCGATATCGGCTTCGATTGGGCTCGGGTGAAACTGGTCCCCGGGTTGTCCGGCGTCGACGAAGCCGGTGTCGCCGAGGTCATGCGCGGCGAAGAGACCCAGGCGCTGGGCATCGAGGCGCTGCTGCGCGACGGCGGCCTCGCCTGCCTGCCGGGCACGCACTCGAAATGGGTCCGGGTCGCGGGCGGCCGCATCGTCGGCTTCACCACCCATATGACCGGCGAGGCGTTCGGCGCGCTGCGCGGCCATACCATCCTGGCCCGCATGATGCGCGACGGCCCCTCCGACGGCACGCCATTCGATTCCGGGATCGCGCGTTCGGCCGACTCCGGCGGCCTGCTGCATCACCTGTTCGGCGTGCGTGCCCTGGCGCTGGCCAACCGGCTGAGCGAGTCCGAGGCACCGGCCTATCTTTCGGGCATCCTGATCGGGCACGAAGTGCGCGCCGCGCTGGCGTCGGCCGCGACCGACGTGGTGCAAGTGATCGGCGCGCCGGAATTGACCGCACTGTATGCCAAGGCGATCACTGCCTGCGGCGGTTATGCCGAACGCCATGACGGTGAGGCCGCCGCCCGCGGCCTGGCGCTGGTGGCGGAATATGCGCAATGGAACTGACATAATTGCCGCGGCGCTGCGACCGGACGCCGATCGCTCTGTGGAATTTGGCCTCACCAATCCGTCCGGATCATCGCGGCGTCAATACGGACATCGATATTTAAGTCGATACGACAGGCCCGGCTTTGGTTGCAAACCGTTGCGATCTGCTCAGACCGCTACCGCCGATCGCCTCATCCGGCACCGGACGATCCCGGGCATGGCGCAGCGCCAGTGTCGCCTTGACATATGTCAGTATCCTCCGCCCGCGTCGATTCACGACTTATCTGTATCGACCTTGCGTCGTCCTCATTCTTCTGTCACCGATTTCTTCCGCCATCGACCTCTTCCGCCACCTCCGTCAACGCCCGCGCGCGGAGTCGGCTGACACAAGCTTGGTCCAAGGCCGCCTCCAAAACCAAATCCCAGCCCAAATCCGCGCGTCGGATGTATGTTCACGCGTTAGTGAACACGTTCCGACAACATCTAAATTTTTGTCAACGGTAGAAGGTGCTCTTCGTTCGCCCGCGCGGGCCACCGTGGCGGCCCGCAAACCAGACAATAGATGGCTGAAATCGCTCGCCCGAGCGCGGATGTGTTGTCAATCGACAATGATCGGAGAGCGCTGTTTTTAATAAATCGACATAATTAATCAAAAATCATACGATGCCTAATAGATAATATTGCAGGTTCAAACGATACTTCGCCGACGGCCTTGGACAATACTGTTTTCGTGGTTGCCTTACCCCGGTCCCGCCGGGATAGTAGAGCAAGTTGAACCAGACCGGCGCGGGGAGGCCAGCATACCCATGGTGTCGTACGTTACTATTCATGGAAGTCAGAACCAGACCATCAGCATTGGTTACGACACTACATCCAATTTCCTTCTGGCGCAGCAAGTGGCGGCTGGCATCAATGCCGGTATCGCAGCCGGAACGATACTGACCGAGCCCGACAACGGAGTACCGCCGCCGACGGTTCCGGCGAGTGTCACCGGCGCTTTCGTCCAGGCCCAGAACCCGTTCTTCATCATGCCGCAAGGCTATTCCATCGACCTCGTTACTAAGCCAAGTCCGGCGTTGGTGTTCGGTAACGGAACGTCCGGCCAAACGATCCTGTCCGACGTGACGACCGATCTGACATTCGTCGCTTCGGCCGGGTCTGGATCGGTGCTGGCCGGCGGCGGCGATAATCGGCTGTTCACCAGCGGAACCGGGAATTGGTCACTTTATTCCGGCAGCGGCAACGACGTGGTCTCGGCGCTGAACTCGGTGAATGCGACGATTGGTGCCGGTGGCGGCAGCAACGCGATCCTGCTGGGCAGCGGCAAGGATTTGATCTTCTCTAACGGCGATGACTCGATCTCGGGTGGTTCCGGCGCCGAGACCGTCGATGCCTCCGGCGCCAGTCGTGACCAGGTCAGTGGCGGCGACAGCCAGTTGTTATTCATCGGGGGCGCCGGCGGTTCGACGATCTATGGCGGCACCGGCAGCGATACCTACATCGGGTCGGCAGGCTTTACCGGATCGCAATATATCGTCGGCGGATCGGCGGGAAACAACTACCTTATGGCCGGCGACGGCCCGGCAACCCTGGTCGGCGGCGGCAACAATGACCAACTGATGGCCTATGGCATCAGCAACCAGGTGCTGACCGCCGGGTCGGGCAACGAGACCCTCAGCGCCCTGGCATCGTCCGCCAACGATTCACTGAGCGCCGGAAGCGGCACTAATCTGCTGATCGGCGGCAGCGGCTCCGACACCTTCGTCGGCGGCGCGGGAACTGCCACCGTGACGTCTCCGTTCGGCAACGGCGTGTTCGAGTTCATCAACGGCCAGGCCGGCGGAACCGAACTTGTGACCGGTATATTCCAGCCGTCCTCGATCAAGATCGATCTTGTCGGATACAGCGCCAGCGAGGCCGACAACGCACTGGCCAACCAGACGTCGGCCAACGGATCGGTGACCATCGGCCTGACCGATGGAACGAAAATCACCTTCCAGGATATCAACTCGTTGTCGAAGTCGAACTTCAGCTAAAGTCATTCGTTATAAGCAGATGGTGTAGCACAGAGATTCGCCTAATTGGCGAACCTCTGGCTCCTGGCAACGAACGGACCGTCCCGGTTTTACACGCCTGCTACGCGGCCAGGCCCGGCTATCCGCCAGCCGGGTCCAACTGCAGCGCGACCCATTTCGGCCCAGCCACGGTGGACTTCTTCGGCAGCACCAGCATCAGCACGAAGCCGCGCTTCTCGGCGCGGACTGCGTCCACCCCCTGCGTCACCTCGTCCGGAGTCGCCACCGGCTTGTCCTGCACGCGCAGGATAATGTCACCATTCGCCATCCCCCGGCTCGCCGCGTCGGAGTTCGCCACAACATTCGTCACCAGCACGCCGCCCATCCCGACCGAGGCCGCCAGCTTGGCTTTGTCATCCGGCGGCAGCGGAGACAACGAAAGCCCTTGGTTGGGCGGGACATTGATCTTGGGCCGCTGCACCGGCTTTGGCGCGTCGTTCTTGTCCCATTGGTTACGCGGCCACTGCTCGGCGGCGAGGACAACGTCATGATCGTCACCGCCGCGCCTCACCAGCAGCGTCATCCTCTCACCCGCCTGGGTATGAGCGATGTCACGCAACAACGCCCGCTCGTCGCTCGGTGCGGCGCCGTTGTAGCGCAGAATGACGTCGCCGATCGCCAACCCGGCCTTTTTTGCCGGCCCGTTGGGTAGCACCCAGGACACGATCGATCCTTCCGGCCGCGACATGCCCGTCGCGTCGGCGATTTCGGCGGTAACCGTCTGCACCTTGACGCCGATCCAGCCGGGACGAACCCAGCCGTAGGTGTGCAACTGGTCGATCACGAAATGCGCGCTGGCCGACGGTATCGCGAAGCCGATACCCGATGAGCCGGAGGTGGGCGACAGGATCGTCGAGTTCACCCCGATCACCGCACCCTGCATATTGAACAACGGACCACCCGAGTTGCCGTGATTGATCGTGGCATCGGTCTGGATCAGGTCATCGTACGGCGAATTCTGGATGTCGCGGTTCAATCCGCTGATTATGCCGGCGGAGACCGACAGACCCACCCCGAACGGATCGCCCGCCGCGAACACCTGGTCGCCGACCTGTAGCTTGTCGCTGTCGCCCCAATGCGCCGCCACCAACGGATGTTTGGCGTGCACCTGCACCAGCGCGAGGTCTGCCAGACGCGATGCGCTCAACATCTTTCCCGTCAGACGCTCGCCGTCCGAGAACGTCACGGTGATCTCGAACGCATCCTCCACCACATGATAGTTGGTGACGACCAGCCCGGATGGATCGATGACGAAACCCGACCCGACATAGGATTTGATGTTGGAGACCGTGTCCGCCGGCAGGGTTGGCGTGTTCGCGCTCACGCTCGTCGACGAAACGTCGGGCGCCGGTGGCTCGTTCTTCTTGACCGCGATGTTGACCACCGTCGGCAGCAGGCGATGGATCAGTTCGGCCTGGTTCGGGCCGATATCGTCAGCCATCGCCGGGCCCGCGCTGGCGCCGGCCAGCATGATCATCATCGTGGCGGCCGAAAGAATTCGGCCTGCTTGGCGTCTGTCCATCGTCAGTGCTCCGGTGTCGGGTCCGCCGCGGCCGACATTGGCATCGTCTTCATCCGGCAACAGAACGGAATTGCCGCGAATCAATCGGCGGCGCTTTATCATCGGCATCCTCAAACAGAATTATAGACCGAAGGTGGGAAAGAATCTCCTCCCCGAATAACCGGGCCCGAGCGCCGATGCCGAGCAAATACGCCGAACCACGCACCGCCAGGTCGCCGCCCACGGCGAGACTGGTTGCCGCCCACGGCCAGACCGGTTGCCGCCCACCAAGCCGGACGCTGCTTTGTCCACAGTATTCTGCTGCCCGGAACGATTAACTCGTTGCCACCGGTTCTCCCACTCAATACTGTATCTAGTGGGTAGAGTCAGAAAAAGGGTCCAGCATATGGTATGGGACGAGAACACGATCCGGGATTTGAGGGATCTCTGGGCGCAAGGGCTTTCCACCGCGGCAATCGGTCGCCGGCTCGGTGTTTCCAAAAACGCCATCGTCGGCAAGGCTCACCGGCTTGACCTCGACGCTCGTCCTTCGCCAATCCGGCGCGACGTCGTAAAACCCGCGGTGGACCGCCCCGCGGCGTATGCCAGGATGGCGGGACCCACGCTGCCGCCGCTCGCCAGCACGGGCGTGGCCTCGGTGGCGGCCGCCGCCAACGTCCAGCCGATCCGATCGCCGCCTGGCTTCGTCCCGAGGGCGCTGCCCCCGGCGCAGGTCGCGGCACCGGCTCCGCGGCCGACCATGCCGTCGGCGCCGATCCAGACCCGCCGCTCGACCCCGTCCTGCTGTTGGCCGATCGGCGAACCGGGAACAAAGACATTCCGCTTCTGTGATGATGTCTCGGTCCCCGGCAAGCCATACTGTGGCGAACACGCCAAGCTGGCTTACGTCAAGATCCGCGATCGCAAGGAAGACGCGGCCTGAGATCGGTTGGCTGAGGCGCAGCCGCCTCAGCCAACCGATGCTGTTGCCGCACGGTCTCAGGCGCGGGCGGCGCGATGATCGGCAACACCAGGTGCTAAATCGCCGGAGGCCGGATCACGACGGGTTTGCCCTACAACGTCGCGCGTCTATAACAGCCGCCGCCGCAGCTACCTTCCCTTGTAACCGGGTCACAAAATGGCAACGCCAGCCGAGGATTTCGCCCCTGCCGACAACTTTGCCGGCGCCCGGAAGTGCATGGTGGACAGCCAGATCCGGCCCAACCGGGTAACCGACCCGCGAATCCTGTCTGCGATGCGGCGCCTGCCGCGAGAACGTTTCCTGCCGTTCAGCGTAGCAGCGCTGGCTTATGCCGACGAAGACGTGCCCCTGGGCGATGGCCGTTTCCTGATGGAGCCGATGGTGTTCGCCAGGCTGCTGCAGGCCGCGACCCTGCGCGACAACGAGCGTGTCCTGGTGGTCGGCGCCGGCACCGGATACGGCGCCGCGGTTTTGGCCGCCTGTGGCTGTCGCGTCACCGCGCTGGAGGAAGCCGCCGCACTATTGGCGATCGCCGGCGCCGCTTTGCCGGTCGAAGCACCGGGAGTGACCCTGGTTGTCGGTCCCTTGGCCAAGGGCTGGCCGGCTCTGGCGCCATACGACCTTATCCTGATCGAAGGCGCCGTGCCGAGCATTCCCCCCGCTCTTGCGGCGCAGACCCAACAGGAAACCGGACGCATCCTCAGCGCGATCTATGCCGAGGGGCGGATAACCCAGGCGGTGATCGCCGAGGCAACCGCCGCCGGACTTGGCATCTCCCCGCTGTTCGACTGTGCCACCCCGCCGATCCCGTCGCTGCGACGCGCACCGACTTTCGTCTTTTGATTGCAACAGCGGCGATTGGGTGAGGCCGATGCTGGATAGATCTGAGTGTGCTGTCCTAGACGTTCGCCGCACCGTGCGGCACGGGTTTGGGATCAGCAGGCCACCGAATCAAGCAGCCAGGGGTCCTGAGTCTGAAGTTCGCCTGATAAGACGAACTCCGGACTCGGGACAAGACGCGGAATCTTATTTCGTGACGACTGCAGCCGTTCCATAATAAGCCGAGCCGCCAATGGTCCTCCCATAGGCCAGCACGCGGCCGGCGATGTGCTGAAAGAAGGGGTCCGGAATGGGTTTCCGTCACGGTTTGCTAGCCGGCTTCAGCCTGCTTGCCCTCGTCGCCTCCGCCGCGGCTCAAACCTCGCCCGCAACGCCGCTGCATCGGGCAGCGAGACCCACCCGGCTAGCGCAGGAACAGGGTCGGCGGACCGCGCCCAGGGTCGCACCGACATCGTCCGCCACCGCCAAGCCGCCGACCATCGCACCGGCGCGAAACGTTCCACATACGTTGAGTGAAGCGCTGGCCGCGACCTATTCCAATCAGCCCGCGCTACAGGCCGAACGCGCCAAGCTGCGAGCGACCGATGAAAACGTGCCGACCGCGCTAGCCGGTTGGCGTCCCACGGTGGTGCTGGCCGGTTCCGCCGGCTCCGGCGACGGAGTATCACGCGCCTACAACGGCTTGACCGGCAATATCCTCAACGTCCAGACCGACCGCCTGATCGGCACCGCCCAGGCAAGCGTGACGCAAAACCTCTATACCGGCGGCAAGACCCAGGCCAACGTCAACCGTTCCAAAAACCAGGTATACTCGGAACGCGCCAATCTCATCGCCCAAGAGCAGACCAGCTTCAACAACAGCGTTAGCGCCTATGTCGGGGTCATCGAGGCACAGCAACTGCTGGCGCTCGATATCAACAACGAGCAGGTGTTGGCCAAACAGCTTCAGGCCACCAACGACCGGTTCCGCGTTGGTGAGATCACCCGCACCGACGTCGCCCAGGCCGAAGCCGCGCTGGAAGGCGCGCGGGCGACGCGGGAGACCGCCGTCGGCAACCTGCAAACCGCCCGCGGCACCTTCCAGCAGATCGTCGGGGTGTTCCCGCCGGATAATCTGGTGGAACCGCAGCCGCTCAATCTGCCGGTGCACAGCGAGCAGGAATCCTCCCAGCTCGCCACCATCAATAATCCCAACGTGATCACCGCGGTGTTCAATGATGCCGCCGCTAAAGATGCGATCGACGTGGCGTTTTCCGCCCTGTTGCCCCAGGTCAGCCTGCAGGGCCAGACCTTCCAGCAAAACAACGCCGGCAGCCGCAGCACCAATGCCAATGGCTACCAGGTCGTCGCCCAGGTTTCGGTGCCGCTGTATCAAGGCGGAGCCGAATATGCCGCCGTCCGCCAGGCGCGGCAGTCGGAGCAGCAGACCCAGCGACTGATCGATGACGCCAAGCGCACCGCGGTGCAAAACGCCGTACAGGCCTGGGATACCCTGGCCGCCGCCAAGGCCTCGGCCGACAGCACCCGAGCCCAGATCCGCGCCAACGAGGTCGCCTTGGAAGGCGTCGAACGCGAGGCCATCGTCGGCAGCCGGACCACGCTGGACGTATTGAACGCAACCCAGCTTTTGTTGCAGTCACGCACCACGCTGGTGCAGAACCTTTCGCAAGTGATCACCGCCTCCTACGCGGTTGCCGTGGCGATCGGGCGGCTGACCGCGAGGGATCTGCATCTTCCGGTGCCGTTGTATGACGAAACCGCGTATTATCAGGCTGTCAAGGACCGCTGGGCTGGTCTCGCCGACTATGCCACCAGCCAGCCCGGCCGATGAACCCGAGTTGTAAACATGAAAAACCAACCGCCTTCACCTGCGACTGCCGATGGTGCCGACCCCTCAATGGAGGAAATCCTTGCCTCCATCCGACGCATCCTGAACGATGACGACGCCCCCGCCGAACCACCGTCCATGCCTGAAACCCCGGCATCGGACAAACCGCCAAGCGTGGACAGACCACCAGCGCTGGGCAAACCGCCCGCCCTCGACAAACCGACTATGGCCGAACCGCCGCCAGCGGACGACGATGTGCTGCTGCTGGATCAGTCCATGATGATCTCCCAAACCGCCGCCGCGGATCACCCGGCCGCAAGTCCGCAGCCCGCGCTCCCGGTTCGGCCGGCCCCGGCGCCCCTGGAAGCCGAACCGCTGCAGCAGGAAAACGAGGCACTGACGACCGCTGACCCGTTTGACCCGCTGATACCCGGATTGGTGGCACCCGAAGCAGCGGCAGCGGCGGCATCCTCGGTCGGCAGCTTGGTCCGCACGCTGGCCGCCGGACGCGCGACCCAGGTTTATGCCGGCGGACCGACGCTGGAAGACATCGTGCGCGCCGAGTTGCGCCCGTTGCTGAAGGAATGGCTGGATACCAATCTGCCGCCGATGGTCGAACGCTTGGTCCGCACCGAAATCGAACGGGTGGTCGGCCGCGCGACTCCCTGATCAACCCAGCGAAGCTCGCCAATGGCGGCACCGGCAAACGCGATCGTTTCGCGGACTCTGCATCGCCGGCCCGGCCGCCGGGAAACCCCGGTTTCGCGCCAGAGTATCATTCGGCAGGAAGTCGCGCGGAATAGCGTGGGACATACCAAGTCGTCGCGCGCAAAAGTGCCGCGCGGGAGAGAGTCATGACACTGGATAGCCGGTTCGTTCCGGGCGATATCGAACCCCAACTTTACGCCGGCTGGGAAAACGCCGGCAGCTTCGCCTGCCATCCTGACTCCAACGCTCCGCCCTTCACCATCATGATCCCGCCGCCGAACGTCACCGGCAGCCTGCACATGGGACACGCGCTGACCTTCACCGTGCAGGACGTGCTGGTGCGTTGGCGTCGCATGCAGGGACGCGATGCACTCTGGCAGCCGGGCACCGACCATGCCGGCATCGCCACCCAGATGGTCGTCGAACGGCTGCTGGACGCCGAGGGCAAGGACCGGCGGAGTATCGGACGCGACGCGTTCGTTGACCGCGTCTGGCAATGGAAGGCCGCATCCGGCGGCACCATCACCACGCAGTTGCGGCGCCTCGGCGCCTCGCTGGATTGGCCGCGCGAGCGCTTCACCATGGATGACGGCCTGTCCGCCGCGGTGAAGGAAACCTTCGTCAAGCTGTTCGACGAAGGGCTGATCTACCGCGACCGGCGACTGGTCAACTGGGACCCCAAGCTGCAAACCGCGATCTCCGACCTCGAGGTCGAAAACCGCGAACTGAAAGGATCGCTGTGGCATATCCGCTATCCGATCGAGGCTGACCCAGCCAAATTCATCATCGTCGCGACCACCCGGCCGGAGACCATGCTGGGCGACACCGCGATCGCGGTGCACCCCGATCACCCGACCCTCTCGGCGCTGATCGGCAAGCGCGCAATCCTGCCGCTGGTCGGGCGGTCGATCCCGATCGTCGGCGACGCCTACGCCGATCCCCTGAAGGGCACCGGCGCGGTCAAGATCACCCCGGCGCATGATTTCAACGACTTCGAGGTCGGCAGGCGCCACGATCTGGCGATGCCCTCGGTGCTGGACCGGCAGGCCAATGTGACACTCGCCGAAATCGAACCCCTGCTGCAATCGCGGCCCGGTGTGGCCGACCCCGGCTTCGTGCGCACCCTGGCCGGGCAGTCACGCTTCGCCGCGCGCGCCGCCATCGTCGCGGAACTGGATCGCCTGGACCTGCTCGACAAGATCGAACCGCACACCAACCAGGTGCCGCACGGCGATCGCGGCGGGGTGCCGGTCGAACCGCTGCTGACCACCCAGTGGTATTGCAACGCCGAGGCGCTAGCCAAGCCGGCGATCGAGGCCGTCGAAAGCGGCAAGACCGTGTTCGTGCCGAAACAATGGGAAAACACCTTCTTCGCCTGGATGCGAGGGATCCAGCCATGGTGCATCTCTCGCCAACTCTGGTGGGGGCACCGTATCCCGGCCTGGTACGGCCCGGACGGAACCGTGTTCGTCGCCAAGGACGAGGCCGCCGCCGCCACCCAGGCGCGCGATCATTACGGCCGCGACGAGGCTATCACCCAGGACGAGGACGTGCTCGACACCTGGTTCAGCTCTGGCCTGTGGCCATTCTCCACCCTGGGCTGGCCCGACCGCACCAAGGAGCTGGAACGCTACTACCCCGGCGATGTGTTGGTCACCGGCTTCGATATCATCTTCTTCTGGGTCGCTCGGATGATGATGCTGGGTCTGCACATGATGGGCGATGTGCCGTTCCGCACCATCTATATCCATGGCCTGGTGCGCGACGAGCGCGGCCAGAAGATGTCGAAATCCAGGGGCAACGTCATCGACCCGCTGGACCTGATCGACAGCTATGGCGCCGACGCGCTGCGCTTCACCATTTGCGCGCTCACCGGACCAGGACGCGATGTCAAGCTGAGTGCATCCCGGGTCGAAAGCTACCGCGGCTTCGTCACCAAGCTGTGGAATGCCGCCAGGTTCTGCGAACTCAACGGCGTGCGGCCCGCACCCGGGTTCGATCCCTCCACCGCGCGCCTGGCGCTGTCACGCTGGCTGCTGGTGGAGGCCAATACTGCGGTCACCGAGGCGACGGCGGCGCTGGATGCCTATCGCTTCGACGACTACGCCGCCGCGGGATATCGTTTTGTCTGGAATACGTTCTGCGACTGGTTCCTGGAGTTCGCCAAGCCGTTGCTGGCCCCGACGGCCGATCCGGCCGACGCGGCCGAAATCCGCGCCGTCGCCGCGCACGTCCTGGGGCTCATCCTGCGTCTGCTGCACCCGGCGATCCCGTTCGTCACGGAGGAGCTGTGGGATCGCTTCGGATACGGCGAAGCGTGCAGCCTGATCCGCGCGGCGTGGCCCGATCCCTCTCCGGTGCGTGACGCGGCCGAGGCTCGCGGCGAACTCGACTGGGTGGTGCGCCTGATCGGGCTGGTCCGCTCCGTCCGCACCGAAATGAACGTGCCGCCGTCCAAGCCTTCCCCACTGTTGTTGCAAGGTGCCTCGGCCGAAATGCTCGGGCGCGTCGATCGCTGGCACGAAGCGATCCGGCGGCTGGCTCGAGCCTCCGATGTGCGGCTGCTGACCGGTGAGGTGCCGAAGGGATCCGCCCAGGCAGTGCTGGACGAAATCACCGTCGTGCTGCCGCTGCAGGATCTGATCGATATTTCTGCGGAACGGAATCGTTTGCTGAAGGACCGCGACAGACTGACCGGAGACGCCAGCAAGCTGCGGCAGAAATTGGCCAACGCCGATTTCGTCAACCGCGCGCCCGAACCGGTGGTGACAGAGAACCGCGAACGGCTCGAGGGGATGGTCCTCGAGATTGCCCGGCTGCAAGCGGCGTTGGATCGTCTTGGATGAGATTCGCCCACCTAAGCCGGACTTCTCGATCGGCCAAGCGATAACCCTGAGGGTTCCGTTCAGTGCAATTCCATTTGCCTCAGATGCACAATGCTGGAACCACGGATGCGGAAAGGATACGCAAGGTCTTTGCACCCATTTGTCAGCGTAACTCTTATCTGCGTGCATCGGCGGTTGTAAACCGCTTCTCTCGGTCACGCCACGACCGGCGAATAGCGCCAACAGAAAATCCAAATGCGATTACCCAGAGGCACCGTATCTAAAGCATTGACGAAACCCAGCCTTGTTCCTATTATATACATCCATCCTGACTTTCAGGCGGTCGTGCATTCGCCGATCCAGCCTCGATTCCAGAAATCCGATCCGCCGCGAACCGTGGGGCGATGCTCGCCCCTTACCCGTTCAGGCTCTCCCCACGCCCGTCTTGTACCCTCACGTCCAGGCAACCGATCATGCATCTTGCTGAACTGAAACAAAAATTGCCAGCCGAACTGGTGAACTTCGCAGAATCCCTGCAAGTCGAGAACGCCTCGTCGCTGCGCAAGCAGGACATCATGTTCGCGATCCTGAAAAACCTCGCCGACAACGATCAAGCGATCCATGGCGAGGGCACGCTGGAAATCCTCTCGGATGGATTCGGCTTCCTGCGCAGCCCCGAGGCGAATTACCTGGCCGGTCCCGACGACATTTATGTCAGCCCGAGCCAGGTTCGCCGCTTCGGCTTGCGCACCGGCGACTCGGTCGATGGCCAGATCCGCGCGCCGCGCGATGGTGAGCGTTACTTCGCACTACTGAAAGTCGATACGGTCAATTTCGAACCGCCCGACGCGGTGCGCCACCGCGTCAACTTCGACAACCTGACCCCGCTGTATCCGGAAGAACGCCTGAAGATGGAGATGGAGAATTTCCAGTCCGTCGCGAAAGGCCCGGTAAAGGACTTCACCCCGCGGGTGATCGACCTGATCTCTCCGGTCGGCAAAGGCCAGCGCGCCCTGATCGTGGCGCCGCCGCGCACCGGCAAGACGGTCATGCTGCAGAATATCGCCTCGGCGATTGCGGCGAACCACCCGGAAGTGTTCCTGATCGTCCTGCTGATCGATGAACGACCGGAAGAAGTTACTGATATGGCCCGCAGCGTCAAGGGCGAGGTGATCAGTTCCACCTTCGACGAACCGGCCACCCGCCACGTCCAGGTGACCGAGATGGTGCTTGAAAAAGCCAAGCGCCTGGTCGAGCACAAGCGCGACGTGGTGATCCTGCTCGACAGCATCACCCGCCTCGCTCGGGCCTACAACACGGTGGTTCCGTCGTCCGGCAAGGTGCTGACCGGCGGTGTCGACGCCAACGCTTTGCAGCGCCCGAAACGCTTCTTCGGCGCCGCCCGCAACATCGAGGAAGGCGGCTCGCTGACCATCATCGCCACCGCACTGATCGACACCGGCAGCCGCATGGACGAGGTCATCTTCGAGGAGTTCAAGGGCACCGGCAACTCCGAAATCATCCTGGATCGCAAGCTATCGGACAAACGGTCGTTCCCGGCCATCGACATCACCAAGTCCGGCACCCGCAAGGAAGAACTGCTGGTCGAGCGAGCCACGTTGTCGAAAATGTGGGTGTTGCGCCGCATCCTGAACCCGATGGGAACAGTAGATGCGATGGAGTTCCTGCTGGACAAACTGAAATACAGCAAGACCAACAATGATTTCTTCGACGCGATGAATACCTAGAGTGCGATCGTTTTTGGTGGCATCACCAAAAGCGTGAATCGCTCTTTCGGACAATAATTTGCCTGAACCGATATTGCTCGAGTCAACCGCGGCGGATCATCCCTCCCGCGCCCGCTCCCGCAGATCGAACTTCTGGATCTTCCCGGTCGAGGTCTTCGGTAGCGCCCCGAACGTCACGAACCGCGGGCACTTGTAGTGCGCCAGGTGCTGACGGCACCAGGCGATGATCTCGCCGTCCGTCAACGCCTCGGCGCCGGACTTCAGCGTCACGAAAGCCTGCGGCGTCTCCCCCCACCTCTCGTCCGGACGCGCCACCACGGCCGCTTCCATCACCGCCGGATGCCGGTACAAAACTTCCTCGACCTCGAGCGAGGAAATGTTCTCGCCCCCAGAAATGATGATGTCCTTGGCGCGGTCCTTGATCTCGACATAACCATCCGGATGCATCACCGCCAAGTCGCCGCTGTGGAACCAGCCGCCAGCGAAGGCATCCTCCGTCGCCGGCGGATTTTTCAGGTATCCCTTCATCACCGTGTTGCCGCGCAGCATCAACTCGCCCATCGTCGCGCCATCCGCCGGCACCGGCTGCATGGTTGCCGGGTCCAGCACGGCGGCTTCCTCCAGCATCGGCGTATTGACACCCTGCCGAACCATGAAGGCGGACTTGTCATCGATCGACAGGCCGTCGAAGTCGGGCTGCCACAGGCACACCGTGGACGGTCCATAGCTCTCTGTCAGTCCATACAGATGCAGCACGGAAAATCCCATCGCCTCCATCCGCGCTATCACCGACGACGGCGGAGCCGCACCGCCGGTGGCAATCTTCACCGTCTGGTCGAAGACGCGACGTGCCGCCGATGGTGCATGGATCAGCATTGTCAGCACTACCGGCGCCCCGCACATATGCGTCACCCCGTGTTCGGCGATCGCGGCGAAAATCTGCGCCGGTTCCACCCGGCGTAGGCAGACATGGGTGCCCCCCGCCAGCGTCACCGCCCAGGTATAGGTCCAGCCGTTGCAGTGGAACATCGGCAGCGTCCAGAGATACACGCTTTGCGGCGTCAACCCGAATGTCAGCGCATTCGCGCAGGCGTTCAGGTAGGCACCACGATGATGCGCCACCACGCCTTTGGGATTGCCGGTGGTGCCCGACGTGTAATTCAGCGCGATCGCCTGCCACTCGTCATCCGGCAACCGCACCGGATGCGCCGGGTCACCGTTGCGCAGGAACTCTTCATACTCGATCTCACCGATCCGCTCGCCGCCCGCATCGTCGATATCGACTACCAGGATCGCAGCCTCGGCGACCGCCGGCGCCATCACCCCGGCGAACTCGGTATCGGTCAGCAGCACCTTGGTTTCCGAATGGCGCAGAATGAAGTCGATCGCGGCGCCATCGAGACGCACGTTGATCGAGCACAGCACTGCCCCCAGCATCGGCACCGCATAGTGCGCCTCCAGCATATGCGGCGTATTCGGTGCCATGATCGCCACCGTATCGCCCTTCCCCACCCCCGCTTGCGCCAGTGCGGACGCCAGCCGCCTGGCACGCTCCAGGAACTGCGCATATGTGAAGCGGCGCTCGCCATGGATCACCGCCACCCGGTCCGGCCAGATCCGCGCCGACCGTGTCAGGAACGAAACCGGCGACAGCGGCACATGGTTCGCCGGCCGGCGATCGAGGTTCTGCTCGAAGATGGACATCGTCGTTCCTCCGGTCCGTTGCTGGACCACGCGCCGAAGCTATGGCACCACACCGGCGGTTGCCAATGCGGCGGCAATCCCGCGCCAGTGTGCGAGAAGGATCAACACCAGGGAGCTCAACAAATGGATCTGCAACTTGGGGGAAAAACCGCCCTGGTAACCGGCGCCAGCATGGGAATCGGCCGGGCCATCGCCAAGGCCCTGGCGGCAGAGGGCGTGCGCGTGGTGGCCGCCGCCCGCCGCCTCGAACTGCTGGAGGCAATGGCCACCGAGGTCGAAGCCGCCCAGCATCCGCGCCCGATCCTGGTCAAGCAGGACGTGATGCCGGACGACGCCGCGGCGCGCCTGGCTGAGGCGGCGCTTAACGCCCTGGGACACATCGACATCCTGGTCAACAACGCCGGCGGCAGCCGCAAGCTGGCGGTCGATGCGCCCGAGGAACACTGGACCGAGGCGATGACGCTGAATTTCACCCGCCCCCGGCAACTGACCCACGCGCTGTTGCCGAACATGATCGCGAACCGCTGGGGCCGCATCATCAACATCACCGGCAAGAGCGAACCGGAGCACCTGAACGCCGCGTTCTCCGCCAAGGCCGGCATCCATGCCTGGGCCAAGGGACTATCGCGCGAGGTCGGCCAGTTTGGCATTACGGTTAACTCGATCCCGCCCGGGCGGATCATGAGCGAGCAGATCCTGCGCAACTATCCGGAAGACTACCGCAAGCACTTCGCCGAAACCGAGATCCCCGTTCGTTACTGGGGTGAACCGGAGGATCTTGCGGTGATGGCTATCTGGCTGGCCTCGCCGCTGGCGCGCTACGTGACCGGCGCGGTGATTCCGGTGGACGGCGGCTTGCGGCGCTATCAGTTCTAGACCGCACCGAAGCAAGCCGCCGCAAGCAGTCTCGCGTCCGTCTGGACATTGCTACGGTTCTGCCCAGACTACCACCCGAAACGCGTGACCCTCGGACCCGCTGGTGAGCGGTCGGGCCGAACCGCCGTTCGGCGCACCGGCGCCGATAGGATAGGAGACAAAACAATGCGGCAAATGGTCCTGGTGGGCTTCCTGCAGGCGCAGAACTGCACCACCCTGGCAAGCGCCTGGCGCCATCCGGAGGCCCGCAGCGACTTCACCTCCGCCGCCTACTACCAAAGGATCGGCCAGGTGCTGGAGGAAGGAAAATTCCAGCTCGCCTTCTTCGACGACCGCCTGGCGATGCCCGACATCTACGGCGGCAACCCCGCCGAGGTCGTCGCCAACGGCGTCCGCGTGGTCAAGATCGATCCGGTCGCAACCATGATGGCGATGGGCTTCGGCACCAGATACCTGGGCGTCGGGTCCACCGCCTCCACCACCTACTACGAACCGTTCGACGTCGCCCGCCGATTCCAGACCGTGGACCACATGCTGGGCGGCCGCGCGGCGTGGAACGTGGTCACCTCGGTCAACGACGGCGAAGCCCACAACATGGGCCGCGAAGTCCACATGGACCACGACCTGCGCTACGATCGCGCCGATGAGTTCATGGAGATCGTCCACGGCTGCTGGGATGGCTGGGAAGACGGCGCGCTGGTCGTCGATAAGACCACCGGCCTGTTTGCCGACCCCGACAAGGTGCATCGCCTCGAATACAAAGGAAAATTCCTCAACTCATCCGGCACCTTCACGGTGCCCCGCAGCCCGCAGGGCCACCCCGTCGTGATCCAGGCCGGCGCCAGCAACCGCGGCAAGACCTTCTCCGCCCGCTGGGCCGAAACCGTGTTCGTCTCCTATCACGACCTCGCCGAAGGCAAGCGCCAATACGCCGACTTCAAGACCGAGGTGGCCCGCCTGGGCCGCGACCCCGACCTGACAACCGTCAATACGATCGCCTATCCCGTCGTCGCCGAAACCCGCGCCGAGGCCGAGGACAAGATGGCGTTGATCAACTCCCACTACCGCGAAGTGGACGGCCTTTCCCTGCTTTCGGAGGCTATGAATTTCGACTTCAAGACCAAATCGATGGACGAAGCCTTCAGCACGCAGGAGCTGGAAGGCATGTCCGGGATGCAGGCAATGCGTGATCACGTCATGCGTGTCGCCGGCCGAAACCCAACCGTGGCCGACTTCCTGAAAGTGACGCGCCGGGGCCGGCCAGGCCAGGCCGTCGTCGGCAGCGGCAAGGACATCGCCGACCGCATGGAACTCTGGTTCACCGAACGCGTCTGCGACGGCTTCGTCATCGCCGGCACCCACATGCCCGGCAGCTTCGAGGATTTCGTCCGCTTCGTCGTGCCGGAACTGCAACGCCGGGGCGTGTACCGCTCGGAATACACCGGCGCCACCTTGCGCGAAAACCTCGGCCTACCAGTGCCCCGGCGAAACGCCTGGCGGCCGACCCAGGCCGCGGAATGATCGCACCCGTCGCCCACCCGCTGACGTGATCGCCGGACACGCCGTCGCCACGTTGGTCGCAGGCCGCCGCTGCCCATATCCCGCCCTGCTGGATAGGGAAATGCCGGATGCGGCTGTTCGAGTGCCAAAGCTGCGGTAGCGCACTCTACTTCGACAACACACGCTGCGAAACGTGCGGCCATCGGCTGGGTTATTTGCCGCAACAGATGACCATTTCGGCACTCCAACCCGACGGCAACCTGTTTCGCCCGCTGGCCTCCTGGGACCACCCCATGCGGTTCTGCAACAATGCTGCGAACCTCGCCTGCAACTGGCTGGTTGCCGCCGACGGCGATGCAACCCAGTGCCCGGCCTGCCGCCATAATCGGATCATCCCCGACCTGACGCAGCCGTCGAACCTGCACCGCTGGCAACGTCTGGAAGCCGCCAAGCACCAATTGTTCTACTCACTGATGCGCTTAAACCTGCCGCTGAACAACCGGATCGACGACCCGCTGCATGGGCTGGCCTTCGACTTCCTCGCCGACCGCCCCGATCCCACCGGCCCTAGGGTGATGACCGGACACGACAACGGCATCATCACCATCGCCCTGATCGAGGCCGATGACGCCGAACGCGAACGCCGCCGCACCCAGATGAACGAGCCATATCGCTCCCTGCTGGGCCATTTCCGCCACGAGGTCGGCCACTATTTCTGGGACGTGCTGATCCGCGACGGCGGCCGACTGCCGCAATGCCGAGCGATGTTCGGCAACGAAACCCAGGATTACCAGGCCGCGCTGCGAACCCACTACGACAACGGCCCGCCCCCCGACTGGCAGCGACACTATGTCAGCCAGTACGCCAGCACCCACCCGTGGGAGGATTGGGCGGAGACCTGGGCGCACTACCTGCACATCATCGACACGCTGGAAATGGCCCACGCCTTCGGCATCAGCGTGCAGCCGCGTTTGCTCCGCGGTCAGGCGCTGTCGGCCTCGATCGATCTCGATGCCTACCACACGGCCAGCATGACCGAGATCATTTCCGCCTGGCTGCCGCTGACCTTCGCCATGAACAGCCTCAATCGGGCGATGGGAAACCCCGACCTCTACCCGTTTGTGCTGACCCCTGCCGTGGTCGCGAAACTGGGTTTCGTGCATGACGTGGTGCATGGACGGGCGGCCGATTGATCATCACGGCGACGGTGGTGCGGCGGCGCCCGGCAGTGGTAATCTGTGCCCCGGAGTATGACGACCATGGCGCAAAGAACCGTGCTGGTAGCAGGGGCCACCGGGCTTGTGGGATATGCCGCGCTCAAGCATTTCACGCAGGCGCCCGACTGTGAGGTGATCGCCCTGTCGCGGCGTTCGCCGCCGGGAGTCAAGGCGATGCACGTCGCCCTGGATCTGACCGACGCCGCCGCCTGCCGCGATGCGGCGGCGAACCTTGGGCACGTCACCCACCTGGTCTATGCCGCCTTGTTCGAACTGCCCGGGCTGGTAGAGGGCTGGCGCGATGACCGCCAGATCGAAACCAACGGCCGGATGCTGCGCAACCTGCTGGATCCCCTGCTGAAGGCGGCCACCGGACTACGGCATGTGACCCTGCTGCAGGGAACCAAGGCTTACGGGGTGCATGTCCGCCCGCTGGCGGTGCCGGCCCGCGAAGGCCGCTCCGACCTGCGCGAACAGCCCAACTTCTATTGGGCGCAAGAGGATTACCTGCGCCGCGTCCGCGCCAAGAGGAATTGGTGCTTCACCATTCTGCGCCCCGTGCTCATCATCGGCGAGGCAATCGGCGGGGCAATGAACCTGATCCCGGTGCTGGGGGCGCATGCCGCGGTGATGCGCCAACGCGGCCCCATCCTGCCCTATCCCGGCGGTGCCGAACGGGTCGGTCAGGCGGTCGATGCCGACCTGCTGGCACGCGCCATCGCCTGGGCCGGGGACGCCGAGGCGGCGCGCGACCAGACCTTCAACGTCACCAACGGCGACGTCTTCAGTTGGCCCAACGTCTGGCCGGCGATCGCCCGCGCAGTCGGCATGCAGCCCGGCCCGGACGAGCCGTTCCTGCTGCAGTCGCTCGGCAGCGCCGACTGGGACCAGGTCCGTCAGCGCCACGCGCTGCTGTCCCCTCCGCTTGCCGATTTCGTCGGCCTGTCGCTGGAATACGCCGACTACCAGATGCGCTACGGCCACACCGAACCGGGCCCACCGGCCATCGTTTCCACCATCAAGCTCAGGCAGGCCGGATTCCACGAAGTCATGGACACCGAGCTGATGTTTCGCAAATGGTTCAAGCTGTTCCAGCAACAGCGGCTGCTGCCACCTCCCTGATCTGCGCCACATCGGCCCGCCCGCCGCTCAGGATATACAGCGTGTCGGACCCGCTGGTCAGGTAGCGAACACCCAGTCCAAGCAGCCAGGACTGGAACGCGACATCCTGACGCACCCCGCCGACGCCCATCGACTTGCCGTGCGTCCTGGCGGCGCGGGTAACGGCTTCAAAGGCATCGCGCATCCGCTGATGGCGGTAGTCGCCGGGAATACCCATCTCGGTGGACAGATCAGTGGACCCGATATGCAGGGTGTCGATCCCCTCGACCGCGGCGATGGCGTCGGCATTGGCCACTGCTTCCGGGGTCTCGATCATGGCAATCAGCAAAGTTTCCTGATTCAGCCGGCGGCAGATCTCCGGCTGCGACAGTTGCGCATAGCCAAGTGACGGGACGGTTCCCGCGGCGGAGCGGTGGCCGGATGGGGCGAACCGGCAAACCTCGACGATCGCCCGCGCCTCCTCGGCGGTGTTGATGTGCGGCACCATCACGCCTTGCGCGCCGCAGTCCAGGACGCGAGTAGAATCATGCGGATCGTGCGAGGATACCCGGGCGATCGGCGTGATCCCCAGGCCGATCGCGGCGACACAGATGCCGGCAGCGGTTTCCAGCGATGTCGGATTGTGTTCAAGGTCGATGTAGAGCGCATCGAAGCCGCAAGCGGCGGCCATCATCGCGATGTTGGGTGTGCGCAACTGATTGACGCCGAAGCACAGCACCAGATCGTTCGCCGCGAGCTTCTGTTTGGCGAGATTGCCGCCGATCGCTGCTTGCATGGATGACCCACCTCCTCGGACGCTAGTTTCGTTCAACGTGCTGAACCGGCGTTCCGGCACCCACACGACATGCCGCGGCCAACCCGGAAAAATCCGCGATCAGACCGCGGCAACCAGCCCCAGCCAGCGACCATCACGCCCGAACGATCAGACTGACCGTCAATGCCCCTCCCGCACGACAGGATTGCTCAGCGTGCCGATGCCGCTGATCTCCACCTCGATGCGGTCGCCATGCTTCATGTTGGCGGTCGCCCCCTCGGTGCCCATCCACACCACGTCGCCCGGATACAGCGTCAGGCACGTCGTCATGTTCACCAGGAAGTCGACGACACCGAAGATCATATGGTTGGTCGGGAAAGCGATCCGCTGCTCGCCGTTCAGCCTGACCTTGGTCACCAGATCCTCAAGCTTCACGTCGGTCTCGATCCACGGCCCCATCGGCTTGAAGGTGTCGGTGTTCTTCGCCCGCCACAGGGTGCGGTCCGCCTTCTGCCAAGTGCGCTCGCTGACGTCGTTGCCGATGCTGTAGCCCAGCACCGCCGACAAGGCGTTTTCCCGAGTCAGGCCCTTGCACTTGCGGCCAATCACCACCACCAGCTCGCCCTCGTACTGAATCTGGTCGGTCGCATCGGCCGGAATCACGATCGCCTCGCCATGGGCGATCAGCGCGTTGTTGGCGCGGTAGCCGACATCGGCCCGCGCCGGCAGATTGGGCTTCTGCCCCACCTTTTCCGCAACTTCACGCACATGCTCAGGATAGTTCATCCCGGCCGCATAGAATGTCGGCGTTACCACCGGCACCAGCAGCCGCACGTCGGCCAGGGGCAGCTTTTGCCCGCTGCGCTCCCACGCATCGAACGGAGAGCCGCGAACCGGAATGACGGTGTCGCCCTCGACCACCGCGTAAGCCGGCGAGCCATTTTGATCGAAACGTGCCCAGCGCATATGATTTCCTCCGATCTCAGGTTAAACCCAGTTCTTCAATCATCGTCCCACGCATCAGATATTTTTGCATTTTCCCGGTCACGGTCATCGGAAACTCATCGACAAAGCGGACATAGCGAGGGATCTTGTAATGCGCGATCTGGTCCTTGCAGAAGGCCTTGAGGTCATCCTCGGTCAGGGTCTCCCCGGCCCGCTGTTTCACCCAGGCACAGAGTTCCTCGCCGAACCGCTGGTCGGGAACGCCGAACACCTGGACCTCGACAATCGCCGGATGGCGATACAGGAATTCTTCGATTTCACGCGGATAGATGTTTTCCCCGCCACGGATCACCAGGTCCTTAATGCGCCCGACAATGGCGCAGTAGCCATCCTGGTCCATCGTCGCCAGATCGCCGGTATGCATCCACCCGGCCGGGTCGATCGCCTCGGCGGTCCGTTCCGGTTCATCCCAATACCCCAGCATCACCGGGTAGCCGCGGGTGCACAGTTCGCCGTTGGTGCCACGAGCCACGATGCGGCCATCGCCGTCGATGATCTTGATCTCCACGTGCGCATGCGGCCGGCCAACCGTGCCAACCTGTTTTTCCAGCGTATCGCCGATCCGGGTCTGGGTGCTGACCGGGCTGGTCTCGGTCATGCCGTAGCCGATGGTCATCTCGGTCAGGTGCATGTCGCGGATCGCCCGCCGCATGACTTCCACCGGACATGGCGACCCCGCCATCATGCCGGTGCGCAGGCTGCTCAGGTCATACTTCCCAAATTCAGCATGATCCAACTCGGCGATGAACATCGTCGGCACCCCATAGAGCGACGTGCAGCGATACTCGGCGACCGCCTGCAGGGTCGCGAGCGGATCGAAACCCTCGGACGGGAAGACAATGGCGGCGCCGTGGGTCATGCAGGCCAGCGAACCAATCACCATGCCGAAGCAATGATACATCGGCACCGGGATGCAGACCGCATCCTGCTCGCCGTAGCGCATCACCTCGCCGATGAAGAACCCGTTGTTCAAGATGTTATGGTGGGTCAGCGTGGCACCCTTGGGCAATCCGGTGGTTCCCGAGGTGAATTGGATGTTGATCGGATCGTCGAACTGCAGCAGGGGAACCAGTTCCCGCAGCCGCTGCCGATCGACCTCCCGCCCGAGGCCGGCGATCTGGTCGAATCCGAGGCAGCCCGGGTCATTGCCTCCAATCTGGATCACCAAACGCAGCGCGGGCAGCCTGGCCGCATGCAATTCACCCTGAGATACCACGCGAAGTTCAGGTGCCAACATGTTGATCATGGAAATATAATCACTGGATTTGAACCGCGTCGCGGTGATCAATGCCCGGCAGCCGACCTTGTTCAGCGCGTACTCCACCTCGGTCAGCCGATAGGCCGGATTGATGTTGACCAGGATCAACCCGGCCTTGGCGGTGGCATATTGCGTGATGATCCATTCGGCATTGTTCGGCGACCATATGCCGACACGCTCACCCGGCCGCAGCCCCAACGCCACCAGGCCGGCGGCAACGGCCTCGACCCGAGCCGCCAATTCCGACCACGTCCAGCTAATACCCTGCTGGCGGACGATAAGCGCCGGCCGAGCACCGTGGCGCGCGACGGTGCGGTCGAAATGCACCCCGATCGTGTCGCCGATCATCGGCTGGTCGGAGGCGCCGTGCTGGTAACTGGGCGCGGCGTCGGTCATTGCTCCCCTCCCCGAAACGGCTTCGTCGTTTCCCGTCATCATGCTTGCCCCGAGGCCGCGCTACAACTGGGGGGCATCGGCGTGCATCCGCGCTTCCAACCGCTTGTATTGGTCACGCCGCGTCCGGCGGTAGCGCCGACAGAAATCCAAATGCGATTACCCTGCTCGCCCGGCGCGGTCGTCCCTGACCGATTAACCCGCCTCACGGGTCGATCGCGCAATGGCTCTATCGCGATGCCAGCCGGTCGGAAGAGGTTACGAGTTTAAGGCGGGGTGATCCATCCGACGTTCCGTCCGCTGCATCGAGGTGTTCACGACGTAGTTTCCAACAGGTCGTGTTCGCGTAACCAATCGAGGATGATCTTTCTCGCCATCGTCGACACCGGGCGGTCGTCCCGCCGCGCCGCGCGTTCCAGCGCATCCCGCTCGGCGGCCTCCAGGCGAATGCCCAGGACGTCGCTCTTGAGCGAGGGGTTCTTGCCGGTGGCCGATCGTCTTCTCAAGAGTCATCGCCCTTCAGGATCCGAACCTCGGTATCCAGCCGGCGGATCTGACGCGCCAGGCTACTCGCCACCTCACTGAGCGCGCGCAGCTCCGTGCGGGTGTTGTCGTTGGCCCGCTGCGCCGCCTCGGCGGTGCCGTAGTTGATGCTGATATCGTCTCGGATCGCCGTCAGGCTGTACTGCAGCCGATCCATTCTGGCCATCATGTCCACCCGGAGGCGGGTTAAATCGGCGCCCATGCTGGCCTGCTTGGCGACCAAATCGGCCTGCTTGGCAACCAAACCGCCCTGTCCCGCGACCACATCGGCCTGCCCGGCGACCAAATCAGCCTGCTTCGTGACCAAATCGGCCTGCCCAACTTCCAGTCGCTCTACGATGGCCAGGATGCGGCCGGTCCAATCATCACTCCTATATTACAGCGTAAAACATTAGACAACGCATGGCAACAAAAGTACCGGTGAGGGAATCAGCCTGACGCCTGCCGCACCCTCCGATGACGTCGCGATCCAAGTCGGCTCGACCAATTTCACCGGCTGGCAGGGGGTCAGCTTTCCTGCTCCATGAGCCGATCGCGAACAACTCCGTCGTGACCGCCTAGTTCAGGCAGGGGCGCCGCTAGCCCGCACCGGGGCGGGGCAATCCCGCGAGGTCCATACTGGCTCGCTCCCGATCAACACCGGCTGGATTGATCGATGCAACACCCAGCGGGCGCGCATCGCCCGCAACCCGGTCGACTACACGCTGGCCCGATCACAGATCACGCCTTCAGGCGCGGCATGCTCAACGTCACCACCTGTCGTGAAGGCCGCCAGTCCTGTCGATTACGCCGCCTCGGCCAGGTGTCGCGGCCGGTAGATCGCGATGTGGCTCGCCCGGATGATCGGAGTCGTCTCATTGGCCACCACCATGACGTCGACTTCGACCCATTTGTGGCCCTTGTGCTCGTAGTTCTTAGTGATCAGCCCCCGCGCGTTCAGCGTGTCCCCGACACGTGCCAAGCCCAGATTGCGAACGTTGCTGCCCATATGGATCCACGCCGGCAATATAACGTTCTGACTCAACACCCAGTTGCAGCACCGCATGATCGTGACCGGGTGCACAATCTGCTCCCGCTCGTAAATCGGATCGGTTTCACCAATATCGGCCAGATCCTGCGCGTGCGACGCCGCGGTAACCGGTAGCGGGATCATACCCAGCCAGTCTCCGATCCTGAGGCTCGCCTCATCGGCCGGAGCCCGCTCGAGGCGGGCCGGCACGGATTGAAACTCGCCCAAAGCCGGCGCCGGAAGCAACTCCGACGCCAGCGCCGCCCGCCCCGTCGCACACAGAACACCCTCGCTGTGGACAGTCAACGCCAGCCCGTCGGCATCCGCTACCCCGGCAACCTCGGCAACGTCATCGGCATAGACCGGCTTGGCGAACCGTGCCTCCCCGGTGCCGCGTTCCAGCCAATCCAGGCCCCACTGCCGCACCGGCAGGTGAGTCATGAACGCATAGACGTTCACCCCGCCGACGAAGCCACCCTTGAAGCCGAACCGCCGCGCCGTGGCGTCGTCGTGGATCTTGTTCTCCGACGCCTTCGAGGTATTGATGGCGACGACATTATACGGCTCCAGCGCCATGATCGGATGCTCCGCTTGAGTTGCCTCGTGTGCTGATGGTCAAGCTCCTGCCCGGCCACGCCACGCCTGGCCATGCTTCGACCGTCCAACCGTTAGTTCAGCGCCCAAAGCCCCACTTCGTAGCCCGGAACGAAATTGCGGTTGGTCATGTCCGGATTGCGGTTGATGAAAGTGCGGCCGAACATCGGATGACGCATGCTCCGTGTCTCGTGCTCGATGCGGAACAGCGGCTTGTTGCTGTCGACATCGACGATATCCAGGAAGCGATATTGGTGCTGGTCGCTTTCCTCGCTGATCAGGCCGCGCTCCAGCAGTTTCTTGTGCGGGCTGGAGAAGTCCACCAGGGTGATCTGGATATGGTGGCCGTCGAACTCCGGCAGCGGCGCGTTGGTCTCACGGTAGATCACCTTGCTCTCCGCCGAAGTGCGCGCCCAGGCATACGGACCCCGGTCATCACTGGCGACCCCGGCGATCGCCCCAAGGATCTCCACGTAAAACTTGGCGATCGCCGCCAGATCGGTGCCCGATGGGATGTCGAACTCGACATACGGCATGCCGACGCGCATGGCACCGAAGCGCGACGCATCCGGTGCGTGAACCCGGATCCGGTTGCCCCATGGACACACCGTCTCCACCGTGTCGCCCGTCTCACGGAAGCTGAACTTGGTGCCCTCCAAATACTTCTTCGCGGCGTCCAGACGTTTTAACAGCGCTTCCAGGTCGGGCATCACCAGGGCGGTGGTGCCGCGCACCACGTCGGTGCCGCGCGTCGGCAGATGGAACTGGCCGCGCCCGACATTGACCCACATGTTGTCCAGCCCAGCCATCAGATAGGGGTCACGAGTCAGGCCGAGACCCATCAAGTAGTATGCGATCGCCTTGCTCTGATCCGGCACCCGCACATTCACGTGGCCCAGCTCGACGATGTTGCCCAGGTCTTCGGTGGTCCGATCGAAAGTCGGGGTAGCGACATTGGTATCCATCTCGATGGTCTCCCCTTCAGTCCGCGTTCAATCCCGACCCGCATCCTATCCCTGGCGTGTTGCCCGGTCCATCCCGACGCCGGACGCCCGCGTCGAGCGATGAGGGCGCATCGCCAAGTCCCCGACTGCCGCTTGCAAAACCAGCCCAATACGGAACACTGTGCCGCATAAGCGCGGCGATCCAAACGGGCCGAACAAGCCGCAATCCATGCCTGGGAGGCAACATCGATGGATAGTGCGATCGAGACATCGGCCATGCGCAAGGTTTACCTGCGCATTCTTCCGCTCACCGTGCTGCTTTACTTGCTTTGCTACATCGACCGCATCAACGTCGGCTTCGCCGCCCTGACCATGAACAAGGATATCGGTCTCGACGCCTGGACCTACGGACTCAGCTCCAGTGCGTTCTACCTCGGCTACGTGCTGTTCGAGGTCCCCAGCAACCTGATCATGGACCGGGTCGGCGCGCGGCTCTGGCTGGCCCGCATCATGATCTCCTGGGGCATCGCCTCGGCGCTCACCGCCGCCGTCTGGGGACCGTCCAGCTTCCTGGTCATCCGCTTCCTGCTCGGCGCCGGAGAGGCCGGACTGTTTCCCGGCGTGTTGCTGCTGTTCACCTACTGGTTCCCCGACGGCCATCGCGCCCGCATCATCGGCGCCTTCACCCTGGCACTGCCGGTCTCGGTGGCGCTCGGCGCCCCGATCTCCACCGCCATCCTCGGCATGGACGGCGTCCTCGGCCTCAAGGGCTGGCAGTGGATCTATATCCTGGAGGCGCTGCCCACCGTCATCATCGGCTGCTTCGTGCTGGTCGCCATGACCGACAGGCCGGCCCAGGCAAGCTGGTTGACCGAACCGGAGCGGAACTGGCTCGCCGGCACCTTGGAAACCGAACGCCGCGCGGTCGAGAGCGGCGGCAAGTACAACGTCCTGCAATCGATGACTAACCCTAAAATCCTGCTGCTCTCGCTGAACTATCTGGGGATCGTCACCGCCAGCCTCGGTCTCCTGCTGTTCGTGCCGCAGATCATCAAGGCGCTGGGTGCGACCAACATGGGCGTCGGCTACGTCACCAGCCTGGCCTATGTCTGCGGCGCGATTTCGATGTTCGGCTTCGGCTGGCTCTCCGACCGGTTGCGCGACCGTCGCTGGCTGCTGTTCCTGACCTGCGGGATGGCGACACTGGGCCTGGTGATCGCCGGAGCCACCATCGGCACTTGGTGGTCGCTGTTCGGAATATGTCTCGCGACCGCCGGCTTCTACGGCACCAAAGGCCCGTTCTGGGCCATGCCGACGATGTTGCTGACCGGCGCCGCGGCGGCCAGCGGCCTCGCCTTCATCAACGCCTTCGGCAATATCGGCGGCGCCCTGGGACCGGCGATCGTCGGCTGGCTGAAGGCCGAGACCGGCAGCTTCGCCGGCGGCCTCTACGGCCTCGCCGCCTTCACCGCCGCCAGCATGGTGATCTGCGCCGTCGGATTGCACATCCCACGCCGCGTCGGCGTCGAGGTGGCGGCGGCCGAGTAGGCCGAGCCTCGCGCCTTACCTTTGGCCGCTACAGGTCTTCGGCATTGAGCCCAGTAGGTTTGGATATACGCGCCAGCATGCGTGGCCCGATTTCCGCATTGTCGTGAAACGAGAAAACCGTGTCCGGCCATCCCGGCCGGGTAGCGTCCGGTGAGACCCGGACTGCCGCTTGATCGTCCACCCGATCCGAATAAGCGCACGCAAAACAGCACCGGCTTTAGCCGACGGCCAAGTAGTCACGCCGCCGCGAACAGTTCCGGGACCTCCTCCGGAATGGGCTCGCCGTGTTCGATGCGGTCTGCCAGCACCCGGAACGCCAAGGCGGCGGCTCGTGCCCGCGCATCCGCTTTGGTAGTGCCATAAGCCAGCACGCCCGGCAGAGCGGCCACCTCAGCGACCCAACGTCCGTCGTCTTCACGCTCGACCTCAATGACAAGCATCGGTGTCTCCTGCCCTCCGATTATGGATCGCTCGGTCGACCATTACGAGTAAAACGTTGCCCCGGCAGGTGCTCCGCCCCCTAAGCCAACGCCCCACCCCCCTGAAACCGCCGCCACGCACTCATCTGCACCGCCGAGGTCAGGCAGTGCAGCACCACGGGCCGCGTCTTCACCGCGAACGCCCGGGCAACGCCCTCGGCAACCTCGGACTCTTCGCGGATGGTGATGCCCTCGGCCCCGAACGACCGCCCCCACGCGGCAAAGTCGGGGTTGGTCAGCCGCGTCGCCTCCATGAACTTGCGCTCCGGATAGCGCACATAGCTGTGCATGCCGATCGTTCCGTACATGGAATTGTCCGAGATCACCACGATCGGAGCGCCGCCGTACTGGCACGCCGTGGCGATCTCGTTGCCCATCATCAGCGCGCCGCCATCCCCCACGAACGCAACTACCTGCCGCCCCGGCCGGCGCAGACACCCGGCAACCGCCATCGGCACGCCGGAACCCATCGCGCCCACCACCGAGGACAGGAACTCCTGGCCCGGCTTGAAGCCGATATACCGATGCAGGAACGACCCAAAATTCCCGGCGTCGGAGGTCACCACCGCGTCGTCCGCCAGATGCTTGTCGATCTCGCAAACCACCGCCGCGAAGTTGACCCCGTCGGTGGTCGGCTCCCAGGTCTTCTCCAGCAACGACAGATGGATCTTGTGCAGCCCATCGACCCAGCCGCGCCGCTTCGCCGCATCGGTCGGCGTCTTCAACGCCAGCAGGCTCTTCACCACCTCATGCGGATCGCACGGCATGCCGAGATCGGCGCGCCAGACACGGCCGACCTCGTTCGGGTCCGGCCAGATATGCACCAGCGGAAGCTGCGGCTGAGGCGCCGCCGGAAAGCTGTACGACTGGCTCACGGTGTCGCTCAGCCGCTCCCCCAGCGCAACGATCAGGTCGGCCTTCTTCATCTCCGCGATCAGCGCCGGAGGCACCCGGATCCCCATGTAGCCGCCATAATTCGGATGCCTTGCGTCGAACAACTGCGGCCGCCGATGCGTCGGATTGATCGGCAGCACCCATTGCTCGGAAAGCCGCCGCAGATCATCATAGACCGCCTCATCGTACAAGCTGTCTGCCAGCAGCGCCCCGCCCACCAGGATAAGCGGCCGCTCCGCCTGCGCCAGCATCTCCGCCAGCCGCTCCAGATCCTGCGCCCGAGGTCCCGCGACCACCCGCGGCCGAGGCTGGTTCAGTTCCGCATCGGTCGGCTGGTCGAATATATCCTCCGGCAGGATCACCGCCACCGGGCCGGGCGTTCCGCTCTCGGCAAGGTGGAACGCCCGCGCGATCGCCTCCGACGCCTGCTCCGGTTCGATGACCTCGATGACGCTCTTGGTGACGTCGGACAGCAGCTTGGAGTAATTCTGCTCCTGCAGCGCAAGCCGCCCGAAATCGCGGCGCTCGACCTGCCCCACCAGCATCACCAGCGGCGTCGCGTCATGGAACGCCGAGTGCAGCGACACCATCGCGTTCGACAACCCCGGCCCGCGCGACACGATGCAAACCCCGGCCCGGCTGCGCAGCCGCCCGTCGGCCACCGCCATGAAGCCGGCCCCGCCCTCGTGCCGGCAGACGATCATGCGGATCGAGTTCCGCTCGCTCAGCACGCTGGTCAGACCGACATAGCTCTCCCCCGGCACGCAGAAGATCTGGTCGATGTCATGCGCTTCAAGACTATCCGCCAGCAGGCGGGCGACAGTAGTGGGCATCCTGGCTGCGTCTCCGTTGGTTGGGCGCATCAACCGGCTTCGCCGACAAGACGTCCCCGACTGGCGCCATATAGGACCGCGATTTTCCCACGGACAACCCCGCGGCCGTGAACGCGCATTGTCGCAACCACCGCGACACGGCAATCTGCGCCCGGCTGGGCCGCGGCAAGCTCCCCCGCCGGCGGCACGCCATGACACTTGGAACGCACTATGCTGGATTCTCAGCCCATATCGACAGCTTCACCCGCGACCGCCTGCCCCCGCATGACACCTGTGGCCGGACGTGCCGCTCGATGGTTTCATCTATCCCGAACAACTGAGCGCCACCGTCGAGTTGACCGACGCCACGGTGGCCAAGGGCTTCGGCGACATCACCGCGCCGATCGGCAACGGATGCCACCGCACCTACGACGCCACCGCACCTACAAGGAACTGACCGACTGGACCAACCGCATCGCCTGCGCCCGGGACTACGGCATCGTTCCCGGCAACCGGATGCTGACCCGTTAAGCCAACAATCCGGCGACGGTGGCCTGCTGGCTCGCCGCCACCAAGGCCGGCGCCGTGGTGGTCAACACCATGCCGATGCTGCGCACCGGCGAACTGGCCGGCCCAGATCGTCGACAAGGCCGAGATCGGCCTGGCGCTCTGCGACACCCGTCTGATGGACAAACTGGCTGCGCCAAGCACAGCGGCTTCGTCAAAACCGTCGTCGGCTTCGACTGCAGCGCCAACCACGACGCCGAACTCGATCGCGTGGCGCTGGCCAAGCCGGTGCGGTTCGACGCGGTGCCGACCGGACGCGACGACGTCGCACTGCTGGGCCTCACCTCCAATACCACCGGCGAGCCAAAGGCGACGATGCACTTCCACCGAGACCTGCTGATCGTCGCCGACGGCTGCGCAAGCAAAGTGCTCGGGGTCATCCCACAGGACGTGTTCGTCGGCTCGCCGCCGCTGGCGTTCATCTTTGGCCTCGGCGGCCTGGCGATCTTCCCATTGCGCTTCGGCGCCGCTCGGTGGTGTTCGTCCCCGCTCTGCCGAAAACCCAGACCGGAAAGATCCAGCGCTTCCGGCTGCGATAGGTATTCCTGAGTCTGATGCCCAAGCATCTGGAACATACGATCCGGTGCCAAAGATGCGGAGACCAGAGCCCGCCAAAACAGGTCGCGTTGCTCGACCGCCTCGCGCCTAACGTCGAACCGCAGCGCGCAGCACGGCCATCATATCTTTTACCGCCGCATTGATGTCCTGCGATTTCACAGCAAAATCCATGCCCGCGTTCAGGTGGTCTTCGATAATCAGGATTTCCACCTGACGCATCGCGGCGACAATCGCATTGGCCTGCTGGACCTCATCAAGACAATAGCGGCTATCCTCGACCATCTGTTGCACGCCGCGAACCTGGCCTTCGATCTTCTTCAGCCGCTCGACGATCCGCGCTTTCTCCTCGGCCGTTCTGAGCACAAATAGTCGGCCGTCCCGGAACTCGTATTCCATCCCTGAGTTATACCCCTACTCAGTACCATATCCAAGGCCGCTGTCGGGCTATCTGGGCGCGGCGCCGACGCTAGACAATGCTGGCGTTAAGCTGCTGAGAAACTCGATTAGTGAGGTTTTAATGTTCCTACATCGCAAAGAGCTTATCCAGCCGGTGAGCGTCGGCAAGCCCAACGCCGTCTTCGGTCAGTTCCTGCTGGAGCAATTCGGCGGCGCAACCGGCGAACTGACCGCAGCCCTGCAATATTGGGTGCAGTCCTTTCACGTCGAAAACGCTGCGATCCGCGACATGCTGCAGGATATCGCGATCGAGGAGTTCAGCCACCTAGAAATGGTCGGCAAATTGATCGCCCAACATACCAGCAAGATGGATCAGACTACGGCTTACGAGGCGCCAATCTTCAAGTTGAAGGGTGGCGGCCCGCATTTTCTCGACAGCCAGGGAAGCTGCTGGACCGCCGCCTACATTCAGGAGGGTGGCAACGTCGTCCGGGATCTCCGTGCCAACATTTCAGCGGAGGCCGGTGCGCGGCAGACCTATGAGGCCCTGATCAAGGCCTGTGACGATGAGGGCACGAAGAAGACCCTACATCATCTGCTGACGCGCGAAATTACCCACGCGGCGATGTTCATGAAGGCGCTCGACCAGATGGGCAAGCTCGATGACCCGATGTTCGGCAACATCCCGCCGGATGACACCGTAAACCTTGTATTTAACCTGTCCCAGGGCGAGGACGCGCGCGGGCCATGGAACGAGGCGCCCTTCGAATACATTGCCGCTCCGGAGCCGAAGGGAGGCATGCCGCTCGCTCCAATCAATCCGGATGACGAGAAGCCTGCTTCGAAGGCTGATGCAAAGGGCAAGCACGCCAACGGCCGGAAATAGTCCGCAACGGGGACGTTCGAGCATCGACGAACGTCCCCCTGCGGCCTTCCAAGCAAATAGCCTCTCGCACTATGAAGCCGAGCGCGCCGAGGCCTGAACAGGAGCCGCAGCGCGGCCGATTATTGTGCCGCCACCCTGTGCGGTCCGCGGCTTTGCCAAAAGCACATCAAGCAGGCCCGCGCATGGCTATCATCATTCGCGCCAGAGGTCGCCGGTTAAGCGACCCTGCATACAGAGCGCTCTCAACCGCCTGCTCGTCGCCTCCGTCGCCTTCGCTCGAACATCGGGGCCGCACGCCAGAATCGGCAACGAACACGTGACCCGCTCGGCGCCGACTGCTAAACCCCACCCCATGCTGCGCAGATTCTACAACCGCGTCATGATGCTCGCCGCCTCACCCTACGCGGACGCGTGGCTGGCGCTGATCGCCTTCGCCGAGGCCAGCTTCTTCCCGATCCCGCCAGATGCCCTGCTGGTGCCGATGGCGCTGGCCAAGCCACGGTCCGCATGGCGGTTCGCCGCGATCTGCACGGTCGCCAGCGTCATCGGCGGGGCACTGGGCTACCTGATCGGGTTCGCTGTGTTCGATCGGGTCGCGCAGCCGATCCTGCACCTGTACGGCTATGGGCCTGCCTACCAGGCATTCCAGGCCAAATTCCAGGAATACGGGCTGTGGATCATCCTAATCAAGGGCCTGACGCCAATCCCTTACAAAATCGTTACAATCGCCGCCGGCGCCGCCCGCTTCGACTTCTGGGTGTTCATGACCGCCAGCCTGCTGACCCGAGGCGCTCGGTTTTTCCTCGTGGCGACGCTGCTGCATTTCTTCGGCGACGCGGTTCGCCATTTCATCGAGAAATGGCTAACCTTGGTAACCAGCGCCCTGGCGATCGGCGTGGTCGGCGGGTTCCTGGCCCTGAAATTCCTCTAAGCCGGGGTCCCCGTTAGCCACCGCATGGCGATTCGCCGTTTCACCCAAATGTGCGCCGCACCGCCATAATTCAGTACCCTTGCGCCCCCAACCACATCGCGCATCCCTTCGGAGGTGACCTTTGCTTCGTCGCGTTTTCCTTGCCGCCGGCGCATCCCTGCCGATCGTCTCCGCCGCCGATCGCGCCGGCGCCGCTAACCCGGCGCCCACCGCCACGCCGTTTGACGGCGCGACGGTGCGCAACATGGCGCGCCAACTCTCGCTGCAACCTTACAAGGCCCCCGACAGCACCCTGCCGGCGCCGTTCAAGACGCTGGATTACGACACCTACCAGGGCATCCGCTTCGATCCGGCGAAGGCGCTGTGGCTAGGACAGGGGCGCAAGTTCACCGCCCAGTTCTTCCACCGTGGCTACATCTATCATGACCGCGTCAACATCTTCCAGGTCGCCGACGGCAAGGCCGAGCCGGTAGCCTACAGCTCAGATATGTTCACTTTCGAGAAGCTGGCTCCCAGCACCGGCGACCTCGGTTTCGCCGGGTTCCGCATCCAATACCCGCTGAACCACCCGAACGGATCCGACGAACTGTGCGCCTTCCTCGGCGCCAGCTATTTCCGAGCCGTGGCGAAAGGCCAGGGATATGGGCTCTCGGCACGCGGATTGGCGATCAAGACCGCCGACCCGGGCGGCGAGGAATTCCCTGTCTTCCGCTCATTCTGGCTGGAACGCCCGGCACCAGGTGCCGATATCATCGCCATCCACGCCCTGCTCGACAGCCCCAGCACCACGGCCGCGTTCCGCTTCACCATCCGCCCCGGCAACGACACCGTGTTCGACACCGAAACGGCGATCTATCCGCGCACCGACATCGCCCAGGCCGGCCTGGCACCGTTGACCAGCATGTTCCTGTTCGATGCCAACGACCGCATGCGCTTCGACGACTGGCGCGCCGCGGTGCACGACTCCAACGGCCTGCAAATCCGCACCGGCCATGATGAGGCCCTGTGGCGGCCGCTCGCCAACCCGCGCGATCTGCAGATCAGCGCGTTCGCCGATACCAGCCCGCGCGGTTTCGGCTTGGCCCAGCGCAAACGCGCCTTCGTCGACTACCAGGACCTGCAAAGCCGCTACGAGAAACGCCCCTCGCTCTGGGTCGAGCCGATCGGCGACTGGAGCCAGGGCGTCGTCGAACTGGTGGAAATCCCCAGCGACCGTGAGGTCAACGACAACGTGGTGGCATTCTGGCGCCCGCACGACCCGCTGCGGGCCAAGGGCGAGTATCTGGGAAGTTATCGGCTGCACTGGTGCTGGGCACCGCCCGGCGAGGTCAGGCTGGCGCAGACCCTGCAAACCCGCTGCGGGCTGTCGTTCGACCAAAAACACCGGCAGTTCATCATCGATTTCGTCGGCGATTCGCTGAAATCCCTCAACCCGGAAAGCGCCCCGGCACTCGATGTCGGCAGCGACAAAGGCAAGATCATCAGCGCGGTCGCGCAACCCAACCCCGACGTCAGCGGTTGGCGTGTCAGCATCGAACTGGATATCCAGGACAACAAGCTAGTGGAACTGCACGCCAGGCTGATGCAAGCCGATCAACCGCTGACCGAAACCTGGATCTACCGTTGGACGCAGGGCTGAGTTGGGCCCAGGGCTGAGGTGGACCTAAGACCGAGTTGGACCCAAGACCAGCCCGGACCCAGTAGTAAGGTAAACCTAAGGCTGACATGGACCCAGAACCGACATGGATCTAAGACCGACATGGATACGGGCCTGACATGGACGCCGGCCTGACGTTCCAACCACTGCCGCCGGACGCGCCGTTGGCAATGCCGACCCAGTCGCTGCGCCAAACGTCGCCGCGCCAGGCGTCAGCCGGTCAGGCGCCACCGACCCAGTCGTCGGACCCGCCCCGGTCCGGCCGCTTCGCCTCCGCGCCGCGCGCCATGGCCCTGCGCCGCCTGCTCGTCATCGGCGGCGCCATCGTCATGACCGGGTTCGGCGCTCGGGAAATGTACCGCGTGCTGGCGGTCAACGGCGCCACCCCGCTAGCAATCTTCATGCTGGCCCTGTTCGTCGCGCTGTTCGCCTGGATCGCGCTGTCGTTCACCAGCGCGATCGCCGGTTTCGCCTCGGTCCTCGCCCGCGGCGGACAACGCCTCGCCGCGCCGGGCACCCTACCCGCGACCCGCACCGCGCTGCTGATGCCGACCTACAACGAATCCCCCTCCCGCGTCACCGCCGGCCTGCAAGCGATCGTCGAAGCGATCCAGTGCCTCGGTGCCGGCGATCTGTTCGACATCTTCATACTCAGCGACACCACCAACCCCGAGGTCTGGATCGAGGAAGAAAAAGCCTTCCTCGACCTGTGCCGTCAAACCGGCGGCGCCGGCCGCATCTTCTATCGCCACCGCGCCGACAACACCGCCCGCAAGGCCGGCAACATCGCCGAATGGGTCACCCGCTTCGGCGCCGCCTACCCGCAATTCCTGATCCTCGACGCCGACAGCGTGATGCGCGCCGACACCCTGCTCGCCCTGGTCCGCGCAATGGAGGCCCATCCCGATGTCGGCCTGATCCAGACCCTGCCGATCATCACCGGCGGCACCACCCTGTTCGCCCGGATGCAGCAGTTCGCCGGCCGGGTCTACGGCCCGCTGATCGCGCACGGTATCGCCTGGTGGCACGGCGCCGAGGGCAACTACTGGGGCCACAACGCGCTGATCCGCACCGTCGCCTTCGCCGGCCAGGCCGGCCTGCCCGAGCTGCACGGCCGCAAACCATTCGGCGGCCATATCATGAGCCACGACTTTATCGAGGCCGCGCTGATGCGCCGCGGCGGCTGGGCCATCCACATGATGCCGGGCCTGGAAGGCAGCTACGAGGAAAGCCCGCCGTCGCTGATCGACCTCGCGGTGCGTGACCGCCGCTGGTGCCAGGGCAACCTGCAGCATATGGCGGTGCTGCCGGCGCGCGGCCTGCACATGATCAGCCGGATGCACCTGCTGACCGGAATCGGATCCTACATCACCGCCCCGCTCTGGCTGCTGTTCCTGCTGAGCGGCGTGCTGATCGCGCTGCAGGCGCGCTTCATCCCGCCGGACTACTTCCCCTCCAACGGCAAGTCATTGTTCCCGCAATGGCCAGTGATCGACCCGGTGCGAGCCATGTGGGTGTTCATCGGCACCATGGCGCTGCTGCTGGTGCCCAAGCTGCTGGGCATGCTCACCGTCATGGCCCATCGCGATCTCCGCCGCGGCTGCGGCGGATTCCTCGGGCTGCTCGGCAGCCTTTTGCTGGAAACCCTGATCGCCGGGCTGATGGCCCCGGTGGTCATGCTGACCCAATCGATCGACGTCGTCGCCATCCTGCTGGGACGCGACTCCGGGTGGAACGCGCAACGCCGCGACGACGGCGGCGTACCGTTGCGCGACATCGTCCGGCTGTACCGGCGCCATACCATCCTCGGCGTGCTGCTGGGGATCGGCGCCTGGGCGGTCTCGCCCTACCTGGCGCTGTGGATGCTGCCCGTGGTGCTGGGTCTGGCGCTGGCGGTCCCGCTCGCCGCGCTGACCGGGCGGCGGTCCCTGGGCATGGGGTTGCGGCGCATCGGCCTGCTGCGCATACCCGAGGAACTGCATCCGCCCGAGGTGTTGCGTCGGGCCCAGGCGCTGTCGCGCCGTTCGGAGCTCGAACCACAGGCCGAACCGGCGCCCGACAGCGTCTCCGCGCTGCTGCACGACCCGGCACTGTTGGCCGCCCATCGGCAAATGCTGCCGCCGCCGCGCCGGCCCGGGATCGATCCGCTGAACGTCGCGCTGCTGACCGGCACTGCCCAACTGGCCGAGGCCGAATGCCTGGACACCGTGTGGCCCGCGCTGAACGCCGCCGAGAAAGCCGCCGTGTTGTCCGACGGTCCGGCGTTGGACCGGCTGCTGGCGCTGGCGAGACGCGATGCCGACCCGATCAGCCGCCCGGCAAAAACTGCTCGATAGAGCTTGCCCATCGGCAAAATCCGCCGAGCCTCGCGGCAAGATTTGTTTCGCCGAATCAAGCTGGTAACTATGGCACGTCGATTGCTGATCTGGTTTCTGGCCGCCGATTGCTTTTCGTCGTTTGCTGCCGGCCTTGCCCGCTACTTACGGCTGCTTTGCGTTATTGGGGACATTGGACAGGATTATCAATAATGTCGATCGATACCGTGTCCGCGATGGGCGGAAGTGGCTACCTGCCACCTGATCGGACCTCCTCTCTGCCTTCGGTTGCCGCCCCGTCGTCCGCCGGACCTCACACCCCAGCCGACCCAGCCGCTGCCGACCCGCCGGCAAAACCAGAGCAACCATTTCTGCTGGTGCCGACGATACCGTTGTCACCGACCGTACTGGCCGAACTGGTCGGCCGTCAGCTATCGTTGAACGGTCCCACCGCCGGCGCATGACGCGGGCACCGACCCGCGCCGACGGTTGATGATACGCAAGGCGATGCGATCCGCGTCCACGCCGCTGCCGGCTGGGCCAAACCGTGATTGACGCCACTCTGTCGCTTGCCACTCTTTCGCTTGCCACTCGGTAGCCTTGCCACTCGGTCGCTTGCCAGTCTGACCGCCATTGCACCGTGAACCGTTGGACTTGTCATCCGCCACGCGATCGAACAATGTGAAGATCGACCTCGCGAGGCCTTCGATGTCGGACAGCCCCAGCCTCGATACCGATGCAAACTTCCAGCCGATCCACCAGGAATACGACCTGACCGGCCTTCCGGTCATCAGCGAGTTGCCACGCGGGCTCGACGGCACGCTGTTCCGCAACGGCCCCAATCCACAGTTCATGCCGCTCGACCCGGCACGCCATCACTGGTTCGCCGGCGACGGCATGATCCACGCCTTCCGCCTCCACGATGGCCGCGCCAGCTACCAAAACCGCTGGGTCCGCACCGATAAATGGCGCGCCGAAAACGCCGCCGGTCATTCACTGCCACCGGCGTTCGAGGGCCCCCCCGACCCCGACGGCCGCCTCGCCGATACCGGCGTCGCTAACACCAGCATCGTGTTCCACGCCGGTCGCCTGCTGGCGCTCGAGGAAGCCCACCTGCCGTTCGAACTCGACCCGGCAACACTATCCACGCGCGGCGTACAAAATTTCGCCGGAGCGCTCCGAGGTCCCTTCACCGCCCACCCGAAGATCGATCCGATCACCGGCGAAATGGTGTTCTTCGGCTACGCATCCGGCGGCGAACAGGCGGCCGGCATGACCTACGGCACGATCACGTCAGCCGGCAAGGTGACCCGCTTCGACCCGTTCGAAGCCCCTTACAGCAGCATGGTGCACGACTTTGCCGTCACCGACCGGCACGTGCTGTTCCCAATACTTCCGCTCGGTTTCAGCCTGGAACGCGCCCAATCCGGGCAGATGCCCTACGCCTGGGACCCCGACCTCGGCGGCCATATCGGAGTGATCCGCCGCGACCAGGGCGTCGCCTCGCTGCGCTGGTTCCGCGCCGAGACCTGCTTCGTGTTTCACGTCATGAACGCTTGGGACGACGGCAACCGGATCGTCGCCGATGTCATGCAGTACGACGAACCGCCGCTGTTCCCGCGCGCCGATGGCCGCCCGTCGGACCCGGCCGCCACCCGCGCCAGGCTGAAGCGCTGGACGCTGGACCTCGACGCCGGCACCGACGCCTTCAAATCCACCGAACTCGACGACATGACCAGCGAATTTCCGCGCTTCGACGAACGCCGCGCCGGTTCGGCCAACCGGTTCGGCGCTTTTGCCGGCAAGACCCGTCCAGACGGCGCCCTCGATACCATCGTCTGGCTCGATCTGGTGTCCGGACGCCGCGACCAACTGACGCTGCCGCCCGGCGACGCGGCGTCGGAGCCGGTTTTCGTACCGCGCAGCCCTTCCGCACCCGAGGGCGACGGCTGGCTGCTGACCGTCGCCTGGCGCGCCGCCGAGCGCCGCAGCGATCTGCTGGTCCTGGACACCGACGCAATCCAGCGAGGACCAATCGCCACGGTCAAGCTCGACCACCGCGTGCCATTCGGCTTCCACGGCAACTGGGTCAGCCGCACCGCCTGAACGACCGCCGCCGAGACTTGACCGGCCCACCGTGCGAACCGAACTCAGCCTTTAGCGGCAGGCTGAAACCGACCTATTGCGCGCCGCCGCCCAATTCGGCTTACCCTCCAACGACCTCGACGCCGGCGATGTCTGACGTCCAAGCAAAATCAACCGGCTCGATCCGGAAAACAGGGGAGCAACACAATGCAATCCGTGACCACCGAGGCCATGCTGGGTCACCTCGATCGCGGCCGCCTCGACGCCCGCTATTGGACCCTGTTCGCCTTGCTTGCAGTCGGCGCCGCACTCGATTTCTTCGATTTCTTCGTCGTCGGCTACCTCGTCGCCGTGGTCGGGCCGCAATGGCATCTCACCTACGGCCAATCCTCGCTGATGCTGCTCGGCGGCGGCCTGGGGGCGATTTGTGGCGCCCTGGTCTGGGGACCGCTCAGCGATGCCTGGGGCCGCAAGGCAATGCTGGTCGCCGGCAGCTTCGTCTGCGCCATCGCCGCCGGCAGCATCGCACTGGTCCGCGACGGCGACTGGATGACATTCGCCGTGCTGCGCTTCTTCGTCGGCGTCGGCCTGGCCGGCTGCGCCACCGCGATCACCGCCTTGATCGTCGAATACACCCCGACCCGAAACCGCACCGTCGTCACCAGCCTTCTGATCGTGTTCGCCACCTTCGGCAGCTTCCTCGCCGCGCTCACCTCCGCCAACCTGCTGGGCGTGCTAGGCTGGAGAGGCGTCGCCACGCTCGGCCTTGTCCCGGCCCTGATGGGCTTCGTCTATATCTTCGCGCTGCCGGAATCGGCCCGCTGGCTGGCCGTCAAGGGCCGCTTCGCCGACGCCCGAACCACCGTCGCATGGACGCTGCGGGCGCCGCTGGACACGATACCGCTGCCCACCGTCCCACCCCCCATCGCGCCACGCGCCAGCCTGAGTGAACTTCTGCACCACCCGCGGCTGTTCGCCTTCGTCGGCCTGACATGGCTGGGCCTCGCCACCGCGATCTACGGCATGCTGCTCTGGGGGCCGACCGTCGTCGCCCTGCTGCTGGGCATCACCCCCCGCCAGGCCGCCGCCTATTTCGTCTACGTCACCGCCGCCGGATTGACCGGCAAGGTCCTATTCTCGTTCCTGGCGCAATGGCTCGGTCGCAAACGCTGCGGTGAGGTCACCGCTTACGGCGCCGCCGTGGCCCTGGCGCTGGCGGCCTACTCTTACGAGCCGGTCTTCATGATCGGCGTGCCGGTGTTCGTGCTGGCGATGATCGTCACCTCGCTGTTCCTGGAAGGCGAGGCCTCCAACATCACCCCATGGGCCGTCGAAGCCTACGGCGTGCGCCTCGGTGCCCGCGCCGCCGGACTGTCCCAGGCCGCGAACGGCTGCGGCAAGGTGGTGGGCCCGCTCTGCCTGGCGCTGATCGCCGGGGCGGATAATTTCGTCTCGCCCAAGGCGACGGCGCAGGCCGTGACACCCGCCTTCCTGTTCCTGGCCGCCTGCATGCTGCTCGTCGGCCTCGCCTGCACCTTCCTGGGGCCGGAAACCGCGGGCAAACCGATAGCACAAGATACCGCCCCCGGACCGCTGCCCGACACGATTGCAAATCCCACCTCGGGGGCGATTTATTGACCAGGCGGCACTCACACCCGAGTGCCGGCCGCCGCCAACCCCACTGATCCCACCGGCGCACGAACGAACACCGCAACCGACAGCGCCCCCAGCACGGCGATCCCACCGGCCAGACCGAACGCACCAGCGTAGCTGCCGCCGGTCGCCTGCACCATGAACCCGGTAACCGAGGGTGCAACGATCCCCGCCAGGTTGGCGATCAGATGCACGAACCCGCCGACCCCGCCGACCCGGTCCCTGTCCACCGTGTCGAGGATGATCGCCCAATAGGTATTGCCGGTCAGATACATGAAGAAAACCGACACCGCCATCAGCCCGACCGCAGCCTGAACGGTCTCCACGCTGCCAGCCAAAGCGACACACAAGGCAGCAATCAGTAGCGCCACCACCAGCACCAGCTTGCGCGCCCGCACCGCGTTACCGGTGATGCGGAAGATGGCATCGGACACCGATCCACCCGCCGCCAACCCGATGAACCCCAAAAGCCACGGGATGGTACTGACGAAACTCATGCTCTGCAGGCTCAGATGCCGAGCCGTCGTCAGATAGGTCGGGAACCACGACAGAAAGAAATACAGGATGTAGGCGTAGCCGAAAAACGCGAACGCCGTCGCCAGCACCGCCGGACGAGCCAGCAGCGACCCCAGCGAGACCGTCGGCCCACTCGTGGCAGCGTCCTGATCCGCCGCGATCTCGGCGGCCTCCGCCGCGCTCACATGACTATTATGCTCGGGGCGCTCGGTCACCATCAGCATCCAGGCCGCGGACCAGCACAACCCGATGGCGGCGATGATCACGAACGATGCCCGCCAGCCCCAAGCCAACGCGATGAACCCGACGATCGGACCAGCCAGCGCCCCGCCCAGCGGCGTTCCGGCATTCGCCCACCCGACCGCGGTTGCCTGCTGGCGGCGCGGAAACCAGTTGCTCACCAGCTTGTTGGCCGCCGACCCATACGGCCCCTCGCCCATGCCGAAAATCAGCCGCACGATCAGCAACGACCCGAAGCTGAACACCATCGCGGTCAAGCCACAGAACACCGACCACACGACCGATGCGATGGCGAACACGTTCCTGCCGCCGATCCGGTCCGACGCGTAGCCACCGACGAAGCAGAACGCCGCGTAGCCGAAGAAGAATACGCTGAACACCATCCCCAGTTCAGCCGGCGACAGGCTCAGTTCCTTGCTCAGCAACGGCGCCGCCACCGACAGCGCTGCGCGGTCCAGGTAGCTGATCATCCCGCCCAGGAACAACAGCCCCACGACGGCCCAGCGCACGGTGCCGAACAGTTTCATCGTCTCTCCCCCTGTTGCCAGCCTGGGAAGGGGATGACAGGAATGTCAAGTCAACCGGCCGACCGAGCGCCTTTGGCGCCTCGTCAATCCGGCCATGCCGCACTAGGTAGCGATGTAGAGAGTCCGACCAATAACGGGAGATCGTGGTGAGCAGCGCACCAACCAGCAAAGACGCCTCAAAGAAGCCGTTCCTGACTGACGTCAAGACGTTACGCGAGCGTGCCCGGCAGAACATGTCCGACGGCCTGATCACCACGACCTATGGCGGCGACGTCAAAAAGGCGATCGAAATCCTGCAATCGGTGCTGGCGACCGAGATCGTCTGCGTGCTGCGCTACACCATGCACGCCATCACCGCGACCGGGATTTCCAGCGAGGGCGTCAAGGCCGAATTCGCCGAACACGCCAAGGAAGAGCAGGCCCACATGATGTCGGTCGCCGAACGCATCGACCAGCTCGGGGGCGCCCCAAACTTCAACCCCGAAGGCATGGCGACGCGGTCCGCGTCGCAATACGCCGAGGGCGAGAACTTGATCGACATGATCAAGGAAAACCTAGTCGCCGAACGCATCGCCGTCGACCACTACCGCGAACTGATCCGCTACTTCGGCGACGACGATCCGTCGACACGGGTCATGCTGGAAGGCATTCTTTCGGTCGAGGAGGAACACGCCACCGACATGCACGACCTGCTGGTCGCTCACGAAGGCACCCCGCCGCTCAAGGATTGACTCAACGATCCGGTTGGCGCGGCCGACCCGCGCCAGCTGGACCACGGCTTGGGCACAAACGGTCCAGCCGCGCCACACCGCTTCCAGCGCAGGAACCCTTGGGCTACCGGTTCGCCGCCGCCCCGGTCCACACCTCGCGATACAACCCGACGATCTGCTCCGCCGTCGGCACCACCGGATTGTTCCCCGGGCTGCCCGAGGCCAGCGCCTGCTCGGCCATCAATCCCAGCTTGCCGCTCCACGCCGCCTCCTCGATCCCGTAATCGGCCGGCGTCGGCACCGACAGACCCCGATTCAGCCGCTCCAGCCCGGTGATCAGCTTCGCCGCCGCCGTCGCGTCGCCATCCGCTGCCGCGGCGAAACCGATGCGCCGCGCCGCCTCGCCATAGCGCGCCTCCGCTCCGCCGACCGAGAACCGCGTCACCGCCGGCAGCAGCATCGCGTTCGACAGCCCGTGCGGTACGTGGAAATGCGCCCCGATTGGCCGCGACATGCCATGCACCAGCGCCACCGAACTGTTGGAGAATGCCAGACCCGCCTCGGTCGCCCCCAACATCATCGCCTCCCGCGCCAAGGCATTGCGCGGTTCGCCATACGCCGTTCGAATGTTGCCGCCGATCAACCCCATCGCCGACAGCGCCAGTGCATCCGAAATCGGGTTGGCGCGCTTCGACACATACGCCTCCAGCGCGTGGGTCAGGCTGTCCACCCCGGTGTCAGCGGTGGTGCGCGGCGGCGCCGAATAGGTCAGTTCGTAATCCACCAAAGCCGCCAGCGGCAGCGCCCCCAGCCCGGCGATCAGCATCTTCTCGTCGCGCTCGGTGTCGGTGATCACCGTGAAGCGGGTGCACTCGCTGCCGGTGCCCGCCGTGGTCGGAACCGCGATCACCGGCAGCGCCCCCCGATCGGCGGCGAACGGAGCCTTGTAGTCGCGCATCTTGCCGCCACCCGCCGCCAGGATCGCCATCGCCTTCGCGGTATCGATCGGCGACCCGCCGCCGAATCCAATCAAACAATCGAACGCCCCACGCTTCAGCTCCACCACACCGGCCTCGACCACCGTGTCGGTCGGGTCCGCCACGGTATCGCTGAAAACCGATACCGCGAGCCCGGCCGCCGCCAGCGGGTCCAGGCAGTGTCGCAGGTGCCCCGAACTGACCATGAACGGATCGCTGACCACCAACGGCCGCGACAGCCCGAACTTCGCCAGCACCTCGGCGATCTGGCGAACTGCCCCGGCCTGCACCAGCAACAGGCGGGGTGAAGCGAAATTCATCGCGATCGTGGTCATGACCGTTCCTCCGATTGACCCCGTCGGTGTAGCGCGCGGCACGGTGCGCGTCACGATCGCCGGTGTTATGCAACTGCCGAGGGCACCGACAAGATGGTGCAAAATCGTCACGATCCGGTGACAAAACCTGTAATCCGCCACACTTCGGCACGACCTCATGCGCCGATGCTGGCCCCGGGAAGAACACGATGAACAGCGCCTCGAATTTCGTCCGCAGCCTGCTCGACCTGCTGATCTCGCTGGGCAACGTCGTCGTTGCCGCCCTGGTCACGGTCGAGGTCTGGCTGCGCGCCCAGCTTACCCAGTTCGGACTGCCGCCGCCGATCCAGACCGCGATCCTGGTCGCCGTCGCGGTCCTGCTCATCATCGGCGCGCTGCGGCTGTTCGGCGGCCTGATCCGGGTGGCGGTGATACTGGTGCTGATCCTGATCGCCATCCACATCGCCCTGCCGGTGCTGCAGCACTGACTTCAACCGGTCGTCGACTCGATGCTCGGTTCAATGCCAGGTCAGGCTGGTCCCCCCGGCACCGTCGCTGGCTATGTGAAACGAACCAGTCGGCGGCGCGCTGCCGAATCCGAGGCCCAGCGTCGCCGAATGGACGCCATCGCTGACCGACAATGCCCCATTGCCGTAACTCACCACCGCGGCGGCGGCCCTCAAGTCGGTGAAATCGACGATGTCGGAGGTGGCAAAACCCGTGAACGTGCTGCCGCCTAACGACGCAGTGACGTCCTTGAACACGATCCCCCCGAAACCGCCACCGCTCATGGTGTCGCCGCCGCCAAGCCCGGTCAGGATCTGCCCGTTCGCGGTCGCCGTCAGCAGATCGGACCCGACGGTGCCCTGGATCAATGTCGGCTGCATCGGCGCGATCTGCAGCGACTGCAGGGTAATCACCGCCGTCGCCCCATTGGCCGCCGAATCGAGGTGGAAGGCATTGTTGCCGGCACTATAATTGCCCGCCAGCTTCAGCGTCCCGACATAGTTGAAACCGTTGTTCAGGGTCAGCGTGGCGCTCGACCCGGTCACCTGCCTGAACACCAGGCTGGTCACCGTCTGGTCCACCTGGATGGTGTCGCCGGCGACGAAGCCGCTGATCGAGGCCGTGGGCAGCGCCGCCAGCAGCAGCGTCGCATTCGGGCCAGCGAACTGGATCGCCACGCTGTCGCTGACACCCAGGCCCAACGTGCTGCCCTCGGTCAAAAAGAAGCTGCCGGACCCGCTAACCGTCGGATTGGCCTCGAACGGGTCGCTCTTGGCAGTTCCCGCCATGTCGATCATCAGCGCGCCCCCGGCATTGACCCAGAACGCACCGTTCGCCACCACACTGCCGTAGATCGAACCGGAGAACACCGCGGTCGCCGAGGGCGACAACGTCAACGTGCCGGCATAAGCCGTCGTCGGCGCACCGATGCGCAGACTGGAGTTGGCGTCCACCACGATCACATCGCCACCGCCGTTGCCGATCAGCCCTCCGGCTTGCAAAGTGCTGCCGCCCAAAGCCAGCAGCGACCCGCCCAGCAATGTCGCATTTCCGGCGATCGTCGCCGAGCTGCCGCCCTCGACCTGCAGCCGGCCGGTCACTGTCGCCCCGCCCCCGGCGGTCAGCCCGGCACCATTATCCAGCACCAGCGCGCCCGACGTACCCGACCCGGCAACTACCTGCACCTGGCCGCCAACCGAAATCAGCCCGGTCAGCAGCACGTTGCCGCTGATCGTCAGGCTGGCGCCCGACCCATTGCCGCCAATACTCGTGTATTGCCCGGCAACCATGCTGCCGGCGATGCTGACGGGATCCAACGCCCCCGGCATGGTGCCCGGCGTGACCCCGGCCGTCGTATCGATCCAGTTGCCGCCCGAGTTCCAGCTGCCGCCGCTGCCGCCGGCCCAGCCATAGCCATGCGACCCATTATCGGCAAACGCACTGCCCGCCCCACTGATCGCGCTCTGCACCGAGATCGTCGCCAACCCGGTCGCCGCGGCAACGTCGAGCTGAAACAGATTGGCCGCATAGTTTCCACTCAGCGTCAGCGCCCCGACCGTCGTCGCGCCGTTGGTCAACGTCAGAGTGCCCTGACCGGGACTCATCTGTGTGTAGGCGACACCGGTCACCGTGCGTCCCACAATAATGCTGTCGCCGGCGACAAAACCGCTGATCAACCCGGTCGGCAACGGCCCATTCAACACCAGCGTCTCGCTCGCATAGGCAACGCCGCCGATAAAGTACCCCTGAAACGCGATCGCGGCACTGTCCGAGGCGTTCAAGGTCAGCAACCCCGACGGCCCCAACGCCCCGATCGTGATTGTGCCGCCGCCGCTGATCGAACCGACCGACCCGGCGAAACCGCCGATGGTTCCCGAATAGACCAGCAAGCTGCCGTTCACCACCAGCCGACCCGCGATCGTCGCCACCCCTTGCAGCGTCGGCGCCTGCCCGGCATCGATCGTCACCGCGCCCGCCGCCGCGCCTCCGACCCCGCCGAATTCGAAACTCGACGCAGCGTCCACCGCGATCGTGCCGGTCACCACGCTGCTCCCGCCGATCACCGTCACCGCGCTGCCGCCGAACACCCCAAGGCTGCCGGAAACGAAGCTGCCGCCGCCCGACCCCAGCACCGTAAGCACGCTGCCGCCGGAAAGCGTCAGCGGCGACGTCACATTCAGGCTGCCAGCCATCAGGGTCGCGCCGTTGCTCAACCCCACGTCACCCGAACCGGCGCCGAAACTGGCGACGGAAAACTGCACGGCCACCGATAACGTCCCGGTCAACACCGTGTTGGCGGCGCCGGAAATGCTCAGCGAAGCCGCCGACCCGTTGCCCGAGATCACCTGCGCCGCGTCGATCCCGGTCGCGTCGTTGATGAACACCGCGTTGCCATTACCCGGCGCGGTTGACAGCGTCGCGCCAACCGTCGTGTCGGTCCAGTTGCCCGAGTTGCTCCAAACCCCGCCAGCCGTGTTGTTCCAACTGTAACTATCGCCGTTGCCGCTGATCTGGTTGCCTGTCACCATGCTCGGCGCCGCCGTATAGATGATGCTGCTCGAAAGCCCGCTGGCCGCCTGCTGCACCTGGAACTGACCGGGGACATAAACGCCCGCCAGGTTCAGCGTGCCAACCACGCTGGCACCGTTCAGCAGCGTCAGCCTGCCGCTGCCGCCACTCTGGCTGTAGCTGACACCGGTAACCGCCCGCGCCACGGTGATCACGTCACCCGCGGCAAACCCGCTGATCGTCCCGGTCGGCATGATGGCGGACAGTACCAGCGTCTCGGCACTGCTGGCGGCCGCCCCCGACGACGCCTGGCTGAACAGGATCGAGGCGCTGTCGGCTCCGCTCAGCGTCAGCATGTCGCCCCAGGTCAGCGCGATCGTGCCCGCCCCGATGATCGACCCGGGCGCCGAACCGAACGGCGCGATTGCCAGCGTTCCGGCAATGATCAGCGTGCCGTTGACCACCACGTTGCCGTCGATGGTTCCGGCCAGATCGACCGCCACGCCGCTGTCGATCGTCAGCGCACCCTTGGCGACCGTTCCCAGCGTGCCGAACTCGATGCTGGAAGCACCGTCCACGCCGATGACCGAGGTATCATACTGCGCCCCGCCGGAATAACTCGCCACCGGAAGCACCGCCGCCGCCTGCACCGCGCCGCCATTGATCGCCAGCAACGACCCGGAGTTGGCGGAAAACACCAGCCCCGCCGCGGTCAGCCTGCTGGCACCCCCAACCTCGACCAGACCACCGATCGCCGCCGTGCCCGCCAGCGAAAGATTAGCCGCGCCGTCCAGCACCAGCATGCCGCTCTGCGACAAGTTGCCGCTGACCCCGCTCACCTTCGTGCCGATCGCCAGGCTGCCCCACAGCAGCACATTGCCGCTGGTAGCCAGGCTGGCGGCAAAGCCTGTCCCGGTGACGTCGCTGCTCATCGCCGCACCACCCGCGATCGTCACCGCATTGCCATAGCTCGGTGCCAGCACGGCCGGACCGCCGCTAGTGACGTCCTGCCACTTCGCCGCCGTGGCGAACCCGCCCACCGTCGAACCGAACAGATAGGCATCTGTGTTCACCGCGGTGAACTGCACCGAGGTGCCCGCGGCGCCATCCGACCCGGCGGTGAAGTAACCTGGCGGCAACGCATTGCCCATCAACCCGATGCTCGCCGCATGCGTGCCGTCGGCGACGCTCAACGTGCCCAGTCCGCCGACGCCTGAAATATAGCCGACCGAGACCGTCGCCACATTCATGTCGGTCAGGTCGATCATCGAAGATGTGCCGAACGCCGTTATCGTCGCCCCGGTCAGGTCGGCGCTGGTATCCTTGAAGTCGATCCCGGTGAAGCTGCCCGCGCCAAGCAAGTCGTTGCCGCCCAGCGGGGTCAACGTCTGATTGTTCGCCGTCGCGTTCAGCGTGTCGTAACCCGCCGAACCGACGATCAGGCTGGGCTGCGCCGCGGCGCTGCCGATGGTCTGCAGCGAGATCAGCGCATCGCCATACGGATCGACCGCCAGGTGAAACAGGCTGCCCGTGTAATCTCCGGCCAACGCCAGCGTCCCCACCGAGACCCCGCCCTTCGACAAGGTCAGGGTAGCGACGTTGCTGCCGGTCTGGCTGTAGTTGACCCCGGTTGCCAGCGCACTGCCATGACCGACAATCTCGATCACATCACCCAAAGCAAAGCCACTGATCGTCCCGCTCGGCAGCACATCCAGCGCCAGCGTGCCGGCCGGGCCGCCGAACCGGATCGCAGCGCTGTCCGCTATGCCAAGCGTCAGCAGGCTGTTCTCGCTCAAGCCCAGCGTGCCGCTGCCGGAGATGCCCTGCGGATTGCCGAACGGGTCCGCCAGATCGATCGCCAGGGTCCCATGGGCCTGCACACCCAGCATCCCGTTGACAACGACGTTGCCGTCGATGACACCGCTCACCGCCGCCGAAAAACCGCGATCGATCGTCAGCGCGCCCAGCGCCACCGCGCCGGTGGTGCCGATCTCGATCGAGGAATTGCCATCCACCGCAACAGTGCCGCCGACGGTGACGAACCCATTGTTGACGCTGTTGGCGATCAACGAGCTCAACTGCACCTTGCCGCCATTGGTGGCGACCAGGAAACCGGCCGCCAGCGTCGCCGCCCCGCTCACCGTCGCGGTGCTGCCGCCGCCAACCTCCAGTGATGCGCCGTTGGCAAGGGCCAGCGCGACCGCCGACAGGCTGGCCCCGCCATCCAGTTCCAGATCGGCGGCGCCGGCAAGCGCCACCGAACCGGCAACCGCGTCGCTTCCCCAAAGCAGTACTTCGTTGCTGATCGCAAGCTGTGCCGCCGCCCCGCCGCCGACGATATTGATGAAAGTCTCGTTCACCCCGCCGTTGATGCCGACGCTGGCACCGCTGCCCGGCGCGACCGCGGCAACCGTCCCGGCGGTGGCATCGAACCAGTTCGCCGCGGAGCCCCAGGCGCCCCCATATCCATTGGACCAGTAATAGGTGTGGGTACCCGAGGACTGCATGCCGCTCATGTGTGTCGCGGTTCGCTGCTCATCGCTGCCCCCGAACCGGATCCGCGGCTGATCCGCCGCTCGCCCGGCCTTGCACCGCACCGCCGCCAGCCAACCCGCGCGGGATGCCCGCAACGTTTAACCGGCCGTCGCCCGTCAATAAGAATGTGCTGATCCAAATGACCCTCGGTAAGACGCATCAGGCCCTTCGATATCTGCCCCAAAGAGGCAACGGTTCGGCCGCGCCTCGACCTGGACGCGAAGCCGCGAGCAAATAGAACAGTCTGCGATAAACCCACCATCGCAAGTCGATGCTTGAATGTCAAATTCGTTTTTTGAGAATATTCATTAGCATTTACTTAACGGGACATACTATAGTGCCCGCCTATACAATCTCCCTCAAGCCGACGTCCCGCAAACCAGGCTACACTACGCCGCCGTCGCGCAGCCGCCGCAGCTCCTCCGGATCCACCCCGCAAAGCCCCCGCAGCAACTCATCGGTATGTTCCCCAAGCAGCGGCGGACGGGTGATCTCGGCTGGAGACGCCGACAGCTTGATCGGACATCCAACCGTCTGATAGCTGCCCCGGGTCGGGAAATCGACCTCCACGATCATCTCCCGAGCAAGCAGATGCTCGTCGGCCAGCACCTCCGCGGTATCCTGACAGGCTCCGCTGGGCACCCCCGCCTCGCCCAGGATCCGCATCACCTCGTGCTTGCCGCGCGAACACGTCCAGCGCCCAACGACGGCGTTCAACGCGTCGCGGTTGTCCCACCGAGCCTCGGCGGTCGCGAACCGCGGATCGTCAGCCAGTTCGGGTTGCCCGATGGCGGCAAGAAACGGCTTCCACATCTGCGGCTGAACGAAGATATAGACATAGTCGTTCGCCCCGCCCGGCGCGCAAGGATAGGTCGTCCCGGGCACCGTGTGGCCAAGCTGGTTGCCGACCCGCGGCGGCGGATGACCGTGGCGCTGGTGGTCGCGCAGGCTGACGCGAATCAGATTGACCACCGCATCCTGCATCGACACTTCCACATGCTGCCCCTGCCCGCTGCTGTGCCGTTGCTGCAGTGCCGCCAGGATACCGATCGCCATGTGCATGCCGGTGCCGGAATCACCGATCGCGGGGAACACGTAGGTCGGCGGGTTCTCCGGAAACCCGGTCACCGCCATCGCACCGCCCATCGCCTGGGCGATCGGCTCGAAGCTCTTGTAGCCGCTATAGGGGCCATACGTCCCGAACCCCTTGATCGTGGCATAGATCAGCCGCGGGTTGAGCTTCGCCAGCGCATCGTAGCCCAGCCCCAGCCGGTCCAGCGCGCCGGGGCCGAAATTTTCCAGCAGCACGTCGGATTCGGCGATCACCTTGCGGAACAGCGCCTTCCCCTCCTCGCTCTTCAGGTTCAGCGTCAGGCTGCGCTTGTTGGCATTCAGCATCAGGAAGAACAGACTGTCGCTGTCTGGCTTGTCGCGCATGTTGGTGCGCGCGACGTCGCCGCCTTTCGGCTCCTCCAGCTTGATCACGTCGGCCCCGAGGAATCCCAATATCTGGGCGCAGGCCGGCCCAGCCTGGTTGTGCGTCATGTCGATGACGCGAATCCCTTGCAACGCCAGGCTCATGTGCTTTCCCCTGCCCGCCCCTGCCGCGGCAAACCATTCGCCGCCGCGAGATGGCTCTACGCCGCTTCCTCCAGGCTCGACCCGGTGTCCAGCGTCGTCGCTCGGCGCCGGTCGCGCGGCTGGTCCTCCTGGAGCGGGCGGCCACGATGCATCGTCCAGCGATTGTCCAAGATCACCAGATCGCCGACCCGCCAACTGTGACGGTAGACGAAGCCAGCCTGCGTCGTGTGCGCATTCAGGTCGAACAGCAACAGGTTGATCGAACCGGCCTCGGCGGCAAAGCCAGGATGCATCTCTTGGATCTGAAATTCCAATGCCGTCGCATCCTGCGAAGCTTGTCGCGCCGGCGCAAGCCGCGCCGCCCAAACGCGCGGGCGCTACACGCCTGACGCTCTACGCCCGCCCCAGCACGGGCAATGGCGGCCGCCGCCGAACCTGCAGCCGCAGCAGAATGACGCTGACCGCGGCGACCAACGCGGTTACGCATGCGAATAGAAAAATCTGCCGTGGCGGCCAGCCCAGCCCCAATAGCAGGCCGCCCAGCCACGGGCCGCCGATGCCGCCAAGGCGTCCGATCCCCAGCGCCCAGCCCATCCCGGTATTGCGCACCCGAGCCGGATACAGCGCCGCGGTCATCCCGTTGATCACCGTCATGCTGCCCGTCGTGCAGCAGCCGATAACAAAGATCGTCACCAGCAGTGGCAGATACGGCAGGTCCAGCAACCCGACCACGCCGATCGCGACGATCCCCGCCCCCAGGCTGAACGCCAACACGCTCTGCGGCATGAACCGCTGACTGAGCGGTGCGAGAATAAAGATGCTCAGCAACGGTCCGGCATCGCGTAGGCTGGCGGCAAACACCGAGTCCGCGGGCGTCAGCCCCGACATGTGCAGCACCGTCGGCATCCAGTAGCCGATCAGATACATGCTGATCAGGTTGGCGAAATACAGCGTCCACACCAGCACCGTGATCGGCGCCAGGCCGTCGCGGAACAATCCGGCCACGGGATTTCCGCTGGCTACGTCCAACCCGTCGCCGGTCGCGGTCGGGTCGATTTTCAGCCGCTGCAACAACGCCGCGGCGCGCGGCGTCAGCCGGCCGCGCTTGACCAGAAATCGGGGTGATTCAGGCAGCCAGAACAGCACCACGGGGATCAACAGCATCGGCAGAATGCCACCGATGACAAAGATCACCTTCCAGCCGTAGATCGGCAGCAATTGCGCCACCAACTGGCCGCCCAGGAAGCCGCCCAAAGGCGCCCCGGTGAAGACCACCATAATGACGCTCGCGCGCAGACGGTCCGGCAGGTAGTCCGAACTCAGCGAGACCGTCGCCGGCATCAGCGTACCGATGCCGAACCCGGTGAAAAAGCGCAACGCCGCCAACGCCGGAACGCTCGCGGCCCAGACGCAGGCCAGCGACGAAACCATCAGCAGTATCAAGCTGGCCAGCAGCACCGGTTTGCGCCCGGTCCGATCGCCAATCGGACCCGAGATCAGTGCTCCGGCCATGATACCCACACTGGACATCACGAAGCTGCTGGCAAACGCCGCGCCCGGCAGGTGCCACGCCTGCGACAGCGCCGGCGCCGCCATGCTGATGCTGCTCAGGTCGTAGCCGTCAAAGGTCTGCGCCAGCAGGCAGATTGCCGCCACCCGAAGCTGTAGCGGACCGATCCGCTGCCCCTCCAACGCGGCTTCGGTCGCCGACAGGTTCGGCCCGGCCATGATACATTCTCCCCGAGGCCGTGTTGTCCCGGCCATCAGCGCGGAGCATCCCCCGCCAAGTTGCCGCGGGTCAACCACCTCGGGGGGCCGCATCGCCCGCACTGCAGGAGTGCGTGCATGCCCTTGACCGACGCCAGGCACCCTCCATCTCGGCAGTAACGCGCGACTTCGATCCGATCCACCGCAAAGGCGGCTTGACCATGGACCCTGCGCAATTCCGCGACTCGCTTACCGCCGCCGCCCCGCCGCAAGCCGCCTCGTTGTCGCTGCAGGCGCTGTGGTGGGACGCCAAGGGCGACTGGGGCAAGGCCCATCAATGCGCCCAGTCCGAGTCCGGTCCAGCCGGCGCAGCGGTGCACGCCTATCTGCACCGCAAGGAGCCGGACCCGTCCAATGCGAGTTACTGGTACAGCCGTGCCGGCCGCCCGCCGGCCAGCAATACGCTGCAACAGGAATGGGACGCCCTGGTGGCGGAACTGCTGCCCGCCTGATCACCCCCAGCACTAGTGAACCGAATCGGTCGTCCCCGCCGCGACAGCGAACGGCACTAGCGACAACGTCCAGTACTGACCCGCCCAGTCCTAGGTCGACAGCCGGGAAACCGGTCAAAGCCGCTGGTCCGCGTGAACATCCAGGACGTCACCGATCGAACCGCCGCGAATAAACCGCACGACCGATCAGCGAGCACTGGAAATGCCAATGCATTTTGCTTCATAAGGCGCCCAACCAAGCTGCGGGTTGCACCGCCCGGTCGCATCAAAAGGTGCGGCATCCCGGCCACCGATACAGGCAGTCGGACACACGTGCGTTGGGGCGATTACCACCGCGTTCGAAACATACAGTTGCATCATGTGATAAATATGCCATCAAATAGCAAAAATCGATTGACTTAGGGAACTTTCTCGCGTACGACTCGGGCCATCCCAAGAACAACGCCCTTAACCGTATTTTAAGGCGTCATCGTTCACATGCGCCCCCAGCAACGACAGCGCATCGAAACCAGAAAGCTTTAGCCATGTCGCAAGTCGCTACCTACATGCCCGCCATGCGGCGCCACGCCGGCACCCAACAGAACCGGCCCATGACCCGCTTCACCGACCCGCGCGGCAGCGATGATCATGACCTCGCCGAACAGGAACTCGACCTACGTCAACTGCGCCATCATACCAAGAACGCGCTGCAGCGGATCATCGCCGTGTTCGCCGAAGCCCCGGGCCTCGGCGACACGCCGCAAGGCGAGAGGATCGTCCAGGAACTGGAACACCGCATCGGCCTGTCAGCGACGATTTCCGACGCGCTGTTCGGGCTGACCAATGCGCCCGGGCCGATGGCGGAACGGCTGCGCCATCTGGCCGGCGCGGTGGTCGACATGATGCGCGACACCGATCAGGTGATCCGCGTCGGCATATCGATCCGCGGCTACTGCCCGGCAAACCTGCGCGAAGCGGTGCTGCGCAGCGCCCACGAATTGATCAGCAACGCGGTCAAGCACGGCATGAAGGGCCGTACCACCGGGCGCATCGCCGTCCGCCTGGTCAGCGACGATTGCCGCACCACACTGACCGTGCTCGACAACGGCTGGGGCTTCGCCGGCAAGCTTCGCGCCGGTGAGGGTCTGGCACTCGCCCGCGGTCTCGCCGCCCGCCATGACGGCTCCCTGTCGATGGACGGCGATGCTGGAACTGTCGCGACGCTGGCCTTGCCGCACTAGTTTCACCCCTCAGCCACCGGCGCTCCCGTCCGATCCAATCGAAGCGCCATCAACTCCTCGTCCAGGAAGTCGTCTCCGACCCGCAAGCTCCGAGGCTCCACGCCATAGACCGAGAACCCGGCGCCGACATACAAACTCCGAGCCGCCGCATTGCCCACCGTGACCGACAGTGTCAACAGCACCAGGCCCTGCGCCCGAGCCTGCTCGATCAGCCCGTCCAGCAACGCCCGCGCCAGCCCCGCCCGCCGCCACGCGGGATCGACGTAAACCCCGACGACGTGACCCTTGTGCCGCTGTTTGACCCGCTCCGGAACGACCATGCCGACCGATCCCACCAGCGCGGCGCCGACAAAGCCGCCCAGCGTGACACTCGGCGCCTCGCCGATCAGCCGGCCCAGATCGCCGCACCTCTCCTCCTCGAACGCCACACCGAACGCCGAGGGGTGCCGACGCAACGCCTCCAGCCGCAATGGCCGCAGCAGCGGCAGATCCTCTTGCCGCAACCGACGGATCCGCCAAGGCCGCTCCCCCACTCAGCCGAACGTCTCGGCGATGCGCCGAGCCAGCCGCCGCGCCACATCGTCCTTCGCCAGGCGCGGCCACGTCTCGATGCCCGAGGCGGAAACCAGATGCACCGCATTCTCCGCGCCACCCATGATCCCGCTGCTCGGCGAGACATCGTTCGCCACGATCCAATCGGCGTTCTTGCGCGCCAGCTTGGACTGAGCGTTGGCCATCAGGTCATCCGTTTCGGCCGCGAACCCGACCACCAGCCTGGGACGCTCCGGGCCGGCGGCGGCAATCGAGGCCAAAATGTCCGGATTCGCCACCAGCGACAGCGTCGGCGGCTCGGCACCCGGTCGCTTCTTGATCTTGCCCACCGCCGCCGTCGTCACCCGCCAATCCGCTACGGCGGCGGCGAACACCGCGATATCGGCCGGCAACGCGGACGTGCAGGCGTCCAGCATCTCGCGCGCACTTTCGATATGCACCACACTGACGCCGTCCGGATCGGCAACGCTGACCGGACCCGACACCAGCGTCACCCGCGCACCCAGTTGTGCCAGAGCCGCCGCGATGGCGTGGCCCTGCCGCCCGGACGAACGATTGGCGATGTAGCGCACCGGGTCGATCGGCTCATACGTCGGACCACTGGTCACCAGCGCGTGCCGGCCCGCCAGCGGCGCCGATGCACCGCTCGTCGGGGCCGCTCCGATCGTCGGGCCCGCCAGCACTGCCTCGATCGCGGCCAGGATCTCGGGCGGCTCGGCCAGCCGGCCGGGACCGAATTCGTTGCACGCCATCGGCCCCTCGTTGGGCTGCACGACATGCACGCCGCGCTCCGCCAGGGTCGCCATGTTCGCAACTGTCGCCGGGTGCAGCCACATCCGCACATTCATCGCCGGCGCCACCAGCACAGGTTTGTCGGTCGCCAGCAACACCGTGGTGGCCAGGTCGTCGGCCACGCCGGCCGCCATCTTCGCCAGGATATTGGCGGTCGCCGGCGCCACCACCAGAAGGTCGGCCGCGCGTGACAGCTCGATGTGCCCCATCTCCGACTCGTCGGTCAAAGAGAACAGATCGGCGTAAACTTTGGATTCGCTCAGCGCCTGCAGCGACAGCGGCGTCACGAACCGCCCGCCATTGTCGGTCAGCACGCAACTGACCCCACAGCCGGCCCGACGCAGCAGGCGGATCAACTCCAACGCCTTGTAGGCCGCGATCCCGCCCGCGACGATCAGCAGCACCTTCTTGCCGGTTTTCTTTTCGCCGGTCATCTCCTTGCCCGCCATCCCACCCCGCCCGACCCGGCAACCCGCACCCGCGAAGTCACAGCCGCCATCCCGAATGGATCGCCGCGATCCCGCCCGACAGGTTGCGCACCTTGACCCTGTCAAGCCCGGCCTCCTGCATCATCGTCGCCAGTTCCTGCTGCGCCGGAAATGTTCGAATGCTCTCGGCCAAATAACGGTAGCTCTCCGCATCGCCCGCCACCATCTGCCCCAGCCGAGGCAGCACCCCGAACGACCAGGCGTCATAAACCGGGCCCAGCGCGTAAACCCGCAGGCGGGAAAACTCCAGGCACAGGAACCGTCCCCCCGGCTTCAGCACCCGCCGCGCCTCGCGCAGCACCGCCGCCTTGTCGGTGCAGTTGCGCAGGCCAAACGCGATCGAGACCCGATCCACGCAGCGATCCGGCAGCGGCAGCGTCTCGGCGTCAGCCACCAGCAGGCTGACCTCGGCGCCCAGGCCGCGATCCAGCGCGCGGTCACGCCCGATCGACAGCATGGCGTAGTTGATGTCGCTCAGCAGCACCGGGCCGCCGCCGCGCCGCAGCCAGCCGAAGCTGATGTCGCCGGTCCCGCCCGCGAGATCCAGCAGCACGTGCCCAGCAGTCGGCTGCAAATCACTGATGAAGATCTGCTTCCACACCCGGTGGATGCCCAGCGACATCAGGTCGTTCATCAGGTCGTAGCGCGCTGCCACACTGTCGAACACGCCACGCACCAGCGCCGCCTTTGCCCCACGCTCCACCCGTCGGAAGCCGAAATCGACGCTCGCTGCGGGATGGTCGCTCATGATCTGGCTGTATATCCTGGAACCACCCATGCCGGAACTCCCCGAAGTCGAGACCGTGATGCGAGGCCTGCGCCAGCGCCTGCAAGGCCGCATGCTGCTGCGTGCCGTCGCCCGCCGTCCGGATATGCGCTGGCCGCTGCCCCCCGGCCTCGCCGCCACCCTGACCGGCGCCCGCGTCACCAGCTTCCGCCGCCGCGCCAAATACATCCTGATGCGGTTGGATAACGGCTGGTCGGTGCTGCTGCACTTGGGCATGTCGGGACGCATGCTGGCCGAACCGGTCGGACGCAACGCCATCACCCTGCACGAACATCTCGAACTGGAAACCGACGACGGCTGGCGGGTCGGCTTCGTCGATCCGCGCCGCTTCGGCTCCGTCGACCTGATCGAAACCGAGCGCGAGGACCGCCACCGCTTGCTGGCCGGGCTGGGACCCGAACCGCTGGACGAAAGCTTCTCCACAGCGGTGCTCGCCGCCGCCCTGGCCGGCAAGAAGACACCGATCAAGGCCGCGTTGCTCGACCAGAAGGTCGTCGCCGGCCTGGGCAACATCTACGTCTGCGAGGCGCTGTTCCGCGCCGCCATCTCGCCCCAGCGCCTCGCCTACACGGTGCCCGGCGCACGCACCAAACGCCTGGTCCCGGCCATCAAGCAGACCCTGACCGAGGCGATCACCGCCGGCGGGTCGTCGCTGCGCGACTATGTCCAGACCAACGGCGAACTGGGATATTTCCAGCACGCCTTCAATGTCTACGGCCGCGAAGGCCGGCCCTGCCCCGGCTGCCCCGGCATCGCCTCGGGGGGCGCCCCGGCCGATCCGTCGTGCTCCGGCATCAGACGCATCGTCCAATCCGGCCGCAGTTCCTTCTATTGCCCTAGGACCCAGCGCTAAGCCATCTTCGCGGATTGGCGCCGAACGAGCGGCATAAGCCGCCTGTATTCGGCAAGCCAAAGGTCTGTGCTGCATCGTCGGTGTGGTCGGAACGGCGCTGGCGGGGATCCGGCGCAGCGGTTGCTCTGGCCGTGCCAGCTTCAGCCGTTCGATCATCAGGCGCGCACGCTGAGCACACCAACCGACACTCCGATACCGAGCCTCGCTGCGTCGAAGTGGCCCGGGTCAAGCCTCGCGGAGCGACCGCCGAAGGCGGCTTGGGCTTGATGCCGGCCACTCCGGCGCAAGCACAATCCGCCATCGGAGGGGACAACGTCCTTGGTAACGACATCTGGTGGCCGCCTTCATTCGCCTCCCAAACCGCCCTCTCGACTGCAACCGGCGTTCAGCAATGCGCCCCGCGCGTGCATCCAATCAGAACCCGCGCTAAACGAGCGACCAGAAAGGAACCGCCGATGCCCGATGCCGCCCTGCCCGCCGCCAATCTGCTGGACGCCATCCGAACCATCGTCGGCGACCGCGGCATCCTGACCGAGACCACCGACACCGCGCCCTACGCCGAGGACTGGCGCCGGCTCTACCAAGGCCGCACCAGCGGCGTCATCCGACCCGGCACCACGGCGGAACTCGCCGCCGTGGTGGCGCTGTGCGCCCGCGCCGGCACGCCGATCGTGCCGCAAGGCGGCAACACATCCATGGTCGGCGGCGCCGTGCCGAACGAGGACGGATCCGAACTGGTCCTGTCCACCGTTCGGCTGAACCGCATCCGCGAGCTCGACGCCGCCGACCTGACGCTGACCATCGAGGCCGGCGTCACCCTGAAGGCCGCCCAACTCGCCGCCGCCGAACAAGGCTGCCTGCTGCCGCTGTCGATCTCCTCGGAAGGCACCGCGCAGATCGGCGGCGTGCTGGCAACCAACGCTGGCGGCAACAATACCGTGCGCTATGGCAATGCCCGCGACCTAGTGCTGGGCCTCGAAGTGGTGCTGCCCGACGGCACGGTGTGGAACGGGCTGCGCCGGTTGCGCAAGGACAACACCGGATACTGCCTGCGGCAGTTGTTCGTCGGCTCCGAGGGCACGCTGGGCATTATCACCGCCGCCGTGCTCAAACTGGCACCACAGCCGAAGGAAACCGCGGTCGCGCTGTGCGGGGTGAACTCGGCGGAAGCCGCACTGTCGTTATTTACCCGTTTCCAGGCCCACGACGCCGCCTCGATCAGCGCCTTCGAACTGATGTCCGGCCTCGGCATGTCGTTCGTGGTCAAGCACATCCCCGGCGCCACGCTGCCGCTGGAAGCACCCGCGCCGTTCTACGTGCTGGTGGAACTCGCCTCGCCGCGCCCCGGCGCCGGCCTGCGTGACATGCTGGAACAGATCCTGGAGCAGGCGCTCGGTGAAGACATCGTCAACGACGCCGCGATCGCCGAATCCGACGCCCAGCGCGCGGCGATCTGGCGCCTGCGCGAGGAACACTCCGAGGCGCAGAAACGCGAAGGCGCCAGCGTCAAGAACGACGTCTCGGTGCCGGTGTCGAAAGTCCCCGGCTTCATCCGCCAGGCCACCGCCGCCTGCGAGGCGCTTCTGCCCGGGGTCCGCGTGGTTCCGTTCGGCCATATCGGCGACGGCAACATTCACTTCAATCTGGAGCAGCCGGTCGGGTCCGACGCGGCATGGTTCCTGGCCCAGGACCACATCATCATGGACGCGGTGAACCAGGTGGTGCGCCAATACGACGGCAGCTTTTCGGCCGAACACGGCGTCGGCAGACTGAAACCATACATGATGCCGGACTGGCGCGGCGGCACCGAGCTGGCGCTGATGCAGCGGATCAAGGCGGCGATCGATCCGGGCGGCATCATGAACCCCGGCAAGGTACTGCCGTAGGGGCAGCCGCCATCGACTCCGGCACGATTGCCGACTACTGTCACAAATCCGAACCTGCAACCCTAATCCTCCAAAAGAGAAAATCCTCCGAAAGAGAAATAAGCCGAGCACTGAAACAAACCATCAAAGTCCATCGTCTGGGGTTGCATCGCGATCGCCGGCCGCGGACGCGGGACACAGGCAAGCTCACCCTAAACGGTCACATTGCCAAACCGTAGCCAGCCGCCACCCTGGCGTAACGTTCCCGCACCCCCACATCCGGGGGATCATCGAAGGACCGCCCGTGACCCAGGCCTGGCTGAACCGGATCACTACCGCGGTCCCACCGCACGACATTCACGCCGCCTTCGTCGAATTCGGCCGCGATACGGTTGCCGACTGGCACAAGCGCGTGCTGTTCGACCGCATGGCCAAACTGTCCGACATCGAGCACCGCTACGCGATCTTCGAACCCGGACCAAGGCCGCGCGACAAGATTCTCGACGTCACCGGCTTTTATCGCCGCGGTGCCTTCCCCTCGACCGCCGCCCGGATGGCGCTGTATCAGCCGCATGCGCTCGATCTGGCGATGACCGCGGTGCGCAAGCTGGACCTCGATCCGAACGCCGTCACCCACCTGATCGTCGCCAGTTGCACCGGCTTTACCGCCCCCGGCCTGGATTTCCAGATCATGCGGGCGGCCGGTCTGCCCGATGCAACGCAGCGCACCATTGTCGGCTTCATGGGCTGCTTCGCCGCCGTCAATGTGCTGAAACTGGCCGACCAGATCGTGCGCGCCGATCCCGCCTCCCGCGTGCTGGTGGTCAATCTGGAACTGTGCAGCCTGCACCTGCAGGAAGACTTCCAGGATCTGCCGAAGATGCTCAGCTTCATGCTGTTCGCCGACGGCGCCTCGGCCGCCCTGGTCAGCGCCGACCCGACCGGCATCGCCCTGGGCCGGTTCCAGGCCGCCATCATCCCGCGCAGCCACGACCTGATCACCTGGGAGATCGGCAACGACGGTTTCGAGATGCACCTGTCAGGCCAGGTGCCCGGCCGCATCCGCCGCTGGCTGCCCGAACACGGCGTCAGGCTGCTGCCGCGCGACCCGCCCAAGCTGTGGGCGGTCCATGCCGGCGGCCGGTCGATCCTCGACTCGGTGCAGCACGGGCTGTGCCTGGCACCCGACGCGCTGCGTCACTCGCGGGCGGTGCTGCGCGACTACGGCAACATGTCCTCGGCCACCCTGATGTTCGTGCTGCACAGCATCCTGCAGGATACCGACGCGCGCGGCGGTGGCATGGCGATGGCCTTCGGACCCGGCCTCTCGGTCGAGAGCTTCGGTTTCAGCCGACCGTGAACCGCGCCAGATGATCCGCGTCCCATGAACCTGGCCCAATGAACCGGGCCCAATGACCCCAGTCCGGCTGAGGGGGCTCGCGCATCGCAGCTCGCAGCCGGAGCGGATGGATACCGACTGCGCCGACTTCGAGGACTACCGGCGCTGCCTGCGCGACCTGTCCAGGGTCAACGTCGTCACCCTGACGCACCGCCCGATGCTGTCCTGGCTGGGCAAGCGCGCCAACGACGACTTCTCGGTGCTGGACATCGCCTGTGGCCACGGCGACGCATTGCGCAAGATCCGCTCGCGCTATCCGCGCGCCCGGCTGACCGGCATCGACCTCAACCCCTGGGCCACAGCGGCGGCGCGGGACGCGACCGGTTCCGCCGCCGGCATCGAATTCATCAACGACGACGCCTTCGCCTATCGGCCGGAGCGCAAATTCGACTTCATCATCACCTCCCAGTTCACCCACCACCTGACCGACGACCAGGTGGTCAGCTTCCTGCGCTGGCTACCCCGGAACGCCGCCCGAGGCTGGTTCATCAGCGACCTGCACCGCCACGTGCTGCCGTACTACGGTTTCCCGGTGCTCGCCCGGATCGCGCGGTGGCACCAATTCGTGCGCGAGGACGGCCAGGTCTCCATCGCCAGGTCGTTCATCCGCGCCGAGTGGGAAGCGCTGCTGCATCGCGCCGGCATCACCGAACAACAGGCGACGATCGCCTGGTATGTCCCGTTCCGGCTGTGCGTCGAGACCCGCTGATCATCGGCGCCGGTCCGGCCGGAACCGCCGCCGCGATCACCTTGGCCCGGGCCGGCTGCCGCCCGGTGATGATCGAGCGCGCCAGCGGGCCGACCGACAAGGTGTGCGGCGATTTCATAAGCATCGACACGATCCGCCGCGCCCAGGCGCTGGGGGTCGATCCCGCCTCGCTCGGCGCCGCCCCGATCCGCCAAGTCCGGCTGGTCCACCGCAACCGGGTGGCGCAGGCCACGCTGCCATTCCCGGCCATGGGCCTGTCCCGCCGCGGCTTCGACGCCGCCCTGCTGCGCGTGGCAGAGTCCGCCGGGGCAATCCTGCGCGGCGGCCAAACGGTTCGCCAACTGGCCCGCGAGGCCCCGACCATCTCAGCCTCCACGGCTTCGGCTTCAGCGCCGCGCGAATGGATCGCCCGCACCACCGACCAGACCGCGTTCAGCGCCGACACCGTTTTCCTGGCAACCGGCAAGCATGACCTGCGCGACCTGCCACGGGCGCGCGCCGATCGCGGCGCCGTCGGCATGAAGATGTATTTCGCCCTCGCGCCCGACGCGGCCAGGATGCTGGACGACGCCATCGAACTGACCCTGTTCCCAGGCGGTTACGCCGGCATGCAGCCGGTCGAGGACGGCCGGACCGTGCTCTGCATCGCGACCCAGCGTCAGGCCTTGCTGCGCCACGGCGGTACCTGGGACGACCTGCTCGCCGGGGTCGCGCAGCACAGCCGGCGTTTCAGCGCCTTGCTGTCCGGCGCCCGGGCCCTGCTGGCGCGCCCGCTCGCGGTTGCCGGCGTCCCCTATGGCTACCAGTCCGGAACGCCTGCCGCCGACGGCCTTTTCCGTCTCGGCGACCAGGCGGCGGTGATTCCGTCGCTGACCGGAGACGGCATGGCCATCGCCCTGCACAGCGGAACAAGCGCCGCCGAGACCTGGCTGGCGGGCGGCGACTCGGCCACCTATCACCACGGCCTGGCGGGGACCCTGCGCCGGCAGATGCGGCTGGCCGGCCTGCTGCATCACGCTTGCATGACCGGTTCGGTGCAAGCCGCCCTGACGCGAACCGCCGTGTGGTTTCCCTCGCTGCTGCATCACGCGGCGAATCGCACCCGCCTCGCATCACCGACCGCGCCGGGGGATCAGCCTACGGGGGCATGAAGAAAAGTCGGGTTGCATCGCGCCCAAGCCTGCCGCAGAAAGCCGCCATGCGCTCCGGCAAGATGCTCACCCGGCTCGATTTCTACATCTTCCGTCAGGTGCTCGTCGCGCTGGTCGTGGCGACCGGCGGCCTTACCGCGCTGATCTGGCTGACCCAGTCGCTGCGCTTCGTCGACCTGGTGGTCAACCGCGGCCTCTCGCTGCTGGTTTTCCTGCACCTCACCAGTCTGCTGATCCCCAGCTTCATCGCCGTCATCCTGCCGATCACCACCTATGTGGTGATCCAGTTCACCTACCAGCGGATGGCGACCGATCGGGAGTTGACGGTGATGCGCTCCGCCGGGCTGTCGCCCTGGGCACTGGCGCGCCCGGCGCTCGCGGTGGCGCTGCTGGCGACCATCGCCGGCTATATCCTCAGCCTCTGGGCGGTGCCGGCGTCGCTGAACGATTTCAAGCAATTCCAATGGGAAATTCGCAACCGGCTCGCCGCCTTCCTGCTGCAGGACGGCGTGTTCACCCCGCTATCCGACAAGCTGACCGTCTATATCCGCTCACGCGACCAGGACGGCACCCTGCACGGCGTGCTGGTCGATGACGCCCGCAATCCGACCGCTCACGCCACCATCCTGGCGGAGCGCGGGCGGCTGATCGATGGCCCGTCGGGTCCGCGCGTGCTGCTGCAGGACGGCAGTCGCCAAGAGATCGACCACCAAACTGGCCGGCTCGACATGCTGACCTTCAAGCAAAACGAGATCGACCTCGCAGACGCCACCAAGGACGAAGCCGCTCGCCCCGCCGACATGTCGGAGGTGCCGCTCGGTGACCTGCTCAACCCGCATCCGTATTTCGCGCGTGACCGGTCGAAATGGCTTGCCGAGGGCCACAAGCGGCTGACCGCGCCGCTGACCACGTTGTCATACGCCATGGTCGGGCTGTTCTCGGCGCTGGGCGGGATCTTCCGGCGTCATGGCGGCGTCGCCCGCCCGCTGGTCACGGTCGGCGCCATGGTCCTGCTGCTGGCGTTGGGCCTGGCTTTCGGCACACTGGGCGCACGCGACAACAACCTGCTGTTCCTGATGTGGCTGCACGCTACGGTGCCGGGCCTGATCTGCGCCTGGCTGCTGCTAGGGCCGCCGATCCGGCTGTTCCAGCCGCAGCCGGCGGAAGCCTGATCGATGACCGCCGCGGTCACCCTCTCGCTCTATATCGTGCGTCAGTTCGCGCTGTCCGTGCTCGGCATGCTGCTGGCGCTGTCCGGCCTGGTGTCGATGTTCGATTTCATCGAACTGCTGCGCCGGTCCGCCAGCCACCCCGAAGTCAGCTTCGGCACGGTCAGCCAGATCGCCGCGCTGCGCCTGCCGTATGAGGCGATGCAGATCCTGCCGTTCGCCGTGCTGCTGGGCGGCATCCTGTGCTTCTGGCGCCTGACCCGCTCGTCCGAACTGATTGTCGCCCGCGCCGCCGGCGTCTCGGCGTGGGAGTTCCTGACCGCGCCGACCCTGTGCGCGGTGCTGTTCGGGGTGATCGCCACCGCCCTCGTCAGTCCGGTGTCATCGGTGATGCTGGCCAGGGCCGAGGCGATGGACAACACCTATCTGAGCACCGGGGGCGGTCCGCTGGCGCTGAATGGCGGTCAACTCTGGCTGCGCCAATCGGACCGCCAGAGCTCGCCGAAAGGCGTCGCCATCATCCATGCCCAACAGGTGGAACTGCATCACCGCCAGCTCACGGCGCAACGCGTCAGCGTGTTCCGCCTGGACGGGTCGGACAAGCTGCTCAGCCGCATCGAGGCGACCAATGCCACCTTGGGCCCAGGCAACTGGATGCTGGAAAACGCCCGCTCCATCCGCCCCGAACAGTTGCCGGAGCCGCCGCGGCTGATCAACCTGCCCACCGACCTGACAGTCAGCCGGGTGCAGGAGAGCTTCGCCTCGCCCGATACGCTGTCGTTCTGGGCGCTGCCCGGTTTCATCGCCCTGCTCGATCGGTCCGGCTTCTCATCGGTGCGTCATCAGTTGCATTTCCAGGCGCTGCTTGCGTTGCCGTTGCTGGCGGCAACGATGACCCTGGTTTCCGCCGGATTTTCCATGCGCCCGGCGCGGCGTGGCGGCGTGGCACAGATGATCGCCAGCGGCGTGGCGGCGGGATTCGCGCTATTCGTGGTGTCGAAGATCGCCGAACAGATCGGCCAGTCCGGCGCCCTGCCGGTGGTGCTGGCGGCCTGGGCGCCGGCCGCGTCGGGCCTTATGCTCGCCGTCGCCCTGCTGCTGCATACGGAGGACGGCTGAGAATGCATCGCGCGCGGCATTCCACACCACAAGGCGTTCTCTTCCGAACCCGGCGCAACCAAGCTGGGCGCTGCCAAGCCTGGCGCATCCCATTCCGCCTGGAAATTCCCGTCTGGCGCGCCCTCGCGTTGTGCGCCGTGCTGGGATTGCTCGGCTTGCAACCGGCCCACGCCCAGTTCGGCGCGCTCAACACCAATCCGTCCAGCCACCAGATAAACCGCAGCGAGCCGGTCACCTTCACCGCCGATCAGGTGGATTACGACAAGGACAAATCCCTGGTCACCGCGACCGGGCATGTTGAAGCATGGCAGAACGGCCACGTGTTGCGCGCCGACAAGATCACCTTCGACCGCAACACCGGCGTCGCCGCCGCCACCGGCCATGTCGTACTGCTGGAACCTGACGGCGAAGTGTTGTTCTCGGACTACGCCGAGATGCAGAACAACATGAACGACGGCATCCTGAAGGATATGCGCGCGCTGTTGCAGCAGAACGGCAAGTTGGCGGCGAATGGTGTGCAGCGCACCGGCGGCCAGATCAACGAGCTTTCAAAGGCCGTCTATACCACCTGCAACCTGTGCGCCAAGGATCCCACCCGCCCGCCGCTATGGCAGATCCGCGCCACGTCGATCGTGCAGGACCTGGAGCACAAGAAAATCGAGTACCACGACGCCACCTTGCAGATGTTCGGCATCCCGGTGGCGTACTTCCCGTATTTCTGGACCGCAGATCCGTCGGTGAAACGGGAATCCGGCATTCTGCCCCCGCTGCTGGGCACCTCGTCCAACATCGGCGCGTTTTACGGCCAGCCGTATTACCAGGTGATCGACGATCAGTCCGACGCGACCATCATCCCGATGATAACGACCGAGGCCGGCCCGCAGCTCGATATCGAGTATCGCCGCAAGTTCAACGATGGCTCGCTGCTGGTGAACGGATCGGGCGGCTACATCAACGGGTCGCCGCAAGGCTCGTTCGTGACCGACGGCCAGTTCGCCTATGATGACACCTGGCGCTGGGGCTTCAGTGTCAACCGGGCCTCCTCGGCCGATTATGTGCGTGACTTCCATCTGACCGAGGGGCTGACCGGCGATCAGAACGTGCTGATTAGCCAGTTCTACATCGAGGGGTTCGGTCAGGGCTCGTACGCCCGCCTGGATTCGAAATCCTACCAGGCGCTGAACGAAGCCATCAACAGCAGCGCGCTGCCGACCGTGCTGCCGCGCTACCAGTACAGCTTCGTCGGCACGCCGGATTCGCTCGGTGGCCGCTTCTCGCTGTCCACCGGCGCCTTCAACGTGATCCGCAGCAGCGGCACCAGCACCCGCCGCGGCGCGCTGACGATGGACTACGAGCGGCCGTTCACCGGTTCGCTGGGCGACCGTTGGAAGGTCACCCTGCACGCCGACGCCGCCGCCTACGATGCAACCGATTTCAACGGGACCCCGAACTTCGCCTCCGACCACAGTGTCGGCACCGCTCGCGCCCTGCCGCAGGCGGCGGTGGATTTTCGCTGGCCGTTCGCCCGCGATAGCGGCGCCTGGGGTACCCAGATCATCGAGCCGATTGCCCAGATGATCATCGCGCCACAGACCGGCGACAGCCAGATACGGCGCATCCCGAACGAGGACAGCCTGGATTTTGAATTCACCGACGCCAATCTGTTCGGCTTCAACCGCTTCCCGGGCATCGATCGGCTGGAGGGCGGGGTGCGCGCCAATGTCGGGCTGCACGGTGCCTGGTATCTGGGCGGAACCACCTTCGACGGCCTCGTCGGGCAATCCTACCGAACTGAAAAAGACAACCTGTTCCCCGAATCATCCGGTCTGCACGATCAGGTGTCCGACATCGTGGCCCGCGGTACCTTCTCGCCCACAAGGTGGCTCGACCTGACCTATCGCACCCGGCTCGACAAGGACTCGCTGGCAACCCATTTCGCCGATGCCGTCGGCACCGCCGGGGTGGACCGGCTGCGGGTTTCGGCAGGCTATATCTACACCACGTTCGATCCTTACACCTTTTACGACCAGCCGGCGCCGCCCCCCGCCGGCAACAATTACTACTTTCCGCGCAACGAGATTACGCTGGGGGCATCCTCCAAATGGGGTAACTACCGGGTCAGCGGCGACGTCCGCCGCGACCTGGCAACCAACCGCATGGTCTCGGTCGCCGGTGACGCGATCTACGAGGACGAATGCTTCATCTTTGATCTTCGGCTGTACCGCCGCTATACCAGCATCAATGGCGATAGCGGCAGTACCACAGTGCTGTTCCTGTTGACCTTCAAGACGATCGGCCAATTCGGCTATCGCGCCCTGTAGCATGGGAGTGCCTGACATGCCGACCCTTCGCCGCGGCCACATCCCCCTAAGCGTCCCGGGCGTACTCGCGCTGCTGACGCTGCTGATGGCTTGCTCGACCGCCACGCTGGCCGCGACGCCGGCGAAAGCGGTGAAACCGAACCCGCCCGCCACCGGCGCGACGAACGACCAGAAGATGGCGGACACCAGCCGCATCGCCGCCGTGGTCAATGGCGACGTCATCAGCGAGGCCGATATCTCCAATCGTGCCCGCCTGTTCGCGCTGTCCACCGGAATGGGCCTGTCGCCGGACGTGATCGACCGCCTGCGGCCGCAGATCCTGCGCCAACTGATCGACGAGCGGCTGCGCGTGCAGGAAGCCCAGCGCCGCAAGATCGTCATCCAGGACGCCCAGATCGCCGCCGCGATCAAGGACATCGAGACCCGCAACAACATGCAGCCCGGCGCGCTGCGGGCGAAACTGGCGTCCGACGGGGTCAGCGCGCGCACTCTGATCGACCAGATCCGCGCCCAGCTTGCCTGGTCGCAAATGCTGCGTCAGATCGTCTCGGAGCGGGTCGGCGTGTCGGAGGCCGACGTCGCCGAACAGCAGAAATTGGAGTCCCAGCAGGTCGGCCGGCCGGAATATCAACTGGCCGAGATCTTCATCCCGGTAGACGACCCGGCCAACGGCGCGGACGCGCAGCGTTTCGCCGAGACGGTGATCTCTGAACTGCATGCTGGCGCGGCGTTTTCCGTGGTGGCGGCGCAGTTCAGCCAGGCCGAGTCGGCGTTGGAGGGCGGTCAACTCGGCTGGGTGCAGACCAACCAGCTCGACCCCGCCGTCGCCCGCATCGTCACCCAGATGCCGGTCGGCGCGATCAGCAATCCGGTCCGCGTACCGGGCGGATTTTCCGTGGTCATGTTGCAGGCGAAACGGGAGATCGGCAACGAAATGGCGACCGTGGTGACCCTGCGCCAAGCATTCATGGCCTTTACCACACCGCTGACCGATCCGCAGAATCCGACCGAGCAGCAACGCCAGGCGCTGAACAAGGCCCGCTCCCTCGGTGCCACGGTAAAAGGCTGCGACCAGATGGACGCGGCGGCGAAGGCCAACAACTCACCCAACCATCCGGCCGATCCGGGTGACGTTCGGGTCGAGGGCGTCAATCCCCCGGCGTTCCGCAAGTTGCTGGAAACCATTCCGCTGGGCAAACCCACTGAACCGTTGATTTCACGCGATGGCATCGCGGTGATCACGGTCTGCACCCGCGACCAGAAAAACCTGGGCGCCATCACGGCTGAGGAAATCCAGCACCGCCTGATCGGGGAGCGGGTCGAGATGCTATCGCGTCAGACCATGCGCGACCTGCGCCGCAAGGCCACGATCGACCAGCGTGATCACGGGGTCTGAGCCGAGATTGACCGCTGTTGGCGGACCTGCCGCCGTTACGCGATGTTATTGCCCGCCACGGCCTGGCCGCGCGGCATTCACTGGGCCAGCATTTCCTGCTCGATGCCAACCTGACCGACCGCATCGTCCGCCATGCCGGTAATCTGGCGGGCCGCCATGTGATCGAGGTCGGACCCGGGCCCGGCGGCCTGACCCGATCATTGTTGGCGTCCGCCGCTGCCAGCGTCACTGCGATCGAGCTGGACCGGCGCGCGATCGGCGCGCTGGGCGAACTGGCGGCAGCCACCGGCCCCCGGTTGCGCGTGATCGAGGCTGATGCGATGGCGCTCGACACCGCATCCCTGGTCGCCTCGCCACGCCGGATGATCGCCAATCTGCCCTACAACATCGCCGCGCCGCTGCTGATCCGCTGGCTACGCCAGGCCGCCGCGTTCGAGCGGCTGACGCTGATGTTCCAGCAGGAGGTGGCGGACCGGATCTGCGCCGCCCCCGGTACCGCCGCCTACGGCCGGCTGTCGGTGCTGACGCAGTGGACCTGCGAGGCTCGCGTAGTCATGCGCCTGCCGCCCGAGGCTTTCACCCCACCGCCGAAAGTCTCCTCGGCGGTGGTTAGCCTGACGCCGCACACCATCCAGCCCGATGCGGGGCTAGTCGCCGCAATGGAGTCGCTGACCGCCGCCGCCTTCGGGCAGCGTCGCAAAATGCTGCGCGGATCGTTGCGCACGTTGGGCGGAGAGGCGCTGCTGGCACGGGCCGGCATTGCACCCGAGCGGCGCGCCGAGACCCTGTCGGTGGTCGAGTTCGATCGGCTGGTCGGGCTGACCGCCGCCACACATTGAGGGGAAATGGCTGTGTGGTGGTCGGTGTGGGGATCGCTCGTCGTAATGCTCGAAGCACCCGACTGGCGCGCACCCGACCAGGGCGGAGACTTCTCGCATGGACCTGGCACTGGGAGCGATGCGGCTTGACCGGAAGGACGGCTGTTCGACCAGCACGCCACTTCGGCGTCCGCGCGATCAGTCCTGTGCGGCCTTGCGCGGGCGCCCACCGCGAGCCCCGTTCACTCGCGCCGCGATTGCCTTCGCGACCGACGTCGCCTGCCCCGCACGGCGCGCCATATACGCCCTCGTCCCTAGTAGGCCGGCCAGCAGACCCGGCACGGACAGATCGGCATCAAGCGCCTCCCAATGCAGCCCATACCCGGATCCGATGATTTCCACACTGGCGAGTTGGTCCTCGGTCGCGTCTTCCAGCCCCTGCGCCAATCCAGGCGGAAAGCTGAAAGTACAACCGTTGGTCAGCTCGATGATGACCCGACTGCCCGAGGGGTCGTAGCGAGCGGAAGCGGCACGCGGTTCCGTCATGCGGGCGGAGTAACCAAGTTTCAGCAATGCGTCGATCTCGGCGTTAGCTAATTCGCCCGTGGATAGTCTCCCAGCGCGTCCGGAGTAGCGGCTTTTGTTCGACAACAAGCCGTATGGGGCGGGTCGAACCTCGGCCCGGGTCATCCCTTCAGCCCAGACCAACTCGGGTTTGCCGGCCAGTCCGGTCAGATTGATTTTTCGCCTGGCCGTTGCCGAAGACACGCACATGGACCGGCCGGTGATCATCTACGAAAATTACCACGCGAAGACCATGGCACGAAAAACTGCGACCATGGCCAGTGAGTAACCTGGCGTGATGGGTTTTCAAATCCATTGCCTTCGCGCCCCGCCAAGCGATACCGTGCCCTACAACCGCACCAGCCACGCTACCGCCCCCGCCGCCACCGCGAGCGCCACCACCGCCCAGATTGGGCGCACCAGCCGAGGCGCCGCCGCGTCCGCCGGCATCAGTTTCGTCCCGGTCAGCATCGGCCGCACCAGGTTCTGCCGCTTCAGCACCGCATACACCGCGATCGCCACCACGTGCAGCACGATCACCGCCTCGATCAGGTTGAAGTTCAGCGAGTGGATATGGCTCAGCCAGTCGCTCTGGTCCTTGCCGACCAAGTGCATCAATGGCCCCTCGGTGTTGGCGTCGTCATTAGCGAACAATCCGGTTCCCGCCTGCACCCCGATCAGCACCAGCATCAGCAGCACCATCCAGCCGCCGGCAGCGTTGTGGCCGATCTCGCGGTCGGCTTCCGGGCGGCGGATGCGCGCCAGATGCCGCAGCGCGGCCGCCGGACTGCGCAGAAATCGCGCGAACCTGGCCGTGTCGCTGCCGACGAAGCCCCACACGATGCGGAACAGCAACAGCGTCAGGATCGCGTAGCCGCTGCGCACATGCCACTCCATGTGGTTCCATTCCTGCGTGGCCCAGGAACAGAAGATCAGCACCACGATCGCCCAATGGAACAGCCGCACCGGCAAATCCCACACCTTGATCCGCCGCATCCGCCCGCCCCTCGCTGCCGCGACGCACCATAGCACCGTGCGACCCCTGTTGCCTCCAGCCGGTGGATAAGCTTTCCTGCGCCCTACAGCCGCCGAACTGGCGACTGCCACCGAGTTTGCAATGCCGTGCGCGGCGACTCCGCGAAACCGTGCCATCCGATCGGAGGCCGAACAATGCGCGTCAGCGTGATGCAGATGAACCCCGGCGCCGACAAAGCCGAAAACATCGCACAGGCAAGGCAACTGATCGAGGCCGCGGTCGAACAAGACCGTCCCGACATCGTCAGTCTGCCGGAGGTCTGGGACTCGCTCGGCGGCGACCGCGCCACCCGCGGCGCCAACGCCGAAGTACTGCCGCCGAAAGGGTCCAACCAGCCCGGCGGCGAAGCCTACGAGTTCCTGCGCGAAACCGCCCGCGCCGCCAAGGTCCATGTGCACGGCGGGTCGATCATCGAACAAGGACCGGAGAAACTGTTCAACACCACAGTGGTGTTCAACCCCGACGGCAGCGAGTTGGCGCGCTACCGTAAAATCCACCTGTTCGACATCACAGCCCCCGACGGCACCGGCTACCGCGAGAGCAACAGCTACGGCGCCGGCGATGAGGTCGTCACCTACCAGGCCGGCAGCGTCACCGTCGGCTGCGCCATCTGCTACGATGTGCGCTTCCCCGACCTGTTCTGGACGCTGCGCGAACAGGGCGCCGACCTGATCTTCCTGCCCAGCGCCTTCACCCTGGCCACCGGTAAGGACCATTGGGAAGCGCTGATCCGCGGCCGCGCCATCGAAACGCAATGCTGGTTCGCCGCTCCGGCCACCTGGGGCAAGCACCTCGAAGGCAAGGGCGAGCCGCGTTTCACCTTTGGCCACTCGATGGTGGTCAACCCCTGGGGCCACCTCGTCGCCCAGGTGTCGGACGGCATCGGCTGGACCACCGCGCGCATCGACCCCGACCTGACGTCCAGGGTGCGCCGCGACATGCCAGTGTTGCAGCACAGGAAGCGGGTTTGAGCGGGCTGGTTTCCGGCCCGCCAATCGGCGAGGATCGCGGCTTCCTCGCCGGCCAGATCGCCTTCGTCGCCGCCCCCACCGAGATCGCCACCGAGGCGCGCCAGAGCCTCATCGGGCGCTACGGCGAATGCAAGCTGTCGCAAGCCGCCGTCGTCGTGGCGCTGGGCGGCGATGGCTTCATGCTGGAAACCATCCACCAGGTGCTGGCGCTGGAGGTCCCGGTCTACGGCATGAACCGGGGTTCGGTCGGCTTCCTGATGAACGCCTATAACGAGGATGATCTGCCCGTTCGGCTGTCGCGCGCCCAGGCCGCCGAACTGCACCCGTTGCGGATGCGTGCGGTCACCACCTCGGGCACGATCGAGGAAGCGCTGGCATTCAACGAGGTCAGCCTGCTGCGCCAACTGCGCCAGGCCTCGAAGATCCGCATCCTGATCGACGGCCGGGTGCGGCTGGCGGAATTGTCCTGCGACGGCGTTCTGATCTCCACCCCCGCCGGATCGACCGCCTACAACCTGTCGGCGCATGGCCCGATCGTGCCGCTGTCGGCCAACTTGCTGCCGCTGACCCCGATCAGCGCGTTCCGCCCCCGGCGTTGGCGCGGCGCCCTGCTGCCAAGCAGTGCCGAGGTCCTGTTCGAGGCGCTGGAGACCGACAAGCGCCCGACCGCGGCGGTGGCCGATTTCACCGAGGTGCGCGACATCGTCTCGGTCGCTGTCAGCGAAGATCGCTCGGTCACGGTGACCGTGCTGTTCGACCCCGATCAGGGCCTGTCTGAACGCATCATCGCCGAGCAGTTCACGGTGTAACGGGGCGAATCTGGATCTGGCCGCTGGGAGGCACTGGCGTAATCGCTACTATTGGTATCAACCGGCCAAATCACGCTCGACTGACACCCTTTGCGCAGACTGCGAAAACATGTTCAGCTTGAACAAAACTTTCTGGGCCAGCGACCGATTCTTGTGGGTCGGCCGGAGCGCCGGGCGTTTCCGTTCAGCCTGGACCTGCGACAATGTTTGTCAACGTCAACGAAAGAGTCCCATGGCACCGCTCGACCTGATCGCCGACCTCAAGGCCTACGAACCGGAATTGATCGCGATCAGACGAGATATCCATCGCCATCCCGAAGTCGGGTTCGAGGAAACCCGCACCGCCGCGCTGGTCGCCGAACGGCTGCGCGCCTGGGGTCTGGATGTCACCGAGGGCATCGCTACAACCGGCGTGGTGGCGACATTGAAGGGTCGCCTGCCGGGGCAGCGCGCGATCGGCCTGCGTGCCGATCTCGACGCGTTGCACATCCAGGAAGTGCCGAACCGGGCGCACGGCTCGACCGTGCCCGGAAAGATGCACGCCTGTGGCCATGATGGCCACACCGCCATGCTGCTGGGCGCGGCCCGCTGGCTCGCCGAACATCCCGACAGCTTCGGGGGCACCGTCGCCTTCATCTTCCAGCCGGCCGAGGAAGGCCTCGGCGGCGGCCGAGAGATGGTCGCCCAAGGCATGTTCGACCGCTTCCCGGTCGATGCCGTCTACGGCATGCACAACATGCCGGGCATCCCGGCGGGCGAGTTCCGCACCCGCACCGGCGCCTTCCTCGCCGCGTCCGACACCTGGTCGGTGAGCTTCACCGGAACCGGTGGTCACGGCGGCGGCGGGGCGCATCTGTCGACCGACGCCACGTTGCCCATGGCGCAGTTCATCATGGCGCTGCAGACCATTGTCAGCCGCAACGTCGCCGCCGCCGATACCGCTGTCGTCAGCGTCGGTTCGGTCGCGGGCGGCGACCCCGGCTCGCCCAACATCATCCCATCCCGTGTCACCGTCATCGGCACAGCCAGGTCCTACAACCCGAAGGTCCGCGACCTTATGGAACAGCGCCTCGGCGAAATCGCCCGCGCCCAAGCCGCCGTGTTCGGCTGCTCAGCCGAGGTCACCTACGAACGTCGCTACCCGCCGCTGATCACCCAAGCCGAACCGACCGCGCACTCGATTGCCGCCGCCACCGCCCTGGTCGGCACCGACAAGGTGGATACCGACTGCGCGCCGTTCACCGGGTCGGAGGATTTCTCCTTTATGCTGCAGGCTCGCCCCGGCGGCTTCATCATGATCGGCAACGGCACCACCAAGGACGAATCGGTGCATCATGTCCACACCCCGAACTACGATTTCAACGACGAGATCCTGACCTTGGGTTCGGCGTACTGGATTCAACTGGTGCGGACGGAGCTGGGCGCCACCGCATAGATCGGCAATGCAGCGTCCTTCGTTTACCTAAGCCCATATCGTTGGGACCAGAAACGCTCCCACCCAGCAAAAAACACTTCTGTCCCGCCCCGCCGCCACCATTGCGCAGCGGCCGCAGGGATGGGGCCCCCGACGGGCGGACATTTCATTATTTGTCAAGTATAGATTTTTCATCGACTGCCTAACGTTTCTTGTACGCTCACCAACGTCTGAGTATACTAAGCAACCACCACGCCCACCTCACGCGAAGCGCCCGTCTTTCCGGCCATGGCAACGTCTGGGATCGATCGTGATCCGGGATGCGCGTCATGGTCCGGATTCCAGCCATCACCCCTCGCCACCAGGACGGCTGATCAAGCCGCCGACCTCAGATCGCCGGCTTGATCTCACCGCGCATCCGGCGATACTTGCACACCTAGCCCACCACGAGGACCGCTCGGATGATCGAACCGCTGCCAAGCGCCAAGCCCGAGGAAGTCGGCCTCAGCGAGGCCGCGCTGAACCGCCTGTCCGCGGCCCTGAACGACCGCGTCGCCAGCGGCCACATCCCAGGCGCCGTCGCGTTGGTCGCCCGCCACGGCAAGGTCGCCTACCATCAGAGCTTCGGCCGGCTCGACCCGGCCTCCGACGCGCCCATGGGCACCGATGCGATCTTCCGCATCTATTCCATGACCAAGGCGATCGTGTCGGTCGCGACAATGATGCTGTGGGAAGAGGGCCGCCTGCTGCTGAGTGACCCAATCAGCAAGTTCATCCCCGCCTTCGCCAATACAAGGGTCGGTGTCGTCTCCGGCGACAGCTACACACTGACCGCGGCGACAAGCCCGATCACCATCCAGGACCTGCTGCGCCACACCTCCGGCCTGACCTATGAATTCCGCGGTACCGGCCCGATCCACAAGGCCTACGGCGAGGCCCGCGTCGCCCGCCTGAAGCAGACCAACGCCGACCAGGTGGATGAACTCGCTGGCCTGCCGCTGCTGCACCAACCGGGCACCGTCTGGGAATACAGCCGCTCCACCGACGTACTCGGCCGCCTGATCGAGGTGATCTCCAGCCAGACCTTGGGCAACTTCCTCTCCGATCGGATCCTGGTCCCGCTGGGGATGTCCGACAGCGGCTTCTCGGTGCCCACCGCCGACCAGTCCCGCATCGCCGAACCGTTCGCCAAGGACCCCGACGACGGCATCGATGTCGCCCTGCTGGATATCCGCCGCCCGGCGATGTTCGAGTCCGGCGGCGGCGGCATGGTCGCGACAGCGATGGACTACGCCCGCTTCCTGGGCATGCTGCTGGGCAACGGCCGGTTGGGCGCGACCCGCCTGCTGGGACGCAAGACCGTGGAACTTATGACCTCCGACCACCTCGGCAGCATCACCGGAGCGGTCGATCTGCTGCCCCCCGGCCACGGCTTCGGTCTTGGCTTCGCGGTTCGCACCGCCGCCGGCATGGCACCGTTTCCCGGATCGATCGGCAACTATTACTGGGGCGGTGCGGCCGGCACCACGTTCTGGGTCGATCCGGTCGAACGGTTATACGCCGCGCTGATGATCCAGGCACCGGTGCAGCGGGAACATTATCGCCTGCTGTTCCGCGACATGGTTTACGCGGCGGTGACCGACTAGGCCGCTGAAAAAGCTCAACCGAGTTTGGGGAAATGCTTCGAAAGCCGCCAATGCCGGTTGACGCACTCACTGACCTTCGACGTCCTAACCAAATTTTTCTACTGGCGGCTGTGCCGGATTGAAGCGGTTGGAAGTCACATTCGAATTTGAGGGAAAAGCTCCCGGTGGCGCCGGCGGCGCTTCCGCCGGAAACAGCAGGCGACACTGCGTCCCACCGACCTCGCTTCCCGCGATCATCATCCTGCCGCCCAACTGGGCTGCGAGGCCATGCAAAAGGCCATGGCCATGGCCCTTCGAGTGCCCAGATACTTCATAGCCGACCCCATTGTCGCTGACCGTCAGCTCAAACAGGCCGTTGTCGTCGCCGACGCGCCGAAAGATCACCCGGATGATCCCCACCGCGGTCGCAGGGAATGCATGCTTCAGACTGTTGGTGACCAATTCGTTGACGATTAGGCCGATGTGTGCGGCGATCGCGGGCGCAAGAGGATGGTTTTCAGCGGAAACAACTACCCCGATATTCCGATCGCTTTCGATGATACCTCGGATGTCGCCGGCCAGATCGTCGAGGAAGCCTTGACTTTCGATAACCTTCTGAGCGCCACGCATCGCAAGCCTCTCGTTGAGCCGTGCCTGGATAAGCAAGTGGCTGGCTGCCCGGCCCAGCACATCCGAAGCTTCCGGATGATCGCGCGCCTGGACATTGAGCATCCCATGCAGTCGATGCATGTCGTTCCGCGTGCGATGGGTCATTTCATGCAGCAGCAACGTCTGCTGCCGAACGACGGCCTCGGCATGACACCGGGCATCCTTCTGTCTCTGATATTGTTTTCGCTGGAACCCGATCAGCGCCGCGGCGAACTTTGCCACCGCAAACCAGACCACAGCGGCTATGACCGGGGCGGCAACAAGATTTCCGGCCGACTGGATTTCCCGCCAAAGCAGCAGGGCGAAACCGACCGTGGCCGCCGAGAGGCCGATCGCCAGCCCATAGCATGCCGCCCCGATAAGCACCCCTGCAAACAGAAAAATTCGCGTATAGAGGACGGGTACGTTGGGGAGCAGCGCACATGCGGCTGCCCCGATCATCACGACAACAGCGAGAACACGAGCCCAGCGGGAGGCATGCAGCCGATCCGCCCCCCACAAGTCGTCGAATGTTCGATCAACAGCTCCCACGCTTACTCCGTTCAACCCGATACGTCGTATTAAGCCGTTCTAGCCGTCGGGGTTCTCGTCATCCTTTGTCCGGGGCAGGAGTGTTTACAAATGTAAACAATCCGCAGTTTCGTAATGTGCTGAAAAATTGACAACTTCTGGAAGAATGCTCCGGTGTTGTCACGCGGATTTGTAATCATAATGGGCCCAACAAGGGTTCCGTCAGCGCTTGCCACGATCCCTTTCTATTGCGTGTCCGTATCATGCTATAAAACAACACGCTGGGGTATTGCCGGCCAGGCCGGGCTAGCCGGATATCCGTTACAGCATTAGAACCGTGCCGCGAATCGGGGCCACCCGGCTACAACGCGGCGGCCACATCACCCGACCGGAGATGCCTCATGAAACACCGGACCCTTGCCTGCCTGCTCGGCGTCGCCTTGCTTGCCGCCTGTTCCTCATCCGATGAGTCCAAGACCGCTAACGGATCCGGCGGCGGCGGATTTGGCCCGGGCGGAGCAGGCGGCGCCGGCGCTGCGGGTGCCGGCCGAGCCACGCCGGGCAGCCAGGAAGACCTGACCCAGTCGGCCGGTGATCGCATCTTCTTCGACACCGACCGCAACACCCTCAGCCCGCAGGCGATCGCCACGCTGGACCGACAGGGCAGCTGGCTGCAGCAATATCCCCAGGTCAACGTTTGGGTCGCCGGCAACTGCGACGAGCGCGGCACCGAGGAGTACAACCTCGCCCTCGGCCAACGCCGAGCCGCCGCCGATGGCGATTATCTGGTGGCCCACGGTATCCAGCGCAGTCGCATTGAGACCATCAGCTACGGTAAATCGCGGCCGATCGATGCTGCCTCTACGCCCGAGGCCTGGGCGCAGAACCGCAACGCCATCACCTCGGTGCGCTGAGCATCCGCCGCCGGCCGACTGTTCCCGGCAACGCTGGCCGAAAACAGCCCCGACACCGCGTCCGAAGCGTCAGGTCAGTTTGCGCTTCCACAGGTCGAATATGTCGCTCCATGTCTGTTCCGCCGCTGCGGCGTGATATACCGCCCGTTCGGCGAAGCAGAAACCGTGATGCGTCCCATCGAACACCTTCACGCTGTTGGCGACATCGGTTTTCGCCAGCGCCGCGCGAAGCTCCGGGATCACCGACGCCGGAACCGATTGGTCGTGTTCAGCGAAAGCGTAATAAAGCTCGCCCGTCACCTGAGGCAGTAGCAGATGCGAGGAATCCGCCTTGTCGGTGACGATGTTGACCCCGTACAACGACGCCGCCGCCTTGATGCGATGCGGAAATCTGCCCGCAACGGTCGTGATATAACATCCGCTCATGCAATGACCGACGCAGCCCACCGGACCGGTACCGACCTTGTCGTTCGCGTCGAACCAACCCAGCATCGCCGCGGTATCATCGGTCACCAGGGCGTTGGTGATGCTGTTCATCGATGCCCGGATTACCCCCGACATCGCGTCGTCGCGGCGCGGAATGTCGAACCGGACCGTTCCCAATCTGTAATACATATCCGGCAGCAGGCAGAAGTAACCTTGCTTGGCGACCCGGCGCGTCATATTGCGCAGTTCCTCGCGGGTGCCAGGCGCATCCATGTAGAAGATGACCGCTGGAAACGGTCCTGCCCCATCTGGACAGGCAGCGAAAGCCGGCATCCGGCCGTGCTTTGTCGTTACTGTCACGTCTTGTTCGAGCATCCTGACGCTCCCCGAATTGTTGATCCCTGAACGGCAGTTTCACGCGCCTTCGGTCGGTTTGCAAGCCGCTGCCGGCGAATGTTAGGTTACCAGTGCCCGGAGACGAAACCGACGTGAAAGCGATGGACGCATGGCAACCGAACCTCCGATGCGCGGCGCGGCGCTAATCGACAGCGTGCTCGCCGCCGCGGTCGGCGGCGGGAAGATCGCCGGCCTGGTCGCCGCGGCCGCCGACAGTAAAGGCGTGATCTATCAGTCGGCGTTCGGCCGCCGGAACCTGTCGCTGCCGCAGCGGATGACCACCGATGCGGTCTTCCGTATCGCCTCGATGACCAAGGCGATCACCGCTACGGCGGCGATGCAGTTGACAGAGCAAGGCAAGCTCGCGCTCGACCAACCGGCCCGCGAAATCCTGCCGTTCCTTGCCGACACCAAGGTCCTGCTCGGATTCGACGCCAACGATATGCCGATCATGCGCGCCCCGCGCGGCGAAATCACCCTGCGCAACCTGCTGACCCACACCGCCGGCTTCGTCTACGACACCTGGAACCAGGAGATGAACCGCTACGCCAAAATCACCGGCCTGCCCCCCGCCCGCACCGGCAGGCTGGCTGCCTTGACTGCGCCGTTGAACTTCGATCCGGGTGAACGTTGGGAATACGGCATCAACATCGACATCGTCGGCCGCATGGTGGAGATCGCTTCCGGCCTCGATCTCGAAGCCTACATGCAGCGTCACATCTTCACCCCGCTCGCCGTCACCGACACCAGCTTCATACAACGACCGGAGTGGGACTTCCGCCTGACACGCATCCACGCCCGCCAGCCCGACGGTTCATTGCGGCCGACCCCTGCCCCGCCGCCCGCGACAGAGCGCGAATTCTATCCCGGCGGCGGCGGACTGTTCTCTACCGCTGCGGATTACCTGCGGTTCCTGCGCGCGCTGATGAACCACGGCGAACTCGATGGTGGCCGCATCCTGCAACCCGAGACCGTCGCCCTGATGGGCCAGAACCACATCGGCTCGCTCGAGGTCGGCCCGCTGCCGACGCAGGTGCCGGAATTGTCCAATCCGGTCGAGCTGTTCCCCGGCATGCCGAAGAAATGGGGCCTGAGTTTCTTGATCAACACCCAGCCGGGGCCGGCCGGGCGCAGCGCCGGCAGCCTCGCCTGGGCCGGGTTGAACAACACCTATTACTGGCTGGACCCGGTCCGCAAGATCGCCGGAGTGTTGCTGACCCAGACATTGCCGTTCGCCGACCCGACCGTGCTGCAGGCGCTCGATGGGTTCGAGAGCGCGGTCTACCGATCGCTGGATCAGTCATCGGCGGGATGATCGCTGCACCTCGGAGACCTGATTTGCGCGACTGACGCGACCGGCAGAATTCAAACCGCCAGATACGTCGCCCGCGTATCCTCGTCGGCCCCAAGCGCCGCCATCTTCCCGCTCCACACCTTCTCGATCGCCGCGGCACGGGCGGCGAATTGCGCTGCCGATCAGACCCGCTGGCCGCCATCGATATGGACCTCGGAGCCGGTGATGTACATCGCCTGGTTCGAGCACAGGAAGAACATCAGGTCGGCGACCTCGTTCGGCTTGCCCAGCCGTCGCATGGGGATTTCGCGCTGCACGAATTCATCGGTGCCGGGCGACAGGATGGCGGTGTCGATTTCGCCCGGCGACACGGCGTTCACCCGCACGCCATAGCGCCCAAGATCGTTGGCCATTTCCCTGGTCAGCGCCGCCAGCCCGGCCTTGGACGTGGCGTAGGCGGCACTGGCGAACGGATGCACGCGGGACCCAACGATTGAGGTCATGTTGACGATGCTGCCCTTCGACTCGATCAGATAGTCGCTGAGGCCCTGGGCCAGCAGGATCGCGGAGAAGAAATTGACGTTGAAGATGTGCAGCCAGTCCTTGTAGGCCATCTCCAGGCTGCTGATCTTGCGCCCGTCGGGATGCTTGGGCGAAATCGCCGCGTTGTTGATCAGCGCGTCCAGCCGTCCCCCGGCGATGCGCTTGATCTCGGGCAGCGCATCGCGCACCACATCGACGTCGGACAGGTCGAGCTGGATGTGGTTGCGCTCCCCGCCCGGCCAGGGGCAGCGCGGATCGAACGCCTGGCGCGACATCGTCAGCACCCGCCAGCCCTCGCTGCTGAAGCGCTTGACGGTCGCATGACCGATGCCGCGGCTGGCACCGGTCAGCAGCAGAACAGGTTGTTGGCCGGCGGACATGATCCGGATCCTTTGCGCTGCACTTGGCTAATAACCGGCGAACATAGGCCGCGGCGAGCGAAAATCCCAGAGGGGTAAGATTTGCCAGGGGTCTATCCGCGGGGGGCTTATCCGCGTGCGACGTTTCCCTACCAAGCTGGCGCGGCACTCATCACGCCGGCTTGACGCCGGCCCCACCGAAGCGGAAGACGGCCGTGACGCGCAGGGGCGCATCCGCATTATCCTTGCCCGCTCTGTCAATCCTGTCCAACAGTGCCTGGCCGGTCGCACGACGATCGGCGGCCAAATGATCGGGATCTTCGTATATGCCTTGTGATTTCCCCGTGCCCACGCTCGACCATGTCGTCGTCAACGCCCGCGACCGCCTCGACGATGTCGCCGATACCTACCGCCGTCTGGGGTTCACCCTCACGCCGCGCGGCTACCATACCCTGGGCTCGATGAACCACCTGGCCATGTTCGGCACCGATTATCTCGAACTGCTCGGTGCCCCCTCAGGCGACGACAGCCGCCCGGAGCTGATGGCCGCCCCGTTCGGGCTAAATGGGCTGGTGTTCGGCACCGAAAACGCCGACGCGACGCACCAGGCCATGCTGCGCAACGCGGTGCCGATCGACCCGCCGAAGCAATTCTCCCGTCCGGTGCCGATCGAAGTGATGACCGCCGACGACGCCACGATTTGCTGCGCCGAGAGCGAGCAACGCGACGCGGTGTTCCGCACCACGCAACTGCGGCGCGACGCCACGCCGGCCGGACGGTTCTATTTCTGTCAACATCTGACGCGTGACCTGGTTTGGCGCGACGCCTGGCGCCAGCACTCCAATGCCGCGGTCGGGGTTGCCCGCGCGGTCATCGCGGCCGAGGACCCGGCGAGGCTGGGCAGCCTGTTCGCCCGCATGTTCGGCGCCCGCGCGGTGCGCCAGACCGACGACGGTTGCTCGTTGATACTGGGCCTGGCGCGGTTCGACGTGGTCACGCCGTCGGCGCTTTGGGAAATGCTCGGTGGCGCGGCGCCGGACAGCCGTGGCCGGCGTGACTACATGGCGGCGCTGACCATCCGCACCCTGTCGCTGGATGCGGTGCAGACCGCGCTCGACGCCGGCGGTATCCGCGGCTGGGACCGTATCGGTACCAGCGTGCTGGTTCCGGCGCGCGAGGCCTTCGGGGTAACCATCGAATTCAGCGTCTGAGGCGATGCCCGCTACGCCACCCCCCGGTATGCCTGCAAGCACGCGGCGCGGCCATCGGCATCCTCGCGGGTAAGGATTGATTAAGCTGTTGGTGGCTACCCTGCGACGGTGAAAGATCAGGCCCTACCGCCCGACGAAACCGAGCACCCGCTGACGTTCAGCAGCCGCGGCGTCAGCGTGAACTTTACGACGCCGATGCTGGCCGGGGCGCGAGTTCGCCAATCGATCGATCGGGAGCTCGAAATCGTGCTGCCCAACCCGTCGGGCGCGCGCGGCGTCTATGTGCTGACCTGGCCCGCGGTGCGTGCCCGGTGCCACGCCACGCTGCACGATACCATGTTGTTCAAGCGCTTCCGCCACCTGGCGACGGTCGACCCGGCCTCGATCCGTGACGCGACGCTGCGTGTCGCCCGGGAAGGCTTCGCCGGACGCCGCGCCGCCGAGGCTGCCGAGGCCGCGCTGGCGCAGGACAGGTCACAGCGGCTGCTGGCGCGGCTGCGGCTGATGACGGCCCTGGTCGAGCCGGAGAATCCCGATGGTCCGGGCTGCCGACAACCAGCGCAGCGGACGCTGGAGATCGAGCACAAGGCAAACCTGGTGCTGCGGCACCTCGCCGACGCGATGGGCCGGCCGGCAGCCGAGTTGTCGGACGTGCTGGCGGCGCTGGGCGACCTGTTCGCCCCGATCGGTATCACGGCCGTCGATCGCGATGCCAGGCTGCCGCGGCTGCTGACGCGGCTGCAGCAAACCGCGGACGACCCATCCGACTGGCTGCGATCCGATCCCGACCCGGATATCAGCGGGTTGGGCGAAACCATCAGAACCGCCATGCTCCAGGCCGTGCAAAGCGGGATTGCGGTGCTGCGGGCCACCCAAATGGCATTGACCGATCCCACCCGGCTGCTCAGGCGCCAGATCAGCGACCCGGACAGCGTCGTAGCTGCCTCGGCACGCTGCGATTGGCTGTTGGACGGCTGGGAACGGATCAGCCTGCTGTGGCTCGCGGCCAACACCGCCGCCTCGCGCCGCGCCGCCTTGCTGGAGGCAGCGCCGCTGCTGCCGGTGCTGCCGCGTGAGGTGCTGCAATGGGTCGGAGCGGCAATCCCCGCGGAGGCGATGACGCAACTGTGCCGAGTGACCAGCCAGCGCGACGCCTGGCGCACCGGCAGCGCCGCGTTCCGCCTGATCGAGCGCAACGAAAAGCTGCTGGCAATGAGCATTTGAACAGAGTGAGGAGCAGGCCCAACCCGATGGACGACCCATCCCCCGACGCGTTGACCCCAGACGCATTGCTCGACGCGATGACGTCAGACGCATCCCCCGATGCGATGAAGTCAGACGCATCCCTCGACGCGATGACGCCTGACGCATCCCTCGACGCGATGACGCCAGATGCATCCCTCGATGCGATGAAGTCAGGCGCATCCCCCGATGCGATGAAGTCAGGCGCATCCCTCGATGCGATGAAACGCGCGCTGGTTGGTGCCTCGGACCCGCAGATACTCAAGATCGTGGCGGCGGTGGACGCGATGATCCAGCGCGGACCGGCGGACTTCCTGATCGTGCCGCTGCGCCCGCGCCTGGCGGTGCTGCGGCCGCCGCGGCCGCTGCGCTTTGCCCGGCTGCTGTTTTACCCGCTCGACCTGCTGATGGTTCGCGCGGCACGCTGGCGACCCGGTCAGCCGTTGATACCGCGCAGCGTGATCAAGCCGATGGCCGACCATGTCCGCCGCGCGATGGGCCCTGCGGTAGCCACGTTCGGCAGCGAAATCGCTGGCCACAGCACGGCCGATATCGACGTCATCGCCCATTCCGGGCAGACCTTGTGGCCGCTTGCCGCCGCTACGCTGACCGAAGCCGCGGTGCCGGAAGGCTGGGGCGAGACCGGCCTCGGCGCCGACAGCTATCGCCCGCTGGCCGACGCCGTCGCTGCGCTGCTGGCCGAAGCCGTCACGCTCGATAGACTTCGTTTGGACGCCGCGTTCGGCCTGGTGCCGGCACAACCGGACGCGATCGCCGCGATGCTCGAGCGGGTGGACAAGGCGAACCGGGCGGCTCTGCCGATGCTGGTCGCCATGCTGCTGGACCAGTTGCCCGAAGCGGCCGACCTGCTGACAACTCGGCACTGCGGCCTGCCGGACAGCGTCATCCGCACCGCGACCGACGAAGCGGCCGACCTGCTGCTGCGCCGGCTCGAACCCCAGGGTGGGATCGAAACCCGCATCGCCGCCGGAACCCTGGCCGATGCCGGAGCGGCGGCGGCGCGGATCGCTAGCCTGCTGAAACACCTCGGACTGATCGACGCCAACATCCCGCGCCGCGACCGGCTGCGGACCGCCAGGCGGCATCTTGCCGCGGCCTGCGAAGCCCGCTTCGCCGCTGGCCTGCAGCACGAGTTGTTGGCGCCGCTGAGCCGGATCGGCGTCGCCTCGGCCGCGACGGACATGGACCCCCTGGAAGCCGCGGCGCGCGGATTGCGGATGCTGGAAACCGAGGCGCGCGCGGCCGGCAACGCCGCGACTTACGATCTGCTGCTCAGCAAGGCAACCGAGGCCATCACCGCCGACACCATGCGCGGCCGCCTGGCGCCGACCGAGCAGCTTCGCCTGGTCGAAATCCTCGCCGGATCCGATGCCGCCCTGGCGATCGTCGAACAGGCCGGCTAACCCAGCGCGTGCCGTGATAGGCCCGCGCTGGCGCATGGTCGGTCCACCGATCAAGCCCGACTTAAGGCGACTGATCGATCCAGGGCTCGCTGCCGACGCCGATCCGGTGTGTATGGACTCCACGTCGCCGCCAGCCTAACCCGTGGCCGATCGTAGCGTGGATGGCCGAAGGAGACCGGCGTGGAGCAAGTCGATTGCGTCGTGGTGGGCGCCGGGGTGGTCGGCCTCGCGGTGGCGCGCGCGCTCGCTATGGCCGGGCGTGAGGTCATCATCCTGGACGCTGCCGAGGCCATCGGTACCGAAACCTCGTCGCGCAACAGCGAGGTGATCCACGCTGGCATCTACTACCCGGCCAACAGCCTGATGGCCAGGTTCTGCGTCACTGGGCGGCGGCGGCTGTATGCGTTCTGCGCCGCGAAGGGCGTGCCGCACTTAAACTGCGGCAAGCTGATCGTTGCGACCAACCCACAGGAAGACGCACTGCTGGCCGGCATCAAGCAGCGTGCCGAGGCCAACGGCGTCGAGGGCATGCGGGTGCTTACCGCAGCCGAGGCGGTGGCGCTGGAACCCAACCTCAGGTGCACCAGTGCGCTGCTGTCGCCCGCCACCGGCATCGTCGACAGCCACGCGTTCATGCTCGCGCTGCAGGGCGACGCCGAGCACGCCGGCGCGGTTCCGGTATTTTTCAGCCCCGTCCTGGGCGGCCGGGTGGCGGGGCGCGGGCTCGAGATCGATATCGGCGGCGCCGACCCAATGACGCTGTCCTGCCGGCTGTTGGTAAACTCGGCCGGCCTGCACGCACCGGCGTTGGCCACCCGCTTGCGCGGCATGCCCGCCGAACGGGTGCCGACGGCCTATTATGCCAAGGGAAACTACTTCACGCTGTCGGGGCGCTCACCGTTCTCCAGGCTGATATACCCGGTGCCGGTGCCCGGTGGCCTCGGGGTCCACCTGACGGTGGATCTGGGCGGCCAGGCGCGGTTCGGCCCGGACGTCGAGTGGATCGATACGATCGATTACACCGTCGATCCATCGCGCTCGGACAGTTTCTACGCGGCGGTGCGCAAATACTGGCCGGGGCTGCAGGATGGCGGCTTGCAGCCGGGTTACTCCGGAATTCGGCCGAAGATCGTGCCGCAGGGGGTGACGGGACAGGATTTTGTGGTGCAGGGGCCGCAAACCCACGGCGTCGCCGGGCTGATCAACCTGTTCGGCATCGAAAGCCCGGGCCTGACCGCGTCACTGGCGATCGCAGATCACGTGCTGCAAGTTTCGCGCACCGAGTCGTAGTCTCGTTCGCCGGACATCGTGCGCCTGACTGATTTGTTGCCTCATGGGCTTGAGCCTTAAAGCCGGTTAACTCAGGATCGGGATGTTCATCGGGGATGGAGGTCGATCATGGCGAACGCGATGTCTGCGGTTCTTGAATTTGGCCCGCCTGAGCCGGGTGAAATCGCTACGATGATGGGCGAAAAGCTTCGATTCCAGACCGACTCATGGGATTTGTCCGTTGATCTCAAAGCCGCCGTTGCCGACATCGTCGTGATGGACGCGCGCCCCCGCGCGGCATACATCGCGGGCCATATTCCCGGTGCGGTCAACTTTCCGCATCGCGAGATGAACGCGGAAACCACCTCAAGCCTCAACCGCAGCAAAGTCTATGTCGTGTATTGCGACGGGATCGGCTGCAATGCATCGACCAAGGGTGCATACAAGCTCGCGCGCCTGGGATTTCGCGCCAAGGAACTGCTCGGCGGCCTCGACTGGTGGCGTCGCGACGGGCATCCTGTGGCCGCTTCGCATGAACCGGGCAGTTTGCTTGCCGCCGCCGAATAGCAAGCAGCGACAGCGCGGGGCGGCAAACATTCACCGCGGGTTGCTGCACCTCAACCTTTGTGACTGATTGACTGCTTCTATCGGGTATCCGTCGGGATCAATCACAAACGCAGCATAGTAGGTTGACCCGTAGTGTAGTCGTAGGCCAGGGGCGCCGTTGTCGCTTCCGCCGGCCCGCAAGGCCGCTGAATGGAATCCATCGACCGCCGCTCGCGTTGGAGCGTTGAAAGCGAGGTGAAAGCCTCGGCTTGGCGGTGTCACTGCAACCGGCTGCTGCTTCAAGGCCAGGATGTCGCCGTAGCCTGCCGAGCCATAACCGGCAGCATCCGTCTTTGTCCACACACGGGTCAGGCCGAGCGGGGCGAGCGCGGCATCCTAAAACCCGATGGCGCGATCCAAGTTCGAAACCCCGAACGAGAGGTGGCCGAGCATCTGTTATGGTTGTCGGAAAATATGGCCATCGTCCATTGGACTGATCGGCCGGGCGTCCAGTTCGCGAGCCTGCCCACGAACCGAACCATACGCCGACGCTACCTGCCCACGACGATGCCACCAGACTGCCGGGGCGGCAGCACAACCGTGTAACCGCCGCCCTTCACCGCGGCGACCCGATAGACCGTGAAACCGCGACCCGGAGCGCCCGGCCGGGCCGCCGTCCCGATCCGCTCGACGTCCGTCCAGACCGCCGCATCCGGCACCCGGCCCGCATCGTCGACCAGCAGGCCGGTCTGTCCGGCGATTGGTGCCTGGGACAGCGTCGTCGATCGCCAGCGTTCACCCGTCGCAACGACCGGAAGCGCCGGCGGCATCCACCACGCCAGTTCGCTTGCAACAGCATAATTGTCGGCCGCCACGTAGCTGGCATTTGCGGCCTCGCCCAGCGTCGCCACTTGTCGTGCCACCGCATCCCATCCGTCCAGCCGTATCGCGATCGGGTCGATCCGCGGCGGCAGCGGCAGCAACCCGGTGGTGGCCTGCAAATAGGCCAATGCGGTGATCGCGAACCCGACGGCGCTCGCCCCGACCCACCAACGCCGGGTCAGCGCCAGGCCGCCGGCGCCGACCGCCAACGCCGGATAGATGATCGCCGGCCAATTGCCCTGCACCCGGTCGCCGAACGCATGCTGCACGAACACCAGCACCGGCGGCACCGACAACGCCGCCAGCAGCGACCACCCCACATCGCGCCCCGCCCAGGATCGCCGCACCGCGACCACCAGGGCGATCATGCACAGCGCCCAGACCAACGGAGTGGCCAGCCCGATCTGACCGCCGACCAGTTCCGCCAGGAAGTCCGCGGCGCGCGCCGGACGCCAATCCTCCACCCGGCCGCCTTGCCGGGCAAAGCTGGCCCAGCCATGCGCCGCATTCCACGCCAAGACCGGCGCGAACAGCACCAGCCCGATCAGGCAAGCCGCCCAGGGCTGCCAACGCCAAAGCCAAAGCCGCACGGCGGGAACCAGCAGCACCCACAGCCCGACGCCGATCCACAGCAACAGCGCGGTGTATTTGCTGTCCAGCGCCAGACCGCCGAACAGCCCCGCCGCCAGCCACCACACCCCGGTGCCCCCGGCCGCCAGCCGAGCCAGCGCCCATAGCGCCGCGGTCCAGAAGAACAGCAGCGGCGAGTCCGGCGTCATGATAACGGTGCCGACGCCCAGCAACAGCGTCGCGTTCAACAGCATGACTGCCGCGATGCCGCCCCTGGTGTTCGGGAACAGCACTTGGGCGGCGTCGAACAGCATCCACGACGCCAGCGCCGCCGCCAGCGGGCCCAGCAGGCGAACGCCCAGCGCATTCTGCCCGGCCAGCATCGTGCCGGCCTTGATCCATAGCGCCACCATCGGCGGATGGTCGACATAACCACCGGCCAGGGCATGCGACCAGACCCAGTAATACGCCTCGTCCGGTGCCAGCGGCGCCACCGCCGCGACAATTAGCCGAAGCAGGGTCAGCACCGCCACGACGGCGACGAGACGCCTCACCGGCGACGCCGGACCGCCCCCGAACCCGGAGCTGATCGCCGCGGGAGGTCGGCGGATCGATAGCGGCTTCACCCTCAGGCCGGTGCCGCTGCCAGGGGCGCCTCGAACCTTGCGTCATCCCCCACTGTCATCGCGATCGCCACACCAGGGTGGCGGAAATGGCGTAGTTCCACACCACGCCGATCAGCGCACCGATGCCGCCGGCGATGCTCCACGCGGTGTGCCGCTCATACAGTATCTGGGCAATACCAACATTGGCGATCGCACCGAAGCCGCAGACCACCGTGAACAGCAGCAATCCCCGCCACAGCCCCGGCCCGCTCAGCCGCTGGTCGCGATAGGTGATCGAGTTGTTCAGATGAAAGTTGAACACCATCGCGGCAATCGTCGCCGCCGCCTGCTCGGTTTCGAACGACAACGAACTGCTGTGCCGCACCGTCGCCAGCACGGCCAGGTGGATGAAAATACCCAGCGCCCCGACCAGCGCGAATGAGAAGAACCGCAACGGCAGCAACCCGCCGCACAGCTTGTCCAGCAACAGGCCGGCGAACTGGACCACCACCAGCGCGTCCATCTTGCTCTGTCCGGCGGCGCGTTCGCGGAACCGGGCGGGAACCTCCAGCACCCGCAACGGCGCGGAACTGCTCAGCACAAGGTCGAGCAGAATCTTGAAACCCTGGCCGTTCAGGCCGCGCGCCAACTGCTCGAACAGCGACCGAGGCAGCATGAAGAAGCCGCTCATCGGATCGGTCAGCCGCACCGGCATGAACGCCTGCGCCAGCCAGATGCCGCCATCGGACAGCATGTGGCGCCACTTGCTGGGCAGCCCGGCGCTATCGCCGCCCTCGGCGTAACGGCTCGCGACGGCAAGATCGTAACCGCCGGCGCGCAATGACGACAGCATCACCGGCAACCGGGTCTCGTCATGCTGCAGATCGCCGTCGATCACCGCGACGTAGTCGGCCGAGGACGACAACGCACCCTCGATCACCGCGGACGCCAGGCCGCGGCGCCCGACGCGGCGGATACAGCGCACCCGTGGGTCGTGGCCGGCGATGCGACGCACCTCTTGGGCGGTGCCGTCGGGACTGTTGTCATCGACGTAGATGACTTCCCACGCGACGCCGGCCAGTGCCTCGTCCAGCTTGGCGATCATCGGCACGACGTTGGGCCGTTCGTTGAAGCAGGGAACGATGACGCTGAGCACAGGCATTCCGCCGGGCTGGGCGGCCACCGAAGGCGCGGACTGGACAGTGGTCTCGGGCATGGATCTCCGATCAGCTCCGCGTGAGCGGCGGAGGCGAGAGATACAAGACCTCGATCGGCGGTCAAGAGCCGGTCGGCAACTGCCGGGTCATGCGGCGCCGCATGCGGGCTTCGCCCCGGCCCGGCGCGGTCGGGCACGTCAATGCCGGGGGTAGCGGCCTTGCCATCGTCGCGTCGAGGGTGGACCGTCGAGTTCTCCGCGAGAGCCGACCACATGGGAGAACCGAACTTGGATCGTCGCACTTTCATGGCTCGCGCCGCGGCGATGGGCGCAGCCAGCGCAACGTTTCCCGGCGCGGAGGCAAAACAGGCAGTACCGAAAGCCCGCAACGTGGTCCTGGTGCACGGGCTGTTCGCCGACGGGTCATGCTGGTCCGAGGTCATCCAAAGGCTGCAAGCCACCGGTATCAACGCCACGTCGGTGCAAAACCCGTTGACGACGCTGGACCAAGGTGTTGCGGCGTCGCAGCGCGTCCTTGCGCGACAAGATGGTCCGACTGTGCTGGTCGGCCATTCGTTCTCCGGCATGATCGTCACCGAAGCCGGGATCGATCCCAAGGTAAGCGCGCTGGTTTATATCGCGGCGCGGGCGCCCGATGCCGGCGAGGACTACACAGAACTTGCAAAACGGTTTCCGACCCCACCGGCCACGGCGGGCATCGTCTGGTCGGGCGATTGGGGGCAACTCAGCGAAGCGGCATTCCTGCACGACTTCGCCGCTGATCTGCCGGCGGCGAAGGCGCGGGTGCTCTACGCCGTGCAGGCGCCGTTCGAGCGCCGATTGCTGGCCGGCAGGACCATGCACGCGGCCTGGCGGTCGAAGCCGAGTTGGTATGCCGTGTCCACCGAGGACCGAACGATCGATCCCGACCTTGAGCGGTTCATGGCGAAGCGCATGGGCGCCACGACGATCGAGGTGAAGGCAAGCCACCTGTCGCTGATCAGCCAGCCAGATACCATCACCAGGCTGATCCTGGATGCGGCTGGGCAGGTATAGGTAAAATATCCGGCTTTGTTCGCCCGCACCCTCACGCCCCCGCAGCCCAGCCGACCAAACCGCAGGCGCCCATCACCACCAGCGGATTCAGCCGGGTCGAACACAGCACCACCGTCGCCGCCGCCGTGAGTGCGAGTTGGGTCAAGGAATGTTCGACCGACCAGGCAATTACCATCGCACTCGACAGGATCAACCCGATGGTGACCGGCGCCAGCCCGTCCTCGATCGCCTGACGCCAGCGCGACTGGTGGATGTGCTGCCACACGCGAGCGACCCCGAACATCAGCACGGCGGCGGGCAGGATCATTGCCGCCGTCGCCAGCAGAGCACCGTAAAGCCCGGCCGCCTCATACCCGACCGCACTGACCAATAAGGTGCTGGGCCCCGGCGCAACCTGGGCGATGGCGAACGCATCGGCGAATTGCGTGACCGTCAACCAGCCATAGCTGTTTACGACCTGCTGCTGGATCTGCGGAATGATCGCATTGCCGCCGCCAAACGAAAGCAGCGAGGCGCTGGCGAACACCAGGCAAATCTGATAACCGCGCATCAGCCCGCCGCCGGTAGGCCCCGACGCCAGGCCCACGCGATCCCGGCCGAGCCCAGCAACAGCAGGGTGACCCATAGCGGCGCTCGCACCACACCCGACAGGATCGCGGTCAGCGCCGCCAGCCCCAGCGGTACCGCCGAGGTCAGCGACTTGCGCCCGGTGTGCCAGACCATCGAAAGCGTCAGTGCGACGCCCGCCGCGGTCAGCCCCGCCATGACGTGGCGTATCGCTGGAGTCTCCTGCTGAGCGGCGAAAGCGATCAACAACAGGATGATCCCGAATGGCACGGTGATCAGTCCCAGCACCGCAGCCAGCGCGCCCAGGGCACCGCGCATCCTTGCGCCGACGAACACCGCAACGTTGACCTGATTGGCCCCCGGCAGCAATCGACACAGCATCATCGCGCTGAGGAACTCGGCCTCGGTCAGCCAGCCGCGGCGGGTAACGACGATCTCGCGTGACCAGGCCGACAATCCGCCACCGAAACTGGCCAGCGCGATGCCGTTGAAGGTGCTCGCCAGTTTGAGCAGGCTTGGCGGTTCGGCTGGCGCCAGCGTCCCCCCGACGTCGCTCGTCGCTGGCGGCGCGGCGCGGTCATTCATGAGCCATCTCGGGGTCCAGCGGATGATCGGTCTCGATCGGTATGACTTCATCGAGCGGGTCTGGTGCGTCGTAGTGACTCGAGATCGCCCAATCCGCACGAAACCGAGCGGCCAACAGGCCGACCGCATCCGGCACCTGCATGAGGATGCCCAGTTCGCGGCGCAGGTCGAATGCGCTGCGGTCGATGTTCATCGAACCCAGCAGCGCATAACGGTCATCGGCCAGCATTAGCTTGGCGTGGGTCCGCAGGCCATGTTGTTTGTGTACCGAGGCGCCAGCCCGATGCAGCGCGCGCAACGACGAGAAGGTGTCCAACAGATCGTATTCGCTGATGCCATGCCGGCCGCCACATAACACCCGCACCTCGACGCCGCGATCCAGCGCCTTCAACAACCGGTCCAGCACCGTCACGTCGCTGAACTTCGGGTGCTGGATCCGCAGCTTTACCTTCGCCGCATCGATGAACTCGCACATCGCCCGCCGCGAGGTGCGGTTGCTCCATATCAAACAGGTGTCGGGCGGTATCTCGAACGACCGATGCGCCCAGTCCGCCTCGAAGCAGGCCATCACTTCCCGCGCCAGTCGGACATCGTCGATCACCACGCCATAGTCGCGCGTCAGGGAGAAATACTTTTCACAAAAATTGAATGTCGCGATCAATACAGTCCGATCGTCCACCACCAACGACTTTTCATGTGTCACCACGAATGCCGGGTTGGTCCAGCTACAGACGACCCCGCCTGCCCGCAACAGCTCAACCGTCTCATCGTTCGCTCGGCTGCCCGAGGATCGGTGCGGATTGAGCATGACGCGCACCAGCACGCCGCGCTTTGCCGCCGCGACCAACGCGGTTACCAGCATAGGCGAAGTGAAAGTGAACATCTTGACGCAGATATACTGGGTTGCCTGCTCGATCAGCGTGACGACCGGACCGACACCCGCCTCGGGCTGAGTGACCACGCTGACGGCGCGGGGTTGGTAGATGTGGACCACCTTCAGGGCTCCCTGCCAGTGCCGGGGTCGGCGTATTTCACAATGGCTTTGCTGCCGCGGCGCGTGCCGGCGCGTCGCATCGACAAGACGAATTCTGCCGGGCGACTGAGCCTGGCGTCAATCCGGCACCTGGCGTCAATCGGTATCCAGTCATTTGGTTGCCAACTGTGCCGCGGGGTGGGGCATTTCGGTCAATGCGGCCCGCAACGATTGGCTCGAAATCGTGAAAAAGCCATTGTCGAACAAGGTATTCAAATCGATCACCACGAACAGCGCCGAGGTAAGCGCCACACCACTCAGGCTGGTAATGACGATAGACAAAGGATTGACCGGACAACTGAGACCAAAGCAGAGGAAGATGACCGACAGCCAAAACACCAGAACAATGAAAAACGGCACTGACAGCGACCCTTGAGAGGCTTCGATCAGCGCCCAACGCAGTTTGAACACGCGATCCATCTGACGCTGGCACTCGGCCTGGATATCCCGTTGCGCGACCGTAGTGTCCGCCAGGTCGCGGATGCTTGCCTGCACCATGGCCAGCACCGCGCGCAATGACGAGCTCTCCTCCGCCAGATCAGTCGGTGACTTCGCCAGACTGCGGGGATAATAGTTCCCCTCGGGCGGCGCTTCGCCGGTCCAGGTCGACGCGATCGCGGCGGCAGTATAACGCGCCAAATTCTCCCGGATCGGCAGCCCGGGAGGACCGGCCGCGACCAGCGCCTGGTCCAACTGCATCAGCGCCACCGAATAACTTCGCACGTCCGCCTCCACCGTGTCGAAGCTGTTCTTCGCCGACGTGATGAGAAGACCCAGCACGATCGCGGCGAATGTCACCAGCATGGTAACCGTGACCTGCAGTAGCTCGATCGTCTCCCGGGTTCTGTGCCGTTCGTTCAGCTTGGGCCTGACAAAGGCGCCAAAGCCGCTCGCCAGCAAGAACAGTAAAAGCGCGACCAGCGATGTCCAAGGCGAATTCATTCCTGCGTCGGTCCCGAACAAGTCGCAAAAAATCAAGCAACGCGTTACCGTTCTTCATCCCTAACGTAAGCCTACGTTTGAGACCGGTGTAAATCCGTTGGTTTGACTGTCAGACTGACAGATCAGGTTCTGCGAGGCAAGCCACGCCGAGACGATGTTTTCTGCTCGATCCGGTCTGCCATCAGCTTGGCCCGAACCGAACCCGCGCGTTGCGGAAGGCCCCTGCCCAGCGCTGCGCCCTCAGCACCGATGCGGCTGCGGCGCGAACTCCTGCATCTTGGCGTTCATCACGAACTCGCCGAAGTTCATCTTCATATCGTCGGCCACCCCGTTCTCCCAATACCGCATCGCAACCTCGTACGACGGCATCATGGAATCGGGTCCGTGGTCGAAGAAGGCGATGTTGACCTTGGTGCTGGGCAACGGCGACAGCGTCGGCCACTTGTTCGGCGTCGGCGGCTTCCAGTCGATCACCACGATGAAGCTGTCCTCGACGCCATTCTCGTCGGTGCCGTCGAACAGCGGCAGGGCGAGGAAATGCTTCTTGTCGCGCGCCGCCGCGATGATCGCGGCAGTGTGCGCCATCGGGAACAGGGTGCCCGCCGGCAGCGCGCTGGTGGTGTCATGCGGTGAGTTGTAGTGCGCCTCGCCGGGACCGCCGACTTTTTGCAGCGACGCCTCGCCGTCGGTCTGGCTGGTGACCGCGGTGTCAGTAGTCTGGCGCATGTGATAGCGGAACTTCAGCCCATCCTTGGATTCCCAGGTGGCATAGTCCGAGGCCATCTGGATGTCCTGGCCGTCGGCGTTGGTGATCGTCATGTTCAACCGCTGGCGCACCGCCCAGCCGTCGCAGGCATCGGTCACCTCATAGCCCATGGTGCCACGGGCCGCGACCACGTCATTGCTCTTGGCGCTGTCCAGGGTCAGCGAATACAGCGCCTTGTGCGCAATCAGCGGGCTTGGCAGCGCAGGCGCGGTCGGCGCCGCGGTATTGGCCGCGAGGGCCGGCTGAACACCACAGATGGCGGTCAGAAGCAGCGCGCCGAGGGCGGCGGGAAGGCGCATGGACAACTCCGCTGGAAAGGTCGCCGCGAACCGGCGGTTGAACGTCGCCGCGAACCGGCATCTTAACATAGCCATACGTCGGCACCGTGCGCCACCGCCTATCATCGCGCCGCGTCCAGTCTCAGCCACCGCTGACCCTCGGCGCCGCCTCCGCGTTCGTTGCTCCGGCCTCAGCCGACAGCGGCTCCGCCCCCGCCTTCGGCCTGGCCGGCGCGACATCCAGCCGCAACGACAATTCCTTCAGCCGCGCCGCGGGAATTTCCGCCGGCGCTCCCATCATCAGGTCCTCGCCCTGCTGGTTGAGCGGAAACAGAATCACTTCGCGGATGTTCGGCTCATCGGCCAGCAGCATGACCATGCGGTCGATCCCCGGGGCGGCGCCGCCGTGCGGAGGCGCGCCGTAGCGGAACGCGTTCAGCATGCCGCCGAAATGCTGCTCCACATCGGCGCCGGTCATGCCGGCGATTTCGAAGGCGCGGATCATCACCTCGGGGCGATGGTTGCGGATCGCCCCCGAACACAGCTCGATACCGTTGCAAACGATATCGTACTGGTACGCCTTGATGGTCAGCGGATCGCGGCTGTTCAACGCCTCCAGTTCGCCCTGCGGCATGCTGAACGGGTTGTGGCTGAAATCGACCTGCCTGGTTTCCTCGTTCAGTTCAAACATCGGAAAATCGGTGACCCAGCAGAACCGGAAGCTGCCGGTTTCCATCAGCCCGAGCTCCTCCGCCAGGCGGCCTCGCACCGTGCCGGCGAATTTGGCCGCGACATCTTTCTTGCCGGCGGCGAAGAACACCGCATCGCCCGGCTGCAGGCCGCAGGCCATCCGGATCGCCTCGGCCCGGTCGGCTTCCAGGTTGCGCGCGATCGGCCCCTTCGGACCCTCGGCGTCGAACGTGATGTAGCCCAGGCCCCCCTGCCCCTCCGCCTTCGCCCAATCGTTCAGCTTGTCGAAGAAGCTGCGCGGCTGCGCCCCCGCCCCCGGCGCCGGAATTGCTCTGACGATGCCGCCCGAGGCGGCGATGCGCGCAAATAGCCCAAAGCCGGACCCGGCATAATGTTCGGTGACATCGCCAATGCGGATCGGATTGCGCAAGTCCGGCTTGTCGGAGCCGAACGCCAGCATCGCCTCGTCGTACGGGATGCGCTGGAACGGCGGCCTGGTCACCGCCCGGCCGTCGGCGAATTCCTCGAACACACCGGCGATCACCGGCTCGATGGTGTTGAATACGTCCTCCTGCGTGACGTAGCTCATCTCGAAATCGAGCTGGTAGAACTCGCCCGGTGACCGGTCAGCGCGCGACGCCTCATCGCGGAAGCACGGCGCGATCTGGAAATAGCGGTCGAAGCCAGCGACCATCAGCAACTGCTTGAACTGCTGCGGTGCCTGCGGCAGGGCATAGAACTTGCCCGGGTGCAACCGAGCCGGCACCAGGAAATCGCGCGCGCCTTCGGGCGAGGACGCGGTCAGCAGCGGCGTCTGATACTCCAGGAACCCCTGCTCGATCATCCGCCGCCGGATTGACGTGATGACCCGACTGCGCAGCATCATGTTGTGGTGCAACTTGTCGCGCCGCAGGTCGATGAAACGGTATTTCAGCCGGATGTCCTCGGGGAATTTTTCATCGCCGGCAACCTGCATCGGCAGCACCTCGGCGGCGGATTGAACCACCAGGTCGGTGACCCGCAGTTCGATCTCCCCGGTCGGCAGCCGAGGGTTGATCGTGCCGGCCTCGCGCATCACCACCTGGCCGGTCACGGTGATGACGCTCTCCGGCCGCACCGCGTCGGCAGCGGCGAACCCCGGGGAGCCGGCGGCAAACACGCATTGGGTGATGCCGTAATGGTCACGCAGGTCGATGAACAGCAGGCCGCCGTGGTCGCGCTTGGCGTGTACCCAGCCCGACAGCCGGGCCTCGGTCGTTGCGTCGCCGGCGCGCAGGGCGCCGCAGGTATGGCTACGGTAGGCGTGCATCGTTGAGGTCCTGGAGGATGAATGGGCCAGGCCCGATGGCCCTCTGCGTCAGGGCCCTCCGGCATCAGGCCGGCACACAAGCCCCGCGCGGTTGGTCAAGTCAAGCGATTGTCAGGCTCAGCCGCCGAACCATCCATCTGCTTGACATAGCCGAACTCCTCCGAGTTCGAGAGATCGTTCAGCACCCTGACCGGACCGACCCGCGCATAACCCCGTTTCTGGTAAAACCGGTGCGCGCGGTGAAACCGGGTGTCGCTCCACAGCGCCAGGCGCCGGGCACCGGCCACGACGGCGTGGCCCTCCGCCCGATCCAAAAGGGCATGACCCAGGCCCGACCCGTGCAACCTTGGATCGACATAGACGCGGCAGATTTCCCAACCCGGCGGCTCGCTCGGCCGGACCGCGATCATGCCGCGAAGCCTGGCGTCCGACTCGGCGATCCACAGCCGGCCGCCGTTGCGCCGATAGTAGCTATCCAGCGCACGCAGTTCCGGCATCTCCCGGTCGACATCCATGATCACGCGTGGATATTGCGACCAGCATGAAGCGATCAGCGCGATGATGCCGTCGCCATCGGCGTCCCGCCCCTCTCGGATCACCCAGCCCGCGTTGGCCACGCTGCCCGCCACAGCTCAGCGCAGGCCTTCGCAGAAGGTCTGGATCCGCCGCAGGCCCTCGGCCAGATGGTCGTCCGCCGTCGCCGTGCTGATACGCAGGAACGGGCTCATGTGATAGGCCGCCCCGTGCACCGTTGCGACCAGGTTTTCCTCCAGCAACGCCAGGCAGACATCCTCGTCGCTGTGCAGCGTGCGTCCGCCGGCGGTGGTCTTGCCCAGGCAGCCGGCGACATTGGGGAAAACGTAGAACGCGCCTTCCGGCTTGTGGCAACTGATGCCCTTGGCCGCGTTCAACTGCTCCACCGCCAGGTCGCGGCGCCGCCTATAGGCCGCGATCTGCACATCGACGCCGTCCTGAGGACCGTCCAGCGCGGCGGTCGCGGCGGCCTGTCCAGGCGTCGAAATTCCCGCCGTCGCCTGTCCCTGCATCACCGTCATCGCCTTGATCAGCGTCTTCGGGCCGCCGGCAAAGCCGACCCGCCAGCCGGTCATCGCATAGGTCTTCGACACCCCCGACACCGTCAGCGTCCGACCCTTCAGGTCCGGCGCCACCTGGGCGAACGTCGCGTGCTGAAACCCGTCGAACACCAGATGCTCGTACATGTCGTCCGACAGCACCCAGACATGCGGATGGCGGCGCATCACCACCGCGATCTCGGCGATTTCCGCGGCCGAACAGCACGCCCCGGTCGGATTGTTCGGGTTGTTCAGGATCAGCCACTTGGTGCGCGGCGTGATCGCCGCGTCGATATCCTCGGCCCGCGGCTTGAAGCCATTGTTCTGCGGGCAGTTCACCAGCACCGGCACGCCGCCGCAAAGCTGCGTCATCTGCGCGTAGGCGATCCAAGACGGCACCGGGATAATGACCTCGTCGCCGGAGTCCACCGTCGCCATGATCGCATTGAACAGGCACTGCTTGCCGCCGTTCGAGACGGTGATCTCCTCCAACGCGTAATCCAGCCGCGAATCCCGCATGAATTTGCGCTGGATCGCCTCCTTCAGCGCCCGAGTGCCATCCTGCGGCGGGTATTTGGTGTCGCCCTTCAGCGCCGCCTGATACGCCGCCTCGATCGCATGCGGCGGGCTGTCGAAGTTGGGCTCCCCGGTGGTCAGCGTGATCACCGGCTTGCCCGCTGCCCGCAGTTCACGCGCCTTGATCGTCATCCGAACGCTGGCGGCCAGCTCGACCCGGCCGATCCGCCGCGACAGCCCCGGCATCGTCGCCGCCTCACTCATCTCAGTGCAGCCCCTGGCAGAAGCGCTGAATGCGCACGCACGCCTCGCGCAATTCCTCGGTGGCGTTGGCATAGCTGATGCGGATGTAGCCGGGATAGCAGAACGCCGCGCCATGCACCGTCGCCACTCCTTCCTCGGCCAGCAAGGTCAGCGCGAACGCCTCGTCGTCCTTGATCGCCACGCCGCCCTTGCTGGTCTTGCCGATACAGCCGTGGATCGACGGATACACATAGAACGCCCCATCCGGCGTGCTGCAGTTGATGCCCGGCGCCAAGTTCAGCATCTCCACCACCAGGTCGCGCCGTTGCTCGAACACCAACCGCATCGCCTCCACCGTGTCCTGCGGCCCCAGCAGCGCCTCCACCGCCGCCGCCTGGGCGATCGAGTTCGGGTTCGAGGTCGACTGGCTCTGCAGCTTGTCCATCGCCTTGATCAGCGCCACCGGGCCGCCGGCAAAGCCGATCCGCCAGCCGGTCATCGCATACGACTTCGACACCCCATGCACCGTCAGCGTGCGCTCCTTCAACCGAGGCTCCACCGCCACGATCGTGCCCGGCCTGAAGCCATCGTACGCCAGCTTGTCGTAGATGTCGTCGGTCAGCACCCAGACCTCCGGATGCCGCATCAGCACCTCGCAGATCGGCTTCAGCTCATCCGCGCTGTACGCCGCCCCAGTCGGGTTGCACGGATTGTTCAGCATGAACCAGCGGGTTTTCGGCGTGATCGCCGCCTCCAGGTCCTCCGCGCGCAGCTTGAAGCCGTGGTTCTGCCCGCACGGCACCAGCACCGGCTTGCCGTCGGCCAGCGTCACGATATCCGGATAGCTGACCCAGCAAGGGCTCGGAATGATCACCTCATCGCCGGCATTCAACGTCCCCAGCATGGCGTTGAACAGCACCTGCTTGGCCCCGGTCGAGATGATGATCTCCTCCGGCTTGTACTCGATGCCGCTGTCGCGGGCGAACTTGGTCGCCACCGCGCGGCGCAGCACCCGCGTACCCGCCACATCGGTATATTTCGTCTCGCCCGCCTCCAGCGCTCGGATTGCCGCATCCTTGATGTTGCGCGGCGTATCAAAATCCGGCTCGCCCTGCGACAGGCTGATGACGTTCTTGCCCTCGGCGATCATCCGCCGCGCGACAGTGGAGATCGCGATGGTCAGGCTGGGCTGGATACGGTCGAGCCGTTCGGCGGTGAGAGACATCGGGCATACCAGAACGAAATGGGCGCGGGACCCTACCCGCGCGCGGCAGGCGGATCAACCGGCAGTGTCCCGAGCGGGCCCGCAGCCATGCCGGGCAGCGGTCAGGGGCGTGCAATTGACCACTTGCCGGGTCCATGGCAAACGCCTATATGTGACTAACAACTTGGTCAGGACGATCCCGTGGACGCCATCAACCTCGCTGAGGCCAAATCGCACCTCAGCGAACTCGTCGCCCGCGCCGAGGCCGGGGAGCAGGTCCAGATCAGCCGCCGCGGCGAACCGGTCGTGGAACTTCGCGCCGTTGCGCGTCCGCGCAAGCCGGTTGACGTCGCGATGCTACGCGCCGTGACCAACACGCTGGCCCCAGGCGCACGCTCGGGACTGGTCCGCGCCATGCGGGATGAGGACCGCTACTGACGGTCTACCTCGACACATCGCTGCTGGTGGCGGCCTTGGCCAACGAAGCCGCCACCCGTCGCGTCCAGGCCTGGCTTGGACGCCAGCCACCAGAAACCCTGCTGATCAGCGATTGGGTCGTCACCGAACTGACTTCCGCGTTGTCGATCAAGGTCCGTTCGGGAGAACTCGACGCCGCCGATCGGGCACGCTTGGCCGGCGTATTCACTCGGCTGCGAACCGAATCCCTGACCGTTCTACCGATCAACCGGGACCATTTCGCCACCGCCGCCCGCTTCGTCGAGCAGTTCAGCCTCGGACTGCGCGCCGCCGACGCAATGCATCTCGCCGTCGCGGCGGACCACGGCGCCAGGCTCTGTACGCTCGACCGGCGGTTGGCCGATGCCGCCACCACCTTCGCGGTGGACGCCGAACTGGTCTAGCCGGGCCGGCTTGCCCGCCTGCCGCTGCGGTCCCACACTCCGCCGCAGACTACCCGACGGAGGAACCATGATCTACGAACTGCGCATCTACGAAACCGTTCCCGGCCGCCTGCCCGACCTCAACAACCGCTTCAGCACCATCACGCTGAAGATCTGGGAGCGCCACGGCATTCGCCAGGCCGGCTTCTGGACCACGCTGATCGGCGAATCGAACATGACGCTCTACTACATGCTGGCCTGGGAATCGCTCGCCGAACGCGAAACCAAGTGGACCGCCTTCCAGGCCGACCCGGAATGGCACGCCGCGCGCGCCAAGACCGAGGCCAACGGCCCGATCGTCGCCAAGGTGACGAACTACATCCTCGGCCCAACCCCCTACTCCAGCGTCAAGTAACCCCGCGTTGCATGGCAGCGTGAAACCCCCAGTCACCCTGCCATGCGCGCGATGGACAGATCAGCTCGTCATGCGGTGAAGTCGTGACCGGAGCGATGCCAGGCCAACCCTAAAGCCTGGCGACGCGATCATACCCAAGGGACACCGACATGCCGGCGATCGACGCAACCCGCTTGCTCCGCGACCTCTACGCGGCGCGCGAAATCGGCAAATACAAGACCGGCGTGCACCGCCCGACCTTCTCCCCGCCGGACGTCGAGGCCCGTCACTGGCTCGCCGACCGGCTCACCGAGGCCGGGCTGGACGCCTCGATCGACGGCATCGGCAACGTCTTCGGCCGCGACCCCACACCGGGGCCCAAGCTGCTGATCGGCAGCCACATGGAAACCCAGAACCATGCCGGCTGGCTGGATGGCGCCCTCGGCGTGATCTACGGCCTGGAAGTCGCCCGCAGTCTCGGTCGCGGCATCGACGTCGCCGCCTGGGCCGACGAGGAAGGCCATTTCGGCTCGTTCATCGGTAGCCGGTCGTTCTGCGGCCTGCTGACCGAGGCCGAAATCGACGCCTGCGCCAACCGCGAATCCGGCCTCTCATTGCGCGACGCGCTGCGTCAGGCCGGATTCGCCGACCGCCCGCGGCAGACCATCGACCCCGCGCGCTACCGCGGTTACCTGGAAGCCCATATCGAGCAGGGCGCCGACCTGGAAGACCACCATCTGCGCCTCGGCATCGTCACCGCCATCGTCGGCAGCCACCGCTTCCGCATCCAGTTCAAGGGCCAGCAGAACCACGCCGGCACCACCCGCATGGCGGTGCGCCGCGACGCCGGGGTCGCGCTGGTCAAGCTGGTCGCCGCCATCGAAGCCCGATTCCCGCCGATCGCCCGACCACGCACGGTCTGGACGACCGGCGATATCAAGCTCGACCCCGGCGCCCCCAGCATCGTGCCGGGCGCCGCCGAACTGGTGTTCCAGTTCCGCGATACCGATCCCGCGATGCTCGCCGCGCTGGACGCCGCGCTGGACGAACTGCTGGCCGAAGCCGCCAACGGCCCCTGCGAGGTCAGCATCGCCCAGCGCGGCACCACCGCCCCCAGCGCGATGGATCAAGCGTTCCGCCAGGCCCTGACCACCGCCGCCCAGACCCACGCCCCCGGCCAGCACCAGTCGATGCCATCCGGCGCCGGCCACGACGCCCAGATCCTGTCCCAACGGCTGCCCTCGGCCATGCTGTTCGTCCCCAGCATCGGCGGCATCAGCCACCACTACGCCGAAAATACCAGCGACCAGGACATCTCCCTCGGCTGCCAGGTGCTGACCGACGCCGCCGCCGCGATTGTCGCCACGGGGTGAGGGCCGACAGGAAGGTCGGGGCTCTGCCCCGAACCCCGCCAAGGGCCGACGGCCCTTGGAACCCGGTATAGGGGACTGGGTGAGGAGGGGGCGACCGAGGTGGTTGCATTCCCCGAGTAGCCCCCTCCTCACCCAGTCCCTTAATCAATGGGATCAAAGGGGGCGTCGCCCCCTTCGCGGGTCCGGGCAGAGCCCGGCCTTGCTTGCCGACTCTTGCCACCCATGGGCGAGAATGTTAGTGCCGCGCGGACTTTCTCAGGGGCTTTGGGCATGGCATCGACGTACGAAACCGTGGCGGGGATCATCTCCGACACCTGTGACATTGAACCCGACAAGATCACGCCCGAAAGCCATGCGATCAACGACCTCGGCATCGACAGCCTGGACTTCCTCGATGTCGCGTTTGCCATCGACAAGTCGTTCGGCATCAAGATGCCGCTGGAGCAGTGGACCCAGGACGTCAACGCCGGCAAGGTCACCACCGACGAGTATTTCGTGCTGAAGAACCTCTGCGCCAACATCGACAAGCTGGTGGCGGCCAAGGCAGCATGACCGCCGCCCAGGCGGCTTGACCGGATGCGCCTGGAATACTTCCAGATGGTCGATCGGATCATCGAGCTCGACGTCGGCGCCGGCCGCATCGCCACCGCCGGCCAGGTGCCGGACCGGTCCCCGGTGTTCGAGGGCCATTTCCCCGGCTACCCGATCCTGCCAGGGGTGTTGATGATTGAAATCATGGCACAAACCGGCGGCTGGCTGATCCTCGCCACCCTGCGCTGTGCCCGGATGCCGTTCCTGATCCAGGTCGAGAAAGCCAAGATGCGATCCATCGTCCCACCCGCCCAGGACCTGCGCACCGAGGCAACCCTGCTGCACGAAGGCTCCGGCTACGCCGTGGCCAAGGCCTCGATCACGGCCGGCGGCAAGAAAATAGCCGACGCCGAACTGCGTTACGGGGTCGTGGTGTTCCCCAACCCGACATTGCGCGCGGCGATGATCGCCACCGCCCATCGCATCGGGCTGGCCGAAGCGTTCCTGCCCCCGGCGGAGGCCGCGGACGGGTCAGCCGATGGCGCATGACCGCGACGCGCTGATCACCGGCATCGGCATCGTGTCGAGCCTCGGCTGCGGCACCGAAGCGCACTGGCAGGCGTTGAACGACTTCCGCCCGGTGCTCGACCTGACCAGCTACGCCCCCTTCGCGGTGCATCCGCTGGCCGCGCTGGACTTCGACCGCCAGATTCCCAAGCGCGGCGATCAGCGCCAGATGGAGCCCTGGCAGCGCATCGGCGTATTCGCCGCCGGCCTGGCGCTGGAGCAGGCCGGCGCGAAAGGCAACACCGAACTGTTGTCACGGATGGGGATGATCGTCGCGGCCGGCGGCGGTGAGCGTGACCAGGCCGTCGATTCGGCGCTGCTGTCCGGCTATCCGCACGCCGCCAACCCGGGACTCTATCTGAACCAGCATTTGCAGGGCGAGCTGCGGCCGACGCTGTTCCTGGCGCAACTGTCCAATCTGCTGGCCGGCAACATCTCCATCGTGCATGGCGTCATCGGATCGTCCCGCACCTTCATGGGCGAGGAGGCCGCCGGCGCCGACGCGGTGCGCATCGCCTGCGCCCGCATTGCCGCCGGCCAGGGCGAAATCATGCTGGTCGGCGGGTCATACAACGCGCAGCGTCCGGATGTCCTATTGCACTACGAGATGGGTGGAATGCAGCGCAAAGCCCCGTTCTATCCGATCTGGGCGCGCCAGACCTCCGGCGGCGGCCTGATGCTCGGATCGGTCGGCTGCTTCCTGGTGATCGAATCCCGAACCCATGCCGCCGCTCGGGGGGCGCCGGCGTGGGCGCACATCGCCGCGATCCGCACCGACCGCAGCCGACGCCTGCCAGGTGAGGCGACCAGCAATGCCAAGGCGCAGCTCCAAACCATGGCACCGCATTATCATCCGACCGAAGCCGCGGTAATCTCCGGCGCCTCCGGAGTCGCCGCGGCGACACGAGAGGAAGCGACGTTCCTGGCGGACCTGGCAATCCCGGTGCGCGCCACCGCCACGGCGCTGGGCCATGCGCTGGAGCCGTCCTTCCCAGCCAGCCTGGCGCTCGCCGCGCTGGCGGTTCGCCACGCCACGCTGTTCCCGCCGCTGGAGCCCGCCGAAAAGCCGATGACAACGCCGCTGCGGCAGGCCCTAGTGACGTCCTGGGGCCACTGGCGCGGCGAATCGCTGGCCCTTGTCACCGCCGCCTGAAGCGGTCGAGCCGAGGCACCCAAAGCGCGCCATCCGAGGGGGACCAAAATGACCATCGACACCGATCATCTGGGCCGCCGCATCGTCGTGGTGACCGGCATGGGCGTGCTCACCTCGCTGGGCCAGGGCCAGCCGGCCAACTGGCAGGCGCTGACCGCCGGGGTGTCCGGCATCCGGCGGATCTCCCGCTTCCCGATCGACGGCCTGCGTACGACGATCGCCGGCACCGTCGATTTCGTTCCTGTAGTGGACCAATCTGCCCCTGCCCTGTCGGAACGGATGGCCGAACTGGTCATCGAGGAAGCCATCGCCCAGGCCCGGATCGGACGGTTCGGCGATTTCCCCGGGCCGCTGTTCCTGGCACTGCCGCCGGTGGAGCTGGAGTGGCCCCAGCGTCTCGCCATGGCGGCCGCATCCAGGGCGGCCCAAAAGTTAGAGGCAGGCCAAAAGTTAGGCGGGGGCAAAGAGTCGGACGCGGATCAAACAGTAACCTACGACGACCTGTTGCGCGCCGCCGGCAGCGGAGCCTTTGAACCGTATTACCGTCGCTTCCTCTTCGGATCAGTCGGCGAGAACCTGGCTGAACGGTTCGGCACCAAGGGTTCGCCGGTATCGACCTCGACCGCCTGCGCCTCCGGCGGCACCGCGATCCAGCTTGGGGTCGAGGCGATTCGCCGCGGCGAAGCCGAGTGCGCGCTGGTGGCCGGCACCGACGCTTCGGTCAACCCCGAGAGCCTGATTCGGTTCTCCTTGCTGTCGGCGCTATCCATCCGCAACGATCCGCCGTCTTCGGCGTCGCGCCCGTTCAGCAAGGACCGCGAGGGCTTCGTGATGGCCGAGGGCGCCGGCGCCCTGGTGCTGGAAAGCCTCGCCGCCGCCCAAGCCCGCGGCGCCACGGTACTAGGCGTGATCGAGGGCTGCGGCGAGGTGGCGGACGGGTTCCATCGCACCCGGTCCTCGCCCGACGGCAAACCGATCATCGCCTGCATGCGCAACGCTCTGGCCGATGCCGGGCTGGACCCGGCGGCGATCGACTACATCAACGCGCACGGCACCGGCACGCCGGAGAACGACAAGATGGAATGGGTCGGCATAACCGCGGTGTTCGGCGACCGGGCCGGATCGATCCCGATATCGTCGAACAAGTCGATGATCGGCCACAGCCTGACCGCGGCCGGCGCGATCGAGGCGATCTTCACCCTGCTGACGATCCGCGCCGGCTTGCTGCCGCCGACCATCAACTACGATCTGCCGGACCCGGCACTGCCGGTGGATTGTGTGCCGAATGTCGCCCGTCCGGCCACGGTGCGCCACGCAATATCGAATTCGTTCGGCTTCGGCGGCCAAAATGTCTGCCTTGTGATCGGCGCGCCGACCTAGCCGCGCCAGTCAAACCTGGCGTGGGCTCTCAGTATAGACCTGGTATTTCGCCGGGATGCCCAAACGCGCTATCTCTGGCCTGCTGGGCGCAGCGCTTTGTTTTGAGTCAGGCTGACTATCGTCTAGCAAACGTCACGAAACGGATTCCGCGCCCACGTCCGGCAAGCCGGGATAAATCCGTAACTCGCCAGTATCTGCTGTCCCTTCGGAGACAAAATAAAATCGGCGAACTGCCGCCCCTCGGAGGATGCGCCATTGAGTACCGTCAGCCCGAATGGTGCTGCCACCGACAGTTCTCGCGGCAGAAATACGATGTGCAGCGCGGGATCGAGCACACGGGCCTGCACCGCAGCTCGTAACATAGGAAATGAACACGTCAACGGTCTGCGTCGTGTCGAGGAAATAGACCAGGCTGTTGGTTCCAGCCGGGACCGCCGGCGCGTTCGCATTCGCCACCAGTTCCTGCGCCTTGGCCTGCAAGGTCGCCGTCGCCCCCGCTTGCACCGCGTCGGCCTTTTGGAAAATCTCTTGCGCGTAGTCTCCACCGGGGTCAGCGACCGGGGTCGAGGTGCCGATCCTGGTGGAGCTATCAAGCAGTACACTCAGCAGGTTTGACGGGTTCACCGCTTGGCCGAAGCCGGAGCGGACGACGACAACGTTCTGGTTGCTGGCGAAGACCTGCACCGGGCCAGCCAATCCCTCTTGCTGCAGCGTCTGCGGGCTGTTGGTGTCGGCGCTGGCGAACACGTCCGGCCGCAGCCCGCTTTCGATTTGCTGTCGCAATGTGCCCGACGGGCTATAGGTCTGCGCCACCTTGATGCCGGTCGCCGCGGTGAAGGCATCGGCAACCTGCGAAAGCGCCAGGTTCAGGCTGCCGGCGGCGACCAGGGTCACCGACTGCGCCCGCGCGGCGACGGCAAATACAACCATGAAGAGCAACAGTACAGTCGGCACGAGCGCAATACGTGTGCGTCGAATAGACATGGCGAGTTTTCCTGAAAGATTCCTGAGCGCTATGCTCACACGGAAATAACGCCGCCCCAATTCACGTCTCTGAGATAGACCCGCATCGCCATGCAATGACCCGCCGATCGCCGACAGAAGCAGCGCGATTTGGCATCCCGCCGCGCTCGCCGCACACTGCCTCGCGGAGGAACCGACAATGCCGACACCACAAAAGACAGCCATCGTCACCGGCGCCGCCAGCGGCCTGGGACGCGCCATGGCGCTCGGTCTGGCCGACGCCGGGTTCAACGTCATCGCGGTCGATCTCAACGCCGACGGGCTGGGCACGCTGCCGGCGCCGATCGCACCGCTCAATGCCGACCTGGCGCAGCCCGATTCGTTCGAGCGGATCGCGGCCGAAACCATCACCCGGTTCGGTGGCATCGACGTCCTGGTGAACAACGCCGGCATCGGCCAGGCGGCGATCCGCCCCGATCAGCGCAGCCATCCGATCCGCTTCTGGCATATCACCCCCGAACAATGGCAGCGCTTCGTCACCATCAATGCGACCGCGCCGATCCTGATGTCGCGGGCGGTGCTGCCGCACATGCTGCAAGCCAACAGCGGGCGCATCATCACCGTCACCACCAGCCTGGGAACCATGGTCCGCGCCGGCCACCTGCTCTACGGATCGAGCAAGGCCGCGCTCGAATCGTCGATGGCGGTGCTCGCCGCCGATCTGGCCGGCACCGAAGTCACCGCCAACGTCCTGGTCCCCGGCGGCACCACCGATACGCCGCTGGTGGGAGCCCAGGCCGGCGACCGGTCCAAGATGTTGCGGCCCGAGATCATGCTGCCGCCGCTGCTCTGGCTGGTCTCCGATCAGGCGGCCGGCGTCAGCGGCCGACGCTTCATCGCCGCCGACTGGGACGCCTCGCGTCCGGCGCCCCAGGCAGCCGAAGCCGCCGGTGCGCCGGTGGCATGGCTGAGCATTGCCCGCATGCCGATCGAGCCTGGCCCCTGAACCCCTGGCCCCTGAACCCCTGGCCCCTGAACCCCTGGCCCCTGAACCCCTGGCCCCCTGGGCCCTGAAACGGCCCGCTCCGCTCAGGCGGGGGCGAACACCGGCATCGACGGTCCGTCGCCCTCGGTCTTGGCGAACACCACCTTCACCGGCTGGCCGATCTTCAACGCCTTGAAGTCGCAGTCGACAAAGTTGGTCAGCATCTTGGGGCCCTCGGCCAGCGTGACGTAACCGATGGCGTAGGGCGGATTGGCCCGCTCCATGACGCTGAAGGTGTAGATCGTGCCCTTGCCGGAGGCCTGCTCCCAGGTGCAGGCGCCGAAGCAGAACGGGCACAGTTCGCGCGGATAGTGATGCACCTTGTTGCAATGGGTGCAGCGCCGCACCATCAGCTTGCCGGCGGACGCGCCGTCGAAATACGGCTTGGTTTCCGGATTGGTCTCGGTGCTGCCGATGAACTGGATTTTGCGCGCGGTGTCGGCCATGTCGGTTACTCCCGTTCCAGGATCACGGTGCTGCCGCAATGGCGCGTGCCAAGCGCGCCGCCGGTGCCGTGAGCGATAGCAAGGTTGCAGTTCGGAACCTGCACTTTCGGATGCGCTTCGCCGCGCAACTGGCGCACCGCCTCGATGATCTTGGTGATGCCGCCGCGGTTGGCCGGGTGGTTCGAACATAGCCCGCCGCCATCGGTGTTGAACGGCAGCTTGCCGTTGCCCGAGATCAGGTTGCCGTCGGCGACGAACTTGCCGCCCTGACCCTTTTCGCAAAACCCCAGATCTTCCAATTGCATGAGCACGGTGATGGTGAAGCTGTCGTAGATCGAGGCGTATTTGATGTCGGACGGCTTGACCCCGGCCATCTCCCACGCCGGGGGCCCTGACCAGCGCGCCGCGGTGTAGGTCAGATCCAGATCACCGCCCGACTGATGCTTGGGCGATTCACCGACCCCGATCACCTTCACCAGCGGCCGCTTCACGCTCTTGGCGATCTCCGGCTTGGTCAGCACCAACGCACCGCCGCCGTCGCTGATCACGCAACAATCCAGCCGGTGCAGCGGGGTGGAAACCATCGGCGAACTGACCACGTCCTGCACCGTGACCACGTCGCGCAGCATGGCGTGCGGATTGTACTGGGCGTGGTGGGACGCGGCCACCTTGATCCAGGCAAGCTGCTCGCTGGTGGTGCCATACTCGTGCATGTGCCGAGCGGCGCACATCCCGTAGAGGTTGGCGGTCGCCGGACCGTAGGGGAACTCGAACTGCATTTCCGGCGCGGTGGGATTGCCGGGCCGCGGCGCGGTACCGGTGGCCTGGCCCTCGCTGCGCGGCCGCCCCGACAGCGTGATCAGGGCGACGTTGCAGCGGCCCGCCGCGATCGCCTCCAGCGCGTGACCCACCGCCACCTGGTAGGACGATCCGCCGACATCGGTGCTGTCCACGTGGCGGCACTTCAGGTTCATGTAGTCGACCATCGACAGCGGGCCCAGCGCGCCCGGCGCGTCGCCGGCGCAGAAATAGCCGTCGACGTCGTCCTTACTCAGTCCGGCATCCTCAAGCGCGCCCTTGGCGCATTCGGCGTGCAATAGCGCGATCGACTTGTCCGGCGCCTTGCGAGTCGGGTGCTCCCACGCACCCGCGATATAGGCCGCAGCTTTCAAACTCATGCTTCACTCCCCAGGGATCGGCCCGCGGGCCAAGGGTCGGCCCCACGGATAGCCGGGGCGCGACGTCGCGGACGATTATACGGATCGGTATGCGCTCGGCTACCCCGCGTCCGATAGCCGCTCCGGGCGATCGTTGACCACCTCGAACATGTCAATTTGTTTCCGCATACAGGTTACACTTGTTCGTGAGCTCCATGCGGTGGCAATCTCGCGGCCGAAAGGTGGGCCATGGACGCTTTATCCCGTATCGCCATCGTCGAGGACGATCCCGAAATCAGCCGAATGGTGAAAACCTACATGAGCGACAACGGCTTCGAGGTGGCCGCCGCGCGAACCGGACGCGACCTCGACCAGGTCATGGCGTGCGGCCGGCTGGACTGCGTGATCCTCGACGTCGGCCTGCCGGGCGAGGACGGGCTCTCGATCTGCCGCCGGATCCGCGGCAAGTCCTCGGTGCCGATCATCATGGTGACCGGCCGAGGCGCCGACACCGACCGCATCGTCGGCCTGGAAATGGGCGCCGACGACTATCTGCCCAAGCCGTTCAACCCGCGCGAGCTGCTGGCCCGGGTGCGCGCGGTGATGCGTCGCAGCGTGCAAAACGACCCAGGCCAGGCCGAGACGCCGCAGGTCCTGGTGTTCGAGGGTTGGCGGCTGGACGTCGGCCGGCGACAACTGTTCTCCCCCGACGGCAAGTCCCGCCCGCTGACCAGCGGTGAGTTCAACATCCTGCTGGTGTTCTGTCAGCACACGCGCAAGGTGCTGTCGCGCGACGATCTTCTGGAACTGGTGCACGGCCGAGCCGCGGCGGTGTTCGACCGCAGCATCGATGTGCAGATCAGCCGGTTACGGCGCAAGATCGAGACCAACCTGAAAGATCCCGCCTTCATCAAGACAGTGAGGTATGGGGGGTACATGTTCACCCCGGTGGTCACGCTGGCGGCGGACAATTGATTGCGCCGGATTATATCTCTGTATCAGGCCTCGCCGCCAGCTCAGGCCACAGTCACTCCGGTCCCAAGCCAAAAAGCGCCGTCCCGCCCGACGGTCGGCCACGGCCGGCTAACCGGCGTCGGCCAACCGGCCTCGCGGGACCGTCAGTGTACTGAAAGCGCCATCATCTCGTGCTGCATGACAGCGGCGATGGCCACCTCGCGGTCGCCCGCCACTGCCATCGGCGTGCCGTCAGCGGCATGAATCGCGAACCCCTGCACGCCGTTCACCATCACCGGCTTGACATAGGCGATGTGCGCCACCCCAAGCGCGGCGAGTTGCTGTTCCGACAGATGCCTCACATCGAACGGGATCATTTCGGCCGGCGAAGACGCAGCATCAATTTGGTCGGCTGGGTCGATATTCATCGCTTGTGTACTCCTGTCTGACGACAGCCTTGTCGAAGCGCTGTCGGTGCTTGCGAGGCCAAAGGCCCAAGCTGCCTCATCGATCCGCCTTGCTGTCGACCAGGGCGCCCAGATCGGCACCGTTCGGTCGCATGGCGGAAGAGGAGGTATTACGTGTAATCGGGATCGTCTTGACGCGAACCTCGGGCTGCGGCTTGGCCAGGTCGATGTGCAGTAGGCCGTTGTCGAGCCATGCCCCCTTGACCTCGATCCCCTCGGCCAGCACGAAAGACCGCTGGAACTGCCGCGCCGCGATGCCTCGGTGCAGGAAGATTCGGCCCTGGCTGTCGTCAGTTTGTCGCCCCCGGATGACCAATTGGTTGTCTTCCTGGGTGATCTGCAGATCGTCCATCGTAAACCCGGCAACCGCGAGCGTGATACGCAGCCCGGTCGGGCTGGTCTGCTCAATATTATATGGCGGATAGCCATCGGACGATGTCTTCGACGCACGCTCCAGCATTTGCTCGAGGTGGTCGAAGCCCAGGAAAAGCGGCGAAGTAAACATGCGGGTCGTCAAGGCCCCCTCCTACGAGCGAAGCAAACCGCCGAAACCCTGTCGAGGCATCTCGGCTACGCAACATCTTGGCAGCCACGACGGCGGATTCAAGAGGTTTAGGATGCCCGCCCGAGTCGGCCTTGAGCAAAATCAATTGCACCCTCGCCGTGGCCACCGAAAACGTCCCGCGGTCTGATTTTTCACGTGATTCGCCCGCCGCGGACGTTCCGCTGAACGCCATCGTACTCTAAATGCAGCGAGACAATGAGCAGCGACAAAAATCCAACGGCGACACAGGCGGCGAGTGAGCCGCTGGCGATCCTGATCGCGCCAAACCCGATGTTGAAGGCACGCGCCCAACCGGTGAAGCCAGCGGACCGGGATACCGTGCGCGAGCTGATCCCACGCATGTTCGCAACGATGTATCAAGCCCCTGGCATCGGCCTCGCGGCGCCGCAGATCGGCCGAGGCCTTCGCCTTGTGGTCATCGACCTGGCCCCGGACGACAAACCGGAACCGCGCAGCCTGATCAATCCCGAAATCGTCGCCGCCAGCGACGAACTCGCCACCCGCGAGGAAGGCTGCCTGTCGCTGCCCGGTCAATACGCCGACATCAGCCGCCCCGCTCGGATCAAGCTACGCTACCTGGACGAAACCGGGGCCAGGCGTCAGATCGAGGCCGACGGTCTGCTGGCGGCCTGCCTGCAGCACGAATTGGACCACCTGGACGGGGTGCTGTTCGTCGATCACCTCTCGGCGCTGAAACGCAACATGATCATGCGTCGGCTGGCCAAGGAACAGCGGCTGAAGCAAGACGAACGGAAACGGTGAACGCGCATGCGCATCGCCTTCATGGGCAGCCCGGAGTTCGCCGTTCCCGCCCTCCGGGCACTGCACGGCGCCGGCCACGACATCGCCGCGGTATACTGCCAGCCGGCGCGCCCCGCCGGCCGCGGCCACGCAATCCGGCGCAGCCCGGTGCAGGTCGAAGCCACCCGGCTGGGTCTGCAGGTACGTACTCCTGCCCGGCTGCGCACCGACCCAGAGGCGGCCGAGGCGTTCCGCCGGCTGCATTTGGGTGCCGCGGTGGTGGCCGCCTACGGCCTGATCCTGCCGCAGCCGATGCTGGATGCGCCGCATCGCGGCTGCCTCAACATCCATGCCAGCCTGCTGCCGCGCTGGCGTGGAGCCGCACCGATCCAGACCGCGATCCTGGCCGGCGACACCGAGACCGGCATCACCATCATGCAGATGGAGGCCGGCCTCGACAGCGGCCCGATGCTGCTGCGCCAAAGCATCCCGATCAGCGGCGAAACCACCACCGCCACGCTGCACGACGCGCTCGCCGCGATCGGCGCGAAGCTGATCCTGGACGCGCTTGCGACCTCGCCCGCGCCGGCGCCGCAGCCGGAGGCGGAGGCGACCTACGCGGCCAAGTTGTCGCGCCAGGATGGCCGCATCGATTGGCGCGAATCCGCCGCTGTCATCGACCGCCGGATCCGGGCATTCGACCCGTGGCCCGGCACCTTCACCAGCCTTGCCGGCGCCCCGCTGAAAATCCTCGCGGCCCGGCCCGCCGGCGGGTCCGGAACCGCCGGAACCGTGCTGGATGACGGGCTGACAGTGGCGTGCGGCAGCGGTGCCGTACGGCTGACCCGGGTGCAACTGCCAGGCCGTGCCCCGCTCGACGCCGACGCCTTCCTGCGCGGCCATCCGGTGCCCCCCGGAACCCTGCTTGGGCAATGACCCGCCCAATGACCCACGCCCAATGACCCACTCGACGACCCGTTGGGCGCTGCTGCTAGAGTATGACGGCGGCCCGTTCGTCGGCTGGCAACGCCAGAGCAACGGCCTGTCGATCCAGCAAGTGCTGGAGCAGGCCGCCGCCCACCTCAACGCCGGCCAGCCGGTCGCCAGCGTCGTCGCCGGGCGCACCGACGCCGGCGTCCATGCCGAGGGCCAGGTCGCCCACATCGATCTGCCGGACTCGCACAGCGCCGGCGCCATCCGCGACGCGCTGAACTTCTACATGAAACCACATCCCGTCGTGGTGCTGGACGCGGTCGCCGTGGCGCCGGACTGGAGCGCGCGGTTCGCAGCCGACCGCAGGTCGTATCGCTTCCGCATCCTCAACCGGCGCAGCCGCCCAGGCCTGATGGCCGGACGGGTCTGGCACGTCCCCGCCCCGCTCGATGCCACCGCCATGCACCAGGCCGCCCAGCGTCTGCTCGGCCGGCACGACTTCACCTCGTTCCGCGCCGCCTCCTGCCAGGCCGCCTCGCCGATCCGCACGCTGGAACGGCTCGACGTCACCCGTCACGGCGACATCGTCGAAATCACCGCCGAGGCGCGCAGCTTCCTGCACCACCAGGTGCGCAATCTGGCCGGCACGCTGAAACTTGTCGGCGAGGCACGCTGGCCGGTCGAGCGGGTCAGTCAGGCGCTGGCCGCCCGGGACCGCGCCGCCGCGGGACCCACCGCCCCACCCGAGGGTCTGGCGCTGATCAGCGTCGGCTATAAGGACAGCTCGTTCCACGCGACGCCAGCGGCAATCAGGACCCCATCATCAGCGCCAGCGAAGCCAGCATGATGCCGATCGACTGGTCCAGCAGGACCAGCCCGACCGCCGCCAGCGGTGTGACCCCGAACGCCAGTCGCGTGGCATACCACTCCAGCCACAGCGCCCAGCCGATGGTAACCAGTTCGCACGCCTGATCGACGATCGGGGGCGCCCCCAGCACGCCGGGAAGACCACCGATAATGATCAGCACGCCCTCGATGACGTTGCACCAGTTCCACACCGCGATGAACCGGCCCCAGCGATCGGCTCGCCCAATCAGCGGCGCCAGGCGATAGGTCACTTCGACGAACACCAGCCAGCCGACCACGAAAACGATCAACTCGCGAGCCAGCAGATGGACGGCATCGGTCGGCACCCCGCTGTCCTGCCAGGACATCAGCAACCGGCAAGCCACCGCCGGCAGGCAGAATGCGATCGACCAGAAGCTGCGCACGATGGTCTTGCGGTCATTCGGCACCAGCACGACGCCATCCGCCCGGCCGCGCGCCAGCCGCAACGCCGCGTTCAGCCCAAGGGTCACGACCGAGACCGAACTCATCCCAGGTCGTTGCCCAGCAGCCGCGGGCCGATGACCACCAGCGCGGTCGCCAAGTTGACCAGGAATACCAGCACAACGGCCCGCGACCGCGACAAGCCAAGCGCCTTGCGGGCCAGGAACCAGTGCAGCCACAGCCCGTAGCTGCCAAGGCAGCATACCAGCACGAAACTGGCCGCCGATTCGCTCATGCCGGCGCCGATCGCCACGCTCAGCGGCACCATGACAAAGCAGGCCAGCACCGGAAGGATCCACTCGCACCAGTTGAACGCCGTGGCGAAGCGCGCCCAGGCCTCGCCGCGCCGCCAGATCCGCGCCAGTTCGAACGACACCACAGCCGGTGTCAGCAGCGCGCAAAGCGTCATCGCCAGGCCGGTCAGCGCCCGCCTCGGCCCCTCGCTGAACATCGCCAGGATCGCCCCGACCAACGGAAACGCCACCAGCGGCGCCAGGCTGGACAGGAACGCCTGCGAGGTCGACCCGAAGCAGCCCACACCGTCAGCCCGGCCGCGCGCAATGCGCAGTATCCCCAGCAGGATGCTTTTGCGCGGCACCGAGCCTTGGCTCATGCCAGGAAGGCCACGATGATGTCCCGATAGATCCTGGCCAGGTCGCGCAGTTCGGACACCGGCACGCACTCGTCGGCCTGGTGCATCGTGGCGCCGACAAGACCGAACTCGGCGACCGGACAGTAGCGGGCGATGAACCGCGCATCCGACGTGCCGCCGCCGGTATCAAGCTTCGGATCCACCCCGGTCGCGCTACGGATCGCATCGCGCAGCAACTCCACCAAGGCTCCCGGTTCGGTCACGAACGACTCGCCGCTGACGCTGGATTCCAGGTCGAAGCGTTCGGCGTATCGCATCAGCGTGGCCCGCACCCAAGCGGTCAGCGAGGCTCCGCTGTGCCGGTCGTTGAAGCGGATGTTCAGCGCCGCCCGAGCCACCGCGGGGATTACGTTGGTGGCGCCATTGCCGACATCGATGCTGGTCACCTGCAGCGTCGAGGGCTCGAACCAGTCGGTGCCGGCATCCAGCGGCGCCGAGGTCAACGCACCCAGCACCTGGATCAGCCGATGCACCGGATTGTCGGCCCGATGCGGATACGCCACGTGACCCTGGGTCCCGTTCACCGCGAGCTTCATGTTAACGCTGCCGCGCCGGCCGATCTTGACCATGTCGCCCAGCCGCACCGGACAGGTCGGCTCCCCGACAAGGCAAAAATCCGGCAGTTGATCGTTCACCCGCATCCATTCCAGCACCTTGACCGTGCCGTCGGTGGCAGGACCCTCCTCGTCGCCGGTGATCAGCAGGCTGATCGAGCCCTCCCGACCCACCGCGCGAGGCGCTTGCGCGACCGCGGCGACGAACGCCGCGATTGCCCCCTTCATGTCGCAGGCGCCACGGCCATAAAGCACGCCGTCTCGCACTTTGCCGCCGAACGGATCGCCCCGCCAGTCCGCCGCCCCCGGGGGCACCACGTCGGTATGCCCAGCGAAGCAGAGATGCGGACTGCACTCGCCCCGCCGCGCGAACAGGTTCTCGACCTCGCCGAAGCGCAGGCGCTGCACGCTGAAGCCCAAGGCCCCAAGCATCGCGCCAAGCGCCTGTTGCGCCCCATCGTCGGCCGGCGTCACCGATGCGCAGCGGATCAGCGCCTGTGCCAGCGGCACGGGATCCGTCAGGTCCGTGGCCGTGCCCCAGCCCTCCATCACAAGGCGTCCATCAATCTCGCAACAACTCGTTTATCGACGTCTTCGCCCGGGTCTGCGCATCCACCGTCTTGACGATGACGGCGCAATATAGCGATGGCCCGGTCGAGCCATTCGGCAACGCCTTGCCCGGCAGCGACCCTGGAACCACTACCGAATAGGCCGGCACCCGGCCGATGAAGATTTCGCCGCTGGAGCGGTCGACGATCTTGGTGGAGGCGCCGATGAAAACCCCCATCGACAGCACGCTGCCCCGCTCCACCACCACGCCCTCGGCGACCTCGGATCGGGCGCCGACGAAGCAGTCATCCTCGATGATCACCGGGTTGGCCTGCAACGGCTCCAGCACGCCGCCGATGCCGACGCCGCCCGACAGATGGCAATTGGCGCCGATCTGGGCGCAACTGCCGACCGTGGCCCAGGTATCCACCATGGTGTTACGCCCGACCCAGGCGCCGACATTGACGAAGCTGGGCATCAGCACCGCCCCTGGCGCGATGAACGCAGAACGGCGAACCACGGCACCCGGCACGGCGCGGAAGCCGGCCTGCCTGAAGCGGTTCTCCCCCCAACCGGCGAATTTCAGCGCCACCTTGTCCCAGACCGGTGCGCCGCCCGGCCCCTCCATCGCCGCCGAATCGGTCAGCCGGAACGACAGCAGCACCGCCTTCTTCAGCCATTGATTGACCGCCCAGCCGGCCTCACGCCGTTCGGCCACCCGCACCTCGCCGCTGTCCAGGGCGTCGAGCGCCGCCTCGACCGCGTCGCGCGCCTGACCCTTGGTGGACGAGGACAGGGTTTCGCGGCGCTCCCAAAGGTCCTCGATCAGGTATTGCAGGCTGTGTTGAGACATTGCGCGGCCGTTTCCTGGATTGCAGCGGCCGGACGATGCGTTCGGCATCCTTGCATGTCAACGCGCCATGCCGGCCGGCCCACGACGCCGCGACGACAGCTGCCATCAGGTAAACCGCCGGGTCTCCGCCAGGGCCGCGGGCGAGAAACCCGACCGAGGCGCCGAGTTCAGCGATAGGAAGCGCCGCGTTCAGCGATACAAGGTCGGATTGTGGTAGAACACCGGCGGCGGAGCGTAGTTGCCGTACGGCCTGACCGCCAGGGCGGGGGGCCAATACTGCTGGCGCCATTGAGGTTCTCGCCAGTCATGCTCTCGCCATTGATGGTCCCGCCATTCGCGTTGTCGCCACTCACGACGATCTTGCCCGCGCCGGTCGTCATAAGCGAACGCCGGCGCCACCACACCGAGCGCGGTGACCAGGCCGCACAGCGCCAGGGTCAGCCTGCGAAATCGCATCGGATCGTCCCCTTCCCTTATTGGATCAGTACGCACGATGACCCTTGGAAATGTCGAAAATTCGTCCGCTTGATGGCGTTTTCTCGTTCACTGGACGCGGGCCGTGCGCTAAGTTCGCCCGGCGAATCCTGGGGTGAGCGATGTCACTCGGCCGAGAATTGAAGCGACGCGCCCGCATGATGGTCGCACCAGCGGTGTTCCTGGCGATCACCGGTTACTTCGGCTGGAACGCCACCCAGGGTGATCGCGGGCTGGTGGCCTACGCTCAGCGGCAACAGCTTCTGCATGAGGTTGTGGCGGATCAGGCGGCGGCGAAGGCGGAACGCGATGCCTGGAGTATCCGCGTCTCCGGCCTGCGCGCCCGCCACCTGGACCCGGACACGCTGGACGAGCGTGCCCGCGCGATGCTCAATCTGGCCGACCCGAATGACGTGATCGTCAAACTCGGGCCGCAGGACAAGCTGTTCTAAATCCTGCCGCCGGAGCGCCGCACTATGCCGAAGCGCCGCACGATGCGGCGCACCGAAGAGACAAGCAGGCCACTGCACCTGCACCAAACAGCCAGTGGCGCGAACCAAGGTTCGCTTGGCGCGGCGGACTTTGGACGCCGGACATCAGCGCGGATCACGCGCCAGCCGGCCTCGGACTTGCATTTTGTCGCCATCATGCGCACATCAGGTGGATGTTCTGCGCGAGGACCCCTCGCCTGCCCCGGTGCATGTCTACCCCAGTTTCCGCCGCCCCGGTCAAAATATCCCGTCAGTCCGGTGCTGACCCGATCGGCGACAGGGCCGTCCAGCGCCCGCGTCGTTCAACGCAGTTCCCCACTCGTCGCTCAACGCAGGGCGCAAACCGACCGGCGCGACCGATCATCAGAAGGAAGCCAGCATGAACAAGACCGATCAGCCGACGCCGGCAGATTCCGGGCAGACCGATGAAGCGGATCAAGCGGCCAGCGCGATGAAGGACCAACTGCGGAAGGACGTAGCGTCGTGGCGCGAAGGCCGTTCCGACGGATCAGGGCGCGCCGCCACCGAACTCAGCGTCGCGGTTGCCCGCCCGATCGTCCCGCCGACCAACGCCAGGATGAAGCGGACCAGGGCCGCCGCCGTGCAGACCAAACCGGCAACCACCGAAAAGAAGCCGTTTGGAATGTCCTATGACGGCACCAGCCGAGCCGATTACATCAAGCTGATGATCTCCCGCGGGGCGCGGTGAACTGGGCCATGTTCGAGACCGCGACCGGCAGCCTGCTGATGGTGCAGGCCCGTCACGTCGTCTCGATCTACGATGAACATGGCGAGGTCAAGTTGGCGACCGCCGCCGGCGGCGTGCATGTGCTGAAAGAAATCACGGTTCAGCGCGCCGCCGCGATGGTATCCCGGGCCGACGATTCCGCGCCCGTTCGCGGTGGCTCGTGACCATCCCACCGCATTGCCTGACCGTCGCGTCAGCCGCGGCCGAAGTGGCGACTGACCGGCGGGGTGGAGCATGACCGACACGTCGTACCGCATCGTCCACCGCGACGACGACAGCTTCGCCGTCGAAATCGCCAGGGTTGGAGCGTTGCCGCAGACCGCGGCCGGTTTCGCCACCGAGGCGGCGGCCAGGGGCTGGATCGCTCGGGATCAACGTTTTCGCTACGTTACCGACCCATTCGCCAAACCGTCGGAGCGACGGCACGGATACTGATCAGCTCAGCCCGCGGCTTCGGTGACCGGCCCACGCCCTGACCGGCCCACGCCCCCGGACGGCAACAGCCATCCGGGCTGACCCCGCCGATTACCGTCGGGGGCCGATCACCGTAGGGGCGGCCGGTCCCGCGCAACCGTGACTCAGCAGGCACTGGCTAGCCGGTTGTCAACATGATCGAACCGGTTAGGCTGATTCTGCTTTTCAGCCATCCTGGCCATGATAATCGCTTTGGGTCGTCGACCCCCGGGAGAGTAAAACGTGATCCGACTTTCCAACTTGGCATGCGCAATCGCGGTGTTCGGCGCCGTAGCTCCGGCCGCCGCCCATGCGACGGTCAATCGCGACCAGTTCCCGCCGCGGTCGACCCGCGACCTGATCGAACTGTGCAGCGCCGGCAATGACGACCCGATGATGCACGTGGCGCACAGCTTCTGCCGCGGCTTCGCCGACGGCGCGGTCGGCGTGGCACTCAGCTACGAGGCCGTCACCCGAGCGGATCGCCAGCCGTTCTGCCTGCCGACACCAAGACCGTCATACGACGACGCACTGGCTCGGTTTGTGACATGGGCCAACGCCGACCCCAACCGGATGACTGAACCCGCGGTGCTCGGCCTGATGCGGTTCCTGATCTATCAGTATCCATGCCCGCATGCGTCCGCCCATCGACCCGCATCGAAATGAACCCATCAGGCGACAACCTCGGAGGAAGCCGCGCTATGAAGAACTTTGTCTTGGCATGGGTTGTCGTCGCCGTTTCGCTCGGCGGCTGCGCCAACCTGACACCGGGTGAGCAACGCGCCGCGACCGGCACCGGCATCGGCGCCGCGGGCGGCGCGGTGCTCGGCGCATTGGGCGGCAATGCCGGATTGGGCGCCGGTGTGGGCGCCGCCGCCGGTCTCGCCGGCGGGTTGCTGGTCAATTCCTGGAAGAATAACGAACACGAATCATACCAGCGTGGCTACTACAACGGCCAGCGCTCGCAATACTAGCCGCATCGTCGCGGTCTGTGCATGATCGACCGGACGGCGGCATGCTCGCCGCGCTGCCCGGCGTCGAGATCGTTGGCGAGTGAACAAGCAATCCTCGGCAACCCTGTCGAGGAGACGGCCGTCGCATAGTTCCAAACAGGAACGATAACCCTAAGCGACTGAAAATTGATGCTGCTGGAGGGGATCGAACTCTCGACCTCTCCCTTACCAAGGGAGTGCTCTACCACTGAGCTACAGCAGCGCCAGACTGTGAGACGGGCGGGTTTCCTAGCCGGTTGACCCAGGCGGTGCAACCCTTGTTCCGGCCAGCATGCCCAGCGGCCCCGCAGTGCGCCGCTCGTTTCCACGAAGCACCCCATTCTCAGCCAGCAGCTCAATCGTGCTACCACCCACAGGCTTGCCGGCCACGCCTCTTGTCCCCACCCTGCCCGGGTTCCCTGCGGAGACCCACATGTCCGGACCCGATGACATCCTACGCAACCACATGAAGGAAAAACTCGCCGCCGGTGCGGTCGTGGCATCGATGGCGGTGCGCCTCGCGCGCTCGATCGAGATCGCCGCGATCGCCAAGACCGCCGGCTTTGACACGCTCTATGTCGACCTGGAGCACAACACCCTCTCGATCGACACCTGCTGCCAGATCTGCATCAGCGCCCAGCAGATCGGCATCACGCCCTTGGTCCGGGTGCCCGCGAATACCCCGGACTATATCGGCCGCGTGCTGGATGGCGGCGCCATGGGCGTCATCACCCCCCATGTTCGCTCCGCCGACGAAGCGCGCGCGATGGTCGATCTGGTCCGCTTCCCGCCGCTGGGAAACCGATCCGCCGGCGGCGCGCTGTCGCACTACCAGTATCGCAGTTTCCCCGCGGCGACGCTCAACTCGGCGATGAACCGCGCCACCTCCCTGGTGGTGATGCTGGAAACCGTCGCCGCGCTGGAAAATGTCGAGGCCATCATCGCCACCGAGGGCGTCGATATGTTGTTGATCGGCAGTAACGATCTCTGCGCCGAGATGGGCATCACCGGCGAGTTCGATCATCCCAGGCTGAAGGACGCCTTCACCCGATCGATCGCGGCAGCCGCCAAGGTCGGCAAACACGTCGGCGTGGGCGGATTGGCCGCGCGCGACGACCTGATGGCGCAATGCGTCCGGATGGGCGCTCGTTATGTCTCAACCGGAACGGATTTGTCATTCCTGATCTCCGCCTGCCAGCAACGGGCACGCTTCGTCCAGCAGATGCAGCCATAGCGCTCCCCCTGTTCGGGTGCACCGGAAACCCTGAACCAGCCCCGGCGTTGCGGCGACGAGCGTAGCCCGTCGGCCCCCCGCCGGACTGCGCCGCACAGGAGTTAACAGCATGGCTTCAACGGAAACCCTTAAAGAAATCTATATCGACGAAGTGCGCGACCTCTGGTCGGCCAACGACCAGATGCAGCGGGTGATGAAAACCCTCGGCCAGCAGGCATCCGACAAGAAGCTGAAAGATTTGCTGGAGAAATCGGTCTCCGGCATCGGCCGGCACACTGAAACCCTGAAGTCAGTCCTGGAAGCCCAGGGCGGCCGGGTCCGCAAGGAACACTGCAAGGGCATGGAAGGCTTGGTGGAGGAAGCCAAGACGCACGCGGCTGAACACGATCTCGACGGCCCTCTGCGCGACCTGGTCATCATCTCGCAATACCAGCGGATGTCGCATTATGGACTGGCCGGCTTCGGCACCGCCGCGGCATACGCCAGCGCCCTGGGACTGAAGGACGACGCCACCAAACTGAAGTCGATCGTCAAGGATATCTACAATGCCGACGACTACTCGACCGAGCTGGCGCAGCGCGCCGAAAAGGCCGCGGCATAATCGCGCCAGGGTCGCCGCCGACCGGCGGCGGCCTCGGTCGGCGGATCACCTCAAGACGACCCTGCTATGGCGAACTTCAGACGCCCGGCACGAGCCCCATGATCCCGTCGGCCGCATCGAAATCCCCGACAATCTTCTTTCCGATCAGGTCACGCAACGTCTCCGACGCGCCGCCACCGATCGAACCGTAGCGGGCGCCACGATACAGCCGCGACACCGGATACTCGTCGGTGAAGCCGAAACCGCCATGCACCTGCACCGCCTCGCTGGTGACCCGCAGCGACATCTCGTTGCAGAAGATTTTCGCAGAAGCCGCCATGAACGCATCGGGAAACGGGTTGGCGGTCAGACAGGCGCGATACAGCAGACCGCGCGCCGCCTCGATGTCCTTGAACATGTCGGCCAGCTTCCAGCGAATCCCCTGGAAGTCGGCTATCGGCTTGGCGAACACGGTGCGCTCACGCACATAGCTCACCGCCTCATCGAATGCGCCCTCCGCCAGACCTAACGAAATCGATGGGTTCAAGCAACGCTGAGTATTGAACGCCGACAACAGCCGGCGAAACCCGTCCTCGCGGATGACCAGGTTCTCCAGCGGCAACTCGCAATCGTTGAACTGGATCTCGTGCAGGTTTTCCCCGCCCATGGTGTGATAGGTGCCGGTCACTTCGAAACCCGGCGTGTTCGGCTCCAGCAGAACGCAGCCGATGCCTTCGCGCCCCGGCTTGCCGTCCACCCGGGTGAACACCACGAACATCCCAGCCTCACGCGCTCGGCTAATCAGCGTCTTGGTCCCCTTCAGGACCACGCGATCGCCAACCACACGCGCGTTGGTCCGGAAATTCGCCACATCGGTCCCGGCATGCGGCTCGGTCATGCATACCGCCAGCACGCAGTCACCGTTGACCACCAGCGGCAAGATACGGTCCCGTATCGAGGCCGGCGCATAGCGCGCAATCACCCGGGTCTGCACCCCGGCTTCGCCCAGCACCGCCATCGCGGTCACGTAATCCACCTTGGCGATCTCCTCCAGGATCAGCGCGGTGTCCAGGATCGGCAGGCCCAGACCGCCATACTCCTCCGGCACCGACATCCCCAGCACGCCAAGTTCGGCAAGCAGCTTCATGTTCCGCCAGGGAAACGTGCCATCCATCCAGCGCATCGCATTGGGCTTGAATTCGCGCTGCGCCAGCGACCGCACCGAGGCGATCATCTCACGCTGCTGGGCATTGATCTGGAAGTCCATGGATCGGTCCCCTCGCCGGATCGGGCCAGTCTAACCGCCGCCGGCCTCAGCGCAAAACCGCCCCCGCGCGGCGCTCCCGATCAGCATCGACCCACGCAGCGTCGCCGAATGCCTCTGAAATCCGAGCGGCCCGGCCACGCAGGTCCTTGCCCATCTTTGCCATGCCGATCCGCCGCATCTGCTCGCTGACGCCGACCACGACCATGGCGTTGATCGATCCGTTTTGCATCCGGACCGGTGCCGCGACGATGCTGACGCCGCGGATATAGCGCCCTTCGTCCACCGCATATCCGACTAGTTGAACAGCCCGCACCTCCGACCGCCATTGCGCCAGCGATGGCGGCACATCCCACCGCAGCCTGCCGAAGCGAGCCTTGATCTCCGACCACTTGTGGCTGCCGAATGCGGCGATGCACCGCCCCGTCGCGCTGATCAGCGCGGGGAACCGGCTGCCGATGTCCACATGCACGCGCAGAGGCGAATCCGCCCGCGACAGCGCGACAACCACCATGTGCTCCAAGCCGCTCGCCTCCACCGCGATGGCGGTGGCACCGTACATCCTGGACAGTTCGTCGAGATCGGGTTGCACCGCAGCGGGAAACGTATGCTGACGCAGCGCGCTTCTTGCCAGCACAGCCAGCCCGGCTGCGACGCTATACTTCTTCGTTACAGGATCGACGGCAAGCAGGCGCTCCGCCACCAGCACACGCAGGATGTGCAGGCAGGTACTCGGCACCAGATCGAGGCAGCGGGCAATTTCATGCACGCCCAACGCCGCATCGCCGCGCCCCAACAGACGCAGGATTGCGATCCCGCGCGTAAGCGCCGGGACCTGCCTGATCCTTGTCGTCGCCCGGGTAGCCGGTCCACCCGCGATTTTTACCATGCTCCCCTCATCCGAGATTCCGCAGCCTACCTATCAGCGTTGCGCCCGGGCAATAAATCACGGCGGTTGACAACACCGTCTGCTGTCATCTCTCCGCATCGGAACGGCTGCGAGAAAAAAACCAGATGCCGGTCAACGCCCATCACGACAACGTTCCGATTCAGTCAAACGGCCGGCTGCTGGACCCGATGCATGCCCGGCGGGTCAAACCAGCCGCGGACGCAACCCATGCCTGGGATTTCTATCATCCGATCGCAACGATCACCGGGAAGCACGCCTTCACCCCTGTAGACCAAACCGGATGTCGGCTCCCCCATTCCTGATCCGCGGCAGGCGACACACCCCAGATCAGCCGCCCCGGCTGGGCAACTCCACGACCCCGCTCCCCAGCACCGACAGTTCGTCATCCTGATTGTGCGCCGACTGCTCGATCTCCACCAAATGGCGCCCATCGTGATCGAATTTCCGCACCACCTTGCCGTCGATGAACAGCAGGTCACCCTCCGGATTGTGCCGCCGGATCTTGCAGCTCGCGCGCCGCAGGAAGCCATCGTCGCCCATCCAGTTGGTCAGATGGTGGGTCAGCCAGGAACACCGTTCCGGACCATAGTCGTACGCCCCCGGAGCGCCGACCATCAAGGCAAATTCCGGCTCCCAGTGTACCCGCTCCGGGCAGTCGGGAATGCCGAACCGGTTCTTGATGCCAAGGCCGGGATGATTATGCGCCTGCCGCCAAGCCAACTTGTTGGCTCGGATGTACAGCCCGCCCCACCCTTGGGCGAAAGCGATGAAGCCGGTGACGGTCATCGGCCCCTTGGCCATCGTCGGCAACACATCCCCGACATTCACATCTTCAAAGTAACGAGGAAGCGCACCACGAATCACCTCGGCTTCATATAGATCCGACACCCGACCCAGCTCATTGTCGGTATAAACCCTGGGCGGACGCGCCCGCACCTCGGAGTACTTGGTGCCCTGTTCGCGCGCCTGATCGCGGTCGGTGCGAAAGCACCAGCTATCGGCCTCCGCCACCAGATCGCCGGTGGGGTTGAAGAAATTGACATGATAGATTTGCTGGATCGCCCGACCGGCGAACTTCGTTTCATGCTCGATCAGGTCTTTCAGCCACGCTTCGGTGCTGATCGCCTGGTTGCGCAGCACCGGCTGGTGCCAGGTCCAGTCAGCGCCGGCCCACATCGCGTGTACGCCGGGGATCCCGCCGACATAGCCCGAGATGATCCGGCTGGTGGCGAACAGAAAACTCGGCAGCGCGACAATATCGCCGAACCGGGTCTTCGCCGCGTAAGCCGGCTCACACCACAACGGGTTGTCATCGCCGATGCCATGCGCGTAGTGCCGTATGTTGTCCCGCGTCGCCTCATGACACCATGGCTCAGCGGTATTCTCGATCCGCACATCCTTCCGGGCGCGTAACGCATCCAGCGCCTTGTCGGTTATCTTCGGAAACCGCCGAGTGGGATCGTCGTTCATGCTTACTCCATTAGGCCGGCCGCTTCCGCGTCCCGCAGCGCTTTTCTGTTGATCTTGCCGGCCGGCGTCCGCGGCAGGTCATCGACAAAGGCAACAACCCGGGGAAATTCGTGCTGGCTCAAACGGCCACGCACGAAGTTCTGGATATCGGCAATCGCCGCCGCGTCGGTGGCCTGTCCAGGACCCGGCACCACGAACGCCTTCACCACCAGGCCACGCAGCGGGTCCGGCACGCCGATCACCGCCGCCGCGTGAACGCCCGGATGCTTCAGCAGGCTGTTCTCGATCTCCACCGCGCTCATGGTCCAGCCCGCGGATATGATCACGTCGTCGGCCCGCCCGGCATGGTAGAAATACCCGCCCGCATCCATCCGGCCGCGATCCTTGGTCGGAAACCATGCATCGTGGCGCCGCACCTTGATCTCACCCAGTTCGTCGAACCCGCAACGCGTGCCGTCCGGTTGCTGCACCTCGACATCGACGCCAGGAACCGGACGCCCCAGCGAACCCGGCCTGACCTCGAAATCGTCGGCGCCCGGATAGTTGGCGAGGATCACCCCCACTTCCGTCGTGCCATACATGCTACACAGCTTGGCCCCGAACGCATGTTCGGTGAACGCGACGGCATCCTGATCGATCGGCTCACCGGTGAACGACAGCTTGCGCAGCATGAAACGATACGCACCGACGCGATCACTATTCTTGATCATGCGGTAATGCGTCGCCGCCGCCGACAGATTGCTCGACCGATAATCCTGCAGCGCGCGCAGCAGCCGCTCGGCGTTGAACTTGCCCGCATAGGCGCCGGTTTCGATCCCCAACGCCAGCGGCGCCAGCGTGCCGTGCCATAGCCCGTGCCCCCAGGCCGGTGAGGACGGACAAAAGAACCGATCGCCGGGCCGCAAACCGGTGCCATACAGTGCCGCGTTCATCACCACCACCAGCGCACGCTGAGTGTGCTTGATCGCCGCCGGCAGCTCACGCGTCGTACCGGAGGTATATTGAAAGATCGCCAGGTCGACAGACGCCGTCGTCGCCTCGTAGCGCTCCGGCCACGCCGCCAACGCGTCGATGAATCCCTGATCCAGCGCAACCACCCGCACGTCATCCGCAACCGTAAGCTGGGCCGCCTTTTCCGCATCGGCCAGCAACAGCCGAGGCCGGCAATCATCGGTACGCAGCCGCACGCCATCGGCCCCCAGCAGGGTGAACAACGGTACTGCTATTGCACCACGTTTGATCGTGCCGAACAGCGCCGCATAGAACGCCAGGCCGGGATCCAGCATGATCGCCACGCGATCGCCCGGCATCACACCGGCGGCCTCAAGCCAATGCGCGAACCGCGACGACGCCGCCGCCAGAGCCTTGAAGCCGATGGTTTCGTCACGACCATCGGCGTGCGCCACTCGCAGCGCCACCCTCGCGTCGCTGGCGTCCCCACCTTCGCCCGCGTGACGGTCCACGCATTCCCACCCGATATTCAGCCGCTCCCGACTGCCATCGAACATCTCCCACAACCGAGCGGTGGTAAACAGACGTTGAGCGTCCGCATACGTCGTATGATCGATTAGCTTCGCCATGGCGGACAAAACTACAGACCGAACCACCGATGTTGTCAATTTGCCGTAGCTGTTGTGCCAGGACAACATAACTGCGGCGCGACAAACCGGTGGGCGCAACCGGAAGAGCCCCCGCGCCCTCGCTCTCCATCTTGCAACGCTCAGAGTAAGGCGAAATCCAACGCCTGCAGAAGGTCCACGACCGGTGTAGGATAGGCCACCATCATGTTCATCAGTTCAGCCAGCACCAGCCCGGCAACCAGACCGAGGCCGAACGGCAGCCAGCGCCACCCTGTCTGAAGCGCCGTCATCCGTATTCAGCCCATTGCAGCCCGTAATACATCGCGAACATTACGACCAGCGACGCAACGTAGAACCCAGCGACGCCAGCGGCATTGACGATCGGCCGGCGCTGGATCAATCCCAGCAGTCGCGGCAGCGGGGATGCGCCGCGCAGGCAAACCACCGCCAGGATACCGACGATCGGGATGTGGCCGACCGCGTCCAGATGCCCGAACTCGGGAATCGCGGCGATGAAGATGGCGGCGTAGGCAGCAGCACCGAAACGCACCAGCCCCCGACCGGTCATCACGTAGAAAGCAAGGGTGAATTCGACGAACCCTGCAACCACGACGACGAACGCCCACGGAAATCCGAACGCAAGATCAGGGTGTTCGGCGACCACGAACAGGGTCCATTCCGGATAGACGAATTTCTCGATCGCCGTCCACATCAGGCTGAACGCCAGGCCGCCCGAAAGCAGCGGCACGCGCAGCCGAAGACAGCCAGCGGTGCCAATCGTTGTCAGCGCCAGATAGGCGGCGATGCCGGGAAAGAACACATAGTCGGTCATGTGAAAGATACCGAACTGATCGATCCCGAAGCCGTACAGGATGCCAATTCCGACAGCGCCAAGAATGCAGGTGCGGCGCCACGCAACCGACAGCGCGATGGCGAACTGCAGACCGCTCACCCAGCCGACGCTGGCCATCAGTTCGGGCGTCAGGATGGCGTCGCCACGCTCCCACAACACGATCGCGCCTTTGTCCCAAAGCAGCAGAAAGAACGCACCCGCAGCGAGCCGCAGCAGCTTCTCCTCGGTCTCGACATGCAGTCGGCCGCTGGAGGCAAGCCGAGGCCAGCGCTGCGCCACCGCGTCATCCAGCATGAAGCCGGCAAACAACAGCAGCAGAAAGCCGCAGCAGACCGCAACGAAGATCGGCGTCAGCACCCTGCTCAACGCGATCGGCGGCAGGCTCACGTCGGCGATCGAGCAGAACCACTTCACGTGCGCGCTGGCCGCTACCGGGGTCAGCGTCGCGGCGACGGCGAGGATGCAGGCTCGCAGGGACCTCGGTCGCGCAAAGTCAAGCCCAGCTTCGGAGGTCATCTGCAATCAAGGCCCCGTCACGTTGCCTACGAGGGGATACGCAGCCTGGCGGAAAACAGATTTCCCGGGTTTGACATTTCCGCCGTCAGGTCGCGTTCCGCGCGGTCGCGATAAGGCCGTGCCCCGGCTTAAACTGTGTTGTCGGTCAGGCCGGATGTTCGTGCGGTTCGCCGGGTTGGCGTCAATACGAAGACACTAGAACACGAAGTCCATCACCGCATTTCCAATGTCCGGACCAAGTAATAAATCCGATGACGCAAGAGAAATTTTGATGAACGTCCAATATCGCACGCCCGGACGGCTATACTCCGATCGCCGCCTTCACCTTCGCCACCGTGAAAGGAACATCGCGCAACCTCACACCTGTCGCATCGCTCACCGCGTTGGCGATGGCGGCGGCGGTGGGGCCTTGCCCGGCCTCGCCGGTCCCGAGGAAAGGTTGACCCGCCTGCGCAACGACATCCACCGTGATCGACTCCGGCAGAGCCGGAAACCGCATAATCGGATAGCCGCTCCAATCGGTGCTCAGGATGCGCGTGCGGTCGAAATGCACCTGCTCATACAGCGTCCAGCTCGCCGCCTGCACGATGGCGCCCTCGATCTGGTTGCGGATGCCGTCGGGATTGATCGGCTGACCGCTGTCCACCGCGGCGACCACCCGGCCCAGCCGGATCCGCCCGGTCTCATGCTCGACCCGCAAACCCAGCGCAATGGCGCAGTAGGCACCCAGGTTCTTATAGCGCGCAAACGCAAACCCCCTGCCCTCGCCCGGCCTACCCGCGAACCACCCAAAGCGCTCCGCCGCCAGCGCGACCACCGCCTTCGCCCGGTCGTCAGACAAATGCCGCAGCCGGAATGCCACCGGATCGATACCGGCCGCGGCGGCCAGTTCGTCAACGAAACTTTCAATCGCGAACACGTTCAAATAGGCACCCAGCGAGCGCAGCGCCGATACCCGCAACGGCATCTCGGGAATGAAGTGCGATACCACCGTGGCGTTCGGGAAGCGGTAGATCGGGTTGCTGTTGCGGTCTCCGCCGCCCTCAGGCATCGGAATCGGCGCCGGCGGAGGCACCGGCAGGGGATCAGGCAATGCGGCGTTCTGCAGCATCAGCCCGCCGACATTGGGCCGCCGATTGTGGGTGTTGCTCCAGACCTCGTAGTTCCAGTCCACGACATTGCCCGCGGCATCCAGCGCGCCGTCGACCTCGGCGATCATCGCGGCACCGTATGGTTCGTTGCTGTGCTCTTGTTCGCGCATCCATTGCACACGGATCGGCACCCCGGGCATCGCACGCGCGATCAGCGCGGCGTCGCCGGCTGCGTCATCGGCACCGTTATGGCCATAACAGCCCGCCGCCTCGACATGGATGCAGCGGATCTGCTCGGACGGCATGCGCAAAAGCTCAGCCAACGCCGAGCGCAATGGAAACACACCCTGGGAATGGGTCCACACCGTCATCTTGCCGTCGGCGAGTTGCGCCACGGCGCACGATGGACCGATAGCGCCATGCATCAGGTATGGACGAGTGTAACGCGCTCGCAGCCGCCGCACCGGTGGCGCCCCCGGCGCCTGCCACGTCAGCACCGGGATATCCCGCGCCGGCAACGATTGGATCGCTTCCAGAACCGTCGCCTCCTCGGGCAGGGTCGCGGTCTGCCGCCATCTCGCCGCGACCGCCAACGCGCGCATCGCCTTGATCGCCTGCCATTCTTTCTGCGCAACCACCGCCAGGTAGCTGGTCTCGCGCACCAGCTTGACGACCCCCGGCATGCTTTCGATCGGCGCGCTGTCGAAATCCAGCAGCACCGCACCCACGCTGGGTTGGCGGATGGCACGAGCATGCAGCATCCCCGGCAGCCGAAGGTCCTGCACATAGGCGACGCCACCAGTCAGCTTCGCCGGAATATCGGTCCGCGGCATCGAGGTGCCGATCAGCCGATACGATGCCGGATCCCGAAGCTGGCTTTCCGGCTGCGCCTCGACGTGCAGGTTGAGCTTCGTCGCCAGCGCTCCATACCCCAGGCTGCGTCCGTCCGGCGCTCGAACTGATCCGTCCACCGTCGAAACGGAGTCCGGACCCACGCCGAATTCGGCAGCGCCGGCGCTCACCAGCAAACCCCGCACCTCGGCGGCGGCATTCATGATCGCCGTGCCGCTGTCCTGCATCGAATGACTGCCCGCGGTGAAGCCCTCATTCGCGGTCCGGGCGGTATCAGCGGTAACGAGTTCGATCCGCCCGACCCCGACATCGAGTTGTTCCGCGGCCACCTGCAACAGCGCAGTCTTCAACCCCTGACCAAGCTCCGCCTTGCCCGTGAAGACAGTGATCCGGCCATCCGGAGCGACGCGGATCCAGGCGTCGAGCAGCGGGGTCTGCTTTAGACTGCCCGACCGCCCCCGCGGTTCGGCGGAAAGCGAGAAAGACACCATCAGGCCGCCGCCGGCAACCAGCAGCGCGCGACGCCGCAGCACCGCCTTCATGGCTTCACCACCCGCGCCGATCGCATCGCCCCGGCAGCACGCCGCACCGCCGCCAGGATGCGCATATGGGTACCGCAGCGGCACAAATTGACCGCCATGTGCTGGCGGATTTCCTGCTCGGACGGATGCGGATTGTGCTCCAGCAAGGACTGCGCGCGCATCACCATGCCGGCAATGCAATAGCCGCACTGCGCCGCCTGCTCGTCGATGAACGCGTGCTGCACGGCGTTCATGCCGAGCCCCTCGATCGTGCGAACATTCCGGCCAGGCAATATGGCGATCGGGGTCAGGCAGGAAAACACCGCCTGCCCGTCAAGCATCACCGTGCAGGCGCCGCACTGTCCCAGGCCGCAGCCGAACTTGGCGCCGTTCAGGCCAAGTTCGTCGCGCAGCACATATAGCAGCGGCGTATCCGGTTCCGCATCGACATCGTGGTCGCGTCCGTTGACAGTCAGCCGGATCATGATGCCCCTCGCGCCTTGGCCACCTCGGCCGCAACATCGCTCCACGCCGGCTTGCTGCTGAACGCGGCTCGCAGATAACCCGCCACTTGCGCCACCTGAGCGTCGGTCAGCACGGCGGCGAAGGACGGCATATAGGGCGCCGGCCTGGTTTCGCGCCACGGGATGCCGTGCAAGATGATCTGGATCGCGCCGCGCGGCGTCGGCGCGTTGACCGCGGTGCTGAGCGCCAGTGATGGCGCGCCGTCTCGGCTCATCGGCGCATCGGCCCCATGGCATCCGCCGCAGGCGCCATCGAACATCGCCCGCGCCGCCGGATCGGCGCTCCTGGCCTCGACCGCGCGCGCGGATTGCGGTGCGGCCGATTGCGGCATCAGCGACGCCAGGTAGATCGCCATGGCGCTCACGTCTGCCTCGGGAACCTTGGCCAGTTGGTCGGTCACCGCCGTCATCGGGCCAGCAGCGGCGCCATGATCGGCGGCGAAGCCGGTGCGCAGGTAGCTGGCAAGGGCTTGCTGCGTCCAGGGATGCGCCGCCGGAGACGCTGTCTGCAGCGGAGGTGCATACCAGTTCTCGGCATCTCCACCGGCCAGGCTGCGCCCGGCTTCCTCGGCACCAAGCACATTGTGCGGCGTATGGCAGGCGCCACAATGGCCGATCGCCTCGACCAGATAATTGCCTCGGTTCCAGACCGCGTCGTGATCGGAATCGGGACGCCAAGGCCCAGGCCTCAGATACAACAAGTTCCACCCGGTCAGCACAACGCGCTGGTCGATCGGGAATGGCAGCTCGTTCGGCACCCTCGCCGCATGGATCGGCACCCGCGTCATCAGAAAGGCATACATCGCTCCAATGTCGTCGTCGCTGGCTCGGGTGAAATGCGGATAAGGCAGCACCGGATAAAGGTGGCGCCCATTCCGATCGATGCCGTCCCGCATCGCGCGCTGGAACGCGGCCAGCGACCAGCGCCCGATGCCGGTCTCGGGATCAGGGCTGATGTTGGTGGAATGAATCGACCCGAATGGAGTGGGTATCGCCCGCCCGCCGGCATATGACTGACCGCTCTGATTAGTGTGACAAACCGAGCAGTCCCCGATCGCGGCGAGTTCGGCGCCACGAGCAACCTGAGCCGGCGGAAACCGGGCATGCTGCTGAACCGGCGCCATGGCCGGGTGCCAACTCTGCCCAGCACCCGCCTGCTATCAGCAGCACTGCGATGACCGCGGCGATCGGTGCCTTGCGCAAAACCATCCCCGGGTTACTGCTTAAGCCATCATAACAGTACTGGCCACAACAACGAAGTCAACACGCGGGACTTGACCGGTATCGGCATGCGGTGGCCACTACCCGGTCCCCGGGAGGAGAACGAGACGATGACTGATGCCTACGCCCGCTACACGCGGCTGCGGTTCGACCGGCCGCACCCGAAGGTGCTGCGGATCACCATGGACAACGGCCGGATGAACACCGCCGACGACGTCATGCACGCAGAATTGGCCGATATCTGGCGCGACGTCGATCGCGATCCGACGGTCAATGCGGTGGTGATCACCGGCGCCGGGAAGGTGTTCTCGGCCGGCGGCGACTTTGCCATGGTCCAGCACGCGATCGACGGCTTCGACGCTCGCACCCGACAATGGAAGGAAGCCCGCGAGATCGTCTACAACGTGATCAACTGCGGCAAGCCGGTGGTCAGCGCGATGCGCGGCGTGGCGGTTGGCGCCGGGCTGGTCTGCGGCATCCTGGCGGATGTTTCGATCGCAACCAAGGACTGCCGGATCATCGACGGCCACACCCGGCTCGGCGTCGCGGCCGGCGATCACGCGGCGATCATCTGGCCGCTGCTGTGCGGGCTGGCGAAGGCGAAATACTACCTGCTGCTGTGCGAGCAGGTGCTGGGCGCCGAGGCCGAACGCATCGGCCTGATCAGCCTGGCGGTGGAGGACGACGAACTGGATGCCAAGGCGATCGAGATCGCGACCCGGCTCGCCGAAGGCGCGCAGACCGCCATCCGGTTCACCAAATACGCCTTGAACAACTGGCTGCGCCAGGCCGGCCCGACCTTCGATGCCTCGCTGGCGCTGGAGTTCCTGTCCTTCACCGGACCCGAGGTGGCCGAAGGCCTGGGGTCACATCAAGCCAAGCGCAGACCGGCATTTCCACCAGACTCGGCCGTCTGAACCATCAATCCCCCGCGCCGCGCGCCTTGACCATGCGCAGCGGATTATAGGTGATCGCGACCGACCCATCTTGTTTCTTCACAGTGTTGAATGTGCGCACCAGGCCGCGGTTCGCCCGGCTGGCACTGCGCCGGCTTTCGACCACCTCGCACTCGACGTGGATGGTATCGCCGGCAAACGTCGGCCCGGCGACGTTCAGTTCCATGTTCAGGAAGGCGAAACCGGTGTGCTGCATGGTGGCGTGTACCAGCAGTCCCTCGGCGAAGGCATACACCATCGCGCCAGGCACCACACGGCGCGCGATGTCGCTTTCCTCGCGCAGGAATTCGGTGTTGGAGAACAGCACCTCCGTCATCCCGGTGACGCCGATGAAGTTCACCAGGTCGGCCTCGGTCAGGGTGCGCCCAATTGTGCGGAACTTGCGCCCGACCGGCAGGTCCTCGAAGCACAGCCCAAGCCCCAGCAGTTCATACTCGTCGGTTTCTGGCATGCGGAAATTCCGTTCGGTTGTCAGGACATCGTCAGGCCGCCCGAGACGCTCAGCGTCTGGCCGGTGATGAAGGCGGCGTCGTCAGACAGCAGGAAGGCAATGGTCCCCGGATAGTCCTCCGGCTGGCCAATGCGCTTCAGCGGCACCGCTCGGGCCATTGCCGCGCCCACCTTGGCGCCGTCCTGCGTGGCGGACTTGAACTCGTCGAACAATGGCGTGTCGGTCGGCCCCGGGCAGACCACGTTCAGCGTAATGCCGAACCGAGCCATCTCGCGCGCCATCGTCTTGGTGAAGGCGATGATGCCGCCCTTGCAGGCGGAATACACCGCCTCCCCCGAAGACCCGACCCGACCCGCGTCGGAGGCAACATTGACCACGCGTCCGAAGCCGCGCCGCACCATGCCCGGCAGCACGACATGGTGTAGATGCATCGGTCCATACAAATTGATGCCGATGATGCGATCCCACAGCGCGATGTCGGTATCCAGGAAATTGCTGAAGCGTTCCCAGCCAGCGACATTGGCAAGCAGATCGACCGGGGCGACCTCGGCCTCGAAGCGGGCGACGGCGGTCTCGACAGCGGCCCGGTCGGTGATGTCGGTGGCCGCGTACCAGGCCCCGTTCGGGCAGGCAGCGACCGTCGCCGCGGCGCCGGCCTCGTCGATATCCAGGATGCCGACGCGGCAGCCCTGTTGGGCAAGGCGGACCGCGGTCGCCCGCCCGATGCCGCTGGCGCCCCCGGTCAGCAAGACGCCACGCCCTGTCAGTCCCCGCATCGGCGTTCCCCCTGGTTTGCCTGTTGGTCAGGATACCGCATGATCGTCCCGGCCGCGACCCACACACCGCGCCCCAGACAGCAACGACCCGCACAGCAACGACCCGCACAGCAACGAAAGATCGATCGATGAACGACGCCACCTTCAGCGTGGCCGCTACCACCGGCTATCAGTCGGGGTTCGGCAACGGCTTCGAAACCGAAGCGCTCCCCGGCGCGCTGCCGGTCGGCCGCAATTCGCCGCAGCGCTGCGCCTATGGGCTGTACGCGGAGCAGATCAGCGGCTCGCCATTCACCGCCCCGCGCGCCAGCAACAAGAGAAGTTGGCTGTATCGCATCCGCCCGACCGTGGCGCACTGGGGCCAGTTCCGCCCGGCCGATACCGGCCTGTGGCGCACCGCTCCCTGCGCCGAAGTCCAATTGCCCCCCGCACCGATGCGCTGGGACCCGATCCCGATCCCCGACGACGCGCACGACTTTCCCGCCGGCGTGCACACCATCACCACGGCCGGCGATGCCGCAACGCTCGCCGGGATGGCGGCGCATGTCTACCTGCTGACCCAGTCCATGGTGGACGCCTGTTTCTACAATGCCGACGCCGAGATGCTGTTCGTGCCGCAGCAAGGTGCGCTGCGCCTGCGCACCGAGTTCGGCATCATCGACATCGCGCCCGGCGAAGTGGCGGTGCTGCCGCGCGGGGTGAAGTTCGCCGTCGAACTTCCCAGCGGCGCCGCCCGCGGCTATCTGTGCGAGAACTACGGCGCCGCGTTCACCCTGCCCGAACGCGGCCCCATCGGCGCCAACTGCCTGGCCAACCCGCGCGACTTCCTGACCCCGGTCGCCGCCTACCAGGACCGCGAGACATCGTGCCGGCTGACAGTTAAGTGGGGCGGCGCATTGTGGCAGACCGATCTCGACCATTCGCCGCTCGACGTGGTGGCATGGCACGGCAACTACGCACCCTACAAATACGACCTGCGGCGGTTCTCCCCGGTCGGCCCGGTGCAATTCGATCACGCCGATCCGAGCATCTTCACCGTGCTGACCTCGGCCAGCGACACGCCCGGCACCGCCAACATCGATTTCGTGATCTTTCCCGATCGCTGGCTGGTGGCCGAGGACACCTTCCGCCCGCCCTGGTATCACATGAACATCATGAGCGAGTTCATGGGCCTGATCCTCGGTGTCTACGACGGCAAGACCGGCGGCGGTTTCGTGCCCGGCGGGTTCTCGCTGCACAACACCATGTTGCCGCACGGCCCCGACCGCGCCGCGTTCGAGGCCGCCAGCAACGCCGACCTGCAGCCGCACCGGCTGGACGGAACCCTGGCCTTCATGTTCGAAACCAGGTTCCGCCAGCAGGTCACCGCCTACGCCGCGAACATGCCCCAACTCCAGCCCGACTACACCCGTTATGGGAGCGCCCTGCCGAAGCGCTTCGATGCGACCCGGCGCTGATTGATGCGGAGGCATGAAGCCCCGATAATCCGCCCGGAGGACGTCCACCATGACCAGCAAGAATCTCCGCCGGCGGGCCGTGCTCGGCGGCGCCGCGATCAGCGCGGCAATGCCCGCGTTCTCCGCCGCCGCCGCGACATCCGATCCGGTGCGGGTGGCGGTCCTGACCGACGAGAACGGCCCGTACAGCGATTCCGGCGGCGCCGGTTCGATCCTCGGCGCACGCATGGCGGCCGAGGATTTCGGCGGCGTGGTGCTCGGCCGCAAGATCGAGATCCTGCACGCCGATACCCAGAACAAGCCCGACATCGCCGGCTCGATCGCCCGGGCGTGGTATGATTCCGGCGTCGATGCCATCATCGACCTGCCGGTGACCCCGGTTGCCGCCGCAGTGCAGCAGGTGGCGCGGCAGAAAGGCCGGACGGTAATGATCACCGCCTCGGCGATCAGCGAATTCACCTCCAAGAATTGTTCGCCCACCAGCAGCCATTGGGCGGACGACACCCACGCGTTGACCACCGGGGCGGCAAAGCTGACCGCCGGGTCGGACCGACGCACCTGGTTCTTCATCACCGTCGACTTCAGCTTCGGCGCGGCGCTGCAGGCACTCACCGCCAAGGCGATCCAGGCAAACGGCGGCAAGGTCGTGGGCGATGCGAAATTTCCCATCGGTAACACCGAATTTTCCTCACAGATCATCGCCGCGCAGAGTTCCGGGGCAGCGATCGTCGGGCTGGCCGCGGTGGGCGGGGATCAGGTCAACCTGATCAAGCAGGCCGCCGAGTTCGGCCTGCGCAAGAACGGCACTCGCCTTGCCGGATTCCTGGTCTACATCACCGACATCCACGCGCTCGGACTGCAAGTTGCCCAAGGGCTGACTTTCCCGGCCGGATTCTACTGGGATCAGACCCAGCAGAGCCGGGCGTTCTCGAAGCGGTTCATGGCAAGCCGCAAGGCGGCGCCGACCAAGAACCAGGCGGTCAACTACACCAGCACGCTGCACTTCCTGAAGGCGATGGCGCAGGCCGCAACCGACGACCCGATCGCCGTCAACAAGGCGATGCGCGCCATGCCGGTGGATTACTTCGGCCGTCCCGCCACGCTGCGCGCGGACGGCAGGCTGCTCTACGACGTGACATTGTATCGAGTGAAACGACCGGATGAAAGCCGCGCACCCTGGGACTACTATGCCGAGATCGGGACGCTGCCGGCGGCGGAGGCGTTTTTGCCGATGAACCCCACCTGCGCTTAGTGCGGTATTCGTTCACCTCACTTCACGGACACCGCTCCAGAGTGTTTGAGAGCGAAACTCACGTCTCCGGCGTTGCCAGCCTCCGACGATTCGCAGTGTTTGAGAGCGAAACTCACGTCTCCTGCGTTGCCAGAGCCCGACGATCCGCATTGTATGAAACCGAAACTCATGTCTCCGGCGATGCCGCCTCCGACCATTTCGCACTAGCGTGAGCGTTGATCCAATAACCATCGCGGTCGACGCCGCCCAGACGGTCTCGGGACTTTGGCAGACCCCCGACAGGCCCAGCGCCTGCCTGGTGCTGGCACATGGTGCCGGCGCCGGAATGACCCACCCCTTCATGGCGGCGGTCGCCGACGGGCTGCAGGCGCGCGCGGTCGCCAGCCTGCGGTTTCAGTTTCCCTACATGGAAAACCGCTCGAAGCGGCCCGACCGCCCGGCACTGGCTCATGCGACGATTCGCGCGGCGGTCGCGACGGCGGTCCGGCTCGCGCCCGGTCTCGCGCTGTTCGCCGGCGGCAAATCGTTCGGTGCCCGCATGACCTCGCAAGCCCAGGCCGAGGCCCCGCTGACGCAGGTGCGCGGCCTGGTCTTCCTCGGGTTTCCGCTGCATCCGGCGGGCAAGCCAGCCGACGAGCGGGCGCGCCATCTGGCCCAGATGCGGGTCCCGATGCTGTTCCTGCAGGGGAGCCGGGACGCGCTGGCCAACCCGGCGCTGCTTGCGCGCACGCTCGAAACCTTGGCACCGGCCGCGACGCTGAAACTGTTCGACCAGGCCGATCACTCGTTCCACGTCCCCAAGCGGTCAGGTCGGACCGATACAGAGCTTCTGCACACGGTTCTCGATGCCGCGGTATCCTGGATGGCGGCGCGGCGGGACTGACGATGACCGTGCCAGCCGCGGCCACCGGTTGTCGCCACGCCGGTTGTCGTTACGCCGCGCCATGGCAATCTCTGCCGAATGATGTCGCTTTTCAAGACCGGCCTGACGCTGTTTGCCGTGGTCTATCTCTTGCCACTCGGCATCGCGGCGCTGCGCTACCTTGCCGGCGGCACCGGCCGCGGATGGCGTTCGGCCGATCGGTCCAGCATCGGCGCGCTGCCACCGCCGGAGCCTCACGCGGCCGCGGTGGTGCGCATCTTCTCAGCCCAAACGGTACGTTGGCGCGGCATCATGGCGTCGCACTGTTGGATCGTTTTCAAACCCTATGGCGCATCCTCGTATCGCCGCTACGACTACACCGCCTGGGGCGAATTGCCGATCCGGGTCAACGGTTTCGAACCCGATGGGCGATGGTTCGGCAAGGTGCCCCAGGTGGTGTTCGCCGCCGACGGCGACACCGCCACCGCGTTGCTGGCGAAGATCGAGGCGGCAATCGCCGGCTACGCCTGGCGCAACGCCGGCGACTACCGCGCCTGGCCGGGACCGAATTCAAACACCTTCGTCGCGGCGATCCTGGATGCGGTGCCCGAGATGCGCGTCAGCCTGCCGCCGACCGCGATCGGCAAGGATTACCCCTACGACGGGCAATGGCTGCGCCGGACGCGATCCGGTCCCGGGCTGCGGCTGACCCTGGGCGGCTACGCCGGGGTGACGCTGGCTTGGGTGGACGGGATCGAGGTCAACATCCTGGGCGCAGTCGCGGGTCTCGATATTCGTCGCCCGGCGGTCAAGCTTCCCGGCCTCGGCCGGTTCGGTGTGGATCAGGACGGCAGCAGTTGACCGCCGCCGCCAACCGCTTCGGGCGCCGCCTCACTGCGGTCAACGTCCACCTCGTCGCTGAACGGCACCGTCTCGTCGCCAGGGTTTTGCGCCATTTCCGCCACCGTGAATTCCACCGCGGCGACGACCTGGGCCAGGTTCACCGTGGCCACCGATGCACCCTGAATCGGCGACCCCAGAAAATGCTTGGATCGCCAGGCCAGGTCGATGCCCTCCGGCACGCCGGCGTCATCCAGCAGGACATCCAGCAGCACCAGCCCCTCCGAGGATTGATGCGCCGCGGCGATCGAGGTCAGCCGCAACACGTCCCCCGTCGTCAGCAGCAGCCCGAACGCGCCGCGAAGTCCGACCATGCGGCGTCCGAGCCAAGCCGGCAGCATGCCCGATACCGTTTCGGGGTCGGTGATCCGCGTCCATGTCACCATGCGTTCCTCCTAGTTGGTTTGGCTGCGGCGGCCGGGGTAACAGCGTGCCCGACTCAGCGTCGCTATAGCAGCCAAGCATCGGTCTCGCGATACCCGCACCGTGATCGAGCCGCGCTTTCTTGCGCATGATCGCGGCCTGAGCGAAACCGTCAACGCGCAGGCTCCCAGCGGCTATCTGCTGGCCTCGGTGCTGTATCTGGCGCTGCCCTGGCTGGGCTGGCGCGGCATGTTCATGGTCGGCATAATCCCGGCACTGCTGGTGTTCTACATCCGCCGCAGCGTGCCCGAGAGCCCGGACTGGCTGGCCCGTAGCCATCATGAATGCCGAGCCAGCATCTGGCCGGTACTGCGCCAGCGCGGAGGGCCGGTAGCGTTCGCCGCGATCGTCATGATGGCGTTCAATTTCTTCAGCCACGGCTCACAGGACCTCTATCCCAGCGAGTTCCTGGGCGCGCAGCATCATCTTTCGACGACGACGATTTCGGCGATCTCGATCATCGCCAATCTCGGAGCGATCCTCGGCGGCATCGGCTTCGCCACGCTTTCGCAGCGGATCGGGCGCAAATGGCGGATCGTGATCGCCGCGCTGCTGGCGCTGCCCGTCCTGCGCCTGTGGGCATTCTCCACCACCCCGATCATGCTCGGGCTGGGGGCCTTCCTGATGCAGGTCTGCGTGCAAGGCGCCTGGGGCGTGGTGCCGGTGTATCTGAATGAACTGTCTCCGCCGACGATCCGCGGCACCTTCCCCGGATTGGTCTATCAGTTGGGCAACTTCCTGGCCGCCGCCAACGCCAATATCCAGGTCTGGCTGGCCCAGCGCTTCGACGGCGATTACGCCATGGCGCTGGCCATCGTGGTTGGCGTGGTGGCGGTGATCATCGCCGTCATGGTGGCATTGGGCCGCGAGCCAAAGGGCACCCGGATGGGTGCCGACCTGCAAGACTCCGTGGCGCGTCCAGGCTGACTCCGCCGCCGAACCCCTGCGCCCGCCCCCGATCAAACCGCCCCGATCATTGGGCGCGGGTCACACCGCTTCATCCAGATCCTCGCCCCACATCTTCTCCAGCGCGTACATCGTCCGCGCCTCCGGCTTGAACAGATGGATGACGATGTCGCCGGCATCGATCAGCACCCAGTCCGATCCGCCGGCGCCCTCGACCTGCACCCGCTTCAACCCGGCGTCCTTCAGCTTCTCGCTCAGATGCTGCGCCATCGCGCTGATCTGGCGGTCCGCCAGGCCCGAGGCGATCACCATCCGGTCGCAAAACATCGCCTTGCCCGCCAGATCCATGGTGACCACGTTTTCCGCCTTGTCGTTGTCCAGACTGCCGACGATCACCGCCTGTAGCCGGTCCAGCACCGACGGCTCCGCTGCCACCTTCCCCGCCGCGGCCCTGGCCTGCTTCGGCCCGGCCGCGATCGTCTTCTTGCGCGGGCCGCCCTGCACCACCCCAGCCTCCGGCAACTTCGGCTTGACCGCGATCTTGCGCGGCGCCGGCTTATGCCTTGCCGGCGAGGACGAAATCTTCGGCGTCTTGGTTATGGCACATGTCCTTCAGCGGCTGATTTAAAGCTGTATCCGATAACCCTGGTTCACGGAGACCGCCCCAAACCATTGTTTGACAGCGAAATTCACCTCCCCGGCGAGTCCGCCTCCGACGATTTCGCTCTGATCGCGGTAGCCGAAGCGGCAGTCTGGCGGCCCGGCAGGAACACCCATCCAGGGGCCGCACCCGGCAGCAGCGCGGCTTGCCGCGCCGGCCGGCGATCCGCCCGTAGCCGATGCGCCGCCTGTCCCGCAAGCGCGCGCCGTGAGTGATTGGGCCGAGGCAGCACCACGAACCCCAGCCGCTGCACGATATCGCCCCAGCGGCGCCAGCGCGGCAACTGCTCCAGGATGTCCGCCCCCATGATCCAGACAAACTTCGCCGATGGAAAGCGCCGCAGCAACGACCGCATGGTATCGACGGTATAGCGCGTCCGCAACGCCGCCTCGATCCCGCTCGCCACCACCCGCCGCCCGTCCGCGATCCGCGCCGCGCCTGCCAGGCGATCCGCCAACGGAGCCATCCCGTTCGCCGATTTCAACGGATTGCCGGGCGATACCAGCAGCCAGACCTGATCCAGCCGGAGCCGCCGCATCGCCAGTTCCGCCACCAGCCGATGCCCCTCGTGCGCGGGATTGAACGACCCGCCCAGCAAGCCGACGCGCATCCGCCGTCGGTCGCCGAATTTCGGGATCGGATCAGACCGTGTCGCCACCGGCCCGCCGCGCTCCGCATTCAAGTCGGGCGCCAGGCAGACCCAGCATGCCATGCCCCAGCTTCCCGCGCCCCGGCTTTGCACGCCCGGGCATCATCAGCCCCCGGTCGCCCGTTCCACGCCTTTGATCGTCTTCAACCCGCGCAAGCCCACGATCACCTTCGACAGATGCGCGAGATCGCGCACATCCACGTCGACCATGACCTCCATGAAGTCCTGCTGGCGGTTGACGATCTTCAGGTTGGCGATCGCCCCGTCCTGCTTGGCCACCGCGTTCGAGATATCGGCCAGCGCGCCGTGCTCGTTGGCCGCGATCGCGCTGATCCGGGCGGTATGGCCGCTCGCCTTCATCGCCCCCGACTTGCCCGCTGCCTCCTTGCCCACCGCCTCCTTGCCCACCGCCTCGTAGTTCCACTCGATATCGATGAACCGTTCCGGAGTCGCGGCGAACGCGGTCAACGTCTGACATTCCCGCCCGTGGATGGTGACGCCTTTGCCGGTGGTGACGATCCCGACGATCTCGTCGCCCGGCACCGGATGGCAGCAGCCGGCAAAGCTGTAGGCCATGCCGGGAACCAGCCCGGTCACCGGCATATCGACGTCGTGGCGCGCCGACAACTTGCCGCGCGGCAGCATCGGCGGCACCATCCGCGGCCCGCGCGTCGCCTGGCGCAGCTCCGGATAGGCACTGTGCACCACATCCTTGGCGACCAGGTTGCCGTTGCCCACGGCGATGTACAAATCGTCGACCGTCGCCAGCTTCAGCGTCTTCAAGGCCGGCTCCAGCGCCTTCTCCGATCCATCCACGCCGGCCTGACGGAACGCCTTGGTCAGCTCAACCCGCCCCGAATCGCGGCTCTGCTGACGCTGCTCCTGATGGATGAAGCGCCTGATCCTGGCCCGCGCCTTGCCGGTGACCACGAACCGGTCCCACTGCGGCGACGGCGTGCCGCCGCGCGCGGTCATGATCTCCACCTGGTCGCCGTTCTCCAGATGGTGCCGCAGCGGCATAAGCCGGCCATTGACCTTGGCGCCGACACAGGTGTCGCCGACCTGGCTGTGCACCGCATAAGCGAAATCCACCGGAGTCGCCCCGCGCGGCAACTGGATCAACTGCCCCTTCGGCGTGAAGCAGAACACCTGGTCGGCATACAGCTCCAGCTTGGTGTTCTCCAGGAAGTCATCCGGCGCCGCCGAATCATCCAGGATTTCCAGCAGGTCCTGCACCCAGCGGAAGCGCTGCACGTCGGTGCCGTCGACTTGCTTGTCCGGCGCCTTGTAGACCCAGTGCGAGGCGACACCATTCTCCGCCACGTCGTTCATTTCCGCTGTACGGATCTGCACCTCGATCTTCTGGTTGCGCGGCTCGCGCAGCGTCACCCCGGTGTGCAGCGACTGATAGCCGTTCGATTTCGGCGTCGATATGTAATCCTTGAACCGCCCGGCGATCACCGGATAGGCCGAGTGCACCGCTCCCAGCGCGCCGTAGCAATCGCCCTTGGTCCGCACCACGATGCGGAACGCCATGATGTCGGACAGTTGCTCGAACGCCACGTTCCGGCGGTGCATCTTCTCCCAGATCGAGAACGGCGACTTCTCGCGTCCCATGATCTCGGTCGGTTCCACCCCGGCGTCGCGACACACCTGGATCAACTCGCGTCGCACATCGTCGATCACGTCCGCCCCCTGCCCGCGCAGGAAGTTCAGCCGGGCCTGGATGGTGCCATAAGCCTCCGGCTCCAACTGAGTGAACGCCAGCGTCTGCAATTCGGTCTTCACCGTGTCCATGCCGATGCGTTCGGCCAGCGGCGCATAGATCTCCATCGTCTCCCGAGCGATCCGCTTGCGCCGCTCCGCATCGCGCACGAAATGCAGCGTCCGCATGTTGTGCAGCCGGTCCGCCAGCTTGACCAGCAGCACCCTGATGTCGCGGCTCATCGCCAGCACCAGCTTGCGGAAGTTTTCCGCCTGCTTGGTCCGGTCGGACTGCAGCTCCAGCCGCGTCAGCTTGGTTACACCGTCGACCAGCCCGGCGATTTCCCTGCCGAACCGACGCTCGATCTCCGTCAGGCTGACCGAGGTGTCCTCGACCACGTCATGCAGCAATGCCGTCGCGATCGACGCCACATCCAGCCGGTAACCGGCCAGGATTTCGGCAACCGCCACCGGATGGGAGAAATACGGATCGCCATTTTCACGCCGCTGCGTGACGTGCGCCCGCTCGGCCAGGTCATAGGCCGCGTCGATCAGCCGGGTGTCCGCCTTGGGATCGTAATCCAGGATTTTGCCGGTCAGGGCGCACTGCGCCAATGCCGCCGGCCCCGGCAGCGTCGCCAATTCGACCAGGTCTCCGGGCACCATTTTCGCGCCAACCCGGAGCGGCCGACCCGGCCCAGCGGGGGCCGGCGCGGACCGATTCATGTCACCGCCGAAGCCCCCGTCCTTCATCCCGGGTTACCGGGCGGCTCGGCCGCCGAGTTCCGCCTCGATGGCCGCTTCCAGGTCTTCCGATGTCAGGTCCTCGCCGCCTTCGGTCGGCAGCGTCGCGGATTCTTCGTCGGCCGACACGTCCTGTAACCCGAAGATGTTCTGGTCCGTCGGGATCAGGTCCAAAACTTCCTCGTCGGCCGGCTCCGGCTCCGGCGAACGCGACAGCGACTTGATCAGGTCCTGCTCGATGCGGGGCAGCTCGATTGTCTCATCGGCGATCTCGCGCAGCGCGACGACCGGGTTCTTGTCATTGTCGCGCCCGACGGTGAGTTCCTCGCCGCGGCTGATGTTGCGGGCACGCTGCGCCGCCAGCAAGACAAGCTCGAAGCGGTTCGGCACTCTTTGAACGCAGTCTTCAACGGTGACGCGCGCCATGCGCTCAGCCTCCGGTATATATTGAAAGGGAACAGTCCACTTAATCGACCGGCAGTGGATTTGCAAGCACTTAAGCCCATGCGTCGCCGCTCAGCGGCCACGAGCCCGACGCCCGAATGCCCAACGGCACGCCAATCGACCCCCCTCAGCCAGGCCGCACAGCGTGTTCGACCCGCGAGGGAGTCAGCTTTCGGCCAACGTCCATACGGGACGCGCCCTGACAAGCGGCGCCCCCAGGGGTGGCCGGTCGCGCCTCGAGCGCGGCGATAAAGCGGGCGATGGCGCACCCGGATCGGATGCCGCGGCAGCTCGGCCGGGACCTGACGATCCCCTGGCCGGCCGCGATCGGATCGTAGGCAGACGGCGTTAACCGGCCATTAGGCTTTGCCGACGATAGTACGCGTCGCATGTGGGCGCGATCGACCTTGCTGTCGGGTTTTACGGCCCTCGCCCTGGTGGTCTGCATCGCCGGGCGGGCAGTCGCCGAACTGATGACCGCGTTGTTGCCGGACGGGGTGCCGGGCTACGACGCCGATGACGGGGTCACGGTGGAAACCCGGCTGCATCCCGAGCAGATGCCCCTGGGACTGCGCGAGGCCGATGTGCGCTTCTCGCCGCGGCTCGAGGAAAGTGTGGGCTACACCAGCAACGCGCTGCCCGGACCGTATAGGCGTGGCAGTTGGGAGGTGGTGACGTCCCCCTCGGTGTCGGTCGATACCGACTGGTCGCGCGATGCCTTCGGCGCGGTGGCGTCGGTGCGGGATACGCGTTTTCTGTCGCTACCAAGCCAGGATCACACCGACGGAACGGTGTCGGCCGGCGCCCGGATCGACATCGGCGACGACAGGCTGAGCATCGGCTTCGCGCACGTGTCCCAGCACGAGGATCGCGGTGCGCTGGACAGCCTGGCGAGCGATCGGCCAATCGCCTTCCAACTGGACGACATCCGGGCGTCGTATGCGATCTCCGACGGGCGCTGGACCATCACGCCCAGCCTCCAGGCGACCAACTGGAGCTATGCCGGCACGACCTTGCTGGGGCTTCCCGCCAGCCAGACGTATCGCGACCGGGTGGTGGCCCAGGCCGGGGTGACGGTGCGCTACGAACTGGCTCCGCTGCGCGACCTGGTGCTGGTGGGGCGAGCGATCGGGCAGGATTACACGCATACGCCGCCCGGCCAGCCGAGTCCGGATTCGACCGCCTACCAGATGCTGGCGGGGATCGATTTCAACGATGATCCGGTGTGGCGCTGGCGGGCGCTAGTGGGCGGTGAGACGCGTCGGTTCAGCAGCCGGCTGTATCCCCGGCAGAACACGCTGATCGCCGAGGCCGGGGTTGGCTGGTCGCCGAGCCGAATGACCACGCTGAGCGCGGTGGTCAGCCGCGACACCGAACCGGCGGAACAGGAAGGTGTGTCGGGCCTGGTCTACTCGTCGGCGCGGCTGACGATCGACCACGAATACTTGCGCGATCTGCTGTTCAAGGCGTCGATCGGGTTACAGCGGGCCGATTTCTTCCAGGGCGGCCATCAGACCGGAACCACCGCCGGGGTGGGGATGACCTGGGTGCTGAACCGCAACGCGCGATTGGTGTTCACCTACGACCAGACCGATCTGCACGGGTCGAGCATCGCGACCGAGGCCCTGGTGACCGGCTACAGCCGGGGCGTCGGGCTGGTGACGCTGCAACTGGGGCTATGATCGGCACGGTCGGGGTGCCGGGACTGGAAGTCGCCGACCTGACGGTCGCGCAGCGTCCTACGCTTCTCTGCGATCGGATGCCAGGCGGCCGAGCGCTTCGCGGCTGAGGCGGTGCAGCAACGATCCGCGGTGGGCGCGGTCGTTGCGGGTCAGGTAGGATGCGCCAGCCGCGGGCATCGGGCGGGTGGGCGAACGGGGGGCCATGTCGACGGCCGCGAGGATCGCGCGCAGCGTCTGCAGCGGCAGCCGGTTGCGTGAGCCTTTTAACAGATAGCCGGCGGCGCGGGGGGCCAGCGCGGCCCAGCCGCGGCCCAACTTGCGCTCGATATAGAGCCGGTTGCGCACGAAGTAGAACCAGCGCGCCGCGGTCCAGCCGACCCGCTGTTCGGCGGCGACCTTGTGGCGGACGACGATGTCGCCGCGGTAGCGAACGCGCCAGCCAAGCGCGATGGCGCGCAGGCAGAAGTCGAATTCCTCCCAGCAGAAGAACAGCTTGGAGTCGTAGCCGCCGGCTTGTTCCCAAGCGGCTCGGCGGATTGCGTGGCCGGCGCCCACATAGGTGACGGTGTCGAAGCATTCCGCGGCACAGGACAGCAGGTCGGCGGGATAGCCCCAGGACGACAGGTCGTCGGTGCCGTCGGCGTGGCTGACGATGCGGCAGCCGATCGCGGCCAGCCTCGGTTCGGCGTCGAGCGCGGTGAGCATGCGGGCGACGGTGTCGGGCGTGGCGAACTCGGCGTCGTTGTCGAGTGCGACGATGGCGCGGCCGCGGCCCAGCGCGGACATCAGGTTGCGGCCGCCGGCCACGCCGAGGTTTTGCGACGATGCCAACAGGGTGACATCGGCGGCCTCGGCGACGGCCTCGGCAAGGGCCCGCAGCGCCTCGGGTTGCGACCCCTGGTCGAGCACGAAGACATGCGCCGCAACGCCGGTCTGGTCGCGGGCGGAGCGGATCGCGGCGATGGTTTCGGCGGTGCGGTCCAACGCCAGGATGATGATGTCGGCGTCGTAGGGTCCATCCGGCGGGGCGGCGGCGCCGGCAACCAGGCGGGTGGTCATCGCGGGGTGTCCCGCGTGGGCGATCATCGCGGGGCGTCCCGCGTAGATGGTCATCGCGGGTGTCCCATGTGGATGGTCATCGCGGGGTGTCTCGCGTGGATGGTCATCGCGGGGTGTCCCACGTAACCGGTCATTGCGGGGCGTCCCGCGGAACGGGTCATCGCGGCGCGTCCACCGCGGGGATCGCCAGGTAGGCTAGGCGCTTGCTCTCCTTGCGGCTGCGCGCCACGGCGTCCAGGATCAGGCCGCAGCAGACCGACAGCGAGGACAGCAGCACCAGTCCGGTGGACAGCAGCGCGGTCGGCAGTCGCGGCACCAGGCCGCTGCGCAGGAATTCGACCACCACCGGAATGCCGAGGCCGACGCCAAGCGTCAGGTTCGCCAGCGCGAACAGCGAGAACACCTGCAGCGGGCGCTCTTGCTGGATCAGGGTGACGATGGCGCGCAGGATGCGCATGCCGTCGATCCAGGTGTTCAGCTTGGAATGGCTCCCGGCCGGGCGGCTGCGGTAGCTGGCCGCGATCTCGCAAACCGGCATGTTGAGCGCCAGGGCGTGCACGGTGAGCTCGGTTTCGGTCTCGAAACCCGATGACAGCGCCGGGAACGATTTGACGAAGCGGCGGCTGAAGGCGCGGTATCCGGACAGCAGGTCCCGGATGCCGCCACCGAACGCCCAGGCGACCAAGGTGGACAGCACCACGTTGCCGAGGCGATGGCCGGCTCGATACGCGTCGCGCACAGCGCCGTGGCGTGCGGCGCTGACCATGTCGAGTTGCTGCTCCCGCAGCATGGCCAGCATCTGCGGCGCGGCGGCGGCATCATAGGTGTCGTCGCCGTCCACCAGGATATAAATGTCAGCGTCAATATCGGCGAACATGCGGCGCACGACGTGGCCCTTGCCCTGCAGCCGCTCGTGCCGGACGACGGCGCCGGCGGCGCGCGCTTCCAGCGTGGTGTGGTCGGTCGAGTTGTTGTCGTAGACGTAGACCACGGCGTTCGGCAGGGCATCCTGGAAGTCGGCGACGACCTTGCCGATGGCGGTTTCCTCGTTATGGCATGGGATCAGCACGGCGACGCGCGGCTGGTTGGTGAGCAGGCCGAATTGTTCGGCGATCGATTCGTCCGAATAGTGCGTGCGGTGGCGGGAACGGGCGGCCGGGCGATCGAGCAGGGCGGACTGCGATGGCTCGAGGGTCACCGCGGCGGCTGGATGATCCAAGGTCACCGATCTCATCAGTCCGTCCTCCTAGTAAGCGTTCGGCGTGCGGAACAGGGTCACGATGGTGCGCCAGAGGATCATCAGGTCGCGCCCGATGCTCCAGGTGGCGATGTATTCAAGATCGCTGTCGACACGGCGCAGGAGTTTCTCTTCGGTATCGGTTTCGCCGCGCCAGCCGCGCACCTGGGCAAGCCCGGTCATGCCCGGCTTGACGCAATGGCGGGCGGCGTAGCGGTCGGTGACGAGTTCGAACGGGCGCCCCGCGGCGCGCGTGTTGGGCGCGTGCGGGCGTGGCCCGACCATTGACATCGAACCACCAAACACGTTGAGAAACTGCGGCAGCTCATCCAGCGAAGTTTGGCGAAGCCAGGCGCCGATGCGAGTGACTCGGGGGTCGTGGCGGGTAGCTTGATGCAAAGCACTGGGGGTTTCGGCGCTGTGATGCATGGTGCGAAACTTCAGCATCACGAAAGGCCGCCCGTTCAATCCGATCCGCTGTTGGCGGAACAGCGCGGGCCCGCTGCTGGTGAGGCGGATCGCGGTCGCGATCAGCAGCATCGGGATGCCCATAAACGCCAGGCCGGCCAGCGACAGCACGATGTCCGAGAGCCGTTTGGCGATCGAGTAGCTTGGGTCCGTGCCGGCCGCGGCGAAGCCGGGATAGGCGCCGGGGTAGGCGAACGTGATCGAGGGCGGCGAGGTCTGGCCGCTGTCGTAGGCAAGCGCTTGGAAATCGAGACGATGGACTGCGGACATGACTGCTGCGGCTGCGGGGTTGCGACAGCGCGCAAGATGGACGGTGCAGGGTTGTCGATCGGTTAAGCCGGCACACGGCTGTAAGCGGGGGCGAGATTTTTTGTCAAACGACAGTTAGCCGACGGAACACACAACGAACCGCGTGCTCGACAACCGCGGGTTGGCCGTGCCGCACACGATATGATCGGCGTCGCCGCGGCCGACTCCTCCCGCATCCGCGCCGGCCCACAATCAACCTTCACGGATGCTAGGCAGCGGGCACGCATGATAGGCAGTGGCAGGCATGATAGGCAGTGGGCCGGATTGAAAGGCAGAAAGTCGCCACGCCGGGGTTTCAGCCTGCCGCACGCTCACCGATTGGCGCGGAAAACCGGATCAGGTAGCCGTCCGGGTCCTGCACCAGAAACTGCTCCACGCCGGTCTCGAACGAACCCGTGCGATACCATTTTCGCTCGGGTTGCATGAACAGCGGCCAGCCAGCAGCTTGTAGAGTGGCCAGGATCGGCTGGATCGAATGAACCCCGACCTGGAAGTTGATCCCCCTTCCAAGCGGCACCTCCAGCGGCGCGCTAACCCAGTTCCGGCCCAGGCCGCGCTGCTCCAGCATCACCTGCGCGCCATCCAGATCGAGATAGGCGAAGCGGTCCTCGGGCCGGTCGAAGGCGACCTGGAAGCCACACAGGTCGCGCCAGAACCGCAGGCTGCGATCCAGGTCGGCGACCAGCAGTTCGGGAACCAGGCGCGCCCAGGCGAAATTTGCCGGGATCGAGGCTGACGGCGTTTTCATCGCGGTTGCTCAAGGATTCAGCTTGTGGTCAAGCATCGGTCATCGACCCGGAGCCCAGCCGGTCATCACTGCCATGCGCAGGGTGACCGCCACGCGGCCGTCCTGTAGCGGCAGGCGGGCGAGGGCGGTGGGGAACAAAGCGCGGGGTGGGATGGCGCGGTCGCGCTGGCGGACCGCGTTGGTCTCTCCGGCGGCGCGCAGATCGGTCAACACGGCGGCGGGGTCAGCGTAGAGCAGGCGGATGTCCTCGACATCGGCGACCGGCAGCACGAAGCCGGCGCGTTGCAGCAAGTTGGCGCAGTCGCGCAGTTCGGGAAACGGCGAGATCCGGGGCGAGACCCCACCGGCGGTTTCGGCCTCGGCCTCACTCAGCGCGGCGCGCAGTTCGGCCAGCGTGCCCAGCACCGGCAAGCTGGCGAGCAGCAGGCCGTCGGGGCGCAACGCGTGACGGAGCTGCAGCAGCGCGCCCGGCAGGTCGTTGATCCAGTGCAGCGACAGGCTGGCAACGATGAGGTCGAAGCTGGCGGCGGCGAACGGCAGGCATTCCTCGTCGGCGGCGACGCAAGCAGTGGCATTGAGCGCGGCCATGCCAGGAGACAGGTCGGCGCTGATCACCCGCAGCCCGCGCTGTCGCAGCAGCGGGGCAACGGCGCCGCGGCCGCCGAGGTCGAGCGCATCGGTGAACCGCCGGTTGGTATCGTCCAGGCGGTCGAGCAGGCGTTCGGCGGCGTCGCGCAGCACGTCGGCCAGCAAGTGTATAGTGCGCGCCGCTCGGTCGCGATGGCGGCGGACGGCGCGGCGATCGAAGACCAGCATGGAATCCATGCATCGGCATGTGCGCCCGCCACCGTGCGTTGCCAAGCGGGTCGGGTCGGCACTACCGTCAGGCACGGACCGGTTCTTCGGTCACGGGATCCTCCCGCTCTGGACGTTGCGGCTGTGGGTTTGGTGTCGGCGTCGGAAACTTCGCCATCGATGGTGAACCGCGGTCCCGCGGCCGGGTTGGGGTTTTCGTAGCCTGCTTCGGCGCATGATGCGATGGATTTGGGGCGCCGGGCACCGGACTATCTTCAGCCTGAATTTTCGTGACGGAAATAGTCTCGCCCGTTGTTTGATCGCACGATTCGCGCGTTTTGGATGTTCCGTTCAGCGCTATCGTGCTGTAAGGATACCACAATGAAACGTATCAGCGCCAAGACGCTGCATGGCTGGATCACCGATGGGCAGGAACTCGCGCTGCTGGACGCGCGGGAGGATGGCGAATTCGGCGCCTCGCATCTGTTCTGGGCGGTCCCCTGCGGCCTGGCACGCAAGGAGATCCGAGCCCGCGCGCTGCTGCCAGGCTTGGCGGTGCGGATCTGCTGCGTGGATGACGGGCGGGGCATCGCCGAGACCCTGGCGGAGTGGCTGGAATCGATCGGCGCGACCGATGTGGCGGTGCTGGAAGGCGGCACGCCGGCCTGGGCGGCAGCCGGATACGTGCTGTTCAGCGGGGTCAACGTGCCGTCGAAGGCGTTCGGCGAATGGGTGGAACACCATTACGGCACCGAGAGCGTCGATCCGCCCGAGCTGAAGACTTGGATCGAGTCCGGGCGCGACATGGTGGTGCTGGACAGCCGCACGCTGGAGGAATTCACCCGTATGTCGATCCCGACCGGGATCAGCGTGCCCGGGGGCGAGCTGGCATATCGCATCGGCGACCTGGTACCCGATCCGAAGACCCTGGTGGTGGTCAACTGCGCCGGCCGCACGCGCAGCATCCTGGGCGCCGAAAGCCTGCGCCGAGCGGGTATTCCGAACAAGGTGGTGGCGTTGCGCAATGGCACCATGGGGTGGGAACTCGCCGGGCTGCGCTGCGATCGCGGCCGCACCGAGAAGTTCCAGCCGGGCACGCCGAAGACCGCGGCGCTGGCGTTGCAGCGGGCCCGCGCGTTCGCCGAGACGTCTGGCGTGGGGGTGATCGGGGCGATGGACCTTACACGGTTCCAGGACGATCCCGAACGCACGTTGTATGTGCTGGATGTGCGCGATCCGGCGGAGTTCCGCGCCGGACATCGTCCCGGCAGCCGCAATGCGCCGGGCGGCCAGTTGGTGCAGGCGACCGACGGCTGGATCGGCGTGCTGAACGCCAGGATCGTGCTGGTGGACGATACCGGCGTGCGGGCCAGGATGGCGGCCGGGTGGCTGCGCCAGATGGGGCACCGCGACGTGTTCGTGGTCGAGGGCGGGCTGGAGGCCGTCAGCGCGCCCGGCAGCGCTCCGGTCGCGGTGCCTGAACTGGGCGCGGCGGTGAAGCTGGTCGATGTGACCGGGCTGGTGCATCTGCAGGACAGCGGCGCCGGCACGCTGGTGCTGGATCTGGGGCGCAGCGTGGATTTCCGCGACGGGCATATCCCCGGCGCGCTGTGGGGTGTGCGCAGCCGGCTCGAGTCGCTGCAGCCGCAGCTTGCGGCGGCGCGGCACGTCGTGATCACCTCACCGGACGGCATGCTGGGCCGCCTGGCGGTGGTCGAGGTCGAGGCTCTGACCGGTGCGACGGTGCATGTGCTGGACGGCGGCACCGACGCCTGGCACGCGTTCGGCCGGCCGTTGGTAAAGGACCGCACCACGCCGGCGGATGACGCCTGCGTCGACTTCTACCTGCGTCCCTACGACCGCAACTCCGGCGTGCAGGAGGCGATGAACGCCTATCTGTCGTGGGAGATCGATCTGGTGCGCGAGATCCAGCGCGACGCGACGGTGCGGTTCGGGATGCCCGGTGAAGCTCACGCCGCCGCCTAGCGCCACACGCGCAGCCTGGCTGTGGCGCGGCGGGCGCGTTGCGCTGGACCTGCTGCTGCCGCCGCGCTGCGTGGCGTGCGACAATGCGGTGGGCGTGCACGGTCAGCTTTGCGCGGCCTGTTTCGGCCGGACCAATTTCATCAGCGCTCCATTCTGCGTCGGCTGCGGGGTGCCGTTCGCCGCCGCTGAGCAGGGTGGGTCGGAGCGGCTGTGCGAAGGCTGCCGGGGGCAGCCTCCCTTGTTTCGCCAGGCCAGGGCGGCGTTGCGTTACGACGAGCAGGCGAGGCGGCTGATCCTGCCGCTGAAGCATGGCGACCGGACCGATCTGGCGCAGGTGCTGGCGCCGATGATGCAACGTGCCGGGGCGGCGCTGCTGGCGCGGGCAGATGCGCTGGTGCCCGTGCCGCTGCACCGGCGGCGGCTGTTCGAGCGCAAGTACAACCAGGCAGCGGTGCTGGCGCATGCGATCGCTCGGCTGGCAGGTCGTCCGGTGCTGCCCGATGGGCTGGTGCGCACGCGGCGCACCGCGCCGTTGGAGGACAAGTCGCCGGACGAGCGCGCGCGCGAGATCGGTGGTTCGATCGAGGTGCGACAATCTCGGCTGGGGCGCATCAGCGGGCGGACGATCCTGCTGGTGGATGACGTGATGACATCGGGCGCGACGGCGAATGCCTGTGCCGCGGCGCTGTTGGCGGCGGGGGCGACGGCGGTGGATATTCTGGCGGCGGCGCGGGTGCCGGATCCGCGGCTGGGGTAGCGTGCGATGACGGCCGCCGAACAGCCGCTCGGCGGTCGATTGCTGGCGTCATGCGGAGGCGCCGTGTCAGGGCGCCGTCGTCCCGCTAGGTTGGATTGCGGTCGGCGATCCCGCGATCATCCGACCGCCCTCGGCCAATGACGAGATTTGGGCGGTTCAGAAGACGCTCGATTTCCTCGGCTGCGTGTTCGGGGCGCAGCGACCGGAGCCTGGCGAGAGCTTCATGCCCGACACGATGCCCCGCTACGCCGGGCGCCCGAGGCCGCTGGCACGCCAATGATAGCGAGGTTTCATCCTCGGACAGGCCGGAGAGCGGGTCATCGGTAGACGAAACCTGAAGTGTGGATTTCCGGGCCGCTTACCACATCGACGTAATGATCCATAATGTCGAATCGGTTGTGGTCGGTGAGCCTTATCCTGATCGGCCCGCTAGGACCGCTGGCTTTCCAACCTCCACCATTCGCAGTTTCCACAATGGTGATTATCAAAACCCGCCCTTCGCCAACGCCTCACGCAACACGCGCTCAACACGGGCGTTGTAGCCTTTCCCGGTTGCCTTGATGGTGGCAACCAAGTCCCTGTCCCATCGGAAGGCAATGTGTGCCCTCGGGTTTTCAACCCTCGGCCTGCCGCCCTTGTTCCGCATGGCGTTCATCGCGCCGGTCATGCCGGGGTCAACGTCGGCAATCGGGCGCATGGCCTTGAAGTCGTCGGCGGTCAGTTCGCGGACCTCGCCGTTTGCTTCGGTCAGTGATGGCCTGTTCATAGGCTCGCTCCTCTCGCTTGTTGGCCTTGCGGAAGCTGATGATCCGGCGGACCTGACCGCGCATGACGTAGCAGACCACGTAAAGCCGCCCCTGCATCGGGGCCAAGGCGACGATCCGCTGTCCGCCGTAGTAGTGTCGGTCGTCGGCGACGGCGAGCGCGCTATCCCATTCCAGTTCCGCCGCCCGCTCGAACGGCAGGCCGCATTGCTTGTCGTTCTTGGCGCTCTTGTCCGGGTCGAACTCAATCTCCAATCGTTATTGTGGCACAAAAAGCGATTTGGGCAAAGCGGTATCTGTAAAAAAATCAGTTCGTTTCGTACGAAACAAACAGCCACAGGGGACGCGCCCTCCCTCCAAGGGAGGGCCGCGAAGCAGCTGCGTGAGGGGGCGCGAACCCAGACGGAGCCACCGTCCGCCGCCGCGGCAGATCGATGAAGATCACCCGCTTGCTGGTTCAGCGCACCAAGCTCTAAGGCCAGGATGTGGCAAAGGATTCCGGGCCGGCGTTCGGCACCGCCAAGGTGTTGCCGCGGGTCAGGCTCCGGCCGTTCCAATCGAACACCTCGATCTGGCGATTCTGCATGCCCTGCAGCAGGATGGTCTTGCCGTCGCGGGTGAACGCGATCGCCTCGATCCACGGGCCGGTAGAGGTCTCGGCTAGCTTGTGCAGGGTCTGGCCCTGCACCGCGTAGAGGCCGAGCAGTCCGTTATCGTGGTGGAATGGATTGGTCGCCGGCTTGGTGGTGCCGTGCTCCGCGCCGATCGCCAAGTAGCGCCCATCGGGCGAGAACTTCATCGGTTCCGGTCCGCTGGGCACACCGAAGGTGCCGACGCAGCGATAGGGTTTCGATGTCAAATCGATCAGGCTGACCGAATCCTCGTCGCCCTCTCCGCGGCCCATGTTGGATACCGCCGCCAGCGTGTGCGCGGCGTTGACGTCCATGCTGTAGGGCGCCAGCCCGGTGGTGATCGGTCGCGGGTCGATCGTCACCTTGGTGCCCTCGATATGCAGCACGCTGACCATGTTGTCGCCGCCGCGGGTCAGCAGAGCGGTGTGGTCATCGACGAAGACCACCGCGCTGGGCATCGATTTCGCGTTGCCGGTGTCGACCTTGCCGACCGCGGTCAGCCGCTTGTCGTCGACGGCGAAGACCGAGACGGTGCCCTCGGCGCGGTTGGCGACCAAGGCAAGGCGGCCATCGGGCGCGACCCGGACCTGACTGGCGCCGAACCCGGCGGTGACGGTCTGCACGACTTTCGGCGGGTTGGCGCTGAGGTCGAACACCGCGACCCGGTCGTCGGGGGAAATGCCGCCGGATTTGGTCCCCCCGGACTTGGCATCGGCGTCGGCCTTGGTCGCGGCGGTCACGATGCCCCAGGATTCGTCGGCGCTGAGCCAGATCGCGCCGGGCGGTCCCACCACGCTGCCGGGTGCATCGAACGTGGCCTTGATGCGTCGCGGGACGGATGTCACGTCGATCACGCTGATCGTGTCGGGCGCGGGTTGGGCCGGCGCGACCAGCTTGCCTTGCCCGTCCATGATGGTGTGGCCGTCGTTCGAGGACACGATGACCTCGGCCGTCGCAGCAGCGGGCAACGACATCGCGAGGACCGCCGCGAGCAGCGGGGTGGGGTGGCGCCGCATGGATGTTTCCTTCCGCGTCCTTGTTTTCCGGACCGTGCAAGTTTGTCAGCCCGGTACCGCTTCGGCAAACCCGGCGCCGCGACACCAAGCCACCCCGGCGCGCTGCCGTAAAGACAGTTGTAGAGGCTGAACTGTGGCCGCACCGGATAACCTCCCAGCCACCCGGCAAGCGGCGCAAGGCAGCAGGCATTATCTCGTCCGCCGCATATGTCTGATGCCCACGGCGATGCTTTCGCGGCGATCGGCCGTGTGAGCCGTGCCGCCCGCCGGCGGTTCGGCAACACCGTCGTCCGAGCCTTCACCATGACGTGATCGCCACCTGACTTTTTCCAATTCCTGACGTTGTTGCATCGCGGCGAGGAGTGAGGGTCGGGGTTGAGCCAGACAATGGACGATGCAGGCAGGAGCGAGAACCCGGGGGGTGACAAACCCGACCAGGCCGCGCCGCCGCGCGGCGATCAGCTTGAGCGGTCCCCCGACAAGGCGAAGGGCAAGGCAAGAGACGACGACCGCCAGTCGCGCGAGGATAAGCCGGATGACCCAGAGCAAAAACCGCGCAGTCGCTGGCCGCTGATCATCCTGGCACTGGTCGTGTTGGCGGCGATCATTGCCGGCGCCGTGTATTGGTTCACGACGCGCAACCTGGAGAGCACCGATGATGCCTACACTGAAGGCAACGCTGTCGCCTATGCCGCCAAGGTTGCGGGCTACGTCACGCAACTGCACGTCGATGACAATACATTTGTCCACAAAGGCGATCTGCTGCTAAAGATCGACCCACGCGACTACATCACTGCGCGCGATCAGTCCCGGGCCAGCCTGTCGCTGGCGCAGGCGCAACTATCCAGCGCGCAGGTGGCGCTCGACATTGCCCAGGTGCAGGCGCCGGCCTCGCTGCAGCAGGCTCAGGCTCAACTGCAACAGGCGCAGGCCAACAAGACGCAGGCCGAGCAGGCCTATCGACGCCAGCACGCGGTCGATCCGCGGGCGACGACGCAGACCGATATCGACCAGGCGAACGCCCAGATGCGGTCCACCACGGCGTCGGTCGCCAATGCCGAGGCGCAGGTGAAAGTCGCCCAACTGGTGCAGCAGAACATCCAGTCGGCCGAGGACACGGTGCGCCAGCGCCAGGCCCAGGTTTCCCAGGCCGATGCCAATCTGGCTCAGGCCGAGGTCAACCTGTCGTACACCGACCTTATCGCGCCGCAGGACGGCTATATCACCCGCCGCAACGTCGATCTCGGCACCTTCGTCCAGGCCGGACAGCAAGTGTTCTACATCGTTACGCCAGACGTCTGGGTGACCGCGAACTTCAAGGAGAACCAGCTCACCGACATGCATCCCGGGCAGCATGTCACGATGGACGTCGACGCCTACCCGAACCTGCATCTGCAAGGCCATATCGACAGCATCCAGCAGGGCAGCGGCGCCCGGTTCTCGACCTTCCCGGCGGAAAACGCGACCGGCAACTTCGTCAAGATCGTGCGCCGGGTGCCGGTCAAGATCATCATCGATCACGGTCTCGACAAAGATCACATCCTGCCGCTGGGAATTTCCGTCGAGCCCACGGTTACGGTTCGGTGAGCGATACTCAAGGCTGGAAGCCGCGCTCCAATCCATGGCTGGTGGCGGTTGTCGTGACACTGGGCGCGTTCATGGAGGTGCTCGACACCACCATCGTGAATGTTTCGCTGCCGCACATAGCCGGCTCGCTCTCGGTCAGCAGCGACGACAGCACCTGGACCCTGACCACCTATCTGGTGGCCAACGGCGTCGTGCTGACGATCTCCGGCGCGCTCAGCCGCCGGATTGGCCGCAAACGCTACTTCCTGATTTGCATCGGCGCCTTCACCGCTGCCTCGTTCGCCTGCGGGATCTCGACCAACTTCGAGGAAATCCTGTTGTTCCGCGCCCTGCAGGGCTTCTTCGGCGGCGGCCTGCAGCCGACCCAGCAGTCGATCATCCTGGACTATTTCCCGCCCGAGAAACGCCAGCAGGCGTTCTCGCTCACCGCCATCGCCATCATCATCGCCCCGGTCCTCGGCCCGGTGATCGGCGGCTACCTGACCGACCAGTATTCATGGCACTGGATCTTCCTCATCAACGTGCCGGTCGGGATTGCCACGTTCTTCGGCGTGCTGGCATTGGTGGAGGATTCGCCGGCGATGAAGCAGCAGCAAAAGACCGCGCCGCGTTTCGACTATTGGGGAACGTTTTTCATCGCCCTGGCGCTCGGCTGCATGGAAATCGGCGTCGATCGCGGGGAGGACTACGATTGGCTGGGATCCACCTTCATCCGGGTCATGTTCATCCTGTCGGCATGCGGCTTCGTGTTCGGCATCGCCTACCTGCTCTACGTGCGCAACCCGATCGTCAATCTACGGGTGTTCAAGGATCGCAATTTCGCCCTCGGAACATTCGAGATGGGGATGATGGGGTTTGTGCTGTACGCCAGCGCCGTGCTGATCCCGCAATTCGCCCAACAGCAGCTCAACTATACCGCGACCTGGGCCGGCCTGGTGCTGGCGCCGGGAGCTGTGGTCTTAGTATTGCTGATCCCGGTGGTCGGTAAACTCCTTGACCTGGTGCAGACGAAATATGTCATTGCGATGGGCGGCCTGAGCCTCTCGCTGGCGGCCGTCTACTCGATGAATCTTGTCCCGCAACTGGACTTTTACCATCTCGTGCTGTTCCGCGCCTCGCAGACCGCGGCGCTTGCGTTGCTGTTCGTGCCGATCAGCACGATTGCCTATGCCACCGTGCCGCAACACCTGAACGGCGATGCGTCGGCGCTGTTCAGCATGTCGCGGAACTTTTTCGGCGGCATCGGCATTTCGGTCTCCACCGCGCTGGTCACCCAACATGAACAAATCCGCCAGTCGTATCTGGTCGAGCACCTGACGCCGGTCAATCAGCCATACAATGTCCTGTTGCAGCAGGTGCAGCAGGGGCTGATCGGGATCGGCCAAGCCGCCGGGCAGGCGCAGGCGGAGATCAGCCAAATGCTGGCAACACAGGTTGCCGTGCTGGCCTACAACGACGTGTTCCTGATCACCGCCGGTCTGGCGCTGTTGATGGTTCCACCGGCACTCTTTATGTCCGGCATCAAAACGAAGTCGAGCGGCGGGGCGCACTGACCGATGCGCCTGCTCCCCTGCGCCCTGGCCCTCAGCCTCACCGCTTGCTCAGTCGGCCCCAACTACGCGCCGCCGAAGCCGCCCGACGGCACCGCGTTTCAAGACAAGTCGGTTCGCACCAGCAAGACCATCAGCCAGCGCACCAATCCAGATCCGCGATGGTGGAACGGCTTCCGCGATCCGGTGCTGACGCAATTGATGCAGCGGGCGATTGCCGGCAACCTGGACCTTCAGCAGGCGGTACTTCGCGTCGTTGAAGCACAGCAGAACGAGGTGTCGGCCCGCGCCGCCGGCCTTCCCACCATCAGCGGCAACGGCAGCTATATGCGCGAACAACTCGGCGCGCATGGCATCCTGCTCTCGAAAGGCGCCTACGGGCAGTTGAACGCGTTGGCCGACAGTTCGGCGGTCAATCAATTCAGTCCCGGACTGGGCAACCGGTTGAGCAGCGCCGGTCGCAGCGCACTGAACCAGATCAGCCAGCCGGTCGATCTGTTTTCGTATGGTCTCAGCTCGTCGTGGGAGCTTGACCTCTTCGGCCGGGTGCGACGGTCCGAGGAGCAGGCCGGGGCGCAGACCCAGGCGCAGGTCGAAGCCACCAACGATTCTTTGGTGATGCTGGAGGGGCAGGTCGCGCAGGCCTATGTGCAGCTTCGCGGCGGCCAGATGCTGACCAGCACCCAGCAGGATAACGTGCGCACCGCGCAGGCCGCGCTGACCCTGACCCAGCAACAGCAGCGCCGCGGCCTGGCGACGGATCTCGACGTCGAGCAGGCGCGCACGCAGTTGGCGGATACCGAGTCGCAGTTGCCGGGCTACGAGAAACAATCCGAACAGGCAATGAACAGACTCAGCGTCCTGACCGGGCAGCCACCCGGCACGCTGGACGCCATGCTAGGCTCGTCGGCCCCGCTGCCGGTGATCCCGGCGGTGGTCGGCATCGGTGTGCCGTCCACCCTGGCGCGCCGCCGTCCCGACGTGCGCGAGGCGGAGGCCAATCTGCACGCCGCGACCGCCAATGTCGGGATCGCGGTGGCAAGCTTCTATCCCGACATCTCTTTGACCGGCAACTTCGGACTGCGGGCGCTCGATGCCAGCTATCTGACCAACTGGGCGAGCGCGTTCTACTCGTTCGGCCCCAGCGTTTCGTTGCCGATCTTCCAAGGCGGCCGGCTGACCTCGGCGCTGCGGCTGGCTCGGGCACAGCAGGCGGCGGCGGTGCTGAACTATCGCGGCACGGTGCTGAACGCCCTGCGCGAGGTCGAGGACGCGCTGGTCGGCTATCGCACCGACCGGGCGCAGCGCGACAAGCTGGCGGTGGCCGTCCGTTCGGGGCAAACGGCGCTGTATCTGGCGCGCGACGCCTACACCCACGGGTTGCAGAATTTCATTCAGGTGCTCGACGCTGAACGCACGCTGATCGGCGCGCGACAGCAACTGGTGCAGGCCGATGTAACGCTGACCAACGACGTGGTGTCGCTGTACGACGCGCTTGGTGGCGGCTGGACCAAGGACGCCGGGACGCTGCAGGCCCCGGGGTTCGATCACGCGCCACCGGTGCTGCCGGCGGCACTTGATAGTGTGGCGGGGGCGCCCCCGGATTGACGCTTTGGTGCGATAGGTGCCCGAGGGCCAATCCATGTCGGCTTGCCAAAAGCATTAGGCCGATTGCAACCCGGATTCTGGAGCCTCGACTTGCATTGATAGTCAGGCCACCATTCTCCAACTCTATCCTGACTTCCAGGCCTATTTCGGCTGCCCATCGCTGCTGGCGATCTGGTGACGCAACGACAAGCACTCTCTGCCGCCCGGCGCAGAGGCCCTCAGCCGTGACCTGCCCGACGCCGAGATTCACATGCTCGACACTGGCCATTTCGCGCTAAAAACCCCTAGATCGCCGCCCTGATGCGCGACTTCCTGCACCGGCACATGCCCCAAACGACCCAACCCTGATCACCACCAAGCCCCAACCACCAGCAAGCCCCAACCACTACCCAGCCATGACCACTACCCAGCCATGACCACTACCCAGCCATGACCGACCCGGGCTTTACCTTGATTGCGGCACGACCGGAAAACGTCCGCCGACCCAGCCGCCGCCAGCACCTTCCCGCCCGACAGGCGGCAAATTCGTACACCGCCCTACAAGCTTGGCGGCGCCATGGACCCGATCCGCGTTCATCCCTTTTAATCCGGGTGAATCTACGTTCCAAAGCCTTTGATGCCACAGCATCAATGCCCGAACGCTTCACCCACGCCTGACGAGCACCACCCGCCCGCGGACCTGGGGCCGACCCAGCCTACCCCGCCGCCGCCACCACCTTGCCCCCCGACAGCCGGAAAATCCGGTCCAGCCGCTCCACCCCAGTCAGCCGATGGGTAATCAAGACCACCGTCCGCCCCGCCGCCGTCTCGTTCAGCGTCTCTAGGAACGCCCGTTCGGTGTCGGCGTCCAACCCGGCGCAAGGCTCGTCCAGGATCAGGATCGGCGCCGGCGATAGCAGCGCCCGCGCCAGCGCCAGCCGCCGTCCCTGGCCGCCCGAGAACCGCGTCCCGCCCTCGCCCACCCAGGCATCCAGCCGGTCCGGCAACGCGCGGACCACATCGCCGATCCGCGCCGCGTCCAGCGCCGCCCACAGCGCCGGCTCATCGGCGTCCGGCCGAGCCAGCAACAGGTTGGCGCGGATGCTGTCGTCGAACAAATGCGTGGTCTGCCCCAGCCAGCCGATCCTGGCCCGCACCAGCGCAGCCGGCAGCGTCGCGATATCCACTCCGCCCAGCCTGATCTGGCCCGACCGAGGCGCCACCACCTTCAGCGCCAGCGCCGCCAGCGTCGACTTGCCCGCCCCCGACGGCCCCAGCAGCGCCACCCGCGCGCCCTGCGGCACCTCCAGCGTCAGCCCGGCGAACACCGCCGGCCGGTCGGCCTGCCAGCGGAACTCCACCGCCTCGAACCGCAGCGCCGTCCCCGCCGGCATCGCCGCCGGATCGGCCGGATCGGGCACCACCACCGGCGCATCGGCCGCCTCCAGCACTCGTCCCGCCGCCGCCGAGGCATACCCCGCCAGCGAACCCGCCCGGGTCAGCCCACCGACCGCCTCGAACGCCGCCAGCACCAGGAACGCGCCGACGATCGCCGTCGCCGGATTGGCCCCGGCCTCGATCAGCACCGCCAGCACCGCAAGCTGGGCACACAGGAATGACGCCGCCCCAGCCAGCGCGGTGCGCCCCGCCATGCCGCGCTGCGCTGACAGCAGCGCCGCCTCCTTGGCCTGCACCAGGGCCAGCATGCGGCCCTCGGCGGCGAATGCTCGGACTTCGCGCAGCCCGGTCAGCGCATCCAGCGCCGCGATGCGCAACGCCCCGGCCTCGACCGCCAACCCGGCCCCGGCCCGCCCCGACGCCCTGGCGGCCAGCCACGGCAACACGAACGCCGCGGCGGCGAACAACACCCCGACCTCGGCGGCCAGCCCCGGCGCACGGTGACCGATCAGCAGCACCAGCACCGGCAGCAGCAGCACCGCGGCAGCCAGCGGCAGCAGGATGCGCAAATACAGGCCGTCCAGCGCCTCGACATCGCCGACCAGCCGCGCCAGCACGTCGCCCGCCTGGCGAAACCCCAGCCCGCCGGCCGAACTCCGTGCCAGCCGGCGGAAGAACCAAACCCTGGTATCGGCCAGCGCGCGAAACGTCGCGCCATGAGTGACCAGTCGCTCGCTGTAGCGCAGCACCACGCGGGCGCCACCCAGCGCCCGCAGCACCACCGGCACGGCGACCCCACCCGCCAGGATCGCCGCGCCGATGCTGAAGCCCGATGTCGCCAGCAGCCCCACCCCGGCGATCAGCGCCGCCAGCGAGACCGCCAAGCCAGCCAGCAGCCAGCCGCTCTGCCGACCCCACAGGCCGATGATCCGCAGCAGCGGTTCGGTCATGCCACACCCCGCGCCGCCTCGGCATGACCGTCTCGCAGATCAATCCGTCGGCCGCCAAATCCGTGCGCGGCGGACGAATGGCTGGCCAGGATCACCGTCCGGCCCAGCGCCAGCCGGCGCAGGCTGTCCAGCACCTCGCCCTCGGTTGCCGGGTCCAGGTGCGCCGTCGGTTCATCCAGCAACAGCAGCGGCGCGTTCTTCAGATACGCCCGCGCAATCGCCACCCGCTGCGCCTGGCCGCCCGACAGGCCGTAGCCGCCCTCGCCGATCCGACTGTCCAGCCCCTCCGGCAGCTCCGCGATGAACCGATCGAGCCGAGCCGATCGGGCCGCCGCCGCGACCTCATCGACTGAGGCCTCCGGCCGGGCGAACAGGATGTTGTCGCGAATCGAGCCCGAGAACAGCACCGGCCGCTGACCGATCCACGCCGTCAGCCGCGACAGCGCCTGCGGCACCAGGTCGGTGATGTCGGCGCCGTTGATCGTCACCCGCCCGGCATCGGGGTGCACGAACCCCAGCAGGATCTCGATCACCGACGACTTGCCCGATCCCGACGGCCCGGCCAGCACCAGCGTCTCCCCGGCCGCGACCCGGAACGACAGCCCCTCCAGCGCCGCCCCGCGCGAGGCGTCCCAGGTCAGCCCGACCCGGTCGAACGCCACCGTCACCCCTTGGGCCGCGACGGTGCGGATCTCGCGCGCCGGCACCGGCTCAGGCAGCGGCGGCAGGTCGATCAGCGACTCGGCCGCGCCGGTGGCGTGCAGCCGGTCCTGATAGGCGGCCGAAAACGTTCGCAGCGGCGCGAAGAACTCCGGCGTCAGCAGCAGCACCGCCAGCGCCGGCCACAGCACGCCGCGCGTGCCACCCACTCGCAGCAGGCCGAAATAATGGATCGCCAGCACCACCAGCGCCAACGCCGCCGCCAGATCCAGCACCACAGATGACAGGAACGCCGCCCGCAGCACCCGCATGGTACGCACCCGCAAATCAGCGGCCGCCCGCGACAGCGACACCGCCTCGTCCTCGGTTCGGCCATACAGCACGATGGTGGCGATGCCGCGCACCCGATCCAGGAACCGCGCCTGCAGCCGAACCATCGCCAGGAACTGGTTGCGCGACGCCGCCGCGGCACCGATCCCGGCGATCGCCATGCCGACCGGCACCAGCAGGCCACACCCCAAAAGCACCAGCGCCGCCCACGGGTCGGCATACAGCACTGCCAGCAGCACGATCGCCGGTCCCGCCACGGCAAAGCTCGCCGCCGGCAGATAGCGGGAAAAAAGACCGTCCAGCGCCTCGACCTTGTCCACCACGATGGTGGCCAGATCGCCGGAATGACGCGCCCGCAGCAGCGCCGGCCCGGCGTGCAGCAGCCGGACCAGCGCATCGCTGCGCACCCGCCGCCGCGCCGCCGCCCCCGCCGCGAAGGCGAATTTCTCGTTCAGGTAGGTCAGCCCCGCGCGCGCCACCGCCAGCACGCCGAACGCCGCCAGCGCCCACCCGTCCACCGCCGCTGCCCCGTTCGCCGCCGCTCCAGCGAACCCGGCCGCCAGCACCGAGGCGGCGGCAAACGCCTGCCCGATCGCCAGCACCAGGCCCGCGACATGCAGCACCAGCACCGGTCGCGCGGGCCGCCCCCCAGCCCGCTGTTCTCGCCGTAGCCAGGACCGCGCCGCGGCCTTGGGAGTGTCCGCCTGTGCCATGAGTGCCGGCTTACCCCAAGGGCGTGGCGCTGCACAGCAGCCGCCGGTTAAACTTCGTCAAGAGATCAGTTAGTTGCAAACAAGTCATAGTCTCACCCACCGCGGGATAATCGACCGTGGGATCATGGCCCGGATACCCAGCTTCACGAAGTTTCAACCCCGCCTCGTCTTCCGATCCGCGCCTGACCGACCTATCTGACAGCCCCGGACGAACCCGCGGAGGAAGGAAACCAGAATGTCGCAATCCGACAGCAAATACACCGCCCAGAACCTGATGGCCGTGCACGGCCTGCGCGCCCAGGCGGTGGTCCAGGAACGCGCCGCCGAGGCCCGTCAGCAAGGCGACACCGCCGGCGTGCAGCGCTGGCAGAACGTCGAAGCCGCGATCAGCGATCTGCGCCGCACCACGCCGCGATAGCGACGTCCAGGCTCTACGGCCTGGTTGCCCCGGGTCGAGTTAGCTGAGGCATCGGGTTACCCAAACATCGGATTAGCTGAGGCAAGAGCGGCGTCACGCCGATCCTCGCGACCACTCGGCGTGACACCCCTTCATGGCGCAACAGGATCCGCGGGATAAGCTTTGGTAAGCCCGGCAATGCCTGCCGCCATGATCAAAGCGACGCGCGTCCAGCGGAAGGTGCGGGCGCAACTATCCAGCCTACTTGGAACTGTGCGGAATCACCTTCATCGGCCCCGCGCCAATCGTGGTCCCCGTGCTTTCCGGCACGAAGTGCATGGAAACCTGCGTCGTCGCGGAGCATGAGACCAGCGTCCATAGCTCCGTCCACGCGGCACCCTTGCCGCCGCCCATCCGGGTCTCCTCCCGTCGCAGAAATTCGGTGTCAGCGATATACCCAACGCCACAGTTTTTTCCGGAAGCCCGGCAGCGGTCCCGGCATAACGGGCGCCGTCCTTTTGCAACTGCGGGTCGGCGCGGGTCGTTCCAGGCAGCAGCGGCGCGGTCGCAAGAGACCTCGGCTGTTGCACGTAAGCCAGGACGTTCAACGTCCGACTTGAACCGCATCCTCGTTCCCGAACGACTTGCTTCCACGCTCCGCCATTGATTATGCCCGAGGCATCGACTGTCACTGGTCTGTAGACCACGACAACGTCCGTAAGATCAAAATTTGCCGATGCGCAAGGGTTGTTAACGACAACCGTTGACCGGCGCGCAGCATCAAGCACAACCGAGCGTTCCCGCGGGTCGGCCAGCACAGCATTCAGCGAAGGCTGCTCCTGTGCAAACGTCAGCGCGCCGGGCAATTGGACAGCGAACACTTCGAGCGCCACCGCGAGTATCTTTCCCGCTACCTTCATAAACCTCGCCACGACGAGCATCGATCTGCGCCTCATCCACCGAGGTGAGTGGTCCCGGGCGTCATATGAAGCTTATCGGCGGCGGAACCTTTCGCACGCATAACCGCACCTCTAAGCAAACCTCAACCACGCCCACGTGATATCGCGCTGGCCACTCTCTTGCCGCACGCGGATCCGCGGTGTCCAGGCGTTTACCAGTTTCGCTCCGTCCCAAATTTGACCTGATGTCGGCAGGCACCCGGGAAGCCAGGAACACCGACCGCCTCGCCGCTGAATAGAGCATGATCGCGCTGGGCGGAACGTTCAAAGCGCGTGAATCATGCGACAAAACAAAGAGCTAGACCATTTTCGGCATGCACAGTCAGGCTGAAAATGGTCTAGCTTCGATCGCCCATTCGGACGTGCTGAACCGACCGATCCTATACGATATTAAGCTCTGATAAGCGCAGATTCGTTTGGCTGGGGCGGGAGGGATCGAACCTCCGCATGACGGAATCAAAATCCGTTGCCTTACCGCTTGGCGACGCCCCAAACACGAAAGCCGCCGCGCCGACGTGATAGGTCGGCCGCTCGCCCGCGTAAAGCCGCAACCGCTACTCCACCATAAGTCCCCCGCCCCACACCCACCAGTCGTCACGTCCGATCGTCCCCGCCGCCGCCCGCGCCGCCACCGGGGACGCGAACAGGCCGAAACAGGTCGCCCCCGAACCACTCATCCGCGCCAGCATACAGCCCGGAGCCTGCCCCACCGCCCGCAACGCCTCGCCCACCGCGGGCGCAAGCCGCATGGCCGGCTCCTCCAGATCGTTGCGGCAACCCAGAAGCGAGCCGACCAGCCCGCCGACATCATCCCAACCCCGCCCCGAAAACCGCGCCGCGCCCGAGAATGCCCCCTCAAGCGTTCGGAACACCGCCGGAGTCGCCACCGCGACCCCTGGGTTGACCAGCACGATCCCGACATCCGGCAACGCCGGCACCGCCGCCAGCACCTCGCCGATCCCCGACATCAGCGCCGGAGCACCCGCCAGGCAAGCCGGCACATCAGCTCCCAGACCCAACGCCACCCGGCCGGCCAGCCCGCGGTCGAGCCGCCAGAACCGGCACAGCAGCCGCAGCGCGGCGGCGGCATCGGCCGATCCGCCGCCGATCCCCGACGCCACCGGCAAGTTCTTCTCCAGCACCAGGCTTGCCGCCGCCCCCACCCCGGCCCGTTCGGCAAGCACCCGCGCCGCCCGCAGCACCAGGTTGTCATCCTCGCCGGCCAGCCCGGCGGCGAACCGCCCGGTCACCGACAACGACAGCCGATCCGCCGCCGCAACGCTCAGCCGGTCGCCGACGCCGGCGAAAACCACCAGGCTGTCCAGCAGATGATACCCATCCGGCCGGCGGCCAAGCACGTGCAGGTGCAGATTTACCTTGGCCGGCGCAAATTCCGTATCAGGCGCAAACACGCCGCCTATTGCCCACTGGCGACCGTGCCAGGATGCCCGGTGTTCAGCTTGGCTTCCAGCCTGGCGGCATCGTCCTTCGTCGGATTCAAGGTCAACGCCCGCCGCCATTGATACTGCGCCTCGATCTTGCGCCCGGCCGCCCAGTAGGCATCGCCCAGATGGGCGTTGATCGTCGAGTCCTCGGGTTCCAGCTCGACCGCCCGCTCCAGCGTGCTGACCGCCTCCTTGGCATCGCCCTGGCGATACATCACCCAGCCCAGACTGTCGGTGATCGCCCCGTCATTCGGCCGCTTCTCCGCCGCGCGCTGGATCATCTGCCGCGCCTCGGTCAGGTGATGCCCCATGTCGGCCCAGGAATAGCCCAGATAGTTCAGCACGTAAGGCTGATCCGGCGACAGCTCCAGCGCGTGTTCGAAATCCGCCTTCGCCTTCGGCCAGGCGTGCGAGCGCTCCTCGGACACGCCACGATCATAGAACAGCACCCAGTCCTGCGCCGCCGGCCGAGACAGCCTGGCGATCGCCCGGTCATACGCCGCCCCCGCGTCCGGGAAGCGCTGCTTGCTGCGCAGGATGTCGCCGCGCTGCTCATCCGGCAACGGGCTGTCCGGATATTGCCGCGCCAGCCGCTCCAGCTCTCGCATCGCGTCATCCGAACGCCCCAGCCGATCGGTCAGCGCCGCTCGACGCAACTGCACGATGGCAATGATCGGGTCGGTCGAGGGCACCTCGTTCAACCGGCGCAACGCAAGCTCCGGATGATGCTCGCTCTGCTCGATGTCGGCCGCCAGCAGCCGCGCGGCGGCAAAATCCGGCCGCAGATCCAGCGCCAGCCGCAACATCACCAGCGCGAAATCATTGGCATCCTGCGACTGCAGCAGCGCGGCAAAGGTGAAATACGCCTCGGCGATGCCGTCGCTCGCCCGCGCCACCGGACGCTTGGTGACGTTGGCCATCAGCCCCGGCAAGGCGATCGCCAGCTCAGGCGAGACCCCGGGAAGCGACGCCAGGATACGCTGCGCTTCGGCCGGCTGACCGGACCTCGCCTCCCAGCTCGCCAGGATCTGCGCCATCCGCAGGTTGGGCTGCGCCAGATCGGTCTGCGTGGTCCGATACAGTTTGGCAGCCTCGTCATTGCGCCCGCCGAGGTCGGCGATCATCGCCGCGTGCAGCGCAAAGATCCCGCGGAACCGGGGATTTTCCACATACGGCCGCAGCGTCGACAGCGCGGTATCGGTCCGCCCGTCACCCTGCTGCGCCCACGCCACCAGCAGCGGCTGCAGCAACTGGGTCAGCCCCTGCCGCGGCAACCCATGAAAGCGGCTTTCCGCCGCCTGCCAGCGCCCCGCCTTGATGTCGACGTCGGCCAAGACGAGCTGCGCCACTTGGCTGTCCGGCAACCGCCGCGCCAGCTTGGCCGCTTCCGGCCGATCCGCCTGCAGCGTCGCGATGAACGCCTGCAGCGTCAGCTCCGGATCGCTCGGATTCAGCCCCGACGCCTTCAGCAGATCGTTCGCCGCGGTTTGCGAATCCCCCTCCGAAAGCGCGTAACGCCCCGCCAGGTAATCACCGATGACGCCATTCGGCACCGCCTCGGTCGCAGTCTTGGAGGTTGCAGTCTCGGACGTTGCGGTCTCGGGCGATGGATGGGACGCCGCGCAGGCCGACAACAGCGTCAGCGCGAGCAGGACGGACCGCCTGGCGGTACGGGCATGTTGCATCCGCTCACTCTAGCAGCCGTGAAAACCCATGTCATTCAGCTTGTTGCCGTCACCCCGGGCCCGACACCGCGGAGCAGTGACCCCCGAACTGACACCGCCCGGCCCGAAGCGGCCTACATCCCGCCCGGATAATTCGGCCCGCCGCCACCCTCCGGAGGCACCCAGTTGATGTTCTGGGACGGGTCCTTGATGTCGCAGGTCTTGCAGTGCACGCAGTTCTGCGCGTTGATCTGCAACTTCGGCTCGCCCTCCTCCACGCCGACATACTCATACACCGCCGCCGGACAATACCGCACCTCCGGGCCACGATACTCCTGCCAGTTCAGCGCCACCGCCTTGGCCGGATCCGCCAGCACCAGGTGCGCCGGCTGGTTCTCTTCGTGGTTGGTGTTGCTGATGAACACCGAGGACAGCTTGTCGAACGTCAGAACCCCGTCCGGCTTCGGATAGCTGATCCGGGGCGCCGCCTCGGCCGTCGCCAGCGTTTCGTTGTCGGCGTGCCGATGGTGCAACGTCCACGGCGCCTTGCCGCGCAGCACGTAGGTATCCAGCGCGCTGTACGCCAATCCGCCCCACATCCCGAACCGCGCGAACGACGGTCGCACGTTGCGCACCTTCGACAGTTCCTCCCACACCCAGCTCGCCTTGACCCGATCGACGTAGCCGTCCAATTCCGCCGCATGCCCGCCCGCCAGCGCCTCGGCCACCGTCTCGGCCGCCAACATGCCCGACTTCATCGCCGTATGAGTGCCCTTGATCTTCGGTACGTTCAGAAAACCCGCCGCGTCGCCGATCAGCAGCCCGCCCGGGAAGCTCAGCTTCGGCAACGACTGCACGCCGCCCTCGATCAGCGCCCGAGCACCATAGGAAATCCGCCGGCCGCCCTCGAAATGCTTGCGCATCGCCGGATGCGCCTTGAAGCGCTGCATTTCGTCGAACGGCGACAGCCAGGGATTGGCATAATCCAGCCCGATGACGAAGCCATACGAGACCAGGTTGTCACCGAAATGATACAGGAACGACCCGCCATAGGTCGCCCGGTCCAGCGGCCAGCCCAGGCTGTGCTCGATCAGCCCCGGCCGGTGGTTCTCGGCCGGGATCTCCCACAACTCCTTGATCCCGATCGCGTAGGTCTGCGGATCGCGGCCGTCGCGCAGGTTGAATTGTGTCATCACCTGCTTGGACAGCGATCCGCGGCAGCCCTCGGCGAGCAGCGTGTAGCGCGCCCGCAACTCCATGCCGCGCTGGAAGTTGCCGGCGGCCGACCCATCCTTGCCCACCCCCATGTCGCCGGTGGCGATGCCGGCAACGCGGCCCTCGTCCTGCAGCACCTCGGTCGCGGCGAAGCCCGGATAGATCTCCACCCCCAGCGCCTCGGCCTGCTGCCCGAGCCAGCGCACCACGTTGCCCAGCGAGACGATATAGTTGCCCGAGTTGTGCATCTGCGGCGGCGTCGGCAGCTTGAACGCTCGGCTCTCGGTCATCAGCATGAAGCGGTCCTCGCGCGCCGGGGTGTCCAGCGGCGCCCCCTTCTCCTGCCAGTCCGGGATCAGCTCGTTTAGCGCCCGCGGCTCGATCACCGCCCCCGACAGCGTATGGGCGCCGATCTCGCCGCCCTTTTCCACCAGGCAGACCGCCGCCTCCGGCGCCAACTGTTTCAGCCGGATCGCCGCCGACAGGCCGGCCGGCCCGCCCCCGACGATGACGACGTCGAACTCCATCGCTTCCCGCCCCATCGCTTCCCGCCCGGGTAGCTCCTCGGCCATTTTCCACTCCTTGGCGTCTGTCATGACTTCGATTCAGCCCTATGTGCGACAGAACAGTCCGCAGGGGCAAACCGGCGACCCCTCCCGAACATTTAACCCCGCCACTCAACCCCTAGCCGCGGAGCACAACCTTGCCGGAGAACGACGCTTTGTTGCTGATCGGCCACGGATCGGCGCGCTATCCGGACGCCGCCGCCGCGATGCACCGACACGCCCAAACGCTGCGCGATGCCACCGTGGGCAACGCCACCTTGGGCGACGCCACCTTGGGCGAGGCGACCGTTGGCGACACCGCCCGGTTCGCCCCAAGGTTCGCCCCAAGGTTCGCCCCAAGGTTCGCCCAAGTCGAGGTCGCGCTGCTGCACGGCGCCCCCTCGGTCGAGCAAGCCCTAGACCGCATCACCGCGCCCACCCTGCGCGTGGTGCCGTTCTTCATGGAGGACGGCTATTTCAGCCGCATTGCCGTCCCCAGCGCCCTGGCCGCCCGACCTGGAACCACCATCTGCCCCGCCATCGGCGTCCACGATGCAATCGCCGGCGTTATCGAGCGCCAGGCCCTGGCCGCGTGCCACAACCTAGGCATCCCCCCACCCACCGCCGCGATCGTCCTGCTCGGGCACGGTTCGGCCAGCGCGCCGAATCGGGCACTGGCGCTGCACCGCCACGCCGCTCGGGTTGCCGCCACCGAACTGTTCGCCCGCGTCGAACCCGCCTGCCTGGAGGAGCCGCCGTTCTTCGCCGATACGCTGGCCGGCCTGCGCCACCACCCGGTGCTGGTCATCGGCTGCTTCGCCAACCACGGTGCCCATGTCCGCGACGACATCCCCGGCCTGATCGCCGCCGAACTGGCCGCGCGCGAGGGACGCTCTACGTCTGGCGCTTCCCCGCGAGCAGACGCTGCCGCGCCGACCGTGCACTTCGCCGGCTGCGTCACCGACGATCCGGCGATGCCGGCAATCATCATCGACCAGGCGCACCACGCCGTCGCTGCAAAAGGAGACTGAGATGTTCGCCTATGTCGGCGGCTACACCACGCCCGATCGCGACGGCCGAGGCAACGGCATCAACGTCTATCGTGTTGACGAGGTCAGTGCCGGCTGGACCCACCTGCAGCGTGTCGGCGGGCTCGACAATCCGGCGCTGTTCACGCTGAACCGTGACCAGACCCGGCTCTACAGCGTGCACGGCGGACGCAACCTGATCAGCGCCTTCGCCATCGACCGCCAGACCGGGTCGCTCACCCTGCTCAACCAGCAGGACTGCCAGGGCAGCAACCCCGTCGATTCCGCCCTCGACCCCAGCGAGCGCTTCCTGATCGTCGCCAACTACGCCAGCGGAGCGGTCGCCGTCATGCCGCTCGCGCCGGACGGCAGGCTGCAGCCGGTCAGCCAACTTGTCCAGTTGGAGGGCACCCCCGGCCCCGACCCGCAAGAGCAGTCCTCGTCCCATCCGCACGCCGTCGTATTCGACCCGACCGGACAGTTCGTCGTCGTCCCCGACAAGGGCTTCGACTGCACCTTCTTCTTCCGCTTCCAGCACGGCCGCCTGACCCCGACGCAACAGTCCCACATCGTCTCCGCCGCCAGCGCCGCGCCGAGACACGCCGCGTTCCATCCGACATTGGCCGTGCTCTACGTCAACAACGAGCTGGATTCGACCGTCACGGTGCTCGACTGGACCGCCGGAGGCGCCACCGAACGACAGGTGATCTCGACCCTGCTGGCCGGTTACGCCGCCCGCAACACCACCGCCGAGATCGTTGCCTCGCCCTGCGGACGCCACCTCTACGTGTCCAACCGAGGCCAGGACAACATCGTGCAGTTCGTCATCGCCCGCGACAGCGGGCTGCTGACCTACGCCGGCAACTTCCCGACTGGGGGCGCCAAGCCGCGGTTCTTCACCCTCGGGCCGAGGGCGAAACATCTCTACGTGGCCAACCAGGACAGCGACGAGATCACCGTGTTCCACATCGACCAGGCCTCGGGCAGCCTGATCCCCACCGGCGTGCGGGTCAGCGTCGGCAGCCCATCCGCTATCAGCTTTGTGACGCCCTCTTGAAAGCATGGCGCAATCCAGTCGATACTGTTCTTAATCGAAAGGTATCACTGGGGACGACGCCATGGCCAAAGCCAGCACCGGACCAACAGCGCCCGGCAAGATGAAACCGGCACCGCGGCCCGCCGGCAAGACCGCTGCCAAGGCCGCCGCGGCGAAGCGCAAGGCCGCCGGCAAGACCGCCGCAACACCAGCCGCGCCAAAGATGGCGCGAAAGACCGCCTCCGGCGGCACCCCGACCGGCGAGACCCCGACCGGCAAAGCTCCGCCCGGCAAAGTTCCGTCCGGCAAGTCCCCGGCCGACAAATCTCCGCTTGGCAAAGCTCCGCCTGGCAAAGCCGCTGCCCGGACGGCCACGACCCCAGCGAACCCGGCCCCGAAGACAACCGCCCCGAAGACAACCGCCCAGAAGACAACCGCCCAGAAGACAACCGCCCAGAAGACAACCGCCCAGAAGACAACAGCTCTGCGGCCGCGGGCAAAAAATGCGCCAGCCAAGTCCACCGCCAGGGCGAAAACCGCGGCGGCGAAGCTACCGGCGCCGAAGCCTCCCGCGCTACAGCGGACCCCATCTAAGCCGCCGGCCGCCAAACCGAAAGCCACCGGATCGGCCGCCGCCGTCAAGTCCGGCCGCAAGACCGTCGCGGCAAAAACCGCCGCCAGCCGTCACTCCGACAGCAGGCCAACAGTCCCGCCGGCCGCCGCCCGCCGCCCGCGCCCGATTGCCGCGCCGCGTAAGCTCCGGCCAGCGTCGCGCAAGCTGCCAGCCTCGGTGGGCAAGCCACCGGCGGCCAAAAGCCGGGCCGACGCCGTCACCCCCCGCGCGCCGCACAGCTTCACCGTCAGTCACCTCGACCAGCAGGATTTCAAGCCCGACGGCCTGCGCGCCTACGCGCTCTACCGCGACCTCGGGATCGCGGCGGCGAGCGCGGGCCTCTGCCAGGCGCATGTGATCCGTTTCACCCCGCCCTGCACCGACGCAGTCCGCCAGCCGCACGCCCACGACGTCGACCTGCAGTTGATCTACGTGCTGCAAGGCTGGATGAAGAACCACTTCGAGGGCCACGGCACCCAGATGATGTCCGCCGGAAGCTGCTGGCTGCAGCCGAGCGGCATCCGCCACACCGTGCTGGACTACTCGCCCGACTGCGAGGTGCTTGAAATCATCGTCCCGGCCGACTTCAAGACCACCGCGCCATAACGCGCCCGATCCGTCCAGCGGACCGGTCCAACCGATCTCGGCGCCCACGGCCGCGCTGAAAACATCCGGCACAACCATTGCGGCCCGCCCCGCGTCGTCGCAATCATGCCGGATGGCTAATCACGAGCGTCTCGACTGCCTGAAATGCCCAGCCCTGTGCTGCCGCATGGCAGGCTATGTTCGGGTCAGCCGCGACGACATCAGACGGCTTGCCAAGCACCTCGCCATCAGCGTCGCCGAGTTCGAAAGGCGCCACGTCGTCGAAGTCACCAAAAAGGGCGAGAAACGCATCAAGCAGGGCTACAAGACCTGCCAATTCCTCGACCACAACCACATGTGCACAGTCTATGACGCGCGCCCGCACGACTGCCGCGGCTATGTCTGCTGGAACCAGCCCGACGAGACCGTTTACGGCTACGCCCTGTTCCTGCAGACCGACGTGGCCAAGCTGCGCGATCAGGAGAACTGAACCCCACCACGGGATCGCGCTCGCCAACTGCCCACGCCCGCCGACTGCCCACGCTCGCCAACTGCCCAGCGTATCGGTTGCCCACGCCCGCCGACTGCGCCCGCGCTGACCGACCCTCGACTTGACCGGTCGTCCACGCCTGCCCCGGCGCGGAAAAACCCCGCCTACGAAGCCCGCCGCGGCCGCAACATCAGCGCCGCATTGACATCCTCCAGCGAACGCCCGGTGGTGAGCGGGCCATACACCGCATAGGCCACGCCACGCAGCACGTAGCAGCCGGCGACGAAGCCGAACACCGCCTCATACCCCAACCCGGCATACACCGCCGCCACCGCGAACGGCCCCGCCACATTGGCCAGCCGACCCAGCCCATAGGTCATCCCGGTGCCCAACGAGCGCACATCGGTGGAATAAAGCTCCGACGTGTAGATATAACCGCCGGTCGCGCCGGCCTGCAGACTGATCACCACCAGCGCGCCGAACACCATGATCCAGGTCGGATCGCTGCTAAAACCATACGCCACCCCGGCAACCGCCACCAGCAACGACACCGCGGTGTTGAACCACTTACGCTCGAACCGCTCCATCAGGTCCGCCGCCAGCAGCGCCCCCAGCGGATTGCACACCGCCATCACGCTGACGAAAGTCAGCGACTTCACCACCGAGAACCCGCGCTCGAACAGCAGCGTCGGCACCCACGACATGAACCCATAGAACCCCACCGTCCCGGTGATCGAGATCACCGTCAGCACCACGGTGCGGCCGAGATACGGCGAGCGGAACAGAGTGGCGTAAGGTGGCCGCTGCCGGATCGGTTCGTCGGCCTGCTGGTCCGGCTCCGCCAGGCTGCCATAGCGATCCAGCGCCAGCCGCTCCAGCCGAACCACTTCCGCCTCGGCCTCCTCGGTGCGGCCTTGCACCGACAGCCAGCGCGGCGATTCCGCCATCCAGCGGCCAACCAGCGCGGCGACGATGCCAAGACCGCCCCAGACGAAGATCAGCCGCCAGCCCCACGGCGCCACCGGCACCAGCAGCCGAGCCACCCAGGCGGTGGCGGGAATGCCCAGCAACCCCACCGTCATGGTGAGACCCATGTAACGGCCGCGCAGGTGCTTGGGGAAGAATTCGCTGATATAGGTATTGGCGATCACCGTCATCGCCGACAGGCCGATCCCGGTGATGAAGCGCAGCACCGCCAGCGACGCCACGTCCCACGCCGCTGCGTTCAGCAACGAGAACACCCCATACAGCAGGGTAGACAAGATGAAGCCGCGCCGCCGCCCGATGGCATTAGCCAGCTTGCCGCCGGCCAGCGCCCCGATCGTCATGCCGCCGAAACTCGCCGAGGTGATCAGCGCCACCGTGCCGACCGAGATCCCCCACTGCCTGATCACCGCGGGTGCCGCATAGGCAAACGTGTTCAGATCACCCAGCTCGAAGAAATAGGCGAACGCCAGCGCGATGAACGCCGTGCTGTGCGCCGAGGTCATCGGCAGCCGGTCCAGCCTGGCACTGATGCTGGCCATCTTTATCTCCCCCCAATCCGCGCTTGCCCTAATCCCAGCTTTCCCGAATCCCAGCTTGGCCCAATCCGAGGTTGCCCCAATCCGAGCTTGGCCTGACCCTAATCCGCGCCCCCGCGAAAGTCACATGCACCGCCAGGTGCACCAAATTGACCGCCAACCCCGGCCAATCCTAATACTGTCCCAAGCAGAACCGAGCCCGTTCGCACCGGAGACACGTTCATGACCACCGCATTGTCCAACCCGCCGGCACGCCCGATCGGCGTCACCCCGAACCGCCCCATCCAACCCCCCGATGCCGCCAGCCCCAACGTCACCAGCCCCACCGTCACCAGCCCCGCCGTCACCAGCCCCACCGTCACCAGCCCCAGTGCTACCGGCCGCGGTGCCCAGCCGCTCGGTGCCACAAGCTTCGGTGCCACGATCCCGCGGCTCGACCTACGCGCCATCACCGACGCAGATTTCGCTGCCATCCACCAGGCCTGGATCGACCACCAGGTGCTGGTGTTCCCGGCCCAAGCCCTGACCGACGCCGACCTAATCGCGTTCTCCCGCCGGTTCGGCGAACTCGACCACGCCCCGGTGCAGGAGAACGGCCAACGCTTCGCCAGCGGAATGCCGGAAATCTATGTCGTTTCCAACGTAATCGAAAACGGCGAGGCGATCGGCAGCCTGGGTGCCGGAGAAGCCGTCTGGCACACCGACATGTCCTACCTGCCCAGCCCGCCCAAGGCCAGCATGCTGTTCGCGCTGGAAATCCCCCCAACCGGCGGCGATACCTGGTTCTGCAACATGTACGCCGCCTTCGAATCGCTGCCGCCGGATTTGCGCCAACACGCCCTCGGCCTGCGGGTCAAGCACGACGGCACCTACAACAGCGGCGGGTACCTGCGCCAAGGCGTCACCCCCACCGATGATCCGCGCCAAGCCCCCGGAACCCTGCACCCGCTGGTCTGCACCCACCCCGAGAGCCACCGCCGCATGCTCTATCTCGGGCGCCGCCGCATGGCCTGGATCGACGGCCTCAGCCTGCCGGAGTCCGGGGCAGTGCTCGATGAAATCTGGGCCCACGCCACCCGAACCGAGATCAGCTTCGCCCATCATTGGCAGGTCGGCGACCTGGTGCTGTGGGACAACCGCTGCACCATGCACCGACGCGACCCGTTCGAGGCCACCTCACGCCGCGTCATGCACCGCACCCAGATCAAGGGCGCCGCTCCCCCGGCGGCGTAATCCCGGCTACCCGGCACGCCTGTCCCCGCGCGCGCGACCCCGCGCGCCTATCCCGCACGCCCAGCCCCGAACGCCTATCCCCGCACGCCTATCCCTGCACGCCCAGCCCGACACGCCTACGCACGCCTACCCCCGCACGCCTAACCCCGCACTGGCCAAACCGGCTGATGATAGCCCAGCGGAACCGAAGGCCGAGCCCAGAACGGCGGCGTCTCCGACAGTCGGACAACCGGTTTCAAGTGCCGCAGCCGACCCGACGGCGTCTCCGTTTCCATCGACCAATCAAGCAGTTCCTCGGGACTGAATTCCTCCGCCACGCCGCCCAGTGTGTCGGCCGAGACCTCGCCCAGATCGACGATCCACTTGCCTACCTGCGCCAGCGAAATCCGCACCAGCCAGCTTCCGCCCTGTTCGGCCCGTCGCCGCAGCGCGATCATCGCCCCGGTCGCCATCAGATACCCGGTGCAGTAATCGATCGCCGACACCGGATAGAACTGCGGCGCACCCGTCTCGCCCGCACCCGCCTGGCCCGCACCGGTCCGGCCCGCACCCGCCTCGCCCGCCCCCGTCTCGCCCGCCACCACCTCGGCCTGCCGCGACGTGATCCCGCTGACCGTCTGCACAACCGTATCGAACCCGCGCCGCGAAGCCCACGGACCGGTGTGCCCAAATGCCGAGAGCGAGACATAAACCAGCCCAGGCCGGATCGCCGCCAGCTCCTCCGGCGATAACCCCCTGGCACCCAGCGCGCCCGGCCGATAGCCTTGCGAGAACACGTCCGCCTGCCGCACCAGGCCGCGCAGCGTATCGAGGTTCCGTTGCTCCCGCAGATCAAGGTAGGCGTTCAGCTTGCCGTGCCCGGTATCGAACTCCTGATACCCCAGGTTCGGCAGGTGTTCGGCCGATATCTTCATCACCTCCGCGCCATGCTCGGCCAGCGTCCGCGCGCAGGTCGGCCCCGCCAGCACCCGCGTCAGGTCCACCACGCGAATGCCCGACAGCGGCCGCTCGCCGGCCGGCAGCGGCTCGGGTTCACTGTCGCCGATCCGCACGATTTCCATCAGCGGCAATGACGCGATCGCCGCCGCTTGAGGATGCTGTGCCCACTCCGACGCGGTGCGCACCATGCCGCCGGCGCCGTTCGCCGCGATGATCGCCTCCTCCAGGTCCCGCGCATCCCACGCCGCCACCGCCCGGGTCACCGCCGCCCTGGTCTCCTCACAACCCAGCACGCCCAGCGCGGCGGCACGATGGTTGGGGAAATTGGCGTGGATGTAGCTCCAGCGTCCGTTCCTTGCCGGATACACCCCCATGATCGGATTGCGCCCGGCCGAAACCTCGCCGTCGCCCAGCTTCATGTAATGACCGCTGCGCAACGATGCCGTGGCCTGGCGCACATCGACGCCGATGTCCTGCCACCGGCCGGAGCGCAACCGCCACAGCTCCGCCGCGGCGATCCCGCTCGCCGCCAGCGTCGCCGCCCCGGCGGCGCCGATCCGGAACGGCGTCGGCAGCACCGGATCGGCGCCACCGCTGAACTTCACCCCATTCGCCTGTTCGGCCGACCATCCGGCGGCGGGCAGGATCGAGCCCAACGCATCCCGCGCCGTCATCCCAGCAACATTCCGCCCACCGAACTGCCCAGCCCGACCCGGTGATGGGCCACCCTGCGTCTTGTCAGCCGCGTGCTCCGACATGATCATCAACTCCCGGCCCTGAATTCCGCGTCACCCGCGCGGCGATCATGCCCCAGCCCAATGCAATCGGAAACCGCCCAACCCCGCCGCGGCCCGAGGTAATGCTTCGCCCGACCGGCACCGACTTTGTCGCCCCCGACTTTGTCGCCCCCGACTTTGTCGCCCCCAACTTTGTCGCCCCCAACTTTGTCGCCCCCGACTTTATCGCCCCCGACTTTATCGCCCAGTGATTTCGTCTTACGGTGACCAATGCCCGCCGCAATCGACGTCATTGTCGCCGGCCCCGCCTGGCGCCCGCCGAGCGTCTCGCGCCTGCCGAGCGTCACCGCCCCCGCCGCGAAACGCAACCGCCGATGCACCGCCCGATGAACGATCGATGAACTCCTGGCCCGGCGCCAACGATTGGCTGTTCTCGGGGAAGACCTTCGCCGCCGCCATGCTCGCACTTTACATCGCCATGGCGATCGGCCTGGATCGGCCATACTGGGCCATGGCCACGGTCTACATCGTGTCCCAGCCGCTGATCGGCTCACTGCGCTCCAAGGCGATCTTCCGCCTGATCGGCACCGCCATCGGCGCCATCGCGACAATCGTGCTGGTGCCGAACCTGGTCGATGCCCCCGAGCTGCTCAGTGCCACCCTGGCGCTGTGGACCGGAGGCTGCCTCTACATCGCCATGCTCGACCGCACCCCGCGCAGCTATGTCTTCATTCTGGCCGGCTTCACCGCCGCGCTGATCGGCTTCCCCGCCGTCAACGCTCCCGGCACGATCTGGGACGTCGCACTCGCCCGGGTCGAGGAAATCTGGCTCGGCATCGTCTGCTCCACCGTCATCGCCACCGTGGTCTTCCCGCGCCAACTCGGGCCGCTGCTCAGCGAGCGCATCCTCGCCTGGGTCAGCAACGCCAGCACCTGGACCCAGCAGGTGCTCGACGGCACCGACGACAAGGCCAACGCCTTTGCCCACCTCCGGCTCGCCGCCGATGCAGTGGAGCTGCGCATGCTCACCTCCCAGCTCGCCTGGGACAACTCGATCTGGCAGTCCGCGACACGCTGGGTCGGCGAACAGCAGCGGCGCATGGTGCTGCTGCTGCCGGTGCTGTCCTCGACCAGCGATCGTCTGGCCGCATTGCGAGCCGCCGACGCCATCACCCCCGGCCTGCGCCACCTGCTGGCCGAGCTCAGCCTGTGGGTCCGCGCCGGAGCACCGCCACCGCGCGCCGAGGCCGACCGCATGCGAAGTCGCATCGAGCAACTGCAGGCCGAAACCGACCCCGGCGCCGACTGGAACCAGGTGATGCGCTGCAGCCTGCTGCTGCGGCTGTACGACCTGGTCGACTTGCGCCAGGACATGCGTGACCTGCGCCGCCATATCGAGGAAGGCGGCGGCCCGCTCGCCCATCCGCTGGCGGTGCCCACCAGTGGCCCCGAACGGCTGCACCACGATCAAGGCCTGGCCGTGCTGTCCGGCCTGGCCGCCGCCGTCACCGTGTTGCTGACTTGCGCATTCTGGATCGCCACCGGCTGGCAGGCCGGCAGCGGCATGGCCTCACTTGCCGCCGCCGCCTGCTGCCTGTTCGCCGCCCAGGACGACCCGACGCCGGCGCTGAAGAGCTTTCTCGTCGTCACCTTGATTGCGGTCGCCGCCGTCGGCATCGGGCTGTTCGCCATCCTGCCCAATGTGCATGATTTCGAGATGCTGGCGCTGGTGCTCGCGGTGTTCTTCATCCCCGTCGGCCTGCTCATCGCCCGCCCCGCCAGCCAGCCGATGGGCTCCGGACTGGGCTTCCTCACCGCCACCCTACTCAGCCTGCAAGGCGCCTATTCAGCCGACTTCGTCAGCTACGCCGATGGCAGCTTCGCCGCCGTGCTGGGCGTCGCCAGCGCCGCCGTGGTCACCGCCCTGATGCGCTCGGTTGGCGCCGAATGGAGCGCCCGGCGCCTGCTGCGCGCCGATTGGCGAGACCTGGCGGCGATCCCCGCCAGCCACACCCCGCACCAGCGCGACGCCCAGGAACGGAATGCCATGACCGGACTACTGCTGGACCGGCTTGGCCTGCTGGTGCCCAGGCTGGCCGCGGTCGGAGCCGGCAACGACCTCGCCGCGGTGGACGCCCTGGCCGACCTGCGCATCGGCATCAACATGGTCGAGCTGCGGAACCAGCGCGACGTCATGGCGCCGCCACTGCGCCAGGCGGTCGATACCGTGCTGCAAGGTGTCGCCGCGCGCTTCGCCGCCCAGGCCGCCGCCGGTCGCGAACTGCGTCCGGCCGCCGCCCTGCTGCGCGACATCGACCGCGCCCTGGATGCCGTCATCGCCGATGCGGATGCGCGCGACCTGCTGCTGCAACTGGTCGGCATCCGCCGCGGCCTGTTCGCCGACGCCCCGCCGTACCGGCCCCGACCTCAGCCACCGCCGGATGACGCCGACCGACCCGACCCGGCCCGGCAGGCGGCATGATCGGCGAGGTTGACATCTATGGCGTGTTCGTCCCCATCCTGCTGGTGTGGGCGCTGATCGCGCTGGCGCTCACCGCCGGGCTGCGCCGCGTCCTGGCCCGCGTCGGCTTCTACCGGCTGGTCTGGCATCGCCCGCTGGTGGACCTGTCGCTGCTCGTCATCATCATGGCGGTGGTCGCCGCCGCCCTGCCGCTATGGATCGGCTCATGAAACCATTTCTCCGCCGCCTGGTGCTGAATTCCGGGCGCCCGCTGACGACCCTGCTGATCGTCGCCGTCGCCATCGTCGCCGGCCGCTTCCTGTGGGCCTACTACCAGGAGGCACCCTGGACCCGCGACGGCCGGGTCCGCGCCGATGTTGTCACCATCGCCCCCGATGTCTCCGGCCTGGTCGACAAGGTGGTGGTGCGTGACAACCAGACCGTCAGGCGCGGCGACGAGCTGTTCCGCATCGATCCCGACCGCTTCGAACTGGCACTCGCCCAGGCCGAGGCCGCCGTCGCCAGCCGCAAGGCGCAGATGGACGAGGCCAACCGCGAAGCCAACCGCTACCAGCAGCTCAATCAGCTCTCGGTCTCCAAGGAAACCCAGGAGCAGCGTCTGACCAGCGCCGAGTCGGCAGCCGCTTCGTACCGCCAGGCGGTCGCCGACCGCGCCGTGGCGCAACTCAACCTCAGGCGCTCGATCGTCACCAGCCCGGTCGACGGCACTGTCACCAACGTGGCGCTGGAGCCCGGCGACTACGTCACCACCGGCAAGGCCGTGATGGCCCTGGTGGACAGCGCGACGCTGCGCATCGAGGGCTATTTCGAGGAAACCAAGCTGCCCCGGATCCATATCGGCGACCGCGTCCAGGTCCGCCTGATGGGCGACCCCAGGCTGCTCGCCGGCCGGGTCGAGAGCATCGCCGCCGGCATCGCCGATCGTGAGCGAACCGACAGCCCCGACCTGCTGGCCAACATCAATCCAACCTTCAACTGGGTGCGCCTGGCCCAGCGCATCCCGGTGCGGATCAAACCCGATCCGCTGCCCCCCGGCGTGAACCTGGTGGTCGGCCGAACCGCCACCGTCACCATCGAACCCGGCACCAGCGCGGCTCAATCAAGACAATGAACCCGCCGGCGCCCCCAAGAACACCTGACCCGGCGCGCGTTCCGCGTATCGTCCCGCGGCTGCTGGCAACCGTCATCATCATGGCCGCGACCAATGCCGCGGCGGCGCCGCTGATCCTGGAGCAAACGATCCCGCTCGACGGGGTCTCCGGACGCATCGATCACATGGCCGTCGATGTTGCCGGAGAACGCCTGTTCGTCGCCGAACTCGGCAACGGCAGCGTCGATGTCATCGATCTTCATGCCAGCAAGGTCGTCAGGCGCATCAGCGGTCTGAAACAGCCGCAGGGCATCGGCTACGTCGCCAAACAGGACCTGATCGTGGTGGCCAGCGCCGGCGATGGATCCGCCCGCTTCTTCCGAGCCGCCGATCTATCGCCGGTGGGCAGCGTCGCGCTCGGCGAGGATGCGGACAACGTTCGCATCGATCCCATCTCCGGGCAGGTTCTCATCGGATATGGCGATGGCGGTCTGGCGATCATCGATCCCGCCACGCGGGCCAGGGTCGGCGACATCCGGCTACCCGGCCATCCGGAAAGCTTCCAACTCGATCCGAAGCTGGGTCGCATCTACATCAACGTGCCGGACAGGCATCAGGTCGTGGTTGCTGACCGCGGCACCCGCAGGCAGCTTGCGGCCTGGAAAATACCGGGAAGCGGAGCAAACTTCCCGATGGCGATCGACCATGCCGGCGGCTCGCTCGCCGTGGTCTTCCGCGGTCCAGCCAGAATCGCGATCCTGGACCCTGCAACAGGCGCTGTGACCGCCGACGTGGCGACCTGCGACGACGCCGACGATGCTTACTTCGACGCCAGGCGCAATCGAATCTACATTAGTTGTGGAGACGGCAGCGTGGACGTGCTGCACGAAGCCCCGGGAGAAACCCCCAGCCACATCGGGCGCGTAACGACCTCGCGAGGCGCTCGAACCTCCATCTTTGTGCCGCAACTCGATCGACTCTTCGTTGCGGTTCCAGCAGAAACGCCGGGCTCCGGAGCCGCTGTCCGGGTCTACTGTCCATCGCCCTGAACCGTCTGGTCGCAGCCAAACCGCGCAGCGCCCACCTCGCTCTCCGGCCCGCGCCGCAGCTAGCTGATTGATCGTGTGATCACGCGCATCGAACGTTCCGCTGAGGCCGCGATCGCGTTCTGGCCGCCAACCGGCGCCGGTTTCGCCGGCTTGCTCACTGCATCTGCTTGCGGACATCGGCGGCGCCCTGGCGATAGTCGTAGGTCGGATAGAACTCGGTGTGGAAGCCGCCCCAGGCGGTCTGCTCCAGCACCCGGTTGACCTCGCGCAGCCGATCGGGCGGCACGTTCAAGGTCACCACCTGGCCGATGCCCATCATCACGTACCACGACACCACCTCGATGCCCGGCGGCGGAAACTGCCGGAAAAATCCGGTCTGTTTCAGGTGTTGATTGATCTCGGCCAGGGTCTTGCTTTCGTCGTGGCGCAAGAACACCGTCAGCAAGGACTGCGCGCCGGTCGCTTCGGCCGCGGCCGGCCTCGGCGCGCCAAGCTTGCCCGCCACCAGGCCCGCCAGCGTCGCGCCGGTCATCGCCCGGCGGGTCGGAGTGGTCATCGCCCTCGCTCCTCAAAAACCGATCTTGCCTGCCAGCGCGTCGCGCTCGCCGGCGCCGGCCGCCGGCGCGTATGGACGTCCGGTGCTCAGATCGATGATCTCCACAACGATGTCGGCGTTTTCCCGCACCAATTCCCTTGCCCGCGCCTCGGCATCATCCGACGTCTCGAAGCGGTCGATGGCCTGCCCGCCAATCCGCAGTTCAAAGCCCATGTCATGCTCCCCCCGATGGTTTCATGCGCTGGTTCATGCGGTCGGTCCCGGCGGCCCACCGGCCGGCAACGACCCGGTCCCGATCGCCCGGCCGCCGCCCGGCGCCCAGCTCCCCGACGCCAAACTCCCCGGCGCCCAACTCCCCGGCACCCAGTTACCCGGCGCCCAGATCCGAGGCGCAGCCTGAAACGCATTCCACCGCTTGGCAAATTCCTGCAGAGCCTCGGCGCGCCGCCGTTGCAGCCGCCGCGCCAGCAATCCGATAGCCGCCGCCAACCCTGATGAGGCCGCACCGTCCGATGCCATACCGCTCGGTGCCGCACTGGCCGTCGCGTGCTTGGGCGGGGAGTCGGCTTCCAGATGACCCGCCAGGTGCATCGCGGTCACCGTATCGTTGCTGTCGCCCAAGTTGCGCAGCAATCGCTTGCAGGTGAGCAGATACCACCCCACCGCCTCCGCCGACAGCACCCCGCGCAGGCAATCGATGCCGTAACACAGCTTTTTCATCGCCTTGCGCAAGGCGTGCCGCTGCGCGTCGGAGCCCTGCGCAGCATTGCGGCCAAGGCGTTCCACCTTGTTCGCCAGGCGATCCAGCAACGCCGGGCACAACGCCTCGATCGGCTGGCGCGAAGCCGCCTCGCCCAGCAGGTCGGGCTGTTCCGCCCATGCTGCCAGGTCGAGCAGCAAGCCGGTGAAGTCTGCAGCCTGGACTGCTTGAGCGAAGCCGCGGTGCGCTGCCTCGCGCCTGGTCATCGCCGGCTGGCGCAGCAGTTCACCCGCCGCGCCGCCCTCTTGCGCATCGACCCGCGACATCCACGGCAGGGTCCGCAGGCTGAATACGTTCCAATCCCTGGCCTCGCCGAACCGCTGGCCGATGCGACCCAGTTCGGCCTGGAAACGCGACACGGCGGCCGGGTCCAGCAGCGGCTGGAACAGCGTCAGCGCGGCGCGCAACCGGCGGATCGCGATCCGCATCTGATGCACGCCCCAGGCGTCGCCGGCCAGCGCGGCCGGTTGGTTGGCCAGCAGGTGGCCCATCGTGGCGTGCAGCATCCGCCGCAGCGCCGCCGCCCCGGTGACGCCTGCCGCCAGCTCGATTGCCTCGGCCTTGCGCGCCGCCGGCGGCTCTCCGGTCAGCAGCCGGTAACCGCGTGTCGCCTTGCTCTGGCTTTCGATCGTCATCGGCACCGCCGCGTGCAACTCCCGGGCAAGCCGATACAGCGCCGCCGGGTCGCCGGATCGCAGTTCCAGTTCCAGTTCACGCACCGGCTCACGCTTGCCGCCGGCGATGATCACGCCGATATCGATCGCCGCTTCGACCACCACGTCGCCATCGAGCGTCAGCAGCCGGATCGAACGCTCGATCTCGGTCACCACCATCGGCGCCAGTTCAGGCCGAACCGGCAACTGCGCCGCGACCGGCGTCGCCGCCAGCAGCAAGAGGTCGGGCGTGTCATGCTCGATCGCCCATTCCCACTCCGCCCGGTCGGCGATGAGCCCAGCCTTCTTGTCAGCCTTCAGGGTCTGCACAAGCCGCTCGCCGCTGCGGCGCACCCGCAGGCTGATGTCGCGACGCGACAGCGCTCGATCGGTCGTGTCGAAATAGGTGGTGACCTGGCGCCGAGGCTCCGGCCTCGCCGCGCCGTCCACACCGAACCTGGCGTGCCCGAACAAGTGATCGAGCGAAGCCTCCGGCACCAGGAGCTTCAACTCGACTTCCCGGCCGGCCTGATTGGACAAAGCTTGCGTCATAATGTTGCAACGCAGCATAACGCGAAAAGGCAGCACCGGACGACATCAAAAGCAGTTGCGGTGGGCGACACCCCGTGCCAGCGGCAGGCCTTACCGCCGCCTTATCGCCGCCCCATCGCCTCCCGCGCCGCCCGCACCACGGCCTCGGTGTTGATGTCGAACTTCTTGTAGACGTCGGCGATCTTGCCGGAGGCACCGAACTCGTGCATGCCCACGAACCGTCCATCGAACCCCAGATAGCGGTCCCACGAGATCTCGACCCCGGCCTCGACCGCGACCCTGGCGGTGCCCTCGCCCAGCACCGAATTCTTGTAGGCGGCGTCCTGCTCCTCGAACAGCAGCCGGCACGGCATCGACACCACCGCCGTCGGCACGCCGTCTTTCTGCATTGCCGCGCGCGCCTCGACCGCCAGGTGCAGTTCCGAACCGGTGGCCATGATGGTCAGCTCGCGCGCGCCGCCCTCGGCCTCGTGCAGCACGTAGGCGCCCTTGGCGCAGCGGTTCTCGCTGCCGGTATCGCGCCGCAGCAGCGGCATCGGCTGGCGCGATAGCGCGATCAGTGCCGCCCGACGCGCGTCGTCCAGGATCAGTTCCCAGCATTCCGCGGTCTCCACCGGGTCGCCGGGGCGATACACCGCCAGGTGCGGAATCGCGCGCAACGCGGCCAAATGCTCGATCGGCTGGTGCGTCGGCCCGTCCTCGCCCAGCCCGATCGAATCGTGTGTCATCACGAAGATGGTGCGGATCTGCATCATCGCCGCCAGCCGGATCGCCGGCCGGCAGTAGTCGGAGAAGGTCAGGAACGTGCCGCCATACGGGATCAGCCCGCCATGCAGCGCGATGCCGTTCATTACCGCCGCCATGCCGTGCTCACGCACCCCATAGTGCACATAGGACCCATTGTACTCGCCCGGCTTGATCTCCACCTGGCCCTTCGCCTTGGTGTTGTTCGACGGCGTCAGGTCGGCCGAACCGCCCAGCAGTTCGGGAATGGCGGCGAACAGGTGGTTCAGCACCGCGCCGCTGGCCGCCCGGGTCGCGATATCCTTGCCGCTATCGACGAATTCCTTTTTCGCCGCGGTGATCGCGCTCTGCCAACCCTTCGGCAGTTCGCCCCTGGTGCGCCGCTCGAAATCCTGCCGCGGCCCGTCCGGCGCCGCCTTCACCCGATCCGCCCAGGCCATCCGTTGCGGCCGCCCCTTTTCGCCGATCGCCCGCCAGTCATCCAGCAGCGGCTTGGGGATGACGAAGGGCGGCGAATCCCAGCTCAGCAGCTTGCGGGCGCCGGCAATCTCCTCCTCGCCGGGCGCGTCGCTGTGCGCCTTCTGGGTGCCGGCCTTGGTCGGCAGTCCGAAGCCGATCACCGTACGGCACGAGATCATCGACGGCTTGTCGGTCACCGAATGGGCCTGCTTGATTGCCTCGCGGATGGCGTCGGTGTCGTGGCCGTCGATCTCCTGCACGTGCCAATGACAGGCTCGGAACCGCGCGGTCTGGTCATCCGACACCGAAAGCCCGGTGGCACCGTCGATCGAGATCGAATTGTTATCGAAGAACGCGATCAGCTTGCCCAGCCGCAGGTGCCCGGCGAACGAGATCGCCTCGTGGCTGATCCCCTCCATCAGGCAGCCGTCGCCCATGAACACATAGGTGAAATGATCCACCAGCGCATCGCCGAACTTGGCGTTCATGATCCGCTCGGCCAGCGCCATGCCGACCGAGTTCGCCAGCCCCTGCCCGAGCGGGCCGGTGGTGGTCTCGATGCCGTCGGCGTGGCGGTATTCCGGATGCCCGGCGGTCTTGCTGCCGACCTGGCGGAAATGCTTGATCTCCTCGATCGTCATGTCCTTGTAGCCGGTCAGATACAGCAGCGAATACAGCAGCATCGAGCCATGACCGTTGGAGATCAGGAAACGGTCGCGATCGAGCCAGTGCGGGTCCGCCGCATCGAATCGCATGAAATCACGGAACAGCACGGTGGCGATGTCGGCCATGCCCATCGGCATGCCGGGATGGCCGCTCTTGGCCTGCTCGACCGCGTCCATCGACAGCGCGCGGATGCAGTCGGCAAGGTCGCGCAAATGCTGATCGCGCGGCGCCGGCAGCGACTTTGCGTCGGTCATGGTGTTCGACATGGCTGGGTATCCTTACCAGGAAAACCGTGTGATCGAGGGCACTTGGCAGTGCCAAGACGGCGGACAGTCGGGCATCCGCGCAGCCGAGGCAAGGGTGGTGCCGCAACCGGCTGATTCGGGCGAAGATCGTCGATCCGCCAAGCCATCGCCAGGGGACCCAGCCACTTTCGACGTGCGGAAGTCATTGACAACCTGCCCCCAAGAATTCATCTATCTCATCGGAGCGTCTTAATAATCCTCAATCCTCACCTTCGGAGATCGAGTTTAGGATCCTCCGGAGATCGAGTTTAGGGTCCCCGAGAAGACCGGGCGACACGCGGTGCGCTGGGACTGACGCGCGCCGCAGTCCGCCGGCATCAACGAGATGAGCAACCGACGTTTGCTTCGTGCCTTCAGGCCAGCCACTCGCCAGCCCGGAATTCAGCTGATTTGCCGCACGAATGATCTCTCCCCGGAACACCGGCATCAAAGGCCGGCGCAACTTCTGCAGACCCGCGGGAACACGCCCCGGCGCGCCACTCTGCTCTGTCGCCAGGCCGGCTATACCAATACAGCATGGGTAGCGATCAACAGCATCTGAGCGCTGAAGATGCTGCCCACGAACTCACCCGTTTGCGCCTGCTGGTGGATGATTTGCGCCAAGCGGTACAGGCCCGAGACGATTTTATCGCCATCGCTGCCCACGAGTTGCGCAACCCGATGACGCCGCTCCAAGGCTTTGCCGAACTCGCGCTAGCCTCGGCACGGGCGGCGGAAGGAACCTGCCCGCCGCGCGTCACGGCTATGCTGGAAAGAATGCAGTTCGCCATCAGCGACTTCATCAGACGAGCAACAAGTTTGCTCGATGTTAGAAGAATCGAGGCCGATAACCTTCAGCTCAAACCGTCCGCGACCGACCTGTCCGCCCTGGTGATCTCGGTCGTCGAGAGATACGAACTCAACGCCGCTCATGGCGGCTCCCCGCTTAGGCTCGACATCGCCGGGGGAATCTCGGGCAAGTGGGATCGGCTTGCGGTCGAGCAGGTGATCGAGAATCTACTCTCCAACGCGCTCAAATTCGGCATGGGCCGGTCAGTGAACGTTCGGCTCGGATCGCATGAGACGTATGCGTGCATCGAGGTGCAGGACTTCGGCATAGGTATGCGGCCTGATCAACAGGCGCTGATATTCGGCCGGTTCGAGCAAGTCGTGACCCAGCACCGAGGCAGCGGTTTCGGGATTGGTCTGTGGGTGGCGGCGCGCCTTGTCGATGCCATGGGCGGCCGCATCACAGTCGACAGCCGTCCGGGTGAGGGTTCAATGTTCAGCGTGATGCTTCCTCTGGAACCACCTAAATCTGGTCGGCAGACGAAATGACACCACAGGAAATGGACTCTGACGTCGAAATCGAACGGGTGCCGAGCCTTGTGCCAGGCGTTGACACCATCCTGCGCGGCGGTTTCCTATCGGGCGGCCTCTACATGATCCAGGGATCACCTGGGATGGGCAAGACGATCCTGGCCAATCAGATCATCTACAACCTCGCCAGGCGAGGGCACCGAGCCCTTTTCGTCACCGTGCTCGGCGAAAACCATGGCCGCATGATGCTCCATCTGCGCCCAATGCGGTTTTTCGACGCATCATTCATGCCCGATCACGTGCGTTACATCAGTGCCTATCAAGCCTTCGATGACGACGGGCTGAGCGGCCTTGCAAACCTTCTTCGGCGGGAGATTCTGGCACACCAGGCGACTTTGCTGGTCGTCGATGACATGTCCGCCGTCCAGGCGAAAGCGCCCGGTACATTCGACATGAAGCGGTTCACCCATGAACTGCAGACCCTGGCCTCATTAACCAATTGCACCATGTTCCTTTTGACCACGGCTTCCAATGGGACTCTGGGGGTCGAGCGCACGATGGTGGATGGGCTGATCGAGCTTTTACAGCGACCCTATGGCTCCCGCACCGAACGCAGGTTTGTGGCTCACAAGCTGCGCGGCAGCGATTTCCTCCAGGGCGAGCATGCTTTCACCATCTCGCGCGACGGTGTTACCGCGTTCCCGAGGATCGAGGCCGCGTTCAGGATGGCAGAGATTGCGGGTACCATGTCGGGGTCACGCCTTTCGTGCGGCATCGCCAATCTCGACGCGATGTTTGGCGGCGGCATCCCGGTCGCCAGCATGACCGCGGTGATGGGCGCATCGGGCGCCGGCAAAACCACCATCGGGCTGCATTTCCTGTCTGCGTCCAGCGCCGCCGAGCCCGGCCTTCTGTTCGGCTCCTATGAACCCGCCGCGCGACTTCGTTACAAAGCCGCATTGATGGGCTTCGACCTCGCCGGCGCAGAACAGCGCGGCGAAGTGGAAATCCTCTGGCATCCCGTCGGCGAACATATTCTGGATGAACTTGGCCACCTGCTGCTCGACGCGGTTCGGCGGCGTAACGTCAAGCGTCTGGTGATCGACGGAATTTCCGTGTTTCAGGAGGCAGCGGTCGAACCGAACCGGATGGTGCGCTTTTGGTCCGCTCTGTCCAATGAGTTGCGCGCGCTCGGCGTCACCACTATATATAGTGTGGAATTGCAGGAACTCGCCGGACCCGACTTCCGTGCTCCCATGAGCGGGATAGCCTCGCTGGGCGAGGTCATGATCCTGCTGCGTTACGTTGAACTCCGAGCCCGACTGCATCGCTTGATCTCGTTACTTAAGGTGCGCGAGGGCGCGTTCGACAATACGATCCGCGAATTCACCGTCAGCGACACCGGAATCATCATAGGTGGCGCGTTCGACGCCGCCGCAGCTGCCTCGACCGTTACAGCCCCCGAAGTGAAGACCGATTCCACGGCTCGGTCCGAGAGCCGCGCAACGGAACCGCGCGCGGACGACATTGATCAGCCGGCATGAGCGGCATGGCCACCATCCTGATCGTCGAAGATGAGTTCGCCATCGCCGAACTGCTGGAGATGGTTCTCGTCGACGAGGGCTACAGTGTCCTCAGGGCGAGCAACGGGCGGCAGGGGCTGGAGCGCCTCGCCAACGACTCGCGCCCGGACCTGGTGATCTCGGACTACATGATGCCGATCCTCGATGGCGCCAGCATGATCCAGACGATGCGGGGAAATGAGGCGCAGCGCGACATCCCTTACATCATCATGAGCTCGATGCCTGAGGACAACGTGCGTCAACGCATCCAGGGCTACGCTAGTTTCGTTCGCAAACCATTCCATCTTCTCAAAGTGGTCGAGCTGGTTGCGACCATCCTTGGGCCGATAAGCTCGACGCACTCAGCTTAGACTAGCCCGAGGGCTCCAACTTTCCACGGTAACGATGCAGGTGATTCAGGCTAAGGTCCGGTCGGCCTCGGGGGCGCAGTCGGCACCTTGAAGCCGCCGCAGCAGGGATGAGATCGGCAGGCAGGCCGCTTCGGAATTCCCCCTGTTAGCTGCGCGAGCCTCAAGCGGACGGAGCCTTGCGCTTGCGGTTGGCAGCCGCCTGTTTCGCCGCCGCCGAACGGCCCGCGGCGGGACGCGAGGCGGCCGCCTTACCGCCAAGCTTGCCGCCCTTGCGCGACGGCGCATGATTTTCCGCCTTGCCGCGCCCGCTGCCGCTGGCCTTACCGCCCCCGGACTCCTTGTTCACCGTCGCCCAGGCGCGGCGCTCGGCGTCGGCTTCCGAGACGCCGCGTTGCGCGTAGCCTGCCTCGATATGCTCGGCCTGGCGCTTCTGCTTGCCGGTGTAGCTGGATTTGTCGCCGCGCGGCATGGTCGGTTTCCTTTGCCGGAACGGGGAGCCACATGGGTGAACGAAGCCGCGGCCACGCGGTTCGCCAGATAGCTTGGTGGCTAACACCAACGTTAGCCTGTTGCGGGAGCATCGCGAACTCTCGAGCATGAAGCAGTGATTCGAGCGTGCGGAGCGGCAGGTCCCAATGTCGCGCGGGCGTTGTCGTGCGGCATTTGCCATCCGCCTCGATCGCCAGCAGTCTAGGCGGACATGATCCCCGACCCCGCCCGCCTGACACTTTACGGCAGCTTCACCTCCAGCTCGTCGTACAAGCCGATGCTGTATCTGGCGCTGGCGCGGCTGCCGTTCAGCTTCCGCACCGTCAACCTCAAGCACGGCGTGCAGAAACAGCCGGAGTATCTGGCGATCAACCGCTACGGCCAGGTTCCGGCGCTGCGCCATAACGGGCTGACCATCGTGCAGTCCAACGTCATCCTGGACTACCTGGCCCGCACCACCGGCCACTTCGCCGGCGCCACCGCACAGGACCACTGGCGGGCGCGTGAGTGGCTGTCGTGGGAGGCGGACAACATCACCAATGTCGCCAAGGTGCGCCATTACAGCCGGTTTCGCCAGGTGGATGCGGCGGTGATGGAGTATTTCCGGCCGCTGGCGCTGGCCGCCGTCAGCTTCGTCGACCAGGCGCTGCAAGGCCGCCAATGGCTGGTGGGCGAGGCGCCCAGTATCGCCGATATCGGCTGCTGGGGCCGCATGGTGTTCATGGCCGAGGGCGGCCTCGACATCGCCGCCTGGCCCAACGTCCAGGCCTGGTCGCACCGGCTTGCCGCGTTGCCCGGCTTCGCCCTGCCGTACGACCTTATCCCATCGAAGGACCGGGAGTTCGATCCATGCGCATAGCCGTCATCGGCGCCGGTGGTGTCGGCGCCGCGTTTGGCGCAGCACTGGCCGCAACTGGGGCCAATACCGGCGTCGAGGTCAGCTTCGTGGCGCGCGGGGCGCATCTGCGGGCGATGCGCGAGACCGGCCTGCGGATCGAGGGCGGCCGCGGCGAGACGGTGGTGAGACCGGTCAGGGCGACCGAGGACCCGGCCAGCATCGGGGCGGTCGATGTCGTGCTGTTCTGCGTCAAGCTATGGGACGTGGAGGCCGCCGGCGCCGCGATCCGGCCCCTTCTCGGTCCGGAAACGGCGGTGATCCCGCTGCAGAACGGCATCGACGCCGCCGACCGGCTGATCCCGATCCTGGGTGCCCGCGCGGTGATGGGCGGGGTCGCCCAGATCAGTGCCACCATCGCCGAACCTGGCGTGATCCGCCAGACCGGCAGCTTCATGCGGCTGGTGTTCGGCGAGCTGGACGGCACCCCCAGCGCGCGCGGCGAAGCTTTCCTGACCCTCTGCCGCCAGGCCGGGTTCGACGCCACGAACAGCGATCGCATCCTGACCGATCTGTGGATGAAGTTCATCCTGCTGGCCAGCAACGCCGCGATCACCGCGGCGACCCGAACGCCGCTGGGCGCCCTGCGCGACGACCCTGACATCGAACCGCTGTTCGCCCGCGCCTACGCCGAGGTCGCCGCAGTTGGTAGAGCCAAGGGCGTCGCCATTCCTGAGGACGCAGTGGAACGCACCGTCGGCTTCAACCGCGCCGCGCCGCCGGCGATGATGGCGTCGATGGCGCACGACCTGATCCGCGGCAGCCGCATCGAGTTGCCCTGGCTATCGGGCAAGGTGGTATCATTGGGGCGCGAGCTTGGCGTTCCGACGCCGGTGCACGAGACGCTTTATGCGGTGCTGAAGCCGTTCGTGGACGGGCGCCCGAGTTAGCGCGGATTTGGGTCGGACCAATATCCGAACGGTTGGGTGTGGGCACAAAACGATCTGCCAGCCGAGGGCTTTGCCCGCGCGCCGCTGGGGCCGGAGCCGCCAGACCGCGTGAAACTAAGTACCGGATTTCAAAGGCTCGCCTTTGATGGGGTCTAGGGGCAACGCCCCTGGCCTTGCCGTAAACCGCCCCCGGCGGCCAATCTTGACCTTCAGTCCGCCAGAGCTTTTTCCATGAGCCAATGGACGGAACCGCACCGATCAGACAATCGGCAGCCGGCTGATCGCGTGCCAACGCATCATCCGCAGCCGGCCGTCGTCGATCAGTCGCCGGCGCAACAGCCATAGTTCGGCCTCGGCGATCATCGGCACCGCCTCGCGCCGGGTCGGTTTGCGATCCAGGTCGCGCAGCATCACCCGCCAGCCCAGCAACGCATGCTCGATGTGGCTCTGCGAGGTGTCCTCGGCGACGCGGACATCGAGACCCATCCGCCCCAGCATGCGGGTCACCGTCACCGGGGCGAGCAACTCGGCCGGGTCGCGTCGTTCCAGTTCGGCCCAGCGGCGCACCGTGCGGTCATCCGGGTCCAGCGGTTTCGGCGCGGCCAGCGAAGTGATGACGATCTGGCCACCCGGTTTCAGCGCCCCGGTCAGGCGGTCCAGGATGGGCTCGGGCTGGGCGTTGCGGAACGGGTCCAGCGCCAGGCAATGGTGATGACCCTTGGCGGCAAAGTTGGGCTCGTCCGGGTCCCAGGAATTGATGCTGATCTTCTTGCCGAGTTGCGCGTGGTTGACCTGTGCCTGGGCGGAGGCGAGCAGCGCGGGATCGTCGTCGGTGGCGGTCACCCAGGCGCCGAGGTTGCGGGCGATGGTGATGGCCGGCCCGCCGCTGCCGACGCCGACCAGCAGCAGGCTGGCCGCGGCCGACATACCGAGCGGGCGGGCCAGCCGCAGGGTGTCGATCTCGCCGCCGGGGAAGATGAAGCCGTCACCCCACAACCGGTGCGCCAGGTCCAGCCGGCCGGCCGGCCAGGCGGATCGGATCGGGGCTTCGGCGGCGGCGGTCGGCGGGGCCGGTTCGGCCGTGGCGTCCGGCGCGGGCGCCGACATCGCCGCACCGGGGGGCAGCGATCGATGGAACCAACTGCGCACCACAGTGTCGAACATTCTTCGGTCTCCAACGACCAAGGATAGACCAAGAACCCTACCAAAACGTTTACGCTCCCCAGATTACGCCCCCCGGTTTGCGCCCGCCGGTTGACGCCCAAAGGTCAGCCGAACTCGGTCAGCACGTAATGCACCGGGTCGGGGCCGACGACGCTGGGCTTGTGGCGGTGTTCGCGGCCGGCCGGGATGTGCAGCATGTCGCCCGGGCCGGCTTCCACCGTATGGCTATCGAAGCGGTAGCGGATGCGCCCGGACAGGATGAAGATCGAGTGGCCGGTTTGGCACCAATCGGCCTCGTCCGCGCCCGCGGGGTCGGGGGCGCGTTCCTGGTAGCGCAGCGCGATGCCGAAACCCGATATCGCCTCGCGCAGCTTCAGCCGATCGGAGACCTGGCGCAGTTCGTGGTCGGCGGCTCGAAACAAATAGGGGCTGTCGGTCATTCGGGTCCTCTGGGCGCCGATTGTGCCCGCGGCACCTGCTGCTTGCCACCCCTGTCCTTGCCGCCCCCTGCGCTCGCCACCCGGCCCCGCCCTTGCCACCCCGGCCCTTGCCACCGGTGCCCTGCCACCCCGGCCCTTGCCACCCCGGCCCTTGCCACCGGTGCCCTGCCACCCCGGCCCTTGCCACCCCGGCCCTTTTTGCCCCCCCCTCCCTTGCCACCCTGCCTTTGCCACCCTGCCCTTGCCACCCTGCCCTTGCCACCAAAGGTGCGGCCGGTATTTAAGCACCGGAGAGAAACCCCAAGGAATTCAACATGACCGCCGTCCATCGCCGTAGCCTGCTCGCCGGGGCCGCGCTGCCCTTGTTCGCCATCGGCACCGGGCGCGCCCGAGCAGCGGCGTTCAGCTTGAAGCTGGTGAACAATTCGCCGGTGACGCACCCGCAGACCGTGCGCCAGCAGGAAGCCGCGGCGCGGATCAAGGCGGCGACCAACGGCGCGGTCGAGATCACCGTGTTCCCGAACAACCAGTTGGGATCAGACACCGACATGCTGTCGCAATTGCGCTCCGGCGCGATCGACATGTTCACGCTGTCGGGCCTGATCCTGTCGACGCTGGTGCCGGCGGCCTCGATCAACGGTATCGGCTTCGCGTTCAAGGACTACGATACGGTGTGGAAGGCGATGGACGGCAAGCTTGGCACCTATGTGCGGTCCGAGATCGACAAGCGCGGCCTGATTGCGATGGACAAGATGTGGGACAACGGCTTTCGCCAGATCACCAGCTCCACCCATCCGATCCGCCAGCCGACCGACCTGAAGGGGTTCAAGATCCGGGTGCCGGTGTCACCGCTATGGACCAGCATGTTCCAGGCTCTGGGCGCGTCGCCGATCAGCATCAACTTCTCCGAGGTGTATTCTGCGCTGCAGACCAAGATCGCCGAGGGGCAGGAAAACCCGTTGTCGCTGATCGAGATCGCGAAACTGTACGAGGTGCAGAAATACGTCTCGATGACCAGCCACATGTGGGACGGGTTCTGGATGCTGGCCAACCGGCGCAGCTACGCGGGTCTGCCGGCCGATGCGCGGGCGATCGTGGCGCGCGAGTTGAACGCATCGGCGCTGCAAGAGCGGGCCGACATCGCCGCGCTTAACGGGTCGGTCGCGGCCGACCTGAAGGCCAAGGGGCTGATTTTTGTCGAGGTGGACAAGCCGGCGTTCCGCCAGGCGCTGAAGTCCGCCGGGTTCTACGCCGAGTGGAAGCAGAAGTATGGCGACCAGGCCTGGGGCATCCTGGAGGGCGAGGTCGGCGTTCTGTCGTGACCGACAGGCGGAGATGGATGTCGCGTGACGATGGGTTGTGATGAGCGCCGGGCGGTCTTGGGAGCCGACCTGATGGGCGCCGGGCTGATGGGCGCCGGACTGATGGGCGCCGGGCTGATGGGCGACGGGCTGATGGGCGCCGGGCTAATGTGCGCCGGACTGATGGGCGCCGGGCTGATGGGCGCCGGGCTAATGGGCGCCGGACTGATGGGCGCCGGACTGATGGGCGCCGGACTGATGGGCGCCGGACTGATGGGCGCCGGACTGATGGGCGCCGGGCTGATGGGCGGCCGGCGGTGATCGACGCCGGCGGCGGCACGACACGGGGTCTGGCCGCGGCGCGGATCGACCGGGCGCTGCGGCTGATCGCCGAGCTCCCGGCGGTGGTGCTGGTGGTGGCCGAGGTCGTGGTGTTGTTTGCCGGGGTGATGGCTCGTTACGTGTTGCATGCGCCGCTGGTGTGGACCGACGAGCTGGCCTCGATGCTGTTCCTGTGGCTGGCGACGCTGGGCAGCGTGATCGCGCTGCAACGATCGGAGCACATGCGGCTGACCGCGGTGGTGGGCGCCATGTCGGCGGCGGGGCGGGCTCGGTGCGAGGCGCTGGCGGCGGCCTCGGTCGCGGTGTTCCTGCTGATGGTGGTGCCCTCGGCGTGGGATTATGCGTCGGACCAGTGGTATATCACGACGCCGGCGCTGGGGATGCCCGACACCTACCGGGCGGCGGCGATCCTGGTCGGCGCGGTGCTGATGGTGATCACCGCGCTGTCGCGGCTGCTGCGGCTGTCGTGGGCGGACGCGGTGTTTGGCGTGGCGGCGGTGGTCGGGCTGGCGGTGGGGCTGCATTTCGCCGCGCCGTTCCTTACGCGGTTCGGCAACTGGAACCTGGTGCTGTTCTTCGTCGGGCTGCTGGGCGCGGCGGTGCTGCTGTCGGTGCCGATCGGGTTTGCCTTCGGGCTGGCCAGCCTCGCCTACCTAGCGACGCTGACCCGCACGCCGCTGAGCGTGGTGGTGTCGCGCATGGACGAGGGCATGAGCTCGCTGATCCTGCTGGCGGTGCCGCTGTTCGTGCTGCTGGGGCTGCTGATCGAGATGACCGGCATGGCCCGGGCGATGGTGGGGTTTCTGTCGGCGCTGCTGGGACATGTGCGCGGCGGGCTGTCCTATGTGCTGCTGGGGGCGATGTATCTGGTATCGGGGATCTCCGGTTCGAAGGCGGCGGACATGGCGGCGGTGGCGCCGGTGCTGTTTCCGGAGATGAAGCGGCGCGGGTTCAACGAGGGCGAGCTGGTGTCACTGCTGGCGGCGTCGGGGGCGATGAGCGAGACGATCCCGCCGTCGCTGGTGCTGATCACCATCGGGTCGGTTACCGGGGTCTCGATCGCGGCGCTGTTCACCGGCGGCCTGGTGCCGGCCGCGGTGCTGGCGGTGGCGCTGGCGGTGATCGCGCGTTGGCGCGGCCGGCGGGAGAACCTGGCCGGAGTGACGCGGCCGCCATGGCCGGTGATCGGGCGCGCCTTCGTGGTGGCGTTGCCGGCGCTGGTGCTGCCGGTGGTGATTCGCAGCGCGGTGATCGAGGGGGTAGCGACGGCAACCGAGGTGTCCACCATCGGCATCGTCTATGCGGTGATCGTCGGGCTGCTGATCTATCGGCAGTTTGCCTGGCGGCGGCTGTATCCGATGCTGGTGGAGACGGCGGCGCTGTCAGGCGCCATCCTGCTGATCATCGGCACCGCGACGGCGATGGCGTGGGCGCTGACCCAGTCGGGGTTTTCTCGCCAACTGGCGGCGGGGATGACGGCGATGCCGGGCGGCGCGGCCGGGTTCATGGCGGTTTCGGTGGTCGCCTTCATCGTGCTGGGCAGTGTGCTGGAGGGGATTCCGGCGATCGTGCTGTTCGGGCCGCTGCTGTTTCCCTCGGCCCGCCAGGTCGGGATCAATGAGGTGCACTACGCGATGGTGGTGATCCTGGCGATGGGGATCGGGCTGTTCGCGCCGCCGTTCGGGGTTGGCTATTATGCTGCCTGCGCGATCGGGCGGGTGTCGCCGGATGCGGCGATGCGGCGGATCTGGCCGTATCTGCTCGCGGTGCTGGCGGGTCTGGTGGTGGTGGCGGCGGTGCCTTGGCTGAGTGTGGGGTTTTTGTAGGGGGCGGGTTTCGGGTGGATTTGACCGGGCGCTTTTTGCGTCTGGTGGGTTGAGGCCGGTGCCGACGGTCTGGTGTTCGTTGGGCGGATGGCCTGATTCAACACGAAGACACAAAAACACGAAGGCGTGCGGGGAGCTGCTCCATCAGCGGGACGACTTGAAACCGCTTCGCTCAGGGTTCGCCTTTTATCTTGGGCTTAAAACGCTGCCGCTGTGCGGCTTGGGCAGGGTCGGCCGCCAGTGCGGCTTGGGCCGGATACGACGCCATTATGCGGCTTGGGGACCGCCCGGATTTGGCCGGCGGACGGCGGCGACGGCGGCTCGGGCAGCGGCGGTGGCCAGGGTGGCGGGATCGGCGATGGCCGACATCGATGCGGCGGATGACACGCCGTGCTTGGAGAACGCGTTCATCAGCATGCGGGCGTCGTGCTTCATCGCCTCGATGTCATGCGACGCCGGGTCGGCCGCGCGGCTGTTCGTCAGCACGCTGTTGGCACGGGGCTGGACGGAGGCAGGCGGGGCGGATGCGGGCGGGGCGGCCGGGGCGGGGGCGGCCAGGGCGGTCGCAGTGTGCGCGGCGACCGCCTCGGCGGATGGGGTGGCGCGGGGCGCAACGGCATGGGGTTGGGCGCAGCAGGTCGCGGCGGCCCTGCCCGGATTTGGCGGCAATGGGGTCGATGGCCCCGGATTTGACGGCGATGGGTTCGATGGCGCTGGCGCCACCGAGGGACGCGGCGTCTTGTGCGGCTGCTCGGGGTTGGCGCGCAGCGCGGCGAGCGCCTTGCGGGCCTGGTCGGAGGCGCGGCTCAGGCTGACGGCATTGCCGCGATAGCGCAGCAGCCTGGTGACCGGCAGGTCGGCACCCATCGACAGCCTGAGGTTATCCAGCGCGGCGATGCTGAAGCCGACAATGCGGCCGGCGAGGTCGAGTTCGGTGGCGTCCACCGCATTGTGGGCGGCGATGAGTTGGCGGATCGCGGCGCGCGCGGTAACCGGATTGCCGCCGGCGGCCGCGAGGAAGAACGGCAGCAGGAAATCGAGGATGGTTTGCATGACGCATTCGGTCGTCGCCTGAGGGGACGGCGTCTGGTCGATGTTGCTCGCGAGGGTCATGGGCAGGGGCTCGAAGTTGGTGTTCGGTTTACGTTCTGATATTACTACTATAGGTTGTATATGAACACAACAAGAATCCATCTGGGTTTTGATGGTTATGACCGGCGATGATGGCTGGCGGTGATGGCCGGCGGTGATGGCCGGCGATGATGGCCGGCGATGATGGCCGGCGGTGATGACCGGCGACGATGGCCGACGCTGAGGCCGGCGGTGATGGCTGACGGTGACGCTGATGGTTATGGCTCACGGCCTCCGAGGCCTGACCGGGCCTATTCTGGGGGCGCTTTGCGGCGGAGGCGGGCCACGTCAGACCCGCAGGTCTCGCACCGGTGACAACGCGATTGTGCATAGCAGCACGACTTGAGATGGGACGATAATAAGCTAGCTTACAATCATCACCGTCTACGATCGGATTCGCCTCATCATGTCTCAAGCGACCACAACGTTCCGCGACGATATCGCTACCCGGCCGGCGTCGCGGGCGCGGTCGCGCAAGAAGCTGCTGCGCTGGGGCTTGATGGCCGGCGGCGTGCTGGCGGTGGTGATCGGCGGCGGGTTCTACTGGCTGTCCAGCGGGCGGTGGGTGGATACCGATGACGCCTATGTGCAGGCCGACAGCATGACGCTGTCCACCGACGTGTCCGGCATCGTCGCCTCGATCCCGGTACACGAGGGTCAGGCTGTAACCAAGAGCGAGGTGCTGTTCAGCCTCGATCCGCAGAAATTCCAGATCGCGCTGGACAATGCGCGCGCCAACCTGGAGCAGACAAGGCTGAATATCGAGGCGGCGAAGGCGGACTATCAGGCGGCGTTGCGCGACACCGGCGCCAAGCAGCAGCAGGTCAATGCCGATCAGGCGACCTATGGCCGCTATTCCGCGCTGGTGAAGACCCATGCGGTGACCCAGCAAGAGACCGACGACGCCCGCTATAAGCTGGCGGCGGACCAGCAGGCGGTGCGCGCCTCGGAGAGTCAGGCGCGGGCGCTGCTGGCCAAGCTGGACGGCAACCCCGAAATCGCCACCCAGGACATGCCGTCGTTCAAGCAGGCGCAGTCGGCGGTGGCGGAAGCCGAGCGGGAAAAGAACCACTCGGTGGTGCGGGCGCCGTATGACGGGATCGTCACGCAGGTGAACAAGCTGCAGCTTGGCATGTATCTTGGGGCCAGCAGCGCGGCGTTCGGCCTGGTATCGACCGATCACGTCTGGGTTGAGGCCGAGCCGAAGGAGACCCAGCTCACCTATGCCAAGAACGGCAATCCGGTGGATGTCAGCTTCGACCTCTATCCGGGTCGCACCTGGAAGGGAACGGTGCAGAGCGTGGCGCCGGCGACCGACCAGAATTTCTCGTTGCTGCCGGCGGAGAATTCCTCGGGCAACTGGGTGAAGGTGGTGCAGCGGATCCCGGTCCGGGTGCGGGTCGACATGAAGCCGAACGATCCGCCGCTGCGCGCCGGCATGAGCGCCGACATCGACATCGACACCGGCCACGTCCGCACGCTGTCGGACCTGTTCTAGGATTTCAGACATGTCCGGGCGGCAGGAGCAGGTGGTTCCGTATCGCGGGCTGATCACCGTGTGCGCGATGATGGCGACGCTGATGCAGTCGCTGGATTCGACCATCGCCAACGTGGCGCTGCCGTATATGCAGGGCAGCCTGTCGGCGAGTTCCGATCAGATCACCTGGGTGCTGACCTCCTACATCACCGCGGCGGCGATCATGACCGCTCCGGTGGGCTGGCTGTCGGCACGGTTCGGGCTGAAGAACCTGTATCTGATCTCGATGATCGGGTTTACCGTGGCCTCGATGCTGTGCGGGGTGGCGGGGACGTTGACCGAGATGGTGGCGTTCCGGCTGTTGCAGGGGATTTTCGGCGCCGCGCTGGTGCCGCTGTCGCAATCGACCATGCTGAACATCTACCCGCCCGAGAAGCGCGGATCGGCGATGGCGATCTGGGGCATGGGGGTGATGGTCGGGCCGATCCTGGGTCCGACCTTGGGCGGCTACCTGACCGAATTGTACAACTGGCGCTGGGTGTTCTTCGTCAACCTGCCGTTCGGCGTGCTGGCGAGCGCGGGCATGGCGGCGTTCCTGCCGAAAACCGAACCGGGCACGGGGATGAAGTTCGACTGGATCGGCTTCGGGGTGCTGGCGCTGGGCATCGGCGGCTTCCAACTGATGCTGGATCGCGGCGAGACGATGGACTGGTTCGGGTCGACCGAGATCATCATCGAGGCGACGCTGGCCGGGCTCGGTTTCTACCTGTTCATCGTGCACATGCTGACGGCGGAGAAGCCGTTCATCACGCCGCGGGTATTCAAGGACCGCAACCTGTCCGCCGGGCTGGTGGTGATGTTCGCGGTCGGCATGGTGCTGTTCGCGGTCTCGGCACTGCTGGCGCCGTGGCTGCAGAACCTTGCCAACTATCCGGTGGAGACGGCGGGGCTGGCGATGGCACCGCGCGGTATCGGCACGATGGCGGCGATGATGGTCGCCGGGCGGTTGTCCAACAAGGTGGACGCCAGGGTGTTGATGGCGGTGGGGATCGTGATCCTGACCTTCAGCCTGTATCAGATGACCGGGTGGACTCCGGCGGTGTCGGACAGGACGGTGGTGCTGAACACCATGCTGCAGGGCGCCGGGCTTGGGTTCGTGTTCGTGCCGCTGCAGGTGATCGCGTTCGCCACCTTGGAACCGGCGCTGCGCACCGAGGGCACCGCGCTGCTGAGCCTGCTGCGCAATGTCGGCAGCGCGATCGGAATCTCGGTGACCGGGGCGCTGGTGACGCAGAACAACCAGATCGAGCACTCGGTGCTGTCGGGGTTCGTGACGCCGTTGAACCGGGCGTTCCAGGGCGCCGATGCCAGCCTGATGCCGACCACGGCACGCGGTGCGCAGATGCTGAACGCGATGCTGAACCACCAGGCGCAGATCATCTCCTACAACAACGACTGGAAGCTGATGATGCTGCTTTCGATGCCGATGTTGCTGCTGCTGTTGCTGATGCGGGGGCCGAAGAAGGGCAGCGGCGGCGGGTCGGATCATGCGGCGGTGATGGATTGATTTTGCACGAGGCTTGACCGAGCGGTTCGGGATCGATTAGTTCTCGGTTAGCTAGGAAATCGTGCAATGAAGACTGTGAACGTTCATGAAGCCAAGACAAGGCTTTCGCAGCTTCTGGTCGCGGTTGAAAACGGGGAAGACGTGGTGATCGCGCGCAACGGCGTTCCGGTTGCCCGCTTGTCGTCGGTCGAACCGGCGATCAGCCGCGAGCCTGGGTTATGGCGCGTGCATCCGGGTTGGGAGGGCTATGTCTATGATCCCGCGGTGCTAGCTCCGATGAATGATGCGGAGATCGAGGACGAAGGCTGGGCTTGATGTTCATCGCCGACGCGTGCGCGTTGCTGGCGTATTTCGGCGGCGGCGGGCGGACGATGGGCCGTGCGGGCATGGACGCGATGCGGGCCGATGTCGTGGTGTCTCCGATCACGGTGTGGGAGCTGACCCGCAAGGCGGCGACTGGAAAGCTGCCGCCGTTGCCGAGCGAGAGCGGCAGTTTTGCCCGCCATCTGGTGGCGCTGGGATTGCGCGAGATTCCATTGTCGTTGGGCGATGCCGAGGCCGCCAACGCCCTACCGCCGCATCACCGCGATCAGATGGACCGCATGCTGATCGCCACCGCTTTGCGCACCGGTTTGACCGTCATCACCAACGATGCCGTGTTTCCGGCCTATGGAGTGACGACGGTCTGGTGACGGCTTGCCGGTGCGGGTTTCGAAGCGCCGGTTACCGAGACAGATCCACCGCATAGAGCTTGAACGGAAGACGCGGCGACTGCCCCTTCTTCGCGGGGTCCACCAGAAAGCCGAGCTGGCCTTCGGATACCCAGGCGGTGTTGCCGACCGGGGTTACTCCGGTCGGGCCGGTATAGCCGTCCTTGAGGGTCTGCACGGTTGCCTCGTCGCCCTTTATCGTCAGGTGATCGAGCTTCCCGGAACCTTCGATCATCAGGAAGCCCCCGTTCGGGTCAGGGCGCAACGCATCGGTGAGCGCCAACGGCTGGGAGGGCTGCAGCTTGGTGATGGTTCCGGGGTTTCCGTCCTTGACCTCGACGCGGAACAGTTCGGCCTTGGTGAAGGTGTCGGCGTAAAGGTTGCCGTCCGTGCCGAAGGCCAGTCCATCCAGTCCGCCGCCCTTGGGCGGTGGGGTGAAGGCAGGATCGGTTGCCCAGACCTGCAATTGCTTCTCGCCCGGTCGCAGGCGCAGGATCTGCGGGGCGGCGGTATTGGTTACGTACACCGAGCCGTCGGAACCGACCGCGATATCATTGCAGAAGGTGTGCTGGCCCGGCAGTCGGGCGCTGAGTTTACCGTGGCCGGTGGCGAGGTCGAAGCCTTTCAATTCACTGCCCTTGGCCGATGAAGGACCTGGCACACCCATGGCGGACAGGTCGTTCGAGCAGACCCAGAGGGTGTTCGAGCGTTCATCCGCGAGGACTCCGAGGGTGGATCTCGTGTCGAAGGCGCCGGGCTTGATCCAGGGTTCGGCCTCGGACTGGCCGGGCCGGACTCGCGCCACGCCGCCGGAGGCGAAGCTGCCGACGTAGAGCGTGCCGTCGGCGATCGATGTCACGCTTTCGGGGTAGGCCTGATTGCCGGGCAGGGTCACGGTGCGAGGGGCGGCGAGAGCGGTTGCGCCCCAGCCGGCCGCCAGCGCGGCGGCGGCGATGATGTGCCGGGGGCGGGTGATTCGGGTTCGATGGTCGGATCGACGCATTGATGTTTCCTTCCGATTTTTTTCGCGGCGATGTTGGTGTCATCGACGGTTGGGTTCTATGAGCCCTGACGGGCGGGTCCGGCGCTGTAGCGTATTAGACATAACGGACGGGCCGCAACCGGGGGTGGCCGCAAGGGCGTGTCTGGGGCGCTATGGGTTCTTCGGGTCGGGCGGCCATTGCATCGCGCCATGCAACACACGCAAAATAACGACAGCCTGAGGCTGTTCGGAAACGGCGGCATCGTGCTCAACGGCATAGACGATCAAATAGGGAAACCTGGCCACCACCAGCTCGCGAGTACCCTGCGAGCGGCCAGGCTTGCCCAAGTAGGGAAAATTGGCGAGCTGCTCGGCGTCATCAAGAATACGCCGTCCGACGCGAGCAGCAGCGGCTGGATTTCTGCCCTTGAGCCATTCCACGATCCCAAGAAAATCGGCGCTGGCGGGTTCCGTCCATCGCAGCCGCGTCATGCGCCTGTTGCGAAAAGCCGGTCAAATGCGTTGACGACCGTTTCATGGTCGACGACGCGACCTTCCCGCAAGGCCTGCTTACCTTCCTCGACGGCAGCAAGGAACTGCTGCTCGTTAGCGACGTAGGAGCGCAAGGCTTCGTTGATGAGCCATGACTTGGTGCGTCCCGTGGCGACGGCGAGACGGGTCAACTCAGCGTCGAGATCGGCATCGACCCGGGCCGCGAGGGTGACTGCTTTTGGCATGCTGAACTCGCTTGTGATACAACGCAAACGTTGTACTACAGCTCTGTATGACGTGCAAACATTTCCCTGCCTTCTGCCTTAGCGGGATGGCGTTGGGCCAGAACCAGCCGACGCGGTTTCGATCAGGCGAGCCAGTGGCGCCGATCGGCAAGGCCCGGTTAGATGCCGGCGCGGTCGCCTTGGTCCGCCGCTGGGCGCGGCGGACCGCCGAAAGCCGAGCTATGTGGAATAATCCGAGAACGCCACGCCGGCAAAGCGGGCGCGGTAGTCGGTGCGGACGTTGACCAGGGCGACCATGCCTTCGTCGACCTTCTTCTGTGCGCGTTCCAGCGCGGGACGGATGTCCTCGGCCTTGGTGATGTACTCGCCGTAGCCGCCGAGTGCCTCGCAGATTTTGTCGTAACGGGTGTAACCAAGATCGCGGCCGGGCTTTTCCCGCTTGGGATCGCCGGTCCAGCCGCCGTTCAGGCTGATCACCACCAGGATGGGGATCTTGTGGCGGATCGCGGTGTCGAGCTCCATGGCGTTGAGGCCCATCGAGCCGTCGCCGTGCACGACGATGACCTGCTTGTCGGGACAGGCGACCTTGGCGCCGACGCCGAACGGCATGCCGACGCCCATGGTGCCGAACGGGCCGGAATTCAGTCGGTGGCCCGGCGCGAAGGTGGGCATGGTCAGGCGGCCGAAGTTCAACGTCTCTTGTCCGTCGACGCACAGGATGGCGTCGCGGTTGGCAAAGTCGCGGACCGCTTCGAGCATGCGGACGGGATGGATGTCGCCGTCTTCCTGCAGCTTGTTGGCACCGGCGGAGGATCGTTTCGCCGCTTCACCGTCAGCCAGTTGCTTGCGCCAGCCGGCGTATTTGTCGGGGTTGATGCGACCCTTGATGCCGGCCAGCAGTTGCCCGAGCACGGCCTTGCAGTCACCGACGATGGGGATGTCGACGTAGCGGGCGGCCATGGCGATTTCGGACGGATCGATATCGATACGGGCGATCTTGGCCGTGGGTCCGAAGCGCGGCGGGCCGGCATGGCCGATGATGTAGTTCATGCGGGTGCCCAGGACGAGGATCAGGTCGGCGTCCTTGAATGCGCCGGAGCGCATCGACAGGAACGAATACGGATGATCGTCGGGCACCACGCCGCGGCCTTGCGGGGTGGTGAAGAACGGGATGCCGGCGGCTTCGACGAAGGCCTGCATCTCGGCCCAGGCGCGCGACCAGATCACACCGGAGCCTGAAACGATCAGCGGATTTTTCGCCTCGGCCAGGGCGCCGATCAGGGCATCGACCTGGCGCGGGTCGCCCATCGGGCGGCTGTCGAGGATCGGACGGCCGGCGAAGCTCCAATCCACCAGGTTTTCGTCGATCTTCTGGTACAGCATGTCGCCGGGGCAATCGAGATAGACCGGGCCGGGCTTGCCGCTGATGGCTTTTTGCAGGGCGAAGTTGATCTGTTGCGGGATGCGCTTGAGATTGATCAGCCGGTCGACATATTTGCAGCAGCCGCGCATCAGTTCGACCTGGTCGATTTCCTGGAACACCTGGCGGCCGAACTGTGACAACGGGCTGGATCCGCCGAGAGCGACCACCGGGCAGCAATCGACCAGCGCGTTGGCCATGCCGGTGATCAGGTTGGTGACGCCCGGGCCGGAGGCGCCCATGCAGACCGAGGGCACCTGTTTCAGCCGGCTATAGGCTTGGCAACTGAACGCCGCCGCCTGTTCGTGGCGGACGTCGATCATGCGGATGCCTTCTTTGACGCAGGTGGCCTCGGCCAGCAGCATCGGCCCGCCCATGATGTAGAAGAGATCGGTAATCCCTTCCTTTTGCAGGCATCGGGCGATGATTTCCGAGCCGGTGAGTTCCGCCATGTCTTGTTCTCCCTAGAATTGCCGATCGCTGAGCATCGCGGTCAGCCGATGATGTTGTCGCCGCCGATGATCTTGTCGTCGCGCAGGGCGCCGAGGCGGTCGGCATCGAGACCGAGCCAGTTGGTCAGCACGTCGGTGTTGTTCGCCCCAAGTAATGGAGATGGCTTGACCGGCGGGGTGTGGCCGGAGAAGCGCACCGGCCAGGCAACGATCTTGAACGGGCCGACCACCGGGTGATCGATGGTCTGCATGATGCCGCGCTGTTCGAACGTCGGGTCGTTGGTCAGTTCCAGCGTGTCGAGCACCGCGCCGGCGGGGATGCCGGCGGCACCGATGATCCGCATGGCGTCGTGCTTGGTGTGCTTCCGCGTCCAGGCGGCGATCATGTCGTTGACCTCGGCGGCGCGTTCGGACCGCGCGTTGGGACTGTCGTAGCGGGGATCGCCGAGGAGGTCCTCGCGGCCGATCACCGCGAGCAGGCGGCGCCAGTGTTCGGGGTTGGCGCGCGAGGTGTAGATATAGACGTAGTCGTTGAGGCCGCCGCCGTCGCTGTCGCCGATGCCCTTGGTGGGGAACGTGCCCATCGGCGGGTTGCCGCCGGAGACCGAACTGTCGGCGGCGCGCGGGGCGGCCTTGCCGGTGCGCGACTGATAGGAGAATGCGATACGCATGTAGTGCAGCATGGCGTCCTGCATGGCGACTTGCAGATGATCGCCCTGCCCCGTCGTTTTGCGGCGATACAGCGCGCCGAGGATGGAGATCGACAGCAGCATGCCGGTGCCGGTGTCGCCCAGTGATGGGCCGGGTTTCAGCGGCCGGCCGTCGCGTTCGCCGGTGGTGCTCATGATGCCGCTGCAGGCCTGCGCGATCATGTCGAAGGCGAGGTTGTTTTCGTATGGGCTGCCCTCGCCGAAGCCTTTCACCTGGCAATAGATGATCGACGGGTTCAACGCTCGGATTACGTCGGCGCCGAGGCCGAGGCGCTCGATCGCGCCGGGGGCGAAGTTTTCCACCAGGACGTCGGCCTTGGTGGCGAGGTCTTTCACCAGTTGCAGGCCGCGCGGGTCTTTCAGGTTGACGCTGAGCGATTTCTTGTTGGCGTTGAAATTGAGGAAGTAGGGGTCGTCCTGGCCTGGCGTGCCGCCAAGCGAGCGGCCGGGGTCTCCGGCCTTGGGGTTTTCCACCTTGACCACCTCGGCGCCGAGCCAGGCGAGGGTTTCGGTGCAGGATGGGCCGGCCTCGAACTGCGTCAGGTCGAGCACGCGCACGCCGGCGAGGCAGTCGCTGCCGAACCCATTGAGGCCGGATGGGTTGGCGCCATTGGTTGTCATCGCATGGTTTCCCCTGCTACCGCGTTAAGTGAAGGCTAGAGCGAAAAATCCGTGAAGGTAAGTCCCACGGCTGGCGTGGGTGATGCGGCGGGCGCATATCAGCGCGGTTGACGGCGGGCGGAGACGGCATGAAACGGCTTGTTGTGGCGTTGCTGGTGGTGGCGTTGGGCGCGATTGCGGCGCGGCCGGCGGATGCGCTGGAGAGTGCCGCGGTCAGCAGCAAGCGCGCGGTGGCGACGCTGATCAGCGAGACCGACACGATGCGGCCGGGGGTGCCGTTCCGGGTCGGGCTGCGGCTGCGCTTGGCTGCGGGCTGGCACACCTATTGGAGGAATCCGGGCGACGCGGGGGTGGCGCCGGAGTTGACGATCGCGGGGGTCCAGCAATCGGCGATCGACTGGCCGACGCCGCGCCGGGTCGCCGAGGGGCCGGTGATGACCTACGCCTATACCGGCGAGGTGGTTTTGCCGGTCAAGGTCACCGCGACCTCCGGACAGATCCGCGCGCATGCTCGGTGGCTGGTGTGCAAGGACATCTGCGTGCCGGAGGAGGGTGATTTCTCGCTGGACGTGCCGGTCGGGACGCCGGGGCCGTCGGCGCAGGCCGGGCTGTTCGCCGCGCATGATGCCGCGGTGCCTCGGACGCTGCCGTGGACGGCGCGGATTTCGCCCGATGGGACGCTGTTCGTGCAGGGGCCGGAGCTGACCACGGCGACGGTGACCGATGCCTGGTTCATTCCGGATGATCCGGGCCGGATCCAGGACGATGCGGCGCAGCCGCTGTCGGTGCGCAGCGGCGGATTCACGCTTGCGTTGCGGCCGACCGCGGGGTTCGACGCGACGAAGGATCTTGCGGGCGTGCTGTCGGTGCGTGACCGGGCGGGGATGCAGGTGGATGCGGCGGTCAATGCCAAACCGGGGCCGCCGCCGCCAGCAGCGATGCCGCCGCTCGGGCAGATCCTGGTGTTTGCCTTTCTGGGCGGGCTGATCCTGAACCTGATGCCCTGCGTGTTCCCGATCCTGGCGATCAAGGCGGTGGCGCTGGCCCAGATTGCTGGCGGGCGGAACAGCCGACGCGGGCGCGCGCACGCGGTCTGGTATACCGCTGGGGTTCTGGTGACGTTCGTTGCACTCGCCGGCGCGCTGCTGGCGGCGCGGGCGGCGGGGACGGCGGCGGGCTGGGGGTTTCAGTTTTCCTCGCCGGTGTTCGTGGCGGCGATGACGTGGCTGCTGTTCGCGGTCGGATTGAACCTGTCGGGGGTGTTCCAGGTCGGCGCGGGGCTGGCCGGGACGGGCAACGAGCTGACCACGCGGCAGGGCGCCGCGGGGAGTTTCTTTACCGGGCTACTGGCGGTGCTGGTGGCGACGCCGTGTACTGCTCCGTTCATGGGGGTGGCGGTGGCGGCGGGATTGGCGGCGCCACCGGCGGTGACGCTGCTGGTGTTCGCGATGATGGGTCTCGGGTTGGCGGCGCCATACGTCGCGTTGGCGTCGCTGCCCGGGCTGGGACGGCTGATGCCCAGGCCGGGGCGCTGGATGGAGGTGCTGAAGCAGGGTCTGGCGTTCCCGATGTATGGCGCGGCGGCGTGGCTGGTGTGGGTGGTGAGCCAGGAGGCCGGGCCGGCCGGGGTGTTGGCGACGGCGGCGGGGCTGGTGCTGGTGGGGTTTGCGGGCTGGGTGTTCGGCACCACCCAGGGCTCGGCCGTGCAGCGCCGGCGGATCGGGCAGAGCGCGGCTATCGTCGCGGTGCTGGCGGCGCTGGCGGTGTTGAGCGGGATCTCGACGGCGCCGGTCGGGGCGGCGGCGCAGAGCTCGGCCGAGCGGTTCACGCCGGAGCGGCTGGCGGCGCTGCGGGCGGCGGGCAAGCCGGTGTTCGTGAACATGACGGCGGCGTGGTGCGTGACCTGTCTGGTGAACGAGCGGGTGGCGATCGGGACGGATGCGGTGAAGCAGGCGTTTGCCGCTGATGATGTGACCTATTTGAAGGGGGATTGGACGCGGCAGGACCCGGCAATCACTGCGTTCCTGCGGCAGAACGGGCGTGATGGGGTGCCGTTGTATGTGTTCTTCCCGGCGGGTGGCGGGCAGCCCGAGGTGCTGCCTCAGATCCTGACGGAGGGGAGGGTGTTGGGGTTGTTGCGGACGTCTTAGGTGGGGGGCGAGCATGACGTCTGGACGCCGTCAACGTTGCATCGAGGTAAGCCAGCCGACCTTCTCACGTATTTCCATGTATAGTACAGTCCATGTATAGTACAGTCTATTTGGAAGCATATCTGTCGAATATGGGTGGCAGCACTATTCAAGTTCCCGTTGCAAGTTTCAGCGCCACATCGGCCGATATCAGGACATGGCCTAGACCCGGCCGGTTGCCGTCGCAGGCAACGGGCGCGAGCGCACGGTAGTGATCTGGGCCGAGGCGTGTGACCGGCCCAAACCCCGTGACCGTCAGGTGCTTGGCCTTGCCGACTTCGCTCAAGCGGATAGGCGCTTGCCGGGCGCTGGGGTGGACTGGCCTGTGACAATGCATTAGCAACGCGGCGAAGACGGAGGGAAATGATGAGTGCGAGTATACTGCGGTTTGTCGGCGGCAACAGCGCCAATGGATTGAGATCAGTTGTTACACTGCTTGGCATGCTTGCGCTGGCGAGCTGCGCCACGCCGCAGCAGATCGTTGCGCAGCACGAGGACAATCTGGCCGCGGCTGGGTTTATCGTGCGGCCGGCCAATACTCCCGAACGTCAAGCCATGTTGAACGAGTTGCCGCCGCACCGCTTCATTCAGCGTTTTCATGGTGATACTGTCAGCTATATCTACTCTGATCCGTTGGTTTGTGATTGTTTGTATGTCGGGTCACAGCAATCGTACAACCAGTACATGTATCATATCCAGCAGCAGCGGCTGGCGGATCAGCAGGAACTGACCGCGCAGATGTACTCCAATCCGGCATGGAATTGGGGGGCCTGGGGCCCGTGGGGGCCTGGCTACGTGCTGTCGTATGGGCCGGGTTACGGCTGGTAGCAGCGGTATGGTCGGCTCCGGGGCATGGTTCGGAAGGACTATGGCTGGCGGCCCGGCAATCGCGGATCGGTTCAATCGGGCGGTTTTGTCGAGACGCTGAGTTACTGCGGGCCGAGCCAGGCCTCCAGGGCGGCAAAGCTTTCGCGGGCGCCGGCGATCAGGCCGTCGCGGTGGTTCGGTTCGACGGTCTCCAGCGCCTCGCACAGCAGGCGCCATAGCGCGGGGTCGTTTCGGCTGCCGAGCAGGAAGCGCCGGCCGCTGACGGCTGCGGGTCCCAGCAGGGGATCGAGGGCGGCGGCGAGGAGTCGGCCGCCCAGCGTGGCGCCCTCACGGACGTAGAGACAGCCGAGGAAGCGGGCGGCATCGGTCAGCGCCGGCAGGCGGTCCAGGGGGACCCGCGGCAGGTCGGCGATCTGGTTCGGCTGCAGGCCGAGGTCGCGAAGATCCTGGTGCAGCAGATGGGCGCGGCGGCGTTGCGGCAGGAGCACGGCGGCCGCGGTCGGCCAGGGCGCGGCGCGCAGTCGGTGCTCGATCGGGTGATGAAAGCCCCAGAGACGGGCAAGCAGGCGGCGGTACTCCGCAAGGTCGATCCGGCCGGCCGCAAGCCGGGCGAAGGCCGGGGCGTGATGCAGCCTGGCGTGCGCTGCGTCGGTTGCTCGGCGGAGCACGGCGCGGGCCGAATCGGGAGTGGGCGGCGGCCGGCGGGGTATCGAGGCGGCGGGCAAGGCTGGCTGCAAGCTCTGGTTCATCCATGGGTTCGGATCTCGCGGCCAGATCGCGGCGGCCGCATGGTTTTATCGGGCTTCGTGACAACATGCCATTGCCGGCATGACGCGAGGGCTTTGCCGGGCGGGGAGTTAACCGGTTATTCATCTGTCGGCCTGACACTGGGGCGAACCAGTGTCCAGCACGAGGGTTGCATGGCTGTCGTTCTTTCCCCCAAGGATGTCGCCCGATTGATGGCGGAGCCCTCGCCCGAGATGCGCGCCGAACTGGCGGGCAAGGTGGCGGCGGGTCTGTCGGCGAACGGACTGACCGCGGGCGAGGTCAGGCTGGCGCAGGAAATCGTCGGCATCCTGGCGCGCGATGTGGCCGAGACGGTGCGTGCGACGCTGGCTCGGGCGTTGCGCCACTCGCCGCATCTGCCGCGCGAGATCGCGCGGAAGCTGGCCGACGATGTCGAGTTCGTGGCGCTGCCGGTGCTGGCGGATTCGGTGGTGCTGACGGATGAGGACCTGATCGAGATCGTGCGCCGCGGTTCATCGCTGAAGCAAGAGGCGGTCGCGAGCCGGGCTGGCCTGCGCGAAGCGGTGGCGGATGTGCTGGTGCGGTTCGGCGAGGAGCCGGCGGTGGTGGTGCTGATGGCGAACAACAGCGCCAACATCGCCGAGGACACGCTGCATCGCGCGGCGACCCGGTTCGCCGGCAGCGACAACGTCAAGCATGCGATGGTGTTGCGGGACAAGCTGCCGATCGCAGTGGCCGAACGGATGGTCACGATGGTGTCGAAGGCGTTGCAGGCGCATCTGGTGAAGGCGCACGACCTGGCTCCGGCGACGGCGGCCAACATCGTGCTGGCATCGCGTGAGCAGGCGATCATCCGGTTGAGTGCCGGGGCCTCGGACGAGGACTTGCGGCACATGATCGCGCAGATGCATCGCAACGGGCGGTTGACGCCGTCGCTGATCCTGCGGGCGCTGTGCAGCGGGGATATCGGGTTCTTCGAGGCGGCGCTGGCGGTCAGGAACGACATCCCGGTGGATAACGCGCAGATCCTGATCCACGACCCGAGCCGGCGCGGGCTGGCGGCGATCTACCAGCGGGCGGGGCTGCCCGAGGGGTTGTTCGCGGCGGTGCGGGCGGCGGTGGATGTGGTGGAGGAGACGCGGTTCGACGGCGAGGATCGCGATCTGGAGCGGTTCCGCGGGCGGGTGATCAGCCGGGTGCTGACGCAGGTGGAGGCAGTGGACGCGGCGGACGCGGATTATCTGCTGGAGAAGCTGGGTGACGTGCTGGTGGGCGCACCGGCGGATGATCGGGTTCCTGTCGCGGTGGGGTGAGCGCGGGCGGCGATTTGGCAAGACGATCGCTGGGACTATGCGAGCGCGGATTAGTGTGCTGACGTTTTTTGACTTGCTCCTCCGGGACCGGAAACCATTGTGAGCTGAGGTCGGGGACGAGGAACACGAACTGAGGATAGACCTCATGCGCGCGGACATCGCCAATAAAACCGCTGATACCAAGCTGAAGGAAGAGCAGCGGCGCTGGGAGCCGTGGAAGGCACTCAGCGCGGCTGTTGGCGCGGGCGTCGCTGTCACCTCGGCGCTGTTCGCGGTCATGGCCTGGACCTTCGCTCATGTCGCCCGTTAAGCCGGCGATGTGGCTTGATTAAGCCGTGCTCAGCCTGATTTTGGATGTTGAAAACGATTATGGAAACAGAACAGGCGTCCCGCCCGGATGAGGAAAATCCCGAATGGAGCCGCGAGCAGATCCGCAATGCTCGGCCTGCCCTGGAGGTGTTTGCCGAGGTTTTTGGCCCCGCCGCCGCTGAGATGCTGCGCCGAGGTCGCGGGCGGCCGGCCAAGGCGGACACGAAGATCAACCAGACGCTGCGGCTGGATGCCGATGTGCTGGATGCCTATCGGCGGAGCGGTCCGGGGTGGCAGGTGCGGATGAACCAGGTGCTGCGCGAGCATATGCCGGCGTCAGGACGATAATCGCGACGCAGGCCGGATGGCCGCGATCAGGGCTGCTTTGACGCCGGTGACTTGAACCGCTCCGCCGGGGTGGCGCCGAGCGCCTCGGGGGTCCAGTCGCGACGCTGGTTGAACAATTCGATCAGCGCGGCGGTGTCCTGGTCGTGATCCAGGCCGGCGGCGGCGATGACCCATCCAGCTTTGACATAGTACGCAAGAAACTCGGGTTTTTCCAGATCGCCATGGACGATGATGTCGTCCCAGTCCGTGGCGTGGCCGATGTAGTCGAGGCGTTTGAGGTATTGAATGGTCCAGAACACCGGGGTTGCGTCGTAGCGGGCGCCTTGGCCTGCGCCCTGGGCCGCCCCCTGGCCTGCCATGTTCAGGGCCGCGACCCGGCCGTGTTGCTGGGCAACCCGCCAGTGCTCGACGCGGATCGGCGGGCCGTCGCCGTGCAACGGGAAGCGGGCGATGTCGCCGGCGGCGTAGAGTCCGTCGGCGGCCTTCAGGGTGGCATCGACGGTGACCCCGCCGTCCGGGTGCGGCGCCACGCCGTGCAGGTATCCGGTGACCGGCCGGACCCCGAAGCCGATCACCACGAGGTCTGCGGCAAGGCGCTGGCCGTCGGCCAGGACCACGGCCTGGACGTCGGTCTCGCCGTGCAGCGCCTGGACCTTCTGGCCGAGGCGGAATTCGACCCCGTTGTTGCGATGCAGGCCGACGAAGACGTTGCCGATCCGCTCACCGAGCTGTTTGGCGAACGGGGCGGTTTCCTGGCCGACGACGGTGACGTCGAGGCCACGCTCGCGCAGGCTGGCGGCGACTTCCATGGCGATGAAGCTGGCCCCCAGCACGACGACGCGCTGGCTGCGTTCGGCCTGCGCCAGGATGGCGTCGGCGTCGGATCGGCTGCGCAGCAGGAAAACGTTTTTCAGCGCGGCGCCGGGCAGTTTCGGCAGGATGGGATCGGCGCCGGTGGCGAGCAAGGCGGCGTCGTAGGTTAGGCTGCTGCCGTCCGCGCAGTCGATGCGCTTTTGCGTCGCATCGAGGCGGGTGACCTCGGCGGTGCGGCGCTCGATCCGGTGCTGGCGGTAGAACGATTGGGGTTGCAGCGGAGATTTCTCGGCGTTGGGCTCGCCGGAGAGGGTGAATTTGCTGAGCACGGTGCGGTCGTAGGGCACCCGGTTTTCACGATCGAGCATGATGACGCGGCCGTTGAAGCCGGTCTGGCGCAGGGTCTGCGCCGCCAGCGCTCCGGCGGCGCCGGCACCGACGATGACGAAGCTGCGCCGGTCCGGTGGCAAGGTCGGGGTGGCGGGTTCGGCTGGGGGGATCGTCAGCAGGATGCGCTGGGAGTCGATGCGCACGTCGTAGCGCGGCAGCGGATCAACGGCCGGCGGGTCGAGCAGGGCGCCGGTGCGGATGCAGAACGCGGCCTTGTGCCAGGGGCAGACGATGCGGTCGGCGTTGCGGATGCCCTGATCGAGCGGGGCGCCGGCATGCGGGCAGACCGCGCCGATGGCGTGCACGCCCTGGCCGTCGCGGATCAGCAGGATCTGGTGGTCCTCGACCTGGACGGTGCGCATGGCGCCGTCCGGCAGGTCGGTCAGCGCGGCGACGTCGTGTTGGGGCATGCGGTGGGTCCTGCGGTTCGGTGTTGTACGTTGACGGACGGGAGGTGGGGGGCGTTCGCCGGGCGCGCGGGGTTGTGACCGCATGTCGCGAGCCGGGGGCTCGCCAGGGCAGACGAACCGCAGCCTTGCGGCGGTCGTCGCTTGATTTTTGGCGGCCTGCTGGTTTGCTGCGGCTGCCGCATCGTGTCGGAAATGTCGCGGCGGGAAATTAGCCGAGAGCGGATGTTCGCCCGAGATCGGGGCGACCCGTCTCGGGCGAACATCCGGCCTGGACTAGAACCTGATCCGCACGCCGCCAAAGCCGGCGATCGGCGCGGCGGGACTGTAGGCGCGGGGATTGGTTGAGTTCGGCGCCTGGGCAAGAAACACCGCCGTGGTCGGCGAGAATGTGCCGTAGGTGTAGTATTTCTCGGCGGTGACGTTGTCCACCAGGGCGAAGAGTTCGATGTGCGGCGTCAAGCGGTAGCTGGTGCTGAGATTGAGCGTGACGAAGGCGGGCAACTTCGCCGTCAGGTTGGCCTCGTCGCCGAACAGGTAGGTCCCGCTCTGCGCGATCGCGGCGGCGCCCACCGTCCACCGATCGGTGACACGATAGGTCGATCCCAGCTTGCCTTGATGGGCCGGGACGCCGGGCAGCCGGTTGCCGGTGGCGATCGTGATGTTGCCGTCGGCATCGGCGGCCGGATTGTTGCCAGCGGCCTCCACGAAGCCGTCGCGGAAGGTAGCGTCGGTATAGGTGTAGGCAAGGTAGGCCGACCAGCGTGGCGCCTTGTATTGGACGCTGGCGTCCACGCCCTGCCGGCGCGTCTGGCCGATGTTGGTGAAGAACGCGCGGTTCAGCGTCGTGCTGTTGACGAACAGAATATCGTCGTCGAGGGTGCTGCGGTAGAATCCGAGGTTATAGTTCAGTCGATCGGCGCTATCGGTCGCCACGGTTCCGCGCAGGCCGAACTCCATGGTATGCGCAACGACTTGCTTCAGGTCGGGATCGCCGACGAAAAAGTTGGCCAGGCTGCACGATTCGGTCGGACCCGCACAGGACAGTTCGGCCGGCGTCGGCGCGCGGTTTGCCTCCGAGTAACCGGCATAGGCCGTCAGCCACGGTGCAACCTTGTAGGTCACGCCGCCGGCGGGATTGAAGCGCTGATACGAGTGGTTGCCGGTCACATCGCCGCCATTCTGATCGTTGAGGTTGATCTGGGCGGCATTGAACCGGCCCGATGCGGTCAGCGCCAGGCGGTCGGTGATGTTCAGGGTGTCGCTGACGAAGGCGCCATAATAGGCGTCACTGATCGCCACCCTGACCGGCGAATTGCTGTCCGGTTCGTCGATGGTAACACCGGGGCCGACAAATTCCCTGGTGTCGGGCGTGATGCCGCCGATCAGCGATGCGGCGGTGAACCCGGTCTGCGAACCGTCGAAGCTGAAACCGGCAACCAGATGGTTGGCGAGGCCGAGCACGGTCTGCGTATCGGTCGCCTGGACCGAGATGCCGTAACCGTTGGTGTTGGTGGTCTGGTTGTCCAGCTCTGAATAGGCCAGCGGGTTGGCGCCGAGGAAGGCCGGGATGGTGCCTCCTGCGGTCGTCGTGCTGGGGCCGGAATCGCTGCACAGCAACCCGGACCCATCGTTGCAGGGCAGGTCGTTGGGGGCGTTGCCGTTGATCACCCGCTGCAGGAAATTGTTGTAATAGGTGACGGCCTGCAGCGACAGCGTGTCGCTGAGGTCCAGGTTGCCCGACAGGCTGACCTGGGTGAAGCGGTTGCTGATCCGGTTCGGCGCGGTGAACTGGGCGGCCGGATCGACCGCCAGCAGTTCGACCGGCGATGTCCCCGGCCCGTTCAGGACAGAGTTCGCCACCAGGGCGTTGAAATGCAGCTCGCCCTTGTTCCCGCGCCAACCGACATCGCCGTAGAAATTCTCGAGGTCGGAGGACTGCAGATCGCGCCAGCCGCCCTGGTGCAGGCCGCTTGCGGCGACATAGGCCGCGGTGTTGCCGCTCTGGCGACCATACTGGAAGTTCGCCCCGTAGGTGTCGAATGACCCGCCGGACAGTTCGATCTCGCCGCCCTGGTAGGTGAAGCCGTTCTTCAACTGCACGCTCAGCGCACCGCCAAGCGCGTTCAGGCCGAACACCGGGTTCGAGCCTTCCAGGTTGATCTGGTCGATCGCCAGGCTAGGCAGCAGGTCGAAATTGACCGTGTCGCCAAACGCCTGGTTGAAGCGGACGCCGTTGACATAGACCGCCAGGCCTTGCGGCGTCCCCTGCAACGCCGAAGCCGCGAAGCCATGGTAGAACAGCGACGGCTGGAAGGGATTGCCGGACGCCGAATCGAGGTTGACGCCGCCAACCTGCTCGTTCAACGAGCGGACCGCGTCCGGCGTCGTGGTGCCGCCACGCGTCAGGTCGTTGCGCCGCAGCACGTTGGTTTCGCCGGGCACCGTATCGCGATCCACACCGGAGCCGAGCAAGGGCGAGGCGCCGATAATGTTGACCGGCGGGACGCTGATCGACAGCGCTGGCTCCGGGGTCGCCGCCGGCTGCTGCGCCTTGGCGGTTACACAGCAGAGCGCCGCCAGGGCGGCCGACCCGGCCAGCCGGACAGCGGCACGGTGGACCTCGCGCGGGGTGTGTTTCGTCATCGGCGCTTCGTCATCGGTGCTTCGTCATCGGCGTTTCGTCCCCGGTCTTCGTTCTTGGTCGGCAAGCGTTGGCCCAACGGACCGGCTAAGTCGATGGCAATCATTCCCGCGATCGGGGGAAACACTTCCCGATCTTCGCGCGGCATCGGATTTCGCATAGCATCCGAAACTGGGGAGTACGTCCGACGATGTCGTTGCGAGTCCGTCTGATCGCATCCATGGCAATCGCACTGCTGGTGAGCCTGGGCTTTGGCGGGGCGGTCGCGTCATGGCACGCGGTTCGATCGGTGCGGACCGAGATCCAGGCGGCGGTCGCGGTCGGCGCGCAGACGCTGCGCAACGGCATCGACAAGCTGCCGCGGGCGCGCGACCCGGCAAGCGGGATCGAACCGCTGGTGCGGACCTTCGACGGCGATCGCCACGTCCGGGCAATATGGCACGATGCGTCTGGCCGGCCCCGCATAGCGTCGAAGCTGGGCACGGTCAGACCGAGGGTTCCGGTCTGGTTCGCCGCGCTGTTTGCGCCTTCGCGGTCTTCGGAGCGCCTCGATGTCGGCGCCGGCGAGGCCATCACCATCGAGCCCGACCCGCGCAACGAGATTGGTGAGGTCTGGACGCAGTTTCAGGACGATCTCGTGGTGGCCGGCTTGTCCTGCGCGCTGAGCAGTTTGCTGATCAGCATGGTGGTGGGTAGCGCGTTTCGGCCGCTTGGCCGGCTTTCAGCGGCGTTTGCCTTGGTGGGGGCGGGAGAATGCGCCGTGCGCATCGACCCCGCCGGGCCCCCCGAACTTCGGCGCCTGGCGGACGGATTCAACGCCATGGCGCAGCGGCTTGATGCGGTGCGGCTCCGCAACCTGCGTCTCGACGAACAACTGCTCAATCTGCAGGAGGAAGAACGAAGGGAGCTCGCGCGTGACCTGCATGACGAGGTCGGGCCGTTCCTGTTCACGGTCAATCTCGACGCCGCCTCGATCGAGCAATCGGCCAGTGACGACCGGGTTCCCGAGGTGGCGGAACGCGCCCGTGCGATCCGCGAAGCCGTGGAGCACATGCAACGCCATGTCCGCGCCATGCTGCACCGGCTGCGCCCGGCCAGTCCGGTGGCAGCCGGGCTGGCTCCGGCATTGGCGCATCTCGTCGACTTCTGGCGCGTTCGACAGCCCGATGTGGATTTCGCGCTGGCGATCGCCGTCGACGAGGATCGTCTGGGCGATCCGACCATGGCGGCGATTTACCGCGTGATCCAGGAAGGGTTGACCAATGCGATTCGCCACGGCCGCCCGCATCGGATCGAGATCGCCGTCCAGGCGTTCGAAACTGGTCCGGTCACGGTCCGTGTCGCCGACACCGGCGCCGGGCGCACCGGCCGTAATGCGGCCGGACTGGGATTGCCTAGACTGGGATTGACCGGGCTGGGATCGACCGGGCTGGGATTGACCGGACTGGGATCGACCGGGCTGGGATTGACCGGGCTGGGATTGACCGGACTGGGATTGACCGGACTGGGATCGACCGGGCTCGGATCGACCGGGCTGGGATTAACCGGACTGGGATTGAAAGGCATGCGCGAGCGTGTGGAGGGGCTTGGCGGGACCCTCGATGTCATCCCCAACACAACCGGAAAGGGATTGGTCGTGACCGCTCGGCTGCCCTGCGCGGCGGCGATGGAAGTCGCGTGAACGTTCTGCTGGTCGACGACCACGCCATCGTTCGCGCCGGGTTGCGGCGGCTCCTGGCCGCGATGCCGGACATCGTGATCGAGGAAGCGGCGAGCGGGCGCGAGGCTCTGGCGCTGGTGCGCGCCACACGGCCGTCGCTGGTCCTGCTCGACCTGAACCTGCCGGGACTGGGCGGTCTGGAATTGTTGCGACGCATCCTGACGGAGCATCCGCAGGCCCGCGTCCTGGTGCTGAGCATGCACGCAGAAACACTTTACGCGGCAGGCGCCTTGCGCGCCGGTGCGGTCGGCTATCTGAGCAAGAATGCGTCGCCCGACGAGCTGCTGCGGGCGGTGCGGCGCGTCGTCGGCGGCGGGCGCTACATCGAAGCCGAGATCGCGCAGCGGCTGGCGCTGCAGGCCGCCGAAGCCAGCCACCAGGACGATCGGCTGACCGAGCGTGATCTCGAGATCATGCGGCTGCTTGGTGACGGTCAGGAGCTATCGAAAATCGCCGATGCGCTCGGTGTCAGTTACAAGACGGTGGCCAATGCGTGTACCCAGATCAAGGCGAAGCTCGGCGTGGCGCGGACGCTGGATCTGGTCCGGCTTGCAATCGAGATGGGGGTTGCCTGAGCGCCCCAGATAGGCTCCTTGCGCCAGGCGGAGCGCCCGTCACGGCGGCTTGATCCAGGATGATCGTTCGGCGTGGCGATGCATCCAGCCGATCCGTGCGATTGTTCGCGCGCCGGAATACTGAGTTGCTCGACGCCCGCTACCAGGCGCACGGCGCAATAATCAGTTGATCAGACGAACCAGGCACAGTTTCACCCGCAGCCCGATCCCATTGGCGCGGGCCACGCGGATGCTCCCGCTCGACATTGCAGTTTCGATATTATCAAATCTCCGCGCGGACCGATTGAGGCGATAGCCGTATTTTACAAATAGAGTATAATACCGACATCGTATTGAATCAGCATGCAGTGATGTTCTCCTATGTAAACCGGATGCATTGCACGAACCGGCGACCGCGGATCGCTGCCGCTTTGCTTGGCGTGCTGCTGCCGATTTGCGGCCACGCCGCCACCATCGACTATCAAGTGCAGAATGGCGTGAACTTGATCAGCATCAGCGGCGAAATCGCGGCCGGTGATGCCGACCGGTTCGGCGCCTTGCGGCCCGACCCGCGGCGCCAGACCGGTGTCCTGCTGGCCAGCGAAGGCGGCGCTGTCACCGAAGCGCTGCGGATCGGCGAGATGATCCGGGCCAGTCATTTCGCCACGTTGGTGCCGAACGATGCCATATGTGCCTCCGCCTGCGGTCTGATTTGGCTGGCTGGGACGCCGCGGATCGCCGGTCCCACTTCGCATGTCGGTTGCCATGCTGCCTACACCAGGGTTGGCGCCACGGCGTCAGAGAGCGGCGTCGCCAACGCTGTCGTCGGCGCCTATCTCGACCGTCTCGGACTTACCTACAAGGCGGTGGTGTTCATGACGTCAGCGGCGCCCACCGAGATGCGCTGGCTGAACCGCGAACTCGCGGATCAGATCGGCGTGGCATTCGTTACCCTGCCGGAGGATCCACCGTCCCCGCCGGCCGACCCGGTATCGCCGCCGGCTGACCCGGTGCCGCCGCCTGCCGCCACGCTTGCGCCGCGCGAAGCGCGCATCGTTGGCTTCGTCCAGACCTACTATGCCAATTGGTCGGGCACAGGAACGAGTGTCAGTAGCTTGACGCCAATGTATGCCGACCTGGTCAACTTCTATGGGTCGAACGTGCCGAAGGCCAGAGTGCTTGTCGAGAAGCAGAAGTTTGTCCAGCGCTGGCCGGTGCGTCAGTATAGGATCAAGCCGAATACGGTCTTCGTGCAGTGTGCGGCGGTCTGCTCGGTGACCGGCGTCGTCGCCTGGGACGTGAGCAGCGCGGAACGTGGTGTGCGTTCGGTCGGCACCGCCAACTTCGTGCTGAAGATCAGCGATGATGTGATGGCCATCATCTCGGAAAACGGTGCGGTGCTGTCCAACCACACCGAGGCGCTGCAATCGGGTGCCGCGGCAGCCTCGGTCGCCACCGGGCAGTCCCAGCCTGGGGTGACACCGGCCGGTCAGCCGTTCCGCGACGGGCGGCAGGCCCGCATCGATTACGAACGATGGTTTGAAGCCCTTGCCGATGGCGACTTCAAGAATGGGGTGCTGTTCTGGGCCGCCAACCGCGGCAACAAGTCACTGCCCTCGTGTGAGCAACCTGGCGTGGGTGTCGAGTGGATGTCGGGATGCGAGCGAGCACACACGGCCCTCGCCGACAGCGACATCCGGCGCAAGACCGAGGCCGATTTCAAACTCGGCTGGAATAGCCTGTAGCTTTTTTCGCAACGACCCAAACACAGTCGCATTATCGTCCATTACGGCTCGACGGCCGAGGGTTGAATCGTCTTCAATCCGCGTTTGTATAGTTTAGTCGAACGGTCAAATTACCAGACCGGGCGGGTGCGGATCCCCAGCCCAGATGCATCTTACGCTTCCGCCTGGCGAGCTCCGCCCGAAGGGCATTTGAGCCGCAGATTTGCGTCGAATAGCGGATAATGGCCAAAGCAGACAGGGTTGAATGCCCTGTCTGCGGTCTAGTGAAGGCGCAATCCAAAAGCGCAGCCAATGGCGGCTAATGCCACCACTGTCACCTCAACCCGGCTGCGGTGCCGGCGCCGCACCACCGGTCGGGGGCGGCGACGCCGGCCGTCCCGCCGTCGGCACCGAGGCGCGCCGCGATTCCGGCGCCGGGTCATCCACCACCTTGCGGATCACCGGCTCGCCGCGCAACACGGTGCGGATTTCGTCGCCCGACAGCGTCTCATGCTCCAGCAGGCCACGTGCCAGCCGATGCAGTTCCTCGACGTTCTCGGTCAGCAACCGGCGCGCCTTGTTGTAGGCGCGATCGATGATGTCCTTGATCTCGCCGTCGATCTCGCGCGCGGTGGCTTCCGACACGTTCTTGTTCTGGGTGACCGAGTGGCCCAGGAACACCTCCTGGCTGTTATCGCCATAAGCGATCATGCCCAATTTGTCCGACATGCCCCACTCAGTGATCATCCGCCGAGCCTGGTCGGTCGCCATCTTGATGTCGCCGGCCGCGCCGTTGGACACCTTGTCGGGGCCGAAAATGATCTCCTCCGCCGCCCGGCCGCCCATCGCCATGGTCAGTTCCGACAACAGCTTGGACTTCGACTTGGAGTAGCGGTCGCCCTCCGGCAGGCTCATCACCAGGCCCAGAGCCCGGCCACGCGGGATGATCGTCGCCTTGTGCACCGGATCACACTCCGGCTCATGCATCGCACACAGCGCATGACCCGACTCGTGGTACGCGGTCATCCGCTTTTCAGCCTCCGACATCACCAAGGACCGGCGTTCGGCGCCCATCATCACCTTGTCCTTGGCGGCCTCGAACTCGGCCATCGCCACCACCCGCTTGCCCAGCCGGGCCGCCAGCAACGCACCCTCGTTCACCAGGTTGGCCAAGTCGGCACCCGAGAACCCAGGCGTGCCGCGCGCGATCACCTTCGGATCGACATCCGACGCCAGCGGCACCTTGCGCATATGCACCCGCAGGATCTTCTCCCGCCCGTTCACGTCCGGGTTCGGCACCACCACTTGGCGGTCGAAACGCCCAGGCCGCAGCAGCGCCGGATCCAGCACGTCCGGGCGGTTGGTCGCGGCGATCAGGATGACGCCCTCGTTCGACTCGAAGCCGTCCATCTCCACCAGCATCTGGTTCAGCGTCTGCTCGCGCTCATCGTTGCCGCCGCCCAGGCCGGCGCCGCGATGGCGCCCCACCGCGTCGATTTCGTCGATGAAGATGATGCAGGGCGCGTTCTTCTTGCCTTGTTCGAACATGTCACGCACCCGTGATGCGCCGACGCCGACAAACATCTCGACGAAATCCGAACCCGAGATGGTGAAGAACGGCACATTCGCCTCACCGGCGATGGCACGGGCCAACAGCGTCTTGCCGGTGCCGGGAGGCCCGACCAGCAGTACGCCCTTGGGGATCTTGCCGCCCAGCCGCTGGAACTTTTGCGGGTCTTTCAGGAACTCGACGATTTCCTGCAATTCACTCTTGGCCTCATCGATGCCGGCGACATCCTCGAACGTCACCCGCCCCTGCTTTTCCGTCAGCATCCGCGCTCGGCTCTTGCCGAAGCCCATCGCCCGGCCGCCGCCCGATTGCATCTGGCGCATGAAGAACACCCAGACGCCGATCAGCAACAGCATCGGGAACCACGACAACAGGTAGTGCAGCAGCGGGTTGACGTCGCTGTCTTCCGGCTTGGCGATGACCCGGACGTTCTTGTCGGTCAGCGTCTTCACCAGTGCGGGATCGTCCGGCGTGTAGGTCTGGAACGTGCGCCCGTCGTTCAGTTGGCCGGAAACCGTCCGGCCTTGGATCACCACGTCCCGGACCCGCCCGCCATTCACCTCGGTGATGAAATCCGAGTAGGCGATCTGGGTGGAGTTGGTATGGTTCACCCCGGGTTGGAACAGATTGAATAGCACCACGAGCAGCAGGGCGATGATTACCCACAGCGCGAGGTTGCGGCCGAAATTGCTCATATCAGTTTGCTCACGTTCTCAGTCCGCCCCAGGGGTATCAGGTTTCGGGCATCGGGTTACGGGCGTCAGGCAATCTCCGGCCCGACCGACAGGCCTTTACATAGTGTGCGGGACCGATGGCTACATCCCCGCTGTTCCGCGATCGTCCACCAAGCCACCGCGATTGACAACCGGGAAGTGGACCCGGCCGCCGCAAAAGCCAGAGCACGATCGCGTCCGGAACGCCCCGATCGTGGCGTCAAACCAACAGCAAACCGTGTTCAGCAGGCAAATCCACGCCGAGAAAACCCTGACGCCGGCACGAAAGCCGCTCCGGCAGCCGGCCTGGCAGGCGCGAACCAGATCCTTATGGCTGTCCCGTGCCCGTCGGTCGCATAGCGCAAATGCGGCACCGCGACCAGCGAATTACCGACCCTGACGGCGGGAAGCGTGCGCAGCACCGCCGACGGCAGGTCGGACAGGCGGCGAAACCGCGCCGCGTCCGCCCCCAGCTTGCCCACCGTCGCCGCCGGCTTGTCGTCGGGTGCAGTCACCCGAAACCGCCTGTCCCAGGTGGTGTCCCGAGCAACCGCGACCGCTGGCATCACCGCTGCCTCTTCCCGCACGATCAACAACCCGTTGCCGAACCGGCCCGCCGGCATGATCCGCACCCCCGCCACGGTCGCCGGCCTCGGGTCGGCCGCCAGTTCCGCGACCCGATCGGCGCCGGCGGCATAGCTGGCACCACCGATCGTCTGCAACAGGCCGGCCAGTGCGGCCGACCCGATCCGCCCAGGGCTAAGCAGCGCGAACCCCTCGGGCCGGATCATCGCGCGGGCCGCGAGTTCGGCGCCGGCCTCTTCCTCCTCGCGCGCCCGCATCGCGCCCACCGCGGCGATCGCCGCCGCCAGCCCACTGGTGCCCAGCCCACTGGTGCCCAGCCCACTGGTGCCCAGCCCACTGGTGCCCAGCCCACTGGTGCCCAGCCCACTGGCGCCGAGCCCACTGGCGCCGAGCCCACTGGCGCCCGGCCCACTGGCGCCCGGCCCACTGGCGGCAAGCCCAGCGCCCGCCAGGCGATGTCGCAGCCTGGGCCGGGTCGCCCGCGTGTCCTGGTTCGACGGGTCCTCGATCCAGCCGATCCCGCGATCGCAAAGAAAATCCCGCAGCACCGCAGGCTGGACCCCCAGCAGCGGACGCAGCAGGCGCACCGCGGCGGTCTCTCGCAGTGCCGCCATCCCCGCCAGGCCGTGCGTCCGGCTGCCGCGCAGCACCCGCATCGCCACCGTCTCGGCCTGGTCCGCCTGGTGATGGCCAAGCAGAAGGTGCAGCACCCCGGCGCTTCGGCACGCCTTGATCAGGCTTTCGTAGCGCCCGATCCGAGCCCGCTCCGCCAGCGCCGGACCATGCGTCAGGCCGCTAAGAAGCAGCGTCCGCGCCGCGATATCCAGGCCGGCAAGCCGCTCGACGGTGACCCTGGCCTCCTCGGCCGAGGCCAAACGCAACCCGTGATCGACCACCAGCGCCAGCGCCGATCCATCGCGTCGGCGCGTCCACTCCGCCGCCAGGATGGACAGTGCCATGCTGTCGGCGCCGCCGGAGACCGCCACCGCCAGGACAGGGCAAGGCTCGAACGGACCCAGCCGGTCCATCGTTCGGGCGAACGCCACGCTCAGCCGATGAACGGCGCCGGGCGGATGCGGGTTAATGGCAGCCGGCTTTCTGCGCCGTCGACGCCGCGCCGGAGGCAATGTCCGCGCGTTGCTGCGGGAAATCCGTCCGCAGCCGGGTCAGCGTGTCGCACGCCGCCTTCTTCTCGTTGATCGCCGCCAGCGACCCGGCCAGACCCAGCAGCGCATCTTGCGCGTGGCTGCCCTTGCGCGAACTGTTATAGGCATCGTCGAACGCGATCGCCGCCTGCGCATTCTGCCGCTGTCCCGCCAGCGCCTGTGCCAGCAGCAGCCTGGCGTCATATGCCCGCGGCGAGGTGCGGTTGCTCAGCACCTGGCGCGCCGATGCCTCCGCGCGAACGTAATCGCGCCGCGCCATGGCGTTGTTGCCGTCCTGCAGTTCCTGCTCCGGAGTGCGCGGGCCGGACGGCGGCCGCGGTGCGGTCGGTGGCGGCGTCAGCGTTGCCACGGCTGGCCCGTCGCGCGGCCCCTGGGGAGGCGGCCCTTGGGGCGATCCCTGATTAGGATAGTCCGGCGATCCCGACCCCTGCTGCGCGGCCCGCGGATTGACCTGGAACGCCAGGTCGTCGATCCGCTTGCCGAGGTCCTCGTTCTGACGCTGCAACTGGTTCTGCGTCTCGTCGATGCGGCCGCGCAACTGGCGCACCTGGTCCTCCAACGCATCCACCCTGGTCAGCAACTGAGCCACCAGGTCGCCACTGCCGCCGCCAAGCTGTTGCGGCGGCGGCGCATAGGCCGGCGTACGGTTGCCAGATCCACGCATCTGATCCTCCGCCGAGCGGAGTTCCTGCCGAAGCTGATAGATCTGGTTCTGCAGCGCGATGCCCTCGCGGCTGTCAACCTGCGCATCGACCGGCGCCACCGACGCTGCCAGCAGAAAACTCGCCACTACGGGAACCACCAGACGCATGTCGACTTCCTCGATGTTGATCCGACCGCGCCAACATAGCCCGCGATATGCCAGCGCGGCAGTCCGCCAGCCGCGCCCGGGCGTTGAGCCCTATCCCGATGCCATGCCCAGATGGCGGGCGATGTATGGCGGCAGGTTAAACGCGCCGGCATGGATCTCCGGCGTCCAGTATTGCGTCGTCCCCAATATCCCGCCGCTTGCGGCGCGCTGACGCAGGGTCTCCACCGGCGTCGCCGCAAGCGAGGCATGCTTCGCCGCCCATCCCAGCGTCATGAAGCCGCCGACATAGGTCGGAACCGCGGCGACATAGGCGGTGACGTGCGCGAACGCCTTGCGCCGCCGAACACTGGTCTCGCGCAACTCTTCGGCCTGCATGAACGGCACGCCGCACTGGTTCACGATGACCCCGCGCGAGGTCAGGATGCGGGCGCAATTGTGATAGAAGGCCTCGGTGAACAGCGCCTCGCCGACCCCGATCGGGTCGGTCGAATCGACGATGATGACATCGAAACAGGCATCCGGCGCGCGCCGCACGTAATCGATGCCGTCGCCGGTCACCACCTCGGCCCGCGCATCGGTCCAGGCGCCGCCGGCGATGTCGGGCAGAAACTGCTTTGCCAGCCGGATCACCTCGCCGTCGATTTCGACCATCACGGCGCGCCGCACCGTGGCGTGCTGCAGCACCCGCCGCAGCACGCCACCATCGCCGGCGCCGATGATCAGCACGTTGCGCGCCGCGCCATGCGCCAGCAGCGGCACATGGGTCAGCATCTCCTGATAGACGAACTCATCCGCCTCGGTGATTTGGATCACTCCGTCCAGGACCATTACCCGTCCGTGCGATGCGCTCTCGAACACCACGATGTCCTGGAACGCGCTTTTTACGCGCGCTAGTTCGCGCACCGAGCGGAACCGCTGGCCCCAATCGGGATACAGCGTTTCGTTGATCCAGCTATCGGTGGACATCGCATTCGCTCCACGCCGTCATCGCCAGCGGCCGCTCGACCGATCAGGCGATCAGTCCGCGCCGCTGCTCACCCAGGTTGACCTGGCTTGGGTCGAACGCCGCCTTCAGCGCGGGAAGCCCGTGATAGGGGTTGCAGGCGCCGCACATGAAGATGTCGACGGCGGCGAAATCCCGCTCCGGCCAAGTGTGGATCGAGATATGGCTCTCCGCCAGCACCAGCACGCCGCTGACCCCGCCGTTCGGCGAGAAGTGGTGGAAATGACCGTGCAGGATGGTCGCACCCGAAGCCTCCGCCGCGTCGCGCAACGCCCGGTCGATGTGGTCGGGATCGCACAGGTTGGACGCGCCCCACAGGTCCACCAGCAGATGCGTGCCGGCGAACTTGACGCCATCTTTCTGCACGAAATAGTCCTTCTGGACTTCCGCAGTTGTCCGCTCAGCGTCGGACTGCATCTGGTTGCTGCTCGGAAGTTCCGAGACCATCCCCAGTGGGCTGAGTGCGTTCATCGCGTACCCCTTCCTACCAGTAGACAGCCTGTTGGACAGTACGCGCGAAATCGCGCCCACTGTCCCCTGGGGCCAAGGCAGCGGAACATGATGATTAGGGGGGGTGGGCGCAAGCCTCTTTTTTTGCCGCGCGCGATGAGAAAACCGCAACCCGCCAAGCCGCCGCGCCGACACCACCGGTCAGCGCCAGCGCGCGCGATCCGATCACCGCGGCGGCGGGTCGCCCTGCAGCGCCTTCAGCCCCGCCGGCAATGATGCCGCCAGGCTGACCTCGCGTTGTGAGCGCGTGATGTCGGCGGTGGTGTTGATCGGTTCGGCAATCAGCAGCCGGAACATGTCGGCCAGCGGCCCAGGCCCGATGCGTTTGCCGTATTGCCCGCGCAGCTTGGTCAGTTCGGCATCGTCACCGACGCGCGCGCTCGCGGTGGCAAGCCGCAGCACGGTCCGGGTCTGCGCCTCGTTCAGGATGCCGGCCTCGGGCACCGTCAGCGCCAGGTTGTCCGACCAGGCCTGCTCCGCGCCCGCCCAGTCCGAGGCATTCTCCAGGATCTCGGCGCGCGCGGCCGTCGCCGGGGCCGATCGCAGTTCCGCCAGCATTGCCGCCGCGGCTGGCGGATTGCCCAGCCCGGCGACCGACCCGGCCCGCATGATGGTGCGCTGTTCGGCCAGATCGGGCGGCAGGCCGCTAGCCTCGGAGGCATCCAGGTCGGCTTTCACGCCGGCGTTGTTGCCATCACGCGCGTCAAGCCTCGCCAGGCTGAGACCGAAGCGCGCCTTCGCCACATCGGTCTTCGCCGAATGCAGCAACTTTTGCAGCACCGGCTTGGCCCGCTCCGGCAGGTCCAGTGCCACCAGCCGGTCCGCCAGCAATTGCTGCACGGTTTCGTCCTCGCCGGGCCCGGGCGTCAGGTCGGCGTTCTCGTCGACGCTGGCGACGAAATCGATCGCCGGCAATTGCTGCTCGCCCTCGGCCCGCACCATCGCGGCGAACGTCTCTTTCAGCCGCTGCTGCAGCGGAGCCGCCTGTTCGGGAAAATCCGTCTGCGCCTGACGCAGCGTCGCCAGCGCGCTACGCCATTGTCCGGTCTGCCCGCGCAACTCCGCCACCCGCTCGCGCAATGCCAGTTCGCGACCGTCGCCGCGCCACGCGTAAAGCAGTTTGTCGAGCGCATCCGCCGCCGCCGCCTTGTCCAGCTTGCCGGTGGACAGCCGGAGCTCGACCGCGCGCACCGCGGCGCGGGCGCGGTCGAACTGATCATGACCGTTGCTCAGCGCGTCCAGCATGGCCAGCGCCTGATCGGTGTCGCCCTCGGCCTGGCGCAGCGTGGCGCGGGCAAAATCGAGCTTTGGATCGTCCTTGCGCTGATCCAGCAGCCGTGCCGCCGGATCGAGTTCGCCGCCCTTGATCATGGTCTCCAGGATCAGCGGCAGGATGTGCTCCTGGATCGCCTGGGGGTACTGGAACACCAGCGGCGCGGTCGCCGCCAGCACCGCCGCGGCACCGGGCGAGCCATCGTCGGCCATCGCCTGGCGGATCGCCCGCCAGAGCGCAATCTCGTCGCTGCCGTCCAGCCGCGGGTCCTTCAACCCATCGGCGTCTTGCGGCCGCCCGGCCAGCAGCGCCGCGATCGCGGTCAGCGCCTCGGTGTCGGCCGAACCGGCCTCCTTCGGGTCCTGCAACGCCGCTAGGTGCAACAGGCTCTGCGCCTCCGCCGCCATACCGAGCGACAACAGGCTTTGCGCCGCGAGGTGGCGCTTCAGGCCGCGCGCTAGCGGCGGCGCCTCGGCGGCGTCGTTGAGCTGCGCTCGCGCCAGCCGCCGCAGCGCCTCGGGCGGTATGGTGGAGAAGCTCAGTCGCCGGGTCAGCAGCGCCGCGCCCATCAGCGCGTCGGTGGCGCTGCTCGGTGGCGACAGCAGCAGCCCGCCAGGGCCGCCGGACAGACTGAAACCGGACGCCGTCTGGCGCAGTACCACCGCGTCCGCCAACGCCTCGACCGCGACGCCCTGGGTGGTCGGGCGCAGCACGAATTCGGCGCCGCGACGAATGTTGCTGATCGCCTGGCCCGGGCGATGCTGGGTGCCCACCAGCAGCGTCGCCCCGGTATCGGGATCGGCCAGGCTGAGGACGTCGCCGGGCTGTTCCGCCGCCAGGTTCAGGTGGCCGCCGGTGAAGGAAGCAACGATCGGCTGCTGTTTCGCCTCGCCGTTCAGCGCCGCGATCCGCCAGCCGTGCGGAAACTGCGTCAGGGCAATCGATTGGCCGTGTGCGAGCGGGATGCGAACCAGCGTGCCGTTGGGCAGAAGCTGCACCGAGGCCGCAGCGAACACGGGATCGCCGCGCAGCATGCTCATGTCCACCGGACGCCGCTCATCGAACACGATGTAGGCATTGTCGCCGCCGCGGAACGCCGCCGCCGCGGTGGTGGCGTCGAACGGGATCAGGAACGCCGTCCCGGCCATCTCCTTCGGCAGGCTCACCCGCCTGGCCAGCAGCGACAGCGGGCCGTCGCTCTCCGGCATGACATCGCGTCCGGGCGACAGTGGTTCGGTCGTCTGCACCACGTCCGGATCAGCGCTCGATTGCCCCGACGCGGTTTGCGCCGACGAAGTTTGCCCCGACGCCGATTGCGCCGACGCCGTCGGCACCGTTTGCCTCGCCAACCGCTGGCCGGAGGCGGTTTTCCCCGAAGCCGTTTGCAGCGGCCCGTGTTGCCCCGAAGTCCCCTGCCCCGCTGGTGCCGCCGCTGTTTGCCCCGCGACCCTGTGGCTCGACACCGGTTGCCCCACCGCCCCCTGCCCGGCCGACGGCGCCATCGTTTGGCCCGCCTCGGACGGGCTCGCCGGAGCAGCCGCCGCCGGCGTCCGCTGCAGCGCCGCGATCGCCGATGCCGAACCGCCAGCCGAACGGCCGCCCAACTCGGGCGAGGACGCCATGCTGAGCGCCGGATGCTCCATCGCCCGAGGCCCTGCCCAGGCACCCAGAATGTCGATGACGACCCGCCCGTCCAGCCGCATCGCGTGGATCCTCGCGCCACGCTGGATGGTCAGGTCCAGCGCGGCACCGTCGGTCACGATATCGACCACATTGCGCGGTGACGCCGGCGGCCGGCCCAGCACGATGCCGTCGGCGAACCGCACCATCACATGATTACCGGCCTGCCGCACCTGATACTCGGTCTGGCCGTTGGTCTCGATCACCAGCCGGCCATGGTCGAAATAGGTGGCCGAACGCACTACCGTGATGACCGGCAGGGTAGCGGAAGACGCCGCCGGTAACGCCGCCTGGCCCGCAGCCGCGGCGAGATTTGTCTCAACCACCAGGACGACGGCTGCGGCCAGAGCGTGCGCTGTCCTGCGTGGTGTCCGCTGCCGGATCATTCGAAACTGGCGAGCAACATCATTCGAAACTTGCAAGCAATTTATCGATGTCGGACTGATCCATCGCGTGCGCCGGAAGCTGCGGGCCGTTCAGCAGGTCGGCCTCGGTGGCGACGCGTTGCGCCGGGCTTGCCGCGGCGCTGATGCCCTGGCCGAACGTGCTGATGATCTGGGCCACCTTGCCCTCGATCGTCTTCAGCGTGCCGACGACCTTGGTGATCCGTTGCCCGGTGATGTCCTGGAAGCTGCAGGCTTCATAGATCTTCGTGGTCGCCGCCTGCAGTTTCTCGGCCGGCTCACCACTGACCGTGGCCGCGACCTCGTCCAGCATCTCGCAGCTTTCCAGGATCGCGTCGGTGGCGTGCGCGGTGTGCGCGACGATGGCATCCAGTTCATCGGTGGCGAACGGAATGTCGTGGCCGGTGATGTCATCGACCTTCAGCGCCGCGATCTCGGTCTTGGCGCTGGCGATCATCCGCCCCAGCTCCTCGACCTCGCGCAGCAGGGATGATTCCTTCACCGTCAGTTCGTCGCTCATGGTTGTCAGCACGGCACGTACCACCTCGGTAATCATCGCGGGCTCGGCCGCGGGCTGCTGGCCCCTGATCTCGGTCAGCTTTCGCTTCAGGGCAACGATGCCGACGGGGCCGGCCGGATCCACGGACTCAAGCATGGACATGGTTCAGCACTTTTTCGATCTTGTCCTTCAGCGTTTCGGCGTTGAACGGCTTGACGATGTAGTTGGAAACCCCTGCCGCCTTGGCCGCGATCACGTTCTCCGTCTTGCTCTCGGCGGTGATCATGATGAATGGCAGGCTCTTCAGCCGGTTGTCGGCCCGCACCTCCTGCAGCAACTGCAGGCCGGTCATCGGCGCCATGTTCCAGTCGCTGATCACCAGCCCGAAATTGCCGCCGCGCAGCTTGGTCAGCGCGTCCGCCCCGTCCGAGGCTTCCTCGACGTTGTTGAATTCGATCTGCTTGAGCAGGTTGCGGATGATCCGCAGCATCGTCTTGTAGTCGTCCACGATCAGCACATTCATCGACTTGTCGATCGCCATTGCACGCTTTCCTTTGCTGTTGCGTTCAACCACCCGAGACCGGAGGCTTCAGACCCGCGACCGGCGCGATCGCCGCGTCACGTCCGCCCGACACGCCCGACGCGTCGCGCCCGGTTCGCATCTGCGCCAGTTCGGCGGTCACGTCGCGCGCCTTGTCGGGATTCATCGCCGCCATGATCGCGGCGGCCTTGCTGTCCTTCATCCGATCCATCACCTGCAGCAGCACCGACATCGTCAGGTCGTTGAAGATCGTCGCGGCGTCCTTCGGCTTCATCACTTCGTAGAGCTTGACCAGGCCCTGCCAACCGGCTTCCACCTTGCGCTTCTGCTCTGCGTCCAGGCCCTCCAGCTTGGCCTGCAGCGCCTGCATCTGGTCCACTCTGGCGCCCAGCTTGCGCTCCGCCGCCACCAGCACCGACTCGCGGGCGGTGATCGCCTGAGCCCGAGCATCGAGCTCCTGGCGGCGCTGGCGAAGCTCTTGCAGCAATGCCTTCTCGCTGTCGCTGACCGGTTGCGGGGTGGCCGCCGGTTCGGCAGAAGGCTGCGGCGCCGCCGCCCGGCTCGCCGCCAATGCCGCGGCGGCGGCAATTTTCTGCCGCGTCGGCGGCGCCGGGCTTTCGGGCTGCTTGGTCTCGTCCGAGCTCGCGGCGTTGGCGCTGGCGACCATGCCGCTGTCCAGCATCGCGCTGTCGCTGAACGCCGCCTCCAGCAGCACGCCACACTTCAGCAGCAACACCGCCGCCATCACCGTGATCGTGGTCGGCAACAACCGTGGCGCCGGGACTTTCAACATCAGCGTGCCAACCGCAAGGCCTGCAGCAGGTTGCGCTCGACCTGACTGCCACCGTTTGTCGCGCTGGGCTCGACCGGGTAGACCGGCCGTTCCTGAGCCCCCCGCTCCTGCACGCCCCGCTCCTGCGCCCCCCGCTCCTGCAGCAGCGGCCGAGCGGTCCGCACCAGTGCGTCGAGGCGATCGGCGATCCGCTCGCCGCGTTCGCTCAGGAACGCCAGGTCGTCCTTCAGTGATACCGATTTGCTCAGTTGGGTTTCGATCTGCCGTCCGGCGCTGTCCACCGCCGCGCGCAGCCGCTGGATGCCGCCCTCGGCCTGCTGCGTGCTGGCGTTGAAGTGCGCCACCAGCGCCTCAAGCGAGGCACGATCGCGCTTCAGCACACCCAGCGCCCGTTCCAGCCGCATGGCCTGGAACAGGGTCGCGCCAAGCAGCACGACGAGGATGATTTCCAGGCTCCATTGCATGCCCGTCATGGTGCCCCGCAAACCTTAACAAACGGTTTAGAACCGATCCGGTATCGGTGCCCGCGACAATTCGCGCTCGATCTTGACCGCGACATTGTTGTTCTTCTGCCCCATCTTGCCGTCGAACAGGGCGACCGATCCGCAGCGCACCGAAACCGTGCCGCCGGGCGCGGTATTCAGCAGAAGCTGTTGGCCGGGCTTCAGGTTGATCACGTCGGACAGCCGCATCACGTGCTCGTCCAGCACCACCGACAGCTCCACGTCGGTCGACCACAACTGCTCGGCCAGATGGGTCTCCCAGATCGAATCGCGGCCGAATTTCTCGCCCATGAACTGCTGCAACAGCAGCTCGCGCACCGGCTCCAGCGTGGCGTACGGCAGCAGCAGCTCCACCCGTCCGCCGCGATCCTCCATGTCGATGCGCAAGCGAGCCAGGATCGCCGCGTTGGATAGCCGGCTGATGGTCGCGAACCGCGGATTGACCTCCAGCCGCTCGAACTTGAAGGTCACCGGGCACAGCGGGTCGAAGCTGGTGGACAGGTCCGCCAGCACCACCTGGATCAGCCGCTCCACCAGGGTGCGCTCGATCGTGGTATACGGCCGACCCTCGATGCGCATCGCGGCGGTGCCGCGACGCCCGCCCAGCAGCACGTCGACGATGGAATAGATCATCGCCGAATCGATCACCATCAGGCCCTGGTTGTCCCATTCCTCGGCCTTGAACACGGCAAGCATGGCGGGCAGCGGAATCGAGTTCAGATAATCGCCGAACCGCAGCGACAGGATGTTGTCGATGCCGACCTCGACGTTGTCGGAGGTGAAGTTGCGCAGGCTGGTGGACATGATCCGCACCAGCCGATCGAACACGATCTCCAGCATCGGCAGGCGTTCATAAGACACCAGCCCGGAGCTGATGATCTTCTGCATGCCGGTGCTGGTTTCGCCCGCCGACGGCCCATCATCGAAGCCAAGCAGGTTGTCGATTTCCGCCTGGTTCAGTTCGCGCGCCGGCTGCACCCCCTCCACCGCGGTGCCTTCGCCGTCGGCATCCGTCGATGCTCCCCAGGCGGCGGCGAGTTCTTCCTCGTTCGGCTCCGACGAACCGCTCATTGGATCAGCATCTGGGTGAACAGGATGTCGGTGACCTTGGCCGGAGCGACCGCGGCGTTGGCCCGCGACAGCAATTCCTCGCGCAGGCGATAGGTGCCGGCCGACCCGCGCAGTTCCTCCGGCCGCATCTCGCGCAGGTAGGTCTGCATCATGTCCTGCAGGCGGGGAAGGACGGCTTTCACCTTCTCCGCATCCTCCGGTTTTGCCACCTCCACCTTGGCGCCCAGCTTCACGTAGCTGGGCTTATGAGCGGTGCTGTTGAGGTTGGCGATCATCTCCGGCAACTCGACATAGGTCGGAGGCACCACCTTGGCCGCCTCCTTGTCGTGCGCATCGGGCTTACCCATGCCCAGCAGATGCGGCAGGATGCCTGTGAACCACAGCCCGCCGCCGGTCAGCAGCAGCACCGCCGGAACCGCGATCATGATGATCAGCTTGCGCTTGCCAGCCTTCTTCGGCGGCGCTTCCGCGGCCGCATCGGGCTTGGCTTCGGGCGGGGGGGAACTCATGCCCGCCAGGGTGACAGCAAAGCGTTAATGAAAGGTTGATGAAAGCCGTCAACGCCAGGAGTCAGGCGGACCGCCCGCCGCCCGCCGGTGACCTGGCGAGCGCCTGACCGCGGCCAGTTCAGCCGCCCCTGGTCGCCACCTGCAGCGCCATCCATCGCGGACCCGGCACGGTGCGCACCTTCGGCAGAACCAGCATCAGCACGAATTCGCGCTTGTCGTTCCTGGCCGCGTCGATCCCGGCTTGCACCTGTTCGGGTGTGGCGACCGGCGTGTCCTGCACCCTTAAAATGATGTCGCCATCCACGATGCCCTGCACCGCCGGGTCGGTATAGGGTGTCACCTTGGTCACCAGCACCCCGTGCAATCCCTGCTGCAACCCCATCTTGGCGCTCTGTTCGGCGTTCAGCGCCGCGAGCGACAGCCCCAGATCGGGCTGGATGACGATCTTCGGCTGGGCCACCTTGGTCGGCGCGTCCTCGGCCTCCCACTGGTCGCGCGGCCATAGTTGAGTGGTTATCGAAACGTTGCGTTCGGCACCGTCCCGGCGAACCAGCAACGTGATCTTGTCGCCGACCGGGGTCGATGCGAGGTGGCGTAGCAAGCCACGGTCATCGGACGGCGCCTGGTTGTCGAAGCGCAGGATGATATCGCCGATTTTCATGCCGGCCTTTTCCGCCGGCCCGTTCGGCAACACCCACGACACGATCGAGCTGTTCTGCTGTGCCATCCCCAGCGCCTCGGCGATCCGCGGCGTCACCTGCTGCAACTTGATGCCGATCCAACTGGGACGAATCCAGCCATAGGTGCGCAACCGGTTGATCACGAATTTGGCGTCGTTCGAGGGCAGCGCGAAGCCCAGGCCGATCGACCCGGTGGTGGGAGAAATGATCGCCGAGTTCACCCCGATCACCTCGCCCTGGGTGTTGAACAGCGGGCCGCCGGAATTGCCGTGATTGATCGTTGCATCGGTCTGGATGTAGTCGTCATACGGTGAGTTCTGGATGTCGCGATCCAGCGCGCTGACGATCCCGGCGCTGACCGACAGGCCGACACCGAACGGATCGCCGGCGGCAAATACCTCGTCGCCGACCCCGACCAGGTCGCTGTTGCCCCAGCGCGCCGTCGGCAACGGCCGGGTCGCATCCACCTTCAGCAGCGCCAGATCGGCCAGCCGTGCCGCGCTCATGGTCTTCGCCGGCAACGTCGTGCCGTCGGAGAAGCTGACGGTGATCTCGAATGCATCCTGCACCACATGATAATTGGTCACGATCAGCCCCGAGGGGTCGATTATGAAGCCAGACCCGCCGTAGCCCTTGATCTGCTGGCTGGCGTCGCTGACATCGCCGGGCCCCATCGGGTTCGCCGGTGCAGCATTCACCTTTGCGCCCGCCGCCGCATTTCCACCGGTGCCCGCTCCGGCCGAGCCGCCTGCCCCCGCCGCGCCGCCACTCGGCGGACCCGCGGGCATCCCGGCCATCGCCACCCCGGCGTCGGGCCTGTTGACGATCTCCAGTTTGCGCACCGAGATGTTGACCACCGTCGGCAGCAGGTTGCGGATCAGCTCGGATCGGCTGGAGGCCGCCCCCTCGGCCAGCGCGGATCCCGCCCAGCTTGCCGCCAGCGTCACCGCCACGGCCAACAGGGTTCGGCGCAGGACATTTCCGCCAACAACTGCGGCCTTGGGCTGCCCATCAGACATCGCCCGCAACAGCGCGTTCATCGCAGATTCCCCCAGTCGAGATGGCACACGGAAACAGGTTCGTCACAAATTTGCAACAAACACGCATGATTAGCACGCCTCTGGCATCAGGGCAAAATCAAACCACCGCATTTCCTGCCAGGCTGCGCATGGTTGGTGCCGGGGCGCGGGCGCTGCGAGAAAGCCTCAGACGGCGGCAGGCAAGCACCGAAGAACCCCCGACACTCAACCCCCGATCATCCTTGCCGCACCATCAACATCGCCTTGCCGTCCACCTGGCGGTCGCGCAGCGGCCCGGTCACCTGCAGGATATCTCGCCAATCGCGCTGCATGCCGATGCGCGGCCGCAGCAACCCATCCGCCACCATCGACACCAGCAAGCCCAGGTCTGGGGCAAACCGCTCCTCCGCCTCGGAGGTGAAATAGCTGAAGCTCTGCAGCCGAGCGTTCGCCGCGCCGCGGAAATCGCCGAAGCTGATCGAACTCGGCTCACCCGAGGAGTTGCCATAGACCACCACGGTGCCCCGCGCCTCGGCCAGCGCGATCGCCTTGGCCAACGACGCCCCACCGGCCGATTCAAGGATCAGCCAGAACCGGCCCCGAACCTTGTCGATGCCGTCGAACACCACCGCCGCACCAAGTGCCTGCAAGTCCGCCGCCCGCTGCGACCCGCGCGCCACCGCGGTGACATGGGCGCCGGACCTGGCCGCGAGCTGCACCGCCAGGTTGCCGACCCCGCCGGCCGCGCCGGTGATCAGCACCCGCCGCCCGAGCAGCGGGCCGCCGTGCCGCAGCGTCCGTAGCGCGGTCAGCCCGGCGACCGGCAACGCCGCGGCCTGCGCGAAGTCGACATTTTCCGGCAGCGCCGCCATCCGCTGACCCGGCACCGCGGCGCGCTGCGCCCATCCCGCGTCATCCACCAGCCCCACCACCCGGGTTCCGGCGACCGGCCCACTGCCGTTCTCGGCCTGGCGCAGCACGATGCCGGCAATGTCCTGACCCGGCACCCAGCCTTCCTTGTTGCGCGCGAACGAACTCAGCTCGCCACGATTGAGCGAAAACGCATGCACTTCGACCAATGCCTCGTCGTGCGCCGGGGTTGGGTCGGCAACGGCGCGCAATTCGATCGGGTCGGGCCGGTTCGGCGTGTTGACCAAAGCAAGCATCGACGGATCCTCCCTCAGCGGTGAACCTGCTGCGCCCATGTCTCGGCCGCCGACCCGACCGTCAAGACCCCGGCTTGGCTTGCGCTGTCAGCCGCGGCCGATGCTGATCGCGGCGGCCAGCCGGTCCACCAGATGTCCGACCAGCGTGACCACATCCTGATCGGTGCCGACCGGCCCGGTTGCGCTGAAATGACCTCGAACCGGCAGCGTCGGAGCGCCGGCGTCGCGCCGCACGACCAGCCAGTCGGCATCCAGCGTCGCCACCCCGGCCGCCGTCACGTCCAGTCGTTCGATATTGACCAGCACCCGCGAGATCGCCGCGTCGCTGAGTGGCCGGTCGGTCACCAGCGCGTCCGGGCGCCGTTCGGCCAGAAGCTGGGTCAGCCGGTCGGTGATGCCCAGCGAAAGCCGGCTGGCCCACCTGCCGGATCGGCTGCGCCGCAATACGCTGCCGTCGTCGCGCACCACGATGTCCTCGGTGTCGAGCGCATCGGGGATGCTGACCCGGGCAACCGCGATCACCAGCTTGGTGCGCCCGGCCGGCGCGGCATCCGCCGCGGTGGCAGGCGCCGCAAGGGTGTAAACCGTCAGCGGGGGCGCCCCGCACGAGGCCAGCAGCAGCACGACGCAGCCCACACCGGCGATCCGGGCAACGGATACCCGCCCCGCGGACACCGTCACGGCCGCCGCCCGGTCAGCAACAGTTGCGGATTATGCTCGACGTCGTTGGCAAAGCCGCGCAGCGACGCGGCGGCGGCGGCGAGATCGCGCAAGGTCGATTCCAGGTTGGCCCGCGACGCGGCGCGATTCGAGGTCAGCCCCCGGACGTCACCCATCAGGTCGCGCACCTGCACCATGGTCTGGTTGGACGCATCGAGCAACGTATGCAACTCGGCGCCGCGCTGATTGAGCTGCTGGTCGCCGCTGCTGGCAAGCTGCCCGATCGAGCCTAGCGTGCTGTCCAGCCTGGCCTGCAGGTCCCGGATCGCCTGGTTGGTGGTGTCCACCGTCTGGCTGGAGCGGTTCGACGTCGCGGTCAGGCTCTCGACCAGCGGCGGCAGGTCCTTGTCCAGTTTCTCGGCCAGCCCGCGCAGGCTTTGCAACGTCGCGGTGGCATTGTCGGCCAGGTCGCGCAATGGCAGTTGACTGAGTTGCTCCTGCGCCTTCTGCAGGGTGGATTGGCGGGTCGGAATCTCCGGCAGGCTGGCGATGTCGGGGTGCAGCACCGGCGCCGAGGTCGGGTCGAAATCCAGATCGATCTGCGATTGGCCGGTCACGAAGCTCTGCACGTTCAATTCGGCACGCAGGCCCCGGTTGATCAGCGCCGGCAGATCGACATTGGTGTCGCTCGGCGTGTGAGTGACCAGCGCGTGGCCCGGCTCCAGGCGCACCGTCACCGGAATGTAGGCCACACTGGTCTTCGGGTCGAACTCGATGCCGATACTTTCCACCGCGCCAACGCGCACGCCGCGGAACGTGACCGGGGCACCGATCGACAGTCCGGCGATCGAGTTCTGGAACACGATCGCGGCGCGGATGCTCGGGTTGAACAGAGCGAAATTGCCGAACAACACGATGGCGGCCAGCGCCAGCACGATGCCGCCCAGCACGAAGGCACCGACAGCGGCTTGTTTACTGGCGTTCATGGCTTGGCGCGGTCTCCGCTGGGCTGGGCTTCGGCATGCAGGGCTTCGGGACGTTCGCGTCGCATGAACGCCTCCACCTGCGGGTTGGGGCAACTATCACGCAACGCCCGCGGCGAGCCATGCGCTATCGCGGTCTTGGTCTCGGCGTCCAGGAACACCCCGTCGTCGGCGACCGCGAACAGGCTGGGCAGTTCGTGGCTGACGATGACGATGGTAGCGCCAAGCCCGTCGCGCAGATTGACGATCAGGTCGTCCAGCCGGCTCGAGGTGATCGGGTCCAGCCCGGCCGAGGGTTCGTCGAAGAACAGCACATCGGGGTCGAGCGCCAGCGCCCTGGCCAGCCCGGCCCGCTTGCGCATGCCGCCGCTCAGCTCCGAGGGCAACTGCTCGACGGCGTGCTCCATGCCGACCAGGCTGAGCTTGAGCCGCACCAGGCGGGCGATCGCGGCGTCCGGCAGCCGGGTGAACATGCGCAGCGGCAGGGCGACGTTCTCGCCGACCGACAGCCCGCTCCAGAGCGCGCCGCTTTGGAACAACACGCCGAACCGGCGCCCGGTCGCGCTGCGCTGGGCGGCGCTGGCTGCCCAGTAATCCTCGGCATCGACCAGGATCGACCCGGCGGCGGGACGCAGCAGCCCGATCATCGCCTTCAGCACCGTGCTCTTGCCACAGCCGCTGCCGCCCATCACGGCAAAGATGCTGCCGCGGTCTACGTCGAACGACAGGTCGTGCTGGATCACTTTGGGGCCGAACGCCAGGGTGACGCCGCGCACCGACAGCAGCGCATCGGCGCCGATGGGCGACGGGTCAGCGCTGGTCAGGCCGCGGTCGCCCAGTCCGGCCACTTCACGGTCCGAGGCCATCAGGGCCCAAGCCCATCACGGTCCGAGCTTTCGCAGTCCGAGCCCTGCACAGCCCGGCGCTTCACAGTCCGACCACGTTGGCGAGCACCGCGAACAGCGAATCGAGCGCGATCACCCCGACGATGCCGGTGACCACGGCCCGAGTCGCGGCGCTGCCGACATCGGCGGCGCTGCGCCCGGCCTTGAGCCCGATCCGGCAACTGGTCACTCCGATCAGGATGGCGAAGGCGATCGATTTCACGAAGCCGAAGGCGAACTGGCTGAACGCGATCGATCCCAGCGTCTGGTTCAGATAGCCCGGTCCGGTGATGTTCAGCATGGCGATCGATACCACGAAGCCGCCCGCCATGCCGACCAGGCAGCCATACAAGTAAAGCAGCGGCATGGTGAACACCAATGCCAGGATCGAGGGCAGCACGATGTAGTCCGACACCGGAATGCCGAACACTTGCAGCGCGTCGATCTCCTCGTTGCCCTGCATGGTGGCGATGCGCGCGGCGTAGGCGCCCCCGGTTCGCCCGGCCATGACGATCGCCGTCATCACCGCCGCCATCTCGCGCACCAGGGCGAGGCCGACCAAATTGGCGACATAGATGTCGGCGGCGAATTTGCGCAGTTGCACGGCGCCGACGAACGCCAGGATGGCGCCGATCAGGAAGTTGACCACGCTGATGATGATCAGTGCCGACGGGCCGGCGTCGCGGATATTGGCGAACAGATCGACAGCGCGCATGCGGGCCCGCCCGGTCAGTGCCAGAGCGCCGCCGCTGGCGGTGTTGCCGAGCAGGATGCTCAGCACGCCAATCTCGGTCAGCAGCCCGATGGTCTGGCCGCCCAGCCAGGTCAGCGGGCGGAACCGCCGGCGCGGCGGCGTTCGGGGCTCCGCCAGGCGGTCGGGCAGCAGACCCAGCAGCTTGCGGGCGGACTCCGGCAGGTTGGCGGTGTCGATGCTGATCCCCCGAACGTTGGCGGCGCGCCGGACGTCCCACAGGAACTCGATCAGGCCGGTATCCCAGCGCCCGACGCCGGCGATATCCAGCGCCAGCAGCGCGCCGCCGCCAAGCTCGCCCGGCGGCGTGCCGCCGCCAACCGCGTCCAGCGGGGCGCCGCCAACCGCGTCCAGCGCAGCCGGGGGGAACGCCGGGATCGCGCCGGACTGGCCGATCCAGTCGCCCTCCAGCAGCAGCATGGCCTGCCCGGCCGACGGCTGGATCCGCCACGTCGGCGGCGGATCCGCGCGCTGCGACGGGGTCAACCAGTATCCGATCGCAGAGAAGAGCGAGACGCGGAGCTTCCGCGATTCGGCGCGTGAATCGGATATTCAAACAAGGAGCGACGTATCGCGCTGCTCTGATGCGCGATACGAGTATCCGATCGCAGACCAGCGTGAGACGCGGAGCGTCCGCGATTCGGCGCGTGAACCGGATGGTCAAACAAAAAGCGAAGTATCGCGCTGCCCTGATGCGCGATACTCGGCGTCTTCTGGCCCGGTCGCATACGGCAATCCCACTGATCTCGGCTGACGGATATCGGAAACCCAAACAACAACACGACGCATCGCGGCTTAACCGGTGCGCGATCCTAAGCCACCTCCTCGGTGATCACGTTGAAGCCGGCCAGGATACTGGGGCCGAAGATCGTCGACAACGCTACGTCGGTGGCGTCGCGTCCGCGCGCCATCAGGATCCGGCCGATGCGTGGCGTGTTGTGGCGGGCATCGAAAGTGTGCCAGTGGCCGCCCAGATAGGCCTCGAACCAGGCGCTGAAATCCATCGGCGCATCGACCGGCGGGATGCCTATATCGCCGAGGTAGCCGGTGCAGTAGCGCGCCGGAATGTTCATGCAGCGGCACAGCGTGATCGCCAGGTGCGCGAAGTCGCGACAAACCCCGCGGCCGTCGGCGTGGCCGGCGAATGCGGAACGTGTCGGGTCGGCGTGATGGTAACCGAATTCGATCCGCTTATGCACGTAATCGCAGATCGCCTGCACCCGCGGCCACCCCTCCTCGGTCTGCCCGAACAGCGACCATGCCAGTTCGGTCAGCCGATCCGTCTCGCAGTAGCGGCTGCCCAGCAGGAACACCAGCGCATCGTCGGGCAGATCCTGGATGGCATGCTGCGGCGCCTGCGGCATCACCGCGTCATGCGTGCCGGGGTCGCTCACCATGAACTGCGTCGAGATCCGCAACGGTCCGGGGGGCGCCACGATACGGTGGCAGATGTTGCCGAAATCGTCGCGATACTCGCTGGCGCCGATCGGCGGGTCGAACCAGATCCGGTGCGGTCCGGTGACGTCGGGCATGCGCGACGGGTGGACGCTCAACGCCAGCAACATCGGCGTCGGCTGCTGGCACTGGTAGGTAATGTCGAAGCCGGCGTTGATCTGCACAGTGGGGGTCTCCGGCGAGGGTTTAATTAACTGATCGCAATGGCCAGCGCGTGTTCACGAAGCTGCCATACTGCACAATGCGCCGCCCATGGGCGCTGCGTTCGCATGTGCGGAAGGCGTTTCGCCACACGTTAACGCGAGGTCCGCCGGTTGTCGTGCTTCGTCTCCGGCCGTCCAGGCCGCACGCGCCGACCGGATCACGCCGAACGCGTTACTACCCCGGAGCTTACGCCATCGGGAGACCCATGCGCGGCGGAGATCCAAACAGCCAACCGCAAGGAATTCAAAATGCCCGACAACATCGCCGATATCGCCCAACGCCACGGCTTCAGCCCCGACGCCGGCCGCGCGCTGGCCGAGGCGCTGCGCCGCGGCGGCGGCGGGATGGCGCAGTTCGACCATCCGGAACTCGGCGGCATGGGCCAGTGGGCCGCCGGCGGCATGCTGATGATCGGCGAGATGTCCAACCACGCGCTCAAGGCGCGCGTCGACGCCCTGTGCCGCGATCTGTCAGCGCTGCCGGGGCCGGCACCGGCGGCGGCGGAGCAAGAGCCGGGTCAGGCCAGCCAGTGGTGGCCCTCTGAGCTCGGCGCCGCGTCAGCCACCGGCGAGCAGAACGACATGCGCTATGCCTGTTTCCCCGATCAACGGCGCCTCGCGGTTATGCGCGAGGGCCAGGTTCGCCTCTACGACACCGGCCAGCACCGTATTGTCGGCGTCTCGCAGCAGCAGGGCAGCGATCAGACCCTGTGCTTCAGCAGCCAGACCGGTCTGGTGCGGCTGCAGGATCTGCAGCCGGTGTGACACCCAACGCGCGCCGCCCCGCGCCTCGTCGCCCCGCGCCCTGTCACCCCTCGTCTCGTCGCCCATTTTTTCGTCGCCCCTCGTCTCGTCGCCCCCGCCTCGCCGCCCCGCGCCCCGTCGCCCGCGCCTCGCTTCCCCTCGCGACGCCGCGATCGCTCGGCTGGGGCAGCCATGCGTTGTTTGCATTGCTGGGGCCTTTCTGGCGGGAGAAATGAATTCTAAGTTAGCCGACCGGCAAAGAAGCACCCTTCATGATCATCGCGCCGATCGCAAAAGCCTGCTCCGGCCGGCTGCACTACGCCTGGATCACCCTGGCCGTGGTGTTCACCGCCATGCTGGCCGGCGTCGGCGTGCGCGCGGCGCCGGGGGTGATGATCGTGCCGCTGCAGCAGGCTTTCGGCTGGGACATCTCGACCATCTCTGGCGCGGTCTCGCTGAACATCATCCTGCTGGGCGCGACCGGCCCGTTCCTCACCGGCCTGATGCAGGTCATCGGCCTGAAGCGGACGATGATCGGCTGCCTGGTCATCCTGATGGCCGGCACCGCGCTGTCCACCCTGATGACCCAGCCATGGCAATTGTTCCTGACCTGGGGACTGATGGTCGGCATCGGGTCCGGAGCCGGCGCGGTCGGCTTTGCCGGGGCGGTCGCCAACCGCTGGTTCATCCATCGCGCCGGACTGGCCATGGGCCTGCTCACCTCGGCCAACGCCGCCGGGCAACTGATCTTCCTGCCGGTGCTGGCGCTGCTGGTGCAGCATTTCGGCTGGCAGGGCGTGGCGATCACACTCACCGCGGTGATCGCCGTGGTAATCCCCATGGTGATGCTGCTGCTGCCGGAATCCCCCGCCGCGATCGGGCTGCCGGCCTATGGCGGGTCCGCCGTGGTGCCAGTCAGCCGCGCCGCCGGCAATCCGTTCGCGGTGGCGTTCAGCGCGCTGGCACGCGCCTCCCGATCGATGGATTTCTGGCTGCTGTGCCTGACCTTCGGGGTGTGCGGCTTCTCCACCAACGGGTTGATCAACACCCACCTGATCGCCTACTGCGCCGACCACGGCATCAGCCCGATGAAAGGCGCCTCGCTGCTCGCGGTGATCGGGGTGTTCAGCCTGATCGGGTCCACCGCCTCGGGCTGGCTGTGCGATCGCTACAGCCCGCGCCTGTTGCTGTTCTGGTACTATGGGCTGCGCGGACTGTCGCTGGTAATGGTGCCGTTCAGCGGGTTCGACCCGCTCAGCCTGTCGGCATTCGCGGTGTTCTATGGGCTGGACTGGGTGGCCACCGGCCCGGCCACCTTCGCCCTGACGAACGAGGTGTTCGGCCGCCGCGACGCACCGGTGATTGTGTCGTGGATCTTCGCCGCGCACCAGGTCGGCGGAGCCATGGCGGCGTTCGGCGCCGGCGCGGTGCGCAGCCTGTCCGGCAGCTACCTGATCGCCTTCGTCGCCAGCGGGCTCGCCTGCCTGCTGGCCTCGATGCTGGTGCTGCGCATGTCGCCGCGCGGTGCGCCGGTTGCCGTCGCCGAGTAGGCTCGGACGCCCGTTCTGCCTCGGCTCGCTATCGCCGGGTCATGACGCCGGCGATTCGCGACGCGCTCGGAGACTGTTCCGCCAAGCTGGGGCAAGCTCCGGCGGCGCCGACCTGAATGTCGGCGGGGCTAGACCGAGCGGCTGGGCGGCGGGACATGATGGAGGGCGCGGTTGACGCCAGATGCCGGTTGCTGCAACGAAGTCTTGTGTTCCACCGGCAACGACATCTTCTGGCAATCGAGGGGCTGGAGCCGCCCGCGATCAGTCAATTGCTCGACCTTGCGGAAAGCTATGTGCTGCTCAACCGGTCGGGCAAGACGCAGCGCGACCTGTTGCGCGGGCGCACCTTGATCAATCTGTTCTTCGAGGACAGCACGCGCACGCGGACCAGCTTCGAATTGGCCGGCAAGCGGCTGGGGGCGGACGTGATCAACATGTCGGTCGCCACGTCCTCGGTAAACAAGGGCGAGACGCTGATCGACACCGCGGCCACGCTGAACGCGATGCATTGTGACCTGCTGGTGGTGCGCCACGACCAGTCCGGGGCGCCGAACCTGCTGGCGCAGATCGTCGATGCGGCGGTGATCAACGCCGGTGACGGAACGCATGAACATCCGACCCAGGCGCTGCTGGACGCGCTGACGATCAAGCGGCGCAAAGGCCGCATCGCCGGACTGATCGTGGCGATCTGCGGCGATATCGCGCATTCGCGGGTGGCGCGCTCCAACATCCATTTGTTGACCACGATGGGCTGCCAGGTGCGGGTGATCGGACCGCCGACGCTGATCCCGGCCGAGGTGGCGGACCTGGGGGTGAGCGTGTTCCATGACATGGCGGCGGGGCTGGCGGGGGCCGACGTGGTGATGATGCTGCGGCTGCAACGCGAGCGGATGTCGCACGGGGAGGTGCCCAGCGCTCGGGAGTTCTTCCGTTTCTGGGGCCTGGACGAGGCCAAGCTGGCGCTGGCCAAGGCCGACGCCATCGTCATGCATCCCGGTCCGATGAATCGCGGTGTGGAGATCGACAGCGCGGTGGCCGACGACAAGCTGCGCAGCGTGATCAAGGAGCAGGTCGAGATGGGGGTCGCCGTGCGCATGGCGGTGCTGGACATGCTGTCGCGGGACCATCGCCGGAATGAACCCTGACACGCTGTTCCGCGGCGCCCGTATCGTGGGCTCCGGGGTCGATCTGCTGGGCGATCTGCTGGTGCGCGATGGCCGGATCGCCGATTTCGCCGCCTCGGTGGCAGCGCCCGAGGGCGCCGCGGTGATCGAGGCCGAGGGGGCGGTGCTGTGCCCGGGGCTGGTCGATATGCGCGCCGCGCTGGGCGAGCCCGGGTTCGAGTACCGCGAAACCATCGCCTCGGCGGCGGCGGCGGCGGCGGCGGGCGGGATCACCACGTTGGCGGCGCTGCCCGATACCCAGCCGGCGATCGACGATCCGGCCCTGGTGCAGTTGCTGCGCACGCGCGGCGCCGAGACCGGCAGCCTGACGATCCTGCCATATGGCGCGGTCACCCGCGGTTGCCGCGGCGAGGAGCTGGCGGAGTTGGGGTTGCTGCGCGAGGCCGGGGCCGTGGCGTTTACCGACGGGTCGCGGGCGATCGGGCCGGCCCGGCTGATGCGGCTGGCGCTGGCGTATGCGCAGGGCTTCGGCGCCCGTATCGTGCAGCACCCCGAGGACCCCTCGCTTGCCGCCGGCGGCAGCGCGACCGAAAGCGAGCAGGCGACCCGGCTGGGGCTGCCCGGAATTCCGGCCGCGGCCGAGGCGATCATGGTGGCGCGCGATATCAGGCTGGCTGAGCTGACCAGCGGGGCGGTGCATTTCGCGCATGTCTCGACCGGTGAGGCGCTGGGGCTGATCCGCGCCGCCAAGGCGGCCGGGATTGCGGTGAGCTGCGATACAGCGCCGCCGTATTTCGATCTTAACGAGACCTCGATCGGCGATTTCCGCAGCTATGCGAAGCTGTCGCCGCCGTTGCGCAAGGAGCACGACCGCCAGGCGGTGATCGCGGCGCTGGCCGACGGCACGATCGATGCCATCGCGTCGGACCATCAGCCGCGCGATGCCGACGACAAGCGCCAGCCGTTCGCGCTGGCCTCGGCTGGGGGTGCGGGGCTGGCGACGCTGCTGGCGATCACGCTGGCGCATGTGCATAACGGGTCGCTGAGCTTGGCCGCGGCGATCGACCTGCTGACCGCGCGGCCGGCCTGCCTGCTGGGCGTTGAGACCGGGCGGATCGCCAAGTCGGCGCCGGCCGACCTGTGCCTGTTCGATCCCGAGCGGATCTGGCAAGTGGATGCCGGGCGGCTTCCTGGCAAGGCACAGAACACGCCGTTCGATGGGCGTGCGCTGGAGGGGGTGGTGCTGGGCACCTGGAAGCGCGGCCGGCGGGTGTTCGGCTGACGCTGGGGGGGATGGGATCTTGTTGCGTCTGATCATCGCGGTTTGGCTGATCACGAGCCTGGGCGGTTGCGCGGCCGGCGATGACGCGCCCTGCGCGCCTGGGGTGGGTTCGCCGGTCGCGGTGTTCACGCTGTTCATGGGCCGAGCGATCGCCGGGCGCGAGGATCTGACTGATGGCGAGTGGCAGTCGTTCCTGAATGACACGGTGACCGCCAATCTGGCGAACGGCTTCACGGTGTTCGATGCCGATGGCGGGTGGATGAACCCGATCACCCGCAAGACCGTCGAGCAGCGCACCAAGGTCTTGCTGGTGGCGCTGCCCGAGACGCCCGAGAGCCTGGCCGCGGTCGACCGGGTCCGGTCGGCGTATCAGAGCCGGTTCCACCAGCAGTCGGTCGGCATGACGGTCGCGCCGGCTTGCGCGGCGTTCTGAGAGGTGTTCGGTGGATCGTGACGCCAAAGGTGTGGCCGAGGTGTAATGTTTCTCGACGGGTGCGTTGGGCCGTTGAATACGACTGTCCTTCGGGATATGGCTTTGTTGGTATTATTTGACCTATATTTGGTGTAATGGTAGCGGCGGCATTTCATTGCGTGCAAGTATTTTTGGCACGCAGCTTGCATTTTCTTGTGGGCACCTGGCGTATCAGAACGATGCGTCGCAGGTATCAACATCCGCAGGGAGACCTCGACAATGGCTTACTCAAAGTATTTGCTGATCGCGACGGCGATCGCGGCGGTCATCGGGATCGGCAATGCCAACGCTTACATGGTCACCGACAGCACCGCGAATCAGGGAGGCCAGTCGTTCCTGGCGGACGCCACGCATGATGGCTTCAACTCAGCCGGGGCGATCACCGCGACGTTCAGCTATAGCGGGCCGCTGAGTTTCAGCAACACCGCCGCGCAGAACAGCAGCAACGCGGGCGATCTGAACTCGAACTTCTTCAACGGCGGTTCGATCTCCGGCTACAGCGGATCGGGCAGCCTTGGCACCCCGGCCGGCGCCGACTTCAGCACCCTGACGACGTTCCTGGCGTCCAGCGGCAGCGCGTCCGGGTTTCAGTACGGTTCGTTCATCACCATCGACCTTGGCACGCTAGCGGCCGGCACCATCCTGACCATCACGCACGACGACGGAGCGAGCGTTTACCAGGGTTCGACGAGGATCGGCACCACCACCGCCGACCCGACCAGCGCGGTGACGGAAACCGTCGAACTGACCTCGGCCGGTGATACCACGCTGTATTACGCGCGGGAGAACGGCACCCCGTCGGTGCTGGACGTCAATGTTCCGGAGCCCGCGAGCCTGGCGATTATTGCGGCGGGCCTGGCTGGCCTCGGCGCCGTGCGTCGCCGGCGGGCAGCGCTGGCTGGGTAGGGCGCAAGCCATGCCTGATCGAAGCGGCCGCTCGCCGGATGGTGGGCGGCCGCTTCGTGCCGACGGGGTCGGCGCCGGCTGCCTCGGGGCAGATTGGCAGCGGCATTGCCTGATGCCGCGGTTTCCCGTATTTCCGCCAATCCGTTCCTAGTTGCCATGGTCCGGGTCAATCCGAAACGAGGTGTTACCGAATGGCTGATTACGTCATCTCCGCGCCGGCGATCATCGCCGTGCCCGTCGTGAGCGGCGGCGCTTTTCCGGTTCGGCGGGTGTTCTGTGTCGGACGCAACTATGCCGAACACGCCAGGGAAATGGGCAGCGATCCGGATCGTGAGCCGCCGTTCTTCTTCATGAAGCCGGCGGACGCGCTGCTGCTGAATGACGCCGACATGCCGTATCCACCGAAGAGCACACAGTTGCACCACGAGATGGAACTGGTGGTGGCGATCGGCCGGGGTGGCGCGGATATCGCCGAGGCGGATGCCTTGGCGCATGTCTGGGGCTATGCGGCCGGGCTGGACATGACGCGGCGCGATTTGCAGAACGCGGCGAAGCAGGAAGGCAAGCCGTGGGACATGGGCAAGGGGTTTGACGCCTCGGCGCCGATCGGGCCGATGGTTCCGGCCTCGAAGATCGGCCATCCCGCGAGCGGACTGATCGAGTTGAAGGTCAACGGCAAGGTGCGGCAGAGTTCCGATCTGTCGAAGATGATCTGGAGCGTGCCGGAAACGATCGCCTACCTGTCCGGGCTGGTGAAGTTGGCGCCGGGCGACCTGATCTACACCGGCACGCCGGAGAATGTCGCCGCCGTGCAGCGGGGCGATCTGCTGGAGGGCGTTGTCGAGGGCGTCGGTGCGGTGAAAACCCGCATCGTCTGATGACTTCGCTGCGCGTGGCGACATGGAACATCAACTCACTGCGGCTGCGCGTCGGGTTGCTGGACAGACTGGTCGAGGCACTGCGGCCGGATGTGATCTGCCTGCAAGAGACCAAGGTGCCGGACGGACTGTTTCCGGCTGAGGCGCTGTTGCCGCTGGGCTATCCGCATACGGTGTTTCGCGGGATGAAGGGCTACAATGGCGTGGCGATTCTTTCGCGGGTGCCGTTGGAAGTGCATGAGAAGGCGCCGGACTGGTGCGGCAAGGGCGATTGCCGCCATGTCGCGGCGGCGCTGGCGGCTCCGGGTGGGCCGGTGGAACTGCATAATTTCTACGTGCCGGCGGGGGGTGACGTGCCGGACCGGACGCAGAACCCGAAATATGGGCACAAGCTGGACTTCGTCGCGGAGGCCAGGGCGTGGTTCGCCGCTCGGCCTGGACTGGCGAGGTCGGTGCTGGTCGGCGACCTGAACATCGCCCCGCTGGAGCAGGACGTCTGGAGCCACAAGCAATTGCTGGGCGTGGTCAGCCATACGCCGCCGGAGACCGAGGGGCTGACTGCTTGGCTGAACGCCGGGTTCGTGGACGCGGTACGGCACTTCGTGCCGGCGGAGCAGAAACTGTATTCCTGGTGGTCGTACCGCAATCAGGACTGGCGGGCATCGGATCGCGGGCGGCGATTGGACCATGTTTGGGTGACGCCGGATCTCCAACTGGGGCTGCGCAGCCACACCATCTTGCGCGATGCGCGGGACTGGCCTCGAGGGTCGGACCACGTGCCGGTTTGCGTGGAGTTGGAGGTTTAGGGCGGTGGGCGCTTAAGGAGGCGTTCTGGTTTGTTCCGCGATTTTAACACATGTGCGCGCGCGGATCTCGGCGGATTGACGGGAATCCGGCTTCAGATGCAGGTCCGTGCTCAACACCAATGCCAGATCAGCAAAATCAAGGATTACGGAAGAGATCGATGGAATTGATGGCGTTGGTTTCTCCGATACGCATATCCGATTTATAATATATAACGCGTGGCAATAATATAACTATGAGAGTTTCTCCTTTTGGATTGCATCGACGATCTCAAGGAGGATTTCTCGCAAGACCTCCGGGGTTATATGGCCCGGTGGTCCATCGGACCGAAGTCCGTCCTTAATCTTTGACCTGAGCGCGGATAAAAGCTCGCTTTTGCGGTCAAAGGAATCACAGGCACGTTGAATGGCCTTTGGAATGGTGTCAGGTTTGCCCTTGTTGCCATTTTCATCGCGCTCATAGTTTGCGACCTCGCTAACGGAAATGCCGAGCACGCTAGCGGCTTGACTTTGCGTGAATCCATGTCTTTTGCGCCAAGCCATAAGTTCTTGGAAGGTCATGAAGAGGTTCTCATGCAAAGGAAAAGGCATTTGAAAATGCGGAGGAAGCGGCCTGACTGATGCGGCGGTTAGACCTCGCCCGCGACGCCACTTCCCGTACCATGGCTTCACGCAAGATGGCGTTCAGCTTGGTTTGGTATCCCGGCCCGGCCGAACGCAGCCATATCAGCACGTCTGCATCTAGGCGCACGGTGAGCTGCTGCTTTATCGGCCGATAGAATGGGTTGCTAATCGCGGAGTTCCAGAATTCTTCGGACAGCAGGGGGATGTCGGAGGTGTCGATCTGTTCATCCGGCACCGTCGCCAATGCCTTTAGTTCCGCCCTTTGTGCCGCACTCAAGGGCGGGGGCTGCTCTAGGTCAAGTTCGTAGCCGACGATATTTTTCCTCCTCATAGCGCCTCCTTTCAGTTCGGACGGCTCGGCGAGCCGAGATGATACGAATAATTGTGGCTCCGTCGGCGGCCTCGCGCTCCATGTGCGCTACCAGAAAAACTTCGCCTTCGATCGATCCAATAATTTGCCAGCGATACTCTCCCTCCTCGATGCGGTCCTGCTCACTGAGTGCAAACGGGTCGAGAAACACGCGGACGGCAGTCTCAAAGCCGACTTGGTGTTTGGCTTGGTTGCTGCCTGCCTTGGCTTCATCCCACGTGAATCGCAACAATTGCGCGCCTCAACGTAACTACGAAGATGTAGTTATTCGGGTAGTCGATCGCAAGGCTCTGCGGGTCATTCGAGGGGATCTTGATGGACGCTGGACTAAATCATATCGTCGGCGTCAAGAAGCCATAAGCTTTTTGAGCTCGGTCTGGACGACCAAGTCGGCAGCGCTGGCCCCGACGACAACGTTATCGGAGTTCATGGCGATATTCTGCTGCTGGCTGACGAGCAGGCCGATTTTGTAGAGGTCGTGGGCAAAGCGTTTTCACAGACCTTTTCAAGGAAACCAGTTCGCAGCGTATTCGCGACTATGAATGCTCGGCCGATAACGAGTTCAGTGAGGGTATTGAGGATAGCGGGATCCGCGGCAATGTGCGTGCATCGGCGTTGAAAATGATTGATTCAACAGCATTGATTGTCCGCGCACCACGCCTGCCACGCTCGCCGCAGCGCCGCGCCCAGGCTGCGGCCGAAGCGTGGGGCGTCGCATAGCGGGCTTTGCCGTAGTTGCTGACGAAGGCCGGCGCGCAGCGTGGCCAGGGCTGTGAGATCGGCGGCGCGGGAGACGGCCATTGCGATGTATTCATCGACCGAACCGGTGATCCAGTCCGGCAAGCCGGCGTTGCTCAGGTGGCTGGTGGAATGGCGCGAGGCGAAGGTCTGGCCGGGCAGCGTGATGGTGGGGACGCCCATCCAGAGCGCCTCGCAGGTGGTCAGGCCGCCGGAATAGGGGAATGGGTCCAGCACGATATCGATGTCGCCATACTGGCCCATGAAGGCCCGATGACCGGAGGAGCCGCGGGTTTCGATGCGTTCGGCCGCTATGCCAAGTGCGGCGAAGTCGGCCAGGAAGCCGTCGGCGGTTGCGGCGTCGGATAGCTGATGGGTCTTCAGGACCAGCCTTGCGTTGGGGATGCGGCGCAGGATCTCGGCCCAGGTTTCGATCACTCGGGGGGTGATCTTGGCCAGGTTGTTGAAACAGCCGAAGGTGACGAAGCCGTTGGCGAGCGCGGGCAGCGTGACCACGTCGGGGCTGTGCGGCGGCGGGCTGTAGCAGACGTAGCCGTCATCCAGACGCAGCAGCTTCTCGCTGTAGAGCGGTTCGAACCCGTCCGGGGTTTCCCAACGGTCGGTGATGAACCAGTCCATCTCGGCCAGCCCGGAACTGTGGGCCTGCATGCCGACCCATTTGATCTGCACCGGGGCGAGCCGATTGGCGCAGGCCGCCATGCGGGCGGCGTCACCGTAGCCGCCGAGGTCGATCAGGATGTCGATGCCGTGTTCGCGCGCCACGGTGGTCAGGGCGGCGTCAGTCAGGCCGTCGACCTCGATCCAATTCCGGGCGACGACGCGGTATCGGCGGGCAATCGGTTCCTCGGGGGCGGCGTTCTGCACCAGGCAGATCACGCTGAACTGGTCCGGATCGAGGGTTTCGATGCCGGCGACGGTGAGCCAGCCGACCGGGTGCGACCGCAGGGTGCCCGACAGCAGGCCAACGACCAGCGGACGGTGCGGGTCGGGCGGGTTCGCCAACGGCGGCTGCGGCGATCGTGCCAGCGCGGCGGAGCAGTCCCGCATCGCCGCCAGCAACTCGGCGCCGGTGGTGCCGTCGCGATACGGCAGCGTATTGCACAGCGCGCGTCGCGCCAGCACCGCCTCAGGGTCGAGTTCGATGGCTCGGCGGGCGAGGGCGACCGCTTCGTCCTGCAGTCCGACGCAGGTCGTGGCGTTGGCGAGGTTGCAGAGGATGGCGGTGTTGGGGCCGATCTTTCCGAGCACATCGAGCAGGATGGTTCGCGCCTCGGCGTGCTGGTGCAGCCGCATCAGCACGGCGGCGAGGTCGTTGTGGACCTGTGGGTTCTCGGGGTCCAGCGCGCTGAGGCGGCGCAGGACGGCGACGGCCTGGCGCGCCCGGCTGGAGCGGGCTAGCACGCCGCCCAGCAGGCGCAGCGGTGCCAGTTCGTCCGGGGCCAATTCGGTCGCCGCCTCCAGCGCATCGATCGCCTCGGGGCGGCGGCCCAGGCGTTCCAGCAACATACCGCGGCCGGCCTGAAGGACCGGGTTGAGCGGGTTCTGCTCGCAGGCGACGGACAGACGCGCCAGCTCGGCGTCGCCTTGGCCGGGATCGAGGTTTTTCGCGTCGACCGCGGTCTCCACGCCGTTCAGCACGTAATCCAGGCAGTCGGGGCGCAGACGCTGGGCGGCGATGAAGGCCGACAGCGCCAGTCCGGCGGCGTCGGTCGCGCGCAAGGCGAGGCCCAGCGTGTTCCAGGCCTCGGCATTGTCGGGGGCGACGCCGCAGCATTGCAGCAATAGGTCGCGCGCCGGTTCGGGCTGGCCGCGCATCAGCAGCAGGCCGCTGAGGGCGATCAGCGCTTCCGGGCGCGCGGGATTGAGTTCGAGCACCTGGCGGTAGGTTTGTTCCGCCGCGGTGTGTTCGCCGGCGGCGCGCAGGCTCTCGGCCAGCCGCAGCACCGGTTCGTCCCAGTCCGGCAAAGCGGCGGCGACCTGGCGGCAGATGCGGCGGGCGCACTGGCGGTCGCCGGCGTGATCCTCGGCGATCGCGAGGTTGAGCAGGGTGGCGGGCGCGGCGTTCCCGAGCGAGAGGGCCAGGCGCAGCGGTGCCAGGGCTTCCTTGAAGCGGCCGGCGGCGAGCAGGTCGATGCCGGGCAGGATTGCGCCGGGCAGGCTTGCGCCGGGTAGGTTTGCGCCGGGTAGGCTTGCGCCGGGCAGGTTTGGGCGGTGCAAACCTGCGCCGGGTGGCGCGGGCCTGACGTCAACCGTCATGGCGGATGCGCTCGATGGCGAACAGCAGACCGGGAACGTCGGCCCCAGCTTCCTGGCGAACCACCGGCCGATCGACCCGCAGCACGCGGAAACCGGCGGTGCAGGCGGCTTCGTAGAGATATTCCTCATCGTGGGCGTAGCGGCCCTGGCGCTGCAATGCCCATTTGCCGTTGCCGGGGACGATGCCGTCGTGGTCAGGCAACACCTGCTCGACCGAGAACACGAACCAGCCGCCAGGTTGCAAGCGGCTGTGGACGATGGCGAGAAGCTCTTCCAGGGCGCCGAAATAGCACAGCACGTCGGCCGCGATGATCAGCGGCCACTGCTGATCGTGCGCCATCAGGTCGGCGATGATGTCGCCTTCCCGTAGTTCGGCGTAGAGCCGCTTGACCCGGGCGTGGGCGAGCATCCGCGGCGACAGGTCCACCCCGGTGAACGGCCCGAGCGGCAGATCGCCGATCGCCAGCGCGGCCATCCCGGTGCCGCAGCCGAGATCCAGCACCGGGCCGATCGGCATGCCGACGACGACTTTCGGGTGCGAGGCCAGCATGGTGCGCAAGGCGCCGGGGATGCGGTAGCCGAGCGAGATCAGGTGTGATTCAAATCGGTCGGCATAGCCGTCGAAGACGGTGCGGACATAATCCTCTGGGGCACGTTTTGCATCCGGCATGGCGCCGGACGACACCACGAGGTGGCGCACGTAGGGGTCTTCCGGACCAAGCTTGAGGGCGTCCTGATAGGCCAGCGCGGCCTCGTCGTGGCGGCCGAGGGTGGACAAGGCGTGGCCCTTCAGTCCGAAGGTGCAGGCATCGGCGATTCCGGCGGTGCGGGCGTTTTCGGCAATTTTGACCGCGCCGTTGAAATCGCGGCGGCGCACGCAGAGCAGGATGGCGGCGTTGCGCAGGGCGACGCTGGCCGGACAAAGTGCGATGCCCTCGGTCAGCACGGCAAGCGCGGCATCGCTATCGCCGGCGCTTTCCAGCGCGGCGGACAGCGCTTCGCGGTAGCCGTAATTGGCCGGCGCGGCAGTGACCGCTTCGGCCAGGCAGGCGACCGCGTCGGCGATACGTCCGATTTCACGCAGCGCGATACCGAGGATCGCCTTGGCCTGCGGGTCGTCCGGATCGCAGATCACTGCCTCGGCGGCGTCGCGCGCGGCGTCTTCGCTGTTGCCCATCCGCTGGCGTATGTCGGCGCGGCATTTGCGCAGCCCGCCATGAGCCGGGGTGGCTTCGATGCCGCTGTCGAGTTCGGCGATCGCCTGGTCCCAAGCGCCGCTGCCGATCGCCATGCGCGCGGCGGTCAGGCTGAGTTCGGCGGATGGCGGTGCCATCGCGCGGGCGGCGGCCAGCAGCGGACGTGCCGCGGCGAAACGACCGGCATCGATCAGTGCCTCGGCTCGCAGCCGCAGCGCATCGGCGTCGGCGGTGAGGTTGATGGTATCCATAGCGACGGACTCCTTTTGAGCCGTTGAAGAAACAATCAGACCAGGATGCTCAGACCAGGATTCCCCGGGCCTGGACTGCCAGGCTTGTGATGTCGGATGTGGAGGTGCCCGAGGAGGACGCATTGGCGGCGTTGGCGATGAGGTAGCGCTGGGCGAAGCTCTCGACGAATTTCGGGTCTTTGAACTGGCTGATGTCGATGCGGGAGCTGATCGCGGTTTCCTGCGCGGGGAGGCTTTGGAAGGCAATCTGCTCGGGGATGCCAAGCGTCGTGGTGACCACCGTGCGCAGTGTCGGATCGCCCAGGATCTGGTCGACCGAGGTGATGCTGGAGGCCTGTGCCTTGAACGCCAGCGCGTTGGACAGGCCGGGCGTCACCTGATCCTGGCTGGCCCCCCAGCTCGCGGTTGCATAGTCGTTGGCGATCGAGGCGATGGTTGCGGGGTTCTGTAACGATTTCAGTCCATTGGCGGAAAAATCGTATTTTTGGGCGAGGGTTTTCCAGCGCGTGTCAGTCAACTGGTTGGCCAGCGAATTCGGATCGCTCAGGTTCGAGGTCAGCGCCTTGGTTGCCAGCGCGGTGTAGCCGACCTGGTCGCTCATGCCGTTGGCGGTCAGCAGCACGTTCATGAACTGAGGATTGGCGAGCAACTGGGTCATGCTCTTGGCCGAGTTGACCGCCTGGGTGAAGGCGCCGACGGCGGCTTTGACCATCGGCTGCGCGGCGGTCACCTTGACGTCTTGCGCCTGGTTCAGTTCGGCCGATTGCAGCGCCTGGACCGGGTCGGTCGATCCGGCCGGGGATCCGCCGATGCCGTAGATGGTATCGAGCAGCGACGAGCCGCCGGACGAACTATCTCCGTAGAGGATCGACAGATAGCTGAGCGAGTCGCTCATCGGTCAGGGCTTTCCGGCCAGGCCGGCGGCGATGTTCTCGTTGATCGAGATCAGAAAGTCGAAGTCCGGGGTGTCCTGGTCCATTTCCCGCTGCACGGTTGCGCCGACCGAGAGGATGGAGGCTTTCAGCGGGTCCGGCAGGGCGTTTCCCGGATCGCGCAGCAGGTCGCTGACGGTCAACCACAACCGGCGATTGTCGGCCAGCGCGCGGATCTGGCGGATCGGGGTCGTGCCTTTGGCGCCTTTCAGCGCGGCGGTGACGTGGTTGAAGACATCGGCTTCCTGGTCGCGCTGCGAGCGGTAGCGTGATGCGGTCTTATAGGCCTGGATGGCGTGACTGGTGTTCAGCATGGCGATCATTGTTCCCTGTTGGAATCGAGACGTCTGGGATTTTCCCGAGCACGGCGTCTTCGTGCTGTATGACTCGGCGGACCAGTTTGAGCGCCTGGTAACAGTCGTCTGACTCGGCGGCGAGCAGGGCCTCGTCGAGGATCATGCGCACCAGGTCCGATGTCGTTGCCGCCTGGAACTCTGCGATGAAGGTGCGGGCCGACTCTAGGCCGCCCTCGCGTTCGGTTTCGTTGCCTATGTAGGCTGACTGGAGCGCGAAGTAGATGCGCCGGGCGGGACTGTCCACCTGGTCGGGCGGCATGATCTGCTTGCCGAACAGGAAGCGGGCCTTGGCGGTGAGTTCGATGCGTGAGCGGGTGCGAAAGCGGATCGGCGCACCATTTACGATCATGACTTCGCCCTGGCGGAGCTCGAGAACGAGATTAGACACGATGGATACCTTCCGCGGGGCGAATGCATTTTCAGCCGGTGCTGCCGGCGGATCCGTTGTCGGGATCCGCCGGCCACCGAAAGCCGATTACTTGAACAGGCTGAGCAGTGTCTGCGGCGCCTGGTTGGCCATCGACAGCGACTGGGTGCCGAGCTGCTGACGGATCTGCAGCGCGGTGAGCTGGGCTGACTCCTTGGCCAGATCGGCGTCGATCAGCGAGCCCAGGCCGCTGTTCAGGGCGTCGATCTTGTCGCTGTTGTAGGTGGTCTCGTTGTTGATGTAATTGATCGAGTTGCCGACCACGTTGAGTTGGTTATTGACCGCGTTCATCTGCTTCATGAACGCGCCGCCGGCGGTGATCAGCGCCGCGACGCTGGCTGCCCCGCCGAACGTAGTAGGAGTTACGCTGATCGCTCCGAACATCGCCGATCCGCTGAAGGTAGTGAGGGCGTAGGTCGCGCCGCTGTCGTTACGGACAACCGCGGTGCGGCCGAAGCTGCCTGTGCTTCCGGTGATGTTGCCGATCAGTGTCTTGCCGTTGTAGCCGGCATCCTGGATGTCACCCTTTACCTGCTGGAGCATCGAATTGTAGCTGGTTTCGTAGTTGGTACGCTCGCTGCCGGTTACGCTGGGCGACGACAGCTGCTGCAGTGTGTCGCGCATGCTGCTCATGAGGTTGGACACGTGGTTCAAGCCGGACTGCGTGGTCGAGAGCAGGCCTTGCACGCTGCCCAACTGCTGATTGGCGGTGGTCAGCGCGCCGACAGTGGAGCGGATACCCTGGGCGATGGCGTAGGCGGCGCCGTCGTCGGTCGAGTCGGAAACCCGGTAACCGGTCGAGATCTGCTTCTGCGTCGCGGTGAGCTGGGACTGGGTTGATTCCAACGACTGCAGCGCAACCATGGCGCCCATGTTGGTGTTTACTGAGTTCAGAGACATGGCTGTTTACCCTTTGGGTCCTGATGAATGTGCCCGCTTTTTGTGGGCTCGGTGGTGACAGTGACGGATGAAGGTTAAAATTGGATGAACAAATCAAATATTTTCAGGCAGGAAGGAAATTCGCCAGGGAAAGACTGCCTTCCGATGTTATCATGCGATACGACGCCTGTAGTTGCGTTTGTGTGGCGGTCAGCTTGGACAGTGCCGCCGCCATGTCGACGTCCTGCACGGATGACAATTGTCCAGACAGCGCGGTCGCGGTGTCGGACAGTTGAGTTTGCGTCTTGGTCAGGCCCGACTGAGTGTTGCCGAGCACGCCGACATCGACCGCCATCGCGTTGACGGCCCCGTTCAGGCTGCTGCCGGTGTCCTGCACCAGGGCGGCGAACCCGGGGGTGTTGATCTGCGAGCTGGACAGCGATCCCAGCGTCGCCAGGGAACGCATCAGGTCACGAATGTAGGACCCGGTGGTGGATGTGCCGGAAGACACCGAAGCCGAATTGGCACTCGCGAGCAGACCGGTCTGCACCGTGCCGCCCCACTCTCCGGTCTGCACCACCGGAGCGCTGATGGCCGAGGCGGGCTGCGACAGATAGGGGGAGAATGGCGTGGTGCCGCTGGCATTCGAACTTGCGATCGACAGTGTCGTCGCGGCGGTGGCGGCAGCGCCGTTGGCGGACAGCGCGGAGACTGCGGTGTTGATCTGGGTATAGAAGCCCGACGACAGGATGGCGTCGCCTGAGGGAACCGGTGCGTTGGCGCTGTCCTGGCCGGCGAATACGTAGCTGTCCCCGGATTTGGTGTTCAGCAGATCGGCGACCTGTTGCAGGGCGGCGTTGGCCTGGGCGGCGACGCTGTCGACCTCGGATGCGTTGAGACCGGTCAGCGCGGGAATGTCGCCGGCGAAGCTGGCCGCGATCTGCTGGATCTGGGTCATCGCGGTCTGGGTGACCCCCATGGTGCCGGTCGCCTGGCTGATGTTGTTCTGATAGATCTGCAGGCTGTTCAGTTGCGGCGACAGATCGAGCGCGACGCCGGCCTGGCTGCCCAGCCCGGCGTAGGTCTGCGACACCAGGCCGGTGCTGACCTGCTGGGTCAGGGTATCGAGTTGCTGATGCACGTTGCCGGCGTTGGCGATCAGGGTCGGCATGATGCCGTAGCCGGAGCCGATCGTGGTGCTCATTGCACGGACTGCAGCAGTTGGGTGAACATCGACTGCACCGCCGAGATCACCCGGGCGTTGGCGCCGTAGGCGTTCTGCAGCGAGAGCATCTGCGACAGCTCGGTATCCATGTTGACTCCGCTGACCGATGAGACCTTGGCGTTCAGGCTGGTTTGCAGCGTCTGCTCGGTGGCCAGGTTGCTGGTGACGGTGGCGCTGCCCTGGGCCTGGGAGGCGACCAGGCTAGTGGCGTAGCCGGACAGCGGGTTGCCAGCGGCGTTGAACGGCGCAATCAGGTTGCCGGTGGCGCCGAGACCGTTGGTGCGCAACGCCGGCTGGGTGACCCCCGCCTGCGCCTGGGTGCCGAAGGTGAAGTTGGCGATCCTGGAGATCAGCGTGGTGAAGCCGGCCGGGCCGCCGGGCGGATTTGGCGTGAACGCGGCGGCTCCGGCCGGACTGCCGGCGATGGCGTTGGTGCCGTTGCGGACCAGCGACGGATCGTTGGTGACGGCGGGGTTGACCCCGATGACGCCGGCAAAGCCGACATAGCCTGCCTGGGCCGGGGTGCCCCCGCCGGTCGGGACGTTGCCGGCCGGGTCGGTGAACAGCGTCAGCCCCTGGGCGGCGAACCGGCTGGAGACACCTTGGGCGAATTCGTCCAGCTCGGCCTGGTCGGTCGGCATTGTGGAGTCGCGCAGGGTGATATCGGCGCCGATCTGGCCGCCGGCGAGTTGGTTGGTGACGTCGCTGCCGCCCAGCATGATGCCTGGGATGCCGCCGCCGGGGTAGAACGATCCCGCCGGGGTCGAGGCATTGGCGAGCGTGAGCGGACCGGCGCCGGCGCGGGTCGGCAGGCTGAGACCGTTGGCGGTGAACACCGACAGATCGCCGTTGGGCTGTGCCATGGTGCGGACGTTGACCAGTTGCGACAGCGTCTGGACGGCGGCGTTGCGCTGGTTTTCCAGGTCGGCGGTGCTCTGGTTGGTCGGCTTCAGGGCGATGATCTGGCTGCTGAGCTGGCCGATCGTCGCCAGCGTGTTGTTCAGGGTGTTGACCGAGGATGACAGGTCGTTCTGCGCCGCCTGGCGTTGCGCCGAATAAGCGTTGCTGAGTGTGTTGACGCCCTGCGCCAGCGAGGCCGCCGATGACACCACGGCGGTCTGCTGGGTCTGACTACCGGGGTCGGTCAGCAGGGTGGAGAAGCTGTCCTGCAGGTTGCCCAGCAGGCTGCCGATATCGGTGCCGGATCCCGGCGTGCCGAGCACGCTGTCGATCGCCTGTAACGCGGTCTGGGTGGTCTGCAGGCCGGTGACGGTGGCGTTCTGCTGCACCACGGAGGCCTGCAACGCCTGATCGATCTGCAGCGTCGCCGGGCCGGTATGAACGCCAAGCCCGACGCCATCGGCGGTCAGCGAGGTTTGCGTGCCGACCTCGACCGCATAGCCCGGGGTGGCCGCATTGGCGACATTCTGCGACAGCAACGCGAACTGTGCGTTGATGTTCGCCAGCCCCCCGCTGGCGATCGAGAGTGCGGAATCGAGGCCCATGGGTCAGGCGGTCAGGTGACCATCTGCAGGGTGACCTGCATCATGGTATTGGCGGTGGTGACCACCTTGGCATTCGACGAATAGGCCTGCTGGGCCACGATGAGGTTGGAGAATTCGGTGGCGATATCGACGTTGGATCCTTCGATGGATCCGGTGACCAGGTTGCCGGCGCCGTTGGTGCCGGCGGATTCGGCCAACGGCGTGCCGCTGGCGGTGGTGGCGGTGAACGACTGGCCGTTCTGGCTTTGCAGTGCGTTCGGGTCGTTGAAGGTCACCAGCGGCACCTGGGCGATGGTGCGGCTCTGGCCGTTGTTGTAGTTGACCACCACATCGCCGTTGGCCTGCGCGGTGACGCCGGAGAAACTGCCGGGCGGAACGCCGTCCTGGGTCAGGCCGAGCAGGCTATAGGCGGTGCCGGCGTATTGGGTGACGCCGGTGGTTCCGCCATAGTTCCCGACGTTGAGGTTGATGGTCTGCGGGCCGGAGCCGAAATTCGTGGTAAACTGCAGGGTCGCCGCGCTGCCAGGCGCGCCGCTGCCTGTCACCGTGATGCCTGGGTCGGTGGCGGAGGCCACAACGTTATTGATAGTGCCCGCGGGCACCGGATCGCCTGCCGCACCAAAGTTGACTGTGGCCGATCCGGCATCAGTGGAGCCGGTGGTGGAATCCGGCACGCCGACCTGCACATTCCAGCCGTTGGCTGCGGTCTGCGAGAAGTTCAGGTCAACCGTGTGGGCGGTGCCGAGCGAGTCGTAGACTGTGATCTGGGAGGACAGCGGCGCGGCGGCGGTGGCGGTTCCGGCTGTCGGGGTGGCGGGGAGATTGGCCGACAGCGTCACGTTGGAGGTGGCGACCGGGTTGTAGGTCTGCTGGTTCACCTGGATCGGCACCAGCGCGTTCTGATCGGCCGCACCAGTTTTTGAATTGACCGTCCATCCGTTCAGGTACTGGCCGCCCGAATTCACCAAATACCCTTGGGCATTCATGGTGAAATCGCCTGCCCGGGAATAATACTGCTGCGGATCGAACGTCGGTACGTTGTTGACGCTGCCGGTGGACTGAGAGACGGCGAAGAAGCCCTGACCGGCGATCGCCATGCCGAGCGGATTATCGGTTTGGGTAATGGCCCCCTGAACGTTATTGACGTAGTCCGGACGGGCGACCACGGCGCCCGGTTCGTTGGCGGTCGGGGTGCTGGTGGTCAGATAGTCGCTGAAGCTGGTATCGACCCGCTTGAAACCAGTGGTCTGGCTATTGGCCACGTCCTCACTGATATTGCCGAACGAAGTGGATTGCGCGGTGAGGCCGCTGATCGCGGTGTTGATCGCACTGAACAAGGACATTGTTTTAACGCTCCAGGATCTGCTCGGGGTCTAGCGGTCGGCATTGCGGTGCGGAGCAGCATAAAGCGTGCCAACTGCGAAATGACGGATTTCGCGGATGTTTTGCTGTTTAGCCCGGCAAATTATGCCGGTTGCCGGGGTCCGCCAGGTCGTTTCTGCCGCGTTGCGAGCTTGGGTTGACGGTTCGGTGCGGCTTTTTGGCTTGGCCCGGACATTGCTTGTTGGCGGATGAAGGTTTCGCGGCAAAACCCGTGCAGGAGAATGAACGTTGCCAGTTGCCCATGCGATCGCTGCGTCGGCTGACCCGATCGCCGTCAGCTCGGTGACCGCACCGCCACCGTCAGCCTCCGGGGATGGGTTTGGGCAAGTGTTGCGCTCGGTCCGGGATGCGGCGGCGGGGACGGCGGCGGGCACGCCGGCGCGTGGGACTGCCAGCGCCTCGGCTGGCGCGCCGGAAGCCGCCGCAGGGACGGAAGCAGATCGCACGCCGATAGCCGCACCGATTTCGACGGCTGCGACGCCGAGCGTCGCGGCGGCGGCTGCCGCCGCGAGCGGGATGGCGACGGCTGTTACTGCGGTGAAGGCTTCAGCCGGAATGCCCGCGACGGGCGCAACAGCCGCTTCGGCTGTTGCGCCGGCGACGGCAGCGGCGACCGCTTCGACCGGCACGACCGCTTCGACCGGCACGACCGCTTCGGCTGGCACGACCGCTTCGGCTGGCACGCCGCGGCGAGCAGCGATTGACGACAGGCGTCCGGCCAGCACGCCAACCGCGGCGACAGACTCCGCGGCGGTGGGGACATCGGCGCGGAATGCCGCTGGCCCGCTCGCGCCCGCGTCCGGCGAGGAAGCTGCTGGGACCGCTGCGGCCGGGGATGCCACGGGGGCCCCGCGCTTGCCGATTGCACCCCGGCCCGGCCCGGACGGGCGGGTTACCGCCGACGCACAACCCGCGGCGCGGGACAATCGGCCGGTCGCGAGGTCTGGATCGACCTCGGCGGCGGGACCGGCGCGCGCAGCCGACCGGCAGGCCGCCGAGGCTCGGGCGAACAATGCGCAGGCTACCGATGCACAGGGTACCGATGCGCAGGGAACCGATGCGCAGGGTGCCGGCGCACAGGCCACCGCGACCGCTGACATGGCGCCGGCGGCACAGGCTGTCATCGGTCAGGAAGCCGCAGCCGCGGCGCTGGTCGGGGTTGCGATAGCCGCCCCTGGGACGGCAGGCGCTGCCGCGGGCAACGTGGCGGGACCCGCGAACGGGACCGCTCCCGCCAGGGCGACGGCGCCGGGCGGGGCGGCGTCATCCGGTGCCGGCAGCGTTTCGGCGCAGCAGGGTGCCGGGTCCGCTTCGGAGCCACCGAACCAAGCCGGCGGCAGTGCCGGGACAACCGCCGACGCGTCGGCGACGCCGGCGACGGCTGACCGGCTGGCTGCGTCGGATCAAACCGCCGCGCCGGCGGCGAACCTGCGGTTCGCGGCAACGGCTGCGGATATCGCCGGGCTGGCGGCTCAGGCCCCTGCCCCGGCCTCGGACCACAAGATCACGCTGCATCCGGTCGAGAGCGCGGCGGACGTTGCGCAACCCGGTGGGCAGCCTGATGCGCCGTCCGTCGCGCTGCTGGAGCAGGCAGCGCCGCCGCTCACGCCCGCCGTCGTGACAACCGCGACTGCCGCCGCCGCCCCGGCTCAGGCGCACCCGGCGACGCTGACCGAACAGGTCGCCCCCGCACTGCTGACGCTGGCCAAAACCGCCGATGGCGGCCAGCAGATGACGGTTCGCCTGCAGCCGGGCGATCTCGGCATGGTCCAGGTGCGTATCGCCCGCGAGGCATCCGGTTCCACCCAGATCGAGATCACCGCCGACAATCCCAATACGTTGCTGGCGCTGCAGCGGGATCAGCCGCAATTGCATCGCACGCTGGATCAGGCGGGCATTCCGACCGCCGGACGAAACGTCAGCTTCCATGCCGCGGCCGAGGTTCAGGCGGCAGCCGGCGGCAACGGCGGGACGTCGGCGGGGAGCCACGGCAACAGCCAGCCCGGGTCCTCAGGATTTGGGTCCTCCGGGCGGGGCCACGCCGGCATGTCGGATGCCGGCGGATCGAGCGGCGGCCGCGGCGGCTATGCCACGCGGGAACGCGGCGCCTATGCCGCCAGCCGACAAATGGGCACGACCGCGGCGCCAACCGCGACCGCTGCCACGCCGGCGACACAATCGTATCGAATTGGCTTGGACATCACCGCCTGATGGTCAAAAGGACATCGTGACATGAGTGGAAGTATTCAACAGACGACTGGCGCCGGCGCTCCCGGCTCGACCGGCGCCACGGCATCGACCGGGGGCACATCCTCGACCGGGGGCACATCGTCGACCGGGGGCACATCCTCGACCGGCAATGCAGTGACGCAGACCGGCACCACCGCGCTGGGCAGCCTGAGCAGCAATTTCTCGGACTTTCTGTCGCTGCTGATGACGCAGTTGCAGAACCAGGACCCGTCGGCGCCGATGGATTCCAATCAGTTCACCAGCGAACTGGTGCAGTTCTCCTCGGTGGAGCAGCAGATCAACACCAACAGCGATCTGACCCAGTTGATCCAACTGACCCAGGCGAGTCAGATCGAGCAGTCGGCGTCGATGGTCGGCAAGCCGGTGACGGCGAACAGCAGCCAGCTCTCGTTGCAGAACGGCAACGCAGAGATCAATTTCAGCACGACGACCGCCGAACCGGTGGCGATTGCGGTGTATAATTCGGCCGGTGCGCAGATCCAGACCGCGACGCTGACCAGCAGCGCCGGGACCAACAGTTGGACCTGGAACGGCAAGAGCGCCGCCGGGAGCACCATGCCGGACGGACCCTACAAGGTCACCGTTACCGCGCTGGGCGTCAACGGTTCGACATCGCAAGTTCCGTTCACGGTGACCGGGACGGCGACGTCAGTGGTGAACAACGCCGGCACGGTGCAGGTTGAAATGGGCGGGCTGACGCTGCCGTTCAGCGCCGTGACGTCGGTCGGCGGTTAGCCACCGGTCTTGACGCAGGGCGGCGCAACCGGATCAGGCCGCGCGAGGCAAGTCGCATCATTCAGCCGCCGCGGCGCCTTCGTTCGGAGCGCTAACGCAGAATTTTAGCGCGGCAACAAGCCAGTTGCCGAAGCACCGCGTGCGCCGACCGCGATGCACCGTTCCATCGGCTGGGTTCCTCGCGGTATGCTGCGGTATCAATGGCGGTGAAGGGTGGACCCGGTGTCGCTCGATGATCTGGCGCAGTTTCTGAACTCCGACAGCGCGCCCGAGGGGTGCATGGATCTGTCCGAACTGGACGGGTTCCTGGCCGGCCTGGTTTGCGGACCCGAGGCGGTGCCGCGCGACGAATGGCTGGCCGAGGTGTGGGACGGCGAAGAACCGGACTATGCCGATGCCGCGGAGCGGCGGGCGGTCGAGCAGGCGATGGCGGATCGTTACGCGGCCATCGAGGCCGGCCTGGATGCCACGCCGCTGGGGTATTCGGCGATCCTGTGGCAGGACGAGGCCGGCACCACGGTGGCCGAGGACTGGGCGGCGGGCTTCATGCAGGCGATGACGCTGCGGGCCGAGGCCTGGCAGCCGGCGCTGGCGGATGAGGATGCGTCGATGCTGCTGATCCCGATCGCCAGCCTGGCCGGCATGACCCTGCCGGAGGCGGAGCGTGGCGGCCAGGCGATGACCGACGATGCGCTGGACGGGCTGATGCAGGATGCCGAGCAGGTGCTGCCGGTGTGCGTTCTGGGGCTGCGGCGGTTCTGGCGGCAGCAAGCGGCTGATAAAAGAATGATCCGGCACTGATCGAATGTTGATGATCGGCACGGAAACCACGACGCCGCCATAGGCGTTCTGCCGGCATGGCAAGTTCCCGTACCACTCGCCGCACCACGCGCCGTCTGGCCTGGATCGGCGTTCCGATCGTCCTGCTGGTGCTGCTGGCGCTGTTCTGGAACTGGGACTGGTTCATCCCGATCGTGCAGTCGCAGGCCTCGTCCGCGATCGGGCGCAAGGTGACGATCGGTCATTTGCATGTGCGACTGGGCCGGGTCGTGCAGGTGACCGCGGACGACGTGGTGGTTGCCAACCCGCCGGACTGGCCGGCCGACGACCCGCCGCTGGCTGCGATCAAGGCGTTGACGATCCAGGCGGATGCCTGGGGCTATGTGCGGGGTCATGGCCTGGTGCTGCCGCTGATCGGGATCGACGGCGCCAGACTGCTGGCTGCGCAACACGCGGACGGGGCGTCGAACTACCAATTGGCCACCGGTGGTGGCGGTGGCGGCGGCAGCGCGGTGAAGATCGGCGATCTGCGCATCTCCGATACCGACGCGCACGTGGTGATGGCGAAGCTGAAAGCCGATTTCAACGCCGATGTCGCGACCCAGGGCGAAGGCGATGCGGCGAAGATCGTGGTCGACGCCAAGGGCACCTATGCGGCGCAGCCGATCACCGCCCGTTTGGTCGGCGGCGCGCTGCTGTCGTTGCGCGATCCGGCGCATCCATGGCCGGTCGATCTGAACGTGGCGAATGGGCCGACTCGGGTGGCACTCGATGGCACCATTGCCGATCCGCTGGCGTTCCGGGGCGCCAATGTGCGGCTTAAGTTCAGCGGGCCGGACATGGGATTGCTGGAACCACTGGTCGGGTTTCCGATTCCCAAGACGCCGGCCTACCAGATCGCCGGCCGGCTCAATCTGCAGGGCTTCAGCCGCATCCGGTTCGAGGACTTTCAGGGGCGGCTCGGCAACTCCGACATTGCCGGCACGATCGAGGAGCAGCCGAACGCGACCCAGATCAAGGGCAAGTCGAGGCCGGTGGTAACGATGGATCTGCGCTCGAACCGGGTCGATCTGGTGGACCTGAACGGGTTCATCGGCGGCACCCCGGGTCGGACCAATACCCGCGACGCCACGCCGCAGGAAAGGCAGGCGGCGGCGAAGGCCAATGCCAGTCCGAAGCTGCTGCCGGACACGCCGATCAGCGTGCCGCGGCTAGACTGGGCGGACATCCATCTGCGCTATCACGGGGCGCATATCGAAGGGCGGAACATTCCGCTCGATAACCTCAGCGTCGCGCTGGACGTGGTCGGCGGCCGGATCAGTCTGCATCCGATCAGTTTCGGCGTCGGCAAGGGCCGGTTGATCAGCAATATCGATCTGACGCCGACCAATGCCAAGGACGTGCATGCGCGGATCGACCTGCGGATGCAGAACCTCGACGTTTCGCGACTGATGGCGGCGACGCACACGTTCCAGGGCGCCGGGTCGGTCAGTGGGGTTGGGGCGATTGACGCGACCGGGGACTCGCTGGCCGGATTGATGGCGAACGGCAACGGCGAGGTGAAGATGGCGATGGCCGGCGGCGACCTGTCGGCGGTGCTGATCGACCTGACCGGGCTGCAGTTCGGCAAGGCGCTGCTTTCGGCGCTTGGGGTGCCGACCAAGACCGAGGTGAAGTGTTTTGTCGGTGATCTGGGAATGCAGCGCGGCGTGCTGGATTTCAAAGCGATGACATTGGATACCGGCGAGGCGATCACCAATGTCGGCGGCAACGTCAACCTGAGCAAGGAAACCATCGACCTGGCGCTGAAGACCGACTCCAAGCGTTTCAGCGTCGGGTCGCTGCCCACCAGGATCGATATCGGCGGCACGTTCAAGGACCCCTCGATCCGGCCAGGGGCAGAAGTTGCCGCGCGGGCCGGGGCGGCGGTTGGGCTCGGGGCATTGTTTCTGCCGCTGGCGATCCTGCCGACGGTGCAGTTCGGCACGTCGGAGGCGGATGACGCACGTTGCGGCGAACTGCTGCAGCAGGCCAGGGCGAGTGCCGGCGGCAAGGCCCTGCCGCCGGCGGTGAAGGCGACGCCGGCGCAGCGCTAGTTGGCGCCCGCCGAGGCGCTCGCTTTGAGGCCGGATCGGTCGAGTTGCATCGTGCGGGCCGGCGTGGCTTGCTGCGGAAATCCACAGGAGGAACACCGATGGCATTCTATGAACTGCGGCAATACAAGGTGCTGCCCGGCAAGCTGGATAGCTGGGTGAAGATCATGGAGACCGAGATCATTCCGTTCCAGGTAGCCAAGGGCATGGTGATCACCGGCAGCTTTCAGGGGGAGACCGATCCGTCGGTCTATATCTGGCTGCGGCGCTTCGACTCCGAGGAACAGCGGGTGGCGCTGTATGCCGCAGTGTACGAGTCCGAGTACTGGAAGACACAGATTGCGCCTCGGGTGCCCGAGCACCTGGATCGAGCGGCGATGGTGATAACGCGAATGGTGCCGACACCGAAATCCGTGGCGCGGTAGCGACAACGCACGGGGCCGCACGTCGGGACCGGCGCGGGCCATGGCTGGCTGGTCGGCGTGCGGTCAGCGACCGCGTGGACTGTCGGCAATTTGACCGCGGGCCGGCCGCATCGAAAGACGGCACGGCCGGTCTGGGTCGTGCGAAGGCCGGTCTGGGTCGTGCGAAGGCTGGTCTGGGTCGTGCGTCTGCCGGCACGCTTCGTGTCCGCCGGCATGAGTAGCCGAGCAGAGGAAAATGGCGAAATGGCACTGCTGCGAAAGACCTATGGCAAGGACCACGTCCGCGTCATGCGCGTCGATCGAAACGGCGACCGCCACGAGGTGCGCGAACTGACGGTGCGGGCGATGCTCACGGGCGACTTCGACGAGACCTTCACGCGGGCCGAGAACGCGGCCTCGGTGGCGACCGACACGGTGAAGAACATCATCCATGTGGTGGCGCGCGAGAACATCGCGCTGGGAACCGAGCTGTTCTGCGCGGCGGTGGCGCAGAGGCTGCTGGATCTGTATCCCGGCGTGGACGGCGCGACGGTCAGCGGGCATGAAACGAAATGGCAGCGGCTGGCGGTGGATGGGGTGCCGCATGGGCACGGCTTCGTGCTGGACAGCAACGGCAAGCCGTTCGCCAAGGTGGTCGCGACGCGCGGCGGGATGGCCACGGAATCGGGCGTATCCGGCTTCACCTTCATGAAGTCGACCGGTTCGGGATGGGAGAACTACGTCCAGGACCGCTTCACCACGCTGCCCGAGACCGGCGACCGACTGGCGGCGACGGCAATGGACGCGTCGTGGCGCTGGCGCGACGCACCCCGCGATTATGAGGCAGCCAACGCGAGGATCCTGGGCGAACTGCTGAAGCTGTTTGCCTCGACCTATAGCGCCAGCATCCAGGACAGCCTGTATCGCATGGCGATGGCGGCGCTGGAGGCGGTGGCGGAGATCTCGGACATCTCCATGGCCTGTCCGAACAAGCATTACCTGCCGGTCAACCTGTCGCCGTTCGGGCTGGACAACGCCAACCAGGTGTTCGTGGCGACCGATGAGCCGCATGGTCAGATCGAATGCACCGTCGGACGATGAGGTTCGGCTGGCGGCGCGACGCGATCGCCGGCAAACCGCTTGATCGATGATCCTGGGGCTGCGAAAAGGCGACGGGATAGCTGGGGAACCGACGTGAAGCCGCAGAAGACAAACGCACAGACTGCCAATCCGGCGGCGAACGAGGCGCCCACTGGCAAGCCGCTCACTGGCACGCCAGTGGTTGCCAAGCCGGCGATCGCCAAGTCGCCCCCTGCCGCGCCGGCCGCCGCCAAGCCAGTAAATGCCAAGTCGCTGACCGAGGGCCAGCGGGTCTATGAAGCCAAGCGTGCCGCCAAGGCGGGCATGAGCCTGGACAAATGGCTGGCCAGCAAGGAGCGCGAGCGGGAGGCCGAGGCAAGGGCCAAGCTGAAAGCCGTGCCGGTGGTCAAGCCGGCGAAGCCGCCGGGCTTGCTGGGGCGCCTGCTGGAACGGGCGCAGCGGCCGTTCGGTTCCTGACGCGGGCGCGCCCCACTGGACCAGCCGACCTGGCAGCCGTCGTGGCCGATCGTCGACCTGGTGCTGCTGCCGAGGCGGCTCGAAAGGTCCAGCGGCTGCGGGTCCACCGGTTGGGCGCTCCGCAGCGTGACCGGTCATGCTGAGCCTCGCCGCGCATGCGGATTGGAGCATCGATCCGCGCAAACGCTGGCTGACCGTCGCCCGCCGCGGCACGACCGGGTGGCGCCTGCGGGCACCCAGGCTGGTCGGCGAGGTGGCGACGTTGACCACCCGCCTGGTCCGCGAAGCCGGAGGTGGCGCGGTCGCGCTGGGGGCTGATCTGCCGATCGGTCTGCCACGCGCCTATGCCGCGACCCGGCCGGAGGCGGATTTTCTGCAATTCCTGCGTTGTCTTGGGGGATTGCCGGGGTTTTTCACAGTCTGCGCCCGGCTGGATGAAATCGGCCCCGATCGGCCGTTCTATCCGGCCCGCGGCGTGGCTGGGATGACCCGGTTGTCGCACGCCTTGGCGCTTGGGTTAGCAGATGCCTCGGCGCTGTCGCGCGACTGCGATCGGGCGACCGCCGAACGGCCGGCCGGCGCGCCGCTGTTCTGGACGCTGGGCGCGAACCAATCCGGCAAGGCCGCGATCGCCGCGTGGCAATCGCTGATCCTGCCGGCGCTATTGCCGGGTGCGCCGGACCGGGTTGGGCTGCGGCTGTGGCCGTTCGAGGGCGCGTTCCGGGCATTGCTGGCGCCGGGTTCGGTGGCGCTGGCGGAGACCTATCCGGCCGAGGCGCTGCGCCATCTGGGCATCCGGTTGCGCGGCAGCAAGCGGCGGCAGGCCGACCGCCGCGCCAGCGCCGCGGCCTTTATGATCGCGGCGGATCAGCAGGCGGCGGTGCCGGATAATGCGATGCGACGGGCGATGCTGGACGGTTTCGGCACCGACGCGGCCGGCGAGGACCGTTTCGACAGCGTGCTCGGTGTGCTCTGCGTGCTGAACGTGCTGGCGGGTCGGCGTCCGGATACCGCGCCGGCCGATCCATGGATCCGGCGCTGGGAGGGCTGGGTGCTTGGCCAGACGGCCCTGCCGGTCAAGGCTTGCGCGTCGCCGGCGGTGCCGGCCTCGGCGGGCGCCTCGCCGGCGCCGGCCTGACGCTGCGGGCGGTCTATCCGGTGGCAGCGTCGGTCAGCGGCTGAGCACGGTTCACGGCCAGCGGACCTCGGGGGGCAGGCTCATCAGGATCGCCTCGACATTGCCGCCGGTCTTCAGGCCGAACAGGGTGCCGCGGTCGTGGATCAGGTTGAACTCGACATAGCGCCCGCGCCGGATCAGTTGATGGTCGCGCTGCGCCGGCGTCCATTGCTGTGCCATGCGCCGGCGAACGATGCCGGGATAGACCTCGAGGAAGGCCAGCCCGACATCCCGGGTGAAGCTGAAGTCAGCCGCCGCGTCGCCGGTTTCGTGGTGGTCGAAGAAGATGCCGCCAGCGCCGCGCGGCTCCTGCCGGTGCGGCAGATAGAAGTAGCGATCGCACCAGGCCTTGAAGCTCGGGTAATAGGTTGGGTCATGGCGGTCGCAGGCGACGCGCAGGGCGGCATGGAAGTCCGCCGCGTCCTGCATCGCCGGCGCGCTGTCCGGCTGCATCGGCGTCAGGTCGCCGCCGCCGCCGAACCAGCCCTTGGTGGTCACCAGCATGCGGGTGTTGAAATGCACCGCCGGCACCAGCGGGCTTTGCATATGCGCCACCAGGCTGATGCCGCTGGCCCAGAAACGTGGATCCTCGGCGGCGCCCGGGATCTGGGCGCGGAAGTCCGGGCTGAACTCGCCCCACACGGTGGAGACGTTGACGCCGACCTTCTCGAACACCCGGCCTTTCATCATGCTGATGACGCCGCCGCCGCCGTCCTTCCTGTCCTCGGTCGGACGAGTCCAGGGGATGCGCTGGAACCGGCCGGGCGGGTGGTCGCTCAGCGGACCGGTTTGGGCCTGCTCGATCGCCTCGAAGGCGGTGCAGATGCGGTCGCGCAGTTGCTCGAACCAGGCGCGGACCGTGGGCTTCAGCGCTTCGTAGGCGAGGATGGATGGAATTTCAGTCATGGGGGCTTGTTCCTGGGCGACAGTCGGGATAACCCCTGTTGCCAACGTGTTGCAGGAGGCGAGGCCGGATCGCAGACTGCGCCGAACCCGACTTCGGCGGCAACCCGGCGGGGGCCACACAATATTTCGGGCTGGTCTGGTGGCTGGCCCGCGGTCAGCCGTGTCCGCTGCCCGGCTGGAACGGGAACTTGAGAGACATCATGGCTAACTTCGCCACCGCCCACCCGACCGCTTCCGGCGACACTCACCGAACCCAATCGGGCGACATCCACCGCGCCCCGTCGGGCGACATCCACCGCGCCCCGTCGGGCGACATCCACCGCGCCCCGTCGGGCGACATCCACCGCGCCCCGTCGGGCGACATCCACCGCGCCCCGTCGGGCGACACTCACCGTGCTCCGGCGGGCGACTTCGGCCACGCCCTGGCGGTGCCATCGAACCTCGACACTCCCCCTTTCGCGTTCTCATCCGATACCAAGATCAAGATCGGCTGACCCGTTCAGTCTGACCCCCGACAGGGAACCAACAATGGCTGGCATGACAAAGAGTGAGTTCAGCAATCCGGTTATCAACTGGATCGACACCCGCTTGCCCATCTTCACGATGGTGCAAAAGGAATATGGGGTGTTCCCAACGCCGAAAAATTTCAACTATTTCTGGAATTTTGGCGCGCTGGCGGTGGTGAACCTGGTGATCATGATCATCACCGGCATCTTCCTGGCGATGAACTACCAGCCCAACACCGAGCTGGCGTTCGGTTCGGTGCAGCACATCATGCGCGACGTGAACTACGGCTGGCTGCTGCGCTACGTGCATGAGAACGGCGCGTCGATGTTCTTCATCGTCACCTACATCCATATCTTCCGCGGCTTGTACTACGGATCATACAAGACCCCTCGGGAGCTGCTGTGGATGCTGGGCGTGGTCATCCTGCTGCTGATGATGGCGACGGCGTTCATGGGCTACGTGCTGCCCTGGGGCCAGATGTCGTATTGGGGCGCGACGGTGATCACCAACCTGTTCTCGGCGTTTCCGGTGGTCGGGCCGAAGATCGTCACCCTGCTGTGGGGCGGGTTCAGCGTCGATAACCCCACGCTGAACCGGTTCTTTGCGCTGCACTACCTGCTGCCGTTCGTCCTGGTGGGCGTGATCTTCCTGCACGTCGCCGCGCTGCACATCACCGGGTCGAACAATCCGCTGGGCATCGACGTGAAGTCGCCGCAGGACACACTGCCGTTCCATCCGTACTACACGATCAAGGACAGCGTCGGGATCTGCGTGTTCCTGATCGTGTTCGCGGCGCTGGTGTTCTTTGCACCGAACTTCCTTGGCGATCCGAACAACTTCATTCCCGCCAACCCGCTGCAGACCCCGGCCGATATCGTGCCGGAATGGTACTTCCTGCCGTACTACGCCATCTTGCGATCGGTGCCGAACAAGCTGCTGGGCGTGTGCATGATGTTCGGGTCCCTGCTGGTGATGTTCGTGCTGCCGTGGCTCGACACCTCGCGGGTGCGCAGTGCGCGGTTTCGGCCGATCTACCGGCAGTTGATCTGGGTGTGGGTGGCGGCGGTAATCGTGCTGGGGGTGTGCGGGGCGCACAAGCCGGAGGGCATCTGGGTGGTGCTGAGCCGGGTCTGCGCGGTGTATTATTTCCTGCACTACCTGGTCATCCTGCCGATCCTCGGCAAGCTGGAGCGGCCGCTGCCGTTGCCGGAGAGCATCAGCCAGCCGGTGCTGGGCAGACGCGGCGGCGGTCCGTTGCCCGGCAGTGCGCCGGCCAAGCCGATGGAGAAGGCGTGATGGGTTCGCTGCGTGCAGTGCTGACGGCGGCCTTCGCGCCCGTGGTCTTGGCGGCGACGCTGGCAGTCGGCAGCCTGCCGGCGAGGGCACAGGAGCCGATGCCGAGCGAGAAATGGAGCTTCGAGCGGCTGTTCGGGAGCTATGACCTGGCGGCAGCGCAGCGCGGATTTCAGATCTATTCCAGTGTCTGCTCCAATTGCCATTCGATGAATCTGCTGCACTACCGGGATCTGTCGGGGATCGGGCTGGACAAGGCCCAGATCGAGGCGGTGGCCGCGGCGGTGACCGTGCCGGACGGCGTCGACGACCAGGGCAACCCCAAGCAAGGCCCGGCGACTCCGGCCGACCAGTTCAAGTCGCCGTTTGCCAATGACGCGGCGGCGAAGGCAGCGAATAATGGCGCGGTGCCCCCGGACCTGTCGCTGATGGTCAATGCGCGCGAGGGCGGTCCGAACTATGTCTATGGCATCCTGACCGGCTTCGTCCCTGCTCCGCCGGGGTTCAAGGTTGGGGAAGGCCTGTATTACAACAAGATGTTTCCCGGACATCAGATCCACATGCCGCCGCCGCTGCAGGACGGCACGGTGGATTATACCGACGGCACCAGCAACAAGCTGCCGCAGGAGGCGCACGACGTCATCACCTTCCTGGCCTGGGCGGCGAACCCGGAACTGGTGGAGCGCAAGCAGGTCGGGGTGCGGGTCATCCTGTTCCTGGTGTTCATGACCGGCATCACCTATGCCGTGAAACGCAAGGTGTGGTCCGACGTGCACCACTGATGGCGGCCCCTGATTCCCTAATCCAGCCAATGATCGGCATCATTGGCGGGTCCGGCCTGTATGATATCGATGGGCTGGAGGACAAAGTCTGGCGGCGGGTCGAAACCCCGTGGGGCGAGCCTTCGGATGCGCTGCTGTTCGGACGGCTGGGCGGCGTGCAATGCGTGTTCCTGCCGCGGCACGGGCGGGGTCATCCGACGTCACCGACGCACCTGAATTATCGCGCCAATATCGATGCACTGAAGCGCAGCGGCGTGACCGATGTCTTGTCGTTGTCGGCGGTCGGCAGCCTGAAGCCGGAGCTGGCGCCGGGGCACTTCGTGGTGGTCGATCAGTTCATCGATCGCAGCTTTGCCAGGGAAAAGAGCTTCTTCGGCGACGGCATCGTTGCCCATGTCTCGATGGCTCATCCGGTTTGCGGCCGTCTGGGGGAGGCGTTGTTCGGGGCGGCGGCTTCATTGTCGCTGCCGGTGACGCGGGGCGGCAGCTACCTGGTGATGGAGGGGCCACAGTTCTCCACCAAGGCGGAGAGCGAACTGTATCGGTCGTGGGGCTGCAGCGTGATCGGCATGACTAACATGCCGGAGGCCAAACTGGCTCGTGAGGCCGAACTTTGCTACGCGACCGTGGCCATGGTGACGGATTTCGACTGCTGGCATCCGGACCACGACCATGTGACGGTCGAGGCGGTGGTGCGCATTCTGCTGAGCAATGCGGATGCCGCGCGTGGCTTGGTTCGTTCGGTGGTGCCCACGATCGGGCGCGAACGTGGGCTGTGTCCGTGCGGCTGCGACCGCGCACTGGATCATGCGGTGATTACGTCCCCGGACCGCCGTGACAAGGCGCTTGCTGCCAGGCTGGACGCGGTGGCCGGGCGGGTGCTGTAGCTACTTCTCGGCGGTTTCGTTCGGGGCGATCAGTTGCCTGGTTGCCTCGATCGCCTGTTGCACTTCCTGCGGGCTCGCGTCGGCCGCACCGGCGCCGAGCTTCACCTGACCGTCCGGCTGCGGCAGGGTGACCGGCTTGACCACGACGGGGGCGACGCCCTGGTGGGTCAGGTCTAGTTGATTGGCGACTTTAGGCGCCAGATCGACGACTCGGCCGTCCACATAAGGGCCTCGGTCCTCGATCTTGACGGTGGCGGTCTTGCCGTTCCGCAGGTTGGTCACCTTGGCGACACTGCCCAGCGGCAGGGTCTTGCTGGCCGCGACATTGGCGTTCGGGTTCATCCGTTGGCCGTTGGCCATTTTCCGGTTGGCGAAGCTATCGGCATAATACGACGCCCGCCCGGCCTGTGTTCGACCGGAGTGGTCAATATGGCCAGCCGGTGCGGGGGGCAGTGGCGGCAGTTGATCGAGCCGCTCGGCTTCCTGTTTGGCGCCCGGCGCGTCGGCTGGCAGCGGCGCCGCGACAGTGGAATAGGGCAACAGCACGCAAATCCACCCCGCCGCGGTCGCGGCACGCCATCCATTCATCATTCGACCCCTGGAGTATTCCAAGCAAAGACGCGTCGGCGCTCCAGTTGGTTCCGATCACAAAGGGTCGTGCCCTGAAAACTTCGTGATATTCGGATGTGTGGGTGTGTATAGGGCGTCAAGGATACTTATGTCGGGATCGTTAGGACAACGCGTCGTCAGTATTGAATACGACTCACTTCCTTCGGTCCGCAGTTATATTGATGCCACCCGCCTGGACGGCTGCGTATGGCGATCAGGTCTTGTCGCCGCAACCTGATCGATTGACCGGGAGACGGTCGCGGGATCGAAGCCGCGACTCACCCCAAGTTCTTGGCGAAGAACTCCACCGTCCGCTGCTGCGCCAGTTCATAGTCGGGCTTGCTGTAGCTGGCCCGTTCATCGCAGCCGAAGCCGTGCTGCGCGCCTTTATAGACGTAGACCTCGGTCTTCGGCTGCGCCGCGCGTACCGCATCCACGTCAGTCATTGGGATCGAGGCATCCTGTTCGCCGAAATGCATCTGCACCGGACAGTGCGGGGTCTCGGTCTTGGTGCCGGGGATGCCGCCGCCATACCAGCACGATGCGGCAGCGAACTTGGAGGTCCGCGTGGCACCCCACCACGCCACAGTGCCACCGAAGCAGTAGCCGACGATGCCGAGCTTCTTGCCGGCGAGATGGCCGGCGGCGGCCTCGATGTCCTTCATCACGTCGGGGTCGGAGAGCTTCATGCGGATGTCACGACCCTTGCCCACGTCGTCCTGGGTGTATCCGAGCTCGACGCCCTTCTGGGCGCGGTCGAACACCGCCGGCGCGACCACCGCGTAGCCCAGCCCGGCGAAGCGGTCGGCCACGTCGCGGATATGGTGATTGACGCCGAAAATCTCCTGCACCACCACCACGCCCTTGGTGGCGTTGACTGGGCCGGCGACGTAAGCCGACAGGCTGAAGCCGTCGGCGGCCTTCAACTGGATTGTCTCGCCCATGTGATCCCTCCTGCAAGCGTATGTTGGCGACAGCATGGCGAGATTGCCCGATCCGTCAACCGTGACCGGATGACGCCAGTGACCGCGGGCTGATATTGTGTTTCGCGCGGGCCGGGGTAGGCTTGGGCCGTAGACAGCCCGAACGCGGATGCGATTTGCGCGCCTGCGCGGCGAAGCAACAAAAAGGGGGTGGAATGACCGAGATCGGCGATTCGAAAGGCGAATATCGCGGCCTGATCCATCGCGACGACAGCGGACTGAAGCAGTGGCTGGGGAAGCGCCCGCCCGAGGCCGCGCTTGAACCGCAACTGCCGATCATCGACCCGCACCACCATCTTTGGGACACGCCGCAGCGCGGCAGCTACTTCCTGCCCGACCTGCTGGCCGATATCGGCGGCGGGCACAATATCGTTGCCACCGTTTTCCTGGAATGCCAGTCGATGTATCGCCGACACGGTCCGCCGGAGATGGCGCCGGTCGGCGAGGTCGAGTTCGTCAACGGCATCGCGGCGATGAGCGCGTCGGGCAATTACGGGCCGTGCCGGGTCGCCGAGGGCATCATAGGCTACGCCGACCTCAGGCTGGGGGCGCGGGTGCGTGAGGTGCTGGAGGCCGAAATCGCCGCCGGCGGCGGACGCTTTCGCGGCATCCGCCAGGGCGTGTCCTGGGATGCCGATCCCTCGGTCGGCAAGTTTGCATCGCGCAACGTTCCCGGTCATCTGGTGAGGGACGAGCGGTTTCGCGAAGGCTTCGCACAGCTCGCCAAACTGGGCCTCAGTTTCGAATCGTGGCAGTATCATCCGCAACTAACCGACGCGATCGATTTGGCTCGGGCGTTTCCCGATGCCACGATCATCCTGGACCATGTCGGCGGGGTGCTGGGCGTCGGGCCGTATTCTGGGCGGCGTTCGGAAATTCTGGGCGCCTGGCGAAATGATATCCGCGAAATGGCGAAGTGCCCGAACGTCAACGTCAAGCTTGGCGGTATCGGCATGACGTCGTTCGGCTTCGCGTTCCACGAGCGGGAGGTTCCGCCATCGTCGGAGGAACTTGCCGCCGCCTGGCGTCAGTATGTCGAGCCGTGCATCGAAGCGTTCGGCGTCGAGCGCTGCATGTTCGAAAGCAACTTTCCGCCCGACAAGCAGTCATGTGGCTACACCGAGTTGTGGAACGCGTTCAAGCGCATCACGGCGGCCGCATCGGCGGCGGAAAAGACCGCGTTGTACAGCGGGACGGCGGCCCGGGTGTATCGGCTGATGGTGCCTTGAGCTTGGTTTGCTCGGGAACGTTCGGGGTGACGCGCGTGGCCCTTAGTGCGCGACCGCCCGTTTTGGGTTGAGGTTCTGGATATGCCCGCTTTCGGTGCCGGCGGCGGGGTCGATGACGACATTGATTAGCGCCGGTTTGGCGGCCTCCAGCGCGGCGGACAGGGCCTTGGTCAGGCCTGGTGTGTCGGTGACGTGATAGCCGGCGCCCCCGAACGCCTCGATCAGCTTGTCGTAGCGGGCGTTCGGGACGAACCCGGTGGGCGACGGTGATCCCGCGTCGGTGTCGCCACGGTAGATGCCGTTGTTGTTGAACACCAAGGTGATGACTGGCAACTGGTAGCGACAGATCGTCTCGATCTCCATGCCGCTGAAGCCGAACGCGCTGTCGCCCTCGATCGCGACCACCGGCTTGCCGCTGACCACGGCGGCGGCGATGGCGTATCCCATGCCGATGCCCATGATGCCCCAGGTGCCGCTGTCGAGTCGCTTGCGCGGCTGATACATGTCGATGATGTTACGAGCGAAGTCGAGCGTGTTGGCGCCCTCGTTGATGATGGTGACTTCGGGCCGATCGACCAGGGCGTTGCGGACCGCGCGCAGCGCGCTGGAGAAGTTCATCGGGCTTGGGTCGGCGTTCAAACGCCGCGCCATGCGTTCGGCGTTGTTCTGCTTGGTCACCGCCAGGACATCGACCCAAGCGGCGTTCGGCTTGATCTTGCCCGGCTTGAGCGCGGCCGCGAACGCCGCCATGACTGACCCGATATCGCCGATCACCGGGGCGGCGATCGGGCGGTTGCTGTCGATCTCGGTGGGCGAGATGTCGACCTGCACGAAGCGCGTGTCGGGCGACCAGGTTTTGCCCTTGCCGTGCGACAGCAGCCAGTTAAGCCGAGCGCCGATCAGCATGACGACGTCGGCTTGGCCGATGGCGAGCGATCGAGCGGAGGCTGCCGATTGCGGATGGTTGTCGGGCAACAGCCCCTTGGCCATTGACATCGGCAGGAACGGGATGCCGGTGGTCTCGATGAAGCCGCGGATATCGGCATCCGCCTGGGCGTAGGCGGCGCCCTTGCCGAGGATGATCAGCGGGCGTCGCGCCTCGGCCAGCAGGTCGAGCGCGCGGGCGATCGACGCGGGCGCGGGGATCTGACGCGGCGCCGGATCGACCACCTTGACCAGCGATTTCAACCCCGTGTCCTTGGCGATCACCGCGCTGAGCACGTCGGCGGTGAGATCGAGGTAAACCCCTCCGGGCCGGCCGGAGAGCGCGGCGTGAATCGCGCGGGCGATGCCGGTGCCGATGTCCTCGGGGTTGTTGACGCGATAGGCGGCCTTGGCGTAGGGCCGGGCGGCGTTGAGTTGGTCGAGTTCCTCGTAATCGCCCTGCTCCAGATCGACGATCGCGCGGCTGCTCGACCCGCTGATCAGGATCATCGGGAAGCAGTTGGTGGTGGCGTTGGCGAGTGCCAGCATGCCGTTGAGAAACCCCGGCGCCGAGACGGTGAGACAGATGCCCGGCTTCTGCGTCAGATAGCCGGCGATCGCGGCGGCGTTGCCGGCGGCCTGCTCGTGGCGGAAGCCGATGTATTTCAGACCCTCGGCGTGCGCCAGCCGAGCCAGGTCGGTGATCGGGATGCCGGCGACGCCGTAGATGGTGTCGATGCCGTTGAGTTTCAGCGCATCCACCACGAGGTGGAAGCCGTCGGTCACCGTTGCCGGGTCGGTTTCTTTGGTCATTGTTTGACCTCTGTCAGTGGTTGGTGCCTGGACGTGAAACTCTTCTGATCAGGCGGTAGCTGCCGCATGAGCAGCCATTGTGGGAGACCCAGCCGGTTACGCCAAGGCGCTGCGTCAGTCCCGCCGCACGTTTCCAGTGCGTATTGCCACCTTGGTATCTGTGTCCGCGAGCGACCTCAGGTCAGTGCAAAGTTGCTGGCATGAAGCACACTGGGATCGACACCGGTTAGCATCAGCGATGTCGCGTTGCCGAGGTTGATCATCGTGCCGCCGGGGATCGCCGCGGTGGCCTGCTGAACAGAGGCGAACGTCGGGAACTGGGCGGCGCTCAACTCGACGATATCCTGTACGGGGTTGAAGCCGGTGATCGTATGCAGGCCGGCCGCGACGCTTGTAAGAATGAACTCGTCGGGCTTCGTCGGGGTCGCTGCCAGCGTCTCGTTGGCGGCGGTGCTGTGGATGAACCGCATGGTCTCGCCGCTGCCGAACAGGCTCCATGTTGGGCCTGGGTTCGCGAGCGGTCCGCCGCCGACCACCTGCAGGCCGTTCATTTGCCAGACGACGACCGATCCATCTTCGTTCTGCAGTACGATGCCGTTCTTTGCTTGATTGTTGAAATCGCCGGTGCCCTGGACATGCCACGTGGGTCCCGGATTGATGACGACGTTTCCGCCGCCGACGATACTGGTTCCATTCATGTCCCAGACGACGATCTGACCGTTGTCGTTTTGTAGCAGGACATCCGTGTCGCCATTACCGTAAAAATCCCCGGTGCCCTTGATACGCCAGGAGGGCGGGGGCTTGGCGACCGGACCACCGCCGATGATATTCGTTCCGCTCATCTTCCAGATAAGGACCTGACCATTATTATTCTGTAATAATATGGCCGTGCTGCCATTTCGATAGAAGTCGCCGGTGCCCTCGATATGCCAGGCCGGCCCCGGATTGGCGACAGCGCCGGCTTTGACAATCGTGCCTCCTTGTACGTCCCAGAGCTCGATCGAGCCGTCATCGTTCTGCCAAACGACATCTGTGTTGCCGTCGCCGAAGAAGTCGCCGGTAGCCTTGATGTGCCATGCCGAACCTGGGTTTGGGAGCGCGGAACTTGCGATGACATTGACGCCCTGTACCTGCCAGGTGACGACCGAGCCATCCTGGTTCTGCCAAAGGATGTCCGAGGTGTCGCCAGGGTAGAACCCGCCGACGGCCATCGCGAACCAGGAAGGCCCCGGGTTCGGTTGAATGGCTCCACCCGCACTGATTGTCGAGCCGTTTACTTGCCACAGCACCAGTTGTCCGCTGTTGCTCTGCAACAGGATATCCGCCGCCGGGTTGGCGCCGATGCCGGCGGTGGTTGTGACTGACGTCGTGCCGTCGGATGCGCTTGCTGACGCGGTGTCGGTATCTTTGAGCGTGAAGCCGGTCGTAACGGTCTGGCCCCTGGCGACCAGGCTGGCGGTCGGGTTGAATACCAGACCATCGAGGTCGGCCGTGACCGCGGCCGTGGAGCCGGTATCGGTGAACACCCCGGTCGTGGCATTGTAGGCGCCGCTGCCGAGGTTGCTCAGGAAGCCGTTCGCGGCCGCCGACAGCGTCGCCGTCAGGGTCTCGGTCTGGCCAAAATTCAGGTCTCCGATAACGACGTTGGCAAATGGCCTGATCATCCCCGGGGCGGCAATGGTCTGCGCGGCGACAGCGCCGATGATAGTCGGCGCAACGGTGCCAATCGTTGCGATGACGGATGTCGCGGCGTTGACCGGGACGGCCCAGGCGGTATCGGTGTCGCTGATGGTGAAGACGGTGGTTGCGGTCTGACCCGGCACCCCCTGGAGTGCTGCCGGATTGAACACCAGGCCATCCAGGTCGCCGGTGACCGTGGTGGCGGAGCCGACATCGATGTACACGCCGGGTGCGGGACCGGGGCGGAAGCCGCCGAGGTTGGTCAACGTTCCATTTGCGACTGTCGACAGCGTCACCGTCACGGTCTCGGTCTGGCCGACGTTCAGATCGCCGATGAACACGCCGGCGAACGGTGTGATCGTCCCCGACGCAGCCACGGTCTGGCGGGCCAGCGTGCCGGTGATGGTCGGCGCCACGGTGCCGGCGACGGCGATCACCGATGTCGTGTTGTTGACGGCGCTGGCCCCGGCGGTATCGACGTCGCTGATGCTGAAGATGGTGGTCACCGTCTCACCCGGCGCGACCTGATACGGCGTGGGCGTGAAGATCAGTCCGTTCAGCGCGGCGGAGACCGCGGTGGCGGACCCGATATCGGTGTAGCTGCCGGTCGCCTGGTTGTAGCTGAAGCCGCCCAGATTGGTCAGCGCTCCGTTCGCGGCGGACGAGAGCGCAACCGTTACGGTCTCGGTCTGGCCCAGATTGGCCTCACCGATCACCACGCTGGAGAACGGCGTGATCGTGCCTGCGGCGCCCACCGTCTGGAGCGCGGTCGTTCCGGTGATGGTTGGCGCGATCGTTCCGGCGGTGGCGATCACCGACGCGGTGGCGCTGGCAGCGCGCGCGGATGCGGTGTCGATGTCGTTGATGGTGAAGCTCGTGGTAACGGTCTGGCCCGGCGCAACCTGCGCAGGGGTGAACACCAGCCCGCGCAGGGCGTTGTTGACCGCGGCGGCGGTGCCGGTGACGGTGTAGACGCCGGCGCTGTAGGTGCCTCCGCCCAGGTTGATCAGCGTGCCGTTCGCTGGCGCGGACAGCGTCACCGTGACGGTCTCGACCTGGCCAAAATTAAGATCACCGATCGTCACCGTGGAGAATGGCGTGATCGTCCCCGGTGCGATTACCGACTGGGCGGCGACGGCTCCGCTGATGGTCGGCAACACCGTGCCGGTTGTGGCGATGACGGTTGTGGCGCTGTTGGTGGTGTGGGCGGAGGCGGTGTCGGTGTCGCTGATGGTGAACACCGTCGTAACGGTCTGGTTCGGGGCGACCTGGTGCGGTGCCGGATTGAACACCAGGGCTTCAAGGTCCGCGGTGACGGCGGCGGCGGACCCGACATCGGTATAGACGCCGTTGCTCAAGGTAAAATTGCCCAGGTTGGTCAGCGTGCCGTTCGCGCTGGGCAGCGACACCGTCAGGGTTTCTGTCTGGCCGAAGTTGGCGTCGCCGAGCATCACGTTCAGGAACGGTGTGATCGTCGCCGAGGCCGCAACGGTCTGATTTGCGGCGGTGCCGCTGATGGTGGGGACCAAGGTGCCGGCGGTGGCGATCACCGATGTCGTGCTGTCGGACGTGCTGGCAGATGCGGTGTCGGTATCAGCGATGGTAAAGACCGTGGTGACGCTCTGACCCGGTGCCACCTGCTGCGGCGTCGGGTTGAACACCAGACCCTGCAACGCGGTGGACACGGCGGCGGCGGACCCGCTGACGGTGTAGACGCCGGTGGCGTAGGTCCCGCCGCCCAGGTTGGTGAGGGTGCCGTTCGCCGGCGCCGATAGCATCACCGTCACGCGTTCGGTCTGGGCGGAGTTCAGATCACTGATAGCGACGCCGGTGAACGGCTTGATCGTCCCCGGGGCGGTTACCGCCTGGCGGGCGACGGTGCCGGCGATGGTCGGCGCCAGGGTACCGGCGGTGGTGATGACCGTTGTCGCGGTATCGATAGCCTGGGCCGACGCAGTGTCGGTATCGCTGATGGTGAAACCGCTGGTGATGGTCTGGCCCGGGGCCAACTGGGCTTGCTTCGGGATGAACACCAACCCGTCCACCGCGGTGGTGACGGCCGAGGCGGAACCGGCAATGGTATAGACGCCTGTCGTGGCGTTGTAGCTGCCCCCACGGAGATTGGTCAGGCTGCCGTTTGCTGGCGCTGACAGCTTTACTGTCACGCTCTCGGTCTGGCCGAAATTCAGATCGCCGATTACCACGCCGGAGAACGGTGCGATCGAGCCTGGGCTGGTCACCGTCTGGCCCGCGACCGAGCCGCTGATGGTCGGCGCAAGGGTGCCGGCGGTGGCGATGACCGAGGTCGTCGCGTTTGACGCGCTGGCCCGCGCGGTATCGGTGTCGGTGATGCTGAACACCGTGGTGACCGATCGACCCGGCGCGACCTGCCGCGGCGTGGGATTGAACGCCAGACCATTCAGGTCGGCGCTGATCGCCGCGGCCGATCCGATATCGGTGTAGCTGCCTGACAGCGTGTCGTAGTGGAAGTTGCCCAGGTTGGTCAGGCTGCCGTTGGCCGGCGAAAACCCGATCGTCAAGGTCTCGGTCTGGCCGAGGTTCAGATCGGCGATCGCCAAATGGGCGAACGGCACGATGGTGGCGGTGGCGGCCACCGCCTGGTTGGCGATCGCGCCGCTGATCGTCGGCAGCACGGTGCCGGCCGTGGTGATGACCGATGTCGCGCTATCGACCGTGCTGGCCTGCGCGGTGTCGATGTCGCTGATGGTGAAGCCGGTGCTGACGGTCTGGCCGGGGGCGACCTGCCGCGGCGTCGGATTGAACACCAGACCGTGCAGATCGGCGGTGACCGCGGCTGCCGAACCGGTGTCGGTATAGATCCCCCGCACCGGGTCGTAGCTGCCGTTTCCGGGATTGGTCAGGGTGCCGTTGGCCGGCGACGACAGGGTCAGCGTCACGGTCTCGGTCTGCCCGGCGTTGCTGTCGGCGATGACCACGCCCAGGAACGGCATGATGGTGGTCAGATCGCTCACCGCCTGGTTTGCCACGGTGTTGGCGATGGTCGGCGCGCTGAAGCCGACGGCAACGACCGACGTGGCGGCGTCGGTCACGCTCAGCCCCAGGCTGTCAGTGTCGCTGATGGTGAAGCGTGTGGTCACCGTCTGGCCGATTCCGGCCAGGCCGGGCGTCGGCGTGAACACCAGCCCGTTGAGGTCGGTGCTGACCGCGGCGGCGGATCCACTGTCGGAATAGTCCCCGGTGTTGATGTCGTAGTTGCCGGCGCCGAGGTTGGAAAGCTGGCCGTTTCCCGACGCCGACAGCGTCACCGTCACGGTTTCGGTCTGCTCGGCGTTGAATTCGCCGATCACCACGTTCGCGAACGGTGCGATCACAGTCTGATCGGTTACCGTCTGGTTCGCCGTGGTGTTGCTGATGGTCGGTCGGGTGACCGCTGTGGCGACCACCGAGGTGGTGGAGTCGGTGGCGGTGAGCCCGGCGCTATCGGTGTCGGTGATGATGAAGCCGGTGGTGACGGTCTGGCCGACGCCGACCTCGGCCGCGGTCGGGGTAAAGACCAATCCGGCGAGCGCGGCGGTGACGGTGGCAGCCGATCCGCTGACGGTATAGAGGCCGGTGCTGGGATCATAGCTGCCGTTGCCGAGGTGGCTCAGCCCGCCGTTGGCCGGCGAGGACAGCATCACCGTCACGGTCTCGGTCTGGCCGGCATTCTGGTCCTGCAACACCACGCCGGAAAACGGACTGATGGTGGCGTGGTCATTGAGCACCTGCGCAGGGACCGTGTTGCCGATCGTCGGAGTGGCCGAGGATGTGGCGATGACCGAGGTGACACTGTCGCTGGCTACCAGCCCGGCAGTATCGGTGGCGGTGATGGTGAAGCCGGTGCTTACGGTCTGGCCCAGGGCGACCTGGTTCGGCGTCGGGACAAACACCAAAGCCTCGAGGTCGCCGGTGACCCCGGCGGCGCTGCCGGTGTCAGTAAAGACACCCGAACCGGCATTGTAGCTGCCGCCGCCCATCGGGGTCAGCGTGCCGTTCGCGGTGTTCGACAGCTTGACCGTTACGGTTTCGGTCTGTCCCGGATTGGCGTCGGCGACCACCACCGTGGCAAACGGCAGGATCGTGGCCTGGTCGGACGCTGCCTGGTTCGCTCGGGTGTTGCTGATCGTCGGCGGCGTGACGGTGGTGCTGACGACCGATGTCGTGGCGTCGCTGCCGGTGAACCCGGCGCTATCGGTGACCGCGACGGTGAACCCGGTGGTGATGGTCTGGCCCAGTCCCGCCTGGGCCTTGGTCGGGACGAACAGCAAGCCGTCGAGGTCGGTGGTGACGGCGGCGGCGGACCCATGGTCGGTGAAGACTCCGGCGTTGTAGCTGCCATTCCCCAGATGCGTCAGGCTGCCGTTAGCCGCCGCCGACAGCGTTACCGTCACGCTCTCGGTCTGCCCGGAATTGGCGTCCGTGATCACCACGGCGGAGAACGGGGCGATCGTCTGCTGATCGTTCAGCGCCTGGCCGGCCACGGTGTTGCGGATGATCGGCGCGGCGATCGCGGTGGTGATGACCGAGGTGCCGCTGTCGGTCGCCGTCGACCCCAGGGTATCGGTGTCGCTGAGGGTGAAGCGGGTGATGACGCTCTGGCCGACCGCGACCTCACCTTGGGTCGGATTGAACACCAGGGCATCGAGGTCGTGGGTGATGGCGGCGGCGGACCCGGTATCGGTATAGACGCCGGTGGCCGGATTATAGCTGCCGCCGCCAAGCGTGCTGAGGCGGCCATTGACCGGGGCCGACAGCGTTACCGTCATGCTTTGGGTCTGCGCCGTGTTGGCGTCGGTTACGATTACGCTGGCGAACGGGTTGATCGTTGCGTGGTCGTTTACCGTCTGCGACACAACGGCGCCGCTGATAGTCGGTAGCGCCACGGCGGTGGCGACCACCGATGTCGTGACGTCGCTGGCGCTGGTGCCGACGGTATTGGAATCGCGGATGGTGAAGCCGGTGACGACGGTGCCTCCGAGCACCGCCTGGCCCGGTGTCGGGACGAACAGCAAGCCGTCGAGGTCACTGCTCACCGAGGCGGCGGACCCGCTATCGGTGTAGACCCCGGTGCCGGCGTTGTACTGACCACTGCCAAGGTTGGTCAGGGTGCCGTTGCCGGCGGCGGAAAGGGTTACCGTCAGGGTCTCGGTTTGCCCGGCATTGGCGTCGGTGATCGCCACCGCGGCGAACGGTGCGATCGTTCTCCGGTCGGTCACCGCCTGACCAGCGGCGGCGTCACTGATCGCCGGCACGGCTACGTCGGTGACGATCACCGAGGTGGTGCTGTCGCCGGCGCTGGCACCCATGCTGTCGGTGTCATTGATGGTGAAGCCGGTTATGACCGTCTGGCCGACCGGAACCTCGGCCTGGGTCGGGACGAACACCAGGTTACCCAGATCGCTGCTGACCATGGCGGCTGACCCGACATCGGTATAGATGCCTGTCGTTGTATTGTAGCTACCGTTGCCGAGGCTGATCAGCGTGCCGTTCGCCGTCGTGGACAGCGTTACAGTTACGCTCTGGGTCTGTCCCGGATTGATGTCGGCGACCACCACACCGGCGAACGGCATGATCGTGGCATGATCCGTCACCGCCTGGTTCGCCACGGTGTTGGCGATGGTTGGCGCGGCGATCGCCGTGGTGCGAACCGACGTGGCATTGTCGGTGACGGTGAGCCCGGCGATATCGGTATCGCTGATGCTGAAGCCGGTGGTCAGGCTTTGGCCCACCGGCACCTGAGACTGCGTCGGCACGAACACCAGGTTACCGAGGTCGTGGCTGACCGCGGCGACCGACCCGCTGTCGGTATAGACACCTGTCAGGAAGTTATAGAAGCCGCCGCCGACATTGGTCAGGCTGCCGTTGGCCGCGGCGGACAGCGTGACCGTTACGGTCTCGGTCTGCCCGGCGTTGACGTCGGCGATCGTCACGCCTGCAAACGGCATGATCGTGGTCTGGTCGCTGACCGCCTGGCCAGAAACGGTGTTGCTGATCGTCGGCAGTGTGACGGCGGTGGCGATGACCGAGGTCGTGGCATCGCTGGCGCCGGCTCCGGCGCTGTCAGTGACGCCGATGGTGAAGCCGGTGGCGACGCTGCGCCCGAGCGCGACCTGGTTTTGTGTCGGGACGAACAGCAAGGCTTCGAGATCGGCGGTGATCGCGGCGGCGGACCCGTGGTCGGTGTAGGTGCCGCTGCCGGCGTCGTAGCTGCCGCCTCCGAGGTTGGTGAATCTGCCATTCGCCGCCGCCGACAGCCTCACCGTCAGGGTTTCGGTCTGGCCGACGTTCAGATCGCCGATCACCACCAAGGCGAACGGTGCGATAAACGTGTGATCGGTGGCTGCCTGGTTGACGACGGTATTGCTGATCGTCGGTGCCAGGGTGCCGGCGGTGGCGATCACCGAGGTGGTGCTGTCGCTGACACTGGACCCGGCAGTATCGGTGTCGCTGATCCGGAATACGGTGGTGACGGTCTGCCCCGGCGCCACCTGTTGCGGGGTCGGCGTGAAGCTCAGCGCGTCAAGGTCGCGGGCCACCGCCGCAGCCGAACCGATGTCGGTAAAAGCGCCTGTCCGGGGATCGTAGCTGCCGCTGCCGAGATTGCTCAGCGTACCGTTTCCGGCGGCTGACAGCGTAACCGTCACGGTCTCGGTCTGGCCGATGTCGTCGGCGATCGCGGCGCTGGCCAACGGCACGATGGTGGACTGATCGCTGATCCGCTGGCTGGCCTGGCTGCCGCTCAAGCTGAGGGAAAGGGGCATGCGAGCGGTTACAGTTCAGCTATGGAGCGGCCGAACGCCGGTTTTGCGCTTGAAAGGTTAAAAACTGGTTAAGCGGGTGCCGGTTGACAGCGGTCAAAGGCGCCGCTTAGGCCGGCCGATTGTGTGCGGGGAGAGGTGCTTGACAGCGAACCGCTGCGACTGCGCGGCAGCCGGGTCCACTAGTGGCGGAGGGGCGCCAGCCTCCAACGCGAAGAGCCGGTGGCGTCACGTTGCCGACAGTAAGGGCAAAACGCCCAGGTAGCGCGGAACCCGGCTGACGAACCGGGACAGCACACGCTATCATGCCGGAAACACGGGAGGCACAAAATGCACGTGCTACGGGGACTTGCGGTGGCAGCGTGGCTAGCTGCCGCCGGCGCGGCGACGAATGCCCAGACACCGGCGGCCCAGACACCGGCGGCCCAGACACCGGCGGCCCAGACACCGGCGGCCCAGACACCGGCGGCCCAGACACCGGCGGCCCAGACACCGGCGCCCCAGACAGCGGCCGCTCCGACACCGGCGGCTCAGACACCGGCGGCCTCGACGCCAGCCGGCGCCGAGCAGCCGGCAACGGCGCCTGCCCCGGCAGGGGAGCCGTTGCACACCTACGGCCTTTCGCTGATGGGCAAGCTCGGGCTACCGCCGGATTTCAAATCGTTCGACTACGTCAACCCGGATGCGCCGAAGGGCGGCGAGGTCGCGCTCAGCAGCGTCGGCACCTTTGACAGCTTCAACCCGTTCATCGTCAGGGGCACCGCCCCCGGCGACATTGCCCGGGTCTGGGACTCGCTGACCAAGTCGGACGCCGACCAGGCGGAGACCGAATACGGGCTTCTTGCGAAGGTGATCGAGGTACCAGCCGACCACATGGGCGTCGCCTTCGAGCTACGGCCGGAGGCGAAGTTCAACGACGGCACGCCGGTCACCGCCGAGGACGTCGCCTGGACCTTCGAGACATTGCGTGAAAAGGGCCGCCCGTTTTTCCGGCAATACTACGCCGATGTCGCCTCGGTGACGGTCGAGGGACCACGGCGGGTGGTGTTCCACTTCAAGTCCGACAACAACCGCGAGCTGCCGCTGATCCTGGGCCAAATGCCGATCCTGCCGAAGCACTGGTGGGCGGGGCGCGATTTTGAAAAGCCGCTGACCGATCCGCCGCTGGGGTCGGGTCCCTATCGGGTCGGCCATTTCGAGTTCGGCCGCACGATTTCGATGGAACGGGTGCCCGACGTCTGGTCGAAGGACCTGCCGGTGATGCGGGGGCTGAACAATTTCGATCGCAGGCGAACCGAATACTTCCGCGACGGCACGGTGGCGCTGGAAGCGTTCAAGGCCGGCCAGGTCGACTTCCGCGAGGAGAACGTCGCCAAGGACTGGGCCACTGCCTACGACTTTCCCGCGGTGCAGAAGGGGCTGGTGAAGAAGGAGTTGCTGCCGCACAAGTTGCCGACCGGCATGCAGGGCTATGGCATGAACACCCGCCGGCCGCTGTTCAAGGATGTCCGGGTGCGGCACGCGCTGGCAATGGCGTTCGATTTCGAATGGGCCAACAAGAACCTGTTCTATGGCGCCTATACCCGGACCAAGAGCTATTTCAGCAACAGCGACCTGGCCTCCAGCGGCGTTCCCGAAGGCAAGGAACTGGCGCTGCTGGACAAGTATCGCGACCAACTGCCGCCCGACCTGTTCACCAAGCCGTTCGAACTGCCGGTCACTGATGGAACCGGCGACAACCGCACTGAATTGCGCGGCGCCCTGGCGCTGCTGGAACAGGCCGGCTGGAAGGTAAAAGACCGCAAGCTGGTCAACGCCCAAGGCCAGCCGTTCCGCTTCGAGATCCTGCTGGACCAGCCGGCGTTCGAGCGGGTGTCCCTGCCCTACGTGCAATGGCTGGCGCGCCTGGGCATCGATGCTCACGTGCGGACCGTCGATCCGGCCCAGTTCCAACGCCTGACCGACACTTATGACTTCGACATGATCGTGGTCACCTTTGGCGAGTCGGAAAGTCCGGGCAACGAGCAGACCGGCTACTGGACCTGCGGCGCCGCCAAGCCGGAGGGCGGCTGGAACCTTATGGGGGTGTGCAATCCGGTGATCGATGACCTGGTGCACCGGGTGGTATCCGCCCCGGATCGCGCCGACCTGGTGGTTGCCACGCACGCACTGGACCGGGTGCTGCTGGACGGCTGGTACGTGGTGCCGCAGTGGCATCTGCAATCGGTACGCGCGGCGTTCTGGGACCGCTTCGGCAACCCGGGCAAGCCGGTGCGCACCGGGCTGGAATTCGACAGTTGGTGGGTCGATCCGGCGAAGGCCGCCGCGATCGACGCCGCCAGGAGCCACGGGCCTTGAGCGGTCGTAGGGGTCGGTTGCCCGCCCAGCGGCGCATCGGGCGAGGCATCGAGGCCTGATGGGCGCCTATCTGATTCGTCGGCTGCTACTGGTGATACCGACATTGTTCGGCATCATCACGATCAATTTCGTGGTCGTGCAATTCGCCCCCGGCGGCCCGGTGGAGCAGATGATCGCCGAACTGAAAGGCGGCGGCGCAGTGACCGGACGCATGACCGGTGCCGGCACCGCCGAGGTGATGCCGGTGAACGACGGCCACTACCGCGGCGCCCGAGGCCTGGACCCACACATGGTGGCCGACATCAGGAAAATGTTCGGCTTCGACAAGCCGGCACCGGAACGCTTCGTGCTGATGCTACGCGACTACCTGACCTTCAATCTCGGGCGCAGCTTTTTCCAGGACGAACCGGTGGTGAAACTGATCCGCGAGAAAATGCCGGTCTCGATCTCGTTGGGGTTATGGTCGACGCTCCTGGTGTATTTCGTTTCGATCCCGCTGGGCATCGCCAAGGCGGTGCGCGACGGCAGCCGCTTCGATGTGTTCAGCAGTGCCGCGGTGCTGGTCGGCTACGCGGTGCCGGGGTTTCTGTTCGCGATCCTGCTCGTGGTGCTGTTCGCCGGCGGCAGCTTCGTGCAGTGGTTCCCGATGCGGGGTCTGCACAGCATGGGCAGCGAGTCCTGGAGCGTGCCGGCGCAAATCGTTGATTACCTGTGGCACATGGTATTACCGACGGTCGCCCTGGTGGTCGGCGGGTTCGCCGGGTTGACCGTGCTGACCAAGAACTGCTTCCTGGAGGAGATCCGCAAGCAGTATGTGATCACCGCCCGAGCCAAGGGGGCCAGCGAGCAGCGGGTGTTGTACCGTCATGTGTTCCGCAACGCGATGCTGTTGATCATTGCCGGCTTCCCCGCGGCCTTTATCGGCATCCTGTTTTCCTCGGCGCTGTTGGTCGAGATCATCTTTTCGCTCGACGGGCTTGGACTTCTGGGGTTCCAGGCGGCGATCCAGCGCGACTACCCTGTGATGTTTGGCACACTTTACGTGTTCACCCTGCTGGGTCTGCTGATGCAGATCGTCGGCGACCTGCTGTACACCGTGGTGGACCCGCGGATCGACTTCGAGGCCCGGCAATAGTGCATCTTTCGCCGCTGACGCGCCGGCGATTGGCGATCTTCCGGGGCCACCGGCGCGGCTACTGGTCGCTGTGGATCTTCCTGGTGTTGTTCGGCCTGTCGCTGTTCGCCGAGTTCCTGGCCAACGACCGACCGATCCTGATCCGTTATGACGGCCATTGGTATGTGCCGGTGCTGCACGACTATAGCGAGGACACGTTTGGGTCGGATTTCATGCCGACCGAGGCGGATTACATGGATCCGGAGGTGCAAGCCGCGATCAACGCCCATGGCTGGATGATCTGGCCGGCGATCCGCTATAACTACCATACCGTGGTGCGCCATCCATCCACGCCGGCGCCGTCGCCGCCGGATGGCAAGAACCTCTTGGGCACCGATGACCAGGCTCGCGACGTCCTGGCTCGGGTGATCTACGGATTTCGCATCTCGGTGTTGTTCGGTTTTACCCTGACGATCATTTCGTCGGTCATCGGCATCGCCGCCGGTGCGATCCAGGGCTATCGCGGCGGTCTGGTGGACCTGCTGTTCCAGCGCTTTATCGAGATCTGGTCCGGGATGCCTCAGCTCTATCTTCTTATCATCCTGGCCAGCATCATCACGCCCAGCTTCTGGATATTGCTGGTGTTCTTGCTGCTGTTCAGCTGGATGAACCTGACCGGGGTAGTGCGGGCGGAGTTCCTGCGCGGCCGCAACCTGGACTATGTCCGCGCCGCCAAGGCGCTGGGGGTGTCGGATGCGGCGGTGATGTGGCGCCATATCCTGCCCAACGCCATGGTGGCGACGCTGACGTTCCTGCCGTTCACGCTGTCCGGTTCGGTCACCATCCTGGCCAGCCTGGACTTTCTCGGCTTCGGGCTGCCGCCGGGGTCGCCTTCGCTGGGGGAACTGGTGTCGCAGGGCAAGAACAACCTCCAGGCGCCGTGGCTGGGTATCACCGCGTTCGTGGTGCTGGGCGGGCTGCTGACCCTGCTGGTGTTCATCGGCGAGGCGGTGCGCGACGCGTTCGATCCGCGCAAGACCCCGCGCATCGGGCGGCGCAAATGACCCGAGTGGGGCAAAACCGTGGCGCGGGGCACACCAGTCGCGTAGGGCAAACCAATCGCGCAGGGCAGACCAGTCTGGTCACGGTCGAGGACCTGACCGTTGCCTTCGGCGGCCGCGTGGTGGTGAACCGCGTCGGATTTACCCTGGATCGCGGCGAGACGCTGGCGCTGGTCGGCGAAAGCGGTTCCGGCAAATCGTTGACCGCGCTGTCGCTGCTGCAATTGCTGCCGCCGGGCGCCTCCTGCCGGGGCCATGTGATGGTGGATGGCCAAAGCATGATCGGCGGCGGCGATCGGCTGCTGCGCCGGCTGCGTGGCGGTGTCGCCGGCATGGTGTTCCAGGAACCGATGACCAGCCTAAATCCGCTGGCCAGGATCGGCAAGCAGATCGCCGAGGCGGTTCGGCTGCACCAGCGCGTCACCAAGGAGGCGGCGCGGGCCAGGGTGATCAAGTTGCTGGGCGAGGTCGGATTTCCCGACGCCTCGCATCGGCTGGACGCCTATCCGCATCAATTGTCCGGCGGCCAACGGCAGCGGGTGATGATCGCGATGGCGCTGGCGAACGACCCGGCGCTGCTGATCGCCGACGAGCCCACCACCGCGTTGGACGTGACGATCCAGGCGCAGATCCTGAAGCTGCTGGCGCAGGAGAAGTCGGTGCGCGGCCTGGCGCTGCTGCTGATCAGCCACGACCTGGCGATCGTGCGACGCTACGCCGACCGCGTCTGCGTGATGAAGAACGGCGGGGTGGTGGAGGCCGGTCTGGTGTCCGAGGTTTTCGACAATCCGCGCCATCCTTACACCAAGCTGCTGCTGGCTGCCGAACCGCGCGGCCGGCCATTGCCGCTGGCCCCCGGCACGCCGACGCTGATGCAGGGTTCCGGGGTGAAGGTGCATTTCCCGATGCGTCGCGGTGTGTTGCGGCGGACGGTTGGGCATATCCGCGCCGTCGATGGCGTCGACGTGGTGGTGCACGAAGGCGAGACAGTCGGGCTGGTCGGCGAAAGCGGATCGGGCAAGTCCACCATGGGTTACGCGCTGCTGCGGCTGGTTCAGGCGCAGGGCTGTATCCGCTTTGACGGCACCGACCTCGCGGAGCTGGACAAACGTCGGTTGCGGCAGCTGCGCGCCGACATGCAGATCGTGTTCCAGGACCCGTTCGGCAGCCTGTCGCCTCGGCTTACAGTGGCGGAGATCGTCGCCGAGGGCCTGGCGGTGCACGAGCCGTCGCTGTTGCGCGCCGAACGCGGCCTGCGTGTGGCTTCGGCGTTGGAAGAGGTCGGTCTGGCGGCCGATATCGGCGACCGCTATCCGCACGAGTTTAGCGGCGGTCAGCGCCAGCGCATCGCCATCGCCCGAGCGATGGTGCTGAAGCCGCGTTTCGTGGTGCTGGATGAACCGACCAGCGCGCTGGATATGTCGGTGCAGGCGCAGATCGTCGACCTGCTGCAAAAGCTGCAGCACGACCACAGTCTGGGTTATCTGTTTATCAGCCATGATCTGCGGGTGGTCCGGGCGCTGGCGCACCGCATCGTGGTGCTGCGCCATGGCGTGGTCGTCGAGCACGGACCCGCCGACGAGGTCTTGGCTCGGCCGCGGCACGAATACACCCGGGCGCTGATGGCCGCCGCGTTCACGCTGGACGCGGATGACAGCCTGGCGGTGGAGGAATAGAGCGCTCGGTTGCGGGTCCGGGGGATGGCTCGCCGACCGCTACTTTATCTGGGCGCTCGGCTTAATCGGCGTAGGTGATCCGCCAGACCGTCTCCCCGCTTGGCGGCGGTTCGCACCAGACCGGCACCGCGTTGCGCGTGCGCACGTTCGGTTCGTGGCCCATGGCGCCGCGCAGGGCGCGAAACAGCGCGCCGTGGGCGACCACCAGAACGATCGGCGGGCGGGAAATGCAGCGGTTGATAGCGGCGACGGCGCGGGCGGTCAGGGCCGGAAAGGTTTCCGCCCCGGCGGGCGTCAACAGCCCGTCCACCCAGGGCTGGAACCATTCCGCCATCGGCTTGCCCTCCTGCACGCCGAACGACACCTCGCGCAGGCCATCATCGATCTGCACCGGCAGGCCGAGTTCGGCCGCGGCGATGTCGGCGGTGACCCTGGCGCGGGACAACGGCGAGGAGATGATCGCCTTGATCCCGCGATTGCGCAGCAATAGAGACGCGGACCGAGCCTGCGCCAGCCCGGTCTCGTTCAGCGGGATATCGACGTTCCCCTGGGACAGGTCCTGGGCGTTCCAGTCGGTCTCGCCATGGCGCAGGAACCAGAATGCGACGCGATGCAGGTTGTCCACAGGGGGCGCGCTCATCGTTCAGGTCAGGCCCTCTTGCTGCATCACACGCTGTACGGCGGGACGTGCCAGCATGCGATCCAGATGGGCGGCGCAGTGCGAGGGTAAGGTCATGCCGACGCGCTTTGACCAGTACTCGACGTAGAAAATCGCGGCATCGGCGATGGAGAATTGTCCGATCGCGTAGTCCTTGCCATCCATTGCCTTGTCGATCAGCGCGAAGCCTTTCTCGGCGAGTTCCTTGCCGCGGGCCTTCACCGCATCCTCATCGGCTGCGTTCGGTGTGAAGTTGGACGGGCGGAACTGGCGCCCGAAGCCCTGCATGTGGACGGTGGCCACGGCGTAGTCGGTGAGTTCCAGCGCCTTGGTCTGCAGATCGAGGTCGTCGGGTAGCAAGTTGGCGGATGGGTTCTTCTTCGCCAGCCAATAGGCGATCGCCGGGAATTCGGTCAGCACCGAGCCGTCGTCGCGTTGCAGCGTTGGCACTTTCGACTTCGGATTGACGGCGGTGAACGGCGGCTTGAACTGCTCGCCTTGCTGCAGGTTCATGCGTTCGGTTTCGTATGGCTTGCCGATTTCCTCAAGCAGGACGTGGATGCCGATCGAACAGGCACCGGGTGCGTAATATAGTTTCATCTGAGGTTTCTTTCCCGTTATTGCCAAGCGCCGACCGCGGGGGCGGCGGCGTTATTGCCAAGCGCCGACCGCGGGGGCGGCGGCGTTATTGCCAAGCGCCGACCGCGGGGCGGCGGCGTTATTGCCAAGCGCCGACCGCGGGGCGGTCGAGGCCAAGGTTTTCCCGCAGCGTGGCCCCGGTGTAGTCGGTATGGAACAGGCCGCGGCGTTGCAGTTCGGGGACAACGAGGCGGGAAAAATCTTCGTAGGCGCCGGGCACATGGGACGCGGCGACCACGAAGCCATCGCAGGCTCGGGTAGCGAACCATTCCTCCATGCCGTCGGCGACGTCCTTTGGACTGCCGATGAAGCGCGGGTGGTCGTGGAAGGTGCCGCGCCGGGTGATATCGATGAAGTCTTGTGGGGTCGGCAGACGATCGCCGAGCACGCGCTTGATGCGGTCGCGCATGCCCTGCACGCCGGTCCAACTGTCGAGTTGGTCCTGGGTAAACGGTGTGTCGATCGGCTGTTTGGAGAAGTCGAAGTTGAGCACCTCGGACAGCAGCGACAGGCTGTCGATCTGTTTCGGCAAGGCGTCGATCAGGGCGGCGTGGTCTTCGGCCTCGGCGCGGGTTTCGGCCACCACCGGGTAGACGCCGGCGCAGACGAAGACCCTTTCCGGGTCGCGGCCGGCGGCTGCAACCTGGGTCTTGAAGCTGGCATAGTCGCGCTGGGCCTGGGCCAGATCGTGATAGGCGACGAACACGCACTCGGCCCAGCGCGCGGCGAATTTTTGTCCGCGGCCGCTCTGGCCGGCCTGGATCAGCACCGGGTGACCCTGGGCCGATCTGGGGACGGTGAACGGGCCGCGGGAGCGAAAATACTCACCCTGATAGTCGAGCCGGCGGACCTTGTCGGGATGGGCGAACAGGCCGGTTTCGCGGTCGGCGACGATGGCGCCGTCGTCCCATGCGTCCCAGTGTCCCATGACGACTTCAAGGAATTCGTCGGCGCGGTCGTAGCGGCGGTCGTGCTCGCCGTGCGAGGCGTGGCCCATGTTCAAGGCCTCGCCGTCATTCATCGAGGTGACGATGTTCCAGGCGGCGCGGCCGTCGGTGACGAGATCGAGGGTGGCGAACACGCGGGCGACGTGGAACGGCTCGAAGTAGGTGGTGGAGAAGGTGGCGCCGAGACCGAGGCGTTCGGTGGCCATGCCCATCACGGTGAGGATGGTGATCGGGTCCAGCTTGACGCAGCGGATGCCGTTGGCGACGGTGTGGGCGTGGTCGCCGCCGAACCGGTCGGGCATCGCCAGGCGATCGTCGAAGAAACCGAGGTGGAATTTTCCAGCTTCCAGGGCGCGTCCGATGCGGCGGTAGTATTCGGCCGAGGTGAAATCCTGTTTGGCCAGCGGGTGGCGCCAGGAACCGACGAAGTTGGTGCAGTTCTGTGCTTGCAGGAAGCCGACGAGTGTCATCTGGCGCATCGATGTGGTTCCCCGCTGGCTTTGGTTTATCTGTATAGCGTGCCGGGAGGGATGCGGAAAGGTTGACTTGGCGGATGCTTGCAATGGGGGGTGAATCCGCCTAGAAGGCGCGTCCGGATTGGAGTGCGGGCGTAGCTCAGGGGTAGAGCACAACCTTGCCAAGGTTGGGGTCGAGGGTTCGAATCCCTTCGCCCGCTCCAGGTTTTATCTGAGAATCCACAGACCTAGATTGGCCCCTACGTCGAGAATTAGCCACTCCGGCATAGAAGCTCACCTCAGCCGCTCGTTGAGCCGGGCTCCAGTGTGCGACACCAGATCTCCGTCGGACACCCGCCACGGCGGAACCCTGACCGTCAGAACAAGTCCATACGTTGACATCTCAACGCGCTGTCATGTTTAGCTAGGGACGGCGCCTGGACACCTCGACGGCTAGGACCCCTCCGGCCTCAAGCGTCCACCCGAGGCCCCGGCACGAAAAACCGCCCCCCCACCGTCTTCAGCGCATGGTTCCCACTCTCCATCGCCACCAGCCGAAGCCGCCGCAGCAACGCCCCCGCCGCAGTACGCCGCCAGAACCAGCCATCCACCTGCCCAGCCGAAGGCGCTGGCCCCACCGCCTGGGCCGCCTCGCCATATAGCGCCTTGATGTCATCGCACAGGAACCGAACCGACAAGGCCGTGGTGCCCAGTTCCGCCACCACCGGCAGCCCCCCATCCAGCACCGCCGCGGCAAACCCGGGCCACATCTCGGGCACCTGGAAGCTCAGCCCCACCGAGGTGCGGCCGAACCGCGCCTGTGCCACCTGCCAAAGCGGTAGCATTGCCGCCAATTCCGCTGCGAACCCATCCGACGCATTCGTTCCCGGCGCCACCCAGCCCGGATTGTCCACCCACCCGGGCGGGTCATCCGGAAAATCCTCCAGGATCACCGGCCCATCGGTCCGCTCCAGCAACCCCAGCGCCGCCCGAACGACCCGCAACTGAAACCCCGGATCCTCCGGCTCGCCGACCGGACGCCCCAGTATCGCCGAGGTCCACAACGCCCGTGGCGGCCGCGTCTTCTCGGCCTGCGCCCGCACCGACGCTATCGCCACCGTCGAAAACCCGCGTTCTTCAAGCCTATGCCCAAGCGCGCACACGGCGCGCGTGCAAAGCGGTCAGACCGGGCTGAGCAGCACGGAATCGATCCGTTCTTGCCGCAGTTGCCCCTCGATCTGGTCCACCGCCTGGTCCATCGCCGCCGGGTCGGTCGATCCCATCACGGTGTAATGCGTCTCCGCCACGCCGCCGATCTCACCCATCGCGGCCAGATCGCGCAGCCGATCGATCGGGAACACCACGTTGATGTCGCGCTGCCACCCGGCGCGGTCGAAATTGATCGACACGTGACTGAGCAGCAGGTCGCCAGGCGGCGTGTCAGCCGCGACAAAGCGGCACTCGCCCGACCCGAATGCAAACGGCATGTCGCCGCGTCGGATCAGCGCCGCGCTGGACACGATGGCGACCCGGCGCCGCCCCAACGGCGGCCCGGATACGAACGGTGTCGTCTCGAACGCCGGACAGGGAACGCTCAGAACCGCGTCGCGGGTCGCCTGGGGAAGGTCTTCGATACGTGCCATCCGACGACCGTGGCACACAGGGCGGTGTGGCGCAAGGGGTCAGCAAACCCCCCGGCCGATCAGTCCGGATACGTCACGTCAAACGCTTCCCGCAAAGCCTCTTCCAGTAAACGACCATCCCGATACCCCGCCATGCCGGGCGGAACCGCCAGCCCAGGCAGTTGCCGAGGACACGGTTCAGCCTCGCCCAACACCTGCCGCAACGGAATGCGGGCAGTCCAGACCGGCAGCGAATAGTCCTCCTCGTCGTCCACGACATGAGTCGCACGGATCTTGCCCGACGCCTGATCGATCGGCATCACCACGAAGCTCGTCGCCTTCATCTCTTGCTTCGTGGGCGGCCGGATCTCGCCGGAGCGGCCCGGGAACAGCCGATCAACGAAGCGATCCATCAGCCGCCGCTTCTCTTCCTGGTCGTCAACCATCCGCGCCGTGCCGAACGCCATCACCGAACGGTAATTGACCGAGTGATGGAAGCCACTGCGCGCCAGCACGATGGCGTCGAAGTGGGTCACCGTCACGCATACCGGCACCCCCGCCGACTGGCTGCGGATCATCCGGCTGGCCGACGACCCATGCCAATACAGCTTGTCGTCCTCGCGCCAGAACCCGGTTGGCGTGCAAAACGGCTGGCCATCGATCACATAGGCAATGTGCGCCACCATGGCGGAATCGAGGATGTCATATACCGTCGCCTTGTCGAACCGGCCGCGTTCGTGCGTCCGCCTCAGGCGGTTGCGGTCAGAGATCGGAAAACTCGTTGCACCGGTGTCCGGCATCGCCTCGTCCTGAACAAAATTGATCTGCACTTATCGGCGAAATTCGGCCAAGTTGATCCGACCAATTCCACACGCCATCACTGTTCCAATATCATGACGTCTTGTGCTGTTCGGCCAGCGCCGCGTCCCGCTCCCGAACCCGCATCGCCGCCGGACGCTCGGTAACCCGGCCGAGATAGGCCTTGATCTCCGGTGTTTCCGAAACCAGGCCGAACCGCGTGGTCCATCCCAGCGCCGAACCCCACAGCACATCAGCCGCCGAGAACGCCGTGCCAAGCATGAACGGACCCGCCTGAAGCTGCGTTTTCAACGCCGACATAACACTGTCGGACGTGCCGTACGGCGACATCGCCAGCGGCCCAGGCTCGCGCTACATCGCCCGGTTCACCAACGCCGGCTCGAAACACCCGGCATAGAACGCCATCCAGCGCAAATACGGGCCGCGCCTCCAATCACCCATCGACGGCGTCAAACCCGCCTCCGGAAACAGATCGGCCAGATACAAATAAACCGCCACCTGCTCGGTCACCAGCACACCGTCGTGCAGGATCGCCGGCACCTTGCCCATCGGATTGACCCGCAGATAGGCCGGCTGCCGCTGCTCGCCGGCCCGCATGTTCATCACCCGAAGCTCATAGGGCGCACCAGTTCCTCGAGCAGAACCAGTCGCTGGAACGCGAATTTGGGCAGTGAAACAGCACGATCTTGTCCGCTTCAGCCATGCGTTTGCACCTCAGTCATGCAGTGGCTCCTCGGAAGTCACGCGGGCCCTGCCGGCCCAATCACCGTCGCTTCCACAACAACCTCCGCCCCGCCAGGAACAGCAGGCCGACGACGCCGACCATGACCGCATCCCGGTGCCGGCTGGTGAACATCTCCCAGCTCTCGTTGCGCGCCTGCCGCCCAAACCGCCCGTGCGCGCCGACCTCGCCCGCCACCGGAGCGAACAGATTGGCCGGCGCGTCGGCCGGCTTCGGTTCGCTGGTGATCTGCCCGCGATAGCCGCTGCCCGCCAGATACCGATCGGCCAGGCCAGGGGCGATGCGGTTGGCCAGGATCGCCACCACGGTGGGGAAGCCGACCCAGATCTCACGCCGGGGATGAAACGCCGCGAACACGATGGCGCGCGCGGCAACCTCCGGCTGGTAGATCGGCGGCACCGGCTGCGTCCGGCGCCCCAACTTGTTCAGCGCCCAATCGAACTGCGGCGTGTTCACCGCCGGCAGGTGCACCATGCACAGGCTGATCCCCGCCCGGTCGTGGATCAATTCGGAGCGCAGACTGTCGGTAAAGCCGCGGATCGCCGACTTGGCGCCGCAATATACCGCCTGCAGCGGGATCGACCGGTACGCCAGCGCCGACCCGACATTGATGATGACACCGCGCCGGCGCGTCCGCATCCGGCGCAGCGCCGCCATCGTGCCATGAACCGTGCCCAGATAGGTGACCTCGGTGCCGCGCCTGAACTCCGCGACGCCGATCTCCGATACCGGGGCAAACACCGTCGCCATCGCATTGTTGACCCAGATATCGATCGGCCCGAGGTGCTGCTCGATCTGGCTGGCTGCGGCTTCGACCGCGTTGGCGTCAGCGACGTCGGCCGGAGCAGCCACCGCGCGGACGCCCAATTCGCGCAATTCCACGGCAGCGTGCTCCAGTCGCTCCACATCGCGCCCGATCAAGCCGACGTCGCAGCGTCGGTGCGCGAACGCCCGCGCCGTCGCCCGACCCACGCCGGCGCCTGCCCCGGTAATAACCACCACTTTCGCCACGGACGGTTCCCCTTGTTGCCAGGACGTAAGCGGACGGCACGCCCCATGGGTTGCGCCCCAACCATGCGATCGCGCGCGGCAATCGTCAGAAGCCCGTGAGCCCGCCGATCCCGAACCCTCGCCGTCAGCCCTCCCGGGGCGTCACCGGCAGCGTCAGCAACTCGGTCCGGCGAAGCAACCGCAGCGGCACCGCGATGCCGGCGCGCTCCTCCGTCAGGCTGCGGTGCAGATCATCGACGCCGGTGACCGCAATGCCGTCGAACGACACCAGCACATCGCCTGGCTGCAGGCCCGCCTGCCTGCCGGGACCGTTCGCGGCAAGCTCTGAGATCATCACTCCGCTGGCCTGCTCCAGCGCATGGAAACGGCGCACCCTGGTGGCGATGGGAACGGTCTGCGCCGCCAGTCCCAGCCGCGAACGGCGCACCCGGCCGTCGCGCATCAGCCGGGTCGCCACCCACACCGCGGTGTCGATGCCGATCGCGAAACAGATGCCCTGCGCCGGCGCGATCATCGCCGTGTTGATCCCCACCACCCGCCCAGGACCGGACACTAGCGGCCCTCCCGAGTTGCCCGGATTCAGCGCTGCGTCGGTCTGGATCACGCTGTCGAGCAGGCCCCCCGCCCGCGTCCGCAACGTCCGCCCCAGCGCGCTGACGATCCCGGCGGTGACGGTGCAGGTGAAGCCCAGCGGATTGCCGATCGCCACCACCAGTTGCCCGACCTTCAGCGTCGCCGAGGCACCCAGCTCGGCATGCGGCAGGCCGGCGCCGGAAAGTCGCAGCACGGCGATGTCGGTGGCCGGATCGTCACCGATCAGGGCGGCCTCCAAGCCGCGACCGTCGGTCAGGCTGGCCTGCAGCCGAACGGCGCGGCCGACGACGTGGCTGTTGGTCAGCACGTAGCCGTCAGGCGTGAACATCACCCCAGACCCCTGACCGGCCGAACGCCCGCCCAAGCCGAACCCGGTGACATGCACGACCGCCGGGCCAACGCGGTCGAACGCTTGCTCCACCTGGGCAGAATACGGATCCGGTTCCTCACTCAGTGCATCGAGCGGCATGGAAGTCTTCCTTTCATCACCCAAATTGGAAGCCCGCGGCGGCGCCGGACACCCGGCCATCCGGCGAGGCGCCATCCCGGTCATCCGCCCGATGCCGGCGCGCCCCGAACCGGCGCAACCTGCGACCATGCAAGGAGGTCATCAGCGCATGGATATGATCGAGCAGTTCTCGTCCGCTCTCGCCGACCGCATCCCCGCCGTGGCGCCGGTCGTCGTCGGCATCCGCACCGGCAGGCAGCCGAAAAGCGGCATCCTGTGGCGCCCCGATGTCGTCATCGCCTCGGAACAGACGCTGCCGCAAGACGCCGCCTCGCTTGTCGTGGTGCGCGGCGGCCAAACCGTGCAGGCGACGCTGGCGGGTCGTGATCCCGGCACCAACGTGGCGGTATTGAAGCTGCACGCGCCACTCGACGGCGCCCTGCCGCCGCCGACCGGGGCAGTCCGCGTCGGCAGCCTCGCCTTGCTGGCCGGTGCCGATGCCGCCGGCCACCCAACCGCGCGGCTGGCAATGGTCCATGCACTGGGCGAGGCCTGGCACAGCATGGCGGGCGGCCGCATCGATGCGCTGATCCGGCTCGACACCAGGCTGGGCGGCGACGAAGGCGGCCCGGTGCTGTCGCTGGCCGGTGATCTGATCGGCATGTCCACGTCCGGGCCTCGCCGGCGCACCATCGTCATCCCGACCGCCACCCTGAGCCGCGTCATCGACCCGCTACTCAACGATGGCCGCATCGCCCGCGCCTGGCTCGGCGTTGGTCTGCAACCTGTCTCCATCCCGGATAGCTTCCGTCAGTCCGCTGGCCGGGATAGCGGGCTAATGGTGGTCAGCCTCGCCGGCGGCGGCCCAGCCGAGACAGCGGGCATCCTGCCCGGCGACATCGTGCTCGATATCGATGGCGGCGCACTCGATCGGCCACGCGCCCTGTCGGCCCTGCTCAATGCCGACCGCATCGGCCAGACCGCCACGCTGCGGGTGCTGCGCGCCGGGGCGGTGCAGGCGATCAGCCTGACCATCGCCGCCCGCCCGCCGGCATGACCGCGACCGGCGGCCTCCGGGTCCGGGTCCACGCCACCGATCCGGTGCGCCGCCACGGTCTGGCGGCGATGCTGCAGGCCGCCGGGCACCTCCTCACCGACGAAACCCCGGACGTGGAGCTGTGCGATATGGATCGCGGGTCCTCGCCATTGCCGAAAGAGGCCGAGGCGCCGGTCGTCGCACTCACCAGGGGCTCACCTGCCGGCGCACCGGCCGGCGTGCTGATGCCCGACGCCACCGCCCAGCAACTCGATGCCGCGCTGCGCGCAGTGTTCGCCGGCCTGCTGGTGCGCTCCACCGCCGCGCCCGATATCAAGGGCTTCGCACCCGCCGACGACATGCCGCTGCTGACCCCGAGGGAGCGCGAAATCCTCGGCCTGATCGGCGAGGGCCTCAGCAACAAAGCGATGGCCCGTCGCCTCGGGATCTCGGTCCACACTGTCAAATTCCATCTCGAGGCGCTGTTCACCAAACTCGACGCCGCCAGCCGAGCCGAAGCCGTCACCAAGGGCCTGCGGGGCGGTGTGATCGAACTTTAACCTGCAGACCCGCGGAATGCGGCCTAAATCGCTCGTCTTGGCCTGTAAACCGCCGTAAGCTCGCCTACCTCAGAGGGTGACGTCTACAGGAGGTTACAATCACCATTGCGCTGCCGCCCAGCATCAACATCGCACAGCCTGACGTCACCTTGATGATGGATCTCGACGGCGTCATTCAGGACGCGATGGTGTCCAACACCGTCTCCGATGAATCGATTGACGCATGGCGCGGCCGACCATGGGTGGACACCTTCGGCGACGATCTCGGCGGCAAGGTCATGCGCATGTTGGCCGACGCGCGTGAGAACGGGGTCTCCGCCTTCCGCCAGGTCAACCAGCGATTCCCCAGCGGCCTCGAAGTTCCGATGGAGTACACCACCGTCCGTCTCGGTGGAAAAGCCGGCATGATCGCCGTCGGGCGCAACCTGAATGCCGTCTCCGACCTGCAGTCGCGCCTGGTCGCCGCCCAGCAGGCGATGGAACAGGAATACTGGAAGCTGCGCGAAGTCGAGACCCGCTATCGCCTGCTGTTCGACGCCTCGAACGAGGCCGTGCTGCTGCTCGACGCCAACAGTTTGCGGATTATCGAAGCCAACCCGGCCTCGATGCGCGCCCTTGGCCTGACCCGTGGACGCGACCTGCTGCCGGAAATGGCCGCCGATGAACGCCACCAGTTCCAGGCGATGCTGAAACGGGTCAGCCAATACGGCCGCGCGCCCGGCGTACTGCTACACCTCGGGCCACAACGTGCCGCATGGCTGGTGCGGGCTTCGCTGATGACCAGCGATCCAGGCCCGCTGTTCCTCGTTCAACTCGCCCCCGCCGGTGGCGTACCGGAACCGGCGCCGCGTGAAACCGACCGGTCCAAACTGGATAGCTTCATCGATCGCCTGCCCGACGCCTTCGTCGTCACCGATCGCGATGGCATCATCCGCCGGGTCAATCGCGCGTTTCTCGACCTCGCCGAGGCCGGCGCCGAGGGTGCCGTGCTCGGCGAACCGCTCGGCCGCTGGCTGTCCGAGCCTGGAGCCGACCTCGCGGCGTTGCTCGCCAACCTCAATCGTTACGGTTCCGTCCGCCTGTTCGCCACCAGCATCCACGGCGAACTCGGCGGCGATACCGCTGTCGAAATCTCCGCCGCCGGCGATACCGCCTCCAAGCCAAACGACATCGCGCTGTTGTTACGAGACGTCAGCCGCCGGGTCTCTGTCAGCGAAAATTCCCCCAGTCTGCACGCCGCGCTCGCAGCAATCATCGAACAATCCGGCAAAGCCTCGCTGCGCTCCTTGGTTCGCGACACGGTCGGGCTGGTCGAGCGCCACTACATCGTCGCCGCGCTCGACCTCACCGAAGGCAACCGTACCGCCGCCGCCGAAATCCTCGGCATGAGCCGACAAGGTTTCTACAAGAAACTGGCCCAGTACGAGATGGACGGGCATTCACGCACGGGTCCATACTCCGACGCATAAGCAAGTCGGGAGGATGAACTGTGCCGGCTAGTGCGGCCGCGACACCTGCCTTCGGGCAGGCCGATCTTTTAAACTGCGAACGCGAACAAATTCATCTGGCCGGGTCGGTTCAACCGCATGGCGCCCTCCTGCTGATACGTGAAACCGACAACGTAATCATTCAGGTCAGTGACAACGCCGCTGCCTTCCTCGGTCTCGACAGCGATCCGATCGGCAAATCGTTGGACCAGATACGGGGGGATTTGGCCGAACGGCTGCGTCCCCATTTTGCCGATCCGCTGCATGAAATCATCCGCGGCGTCCGCTGCATCGTCGGTCGCGGCCGGCGTGAATTCGATTGCCTGATCCACCGCCCACTCGGCGGCGGCCTGATCATCGAACTCGAACGCGCCGGCCCCGCCGTTGAATTGTCGCACCATCTGGAACGAGCACTGCAGGCGATCATGGCGGCGTCAACCTTGCGCGCCCTGTGCGACGAAGCAGCCAGCATCTTTAAAAATCTCACCGGTTACGACCGCGTCATGATCTATCGTTTCGACGACGAAGGCCATGGCGAGGTGTTCTCCGAGGCCAGGGAAGCAACCCTCGAATCGTTCCTCGGCAATCGTTACCCAGCCACCGACATCCCGCAGATCGCCCGACGCCTCTACGAACGCAACCGGGTCCGCGTGCTGCGCGACGTGGAATACACCCCGGCAGCCCTGACCCCGCCATTGTCGCCGATCACCGGGGATCATCTGGACATGTCGCTGTGCTTCCTGCGCAGCATTTCGCCGATCCACCTGCAGTATCTGAAGAACATGGGGGTTCGCGGCACGCTGGTGGTCTCGCTGCTGGTCAACGGCAAGCTGTGGGGACTGGTATCGTGCCATCACTACGTCCCCCGCTTCATGCACTTCGAGGAACGCGCGGTCTGCGAATTGCTGGCCGAGGCGGTGGCAACCCGGATCGCCGCGTTGGAGAGCTTCATCCAGGCCCAGGCCGAATTCTCGGTCCGTCGCCTGGAACAACAGATGGTCCGGGTAATCGCCAAGGAGGGCGACTGGCGCAACGCCCTGTTCGATCGATCTACCGCCCTGCTCGAACCGCTTGGCGCAACCGGCGCCGCACTGATTTTCGAGAATGAGGTGCGCACCGTCGGCGAGGTCCCCAGCACCGCCGCGCTGCGCGACATCGCCGCCTGGCTGGATCGGCAGCCGCGCTCCGGTCTCATCTCCACCACCGGCTTTGCCAAGGACGCCCCGCAATTCGCCGCGCTGACCCCGATCGCCAGCGGCCTGCTGGCGGCGCCGGTCTCCACGATGGCGGGTGAATACCTGATCTGGCTGCGACCCGAACGCATCCGCACCGTCACCTGGGGCGGCAACCCGTTCGAGCCGCATCTCGTCGGCGACGATCCCTCCACCCTTTCACCGCGTCGCTCATTCGCCCAATGGCACCAAGTAGTGGAAGCCACCGCGGAGCCCTGGGGACCAGCCGACCTCGCCACCGCGCGCATGATCGGCGAAAGCGTGACCGATGTCGTCATCCAGTTTCGCTCGGTGCGCGCCCTGATCGCTGAGGACCAGGTCGACCAAGTGCGCCGTCAAGTACAGCAGTCAGGCAATCCGGTTGTCATCGCTGACCCCGACGGGATCATCCTGCAGATCAACTCGGCATTCGACGCGCTGCTGCCGCCGCATGCCAAACGCCCCTCCTCGGTGTCCGATCTGCTGACCCTGTTCGCCACCCCGGAGGAGGCGCTGCAGGAAGCGGTGAAGAACCGACGCGGCTGGCGCGGCGAGGTCGAACTCGAAGGCCGCTTCGATACCCCAATGCCGTTCCTGGTCCGCGCCGACCCGGTGTTCGCCCCGCAAGCTCGCCTGCTCGGCTTCACCCTAATGTTCACCGACCTGACCGAGCGCAAGGCGGCCGAAAGCGCGCGCCGGCGTTTCCAGGAAGGCGTGATCCAGCAGCCTCGCCCAGTGATCGGCCGGCTCGATTCGAAGTCCGATCTGGTGTTCCGCAACCTGCTTTCCACGGTGCTGGAAAACGCCCAGCTCGCCGCCCTGGAAATCGCCGACAGCGTCGACCCGGCGCAGATGCCGAACATGCTGGAAGCGATCCGACAATCCGTCACCCGCACCGCCGAGATGCTGGGCTACCTGATCTGGCATTCCTCCAACGACTGAACGAGTGTCACCCCCACATGACAGTTGGTTGCACCATTGACAACCGGGCTTGACGCTCCAGGCCGCTCACGTGATAACGCTGCGATGCATCCCAGCCGATCCGTAACCCTGAGCGGTGCCGTAGCCGTCAGCCAGAAGCATCGCCGGTGACGCGCGCCGCCTTCCCGTTCGCCGCGATCGTCGGGCAAGAGGATATGAAGCTCGCCATGCTGATCGCGGCCGTCGATCAGGGCATCGGCGGCGTGCTGGCGTTCGGCGATCGCGGCACCGGCAAGTCCACCACAGTGCGCGCCCTTGCCGCCCTGTTGCCGCCGATGAAGGTCATGGCCGGCTGCCGCTACCGCTGCGATCCGGCCTCACTCGATCGCTGGTGCGACGACTGCCGCGCCGCCGGAAAGGGAAAAAGCGAGACCGCGTCTGTGCCGGTCGTCGATCTGCCGCTCGGCGCCACGGAAGACCGTATCGTCGGCGCGCTCGACCTCGAACGCGCACTGACCGGGGTCAAGGTGTTCGAGCCCGGGTTGCTTGCCCGCGCCAACCGCGGCTTCCTCTACATCGATGAAGTCAACCTGCTCGAGGACCACCTGGTCGATCTGTTGCTCGACGTCGCCGCCTCCGGCGAGAATCTGGTCGAGCGCGAGGGGCTCAGCGTCCGTCACCCTGCCCGTTTCGTGCTGATCGGCAGCGGCAACCCCGAAGAGGGCGAACTGCGGCCGCAGTTGCTCGACCGCTTCGGCCTCTCGGTCGAAGTGCGCACACCGATGGATCTGCCGACCCGCGTTGAAGTAATCCGCCGCCGCGACCGGTTTGAATCCGATTCAGTAACGTTCGCCGAAAGCTGGCGCAAACCACAGGACAAGCTGCGCCGCCAGATCGTTGCTTCACAACACCGACTGCCCTCCATCCTGGTGCCCGACACCGCGCTCGAACAAGCCGCCCGGCTGTGCATGGCGCTCGGCACCGATGGCCTGCGCGGCGAACTGACCCTGATCCGCGCCGGCCGCGCCGTAGCGGCACTGGAAGACGCGGCGCAGGTCGCCGACACCCATTTGCGCCGGGTCGCGGCGATGGTGCTGGGCCATCGCCTGCGCCGCAACCCGCTGGACGAAGCCGTCGCCAGCACCCGCGTTGCCCGGGCCGCCGAGGAGATCCTCGGCCCATGACCGGGGCGGCCGCCTGGGCCGACGCGCTGCAATCCCTGGGGCTGTTTTCCATTGACCCGATCGGCCTGGGCGGGCTGTCGATACGCGCCGCAGCCGGACCGGTGCGCGACCATTTCCTCAAGCTGCTGCATCAATCCTTGCCACCGGAACGACCCGTGCGCCGATTGCCGCTGCACGTCGGTGACGACCGCCTGCTTGGCGGGCTCGATCTCGCCGCGACGCTGCAAGCCGGCCGCCCGGTGGCGCAAAAAGGCCTGCTGGCCGAGGCCGATGGCGGCGTCGTGCTGCTCGCCATGGCCGAACGGATCGATGCCGCGACCCAGGCCCGCCTGCGCGCCGCGCTCGATACCGGCGCCATCACCCTGCAGCGCGATGGACTGGCGCGGATCCTGCCGACCCGTTTCGCCATCGTGGCGCTGGACGAAGGTGTCGAACCCGACGAACGCACCCCGGCATCGCTGTTGGATCGGATGGCGTTCCATATCGACCTAAATGAGGTGTCGCTACGCGACATCGCCGGTTCGGTCGCAACCCTGCCAGTGCCTGCATCGCTCGACCCCATATCGCTCGAAACCGCATCGGTCGAAACCGCCCCCGCAGCCGCCGAAGCCCTGTGCCATGCCGCCCTGGCACTCGGAATCGATTCGCTCCGCGCTCCGCTCCTCGCTCTTCGGGCAGCCCGCGCCGCAGCGATTCGATCCGGCAACGATCAGATAACCGACGATGACCTCGGATCGGCGGCGCGGCTCGTCCTGACACCGCGGGCGACCCGATTCCCCGCCCCCCAGCAAGCCGACACCGAGGAGCAGCCGGAACCAATCCCGGAACCGCCCGCTGAAAAACAAGACCCGACAACACAAGACCCCGCCACGGACCCGCAAACCTTGCCCGACCAACCCCTCTCCGACGTCGTGCTGGACGCCGTGAAGGCCGCCCTGCCCGTCGATCTGCTCGCAGCCCTGGTGGCGAACGACGCACCAAGGGCACCCGCCCGCGCACCAGGACGTGCCGGCCAGGTCCGATCCTCCACCACCCGAGGCCGCCCGATCGGCACCCGCCCAGGCGAGCCGCGCAACGGTGCTCGGCTGCATCTCCTGGAAACCCTCAAAGCCGCCGCGCCGTGGCAGGTTCTGCGCCGACGCTCCGGTCGTTTCGAAGTGCGCAAGGACGATTTCCGCATCATCCGCTTTCGCCAGCGCATCGGCGCCACCACCGTGTTCGCGGTCGATGCGTCCGGGTCCGCCGCGATGCACCGCCTGGCCGAAGCCAAGGGCGCGGTCGAACTGCTGCTTGCCGATTGCTACGTCCGCCGCGACCAGGTGGCGCTGATCGCGTTCAGGGGCAATGCCGCCAAGCTTCTGCTGCCCCCGACCGGATCCCTGCTCCGCGCCAAACGCAGCCTCGCCGGCCTGCCCGGCGGTGGCCCCACCCCGCTGGCCGCCGGCATCGAGGCCGCAACGACGCTCGCCGACACCGTCCGCCGCGCCGGCCGCACCCCGGTGATCACCCTGCTGACCGACGCCCACGCCAACATCGCGCGCGACGGAACCGGCGGCCGCCCGCGCGCCGAGGCCGAGGCCATCGAAGCCGCCCGAGCGCTGCGCATGTCCGGGGTCGCCGCGCTGTTGATCGACACCTCCCCGCGGCCCAACCCGTTTGCCCGCCGCATCGCCACCGAGATGGCCGCGCACTACCTGCCGCTGCCGTACGCCGATGCCGGCGCCCTGTCGCGCGCGGTCCGAGCCGCCGCGGCGGCGTGAGCAGGGGGTTGAACTGGGGCCGCGACGGCCGCGACTGGCCAAACCGCGCGGCCAGCCGGTTCGTCAGCGCCGGCGGCCTGCGCTGGCACGTCCAGGTGCTTGGCCAGGGACCAGTCGTGCTGCTGCTGCACGGCACCGGCGCCTCCACCCATTCGTTCCGCGCCCTGGCACCGATGCTGGCAACCGATTTCACCGTCGTGGCGCCGGACCTGCCCGGACACGGTTTCACCGCCTCGCCAAGCCGCGCCTCGGGCTACACGCTTGTCGCGGTGGCCAACGGCATCGACGCCCTGCTGCGCGAACTCGGTCTCCGGCCCACCCTCGCCGTCGGCCATTCGGCCGGCGCCGCGATCGCCGTGCACATGACCCTGCAAGGGTCCATCGAACCGGTCGCCGTCGTCAGCCTGGCCGGAGCGCTGCTGCCGTTTCCCGGCATGGCCAACGATTTTTTCGGCCCCGCCGCAAGGTTCCTGGCAAGTTCCTCGGTCACCGCCAAGGCATTCGCGCTGTTCGCCGGTTCCCGCCCCAGCGTCGAACGCATGATGCGGTCCACCGGATCCAGCATCGATCCCGAGGGGATGCGGCTATACAGCCGGCTGGCCGGCAACTCCGGCCACGTCCACGGCGCATTGTCTCTGATGGCCAACTGGGACTTGCGTCCCCTGCAGCGCGATATGCCAGGCCTGCGTTGCCGGCTGGTCCTGGTCACAGGCAGCCGGGACGGCATGGTCCCGCCGGCCGAAGCCCTTCGCGTGCGAGCCCTGGTGCCGACCGCGGAACTAGTCTCACTGCACGGCTCGGGCCACCTCGCGCACGAAGAACGTCCCGCCGAGATCGCCGCGCTGCTGCGGCGCATGGTGGCGCATGAAGCTGCCGGCTGACCACCCGCAGCGGGTCGAACTCAACGACGAGGTGCACGCCCGCCCGCCGGAGCCATTGATCGCCCCCTCCCGGCTCTCCTACCTGGCGCTGCTGTGCGACACGACGCAACGCGAAGCCGGCTGGGCCGCCATCAGCGACCTGTGCCGCCGCCACAACCTGGAACCGCCGCCGCAAAGCCTGCTGCATTTCAGCGCCCAGCTCGGCGCGCTGCGGGTCAAATGGGAGCGGCACACCGAGTTCATCCGCTTTACCTTCATCGCCGATGGCGATGCCGACGACGCTTTCCACCACCCCGCGATCGCCGAACTGCCCCCCGATTGGGTCGCCGCCCTTCCCGGCGAGGTCGTGGTCGCCGCCCACGTCGCCCTGATCAAGGCCGAACCGGGCGAGCTCGACCTGCCCGCCATCGCGACCTGCTGGTTCGACGGCAACATGCCGGTCGGCGCCGCCGTCTCCGGCGCCGCCGTGACCGCGCTGACCGATCTTCAAATCCACGCCGATGGCTTCAGCCGCCACCTGATGCTGGATCACGCGACAACGCCCTGGCAGGCCGGCCGCATCGCGCAACGTCTGCTGGAAATCGACACCTACCGAATTCTGGCGCTGCTGGCACTTCCGGTTGCCCGCGGCGCCGGTCCCCTGCTCGCCAACTCCGAACGTGAACTGGCCAGCATCACTGCGCTGCTGGTATCGGTGCAGCCGGCCGAGGAACCCGCGCTGCTCGATCGCCTTACCCAGCTTGAGGCCGAGATCGAAAACCAGCAGTCGGAAATGCGCTACCGCTTCGGCGCCGCCGACGCCTATTACGAGTTGATGCGCAGACGCATCGACGAACTGCGCGAGCAGCGTATCACCGGCCTGCAGACGCTGCGCGAATTTACCGAACGCCGGCTGGCACCGGCAATGAACACCTGGCGCTCCATCGCCAGCCGCCAGGAATCGCTGTCGCTGCGCGTCGACCGCGCCACCCACCTTCTATCGATCCGGGTCGACCTGACGCGGGAACAACAGAACCAGCGACTGCTGGCCTCGATGAACAGCCGCGCACGCTTGCAGTTGCGTCTGCAATCGACCGTCGAGGGCCTCTCGGTTGCTGCAGTCACCTACTACGTCTCCGCCCTGGTCGGCCACGCCGCCGAGGCGCTGCGCTTCGCCGGCCTGCACGTCGACCCCGCGCTGGCGATCGGCGTCAGCATCCCCGTAGTCGCGGCGGTGGCATTCTTTGGCATCCACCATATCCGCCGCAGCGTGACCCGGCCGGCCGAGAACGAACATGCAGCGGATTTTTAGCTCGCCGCACATCATCGATCTGGTGCTCGTCCTGACGTTGCTGGAGGCGATCGGCCTGCTCCTGGCACGCCGACGCCTCGTCAATCGCTCGGCCCTGGGCCGCGAGGTCACCCCTCGGCCGCGGCCGAAGGGTTCGTCAGCATCCGCCGCCCAAGCCGAGACCGCGGCGCCCCCCGGCCCCATCGAGCCATCGAAGCCGACGGAAAACGACCCACTACGACCGATCGGCGTCGTGCGGATGCTGTTGCCGGGCGTTTTCTTGATGCTGGCGATCCGCGCGGCACTCGATGGAACCGCCTGGCCCTGGCTGCCGCTCGCACTGGCGGCGGCGCTGGTCGCGCATCTGGCCGATCTGCGTCAACGCTGGTTCGGCTAAATACCGTTCTCCGAAGCAAACTCCACGCGTCGGCCCCTAGCCAAAACTGTCACCTTTAGCTTACACTTCGGTGTATGGACCTGTTGACGGATACCTCCCTCCACGCTCCAGCACCCCCCACCCCGCCCCATGCCGTGGTGATCGGCGCCGGCTTCGGCGGCCTCGCCGCCGCGATCCGGCTGCGCGCCCGCGGCTACCGCGTCACTGTCGTGGAAAAACTCGAAGCCGCCGGCGGCCGCGCCTCGGTGTTCCGCCAGGATGGCTTTACCTTCGACGCCGGCCCGACCATCCTGACCGCGCCCTTCCTGCTCGAAGAGCTTTGGCACCTATGCGGCCGGCGGATGCAAGACGACCTGACCTTGCAGCCGGTCTCCCCGTTCTACCGCATCCGTTTCGATGACGGCTCCAGTTTCGACTGCAGCGGCGACCCCGATTCGATGCGCCGCGAAATCAGTCTTCTCGCCCCCGCCGACCTCGACGGCTACGAACGGTTCATGCGGCTCAGCAAAACCACCTGCCGCATCGGCTTCGAACAACTCGGCGCCGAACCGTTCAACTCGCTGACGGACATGGCCAGGATCGCCCCCGATCTGATCCGGCTAGGCGGCTACCAAAGCGTCTACCGCCTGGTCAGCCGCTTCATCAAGAACGAGAAGCTGCGCATCGTCTGCAGCTTCCACCCGCTTTTGATCGGCGGCAATCCGTTCACCGCCAGCGCGATCTATACCCTGATCCCCTATCTCGAACGCCGCTGGGGCGTGCATTTCGCCATGGGCGGCACCGGAGAGGTCGTCTGCGGCCTGGTGAACCTGATCGAAGCCCAAGGCAGCACCATGCGCTACGACGCCGAGGTGTCCCGCATCACCATCGCCGGCGGCCGCGTCCAGGGAGTCCAACTGGTATCCGGTGAAACCATCCCGGCCGACATTGTAGTATCCAACGCCGACGCCGCCTGGACCTACGCCAAGCTACTGCCGCCGCAAGCACGCCGCCGCTGGACCGATCGCAAACTGCGACGAGCCCGCTATTCCATGAGCCTGTTCGTCTGGTACTTCGGCACCGACCGCCGCTACGAAGACGTCGCACACCACACCATCCTGCTCGGTCCGCGCTATCGCGAATTGCTGGCCGACATCTTCAAGCGCAAGCTGCTGGCCAAGGATTTCTCGCTCTACTTGCATCGCCCGACGGCGACCGATCCTTCCCTCGCCCCACCCGGCTGCGACGCGTTCTACGTACTGTCGCCTGTGCCTAACCTGGCCGGCGCGACCGACTGGCACACCGCCGCCGAACCATACCGCGCGGCGATCGAGGAACACCTGTCCGCCACCGTACTGCCCGGTTTGCGCAGCCACGTCGTCACCTCGAAGCTGATGACGCCGCTGGATTTCGCCGATCGGCTGTGCGCCTGGCAAGGCGCCGCCTTCGGGCTGGAACCGGTGCTGCGCCAAAGCGCCTGGTTCCGCCCGCACAACCGTAGCGAGGACATAGCCGGGCTCTATCTCGTCGGCGCCGGCACCCATCCCGGCGCCGGCGTGCCGGGCGTGCTGTCCTCGGCCAAGGTGCTGGATCGCGTGGTGCCGCATGCCGCCGCGCGTTGACCTCGAAGCCGCCGACCAGCGTGCCTGCCGCGCGCTGCTGCGCGCAGGGTCGAAGAGCTTCGACGCCGCGGCCAAACTGTTGCCGGCGTCGATCCGCGACCCGGCGGTCGCGCTTTATGCCTTTTGCCGCGACGCCGACGACGTCATCGATGGCGGCGGCGGCAGCCTGGATTGGTTGCGCGAACGCCTCGATCTCGCCTACCTCGGACGCCCGCTCGCGCTGCCCGCCGACCGCGCCTTCGCCAGGGTAGTCGATCGTTTCGCCATCCCGCGCGGTCTGCCCGAAGCCCTGCTGGAAGGGTTTGCCTGGGACGCCGAACGACGCCGCTATCCCGACCTCGCCGCGCTGCGCGCCTATGCCGTCAGGGTGGCCGGAACCGTCGGCGCCATGATGGCCGTGGTGATGGGCGTGCGCGACCGCGCCAGGCTCGCCGCCGCGGTCAACCTCGGCGTGGCGATGCAACTGTCCAACATTGCCCGCGACATCGGCGAGGACGCCGTCGCCGGCCGTCTATACTTGCCGCTGGACTGGCTCGCCGAGGCCGGCATCGACCCCGACCGTTTCCTCGCCGATCCGACACACTGCCCCGCGCTGGGCAGCGTCGTCGCCCGCCTGCTGGCGGTCGCCCAACAGCACTACAGCAACGCCGACGCCGCCATCACCCGTCTGCCGCTGACCTGCCGCCTCGGCATCGGCGCCGCCGGCCTGCTCTACGCCGAAATCGGACGCGAGGTCGCCCGCCGCGACCTGGATTCAGTCTCCGCCAGGGCAGTCGTGTCCAACCGCCGCAAGCTCCTTGTCCTCGCCGCCGGCCTGCCGGGAATGCTGCTGCCGCGCCGGCTGGCTGGCGGCTGCGTTCCGGAAGGAGTATTCGTGGTGGATGCCGTGGTCCACGCATCGCCCCGGACGGCTCCCTCGCTTCCGTGGTGGGCCGTGCAGCAGCGCGTGCGGTGGACCATCGAACTATTCGAACGCCTGGAACAACAACAGCGTGTGCAATCCTGAAGGAGGCCTCAGATGCATGACTGGCTTGGTATCGGACTGATCGCCACCGGACTGGCGCTGATCGCGGCCAGTCTGCTCAAGCACCGCAGCCGCCGGCTGTCCCCGGTTCGGCCCGGCTCGATCCGCCCGGAATTCGCCGCCATGGGCCAGATCGTCCGGCCGCTGATCTTCTTTGCCGTCGGCGTGCTCGCACTGAAGATATCGCTGTTCTACTTCGTGTTCGGCGGCGCGGGACTGCTGACCGCGCTTGATTACGCCGGCCTGATGTTCGTGCTGGCAACCTATTGCGGCTATCTGGTCGCCGCCACCGCGAGACCGCGACAGGCGACCGAACAGCGTCCCGCCGAAGCGACCTGGGCAGCATGAACTGGCCACACGGCGCCCAATGGGAATGGGCGCTCGGTGAGTTCGTGGTGCTGGGCTTCCTGTTCTGGGAGCTCTACAGCCTGCGCCGAACCAAACGCCGCGACCGAGAAAAAGCCCAAAGCGCCGATCCGGCCGCGGCCTCCCCCCATCCTCGCCGGGGGAACGATCCCTGAGCAGCAAACCGCCCCCAACGGCTTAGTTACTATACCATCACGACCAGCCCGGAAACCCATCATTCCCCGTGGAAAACCGGGAACGCCCAGCCACCACCGGGCAGGACCGCCCCGGCCTACTCCTTCCCGCTGCTGTGCAGTTCCGAATAGACCCGCTCACTGAACTGGCCAATTTCGGTCGCCTTCTGCTGCTGCGGAATCGTCGCGTCCTGCCGCAGCACCGGGCAATACGCCAGCGTCAGCCCGTTCACGATATCCGCCGGCTTGGCCTGCGGCACCGCCGCTTTCAGCTTCGGCACAATCAGCTCGACCGTCTGCAGAACCGTGGCCTGCGTGGTCTTTTGCAGCGCGTCCTGGATGCCGGTCTTCGGATCCTTCACCGCCGCTGCGATATCGGCCGGCTCGACCGCCGGACAATGGCCGTTCACCGCTCCATACAACGCCACGGACGTCGTCTTCCGCAATTCCCCGGCAGTACCGGAACCGGCATTCGGCGGAGCCTTGTTGCCCCAGGCCTGACGCACATAGTTCGTGGCATCGGCGATCTGCTGATCGGTCATGCCCTGCCCGATGGCCGGCATCGGCGCGTCGGTGTTCTTCGCCTCGATGCCGCCCAGAATAGTCCGCACCACATCCTGCGGCCCCTTGGCCAGCACCGCTCCATTGTTGACCAAAGGCGCGACCGCTCCCTGCAGGCCCTTGCCATCAGGCTGGTGACAGGATGAGCAATAGTTCAGATAAGTCTCCCGCCCGACCGGCGCCTGCCCGGTGTAACCCGAGCGCTCAGTGCTGACATAGGTGGTCTCGGCCTTGGTCGATTTCAGATAGGCGACGATCGCGTGCAGGTCGGGATCGGTCAGCTTGCCAAGACTGTCGTGGACGGTCTCCGCCATCGGACCGGAGGCAGCGCCCATACCCTGAGCCTGTCCGGTCTTCAGATAGCTGACCAATTGGTCGTCGGTATATTTGCCAACGCCCTGATGCACGTCCGAGGTGATGTTCGGGGCATACCAGTTCTGGATCGAGCCGCCCTGCAATTGTCCGGCGACGCCCCCGGCGCCCAGCATACTGTTGCCATTGTGGCACTCGCCGCAATGGCCGAGTCCCTGCACCAGGTAGGCGCCGCGATTGATCTCGGCCGACTTGCCTGGGTCCGGCTTGAACGTACCTTCATGGAAAAACGCCTGGTTCCAGGCCAGCAGTCCGGTGCGGATATTGAACGGGAACGCCATCTTGCTCGGCAGCCGATCGGAATGCACCGGCTTCACCGTCATCAGATAAGCCTTGATCGCCAGCACGTCGTCGCGTGTAACCTTGGTGTACCAAGGGTACGGCATGGCGGGATACAGATACTCGCCCCCCGCCCCGATGCCCTGATGGAACACCCGGTAGAACTGATCATCGCTGACCTTGCCGATCCCGGTCTCCGGGTCCGGCGTGATGTTCGGCGTCGACAGCGGGCCAAACGGCGTATCTAGATATTTCCCGCCGGCAAACGGCTCACCGCCCGCCTTGGTATGACAAGCCATGCAGTCCCCGGCATCAGACAGATATTTGCCTTTCGCCACCAGGTCGGCATTCGGTGCATCGGCCGCTTTAGAAGCCGGGACCGATATCGCCATGGCGAACAGCCCAAGCATCGCTGAAATAGCGAACCGCCCGCCGAGCCGAACCTGTCGATCCACCATGGCGTTTTTCCATCCCTGTCAAATAGAGTTGTCATCAATCAAACGCACAACGACGACAGGGCCGTCTCGGTTCCGCCGGATCATACACGCGGCATGCGGAACGGCAGCATCGCTTGCACCCACGTGGCGGCGAAACGATTCATCGCAAGGCTCTCATGCATCACCGTGACACGCTGCCCGATGACCTCGGCGGCAACCAACGAACGCGCGTAAAACGGCGTGTCCTCCAGCGTATCGACGACCGCCGGAGCCACCGCGCTGATCTTGCGCGGCACCCGCCACATCGTTGCCGGCAACGCCACCGCGGCGGCCGGATCGAAATCCGTCACGCCCCCGGCATCGTCGTAGCGCATCGCCAGGCTCAACGGTCCGTCCCGCCGCTCCACATCGTACAGCACCGCCGTCCCGCCCGGCACCCGAGCCCGGCCCCAGTTCCAGCGAACGAAATCCGCCTCCAGCGGCCGGTCGCCATCGTTGCTGTCGAAATACGCCGGCCCGGACCACGCCATACCCGGCCGATCCAGCGCAACCTCCACCCGCGCGCAGGGCGCGATCGGCTGCCAGCGATGCCGTCCGGCCGAGTCCAAGGCCAGCACCCGGGTCTCGATCGCCGACGGATACAGCCGCACGGAGCCCCGGACCCGCCGAGGCAACGGCGCCCCGACCTCGTCGATCAACACCGTCAGAGCCGATCCGTCCCACGCCAATGAACTCGGCCCAATGGCCAAGAAATCCGCGCCCCGCCGGACCGCGCCGGACCGACGCTCGGTCATCGCCCAGCGCCTGGCCTTGCCGTACAGCGCCACGTTCAGCGCGCAGTGCTGCAGCGGATCAGCCTCGCCTCGCCCCGCACGTCGCTTCCAGGCATAATACGGCGAGAACACGCTGCCCAGGAACGCGATCAGGGTGATACCGAAAGCCCCGTCGTCGCTCAGCGCATCGACATACCACCAGGCATAGCCGCCCCCCGCCGGCGTCACCGAGAAGTCAGGTCCTGCAGCACGCTCGCCGCCGCCAGCCGACCCGACAGCAGCGCCATCGGCACGCCCGGACCCGGATGCACGCTGCCCCCCGACAGGTACAGCCCCGGCAGCGCGCTGCGCGAGCCCGGCCGGCGAAACGCCGCCATCGACCCGTGCACCGCCTGCCCGTAAAGCGCCCCCCCGGTCGCCGGAAACAGCCGAGCGAAGTCCGCCGGCGTCGTCACCACCGCTTCCCCCCGGCGGTGCAGCATCAGCCCGCATCGGGCCAACTGGGCGAATGTCCGGGTCATGCATTGCTCGATCTCCGATGCCGAAAGCTGAACCCGGTCGCCATTGGCCGGGGCGTTGATCAGGACCAGCAGCCGTTCGCCCTCGTCCGCAGGGAAGGCGGCACGCCAGGCGGCAGGGGAAGCGACAGCCGGGTCGACGCCGCCGCGGTCCTGGGCACAGACATAGACCGTTGGTTCCGCGGTGATCGCGCCGCCGCGGAACACCGCATCGAATTCGGCCGCGTAGTCGCCACCGAAGAACACGTTGTGCCGGGTCAGCGGAAACCCCCCAGTCACCGCCGGAAACGTCCAGGTCACCGCCGAGGCCGACCGTCGTTCGGGCTTCGCCGCCGGGGCCGATCCCACCACCGCGGCGCCGAACGCACCATCGGCCAGCGCGGCATAGTCAGCGTTGCAAACCACCGCATCCGAATCGAGACGCTCCCCGTCGGTCAGAACCACACCGCTCGCCCGCCCACCGTTCACCATGATCTCGCCCACCGGAGCCGCCACCCGCACCGTGGCCCCAAGCCGCGTTGCCAGCCTGCCAAGCTCCGCCGCCACCCGAACCATGCCACCCTCGACCAGCCAGACGCCCTGCTGCTCGACATGCGCGATCAACATCAAGGTCGCCGGCGCCAGGAACGGCGACGACCCGCTATACGTCGCGTAGCGGCCAAACAGTTGGCGCAGCCGAGGGTCACGAAAATGCTCACCCAGCGCCTTCCATAGCGTGGCGAACGGCGAGATGCGGAACATCGGGGCCAGCCCCGCCGCTGCGGTCAGCGATATCGCCGATGGCTTCTGCGCGCTCATGAACGGCGCTTCCAGCGTACGATAGACGGTTTGCGCGCGGGCGCAGAACGCCCGGAACCCATCCGCCTCGGCCCGCCCGGCGAACGCGGCGATCGCCTCGGCCGACCGCCCGGTATCGGCGAACAGATCCAGCCGCTGGTCCGGCCCCCAGGCGTGACGCGCCAACAGGTCGGCCGGACGCAGCGTCAGATGATCGTCCAGTGTCGCGCCGGCGTCGTTGAACAACGACTCCAGCACCCACCGCATGGTCAGCACGGTCGGCCCGGAATCGATACCGGCGCCATCGACCCGGATCTTGCCGCCGACCGCCAGCTGTTTTTCCAGCACGGTCACCGCCGCCCCCTGCCGCGCCAACTCGATCGCCGCCGCAAGGCCGCCCGCTCCAGCACCGATCACGATGACGCGTGGCGTTCGCACCTGCTCGGACCCCAAAATCGCCGTTGACTTATGTGTCAATATGATCTGACACTCCAATCGACAACTAAAATAGACACCCAAGAACCAACGCCTTAAACTGACGCCCAAAGACAGACGGCCAAAGACACACACCCGGCAAACACACACCCGTAAATCAACACGCCGAGGGGAGGATCGCCATGGATGCCATCACCCGGATCGAACGGACCCTGTCGGCCTCGATCGATCGTGTCGATACCCAGGACGCCCCACCGCTGCTCGCCGCTGCCATGCGGCACGCGGTGTTTCCGCGCGGCGCGCGCATCCGCCCAAGGCTCTGCCTCGCCGTCGCCGCGGCTTGCGGGGACGACCAGCCGGCCGCCTCGGACGCCGGCGCCGCCGCGATCGAGCTGATGCACTGCGCCTCGCTGATCCACGACGACCTGCCCTGCTTCGACAACGCCGATACCCGCCGCGGGCGCCCCTCGGTGCACCGCGCGTTCGGCGAGCCGCTGGCGGTGCTGGCCGGCGACGCGTTGATCGTGCTGTCGTTCCAGGCCATCGCCTGGGGCGCCGCCGATGCCTCGGCGCGGTTGCCGGCGCTGCTGCTGATCATGGCCGGCGCCACCGGCTTGCCGTCCGGCATCGCAGCCGGCCAGGCCTGGGAATGCGAGCCAAGTGTCGATCTGGCCCGCTACCAGCGCGCCAAGACCGGCGCCCTGTTCGCCGCCGCCACCGCGCTCGGCGCCGCCGCCGCCGGCGCTGAACCACAGCCGTGGCGCGAACTGGGCGAACGCCTGGGCGAGGCCTACCAGGTCGCCGACGATATCGCTGACGTGCTGTCCGGCGAGGCCGACCTCGGCAAACCGATCGGCCAGGATCTCGCCCTCGGCCGCCCCAACGCCGCCCTTGCCATGGGTGTGGACGCCGCACTGCGCCATCTCGAGGCGCTGGCCGAGGCGGCCGCCGGCTCGATCCCGCCCTGCCCCGGCGCCGCCGCCCTGAAGGCGCTGACCCTCAGCGAAGCCCGCCGCCTGCTGCCCAAGGACCTCTCGCAACGCGCCGCGTAAAGTGCCAAAGCGACGTCTGGTTCCATCGTCTCGTGGCCCCGCCGTCGCCGTGTCATGGCCGGCCCTGGCCCGGCCACCCACGTCTTACCGGGGTGAGCCCCAAAGTCGCGCGGTCGTCCCGCGCCGGCCGTGACCCGAACACTCCCGTGCTGCAAACCCTGACCTCCCGCTGGTTCGATCTGCGCAACCGGCTGCTGTCCGATCCGGGGTTTCAGCGCCGCGCCACCGCGTTCCCGCTGACCCGACCGATCGCCCGCAAGCGCGCCACCGCGCTGTTCGACCTCTGCGCCGGCTTCGTTTACAGCCAGGTGCTGCAAGCCTGCGTCCAGTTGCGCCTGTTCGACATCCTGCGCGACGGCGCACACACCACCGACCAGATCGCCGAACGACTGTCGCTGCCACCCACCGACGCCGCCCGTCTGTTGCATGCCGCCACCGCGCTGCGTCTGCTGCAGCGCCGGGGCCACGACCGCTTCGGTCTCGGCGTGCTCGGGGCCGCGCTGGTCGGCAACCCCGCCGTCACCGCGATGATCCGGCACCACGCGCCGCTCTATACCGATCTTCGCGATCCCGTCGGCCTGCTGCGGCGCCAGCACCCCGCCACCGAGTTGGGGCGGCTATGGCCCTACGCCGCCGGGCCGATGCCGGCCAACCTGCCGTCCCAGGATGTCGCCGCCTACACCACCCTGATGGCCGCCTCGCAGCCGCTGGTCGCCGCCGACGTGCTGGCCAGCTACCGACTCGACCGCCACCGCTGCCTGATGGATGTCGGCGGCGGTGACGGAACCTTCCTGATCCAGGCCGCCGCCTCCGCGCCCCGCCTCGACCTGATGCTGTTCGATCTGCCGGCGGTGACCGAACACGCCCGCCCGCGCCTGACCGCCGCCGGACTCGACAAGCGCGCCCGCATCTTCGGCGGCGACTTCCGCACCGATCCGTTGCCGCAAGGCGCCGACATCGTCAGCCTGGTGCGAGTCGTTCACGATCACGATGACGAAGCCGCCGCTTCCATCCTGTCGGCCGCCTGGAACGCCCTGCCCACGGGAGGCACCCTGCTGCTGGCCGAACCAATGGCCGGCACAGCGGCCGCCGGCGGCATGGAGGCCTACTTCCTGTTCTACCTGCTGGCGATGGGCAGCGGCCGCCCGCGGCGCCCCGACGAACTGACCGCCATGCTGCACACCGCCGGCTTCACCCGCGTCCGCCTGCTGCCCAGCCCGCAGCCGATGCTGGTGCGAATCCTCGCTGCGGTGAAGTGAATCCGTAAATCCCGGTTGACAGATCAATCCGTCAACTTAGGATGACAGAAATTCTCGTGCTTAGCGGCCAAACGGCTCGGCAAGAGGTAGGGATGGAAGCCTTAGCAGTTGTGCTCAACAGACCTGGAAGTCTCTCCCTGGACCGGATCGGCCTGACGCCGCCCACCCCTGCGGACGTGGTCGTCGACATCGCCTTCAGCGGCATCAGCACGGGAACCGAGCGGCTGCTGTGGCAAGGCACCATGCCGCCGTTTCCCGGTATGGGCTATCCGCTGGTCCCGGGCTACGAATCGGTCGGCCGCATTGCCGCCGCCGGTGTGGATTTCCGGCAACGCATCGGGGAAACCGTGTTCGTCGCCGGAGCCAGTTGCTTCGGCGAAATCCGCGGCCTGTTCGGCGGCGCCGCGTCCCGCCTGGTGGTGCCCGCCGCGCGCGCGCTGGCGATCGATCCCGACCTGGGTGAACGCGGCACGCTGATCGCGCTGGCGGCGACCGCGCAACATGCCATCGCCGGAGGCCAGCCACTCGAACTGATCGTCGGTCACGGCGTCGTCGGCCGCCTGCTGGCGAGGTTGACACTCGCCGCCGGCGCCCCGCCCCCCGTGGTCTGGGAAACCAACCCGCAGCGCGCCGACGGCGCCACCGGCTACCAAGTGCTGCGCCCCGAGGACGACCCGCGCAAGGATTATCGTTGCATCTGCGACGCCAGCGGTGATCCCGGCCTGCTCGACACCTTGATCGCCCGCATCGCCCCCGGCGGGGAGATCGTGCTGGCCGGCTTCTATGCCGAGCGGCTGTCGTTCGCCTTCCCGATGGCGTTCATGCGCGAAGCCCGCCTGCGCGTCGCCGCGCAGTGGCAGCCGCAAGACCTGCAAGCCGTTCGCCAACTGATCGACGACGCCAAGCTGTCGCTCGACGGCCTGATCACCCATCGAGCCGAAGCCGCCTGCGCCGATGCCGCCTACCGCACCGCGTTCGGCGATCCCGCCTGCCTGAAAATGATCCTCGATTGGAGAGCCACCGTATGAACGCACCCTTTGACGCGGCCCTTTCCCGGCTCCGCACCGAGGCGGCGATCGAACCGGATGCCCCTGCGACCGGTCCGGTGAAGAAAGAAACCCAGATCATCGCCATCTACGGCAAGGGCGGCATCGGCAAGAGCTTCACCCTCGCCAACCTGTCCTACATGATGGCGCAGCAGGGCAAGCGGGTGCTGCTGATTGGTTGCGATCCGAAAAGCGACACAACGTCCCTGCTGTTCGGCGGCCGAAGCTGCCCAACCATCATCGAAACATCGTCGAAAAAGAAGCTGGCCGGCGAGGCGGTGAAAATTGGCGACGTCTGCTTCAAGCGCGACGGCGTGTTCGCCATGGAACTCGGTGGCCCCGAGGTCGGCCGCGGCTGCGGCGGCCGCGGCATCATCCACGGCTTCGAGCTGCTGGAAAAGCTAGGCTTCCACGAGTGGGGCTTCGACTACGTGCTGCTCGACTTCCTGGGCGACGTGGTATGCGGCGGCTTCGGCCTGCCGATCGCGCGCGACATGTGCCAGAAGGTGATCGTTGTCGCATCGAACGATCTGCAATCGCTCTACGTCGCCAACAACGTCTGCTCCGCCGTCGATTACTTCCGCAAGATGGGCGGCAATGTCGGCGTCGCCGGCATGGTCATCAACAAGGACGACAGCACCGGCGAGGCCCAGGCCTTTGCCGCCGCCGTCGGCATCCCGGTGCTGTCCGCTATCCCCGCCGACGACGACATCCGCCGCAAGAGCGCCAACTACGAAATCATCGGCAAGCCCGGCGGCCGCTGGGCCCCAGTGTTCGAGCAACTCGCCGAACAGGTCGCCCTCGCCCCGCCGGTACGCCCGACCCCGTTGACCCACGACGCCCTGCTCGGCCTGTTCGCCGGCGACGCGGTCGGACGCGACGTGGTACTGGATCCGGCCACCACCGAGGACATGTGCGCCGCCACCGTGCTCGACAAGCCGTCGCTCGAAGTCATCTACGAGGGGTCATGAGCGTGGACGGCGACATCACCTCGGGCTGCCACGGCGGACGCGAAACGATGCTTGAGGCCGCGCGCGCCGCCGGCAAAAGCCAATCGCTCGAGCGGCTGATGACCGACTACCCCAAGGGCCCGCACGACCAGCCGCAATCGATGTGCCCGGCGTTCGGATCGCTGCGCGTCGGCCTGCGCATGCGCCGCACCGCCACCATCCTGTCCGGCTCGGCCTGCTGCGTTTACGGCCTGACCTTCACGTCCCACTTCTACGGCGCCAAACGCACCGTCGGCTACGTACCGTTCAATTCGGAATCCCTGGTGCGCGGCCAACTCTACGAGGACATCCGCAACGCGGTGTTCGAGACCGCCAAACCCGACGACTACGACGCCGTCGTCGTCATCAACCTCTGCGTGCCGACCGCATCCGGCGTGCCGCTCGACCGCCTGCCGAAAGCCATCGACGGCGTGCGCATCATCGGCATCGACGTGCCTGGCTTCGGCGTCCCCACCCACGCCGAGGCGAAAGACGTCCTCGCCGGCGCCATGCTGCGCTACGCCCGCACCGAGGTCGAAGCCGGCCCCGTCTCACGCCCACGCGCGCAGGCAGAACTCCCCACCGTGACCCTGATCGGCGAACTGTTCCCGGTCGATCCGGTGGCGGTCGGCGCCCTGCTCGCACCGATGGGCCTCGGTGTCGGACCACAGGTGCCATCACGCGAATGGCGCGACCTCTACGGTGCGCTGGATTGCGCCGCCGCCGCCGCGGTCCATCCTTTCTACACCGCATCGATCCGCGAGATGCAGGCCGCCAGACGCCCCATCGTCGGCTCCGGCCCGGTCGGCGTCGAGGCCACTGCCGACTGGCTCGACGCCATCGCCCGCGCCACCGGCATCAGTGCCGACGCCGCCAAGGCCAAGGCCCTGCCCCAGATCCAGGCCGCCTTCGCCGCCAATCCGATCAACGCCCGCATCACCGTCTCCGGCTACGAAGGATCCGAACTGCTGGTCGCCCGCCTGCTGATCGAAGCCGGCGCAGAAATCCCCTATGTCGGCACCGCCCTGCCGAAGACCGAATGGAGCGCCCCCGATCGCGCCTGGCTCGAAGCCCACGGCGCCCACGTGCAATACCGCGCCTCGCTGGAACAGGACATCGCCGCGATGGTCGATGTGCAGCCAGACCTCGCCGTTGGCACCACGCCCCTGGTGCAAAAAGCCAAGGCGCTCGGCATCCCGGCACTTTACTTCACCAACATGGTATCCGCCCGGCCGCTGTTCGGCGCCCCGGGCGCTGCCGCCCTCGCCGCGATCGTCGCCGCGCAGACCAAGGGCCGCGATCGTTTCGCCCGCATGGTCAGCTTCTTCGATAAGGTCGGCACCGGCGAAACCGCCGGCTACGGCTGGACCAGTATTCCCAAGGACCCGCCCGGATCGAAGGACCGCTACCGCCGCGCCCGCGAGGCGAAAGCCAAGGCAACCCAAGCGGTGGGGACCTGATCGATGCTGGTGCTGGATCATGATCGAGCCGGCGGCTACTGGGGCGCGGTCTACACCTTCACCGCAATCCGCGGCCTGCGGGTGATCATCGACGGACCGGTCGGCTGCGAGAACCTGCCGGTCACCGCCGTGCTGCACTACACCGACGCGCTCCCCCCACACGAACTGCCGATCGTCGTCACCGGCCTGTCCGAGGAAGAACTGTCGCGCAACGGCACCGAAGACGCCATGCGCCGCGCCGCCGCCACCCAGGACCCCGACATGCCAGCGGTGGTGGTCACCGGCAGCATCGCCGAAATGATCGGCGGCGGCGTCACCCCCGAAGGCTCCAACGTACTCCGCTTCATCCCGCGCACCATCGACGAAGACCAGTGGCAGGCCGCCGACCGCGCGATCTACTGGCTGTGGACCGAATTTGGCGCCAAGCGCGCCAAGCCCAAACCCTACGTCCGTCCCGAGGGCGCCAAGCCCCGCGTCAATATCATCGGCCCGATCTACGGCACCTTCAACATGCCCTCCGACGTCGCCGAAATCCGCCGTCTGGTCGAGGGCATCGGCTGCGAAGTCAACCTCACCTTCCCGCTCGGTGCCCACATCGACGACATCCAGCGGCTGCCCCAGGCCGACGCCAATATCTGCATGTATCGCGAGTTCGGCCGCAAGCTGTGCGAAGACCTCGACCGCCCCTTCCTTCAGGCACCGATCGGGCTGTTCACCACCACCAGCTTCCTGCGCGAACTCGGCCAACTGACCGGCCTCGATCCCGAACCGTTCATCGAGCGCGAAAAACACACCACGATCAAGCCGATCTGGGACCTGTGGCGCAGTGTCACCCAGGATTTCTTCGCAACCGCGTCGTTCGGCGTGGTCGCCACCGACACCTACACCCGCGGCCTGCAGCGCTTCCTGGAATCCGAGATGGGCATCCCCTGCACCCTTGCGGTGTCGCGCTGCGCTGGTGTCAAGCCCGACAACGCCGCGATCCGCACGGCTCTGCGCACCAAGCCGCCACTAGTGGTGTTCGGATCGTACAACGAACGCATGTATGCAGCCGAGGCCGGCAATCGCAGCATGTATATACCGGCGTCATTCCCAGGCGCCATCATCCGCCGCGCCACCGGCACCCCGTTCATGGGCTACGCCGGGGCCACCTACATCGTGCAGGAATTCTGCAACGCGCTGTTCGACGCGCTGTTCACCATCCTGCCGCTGGGCACCGAGCTCGACAAGATCGAACCGACGCCGTCGCGGCTAAACACCAGCACTCCCTGGGACGACGACGCCCAGCAGTTGTTCGACGATCACCTCGAAACCGAACCGTTCCTGATCCGCATCTCCGCCGCCAAGCGGTTGCGCGACCGGGTCGAAACCACAGTCCGCCAGGCCAATGAGGATCGCGTCACTGCGGTCCACGTCGCCGCGGCGCTCGCCGAAAGGCAGCTCGCGTGACCCCCGGCCTACTCGGAATTCCGTCGGGTTCCCGAACGGAATGGGCGCCGTGGCCCGCTTTTACGGCAAACCCAGTTGCGCGGGATGGGCGCGACAAGGGCCGCGAGGCCGAGACTGGAGAGTAACCAAATGGCTATAACCCCAACAGGAACCACAGGACCCTCGGTAACGGGGTTGACTGAGGCGGAGGCAAAAGAGTTCCACGGTATCTTTATCACGAGCTTTATTGTCTTCACCGTAATCGCCATCGTCGCGCACTTCCTCGCGTGGCAGTGGCGGCCTTGGCTGCCCGGACCGAACGGCTATGCCACCTCGTGGCTGTATGATGCCGGCGGAACCGCGTTCCACACGATCTCGCATCTCGTTTAGGAGGAAGCGAACATGTGGAGACTTTGGCTGCTTTTCGACCCCAGGCGGGTGCTCGTCGCGTTGAGCGTCTTCCTGTTCGTGCTGGCGTTGCTGATCCACTTCATCCTGCTCAGCACCGACCGGTTCAACTGGCTGGAAGGGCCGCATCATGGTGCGACCGCGGCTACACAGATGGCGCCCTTGCCACCAGCCGCGAAGTAACTGTGTTCGACCACGGTGACGGATGCAGGAGCCCGAGCAGCCCCGGTCCGTCACCACTTCCCGCCCATCGATAGGAGACCGTGGCAATGGCCATGCTGAGCTTTGAAAGGAAGTACCGAGTCAGGGGAGGCACCCTGATCGGTGGTGACCTGTTCGACTTCTGGGTGGGACCATTCTTCGTCGGATTTTTCGGCGTTACCGCGGCGTTCTTTTCGATCCTCGGCACCGCGCTGATCGTCTGGGGCGCCGCCATCGGGCCGACCTGGAACTTGTGGCGCATCAGCATCGCCCCACCCGACCTGAGCTACGGACTCGCCTTGGCACCGCTGGCACACGGTGGCCTGTGGCAATTGATCACCATCTGCGCGCTCGGCGCGTTCTGCTCCTGGGCGCTGCGCCAGGCCGAGATCGCCCGCAAGCTCGGCATGGGGATGCACGTTCCGGTGGCCTTCGGCTTCGCCATCCTGGCCTATTTCACCCTGGTCGTCGCCCGCCCCCTGCTGATGGGCGCCTGGGGCTACGGCTTTCCCTACGGCATCATGAGCCATCTCGATTGGGTATCGAATACCGGCTACCAGTATCTGCACTTCCACTACAATCCAGCGCACATGATCGCCGTCAGTTTCTTCTTCACCAATTGTCTGGCGCTGGGTCTGCACGCCTCACTGGTGCTGTCCGCCGCCAATCCCCGCAAGGGCGAGGCGGTGAAGTCCGCGGAACAGGAAAACGCCTACTTCCGCGATACTATCGGCTACTCGATCGGCACCCTGGGCATTCATCGCCTCGGACTGTTCCTGGCGGTCTCCGCCTCGTTCTGGAGTGCCGTCTGCATCATCATCAGCGGACCATTCTGGAGCCGCGGCTGGCCGGAGTGGTGGAGCTGGTGGCTCAATCTTCCGATCTGGGCACACTGATCCGCAAGCCGGGAGGGAAACATGGCCGAATATCAGAATATCTTTACCCGGGTCCAGGTTCGCGGACCGCTGCATGACGGTATCGCTCTGCCCCACGGCAGTTGGAAGCGCTCGGGCAAACCGTTTCATTCGCACCTGTTTGGCCTGATCGGTGACGCACAGGTCGGCCCGATCTACCTCGGGTTCACCGGCGTCGCGTCGCTGATCTGTGGCTTCTTCGCGATCGAGATCATTGGCCTGAACATGTGGGCCTCGGTCGACTGGAGCCCGATCCAGTTCGTCCGCCAGTTGCCTTGGCTCGCTTTGGAACCACCCCCGCCAGCCTACGGTCTGTCGATCCTGCCACCACTGGCCCAGGGCGGCTGGTGGCTGATGGCCGGTTTCTTCCTGACCGCCTCGATCCTGCTGTGGTGGACGCGCATGTATCGCCGAGCCATCGCGCTCGGCCTAGGCACCCACACCGCCTGGGCGTTCGCAGCGGCGATCTGGCTATACCTTGTCCTCGGCTTCATCCGCCCGATCATGATGGGAAGCTGGGCCGAGGCCGTGCCATTCGGCATCTTCCCCCACCTGGACTGGACCGCCGCGTTCTCGATACGCTACGGTAACTTGTTCTACAACCCGTTCCACATGTTATCCATCGTCTTCCTCTACGGCTCCGCCGTGCTGTTCGCGATGCACGGCGCCACCGTGCTGGCGACCAGCCGCTTCGGCGCCGAACGCGAGGTCGAGCAGATCGTCGACCGCGGCACCGCCTTCGAGCGCGGCGCGCTATTCTGGCGCTGGACCATGGGCTTCAACGCCACCGCCGAGTCGATCCATCGCTGGGCCTGGTGGTTCGCCGTGCTCTGCCCGCTGGTCGGCGGTATCGGCATCCTGCTCACCGGCACCGTGGTCGACAACTGGTACCTGTGGGGCGTCAAGCATGGCATCGCACCAAGCTATCCACATGTCTTCGGCAACATCGTGGACCCTGCCACCATCTCGGGCTCAGGAGCGGTGAAATGAGCGTGGCGCTTCGCTTCGCGATCGGCGGCTTCGTCCTCGCCGCCGCCGCCGTCATCCTGTATCAAACCGAGCGCCCGCCGATGGATACCGTCCAACGCGGCTATCGCGGCGTCGCCATGCAGGAGATCTACAACCCCAGGATCGTCGCCAACCAGCTCGACGCCAACAAGGTCCCGGTCTCGCTGCCACGACTCCCCGACAGCGGTCCCAAGGCGGGCGCCGTCTACAAGAACGTCAAGGTGCTGGGCGACGAGAGTGTCGGCAACTTCACCCGCCTGATGGCCTCGATCACCAACTGGGTATCCCCTGCCCAAGGCTGCGCCTACTGCCACGACGTCAACAACATGGCTTCCGACGGCCTCTACACCAAGGTTGTTGCCCGGCGCATGATCCAGATGGTGCAGAACGTCAACGCCAACTGGAAGAACCACGTCGCCGAAACCGGGGTGACCTGCTACACCTGCCACCGCGGTCAGCCGGTGCCGGCCAACATCTGGTTCAACAACCCCGGACCGCAGCAGGCCGGCGGCATGGCGCAGACACCCGCTGGCAAGAACCACCCGACCGCCCTGATCAACGACACCTCGCTGCCGTTCGATCCGTTCACCCCCTTCCTGGAGGGAGATGCCAACATACGTGTCATCGGCCAACAGGCCTTGGCCGGCACCAACCGGTCGTCCATCAAGCAAACCGACTGGACCTATGCCTTGATGATCCATTTCTCCCAGTCACTCGGCGTCAACTGCACCTACTGCCATAACAGCCGATCCTTCACCGATTGGAGCCAAAGCACGCCGCAGCGCGTCACCGCCTGGTATGGCATCCGCATGGTGCGCGACCTGAACAACAACTATCTCGACCCGCTGCACGGCGTCTTCCCGCAAGCCCGACTCGGGCCGACCGGCGATTCGCCGAAAGTGAACTGCACCACCTGCCACCAAGGTGTCTACAAACCGCTGTTTGGTGTCAGCATGGCGAAGGACTTCCCCGAACTGCAGACCGTTTCGCACTGAACCCGGGCCACCGGCAATCGCGCTGGGCGGAACGTTCAAGCCGGTTGAATCATGTGACAAACCAGGGTGTGTCCAAGCGGTAAATTTCGCCCTGGACACGCCCTAGCGAAATTGACGTCCACCACAATGTCTGCGAGTAAACGCCGGCAATTGTGGACTGGGAGCTTGGCTGAATGGACTCGATGGAGGTCAACAAAGGGATCGCGGCGGTCCTGGTCGCGGGGATCACCTTCTTCCTAAGCGGAACCGTCGGCACGATCCTGATCCAGGAACATCATCTGGCCAAACCGGCCATCAAGATCGACATCCCGCAGACCGCACCCTCCGGCGCGCCGGCCGCCCCGCAACTGACCCCGATCGCGCCGCTGCTGGCGAAGGCCGATCCGGCAGCCGGCGAGGCGGATACCAAAAAGCTGGGCTGCGTCGCCTGCCACACCTTCACCGAAGGCGGCAAGGCCGGCATCGGACCCAACCTTTACGGCGTCGTCGGCGGACCGCACGCCCACATGCAGGGCTTCGAATATTCCGCCGCGTTGAAGGCCAAGAAGGGCCCCTGGACGTTCGATGAGCTGAACGAATGGCTGCACCAGCCCAGTGCCTATGCACCAGGCACCAAAATGACTTTCGCCGGCATCAAGAACGACAAGGAACGTGCAGACGTCATCGACTACCTGCACACCCTGGCCGCAAAACCCGAGGCGTTGCCCTCGCCAACCGAGGCACCACCCCCTGCGGCCGCGGCGGCCGCCCCGGCCGGCGCTTCTCCCGCGGGCGAACCTCCGGTCGAGACATTGCTCGCATCCGCCGACCCCAAGCTGGGCGAAGCTGATACCAAGAAGCTGGGTTGCATCGCTTGCCACACCTTCACCGACGGCGGCAAGGCCGGCATCGGACCCAACCTCTACGGCGTCGTCGGCGGACCGCACGCGCATATGAAAGGGTTCGAATACTCGGCCGCTCTGAAAAGCAAGCAGGGGCCCTGGACCTACGACGAACTCTATCAGTGGCTGAAAAAACCCAGCGCCTACGCACCGGGAACCAAAATGACCTTCGTCGGCATCCCTGACCCGAAGGAACGCACCGACGTCATCGCCTATCTGCGCAGCTTGTCACCCAATCCGGAACCGCTGCCGGCGAAGAAGTAGGCCGCACCGCGCCGGGACAACCTCCCGGCGCGGATCGCCTTATCCGTTGGACTGCTGCTTCGGCGCGAACGCGATGCACCAGCCGTTCGGGTTGATCGTGCCGGCGACGATCTTGCACGCATTAGGCGGTTGAAAGTTAACGCAGGTGCTGCACTTGTTGCCGTCCTTCGGCGTCTCCTGATACTGCACCTGCGCCTGGGCGATCTTGTCCTCGGCGCTGGCGCTGCTGCTTACCGCCACAATCCCGCCGACCGCCGCCAGCCCGGCCCGCATCATCTGTCGCCGGGTCGCCTTCTCGAATTCTCTACTCACGTCGGCCGCCTCCTTTTGTTGTGCCGCTGTATATAGCTTAAGCTGCTTTCAGCACACTGAGTTCCGACCAGATCGTGCCCAATGCATTCACCAGATGTTCAATATCGGCATCCGAGTGCATCGGCGACGGCGTGATACGCAGACGCTCGGTTCCGCGCGGCACGGTCGGATAGTTGATCGGCTGCACGTAAATCGCGAAATCGTCCAGCAGCCGGTCGCTGATCTGCTTGCACAACACCGGATCGCCAACCATGACCGGAACGATATGGCTGGGGTTGTCGTAATGCGGAATTCCCACCGCATCCAGCCGATGCCGTAATCTCGCCACCTGCCTTTGCTGCTGCTTACGCTCGGTCTGGCTGCCTTTCAGATAGCGGATACTCGCCAGCGCCCCCGCCGCCACCGCCGGCGGCAACGCCGTGGTAAAGATGAACCCCGAGGCAAAGCTGCGCACGAAGTCGCACATCGACGCCGACCCCGCGATGTAGCCGCCGACCACGCCAAACGCCTTCGCCAAGGTCCCCTCGATCACCGTCAATCGATCTGCCACCCCCTCGCGTTCGCTGACCCCGCCGCCACGCGGACCATACAGCCCCACGGCATGCACCTCATCCAGATACGTCATCGCACCGAATTCGTCGGCCACGTCGCAGATCTCCGCGATCGGCGCGATGTCGCCATCCATCGAGTAGACCGACTCGAAGGCAACCAGCTTCGGCACCGCCGCATCGAGTTGCGCCAGCTTGCGCCGCAAATCCTCCGGATCGTTGTGCGCCCAGATCCGCTTCTCGGCTCGGCTGTGGCGAACCCCCTCGATCATCGAGGCATGATTCGATTCATCCGACAGCACCACACAGCCGGGGATCTTCCCGGCCAGCGTGCTCAGCGTCGCCCAGTTCGACATGTAGCCGGAGTTGAACAGCAGCGCGGCCTCGGTCCCATGCAGATCGGCCAACTCCCGCTCCAGCATCACGTGGTAGTGGTTGGTGCCGGCAATGTTGCGCGTGCCCCCGGCGCCGGCCCCACACCGATCCAGTGCCTCGTGCATCGCAGCGATCACCGCGGGATGCTGGCCCATGCAGAGATAGTCGTTGGAACACCACACCCTGATCTGCGCCTCCCCAACCCCCTTGTGGTGGGTCGCTCGGGGGAAACTTCCGGCCTGCCGCTCCAGATCCGCGAACACCCGATAGTTGCCCTCGCGGCGCAGGCCGTCGATCTGCTTGCGGAAGAATTGCTCGTAGTTCATGGGCGTCCCCCGATGGTTGCTTGTTTCGTCGTTGGTCTCGGCGCCCCGGCCGGTTTGCCGCGCACGCCAAGGCTCCACTGCCACAGGCCGTTCCAAAGCTTCGCCGCCGACACCGGCAGCACCAGGAACCAGTGCTCCAGGATCGCCAGCACCATCATCGTGGTGACCAACGTATAGCCGGTGCGCCGAAACAGATCCGCCGCCCCAAACGCCCGTTCCGCCAGCAGCACAGCCGCGATGGTGGACAGGGTGACCGAGAACGGGAACAGCAGGTTCATCGGCGCGCTGCGAAAGAAACTTCTGATATGCGCCAGGTGCTCCGGCAGGAACTCCGCATTCAGGTTGCTGACCCCCAGGAACACGTTCAACCGAGCGCTCTGATGCATCCACCACAGCACGATGAAGGTCCAGGTCCCGAAGTGGTTGCTGCCACGCCAGGTCAGACCGATCACCGTCGCGGCCAGGACCAGGACGGCGATCTCATGATACAAGCTGGCCTGGACCGCATGCCCGAAATGGCGCCAGCCACTGCAGCCGTGCTTGCAGTGATGCGTCCGAGGGCCGGTGACAAACCCCATGTAGAAGCTGATCTCCAGCCACCCCCAGATCAGCACCGCGCAGGTAAACGCTGTATAGGCACCCGTCACGCTGGTGTCGGACGCACTGCTCACCAGCCCGAACACCGAAACGATCAGCACCGCGGTCGCTGCCGCCATGCTCCACCGGAAGGTCCGCGTCGGCAGACCGTCCAGCACCAGGATCAGCCCGGTGCTGAACCACCAGATCAGCAGACCATGCAGCGCCGGCAGTCCAAATTGCGCCATCCCTGCCCTACCAGGCCGGCGCCATGCGGATTTCCCTCGGCAATTCGTGCTGCCGCGGCCGCATGAAAAACAATCGCCCCAGCGTGACCGCCGCCGAGGCCTTCAACCCAAGCCCCTTCAAAATGCCACCCAAGCCATACTGCCCCTTGTTTGCCTCGATCCGGCCACTCAGCCGCAACAGCCGTTGCAGACCCGCAAGGAACGCCGGATTGTCCAGGTCCAGCGTCACCGGAAACACCTGCTTGCAGATCTCCTGGGTGATGCGGAACACCTGCATGTCGTATTCCGTCGGGTCCAGCCCCAGCGCGCGGTGGAATATCGGGCGGCCATGATCACGCACGAACATCGTTGCAAAGACCGCCAGCAGGAAAAACCGGATCCAGATCCGGTTGAACCCCGAAAGCACCTCGGGATTGGCCCGCATGATCAGCGCGAACGCCTCACCGTGACGGAACTCGTCGTTGCACCACTCCTTGAACCACTTGAAGATCGGATGGAACCGCTTGTCCGGATGACGCTCAAGTTGGCGGAATATCGTGATGTAGCGGGCATAGCCGATCTTCTCGGATAGATACACCGCGTAGAAGATGAACTTCGGCCGGAAGTAGGTGTATTTCTTCACCTTGGTCAGGAAACTCAGATCGACACCGACACCAAAATCCTTCAGCGTGTCGTTGATGAAGCCCGCGTGCCTCGCCTCATCGCGGCTCATGAAGGCAAACCAGTCGCGGATATCGGGATTGCTCACCCGCTTCTTGATCTCGGCATACAGCACACAGCCGGAGAATTCCGAGGTGACCGAGCTGACCAGAAAATGGATGAATTCCTCGCGCAGATCCTCGGGCATCAGCGACAAATCGATATCGTAATCGGAGTTGCGGACGAAATGATGCTTGTTGGCATCGCGGGCGAATTCCGCCATCAATTCGTCCCACTCCTTGCGCACCGGCGTCACGTCCAGCCGATCCATTGCGGCGAAATCCGTGGTATAGAACCGCGGACTCAGCACCGTATCGCGTTGCGCCAGTTGCGTGGTTTCGGTGACCGGCTTCATGGCGCTTCCCTCCGCTCGAACCCGACTTCATACAACGCCGTGAACTCCAGCAGTCCGCTGATCTGTGCCCACAGCCTGCCCAGCGCAGTCGCCCGGATCACCGTGGCCGAACAGCGCAACTCCAGACGGTCGCCAAACGCCACCCGAGACGGCGCACCGTGTACCAGCACCCGATCACCCGGCTGAATCTCGATACCCTCGGGCACGACATGAGCATGCAGACTGTCCGCCGTCTGCTCGATATCCACCGTGCAGGGAACCTCGATGCGCCTCATGACTTGGCCTGCGCGGTCAGCAGTTCGGCGAACACCGATTCGTTGGTGATGCCAAACGCTTCCATCTCGACCGCCCGCCCGGTCGTCGGATCGGCCAGCGTCAACCGCCCGTCAGCCCATTCGGTCAGCCGGAACGGAACCGACACGCTGGCGTCCTGACGCAATCTCTGCTGCGCCAGCCCGCGTACCGTGGCGCGCAGGAAACCGTTGGTCGCCGGCGCGATCATTTCGATCGGCACCTTCGTGTTGCGTGCATCATACACCGCCACGGCACCGTTCGGCTGATCGCGGAACAACAGCTCACGCGACGCAACCGCCGGCGCGGTCGGCGTGCTGTTGGCCGCCCCCGTCAGCCGCCCCACTGCTGCCGTAACGATCGACAGCAGGATCACGGCGCCGGCCACGAACAGGATCGGGCGGGGAAACGGTGCCTTGCTCATCGATCCCACTCCTTCACGCCGCTGCCGGAACATGACCGCCGGCGCCGGCACTCTCGCCCACCGGAACCGCGATCGCCCTGGCCGGCTGCGCCGCCGAAGCCGCCAACGCTCGCCCCAGGATTAGCGAAACCGCGGCCGCATCCGCAATACCACGCAGCGCCGGTTCGGCTCTGCCGGTCCGCCATGGACGAGCGTGCGGCCACAGCACCGCATAGCCGATGCGCTGGCCCGCGAGCAGCGTCAACGCGATATCGCCGCTACCATCCGACCAGCTACGCGCACCGGCCGATGCGATCATTCCGAACGGAATCTGAATGCTGATCGGCACTGCGATCCCAAAGCGTATCACCACCCGCCGCGTGGTGATGGTGTACATCGTGGTGCGGGCAACCAGCCAGGAAAACAGTACCAGCAAGCCGATCGCGACCGCCGCCAACCCGCCCAGCCGAAGCGTCGACAGCAAAACCTGTTCCGGCGGCGTCCCGGACGACAGCCGCCCGGCGATACCCCATATCGCCAGCAGCATGAAATACCCGGTGACCAGGCGCACCCGCATCGCGCGCCGAGCAAACGCCTGCCAGCGCGGCGTGCCCTGCCATAGAATCGTTTCGCCCTCAGGCAGTGGCCCCGGCAGCCCCGGTATCGGCTCGTAATCGTGCTCGTTCATAGCAGTGGCTCCACCCGGCTTTGCGTCGCGTACATATAACCGCTGGCGTAATAAGCTTGGATACGGTCCTCCTCACGCAGGGTCACCGAGTCCGGACTGGCCCGGTTCGGCGCGTCGGCGAATTGCGACCCCAGAACCGACGCCACCACGACTTGCCCAGTCGCGTCGACCTTGGACAACGGCATCGGCACCAGCACCGACGCCCCTGCCGGCAGCGTCACCTCCAGGTATCGGATCTGCGTCTCGGCACGGTCGACCCACAGATCCGACACCACACCGCCGACAACGCCGTCCGCGCCAACCACCTCCTTGCCGCGCGGATCAGGGCTTTCCTCATCCACCGTATGGTCGGTCGCGACCCGCAACGGCACCACCCGGTGCTCGCCGTTCTCCTGCATCAGATCCGGCACGTCGGCCCGCAACGCCGAAGCCGCCGGCCCCGCCCCGGCCAGCATCGCGTTGCCCATCGGATGCATCGGCGCACCCGGCCAGGATGCAACCGGCTGCGCATCGAAAGTCGGCTGCGGCAGCTCCACGCGCGGCGAGCTAACCGTGCTGCCATCCGGCAGCAGGAAGGTTTTCGGTGGCGGCATCACCGGGAACCCCTGCAGGAACACGCCTTCCCGCTCAGTCACCAACGGGTAACCCTCCCGCTTATCCTCTCTGCGCAGATAGAACACCAAACCGAAGAAAAACAGCCAGAACACATAAAGTGCGACCTGTGCGACATCGATATAGCCTGTGATGGCTCCGGTTTGCATGACATCACCTCGGAAGACTGAGCGAGTGGGACGATAGTTCACCAAGCCCAATGCTTGGCATGCTGGGCCGCCGTACCAGCGGACCAATGGCAATCAAGGTCGTGAACAACAGCAAAATTTCGATGTGGTAGACTACCGAATATCCGGTCGCCGGATCGTTCATCGCCTGCCCCAGCACACCGTTGCTGGCCAGGATCGACACGCCGTCACGGATCAGGCCGCCGGCGGCAACCGCGGTGCCGGCAGCCGACGCCTGCACCGCGCCCCAAACCCCCAGCGCCAGCCCGATCTGCCCGCTGCGGGCAGTCCCCATCGCCGCGGTCAACGTGCAGTGCGCGAACAGTCCGGCACCGAAACCGATTAGCACGGTCCCCATCGCAAACAACACAATCGAACTCAGCGGCGCCGCGAACACCACCAGGCTGAACGCCGCCAGCCCGGTCAACGCACCACACGCCGCCAGACGATACGCATCCACACCGCGTCCCAACAGTCTGGCCGCGACCCCGAAACCGCTCAGACCGCCAAACGCCAGCACCGCACTCAACAGCGTCGTCGTTCCCACCGCGAGGTGCAGCACCTGGCCGCCATACGGCTCCAACAGAATATCCTGCATGCTGAACGCCACCGTGCCGGTCCCAAGCGCAACCAGCCGTCGGGTCGCATAAGGCGTCGCACTGAACGACTGCCAGGCCTCCTGGAACGTCGGCTGAACCCGGTCACGCGCGGTCAGCGCCGGATCCCGAGCCTCCTGCTTCCACAAGGCACAGACGTTCAGGATCATCGTCACCAACGCGGTCCCCTGCACCACCTGGATCAACTTTATCTCGGTGAAATGAGCCAGCAGCGCACCATAGGTCAGCGCCCCGCCCACCATGCCAAGCAGCAGCATCATGCACAGTAGCGCAACGACCCGCGGATGCGACTCCGGCGGCGCCAGGTCGGTGGCCAGCGCCAGGCCCACCGTCTGCGTCGTGTGCAGCCCCGCGCCAACCAGCAAAAACGCCAGCCCCGCCCCCAGATGGCCGATGATCGGCGGCCCATTGCTGTCGCCCGACAGCACGATCAGCGCAAACGGCATGATCGCCAGCCCACCAAACTGAATCAGCGTGCCCATCCAGATATACGGCACCCGCCGCCACCCCAGCACCGACCGATGCGTATCCGACCGAAACCCCACCAGCGCTCGGAATGGAGCAAACACCAACGGCAGCGAAATCATCACCGCCACCAGCCAAGCCGGCACGCCAAGCTCAACGATCATCACCCGATTCAGCGTGCCGATCAGCAGCACCACCGCCAGTCCCACCGATACCTGGAACAGCGACAAACGCAGCAGGCGTCCCAGCGGCAGTTCCGGCGTCGCCGCATCGGCGAACGGCAGGAACCGCGTGCCCAGATGCGTCCACCCACGAGCAAATTTTGTTCCGATCGCACTCACCGGCGGACCAGCTCCATGGCTTGAGAAATGTAGAATCCGCGCGCCACCCGATGCATCCCCCGCGCACCCCAGCCCGGAACCGCCTCGCCGATCAGACGCTCGATGATGCGCGGCCGAACCGGCTCGATCGCCGGGGCGCGGTCACTCCTGGGAAACAGCCGCCCCACCGCATGCATCACGCTCAGCGCCGCAGTCCGCGGCGCGAAGGTGAACAGCACCCCCCGATCGCTACGCTGACACAACCCCTCCAGCACCCGAACAGTGTCACGCGGCCGATAGTGAATCAGCGAGTCCATCGCCACAACGTAATCGAAACGACCCAGCTCGGGATCCAGCATGTCGCCAACACGAAAGTCGATGTCGAGGTCACCCGGCAACCGCTCCCGACCCAGTTCGATCAGCGAAGGCGAAAGATCGATCGCCACCACCTTGGCGCCGCGCCGCGCCGCCTCCACCGCCAAGGCCCCCGTGCCGCACCCGGCATCCAGCAGCCGCACGCCATGAAGGTCATCGGGAAGCCAGCCCAGAAGCGTTCGCCGCATGTCGTCCCGCCCGGCACGCACCGTCGCCCGGATGCTGTTCACCGGCGCATCCGAGGTCAGCCGCTTCCACGCCTCGACCGCGGTGCGATCGAAGTACTGCAGCAACTCCCCGCGGCGTGCCGCGTAAGTCAGCGTCGGCATCAGTCAAATCCCAACAAGTCGAATATGTCCCGATCCTTCAGCGGCCGGGTCTCCAACGCCTCAGTTCCAGCCAGCAGTGTCGCCGCCAACCGAAGGTATTCGTTCTGCACCGCCGCAATTTCCGGCGTTGCTTCCATTTCGAACAACGTCGATTTCTTCAGCCGCGACCGGCGGATCACGTCCAAATCCGGAAAATGCGCCAGCGTCTTCAACCCGGTCTGCGCGTTGAACTTGTCGATCTGATCGGTTGCGGCACTTCTATTGGCGATCACCCCGCCCAACCGAACCTCGTAGTTGCGCGCCTTGGCCTGAATAGCCGCAACGATCCGGTTCATCGCGAAGATCGAGTCGAAATCATTCGCCGCCACGATCAGCGCCCGCCCGGCGTGCTGCAACGGCGAGGCGAAGCCGCCGCACACCACGTCACCCAGAACGTCGAAGATCACCACATCGGTGTCTTCCAGCAGATGGTGCTCCTTCAGCAGCTTCACCGTCTGCCCGACAACGTATCCGCCGCAACCGGTGCCGGCCGGCGGTCCGCCCGCCTCAATGCACATGACACCGTTGTAGCCTTCGTAGACGAAGTCCTCGACGCGCAATTCTTCCGAATGAAAGTTCACGCTCTCCAGGATATCGATCACCGTCGGCACCAGCCGCTTGGTCAAAGTGAACGTCGAATCGTGCTTCGGATCGCACCCGATCTGCAGCACCCGCTTGCCAAGTTTCGAAAACGCCACCGACAAATTCGACGACGTCGTGCTCTTGCCGATGCCGCCCTTGCCATACACCGCGAACACCTGTGCGTTGCCGATCTGAACGTCGGGCGCCATCTGCACCTGCACACTGCCCTCGCCGTCGCCGCGACCCGGAATTCGCCTGATCACCGTCATGCCGCTGCCTCCAATCCAATCCCTTCGAGCCGGTCCTCGAGTTCCTCGCCCGCGCGCTGAAGCGCTTCCCGGATCGCCTCGCCCGGCGTCCAATAGTTGCGCTCGTGCGCTTCGATCAGCCGATTGGCGATCTTCGCCGACGCCGTCGGATTCAGCGCCGCCAGCCGCTGCCGCATCTCCGGATCCAAAACGAATGTCTCCGACAATTTCTCGTAAACCCAGGGCTGAACCTCGCCCGTCGTCGCCGACCAGCCGAAGGTGTTGGTCACATGCGCTTCGATCTCGCGGACTCCCTCGTAGCCGTGCGCCAGCAAAGCTTCGTACCATTTCGGATTCAGCGCCCGCGTGCGGGTTTCCAGCGCCACCTGCTCGGAAATCGTCCGCACCGTGCCGTCACCCCGCGTCTGGTCGCCGATATACACCGCCGACGCCTGACCACCGCGCGCCCGCCGCACCGCCCGACTGATGCCGCCAAGCGTATCGAAGTAATGATCGACCGTGGTAACACCCAGTTCCAGCGAATCCAGGTTCTGATAAGTAATATCAACCCGAGCCAGCGCGTGCGACAGCACCGCGTCATGCCGCTGCGGCCGACCCGAAGCCCCGTAAGCAAAGCCCTTGCGCTTCAGATACGCATCGGCCAACTGACCCTCATCCTCCCAGGTCCCGCTGCCGATCAACTGGTTGACGTTTGCCCCATACGCACCGTCCGCATTGCCGAACACCCGCAACGCCGCGTCCTCAATCGTTCCCCCATGCTCGGCTTGAAACGCCAGCGCATGAGCGCGCACGAAATTCTGCTCGATCGGCTCCTCGGCAGTCGCCGCCAACAACGCTGCCTCGGCAAGAAGTTTCGTCTGCAACGGCAGCAGGTCGCGGAAAATCCCTGAAAGTGTCACCACAATATCGATACGAGGCCGACCCAGGACCTCCAGCGGAATCAAGCTGGCACCGCACACCCGGCCATAACTGTCACAGCGCGGTTCGGCGCCCACCAGCCACAGCGCCTGCGCGATCGGCCCCCCCTCGGTCTTCAAATTATCGGTGCCCCAAAGCACCATCGCCACCGTCTGCGGCAACGACCCGCTGTCCACCCGGTGCCGCTCCAGCAGACGATCCGCCTGCCTGACACCATCGCGCACCGCGAATGCGCTGGGAATCCGGAACGGATCGAACCCGTGCAGATTTCGCCCGGTCGGCAGCACCTCAGTCGTGCGCAGCAAATCGCCCCCCGGCGCCGGACGAATATAGCCACCGTCCAACGCATGGATCAGCGACGGAACCTCATGGTCCACCGCCAGCAGCCCATCCAACCGAGCGCGCTCGCCGGCATCGCTCACCCCGGCGGCATCCAGCATCGAGCGCCGCTGATCCTCGTTCAGCCCCTCGCCCACCACATGCAGACCATGCGGGATCAGCGTATATTCCAACTCCAACAAATCCGCCGCCAGCCGCTCGGGGTCCCGCGCCGCCAGATCCACTGCCTCGGCCTGGCTCTCGATCAGCGCCGTCAACGACTCGCGCTGCCCATCATCGGCATCCGGCGGCAGCGCGCGCCAGCGATCCAGCGACGCCTTCAGATCCAGCAACCCGCGATACAACCCGGCATGAGCCACCGGCGGAGTCAGGTAACTGATCAACGATGCCCCGGCGCGCCGTTTCGCGATCATCCCTTCCGATGGGTTGTTCGAGGCATACAGATAGAAATTCGGCAGATCGCCGATCAACCGGTCCGGCCAGCAATCACCCGACATCCCGGCCTGCTTGCCAGGCATGAACTCCAGCGCACCATGCGTGCCGAAATGCAGCACCGCATCGGCGCCAAACTCCTGATTGATCCAGCGATAGAATGCGCAAAACGCATGCGTCGGCGCGAACCCCTGCTCGAACAGCAGCCGCATCGGATCGCCCTCGTAACCGAAGGCCGGCTGAATGCCCACGAACACGTTGCCGAACTGCGAGCCCAGCACGAACAACGACGCGCCGTCGGTCTGCAACCGCCCCGGCGCCGGACCCCACTGCGCCTCGATCTCGCCCAGCCAGCGCTGCCGCCGCACGTGATCATCAGCACTCATCCGCGCCGCCACATTGGCGTTGGCGCCGAACAAGGATGCATTGCCCTGCAGCAACCGATCGCGCAGCGCATCGACGCTTCCGGGAACCTCGACCTCGTAGCCGGCGTCCCGCATCCCGCGCAACGTGTTCAACAGCGACGCGAACACCGAAAGATAAGCCGCCGTTCCAACCGTCCCAGCGTTGGGCGGAAAATTGAACAGCACGATCGCGATCCTCCGCTCCGCGCGAACCTTGCGGCGCAATTCCACCAGCCGCGCAACCCTGGCCGCCAGCATGGCAGTCCGTTCCGGGTGCGCCACCATATCGCGCCGCTTCGCCTCACCCGCCGAGGCCGACCGGCCGCCGAACGTCATCGGACAGATCGCACCGTCAAGCTCCGGAATCGCCACCATCATGGTGGCTTCCACCGGCAGCAGCCCGCGCGCGTCATCCTTCCACTGTTCCAAGGTCTGGAACTCGACCGGATGCGCCGCGATATAAGGCACATCCAGCCCCGCCAGCACGTCCTCGGCCGCGCGCGCATCGTTGTACGCAGGCCCGCCGACCAGGCTGAACCCGGTCAACGAGACCACCGCATCCACGCTCACCCGACCGTTGCGCATGAAATAGCGCGTCACCGCCTCGCGCTGATCCAGTCCGCTGGCGAACGCCGGGACCACTTGCAGCCCCTTCGCCTCCAGCGCCGCGATCACCCCATCATAATGCGCCGCGTTGCTGGACAGCGCATAGGAGCGCAGCAGCAACACCCCGACCCGTCCGCCGGACCCCGAAGCCGGAAGCTGATCCAGCCGCTCGACGATGCGACCCGGAACCCCCGGGTGATACAGTCCAACCTCGGGATACTCGACCGGAGGGACCACCCGCAGAGACCCGGCCAAGTGCGCCCGATCGCCGGCCGCGTAACGACCCACCAGCAGCCGCACCATACCGCCAAGGTTTTCCTCGGACCCCGCCAGCCAATACTGCAGGGTCATGAAATACGCCCGCACATCCTGCGCCGTGCCCGGAACGAATTTCAGCAGCCTGGGGATCTGGCGCAGCATCTTCATCTGCCCGCGCGCGTTCGATCCGCTGCCGCCCTTGCCGCGCATCCGCTTAAGCCACGCGATCGCCCCGGTCGCCTCGGCCGACATGTTGAATTTGCCGACCCGCGTCAGCCGAACCACCTCGCCGGCCGACAGCATGCAGATCATCGCGTCGCAATGATCCCGCCGCGCCGCCAGCGCCGGCAGCACCGCGCGGATATGATCCTCCATAAACAGCATCGTTGCGATAACGATATCCGCCCGCCCGATATCGGCATGGCACGCCGCCAAGGCGCCGGGGTTGCCGCCCCATTCGTCGGCCGCGTGCATCGTCACTTCCAGCTTCGGCAACTCCCGCCGCAACACCCCCTCGGCCCTGGTCAACGCGCCGCCCAGGTGACTATCCATCGTCACCACGACAACCCGTATCGGAGTGCGGTCAGCGGCCGTAGTGGGCTTTCGCATCGTACAGCGTTTCCAAGGTGATACCGGTCAAGCCACGATCGGCGGCAAAACGTTCCGTATTGCGGCGAGCCTTGCCGCGGACAAAAAACGGAATCTTCTTCAACTCCGCCTCCGCCGCGCCGTCCCATGCCGGACTCAAGACATCGGGCGGCGCCGCGCCACCCAGATGCGACGCACCGGCGTCGTCATGGAACTCCACATCGTCCCGGAACATGCCCAGCAGATGTTCCTCCAGGCCCATCATCAGCGGATGCACCCAGGTATCGAAAATGACGTTCGCGCCTTCGAAACCCATCTGCGGCGAATACCGCGCCGGGAAGTCCTGCACATGCACCGGCGCCGAGATCACCGCGCACGGAATGCCCAGCCGCTTGGCAATGTGCCGCTCCATCTGCGTGCCCAACACCAATTCCGGCTGCAACTCGCTGATCCGCGCCTCGACCTCCAGATAGTCGTCCGTGATCAAAGCCTCGAGGTCGTAACGACTTGCCGCCGCACGAACCTCGCGCGCGAATTCCCGCGTGTACGACCCCAACCCCACCACCGTGAATCCAAGCTCCTCGGACGCAATCCGAGCCGCCGCGATGGCGTGGGTCGCGTCGCCGAAAATGAACACGCGCTTGCCGGTCAGATAGGTCGAATCCACCGAACGCGAATACCAGGGCAGCCGCGACTCGACCGGCAACGGCTCGACCCCGGCCAACGCCGCCACCTCCGCAACGAAATCCCGAGTCGCCCCAACCCCGATCGGCACCGTCTTCACCATCGGCTGACCGAACTGACGCGACAGCCAGGACGCCGCCTGCAATCCAGTCTCCGGATACAGCACGATATTGAACGCAGCATCGCCCAGCCGCGCCAGGTCAGCCGGTTCGGCTCCCAGCGGCGCGATCACGTTGACCGCGACGCCGAGCCGCTTCAGCAAAGCAACAACCTCGGCCACGTCGTCACGATGCCGAAACCCCAGCGCCGTCGGCCCCAGTATATTGCACCGCGCCTTCGCGCTCGGTTCGCGACGCACCGCGAACGCCCGCACCAACTGATAGAAAGTCTCCGCCGCGCCCCAATTTTCCTTCTTCTGATAGGCCGGCAACTCGACCGCCACCACCGGGATCGGCAACCCCAGCGCCCGGGCCAATCCGCCCGGATCGTCCTGGATCAGTTCGGCGGTGCACGATGCCCCCACCAGCAACGCCGCGGGCTTGAACCGCTCATACGCCTCGCGCGCCGCGTTCTTGAACAACTCCGCCGTGTCGCCGCCAAGATCGCGCGCCTGGAACGTCGTATAGGTCACCGGAGGCCGTTTCGGTTTCCGCTCGATCATGGTAAACAGCAGGTCGGCGTAAGTATCGCCCTGCGGCGCGTGCAGCACGTAGTGCAGCCCCTCCATCGCCGTCGCCACCCGCATCGCCCCGACATGAGGCGGACCTTCATATGTCCACAGCGTCAGCTTCATCGCGCTACACCGCCAGCCGTGTGCGCCGCACCAGCGGTCGCGCGAACAGTTCGGCCAGCTCGCCGGCCTGGTCGTAGCCCTGTACTGGGCTGAACAGCAGCTCGATCGACCATTTCGTGGTCAGACCCTCCGCCTCCAGCGGATTCGCCAATCCCAAGCCGCACACCACCAGGTCAGGCCGGCCCGCGCGGCAGCGATCCAGTTGCCGCTCGACATCCTGGCCTTCGCTCAACACCACGCTTTCCGGCAACAGCGCCAGTTCCTCGGCCAGGTGCTGGCGATGCAGATACGGCGTCCCAGCCTCCAGCACCCGCATCGACAATTCGCGGCACAAAAACCGAGCCAGCGGAATCTCTAGTTGCGAGTCCGGAAACAAAAACACCCGGCGCCCGGCCAGCTCGCCGCGATACCGCGCCACCGCCCGACGCCCGCGCTCCTGCGCCAATTCAGTCGCCACCCGAAACGTCGAAGCATCCACCCCAAACGCGCAGGCCGCCGCCCACAGCCACGCCGTGGTGCCCTCGACCCCCAGCGGAAACGGCGCCGCGATTCGTTCAGCGCCACGCTCCTCCAGCGCCCGCGCGGTCTCCGCCAGGAACGGCTGCGCCAGCAAAAAACGCGTGCCCGGCCCCACCGCCGGCAACGCCCCGGCCCGACGAGGCGGCAGGAACCGCACCCGCTCGATTCCCATCGCCGCGAACAGCCGCGCGAACTGGTCCTCCACCACGTCCGCCAACGCACCCACCACCAGCAACTCGCCCGCCCCGCCCGCCGGCAACACCGGCACCAGCGATGCCAGGCAAGCATCCTCGCCTTGCGTGAATGTCGTTTCGATCCCGCTGCCCGAGTAGTTCAGCACCCGCACATCCGGCCCGAACTGCCGCCCCAGCCGCAGCGCCGCGCGCGACAGGTCCAGCTTGATGACTTCCGACGGACAAGACCCGACCAGGAACAACAACTTGATATCGGGACGCCGCCGCAGCAGTTGCGTCACCACCTCATCCAGCTCGTCGTTGGCATCCGCCAGCCCCGCCAGGTCACGCTCATCGATGATCGCCGTGGCGAAGCGCGGTTCGGCGAAGATCATCACCCCGGCCGCGGACTGGATCAGGTGCGCGCAGGTGCGCGATCCCACCACCAGGAAAAACGCATCCTGGATCTTGCGATGCAGCCAGATGATCCCGGTCAGGCCACAGAACACCTCGCGCTGGCCACGCTCGCGCAACACCGCCCGTTCACCCGTGATCGCACTGGCTGGGGCACCGTTCACGAAGGCTGACCGAGCGCGGCGCCCGCCGTCCAAAGATGCTCCTGCTGGCGCGCCGCCCGCAGCTTCAGCACGAACTGAGTGGCATTGATCACGTACGACGCATAAGCCGCCAGCGCCAACCACATCTGCCGTTCGGCATCGACCGCACCGGAAAACAACGCGATCAGATACGTAGTGTGCAGCGCCAGCACCAACATGCTGACGACGTCTTCCCAGAAGAACGCCGGAGCAAACAGGTAGCGCCCGAACACGTCACGCTCCCAGATCGAACCCGTCACCATGATGACATACAGCACCACCGTCTTCACCACGATCGACGCCGTAGCCACCCCCAGCCCGCTGCCCGTCGCCAAATAGCGCAGCACCAAACTCACACTGACCACAAAGACCGCGAACTGCAGCGGCGCCAGCACGCCCTGCACCATGGTCCACCGCGACTCGTCGCGCCGCCGCCGCTCATCGGCGGTGTACAGCGGCCGCCCCCGCAGTGGGCTGCACTGGTGCAGCCGCCGACCCGCGGCTGCGCCCCACGGGCAACAGTCGGCCCCGCCAATGGCCCGATTGAGCAGATCAAGCGTAAACATGGATTGACAACAAAGCGAAGGATTGGTGGGCTTTGACGCCGGCCGGCGACCAATCGCCAGCCGCCTCGCCTGCCCCATCCATTGACCGCAAATTGCTTGGTGTTCGAACGGCACATCGTGGAATAGCAATGGGATTTTTCACCTCGCCCTCCCTGCGCAAGATGCAGCACGTGTTGGAAGGCTAGAGCGCGTCGAAGCAAACTGTCAAGCGCCCCGTACGTAAACCGTGCTTGACAATCAGGGCGCGCCGCGATGAACTAAAACGGGGAGACAGAGCATGAGCTGTGTGGAACATGTCGCCAACTCATCCGAATGGCCCGGCTCGAAGCAGCCGCGCCAAAAATCGCCTGGCCAATCGTCAGGCCCGGCCTCGGACCACGGCACCCCAAAACACTATACTCGCGAAAATCTCGGATCACTGGCGCCAAACCGCCGCTCCGCACTGCTGGAAAAGATCGTCGAGACCGAAATCCTGCCGCGTCTCGCTCGCGCCCGGTCAGCCGCCGCGCGCACCAGCGAACCGCCGACAACTTTGGATGACACCACCGAACTGGTGCACCGGCTGATCGGCCCTGATGACGGCGCGCCTTGGGCCTACATCGAACGCCTGCACGCCAACGGCGCCACCGCCGCCACGCTCTATCTCGGCATCATCACCCGCGCCGCCCGCCTGCTGGGCGAGCTCTGGCAACAGGACCGCTGCGACTTCACCCAGGTCACCATCTGCCTCGGCCGCCTGCAGCACATCGTGCGCAAGCTCTCGCCCGACTTCCAGGCCGCCGCCGTCGGCCAGTCCGCCCACGCCGATACCGTCCTGCTGCTGCCCGCGCCCGGCGAACAACACACCATCGGCCTTGTCATCCTCGCCGAGTTCTTTCGCCGCGAGGGCTGGAACGTCGCCGGCGGCCCGGTCTCCACCGGCTACGACGCCCCCAGGTTGGTGCGCGGCGCATGGACCGATGTCGTCGGCTTCTCGATCGGCTCGATGCAGCGCCTCGATCAACTGACAACCTGCATCAGCGCGATGCGCAAGGCATCCCGCAACCCCTATCTGGCGGTGCTGGTTGGCGGACCGCTGCTGCTTGAACGTCCCGACCTGGTGGCCCGGATCGGCGCTGATGCTACAGCGGTCGACGCTCCCGCCGCCGTCCGCCAGGCGAGAGGCTTGCTGGCGATGCAAGCCGCCGCCGACTGACCGACAAACCAGGGCCCGGTGTTCAGAACGGAGGGTTCCGCTAACCGTGAAGGCATTCAAGGCCCCAAAAACAGCCCTGGGTGATATCGATGCGGAAGCCGCGGCGGCGCTGATCACCGCGGCCGCCGACATCGCTTTGATCCTCGACGCCAGCGGCACCATCCGCGACGTCTCGATCGCCGCCGAGGACCTGATGGACGACCTCGCCGGCCATACCAACTGGCTGGGCAAGCCCTGGATCAGCACCGTCACCGAAGACAGCCGCCAGAAAGTCGAAATGCTGATCGCCGGCGCGTCTTCCCGACAGCAGCCGCGCTGGCGCCACCTCAACCACCCCGCCGCCAGCGGCCCCGACGTACCCATCCTCTACGCCGCGATCCGCACCGGAACCGCCGAACGCATCGTCGCCTTCGGCCGCGACCTGCGCGCCGTCTCCGCGCTGCAGCGCCGCCTGGTCGATGCCCAGCAGTCGATGGAGCGCGACTACATCCGCATCCGCTACATCGAAACCCGCTACCGGCTGTTGTTCCAGATGGCGACCGACGCCGTGCTGATCGTCGACAACGCCACCCACAAGGTGCTCGACAGCAACCCCACCGCCCGCCGCCTGTTCGCCCACGCCGCCGAACCCGGCGCCCCCTGGCCGCTGGCCAACGGCTTCACCCCAAATACCGCGCAAGGCGTCGAACTGCTGCTCGCCGGCGTGCGCGCCTCCGGTCGAGCCGACGACGTACACGCGCGGCTGCTGCAGGACGACCGCGAAGTCGTGGTCAGCGCCTCCCTGTTCCGCGACGAGGCCGGCGTCGCCTGCCTGCTGCGCATCGCCCAGCCCGCCGGCGAACCCGCCTCCGGCGTGCTGCCGAAACTGAAGGCCAAGCTGCTCAAGCTGATGGAAAGTGCGCCCGACGGCTTCGTAGTCACCGGCGTCGATGGCCGCATCATCACCGCCAACGCCACCTTCCTCGAACTCGCTCAACTACCCACCGAGGAACAGGCCCGCGGCCAGCCGCTCGGCCGTTGGCTCGGCCGTTCCGGTGTCGATCTGGATATCCTGATCGCCAACATGCGCCAACACGGCTCGGTACGTCTGTTCGCCAGCCTGCTGCGCGGCGAGCTCGGCGAACCCGCCGACGTCGAGGTCTCCGCCGTCACCGTCATGAACGGCGGCCAGCCATGCTTTGGATTCGCCATCCGCGACGTCGGCCGCCGGCTGCACCGCACCCCGCAAGTCGAACGCGCCATGCCCAGATCGCTCGACCACCTCACCGAACTGATCGGCCGCGTCGCGCTCAAGGACCTGGTGCGCGAGGCCACCGACGTGATCGAGCGGCTATGTATCGAATCCGCCCTCAACCTGACCGGCGACAACCGCGCCTCGGCCGCCGAGATGCTCGGTCTCAGCCGCCAAAGCCTCTACGTGAAACTGCGTCGCTACGGTCTCGGTGACCCCGAGGCCGCGGGTGCGGATTGAAGGACCCAACACCGTGGATACAGCCCCAACCTCATCATGGCCCGGCATCGCCGGGCCGCTCGTCGCACCCACCAACCCCATCGCCAACAACCCCATCGCCGCCAACCACGTCGCGACAGACGCAAACCCCGCGCGCCGCATGCCCGCAATGCTCGAACTGCTGAAACCGATCACCTGGTTCGCCCCAATGTGGGCGTTCGGCTGCGGCGTGGTCTCCTCCGGCGTGCCGCTGCTGGACCGCTGGTGGGCGGTGATCCTCGGCGTCATCCTGGCCGGCCCGATGGTCTGCGGCACCAGCCAGGCGGTGAACGACTGGTTCGACCGCCACGTCGATGCAATCAATGAACCCGACCGCCCGATCCCATCGGGCCGCCTGCCGGGACGAAGCGGCCTGCTGATCGCTATCGCCTGGACCGTGCTGTCGCTGCTGGTCGCCGCCCCGCTCGGCCGCTGGGGCTTCGGCGCCGCGGTGGTCGGCCTCGCCTTGGCCTGGGCCTACAGCGCGCCACCGCTGCGGTTGAAGCAAAATGGCTGGTGGGGCAACACCGCCTGCGCCGCCTGCTATGAAGGCCTGCCCTGGATCACCGGCGCCGCGGTCATGACCGCCACCCGGCCCGAGTGGCAAATCTTCGCCATCGCCGCGCTCTACAGCGCCGGCGCCCACGGCATCATGACGCTGAACGATTTCAAGTCGATCGACGGCGACCGCCAGACCGGCATCGCCTCGCTGCCCGTCCTGCTGGGCACCGAACGCGCGGCCGGGGCCGCCTGCATCGCCATGGCCCTGCCGCAAGTCGCCGTGATCGCCCTGCTGCTGGGCTGGGGCTTCGTCACCTCCGCCTTCGTCGTCTCGCTGCTGCTGATGGCGCAGTTGCTGCTGATGGTCCGCCTGATGGCCGCACCCAGGGCCAACGCCCCCTGGTACAACGCCACCGGCACCACGCTCTACGTCATCGGAATGCTGGTCACCGCCTTCGCACTGAGGATGCCAACATGATCGAAACCTACGATGCCGTGGTCGTCGGCGGCGGCCCGTGCGGCGCCACCGCCGCCAACGAACTCGCCCGCAAAGGCCGCTCCGTCCTGCTGCTCGACCGCGCCGGCCGCATCAAGCCCTGCGGCGGCGCCATCCCGCCCAGGCTGATCCAGGATTTCGGCATCCCCGATCACCTGCTCGCCGCCCGCATCACCTCGGCCCGCATGATCGCCCCCTCCGACCGCGCCGTGGACATGCCGATCGCCAATGGCTTCGTTGGCATGGTCGATCGCGAAACCTTCGACGAATGGCTGCGCGACCGCGCCGCCGCCAACGGCGCCACTCGACAAAGCGGCAAGTTCGACACCATCTCGCGCGACCCTGACGGCACCGCGCGCGTCCACTTCCAGCCCAAGCAAGGCCCCGAAACCTCGGTCCGCGCCCGCCTCGTCATCGGCGCCGACGGCGCCAAATCCACAGTCGCCGCGCAGTGCATCCCCGGCGCCGCCAAGATCCCCCACGTCTTCGCCTACCACGAGATCCTCCGCGTTCCGCCCGAAGGCTTCGACGCCACCCGCTGCGACGTCTACTACCAGGGCCGCCTGTCACCCGATTTCTACGGCTGGGTGTTCCCGCACGGCGAAACCGCCAGCGTCGGCAGCGGCTCGATGCACAAAGGCTTCTCGCTGCGCCGCTCGGTCACCGACCTGCGCCAGGCCGCCGGCCTCGCCAGCGCCGAAACGATCCGCCGCGAAGGCGCCCCGATCCCGCTGCACCCGATGCGCCGCTGGGACAACGGCCGCGACGTCATGGTCGCCGGCGACGCCGCCGGGGTGGTTGCACCGGCGTCCGGTGAGGGCATCTACTACGCCATGGACGGTGGACGCCTGGCCGGCGAAGCAGCCGACAAATTTCTCGCCGACGGCAACCCAGCCGCGCTGCGCACCGCGCGCCGCCGCTTCATGCGCCAGCACGGCCGGGTGTTCTGGATCCTGCGCATGATGCAGTGGTTCTGGTATTCCAGCGACAAGCGGCGCGAGCGATTCGTCAGCATGTGCCAGGACCCCGACGTGCAACGCCTGACCTGGGACTCCTACATGAACAAGCGCCTGACCCGCACCAGCCCAACCGCACACGTCAAGATTTTCTTCAAGGACCTCGCGCATCTGCTGGGTCTGGTCTCTGCGTGACCTTCCAGATTATCGTCGCTGCCGCCTGGGGGATCGTCGTTGCCGGATTTGGCGCCTTTCTGACCGAACTGTCCCCCTGGTACCGCGCCTTGCGCAAACCGACCTGGCAACCGCCCGACTGGCTGTTCGGTCCGGCCTGGACCTTGATCCTGGGGCTGGCTTCGGTCTCCGCCCTACTGGCCTGGCGCGCCGCCCCGGATCGCGCCAGCCGCGTACTCGTGGTTGCCCTGTTCGTGCTCAACGGCTTGGCCAACCTCGGCTGGAGCCCACTGTTCTTCAAGCTGCGCCGGCCCGACTGGGCATTATGGGAGGTGCCGCTGCTCTGGCTCTCCATCCTGCTGCCGATCGTGCTGCTGGCACCGATCTCACGCACCGCCAGCCTGCTGCTGCTGCCCTACCTGGCCTGGGTCTCGTTTGCCGCCTTCCTCAACCTCACCATCGTGCGCCTCAACACCCCGTTTCGCGGCCTATGATCAGCGGAAAATCACAACAAGATCCGCCAAACGCGGCCCACCACACCCGCCTCAACCATCCGCCCGACCTGGCAACCGAGTCCCATCCCCGAAACCGGCACGCCACCCCAACATGCCGAAGGATACCGCGTCACCCGGTCGCCAGATCAGCCGACTTGCTCTCAAGGCTTTGAGCCAGCGCCGCGGCGCCCCCCCGGCTCAACAATTGCCGAAAATCCGAACGCTGCACCGCAACCCGGCTGATCACGCCGTCAGCCAGGATGTCGACCACGCGCCAACCCTTCGGACCCTGGCGCATCACATGATCCAGCTCATCCCGATCCCCGGAATCATGCACGATCCGCACCCGAACAACCTGATCGTTACCGGAGACCCGAGTATCGGGGTTGACCTCGAAATGCTGATCATTCTGATCAAACCCGTTGACGTACGACGCCACCGTGTAGCGCCGGAATGCAGCAAATAAAGTCGCCTGCTGATCTTGCGACAGCGTATTCCAGCCAATCCCCACCGACGTCTTCAGAATCGTATCGAGATCGAAGGTCTGGTCGATCACCGGACCCAGCATCTCGACCCGCTCCGCGAACGGCGTGCCGCGCCCCGCCTTCATCACCCGAAGCAGCCCCTGCACGAGCTGTCGAATCGGCGCAACCGCCGCGCTGTCCGCATGACCGACATGCGGAATCGCCACCAGCACAACTGCGCTCATCGCCAGCAAAGCGCGCCTGCACAACCCAGCCGTCATAAAAATCCCTGCCATCGACCCGACACCCCATCGCCAACCGCAGGGCGTCCGCCGCCACCATTGCCGCTAAACCCGGAACACATACGCCTTGCCGCCATCCCGTTCGATGTCGGGCGGAAACGCAACCCGCTTGTCGGCATAATAGCGATCCCGATGATCCCCGCCACTGGCCAGGTTATAGGTCAAATAAAGGATCCGCCGCGGCCGGTCCGTGAAGTTCGGCTTCGACGCATGCGGCGCGAAGCTGTCAAAAAACACCACATCCCCCGCCGAGGTCGGCACCGCCCGCAACGCAAGCCCGGTCTCCTCCAGCGCCTTCCATTCCTCGCCGATCAAGCCTTCGAGGTGGCGCCCCGGCACCATCTCCAGGCAGCCGTTTTCCAGTGTTGCCGCGTCCAGCGTGACCATCGCGGTAACAAAGATCGGCGCATACCGACTCCACCCGGCCTGCTGATCCTGGTGCGCCTTGAATCCCGGGCCACCCGGCATCTTGAAATTGATCTTGTCCTTGAACAGCACCACCGGCTCGCCCATCAACCCCGCCGTCCAACGCGCGATTGCACCGTATCGGATCAGGCCGTCTAGACCGGCATGGAACGGGCAGAAATTCTCCATCCGCTGGATCACCCGACGCCCAGGCTCCGTCAGGCTGTCCTCGTAATACACCCAATGTCGCCCCGGCTGCTCCGGCCTGGCCTGCAACTCCTCGGTCCAGCGCAACAGGCGGGCGATCTGATCGGCGCCGAAAAACCCCCGCACCACCAGATATCCGTCCCGCGCCATCCGCTCGACCTGCTCAGCCGTCGGGTCGCGATCCGCCGCGCCAGCCAACCCGGTCGCCGACACGCTCATGCCGACAATTCCGCCACCAGCGCCCGAGCTTTCACGATGTCCTGGGGAAAATCGATCTCCGTCCAAGGGATGCCGCTAATGTCCTCGAATCCGAAACGATCTGCCCCGGCCCTGATCATGTCGCGGATCGGCTCCTCATATTCCATCATCCGACCACCGCCATCGACATAGGCTTCGCTTCGGCCCGCAAGTTCCTTAGCCACCGCGGCGGAAAACCGGAAGAAACCGACCGACTCGCCGTGCCAATCATGCGGTTCGGTCGGCCGCTTGTGAAAATCCACGATTCGGCCATCCCGCACACACAACTTCACTGGCTCATCCCCCGGCTCGATCTCGCGGTCGAGCAACAAGCAGTCAGGCTTTCGGCTGTTGACCAGGCGACCCATCAGCCGCGCATCATACAGCACATCCGCGTCCATCAGGATAACCGAACCACCACCGCGCATCACCGCCCGCCCGGTCCACAGCGACACCACGCTGCCTTCCCGGTAGTCCGGGTTCAGCACAACCGAAACCGCCGGCCCGTCCGCCAACCCGGCCAGCGCCGCGCGCATCCGCTCGGCACCAAATCCGATCACGACCGTAATAGACCGGATTCCCAGTCCCCGCAGAATCGCCACATGACGAGCCAGCAGCGACCGCCCGCCAAACTCCAGCAACGCCTTGGGCACCCCCGGCTCGGCTTCCCCCAACCCGCCCGGACCCAGCCGCCGTCCCATGCCAGCGGCCAGGATCAGCGCACAGGCCGGCACCTCCCCACCAAGCTCGCTAGCCATGCGCAACGTCCCCTCGGTTGTCGAATCGTGGCAATACCATTACACCGCACAGTCCTTTTGTCCGGTCAATCCGGTCCCTCCGGAGACAACATGCCAAACGACATGAACCAAGTCGCCGCTCCCGCCGACCCCGCCCGGCTCTCCAGGCCCGCCAAGCTGCGCCATTGCCTGGCCTCGCCCGACCTCGCCTTCCTCATGGAGGCCCACAGCGGCCTGTCCGCCAAGATCGTCGAGGAAGCCGGATTCCAGGGCGTCTGGGCCTCCGGCCTGTCGATCTCCGCCATGCTAGGCCTGCGCGACAATAACGAGGCGTCCTGGACCCAGGCGCTCGACGTATTCGAATACATGGCCGACGCCACCACGCTGCCCATCCTGGTCGACGGCGATACCGGATACGGCAACTTCAACAACGTCCGCCGCCTGGTCCGCAAGCTGGGCGAACGCGGCATCGCCGGCGTCTGCCTGGAGGACAAGCTGTTCCCAAAAACCAATTCCTTCCTCGGCGAACGCCAACCGCTGGCCGATATCGCCGAATTTTGCGGCCGCATCCGCGCCGGCAAGGACTCCCAGACCGACGACAACTTCTCCATCATCGCCCGCACCGAAGCCCTGATCTCCGGCCATTCGATGGACGAGGCCTTGCGCCGCGCCGAGGCCTATCACGCCGCCGGTGCAGACGCGATCCTGGTGCATTCCAAGCAGTCCAACGCCACCGAGATCACCGACTTCATGCAGCGCTGGGACCACCGCTGCCCGATCGTCATCGTACCGACGATGTACTACGCCACGCCGGCCGCAACCTTCCGCCGCGCCGGCATCTCCCTGGTGATCTGGGCCAACCACCTGGTGCGCGCCTCGATCGCGGCCATGCGCGACACCGCCGCCCGCATCGCCGGAACCGAGTCGCTGCTCGAAGTCGAGGGCCGCGTCACCAGTGTGCGCGAAATCTTTCGCCTCACCGGCAACGACGAACTCGAGGAAGCCACCCGCCGCTACCTCCCCGCCACCCGCTCGATCCAAGCCATCGTGCTGGCAGCATCCCGAGGCACCGACCTCGACGCCGTCACCGCCGATCGCCCGAAATGCATGATCGACGTCCGCGGCACCCCGCTACTATTCCGCCTGCTCGGCACCCTGGACGAATGCGGCGTCAACGACGTCACCGTGGTCCGCGGCTATCGCAAGCAGGCGATCCCCACCACCGGCATCACCGTGCTCGACAACGACGCCTACGCTAACACCGGAGAGGCCGCCTCGCTGGCCTGCGCCCTGCCGCGACTCGAGGGCGAAACCGTCCTGGTCTACGGCGACGTGCTGTTCCGCCGCTATATCCTGGACCAGCTACTGGCCTCGGACGCCGACATCACCGTCGTCGTCGACTCCGCGCATACCGCGACCGCCAATCCACGCGACCTGGTCGGCGCAACGATCCGCAACACCGGCTTCTACCACGACGACGAACCGGCGCTGCTGACCCAGGTCGCCGCCGAACGCACCGCCGCCTGCGGCCAGTGGATCGGCCTGATGCACCTCAGCGCCGACGGCGCCACCCTGGTGCGCGACGAGCTCACCGCGATGCTCGCCGAAGGCGTGCTCGACCATGCCGACCTGCCCGCCCTGCTGCAACGCCTGATCCGCCGTCACCCGGTCGCCGTGCATTATATCACCGGCCACTGGCTCGACGTCGACAACACAGCCGACCTGGCGGAAGCCCGGAACTTCTCCTGATGCCGGACTTCCCTGATGCCGGACTTACCTGATGCCGGACTTACCTGATGCCGGACTTACCTGATGCCGGACTTCTCCTGATGCGGGATTTCTCCTGATGCCGGACTTCCCCTGATTCCGAACTTCTCCTCTCCAATGTCGGACGTCTCCTCATGCCAAATTTGTCCTCATGATCGACGCCGCCGCCTTCCTCCAGGCCGCGCAGCGCATCGGCATCGGCTTCTACAGCGCGGTCCCCTGCAGCTTCCTCACCCCGCTGATCAACCGCACCGCCAGCGACCGCGCGCTGCGCTACGTCGGCGCCGCCAGCGAGGGCGAGGCCGTGGCGATCGCCGCCGGCGCCTGGCTTGCCGGGCGCGAAACCGCCGTCATGTGCCAGAACTCCGGCCTCGGCAACGCCATCAACCCGCTGACCTCGCTGAACAAGCCGTTTCGCATCCCGACCCTGCTGATCGTCACCTGGCGCGGCCAGCCAAGCCTGCATGACGAGCCGCAGCATGAATTGATGGGCCGCATCACCCAACCCTTGCTCGACGTGATCGAAATCCCGCACCGCCGCTTCCCCGACGATCCGCAGGCACTCGACCCGCTGCTGCAAGACGCCCGAGCCACCATGTCCCGCACCGGCCTGCCCTTCGCCCTGGTGCTCGAAAACGGCACCCTGCGCGACGAACCGCTCGACCAACCACCCCGCACCCCACCCGAGCCGGGCGAGCACATCGACCTGCGACACCACGCCGACCGAGGCTCGCGCCTCGCCACCCTGGAGGCCGTGCTCGCCGCGATCCCCGACCACGTCCCCATCATCGTCACCACCGGCAAGACCGGCCGCGAACTGTTCACCCTGGCGGACCGCGACCAGCACCTCTATCAGGTCGGCTCCATGGGTTGCGCCAGCCCGATGGCGCTGGGCGTGGCCCTCACCACCGGCCGCCGCACCGTCGTGCTCGACGGCGACGGAGCCGCCCTGATGAAGCTCGGCAGCCTCGCCACCATAGGCGCATATCAGCCGCCCGGACTGTTGCACATCATCCTCGACAACGGTGTGCACGACTCCACCGGAGGCCAGGCCACCGCCTCGCCGTCAGTCGACTTCGCCGCCATCGCTCTCGCCTGCGGCTACCGCCGCGCGTTCTCCTGCGACAGCACCGCCGGCTTCACCCAGGCATTCAAACAGGCGCTGTCAACCCAAGGCCCGGTTCTGCTGCACATCCGCATCCTGCCAGGCTCGCTCGCCAAACTCGGCCGCCCGACCATCGCCCCGCACGAGGTCGCCCAGCGCTTCCGCGGCTTTCTCGCCCAAGCCGGCCGACCACGACCGAGCCGCACGCATCGACCGATGACCTAAACCATGCGATCCGATAACGACCGCCCGCAACGACTGATGACGTAATCATGCGATCCGAACACGCCCGCCCGCAGTCGGCCTGCGAGCGATCCAACTCAGGCCGCCGTCCGACCGTCCCGATGCTCCGCCAGGAAGCCATCGATCGCGACCAGGCACCGCATCATGTCCCCCGTCCCGATGGCGCCGATACAGCCGATGCGGAAGCTGTCCACCCCCGTCAGCTTGCCGGGATAGATCACGATCCCACGCGCATGCAGGAAGTCGTAGAACGCCTGGAACTTGAACCAGCCCCCCGGCGGCATCAGGAACGTCACGATCACCGGCGCCTGGTCCGCCGCCGCGATATACGGATGGAGCCCCCGCGCCCGCATCCCCTCCACCAGCACCTCGCAGTTGCGCCGATACCGCGCAAACCGTGCGTTGATGCCGCCCTCGGCCTCGAGCTGATCCAGCGCCGCGGCCAACCCCGCCACCACCTGCACCGGCGGCGTGAAACGCCACTGCCCGTTCGACTCGAACCCCCGCCATTGCTCGAACAGGTCCAAGCTGAGGCTGGTCGAATTCCCCGCACACCCTTGCAGATAAGCCGACTCGGCGATCACGAAACTGATCCCCGGCACCCCTTCCAGCCCCTTGTTGGACGAACCGATCAGCGCCGTGAACGGAACCCGGCCGCCATCGATCGGCACAGCTCCGAACGAGCTCATCGCATCCACCAACAGCCGCCTGCCGGCCCGCCGCACGCAGGCGGCAATCTCGGGCAGCGGGTTCAGCAGCCCGCTGGTGGTCTCGCAATGGATCAGCGCGACGTCGCTGATCTCGCGGTCAGCCGCCAACGCCGCGGCCACCCGCTCCGCCGAAATCGGCTGGTCCTCCGCCGCCTCCAGCGCCACCCAGGCGCGTCCCAGCCGACCGGCGATATCCACGATGCGACGCCCATACGCCCCGTTGACCAGCACCAGCAGACGCCCGTCCCGAGGCACCAGCGTCTGCACCGCCGCCTCCACCGCGAACGTGCCGCTGCCCTGCACCGGCACCGCGACATGCGTCCGCTCCACCCCCGCCAGCACCGCCAGGCGCGCCCGCACACCCTCGCTCAACGCGATGAAGTCAGCCTCGCGCGACCCCCAGTCGCGGCCCAACGCCGCCCGGGTTTGATCGGACGTGGTCAGCGGACCCGGTGTCAGCAGAAGGGGTGGCATGGCGGCGCGTCGCTCCCAAATGTAATCTAGCAGACATTATCGTAGAATCGGCGCCAATCAGAAAGACACCCACTCATGCGGTTCGGTGCCATCATCGGCGGTCTGCTCGGTCTAGCCCTTTCGGTGTGGCTGCTGCAAAATTACGGCGTCGGCCGAATCCTGGCTCTGCTGGCAAACGCCGGCTGGTTCGGCGTGCTCAGCGTGATCGCATTCCACCTGCCGCAGATCGTCGCCTCGGCGCTGGGGTGGTGCGCCATCACCGGCCCCGCCACCCCACGGCCTCCCGTGCGCACCTACCTCCTGCTGCGCTGGATCCGTGAGGGCGTGAACAACCTGCTGCCGGTTGCCCAGATCGGCGGCGAGTTCGTCGCCGCCCGCCTGCTGCAACGCCACGGCATGAAACTCGCCCCCGCCATCGCCGCAACCGTCGCCGACCTGACGATGGAAATGCTGACCCAGATCGCCTTCACCCTGCTCGGCCTGGTCCTGCTGCTGCAAACCGTGGCCGACAGCGGCATCGCCGGCTACGTGATCAGCGGGCTGGCCCTGGCCGCCACCCTCGCCGCCGGCTTTCTCGCCGCCCAATGGTTCGGCCTGGCATCGGCCATCGAATCCACCCTGCTCCGCCTCGGCCGAGCACTAGGCTGGGCCGGAACCGCCAACGTCAAAGGCTTGCACGACGCCTTGATCGCCTGCTACCGCTCCCCCGCCCGCGTCGCCCAATCCGCGCTGTGGCACATGATCTCCTGGCTGCTCGGCGGCATCGAGGTCTGCCTCGCCCTCCACTTCCTCGGCCACGACGTCGGCCTCGTTCCGGGCCTCATCATCGAAAGCCTCGGCCAGGCACTGAAAGCCGCCGGCTTCGCCGTACCCGGCGCGCTCGGCATCCAGGAAGGAGGCTACATCATCATCGGTCAGCTCTTCGGCCTGTCGCCCGAGACGGCGATCGCCCTCTCGCTGATGAGGCGCCTGCGCGAGGTCACACTCGGCATACCCGCCCTGCTCGCCTGGCCCCGCGCGGAGGCGCGTCCGGTCGTCGATGCCGAAGGGCGCCCCATCATCCGCGCGGAGGCGTACCCCGTCGTCGCGGATGCGCGCCCCAGCGTCGTCGCGGAGGCGCGCCCCGTCCTCGTCGCGGAGGCGCGCCCTATCCTCGATGCCGAAGCCCGCCCCATCATCCACCCCGAGATAGCCCCCGTCGTCCAGCCAATGCCAGGCCTCGCCCGATGATCGGAACCTCCTGGACCCACCTTCTGGCCCGCCTGATGATCAACCCTTTCATCGGCACCGCGCTGCGCCCGAACCACCTGACCACGCTGCGCCTGGTCTCCGGCATCGCCGCCTGCGCCTGCTTCGCGCCGGGAACCGAGGCCGGAATGGCCTGGGGCGGCGGCCTGTGGCTGGCATCGGCGTTCCTCGACCGTGCCGACGGCGAACTCGCCCGCGTCGGCAACATGATGACCCGAGGCGGCCACATCTACGACTACTACAGCGACAACCTGGTCAACGCGCTGTTCTTCGCCGCCATCGGCATCGGCCTGCGCCACACCTGGCTCGGCCGCTGGGCGATCCCGCTCGGCATCGTCACCGCCCTCGCCTTGCTCGCCTGCAACGCCTTCTCGGAACAACTGGAGCAACGCAGCTCCTCCAACACCAGAGCCTATTCCGGCCGCTGGGGATTCGATCCCGACGACGCACTCTACCTCATGAGCCCACTCGCCTGGCTCGGCTGGTTGACCCCCATCCTGGCGGCGGCGGCGGTCTGCACCACCACCTTGATGATCATCACCTGGGTCCGCCTGCGACGGCTGCCGCTGCAGGCCTGATCGCGTGGTCTTGGGGTATCTTGCCGCCGCATGCGCACGTCGGGCCGGCCTGGTCGCGCTGCTGGCACTGCTGCTGGCCGCCGCCGGCCTGTTTATCATCCACACCCGATTAGGCGTCACCACCGACACCAACGGCCTGTTCTCCAAGACCCTACCCTGGAAACAACGCCAGGCCGAGCTGCAGGCGGCCTTCCCGCAAGGCGAGGACCTCCTGGTCGCCGTCATCGACGCCAAAATCCCCGAACAGGCCGACAGCACCGCCGCCCACCTGGCCGACGCCCTGCGCCAGGACACCACCCATTTCAGCCTGGTCCGGCGCCCCGACGCCTCGCCCTACCTGCAACGCAACGCCCTGCTGTTCCTCGATCCCGGTCCGCTGACCGACCTGCTGAACCAGACCATCGACGCCCAGCCGTTCCTCGGCTACCTGGCCCAGGACCCCAGCCTGCGCGGCCTGGCACGGGCCCTGTCGTTGATCGCCGAGGCCGCGCGCCGCGGCCAGGCCAGCCTGACCCCCTTCGAACCGGCTTTGGCTGCCTTCCACAAGACCCTCGCCGCCACCAACCCAACGCCGCTGTCATGGCAAAACCTGATGGCCGGCCCGGTGTCATCGCTGGCCGGGCGCTACCGCTTCGTGCTGGCCAAGCCACGCCCCAACTACGGCGCGCTGCAACCCGGAGCGGCGGCGACCCAGGCAATCCGCGACGCCGCGGCTAAATTGCCGTTCGTGCGCGACGGCGCCGCGCGCGTGCGCATCACCGGCTCCGTCGCCCTCGACGACGATGAATTCGCCACCGTGGCGCAAGGCGCGGCGGTCGGCCTGCTCGGCAGCCTGCTGCTGGTCACGCTGTGGCTGTTCATCGCCGTCCGCTCCTGGCGCCTGATCCTGCCGATCGTGCTGACGCTGCTGCTCGGCCTGGATCTGACCGCCGCCTTCGCCGCCCTCGCGGTCGGCACGCTCAACCTGGTTTCGGTCGCGTTCGCAGTACTGTTCGTCGGCCTCGCCGTCGATTTCGCCATCCAGTTCACCGTCCGCTTCCGCGAGGCCAGCCTGCACACGCCGGCAGCGGTAGCCGCGCTGGGCCACACCGGACGACACAGCGGCTCCCAGATCCTGGTCGCCGCACTCGCCACCGCCGCCGGCTTCCTGGCGTTCACCCCAACCTCCTTCGCCGGCGTCGCCCAGCTCGGCCTGATCGCCGGCGTCGGCATGCTGCTCGCGTTCATCTGCACTCTGGCGGTATTGCCGGCGCTGATCGCACTGTTCCGCCCCGCCGCCGAGGCAGGCGAGGTCGGCTTCGTCTGGGCCCGCCCGATCGACACCGCCCTGGCCCGCCACCGCCGCCCCGTGCTCGCCGCCGCCGCGCTTCTTACCCTGCTCGGCCTCGGCCTGCTGCCCTGGCTGCGCTTCGACAGCGACCCGCTGCACACCAAAAACCAGAACACCGAATCGGTGCAGACCCTGAACGACCTGATCGCCGATCCGGTCACCAGCCCCTACAGCATCGAGATCCTCAAGCCCTCACTGGCCGCCGCCGAGGCACTCGCCCCCAAGCTGCGCGCCCTGCCGACGGTGGACGGCGTGCTATCCCTGAACAGCCTGGTGCCCGACGATCAGACGCGCAAACGCCAACTGATCGCGGACGCCGCCGACATCCTGATGACCACGCTGAACGTACCGCCAGAACCGCATCCTGACGCCGCGGCGCTGCGTGCCGCGATACGCGACGCGCTTCCCGCCATCACCGCCGCCGCAGCAAAACCCGCCGGCCGCGCCCTCAAGCCGATCGCCGACGACCTGCGAAACCTCGGCAATGCGCCCGACCAGCGACTGACCGACGAAGATGCCGCCCTGACCCGGTTCCTGCCCCAGCAACTGAAGCAACTGCTCACCGCGCTGCAAGCCACCGCAACCGTCACCCAGGCCGACATCCCGCCCGATCTGGCCCGCGACTGGATCACACCCGACGGCCGCGCCAAGCTCCAGGTGATGCCGAAACCCCAGATCGCCCGCACCAGCGCCGGCCTGCACCGTTTCGTCGCCGAGGTCGCCGCCGTCGTCCCCAGCGCGGGCGGCGCCGCCGTCACCATCGTGCGCAGCGCCGAGACCATCGTGGCCGCCTTCCGCTTCGCCGCCATCGGCGCACTGATCGCCATCACCATCATCCTTGCGGTCGCGCTTCGCCGCCTGCTCGATACCGCCCTGGTCCTCGCATCCCTGCTGCTGTCGTCGCTGCTCACCGTTATCGTCGCGGTCGCGCTGCCCTTGCCCCTGAACTTCGCCAACATCATCGCCCTGCCACTGCTGCTGGGCGTCGGCGTATCGTTCAACGTCTACTTCGTGATGAACTGGCGCGCCGGCCGCACCGCGCCGCTGGCCTCGGCCACCGCCCGAGCGATCCTGTTCTCCGCCCTGACCACCTCCACCGCGTTCGGCTCCCTCGCGCTATCCCGCCACCCCGGCACCGCCAGCATGGGAGACCTGCTGCTGGTCAGCCTGGCCTGCACGCTGCTCGCCACCTTCGTCTTCCTGCCGGCATTGCTGGCCAGTTGCCGGCGCGGGTGACTCCCGTTCGACACGGCTGCCACCAGCCTTCGCGGCAGCCTGTTCCGCACCTCAGGCCCGTTGCAACGGCGATCCGCAAACCGTCGCAACGGCGATCCGCCAAATCCAGCTCATCCTCGATCCGGTGAAGGCCGCGTCACCGATCGCACCCTGACGTCGCATCACATGCAAACATTGCCGCCTTGCCACCAAAGACCTGGCCCTGAGCGCCTGATGGGTTTTTCAATGATATCAAAGAAGAAGTCGTGGCAATCATCTCACGGAGAGATTATGGACGTTTGGCGACTGCGTATTGTGCCAACACGACCCCTGCCACGCACCGCTAGCTAGTGAGGTGGTCTCCATCGGTTGGACAGGACCCAGCCGATCCGCCGCGGGATCCGCTGAGCGCGGCCGGGAGCGCCCCGCCGCGCCACGACGGCGATCCGGCTGCTCGCCATCCATCGGCCCTCCGCCGCTGCGAATCCATCCTTCAGGACGGACCATTCCCAAGAGAGAGAGATGGTCCCGATGCGGCTCCTGGGCTGATCACGCTTTGCGGCTCGAGGATGCCGAGCACGGTCTGGTAAAGCGAGCCGAAGCCGGTCTCGGCGGCGCTGCTGTTTGCCGCCATGACGACGACCAAATCGTCATGCGGGCGGCGATACCAAACGACAGTGTGGGCAAACGATTTGCCCTCGTAGAACCAGAGTGGCCCCCCCGAGAAAGGCACCCAAGCCTGGCCAATCCCGAGTGAATAGCCACCCGGATCGGCTGGCGAGGTTGCCGGGATAGGCTGCCCTGAGCTTGTCGATACGAGCGAGAACAACTCGGCTTTCTGTTTGGCTGGCAGCAGCGTGTCGCTGAACATCGCCCTCACCCAGCGGGCCGTGTCCGGCAGGCTCGCAACGATCCCTCCCGAGGAATCTTCAACGGAAAGGTTCATTGTCTTCAAGTCTTGCCCGAGCAGGTCGTCTGCTGGAAACTGCGCGCAAGGCGGCTCCAGGTTCAGGGCCCCTTTGCAGAAAGACTGCGTGTCATAGCCACTCGGCATGGCATCGAGCACCCGCTCCGGCGGCACTTTGCGGCGGTAGTAGGTCTGGTGCAACCGCAACGGCGTGAGGAGCATTTGCTTGAGCGCCGTCGGATAGGACATGTGGCTTGCTCTGGCGACGACCATGCCGGCCAGGATGTACTTCGTGTTGACGTATTCCCAGGGCGCCGCCGGTTCGGTTGTGGGGGGATAGACGTAGCCGACCAGCTCCGCGGGCTGGAAGGTGCGATGGATGTTGGCGACCAGATCCGCTTGGAAAGCGGTGTTGAGAATGTAATCGTCGTGGATCGGCGCCGTCAGGTTCAGCAACTGCTGGATGGTGATGGATGACCAGGCCGGATACTCGGGCAGCCACTGGCCGAGCGTGTCGTGGATGTCCAGCACGCCCGCCGCCTCCAATTGCAGGAGCAGGACGGCGGTGAAGCTTTTGGCGATGCTGCCGAACTTGAACAGCGCGTCGGGGCAGATATCGCTGCCATCCTGTAACGAGGTGCTGCCGCTGGCGACGTCGATCGCCGGTTCCGTCGCCGACGGGCTGATATGCACGCTGACGCCGGAGAAACCCTCCACCTTCTGCCGTTCGGCATAGTAGGCGTCGACCGCCTGCTTCAGGGCGCGGTAGCGCGGGTCGGCCTGGCTCGCGGCTAATTGGTCTTGCTGGTTACTGCATTGAGCGTGCGCCGGGGTCATGCGCGCGCAAAAGGCGGCGAGGATTGCGAGCCCGGCGAGCGCGGCCGCGCGCCAGGCAGACGATAGAGTTCTGGGGGACATTCCAGCTCCTGATGGCGAACGACAATGGGGTGATCAACTGATGTCGATGACGATCCGCGACGGAGCAAGTCCCGGAGATGACGGTAGTCCATGTCGCTTTCCAGGTGCTTGCGTGGTTGCTTTCATTGGCGAACGCCTCGGCCATGAACTGCTTCGTGTCAGACATAATCGGGTTGCAGCTCGCCGTCGGAAGGAGTGGTGGGTGTTTCTCGAGGTTGCGAGCCGACCGGGCGATACAGCCGGCCGCTATATCGCAGCCAGGCGACGGCGCCGCTCTCGTCGCGCAGGAAGTTCGCGCGCGACCCGCTGGCCTGCATCCCACTGCTCTTATCGATGACGTAATCGTCGGCGTAGAAGGTGAGAACCTGCTCGAAGGCGGGGGTCCCCTCGGTGCCGGAGAACACCAACTGCAGAGTGCCGTCCGGCCGGCCGGTGAGCTGGAGTTCGTTGAACTGGGCCTGATCATCGACGCTGATCTGATCCGCCGTGTAGTAGCCCTCGTACTGGGCCAACTCGCTCGCGCTCAGCGAACGTGGCGGAGCGGGCAGGTTGCGCAGCCCGGCAAAGTGGCGAAGCACCCAATCCTTGACCAGCAGCTCGGCGCGGAGCTCGCTGCCGCCGTCGCCATTGGTCAGCAAGACGATGGCGAACTCCTGCGCCGGCACCAGCATGAGGAATTGGCGATAGCCGGGCAGATCGCCGCCGTGCTCCAGGACCACGACGCCCTGGGCCGTCGGGCGGAGCACCCAGGACACGCCCATCCCGATCAGCTCGACGAGGAGCGTGCCGCCCGGGCCGGGCATGGACCACATGCCGCGCAGCGCGGCCAGGCTCATCACGCGGCTTCCGTCGGCGGCGCGACCGTCGCCGAGGTGGAATGCAGCAAAGGTGAGCAGATCCTTCACGCTCGACAGCGGCTGGCCCCCGGCCGGATTGCTATTGCGCGGCCTGTAGAACACCGCGGGGCTCACGACCACCTCGCCATCGCTTCCGACGGTGTGCGGCAGCGCGAGGTTGTCCAAGCCGTCCGGGGTCGCGGCATACACGGAGCGCGACATGCCGAGCGGCTGAAAGACGAGCTGCTCGACGGCGGTCTCAAACGTCAGACCGGTCCTGGTCTCGATGACCCTCCCGGCACAGTTGAGAGCGGAGTTGTTGTAGGCGAAAACCTGCCCGACGGGGGTGAGTTGCGGCAGGTTGCGCATGTCGTGGACGTAGCGGGCGAGCGCGCCGTCGTCGGACCCGGTGTCGTGGAGATCGTCGCCGAGCCAACCGGCGGAGTGGTTGAGGAGCTGGCGGACGGTCACGCTTTGCGCCCCTGCGGGGGCGACGAAGTCGTCCACGTAGCTGTCGACCCGCTGGTCGAGCACGAGGCTCCCTTGATCGACGAGGCGCATCGCGGCAGTGCCGGTGAACAACTTGCCGATCGATGCCGTGCGGAACAGCGTGTCGGCGTTGATCGGCTGGGGGTTGCTGAGGTCGGTGACGCCGTATCCGCGCAGATACGAGCGGCCGCGCCAGATGACGCCGACGGCGACGCCGGGGATGGCGTAGCGCGCCATCCCTCCGTGATCTTCTGGTCCAAGGCCGCGAACAGGTCATCACCAGCGTCGCCGCCCGACTCCGTTGCAATGGATGGGCGAGGTAGGGTCACCGTCGAGGCCAGCCCCGCCGCGAGCGCTCCGACCACGGCACCGCGTCGTGTCACCGGCGGCGGCCGCCCGTCGTCCCGCCCGACCTTCGTCGTCTCTCCGGGCGTTACGGCGCGGCCGCTGCTGTTGACCGTGACGGGCGTTGCCTCGGGCATCGGATTCTCCCCCAGATGATGCATCCTGACGCGACGAGAATCATTGCCAGCGGCGTCGGATGAGGCGGGTCTCGTCGTGGGCCCCCGCGCCCGCGCTGCGCATCAAAAATGACAAATGCCGCGCTCGGGCGCAAGCTCAATAAGATAGCCACCGCTACTTTTTGCGCAATCTGTCCAGAGATGGTCGGGATTTGTGCGATGAGCCGCAGCCTGACCTGATCTCAACTGGCCTCCCCAGTCTGCATTGTTTCCTGCAATCGGCCTGGAGTGGTCGCTCCGAATTGGATGGCCGCAAAGCTATTTGGCTTCGGAACGCTCGAAGTCGTCCAACAGCCAGCCATAGGGCTTTGACGACAGCGTGGACGACGTTGGTGACGCATTCGCCTCTGTTGCGGCGGCTGCGCCGGTGGGCACGACGAACCTTGGCCGACGCCGCGCCTTGGTCGCCTGTTCAAACGCAAATGCGAACTTGATGAGGGTCGGTTCGCTGAACGGTTCGCCAAAGAACGATATTTCGATCGGCAGTCCGTCTGCACTGAACCCGGCTGGAACGACGATCGCCGGAAAGCCGGAAATCGGCGACAGCACCGGGGGCATCACACCGGGAATCTCACCGGCAGCCAAAGGCTGGGCCACCGAGCCGCAGTGATAGGTTGGATCGATCACACCCGGCAGGGGAGGCGCGACACAGGTCGTGGAGGGAAACACCAGCGCATCGAAGCCGTTCTGCTGCATGAATTGCAGCAGCGAGGCGCGCAACGAATTGATCGTAGCCAGCGCGGACAGGTAGGCCGGATCGGTCAGATCGCCGAGCTTCTGCGCCTCGATGAGGGCCTGCAGGGTAGCTGGCCTGACTTTGTTCGAGATCCCGGGCTGCTGGCTCGCCGTAATGATGTCGGCGAGGCTGTGCACCGGCGCGCTGGCGCCGAACGTGGCGAAATAGTCGTCAAGACCTGGCTTGAACTGGTATGAATTGACGGTCACGAGGTTGGTGATGTCAGCTTCGCTCCCGTCGATTGACACCGGGTCGGTGATCAATGCGCCGCGCTTTTGCATTTCGGCGACCGCTTGGTTGAAGGTCGCATCGACTTCGTCATTGTCGCCCGACAGGGGCTCTCCAAACAGAGTCCGCAAGACGCCGATATGGGCATTGCGGAGACCGTCGCGCTGCAGAAACTGAGTATAGTCAGTGAACGATTTGCCGGCGGACGCTTCAGTCGCGGGATCGTCGGGATCAATTCCGACCATGACGCCCAGGATGATCGCAGCGTCGGTTACGGTGCGCGTCATCGGCCCGGAGGTATCGGTGAAAAGAGACCCCGGAATAATGCCGCTGCGGCCGATCAGGCCCGAGGTCGGACGGATGCCAACGATGCCGTCGAAGGCCGCGGGCAACTGGATCGAGCCGATGGTATCGGTGCCAACGCCCGCCAGAGCGAAATTCGCGGACACTGCCACGCCGGTGCCGGCGCTCGAACCTCCCGGTCCGCGATTGACCCGATAAGGATTGTGCGTCTGTCCGCCACGCGAACTGTAGCCGCTGACACCCACCGCCCACTCATCCATGTTGACCTTGCCCAGGAACACCGCTCCGGCCGCGCGCAGTTTGGCGACTTGAAAAGAATCGCTGGGTGCGAGAAAGCCGCGCATGGTGAGCGAACCCGCCGTGGTATGGTTCTGGTCGGCAGTGTCATAGTTGTCCTTCAATACCATCGGCACGCAATGAAGCGAGCCGACTGGCCCAGTCTGGCGGAAGTCCTGATCGAGCTGATCGGCGATCGTGAGCGCGTCGGGATTTAGCTCCAGAAATGAATTGACCGCGGGGCCGACCTGATCGCGCGCAGCGATGCTGTCGAGGTAGGATTCCACGAGCTGATGACAGGTCAGCCTACCGTCGCGAAATGCCGCTTCCACCAGCGGAATCGTGGCCTCATCGACCCTGAACTGGGCCACGGCGATGGTGCTGTGCCCAGCCCATCCCGCGAGCAATAGCACGCAGAGTTTAAAAGCAGATCGAACTAATTTAGCGGAACCCAGACGTTTTTCGGGACTTATACCACTCCGGCTCATTCAATCACTCCTCAAAAGATTGGTTTGCTGTTACAGTAACTCAAGTCACGAGACAATAGTCACTCAGGATGCGTGTCCGACTGGGTGTGGACCGGCCGAGGAACTGAACCATCTCTCGGCAGCGTCGGAGACAGCTACGACAACGCACTCGCCGAGGCCGAAGCGCGCTACCATACGCCATCTGACGAGTGCGCCATGGCGTCGTGACTTAATCCAAACAGCCTCCGGCAAACCGGCGCGGTTCAAGCGCGTCTTTCGGTCTGGCCTTGAGAACAGAGGTCGTCGTCCTCTCCAACAATGATGGCTGCGTCATCGCCCGCAGCAACGAAGGCAAAGCGTTCGCCGGCGCTTCCTGAGGATAGGCGAGCGGCATTTGTCGACCATGTCCGCAAACAGCTCAGCGGCTTCATCGGTGACACCGGTCCGGCGACTGCGCTGGAAAATCATTTCCTGACAGCGAAGCACTAAGCCCGGCACCTGACTCTCGTCCTGCAGGAGGGCGGAGACGCGAGATGCCTGCCCCGCTCACTGGTTGGTCGCGGCATAACGCCGAGGAGTTAAGGAACACCGTTCCAACAGAGCAAGGATAAGTTATTGAGTTTTATGGCGCGCCCTGGTGGACTCGAACCACCGACCCACAGCTTAGAAGGCTGTTGCTCTATCCAACTGAGCTAAGGGCGCCCATGACGGTCAGTTCGGTCCGGAGCACCTTTAGCGCACCTCGGCAGACTAGCCAATTCCACACAACGCGGCCGCTGCAACGACAGGCCTTGTCCCCAGCCCCAAAGCGGCGCCCAAGGGCAGTCGAGGCAAACCAGCCCAGCGTCCCGCACATCCGCTACCGCACCACCCCAGATCCTACCAGTCCAGTGGACTTTAGGCGATAGGCTTCCCGTCCCACAAGGTGTACATTGTAGCCGCGCACCAACGACCAACCCGCATCACCCGCGCTGAACCTGGAACGCCAATGCTGTCGAGCAAAGCCAAATACGCCCTCCGCGCGGCGGTCTTCCTGGCGGAAAAGTACACCGAGGATAGCTGGGCGCTGGCGTCCGATATCGCCACCACGCAAGACCTGCCAAAAAAATTCCTCGAAGCGATCCTGGTCGACCTGCGCGATCGCGGCATCATCGACAGTCGGCGCGGACGTTATGGCGGCTACCGCCTCAGCCGCCCGCCTCAGCGGATCGCCGTCGGCGATATCATCCGTGTCATCGATGGTCCGCTGGCGCTGTCGCCCTGCTCCAGTCGCACCCAGTACGGCGCCTGCGCCGACTGCGTGGACCCGGTGATCTGCGCCCTGCGCCCGGTGCTGCAACAGGCGCGCGACGCCGTCGCCGACATCCTCGACCACTGCTCACTGGCACAACTGGCAAACCGGCCTCGTACCAAACCATCCTCCACCCGTCGCGCCGTCGCATAGCCCGTCGCATTCCCCGGTTGACAATGCCCAATTGCCGTACCCTTAATCCCTATACGTTCGGTAGATAATAAGAAATCAGGGGCGCCACCCAACGCCCTGCGGAAACCATCCAAGTTCGGATCAGGCGCCACCTGGGCAGCCGGCAAAATAAATCGCACATCAGCAGGAGGACCCGGCTTGAGAATCACTCGGTTCGACGCCCGACGTCGCCGGTCACGCACCGCTCCAACGCAAGACCAAACAACAAACTGCAAAGCCCGGCCCGCCGTCAGCACCCGCCACACCCCGAACACCACCCCGCCACCCGAACCGCTCGGCAGCTCGGTCATGGTGGTCGGCGAAACCCTCAGCCATGGCCTGCATGTCATCTGGAGCGAGCTGCGCGTTAAACCGAACCAATCAATGAACGGAGACGCACCCGATGCCTGACACCGCCACCGCTACATCTCCACCTCCTTGTCATAAGGATAACGCAACAACCATCGCCATCATCGGCACCGGCTTCCGCGGCACCATGCTGGCGCTGCACCTGCTGCGCCGATGTTCGGCCGACACCCGGATCATCCTGATCGAGCGCAATGAACACCACGGCCCCGGCCTGGCCTACGCCACGCCGCACCCCTGTCACTTGCTCAACGTCCCGGCCGGCAAAATGAGCGCGTTTCCGGAACGTCCGCTCGATTTCCTGCACTGGTTGCAACGCACCCGGCCGGACGACCTCGGGACCGCACAGCCCGCACCCACGACGTTTGTCCCGCGTGCCGTCTACGGCATGTATCTACGCTCGCTGCTGCGGGACGCCATGCGGGCGGAAGGTCCGCACCAACGCCTGGTCCTGCTGCAAGGCAATGTCATCGGCCTCGATCACCGCACCCATACACAACGGCTGCGGTTGGAACACGGCCAATCGGTTGCCGCGGATCTCGTCGTCCTTGCCAACGGCAATCTCCCTCCGCGCCCGATCCCCCTCGGCGACGGCAGTTTCTACCAAACACCGTTCTACCACCACGACCCCCGGGCCCCCGATGCGCTGACCGATCTGCACCCGGACGAACCGGTGCTGCTGATCGGCACCGGCTTGACCATGGTCGATACCGCGGTGGCGCTGCTCGACCAGCACCACCGCGGCCCGATCCACGCCCTGTCGCGGCGAGGAAAGCTGCCGCACAAGCACACCTCGGTCCCGCCGGCGCCGGACAGGACGGCGCCCTATCCGGCGCGGCTGACCGCACTCCTCCGCCTGCTGCGGGCCGCGCCGATCGCGCAGGCGACTGGCGCGGCGTCATCGATGCACTGCGGCCGTTTACCAACGACCTGTGGCAAGCGTTCTCACTCGATGACCAGCGGCGGTTTCTCCGCCACCTGCAACCCTGGTGGGATATTCATCGCCACCGCATGGCCGACACCATCGCCGACCGCGTCGAGGCCGCACAAGCGGTCGGCCAGTTGCAAGTCCACGCCGGTCGTCTGCAGGCCTGCGTGGTTGAGGCTGGAACCGTCGCGGCGACCTTCGGCTCGCGCGGCAACGCCGAGACCGTCACGCTACCGATCGCTCGCGTCATCAACTGCACCGGCCCCGGAATAGAGTGCGCCCGCCTGGCCGACCCGTCGTTGCAGGCGCTGCTTCGCGACGGCGCGGCGCGGCCGGACGGGCTGGGCCTTGGGCTCGATGTCAGCCTCGGTGGCGCGATCCGAACCGCCGACGGATCGATATCGCGGCGCATCTTCGCGGTCGGGCCGGCAACCCGAACCGCGTTCTGGGAAATGACCGCGGTCCCCGATATCAGACACCAGTGCGAGACGCTGGCGCGGCACCTCAGCGCGGTGGTGAACCATTCGCCCCGCCAGCCGCTCAATCATGACAATGCGTCTCCGGAATCTTATAGACAGGCGTGGAAATACCCAGCTGCCTCGCCTTGATCTGCAACGCCAGTGCGCGCGAATAGAACCGGGAGTGTAAGAACCCGCCCACATAGAACCATAAACCCCGTTGCCGGGTCGGCTTCCACACGTTGCGCAATTCACCGTCCCAAGGACCGGGGTCGCCGCGCACGCCCGAACCGTAGCCCCAGATCTTGCCGACCGCTTCCCTGACCTCCTCCGGCAAGATCTGCCAAGCCGAGTTCTTTGCTCGATCGTAACCGGTAGCGTAGACGATGACGTCGGCAGGCAACTCGGTCCCGTCGCTCAACAAGACTCCGTGCTCCGTGATGGCCTCAATCCCGACCCGGCTGCGAAGCTTGATGCTGCCATCGATAATCAGCTTCGAAGCACCGACATCCACATAATACCCGGTTCCACGACGATACAGTTGCGGCAGAAATCCAGAATGGTCTTCACCATCGGTAAGTTGAAAGCCGGCCGTCTCCAACTGCCGATATAACTCCGCGTCGTGACGCTTGATTTCGGCGAAGAATTTGGCGTGCTGATCCGCCATAAGGCGGAACGGCAGCGAGGCGATCATCAGATCGGCCGCCTCGGGCGTCACGCCACGATCGACAGCCGCGTCGGAATAGAGCTCGGCAAACATCTTCATCAGCGCATCACGCCGAATGATGATCACCGGTGATCGTTGCACCATAGTGACATCGGCCCCGGCTTCCCACAACGCCGCCGATACGTCATGCCCCGACACATCGGCACCAATGACAACGCACCGCCGGCCGCTGTATTCATGACCAGTTCGGAACGACGCCGAATGGATCTGCTCGCCCGCGAATCTTTCGGCACCGGGGAATTGCGGCACGTTCGCGGGCCCGGAAAAACCGGTTGCAAAAACTAGCTGTTGTGGCCGCAAAGTCATGCTTCGACCATCACGCACCACCTCGACAGCCCACTCGTCCGCGGCTTCATCGAACAGCGCACCGCGACAGTCGGTCCCACACCAGATGTCGAGTTCCATGATCGATGCGTAGGCGTCGAGCCAATTGGCAACCTGATCCTTGGATGGGAACGCCGGCCAATTGTCGGGAAATGGCATGTACGGCAGATGATCGGCGGCGGCAGGCGAATTGGTCACCAACGTATCGTAACGGTTCCGCCACACATCCGAAGGCGTTTCCAGACGATCGATCAGCAGCGTGGGAACACCCAACTGCTTCAACCGAGCGCCGAGTGCCAGCCCGCAATGGCCAGCGCCCACAATCAGGCAATAGGGTTGCCGGGTGACGCCAATTTCCATCACGTCGCGCTCTCGGCGCTGCCGCCATGTCTCGCGGCCATGGCGATATTCGCCAACCGCCAGACCGACCGGACGACGGTCGCGGACCGCCTCCTCATGCCCCTTCAGCTCGACAAGCGTCGTCAGTATCGTCCAGCAACGCCCATCCTTGAGTCGTAGCACACCGGTGCCGCGGCCGACCGCCGTCTCGAAGTCGAAGCGGCATTCGACGATGTCGTCCACCTCGTGAGCCGAACCACTTGGCCGCCAGCTCGCTGGCTTCGCCGTATCCAGGCAGGCCCGCAGCATTTCGTGTATTGCATCCCGCCCCTCGGCTGTATGGATGTTCCAGGTAAACGACACGATATCGCGCCAGAACGAATCAGCCAGGAAGAGCTCCATCGCTGCTTCCAAATGACCCCTCGTCAGAAGCTGGTCAAATCGCGAAAGCCAATCCGCAACCTGATGGTCAGGTGAATTAGTCTGTTGCAATTGAAGTCTCCGTTTGTATTCACGCATTCTGGGACTAGTAGACTCTCTCGGATCACCAGCCGGTTTCACGCTCGACCGGTTGCATTACTGCCGCGGCAAGGTCAGTCCTCGCGTGGATCGGCCTGGCCCTTCCGTCGGGCCGCCACCAGCGGCCTGATCGAAGCATTATCCGCCGCCCCGCCTTACGGCATCGGCCAGGAAGACCTTGCAGCACATCGCTTGGTGATCGAACCCAGCCGATCAACGCTGTGCCCCCCAGGCCGCTGGGAACGGCGCCCCAAACGCAACCGGTGGTGGCAAGTACACAACCGCGGAAGGGGTCGCAATGACGGACGGGACAGCACCAAGAACCGCCACGCGGCCATCCCATCCAAGGCCATCCCGATCTGTTCCACGCCTCCCATCGACCGGCGGCGCGGGCAAAACTGACGCCCAGCGCCATCCCTGATGCCACCCTGCCGAAGCCAGATCCGGCACCCCCAGCGCGATCGCCACGGCGGCCACAACCGCGGTAGCCGCCCCGCCTCGTTTGATAACCCTCATCGTCCTGATGCTTTCCTCTGATACCATCGTCGTACGGACTGCGGGCCTGCCGCATGGCTCGACCTGATTGCGACGCAACAGCAGACTGCTCACCCTGCCCTGCCTGTCTCGATCAGCCATTCGTCACTCCCAGCCGGTCCCGAGCCCGATCGCTCTGCGCCTCCAGCCAGGCGATCAGTTCGTCGATCTCCTGATAGTGCGGCGTCATGATTTCCGCCGACCCGTCAGTGCCTCCGCCTGACGCGGTGTCGACCCGCCACGCATCGAGCTGCAGCGGGTTCGGCAAGCCATGCATCGAGCTGGCGTAAGCGACGAGCCCCTCGACAAACGCATTGCCAGCCGCCTTCAGACAGCGCATGGCGACCGTCTCGACCTTCTCCATCGCCCGACCCATGGGTGAAACGACGCCAGATTCCCGGCCCGCTTGAAAACCCGTCTTTTCGGTGAAACAAGCAGGCAATTCAGGCATGCTCTGCGGCATATCGATCTCTCCGTTGTCATCAGTGACCGGAGCGATCTTCACCTCCCGATCCTACAAGCGGATTGCAAGCCGGGACCTTTGTGTTACGCCTGAAACCCTTGACGATTTTCTGTGGCGGATTACCGGATTCCGCATCTGCCTTGTGCAGGCACCGGGTCCGCCCTATATGCCACTGCGCCATTTCTGGCTGACCAGTTGACTTGGCAGTATCAGTAATGGCTCGGAATTATCAGGGACGATCGATGATCAACTGCCTTCCCTGCCCTGGGGCTGAGGTGACGCGAATGAATACCGGCGCCAACACCTGCTCCATATTGATCGTCGAGGACGACTCTGGCATGCGGCAGATGCTGGCCAACTATCTGACTGGCCAGGACATGGCGGTGGCCTGCGCCTCAGGCCGGCGCGAAATGGTGCAGCATCTGGCCGCTGGCGACCCGGACCTTATCATTCTCGATCTTCGCCTCGACCAGGACGACGGGCTGGATCTGTTGCGCGACATCCGCCGCCAATCCGATGTGCCGGTGATCATTATCACCGGACATCGGAAGGACGAGGTCGATCGGGTCATCGGCCTCGAGGTCGGCGCCGACGACTATCTCGAAAAACCGTTCAGCCTGCGCGAACTCCTGGCCCGCATTCGGGCGGTGTTGCGCCGCCAGGAGGCGGGCGGCCGACTCGCTCGCGCCGTTGAAAAAACCCAGGGATACGAATTCAACGGCTGGCAACTGGACCAGCGCCGGCGTGACCTGCGCAATCCGTCGGGCGAGCCGATCCCGCTGACCAAAGGCGAGTTTGCGCTCCTGGTGGCGTTTCTCGAAGCACCCGGCCGGCCGTTGTCCCGCGAACACCTGTTGCAGGCAACGCGCGTGCACGAAGACATCTTCGACCGCAGCATCGACGTGCAGGTGCTGCGCCTGCGCCGCAAACTCGAAGCCGAGCCAACCGCGCCACAGTTGATCCAGACCGAACGGGGGGTCGGATACAAATTTGTTGGTGCGGTAAAAACCCTCTGAATATTACATTTGCAGCCGATCTTAATTTGACAAGCCCCACTGTCTCGCCAAGCTCGGGCCGGAGCTGAAGCGCTCCGACATTAAAGGACCACTCGCCAATGAGCATGTGGCGCCGGGTTGATCGTTGGTTTACCATTGTAATTGCCGCGCTTGTGTGCCTGACCTGCGGCGGATGGCTATGGCTGTTGGCCGACTGGGGCACTCCGCCCAACCCGAAACACGGCAGTTCAACAGTTTCATCCGAAACTTTTCAGACGCCGATCACGCCCACGCCACAACCGGCGCCGGCCGATCCGCGTAAGCTCGCGCTGGGTGCAGCGCTGTTTGACGATCCGCGCCTGTTCGACACCGGCAAGCTGGCCTGCGTCTCGTGCCACGATCTGCGGACCAACGGTGCCAGTGCAAGCCGGTTCGATCAGCTTGCCGGTGCGCCGGTGTCGGACAACACGCCAACCGTTTTCAACGCGGCTCTCAACTTTCGCCTGGATTGGAATGGCGACGAGCATTCGTTAGAAGATCAGGTCCTCAGCGCACTGCGCGCGCACGGAACCATGGCGAACAGCCCACGGCAGGTGACGGTTCGGCTCAATCAGGCCGCCGACCTCGGGTCCCGATTCAAAGCAGCCTACGGCCGCCCCGCCGATCGCAAGAACCTTGTCGATGCAATCGCCACCTTCGAAAGATCTCTCACCACGCCCGGCAGCCGCTTCGACCGCTGGCTGGCCGGTGACACCGCGGCGCTGTCGGACGTCGAACTGCGCGGCTACCATGACTTCCAGTCGATGGGTTGTATCGACTGTCATCAGGGCGCCAACGTGGGCGGTAACCTCTTCGAGCGCTCAGGCATCTTTCATCCGCTCACCGACTCAGGCTCGATTCTGCTGCGGGTTCCGTCGCTTCGCAACGTTGCCACGACCGCTCCGTATTTCCATGACGGCAGCGCGCCGACATTGGCGGAAGCCGTGCGCCGAATGGCGTCCGCCCAACTGAACCGGACTTTGACCGACCAACAGGATCACGAGATCGTTGCGTTTCTCGGCACTCTTACCGGAGACTATGATGGTTCACCGGTGCGGAAGCCGGCCCAATGACGCCGCGAACGTCCGTCATCCTGACCATGCCATTGCTACTCGCCTTGGCCGGCTCGCTGATCGGGATCACATCCACATCCCACCAGCCCGATCTGGACTCGGCAAGCGCGGCTCTGAACGACTTCGCGGTGAATGAAAGCGCCCTGCATAGCGATCTTCTCAGTTTGCGCGCCGGCCTGCTGCGCAATTACGATCCGGTGAACCAGGCCACGTCGCTGATCGATGACGCGCTCGCCCGGATGCGGGCGGCCACCTTGAATGACGGGCGCCCACTCGGTGCGCTCGCCGCGCGTCAAGACTCCCTGGACGAGACGTTCAAATCCGACAATGCGCTGTTGCAGAATGCACTGGCTCATTTCCAGGTGTTCAGCCGCCGGCTGCAGGCGCCCAGTGCGCCCGCTTCCCTGACCCAGGCGGTGAACAATCTCAGTGCCGCGATGCTGCAACTGACGCTCGACACCTCGCCGGAAACCGTGCGGGAGGTCAGCCATCAACTCGACCTTCTGGCGGCGCAACCGGTTCCCCCCGACCTCATCGATCCAGCCTCGGCCCTGCTGGCCTATGGCCGGCTGCTGCGCGACCTGCTTCCCACGACCGACAAGGTCCTCAGGGATATTCTCCGCCTGCCCGTGGCGGAGCAACAGGCGAAGGCCTCCGCCATCATCGCGCTCGCCCAGCAGGCGGAAGCGACCCGGGCGGTCCGCTTCCGCGGCTTGCTTTACGCCACCTCTCTCCTGTTGCTGGTCCAGGTCATAAATCTCGGAACCCACCTTTATCGCCGCCGTCTGGCAGCTCGCCGAAGGGCTGAATTCGAACGCGCCGTTGCGTCCCTGTCGGTGCGTTTCATCAGTTCGACCGGCAACGAGCTGGGCGCCCTCGTCGGCTTGGCGCTGGCCGAACTCGCCAATCTGGAAGCGGCCGACAGAGCCTATTTCCTGGTGCTGGGTGCTTCGCCTCAAACCTACGTCTGGGCCAAGCCGAGCGTCGTCTACCCTGCCGACTGGCCGCACAACGCGGCCCGGCTCGCCGCTGGCCTTGCGCCCCCCGAACAGGGTGTCACCCACATCGGCGATCGACGCCTGCTGCCCGACGGACCGATGAAACAAGAACTGGATTCGGCCGGCGTCGAAAGTTGGACATGCGTTGCAACCGAAGGCAGCAACAAGATGTCCTGCCTGCTGGGTCTGGATTGCCTGCGGTCACGCCAGCACGGCAATCCGCCTGAGCTCAGGTTGTTGCGCATGGCATTCGACGCCATCGCCAACGCCGTCAGCCGCGAAGTCTTGACCCGCGATCGCGTTCGGCTGGAGCAATCCGTCCAGCGCGCCCGGCAAGTCGAAACGATCGCCGCCCTCACCGGTGGCGTTGCGCACAATTTCAACAATATCGTCGGCACCATCCTGGGCTATACTGAAATGATGGAGGAAACCACCCAAGCCGACCCGAAGCTCGTGCAGCAGGTCGCCGGTATTCGCCAGGCCGGCGAGCGGGCAAGAACACTCATCGAGCAGATCCTCAATTACGGACGCAAGCGAGATACGCGCCGCGGCTGCGTCGACATGGGGTCCCTTGTGGCCGAAACGGCCGCCCAGCTTGCGCGAAGCCTGCCGCCGGAGCTCCGGATTGTCACCAATGGTCCGTCTGAAGGCCGATGCCTGGTAACCGGTGAACCGGCGCAGCTACAGCAAGTGATCGTCAACCTCTGTAACAATGCCGCGCAGGCGATGGACCTGCATGGCGACGTGACATGCACGCTGGACAGACAGGAATTGCCGCAAGAACGCCGGTTCAGCCATGGCCGCCTCGCCGCGGGAAGCTATCTGCGACTGACCGTCTCCGACCGAGGCCGCGGCATGGATCCCGAAACCATGGGCCGCATTTTCGAGCCCTTCTTCACCACGCGCCCCGATGGCCACGGCTTCGGCCTCGCCACCGCGCGGAACATCGTGCAAGAGCATGGCGGCACGCTACATGTCGAAAGCACCGTCGGCGAAGGCAGCCGATTTGAGGTTTGGTTGCCGCGCACGCCAGACTTTGTCGCGGTTTCATCCCATACCCGACCCTTCGGCAACGGCGAGACCGTCCTGCTGCTGGCCAGTGATCTTTCCCGGCAGATGCACGACGAGGAAGTCATCGCTGCTCTGGGGTACGAGCCGGTGGGGTTCTACGACATCGATGCTATGCGGGCCGCCATTGAAGCCGCACCCGGCCGTTTCGACTTTTCCGTCATCGACATCCGCGACCCGTCGGTGCAAGCCGAGGTCGCCGCCTTCCTCACCCGCGTGCGCCCAAGCCTTCCGATCGTTATCATTAGCGCGACATCGGACAAACTCGATCTCGATGTTCTGGCGGCCTTGCCGCCTTGCCTCCTGGTTCCCCTGCCACTGACGTCGGACAGGCTCGCCTCGGCCTTCCGGTCCGTTTCGGCAATCAACCCGAAGACCGGCTAGCCGACGATCTGATATCCGACATGGCTCCCCGCAACTCCACCCAACCACATCGCGAACCAGCCCGCGGTAACACCGCTGCGTTTCCCGCGTTGCGATTTCCTGGTAGCGCACGCCAACACCCAAGGGCCGTCCCGAAATGTCGCTGCTGCCGATGCACCTGTTGGACAGCCTGTTCCACCAATACGGCTACACCGCTGTCTTCGTCATCATCATGCTGGAAAGCATCGGCCTGCCACTGCCCGGCGAAAGCCTGATGATCGCCGCCGCGCTCTATGCCGCCAGCACCCACCATCTCAATATCGTCCTGCTCGTGGCAACAGCGGCGGCGGCGGCGATTTGCGGCGACCAGATCGGCTATTTCATCGGCCGCTGGATCGGCTTCCGCGTACTGAAACGATGGGGCCGCAAGCTCGGACTGTCCGAGGACCGGTTGGAACTCGGCCGCTTCCTGTTCCGCAAATACGGCGCCCCCGTGGTGTTCTTCGGCCGCTTCGTCGCGTTGCTGCGAACTTTCGCCGCCCTGCTCGCCGGCGCCAACCGCATGCCCTGGCACAACTTCCTGCTGTGGAACTCAGCCGGCGGCCTCGCCTGGACATCGCTCTACGGCTTCGGCGCCTACGCCCTGGGCGATGCCGCCAAGCGCATCAGCGGACCCGTCGGCATCGTCCTGGCGGTGATCGGCGCCGCCGCCCTATTGGCCGCCATCATCTTCATCCACCGCAACGAAAGCCGCCTGCTCGAGGATGCCCGCCGCGAAATGCAGCAATCCCCGAAACGCTGACCGCGCGCCCGCGTCAGATCATTCCAGCCCGATATCGGTCTTGCTGAAATCGTCACCCTTGTACAGCAACGAAACCCGGTGACCCTTCGCCACCGCATACGCAAAACAGTCCCCCATATTAAGCTGCGCCGGATGCCCGCGACCCTTGCCGTAGCGGGAAAACGCCCCCAGCGCCGTCGTCGCCTCCCCCGCCCCGACCGGCACCAGCGTGACCCGGGCGCTGCTGAGGAACTCGCCCACATCCGCCTCCGCCTCCGCAACGCTGACATGGCTCTTGCGGCACAGCCCCAGCGCCGCCTCGAACACCGCGATCGCCGAACTGATCGGGCGCACCGCGCGTTCCAACCGGTCGATCAGCGCCTCGGCCTCCGGCTCCTGAGTCAAAATGGCGACGATGGCCGAAGCATCGACGAACATCACCCCTCGCCGCTGAGCTCGTCGTAGAACGCCTTGTCGGCCTCCTTGCCCGTCGTCGGCCGGGACGCCACGCGCGCCTGCACCGGACCCAGCCGCTCACGCAGCGACATCGCATCGTCCAGCCGCTGCAGCTCATTGCGCAAGGCCCGCGCCACCGCGTCCGTCTTGTTGCTGCCGGTCCGAGCCGCCAGCGCCTCGGCCAGGTCATTCACCAAATCGTTTCTGATATTCAAGGGCATCACACACCTCGTGTAGCCGCGAACACAATCCAAGCTTTACGTCTACACAATCTCCACCCTAACTTCAAGCAAAATCAACCGCCGCGCGGCTCCCGCCTCAGTCCCCGCGCAGAATCTGGCTCAAAAACAGCTTCAACCGCTCCGTCCGAGGGTTCTCGAACAACTCCCCCGGCGCCCCGCTCTCGACGATCTCGCCCCGATCCATGAACACCACCCGATGCGCCACCTGCCGGGCAAACCCCATCTCGTGCGTCACGCAGACCATCGTCATCCCGTCATCGGCCAGCCCGATCATGGTATCCAGCACCTCCTTGATCATCTCCGGATCCAGCGCCGAGGTCGGCTCGTCGAACAGCATGATCTTCGGCTTCATGCACAGCGCCCGCGCGATCGCCACCCGCTGCTGCTGCCCGCCCGACAACTGTCCCGGATACTTCCCCGCCTGCTCCGGAATCTTCACCCGCCGCAGATAGCTCATCGCCACCTCTTCCGCCTCCGCCTTGGGCATCTTGCGCACCCAGATCGGCGCCAGCGTGCAATTCTCCAGGATGGTCAAATGAGGAAACAGGTTGAACGACTGAAACACCATGCCGACCTCGCGCCGGATCGTGTCCAGCGCCCGCAGATCGTCGGTCAGCTCGGTGCCGTCGACGACGATCCGCCCCTCCTGGTGCGTCTCCAGCCGGTTGATGCAGCGGATCATCGTCGACTTGCCCGACCCCGACGGCCCGCACACCACCACCCGCTCCTGCTGCCCCACCGTCAGCGACACATCCCGCAGCACGTGCAGGCTGCCGTACCATTTGTTCACCTTGTCCAGCGTGATCGCCGGTGCCCCCGACCCCTCCGCATCCCGCGCCATCGCCTGGCTCATCCGCACCCCCCGGTCATTGCCCGCGCGAGCGATTGAGATCACGCTCCAGCCCGCGGCTATACTTCGACATGGCAAAACAGAACGCGATATAGATCACCGCCAGCCCAATATAGACCTCGGTCGAAAAGCTCTGCCAAGGCGGATCGCTCAGCGCCACCTTGCCCATGGTCAGCAGGTCGAACAGCCCGATGATCAGCACCAGCGAAGTATCCTTGAAGAACCCGATAAAGGTATTCACCAACGGCGGAATCACCAGCCGCAGCGCCTGCGGCAGAATGATCAGCCCGGTCTTGCGCCAATACCCCAGCCCGAGCGCATCGGCCGCCTCGGCCTGCCCCCGAGGCAGCGCCTGCAAGCCGCCGCGCACCACCTCGGCCAGATACGCCCCGGCGAACAGGATGATGGCGACCTGCGCCCGCAGCAGCTTGTCCACGTTCACCCCCGCCGGCATGAACAGCGGAAACATCACGCTGGCCATGAACAGCAGCGAGATCAGCGGCACCCCCCTGATCAACTCGACATACAGCACGCACAGCAGCCGCACCGCCGGCAACCGGGTCGATCGCCGCCCCAGCGCCACCAGCAGCGCCAGCGGAAACGCGAACGCCGCCCCGAACGTCGCCAGGATCAGCGTGATCGGCAGCCCGCCCCATTGATCCTCGGTGACCGGCAGCAGCCCGAACACCCCGCCCCACATCAGCACGCCCACCGCGGCCAGCGTGCCGATCCAGACCAGCACCAGCTCCCTGCGCCAGAACCGCCGCATGCCGGAGATCACGAACAGGGCGATGAACAGCCCCACCACGATCGCCGGCCGCCACTGCTGCTGATATGGATAGCGGCCGAACAGGATCAGCCGGTACTTGTCCGCCCACACCGCCCAGCAGGCACCGTAACCGTGCGCGTTCTGGCACACCGTCGTGTCGGGCACACCGTTCGCCCCATACGGCACGCTCCACACCGCGTGCACCACCCCCCACGCCACCAGGCCGACCACCACGCGGACGATGACATAGCCCAGCACCAGCGTGACCGCGGTCGACCACCAAGACCCGAGCAGGTTGGCCCGCACCCAAGCCCACGGCCCAACCAATCCGGCAGGCGGCCGATCCCGCGAGGCAATGGCGATCGGTTCGACGTTCGCGCTGGCCTGACTCATGCCGTGCAGCATGATCGCGCTGGGCGGAACGTTCGAGGCACGTGAATCATGCGACAAAACAAAGCGCTAGACCATGTTCGGCATGCACAGTCATGCTGATCATGGTCTAGCGCTCCACCAGCGCGATGCGCGCGTTGTACCAGTTCATCAACAGGCTGATCGACAGGCTGATCGTCAGATACACCGCCATGATGATGGCAATCCCCTCGATCGCCTGCCCGGTCTGGTTCAGCGTCGTGTTGGCGATCGAGACGATGTCCTGGAATCCGATCGCCACCGCCAGCGAGCTGTTCTTGGTCAGGTTCAGATACTGGCTGGTCATCGGCGGAATGATGATCCGCAACGCCTGCGGCAGCACGATCCGCCGCAGCACCTGCGCCGAACCCAGCCCGACCGCCTCCGCCGCCTCCCACTGCCCCCGAGGCACCGCCTGGATGCCCGATCGCACGATCTCGGCGATGTATGAGGCGGTATAGGTCACCAGCCCCGTCAGCAGCGCGAAGAATTCAGGACTGAGCGTGCCGCCGCCCTGAAAGTTGAACCCGCGCAGCACCGGCAGTTCCACCGCGAACGGCGCCCCTAGCACCGCCCACACCGCCACCGGCAGTCCGATCAGCAGAGCCAGCGCTACCGGCCACACCGCCGGCCGCACCCCGGTCACCTCTTGGCGCCGCCGCGCCCTGCCGAGCAATAGCAGAGTGCCCGCCAGCCCGACGCCAAACGCGGCCAGCATCCACCCATACGCCGGCTGCCAGACCAGTTCCGGCAGCCTGATGCCGCGGTTCGACAGAAACACCAGATGCCCCAGATGCCAGGCCTGCTTCGGTCCCGGCAACTGCTGCAGCAAGGTGTACCAGAACAGCAACTGCAACAGCAGCGGAATATCGCGCAGCGTCTCGACATAGAACGCCGTCAGCCTGGCCAGCAGCCAGTTGCGCGACAGCCGCCCGATGCCGATGACGGTGCCCAGGATCGTCGCCAGCACCACGCCGATCACCGAGACCTGCAGCGTGTTCAACACCCCGATCAGCAGCGCCCGACCATAGGTGCTGACCGACGGATCATACGCCAGCAGAGCTTCGCCCACCGGAATGCCGGCCACCCGGCCCAAAAATCCGAACCCGGTGGCGATGTGGCGGGCAGCCAGGTTCTGCGCCGTGTTGCTGATGAAATACCAGCCGATCGCCACCACCGCACCGACGATCACGACCTGCCACACCAACGCCCGGAACGATGGATCGGACCACGACAGCCGCACCCGCCGCCTGGGCGCGGGCCTGGCAGCGATCAGCCGCGGATCGGCGCTGGCTTGCGACATCGTTCGGCCCGTCTCCCTGGATGATTGCCCACGAATGATTGCCCACGTGGCTAAGCAAGTTCGGGGCCACACGCAACCAGACCCCGCCGACCCTCGATCTACCGCCAGCAAAGTCCATTCGGCCGTACTGACGGCGCCCGGCGGAGCCCCGGCGATGGTGACTGTCCCGTGGTGACCACACCGCCAAATGTGGCGATAGTGGATCTTGGGCCATGATCCCGGTATTAAGTGGTTGCGCCGTCAGGCGCATGGGAACAGACGCATGAGCGCATCGCTGAAGCCGCTGACCGTGGATGAGTTCCTGGCTTGGGAACGGGCGCAAGAACTACGCTTCGAATTCGACGGGATCCAGCCGGTCGCCATGACCGGAGGCAGCCTCGCCCATAATCGAATCACCACCCGGCTGACCGTCGCCCTCGTACAACATGTAAAATCCCCGTGCGAGCCGCTCGGTCCCGAGCTGAAGGTTCTGACACCCGGCCGGGTGCGCTACCCGGACGCAAGCATCATCTGCTCCGAACCGGATGAGGACAGCGACATTGTTTCGCCGACCGTGGTGTTCGAAGTGATGTCCCCCTCCACCGCGCTGACCGACCGCCGGGTCAAGGCGATGGAATACGCCGCCGTCGCCACCATCCAATCCTACGTGATGCTGGAAACCGACCGGCCCGAGATCACCGTCCGCCGTCGCTCCTCCGGCTGGGAGGCCGAGACCATCGCCGGCATCGACGCCAACCTCGACCTGCCGGAAGCCGGCGTGACGATCCCGCTGGCGGCGATTTACCTCCGGTAGCGTCCAGCCCCAGCCTGCGGCGCAACTCGCTGACGCGGAAGCCGGCGCCGAATACCAGCAAGTCGCCGGACGGATCGTCCCACCGTCGCAAACTTCCGGCTGCCTGCCCGCCAACCCTGCCGAGAACACTGCCAACGCAGCCGCCGAAGTCAATCCTTGCCATCCCCCGGCCCACCACGGAATCCGCCGCTGGTGACGGCCGGCCCAAACAGTGCGAAAATCCTACCACGTCCGACACCGCCCGGAGCCCCCAATGAACGCGCCTCTGACCGCGATCACCCCCGCGATCACCCCGCTGGCGCCGCCGCAATCGCGCCACGTGCAGATCCTCAACCAGCTCGAACGCAAGCTGCTCTGGTTGTCCGCCTGGATGATCCACCACGCCAACCACATCCGCCCCAACCGAGACGGCCTGAAAGTCGGCGGCCACCAGGCCTCCTGCGCCTCGGTCATCTCGATCATGGCAGCGCTCTACCTCGAAGTCGCCCGCCCGCAGGACCGCATCGCCGTCAAACCCCACGCCGGCCCCGTCTTCCACGCCATGAACTACCTGTTCGGCCGCCAGACCCGCGACAAACTCGAAGGCCTGCGCCAGTTCGGCGGCATCCAGCCCTACCCGTCCCGCGTCAAGGACGGCGCCGAGGTCGATTTCTCCACCGGCTCGGTCGGCTTGGGCGTCGCCATGACCAGCTTCGCCGCCCTGATGGCCGACTACACCCGCCTGCATGCGCTCGGCCGCACTGACCTGCCCACCGGCCGCCACATCGCCATCTGCGGCGACGCCGAACTCGACGAGGGCAACATCTACGAGGCCCTGCTCGAGGGCTGGAAACACGACGTCCGCAACGTCTGGTGGATCGTCGACTACAACCGCCAGAGCCTCGACAGTGTCGTCCCCGACCGCCTGTTCGGCCGCATCGAGGGCCTGTTCCGCGACATGGGCTGGAACTGCGTCACCATCAAATACGGCCGCAAGCTGGAAGCCGCCTTCGCCCGCGACGGCGGCGACGGCTTGCGCGACTGGATCGACGACTGCCCCAACAGCCTCTACGCCGCGCTCACCTTCCAGGGGGGCGCCGCCTGGCGCCAGACCCTGCTCGCCGACCTCGGCCGTTCCCGCGCCCGCGCCATCATCGACGAACTCACCGACGACGAACTCGGCGCGCTGATGACCAACCTCGGCGGCCACGACATCGAGACCATCATCGAAAACCTGCGCGCCGCCGACGCCGACGGCGACCAGCCGACCTGCTTCATCGCCTACACCATCAAGGGCATGGGCCTGCCGTTCGCCGGCCACAAGGACAACCACGCCGGCCTAATGAGCAAGGAACAGATGGAACTGTTCCGCCACGAAATGAACATCCGCCCCGGCCACGAATGGGACCCGTTCGAGGGCCTCGACATCCCCGAACCCGAACTGCGCGAATTCCTGCGCGACTGCCCCTTCGGCACCAAGCTGACGCCCGAGGGCCGCACCCTGTCCTCCCCCCCGGTGCACGTCCCCCCCACCCTGCCGCTGCCCCGGCTGTCGGGGCGGAAGATGTCCACCCAGGGCGGCTTCGGCGAAATCCTGGCCGAGATCGGCCGCGGCAACGACGACCTCAAGGACCTCGCCGCCCACATCATGACCACCTCGCCCGACGTAACCGTCTCCACCAATCTCGGCCCCTGGGTGAACCGCCGCGGCATCTTCGACCGGCACACAAGAAACGACGTGTTCCGCGACTCAAAGCTCGCCTCCGCCCAGCGCTGGGGCATGTCCCCCAAGGGCCAGCACATCGAGCTCGGCATCGCCGAACAGAACCTGTTTTTGCTGCTGGGCGCCGCCGGCCTAGCCCCCGGCATGACCGGCGCCCGCGTGCTGCCGATCGGCACCGTCTACGACCCGTTCGTCAACCGCGGCCTCGATGCCCTGCTGTACGCCTGCTACCAGGATGCGCGCTTCCTGCTGGTCTCCACCCCCTCCGGCATCACCCTGGCCCCCGAGGGCGGCCAGCACCAATCGGTCAACACCCCCCTCATCGGCATGGCCGCCGACCGCCTCGCCAGCTTCGAGCCGACCCACGTCGACGAACTCGCCATCCTGCTGCGCCACGCGCTCGACTTCATGCAGCGCCCCGACGGGTCCGCCGTCTGGCTGCGCCTGTCCACCCGAGCCCTGGAACAGAAACAACGCACACTAGACCCGGCAGCGGTAATCGCCGGCGCCCACTGGGTGGTACCCCCGCCCCCGAACGCCCGCATCGCCCTGGCCTACCAAGGCCCGGTCGCCCCCGAAGCCGAAGCCGCCTTCGCCGAACTGGCCACCGAGGAACCCGGCGCCGGCCTGCTGGCGATCACCTCCCCCGACCGCCTGCACGCCGGCTGGCTCACCGCCCAGCGCGCCCGCCGCCGCGGCCAGCGCGACGCCGTTGCCCATATCGAGACCATCCTCGCCCCCCTGGCCCGCGGCGCCGCCCTGGTCAGCATACTCGACGGCCACCCCGCCACCCACGCCTGGCTCGGTTCGGTGCGCGGCCAACGCGTCGTGCCGCTCGGCCCCGACCGATTCGGCCAGGGCGGCGACATCCCCGACCTCTACCGCGAATACGGCCTCGACACCGACGCCATCCTCGACGCCTGCGCCCAGGCGATGCTGGCGGTGTGAACCCGCTCAACCCCGATGGCACGTGCGTCCACGCCGGATTATCACGAGCGATAGCGTCGGCTATTTCCTCCAGGTCGGCGCCGGCGCGCGGCGATATAACCAGCCGGCGCGTTAGGCTCACCGTTTTTTGCCCACCCAGCCGGGTCCGCAGGCGATCGAACACCTCCTCGCATCCAAGCTTGGCCCGCTGTCGATGCCCTCCCGGATCAGCCGTCGAAGCTCCTCGATTTCCAGCGTCTCGATCCTGCGACGCAAGCACCGGTCCGGGTTCAACGTAATTGCTGCCGCTCCCCCTGCCCCCGCATCGCCGAAAGCGCATGCATCGACCCACGAAGCTGCGGATACAGCCCCGCATAGACCCGATACCCAGCCTCCAGCCTCGCCGCGGCGCCCCGCTCCGGAACCGCCCGCTCCACCAGCGTGATCCAAGCGTCCCGGTCCTCGACCCCGATCAGCCCAACGCCAATCGCGCCAAGCCGAGCCGCGCCCAGCGCCGCCTCGACATCCTCGCGGATCGTCCACACCGCGAACCCGGTAACATCGGCAATCGTCTGCATCCAGACGTCCGACCGCGCCGCCCCGCCCACAACGATCAGCCGCTCGCTCAACCGCGCGCCGGAGATCGCCTCCATGTTGTGCCGCAGCGCGTAGGCCACGCCCTCCAGCACCGCGCGATAAAGATGCGCGCGCGTATGGAACAGGTTCAGCCCAATGAACGCCCCCGACGCATCGCCGTCCCAGATCGGCGACCGCTCGCCCATCAGGTAAGGCAGGAACACCAGCCCGTCCGACCCCGGCGCGATGGCCGCCGCAGCCTGCTCCAGCAGCACATGCGGATCCGTCCCCCGCTCGCGCCCCGCCGCCATCTCGGCTTGGCAGAACTGCTCGCGGAACCAGGAAACGCACGCCCCCGCCGTGCTGGCGCCCCCGAAGACGTAGAGGTCACGGCCGCCATTGACGACATACGGCATCGAAACCAGCCCGAGCGAGGCATCCGCCGCCGGCGCGATGGTGCCCCAGCACATGCTGGTGCCGATCATCGCCACTTGCTCGCCCGGCTCCGTCACCCCCGCGGCATAGGTCGCGATCGCCGCGTCAACCCCTCCGGCCACGACCGGGACACCGTTCGGCAACCCAAGCCGCGCGGCAACCGAAGACAGCAGGCCGCCGACAATATCGGTGGACTGCACCAGGCGCTCAGGCATCATGCGGCGCGGAATACCCAACCCATCCAGCATCTCGCCCGACCAACCACGGGCGGCAATGTCATAAACCCCACCGATATTCCCAGCCGAACAGTGATCCACCGCAAGCTGTCCGGTAAGCCGGTGGATGACCCAGGCGTTCGGCGGCAGCAGATAGGCGGTGCGCCCCCACACCTCGGGCCGCTCCTCGCGCAGCCAGAGCATCTTGGTAAAACCGTAATAACTGTTGACGCCGTTGCCGGTAACGGCACGCAGCCGTTCAACATCAACCGTCCGCTCGACCCAGGTCACCTGCGCCTCCGCCCGGCGGTCCATCCAGATCAGGCAGGGATGCAGCGGCTCGATAGCCGAATCCACCGGAATACCCGAACCGCCATAAAGGCTCGAAACGCAGATCGCCTTCACCTCCGCCGCCGCCATCTGCGCCACCTCCGCGACCGCCTGCTCGACCGCCGCCAGCCAAACGCCGGCATGCTGTTCCGCCCAGTTCGGCCGCGGCGTATCCGGCGCATAGGCCCGCGAAGCCTGACCCAGGATCGCGCCGTCGGCCGCCACCAGCACCGCCTTGGTGCTCTGCGTGCCGATATCGACCCCGATGACCGCGTCCACCATCGCCGCGCCCGTGCTCACATATCGAGCCGCTGCGGCACGATGACCAAATCCCGAATGGTCACGTTGCGCGGCCGCGTCAGCATGAACAGCACCCCCGCTGCCACCTCCCGCGGTTCCATCAGGCTGCCGGAGGCCAGCGCCTCGTCCATTTTCGCCTGCGGCCAGTCCCGCAGCAGCGGGGTCAACACCGGTCCCGGCGCAACCCCGCCCACCCGGATGCCATGCGGCGCAACCTGACGCCGCAACGTATGAATAAAGGCCTGAACCGCATGCTTCGACGCCGTATAGACCGGCTCGACCACCACCGGCACCAGCCCGGCGATCGAGCTGGTGAAGATAATGTCGCCGGTGCCGCGCTCGACCATATGCGGCAGCACCGCATGAATGCAGCGGAACGCGGCATTGACATTCAGATTGAGCATGCGATCCCAGGCGTCCGGGTCGCCCCCCAGCACATCGCCGCCGACATAGGACCCGGCATTGGCGTGGAAGATGTCGAGCTGCCCCGCCTGCCCCAGGATCGCCGGCATCATCCCCGCAACGCTCGCCGGGGACAGCAGGTCGATCTCCAGCGCAATGGCGCCCTCGCCCAGCCCGGCGCAAGCGGCGCGCAACGCGGCGGCGTCGCGGTCGATCAGCACCACCCGCGCGCCGGCGCCCAGCATGGCCCTGGCGCATTCAAGCCCGATGCCGGACGCCGCGCCGGTTATCGCGGCAACCTGGCCGGAAAGCTCCTCGGTCATGGCGTGGCTCCGTCAGGGATGGATGGGTGCTCAGCCACGGCCGTGCGACAGGCGCGACCGCCGGGCCAGCGAGTCGACGATGACCGCAACGGCAAGCACGCCGCCGGTGATCATGTAGCGCAGCGAAGAAGACAGATCGAGCAACGTCAGCCCGCTCGAGATCGACTGGATGACGATGATGCCCAGCAGCGCGGAATAGGCACTCCCCCTGCCGCCAAACAGACTGGTGCCGCCGATCACCGCGGCCGCGATGGCATTCAGGTTCACGTCCCCGGTGCCACCCTGCTGACTGGCCGAGGCAAGACGCGCCGCCGACAGCACGCCACCCAGCGCCGCCAACGCGGCACACAGGACGAACGCGCTGGTGTAAATGCCGCGCACGTCGATGCCGGCTCGGCGCGCCGCCTCCCGGTTGCCGCCAACCGCCGTCATCGCGCGGCCCCACCGGGTGCGCCGCAGCGCGTAGTCCATGCCGACGACCAGGGCCACGAAGATGCAGAACATCCAAGGCACGCCGCGGGCGGCATTGAGGTAGACGGCGACCGCCTCCAGCGCGGCCGTAAAGATGGCCGCACGCACCACGATCCCGGCCAGCGAGGGCGGTGTAAGCCCAGCCCGGCGCCGCCGCACAAGGGTGCGCCAGCCACTGGCGAACAGCGCCAGCCCCGCCACTGCCACCAGCCCGTAGGACAGCACGTGCGGCACTGTCAGAAGCTGGCCAAGATCGACCAGCCACGACCCATAGGGCAGGTTGATCGACCCGGTGTCGCCCAGGATGAAAAGCTGCAACCCCAGCACCGCAAGCAGCCCGGCCAGGGTCGAGACGAAGCTCGGCATGCCCAGCCGGTTGAACAGCGCCGCATAAACCACGCCGAACCCGCCGCCGACAGCCAGCGCCGCCAGAATGGCCAAGCCGACCGGCCAGCCCTGGTTGACCCACAGCGTCCCGACCAGCGCCGAGGCAAAGCCGCTGACCGAACCCACCGACAGGTCGATCTCCCCCACCATCAGGATGCAGACGATGCCGAGCGCGATGACGCCGGTGGTCGAGCAGTCGAACAGCAGGTTGACCAGGTTGTTGCTCGACAGAAAGACCGGGTTGAGAAACTCGAATACCGTCCAGATGATCGCCAGTCCGACAACGACGGGCAGCGAGCCGAGGTCGCCCGAACGGACCCGGTCGGCAAAGCCGCGCAGCGCGCCCACCAGGCCCGCGTCGTGGCGCACCCGGCTATCGGCGCGGTCGAGCGGGGCGGCGCCGTCGGCGCTCACGGCCTGGCCCCAGTCGCGCCGTGGTCGGCGCCGTGGTTAGCGCTGCGGTCGGCGCTACCCTCGGCACCGTGGCCGGCGCTGCCCTCGGCACCGTGGCCGGCGCTGCCCTCGGCACCGTGGTCGGCGCTGACCTCGGCACCGTGGTCGGCGCTGACCTCGGAACCGTGGCCGGCGCTGCGGTCGGCGCTTTGGTCGGCGCTGCGATCGGCACGGCGGTCGGCACGGCGGTCGGCGCGGCGCGACACCGCGTTGTCGGCCGCTCCGGTGATCGCGCTGACCAGCTCCTGGTTCGACGCGTCCGGGTAGAAGATACCGTTGTTGCGGCCCAGCCGCAGCACCGCGATGCGGTCCGCCACGGCGCGCACGTCCTCCATGTTGTGGCTGATCATGATCACGCCCAGGCCGCGGCCGCGCACCCGCTCGATCAGGTTCAGCACCTCGGCGGTCTGCGCCACCCCCAGCGCCGCGGTCGGCTCGTCCAGCATGATCAGCGTCGGATCGAGCAGCAGCGAGCGCGCGATCGCCACCGTCTGCCGCTGGCCGCCCGAAAGCGAGGCAATCGGCACCCGCACGCTGGGAATCCGCGCCGACAGCTCGTTCAGCAGCCGCCAGGCCCGGATCTCCATCGCCACCTCGTCCAGCCCATACGGGCCCAGCTCGCGGCCAAGGAAAATGTTGGCAACGACGTCGAGGTTCTCACACAGCGCCAGATCCTGGAACACCGTTGCGATGCCCAGCGACAGAGCATGACTTGGCCCGGTCAGCGAAACCGCCTGACCGCCGAACGTCATGCTGCCGCTGCTCTGCGGCAGCACCCCAGCCAGGATCTTCACCAGCGTGGACTTGCCGGCGCCGTTGTCGCCCACCAGCGCCACCACCTCACCGGCGTGCACGTCGAGGTCGATGTCGCTCAGCGCCGACACCGCGCCGAACGTCTTGCCGATGCCGCGCAGGCTAAGCACCGGCGCGCCGCCGCTCACGGCGAGATACCAAGCTGCTTGCACCCCGCCGCGTAGCGCCCGGCGCACAGCACGGCGGCGGTCTCGATCGGTTTGCCGTCGATCTTCCGCTCAATGATCTCCGGCTTGAGGTTCTCCCGCGTGACCAGCGTCGGCGTAAACAGCTTGGTGGGCGTGTTGAACAACGTGGTGTCGGCCTTGGGCGTCTCACCCTGCAGCAGCGCGGCCGCCACATCGGCCGCCGCCCCGGCGACGATCTCGCTGGGCTTGGAGATGGTGTTGTACTGGTCGCCCGCGATGATGAGCTGCAGCCCGGCAATCGTCGCGTCATTGCCGGTCACCGGCGGCACCGGATTGACCCCGGCGGCCTTGAAGGCAGCGACGCTGCCCCCGGCGGTGCCGTCATTGGCCGCCACCACGCCCACGATCTTGCCGTTGAAGCGGGAGATCTGGCCGGAAACCCACTGCTGCGCCTTGGCCGGCACCCAGTCCGGCGTATCGTACTCGGCCAACGTTTTGTAGCCGCCATCGGCCAGGCCTTCGTGGATGCCCTTCTTGATCAGTCCCGCGGCGGCATCGGTCGGCGAGCCATTGACCTCGAGCAGCCCCATGCCTTCGGTCCGCGCCCCGCCCGCCTTCAGATGATCGACCAGCGACTTGGCGATCGTGCGGCCGATCGCCTCGTTGTCGAACGACACGTAGAAGTCGGCTTTGGTGGCGGGAATCGGCCGGTCATAGGCGATCACCTTGATGCCTTGCGCCTGCGCCTGCTTCACCAGCGAAACGGCGGCGGTGGAGTCCACCGGGTCCAGCACGATCGCCTTCACGCCCTGGGTGACCGCGGAGTTGAACTGCTGCTGCTGGCGAGCCGCGTCGCCATCGGCATTCTGATACAGCACGGTGCAACTGGCGCACAGCTTCTTCATCTCGGCGACGAAGCCCGGGTGGTCATGCTGCTCGTAGCGGGTCGAGCTCTGGTCCGGCATCAGGAACGCGACGCTGGTATTGGCCAGCGGCGCGGCGGACGCGGTCCCGCCAAGCAGGCCGGCCGCCAGGGTGAGCAAAATGGGCGCGACCCGGATGGGTGCGGCCAACATGGGCGCGACCCGGATGGGCGCAGCCAAAACGGGCGACGCCAACTTGGGCGCGGCCAACATGGGCGTAGCCAAAACGGCCGTGGCCAACATGGTCGAACGTGTCATCGGCGTCGTCTCCGGTTGATTGCTCTCAAGCCGCCGCGGCCAGGCTCCGCCCGCCGCGACGCAGCGCGCGAAAGCGCGACGGCGCCATGCCCTTCAGCGCAAGGAACTGGCGGTTGAAGTTCGAAACGTTGTTGAACCCGACAGCGTAGCATATCTCGGTCACGCTCAACTTGGCCTGCGTCAGGTACTGGCAGGCAAGCTCGACCCGCAGCGCGTTGACGTAGCCAACGAAGGTCATGCCCGTGTGCCTGCGGAATGAGCGCGAGAATGTGCTCACGCTCTGGCGGCTGAGGCCGGCCAGGTCCTGCTCGCAGAGATCGCCGGTGAAGTTGCGGCCGATATGCTGCAGCACGACGTTCATCGTGCCGGACAGGTAGGCCGAGGCGTTCGGCTGAAAGCCGATACTGGCGAGCGGCGAACGCCGGCCCCGGGTCAGCAGGTCCAGCACCGCCATGAACAAGGCGATCCGATGCCCGCCCTCGGCGCCCAACAGGCTGCGCATGGCAGGCGCCACCTGTTCGGCGACAGCGGGTTCGAACCGCACGCCGCGGCGTGACTCGGCGAGCAACGTCGCGACCATCCGCAACTCGGGAAACGCCGCGATGCAGGTCTGTATGAATGCCTCGGTGAACTGCAGGACAAGGCAGCGCTCATCGACCGTCTCACCCTCGCGCACGCTGCTGATCCAGTTGTGCGGCAGGTTGGGTCCAGTAAGCACCAGGTCACCCGGTGTGAACGCACCGATATGGTCGCCGACATGACGGTGACCGTCGGTGGCGGTGACCAGATGCAGCTCGTATTCGGGATGGAAATGCCAGCGCACGGTGCGGTACGGATAGCCGTGCGACCAGACCTTGAACGATTGGTCGGCACGCACCTGCACCAACTCGAGATCCGGATCCAAACGCATCGCTCCTGCCCTGCCGGCCGGCCATTCTATGTGACCCGCCTGTCGCAACAGACTTAGAGGCAGCCAATCTGTTCGCGCAACGCGATTTGCACCGCAGCAATGATACTTTTTTGCCCGCGGCCGCTTCGCGGACGGCACTGCCGTCCGATCTGGTCGGGGTCCGGCACCCCTCGCTCGCTGCCGCTATGCCATAACCCGAGCGCCAGACCGGGAAGCCAGGCTGATAAAGTTGCCCGCTCAAACAAAGAGCCCCAGCCGACGACCGTTTACGGTCACCGCACTCTAGCCGGAACAGTTCTGCCATACCGCCGCTTGGCGACCAACTCTCGGCTCAGAAATAAGGAAATATCCTTGCAAATTGGGGAATATTCCCCTAACTTCCAAGAACAAACCCGCAACTACCACCAAGGCCAATCCCATGTCCCTCCCGGCCACCATCGCCCCCGCCGTCCTGGACACCATCCTGTGCCGCCTCGCCGCCCTGTTCGCCATCACCGCGAACCCCACCGCCGCTCACGACGCCGCCCGTCAGACGCTGGCTGCCTACGATGTCGCGGACGAGCAGGAACTCGGCCTCGCCGCCGACATCATCAGTTTCGCCCTGCACGCGCTCGCGGCGCTCGGCCAGGCCGCCGACCCCGAGCTGTCACTGGCGAAAATCCTCCGCCTTCGCGGCAGCGCCGTCAGCCTCAGCCGGGAAAGCCACAAGGCGCGCCGCAAACTCGACCAACTGCAACGCGCCCGCCGCGCCGCCGCCAACCGGGCGGCAACCGAATCCCACTCCGAACCGGTCGCCCCACGACGCGACACAGCAGCCGCCGAAACCCCCACCCAGCAGCCCGGGATCGCCACGGCCCCAGCAACCGAGACCGAACCACCGGCCGCGCTACCGCCCGAAGCCGCACCGGCCGCCGCCGCAACCAGCCCGAACACCACCGCAACGACGGGCAATCCCGCCGCCCGGCAAGACGGCATGACCTGGACCCAATCCTACCGGAAACGTCAGACCGACAAACGCCTGGCCAAAAAGGTCCTACGGGCTCAAGCCGCGGAGGCCCGCCTCGCCGCCCAGCAAACCGCCACCCAGCAGGACGCCGCCTGCAGCGCGCCACCTGGCAACGCCACCCAAAAAGACGCCACCCAGCACCACGCAACCCAGGCCGCCGGCGCCTAACCCCGGCCCTCGCCGATCGCCGGCAGATCGTCCGTCATCCCCGCCAGCACCTCGGCCACATGGCGCGCATGCACCCGATGCCCCTGCCGCCGCAGCCGCCCGGCGATGTTCAACAGACACCCCAGATCCCCCGACAGCACCGTCTCCGCCCCGGTCGCCACGATGTCCCGTGTCTTGTCCGATACCATGCGCACCGAGATATCGGGATATTTCACACAGAACGTGCCGCCGAACCCGCAGCAGACCTCCGCATCGGCCATTTCCACCAGCGTCGCGCCCGCCGCCTTCAGCAGATCGCGCGGCTGCTGCTTGATGCCCATCTCGCGCAGCCCCGAACACGCGTCGTGATAGGTCACCGGACCGCCCAACACCGCCGCCCCGGTGTGGCTCACATCCAGCACATCGGTCAGGAAGCTGATCAGTTCGAAGGTCCGCGCCGCCATCGCGTCGGCCTGCGCCCGCAGGTTCGGGTCGTCGTCGAACAAATGCGGCAGATGGTGCCGCAGCATCCCCGCGCACGACCCCGATGGCGCCACCACGTAGTCATAGCCGCGGAACGCCTCGACGATCCCCACCGCCAGGTCGCGCGCCGAACGTCGGTCGCCGGAGTTGTACGCCGGCTGCCCGCAACAGGTCTGCGCCCGGGGCAGCTCGACCTGGCATCCCGCCCGCTCCAGCAGCCGGATCGCCGCGAAGCCGACCGACGGTCGGTGCAGATCGACCAGGCAGGTCACGAACAGACCCACCCGAGGCATCGTCACACTCATCGGCGATCCCCGGTCCTGGCGCGGAGCCCGTTCATGACGGCTGCAGCCGCGCGCGAAACAATGTGCCGGCGCCCGTTCATGCCAACGGCAGACGCGCTAGCCGCTGCGCGCCGCGACCAGGCGCCAGGTCGGGTCCTGCTGCGACAGGTCGCGCTCGAAGGTCCACAAATCGGTGATCTCGGTCACCGCGTCGGTGCCGGATACCGGACGGCCGTCCTTGTCCTTGGCGTAGCTGATCTGATCGGACACGATCCGGGCGGTGATCGCGCCCACCCGCCCCTTCAGCTCGGCCTGTTCGATCGCCATCTTCTGCATCGACTTGATCTCGCTGACCTGGGTCTCGTCGGCCTTTTCGCGCGCACTGATCGCCTGCTCGAACGCCCGGTAGGTGTCGTCGGCCAGCAGCGCGCGCAGCCCGACACGGTCACCGGCGGCGAACGCCGCCACGATCAGCCTGAATGCCTGATCCGCCCCGGCCAGGAACCGAGCCGCATCGAACCCACCATCCAGCGCCCGCATTCGCTCGAGCGCCTGCCCGGTCGCCGAGGACGCCTCGGGCACCGTGGTGGCGGCCGCCGGCGCCGCCGGTTCGGCCTTGACGTCGATCACCGGACCCGGCGCCGGCCGCGGCCCATTCTGCACCGGAGGCGCCTGCCGCTCGAACCCGGTCCGCTTGCCCAGAATGCTGCGCAGGCGCAGCACCAGGAAGGCCGCGATCATCCCAAACAGCACCAGATCAATCGGAAATCCGCCGCTCGCACCCATGCCGATACCTCCTACCAGCACCACAGATAGGCGCGCGGCGCGGACATGCCAAACGAAACCCGGACCCAGCGGCCCGATTCCGCCGCCCGCTATACGATCGCAGGTCAGTGCCGGACGCGCCGCGTCCACGATTCGGCGCCTGAATTGAATACCCACAAATCGAATACCCATAACAGGAACCGACGGATCGCGCTTGGCCGATGCGCGATAGGCGCCAGGCTCGCCGCGCCGAACTTGCCGCGCCACCCTCAACCCCTGTATGGCCGCCGCCATGATCCTGCTGCGTCACGGCCAAAGCGAGTTCAACCTGCTGTTCAGCGCCACCCGCCGCGACCCCGGACTGATCGATCCCCAGCTCACCGAACTCGGTCACGGCCAGGCCCGCGACGCCGCCCGGAAGCTGCAAGACCAAGGCATCGAGCGCATCATCGTCTCGCCCTACACAAGAACCCTGCAGACCGCCCGCCCGGTCGCCGAGGCGCTCGGATTGCCGCTCATCATCGACCCGATGGTGCGCGAACGCTTCGCCTTCGCCTGCGACGTCGGCTCGTCGCGCAGCGATCTGGAACGCCAATGGCCGGCGCTCGATTTCGCCGCACTCGACCCGATCTGGTGGCCAGCCGAGGAAGAACCCGAGGCCGGCGTGATCGACCGCGCGGCCCGCTTCCGAACCAGCCTGGCGCGACGCCACGACTGGCGCAACACCCTGGTCATCAGCCACTGGGGCTTCATCCTCAGCCTGACCGGGCAGAGCGTTGCCAACGGCCAGTGGCTGCAATGCGACCCGACCGGTCCGGCCCCCGAAGGTCTCGTCTGGCGCGCCTGAAATCCGCCCGCTTGATCCCTGACCGCCCGATCCCTGACCGCCCGATCCCTAACCGTCCGATCCCTGGCCGTCCGATCCCTGGCCGCCCGATCCCTTGCCCACACCCTGGCCGCCCGATCCCCGCCCGCCGCGAATTCGACCCGCTACCGCAACGGTAAACCCGGTGGCAATCACCCCCCAGCCGTGCTACCCGGCGCGCCAACCCGAACACCGCCGGCGGCGCGGTCTTTCCAACGGAGCCCCCAAATGTCCGAGACAACCCCCTCTCCGCAGCCCACCGCACAGCCCGCCCAGCCGCTGGTGGTCAACATCCAGTACGTCAAGGACCTGTCGTTCGAGGTACCCAGCGCGCCGCAGATCTACAGCCAACTCAAGGCCCAGCCGCAGGTCAGCATCAACCTCGACGTGCAGGCCCGCCGCGTGCAGGAAGGCCAGAGCATCTTCGAAGTCGCCATCGTCATCCGCGCCGAGGCGCACGACACCTCGGCGCAGGCCAACGGCCAGTCGGCCACCCCACCCGCGACGGTGTTCGTCGCCGAACTGACCTATGCCGGCGTGTTCACCCTGAACGGCCTGCCCGACAACGCGGTCGAGCCGGTGCTGCTGGTCGAATGCCCGCGTATCCTGTTCCCGTTCGCGCGCAACATCCTGGCCGACGTGACCCGCGACGGCGGCTTCGCCCCGGTGCTGCTGCAGCCGATCGATTTCGTCGCCCTCTGGCAGTCGCGCCGCGCCCAGGCCGGCGCCGCCAATCCCGTCGTCGCCTGACCGCACGCAAGGCCGAACCCAGCGCCCCCCGATCGCGCCGCCACGCCGGCCACTCCGCCACGCCGATCGCTCGGCCACGCCAGCCGCTCCACCACGCCAGCCGCTCCACCACGCCAGCCGCTCCGCTACGCCGATCGCTCCGCCGAAGGACCGCGCCGGAGGCGCAAGATACGGCCTTCGTCGGCGGCTGCATCGGCCGCGCAGCGGTCAATTCCGCTCGAACGCCTGGTCCGGAATGTTGGCCGCGGCCTGGGCGCCGGCATCGGGCTCCACCACCAGCAGTGATCCGGCAGCCGAACCCAGCGCCACCTGCATCCGCCACGCCCGCATCCCGGCGGCGAACGAGTTGCACGCCCGGCTCCACAATTCACCGATGGCGAACTCCGGATGCAGGGTCCCGTTCGGCATGCCATCCAACACCGCGCGGCCCTGCGGCTCAAGGAACACCGAGACCACCACCGCGCCCGAGTCGTCACGCAGTTTCACCACGGCGGGCTGCAATGCCCGGTTCTCCAACTCCAGCCGGCCGCCGCCCGAACCGCGGCGTTCCAGCAGTTCGCCGTCGCGCGGGGCGGGCCCCGCGTTGTAGCCGCAATAGGCCCGGTGCGCCGCGGCCGGATCACCCGGCGTCAGCCGGCTGGCGCTGATCAGACCATTGCCGCGAGCGTTCAACAGCACCTCCACCATGCCGTTCTGGTTGAACAGCCGGAGCGCCTGCACCATGCTGAACGGCGGCAACCGGCCAAGCGGCAGCAACACGTTGCGTTTCCGGTCCAAGGTCCACAGCATCGCCGGGCCGGCACCTGGACCGACGTAGAAATTGGGCACACCGGCCAGTCGCACCGGCGCCGGGCCATACAGCACCGCCTCATGCGCGCTGGGAGAAAGCGGCGCGACGACCGCCGCGTTGGCGCTGATTTCGGCCTGCGCGGGCTTCGGCCGCGGCGTCATCAGGTGCACCGCCGCCTGATAGACGCTCAGGCAAAGGAACGCCGCCAGCCCGACCCAGACCAGCAGCGGGATCTCCGACGCCCTGGACTGTAGCCCTCCGCCAAGGCGTGCCCCCACCTGACGCGCCTCTGCCGGGCGAACCCCAGCCTGGCCCACCCCAGCCTGGCTCACCCCGGCCTGGCCCACCCCGGCCTGGCCCACCCCAGCCTGGCGGGGGGGCCGATCGCTCGCGGACCGGCCCAGCCAGCCCGCGCCCAACGTCGAGAACCCGCCCCACCAGGCCTGGGACTTGCCGGCGGACCCGCCGCGCGCGGCCGCATAACCGGTGGACCGCCCCTGCTCGGCTGCGGAACCGGTGGGGCGGCCCTGCTCAGCCGCGGCATCGGTGGACCGGCCCTGCTCGGTCGCGGACCCGGTAGACCGACCCTGCCACAGCCCGGGATCGACCGCCGAACGATATTGTCCGCCCAGCGGGTCGGCCAACGGATCGGCGGTCCGCCGCACGATGATCGGCTCGGTCGCGGCCAACGCCGCGTCATGGGCCTTGCGATCATAGGCGGCGCGCTGCTCCCGCTTGGACAGCACGTCGTAGGCCTGCCTGAGAGCAACGAACGCCGCGGCATCCCCGGTCCGGGGCACATCGGGGTGCAGCCGCCTCGCCTTGCGGCGGAACGCCGCGACGATCTCGGCCCGCGATGCCTCCGGCGCCACGCCGAGACAGCGGTAGTAGCCGTCGGGATCCGATCGGGTTTGGGGTGGCAGCATGCAACCCAGATGCTAGACGATTTTCAACCGGACCGTGCATGCCCAAAATCGTCTTCCGTCCGATCATGCGATACCATCCCCTGCCGCCCCGCTTTGCCCCGAGCGTTGCATTCGGCGATCGGCGCCGCGCTCGGCTCCAGGCGTGCCGCCGGAGTCTCGGGACGTTCCGCTTGAGCGTGGGGCTTGAGCGTGGGGCGTTTCACTCGCGGCGATCATCGGCTAGGTCAGACGGACGCGCACCGGCGGAACCGGGCGCGGGGTGTCCATGGCGGAACAAGCCGGCACCGTCACGCAGTTAGGGAGTGGGCGTGTCCGACCGGAGAACAGGCGCGCTGCGCTGGGCGGCACTGGTCGTGCTGCTGGTGGGCGGTTTCATGCCGCCGCTGGACTTTTTCATCGTCAACGTGGCGCTGTCCTCGATCCATGACAGCCTGGGTGCGACGCCGGCCGAACTGCAACTGGTGATCTCGGGCTATGCCTGCGGCTATGGCGTGTTCCTGATCACCGGCGGCCGGCTGGGCGATCTCTACGGCCGCAAACGCTGCTTTCTGATCGGCCTGGCGGGGTTCACCCTGGCCAGCCTGGTGTGCGGCATCGCCGCCTCCGCCGCCGAACTGGTGATCGCCCGCATCGCCCAAGGGTCGGCCGCGGCGGTGCTGCTGCCGCAGGTGCTGGGCTCGATCCGAGCACTGTTTCCCAACGAACGGGAACTGGCCAGGGCGATGAGCGCCTATGGCATCATGATGGGGATAGCCGCCGCGATCGGCCAATTCAGCAGCGGCGCGCTGTTGCAATGGGATCCGGCCGGGCTGGGCTGGCGAGTGATCTTCCTGGTCAGCCTGCCGATCTGCGCCCTGGCTCTGCTGCTGGGCTGGAAGCTCGTGCCGGAGACCAGTGGCGGCAGTAACGTCCGGCTCGACCTTGGCGGCGCGGCGCTGATCTCGCTCAGCCTGGCCGCGATCGTGGTGCCGCTGTCGGTCGGCCGCGAGCAGGGCTGGCCCGGCTGGGTGTTCGCCATGCTGGCCGCCGAACCGCTGCTGGTCGCGGGCTTCATCGGCTATGAGCAGCGCTTGCGCCGGCTTGGCGGCATGCCGCTGGTGGACATGGCGCTGCTGCGCATTCCCAGCTTCCGCCGCGGCGTGCTGGTCGCCGCACTGTTCTTCTTCACCACCAGTTTCTACCTGCTGTTCGGGCTATACCAGCAAGAGGGCCGCGGATTGCCGCCGCTGCAGGTCGGGCTGGCCATCGTGCCCTATGGTGTCGGCTTGTTCATCGGGCCGCTGATCAGCGCGCCGCTGGTCCGGCTGCGGCCGCGGCTGCTCTCGATCGGCATGGCGATCCAGGTCAGCTTCTACGCCGTGGTCGGCGTCCTGGTGGCGGCGGGCATCGACGGCGCGGCGCTGACAGCGGCGGTGTTCCTGGCCGGCCTCGGCCAGGGCGTGGCGTTTCCCCGGCTGTTCGCCACCGTGCTGGGTGACGTGCCGGCGGCGCAGGGCGGCGTGGCGGCGGGGATCACCAACTCGGCAATGCAGATCGGCGCGGCGATCAGCGTGGCCGCGATCGGCAGCCTGTTCTTCACGGTGCTCGGCGGCGCGACCGGAGAGCGCGCCTATGCGCACGCCTTCTCGATCGCGCAATGGGCCGCGACAGCGGGGCTGTTTCTTGCTATGCTGATTTCGCTGCCGCCTCGGCGGCCCTCGCCCACCCTCCGGACTTAACGATCAGCCGCACCATTGCGGCGCAAACATGTCTCGGCCGCATCCTTGCGGCGCAGGCACGTCTCAGCCGCATCCTTGCGGCGCCGGCACGTTCCAGCCGCACCCTTGCGGCGCAGGCACGTCAATGAGTATGAAGCGACGCATGCGAACCATCCCCTCCCGCCCGAGTCGCGGTCCCAGGCTGCTGCTGGGTGGCGGCTTGACGCTGGCCCTGCTGGGCTTGGGCGGCTGCTCGGGCGACAAGCTGGCGCGCACGTTCGGGCTTACCCGGGACGCGCCGGACGAGTACACCGTGACCACAAGGGCGCCGCTGTCGATGCCGCCGGACTACAACCTACGCCCGCCACGGCCCGGCGCGGCGCGGCCGCAGGAACAGACCGAGCGTCAGCAGGCGCAGGAAGCGCTGGTGCCGCAGACCGCGCTGGATGCGCCGCAAACCGGCACCTCGGCCGGCGAGGCGGCGCTGGTGCAAGAAGCCGGACCGGCCGCGCCCAGCGACATCCGCAGCCGGATCGACCAGGATGCGCGTTACGCCGCCAACGACGAAAGCTTCATCGACAAGGTGCTGTACTGGCGCAAGCCCGACACCCAGCATGTCCAGGTCGATGCGCAGAAGGAATCGCAGCGGCTGCGGCAGAACGCCGCCCTGGGCGAGGCCACCAGTGTCGGCCAGACGCCGATTATCGAAGCACCCAAGCGGGGCTGGTTCAACGATCTGTTTTCCTGGCTGTAGGCCGCCCGTCGGGTGAGCCCGGAGGTCCACTTCGTACAGGCCGGGGACGCCCCGGTGCTGCTTGGCGCCGGCGACGCCTCGCTGCCCTGCGGCTGCGGCAATGTGCTGATCGACGGTTTCGACCCGGCGCAGTTCCTGGGGGTTGGTATCCGGTGCGGTCGTTGCGGTAGAGTTACGACATCCCCACCTTTGGCGGCGGGCAGGATGTTGCCTTCCTTTGTCAGCACCGCGGAGCCGTCGGCCGAACCTCGGGCGCGGGCGATGCAGGTGCCGCCTCGGGTCGCGCTGGTGGGACGCGCCGAGATGGAGCGCCTGGCGCCGCTGTTCCGGCCGGCGACGCCCGATCCAACGTATCGGTTTTCCCAAGGCCTGCTGGACCAGGCCGAGGCGGCATTCGAGCGTCATGTCGGGGGCGCCTTGCCTGCCGTGGCGGCGGACCCGGCCGATCCGTTCACCGGGCTGCGCGATCATGCGCTGGCGTGGTCGGTGCGGCACCTGCGGGCCAGGATGGGCGAGGCGTCGTGGGCCGCGATGGGCGATGCGCCGACCGCCAATGCGGTGGATCACGTCGCCGGGTTCCTGCATTTCGTCGCCACCTGGTCGCGCCATCCGCTGTTTCCGGCGATGGCAACCACGGTCGGCGACCGCGGCTGTAGTCTGCATGGGCTGGCACCGTTCGCGGCGGCGCACGCGCTGGCGCTGCTGGGCAACCGGGTCGGCTTCGAGCAGCCGGCGGGAGATCCGGCGCGGGTCGATGGTTTCAACCTCGCGGTCGGCGCCGCCGATACGGTTGGCGTTCATCTGGAGGTGTTCGACCGGTTCGAATACCCGTTCGGCCAGGCCAGGGATCCGCCGGTGTTGCGCGCGGCGGTGCTGGAGGTGATGGCGGCGGCGCAGGGACGGATCAACCTGCGCAGCCGGGGCGTGCTGCTGCTGTCTCCGGGCAGCGCCTTGGCGGCCTATGACGAGGCGCTGATCGAGGCGGTGCAGGCGGGAATGCAGACGCTGGGGCGGAAGAACCGCGGGCTGATGGCGGTGGCGCCGATCGTGCTGCGGCTGCAGGCGGTGGCGGACCCGCACGCGGTGCGGTTCGGCTATGGGCTGTTCCCGGTGGTCAACCGTCACTACAGCGGTGATGCGGTGCTGCAGGGCGGGTAGCCAGCGAAGTCGAACTGGCAGCGCGCTGCTTCGCCGATATCCTGCCATTTGGGTTGCCGCGCTGACGGCCGCGGAGGTCGAAGCCGCCGCGCAGGCGGGCTCGGAAGCGACTGCGCCCGACGAGGAATTTTGGCGTTCGGCGCGCGTCGTCTTACCGCAACCGCGGCCGGCGAAACGTCATCAAGGCATTCGGCTCGATGCCGAGGTTATCGACTGGTTCAAAGGCCAAGGCGCCGGCTGGCAGACCCGGATGAACGCCGTGCTGAAATCCTATGTCGAGACCCACCGGCGGCAGGGTCCGCGGTGACACGCGAGACGCCATCGTTGCAACAGGGGGGAGCCGCTTCGACCCGAGCGCGGGGGTCGAGCTTCCGGGACGCTGATTCACTCGGCCGAATGGTGTTGGAACGGCGGTGTGGCGCGGCAGGCGGGGACGTATTTCGCGACGCTGTAGGCGGTGTGGCGGATCGCGGCCTCGGCCGGCAGGTGCAGGCCGTGGAACAGCACCGCGACGACCACGATCACCGCGATCAGCGGTGCGATGTTCAGTCGCGGCGGGGTTCCCGAGAAGCGCAGCAAGGCGACGGCGCCGGTCAGTCCGACGATGGCGCCGAGCAGGACCTCGGGCAGTGAGTGCGCTCCGAGCACCAGGCGGGAGATGCCGACTACGACCGCGGCGAGCAGGGCCACCGGCAGGATGATGTCGCGGCGGCGTCCGAGGATGGCGGCCAGGCCCCCGGCGACCATGGTGGCGGCGGCGACGTGTCCGCTGGGGCTGCGCACGTCGAAGCTGCCGAACACCGGGGTGCACGACAGAAACATCAATTTCAACGCCAGCATGACGCTGAAGGTCGCGGTCACCACCAGCAGCCAAGCGGAGGCGCCGCGGCGCCAGCCTTGAAAGGCGAGGCCGGCCGCGGTGGCGAGCACCAGCGGGATGATGACGGCTTGGTCAGCGAAGTCGGTCAGGTATCTCACGCGGGTCCATATACCGGAGCGGATGTTAACAAACTGTTCAGATTGCGTTTCGGCTGAGAGAAAATCGCCGTTTGGGCTGTTCGCCGGCGCCCCGGATGGGTGGTGATAGACGTATCCGTGGCCGGCTTGAAATCACGGCTTGCGTAGCACCGCTGGTCGCCCCGCTGGGCCGAACCTTGGGGGCTGCGGGTGGGGGGCTTTGGCGGGTGTGTGCCGGTCGCTGACTGAATTAAGTCTGGGTCATTGTCAGGCGGCCTCGCGGGGATGCCGGGCGCGGCCTGGGTCGGGACGGTCCGGCCGCCATCGGCCGATGGCGGGAGCGGTCACGGTCGGACGCGGTCACCGGCCGCAGCCGCAAGCGGCGAGCAGCCATGGTTGCGGGCGGCGAGTAGCCGCGAGTGGCGATCAGCCTTGGTTGCAAGAGGCGGGAAGTCCGGTGCGGTGAGTGGGCGCGACCGGCGGGCAGCCTTGGTTGTAATTAAGAGGCGAGAAGTCGTGAGCGGTGAGTGGCCTCCGAACGGCGCGAGCAGCGAGGCTGCATCGCGGCTCGCCGACACCGCCGGAGCCGTGGCTCGTCTGACTTTCGCCGATGGGGTGGCTTCGCGGTCAGGTCGAGGACGACATGGCGTTCATGCGGCGCTCGATCTCCTGCAGCGTCACGTCCTCGATATGGGTGGCGAGGTGCCAGGTGTGGCCGAACGGATCGGTCAACGTGCCCAGGCGGTCGCCGTAGAACTTGTCCTCGGGCTGGGCTTTCAGCGTGGCGCCGGCGGCGACCGCCCGGGCCATCATGGCGTCCACGTCGGCGACATAGAGATGCAGGCTGACCGGTGAGCCGCCGAACGCCCCGGGCGCCTTGGCGTCATGGACCGGGGCTTCGTCGGCCAGCATGAAGCGGCTGTCGCCGATATCGATCTCGGCGTGGCCGATGCGGCCGCCGGGTGCCGGCAGGCGCATATGCTCCTTGGCGCCGAAGGCTTCGCCGTACCAGGACAGCGCGCGGGCGGCGTCGTTGACGATGAGATAGGGAGTGAGGGTGTGGTAGCCGGGCGGGACGGGCGAGACGGTCATCGATGGGTCCTCCTGTGTTGAAACCACGCCGGTGTTGAAACCATGCCGGTGTTGAGCCCGCGCCGGTGTTGAAACCACGCCTGTCTTGAATCACGATGGCGATAGTAACTTAGGCGATAGTAACTTAGTGGGCGCCGAATGTAAAGAACATATTAGCAACCTCGGGGTGGGGCGTGGGATCATCGATCTGGATTGGCACTCGATTCGTTGCGCTTTCGTGGGTGCCAGCGGTGCTGTCCGGTCAGAAACGTGACCCAGCCAAGTGCGGCGCCAGTGTGGCGCAGCAGTTGGAAACTGAACGGCTCGATCAACGCCGCCAACACCGCCCAGCCGACGTTGATCGGCGCGCGCGGGCCGACCCAACGGCGATACAGCAGGATCGACCAGAGGTAGAACGCCAGATCGAGCGCGATCTTGCCGCCGATGATGCCGGCGACCGGATTGACCACCGTGGAGCGCCCGGTCAACACGTAACCGATCAGCAGGATGATGCTGGTCAGGCCATACAGCGGCTGCAGGGTATCGAAGGCCTTGACCGGCAGCATGCGGGTGCCGAGGCGGCCGTAGTTGGGGGCGCCGATCATGTGACGATACCATAGCTGGGTCTGCAGGAAGCCGCCGAACCAGCGTCTCCGTTGGTGCAGGAAGGCGCCGATCGTGCTGGGCGCGTCGGTGCGCGCTCGGGCCGCGCCGATCACGTCGGTGCGCCAGTGCAGGCGGTGCGCGGCGGCGTGGTTTAGCAGGCGGTGGGAGAGTTCGTAGTCCTCGACCAGGCAGTCGGTGTCGAAGCCGCCGACCGCGAGCACCGGGTGGCGGCGGTAGGCGGCGAACGCGCCGGAGATCAGCAGCAGGCCGTCCTGGCGGGCCCAGGCGTAGCGCGAGAGAAAGTTGCGCATGTATTCGTAGGTCTGGAACCATTGCAGCAGACGGCCGCCGGGGGTCGCCTGGCAGACCGGGAACAGCACGCCGGTTGCCGACACCAGGGAGGGATCGGCGGTGAAGGCGTGGCGCATCGCGGCGACCGCGTTTGGGTCCAGGATTGTGTCGGCGTCCACGGTGATTACCAGCTCGGTTTCGATGAATTCGAGGGCCGCGTTGAGCGCCCGTGCCTTGCCTTGGCGCGGCAGGCACAGCCATTGCAGGTTGGGATTGTTCGGACTGATCGGGCTGAGGTCGCCAAGGCCGGGCGGGCGGAGGCCATGGTGGCGGACGAGCAGGTCTGTCGTGGCATCGTCCGATCCGTCGTCGGCGATGATGATCTGTTCAGGCGGTGCGGTCTGGGCAAACAGGGCGGCGAGGGTTTGCGGTAGCGCGGCAGCCTCGTTGTGGGCGGCGATGATGACGCCCAGGGTGCGGGGGTGATTTTGCGCGTTTGGTGCGGAGGGTGCTGGGCGGCGGATGAGCGGCAGGGTCTGGACGAAGACGAACAGCAGCAGGGCAGTGTCGTAGGCGACGTAGGCGACGCCGATCGACCAGGCGAAGACGGTGTCCGCTCCGAACGCGCGCAGGAACAGCAGGACCCATAGCAGCGTCACTCCGGCGTGGATCAGTACGGCGCGCGGCGGTGTGGCTGGCGGCGCATGGCGCGGCGAGGTGGCGTGACGCGTCCGTTCCAGGCCAAGCGTGAAGGGCGACATGGGGCGGGGTTGGATCCTGGGTTGTCGGCGGCTGGATTTCGCTGGCCTGACGGTCCCATATGGCCGCCGCGGGGTGCGGCGAATTTTTTGGGGACAGGACACCAGCTTGAAACTGTCGCCGGGCAGCGAATATTCCAGGCTGTGTCACAAATAGTCACCCAATCGTCCGGTGGGGCCTCGCCTCGGGCCGCTCGCTATACGCGGGTGGCGATCGTGCTGCATTGGGTGATCGCGGCGCTGATCGTGGTCAATGTGGTGTTGGGACTGAGTGCGGATTCGCTGCCCGATGCTTGGGGCCGGCCGGCGATCGACCTGCACAAGTCGATTGGGTTGACGGTGCTGGGGCTGGTGTTGCTGCGGATCTTGTGGCGGGTGTCGCATCCGCCTCCGCCGTTGCCCAGCGGATATAGCCGGCTGGAGCGGGTGGGGGCGCATCTGGCGCATGGCGGGTTGTATGTGCTGATTCTGTTGCTGCCGATTTCAGGCTGGTTGCATGATTCGGCGTTCAAGGGCGCGCAGGCTCATCCGTTGCGGATTTTCTGGGTGATTCCATGGTTTCGGATCGCGGCGATTCGGGATCTTCCGGCGGGGCCGAAAGAGGTGCTGCATGGGCAGTTGTTCGCGCTGCACGTGTGGTTGGGTTATGCGTTGTATGTGCTGGTTGCGCTGCATATTCTGGGAGCGTTGAAGCATCAGTTTGTTGATCGGGAGAAGGAACTGCAGCGGATGGGGCTGGGCTGAGGGCGGCGCGATCGGACGGACATGAGCCGCAGACCAGGGGATTATGATTCCCATACCCAGTGTCCATCAAGTAGCTGAAATACCTGAAAGTCTTGTCTCCAATACGAGGTGCTCTGTGATTGTAGGCACCTATAGGCACGTGTTATGTGTGAAGGCGCGACGACGCTCGCGATCTTGAAGAGAATGAAAGCTTGATCGAATCCACACAACGGCATGAGGCGTGATCTGGCTCCCCTGCGCGACGGACTTCGTTTGGCTCCTACCGCATTGCTCACGCTGTGCGGCGTAATCGCGTGGGTGCTGCATTCGCGGCAATCGGCAACGCCGTTGAGCCAACCGGCAGCCGTGGCTCGGCGACCGTGGGCGAGGGTCGCCCCATGGGGCGCGTGGATCGGGCAAATCGCGACAATCGCGACCGTCGCTGCGACAATCGCAACCGTCGCGGTGCTTTTTTGGCAAGCCAATAATACCCAGCGCAGTCGGTTTGATACCTTCAATCTCGACACACTGAAGCTGCAACTCGATGCCGCAGCCGATTTGATGACATCAGTAGATCAAGTGACTTCGAGCAGCGCCTCCACTCTGAATGACGTGACAAATCTGAACGCGTTGGTCATACGCATTACCGCTGACCGCCTCAATCAGACCCATCTAAGCGAACCTCAGCGGACTTTGCTCGCCCTCCAGTATACCCAGGCGGTTGCCATTGCTTCTTCCGAGTTTAGCACTTTCCAGAGCCTCGTCGGAAACGTGCCAAAGCAGGCAAACCGGTTCTTGTTAGTGATTCCAGCGGGCGTTCAAGGCGCTGTGATCCCTCACCTACCGTTCTTAAAGGAGGAGATCGCAACCCTAGCAACCTTAAATGCCGTCATGCGGGTAGGCACGCAAGCTCTCGCTGATGTTGATGCGGGCGGCATACAGGCGACGCTGAACTTTCTCGTAGGGTTCAATGACCGTCTAAAGGCAGCCGAAACTGATCTGGCAGCGAAATCCATAATTTGGAACCGCGCTGAGGCGCGATTGATATGTGCCTTCCAAGTCGCGGAGGGCAACCGCCGAAATCTCGATCAGCTTCCGGCTGACTGCGCCAAGTTGCCAGATAGATCAGGTCAACCTCGTCGGGATGGTGGTTGAGCGGCGCGATTTTGATCGACGCGGTGTTCGTAAACGAGCGTCTTTGAACTCCTGTCCGCTTTCGCAGCCGCATCGCGCCTCAAGCCAAACCAAAATAAGTCCGGTGCAGGCTGTCATCGGCTTCAAGCGCCGCCACGCTGCCGTCGAAGCGGGATGCCGCCGCCGTCCAGGGTGAACACCCTATCGGCGAGGGCCGGGAAGGCGCCGTTCTGCTCGGCGATCAGCGTCGCCAGGCCAGCGGCGCGGAAGCGGCTTGGCATCTCGATCACTTGGCCGACGAACAGCGGCGACAGGCCGGCCGACTCTTAGGTGATCTTGGATAATGCCGGTTCAAAGGGTTCCGAAAGTATAACGGAGTCCGATCAGAATCGCGTTGTCTTGCTCGGTGAAGCCGTTATGCGAGGAGGCGGACGGAACGGCTCCATTGACGAGATTCGTTGTGTTCGCAGCCGTTCGGTTGATCGGAACATCGACCCGTGCTGTGCCGAAAAACCGGTACTCCAGCGTCAATGAAAGCCCCGGAAGGATACGCAACGGCATCGAGGCACCCACGATCGCCTGATAGGCAAATGCTCCAGCGGAGCCGAAGCCGACCGATGTTGGGCCGATGTAGGTATTCCCCTGCGGCAGTGCGAGCGTGCCATATCCGTTGCCCGAGGCGCTGCCCAGATCGAGCCAACCATAGCCAGCACCAGCACCCAGGTAGGGTTGGATGGGGAGGGCGAGTGTATGGAGCGGCAGATCATACTTTAGGTTCGCCATAACGGCGTAAGTGCGAGCGCTGCCGGTCTTGTTCGAGAGCTGCAGCAGGCCTCCGTTTTCCCGCCGCCTTGATATGCCGGCAATACCGTTGGAGCGATAACTGCCTTCGATGTCGGCACGCAGTCCGTTGCCAAAGCTCCAGCCTACATCGGCCAGACCCAACCCGCCGAGATTCGTTTCAATCTTCGTTGTTTGGTTCGCGGATAGCAGGTCTCCGACAATGTTGGCTCCGCCCCCAAGGTCGATGTAAAGCCCCTGCACAGGTTGCGCCACGGCTCCGACGGGTAGGATTAAGGCGCTGAGGAACAGAAGGGCACGCGGTCCCATTGTGAGGCCAACTCCGATAAAGTCGCAGTTGGTTGCTCAGATTGATGCTCGAATGCAAGGAATATGATTATGCGTCCAAAGAACGATTTTGCCCGTTGCATGGAAGTGACGTTCTTTGATGGAACCTGCCGTCTTGACGCCCTGGGATCCAGGCGGCCGTGGCCGGTTTACAACCGGACGTTATGAGCCGATGTGCGCTTGTTCGTGGCCCTAACCCGCCTCACGCCAGACCAAAATAAGTCCGGTGCAGGCTGTCGTCGGCTTCGAGCGCGGCCACGCTGCCGTCGAAGCGGATGCGGCCGCCTTCCAGGGTGAATACCCGATCAGCGAGGTCCAGGAAGGCGACGTTCTGCTCGGCGATCAGCATCGCCAGGCCGGCGGCGCGGAAGCGGCTTAGGACCTCGATCACCTGGCCGACGAATAGTGGTGACAGGCCGGCCGAGGGTTCGTCCATCATCAGCAGGCGCGGCGAGGACGCCAGCGCCTTGGCGATGCCCAGCATCTTGCGCTGGCCGCCGGACAGGGTGCCGGCGAGGGCGCCTCGGCGGTGGGCGAGATCGGGGAAGTCGCTGTAGAGTTCCTCGATGCGGTGGCGGAGCGCGGATTTTTCGATGAACTGGCCGCCGACGCGCAGGTTTTCGTCGATCGACAGGCCGGGGAAGACGCCGATCTCGGACATGTAGGCCATGCCGCGGCGAACCCGTTTGTCGGTGCGCCAGGTAGTGACGTTGTCGGGGCCGAGCTGGACGGTGCCGCGCCAGGCCGGTAGCAGGCCGACGATGACTTTCAGCAGCGTGGTCTTGCCGGCGCCGTTGGCGCCCAGCAGGACGACGCTTTGGTTTTGCTGGACCTGCAGGCCGGCGCCCCAGAGTACTTGGACGCGGCCGTAGCCGGCCTCGATGTCGGCGGCGCGCAGGACGGTCGTCGGTTCGGGTTCAGGCATGGTGGGCGCCGCCCAAGAAGACGCGGATGACCTCGGGGTCGCGGGTGGCGTCGGATAACGTTCCGCCGAAGAACTCTTTTCCGGCGGCCATGACGACGACGCGGTCGGTGACCTTGTCGATGAAGCCCATCAGATGCTCGACCACCAGCAGGGCCATGCCGGCATTGGCGAGCGCGCGCAGGCGGTCGGCCATGCGGGACAGTTCGGCGGGGTTGAGGCCGGCGGCGAGTTCGTCGACCAGCAGAAGCCTGGGTTCGGTCGCCATCGCTCGGGCGAGGTCGAGGGTTTTCTGCTGCGCGCTGTTGAGTTCGGCGGCGGGGCGGTGGGCGTAGCGGTCGAGTTCCAGCAGGGCGAGCAGGGCGTCGATGTCGAAGCCAGGTTTGGGTTCGCCGTAATGCGCGGCAACCTCGACGTTTTCGCGCACGGTCAGCGACAGGAACGGGCGTGGCGACTGGAAGGTGCGGTTGATGCCGGCTTTGACCAGGCGGTGGGATTTGGCGCCGGCGATCGGGCGTCCGTTGTAGGTCACGCTGCCGCCGTCGGCGGGGTAGAGACCGCAGATTACGTTGATGCAGGTGGTCTTGCCGGAGCCGTTGGGGCCGACCAGGCCGAGCACCTCGCCGGGGTGGAGGTGGAAGCTGACGCCGTCTAGCGCGCGGAAGCCGCCGAAGCGTTTGACCAGGCGATCGACGTTGAGCAGCGGTCCCGGGGGCAGTGGTCCCGGGAGCAGAGGTTCTGGCCGCCTCGGTTCGGGGAGCAGAGGTTGAGGCCGCCCCGGTTCAGGGGGCGGTTCAGGGGACACGGATGCCTCGGCTGGTCAGAAGGGAGACGAGGCCGTTGGGCAGGAACAGCACCAGCAGCACGATCAGCGCGCCGTAGGTGAACTGGAAATACTGCGGCACGGCGATGCCGATGACATTGTAGATGCCGTAGAGGATGAACACGCCGAGCAGCGGGCCGGACAGGGTGGTGGCGCCGCCGAACAGCAGGAACACGGTGGCGAAGATCGAGACGCTGAGGTCGAACGCGGTGTCGGGGTAGAACACCGAGATGTGCCAGGCGAACACGCCGCCGACCAGGCCGGCGACGAGCGCCGACAGCAGCCAGGCGATGGTGCGGCCGCGCACCACGGATACGCCGGCCATGGCGGCGCTGATCGGTTCGTCTCGGATCGCCTGCAACGACATGCCGAAGCGGGAGTTGCGCAGCCACACCACCAGGGCCAGCGAGAACGCGAGGATCGCCAGGGCGGTGTAGTAGGAGAACGCCGGGGCGAACACGCCGGACAGCGAGACGCCGTAGGGGCCCTTGGTGATGTCCTGCAGGTCGGGGTTGGCGACGATCTCGTAGACTGCCTGGGCGGCGGCCAGGCTGGCGATGGCGAAGTAGGCGCCGGACAGGCGCAACAGCGGCAGCAGGATGACGGCGAGCAGCAGCGCGGCGGCGGCGGCGGCGGCCATGCCCAGCAGTGCCGGGGCGTGCAGGTGCATCACCACCAGCGAGAAGCCGTAGGCCCCTGCCCCGTAGAATCCGACATAGCCGAAGGGAAGGTAGCCGGTGAAACCATAGATTATGTTCAGGCCCTGGGCCAAAGCGAGATAGACGATGAAGTTGAACAGCATCAGTTCGTTGGAATAGACGCCTCGGATGACGCCCATCAGGACGACCACGGCGGCGGCGATGGCGCTGTCCAGGACGATGCGGCGGATCAGCCGGTTGCGAGCCTCGGCGGCGGTGTCAGGCACGGCGCACCGCCTTGCCCAGGAGGCCTTCCGGACGGACCAGCAGCACCGCGATCAGCAGCAGGTTGGGCAACAGGTTGGCCCAGGAACTCAGGTAGGTTTGCATCAGCATCAGCGACACGCCGTAGATGATGCCGCCCAGCAGGGTGCCGAGCGGATTGCCGAGGGTGCCGACGACGATGACGGCGAAGGCGGTGATGTTGATGGCGACGCCCATGTTGGGGGTGATGCTGCCGAGGATGAAGGGGGCGAAGACGCCGGCCACTCCGGCCAGGGCGATGCTGATACCGAATGCGACGGCGGAGACGAAGTTGACATCGATGCCGGTGGCCAGCGCCTCGTCCCGGCTGACCATCACCGCTCGGGTTAGCGTGCCGAGCCGGGTGCGATACAGGTATAGATACACGAGTAGGACGGCGATGGCGCTGGCGGCGGCGCTGTAGATCCAGGCTTTCGGTAGTCTGGTGCCGAGCAGGATGAACGGGCCGACGCCGAGCAGGCGGGGCGGCAGTGAGCGTTCGGTGGAGCCGAGGGCGATGGTGGTGAGGGCCTCGATCATTTGCGACAGGCCGAAGAACAGGATCAGCGACAGCATCTCGGAGTCGCGGGAGCGTAGCAGGCGGGGGACCACCAGGTAGTAGATCGGCAGGCCGATCAGGGTGAAAACGACGATGACCAGGGCGGCGGCGAGCAGCGGGTGCAGGCCGAAGCCGGCGAACAGCAGGCAGGCGGCGACGCCGCCCAGCATCAGGAAGTCGCCGTGCGCGAGGTTGACGATGCGCATGACGCCGAACACCAGGTTCAGGCCGAGGCCGACCAGGGTGTAGTAGAGGCCGAACACGACACCGGCGACGATGGCGCCGGTCAGCATGTCGGGGTGGCTGGGGTGGGCTGCCTGGTCATGCGGCGGGGTGGCGCCGGGAGATCGGTGGGCGGGGCGGTAAAGTCGTGGGTGGCCGGGCCAAGCCCGGCCATGACACGGCGGCCGGTGGGGGCTGGGCCGGGCGTGGCGCCTGGGTCGTTGACGGGGCGGGCTTGGGTCGGCGGATCACTTGCCGAGGACTGCCTTGCCCTTGGCCAGATCGGGTGGATAGACCGCGACCAGGTCGAGGTCCTTGCCGTTGGGCTGGAGCTGGCCGAGCGGGGTGACCTCACCGATCTGGGCGCCGTCCTTGCGCAGGGTGAAGGTGCCGTCCAGGGTCTTCAGCTTGTCGGACAGGGCGAAAACGGCGTCGTGGATGTCCATCTGGCCGAGGCTTTTGGTGGTGGCGAGGGTGCGCTCGATCACCAGGCCTGTCATGTATCCGTAGACCGCGTTGGCGCCGAATTCGACGCCGGACGAGGGCGGATATTTTTTCTCCCACGCGGCGCGGAACTGCTGCTGGGTCATGCCGAAATTGGGGGTGTATTCATAGTTCGACGGCGGCACGTAGCTGAAGATATGGGTCATCGCGGAGATCCCGACGTTCTTCTGGATCTCGTCCTTTTCGGTGCCGGCGTAGATCGAGAACACGAAGCGGAACTGGTTGCCGCTGTCCTGGAGGTTGCGCAGGAAGGCGATGTCGTTGCCGACGTAACCAAGTTCCAGCACGGCGTCGGGATTGGCGGCGGCGATGTTGTTGAGCAGCACGGTGTAGTTCGACGTGCTGGTTGGTACGCCCTGGTAGTAGACGATCTTGACCTTGCCGTCATGCTCGAAGAAGCCCTTCAGCGCGGCGGCCTGGGTGCCGGTGAAGTCGTTGGTGGAATAGAGGATGGCGACCGTCTTGATGCCCTGTTTGGCGCCCACGTCGCCGAGAAAGTCGGAGATGTAGTGCGGCCAGATGGTGGAGACCGGGTCGGCCATCAGCGCGATGTAGGGGTTGTCCGGGGTGAAGAACGCGGCGCCGGTGCCGGAGACGTCGAACAGGAACTGCTTGTGCTCGCGGGCGATGGGGACGCCGACGGATGTCAATACAGAGCCGGAGTCGGCGACCAGGAGGTCGACGTGGTCCTGGGTGATCAATTGGTTGTAGAGGGTGGCAGCGGTGGCGGTACTGCTCTGGTCGTCGTAGGCGATCAGCTTGAGCGGGATCTTCTTGGCGGACGGCTTGACCTCGACGCCGCCGGCGGCGTTGACCTGGTCGACCCAGAGCTTCAGGCCGTCGAACACCGGCATCGAGATGCTGGCGTAGGGGCCGGAGCTGGCGTAGAGGGCGCCGATCTTGATCTCGGCAGGCGCGGCCGTGGCGGCAGGCTGGGCCTTCGCAGAGCCGACGGCGGTGGCGCACAGCAGGCCGAGCGCCAGGATTGTGGACTTCATTCGGTTTCACTCCCAGCGTCGTATCGCAACGATCCTTGGCGTTGGATATGACGATTGTCTATTCATGCCGTCGCAGCCAACCGGTTACGCAACAACCGGCGGCGGCATGTGATACAGGCCTCGGTATCGTGTCAACCGGCGCCCCGGGACGGGTTTGGGGCGGTCTGGACCGCCGGGTGGTTTTGCCGCACGGTGCCGGCTTGCGGAACAGTCGAGGACACGGCGCATGACCCATCGCCCGACGGTCTATGGCACACGGCACGCGGTATCGGCAGGGCATTATTTGGCCGCCTCGGCGGGGTTCGGGGTGCTGGAGGCGGGCGGCAACGCGATCGATGCGGGGGTGGCGGCGGGTATTGCGCTGGGGGTGCTGCAGCCCGACCTGGTGAACTTCGCCGGGGTGGCGCCGATCCTGATCCGGCTGGCGGACGGCACCACCGAGAGCATCGCCGGGCTGGGATGGTGGCCGAAGACGCTGCCGGCGGACCTGTTCATGCGCGAGCATGGCGGTCAGATCCCCGACGGGGTGCTGCGCACCGTGGTGCCGGCGGCGCCGGATGCCTGGATCTCCGCGCTGCGCCGGCATGGCACGATGCGGTTTGCCGATGTCGCGGCGCCGGCGATCCGGTTCGCGCAAGACGGCTTCGCGGTGTATCCGTTGCTGGAACGCTCGATCGGGTCGCATGCGGAGGAGTATCGGCGCTGGGCGTCGAATACGGCGGTGTTTTTGCCCGGCGGCCGAGTGCCGAAGGCGGGCGAGAAATTCGTGCAGGCCGATCTGGCGCGGACCATGCAGTTCATGGCCGATCAGGATCGCGCCGCCGGTCCGGATCGGCTGGCCGGGCTGGATGCGGCGCACCACGCGTTCTACCGCGGCGATATCGCGCGCGCGATGGTGCGGTTCCAGGAGCGGATGGGCGGCTACCTGTCGATGGAGGACCTGGCAGGGTATTCGTCGGCGATCGAGCCGGTGGTGCGGCGCGGCTGGCGCGGCCACGAGCTGATCACCTGCGGGGCGTGGTGCCAGGGGCCGGCGCTGCAGCAGGCTCTGGCGCTGGTGGAGCAGGTCGGGATCGACGGGCTGGCGCACAACTCGGCGGATTATCTGCACCGGATCGTGGAGTGCCTGAACCTGGCGCTGGCGGATCGGGAATATTACTTTGGCGATCCGAAATTCGTCGATGTGCCAGTGGGCTGGCTGCTGGATCCGGCGACGATCGCGGCTCGGGCGGCGATGATCAAGGGCGATCGGGCGTTCGGGGTGATGCCGGCGCCGCTGGATCCGTCGCGGAGCCGGTCGTTCGCCGGCAGCGCGGCGGAGTTGCCGAAGGTAGAGGCGGATACATCCTACTGCTGCGTGGTGGATCGCTGGGGCAACGCGTTCAGTGCGACGCCGTCGGATGGGTCGGGCAATGTGCCGGTGGTGCCGGGGTTGGGGATCACGCCGTCGGGGCGGGGCTCGCAGAGTCGGCCCGATCCGGCGCATCCAGCGGGGGTGGCGCCGGGCAAGCGGCCGCGGCTGACGCCGAACCCGGCAATGCTGGTGACCGCGGCGGGCGGGGTGATGCCGTTCGGCACGCCAGGGGGCGATGTGCAGATCCAGGCAATGCTGCAGGTGGTGCTGAACGTGATGCATTTCGGGATGGACCCGCAGAGCGCGATCGAGGCGCCCCGGGTGGCATCGTATTCGTTTCCGTCTTCGTTCGCGCCGTTCGAGTATTTTCCCGGGCGGCTGGCGGTGGAGGGGCGCATCGATCGCACCGCCAGGGACGAGTTGGAGGCGCGCGGGCACAGCATCCAGGACTGGCCGGATTGGACCTGGCTGGCGGGTTCGGTGGAGGCGATTTTGACCGATCCGGAGACCGGGTTGATCGGCGCCGGAGCGGATCCGCGGCGGCCGGCTTACGCGATCGCGATTTGATGTCCGCCTTCCGGGGGCGTCGGCTTGGCGATGGGAAGCATAGGCGGTCGGGTCATTAGTCTTCGCCGAACGGGCGGTCAGCAAAACGGAGCGAGACCGAGTGGCATTCACCTGCACCGTTCCTGCCGTGGCGCATATCCAGCAGGATGACGCGACGCTTCGGATTACCCGGTGGGACTTCGAACCCGGCGCGGTGACCGGTTGGCACGAACATGGCTGGCCGTATTTCGTTGTCATGCTCGTGGCCGGCACGTTGCGCGTCGACAACGGATCAGAAGTCGCGGATGTGCCGCTGGAGAAGGGCCAGGCCTATATGCGCCAGGCCGGGATCAAGCACGACGTGATGAACGGCTCGCCGCACCCGATCAGCTTCGTGGAAATCGAGGTGAAGCAGCCCGGGAAGCTGGTGGTCTAGTCCGGCATCCGCCGTTGCGGTAATCGCCGGTCGCTGGCAGCGACTTGGGTGGTTTACGGCGATGCCCTGAGTTCGGCGAGCACGCCGGTATAGGCGTCGGGGGGGATGGTCAGGGCGCCGTGGAACGGTGAGCTCAGGCCAACGATCAGCAGCAGGATGAGGACCCCGGATGCCACCAGGATCGCCGTCATCAGCAGGTGCAGTGCCGGCGTGGGGCCGCCCAGCACGAAGCTGCAGCAGACCATCAGGGCGCCGCCGGACACCAGCACGACCCAGACCAGTCCGGGGATGGTGCCGTGGGTCGCCAGACGACGGTCTCGGCGGACGGTGGCGACGTCGCTCAGCGCACCGATCAGGAAGGTCTGCGCGTTGGATTGCGCAGGGTCGGCGGGCTTGGCCCGCAGCAGGGCCTGGTCGAGCCTGGTCAGCAGGGGTTCGGCGGGCGGGATGGCCTCGCCGGCGATCTGGTCGGGCCACTCGACGTCGATGATATGAGTGAGATAGGCGGTCAGTTCGGCGCGCATCTGGGTGCCGGCGGGTTCGGGCAGGCCGTGGCTGACGCTGTAGATGTTGCCGATCAGATCGGCCTCGTGGCGGGCCAGCGCTTCGGCGGCGCTGTATTGCTCCCACGCGGCGGTGGCGATGAAGGCCAGCAGCACGGCGTAGGTGGTGCCGATCACCGCGAAGATCGGCGCGCCGAGTTCGGTTTGTTCCCGTCTCAGGGCGTTCGGGATGATTCGGTGAACGACGAGTTGCAGCAGCAGGGCGGCGAGGATGGCGGCGGCGAGGATGATGCCGCCGGTCTGCCAGATCGGGTGCATGGTGACCGACATCTGCATCATCGAATGTGCTCCGAGTCGCGGTGATGGATGTGGTCACATCGATAGGCAAAGCGCTACCGGGGGCGGTGTGCTGAATGCCGACGCGGGAGTCGAAAGTCTGCAGGCTCTGTGACGGCGTTCTGGCGATGGATTTTGAGGAAGGTCGGGGCCTGCCGCATCTATGCGAAGCAGGCGGCGAACGGAGAATGGGGCGCCCGGCTCCCTACGGGTTTGCGACCTGGCCGTTGGAGGATCGAAGAGGATCCATTCACTCCGCCCGCAGATCCAGATTGGCCTGTCGAATGGACGCGCGGGAACTCTCAGTTCATCGCGCGTCCGGACGTCGAGTCAGTTGATGGACGACGGGAGGTGAACCTTGCCGACAATGTAAGCGACGCCTTCCGGTCCCACCTTGGTGCCGTGCTGGCAATCACCTGGTATTTCGCAGTGATCGCCGGCGTGGAATGTTTCCGAACCACCATCTCGGGTCACCGTGATTTCTCCGCTCAGCATCATGATGCGGACGTCGAAACCGTGCGCATGCAGATCTTCGGTGAAATCGGGTTTTTGGCCGCCATGAATCACCTCGAACCCTTCACGCCGCAGATCGCTCTCGAAAGCCTCTCGCGTCAGGGGGCCGCCATTGCGGCGGCGACCAGAGACATAGGCGACGCCTTCGGGGCCAACCTGTTCGGCATGCGGGCAGCCAGCGGGGACCTCACAACATTGTCCGGCGCGGAACGTTTCCGGGCTGTTGTCGCGCGTTATGAGGATCTCGCCGCCGAGGATGAACAGTCGGGCGTCGAAGTCATGACAGTGGTTGGTTTCTCGGGTGTTCGGTCGCAGGCTGGCGTTGACGACGCGGAAGCCGTCGCGGCGAAGTTCAGCCTCGAATTCAATACGATCCATCGATGTTCTCCCTCATGCGCCCCGCAGGGTCGGATAGCGCGAGTGTTTGACGTAACGTTCGCAAGCCTGACCGAGCGTTTTCGGCCCCACACTGCTGTTCGCAACCGGCTAGCAGTCGCAACGCGGATTTGCCTCGGATTGGCGCTGTCGCCTGGCTTTGCTGCTTGCTTGGATTCGCCAGTTGTGCGCTATGAAGGACATGTTGTCAACTTTGGAGGACGAAGTCAGCCTTCGCACGGGTCGCGCCGTCAAGCAGCGGCGCGAGGCGGGCGGCTTCAGCTTGCGGATGTTGGCCACGCGTAGCGGCGTCTCATCCTCGATGATTTCCGACATTGAGCGCGGAACGAAGTCGCCGACCGTCACGACAATGGCGCGGCTCGCCGCGGCACTCGGGGTGAGCGCGGCTGCGTTGATCGCCGAGGGCACGGGTGCGGCGCCGCGCATTCGCGTCTTACGCCGAGGCGAGGCTGCTCGCGGTGAAAACCCCGCCTGTTGCCAAAGCCTGGGACCGGCGGGCCCCGGCAGCCGCATCGACTTCGTGCGCTATCAGATCCCTCCGTCCACCGTGCTGGGGCCGGCAGCGGCCCACGCTTCCGGCACGGTCGAGCATATGCACGTGGCAGCCGGCACCGTCCGCGTCACCGTGGGCGACGAAACGGCTGAACTCTCCGCGGGCGACAGTTGCAGTTGTCGCGCCGACGCCCCGCATGGGGTCGAGAACCCCGACCCATCGGCGGAGGCGCTGATCTACCTGATCATCGAGCGTGGTTATCCCGCCTGCTGAGCCGTCCTGTCTCGTTCCCATTATTTCCGCAACGAAGCAGCCGTAGTTCTGGGCTGACGTCGGCTTATCGATCTCAGGCTCAAAGTGATGCAGCGATACCGGGTTGGCGAAGCCTACCTGCCGCAAGAATTCCAAATGACGAGCGATCTCGAACCGGCCGGCCTCATAGTCCCATGCGGTTCCGTTGGGCTTGATGAAGTCGCCGTTGACCAGAATGCCGCCCTTCGGGAGGGTTTCGAAGCAGCGTGCGTAAACCTCTGCCACGGCCTGTTGGCTTCCAAGGTCGTGCAAGGCCCAGTTTGAAATGATGGCGTGCGGTGTATGGGTCAAGCGGTTAGGCCAGGACTGGTCGATCAGGTCCGCCTGGGTGAAGGTAACCCGTGCCTCCAGTTCGCCGATGGTTCGTTTTGCCACTTCGAGGAACACCGCGGAAAAATTGAGCCCTTCGTAACGAAGATTCGGGTGGCGCTCTAGAATGTGCCGCGCCATGTAGCCGGGCCCAAGACCGAGCTCCAGGACATTGGGTTCGCCAAACGGGAGTTGGCGGATTTGGGTCAGGACCATATCGAACAAGGCCAGCCTCGGTGCGGAGGGGACGAAGCGATCTGCCTATCCTGGGACAAAATCGGCGTCATGGAATTCGTGCTGAGCGCCGATAAAGCCATTCACGCTGAGAGGCTGCATTTGCACACCATAAGTAGTTGGAAGTTTCAGCCAAAATGTCGGCCGCTGAGGCCCAGAGCGGATTGCGTCAATCTACACCACGAACCCGGCTGGCATCATACGGATCATCATGGTCATAACCAGACCGGTTACTACGATCACGCGCCGGTCGGTGACTCGTCCAATGGCAAGCCTTTCCTTGGGCGCGAACGCACCTGCAGGCAGCGGCTTCCTCCGCTGGCACCGGCCATCGGCGGGCCTTGCGGACCCGAGACCGGGGCGTGGCCGCACGGCGGTGTGTAGCTACGCCGCGTATCTCGGCGTAGGACAGCGCCGTCACGTAAAGGGCGTCCTTCTGGGCGGCCATCCACCGCAGCACCACTGCATCCGGTTCCGGTCGCATGAGCTCAAAGATTACATTGGTATCGAGCAGAATCATTCGAAGCGCGGTGGTTCTCGGCCGGGCTCGCGCTGGGGCAGTTCAAGCTCGACGCCGCCGAGCGGGGGGAACCGGCGGCGAATGGTGGCAACCAGTTCGGCGCCCGTTGCGGGTCGCTTTGCCATCAGCACCTGTTTCAGGATCGCGCGGGCCTCGGCTTCCATCGAGCGGCCATGATAGGCGGCGCGAATCCGCAACTGGTCTTTCAGTGCTGGATCGAGCTGGCGAATATTGAGCGAAGCCTGGGCGGGTGCTTTGGAGGGAGTTGCAATGCGCCCATTGTAGCCAACGAGGTCATTGATGTCAAATATGTTACGGCATAGACACGAACGTCGGGGTTGGCGAAACTTCAGCCATCGGAACTACGTTTGGAAGCGTTTTGTCCTGTGAGACGGTCGCGGTTAGACTGACATCGACGCGATCGATCAGCCAGCCCGGGCTATTGCTACACCAGCCGGCCGTCGCGTAGGGTGACGGTGCGGTCCATGCGGGCGGCAAGGTCGGGATTGTGGGTGGCGATCAGGGCTGCCAGGCCGTGATCGCGCACGATCAACAGCAGTTCGGCGAACACCGCCGCGGCGGTGGCGACATCGAGGTTTCCGGTGGGTTCGTCGGCCAGCAGCAATTTCGGGGCATTGGCCAAGGCGCGGGCGATGGCGACGCGCTGTTGCTCGCCGCCGGACAGCTTGCCGGGCAGGTGACCGAGGCGGGGGGCGAGGCCGAACGCGGTCAGCAGGGCGCGGGCGCGGTCGTCGGCGGCTCGCCTGGGGCGGCCGGCGATCATCTGCGGCAGCACGATGTTCTCCAGCGCGGTGAACTCCGGCAGCAGGTGATGGAATTGATAGACGAAGCCGATGGTGTCGCGGCGGATCGCGGTGCGGGCGGCGTCGGGCAGGTTGCCGGCGTCACGGCCCTCGATCAGCACGGCGCCGCTGTCGGGGCGGTCGAGCAGGCCGGCGGTGTGCAGCAGGGTGGATTTGCCGGCGCCCGAGGGGGCGACCAGGGCGACGATCTCGCCGGCCCGCACGGTGAGGTCAGCGCCGCGCAGCACGGCCAGATCGCCGGCGTCGCCGCGGTAGGTGCGGGTGACGCCGCGCAACACCAGCGGATCACTCATGGCGCAGGGCTTCCACCGGGTCGGTGCGGGCGGCGCGCCAGCTTGGGTAGAGCGTGGCCAGCAGTGACAGGATCAGGCCGAGGGCCACGACCTGGGCGACGTCGGCCCAGTCGATGGTGTTGGGCAGTTCGGTCAGCATGAAGACGGAGGCGTCGAACACGCGGCCGCCGGTAATGTGCTCGACGAAGTGCTGGATGGCGACGATGTTGTGGCAGAACACGATGCCGATGAGGGTGCCGATGACGGTGCCGCTGACGCCGACGAAGGCGCCGCACATCAGGAAGATGCGCATCACCGCCGAGCTGCCGGCGCCGAGGGTGCGCAGCACGGCGATGTCGGCGCGCTTGTCCTTGACCAGCATGATCAGCGAGGAGACGACGTTGAACGCCGCCACCAGCACGATCATGCCGAGCACGATGAACATGGTATCTTTTTGCACTTGCAGCACGCCGATGATGGTGTCGTTGGCGTGGCGCCAGTCGCGGGCGTAGACCGGGCGGCCTTGCAGCATCGGGGTGAGCTCGCGGCCGACCGTGTTGACCTGGTCGGGGTCGTGCAGGCGGATCTCGATGCCGGTGACGGCAGCGGGTTTCTGGAAGAACACCTGGGCCGCCGGCAGCGGCAGGAACACCACGCCGGTGTTGTAGTCGTTCAGGCCGGCATCGAAGATCGCCACCACCTTGTAGGCGCGCACGCGGGGGATGGTGCCGAACGCGGTGGCGGCGCCCTCGGGGGAGATAACGGTCAGCGAATCACCGATGCGCAGCCGGTAGGTGGTGGCCAGGCCGACGCCGACGACGATGGCGTCGTCGCCGGAAAAATCGGTCAGGCTGCCGGCGACGATGTGGTCGCTGATCGGGTGCAGGGCGCGCAGGTCGTCCAGGCTGATGCCGCGCACCAGGCCGCCGCGGGCGCCGCCGGCCTCGGTGCTGAGCAGCGCCTGGCCGTCGAGCACCGGGGTGGCGGAGGCGACCTGGGGGATGGCTCTGATCTGGCTCACCAGTGGTTGGTAGTCGGCGAGCTTCTGGCCGGCGTAGGCGTCGATCGAGATGTGGCCGTTCAGGCCGAGGATGCGGGTCACCAGTTCGGCCTGGAAGCCGCTCATGACCGAGGTGACGACGATCAGGGTGGCGACGCCGAGGGCGATGCCGATCAGGGAAAAGATGGCGATGATGGAAACGAACCGCTCGCCTTTGCGGGCGCGCAGGTAGCGGCCAGCGACCATGCGTTCGAACGGGCCGAACATCTAGCGGGTGTCCATGGCGGCGGTGGTGGCGGGCCAGCACGACGTTCGCGCCGCGCGCACCGCACGACGTGGGTGGCCGGGCCAAGCCTTGCTCGCGTGCTCGCTCGCCCGGCCATGACACCCAGCGCCATGACACTTACGCAACATTGCCGCTACCTAGCCGATCCGGCTCAGCGCTTCTTGCGGGGTGACGTCGGTGCGTTCGCCGGTGGCGCGGCGTTTCAGTTCCAGTTTGCCGGCGGCGGCGCTTCGGGGGCCGATGACGATCTGCCAGGGATGGCCCATCAGGTCGGCGTCGGCAAACTTGGCGCCGGCGCGGTCGGCTCGGTCGTCGTAGAGGGCGTTGGCGCCGAACGCGGCGTAGAGCTGCTCTGATAGCGCGTCGCAGGCGGGATCGCCGACCTTGAGGTTGAGGATCGCCGCCTTGAATGGGGCGATGCTGTCAGGCCAGATGATGCCGGCGGCGTCGTGGCTGGCCTCGATCACGGCGCCGACCAGGCGGGAGATGCCGATGCCGTAGCTGCCCATTTCGGGATGCGTCGGCTTGCCGTCGGGTCCGGCAACGGTTGCGGCCATGGCTTGAGTGTATTTGGTGCCGAAGTGGAAGATGTGGCCGACCTCGATCCCCCTGCCGTCGCGCCGGCGGTCGGCGTTCACGTCGGCCCAGCGGGTCGGGTCGTGCTTGTCGTCGGTCGCGGCGTAGCGGGTTGTCATCAGCTCGAAGAAGCGGTCGAGGTCGGCGGGGTCGTTATGGCTGAAGCCGCCGGCGCCGGCGGACAGGTAGTCGATCTCCTCGAACGCGGCGTCGTAGTAGACTTGGCTTTCGCCGGTGGTTGCCAGGATGATGAATTCGTGGCTGAGGTCGCCGCCGATCGGGCCGGTGTCAGCCTCCATCGGGATCGCCTTGAGACCGATGCGCTGGAAGGTGCGCATGTAGGCCAGCATCATCTTACGGTAGCTGGTGACCGCGCCGGCGTGGTCGATGTCGAACGAATAGGCGTCCTTCATCAGGAACTCGCGGCCGCGCATGACGCCGAAGCGGGGGCGCACCTCGTCGCGGAATTTCCACTGGATGTGGTAAAGGATCTGCGGCAGTTCGCGGTAGCTGCGGATCGATTGGCGGAACAGGTCGGTGACCATTTCCTCGTTGGTCGGGCCGTATAGCATGTCGCGGTCGTGGCGGTCGGTGATGCGCAGCATCTCCTTGCCGTAATCCTCGTAGCGGCCACTTTCGCGCCACAGTTCGGCGGGCTGGATGGTCGGCATCAGGATTTCCTGGGCGCCGGCGTGGTCCTGTTCCTGGCGGACGATGCGTTCAATGTTGCGCAGCACGCGCAGGCCGAGCGGCAGCCAGGCGTAGATGCCGGCCGAGGTCTGGCGCACCAGGCCGGCGCGCAGCATCAGCCGGTGCGAGGCGATCTGCGCCTCGGCGGGGGTTTCCTTCAGCGTGGGGATGAAGCCGTGGGACAGGCGCATCGAGACGGGGTTCCATGGTGATCTGTGGCGGCGTTGGTAACGCGTTTGCGGCGGACCCGCTACCGGCCTGTCACGGGTCGGCTGTTTTGCGCGGGTTGGAGGTTCGGTCCGAGCCTAGGGTCATCGCATTTGGATTTTCTGCCGGCGCTATTTTGCGGGACGCGGCGTGATCGAGAGAAGCGGTTTGGGACCGCAGATGAACGCCGATGTACGCCGATACAAGTTACGCTGAAACTCGGTTCAAAGACCTTGCATATGCTTTCCGCATCCGTGGTTCAGCATCGTGCGTTCGAGGCAAATGCCCTTGCCCTGGGTCGTCGCAGCCTTGCGGTTCGATATGGCGGGGAGGGCTTCGGGCCCAGGGTTATTTGGCGTGCCGGACTCTCGTGCTGGACGAACGAGCGGGGTGAGCGACACCGGACGGGCGACACTGGACCTAAGCCAACAGCAATTGTCATCTGGCGCCTTAAGATTGATACTTTTGTGCGTTGCACAATGAATTTCGGCAATAAACTTCCCGTTATCCGCTCAAAAAGTGACAATAGCTCGTGACAGCTATCGGCCGATTGGCTACATCGATCGCGGGCTGCGGACCGATCGGTACGCACACCAGGTTTGGGGAGGAAACGCCAACCGCCCGGCAGGCCGAGGACACGATCCTCCGCCTGTCCGAGGTGGGGCAGTCGGGAAAAACGATAATCAATCAGTCGGCGCGGCGAACAGGCCGTGGCGGAAACTGATGTAGTCGCTGCGGATCAGCAGATAGCTGCCGGTCCATAGAATGCAGGCCAGGACCGTGGTCATGACCACGGTCCTCAAGATGCGTGGCTGATCCGGCGTGCCGCGCCAACCGCTTTTGCGGTCCGGTTGGGCAATCGGGCGGATACCGATCGGCAGCACCGCGAAGAGCGATGTCCACCAGATCAGCACGAACAGAACGGTTCCGGTGAACCAGTTCACCGCCGGTTCAGACCCGGATCAGATGCACATCGACCATCGGCCGCTTGCCGAGCCTGCGGCCCAGGATGCGGCGCAGGGTGGAGCGGGCGGCGTCTTGCAGGGCGGCGTCGTCACGCCGGGCACTGGCCGGCAGGTCCTGCAACTGGTCGGCGAAATCATCGGCGGCTCGGGTGGTATCGGGGTCATCCGGGTCGAGCAGACCGGGGGCGCTGAGCCTTGGCCGGCCGCGCAGGTTGCCGGCCTGATCGACCGCCAGGCTGGCGATGACGATGCCGTTGAACAGCATGCGACGGCGCGCCGCCATCACCTCGCCTTGCAGCGGCACCAGGCGGGTGCCATCCAGCACCAGGCGGCCGACCGGGGCGCTGTCGGTGATCGCCGGACGGTTGTGCGACAGCGTCAGGATGTCGCCATCTTCCATCATGAACGGAGTGGCGCCGGCCTCGCGGGCGAGGTCGGCGTGGGCCGAGAGGTGGCGCCACTCGCCGTGCACCGGGACGGCGTAGCGCGGTTTGACCAGGCGGTACATGCGGCGGAGCTCGTCGCGGGCGGGGTGGCCGGAGACGTGCACCAGGTGGTCGTCGTCGGTCATCAGCCGCACGCCGCGGCGCACCAAGTTGTCCTGCACGGTGCCGATGGCGCGTTCGTTGCCGGGGATCATGCGCGAGGAATAGATCACGGTGTCGCCCTCGCCCAGCGAGACGCGGGGGTGGTCGTCGCGCGAAATGCGCGACAGGGCGCTGCGGGCCTCGCCCTGGCTGCCGGTGATCAGCAGCAGGATGTTGTCGTCGGCGACGTCGTCGATGTCGTCCTCGGAGAGGAACGGCGGCAGGGTTTTCAGATAGCCGCACTCGCGAGCGGCGGCATCCATGTTGCGCAGCGAGCGGCCGACGATGGCGGTGGCCCTGCCGGCGTCGCGGGCGGCGAGTGCCACCGATTCCATGCGCGCCACGTTGCTGGCGAAGCAGGTGACGGCGACGCGGCCGCTCAGGTCGCGGATCAGGGCGGAGAGGCTGCGCCGGACATCGAGCTCGCTGCCGGAGTGGCCCTCGACCATAGCGTTGGTGGAATCGCAGACCATCGCCAGCACGCCTTTTTCGCCGAGCGCAGCGAGCGCGGCCTCGTCGGTCGGTGGGCCGATCAGCGGGGTGGGGTCGAGTTTCCAGTCGCCGGTGTGCAATACGGTGCCGGCCGGGGTGTCGATCACCAGCGCCTGGGCTTCCGGGATGGAGTGTGCCAGGCGGATGAAGCGCAGCGCGAAGGGTTTCAGGTCGATGGTGCCGCCGGGGTCGATGACGTGGATGCGGACCTGGTTGAGCAGGCCGTTCTCGCCTAGCTTGCGGCGCAGCACGGCGGCGGCGAACGGGGTGCAATAGACCGGGCATTTCAGTCTTGGCCAGAGCCAGGCGACGGCGCCGATGTGGTCTTCGTGCGCGTGGGTGATGACCAGGCCGAGCAGCTTGTCGCGGCGGTCGGCGATGTGACCGGGGTCGGCCATCATGACCTCGACCTCGGGCAGTTCGCTGCCGCCGAAGCCGATGCCGCAGTCTACGGCGAGCCATTTCTCGTTGCCGCCCTCGCGCCAGCGGTAGAGGTTAAGGTTCATGCCGATTTCGCCCGTCCCGCCGAGCGGCAGGAAGGCCAGTTCGCCTAATTCCACGTCCATATTTTGGCTATCGTTCCGTTATTCGGTTTCAATCAGTCGGGTTCTCTCCCTGGGCAATGTGGGGGCTGGGTTGCGCTCCGCCAACATTCGCAGACCATCCAGGGTCAGGTCGGGTTCGATGCGCTCGATCATCAGTGTGCCTTCGGCGAACAGCGGGGCGAGGCCGCCGGTGGCGATGACCTTCATCGGCGCGCCGAATTCGGTCTTGATGCGGGTCAGCAGGCCCTCGATCAGGCCGATATAGCCCCAGTACATGCCGGATTGCATGGCTGGGACGGTGGAGCGGCCGATCACCGCCTGCGGCCGGCCGATGCCGATGCGGGGCAGCCGGGCGGCGGCCTGGTGCAGGGCCTCGAGCGAGAGGTTGATGCCGGGACAGATGACGCCGCCGAGATAAGCACCGGTGGCGTCTATCACATCGAAGGTGGTGGCGGTGCCGAAATCGACGACGATCAGCGGGCCGCCGAAGCCGCGGTGGCTGGCGAGCGCGTTGAGCAGGCGGTCGGCGCCGACCTCGTTGGGGTTGTCGACCTTGATCTCGAAGCCCCAGTCGAGCGAGGCGCGGGCGATCAGCGGTTCGACGCTGAACCATTCTCGGCAGAGGCGGCGGAGGTGATAGAGCGCGGCGGGGACGACGGTGCCGATGACGGCGGCGCTGATCTGGTCGCGTTTTAGGTCGCAGAGGGTGAGCAGGCTGTTGAGCCAGACGGCGTATTCGTCGGAGGTGCGCTGGGCGTCGGTGCGGATGCGCCAGACGCCGCGCCAGCCGGAGGGGTCGTGGACGGCGAAGACGATGTTGGTGTTGCCCGCGTCGATTACGAGAAGCATGGGTGGGGGGGTGGCTTTTGGGGGGTGGGTGGTGGGCTGGGCATGAGCGTTGGACCGGGGGGGGTGGATAACGCGGCGTCAGATGAGCGATTGGGGGGTGGGAGTCAATCTGGGAGTTCTCGCCGCATCTGGTCGGAACGATCACCGGCGCGGTCGGGGCAGAGGTTGCCGAATGGCAGTCGCGGCCGCTGGAGCACTGAGTGGGGGTACGGCCTGTCTAAAAGACGGCGGCACGGTGGAAAAGGGACTCAGATGGCGGACAACGCCAGCACGCGCGCGAGCCAATTTTCCGACCAAAGACGGGAGGAAGTCAGCCTCAATGAGGCGGAGAGGATCAGGGTGTGAAAAGCCGCGGGATCATGCGATAACCTAACAGTCTGTTGACGGGTGACGGTGACGGGTTGCCGGGTTGCCGGGTTCAGCCTCGCCGGCCATATTCGGATGACTGTCCAATCCTAAACTTGCGACTTTGTTTCTCCGGACGCCTCTAATGGGAGCACGAACAATGGGCGACGATCCGGCATCTGAACGGGTAGGCATAGAGGTTTTGCTCGCCCGTATCGAAAATATTATTTTGCAAGGTGAGCTTCCGTCCAATCTGGCGGGGAATCTTATGAGCAGAAGCTTGGAAGAGTTTTACGACAAGCTTTGAAGCCGAATTGCATCGATTCAAGCTACAATCTGCAGCCTAAGTGTCCGTCCGGAAGCTTTTTGAGTCTTTAGAGTCGGTTAGCCAGGGGGGGTTGAATTCATTGAATCTTCTGTGATTCGATCGGCGGGTTCGATTCGCGAGGTGGCTGATGTGGACGACCGAGAACCGTCATCGCTACGAGCGGGACAAGCTGCGTTACCCGTGTGACCTGACCGACGAAGAATGGGCGCAGGTGAAACCGATGATCCCGCCGGCCAAGCGCGGCGGGCGGCGGCGGGAGGTTGATGTGCGGGAAGTGTTGAATGGCATCATGTATGTCCTCAGCACCGGTTGTCCGTGGCGTTACATCCCCAAGGACCTGCCGCCGCGAAGCACGCTGTATGATTACATGCAACGCTGGGACTACGATGGGACGTTGGGAAAAATCCACTACGAACTCTACCAAAGATGCCGCGCCTTGGTGGACCGCCAGGCCAGTCCGACCGCCTGCATGATCGACAGCCAGAGCGTCAAGAGCGCCGAAAAAGGGGGGCCTGCATCGATCCCAAGGGGTATGATGCGGGGAAGAAAGTCAGTGGCAAGAAGCGACATATCCTGGTCGATACCGAGGGCTTGTTGATGCACGCCGTGGTTCACCCGGCCGACCTCCAGGATCGCGATGGCGGCGTGCTGGTGTTGGCGACATTGTTCGGGCTGTTCCCGTTCCTGAAGAAGCTGTTCGCTGATGCCGGCTACCAGGGCCCGCAATTCCGCCAGCAACTGGCCAAGCTGCTGCCACGGCTCTCGGTGGAAATCGTCAAACGCTCCGATACTGCCAGCAGCTTCGAGATTTTACCCAGACGCTGGGTCGTGGAACGGACCCTTGCTTGGCTCAACCGATGCCGACGCCTGGCCAAGGATTTCGAGAACCTGAGCCGTAACGCCCTCACCTTCATCAAACTTGCTTCGATCCGACTGATGCTGAGAAAGCTAAGCAATCCGGCCTAAACTTTCCGGACAGACTCTAAGAAAATCGCCTGCCCTGTTGGCACTATTAGATTCGAAGTGGCTTGAGCAAGCGTTTGATGAATTTAAAAAAGGCAGAAAAGAGATTTATTTCGTTTCCAATGCAGAAATTGCCCGAGTTGCCGAAATACCAATAAAAAAATGTATATTTTAAGGCAGCCGGTACGACCACAGTAGTAGCCCGAGCCAGATTTACAGGAATCACAAAGGAAAACCCTATCGAAAAGCGTCTGGCTGGAGGCGAAAGTGAAACAGGAAGGTTCTACTACGGCTTTCGCCAACTCACTTGGTTGCAGCCTATCCCCCTTTCGTCACTGCGCTATTACATGACGGGGACACCCGTGCCTAATGCCGTGCCGGGCGCTTGCATCATCGAAGAGATACCTTGGGAGGTCGGTTGTTAAACGAGGCTGGACCGGTCGGCCGAGGGAAAACCCACTTCCCATAAAGCGTGTTATCAACCTTGCGCCCATCTTCGAATGCGCGGGACGCATTTTCCGGGTCGACAAATGATGATACTCATGGACCCGCGTCGTCTAATCGGGCTCAGATCAGCCCTGTTCCCAATAGCGGAGTGTGCCCAGGGGTATCTGGTTGCGCATCTCAAAAATCTGTCTGCGTCATGCCGGGGGCCTGGGGCATCGTCTTGGTGCGCGGAACGAGCCGCATACGGGCGAAACTTTGTTCCGTGAGCGGTTGGGCATCGGGTCTTTCAAGGCGGCGGCATGGCGTTCAGCATCGCTCATCGCGTCGGCGCGGCTCCAATCATGATTGGCTATCTTCGTCATGGTATCTCCGTCGCTCATAAGGTTGCGCATTGCGGGCTGAGATGATGCGAACGGTCTCCTCATGAAGGATGTAAGCGACAAGAAACATGCAGTTGATCACCGTTGCAAAACACCGGCTAATCATCAAAGGGACGAGCCAGGCAGTCCGACCTTCGCGGCCCAGCGCCGGGCGAAGGAGCATGTGGTGACGACGATGACCGAATTCCCGACCCTGCCGCGAGACCAATTGCCGGAATCGCCGAACGAACTGTGGCAAGGATGACGGATCGAGACAGAAATTTTGAGCGCGCTTCGTGCCGCAACGCGGAGATTAGGTGTTTGCGCGCACCCCGATGCTATGCGATAACGAATACCTGACAAGGCGGGTTATCATGCTTTCGGTTGATCTCAATCCTGGTGTTGAACGCCGCCTGGCGGAGCTGGCCAAGAGCCGGGGACAGTCTGACGCTGAGCTGGCGCGCGACCTTATCGAAAGCAGCATTGAAGAGCTTGATGATATCAATATGGCGATCGCTCGGCTGGAAACTCGCGGGCCTGTCCTGACAACCGACGAAGCACGTAAAGCGCTTGGTCTGGACGGTTGAATACGACGTCAGGGCGGTTAAGGAGCTTAGTAAGCTGAGCCGCCAGGTTCGGACTGAAATCGTTGATTACATGACATCACGCATTGCCAGTGCCGAAAATCCGAGAGGATTTGGCAAGGCCTTGCGGCATAACAAATTCGGGCTTTGGCGCTACCGGGTGCGGGATTACCGCATCGTGTGCGAGCTACAGGACAAGCGGTTGGTTGTGCTGGCAGTGGGGGTGGGCCACCGGCGCGAGGTCTATGAATAACCTGCGCATCTCGATCGAAATTGGCTGAGGCAAACGTTGGCAGTAACCAGCCGAAGCGGCGGCGTTTGAGAACAAATCCTCCAAAAAGCAGACGCTCCGGCGTGACGTAACCGAGTGGGACGGGGTCCGGCGGCTATCGCCAATTAAGAAAAAAACGCTCCAGCCGGCCGATCACCCACGATACCGCCAGGCCCAGCACGGACAGCACGACGATCCCTGCCAGCAGGTTGTCGGTGTCGTAGAGATTGCCGGCCGACAGCACGAAGGCGCCGATGCCGCGTTCGGCGCCGATCATCTCGGCGGCGACCAACAGCACGATAGCGATCGCGGTGGTCACCCGGAAGCCGCTGAGGATCGCGGGCAGTGCCGCCGGCAGCACGATCTTGCGGATGATCGCGGCGCGCGACAGGCCGAAGCTCTGGCCCATGCGGATCAGGCCGCGCGGCACATTGTCCACCCCGCCGGCGGTGGCGATCACGGTCGGGAAGAACACGCTGATGCCGACGGTGACCAGCTTGGAGCCCTCACCGATGCCGAACCAGATGATGAACAGCGGCACCAGCGCGATCTTCGGGATCGGGAACAGCGCCGAGACCAGCGCCATGGCCGGCGAGCGCAGTGCCGAGGACAGCCCGACCGCCAGCCCGATGGCGATGCCGAACACGGTGCCGACGGTCCAGCCCAGCGCCAGGCGCATCAGCGACGGCGCCAACTGGTGCCACAACTCGCCGCTGCGGGCCAGCGTCCAGAGTGCGCGGCCGATCGAGAGCGGCGCCGGCAGGAAAAGAGTCGGGATGATGCCCATCGAGGCGCCAGCCTGCCAGGCCAGCAGCACAGCGATCAGCGTCATCGCCGCGGCCCATGTCCGATCGGCCGGTGCGAAGCCGCCGCCGCGGAACGGGATCGGGCCATCAAGCCGGGGCATCGACCCGTTCCCGCTGCGCCACCGCCGCGTCGTCGCGGATCATCCGCCACAGGCGCTGCTCGATGGCGATCAGGTCGGCGTCCGTGGCGCCGCGGCCGGCCAACGGGCGGTCGATCCGCAGCACCTCGCGCACCTCGCCGGGACGGCGTGACAGCACGACGATCTGGTGGCCGAGCCGGACGGCCTCGGAGAGGTTGTGGGTGACGTAGATGGTGGTGGTGCCGGCGGCGGTGATCAGCCGGGACAGTTCCTCCAGCAGCAGGTCGCGGGTCTGCGCGTCGAGCGCCGAAAGCGGTTCATCGAGCAGCAGGCAGGCCGGGCGCACCGCCAGAGCACGGGCGATGCCGACGCGCTGGCGCATGCCGCCGGAGAGTTGCCGGGGCCAGGCGTTGGCGAATTCGGCGAGGCCGGTCAGCGCCAGCAGTTCGGCCACGCGGGCCGCTCGGTCGGCGCGGTTCAGCCGGCCCTCCAGCACCAGTGCCACGTTGGCGGCGACGGTTCGCCACGGCAGCAGGGCGAAGTCCTGGAACACGTAGGTCAGCGGATTGAGGCAATCGGGCGCGATGTCGCCGGCACAGCGCACGCTGCCCTCGGTGGGCGCCAGCATGCCGCCGATGATCGCCAGCAGGGTGGATTTGCCGCAGCCGGAGGGGCCGACCAGCACCATCACCTGGCCCGGTTCGGCGGCAAGAGTGATGTCGCGCAGCACCGGCATGGCGCCGTAGCGATGCCCGACGCGGTCGAGCGTCAGGCGCAGCCCGGTTTCATCGCCCATGGCGGGGTTGGCCAAGCCGGGTGCTGGCTGCGGATCGCCGGGCCGTAGCGCGGGATAGCGCCGGGCGCGGTGGCTGCGGCGGCCGGGGGCGCGGGGACAGCGGCGGCCGGAGGCGCGGGGACAGCGGCGGCCGGGGGCGCGGTGGCAGCGGCGACCGGTGGTGCGGCGATGCGGGCGGCGGCTGGTGCGGCGGCCGGAGGCGCGGCGATACAGGCGGTGGGTGGTGCGGCTTGGCTGGAGGGTGGCGCGGACCAATGCGGGCGCGGCGCGGCACCGGCGGGTGGCAGCGAACGATCATCGCGTCGGCTGGAACCGGGTGTCGATCATCGCGTCCGGGGCGGCGTCGCCCTTCACCAGGCCTTGCGCCTTGAACCAGCGGATCTGACGAGCGACGTCGGTGACGTCGAGCGCTCCGCCGGCGTCGTAGTAGCCGACGCCCTGCAGGATCTTGCGCCGCGCGTCGGGGTCGCCGGTGAAGACGTAGTGCTCCAGCAGGGCGATCGCGGCGTCGGTCTTGGCGTCCACCACCGGATGGCCGGCGGCGTCGCGCCGCAGGAAGGCGTCACGGTAGTCGGCGACGCCCTGCCGATAGGCGGCGGCGAAGCGTTTCAGCAGATCGGGCTTGGCGGCGATCATCGCCGGGGTGGTGAACACCGCGGTGATTTGATACGGCACCAGATCGCCGGCCCAGCCCAGGATGTGGGCCTGTCCGGACGCCTGCAGCGGCATCGCCATCGAGGCAATGGCGATGGTCGCGTCGACCTGCCCCGACGCCACCGCGGCCACCATGTTTGCGACCTGCTGCACCGGGCGCAGGGTGACCGACTTGATGTCGAAGCCGCGTGCCTCGGCGATGCGCCCCAGCATGTAGTGGAACGACGACCCGTATTGGGTGATCGCGAAACTGTGGCTGGGCAGTTGGTCCACGCTGGTCAGGCCGGCATCGAACGCCTTGTCGGAGGCCAGGATGGCGGAGCCCTGGTAGCCGGCTTGCTCGTGCAGCGCGCCGCCGATGATCTTCAGCGTGCCTTTCTCGGCCAGGTTGAAGAAGCCGCCGGTCAGCGCGGTGACGCCGACGTCGATATCGCCGGCCACCGCCGCCGCGGCGATCGGCTGGGCTGCCTGGAAGTAGCGGAATGTCAGGTCGATGCCGTGGTCGCGGAAGTAGCCTCGGGTCTGGGCGATGTAGAACGGCGCCGGGGACAGCGTATGCAGCAGCCCGAGCCGCAGCGGGTCGGCGGCTCGGGCTGGCGGCGCCCAAATCAGCGCGACCAGCGCGACCAGGAGGACGTTCCGGAGAAGGAATATTCTCGGCATTCTCGCCGACGTCAATCTTGCCAACATGGGGCGGACCTGTCACACGCCGGCAAACCGGATGCAAGCCACTCAGCCCTTCCTGGCCTACCGAGACCGCATCGGTGTCGCATCCGAGATCGGCTTCCTTCGCCGCCAGTATATCGGCTTCAGCCGGCTGCGGCCGGTGTGGACCGGGCGCACCCTGCTGGCGGAGGCGCCCCAGGTCGGCGATCGGTTGCTGAGGCTGGGCGGTGACGGACCGCTTGGGCCGCTGCATCGCCTGCTGTTCCGCCGCTTTGGACGGCTACCGCCCGGGCTGGCGGCGGAGTTCGCGGCGGACCGGGGGGTGGAGTTCGCGGCGGACCGGGCCGAGGTGCTGCACGCGCAGTTCGCCCGGGGCGGCGCGCTGGCCCTGCCGCTGGTTCGCGGGCTGGGTCTGCGCATGGTGGTGACCTTGCACGGCGGTGATGTCAGCAAGCAGAAGAACTGGCACGCGACGATGCTGGCGCGGCGCTGGCCCGAGGTGGTGCGGGCGAGCGATCGGTTCGTCTGCGTATCGGACGCGGTGGCGTCGCTGGCGCGCGGCCGGGGGGTGCCGGGGGAGAAACTGATCGTGCTGCCGATCGGGGTGGAGATCGCCGATCAGCCGCCGATCCGGCGCCCCGTGGCGCATCTGTTTGTCGGCCGTTTCGTGCCCAAGAAGGGGATTGCGGTGCTGGCCGCCGCGGTCCGGCGGCTGCGCGCCCTGGGCGACCAGACGCCGTTGGTCTGCGTCGGCGACGGACCGCTGCGGCCGCTGCTGGCGGATCTGGGCCGCGAGGTGGCCGGCGTCACGCTAACCGGCTGGCTTTCGCCGGACGCGGTGCGGCTGCGGATGAGCGAGGCGATCTCGTTGCTGGTTCCCAGCGTGGTGGCCGCGGACGGCGATGCCGAGGGCCTGCCCAGTGTGATCGCCGAGGCCATGGCGCAGGGTTGTCCGGTGATCGGATCGGATCAGGGCGGCATCGCCGAGGTGGTGGGGCCGGGTTGCGGTCTGCTGGTTCGGGCCGGCGACGCGGCGGGGCTGGCGGATGCCATGCTGCGGATCGGCCAAGACCCCGTGCTGGCCGATCGGCTGGGCGCCGCCGGCTTTGCCGCGGCCACCGATAAGCTGAATGCGCGGCTTCAGTCGGCCAAGCTGGAGCGGCTGCTGTTTTCGCTGTGAGCGGCGGCCGGTGCGGCATCGCGGACGGACGGGCGCGGGGCAGGTCTGGTCCGGTCCAGTGGGGTCAGGTCCAGTGGGATCAAGCCAGCAGAGATCAGCCCTGGCGGCACTTCATGCGCGGGTTTTTCTTGTTGATCACATAGACCCGCCCGCGGCGACGCACCACGCGGCAACTCTTGTCGCGGACCTTGGCGGAACGCAGGCTATTACGAACCCTCATGACACGCGCTATCTGACCTGACTGACTGGGATGGAGCGGCCCGAGACCGGGGCCACCCGAAGCGGCGCTTGTTAGTTGACGGCCGTGGCACTGTCAAGCGGGACTGAACTGTGGAATTCTCGGCCTAAACTGACAGCGATACTGTCCGGATCGTTGCGTGAAATCTAAACCGGCTCAAGCGGCCATTCGCTGAACCAGGAGATCAAACGCCGAACGCACGTGGTGCGGATCTTTCCCAGGCCGCCGCCCGGATTCCTTTCGCCCGGCGTCCTTTCGCCCGGGTCCCTTGCGCCCGGTTTTCTTTCGCCCGGGTGCCTTGTTCCCGGATCCCTTGCGCCCGGATGCCTTGTGCAAGGAACGCAATCAACTCCGCCGGCATTGCCTCATGCGCGGCCCGACCTGCTGATCTGCCCGCGCCGCTCGGCACCATCCCCGGTGGCACCGCCAGCGCGACCATTACGCTGCCGCCCATCCAGTAGTACCGCCACACCACCTCATGCGACGCCAAGTGCGGCGCCGCGCGCTGCAAGGCCGCAACGAACGCGTCCCGCAGCCGAGCGTAATAGCGCTCCAACATATGGTTCACCTCCGGGAGCGCCAGCACCCGGCCCAGCGAATACTGCACCACGATTGCGCGCGCATTGGCATTGGCCTGGTTGGTCAATTGCAGTGCCGGCATGACGAACGCCGTCACCACATCCTCGACCGTCGGTGCGCCGCCGGCGGCTTCGATGCAGGCCGTCAGCCGGGTTAGGCGTTCCTCGTTCAGCGGCACGATGCGGCGTACAAACATCTCCTCGAAAAGCATTTCCTTGGACCCGAAGTAATAGCTCACAGCCGCAACGTTCACACCGGCCGCGGCGGCGATGGACCGCAGCGTGACCGCCGCCGGCCCGGCGTCGGCGAACAGCGCCTCCGCCGTATCCAGGATGCGGGTTCGCGCACGCTGACTCGATGCACCGCCTGATGCTCTGGGACGCTTGATGTTGGCCATACGATCCATGCACGATCCTTGCAGTCGAAGCCGCGCCCGAAGCGCCCCAATGGCGTGGGCATGGCCGACCCCGGCGACAACCATGATTTAATCAACTGATTGACTTTTTGACCAGCCATACCCACCCTGTTTTTTACAAGGGCGCCAAGCCCCGCCAGAGGAGGATAAAGTCATGTCGCAAACGGCAAGCCGGCCGCGCGATATCGCCGAGATGCCGGCGCAGCGTCCAAGCGACCCGGTGACCGAGGCGCAGGCGCGGGGCCGGTTCTTCAACACCGGCAACGCGTTCAACGTGCAGTTGCCGCCGGTTCCGGACCACCTGTTCACAGCGGAGGCGATCGCCGCGCTGGATGACTCAGCGCCGACCGGACTGACCGCTTGTGACCTCTCGTCACAACTCGCCTGTCGGTTTCCCGCCACCACGCCGCTGGTGCTGGCCCGATATGCGCGTATCCGGACTGGGGAAACACTGGCGACCGAATTCGCGGCCAGCGGCATCATCTGCTACGTCATTCGCGGCGCCGGCCGGACCGACGATGGCGACGAACAGGTGGTGTGGAATGCAGGCGATCTGCTCATTCTTCCAGGCGGCAGGCGTTACAGCCACGCGGCCACGGAAGCCGCCGTGCTGTGGATCGTTACCAACGAGCCTCAGCTCGCTTTCGAACATCTGCGACCGCCGGCCGCCAGCGACGCAGCCACCGCGATCGTGCACTTCACCGGTGACGAAATCGCCCGCCAGATCAAGTTCCTGTACGATATCGGCCGCGGTGAGGAAATCGCCGGTTCGGCGCTGATCTTTTCGTCAGCGGAACAGGAAGCCAGCCGCAACATACTGCCGACGCTGACGGTGGCGATGAATTCGCTGCCAGGTGGGGCGTCGCAGCGGCCGCACGTCCATAACGCGGTCGCCGTCAGCCTGATCATCAAGGGTGCGCAGTGCTATTCGACGATGGATGGCCGCCGCAAGGACTGGGCGCAATGGGCGACCAGCATCACGCCGCCGACCGCGGTGCATTCCCACCACAACGGCGGCAACGAGCAGGCCATGTTCCTGATCGTGCAGGACGGCGGGATCTTCTACCACGCGCGTGCCATGGGCTTCGAGTTCGCCGAACATCCCGGCTGACCGACCGACGATCGTTTCATCGGATACCGAAAGAAAGCGGGTGCCATGTCAGCCCTGACCGAAGCAACGACCTCCGACCTGACTGTTCGCAAGCTTCACCCGGCACTGGGAGCAGAAGTGCGCGGCATCGATATGCGCCGACCGCTGGATCCAGCCACCGCATCGGCACTGCAGGCGATCTGGATGGAACATCTCGTGCTCGTGTTTCCCAGCCAGAACGTTACGGACGCAGAGCATGTTGCCTTCACCAGATATTTCGGCGAGCCGGAAATCTTCCATCAGAAGATCATCCGATCCGAACGGGTGCAGGAAATTTTCCGCGTGTCCAACGTGAACGAGGATGGCGTTCTGATGCCGCCCGACCATCCTGTGGCGCAACAGGTGGCGCTGGCGCAGTTTTGGCACACCGACAGCAGCTATAAGGACATTCCGTGTACCGGCGCGTTGCTGCACGGCGTCGAGGTGAGCCGCACCGGCGGTGAGACTCAGTTCACCAACATGTATCTGGTCTACGACGCCCTGTCGCCAGCCCTGAAGCGTCTGGTCGACGGTCGCAAGGCTCGGCACAATTTCGGTCACATGCACTCACAGGCCGCGCTGAAGCCACTGACCGAGGAGGAAAAGGCCGCAATGCCGCCGGTTTGGCAGCCGATTGTGCGTCAACATCCGGTCACCGGACGCAAGGCGCTCTACATTAGCCCGATCTACAACGACGAGGTGGAAGGCATGTCAGCCGACGACGCCAAGCGGCTGATCGTTGAATTGACACAGATCGCAGCCGACCCACGCTTCGTCTATACACACCGTTGGGAAACCGATGATGTATTGATGTGGGACAACCGATGCTCGATGCATCAGGTGACGCCGTTCGATCCGCGCGAGCGCCGCGTCATGCACCGCACCACAATCGTCGGACAGGATCGGGTGATGGCAGGTTGACCCGACAATCCTTGCGCCAGCAACCCACAAGCGGCTGAGATGCGCGCCCCGTACAGCCGAACCCTGGCCGACTTGCTGTTCGAACAGGCCGAGCGCCATGGCGATGCGCCTGCCCTGATCTGCGGCGATCGCGCGACGTCGTACGCGGACCTCGCCGATCACAGCGGGCGGATAGCCGCGGGTCTGCGACGCTTGGGCGTGCGGCGCGGCGACCGGGTCGGCGTGTTGATCAATAACCGAGCGGAATGGTTGGAGGCGTTCTTTGGAGCGTCGATCCTGGGTGCGGTCGTGGTCGCGTTCAGCACCTGGTCGAAGCGCGACGAGCTTGCCTGGCTGTTGCGCGATGCGGAACTCCGCACCCTGATCACGCTGGACCGCTTTGGCGATCAGCATTTCGCCGCCGATCTTCAGGCGCTGTTGCCGGACCCCGACTGTCCGGGTTTGCGCGATGTCGTTGTGCTGGGGGAAAGCGCAGGCGAGCCGTTCAAATCCTACGCCGACCTGGCCGGCACCGAACCGATCGGTCCTCTGCCGCCTGGCGAAGGACCCAGCGCCGCGGACGACGCGATTGCGATCTATACCTCGGGTTCCAGCAGCCGGCCGAAATCCGTGCCGCTGGCGCATTACGGCATCATCGAGAACGGCTTCAACATCGGCGAGCGCCAGGGATATCGACCGGGCGAACGCGTGCTGCTGGCACCCCCGCTGTTCTGGTCGTTCGGCTGCGCCAACGCAATGTCGGCGGTGCTGACCCATGGTGGCACGCTGGTGCTGCAACCCCGCTTCGATGCCGGCGAGGCGATCGCGCTGATCGAGCGGCACCGCTGTAGCGCACTTTACACGCTGCCCTCGATCACCGCGGCGATCATTGCGCATCCGGAGTTTCAGCCCAAGCGCGTCGCCAGCCTGCGCACCGGTCTGACCATCGGGTCGCCACAGGATGTGATGACGGCGGCAACCATTCTTGGCGCAGCGGAGATCTGCAATGTTTATGGGCAAACCGAAAGTTATGGAAATTGCTGCGTCACGCCGCATGACTGGCCGTTGCAACATCGTTCCGAATGCCAGGGGCCACCGCTGCCCGGCGTGCGGATTCGGATCATCCACCCCGAAACCGGCGCGATGCTGCCGCCGAATGAGGTCGGCTTGATCGAGGTGAGCGGCTACATCCTACGTGGCTACCTGGGAAGCAGCGCCGGTCAAGACGAAACCGTGCTGACCGCGGATGGATTCTTCCGCACCGGCGACAGTGGTCTGCTGAACGAGGAAGAACATCTGGTGTTCGCCGGCCGGGTGTCGGAAATGATCAAGAAAGGCGGGATCAACATCGCTCCGGCGGAAATCGAGGACGTGCTGATGCGCCATCCGGCGGTCGCCCAGGTCGGTGTCGTCGGCGTTGCCGACCGCCAGCAAGGCGAGCTGCTCGCCGCATTCGTCGTGGCAAAGCCCGGCGTGGCGCTGACGCCTGATGAACTCGCGACACACTGCCGCACCGTTTCCTCACGCTACAAAGTGCCTGACTTCATCGAGATCCGTGACACGCTTCCGGTGACCGCCACCGGCAAGCTGATGCGGCGTGACCTGAAGCAGATGGCCTCGGTGCTGAGCCGGGAGGCGCAGGCGTGATCCGCGACGCGAAGACGTTCCGATGAGCAAGGAGGCATGGGGACGCTGGGGCGCCGAGGATGAACGCGGCGCGCTGAACCATATCGGGCCCGCACAGGTCCGCCGAGCCAGTGCGTTGGTGCGGAGCGGGCAGACGGTCAGCCTGGCGCAGCCGCTTTCGCCGCGCACGCCGGTGCCGAAACACCGCGCCGGCATGCAGCACTTCATGGGCCGCGATGGCGGCGACTACGCGGCGGGGGCACGACGCCCAGGCGGCTTCCAGTTCGCCGAGGACACCGTCGTCCTGCCGTTGCACATCGGCACGCATATCGACGCGCTGTGCCATGCCTGGTGCGAGGACTGCCTCTACAATGGCTTCCGCGGCCAGGGAACCCGCAGCACCAGCGGTGCGTTGCGTTGCGGTATAGACAAGATGCCACCGATCGTGACGCGCGGTGTGTTGCTCGATCTGGTGCAATTGATCGGCGCCCCGCTTGGCTCGATCGGTCGGTCCGATCTGGTGCGGGCGGCCGAGGCCGCCCAGGTCGCGATCGAACCGGGTGATGCGGTGTTGATCCGCACCGGCTGGCAGGAAGCCCAAGTCGGATCGGCGGACGTCTGCTTCGACCAGGAGCCGGGCATCGATGTGGAGGCAGCGTCATGGCTGGCGGACGCCGGGGCCGCACTGGTGGGCGCCGATAACTTCGCGATCGAGGCGATTCCGTTTCCTGCCGGAACGGTTTTTCCGGTGCATCAGCGGCTGATCCGCGACTTCGGCATGCCGTTGCTGGAAGGCCTCGTGCTACAGGCCTTGGCACAGCACCGGCGGTCGCAGTTTCTTTTCGTTGCCGCACCGTTGCCGGTGGTGGGCGGGACCGGAAGCCCGTTGGCGCCGGTCGCAATTCTATGACCTGGTGATGTCGGCACCTATCAAAGCGTGGGAGCAACGCAATGCCATACAAAGTCCAGCCTGGCGTGATCGGCTGCGCGATCCGGCCAGCCATCGTCGGGCGGGACCGTTCGCTTGAGGAAGTGATCTACGATACCACACGACAGGCGCTGACCGATGCCGGGATAACCATGGATGATGTCGACGGCATCATCGTCGCGTGCAACGATCAGCTCGACGGGCGGGCAATCTCGGTGATGATGGCGTCGGCCGCCGTCGGTGGTGTCGATCGTGATGTTCTGTCGACCCCATCTGGCTCTGAACACGCGTTCATCATGGGCGCGCTGCGGGTTGCCTCCGGCCAGTTCCGCACGCAATTGGTTGTCGCCTGGAGCCCGACCGAGGCCTCTTCCATGCCCGAAGCCGAACGTCTCGCCGCCGATCCGTACTTCCACCGGCGGCTGCCTCTGGACGAGTTGTCGGCGCACGCATTACAGGCGACCGCGCTGCAGCACGCGGTGCCGGGCGTGGACGACGTGGCCGCGGCGGTGCTGGCGAAAAACCGGCGTCACGGCGACCTCGCCTATCCGGATCGGTCCGGTCGCGCAACAGCAGGGCCGGCGCGATGGCCGTTGATCGCCGGCAGCACGACGCGCCCGGTCACCGGATGCGTTGCGCTTGTGCTGGCGACCGCCGATTTCATCGCCCAGCGCAACATCGCGGCGGTGGCGTGGCTCCACGGCATGGGCTGGGCGACCGAACCTAGCTTCCTGGGGGATCGCGACCTTGGTTCGGCGCCGGCGCTGCAGGCCGCGGCGGAACAGGCCTATACCGAGGCCGGCATTACCGATCCGCTAACGCAACTTGATGTGGTCGAGATCACCGATGCGACACCCTATGCCGAACTGCTGGCCTACGAGGCTTTGGGTTTGAGCAGCCGGCTGGATTGGGCCGATCAAGTCGGTAAAGGAACGTTCTCACAAGGCGGACGGCTGCCAGTCAATCTGTCCGGTGGCGTGCAGACGTTCAACCCGGTGTTCTGCACCGGCCTGATCCGACTGGCCGAGATCGCCAATCAGGTGCGAGGCCATGCCGGTGCGCATCAGCAGCAAAACGCCCGTCTTGGCCTGGCCCAAGCCGCCAGCGGCTTCGCGATGCAATACCAGGCGGCTATCGTGTTCGGCCGTGACCGGGACAATCGTGGGCGGGGAGCACGGACATGAGCAACGATCGGGTCGGCATCATCGGCATCGGACAATCCGCGTTCACCGCGCGCCGCGATGATGCCAGCTATCCGGACCTGGTGCGTGAAGCCGTCGTCATGGCGATGAACGACGCCCAGGCGACATTCGATGACGTCCAGGCCGTGGTTTACTCACTGTCGCCGGACGCGATGGTCGGCATCGGCAATGCCGAGCGCTGCGGGGTGGATGCGGTGGGGGCGCGCAACAAGCGGTTTCTGCGCATCAATACAGGAGGCTCGACCGGAATTTCCAGCGTCGCCGCGGCGTATTACCATGTCGCGTCGGGCGCGTGCGATGTCGTACTGACCGCCGGTGCGGACAAGGTCGGCGAGTGCGGCGATTCCCAGACCGTGCTGAACAAGATCTGGGACCCGACCTACGAGCGGCAACTGCCGTTGGGAACCATCAACATGCTGGGGATGTCGGCGGTGCGCTACATGGAAGCCTACGGCATGACTGAGCAGGACATGGCCCTGGTGACGGTGAAGAACCGCAGGCAAGCGGCGCTGAATCCCAAGGCTCATCTGCGCAAGGTCGTAACGATCGATGATGTGCTGGCGTCGCGCTACATTGCCTGGCCGGTCAAGCTGCTGGACTGTTGTCCGCAATCCAGTGGCGGGGGCGCCATGGTTCTTGCATCGGAACGGTTCATCAAGCAGCGCAAGCTCGACGCGGTGTGGATCACTGGCCTGGCGCACTGCTCTGAAACCTACTGGCTGGGTGACCGGATGGGCAACAATCCGACCGCGGACCACGCCGACGCGTTCGCACTCGGGCACTCGTTCCAGCGCGCGTACAAAATGGCGGGGATCACTGATCCGGGTCGTCAGGTGCAGGTGGCGGAGCTGTACGCGCCGTTCAGCAACACGGAATATCATGCGATCGATGCCGCGGGGTTGTGCAAGCCCGGGGAATCCGTCGCGATGCTGCGCGAGGGACAGTTCGAGCTGGGCGGTCGATTGCCGGTCAACCCGTCGGGCGGAACGCTGTGCACCAATGCGATCGCCGTGACCGCAATGATCCGCGTGACGGAGGTTGCGCTGCAGGTCTGGGGGCGCGCCGGTGGCCACCAAGTCCCCGGTGCCAAGGTGGGGATCGCCAGCGGCAACGGCGGCGATCACCAATTCTTCGGCACGATGGTTGTAGAAGCATAGGAACGCGACAATGGAACTGATGACCCGCCAGGAAACCTGGAACATCACCTACAACCATGCGCTGGGTGAAACCGCGAGCTGGTTTTACTGCCAGCTTCGCGACCACGCCAAAATCCATGGTCGCCGCTGCGCCGCAACGGGACGCGTGCTGGTGCCGCCGCGTTCGTTTTCCGACCAGACCCTGGAACCAACCACCGAGTGGGTTGAGGTCGGGCCCGGCGGACGCATCGAGACGTTCACCATCGTCTACGAGCAGTTTCAGAATTTGCCCGATCCGCCCTATGCTTTTGGCTATGTGCTGCTGGATGGCGCGGATACCGCGTTGGGCGGCTTCTTCAAGGGCATCGACCTGACCGACCCGGCCAAGGCCGCCGCCAGATTGAAGATCGGCACCCGCGTCATGACCCGGTTCGCGGAAAAGCGGATCGGCGATGTACTCGATTTCTGCTACGAACTCGCCTGAACGGAGATTCCGGATGCAAGACGAAATCATGACCGCCGAACGTCCCACCGGCGCCCGGATCAGCCAGGCCGAATGGGACGTGCGGGTGAAGCTGGCGGCGGCCTACCGGCTGGTCGACTATCATGGCTGGACCGAACAGATCTACGGCCACCTGACGGCTCGCGTCCCGGGTCCGGAAAACCACTTCCTGATCAACCCATGGGGCCTGAACTATGACGAAGTCACGGCATCGAACCTGGTCAAGATCGATGTCGAAGGTCATGTCGTCGCCGGCGGCGAGCATGGGGTCAACTTCGCCGGCTTCATCATCCATTCCGCGATCCACATGACCCGCTCGGATGAAAATCATGTCGTGATGCACACCCATACCCGGGCCGGCATGGCGATCGCGGCGCTGCAGGAAGGTCTGCTTCCGATCTCCATGTTCGCGACCGTGTTCCACAACAGGTTGGCCTATCACGCCTATGAAGGCGCCTCACTCTACCCCGACGAGCGCGAGCGCATCGTGCAATCGCTCGGGCCGCACAAGGCAATGATCCTGCGCAATCATGGCCTGATGGTGGTCGGCAAAACCGTTCCGGAGTGCTTCCTGCGACTCTACCGGCTGGAACGCGCCTGCCAGGTGCAACTGGATGCAGCCGCCGCCGGCACTCTCGCTCCGGTCCCAGCGGACATCGCCGACCGTTCCGCTGCCGATCTGGACAGCTACCAGGCCATGCAGCCCCGCGCCGAAGGCGAGATCGAGTTTGCAGCACTGATGCGCAAGCTCGATCGGATCGACGACGGCTATCGGCACTGAAGGTCATTACCATGTCGGACGCGATGGAAGAAACCAGAACCGCCACGGCGCCGCAGCCAATGAATTACGACGTGGTCGTGGTCGGCGGTGGCCTCGGCGGCCTCTACGCGCTGCATCGGCTGCGTGCGCTTGGGCTCACCGTGCGGGTGTTCGAAGCCGGATCAGGTGTCGGCGGAACCTGGTTCTGGAACCGCTATCCCGGCGCCCGTTGCGACGTCGAGAGCATGGAATATTCCTATTCGTTCTCCGATGACCTGCAACAGGATTGGGTCTGGCCAGAACGTTACGGTACCCAACCAGAGATCCTGCGCTACATCAACCACGTCGCCGACCGCTTCGATCTTCGACGCGATATCCAGCTCAATTCCCGCGTGACCTCGGCACTGTTCGACCCGGATGTCGGGCGCTGGACGCTCAAGACCGAAGGGGGCGACGTGGTCAGCGCACGGTTCTGCGTGATGGCGAGCGGCAATCTGTCGACCCCGCGCGTGCCTGACTTCAAGGGCCTCGCCAGCTTCCGCGGGCAATGGTACCACAGCGGTCTGTGGCCGCATCAGGGTGTGGATTTCTCCGGCCAGCGCGTCGCGGTCATCGGTACCGGGTCGTCCGGCGTGCAGATGATCCCGCTGATCGCCGCGCAAGCCGACCATCTGACCGTGTTCCAGCGCACCGCGAACTTCAGCCTGCCGGCGCGCAACGGACCACTCGATTCCGAAAAGGAACGTTGTCACAAGGAACAATACCCGGCGCGCCGGCGTGCCGCGCTGGACACGCCGTTCGGTATCGCCGGTCACCCGGCACCGACCCAATCGGCGTTGCAGGCGACCGAGGACGAACGCCAGCGTGCCTACGACGCAAAATGGGCCGAAGGCGGCAGCATCAGCTTCCTTTATGCCTACACTGACCTGCTGTTGGACAAGGCGTCGAACGACACCGCCTCGGAGTACGTCCGGCAGAAAATCCGCGGCATCGTCCGTAGTCCAGCGGTGGCGGAAATCCTGGCGCCGAAGGACCATCCGATCGGCACCAAGCGGCTCTGCCTCGACACCAACTATTACGAAACTTACAACCGCAACAACGTCTCGCTGGTGGACGTCAAGAACGACCCGATCGTCGAGATCACCCCGAGCGGCCTGCGCACCGCGAGCACCGAGCACGGCCCATTCGATGCGATCGTGTTTGCTACGGGGTTCGACGCGATGACCGGCGCGTTGCGCGAGATCGACGTACGGGTCCAGGGCGGCGCTGCCCTGGCTGACGAATGGCAGGCCGGCCCGCGCACCTATCTCGGGCTTATGGTGGCCGGATTTCCCAACATGTTCGTGGTGACCGGGCCGGGCAGCCCATCGGTGAAGACACAGATGATCCTGGCGATCGAGCAGCACACCGACTGGATCGCCGATTGCCTGGCGCATCTGCGCGCGCACGGCTTCAGCCGGATCGAGGCCGCTGCGCCGGCACAGGACGCATGGGTCCAGCACGTCAACCAGGTTGCCGATAGCACGCTGTATCCGCTTGCCAACTCCTGGTATGTCGGCGCGAACATTCCCGGCAAGCCCCGGGTGTTCATGCCCTATGTCGGCGGCTTCGCCGGCTACAAGCAGAAATGCGATGCAGTGGCCGGCAACGGCTACGAAGGTTTCATGCTGACACCGTAGCGACCTAACCGGAGGAAACCATGCAAAAAGGCGAACGGCTGCAGGGCAAAGTTGCGATCGTGACCGGCGCCGCCTCCGGCATCGGTGCCGAGACCGCTCGGGTTTTCGCGGATCAGGGTGCCTCTGTCGTACTGTGCGATGTGCAGGACGAGCTGGGGCAACTGGTTGCGAAGGAAATCACTGGCGCTGGAGGCACGGCACAGTACCGGCAACTGGATGTCTGCTCCGAATCCGAGTGGACGGCACTGGCTGAAACCGTCGAAGGCAAATACGGCAAGGTCAGTGTATTGGCGAATATCGCTGGCATTTCCGGGCGACCCACGGGCATGACGGTGCAGGTCGGCAACATCGCCGGAACCGCGCTGGTGGACCAGACCCTGGAAGGCTGGAACAAGATCATGGAAGTCAATGCGACCGGCGTGTTCCTCGGCACCCGCAGCGTGATCGCCGCGATGCAGCGAGCCGGCGGCGGATCGGTGATCAACATTTCCTCGATCTGCGGCATCGTCGGCTCATTTGCCAATGCGGCCTATCACGCGTCGAAGGGTGCAGTGCGCATCTTTTCCAAGTCGGTCGCGATTCAGTATGCGAAGGATCAGATCCGGGTGAATTCCATCCACCCTGGCTTCGTCGACACACCCATGGCACGACCCGGCCTACTGGGCAACGAAAGCGGCCAGGCGCGGATGGCCGCCACGCCGCTTGGCCGGTTCGGCAAGCCGATCGATATCGCGATGGGCTGCCTCTATCTGGCGTCGGACGAAGCGTCCTGGGTCACCGGCAGCGAACTCGTGATCGACGGCGGCATGACGGCGAACTGATCGACCTACAGCGGGTCCCAGTTGAACAGGGTTTCCGAGGTGTCCATGGGCATGAAACCCTGCTCGAACGCCGGGATCGCGACCGCAGCGATGGTTTCGGGAGTCCAGCCCTCGGCCTGATGCACGATGCGGATCGGACGCGGGGAACTGAACAGGATAAGCTCGTGCATCCGGGTGCCGAACACCTGCCCGGTCACCCCGCTGGCGGCGTCCGAACACAGGAACACCGCCAAGGCGGCGTTCTTGTCCGGCGTCATGCGCTGCAGCTTTTCGACCGCAGCCTGCTGTTCGGGGGTCGTCGTCGGGATCGAACTCGTCATCCGGCTCCAGGCCCACGGCGACAGGCAGTTGGATCGCACGTTGTATCGTTGCATGTCCATTGCGATCGACTTCGACAGCGCGGTGATCCCAAGCTTGGCCGCGGCGTAGTTGGCCTGCCCGACATTGCCGATCAGGCCGGACGTCGAGGTGATGTGCACGAATGCCCCGCTCTCCTGCTTGCGGTATTGTTCGGCGGCGGCGCGGGAGACGAAGAACGACCCGTTCAAATGCACCGAGATCACCGACAGCCAGTCGTCTTCGCTCATTTTGTGGAAGATGCCGTCGCGCAGGATGCCGGCGTTGTTGACCACTGCATCGATGCGTCCGTAATGATCCAGCGCGGCCTGCACGATCTTGCGCGCCGATCCCCAGGCCGCGACCGACTCGGTGCAGATCTCGGCGGCGCCGCCTTGCTGCTCGATCAGCGCCTTGGTCTGCTGCGCCGGAGACGTGGAGCCGCCTTCACCGGACAACGACGCGCCGATATCGGCGACGATGACCTTCGCCCCGGCGGCGGCCATCATGACGGCAATTGCCCGCCCGACCCCGCCGCCCGCGCCGGTGACGACAGCGACCTTTCCCTGCATCATGCCTGCCACAACATCGCCTCCGGTGCCATCTGTTTGCGCGGTCGTTCGTCCAGCCGCAGAATGGCTTGAGGGCAAGGAAACGTCGAGTCATGCACGGGCTCAATCAGGATTTGCCGCTGCTGCTCTCCACGGTCCTGGAACACGGCGCCACGACGTTCGGCGCGGTGCCGGTGATCGGCCGTTACGACAACGATTGTATCGACTGCGACTATGCACAGTTGGCGGCGCGGGCACGGCGGCTGGCAACTGCGTTGCAGCGTCTCGGGTATGGGCCTGACCGGTTCTTGGGCTCGCTGGCGTGGAACACCCACCGGCATCTGGAGCTGCTATACGCCGCGACCGGTATCGGCGCCGTGCTGCACACCGCCAATCCACGACTGCCACCGGCGCAGATCGCCTATACGATCAATTTCACCGGTTACCAGACCCTGTTCATCGACGCCGATACGCTGGCGCTGGCTGAGCAGTTGGCGCCGCAACTGCCGAACGTGCGGCGCTACGTGATGATGGCACCGGCGGGCGCCCTGCCGGACAGCACGCTGCCGGCGTTGCTATCCCATGAAGACCTGCTGGCGGACGGCGACCCCAGCTTTAGCTGGCCGTTGCTGGACGAACGGACAGCGTGCCTGCTGTGCTTCACCTCGGGCACCACCGGGCCGCCGAAGGGGGCGCTCTATACCCATCGCGGCACGGTGTTGAACGCGTTATCCGCTGGCGGCGGCAATGCCTGGGCACTCAGCGCCGATGATGCGATCATCGCCATCCCCGGTTTCTTCCACTGCAACGGCTGGGCGGTGCCATTCTTCGGCCCGATGTATGGCGCCAGGCTGGTGCTCCCCGGCCGGCGCGCCGACAGCGCCTTCCTGTGCCGCCTGATCGTCGACCACGGCGTCACCGTCGCTCCTGGCGTGCCGACCATTTTCCTCGATCTGCTGCGACACTGCCGGGAAACCAAGGCCGGGCTGGGACGGCTGAACCGGCTGTTCTCCGGCGGCACGGCACCCCCGTTGGCGATGATGGAGGCCTATTTGCGCGATCATGGCGTGCGCACCATCCACGGTTGGGGCATGACCGAAACGACCAGCGCCGCCACCATGTCCTTTGCGCCACGCGACCTGCCGCCGGATCAGGCGTTGGCGGCGATGCGCACGCAAGGCAAGCCGGTGTTCGGCGCCGAAATCCGCATCGCCGACGACGACGGCAACGTGCTGGCGCGCGACGGCGCCACCCCCGGCCATCTGCAGGCGCGCGGCCATTGGACCGTCGCCAGCTATTTCCACCGCCCGGAGATCGAGGCGATCACCCAGGACGGTTGGCTGCGCACCGGCGATGTCGCCAAGATCGATGCCGACAACACGCTGCACATCGTCGACCGCGACAAGGACCTCATCAAGTCCGGTGGCGAGTGGATCAGCAGCCAGGCGCTGGAAGAAGCGGCGTCCGCCCACCCAGCGGTGCGCGAGGCAGCGGTCATTGCGATGCCACATTGGCGCTGGCAGGAACGACCGTTGCTGGTCGTCGTCGCAACGGCGCCGGTGACCGAACAGGAGTTGCGCAATCACCTGGCCGATCTGGTGCCGAAAATGTGGCTCCCGGATGCGGTGGCGTTCGTTGACGAACTGCCGCATGGTCCGACCGGAAAACTTGCCAAGCAGGAACTGCGGCAGTGGCTAACCGACGGTCGGTTGGGGGTCGCCGCTACTGCAAGCGCGATTGCGCCATAGGACTCGCTGGAACAGCGACCCACGCCACCTATAACCGACCCGTACTGTGAGGACCCGATGGCACGAACGGCAACCGAGTTGATGTGGGTCGATGCGCTCGCGGTCGTGGCACGCGCGGACCGGCTGCACCGGGATTTCTTCCACCCCGCATCGGCGGGCTGGGAACCCCCGGTCGACCTGCTGGAGACCGCCGGTGAACTGACCTTGATCGTCGCACTGCCTGGTGTTCGCGCCGCCGACGTCGATCTGGTGATCGGCGGCGGCGAAATCGCCGTGACCGGCATTCGCCGCCTGCCCGCCGTGCACGGGCCGGCCCGCATCCATCGCATGGAACTGCCGCACGGCCGCTTCGAGCGTCGTCTGGCGTTGCCGCCCGGGGCCTACGAACTGGTCCGCCGCGATCTGCTCGATGGCTGCCTGACGATCGTCCTGCGGAGGCTGACCTGATGGGCACCACACTTCCCGACCAGGCACCGGACAACACGTTGATCCTCATTCCTAGCGCCACCGTCCTGTTCCCCGGCGTGCTGATGCCGCTGGCACCGGCTCACCCGCAGACCATCGCCGCGCTGCAGGCGGCGGCGCGGGACGGCGCATCCGTCGCGGTCGTGCTGCAGCGCGATCCGGCGGCGGAAAACCCCGACCTCGCCGACCTGCACCCGATCGGCACCGAAGCGCGCCTGCTGCGCTACGTGACCGCGCGCGACGGCACGCATCACGCCATCGTCCAAGGCATCGGCCGGATCCGCCTGCTGAGCCGCGCCGACGGCCCGTCCTACCCCACTGTCACCATCGCGCGCGTCGCCGAATCGACCGCCGACGGCACCGAGATCGCGGCCCGCGTCCACCAGCTTCGCGAACGCGCGCTGGAGACCCTCAGCCTGATCGAGCAGGCGCCGGCCGAACTGGTCGCCGCCGTGCAGAACCTGGAGCAGCCGGGGATGCTGGCCGACCTGGTGACCAGCCTGCTGGATCTCACACCGGCCGAGAAACAGGCGATCCTGGAGACTGTGGACCTGCGCGAGCGGCTCGACAGCGTGCTGTGGCGCCTCGCCTACCGGCTCGAGGTGCTGCGCCTGTCCTCCGACATCGGCAACCGCACCCGACAGTCCATGGAAGGCCGCCAGCGCGAGTTCATGCTGCGCGAACAGCTCAAGCAGATCCAGAAGGAATTGGGGGAAGACGAAGGCGCCTCGCCGGAACTGGCCGATCTGAAGCGCGCGCTGGACCAGGCCGGCCTGCCCGAGGAGGTCGACCGCCAAGCCCGCCGTGAACTGCGGCGGCTGGAGCGGATGCCCGACGGCGGCCCTGAATCCGGCATGGTCCGCAGCTATCTGGAATGGCTATCTGAACTGCCGTGGAAGCTGGGCGAGGAAAAGCCGATCGATATCGCCGAGGCGCGTCAGGTGCTCGACCAGGACCATTACGCGCTAGAAAAGATCAAGCGCCGCATCCTGGAATTCCTCGCGGTGCGCAAGCTCAACCCGGAAGGACGCGGCCCGATCCTGTGCTTCGTCGGACCCCCCGGCGTCGGCAAGACCTCGCTCGGGCAATCCATCGCCCGCGCCACCGGCCGTCCGTTCGTGCGCGTCAGCCTGGGCGGCGTACACGACGAAAGCGAGATCCGCGGTCACCGGCGCACCTACATCGGCTCGCTGCCCGGCAACATCATCCAGGCGATCCGCCGAGCCGGGTCGCGCGCCTGCGTCATGATGCTGGACGAGATCGACAAGCTGGGCGCCGGCGGCTTCCAGGGCGATCCGTCCTCGGCCCTGCTGGAGGTGCTGGACCCGGAGCAAAACAACAGCTTCCGCGACGCCTATCTCGGCGTGCCGTTCGATCTCAGCCGCGTGCTGTTCATCGCCACCGCCAACCAGATGGACACCATCCCGGCACCGTTGCGTGACCGTATGGAAGTCGTCTCCCTGTCCGGCTACACCGAGGAAGAAAAGCTCGCCATCGCTCGGCGCTATTTGGTGCCGAGGCAACTCCGGCAAAACGGGCTGTCGCAACAGCAGGTCGAAATTACCGACGCCGCGCTGTCGGCGATCATCAGCGGCTACACGCGTGAAGCGGGCGTGCGCAACCTGGAACGCGAGATCGGCGCGGTGCTGCGCAACGTCGCCGCCCGCTTCGCCGAGGGCCATGCCGAACCGGTGCGCATCGTCCCCGACGACCTGGCAGCGATCCTCGGCGCCGGCCGGTTCGAGCCCGAGGTCGCGGACCGCGCCGCCATGCCGGGGATCGCCACGGGCCTGGCCTGGACGCCGGTCGGCGGCGACATCCTGTTCATCGAAAGCACCCGCATGCCCGGCAGCGGCAAGCTCATCCTCACCGGCCAGTTGGGCGAGGTGATGAAGGAAAGCGCGCAGGCGGCACTCAGCCTGCTGAAGTCGCGCGCCGCCGATCTCGGGATCGACCCGCCGCTGTTCGAGCGCAGCGACATCCACGTCCACGTCCCGGCCGGGGCGATCCCGAAGGACGGCCCCTCGGCCGGGGTGGCGATGTTCGTCTCGCTCGCCTCGTTGATGCGGGGCCGCGCGGTGGACCCGGCGATCGCGATGACCGGGGAAATCAGCCTGCGCGGCGTCGTGCTGCCGGTCGGCGGCATCCGCGAGAAAGTCGTGGCCGCCGCCCGCGCCGGCATCACCACGGTAATGCTGCCGGCCCGCAATCGACGGGATTGGGACGACATCCCGCCCAGCGCGCGCGACAAGCTGCGTTTCGTATGGCTGGAAACCGTTGGTGACGCGCTGGCCGCGACGCTGGCATCGGACGATCCAGCCGCCGGCGGACCGATCCGGCGCGCCGATGCCCCGGTCGGCGAAAGCGTCTCCGCAACCGCCCGATGACCGCGGGTCGGTTGCCGTCAGGGCAGGTTGTTGAACCACAAAAAGATCGGCACAGTGCGCCCGACAGCAAGACCGGGACGCCGAGGAGACCGGGCATGACGTCCTTCAAGCCCCATCAGCAGGAAGACGAGGGCTACCTCGCCGCGGCCAACGGCCAGCCGGTTTCCGCCAATCCTTACCCAGCCGGCACAATCCGGCACGCTGAATGGCGGTCCGGCTGGCATCACAAACAAGCCGAGATCCAGGGTCAGGACAACGAAGGCTATAACGCGGCGCCGCAACAAGGCCTGGACGATAACCCCTATCCGCGCGGCACCATTCGCTATGCAGAATGGCGCCGCGGATGGCTGGCCCGGCATGATGCCACGCGCCGTCGCGCCAGGATGCCTGACGACCATAGCTGAATCCGCTTCAGCTACGCCTCGCCGGCCGTTCGGCGGCCCGAGCGTGCGACCCACCATGCTCCGGCCACTCCCATTGACCCCGGTCGGCTGAGTCCACGTCAACGCCCTGCGCCCGCAACATGTCCCGATGGTCCTCGGCATTGTCGGTCGGCCGATAGCCCAGCATCGCCCAGTTCGGGTCTTCGGTCCGCAGCCTTGTATTGTTGGAGTAGCCGTTGACCACCAGGCAGCCCGGATCAGGATGTCGCAGCGAAACATCGACAAGCTGGGCAACATCCGCCGGGCTGAGCCAAGTCGCCAGGGAGCGCTGGTCGATTGGCTGGGTGCGGAAAGTGCCGATACGCAGCGATACTGATTGGATGCCATGGCGGTCATAATAATTCCGTAACATGGTCTCACCGAGAACCTTGAACACGCCATACAAACTGTCGGGCCGCGCCGGCCATTCGGGTGATACCGGCTCGGTGATCGGATAGCAGCCGAACGCGTGATTGCTGCTGGCGAAAATGATGCGCTCCACGCCTGCCAGCCGCGCCGACTCGAATACGTCGAACAGGCCGCGCGCGTTCACCCGGAACAGCGCCTCAAGGTCATAATTGCCGAGCACTCCGGCCAGATGAACGACGGCGCGGACACCGCGCATCATTCTTTCGATTGCGAGACGATCGCCGATATCGGTGATGCTCGCTTCCTCGTTTTCGCTCAGCTTCTCGATCGGGCGGATATCGGTCAGCCGCAAATGCCGCCAGTTCGCTCGGAGTCCTTGCCGCAGCGCCGACCCGATGGCACCCGCGGCGCCGGTGATCAGCACTGTGTCCGTGGCTGGATCGATCATCGTGCGTCTCCGCCATGCGAGGCCAGTTGCGACACACCCGCCAGCATCCGCCGCACCAGCACCAGTTTATCCGCGGACCGCCCAAAGAAGTGGTAACCGGACCCGCCCTGCGCCAGCACATCGAGGAATGCATCCGGCGAAGTCACCCGGATCCCGCCCAGCACATCCACGCCGCGATCCAGCAGCGCGTCCGGCAGCAGACTGACGGTCGGGCCGACGACCACGACGCGGGTCGAAGGCCGACACAACCCAAGCAGATCCTGCAAGCTGTGGTTCAGCAGCGTGGTGCCGGTGATCAGCACCACATCAGCCTCAGGCAACACTGATCCGGCCGCAGCAGCGGGCCGGAAATAGGGCATTTCATCAGCCTTCAGCGTCAGGGGATTGATTTCCAGCACGCTGAAAACCTGCCCCGCGCGCTTTAAGGACTTCAGGAACGGAACGAACGCGCCGACCACGACGACCTTCTCGCCGGGTCGGATACAGGCGGCATTATAGGCATCGACACCAACCTGCAACTCCATGCCGGGTGCCGGCCTTCGCTGCCAGCACATATCGGCCAAGGCATTCATCGTGGCGATCCCGACGGCGCGACGAATAGGGCTCGCGGCGGCCGTCTCGTCGAGTAGATCACTGGCCCACCGACCATGCAGCTTGCCAGCGAACGGCATCGCCATCGCGGAACTCGGACAGCACACCGCCTCGGGAATCGAGCCTATCGGCGTCGCGCACGCTCCGGCGCTGCCGGTGTCGAGTTTTACGCCGGTGAAGAACAGTCCAATAACGGCACGCTCGACGGTGATGCCGTTCAGATCGGCACCAAGAACCTGACGGATAGTTTCCACGGTGCAGTTTAGGATTGCGTCACCCGACACGGCAGTTCCCCTGAGTTCGATGTCAGACTTCGAGAACAACTCGAAACCGCGCGCTGCCGCTCATCATCCGGTCGTAGGCAGCCTGGGCCTGCTGCAGTGGGAAGATCTCGTTCATCGAGTTGATGCCATGGCGTTGACTGAACAGCAGCGTGTCTTCCGAATCTCGCGAAGTACCTGAATACCAGCCGCGCACGGCAGCCCTTTTTCCAAGCAGGTCCAGCGAATTGATAGTCAGGTCGCCGACGGCACCGATGACCATCATTGTTCCATTGACGCCAAGGCCGCCCGCAATCCCCTGCATGGCATCCGCGTTGGTAACGGTGGCAAGAATGGCTTTGGCGCCCCCCATGTCCTGCAACGCCTGCGCCGGATCGCCCGAAGCGCTATCAATATAGTCGTGCGCACCCAGGGAACGCGCCAGCGTCTCTTTGTCCCTGCCGCGGTTCACCGCCACCGTCCGAAACCCTTGCCGAGCAGCGAATTGGATGCCCAGGTGGCCAAGGCCACCGATCCCATGGACGGCCACCAAGTCACCCGGCTTCGCGCCGGCGTTGCGCAGTGCATTGAAAGTTGTGATGCCAGCGCACAGCAACGGCGCCGATTGCACGGCGTCGAGCGCGTCCGGCACGTGCGCCAGCGCCGAAGTGAGCGCCAACATATGGGTCGCGTAGCCGCCGTCGCGGGTGACGCCTGTGACACTTTGAATATTTTCGCAGGCAAAAGCCGCATCGCGTCGGCAGTGCCCGCAGAACCCGCACGACCCCCCAAACCAGCCCACCCCAACCCGCGCGCCGACGCTCCAGCCATCCACGTCGGGGCCAAGCGCATCAATAATGCCGATGATCTCGTGGCCAGGAATGCGCGGATAGACCAGCCCGGGCATCTGGCCCTGAACGGTGATGGAATCACTGTGGCAGACGCCGCATGCTTGTACCCGGATGCGGACCTCTTGGCGACTTGGCTCTGGAAGATCACGTTCTTCCATGTTGAGACGTCCGCCCGGCTGCGGAACGACCATCGCGCGCATTTTTGACATGGTCAGCCTCGTCTTGATCATGAAGTGCTTGGCATAGTCAAAGCATAATGCTGGATCGCTGCAAATATGCCATCCGGCGCTGCGTCACCCGGATCCGGTTCCCGGCCGCCCCTGGACTCCCCCGCTTGCGCTGCGCTATGCATGAATGGATATAGCGTTGGGAGGATAATCATGGATATTTCTACCTCGATCGGCCGCCTGAGCCAGCCCGCGCGTGATTTCATCGCACGCCGCCACAAGCTGCTGATCGACGGACAATGGGTCGATGCCAAATCCGGCAAGACGTTCGCCGTGTTCGATCCGTCCAACGGCCAGCAGATCGCGCAAGTCGCCGAAGGCGGCGCCGAGGATGTTGACGCGGCCGTGGTCGCCGCCAGGCGGGCATTCGAATCCGGGCCCTGGCCCAAGATGAGCCCGGTCGAGCGAGGCAAGCTGGTCTGGCGCCTGGGTGACGTACTCGAAGCCCACGCCGACCAGTTGGCCGAACTGGAGGCGCTCGACAACGGCAAACCGGTCACCGACGCCCGCGCGGTCGATATCCCGTTCGGCTGCGAACTGTTGCGCTACATGGGCGGCTGGTCGACGAAAATCACCGGCCAGAGCATTCCGATCTCGGCTCCCGGCGATTGGCACGCCTATTCGATCCGCGAACCCGTCGGCGTCGTCGGCCAGATCGTGCCGTGGAATTTCCCGCTGCTGATGGCGGTATGGAAGATAGCTCCTGCCCTCGCCGCCGGTTGCACCATCGTGCTGAAGCCGGCGGAGCAGACACCGCTGACCGCGATCCGCCTGGGTGAGCTGATCCAGCACGCCGGTTTCCCGCCGGGCGTGGTCAACATCATCACCGGCGACGGGTCGGCCGGCGCGGCAATCGCCGCGCATCCGGATGTGACAAGGTGGCGTTCACCGGCAGCACCGAGGTCGGCAGGCTGATCGTGCAAGCCGCCGCCGGAAACTTGAAGAAGGTGTCCCTGGAACTCGGCGGCAAGTCGCCGGCGATCGTGTTTCCTGACGCCGATCTCAGCGTCGCCATCCCGGGCACCGCGTCGGGCATTTTCTTCAACATGGGGCAATGCTGCACCGCCGGCTCGCGGCTATTCGTGCATGAGCGCATCTTCGACAAAATGATGGCTGGCCTCACCGAAGAAGCCGCCAAACTGAAGATTGGCCCCGGCCTCGACCCGGAAACCCGCATCGGCCCGCTGGTCTCCGATGAACAGTTCCAGCGCGTGACCGGCTACCTGGAAAGCGGACGCCAGCAAGGTGCCGAAGTCGTGACCGGCGGCAAGCGGCACGGCAATGAAGGTTACTTCGTCGAACCGACCGTGCTCGCCAAGACTAATCCGACGATGAAGGTCGTCCAGGAAGAAATCTTTGGACCCGTGGTTTGCGCGATGCCGTACAACGATGACGACCTGGAACGGATCGCCAAGCAGGCAAACGCCACCGAGTATGGTCTCGCGGCCTCGATCTGGACCCGCGACATCGGCATCGCGCACAAGCTGGCGAAGAAGCTCAAAGCCGGCTCGGTCTGGATCAACGTGCACAACTTCAACGACGTCGCATTGCCGTTTGGCGGGTTCAAGCAATCCGGTTGGGGCCGCGAGATGGGCTATGAGGCGATTGAACTGTACACCGAAACCAAGGGGGTGGCGGCGCTGCTTTAGTCCGACTACGCTTGGCGCGAGCGCCGCGAAATCGGCGCCAGACAACCAGGAGACGACAATGAACGTCCGATCAGCCGCGTCGCGCCAGGCCCGCATCGCTCCAGCCGCCAACTTCACCGGCGCGGTGTTCCAGGACCCGCTGGCCAGCGCCGAAGGCCCATCAAAGACCAACGCGACCACCGTGACCTTCGTGCCGGCCGCCCGCACGGTTTGGCACAAGCACGACATGCGCCAGGTCCTTGTCGTCACCACCGGCCTCGGGCTGCTCCAGGTCCGCGGCGAACCGGCGCAGGCGTTGCGGCCCGGCGACGTCGCCACCGTTCCGCCTGGCATCGATCACTGGCATGGCGCGTCCGCGAACTCGTTGTTCGCGCACATCTCGTTGCTGGAAAGCACCCCGCCAGGAACCGTCTGGGGCGAGCCCGTCAGCGAAGACGATTACCGCCAGGCCAATAGCGCTATCGGACCCTCATAGGCCGACCACCCCTGGCGTTCGGCGATCGCTCGACATACCCTGTTCCGCTGACCTGAAGGAGACGGCCATGCTGTTCGGTGGCGCAATGTTTTTCACCGACTATTCGATGTCAGCCATGGAACTGGCGCGCGCCCTGGAAGAACGGGGCTTCGAATCGGTCTGGGCGCCGGAACACTCCCACATCCCGCTGTCACGCAAGACCTCGTTCCCGGGCGGCGGTGATCTGCCCAAACAATACTACGATGCCATGGACCCGTTCGTCGTGCTGGCGGCGGCGAGCCAGGTGACAACGAAGATCAAGCTCGGCACCGGCGTCCTGCTGGTGCAGCAGCGCGACCCGATCCAGACCGCCAAGCTGGTGGCCTCGATCGACCAGACCAGCCAGGGACGGTTCCTGTTCGGGGTCGGCGGCGGCTGGAACCAGGATGAAATGGAAAACCACGGCACGGCGTTCTCCACGCGCTTCAAGCGCATGCGTGAAAGCATCGAGGCCATGAAGGAAATCTGGACCAAGGACCACGCCGAATATCACAGCGAGATGGTCAATTTCGATCCGATCATCGCCCGGCCCAAACCGGTGACCAAGCCCTACCCACCGATCCATGTCGGCGGCGCATTTCCCCAAGGTGCCCGCCGAGCGATTCGTTACGGTGATGGGTGGATTCCGACGGCACGCGGCGATCTCAGCGTCGAACTGCCGAAGTTCCGCCAGATGGCGCAGGAAGCCGGCCGCGATCCCAACTCGCTGCAGGTCAGCTCGTTCGGCCTCGGCGATGACGCCGATGCGGTCAAACGCCTCGCCGATCTCGGGGTCGCGCGTGTCGTGCCAATGTTCCCGCCGGCGAAGGCCGACAAGGTCCTGCCGCTGATCGACCGCTGGACCAAGATCATGCAGCAGGTCAACCGATAGCATCCGGCCGCCCGCGGGATAGGCGCTCGCCGGAACCTTCGATCGCCCGAACAGTTGAGTGCATCAGTCCGCTCAAGGAAAAGCTGATGCACTCCGCCGCTTCCGCGCCTGCACCATGACCCGGCATTTCGACGCCATCGTCATCGGCACCGGTCAGGCCGGCCCATCCCTCGCCGCGCGGCTCACCGCCGCCGGCATGACGGTCGCCATCATCGAGCGCCATTTGGTCGGGGGCACCTGCGTCAACACCGGCTGCATGCCGACCAAGACCCTGGTCGCTAGTGCCTATGCCGCGCACCTCGCCCGGCGGGGGTCGGAGTTCGGCATCATGACCGGCGACGTCGGGATCGACATGGCACGCATTCACGCCCGCTCGCAAAAGGTCTCGGCGGATGCCCGCGACGGCAACCAGGCCTGGCTCCAGGCCATGCAGCGCTGCACCCTGTTGTTCGGCCACGCCCGGTTCGAGTCCACGCGAACCGTCCGCGTCAACGAGGAATTACTTGAGGCTGACCAAATCTTCCTCAATGTCGGCGCCCGCGTACTGGTCCCCGACATGCCCGGCGTCGAAGACGTGCCCTACTTCACCAATAGTTCGCTGCTCGCGACCGACGCGCTGCCCGATCACCTGGTGATCATCGGCGGCAGCTACATCGGACTGGAATTCGCCCAGATCTACCGCCGCTTCGGCTCCAAGGTGACCGTCATCGAAAAAGGCCCCCGCCTGATCGGACGCGAGGACCCCGAGGTCTCCGACGCCATCCGATCCTTCCTGCAAGCGGAAGCCATCACCATCCGCACCGACGCCGACTGCATCCGCCTCGCGCCACACGCAGACGGCGTCGCGGTCGGCATCGACTGCACCCAGGGTGACACCACGACGGTCGGCAGCCACCTCTTGCTCGCGGTCGGCCGGCGCCCGAATACCGACGACCTGGGCCTGGACAAGGCCGGCGTCGATACAGACGCCCGTGGCTACATCCGTGTCAACGACCGACTGGAAACCAACGTCGCCGGTATCTGGGCGCTGGGCGACTGCAACGGACGCGGCGCCTTCACCCACACTTCCTATAACGACTACGAAATAGTTGCCGACAACCTGCTCAACGCCGCCAACCGCAAGCTCACCGACCGCATTTCCTGCTACGCCCTCTACACCGACCCGCCCCTGGGCCGCGTCGGCCTGACCGAGACCGCAGCCCGCGCCGCCGGCCACCAGGTCCGCGTTGCCCACCGACCGATGACCCGGGTCGGCCGCGCCGTCGAGAAAAGCGAAACCATCGGTTTCATGAAGCTCGTGGTCGATGCCGGCACCGACGCGATCCTCGGCGCGGCGTTCCTGGGCACCAGCGGCGACGAGGCCATCCACACCGTGCTGGACATCATGCAGGCCGGCGGAAACGCCACCACGCTGGCGCACACCATGCACATCCACCCGACCGTCTGCGAACTGGTGCCGACACTCGCCGGCGAACTCAAACCCTGACCACCCCCCCCCCCGGCCACCTTGCAATAGCGCCACGCGCCGCCATCTCGTCGCCGCAGTGGCAAATGTCCCGCCAACAGCCGGACGTCCCTAAATCGCAAACAAACCTTCCCCGGGTTGCGGCGTTGAGCACAGCGCATTCAACCCACCAGCCGGAGGCACCATGCCGATCACCATCAACGGCCAGAACGTTGCGATCCCGGACGATCCGCGCACTTCGTTGCTCGATTTCCTGCGCGACCGCCTGCATCTCAGCGGCACCAAGAAGGGCTGCAACCAGGGCGCTTGCGGCGCCTGCACCGTGCTGGTCGACGGCGATCGCATCCTTTCCTGTCTGGCCCTCGCGGTGCAGTACGACGGCCGCTCGATCACCTCGGTCGAGGGTCTGGCCGCAACCGGCGAACTCCATCCGCTGCAGCAGGCGTTCATCGATCATGACGGTTTCCAGTGCGGCTACTGTGCCCCCGGCCAGCTCTGTTCCGCCATCGGCATGGCGAACGAGGCGCAACGCGGCCTGCCCAGCGCCGTCACCGCCGATCTGGCCGCCGACACCGTCACCCTGACGCACGACGAACTGCGTGAACGCATGAGCGGCAATCTGTGCCGCTGCGGCGCCCACAACGGCATCATCGCCGCGATCGCGCAAACCTGCGCCGGGACGACCAGTGCTGCGGACCCCGCGCCATGACCCCGTTCAGCTACACCCGCCCGGCCGACGCCGGCGACGCGATCGGCCTCGCCTCCGCCGCCGGCGCCAAATACCTCGGCGGCGGCACCAACCTCGTCGACCTGATGCGCGAAACCGTGGAGCAGCCCGACGCCCTGATCGACGTCACCGCGCTGTCCCGCAGCATCGAACAGCGCCCTGACGGCAGCGTCCTGATCGGCGCCGCCGCCAGCAACAGCGCCGTCGCCGGCCACCCGGTCATCCGCACCCACTATCCGGTCCTGGCCCGAGCCATCCTGGCCGGCGCCAGCGGCCAGATCCGCAACATGGCAACCGTCGGCGGCAACCTGCTGCAGCGCACTCGCTGCGCTTACTTCTACGACGACGCCGCGCGCTGCAACAAACGCCACCCCGCCGCCGGCTGCGACGCAATCGACGGCTTCAACCGCATGCACGCCATCCTCGGCGCATCCCCCGCCTGTGTCGCCACCCACCCCTCCGACATGTGCGTGGCGCTCGCCGCGCTCGACACCGTGGTCCACCTGCGCGGCCGCTCCGGCGTCCGCACCCTGCCGCTGGTCGACCTGCACCGGCTGCCGGGCGACCGGCCGGATCAGGAGACCGTGCTCGACCCGAACGAACTGATCACCGCGGTCGAGCTACCCGTTTTGGCCCGGACGGCCCGCTCCACCTACCGCAAGGTGCGCGACCGAGCGAGCTATGCCTTTGCGGTGGTCTCGGTCGCTGGCGCACTGGATCTCGCCGAGGACGGCTCGGTGCGCGACGTCCGCCTGGCTCTCGGCGGCGTCGCGCCCAAGCCCTGGCGCGCCTGGGCCGCCGAACAGGCGCTGCGCGGCCAGCCCGCCACCGAGGCAAACTTCCGCGCCGCGGCCGACGCCGAACTGGCTGCCGCCGCACCGCTGCGCCACAACGGCTTCAAGGTCGAACTCGCCAAACGCACCATCACCGCCGTGCTCGGCGCACTGCTGCATGGAGACGCCGCATGACCACCCCCGACACCATCGACCGCCCGGCGCCGCAAACACAACACGGCTCGATCGGCACCGCGCTGCCGCGCGTCGACGGCCCGCGCAAGGTGCAGGGCGAGGCCCGCTTCGCCGCCGAGGTGGCGCTCGACAACATGCTCTACGCCGCCCTGGTCTATTCCACCATCGCCCGCGGCCGCATCGCCACGCTCGACACCACCGTGGCGGAAGCAGCCCCCGGCGTCGCCCTTGTGATGACCCACCGCAACGCCCCGGCGATGGCGCCCCCGGCCCTGTTCCTCACCGAACCCCTCGCCGCCGGCCCCAGCAGCCTGCCGGTGATGCAGGACGACTCGATCCACTGGAACGGCGAGCCGGTCGCCCTGGTGCTGGCCGAGACCCAGGAGCAGGCCGACCACGCCGCCTCGCTGATCAACGTCACCTACGAAGCCGAACCGGCCAGCCTCTCGTTCGACCAGGCCGCGGTCCACGCCCGCCACCCAGACAGTGTCATGGGCGAACCGCCGCTGCTCGAACTCGGCGATGCCGAAGCCGCGCTCGCCGCCGCAGCGCACAAGATCGACCGCATCTACGAAACCCCCCGCCACAGCCACGCCGCCATCGAGCCGCACGCCGCCACGATAATGTGGGACGGCGACAAGCTGATCATCCACGACGCCACCCAGATGCTCAACGCAACGCGCTGGACCCTGGCCGGCATTTTCGGCCTGCAGGAAGATCAGATCCGCATCCTGTCGCCGTTCGTTGGCGGCGGCTTCGGCGGCAAGGGACTCTGGAGCCACCAGATCCTGGCGATCGCCGCGGCCAAAATGGCCGCCCGCCCGGTCCGCATCGGCCTGACCCGCGCCGGCGTGTTCCGCATCACCGGTGGCCGCACCACCACCCGACAGCGCGTCGCCCTCGGCGCCAAAGCCGACGGCACCCTGGCGGCGCTGATCCACACCGGTACCGTTGCCATGACCACGCACAACAACTGTCCCGAACAGTTCACCTTCCCGGCAAAGCACCTCTACGCCGCCGACAGCTTCCGGCTGGAGCAGCACGTCGCCGACATCGACATGGTCGCCAACACCTTCATGCGCGCTCCCGGCGAATCGGTCGGCACTTTCGCGCTGGAATCCGCACTCGACGAACTTGCCGAGGCCCTTGCCATCGACCCGATCGAACTGCGCCGCCGGATCGAGCCGGCAAAGGACCCCACCAGCGGCCTGGCGTTCTCCTCACGCCACATCCTCGAGGCCTATGCCAAAGGAGCCGAACGCTTCGGCTGGGCCAACCGCAACCCGGTCCCGCGATCGCGCCGCGAGGGTGAGTGGCTGATCGGCATGGGCGTCGCCACCGCAACCTACCCATACTACCGCATGCCCGGCGGAGCCGCCCGCATCACCCTGACTAAAGACGGCCGCGCCCGGGTCGAGATGGCCAGTCACGAGATGGGCATGGGCACCGCGACCGTGCAGGCCCAGGCCGCCGCCGATTGCCTCGGCCTGGCGCCGGAACAGGTCGTGTTCGACTACGGTGACACCGCAATGCCGTCCGGCACCCTCGCCGGCGGTTCGTCGCAGACCGCCTCGATCGCCGCCGCCGTCGCCGCCGCCACAACCCAACTTATCACCGAGCTGCTGCAACTCGCCGGCAATGCCTCCCCTCTGGCCGGCCTGCGGCCCGACCAGGTGGAACCGCGCGACGCCGGCCTGGCAAGCCGCGAGCAGCCCGACCGCTTCGAACGCTACGTCTCGATCCTGTCGCGCGCCGCCCGCGACGACGTCTGCGCCCAGGCCGATGCGCCGATGCCGACCGAGATGGGGGAACACTCCATGCACTCCTACGGCGCACAGTTCTGCGAGGTCCGGGTCAACGCGATCACCGGCGAAACCCGGGTCAGCCGCTTCCTCGGCTCGTTCGACACCGGCCGCATTCTCAACCCGCGCACCGCCACCAGCCAGTTCCGCGGCGGCATCATCATGGGGCTTGGCCTGGCCCTCACCGAGGAGACCCAGTTCGACGAGCGCAGCGGCCGCATCATGAACCCCTCGCTCGCCGAGTATCACGTGCCCGCCCATCTGGATGTGCCGCATATCGACATCATCTGGACCGGCCATCCCGACCCGTACGCCCCACTCGGCGCCCATGGCATCGGCGAGATCGGCATCACCGGCGTGGCCGCCGCCGTCGCCAACGCGATCTACAACGCCACCGGGCGGCGCATCCGGGACCTGCCGATCACCCTCGACAAGCTGCTATGATCGGCGCTGGCGATCCGGTGGCGGCCAGGGTGTGGTTGCCGCCTTCACCTCGCCACGCTGCTGTGATCGCCAGCGCCGACCCGCGCAACGGACCGCAACCATGATCGATGGCCAATCCGACGCAACCATCCGCGACGTCCTGGCCGGCACCAGACGCATCGCCCTGGTCGGCGCCTCCGACAAGCCGTGGCGCCCGTCATACGAAGTGATGCGGTTCCTGCTCGACCGCGGCTACCACGTCACGCCGGTCAACCCCAGCCTCGCCGGCCAGCAGATCCATGGCCGGCCCGTGGCCGCCGACCTCGCCGCCGCGGCACCGCTCGACATGGTCGACGTGTTCCGCGCCTCCGCCCATGTCGGCGCCCTGATCGACGACGCCATCCGGTTGCGCGCGCAAACCGTCTGGATGCAGCTTGGCGTGATCGATCAGGCGGCCGCCGAACGCGCCCGTGCCGCCGGCTTAACCGTGGTGATGGATCGCTGCCCGGTGATCGAGACCCGCCGCATCGGTCCGATCACCCCGCGCCATTGAACCTAACCGGCCCTGGTGCCACATTGCTCCCGTTCGGGTCAACTTTGCCTAACCTCGAAGGGGGCACCCCATGACCAACGAAGAACGCCAGATCATCAGCCAGTTCATCGCCCGAGTCGGGGGCGCTCCACAGCCGGCCTTCGGCAGCAGCGGATCAGTGCCGGCAACCCAGCCGGCGCTGCCGCCGATCGACCGCGAGGCCGATGACTTCATCGGCCAGGCTTTCACGCAGAACCCCGAAGCGCGCTACCGCATCACCCAACTCGCCTTCGTCCAGGAGCACGCCCTGGTCGAGGCGCAGAACCGCATCCAGCGCTTGCAGTGGGAACTGCAGCAGTCCCAGCAAGCCACCCAGCAGGCGCAGCAGTCCGGCCAGCGCAGTGGCGGCGGCGGATTCTTCAGCGGCCTGTTCGGCGGCGGCAACCGGGCGCAGCCGCAGGGCGATCCGCGCTGGGGCGGCCAGGGGAGCGGTCAGGGCGGCGGCCCGCAGGGCGCGCCCGGCTATCCCGGCGGCCAGCCGCAACAGCCGAACTACCAGCAATCCGCGCCACCGCCGCAATATCCGCCAAACTACCAGCAGGGCATGTTCCAGCAGCGCGGCGGGTCCGGCTTTCTCGGCTCCGCGCTGACCACCGCGGCCGGAGTCGCCGGCGGCATGGTGGCGGGCAACGCCCTGATGAACCTGTTCTCGCCGCACTCCGGCATGGGCGGCGGCTTCGGAGCCGGCGGGCTGGGCGGTGAAGCCGCCGCCAGCCCGTGGGCAAATCCAGCCGCCACGGCCCAAGACTACGTCGATAACGGAACCTGGGATCAGTCCGGGGCGGCGGCGCCCGACAACCAGGGCTCTGCCGACAGCGGGAGTTGGGACCAGTCCAGCCAGGGAAACGACCCGTCTTGGACCGACAACTCCGGCGGCGGCAGCGACGGCGGCGGATGGGACAACACGAGCGGCGGCAGTGACGGCGGCTGGGACAGCGGCGGCGGCAGCGGTGGCAGCGACGGCGGCGGATGGGACAGCGGCGGCGGCGGTTCCGACGATACCTTCTAGTGTTTCGAGTCTGAAGTTCGCCATGGCTGGCGAATCTCAGTCTGGCGCCTAGCTCTTTGTTTTTAGTGGCCTGCTAGTCTCCTACGCCCGTCGCATAGAACTTCGAAGGCAGGAAATTGGCTACGACGGGACCCGGCCAGCGCGTAAACCGCGCACCGCCAACCCCGCAAATCCGCCAGACCCGCACACAAAAAAAGACGGCGGTGCTTTTGGCACCGCCGAAGTTTAGGGAGGAAACGTCCAAGAAAGCAGGGCGTCGCAACGCGCCTGCAGGACACACTTTGGCGTTTGCACACACCGAGTGCAAGAATTATCTTGCTGCGACGCAGCATTTGTTAATCATCTGACCATTTTGTGACATTTACGCCACATATTTGGGCAGTGCCACCCGCCTTCCCCGTCAGTGCCCGCCAATCAGGCAGAATTTCCCCCCGCCCGCGCCAGCGCCACCACCGTGCCCAGGCTGTTCGCCATGTCGGTCGGGATCAGCACCGTCGTCCCGCGGTCCTTGTTCATCTCGTACAGCAAGTTCATCTGCCGCAGCTTCAGCGCGTTCGGGTCGCTGCCGTACAGTTTCGCCGCCTCTAGGATCTGTTCCGCGATCGCCTGCTCCGCCGAAGCCAGCGTCACCCGAGCCGCCTTCTCCCGCTCGGCCTGAGCCTGCCGGCTCATGGCGTCCTGCAGCTCCCGCGGGATCGCCACGTCCTTGATCTCCACGCTGCTCGCCGTCACCCCCCACGTGTTGGTCTTCGTGCTGATCGTCACCCGAAGCTGCTCGTCGGCGGCCTTGCGGTCCGACAGCAGCTTCGACAGGTCGGTGGCGCCGATCATCTCGCGCAGGCTGGTCTGCGCCACCCGCTCGATCGCCTCGCGATAATTGGCGATGCGGATCGCCGCCGCCTCGGCGTCCACCACCTGCCAGAACACGATCGCATCGACACCGACCGCTACCGTATCGCGGGTCAGCGCCTGCTCGGCGGTGATCATCGTGGTCTGGATGCGCAGGTCGATGACCTGGGCAACCGCGTCGATCAGCGGGAACACCAGGTAGATGCCGGGGCCCGAGACGGCATGGAACCGCCCCAGCCGCAAGATCACCGCGCGTTGCCATTCCGAGGCGATGCGCACCGACCGGACCAGGACCAGCAACACCGCCACCACGACGACGATAATTCCGATAGTCATCGCAAACCTCCTTGATCGTCCCGCCAATGCCACGCCGATCGGCGCCCCATGTCATACCGACGTCGCGGCCTGGCGTCTCACCTTGCCGCCCGACCGCTTGTCTGGCACCACCCGCGCCATGCCCGGCACCTCCGAATCCCGCCCCGTCTCCGGCCTGGAGAACACCGCGCTGATCGGCGTCATGCTGCTGCCGCTGCTGCTGCTGCACGCCCACGGCGTCGCCGAGATCGTGATCGCGCTGGTCGACCTGTGCTTCCTGGCCCGCTCCGCGATGACCCGCGATTGGGCGTGGCTGCGGATCGGCTGGCTGTGGTTCGCCGCCGCCTGGTGGGGCTGGCTGGTGTTCTGCTCGCTGCCGGTCCCCGGCACCACCCTGGGCGAGGGCGGCGCCCGCTCGCTGCTCCAGGCGGTGATCACGGTTCGCTTCCTGCTGCTGGTCGTGGCGCTCGAGTGGCTCGTCTTGCGCACCGCCGCCGCCCGCCTCTGGCTGTGGCGCCTGGTCGCTGCCTCCGCCGCCTGGATCGTGCTCAACAGCGTCATCCAGGACCTCTTCGGTCGCAACCTGATTGGCTGGCCGCCCGCCGCCGAGGGCGTGCTTACCGGCCCGTTCGGCACCGCCCGAGCCGGGCCGCCGATGGCGCGGATCATCATCCCCGCGGTGCTGCCCCCGGTCGCCACCCTGCTGCAGCGGCGCGACAAAGCCGCCACCGCCGCCGCCTACGCCCTGCTGCTCGGCAGCGTGCTCATCATGGTGCTGATCGGCCAGCGCATGCCGCTGGTGCTGACCCTGTTCGGCCTGCTGATCGTCGCCGTCCTGATCCGCCGCCTGCGCCCCTTGGTGCTGACCGCGGTGATCGCCGGCGCACTGCTGCTCGCCGCCTCCCCGATCGTAGCGCCAGCGGCGTATTTCCGCCTGGTCGATAAGTTCTCGACCCAGATGGAGCATTTCGCCATCTCGCCGTACGGACAACTCTACACCCGAGCCTGGCAGGTCGGACTGAACCATCCGTTTACCGGCATGGGCTTCGACGGCTTCGGCACCGGCTGTCCGCGGCCGGCCAATTTCCGCCCCAGCTTCGACGGTAGCCAGCCCGACGGCGGCGGCGCGAAAATCTGCTGGGATCATCCGCACAACCACTATTTGCAGGCGCTGGATGACGGCGGCTTCATCGGATTGGCCCTGTTCGGCGCCATGGCACTGGCCTGGCTGCGCCCGCTCGGCCGCGGTCTGTGGCGCGATCCCGAACCACGCCGGGTCGCCCTGTTCGCCGCGATCTTCATCCAGGTGTGGCCGATCCAGTCCACCACCGCTTTCACCTCCATGCCGGTCGGCGGCTGGTTCTTCCTGCTGCTGGGCTGGGCCATGGCGGAATCGCGCGCCCAACCAGGAAGCTGACCCTGTCGTTCGGCGCTCAACCCAAGCCGCCTGGTCGGCCTGACGCCACGCCGCTCGTCGCCGTGGTTCTGCCGCCGCGTGAGGGGTTCGGACCCGGCCGCACCGGCGCGATCGGTCTGCTCGCCCGGCGCCTGGTGCAGACCCCTGGTTTCCGCAGCGTCGTGTTCGGTGGCAAACAGCAAGGCTCGGTGTTTGCCGATATCGACTTCCGCCCGGTCAATCCGAAGCCGTGGACCCTGGGCAACACCAACCGGCGCTACGCCGCCGCCGTCGCCGCCATCCTGCAGCGCCTCGACCCCGCGCTCATCGAGGTCCACAACCGTCCCGAGATCGCCCTCGTTCTCGCCGACCGGCTTCCCGCCATCCCGGTCAGCCTCATCCTCAACAATGACCCGCAAGCGATGCGCGACGCCGCTACCCCGGCGCAGCGAGCCGCCATGCTGCGCCGGCTCGCCAGGGTGATGACGTCGTCGGAATATCTCCGCCAGCGCGTGCTTGACGGCGTCGCCGACCCGGCGCGGAAAGCGATCGCCGACCCGGCGCGGAACCCTGGCGCCGACCCGGCGCGGGACCCTGGCGCGGCGCCGACAAACCCGCCCGTCCCCGCCGCGGTCCACACCCCGGTGGTGCTGCCGAACTGCCTCGACCTCGCCCAGTTGCCGCCCCGGCGCCCGCGCGAGGACCTGATCCTGTTCGCCGGCCGCGTCGTCGCCGACAAGGCCCCCGACGCCTTCATCGCCGCCTGCGCCGCCGCGCTGCCCCACTTGCCCGGCTGGACCGCCGAGATCATCGGCGCCGACCGCTTCAGCGCAGACAGCCCCGACACCGGCTTCGTCCGCGCCACCCGCGCCGCCGCCGCCGCCGCCGGGGTCCGCATGGCGGGCTATCGTGACCACCCCGACGTGCTCGCCGCGATGGCCCGAGCCGCCATCGTCGTGGTCCCCAGCCGCTGGCCCGAACCGTTCGGCCTGGTCGCCCTGGAGGCTATGGCCAGCGGCGCGGCGTTGATCTGCTCGCCCCGCGGCGGCCTGCCCGAGGTCGCCGGCGACGCCGCGCTCTACGCCGATCCCGACCACCCCGAAGCCATCGCCGCCGCCATCCGCGGCCTCGCCGCCGACCCGGCAAGGCGCGCCGCGCTCGCCGAGGCCGGCCGCCAGCGCGCCCGACAGTTCGACGTCGCGGTGATCGCCGCCCAACTGGCTGCCCTGCGCCGCGACATCCTGGCATCCGATCGCAGAGAAGCGCCCGACGCGGAGCGTCCACGATTCGGCGCGTGAATCGGATGCTCAAACAAACAGCGAGTATCGCGCTGCTCTGATGCGCGATACTCGCCGCCGCTGGTTGACGCCCAGCCCCGCCCCTATATTGCTGGCCTAGACAGCTCAGGAGCCAACCCCATGGCCGAACCGAACGCACCCGTGCCGGTAACCGTGCTCACCGGCTATCTCGGCGCCGGCAAGACCACCCTGCTGAACCGCATCCTCAGCGAGCAGCACGGCCGCAAATACGCCGTGGTGATCAACGAATTCGGCGAACTCGGCGTCGACAACGACCTCGTGGTCGACAGCGACGAGGAAGTCTTCGAGATGAACAACGGCTGCATCTGCTGCACCGTGCGCGGCGACCTGATCCGCATCGTCGGCGGCCTGATGAAGCGGCGCGACAAGTTCGACGGCATCATCATCGAGACCACCGGCCTGGCCAACCCCGCACCCGTCGCGCAGACCTTCTTCGTCGACGACACGGTCAAGGCAAAGGCCCGGCTCGATGCCATCGTCACCGTGGTCGACGCCAAGCACCTGCCGGCGCGCCTCGCCGACAGCCACGAGGCCGCCGACCAGATCGCCTTCGCCGACGTCATCGTGCTGAACAAGACCGATCTGGTGACGCCCGCCGAACTCGACGCGGTCGAGGCCACCATCCGCCAGATCAACCGCTTCGCCGTCATCCACCGTACCCAGCGCGCCGCACTGCCGATTGCCCAGGTGCTCGACCGCGGCGCCTTCGACCTGTCGCGCATCCTGGCGCTGCATCCCGACTTCCTCGAAGACGACGAGCACGAACACAACGACGACGTGTCGTCGATGAGCTTCGAGGTGGAAAAGCCGATCGACCCGGAGAAATTCAACGCCTGGATCGGCGTGCTGCTGCAGGACAAGGGCGCCGACCTGCTGCGCACCAAGGGCATCCTGCACTACGCCAATGAAGATCGCCGCTTCGCCTTCCAGGCGGTGCACATGATCGCCGACGGCGACTTCATCGCGCCGTCGAAGACCACCGAGGCAAAGACCAGCCGCCTGGTGTTCATCGGCCGCAACCTGAACCGCCCGCAACTCCGCCGAGGCTTCGAAAGCTGCGCCGCGGATTGACGGATACCAACGACGTAGCTACTTTTACGTAGTACACGCCGCAGGTTCAAACGGTGCCCGAATGGGTCTTGGACCGACAAAAGGATTTGCGTAATCGCCGGCGGCATGGCCTGTCCCTAGCCAGTGGAATACCCGCACTGGAAGATCCGCTCGCGCTATCGCGGCCCGACCCGCATCCGGATGGCGATCGATGGCAAACGGTGGGTTCGGCAGCGAGCGTGGTCACGCTTTTCGTCGTTTGCACCGACCCCGGGTCGATGCCGGACGGCCGCCAGGAAGGTCGTATCATCAGCGTGAGGAAGGCCTCCGCATACGAGAGGAAGGCATATGAAAGCGGCGACTTCTAAGTCTCGAACGGCTGCTTCAGAGAAGCTCGACCCCAAAGTTTTGACCCAATTGCGCAAGGCTGCCGCGCTGCCGGACCAACAAATCGACCTGTCCGATCCGGACGCACCCGAGGTCCGCGACTGGTCCGGCGCGGTGCGCCGCCGCTTCTACAAGCCGGTCAAGAAACTCAAAAGCCTGCGCATCGATGCCGATGTATTGGCATTCTTCGAGGCGCAAGGGCCGGGCTATCAAACCCGGATCAACCAGGTCCTGCGACAAGCCATGCTTCAAGCCTTGCAGCGTTCGGGGCATGAGCCAGTATAGCGCCATGAGCCAAACAGCCAAGCCCGCCTTCCTGCTGAACTCCCGCGGCGTCTCCCGCGACCTCGACGCCTACGTCGTCGCCGCCCGGTTCTCCCGCGACGGACGCCTCGCCGGTTTCGCCCTGGGCGATGGCACCGTCTGGCTGGCGCCACTCGCCGCATCGACCGATTGGACCCAGGTCACCGCCCATGACGGCGCCGTTCTCGATTTCGCCGCCGACCCCACCGGCGACGGCTTCATCTCCGGCGGCGACGACGGCAAGCTCGTCCGCGTCGCTGCCGACGCAACCGTCTCCGCCATCGCCGACTTCGGCACCAAATGGGTCGAGCACGTCGCCACCCACCCGATCGACAACACCAAAGGCCTGATCGCCGCCAGCGCCGGCAAGCTGGTGCGGCTGTTCGACCACACCGGCCGAGCGCTGAAGGAACTCACCCACCCCTCCACCGTCACCGGCCTGGTGTTCGACGCCAGAGGCAAGCGGATCGGCGCCTCGCACTACAACGGCGCCTCGCTCTGGTTCGTCGCTGCCAAGACCGATACGCCCCGCAAACTGGAGTGGAAAGGCAGCCACACCAGCATCCTGATCCACCCCGAGGGCGACGCCGTGGTCACCGCGATGCAGGAAAACGCCCTGCACGGCTGGAAGCTGCCCGACGGCGCCCACATGCGCATGAGCGGCTACCCCGCCAAGACCGCCAGCCTGTCGTTCACCCGCAACGGCAAATGGATGGCGAGCAGCGGCGCCGACGCGATGGTGATCTGGCCGTTCTTCGGCGGCGGTCCGATGGGCAAGGCGCCATTGGAGCTCGCCGGCGGCGACGGCATCATCTGCGCCCAGGTCGCGGCCAACCCAAGGGACGAGATCGTCGCCGGCGGCTTCACCGACGGCCTCGTCGTGGTCGCCGACATCAACTCGTCCCGCGTCCTGCCGGTCGTGCCGCCCCAGCATGGCCCGATCAGCACCCTGGCCTGGAGCCCGGACGGCACCCGGCTGGCGGTCGGCAGCGAGACCGGCTTCGCCGCGCTGATCGACTTCGCCAAACACTGACCGTGGCCGCGTTCCGCATCCACCCCGCCACCGCCGATCACATCCCCACGGTCGCGACGCTATTCCGCGAATACGCCGAAGGCCTGGGCGTGGACCTGTCCTACCAGGGCTTCGAAGCGGAATGCGCCACCCTCCCAGGCGCCTACGCGCCACCCGCCGGCGCCCTGCTGCTCGCCCTCTCCGACCAAGACGAACCGCTCGGCTGCGTCGCCGTCCGCCCGCTCGCCGCCCCAGGCGTTGGCCCGAACGCCTGCGAGATGAAGCGCCTGCACACCAGGCCCAACGCACGCGGCGCCGGCATCGGACGCGCCCTCGCCGAAGCCGCGATCCAGGCCGCTACAAGCGCCGGCTACCGAACGATGTGCCTCGACACGCTGCCAACGATGCGCGCCGCCCACCACCTGTATCGCCAACTTGGGTTCGAGGTCATCCCGCCCTATTACGAGTCCCCGATCACCGGCACCCTGTTCATGCGAAGGCGGCTGGCGCCCCAAAAAAAGCAACCGTAGCACCGCCAAACCCACGCCAGCCAAACCACCGCTCGGCCAACCATCCAGGACCCTCGCCGCGCCGGCGGCCGAACGTGCATCTCGTTTGTTCACAGTTACGACCAGCCGATCAAGCGTTAAGGCAATTGCGCCAGCGTCAAGACCCCCCAAAAAGACCGAGCTTGGCACCAGCCACGGCCGCGGTTTTTGTTTCGTCCCGCCGGTTCCTGAAACCCAAGCCACGAAACCCGCAGGGAATATGACCGCCTGCCGCCACCTCCGTGTGGCTCTGTGCTCCTCGTTCGTCCTTCGTGGTAATTCAATCGGCAAACACAACAAAGTGTCGGTGCCAAAAACGCCAGATATCATCGCGCCGGCCACAACCACCGCACGCGAACCATCCAGTGCGACCACCCAAATCGAACAGCCCGACGATCTCGCCGGCACTCAAAACAGCCCCTCGATCTCCCCATCCTCACGCAGATGGATCGCCTCCGCCGCCGGCACCCGCGGCAGCCCCGGCATCGTCATGACATCGCCGCAGATCGCCACCACGAAACCCGCCCCCGCCGACAGCCTGACCTCGCGCACCGGCAGCACGTGCCCGGTCGGCGCCCCCATCACCCCCGCATCGGCCGAGAAGCTATACTGCGTCTTCGCAATGCAAACCGGAACATCCCCGAATCCGGCATCCTCGAACGATTTCAGCTTCCTCGCCACCGCATCCGGCACCGAGATCTCCCCCGCCCGGTAAATCTCCTCGGCAATCCTGCGGATCTTGTCGGCCAGCTTCAGCTCCAGCGGATACAACGGCTGGTACGCCGCCTCGCCGGCCTCGATCTGCGCCACCACCGCGCGCGCCAGCGCCTCCGCACCGGCCCCGCCATCCGCCCAATGCGTGCAAGAGATCGCCTCGCTGCCGATCGCCGCCATGGCATCCTTGATCGCGGCGAACTCCGCCTCGGTGTCCGAGGTGAAATGGTTGACCGCCACCACCACCGGCAGCCCGAACTTCTGCAGGTTCTCCACATGGCGCCGCAGGTTGGCAGTGCCCCGCCGCACCGCCTCGACGTCCTCCGGCCCCAGCGCGCTTCGCGCCACACCGCCGTGCATCTTCAGCGCCCGCACCGTCGCCACCACCACCGCGCAGGCCGGTTTCAACCCGGCCGAACGGCACTTGATATCCAGGAACTTCTCACCCCCCAGATCGGCTCCGAAACCCGCCTCCGTCACCACCACGTCCGCCAGCTTCAGCCCCAGCCGCGTCGCCATCACCGAGTTGCAGCCATGCGCGATATTGGCGAACGGCCCGCCATGCACCAGCGCCGGCGACCCCTCCAGCGTCTGCACCAGGTTCGGCGCCACCGCGTCCTTCAGCAGCACCGACATCGCCCCATCCGCCTTCAGGTCGGCGGCGGTGATGTTCTTGCCGTCGCGGGTCTGCGCCACGATCATCCGCCCCAGCCTCGCCTGCAGATCAGCCAAGTCCCTGGCCAGGCAGAACACCGCCATCACCTCGGAGGCGACGCTGATGTCGAACCCATCCTCGCGCGGAAAGCCGTTTGCCACCCCGCCCAGACTTCCGGTGATGCTGCGCAACGCCCGGTCGTTCATATCCAGGCAGCGCCGCCAACTGATCCGCCGCGCATCGATCCCCAGCGGATTGCCCCAGTAGATCGAGTTGTCGATCATCGCCGCCAGCAGATTGTTGGCTGACGTGATGGCGTGGAAGTCGCCGGTGAAGTGCAGGTTGATCTGCTCCATCGGCACCACCTGGGCATAGCCGCCGCCCGCCGCGCCGCCCTTCATCCCGAAGCTGGGACCCAGGCTGGGCTCGCGCAGGCAGATCGCCGCCCGCTTGCCGATCCGGTTCAGCGCATCGCCCAGGCCCACCGTCGTGGTGGTCTTGCCCTCGCCCGCCGGCGTCGGGCTGATCCCGGTGACCAGCACCAGGGCGCCATCAGGGCGTGATTCCAGGCCGTCGATGAAGTCCAGGGCAATCTTCGCCTTGTACCGCCCATAAGGCTCCACCGCTTGCTCGGGAATGCCCAGCCGGTCGGCGATCTGCTGGATCGGACGAAGCGTCGCGGCACGGGCGATTTCCAGATCGGAGTTCATGTCACGGCGCCCTCCCGGCGGGTTATGCCGATTTCCCGCAATGCCTGATCCATCGCTCGGACCGCACCCGCCATGTCGGCCGGTGTGATCGCCCCAATGCAGCCGACGCGGAATGTGGGAGACGGCGTGTTATAAAAATTGCTTATCAGGATCCCCCTGGATTTCAACGCATCGACGAATGCCTGCAGGTCCCACGCCGGATCCGCCGGAGCATGCACGTTGACGATCACCGGTCCCTGTCGCGAGGCCGGCAGCCAAGGCGTCAGACCAAGATCGCGCACCCCGTCATAAAGCGTCCGCATGTTGCCGGTATAACGCGCCAGCCGACCCACCTGACCCTCGGCATCGAGGTAATCCAGCGCCACGTCCAGCGCCGCCAGGATCTGCGCCGGCGGGGTGAACCGAAAGCTGCCCGAGCCGCTGCGCAACGCATGGTCGTGGATGCTCGCCAGATCGAACGACCAACTCCCGGCACCCCCGGCGCAGGCAACCAACCGATCGATCCGAGCCACCGCGAACGCCACCCCGGGCAGCGCCTCCAGGCATTTGTTGGTGGTGAACACTGCAACATCGACCTCCGGCTGGGCCGAGATATCCAGCGGCAGCGCGCCGAACGCCGAGACCGCGTCGATGATCATCCGCCGCCCGGCTTCGCGCACCACCGCGCCGACCGCCCGGACGTCGTGGATCACCCCGCTGCCGGTCTCGGAATAGACCATGCCGACATGGCTCAGCGACGGGTCCGCCCGCAGCGCGGCGGCAACCGCGGCCGGATCGGTCGCCTCGCCGAACCCGACCGGCAGCGTCACCGCGACCCGCCCGGCCTCCCGCGCCAGCCGGATCATGCGATCGGCATAGGCCCCGCTCGCCGGCACCAGGATGCGCCCGCCGGGCGGCAGGAAACTGCGCAGCGCCGCCTCGGTGATGAAGTGCCCGCAGCCCTGCAGCGGCAGCACCGCGTGCTGGCCCTCGACGCCCCCGGAAAGCCGCAGGATGCGGCCGCGCAGGCGCGCCAGGAATTCGCGGAAATCGTTGTCCCACGGCGCGATGTCCCGCGTCAGCGCCTGGCGCACTTCGATACGGGTGGTGACGGGGCCGGGGATCAACAGCAACATCGGGCGAAACTCGCATGCAGAGGCCAAGAAATCCACCCATGGCGCGACCGTTCCATGCTACGATTTGGCCATGAACATGCCGTTTGCACTGCCCGACTGGGTGCCCTGGTGGGTGCCGCTCGTGCTCCTGGTGCCCGCGCTGCTCTACGCGCTGGCCTTTCTGTTCATGCCGTTCAGCGTGCTCGGCGTCAAAACCCGGCTGGAAGTCATCGAGGCGCGGCTGGACGAAATCCAGCAAGAGATCCGCCATGTAGCGCTGCGCCTGCCGATTGGCCCGCAAGCGGTGGATTTTGAGGATGTCTACGCCCCGATCGCCCAGCCGCCGCGGCGCGACAACCCGGCCCGCGACAACCCGACCGGTGACCGCCCGCCGATCCCGCCCGCGGTCCGCGACCTGTACGACGATCAGAAGCCGCGCCGGCGAGACCCCCCGGTCCCCGACTGCCCGCCGATCCCACCCGCGACCCAGGACCTTCATTCCGCTGCGGATTTCCGCCCGACCCAGGATCTGCGCCCGACCCAGGATTTCCGGCCAACCCAGGATCTGCGCCCGACCCAGGATCTGCGCCCGACCCAGGATCTGCGCCCAACCCAGCATCCGTATGACGACGACTCGCTGGAACGACCACCGCCGCCGCCGAACATGCGCCCGCCCCGGCGCGAACCACAGATCATCCGCCCTCAGCGGTCCGAGCCCCGGCTCGACGGCCCGCGCTAGTCTGGTGTCCCGAGGCTGATGTCCCGAGGCTGAGTTCGCGATAGCGGGCAAACATCAGTCTCGCAACGCTAGCTCTTTGTTTTGTTGCATGATTGACGCGCCTTGAACGTTCCGCCGAAGCCGCGATCATGCGCTAGCCCCACCGAGACCAAAGCCCCAGCCCAATGGCGTCGGTTCGTGATCTGCCGCGGGTGATCCGGTCACCGCGCGCCCGACGTAACACCTCCATGCCCCATCAAATCGGCTCCGTCGTGCTCGGGATCCTGAGCACGTTTTTCGCCGGCTACGGCCTTTGGGAACTGGCGCTGGCCTATCGCTCCGCAGCCTTCCGCGCCTGGACCGAGCGGGCCGCGATCGCCGCCGGCAGTATGTTTGTCGCCGCGGTGTTCGCCGCCATGACCGTCCAGGTCATCGACGCGCCGCGCTCCGCTGCCCTGGACCAGCGGCCGAACCCGCGGTCGTTCGCCGACCAGTGCACCGGCTGCGAGGCCGCCACCGCGAACCGGCCGATCCGCTCCGACCTATGATTCCTGGCCCACCGGGCGTGCGATCTCCTCCAGCGAAAGCCGGTTGGTGCGCGGGCCGAACATCGCCACCGAGATCACCACGACCGCCATCGCCCCGGCAATGAACAGGAACACCCCCGGCACGCCAAACCGTTGCAGGGTCGCGGCAATGATGAAGCCGGTGAAGATCGTGCTGAAACGGCTCCAGGAATAGACGAACCCCACCGCGGTGGCGCGAATCCGGGTCGGGAACAACTCCGCCTGATAGTTATGCGCCGAGAACGACAGCCAGGCATTCATCATCGTCTGTATCGTTCCGATGATGATCAACGGCACCGCGCTGGTCTGGAACGCGAACGCCACGCCAAACACCGCGATCCCGATGCAGGACAGGCACACCTGCCATTTGCGCTCGATCCGATCGGCGAACATGCTGCTGAACAGCGGAAACAGCGGATAGGCGAAGGCGATGATGAACGAGTATTCCAAGGTCTGCGAGACATGGATCCCGTTGGCGATCAGCAACGTCGGCACCCAGTTGGCGAACCCGTAGAAGCCGATCGTCTGAAAGAAATTGGCCACCGACAGCATGATCGTGCGGCTGCGATAGGTCGGGTTGAAGATCTCCGACAGCTTGCCCTTGCGCGGGTCCTCGACCACCGGCGGCTCCGGCGCCGGCAGCGTGCCGCCGGCTTCGGCCGCCACCTTGGCCTCGATCGCGCTCATCACCCGGTCGGCTTCATCCACCCGCCCCTGCTGAGCCAGCCAGCGCGGCGATTCCGGCATCCGCAGCCGCACGAACCAGACGATGATCGCGCCAACCGAACCGATGATCACCACCCAGCGCCACCCCGACAGCCCAAACGGCGCGGTCGGATTGAGCAGCCAGGCCAGCAGCGCCACCACCGGCACCGGAATGAAGCCGATCGATTGCTGGATCGCGAACACCCGGCCGCGCGCTCGTTTCGGCACCAGCTCGGAGATGAACGTATCGACGGTAACAAGCTCCACCCCGATGCCCACGCCGGCGATGAAGCGCCACAGGTTCACCCCATTCGCGGTGTACTGAAACGCCATGACCAGGGTGGCAACGCAGTACCAGACCAGGGAATAGGTGAACACGGCGCGCCGGCCGAACCGATCCGCCGCCTGGGTGAAGAACATCGTGCCGATGAACAGCCCGGCGAATAGCGCGGCGATGAACGACGCCAGCCCGGTGAACCCGAACAGTGAAACCGTCGTCGGAGTAAAGATCTTGTCGGCGAACATGCCCGGCGCGATCGACCCGGTCAGGAAGATGGCATAGGTGTCGAACCAGCCGCCCAGCGAGATCAACAGCACCAGCACCCACATGTGCCGGGTCATCGGCAACCGGTCCAGCCGCGCGGTGATCTCGGCCGCCGGCGTCACTGTCAGAGTCGAAGCCATCACGTTCTCCCTCAGGTGCGTCTTTGCGCACCTTGTTCCGCCAAGCTTGTTCGCCGGGTTAGACGTTCAGTTCGAGCCTAGCAATCCTGCCCGGCATCATACCGCGGGTCCAGGCGAAGCTCCATCCGACGCGAAGTATGCACTCGATCCACCACTTTTAGCAGCGCCCGTTGCCAACCCCCCTGCCACTCCGAAAGCGGAACCATGCAAATGGTTTCGGTAAGTCCGTCACGACGAAGAAACGGAGCCGCACTATTATAGAGGGAATGATCCAAGCTGGTGTGCTCGAGCTTAAAATGTGCTCTGCGGGGACATTAGAACCGAACTAATATAACACGGAAGGCGATAAGTGATCGCGATATTCGAGGCTATTGTTGATGCGAAAAGCGCAGACGAATGAGGTCCATGAGTGCTCGCATTCGATCCATTGTGGCATCTAGCTCGTTGGCGTCGACGAATCTGGAATTTGTATTGTTAAGTAGTTCCGCAGTGGGTGCCCAAAGTGACAATGTCCCTTTTTGCTCATTCCACACCCAAAAGCCATGGACATAGTCGTTGCGGATTGTGTTTAAAGACGAGATTCTCGGATTATATTATCAAACATCTCTGTCTTTGTGACATTGTGAGGCGATGTTTGCAATAGACTTTCCATAATCCTTATTTTTGTTTGTTGACTTGTTAATCGATCTAAATATCTCTCTACTAGACTGGGAAACAGCTTGGTCTTGATGGTGCGCGTTCCCGGTCACAAGTTCTTCGAAGACACCGATCATCATTTCTTCGACATGGGTCCAGTACGTGATAATCCATCCGAATGAGGCAGCCAAACCGGGGTGCTTTATGCCATAATACCCGTCCGTTGCTTGGGGGTGTGGTCTTCTAGTCGGTTGTGTCCATCGCTTCAGGGCCTTGGGGGTCTTCGGAGTGTTCATGTTTACCTTCCCTTATCCCAGGCAGAAAGAGCGTTAATCACCATGCAAAAATGAAAGACGCGATCAGACCGACCTCTCGCTAATGGCGGAGGCTGAACGCAGCACGCCTGAAATGGCCGTCTGAAACTTTGCGAATTGGCCGCCAAGTGTCGGGTAGGGCACGCGCCCCGCCGCCGCGCTCGACCAAGGCAACGATTGGGCGCTTCTGTGGCCCGCTGCCTCTGGCGCGCTACGCCAATGCCCGACGAGGTGTGGGACTGGGGATCGGACGCCCCATCTCCTCGGCTGCCTCGATCCAACTTTCGATCGCCCCGACGACGTTATGTGCCGCCTGTTCGTACGAATCGCCGTCAGACATACATCCCGGGAGATCGGGAACGAATGCCAGGAAGCCACCGCCATCCTCAGTTGAGGCTGGTTCAATGACGATCGTATAGTCAGCATGTTTCATCATATGGACCTCACGCGTTCAATGAACTTAACCAACTGCTTGATATATACGAGTTTGATCGGCCTGTGAGCGGGTATGGTCACGATATTTGTCTGGCTTGAATGCGTCACCTTATAATGATCACCCCTCTTGGGCGGCCTGCAATCCACGCCACTTTGACGGCAGACGCGCTCTACATCCCTGATCGTCCAATTCCCAGCAGGGTTTCCTCGCATCGATTCGAGTAAGTCAGCCAAGATGAGCCTCCTGGCCTTGAATTATCGAACCGACAGGTTAACAAGAGGTCAACTTGCCCTGCGTGATGACCAGCTACCCCTACCGCGCCTGCGCGCTAGCCTCCGACCGCGTCGCCCCAGACCGCGCCGCCAACGCCGCCGCCATGAACTCGTCCAGATCCCCGTCCAGCACCGCGTCCGGATTGCCCTTCTCCAACCCGGTCCGCAGATCCTTGACCAACTGATACGGCGCCAGCACGTAATTGCGGATCTGGTGCCCCCAGCCGATATCGGTCTTGGCGCTCTCCTGCGCCGCCGTCACCGCCTCGCGCCGCTGCAGCTCAGCCTCGTACATCCGCGCCTTCAGCATCGCCATAGCCGTCGCCCGATTACGGTGCTGACTGCGATCAGTCTGACAAGCCACAATAATCCCGCTCGGCACATGCGTAATCCGGATCGCGCTCTCGGTCTTGTTCACATGCTGCCCACCAGCCCCCGAGGCCCGATAGGTATCCACCTTCAAGTCTGCCTCGTTGATCTCGATCTCGATCGAATCATCCACCACCGGATACACCCAGACCGACGCAAAGCTCGTCTGCCGCCGAGCATTGGCATCGAACGGACTGATCCGCACCAGCCGGTGCACCCCGCCCTCGGTCTTCAGCCAGCCATAGGCGTTGGCCCCGGTGATCTGCAGCGTCGCCGACTTGATACCGGCCTGCTCGCCCTCGCTGGCTTCCATCAACTGCACCTTGTAGGCGTGCTGTTCGGCCCAGCGCATATACATTCGCATCAACATCTCGGCCCAGTCCTGCGCCTCGGTTCCCCCCGCGCCGGCATTTAGCTCGATGTAGCAGTCGTTGCCATCCGCCTCACCCGAAAGCAGGCTCTCGATCTCGCGCCGCTTGGCGTCCTCGGCGGCCGCCCGCAACGACGTCATCGCCTCGGCGACCATCGCCGCATCGCCGTCCGCCTCGGCCAGCCCGATCAGCTCCCCGGCATCGGCCACTTCGCTTTCCAGCGCCCGCACCGCATCCATGGACGACGCGATCTGATTGCGCTCCCGCATCAGCTTCTGTGCCGCCGCGGCATCGTTCCACAAGCCCGGGTCCTCGGCGCGGTGGTTCAGCTCAGCCAGGCGGGCCTCGGCGACATCCCAGTCAAAGATGCCTCCTCAGCAGCGCGATCGACTGCTTGATCTGCTCGTTCAAAGCGTCGGACTCAGCGGACATGGCTCAGCAGATGCTCCGGTGCAACGGGCCGCGTCAATACAGCCCGCCCAGCCCGCTATCAACCCCGCCGTGCACGCCCGACGTCTGCTGCGCCGCATCTGACGACGGCGCGCTGGCCAGCCCCATGCCCAACGGCGCCGAGGCACCCGGAACCTGGTCCGGCTTGAACGCGTCGACAACCGAACCGCCCCGGCCGCTGTCCCACGGCGCCATCGTGACCCCCGGCGGCATCGGGAACGACAGCACCGGATGGCCCGCCAGCGCGGTTGTCATGTAGCTGTTCCAGATCGGCGCCGCCACCGCCCCGCCGGTCTGGTTGTCGCCAAGGCTGGCCGGCGTATCGAAGCCGACCCAGACTACGGTGACCAGATCCGGGGTGAAGCCGGCGAACCAGGCATCGGCGAAATCCTGCGTTGTGCCGGTCTTGCCGGCGATCGGCCGGTTCAACCCCTTGCCAGCCGGCTTGCCGGTGCCACGCTGCACCACCCCCTGCATCATCGTGACCAACTGGAACACACTGGCGGGGTCGGCGATCTGCGCCCGCGTATCCACCACGTCGGGCGGCTTCGCCGCATCCCCGCAACCGGTGCAGTCCAGCCCGGGCGAGCGCAGCACCACGTGCCCATCCGGGTCCTGCACGCTGTCGATCAGACTGGGAATGACCTCACGTCCGCCCATCGCCAGTGACGCGTAGGCACCGGCTTCCCGCATCACCGTGGTCTCCACCGCGCCCAGCGCCGCCGGCAGCACCAGCGGCATCGAATCCACCTCGTGGAAGGCAATCGCGTTGTCGGCGATCGCCTTCATGCCGACCTGCTGCGCCACCCGCAGCGTCACCAGGTTCAACGATTCCTCCAGCGCCACCCGCAGCGACGTCGGGCCACCGAACGTGCCCTCATAGTTGCCTGGCCGCCAGCGCCCATCCGGCGTGTCCACCACGATCGGCGCATCCAGGAACCGCTGGCTCGGCGACACGCCCTTTTCCAGCGCGGTCAGATAGACGATCGGCTTGAAGCTCGAGCCAGGCTGGCGATTGGCCTGCGTGGCGCGGTTGAACTGGCTCTGTTCGTAGCTCCAGCCCCCGACCATCGCCAGCACCCGCCCGCTCTGCGGATCCAGCGACACCATCGCACCCTGCACCAGCGGCACCTGGCACAACGTCGCTCGGTTCATCGCCGCCGGCATCGCGACCGCCGGCAGGCGCCCCCGCACCGGCACCACCGGACCCCTGGGCGGCCCAGGCTGCACCGCCGGCGGCTTGATCATCACCACGTCACCCACCCGCACCACATCGGCCATCCGCCGCGGCGCCGGGCCCGGCTTGCCGTCCCGCACCGTCCGCGCCCAGGCCACATCCGGCAGCCCAAGCATCGCCGCCCGCCGCTCGCCCAGATGGTTCAGCCACTCCACCTTCGCCGTGCTGTCCGAAACCGTCGCCACGATCGCCAGTTGCCACTCCGCCAGCATGCCGGGCGGCCGCGGCTGCTGGTTCAGCGCCGCCGGCCATTGCGTCTCGAAACCGTCCGCCGGCAGATCCAGATGCGCCACCGCCCCGCGCCAGCCGCCCAGCGCATGGTCATAGTTCATCAGCCCATCCCGCAACGACCGTTCGGCGGCGACCTGCAGCGCCGGATCCAGGCTGGTGCGCACCATCAGGCCCCCCTGCGTGGTGGCGTCCTGGCCAAACCGAACCAGCAACTGACGCCGCACGTCCTCGGTGAACCAATCGGCCCCGGGGATCGGCGGCGGCCGACGGAATTCCGACGGCACCACCGGCGCCGCCTTCGCCTCGGCCTGCTGCGCCGGAGTGATCACGTGATCCTCGGCCAGCCGGTCCAGCACGTAGTCGCGACGCACCCGCGCCGCCTCGGGGTACTTGAACGGATTGAGGTTGTTCGGCGCCTTCGGCAACGCCGCCAGGAACGCCGCCTCGGCCAGCGTCAGCTTGTCCAGCGGCTTGTTGAAGTAGGTCTGCGCCGCCGCCGCCACCCCATAGGCGCCCTGCCCGAGATAGATCTCGTTCAGGTACAGCTCCAGGATCCGGTCCTTGCTCAGGGTCTGCTCGATCCGGATCGCCAGGATCGCCTCCTTGACCTTGCGCGACATCGACATCTGGCCGTCCAGCAGCATGTTCTTGGCAACCTGCTGGGTGATCGTCGACGCACCCAGCGGCCGCCGCCCCTGCCCGGCATGCGCCAGATCGAACATCGCCGCGCGCAGGATCGCCATCGGGTCGATCCCGCTGTGGGTGTAGAAATTCCGGTCCTCAGCCGAAATGAAAGCCTGCTTGACGATCTCCGGCATCGCCGCCACCGGCACGAAAATCCGCCGCTCCGACGCCAGCTCCGCCAGCAGTCGCGAATCCCCGGCATAGATCCGGCTCATCACCGGCGGCCGGTAGTTGCGTAGCCCATCGACATCCGGCAGGTCGGCGCTGAAATGCTTGTAGGCCATGTAGGCGCCGGCCGAACCGATCACGCCGACCAGCAGCACCACGCCCAGCACCGCGCCAATGATGCCGCGCGCGGTCCGCACCAAAACCCCGGCGCGCCGCTTCGGCGGTTTTCCCGAGCCGCCGCTGCCGCGCGGACCGCCCGCCTCGGATTGCGCCCGCTCGGATTTAACCCGGCCGGAGGGCGCCAGCTTCTCGCCGGCTCTCAGGGGTCCTGTCATGGCCGCGATATGAACGCTTTTGCGGCGAATCGCCAGCCATCGGATCACACATTTTGGTAGCCTCGCGCGGCCTGGTGCGATCCGAGCGCAGTGCAGCGATACGATCTGGAGCAACATCAGCCCGACTGGAAAAGTCAGGCTGATGCAGTTGCTCGCGCAAACAAAGCGCTAAAGCGCGGTGACCGTTCATGGTCACCCTGAAGGCGAGCTAGCCGAGCCCGCGAGCGGAGCTGTCCGCCACGTTGCCAAGCCCGGCGAAATACGCCTCGATCGCGCGGTGCATCGCGTCGGCCACCAGACGGCGGTGATCGACCCGACGCAGCGCCGCCTCATCGCGCCGGTTGGACATGAACCCCATCTCCACCAGCACGCTGGGAATGTCGGCCGCCTTCAGCACCACGAACCCGGCATGCCGATCCGGATGCTCCAGCATCGGCAGGTCCTGGTCCAGGCAGCCGACCAGGCTGCGCGCGATCCGCACCGATCCGGCCCGGGTCTCGCGCCGCACCAGGCTGGCCAGGATCTGCGAGACCTCGGGCGAGGTGCCCTGCCAGCTTCGCCCGATGAACCGGTCGGCACTGTTCTCCTTGCGCGCCAGCGCCGCGCTCTGCGCGTCCGAGGCGGTCTGCGCCAGGGTATAGACCGAGGCCCCGCGCACCGAGTGATCCGCCAGCGCGTCCGCATGCATCGAGACGAACAGGGCCGCGCCGCGCTGCTGCGCCCGCTCCACCCGATCATCCAGCGGGATGAAGACATCTTCGGCTCTGGTCAGCGCGACCCGGTAGCGCCGGCCCGCCTCCAACTGACGCTTCAGCTCCAGCGCCGTGGCCAGCGAAATATGCTTCTCATAGGTCCCCGATAGGCCGATCGCGCCAGGATCCCGCCCGCCATGCCCGGGATCGAGCATGATCAGCGGCGGCGGTGGCCGCGCCGCCTCGGGATGCCGCATTTCGCGCCGCGACGGACGCTGCCGGGACGGCAGCGGTGACGGGAGCTGCGGTGACGGGAGTTGCGGGCCCGCCATCGCCCGCTGCAACGCCGGCGGCAGCAGGAACGTGCCGAACACCGACCCGCCGGCCGCGAAACGGCGCAGCAGCAACCGACGTGCAAACGGTTCGGTGACCATGCCCGCTGTTAACATATCGGATCCAGAGCCGCAGCTTAAATGTTGATTGCGATGGCTTAATGGCGCCGCTGAACGATGTGCTTGCGGCCCGGGTCGGTTTGCGTCATGGTCAGACCGCTCCGGCGATGACCGGGGGTCGCTGGTAATCGCGGTTCCCTGGCTTTTTCCGGCGGCGCGTGATCCCTTGCACGGTCTGGTCGGAGCCAGGCTGGCAGGTGTGGGGAAGGATCCGTTCCGCCGCGGCCACGTCGCCGTCCGTGTCGCGCCCGCCATCTTGGATTCGTGGCGCGCCGGGGTCCTGTCCGCCGCGGCCCGATCCGCCATGCAGGCAGCACCAGCGCCGACTTTCACACGGGGCCGCGTTTCCATGGAACGCGCCATCCGAACGTCAGGGACTGATGCAGCACGTCGCGCCACGCCTGCCCGGATTTGCACCGCCACCCGGATTTTCGGGTGACCCAGGCAATGCTTTCGGCCCGTTCCGAGCCGGATCTTCCGGGGCTAGCCGCGCGGCGTGTGCCGATCACCATCGCTGTCCTGAAACTTCGGGCGGGCCCCTTCCCGCAATCCTTGCCAGCCGTTCGCTGACCGCAACCCAACCAAGGGCCGGCTCCAGCATCACGGCGGCGTACCGGAGTTCAAGGCTAAATGACCAAACGCATGCTGATCGACGCCTCGCACGCGGAAGAAACCCGCGTCGTGGTGCTGGACGGTAGCCGACTTGAAGATTTCGATGTCGAGACATCGACCAAGCGGCAACTCAAGGGCAATATCTACCTCGCCAAGGTAGTCCGCGTCGAACCCAGCCTGCAGGCGGCGTTCGTCGAATATGGCGGCAACCGCCACGGCTTCCTGGCATTCAGCGAAATCCATCCCGACTACTATCAGATCCCGATCGCCGACCGCCAACGCCTGATCGAAATGCAGGCCGAGGAGGCCCGCCGCGAGGAAGAGGAAGACGATCTCGAACTGGCGCTGACCCACGCCGTCGACGCACCCGGCGCCACCGAGGCCGCGCCGCACGCCCCAGCGGCGCAAACGCCGGCGCTACAGACGGGGTCGGCAGAGACGGGGTCGGTAGAGACGGGATCGGCCCAAGTGCAATTGGCCCAGACGGGGTCGGCACAAACCGGGTCGGCGCCTGCATCGGCGGCCGACGCGTTGGCTGCCGAACCCTGGGCGTTGGCGGCAACCCCGCCGCTGATCGCTGCCGTGCCGCGGGCCGAGGCTGCCCCGCCGCCCGCGTCGGTCGCCGAGACCGGCCCGCCCGCGTCGGCCGCCGAGGCCGCCCCGCCCATGTCGGCCGCCGAGGCCTGGGCCACGGCTTCGGTCCCGCCGCTGCTCGCCGACCCGCTCGAAGCACCGCACGCGGTCGCCCTCGAACGGCTCCCGCGCGGACAAATCGTCTCCGAACCGATTGTCGAGGACGAGTCCGACACCGACGATCGCGATCGCGACGATGCCAACGGCGACCCGATCGAGTCGCTGCCGCCGCCCGAAACCGTCGGCGGCAGCGACCACGAAAGCAGCGACGACCAGCGCGAACGCCGCATGCCGCCCCGCTTCATGCGCAACTACAAGATCCAGGAAGTGATCCGCCGCCGCCAGATCCTGCTGATCCAGGTGGTCAAGGAGGAACGCGGCACCAAGGGCGCCGCGCTGACCACCTACCTCTCCCTCGCCGGCCGCTTCGGCGTGCTGATGCCGAACTCCCCGCGCGGCGGCGGCATCTCGCGCAAGATCACCTCCGCCACCGACCGCCGCCGGTTGAAGGAGGTGATGGCCGAACTCGATATCCCCCGCGGCATGGGCATGATCGTGCGCACCGCCGGCGCCAACCGCCCGAAACCTGAGATCAAGCGCGACTGCGAATACCTGCTGCGGCTGTGGGACGACATCCGCGACCACACCATGAAGTCGGTCGCCCCGGCGCTGATCTACGAAGAGGCCAGCCTGATCAAGCGCGCCATCCGCGACGTCTACTCGCGCGACATCGACGAAATCCTGGTGGATGGGGAGGACGGCTGGCACGCCGCGCACGACTTCATGCGCATGCTGATGCCGACCCACGCCAAGAAGGTGCAGCTCTGGCGTGATGGCGGCCAGCCGCTGTTCGCCCGCAACCAGGTCGAGGCCCAGCTCGACGGCATGCTGATGCCCACCGTGCAGCTTCGCTCCGGCGGCTACCTGGTGATCAACCAGGCCGAGGCGCTGGTCGCCATCGACGTCAACTCCGGACGCTCCACGCGGGAGCGCAACGTCGAGGAAACCGCGCTGCGCACCAACCTCGAAGCCGCCGACGAAGTGGCCCGCCAGTTGCGCCTGCGCGACCTCGCCGGACTGATCGTGATCGATTTCATCGACATGGAATCGAAACGCCACAACGCGATGGTCGAACGCCGCATCAAGGAGGCGCTGAAGAACGACCGCGCCCGCATCCAGGTCGGCCACATCAGCCATTTCGGCCTGCTGGAAATGAGCCGCCAGCGGCTCCGCCCCTCGCTCGCCGAAACCAGCTTCATCCTATGCCCGCATTGCGGCGGCACCGGCCACGTCCGCAGCACCGAAAACGCCGCCATCCACGTGCTGCGCGGCATCGAGGACGAGGGCAGCAAGCGCCGCTCCGCCGAGATCGTCGTCCACGTCTCCAGCCCGGTCGCACTCTATCTGCTGAACCACAAGCGCGAGCGGCTGCAGGAAATCGAACTGCGCTACGCGATGCGCGTCATCATCGCCGCCGACGACGCCCAGATCGCGCCGCAGTTCCGCATCGAGAAACTGCGCACCCGCTCGCCCGACGAAGTCGCCGCGGTGGTGACCGCGGAACGCCCGCTGCCGCTCCCCGCGGCGGCGGCCGAGGACGACGAGGACCGGGCCGATGCCGCCGGCGCCGAGGACGAGGACGACGACAGCGAGGACGACAGCGCCGAACAGCGCGCCGAGGATGCGGGCGCCGAAGACGCCGGCACCGAAGATGGGGGCACCGAAGATGGCGGCGCCGAGGATGGCGGCACCGAAGACGGGGGCGACGACGCCGACCGCCGCCGCAAACGCCGCCGTCGCCGCCGCCGTGGCGGTCGGCGCGACGGCCAGCAGCCGGCTGCCGCCGACACCCAGGACGGCGCCCCCGCCGAACCGACCGAGGCCGTACCCGCCACCGCCGAACTGGCCGCATCGCGCGATCCCGCCGAACTGGCCGATCCGGGCGAGGCCACCGAATCGGGTGAGCCCGGCGAACCCTCCGGCGACGAAGCAGCCGACCCGGCCGCGGCCCCAGCGGGCGCCGACGACGACCCGCGCAACCGTCGCCGCGGCCGGCGCGGCGGACGCCGCCGGCGGCGCGACAACGAAACCGAGTTGCCGCCGATGGCGGTGCCGGGCGCGGATCAACCCGAACTCACCCCGGTCTACGCCGGACCCACGCCGGCCGATCCGTTCGGCGGCCGCGCGTTCGACATTTTCGACGTGATGGATCAGGCCGAACGCGCGGCCGAAGCCCAGCCGCCGCAACGCGCCGCCTCGGCCGCCGAAATCGTCAATAACACCGCGCCCGACCCGGAGGCCTCCGACATCGACCCGGCAACCGTCGGCGCCACGTCGGCCGATCCGGCCGCATCCGATGCGCGCGGCACGCAGCCGACCGCGGCCGAGATCATCAACTCGGCAGCCCCCGAACCGGCGGCCGAATCGCCGCTGCCGCCGACCGAACCAGCGCCACCGCCCGCCGTGCCGGCCAACGATACCGCCGCTGCTGATATCAACGCTGAACCAGCCGCGGCCGAACCCCTGGTCAGGCCGATCCTGATCGGCGCCGGCGGCGAACCCCCGGCAGAGCCAAAACGCGGCTGGTGGCGGCGATGACCGGCGCATGATCGCGCCGGGCGGAACGTCCAAGGCGGGTGAATCATCCGACCAGGCAAGTCCATGATCGCGCCGGGCGGAACGTCCAAGGCGCGTGAATCATCCGACCGGACAAGTCCATGATCGCGCCGGGCGGCAGCAAGCCTATTGCTTGATGCCGCCCGCCATCAGGCCGTGACCGTCTCGCATGCCTGCTACACGACATCATGATCCGCGTCACCGAACGCCGCGCCAAACTCTCGTCCGCGACGCCGGCTGAACTGCGTGCGCTGGTGCCGGGTGTTTGCTAATTTGTCCGCCCACCCAGGACCGGATCGCTATCCCTTGACCATGCAGCACAACGCCGCCCCGCCGGCCAACCAGACCGGCGCCAGCGCAACCATCGGCGCGCCCCCCCGCACCGGTGCCAATGCCCGATGAGCGGTCACCGCGAACTGCTCGCCCGGCTGCGCGATCTCCGCGCCCATGGCTCCGCCCCGCTCTCGGCCATGGTCCGCCTCGTCGCCTCCGAACTGGCCAGCGAGGTCTGCTCGATCTACGTCCAGCGCCCTGGCGACATCCTCGAACTCACCGCCACCGAGGGCCTGAACCGTGACGCCATCGGCCGCACCCGGCTGCGCGTCGGTGAAGGCATCGTCGGCCTCTGCGCCGCCACCGGCACGATAATGAACCTGCCCGACGCGCAGAACCATCCGGCCTTCGCCTACCGCCCGGAAACCGGCGAGGAACCCTTCGCCTCCTTGCTCGCCGTGCCGGTGCGCCGCTCCGGCCGCACCCTGGGCGTGCTGGTGGTGCAGAACCGCACCCCGCGCAACTTCAGCGAACCCGAGGTCGATGACCTCGAAACCGTCGCCATGCTGCTGGCCGAGACATTGGCCGGAAGCGGCGCCACCGACGGCTCGCCCAAGGGCCTGGCCGACACCGTGCCACGACTGTTCACCGGCGCGCCGCTGATGGGCGGCATCGCCGTCGGCAACATCGTCCTGCTGCGCTCCGCCCGCCCGGTGGTGCGCATGATCGCCGAGGATCTCCCAGCCGAACAGGCCAGGCTCGACCAGGCGGTGGCCCGCATGCAGCGCGGCCTCGACGACCTGTTCGCCGACGTCCCCAGCAACGGCCGCACCGCCGATGTCAACGCCTCGCGTGAGGTGCTCGACGCCTACCGCCTGGTCGCCTCCGATGCCGGCTGGCTGCGCCGCGTCGCCGAGGTGATCCGCGGCGGCATGACCGCCGAGGCCGCCGTGCAGCGCGTCGCCGGCGAACTGCACGACCGCATGCGCCGGATCAGCGACGTCTATCTGCGCGAACGCCTGGCCGACATGGAGGACCTCGCCAACCGCCTGCTCACCGCGCTGCTCGGCGAGCCACCCCGAGCCCCGGTGCCGGAGGGCGCCATCCTGCTGGCCCGCCGCCTCGGGCCGGCCGAACTGCTCGACTGGCACGCCCGCGGCATCGCCGGCGTCGCGGTCGAGGAAGCCAGTCCCGCCGGACACGCCGCGATCCTTGCCCGAGCCCTGGGCATCCCCGCCATCGGCAGCCTGCGCGGCATGCTGGACAGCGCCGAACAAGGCGATTGCGCCGTGGTCGACGGCGACGAAGGCCAATTCATCCTGCGCCCCGAAGCCGAGGTCCGCCTCGCCTACATCCGAGCACTCGACGCCCGCAACGCCAAATACGCCGAACTGGCGACCTGGCGCGGGCGCCCCGCCGTCACCGCCGACGGCATCGGCCTGCAACTGATGCTCAACATCGGCCTCAGCCTCGAATTGCCGCAGCTCGCCCGCACCGGCGCCGACGGCATCGGCCTGTTCCGCACCGAAATCGCCATGCTGGCGCGCGGTTCGGTCGCCGACGTCGCCGAACAGACCGCGATCTACGCCCGCGTGCTCGACGAGGCCGACGGCAAGCCGGTGGTGTTCCGCACCCTCGACCTCGGCGCCGACAAGCTGCTGCCCGGCACCATCATCGAGGAGGAGAACCCGGCGATGGGCTGGCGCTCACTGCGCGTCGGCCTCGACCGCCCGGCCTTGCTGCGCCGCCAATTGCGCGCCCTGCTGCTCGCCGCCGGCGGCCGCGAGCTCAGCGTGATGTTCCCGATGGTCGCCACCGTGGCCGAGTTCACCGCCGCCAAGGCGCTGCTGCTGGCCGAGGCCAAACGGGTCCGCCCCGTCCCACAGTCGTTGCACATCGGCACCATGCTGGAGGTGCCGGCGCTGATGTGGCAGCTCCCCCAACTGATGCAGACAGCGGATTTCATCTCGCTCGGTTCAAACGACCTGATACAGTTCCTGTTCGCCGCCGACCGCGGCACGCCATCGCTCTACGATCGCTACGATTTCCTGTCCCAACCCGTGCTCGACATGATCGAACAACTGGTGCTCGCGGCAAAGCCCGCACGGGTCCCGATCTCGATCTGTGGCGAGGCCGCCTCCCGCCCGCTCGAGGCGCTGGTGCTCGCCGCCTTGGGGGTCACCACATTATCGATGCCGGCCAGTGCCGTCCTGCCGATCAAGGCGATGTTCGCGCAGGTCGACATGCGCGCCTTCCGATCCGTGCTGGCCTCGATCAGGCGCGGCGAAGGGTTCGGGCTGCGCGAGGCGCTTGCAACCTGGGCACGAGAACAGGCAATTATTTCCTGACCAACGCCTCGGACAAGCAGGGCCGCCAACCGGCCAACCAAAACCCGGCCGACCGACCGCCCCGCCGCACGGCGAAACGTCACGCCAATTTAATGCTGTGGAAAAACCTGTCCTGTGGCCCAAAAGCAAGATCGAACCGGAAACCGCGCACCCTCGGTTCTCAAGCTCCTACATGGTCGGGTTCGGCAAATCCTCGGCCTCGGCGCCAACCCGCTCGATCCGGCTCAGTGCGCCGCCGAACCCAGCCGGATCGAGGATTCCGGCGTCCACGCTGCCAGCACTTGCATCGACGCAACCCAGGCGGTAGCGAATTGCCGCCTGACACCCCACACCGAGGTCTGCTAAAGCCAACGCGCGGCGCCCTCCCCTGCAGCTTCGCGTCACCATCAAGGGCAATCGCGGCCATCGAGCCGCGGCTTGGGATAGTTCGCGACCAGGGTGTAGACTGTAGCTCTACAACGGCAACGTCCGTGCCCAATTCAGGTCACCGCGCAGCGAGCGTTCCGACCAGACAGGAGACCCTATGTCCTACCGCCCCTACCAGGAAATCATCCGCCGAAAATCGCGCCGGGTCTATGTCGGCAAGGTGCCCGTCGGCGACGGCGCGCCGATCACGGTGCAAACCATGACCAACACCCTGACCCACGACGTTGCCGCCACCGTCGCCCAGATCAAGCGCGCCGAGGCCGCCGGCGTCGATATCGTCCGGGTCTCCTGCCCCGACCAGGAAAGCGCCCTGGCGCTGAAGCAGATCGTGCCGCAGATCGAGGTGCCGATCGTCGCCGACATCCACTTCCACTACCGCCGCGCGCTGGAAGCCGCCGACAGCGGCGCCGCCTGCCTGCGGATCAACCCCGGCAATATCGGCAGCGACGAACGCGTCAAGGAAGTGATCCGCGCCGCCCGCGACAACGGCTGCTCGATGCGCATTGGCGTCAACGCCGGCTCGCTGGAGCGGCACCTGCTGGAAAAATACGGCGAACCGAACCCCGAGGCGCTGGTCGAAAGCGCGCTGTATCACGCCAACATCCTGCAACAGCACGACTTCCACGACTTCAAGATCAGCGTCAAGGCATCCGACGTGTTCTTGGCCGTCGCCGCCTACCAGCAACTCGCCGAGGTCTGCGACCACCCGCTGCACATCGGCATCACCGAGGCCGGCGGCCGCCGCATGGGCACCGTGAAATCCTCGATCGGCCTCGGCTCGCTGCTGTGGGCCGGCATCGGCGACACGATGCGCGTCTCGCTGTCCGACGAACCCGAGGAAGAGGTCCGCGTCGGCTGGGACATGCTGAAGACCCTCGGCATCCGCCATCGCGGGGTCAAGGTGATCTCCTGCCCGTCCTGCGCCCGCCAGGGCTACAACGTGATCGAGACCGTCCGCACGCTGGAAGACCGCCTCGGCCACATCGAGACCCCGTTGACCCTGTCGATCATCGGCTGCGTGGTGAACGGCCCCGGCGAGGCGCTGATGACCGATCTCGGCGTCACCGGCGGCGGCAACGGCCGGCACATGATCTACAGCGCCGGCAAGACCGACCACACCATCGACGGCGCCTCCATGGTGGACCACATCGTCGAACTGGTCGAAGCCAAGGCTGCCGCGCTGAAAGCCGCTGCCGAACAGGACAAGATCGCGGCTGAGTAGAACCTTGCCGAGCAAAAACCCGGGCTGGGTATCGTCCTCTGGCTAACCCCCTGGACGTCACCCCGCTGGTCAGAGCCGTCGCGCGTCTGCAAGACGGCCTAGGCCGGGTTCATCGCGACCCGGCCGACGAACTGCTTCGCGATGGCCTGATCCACCGCTTCGGACTCACCTACGAACTCTTCCACCGCCTGCTCAGGCGCTTCATCCGCCAGACCGCCGCATCTCCCGAGGAGGTGGATCAGATGACGTTTCAAGACCTGATCCGCACCGCCAACCAGCAAGCCTTGCTGTCAGGGGACTGGCCCACCTGGCACCGCTATCGCGACCTGCGCGCACTCACCAGCCACACCTATCAAGCCGACACTGCCCGCAAGGTCGCCGCCGCCATTCCAGCGTTCCTCGCCGAGGCCGAGTATCTTCGCGACCAGTTACTCGCGCGAACGAAATGACCCAGACGATCGACCTGACGCCGCACGATCTGGCGATCCTTCAGCCCATTCTTGCAGCCCTATTGCCGGCCGGCACCGCGGTCTTCGTGTTCGGATCCCGCGCCACCGGCACCGCCCGCCGCTATTCCGATCTAGATCTCGCACTCAGCGGCACGACACAACTCAATCCCGAAGCGATCGCCCGTTTACAGGACGCCCTGTCGGACTCCGACCTGACGATCAAGGTGGACCTCGTCGACCTCACCACTTTGGACCCGGCCTTCCGGCGCATCGTCGAGGCCGAAATGATCACCCTGTCCCACGAAAACGGGCCCCGCTAAAACGACCCCCCGGTCCGGAACCCGCCGCCACCACCGCCAATCCGCCCGCCGGTGCGGAATCCGCCGCCGCCAAACCCCCCGCTGAGCCCTCCGCCGCCACCCAACTGACCCCACGGATCGTGCATCGGCGGCAAGTTCCACGGCCCCTGCCGATTACCGCCCTCCGACCCCTGACGCCCCCGGCCACCGCCGCCCCACGGATCAGGAACCTGCCGCCGGTTCATCTGATCCCAGAACCCGCCCCGGCTGACCGCACCACGTAGCAACTCGCCCAGCAGCATCCCCACCATCGCCCCGTCACCAAAATTCCAGCGGCTTTGCCCATAGCCGCGCTGGCGCATCTCCTGCCGCACCTGCCGCAGTTCCCGCACCTGGTCCTGCGCCGCCTTTACCCCCGTTCGGCGCTGCACCAGCATCTGCTCCGCCTCGGCCCGCACCGCGCCGGCCTGCTCCAGCGACGCAACGATCGCGTCATCCTCCAGCGTCGGAGTCCGCGCCGCGGCGGCCCGCAGCGACTGCAGGCTGCGCTGCCCAAGCGCCGCCTCCAGCGCGCCCATTGCTTCCTGCGTCAGCGCGTCCTCGCCCGCCGCGGCCGAGCTCACACCGCCCCGCACCGTCTCCACCGCCGCCCGCTCCGTCTCCAGCCTGGCGTCCGCCTCGTCCAGCGACCGCCGCAGCGCCTCGACCTCGTGCGCCCCCGGCAGCCCGGCGATCCGGCGAGCATGTTCCGTGACCTCGGCCGCCTCGCTCTCCGCCACGCCTCGCATCCGTTCGGCGTGCCCCGCAAGCTGCTTCGGCAAATCCGTCAGCAGCGCATAATCGCGCCTGGCGACGTCGAACCGAGCCACCCTGGCCACCCAGCGATCGATCAACCGCACTGGAAACCAGGACCGATACCGCGGCGTGCCAAATCCGCGCCGCCATAGATAGGCAAACAGCGGGTCCGCCAGATACGGTCGGCCCTTCACCTCGCTGTCCGTCAGCGCGAACGCGGCCTTCTGCTCGGCATGTTCCGCCACCCGAGACGCTGCCTCCGCCACCTGCTGCCTGGCCTGCCATTCCGGATCATCCAGCACAAGCTGCTTTGCCGCCGACAGCGCCCGTTCGGCGTTGGCATCGGCATCCCGCAGCGCGCTGGCAATCCGCTCCCGCTCCCGCTCCGCCGCAGCCAGCGCCGGCTCCCTGGCGTGCAACGCCTCCCGCGCCGCTTCTATTTCCGCCCGACGCCGAGACAGCAGTGCCTCCGCCTTGGCGTCCGCCTCATCCAGCCGCCGCAGATCGACCGAACCCTCGCCCAGCGCGGCCAGCCGGATCCTGGCCAGCGCCCGCAGCGCCGCCGCCTCGTCAGCCCGCGCCTGGTCGCGCCGCGCGATCAGCCATTCCAGCTCCGACTGCCCCGCCGCCGCCTCGCCCTGGATCTGGCGCAGCCGTTGGTCAACGTTGTCGAGCAACTGCAGACCGTTGATCATTCCCGCTCCCGCCGCCGCCTCACCATTTCAGGATCGCGCCGCCACTGGTGGCGATGCTCCAGCGCGGATCCAATTCGCCCGCCTTCTTGGTGGCGACGATCGGATCCTGCACCACCCCGTCGCGCATCTTGTCCTGCCTCACCCGCTCGAACGTGTCGGCGCTGACCCGCACCCCCCACGAACTGACATTGGCGGTGCGGCCATCCTCCTCGCTGGTCACCGGAACCACCACCGGACGCCCGGCACCATCGACCGCCTCGACGATCAGGTAGAAGTTCCGCGCCCCCTGATTTTCCGCCGGCGTCCGCCACACCCCCGACGGCATCCCCGGCCGCGACACGATGCGCACCGTGTAGGCCTGCGACACCTGCCGCTGCAGCGCCTGCAGCGCCGCCAGCCTGGCTCGGGCATCCCCCAGCGAACCAGCCCGAGCCGCGGCCTGCCCCTCCGCCGCCAGCCGATCCGCCCGCGCCCGCACATCCGGCAGCGTACTCGCCGCCCGCACCCGATCGACCTCCGCCGTCAGCGCCCGAGGCAGCCCCGTCGTCAGTTCCTGCTGCTGGGCCACCAGCCGCCGCTCCGCCGGCTGGTGAATGCCGAACCACCAGCCGCCAGCCAGCAGGACGATGGCAAGCAGCGCGAACCCCAGCGCCCGCCCCCACGCCGCCCGGGTCGCCCACGCCGTCGCCAGCCGCCGGGCAAAGCTCGCGGGTGTCCGCTGATAGACGAAGCGGTTCTGCTCCAGCGCCGCCACCCCCTCGTCCAGGATGTGCTCCGGAACGTCGATACCCTGAGTGCGATAAATCTCCCGCAGCCGCTGCTTCAACGCCGACGCCCGCTGATCCGCCCCGAGTTCCCGCTCGACCAGCCCCTCGGCGTGACGCAGCGTATCGACCACGTCCATCGCCAGCATCGTGTCGTTCAGCCGTGGCGGCTCCGCGGCGGCCGCCACCGGTTCCAGTTCGGCGGCTTCAGACGGCATGCGGCGGCGCTTTCACGACCGGGTCCGGCAACAGCGTCGCATCCTGCGCCAGACGCGCGATCTGGCGCCGGCTGTCTTCCACCGTGCGGCGGATCTCGTCGCTGTTCTGGGTCGCGGCCTGCCGCATCTCGGCAATGATCTCGTGCGAACGCTGCTGATAGGCCAACACCGAATCCACCAGCCGCTTCACCGCGTCGGCCCGGATCGTCGGCCCATACCCGGCGCGGATCGCCGCCTCCTGCACCTGACCGCCGATCTCGGCCAGCACTTCCAGGCTCTGGTTCACCCCCGCCTTCATGCTGTCCAGCGTCTTGGTGCTCTCCGCCAGCCCATGCATCCCGGTGAACGACGCGGTCAGCGCCGTCAATACGGTATCGTTTGTGGAGAAAAACGAAACCGACTGCTGATAGACCCGCTCCTTCGCCGCCGTGGTCTGCGTCAGCCGCGCCATCACCACGTCGGAGGCGTTGTACGAAACCGTCATGTTGTCGGACAGGTCCTTCGCTACCTGGTAACGAGCATCCTCGCCCTGCAGCACCCGCACCGCCTCGTCGCGCAGCAACTCCAGCCGCGCCCGCTCTACCGGAGTCGCACCGGCCGCCGCCTCGATCTTGCGTGACGCCGCATCGGTGCCCGCCTTCGCCGTCTCCAGCGAAACCTCGGCCTTCTTCAGCACCTCCAGCGCCATCACCTCGGCTTCCTTCATGGCGCCGCGGAAATCCAGATACGCATTCAGGATCGCGTGTTCGCGCTCGATCTGGTCCTTGGTATCGCGCGACACCTCGACATAGGTCGTGCGGATCTTGTCGAACCGGTCGGCGATGTCGCCCCTTGTCACCTTCTGCCACACGTTCGACAACCGCTCGAACGTGCTGATGCGGCCATCCTCGACCTGCTTGACCATCTCCCGCGCGTCGTCACGGATCGAGTTGAACGCTGTCGTTATTGTTTCGTATCGGTTGCCGATATGCATGCCGCGGATCTGTTCGCGCACCACCTCGTTGAACATCGACGCCTGGTTCAGCACCCGCGCGATCAGCGCCACCCGGTCTTCGTCCAGCGCCGAGATCTTGCTCAGCAGCCCGGTCATCGGGCTCTCCGCACTGCTCGCCTCGGGCAGCGGAATGCCCAGGTCGCGCAACGCACCCAATGCCTTGTCCAGGTAACGCATCGGCTGGCCGATTTGCACCGCTGACGACATGATGGACCCCCCCCCCGTGAAAGCCGAACATGAAAGCCGAACGCCTCGGACCCGGTTCGGCGTTGCTGAAAAACCCCCGCCGGGTGGCGGCCCGCGCGCCTTAGCCCCGGCTCTCAACCCCGGCCCCGCGGCGGAGCCGCCATCAGCCCCGCGGCGGAGCCGCCCTCAGCCCTTCTAACTCACCGTACGTTCAACGCCGCGTTGACCTGCGCAACGGCGTCCGGCTGCAGCGTCAACGCCTTGGCCAATTTCGCCAGGTAATCTCGCTCGGCATCGGTATCGACATCGATTGCCATCACCGACGCCGCGTATACTTCCAACGCCTCCTGCCGGCTCTTGACATCCCGCGCCAGGGCCGCCGGGTCCACCGGCTGACGCAGCTCGTGCTCCACGAACGCCCGCGCCTCCGGCCCTTCACCGCCGCGATCGATGTGGCCGGTTATCCGCGCCGTCTCGGCCTGATCGACGGTGCCGTCCGCCTTCGCCGCCTGTACCATGGCGCGCACCATCAACCGCGCCTTGCGCTGCACCTCCGCCGGGTCCGAGTAACCGGGAACCTGCGCCAAGCTCTTCGCCGGCGCCGCGCCGGCGGCCGACCCGCCGGCAGCCGCACCGGGCGCCGGCGCCGAAGCCGACCCGGACGCCGCACCCGACCCGGCCGAGGAATTCTGAAACGCCGTGTAGGCAATGCTGCCAAGCATCGCCATGATTCCCCCGCCGATGGCGCCGCGTCCGCCCCCCAGCACCGCCCCGGCCAGCGCCCCCAGGCCACCGATCGCCGCAGGATTGTTCTGCGCCACCTGGTCCCGCGGCGACGCCGCCGCGCGGCGCGCGTACTCACCAAAATTGTTCATGAATCCCCCGCCAGCCTGCTGAGCCCCCGGGGCCTGCTGCCCCGATCCCCCCAGCATGCCGCCGATCAGCGACCCCAGCCCGGCACCGGCACTGGCGCCGCCGAGCTGGGACAGCACCTGTTGCATCAACCCGCCCTGCTGCCCCTGCCTCGAAGCAGCATCAAGGCGCCCAGGCATCGAGGCCGGTGCCCGGCCCTCCAGCAGCGCACCCAATAGCTTGGTCGCATCGAACATCGCTTGACTCCCCGTTTGTAGTTAAAGGCTTGCGCAACCGGAACAACGCCAAAAACCCAGCCTGCGTCCGGCGATCTGCTTATCCTGACTTGGCGAGACAGTGGCTTATAATTGGCGATACCATCTGTTGCCCGAAGATAGCATGAATTATTGGTGCACCCCGGAAGACCGCAATCGCGGCCGCCACGCCTGCGGTTCGCAGGGCTGCAAAACACTGACACTTCTTCGCGAGGTCCCGCCGCCACGCCACCGATAGGACCCGGTTGAATCACCCTATATAAGTAAAACCAGAACGACCAAGGATCAACCGTGACCGACCTGCAGCCCGCCCGCGGCACGCACGACTTCATCGGCGACGACCAACGCCGCTTCGACCGCGTGGTGCAGACCGCCCGCCGAGTCGCCGCCACCTACGGCTTCGATGAATGGATCACTCCGATCTTCGAGGACACCCGCGTCTTCGCCCGCACCCTGGGCGAAACCTCCGACGTGGTGATGAAGGAAATGTACACCTTCGACGACCGCGGCGGTGATTCCATCACCTTGCGGCCCGAGGGCACCGCCGGCGTCTGCCGCGCCCTGGTGTCCAACGGCCTGACCCAATCGCTGCCCCGCAAGGTGTTCTACGCCGGCCCGATGTTCCGCTACGAACGCCCACAGAAAGGCCGCTTCCGCCAGTTCCACCAGATCGGTCTCGAATTGATCGGCCCGGCCGAACCGCTCGCCGACGCCGAGGTCATCGCCTGCGGCTGGGACATCCTCAAGGCGCTCAACGTCGCCGAGGACACCGTGCTCGAACTCAACACCCTGGGCGACAGCGAAAGCCGCGCCGCCTACCGCGACGCCCTGATCACCTACTTCACCGCCCACCGCGACGCGCTGTCGAAGGACAGCCTCGACCGCCTGGACCGCAACCCGATGCGCATCCTCGACAGCAAGGACGACGCCGACCGCCGCGTCGTCGCCGACGCCCCCACCATCCAGCCCTACCTCACCACCGCCGCCGCCGCCTTCTACGACAAGCTGCGCCGCCACCTGATCGACTTCCGCGTGCCATTCGCCGAAAACCCGCGCATCGTCCGCGGCCTCGACTACTACAGCCACACCGCCTTCGAGTTCGTCACCGCCAGCCTCGGCGCCCAGGGCACCGTGATGGCCGGCGGCCGCTACGACGGACTGATCGCCGAGATGGGCGGCCCAAGCACGCCCGCCGTCGGCTGGGCCGCCGGCATCGAACGCCTCGCCATGCTGATGCCCAACACCCCAACCGTTCCCGCCCCGGTTGCCGTCATCCCGGTCGGCGACGCCGCCGAGGCCGCCGCCATCGAAATCCTGCAATCCCTCCGCGCCAACGGCATCCGCGCCGAGATCGCCTATCGTGGCAACCTCAAGCGCCGCATGGAGCGAGCCAACCGCGCCGGCGCCCGCGCCGCCGTCATCCTGGGCGACGACGACATCGCCGCCGGCGCAGCCCAGGTCAAGGACCTCGCCACCGGCACCCAGGAGGCCATCCCCTTCGCCCACATCCCGTCCCGGCTGAAATGAACCTGGCCCTGAAACTCGACCGCATCGCCGCCCGCGCCGACGAACTCCGCGCCATGCTGTCCGAAGCCCTCTCCGGCGAAGCCTACGTAAAGGCCTCCCGCGAACTGTCCGACATCGAGCCCGTGGTCGCCCGCATCGGCGACCTGCGCGCCGCCGAACTCGCCCGATCCGAGGCCGAATCCCTGCTCGCCGATCCCGAAATGAAAGACCTGGCCGAAGCCGAACTGTATCAACTGAAAGACCAGATCCCCGCGCTCGAACACGAAATCCGCCTCGCTCTGCTGCCCAGGGACGAGGCCGACGCCCGCTCCGCCATCCTGGAAATCCGCCCCGCCGCCGGCGGCGACGAGGCCGGCCTGTTCGCCGCCGAACTGTTCGCGATGTACCAGAGATACGCCGACGCCAAGGCTTGGCGATTCGAGATCCTCGACTACGCCGACACCGGCCTCGGCGCCATCAAGGAAGCCACCGCTGAAATCACCGGCCGCAACGTGTTCGCTCGGCTGAAATACGAATCCGGCGTGCACCGCGTGCAGCGCGTGCCGGCAACCGAAAGCCAGGGCCGCATCCACACCTCCACCGTCACCGTCGCGGTGCTGCCCGAAGCCGAGGAGGTCGACGTCCAGATCAACGACGACGACCTCAAGATCGACGTCTACAGAGCCTCCGGCGCCGGCGGCCAGCACGTCAACAAGACCGAAAGCGCGGTCCGCATCACCCATCTGCCCAGCGGCATCATCGTCGCCATGCAGGAAGAACGCAGCCAGCACAAGAACCGCGCCAAGGCGATGAAGATCCTGCGCGCCCGGATGTACGAACAGCAGCGCTCCAACCTGGCGGCAACCCGGTCGGCCGATCGCAAGTCCCAGGTCGGCACCGGCGACCGCAGCGAACGCATCCGCACCTACAACTTCCCCCAGGGCCGGGTATCGGACCACCGTATCAACCTGACCCTTTATAAGATCGACCGGGTGATGCAGGGCGACCTCGACGACTTCGTCGACGCCCTCACCGCCGAGGACCAGGCCGCCCGTCTGGCCGCCGACGAATGACCCGGCCCCCACCCGGCGCCATCGCCCCCAGCACCATTGCCCCCGGCACGATCCTCTCCGACTCCATCCCCTCCAGCACCGGCGCCCCCAGCGCCAGCGTCCCCTCCGGCACCAGCGCGCCCAAAAGCATCGCCCCCAGCACCATCGCCCTCGGCACCATTGCTCGGGCGATCCACGACGGCGCCGCCCAACTCGGCCACATCGCCGACAACCCGCGCCTGGAAGCCCGGCTGCTGCTGGCCCACGCAACCGGCCTCACCCAGAACGACCTGATCCGCGACCCGGCCCGCCCGATCGATCCCACCCGCTTCCACACCCTGCTGGCCCGCCGCGCCGCAAGCGAACCGATCGCCCGCATCCTCGGAAACCGTGAGTTCTGGAGCATGCAGTTCGACGTCTCCGCCGCCACATTGGTCCCACGCCCCGACTCCGAAACCTTGATCGAGGCCGCCATCGCCGCCTTCGCCAACCGCGCGCCGCCGGCCTCGATCCTCGACCTCGGCACCGGCACCGGCTGCCTGCTGCTGGCCCTGCTGCGCCAGTTCCCCACCGCCTGGGGCATCGGGGTCGACCTCAGCGCGCCGGCGGCGGCCCTGGCACGACGCAACGCCGTCCAGCTTGGTCTGGCCGAAAGATCAGGCTTCATCGTCGCCGATTGGACCAATTCGACGTGCGGTCACTTCGATCTGATCATTTCCAATCCGCCCTACATTCCGGCGGCCGAGATCGAAACCCTGATGCCGGAGGTGGCCCGATACGAACCCAGGCGCGCGCTCGATGGCGGCAGCGATGGTTGCGACGCCTACCGCACCATCCTGCCGCGACTGGCCCGCCACCTCACGCCCGACGGGGTGGCGATCCTTGAACTCGGCCGCGGTCAGGCTAATTATGTACATGGACTGGCTCGGGAAGCCGGCCTCGACGGGTCACTTCGGCTCGATCTGGCGCGAATTCCTCGGGCGCTTGTACTGCACCGCTCAAGCTGCTGAAAAAATTTATTTGGCAGGCGGTCAAGCCGGGTGTACGATAACGACGTGGTAGGGGTTGCTGCTTGGCGGCGCCCCGATTGTGGGGACGTATCAAGTGACGCCCCCGCTGCCATAATCAACGTCGATGGATCTTGGTTGGCCACGGAACACCCGGGGGCGTCCAGACGGGCGCCCGACAGTCCGCAAACGGCCCACCGATTATGGGAAAGCACGACGGCATCAGTATGAACATGAAGCGCATGCGTGGCCGCAACCATCGCCCAGGCGGTGGTGGTGGCGGTGGATCGGGCGGTGCCATCCGCCATCATTCCGGCGGTGGAATTCCGCTCAATCGAAACCACGTGTTCGACAGTAACGGGCCGGAAATCCGCGTTCGTGGCACTGCTCAGCAGTTATTCGAGAAATACCTGCAACTCGGACGCGACGCCACCAGCAGTGGCGACAGAGTGACGGCCGAAGCCTTCTTCCAGCACGCGGAACATTACTTCCGTATTCTGAACGCGATGAATCAGGCGCAGAATCAGGGCCAGTCCAACGGACAGCAACCGCAGCAGCAGCACCCGCAGGCCAACCAGCGCCGCAACTATCAGCAGGCCGATGGCTTCAACCAAAACGACGAATCGCAGCTCGACGTCGAGGACTCCGATCAGCGTCCGGAACCGCGCCCCGATCAGCGTCCGGAACCGCGCCCCGAGCAGCGTCCGGAGCAACGCTCCGATCAGCGTCCGGAGCAACGCCCCGAGCAGCGTCCCGAACAACGCCCCCCGGGCATGGGCGAACAGCCCGAACCACGCGGCATCCCGATCACCGCCGCTCCGCCCGAGGGTTAACCACCCGAGGGCGTGATGGCGAAGTTCGGACACCGCCAGCCCATGCACCCTCGGCTCGTCGATCCAATCGCGCCAAACCTTGCGCCGCCAGCTCAGCGTCCGGGATACTAGCACCGTGCTTGCGGCCGCCGCTGCAAACTTGGCGTCAGCTTAGGGTCGGGGTGCGACCATCTTGCTTGCCGCCAACCGTTCCACCCCCGCCTGGTTCCCTGCGGCAGCTAACCCTGCCGCAGGGAGGCCCGCAGCCGACCGGCCAGCGATCCTCCTATCAGCCCCTGGCGCAGGAATAGATCGATCAACACCAGGTTCACATTGAACTTGAAGTCGTCGGTGTCACGCACCACCGCAACCGCCCGGCGCAGCGGCCACAGCTCGAAAGCCTCGACCTCGCCATCCGCCGCCCGCGGCGTGAAATCGTCCGGCAGCATCAGGTCGTAGCAATGCACCCGGTCGCGGCGTAACCCTTCCGGGCGCTCCATCGCATACTCGATCAGCCCGGCCGGCACCGCGTTGCCGGCAAGCTCCGGCGGGATCGCCGCCTCCTCCGCGGCTTCCTTCAGCAATGTCGCCGCCGGATCAAGCCCGGCCGGAACACCGCCGGCCACGATATGGTCCAGCTTGCCAGGGTCCAGCAGCTTGTCCCTGGCACGGATCGCGATCCACATGTGCAGCCCGTCCGCGCGCCGCACCAGGCCGTTGACGTGCACCCCCACCGCCTGGATCCCGAACGACGGGATCGCACCGCGGTCGATCCGCCCCAGCGCTGGCCCTTCCGGCGTAGCCCGCACATCGAATTCCTCGTCACGCCAGCGATACAACCCACGCTCGGCCAGCGTCCGGGAAACCCCCGACAGCGCCGCCCCGGCGGCCAGCACGATCCCCGCATCCGTCCGCCTCACCCCATCCATCGCTGCCAGCGCGCCCACGATCTTGGGCGCCACCCAGCCAACCGGATCGCCCGCGATCAGGAAGCGGATGCGCTCACCGGGAATCGTGGCATTGTTGCAATCGCGCACATGACGCTCAAATCCCGCAAGCTCCTCGTCCTGACCCAACGGTTCGCCTTTCAAACAAGACTGCACCATGCCACATGCGCGCCATGACACGAAGTAGCCATCCCGCCGCCGCCGACCGGCCGGCGCCCCCGCCAGGACGATCGACCTGGCAGACCATCATCTCCCTGCTGCCCTATCTGTGGCCGGCCGGAAACACCGGCGCGCGCATCCGCGTCGCGACCGCGCTGCTGTTCATGCTGGCCTCCAAGCTCGCCACCGTCTATGTCCCGGTGATCTACGGCCGCATCATCGACGCCCTGGCACCGAAAGACGCCGCCGCCACCGCCTTCGTCGTGCCGCTGGCGCTGATCCTGGCGTACGGCGGGATCCGGGTCGGCTCCGCCGGATTCGGCGAAGTTCGCGACGCGCTGTTCGCCTCGGTGCAGCAGCGCGCCGTCCGGCTGCTGGCGCTGCGCACCTTCCGCCACCTGCACGCCGTAAGCCTGCGCTTCCATCTCGACCGCCAGACCGGCGGCCTCTCACGGGTGATCGACCGCGGCGTCCTCGGCATGCAGTCAGTGCTACGCCTCGCCGTGTTCAACGTCGTCCCCACGCTGCTGGAACTGGTGCTGGTCACCGCCATAATCTGGCACATGTTCGACTGGCGCTACGCGGTCGTAACATTCGCCGCGGTCGTGGTCTATGTCGGCTTCACCACCATCCTCGCCGGCCGCCGCAGCCGCTATCGCCGCACCATGAACGACACCGACAACGATGCCTCGACCAAGTCGCTCGACAGCCTGATCAACTATGAAACGGTCAAGTATTTCGGCAACGAGGAACACGAATCGCAACGCTACGACCACGCCCTGGCGCGCTACGAACGCGCCGCCGTCCGCGTCCAGGTGTCGCTCAACGCGCTGAACCTCGGCCAGGCCATGATCACCGCCACCGGCCTGACTTTGATCATGCTGCTGGCGGCATCGGGCATGCGCGACGGCAGCATGACCGTCGGCAAGTTCGTCGTCGTCAACACCTACCTGATCCAGCTCTACCAGCCGTTGAACTTCCTCGGCGTGGTCTACATGACGATCAAGCAGGGCCTGGTCGATATGGAGCAGATGTTCGCCCTGCTGCGCGTATCACGCGAAATCACCGACCAGCCGGGCGCCACGGCGCTGGCCGCGCACCTGTCCGAGGGCGCCGCCGGCGACGTCGAGTTCCAGAACGTCCGTTTCGGCTATCAGTCGAACAGGACGATACTTAAATGTATCGACTTCACCGTCCCGGCGGGCGGCAAGCTGGCCATCGTCGGCCCCACCGGCGCCGGCAAGTCAACCATCAGCCGCCTGCTGTTCCGGTTCTACGACGTAACCGACGGCCGCATCCTGATCGACGGCCAGGACATCCGCGCGGTCACCCAGGACAGCCTGCGCGCCGCCATCGGCGTGGTGCCGCAGGATACCGTGCTGTTCAACGACAGCATCCGCTACAATATCGGCTACGGCCGCCCCGGCGCCTCGCAAGCCGAGATCGAACAGGCCGCCAGGATTGCCCAGGTGCACGATTTCGTCACCCGACTGCCCGACGGCTACGACACCCGCGTCGGTGAGCGCGGCCTGAAACTCTCGGGGGGCGAAAAACAGCGCGTCGCCATCGCCCGCACCATCCTGAAAGACCCCCGCATCCTGATCCTCGACGAGGCCACCAGCGCACTCGACAGCCGCACCGAGCAGGATATCCAGGCCGCGCTGCGCGCCGTCGCCAACCGCCGCACCACGCTGGTCATCGCGCACCGCCTGTCCACCGTGGTCGATGCCGACGAGATCATCGTGCTGCACGACGGCGAAATCGCCGAACGCGGCAGCCACCTCGCTTTGCTGGCCAAGGCCGGCCTATATGCCAGGATGTGGACCCTGCAAGCCGCCGAACACGACCTCGAACCCGCCAGCTAACCACCCCGCAAACCCAGCTAACCACCCCGCAAACCAGGAGCCCCCATGCCCGAGGACCACAACGAACCCCCCGAGACCCTCAGCCATGCCGGCGCCGTGGTCGACAAGGCCGTGGAATACATGACCGGTCAGAACATCAGCCCGCTCGCCATCGCCTCCGCCCTGCTCGGCGGGTCGATGGCCCTGCTGACCCGCACCATGTCCGACGACGCCATCATCGGCGTGCTGAACAACGCCATCGCCAGCGTCCGGTCCGGCGAACTGCGCGAACCGCACGACGACGAGCAGCCCTGACCCGGACCACCCCCCGACTTGCTTGACGCCGCTCGTCACTATCGCCATAACCCGCGCCTTCCGATCCGTAGCGAGAAATGAAGTGCCCCGAGGAATGAAATGCCATGTCTCGTCGCTGTGAACTCACCGGCAAGGGCGTCCTAAGCGGCAACAACGTCAGCCACGCCAACAACAAGACCCGCCGCCGTTTCCTGCCCAACCTGCAGGTGACCTCGCTGCTGTCCGACATTCTCGGCCACGAGGTGCGCCTGCGGCTATCGACGCGCGCCATCCGCACCGTCGAGCACAACGGCGGCATCGACGCCTTCCTGATGGGCACGCCGGACCGCGGCCTGACGCCGGAAGGCAAGACGTTGAAGCGCCGGATCGAGAAAGCCCAGGTCAAGCGCGCCGCCGCCGCCGCCTGACCTCGGGCGCCTGACCCCAGGCGCCTGGCCTCTAGCGCCTTACCCGCGCCCCGGCCTGATACCGTCGTCCCTGCCAGGCATCACGCCCGCTGCAGCAACGCCGACACCCTGGCACCCAACATCGCGCTGGTCGCCGGCTTGCGCATCACCAACTCGGCGCAGCGCGGGTCCCCCGCCGTCTCGATCGCCGCGATCTCGCGTGGATTACCCGTCAGCAGGATCACCGGCAGGCTCGGCCGCAATTCCCTGGCCTGCTCGATCAGCGCCAACCCGTTCATTCCCGGCATCGCCAGATCGGTGATCAACAGGTCGACCGCCTCTCGCGCCTGCAGGATGGCCAGCGCGTGACAGCCGCCGGAGGTGGCCAGAACCCGGTGGCCCAACCCCTCCAGTTGTTCGGTCAACGCATCGAGCACCAGCCGGTCGTCATCCACCAGCAGGATTTGCCCGCTGCGTCGCATACCCGCCGCACCCGCCCCCGGTCCTGCCGTCGTCCAGCCATCGCCCGGCACCACCGGCAGCCACAACACCGCCGTCGTCCCCACCCCGATCGCACTCTCGATGGCGAACCCGCCGCCCGAGTGTTCAGCGAAGCCCTTGACCATCGACAGACCCAGCCCGGTGCCTTCGCCGACATCCTTGGTGGTGAAAAACGGCTCCCCGACCCTGGCCAATGTCGCCGGACTCATGCCGGCGCCATCATCCTCGACCGACAGGCGGACATAGATACCGGACCGCAGGCCGCCCGCGTGACGCGCCGCGTCCGCCGGCATCACCGCCTCCAATGATGCCGTCAGCCGCAGCGTGCCGCCGTCCGGCATCGCATCGCGCGCATTGGTTCCCAGGTTCAGCAGCGCGGTCTCCAGCCGCGCCTTGTCGGCCAGCAGCCGAGGCAGCCCGGGCACGATCTGCAGTTGAACATCGATCCGCGCCCCCAGGCTGGCTGCAAACACCCCTTGCGTCGCGGTCAACAGCACCATCGGCTCGATCGGTTCGGACTGCAGCACGTCGCGCCGCGCCAGCGCCAACATCCGCCGGGTTATCGCGGCCCCACGCACCGCCGCATCGCTGATCACCTGGCCCAGCCGGCCGACCGCGTCGGCATCGTGCGGGCGCCGCGCCAGCAACGCCGCGCCGCCCGCAACCACCTGCAGCACGTTGTTGAAATCATGCGCGATGCCACCCGCCAGCGCGCCAAGCGCCCGGATCCGATGCTCATACTCCGCGCGCCGCTGCACCGCCTCCCTGGCGCTCATCTCGGACCGCACTCGCTGCTCCAGATCCTGGTCAAGCCGGCGCAGGCCATCCTGCGCCTCACGCAGGGCGGTGACGTCCACCAGGCTTTCCATCACCATCGGCGCATGCGCCTCGAAATCGCGCCGCAGCACGGTGTGCGCCGACACCACCATCAGCGAGCCGTCGCGCCGCCGGTGCACCAGATCGCCGGTCCACTCGCCCCGCGTCAGCACCGCCTGCTCGATCTGTCCCGCCGGGACCGGGAACTGCGTGCTCAACAGTTCATGGCACGATCGTCCGACCGCCTCGGCGCGCGACCAGCCATACAGTCGTGTGCAGCCGAGCGACCAGAAGCGGATCGTGCCGTCCATTTCGCGCACCACGATCGCCGCCAGATCCAGCATGCCCAGCAGGTCGCGCAACTGGCCCTCATTGGCACGAAGCGTGATTTTGCTGGCATCGCACGCCTCCAGCGCAACCCGCAATTTGGCCGTCAGTTGGTCCACTTCGCGCAGTCCGCTTGGGCCGCCGGCCGGATCGCGCTCCGGCACCCCGCGCAATGCGCCGACCAGCCGGCGCGCCAAACACCATGCGGCGACCAGGCCGACGATCAACAGCGCGGCGCCGATCAGCAGCGTGCGCATCAGGTCCGGCTCGATCGCCGCGCCGAATGCGTCGCGCGGCTGCCGGGCGACCACGCCATAGCCGCTGAGTCGGGCAATACTGAACGCCTGGATGACCGGCCCACCCGCCAGTGTAGCCTGATCCGCCAGCAGGCCGGACCGCCGGTCCTGGATCGCCTGCCGCCACCCTGGGCGGGCCGGTTCGTCGACCGGTTGCCAGCCCGGCCCCGATCCGACCACGGTGAGGCCATCGCGATCCAGGATCGTCATCACCAACCCGCTCGGCCCGGCGGGCAGGGTCGCCGCCAGCCGGCCCAGCCACGCGCTGTCGATTTCACCGACCAGCACACGCTCCGCCGTGGTCTCACCGATCCGAGGCACCGGGACGGCGACCTCGATCTCCCGCCGGGTGGGCTGGTTGACCGGCAGAAAGTTGGTGATCACCGGCATGCCGGTGCGGATCGCCGTCTGCGCGGTCTGCCGCACCGAGGCTTCGGCCGCGTTCGGCTCGGGCCGGACGTCGCCCGCCCGCAGCAGCACCCGCCCGCTCAGCGTCGCCAGGCTGATCGGAACGCCACCCAACCGAGCCGACGTCAGGCCGGCCTCATGGCCAAATGCCTGCAGATCACTGCGCTCCAGCGCCGTCGATCCAGCCAGCCCCAGCAGTCCGTCGGCCAGCCGTTCAAGCCGCTGGTCGACCATCTGGGACGCCTCCCGCGCCAGGTCGATCAACGCCGTCTGTTGCTGCCGACGCTGCACTTCTTGCAGGTGCCACATCACCCCGACGGTGAGCAGCAGCATAGGGATCGAGACAGTCAAAACCAGCCACAGCAGGAACGTTCCAACCCGCGTTTCCCGCATCACGGTTCTGAGACTCCGTTCGACCCTGGCAATAGAGGATACTCCGCCGTTGTCTACTTCCGGTTGAGCCTATGCCGGCTTGCCGCAATCAACGAGGGTTAGAAAACCCGCTCACGACATTCTGTCCTGACCCCGACCCAGCGGTTACAGCCGCGAAATTCTCCCTGCAAAACGAACACCTGCCGTGCGTCTTTCCAGAAACACCCAGAAACCATCTCGCTAATCGTCGTCCCTCGCTATCTCGTGATTCATTTTGCTTCGGATTCGTCCCTATTCTGAAATAGCAATAGGAGGCTGTTTTGGACGCTGCCCATTTCAGACAACGAGCCGTATGCGCACGCGAAATGGCTCAATTCGGAGACGATCTGCACATTTCACGAATGCTGCTCGAACTGGCCATCGAACTCGACGCCGAAGCCGCGGCAATCGAAGCCCGCGGCGATGCAGACCATCCGCGATCGTTCCGGCTGCAGCCGCCCGACGCGTATCACATGATGCTGCACATGACCGCCACCGAGGCCGAGGCCAGGACCGCGGCCGACCACCAACCGCACCTGACGCCGTTGGAATTCGATCGAACCAACCCCACGATCGCGGCAGCTCCACTACGGCAACCGGGATAACCAGCGAACCAGGGTTTTGCTCCGCGGCGAGAACAGCCGCGCCGCGAACAGACTGCCCATCGCGCGCTTGGCGGCCTCCGAACGGGTCGGATACGGCACCACCAGCCCGGCCAGCGCCGACAGCGTGGTCCGCTGGGCGATCGCCAGCGTCCACTGGCTGATCATCTCGCCGGCTTGCGGACCAAGGATACCGGCGCCAACCACGCGCTGCCGACTGACCACAAGCTTGACCAGGCCCGCGGTGTCGCGTTCGGCCACCGCCCGATCGTTGTCGGCCAACGGCCAGCGCAAAACCCGCACATCCAGGCCGGCTTGCACCGCCTCAGCCTCGGTCAGCCCGACCTGCGCCAGTTCCGGATCGGTGTAGGTGACCCTGGGCAGCGCCGCGTAATCGACCCGCGCCGGCAGCCGGAACAGCAGGCGGCGGATGGCGATGCCGGCATGATAAGACCCGACATGGGTGAACGCACGCGGCCCCAGCCCGACCGGATCGGCAATATCCCCCACCGCGAACACACGCTTGTTGGTCAGGCTGCGCAGCCCGCGGTCGGTGGCGATTCCGGCCGGACCGGCCCGGACACCACCGGCCTCGAGGTCCAGCGCCGCCAGGTTGGGCGTCCGTCCGACCGCCACCAGCAGATGCGACCCGCTGATGCTGCTGCCGTCCGCCAGCCGCAGAACCGGGCCGGGGGCAACACCGGTCAGCGTCGCCGCCTCATGCAACGCCACCCCCCTGGCTGCCAGTTCGAGCCGCAGGCCATCCGCCAGTTCGGGGTCCTCCCTGGCCGCGATCCGCCCGGCCTCAACGACGCTGACCCGGCAGCCCAGGCCGCTGAATGCGTCCGCCATCTCCAGCCCGATCGGGCCGCCGCCCAGGATCAGCAAATGCGCCGGCCGCTCCGCCAGGTCGAACACCGTCGCGTTGGTCCAATACGGGATGCCAGCCAGCCCCTCGATCGAGGGCACCGCCGCGCGGCTGCCGGCGGCGATGACAAAACGGCGCGCGGTGATGGTTCGGCCATCGACCGAAATGGTCGCCGGATCGAGGAACCTCGCCTCGCCGCGGATCACCGTGGCGCCCAGCGCGCGAAACCGAGCCTCGGAGTCGATCGGGGCCAGACTGGCGATTACACTGCGCAGATGCGCCCGCAGCCGATCCCAATCCACCACCGGCGGACCCGCGATCACGCCGAACCGCGCCGCATCCGTCACCCCCCGAACCGCGCGCGACGCCGCCAGCAGCGCCTTGCTCGGCACGCAGCCGGTGTTCAGGCAGTCGCCGCCCATGCGGCCGCGTTCGATCAACACCACCGCGGCACCCAGTTGCGCCGCGCCGGCCGCGACCGAAAGCCCGGCCGCCCCGGCGCCGATCACCGCCAGGTCGAAATCAGCCATCCGCGCCCGGTCGCCGGCGCCACAGCACCGGCAGCAGCGACAGCGCCGCCAGCCCCAGCAGCGGCCACAGGATCTTCGCCGAGAACAGCACCGACAGGTCGGGCGTGCCACCTTGCGCCAAAATGCCGCCGACACCGGCGCCGATCGAACTGAACACCAGGCTGGCCGGGGCGATGCCCAGCAAGGTTGCCGGAACGAACACCCGCAGGCGGATGCCGGCGACGGCGGCGGCCAGGTTGACCACCCAGAACGGAAACAGCGGCACCAGCCGCAGCGCCAGAAGGTAGCTGAAGCCGTCGCGCGCCAGCCGGGTTTGCAGCCTTGGCGGGATGCGGCCGCGATGGCGGTTCAAGGCCTCGGCGAAGGCGGAGCGCACCACCACCAGCAGGATCGAAGCCCCGACAGTGGCGCCGAGCACAGTCAGGCCGCAGCCCAGCACGGTGCCGAACAGCAATCCTCCGGCAACGGTGAGCAGGGCACCCTGCGGCAGCGACAGCGCGGCGGTGGCGACATAGGCGGCGACAAACAGCGCCGCCGACAGCACCGGGTGGGTGCCGACCCAGCCCAGCAGTTGACCCTGATGCCGCGCCAGGCTGTGCCAGCCGTAGCCGCGCAAGCTGACGAACGCGGCCGCGCCGAGGACGACAAGCACAAGCAACGGCAGGAAACGGCGCATGGCGCGACAATGCGGCCGCGGCGCCCGATTGTCGCGCGAAAACCGGTCGCTCCGGCGGCCGACTTGCCCACACTCATTGACCCGCCGGTGCCGCCCCGGATTCCAACCGCGGATGAAAGCAGATCGGGGGGCGAGCGTTTGCAGCCGCGCGCGACCAAAGCCAGGGGCTTCGGCCCCAGCGGGTCAAGGACAGCGCCCTCGCCCTGGCCTTCAGCAGCCGGCTAAAGCCGATCGTGGCCTGGACCGATCGGCGGCAACCTGCGAGTGATCGGCGATCGGCGCGAAAGGCCAGCGATGAAACTGCATCCATTCGGCTCCCTGTTCCCGGTATCGACGCTCACCCTGGGCGGTGGCGGTCTCGGCATGCTGTGGGGCGAGACGACGTTCGAGGAATGCGTCGCCACCGTGCACGAGGCGGTCGCGGCGGGGATCAACCTGCTCGACCTGGCACCTCGCTACGGCGACGGCAAGGCGGAGCGGGTGGTGGGTGAGGCGTTCGCTGGGCGGTTGCCGCCAGGGGTCTATCTGACCAGCAAGTGCAACCTGGGCAATCCGGCGCCCGAGACGGTGGAGCGTGTGCTGCGGCAGTCCATCGAGAGCAGTCTGCGGCTGCTGCGGCGGGACCGGTTAGATATCTTCTTCCTGCACTCCAACCTGGTGGCGGACGGGCATGCGATGTGGCAGGCGCCCGATGCCAGCCGGCTGACCTCGCTGTCGTTGTTCCGCGCTCGGGTGCGCCCGGCATTCGAAAAGCTGAAGGAAGCAGGGCTGATCGGCGCCTGGGGCCTGACCGGCATCGGCCATCCCGATGCTGTGATCGAGGTGCTGGCCGAGCACCCCAGGCCGGCCGCGGTGCAGTGCATCGCCAACCTGCTGGACTCGCCGGGCGGGCTGAAGTTCTACCAGGGGCCGGCCAAGCCGCGCGCGGTGATGGCGGCGGCGCGGGAAGCCGGGGTGGGCGTGATGGGCATCCGCGCGGTGCAGGCCGGTGCGCTGACCGCGGCGATCGATCGACCGATGCCGGCGAACCATCCCGAGATGATGGATTATGCCCGCGCCGCCGGGTTCAGGGCACTGTGCGCCGAAATCGGCGAGGACCCGGCGATCGTGGCACATCGCTACGCGCTGGGTCTGCCGATCGATACGCTGGTGCTGGGGGTGAAGAACCGGACGGAACTGGCCGGCTGCGTTGCCGCCGCTTCGGCAGGCCCCCTGCCCGCGGACCTGATCGCCAGGATCGAGGCGACCGTCGCCGCGGCATGATCGGTCGGTCCGCCGATGCCGGCCCTCGGCGCGGAATTATGCCGCCGGCGGCGGCCCTCGCGTGCCATCCCGCTGCCCGCGACGCTCATGCGAAACGTGATCCCCCCGGGCCGCGAACGGCCAGGGGGGAACAGGCAGCCTGGCTGAGGCCCGAGATCCGATCTATTCAGTCGGGGCGCTCTGCACCGCGAAAACCCACACCACGCCGCCTTGCGGCACGTCGGGGTTCAGTTTCATGGTGGTCTTCGACAGCATGGTCTGGATGCGCTGCGCATCGACGCCCCAGCCGGATTGGATGGCGATGTATTCCTGGCCATCAACCTCGTAGGCAACCGGCATGCCCATGATGCCGGAGTTGGTCCGCTGCTCCCACAGCAGCTTGCCGGTCTTGGCATCGAAGGCGCGGAACATCCGGTCATTGGTGCCGCCGACGAACACCAGGTCGCCCGCCGTGGTCAGCACCGAACCGAACAGTTGCGATTTGGGGAACGGATGCATCCAGGCCTGCTTGCCGGTCTCCAGGTTCCAGGCCTGCAGTTCGCCGATGTGGTCGGCCTCCGGCTTCAACTTGGCGCTGTCGGTATCGGCACCGTACCAGGGCTGACCGACGACCAGTGTCTGTTTCTTGCCCTCGATCGACTCGCACATGTTGTTGTTGGCGGGAATGTATAGAAGTTTCGTATCCGGATTATACGACGCGGCCGGCCAGTCCTTGCCGCCCCACAGCGACGGGCAGAACGATACGTCCTTGTCGGTGGTCGGCTTGTGCGCCGGATCGACGATCGGGCGGCCGGTTTCATCCAGTCCCTTGAATGCGTTCTGGCCGACGAACGGCTCCCCGGAGACGAAGTCGATGCCGTGGGTGGTCTGTTTCAATACCCACAAGTAACCATCCCGCCCAGGATGCACCAGGCCGTCGAAGGTCTGGCCGTGATCTTTCATGTTGCTGATCAGTATAGGCGAATCGATCTCGTCCCAGTCCCAGGAATCGTTCGGGTGATACTGGTGGAAGCCAACCATCTTGCCGGTATCGGGGTTCAGCGCGATGACCGAGCTGGTGTATAGATTGTCGCCTGGATGCTGGTCGCCGGGCCATGGCGCCGCGTTGCCGGTGCCCCAATAGGCGATGTTGCGCTTCGGATCGTAGGTGCCGGTGATCCAGACCGGGCCGCCGCCGGTCTTCCAGGCATCGCCCGACCAGGTGTCACTGCCGGGCTGGCCGGGTTCGGGGACGGTGTAGGTGCGCCACAACTCCTTGCCGGCATCGGCATCGAACGCGGCGACGTAGCCGCGCACGCCGAACTCACCGCCGGAGCCGCCGACCATCACCTTGCCGTTCACCACCAGCGGCTCCAGCGTCATGTACTGGCCCTTCTGGTAGTCCTGCACCTTGGTGTTCCAGATCTCCTTGCCGGTCTTCGCGTCGAGCGCGATCAGGTGGTCGTCGGTCGCCGCCAGGAACAACTTGTCGCCCCATAGAGCGACGCCGCGGTTGGTCGGGTGCAACTGCGTCAGGTCTTCCGGCAGGGTATGCTGGTAGCGCCAGATCAGGTCTCCGGTCTTGGCGTTCAGCGCCAACACCTGGCCGTACGGAGTGGTCACGAACATGACGCCGTTGTTGACCATCGGCGGCGCCTCATGCCCCTCCTTGACCCCGGTGGAAAAGGTCCAGACCGGCCTGAGCTGTTTCACGTTCTGCACGTTGACCTGCTTCAGCGGACTGAAGCCCTGGCCGTTATAGTCGCGCCGATACAGCAGCCAGTTGCCGGCTTCAGGATTGTCCAGCCGCTGCTGGGTGACGGGTGTGTAGTCCGTCACCTCCCCTGCGGTCGCGGACAGCGTGCCCAAGCCGCCTACAAACGCCGCCGCCAATGTCACTTCCAGGATCTTCTTGCTGCCGACCATTTTGGTCTTTCCCCTTCCGGTTGACGTTTTATCCAAATACTTACGCTTGTCACATCGTCGGCTGGGTCATCCCCACCTTGCCGATGAAGCTCTTCGCTACTTCCGGTTTGCCGTCGGCGATCTTCAGCGGCAGCGCCGCCAAAGGCCGCGGCGCCGGCCCCCCCACCACCTTGGCATCGTGCCGAGGATCGTACAGCGATTCGTGGCACGGGCAGTGCAGCACCTGGCGATCCTTCAGCCAGCCGGTGACCGTGCATTGCGCGTGGGTGCAGATCGCCGAATAGGCAACAAGCCCGTCCGCGGCGTGAGTCTGGGTCACCGTTCCCAGCGCCGAGGGATCGAGCCGCAACAGCAGCACCTGATTGAGCCGCGACCCGTCACGATGGAGTTTCGTTTTCGGATCGATCGCCCAGGCGATGATCGGCGCTTCACCCGGCTTCAGGTCGGAAGCGGCGATCACCGCGCCCGGGTTGTCGCCCTCGGCTCGGATCAGCAGGTCGCCGACCTGCGGACGCATCATGCGTTTGGGGTCGTCGCTCTCGGCCCGCGCGCCGACCGGCAACAGACCGGTCGTGGCCGCTGCCGCCAGCCGCAATAGCTGTCGCCGAGGTGGATTGATTGCGCACCACCTGGAAAATGCCGCCACTCCGTACTCCCTTCTGTCTCGGCTTATTGCGCGCGCAGGATGGTCAACTGCGTGGCATCGGTGAAATCACGCAGATCCTTGGCCGGATCGCGGAACAGTTGGCGATCGATCACGAAATGCCGCGTATCGGTGCGCTTCTCGCAGTGCTCGTTGATGAACACTTCACCGATCGGCTGTTCGGTCGGTGTCGGGTCCGCCTTGCGACAGGTCCATCCATCCTCGCCAAACCGGGCGCGTGCCTCGAGCGCGAACAGATAGGCCTTCTTGTGTAGATACAGCCGAGCATGCGGGTCGGTGTCAATTTTGAGTCCGCTGACCTGGGCATCGTTGTCGATCAGCAGCGCGAGGTTGACCGGTTGGCCGCCGACCCGGGTCTTGTCGCCTTCGCCGCCCGCGGCGGGCGCATCGTAGCGGAAGCTGACCGCGTGGGTGCCGTCCGGTGACGCCGGGCAGGTCTTGTAGTCACCCCAGCCGGATAGTTTCATGGACGGATCGTTGGTGCAGGCAAAATCGCCGTAACCGGTCGGCGGCAGCGCCGATACCGGCATGCCGACCTGGAACTCGCGAAGGTCGGTCTTTGGCGGGGCGGCGCGGCCAACCGCGGGCAGCAGCAGCGCGGCGGCCAACGGCAGCACGGCTTTCATCATCTTATTTGCCTCCACCGGAACCCGCGGCGTTGGCGTCGGGTGCCGTGTCCACGCTTAGATGTCGCTGCGCTGCCGCGGACTGAGCCGCGGACTGTGCCCCGGGCTGGGCCCCGGTCTGGGCCGATGCCGCGCGCTGAACCGACGCCGCGGGCTGATCGGTGCCGGGCGTGGTTCCCGATTGGGCATAGACGTCACACACGCGGGTGCCGGTGCCGAAGAACGCCCGGCACTGGGCAAGCGTCGGGTCGCCCTTGCCCTTGATGTTTGTCACTACATATGTCGCGACCGCGTCGATATCGGCCTGGCGCAGCGGATGATCCGGTTCGGGCGGCATCTGTCCATGCGGCACCTGCGCTTGCTTCAACCCGTAGCAGCTTCCGTCGGAATAGGCGTCGGCATCGAAATGCGGCATGCCTGAACCGAGCCGGCCGCAGCGAATGGTGTTTTCGATCTGTTGGAGGGTCAAAGAGGTGTGCCGCAGGTTCGCCGCCGCCCCGCCGTAGCCACCACCGCCACTGCCCGACCATTTGTGGCAACCCATGCAATTGGCCGACTTGAACACGCGCAGGCCCGCATCGGGCGATGCCGACTGCGCCTGGGCCAAACCCGATCCAAACACCAACAGCAACCCGCCGGCCGCCAGCATCGCGGCCGAAGCATCTCGAAAGCCTTTGATCACAACGTCACACTTTCCAGGAGCCAGTATCGCCGGAGCGGGTCATGCCACCCGCCCCAACGATATCGATCAGATCAGTTCACGGCGAAGACGAACAGCATGGAACCCGGCTGCACGGTTTTCAGTTCCGGAGTAGAATCGATAAACCACTTGTCCCAGGCACCGCCCTGCCCGACCAGGATGGCAACGTACTGCTTGCCATCGGAGGTGAACGTCATCGGCGGCGCGTTCACGCCGCCACCGGTGTCGAAGCTCCACAACTGCTGCAGCGTCTTCGCGTCCAGCGCCGCCACCTTGCCGTCGGGTTGGCCGTAGAACACCAGGTCGGGGGTCGCCAGCAGACCGCCCAGCATCGGATACGGCGTCTCGTGCTTGCCGACTTCCTTGCCGGTGGTGACATCGATCGCGGTCACGCTGCCGGTGATGCGCTCGGATTGATCGGGGCCGCCGCCGGTGAACATCTCCCGCTTGGCGATCGGCTTGCCTGGGGTGGGGGTTATCGGTTTCTCGGTGATCCGGTTGCAGCTTTCGATGACCGGGATGTACCACTCCTTCAGCACCGGGTTATAGGCGGTCGGCGGCCAGTTCTTGCCGCCCATGTTGCCCGGGCAGGTAACCGTGACCAGATTGTCCTTACGCGGCACGACGGCGGGATTGTATCTCTGCACCGCAAGCTTCGGATCGTATTCGGCCGGCTTGCCGGTTTCCGGGTCCAGACCCTTGGTCCAGGTCAGCTTCTTGACGAACGGCAGGCCCCAGAGGAACGACCCGTTGTCGCGATCCACCGCGTAGGCGAAGCCGTTGCGGTCGGCCTCGAGATCCAGATGCGTCGTCCGCCCGTGCACCGGCGCATCGACCAGCACATTCTCGGCCACGCTGTCGTAGTCGAACGGGTCGTTCGGGGTGTGCTGGAAGTGCCATTTGATCTTGCCGGTATCGACATCCAGCGCCAGGGTGCTGTCGGTATAGAGGTTGTCGCCGGGCCGATACTGCGAATCCCAGTCCGGCCCGGGGTTGCCGACACCCCAGAACAACGTGTTGGTTCTTGCATCGTAACTTCCGGTCACCCAGGTCGATCCGCCGCCGGTGGCAGCCGCGTCATAGCTGTCCTTCCAGGTGTTGCTGCCGGGCTCGCCCTTCGCCGGGATCGTGTAGGTGCGCCAGACTTCCTTGTGGGTGTCCAGGTCGGTCGCGGCGATCCAGCCGCGGATGCCGTACTCGGCGCCGGCGACACCGGTGATGACCAGGTTCTTGACCACCAGCGGCGCGGCGGTGATCACCTCGCTTTTGTCGGGATCGGCCACCTGTCGCTGCCAGACCACCTTCCCGGTGTCGCTGTCGGTGGCGATCAGACGGCCATCCAGCGAGTGCGACAGCACCAGGTTGCCGGCCAGCGCCACGCCGCGATTGTCCACACCGCAACAGGCCACGGCGCCGGCCCAGTCGTGATCGGTTTTCGGATCCATCTTCCACAGCAGCTTGGCCTGTCCGCCGCGGGTGTCGATCTTGTAAACCGAGCCCCAGCCGTCGGTGACATACATCATGCCGTCCTTGACGATCGGCGTGCCCTCCAGCCCACCGTGCGACCAGATGCCGCCGCCTTCGACGCCGCCCAGTTGCAGCGTCCAGGCGACGTGCAGGTTCTTGACGTTGTCCTTGTTGATCTGGTTCAGCGGCGAGAAGCGCTGCGCCGAGTAGTCCTTGTGGTGGGTCAGCCAGTTGCCCGGATCCTGGTCCGCCTTCAGCAGTTGATCCGGCGTCACCGGATCGGCCGCGAGCGCGACCGCCGGGCCGGCAAGGGCAAGGGCGACGACCGCCATACGCATGGTTTTTGCCATATTGTTTCTCCTGGAACGTTTGACGATGCTATTTGCCTTCGGTATCGACCTTCGCCTTCGCGTTGTTGTTCATCGATTTGACGGTCTTGTCCTGATCAGTCGCGCCGGTGTTGGTGGTCCGGGTGGCGTCCGAGGCCTGTGACGGCAGCGACTTCTCGACCGCCGGTCCGTTGCCGAGATGCGGCTGGGTGCTGCCGGTGGTGATCGGCTTGGCGCTATCTTGGGCATTGCCCTGATCGGCGGCGGAGACCGCGCCGCACAACGGTAAAGAAACGATCACGGCGGCGGCGAGCAGGAGTATTCGCATGGACCGGTCCTTCATCGCCTAGGCGTTGCCGAGCTGGGTGCCGATCGGAAGGCTACGGATGCGTTTGCCGGTAGCGGCGAAGATCGCATTGCACAGCGCCGGGGCGAACGGCGGCAGCCCCGGCTCACCCACGCCGCTGGGCGGCACGTCGGGACCGGCGGGCATGATGTGGACGTTGGTTACCACTGGCCCTTCATTGATTCGCGCCACCTTGAAGTCGTTGAAGTTGCCCTGCACCGCGCGGCCGTTCTTGAAGGTGAGTTCGCCCCACTTGGCGAGGCTGAGGCCCATGATGGCGGCGCCTTCGATCTGCGACTGGATGCGTTCCGGATTGACGAAGGTGCCGCAATCGATCGCGGTGTCAACTCGCGGGATGGTCAGCCTGCCTTTGTCGTCCACCGCGACTTCGACGATGGTCGCGACATAGCTGACGAAGCTGCGGTGCGCCGCGATGCCGAGCCCGTGGCCTTTCGGCAAGGTGCGGGTCCAGTCGCCCTTCTCGGCGACCAGTTCCACCACGCGGCGCAGCCGGCCGGCATCGATCGGATAGCTGCTCAGGGGCTCGCCGTAGTCCCACAGGTCTTTCGAACCCGACCCGATATCGACGATGCGGGCCGGCCCGATCAGTTCGAGCAACATGTCCTTCGGATCGCGTCCGGTCTGATGGGCGATCTCGGAAACCATGGTCTGCACGGCGAAGGCATGCGGGATGTTGGAAACCGAGCGGAACCAGCCAATCCTGGTATGGGCGGCGGCTTCGGGATTCTCGCAACGGATGTTGGCGATGTCGAACGGCAGATCGACCAGCCCCATGCCCTGTTCGAACGGCGCTTCATGATTGGCGCCAGCCTGGAAGGTCGATTTGATGGTCGGCGCCACGCTGCGATGGCGCCAGGCGATCACCTTGCCGTCGTTGTCCAGTCCGGCTTCGATCCGTTCGGCCGAGACGGTGTGATAGAAGTCGTGGCGAACGTCGTCCTCACGGGTCCACTGCACTTTCACCGGTGCGCCGATCGCCTTAGAGATCAGCGCGGCTTCCAGCGCGAAGTCGCATTTCGATTTGCGGCCGAAGCCGCCGCCGAGCAAGGTGACGTTGATGATGACGTTGTCCTCGGTGATGCCGAGGGTCTTGGCGACGTCCTCGCGGGTGCCGCCGGCGCTTTGCACCGGTGCCCAGATCTCGGCCTTGCCGTCGGCGACGCGCGCGGTGGCGACCGGTGTTTCCATGCTGACATGGGCGAGGTGGGGCAGGTAGTATTCGCCGACGACGACCTTGGCGGCCGATTTCAGCGCGGCGTCGGCATCGCCGTTGTTGCGCACCACCTGGCCGGGCTTGCGCGCCGCATCTTCGAGTTCGGTGCGGAAGCTTGCGGAATCGTATTTGGCGTTGGCGCCGTCCTGCCAGACGACTTTCAGCGCGTCGCGACCCTTGATCGCGGCACCGGTGTTGCGCGCGATGACCGCGACGCCGCCGAGCGGCTGGAACTTGGATGGCCAGGGCCAGCCTTGCACCTGGATGACTTTCTCCACGCCGGAGACCTTCATCGCCTCGGTGGCGTCGAACGAGACCAGCTTGCCGCCGACCACCGGGGGGCGGGCGAGGACGGCGTATTTCATGCCTGGCAGGCGGGTATCGATGCCGTACATCGCCTTGCCGGTGGTGATGTCATGCAGGTCGACGATGCCGACCTTGCCTTTGCCGATGTAGCGGAAGTCCTTTGGGTCCTTCAGGTGCAGCTTGGAGGCCTCGACCACCGGCTGTTGGGCGGCCTCGGTCGCGAGGTCGCCGAAGCCCAGCTTCTGGCCGGTGCCGGTGTGGACGACCTCGTGGTTGACCGCTTTCACCTCGGTGATGGCGACGTTCCAGCGTTTCGCGGCGGCGGCTTCCAGCATCATCCGCGCGGCGGCGCCGACCTGGCGCATCGGGATCAGGAAGTGGCGCGTGCTGCGCGAGCCGTCGGTGTCCTGGTTGCCGTATTTTTCTTCGTCGCCGGGGGCCTGGCGGACCTGGACGCGCGACCAGTCGGCCTCCATTTCGTCGGCGACGATCATTGGCAGGCTGGTGCGCACGCCGGTGCCCATTTCGGCGCGCGAGGCGATGATGGTGACGATGCCGTCGGGTGCGATCGAGACGAAGACGCGGGGATCGTTGACGGTGCCGTGCGGCATCGCGTTGGCGCCGGTGGCGTAGGCCGCGATGGCGCGGCGCGATAGCACCGGTACCGCGAGCACCAGTCCGGCGGTCAGTCCCAGGCCGCGCAGGACGGCTCGGCGGGACACGTTCTCGATCTGGGGAGCGATGGTGTCATGCATCGGTCAGGTCCCCGTCGCTGCCAGGCGGATCGCCGATTCGATACGCTGGTAGCAGCCGCAGCGACAGATGTTGCCCGACATCGTGTCGCGGATATCGTCGTGCGAGGGATGTGGGTTCTGCTGCAACAACGCCGATGCCTGCATGATCTGTCCGGATTGACAGTAGCCGCATTGCGGCACGTTGGCCTCGCGCCAGGCTTTCTGCACCGGGTGGTCGCCGTTGGGGTCGAGGCCTTCGATGGTGGTTATCTTCCGATTCGCGACGTCGGCCATGGCGGTGATGCAGGAGCGCGCGGCCTGGCCCTCGATATGCACCGTGCAGGCGCCGCACAGTGCTCGGCCGCAGCCGAACTTGGTGCCGGTCAGCCCGGCTTCGTCGCGCAGATACCAGAGCAGAGGCAGCGACGGATCGCCGTCCCAGTTATGTGGTTGCCCATTGACTGTCAGTTTGATCATTTCCGCCGTCCGCTTCCTGCTGATGTAGAAGATTGTTCATGCGACGCGCGTGGCCGTATTGGCCCGCGCGGATCAGTGCCGGATGGGTCTTCGAGGCGCCGGCATCATGTCTTGGATGGAGATCGCGACGCGCGTCGCGCCTGCAGCCGGCGTCGCGAGAGACGCGCCGCAGCGAGGCCGGCGGTAGATGCGACGAGACCGGTTGAAAGGCATGGCATGGTCGATCCTGGCCCTGGGGAACTTTGATTTTTTGTAATCTGCAATTCACTATTCCGGAGATGCCCGGGGCAGGCTATGCAAATTTAAGTGTTTATGCCGCCGGATTGGCGGGGTGACGTTGGGGGGTCGTTGCGATACGTATGCGGAATGGTAGCGCGGGTTCGGATCCGGCTGATCCTTCGATCAGATCCAGTTTTCGCGCGAAAAAGCCGGACGCTTGGTGCGTCCAGCCTTTGCTTGTTTTGATCCAGTCGTCAGTGCGTCGGGCGTGGCGCTCGGCGATCAGCCCATGGTGTCGGCGCTGGCTGGGGTGATCTCGTAGATGATGCGGGTTTCGCCTTCCTGATGGAAGGGGTACTTGTCCTTGCCCATATACTTCATGGCGAGGCTGTCGATGTGGGCGGCGGCGCCCTCGGTGATTTCCCTGGTGACCGCGCCGCGGATCTGGATGTAGCGGTAGTCATTGTCCGGATCCATGATCGCCAGCGCCACCTTTGAACCGACCGACATGTTGCGCGCCTTGACCCGGCCCTTCGCGGTATTCACCCGGATCAACCCGTTGGTGTAATCGAACCAGACCGGGGTGACCTGCGGCGACCCGTCCGGTTGCAGGGTGGCGATGTTGGCGAACGCCTTCTTTTCGGTCAGCAAGTCGAGAAAGCCAGCGGGGATGTCGGCCATGGCGGTGTCCTTACTAAGAATCGTTGGTACGTGGGTTGGGGCGGCGGTTCGACAAGCGGCTATTGCAGAGCGCGCCTGGCGACCGAGGCGAGATAGCCGGCGGCGGCGGGCAGGATGGCGTCGTTGAAATCGTAGTTGGCGTTGTGCAGTTCGCGGCCATTGTCGCCTGGGCCGTTGCCGATCCAGACGAAGGCTCCGGGGCGTTGCTGCAGGTACCAGGCGAAGTCCTCGCCGGTCATCGCCGGGGCGAGGTCTCGGCGCAGCGGCAGGGCGGCGGCGGTGACCGCATGGGCGGCGAGGTCGCGTTCAGCGGGGTGGTTCGCGGTGACCGGGATGCCGGGCGGGATGTCCACGTCGATCTTGACGTCGAAGCTGCGCGCGACGCCGTCGGCGATGCGGCGGATGGTCTGCTCGACCTGGTCGCGGACGTCATTGCGCAGGGCGCGCATGGTGCCGCGCATGGTGGCCTGGCCGGCGATCTGGTTGGCGGCCGATCCGGCCTGCATGGTGGCGATGGTGACCACCGCGCTGTCCAGCGGGTCGACCGAACGGGCGACGATGGATTGCAGGGCGAGCAGCAGATGGGCCGAGGCGACCATCGGATCGCGGGTGAGGTGCGGCAGCGCGGCGTGGCCGCCGTGGCCGGTGATGGTGAACGCCAGGCGGTTGCCGGCGGCCATGACCGGGCCGCCGTGGACGGCGACGGTTCCGGCCTGCAGGCCGGGCCAGTTGTGGTAGCCGAAGATGCGCTGCATCGGGAAGCGTTCGAACAGGTGGTCGGCGATCATGCTTTTGGCGCCGCCGCCGCCTTCCTCGGCGGGCTGGAAGACGCAGTGGATGGTGCCGGACCAGGTGGGGTCGGCTTGCAGCAGGGCGGCGGCGCCGAGCAGGGAGGTGGTGTGGCCGTCGTGGCCGCAGGCGTGCATGACGCCTGGGTTGGTGGAGGCGTGGGGGACGCCGCTGGTTTCGTGGATCGGCAGGGCGTCCATGTCGGCGCGCAGGCCGACTGAGCGGTTGGATTGGCCCCGGGTGAGGCTGGCGACGATGCCGTGGCCGCCGATGCCGGCGGTGAATTGGATGCCGAGTTCGGCGAGGCGGGCTTGGACGAAGGCGGCGGTTTGCTGCTCGTGCAGGGTGAGTTCGGGGTTGGCGTGCAGGTGGCGGCGCCATTGGGTCAGGCGGTCGTGCAGGGTGTTGTCCATGTCTCGCATGGGTAGCGGGTGCGGGCCGGGTGGGCAATGTTTCAGGCTGGGCTGTGGGGGATGGAGGGGGTCGGGGTGTTGGCGAGGGCGGCGACGCGGGCTTCGGCGCGTTGCAGGCTGGCGGCGATGCGGGCCTCGCGCTGGCGGTTTTCGTGGGCCTGGTCCCAGCTCTGGTTGGTGGCTTCGGCGGTGGCGGCGATCTCGGCGGTGTCCTGGATCAGGGCGATGGCTTTTTCGATTTGTGGTTCGGGGGTGGGTTCGCGGGTGTCGGGCTTGGGTTCGGCTAGGGTTTCGGTGCGTTTGGGTTCGGCGGGTTGGGCTTCGGCGGGTTGGGCTTCGGCGGGTTGGGCTTCGGCGGGGTGGGTTTCGGCGGGTTGGGTGGTGGCGTTGCCGCGAGCGGTTTGCAGTTCGGCGAGGCGGCGTTCGGCCTTGGCGGATTCTCGGGTGAGGGTGACGGCGCTGCCGCGCAAACGCAGGACGCGGGTGAGCGACATGTCGGGGGTGGCGGCCTGGGAGAGGGCTTCGAGGGATTGGAAGCTGAACGCGACGATGTTGGCGGCGAGGCGGAGTTCCTGGGTGGTTTCGGGGTGGTATGCGGCGAGCATGTGGGCTGCCGCGTCGCGGGCGGCATCGGGGTTGTTGGGGGCGCCGATGAGGAAGAGTGGGGCGATGCGGGTGAGGATGGTTTCGAGCAGGGCGATTGGCAGGGTTGTGGGGAGGTTTGTTGGCAGGGACATTGGTTGGGCCTTGGGTTCGGGGTTTGTTCGGCGGGTGTGTAGGGGAGTTTTCCTTGGGTTGCAAGAATAGTTTCTTTCGATTGGTGCGCGCGATTAAGGTCGCGCTCGAGGCAGCCGCACTTGTGGCATCGCGACTGATCAGCAAATGCCGGCGGATGTCAGCCTGCCGTTCCTGATCGAGTTCGTGATCGGGGACGCGCCGCGGTTGCATCGATCGGCGAACGCGAAGGGGAAGGATTTGTGCAAGCGGAAGGTCGGCAGCGGCCAAATCGTGTGCCTGATAGCGGCTGTTGTCGCCCCCGGGCGTTGGGGAGTCGGTGAGGTCGTTTCTCTCGGATCGGACTGTTCTGGTCCGATTAACTCGTTACAGTCGGCGAAGGCGGGAAGCGGGAGAGCGACCTCCTCCGGTTCGCCGCTTGGGTTTGCGTGCTTGCAGGGGTCGGCTGGTATGATGCGGCCGCAACGGGGAACGAACGGTCATGCAATACGGCATTCATTTGCCTCATGCGGGTGAGCAGGCGACGCCGGCGCTGATCCGCCGCCATGCCGAGCGGGCGGAGGATCTGGGATTGGACGATGTCTGGGTGAGCGAGCACATCATTGTGCCGCGCGATAAGTTCCCCAGGTCGCCGCTGTTCTTCGATCCGGTGCTGTCGCTGACCTGGGCGGCCGCGGTGACGAAACGGGTGAGGCTGGGAACCACCGTGCTGGTGTTGCCGATGCGGCATCCGCTGCCTTTGGCCAAGGAGCTGGCGACGCTGCAGAACTTCTCCGAGGGGCGGCTGATCATGGGCGCCGGGTCGGGGTGGCTGAAGGAAGAGTTCGCGGCGCTGGGCGTGCCGTTCGAGGAACGTGGCCGACGGCTGGACGAAGGGATCGCGATGATGCGGGCGGTCTGGTCGGAAGACCCGGTGACGTTCAGGAGCCGCATCATCCCGGCGGTTATCGAGGGGATGACGATGACGCCGATGCCTGTCAGCCCGATCCCGCTGTGGTTCGGCGGCAAGGCCGAGGCGGCGTTGAAGCGGACGATCCGGATCGGCGATGGATGGCACGGCAGCGGCCTCGCGGCCGACGAGGCGGCGCCGATCGTCAAACGGTTGCGCGAGGCTCGGCCTGGAGCGGATTTCACGATCTCGATGCGGGTGCAGTGGGATGGGACCGATCGCGGCGAGTTGCGTGCGCTGGTCGATCGCTATGCGGCGATCGGCGTGCAGCACCTGCTGGTGGCGCCGCAGGACCGGAACGTGGATGATTGGGAGAAGGTGACGGAGGGGGTTGGGGCTTTGGCGGGGTAAGCGATCTTCAGCTTGGCTGTGCATGCTGAAAATCGTCTCTCTGCTTGTTTGAGCGCGCAATTCATATCACGCGCTGTGGACGTTCCGCCCAGCGCGATCGCGCGCTGGCTCTAGCCGGGAGCGATTTCCTTCTGCCGTTCGGCGTCGCGCATTCTTGTCCTTGCTGCTGCTTGGAGGGGGGCAGGCCCGAAATTAATCGTTGCCGGTGGCGCGGAGTTTTTCGGATGGGTCCTCGTTGGGGATGTTGATACCGCCGCCTCGGCGGGCGGCGATGGCGTTGGGGGCGCCGTCGGTGGCGACGACCGAACGGCCGTAGGCGGGGATTGGGGGGATGGCGTCCGGGGCCAGTGGGCGCATCCAGGTTTTGCGTTTCAGCGCGGCTTCGATGTAGGGGGCGAGTTCGGCTTGCTTCCTTGCGTCACGGGCGGCCTGGTCGGCTTTCATTGTCGGCATGACTTCGGCGGCGAACAGTTCGAGCGAGGCGATGATGTCGGCGTGGGTGTTGCGGCCGGCTTGCTGGACGAAGATCACCTGGTCGACGCCGGCGTTTTGGTATTGGCGTAGGCGGTCGATGAGTTGGGCGGGGGTGCCGATGCCGTTGCCGATGGCGGGCGGCAGGGCGTCACGGCCGCGCTGGAAGCGGTCCCAGACGTTGGTGACGCCGGGGGTGTGCTCGCCGTAGACGTAGTGGTGGCCGAGCGCGAAGCCGAAGAACTGGAAGCCTTCGCCGCCGCGGCGGATGGCCTCGGCTTCGTCGTGGTGGACCGAGAAGCCGGTGGCCATGGCGATGTTGGCGTTCACCGTGTGGCCGATCGGGACGCATTGGTCGGACTTGATGATTTCGTAGTATTCGCCGGCCCATTTCGCGGCCTCGGTGGGGTCGACGAAGGCGAAGGCCAGGGCGCCGACGCCGTTGCGGGCGGCGACGTGGATGGTTTCCTTGTTGGAGCAGGCGAGCCAGATCGGGGGGTGGGGTTTCTGCAGCGACTTGGGGATGACGTTGCGTGATGGCATCGAGAAGAATTGGCCCTGGAAGCCGGGATAGGGTGACATGGCCATCATGTTGGCGGTCTGTTCGGTGGCCTCGGCCCACATCAGTTTTTTCAGTGCCGGGTCGATGTTGAAGCCTTCGAGTTCGGCGCGGGAGGCGGAGGAACCGGTGCCCCATTCGGCGCGGCCGGAGGAGACGAGGTCGAGCATGGCGATACGTTCGGCGACGCGGGCGGGCGGGTTGTAGCCGGGGGGCGAGAGCACGACGGCGTGGCCGACGTGGATTTGTCTGGTGCGGCCGGCGGCGGCGGCGAGGAACACCTCGGGGGCGGAGTTGTGGGAGTATTCTTCGAGGAAGTGGTGTTCGTTGGCCCAGACGTAGTCGAAGCCTAGGTGGTCGGCGACTTCGACTTCGGCGAGGGCGTGGTGGACCATGCGGTGTTCGGACTCGGCGTCCCAGGGGCGGGGGAGTTGCAGTTCGTAGATCAGGCCGAACCTCATGGGGTGGGTGTCCTTTGCGCTTCGTCTGGTTTGCCTTCTGGTCAGTAGCGAAGGTTGCGGGGGGCGTCCAGTTGCAGATCAGGATGGGTGGGGTGGAGGGACGACCTGGAGGGCTGACGGCGATGCGGAATTGTCTGTGTCGTATCGTTTTCGTAACTTGGCGATAAAATCCGAACCTTTCGATTGCAAGGTCGGTGCGTTTATTCTGCAACGTTGCGCGAGGTCTGACCCGGCAACTACGCTCTGTATCTGTAGGTCCATTAAGTTTTGGATGCGCCAGGAGAGCCCGTTCAGCGATGAGCCTGCAGTGGGGAGAAGCAGCGCCATTGCACTATTGCGAGAGGACAGTTATGTCCCGGCAGGCGTGCAAACTATCGGATGTCCGTCGTATGGGAAATATCGGATCTTTGCTATGCGGCGATGATAGCGCAAAGGGAATCGCGAAGTCGGCGCTGGATCAGCTTTGCCGATCAATCAACAGTTTCTCTTCGAGAGCGGTAAGATTCTTGAATGAAGATATGTCCGACGACACGCTGACGTTTGGGCCGTTCTGTGCGCGGGTGCTACTCGAGAATGCGTGTGCGGCATTAGTCGGGCGGCTCGACTCCTTTCGGATACTATATCTGAGTGAATTCCAGACACAGCCTGAATATGAACCTGGAAAACGGGCAAAATCGGCTTTTTCTTGGGTTGGCGATGTCATTCCAGACGAAAAGTCCGTGCAGAATCCGCAGAATCTGTGGAGCATCGACCACGACCTGCCGAGGATCAGTCGTGCCCTCTTCTCGCGACATCTGGACCACGTTTATTGGAAACCAGCCGTCGAGCGGATGCTGGACTTCGCGTCCTCGTACCATCCGGAGGCTGCCGTCGCAAAAATTTAGCATTAGACGCGGAGACCTACATAAGCCAAGTAAAGGGACGAAGTCTCCAGTTGTATTCTACCTTGTCGAAGGGCGTTCATTGGGAGTTTTTCACCAGCCCTCTCGTGTTCGACGAAACGACCGTCAAGAGCGCAATCCGCGACACCTGCGCTCTTGTGGGCCACTTAAGGGCTGACATCCCATTTCATCCCGACCGCATACGCGGCGCTGACACCCAATGAGGCTCTCGACACCTACTTGTCATTTAGAAGGGGTATTCCGTGAAACCTCAGCAAGACGACGAAGCAGACTCTGGGCTGATCCTCACGGCTGAGGAATGTCCACCTGAGAGTTTCGCCAAATACCATAGCTTCTCGTCATATGATGACGTGATCATTCGCAAGTTGAGCGCTCACGGGCCAGTTTTGCTGCGCGGCGGTCGCGGGAGTGGCAAGAGCGCACTACTGCTTGAGGCCTGGAGGCGAATGCAGGAGGGATCAACTATCTTTCCAGTATATGTCAGTCTGCGCTACCTCCCACTGCTACAGTCGGACGGCGAAGAGTACATAGGGCATTTCTGCACCATACTTTCAGATAGGGTTCAGAAAGAGGTAACGGATCGCGGTCTCGGCTACAACTTTGGTACGGCTAGTGATCAACTATCTCTACAGCTTGGTTTGACGAAGCTGTCGCAAACGATAGGCAGACGGATCGTACTACTGTTTGACGATGCTGCGCACATCGGCCGTGAGAAGCCCTTGGAGGTATTCTTTGACCTGTTCCGGACACTCTCAAGCGGCCTTACGTCTTGCAAGGCGTCAATCTATCCAGGAGTGACAAAGTTCGGGGTCCGGTTCGATGTCTTCAATGACTCAACAGTCATCGACATAAGCCGTTCTGACGTCTCGACCGATTTGGATTTTTTCCCGAAAGTCGTACAAGCCCGATATCCAAAGCTTGCCCTGCGTCCAACGTTTTCAGATCGCCTTTCCCCGGTTCAATTCGCAAATCTGCTTGGTCGGGCAGTGGTCGGCAATCTCCGAGGCTTTATCCTCGCCTGTAATCGCTTCGACGAGCATGATCGTATCGGCATCCCCGAGGTCACAAGGTGTTTCTTGGAAATGGCAACCGATTATTACTGGCCATTGATGGAGGAGGTAGCGCCCAAGCTTGGCGTCTACGAGCCTCTCGTCGAGCCGGCCCGCGAGGTAATGGAAGCGATTGTAGAACATACTACACGATTAGTTAAGGAACGGCCCCGCAACATCGCACAGGACCGCGTGCTGATTCATCGCCAGCTCGTCAGCCATTACAGTAAGATTTTTGAAATACTGGAATATCTGGGTTTTCTGGCACGTCGAGAGGCGTCCCGGGCGATGAAGTCGGGAGGCAGAGGTCCAGTCTTTGCAATCAACCTGTGCAATCTGCTCGACTCGGTTCCATCAAACAGGTTGACCATCGAGATGATCGAGGAATGGATAGCCGGAGTGCCGGAGCCTGCTGAACTCCATGTCTTAGGGCAGACTTTCCAGGGCGTCAAACTTCCCCTGCTCCCCTCCGAGCATGGGCTCGCAATTTTGGACCGCCCAGTTGCGGTACTCGGAAAGTCGGTTGCGTATCCATATGGCCTTACAAAGGACATGATCGGACGTCTGCAAGGGGCCGGCATAGCCACCGTCGACCAACTCGCAAACACGACGGACCAGGATCTCGACAGGATCGAGTATATCGGAGCCGCTAAGATCAAACGCATTCGTGACACAGTTTATCAGTCGATTTGGATGTAGAATGTCCTTTTTCTGAGACTCTGCCCCGATCAATGTCCATTGCCTCAGAGGTCGCGCAAGATTTCCGGTAGGTCTCGGGCGCCGTGCAAGAGCCTTGCAATGACAGGTGGGCGTCGATCCGAATGATAGACGATGATATAGGGAAAGCCTCTCAACGGGATGATCCGGAACGGTGGCGGCACGATATCGGGGCGCTGGCTTCCGACGTTCGGATGCTCGCCGATGGTGATCGCTGTTCGCGCCACGATGCTCCGCAATGCACGCGCGGCGGCTGGGTTGTCCTTTGCGATCCAACGTGTCGCAGCCTCAAGATCTCGATTCGCCATCGGAGAGAGGGTGGCAGGCGTCATCGCTCACTAGCGGCGATAATCTCATCCATGTTTGCCAACGCGGTCTCCAGCGAGACGTCGCCGTCACGGTCTGCCTCCTGCATGGCCTGATCCAGCATCTGGGCCACCGCGCGGCGGCGATCCTCCGCGTCCTGTAGCAAGCGCAGGGAGGCACGAACCACTTCGCTGACGTTGTTATAGCGGCCGCCTTCGACGCATTCATGGGCGAAGCGTTCCAGTTCGGGGGTCAGATGAACGTTGGTTGCCATGGTCTTGCTCAATGTCAATGATTGACATATGGTAGGAGTGGGTTGGCTGGGGGTCAAGGACGTTCGCCGTTTGACGCGGGAGACGCGGTTTTCCCGGTATCAGGGCAGGTCTGGAATGGCGACCGCAGTCGTGGGTGACCGGGCCATGCCCGTCATGACACGGGTTGGTCAGCCAGGCCCTCTAGCCGCCCTACCCCTTCAGCACCTCCACCATCGTGCTGCCGAGGGCGGCGGGGCTGTCGGCGACGTGGATGCCGGCGGCGCGCATGGCTTCCATCTTGGCGGCGGCGGTGTCCTTGCCGCCGCTGATCACCGCGCCGGCGTGGCCCATGCGGCGGCCGGGGGGAGCGGCGGCGCCGGCGATGAAGCCGACGGTGGGTTTTTTCACCTTGTTGCGGGCGAGGAATTCGGCGGCGTCGGTTTCGCTCTGGCCGCCGATTTCGCCGATCATGACGATCTGTTTGGTTTCGGGGTCGGCCAGGAACATCTCCAGCACCTCGATGAAGTCGGTGCCTTTCACCGGGTCGCCGCCGATGCCGACGCAACTGGTCTGACCGAGGCCGGCGGCGGTGGTCTGGGCCACGGCTTCGTAGGTGAGGGTGCCGGAGCGGGAGACGATGCCGACGCTGCCGCGTTTGTGGATGTGGCCGGGCATGATGCCGATCTTGCACTCGTCAGGGGTGATGACGCCGGGGCAATTGGGGCCGATCAGGCGGGATTTCGACCCGCTGAGGGCGCGTTTGACGCGCACCATGTCGAGCACCGGGATGCCTTCGGTGATGCAGATGATCAGCGGGAATTCGGCGTCGATCGCCTCCAGGATGGCGTCGGCGGCGAAGGGGGGCGGGACGTAGATCACCGAGGCGTCGGCGCCGGTTTTTTCGCGGCACTCCCAGACGGTGTCGAACACCGGCAGGTTGAGGTGGGTGGCGCCGCCCTTCCCCGGGGTCACGCCGCCGACCATTTTGGTGCCGTAGGCGATCGCCTGTTCGGAGTGGTAGGTGCCCTGGGCGCCGGTGAAGCCCTGGCAGATGACCTTGGTGTCGCGGTTGACCAGGACGGACATCTAGGCGGCCTCCCGCACGGCTTTGACGATTTTCTCGGCGGCATCCGCAAGATTGTCGGCGGCGACGATCGGCAGGTTGGACTTGGCCATGATCTGCTTGCCGAGGTCGACGTTGGTGCCGGCGAGGCGCACCACGAGGGGGACCGAGAGTTGCACCTCACGCGCGGCCGAGACGACGCCGTCGGCGATCACGTCGCAGCGCATGATGCCGCCGAAGATGTTGATCAGGATGCCCTCGACGTTGGGGTCGGAGAGGATGATCTTGAACGCCGCGGTGACGCGTTCCTTGGTGGCGCCCCCGCCGACGTCGAGGAAGTTGGCCGGCGACATGCCGAACAGCTTGATGATGTCCATGGTCGCCATTGCCAGGCCGGCGCCGTTGACCATGCAGCCGATGTTGCCGTCGAGGGCGACGTAGTTGAGTTCGAAGCGGGCGGCTTCGAGTTCCTTGGGGTCCTCCTCGGCCTCGTCGCGCAGCTTTTCCAGTTCGGGGTGGCGGAACAGCGCGTTGTCGTCGAAGCTGACCTTGGCGTCGAGCGCGACGATGTCGCCGCCGGCGGTGACCACCAGCGGGTTGATCTCGATGACAGAGCAGTCCAGCGCGTGGAAGGCGGCGTGGACGGCGTTGAGGAATTTCCCGAATGCAGCGGCCTGCTTGCCGGTGAGGCCGAGGCCGGCGGCGAGGCGGCGGGCGTGGAAGCCGGCGATGCCGGAGGCCGGGTCGATGCCGACGCGGAGGATCTTTTCCGGGTGGGCGAGGCTGACTTCCTCGATCTCCATGCCGCCTTCGGTGCAGGCGACGATGGTGACGCGGCCGCTGAGCCGATCGACCAGCAGCGAGAGGTAGAGTTCGCGGGCGATGTCGCAGCCGGCTTCGACGTAGACCCGGCGCACCGGACGGCCGGCGTCGCCGGTCTGTTTGGTGATCAGGGTGTGGCCGATCATTGATTCCGCGGCGGCGCGGACTTCGGCGGTGGAGCGGGCGAGGCGGACGCCGCCCTTGCCGTTCGGATCGTCGGCGAAGCGCCCGGCGCCGCGGCCGCCGGCGTGGATCTGCGACTTGATCACGTAGACCGGGCCGGGGAGTTTGGCGGCGGCGGCCTCGGCTTCCTCGGGGGTCCAGGCGATGTGGCCGTCGAGCACGCCGACGCCGTAGCGTATGAGCAGTTCCTTGGCCTGGTATTCGTGGATGTTCATCGCGCGGCTCCCTGGAGCGGTTTCAGTCTGACCGTGCGCACCGCGGTTGGTCTAGCCTTTGTTTGCTTGCGCGCTTGTTTGGCTGCTCGCTGTGCGCGCCGGGAGCGTTCGGGTGAGCGCCCGACCATCCTCAGCATGACGGTGCATGCCGAAAATGGTTTGGCTCTTTGTTTGTCGCAGGATTTACGCGCCTTGAACGGTCCGCCCAAGTTGCGATCATGCTGCAGCGCTAACCGGTCAGCTTGCGCGATGCCTCGATCAGTTCCTTGACGGCGGCGCAGGACTTGTCGAAGGCGGCTTTTTCGCTGGCGTTGAGTTCGATCTCGACGATGCGCTCGACGCCGCCGGCGCCGATCACCACCGGGACGCCGACGTAGAGGTCCTTGATGCCGTATTGGCCGTCGAGGTGGGCGGCGCAGGGGAGCACGCGCTTCTTGTCCAGCAGGTAAGCTTCGGCCATGGCGATGGCGGAGGCGGCGGGGGCGTAGAAGGCGCTGCCGCGTTCCAGCAGCTTGACGATTTCGCCGCCGCCGTTGGCGGTGCGTTCGACGATGGCGTCGATCTTGGCCTGGGTGGTCCAGCCCATCTTGATCAGGTCGGGCACCGGGATGCCGGCGACGGTGGAGTAGCGGGTGAGCGGCACCATGGTGTCGCCGTGGCCGCCCAGCACGAAGGCGGTGACGTCTTGCACCGAGACGCCGAAGTCCTGCGCCAGGAACAACTGGAAGCGGGAGCTGTCGAGGATGCCGGCCATGCCGACGACCTTGTTGGCGGGCAGGCCGGATTTCTTCTGCATGACCCAGACCATGGCGTCGAGCGGGTTGGTGATGCAGATGACGAAGGCGTTGGGGCAGTTGGTCTTAATGCCCTCGGCGACCTGGGCGATGACGCCGGCGTTCTTGCCGATCAGGTCGTCGCGCGACATGCCCGGTGTGCGCGGGAAGCCGGCGGTGACGATGACCACGTCGGCGTCCTTGATGGCGGCGTAGTCGGAGCCGCCGGTCATCAGCGCGTCGAAGCCATCGACCGGGCCGGACTGCATGATGTCGAGCGCCTTGCCCGCGGCGACCCCGCCGAACACGTCGAACAGCACGACGTCGCCGAGTTGTTTCAGGCCGATCAGGTGGGCGAGGGTGCCGCCGATGTTGCCGGCGCCGATCAGGGCGATCTTGTTGCGAGCCATAGGCGAAGTCCCTTCCGAGGGCGCGCGGCGCGCCGGGTGGATGATAAGGGCCTTGCCGGGGACCTTGGGCCAGGACCTGGGTTGGCCAGAGGGTTGCGGCGGCCAGGAATTGGTGGACGGGAACGGCGGCACGGAAAGTGGCCGTTGCTAACCCATCACGCCGGGCGCGGCAAGGCGGTCGCGGGTTTCAGTCAGGGTAATCGCATTTGGATTTTCTGTCGGCGCTATTCGCTGGACGCGGCGTGACACAAGAGTAGCGCTTTGGAACCGCAGATGCACGCCGATGCACGCCGATAGGAGTTAGGCTGAAGAACTGGGTGCAGGGACCTTGCATATGCTTTCCGCAGCCGTGGTTCCAGCATCGTGTTTCCGCAGCCGTGATTCCAGCATCTGCGTGCGTTGAGGCAAATGCGCTTGCCCTGGGGTTTCAGTGGCCTGGTGATCACGGAGTCCGCCGCATGGCGCGGCGGAACTTGTGGGGCAATTACCGAGCGGCGTTGACTGGCTGAATGCGGCCGCCGTCGCCGACTTCGTCGGGAAGATTGATGGCGACGTTCTGGCCGACGGTGGCGCCTTGGGCCAGTTCGGCGCTGATGCCGTCGGTGCGGGCGACCTGCACGGCGCGCAGGTGCACGGTCTGATCGGGGCCGAGGTCGGCGATCATGGTTTTGCTGCCGCGCACGATCAGTCCGGCGACCGGGATCTGCGGATAGCTTTGCACCGGAACGTGCAGCGTGACGTAGGCGAAGCTGCCGGGGAGCAGGAAGCGGTCGGCGTTGTCGACCTCGAGTTCCACGAACAGGGTGCGGGTGCGGGGATCGAGTTCGTCCGAGGTGCGCGCGATGGTTGCCTGGACCTTGCGTTCGGAGTTGGCGCCGTCGGTGACGTCGGCGCGGTCGCCGACATGGACGAAGGGGACGTCGCGCTGGTCGACGAAGACGTCGACGCGCAGGCGGGCTTCGTCGGCGATGGTCACCACCGGCTGGTTGCTGGTCTTGTTGGTGGTGGAATTCTGCACCAGGGCGCCGACATCGACGAAGCGGGCGGTGACCACGCCGTCGAACGGGGCGCGGATCTGTTCGTACGACTTCATCGTTGCGTTCTGCGCCAGCTTGGCGGCTGCCATGGTGTAATCGGTTTCCGCCTGGTCGGCGGCCTGGTGCGATGTCCAGCCGTGGGCGACCAGATCCTGTGCGCGTGCCCAGTTGCGCTGCTTGTTTTGCATGTCCTGGAGCGCGGATTGGTATTGCTGGTCGGTCTCGACCGAGGCGACGGTGGCCAGCAGGTCGCCGGCCTTGACGTGGTCGCCGCGGTCGACCGCGATCGAGGTCACGTAGCCGCTGACTTTGCTATAAAGGGTGGCGCTCTGGTCGGGCCTGGTATCGCCGAGCAGGCGGATCGATCTCTGGTCGGGTCCTTGGGTGACCTGCACCACTTGCACCACCGGGCCGCGGGCGACGCTGGATGCCAGGGTTTGCCGCGACGCGGCCAGCGCCTCGCCGTTGTCGTAGCGCATGCGCCAGGCACCGAACGCGGCGGCGGCGATCACGATGATGCCGGCGAGGTAGAGCAGCAGGGAGGCGAAACGGCCACGTCTAGCCATGCGAGGGTTCTCCGGGCGGGGTTTTTCCGGGCGAGGGTTCTCCGGGTGCTCTGGGCGGGATTTCTCCGGTGTGGGCGGCGCCGGCGGCCTCGGCGGCGAAGCGGAGATCGAGGGTGTGCAGGGTCGGCGGCTTGCGCCGCAGCAGGGTATAGAAGATCGGCACGATGAACAACGTTGCGATGGTAGCTACGATCAGGCCGCCGATGACGGCGCGTCCGAGCGGGGCGTTTTGTTCGCCGGCGTCGCCGAGGCCGAGGGCCATGGGCAACATGCCGATGATCATCGCCAGGGCGGTCATCAGCACCGGGCGCAGGCGGATGGTGCAGGCGCCGATCGCGGCCTCGAAGACGGAGATGTCGGCGCGGGCGCGCAGGTCGTTGGCGAAGCTGACGACCAGGATGGAGTTGGAGACCGAGATGCCGATGGTCATGATCGATCCCATCAGCGATTCGACGTTGATGGTGGTGCCGCTGAGGGCGAGCATCCAGATGATGCCGAGCAGGCCGCCGGGGACCGCCATCATGATGATGAAGGGATCGACCCAGGACTGGAACAGCACCACCAGCAGGGCGTAGACCAGGATGACCGACAGGATCATGCCGAGGCCCAGGCTGCTGAACGAGGCGCGCATCACCTGATTCTGGCCGCGGATGTCGATATGGGTGGTGATCGGCAGTCCCTTGCTGATCTGGTTGATCGCGGTCTGGATGTCGTCGGCGGTGCCGCCGAGGTCGCGGCCGTCGACGTTGGCGGCGATGTCGAGTTCGCGCTGCACGGTGTAGTGGTTGACCGATTCCAGGCTGGAGCGCGGATCGATGGTGGCGACGTCGGCCAGGCGCATCACCGGCGCGGCCGGCAGCAGCGCGGGATCGGCCGATGCGAGCACGGTGGGCGGGGTGGCGACCGGCGTGCTGAGCAGGTCGTTGACTGAATTGATGTGGCTGATCGGGGTCTGCACCGCGACCGAGTAGTTTACGTTGTTCTGCGGGTTGAGGAAGAAGTTCGGCGACACCAGCACCGAGGACGACAGCGAGGTGAGCATGTTGTTGGCGACGTCGCGCTGGGAGACTTTCAATTCGGCGGCGCGCAGTCGATCGACATCGATCTGCAGGGCCGGATAGTTCAGCACCTGCACGACATGGGCGTCGGCGACGCCGGGGATCGCCTTCATGCGCTGCACGAGTTGCTGTGCCAGGCCATAGGAACGATTGAAATCAACGTCCTGGATCTGCACATCGATCGGCGCCGGCAGGCCGAAGTTGAGTACCTGGCTGACGATATCGGCGGTCTGGAAGTAGAACACGCTGCCGGGGAACCGCGGCGGCAGATCGGCTCGGATCGAGCGGGTGTAGTTGTTGGTCGGGTGATGGCCGGGCTTCAGCGAGATCAGGATTTCGGCGTCCATGTCGCCGACGTTGTCGCTGGGCACGAACGCCCGATTGAATGACGACGGCACGCCGATGGTGTCGTTGATGGTGTCGAGTTCTTTTGGCGGAATGATTTGGCGGAGCGAGGCCTCGACTTGCAGCACCTGTTTCTCGGTGTCCTCGATGCGGGTTCCGGGCGGGGCGCGGTAGTGCAGCTTGATCAGGCCGACATCGGCGCTGGGGAAGAAGTCGAGGCCGATGGTGGTGGCGACGACGCCGGTGACCGCCAGCAGGGCGACGAAAACGATGAGGACGAAACTGCGGTGGCGCAGGGTACCCTGCAGCATGTAGCCGTAGCCGGTTCGGAACCGGTCGAAGCCGCGATCGAACAGCGCGAAGAAGCCTTTTGCCTGGCCGTGGTGGTCGTCGTGGGTGGTGAGCAGCAGGCGGGCGAAGCTGGGCACGATGGTGAAGCTGAGGGCGTAGGAAGCGAGCATGCAGAACACGACGGTGGCGGCCAGCGGGATGAACAGATAGCGGGCGACGCCGAACAGCATGACGACGGGGAAGAACACGATGCAGATCGCCAGGGTGGCGACGGTGAGCGGCTGGATCACCTCGCCGGCGCCGTCGAGGATCGCCACGGTGAGTTGCTTGCCGAGGGTCAGGTTGCGGTGGATGTTCTCGATGACGACGGTGGCGTTGTCGACCAGCAGGCCGATCGCCAAAGCGAGGCCGCCGAGTGTCATCAGGTTGATACTGTTGCCTGTAAGGAACAATCCGATGATGCCGGCGAACACCGATAGCGGGATGGATGCCGAGACGATGACGGTGTTACGCCAGCTTCCGAGGAACACCAGGATCAGCACCGAGACCAGGATCGAGGAGATGATGGCTTCTCGGACGACGTTTTCCACCGCGGCGCGGACGAACACCGACTGGTCGAAATCGAGCTTCAGTTCGAGTCCCTTGGGCGCGGCGGCCTGGATCTCGGGCAGTGCGGCGCGGGTGGCGTCGACCACGGCGAGGGTCGAGGCATCGGCGTGTTTGAGGATCGCCAGGTAGACCGCGCGTTTGCCGTTGACGTGGACGATGTTTGCCTGGGTGGCGAAGCTGTCGCTGGCGTGGCCGATATCGCCGATGCTGACCGGCACGCCGTTGAACACGCCGATCGGCAGGGCGTTGAAGCGGTCGACCGCGGAGGGGCTGGAGTTCAGTTGGACGTTGTATTCGCGGTCGCCGATGCGCGCGGTGCCGGCGGGGATGATGACGTTGGAGCTCTGCAGCGCGTTGACCACGTCGGTGAGGGTGAAGCCCTTGGCGGCGAGCCGGGCGGGATCGACGTCGACGTCGATCTGGCGCTGCTTGCCGCCGAATGGTCCGGGGGTGGAAAGACCGGGGATGGTGAACAGTTTCACCCGGATGAAGTTCAAGCTGTAATCATAGATCTGCTGTTCGGTGAGTGTTTTCGACGACATCGTCAATTGCACAACCGGAACGTTAGAGGCATTGAACTGGATCACCGCCGGCGGCTGCATGCCGGGCGGGGCGCTGCGCAGGATGGAGTTGTTGACCGAGGAGATCTGGGCGATGGCGCCGCCGATCGAGGTGCCGGGCTGGAAGTAGACCTTCAGCAGGCCGATGCCGGGGATGGATTGCGATTCGATGCGGGCGATGCCGTTGACGGTGGTGGAGTAGGCGCGCTCGCTGATGAAGACGACGCGGCGTTCCATGTCCTCGGTGCTGAGGCCGGGGTAGTTCCAGACCACCAGGACGACGGGGATGTCGATCACCGGGAAGATGTCGACGATCATGCGGGTGACCGAGAGGGCGCCGAGCAGGATGATCAGCATGGCGGCGATCGCGGAGGTGTAGGGCCGGCGCAGCGAGAGGCGCACCAGTCCGATCATGGTTCATGCCCCGCTCGACGGTTGGCCCGGCGTTTGGTCGTCGGTGTGTCCTCAGGCTGTGGTGGTTATTTGGAAGTGACGTTCAGGCGGTGGGTTGTGGTTTGTTGGTGGTCCGGTTGGCTGTTGGTCGGTGGTCCGGTCAGCTGTTGGTCGGTGGCTAGTAGGTCTAAGTCGTGGGTGACCGGGCCAAGCCCGGTCATGACACGGGACGTCGTGGCACGGACGTAATGGCACCGGGCGCCATGGCACGGTACGTCATCACCTGGGACGTTACGACATGGGGTGTCATGACACACGATGTCATGGCCGTGTCACGGGTCCGATTATGACGAGGTATTATTGCCGGGTGGTGAGGTTTTGCCAAGCTTGGGCGCCGGGGTTCGCGGCGGGAGTTACTGTTCGTTTCATACTGCCGGCAGTTGGATCAGCGGGAATGGGTCAGGGTGATCCAGTCCTCGCTCTGCATTTCGTCGAGGCGCGAGGCGGTGCGTTCGAACATCTTGGCGTTCTTGCCGTGCTGGTAGAGCTGCTCCGGGGTGGCGTCGGCCGAGGCGATCAGTTTCATCCGCTGATCGTAGATGGTGTCCACCAGCACGATGAAGCGGCGCGCCTGGTCGTAGTTGTCGGGCGACAGCAGCGGGATGTCATCGAGGATCAGGGTGTGGAAGCGCATTGCGATCGCCAGGTAGTCTCCGGCGCCCAGCGCGGTGTTGCATAAAGCGCCGAAATCGAAGCGGGCGACGCCGTCGGCGGCTTGGGCAACCAGCAGTTCGCGCCGCATCACCGAAAGGGTCACCGGGCGGATCGCGGCGCCGCGGGTCAGCCGGGTGAAGGCGTTGTCGAGTTCCTGGCGCGCGATTGCATCGGCTGGCACCAGCCATGTGCGCAGGCCGCGCATCCGCTCGCGCCGATAGTCGCGACCGCCGTTCATCAGCAGTATTTCCAGGCGCTGCTTGATCAGGCTGATGAACGGCAGGAAGGCGTCGCGGCCGGGCTGGCCCTTGAACAGATCGTCGGGCGCGGTATTGGACGTGGTGACCACGACGACGCCGCGGTCGAACAGGGCCTGGAACAGCCGGCCGAGGATCATCGCATCGGCGATGTCGTTGACCTGGAATTCGTCGAAGCAGAGCAGCGCGGCCTCGGCGGCGATGTGGTCGGCCAGCGGCGGGATCGGATCGGAGCCCTGCGGCTGCGCCTGTTTCCAGGCATGAAGGCGGGTGTGGACGTCCTGCATGAAGCGGTGGAAGTGGATGCGCTGCTTGCGGGCGACCTCGGCGGTATCGAAGAACAGGTCCATCAGCATGGATTTGCCGCGTCCGACCTCGCCCACGAGGTAGAGGCCGGTGGGCACGTATTCCTCGGCGTGGCGGCGGCGCATCAGGCGCGCCAGCAAGCCGGTGCCGGCGGCCGAGGGTGGACTGGGATCGTAGCCGCGCAGGCGGTCCCACAGATCCTGCAGGCGATCGACGACGCTGGCCTGGGCCGGGTCGGGTTCCAGCGCGCGGTCGGCGATCATCCGTCGGTAGACCGGCAGCGGACCGTCGGTGGGCAAATTGGGCGTGGCGTTGTCCATGGCGGGGCGGCACCGAGATAGCGTGTCCGGCTGCGAACGCCTAGACACTTTGAGCTTATGACGACCCTGCCCCCGAACGCCCCTGCCCTGCCCCCGAGTTTAGCCGCGCTATTGCCGGCGGTGATCGCGCTGGTGGAGACCGCCGGGGGCTGGCTGGTCGCCGAGTTCAGCCGGCCTGACGGGCCACGGTTCAGCGACAGCGACACGGCGCCGATCGACACCGAGATCGAGCTGTTCCTGCGCGAGCGGCTGACCGCGCTGCTGCCGGCTCGGTTTGTCGGAGAGGAGGCGGGCGTGCTGGCGGCGGCGGCGAACGGGTATTGCTGGGTGGTCGATCCGCATGATGGCACGCGGGCGTTCCTGGAGGGGCGGCGCGGCAGTGCGATCTCGGTCGGGTTGCTGCGCGAGGGGTTGCCGGTGCTGGGGGTGGTGTATGCGCCGAGCAGCCCGGATCGTGGGGCGGACATGATTGCGTGGGCGGAGGGTGGCGGGATCAGCCGCAATGGCGTGCGGGTCAGCAACGAGCTGAGCGGGCGGGGGTTGGCGGCGGGCGAGGTGGTGTTGCTGAACCATGGCGCCGGGCAGCGGCCGGTTTGGAGCGGCACCGCCTGTGCGCCGGGGCGGTTCATGCCGCTGCCCTCGATCGCGTATCGGCTGGCCCGGGTGGCGGTGGGGGACGCGGTCGGCACGATGACGCTGCGTCCGGTGAATGCGCATGACATTGCCGCCGGGCATGCGCTGCTGGGCGCGGCCGGGGGGGTGCTGGTGGCGGAGGACGGGGTGGCGGTGCGCTATGGGGTGGATGGCGCTTGCCGGCCGTTTGCGTGTTTTGGCGGCGCGGCGGGGGCGGTGGCGACGCTGCGGTCTCGGCGCTGGCGTGGCAGCAGCGAACCTCGGCGGGCGTCGAAGGTGACGCTGGGGTGGCCTCGGGCGGCAGAGGGGCAGCGATTGGATCGCGCGCTGGGGTGCATGCTGGGGTTGGTGATCGGCGACAGTCTGGGGTCGCAGGTGGAGTTCCAGAGCGAGGAGGCGATCCGGGCGGCGCATCCGGACGGGGTGCGCGAGCTGGCGGATAGCGCGGTGTGGAAGACGCTGGCCGGGCAGCCGACGGATGATTCGGAGTTGGCGCTGGCGCTGGCTCGTTCGCTGGTCGGGGCGGGGGGTTATGAGCCGGAGGCGGCTGCGGCGGCCTATGCGCGGTGGTATCGCAGTGGGCCGTTCGATATCGGGCAGACGACGGCGCAGGCGTTTGGCGTGGCGGCGGCGGTGGAGACGGACCGGGCGGGGGCTGCGCGGGCTAGTGCCGATCGCGACAGCCAGAGCAATGGGTCGCTGATGCGGATTGCTCCGGTCGGGGTGTGGGCGAGGGATGCGGACGAGGCGGCGCGGGTGGCGGATGCGGATTCGGCGTTGTCGCATCCGCATCCGGTTTGTCGGGCGGCGTGCGCGGCGTTCGCGGCGGCGATCGCGGTTGGGGTTGCGGGGGCGGATCGTGAAGGGATGGTGGCGGCGGCGCTGGCTGTGGCCGATGCGGCGGGGGCGGATGCGGTGCCGGTGGGGGTTGCGCTGCGGCGGGCGGCGGGGGGCGAAGGCGTGGCTGATTTTCAGCGCCGGATGGGGTGGGTGCTGATCGGGTTGCAGAATGCGTTCTTTCATCTGGCGGGCGGGACCGGGGTGGAGGCGGCGTTGATCGAGACTGTTGGGCGGGGCGGCGACAGCGATACTAACGCGGCGATTGCCGGGGCGCTGTTGGGCGCGGCGGATGGACGCGGGTCGTTGCCGGCGCGGTGGGTGTTGCCGGTGTTGACTTGCCGTGCCGATGCAGGGCTGCACGCGGCGCGGCCCAGACCTGATGAATACTGGGCCGATGACCTGCTCGACCTGACCGAGGCTTTGCTGCTAAGCCGCGCCGGATGATCGAGCTCGATTTCCCCCGGCTGAATTTTGCCAAGTTGGCGGCGACGCCGGTGGCGCGTGAGCCGTTTCCGCATGTGGTGGTGCCGGGGTTCGTGCCGCCGGCGGCGCTGGATGCGGTGCTGGCCGACCTGCCGGCGTTGGGCAAGCGGGGGTCGTTTCCGGTCGATGCGGTGAGGCTGGGGCCGAACGCTCGGGCGTTGATGGCGGCGATGGATGGGGCGGAGCTGCGTTCGGCGATCGAGGGGTTGTTCGGGCTGGACCTTGGCGGGTCGCCGACGATGGTGACGCTGCGCGGCTGGACCGGGGAGCGGGATGGGCGGGTCCATTGCGATTCGCTGGCCAAGCGGGTGACGCTGTTGCTGTATCTGAACCGGCAGACCGATGCGTGGGCTCGGCAGGAGGGGTGTTTGCGGCTGTTGCGCGGGCCGGATGACCTGGAGGATTTCGCGGTGGAGGTTCCGCCGGTCAATGGTACGCTGCTGGCGTTTCCGAATGGGCCGACGACCTGGCATGGGCACCGGCGGTTTGTTGGGCAGCGCTATAGCGTGCAACTGAATTACATGACGACGGATGACAAGGCGCGCAGCGAGATGCGGCGGCATCGGATTTCGGCGTTGGTGAAGCGGTTGACGCGGGCGGCTTGACGGGGGGTGGTGCGGGTTTCAACGCGTCCGGTAGGCCCGCAACCGTTACTCAGGCTGAGGGCCGATCAGCATCCTCGAGATTTGAAGCCGCACTCAGCGGCCGATGCGCGGCCGCACAGGCGCGGTAGTTGGAGTCAAGTTCGGGCGCCATCAGGAGAAGCCCTGCGAGCCGGCGCGCCATGTCGCGCACGTAGCGGATCTCGGCCGGGCTGAGCGCCCGGCCGAGTAGAGGCCGCTCACGGTAAGACAGCCATTTCTTTATTACCTGATAGCCACCGATGGTGAAGTTCCAGACAGGCTCGGGAATGTTTCGCCAATACGCGTCAGCATTGAGGAACACGTCGAGGGTGTTGGCGCCGAACAGCGAGGATTCAGCGCCGCTCGGCGCTTCGGTTGGCATCAAGCCACGCTGCACGATGCGTCCGCGGCCTGGCATGACCGCCCCGCCTTTGCCGGCATGACCCCAGCCGGCGGTGAGCGTGCGATCGACCTCGGTCATTGGGGCACCGCCGCGTTTCGTTGGCACCGCAATGGTCTGGATAGCTGCCTGGATGGCGCCGGAGGTTATGCCTGACAACGGCTTGTCAGGGTCGAGCAGAGCGGCAACGCGGGCACCGAGGGCGGCGGAGGCGCGCAACAGGTCGGCGTTGTCCGGCAGCGGCACGCGCGGCCAGTCCTGGCGGATGCCGTCGCTGTTCTCCGTGAGCCACGCGGGAGCGTAGCCAATGCCAAGGGCGTGATACCAGGGGAGTGCGGCGGTGGCGCGGTCGGCGTCAGGGTTCGGCAGCCCGAGTTCGTTAAGCCAAGTTCGGGTGGCGGGGGACAAATTGGCGCGGTTGTGCGCCCTGAAGAATGGTATTGCCGAGCAATTTGGGCGAAGCAGGTGATAATCTGGTAGGGCGCGGGTCAACAGGATGTGCGGTCCTTCAAGCGGTCGTTCGCGATAAGCCCGGCTGACAAGGCACGGGTTGTCGTTGCCAATGAGTGCCGCCAGATCTGGCCGAGGCTCGTTCCATATTGGCCTGATTTTTGTGTAGTAGCACCAACCTTCCTCGAAGACCCGCTGGTGGTAGCGGCGCAGATTTGTTTCGCTGAAGTGTTCGGTCCGAAGCAGGGTCTCGCGGGCCTTCGCGGCCTCAAATCGAGCCATGTCAAACACAGGGCCGCAGCTATCGTGCTGCAGTGATACGAGCGTTTCGTGAAAATCGAAGTAGCGCCGCATTCGTTTTGATAATGCATCCCGATCACCGTCTATCAGCGCCTCTTGCCGCATTTCCGTAAGCCCTGGAATTGCGTCCTGCGCCGCTAACTCCGGCAATCGCGGCCAGGACGCATAGTCGGATGCAATGTTGCTGCGCCGAAGAACAAATCTATTGGTGGCTGAAGGTTGGACCAGGGAATAGCCTTTATCGAATTTTTCCGTGTCCAGCGAGGTGAGCAGCAGCTTGCGTTTCTGAGCGCCCCATAAATCACGGTAGAGAATGCGCGCATCGACTGTCGGGCTATTGTGCTTTACTAGGAGCGCCACAGCGGTTCCGACCTGAATGCCTTCGCGATTGGCTTCGGTGCTGAATACCGACGGGTCCGGGTTGCCGTCGGGCGTGACCTTGCCCGTCTCGAATTTTGAGCCGTTTAGGTTGTCTATCCAAATCCGATCGAACTCAGACAAGAGCCGCTTGCGCATGAGGACATATGAGGGGAAAGACAGCCACGAATGATTGCTTATGAAGCAAACGACGCCTCTACCCGTGCCATCTGCGATGCGTCGCTCAGCCACGCGGAAGAACCGCACATAGAGATCATCTAAATTGAACTTGCGGATGCCCCAATTCCGCTGCAGGCCTTCCTTGTATGGATTTACCAGTCCCGATTCCTCGTCCGGCGCTGTGCCAGCGAAGGCATTGTATGGTGGATTTCCCAACACAACCAGGATCGGCCGAGCCTGCTTCACCCGCGTCGCCTCGTCGCGCTCATCGGCAAGTGGAGGATAGCTGAAACGAATTCCCCGCTGGGTTTCCACGGTCGTTGTAGGTTCTCGCGGCGCTGCCCATCCGGTCAATGCATTGGTCAAGTATACGGCGGCCCGTTCGTCCGGGCCGAGCGGTGCGTCAGCCATACGTAGCGCGTGCCCTACCTGCCAGTGAGCGATGACGTAAGGCGCGGGCATGATCTCGAATCCGGCCACCCGGGTCATGGCGGCCTGCTTCAGGTCCTCGGCCGTCAGTGCGTCCTCGCCTTTTTCGCGCAAGGTGCGGGCGATACGGTCCAACACCTCCACTAGATAGGCGCCGGTGCCGCAGCAGGGGTCCAGAACCCAAACCGACGGATCGGCCAGTCCGTCGGCCAGTCCGAGTTCGCTGCGCAGCACCTGATCCACCCGCTCGACCATGTAGCGGACGATTTCTCGTGGTGTGTATCACACGCCCATCTGCTTTCGCAGATCGGGGTCGAACGCCGCAAGGAACGGTTCGTAGAAATACCGGACCGCATCCGCCTCTTGGAATCTCGCGAAGAACGCTGGGCGATCTACCCGGTTGAGAGCGGCTGCCGCCCAGGATAGCGGTTCCTCCAGCCCGAGCGGCTTGAGCGATTGCGGGGTGGCGATGCGTTGGAATAGCGTGTCGACAAATGGAACGTGCAGGTTCCAGCCGGCGGCGCGCCATTCGAAATTCGCCGTGCCCGCCTGCGCAACCTCCACCCAGGCGCTGAACAGCCCGTAGAATAGAGTCTGCACCAGGGTGCTGCGAAACAGATGCTCGCCTTTTGGTCCCTCGAATTTAAGTCCCAGCGCCTCTTGCAAGGCATTGCGCAGTTCTGCAAAGGCCGGGAGGCTCGCATGTTCGTCTACCCGCGCGAGGGCGTCGCGGGCGTAGGATGCGAGGAAGAAGGCAACGTCCTCGGGGCGGGCGAGAGGAGCCTGATGCAGCAGCACGCGTTCCAGGAATTCGGCGAAGCGAGCTGCCTCACCGGCGGGCCGCCGGCGCGGGTTGCGTGCCATGGCGAAGAAGTCGTCGCCGGTTGCGCAGCCGAAACTGAAGCTCTCTCGCCGCTCAGCTTGGCCGCTGACGTCCCGGCCGAGCAGGATGAAATCGCGGTAGTTGGTGACAAGAACGAGGCCGTAGGCGGACAGATAACGTCCAACCTGCTTGGAGCCCATCTTAACCGACAAGTCGGCCGGAATGTCGTCGACCTCGACCACGCCGCGTTCGGGAGACTGCGCCTCGGGCCATTCCTCGGGTGCGTGGCCGCGGGCGACGACGAAGAGGCCCATGTCAGGGAAGCCCGATCCCCGGTTACGCAGGTTTGGAACGCAAAACACGTGCGGCTTCAGCCGCTTCCCAGCGGCATTCAACTCGCCGGCGAGGGCGCCGTAATAGCTGATCTCGCCTGTGCCGGCGCGCGTGGCCCGGATGCGGGCGATTTCCCCGAGGTAGTCAGACAGAATGGGCGACTGCATACGTATGTTATCGTGGGCGAAGAGTCTGCTTCGCAACAGATTTTTGGCGTGGATGCACCCGCCGGCCGAGCTGGCTGACAGAGTGCTTAACCGGAGGCACAGAAGGACTATCATTGCCGGATGACTCGATTCGCGCCCGGCCAACCAGACCTGTTCGCACCGCAACCCGCAACATCGGCGGAACAGGAGCGCCCACCACTCGAAGCGCTTTCGGACCTGTTGTCCATTTTGCGCGCGGCCGATCGATTACCTTGGCCGGACCTTAGTACGGCGATGGCCGAGGAATATCGTGTCATCGGCCTCGGCCGCCGTGCGGGTCCCGAGGGTGAGAAGCTCGTTTCCGCCATCATGGACGAAACCGAGCGGCTGTTCAGCGCCGAGGAACGGGAGATGGCTTCGGCGTGTGCAGCGCAGCGGTTCGATTAGCCAGTTGTCTTTGTTGCCGGACTAACGCGCGCCGCGCATGCGCTTCGGCTTGCGGCGGGAGGCGGCGAGGGCGGCCTCGACGGCCTGGCGGGCCCAGGTCTGGAAGGTTTCGGCTTCGTCCAGCAGGTCGGGCGGGCAGCGCCAGTAGGAGGTGATGGTGTGGGTTCCGTTTTTCGTCGGGTAGCTGAACGGGGCTTCTCCGGCGGCTTGGTACATCGGGCGGTTGGTGTCGCCGACCTTCAGGAACAGCTCCTCGCGGGCGATCAGGCCGAACATCCGGCCGTCGAGGAACAGGCCGACGCCGCCGAACATGGGGCGGGCGGAGACCGGGCCGAGCGGGATCAGCAGTTCCAGCAGGTGGGTGGTGAGGTGATCGGCGGGGGGCATGGCGGCCGAGGCTACACCGGATCGGCGGGGGCGCGGCAACGGTGCCGGCGACACGGTGCCAGCGGGGCGGTGCCAGCGGGGCGGTGCCAGCGGGGCGGTGCCGGCGGGGCGGTCTCAAACCCGGATGCGGCTCGGGCGTTGCGGCGAAGTTGCGATGGCGGTGCGTGGCCGCCGGTCAAGGGATGACGACGAATGTCCTCGGCTGATGGATCGGTGCGGAGTTTTGACCCAGAGCTGGCGGCTCGGCTGCGCGGGCGGGCTGAGCTGCTGACGCCCGAGCAGATGGCGCGGGCGGACCAGGGTGCGGTCGAGCTTGGGCAATCCGGGCCAGCGCTGATGGAGGCGGCCGGGCGGGCGGTGGCGCGCGCGGTGATGCGGCATTTCGGGCGGTGCCGGGTGCTGGTGCTGGCCGGGCCGGGCAATAATGGCGGCGACGGCTATGTTGTGGCGCGGCTGTTGCGCCAGCAGGGCTGGCCGGTGCGGGTGGCGGCGTTGGCGGCGCCGCGCGAGGGGTCGGACGCGGCCTGGGCGGCTGGGCTGTGGCGTGGGCCGTCGGCGGCGTTCGATCCGGCGGCGTTCGATCCGGCGGCGTTCGATCCGGCGGCGTTCGATCCGGCGGAGGCGGCGCGGGCCGATCTGGTGATCGATGCGGTGTTCGGCGCTGGGCTGGCTCGCCCGGTCGATGGGGTGGTTGCCGAAACGCTGAAGGCGGCGCGGCGGGTGGTCGCGGTGGATGTGCCGTCGGGGGTGGACGGGGCTACGGGCGCGGTGCTGGGCTTTGCCCCGGAGGCGGCGCTGACGGTGAGCTTCTTTCGGCTGAAGCCGGGCCATCTGCTGCGGCCGGGACGCGGGCGCTGCGGGCGGATCGAGCTAGCCGATATCGGTATTCCGGACCGCGTGCTGGACCCGATCGCGCCGCTGACGTTCGCCAACCTGCCGACGCTTTGGCGGCTGCCGGGGTTGAGCGCGGAGGCGCACAAGTACAGCCGCGGCCATGTCAGCGTGGTGGGCGGGGCGGCGATGACCGGGGCGGCCAGGCTGGCGGCCGAGGCGGCCAGGCGGGCCGGGGCCGGCATGGTGACGATCGCGGCACTTGGGGCGGCGGAGACGTATCGGTCGGGGGAGCCCGGGCTGCTGGTCAGCACCGACGATATTGGCTCGCTGCTGGGCGACGAGCGGCGCAAGGTGTGGGTGTGCGGTCCGGGGCTGGGTGCAGCGCAGGCGCGGTCGGTGTTTCCGGCGCTGATCGCGGCGAACCGGGTGGTGATTGGCGACGCGGATGTGTTTTCGGCATTTGCGGGCGATGCGCGGGCGTTGCGTGGCGCCGCGGTGCTGACGCCTCATGCCGGGGAGTTCGCCCGGGTGTTCGGCGCGCCGGGCGATGACCGGCTGGCGGCGGCGAGGGCGGCGGCGGCGCGCACCGGGGCGGTGGTGCTGCTGAAGGGCGCCGACACCATCATCGCGGCGCCGGATGGACGGGCGGCGATCAATCTGTCGGCTCCGCCGTGGTTGGCGACGGCGGGAGCGGGTGACGTGCTGGCGGGGGTGATCGCCGGGCTGCTGGCGCAAGGCATGGAGGCGTGGGCGGCGGCGGCGGCGGGCGCGTGGTTGCATGGCCGCGCGGCGGCGCTGGCCGGGCCGGGGCTGGTGGTCGAGGATCTGTTGCCGGCTTTGGTTCGCGCGTTTGATGATAAGGTTTGAAACGCGCCCTTCGCGCGATGAAATGTGAGACGCGCCTTCGCGCGATGAAATGTGAGGCGCGACTTCCTCGCCACACCGGCTATGATAACGGCGTTGCCGTCTGAATGGGGCCCGCATGAGCGAAGCTGTTTCCACCGGTTTGCTGGATCGTGCCATCCGACGCATCACCGAGGCTTGGCGGGACATGGCGTCCAGCGTCTCGGGCGAGGCGGACGAGACGCTGGAGGCACAGATGCAGGCCTGCCTGGCGGGGCGCGGCGGCGAGGTCAGCGCGCGCAACCGAGCGGCGAAGCTGGCGCAGACGTATCTGACGCAGAACGATGCCGGGCGGGCCGGGTTCCTGCGCACCCTGGCCGGGTTCGATTCTGATCCGGACGCGGTGGCGGCGGCCTATGCCGAGGTGCAGGCCGCCAAGGACGTGGCGGAGCGGGCGACCGCGAAGGCGGCGCTGCGGCATGCGCTGGAACCGCCTCGGCTGCGGCTGCTGACGCAGTTCACCTCGATCCCCGACGGGCGCAAGTTCCTGGTCGATCTGCGCGGGTCGCTGCTGAAGCTGCGCGGCGGCGACAAGCTGCTGGCGGCGCTGGACGCCGATCTGCGCGGGTTGCTGGCAGCGTGGTTCGACATCGGTTTCCTGGAATTGCAGCGGATCGATTGGAACAGTCCGGCGGCGCTGCTGGAAAAGCTGGTCGACTACGAGGCTGTGCATGCGATCCGGTCGTGGCGGGACCTGAAGAACCGGCTGGACTCGGATCGCCGGTGCTATGCGTTCTTCCATCCTCGGATGCCCGGTGAGCCGCTGATCTTCGTCGAGGTGGCGCTGGTCAAGGGGCTGGCCGGCAGCGTGCAGAACCTGCTGGACGAAAAGGCGCCGGTGCAGGACCCGGCGCAGGCCGACACCGCGATCTTCTACTCGATCAGCAACTGCCAGTCGGGGCTGGCGGGGATCAGCTTCGGCAATTTCCTGATCAAGCGGGTGGTGGAGGAGCTTTCGGCCGAGTTCCGCAACCTGAAGACGTTCGCGACGCTGTCGCCGATTCCGGGCTTTCGGCGCTGGCTGGACCCGTTGCTGGCGGCGGACGAGCCTCGGCTGCTGAGCGATGACGAGGCCGAGGCGCTGGCCGCCGCGGTGCCGGCCGAGACCGGCAGCCAGGCGCTGGCCGCGATCGTCGGCAAGCGGCATTGGTGGCGGGACGCGGCGCTGCGCAAGGTCGCCGAACCGGTGCTGACCCGGCTGGCCGCGCGATACCTGGTGGTGGAGACGTCCGGCAAGCGGGCGAAGGATCCGGTGGCGCACTTCCACCTTTCGAACGGCGCCAGGGTGGAGCGGCTGAGTATGGCCGGCGATACCTCGGACAAAGGCGCCAAGGAGAGCGCGACCTTGATGGTCAACTACCTGTACGATCCGGCCAAGATCGAGGATTGGCACGAGGACTATGCCGGTGAGGGCAAGCGCAACGCGTCGACTGCGGTGCGCAAGCTGGCGCGGGGGTGGAGTTAGCGGTCGGAGGTGGCCGGGGTGTGATCCCGGCCGGCCCTCACGGCAGCGCGGCTCACTTTAGCGCCGTCGGCGGGATCCAGCCTTGGGCGACGCCGAACTGGCCGATGCGCAATGCGATCTTGTCGGCTAGTGCGGTGGCCTCGGCGGTATCGGTGGTGCGGCGCTTTTCGGCGCTGGCGTGGGTGACCCCGGTCAGCGCCGTCGAGGTGGCCATGCGTTGGCCGACCGCGCCGGCGCCCATCGTTTCGGCGGCGCCGGGGGCGTTGCCGCTATCGGCCTTGCCCTGGAAGGCGGTCATGAACCTCGGCGGCGCGTTGGCGGATAGGGCGTAGAGCTGGGCGTCGGCGCCGATGCTGCTTTTGCCGGCGCCAAGGCCAATCAGCACGCGACGGGTGCGATTGCCTTGATTGATGCTGGTGATCTGCCCCTGCAGCAGCAGGCCGTGCTGATCGCCGGTCTCGGTCGTTGCCGGTTCGGCGTGCAGCCCGTATTTGTTCAAGCGTTCGACCAGGCGTTCGGCCAGCGCGTCCTGGGTATCCTGAATCGCCTGCAGTTCCTGGGTTCCGGCCGGCTGGTTGCCGGCGGCGCGCATGATGCGCGGTCCGATGCCTTGATCGAGGCTCACCTGGTCGGGGCTGAGCGCAAAGCGCGCCACCAGGATACGATCCGGGCGCGCCACCGGGGGACCGAGATAGCTTTCCGTGGTCTGCACGTTGGCATGCGAGCAGGCGGCAAGTGTCGCGATCATGGCCAACTGTATGAACGCCGTCATTCGTAGCATTGTGCTATCCCCCAGGGCTGCATCATTGCTCAGCGCATCCGCACGCTGAGCAAAACCGTCGCGGCGTATCGATCAGGCTGGCAGAGCGCTTCGAGGCTGACCGTGCGGCCATGCAGCGTTCTGGCTTGTTCTGTCGCATGATCCACGTGGCTTGAACGTTTCGTCCAAGGCACGATTGTGCGCTAACGCTGTCCTCGTGCCTCGGCCAGCGCCCCCTTGCAGGATGGCGACAGGCGCGACTGGTTCTGCGCGAGGCAGCCCAGGGCGCGGCCGCCACCGGGTCTGACGCCCTGGCAGTAGGCGCGGAAGTCGCCGCCGCATGAGCGTCGCATCATGGCGGCCTCCTCGCGTGGCGACATCGCCGGTGGCGGTGGCGGGGCGGCGCCGCGCGATGGCTGGGACTGCGCCGCGGGTGCCGAACCGCCGATGGCGCCGACCGCCGACTGGCAGGCCGGCGACAGGCTTGCCATGTGGCCCTGCAGGCATTGCAGCGCCGCACTGCCGCCGGTCGGAACGCTGGAGCACACCGACTGGTAGTCGGACCGGCAGGACTGCTTTATCGCGCTGATCTGTGCCTGGCTGGGCTGTTGCGCGAGCGCGGTTGCCGCCAGCGCCGGCAACAACAGCGCCGACAGAAGCACACCGAGGATGCGCTTGACCCGGTTCAGCCGGATGGGTCGTTGCATTATTTCCTCCATTTTGGCTGCGATCATGTCAGCGCCTGAAACGGCCACCGCCACCGCCGCCGCCGCCGCCAAATCCGCCGCCGCCGCCGCCGAATCTTCCCCCCGTGGCGCCGCCGCCGAAGCGCTGACCGCCGGTGGAGCGGGCCTGGCGATCCTGCTCCAACTGGTTGTAGGAGCTGCTTTCCATCGTCGGCCGGCTGGCGTTGCGCGATTGCGCCGTGGCGCCGGAGGTCGTGCCGGTGCGGGGGGTCTGGGTCGAGCTGTTGCGTTGGGTAGTGTTGCGCTGGGTGGTGTTGGGTTGGGGCTGGGTCGTGCCGGTGGGCGCGGTCTGGGTCGTGGTGTTGCGCTGGGTGGTGTTGGGTTGGGGCTGGGTCGGCTGGGTTCGGTTGGCCGCCGTGGTCGAGGCGTTGGTTTGTGTCGTCTGCTGGCGGTTGGTGGATGACGACGTTGGCGGGGTGACGGGTTGCCAGCCGCCATTGCTCCACTGCGACCAGCCGGAGGAGGTGTGCTGGTAGGCGTTGCCGTCGCGCCCGGCGTAGACGTCGCCATTCTGGGTTTTCACCGCGCCGCCGCGATTGCCGTTGACGCCGCTGTAGCCGGCTCCCTGGGCGCCGGTCGAGGACTGGAATCCGCCAGCCGAACCGCGGGCGTTGCTGCCGCTGGCGGTGTTGACGGTCTGGTTCGGACCAGAGAACGTGCTGGAGCCCCAGCGCGAGTAGGGATTGGCATTCTGATTGGTCGAGCCGGAGACGCCGGTGCGCGGGTTGTAATAGCTGGCGTTGGCGGAGCCGCTGCCGTTCTGCCACGACGCACTGCCGCGGGCATAACCGCCGGTGGTTGGGTTGTAGGCGGAGAACCCGCCGACACCGCCGTTCGGGCCGTAGATCGCTCCGGCGGAGCCATAGGCTCCGGTGGTCGGATTGTAGGCGGTGCCGCCGGTGGCGACGCCGCCGTAGGGTCCGTAGACGGTGCCGCCGCGGGCCCAGGCGCCGGTGGTGGGGTTGTAGGCGGTGTTGCCGACGTAGGAATAGGGATAGGGGTAGTACACCGGCACCGGACCGGGGATCACCACCGGCGGGTAGTAGTATCCGGTGCCGTAGACCAGCACGCCGGCGGTGACGAAGCCCATGGTGTAGCCGGCGGTGTAGCCGTAGGTCACCGCGGTCGGAGTGGCGCCGTAGACCTGGACGTAGGTCACGTTGTACATCGGGCTGGTGGGCGGAATGGTATAGATCACCCGCGGCACGGTTTCGGCCAGCAGCCAGGGGCCGGTCGGCGATGGACCGACGAACCAGGCGCCCTGATAGCAGACGTAGAATTTGCCGCCGGTTTCGATCACCTGAAACGAGGTGTTCACCGCATAGGTCATGGCGGTGCCGGGGATCGGCTTGAACTGCGGCGGTCCGGCATAGACGACGGTGAGCTTGGCGGCGGTCTTTTTCAGTGTGGCCTGGCGCGGCACCTGGGCTTGCAGCAAAGCGAGCTGGGCCTGGCTGGTGCCGGGCACCGCGGCGAGCACATTGGCCTGCGGGTCCTCGGGCGGGATCATCGAGAAATCCGCCGGCAGGTCGTTGGAGGCGAAGCTCCAGGGACCGGCGAGGCCGTGGGATGCGAACCATCGGCCGGAGGTGAGCAGGAAGAATCGTCCGCTCGACGGTTCGAAGAACAGCACGCTGTGGGTGTTCCTGACCGATTGCAGCGTGGTGCCGCTGACCGGGGCGAGTTGCGGTGCTCCGCTGGTGACGATGAGTTCCGCCGGCCTGGTGCTGACGTAGAACATCGCCGTGGCGCCCGGCAGGCCGGGTTTCGGCGGGATGGCGGCGTGGACGGCGGCGAATTCGGCATTGGCCGGAATCGCTCGGAACGCCGGCGGCAGCTTGGACACCGGCTTGTAGGGACCGTTGTAGTCGGGCGCCATCAGCCAGGCCCCATTGTCGAGCAAGTACCAGTCCTTGCCGTCGGAAAACAGGTTCCAGTTGGTATTGACGGCAAACGAAAGGGGGGTCTTTTCGAGCGGGGCCATCACCGGATCGCCATCGAACACCACCAGGGATGCGGGTTTGTCGCTGTAGAAGATCACCGGCGGATCGTTGTTCAGATCGGCGTTTTTCGGCTGCGTCGTCTGCTTCAGGCTGAGCAGGACCGAGTCCAGCGGCACCGGCCTGGCGTGGACGTCGGGCAGCGCGGCCTTGATCTGCTGCTCGATGTGCGCGGCCTGTTCGGTATCCAGGGCGGGAAAATGCGAGGCCAGCAGCTTCGGATCGGTCAGCACGACGTTGCCGGTGGCGGCGTCGGTCTGGGTGGCGAACGAAATCTCGGTGGTGCCGAGGATCGGGGCCTTGGCTCCGGGCGGGGTGATTGCGATCGCTTCCCTTGTGGTAAGGGTTTCATGGCCGGGCCATTCGATCGCCTGCGGCTGATACACCACGACGTTGTTGCCGTTGACCGAGATCGCATGCGGCCATGCCGGTTCCGCCGGGGGAGCCTGGGCGCGGCTCGAGTTCATTGCGGATAGGCAAATATAGATCGAACAGGCGGCGATACCGAACAGCATTCGCATGCTGGGCATGAGTTCCCCCGAGGTTTCCGGCAGCCGTTACGTGATCATCGGACTCGATTGCCAGTTCCCGGGCCCGCGGTTCAGCCCATAGCAGGCGATTTGAGCATCATGCAAGTCCGGCTACTATTTCCTCGACTCGACGTGCATGGTGACCAGTCGGGCGAGCAGTATCGCGAGGTAGAGTTGGCCCAGTACCGATTCTAGATTGGCCATGCTGCGGGCCAGCGGGTTGATCGGCAGGATCTCACCGAAGCCGGTGGCGGTGAGCGTGGTGAAACTGAAATACAGCATGGTGCTGACCGCCGCGGTTTCGGTCTGGTGGCCGGCGACGTCGGCGAATGCGACCGGATCCAGTTCCGAAATCATGCGGTAGACCGAGGTGAACGCCACGGCGATATTGAGGTAGAGGATGATGGCACCCTCGATCCGGTGATGGCTGATGCGTCCGGGCGCGAACACCGCCTTGCCGATCACCAGGGACATCGCGACGACTGCGGCGATGACCGCCAGGTGACCCAGCCAGACGGTTACGAGGGAGGGATGATTGATCCGGAATGCCACGCCGGCGGCGGCCAGGACGGCGGCGACGCTGACCAGCGCCCGCGCGCCTGTGCTGGTCGAGATGATGACGATCGCGATGATCAGCGGGGCGACGACCAGGGTGCCGAAGACCAGCGGCAGGCGGATGCCCATTCCGGCCAGCGGCGCGGCGACGAACAGGATCAGCGCTTCCAGCACGAGCAGGGCGGTGAGCGCGTGATCGCTGAGGTTGCCGAAGCGGCTATCGGCGGCCGGTTGCGGCAGCCATCGCCGCATCAGCGCCGGGCCCCTCGCGCACCGGCACTGCGAGCACTGGCACTGCGCGGATTGGCACTGCGCGCATTGGGACCGGGAGCATTGGCACTGCGCGCATTGGGACCGGGAGCATTGGCATTGCGAGCATTGGGACCGCGAGCATTGGCACTGCGAGCCTTGGGACCGCGAGCATTGGCACCAGGAGCATTGGCACTGCGGGCATTGGCACTGCAAGCATCTGCACCGAGGGCTTTGGCACTGCGAGCATTGGCACCGGGGGCTTTGGCACTGCGAGCATTGGCCACGGCGCGCCGGCGATCAGCGGATCGGCGGCGCGTATTGCAGGCCGCCCTTGGTCCAGATGTTGTTGATGCCGCGCGGCACGCCCATCGGGGTGATGTCGCGGTCCCAGACCTCGCCCAGATTGCCGACCTGCTTGATCACGTTATAGGCCCATTTGTTATCCAGGCCCAACGCCTTGCCCATGTCGCCTTCGACGCCCAGCAGGCGGCGGATGTCGGGGTCGTTGCTGTTGAGGAAGGTATCGACGTTGGTGCTGTTGATGCCCTTTTCCTCGGCGGTGATCATCGCGATGAAGGTCCAGCGCACGACGTCGAACCATTTGTCATCGCCCTTGCGGACCATGACGCCGAGCGGTTCCTTGCTGATGATTTCCGGCAGCAGGACGAGGTCGTCGGCCTTCGGTCCCTGGCTGAAGCGGAACGTTGCCAGCGCCGAGGCATCGGTGGAGTAGGCATCGCAGCGGCCGGACATGAAGGCGTTGTGGATTTCCGCCAGGTCCTGGATCAGGATCGGGGTGAACTTCAGCTTGTTCAGCCGGAAGTAATCGTTGATCGCGAGTTCCGTGCTGGTGCCGGGGGCGACGCAGATTGTCGCGCCGTCCATGTCCTTGGCCGACTTCACGCCGGCCGACTTCTTCACCAGGAATCCGGTGCCGTCGTAGTAATTCACCCAGGCGAATTCGAGGCCGAGATTGGCCTCGCGTCCCAGCGTCCAGGTGGTGCTGCGCGACAGCATGTCGACCTCGCCGGACTGCAGCGCGGTGAAGCGGTTCTGTGTCGTGGTGATGACGAACTTAGCCTTGTTGGCGTCGCCCAGCGCGGCGGCGGTGACGGCTCGGCAGCTATCGGCGTCGATGCCCTTCATCAGGCCCTGGCTGTCGGGCAGCGAGAAGCCGGGGACGTTGCCGGCGACGCCGCACAGGAGCTGGCCGCGGCCGCGGGCGGCATCCAGGGTGGCCGAACCGGAGCCTTGCGCGGCGACTGGCTGGGCCAATCCGGCGCCGGTCAGCAGGGTGGCGAGCAGCGCGAGGGCGCCGGTTTGAAGTCGGGTCATGTCGAGGTCTCCTGCGGCACGATGGCGCCGGGCGGGTCGTCCACAGCGGGGGAATCGTGTGATTGAACGAGAGGATAGGTCATTCTTGGGGAGAATGTGGAGTAATTGTGGCATGACTTGGTCGGTGGGGGCGGCGGATTGGGCGGTTTCTAGTCGGTGAGTGGGGGGACCGGCGATTTGCGGAGGGTCCCGCGAAGGCAAGACGTGGGTGGCCGGGCCGAGCGCGGCCATGACACGATTGATCGGTGTGCCGGTCGTGACACGGTCGAGTCGGCTGCTCCAGTCACGACACGATTGATCGGTGTGCCGGTCGTGACACGGTCGAGTGGGCTGCTCCGGTCACGACAGGATTGATCGGTGTGCCGGTCATGACACGGTCGAGTGGGCTGCTCCGGTCACGACAGGATTGATCGGTGTGCCGGTCATGACACGGTCGAGTGGGCTGCTCCGGTCATGACAGGATTGATCGGTGTGCCGGTCGTGACACGATCGAGTCGGCTGCTCCGGTCACGACAGGGATTGATCCGAGTGCCAGCGGGCTCGGGCGGTGTCGACTGGGTGAGTGCGGGGTATGCGGGGGTTTCATGAGAGGAAGACGTGAGTGGCCGGGGCGAGCCCGGCCATGACACGATCCATTACGTTGGTTCGGCCGGGGCGGCGCGTTCGGGGAGTCCGGCGCGGCGCAGTCCCTCGGCGTAACGGGCGATGTCCTCGGGACGTCGGAGCGGCGAACGGGTGATCGCGGTCTCGACCGAGAAGCCCGGCTCGAGTGCCAACAGGCGGTGCAGCACGCCGGCGGCTTCGCGGGTCGGATGCATCCAGCCGAGCGCGGCGAGATAGCCCTTGTAGGCGGAGGAGAACATCGGATTGAGCTCGACGGCGCGGCGCCCGGCCTCGATCGCGTTGGCGCAGTCCCCGTTCATCAGATGCGGCATGATCAGTGACATGTCGAAGAAGAACACGTGCGGATCGGACGGTGACAGGCGGATCGCCTGGTGGATGCGGCGCAGCGCCTCCTCGGGCTGGCCGAGGTAGAGCTGGGACAGGCCGGAGAAGCACCAGGCCACCGCCAGGTTGGGGTTGAGCGCGATGGCGCGCTCGTGCAGCGCGCTGGCCTCTTCCGGGTGGCGGGCCAGGAAACCGCGCACGTGGCCGGCCAGGGTCAGCGCCCTGGCATCGCTGGGGTCGAGCATGATCGCGCGTTCGGCCAGGCGACTGGCTTCGGCCGAGGCTTGCGTCGGATCGGCGGCCCAGCCCTGGCCGACATAGAGCAGATACCAATAGGCCAGCCATCCGTGCGTCACCGAACTGCTGGGATCGGCGTGCAGCGAAGCCTCGAGCAGGCGGCGGGCATCGAGATAGCTGTCATGCTCCAGCCGGTAGAGTGCCGGCAGTGCCTGCAGCAGCAGATCCTGCGCTGTCATGTCGTCGGGCTGGGCCCTGGCGGCGCGGCGGCCTTCATGCTTCATCAGTTCGGGATCGACCTGGGCGACAATGGCGGCGCCGAGTTCGTCCTGCATGCTGAGCGGGTCGGTGGTCGGGCGATCGAAGCGGCCGGCCCAGGCGATTTCGCCATCGGCGCGGATATCGATCAGGCGGACGATGATGCGTACCCGGCCGACGCCGTACTGGATGGTGCCGTCGAGCACGAGGTCGGCATCCAGGCTGCCGCCGGGGGCGGTGTCCGGCGAGTCTGGCGGTTGCGGCCAAAGGCTGCCGGGGACGCAGGAGATCCAGCGAAACCGGGACAGGCCGGCGGAGATTTCCTCGGCGAGCCCCTGGGCCAATCCGTCGTCCTGTTCGGCGCCGATGGTGCGCAGCGGCGCCACCCGCAGCCGCAGCGCCGATCGCTCGCGGCGTGGACTGCCGCGGGGGGCGGTTCGGGGCGTGACCAGCCGAACCTGCTCGTCGGCAACCCCGGAGCCGAGATTGATCTGGGGCGTTGGTTTGCCGGCGTCGGGCATGGCGCGTATCCGCTCGATCAGGTGCTCGGTTTCGGGTGAAGGGGACCGGTTCGCCGGGTCGGCGAGCGTGCCGCGACAGCGGTCGTAGCAGGCCTTGGCGGCTTCCAGGTCGCCGAGGTCGGCGTGGCCGCGCATGACCGCGCGCCAGGCACCTTCGTGCATGCGATCGATGCTGAGCAGTTGTTCGGCGGCATCGATCACTGCCTCGGGCTGTTCGCATTTGGCCAGCAGGGCCTCGCCGATGGTGCGCCCGATGCGCTGGAAACGGGCGCGTTCGTCTTCCAGCCAGCGGTCGAAGGCGGGGTCGAGACCGTTCAGATCCTCGAGCAGTACGTCCTGGAAGCGATCGAGCAGTTCGGCGTTGAGCACTGCCGGCTGGGCCAGCGCCAGCGCGTCGATCTGAAGCGCCGGGCCGTGCAGCGACAGATAGTGCCGGTCGGTGATGAGAACATGGCCCCAGGCGACGCCCAGCGTGTCCTGCAGTTCGTGCACGCTTTGGCGCAGGGAGCCGCGCGCCTGTTCTTGCTGACGCCGGCTCCAGAGCAGGGCGGCGAGTTGCTGGCGCAGCACCGGTTTCGGGCTGGCGATGGCCAGGATGGCGAGCAGGGCTCGGGTCTTGCGGGTGCGCGGCAGACAGTTGCGGCCGGCGGTATCGTCGGCGGCCATGTGGCCGAAAAGGCGCAGCCGCAGTTGGGCCGCGTCTGACGGCACTGCCTGGATGTCTGGGCTACGAGGAGCGTGCCGACGGATAACGACACCCTGCTCAGGCGGCGGCTGGTAGCATGGTGGTCCACAACCTCGAGGGGTGCTTTGGTCGGCGTTTTAGCGTAACTGTTAGCACACTGCAATATGTCCGTGGATAAAATATCCTCGCATCGTGCAATGGAGGTTTGTGTTCTCCGGCTTTGGCCTGAAGCGGGGAGAAATTTTACCCGCGGCCCGATTGGTGACAGATGTTGGCGGCTGGCCCAGTATCGGGGCGACGGCGCGGAATGGAGATTGGATGTGGCGATGTCGGGCTCGACGGTGGCGGTGCAATCGGGGATCGCGACACAGCCGTGGTTTCGCCGCGGGCTTGGACTGCTGCTTTGCATCGCGATTGCCGTGCTGGCCGAGGTGGCCGGCGGCTATGCTCCGCTGGTTGGGGCGCCGCTGTTCGCCATCGCCATCGGGGTGCTGATCGCCAACGCCTGGCCGGCGCTGTCGCAGCAGAAGTCGCTGGGCATATCCGATACCAGCAAGCTGTGCCTGAAGGTCGGGATCGTGCTGCTGGGCGCCAGTCTGGACCTTGGCGACATCGTGCGGACCGGGTTGGGGTCGCTGCCGTTGCTGGCGGTGACCATGACGGCGGGGTTGGCCTGCGCGCTGCTGCTGGGCAAATCGCTTGGCATCGACTGGCGGATGCGCTGCCTGATCGGCATCGGCACGACGATCTGCGGCGGGTCGGCGATCGCCGCGCTGGCGCCGGTGATCCGGGCCAAGGCGGAGGAGATCGCCTACTCGATCACCGTGGTGTTCTTTTTCAACATGGTGGCGGTGTTCACCTTTCCGGCGCTGGGCCATCTGTTTGGGCTGAGCGACAACGGCTTCGGGATCTGGGCGGGAACCGCGGTGAACGACACCTCGGCGGTGGTGGCGGCGGGGTTTGCCTTCAGCCAGGCGGCCGGGACCACCGCGACCATCGTCAAGCTGACCCGCACCACGCTGATCATCCCGCTGGTGATCGGCTTCGGGCTGTCGCTGGCGTTTCTGGGCAAGGCGGAGGATAGCGGCGATCGGTCGGCGGGCAAATGGGCGCTGGGCAAGCGGGTTTACGCGGCGGTGCCGGTGTTCATCATCCTGTTCGTCGTGGCCGCGGCGGCCAACACCGCCGGGCTGATCGGGTCACATGCGATGCGGGTGCAGATGTTGGGTCGGGTGGTGATGGTGGTGGCACTGGCCGCGGTTGGACTGCAGGGCCACTGGCGCGCCTTCGTCGGCGCCGGCAGCCGCCCGTTGGTGCTGGGCCTAGTGACCTGGTTCGTGGTCGCCGCATCGAGCCTGGCGGTGCAGAACTGGAGCCACGCACTTTGATCTGGTGATTCGGGTTGGGTGGCGAGGTGGCGGAGCATTTTCATATATTGCTGCTGATATAAGAAAAATGTCTCAATTATATACTTGACACCACAAGCCCTAAATGTATGATGGCGTTTATCGAGAGGTCATCATGAACACGTTCACCGAACCCTATTTCCAGAATGAAAACGCAGCCCGCGCAAAGATCGAAAGCGTGCGCTGGCCAAACGGCCCGGTTTGCGGCCGATGCGGCGAAGGCGCCCGTCGATATGCGACCAAGCGCCCCGGTCGGTTCCGTTGCGGCAATCCGGCCTGCCGCAAGGACTACACCGTCACGACGGGCACGGTTATGGAAAGCAGCCATATTCCACTGCATAAGTGGCTGATGGCGTTTTATCTGCTGTCAGCTTCAAAGAAGGGCATGAGCAGTCTACAGCTTATGCGGTCGCTGGGCGTCACCTATAAAAGTGCATGGTTTTTGTCGCATCGCGTTCGCGAAGCGATGAAGGCTGGCGGATTGGCGCCCCCGATGGGCGGTGAAGGCAACATTGTTGAGGCTGACGAAACCTACCACGGAAAGCGGGAAACGCAGGTTGCCCGCAGTCGCAATGCGCGCAAGACGTTTACGAAGCGCGGCCTTGGCGGCGGCGCGCAGAAGCGGATCATCGTATCCCTGGTGGAGCGCGGCGGTTCGGTTCGTTCATTCCACGTGGCATCAGCCGATAGGTTTACGCTGGGCAAGATCGTACGCGAGAACGTCGCCAAAGAATCCCGGCTGCACACCGACGAAAACAACATCTACGTCGAAGTCGGGAAGGAGTTCGTGTCTCATGAGACGGTGATCCACTCACACAAGGAATACGTCAGGGACGATGTTCATGTGAACTCAGCCGAAGGCTTCTTCGGTCTGTTCAAGCGCGGTTTCAACGGCATTTACCAGCATTGCCGGGAAAAGCATCTGCACCGCTACCTTGCTGAATATGACTTCCGTTATAACCATCGCCAAAATCTCGGTTTTAACGATCTGGCGCGCACTCTGTCCGCTGTGAAGGGCGCGGAGGGCAAGCGTTTGACCTATCGAAAAGCTAACAGCGCCATCGTTTAAGCTTCGCGCCGACCTGTTTTTGCGTTGGCGCCGGAAGCGTCCGGAGAGGAAGAAGAAGGGCGGTTAACTGGTTTCGGGGCTTTTCGCGTCGGCGGCGTTTTCAATGCGCCCCGAAGCGTTGCCTCGAAGCGATCCTTGGCTTTCTGCTCGTCAAAAACGGCGCTGTCTTTAGCCATTAAAATCTCACAAACCTTGGCGGCAAGAGCCTGAGACTCTTGACAAAATCAGCCAAACATGGCAGAAGATCGCCTCTGTATCCGAGCCTCATGATCCCGGATACAGAGGCATTGTGGCGTGATGAAATCCTAGGGTTTTTTCATATACCACCTGCCTTTCGAGGCTGCGTTCACAGCCTGCTACACTTGGTTGGGGTTAAACGGAACCGGGGTACGCCACCCCCGGTTTTCCCTTTTGCGGGGAAACTCGTGATCGGGAACAGTCATCCGGCTAAAGCGTCACTTAACTCCTTGGCGGTCGGCACGTCCTCTTTCGAGGCGTTGAGATTGAGCCGGCCAACCGCTTCCTCAGTGACAGAATAGCGGCCATCGTCGGTCTTTTTTAGATATCCCAAATCCCCATACTTTCGGACACGATCCCGGACTGCTCCCATTTCGCTGGTGATACCGTGCATTTCGGCGGCAGCGCGAACGTCTAACAAGGTATGTGACGAATCTGTCGGCAGCAGCGACGCTAGGACTTTTCGCCAAGCCCCACTTATCGCGCCACGTGGTTTGCCCCCTCGATTTACGCCTGAACCGCGATCACTAGGCGGCGGAAAAGCAACGTCGTCTGGGACGGTGATGCCCATGATCTGCGCCGCCTTTAGCAGCGCGTCCAAATCGGTGCCGACAGCCGCCACTTCCTGCTTTAAATCGGCAAGACGCTTTCTTCTCTCAACAATTGCATTAACGATCACGGCCATGTTCACACTATGCACCAACATGCGTCTTGTGTCAAGCAACGCGCGCGTTAGTGGTGGGGTGTGCGCGATTGCACAAATGGCGCGTCCGATATTCGGATAAACACTATTGACATACTCTAGCAGACCATATGATTGCGATTCGTTAGTGACTAGGATATCTGGCCATATGCCGTCGCATGCGGGCGACAACAACATGTAGATCGTGTGGCGTAAAGTATATAATTGAGAAAAATGTCTTGACATAGGACTACGATCTCCGTAACTTTGGCTTGTCAACGGGACAGCTATGTCTTGCGGGCTTCGGGCAGGGCCCGAGCCTGAGGCAGGTTTCACATTGAAGCGACTTCGATCAGGGCAGTCAGCCGTTCGCTGACTGCCCTGATTGCGTTGTTCCGGTTGGCGTGTCGCTTAACCAAGGAGAGTTCCATGCTGATTCGCACCGAAGCCGTGAAGTCCGCCGTGAGCGCCGACGCCGGCAAGATCCGTCTGGGTGGCGGCTACCGCCTGCCGGAAGGCCGGATTGACGCCGGGCTGAACGGCGGCGATCGGGCGGGCGCGGCGACCACCGACGCCGGCAAGATCCGTCTGGGCGGCGGTTATCGCCTGCCGGTTCAGCAGGGCTGAGCCCAGCCGTCTGACACGACACGGCGTGGCCCGACACAGCGTGGCCCGACACGGCGTGGCCCGACACGGCGTGGCCTGACACGGCGTGCCGACACGGCGCGGCTCGGCGATGACCGGGTGCTGACCATCTTGCACCCGCCGTCGTTGGCGGTCCGCTGCCGGGTGCCGAAACCGCGATAAAAGGTAGCCTTAAATCATGTCCAGCAGCAGTGACCCGATCGTTCGCTTCCACCAACTCACCGGCCACGGCCGGGCACCGATGCGAGCCGAGCGGTCAGCGTGCGGGACGCTGCCGATGCGCGCGGTGCGTTATTGTGAGGCGCTGACCAGTGCCACGTCGTTCGGCTGGTGGTTGTTCGCGCCGATCGATCTGGAGCTGCTGTGGGACGGAACAGAGGTATTCTGGCGCTGCGAGCAGGCGCCGGAATGGATGCCGCTGTCACCGTCGGCGCAGCTTCCGGACTACGCGGCGGAATTCGATGCGGTGGCGCCCGAGGCGCTGAGGGGGTGCTCGCCGCCGTTCCTGACCGCGTTGCCGGAGCCTGGGACGGTGCAGTTGTGGACCGGGCTGATCGCGCAGACCGCGCCGGACTGGCATTTGCTGGTGCGGGCGCCGGCGAACATGCCGCCGGTGGGTGGGATCTGCCTGTTCGAAGGCATCGTCGAGACCGACCGCTGGTTCGGTCCGCTGTTCACCAACATGCGGCTGACCCGCAGCCACACGCCGATCCGGCTGCGTGCCGACTATCCGCTGGTGCAGGTGCAGCCGGTGGCCAGGCACAGCTACAGCAGCGATACGCTGGACCGGATGCAATTGAGCGCGGGGCTGGGCGATGACGATTGGGAGGCGTATCGCTGCTCGGTCGTGGAGCCGAATTCGCGGCCCAACCGGGCGTTCGGCGGCTACGCCACGGCGGCACGCAAGGGGCGGCACCAGTGCACGCGCGGGCAGCCGACCGGGGCGGCTTGACGTGTGGACCGGCGCTGCGGAGCGCCATCCGGGCGGTTCGTTCCGTTCGGCAACCGGGTGGCCGGATCAGTGCTGGGTCAGCATGGCGGCGGTGGATAGCTGCGATGTAGCGGATGCCGCGGCGGTGGCGAGCGAGGATGCGCCGTGGAGCGATGTCCCGCCGCCATCCGTGGTGCGGGGGCCGCACGCCCTGTCGGTAGCGCCGCCGGTGTCGGGCGTGGCTGCGCATTGGCAGCTTGGCACCATCACCAATTCCTGGTCCTTGGGGCAATCCGGCATATCGGTCGGATTATCAAGTTGAGGCATGGTCCGGGATTGATCGCCATGCGGCTGTATGGACGCAGTGCCATAGCCCGGGTTGCCGCGGCGCTGCCGCAACTGATTGCAGAGGCCCGGCTTGGACGCCCTTGCTACGGCTTGGGACGCCCTTGGTATAGCGATTGACAAGATCCGCCGGGGCGCCGGGTTGGGCCAGCGCGTTGCCGGCGATTGCCAGCGTCGGGCCCGTGGCGGCCAGCGTCAGGCCGGGGACGGCCACCATCCGGGCAAATCCGTTACGGACGCAGTACAGCCGAACAGTGCGCAGAACCGCCGCCGTGGACGGAAGATGAAGCATCTCGCTCGCCTTTCTTGCTGTATCCGCCAGCCAACCTGGTCGCGCTGATGTCGCCATATCGGGCCAACATCGGTCTTGCGACGCCAGCGCTTTATTTTCAGTAACCTGCCGATCCCAGAAGTCCGCCGCATTAAATGGCGGACTTCCGGGGCAGTACACCAGTGGATGCAATCCGACGGAAGCGATCGCCGGATGACATCCACTAGCCGTTGATTTCGTGGGCCGATTCACCTGACGCCAGGGAACCAGGCGTCAGGATCGGACCGCCGGGGCGGTGGTAAACGGCGCCCGCTGCGAACGCCAACGACTTGCTCAAGGCTGTGTCGCAAGCACCTCTTGAGCCGAGACATTACCGCTTTTGACGCAGACGTGACTCACACGCATGTGTGCAGCGATATAGGCTGCATTTATCCGTATTGACATAACTTGGATTTAACCAGAAAGCGGGGACCCGGCGGAATGGTTATGAGTTTCCAACAGAATGGCTGCTGACGGCGGCGATGTTGCGGCCGGCGCGGCGGACCCAGCGGCCGCCTTCCCATGTGGTCCAATAGAGGCGCGTGTATCGCGCTGGCGGCTGATCGCGGCGCTGCAGGTGGCCGAGGCGCTGGCGGCGGCGATATCGTCCAGCAAGTGGCTGAGTGACATCATCGTCGACGGGGGCGGTGGTCGGACCAGTCTGTTCGAGATGCTGCGCTTCGGTGTCGCCGTCGCGCTGGTGGTTCATTTCGTTCTGCGCTCGCTGGGGGCGTATGATTTTGCCGGGCTGCTGCATATCTGGCGTTCCAGCCTGAAGGGTGCCGCGGCGTGGCTGCTGGCGACCGCTCCGCTGTTGTCGTGGTCGATGATGTTCGATTCCCACGCCGGGCTGTGGCAGAGCAGTTCGGTGGATTGGCTGACCGGCGCGGCGTGCATCATGCTGGTTCGGCTCGGGGCTGGCTATGCCGGCGGCGCGCTGCTGGGGGCGCGCCGGATCAGCCACAACGTGGCGATCGTCGGGGCCGGGTCGGATGCGCGGAGTTGCGCGCAGTTGCTGGATCGGGATCCGGGGGGCGCCAATGTCGCTGGTTTCATCGGCATGGATGGCGCCGGCCGGACCGATCCTGATGTCGCACGCAATGCCGAGGTCATCGCCGCCGTTCAGAAGCTGATCCAGTCGCACCGCGTGAGGGATGTCATCGTCGCGACATCGGCGGCTGACCGGGGCCAGCTTCCGGACCTGGTCCGCGGCCTGCTGTGCCTTCCGGTGCGCGTGCTGTTATGGCCGGCGAGTATCGGGGTCGATCCGGAATGGATGGCGTCGAGCGCGTTCAAGGTGGGCGGCATGCCGTTGCTGCTGGCGAGCGCTCCGCCGTTGGATGGTTGGCACTGGGTGCTGAAGGATGTGCAGGACCGGATCCTGGCGTTCTTGCTGGTGATCGTATGCTCGCCGGTGCTGGCCGCGATCGCGCTGGGGATTAGGCTTTCGAGTCCTGGCCCGGTGCTGTTCCACCAGGAGCGAGAAGGTTATAACGGCAACAAATTCGTCATGTTGAAGTTCAGGACGATGCACGTGACGGCGTCGGCGACGGACCAACTGGTGTTGACCACGAAGGATGACGCCCGGGTGTTTCCGTTTGGAGCTTTGCTTCGAAAGACCAGCCTCGACGAATTGCCGCAACTGTTCAACGTGCTGCGCGGCGATATGTGGCTGGTTGGCCCGCGGCCGCATTCGCCGCTGGCGACGGCTGCCGGGCAGCGCTACTCGGCGGCGGCCAAGCGCTATATGGCGCGGTTCAAGGTGAAGCCGGGGATGACCGGGTGGGCGCAGGTAAACGGCTGGCGTGGCGCGACGGACACGGTCGAACAGATCGAACAGCGGGTGGTCCACGATCTGTATTACATCGAACACTGGTCTGTCTGGCTGGATTGCCAGATCCTGCTGCAAACCGCGATCAAGGGATTCGTGCATCAAAATGCCTATTGAGACGATGGCCGAGCCCGGTATCGGTGGCGTGTCCAAGAATCGGGCCGATGGCATATTGAAGAATTGAGTCGATATCGTATTCAAGAAATTGGTCGATGGCTTATCCAGGGATCGGCAAAGATCTGCTTCCTGACTGAGTTCCGCCGAGCGTAGGCAACCGTGTGGGCGGGTCGGCGCAGGGATTTTTCCAGATGATGGCGAGTGCCGGCTATCGGGTGTTCCTGCCGCACTTCCCGGCGTTTTCATCGAAGCTGCGGATTCGCCCACTGAACGCCTCCTGCCGCCGCGACAGAAGGCCTACCAAGTCCTGTTCCAGTGGTGCTGAGCCTCGGTCCGAAGCGGCCCGCGTGGTTTGCGCGATGCGGCTTGAAGGTTTGGCTCGGCGCGATCATGCTGGGGTGAAGATAGCGTCGAGGCGGCGAAGCAAGTGGGATGGGCGAGGCCTGCCGTAGCGTTGCCGACGGCGCTGGACCAGGGCTTCGCATCCGAACGACAGCGGGAGCAAGCGATGGATACGATGGCCGAAGCGACGCGCCTACCAGTCGATGTCAACGCCGATCCGCTGGTGCGGGCTGCCGTGGCGCTGCGCCCGTTACTGCGCGCGCATCATGAGGAGATCGAGCGCGAGCAGCGGCTGCCGGGGGAGGTGGTCCAGCAGCTTCACGCCGTCGGTTTTTATCGCATGGTGATCCCGCGCACGCTGGGCGGCCTGCAGGTCGATCCGCTGACGTTCCTGCGTGTCGTCGAGGTTCTGGCCGAGGCGGTCGGGTCGGTCGGCTGGAACATCGCCAACAACAGCATCGGGCAACTGATCACGCTGGGGTTGCCCGACGAGGGCGTGCACGAGATTTACGCCGATCGGGCCGATGCGGTGATTGCCGGGACCGCTGTGCAGGGCGGCGGCCAGGCGGTGCCGGTCGAGGGCGGCTACCGGGTCAGCGGGCAGTGGAGCTTCGGCAGTGGATGTCAGGAAAGCAAATGGATGCTTGGCAGCTTCCAGATCCTGGACGCCGGTGAACCGCGGCGGCGTCCGGACGGCGCCGCCTTGCATTGGCGGGGGGTGTTTCCGCGGCAGCAGGCGCAGGTGGTCGAGGGAAGCTGGAACGTGGCCGGGCTGCGCGGCACCGGCAGCTTCGACTGGACGTTGGATGAAGTGTTCTTACCGGAGCGACGGACGATGGTTCACGCCGGGGTGCCGCTGGACAACCAATGGGAGCGTTGGCCGGGGCTGACCTATGCGTTGCCGACTCAAGCCTGGGTCGGGCCGCACCACAGCGCGGTGATCACCGGCATCGCGCGCGCCGGGATCGAGGCGCTGATCGAGTTGGCCGCGGAGAAGACGCCGCGTGGGCGCACCGGACGGTTGTGCGACAGTGCTCAGGTGCAGGACGCGGTCGGGCGGGCCGATGCGATCCTGGGTGCCGGGCGGACCTGGCGCAACGCGATGATCGCCGAGCTGTGGAACACGATCGGGGGCGGGCAGCAGACCACGCTGGAGCAACGGGCGCGCTGCCGGCTGGCGTCCACCTATGCCGCCGACAGTGCGCGTGAGGCGATGGACCTGGTGTACCGCCATGGCGGCAGCACGTCGTTCAAGCGCGACAGCCGGCTGGCGGAATGCTGGCGCGACCTGCACGTGGTGGGTCAGACGGTGACGGTCGCGCCCGAGTGGTATCCGATCGGTGGCCGGGTTTTGCTTGGAATGGACCCTGGTTCGCGGCTGCGGTAGGGCGCGGGCGAGGTCTTCAGTAGGCGGCGTCAGCGGCTGGCTGACACCGCCATCGGGGCGCGAATGGCGGTGACGATCTGGCGAGCCAGCGCCTGGCCGACGCAGAGGTAGCCGAGATCGTTGTGATGCAGGCCATCGGAGGCGGTGAACAGGCCGGGCTTGTCGCCTTCCTCCGACCAGCTATCCATCAGGTGGCTGCGCGAGAACAGGTTTACGCCGGTTTCCTCGGCCACATGGGCGAGCGAGTCCTCCAGGATAATGTGGTCGGTGGCGGCGAGCAGCTTTGGCGAGCGCTGATTGTCCATCAGCACCACGTCGATCCCGGCCTTGATCAGGCGCGTGACGCCTTGCTTTACCATGGTGTGGAACTCGATCGGGTTAGCGTAGCGCATGGCGCCGTTGGCACCGACCTGCCAGATCACCAGTTGCGGATGTATCGCGATGGCGTCGGTGTCGAGTCGGGTCAGCTCCTCAGGCGCGTCCTGGCCGCCGATGCCGCGATTGATGACGGCGAGATGGGCAGTCGGGAGCGCCTTGGTGATCGCGAGCTGGAGCACCGCCGGGTAGGTGTGCGCGCTGTCGGACGCCATCGCGCCCGCGGTGGAGGAGGAGCCGAGGGCGACGATCAGCCCCTCGGTTCGGGTGGCGACGGCTTCCTGGAGGTGCGGCAGGCGCAGCGGCGGCATTTCCGGGTCGGCGGGACAGGTGGTGCCAGCCTTGGCGATGGGGGAAAGCAGGCCGAGGGCGCAGCAGAGCATCGTGGCCCGCGTCCGGCGGCCCCGAACAAACGAAATCCAGCGGTTTTTCATGGTCGATTGATGGCGGAAAGCCGTCCCGATGTCGAGGCCACGAAACGCGGCGCGGTCAGGTCCTTGCGGACTTGTTATCCTCGGCATTGCGTCGTTTGCGCGCTGCGGCGGCGTATTGGCCGCGCGGACGCACGACCTGGGAGTTCGGGCGGACGACGGTATCGTAGTAGTCGTCCCAGTCCTCGGGCGAAAGCTGGGCGAGTTCCGGCACGATCTCGTAGTTGTTGAGGGTCGCGTCCTCGTAGGCGTGGCGCGGGATCGGCTGCACCTGGAGCAGCGGGAAGTCTGGCTTGAAGTCGATCGGGACATTGGTCTTGGTCAGCCGCAGGTTGGTGATCAGCGGGCCGAACCAGCGGTCGGTTTCGACGATTCCCTCGAACGGTTCCCATCCTCCGCTGCGGGGCAGGTTGGCGGGTGCGCGGACCAGCAGGCTCCAGCCCGGGGCGGTGCGCACGACGAGGCCCATCCAGAGCTGGATCAGGCCGGGTTCCTGCAACGCGCCGAGGAACGGCGGGGAGAACTGCTTTATCTCGTCGGGGGCGATGGCGTCGAAATGGTCGCGGAAGCCGGGGAACTGGACCGCGGAATTGAGTGGGAACCAGTCGCCGGCGCCCTCGAACGTCCACATGATGTCGTGCCCGTCCCATTGCAGCGAGAAGCCGATCGGGGGGAACAGATAGTAGCCGAAGGCGGCGGCCGAGGTGGCAGCCTCGCAGTAGCGGAAGGCTCTGGTGGGAAGCGAGCCGGCGGCCGAGCGATCGGCGCGTTGCGGCATGCGCGCGGTCGGGATCATCCGGTGGAAGGTGATCAGTTTGGGCTTGGCGGCCGGGGGGGCGGCGGCGTCGGGCAGGGTCGGGCTGTTCACAACGGCACATCCTTCGGGTCTGCGAATGGACGAACAGACCGGCCCGGCAGGGTCGGTCTGTCTGAGTATCGGTCTGTCTGAGTATCGGTCTGTCTGAGTATCGGTCTGTCTGAGTATCGGTCTGTCTGAGTATCGGTCTGTCTGAGTATAGGCCAGTTTGGCAGATATTTCCCCGGCGCTTGACGCGGCTCGGCTTAGCGCGGCGTGGCGAGGGTCGGGGCGAAGCCGCCAATCCGGATCTTACCATTGTCGCTGGCAGCCAGCGTCGGAGCGAAGCCACCGAGGCGGACCTTCGCAGCGTCGGTGGTGGCGAGGGTCGGGGCGAAACCGCCGAGGCGGACCTTCGCAGCGTCGGTGGTGGCGAGGGTCGGGGCGAAACCGCCGAGGCGGACCTTCGCAGCGTCGGTGGTGGCGAGGCTCGGGGCGAAGCCGCCGATCCGGACCTTCGCGGCGTCGATGGCGGCGAGGGTCGGGGCGAAGCCGCCGAGGCGGACCTTCGCGGCGTCGGTGGTGGCGAGGGTCGGGGCGAAACCGCCCAGGCGGACCTTTGCGGCGTCGGTCGTGGCGAGGGTCGGGGCGAAACCGCCGAGGCGGACCTTTGCGGCGTCGGTCGTGGCGAGGGTCGGGGCGAAGCCGCCCAGGCGGACCTTCGCGGCGTCGGTGGTGGCGAGGGTCGGGGCGAAGCCGCCGAGACGCACCTTCGCGGCGTCGGTGGTGGCGAGGGTCGGGGCGAAGCCGCCGAGACGGACCTTCGCGGCGTCGGTGGTGGCCAGGGTCGGGGCGAAACCGCCGAGGCGGACCTTCGCAGCGTCGGTGGTGGCGAGGCTCGGGGCGAAACCGCCGAGGCGGACCTTCGCGGCGTCGGTTGTGGCGAGGGTCGGGGCGAAGCCGCCGAGACGGACCTTCGCGGCGTCGGTGGTGGCGAGGGTCGGGGCGAAACCGCCCAGGCGGACCTTTGCGGCGTCGGTCGTGGCGAGGGTCGGGGCGAAACCGCCGAGGCGGACCTTTGCGGCGTCGGTCGTGGCGAGGGTCGGGGCGAAACCGCCCAGGCGGACCTTCGCGGCGTCGGTGGTGGCGAGGGTCGGGGCGGAGCCGCCGAGACGGACCTTCGCGGCGTCGATGGCGGCGAGGGTCGGGGCGAAACCGCCTAGGCGGACCTTCGCGGCATCGGTCGTGGCGAGGGTCGGGGCGAAGCCGCCGAGACGGACCTTCGCGGCGTCGATGGTGGCGAGGGTCGGGGCGAAACCGCCCAGGCGGACCTTCGCGGCATCGGTGGTGGCGAGGGTCGGGGCGAAGCCGCCGAGGCGGACCTTCGCGGCGTCGGTGGTGGCGAGGGTCGGGGCGAAACCGCCCAGGCGGACCTTTGCGGCGTCGGTCGTGGCGAGGGTCGGGGCGAAACCGCCGAGGCGGACCTTCGCAGCGTCGGTCGTGGCCAGGGTCGGGGCGAAACCGCCGAGACGGACCTTCGCGGCGTCGGTGGTGGCGAGGGTCGGGGCGAAGCCGCCCAGGCGGACCTTCGCGGCGTCAGCGGTGGCGAGGGTCGGGGCGAAACCGCCCAGGCGGACCTTCGCGGCGTCAGCGGTGGCGAGGGTCGGGGCGAAACCGCCCAGGCGGACCTTCGCGGCGTCAGCGGTGGCGAGGGTCGGGGCGAAGCCGCCGAGACGGACCTTCGCGGCGTCGATGGTGGCGAGGGTCGGGGCGAAGCCGCCGAGACGGACCTTCGCGGCGTCGGTGGTGGCGAGGGTCGGGGCGAAACCGCCCAGGCGGACCTTCGCGGCGTCAGCGGTGGCGAGGGTCGGGGCGAAGCCACCGATCCGGACCTTGGAGGTGTCGGAAACCAGGGCGGAGGAGAAGGTGAAAACGGACATTGGCGTGATCCTTCTGTGACAGTCTCTGAAACCGTTGGATCGCTGAGCGAGGTATTTGCGATCCGTTGATGGAGACGTTTTCGCAGAACGAGAATTTATTATCGTTTTTTTGACGTTATCTTAACGTCAAATCGTCGGTGCCTGGGTTAAATGACGAAATATACGCTGGCGTGGATCATGGCTGTCGCACGGCTGACCTCGCTGACCGAGCGGCTAGATTCTGCGATTTGTGTCTCGGGAGTAATTGAATTCATTAATGAGATGGGCCAGCCGAGGAGCCGCTCGGTTCATGGCGCAAAAACAAAACCGGCCGCTGAAACAGCGACCGGTTTGCAGAAATGACGAGACTGAAAAGCGTTAATTCAGGCCGCGGTGCCTCCGATCGTCAGGCCGGAAATTTTTAGCGTCGGCTGGCCGACACCCACCGGAACCCCTTGCCCATTCTTGCCGCAGGTGCCGATTCCCGGATCGAGCGCCATATCGTTGCCGATCATCTGCACCTTGGTGAGCGCATCCGGTCCATTGCCGATCAGCGTGGCACCTTTGACCGGTGCGGTGACCTTGCCATCCTCGATCATGTAGGCCTCGCTGGCCGAGAACACGAATTTGCCCGACGTGATGTCGACCTGCCCACCGCCGAAATTGACCGCGTAGAGGCCGCGCTTGACCGATGCGACCATCTCATCCGGGGCGTGCGACCCGCTGAGCATGATGGTGTTGGTCATGCGCGGCATCGGCGAATGGGCGTGCGACTGACGCCGGCCATTGCCGGTCGCCGGCATGCCCATCAGCCGGGCGTTCAACCGGTCCTGCAGGTATCCGACCAGAACACCATCCTCGATCAGTACCGTGCGGGACGTCGGCGTGCCCTCGTCGTCCACCGTCAGACTGCCGCGTCGATCCGGCATGGTGCCGTCATCGACCACGGTGACGCCGGGGGAGGCGATCCGCTTGCCCATCAGGTCGGCGAAGGCCGAGGTTTTCTTGCGATTGAAATCGCCTTCCAGGCCGTGCCCGATGGCCTCGTGCAGCAGGATGCCGGGCCAACCGGGGCCGAGCACCACGGGCATTTCGCCGGCTGGTGCCGAACGGCTGTCGAGGTTGACCAGCGCCTGGCGCAACGCCTCATCCACCGCGCCGCGCCAGGTGCTTTCCTGGGTGACAAAGTCGTAGGCGAAGCGGCCGCCGGTGCCGTGACTGCCGGTCTCCCGGCGGCCGGCCTGCTCCACCACCAGGGAGACGTTGAGCCGCACCAGCGGACGCAGGTCGGCGACCCGAGTGCCATCGGGGCGCATGATCTGCACCGCCTGCCACTCACCGCTAATCGAGGCCATCACCTGCTTGACCCGCGGGTCCTTGCCGCGCGCATAGGCATCGATCTCGCCCAGCAACGAGGTGCGGGCCGAGAAGTCCATCAGCCGCAGCGGGCTGGCGTCCGAATACAGCCGGGAATTGGTTGCCCGCGGCGGTTCGGCGGAAACCCCGGAATGGCCGGCATTGACCGCCGAGACGGTGGCCGCGGCTCGGCGCAGCGCGGCTTCCGAGATCTCGCCGGAATGGGCGTAGCCGGTGGCCTCGCCGGCGACGGCGCGCAGGCCGAAGCCCAGGCCGGAGTCGAAGTTGGCCGAGCGGATGTTGCCGTCATCGAGGCTGATCGATTCGCTTTCGCGGTATTCCAGGAACAATTCGCCGTCGTCGCTGCCGCGCAACGCCTGGTCCACGATCTGGGCGGCGGCGGCCTGGTCAAGTGCGGCGTCGGCACGCTGGAAGAACAGCTTGTCGGTGGCGGCAATGGCGGTCATGCGGGTGATCCTTCAAAACCTGTGCTGTTGAGATGGTATGTCGGACCGGTTTCAACCACCAGGGCGGGCGGCTGGATTCCGCCGGGGGCCGGATGGTCGTGCGGTCAGGCGGCGGGCCGGTCTGCGGCGGGCAGGTCGGCGGCGCGCGAGGGCTCGATGCGGCGGCGCGGGGTATGACGCAGTCGGTGCACGACAATCAGTAGCACGGTCAGCAGCACGACGGCGCCAAGCTGGTGCAGTACCGCGACCGGAACCGGGACCGCCAGCAGCAAAGTGGTGACGCCGAGAAGATACTGGGCGATCACTGCGCCCGCCAGGCAGGCGCAGAGCTTTCGCGACAGCTTGGCGCGCCAGGAGAAAATGGCGGTCGTAGTGACAAGGATCAGCGTCAGCGTGGCCAGCAGGCGGTGATCGAACTGCACCGCGGCGATGTTCTGGGTCAGGTTGCGCAGCAGCGGGTGCAGCGCCGCGTAGCCCTGCGGCACCAAGTGGCCATCCATCAGCGGGAAGGTGTTGTAGGTCAGTCCGGCGTGCAGGCCGGCGGTAAATCCGCCCGCCACGATGGTCAGGGCCAGCAGCGCCAGGGCGGTGGACGCGAGCACCTGCAGCCGGGGCTGCGCCGCCGGGCGATCGCGCCATGGATGCAGCGCGGACAGTCCGGTCCAGACGATGGCGGCGTAAAGTATCAGGGCGAGTGCCAGATGGACCACCAGGCGGCCCGGCGAGACCGCGGTCGAGTCGGGCAGGAAGCCGGATGCGACCATGAACCATCCGACCGCGCCTTGCAGTCCGCCGAGCAGGAACAGCAGGCCTAAACGGGGCATCAGGCGACGCTCGATCCGCGCGGTGACCCAGAGCCAAAGCATCGGCAGCAGGAACACCACGCCGATCAAGCGGCCCCATAGACGATGGGTCCACTCGAGCCAGAAGATCTGTTTGAAACCGGCGAGGCCGAAGCCCTGGTTCACCAGGGCGTATTGCGGGATTTTCTGATACAGCGCGAACAGCCGGTGCCACTCCGCGTTGCTGGTCGGCGGCAGCGCGCCCATCAGCGGCGCCCACTCCATGATCGAGAGGCCGGAACCGGTCAGTCGGGTGATGCCTCCGAGCAGGATCATGACCATGATCATCGCGGCGACGGTGAACAGCCAGATGGCGACCAGCCGGCGGCTGTTTCGCGTGGCGGCGCGATCGCTGCGTGCGGCGGCGGGGTAATCGTGCACGTCGAAGGGCATCCACCTTCTATAGGGTGGGCCGGGCGGTTACAAAAGCGCTTTGGGTGGTTTTGTCATGCTTGGTCCAGGTCGGCTTGGTGCAGGTCGGCTTGGCACAGGCCAGCTTGGCGCAGATCGGCTTGGCACAGGCCGGCCTTGTGCAGGCCGGCTCTTGGTGCAGGCCGGCTCTTGGTGCAGGCCGGCTCGATGCAGGCCGGCTCGATGCAGGCCGGCTTGATGCAGGCCGGCTTGATGCAGGCCGGCTTGGACCAGGCCGCCTTGGTCCAGGTCGGCTTGGTGCAGGCCGCGACTGCATCGGTGTCGAACGCCGAATGGCCGGCGTCGGCGGTGGCCGGGGCCGACCATCCCGGGGCCGGGCCCGACCGTGGTCGCTAATGCAGGCGCAGCAGAGCGTTGGCGTGTGCCACGGTGGGCGGCTTGACCAGGCTTGCGGATGCCACCCGGACCGAGTGCAGGCTGCCCTCGATCTCGCGCATCCAGAAATCGAGGAATTTGTGCAGCACCGGATAGCGCGGAGCGATGTCGAGATCCTGCCAGATGAAGGTCTGCAGCAGGTTCGGGTGGTCCGGCAGGTGGTAGAGGATTTCCGCGGTGGTCAGGCGATAGTCTTGCAACTGCCGAACAAGGGTCATGGGTTTCCAGCTTTCCTACCAAGCGCGCTGTCGCCGGCGAGCGTCGCAACGTGACGAGCCATGCAGATTACCGGATGATGTCTCAACGGCGGCGGAACATGCAACTGGAAGCACAGCAAATTCAACTGCTTAGCACTCCATACGCGAGAGTGCTGCTAGTGCTTGACTTGCGGGCCGGGTGGGGCTAGATCGCTGGCACTCCCGGACCGGGAGTGCTAACAATCTAACGCGGCGCTCATCGGAGGCCGTGGTTCGGTTGTGGCGATCCGTTCAATCACTGCCGTTCAATCACTGATCGAGAACGAACTCAGGAGCGTCATAAAATGAGTTTCCGTCCCCTGCATGACCGGGTCGTGGTCCGGCGTCTGACCGCCGAGGAAAAGACCGCCGGTGGAATTATAATCCCCGACACGGCGAAGGAAAAGCCGATGGAAGGCGAGATCATCGCGGTTGGCCCCGGCGCGCGCAATGAAGCCGGGCAACTGGTGACCCTGGACGTCAAGGCCGGCGACAAGATCCTGTTCGGCAAGTGGTCCGGCACCGAGGTGAAGCTGGATGGTGAGGAGCTTCTGATCATGAAGGAGTCCGACATCATGGGCATCATCACCGAGACCGCCAGCAAGCGGAAGGCCGCGTAATCCGGCGGCTTTGATGCGGCGGCTGGGACGATCGAAGACAGATAGACAAGGGAATACGAACAATGGCTGCAAAGGACGTTCGCTTCGGCAGCGAGGCCCGTCAGCGCATGCTGCGTGGCGTCGATATCCTGGCCGACGCGGTCAAGGTCACGCTGGGCCCGAAGGGTCGCAACGTGGTGCTGGACAAGAGCTTCGGCGCGCCGCGGATCACCAAGGACGGCGTGACCGTCGCCAAGGAGATCGAGCTGGCCGACAAGTTCGAGAACATGGGCGCGCAGATGGTGCGCGAGGTGGCCAGCAAGACTAACGACATCGCCGGTGACGGCACCACCACCGCAACGGTGCTGGCGCAGTCGATCGTGCGTGAAGGGTCCAAAGCGGTGGCCGCCGGGATGAACCCGATGGACCTGAAGCGCGGCATCGACAAGGCGGTCGCCGCGGTGGTCGAGGAGCTGAAGAAGCGCACCCGCAAGATCACCACTCCGGCGGAGACCGCGCAGGTCGGAACAATCTCGGCCAACGGCGAGGCCGATATCGGCAAGATGATCTCCGAGGCGATGCAGAAGGTCGGCAACGAGGGTGTGATCACCGTCGAGGAGGCTAAGGGCATCCAGACCGAACTGGACGTGGTCGAGGGGATGCAGTTCGACCGCGGCTATGTGTCTCCGTATTTCATTACCAATGCGGAGAAGATGATCGCCGACATGGATCAGCCGTATATCCTGATCCACGAGAAGAAGCTGTCCGGGTTGCAGCCGATGCTGCCGCTGCTGGAGAGCATCGTGCAGTCCGGCCGTCCGCTGGTGATCATCGCCGAGGACGTCGAGGGCGAGGCGCTGGCGACCCTGGTGGTGAACAAGCTGCGCGGCGGATTGAAGATCGCGGCTGTGAAGGCGCCTGGCTTCGGTGATCGCCGCAAGGCGATGCTGGAGGACATTGCGATCCTGACCGGCGGCACGGTGATCAGCGAAGACCTCGGCATCAAGCTGGAGAACGTGAAGCTGGCCGATCTCGGCAAGGCGAAGAAGATCCTGATCGAGAAGGAAAACACCACGATCGTCGAGGGTGGCGGCAAGAAGGCCGACATCCAGGGCCGTTGCGGGCAGATCCGGGCGCAGATCGAGGAGACCACCTCGGACTACGACCGCGAGAAGCTACAGGAGCGGCTGGCCAAGCTGGCCGGCGGCGTGGCGGTGATCCGCGTCGGCGGCAGCACCGAGGTCGAGGTGAAGGAGCGCAAGGACCGGGTTGACGACAGCCTGCATGCGACTCGGGCGGCGGTCGAGGAAGGCATCGTTCCGGGCGGCGGGGTTGCGCTGGCTCGGGCATCCTTGGTGCTGGGCAAGATCAAGGCCGACAACGACGACCAGCGCTTCGGGATCGAGATCGTGCGCAAGGCGATCCAGACTCCGCTGCGCCAGATTGCCGAGAACGCCGGTGAAGACGGCGCGGTGATCGCCGGCAAGACGCTGGAGAAGGACGAGTACAATTTCGGCTTCGACGCGCAGACCGGCGAGTTCAAGGATCTGGTGAAGGCCGGCATCATCGACCCGACCAAGGTGGTGCGCACGGCGTTGCAGGATGCCGCGTCGGTGGCGGGCCTGCTGGTGACGACCGAGGCGATGGTGGCCGAGAAGCCGGAGAAGAAGGGTCCTGCGATGCCGCCGGGTGGTGGTGGCGGAATGGGCGGCATGGGCGGCATGGGCGATATGGATTTCTAGTCCGGATCGTTCGGCAAGCTAGGCGACGCGGGCCGCACCTGGGAGGGTGCGGCCCGTTTCTTTCGCCAACATCGGACTGCAACGCGACAAACCGAACCAGGTCGCCGGGTGGTAAGATGATGGCGGTCCGGGGCGTGGCGGGCGCGGATTACTTGCGAGCAGATGGGGCAACCCGATCGGCCACGACCGTCGCCGATCAATTGACCGGATCGATGCGCTTTCCGTTTGTCCGGTCAAAGATATGAACGTGTTCCCGCTGGACAGAAACCGAGATCGTTTCGGTTGGTCCGACGACGCCGGGAACGCTCACGATGATCGTTTCGCTGTTATCAGCCAACATCCGGCCATGCACCAGGGTCGCCGAACCAAGCGGCTCAATCAGATTGACCGTAAGCGCCAAGTCGCCACCACCCAGCGTCAGGTGTTCGGGGCGAATGCCCAGGGTGACGGCATCACCGGGGCGACGGCCTTGCAGCGGGATCAGCGGACCGGCGTCGAGCTGCGCCGCGGTGCCGTCGTGGACCAGTCGCGCGGGGAGAAAATTCATTGTCGGTGATCCGACGAAACCGGCGACGTAGGTATCGGCGGGACGCTCGAACACCTGCATCGGGGTGGCCAGTTGTGCTGGCGTGCCCTGATGCAGGATCAGCAGCCGGTCACCCAGCGTCATGGCTTCGACCTGGTCATGCGTGACGTAGAGGCTGGTCACGCCCAGGCGGCGTTGCAGGCGGCGGATTTCGGCGCGCATCTGCACCCGCAGCTTGGCATCCAGGTTGGACAGCGGTTCGTCGAACAGGAACAGTTTGGGATCACGCACGATGGCTCGTCCCATTGCCACGCGCTGGCGCTGGCCGCCGGACAGTTGCCTCGGCTTGCGCGTCAGCAGGCCGTCCAGCCCGAGCAGAAGGGCTGCTTCCTCGACCTTGCGGGTGATCTCGCCGCGTGACAGGCCGCGGATGCGCAAGCCGTACGCCATGTTGTCGAACACCGACATATGTGGATACAGCGCGTAGTTCTGGAACACCATGGCGATGTCGCGTTTGGAGGGATCCAATGCGGTGACGTCGCGTCCGCCGATGGTGATGCGGCCGCGGGTCGGAGTTTCCAGTCCAGCCACCAGTCGCAGCAGTGTCGACTTGCCACAGCCGGAGGCGCCGACGATCACCAGCATCTCGCGGTCATGCAACGACAGGTCAATCTGGCGCAGCACTTCGGTCGCGCCGAAACTCTTGCTCACGGCTTGCAGGTCGAGCGTCGCCATCTACTTCTCGCCCTCGGTCAGGCCGGCAACGAACCAGCGCTGCATCAGGACGACGACCAGCACCGGCGGCAGCAGCGCCAGCACCGTGGTCGCCATCACCGCGCTCCAATCGGTTTCGGTTTCCTGGCCGATCATCTTGACGATGCCGATGACGATGGTATCCAGGCCCTGACTGGTGGCGACCAGCAACGGCCACAGGTACTGGTTCCAGCCGTAGACGAACAGGATGACGAACAGCGCGGCGATGTTGGCACCGGAGACCGGCAGCACGATGTCGCGCAGGAAACGCAGCGGGCCGGCACCGTCGATGCGGGCGGCCTCCACCAGTTCGTCGGGGATCGCGGTGAACACCTGGCGGAACAGCAACGTCGCGGTGGCCGAGGCGATCAGCGGCACCCAGAGGCCGGTGAAGGTGTTGATCAGGCCGAAATCGGCCATCACGGTGTAGGTCGGGATGATCCGCACCTCGACCGGAAGCATCAGGGTGACGAAGATCAGCCAGAAGGCCACCTGGCGGAACGGGAAGCGGAAGAACACGACGGCGTAAGCGGACAGGATCGAGATGACGATCTTGCCGAACGCGATGGCCAGCGCCATGCCGAGTGAGATCAGCAGCATGTGCCAGACCGGCTGGCTGCCCATGGTGCGGGTTGTCAATACGCGGGTATAGGCGGACCAGTTGGTGAAATGCGGCAGCAGCGAAAGCTCGCCGCGCATGATCGCGTTGGAGTCCTGGGTGGACCCGGCGAATACTAGCCAAACCGGCAGGGCGAATAGCAACACGCCCAGGATCAGGATGGCGTGCGCCAGGTAGTCGGGACGCCGGCTCATATGGCGGCCGCCGCGCCGGTCCCGCGGCCCATGAAGCGGAACTGCACGGCGGTAACCGCGATCACGCCCAGCATCAGCACGACGGATTGGGCCGACGATGACCCGATGTCCTGGTTGATGACGCCGTCGCGGAACACCTTGATGACCAAGGTTTCGGTATCCTTGCCTGGGCCACCCTGGGTCAGCGCATAGATGGTGCCGAAGGTATCGAACGCGGCGTAGACGATGTTCACCACCAGCAGGAAGAACGTGGTCGGCGCCAGCAATGGAAACGTAATGGTGCGGAACCTGTGCCACCCACTGGCGCCATCGATCCTGGCCGCCTCGGTGACCGTTCGGGGGATGGACTGCAAGCCGGCGAGGAAGAAGATGAAGTTGTAGCTGACCTGTTTCCAGGCGCTGGCCGACAGGATCATCAGCATCGCCTGGCCGCCGTTCAGCGTGTAGTCCCAGGCGATGCCGTGATGATTCAGCCAGCGGCCGAGCAGACCGACCCGCGGATTGAGCATGAACAGGAACAGCACCGCCGACATCGCCGGTGCCACCGCGTAGGGCCAGATCAGCAAGGTGCGGTAGATTCCCTTGCCGGCGATCGATCGATCGGCGAACATTGCGAGCAACAGCGCGACAGCCATCGCCAGCAGGCTGACGATGAGGCAGAACAGCACGGTGCGAACGATGGATGCCAGGTAGAGCGGGTCGGTGAATAGGTCGATGAAGTTGGCCGCTCCGGCAAACACCCAACCCTGGCCGAAGGCATCCTGGGTGATCATGCTGGACCACACCGCCTCGCCGGCTGGCCAATAGAAGAAGAAGATCGTCAGCAGAAGTTGCGGCAACAGCAGAAGCGCCGGCAGAAGGCGTCCGTCGAATACTGTGCGGCGGTCCATGTCGGGATCAGGCCTTGGCGGACCTGGCGAACTCCTTCAACACCTTGTTGCCGCGCGCCACGGCGACGTCCATGGCTTGTTGCGCGGTTTGCCCGCCCTGCAGCGCCTTTTCCAGTTCCTCTTCGATGATGTTGCGGATCTCCGGCAGGCGTCCGAGCCGCAGGCCCCTGGTGTTCGGCGTCACCGTGCCGCGGGCGAGTTGTTCCACCGGGATGTCGGCACCGATGTTCTTGCCGAAGAAGCCCTGCTGCTTCAGCAGGTCATAGCCGGCGAAGGTCACCGGCACGTAGCCGGTGTTCTTGGCCCAGGTGGCATCCACGTCGGGCTTGCCGATATATTGCAGGAACTGCGCCACGGCCTTGTACTCGTCCGGCCGGCGATCCGGTGCGGTCATCGTCCACAGGCTGGCGCCGCCGATGATCGAGTTCTTCGGCGTCTTGATGATCTCCGGATCGTAGGGCAGATAGGCTTCGGCCCAGTCGAATTTCGCCGACTTCACCAGATTGCCGCGCGACGACGACGACCCGAAGGAGATTGCCGCCTCACCGGAGACGATCAGCGGATCGGGGGCGCCGTCACGGCCCTGGTATTTGAAGCTGCCGTCGTTCGACATCCGCAGCAGGCGATCGATATGCTTGACATGGGCGGGGCTGTTGAACACCAGTTCGGCATCCATGCCATCGAACCCGTCGGACTTGGTGGCGAACGGCAGGTTGTGCAGGGCGCTGTATTGTTCCAGTTGCACCCATACCGGCCAGGACGTGGTCATCGCGATCGGCGCGGCCTGCTTGGCCTTGATCGCCTCGGCGGCGGCGCGCACCTGTTGCCAGGTTACCGGCGCCGTGTCGGGGTCCAGGCCGGCCTTGCGGAACGCGTCCTTGTTGTACCACATCACGGCGGTGGACGAGTTGAACGGCATCGACGCCAGCCGCCCGTCGGCCAGGCTGTAGTAGCCGCGCACCGCGGGGATGTAGGATTTCGGGTCGATCGTCAGCGCGGTTTCCTGCAGTAATTGCCAGACCGGCTTCACCGCCTTGCCGGCGGCCAGCATGGTGCCGGTGCCGACCTCGAACACCTGCGCCAAATGCGGCGCCTGGCCGGCGCGGGACGCGGCGACGGTCGCATTTAGAGTGTCGGCGTAGCCGCCCTTGTAGACCGCTTGTAGCTCCACGGCGCCCTGGCTGACGTTGAAGCCGTCGGCGATGCGGGCGACCTCGTCGGCCAACGCGGCGGTCATCGAATGCCACCATACGATCCTGACCTTGTCCGCCGCGTGGGCTCGGCCGACGGCGAGGGCAGCAGGGGCGGCTAGCAGCGTACGGCGCTTCATCGACGGTTCCTCATTTGGATTCTTCACAGCCGTTAGCGATGCCGTGTTGCGTCCCGATTACCGATTTCTGACGCTTGGGTGAAGGGGCGGTGGATAGCGGTGAGTGTCTTGCAGCATCACTCGCCCGGCGGCGGGGCCGATGCGACGGCGTCCGATGCTGGCACGCGTGCCGGGCGGCCGGTCAGATCATCGCCCGCGCTGGCTGGCATGAACCAGGCGATCGGCGAGGCGGCCAGGGTCATCAGGCCGACCACGACAAAGGCCGCGCTGAAATCCGAGTTTTCCGGGGTTTGGTGGTGCGAGAACGTCCGAGCGAGCTCCAGCGACAAGGCACCGACCGACACGCCGATGGTGGCTGCAAGCTGCTGGCCCGCGGTGTAGAGGCTGGTCGCGGCGCTCATTTGCGGGCGCGGCACGTCACCATAGGCCAGCGTATTATAGGCGGTGAACTGCAAGGAGCGGAGGAACCCGCCGGTCAGCAGCACCAGATAGATTGCCGCCGCCGGCCAGGTCGGACGGAACAGCGCGCACGCGATCAGCATGATGCCGGACATCACGCCGTTCCAGATCAGCGTGTCGCGGAAGCCGAATGCCCGCAGCACGTATTGCGCCGCCGGCTTCATCACCAACGCCCCGGCTGAGCTGGCGAAGGTGATCAGGCCGCTCTGCACCGCGGCATCGCCGAAGCCGACCTGCAGCATCATCGGCAACAGGAACGGGATGGCGCCGATACCGGTGCGGAACAGCATCATCGCGCTGAACGACAGCCCGAAGCAGGGCAGCTTCATCAGGGTGAAATCGAGCAGCGGTGCATCCATCCGCCTGGCATGCAGATAGTAGAGGAACGCCACCGCCAGTCCGGCGGCGATCATGCCCTGGGTGAGCGCCGGCGAGACCAGCCCTCGGCCGACGGTTTCCAGGCCGAACATTACGCAAATCAGCGCCACCCCGGTGAGGACCAGGCCGCGAAGGTCGAATTTTCCGCGCGGCGGTTCGCGGAAGTCCTGGATGAACAGGGTGACCGCGAGGATGCCGATCAGGCCGACCGGGATGTTGATGAAGAAGGTCCAGCGCCAATTGAAGTAGGTGACGATGAAGCCGCCCAACGGCGGCCCGACCACTGGCCCCAGCAGTGCGGGCATGGTCAGCCAGGCCATCGCGGCCACCAGCTCCGACTTCGCCGCGGTGCGCAGCAGCAGCAGCCGCCCGACCGGCACCATCATCGCGCCGCCGATGCCTTGCAGCACGCGCGCGGCCACCAGTTCCACCAGTCCGTTCGATACGCCGCACAGGATCGAGCCGATGGTGAACACGATGATGGCGCCGCGGAATACGGTGCGCGTGCCGAAGCGGTCGGCGACCCATCCGCTCGCCGGGATGAAGACCGTCAGGCTGAGCAGATAGGAGGTCAGTGCGACGTTCATCCGCACCGGGTCATAACCGAACGAACGTGCCATGGTCGGCAGCGCGGTGGCGATGATCGTCGAGTCGAGATTTTGCATGAACAGCGCGCAAGCGACGATCACCGCGGTCAGCCGGGTCTGGCTGGAGACTCGCGACGAACGCAGGGAGGGCGGCTGCGGCATGGCGACAGTGTCGCGCGGGACGCGCCGAGGGGAAAGTCCCACGGGCCGGCGCTACAGGCTTTCATGCCCAAGCGGCCGCGACCGGCAGGGACAGCCCCGGCTGTGCCGCTGATGCACCGCCGGGAGCGTTGACCATACAGCGGAAGGTCCCGTTCATCGGTTATTCATTATATCGTTGCAGATTGGCCAGGAATACTTTTTGGATGCCCGAGGCCCCTGCCATGGCACAGCCGACCGAGGACGTTAAAAACTGGATGAACATGTTTCGTTGGATCGTCAAACTAATCCGGGACGAATACGAAGTCGACGAAGCCAGCCTGACCCGGTGTTCGGTGCTGGAGACGGATTGTGGCCTGGCGATCGAACAGGTCGAGGTGGTGCTCGATACGATCAGTGAAAGCTTCGCGTTGCGGTTCCCGGCCGGCACTTTGGACGAGGTGGTGAAACTCGACGAGCTTTGCATGCTGGCGGCGTGGATGAAGGGGCTCTACAAGCGCCCCGAGTTCATCTCGGCCGGGTTCGAGCAACGCTGCAGAGCGGCAAACGCTGCCTGCGGGTGAGCCTGTTCTTACCAAAGCTTCACGACTGACTCTGCCGGATTGCCGTAGACATCGGTGATGCTGGGAAGGGACGCCGATGCGCGCCGCGGTGATCGGACTGGTGCTTGCTACGGTTCTGGTGACGGCCGGACACGCCGAGGATTCCCCCACCGTGGTGGAATTGTTCACCTCGCAAGGTTGCTCGTCGTGTCCTCCGGCCGACGCGTTCCTGACCGACCTTGCCCGCCAGCGGCGCGATGTCCTGGCGTTGGCCTTCCATGTGACCTATTGGGACACGACCGGGTGGAAGGACCCCTACTCGCTTGACGCGGCCACGTCCCGGCAGCGCGATTATGCCCGGGAAATCGGCGACGACGACGGCGTTTATACACCACAAATGGTGGTCGATGGCACGACCGGTTTCGTCGGGTCCAGCCGCGCGCAAGGGCTGAGCGTCATTGCCGGAGCGGCGCGAAACCACATTCTGCTTAGGCTGGTCCGGGATGGACAGAGCTTGCTGGTGAAGGTGGGGGCCGGGGTTGGCCAGGCCAAGGTTTTGCTGGTCGGTTTCGACCCGATGCACCAAACCCAGATCGGGCGCGGCGAGAACAGTGGCCGCACGTTGTTGGAGTCCAACATCGTGCGCTCGCTGACGCCGATCGGTGCCTGGTCGGGCGCATCGCTCGACCTGCACCCGCAAGCGCAACCGGGTCAGAGCTTCGCGGTTCTGCTGCAAGCCGATAACGGCCGGATCATCGGCGCCGCGCGCCTGCAATCCTGACCGCGGGGCTTATTCCTCGCTCTCTTCTTCCTTGGCCTGGACTGGTCCGCTGTCCTGGCCCTTGGCGGTGAGGTCGCGATCGACCAGTTCGATCACCGCCATGTCGGCTGCGTCGCCGTGGCGCATGCCAGCCCTGAGTACCCTGGTATAACCGCCGGCGCGGGTTTTGTAGCGATCGGCAAGCGTGCCAAACAGTTTGTTGACGATCACGTCGTCACGCAGTCTGGCGTGGGCGAGCCGCTTGTTGGCGAGGCCGCCCTTCTTGCCCAAGGTTATCAGCCGCTCCGCCACCGGCCGGAGTTCCTTTGCCTTCGGCAAGGTGGTGGTGATCTGCTCGTGCTTCAGCAGCGCATGAGCCATGTTGCGGAACATCGCCAGGCGATGGGTGGAAGTAACGCCGAGCTTCCGGCCGGCAACACCGTGACGCATTGATCAGTTTTCCCTAACTTCGGCTTCGACCAGTTCCCGGTCTGAAAACGGTCTGACTCCCTTGGCTGCGCGATGGGCGCTGCTCGAGGCTGCAGTTCGCGATGGCTGGCGAACCTCAGTCTCGCGCCACTAGTTCTTTATTTAAGTGGCCTGCTTATCTCCTGCGTCCGCTGCGTCGTGCGGCGAACTTCGGAGGCAGGACACTAGAATGGTTCTTCCAGGCGTTTCGCCAGGTCCTCGATGTTTTCCGGCGGCCAGCCGGCAACGCTCATGCCCAGGCCCAGGCCCATCGAGGTCAGCACTTCCTTGATCTCATTCAGCGACTTGCGGCCGAAGTTCGGCGTGCGCAGCATCTCCTGTTCGGATTTCTGCACCAGGTCGCCGATATAGACGATATTGTCGTTCTTCAGGCAGTTGGCGCTACGCACCGACAGTTCGAGTTCGTCGACCTTGCGCAGCAGGTTGCGATTGAACGGCAGGTCGTCTTGCGGCTCCTCCGCTCGGATCTGCTGGGGTTCATCGAAGTTGATGAACAGTTGCAACTGATCCTGCAGGATGCGCGCGGCCAGGGCGACAGAATCTTCCGGGGTCACCGCGCCGTTGGTTTCCACGGTCAGCAACAGCTTGTCGTAGTCGGTAACCTGGCCGACGCGGGTCGGCGCAACGCTGTAGGACACGCGCCGGACCGGGGAGTAGATGCTATCGACCGGAATCAGGCCGATCGGGGCATCCTCCGGGCGGTTGACGCTGGACGGCTGGTAGCCCTTGCCCAGATTGACGGTGAACTCCATGCCCAGCTTCACGCCATCATCCAGCGTGCAGATCACCAGTTCGGGGTTCATGATATCGATGTCGTGGCCGGACTGGATCTGGCCGGCGCGAACTTCTCCGGGGCCGGTGGCGGTCAGCGTCATGCGCTTCGGGCCCTCGCCGTGCATCCGCAACGCAAGCTGCTTGATGTTCAGCACGATGTCGGTGACGTCCTCCCGCACGCCGGCGACGCTGCTGAATTCATGCAGCACGCCGTCGATCTGCACCGCGGTGACCGCGGCGCCCTGCAGCGATGACAGCAGGATGCGGCGTATGGCGTTGCCCAGGGTCATGCCGAAGCCGCGCTCCAACGGTTCGGCGACCACGGTGGCGACGCGTGACGGATCGGCGCCTGGCTCGACTTCGAGTTTTTCCGGCTTGATCAGAGATTGCCAATTTCTCTGAATAACTGCGCTTTGCCTCATACTAACAACACCTTTCGAACCGCGTCGGGCGCGGTTGATGTCCCCTGGACAGTGTCAAAACGTCGGCTCGCTTGGTCCGTCCTGACCGGGCGGCGCCGCTTTGACGTCGTCCGAGCAGGGGGCGAACGTGGAACTCAGACCCGCCGGCGCTTGCGCGGGCGGCAGCCATTATGTGGGATCGGCGTCATGTCGCGGATGGTGGAGACCGCGAAACCGACCGCCTGAAGGGCGCGCAGGGCGCTCTCGCGTCCGGAACCCGGCCCGCTGACCTCGATCTCCAGCGTTTCCATGCCATGGTCGCGGGCTTTCTTGCCGGCATCCTCGGCGGCGACCTGGGCGGCATAAGGCGTGCTTTTGCGGCTGCCCTTGAAGCCCTGGCTACCGGCCGACGACCACGCAATCGCGTTGCCTTGGGCATCCGTGATGGTGATCACGGTATTGTTGAACGTGGCTGCTACATGGGCCACGCCAGCGATGATGTTTTTCCGCTCCTTGCGTCGAGGCCGAGCGGCCGAGGCGGGTTTCGCCATTATTCGTGATCCTGCTTCAACTGCCAACCGCGCCGGAAAGCGGCGCGGCATAGAATGCTTCGATCAGCCGGGGCCGCGAGGGACCCCCTCCGGTCGGACTATTTCGTGACTTTCTTTTTGCCGGCGATCGCCACCGCTTTGCCTTTACGGGTACGGGCGTTGGTGTGGGTGCGCTGGCCGCGAACCGGCAAGCCGCGGCGGTGGCGCAGACCGCGATAGCAGCCCAAATCCATCAGTCGCTTGATGTTCATCGCCACTTCACGCCGCAGATCGCCCTCAACGCGATACTCTCGGTCGATCAGTTCACGAATGCGCAGGACCTCGTCATCCGAAAGCTGGTTGACCCGGCGATCGTCCGGGATGCTAAGTTGCTGGCAGATCGCGGCGGCCTTGGTCGGACCGATGCCATAGATGTAGCGAAGGCCGATGGTCACTCGCTTGTTGGTTGGGATATTCACGCCGGCAATACGCGCCACGCTTAACTCTCCTGTCGCCGGTGAGACCACCGGGTCTGTTGCTGCCCCAAGAGGCTGGAATACGTACAAGCAACGCCTGACCCGATATGGGGTGGCGTCGGAGGGCGGGACTATAGGTTCCAGCGCGCAGGAGTCAACGGACGCTTATCAATTTTGCGTGATGGTAGCACGATCCTTAATGAAACGGCAAGGGCGCGCATCGCAAAGGGTAACGCATTCGCCGGACGTGGGATGACCGCGTTGGATATACGGTCTCCAGTCCGGGCCGCGTCGACAAGCTGCTTCGTGCGCGGGTGTAGATCAGCCCGCTTGGGCCAAGAGGGCGTCGATCTGGGCAGCGACCGAAGCGATATCGGCCATCCCATCGACACTGCGCAAAGCTCCGGTCGATGCGTAGTGCGGGATGATCGGCGCGGTCTGCTGGTGGTAGGCCTCCAGCCGAGCGGCCACGGTCTCGCGTTTGTCGTCGGCGCGGTGGACGAATTCGGTGGAACCGCAGACGTCACAGACCCCGGACTTGGCGGTCGGCTTGAAGCTGTCGTGGTATCCGGCGCCACATTTCGCGCAACTGAATCGCCCGGCGATACGCTCAGTCAACGTGGCATTGTCGACCTTCAGTTCGATGACGCCGTCGAGTTGCAGGCCCTTGTTGGCCAGCATTCGGTCGAGCGCTTCGGCCTGCGGCACCGTGCGCGGGAAACCGTCGAGGATAAAGCCGTTGGCCGCGTCGGGCTGGTCCAGGCGGACGCCAAGCATGCGGACCAGGATATCGTCGGAGACGAGTTGCCCTGCCTCCATGATCGCTTTGGCTTCGTTGCCGATCGGGGTGCCGGCGGCGACCTCGGCGCGCAGCATATCGCCCGTGGATATCTGTATGATTCCGTACTGTTGCTGCAGACGCTTCGCCTGGGTGCCTTTGCCCGCGCCAGGCGGGCCCAACAGGATGAGTTTCACCGACGTCCCTTACCCCGGGTCTTACGGATAAGACCTTCATATTGATGCGCGAGCAGATGCGACTGGATCTGCGTCACTGTATCCATCGTAACAGACACCACAATCAGAATCGAGGTCCCACCGAAATAAAATGGCAGCCCGTAATCGGTGATCAGGATTTGCGGCAGCAGGCAGATCAGCACCAGGTAGATGCCGCCGACCGTGGTCAGCCGGGTCAGGATGCGGTCGAAGTAGTCCGCCGTTGCGCTGCCGGGTCGGATGCCCGGGATGAAGCCGCCGTATTTCTTCAGGTTGTCCGCGGTTTCCTCGGGGTTGAACACCACGGCGGTGTAGAAATACGAAAAGAAGATGATCATGAACGCGTAGAGGCCGAGATAGAGCGGCTGGCCCTGGCCGAGCTGGGCGGCGATGGTCTGTAGCCAGGGCGGCCCGTTGGTGGCGAAGCCCGCGATGGTGGCCGGAATCAGCAGGATCGAACTGGCGAAGATTGGCGGGATGACGCCTGAGGTGTTGATCTTCAGGGGGATATGGGTCGAATCGCCGCCGAACATGCGGTTGCCGACCTGTCGCTTTGGGTATTGGACCGCGATGCGACGCTGGGCTCGTTCGACGAACACGATGATCGCGATCGTGGCCACGGCGATCACCAGGAAGATCAGGATGAACAACGGCGACAGCGCACCGGTGCGGCCCATTTCCAGCATCGAGGCGAACGCGTTCGGCAGGTTGGCGACGATGCCGGCCATGATGATCAAGCTGGTGCCGTTGCCGATGCCGCGGGCGGTGATCTGCTCACCCACCCACATCAGAAACATGGTGCCCCCGACCAGGGTGATGACGCAGGAAAAGCGGAAGAACCAGCCCGGATCGATCACCGCCGCGCCGATGCTGCCGTGCATCGATTCCAGGCCGACGGCGATGCCGTAGGATTGGAACAGCGCGATCAGCACGGTCAGGTAGCGGGTGTACTGGTTGAGTTTCTTGCGCCCGGATTCGCCTTCCTTTTTCAGCGTCTCCAAGGTCGGGATGGCGCTTGACATCAACTGGATGATGATGCTGGCGCTGATGTAGGGCATGATGTTCAGTGCGAACACGGTCATCCGCCGCAGCGCGCCGCCGGTGAACATGTCGAACATGCCGAGGATGCCGCCGCCATGCTGGGACAGCATCTCGCCCATCACCGTGGCATCCACGCCGGGCACCGGGATGTAGGTGCCCAGACGGTAGACGATCAGCGCGCCCAGGGTGAACCAGATGCGCTGCTTCAGCTCGGTCGCCTTGGAGAAGACGCCGAGGTTGAGATTGGCTGCAAGCTGTTCGGCAGCGGACGCCATGGGGTTTGCCTTTAAGGTCGTAGCCTATCGTCTATCTGGCCGGACTTGGGCGCAAGCCGGAAGCCGGTCAAGCAAAAAGCCACGCGGGAGGCGAAGCCGACCGCGTGGCTTTTTCGTCACCACTTCATCAAGCCTAAGACGCGTCTGTCGGAGCCGCCTTCGGAGCAACGGTGGTGGTCACGGACCCGCCCGCCTGCTCCACCGCCGCTTTCGCCGTTGCCGAGGCACCGGCGACGGTGATGGTGATCGCGCGGGTAATCTTGCCGTCGGCCAGCAGCCGGATACCGTCGCGACCATCCGACGCCAGCCCGGCCTTGATCAGCATCGCCTCGGTAATCGGCTGGGCGGCGTCGATCTTGCCGGCGTCGATCGCGGCGTCCAGCGCGCCCAGGTTGACCGGCGCGTACTCCTTGCGGAAATGATTGTGGAAGCCGCGCTTGGGCAAGCGGCGGTAAATCGGCAACTGACCGCCCTCGAAGCCGTTCAGCGCCACGCCCTCGCGCGCCTTCTGGCCCTTGACGCCCTTGCCCGAGGTCTTGCCCTTGCCCGATCCGATGCCGCGGCCGAGCCGCTTGGATTTCAGCCGTGCGCCGGGATTGTCGCGCAATTCATTCAGGTTCATGTCAGGACAACTCCTCCACCTTGATCAGGTGGGCGACCTTGCGGATCATGCCGCGCGCCGAAGGGGTGTCCTCCAGCGTGCGGGTCGCGCGGATCTTTTTCAGGCCGAGGCCGACCAGGGTTTCCTTCTGGCCGGGCTTGCGGCCCAGGGCAGACGCGATCTGGGTAACGCGGACCTTAGGCATTGGCCGGAGCCTCCGGTGCCGGCGGCGCGCCGATGACCGCGTTGGGCACCTCGCGGCGGCCGAACAGTTCGGGCACCTTCTTGCCGCGACGGGTGGCGACGGATCGCGGGCTGGCGCATTTCTGCAACGCCGCGAACGCTGCCTTCACCATGTTATGAGGGTTGCGGCTGCCCAGGCTCTTGGCGACCACGTCACCGATGCCCAGGGTCTCGAACACCGCGCGCAACGGGCCGCCGGCGATGATGCCGGTGCCGGCGGTCGCCGAGCGCAGCACCACGTTTCCGGCGCCGAAATGACCTTCGACGTCGTGGTGCAGCGTGCGGCCTTCCTTCATCGGCACCCGGATCATGCCGCGCTTGGCGCGTTCGGTTGCCTTGCGGATCGCCTCGGGCACTTCGCGGGCCTTGCCTGCGCCGTAGCCGACGCGGCCCTTCTGGTCGCCGACGACCACCAGCGCGGCGAAGGCGAAGCGGCGTCCGCCCTTTACCACCTTGGCGACACGGTTGATCGTTACCAGCTTGTCGATGATGCCGTCATCGGGTTCGCGGTCGCCGCTGCGATCCCGGCGGCCGCCGCCTTCTCTCGCTTCACGTGCCATAAGCTCTATTCCCTCAGGCCACCCGTTTCCGGGGGGCGATCATTCAAAAGTCCAGTCCGCCCTCACGGGCGGCATCGGCCAGGGTCTTGACCCGGCCGTGATACAAATAGGCGCCGCGATCGAACACCACCTGCTTGATGCCCGCCGCCAGTGCCCGTTCGGCGACCAGCTTGCCGACCGCAGCCGCGGCCGCCTTGTCGGCCCCGGTCTTCAGCGCCGCCTTCAGGTCCGCATCCAGCGTCGAGGCCGAGGCCAGCGTGCGGCCCTGCGCATCGTCGATGACCTGAGCATACATATTCTTGCCGGAGCGGAACACCGACAGCCGAAGCCGCCCGTGCGACTTCCGCCTGATCTGATAGCGCAGCCGGCCCTTGCGCCGATCGGCGAGATCCTGCTTGCCGCTCATTTCTTCTTGCCTTCCTTGCGCCGGATAGTTTCGTCCGTGTAACGCGCGCCCTTGCCCTTGTACGGTTCCGGCGGCCGGAACGCGCGGATCTCGGACGCGACCTGGCCGACCAGACGCTTATCCACGCCTTCGACCTTGATCGAGGTCGGACGCTCGCAGGTGATCTTGATGCCTTCCGGCACCGGGTAGATCACCGGGTGGGAAAAGCCGAGGTTGATCTCCAGGTTCTTGCCCTGGACCGAGGCGCGGTAGCCGGTGCCGGTGATCTCCAGCGATTTGACATAGCCGGCGGAGACGCCTTTCACCATGGCGGCGATGATCGCGCGCGTGGTGCCCCACATCATGCGGTTGCGGGTCTCGTTGCGGCGCGGCTGCACCACCACCCGGCTGGTCTCGACGGTGACGTCGACCAGATCCGACAGCGGCAATATCTGCTCGCCGAGCCGGCCCTTCGCGGTCAGCACGCCGGCGGCGACGGCGATCTGCACACCGGCGGGGATTTCCACCGGATACTTTCCGACGCGTGACATACGCGCTTTCCCCTTAGAACACGCGGCAGAGGACTTCGCCGCCGACATTGGCAGCGCGGGCCTCGGCATCGCTCATGACGCCCTGCGGCGTGGACAGGATGGAAATACCGAGGCCGGCATAGACCCGCGGCAGTTCCTTGATCTTCGCATACACCCGACGGCCCGGCTTGGAGACGCGATTGATCTCCTTGATGACCGGTTCGCCCTCGTTGTATTTCAGTTCGATGCGCAGTTGCGCGACGCCGGGGCGAAGCTGCTCCGCGGCGTAACCACGGATGAAGCCCTCACGCTTCAGCACACCCAGCACGTTCTCCCGCAGCTTCGACGCCGGCGCCAGACAGACCGAATGGCGCGCGCGCTGCGCATTGCGAATGCGGGTCAACATATCCCCGACGGGATCGGACATCGACATAGGGCCGTTCCCTTACCAGCTTGCCTTGACCATGCCCGGGATCTGCCCGGCACTGGCCAGGTCGCGGAGCGCGATGCGGCAAAGCTTGAACTTGCGATAATTGCCGCGTGAGCGGCCGGTCAGCTCGCAACGCAGCCGAACCCGAACCGCGGCGCCGTTGCGCGGCATCTGCGCCAGTTTCAGCGACGCGTTGAAGCGGTCCTCGACCGGCAGCGTGCGGTCCATCAGCACGTCCTTCAGGGCTCGGCGCTTGGATTTGTCGCGCTTGGCCATCTGTTCACGCATCTTGTTGCGGTTGACCTGGGAAGTTTTGGCCATCCTGTTTCGATCCTCCGGAACCCGCAGTCCCCGGGGACTGTCCCAGGGGATCTGTAGTTTTCCTAAAACTCAATTGGCGAAAGGAATGTCGAAAGCCTTCAGCAGGGCCTTCGCCTCGGCATCAGTCGTTGCGGTTGTCACGAACTGGATGTCCATGCCGCGAACATCGTCCACCCGGTCGTAGTTGATCTCCGGGAAGATGATCTGCTCCTTCAGGCCCATGGCGAAGTTGCCGCGGCCATCGAACCCCTTGCCGGCGATGCCGCGGAAATCACGCACCCGAGGCATGGCGATGGTGACCAGACGGTCGAGGAATTCATACATCCGCGCCTTGCGCAGCGTGACCTTGCAGCCGATCGGCAGTCCCTTGCGGATCTTGAAGCCGGCAATCGCCTTCTTGGCCACCGTCTTCACCGGGCGCTGGCCAGCGATCACCGACAGTTCGGCGACCGCGGCGTCTAACTTCTTCTGGTCGGCGGTTGCTTCGCCGACACCCATGTTGATGACGATCTTTTCCAGCCGGGGGATCTGCATCTCGTTCTTGTAGGCGAATTCGGCACGCAGTTTTGCGCGGGTTTCTTCGCGGTAGCGCCGCTGCATCCGAGGTATTTCGGCGGCCGCGGCCGACGGGTTATCGACGCCGGCGATCTCGACCCTGCGCGCGGCGCGCTGGGCTTCCTTGCCGGCCGGCGGGCCGCCCGCGCCGCGCGATCCGGCAGCCTTGGCCTTGGGCGCGCCGCCCTTCGGTGGTTTTTTCGTTCCGCTCATGGCATCAGCCTTCGATCACTTCGCCGGTCGCCTTGGCGACACGGACCTTGCGTCCACCGTCGAGCACACGGAAGCCGACCTTGGTCGGCTTTTCGCTCTTGGGGTCGACCAGCTTCAGGTTGGACAGATGGATCGTCGCTTCCTTGTCGACCAGGCCGCCTGGCTGGCCCATGCCGGTCGGCTTGGTGTGATGGCGCGCCATCGCCGCGCCCTGAACGATCGCCCGTTCAGCCTGCGGGAATATCCGCAGCACTTCGCCGCGTCTTCCCTTGCTCTTGCCGGTCGTGACCAGGACAAGATCGCCCTTGCGGATGCGCGCGGCCATCAGTTTGCCCCCGATGGGTGGGTCATCATCGCATCTCCGATGCGTGGGGTTGTCATAATACCTCCGGCGCGAGCGAGATGATCTTCATGAATTTGCGCCCGCGGAGCTCGCGCACGACCGGCCCAAAAATGCGCGTGCCGATCGGCTCCTGCTGCTTGTTGATCAGGACGGCGGCGTTGCGGTCGAAGCGGATGGCGCTGCCGTCGGTGCGCCGCACCGGGAAGCTGGTGCGCACGATCACCGCCTGATGCACGTCGCCCTTCTTCACCTTGCCGCGTGGAATCGCCTCTTTCACCGACACCACGATGACATCGCCGACCGAGGCGAACTTCCGCTTCGATCCGCCCAGCACCTTGATGCACTGCACGCGCCGTGCGCCGGAGTTGTCGGCGACTTCAAGATTGGTCTCGACGTGGATCATCCTGCGTCTCCGTTACAGCGTCGGCGCGGGTGCCGGGGGCGCCGGCTGTGCCTCGGCGGCGGCGATGGCTTCGTCGGGCGCGCTTCCGATCAGTCGGCCGTTACGCTCGACCAGGGTCCAGGTCTTGCGCTTGCTGATCGGCGCGCATTCGACGATGCGCACCATGTCGCCGGTCTTGCACAGGTTGGTCTCGTCGTGCGCGGCATATTTTTTCGACTTGCGAATGAACTTCTTGTACAGCGGATGCATCACGCGGCGATCGACGAGAACCGTAATGGTCTTGTCCATCTTGTCGCTGGTCACCCGTCCGGTCAGGACGCGCCTTGGCATCGCCCGGCTCCTTACGACTTGGCGGCGGAACGAGTCTTTTCCGCCTGAATGGTTTTCACCCGAGCGATCTCGCGGCGAACTTCTCGCACCCGGCCGGTGCCTTCCTGCTGGCCGGTGGCGCGCTGGAAGCGCAGGTTGAACTGCTCCTTGCGCAGATCCAGCAGCAGGCCCGATAGCTCATCCGGCGTCTTGGCCCGCACGTCGCCGGCCTTGTAGAGCGCGTTCTTGGCCATCAGGCGTCTCCGATCCGGGCGATGAACTTCGTCCGTATCGGCAACTTCGCCGCACCCAGCAGCAGGGCCTCGCGCGCGAGGTCGGGGGTCACGCCGTCGATCTCGAACATGACGCGGCCAGGAGCGACACGTGCCACCCAAAATTCCGGCGAGCCCTTGCCGGAGCCCATGCGCACTTCCGCCGGCTTGGTGGACACCGGGACATCGGGAAAGATCCTGATCCATACGCGCCCGGCGCGCTTCATCGCGCGGGTGATGGCGCGCCGCGCGGATTCGATCTGCCGCGCGGTGATCCGCTCCGGCTCCAGCGCCTTGAGGCCGAATGAGCCGAAATTCAGCGTCGTGCCGCCCTTCGACAGGCCGTGAATGCGGCCCTTGTGCTGCTTGCGGTATTTGGTTCGTTTCGGAGACAGCATCGCGTTATTCCATTTACCGTTGCGGCGCCTGTTCGGCCGCCTTGCGGTCCTGCGCCATCGGGTCGTGGGCGAGGATCTCGCCCTTGAACACCCAAACCTTGACACCGCAGGTGCCGTACGTGGTCTTCGCCGTGGCGGTGCCGTAATCGATGTCGGCGCGCAGGGTGTGCAACGGCACGCGGCCCTCGCGATACCACTCCACACGGGCGATCTCGGCGCCGCCGAGGCGGCCACCGCAGTTGATCCGGATGCCTTGCGCGCCCAGACGCATGGCCGATTGCACCGCCCGCTTCATCGCCCGGCGAAACGCCACCCGACGCTCCAGTTGCTGAGCGATGTTTTCCGCCACCAGGGTGGCATCGATTTCGGGCTTGCGGATTTCGACGATGTTGAGCGACACGTCGGCCTTGGCCATCCGGCTGAGGTCCTTCTTCAGGACCTCGATGTCCTGGCCCTTCTTGCCGATCACCACGCCCGGGCGCGCGGCATAGATCGTAACCCGCGGTTTCTTCGCCGGACGCTCGATCACCACGCGGGATACGCCGGCGCCGCGCAACTTGGTGCGCAGGTGGGTGCGCAGCTTGAAATCCTCGTGCAGCAGCTTGGAGTAGTCGAGGCCGGCGAACCAGCGGCTGTCCCAGGTGCGGTTGATGCCGAGGCGCAGTCCGACCGGATTGACTTTGTGACCCATGTTAAGCGGCCCCCTCATCCTGCGCCCGTTCGGCGACGACGATCTTCAGATGGCTGAACCATTTTTCCACACGCGCCGCTCGGCCGCGGCCACGGGCGTGGAACCGGCGCATGACGATCGAGCGCCCGACCTCGGCGCGTGCCACCACCAGGCGGTCGACGTCGAGCGAATGGTTGTTTTCGGCGTTGGAAATCGCGCTCTCCAGAGCCTTCCTGACCTGGCCGGCAATGCGCCGCTTGCTGAAGGTCAGCGTGGCGACGGCACGTTGCGCCGGCAGGTTGCGGATCATCGCGGCGACCAGGTTCAGCTTGCGTGGGCTGATCCGCAGGTTGCTGACGATCGCCTGCGCCTCGTGATCCGGCAGGCTGCGTTCGTGCTTCGGCTTGCCCATGTCAGCCGCGCCTCGCTTTCTTGTCGGCGGCGTGGCCGCTGAACGTGCGGGTCGGCGAGAACTCGCCGAACTTGTGGCCGACCATGTTCTCGTTCACCTGCACCGGCAGGAACTTGTGCCCGTTGTAGACCCCGAAGGTCAGGCCGACGAACTGCGGCAGGATGGTCGACCGGCGCGACCAGATCTTGATGATTTCGTTGCGCGACGACGCCTTCGCGGCATCGGCCTTGGCCAGCAGGTAGCCGTCGACAAACGGACCTTTCCATACGGAACGCGCCATCTTATTTGCCCTTGTTGCGGCGGCGGATGATCAGGCTGTCCGTCCGCTTGTTGCCGCGCGTCTTGTAGCCCTTGGCCGGCTGGCCCCAGGGCGAGACCGGGTGACGACCGCCGGAACTGCGGCCTTCGCCGCCACCCAGCGGATGATCGACCGGGTTCATCACCACGCCGCGATTGTGCGGCTTGAAGCCCAGCCAACGGGATCGACCGGCCTTGCCTAGCTTCTGGTTCATGTTGTCCGGATTGGACACCGCGCCGATCGAGGCGATGCACTCGGACCGCACCACGCGGAGTTCGCCCGACATCAGCTTGATCTGCGCATAGCCGGCATCCTTGCCGACCAGTTGCGCGAAGGTGCCGGCCGAACGCGCGATCTTGCCGCCGGCACCGACCTTCATTTCGATATTGTGAATGATCGTGCCGACCGGGACCGCCGCCAGCGGCATCGCGTTGCCCGGCTTGATATCGCAGCGCGCGCCGGCGATAACCTGGTCACCCACCCGCAGCCGCTGCGGCGCCAGGATGTAGGCCAGCTCGCCGTCCTGGTACTTGATCAGCGCGATGAAGGCGGTGCGGTTCGGATCGTATTCCAGCCGCTCCACGGTGGCGGGGACGTCGAACTTGCGGCGCTTGAAGTCCACCACGCGGTAGGACTGCTTGTGGCCGCCGCCACGGAACCGGCTGGTGATCCGGCCGTGATTGTTGCGGCCGCCATGGCTGTGCTGACCCTCGGTCAAACCCTTGACGGGCTTGCCCTTCCACAGTTCGGAGCGATTGATCAGCACGGTACCGCGCAGGCTGGCGGTGACCGGATTGAATTGCCTAAGTGCCATCTGTGTTTCTTGCCCTCTGGCCGCCTAGGCCAGGCCGGTGGTGAAATCGATCGATTGGCCGGGAGCCAATGTCACGATGGCTTTCTTGACGTCCGAACGGACACCGGGACGGCCCTTGAAACGCTTGGTCTTGCCCTTCTGGATCAAGGTGTTCACCGAAAGAACGTTAACACTGAACAGGGTCTCGATGGCTGCGGCGATCTCGGGTTTGCTGGCGTCGATGGAGACCTTGAAGCCGACCTGGTTGTTCTCCGACAGCAGGGTCATCTTCTCGGTGATCAGCGGGCCGCGGATGATCTGATACATCGCCTCACGCGACAGCTTCTTCTTCGGCGCTACGGTCATGCGGCCTCTCCCGTAGTGGCGGCCTCGGGGGCGGCCCCTGGGGCGGCCACGGCACGATTGATCCGCGCCTTCAGGCCCTCGAGTCCCGCGGTGGTGATCGCCAGCACATCGTGGTTCAGGATGTCGTAGACGTTGGCGCCCACTGTGGGCAGCACATCCAGTCGATGGATGTTGCGGCTGGCGCGGAGGAAGTCCTGGTCCACCGCGGCGTCGATGATCAGCGCCGATTTCCAGCCCAGGGCCTTGATCTTCTTGGCCAGTTCAGCGGTCTTTGGCACGCTGGTCGCGGCGTCCAGCACCACCAGCTTGTTCTCGGCCAGCTTCTGCGACAGCGCCGAGATCAGCCCGAGCCGGCGGACCTTCTTGTTCAGGCTGTATTCGTGCGAGCGCACGACCGGGCCATGCACGACGCCACCGGTGCGGAACTGCGGCGAGCGCAAGCTGCCCTGACGCGCGTTGCCGGTGCCCTTCTGCTTGTATGGTTTCTTGGTGGTGCCGGAGACTTCCGCCATGCCCTTGACCTTGTGGTTGCCGGAGCGGCGTTTCGACAACTGCCAATGAACCACACGCGCCATGATATCCTTGCGCGGAGCGATCTTGAAAATCTCATCCGGCAGCTCGGTGCTGCCGGCGGACGCGCTCTCAAGCGTGATGATGTCGATCTGCATCTGCCGTTCCTCAGTCCGCTGACGCCGCGTGCTCGGACGCTTCGACCAGCGCGGCCGGGAAGGCCGCATCCGCCGGACGCCGTCGCTTGATCGCATCGCGCACCAGCACGTAGCCATCCTTGCTGCCCGGCACCGCGCCCTTGATCATCAGCAGGCCGCGTTCGGCATCGACCGCGGCGACTTCCAGATTGAGCGTGGTGATGCGCTCGACGCCGAGATGGCCGGCCATTTTCTTGTTCTTGAAGGTCTTGCCGGGATCCTGGCGGTTGCCCGTCGAACCCAGCGAGCGATGGCTGACCGAGACGCCGTGAGAGGCCTCGAGGCCGGAGAAATTCCACCGCTTCATGCCGCCGGCGAAACCCTTGCCCTTGGAGGTGCCGCAGACATCGACCTTCTGGCCGGCGGTGAAATGCGCCGCGGACAACGTCGCGCCCACCTCCAGCAGTGCGTCGGCGGCAACCCGGAACTCCACCAGCTTCTGCTTCGGTTCCACCTTGGCGCGGGCAAAGTGGCCGCGGTTCGGCTGGGTGACGTTCTTCACCTTGGCCTTGCCCCAACCCAGTTGGACGGCGCTGTAGCCATCCTTTGCCTCGGTGCGCGTGGCAACTACCTGCAACTGATCCAGGTGCAGAACGGTGACCGGCACATGGCTTCCATCGTCCTTGAAGATCCGGGTCATTCCAAGCTTCTTGGCCAGCAGTCCGGTGCGCAGTGGCTGAGGGGGCGATGGGTTGGGCATGGCGTTAGATCTTGATCTCGACGTCGACGCCGGCGGCGAGGTCGAGCTTCATCAGCGCGTCAACCGTCTGCGGCGTTGGTTCAACGATGTCCAAGAGCCGCCGATGCGTTCGGATCTCGAATTGCTCACGGCTTTTCTTGTCGACATGGGGTGAGCGGTTGACCGTGAAGCGCTCGATATGGGTCGGCAGCGGGATCGGTCCGCGAACCCGGGCACCCGTGCGCTTGGCCGTGTTCACGATCTCCTTCGTGCTGTTGTCCAGCACGCGGTGATCGTAGGCCTTCAGGCGGATGCGGATATTCTGATTGTCCATGGTTCGCTCTTCTAAGTTGCCGCCGAAACGAGCAACGGCGCCCGGCCGGGGGGAATTCCCTTACGGCCGGGCGCCGGCGTTGTTTCGTTATCAGGCCTGGATGCTGGCAACCACCCCGGCGCCGACGGTGCGGCCACCCTCGCGGATCGCGAAACGAAGGCCGTCATCCATCGCGATCGGTGCAATCAGCTCGACGTCCATCGACACGTTATCGCCCGGCATCACCATCTCGGTGCCCTCGGGCAAGGTCACCACGCCGGTGACGTCGGTGGTGCGGAAATAGAACTGCGGGCGGTAGTTGGTGAAGAACGGGGTGTGGCGGCCGCCTTCCTCCTTGGTCAGGATATAGGCCTCGGCCTTGAACTTGGTGTGCGGCGTGATCGACCCGGGCTTCGCCAGCACCTGGCCACGTTCCACGTCCTCACGCTTGGTGCCGCGCAACAGCGCGCCGATGTTGTCGCCGGCCTGACCTTGATCCAGCAGCTTGCGGAACATCTCGACGCCGGTGACCACCGTCTTGACGGTGTTCTTGATTCCGACGATCTCGACTTCCTCGCCCACCTTGACGATGCCGCGCTCGACACGGCCGGTCACCACGGTGCCGCGACCGGAGATCGAGAACACATCCTCGATCGGCATCAGGAACGGACGCGCGATCGCCCGCTCCGGCTGCGGAATGTATTCGTCGACCGCGGCCATCAGCTTCAGGATCGCCTCATGACCCAGCTCGGGCTGCTTGCCGTCCAGCGCCATCAGCGCGGAACCATGGATGATCGGGATGTCATCGCCGGGGAACTGGTAGGACGATAGAAGTTCGCGCACCTCCATCTCGACCAGTTCCAACAGTTCGGGATCGTCGACCATGTCGCACTTGTTGAGGAACACCACCAGCGCCGGCACGCCGACCTGACGCGCCAGCAGGATGTGCTCGCGGGTCTGCGGCATCGGGCCGTCGGCGGCGGAGACCACCAGGATCGCGCCGTCCATCTGCGCCGCGCCGGTGATCATGTTCTTCACATAGTCGGCGTGGCCCGGGCAATCGACGTGGGCGTAATGGCGGTTCTTCGTTTCGTATTCGACGTGAGCGGTCGAGATCGTGATGCCGCGCGCCTTCTCTTCCGGCGCCTTGTCGATCTGGTCGTACGCCGTGTAGGTGGCGCCGCCGGTTTCCGCCAGCACCTTGGTGATCGCGGCCGTCAGCGACGTCTTGCCATGATCGACATGGCCGATCGTGCCAATGTTGCAGTGCGGCTTGTTCCGCTCGAATTTCGCCTTACCCATCGTAATCTCCGTGGATCCGGAACGGGACCTTTTGAGTTGCTCTCGTAGCTACCAACGGTAGTGGGAGAAGGCCTTGTTGGCCTCCGCCATCCGGTGGGTGTCTTCGCGCTTCTTCACCGCCGAACCGCGATTGTTCACCGCGTCCAGCAATTCGTTGGACAAGCGGTCCTGCATGGTATGCTCGCCGCGCTTGCGGGCGGCATCGATGATCCAGCGGATCGCCAGTGCCTGGCGTCGTTCGGTGCGGACTTCGACCGGCACCTGATAGGTGGCGCCCCCAACGCGGCGGGACCGCACTTCAACCGCTGGCTTCACGTTGTCCAGCGCCTCGTGGAACATCCGCACCGGGTCGGCCGCGCTGCCGCCGCGACGTTTCAGCACGTCGAGGGCGTTGTAAACGATGCCCTCGGCGGCCGATTTCTTGCCGTCGTACATCAGCGCATTCATGAACCGGCTGATGACGACGTCGCCAAACTTGGCGTCCGGCAGGATTTCCCGCTTATCGGCGCGGTGACGACGAGACATGCGATCGCCCCCTACTTCGGCCGCTTCGCGCCGTACAGCGAGCGACGCTGACGGCGCTTGGCGATGCCTTGGGTGTCGAGCACGCCGCGCAGGATGTGGTAGCGCACGCCCGGCAAGTCCTTCACGCGTCCACCGCGGATCAGCACCACCGAGTGTTCCTGCAGATTGTGGCCTTCGCCGGGAATGTAGCTCACCACTTCATAGCCGTTGGTCAGCCGAACCTTTGCCACCTTGCGCAGCGCCGAGTTCGGCTTCTTCGGCGTCGTGGTATAGACGCGCGTGCACACACCGCGTTTTTGCGGACAGCCTTGCAGCGCCGGAACCGAATTCCGGTGCTTCGGGCGCTCCCGCCCGTGGGCGATAAGCTGGTTGATGGTCGGCATGGAGCTCTTTCTCTTTCCGTTCGTGCTTCACCGCGGGCGTGTCGCAGTCGCCGCTTAACAGGCAAACGCCGCCGGGATAGGGTCAAACCCATCCAGCGGGGGGACGAATGCAGACGGCCTAAGCCCAACCGAGAGAGTGGGGCGGCGCCGCGTGCGTCGTGTGCCTGCGAACCGACGACCGTCCCACAAAATAGCCCCTGGGTTGGCCGAGGGCGTGATCTGTAGAAGCGGCGCCAAGCCGAGTCAAGGGTTGAAGGCACGCTTGATGCACGCTTAATGACCGGTTCATACGTCGCGACCATCCGCTGCATCCGGCAAAACATCCAGACGCACCAATCAACTGGCCAAACCCCGACGACACGCTCCGCCGATTGCGCTATCGCTGCGGCGACGCCGGGTTTCGGCTTTCGGAGACACACCTGCCATGTGCGGCATTGCTGGCCTGATCCTATCTCCCGGTGCCGCGCCGCCGGATCCCAGTGTGCTTTCTGCGCTGATCGGCGCCTTGCACCATCGCGGCCCGGACGGCAGTGGACACGCCATGATGGGCCGCGTTGCGTTGTTGCACAACCGTCTCGCGATCATCGATCTGGTGACCGGCGACCAACCGTTCTTCACCGGTCCCGCCACCCTGGTCGCCAACGGCGAGATCTATAATTATCGCGAACTGCGCGAATCCTTGCCCGGCGTGAACTTCGCCACCAACAGCGACTGCGAGCCGCCGCTGCATCTTTGGCTGCGTGACGGCGCCGAGTACGCCAAGCATCTGCGCGGTATGTACGGCATCGCCATTCATGAGCGCGCGCGGCGCACCGTCACCCTGTCGCGCGATCCGTTCGGGATCAAGCCGTTGTATATCGCCGCGATCGACAGCGGCCTGGCATTCGCCTCGGAACCGCAGGCGCTGCTCGAGGCCGGGCTGGTAAAACGGGCGCTGCGGCCGGCCGCTGTGGAGGAGCTGCTGCAGCTTCAGTTCACCACCGGGGCCGACACCATTTTCGAGGGCATCCAACGCGTGCTGCCCGGCGAAACCATCACCTGCTCGGATGGCCACATCCTGGAGCGGCGGCAGATCAATCCGGTGCCGGCGGCGCCCCCCGAGGACATCGACGAAGACACCGCGATGCGCCGCCTGGACGACGCGCTGATGGAAAGCGTCGATCTGCATCAGCGCAGCGACGTGCCATACGGGATGTTCCTCTCCGGCGGCATCGACAGCGCCACCCTGATCACCCTGATGGCTCGGCTCAACGAACAGCCGGTGCTGGCGTTCACCGCCGGTTTCGACGCCCCCGGTGCCGCCGATGAACGCGACCAGGCCGCCGCTATCGCGCGCGCCGTCGGTGCCCGCCACGAAGCGATCGAGGTCACCGAGAAAATGGTCTGGCAGCACCTGCCGGAAATCGTCGCCGCGATGGATGACCCGACGATGGACTATGCGATCATTCCGTCATGGTTCCTGGCCCGGCGCGCTCGGCAGGACGTCAAGGTGGTGCTGACCGGCGAGGGTGGCGACGAGATCTTCGGCGGCTACAAGCGCTATCGTCAGGCGACGCTGCCCTGGTGGCGCGGCGGACGCAGCATGTGGGCCGACGGCAGCTTCGACAAGGTCCCCGTGTTGCGCACCCGGCCGACATCCTGGCGCGATGGCATGGCGGCGGCGGAAATCCGTGCCGCCGAGGGCGGACGGTCCGCGCTGGGCGCGGCGCAGGCCTTGGACATGACCGACTGGCTGCCGCACGACCTGCTGCTGAAGCTGGATCGCTGCATGATGGCGCATGCCGTCGAGGGCCGCACACCGTTCCTCGATCCCGGCGTCATGGATGCGGCGTTCCGGCTGCCGGATGCGATGAAGCTGCGGCGCGGCATGGGCAAATGGATCCTGCGCAAGTGGCTGGAGAAGAACCAGCCCGCCGCGCAGCCGTTTGCGCCGAAATCCGGCTTCACCGTGCCGGTCGGTGCCTGGATCAAGGCGCAGGGCACCCGGCTGGGTCCGCTGGTCGCCGCCCAGCCGGGGGTCGCCGAGATCGCCCATCCCGACAAGGTCGAAGCGCTGTTCCGCGATATCCGCCGCTGGCGTCACGGTTTTGCCTGCTGGAAGCTGCTGTTCTATGCGTTGTGGCACCGTCGGCACATTCTCGCTTTGCCGCCTTCGGGCGACGTCTGGGAGACACTTGCCGTCCGCTGAGCCGGCCTTGGGGCAGCCCCAGACCGCTTGACTTCGGTCGGCACTCCGATCATGAGGGGCGCCATGCGACCGGGGCTCACCGGGCGCTTCAGACCTGGGATGGGGCTGTAGCTCAGTTGGGAGAGCGCCTCGTTCGCAATGAGGAGGTCAGGGGTTCGATTCCCCTCAGCTCCACCACTCCCGGGACAAACCTTGGATGACTGTCTCAGCCGTCGCGATATTATCCGCTCATCCGCCTTAGCCCCGGCGCAGCCATGTCTCGCCAGCCCGGCCAGCGTGCCGGCCATGGCGTCCAAGGTCGACAGTCCCATCCGGCCGGCGTAAACCACCGGTCCGCCAAGCAGAAGCGGAACGCGATGTCCGACCAGACCCTGCCCGTCATCCCATTTGGCAACACTGACGATGCCAGCCTCGCGCGCCAACTCGACGCGGCGTTCTGCGGAACCGGCTTCTGCTACCTGTGCGATATCGGTGTCGATCCGACGATCGTCGAAGCCGTGTTCAACGCCTCCCGCCGCTTTCATGCGCTGCCGCGACCGGCCAAGGAAGCGATCGCCATGAACCGCTTTCACCGCGGCTACATGGCGCCAAAAACCTCCGTCATAGAAACCTCCACGGTCGCTACGGTTACGCAGCCGAACGACAGCGAATCATTCATGCTGATGCACGAGGTTACGGCCAATGATCCGCGCCATGGCCGTCCGCTCGACGGACCCAACCTGTGGCCCGAGCTTGCCGGCTTCCGCGCCCCGGTCGAAGCCTATGATCGCGCCATGCACGGTTTCTGCCACCGCTTGCTCCCGGTGCTGGCTGTGGCCCTGAACCTCCCGCAAGACTGGTTTGCCGCGTTCTTCCAGCAGCCCACGACGTTTCTGCGATTGTTGCACTATCCGCCACAGCAGCCGGACGATGCGTTCGGTTCCGCCCCCCACACCGATTACGGTTTCATAACCATCCTGGCGCAGGACGAGCGCGGCGGGCTGGAGGTGCGCGGACGCGATGGATCGTGGCTCAAGGCGCCCCCGATCCCTGGGACATGGGTCGTCAACGTCGGCGACATGCTGGCCCGCTGGACCAACGGCCGCTGGCAATCCACCCCGCATCGGGTCAAGAACATTTCTGGCGGCGACCGATACTCCTGCCCATACTTCTTCGATATGTCGATGGACAGCGTCGTCGCGGTGCTGCCCACCTGCCAAGGCCCCGACGACCCGCCGCGGTTTCCCGCCACCCGATATGGCGACTACCTGATCGAACGGCTCGACCGCAACTACGCCTATCGCAAGCAGCCGGCCGCCTGATGCCAGTGCCCGGCAGCAATTTCACCCGGAAACGTTGCGGACCTCGGCTATACCACCGTGCCCGGTTCGGAATGCGCCGTCTTCGTCGAGTGAGATGAAGCGAAGCGGCGATCTCGACCACCACCGAGTCGGCTTCAAGGATGCCGCGCTGATCTTCGAGAATCCGGTCATCGAGGCAGAGGATACCAGGTTCTAGTGCGGCGAAACCCGCTACCGCGCACTCGGTTATGTGGACGCCGATTACTTCATGGTCGGCTTCACTTGGCGTGGCCGTAATCGGAGGATCATCAGCGCATGGAAGGTGGATGACGATGGCAAAAGAAGATACCAGGCGCTACTCGCCCGAGAGCCTTCGTGCACAGCGCGACCGAGGCAAAACCGAAACGCGCGCCGATATTCCCGCACACGCCATCGACGCGGAGTTCTGGAATGATGCCCACGTCGTCATGCCATCATCCGGCAAGACATCGGTGCATCTGAGGCTTGATACTGAAGTGTTGGAGTGGTTCAAGTCATCAGAGCGCGGACACCTCACGCGCCTAAATGCGGTACTGAAGTCCTACGTTGATGCGCAAAAGCAGCAGGGACGATAGCAAGGCCGGGGGTCAGAAGCAGCGCGTCGGGACCGTGCGTGACGCCCAATTATCCTTCCAATGCGGTCGCCACCGCGTGCCGCAGTATCGGCAATAACGTCTCGTCGAACCAGGGATTGCGTTGTTCCCAACCCACGGTCCGCCACGACGGATGCGGCAGCGGCACCATCGCCGGGCCCAATTCGCCGAACCGCCGTACCCGCTCGGTCATCGCGCCGGCTCCGAGCCGATGCCGCAGCGCATAGGACCCGACCAGCAAGGTCAGCCGCACGGCAGGCATCAGCCGGGCGAAGCGGTCCAGCCACAGCGGTGCGCATTCCGGCCTGGGCGGCGCGTCGCCGCCGTTGCGTAAGCGGCCCGGATAGCACAAGCCCATCGGCACGATGGCAATCCGCGTCTGATCGTAGAACAAATCACGGTCCATCAGCAGCCAGCTCCGCAGCCGGTCGCCGGAGGCGTCGTTCCACGGCACGCCCGTCATGTGCACCTTGGTTCCCGGTGCCTGTCCGATGATCAGCACCCTTGCCGTCGCGGATACCCGGAACACCGGCCGCGGGCCCAGCGGCAGGACCGCTTCGCAGCGGCGGCAGGCGAGCGCCTCGCCGACAGCCTGTTGCAGCGTGTCAGCCACTCCGACGAGCCGCGCGCGTCATACCTGCCTGACGGTGTAGCTCTGCTCCAGCGCCGTAACGATCGCGTTGGCGTGCAGCTTGTCCCGCGCCTCGACCATGACCTCGAGTTCCGCCGCCTGCACCGAGGACGAGGCGAACAGGCGCTGGTGAGAAACCTCGATGATGTTGCCGCCCGAGTCGCCGATCTTGCCGGCGATATCGGCCAATACGCCGGGACGGTCGGGGATTTGCAGGTGCAGCCGCAGCAGCCTGCCATCGCGCAGCAAGTCGCGCAGCAGAACGTTCGACAGGATGCGAGCGTCGATGTTGCCGCCGGTGATGGCGACGCCGACCTTTTTGCCACGGAACTGATCCGGATGGGCCAGCAGCGCTGCCAGTCCGACCGCGCCGGCGCCCTCGGCCACGGTCTTGGCCGCTTCGACCAGCAGGCCGATCGCCTCCTCGATTGCCCGTTCAGGGGCGACCAGAATGCCGGCGATGCGGCGGCGGACGATCTCGAACGGGATTTCCCCGATATCGCGAACCGCGATGCCTTCGGCGATGGTGGGTCCGCCGACCGACACCGGCCGGCCGGCCAGGCGCTGCGCCATCGCGGCGTAGGTTTCCACCTCGGCGCCATGGACAGCGATGCCCGGGCGCATCGCGCTGGCCGCGACCAGGCAGCCCGCCAGCAGGCCGCCTCCGCCCACCGGGATGATCAGCGCATCGAGATCCGGCGCGTCCTGCAGCATCTCCAGCGCCAGCGTGCCCTGACCGGCGATGATCGCCGGATCGTCGTATGGGTGGATGAACACCAACGACTGTTCGGCGGCCAGTTGATGCGCGTGCGCCGCCGACTCGGCCAGGGTTTCACCGACCATCACCACGTTTGCCCCCCAGGCCGCGGTCCGCGTGACCTTGGTCGAGGGGGTGAACTTCGGCATCACGATTGTGGCGGCGATACCCAGCAAACTGGCGTGGCGGGCAACCGCCTGCGCATGGTTGCCGGCCGACATCGCGACCACGCCGCGGGCGCGTTCGTCGGCGGATAGCGAGGCCAGGCGGTTCGCCGCGCCGCGCTCCTTGAAGGCGCCGGTGACTTGCAGATTGTCTAGTTTCAGCACGACATCCGCACCGGTGATGCGGGAGATCGCCGGGCAGGGCAGCATGGGGGTGCGCAATACCTGCCCCGCGATGCGTTGCGCTGCCTGCTCGATGTCGGCGAGGCCGATCATCGTCCGGTCATGCCGTTTGGGCATCGACCGCGTCCGAGCGAGCCGCGGGACCGAGTGATCCATGCCGGCATCGATCGTCCAGTTGCTCAGCCGAACCGAATTTCCAGGATTTCGTAGGATCGGTCGCCGCCGGGCGCCGGCACCGACACCGCATCGCCGACCTTCTTGCCGATCAGCGCCTTGGCCAGCGGCGAGGAGATCGACAGCCGAGCCGCTTTGACGTCGGCCTCGTGCACGCCGACGATCTGATAACTGGCTTCCTTGTCAGTCTCCTCGTCCACCAGGCGGACATGGGCACCGAATTTGACGTGTGAGCCGGACAGTGTCGTCGGGTCGATCACCTCCGCGCCCGAGGTGATCTCTTCCAGTTCGGCGATCCGGCCCTCGATAAAGGACTGACGCTCGCGCGCGGCATGGTATTCGGCATTTTCCGACAGGTCACCGTGCGCGCGTGCTTCCGCGATGGCGCGGATGATGGCTGGCCGCTCCTGCGACTTCAGCGTCCGCAATTCCTCCTCCAGGCGAAGCAGGCCGGGGGCCGTCATCGGAAACTTCTGCACGTCGTGGTTCCTCGATCATCGTTCATCCCAGAACTTTGCTGGGGCGGGTACGTCATATGTATCCGCCGCGGCCGGGTCGTCCCCTACCGCGGCGCAATGGTCAAAACGAACCGCGAAAATAGGACTGTAGCGGGGCAACTTCAAGCGTTCCGGCTTTCAATGCCGCGATTGCGTGCACCGCCGCCCGAGCACCCGCCAAGGTTGTATAGTGCGGCACAAAATGGGTCAGCGCACTGCGCCGGATGGCGAAGCTGTCGGCGACCGATTGGGGCGTGGACGCCGTGTTGATCACCAGTTGCACCTCACCTGAGCGGATCGCATCGACGCAATGTGGCCGGCCTTCCAGCACCTTGTTCACCACGGTGACCGGGAAACCCGCCTCGCGAATCCGGGCCGCGGTGCCGCGCGTCGCCAGGATGGAAAAGCCCATTTCGTTCAACCGCCGAGCCAGCGCCGGCAGCCCCTTCTTGTCGGCATCCTTGATCGAGAGGAACACCCGTCCCTGCATCGGCAGGATCACCCCCGCGCCGAGTTGGGCCTTGGCGAAGGCTCGTTCGAAACTGGCATCGAGGCCCATCACCTCGCCGGTGGACTTCATCTCCGGCCCCAGGATGGTGTCCACGTTGGGAAAGCGGGCGAACGGGAAGACTGCTTCCTTGACCGCGACGTGCGGGGCAATCGAATCGTCGTCCAGCTTGAAGTCGGTGGCGAGCTTCGCCCCGGCCATCACACGGGCGCCGATCTTGGCGACCGCCACGCCGGTGGCCTTGGCGACGAACGGCACGGTGCGCGACGCACGCGGGTTCACCTCCAGCACATAGATCGTGTCGTCCTTGATGGCGTACTGGACGTTCATCAGCCCGACCACGCCCAGGGCCTTGGCCAACGCCTCGGTTTCCGATTTCAGTTCGGTGATCATCGCCGGGGACAGCGAATAGGGCGGCAGCGAACACGCCGAATCCCCGGAATGGATACCGGCCTCCTCGATGTGCTCCATCACCCCGGCGACGTAGACCGTGGCGCCGTCGCAGATGCAATCCACGTCGACCTCGATCGCGTCGTTCAGATAGCGGTCGATCAAAACGGGATTGTCGCCCGACACCCGCACCGCCTCGCGCATATAGCGGTGCAGGCCGGAACGGTCGTAGACGATCTCCATCGCGCGGCCGCCCAGCACGTAGCTCGGGCGGATGACCACCGGGTAGCCGATCCGTTCGGCGATGGTCTCGGCTTCCTCGGCCGAACGGGCGATGCCGTTATCCGGTTGACGCAACCCCAGGCGTTGCAGCAGCAGTTGGAAACGTTCGCGATCTTCCGCCAGGTCGATCGCGTCGGCCGAGGTGCCGAGGATCGGGATGCCCTCACGGGACAGCGCCTGCGACAGCTTCAGCGGGGTCTGGCCGCCGTATTGCACGATGCAGCCCAGCACGGTGCCGTTCTGCTGTTCGCGGCGGACCAGGGCGATGACATCCTCCTCGGTCAGCGGCTCGAAATATAGTCGGTCCGAGGTGTCGTAGTCGGTGCTGACGGTTTCGGGGTTGCAGTTCACCATGATGGTCTCGAACCCGGCATCCTTCAGCGCGTAGGCGGCGTGGACGCAGCAGTAGTCGAATTCGATGCCTTGTCCGATGCGGTTCGGTCCGCCGCCCAGAATGACCACCTTGCTGCGGTCGGTCGGATCGGCCTCGCAGGTCGGCGTGCCGTAGCCACCCTCGAACGTGGAGTACATGTAGGGGGTGGCGGAGGCGAATTCCGCGGCGCAGGTGTCGATACGCTTGTAGACCGGGGTGACGGCCAAATCGGTCCGCATCCGCATCACTTTCGCGGCCGTGGACCCTGTCAGTTGCGCCAGCCGCTGGTCGGAAAAGCCCAGCGCCTTGACCCGGCGCAGCGCGTCGGCCTGGCGCGGCAGGCCGACGGCGGCGATGTCCCGTTCGGCGTCGATGATGCGTTCCAGTTCGCGCAGGAACCAGGGATCGAACTTGGTGGCGGCAAAGATATCTGCCACCGACAAGCCGGCGCGCAGGGCCTGCCCGGCCACCAGCAGCCGATCGGGCGTCGGCGACGACAGCGCGGCGCGAAAGGCGTCGGGGCCGCCATCGCCGGGGGGATCGATCTCATCCAGTCCGGAGAGGCCGGTTTCCGTGCTGCGAAGCCCTTTCTGCAGGGCCTCGGCGAAACTGCGCCCGATCGCCATCGCCTCGCCGACCGATTTCATCGACGTGGTCAGCAGCGCCGGCGTGCCGGGGAATTTCTCGAACGTGAAACGAGGTATCTTGACCACCACGTAGTCGATGGTCGGTTCGAAGCTGGCCGGTGTCACCTTGGTGATGTCGTTGGACAATTCATCCAATGTGTAGCCGACGGCCAGCTTGGCGGCGATCTTGGCGATCGGGAACCCGGTGGCCTTCGAGGCCAACGCCGAAGACCGCGACACCCGGGGGTTCATCTCGATCACCACCATGCGGCCATCGGCGGGGTTCAGCCCGAACTGGACATTCGATCCGCCGGTGTCGACGCCGATCTTGCGCAGACACGCGATCGAGGCGTCGCGCATCCGCTGATATTCCTTGTCGGTCAGCGTCAGGGCCGGCGCCACGGTGACCGAGTCGCCGGTGTGGATTCCCATCGGATCGACGTTTTCGATCGAACAGACGATGATGCAGTTGTCCGCGGTGTCCCGGACCACCTCCATCTCGTATTCTTTCCAGCCCAGGACCGACTCCTCGATCAGCACCTCGGTGGTGGGCGACGCTTCTAGGCCGCCGGCGACGATCTGTTCGAATTCCTCGGTATTGTAGGCGATGCCGCCGCCGGTGCCGCCCAAGGTGAAGCTGGGGCGGATCACCGCCGGCAGCCCGGTCATCGCCAGTGCGGATCGGGCTTCCTCCATGCTGTGAGCTATAGCGGAGCGGGGCGATTCGATGCCGATCTGTGCCATCGCATCGCGAAACTTAAGGCGATCCTCGGCGCGGTCGATGACGTCGGCCTTGGCGCCGATCAGTTCCACGCCGAGCCGCTCCAGGGTGCCGCTGGCGGCCAGTTTCATCGCGGTGTTAAGCGCCGTCTGGCCGCCCATTGTGGGCAGCAGTGCGTCAGGCCGTTCCCGGACGATGATCTTCTCCACCACCTCGGGCGTGATCGGCTCGATGTAGGTGGCATCCGCCAGGCCAGGGTCGGTCATGATGGTGGCGGGGTTGGAGTTCACCAGGATGACGCGAAAGCCCTCGGCCCGCAGCGCCTTGCAGGCCTGGGCGCCGGAATAGTCGAACTCGCAGGCCTGGCCGATGATGATCGGACCGGCGCCGATGATCAGGATGGATTTGATGTCGGTGCGCTTGGGCATGGCGTGGCTTAATTGTACTCGGCTGCAGTGTTTGAAAAACTTATCGGATCGCATGTTACTGGGGACGTCGGCACACCGGCCAATCGCATTGTCTTTAACGTCAGGGTTCGATATTGCGCCCAGGATACAACCGGGTAGCACATGTCATTTTTTTGAGGCCGCACTAGGTTTGTATGTAATAGTGGGAGGAAGGAGCCATGAGTTTCAGAAATTCCTGCACTGGCTGGCTCGTGTAGGTTTGCAAAGAGGAGTGCAGACACATGAATTCATGGCCGGCTAAGACGCCGTGGTCCCGCCATCTCTCATAAATTTCCCCCGGAAGGGCATAAAGCACCCGGATGTGTCTGACTGCGAACGAGATCGCGCCAACCGGCTTTTTAGCCAACCCTGCTTCCCGCCAATTGTGGTTACTCGCCGGGCCGCGCAATAACCAATCTTTATCGCACTTGAGCATTAGTGCCGCAGTGGACGACATGTAGCGCGCGCGCTTGTCGTTAAAGTTTTGGATCGTGCCGCATACCTCCACTGCGATTACATCTGCAAAGGGTTCTGCATTTGTGCCAAACAAACGTGCCCACATGCCATCCGGTTGAATATGAAAAAGTTGTGCACCGGGTGACAAAAGACGAGGGCCTACGGCGCCATCGTTCACAGGCTGGGCCCTAAGCCAGCGCCGGTTCTCGTTGGGTCCATTCCACAGTTTGGTTTTGTCGCGCCATGTGTTCAGAAGAATTTCCTTCGCTTCAGCGTCAGTATATTTCGCTGGGTTCGGCGGTTTTCCCACGATTGTCCCCTGCCTAGAAGTTGAATGAAGATTGCAACAATGACCGGGACAAACCATAAGCAGATAGTGGCTGTCCGACACCCCCGGGGTGGGTTAAAGACGACCCCTCGGCTGGCTTCAGGATGATACTGCACCGAGAAGACAGGGCGTACGCTTGGCCGATGATGTTTGGATCGACGCCGATGACCGGGATGGACTTGATCTCGGTGCTCTCGGGCATGGGCCTTCTTCGTACTCCGCACGGCGGCCTTGCTTGCCGCCACGGTCATGTATGGACGATCCGCTTTTTCGGGCGCCATCTACTGCGCGAAGAACATTTCGGTCAGCACGTAGTCGAATGCGAGGATCAGGATAGAGGCGCTGACAACCGCCAGTGTCGTCGCCGAACCCACACCCTGTGCGCCGCCCTTGCTGTTATAGCCCTGATAACAGCCCATCAGCGAGATCAGGAAGCCGAACACCGCAGCCTTCGCCAGGCCGGAAACCACATCGTCGGTCTGCACGAAGTTGACGGTGTTCGCCACGTAGGTATTGACGTTGAAGCCTAGTTTTACTGTCGATACGATAAACCCGCCCATCACGCCCAGCACATCGGCGATCACCACCAGCAGTGGCAGCGCGATGATCCCCGCCAGCAGCCTGGGTGCAACCAGGTATTTCATCGGGTTGGTGGACAGCGTCGACAACGCGTCGATCTGGTCGGTGACGCGCATGGTGCCCAGCTCGGCCGCCACGGCGGCGCCGACGCGGCCGGCAACCATCAGCCCGGCCAGCACCGGGCCGAGTTCCCTGGTCACCGATAGCACCACCAGGTTAGCCACCGCGCCCTGGGCGGAAAATCGCGCGAAGCCGGTGTAGGACTGCAGCGCCAGCACCATACCGGTGAACACCGCGGTCAGCGCCACCACCGGCAAGCTGAAATAGCCGATCTCCAGCAAGGCGCGTCCAAACAGGCGTCCATAGAATGGCGGGCGCACCAGGTGCGACAAGCCCTGAACCGCGAACAGCACCAGTTCTCCGGCGCCGCGGCACAGCCCGATCACCGCCCGGCCGATGGCTTCCAGAAAATCCAGCACCATGGTCACGCGGACCGATAGACGCGGTGCAAGCGCCGGCCCAGCGATGTCAGCACCTCGTAGCCGTTTGTGCCGGAGGCAGCCGCGACCTCGTCGGGCGAGAGGTGGGGGCCCATAAGTTCTAGCCAGCAGCCAGGCTGCACGCAGGGGTGGTCGGTTACATCGAATGCTGTCAGGTCCATGGAGACGCGGCCTACCAGCGCGACGGGGGTGCCGTCAAAGCACGCTGTGCCACGGCCGGACAGGCTGCGGTGGAATCCGTCCGCGTAACCCAGTGCCGCCGTTGCGATCCGGGTTGGCCGTGGCGCGACCCAGGTAGCGTTGTAGCCGACGGGGGTGCCGGCCGGCACGTCACGCACCGCGAGCACCCGAACCGACAATCGGACAACGCCGCGCATCGGATTGGGCCGGCCGGGGGTCGGATTGATGCCAAACAGCGCCGCACCCGCCCGCGCCAGGTCGGAGCCGAATTCGGGCCCGAGAAAGATCCCCGACGAATTCGCCAAGCTGCTCGGCGCCGGCGGCAGCATGGCTCTGGCTGCCGCGAACCGTTCCAGTTGCAGATGATTGAGCGGATCATCAGGCAGTTCAGAGGATACCAGGTGCGACATCACGTAGCGGATGGTCAGCCGCCCCAACCGGGTGTGGTCCTGCGCCAGTATCGCCAGTTCCCGCGCGTCAAGTCCGAGGCGCGACATGCCGGTGTCGACGTGCAGGATCGCCTCGCGTCCCCCCCAGCGCGCGATTTCGTCGAGCGAGCCCAGCACAGGCGTCAGATCATGCGCCCGATAGGCATCCTCTTCGCCTGGAAGCAGGCCGCTCAATACCGCCAGCATCGCGCCGGGGATGACGTCGCGGACGGCCAGTGCCTCGCTGAGATAGGCTACGAAGAAGTGGCGGCAGCCGGCGGCGTGCAGTGCCGCGGCGACCGGGCTAGCCCCGAGCCCGTAGCCGTCTGCCTTGATGACAGCGGCGACTGGGCCGGCGGGATGGCGGGCGCTCAGCGTCCGCCAGTTAGCGACGACCGCGGCAAGATCGACCTCCAGAACGGCCCTAGTATCGCGCATTAGAGAAGCGCGATGCGTCGTTTTGTTTGAGTATCCGATTCACGCGTCGAATCGCGGACGCTCCGCGTCGCACGCTTCTCTGCGATCGGATACTAGCCGCGTCACTCGACATATTCGGAATGGGCAAGATCGAGATCGCCGAAGCGGGTGAACTCGCCCTCGAACAGCAATGGGATGGACCCTGTCGGACCGTGGCGCTGCTTGGCGATGATCAGGTCGGCGCGGTTGTGCGCTTTTGCCATCCGCTGCTGCCACTCCTCCATGGCGGCGTGGAACTTGTCGCCGTTGCCCTCGTAGGCGATTTCCTTGGGTATTTTCTGTTCCAGGTAATATTCGTCTCGATAGACGAACATCACCGCGTCGGCGTCCTGCTCGATCGACCCGGATTCCCGCAGGTCAGACAGTTGCGGCCGCTTGTCGTCGCGGCTTTCGACCTGGCGCGACAACTGCGACAGCGCCAGCACCGGAACCGCCAGTTCCTTGGCCAGCGCCTTCAACCCTTGGGTAATCATGCTGATTTCCAGCACCCGGCTTTCCGGTTTAGTGCCGGCGGCGGGACGCATCAGTTGCAGATAGTCGACGATCACCAGCGCCAGTCCCTTGGTCCGCTTCAACCGCCGGCAGCGGGTGCGCAGCGCCGACATCGTGATCGCCGGCGTGTCGTCGATCTGTATCGGCAGCGAAGCGATCTCACGCGAGACCTGGACGAATTTGTCGAAGTCCTTTTGCCCGATATCGCCGCGGCGGATGCGGTCGCCGGAAATCCGGGCTTCCTCGCTGAGCAGACGTGTCGCCAGTTGTTCGGCGCTCATTTCCAGCGAGAAGATCGCAATGCTCGACTTCGGAATCCCATTCGGGTCCTTTACCCGTGCTTCGGCCTGCAAGGCCTTTGCCGCGCCAAAGGCGATCTTGGTGGCGAGCGCGGTCTTGCCCATGCCAGGGCGGCCGGCCAGGATCAGCAGGTCGGACGGGTGCATCCCGCCCATCTTGCTGTCGAGGTCGCGCAGACCGGAGGTCAGGCCCGAGACGGCACCGGAGCGTCGGAACGCCCGTTCGGCACCCAGGATCGCCTCGGTCAGTGCCTGCTCGAACGCAATGAAACCGCCACCGGTGCCGTTGTCGGCGGCAAGATCGAACAGCGACTGCTCGGCGGCCTCGATCTGCAACGGACCATCGAGTTCAGCATCCGCCCCGAACGCGTTGTTGACGACGGTTTCGCCGATGTCGATCAACTGGCGCCGCATCCAGGTGTCGAGCACCGCGCGGCCATATTCGCCGGCGTTGATGATGCCCACCATGGCGGTCAGCAACTGCACCAAGTAGGCGGTACCGCCGACCTCCTCCAGGATGCCGGCGTGCTCGAACTCGGCCTTCAGGGTGACGGGGTCGGCGAGCTGGCCGGCTTCCACGCGGCGCGAAATGGCCTGGTAGATGCGGCCATGGATCGGGTCGGCGAAATGTTCCGGGGCGAGAAATTCCGAGACCCGTTCATAGGCCTTGTTGTTGGCCAGCAGCGCGCCGAGCAGCGCCTGTTCCGCCTGCACGTTCGACGGGGGAAGGCGTTGGGAAAGGCCGAAGAGCGGCGAGTCGATGGTGTTCACGCAGGCAGTCTAGCGCAGCCAGAGGTGCGGCGCATGTGGTTTGCCTGTGGAACGCTGTGGATAACGGGTATAGATCCGGAACAGTGGATTGGCGCAATAATACCCGACCGGCTCTACCCCGCCTGGCGCATCAGCGCGGCCCATCGATCCAGGATCGGCAGCACGACATCTTCCTTTGCCGCCGGCAGACTGACCGCGACACGGGCGATGCCCAGATCGCGGTAGCGTTGCAGCAGGTCCGCGTCCGCTGTTGCGCCGAACACCGAGACCGGGCAGGACTCCGGGTCACGGCCGGCTTCGCGCAACATGGCGTGGAACTTCGGAACGGTCTCGAACAGGTCGCCATAGGCGGCGCGACCGGCCAGCGGAATCCAGCCGTCGCCGTAGCGCACGGCGCGGCGGGCACCGTGCGGGAAGGCGCCACCGACGATGACGGCGGGGTGCGGTTTCTGCGCCGGCTTAGGCCAGGTCATCATCGGCGCGAAGCTGACAAACTCACCGCTATATTCCGGTTTGGACTCGGTCCAGATCGCTTTCATCGCCTCCACCCGCTCGCGCACCAGTTTGGCGCGGGTGGTGAACACGGTGCCGTGGTCCTCCATCTCCTCGGCGTTCCAGCCGACGCCGATGCCGAACAGGAAGCGGCCTGCCGAGACCTGATCGATCGACGCCACCAGCTTGGCGGTCTGGATCGGATCACGCTGATTGACCAGGCACACGCCGGTGCCGACCTTCAGCGTCGTGGTCGCCGCCGCCACCGCTGTCAGCGTGACGAACGGGTCCATCACGTCGTAGTATTGTTTGGGCAGTTCCGCGCCACCGCCCCATGGCGAGCGCCGCGACAATGGGATGTGGGAATGTTCCGCCGCCCAGACTGACTCGAAGCCGCGTTCCTCCATCGCCTTGCCCAGCGCGGCGGGAGTGATCGAGTAGTCGGTGAAGAAGATGCCGGCGCCTGAGTGCATGATCGGTCTCGCTTTGGGTAGCGGACAGTCTGGCACGGATCGCCAGACGCGGCCAATCTGCCGGCTACTCAGCGAATTTGTTGCGACGCCGGCGCTCGCTATCGCCGCAGCGAGCTCGTCGCCTCGGCCATCGGTCCGACAGGCTCACCCGCCTCGACCTGGGCAATATAGTCGCGCGTCAGCGGCACCGCTCCGTGTTGGTGGGCGAGTTGCAACTGCCAGACCATGTGACCGCTGCGGCGGAACGTTATTTCCGACCCCGCCAGGTAGAACTCGAACATGCGGCAGAATCGTTCATCGTATAGAGCCGTGATTGCATCCCGGTTGGCAGCGAACCGACGACGCCAATTGCGCAAGGTTTCGGCGTAGTGCAGGCGGAGGATTTCGATGTCGGTGGCCATCAGCCCGGACCGCTCGACCCCCGGCATTACCTCCGACAGCGCCGGCGAGTAGCCGCCGGGGAAAATGTATTTCCGCATCCACGCGTTCGTGCTGCCTGGCCCATCGCTGCGGCCGATGGCATGGATCAGCGCCACGCCATCCGGCGCGAGGCAACCCGCGACGGTATCGAAGAACGCCCGGTAATGGCCGATGCCGACATGCTCGAACATGCCGACCGAAACGACGCGGTCGAATTTTTCCCTGACTGCCCGGTAGTCGAGCAGTTCGAACCGCACACGATGCTGCAGCCCATCGGCCTCGGCGCGGGCACGAGCCTCGGTCAACTGCTCCTGCGACAAAGTAATGCCGGTGACCTGGGCACCGAAATCGCGTGCCAGGGTCAATGCCATGCCACCCCAGCCGCAGCCGATGTCCAGCACCCGAAGGTCGGGGCGGTTCAGGCACAGCTTGGCGGCGATGTGGCGTTTCTTCGCCGCCTGGGCCTCTTCGAGGGTCTCGTCGCCATGCGGAAAGTAGGCACACGAGTATTGGCGGTCGCGGTCGAGAAACAGGCTGTAGAGACGGCCGTTCAGATCATAATGATGCGCGACGTTACGGCGCGATCGGCCGGCCGGGTTATACTGGGCGACGCGACGGCCGATCGAGGCGAGGCGACCCCTCAGGCGCAGCATGGGATGACTGTCCGGGTTGCCCTCGGAGTTGGCGATCATCAGGTCCAGAAGATCGTAGATACTGCCGGTTTCGACCGACAAGCCGCCGGACATGTAGGCTTCACCCAGCCCAAGCGACGGATTCAGCACGAGTCGCCGAATTGTTCTGCGGTCGTGCAGGCGGAGTGTGCTGACCGGTCCGTCTTGGCCGGCATAAACCGTTTGTGAGCCGTCCGGCCAAACCACGGCCAACCGGCCAAGGGTGATCAAACGCCGAAAAATCGCATCCAGAACCGCTTGCATGGCTGTCCAATCGATTGTCTCGACCCGGACACAGGGTCAGGCAAGGACAGCAAAGCATACGTCGTCAAAACGTCAACGCCAGGATCGGTTCAATACATCGTGCCAGGCGATTTTGCCCGTTGCCTCACGAACAAGGGAAAAAACCTGTCAGGCCGGCTGCGGAGTATCGCCGGCGAAGATGTTCTCTTCGGTGGGCACCTGCTCGTCGTCCTCGGGCTCGCTGCCGATCCGCTCGCCGCGCCCCTGTCGTTCGGCCTCTTCGGGACTGCGCGCGACGTTGACGGTGACCGGAATAGAGACTTCCGGGTGCAGCGAAACCCGAACCGGTGACAGGCCGAGCGTCTTTATCGGGTGTTCCAGCACGACTTGTGTGCGGTTGATGGTCAATCCGGCCTCAGTGGCGGCCTCGGCGATGTCGCGCGCCGAGACCGACCCATACAGGCTGCCCGATTCGCCGGCCTGGCGGATGATCACCACGGAAAGGCCGCCAACCCGCTCGGCCAGCCGTTCGGCTTCCTCACGGCGCTTGATGTTTTGCGCCTCAAGCTGGGCGCGCTGCTGCTCGAACCGTGATCGGTTGTCCTTGCTGGCGCGCAGCGCCTTCTTTTGTGGCAACAGGAAGTTGCGGGCGTAACCCGGCTTTACCTTCACCACGTCTCCCATCTGTCCCAGCTTGTCGACACGCTGGAGCAGGATCAGTTCAACGGCTGGCATGCGATCCGCTCCTTTAGGCGACGATGTAGGGCAGCAGTGCCAGGAAACGGGCGCGCTTGATGGCGACCGCGAGTTCGCGCTGCTTCTTCGCAGAAACGGCGGTGATCCGGCTGGGCACGATCTTGCCGCGTTCCGAGAGGAAGCGAGACAGCAGGCGGACATCCTTGTAGTCGATCTTCGGCGCGTTGGGGCCGGAGAACGGGCAGGATTTGCGGCGCCGGTAGAACGGGCGGCGGGCGCCCACGGCGGTCCGCCGCGCGGCGGGGTTGACTTCGGTATCGGACATTGCCGGCTACTCCTCGGGGGCGGGGCGAAATTCTTCGCCAGCGAAGCCGTCGCGAGCTCGGAATTCCTCGCGATCGTCAAAGCCACGGCGGCGACCGCTTTCAAAGCGTCCCGCGGGCTTGGGTCCGCGGAAGCCGCGCTCGCGGTCGTCGGATTTGCGCGACAAGATGGCGGACGGAGCTTCGTCGAATTCCTCGATCCGGATCGTCATGAAACGCAGCACGTCCTCGTTCAGGCCCAGTTTGCGTTCCATCTCGGTGACGAAGCCCGGCGCGGCATCGAGGCCCAGCAGCATGTAGTGGCCCTTGCGGTTCTTCTTGATCCGATAGGCCAGACCGCGCAGGCCCCAATACTCACGCTTCTTGACGGCGCCGCCGTCGGTTTGCAGTCCGGTGCCGATGTCGTCGGCGATCTGCTCGACCTGCTGCTGCGTGACGTCGTTCCGTGCGATCAGCACGGTTTCGTAAAGCGGCATGAATGAACCCCCTATGGCTTGTCTCTGTCCCGGGCCGAAAGTGGCCGCATTCCCAAGATGGAAATCGGACATAGCCGAGTGCGATGCCGTCGCCCCCGGCAGGGAAGCCGGGGCTTGAAGCACGGTTCAACGCGGAATGCAACACTGACGCGGTTGTCGCGGTCCCCTGATCTCCCGCCAGCCAGCGCTAGCGAGAAGCTGACACGACGCCCCGTGCCCGCAGATCGGCGATCTCAGAGGCAGCATATCCGTGCGCACGCAACACCGTTTCGGTGTCGGCGCCAGCGAGCGGAGCCGTCGCCCGCCTGGTGCCGTTCTGCAGCGCCGGCGCGCCGGGTATCCCCGGGATCGGCAGCGTCATCGCCAGGCCGGGTTGCTGCAGATGACTGAACAGACCGGTCGCCTCGACATGCGGGTCATGCAGCATGTCGAGCGATTCATTGGTCACCGAGTGCATCACCCCGTACTCGCTGAATCGCGCCTGCCAATGCGCGTTGCTTCGTGCCGACAGGATCTCGCTCAGGATCGGCGCCAACGTGGCCGAGTTGGCGACGCGGCCAACGACGCTGGTGAACCGGGCATCGTCGCCGAGTTCCGGATGTTCCAACGCGCGGCAGAAGTCGCCCCAACCGCGACGCCCGGACACGATGACCAGGATCCAGCCATCCGCCGTCGGATATACCCCACGATGGGCGCGGGCACCCGGCAGATCGCCGTCGTAGATCACCCGCTGCAGCATCGCGTAGGTGTTCAGCCAAGCCGCCCCCTGCAGCAGGCTGGCCTCGATATAGCGGCCGCGCGGTTCATCGCGGCGCGCGTACAGTGCCGCGGAAAGCGCCTGGAATGCATACAGCGCGGTGATCATGTCGACCGGAATCGAGGCGATGTTCATCGGCCGGCCATCCAGGTCGCGGTTCTCGGCCATGAAGCCGGTGAACGCCTGCAGCACTGGGTCCATCGCCGGCCGTTCGGCGTACGGCCCGGTCTGCCCAAAGCCGGACATCGACAAGTACAGGATGTTGGGATATCGTTCCGATACTGTCGTGTAATCAAAGCCCAGCCGCTTGATGACGCCGGGGCGGAACCCCTCCATGAAGACGTCGGCGCCCTTCAGCAGCCGCCATAGCACCGCGCAACCCGCCGGCGACTTCAGGTCGACACCGATGCTTTGCTTGCCCAGATTGCCCATCACCGACAGCGCGGTGTTGCCGCCAGGTTTCGGCGCGCTGATCCGGACCCAGTCGCCGCCGTCCAGCAATTCGACCTTGATCACCGTGGCGCCGTGCTGGGCCAGCAACATCCCCGCATACGGGGCGGCAATTCCCTGACTGAGATCGACGACCTTGATCCCAGCGAATGGTGCGTCGTAGCTCATTCCTGCCCCGCTTTCGTTGCCCTGCTTTCGTCGTCAGCCTGTCCTTCGTCCGGCACTCGTCATGCCGTGCGTGCCAGCGCCAGCCCGTCCAGCGCTTCCACCTCCGACCCGCGCACCCAAAGCGGGTTCACGTCCAGCGCGTCCAGCGATGACCCCAGTGCCACGGAGGCATCGCCGATGCGCGCGATCGCCTGTGCCACCGCATCGAGATCCGCCGCCGGGACGCCACGCTGCCCCCGCAGCATCTTCGCGCCCTTCAATTCGCCGAGCATTCGCCTCACCTCGTCGGGCGTAACCGGGAGCACCCGCAGTGCGACATCCTGCAGCAACTCCACGAAAATGCCGCCGAGCCCGACCGCCAGCACCGGACCCCATTGCGGGTCGCGCGTGCAGCCGACAAACAGTTCCACCCCGCGCTCGCGCATCGGCGAAACCAGCACGCCATCCACTTGCGCGCCGGCCGGAGCCGCCGCCATCACCCGGCGGAACGCGGCACCGACCGCCGCATCGCCGGCCACATTCAGCGCCACGCCGCCGATGTCGCTCTTATGCTGGATGTCCACGGAGGCGATCTTCAACACAACCGGCCCACCTGATGCACGCGCGGCGGCGGCCGCCGACGCCTCATCGCTGACCAGCGTCGCCGGCACGATCGGCACGCCGTGGCGCGCCAGATGATCCAGCACCGCCCGCTCTGTTTTTGGCCACGGGCTGGGTGCTTGCAGGACCGGCGGTGGCGCCCAGTGCATCGCAACCCGACGCTGCTGCTCCGACCACCACCAGGCGCGCCCAAGCGCTGCAAGTCCATGATAAATGCCCGCCGATACATAGGGCAAATTCAGCTCGGAAACGATACGCTGGGTCACCTCGGTGACCGGCTTCAGCGAATGGCTGATCATCAGCGCCGGCAGCGGCTGTTCGTTCAGACCGGCCGAGATTTGGCGCAGCGAGGCGAGTTGGAACTCGGTCGCCAGCGCCTCGGTCCCGGGAACGTCGAACAGGCAGGCGAGTGCGGAAAACGCCGGTTCGTGGCCGATGATGGTCAGCGCCCGCCGGAACAGCTCGGGTTCCAGCACAGCGCCCCCGGTAATGTCGAGCGGATTGTGTGGCGTGCCGAAGCTGGGCAGCACCGAACGCAAAGCCGTTTCGGTGGCGGCGGGTAGCGGCGGCAAAGGCACGCCCTCAGTCTGCAGACGGTCCGCCGCGATTTCGCAGGCGCCCCCGGAGACCGATACCAGGCCAAGTCCTTTCTCGCCGATCACCCCGGTGCGCGCGATTATGTCGGCGGTGAACAACAAATCCTCGATCGAATTCACCCTGACGATGCCGAACTGGCGGCAGACGCCATCGAACACCCGGTCATCACCGACCAACGACCCGGTATGGGCTTGCGCCGATCTGGCCGTCACGTCGGACAATCCGATCTTCAACGCAACGATCGGCTTGCCCGCAGCGCATGCCTTCTGCGCGGCCGCGGCGAAGGCATGCGGATCGCGGATCGATTCGATGAACATCGCGATCGCCCGCACCCGCGCGTCGTCAAGCAGATGATCGACGAAACTGGCGCTGTCGAGATCGGCCTCGTTGCCGGTCGAGATCATATGGCTCAGCCCGATCGCCTGCTGCAGTGCAAGGCTGGCGATGAACGCCGCAGTGGCGCCGCTCTGCGAGATCACCGCGATCGGACCAGGCCGGCTGGGTGCGCGGATCGCGCCGGTCCACAGCGGCACGTTGTCGAGGAAGTTTACGAACCCCAGGCAGTTCGGCCCGAGGATGGAAATGTTGAAGCGCCGCGCAAGAACGGCCAGCCGCTGTTGCTGCGCCGCCCCATCGGTGCCGGTTTCCGCGAAGCCGGACGTCAGGATGACCGCATTGCGGCCGCCTGCCGCGCCGAGATCGGCGATTGCCTCTTCGATCGACGCTGCTGGCACCATCAGCAGGCCAAGATCTACTTTCGCACCGAGCGCGGCGCACGATGTCGCGCTCGTGCGACCATGCACCACCCCGCCGCGACGGGCCACCAGGTGCACTTCACCGTCGTATCCAAGAGTGGTCAGGTTGGCGAACGTGGCCTTCGACCAGCCGGATCGGTCGGTCGCTCCGACCAGCGCTATTGAACGCGGCCGCAGCATGGTGGATAGATCACGCCCTTCGCCGGCGAGGTTCATGGACTTTTCCCGCTTTCCAACGTGCCGCGTTTTTCCGGCTTCGCCGCGAAACCATAGGACCAGCCGGCCTTCACTGGAAGCCGTCCCAGCCGAAACGGCGTTGTCATCAGCCGGAGGCGGGGCGTCCTCAGCCGCCACGCCTTTGACTGAACGTTTTACCAGGGATCGATGTAGGGATATTTCTTGCCGGTTCTGACCGGCACCGGCGGCAACCGCCGCTGGCTGTTGGCAATCCAGTCGCGGGTATCGGCCGGATCGATGACGTCGTCGATCCCGCCGCCGGCCGACGCGTTGACCGCCTTCGCGCTGTCATGGGCAATGCCGGTCATCCGCTCGAACTCGGCCCGCCGGGCATCGGGATCCTCGATCGCGGCGAGTTCCTTGCGATAGCCGAGCTTCACCGCGCCCTCGATATTCATCCCGGCGAATTCGGCGGTCGGCCATGCCACCGCGAAGAATCCGACCAGCGTGCCCGCGCCGCACATCGCCTGGGCGCCCAGGCCATAGGCCTTGCGCAGCACCACGCTGAATAGCGGTGCGGTCATGTTGGCGCCGACGTTGAACAGCCGCGTGCAGTGACGCACCAGAGCGGTACGTTCCACCTCCGGCCCGACCATGATGCCCGGACAGTCGATCAGGCTGAGCACCGGAATGTCGAACGCATCGCATAGTTGCAGGAACCGTGCGCCCTTGTCGGCACCGTTCGAGTCGATCGCGCCGGACAGGTGATACGGATTGTTGGCGACCACGCCGAGCGGCCGCCCCTCGACGCGGATCAACGCGGTGATCAGGCCGATGCCGAACTTCTCGCGGATTTCCAGCACCGATCCGGCGTCGGCTATGGTTTCGATGATCCGGCGCACGTCGTAAAGACGCAGTCGGTTTTCCGGCACCACATGGCGCAGCCGCCGCTGGTCCAGCGCCTGCCACGATGCGATCGACCCCTGAAAGTAGGAAAGATATTTCTTTGCCGTTTCAACCGCGGCGGCCTCATCCTTGACCAGGATATCGACCACCCCGTTGGGCACCTGAACCGACATCGGTCCCACCTGCTCCGGCGTATAGATCCCGAGGCCACCGCCCTCGATCATCGCCGGACCGCCCATCCCCAGCGTCGATCCCTCGGTCGCGATGATCACGTCGCTGCATGCCACCAGCGCGGTATTGCCGGCGAAGGTGCGCCCGTTGACCACCGCGACCAGCGGCACCAGGGCGCTAAGTTGCGAGAACGTCGTGAAAGTGTGCGTATCGACCGCCACGCGCGGTCCGATGTAATCCTCGCCCGGCCGTCCACCGCCGCCCTCGCCGAACAGCACCAGCGGCAGCCGGAAGCGCTGTGCCAATTCGAACAGCCGATCCTGCTTGTAGTGGTTGCGATGCCCCTGGGTGCCGGCCAGCACGGTATAGTCATAATGTACCACCGCGGCGCGCGACCGCGTATCATCGAACAGCGTTCCGTTGATCGAGCAGGTGCCGGCGACCACGCCGTCGCCGGGGGTGTTCTTGCGCAGCGCTTCAGGCGAGTTCCGCTGGTGCTGACGCGCAACCACCAACGGCCAGTATTCCTTGAACGACCCCGGATCGACCAACTGGGCGATATTTTCGCGCGCCATCCGATAGCCAAGCTTGCGCCGTCGGGCCACCGCGTCTGGCCGGTTCTGGTCGAGCGTCAGGGCATGGCGGTCGAGGTTTTCCCGCAGATCGGCGCGGATATGATCCGGATCCAGTTCGACGTTGGCGACTGTCGCGCCGCCTTCGACCTCGGCGGCTGCAAGAAAGACGATTGGAAACCCCTCCAGCACCACATCGCCCGCCGCCATGCTGACAGCGCGGACGATACCACTGAATGGAGCGGAGATTTCGTGCTCCATCTTCATCGCCTCGACGACGGCGACCCGTTGGCCCTTGCGCACGGCATCGCCGGTCGCGACGTCGACCGCTACGACGGTGCCCTGGATCGGCGAGACGACACCGGATGAACCGTCCGGCCCGGTCAGTTCAGCCGGCTGTTCCACCGCGTCCGTCACCTGCTCGGCCTTGACTTCGGCGTCATGGGCGAACAGCGCCAGCGGGTCGCGGCTTTTGATCCGAGCGCCGGCGAAACCAGCTTGATCGGCGGCGGGTGCTTTGACAAAGCGCTGGCGTTTCTGGTCACCAGCCGCGAGTGCAGCGATGTGCTCATCCACCCAGCGGGTGTGGGTGGTTCCGGCGGCGAAGTCCGGATGCTCCAGGATCGTTCGGAGAAAACTGATGTTGGTGGCGACGCCTTCCACGCGGAACTCGCTGAGCGCCCGTGTCGCGCGCGCGGCGGCGGCAGCGAAATCCGCCGACGGCGAATGCACGATCACCTTGGCAAGCAGCGAGTCGAACGCGCCACTGGTGCGATAGCCGGCATAGCCGAAGCCGTCGGTTCGCACGCCTGGGCCGCTGGGGACCTCGTAGGCGGTCAAGGTTCCGCCGGCCGGACGCACCGCACCGTCCGGCGCAATGGTCTCCATGTTGACCCGAGCCTGGATCGCATAACCCTTTGGTGTCGCGATGCCCTGGCGATCCAGACCTAGCTCGGTCAGGCTCGCGCCCTGGGCCAGCCGAATCTGGGTTTGCACCAGATCGACGCCGGTCACCGCTTCGGTCACCGTATGCTCGACCTGAAGCCTGGCGTTCGCCTCGATGAAGACGAACCGTTGTGCGCACGGCTTGGCGGACAGATCGACCAGGAACTCGAACGTTCCCAGGTTGCTGTATTCAACGCTCTTTGCAAACCTTACCGCCGCGTCGATGATCTGGCACCGCAAATCATCGTCCAGACCCGGCGCCGGGGCGATTTCGACGACCTTCTGGAAGCGGCGCTGCACGCTGCACTCCCGATCGCCCAGATGCGCGATATTTCCCTTATGGTCGCCCAGGATCTGTACCTCCACGTGGCGCGCCCGAGGGATTAATTCTTCCACATAGAGATCGTTCCGGCCGAATGCCGCAGCCGCCTCCGACTGACAACGCCGGAACGCCGCTTCGACGTCATCCGGCGCCAGCACGGCGCGCGTGCCGCGGCCGCCACCGCCGGCAACCGCCTTGATCATCATCGCACCGCCTACGCCGAGCGAGGCGAAGAACCCGCGCGCCTCGTCCAGTGTCACCGCATGATCGAGGCCACGTATGACCGGAACAGAGGCGGCGACCGCCGCGCCGCGGGCGCGGGCCTTGTCGCCGAACAGCTCGAGTTGCGCTACGTCCGGTCCGACGAAGACCAAGCCCGCTTTAGCACACTGGCGCGCGAAATCGGCTCGCTCGGCCAGGAAGCCGTAGCCGGGATGAATGGCATCGCAACCCGCCGCTGTCGCTGCCGCAATGATCGCCTCGGCGTTCAGATAGGCCGCCGCCCCCTGCCCCGGCAAAGCTCGGTTTTCGTCGGCAATTCGCAGGTGCAGACTGCGAGCATCGTCCTCCGAATAGACCGCGACCGAGGCAACACCCATATCGGCCGCGGCGCGGGCGATACGGATCGCGATCTCGCCTCGATTGGCGATCAGCAGCTTGGTCACGCCCGGCGCGAGCATGCCTTATTGAATCCCTGGCTGTTCGGACAGTTGCGCCTGGGAACACTGGCGCCGACCGACACGTCAGCATGCGGAACAGCGAGCGTCAATCAGCTTGCGTGCAGGGCGCCGAGACGCGTTATGGTGCCGGCACCAGCCAGGACCACCGGAATGAAGCTGCTCCGATTCGTGTTCATGCTGTCGCTGCTACTGTGTGCCACAAGCACGTTGGCCGATGCAGGCAGTGCAGACGATTATCCAACCGACGCTCGCGCCGAGTATGTGTTCGCCTGCATGGCAAGCAATGGACAGACGCAACAGGCGTTGCGGCAGTGCTCGTGCTCGATCGACGTCATCGCCTCGATCCTGCCGTACGACAAATACGAACAGGCGGAGACCGTGCTGCGCATGCGCCGAACCGCCGGCGGCTATCTTGGCGAGATGTTCCGGGCCGCGACGGCGAGCAACATGGTCCGGGATCTGCAGGAAGCTGAAGCGGAGGGTGAGGTGCGATGCTTCTAGTGTCCCGAGTCTGAAGTTCGCCATATCGGGCGGACATCAGTCTCGCGACGCTAGCTCTTTGTTTCGGGGGCCTGCTAATCCCAGAAGTGCGCCGCATGATGCGGCGAACTTCTTGGGCAGGACAGTAGCTCGAACGCGCCGCGATCAAGCCCGCGTGGCGGACCAGGACTGCTTGAATACCGAGCCTTCGTTGTCCCGCGCCTCCGCCCGGAATTCCGTCGCGCCGTTCGGACGGTATTCAAATCTGAATTCCGGATTCTCGGAGATCGAGATCCCGCTTTCGATGCCAAGCAAAAGGTCGTCACCCTGCCAGATGCTGATCGACGAAACGAAATGCGCCGGCACGTACAAGCGCGTCAATTGATCCATCTGCATTCCGGAGTTGTTGGGATGCCTTATCATGAACTGGATCTGCCGGCTCGCGGCATCGGTTGCTTGCGGGAACTGCCGCAAGCGCATGGTGCCAAGTGGAATGGCGTCACCCTCCTGCTTGGCAGCGGGAGCCGAACAGCCGCCGGCGGCCTTCACGAACCGCTCCGCCGCGAAAAACCGGCCGTCCGTCATTTCGGCGACCGCGTGCAGCTTGGTGTAGGAATCCACTCGGATACGCGTGGAAAGGTTTTTGACGCCACTGTCCTGGCCGAGCGAAAATTTCGCCGCCACGGGCGCCGGATTCTGGTCCACAACCAGCGTCACGCTGCGGATTTGCGGCTTATCGTCGGCCGACAGCAGGCTATGGATGCTGATCGGAACCACCGCCGCGTCTTCCGCACGATATGGTGCATCGACCGCCAGCACCGCGCTGCCGTCCTCGATCGGCCGGTCGCTGAAGATCTGCCCGGCCAGTGCCGGCCATGGATTTTCCCCAGTTTCGCCCTGAGCTTGGGCGAGACGTCCAAACGCTCCAGTGGCCAGTGTTGCCGCCATCGCGTAACGCCGAGATAGAAGCCGCAGCGCTCGCATGTTGTGGTGCCTCCCGGACTGCTGCGCGGAACATTTGCCCGCTGGCTCTTTTAGATGGTGGCTGAAGTGTGTATATCGCGAGATGGTGTCGCAGTGCTGATACTACGCCACCGATGGCTGGAATTGAAAACGATAGGAGGCGACAAATGGCCTGGACACGTCCGGTTCTGCGTGAAGTCTGCATCGGCATGGAAATCAACGGATACCTTGCCGCTCGGATGTAGCACGCGGCTCATGCGTTATCACGGATGATTGAGCGACAGGCTGGACCGTTAGCCGTGGTGCTCGGTTCAGCGGCAGGCGGCGGGTTTCCGCAGTGGAACTGCGGGTGCCGTCTGTGTCGTCTCGTGCGCCACGGGGATCCGAGGGTTCAACCGGCAACACAGGCCAGCGTCGCGGTCACTGGCGACGGCAAGGACTGGCTGGTTGTCGGCGCGTCCCCTGACCTGCGCCAGCAGTTGTCACAAACTCCGCTGTTATGGCCGAGGACCGAGGGTCGCGATTCACCCATCTCCGGCGTTGTGCTGACCGGAGGAGACGTCGATGTGATAGCGGGATTGCTTGTGCTGCGGGAACGCCAGCCGTTCACCCTGTTCGCACCGGCGGCGCTGTTGAAAGTGCTCGCGGAAAACGACGTGTTCAACGTACTCGATCCGGCAGTGGTGCGCCGCGTGGAGATTGCTCCACTGCAGCCGATATCCTGCGGTGGAAATCTCACCCTGACCTTGCTGCCAATGCCTGGAAAGGTGCCACTCTATCAAGAGAGAGCGGGGGCAACCGAACCGGAGGCCGGCCCGAGCTATGCCGCCCTGGTGCAGGCGGATGGACGCAACATCGTTGTGGCGACTGCCTGTGCAGACATATCCCCTGCCGTGCTTGAACAATTGCGGGGCGCCGATGTGCTGTTTTTCGACGGCACGCTTTTCACCGACGACGAGATGATCGTCGCCGGCCTCGGCGGCAAGACCGCCACCCGCATGGGCCACGTGCCGATCAGCGGCCCGCATGGCGCGCTCGTTCGCCTTGCCGAACTGCCGGCGCGCCGCATCTTGCTGCATATCAACAACACCAATCCGATCCTGCTGCGCGACTCCGCTGAACGCCGGCAAGTCGAGGCCGCCGGATTCGAAGTCGCGTTCGATGGCATGGAGGTGCGACTGTGAGCGATCGTCTGACGCCCGACAAACTCGAAGCTCGGCTGCGCGAGATCGGCGCCGGCCGTTACCACATCCACCACCCGTTTCACCGCATGCTGCACTCCGGACAGTGCAGCAAGGGACAGGTGCAGGCCTGGGCGCTGAATCGTTACTACTATCAGGCGATGATCCCGCTGAAGGACGCCTCCTTGATCGGGCGCTGCGAGGATCAGGCGCTGCGCCGCGAATGGCGCAAGCGGCTGGATGATCACGACGGGGACGATGACCGTCCCGGCGGCATCGAGCGCTGGCTCCGGTTGACCGACGGCCTGGGTCTGGACCGGGCCGATGTCACATCCACCCGGCTGCTGCTGCCGGCAACCCGGTTCGCGGTCCAGGCCTATGTGCACTACGTCCGCGAACGCAGTCTGCTGGAAGCCGTCGCCTCCTGCCTGACGGAAATGTTCTCGCCGCAGATCATTACCGAACGCATGAGCGGCATGCTAGCAAACTATGATTATGTCACGCCGGAGATCCTATCGTATTTCGACAAGCGGCCGCCGCAGGCCGAACGCGATGCCAGCTTCGCGCTCGGCTGGGTGAAACAGCATGCTCGCACGCCGGAACAGCAGCAAGCGGTGATGGACACGCTGATGTTCAAATGCGACGTGCTGTGGTGCATGATGGATGCGCTGCACTATGCCTATGTCACACCGGGTCTGGTTTCGCCTGGGGCTTTCGTGCCGCGTGGCGCCGATGGATGAAACCGTCGTTCCGGAACGTCCGAAACTGGCACCCGGCGTCCGCCTGCACTTCGACAAGACGCGCAACGCGTGGGTCCTGCTGTGCCCGGAAAAGATCATCGAGGCGGAAGGGCCGGCCAGCGAAATCCTGCGCCGTTGCGACGGCATCCGTACCGTTACCGAAATCATCGACGAACTCGCGGCGATGTTCGCAGCGGACCGCGCGGTCATCGGCCATGACGTGACCGATATGCTGGCCGAGTTGGCAGGCAAAAGGCTACTGGTCGGATGACAGCTCCGGCTCCAATTGGTCTGCTGGCGGAATTGACCCATCGTTGCCCGCTGGCCTGTCCCTACTGCTCCAATCCGCTGCAGCTTGAAGACCGGACTGATGAACTCGATACCGCCGCCTGGGCGGATGTGTTCCACCAGGCGGCGACAATGGGGGTTCTGCAGGTGCATCTGTCAGGCGGGGAACCCGCATCCCGCCGCGACCTGACCGAGATCACCCACGCCGCGAGTGACGCCGGGTTGTACACCAACCTGATCACCTCGGCGATCGGACTTGATGCGGACAGATTGAAGCGTCTGAAGGCGGCCGGGCTGGATCATGTGCAGGTCTCGATCCAGGATATCGAACCGGCAAACGCCGACCATATCGCCGGCTACGCTGGCGCACATGCGCGCAAGCTGGCGTTTGCCCAGGCCGTGTCAGAGCTTGGGATGGCGCTGACCGTCAACGCCGTCATCCACCGAGCCAATATCGGCCACCTTACACCCCTCGTCGAACTCGCCGCCTCGCTCGGGGCTGGACGCGTGGAGATCGCCCACGCCCAATACTACGGCTGGGCACTGCGCAACCGTGATGCGCTGATGCCGACGCGCGCGCAGATCGACCAGGCCATGCGGGAACTGGATCAGCTTCAGTCACGCTTCGCCGGCAGGCTGGCGATCGATTCGGTCATCCCCGACTATCATGCGAGACGACCAAAGCCCTGCATGGGGGGCTGGGGCCGGCGCTCGTTGAACATCACTCCATCCGGCCTTGTGCTGCCATGCCATGCGGCACAAACGATTCCAGGCCTGACTTTCTGGTCTGTGCGCGACCGCGGCCTGGCGGAAATCTGGGCACATTCGCCGGCGTTCCAGGCGTATCGCGGGACCGACTGGATGCAGCAGCCGTGCCGATCGTGCGAGTTTCGCGAGGTGGACTTTGGCGGCTGCCGCTGCCAGGCGCTGGCGATCGCCGGCGATGCGGCGGCCACCGATCCAAGCTGCGATCTTTCCCCGCTGCACGGCCGGATCCAGGACCTGGCTCAACAGGCGGCGGCGGGACCGGACATGGGGTATGCCTATCGCGGACGGCCAATGCGAAACCGCGTTACTCCCACTCCAGTTCGCTGAACGCCGCGGTGGCATTGCGCGGATTGTAGTCGTCGAACAGCGCCCATTTTCCCCGCTCCGATTGACCGATCTGATCGATCGCCTGGGACAACGGCACACCGGCGGCGATCATCCTTCGCGTATCGGCGGCGAGCACCGTCAGGTAGCGCTGCTCGTCTTCCAGCGCCTGCGGCCACGCCGCGGTGAGTCGGCCATGGCCCGGAACCACGATCCTGGCAGGCAGTTTCGCCAGCCGCGGCAGAACCGACAGCCAACCCAGAACGCTGCCATCGACCACCGGCACGTGCTGCAGGAACACCAGATCGCCGGCAAACAGCACGCCCGTCGTCTCGTCCAGCACAGTCAGGTCGCAGTCGGTGTGCGCGGCGGGACTCCAGGCGGTCAGCCGCAGCCGCCTGTCGCCCAGATCCAGGGTCAGGTCATCGGCGACCAACAAGGTCGGTGGGATGATACGAACTTGCGCGATCGCCTTCGATCCCAGCGCCTGATTGAACGATTTCAGGTAGAACTCGCCGCGCTTCCGCATTTCTTCCGGCAGGTTGTGATGACCGACGAACGTCACGCCGTCGCCGAATGCGGCATTGCCGAAGATGTGGTCGGGATGCTCATGTGTATTGATAACGTAACGGATTGGCTTGTCTGTGATCGCACGGATTGCCGCCAGCAACGCCTGGCCGACTTCTACGCTGCCGCCGGTGTCGACCACCGCGACGGCATCCTTGCCGACAATGACGCCAATGTTCGCGATATCACCAGCGTTCGACCGATCGGTAAGCGCTACTTGCCCGAAATGGGCCCAATCGCCCTCCGCCACCGGCCGGATCGAAAATTTCGCTGCCGGCGCTGGGGTTTGCGCCCAGATGGTGCCGGGTCCGATCGCCAGGATCGCCGCGAGCCAGAAGTATAGGCAGCGCCGATTGCCTCGCCCGCGGCGGTCGATCATGGAAAGTTCCTTAGCTGATCAGGACGCATGCATGAGTGCCAAGACCCGCCGCATCCGACTCAACAGTCTGTGATAACATGGAGATATGGTAAGCGAGTGCTTGACCGCGCGTAGTCCTTGGTAAGGAATCCCGGCGCGTCCACGGTGCCCGGCAAAGGTTTCTTGCGACAGCCAAGAGATTGTCCGCGCGAAGCGCCGCCGCAGGAGGAAACAAATGAAAACGAACTTGTCGAGGCAAGTCGCGGCAGCCACCGTGGTATCATCTTTGCTGTTGGTAGGGAGTGCGCACGCCCAAACCGCCGGCGGCGACGATCTTCTGAAAATGCAGCAAAACCCTGCCAACGTCGTCATGCCAACCAATACATACGACAATCAGCGTTATTCCAAGCTGGCCCAGATCAATGCCGGCAACGTCGGCAAGCTGCAGGTCGCCTGGACGTTCTCGACCGGTGTTCTGCGCGGACATGAGGGTGGGCCGCTGGTCGTCGGCGACGTCATGTATCTGGCCGCCCCGTTCCCCAACACCGTGTTCGCGCTCGATCTCAATCATGACGGCAAGATCTTGTGGAAATACGAGCCGAAGCAGGATCCGAATGTCATTCCGGTGATGTGCTGCGATACCGTGAACCGCGGCGTTGCTTACGGCGATGGCAAGATCTTCCTGCATCAGGCCGACACCACGCTGGTCGCACTGGATGCAAAAACCGGAAAGGTGGTGTGGTCGGTGAAGACCGACGACCCATCGAAGGGCGCCACCGGCACCGAAGCGCCGATGGTGATCAAGGACAAGGTTTACGTCGGCGTCTCGGGCGGCGAGTTCGGCGTTCGGGGGTGGCTCGCGGCCTACTCCGTCAACGACGGCAAACAGGTCTGGCGGGCCTATTCCGAGGGCCCGGACAACGAAATCCTGGTCGATCCGAAGAAGACGACCGAATTTGGCAAACCGATCGGAGAGGACAGCAGCCTCAAGAGCTGGCAGGGCGATCAGTGGAAAATCGGCGGTGGCGGAACCTGGGGCTGGTACTCATACGATCCGAAGCTTAACCTGATCTATTACGGGACCGGCAATCCGTCCACCTGGAACCCCAAGCAACGTCCCGGCGACAACAAGTATTCGATGACGATTTTCGCTCGTGATCCCGATACCGGGGAGGCGAAGTGGCTGTATCAAATGACGCCGCACGACCAGTGGGATTACGACGGGGTCAACGAAATGATCCTGTCGGATGAAGAGATCGGCGGAAAGATGCGCCATCTGCTGGTGCATTTCGACCGCAACGGCTTCGGCTACACGCTGGATCGCGCCACCGGCGAACTTCTGGTGGCGGCGAAATACGATCCGGCGGTGAACTGGGCCACCAAGGTGGATATGGACAAGTCGAGCGAGACCTACGGTCGCCCGGAGGTGGTGGCCAAATACTCCACCCAGCACAATGGCGAGGATACCAACACCCAAGGCGTCTGCCCGGCCGCGCTCGGCACCAAGGATGAGCAGCCGGCGGCGTTCTCCCCTGATACCGGGTTGTTCTATGTGCCGACCAACCATGTCTGCATGGACTACGAGCCGTTCCGGGTGTCCTACACTGCCGGGCAGCCCTATGTCGGGGCGACGTTGTCGATGTATCCCGCACCGGGCGGCAACAACATGGGCAACTTCATCGCCTGGGACGCCAAGGCCGGCAAGATTGTATGGTCGGATCCGGAACAATTCTCCGTCTGGTCCGGCGCTCTGGCCACCAAGGGCGACGTGGTGTTTTACGGCACGCTGGAAGGCTACCTGAAAGCGGTCGACGCCAAGACGGGCAAGCAACTCTACAAGTTCAAGACCCCGTCCGGCATCATTGGCAACGTCATGACCTATGAACATGCCGGCAGGCAGTACGTCGCGGTGCTGTCGGGCGTTGGTGGCTGGGCAGGAATAGGCCTCGCCGCCGGACTGACCGATCCGCACGCCGGTTTGGGCGCGGTCGGAGGCTATGCCGCGCTGAACGATTACACCTCGCTTGGCGGCGCGCTGACGGTGTTCGCTCTGCCGCCAAGCTAATCAGACTGGTTTGATTGCAGGCGCCGGGGCGTTGAACCTCGGCGCCGGTTTGCATTTTCATTCCGGATCAGGGAATTTGCTGTGCACCGTATCCTGCGTGTCGCCGCCGTCGTTGCCGCTGCGTTGGCTCTACCATCGAGCCTGGTCCATGCCGACAGCCCGATCGATCCGACAGCGGTCAAATCCGACAATGGCAAATGGACCGACAAGAACGGCAACCCAACGTTCAAGGTGGAGCCGGATGGCTCCGTTGACTGGTACACCTATATCGGATTTACCCGTTACTCCGCCGAGTGCCTGCGCTGCCATGGACCGGATGGCTTGGGATCGACCTACGCGCCCGCGCTGACGGATTCGATGAAGCACCTCAACTACGCCGAATACTTTGCGACGGTTGCGGGCGGCAAGAAAGCCGTGTCGGCCTCGCAGGACCTGGTGATGCCGGCGGAAGCCCAGAACAAGAATGTCATGTGTTTCGTAGACGAAATATATAGCTATCTGCGCGGGCGCAGCACCGGCGCGGTAGGTCGCGGACGGCCGAACAAGCATGCGCCAAAACCCCCCGGGTTCGAAAAGGCCGAAGATGCATGCATGGGCTAAGATGTTCCCGCGATCTGTCCTGCGCCTTTGCGCTGTTCGCCCTCCTAGCCGGCCATCGCGCCGCTGCTCAGGCGCCGGGCCTCGGAGGATCGGTGGAATTGGTCGATCCCAAGGTGTTCCGGGTGTGCGCCGATCCCCACAACCTGCCGTTCTCTGACCAGCGAGGAGAGGGATTCGAGAACAAGCTGGCGGAACTTTTCGCCCGCAAGTTGAACGAGCCCACCAGCTATACTTACTTCCCTCAGGTGATCGGATTTGTCCGCAATACGTTGAATGCGCTGCGCTGCGACGTGATCATGGGCACGGCGGTCGGCGATCCCCTCGTGCAGACCACCAATCCGTATTACCGCACCACCTACGCTCTGGTTTTCAAGCCGGACAGCGGGTTGAACGGGGTCGATAGCCTGGGTGATCCGCGCTTGAAGGATAAGCATATCGGCATCGTCGCCGGCACGCCGCCGGCCACTATCCTGGCCGAAGACGGGCTGATGGCCGCGGCCAGACCGTATCCGCTGACGGTCGATACGCGCTCGACGTCGTCGCCTCAGATGATGACCGACGACATCGCCGCGGGGCGGATCGATGCGGGCGTGTTGTGGGGTCCGATGGCTGGCTACTACGCTCAGCACACAACGCCTCATCTGACCGTCATGCCGCTGCTGAAGGACGGACCCCACATGGATTTCCGCATCGCCATGGGCGTGCGGCGCACCGATCAGGATTGGAAGCGCCGGCTCAACCGGCTGATCGCGCAGAACCAACCGGAGATCGACAAGATCCTGGCGGAATACGGCGTCCCGATGCTGGATGAGCAAGGCAAACCCAAGCCGCAATGACACCAAGGCTTGCGATTATCGCCGCTTTCATGGCCGTGCTGCTCGGGGGCGCCGCGGTGTCCCCCGAACCACCGGGCTATCGGATGGAGCAATACCGAGCACCGACGCCGGCGGGGTTGACAGGCGCCACGGTCGTGAACACCGAACAGGCTCACGCCTTGTGGTCCGATCGGCGGGCAGCGTTCATCGACGTGCTGGCGCGGCCACCGCGGCCCCAGGGGCTGCCTGCGTCCACGATCTGGCATCCGAAACCACGCTCCGATATCCCCGGCAGCATCTGGCTGCCGGATACCGGTTACGGCGCCCTTGCACCGGTCATGGAGACCTATTTCAGGCGAGGTCTGGCGCAAGCATCAGCCGGCGACCCGGGCCGCGCGTTGGTGTTCTATTGCCTGAAGAATTGCTGGATGTCGTGGAACGCGGCGAAGCGGGCGATGACACTTGGCTATACACATGTCGTCTGGTACCGGGACGGCACGGATGGCTGGACAGCGCATGGCTTTCCTTCCGAGGCTCGGCAGCCGCTGCCGCGTCCCTCGGCCAGCGAATGATCAGCCAAGCTCCTGCTGGATCTGGTGCGCAAGCGTGAATAGCCTTTGCTCGATCTTGCCGGGCACATCGCAGGCGTAGGTCAACGCCTGACGACGATCCTGAAACACCTCCGCCTCCCAGGTCACCTGCTGCGTCATCTGCTGCACCGCGTTTGGGTCTGATGTAGAGGCGGTCTGTAGCGCCCGCAACTTCTCGTTGTCGGCGCGGATTTCCGCCGCCAGCACTTTCTGCCGCGCACCGAATCGGTCCAGACCGGCCATCACGCTGTCCCGTTCCTGGCCCAGAACATCGAACAATCCCGCCAGCACCAGAAGCAGCCGAGGCTGCTTGCGGTCGCCGGCGTGCTGCGCGAATTCATGCACCATGGCCTGCGCATGCTCGACCGGTTCGCGTCGCGGGGCCAGCTTTTCCACAAGGTCGGCTATAGCGGGATCGTTTTTCCAGGCTGCGTCGCCCGCATCGATAGTCGGGCCGGACCACACCGCCGCGATCGACAGTTCCGGCACCTTGATCTGCTGACAGGGCCAATCAGGATCACGCGCACCCGGAGGCTGGGCAAGGCAAGGCATCGGAGCAAGCAACACCGCCGCGACGATTGCCGGACGGATCACGCCGTGCCTTCCGGAGTGGTCATTTCGGCGCCACGACGACACCCCACGGCAGCCGGCCGACCGGGATCGACTTCACGACACGCAACGCCGCGACGTCGATGACCGAGACATCGTTGGACAACCCGTTGGTGCTCAGCAGGTATTTGCCGTCCGGAGTGAATGCCATCTGCCAGACTCGCTGTCCCACCAGCAAGTATTGCTTCACCTTGTAGGTCTTGGTATCGACCACCGCGATGCGGTTCGCCGGGCCGAGTGCTACGAAGGCAGTGGCATCGTCCGGCGTAAAACGGATGCCCACCGGCTGGATCCCCTCCGCCCGCAGTCCCTGAACGCTGAACTTGATGGTGCGTGTGACGACATGCTTTTGCGGATCGATCACACTGACCATGCCGCCCTGTTCCGAGGACACCCAAACCTCCGACCCGTCGTGCTTGAATTGGGCGATGCGCGGACGGGCGCCGACCAGCACGCTGGCCACCATCTTGCGCGTGGCAAAGTCGAAGAAGTGCGCCATGTTCGTCGTTTCGGACGTATTGACAATCGTCTTGCCGTCGGGGCTGACGGCGATGCCTTCCGGTTCGACCCCGGTGGGAATCTGGGCAAGCATCTTGCGCGCCGGCACATCGATGACGGTGACCAGATTGTCGTCCTCGTTCGAAACGTAGAGCGGATTACCCGAGACGTGCAGCGCGAAGGTTTCCGGATCCGGGCCCGAAGGCAGCTCGCCGACTACGCGCAGGCTCTTCGGATCGATGATCTGAACGGTATTATCATCGCTGGCACAGATCAGGATTTCGCCGCCGTCCTTGGTCATCGTGATGCCGCGTGGACGCTGCCCCACCGGGACGGTCTTCACCGTCTTCATCTGATCGAGATCGATCACGCTCATGCTGTCGTCGCGCTCATTCGTTACGTAGGCAAGATACGCCTTGGCCGGCATTGCACCCAGCGGCAGAAGCGCCAGCACGATCAGCGAAAGCCGGGCGGCGATCACAGCTTGCACCTGGTTTCCGGACGGTCGAAGCCCAACGTATCCAGCTCGGTTACCTGATGCAGGAAGCCGGGTTGCGGCGATACCGACACCACCGATCGCCCATCATCCAGCAGGATCGGCTGGCGCAACTGCAGGTCCCAGTCGCGCAGCGTGAGCTCCTGGCCTTTATAGGCGGCGATACCGAAGTCAGGGCTTCTCATGTACTGCATGATCTTCGCCGGATCGGTGGACCCGCTGCGGCTGGCGGCTTCACCGACCATTCGGCACGCGGTCCAGGCCTGCATGTCGAGCGGTGTCATCCGCCGATGCATCGCCCGCATGAAACGATCCTGAAGCTGGGCACCGCCCCAGGACTCGCTGCTTGGACTCCAGGAAACCGGGCGCAATCCGGCGGATCCGACGACAGGGCGAGCGTCCCAGGTGCGGAACGGCAGGTAGCCGGCAAACACCTCGTTCTCATCCGCGGTCACCAGCACGTCATAGTCGGGCAGCCCTTGGGTGAAGACCGGCATCTGCTGTTGCGTCTGCACCACTCCGGAATCGGTTTGCCGCGCGCCGCCGGTGTCCTTGAACGGCAGTTCTTTCACGATGCGTGCGCCGAATCGTTTCGCCGAACGTCGGTAGGCATCCGCCAGCAAACCGTCTTCGGGGTGTGAGCCGTAGGCCAATACCCAGCGGGCCCACTTCTTCCAGACCAGATATTGCGCCAGCGCATCGGCCAGCATGGCGCGTGACGGCGCGACATGGATCACGTTGCTGCGACAGGAGTCCTGCCGCAGCGCATCATCCGGCGCGGCCACGTTGAACAGCGTGACGCCTTTGGCAGACGCGGGCGTCGCCATAGCCAGTAGTTGCTGCGCCGGAACATCGATCAAAGCAAGGACAATTCCGGATGCCGCCACCTTGCCAACGGCCTCGGTCGGATCATCGCCGACGCTGATCGGTGCATCGCTCAAGGCAAATTGCTGATTGATGAAGTGGCCGGTGGTATTGTTGTCGCTCGTGGCAAGCCGAGCACCGGCCAGGCCATCATCTTCTGCCGGCTTGTCGAGCAACGAGATCGTTGGCCGCCGTTCGGTCCAGCGGATGTAACCCACCTCGACGGATGCGCCGCCGGCGGGAGACTCGGGGGCCATTGCAGCCAGCGTCGTCCCGGCCGCGGTCGTGATCAGCGCACGTCGACCCAGATTGTTGCCCGGTGACGATTTTGAACGTTCCATTCAGGCAGTATGCGGAACCCTTCTGGCCGCATCAACATGACCGCCGCCAAACAGTGCCTTCGATCAGGGGTTTCGTGATGAAGAATCTGCCATGTGCTTTGTTCATCCTCGCGTGCTGCACCGCACAAGGAACCTTGGCGAAGCAGCCTTCGCCCACTGCGGTGTTTGATTTCGGCTTCGATGATACCAGCCCGCAGGGTCCTCAGGCCGACGACAGCAAACGCCTGGTCGCGCTGGACGGCGAACTGCGGGACATGCTGGTCCGATCGCATTGCTGCTCGGTCGCCGATCTCGGGCCCGTGGCGACGCAGGCTCAAGCCATGGACATGCGCACCTGCAATGGCTGCGACGTCGATCTGGCGCGCAAGGTCGGAGCAAGGATTTCGGTGACCGGCTGGGTGCAAAAGGTGTCGAACCTGATCCTCAATATCAATCTGGTGGCGCGCGACGTGTCCACCGGGCAAGTGATCGAGGCAGGCAGCGTGGACATCCGCGGCAATACGGACGAAACATGGTCGCGCGGCCTGGCCTACTTGTTACGCAACCGGCTGCATCCGTCCGAATGGATGAAACCATGACGCCTTGGCGAGAACGTCAATGAATCTGGTCGACCTCATCGTGCTCGCATGCACGCTGGCAAATCCGAGCGCTTGCCACGAATACCATGTCTTGTTTCAAACTTCGGGTTCGCTGCAAAGCTGCATGACGCAGGCGCAGCCGTATCTGGCGCAATGGGCTGGCGAGCATCCGGCCTATCAGATCAGGCGCTGGCGGTGTGCGTGGCCGGACCAGGAAGGCGGGAAGATCTGATCGGTGGTTGACAACGCACCGGCGTATACTGAACCGCTGGCTTGCCCCAAGCTGCGCGCAAAGCTTTTCGCCATCGCGGTCGGTGGATGTCATTCGCCTATTTGCAACAGTTAATGAAGATGGCACGACCAAGAAGTAACCGCCCGCCGGCGATCCGGCGTTGGGCAAACGGGAGACCTACTCATGCAAACGCGCGCTGCCGTGGCACGCCAAGCCGGCCACGCCCTCAGCCTGGAAACCGTGGACCTTGAAGGCCCCCGCGACGGGGAGGTTCTGGTCGAGATAAAGGCCACCGGCATCTGTCACACCGATGAATTCACGCTGTCCGGAGCCGATCCCGAGGGGATCTTTCCGGCCATCCTGGGCCATGAGGGCGCCGGCATCGTGGTCGAGGTCGGCCCCGGCGTGACGTTGCTGAAAAAGGGTGACCATGTCATTCCGCTTTACACGCCGGAATGCCGGCAATGCGAATACTGCCTGTCGCGCAAGACCAACCTCTGCGTCGCAATCCGAACCACGCAGGGCAAGGGGCTGATGCCGGATGGCACCAGCCGGTTTTCCGCCGGCGGCGCGCCGATCATGCATTACATGGGCACCTCCACCTTCTCCAACTTCACGGTCTTGCCTGAGATCGCCCTGGCGAAGATCCGCGACGACGCTCCGTTCGAGAAGGTTTGCTACATTGGCTGTGGTGTCACCACCGGGATTGGGGCAGTCATCAACACCGCCAAGTTGGAACCGGGCGCGCGTGTCGTGGTGTTCGGGCTCGGCGGCATTGGTCTCAATGTGCTGCAGGGTGCGAGACTGGCCGGTGCCGAAATGATCGTCGGGGTCGACCTCAATCCGCGGCGGCGGGAAATGGCCGAGAAGTTCGGCATGACCCATTTCGTCAATCCCAGCGAGGTGCAAGGCGATCTGGTGCCGTATCTGGTGGATCTGACCAAGGGTGGCGCCGATTACACCTTCGAATGCATCGGCAACACCAAGGTGATGCGACAGGCGTTGGAATGCGCTCATCGCGGTTGGGGAAAGTCGATCATCATCGGCGTCGCGGCGAGCGGGCAGGAAATCGCCACCCGTCCATTCCAGCTCGTTACCGGACGCGTGTGGATGGGCACCGCGTTCGGCGGCGCGCGCGGTCGCACCGACGTGCCTCGGATTGTCGACTGGTACATGGATGGGAAGATCAATATCGACGATCTGATCACTCATGTACTTCCGTTCGACAAGATAAATGACGGCTTCGACTTGATGCGACGTGGCGAAAGCATCCGCACCGTCGTCACCTATTAGGCGCGGCCGGGCGGCCGCCGGACAGCGGCCGCCCGACTGCCCTCGTCAGTGAGGCTGCAGCCCAGCCATCTTGGCGGCGTGCGTCGCGATGGCGTCCATCAGCGGCGGCGACAAACAGTCATACGGCTCTAGCCCAACGTCCTTCAGCCGACCGCGAACGCCGGCCATTCTTTCAGGCGCCACACCGCCCTCGATCACCGACGATACGAAGGCGGCGAATTCCGGCGGCGGCCAGCCCGATTCCTGGAACAATTCCGGGTGGATGAAGTCAAAGCCATAGAACGGATTGTTCTTGTTCTCGACCCGGCCATACATATGGACGCCGCAACCCCTGCAGGCATGCCGTTGAATAGCCGCCGAGGCATCGACAACCTCAAGCTTGCTCTCGTTCTGGGTGACCCGAAGCTTGTCGCGCGGAACCGCCGCCACGAGGGAGAAATCCGCGCCGGCCGGCTTCCAGCACTTGGTGCATCCGCAGACATGGTTATACGCGATCGAGCCCTCGATTCGGATCTTCACCTGATCCTGCTTGCATTTGCAGATCAACGTTCCCCCACTGAAACCGGCGGCGCTTGGCTTGAGCCCTGAATCCACAACTGGGTGAATATGAATCGCCTCGGACATGTTCTGCTCCATTGCATTATTTGCCAGCCAGGCCGTTTCAGCCAGAGGTTGTGCCGCCTGGAAAACACCTGCGGCAGCTTAAGGATCGAGGCTGAATTCGCCGGCCGGAATAGCAGTACTATCGACAATCGCGGGTGTCGTCAAAGAACTCCGGATCCCTGGCGCGGCGCCCGTTCAGGCAGCCCGAGGCCCGCGCACCAGGCGCCCGGGCAGCGCGCCGGTCGGCTCACCGGCCTGGTAGACTACCTCTCCAGACACCACCGTCGCGTCGAAACCATCAGTTCGTTGCACCAGACGCTTGCCGCCGGCAGGCAGGTCGTAAACAACTTCAGGACTGCGCAGCACCAGGCGGTCGTAGTCGATCACGTTGAAATCCGCCTTCATGCCCACGCGCAGCAAGCCACGATCGTTCAGACCGATTGCCGCCGCGTTGTCGCGAGTGAGCCGTTTCACCGCCCAGGCCACCGGAAACAACTCGCCGCGGCCGCGTTCGCGGGTCCAGTGCGTCAGCGTATAGCTGGTCGCGGTGGCGTCGCACATGATGCCCACATGCGCGCCGCCATCACCCAGCCCCAGCAGCGTGTCCGGGTGCGCGATCATCGCCCGCACCACATCCAGGTTGCCCGCGGCGTAGTTGGTCACCGGCAGATAAAGTATTGCCTTCCCATCGCGCTGCATCAGCAGGTCGTAGGCAACCTCGTCCGGCGACCGACCCTCGCGCGCCGCGAGGGCAGCTACACTGTTCTCGGGCGGCGGTTCGTAGTCAGGCGGGTCGCCCAGGGGAAACATCGTGTTCCAGCCACCGCGCCGTCCGATCGGCGCGCGTTCCGCCAGTAGCGCCGCCCGAAAAGCCGGCTCCCGCAGCCGCTGCATTCGTTCGGGAAAACTGAGTTTGGCGATGTTCTGATACGAGGGCCTGTTGATGAACGGATTCTGAGATAACTCGAAGCCCAGCAGCACGCTGGTCGGCCGCGACCGCACTTGACCGGTGATGCGCAGCCCGTCCGCGTTCGCTGCTTCGATCTGATCCAACAACGCGCGCCATCCCTCGGGCCTCGCGTCCGACTGCAGCAACGTCAAGGTGACCGGGCGCCCGGACTCCTCCGCCAGCCGACGGAACAGGCCGAACTCCTTGTCCTGATCTTCGAAGTCCGAAACGATCTGCAGCCAGCCCGCGTCGGCCCGGCGCATGGCATGGGCAATCGCCGTCAGTTCCGCTTGCTCGGCGCGCAGCGTGGGTATGTGCTTGCCATCGAGCGTTCGGTGATTGAGCGTGCGCGAGGTGGAGAACCCAAGCGCCCCGGCACGCAGGCCTTGTTCGGCGAGTTCGGCCATCCGGCCGCGGTCTTGTTCGGTGGCCGGTTCCCGGTCAGCTCCGCGCTGACCCATCACGTAGACCCGCAGCGCCGCATGCGGTACCTGCGTGGCAATGTCCGCGTCATATCTCCGCCGGTCCAGTACATCGAGAAACTCTGGGAAGGTGTTCCAAGTCCAAGGCAGCCCCTCGATCAGCACGACCTCGGGAATGTCCTCGACGCCTTCCATCAGCTTGACCAGCATGTCGCGCTGACCCGGATGGCAAGGTGCGAAGCCGACGCCGCAATTGCCGAGCAGGACGGTGGTCACCCCATTCCATGACGATGGAGAAAGCTGCGAACTCCAGGTCACCTGGGCATCATAATGAGTATGCACATCGACAAAGCCCGGCGTGACCAACCGGTCCCGAGCATCGATTTCCTGCTCACCCCGGGGAAGCGACTTGCCGATCGCGCTGATCCGTCCGTCGGTGACCGCGACATCAGCTTGCAGCGGATCGCTTCCGGACCCATCGACAACCGTGCCGTTGCGGATGACCAGGTTCGCGGGCATGGCTTTCTCCTCCGATGCCGTAAGCGTACCGGCAGGCGCGTCGGCGGGCAAGCAAGACGGGGTTCGTGCATGCCGCGCCACGAGCAGGGCGCCGAAGCAATTATGTTATTATTAAGTAATAATAAACCGTGGGACATTCCGCCAAACGTCAGACGCTCGCCGTTTTGCTGCTTGACGTTCGCGCCTGCTTTCATCTTTGTGTGCGCCGACGACGGGCGCCGTCCCGCTTTGCATTACGCCGTGCGATAACAAATACTTGAACTGAGGTTCATCTGTCCGGTCGCGCTGATATCGTCGATGTCGATGTCGATCCACTGGCCGAGCGGTCGCGCCGGCGAAACACTTTGCTGCGCATCGGCCTGCCGCTATGCGGCGTCGGCCTGATCATCGGCTTCCTGCTCGGCATCGCGGTCTATGCCGACAGCGCCAACCGCGCCGGCGTGCTTGGCCTGTCCAGCACACTGCTGCGCAGCACGCAGGAGCGGATCTCGCTACAGATTGCGGCGTACCTCGAACCCGCCGCGCACGCCACGCTGCTCGCCCACACCATGCTCGGGCGCGGCGGCGCGACGCAGCATGACAAAGAGGCATACGCCTTCGCCAGCTCGGTGCTGGCCGAGACGCCACAGATCGCCAATGTCCTGTTCGCCGACGGCGCCGGAAATTTCATGCTGGTAACACGCGCCGCCAACGGCCAGCCCGGCGCCACCGATACCAAGCGCATCCTGGTCTCGGCCTCCGGCAGAACCGTCGAATGGGTCACCCGCGATGGCTCCGGCGCCGTCACCGCCCGCCGCGACGATCCAAAGGACGATTACGATGCCAGGACCCGGTCCTGGTTCACCGGCGCACGCGCTGCCGCGGATGTGTTCTGGAGCGGGGTTTATATCTTTTTCTCGGAACGCGCGCCCGGCGTCACCGCCGCGGTGCACGGTCCCGGCCCCAATCCCGACGTGGTCGGCGTCGATATCCGGCTCGACGCCATCTCCCGCTTCCTCGGCGCGCTTTCGATCGGACAGACCGGTCGGGCCTACATCGCCACCCGCGACGGCGAGATGATCGCCGGGCCTGATCCGAAGCGCATCCTGCAAACCGTCGACGGCAAACTGGCACCCGCCCGGATCGGGCAGGTTGGTGATCCCGACCTGGTTGCCAGTTGGGATCATTTCCGCGCCCAGGGCGCAGGCAACCGGGTCATCGATGTCAACGGCCGGCGGCTGATCTCCATCGTCACCCCGCTCGCCAACAACGGTCAGGACTGGCTGTTGTTCATCACCGTGCCGGAGTCCGAGTTCAGCGGCTTCGTCACCGCCAATACCCGTCGCGCCGCGCTGTTGTCGCTGGTCGTGGTCGCACTGGCCGCCGGACTCGGGGTGCTGCTGGTCCGCCAGGGGTTGCGTGCCGACAGGGCCGCCAGGGTGGTCGCCGAACGATCCGCGGCGGTCGAGCAACAAAGCGCTGCCTTCGCCCGGTTGTCCGCCGAGGCCGGCATGTTCGACCCCGACGGCACTCCGCCCAAGGCGCTAACCGAAACCTTGGCTGAAGCCACCGGAGCCAGACGAGCCGCGGTGTGGCGGTGTTCCGGCCAGGGCCAGGCGCTGCGCTGCGACGACAGCTTCGAACCCGCCACCGGCGGCCACGTCGGCGGCCTGGAACTGTCCCGCCAGGAAATGCCGGCGCTGTTCGACGCAATGGCGGAAGACGAAACCATAGATGCACCGGATGCCAGGCGAGATCGGCGCACCGCGGCACTGCATGGCTCCCTGATGGCCCCGTTCGGCAGTACCGCCCTGTTGGCCGTGCCGGTAACCCAGGCAGGACGCGCGATCGGCCTGGTGACACTGGAAGACCCACGCCGCGACCCCGCCGCCCGCGATTTCGCCCGCGCCTGCGCCACGCTGGTTGCCCTGGCGACCCCTGGCGAAAGACCGGAAAATGGCGCCCCCCAGCAGACCTCCGCCGCGGCCGAAGCCGAACCGGCGGCGGACGAACGTGGCCTCGATCCCGCGCTCGCTGCCTATAGCGCCGCCGACAAAAGCCACCCCCAGGCGATGGTCCTGGTGCTGACACTGCCGGACGCCGCTGCCGCGCTGGCACACCAGATCGCCTGCGCGGCGCAGACCATCGCCGCCGCCCATAAAATCCCCTACGTCAAGATGCTGGGCACAAGGATCGTCGCCGCCGCCGGTTTTGCTACCCAGTCGCCGTCCGGACTGGCCGAGGCCGCATCGAGGATGGCCGACGTCGCCATCGCCCTGCGCGAACGCTGCGCCGATCTGTTCGATTCCGATGATGGACTGACCGCGTTCGGCCTCGGACTCGATGTCGGCTCCGTTATCGGCGCCACCCTGGGAGACACGCCCAGCCTGTTCAATCTTTGGGGCGAGGCGGTGCAAGGCGCCGACGCGCTGGCCGCCTCGGCTCCAGCTGAAGCCATCCAGGCCAGCGAGCGGGCCTACCTTCTGCTGCGTCAGGGCTTTCTGTTCCGCCCGCGCGGCTTGTTCTATCGCCCCGGTATCGGTGAAGCGCGCAGCTTCGTGCTGGCTGGCCGCGCATGAGCGTGCTCTCCGTCGTCGGCGCCGAGACCCGCAAGCGATCGTCGTACGTGCTGCAGCTCGCCGCCCTGTTCTGGGGCGTGATGCGTGAAATCGCATGGCCGTCCACCTGGCGACGAACCTTGCGCGCCACCTTCCGGACCACGCTGACCCAGACCGTCGGCGGTTCCCTCGGCACCATTGCCGTCACCGCGCTGATCGTCGGTCTGGGGCTGGTGTTCGAGGCGATCTATTGGTTGCGCACCGCCGGGCAACAGGAACAGATCGGCCGCATCCTGGTGGTCGTGCTGTTCCGCGAAATCACCCCGCTGCTGGTCGGCATCATCCTGCTGGGCCGCGCCGGCACCGCGGCGATCGCCGAACTCGGCATGCTGACAGCCGACGGCGAGATCGCGATACTGCGCGCCGAGGGAGTGGACATCTTCGATTACATGGTGCTGCCGCGCGCCGTGGCGTTCGCCCTGGGGTCGTTCACGCTGGGAGTGATGTTCGTGCTGGTGGCGTTGATCAGCGGCTTCGTGACCGGCAGCTTCGCCGGCGTGGTCAATACCTCGGTCTTCGGCTTTCTAGACAATGTGCTGCGTGCCATGACCGTGGGCGACATGATGATCTTCCCGGCCAAGCTGTTGCTGATCGGGCTGGTCGTGGCGCTGAGTTGCTGCGTGACCGGCCTCGGCGCGCAAGAGGCCGACACACCCTCTAGCCTGCTGCCGCGCGGCTTTACCAGGGGCGTCACCGGCATCCTGACGGTGAGCCTCGTCCTGAGCGCAACGCTTTGACCACGCCACCCACCCTGGCTCTGCAGGCCGCGCGCGGTTCGGGCGAACGAATGCCCCTCGCAACGCTCGACATGACCCTTTCAGCCGGAGATTTCGCGGTGATCGAGGTCATGGGGTCGCGACGCGGCGCGGCGTTCGCCGATCTATGCTGCGGTCTCGCGCCGCTGGCGTCCGGCGGGGTGCATTTCCTCGGCCGGGACTGGCACACCATGCCGCGGGACCATGCCGATGCGTTGCGCGGCCGCATCGGTCGCCTGTTCCATGTGCCGCTGCGCCAGGACACGCCCGACGTCGCCACCCGCGTGCTGCTGGCTCGGCTGCACCACACCCGCACCCCGGAAGCCACGTTGCGCGCCGAGGCCACCCGATTGGCGCTGCGCTTCGGCCTGCCAGGCCTGCCCGCCGGCCCGGCTCGTCGATTGACTGACCCCGATCTGCTGCGCGCCGCTTGCGTGCGCGCCTTCCTCGGCCAGCCCCGTATGGTGATCCTGGAACTGCCGGTGACCACGCAGCGGGACGACCTGCTGCCGGCTCTGCTGGAAGCCGGCGCCGAGGCCCGCGGCCAGGGCGTGGCGGTGATCTGGCTGGCGGCTGCCGGTCCGGTGTTGCGCGACCGCTCGATCCGCGCCACCCACCGCCTACGGCTGACCGATAGCGGACTGGCGCAGATGCGCAGCTTGGCGCGCGCGGCATGAGGATCCTGCGCAATACCGACGAATGGATCGGCCTGCTGGTGCTGCTGAGCATCGGTATTTTCATCGCCGCCGTACTGCACGCCGGGCTGCTGAGCGACTGGTTCCGCCCGACCGACACTTTGCGTGTCATCTTGCCCGAGACCGGCAGCCAGGGACTATCCGCGGGTGCCGATGTCCAGGTGCTGGGCACCAAGGTGGGTAGCATTCGCCGCGTCGTGGTCGACCCCAGTGCGCGCATGTACGCCGAGGCCGAATTGGACCAGCAGGCGACGGCATTCATCCGGCGCGACAGCCACGCCTTGGTCAAGAAGCAGTTTGGCGTGGCGGGTGCGGCCTATCTGGACATCACCCGCGGCAGCGGACCGCCGCTCGACTGGAAGTTCGCGGTGATCGACGCGGTGACGGAGCGCGACCCGACCGAGAACATCGGGGCGATGATCGACCAGGTGAAGGCGAAGGTGTTTCCGATTTTGGACGACGCCGCCAAGACCATGCACGCCTTGGCCGATACCGCACAGAGCATATCCGGGGGCCACGGCGACGTCGGTCGATTGCTGAAGAACGAGGATCTGGTCAACCAGTTGACCCAGACATTGGCAAACCTGAAGACCGCGACCAACCAACTGAATACCTCGTTGGCCGACGTCAACACGGTGACCGCCACGGCCAGCGGGCCGCAAGGCGTGCCGGCGCTGTTGCATCGCGCCGACGACTCACTTGCCTCGGTGCAGAAGGCGACCCGCGATTTGGCCAACGCCACGCCGAGACTGCCCGCCATCAGCCGCGATGTCGGCACCAGCACCGCCAATCTGCCGGCGCTGCTGACCCAGACGCAGGCGACGATGGTGGAGCTGGAGAAGCTCACGGACCAATTGCGTCACACCTGGCCGCTGTCCGGTTCGGCCGCACCGGAGCCACGCCGCCTGTCGCCGGAACAAGTAAGACCATGAAGCGGCTGATGCTCGTTCTGCTGCTGCTGGCCGGTTGTTCATCCACCCCCAAGAGCAAGCCCCAGGATGCGACGTTGTCGCGGTTGGATCATGCCGGCGATACCGCGTTCGACCTGGAGCAGCCGGATCAAGCGGTGACGCAGTACCGAGCGGCGCTGGCGCGGGCTCGCACCGCCGATGACGCGGCGGCGATCGCCGATGCCGGCTTCAACCTGGCGACCGCCGAACTGCGCGCCGGGCGGCCGCGTGACGCGCTGCGAACGGCACAGGACTTGACCCAGGGACTGGGCAGACGCGGCATCGTCGATCCGGATTTCGAGTTGATTTCAGCGACCGCGCTGTTCCGTCTCGACAACTTTCCGGCAGCCGCCCGTGCAGCCAATGGATTGACCGGCGCCAAGACTCCCGCGCTATCCAACGCGGCCTGGTTTCTGCTCGGTCTGATCGCTGACCAGCGGCATGATCGACGCGGTCTGGAAAAGGCCATCGCGTCGATGACGTCGGCGGCCGATCCAGGTGACCTGGCGGAACTGCAGGCGCGGCTTGCCCACAGCGCACCGCTGGCGCTGCATGCAGCCGACTTGCGTAGAAACCAACTGGACTACCGAGGAATGGCGCGCGCGCTGGCTCTGGCCGCGCAGTTCACCCCCAGCGCCCCGGACGCAGCGGATCTGTATCTGCGCGCCGGCCGCAGCGCCGCCGCCCAGGGCAATGCCGCCGATGCCAGAGCCTGGCTCGGCAGCGCACGCGTGCTGGCTCCGGATACCGCCCTGCGCACTGACGCGGAGCATGCGTTGCATGACCTATCCGGTCGGTCCGCGCACGGATCGAACTAGATCGCCGCTCCAGGCGGCGGACTCGGGCAACAGGCTGGCCACCGGAACAGCCATTCGCTGGGCGATGGCGAGACGCTCGGACTTCAGCGATAAACCAGCGCGTTCGGCGAAAGTCCCATCGCCGTGACCGTCGCCGCGGTCAATTGCCCGCTCGGTTCCAGTCCGCGGTTGCGTTGGAACTGACCGACCGCGTTCTGCGTGCTTTGTCCCCAGACTCCGTCGACGCCGCCGGTGTAGAAGCCGAGACTGCGCAGCCGTTCCTGCACCGTCCGCACCGACCCCGGCCGCAGTGTATCCGCCGGGGGCGGCGCCGGCGGCGCAGCAGCCGCCGGCTGCGCGCCCAGCAATGTCTGCGGGTCGAGCCCCAGCGTCGCCACCGTCGCCTGGTTCAACTGGCCGGTCACCTGAAGCTGATGACTGGCCTGAAATTGCTGCAGCGCCACGACGCTGTCCGATCCCCATACCCCATCGACCGAGCCGCTATAGGCTCCGGCCTGGCGCAAGTGCTGCTGAACGGCCTGCACCGCCGCGGGCGGCACCGGCTGGACATATGCCAGCGGCGGAATCGTCTGGCCGAAAGCCACCGGGCCGAACGCGGCGGCCAGGACGGCGCCCGCGGCAAGTATCGCAAGAGGTTTCATGTCGCCCACCAAAGTACTTGTTTGCGTTGAAACGCTGCCGCCGAGGCGGCCGTTTCACCGTTGCTAGCCGCCGTCGATCAGCTTTTGGTTAGCAGAGGTTCTTCCAAGGCAGGGCGCATCATCGTCCTGCCGCGCTCGCGGACCGCAAAAAGCAACGTTGCAGCAATCACCGTCGTGCGCCATCGTCGCGGCGATCAGACAAAGGACGGTCCGATGCAGCGCGATGCACGCGGTCTCCAGCTCTCGACCGACAGCGCCGCGGCGGCCGCGCTGTTCGATCGCGCGGTGGAGCACTTCTTGAAATATCACCGCGACACCATGAACCTGGTCAGCCAGGCGCTGGTGGCCGATCCGGGGTTCGTCATGGGGCACTGCATCAGCGGCTACCTGATGATGGCCGGCGCCAACCCGGCGCATCGGCCGGCGATCGCCCGCAGTCTCGCCGCGGCCGAAGCCGGGTCCGCCGTCGCCACCAGGCGTGAGCAACGTCACGTCGCGGCGCTGTCCGCCTGGACCCGCGGCGCCCTGGGCGAGGCGTTCGCCGTCTGGCGCGATCTGCTCGATGACGATCCAACCGATCTGCTGGCGGCGCGCATCAGCGACACCACACATTTTCGCTTCGGCCACACGAAGACCGTCCTGGAACAGGCCGACCGCCTCGCGCCGTCCTGGTCACCCGATTTGCGCGGCTACGACTGCTTCCAGTCAGTCTGGGCCTTCGCCCACGAGGAAGCCGGCGATACCGCAGGCGCCGAACGCGCAATCGACGCCGCGTACGAACGCGATCCGGAAAATTTCTTTGCGCATCATGTCAAGGCCCACATTCTGGAGGCCGACAGCCGCCCGCACCAGGGCAACGACTGGCTCGCTGCGCAGACCGGCTATTGGCCGATCGGCAACAACCTTGTGCATCACCTGTGGTGGCACCGCGCGCTGATGCAACTCGATCTCGGCCAGCACGACGCGGTGCTCGCCAGCTACGACGACAACATCCGCAATCTTGACGCCCCGCTGACCAAGGCGGCCCCCGACCAGTTCAACGACCTGCAAAACGCCACCGCCCTGCTGTGGCGCCTGGAACTGCTCGGGCTGGACGTCGGGGCGCGCTGGAACGAACTGGCCGACAAGGCCGAGGCGCGGATCGGCGATACTGCCTATCTGCTGCTGCCGCCACACCTGATGCTGGCATTGGCGGCAACCGGACGGGACGCCGCCGCCGCCGGCTTCCTCGCCGCGCTGCGCGAACAGGCCGACGATCCCAACCGATGGGACGCCGCGGCGATCGGCGACGTGGTCGTGCCGGTCTGCGAGGCCGGTCTGGCGCATCGGCGCGGACAGCACGGTCAGGTGGTCAGCTTGCTGGCGCCCCGCCTGGAGCAAATCCGCCTGCTCGGCGGCAGCAACGCTCAACGCGACCTGTTCCGCCAGATCCTGATCGACTCCGCGAGGCAGGCGGATCGTCGCGACGTGGTTGCCGCGATGATCGCCGAGGAGAGCGCCAGCCATACCGTTCCGCCAACCCAACGCGCCGGTTACGCCGCCGCGGCGCGCTGGCTGATGTAGGGGAACATTCCATGCCAGCCATCGAATGCTTGATGCTCGACGGCCAGCCTGAACCGGTGAGCCACTATTGCCATCTGACCAGGGCCGGCAACTTCGTCTGGGTCTCCGGCACCGTTGGGGTCGCGGCGGATGGCAGTGTCCCAGACGACGTCGTCGAGCAGTTCGAGATCGCCATCGCCAGCCTTGATGCCTGCCTGAAATCGGTCGGCGCCGGTGCTGAGCATGTGGTCAAGGTGACGGTTTATCTGACCGACGTCGCCGATCGCCGCAAGATCAATCCGATCCGGCAGCGATACTTCGGCACCCATCGTCCGGCCTCGACCTTGGTCGAGGTGTCGGCGCTCGTGCTACCGACGCTGAAGGTGGAGATCGAGGCGCAGGCTGTGCTGCCGTGAAGTGGGCAGTCCGAAACCGGCTTCGACGCCCACCCAGGCCGGGACCCTTCTAATGCCCTTACTTCCCAGCATCGTCTCTATCGCTGTTGTTGCCGCGCCAACGGAATGGAACGGCCGCGTCGGTCGCGCCAGCCGGCTCGCAGCATCCACAGCACAAGCCACACCACGATCCGGAACGCGATGATGGCAAGGGTGATCTGCACCCACAGGCCGAAATTCCCAAGCGTGGCCTCGATCCGGTCACCCCACGGATAAGGCAGCAGATCGCACCCGGTTTCGATCATCGATGTGGTCGTCCGCTTCCACCAGGTCAGCATTTCCGGCGCGTATAGCCAGCCATAAACATAACCGAGCAGGATCGCGCCGGCGGTCCACACCCGGAAAAAGTGGTTTCGCAGCCACGCCCGCGTATCGTTCCAGGAATTTCCCAACGCCGGTTTCCCGCTCGGTCGCTGGCCTGAACTCATGGCCGCCCCGATTGTTCCCACGCCGCGGATTGTCGCCGCGGCAGTAGACTTGACGAGGCAATTCGTGCGGTCACAACTTCCAGACCTTGATGGGAGGCAAACAAATGGCCGTACGACTCGTGGTCACGATCAACGCTGCCGCCGGCAAAGGCACCGAACTCGCGCAGGTCTTTCGTCAGCGCTGCCTCGACGTCGCCAAGGAACCCGGCTGCCAGGAGTTCGAGGTTTTCCAAAGCGTGCTGAACCCCGACAAGCTGGCACTGCTGGAGCTTTGGCAAGACCAGGCCACGCTTGACGCCCATGCCAAGGTCAACGCCACCCGCGCGCCGTTGCCGGACGGCCTGCGCGCCGCCGGCGGCTCGCGCGAGGATTACCAATACAACAAGACCCGGTAGCATCCGGAAGACCGCCGGGATGACGGTCCCCTGGTTCGCAACCGGCCGCTACCCTGCCGCCGTGACAATCAGGTTTTGGACGGCGCCCAGTCATAAACCCGCCGCAGCGTGCCACCCATCAGGACCTCGCGGTCGTTGTCGGACAGGCGATCGCTGACGCGAAATGCATCCACCCCCTGCTGGTAGCTCAGCAATTCCACCGCTCGGGTCCAATCGGTGCCCCAAAGACACCGATCCAGGCCAAATTCGTCGAAGATGCGGCCGAGCGGATCCCATATGTCGTTATACGGAAACGGTTGCTGCGACAGCGTGCAGGCCCCGGTGATCTTGACCACGATGTTGGCGTGCTCGGCCAGCGCCAGCAGCTTCGGAAGCTCGGCGAACGGCACTGGAGGCGCCGGCGGCTCGAACGGCTGCTGCAGGCCGAGATGATCGATCACCAACTGCGTATCCGGATTGCGTGCCGCCAACTTCCCGGCCTGCTCCAGACGCCCCCAGCATAACAGGTTGACCGGCAACGCGTGGCGTGCGGCGGCCGCGAGAACCTGGTTGAGGCCCGGATCCGCGGCATCGGTTGATACGTCACCGCGCATCATGATGCGGATGGCGACAGCGCCATCGGTCGCAGCCCAGTCCGCAATGGTATCGACCACCGCCGGATCGCTGGGGTCGACCGGCTTGATCAAGGCGAACCGGCCGGGATAAGCGTTGCGCACGCTGATCGCGTAGCTGGCGTCGTAGCTGTACATGGTGAAGGCCGACACCAGCACTGCCCCGTCGACCTCGACCGCGTCCATCGCCGCCACCATGTCGTTGCCGGTGACCTCGGGCGGTCCATGCAGCACTGCCGCCCATGGCCGTCCGGGATGGTTGCGCTCATAGGCATGTACTTGGGCATCTATCGTGACCATCATTCCCCCCTTGTCTCCGGAACCATTCCGCTAGCGCGTGTAACCGTAACGCCCCGAATCGCACCGCTCAACCGCGACGCCGACGCGGCCGATCGATCGGTAACAGGCGTAACAGGCGTGCAGGCCGTGCGCCGGCAACGACACCGCCGCCCCGATCACCGCGACTTGCCGAGGTTTTCCAGCAACGCCACGGCGCCCGGCAGTTCCCGCCGTCTCTCCCGCAGCAGCTTCTCGCCGCCGACCGCGTAGACCGCAACGGCTGAAAGCAGGTCACGCAACCGCCCGGAACTGCTGGCGTCGAACGGCAGGACGCAACCGCCGGTGCGCTTGGCAAGGTCCCAGAACACTTCGGCCTCGCGGGACGCCGAGCGATCGGCGGTGTCGTGCAGCACGATCAACCTGGTGCCCCCCCGGCCCATGGCATCGGCCAGCTTGCGGCCCTGCGCCACGCTCTCCTCGAACACGTCGCCGATGTAGACCACGACCCGAACGGCCGGACGCGCCAGGCTGACCGACAGGATCGGCAGCAGGCGGGTCAGCCCGGCCGCGCAGGCGACACCGGCGGCGCGATCACGTAGCGTGCCGGCATCGCCGGTGAACGCGGTGAAAGTGTGTACCCGCGAACCGCCATGCACCGCCAGCGCAACGTCCAACTCCCCCGGCAGCGCCTGCACCAGCACGTCGGTGACCCGCCGCGCCGCCGCCCAGGCCGGCTCGCGTGACGCCGTGGCATCCACCGCGAAGATCAGCCGAGGCCTTGGCGCGGCGCCGGTTTCCGCCGGTGGTTCGGCGTGGGTCAACGCCGGCAGAGCCGCCGCCGCCGCGGTCGCCGCCGTGCTCGCCAGCGTTCGCAGTCGCCCCAGCACATTGGCCCCTCGCGCCGTCGCGGGCACCGTTGCGGGCGGCGGCGGCGTATCGTCGGGGATCAGGACGAAATTCGGCTTGTCAGCCATGGCCGTCTCCGATGCTTGGACAAACGACGATAGAGCAGGATCGCGCTGGGCGGAACGTCCCAAGCCGCATGAATCAACCGGGTCGCCGGCTCAGCGGAACGGCGGCTCATCGAAGCTCCGCAGCTTGCGCGAATGCAATGCAGCCAGGTCGTCGCGCAGCAGGTCGAGCGCGGCCAGGCCGATGTTCAAATGCTCGCCAACAGCGCGTTGGTAGAACGCGCTGGCCGTGCCGGGCAGCTTGATCTCGCCATGCAGCGGCTTGTCGGACACACACAGCAGGGTGCCGTATGGCACCCGCAGCCGGTAACCCTGCGCCGCCAGAGTGCCGCTCTCCATATCGACGGCAATCGCCCGCGACAGGTTGATCCGCCGCCGCTCCTGCGACCAGCGCAGTTCCCAGTTGCGGTCGTCGTACGATACCACGGTGCCGGTACGCAGCCGTTGCTTCAGCGCGTCGCCGCGCTCCCCGGTGACCCTGGCCGCCGCTTCCTGCAGCGCCACCTGCACCTCGGCCAGCGCAGGTATCGGCACCTCGGGCGGCACCAGGTCGTCCAGGATGCGGTCGCGCCGCAGATAGCCATGCGCCAGTACGTAATCTCCGATCGCCTGCGACTGCCGCAAGCCGCCGCAATGACCGATCATCAACCAGCAATGCGGCCGCAGCACGGCCAGGTGGTCGGTGATGTTCTTGGCGTTGGACGGACCAACGCCGATGTTGACGATGGTCACGCCACCTTGGCCGTCGCCGCGGGCAAGGTGATAGGCCGGCATCTGAAACCGCTGCCAGGGCGCCCCGGCAAGCCTGGCCGCGGCCTCGGCCGCATCGTCGCCGCGGCTGGCGACAGCACCGCCAGGGGCGACGAGTTGCTGATACGGGCTGGCCGGATCGGCCAATTCGTCCAGCCCCCAGCGCACGAACTGATCGACATAGCGCTGGTAGTTGGTCAGCAGGATCCACGGCTGGATCCGACGCCAGTCGCTGCCGGTATAATGCAGCAGCCGCTGCAGCGAATAATCCACCCGCACCGCATCGAACAGCGCCAGCGGCCGCGGCTGCCCTGGTTCGGTCGTCCACAGCCCATCCGCCACTTCGTCGCCGACCGCGGACAGCAGCGGCGTCGGGAAATACCGTGCTAACTCCGCCGGCGAGGCACCACTGTCAGCCAATTCGTCGCCGCGTTCGAGCACGTAGGGAAATGGCATCTCCTGGTCGCTCGGCTCCACCCGGATCGATGCGCCATATTCGGCGACCAGCGGCCGCAACTGCTCCAGCAGGTATGCGCGGAAGAACCCGGGCTGGGTAATGGTCGTGGCGTAGCGGCCGGGCGCCTGGAACTTGCCCCAAGCGCGGCGGGTCGTCGGCACCGGCCCGTTCGGCGCCCAGTGCAGGCACAGTTCGGGATAGCGGAAGCCCTGCCGCTCCGTTCGGTCCGGGGGCGCGCCGCCGGCGGCGAAGCGCACCAGCGCGTCGCGCTGCGCCCGCACCGCCTCGGCATGCATTGCCTCAAGCCGGTCCACGGCCTGCTCCGGGGTCAGCATCGTCTGGCGTTCATCTCGCACCGGTTCGGCGGCCTCCAACAGCGATTACCATGGATGGCAATCGCGCATCCGCGACATGATCGCTTCCCGCCCGCGGTGCAAGCAAACCAGCACCCGGCCGGCTGATCGAAGGGCGAATATCGCTGCGTCGAACACCAACGGCGCAGCATCCTGTCTTGCTGAACTAGCAACCGCCGCACCCGGACTCCGCTCCCCCACCGTTCAAATCCCTTTGCATCCACCCGCCGTCTGAGGCATTCTGCCGGTGTCCCAGGCACCCGCCGCGGGAGAGCAGCGGGCCAAAATCCGCCGCCGAAGGCGCAACCGGCCCCCGGAAACGCTCAGGCACCCAGGACCGCGACGGGCAGGGATCTCTGGAAAGCCGAACCGCGTGCACACGCGGTTTGCACCGACGGAGTAAGGGGTTGCGGCCCCGAATCTCTCAGGTACCGTGACAGAGGGGGGTCATCGCCGCCGGCATTCCGCCGGCGGATGGCCCGGTCGCGGAGAACACCATCTTGGCTCAGAACGCCCTGCCCGACGATCCCGCGACGGCGCCGCCGCGCAGCGTCCCGCTCGATCCATGGCACCGCCGCCATGGCGCACGCATGGTGACCTTTGCCGGCTACGCCATGCCGGTGCAATACGACCCGACCGGCGAGCTTGCCGACCGCTGTCGAGGCGGCGTGCTGGCCGAACACCTGCACACCAGGGCCCATGCCGGACTGTTCGACGTGTCGCATATGGGCCAGGCCACGCTGACCGGAGCCAACGCCGCAGCCGCACTGGAAAGCCTGGTCCCGGGCGACATCACTGGCCTCAGACCCGGCCGTCAACGCTACACCCTGCTGACCAACGAAGCCGGCGGCATCATTGACGACCTGATGGTCGCCCGGCTCGACGCCGATCGCCTGTTCCTGGTGGTCAATGGCGGGCGCAAGGACATCGATTTCACCCATCTCGCCGCCAACCTCCCCGAACACCTGAGCCTCACCCCGCACGACGACCGGGCGCTCTTGGCGCTGCAGGGCCCCGAAGCCGCCGCCGTCATGTCACGCCTGTCCCCCGAGGCCGCCGCGCTGCCGTTCATGGCCATTGCCGCCGTCAAGCTGGATGGCATCGACTGCCTGGTATCCCGCTCCGGCTACACCGGTGAGGACGGCTTCGAGATCTCGATCCCCGCCGCCGATGCCGAAGCCTTGGCCAACCGCCTTATCAGCCAGCCGGAGGTCGCCCCGATCGGCCTCGGCGCCCGTGATTCGCTGCGACTCGAAGCCGGCCTCTGCCTCTACGGCAACGACATCGATGAACTGACCAGCCCGATCGAGGCCGGCCTGACATGGGTGATCAGCAAGCGCCGCAAGACGAACTGGGATTTTCCCGGCGGCATCATGATGCGCGACCAGCTCGACAACGGCGTGCCGCGCCGCCGCGTCGGCGTCCGTCCGGATGGCCGCGCCCCGGCCCGCGCCCAGACCATGATCGTTGCCGACGACGGCACCGAGGCCGGTACCATCACCTCCGGCGGCTTCGGCCCCAGCGTGAACGGCCCGATCGCCATGGGCTATGTTCGCAAGGACCTCACCGCCGACGGCACCCGGTTGAACCTGATCGTCCGCGGCAAGACCATCCCCGCCAGCGTCGTGCCGCTGCCGTTCACACCCCATCGCTATCTACGCTGAGATCTCCACCCTAAGCTTAGAAGGAACGCCCCGATGGCCAGCAAGACTGCTGACAAGCGTTACACCAAGGACCACGAATGGGTGCTGATGGACGGCGACATCGCCACCGTCGGCATCACCGACCACGCCCAGGAACAGCTCGGTGACCTGGTCCATGTCGAGCTGCCGGAGCTGGAACGCGCCGTCGCCGAGGGCGAAACCTGCGCCGTCGTCGAAAGCGTCAAGGCCGCCTCCGACGTGTTCGCACCGCTGGCCGGCAAGATCGTGGAAATCAACGAGACGGTCACCGAAGACCCCTCCATCGTCAACAGCGACGCCGAGGGCGAAGGCTGGTTCTTCCGCCTCGAACTCGACGACACCGACTCGTTCGAGGCGTTGATGGATCAGGACGCCTACGACGAATTCCTGGAGACCCTGTAGCGATGGACTATTCCGGCCTGGACGCCGCCGCCGAACTGGCACAGCTCGAGGATAACGACGGCTTCGTCCGCCGCCACATCGGCCCGTCCGAAACCGAACTTGCCGCCATGCTGCACCGCGTCGGTGCGGCGACGCTGGACGACGTCGCCGGCAAGACGGTGCCCGCCTCGATCCGCTCCAACGCCGCGCTGGACCTGCCGGCGGCGATCGACGAGGCCGCCACGATCGCCGAACTGCGCGCGCTGGCGGGGCAGAACGCAACCACCAAGAGCCTGCTCGGCATGGGCTACCACGGCACCGTCACGCCGCCGGTCATTTTGCGCAACGTGCTGGAGAATCCCGGCTGGTACACCGCCTACACGCCCTATCAGGCCGAGATCGCGCAAGGGCGCCTGGAAGCGCTGCTGAACTTCCAGACCATGATCTGCGAACTCACCGGGATGCAGATCGCCAACGCCTCGCTGCTGGATGAGGCCACCGCCGCGGCCGAGGCGATGGCGATGGCCCACGCCCTGGGCAAGACCAAGTCGAACGTGCTCGCCGTCGCCACCGACCTGCACCCGCAAACCCTCGCCGTGCTGGCAACCCGAGCCGGGCCGCTCGGCATCACGTTGCATCCGGTCGCACCCGGAGACATCGCCGCGATCGGCGCCGCCAATCCGTTCGCGCTGCTACTGCAATACCCCGGCAGCAGCGGCGCCCTGCGCGACCTGTCGGCGGAAATCGCCGCCGCGCAGGCAGCCGGCGCGCTGGCCATCGTCGCCACCGATCCGCTCGCCTTGGCCCTGCTGACCCCGCCCGGCGAGATGGGTGCCGACATCGTGGTCGGTTCGGCCCAGCGCTTCGGCGTCCCGGTCGGTTTCGGCGGCCCGCATGCCGGCTTCTTCGCCACCAGGGAGAGCTTCAAGCGCACCATGCCCGGACGCCTGGTCGGTGTCTCGCTCGACGCCGCCGGGCACCCCGCCATGCGCCTGGCACTGCAAACCCGCGAGCAGCACATCAGGCGCGAGAAAGCCACATCCAACATCTGCACCGCGCAGGTCCTGCTGGCGGTGATCGCCGGCTGCTATGCCGTCTGGCATGGCCCGGACGGCCTGCGCCGAATCGCCCGCCGAGTTTCCTTGCAGGCCCGCATGCTGGCCGCCGCGGCGATCCGCGCCGGGCTGCGTCTGCGCCACGACACCTTCTTCGATACCATCGTCATCGAAGCCGGCGACGACCTGATCGCCCGCGCCGCCGCCGGCGGCTACAACCTGCGCCGCGTCGACAACACCGGCGTCGCCATCGCGCTGGATGAGACCGTCACGCGCGACGACCTCCTGGCCCTCGCCCAACTGCTCGGTGCCGACCTTGGCGGCGCTTTCGCCGCGATCCCGCCCGCGGTGCTGCGCGGCACCGACTTCCTGGGGCAATCGGTGTTCAGTCAGCACCACGCCGAACACGAGATGCTGCGCTACCTTAAGCGCCTGGAGGACAAGGACATCGCGCTGAACCGCAGCATGATCCCGCTGGGTTCGTGCACGATGAAGCTGAATGCCACGGCGGAGATGATAGCGATCACGCTGCCCGGCTTCGCCGACATCCATCCGTTCGCGCCGCCCGACCAGACCACCGGCTACCTGACGCTGATCCGCCGCCTGGAATCCTGGCTCTGCGCCGCCACCGGCTTCGCCGCCGTGTCGCTGCAGCCCAACGCCGGGTCGCAGGGCGAATACGCCGGGCTGCTGGTGATCCGCGCCTGGCACCAGTCGCGCGATCAGGGCGATCGCAACGTCTGCCTGATCCCATCCTCGGCGCACGGCACCAACCCCGCCAGCGCCGCAATGGCCGGCATGCAAGTGGTCGTCGTCGGCTGCGATCGCGACGGCAACGTCGATCTGGCGGACCTGCGCGCCAAGGCGGCGAAACACGCCGACCGGCTGGCGGCACTGATGATCACCTATCCATCGACACACGGCGTGTTCGAGGCCGGCATCCGCGACATCTGCGCGGCGATCCACCAGCACGGCGGCCAGGTCTACATGGACGGTGCCAACATGAACGCGCAGGTCGGGCTGACCTCGCCCGCCTCGATCGGCGCCGATGTGTGTCATCTGAACCTGCACAAGACGTTCTGCATCCCGCACGGCGGCGGCGGCCCTGGTGTCGGCCCGATCGGCGTGGCGGCGCATCTTGCCGGCCTGCTGCCGAACCATCCGCTGCGTGCCGACGCCGGCCCGCCAACCGGCATCGGCCCGGTCTCCGCCGCCCCGTTCGGCAGCGCGCTGATCCTGCCGATCGCCTACGCCTATATCCGCATGATGGGGCCGGCTGGGTTGAAGCGGGCTACCGAGGTCGCCATCCTCTCGGCCAACTACATCGCCGGCCGGCTGCGTAGCGCCTATCCGATCCTCTACACCGGCCCCGACGGCATGGTGGCGCATGAGTGCATCATCGACTGCCGCGGCTTCGCCACCGAAGCCGCCATCCAGGTCGAGGACATCGCCAAACGCCTGCAGGATTATGGTTTCCACGCCCCGACAATGTCATGGCCGGTCGCCGGCACGCTGATGATCGAGCCCACCGAAAGCGAGTCGAAAGCCGAGATCGACCGTTTCTGCGACGCCATGATCGCGATCCGCGCCGAGATCGGCGCGATCGCCGCCGGCACGCTGGATCGCGCCGACAACCCGCTGAAACACGCCCCCCACACCGCTGCCGAGGTCATGGCGGAGGTCTGGACACACGCCTATACGCGGACCCAGGCCGCTTTTCCGTTGCCGTGGGTCGCCGCGTCGAAATACTGGCCGCCGGTGAAGCGCGTCGACAACGTCTACGGCGACCGCAACCTGATCTGCACCTGTGCCCCGCTTCAGGCTTACGCTGAGGCGGCGGAATAGGTCAGCCTTCCGCGGTATCAGCCGAGGGAAGCTCGACGTCGGCGTATACCCCCGGCAGTGGTATCTCGGCGTTGACCTCGGGCATCGCCAGCACGGCGTCTCCGGTCAGTACGCTGACGGTCCATGATTCGTCTCGCTTCAGATAGACCGTCGCGGCAACGGCGTCCTGCTCCAGGATCACATAGCGCCGGATCGACGGCGTGGCCTGATATTCCCGCAGCTTTTCGATCCGGTCGATCCGCGAGGTGGATTGGCTCAGCACTTCAAACACGACGACCGAATCGGCGATCACCGTTTGGTCGCGCCTGGCAGCGGAGCAAAAAATGAAAGCATCGGGATACCGGATTCGCCCGGATGCTTCGATCTTCAACGTAGGCCCACGCACCGCGCATGGGGTTCCCCGCAACGCCTGAAGCAGCAGTGACCGAAGATTGCCCCCGATCGCTTCATGCGCGTTGGTCCGGCCGGTCATCGCCACCGGTCCCAAACCGTCGAACTCCCAGCGTTCCTCCCAGGTTAGGAACGCCTCAACCGTCATCGGCTTGCGCAGGGACACGCTCATCGTGGGATTGTAGCAGGCTTTTTGTTTCGCGTCGCGCCCGCCACTCAGGTATCGGCCAGCGCCGCCAGCATCGCGTCCCGCCCCGAGGTATCCCCCATCCGATGCACCGGCTGGATCGCCACGTGCGTCGCCCCGGCAGTGAAATGAGCCCGCAGCCCGGATTTGACCTCCTCCACGCTGCCCCATAGCACCATCGCATCGATGAACGCGTCCGAACCGCCGTTCGAAAGATCAGCCTCGGTGAAGCCCATGCCCAACCAGGAATTGCGGTAATTGTCCAACACCATATAGCGAGAAAGCTCTTCCCGCCCCAACGCCCGAGCCTTGATCGGGTCGGCCTCGATCGTCACTTTTTGCTCGATCGCCAACCATTTGTCGGGACCCAGGATCTTCGCCGCCTCGGCTGTATGTTTTGGTGTCGTATTATACGGCACCGCCCCGCGTGTCATCTGCCCGGCCAGCTTCAGCATCAGCGGCCCCAGCGCGGCGATGCAGATCGGAAATTCGTCCGCACCCGCCTCGCCCTTCCTGATCGCCTCGAGGTATGACCGCATCGCCGGCACCGGCTTCTGATAAACATGCCCGCGGACACCTTCGACCATCGGCATATGGCTGACCCCCAGCCCGAGGATGAAGCGATCCCCATACAACTGGTTCAGACTGATCATCCCGCGCTGCGAGGTGAACGCATCGCGCGCATAGATTGACGCGATCGAACTGCCGATCTGCAACCTGTCGCTGTGCGACAGCATATAGCCAGCCACCGTGAACGACTCATAACCGCGCGATTCGGGATACCACAGCGTATCGTAGCCGTGTCTCTCGACCGTCTTGACGAATGCCGCGATCTGCTGCGCACCGGCATGTTTGTCCGGGGAATACCAAACCCCAAGCCGTCCCAGTTTCATATGCAACATCCCATTCAGATGATCCGCGCGGAACGAAATCCGGCGATGTCGGCCGAGCTGTAGCCGAGTTCGCCTAAGACCTCGTCATTGTGCTGACCGAACATCGGCGGCGGCCGGTCAACTCGTGGCCCGTCGTGACCGAACTTGAACGCCGCGACCGGCACGCTGAACGACCCTTCGATTCCCGGCGTGGCGTCCGCCCGGTGCAGCAGACCACGCGACGCCAGTTGCGGGTCGGCGAGTGCCTCCCCCATCGTCCGCACCCGGGACGCCGGCACGTGCCGCTGCTGCAGATACTCCTCCCACTCGGCGGCCGTCCGCGTCAGCATGATCTCGCCCAGCACCGAGGCCTCACGCTGATGATCGGCGTCGCGTTCGTCGTTGCTGCGCTTGATCAGCTCGGGCCGCTCCAGCACCGTCCACAACCGCTTCTGCTGGCGCAGGTTCGACGCCCCCAGCATCACCATTCCGGCGGCCGTCTGATACGCCATCGAGGTCGCGTGCGGCATGCGGTTGCCCGACGGCCGCGGATGCTTGCCGTTGCGCAGATAGCCGGTGACATGGCTCGCCATCAGCATCATCGCGACATCCAGCATCGCCATGTCGATCCGCTGGCCCTGCCCGGTACGTTCGCGCTGGAACAGTGCGGCGGACAGCGCATACGCACCCATCGTCCCGGTCGCGTAATCGATCGCCGGAGCACCGATCTTGATCGGATTGACCTCCGGCGTGCCGGTCATCGCCATGATGCCCGAGGTCGACTGGATGACATGGTCATAAGCGGTGCGCTGGCGCTTCGGACCATCCTGACCGAACGCCGAGAACGACGCATAGATCAGCTTCGGATTGATCGCGCGCAGGTCCTCATAACCCAGCCCCAGCGCCTCGAACGCCCCCGGCCGATAGTTCTCCACCAGCACATCCGCCGTCGCCACCAGCCGCTTCAGGATCTCCCGCCCCTTCTCGGTTTTCAGGTTCAGCGTGATGGCGCGCTTGTTCGACCCCTGAGTAAGAAACCCGGTCCCCATGCCAGCATGGTTCAAATCGGCGTCGGTGCCCGAATCGCGGCTCTGATCGGGCTCATCCGGATGTTCCACCTTGATCACGTCGGCGCCCATCAGCCCAAGCTGATAGGCCGCGAACGGCCCAGCCAGGACATGGGTGATGTCGATGACGCGGATGCCCTCGAATGGACGTGACATCGTGGCTCCCTTTCGTTGCGTGCCGCCAAGAGCGTGCGTGCTGCGAAGTGCCGCGTCAATCAGCCGGCACCGGCGGGGCTGATCTAGCCCTCGCGCGGGCCGAACAGGATCAGCGCGCTTCCGGCCAGACAGACCATCACACCAACAAGGTCCCAACGGTCCGGACGATGACCCTCGACCATCCACAGCCAAACCAGCGACATCAGGATATAGATCCCGCCATAGGCCGCGTAGGCTCGGCCTGCAGCATTGGTGTCGATCAAGGTGAGCAGACAGGCAAACACCACCAATGACGCCACCCCAGGCACGATCAACCACGCCGGCCGGCCCAGACGCAACCACGCCCAGAAAGCGAAGCAACCAGCGATTTCGGCCAGCGCCGCCGCGAGGTAGACCAGTAATGCCATCACCCAGCGCTGAGCGCGCGGGCCGGAACATTCGGCGTGCCGGTTTCCAGCACCGTCACCGGATCGCCGACTGCTACGCGGGCCAACGTCTGGGGGATCATGTTCTGCCCGAACATCACCCCGCCCGCGGCCCGGCGAAATGTCCCCAGTGTATGCAGTGGCTCATGCGGGTTCGGTCTTTCCCCGCTCTGTTGGTCAACGCTTGTCACCACACAGCGACTGCATGACTTCGGCAGCCGGAACTCCACTTTTCCCACCCGCACCCGGCGCCAGCCGTCCTCGGCCCACGCGCCGCCATGTTCGATGACGAGGTTGGGTCGGAAGCGATGCATCGGCACCGGCTGCGCCAGACGGCGATTCAGGTCCGCGAGTGAATCCATCGACGTCAGCAACACCGGAAACCCGTCCGCGAAACTGACGCGATCGTCCGGCTGTCCATAGTCCGGGTCCACCGGCCGGGCATCGCAATTTGCCAGATAGACCAACTGGCATGGCCGACCAAGCACCGCCTTCAGCCAGTCCGTCGCGGCTTGATGCGCCCGCGCGGCAGGCACCGTGCTGCGCCACACGGTGACCGATATCGTTTCGACGTCAATTGCCGGTCGCGGGACAAAAACCCCCCGATCGCCCTCGGTGCGCAGAACCAGTCCGTCCGCCACCAGCTCGGCGGAAATCGTCGCCATCACCGGCAATTCCCGCTGTGTTAGGAAGCGACCGTTGGAATCCACCACCATCCAGCGCCGATCGTTCGCGAAGCCACAGCGTTCGACCTCGATCGCCTGCACCGGCTGACCACGCAGTCCCTTGACCGGATAGCGCCACAACGCGGCAACGCGAACGTTCATTCAACCCTCAGGCGACCTGATGGCGCGCATGTGCCAGATCCAGATCCTGCTGGATCTCCACCAACGCCTCCGGCTTGCGCCGGCGCACGCTCAGGATCCAGGTAATGCCCGCCACCAGGTAGACCAGAAAAACATAAGGGAAATAGACCACCGGCGCGGCTGGCACCGGATAGACGCTACCGACGGTCGGGATGACCAGCAGCGCCAGCGACGCCACGCAGATCACCACGTCCAGCGGACGACGTTGCGACCGCTTTGCCAGATAGGCGGGTGCGGCAACGGTGATCAGGATATACGGCACCAGAAACCCAAATGCGGCGAAGGTGCCGACATAGCTAAAGATATCCAGCGGTGCCAGACCCCACAACAGGCCCAGCGCCGGCACCACGAAGGCGATCACCCCCATCACCGAGACCGCGACATGCGGCGTCGCGTTCACGTCGTGCGCGCCGGCGGTCGCCGGATGGAACAGGCCGTGGCGTCCCATCGCGAAGATCAACCGGCCACCGGCATTGATGCAGGACAGGCACAACGCGAAGAAGCTCACCATCGCCCCCAGCGACAGCGGGATCTGCAGCAGCGGCACATGCACCATGGCGGCCATGGCGTTGAGCGGCGCGTCCATCTGATCGAGCGGCGGCTTCGCCCCATGCGTCGCCTGCACCATCACGTAGGTCACAAACACGAAGAACGCACCCGAGATCAGCAGACTGAGGATCACCGCGCGCGGAATGGTCCGCAGCGGATCGCGCGCCTCATCACCAAACGCCGTGGCACACTCGAAACCCACCAGGCTGAAGATCGCCACCACCACCCCAAGCCCAAGCCCCGACAGCGGCAGGTTCGCGGTGTCGAACTGCGCGTGGTCGATTGCGAAGTTATGTTGAAACAAGCTGATCACGCACAACAGCAGGATCAGCGTCATGGAAATTCCTTCCAGTGCCAGCATCAGCACCGCCGAGACCTTGACGTCCTTCCAGGCGCAGAACCATGCCATCAGCACGCAGGCCGCGGCCAAGGCCAGCAGCGGCACATGGATGCCGGCCATCTCGAACAACTTCTCGGCGAAAATGGAGAACCCGGCGACGCCTGCCATCGAAATCCCCAGATAAGCCCATATCAGCGACCAGCCACCGATCGCCCCCACGGTAAAACCAAGCCCGCGACAGATGTAAGCATACATCGAACCCGCCGAGGTCGAGCGGCGGGCAAATTGATTGAGGTTCAGCGCAACGAACAACAGCATCACGGTGCCGAGCGCGTACGACAGCCAGCTCCAGTCACCGGTGTTTCCATACATTACAGGAATGATCAAGGCAGCGGTCATCGTCGGTGAGATCAGCGCGATGCCTTGCGCCAGCAATTCAGTGAAACCCAGACAGTTGTGCCTTAAAGTGCCCTGCGACATGACCAGAACCTTCTGCTTGACGTTGGCGAAACGCTTCGGATTAGGCATTGATCGGCGCCAGCGTTTTCACGCAGCCGCGCGGCCGCGGCCATGCAATCTGCATGCCCACTCAGCTATACAGAAATTATTGGTCTGATATTAGAACGAAATCGCCAGCGGACGATGCGAAGCGACTACAGAACCCCGCATCCTCGGGGCACTAACGCCGAACCACCGGCGAGGCGATGCTCTCGATCATGACATTGACCACCGCCGGCTTGCGGCTGGCCAACGATCGCTCGATTGCGCCCGACATGTCGCCGGCCGCGGTGACCAGTTCGCCATGCCCACCCAGCGCCGTCGCCACCAGATCGTATCGCGTCGCGTTCAGCTCACAGCCATGCGCGCGGTTCGGACCATAGTCCCGCACCTGCAGGTTATATTCGGCGTTCCACCGGCGGTCGGTACCGACAATGGCAACGAACGGCAGATCGAGGCGCACGGCGGTTTCAATCTCCGCCATATGGAACCCGAACGTGCCGTCTCCCATCACCGCGAACACCGGCGCACGGCGCTCGACCACGCGTGCGGCGCAGGCCATCGGCAGTGACGACCCGATGGATCCCGCCACGCCGTTGATCATGCGCCGGTCGTTGCGCAGCATCGCCTGGCCCCACTGCGCGAACTCACCGCCGTCGCAGATCAGCACGCTGTCCGGATCGGCATCGAGGAACCTCTGCAAGCTCCGGAAAACCTGCGCCGGATGCAGCATGCCCTGGGTTTTCGACGCCAGCTCCGCCCATTCCGCCGGCCGATCGTCGAAGCACGACCGCGCCTCCGCCAGCCAGGCCGCGTCTTCCCGAGCCCGTCCCCGGGCGATCAACGCCTCCCCGGCCGGATAGGTGTCCGCCACGCAGCCGAACGCCAGTCCGCGACCCCGAGCCGCTCGTTGCAGGATCGCCCCATCCGGATCAATGGCGACGAACCGGCACTCCGGCGCGAACGGCAACGCCCCGAACTTCAAGGTGAAATCCAGCGCCTTCCCCAACAGCACCACCAGATCGGCCCGCTCGGCCACCTTGGCGTAGGCGCCCAGGCTGGCATCGTTGAAGCCGCGTGGCCCCTCGCTGAGGCAGGCCGGAACCCGCAGCGCTTGCTCGATCCGGCGCAACAGGTCACGCCCCGAACGAGTCGCCAGCACCGGCGCACCGATCACCAGCGGCCGCTTCGCCGCCGTCAACAGCGCCAGCACCGCGTCCGCCGCCGCGTCATCCAGCGCCAACGCCGGCGCGGTGAAATCGGCCACCTCCGGCCACACCACGGCATCCTCCGCCACCGAGGCATCCAGCACATCCGAGGGCAGGCTCAGATGCACCGGTCCCGGCCGCCCCGACGCCGCCAGCCGCAGCGCCCGAGCCACCTCCATACCGACCGTCGCGGTATCGGTCGCCAGCCACGCCGCCTTGCACACCGGAGCCGCCATATCCACCTGGCGTAGCTCCTGAAATCCGCCGCGGCCAAGCTGATCAGTCTCGGTATGCCCGGACAACAGCAGCATCGGCGTCTCCTGCCCCAGCGCGGTGAACAGCGCCCCCACCGCATTGGCATGCCCCGGACCGCCGGTCACCCAGGCGATCCCCGGACGTCCGGTCAAACGTCCATACGCGTCGGCCATGTGCACCGCCGCCGCCTCATGACGGACATGCAGCAAAGACAGCCTGGTTTCGATCGCGGCGTCGAACAGCGACATGATGTGATTGCCGGACAGCGTGAAAATATCGCTGTGGCCGGCGCGCCCAAGTGTCCGCACGACAATATCGGCGCCGCGAAGTCTGGATGGCATAAGGTGTTGATCCTTGGGGATTGCGCGGCGGTCAAACCGCCGTTGTCACGGCCGTCGCCCACCGTCGATGGCCGGGCTGAACCCGGCCATCAGACGACGACTTAGACCGGATCCCAGGGATATACGTCCCGCGTCCGCTCCAACGGCGTGAAGCTGTTGGTCACCGCCGGCAGCCAATGTTCCGCCAGCTTTTCCGGTGTCCAGCCATCCGGGCGTGCCATGATCCGGATCGGACGCGGCTGGTTGTACAGATACACCTCGTTCCCCCGCACCCCGAAAATCTGCCCCGACACCCCCGCGGCAGCGTCGGTCCCAAGAAACGCGATCAACTGCGCGATGTGATCCGGCCGGGTCTTCGCCGCGCGCGCCTGCAGCTGTTCCTCGGTCTGTCCCGGCACGGTCTCAATCATCCGGCTGAACGCGTGCGGCCCGATGCAGTTTGACCGCACATGATACCGTTGCATATCCATTGCAATGTTGCGCGACAACCCTGCGATGCCCAGCTTGGCCGCACCGTAATTCACCTGCCCCACGCTGCCGATCAGACCGGATGTCGAGGTGATGTGGGTATAGCACCCGCTCTCCTGCTTGCGGAAATGCGGGATCGCCGCGCGCGAGACATAGAACGCACCATAAAGGTGCACCTTGATCACCGCGTCCCATTCCTCGATCGACATATAGTGGAACATGCGATCGCGCAGAATGCCGGCGTTATTCACCACGATATCGATGCGACCGAAATTATCGATCGCATCCTGCACCATTCGCTGGGCGTCTTCCCAACTCGCCACGCTGCCGCCGTTCGCCACTGCTCGGCCTTTGCCGTTGGCCTGCTCGATCTCGGCCACCACGCGCTGCGCCGGACCGACATCCTGGCCCTCGCCGGTCACCGTGGCCCCGACGTCGTTGACCACGACCTTCGCGCCATTCGCAGCCAGCGCGATCGCCGTCGCCCGTCCGATGCCGCCACCGGCCCCCGTCACCACCGCGACCTTGCCGTCAAGCATACCCATTGGTTTCCTCCTTCAAAATCCACCGCGACACCATGCGATAGAGCGCGGTGCGTGTCATCCTCCGGCCCCGAGGCCGGACCCACCGTCCCAAACGGACGCTTCGGTTGCATCGCACAGCAGGCAGCAACTTATCGCAGCGAATGGACTCATATTGTGCATGAATCGCCTAAAAACCATTCATTCAAAGCAACTGGTCTTTGACTCAGCAAAGTTTCAGGGCATTTTGTACCATGCTGCATTGCAGCGATCACCGGTTCGCTCTAGGCTAATGTGCATTATGACCCGAACCTGACCTCTGAACCGACCGCAAGGAAAACCCGATCATGACCTCCGCCATCGCCAAGCCACCGCCGCATGGCGTCTCCCGCCGAGCCGTGTTGACCGGCGCCGGCGCGGCCGCCGGATCGGGGGCCCTCACCGGCTTCCCAACCATTTGGGCCCAGAACGTCAAGAACATCGTCCTGCGTCACGTCGGGCCGCCGGTCACCGCCATCCCGGCCATCGCCGAACAGGCAACCAAGGACCTCGGCTTCACCATCCAGATGCAGGCGGCGGAGAACGCCGACCTGCTGAACCGTTTTCTGTCCAGTTCCAACGCGATCGACTGCGCCGATGTCAGCATCGTCTACATGCGTTACCTGATCGGGCGGAATATATTGCAGACCATTCCGGTGGCGAAGTTCAAGTATATGGACCAGACCATGCCGCTCTTCACCAAGGGCGAGTATCCGGATGGCCGCAAACTGCCGCAGCAGGGCATCACCCCGACCTCGGTGCTGTATGCCACCGACGCCACCGGCAACAAGGCAACCGGCGGCCCGCCAACCGAATGGTTGACCGTCATCCCCACCGTCACCAACGGCGACACGTTGGGCATCCGTCCCGACCTGATCCACCGTAAGGTCGATAGCTGGGCCGACTTGCTGGCGCCGGATTTCAAGGGCAAGGCCGCCATCCAGGACAACCCGGCGATCGGCGTGATCGACGTCGCGATGGCGCTGGAGGCGCGCGGCGATATCAAATACGGCGACAAGGGCAACATGACCAAGGATGAGATCGACAAGACCATCAAGATCATGTTGGACATCAAGCAGGCCGGCCAGTTCCGTTCGTTCTGGACGTCGTTCGATCAGTCGGTGAACCTGATGGCCTCGGGTGAGGTGGTGATCCAGTCGATGTGGTCGCCCGCCGTCGCCGCCGTCCGCTCCCGCGGCATTCCCTGCACCTTCCAACCGCTCAAGGAAGGCTATCGCGGCTGGGGTTATTCGCTCGGTGTCATGAAGCACGTCGACGGCCTGAAACTCGACTGCTTCCACGAGTACATGAACTGGTACACCAGCGGCTTCGAAGGCTCGTTCATCGCCCGTGAAGGTTACTACTCCGCCCAGCCCGACAACGCGCGCAAATTTCTCACCCCGGCCGAGGCGGCCTACTGGTTCGACGGCAAGCCCGCCCAGGCCGACATCCTCAGCCCGTTCGGCAAAATCATGGAAAAAGCCGGCAAAGTGCGCGACGGCGGGTCGATGTGGGAACGGCTAGGCAACATCGCAGTGTGGAACTCGGTGATGGATCAGGACCGCTACTTGACCCGCCGATGGAACGAATTCATCACCTCCTGAACAGGAATCCCCGCCATGCAGCTAGGCGTCTTCATTCCGATCGGCAACAATGGCTGGCTGATCTCGACCACCTCGCCGCAATACAAACCGAGCTACGATCTGAACAAGACGATTGTCGATAAGGCCGAGCAGTTCGGGTTCGATTTCGCGCTGTCGATGATCAAGCTGCACGGCTTCGGCGGCCCGTCGGGATTCTGGGACTACAACCTGGAATCGTTCACCCTGATGGCCGGCCTCGCCGCCACCACCAGCCGGATAAAACTGTTCGCCACCTGCGCCGTGCTCACCATGCCGCCACCGATCGCCGCCCGCATGGCGGTCACCATCGACAGCATCTCGCACGGTCGGTTCGGCGTGAACATCATCTCCGGCTGGCAGCGCCGTGAATACACCCAGATGGGCATCTGGCCGGGCGCCGAACACTACAAGCGCCGCTACGAGTATTGCGCCGAATACGTCACCGTGATGAACCAGTTGTGGCAAGACGGCCGTTCCGATTTCCGTGGTGACTTCTTCCAGATGGACGATTGCCGTTGCCTGCCGACGCCAACCGCCAGAATCCCGATCATCTGCGCCGCGCAAAGCGATGCCGGCACGAAATTCGCCGCGCAATACGCCGACTACAACTTCTGCGCCGCGTTCGGCCACAACGCCCCCACCTCCGTCGCACCCAGCGTCGCCCGCCTGGTCGAGGCCAACAAGCAGACCGGCCGCGACTGCGGCGCCCTGATCCTGGTCATGATCATCGCCGACGAAACCGATGCCGCCGCCGACGCCAAATGGGACCACTACAAAGCCGGAACCGACCTCGAGGCACTGGCCTATCGCGACGAACAGGCACAGGACGACCCCAGCACCGACATCTACGCCCAACCCAACCGGCGCCGCATCATGGGCACCGACAAGCTGCCGACCAACCAGGGCGTGCTGGTCGGATCCTACGCCACGGTCGCCCGGATGCTCGACGAACTGGCCGAGGTCCCCGGCGTGCGCGGCGTGATGATGACCTTCGACGACTTCGTCATCGGCATGGAGCAGTTCGGCACCCGCATCATGCCGCTGATGCGCTGCCGCGACGCCATCCAGCAGGCGGCATGACCACAGCCGGCCTCAGTTCGGTCGTAGCGGTCGGCCGTGGGGTTGCAACGTCCAGGCAAAATCGATCCACCCGGCTGCCGCCCTGGCTGGTATCCTGGCTTCAGGTCAGCCCGCTGGCACTGATCCTGATCGTCCTGTTCGCCCTGCCGACCACGCTTTTCCTGATCGTCAGCTTCTACGACTACGACCGCGTCGGCATCTACCCGGCATTCCTGCTGGACAACTACCGCGAACTGCTGACCACGCCGGCCACCTGGCGAGTCTACGTCAGTTCGCTCCGATTCGCCTTCATCGTCTGGGCGATTACCCTGTTCCTCGGCTTCAACATCGCATACTTCCTTATCTTCCACATCCGGAACAACATAACCCGCACCGTGCTCTTCCTGCTCTGCGCCGTTCCGTTCTGGACCTCCGGCATCATCCGCACCATCGCCTGGATCCCATTCCTTGGCCGGAACGGCGCCTTCAATCAACTGCTGATGGGCCTCGGCATCACCTCGCACCCGCTGACCTTCCTGCTGTTTTCCGACTTCGCCGTCATCGTCACCTACGTCCACCTGTTCACCCTGCTGATGGTCGGCCCGATCGCCAACTCACTGTCAAAAATCGACCCCGCTTTGCTCGAAGCCGCGGTCGACGCCGGCGCCAGCCGATGGCGCACCATGGTCGACATCGTCATCCCGCTGTCGAAAACCGGCATCGTCCTGGGCTCGATCCTGGTGTTCACCCAGGTGATGGGCGACTACTTTGTCGTCCGCCAAATGAGCGGCGGCCAAAGCGCCTCCATCGTCTCGATGCTGTCCACCGAAATCCAGGCGATGCAGTACCCGCCGGCATCGGCCAACGCCATGGTGCTGGTCGTCTTCGTCGCCATCCTGGTCGCCGCGATGATGAAAGTGGTCGACGTCCGCAAGGAATTGGTGAAATAGCATGCCGGCCAGCCGCATCAGCGACAAACGCCCCTGGACCTTCTACGCCCTGGCAACCCTGTTCGGTGCCTTTCTGCTGTTTCTCTACGGGCCGATGTTCGTCATCTACGTGCTGTCGTTCCAAGGCCCCAACGGCGGTGTCACCTTCCCGATGGTCGGCACCTCGCTGGTCTGGTTCCGCGAGGTGTTCCAGAAAGGCCAGATGGCCAACCTGCCGGTGGCGTTCGAACGCTCGATCGCCCTCGGCGCCGTGGTCAGCGTGCTGACCGTCATCATCTCGGTCGCCGCCGGGCTTGGCTTCCGCCGCCGCTTCCCCGGATCGGGCGTGCTGTTCTACCTCGCCGTCGCCAGCCTGGTGATGCCCAGCCTGCTGGTCGGCTTCGGCATCGGTCTCGGCTTCCAGTTCCTCGGTCTGCAACCCAGCCTGTTCACCTCCGCGCTCGGCGCCCAACTGACCTGGACCCTGCCGTTCGGCCTGTTCGCCATGTTCGCCGTGGTCAACCGCTTCAACCGCTCGTGGGAGGAAGCCGCCACCGATCTCGGCGCCAACGCCTGGCAGCGGTTGCGCCACATCACCATCCCCATCCTGCTGCCCGGCATCATCGGCGTCGCCATGGCCGCCTTCACCCTGTCATACGACGAATACGCCCGCACAACGCTCACGATCGGGCCGAAGAACACCCTGCCGCTGGAAATCTACGCGCTGATCTCGTCGGATACCTCGCCCACATTGTTCGCCATCGGCACGCTGACCACCGCCGTGTCGTTCCTGGCGATCACCGTCTCGCTGCTGGTCGTGCTGCGGCTGCAGCGGCGGCGCGGCCGCACATTGGCAAAGGTCGGATAATGGATACACGTTTCGACGTCGAACTAATATCGGTGACCAAGCGCTACGGCCCAACCCTGGCCGTCGATACCATCTCCCTGCGCATCCCCCGCGCCACCTATTGCTGCCTGCTCGGTCCCAGCGGCTGCGGCAAGACCACCACGCTGCGCATGATCGCCGGCCACGAGGCGGTCACCGACGGCGACATCCTGATCCACGGACAGAACGTTTCCGACCTGCCGCCGATCAAGCGCGGCACCGCGATGATGTTCCAAAGCTACGCCCTGTTCCCGCACATGTCCTGCCTCGATAACGTCGCCTTCAGCCTGAAAATGCGCGGCGTCGCCAAGCAGGAGCGGCACAACCGAGCGCGCGAATACCTCGCTCTGGTGCACATGGCCGACTTCGCCACCCGGCTGCCCGCGCAACTATCCGGCGGCCAGCAACAACGCATCGCCCTGGCCCGCGCGCTGATCAACCGCCCCCGGGTGCTGCTGCTCGACGAACCACTGTCCGCGCTCGACCCCTTCCTGCGCGTCAAGGTGCGCGAAGAACTCAAGCGCCTGCAGCGCGAACTCGCCATCACCTTCATTCACGTCACCCACAGCCAGGATGAGGCGATGGCCCTGGCCGACCTCATGGTGGTGATGGAGAACGGCCACATCCGCCAATCCGCCCCACCTCGCGACGTCTTTGAACGCCCCGTAAGCCCATTCATCGCCCGCTTCATCGGCAGCCACAACGTGCTGCGGTCGAACCAGGGTCCGGTCGCCGTCCGCGCCGACCGCTGCCGCCTCGGCACACCCCAGGACGGCCCGCACGTCAACGGCCCCTACGTCAACGGCAAGGTCACCGCCGTCGAGTATCAGGGCTCGATGGTGCGGGTAGCACTGCTGACCGAGGCCGGCGACGAGGTCTCCGCCCTGGTCCCCGACCAGACCTTCTACCGCAAGCCCACCGAACCCGGCGACCCGGCAACCCTGGTATGGTCCGAGCAGGACACCCACGCATTGTCCGGAGAGGACACCCACCCGTTGTCCGAGCAGGACACCCACGCCCTTATGGAATCGTAACGGCCGGTCAGCTCGCGTCCGACGGCGCCGCGCCGATGTATTTGAACTGGTGCACGACATCTGTCGGCGGATAATTCGGGTCGAACTTCACCTGGAACACACTGACGACGTGCGAGTCCAGGTCACCGTTCCCATCGAACGCCAAGTCTCCCTGCAGCGTTTTCACCCGCCCGGCCTGGATCGCGTCACGCACCGCCGCTCGGGTCACCGGCTGATCGGTTTTCGCCACTGCCGCTATGGCCGCCAGCACAACCTGCGCCGCGTCATAGGCGGTGATGGAATAATCCGCCGGCCGCGTGCCCCAACGCTTGACGTAACGATCCATCCAGGGCTGCATCACCTTATCGTCCAGCATATGGGGCGCCGCGATCGTGGTGTACCAGCCCTCCGCCGCGGGAAACCCGGCGCCCCCCAGGACCGACACCTGGTGCAAGCCGTCGCCGCCCGCCTTGATCATGTTCGGCGCGATCTCGTACGACTGCTTGACCAGCTTGATCCCGGCCAGCGCGCTGGAACCGCAATATAGCGCCTGCGCTCCCAGCCCGCGCACCCGGGTCAGCACCGAACTGTAATCAGCCGCCAACGGATCGACCCGGTCGCGGCCCAGCACGTTGATCCCGATCTTCGCCGCTCGCGCCTGGAACGCATCGGCGATGCCGACGCCGTAGGCGCCGCTGTCGTCCAGCACGAACACCGATTTGATCTTCAGTTGCTGCGCCATGAAGTTCGCCATGTTCGGACCCTGGTACGAGTCGGTGGTCACGGTGCGAAAGTAGATCGCCTTTCCGCCCGGCCGATAAAGCGCTGCGAATTTCGGATCGGTCAGGTCGGGATTGGTCGAACTCGGGGTCACCGTCGCCAGATCGGCCTGGCTGAGGATCGCCGCCATGGCTTTGCCACTGCCGCTGTTCATCGGGCCGACCGCGCCGACGACGCTCTTGTCGATCACCAGCTTGCGGGCATTCACCGCCGCCTGCATCGGATCATACTGCCCGGCGGTGGCGGTAGCGTTGTCCAGCGTCTCGATCTGCACATGATAGCCGCCCGGACCACCCGCGGCGTTGGCTTCCTCGATGGCAAGCACCGCGCCGTGCAGGATGTTCACCGCGTCCTCCGCCCCCGCGCCGGTCAGCGGCAAGGTGATGCCGATGCTGACGCTGCGGGCTTGCGATCGCGCGGCACCGGAGCGGAACAGCGATGCGATGGTTGCGGAGCCGATCAGTTTTGTCAGGCTGCGACGCGAAGGATGCATGGAACGATCTCCCGGATAAGGGGACGCACGGTGCGGCGAGCTTATGAATCTCAGATAGGCAAGCGCTGTGCCAGACTATTCGCCAAACACCATGAACCGCGAACGGGACAACCGGACTGAGCGGGACCGAGCCGCGGAACCCGTGTCCACCGCGCCTTGGCCACTGCTCAGCACCACTTGACGAGCAGCCGCTTCCGCCGTAATTCTCGACTGTAAATCTGGAATTCCGAATTCCATGTTGCAGCCGCTAACCACCACCCTCAACCTCGTCGATCGCACCTACCAGCAGATCCTGCAGGCGATCGCCGACGGCAGCCTCGCCCCCGGCCAACGCATCCGCCAAGCCGAACTCGCGGATGGCCTCGGCGTGTCGCGTCAGCCGGTCAGCCACGCCTTGCATCTGCTGAAACGCCAAGGCCTGGTCGAGGAAGCTGGGCGCCAGGGCCTCCGCGTCGTCCCGCTCGACCCGCTCCGGGTCCGGCAGTTGTATCAGGTCCGCGAAGCCATCGACGGCCTCGCCGCCCGGCTCGCTGCTCAAACCATGGCCGGCCGAACCGCCAACACCGCGGAAACCGACGCGCTTCAGCGCCAACTCGCGGACGGCATGCAGTTCACCGCCGCCACTCCGATCCCGATCCTGGTCCGCGCCGACACCGATTTCCACCGCGCACTGTACCGCCTGTCAGCCAACCCGGCGATCGAGGATATCACCGCGCCCTGGTGGCCGCATCTGATGCGCTCGATGGCCAGCGTGTTGCGCGAACCGAACTACGCCACCCGGGTCTGGCACCACGAGCACGCCGAGATCCTGCGCCACATCCTGGCTGGTGACCCGGCGAACGCCGAATCCGCCGCCCGCGCCCATGCCGCCACCGCCGGTCGCCTCACCGCTGAACGACTGCAACCCCAGGCCGCATAAACCCAACGGAGGAACCCCAATGCTGACCGAAGCCCAGACCCACCAGTTCCACGACGAAGGCTACCTGTTCCTGCCGGAGACCTTCTCCCTGGCCGAGGTCGCCATCCTCAAATCCGAGGCCGAACAGATCTACCGCCAGCAGCGTCCGGAAGTCTGGCGCGAGAAATCCGGCGCCCCGCGCACCGCCTTCGCCGCGCACCTCTACAACCCGGCGCACGGGCTACTCGCCCGCCATCCGCGCATGATCGGCCCGGTCGAACAACTGTTCGGCGAACAGGTCTACATGCACCAATACAAGATCAACGCCAAAGCCTCGTTCACCGGCGACGTCTGGCAGTGGCACCAGGATTACGGCACCTGGGCACGCGACGACGGCATGCCCGAACCCCGCGCCATGAACATTGCCGTCTTCCTCGACGAGGTAATGCCGATCAACGGCCCGCTGATGCTGGTCCCGCGCAGCCACACCCAGGGCGTGCTGACCGCCGCACACGACACCAGCACCACGTCCTACCCGTTATGGACCCTCGATGAGCAGACCGTCACCGATCTGGTGGCGAAAGGCGGCATCGTCGCCCCCACCGGCAAACCCGGCGGCCTGCTGCTGTTCCACGGCAACCTGGTGCACGGTTCGGCCGGCAACATCACGCCCTATCCGCGCAAGATCGTCTATCTGACCCTGAACGCCGTCTCCAACTACATCCGCAAGCCGACCCGCGCGGAGTGGATCGCGCACACCGACTTCGCCCCGATCGTGCCGACCGATGCAGGCGCCCTGACGCGCTACGCCGAGGACTTCAAACAAGCCGCCGATTAGTCGAACCCCGCCGTCGGTTGCGCCGCGCCTAAAGTGCGATCGTCTGAGGTTGAACCAACCTCAGACGATCGCCCTATCAAACTGAACAGAACTAAATCGGGATCAGCAACCGGCGGCCGACCCGGCCAATTCACGCCGCACCATCGCCGCCGCCTCCGCCATCGTGCGCAGCTTGCCGAACGCGGTCTGCCGCGGCAGATACTTCATCCCGCAATCCGGCGCCGCGACCAGCTTGTCGGCCGCGACATAGCGCAAGCCATCCCTGATCCGATCCGCCACCACCTCCACCGCCTCGACCCGCGGATCGTTCAGGTCCAGCACCCCGAGCATGATCGTCTTGCCGGCCAGCTCCCGCAGCACGCCGAGATCCAGCCTGGGCTGCGCCGCCTCGATCGAGATCTGCCCGGCAATCGTATCGCCCAATTCCGCCAGGAACCCATATCCGCTGGGCTTCTCCGCCACCACCGCGGCATAGCCGAAACACAGATGCACCACCGTCGGCCCCTCGATCCCCTCCAGCGCTCGGTTGATCGCCTTGACGCCGTAGCGCACCGCCTGCTCCGGCGCCGTCCGCACCCACGGCTCGTCCAGTTGCACCACATCGATGTCGGCCGCCTTCAGCGCCCGCAGCTCCGCGTTCACCGCGACGGCGTAGTCCATCGCCAGTGCTTCCTCGTCCCGATAGAAATCGTCCTGCACCTGCCGAGAAAGCGTGAACGGCCCCGGCAAGGTCAGCTTCGTTGCCCCCGCCGCGTTCGCCCGCAGGAACGCCGCATCCCGCGTCTCCACCCCCGCCACGCGGCGGATCGGCCCCACCACCCGCGGCACCTTGGTCACCCGACCGGCAGCGGATCGCAACTCACCCGGCGTCTCCGCGTCGATGCCATCCAGCGCCAGCGCAAATCGGTTGGAGTAGCTTTCCCGCCTGATCTCGCCGTCACTGACGATGTCGATCCCGGCCCGCTCCATGTCGCTGATCGCCAGGATCGTCGCGTCATCCTGCGCCTGCTCCAGCCACTCGCCCGCCACCCGCCACACGTCGCGCGCATGTGCCCGCGGCACCCCGTGCCGATGCAGCGCCGCGCGATCCACCAGCCAGTCCGGCTGCGGATAGCTGCCGACGACCGTGGTCGGCAGCAAATGACTGGGATAGGGCATGCAACGGAACCTCCGCCGCCACGATTGCACCATGCCCCGCCTCGCCGCAAACTTCCCCATTCGTGCCAGGAGACCCGCCCATGTGGCCCATCCGATCCGCGCTGTTCGTGCCCGCCCATCGCCGCGACTGGGTAGCCAAAGCCATCCGCGTCTCCCCCGGCGCGGTGATCCTCGACATCGAGGACTCCGTCCCGCCGCAATTCAAGCCGCAGGCGATGGAACAACTGAAGAGCGAAATCCACGAACTGCGTGACGCCGACGTCGCTGCCTTCGTCCGCATCCAGCCGCTGCACGACGGCACCGCAGTCGAGGTCGAAGCCGCCGTCACCCAGGGCCTCACCGCCATCGTGCCGCCGAAAGTCGCCAGCGCCGAGGAAGTCCGCCGCTTGCACGACCTGCTCAGCTACGCCGAAGGCCGCGCCGGCATCGCCCACGCCAGCGTCGGTATCCTGCCGCTGCCGGAAACCGCCCAGGGCATGTACCACGCCTATCACCTGGCGAACGCCAGCCCCAGGGTGCGCGGCATCCACGGCGCGCTCAGCGGCCCGGTGTCCGGCGACTTCGCCCGCGCCTTCGGTTTCCGAGCCACCGGCGGCGGCGAGGAACAACTGTATCTGGCATCGAAACTGGTGCTCGACAGCCGGGCCGGCGGCGCGATGTATCCGATCGCCGGCATCTTCGGCACGCCACAGGACGACCTCGCCGCGGTGGAACGGCTGATCCGCAAGGCCCGCGACATCGGCTATTCCGGCGTCGCCGTGATGCATCCGTCCCACGTCGCCGTCGCCAACGCGGTCTATCGGCCCACGCCTGAGGAAGTCGCCTACTTCAAGGGTTTGCTGCTTGCGTTCGAGGCGGCGGAAAAAGCCGGCCTCGGCGCCGTCAGCTACCAGGGCGCCATGGTCGACTACGCCATGCTGCCGCTGGCAAAAGAGGTCCTCGCCGAGGCCGGCCGAAACCGCTAGCGTCGCCATGTCCCTACTAGACCGTCAGCCAAGCCAAACCGTAAGCCCGCCAAACTGTCAGCCCCGCTAAACCGTTAGCCGGAGAACCCATGCCCGCAGATGCCATCGCCACCGATGTCGCCCCGCAGGAAATCCGGCTGGCCGACTACACGCCGCCACCGTTCCTGATCGACACCGTGGACCTGCGCTTCGACCTCGACGAAGCCGCCACCACCGTCGTCGCCAGCCTCAGCCTGCGCCGCAACCCCGCCGCCCCCATCGACGCCGCCCTGCATCTGGACGGCGAGGCGTTGACCCTGCTGCGCCTCGCCCGCGACGGCACACCCCTGACGGAGGCCGACTACCACATCGTCAAGTCCGGCCTGGTCATCCCCGACATGCCCGACGCCTGCACGCTGCAAATCGAGACCCGCATCGCCCCCGCGGACAACAGCGAACTCAGTGGCCTCTACGTCTCCGGCGGCAACTACTTCACTCAGTGCGAGGCTCAGGGCTTCCGCCGCATCACCTACTTCCCCGACCGCCCTGATGTGATGTCGCGCTACACCACGACGATCATCAGCGCCTGCCCGGTGATGCTGTCCAACGGCAACCCCGGCCCGATCTCCGACCTCGGCGACCACCGCCGTTCCGTCACCTGGACCGATCCGCATCCAAAACCATGCTATCTGTTCGCCCTGGTCGCCGGCGATCTCGTTTCTGTCAAGGACCATTTCACCACCCGCTCCGGCCGCCCCGTCGAGCTCGGCGTCTACGTCCGCCGCGGCGACGAAGACCGCTGCGCCCATGCCATGCACTCGCTAAAAACCTCGATGAGGTGGGACGAGGACGTGTTCGGCCTGGAATACGACCTCGACGTGTTCAACATCGCCGCGGTGTCCGACTTCAACATGGGCGCGATGGAGAACAAGGGCCTGAATGTCTTCAACACCAAATACGTCCTCGCCCGGCCCGAGACCGCGACCGACACCGACTACCAGGGCATCGAGACCGTCATCGCGCACGAGTATTTCCACAACTGGACCGGCAACCGCGTCACCTGCCGCGATTGGTTTCAACTGTCGCTAAAGGAAGGCCTCACCGTCTATCGCGATCAGGAATTCTCCGCCGACCAGGGCAGCCGGTCCGTAAAGCGGATCGGCGACGTTCGCGGCCTGCGCGCGGCGCAATTCCGCGAGGACGCCGGCCCGCTCGCCCACCCGGTGCAACCGGCAAGCTACATGGCGATCGACAACTTCTACACCGCCACCGTCTACAACAAGGGCGCCGAGGTGATCCGCATGATGGCCACCATCATCGGCCGTCCCGCCTTCCGCCGCGGCATGGACCTCTATTTCGCCCGCCACGACAATCAAGCCGTGACCATCGACGATTTCGTGCAGGCCATGCAGGACGCATCCGGCGTCGATCTGCAAGACTTCAAATTGTGGTATCATCAAGCCGGCACACCGGAAATCTCGGTCGAGGATTCTTATGACACCGCAACAAAACGCTACACCCTGACGATCCGCCAGACCACGAAACCCACCCCCGGCCAGCCGGACAAGTCCCCCCAGGTCATTCCGGTTGCGATGGGCCTGCTCGATGGCAACGGCCAACAACTCACTACAAGCCTGCAAGGCGACCCCGAACCCGTCGCCGGCACCCGCATCCTGCTCGCCACCCAAACGGAAAACAGTTTCGAGTTCACCGACGTCGCCAGCCCCCCGGTGCCATCGCTGCTGCGCGATTTCTCCGCCCCGGTGAAGCTGTCCGGCCTTACCCCCGATCGCCTGCGCTTCCTCGCCGCTCACGACAGCGACCCGTTCGTGCGCTGGGAATCCGGCCAGCAATTCGCAGCCTCGGTGCTGCTCGACATGGTCGCCGCCATCCAGGCCGGACGCGAACCGGTCACGGACCCCGCGCTGATCGAGGCGATGGCGTCCATCCTGGACCAGGAAGCGGCGTTCGCCGCCGAGGCCTTGGCGCTTCCCGGCGAAGCCTCGCTCGCCGACAAGATGGCCATCGTCGACGTCGATGCGATCCACACCGCGCGCGATGCCGCCCGCGCCGCGATCGGCCAGGCGCTCAGCCGCCCGCTGCGTGCTTTGTATGACAAACTGACCGACAGTGGTGGATACACCATGGACGGCGCAGCGATCGGCCGGCGCTCGCTGCGCAATGCCTGCCTCAGCTATCTGGTCGCCGGCGGCGACGCCCAGGCAGTGCCACTCGCCAAGGCGCAGTTCGATGCCGGCGGCAACATGACCGACGTGCTGACCGCGCTGGCGATCCTGTCGGGTGAGGATTGCCTGCAGCGCGTGCAGGCCCTGGACGCGTTCTATCAGGCCTGGCGAGGCGATCCGCTGGTGCTCGACAAATGGTTCGCGATCCAGGCGCTGTCACCGCTGCCCGCCACCGCCCAGTCGGTGCAAGAGCTCAAAAACCACCCCGATTTCGACCTGCGCAATCCCAACCGAATCCGAGCACTGGTCAGCAGTTTCGGCGCCAATCAGGTTCGCTTCCATGATCGGTCCGGCGCCGGTTACAGTTTGTACGCCGACACCATCGTTCAGCTTGACCCAACCAACAGCCAGGTCGCTGCCCGCATGGTCTCGCCGCTGGGTCAATGGCGCCGCTTCGACACCGCGCGCCAAACTCTGATGCAGGCTGAACTGCAACGGATTCTCGATCTGCCCGGCCTGTCTCGCAACACCTTCGAAATGGCCTCCAAGAGTATTGCATGACCAGTTTCTGCGACCACGCTTGGCAAAACAACACCGCACTGCGCGCCGCGATCCACGCCCTGCCGTTCAACCGCGAACTCGCCGCCGGCACCCTCGAACCCGCCAGGTTCCGGTTCTACATCACCCAGGATGCGCTCTATCTCGACCAATACGCCCGCATCCTGGTGATCGCCGGCGCCAAGGGACCGGACGGCGCGACCTTGCGCCTGTTCGGCGAATGCGCGCTGCAAGCCGTGGCGGTCGAGCAGGCACTGCACGCCCAATACCTGACCCATTTCGCCGCCGATCCGACACCGCCCGAACCGTCACCCGTCCAACCGTCACCGGACTGCCTGAACTACACCAGCTTCCTGCTCGCCACCGCCCACCACGAACCATGGGAAGTGCTGATGGCGGCGCTGCTGCCCTGCTTTTGGATCTACTGGGACGTCGGCAACGCGATCGCCCGAACCGCCGCCCCGGACAACAAGTATCGAGCCTGGATCGACACCTATTCCGACACCGCGTTCGGCGACGCCGTCCGCGCCGTCATCGCAGCGACCGATTCAGCCGCCGCCGCCTCGACCGACGTCCTGCGCGCCCGAATGATGACCGCCTTCACCCGCTCCACCCAATACGAGTACCTGTTTTGGGACGGCGCCTACCAACGACGAGGCTGGCCGCTGTCAGACTAAGCACGCGTCATGACCTGCGCGAGGGTCGATCCGCAACGCGGAACATGCGCTTACTCCTCCCGCACCCCCGTCTCCGGAACCCCCTGCTCATTGCCGTAATACTTGAACGGCAGGAACTTCCCCGACATCGTGATCTTCACCCGGTCACCTTTCGGATGGGCCTCTCGATCGATCGCCACATCGAAGTCGATCGCCGACATGATGCCGTCGCCGAACTCCTCCTCGATCAGCGCCTTCCAGGCCGGCCCATTCACCATCACCAGCTCATAGAACCGGTAAAGCAACGGATCGGTCGGAGGCATTGCCGTTCCGCGGTACGGCACTTCGTTCAACATCCGCTGCTCAGCCGCGCTCAGCCCGAACAATGAAGCGGCCTTGCGTGCCAGCGGCTTGACCAGCTTCATCTGCCCAAGCAGCGCGCCGACGACAAGTATTTCCGACATTCCGCCGATCTGCTCGCAGATATACTTCCAGCTCCAGTCTTTCTCCCGCTTGATATCAAGGATCTTCTCGGTCAATTCCGATCGGGTCACCTGTCACCTCCATTGTATAGGCAACAAAGCATGGCGGATCTGTCCGAGAAAAGGAAGCTGGCTCCCTATGGGATATTCTTGTGCGACCCATCGCAAAGCGGCGCCTTGCCGCTTCCCTTGCAGCCGCAGAACGATACCACCCGGCTCTCGTCCGCCTCGAACTTGATCGGGGCAAAGCCCGAACCCTTATGCTTGCCGTCGCAAAACGGCTGCGTGCTGCTTTGGCCGCAGGCGCACCACCAATAGGACTTTCCTGCTTCGACCTCGACCTTATAGGACCCCTTCTGTGGCACGAGCGGCAGCGATTGCGACATGACATGTTCCTTGCGTTGTCTAGGCCAGGCGGGTTGTCCCGGCATCACGTTGTCTCAGGGCGGTTCGACGCCGTACGCCCGGCGAGCTTCAGCCGCGGTAACGTAACCGTCCAGCAGATCTTCGCAAAGAGCGGCCCGGTCGCGTCCTGAAGGCGGTCCGTATCCACCAGACCCTGGCGCCTGCATCACCACCAGCGACCCGGCCGGCGCCAGGAACCCGCCCTTGCTGGTCAACCGGCGCGCATTCGACCGCGGCGCGATCAGTTCCAGCCGCGCCGCCGCCCCAGCCAATCCACCGTCCAACCCGAACGGAGCCGTCACCGTCCGCTCGCAGCAAACCGCGGCATGCGCCTGGTTCTCCAGCACCCGCCACACCCGCCGCACCCCCAGCCCACCGCGATAGGTGCCGGCCCCGCCGCTGTCCGGCACCAGCGAATACTCTTCCACCCGCAACGGAAAACTCATCTCCAGAATCTCGATCGGCGTGTTGCTCATGTTGGACACGGTGCTCGCCACCGCGTTGATGCCATCCTTGACCGGCCGAGCCCCAAACCCTCCCTTGACCGACTCGTAACTGACGAAACGATCGCCGTTGCGATAATCCACCCCGCCAAACGTGATCACCGCCGAAGTCCCCTGCGACCCTGCCATCACCGAACCCGGCGTGATCGCGAACAACGCCGCCATCACCATGTCCGCCACCCGGTGCGAGATCTCGTGATTGGCATACACCACCGGCGACGGATGCTGCGCATTCACCACCGATCCCGGCGGCGCGGTCACCGTCACCGGCCGCCAGCAACCGGAGTTCGGCGGGATCAGGCTGTTCGGGTCGGCGATCATCTTCAGCGCGCAGAATACCCCCGACGCGGTCACCGTCAGCGGCGCGTTCATCGGCCCAGCGACCGCGTCATCCGACCCAGTAAAGTCAGCGGTGATGGTATCGCCGCGCTTCACCAGCTTGATGTGAACTTTGAACGTCTCGTCCTCGGTCTCTCCCGGCCCGATCACCCCGTCACCATCGAACACATCGGTGAATTCGGCCTCGCCGTCAGGCAGCGCCCGCAGCGCCGCCCGCATCATCGTCTCCGAGTAATCCAGCACCTCCTGCATGATGTCCAACAGCGAGTCGGTGCCATACTTCGCCGCCAGCTCCCCAAGCCGCTGCGCCGCCCGATAGTTCGCCGCCACCTGCGCCCGCAGATCGCCCAGCCGCTCCGCCGGAGTGCGCACATTGGCCAGGATGATCGCCTCGACCGCCGGGTCCGGCCGGCCATCCCGATAAAGCCGCACCGGCGGCAGGCGCAGTCCCTCGCCATAGATCTCGGTGACCGCGCCATAGCTGCCCGGCGTCGCACTGCCGATATCCGGCCAGTGCGCTCGGACGCAGCCGAACCCCAGCAAGCGGCCCTGATGGAACGCCGGCGCCACAACGTTCACATCCGGCAGATGCGATCCCCCGTCATAAGGATCGTTGTGGATGAACACGTCCCCCGGCACCACGTCGCCGAACGCCCGCACCACCGCGCGCACCGCATCCGGCATCGACCCCAAATGGATCGGCAGGTCCGGCCCTTGGGCGACCATGTTCCCGTCAACGTCGAAAATGCCGCAAGAGTAATCCCCCGCCACCTTCAGCAGCGGCGAATAGGCGGTCTTCGCCAGGACGATCTTCATCTCCTCGGCCGCCGAATACAGCGCGTTCTTGACGACTTCAAAATGAGCTGGGTCGGTCTTCAAACGCGCCATTGCAAAACCCCCGCTGATCCGACCGCGTCCGGTACGTGGGCCAATCGCAAACCCGCCGCGCCCAATCGCCTTATTTTGATCACCGGCCGTCGCAAAAGCCGCCCCCCGGTCCGACGCCGACCCAGTCAGCTTCGCCGATGCGACCGGTGCGACGTCTTGCGGTAGGCGAACGACATCGACAGCCCAATGCAAACGATCCCCGCCGAAGCCGGGACCAGCCACGCCGGCCGCACCAGCAACGGCTGGATCACCGCCGTCCACATCCAGGTTCCCAGGGTCCGGGTCGACCAGGCAGGCAGTTTGTCCAGCACGTCATGATCCAGCAGATAAAGCGCCTGCCCCAGCGATATGCTTTCCGGCCCGAACGTCGCAATGGCGACGGCGGCGACCAGGAAAATGGCGGACATCACGGCCAGGACGCGTTGGGCAATCACATGAATAGCTTCTCTGTCTTGCGGTCAGCGTATAACGCGGCGACCTGTTCAGCATAGCCATTAAAAATCTGTGTTGGGACTCTTTCGTCGCTGCCCAGCAGCCGTTCCGTCGCCTGGCTCCACCGCGGATGCGGAACCGCCGGGTTCACATTCGCCCAGAAACCATACTCCGATGGCCCCAGGGCCTCCCAGAAGGTCATCGGACGCTTGTCGGTGAAGCTGATCTTCACGATCGCCTTGCCCGATTTGAAGCCGTATTTCCACGGCAGTGTCAGCCGGATCGGGCCGCCGTTCTGCGGCGGCAGCGGTTTGCCATACATCCCGGTGGAGATGAACGCCAAGTCATTGCCGGCTTCGTCGATCGTCACCCCCTCGACATACGGCCAGGGATAAAGTGGCGTATCTAGGCCGGACATCACTTTGTCCTGTGCGGTCTCGAACACCACGTATTTCGCCGAACCCAGTGGTTCAGCCAGTTTCAGCAGCGCGGCGAGCGGAAACCCGGTCCACGGCACCGTCATCGCCCACGCCTCGACGCAGCGGTGACGATAGACCCGCTGCTCCAGCGACACCTGCTTCAGCAGGTCGTCGATATCGATGGTGCGCGGCTGCTTCATCATGCCGTCCAGTTTGATCGTCCACGGCCGCTGCTTCAGCGCCTGGGCGTCACGCCAGATATCCTTGCTGTCGCCGAATTCGTAGTAGTTGTTGTAGGTGGTCGCGTATTTCTCCTCGGTCAGCGGCCGCCCGGGCTTATAGTCGCGCACCGCCGGGGTATCGGCGGAAGCCCCCATCGCGGGCAGGATGGTCATCGCCGTCGCGCCGGCCAGCAATGACCGGCGATGCAGCACCAGATGTTCTGGAGTGACCGCGCGCTCCGCCACCTCCCAACCGCGTCGCCGGATGATGTGCATGGCTGATCGCCCTTCCTGTCTGCGCTTCTATATCTGTCCGATACGACGAATGACCGCCGTCGGACCAACACATCCAAACCCTGGCATATCTGGCCCCGGGGTGCCGGATGGGACAGGATACACCAAATTAAACATTTGATATCCAGACAAAACAATTCTTCAGGAGAACGCCCATGCATCTCGCGCGATTTCCGCGGGTTCGCCTGTTCCCGGCGCCCACCCCGCTGGAGCGACTCGACAACCTGACCCGAACCCTCGACGGCCCCGAGATCTGGATCAAGCGCGACGACTGCACCGTCGTGGCCACCGGCGGCAACAAGGTGCGCAAACTGGAATGGCTGATCGGTGAGGCCAAGGCGCAGGGCGCCACCCACGTCGTCACCCAGGGAGCGGTGCAGTCCAACCACGTCCGCCAAACCGCCGCGGTGGCACGCAAAGTCGGCATGACCTGCACCGCGCTGCTCGAACACCGGGTCGAAACCAACGATCGCGACTACCTCGGCAGCGGCAACGTGCTGCTGGACAAGCTGTTCCGATGCCACATCGAATACCGCGCTGCCGGCCTCGACATGAACGCCGAGGCCGAGACCAAGGGCGCCGCCCTGCGTGCCGCCGGCGAGCAGGTCTACGTCATCCCCGGCGGTGGTTCCAACAAGGTCGGCGCGCTCGGCTACGTCTCCTGCGCCCAGGAACTGATGCAGCAGGCCGACGAAATGGGCCTGCGGATCGACCGCATCGTCACCGCCACCGGCAGCGCCGGAACCCATGCCGGCCTGCTCGTCGGGCTTGAAGGAATCAACGCCCACGTCCCCGTGCTCGGCATCGGCGTCCGCCTGCCGCGCGACCGCCAGGAAGAAAACGTCCATCGCTTGGCCCAGGAGACCGCCCAATATGTCGGAATGGGCGCCGGCGTGCCGCGCCAGGCCGTGGTCGCCAACTGCGATTACGTCGGCGCCGGCTACGGCATCCCCACCGAAGCGATGCGAGAGGCGGTGCAAATGCTAGCCCAGCAAGAAGGAATCCTGCTCGACCCGGTCTACTCCGGCAAGGCAATGGCGGGGATGATCGACCTGATCCGCAAGCGCGTTCTCCCCAGGAACGAGACCGTCGTCTTCCTGCACACCGGCGGCGCCGTAGGCCTGTTCGGCTATACCAGCTTTATGGAGGCCACCGGCTGATGCTCACCAGCCAACATCGCATCCTGACCACCCATACCGGCAGCCTGCCGCGCCCGCCCGCGCTGACCGAGCTCTATGCGCGCCGCGCCGCCGGCGAGGCGATCGACGAAGCGGCCCTCGATGCCGCCGGCAAGCTGGCCACCCGCCACGTCGTGCGCCAGCAGATCGCCGCTTGCATCGACGTCGGCAACAACGGCGAGCAGCAGCGTGAGGCGTTCTTCCTTTACGTGCGCCGCCGGATGACCGGCTTCGGCGGCACCTGGAATCGCCGCCCGATGGCTGACGTCGTCAAATACCCGGGCTACCAGGCCTGGGCCAGCGAACAGGACGGCGCCCGCCGCTCGGTCAGCAACCGCGGCGCCCTGCCCAAGGCGATCGGCGCCGTGACCTATCTGGACCCCGCCCTGATCAAGGCCGAGTGCGACGAATTCCGCGCCACCCTGTCCGAGGTCGAGGGCCGCTTTGCCGAACCGTTCATGACCGCACCCTCGCCCGGAATCATCGCCGCCGCCATGATGAACGAACACTACGACACCGAGGACGCCTATCTGCACGCTCTCGGCCAAGCCTTGCGGATCGAGTATCAGGCGATCGTCGCCGCCGGCTTCCTGCTGCAGATCGATGCCCCCGACCTTGCGCTGGAAAGGCACGTCTCATTCCAGGACCGCAAGCTGGGCGATTTCATCGACTTCGCCGAACGCGTGGTGGAAGCCATCAACCAGGCCCTGGCCGACATCCCCCCCGACCGCGTCCGCATCCATGCCTGCTGGGGCAACTACGAAGCCCCCCACGATTGCGACGTCGATCTGCAAGACATCCTGCCCACCATCAGCCGGGCAAAAGTCGGCGGCTGGGTGCTGCCGTTCGCCAATCCCCGCCATGCCCACGAATACCGCTGCCTGAAGAACCTGCCGCTCGCCGACGGCCAAGTGGTGGTGGCCGGAGTGATCGATCCGCTGACCAATTTCGTCGAACACCCTGAGGTGGTCGCCGACCGGCTCGAACTGGCCGCCCGCGCGGTCGGCGATCCGACCCGCGTGCTGGCCGGCACCGATTGCGGCTTCGATACCTCAGCCGGCCGCGGCCGCGTCTCCGAGGACGTAGTCTGGGCCAAGCTGCGATCAATGGCCGACGGCGCGCGCATCGCCTCGCAGCGATTGGGAATGACCTAATTTCGATATCCAACCAGATGCCGCGGCAAAAACCGAGCGGCGCCAATAAGCAAGGCCCCACCATGAACACCGACCTGTTCGAGATCATCCGCACCACCCGCTCGATGCGCCGCCTGAAACCGGACCCGGTGCCCGCCGAACTGATCCGCCAGATCCTCGATGCCGGCATCGCGGCAGCCAACGGTGGCAACATGCAGACTTGGCGCTTCATGGTGATCCGAGATTCATCGATCAAAACCGAAGTGGCACAATGGTACCGTCGCGCCTGGCACGAAACCGTGGCACCGCGATACCGCGCCGGCGCCCCCGCACCCGGATCCACCCGCGACCGGTTCGACCGCATGCTGGCGGCCGCCGAACACCTGGCCGACCATCTTCAGGATGCGCCAGTATGGATCGTGCCCTGCCTGCAAGGCGGCACGCACAGCCGAACCTCGGGCGCCTCGATCTACCCGGCGGTGCAAAACATGCTGCTGACAGCCCGCGCGCTCGGCCTCGGTGCCACCCTGACAACCCTCTATCTGCTGTTCGAGAAGCAAACCGAAACCGCGATGGGACTGCCCGAGGACGCCCACTCCTACGCCATACTGCCGATCGGCTACCCGTTGGGAAAGTTCGGACCGGTCGGAAGAACCTCGCTGCAGGATGTGGTATTCGCCGACCACTGGGGACAAAAATGGTCCGACGCATGATCAGCGAGTCCCCCGCTCCTTGGCTTCCCATGCACCGAGTGAGCGGACCGTGACTTAAGCCGATCTTGAAATGGTATGTGGTATATACCATACTCCATCTCGGGCGGAATTCTTCATGGCAATCACCGGGTGCAAGGATAAGCGAACCGAGCAATTCCTTGCGGGACGGCGCGTCAAGGAATTCGAGTCTTTCAGCGGGGCCGCAACCAAGGCTCTGACCAAGCTTCAGGCAGCCACCACGTTGGCCGACCTTCGCTCACCACCATCGAACCGATTTGAAGCACTGAGGGGCGACCGCAGGGGACAATACAGCATCCGGATCAATCAACAGTACCGACTCTGCTTCAGATGGGCGCCCCACACTTCACTGCCGGTCGGGCCGGATGCCATTCAAGCGTCCGGGGATGCCCACGATGTCGAGATCACCGACTATCACTAAAAGCTCTAGAACCGGAGAATTCCGATGACCAGTCCAACCGACAATCTTCCGCCGATCCATCCCGGCGTCTTCCTAAAGGATGAACTTGAAGCCCTCGCCACCAGCGCCCGAAAATTCGCCACCCGTATCCACGTGCCGCACAACGCGATTACCGAAATCGTCAACGGTGACCGGGCGATCACCGCACAAATGGCGATCCGGCTCGGTCGTGTGTTCGGCACATCAGCGCAATACTGGATGAACCTGCAGTCGATCTATGAATTGAAAACCGCCCAGGCCACGATGGACGACGAAGCGATCGAGCCATACGCCGCAGTCGGCTGAAACAACCGGTCTGAATACTTCAAACGAAGTGGCGTCTGGTCGGAGTGAGAGGATTCGAACCTCCGGCCCCTGCGTCCCGAACACAGTGCTCTACCAGGCTGAGCTACACTCCGGCCGAAGCCGCGCCTATAGCCCCCGAACGCGGCGGAAGCAAGGCACCGATCGACCTCAGCCACCCAGTACGGCCAGCGCCGCATCCACCCCGAAATCCCCCGGCAGCCCGCCACGTGGGAATAACCGCGTCACATGCCCCATCTTCCGCCCAGGCAGCGCCGCCGCCTTGCCATACAGATGCGGGATCAAACCCGGCTCCGCCAGCGCGGCCGGCCACAGCGCCATCCCCTCGGGCCCGATCAGGTTCTTCATCACCGCATCCGAGTGCCGCGTCGCCGGCGGCAGCGCCAGCCCGGCGATCGCTCTGATGTGCAACTCGAACTGGCTCGCCGGACAGGCATCGATCGTCCAGTGCCCGGAGTTGTGCGGCCGAGGCGCAATCTCGTTCACCAGCACGTTGCCGCCGCTGTCGATAAACATCTCCACCGCCAGCAGCCCAACCACGTCTAGCGCCTCCGCGACACGACAGCCGATCGCCCGCGCCGCCTGGTCCGCCGCCTGCGAAATCCGCGCCGGCGCCAGCGTCAGATCAAGAATGTGATCGCGATGGCGATTCTCCACCGTATCGAAGCACGACAAGTCACCATCCTCACCGCGCGCCACCACCACGCTGATCTCCTGCGCGAAGTCGACAAACCCCTCCAGCACAAGCGGTTTCGGGTCCAGCCGATCCCACGCACCGTCCAGGTCCTCCACCGCACGCAGCGTCGCCTGCCCCTTGCCGTCATAACCCAGCCGGGTGGTCTTCAACACCGCCGGAAGCCCAAGCCGCCGCACCGCTTCGTCAAGCTCCCCCCTGGACTCGACCCGCGCCCAAGGCGCCGTCGCCACGCCGGCGCCATTCAGAAAAGTCTTCTCCTCCACCCGGTCCTGGCTGATCCGCAATACCGAGGGCGACGGCCGCACCGGCCTGATCGAGGCCAGCAGGTCCAGCCCCTCCGCGCTGACGTTCTCGAATTCGAAGCTGATCACGTCCACCCCATCGGCGAACGCACGCAACGAGACCGGATCGCTATAGTCACTGATCGTAACCCCGTGCGACACCTGCGCCGCCGGACTGTCGGTCTCCCGCGTCAGGATGTGGCAGCGGTACCCGAGTCGCGCCGCGGCCAGCGCCGACATCCGGCCAAGCTGGCCGCCCCCAACCAGACCGATGGTCGCATTCGGCGGCAGCGGAAACCGTGTCATGACCGATCCGCGCGCTCCCGCCGCGCAGACGTCGCATCCGGAGCATCCGGCACCGCCCCGGTCTGCTCGGCCCGCAGCGCATCCAGTCGGGCCGCAACCCGGACATCGCTAATAGCCAGAATCGCCGCCGCCATCAGCGCCGCGTTCACCGCGCCAGCCCGGCCGATCGCCAGGGTGGCAACCGGGACTCCCGCCGGCATCTGAACTATCGACAGCAGGCTGTCCATGCCGCCCAGCGCCGACCCCTCAACCGGCACACCCAGCACCGGCAGCGGCGTCCACGCGGCACACATCCCCGGCAGATGCGCCGCACCCCCCGCCCCGGCGATGATGACCTTCAACCCGCGATCCCGAGCCGTCGTCGCATAGCGGCGCAGCCGATCCGGAGTCCGATGCGCCGAGACGATCTTCACCTCATGAGGCACGCCCAGCCGAACCAACATTTCGGCCGTATGCATCAGCACCGGCCAGTCCGACTGGCTGCCCATGATGATCCCGACCAAAGCGGCCTGCCCCGCCGCCATCTCAGGCAATACTGTCCGGGATCAGCCGGCTTTCCAGCCAGGCGATCTCATCGCGTAGCATCAGCTTGCGTTTTTTCAGACGCTGCAGATGCAATTGATCCGATGCGCCCTGGTCAGCGAGGCGCGCGATGACGGTGTCCAAATCCCGATGCTCGCTGCGCAACCCGTGCAGCTTGCGCAGCAGCGAATCCCTATCGTTCAGCATGACCACAACCTACGATAGAAATAAACGTTCGAATCTGGGGCAAAGTTGTAGCTGGCCAGATCGTTTGCAAATGCGTTACGCTGACCCGCCGCGGTCACTGCGGTGCCCGCTGGCAGCCCACCGGTTAAACGCGGAGGTACCCAGTCCATGAGCCTGAATACCCGTCTCGACGCGCTGAAGGAACGGCACGCATCGCTCGAAACGCGAATTTTCGACGAGGACCATCGTCCGCAACCCGATACGGAAGCCCTCATGCGACTTAAACTCGAAAAGCTGCGCCTGAAAGATGAAATGGAAAGGCTGCGAACCCAAGCCGACTGAACGGACACCGTTCAGCTTGCCCCGCCAAGCCGGTCAGGCGGCCTCGTCCGCCTCCGGCGGCGGCGGCACCGGCACCGTCCGTCCTTCCCGCTGCAGGCGGTCGTTGGCCTGAGCCACCGCCGCATTCAAATCTGTCTGACTGCACAACCCAAGGATGATAGGATCGCGCGGCTTGATGTTGGCGCTGTTCCAGTGCGTGCGTTCCCGCACTTTCTGGATCGTGTCCTTGGTCGTGCCCAGCAATTTGCCGACCTGGGCTTCCGAAAGCTGAGGAAAATTGCGCAGCACGAAGGCGATCGCATCCGGACGGTCATTGCGCTTGGCAACCGGCGTATAGCGCGACCCACGCAACCGCTTGGGCATCGGCAGGGCGTTGGCAATCAGCTTCAGCCGGGCGTTCGGATCAGCCTCGCACTGGCGAATGTTCTCCAACGTGGTCTGCATGTTGGCAACCGGGTCGTAGCCGACGATCCCCTGGGCGACCTCGCCATCGGCGATAGCCTGCACCTCGAGCGGGTGCATGCCGCAGAACTCCGCAATCTGCGTGAACGTGAGGGCGGTTTTATCGATCAGCCACACGGCGGTGGCTTTTGGCATCAGCGGAAGGGTCATGGCATTTCACACTCTCAGGGCCAAAGGTCGTCTTCGTTCAGACGTTGTCGATTGCAGGCCACGCAGCGCAGATGCCCACACAAGACGACAACTCATGGCCGCGGCCGAGTGCCGGATATGACAAGGCAAGGGGGGTGGGTCAAGCGACTTTGGCGGTATTATGATCTCTCCGGCACGCATGGCTGCGACGCCAAGTCGCCTGATATCGCCGAAGGAACAACCAAATGGCCCGGGAAGAAGACGACCCCCTGACGAAACGCCGCCGGCTGGACCCGCTGTTGCTCGACAGCCTCGGCATCGACGAACTGCGCAGTTATATCGAGGAGTTAAGAACCGAGATCGCCAGGGTCGAGGCCGACATCGGCCGCAAGAATACCCACCGCAGCGCCGCCGACGCATTTTTCAAGCGCCCCTGACTTCACCGCCCTGGGCCGCCTGCCGCGATCCCAGCGGCTGTGGTGCAGTCGATTCGGCATGAAAAACGGGTCGGCATGAAAACGGGGGCCGGACCCGGCCCCCGCGTTCATCATCGCACCACCGGTCAGGCTGCTTTCGAAGCGTCCTGGGTGTCGTTGGCGATCGAGGTCTGCACCGCCGGAGCGCCGCTACCGATGGCGATCTTGCGCGGTTTCAGCGCCTCCGGCACCACTCGCTTCAGGCCGACGTGCAACAATCCATGCTGTACATCCGCACCCTCGACGACGATGTGGTCGGCAAGCACGAAGCGGCGCTCAAACGCGCGTCCGGCAATGCCGCGATACAGGATCTCCGACTTCTGGCCGTCATTGGCGACACGCCCGGATACAACCAGGGTGTTGTCCTTGACGGTAAGATCCAGGTCTTCGGGCCGGAAGCCGGCCACGGCCATGATCAGACGATAAGAATCGTCGCCGGTCTTTTCGATGTTGTAGGGCGGATAACTCTGCGCGTCCTGGCCGGAAGCGGCGGTATCCACCAACCGAGCCAACCGATCAAATCCGATCGCGGTGCGGAAAAGCGGAGCAAAATCAACGGTAGTCATGGGAAAACCTCCTGCTGAAGCAAGGTCACTAGTTGCGGCCGCCCGAAACGGGCCAGCCTATCCTGCAAGCCCGGAAACCCCGAATGGGCATTTCCGACCCACAACAGCTGGTCACCAATGCCTGTCCGTTCAAGAGGTTCGCCACGCCCAGCGCGGCGTGCGCCGGGGGCCCAGGCTGCTGATTCGGGGCTACGCCTCGAGCCGACGCGGTTACTTTTTGGTGCCGAGTCCGGCGAATTTCTTGTTGAACTTGGCAACCTGCCCGCCGGTGTCCATCATCCGCTGCACCCCGGTCCAGGCCGGGTGCGACTTGGGGTCGATGTCCAGCCGCAGCGTGTCGCCCGGCTGGCCCATGCAGGACCGCGTGGTGAACTGCGACCCGTCAGTCATCACGATCTTGATCTCGTGGTATTCGGGGTGAATGCCCGGCTTCATGCTCTAGCTTCCTTGCTGGCGCCCCCGATCCCGACCGGCCGCGCGAGCCCCGGCCTATACCGGCACCGCGGCTTCAGCTCAAGACCGCGTTCATCAGACTGAGTCCATTGGGCACCGCCAAACGCCAAGTTTTACCGCCAGCGCGATGGACCCGCGTAATCGGAGCGACTATCAGAAGCCGCCGCCATTTTCCATGGGCCGTCCTTACGCATGCTGATCCGCCTGCTTGTCCGCCTGGTCGATTTAAGCCGCCGTTTTTCATTTCCTGTCGTCTGCGCAGGAGTGTTGCTGGCGGCCTTCGCCGGCTGGATCGCCTGGACCCATCTCGGCGTCAGCACCGATACCGATCTGTTGTTCAAGGACACCCTGCCCTGGCGCCGACAGGCGGCCGAGATGAACCGCGACTTCCCGCAGTTCCGCAACCTTCTGGTCGCCGTCGTCGATGCCCGCATCCCCGAGGAAGCCGACGCCACCGCCGCCGAACTGGCTGACCGGCTGGCCACCGATAAGGGCCATTTTCTGACCGTGCGCCGCCCCGACGCCAGCCCGTTCCTGCAAAAGGAAGGCCTGCTGTTCCTGCAGACCAAGCAGTTGTCCGCCCTGATGGACAAGACCATCGACGCACAGCCGTTTCTCGGCCAACTCGTCGCCGACCCGTCCGCCCGCGGCCTGTTTTCTGCCCTCTCCCTGCTCGGCATGGGCGTCACCCAGGCAGACGCCGACCTGTCGCCCTTCCTGGCTCCGATCAAGGGCTTCCATCAGGCGATGGCCGATGCGCTGGCCGGCCACCCGAAGCCGTTGTCCTGGCAAAACCTGCTCGGCGGCGGCCTCAGTGAACTCGCCGGCCCATACCATTTCGTGCTCGTCCAGCCGCACCAGGATTTCGGCGCGCTCGAGCCAGGCGGTGCGGCGACCAACGCCATGCGCGCCATCATCGCCGATCTGCCCTACGTGAAATCCGGCGACGCCCGCGTCCGCATCACCGGCCAGGTGGCGCTGGCCGACGAGGAATTCGCCACCGTCGCACAAGGCGCCGTCGAGGGCCTGATCGGCAGCCTGATCCTGATCACACTCTGGCTGTTCCTGGCCGTGCACACCTGGCGCCTGATCGTGCCGATCCTGATGACCCTGCTGCTGGGACTGATGCTGACGGTGCTGTTCGCCGCCCTAGCGGTCGGCACGCTGAACCTGGTCTCGGTCGGGTTCGGCGTCCTGTTCGTCGGCATCGCCGTCGACTTCGCCATCCAGTTCTCCGTGCGATACCGCGAATTCCGCTTCGAGACCGCCGACTCCGCCGCCGCCATGACCGAGACCGCCCGCCGCGTCGGCGTGCAGATCCTGATCGCCGCCCTTGCTACCGCCGCCGGCTTCCTGGCGTTCGTGCCGACGGCGTTCTCAGGCGTCGCCGAACTGGGCCTGATCGCCGGCGCCGGCATGGTCATCGCCTTCATCTGCACCCTGGGCTTCCTGCCAGCCGCCATCACCCTGTTCCGCCCACGCGGTGAGGCCGCCGAGGTCGGATTCACCTTCGCCGCCCGGATCGAACCCATCATCGTGCGGCGGCGGCGGATCATCCTGCTGACGTTCTGCCTGCTGGCGATCGCCGCGGTCGCCGTCTCGCCGGGGCTCAGGTTCGATTCCGATCCGCTCGATACCAAGAACCCCAACACCGAGGCGATGCGCACCCTGCGCGACCTGGTCAACAATCCGGTGACCAATCCGTACACCATCGACGTACTAGCACCCAACGCCCAGGCCGCAGCCACCATCGCCGACAAAATCAAGACACTGTCGACCGTGGCGGGGGTGATCAGCATCAACAGTTTCGTGCCGCCCGATCAGCCACAGAAGCTGGCGGTGATCGCCGACGCCAACACCATCCTCGCACCCACCCTGGCGCCGCATGGTTCGGCCACCCCGGTCACCGCGCAAGACATCAGAATGGCGGCCAAGGCAGCCTTGGCACAGATCGATCCGGCGCTGGCCAAACTGCCGAAGGATCACCCCCTGGCTCTGGTGGCCGGCGATCTGCAACGTTTGCAGACCGCGCCGGATGACGTGCTGATGGCGACCAACGCCGCGCTGACCCGCTTCCTGCCGGCACAGCTTGCCCATCTCAGACTGGCTTTGACCGCCGAACCGATAACCCTGGCCTCGATCCCCGCCGACTTCGCCCGCGACTGGGTGCTGCCGGACGGCCGCGCCAGGGTGCAGGTCAATCCGACGCCCGAGACGCAAAGCCCGCAAGGCCTGAAGACCTTCGTCCATCAGGTGTCGGCGGTGGCGCCCGATGCCGGCGGATCGGCGGTCACCATCGCCGACACCGCCGACACCATCGTCGGTGCGTTTCGCCAAGCCGCGGTCTATGCGGTGATCGCCATCGCCGTCATCCTGTTCGGCCTGCTGCGCCGCTTGCTGGATGCCGCCCTGGTGATGGCTCCGCTGCTGATGTCGGCGCTGCTGACGCTGCTGATTACCGTGCTGCTGCCGATGCCGCTCAACTTCGCCAACATCATCGCCCTGCCGCTGCTGCTCGGAGTCGGCGTCTCATTCAACATCTACTTCGTGATGAACTGGCGCGCCGGCCAGCAGCGACCGCTGGGCAGCGCGACCGCCCGAGCCATCGTGTTTTCCGCGCTGACCACCGGCACCGCGTTCGGCTCGCTGGCGCTATCGGGCCATCCGGGCACCGCCAGCATGGGGAAGCTGCTGCTGATCAGCCTCGGCTGCACCTTGCTGGCCAGCCTGGTATTCATCCCGGCACTGCTCGCCAGCATGCGCGCGCCGCGGGTAGATCGCATCTGAACCCGCGAAGCGCGGGCATTGTGCAATCACGCAAGCGGGGCCGACGGACATCGAACATGCATCTCAGACATGCATCTCAGCCTGGATGCGATCGTCGATCCCGGCGGTAGATCCCATCCCCTAAATGATACTCCCCGAAACTTCGTGCCATTGTGTCTTCGTGTTGAATCGGGCCATGACCCCAGAACGAACGCTGCAGGTGTCGCACTCAAGATCATTCCGTCAACCGACGCAAAAGGTCCCATCACATGAAGAAGCTTCTTCTGGTCGCGCTCCTGCCGCTCGGCCTGCCCGGCTGCATCAGCTACACGCAGAGTTCCGCCCCGCGCCCCGGCACCACTATCGTCGTGCCGCCCGGCTCCACGGTGATCTGCCCCGACGGTTTCGCACCACCTTGCTAGCTTGACGTCACGCCGGCCGAGCGCCCCGCCGAACCCCCAAAGCCTCGGCAAGCAGGCACAAAATTTCGAACAGCACCGACGCGCCGTTGAACGCAGTCAGCGAACCGACATCGAAGGGCGGCGAGACCTCGACCAGGTCGCCGCCGACAAAATCGATGCCGCGCAACGCCCGCAGCAGACGCAGCGCCTGCAACGCGGTTATCCCACCCGCCTCGGGCGTCCCGGTTCCCGGCGCCTCAGAGGGGTCGAGGCTGTCGATATCGAAACTCAGGTAGGTCGGGCCGCCTCCGGCGACGCGACGCGCCTCCGCGGCGGCATGGCGCCAGCCGTTGTCGTCGAACTCCTCCATCGGCAGCACCCGCATCCCGCTGCGCTGGCTGAAACCCCACATGTCGGGGTCGTTGGTGGTGCCGCGGATGCCGATCTGGATCACCCGCTTCGGGTCCAGCAGGCCTTCCTCCACCGCTCGGCGGAACGGCGCGCCGTGGTGGAAACGCGACCCCATATAGTCGTCACCGGTATCGCAATGAGCATCGATATGAACCATCCCCACCGGACCATGTGCCGCGACCGCCCGCAGGATCGGCAGGCTGATGGCGTGATCGCCGCCGACCGATAAGGGCACGATGCCGGCCCCGGTCACGCCGCGGTAGAACGTTTCGATCTCGCGCAACGCCCCCTGTAACTCATACGGCTGCTCGATCCAGCAATCCCCAAGGTCGCGCACCCGCGCCGCCGCAAACGGCTCGATCCGCGTCACCGAGTTGATCCGCCGCAGCAACGTCGACTGCTCGCGCACCGCCCGCGGACCGTGCCGCGTTCCCGACCGATTGGTCACCCCCCCGTCGAACGGCACCCCGATGACGCCGATATCTACCTGGTCCAGTTGCTGCGCCACCGGCGTCCGGAAAAACGTCGCGATGCCGGTATAACGCGGCTGCGCCTGCGGGTCCTCAAAGTCGTGATACTTGTCCGGGTGCTTGATCATCCGTCTCGCTCGCTGACTGCCGCCATCCTACGCCACCTGGTCGATTCTCGCGCAATGTTCGCTTTGCCGCCCGGCCCCTTTCCTTCGATCCGCTTCCTCCGGCAAACTACCTCGGAACCGACGGAGGATGGCGAATGAACAACGTGGTCGAAACCGCGTCCGGCAAGGTGGCGGGCACCGTGGCCGAGGATGTCGTGGCGTTCAAGACCATCCCCTACGCCGCCTCCACGGCCGGTGCCAACCGCTTCCTGCCGCCGCGCCCGCCCGCCCCCTGGGCTGGCATCCGCGATTGCTCCGACTTCACCGGCAAGGCGCCGCAGAATGGCCTGCGTCCCGCCACCCGCCCCGAACTGGAAAACTTTTCCGGCGCCGCCGATCCCTCGCCCGAGACCGAGGATTGCCTGACGCTCAACATCTGGACCCAAGGCTGCGATCCGACGGCGAAACGCCCGGTCATGGTGTGGTTCCATGGCGGCGCCTTCGCCTACGGCAACGCCAACTCCCCGCGCACCCACGGCACCCGCCTGGCCGCGCGCAACGACGTCGTGGTGGTCACCGTCAACCAGCGGCTGAACATTTTCGGCCACCTCGATCTGTCGGCTTTCGGCGGCGACCCGTTCCGCCTGTCCGGCAACGCCGGTACCCTCGATATGGTGGCGTCGCTGCAATGGGTGCGGGACAATATCAGCGGCTTCGGCGGCGATCCCGGCAACGTAACGATCTTCGGCGAATCAGGCGGGGGCGCCAAGGTCAGCACGCTGCTGTCGATGCCACGGGCAAAAGGTCTGTTCCACCGAGCGATCATTCAAAGCGGCGCGGCGGTGCGCCTGCGGACCCGCGATCGCGCGCTGGCACTGACCGAGTGCGTGCGCCAGCACCTCGGGGCCGCCGCGGCGACGATCGAGGCGCTGCAGGCGGTGCCGGTCGCCGACCTGCTGGCCGCCGTGGACCCGGCGACCAAGGCCTTGGGCCCGTCCCCGACGGCGCTGTTCGATCGCTATCCGTTCGGACCGGTGGTCGACGGCGACATCCTGCCGGCCCAACCGTTCGACCCGGCGGCCTCCGACATCTGTGCCGATATCCCCCTCATCATCGGCGACATGAAGCACGAGACCGCCAACTTCCTCGCCGTCGTCGATGCGGTCTGGGATCGCACCCTGACCGAGGACGCGCTGCGCCAGCGGATCGAACCGATCGCCGGCCCCTACACCGGCCGCGTCATCGAATTGTATGGACAACTGTATCCCGACCTGAACCCCGCCGAACGCCTGATCGCGGCCACCACGGACTGCAACTTCCGCATCCGCTCGCTGGTGCTGGCACAACGCCGAGCAGCCCTGAACCGCGCCCCGGTGTGGATGTATTCGTTCGAGTGGCAAACCCCGGTGCTGGGCGGCAAGCTGAAGGCGCCGCACGCAATGGACGTGCCGTTCGCCTTCAATACGCTCGACCTGACCAACGCCACCGGCAGCAGCCCCGATGCCCAGCATCTGGCCGACACCATGTCCTCGGTCTGGGCCGCCTTCGCCCGCAACGGCCACCCCGACCACACCGCCATCCCCGCGTGGCCCGCCTATGACGCCCACACCCGAGCCACCCTGATCCTGGACAAGACGTGCCGGATAGAGAACGACCCGGGCGGCGAAGCACGTCGGCTGTGGCAGGACATCACCGCCACCGCCTGACCCCGCTGTCATCGAACCAGGACCCATCGGATGCAAGCTGATTACATCATCGTCGGTGCCGGCTCCGCCGGCTGCGTCGTCGCCGCCCGCCTGAGCGAAACCGGCGCCAAGGTGATCCTGCTGGAAGCCGGACCAAAGGACTCGCTGCTGTGGATCCACATCCCCGCCGGCACCCTGAAGTTGCTGCATCACCCCGTGGTCAACTGGAACTACAGCGCCGAGGCCGGCGCAGGCAGCGGCGGACGCCCGATCCACTGGCCACGCGGCAAGACGCTGGGCGGATCCAGCTCGATCAACGGCATGCTCTACGTCCGCGGCAACCCGGCCGACTTCGACGGCTGGGCGCAGATGGGCTGCCGCGGCTGGAGTTTCGACGACGTGCTGCCCTACTTCCGCAAGTCCGAGGACTACAAGCAAGGCAACGACCCGGACTACCGCGGCAAGGACGGCCCGCTAAAAGTCGAGGACTACCGCACCATCCTGCCGCTGACCCACCACTTCATCGAGGCCGCCCAGCAGGCCGGCTACCGTTTCAGCAACGACCTCAACGGACGCCAGCAGGAAGGCGTCGGCTACTCACAGATGACCCGCAAGGGAAAGTGGCGCGGCTCGACCGCCCAGACCTTCCTGAAACAGGCCGGCGGCCGCTCCAACCTCCAGGTCGAAACCGACGCTGTCGCAACGAAACTGCTATTCGAGGGCAAGCGCTGTGTCGGCGTGGCCTTTCGCCAGCGCGGCCAGACCATCGAGGCGCGCGCCAACAAGGAAGTCATCCTCAGCGGGGGCACCGTCAACTCACCGCATCTGCTGCAGGTGTCCGGCGTCGGACCCGCCCAGCACCTGCAATCGATCGGCGTCCCGGCGGTGCACGACCTGCCCGGCGTCGGCGCCAACCTGCAGGATCATTACGTCGCCCGAATCTCGCATCGGGTCACCGGCTCGATCTCGATCAACAAGCTGGCCCGCGGCGTCAGGCTGGCGCGCGAGGTGGCACGATTCGCCGTCCAAGGCCGCGGCGCGCTGACCTTCGGCATCACCACAGCCCAGGTGTTCTGCCGCTCGGCGTCGGAAAAAGCCAGTCCAGACCTACAACTTCTGTTCACACCGGCAAGCTACGATCCGACCAAGTTCGGCACCCTGGAGCGCCAGGATGGCATGACCGTCGCAGTCTGCCCGGTTCGCCCCGACAGTCGCGGCACGATCATGGCGCGCAGCCCCGATGCCACGGAAAAACCCGTCATCACGCCAAACTACCTGTCAGACCCCGCTGATTTCCAGGTCCTGAAGGCCGGCATACAGTTCACCCGAACAATCTTCGCCGCTCCGGCGATCGCCCGCTACAGCACCGTGGAAACGCTACCGGGACCCGACATCGGCACCGACGACGCGCTGCTCGACTACGCCAGGCGCTACGGCACCACGATCTACCATCCGGTGGGAACCTGCCGCATGGGCGACGGACCCGCCGCCGTGGTGGACTCCCGGCTTCGGGTCCGCGGCCTGGCCGGGCTGCGCGTCATCGACGCCTCGATCATGCCGACCCTGACCACCGGCAATACCAACGCCCCAACGATCATGATAGGCGAGAAAGGCGCCACCATGATCCGCGAGGATCAGACCGCGCCCGCCTGAGACGGCCGATCAGTCCTGGGTGGTCAGGCGGCCACCTCGATGCCGGTCGCCCCCGCGGCACGCAGAATGGCTTCCGCTTCGGCTCGCTTCGCATCGGTGGCGGCGCGCACGGCGAGCACCAGGTCCCCGCTCGCCGCTTTTGTGTCCCGTTCGGCCTGCTCCTTCTTGTTGGCCGCGCCATGCACCGCGAAAACCGACCCGCCGGCCGCACCGCCGGCAACCACCGCCGCCGCCACCGCCGGCGCCGCCGCCCCGCCCGTAGCCACAGTGACGCCAGCCGCCGCCAGCGCCGCGGCCGTCCCCGCCAAGCTGGCGCCCAAGGTGCGGGCCTGCTGCGCGTCCGATCCGGTGGACGCCGCCTTGGTCCCCGACTCTGGTGTCTCGGTGCCGTCCAGCAACCCCGGTGACGGCAGGCTCAGGTCAGCCCTGTCGAACCCCGACATCGACAGTTTGCTGACCGCATCCTGCATCTGATCGGGACTGGCGAACGTCGCCCTCAGCTCCCGCAGCGCGCCGGCACTGCCTGCTTGACCGCTCATCTCATCCACCTTTCCCAAAAGTCCAGCGTTTTGCAACGAGTCAGGGCGAGCCGCCCGCATGACCTGTCTCGGACGTTGCCTCCCGAACCTCGGCAGCGCTTCCCGAACCACGCTCAGCCTCATCGCCCGCGGTTCCGGCGGCGTCGCTACCGCGCGGCCGACCGTGGCTCATCTGACCGCCCTTGCGGCCCGCCCGAGCGGCACGCTCTCGATCGTTGGCGAAGTTACCCGAACTGTGTTGGCCGCCAATATGGCCGGCACGAGCGGCTTTCGCGCGATCCTCGGCAAAATTCCCCGGATTACCGGTGTGTTGGGATGCAGCCATCGTGTTCCCTCATCGCGGTTTCACGCAGGGCGCGTCGCAGACCGTCCAACCCTGCATAAAGCCAACGAAGTACCCCCAGGCCGGGTTGTCTTCATAACTCCTGTTATTTCGGTAACCCTAAATCACGACGTTGATACTATTGTGTACCCATCGGCCGATTGGTCTGCCCCATCGCAGGGTCGCGGTGCGCCACCAGGTAGGCGTTCGGCTCGATCGCCAAAAAACGCGACGGCCGCTGCGCCTGGCGCTGAAATCCCGCAACCGAGGCAAGCAATTTCTTATCGTCGTCGGAAAGACGGATCGCCTCGCGCAGGTGTTCGGTCCAGCTTTCCATCGACCACACCTCGACCCAGCCCTCCGGATGGGCAACATCGCCATACACCTGCCAGAACACCGCTCCGGCGCGGCCGCGGACGTGACGCAATTCGCCCATCAACGTCAGAAACTCGAGCCGCCGCGCCTGTTCCACCCGATAATACGCCACTTCCATGATCCGGCCGCGCGAGCTCCGCAGCATCGGCACAAACTCCGCCGCCGGCGCCTCCGGCATCAGCGCCGCCTGCTCGGCCGCCGGCGAAACCGCGCGCACCAGCGCCTCGATGCTGAAGCCGCGCACGATCAGCATCAGCACCACGCCGACCACCGAAGCGGTCAGGAAGGTGCGCGCGATTCCCACCTCGCCGCGCAATATCCCCCAGCCGACCGAGCCCAGGGTCAGCGCGCCGTTCTGCGCCAACTGGTAGATCGACAGCGCCCGAGCCCGCACCCAGGGCGGACAAACCAACTGCGCCGCCGCCTGGATCGTGGCGAAAGCCGAGGTCCATCCCAGGCCGAACAGCAACATCCCCAAGCACGCCGGTATCCAGTGCCGCTCCGCCCCTATCACCGCCATTCCGACGCACGACAGCAGCGTGCAGCCCACCACCGTGGCTCCACGCGACACTTTGGCCCGCACCACCGGCAGCAGCATGCCCGAGGTCACCCCGCCGACCCCCATCATGCCCAGGATCAAGCCATACATCCCAGGGCCCAGCCCCAGGTCGTGCCGCACATAAAGCGGCAGCAGCGCCCACGGGGCCGACGCCGGGATCGAATATGAGGCAGTGCGGATCATCGCCGCCTGCACCGCCGGCGTGTTGCGCACGAAGCGCATCCCCGCCCGCATCGCCGAGACCAGATGCTCCCGCGGCAACCCGGTGAACCGGCGGTTCCGCCGCCACACGAACAGTGCCTGGATTACCGCCAGGATCGACACCGCATACATCGAAAACGCCAGGCTGGAGCCGCCCAGCAAAATCAGGAAACCCGCAATCGCCGGCCCCACCGCTCGGGTCAGGTTGTAGCCGATGCCGTTCAGCGCGATCGCCTGCACCATGTCCTCGCGCGGCACCAGTTCCGGCACGATCGCGCTCCACGCCGGACCCGTCAGCGCCGACCCGATGCCGATCGCGAAGGTCAGCACCAGCAGCCAGACCGCAGTCATCAGGTGACACAGCGTCAGGACCGCCAGCAGGCTCGCCGCCAGGATCGTCCAGGTCTGCGCCGCCAGCAGGAACACCCGGCGATCGACGATGTCGGCCAGCGCACCGCCCGGCAGCGCCAGCAGGAACACCGGCATGATGGTCGCGGCCTGAACCATCGCCACGATGAACGGCTCCGGCGCCAGCGACGTCATCAACCAGCCGGCGCCGGTGTTCTGCAGCCAGGTCCCCAGCCAGCCGACCACGCTGGCGATCCACAGATGGCGGAAGGTGCCATTGCGCAACGGCACCAGGGCGGCCGGCAGCCGCATCAACCGTGCCGCTCGCTGCACCGGTCGGCCAGCAGCGCGCCCCCGCGGACGACCCTTCCGCCCGAGGCGCCCATCGTTTCAGCCACCGATTCGTTCGCCATCGTCCGACTCGACGCCCCCAACCGTATGGCCATCGTTTAATCGGCTGGGTTCGGCAGTTCCACAACGCTCTGCACCCCAGACACTCTGCGCCCCGGCCTCGTCTGGCCACTGCCGCGAACGTGCTGCATACTCACCGCATTGCAGCGGAGGACGCCTAAGGTGCCGGTGGAGAAGCAAGCCTATCGTGAGGCCATGGCCCGTCTGGGCGCCGCGGTGAACGTCATCACCACCGATGGCGCGGGCGGCCGGGCCGGGTTCACCGCCAGCGCCGTCACCAGCGTCACCGACACACCGCCCACCCTGCTGGTCTGCGCCAACCGAACCAACGATTCCTATCCGGCGATGAAACAGAACGGCGTGCTCTGCGTCAACACGCTGACCCCGGCCCAGGAAGGCCTGTCACCGGTGTTCGCCGGGCTGACCCAGCACACCATGAACGAACGCTTCGACGGCTACGCCTGGCAGACCCTGGAGACCGGCGCCCCGGTGCTCGACCAGGCCGTGGTGGTGTTCGACTGCCGCATCACCCAGGTGGTCGAGGTCGGCACCCACGACGTGTTCTTCTGCCTGGTCGAGGCCGTGCGCACCGGATCGGCCCACGAAGGCCTGATCTACTACGGCCGCGGCTACCACAAGGTGGCCGGCCTGGATTGATCCGGCCGCCGCCCCATCGCCATCCACCGCGCTACATCTCGGCGTACGACCCGTTCTTCCAGACGTAGAACACGTAGCCACCGCCCGTCGTGTCACCTTTGCTGTTGAAACTGATCGGCCCCAGCACCGTCGGCCAGTTGCCCGACGCCTTCAAAGCCGCGGCGACCTTTTTCGGATCCGTGCTGCCGATCTTCTTCGCCGCGTCGGCCCACACCTGGATCGCCGCATAGGTGTAAAGCACGTATCCCTCGGGATCGACGTTCTTCGCCTTGAACTCCTTCACCACGTCCGCCGCCGTCTTCATCAGCCGCGGGTCGGGCGGAAACGTCATCAACGTGCCGGCCCCGGCGTCACCGGCGATCTGCCAGAACTCGGTGGTCACCAGAGCATCGCCGCCGACCAGCGTGGCCTTCATGCCCTGCTCCTTCGCCTGGCGGATGATCAGACCGGCCTCGGTATGATAGCCGCCGACATAGATCACCGTCACACCCGCCTGCTTCAGCCGGCTCACAAGTGACGAGTAGTCCTTCTCGCCCGGCGTGTAGGCCGCCGCCAGCACCTCCTGACCGCCGGCCGCGTGCAGCGCCTTTTGCGTCTCGTCCGCCAGGCCTTTGCCGTACGCCGAGTTGTCGTTCAGGATCGCGATCTTCTCGTCCTTGAAATGCTTTGCCAGGAAGTTGCCGGCCACCTTGCCCTGGGCATCGTCGCGGCCGCACACACGGAACGTGTTCCAGCTTCCCTCATCGGTGTATTTCAGGTTGGTCGAAGCCGGCGAGATCTGCAGGATGCCCTCCTCGGAATAGACCTTGCTCGCCGGGATCGAACTGCCGGAGCAGTAATGCCCAGCCACCAGCTTGACCCCCTTCGACGCAAACTGGTTGGCAACCGATACCGCCTGCTTCGGATCGCAGGCATCGTCGCCGACCTCCAGCCCAAGCTGCTGACCCAGCACCCCGCCCGCCTTGTTGATGTCGGCCACCGCCTGTTGCGCCCCGGTCTTCATCTGCTGTCCGAACACGGCGTATTCCCCGGTCATCGGACCCGCCACGGCGATGCGGATCTGGGCCCGCGCCCCAATCGCCGCCCCGGTCAAGGCAAATCCGAACACCCCCGCCGCCAACAGCCCGCCGCGCCAAACCGAATGCATCGACTTCGTAGGCATGGACCACCCCCTCTGGATTGTGCCGCACGATCAGGCCGCGCAACCTGCAACGCGCCCCGCAAGCCTAACCAAATCATGAACCAGGCGCCAGAATCCAGCCGCCATCAAATCAGCCGCCAGAATCCGGCCGCCGAAATCCTGGCGATCAAGCCCCACTGCGTGCAGATACGCATGCATCGCCTGCGCCACCAGCGCCGGAGTCTGCACCGGCGCGAAATGTCCACTGTTCAACGCCAGGAATTGCCCACCGGGAACCTGCTTCGCCATCGGCTCGATGATCGACGGCGGCCGCAGCCCGTCATGCCGCCCGGCGGTCAATAGAGCGGGACATGCGATCCGGCCCAGTTCGGGCGCGATGTTGTCCGCCGCCAGCATGCGGTTGATCGCCGCGAAGCTCGTCGGATCGTTGCCAAGCCAGCGTGCTCGGAATGCGGCGAAGACCGCCGCATCCTAGGCTGGTACCGTTGACTTCGATCCAGTTCATGGCAACGTCAATCTCCCTGTGCCGATCCGAGGATTCCTCGGCGTGGTCGCGCCGGACGCAACGTTCAAGGCGGGTGACTCGTGCGACAAGACACCTCTGACCCAATGCCTGCTGAAGGTCCACGAATGAACCAGACGATGATCCTGCATTGGTCCCCGCGCTCGCCCTACGTGCGAAAAGTGATGATCGCGGCTGCGGAAATGGGCCTCCATGATAGTATCCGCACGGTCCGCACGGTAGCCGGCGGCACCACCCCGCATGCGGAACTGATGCGGATCAATCCGCTCGGAAAGATCCCGACGCTGCAACTGCCGGACGGCACCGCGCTTTACGACTCGCCGGTGATCATCGAGTACCTCGACACCCTGCATGACGGCCCGAAACTCTACCCCACAGCCTGGCCCGACCGACTGACCGCATTGCGGCGGCACGCGCTGGGACAAGGCATGCTGGATACCGCCCTGCCGCTGCTCGCCGAAGGCTTCCGGCCGCCTGAACGGCAGAGCGAACCGCACAAGCAACTGTGGCGCTGCAAGTTGGCCGCCTGCGCGGCCGCACTCGAGCCCGAAGCCGAGGCGCTTTCGACTAGCCGTTTCAGCGTCGGCCATCTCGCCATCGGCGTGGCTCTGGCCTATCTGGATTTCCGTTTCGCATCCTTGGCCTGGCGCGACGGCCATCCGAAACTGGCCGCCTGGCACGAAACTTTCAATGCCCGCCCATCGGTGCAGGCGAACCTGCCGGTGGACGACAGATAACAGGCGCCCAGCGTACAGCTCAAGCGCTCAGCGTAGCGTCATGCCTGCCTTGTCCCACGCCACTCGACAGCCGAACCAAAGCGCTGTTCCCAGGCAACGCTGCCGGCGTGATAGGCTGCCACAAGCCAAACGGCATGTGCCCCCCGAACGGCACATATCCCAAGAGCAGATAGCAACCGGTGATCCCGAATGAATCTGTTTTCCGCCATCAACCCGCTTTACGTAGTCTCAGGATTTGTCGTCGGACTCCTGGTCGGCCAAACCGGAGTCGGAGGCGGCTCATTGATGACGCCGATCCTGGTGCTGATGTTCGGCATCCACCCCGCCACCGCGGTGGGCACCGATCTGCTTTACGCCTCCGCGACAAAATCGGTCGGAACCTTGGTGCATGGTCTGAACCACACCGTGGATTGGCGGATGGTCGCCCGACTGGCCTCAGGCAGCGTCCCGGCTACCGTCATCACCTTGCTGGCGATCGCGCATTTCGGAATCGGCGGTCCCACCAGCGGTCGAGTGATCTCGCTGGTGCTCGGGATCATGCTGTTGTTGACCGCGCTGTCGCTGATCCTCCGCTCCCACTTCCTGCAGCTGATGGGCCCTACGCTGGACCGGATCTCGCCGCGCCAAGCGGGTCGGCTTACCATACTGACCGGCATCGTGCTGGGCGCGCTCGTCACGCTGTCATCGGTCGGCGCCGGGGCATTGGGGGTGACCGCGCTGCTGATGCTTTATCCGCGCCTGCCGATGAAGGTCATCGTCGGCTCCGACATCGCCCATGCCGTCCCGCTCACCCTGATCGCCGGAGTCGGGCATTGGTGGCTGGGCTCGGTCGATTGGACGATGCTCAGCTCGCTGCTGGTCGGCTCGATTCCGGGCATCATCCTGGGCAGCTACCTGTCGGGGCGCATCCCGGAAACCGCGCTGCGGTCCGTGCTTGCGGCCGTGCTGTGCATCGTCGGCGGACGCCTGGTGTTCTGACCGAACCTCGCCCACGCCAGGATGAATTGTGCTAACATGATCCGATGTCCGATCCAGCCCCCTCCCGCATGACCTCCGACGAATTCGTCGCCTGGGCGATGCGCCAGCCCGAGGGACACCGCTTCGAACTCTTCGCCGGCCAGGTCGTCACCATGGCCCCCGAACGCAGCGCCCACGCGCTGACCAAGTTCCACGACGCCCGCCGCCTGGCCGACGCCGTCGACCGCGACGCGCTTCCGTGCCAAGTCTATCCTGACGGCATGGCCGTCACCATTGACGCCGCAACGACCTACGAGCCGGACGCGCTGGTCCGCTGCGGGCCAATCCCGCCAGCCGACGCGATCACACTCGACGATCCGGTCATCGTGGTCGAGGTTCTCTCGCCGTCCCCCCGAACCCGCGATGCAAGAGCGAAGCTGGTGGATTATTTCCGCCTTCCATCGGTGCATCACTACCTTATCGTGCGCACCGAGGATCGAGCGATCATCCATCACGCTCGCAACTTGGACGGAACGATCCTGACACGGATCGTTCACGATGGCGACTTGCAGCTCGACCCGCCAGGGTTGACGGTAACCGGCTTGTTTCCGCCGGCACCGTGACAGGACACCATGCGAAGAAAAACCCGAGCAACCACGCCCCGAGCAGCCACGCCCCGAGCAGCCACGCCACGCAAGAAAGACCGCCCCCCGCGGCGGGCTCGCGGCGCCGACATCCCGGAGGTGCCGACCTTCCAGCCCGACCCCCCAGCCGTTAGCCCACCGGAAGAAACCCAGGCCGATGAAGCCGCCGAATTGGTCAGGCGCATGGTCGAGGCGGCCTACACCTGATCCGGCGAACCGTTCACCTGCTGCATCACCCCGACCCACTGATCCAGTATCGGGAGGATCGTCTCCGCTGTTTCCGACGGCAGGCTGGGATAGACCATATCCACCTCCAGCGACTGATACCGCTCGATCAGCGCCGCATCGGGCGCCTGTGCCCCAATCACGATCTGCATCGCCGCCGGATCCCGTCCGGCTTCCGCCGTCATCTGGCGGAACCGGGGGATCAACTCCGTCAGCGGGGTCCTGTCGCTTGCCGTCACCTGCGGCATCCAGCCATCGCCATAACGCACCGCACGTCGCGCGGAATAGGGAAACGCGCCGCCGATCAGGATCTTGGGATGCGGCGCCTGCATCGGCTTCGGGCGCGCCGCCATTGGCCCGAAGTCGACAAACTCCCCATGATACTCCGCTGACGCCTCGGTCCAGATCGCCTTCATCGCCTCGACCCGCTCGCGCGCCAACTTGTGGCGCGACGAAAAATCGGTGCCATGATTTTCCATCTCGTCCTGGTTCCAACCGTTGCCTATTCCAAACAAGAACCGTCCGCCCGAAACCTGGTCGATCGAAGCCACCAACTTTGCGGTCTGGATCGGATCGCGCTGTGTGATCAGGCAAACCCCGGTCGCCAGCCGCAAGCGGGTCGTGACCGCCGCTGCCGCGGTCAGCGTCACGAACGGGTCCATCACGTCGTAGTAGCGCTTCGGCAACTCCGACCCCAACGGGAACGGCGTCTTGCGAGACAGCGGGATGTGCGAATGTTCCGGCGCCCAAAGAGTGTCGAACCCGCGCTCCTCCAGCGCCCGTGCCAACGCCGTCGGCGTCATTGAATAATCGGTGAAGAACATCGATGCGCCGAATTTCATCGCCCATGCCTCCAAGGCATGATCGCGCACAGCGCTTGGATCATGCCTAAACCGCTCTACCCATGTTCAGCCGAGACCCTGACCAGCAACTTGCCGAAATTGCGCCCTGACAGAATACCGGTCAGCGCATCCGGCGCGTTCTCCAGCCCGTCGACGATATCCTCGCGGTGAACCAGGCTGCCATCGGCCACCAGCTTCTCCGCCATCGCCCGCCATTCGGTCATCCGGGCCGGCCGGTCGGAAACGATGAAGCCCTGGATCAGGATCCGCTTGCCGACCACGAAACCCAGGTTAGGACCGGGCGGCATGGTGTGCTCGTTGTACTGCGAAACCATGCCGCACATCGCCACCCGAGCGAATGCATTCAGTTGCTCGAACACCGCCGCCTGCACCGCGCCACCGACATTCTCGAAGTAGCAATCGATGCCGTTCGGGCACGCCGCCCGCAACTCCCGCCCCAGGTCCATCGTGCGGTGATCGACGCAATCGTCGAACCCCAGGCTGTCCTGCGCCCAAAGGCACTTCTCCGACCCACCGGCAATGCCGACGACCCGCGCACCGGCCCGCTTGGCGATCTGCCCGGCAACCGAACCCACTGCCCCGGACGCGGCGGCAACCACGAACGTCTCGCCGGGCTTCGGCTTGCAGATTTCCGTCACTCCCGCATAGGCCGTCGCCCCGGGCATGCCCAGCACGCCAAGATAGGCCGACAATGGCGCCCCCCCGCGGCTGATCTTCACCAACTGATCGCCCGGCGTCACCGAATGCGTCTGCCAACCGCGCGAGCCCACGACGATGTCGCCGGCGGCGAACCCGGGATGCGACGACGCGACGACCTCACCCACGCTTTCCCCTGTCATCACCTCGCCGATCTGGATCGCCACCGCGTAGGTCTGCTCCTCACGCAGCCGGCCGCGCATATACGGATCGATAGACAGCCACAGTGTCCGCGTTACCACCTCGCCCGCGCGGGCCTCGGGGATGGCATCCTCGCGGATCTCGAAGTCAGCCGACGACGGTTCGCCACGCGGCCGTCGTTTCAGCACCACCGAACGGCGCGAACCAGAATTGGGCATCACGCCGCCTCCGCTTTCAGTATTAGTCGCCCGGTGACCTTGCCGTCGCGCAGCCGCATCAGCGCATCATGCGCCTGGCTCTGCGGCACGCTGGATACCGGCAACGCCAGCAGGTCGCCGTCCTGCGCCAGCTTCACCAGTTCCCGCAATTCCTTCGGATTGCCCACATAGCTGCCCTGCACCGTCAGCGCTCTGATTGCCATGATTGGCAACGGCAACATCAGTTCGCCGCCGAACAGACCTACCTGGATCAACTTGCCGCCCTTGGCCAGCGCGGCGAACGCGAAACGCGCTGTCGCGGTGCCGTTGACCAGATCGATCACCGCCGGCACCTGCCCGCCGGCCGCTTCGACGATGCTCTTGGTCACCGCGCGCCCGTCGCCGCTGCCGTCCACCACCTTGGTGGCACCGGCCTTCAGCGCGGCCTCGCGCTTCTCGGCGCTGACGTCGACGCTGATGATGTTCTGGTGACTCAGAGCCTGCAGCACGGCGATCGCGTTCAGCCCCAGGCCGCCGGCGCCCACCAGCACGATCGGCTGCGTTGGGGCCAACGGCATCGCCTTCTTGATCGCCGAATAAACCGTAATACCGGAGCACGCATAGGTGGCCGCCACCGCCGGATCGATGCTGCCCGGATCAACCAGGTGCCGAGGATGCGGCGCCACGACATGGGTGCCGTAGCCGCCGTTCTGGTAAACTCCAAGGCTGCGCGCCGCGACCGAGCACATGTTGTCTTCCTCGCCCAGGCACTTATCGCACTTGCCGCAGCCCAGCCACGGGAACACGATGCGCAGGTCGCCGACCTTCACCCCCTTCGCATCCGGCCCCAGCTTCACCACCCGCCCGACGATCTCGTGCCCCATCGCCAGCGGAAGCGTGACGCCGCGGTCCATCAGCGACATCTTCTGGCCGCCGCCGACGTCGTAATAGCCCTCCCAGATATGCAGGTCGGAGTGGCAAACGCCGCAATGCGTCACCTCCAGCAGCACCTCGCTGCCGGTCGGCTCCGGCGTCGGCAACTCGATTTCCTTCAGCGGCTGCCCATTTTCCACCACGGCCCATGCGCGCATTTTGTTCTCCTGCTTTCCGGCGTTACCAAATGACCCGCTTCCCGGCGTTGCCGGATGGATAGCGCGGGAGGCCGATCAAGCAAAGGCCCGATCAAGCAAAGGCCCGGTCAAGCAAAGACCCGGGGCTAAGCCGCCTCTGCCATCGTCGAGCGTTCGCAGGCCACCGTCGTGCGGTGCATGTCGCGCACCTGCGTCGCATCAAACGGCCTGGCGCGGTGCATCGTGGCTCGGTTGTCCCACATCACCAGATCCCATTGCCGCCATGCATGTGCATAGACAAACCGCCGCTGCGTGGCATGCTCGATCAGGTCACGCAGCAGCGCCCGCGCCTCCGGCACCGGCCATCCCACGATCGCGCCTGCATGGGACGCCAGATACAGCGATCGCCGCCCGGTCGACGGATGACGCCGGACCAGACGTTGCAGAACCGGCTTGAAACGCGCGCGGTCGTCATCGGTGAAGTCGCCGAACCCAAGCAACGACCGCGAATACAGTTGGCTATGCTCGCAAACCAGATCCTCGATCTCCGCCTTCGTCTCCTCATCCAGCGTGTCGTATCCCGCCCGCATGTCAGCGAATTCGGTGTTCCCCCCGGCCGACGGAATCAGCCGCGCCGACAACAACGAGAACTTCGCCGGCACCGCCTTGAACGAACTGTCCGAGTGCCACAGCCGGTTTCCCAGGCTGAACAGCCGCCGCCGGTTGTCACGCGCAAGCACCTGGTTGTCGTTGTCCAGGTTGGAGATGTCGTTCACCAGCGCCGACCCGATCCGCCGCTTCTTGCCCCAGTTCAGATCACCGCTGGCTTCCTCCAGTTCACCGAAATTGCCCGAGAACGCCAACTGCGTATCGTCGTCGAACCGCTGGTCGTGAAACACCAGCACGCCGTACTGATCCATCCCCCGCTCGATCGCGCCAGCCTGCTCGGCGGTCAACGCGCGAGTGATGTCGATGCCCGAAACCTCGGCCACGAAAAACGGCCGGGACACCGGATCGATTGGTCGAATCGATACTGTCATGAATTACCTCCCGCGAGCGCGCAGCCTCAGTGCAGTTCCGCCAGCCCCATCGCATGGCCGAACCGACGTGACGGCTCCTGCGGATCGCCGTACTTGCGGTGCATCGCGGTATGATAAGCCGCCGCCAGCAGCAGCAGGTCACGGTCGGGCTGGCGGTTGGTGCCGAAATCCATCAGCATGCACTGGGCGATCTCCTGGTTGTGCGGATCGTTGCCCATCTTGCAGGCCGCCACGGCAATCCGCTGCACCAGGCGGTCCCGGTCCGCACCGCCGTCGCAGTACGCCTGGGTCCAGCCGATCGCCTCATCGCCATGCAGTGCAACGATCGCATGATCCACCCGGTCCAGGATCTGCTCCGCGCTCAGCGACCCGGCGCCCGATGGCACCTGAGCAGACACCGGATGCACCTCTCCCAGGCCCTGCTGGTTGTACGCCACCCGATTGGCGAACATCGCCGCGACATACAGCAGCCGCAGCCGCCGCGGATGATCGAAATTGTCCCAGAACCAGGCCAGTGTGTTGTGATATTCGTAGCAATGGTGCGGCATGTTGAACGCGTTCGGGTCGCGCGTCTCCAGCACCAACCGCGCGACCGCGATCTGCAGCACGTCCAGGATGCGGCGCGGGTCCTTGCCGGATTTCAGCAGCTTGGTCACCGCCTCCAGCGTCTCGATCTCGCCCTGCCGCAGCACCGTGTTCGATAGCTCAACCGCCTCCTGCTGGTTCACCGGCCCATTGTTGCGCAGTATCGCCAGTTCAGCGTCGCTGACCCCGCCATACGGCACCGCGCGCAGCGCCTCGCCCTCGATCATCATCTTGATGTAGTTGCAGGCGACCTCATAAGTGGAATACCAGCGCGGCCCGACCGCGATATCCAGCGCGCCGGCATAGACCACCTGATGCGCATGGTCCCACCCCAACGCATTGCCGATCTCCACCGTGGACCTGGCGCGATAGGCCTTGTGGCCGGTGGTGTAGGAACGGTTATGCAACAGCCTGTCCTGCACATCCATCAGCCCGGCAAACACCATCTCCGCCAGCACCTCGCGCCGTTCGGTGGGATTCTGCATCAGCCCCAGGAACAGCCGATACGCCTCGATCACCTGGCCGCGATGCACCAGCGTCATCCAGTTATTCAACCGTTCCTTCAACGGTCCGCTCTGCGCCAGCGGCTCCTGATCCGGCCAGAACACCACTGGCGCCGGCGGTGCTTCGATCTCGCCCTGGTTGCCGCGGTGACGCGTGTAATGACCAGGCGCCTTGTCGATCTTCTGGTTCCAGATATCCAGGCCGGTCGGAATATACCAAATGGTCTGCGCCATCGGCAGCATCGCCAGATGCGGCGGCAGCATGCGGTTCAGGTTCAACGTCGCACGCGCGCTCAACAGGCAGTGGTCGTTGTTGACAAAATTCGGATACCCGTCGTCGATCCGCTCGTGATACGGCACATGCGTAAACGGCGCATGGATCCGCACGCCCTCGGCGACAATCTCGGTCAGCGGCCGGTTGGCATGCACCAATTCGTAGAACACGTCGCTGGCGCCCTTCTGGTCGCGCATCAGGCAGCGATCCTCCAGCTTGTCGTAAAGGCCGCGGACCACGCTGCTGCGCTTGCTCTCCGAGGCGACGTGCGTATCCATCCGGGCTTCCTCCAACTGTCGGTCAATTCAATCGATCCTACGCTTGACATGATGGCGGCGACAACCATCGTGCCGGTTCGCAGGGGGAACTTCCGCATGAACAACCCGCAATCCGCGTCCGAGTGGACCGTCACCGACGTTGCCGGCACCGGCCAGCAGGGATATTCCGGAGACGGATCAAGCGCCCTTGCCGCAGCACTGAACAATCCCTTCGATCTGGCGTTTTCCCCCGAAGGCAGCTTGGTTTTTTCCGATACCTACAATCATTGCATCCGCCGCATCGATGCCGTCAGCTCGGTCATATCGACGATCTGCGGCACTGGCGAGGCCGGATATTGCGGCGACGGCGGACAAGCCGCGCACGCCCAGGTGAACCAGCCCTACGGCATCGTCATCGACCGCTCCGGCCAGGTGTTCCTTGCCGACCGCCTCAATCGCCGGGTTCGGGTCATCGATACCAGCGGCGTCATCACCACCCTGGCCGGCGACGGTTCCGACCAGTCCAGCGGCGATGGCGCCCCCGCGCCGCTCGCCGGCATTCCCGAACCGAACGGTCTGGCACTCAGCCCCGACCAGTCCCGTCTGTTCATCGCCGATGTCGCCGGACACCGCGTGCGCGCGGTCGATCTGACCACCCAAACCATCGAAACCTTCGCCGGAACCGGCCAGCCCGGCCACGACGGTGACGCCGGACCAGCCGCCGAGGCCGCCATCTTCGGCGCCCGCGCCGTCGCCTTCGCCCCCGACGGTTCGCTCTACGTGATGGAGCGCCAAGGCAGTTGCATCCGTCGCATCCATCACGGCGTGATCCAGACCGTGGCCGGAACCGGCGCCCGAGGCTACGCCGGCGACGGCGCCGACGCCCGCCACGCGGTGTTCGACGCGCCGAAGGAAATGGCGGTCGATGCCGGCGGCAACATCTACGTGGTGGACACCGAAAACCACGCCATCAGGCGGATCGATGCCCAGAGCTGGATCATAACCACCATCGCCTCCGGCCTGGGCCGCCCGCACGGTGCCCTGGCCGCCCCCGACGGCAGCGTGCTGATCGCCGACAGCGAACATCACCGGGTGCGACGTCTGACCAGGGGACGCTGACCAGGGGACGCTGACCAGGGGACGCTGACCAGGGTGGGTCGGCGCGACAGGGATCCAACCTTTGAGGTCGCGCTGGAGGAGCTTTCCTGAGAAACCTCTGACCGTCCAATCGGACATCGGTCGCCTCAACGGCCACACGAATCCGATCCTTTGGATGGCGCTCGGTGCGTAACCCCACATCGGTCGATATCGCACGTTTCATTCGTGACGCCAGCGAAGGAGAGACCGCGAACAAATCAGGACGATCGGGTTGTCGGCAATCACTTTGCGACTTCGGGCGTGACAAGACAATTTTTGATCCCGGGCACTACGTTCCCCCGGTCGGGGGCTGGATTCTGGCCGCCGGGCTGGAACGGGTCCGCCGCACGCTTTCGGGCACCGGCGATTGCGATCGCCAAATGGTTCAAAATCCTCACCATTGTGCTGAATGATGGCCTGTCCGCGGTCGAGGCCGCGTGCCTCGAAACGTTGCACGAGGTGTGTCCAATCCGTCGAAGGCAGAGGAACTAAAGTATTGGCGACTGCTTGACTTGGCGTATTTACTGCAAAGCCTGGCCGTCTACGCCGGCCTTGGTCCTGGCAACCATTTCCCAAGGTCAGAGACCCGTTCATCCTGGCCAGGCAAATGGCATACCGTCGACGGAGAGATTGGCAGCCTGAAACGCTCGGAACCGAGCTTGTGCAAGCCGCCACCTGTCCGGCCAAGCAAATCCATTTCACAAGCGGGCTGTTCGCCCTTGCCTCAGTTGTGCACGGTAATGTTGTAGATACCATTGGAATAGAGAGAGGCTGGCTGGCCTAGCACGGACGCGCCATTATAGGAGACGTGATCGATATAAAGGTTACGATCGGTTACCTCAGTGCCAGCGTACAAGTCGTTCACGAAGCTGATGCCTAGCGTATGATTTCCCGCGCCGAATTGGCCGGAGAAACTGAACGTCTGATCCTGCCCAGTCGAATGAGACGCAGTGACTGGTGTCGGACCGGCAATCTGCTTGCCATCCATAAGCAAGACAAATTGTGGACTGCCCTGATAGGAGTCGCCCGAAAGCACCAGACTGATTGTATCAGTCGAGACCGTTGATGGTAGCGGGCTTGTGCTGGTGCCCCCAGTCGGGGTCCAGCTATTATTGGACCACTGCCACCACAGTCCCGCGCCATTTTCCTGCCAAATCGCGCCCTTTTCGTACGCCAACTCCTTGACGTTGTAAGTATAGCCAGCCGGTCTGCCATTTTCATTTACAGTGCCCGTGGACGTGATGGTCCATGCGTCTCTACTCGCGTCAATTATCGCACCGTTCGATCCGGCGTGGAGGACCGTATTGTCCGGTGACGGCGCTGGGGTGGGAGTTGGAGTGGGAGTGGGAGTGGGAGTGGGCGCTGGAGTAGGAGTGGGAGTGGGCGCTGGAGTACGAGTGGGAGTGGGCGCTGGGGTGGGAGTGGGCGCTGGGGTTGGGGTTATGGCTGAGGGAGTAATCTGAAGGATAATCGGATGATCAGTTAGCGAAATCTGCACGGACGTAGCATTCTCGTAGGTCGCCGTCGCCTGCAAGGTAGGTGTCGAAGCAGCAAAATCCGACTTTCCAGCTTCGGACGCGGCATTCTGCATGGGATCGAAAACCTGCACAGATGCCGCGTTGCCAAGCGAAACGGACACGCTTTGTGCCACTGCTGTAGACAACGAACCATTCGTATCGATATTAGCGTCGTTCCATAATACCAAGTCGAAAACGCCGTTTGACTTTTCCAGCAGCAGGGAATTGCCGGAGGCGGGCAACCCGGTTATCCCGTAACTCAGCGAACCGGGCGTGAACTTCGCAGCATTGGCGCCGTTGTCACTGAGGACATTCAGCATATTGTGCAGCGCCACGCCCGATTGCTTCGGCGTACCGTCGGCGTTAAACAACCCCCAATGATCTTCAAATGCGTTTCCGCCAGAATAGCCGTAATTCTCGTCAAACAGTTCATAGATACTGGTTAGAGAACTGCCCGCCTTGAACGCGTCTAGCACGAGATCCAGGGTATATTTCGCGTTGACTGCAGGTGTTCCGAAATAATTTATCCCCAATTGATTGCTGTCGTTAAAGCCAGTTTCGGTTATCATATAGGGCCCGGGCGCCGAATAACCGGTCTCCGCCTGAACCGTTCCAACCAGTTCGCCCCCTGTCTGGGCTGCCGGAGCGTTCCCATTATGCTGATAATAATGGACATTTCCATAGTTTGCGATAGATGGCAAACTTGTTCCAAGCTGCGAGGCTGCCTGCACCGCGGCACTTGTTGCCGCGCCGTCCGCCGGCATGGACAAGCTGAAAAGAGCCACCGGCACTTTGCTATGAAACTGGCTATACAGATCCTGCTGCATCGCCACGGCAGCCTGCCAACCTGTATAGGATTTTCCGCTCAGAGCCGTGTAAGTGTCGCCGGACACGAGCCCGAACCCGTCAACTTCCAACCCCCCCTCAACTACCCGCACGTAGCCGGAGTTGATGAGGGACTGCATCGAGGAATACTCGGCATTATAGCTCGTATGGGCCGCATCATAACCCATGTACAAGTCCAACTTGTACCCCGCAGAGCCGAGCGTCTGCAAACCCGAAAGTGCGTTACTGTAGAATGCAGTATCCCTCACCGTACTGATACCAGTATCAACACCCTGTGGGTTAAGGTATAACAGCGCCGCCTGTACGGTGGCTATGCTTGCATATGGTGAATTCGGTTTGCCCCAGGCGGCGTTGTAATTCAGATGGATCTGTACCCCAAGAGTGTTTGCAAACGCTGCAGAATTCTTAGCGGCTACTGGTATAAACTCGCTCATAACAGCTCCCAACAAACGACGCCTGGTATTGCATTTTCCTTAGGTTCTTGCAACATAGCAATTATTTCTTTTTGTTGCAACGCCAAGACCGAAGGGGTAATGCTGGCCAATACTCACGGTCGCTCAAGCAGGCGCCATGATTTCCAGCAGAGGACGATGCTAGACCTTGATTTCTTGACGGCTCATTACCAGCCGCCCTAGACATTGACTGTTGCCCACTCCCTGGTGCCAATGGATCGGATTCGATCTGGATCATCGACCAACCAGTTCCAGGCCTCTGCGCAAGCCTCGAGAATCTCGTCGTAGCTGTCCCAGACGCCAGCGGAGAGTTTGTTGGCGCGAAGGTAATCCCAGACATTCTCCATCGGGTTGAGTTCCGGGGCGTAGGGCGGCAGCGGCAACAGCACGATGTTGTCGGGCAGCTTGATGTCGCCGCCGCGCTGATGCCACCCGGCGCCATCACAGATCACCGCCGCGATCGAGCCGGGCGCGACCTGCGCGCTGATCTCGGCGAGGTGCAGGTTCATGCATTCCATGTTGGCGGCTGGCGCGATGATCGCCGCGCCGACACCGCGCGGCCTGCATCGATCCCAAGGGGTATGATGCGGGGAAGAAAGTCAGTGGCAAGAAGCGACATATCCTGGTCGATACCGAGGGCTTGTTGATGGCACGCCGTGGTTCACCCGGCCGACCTCCAGGATCGCGATGGCGGCGTGCTGGTGTTGGCGACATTGTTCGGGCTGTTCCCGTTCCTGAAAAAGCTGTTCGCTGATGCCGGCTACCGGGGCCCGCAATTCCGCCAGCAACTGGCCAAGCTGCTGCCACGGCTCTCGGTGGAAATCGTCAAACGCTCCGATATTGCCAGCAGCTTCGAGATTTTACCCAGACGCTGGGTCGTGGAACGGACCCTTGCTTGGCTCAACCGATGCCGACGCCTGGCCAAGGATTTCGAGAACCTGAGCCGTAACGCCCTCACCTTCATCAAACTTGCTTCGATCCGACTGATGCCTAAACTTTCCGGACAGACTCTAAGGCCGTCCGCAAGCGAGACCTCGTCTTGCGACTGCTGCGGGTGGATCAGTCGAGACCATCTCGCGTCAGGGTGCCATCGAACCCTAATGACGGGGCAGTGGCGCGAGCGAGATGTGGCACTACCTGACGCCGGGCCGAAGGACAACGCCAAAGATGAACCGATCCCAGGCCGGACTGCGTGCCACCTACCATCGCCTGGGGCCAACCGGTACGGAAACCGAATCTTTGCGCCAGAAAACTGTGCGCCTCCAGCGGGGCACGCCTTCTAAACGGGCGAGGTCGCCCTATCGAACTGGCCTGCCGCCTCCTAGTGCCACAACGTGCCACCGGGCTGCGCGTCTTGAGCTTGCTTGCGTGTCGCGCGAGCAAATCTCATGCACCTTCGCAAGCAGCCATCGATTATTGCTGCAGTATCAAAACGGCTAAGACAAGTGAGGTTCGCTGTCGGATCATTCATCGGCCACTCTAGTGTCGTTCTGTCAAATCCTCGATCACCGATAGAAAACGCAATTGTCCGCCTGATTTGTTGTAAAATGTCAAACAACGTGCCGTCCTAGAAAACCCGAGCGTCGATGTGTGACGACGACGGCCCCCCCCTGACGGCCGAGACCGATCCACTTCAACAAGTTGCGCCCTGATCCGGTGGTTGCGGTGTGCCCGGCAAGCTTGCCGCCCGACGCAGCGACTGCGCGGCGTTGGCCGGCAAACGCACACTCAACCGCCTCGCGCTAAGCTACCCGCTCGGCCAAGATTGCGGCCGACGCCGACGCGATCAAATAGTTACTAATACCAGCCGCCACTGAAGACGACTCTCGCTAGATTTCTCGGCCCCCCGATTCTCAAGACCGCGAAAGTACGATTCGCTCTCGCTGCGGCATCGATTCGCTGCATTGGAGGACGCGATGAGCGCAGCGATCAAAATTACTCGCATCGACCACGCGCCGGCGGAACTGCGTGCCCTGGCGGCGAAGAGCGACGACGCCGGCCAGGCCCGGCGGCTGTTGGCAATCGCGATGATCCACGACGGGGTCTCGCGGCTTGATGCCGCGCGCCAGGCGGGCATGGACCGTCAGACCCTGCGCGACTGGGTGCATCGTTATAACCATGCCGGCCTTGACGGCCTGGTGTCGCGCAAGCCACCGGGGGCGCGCGCCAAACTGAGCGAGGCGCAGATGGCGGAACTGCGCGAGCTGGTGATCGCCGGGCCTGATCCGAACATCCATAAGGTCATCCGCTGGCGCTGTGTCGATCTGCGCGCCGAGGTGACAAGGCGGTTCTCGGTCACCGTACCCGAACGCACGATCGGCAAGTGGCTGCACAAACTGAAGCTCACCCAGCTGCAGCCGCGGCCGTATCATCCCAGGAAGGATGCGGCGGCGCAGGAGGCTTTTAAAAAAACTTCGGTGCCAGCCTGAAGCAAGCCCTGAACGGCTGCACCGCGGCCACGCCGGTGGAGATCTGGTTCCAGGATGAGGCCAGGGTCGGGCAGAAAGGCTCGCTCAGTTATGTCTGGGCGCCGGTCGGTTCGCGTCCGCCGATGCTGCGCGACAACCGCCACGACACCGCCTACATCTTTGGCGCGATCTGTCCGGCACGCGGTGTCGGCGCGGCGATCATCGCGCCAGCCGCCAACATGGAATGCATGAACCTGCACCTCGCCGAGATCAGCACGCAGGTCGCGCCCGGCTCGATCGCGGCGATTATCTGTGACGGCGCCGGGTGGCATCAGCGCGGCGGCGACATCAAGCTGCCCGACAACATCGTGCTGTTGCCGCTGCCGCCCTACGCCCCGGAACTTAACCCGATGGAGAATGTCTGGGATTACCTTCGCGCCAACAAACTCTCCGCCTGCGTATGGGACAGCTACGACGAGATCCTCGAGGCTTGCGCAGAGGCCTGGAACTGGCTGGTCGATGATCCAGATCGAATTCGATCCATTGGCACCAGGGAGTGGGCAACAGTCAGTGTCTAGGGCGGCTGGTATAATATGGAATGGATCGTAAGCGTTGCGCGGCATCCACATGGCTTTCCAGGGGTTGAGTATGGTTGCCTCCCCTTATGGACACGGACGCGACCCCTGCCGAGACAGTGGCATCAGCAGAGAGCGCCCATACGACCAGTCGTAAGAGCGCTCCGACCCTTCGGGTGGATTTGATCCCGCGCGGACTACCGGCGCCGCTGGACAATCGAGCAGAAGCAGACGATCGCGGCTCAGAGCCTAGCCCCTGGGGCATCACCCACGAACATTACGCCGCAACATGGCATTAGCACGGGTCAACTTTATACTTGGCGGCACGCCCTGAGGGCGGCGCAGCCTGATGCAGCGTTCGGACGCTTTGCCCGCGTTGAAGTGGCACCTCAGCCGGTGGCGCCCTTGGCTATCCCAGCGCGGCCGGGTCTGGTCGAGATCGCGCTGTCCGACGGCACGACGGTTCGCGTCGACGCCGGGATCGATCCGTGTGCCTTGCGCCGTGTGCTGACGGCACTGCGCGGATGATTGTTCTGCCATCGGGCGCGCGTGTCTGGTTGGCATGCGGCTACACCGACATGCGCAAAGGGATGGACGGACTGGCGATGCTGGCCCAGCTGGTGCTGCAAGAGAACCCTTTCAGCGGCACCTTGTTCGCTTTTCGCGGCAAACGTGGCGGACTGATTGAACTGCTTTGGTTTGACGGACAGGGTCTTTGCCTGTTCAGCAAACGTCTGGACAAAGGCCACTTCCAGTGGCCGGTCACCGACATCGGGCGGGTATCGCTGACGCCCGCCCAGCTCTCGATGTTACTGGAATGCATCGACTGGCGCATGCCTTCTCGCGCCCGGCGTCCGGAACTGGCGAGTTGACGGCGATGCTCACGCCAGATTCATTGGACCCGATTTGCAACGACGTTTCAGCCTGCGCGGGTGTTCGAAGCACCCGCAGACCTGCCCGAGGATCCCGCCGCGCTGCAAGCGATCCTGCGCGCGGCGTTGGCCGAGATCGAGCGGCTGCAGTTTCAACTTGCTGGCCTGCAGCGCAATCGCTTCGGCCGCCGATCGGAGAAGCTGGCCGACGAGACGGTGCGACAGGCGAGCGAGGATCTGGAACAGTCCGTGGCCGAGAAGATGGCCGGCCTGGAGGCGGCGAGCAAAGCGAAGACTAGGCCATCTGCCGGCGAGCCCCCTCCTTCGCGTGCTCAGTCGCCCAAGCGCAATCGCGGCGCCTTGGCCGCCCATTTGCCGCGGGTCGGCGTCATTGTCGACGTGGAAGACAAAGCCTGCGCCTGCTGTGGCGGTTCGCTGCATCGGATCGGCGAAGACCAGGCTCAGATGCTGGACTACGTCCCCGCTCAGTTCCGGGTTCGGCTGATCCGCCGACCGCGTTACGGCTGCCGCGTCTGCGAAAATGCTGTCGTTCAGGCCGCCGCACCCGACCGTCCAATCGACGGCGGCATGGCGACCGAGGCGCTGATAGCGCAGGTGCTGATCGGCAAGTACGGCGACCATCTTCCGCTGTGTCGGCAGTCGCAGATCTTTGCCCGTCAGGGCATCGAGCTGGATCGTTCCACATTGTGCAACTGGGTAGGTCGTGCCTGCTGGTGGCTCGCCCCTCTGCACGAGCTGATGCTGAGCACCGTTCTATCGTCGCCCAAAGTGTTTGCTGACGACACTGTCAACGCCGGTTGAAAACTGACCCACCGGTGGCGTGGGGCGCCGGTTGAAAGTTGACCCACCCGGCTGCCTCAGGACGCAGTGGTGCGTTACGGCATGTAAGCCTGCCTCGCTGTTGGGCGCCGAGGTCAAGCCCCGCAGCCGCGCAGCGGGGCGTCGCAGACGCCGGGCTTGAGGTCGGCGACCGACGGCGGGATCATGGGTTCGGCCGGTTCTCGGCGATCGGCCCTGGGAGAGCCGTAGTTGCCGCATCGACCTGTGACGGTGGGTGAGGCGCGGACTTTGGCATGATGCCGCCCTTCCTCTTGTCGCGCAGCCGGTAGCTGTCGCCGCCAATCTGCACGACGGTCGCGTGATGCATCAGTCGATCGAGCATGGCGGCCGTCAGCACGGCATCCCCGGCAAGTGCCTGATCCCAACTGCCAAAGGTCAGGTTCGAGGTCAGCACGATCGACCCGCGCTCATACCGTTTGGCGACCACCTGGAACAGCAGGTTCGCCTGATCGCGCGACAGCGGAAGGTAGCCAATCTCGTCGATGATCAGCAGCCGATACATCGAGACGGCCCGATGCAAGGCTTCCTTTAACCGACCTTGGCGCTGCGCGGTTTCCAGCAACAGCACCAGATCGGCCGCCGGCATGAACCGCGTCTTGATCCCAGCCTGTGTCGCCAGGTACCCCAGGCTGATGGCGATATGGGTTTTGCCGACCCCCGATGGTCCCAGCAGGATCACGTTCTCCGCGCGATCGATGAAGCCCAGTCCTGCCAGGTGCTGGATCTGCTGCTTCGGCGCACCGACCGCAAACGCGAAGTCGAACTGGTCCAGTGTCTTGATCGCCGGGAAGCCTGCAACCCGCGACAGCATCGTCCGCGCCCGGGCCCGGCGGGTCTCCAACTCTCCGCGCAGCACCGTCTCCAGGAAGTCGGTGAAGGATGCCTCGGTCGCGGCCGCGGTCTGCGCCGCGGCGGCGTAGCTCAGCGCAACCCCGCTCAGCCGCAGGTCCAGGCAAAGTTGGGTCAGCCGCTCGTGCTGGAGATTCACCGAACCGCCTGCGCGGCCAGGAGAGCCTCATAGACGCTGAGCGGATGCTGGATCGTGATGGTCTCCAAAGGCTGTCTGATCGACACAACAGGCGCCGAGCGGGGTACATCGCCCTGCCACGGACCCGCCAGCGGCAAAAGCCTTTCCAGTTCCTCCGCAAGCAGCTCCGCCGGAGCCCGCCCGGTCGTGCCGTGCAGCCGCACATTTGCCGTGTCGCGCAGCCACTTGCGGCCTTCGATGTTGGCCGTCGCGGCATCGACCTTGACGCCGAGCGGACGCAACCGGCTGTCCAGCGGCACCCAGAAGCTGTGGCGTAAGTATCGGATGAAACGTTCGACCTTGCCTTTGGTCTGCGCCCGGTACGGGCGGCACAGTCGGGGCAGGAAACCATGGTGATGGGCGAAGTCGCGGAACCCCGGTTGCAGCCGATGCTTGCCCGGACCATACGCATCCCGGCCGATCACGACCGTGCGCATGTTGTCGTACAGCACCTCGTGCGGCGTGCCGCCGAAGAATGCGAACGCCGCCTCGTGGCAGGCGATCAGCGTCTCCAGCCGCTCGTCGGTGACGAACTGCACGTAGGCCATCCGGCTGTGACCCAACACCGCGACAAACACCGACAGCGGATCCGCGCCGCGGCGCATGACCGCCCAGTCGACCTGCATCTGCCGACCTGGCTCGGTCTCGAACCGAACAACCGGGTCGGGAACCGCCACGGGCCGCAAGGATGCCAGATGCTCACGCAGGATGGTGATCCCGCCGGTGTAGCCACGCAGCCTCAATTCGCTCAGCAGCACGATGCCAGGAACCCGATCCGGATCTGCAGCCGCCATGCGCTCCGACAAAAACACCTTGTGGGCGTCAAGCTTCCCCTCAACCGCTGGACGCGCCGTGTAGCCCGGGTCCTCCGTCGATTTGAGATAACGCTTCACTGTGTTGCGTGACACGCCGGTACGGCGGGCAATCTCCCGCACGCTCAAGCCCTGCCGCTTCAAAATCCGGATCTCCATCGCGCTCTCCGCCAGAACCACAGGTCCCTCCGGCAAAGCGCACCACACTAAACACATGGGTCAGTTTTCAACCGGCGGGGTGGGTCAGTTTTCCAGCGGTGGCAACAACACGACATTGCCCGTGCTCGACCCCGGCAACGGCGGCACCAAGACCGGACGTCTCTGGTGCTATGCGGTCGACAACCGCCCCTGGCAGGGACCCGGCCACCCGGTTGCCGCTTATGCCTATAGCGAGGATCGCAAGGCAGAGCATCCGGCCAGCCATCTGAAAGGTTTCCGCGGACTGCTTCAGGTCAACGGCTATGCCGGGTTTGGCAGTCTGGTGAAGGCAGCGGCGGATGATGGGGTGCAACTGGCGTTCTGTTGGGCGCACACGCGGCGCAAGTTCTACAACATCCACGTTGCAACGAAGTTGCCGCTCGCCGAGCAAGCCCTGCAGCGGATCGCCGAGTTGTATGCGGTCGAAGCCGATATCCGCGGCCGATGCAGGTTTGGCTGGCAGAGACCTTGGACCGCATCTCCGGCCGCTCTGCCCTTGCCCAGGCCATCCGCTATGCGCGCAATCACTGGAGCGGATTGGTCTTGTTCCTGGATGACGGTCGCCTGGAGCTTGATACCAACACTGTCGAGCGGGCCATGCGCCCGGTTGCCCTTGGACGAAAAAACGCGTTGTTCGCCGGCGCCAATAGTGGAGGCGAACATTGGGCGCTGGCCGCAACGCTAATCCAGACGGCAAAGCTGAACAAACTCGATCCGCTGGCCTGGTCGACCGATGTCCTTGAACGCATCGTATCAGGACAAACCAAGCGGAACGAATTGCACACGCCGCTGCCGTGGAACTGGAAGCCGGCGTGCATGCCAGCGACGATCAGTTCGGCTTAGCGCCCTGTGGTGCTGGCGCGACGCTTACAACGGATCATGGCGAAGCCAATTTGCGGTTCAACGTCGCCTTGCTGCCCGCCGCCGATGCAAGAGCTGTCCGAGACGATCTACTGTGCCTGGGGCGAGATGGACGACCGCATCAAGAAGGGCCAGCCCGAGCTGCCGGCCGACCGCACTTCGGGAGCGCCCATGCGAGCCAACCAGTTCCGGCTACGGTTTGCCTCGCTAGCCTATGCTCTGCTTGGCGGATTACACCGGGCCTGACGCAACCCGGTTTGCCGCCGCCACGCGCGGCACGATCCTACACAAGCTGCTGAAGATCGGTGCGCTGGTGCGGATCCGGCGAGTTGGAGGCTTGAGCCGACATGAACAAGGTACTGCGGAGTAGGAGCTTACTCAACCAGCCGAGCCTGATTAATCGCCCACATCGCGGCCTGAGTCCGGTTGGTGATACGGAGCTTGCGCAGCAGACTCTTGACGTGGGCTTTGACGGTAGCCTCAGCGACATCCAACGAGCGGGCGATCTGCTTGTTTGATGCACCCAGTGTTAGGTGGTTCAAGATCAGACGTTCACGGTCCGATAAACGTGCCAGATCGCTGTTCGCTGGTGTTGTGCTGTCTGACACGACCGCCGACGTCCGGACCGACTCTAGGATGTTGGACTGGTCTGCAAGCGGCGCATCTATTGACACCGTAGTTACACGCTGTGCCGTAATACCCAAAAACTTGGTAAACCCTTGATGAACGACGACCCCGTCGGCCAGGATCATTTCAAGGGACTTCAAAATTGTATTCGGGCTGACCTCGTCGCGCAAAAGATAACCGGCGACCCCGGCCTCGATTGCGGCAACAAGCTGTTCCGGATCCAGCCGCTCTCTGAGCATGACGACGCGGAGCTCGCGGTGACGCTCCTTCAGCGCCCGAACAGTTCTTAAGACCGCATCCACATCACGGTCAAGTCCTAACATGACAATACTTGCCGTCAGACCAAATCCCTCCGGCGGAACGTCTTCAAGGCTGGTGTAATCTGCCGTCACGCGGAAACGGCTTCCGCTCAACACCCGCCTCAGTCCGGCACGTAGAAGCGGGCTTCTATCGACCAGAACAACGGGGACTATATTGTGATACTTTCGAGCGCGCGGTTTGAAGTTGGCAAGCTGCGAGACCTGGGTTGCTACAGTAACGCTTTCACCGGCAATATCACCAGCCGGAGCGCTGCCCGAGGCGGGAGAGTGTGCCATCGGTGCCGCAGCATCATTCAAAAGATTTGCGCGCGCCATAAGACTTACTCCTTTTACGCCTACCCACACACGGCATTTCGGGGTTCTTTCGGTCAAATTTCAACGAATTAAAAGAACGGCTATATCAATACCCTAAATAAGGTACAATTAGCTGATAACATAGCATAAGCAAGATTGATCGGGCAGGCACCAAAGCAAGTCAAAGCATATATCAAAATGATGGATCAGACGCCATTATTTGGCCACGTTTTAGCAAAGTGACTCTTCCCGTCAAGGCAATCTAGGTGGATGTCACGCGGTCGTGTCAGCTATTCAACACAACACTGAATATAAATGATTAAGCGCAAAGACGGATGCCTGCGGTGCCAGGATCTTTTGGGTCTTGCCCCCGGGATGGCTTCGACTGTCACCGAGCCCTGTTTGGCGAAGCCCTCCAAATCCCCGTCACGCACGATCCGTTGCTGTTTGACCCCGGCAGACCGGCGCCGTGCTGGCCCAACCCAGTCGCAGGAGCGCGCCGAACAAGCGGCAGGTTCCAGGGCCGGTTGAATGCGCTCAACCGACTTGTCCCCAGTGCGCAGGGCGGACACCAAAAGTACGATCTCCTTTCGCGGCACCGCCAGCCAGTGGAGATTACGGAGCAGTGCCGGGAGATTGCTAGAGATTGTCTCCCGGGACCACGGCAGTGTAAGCAGGATGACCCGTTGCCGGCGGAGGCTCCTGTGCCAAGAACCGTAATGGATACAGCGATCAAGGAAGGAGAACGTTCACTGAAACGTACTCTGCGTGAATGTCAAAAGGCACGCGAAGCGATCCGGTGCGTGTTGCGGCAACGCCCAGCGGGCACAAACACTGAAGATCGCGTGAAAGCTGAGAACAGCCGGTTGGCTCGGGTCGAGAGCTACATTTTGCATGCGATTTCTGCCCTGCCCCAGGATCCGAACCTACGCTTGCTGGCACTGGACCAACATGTACAGTCCATTGAATCCCTCCGCAAATGCCCCGACGAAGGGGAAACTGAGGCAAACGAACCCCTGTCGCACAATTAAGCCTGCCTGCGGCACACCCCAAAGCTGACCCGTCGGTACTGCGGCGGCCAGCAATAAATATAAGTCCGCATTCAGAAAATGATAGAGAAGCAGAACCAGTCTCACCGAACAAGCCTGTGGCGGCCTCACCGCATTCGGTTGCTTACCGGAGAAGAAGCCGAGCTTCATCACGCCGCAATACTACAGCGCTATGCGGCTACGTCAATTACTCAACAGTTGCGCATGCCGACGCGCGCAGGCCATGCGTCACGTCCATCCCCTACCGCGTGAAAGAGCCAGGCTCCACCCCCACTGGAAGCGAAAAACACAACGGCGCAATCAGATCCGGGACGGCGGGTTTGACGCCGCAGCCTCCAGCGCCGTCAGCACCTTTTCAGGCGTGAACGGCAGGCTCGTCAGCCGGGCACCACAGGCGTCCTCGATGGCGTTGGCGATGCAAGCGGCGATCCCTAGAATGCCGGCCTCGCCAATCCCCTTCAGCTTGCCAACGCCACGGCCCAGGCCGTGTTCAAACACCACACTCTGAAAATCCAGCGGCAGATCACAGGCCTGAGCCACCCGATACCCTCGCGGGGTCGCGTTTTCCGGATTCGGACCATCGTAGCGCAGTTCCTCGAACATCGCCTGACTCAGCGCCTGAACCGCCGCCCCTTCGATCTGCCCATGGCACGCCTGCACGCTTACCGCTCGGCCCGCATCCGCCCCGACGATCAGCCGGTGGACCGTCACGCGGCCGGTCTCCCGGTCCACTTCCACCTCCGCCGCCGACCAGCAGGGCATCCAGCACATGTTTCTTGCAAGTAACGGAGCAGTCGTGTCATACGGCTCCTTGAAGGCACCACGACCGACAAACTCCCAGCCGATGCCACCGTAATGGCCGCGGATCATCGGCTCCAGCGCATGCACATGATTGCCAACCCGAGCGGTCCAGCCGTCCAAAGTGACCGCGTCGGGCGAACAGCCAAGACGTTCCGCTACAAAACCGACAAGCTGCCGGCGGACCTCCAGCGCGGCTTGCTCCACCGCCAGGCCGGTGACGATGGTGCCGCAACTGACATGGGTTCCGTTGTCCGGCGGCGTATGATCGGTATCGATCCGTGCATAGGCGACGTTGTGCGCCGGCAACCCCAGCACATCGGCGGCGATCTGGCACAACGCGGCACCGGCATTCTGGCCGATCTCCACGACCGCCGCACTCAGCATAGCCTCGCCGCCCTGGGTCAGCTTCAGGATCGCCTGTGCGTGGTTCCCGGTGCCCCCCGCATCCTTCAGCCCGACCGCATAACCCCGGCCGCGGTCCGGCGGACAGGCACCGCTGACGGCTAGACGCTCCGCGACTTCGGTCATGCCGGCCCGCAGATCGCTGTCCATGCCGCTGTCGCCGGGCGCGAACGGCTCCATCGGTGCCAGGAAGTTGCGCATCCGCAATGCCAGCGGATCGACGCCGATGCGCCGCGCGATCATGTCGATTTGCCGCTCGCCGGCCCATGATGCCTGCGTTCCACCGAAGCCACGGAACGATCCACCGGGGATGCAATTGGTGCGCACGATGCGCGCCTTGCTGTCGATCGCCGCCCAGCGATACGGACCGCCGATACGATACCCGGCCTTGATCGCGACCGTCACCGAGGCGTCCGAATAGGCACCGCCGTCCAACACGATATCGGCGCGCCGCGCCGTCAGCCGGCCACCCGCATCCACCCCCGACGTCAGGGTCAGCACCGCAGCGTGCTTGGTCGTCGTCAGCATGCTCTCGTCGAACGTCAGCCCCAAACGCACCGCCACGCCGGCGGCACGAGCCATCAGCGCCACCAGCGGCTCCATCTTGCAATAGGACTTGCCGCCGAAGCCGCCACCCACCGCCGGCGTGTGGAAGCAGACACTGTGCAATGGCATGCCGAACACGCGGGCGATATCGGCGCGGATGACAAATGGGTCCTGGTTGCACGACCACAGTTCCACCCGATCGCCCGTCCATCGCGCGACGTTCACGTGCGGCTCCAGATGGAAGTGATGGATGCGGGTGAAGGCAAAGCGATCGGTGAACACATGCGCCGAAGCAGCGAAACCGGCGTCGGCATCGCCATAGCCGAAGTTGTATTCACTCAGCACGTTGTTCGCCGGTTCGGCGACATTGCTGGACGCCGAACCGACCGGCGGAATCATCCCACCCGCCGGCGCATCGAACAACGCCGGCGCGCCTGGCAATAACGCTGCCTCGGGGGTCATCAGCGCCGGCAGCGGTTCATAGTCGACAACGATCGCCAGTGCCGCCTGGAACGCCGTGAGCTCGTCCACCGCAACAACCGCCGCGACGGTGTCGCCGACATAGCGCACCCGATCCGTCGCGATCACCGGCTGGTCGCGCAGCCCCACGCCATAGAATGGGTCGGCGAGCCCCGCCGTATCCGCGCCGGTCAGGATCGCCGTCACGCCAGGGATCGCCCGCGCGGCGGCCGTATCGATCCGCCGGATGCGGGCATGGGCGTGCGGGCTGCGCAGCAGCTTGCCGTGCTGCATATGCGGCAGCGCCACGTCGAAGCTGTAGGTGGTGCTACCCGTAACCCGGTCGCGCGCCGCGGCTGGAGCGGTCGGGATCAAGCCCTCCATCACGCGGCCTCCCGCGCCATGCGCCGCGCCGCAATCCGCACCGCGTCCAGAATCGCCGAATAGCCGGTGCAGCGGCAGACATGCGCCTCCAGCCAATGGCGGATGGTGGCTTCGTCGGGATTGGCGTCGCGCCGCAGCAGCGCATGCACCGACATGATCATGCCGGCAGTGCAGAAGCCGCACTGCACCGCGCCGCACTCGACGAACGCCTGTTGCACCGCGTCGAGTTGCCCGCGCGGACTAAGCCCTTCAATCGTCTCGATCGTGGCACCTTCGACCATGGCAGCGAAGCAGGCACAGGCAGTCACCGGAATGCCGTCCACCAGCACCGTGCAGGCGCCGCAGACAGCCTGGTCGCAGCCCACCTTGCACCCCGTCAGGCCAAGCTGCTCACGCAGCATCTCGGCAAGGGTCTGCTCGTCAGCCACAACAAGGCGACGGGTCACGCCGTTGATCGTGTAGCTGCGCTCACGAGTGCTCATGCGCTGTCTCCGGCTCGTAGCAAGATCCGCCGGGTCAGGACCCTTACCATGCCGCGGCGATAGGTGGCCCCAGCCCTGCCGTCGCTCATGGGTTCGGGCAGCCTACCGGCAACCTGGTCGGCGATCGCGGCCGCCGCTGCACCAAGTGAGGCGACCGGCAGATCGACCGGCAGACTGACGCAGACCGGTTTGGGATGAGCCATCACAACCGCCACCCGCAGCGCCGCGACCCGACCGTTTGCCTCGGAAAGGCTCAGCCAAACCGATACCGCCGGGCGCAGCGAACGGTCGGCGAACAGCCGGAGGCGTGCCGGCTCCGGAACCACGAAGCCGCTGACCAGCGATCCCGCACCCAGCCCATCGATGTTGATCGGGTGGCCCATCGCGATGTCAGCCTCCGCGCCTAAAGCCATAAGCGCCGGCAGCCCGTCATAGTCCGGCTTGCCTGCCATGACATTGCCGCCGATCGTCCCGGTGAACCGGACCCTGGGGTTGGCGACCCCCAGCCACAGCGCCCCCAGATCGGGCAAAACCTGGCGGATGAGAGGGCTGGCGGCGATGGCAGCGTGGGTCGCCATGGCGCCGATGCGCAGCGACGTCGCGTCCCCGGCGATGTCGGTCAGCCCCGGAATGCCGTCCAGGCGGATCACCCGGTCGACCGGATGGCCGTGTTTCAGCCAATCGATCAGGTCGATCCCGCCGGCCAGGAAGGCGCTGCTGCCCGGTTCGGCGCGAAGTGCCAGCGCCTCGGCCGCCGATACCGGCCGGTGCAGGGTGAACGGTGCAATCTGTCGGCGCGAGCGTAACGCAACCAGCATGGCAAGGCTCCTAGCGCTGAGCGGACGGACGCAATGCAATAGCTCCGTGCCAACCTGCGGCCGGCCGTGACCGCGGTCACCATCACCACGGCAATGTCGTTGCGCTGCAATCATCCAGCACCACCATCTCGTTCTGGACACGAACGGGCAGCGCGGTCAACAATTCGCCCTCACAAGGCCCGCGGACACACTATCCCATTGGCCGGAGCGAATCGGGGCACCATGCCCGTTACAATGCATAAACCGCCCGCTCCGGGTCAGCAGCCGCTTCGGCTCCAGTCCAGCTCGATACCCAGGTGCGGGCAGACATTTCGATAGGCGGCGATCCGGTTCTTCAAGGATGGCCGGCTGTCCACCCGCCGATCACGCCGCGAGCTGCGCCACATCCGGCAACAGCGGGCTATCAGTGGCAACGACCTTCCCCGCTCGGACCACGCATTGCGGATGCAGCAACTGCTTCGTGACGACTTGCTTGCCGTTCGAGTCCTGCAACGTCCACTCCCCTTCCAGCACCCGGAATACCGAGATATCGGCGTCCATCCCGATCCTCAGCGCGCCGATCGTTTCCTCCATCCGCAACAGCCTTGCCGCGTGGGACGTCGCCATCGCAACCACCTGAGGCAGGGTGACGCCCAGCGCCATCAACTCGCTCATGGCGTGGTGCAGCCCATACGGGGTCGAGAACGGCAGGGCGGCGTCATCGGCCATGTCCTCGGACGGCACCACGTCTTGCGTGTCGGTGAACATGCCGCGATACCACCGGCCACCGTCCGGATACTTGATGTTGTAGCCGTGCAGGTCGGCCCCCAGCGTGGTCGGCAGAATACCGGCATCAAGCACCGCACGCGCGTTGTCGAAGCTGAAATGCGCGCCACGCCCGACGTCGATGGTGACGCCCTTGGCCAACGCCTCGAACACCAGCGGATGGATCGAGCCGTCCGCATTGACAAAGCCGGACGGATACCGGGTGAACGGATGCGCCAGCACATCACCGGCATCCAGCAGCGGAACGACCTGCTCGATAATCTCCCGTGGGTTGACGTCGCCGCTGCCTTCCTTCTGCGGCCACAGCGTGCCGAGATGGACGTAGGTCGGCAGCCCAAGTTCGCGCCCCGCCTGCTTACCCAGCTTCAAGGACTCCAGACCCCAGCGGGAAAAGCCGCCTGGTTCCGCATGCGCCTTGATCCCCTTGATCAGGTCCGGGTGCTGACGGGCCATCTTGACGATAGCAGCGACATTGATACCGGTCGGACCATAGAGATCGACGTAGCGGTGCCCCAGAAGACCGCCGGCCAGGTAGCTCGAGAGGAAGCACAGCACGCGGCTCTGCGACGGCTCCACGATGAACTGCTTGAAACCGCCGAAGGTCAGTGCCGACGGGCCGCCTTGATCGACCACCGTGGTGACGCCGCCGCGGACGCCGACCAGATCGGCATTGAGGCCAAAATCGCCCGTCACATGCTCGTAGATGTGCGCGTGCGTATCGATCAGGCCAGGCGTGACGATGGCGCCGGCCAAGTCCATGCGTTGGGCACCGTCCGGGACCGGCAGGTCTGCACGAACCCCGGCGATTTTGCCGCCGGCAATGGCGACATCCAGCATGCCATCTGTGCCGGTGGCCGGATCGATGACCCTAGCGCCCTTCAGGACAAGATCGCAGGCACCGAGCCGTGGCAATATTGTTGCGTTCATACTGTTAACTTCCCTCATGCTCTGAATCAGGATCGCTCATCCACGCCACGCCTGCTTCACCCGCCACTCCACCGCGGCGATGATGCCTATGCCCCAAGGCCGATGCCGCACAATAGGATCGAGGCGGCGAATATGCGCGCGGTTTCGGCCCGCAACCCGGCGAGCAGGATATAGCACCCTAGGCCGCGCTTGAAGGATATGAACTCGGCAGGGTCAGGCGCACCGTGTGCATGGAAGCGGCTCGCGGTCCACGCGACAGATGAAAGGCGCCCCCACCGCCGTGCAGGATCGCTCGGCGAGACAACATCCTGTCACACTTCTCACTATGTAATCGTCAGGCCCACTAAACAATGATCATAACATAGCAAGGGATGTGCCATGGGAACAGGCGATTGGCCCGTCACATGCGTCAACGGTGGCCACTAGCCATCTGCTCCGCCATTGCAGCGGCACCGCGCCGTCGATCCCGGCGTGGCTGCTCAGCCGTCGGACCTCCGGCCCGCGCGCGCGCTTTCATCACGCTTATTTCGGCCATCGGCGCGGTGAGTTTCCGGCACATGCGAGCGTCGCGGCGTCGCAATCCCAACTTGGCAGTGGCAGCCGACTGCCCGTCCTAACGAACCCGTGGGGCGCGGTTTGGGCAGCCCGGGCGGACCGCTGATGTTTTGCTGAGCATACAGGCGCAGGCAGCCGACCCAATCGTTGCAACCAGCCAGAAACCAGCGCCCCCCGCTTCGATATCCCCCGCGACAAAGCATAAACCGCCGCAAACTGGCTCGGTTGCTGTTCAAAGAAAAACCCCTTTCCTGGCACCGCGCTTGCAAGCCCGCCGTCCGAGACGCTTGTCCGCCAGCCGCGGCAGCTCGTCACCCATTACGGAGTCGTTTGATGACGCGTCGTGCCATCACCCGCCGCTCGGCGCTCGCCCTGGGGTCACTTTCCACTGCCGCCCTGGCGATGCCGTTCGTTTCACGCCATGGCCTGGCCGAACCGCCAATCAAGCTCGGCAGCCTGCTGGACGCCTCCGGCCCGATCGGCATCAGCGGTGCGCGCATGATCCAGACGACGCAGTACGCCGTCGGCGTGCTGAACGCCGCCGGCGGTTTGCTGGGCCGCCAGATCCAGTTGATCAACTACGACACCCAATCCAGCATGCAGCTCTATTCCCAGTACGCGCAGCAACTCGTGCTGAAGGACCGGGTCGACGTGGTACAGGGCGGCATCACCTCAGCCTCCCGCGAGGCGATCCGTCCCACGCTGGATCGTTTCAAGACACTCTATTTCTACAATACGCAATACGAGGGCGGTGTGTGCGACCGCAATGTCTTCTGCACCGGCACGACACCGGCGCAGACCGTGGACCACGTCGTCGCCTACGCAATGAAGACCTGGGGCAAGAAGGCCTACATCATCGCCGCCGACTATAACTACGGGCAGATCACCGCCAAGTGGATGACCAAGTTCGTCCGCGACGGCGGCGGCAGCGTCGCGCGGACCGACTTCTTCCCGCTCGATGTCACCGATTTTTCCTCCGCCATCAGCCGCATCCAGCAGGCCGGCCCGAATTTCCTGCTGTCGGCGCTGGTCGGCGCCAACCATAACGGGTTCTACCGCCAATGGGCGGCGGCCGGAATGAAGCCGAAGATCCCGATGGCCTCGACGGTGTTCGGCCTCAGCGACGAGCTGACCAGCATGGAGCCCGCCACCACCGACGGCATCGTCACCTGTTACGGCTGGTACAACGACATCGGCACTCCGGCCAGCGATGCATTCGTCAAGGGCATGCAAGCCAAATACGGGGCCGGCGTCACCGACCTGGGCGAGCTCGATTCGGCGACCTACGAGGGCATCATGATCTGGGCCGAAGGCGTCAAGAAAGCCGGTTCGGTCGCGCAGCAGAAGGTCATCGCCGCGCTCGAATCCGGCATCACTATCGACGGCCCGTCCGGCAAGGTGACGATGGACCCAAAGACGCATCACACTGTCCGCAACGCCTACCTGGCGCAGCCGAAGAACCGGAGCTGGGACATCATGGCGACCTATCCCGAGCAGTATCCGGGGGACACAGGGGGCGCCTGCGATCTGATAAAAAACCCGCGTACCGACAAACAATTCGAGCCAAGTATCTAGCGGAGAGACAAGCGTGGACCTGATCGGGCTGCTCGGATTCAACGTCGTCTCGGGCATCGCCACGCTGGCGCTGATCACCCTGGGCCTCGGCGTAATCTACGGCATGATGCGCGTTATCAACCTGGCGCATGGCGAGTTCATGATGTTAGGCGCCTATACATCCGTCGTGGCGGTCGGCGCCGGCGTCAACATCTGGATCGCCATGCTGGTGCTGTCGCCACTGCTGGTCGGCATCGTCGGCCTGGTGCTGGAACGCACGCTGATCCGCTTCCTGTATGGCCGCATCATCGACACGATGCTGGCGACCTGGGGCGCCAGCCTGGGCCTGATCGGACTGATGACGACGATCTTCGGCAACAACACCCGCGCGGTGCCGGTGCCGACGGGCGGCTTCGCGATCGGCCGCTACGGCGCCAGCCAATACAGCCTGGTGATCATCGCCGCCGCCCTCGCCGGTTTGCTGGGCATGTTGGCGCTGCTGCGCCTCACGCGATTCGGGCTGATCCTGCGCGCTACGATGCAGAACCCCAACATGGCCGCGGCCCTCGGCGTTTCTCCGCCCACCATCTACATGACCACCTTTGCCCTGGGCTCCGCCCTGGCGGGGCTGGCCGGCGGCGTGCTGGCGCCAGTGTCCGGCATCTCGCCGGGCATGGGGGCGGCCTATATCTCGCGTGCTTTCATCACCGTGCTGGGTGGCGGCCCGGCGATCATCACCGGCACCGGACTGGCCGCCACCCTGTTCGGCACGATCAACTCGCTGGTATCGTTTGAAACTACACCGGTGATCGGCGATGTCGCCCTGCTGGCTGCCGCCGTGCTGATGATCCGCCTGCTGCCGCAGGGCATCACCGGCCGCTTCCTGAGGCGCAGCCTGTGAAGATCGCCGCCGGCTGGGCCGGCTTCCTGGCCATGCTGGGCGTCGGGCTGCTGCTGCTATTCGGCCTGCCGCAAGTGCTCGACCTGTTCGGCATCGTGCAGATGACCGTCTTTGTCGCGATGGCGATGTTCGCGCTCAGCCAGGGGTTCCTGTGGGGCTACGGCGGCATCATGTCGTTCGGCCAGGCTGCCTTTTTCGGCCTGGGCGGCTACGCCTATGCGGTCTCCGTGATCAACCTGGGCGACAGCACGCTGCCGGTCGTCCTGTCGATCGTGGTGCCGATGCTGTTTGCGGCCCTGTTGGGCTACTTCATGTTCTACGGCCGTATTACTGACGCCTATATCGGTGTCATTACACTGACTGTCTCGGTCATCCTGTTCGAGCTGATCAACTCCACCTCCGGCAACGCCTACCACATCGGCCAGGCCGAGCTGGGCGGGTTCAACGGCATCCCCGGCGTCCCGCCGCTGAACCTGCCCGGCGATCCGTCCAGTCAGCTCGATCCGGTGCAGACCTGGTACGCCGCGATGGGTTCGCTGATCGGCGTCTATGTCGTGCTGCGCGCCATCCTGGCCAGCCGCTTCGGCCGGGTCGTCGTGGCGATCCGCGAGAATGAGACCCGAGCGATGCTGATCGGCTATGATCCGCGGCTTTACAAGCTGCTGACCTTCATGATCGCCGCCGGCGTGGCCGGGCTGGCCGGCTGCCTGTTCACCAACTGGGGCGGCTTCATCAGCCCGACCGTGTTCAGCCTGACCATGTCGGCGCAGGTCATCATCTTCGTCCTGGTCGGCGGCCTGGGCACGCTGGTTGGCCCGATCCTGGGCGCGGTCGGCATCCAGTACCTGATCAACCTGGCCGGTGCTCAGCACTTCGTCGACGCCAACCTCGGCCTTGGCATCGTCCTGGTCGCCTTCGTGCTGCTGGTGCCGCAGGGCCTGGTGCCGCTGGTGCGCGACCGGCTGCTGCCGATGCTACGCCAATCCCGGGCATCTGCCGCGCGCCCGGTGCCCAAGACCGCGGACCTTCACCGGTGAACGGTCCCCCGCTGCTGGAGGTGCGTGGCGCGACCATGCGTTTCGGCGGCGTGACCGCCGTGCAGTCCGTTGACCTGACGCTGCAAGAGGTCGAGCTACGCTGCCTGATCGGCCCAAACGGCGCTGGCAAGAGCACGTTCTTCAAGATGCTGACCGGCCAGCTCGTGCCCACTGAGGGCACCATCCTGTTCCGTGGCAAGACCATCACCGGGTCGAACCCGCACGCGATCGCCCGCCTGGGCGTCGGCATCAAGACGCAGGTGCCGAATGTGTTCAATGGGCTGTCGGTGCGTGAAAACGTGTTCATCGGCGCCGCCCGCCGCAAGTCCGCCAGCCGGGCGCGCAGCATCGTGGCGGAGACGCTGGCGCGGTTGCAGCTCGACCTGATCGCCGACCGGCTGGTCGGGCAGCTCGCGCACGGGCAGCGCCAATGGGTGGAGATCGCCACCGTGCTGGCGCAACAGCCCGACCTGATCCTGCTGGACGAGCCGGCGGCCGGCATGAACCACGCCGAGGTGCAGCGGACCGCCGAATTGATCCGCGAGATCAACCGCACCCAGGCCCTGGTGGTGGTGGAGCACGACATGCAGTTCATCCGCATGATCGCCCGCACCGTCACCGTTTTCAACCAGGGCCGGGTGCTGATCGAGGACGATGTCGGCCATGTGCTCGCCGACCAGCGCGTGCGCGACGTCTACTTGGGAAAGCAGGCCGCATGAGCCTGCTCACGGTGTCCCGCCTGCGCGCCGGCTACGGCCGCATACCGATCCTGGCCGGCGTCAGTCTTACGGTCAACGAAGGCGAGATCGTCGGCATCCTGGGCCATAACGGCATGGGCAAGACAACGCTGTTGCGCACGCTGATGGGCTACCTGCCGGTCACCGACGGCGCCATCCAGTTTGACGCAACCGATATCACCCGCCTGTCGCCCACCGCCCGCGCGCGGTTGGGCATCGGTTACGTCCCGCAGGGGCGGGAGATCTTCGCGACGCTGTCGGTCTCGGAGAATCTGCGCATGGGCAGCCTGCGCCAGCCGGATGAGGCGCGCACCATCCAGGATGTGCTGGGCGACTTTCCCCGCCTCGCGCGGCTCGTGGACCGCCTGGGCGGTACCTTGTCGGGCGGCGAGCAGCAATTGTTGGCGCTGGCCCGCTGCCTGTGCGGCCATCCCCGACTGATCCTGCTGGATGAACCGACCGAGGGCATCCAGCCGTCGATCATCGACGAAATCGCCGAGACCCTGCTGGCGATCCGCCGCCGCCGCCCGGTCACCATGGTGCTGGTGGAGCAGAACCTGAACTTTATCGCCGCCTTGGCCGACCGCATCCTGATCCTGCAGAAGGGTGAGGTCACCCGGGAGATCCCGCCCGAGGTCGCGCGCGACCGCAGCATGATCGACGAGTTCGTCGGCATGGCCTGACACAAGGAGGCAACCACAATGACAATGGACACTGTGAAGATCCCCACACTGGACCAGCTTCGCGACACTGCCCGCTCGCTCGGCTTCAGCATGGGGGATGCCGAACTCGCCGCGCACTTGGAGTGCCTGCAGCCCGGCTTCGCGGCCTACAACATCGTCGACCGGCTGCCCGACGACATCCCGCCGGTGCGCTATCCGCGGATGCCCGGCCAGCGCCCATCGGCCGAGGAAAATCGCTACGGCGCCTGGTACGTCAAGACCCGGATCGAGGGCGCGCCCAGCGGCAAGCTGAAAGGCAAGACCGTCGCGGTGAAGGACAATGTCTGCGTCGCCGGCGTGCCGATGACGAACGGCGCCTCGACGCTGGAGGGCTACGTGCCGGACCTCGATGCGACCGTCGTGCAGCGCATTCTGGACGCCGGCGGCACCATTGTCGGCAAAAGCGTGTGCGAGTATTTCTGCTTCTCCGGCGGCAGTCACACCAGCTCCACCGGGCCGGTGCACAACCCGCATCGTCACGGCTATTCGGCCGGCGGCTCTTCTTCGGGCAGCGGCGCGCTGGTCGCCGCCGGCGAGGTGCCGATGGCGCTGGGCGGCGATCAGGGCGGATCGATCCGCATGCCGGCGTCGTTCTGCGGCATTTACGGCATGAAGCCGACGCACGGGCTGGTGCCCTATACCGGCATCATGCCGATCGAGCTGACGCTGGACCACACCGGCCCGATGACCGCGACGGTGGAGGACAACGCCTTGATGCTGGAGGTGCTGGCCGGGCCGGACGGGCTCGATCCGCGCCAATACGGCGCTCCAATCGTCGCCTACCGCGACTCGCTGGGCCGCGGCGCGCAGGGCCTGCGCATCGGCGTCGTGCAGGAAGGCTTCGGCCACGGCCAATCGCTGGAAGCCTCCGATGCTGTGGTGCGCGAGGCTGCCGACCGGTTGCGTGGCCTCGGGGCGACCGTCGAGACCGTTTCGATCCCAATGCACCTGCTGGGTCCGGCGATCTGGCTGCCGATCGCGGCCGAAGGGGCGACGGTGCAGATGATGGCGGGCAACGGTTTTGGCTTCAACTGGCAGGGGCAGTATATCGTTTCGCTGCTGGATGCCCATGCCGGCTGGCGCAGCCGGGCGGATGAGCTGTCCGACACTTTGAAGAACACGATGCTGCTGGGACACACGATGACCACGCGGCACCGTGGCCGCTATTACGCCAAGGCACAGAACCTGGTGCGCACGTTGCGCCGCGCCTACGACGATGTCCTGGCGAAATACGATCTGTTGTTGATGCCGACTCTGCCGATGACCGCGACCAAGCTGCCGGCGGCCAATGCGCCGGTTGCGGAGATCATCCAGCGCGCGTTCGAGATCCTGCCCAACACCGCACCGTTCGACTGCACCCACCACCCGGCCATGAGCATCCCCTGCGGCATGGTCGATGGGCTGCCGGTCGGACTGATGCTGGTCGGCAGGATGCTGGACGAGGCGACGATCTACCGCGCCGCTGCGGCCTTCGAGCGTGGGGTCGACTGGAAGTCGATCCGCGGTTGAAGTTGCGGGCGGGCGGGTCGCCACGCGCCGCCCACCTGCGCCGGCAGCGGAACGGCTGCGACCAGGCGCTGCCGGAACACCGCCTGTTCGCCGCTGCCGGTCGGGTCTCCGAGCTGCCGCGATTCACCGCCTGCCTTACGGACCGCGTTGATCTGACCCTTCGTCGAGTACAGCCTGCACCCTCCCAGTGAGGCAATGGATCGTCGGCATTGCGCTCGGCTATGAAGGCCTCAACGACCGCGACGAACGGCGCCAAGACCGGGAGACGGGCGCGACCTGGATGAACCGCCTGGAACCAGCAGGGCGGAACCGACTCGCTACGTCAGCATTGCCGCCGACACCGACGCCTTCAAGATGCTGTTCATCGATCTTTTCCTCGACGCCCACGCCAGGGCGCCGCGATCGCGCACCCTCGCCTCGGTGCCGCCGACGACCCGGCGCTCGGCCATCGGGAAGACCACTTCATCCACGGCTGGACGGAAGTGTCCGACGATAGCAAGGCAGCAACCCCACGATTCCGCGCCAGCACCATGAAAATCAGTTGGCCCCGGAATCAGGTCATACGAGCAGGATTGGGGGTACCCACAAAGCGCCAACCCCGGGCGGACACGCCTCAGCGCTTTAGGTAGATCCCGGAAGTCCTTTCCAGTGGAAAACCCTTCTATGAGGTCGCGGCAAACCCTAAAGAACGCCCTTCAGCCACACTCGTAGGTCCCAAGGCACAGGCGCCGGTGGATTGCCCGGCTGCCACGTAAAGTCGGCTGGATTGGCACCAGCCCAACGCTGCCACGGCGGCAACCACCACTAGCTAGGCCCCCTTCCTCAGACTCAACAACGCGCTTGAATGAGCCATCAAGCGCTCTAATACGAGGATGATTTTCCAAGACACGTCGGCTTACCCCAAAATAGTAAATGTCTTTGCAGCAACCTTGTGCTTCAGTCTTCCCTGCCGACAAACCCAAAAGTGTTAGATGTTGCTCTGCGTAGTAAGTCTAGTCGTGCCGCGATCGAGCTGCACTATTCGCCGGACGTGTAAAGATTGAACAAGAAGCCGTGCCAGCCACCCGATCCAAAACTCATTGAGCGCAAATCACCTTGCGCGGTGCGGGCCTGGTTGCAACCGCTGCAATACAGACGAAGCATATGGTCAAGAACTACCGGTGTCTCGAAGGGACAGAATAAGTAATGCGCAGTGAGACACTTGCTCTGCACGGGGGTTACCGACCCGACATCGGCACCAAATCGATCGCTGTGCCAGTTCACCAGACAGTGGCATACGCTTTTGACAGCGCCGAACACGGCGCGGCTCTGTTCGATTTGGAGGCAGAGGGTTTCCGATACAGCCGGATCAAGAATCCAACCACGGACGTGCTCGAACAGCGCGTCGCGGTACTGGAAGGCGGTGTCGGCGCACTCTGTGTTGCTAGTGGTCAGGCCGCACTACATTATGCGGTGGCCAATATAGTTGAGGCTGGCGACAACCTTGTCACTGTTCCTCAGCTTTACGGTACGACCCACACCCTGTTTTCCTTTCTACTCCCGAAGCTCGGGGTTACTGCAAAATTCGCGGAAACTGATCGAGCGGCCGAGCTGGAGCGGCTGATCGATAACAAGACGCGGGCGATTTTTATTGAAAGCGTTGGAAATCCAGCCGGCAATATCTGCGATATCGAGGATATTGCTCAAATCGCACACAAGCATGGCGTTCCGTTAATCGTCGATAATACAGTCGCCACCCCGATTCTATTAAGACCAATGGATTGGGGCGCAGATATCGTTGTACAGTCACTTACAAAGTTCATGGGCGGTCACGGCACTACCATGGGTGGAGCGGTCGTAGACAGCGGCAACTTCCCGTGGGATAAGTATCCGGACAAATATCCGATGTTCAGCGTTCCGGACGAGTCATATCACGGCTTGATCTTTTCGGCGCATTTTGGCCGCACTGCCTTCATCGAACGTTGCCGCAGCTTCTATCAGCGTATAACGGGTTCCGTGTTGTCCCCGTTCAACGCGTTCTTGTTGCTTCAAGGCATTGAGACTGTTGCTCTGCGGGTCGAACGGCACGTCGCGAATGCCGCCATCATCGCAAAGTTTCTGAAGCAACACCCCAAGGTTCAATGGGTTAACTACGCTGGGTTTGACGACAATCCCTACTATGGACTTGTGCAGAAATACCTCGGCGGCCGCGCCTGTTCTTTGATTACGTTTGGCGTCGAGGGTGGCCTGGATGGCGGCACCAAAGTCTACAATGCCTTTGAACTGATTGTGCGCTGCGTGAATCTGGGCGATGCCAAGTCGCTGGCTTGTCATCCAGCATCCACCACTCATCGGCAAATGTCGGCGGAATCCCAGAAGAGGGCAGGCGTCTCTCCGGAGATGATCCGCATGAGCGTTGGCATCGAGCATTCAGACGACATCATTGCCGATCTCAAGCAGGCTCTCGAAGGAGCGCGACTGTGCTGACGATTGGTCTTTTGAATAACATGGCCCCTGCTGCGCTTCCTGGGACAGAACGACAGTTCGATCGCATCTTGTCGCAAGCCGCGAAGGGAGTGCATTTTGAATTGCGTCGGTTCCGCTTGGCGGGGGCGCGGCCGCTCAACTATGAGACGATTGACGAGCTGTGGGCCAGCGAGCTCGATGGATTGATAGTCACCGGAACAGAACCGAAAGCATCCGCTTTATCGGACGAACCATTCTGGCCAGCATTGACAAAGACAATCGAGTGGGCAACGCGGCGCACTTCGTCGGTGATCTGGTCATGCCTGGCCGCCCACGCCGCAGTGCTGTATCTGGATAGCGTCGAGCGCAAATCGCAACGTGCGAAGATCTTTGGCCTGTTTGACTCGGTGAAGTTGACCGAGCACGCGCTGATGCAGAATGTGCAAGCGTCTTGGCGCGTACCTCATTCGCGCTGGAACGACCTCCCCGAGAAAGAGTTGGTGACCAGCGGCTACACTTTGCTGACCCATTCGGGAGAAGCAGGAGCTGATATATTCTGCAAACGGTTTGAAAAGAGTTTATTCGTCTTCGTTCAGAGTCATCCGGAATACGAACCTGCTACTCTACTGCGAGAATATCGCCGCGATGTAGCCCGCTATGCCTCGGGTCAAACTGCAACGGCCCCTGATCTACCAAAAAACTACTTCGATCGACAATTCGCGCTCCAGCTCCAGAGAGCGGAAGCAGCTAATTACTCGGAGTGGGATAATATTGAGATCCGCAATGAGTGGGAGCCATTCGCCGTCGAATTCTACCACAACTGGCTGAATTATCTGCTCACTATGCAGAATGAGAAACTAAGCATGGTTTCCGCGTGATGAATGAACTGTTCCCACCACGCAATATCCGGGATGCAATCGACGAGACGCTCACTTGTGCGCTGGGAAACGCGTGTGAGCGCGTAAAAGCCGGTTCCGTGACTCCAACGTTCGACGCCGCTGCGTTCAGCGAGCAGCTTGCACAGTTCGATTTTCATCGCCCGCAGCCATTTGAAGAAACGTTGACTTGGACAATCGCGCAAATGGAGTGCGGCTTGGTGCACGTCACTCACCCCCGCTACTTCGGTCTGTTCAACCCAACCCCGAATTACCCTGCCCAGTGTGCCGACAAGATTACTGCCGCCTTTAACCCACAACTCGCGACGGCAACCACTTCGCCTGCCGCCGTAGCCATCGAAGCCCATGTGGTTGCCTCCGTGGCCAAGCGGGCCGGCTTGCCGAGCGGGGCGACCGGGCATTTCACGACGGGGGGAAGCGAGGCCAACTATACGGCGGTAATCCTAGCCTTAGCTGAAGGCTGCCCGGGTTTCAACGAAGATGGAGTGCGGGCTTTCCCCGGGCAGCCGGTGTTCTATGTCTCGGAGGACAGCCACCTTGCCTGGCTTAAGATCGCCCGGCAGGCGGGTCTAGGACTATCCGCGGTCAACCTGGTAGCCACCGACCCAGAGGGGTGTCTCGACCCTGAGGCGCTGCGGACGGCCATCGAGCAAGATCGCTTGGCGGGACGTGTCCCGGTAATGGTTGCGGCGACGGCCGGAACGACCAATGCCGGCATGATTGATCCACTTCCAGCCTGTGCACGGATCGCGCGCGAGACGGGTCTTTGGTTCCACGTCGATGCCGCCTGGAGCGGAGCCTTAATCGCCTCGGCCGCGCGGAGAACGTTGCTCTGCGGGATTGAGTTGGCGGACTCCGTAACCATTGATGCACATAAATGGTTCGCCACCACAATGGGATGCGGCATCTTTCTGACCAGCCACAACGACGCGCTACATCGCACTTTCCGGACTACCACCGGCTATATGCCCTCCACAACGCCGGCTGATCCCTACACCAGCAGCATCCAATGGTCGAGACGCTTTGCCGGACTACGCCTGTTCCTCGCCCTCGCCGCGGCAGGGTGGGACGGCTACGCCCGGCATGTCGAGCACACACTGTTGCTCGCCGAACGGTTGAAGGCTCAGATCGTTAACGAGGGGTGGATTGTTCTTAACCGCTCTCCGGTCGGCGTGGCCTGCATGAGTCCTGGCAGACCATGTTCGACCCGTGCCCTGGTCGAGCGTGTCCTCGCATCAGGCCAGGCCTGGGTCTCGGTGGCTCGGTTCCAGGGCCGCACGGTTGTCAGAGCCTGTATCACCAGCGGTCTGACGACAGCCGCCGACGTTGCCATTCTGGTCGACGCCTTGGTCGATGCCGAAAAGTTGGTTCACTTGGAGACTCAATAATGGACGAAATTACCATTGGATTTCAATCCGTCGTCGAAGAGATTTGTTGCCGTGACTGGGAGCAATTCACCCAAGACGAGATGACGGCAGTCGCCTGGGCCTACTACTTCTTCTCAATTCAGTTCCGCGAATGTCTTGAAGTCGCGCTCAGACTGCATCCGGAAGATCAGCAGTTGCGACGGCTCGACCGTGAAGAGTGTGCAACGGCAAACTTGTCGCCCTGGCCCGGCGTCGCCGAAGCGAAAGAGGCGATGAACCATGACGAATTTATGCGCCGCACTCTGACGCTTTCGCCGATCAGTCTAGCTGTCCAGTCGAAACTACGAGACGCGGGCGAGCGGTATCTGGCGACTACACGCGCGATGGACGACTACTACAAGGCGATGACCATCGCCAGTTATGAATGCGGTGGTCTGGAGGCGGTATTTTCGGCCATGCTGCGAGCCAAGCACTTGGACACGCCACTGCTGGCGAGCTTCCGACATTTTCTCAAGAAGCACATCGCTTTTGACAGTCATCCAGAAGAAGGACACGGAGCTTTGATTCGGCACTTCCTGCCTGACGCGAGGATCCGGCCGATGTGGGTCGCGTTCCGCGACTTGCTGCTGGTCGCAGTTCCTAACCAGGCGTCTTTCGATTGACCTCCGATTAAATGCACAAAAAAACGACCCAAAAAGGGGGCTGCGCAGATCGCGCAGAGGAAGCAAAATGGACCCGAAACACAATGGGCTTTTGGAACTGCCATCACTTGCCAGTGACTTAGACGTTGTCGCCACGCACGCCGAAACGCCGATCCAGTCAATAACTGCATCGGTTGTGATCCCGGTACGAAATGCATTGCCATACGCTAATAGGCTGATCCGAGCGTTGAAGCGGCAAACACGACAGGCTCAGCGTGTCATCATCATCGACTCTGAATCGACGGACGGCTCACCTGAGCGTTTTCGGCAGGCGGGTTTTACGGTCGTAACAATTAAGCAGAAATCGTTTGACCATGGGGCAACCCGGAATCTCGGATGGCGGATGTGCGACACCGACGTCGTCATGTTCCTCACCCAGGATACGTTGCCGCATGACCGTGAGTGTTTTGCGCAATTGCTGGACCGATTTGAAAATCCATCAGTCGGAATTGTCGGCGGGCGGCAGCTCCCGCGTATTGAGGCCAGGGCGATCGAGCGCCACGGCCGTCTGTTCAATTATCCGGCGACAAGTAATACGCGGACGTTAGCCGACGCCCCTAAATTCGGATTCAAGGTATTGTCGAATTCCAATGCATTTTCGGCATATCGCCGTGCCCTACTGGAAGGAATAGACGGCTTTCCCACGCGCATCATCATGGGTGAGGACCACGTAGCCGTCGCGCGTGCTCTGCTCAAGGGTTGGACCATTGTTTATGATGGTAACGCGGTGGTCGAGCATTCGCATGGATATTCTCTGATGGAAGAATTCGGTCGTTATTTCGACATCGGAGTGGCGCACAAATATCACGCGCACATCTATAAAATGTTTGCGATGCCGGACAAGGAGGGAAAGCGTTTCGTTTTGTCCGAACTGCGCTATCTATGGCAGCACACGCCGCTCCGCATCCCGGAAGCAATGCTGCGAACAATCATTAAGTTGGTGGCCTACCGTCTAGGACACCGCGAGCAGCTTCTGCCGCCGTTCATCAGGAATCGTGTCGCAATGAATCCGCAGTATTTTTCGGCACTTTGGCCGCCGAACGCCGCGAACATCAGCGCTGAATTGCCCATAACCGCACTGTTGCCTGGCGACCCATGCGAGTCCTGATAGCCAGTAATTTCTATCCTCCCTATATCGTTGGAGGTGCGGAATTGATTGCCGCACACCTGGCGAATTGGCTGACCAAGGCCGGCCATGATATCACCGTTGTCACCACCTGCGACTCGGGCAGTGGATCAGAGGACTGCATCGACGGCGTACGGGTAATTCGTTACTTTCCTCCTAATCTCTGGTGGAACTTCGAGCGTTTCGCGGCAAACGACCGCCGCGGCAGGCTTGCCCGGGCGCGATGGCGTCTGCGCGACTACTGGAACGGCGCATCCGCTCGATATTTTCGCAATATTCTCCAGCAAGTCCGCCCGGAGGTCGTGCATACTCATAATATAAAAGGGATGTCGCCCGCGATTTGGCGGGAATCGCGGCGCATGGGGATCCCAATCGTTCATACTGCCCATGATTATCATCTGATCTGCCGGTTAGGAACGATGTCCCGGCAAGAGGCTGACTGCGCCAAGCCGTGCCGGGTTTGCAAGCTGCATGGTCGTTGGCACGCAGCCTGCGCCAGCTCGGTCTCTCTGATATGCAGCCCGTCACAATTCGTAGGCGATCGCCACGCGTTGGCCTTGGGCGCGAGCGACCGTACTCTGGTTGTACCGAATGGCTTGCCGGAGGACCCGGTTGTTCGGCTGCCGCGCCCACCTGGACGGCCGCTTGAACTGCTCTATCTTGGCCAGTTGCGCCGCGAAAAAGGTGCTCATCTTCTGCCCGAGATCTTGGCCGGCTTGCCGCCGGATGCGCGTCTTCATGTCGCGGGCGCTGGGGTTTTGATCGGCGAACTGGAGAAAGTGGCGGCGGGTGACCCGCGAATGATTTTACATGGCTTCGTGGGACGCGAAGCGAAGTATGGTTTGCTTGACCGCGCCGACGCTTTGCTATTCCCGTCAATGTGGACAGAAAACGCGCCCGTGGTTCTGGTTGAGGCGTTCATGCACGGCGTCCCGGCTATCGCCAGCGCCATCGGGGCCATTCCCGAGTTTGTTGAGCACGCAGTCAATGGGTTGCTGGTGGAACCAGGGGACGCTGCGGGATTTGCGCGAGCAGCCTGTGAAATCCAAGACAACGTCGCACTGGCAGCAAACCTCTCGCAAGGCGCGTCGAAAACCGCATCACGCTTTACGATCGACGTCATGGGACAGCGATATCTCGCCCTATACACGCGTAGTCTTGAAAAGACTGGCACGGGAAAATAATGGACGCGTACCGAATACTTTGGGTGATCCCCTATTTCCCGTGGCCCGTGCGCAACGGGGGAATGGCGCGGCAGGATGCCTTGCTGCGGGCACTAAGCGCTCGTGGACACCGCATTACTGTCTTGTCGTTGACCCACGAGGCGCCCTCCGAAGCTGTTCTAGAGGGCGTAAGAGAATTCCTTGACCGGGTTGAGATCGCCCCGCGCCGCAAGCTAGCTCATCCAATTTCGCTTTCCAAAGCTTTGCTATCGCGGCGGCCGGCGATCACCAGTATCAACGCGGCTTCACTGCTCTTTCGGATCAAGTTCGAAAACCTGATCCAACAAGACTTCCACATCGTGCAGATTGAACACAGCTATGCGCTCGGGGCGCTCCGAACGCCGTTGCGTCGGCATAGACTGCCGTTCATCCTAACCGAACACAACGTGGAAAGTAGGGTTGCGCAGGTTCCATACAGTCGCTTCCCGGCTCCGTTGCGGGCATTCGGCCTGGTTGATCGATTGCGATACCAATTTTGGGAAAAAACCGCGGTCCGCGAGGCGTCCTGCGTCGTGGCGGTTAGCCAGGACGAGGAGAAATTCTTTCAAACGCTTGGTGCCAGGACGGCCGTTGTACCCAACTGTATTGACACATCGGCGCATCGCGAAGTACTGCCTGACCGTAACGCAGATCGGGTTTTGTTCATTGGCAATTACCGTTACCCCCCAAACGTGTCGGCTGTGGAATGGCTTTGCGATGACATAATGCCTAGGTTATGGCAACAAAAACCAGAGGTTAAGCTATCGGTTTGCGGTTTTGAGTTGCCGGAGCAATGGCGCAAGCGTTGGCTTGATCCACGCGTGTCATTTTCCGGCTTTGTGTCCCGTGTCACCGATGCACATTCCGAAAGTAGCGTGTTCGTCGCGCCGCTGCGGGCCGGCGCCGGTTCGAAGCTGAAGGTCATCGAAGCAATGGCATCGGGCCTGCCAGTGGTCGCCACGCAACAAGGAGTCTCCGGCTTGAACGTTGAAGACGGCGTGCATTACCGTCACGGAGAGACCCCGGACGAAATCACGCAGGCTTTGGCATCTCTGTTGCGCGATCGACAGCGAGCCGAGCGAATGGGCGAGACCGCTCGGAACTTTGCCGTACAGAATCACGACTGGTCCATTGCCGCCGCCGCTTTGGAGCGTGTCTACGCCGCGCAACGGGCGCAGGTGGCATAGACGGCCATGCTGCTATGATCGTTGTAGACGACCCTGCGGCCGACGCCCTCACCCTTTCTCCACTGACGATCCGCAGCTTGCCCGTAGGGAGGCTGCGCACCCGCAACGATTGGGATCACTTTGCACAAGCGTGTTTGGCGAGCTATTACTGCGCCCGGGCATATATACGTCCGCACCGTTTCACGCATCGAGTGCATCTGTTTGAAGTATTCGCCGCGAGCGAGAAGGTTGCCCAATGCGCCGTGGCCGTTTCGCGTGTTCCCGGCAAAGCCAAAGGCACATTCTTGGACGCTATACAACTGAAGCCGAAGCATAAAGCCCGCTGGGCCGACGCGATGACCGCCGTGCTGCATCTGCTCGGTGCGGGAGTTTATGTTTATGGCTCGGTGTGGAACGCCGAAGAGCCACGCGATGAACAGTTGGCTTCCCTGCCAGGCGTGACGCTCATTAGCACCGAGGCCTGGCGGGTGATGAGTGTTGACTTCGCAGACTTCGGAGACTGGGATCATTATCACCGGTCGATGAGCACAAATGCGAAGCGTAACGTGGCCAAAGCCGTCAAGGCTGATCCGGCGATACGCATCGAGACGCAAAAGGGCTTTCCCTCGGCGGCTAATCTGAAGCAAATGATTTCGTTACGCCACGACGTCTTTGAGCGCAAGGGTTTGGCCATCGGGTCGTGGCGATTTACCCTGTTACGTCGCTTAGTCATGCTGCGCCAACACATCAGCGTTTCGTGGGTTTACTTCCAAAACCGTTGCACCGCCTACGCTCTATGTCTGCGTTGGGGAGACCACCTGTATTACACCGATGGTGCCTCTACCCAGGACAACGGTGGCTCCGCATGGTTCCTGCTGACCCAGACACTGCGCGCCCACTATCTAGCCTGTCCAAAAGGCAAATTCGTCATGGGCTATGATCCCGCAATTCGGTGGAGCGAGGATACGACGCGCTGGAGCAATCTGCTTCGACAGAGACAACAATGTAGGGCCCGCTCAACGCCGACATCCATCGTTGTTTTCAGATACGAGGACCAGAGGTGAGTGCCTATTCACGAGCACCAAGCGCCCCTCCGGCGTCGCTGCAGGTTGTCGGGCCCATGGATTCATTTCTGAATGTCGGTTAGGCCGAGGTGATCGCGACCAGGAGGCGAGGTTGGCGTGACCGCGGTCTTGTCGGTAATCCGGATCAGGATCGGATGATCGACGACCGAGACTTTGACCGTATTTGACTGTGTTGTGGTCAGGTGACCGGAATCCGTCGCATCTACTAGGAAAGATTGACGCCCGGCCAGTGCAGCGGCATTCAGCATCGGGTCATAGACGTCGATTTCATAGATGCCAGGCAACGCCACCGTGACGGTCTGCGTAGTTGCTGTCCTCGGAACCGCGTTGCTGTAGATATTTGCCTCGGCCCACAAGGCAAGAACAAATGAACCATCCGATTTCTGAAACAGCAGCGAATGGCCATTTAAGGGGGATAGGCCGCTGATTTGATATTTTAGCGAGCCAGGCTTGAAAGAGGCTGCCTTTCTGTCGCTGATCACCGAGAGGAAATTATGCAGCGCAACTGCACTCTGCTTTGGCGTGCCGTTGTCGTTGAACAGGCCCCAGTGATCCTGAAAATCCTCGGATCCAGAATAGCCTTGGTTTTCATCGAACAGCTCGTAGTAATTGGTCAACGCACAGCCCGCCATGAAAGCGCTCAAGAGCAAGTTCATGGTATATTTGGCATCGACAAGCGGGGTGCCAGCGTAGCCTGCGGCATGAATGTCGTTGAAACCGGTTTCGGTGATCATGAAGGGCAATCCGGGTGTGTAACCGGTTTCGCTAGCTATGACCCCCGCAAGCTGACCACCGGACGGCGACGCCGGCGCATCTCCGTTGGCTTGATAGAAATGTACATTGCCGTAATTGGCAATCTCGGTCAGCGACGTTCCAAGCTTCTTCGCGGCCGCCACGGCCGGGGAGTTGGCGTGACCGTTGGAGGGTGTTGCCAGGCTAAACAGGGCCACCGGAACAGTGGAATGAAACCGACTCCACAAATCCATTTGCATCGCGACCGCAGCCTGCCAACCAGTGTAACGTGTGCCATTGAGCCCAGTATAGGTGTCATCTCTGACTAGACGGAAACCGTCCACCTCAAGGCCGCCTTCGATGACGCGGACGAAGCCCGATGAGACGAATCTCGATAACGCCGCGTATTGTGCCGAGTAGTCGCTGTGTTGGGCGTCGTAGCTCATGTAGAGATCAAGCCTATAGCCAAGGCCGGCTATATAATCGAGGCCGGGGATGGCATTGGAATAAAATGCGGTATCACGGACTGTGCCGATGCCGGTGCCAATCCCGCCGGGATTGAGGTATGCCAACGCATCGGCAACCATGGTGTTGCTGCCGTACGGTGAATTGGGATGCCCCGAGGCCGCATTATAATTCATATGGACCTGGATACTTAAAGAACTCGTAAAATCACCGGCAAGCCGGGCCACGGGCGAAGTCGTAATAGCAGTTGGTTCCATCCCCACGGTTCGGTAGCCGAGACCAGAGACCGCAAGGGCCGTTATCAAGTTGACCAGATAGTAAAAATCAAGCATCATGAACTTCTTCCTGTGGCGGCAGACTAGATGTATCACGGTTCCGACCGACGCGGTAAATTCGCCTCGAATGATAAGCAAACACCCTTCCCCCGGCCTATGATAGCGGTCAGTTTTAACGGCTGCTTCGGTTGGTATCATGCATGTGAACAAGGGCTCGTTCACGACGTGGCCGTCGTTTTGTGCCCAGCCTTGCTTCGCGATGCGCTCGACTCGCATCATGCGTTTCGGCTAATGGCAAATACTTTGGCCGATGCTGGTTATCCAACAATTCGGTTTGACTATCCGGGAACTGGTGATTCCCTGGATATTTCGGGCGATCATTGGCATCACTGGAACGAATGCGCTGATGCCGCGGCTGAATGGATACGCGCGACGACCGGCGCCAGTCATTTGGTTTTTATTGGCCTGCGCATTGGGGCAACAATCGCCGCCACGACGGCTGCCCACCGCACTGATGTCATCGCGTCGGTGCTCCTTGCGCCGGTCGTGCGAGGCCGGTCCTACGTCCGCCAGCTACAGATTGAGGCTCAGTTGCATGGCTCCCCGCCAAGTGATGCACTCGTATACCATGAATTGCAGATTGACGCCGTAACTCTGGCGCAGATTGCCGAGGTTGATTTACGAAATTTGCCGCTGCCTACCCATCATCGATGCTTTATCGTTGCGCAGTCGCAGACTAAACAACTCGTCGATTGTGCCCGTCTTTGGTCGCGGCGCGGTCTGATTGTTACCGTCAGCACGGATTTCGGTGGTCTTGAAACAATGCTGGCGCATAATGAGCAGGGCGACGGACAGCCATTCGATTTCCACGCCATTCTCGAATGGCTGCAAGACGCGGCTCCGTTGCTTCCGGTATGGTTGCGTCCGGTATGCAGGCAAGCACGCCCTCCGACGCCGGTCATGCTTGCCGAACCAGGTTGGGTGGAAACACCTCTAGCCCACGGACGCGATCTGTTCGGCATGATGTGCGAGCCCGACAGTCGGCCAGCCGGGCTCGTCGTGATCATTGCGAACACTGGTCGTGACCCACATTACGGCGCCGGCCGCTTCGGGACCAACTTTGCCCGCGCCCTGGCTCGCCAAGGTATTGCCTCGCTGCGGATCGACTTCGCCGGATTCGGAGACAGCCGCGGACATCCCGGTTTGGAAACGGTACCCGGATCAATGTTCGAAACCGACCGTCTGTCGGATTTCCAGGCTGCGCTCGACCTGCTGCAAGCCCGTGGATATAAGCGGTTCGTGGTCAATGGCTTGTGCGCGGGCGCGTACCACGCCTGGCATGCCGCATTACGCGATCAGCGCATCGAGGCGCTTCTGCTGCTCAATCTCCCGGCCTTTGAATGGAAGAAGGGTGACACGGTTGAATTCGTCCAACGGCTCACCTCCAGACCAGACCGTTACCTGGCCATGCTGCGGCAGAAGGAAGTCTGGCTGTCCCTCATTCAGGGTAAGTTCGATCTGCCCAGCATCGCGCGCGCGCAGGTAAGACGGCGACTTCTGCTGGTGCGTGACCGCGGCCAACGGCTGACCGAACGGATATTGCGGATAGCCCCCAAAGGGCCCCGGCGCAGCATGGCGGAGCTGCAGCGGCGCGGTGTCGAAACGTTGTTCATGGTCGCGCCCGATGATCGCGGCGCGAACATCCTTGAACAAGAGTTCGGTCCGGGATTTGTTGACCTGTCGAACTACCAGGGGGCGACGGCGCAAACCGTTGCCCGAATGGATCACTCGGTCACCAGCCTGGCCATCCAGAACATGGTTATGCCGATCATGCTCGATTTCGTTTGCAACTATGAGAGAACAAAAGTCCATGACTATTCGAGCCACTGTCATTCAGCAAATCCACCTGGTCGCGGAGCAGCAGAACAAGAAGCTTGTGCCGCTGACCGACGAGCTTCTGCTGCTCGAATCCGGTCTGGATTCACTGTGCATAGCAATCCTCGTCGCCAGCCTGGACGATGAACTCGAAGTCGACCCGTTCAGCAATGACAGCGTGGTGCTGCCTACGACAGTGGGAGAACTTATCCAAGTCTACGAACACGCTGCCGTGATCTGACGGAGAGTGACGATGCGACCAAAGTGGCTCATGCACGGAGCGCTCACGACCGTCGTGTCGATGATCACCGGACACCAGGCATTCGGCTGGGCCCGTCTGAAAATATCCAAGGGCGGAAGCGGCTGGGAACGCCGGCATCCATTCGACGTCGCACGTGGGGTGACGACAGTGCACAGTCAGCGAGTGATGGAAATGCCGGAATTCCTGTTGTGTAATGATATGGCAAAATCGGGGTAATCCCCACCCCCGCCCGAAAAGCGACTTCAATGCTGAAGTCAAAGAGGTTATTCCCAGTTCGCGGGCGGAGTTAAAGCCATGAGACAATCCTTGCTCGGGATCACACTCGGGCACGACATCCCTGGGCGTGATATCATTAGTGATCGGTCGACCATCAGCATCGCCGATCTGCGCGCCGGTTCGCCGTTGGCTTCAGAAACCATTGAGCAAGTGCGCGGCCGTTGTATATTGATTGCCACTGAAACCCAACTTCCGACCGTTCTGGCGCTGCTCGAACTCGATGGCGTGGCCAGACGCATCGTGCTTGCCACCCCCGACCTTGCCCCGCATCTGTCAGGTCTAATCGAACTGGGCCAAGTAGACATCATCCTCACGGATGCAGCGTTCGCGCCAACTTTGACCCGCCTCGGCCTGCCGTTGATCCAGATGCCGATCGCGGTCACGGCCTGCCGCGAGTTCGAAACCCAACCTGAAGTTGACACTGAATGGGTGCTCTTGACCTCAGGCACCACGGGACGTCCAAAAATGGTGGTCCATACCCTCCCCAGCCTGAGCGGGCCGTTGAATGACGGGGTGTCAATTCCGGACGGCGTCCGTTGGAGCACGTTCTACGACGTTCGTCGCTATGGCGGTCTGCAAATACTCTTGCGGGCACTGATCGGCGGTGGCTCGATCGTTCTATCCAGTGCGTCTGAGCCGGTCAGCGACTTCATGGGACGTCTTCAGCGCTCCAACGTGACCCATATTTCCGGAACCCCCTCACACTGGCGCAACGCCCTGCTCAGCCCGTTCTCAGGGCTTGTCTCGCCGGCCTATGTGCGGCTGTCGGGCGAGATCGCCGACCAGGCAATTCTCAATCGTTTGCGCGCCCAATACCCGAACGCCAATATCGCCCATGCGTTCGCCGCCACCGAGGCTGGCGTGGGATTCGATGTGCGTGATGGCTTGGCCGGATTTCCCGTCAGTTTCATTCCGCATCCGAACGATAATCAGACAATGACGATGAAGCTAGTGGACGGCACGTTGTGGCTACGCTCAAGCCGCGTGGCCAACCGCTACCTCGGGGCCGACTTGCCGCGCTCGGATGATGGTTTCATCGACACTGGCGATCTGGTGGAGCGGCGGGGCGACCGGTTTTACTTCAGGGGGCGCCGCGAAGGCGTGATCAATGTGGGCGGACAGAAGGTCTACCCGGAAGAAATCGAGGACATCATCACTCGTCATCCGGATGTCATCATGGCGCGGGTTTGGTCTCGGAAAAACCCGATCACTGGGGCAGTCGTCGCGGCCGACGTGGTCCTGCGGGCACCAAATGACCCCCAAGCAACGGCAACCATCATCAATTCCATGAAGTCTGCCTGCCAGTCCGCTTTGCCCCGCCACAAAGTCCCCGCGACATGGCATCGGGTGGAAAAGATAGAGATGTCAGCCTCGGGGAAGTTGTCCCGCGGTGCGTAACGTCGTCGTCACGGGCGGCAGTCGCGGAATTGGATTGGGAGTTTGCCAATCGCTTGTCCGCGCCGGCTACCGGGTCGTTGCTGTGGCCCGCACGCTCAGCCAGGAACTAGCGGATGCAATCCGCCCCCATCCCAATGCTTGGTCTTATGTCGAGTGGGACTTGTCGGCCATCGGCACGCTTTCGGCGCTGTCCCTTAGACTGCGCCAGACCGGTCCGATTTACGGATTGGTCAACAATGCCGGCATCGGAACTTCGGGAATCCTTTCCACCATGCCGAATGCGCAAATCGTCGACTTGATGACGATGAATGTAGTCTCACCGATTACGCTGACCAAGTATCTTGTACGCTCGATGATCGGGTTTACGCGCTCGCTGGCCCGCGAGGTCGGTGTGATTGGGATCACCGTGAACGCCGTGGCTCCTGGCTTCATTGCCACCGATATGACCCATGGATTGAACGACAAGCAACGCCAGCAAATCGAGCGCCGTAGCGCCTTGCATCGAATGGCCAACCTGCAGGATGTTGCGAACACGGTTGAATTCCATCTCGGCGATCGAGCGCTAAACGTCACCGGAACGGTTCTCACCGTGGATGCGGGAAACACCGCATGATTAAGCCCGAGATGTTTGAAGGCCGATCGCCACTTGTGCCTGGGATGGACGAGCGGCTTGCTGGTGTAGCTCTGCTGCAAAGTCGGACGGGGAGTTTGTGAGATGACGACACTTGCAGTGGGCGCCATGCAACCCCTCATATCCCAGCAAATTTGGCGTAAGATCCTGCGCCGCCGCAATACTGCGATTGTTACCGGACTGATTGTTTTTACCATCCTGGCCGCCGTCATTTTCTCGCTGACACCACTGTACTTCGCGCAAAGCACGGTCATGATCAACGACCGTGAAGCCCGGGTTATGTCATTCCAGCAGGTCTTGTCCGCCATGCCCGTCGATCTGGAAGCCGTGCAGAGCGAGGTCCAGGTGCTCAAATCCCGCGATCTGGCCGGTAAAGTGGTCGATCAATTGAATCTTGTCGAGCACGCGGAATTCAATCCGGAACTCAAAAAGCCAACCCTGGCCGAGCAATTCCGCAATTGGGTCAAGGACCAGATTGCGTCGGTGCTATATTCGACCGCACCTGCACCACTGGATAAACGGGCTCTGGCAATCGATCTGCTGGAAAGAAAACTTACGGTTGAACCGATCGGCCGATCGCGTGCCATCAATGTTTCTGTGCGCACGGAAGACGCGGCTTTGAGCGCGGCAATTGTCAACGCGATTGTTAATACATACGTCAAGGATCAGATCGACGTCAAATTGCAAGCCACTCATCGCGCCAACGACTTTCTCACCACCCAGGCCGACGAGATGCGCGACGATGTGAAAAAAGTCGATTTGGCGGTTGCCTCCTATCGCGCACGGGCCGGACTTTTTGAGGGAACCAAAGGCACCTTGCTCGTTGAACAACAAATCGCAGAAGCAACGACGCAACTCGCTAACGTGCATCTCAAACATGCAGAAGCCGAGGCGCGTGCCCAACAGGCCGCCGATCCATCGCAGCGGCAGTCATTGCCCGAGGTAATGGGCAGTCAGCTCGTCAGCCGGCTGCAGGAACAGGAAAGCGATCTGACCGCCAAGGCGATCGAGGCGGAAACCACGGTCGGGCCGAGAGGTGCGCGGGCGGTTCAACTGTGGCAGGCGGCTGCCGAAACCGGGCGGAAGATTAAGACCGAGATCGACAAAATCGCCGCCTCACTGCGCACCGAAGCGGTCGTGCAGCGGCTGAACGAAATTTCCTTGACGGCAAGGATCACCCAATTACGCCAACAGCTCGGCCAGAGTTATGACGCCCAAGTGCGGATGCATGCGCTGGAGCGTGAGGCAGAGGTCGCCCGCACCCTGCTGGGAACCATGCTCAATCGGCAGCAGGAAGTGAGCTCGGTTGAGGCCCTTCAGCAGGCGGACGCAACGGTTCTCTCGCCGGCCAGTGTTCCGCTTCACCATGCCTACCCGCTGACCAAGATCTTCTTGTTTGTTTCGGCGATCGTTGCGGCGGCAGCCGGTTGTACACTGAGCATATTGTTCGAAAGGAAATCCGACGGCTTGAAAAGCATGGATGAGGTTGCGCCAGCGTTGAGCGTGCGGCCATTGGGGCTGATACCTCAGCTTCCACGTCGAACCACGGCATCAAAGTATATTATCGAGCGCCCGCAATCAGCCTTTGCTGAATCACTACGTGGTATCCTGACCACAGTGCTGCCTTCAGGGTCGGGCCCTCGTAGCCTTCTGGTCGCCTCGGCTCTGCCCAATGAAGGTAAGAGCTCCACCGCGGTTGCCCTCGCTCGGCTGGCGGCCAACATGGGCATCAGGACGCTGTTGATAGATGCTGATCTGCGACGCCCGACGCTGCATAAAGCAGTCGGCTGCATGAAATCTCCAGGGCTCATCGATGTGCTGGAGAACCGCGTCACAGCGGCATCAGTCCCGCAAAACGACACCGGCTCAGCGCTGCATATCGTCTCGGCGGGCGAAGGCACCAACGTGGACGCGATCCGCCTGCTGTCCTCGATAACGATGCAGCAGAGCATGCAAGCGTGGCGCAGCGCCTACGAGTTCATCGTTGTGGACAGCGCGCCCGCAGCCGCCGTGGCTGACGCACGCGTCGTGGCCCGCTGCTGCGACGAGACCATCTTTGTCGTGCATTGGAACAAAACCCATCGCGGGCTGGTAGCCGCCGAGATCGAACGCATGCGGGACACCGGAATCAGCATCGCCGGTCTCGTGCTCACCCAGGTGAACGTTCGGGAACACGCCGCTGACCACTACAGTGACTCCGGAGTGTTTTACGAGCATGGGAACTACTATCAAAGTTGATGTCGCCGCCGGACCCGGCCAGCGATTCCTTCCAGCACTGATCGTGCTTGGCATGGCCGCGCTGGTCACGCTGCCAGTTATGATCCCTGGCCTCGGGAATGGAGCGCGAGCGACGGAGCTGGTCAATTCCGCGGCCCTGGTCGCGCTTCTCGCAAGTCTTCTGCTACGACTATCCCTGCATCGCGCTGTCGGCGCGTTGTTGATCGCCGTCGCCCTGAGCACGTTCTGGATCTTTGACGAAATTTCCGCGCTGTCCCTCCATTTGGGAAGCGTGCAATCGCGGATGATCCTGGTCCGCTGGCTCATGAGCGTGCCAACCGCCTACTGGTTGATCGTACTAATGCAGGATCGCCGCTGGCGGACCCTCGTTACCGTTGGTTTGCTGATCGGTCTGCTCATCTGTCTGCTTACGGTCATCTGGGATTACGCGTTTTTCAATGCGATGGCGCATGTGCCCGATGCGTTCGCCGAAGAGCAGGTTGCCTATTTGGGTGACACACGGCGTGCGACCGGCATCTTCTCACATCCAAACGCCGCGGCGGCCACCGTGCTTCTGGCCGTGCCTCTGATCCTCGGCCTGGTTGACGAAGGACGCGTCCCGCGCGGGCTGCTGGCGGTGGCAGCCGTCATGATCGGGTGCATATTTTTCACCACCGAGAGTCGAGCTGAATCGGGCATCGCGATCGCTCTGATGGGCTGGTACTTCGTCCGTCGGTCCTGGTTTCATGCCCTCGCTACGATCGTCGCCATCGGCTTGGTGTTTGCGGTCGCGGCAACCGTCAAGGTTGATGATCCCGCCGCTCAGCAGGGGCTATTCGGCCGGGCCACCGACTTTGCATCCGGGATGCAAGATCGCGAACTCACCACGCGTGCATCTTTTGATATTGCATTTGAAAACCCGTTCGGAGTGGGATCGCGCTACGAGTCGATGTTGCAGCAAAGGACAGGGATCGATGCGACCCATGACGGCTGGGCGCAGCTCGCCATGCTCGCCGGCTGGCCGCTGATGCTGTTGGTCCTGATCCAGTGCTGTCGGCACGCAGCGCGCCTATGGTCTCGACCGCGACCAATCGAGGCATGGGTTGGCGCCTATATCCTCACCGCCCTACTGTTCGAAAACCAGTTTTTTGTGCCGACGTTCTCCGCGTTCTGTCTTTGGCTGGTTTATCTGCCAGCAAAGCGCCTCACGTGAACGAAGCAATGTCGCGGCCCGCATTGATCCGACAGTTTTTCGCCGGGAGCGCGGCTTTTCTCGCGTTGCCAGTATCGGCAATCATTACCGGACCGATTTTGGCCCGCGCACTGGGCCCGGAAGGGCGCGGCATCATGGCCGCTTTGCTTGTCCCGGTTTCGTTGGCCAACCTGATGTTCACAATGGGGTTGCCGGAATCCATCAACTGGCACATCGCACGAGGGCGCGTCAGCCATGTGGATGCCGTGCGCCTGGCCTTGGTTGGCGGCATAGTCTCTGGTCTGCTGGGCTCAGCCGGGCTGGTTCTAATCGGTCCATGGCTGCTCAAGGGAGACGCCCGCGCATACCTCTTTCAATACGACCTGCTGGCGATCACCCTGCCGGTCACCCTGAGCATTGCGGCGCTGCGCGGCATCGTCTACGGCGGCCAGGGCTTTAAATTCATCAATACAGAACAGTTCGTTGGGGTGGGGCTTCGTTTGGCTGTGTTAATCGGCTTGTTTGTTTTTGGCCTACTCAATCCGACGCTCGCCGTATGGACAACTGTATTGAGCGGCATTCTTGCGTCAGCAAGCCTGATCCCGGCGCTTCTGCGGACAACCGAACAGACTGCGACCACGGTCCGCGTGACCGAGGTTCTCCGCTATGCACGCTCGACGGCGCTGGGCACCATTAGCTGCTTTCTGATTATGCGCATTGACCAAGCCCTCATGATGCCGATCGCCGGAGCCGAACAATTAGGCTATTACGCTGTTGCCGTGTCGTTGGCTGAGTTGCCGACCGCCGCCGCCCGCGCGGTTGCCGGGCTAATCTTCAATTCCGGACGAGATGCGTCGCAGTTTGCCCCTCAAGCATGCCGGTTGTCGCTCCTCGGCCTTCTCCCCGTGTGCGGTGCTGCTATCTTGCTCTCTCCGTATGTCTTGCCGCTCGTTTTCGGCAAGGATTTTACTCCAGCCGTGCCGATGGCACAAATATTGTTAATCGGCACGGGGGCCAACGTGGTGGAATACTTGTTGGGCACTGGACTGAACAGCATCGGATATCCAGGACGCACCTCTCTCTTACAGGTGTGGGGTTCAATCGTCAGCGTGCTCCTGATCGTAGGGCTTGTGCCGCGATACGGCGGACTGGGTGCGGCGTGGGCCACCACCATCGCCTATTTCATGCAAGCCATCGCAACAATCTTTATTTTCTCTAATGTCAGTGGGGTGAAGTTCCTCGATTGCATTTGCTCGTCTCGCAGCGAAATCCTGATGCTGTGCCGTTCCAAGGCATTTGACCGCTGAAGGCAGTATCGTTTTAATATCGTGACATGATGACTGTAGTGTGTGCGCGCTTTTATCCTACCGCATCGTCGGATTACAAACGTGGCCAAGATTGTGAGGGCCATAATCCCTGGGCCGGCAATTCAATTTCGCCGGCCGCCGCTATCGGGGCGATGCCTGATACTAGCTCAGGCCTATCAGCCGATCCAAGTCGCGGAAATAACCTCTCCGATCCAAAGTCGGAATGACAAGGCTGGTTATTACCTTCTTGCCTAGCCGGAATGCGATTTTGCTAATGTAGAATCGCGCGGTTCCCATCTCCGCTTTTAGCGCTTTTTGGCGGAGGGTGAGTTGTGCGGACCATTCTTGGCTGTGGGCGGCTTTCGCGACGTCATCTTGGTCAAGCGGATTCCACATCGCTCCGGAATCCCCCACGCCATAGCCCGCCGTTTCGCGCTCCAAAAACCAACCGCCGTAGCGACGTATTGCTTGCGTGAAGAAGACGAAATCCTCCGTGATGCGGATGTCAGGAAATCCACCGATCTCTATGACAGATTGATAACGAATGCTGCCGCCACTACATAGAAACATCTCGGAGCCAAATCTAGCGTGCAAATCTAGCAGCCATTTCGCCAGTCTAGGGCATCTCGTCCCGAGCCGCTGATACAACCATGGAAACCGGGTTGCGGTCGAACGCCACTGGCGTATACTCTGTAACTGCAGTTCCTGTCGTTGCCGCACCTCCGGGCTGGCGGAGAACGCACAGAAAGGTCGCAACACTCCAAACACGACACCGATGTTGGGATGCTCCATAAAGGTCTGCTTGATGGTTGCATAATGGTTCGGCGGAGCCGTGTCGTCATCGTCCAGGAAATGCACGTAATCGGCTTCGATCCCCATAAGACGCGACTGCTCAAAGGCCAAATTCCGGACCCGGCCCGGCCAACCGCCGGTTGGCACCGGATTTCTCATGTAAATCGCTTCAGGGAAATCGCGCACGACATCATGTGCGGTAGCTTCAGGATGATCGTCGGCAACGATGATTGTCTTGCTTACGCCGGTCTGTGCGTCGGCGCTTCCAATGGCCGCACGCAATGGAATAACCCGATTATGAGTCGGAATGATGACCAGGAAATCCACTTTAGGCATTTTGCCCAAACCCCGATGTCCCTTGGGCGTCAATAGTATGCTCGTGTCAGTGGTCAGCTATTCTTCTGTGGTCTGCGCCGCCCTGCCGAGATTATTAGAGTGCGGACTTTTTGCTCTTTATCAGCTTTAGCATGACGCCTCGCGACAGGGCAAACTCCGGACACTGCCTTGCCCCGACGCGGGCAAGTCTCGGTTCAAGCTCTGTGTGAGTGCATCTGAAGGTCGCGAAGTCCTAAAAATCGACCACGGCGCGGCTAGATTCCCCGGCGTAAGATCGTGCGCCGACATGTCCCCCCCTGCATGGATCCCCCGATTGTTTCCAGATCCTCACCGCTATTTGACCTGGCACCCCGGCAATCACAAGCGGCGGTTGAAAGCCACCCCATTGCCCCGGATGGTGGGCGCGACAGGGATTGAACCTGTGACCCCCGCCGTGTGAAGGCGATGCTCTACCGCTGAGCTACGCGCCCATCCAGGAAAGCCGGCTTCGTAGTCAAAACCCCGCCGCACCGCAAGACCGTCCAAGGACCCTGCCGAGATGCCGAACCATGCACGCCCATAACCCAGCCACTGAACGCCAATTTCGCCCTCGTCACCCCCTGACCACCTACATCGCCAAATACCCGCCATCCACATAAAGCTCGGCCCCAGTGATATAGGACGCCTCGTCCGATGCCAGGAACAGAACGGCGTTGGCTACCTCGTCAACCTCACCCGACCGCCCAAGCGGAACTGCCCGCAGCATCTTGGCACGCACCTCCGGATCGGCGGTCGCGCCCGAGGTGCGCATCGGCGGCATCACCCCCGGATGCACGGAATTGCAACGAATCCGCTCCTTGCCGAACTGCACCGCGGTGGACTTGGTCATGATCCGCACCGCGCCCTTCGCGGCATTGTAGCTCATGTGAACCATGCTCTGGCCGACCACGCCGGAAATCGACGACAGATTGACGATCGACCCACCGCCGTTCTGCCGCATCTGCCGCACCGCCGCCGCGGTGCCGAGAAACACGCCGGTACTGTTCACCGCCATCACCCGCTCCCACAATCCGGAATCCAGCAGGTCGTTGGTCGCGCTGCCGCTGATGCCGGCATTGTTCACCAGGATGTCCAGCCGCCCGAAGGCACGCACGGTCTGCTCCACCACCGCCTTCCAGCCGGCTTCATCGGTGACGTCCAGCGCCATGAACACAGCCGTTCCGCCCGCTGCACCGATACTGTCGGCAACCGCCCTGCCCTCTTGCTCCAGCATGTCGGCAACGACCACCTTGGCGCCCTCCGTGCCGAACCGCCGCGCCGTCGCCGCGCCCATCCCCGACGCCGCTCCAGTTACGATGGCAACCTTGTCTGCCAGACGCATGACTGCCTCCTCCGTTGTTGACCGCCCGACGACGGCACATCACTCAAGTAACGACCGTCTGGCCGAAACAAACTCCTCCACTGCCGCCAGCAGCGCGTCGCATTCCACATCATCGATCGGCAGCGACAGCGTCATCATCCCGCGCCGAGCCAGCCAGATTCCGCGCGCCAGCATGTCGAAAAAGAACAGTTCCTTCAGCTTCGCATCACCGTTCGCCGCATCCTCGGGACTGCGCACCGAACCCCGCAGCATGTGCACCGCCAGCATCGACCCCTGCCCGGTGAACTGCATCGCCGCATCAGCCGACCGGCACACCGCGTTGAGCTGCCCACGCAGCCGGTCGCCGCGGCCGTTCAGCGCCGCCGCCGCCGCCGGCGTATAGACATCCGTCAGTCCAGCCAATCCGGCCGACATCGTCAGCACGTTGTTGTTGAACGTCCCCGCGTGCGGCAGCGCATCGACGCGCCGCGGATCGAACAAATCCATGATCTCCGCCCGGCCGCCGAACGCGCCAAACGACATGCCGCCACCGATATACTTCCCCAACGTCGTCAGGTCCGGCTTCACCCCGAGGGCCGACTGCAACCCGCCGGGCGCAAGCCGAGACGTCATCACCTCATCCAGCACCAGCAACGCCCCGACCCGGGTCGTCTCCTGCCGCAGCATGGCCAGGAAGTCAGACGACGCCGGAATGCATCCGCCGCTGCCGATCATCGGCTCCAGGATCACCAGCGCCAGGTCCTCGCCATGGTCCGCGATCAACGCCTGGGTCCCGGCAACATCGTTATACCGCGCCAGCACGTAGTCGAACGGCACGTTGATCGGCGATCCGCCTCCGGCGAAGCCAAACACCGTGCCATGATACCCGCCGTTGAACACGAGCACCCTGTTGCGCCGAGTGAAGATCCGGCCCAGCGACATCGCCAGCAGGTTCGCCTCGGTGCCGGAGTTGGTGAACCGCACCCGGCCCAACCCGAACCGCTCGCACACCGCGCGGGCAAACCTGGCCTCGACCATATTGCAGGCCCCAAGGCTGATGCCCCCATCCAGCGCTCGTTCCACTGCCGCCCGAATCACCGGATGCGAGTGCCCATACAAACCCGCGGTATATTCCCCCAGGAAATCGACGAACTCGCGCCCATCGAGGTCCCACATCCGGCAACCGTCCGCCCGCGCCATCGCCAGCGGAAACGGCGCATAATGCAGCACTGTCCGAGTGTTACCGCCCGGCATCACCGTCGTCGCCTCGACATAACGCGCCAGGCTGGCCGGCGCGCCGGTTACATAGCCCTCCCTCGCCTCGTTCAGCGCCGCGTCGATGTCGGTGTTGCGCAAGCCGGTCCCGCCCATGTCCCCTCCTCCCCGCGCATCCACTGTGCGCACCGCCCCGCCGCAACGCAATCCGCACCCTGGCGGTGCCTCCGCCACCGCGATAGTGTGCCTCACCTGAGTAGTGAAGGACCCCCGCCGATGGACCTGAAAGACCACATTCGCGGTATTCCGGATTTCCCAAAACCCGGCATCCTGTTCTACGACATCTCCACATTGCTGCGCGACGCCGATGCCTGGCAGGTGGCCATGGGCCGCATGGCCCGCGCCGTGCGCGCCTACATGCCCGACCTCGTCGCCGGCGTCGAAAGCCGAGGCTTCCTGATCGCCGCTCCCCTCGCCCTGAAACTCGGCTGCGGCTTCATCATGATCCGCAAGCGCGGCAAGCTGCCCGGCGAAACCGTCGGCCTGAACTACGCCCTGGAATACGGCGAGGATCGAGTGGAGATCCAGGCCGACGCCGTCCAGCCCGGCCAGCGCGTCGTGGTGGTGGACGATCTCCTCGCCACCGGCGGCACCATGGCCGCCGGCATCGCCCTGCTGCGCCAGGTCGGCGCCGTGGTGCCCGCCGCGGCCGCCCTGATCGAACTCAGCTTCCTTAACGGCCGCGGCCGCCTCGATATACCGTGCGAGGCCCTTGTTTCGTACGAAGACTGAATCGCCGTTACGACACCAGCTCAGCCTGCGGCCCGCGCACCAGCTTGCCCGGCAGCGTGCCGGTGGCCTCCCCACCACGGAACGTCACGCGTCCCGAAACGATCGTGGCATCGTAGCCATGCACCGTCTGCAGCAACCGCTTGCCGCCAGCCGGCAGGTCGCTGACCACGTATGGCGCATCCGATCCCAGCCGGTCCCAGTCGATCACATTGACATCGGCCTTCTTGCCTGCCGCCAACACGCCGCGATCATGCAACCCCGCCGCCCCAGCGGTATCCGAGGTGAGCCGCCGGATCAATTCGGAAACGTCCCAGCGCTTCTCCTGCCGCCCCCAGTGCGTCAGCAGCCAGGTCTGGTAGCCGGCATCCAGGATGAACGCGACATGCGCGCCGCCATCGCCCAGTCCCATGATGCAGTTGCGGTTGTCCAGCAGCGTCTCGGGCATCGACAGGTCGCCATATGCATAATTGCCCAGCGGGTGATAGATGAAGTTCCCGCCGTCATCCTCCACCAACATGTCATACGCGACCTCCGGCGCGCTCTTGCCCTGCCGTCCGGCGATCGCCGCGATGCTGTCCTCCAGCTTGGGTTGATAGTTCGGTGGGTTGCCGAAGCGGAACATGAACTCGAACGACATCCGGTGGAACAGCGGGAAGGTATTCCCCTCCTTCGGATCCTCGCTCAGAATCCGCGCCCGCACCGCCGGATCGCTCATCCGCCGCGCCCGTTCGGCGACCGGCAGATGCGCGATCTCCCGATATGTCCGCGTGCCGGAGAACGGGTTCTGGCTCCCCGCCAACCCCAGCAGCACGCCGATCGCGCGGGGCGCCACCACCGGGCGGATCGGCACCCCGTCACGCGCCGCCTTGTCGGCATGCCCAATCAGATCGCGCCAAACCTCCGGCCGAGAATGCCGCTGCGTCAGCGTGAACACCGCCGGACGCCCACACGCCTCGATCACCCGGCGCAACATCGCGAACTCCGCGTTATGGTCCGGCGCCCATTCCGAGACCATCTCCAGCATCCCCGACCCGGCATCCTTCATGCCCAGCGCGATGCCGCGCAGCTCATCCTCCTGCGCCCGCAGCGTCGGCGTCGGATCGCCCCTCAACGTCTTGTGCGACAGACTGCGAGAGGTCGAGAACCCGAACGCTCCTTCCGCCATCGCCTGCCGAGCAATCTGGCGCATCTCGGCAATATCCGCCTGGTTCGCATTCTCCAGGTTGATCGCTCGGTCGCCCATCACGAACACCCGAACCGCCGCATGCGGCAACAGCGCGCAAATGTCGATGTCGCGCTGCTTGCGGTCCAGCGCGTCAAGGTAGCCGCCAAACGACTCCCACTCCCATTTCAGCCCCTCGTGCATCACCGCGCCGGGGATGTCCTCGACGCCTTCCATCAATTCGATCAGCCGCTCGCGATCAGCCGGCTTGCAGGGCGCAAACCCGACGCCGCAATTGCCCATCACCGCCGTGGTGACGCCATGCCAGGACGATGGCGCCATATGGCTGTCCCACACCGCCTGAGCGTCATAATGGGTGTGGATATCGACAAACCCCGGCGTGACCAGCTTGCCCTTGGCATCGATCTCTTCCGCCCCGCCGCCGGAAACCGCGCCCACCGCTGCAATCTTGTTGCCGATGATCCCAACATCGGCCTCCCGCGGCGCCGCTCCGGTGCCATCGACGACAGTACCGCCACGAATGACCAGATCATATGCTGGCATTGGACTTTCTCCTTCATGCTTGGCACTGATCCTGATCCAGCCTGCCCCGGCTGGCAAGTTTCGGAGCCTTCCGGATGCGGATCAGTCGCCAGGATCAAGTGCGGATGGAGCGTGCCCACGTATTGGCATGGCCGGCACAAGACACTGCCGTCATCGACGGCTGGTTATGGCGATCATCCGGCGGCGGATCACAGCGCGCCAACTCGGTCTCCACCATCGATTTCACCGCAACCGACACCGCCGCCGCGATCGATTCCGTCGAGGCGCGCTACCACGCAGCGGCGATGCCGGCGCGCTTCCAAACCTTCGACCAAACCGCCCCGGCCGGCCTCGCCGCCCACCTGTGCGATCGAGGTTATACCGAAGGCGAAGCAACGCTAACGATGTTCAAGCAACTCGAACCCACCACCGCCCCGCCCAGCGTCGAATGCCGCGACCACGCCTGGGACGAGTGGTGCGACGTCTACCTCGGCGCCATCACCGAAAGCCGCCGCCTGGTGAACCGCGAAATCTTGCGCGCCGTGCCACGCCCGCGCGGGTTTTTCGCCCATCGCCAAAACGGCCGGATCATCTCGACCGCACTCTGCGTCATCGGCTTCAACTGTGCCGTGGCCGAATGCGTGGCGACCATCACCGAGGGCCGCCAAACCGGCGGCGCGCGAACCGTCATGACTGGCCTGCTGTCCTGGGCAGCCGACCAGCAAGCCGACATCGCCGGCCTCCAAGTCACCCAAGCCAACGCGCCAGCCATCGGCCTCTACCATTCGCTCGGTTTCACCGCCGGCACCACCAACCGCTTCTGGTTAAAGCACCTATCCTGACCGACACCGGTCAAAGCAACGACCCTGACCGACACCTTCTCACTCGTCGAAGAACGCCAGCGTCCGCAACTCGATGCTCTCCCGAGGCAACATGTCCGCCGGCGCATTCGGATCAGCAAACGACGTGTGCGGCATGAACCGCGCTCGGCCATCCTTCAGCGAATCGAAACACTTAAGTAACAATGCCTCATCCGCCCGCATCGCCGGCGCATAGTACCAGCGATGCGCCGGATTATAGGTCAGACCGTAGATTTCGCCCGTGCGGTCGCGATAGATCAGATCCTGCCCCACCAGATCGCCCTCAGCCAACGACCCGGCATCGCACACCGCCAGCGGAGCGTCATGCAGCGGCCCGCGGATCGGCCGCCACACATTGACGATGGCAAACCGCCGCTGCAACAACACCTCCGCCTCGGCACCCATCAGGTCGCGCACACGTTGCGGACCAGAAACTTCCGTATAGTCTCCATGAATCCGCGTCACCGGCTGACGCGGCGTGCCCGGCGCGCGATCCTCCACGCCATGCTCCCGCCGCCGGATCGTGCGATCGAACACCACCACCCGCGCCGCCCCGGTCGCCTGCTTCACCAGCCGCTCGGCTTCCGGATAATACGTCGCCTCAACCGCGCCCTCGTCGTAAAAATCCGCCACCGAGGTGGCTGCTTCGACCAGCGCGAAACCCTGCACATCCAGCCCCAGCCCGCCCGCGATCGGACGCATGTCGAAAATCGGCACCGTATGCGCCTCGGCAACCAGGTTGCTCTTCGCCACCCCGTCCGGCGGCTCATAGGTGTAGACGTACGGCTTGTCCGCCGTCCTCGCCAGATACACCACCTCACCGGCAACCGCCGGCTCCCCAGCCCCAGAAACACTGGCCCCAAAAACACTGGCCTCAGAAACACTGACCTCAGAAACGGAACTGACCGCGTCCATGATACCTGTCCTCCTTGCGGATCGCATCCGCGCCACTGATATCGACACACCGATCGGTGTGGAACCCAACTTGGTGTACACTCCCCCATCGGCAAGTTAAATTTTTCACCGCGAACAGGAACTGATCAGCGTGACCGAACGAGCTCCCATGGCGGAGCGCATCATGCAGGCGGCCGACCGGCTGTTCTACCGCAAGGGCATCCGCGCCGTCGGCGTCGATACCGTCGCCGCCGAGGCCGGCATCAGCAAGCGCTCACTCTACGACACGTTCGCCTCCAAGGACGCCCTCGTCGCCGCCTACCTGCGCCAGCGCATCCAACCCGTGCCGCCATCCGACCAGCCGCCGGCCACCCAGATCCTGGCGCTGTTCGACCGTCTGCAAGCGCGCTTCGCCGAGGGCGATTTCCGCGGCTGCCCGTTCGTCAACGCGGTAACCGAACTGGCCGAGGACTGCGCCACCGCCCGCGCCATCGCGCGTGACTTCAAAGCCGATCGCCGCCATCACATCGCATCCCTGCTGTCCCAAGCCGGCGCCCCCGACCCCGACACCCTCGCCAGCCAGATCGCGCTGCTGTTCGAGGGCGCGATCGCCGCCATGCTGGTGCAACAGGACCCCGCCGTCGCCCACCACGCGCGAAACGCCGCCAACGTGCTGATGCAGGCGGCGGGCATCCAGAATTAGGCCACCAACCCGAACGCACGGCCTGGCCGCCCCACTACCCGAACGCCCCCACCTCATGCGTCACCGCCGTCGCGATCTCCCGCACCATCCCAAACAACCGCCGCATCGGCGCAAAAATCTCCTCATGCTCCCGCGCATACGCATCACCCCCCCGAGGCGGCGAAGGCTCGCCATAATCGCACCCCGCCGAAGCATCCGCCGCCGCCGGAAAAATCTCCGCCAGCACGGCCAGCGACGCATCGATATCCAGCCGCAGGATCGCCGCCTCCAGCGCCAGCCGGGTCACCCCGTGGCGCGGCGAGAAATCCGGAATCTCCGTCGCCAGCAGCCAGATCCGATGGATCAGCGCCAGCCGCAGCGCATGCAGCAACACCTCCCGGTTCGCCATCCGCGGCACATCCGGCCAAGTCACCCGCAACGCCAGATGATCGGCCGAGATGCGCCGGAACATCGATTGCGCCGCCGCCCAGATATCCAGCCGCTCCAGCGCCTTGGCGACCGCGACCAGCGCCTCGCGCCGCCCCGGCCGCCTGGTATGCGCCGCCCGATCCAACCACGTCCCCGGATCCAGGCTGGCAATCACGGCCCGCAACACCTCGATATCGGAATGCGCCAGCGCGTGGCTCGCCAAATCCATCGCCCGCTTGAACCGCCGGCTGCTATGGCGCAACTCGGTAAACGTTTCCGGATGCCGCGACGCCGCCGCGCCGATCCCCTGCAGCGTGTTCGCGCACCAGCCCACCTGCTGCAAGATCGCGTTGTTCGGGATCGCCCGCAATTCGCTCGGATGGCGAATCCGCGCCGCCCCGCCCATCCCATCCGACTGCCGCGCCGACGGCCGCGACCCGGTCCGATCCAGCAGCGCCGGCCCGAACGCACCCAGCAGCGCGGCATACCCGGCATCCTCGACCAACCCCTCCATGCCGCCGCGAATCGTGGCAAAAAAGTCGGCGGCAAAGTCCGGGTCAGCATACACCGGATCCTCGATCGGACCCGCCGCCGGATGATAGGTCTGTTCGGCGATCCGAGTGATCGTCGCCAGCGCCAGTTCCGGCGACCCGAACAGCAAATACCCGTCGCCGCCCTGGAACGCCGCCTCCTCCCGCACCTTCAGTCCCGCCCGCCCCAGCGCCTGCCGGCACGCCGTCGGCGACAGATACTTCAGCCGATCGGCCAGCGACCCCGGATGCGCCCCGCGCCCGATACTCTCGCCATGAGTATCGAACAGGATAACCTCGACCCCGGTGACCCCATGGTGCTCCAGCGTCTGCCCGATTTTCAGCCGCAGCCGCTCGATCAGATAGCTGGCCGCAAGCTGACCGACATAGCGCCCCGAATCAGAATATCCGAACTGCAGCGCCAGCTTGCCGGTCTGCTTCAGATACGCCCGGTAGTGCGGACTGCGCAGCGCCTCCTCCAGCACCATCGACCCACGCTCCAGCGCATCCGCCGTCTCGAACAGCGGCGAGATCTCGACATTGCGCTCGATCCCGAACAACCGCGCCAGCCACAGCGCCGCCAGCAGCGTATAACCGGTCTCGGTCTCCGCGATCAGGAACCGCACCGCAACCGAACTGTCGATGTGCTTGACGATTTGCGCCACCGTCATCATCAGCCGCGCCGCGGACGCCTGTTCGCTGATCAGCGCCCCAAAATCCACCGGCTCGGCCCGCACCGCGTCCAACGCGGCGTTTATCGCGCCGAACAACGCCCGCCGCCGCGACGGATCCTCCGGCGGATCGGCAATCCCCAGCCGCTGACGCACCACATTGTGGATCTGCGCCGCGTTCAGCCGCGTATGCGTATGCGCCAGCGCCAGCCCGTGCGAGACCAGCCCCGCACGTGCCACCGTCAGCGCCAGTTTGTCGTCATCGGAGGCCCCCGCGATCGCCGAACGGAACAGCCCCAGCAGCGGCGCCGGCGATGTCAACGCGGCGTCCCGGCCACCCACCAAAGCATGTGCGAAGGCCGAAACCTTGGCCGGCTCCGGCTGATCCGGGCACAGCTCGATCTGCCGTTCGACCGCGCCCAGCGCTTCCCCCAGCCGTTCGCTCAGCGGCCCCGCACTGCTCGACGCTTTCGGCAGCCCCGACACCCGCGCCCGCAACCGAGCAAGCTGCAGCCGCTTCATCTCCAGCCGCAGCCGCAGCGTATCCCACCAGCCGATATCGGTCCGCCCGTCCGTATCGTAGCCAACCCACGTCGACAGGATCACCGGGCTCGGCGTCAACTCGGTCCAGCGGTCGGCCCACGCACCGCGCGCCACCGAAATCAACGCCGTATTGAACCGGTCGATCGCGTCCCGCCCATTGGCAATGGCCGCCACCGACTGCTCGAACTCGCTGCGCAGATTGATCGGCGGCGGACGATGCGATTCGAAATCCCCGCCCGGCCGACCGCTGGCCGCTTCCGCCAGAGCCTGGTTCACCGCCAACGGCACCGAGAACGTCGGATGCGCCGTGAACACCGCGGCAAACCGCGTCCGCTCGGTCAACGCCCGATACTCCGCCCAACGCACCGGACTGTCGTCCGGATCGGGCCGCAACAGATGCCGGGCCAGCGTCGCCAGGATGCCCTCGTTCGCTGCCGTGTCGATGCCGCCGACATACGATTGTATCCGAGCCGCCCGATCATGGAACGCGGCATCGCGCAAATACCGGATCAGGCCGGCGATATCGGCCTCGCTCAGGCTGGCGTTGTCCAGCCGCCGAGTGATCGCCAGCGACACCAACAACACCGGATTGCCGAACGGGTCCTCTTCCGCCCGCGCACCCAGTCGGCCCGTCAGGTCCAGGAGTTCCTGGGCCAGGACAGTCGTCGACGGCGCGGCTGAAACATCCGGCATGAACCGAGTGTGACCCGCTTTGTGCAACGCAGCAAGCACCAGCCCGGGCGCATCTCACACGGCAAACGCCGATTTCAAAGAGGACCCCGCAGCACTCCGCCATACCAGCAAAACGCCCGCCGCTGTCAGCGGCGAAACTAACGGCTGCCGCCGCCGACGAAACCTGCGCCGCCGCTACTTCATCCCGGCCGGCGGGTCACACGCCACGGTCTTCATCTCCGACGGCACCGAAACCTCCAGCAATTCGAGCTCATCCGCCGTCCCGGTCTCGTTATGCCGCATCCCGCCCGGAATCATCAGCGACTCCCCAGGCTTCAGCCGCACCTCGGTGCCGTCCTCGAACTCCAGATCGACCCAGCCCTTCAGCAGATAGACGAACTGCTGCTCGCAGAGGTGATAGTGCCACCCGGTCGGCTCACCCATCCCTTGCGTCGCCGTGGTCACCTGCGCCCGCATCTTGCCCCCGGTCGCTCGGGTCACCCCAAGATCGCGGTACTTGAAAAACGACCGCCGCCCCGGCAGATAGTCGGCGTTCTCCAGCGTCGCATGCGCCAGCTTGCCGCCGTCGGTTCCCACCACGTCGTTCATGTTCATTCGCCTCCCACGAGCCGCGCCACGCTGATCGGCGCAATCAACACAGCATGATCGCGCAGAGCGATCCGTTCAAGCCACGCGAGCAGCAACAGCCCATCCCGCCGACGGCGCAACCGCGGACAATCGCGCCGCCGCCCACCAATGGCCTCCGCCGCCCCTGGCAACCTATTCCGTTGCCCCTTGTTCCGTCGCACCAACACCGCCGGCTGCCTCGCGCCCACCGCCATCGCCCCCTGCGCCATCGCCCTGGGCACCCTCGCCCCGGACACCCTCGCCCTGGGCACCTTCGCTCCCGGCGCCATCACGCCCCGCCGCGTCGCGAAAATACGGCTCGACCGGCCCGCTCGCCTTCATCGTCATCGGCTTCCCGCGCCGGTCCAGCGTCTTGCCGACGGCCACCCGGATCCAGCCCTCGCTGACGCAATATTCCTCGACATTGGTCTTCTCGACACCCTTGAACCGAATGCCCACGCCGCGACGCAGCGCCGCCTCGTCGTAAAACTTGCTGCCGGGGTCATTGCAAAGTCGATCGGGCGGGACATCGGACATCAGGAACCTCAAAGCGATCAAGCGCTGCCCGATACCCATCCCGCGCCACGCTGTCCATGCCGGATAGCGCCCGCCACCCACACCGCCTAGGCTCAGGGCTATTGCATTTGCCTCAAACCGACGATGCTGAACCACGGATGCGGAAAGCATATGCAAGGTCTTTGAAACCAATTTTCAGCCTAACTCCTATCGGTGTGCATCCGTGGTCCCCAACCGCTTCTTTCGGTCACACCGCGTCCGGCAAACAGCGCCGACAGAAAATCCAAACGCGATTACCCTGACCACCTGGACCGATCAGCACCGCCTCCCGTATCCCCGGGCTTCACCCAGCCGAAGGAACCACCCATGATCACCGTGCATCATCTCAACGACTCACGCTCCCAGCGCATCCTCTGGCTGCTCGAGGAACTCGCCCTGCCGTACGACATAAAACCCTATCAGCGCGACAAGCAGACCCGCCTCGCCCCGCCTGAACTCAAGTCGATCCACCCGCTCGGCAAATCCCCGGTCATCTCCGACCACGGCCGGGTCATCATCGAGTCCGGCGCCATCATCGACTACATCATCCGCCACTATGGCGGCGGCCGGCTACAGCCCGACACCGCCAGCCCGGCCTATGACGACTACCAGCAGTGGCTGCACTTCGCCGAGGGTTCGGCGATGCTGCCGCTCTTGCTGAAACTCTACGTCTCGATGCTGGGTGACGCCGGCAAGCCGTTGTCGCCACGCATCGAAAGTGAGATCGCCAACCACCTCGGCTACATCAACCAAAGCCTCGCCGGCCACGACTACCTGATGGGAAGCGAGCTCAGCGGCGCCGACGTCCAGCTCAGTTTCGTCGGCGAAATCGCCGGCGCACGCGCCGATCGCGCCGCCTACCCGAACGTCGATGCCTGGGTGCGGCGCTTCCAGGCCCGCCCCGCCTACCAGGCCGCCATCGCCCGCGGCGGCCCTTACGGCTTTGCGCAGTAGGCCCCGGGGTCCGGCGCTGGCCGCGCCGGGACCTAACCCGCCGGCATATATTGCGCGAACCAAGCCAGCGTCGGCTCGATCACCTGACGAAACGGCTCCCCGGCATAGACCTCGTAGTGCCCGACCCCGCGCAGCACCACCAGCTTCTTCGGCTCGCCGGCGCGGGCGTATAACGCCTCGCTCTGCTCCGCCGGCACCAGCCGATCGTCATCGCTGGTGATGAACAGCACCGGCCGAGGCGCGATCCTGTCGACGATCCATTCCGGATGAAACCCCAGCGTATCGTCGATAAACTCCAGCGGGATCTCGCCCACCGCGGCCGGATTGCCGGCCCGCGCGGCGGCCGCCAGTTCGGCCGATTGACGGTCCGGCAGCAGCACCGTGTTGCGATCGGCGAACGCGGACTCTCCAGTCATCACCCGGCGGATGCGGTCCGCCTCCGACCGAACCAGCAGGTCGGCATACTCGTCCGGCCGGCGCACGCTGCGCATCCAGCGCCCGCCGTGCCCGATCCCCACCACCGACACCACCGCCTTCACCCGAGGATCGACCGCCGCCGTCCACACTACTGTCGCCCCGCCATAGCTGGTGCCGTACAGCCCCAGCCGATCGCCATCCACCGTTGCCTGCGCCCCCAGGAACGTCAGCGCCGCTTGGGAATCCAGCACCCGCCCATACGGCGACAGCCGCGCTTTCGGCCCGTCACTGTCGCCCCAGCCCTTGTAGTCGAACGTCAGCACGACATACCCCGCCGCGGTCAACAGCTTGGCGGTGTCCGGCAAATACAGGTCCCTGACCCCGGTATAGCCATGACACAGCACGATACCGGCACGCTTGTCATTCGCCCCCAGCCCATCCGGCAGGAACAGATCCCCCGCAAGCCGCGTCCCCTCACTATAAAAATTCACCGCCTGGCTCGGCATGGCGCTTCTCCGGTTCCTGTGCTGATCTGATGGCCTGCCCCAGAAATTCTCCGCAATTTGCGGCGGACGTCCGGGATCAGCAGGCCACTGAAACAAAAAGCCGGTGCCGCGAGGCGGATGTTCGCCTGATACGGCGCACGCCCGAACCGCGACACTGGCACGCAACAATGAAGCGGAGAAAACCGACATGGCAACCTGCGTCCTGCTGCACGGCGCCTACCAGGGCGGCTGGATCTGGCAGCGCGTGACGCCGCATCTGCGCGCCGCCGGCCACACCGTGTTCGCCCCCACTTTGGACGGCTGCGCCGAACGCCGCCACGCCCTGCGCCCCGGCATCGACACCGAATCACAGGCCGCCGAGATCTCGGAAATGCTGTTCTTCCAGGACCTGCACGACATCATCCTGGTCGGCACCAGTTGCGGCGGCATGGTCGCCGCCCGCGTCGCCGAAACCACCCGCGACCGCATCGGGCGCATCGTGCTGGCCGACGCCCTGGCGCTGTTCGATGGCGAGACCGTGGCCGACCACGTCAAGCGCCCGACCGCGGTGACCACCGACCTCGCCACCGGCCCATCCCCGGAAGACGCCGCCAACCGCATGTTCGCCTCGCTCGACGAACCCACCAAAGCCTGGGCGATGGCCCGCTACACCCCCCACCCGGTCGCCGCGATGACGGCGCCGGTGAAGCTCGACAGCTTCTGGCGCCAGCACTGGAACGCAACAGTGATCTGGTGCCGCCAAAGCGCCAACCCGCCGCTCAGCCATCAGCAACGCGCCGCCGAAACCTTGAACGCGCGATGGCAAGAACTCGACACCGGACACTACCCGATGCTGACGAAACCCGAGGCACTGGCGGCCCTAATCTTGACCGTCTAATAACCGCATCCAATCTCGTCTCGATTTCGCTACAATATGCCAACTGCAAAGGGCCGGGCTGCGCGTTGAAACGGTCAAAGCCTGGTCCTGACCGCCAGCGGACATGCAGACGATGCACGTTGGTTCGACACAACCAACCCGGAATCCCAGAGCATAGCTCGGCCTTCAGTCCGATAAATTCTGATGCAAACAGTATCCTAACGAATAACAGGAAAAGAAGTAGCTTTGATTAACGATCGCCAGATTTAAGCTCTTCCGTCACGCCTCGTCGGCAGAACTATCATCGCCAACTTATCGTCGCCGCAATCCGCAGCCTGCGGCTCAATCAGACGCTCATTTAAAGTATGCAGTCGCAGGCAAGGCCAAACAGCAAATCGGCATAGCCGCGCTGGAAGGCCACAGCACCGTAGACTTCGTGTTTTCGTGTCTTTGTGTTAAATCAGACCAAACAAATGGCACAAACATCGATCCGGAGTGCGTGACCGTTAACCAACCCCAATACGCACCCACTCACCGTCCTGACATTGGGCACATCGAATTATCCGAACCAAATTCATCTCCCAACTCCCTCTGAGCAACAGGCCATCCGCCTCGCTATCTCCATGCCGATCCGCTAAGCTCATGAACTAACGGCACTCCGAGGAGGAACCATCATGACCGAAGCGTGTATCGTCGGCTGGGCCCATTCCCCATTCGGCAAGCTCGAAGACCCCGATATCGAATCCCTGATCGGCCGCGTCGCCGGCGCCGCCATCGCCGATGCCGGCATCGCCCCGCACGACCTCGATTCCAGCTTCCTCAGCCTGTTCAACAACGGCTTCTCGGCGCAGGACTTCCCCGCCTCGCTGGTGCTTCAGCACGTCCCCGAACTGCGCTTCAAGCCGATCACCCGGTTCGAGAACGCCTGTGCCTCCGGTTCCGCCGCGGTCTACGGCGCACGCGATTTCCTGCTCGCCGGCCGCGGCCGCTTCGCCCTGGTCATCGGCGTCGAGAAGATGACCGCGACCCCCGGCAAGGAGGTCGGCGATATTCTCCTCAAGGCCAGCTACCAAAAGGAAGAGTCCGACATTCCCGCCGGTTTCGCCGGTGTATTCGGCCGCATCGCCGAAACATACTTCCAGCGCTATGGCGATCAGTCCGACGCGCTGGCCGCGATCGCGGCGAAGAACCACAAGAACGGCGTCGACAACCCGTTCGCCCAGATGCGCAAGGACCTCGGCTACGACTTCTGCCGCACCGTCAGCGACAAGAACCCATACGTCGCCCCGCCGCTGAAGCGCACCGACTGCTCGCTGGTCTCCGACGGCGCCGTCGCGCTGATCATGGCCGACGAGGAAACCGCCCGCGCCATGGGCAAAGCAGTGCGCTTCAAAGCCGCCGTGCAGGTCAACGACTTCCTGCCAATCAGCAAGCGCGACATCACCGGCTTCGAGGGTGCCGCGCAGGCCTGGGCCCGCGCGCTCGACGTCGCCGACCGCAAGCTGGAAGACCTGTCGTTCGTCGAATCGCACGACTGCTTCACCATCGCCGAACTGCTGGAATACGAAGCCATGGGCCTTACCGCTCCCGGCCAGGGCGCCCGCGCGGTGCTGGAGGGCTGGACCGCGAAAGACGGCCGGCTGCCGGTCAACCCCTCCGGCGGCCTGAAGGCGAAAGGCCACCCGATCGGCGCCACCGGCGTATCGATGCACGCCATCACCGCGATGCAACTGGTCGGAGAAGCACCGGTCGGCATGCAATTGCCGAAGGCGGATCTCGGCGCGGTGTTCAACATGGGGGGCGCCGCGGTCGCCAACTATGTCTCGATCCTGGAGCCACTCCGCTGAATCCAACGGGGCTGAATCCAACGGGGCTGAATCCAACGGGGCTGAATCCAACGGCGCTGAACCCACCTGGTCCGAACCAACCTGGCCCGAACCAACCTGGGCTGAGTCCTCCCGGGCTGATCCCCACCGCCAACCTCGCCTCCCTGCTGATCCAGACCGCCAGGCGGTTTCCCGACCGCCCGGCGATTGTGTGGCGCAACACCACCTGGACCTGGACCCACGTCCGAGACCGGGTCCGGGCCGCCGCCGCGGCGCTGGCCGCGCGCGGCGTGCGCCACGGCGACCGCGTGCTGCTGCACGCCCGCAACGGCAACGCCGTGCTGGAATCAATGTTCGCCACCTGGATGCTCGGCGCGGTCTGGGTGCCGACCAATTTCCGCCTGACCCCGCCCGAGGTCGCCTATCTGGCGCAATCCTCCGGCGCCGCCGCGCATATCTTCGACACCGCCTTCGCCGAACACGCCGCCGCCGCCGCCGCCGCCAATCCAGCCTGCCGGCTGATGCTCTCCATCGGCGGCGAAGGCCCCGACGACTGGGAAGCATTCGCCGGGTCCGCCGCCTCGATCGACCGCCCCGCCGACGTCGAGCGCGACCATCCGGCCTGGTTCTTCTACACTTCCGGTACTACCGGCCGACCCAAGGCCGGCATGCTGACGCACGGCCAGATGGATTATATCGTTTGCAACCATCTCTGCGACCTGATGCCCGCCACAACCGAGCAGGACGTTTCGCTGGTGGTCGCGCCGCTGTCGCACGGCGCCGGCATCCACGCCCTGCCGCAGGTCGCCCGCGGCGCCGCCAGCATCCTGCTGTCCGGCGAACGGCTGGACTGCGAGCAAGCCTGGGCCCTGGTCGAACAGCATCGCGTCACCAACATGTTCACCGTGCCGACCATCCTGACCATTCTGACCCGGCACGAATCGGTTGACCGTTACGACCACAGTTCGTTGCGATACGTGATCTACGCCGGCGCGCCGATGTATCGCGCCGACCAGGTCCACGCCCTGCGCAAGTTGGGCAAGGTCCTGGTGCAGTATTTCGGCATGGGCGAGGTCACCGGCAACATCACCGTCCTGCCACCGGCGCTGCACAGCGAAAACGACGCCGAGATGCCGGTTGGAAGTTGCGGCGTCCCGCGCACCGGCATGGACGTCACCATCCTCGACGAATCCGGCACCCCGGCCCCGCCCGACACCACCGGGGAGATCTGCGTCCGTGGTCCCGGCGTCTTCGCCGGCTACCACGCCGACCCCGACGCCACCGCCCGCGCCACCGCGCATGGCTGGTTCCACACCGGTGACCTCGGCCACATCGACGCAAGCGGTTTCGTCTACATCACCGGCCGCGCCTCCGACATGTACATCTCCGGCGGCTCCAACGTCTATCCGCGCGAAATCGAGGAAGCGTTGCTGCTGCACCCAGCGCTGGCGGAGGCCTGCATCGTCGGCATGCCGCACGACAAATGGGGCGAAACCGGTGTCGCGGTGCTGGTGCTGCAGCCGAACGCGCAGGCGACCGAGGCGGAACTGCTGTCCCACCTCGACGGCCGGTTGGCCAAGTACAAATGGCCGCAACACTTCGTCTTCTGGCCGGAATTGCCGAAATCCGGCTATGGCAAGGTAACCAAGCGCGACGTCAAACAACTGTTGCAAAAGGACCTGTGATGCCGCCCTCACCCGTCGAACCGACCCGGATCAGCGACTACCATATCCACGTCTATTACGATCCCGAAAGCCGCGATCGAGCTGCAACGTTACGACAATGGATAGAACAACGCTTCAGCGTGCGCATGGGAAGCTGGCACGATGAACCGGTCGGCCCACACGTGGTCGGGATGTATCAGGTCCAGTTCGCCCCCGAATTGTTCCCCACGCTGGTGCCTTTCGTGATGATGAACCGCATGGGCCTGACCGTGCTGCTGCATCCACAATCCGGCCGCCCACGCGACGACCATACGGTAAACGCGACCTGGATGGGCGCCGTGCTGCCGGTCAAGACTGACGTGCTGCGCGAGACCGACTGATCCGAAAGCCGCATGCGCCGCTGAGGCCCCACCCGCCGTTCGGGCCTAGCCATCACGCCTCCGGCCCAGACCCACGACGCAGCGCCCCCGCCACCACGCAGTAACTCCGTGCCTCCGTGTTAAAACCGGACCAAAAGCCCGCACCAACATCACCCAGGGGCCCCAGACCGCGACGCCCCCGCTCTCAATCCGGTGCCATCCCCTTGTCCGCAAGCTCCTTGACCGCCTGCTCGTTCTTCGAAAGCCGCGTCAGTCCCATCCCACGCAGCACGTTCGGCGCCTTGCTGAACTGGATGTTGTCATAGCCGACGATCTCGAAGCGGTTGCCCCAGGGGTCACGAAAATCCAGGAACGGCCCCGCCACCAGTTCGACCCCGGCCGCGGTCAGCGCCCGGCGCACCGCCTCCTTGTCATCCACCACCAGACCGAAGTGGCGGCCATCGTCGGGCCCCTGCCGGCGTCCCTTCTGCAACGCCAGGAACTGGTCCCCCAGATCGATGAACGCCATCTCCTCGCTCTTGCCACGCAGCGAGAATTCGAAGATCCGCGCGTAGAACGCCTATGCCTCCTCGATGTCGCCCACCTCAAGCGCAACATGGTTGAAGCCGACGGCACGCGCTTTCCCAGATAAACTCATGGCCCCTCACCGACACAGCGATCGCATTCAGATAGGCTGTGTGCCGCGGGATTCCACCGCCACCCTCAATCAAACGGCAACCCGACATAGTTCTCCGCCAACGAAACCGCCGACGCATGCGAGGTCCGCACCAGATCGAGATCGGCGAAGTGCATGCGCTGCTCGAAATCGCTCTCATTTTCGTTTCTATGCAGCATCGTCGTCATGTACCAGGAGAACCGTTCGGCCTTCCACACCCGCCGCAGGCAAAACTGGCTGTAACGCTGCAGCAGATCCGACCGGCCGCCGCGGTAGCTCTCCGCCAATGCAAGCGACAGCACCACCACGTCGGCAACCGCCAGATTAAGCCCCTTGGCACCGGTCGGCGGCACGATATGAGCGGCATCCCCGGCAATGAACAGCCGCCCGTACTGCATCGGCTCGCAAACGAACGACCGCAGCGGGATTATGCCCTTCTGCACGATCGGCCCCTCGGTCAGCGACCACCCGTCATCGGTGCCCAGCCTGGCGTGGAACTGCTCCCAGATCCGCGTATCCGACCAGTCGGCGATGTCATCGTTCGGGTCGCACTGGATATACATCCGCTGCACGTCGGGTGAGCGCGTGCTCAGCAACGCGAACCCGTCCTGCTGATGGGTATAGATCAGTTCGTGCCAGGACCGCGGCGCCCGCACCAGGATACCAAGCCAGCCGAACGGATAGACCTTCTGGTATTCCCCACGCCGCGCCGCCGGGATCGCCTGCCGCCCGGGTCCATGGAACCCGTCGGCCCCCACCACGTAGTCGCACGCGACAGTCTCCGCCGGCCCATTGCCGTCGCGCCGGAAATCGATCGCCGGGCGATCGCCGTCGATCCCCCGGATGGTCGTGCCGCCGACCCCGAAGATGATCTCCCCGCCATGCGCCAGGCGATGCGCAATCAGATCCTTCAAAACCTCTTGCTGCGGATACACCATGATCCGCTTGCCCCCGGTCAGCCCAGCAATATCGAGGTGATGCCGCGCTCGGTTCCACTGCAGCGTTATCCCGTCATGCACATGGCCCTCGCGCAGCATCCGCTCGCCAAGCCCAAGCTGCTGCATCAGTTCGACCACCCAATGCTCCAGCACCCCGGCGCGCACGGTTCCCTCCACCTCGTCCCGGCTGCGCGATTCCAGCACGACGGCACTGATGCCATCCCGGTGCAGCAGATGCGCCAGGAACAATCCAGCCGGTCCGGCGCCGATAATCCCGACTTGAACACGCACCTGCCCGCCCCCTGCCCGCGCCGGCCCCGGCGAATCCCGAGCTAGCCACCTCGCACAGATGTGACATCACGCGCCGATCCGGACCACGGCTTTCAGGTATCCCGAACCCGCCGAGTCAGCAACATTGCCCGCGAACCGCGCCAGATCATCCCGGTGCGGCCACGCCGCGGCACTGCACGCGGCGTGACAACACCAGGCTCACCAGACGGCCGCTCAACGGGAGACACGTTTCATGCTGCATCGGCGCACCTTGCTAACCACGATCGGGGCCGCGACCCTCGTCCCGGCCGCCCCGGCGATCCTTCGCGCCGCCGAAACCCCAGGCGTGACCGCAACCGAAATCCGCCTCGGCAACACCATGCCCTACAGCGGCCCCGCCTCGGCCTACGGCACCATCGGCAAAGCCATCGCCGCCCGCTTCAAGATGGCCAACGACGAAGGCAGCTTCGCCGGCCGCAAAGTCAAATTCATCTCCTACGACGACGGCTACAGCCCGCCCAAGACCTTCGAGCAGACCCGCCGCCTGATCGAGGAAGACAAGGTCGCCGCGCTATTCGCCGATCTCGGAACCCCGACCAATTCGGCGATCCAGCGCTACGTCAACCAGAAGAAGGTGCCGCACCTGTTTCTGGCAACGGGCGCGGACAAATGGGGCGACTACAAGCACTTCCCCTGGACCATCGGCTGGCAGCCCAGCTACGTCACCGAGGCCCAGGTCTATGCCAAGTATATCCTGAAGCAGAAACCCGACGCCAAGATCGGCATACTGTATCAGAACGACGACTTCGGCAAAGACTACCTGACCGGCATGCGCGACGTGCTGAAAGGCAATTACGAAAAGCAGGTCAAGACCGTCTCGTTCGAGGTGACCGACGCAACCATCGACAGCCAGCTCGTCAGCCTGCAGGCCGACGGCATTGACGTGCTGATGACCATCGCCACCCCGAAATTCGCCGCCCAGTCGATCCGCAAGGTCGCCCAGATGAACTGGAAGCCGATGCACGTGCTGACCGGCGTCTCGGTCTCGGTCGGCGCGGTGATGATCCCGGCCGGACCGGAAAACGGCGTCGGCATCATCAGTTCGGCCTACCTGAAGGATCCCACCGACCAGCGCTGGGACAACGATGCCGGGATGAAGCAATGGCGCGCGTTCATGGCAAAATATTATCCCGACGGCGACCTCAAGGACGGCGGCAACGTCTCCGGCTTCGCCTTCACCCACACCATGCTGCACGTGCTGGCCCAGTGCGGCAACGACCTGTCGCGGGAAAACATCATGAAGCAGGCCACCAGCCTGCACGACCTGGAAAATCCGGTGCTGTTGCCCGGCATCAAGCTCAACACCGGCCCGACCAACTATCACCCGGTGCGCCAGCTCCAGTTGATGCGCTGGACCGGCAAGACCTGGGACCTGTTTGGCGACATCATCGAAGGCGCCTCGACCTGACCCGCACCCCAGGCGCCTTCTGACCAAACAACGAAAACCGCTTCAAACCATCGTCCGCAGCAACCCATCTACCAGCCGGTCCGCCTCGGCGCGTTCCGCCCGCAGCTGCACGTTCTGCCGGTTGCGCGCGCCCGAGGTCAGGTAGAACCGCTCATACTGCTCGTTGCGGCTAGCCAGCGCACTGCCGGCGAAGTCCCAGCCCAGCCGGAAGATCCGCGCCCGCTCCACCGCCGAGGTATCACCCGCCCCGCATAAATACTTGTCGATCAGCGGACGCAGCCCGGCATCGGCGAACGCCGCTGAAGCCGGCGTCGCCAAAACATTGTGCGATCCGATCAGCCGGATGATCTCGTTCACCCGAGGGAACCAGTAAGGCAGCGTGGTGCGCAGCGCATCCATCGGCCGTCCATCCAGGAACCACGCGCCGTTGCCGTGATGATAAGCGCCCTCCTCGCCCGCCCGCACCGCCGATCGAGTCAGCTCCGCATAGCTCCAGATCTCCCCCAGCATCTGCAGCGTCGCCGGGTCCGAAGCACCGACCGCCTCCGCCATCCGGCACGCCAGGCCCCAGGCGAACTCCAGCTTGGTCCACGCCCGCACCATCGTCTGGTGCATCGCGTTGGCCCGCCAGCTTGCCGACATCACCGAGTTGTACACCGCCAGGTTGCCGTCGATGAACACCCGGTCCCGGGGCACCTCCACAGTGTCGAAGATGACGAACGCGTCCTGCTCGTCGAACCGCCCCGACAGCGGATGGTCGAACCGGTTGTCCGGCAGCGAAACGCTGTCGCGACAGATGAATTTCAGCCCCGGGGTATCCATGCGAATACAGAACGACAGCGCATGCCGCCGGCTCGCATCCGGCATCGGCTGGCTCGGATACACCGCGATCTCGTCGGCGAACGGCGCCAATGTCGCCAGCACCCTGGCACCCCGCACCAGGATCCCGTGCGCGGTCTTTTCCACCGTGTGCAACTGAGTCTCGTCGAGCCCCGCCGGCACGTTTCCCTTCGACTTGTCCGACATCGCATGGATCAGCGTGTGCGTCAGGCTCAGGTCCTGCCTGGCCAACTGCTTCTGGAACGCCACCAGGTTTGCCGCGCCCTCCTCGTTGCCGTTGGCTGCCCATTCGTCACTGCGCCCAGCGAACCCGGCATAGGTGACGTTCATGTAGTCCGGCGTCCGACCCATCAGGCCGACCGAGAATTCGGCCACCCGGCGCAGCGCCTTGTGCCGCCGCAGCAGGTCCTGCTTCGATCGCGGAATGATATGGCTGACCGCGACCGGCTCGCCGGTCTCGGGGTCCGCCATCAGGCAGTCGTCGGGATACTGGTGGTGCAGGTCGTAGACCGCGGCGACCTGTTCCGCCGCGCCGCGCAGCGCCGGATGTTCCATCGGATCGCTGACCCGCTGGCCGCCGACCCACAGCGCACGCCGATCTCGAAGACCGCGAAGAAACTCTGCACCGGACCGAGCTGGCATGGCTATCTCCTGCGTGTTTCGCCGCTTGAAGAAGGCCCGCCGGCGAGATCACAACTGATAGCTCCGTTCCCGACGCCACGCCACGCCATCACCAAGCAGCCACTCCGCCGCCGCCGCAACCAACCCCCAGCCGCACGACGTCGTGACTGCTCAAGCACACCGGACGCGGGCACACTCCCGCATCGACGCCCCCTGTCCACCGTGCGGCGGCAACGCCGATCTGGTGTCCTGCCCGGAAGACCGCCGCATCACGCGGCGGACTTCTCCGATCAGCAGGCTACTGAAAATAGAGCGCTAGCGTCGCGCGACCGATGTTCGCTCGATATGGCGAATTTCAGACTCGGGACACCAGCGCGGAACGGAGAAGCCCGATGCGGGAAGATGACCTCAGAGCCTCGCAGAACGTCGATGACCGCCGCGGCCAAGGCGGCGGCATCGCCGGCGGCCGCATGCCGATTGGCCGCGGCGGTCTCGGCATCGGCACCGTCGTCATCCTCGGCCTGATCGGTTGGGCGCTCGGCATCAATCCCGCCGTGCTCATCAGCGGCGCCGAAATGGTCGCCGGCGGCGGCGCCGCCCCAATGACGCAGCCGTCCGCGCGCCACACCGCGCCGAACGACAAGACCGGCGTCTTCGTCGCCAGGATCCTCGGTGAGACCGAGGACGTGTGGTCCAAGGAACTCCCGGCTCAGGCCAACGTCGCCTACCAGAAACCCACCCTGGTGCTGTTCTCCGGCGCCACCACATCGGCTTGCGGCACGGCGCGGACCGCCACCGGACCGTTCTACTGCCCAAACGATCGAAAGGTCTATCTCGACGCCCAGTTCTTCCAGGACATGAAGCGGCGCTTCGGGGCCGACGGCGACTTCGCCGACGCCTACGTCATCGCCCACGAAATCGGCCACCACGTGCAGAACCTGCTCGGATTGTTGTCCAAGGTGCAGGCGGCGCAACGCAATGCGCCGAACCAGGCCACCGCCAACGCGCTGTCGGTGCGTAACGAACTGATGGCCGATTGTCTCGCCGGCGTCTGGGCCAACAAGATGAACCAGCGCCACGCCAACATCGATGACGCCGACGTCCGCCAGGCGATCACCGCGGCAACCGCGATCGGCGATGACAGGATGCAGCAACAGACCCGCGGCGTGGCGGTGCCCGACAGCTTCACCCACGGCTCCTCCGCCCAACGGGTACGCTGGCTGACCACCGGCCTGCGCAGCGGAACCATCAGAAGCTGCGATACCTTTTCCGCGCAGCAGCCATAACGGGTGGCCAACCTGAAGCATGTCGTATCGCTGTGCGCCATCGCGGCGCTGATGCCCAGCGGTCCCGCTCCGGCCTCCGAACGATGGACCCAAGACCACGACACCTGCAACCAGCAGAGCACCACCTATGATATCGCCACCTGCATCGACACCCGCGCAAAGCTCTGGGACCAGCGGCTCAACCAGGCCTACCGGCAGGTGCTGACGATGCTGCAGGATGAACCGGCCAGAGCCGCCGCACTGCGCGCCGCTCAGCGATCATGGCTGCGCTACCGCGATGACAACTGCGCGTTCTACCAGACCGAAACCGGCACCATCCGCATGATCGAAGTGGCGGCCTGTCACCGCGACATGACCCAGGACCGGGCGATCGAGCTGCAACGCGAAGGCCCGCACTGATCACCGAAGCGCTACTCCCCCACCAGCGCCTCGCCCCGCAACAGCGGCGATCCGGCGAACGCCGCCGCCAGGAAATCGATCATCGCCTGCACCTTGGCGGAGACCTGCCGACGCGACGGATACACCGCATGGATCGGCAGCGCACTCGGTTCGAACGCATCCAGAATGATCTGCACGCGCCCGGAACTGATTTCATCGGTAAACATCCACACCGGGATCACCGCGATGCCCGCGCCGTTGACCACCGCCTCGCGCACCGCCTCTGAATTGTCGACCCGCAAACGCCCCCGCACATCGACGCTGATCGGCCCGTCCGGACCGCCGAAATGCCACCGGTTGCCGGTCGCCAGACGCGTATAGACCACGCACTCGTGCTGCTTCAGATCGGCCGGCGTCATCGGCCGCCCGCGCCGCCCGAGATACTCGGCCGATGCCACCGTCACCCGCCGCGTGGTGCCGATCCGGCGCGCGATCAACGACGGGTCCGCCAACATGCCAACCCGGATCACCAGGTCCAGCCCCTGGCCCACAAGATCGACGAACGCATCGTTCATCGCCAACTCGACCTCCACCTCGGGATACCGCGCCAGAAACGCCGGCATCCGAGGCGCCACGTGCAGCCGCCCGAAGGCCACCGGCGCGCCCAGCCGAAGCGATCCGGTCGGCTGGCCGTGCCGGCGCCCGACGCAGGCCTCGGCCTCGGTGATCGCCTCCAGCGCTCGCATCGCCTGGATGTAGAACGCCCGCCCGTCGTCGGTCAGCGTCACCGCTCGGCTGGACCGGTTCAGCAGCCGAACCCCGAGATAGGCCTCCAGCGCCGCCACGGTCCGACTGACCGTCGGCTGCGTGCTGGCCCGCTCCCGCGCCACGCTGCTGAAGCCACCCGTCTCGGCGACCCGAACGAACAGCTTCATGCCCGACAGCAGGTCCACTGGGCGCCTCATTCATACATCGAACGTATGCTTCCTATCCAACCAAGCGGACTTCCCTTATGCAAGCGCATGCAACACGCTGTTTACCGCGCGCGGTACGTGCTGCCTGGCGATCCGGCCGGCACGACCAACCACTAGCCTCCAGCCCTGGCGCCACCGCCACGGTTCCAGCGACCGGCGCGTCGGTCGAAGCAGCCGAAGCCCGACCAGACCTCCAACAAGCCCGCGAAAGGCTCAACATGATCCGGTTCTACTTTCACCCGACGCCAAACCCCGCCAAGGTCGCCCTGTTCCTCGAGGAAGCCGACCTGCAATACCAACTCGTGCCGGTCGACACCCGGCAAGGCGAGCAGCACGAGGCATCGTTTCGCGCGATCAATCCGAACGGCAAGCTGCCGGCCATCGTCGACACCGACGGCGGCAAGGAGATCCGGGTGTTCGATTCGACCGCCATCCTGATCTACCTGGCGGAAAAAACCGGCCGGTTCACCGGCTCCCCAGCAGATCGCGGCGAACTGCTGTCGTGGCTGATGTTCATCGCCTCGGGGATCGGCCCTTATTCCGGCCAGGCGGTGCATTTCCAGCGTGCCGCCCCCGAACAACTGCCCTACGCCATCAACCGCTATCGCCGCGAGGCGGAACGTCACTACCAGGTGCTGGAGCAACACCTGGTGGGACGCACGTTCATCGTCGGCGACAGCTATACCATCGCCGATATCTCGGCCTGGGGCTGGCTCGATCGCGCCCCCGTCGTGCTCGGCGGCAGCGATCCGCTGGCGCCCTACCCCAACCTGAAACGCTGGTTCCAGGCGATCGACGCCCGTCCCGCCGTGGCGCGTGCCCGCAAAGTCGGCTCCGAGCACAGCTTCAAACAGGAGATGGACAACGACGCCAAGCGCGCGATGTTCCCGTCGAACTACCCCAACGCGGCTTGAACCGCGCGGCATGCTGAGCGGACCGGCCCGCGCACCATGCCGCCCCCGGGGCGTCGGCTGCTCCGCCCCAACACTACGATCCGAATAGCGTTACCCGCATGGCGCGGCCCGGGCGGCACGATCCGAATAGCGCTACCCGCATGGCGCGGCCCGGATGGCACGATCCGAATAGCGTTACCCGCATGGCGCGGCCCGAATGGCACCACATGCCCGGCGGACCCGCCGCCCCGAGGCGCCTGCGATAGGCGTCTTGCCGCGACCGGGCTAACCTCGGCTCACATCTCAGGAGCCCGTTGATGCGCAACCTGCCTCGCCTGCTGCTGTGGACCGACGCGTCCCAACACTATGCCGATGCAATCGCCGCGACCGGCCTGGCCGATCGCGTGCTGATCGATCCGCTGACCCGCAAAACCACACCATCCGATGCGCAGCGGGCGGAAACCAACGTCCTGCTCGCCGCCGGCGTCCCGCCCGGGCTGTTGCGCACGATGCCGAATTTGCGCTGGGCGCAGTCGCTCACCGCCGGGGTCGAGGGCTGGCTTGGCCTGCCCGACCTGCCCGCCGGCCTCACCCTGACCTGCGCCAGGGGCACCCACCGCCAGTCGATGCCAGAGAACATCCTCGGCGCGCTGTTTCACATTACCAAGTCCTATGCCGGGATCGCCGAGGATCAGCGCCAAAGCCTGTGGCGCCATCGCGTCGCCACCCCGCTAAACGGCAAGACGCTCGGCATTCTTGGCCTCGGCGCGATCGGTCAGGACGTGGCGCGGCTGGCCAGCGCACTCGGAATGCGGGTGATCGGCACCCGGCGCCGGCCGGCGCCGATGCACGACGTGGCCGAGGTGCTGCCGTCCGAACGCACCGCCGAGGTGCTGGCGCAGTCCGACTTCGTGCTGTTGCTGCTGCCCGCCACGCCCGAGACCGATAATTTCATCGACGCCGAACGACTTGCCCAGATGAAGCCGTCGGCATGGCTGCTGAATTTCGGCCGCGGCCACCTGATCAACGACCACGACCTGGTCGCCGCGGTGGCCGCCAAACAGATCGCCGGCGCGATCCTGGATGTCTTCCGCGAGGAACCGTTGCCGAAGCAGCACCCGTTCTGGACCACCGATGGCATCCTCGTGCTGCCCCATATCGGCGGGCCCCACCCGGACCGTGACAGCATCGTCGCCGGCCTGTTCGTCGCGAACCTGGAACGCTTCCTTAATGACCAGCCGCTGACCCAGGTCGTGGACCGCACCGCCGGCTACTGACCTCCGCGATCCTTGGTCAGAGGGCCGACCCCTGACGGCGGTCCCCAGCGGCGGTTCCCCCAGCGGTGGTTCCCCCAGCGGTGGTTCCCCCAGCTGTGGTTCCCCCAGCGGTGGTTCCCCCAGCGGTGGTTCCCCCAGCGGTGGTTCCCCCAGCGGTGGTTCCCCCAGCGGTGGTTCCCCCAGCGGCGGTTCCCCCAGCGGCGGTTCCCCTAGCGGCGGTCCCCAGCGTCGGTTCCCCTAGCGGCGGTCCCCAGCGTCGGTTCCCAGCGGCGGTTCCCAGCGGCGGTTCCTATCGGCGGTCCCACGAATGTGCGCAACGGCGCAACAGTGCGCTTCATCGCGGCGCCCCGGCGGCACGGTGTTGGGAGCGCGTGATCTGTCCGTGTTTGTTAGCGCGTGAAATGTCCGGAATGTTCGCCGCCTGTTCGAGAGGTAGGACATGCGGCGACAACGGGCTTTGTGGGGTGTTTTCGTGAGCCGGTTCGAGGCCGCGCTGGAGCGCTTTCGCCATCGGCGTCTGAGCGCCGATCAGGCCGGGGACCTGCTTGGTGTATCGGGTCGGCAGTTCCGCCGTATGTGCGTCCGGTTTGACGACGAAGGCGTCGAGGGACTGCGCGACCGGGGCCTAGGGACGGCGTCGCCGCGGCGTGCTGACACCACGGAGATCGGTCGGATGTGCGCGCTGTATCGTGACCGATATCGGGATTTCTCGGTCAAGCACTTCCACGAGACAGCGCGCCGCGAGCACAACTACAAGCTCTGTTACACGGTCACCCGGCTGGCGCTGCAATCGGCTGGACTGGTGCAAAAGGCGACGCTGCGGGGCAAGCACCGCAAGAAGCGCGAGCGGCGGCCGCTGCCTGGCATGCTGCTGTTCCAGGACGGCTCGACGCATTGCTGGCTACCCGGCACCGCCGCCCAGCAGGACCTGATCGTCACCCTCGATGATGCCACCGGGCACATCACCTCGATCTTCCTGACCGAGCAAGAAGGCACCATGTCGAGCCTGCGGGGACTGGCTGAAACGATCCAGCGGCACGGGCTTTTCGGGGCGTTCTACACCGATCGCGGCTCGCATTATTTCCTGACGCCGGAGGCCAGTGGCAAAGTCGACAAACAGAACCTCACCCAGGTCGGCCGCGCCCTGGCACAGCTCGGCATCCGCCACATCCCGTCCTATTCGCCCGAAGCGCGCGGTCGCATGGAGCGGGCTTTCGGCACGCTGCAAGGTCGTCTTCCTCAGCAACTGCGGATCCGCGGGCTGGCCAGCGCCGAGGTTGCGAACGTGTATCTACGAGAGGTCTTCATGCCCGACTTCAATGCCCGCTTCGGCGTCGCGGCATCCGAGGCAGGATCCGCCTTTGTCGCCTATGTCGGCGCTCCGTTGGCGGATACGCTGTGCCTGCAAGAGGATCGCCGTGTCGGGCGGGACAACTGCGTGTCATGGCGCGGCAAAACGCTGCAGATCCCCGAGCAGACACACCGCCATCACTACGTCCGGGCGACGATCCGGGTGCATGAATACCCTGATGGCGGTCTGGCGATCTTCGATGGGCCGCGCTGCTTGGGCCGCTATGACCGCGACGCCGTAGCCATCCAACCAACCGTTCCGAGGGCCGCCGCATGACCATGCCATTCAACACTCCGGCGCATCAAAAACCACCGAGATGGACATTTGATTTGTTTTATCAGGCGGACATCTTCACGCGTCACGGACAGGTTCGAATCCGATGGCCGCGATCTGTTCTTTTGCGGTGGCGGAAGCAGCGGAAAAGTGAGGACTGCGCGTCGACCCCGATAAGGATACGGGCCCGGTTCAAACCCACGACTTGAGGCCGCTTCATCTGAATGGCAGCTGCTAGCATGCGCGTCCGCCGCCTGGTTCGGCCGCCGTCCAGGTCCGGCTTGTCGCCGATCGGTGAGAATGCTTAATGCTGTCCCGCCGCTCGCATCCCTGCAGCGCTTGCCCAGCGGCTTTTATCCGGCTGCGGAACAGCAGCAGCACCATACCGCCAGGACCACGATGATCGCCGCCGGCCCCAGCTTCCAGGATCTTATCCTCCGCCTGCACCAGTTCTGGGCGGCTCAGGATTGCGTCATCCTGCAGCCCTATGACGTCGAAATGGGCGCTGGCACGTTCCACCCGGCGACCACCTTGCGCGCCCTTGGTCCCAAGCCTTGGCGTGCCGCCTATGTGCAGCCCAGCCGACGTCCGACTGATGGCCGCTACGGCGAGAACCCCAACCGGCTGCAGCACTATTACCAATACCAGGTGATCATGAAGCCGAGCCCGGCCGATGCTCAGGAGCTGCTGCTGGCGTCGTACCGCGAGATCGGCCTCGATCCCCTGCTGCACGATTTCCGCTTCGTCGAGGACGATTGGGAAAGCCCGACGCTCGGGGCCTGGGGCTTGGGGTGGGAGGTCTGGTGCGACGGAATGGAGGTCGGCCAGTTCACCTATTTTCAGCAGGTCGGCGGCATTCCGGTGACTTTTCCCAGCTTTGAGATGACCTATGGGCTGGAACGTCTAGCGATGTATGTGCAGGACAAGGACAACATCTTCGACCTGAATTTCAATGCCGCCGGGGTGACCTACGGCGACGTTTTCCTGCGCGCCGAGCGCGAATACAGCGCCTACAATTTCGAGTTCGCCGGTACCGCCATGCTATCCCGCCACTTCGCCGACGCCGAGGCCGAATGTGCCGCGCTACTGACGGGCAAACTGGCGCTGCCAGCCTACGACCAGTGCATCAAGGCCAGCCATCTGTTCAACCTGCTCGACGCCCGCGGCGTGATCAGCGTCACCGAACGCGCCAGCTACATCGCCCGGGTTCGGGCGCTGGCGAGGGGCTGCTGCGACGCCTGGGTGGGCGGGGAGGCGGAATGACCGGCCCGACGCCAAAGCAAGGCCGATGACATTCCCCCGCTCACGTCCTATTTCTACCATCCGCATAGTTTGTTCTACCGAGGCACGACAATGGGAACGCAACTGAACATCAAAAGCGAGAACGCCTATCGTTCGGCGCCGCGGTCCTCCGAACTGACCGGTGAGAGTCTGCGACGGTCGTGCCAGAGGCTTTTCGCGAACCGCCGGATTGGCAAGCGCAAACCCACACCGACGATGAACGCATTCGCCGGATCCGCGCGATAACCGCCGATCCCCGCGCCGCGATGGCTGATCACCCGCCATGTTCCGATCATAGTTGGCTTTATGACGACGAGACGGGTCTTGCTCTGTGATCGTGGATCTTGACGAGCCTGAGGAACATCGAAACACCTTCTCCTCTCAGGCGCGAACCTTGCTGAAAGCTCATGACATGCACGGGCTTTTGTTGTAGTTCTACCATTGTCACAGTTATTCTACCAAGGCGAGACCATGGGTGCGCAACTTAACATCAAAAGTGAGGATGCCTACCGTCTGGCATCCCAACTGTCGGAACTGACCGGGGAAAGCCTCACCACGGTGGTGACTCAAGCTCTGCGAACGGAACTCGATCGCGAACAGCGTCGGCGCGACAAAGCCGCCTTGGAGGAGAAACTCTGGTCGATCGCCGGCGAGATAAAGGCCAACATGCCGGACGATATGACCTCTGACCACGGCTGGCTGTACGACCAGGAGACCGGCCTGCCGGGGTGATCATCGATTCATCGGCGATACTCGCGATCGTTTTGCGAGAGCCTGATGGTCGGCGATATCTTACGGCCGTATTAGACGGCGAGCATCGCAGGATGTCGGTCTCGAATTGGCTTGAGGTAACCATGGTGGTGGATCGCCGCGGCAACGCGCTTGCTGTGAACTTCCTTGAGGAATTCATGTTGAATGCAGCAATCGAATTGATGCCGGTGTCGGTCTCGCAGGCAGCGATCGCGCGCCTCGCGTGGCGGACGTTTGGCCGCGGCGTGCACCCGGCCAGGCTGAACTACGGCGACTGCTTCGCCTACGCACTGGCCAAGGAGACCCGCGAGCCGCTGCTGTTCAAGGGCAACGATTTTGCTCGCACCGACATCGAGCCGGCGCTGAAAGACTGATGGCCGAACTGTTCGTGGAACTGTTCAGCGAAGAAATCCCCGCCCGCATGCAGCGCGGCGCGGCGGCGGAGCTGGAGCGGGCGATCGCCACCACCTTGGCCGCGATCAACCCCGGCAACCTCACTAGCTGGTTCGGGCCGCGCCGTATCGCCCTGCGCGCCGAGGTCGCCGCGGAAGTCCAGGCCGCCAGCAGCAGCGAACGCGGGCCTCGGGCCAGCGCGCCGGAGCAGGCACTGGCCGGCTTCCTGCGCAAGCACAACGCCAGCCGCGAGCAGTTGCGTCAGGACGGCGACTACTGGGTGCTGGACAAATCCGCCGCCGCGGTGTCTGCCGCCGCGCTGATCGCCGGCGCCATGCCGGGTCTGTTGCGCCGCTTTGCCTGGCCGAAATCGATGCGCTGGGGCGCCGGCAGCGGCTTCGTCTGGGTGCGGCCGCTGCGCCGCATCGTCTGTCTGCTGGATGGCGCGGTGGTGGCGTTCGACCTGCGCGACGGCGCCGATGACGGCCACGGTCTGGCCAGCGCCGCGCTGACCGAGGGGCATCGCTTCCACGCCCCCGGCGCCTTCGCCGTGGCCTCCGCCGCCGACTGGCGCGGCAAGCTGGCCGAACATCGCGTGCTGGTGGATGCCGCCGACCGCAAGTGGGTGATCGCCGAACGCCTCGCCGGGCTGGCGGCGGAACGGCGGCTGGCGGTGGTGGAGGATGCCGCCCTGCTGGACGAGGTCGCCGGGCTGGTGGAATGGCCGGTGCCGCATCTGGGCCGCATCGCCGAGACGTACATGGACCTGCCGCCCGAGGTGATGCAGGTCTCGATGCGGGTCAACCAGCGCTACTTCGCGCTGCGCGAGCCCGATGGCGCCGCCGCGCCGTGGTTCGGCTTCGTCGCCAACATCCAGGCCGAGGACAACGGTGCGGCGATCATCGCCGGCAACGAGCGGGTGCTGCGCGCCCGCTTCGCCGATGCCAGGCATTTCTGGGACCTCGACCGCGCCACTAGGCTGGATCAGCGGATCGCGGCGCTCGACAAGGTGACGTTCCACGCCAAGCTCGGCACCCAGGGCGAACGGGTGCGCCGGCTGGGGACGCTCGCCGCCGCCATTGCGCCGCTGGTCGGTGCCGATCCGGCGATGGCGGCGCGCGCCGCCGAGTTGGCGAAAGCCGACCTGGTGTCGGGCACGGTGGGGGAGTTCCCCGAACTGCAAGGGGTGATGGGGCGCTACTACGCGCTGCACGACGGCGAACCGCCCGCGGTCGCCGACGCCATTCGCGACCACTACGCACCACGCGGACCGAACGAACCGGCGCCCAGCGCGCCGGTGTCGGTCGCGGTGGCGCTGGCCGACAAGCTCGACCAGCTGACCGCCTTCTTTGCAATCGGCGAGAAGCCGACCGGGTCGGGCGATCCCTATGCGCTGCGCCGCGCCGCGCTGGGCGTGATCCGCATCATCCGCGACAACGGCTTGCGCCTCAGATTGTTGGACATATGTGAAGTTGCTGTGGCTCGCGTTTACGAGAGCATGCGCACCCAACAACATCGGGTCTTGGACGCAGCCCGTCAGGAAGCTCGGCGAAACGGCCTGAGCGGAGGCTCGACGGGATTGGCAGTGTCGTTAAACCAAGCGACGGTGCCCGGATCCGACCGCCGAACTGATCGGATAGCGCTCGACGTGCTCGGGTTTCTCCAGGAACGCCTTAGGGTCCAACTTCGGTCTGACGGACTGCGCCATGACGTTCTAGAGGCAATTCTCTGCGCTCATTGGGACGACGACCTTGTTCGAACCATGTCGCGGGCTGGCGCGATCACTGCCCTGCTCCGGTCGGAAGACGGCGCCAACCTGCTGACCGCCTATCGCCGCGCCGCCAACATCCTGCGCATCGAGGAACGCAAGGACGGTCCGTTCGACCAGCCGCCACAGCCGGGACTCTACCGCGAACCGGCCGAAACCGACCTGGATCGCGCTCTGCAAGCGTGCCACGGGGTCGGCCCGCTGCTGGACCAGGAGCAATACGGTGCGGCGATGACCACACTGGCCGGGCTGCGCACGTCGTTGGACGCGTTCTTCGAAAAAGTCACCGTGAACGCCGCTGAAGCGGAATTGCGCGGCAACCGTTTGCGCTTGCTCAATCAAGTGCGATCTATCATGGATCAGATCGCCGATTTTTCCCGAATTGAAGGCTAGGTGAGGTCCGCATGTCCAAGTGGGTTTACAGCTTCGGCGCCGGTCACAAGGAAGGCCGAGCGGATATGCGCAACCTGCTGGGGGGCAAGGGCGCCAATCTGGCGGAAATGGCCTCGATCGGGCTGCCGGTGCCGCCGGGCTTCACCATCTCGACCGAGGTCTGCACCGCGTTCTACGACAACCAGAAGAACTATCCCGACGACCTGAAGGGCCAGGTCGAGGCGGCGCTGGCGATCGTCGAGAAGGCGGTCGGGCTGAAATTCGACGACAAGGCGCACCCGCTGCTGGTCTCGGTGCGATCGGGTGCGCGGGTGTCGATGCCGGGAATGATGGACACCGTCTTGAACCTCGGGCTGAACGACGCAACGGTGGAGGGGCTGGGCAAGGCCGCCGACGATCCGCGCTTTGCCTGGGATTCCTACCGCCGCTTCATCCAGATGTATGGCTCCGTGGTGCTGGGGGTCGATCATCACCGGTTCGAGGAACTGATCGAGCACGCCAAGCTGGACGCCGGCGTGATCGAGGACACCGCGCTGACCGAGACGCATTGGCGCCAGGTGGTTGAGGGCTACAAGGACCTGGTGCACCAGGAGACCGGCAAGCCATTCCCGCAGCAGCCGCATGAGCAGCTTTGGGGCGCCATCGGGGCGGTGTTCGGATCGTGGATGAACCCGCGCGCGATCACCTATCGGCGGCTGCACGACATCCCGGCCGCATGGGGCACCGCGGTCAACGTGCAGGCGATGGTGTTCGGCAACATGGGCGACGACTGCGCCACCGGCGTCTGCTTCACCCGCGACCCGTCCACCGGGGAGAACATGTTCTACGGCGAGTACCTGGTGAACGCCCAGGGCGAGGACGTGGTCGCCGGCATCCGCACGCCGCAGCCGCTGTCGTCCTCGGTCGCCAAGTCGGGCGAGATCCCGCTGGAGCAGGCGATGCCGGAAGCCTATCGCGAACTGATGGCGGTGCGCGAGAAGCTGGAATCCCACTACAAGGACATGCAGGACATCGAGTTCACCGTGCAGCAGAAGAAGCTGTACATGCTGCAGACCCGCAACGGCAAGCGCACCGCCGTGGCGTCGTTGCGCATGGCGGTGGAAATGGCCCACGACGGGCTGATCGACGAAGCCGAGGCGGTGATGCGCGTCAACCCGTCATCGCTGGATCAGCTGCTGCATCCGATGCTGGATCCGAAGGCGCCGCGCACCTTGCTGGGCAAGGGCCTGCCGGCCAGCCCCGGCGCTGCCTCGGGCATCGTGGTGTTCAATTCCGACGAGGCGGAGAGTCGCGCCGCCAAGGGTGAATCGGTGATCCTGGTGCGGATCGAGACCAGCCCCGAGGATATTCACGGCATGCACGCCGCACAAGGCATCCTGACCACGCGTGGCGGCATGACCAGCCACGCCGCGGTGGTGGCGCGCGGCATGGGCCGGCCGTGCGTCGCCGGTGCCGGCGGCATCAGCGTCGATTACAACGCTCAGGTGCTGGCGGCCGGCGGCAAGCAGGTGCGGGCCGGCGAGGTGATCACCCTGGACGGCGCCACCGGCGAGGTGTTCGTGGGTTCGGTGGCGATGATCGAGCCGGCGGTTTCGGGCGATTTCGGCACTTTGATGACGTGGGCCGACAAGCACCGCCGGATGGGGGTGCGGGCCAATGCGGAAACCCCGATGGATGCCGAGACCGCGCGCAAGTTCGGTGCCGAGGGCATCGGGTTGTGCCGCACCGAACACATGTTCTTCGATCCGGAGCGTATCCTGGCGGTGCGCCAGATGATCATCTCGAACAGCGAATCCGGGCGCCGCGCCGCGCTGAGCCGGCTGCTGCCGTTCCAGCGCGAGGATTTCCGCCAGTTGTTCACCATCATGGCCGGGCTGCCGGTGACCATCCGGCTGCTGGACCCGCCGTTGCACGAATTCCTGCCGCATGCCGACCAGGAAATGCAGGAGGTGGCGGACAGCCTGGGCACCGACATCGCCACCATCCGCCAGCGCGCCGACGAACTGGCCGAGGCCAACCCGATGCTGGGCCATCGCGGCTGCCGGTTGGGGGTGTCGTATCCGGAGATCTATGAGATGCAGGCGCGCGCGATCTTTGAAGGCGCGCTCGCGGTTGCCAAGGAAACCGGCAAGGCGCCGCATCCGGAAATCATGATCCCGCTGGTCGGCATGAAGAAGGAACTGGAGATCACTCGCGCCCAGGTGGACAAGATCGCCGCAGAGGTGTTCGCCGAGGCCGGCAGCAAGATCGAATACAGCGTCGGCACGATGATCGAACTGCCCAGGGCGGTGCTGCTGGCCGACCAGATCGCCGGGGCGGCGGACTTTTTCAGTTTCGGCACCAACGATCTGACCCAGACGGTGTTCGGGTTGTCGCGCGACGACGCGGGGAAGTTCCTGCCGCATTACGTCGAGGCCGGCATCCTGCCGAAGGACCCGTTCGTGTCGATTGATGTCGACGGCGTCGGGGCGATGGTGCGGATCGGAGTGGAGAAGGGGCGGGCGGCGAAGAATGACCTGAAGCTGGGCATCTGCGGCGAGCATGGCGGCGATCCGGCTTCGATCCTGTTCTGCGAGCAGGTCGGGCTGGATTATGTCTCGTGCAGCCCGTTCCGGGTGCCGGTTGCGCGGCTGGCGGCGGCGCAGGCGGCGTTGGGGGCGGGGAGTGATCGCACGGCTTGAGCCGTACGGCGCGGATTCCGGGGACGCTCCGTCATCAGGGACTCTCGGATCGCATACGACGGGCTGTCGGTCGATGCGTTGGCGCGTCAGCTGCTTCAGGCGAACGGCATATGAACGCCGAATCCCCTTGCCGCCCCGCCGAGGGACCCCTGACGGTAAAACATAGCAGTTCTTACTAATACCAGCCGCCCTAGACACTGACTGTTGCCCACTCCCTGGTGCCAATGGATCGAATTCGATCTGGATCATCGACCAGCCAGTTCCAGGCCTCTGCGCAAGCCTCGAGAATCTCGTCGTAGCTGTCCCAGACGCAGGCGGAGAGTTTGTTGGCGCGAAGGTAATCCCAGACATTCTCCATCGGGTTGAGTTCCGGGGCGTAGGGCGGCAGCGGCAACAGCACGATGTTGTCGGGCAGCTTGATGTCGCCGCCGCGCTGATGCCACCCGGCGCCGTCACAGATAATCGCCGCGATCGAGCCGGGCGCGACCTGCGTGCTGATCTCGGCGAGGTGCAGGTTCATGCATTCCATGTTGGCGGCTGGCGCGATGATCGCCGCGCCGACACCGCGTGCCGGACAGATCGCGCCAAAGATGTAGGCGGTGTCGTGGCGGTTGTCGCGCAGCATCGGCGGACGCGAACCGACCGGCGCCCAGACATAACTGAGCGAGCCTTTCTGCCCGACCCTGGCCTCATCCTGGAACCAGATCTCCACCGGCGTGGCCGCGGTGCAGCCGTTCAGGGCTTGCTTCAGGCTGGCACCGAAGTTTTTTTAAAAGCCTCCTGCGCCGCCGCATCCTTCCTGGGATGATACGGCCGCGGCTGCAGCTGGGTGAGCTTCAGTTTGTGCAGCCACTTGCCGATCGTGCGTTCGGGTACGGTGACCGAGAACCGCCTTGTCACCTCGGCGCGCAGATCGACACAGCGCCAGCGGATGACCTTATGGATGTTCGGATCAGGCCCGGCGATCACCAGCTCGCGCAGTTCCGCCATCTGCGCCTCGCTCAGTTTGGCGCGCGCCCCCGGTGGCTTGCGCGACACCAGGCCGTCAAGGCCGGCATGGTTATAACGATGCACCCAGTCGCGCAGGGTCTGACGGTCCATGCCCGCCTGGCGCGCGGCATCAAGCCGCGAGACCCCGTCGTGGATCATCGCGATTGCCAACAGCCGCCGGGCCTGGCCGGCGTCGTCGCTCTTCGCCGCCAGGGCACGCAGTTCCGCCGGCGCGTGGTCGATGCGAGTAATTTTGATCGCTGCGCTCATCGCGTCCTCCAATGCAGCGAATCGATGCCGCAGCGAGAGCGAATCGTACTTTCGCGGTCTTGAGAATCGGGGGGCCGAGAAATCTAGCGAGAGTCGTCTTCAGTGGCGGCTGGTATAAGACGAAACGTTCGCTTGTCTAAACCTTCGAGCTCTGGCGGTAGAACGGCACGTGACGCTCCGGCGCATGGTAACTGTCGTAGAAGGCGCGCAAATGCGGCAGCACGGCTTTCGACAGACGGCGACGTTCCATTTCGTCGTCGTTGAGCGGCCGCTTCAGCATATCGCTGATCTGGCGCAGCACCGCGTCGCGATCGATGCGGGTGAAGCGCCCGTCGCGGTAGACGACCTCACCCGCCACCAGCACGGCGCGCACGCCTTCCACCTTGGCGCGCTGGATGACGGCGTCCAGCACCGGCACCTCGGCGTCGAGATAAGGAAAACTGATCTGGTTCCAGTCGATCAGCACCATGTCGGCGCCGCGCCCGACTTCAAGGCGGCCCAGGCTGGCGCCGTATGGCGTGGTCAGCGCGCCGCCCTCACTGGCCATGCGGAACACCTGCGCCATGGTCGGCACCCGATCGTCCATGCCCGGCTCCCGATGCGCGCGCAGCACCATGCGCATTTCCTGCAGCATGTCGCGATCGTCGTTGATGCCGGCTTCGTCCAGCCCGATGGCCACGTTCACGCCGGCGGCTTCCAGGCGGTTCAGCGGCGCCACGCCGGAGCGTAGCCGGAAGTTGGAGCTGCAGTTGTGGCAGACATGGGTGCCGGTTTCGGCGACCTTCTCGATGTCGGATTCGGATAGCCACACGCCGTGCCCCAAAGTCAGTCGCGGTCCCAGCAGGCCAAAGCGCGCGATGTAGTCCAGCGCGGTGCCGCCGCCGCGCCGGCGCGCGTATTCCTTCTGGTACGCCGTCTCCACCAGGTGCATGTGCAGTGGTGCGTCGTAGCGTTCCGACGTCGCCGCGAGCAATTCCAGCGCCTGATCGGAGCACCAGTGCAGGTTTGCCGGTGCCAACTGGATCTTCACGCGGTCCTTGTCGCGGTGCTTGCCGTGCAGGCTGCCGAACAGCGCGATGTTGTCTTCGGCGTCCAGTTCAAAGCGGTCGAAATAGCGCGCCAGCAGCGGCTTTACTTCGGCCGGGACCCGGGCCAGGAAATCCTGGTTCGCTTCGTACACCAGATGGTTCTGGTCGCGCAGTGCAAAGCAATACGACACCCGCATGCCGATCTTTTCGTAGGCCCCGATGACCTGCTCGGCGCGCGCCTCCACCGCCGGCAGCTTGCCCGGCATCCAGCCGTGGATGTGCTGCACGGTGGTGATGCCGGAGGCGATCATTTCGAACGCCGAGTAAAGCGTGTCGAGATAAAGATCGATATCGCGGGTTACCATTCGGGTGCCGAACCAAAGTTCCAGCGGCATGTCGGGGGAACCGAGCTGCAGCGGCGTCAGACCAACATGGTGGTGGCCGTTGACGAAGCCGGGCAGCAGCACCTCGTTGCCGCTGCCCATCACGGCAGTGTCGGGATGCTGGCGAATCAAGTCATCGAACGCCCCGATCGCCGTTATCACACCGTCGCGTTGCAGCACCGCGCCGTTTTCGATCTGCTCCCAACCGTGCCGGTCCAGCGCGCGGGTGATGACGTATTTGCCTCGGATGATACTCTGCATCGGCGGTTTCCTCGAATGATCAGCCGGCTCCGCTCAGCGCTTCCTGTTCGGCGAAGGCGCGGTCCACCTCGTCTTGCAGCAGCGCGGTGAGTTGGCGGCGCAGCGCGATCGCTTGTTGACCTTCCAGGTCGCGCGGCCGCGGCATGTCCACCGCGATCGTGGCCTTGATCCGGCCGGGACGCGCGGTGAACACGGCGATGCGGTCGGACAGCGCGATCGCCTCGTCGATGTGGTGCGTCACGAACAGCACCGAGGCGCCGGTGGCGTGCCACACGTCAAGCAGGAAGCCTTGCATCTTGGCGCGGGTCTGCACGTCCAATGCGGCGAACGGTTCATCCATCAGCAGCACTTTGGGGCGCATCGCCATCGCCCGCGCCACCGCGACGCGCTGGCGCATGCCGCCCGACAGCTCATCCGGCCGCTTGTCGAACGCCTCCGACAGCCCAGCGCGCGCCAGCACCTCGCGCGCCACGGTGGTGCGTTCGGCCACGCTCGCGCCGCGCAGCGTCAGGCCGAAGGTCACATTCTGCCAGACCGAAAGCCAGGGCAGCAGCGAGGCTTCCTGAAAGATCAGGCTGCGCTCCGGCCCCGGCCCGGACACCGGCGCGCCATGGGCGTCGATGCGGCCCTCGGTGGGTTGTTCCAGCCCGGCCACCAGATAGAGCAGCGTGCTCTTGCCGCAGCCGGAGGGGCCGAGCAGGGAGACGAACTCGCCGGGGGCGACGTCGAGCGAGATGCCGCGCAGCGCCTCATGCGCGCGTGTCGTTCCAGCGGCCCAGGTCTTGCCCACGCCGCGGCACGAAACGGCAGCGTGGGCTGCCGCCATTACACCGTCAGCCACCGCCCATGTTCCCCTGTCCGCGCGGCACCCAATACAGGATGCGCGATTGCATCGAGCGCAGCGCGAAATCGAACACGAAGCCGATCACTCCGATCAGCACGATGGTGAAAAACACCAGGCCGGGATTGAAGGTATTGCGCGCCATCATGATCACCTGGCCGAGCCCGTAGCCGACGCCGGTGGCTTCGGCGATCAGCACCACCATCCAGGCGCCGAACAGGTTCAGCCGCAGCACGATCAGCAACCCCGGCAGGATCGCCGGCAGGATCACCCGCAGGAAGATCTGCCGGCGATTGGCGCCCATGATCCGCGCCACGTTGATGTAGTTGCGGTTCACTGCGTCGATCTGGGTGATCGTCGCCAGCACCATGGTGAAGAACAGCGCGATGAAAACCATGAACACCGCCGGCTTGTTGCCGATGCCGAACAGGAAGATCGCGACCGGCAGCCAGGCCACCGGCGACACCGGCGCCAGCAGCGTGACGGTGGGTAGCACCAGCTTCTCCACCGGCGCCCAATAGCGGATGGCGATGCCCACGGCGAGGCTGGCCACGGTGGCAAGAAACAGCCCGGCGAGCACCCGCATGATCGAGGCCGCGCAAGTGATCAGCACCGCCATGCCGGGAGATGGGCCGGAATTCGGATCGACCCCGATCTGCCAGCGCTCCGCGGTGTTGAAGAACTGCGCCTGTTCGGCGAAATGCCCCAAGAAGATGTGCGGCGGCGGCAGCAGGCGCGGATCGGCCCAGCCGATAGACCAAAGCAATTCCCAGATCCCGGCGAAGAAGCCGATCGACACGCAGGTCCAGAACAGCCGCGGCGCCATGTCACGGCCCCAGCGCAGCATCGCATCCGCGCGACGCGGCGCTGCCCGTGCCGCGTGGCGTTGCTGCAACCCGGGCAGGTCGGTGGCCGCTTCGCTCATGCGAAAACCCTCAAGCCGACTTGTATTCCAGCTTGGAGTAGACGTCCGGCGAGTCCTTGATCGCGGCTTCCAGCAGGCGCCAATCGATCGCATCTTTACTTGGCGCCTGCTTCAGGTAGCCCATCTCGATCACCGACTGCACGCGGGTCAGGATGAAGTCGGTCTGGGCGCGCTGATCGACCTTCGGCGGCTGCTTGGTGGCACCGATGCGGGCATTCTCCAGCGACAACTTATAGTATGGGCCGACCAGTTCGCTCAGCATCTTCTCGCGCTCGCTCTCGAACAGATACTGCCCATGCAGCATCGCCTTGATCAGCGCGGTCACGCCGTCCGGATTCTTTTCGATCAGCTCGGTGCGGGCAGCCAGGACGCAGTCGGTGTATTGCGGGCCGTAGATGTCGAGGCCGTCGGACAGCAGGACGGAGCCCTTGACGTCGTTCAGCAGCGCGGTCGCGTAGGGTTCGATCACCCCGGCGATGTCGATCGCACCGGCCTTGAACGCCTCCACCTGCTCGGGCGTCGAGCCTAGGTAGCGGACCTGGATGTCCTTGAACGACAGGCCGTGCATCTTCATCCAGTCATAAGGTAACACTTCCAGCGTATCGAGCTGGAAGGTGCCGAGGGTCTTGCCCTTCAGCTTGGCCGGTGTGTCCAGACCGGGCTGCGCGATGACCGTGCATCCCTGGATGCCGCCGCCGCCGACGATCTTCACCGGCGCGCCGGCTCCGTGCAGCGCGAGGAAGCTGGTGTAGGGCAGCACGCTGACGTCCACCTGGCCGGTGGCGAAGAACGTCACCGCGTCGGCGTTGGTCGGGGTGTTGACGAACTGCAGCGTCACGCCGTCATTCTTGGCGAGCTGCAGCATGTGGCTTATGAAGTACGCGCTGTTGCAGAAGCCGGTGCCGTGGGTGCCCTTGAAAGTGGTAGCGGGGACCGTCGTATCGGGCGCGGCGTGCGCGGCCTCGGCAAACGGAAGCCCGATCGTCACCACCCCGGCCGCGGCGGATTTCAACAACGATCTTCGGTCGAAACGCACGCCGTGCAGGTTTGGGAATCCGCGGTCGCAATGCTGGCACATGGCGGTGCCTCCTTCCTGCCTGTGTGACGGGTGTAGGCTAGGCGGTGTCACAACGCTGGAAGGGGAGCGCAATCGCCGTGCCAACCGACTCGCCCTGATTTCCGGCATTGCGTTTGCCGCTGCTGCCTGCGTTAGGGTCAGAAGCTGTTGTAGCGTCACCACGGCGGACGGATTGTACGCAATCTGGTGGTTGCGCAACTGCTGACCGGTGATGACCCGACGCAGGCTGACAAGGCGCGGACCATCATCGGCCGCGAGCCGGTGTTCGTGTCGCGGACCGTTTTGCTTGAGGTCGAGTGAGTGCTGCGCGGGGTTTACGAGATGCCAAGCAGGCCAATCATGCGGGCTCTACGCGCGTTGGCCGGTCTTCCGGGCGTATCGGTCGAGGACGCCGCGCTAATTGCCAGGGCGATCGATTGGGCCGAAGCAGGGCTGGATTTCGCTGACAGTCTGCATCTGGCCGCTGCCGCCGCCTGCGAGGGCTTCCTGACGTTCGATCAGCGTTTGGTGCGTTCGGGGCCGCGTCTGGGCAGCGTCGCCGTGACCATGCCGCGAAGCGATGCCGTCGCTGACGGTCAATGGGCGCCGTCACCCCAGCCCGTATTCCACCTCGGCGGTGTAGACCGAAGCCTCCTTGCCCAGGCGGGAGCTGAACAGCGTGAATTGGTCCACCGCCACCGATTCGGCGCGGAACAGGTTGTGCGCCTGAACGTAGGCCATCAGTCTGGCTTCCGGCACGTTGTCGAGCCGGGCGAGTGTCACATGCGGCTGGAACCGGCGCCGTTCGGGTTCCAGGCCGCAGCGCTGCAGAGTGGTCTCGATCTTGCTCTGCAGGTGCTCGAGCTGCGGATTGCGCTCCACCCCGACCCATAGCGCGGTGCCGCGGGCGCCTTTGGGGGCGCCCTTGGTGAAGGTGCCGACGCCGGTCATGGTCAGCGCGAAGCGGCGGGCACGTAGGCCGGTCAGCGCGGTGTCGATGTCTTCGGCTCGGTGGCCCGGGGTCTCGCCGATGAAGCGCAGCGTCAGATGGTAGTTCACCGCCGGCACCCAGCGCGCGCCGGGGATGCCGGAGCCGGCCAGCATCGACAGCCGCTCGCGCAGCGTCCAGGGCAGATCGAGGCCGACAAACAATCTCATGCGGTCGACCTCATGCCGGATGTATCTCCGCCAGCAATTGTTCCACCATCGGCAAAAGGCGCGCAACCTCGCGTTTTACCCCTTCAGCGTTCGGGTGTAGTCCGTCCGGCTGGATCAGCTCGGGGTGCAGGGCGACGTCCTGCAGGAAGAACGGATCATAGAGCAGCCCGGGCCGCTTGCCGATTGTATCGAACACCGCGCGGAACGCTTTCTGATAGTCCGGCCCCAGATTGGGCGGCGCGTACATGCCAGTCAGCAGCACCGGGATATGGCGGGCGGCGAGGTCGTCCAGGATCGCCGTCAGATTGGCCTGCATCGCCTTCGGATCGAGGCCGCGCAGGCCGTCGTTGGCGCCCAGCTCGACGATCGCGGCATCGACGCCGTCGCCGACCGTCCAATCCAGCCTGGCGCGGCCGCCGGCGCTGGTATCGCCGGACACCGCGCCGTCGACGATGCTGACATCGTGGCCGCGCGCCTTCAGCGCCTGCTGCAACTGGGCCTCGAAGCCGTCGCTGTGCGGCAGTCCGAAGCCGGCGGACAGCGAGTCGCCCAGGATCAGCAGCCTGGGCGCGGCGGCCGGCGTCCGTGCGGCTATACTCAGTGGGGCCGAGGCTAGGGAGGTAACGGCTAACACCATTGCAATGGCGCACCAGGCCTTCCGCCGCCATGCCGCTCCACAATATAGAGGGTTCATGGATGCCATTCCGCGCTCTCCGCTATCAGCCACGCCGATCATGCCGCTGGTGCGGATCAGGAACCTGCACCTGACCGTGCCGTCGGCTGCCGGGCCGGTCAATATATTGCGTGGGGTCGATCTGGATATCGCCAAGGGCGAGGCGATGAGTCTGATCGGGCCGTCCGGATCGGGCAAGACCAGCCTCCTGATGGTCCTGGCCGGACTGGAACGCGCCACCTCGGGCAGCGTTTTGCTGGGTGGGCAGGAGATCACCGGGCTGGGCGAGGATGCGCTGGCTCGGTTGCGGCGCGAACGGGTCGGCATCGTGTTCCAGGCGTTCCACCTGATCCCGACCATGACGGCGCTGGAGAACGTGGCGATCCCGCTGGAACTGGCCGGCGTGCGCGATGCCGACGGCAGAGCCGGGGCGGCGTTGCAGGCGGTCGGGCTGGGCCATCGGCTGACCCATCTGCCCGGCCAGCTCTCGGGCGGTGAGCAGCAGCGCACCGCCCTGGCCAGGGCGTTCGCGCCGGAGCCGGCCCTGCTGCTGGCGGACGAGCCGACCGGCAACCTGGACCACGCCACCGGGGAGAGCGTCATCGACCTGTTGTTCGCGCTGCGTCGGCGCACCGGGGCGACGCTGCTGCTGATCACCCACGACCGCGCGCTGGCCGAACGGTGCGACCGGCAGGTGCATCTTTCGGATGGGCGGGTGGCGGACGGGCGGGTGGATGGGGCGGTGGCCGGCTGATGGCTGGCGGCGTGGCTACTGGCGGCGTGATGACTGGCGGCGTGATGACTGGCGGAGGGGCGCACGGCATCAGGCTGGCGCTGACGATCGCACGGCGCGAATTGCGCGGCGGCGTGCGCGGGCTGTGGATCGTGCTGCTGTGCCTGGCCTTGGGCGTGGGGGTGATCGCCGCGGTCGGCACCTTGCGGGCAGCGGTCGATGCCGGTCTTGCCAGCGACGGGCGCGCGCTGCTGGGCGGCGACCTGGAGATCGACGGCGGGTCGCAGCCGCTGCCCGGCAGCTTGCGTGACTGGTTGCACGCACAGGGTGCCACGATCTCGGCTGTGACCCAGATGCGGTCGATGCTGGTTGCCGCCAATGGTGAGCGGCAGTTGATCGAGCTGAAGGCGGTGGATGACAAATGGCCGCTGGTCGGGGCGGCCGGCGTCGAGCCGCCCGAGCCGGTGGCCGACGCGCTGCGGCTGCGCGACGGTAAGTATGGGCTGCTGGTCGAACCGATCCTGCTGCAGCGTCTGGGCGTGCATCCGGGCGCTGATGTCCGGCTGGGAACCGCCACGTTTCGCATCGCTGGCACGCTGACGCACGAGCCCGACCGGGTCGCCACCGCATCGATCCTGGGTCCGCGTGTGCTGATCTCGGACCGCGCGTTGGCCTTGACGGGGTTGATCTCGCCCGGGGCGATGGTGCGCTACGCGATCCGGCTGACGGTGAGTGACCCGGGGGCCGGGCCGGGGGCTGACCCGGGCGGGCTGGCGCGGCGCATTCAGCGGCAGTTCCCCGATCAGGGGTGGCGGATCCGCGGCCCCACCGATGCCGCCCCCGGGGTCAGCCGTTTCATAGACCAGACCGCGCTGTTCCTGACCCTGGTGGGGCTGACCTCGTTGCTGGTCGGCGGCATCGGTGTGGCCAACGGGGTTGCCGCGTGGCTGCACGCACGGGCGAGGACCATCGCGACGTTGCGCTGCCTGGGTGCGTCGGCGCGGCTGGTGTTCGCGGTCTGCCTGATCCAGGTGTTGACGCTGTCGGCGGCGGGCATCGTGGTCGGGCTGGCGGCTGGGGCGGCTCTGCCGGTGGTTGGGGCGCCGTTGCTCGCGCCGATCCTGCCGGTGCCCCCGGTGCTTGGGGTGTATCCGGGTCCGCTGCTGCTGGCGGCGACGTATGGGGCGCTGATCGCGCTGTGCTTTGCGCTGTGGCCGCTCGGGCGGGCAGCGCGGATTCCGGGCGGAGCGCTGTTCCGTGACGCGCTGCTGCCATTAACGACGCGGCCCGCCGCCTGGCTGATCGTGGTCAACCTGGGCCTGGCGGCGGCTTTGGTCGGGCTGACGGTGGCCACCGCCACCGACCGCGCCTTCGCGTTGTATTTCTGCATCGGCGCCGGGTTGACGCTGGCGCTGTTCCGAGCCGGCGGGTCGGGCGTGATGGGGGTGGCGCGGTGGGCGCCGGCGGTGCGCTGGCCGTCGGTTCGCCTGGGCGTGGGAAACCTGCATCGGCCGGGGGCGCCGACGCCGTTGCTGTTGCTGTCGGCCGGGCTTGGCCTGTCGACGCTGGCCGCCGTGGCGCTGATCCAGGGCAACATGCAGCACCAGATAAGCGACCAGCTTCCCAGCAACGCGCCGAGTTTCTTCTTCGTCGATATCCAGGGCGACCAGCTCGATCGGTTCGAGGCGATCGTGCGCGCGCAACCGGGCGTTCAGCAGATGCACCAGGTGCCGTCGCTGCGCGCCCGTGTCGTCGCGGTCAACGGGGTTCCGGCCGAACGGGTGGCGGCCACGGCGGACACCGCGTGGGCGCTGCGCGGCGACCGCGGCCTGACCTATGCCGCCACGCCGCCCGAGGGCACCAGGCTGGTCGAAGGCCGGTGGTGGCCGGCGGACTATCAGGGGCCGGAGCTGGTGTCGCTCGACGCCGGTCTGGCGAAGGGCTGGCATGTCGGCCTCGGCGATATAATCCGGGTCAATGTGCTGGGGCGGGACATCGATCTGACGGTCGCCAATCTGCGCGACATCGCCTGGCAGTCGCTGTCGATCAACTACTTCATGGTCGCCAGCCCGGGGTTGCTGTCGCATGCGCCGCATACCCATATCGCAACGGTACGGATCGCCGACGCCGACCAAGGCGGGCTGTTGCGCGCGGTGACCGACGCACTGCCCAATGTCACCGGGGTCCGGGTGCAGGATGTGCTGGCGGCGATCGCCGGCCTGCTGAACCAGATCGCCGCGGCGCTGACCGCGACCGGGGCATTGACCCTGCTGGCCGGCACCCTGGTGCTGATCGGTGCGGTCGCCGCCGGGCAGCGCCGGCGGGTGCGCGAGGCGGTGATCCTAAAGACGCTTGGGGCCACGCGCGGCCAGATCCGCGTCGCCTGGCTGACCGAGTTCGGATTGCTGGGCCTGGTGGCGGGGCTGATCGCCGCGGCGGTCGGGTCGGCCGCGAGCTTTGGGGTCGCTCATTACATAATGCACACCGACTGGATTTTTCTCCCGCTGACGCTCATTTGCACTCTTGCGGGAGCGCTCGTACTCATGCTGCTGTTCGGCTACGCTGGAACGGCAGCGGCTTTGCGGGCAAGGCCGGCGCCACTTCTGAGGAACGAGTAGCGCAAACCGACTGGTCTGCGTCCGGCCCCGCTGACGGAAGATCAACAGACGCCGATCGGGCAACAAACGCCGATCGGGGCTGGACTGTTACCGGCGCGCAGGATCGGCTATAACAACGCGGGCTTACGCTCGAAAGGAATCAGGGAACCATGGCTTACAGTCCGCAATTCGGGGCCTATCCACGGGCATCCGCCGCTACCACGGCCGTCTTCGACGCCGGGCTACGGGCTTACATGCTGCGGGTCTACAATTGGATGGCCTCCGGTCTGTTGCTGACCGGGGTGATCGCGTTCGCGATTGCCCATACCAGTCTGATCAACGCGTTCTATCCGCTGGTGCAGACGCAATACGGATTGGCGCATCATCCGACGGCGTTGGCGATGATCGCGATTTTCGCGCCGTTGGCATTCGTGCTGGTGCTGTCGATGGGGGTGAGCAAGCTGTCGACCCGAGCGGCTCAGGCGCTGTTCTGGGCGTTCTGCGCGGCGATGGGCGCCAGTCTGGTGAACATCTTCCTGGTCTATACCAATGCCTCGATCGTGCGGGTGTTCTTTATCACCGCCGCCACCTTCGGTGCCACCAGCCTGTATGGCTACACCACCAAGGCCGACCTGTCGCGGATGGGAAGCTTCCTGATGATGGGCCTGTTTGGCATCATCATCGCCAGCCTGGCGAACATGTTCTTCCAGAGCACCGCTTTGCAGTTCGCGGTCAGCATCATCGGCGTGGTGGTTTTCACCGGCCTGACTGCCTATGACACGCAGCGTATCAAGGCCAGCTATCTGCAGTTTGCTTACGCCGAGGGCACCGACGGGGCGAACAAGCGAAGCGTGTATGACGCGCTGAGCTTGTATTTGAACTTCATCAATCTTTTCATGATGCTGCTGCAACTGCTGGGCAATCGGAACTCCAGCAGTTAGGCTACGGTGAAGCGGTCGGCGCGCTGCGAGGCCGCCCGCTTCAGTTTTCCAGGTGCCGTGGTTGGGAACGGTGGCCCGAAATTGGTAGCCCGAGACCTGGCAAGGCCTTATTCAGCATGATGCCGCCGACCGCGCCCTATGATCGATCCTGCCGACCGCGCCCTCAGGTTGGCAGGTGTCATGTGATTACTTCTTTTTCTTCTTGGCTAGGATTGCGGGCTTCTTACGTTCGAGCGCCGCTGCCTTGGTCGCCAGTGGCGGACAAATCTCCATCGACGCCGGCACCAGATCCTTTCCGGCGACGTAGTCAGTGAGTTCGTTGGCTGATTGCAGCGCCAGGACCTCGTTAAAGATTAGCCCGTTCCGACTGCAGAAATCGCCGCCCATGTCGCTGCCCTCGCGCGAGATCGCATTGGCCAGATCGGTCACGAACCGATCGTGCTCGACCTGCGCGGACCTGCCGTAACGGTGCTTGAAATAGGCGTCGATCGCGCGTTCGTTGGCCTGCAAATCGGGTTGATAGCGGTGGATGAACGCATTGTAGCGAGCATCGTCGTGGCAGCCGGTCGCCAATACCATCAGTTCGCTGCGCAGCGCCTGGATCTCGAACGTCGATTGGTCGGATACCGACGGGCATTGCCGCTGCGCCAGCACCGGTTGCGCGGATAGCATCGTCAAAGCGGTGACGGCACTTACAAGACGGCGCATAAGCCTCTCCTTTACCACGATTCCCCGGCGGCTAGATAGCGCGGCTTAGCGGCCGCCGCCACTGCCAAATTGCATCCTGTCCGGTCAATCGCATCAATCCTGGACGAGCACGACCCGCTGCGCTTTACTGACTGGGCGGCGCAGATAGCCGGCGGCGGCCGTTGAGTTCGACCGGTTGCATGGGTGACCGGTCCGCCGCCGACGCAGTCGAGCGCGCCGAAGCAGAACGGGGCCTACGCGGAACCGGGGCAAAAGCAGAAGAACGAATGCCTAACCGGCATCCTGGGAGGATCGAGATGTCCGAAACCACATCCCTGGCACCCGCTCTGAGCGGGCGCTGGGTCCAGCTATGGCTGGGCGTGCTCTGCATGGCGCTGATCGCCAACCTGCAATACGCTTGGACGCTGTTCGTCGATCCGATGCACGTGGCGCACGGCTGGGGCGTGGCCGGGATTCAGTGGGCATTCAGCATCTTCATCGCCACCGAGACCTGGCTGACCCCGGCGGCTGGCTCCCTGGTCGATCGCTTGGGTCCGCGCCTTGGCCCCCGGCTGGTGATTGCTGTGGGCGGCCTGATGGTCGGCATCGGCTGGCTGATCAACGCCTATGCCGGGTCACTGCTGCTGCTGTATGTCGGCGCCGCGATGTCGGGGACCGGCGCCGGGGCGATTTACGCTACCTGTGTCGGCAACGCGGTGAAGTGGTTTCCCGATCGCCGCGGCCTCGCCGTGGGCCTGACCGCCGCCGGCTTCGGCGCCGGCGCGGCGCTGACCGTGGTTCCGATCCGCTTGACCATCCATGCCGCCGGCTATGCGCAAGCGTTCCTGTGGTTCGGCCTCGGCCAGGCGATCATCATCCTGGCCGTTTCCTGGTTCATGCGCGGGCCGGAGCGGGCGATCGTGCTGGCCAACAAGGCCAACCCCGGGCTGCAGCAAAGCGTCAGCAGCGCGACCAGCGCCGAGATGCTGCGGTCCCCGGTGTTCTGGCTGCTGTATGTGATGTTCATTGGGGTGTCGGCCAGCGGGCTGATGGCGACCGCCCAGCTTGCGCCGGTGGCGAAGGACTTTGGCATTTCCAACACGGCGATCCTGTTCGGCGCCAGCACACTGAGCGTGGCGCTGGTGATCGACAACGTGCTGAACGGGCTCGCCCGGCCGTTCTTCGGCGCCTTGTCCGACCGCATCGGGCGGGAGAGCACGATGGCGCTGGCGTTCAGCCTCGGCGCGCTGAGCTACTGGCTGCTGGCGGTTGCCGGGCAGACGCCCTGGGCATTCGTGGTGTGCGCCGGACTGATCTTCTTTACCTGGGGCGAGATCTTCTCTCTGTTCCCGTCCACCTGCACCGACACGTTCGGGCCGAAATACGCCACCGCGAATGCCAGTTTTCTTTACACCGCGAAGGGTACGTCGGCCTTCCTGGTGCCGCTGGCGAATGTCTTGAAGCAGGCGACCGGCGGGTGGGAGGCGGTATTCCAGGTGGCGGCGGTCACCAATGTCGTGGTGGTTCTGCTGGCGCTGTTCGTGCTGCGGCCGATGCGCGCCAACCGGATGCGGCTGGCCCGGCTGGAAACCGCGCACGAGGGCTGAAGGCGGCGGCCGGACGAAATGGCAGGCATGGGGGCGGGCGCATGGCGGTAGGCGTGGGGCGCGCAGGTCTGGGCGCTGCCCGCTATCGGCTGACGGGCTGATTTCGATGTGCTAGGCGCGGTCGACATGAGCAACGCGGAGCGCTACGCCCTGGGCAGCATCGTCGCCGGCTGCCTGGTGCTGGGGCTGAAGGCGGCGGCATGGTGGCTGACCGGCAGCGCGGCGCTGTATTCCGACGCGCTGGAAAGCATCGTCAACGTCGCCGCCAGCCTGATCGCCCTGGTCGCGCTGCGGTTCGCCGCGCGGCCGGCGGACGCCAATCATCCCTATGGGCACGACAAGGCGGAATTCTTCGCCGCGGTGGTCGAGGGCGTGCTGATCAGCGTCGCCGCGCTGCTGATTTTCGAACAGGCGTGGCAAAGCTGGTGGCGGGTGCATCCGATCGATGCGCCGCTGCACGGTATCGCGCTGAACGCGGTGGCGACGGTGATCAATGCGGTGTGGTCCTGGGTGCTGCTGGCGGCGGGGCGGCGGCTGCGCTCGCCGGCGCTGAGTGCCGATGGGCGCCACCTGCTGGCCGACGTGGTGACCTCGATCGGGATCGCCGCCGGCGTCGGGCTGGTGGTGCTGACCGGACAGTTGGTGCTCGACCCGCTGCTGGCGGTCGCCACCGGTGTTTATGTGCTGTGGTCGGGGGTGCGGATGATCTCGTCCTCGGTCAGCGGGCTGATGGACGCGGCGCCGGAGCCGGCGGTGGTGAACCGGATCAAGGATTTGGTGGCCAACAGCGCGGCCGGGGCGATCGAGGTCCACGACCTGCGCACCCGCCATGCCGGGCGGCTGACCTTCCTGGAATTCCACCTCGTGGTGCCCGGAAGCATGACGGTTGCGACGGCGCACCGGATCTGCGACCGCATCGAAGATACGCTGAAACAGGAGATGGGACACCTGATGATCACCATCCACGTGGAGCCGGAGGAGAAGGCCAAGCAGGTCGGGGTTCCGGTCGGGGTTCCGGGGGGCTGAACCTGCCGAGGCGCGGCCAATCACCTTGACTATTCGGGGGCCGATGCGTAGAAACCGCGTCTTCCGCCAGATCGGCTCCGGGTCGCGGACTCTGGGTCAGGGCTGGTTTCCAAACGTTTTGATCGAAGCAGGGCATGGCCAACACCGCATCGGCGCGCAAGCGCATCCGTCAGACAGCGACCCGCACGGCGCGAAACCAGGCGCGCAAATCGCGCATGCGAACCTTCGTCAAGAAGGTTGAAACGGCGATCTCCAGCGGCGACAAGTCGACCGCAGCGTTGGCGCTGCGGGACGCTCAGCCGGAGATGCAACGCGCCTCTGGCAAGGGCGTGATTCATGCCAACACCGTGGCGCGCAAGCTGTCGCGTCTGTCGGCTCGGATCAAGGCGCTGCCCAGCGCCTGATGGTCGGCTGATCAACGTTTTAAACGGTCGACCGCGAAGCCCGGTGCGCGGGCCGCTGGACCAATTGCCAAAGTCAAGCCTTCTGAGCAACCAGGCGAATGCTTATTCGCCTGGTCTAGTCGCGTGTCTGCGCCAGACGCGGCGTAAATCCGGCATGGTAATGTTATTTCGTTTATTTAGATTCGACTGGGCTTTGCCAGTTTGTGATTGCCTCTGACGGTCAGTCTGACATACTTCGATCTGCCAACCGGACAGCAGTGACAACGAATTCTGAGCCCAGTTTAGGGGATGGGAATCTGCATGCCGCGTGGGCACCTGGGAATGCCTGGAGGGGGGTGACCTGGGAGGATTGCCTGAGCGATTGCCCGGCCAGCCGTTCGACTGGTGAATCTGCGGCGTCGAGCTGATACGGGATGTCAATGCGGGGGGACTTCTGAATGACCACGACGGAGCCTGAGATCGTGGACGTGGCGCAACTGGCGCTGCAGTGGACCCGCATACGAGGACGATTGCAGGTCGAGGTCGGTGAGGTGGATTACCGGACCTGGTTGCGTCAGATGACCCTGGCGGGGCTCGATGGCGACGAGGTTGCTGTGACCCTGCCGACGCGGTTCCTGCGTGACTGGGTGTCCAGCCGCTACGGCGACCGGCTGCGAAAGATGTGGCAGTCGGAGAACCCCTCGGTCCGCCGCGTCGATATTCGGGTTGGCCGTGGTGCCGATCATCCGGTGGCGCTGGGCGGGGCGGTGGTCGCGGCGAATGGAGGAACGATACCAGGGGCAACGATAGCTGGGGCGCAGCTTGCCGCTGGGCCGCTGGGCCCGGCGTCGGCCGTGCCATCGGAAAATTCGCTGGGGGTACCCGGCGCGAATGTCATCGCGCCGCCCGCGGCGACCTCCTTCGCGCCGCCGTCAGCGACCCCCCTCGCGCCGTCGGCTACGATGAACGGCTGGCACGACGATCGAGCGGAACACCGCTCGGATCTGGCGGCGCCGCTCGACCCGCGCTTCACGTTCGACGGCTTCGTGGTCGGCAAGCCGAACGAATTTGCCTACGCCTGTGCCCGGCGGGTGGCCGATCATCCGTCCAGCCCGGGGTTCAATCCGCTGTTCCTGTATGGCGGCGTCGGCCTGGGCAAGACCCATCTGATGCATGCGATCGCCTGGGAACTGACCGATCGGAAAGCCGATCCGGTATCGGTTGCCTATATGTCTGCCGAGAAGTTCATGTACCGTTTCATCGCCGCGATCCGCAGCCAGTCCACCATGGAGTTCAAGGAGAACCTGCGCAGCGTCGACGTGCTGATGATCGACGACCTGCAGTTCCTGATCGGCAAGGACAACACCCAGGAAGAGTTCTTCCACACCTTCAATTACCTGGTCGAGCAGGGCAAGCAGATCGTCGTCTCGGCCGACAAGTCGCCCTCGGACCTGTCGGGGCTGGAGCACCGTCTGCGCACCCGGCTGGGTTGCGGCATGGTGGCCGACCTGCACTCCACCACGTATGAGCTGCGGATCTCGATCCTGGAGGCCAAGGCGTCGCGCGCCGGGGTTGCCGTGCCGGTGAAGGTGTTGGAGTTCCTGGCGCACAAGATCACCTCGAACGTGCGCGAGCTGGAGGGGGCGCTGAACCGTCTGGTGGCGCACGCCAACCTGTTCAACCGCCCGATCACGCTGGAGACCACGCATGAGGTGCTGCACGATATCCTGAAGGCGCACGACCGGCGGGTGACGATCGAGGAGATCCAGAAGAAGGTGGCGGAACATTACAGTATCCGGCTGACCGACATGTCCTCGGCGCGGCGGGCGCGGGCGGTGGCGCGGCCGCGTCAGGTGGCGATGTATCTGGCCAAGCAGTTGACCAGTCGCAGCCTGCCCGAGATCGGGCGCAAGTTCGGCAACCGCGACCACACCACGGTGATGCACGCGGTGTCGCGGGTTAGCGAACTGATGCAGCGCGACGGCAATTTCGCCGAGGATGTGGAGCTGCTGCGGCGGTTGCTGGAGGCGGTCTAGGGGTGTCAGTCACCTGTTCCATGAATAGTCCGCGGACATGCGGCCTTGTCATTGGCAAACCGGACTCCTGACCCGGATCGGCAGCGTTACGGGAAACCGTCGCTGACAGCTTGTTTGATCCGCTTGCGAAGCCAGAGGCCGTCTTCGTCCAGACCCGCTGCAATCAGCCCTCGGGCGATCCATAGTTGGTCGGTCGGGCTCAAGCCGGCGTCCTTCATCTGTATCCAAGTCGCCGCCGCCCCGCCGGTGCGGGCAGAGCGAAGCATCCGTCTCGCCGGGGCGTCATGGCGCCCGTAATCGAGCCAAGTCAAAGAAGGCCGAGTTCCTGGCATCAGGGCAGAGACCATCTCAGGCATGAGGGCGAGGCCCGATGCGCCGTTCATGAAGAACACCAGCGCCTCCCGGCTGTGCATCGATCCTACGGTAAATGCCTTGAAGGCACCGTTGTTGCCCCAATGGAAGAATGTTCTCTCGTTTGGCTCCAAACCCCATCCCAGCCCCCAAGCGACGCCGGTCGCGACCTCTTCGACCTCGGACCCTAGCGACTGAGGCCTCGCATGCCGCACCTCGATATGCGGGTGCAGCCAAAGGTGGGATGTTTCGGGCCGAAGCCGCGAGCCGTCGAGCACGTGGAGGAGAAACCGGGCGTAATCGACAGCGGTCGTCTGGAGCGTAGCGGCCGCGTTTCCTTCCCCCGGCTTCCATGCGACTGCCGGCCTGCCAAAATCATCGTGCGCGGTTGCGCGATTCTGGTCGAAGCGCCAGTCCCAGACGAAACTGGATCGGTTCATCGCAAACGGCCGCAAGACCAGCCGTTCCGTGAGACTGTGGAGCCTCTCCCCGGTCAGCGCCTCGGCCGCCTTCTGGAGGTAAAGGAAGCCCTCGCCGGAGTAGCTGAACCGCTCGCCCGGCGCGAAGTATGTCTTGAGCGGCAGGTCGTCGTTGCGCCAGTTCGGCAGACCTGTGGTGTGGCTGAGGACGTGCTTGGCGGTGATCGACGACGCCCGCTGATCGCCAGGCATGTATCCGGGCAGGTAGTTGGCAAGTGGGGCGTCGAGTGACAGAACACCTTGGTCCGAGAGCTGCAGGATGGCATGAGCGAACACCGGCTTGCTCAGCGAGGCCGCGTCGAAGACGGTATCCTCATCGACGGGGAAGGCTGAGCGAACGTCACGAATGCCGTGGCAGATCGTGCGCTCAAGCTGGCCGTCGCGGATGACGGCTGACGCGATTCCCGGAACGTCCACCGATGCGAGCAGGTGCCCAGTCGTGGTTCCGTCCCCGCGTATCAGGTGCGGCTCAGAGGCGTTGTTCGACATTGACCCATGTTCCCCTGGCGGTGGCAGAGTGGCGCGAGTCCGAATCGGGCCGGCGGCCAACATTGGCCCATGTGCCGCCTAATGCCGAGATTATGGCAAGCCGGGTTGTTGGCATAGCAGCGTAGTTTTGGTAAGGTCGTTGCCATGCCCGATGGTCTCTACGAGCGTGACGTCCTGGCCTGGTCGCAGCATCAGGCCGACCTGCTGCGCCGGCTTGGGCACGGGGAGCGGGTGAATGACGTGGACTGGGCCAACGTCGCCGAGGAGATCGAGGACGTGGGTCTGTCCGAATTGCATTCGGTGGAGAGTTTTCTCAACCTGATGATGGTGCATCTGCTGAAGCTGAACGTTTGGCCGGATAGTCCGGCGTGCGGCCACTTGCGCGGCGAAATCGCAGCCTTCCGTAACAATGCAAAACGCAGGTTGGCCCCTTCGATGAGGCAACGGGTCGATATCGCGGTGCTGTATGCGGATGCGGTCGAGCAAATCCGGGCAGGTGACCCTGAGGCTCGCGTGCCGGCTGAAAATCCATTTACCGTGGATCAGCTGCTGAAGGATGACACGAACGCCCTGCTCAGCCGCCTGCCCGCGTCGGCATAATACTTGCGCGTCGCGCGCCGGGACCCGATACATCCGCCCATGAACGACACCAGCACGACCCCGCCGCGGCAGGAGCCGGTGCCACCGGAGGGTAGGCCGCGCTACGATTTCGCCGCCGCCGAACCGAAATGGCAGCAGGCCTGGGCGGACCGAGCGTGCTTCCGGGTCGAAGACGTGCCGACCGACGGAAAGCCGAAATACTACGTGCTGGAGATGTTTCCCTATCCCAGCGGCAAGATCCACATGGGGCATGTGCGCAACTATACGCTGGGCGACGTGGTGGCGCGCTACAAGCGGGCGCGCGGCTTCTCGGTGATGCATCCGATGGGCTGGGACGCGTTCGGCCTGCCGGCGGAGAATGCCGCGCGGGAACGCGGCGTGCATCCGGCCAAGTGGACCTTCGAGAACATCGCCGCCATGCGCGCCGAGCTGCGGCGGATGGGGCTGTCGCTGGAGTGGGAGCGCGAGTTCGCCACCTGCCAGCCAGAGTATTACCGCCATCAGCAGAAGCTTTTCCTGGATTTCCTGCGCGCCGGGCTGGCCGAACGCAAGGAGAGCTGGGTCAATTGGGACCCGGTGGACGGCACCGTGCTGGCCAATGAGCAGGTGATCGACGGCCGCGGCTGGCGCTCCGGCGCGCCGGTGGAGAAGAAGCTGCTGAGCCAATGGTTTCTTAGCATTACCAAATACGCCCCCGAACTGCTGGATGCGCTGGAGCGGATGGACCGCTGGCCGGAGCGGGTGCGGCTGATGCAGGCGAACTGGATCGGCCGCAGCGAGGGGGCGCGGCTGGCGTTCGACCTGGAGGGCGGTGGCGACAAGGTCGAGGTCTACACCACCCGGCCGGATACGTTGTTCGGGATGTCGTTCCTGGCGATCGCGCCGGAGCACCCGTTGGCGGCGGCGGTGGCGGCGCGCGATCCGAAGGTGGCGGCGTTCGTTGCCGAGTGCCGCAGCCGGGGCACGTCGGAGGCGACGATCGAAGCGGGGGAGAAGCTGGGCCATGACACCGGCGTGCGTGTCGCCCATCCGTTCATCGCCGGCGCCAGCTATCCGGTGTGGATCGCCAATTTCGTGCTGATGGAATACGGCACCGGGGCGATCTTCGGCTGCCCCGGACACGATCAGCGTGACATGGAGTTCGCGCGCAAATACGGGCTGGCGGTGACGCCGGTGGTGCTGCCGCCGGGCGCCGACGCGGCGACGTTCTCGTTGGTCAACGAGGCTTATGTCGGGCCGGGCACGATTTTCAACTCGGGCTTCCTGGACGGGCTGGAGGTCGCTGCAGCGAAGCGCGCGGTGATCGCCAGGCTGGAGGCCGAAGGAGTCGGCCAGGGACTGACCAACTGGCGGCTGCGCGACTGGGGAGTATCGCGGCAGCGCTACTGGGGCTGCCCGATCCCGGTGATCCATTGCGCCGCCTGTGGCGTGGTGGCGGTGCCGGACGATCAGTTGCCGGTGCGGCTACCCGATGACGTGACGTTCGACCGGCCGGGCAATCCGCTGGACCATCATCCGACCTGGAAGCACGTCCGTTGTCCGAACTGCGGCGCGGCAGCGACGCGGGAGACCGACACGTTCGACACCTTTGTCGACAGCGCCTGGTATTTCGCCCGATTCTGCAGCCCGCTGGCCGACGTTCCGGTGGACAAAGCGGCAGTCGATCACTGGATGCCGGTGGACCAGTATATCGGCGGCATCGAGCACGCGATCCTGCATCTGCTATATTCGCGCTTCTTCACCCGCGGCATGAAGGCGACCGGGCAGATCTCGGTAGACGAGCCGTTCGCCGGGCTGTTCACCCAGGGCATGGTGAACCACGAATCGTATCGTTCGGCGGACAATCGCTGGCTGTATCCGGACGAGGTGGAAAAGCGCGCCGACGGCAGCGCGGTGCTGCGCGATAGCGGCGAGCCGGTGGTCGTCGGGCGGGTCGAGGCAATGAGCAAGTCGCGCCGTAACACCATCGATCCGGGCGCGATCATCGCTCGATACGGCGCCGACACGGCCCGCTGGTTCATCCTGTCCGACAACCCACCGGATCGCGACATGGAATGGACCGAGGCCGGGGCGGCCGGGGCGTTCCGGTTCACTCAGCGGGTGTTCCGCCTGGCCGAGGCGCTGGACGGGGTGCGTGCCGAAATCATGCCGGACGGATTTGGCCCAGCCGGGCGCACACTGCGGCGGGCGACGCATCGGGCGATCGCCGCGCTGACCGAGGCGCTGGAAGGGTTCGCCTTCAACGTCGCGGTGGCTCGGCTTTACGAGCTCGCCAACGCCATCACCGAGGCCGAACGCGCAGCGGTGCAAGGCGGGGGTTCGGAGGCCGGCCTGGCCTGGGCTCGGCGGGAGGCGGTGGAGATGCTGGTCCGGCTCGCCAGCCCGATGATGCCGCACCTGGCCGAGGAGGTGTATGCCCGGCTGTTTCCCGATAGCGGCCATCTGGTCGCGGAACTCGCCTGGCCGGAAGCCGACCCGTGGCTGTTGGCGGCCGACAGCGTCACCTATGCGGTGCAGGTCGGCGGCAAATTGCGCGGCACCATCGAGGTCGCCCCCGATGCGCCGCGGGAGGCCAATCTCGCGGTCGCCAAGGCCGAGGAGAACGTGGCCAAGGCGTTGGCAGGCAAACGCGTCGTCAAGGAGATCTATGTCCCCAACCGGATCATCAACTTTGTGGTCGCGGGATGACGCGGGTGATGGGTCGCCGTCGGGTCTGCCTCGGGTCTGCCTCGGCCTTGGGTGCGACAGTCCTGGTCCCGCTGACGCTGGCCGGATGCGGGTTTCAGCCGGTTTACATGCCGACGGCTTCGAACAAGCCAGGTGTAGCGCAGCGCGATCTGTCGAACGTGTTCGTCGAGATCATCCCGGAACGACCGGGGCAGTTGCTGCGCCAGGCGCTGCAGGAGCGGTTCGGCGACGATTCGGGTACGCCGGCGAGCTATAACCTGCGGGTGTCCTTCGGCATCGCCGGCGAAGGCATTGCCGTCGACCCCGCGAACATCGCCACAAGGGTGCGGTTTATCGGGACCGCGAGCTGGACCTTGCTTGGTCATGACGACAAACGCTCTGCCCTGACCGCGGGTAGTGCGCGGGCGGTCGATGGGCTGAACGTTTTCGATTCGCAGTATTTCGCCTCCGACTTGGAGACCGAGACGGAACAGAAGCGCATCGCGGAGAACATCGCCACCCAGATCGCCACCCAACTGGCGGTGTGGTTCCGCCGGCGGGCGGCCCAGCGGGTTGAGGCGGGATCGTAACGTGAAGCTGGCCCCGGCCCGGATCGATGCGTTTTTGCGCGATCCCGCCGGCTGCCGCGTGGTGCTGCTGTTCGGTGAGGATGCCGGCATGATCCGTGACCGCGCCGAGACCCTGGTGCGGGCGGTGGCCGGATCGCTGGATGATCCGTTCCTGGTGACCGAACTGACGCGCGAGGAGATCAGGCGATTGCCCGACGAATCGGCAGGATTGTCTCTGCTGGGCGGACGGCGGGTGGTTCGGGTGCGTGACGTCACCGATGCAGCCAACGATGCGGTGCAACTGGTGCTGAAAAGACAGGCGCCGGCGCTGGTGGTGCTGGAGGGGCCAACGCTGGCGGCGCGATCGAAACTCCGCACCGCGCTAGAAGCGGCGGCCGACGGCGTGGCGATCGGCTGCTATCCCGAACAGGGGCGGGCGCTGGAGGAGACCATCCGGGAGACGTTGCGGGCCAATGGCGCTGGGATCGACGTTGACGCGCTGTCGTGGCTGGCGCAGCAACTCGGCGCCGATCGGGCTTCGACGCGGGCGGAGTTGGAAAAGCTGGCGCTGTATGTCGGCCCGGGCAACCGGGTGGATGTGGCGGCGGCGATGACCTGCGTCGGCGATTTGGCGGGGTTGTCGCTGGACGATGCGCTGATGGCCGCGACCACCGGGGATGTGGCGACCGCCGATCGAGCATTGGAGGCGGCGGTGGCCGAGGGCGCGGCGCCGGTGCAGGTGCTGCGTGCCGCGCTGGGCCATCTGGGCAAATTGCATCGGGCCAGGCTGGCGATGGACGAGCAGGGGCTAGGCGCCGCCGATGCGGTCAAGACGATCCGGCCGCCGGTGTTCTATCAAAAGGTGGGGGCGTTCACCCGATCGTTGGGAGTGTGGCCGGCGGCGACCCTGGCCTCGGCGATGGCGGCGTTGGCTGAGGCCGAACGCGGCTGCAAGCGGACCGGCTTGCCGGATCAGGCGCTGTGCCGGAACGCGGTTCTGACGCTGGCGCGGCGGTCGGCGGCGATGTTGCGCAACTCAAGACGGTAGTTTTTTAAGAGACGGGTCGTATCATTTTTTGGTGTCAGACCGTTTAATTATTCTTTATTTTGTTTCCCCAGTGTGTCAGAACAACTGCGTTCTTGTTTCGGTGCAGCAGCTGGACTCCGGGTCGTTTCTGGGGCGGGCCGCTGCGACAGTTTATACGCCGGAGTTTCTGGACCAGTGGTTCTGAGCGAGCCGTTCTGGGCCGGCCTTTCTGGGAGAGTGCGATGTCGATCAAGCGACCCGGGTTCCAGACCATCCAGGACATGGCCTTCACCGTGGGTGTGCGGCCGATCGGCCTGACCGATCTCGCGTTCATGGAGCAGGCGATGATGGAGATCGCGCCGGATCTGTCGGTTGAACTGCATGGCATGTGCGCCGACGAAGCGTTCATGATCGTGCTGCCCGATGACGGTGACGACGCCAAGGGTCCCAGCTTCATGATCAGCCGGGAGACGTTCGGTTTCCGGTTGGATCAGGTGCATTGGGATGCGGTGAACGAGGTCGGCGTTTTTGCTTCGCTCAACGACGTTGTCAATGTGCTTGGCGTGCGGCTGGCGGTGTTTCCGGACTGGGCGGCGCCGGACTCGGTCACGCTGCATTAGATCGTTTAATGCCGCGGCCCGGGCTCGCCCCAGCCCCCGCTCCGACGGGACTGGCCTGGTGTCATCCCCATGGCGTGACGGAACATGGCGGTGAAGGCGGCCGGACGGGCGTAGCCGAGATCGAAGGCGATCGTTGTGACCCGATCACCGCGCGATAACCGGGGCAAGGCTGACAGCAGGCACGCCCTTCGCTGCCAAGCCGCAAAGCTCAGTCCGGTTTGATGACGGAATTCGCGGGTGAACCGGCGACGGCTCATCGCCAGATCCCGACACAAGGTGTCGATTGTATCGCGCATGGTCGGCTGCTCGATGAAGCGGCGGCAGCGCTGGGCGAGCTTTCCGTCCGCTAGCAGCGGTAGGCTGAGGGGCAGGTCCGGCGCGGCCTCGATCTCGCTGATCAGCAGGGACATGATCCGGCCGGCGCGGCTCTCGGCGTCGTATTCCGCCGGGAGGTCGACGGCCGCGATCAGCAATTGGCGGAGCAGCGGCGCGATGCCGACCACGCGGCAGTGCGATGACAGGCTCTGCGCTGGATCCGGGTCGAGATAAACGCTGCGGGTTGCAACCGGACCCAGCATGATGATGGCGTGCAGCACGCCGGCGGGGATCCAGATGCCCTGGCTGGGCGGCGCCATCCAGGCGCCATGCGCGCTCTGCACCAGCATCGTGCGGTGTTCGGCGAACAGCAGTTGCGCACGGCGATGGCGGTGCGGCGGGTGGTGGTGTCCGTTCGGGTAGTCGTTGCCGACGGCGACGATCGGTCGCGCCACGCTTTCGACCTGCTCTGCGCGAACCTGCCTCGTTATGGCCCGACTTCATAGCATTTGGCCCGCTGTCGAAAGTAGGCCGAGATCAGCTTGCTATGATCTGTCCGGCGAGACGCGGTTCGGGCCGGTGTGAGGGAGTCGGGCCGGTGTGAGGGAGAAGGAGCGGACATTGTCGATCGACATCGGCCAGGATGCGGCGGCGGGCGGTATGGCGCGGTCGGTCGGCAAGACCGAGCTGTTCCTGGGCTTCCTCAAGATCGGCATGCTGGGCTTCGGCGGCATCGCGCCGTGGGCCCGCCACGTAATCATCGAGGAGCGGCGCTGGCTGACGGAGCAAGAGTTCGCGGCGATCCTGGGCATCGGTCAGATCCTGCCGGGCCCGAACACGATGAACGCCGCCGTCATCATCGGCGACCGGTTCCAAGGTGTGGCCGGCGTGCTGTTGTGCCTGTGCGGGCAGATGGCGGTACCGCTGGTCATCGTGACCAGCCTGGCGGTGGGTTATGAGCGGGTCAGCAGCGTTCCCGAGGTCAATGCCGCGCTGGTCGGTGCGGCGGCCGGCGCTGCCGGGCTAGTGATGGGCACGGCTGTCAAGATGGCGCGCAAGATCCGGCCAACGCCGCGGGCGCTGCTGACCACTGGTGCGGCATTCGTCAGCGTCGGGTTACGGGCATGGCCCCTGGTGCCGGTCGTTGCCGTGCTGGTGCCGTTGTCGATCGCCGCGGCGGCGCGGGAGCGACGGGCATGAACGTCGGGTTGCTGACGCAGATCGCGCGGGTATTCTCAACGCTTTCGCTGGTCTCGATCGGTGGCGCCAATGCGGTGTTGCCGGAGATCAGGCGACAGGTGGTGATGTGCATGGTTGGATGGGTGACACGGCGTTTGCCAACGTGTTCGCCATTTCCCATGCCGCGCCGGGACCCAACATCATCATGGTCAGCCTGATCGGCTGGCAGCTCGCGGGTCTGGCCGGGTTGGCGGTTGCGACACTCGCCATCATGCTGCCGTCCTGCACGCTGGCGTCGGTGACCGCGCGCATGATCGGGCGCTGGTCGGGGCATTGGCGCATCGAGTTGCTGAAGCGCGCGCTGGTTCCGGTGGCGCTTGGCCTGATGCTGGCGAGCGGGGTGGCGATGATGCGGACCGCGGACCACGATATGCTGACGGTGGCGATCAGCCTGGCGACCGCCGGGTTCGTCAAGGTCAGTGCGTGCAACCCACTCTGGGCGCTGGCTGGCGCGACGTTGGTGAACGTGGTCGCGCCGCACCTCTGAACGCCAGACTATGGCCTGCGCCGGAAGTCTGCGCCGGAGGTGGATTCGCCGGGCTTTACCGCGGGTTCCCGGCGGCGCTGATTAGAGGCTGAATAGGCGGCCCCAGCCGGTGACCCGGGCAGGGTCGATTCCGGCGAGCTTCAGGCTTTTCCAGACCACCGTGGCGATGGTGTCATAGATCGGGATCCCGGTCTGCCGTTCCAACGCGGCGACCAGAGGGGCGGCGTTCAGGTTGGTGCAGATGATGCCGATCGCATCCGGCTTCGCGGCCGCCACGGCGCGGACCATGCCGGCGATGGTGTCGGCGGAGGTTTCGCAGAAGGCAAAATTGTCCTGGATGCCGAGATGGCGCTCCGGGTCGCAGGTGATGCCCAGCACGGCATAGTTGGCAACGATGCGCTGCTGCACGGCATCGATATAGGGGGTCACCAGGCCGAAGCGGCGCACGCCGGTCTCGGCGAGGACCTGATTCAGCGCCAGCATCGAGGTGGTGGCGCGGATGCCGGTGGCGGCCTGGATTCGTTCACACAGGCTTGTGTCGGCATCGAAGCCGAGCCAGCCGGACGAGGTGCCGTTCCAGGCGATGACGTCAACTTTGGCGTGCGCCAGAAGCTCGGCCGCTGCCAGGATCGGCCGGTCGTCGAATTGCGCCATGGCGTCGCCAGTCAGTGCGATCTCGGTTACCCGAAAGCGGGAGAAATGCACTGACACCGTGGGCAGAGCGGCCAGCATCGCGGTTGTGACGGGTTCCAGGGTCGTGTTGGAAGATGGCGTCAGCATGCCGAGGCGGATGGGGCGGGTCATTTAGGCAGTTTCGCATGGCGGGCCCGCGGCGTGAAGGCGAATGGTGTGACGGCAAACCCGGGGGGTGCGTCGCAAGTTTCAGCGGATAGTCCGGCATGTGCGCCGGATGAAAGGAATCCGATGGCAACGCCTGAGAAAGCCGAGTGGAAGCGGGACAAAGCGCTAAAGGACAGTTTTCCGGCCAGTGACGCGCCGGCTAATTCCGGCACGACCGGCGCTGAGAAGCCGGACAAGCCGTCGCACCAGCGCGACATCGAGGAGCAGCCAACCGGAATGCCGACCTCCGATCGGCATGCGACCGAGACCGCGCATCAGTGGGAGCATGAGGAAAAGCCAAAGCCGAAGCGGTGAGCCTTTAGGGCGGCGATCGAGGGCAGAGGGGCGGCGGTTCAGACGGATCGGCGTTTAGATCGCTTTTCGAAAGAACACACGCTGATAGCCGGCTTGTTCGCTGCGGCCGGTCTCCTGCCAGCCGAGTGCGGGATACATTGCCAGGTTTTCGGTCATCTTCTCGTGGGTGTAGAGGCGCAGTTCCGTGTAGCCGCGCCGTGCGGCCTCCTGTTCGGCGAAGGTCATGAGGCTGCGTCCGACTCCCTGCCCGTGCTGCGCCGGATCGACGGCTACGTTGTCGAGGGCGAGATGGTCGTGTTCCGGGATCAGCACGATCAGGCCGAGAACGGAGCGCTTGGTTTCGGCGACCCAGACGGTGTGGTGCCGAATGTGGTTGGCATAGTCGTCGATCATCGGTCCAGGGGGTTTGCCGATTCTTTCGATGTATTTGTGGTAGGCGGCGGCGATGATCCGGGTGATTGCCTGCAGGTCGGACGCGTCAGCCGGGCGGATTTTCATGCTGGTGGCCTTTTGGGCGAGGATCCGATCGGCGGGTTTGTGGTCGGTGCCGGTAAGTGGGTGAACTGGCCAAGCTAGTTCATTGCGCGCGGGGCGGCCCGAGCCCGGTCATGGCACGCCAGGTGAGCCAAGCCCGGTCATGACAAATCAGGCATGACGCGATGGCTGGCTGCGGCTGCTCGCCACGTGGGAGTGGACCAGGCCCGGTTCCGTGGTGTTGGGCCAGGTCCGATCACGAAAGGGTGGTCAGAACTTGGAAACGCGGGTCTCCTTGGAGGTGATGAACTCGAGCAGGGCGGGCTTGCCGGCCTGGGTCTGCTCGATGCCGCGCTGGATCGCGGCCTTGATGTCGTTGGGCTGGGTGACCCGTTCGCCGTAGCCGCCGAACGCTCGGGCCATCGCGGCGTAATCGCCGGAGATGTCGGTGGAGCGGTATTTCTCGGTGGAGATCGGCATCACCTTCAGTTCGATCGCCATGGAGAAGTTGTTCAGTAGGATCGACAGGATGGGGATGCGCTCGCGCACGCAGGTCTCGAAATCCATGCCGGTAAAGCCGATCGCGGCGTCGCCCCAGAGATTGATGCACAGCTTGTCCGGCTTGGCGAGTTTGGCGCCCATCGCCAGGCCGAGACCCATGCCTAACTGGGTGGTCTTGCCCCAGCCGATGTAGGACAGCGGTTCGGTGGACACCCAGAACGGCGAGATCTGGTCGCGTGGGCTGCCGGCGTCGTGGGTGATGATGGTGTTTTTCAGGTCCACCGTGTTCATCAGTTCCCAGATCACCCGGTAGGGGCTGAGCGGAGCGTCATTCGAGTTCAGCAGCGGGCGCCACTGTTCCATCCATTCCTCGCGTACCTTGGTGATCTCGGCCACCACCGGTTTGGCATCGCGGTTCGACTTGATGGTCTGGCCCAGTTCGCCGATCAGCGCGGCGAGCGTGAGCTTGGCGTCGCCGACCAGGCCGATCGAGCTGACCACATCCTTGTTCAGATGGTTCGGATCGAGCGTGGCATGGATGAAGGTCTTGCCCTTGGGGAATTTGATGCCGAAATTCGTTTCGGTGAACGAGCAGCCGATGCCGATGATCAGGTCGGCGTTGTGGATGAAGTAATGCACCGGCTTGGGCACCGCATTGCCGCCGGAGCCTAGCGACAGCGGGTGGTTTTCGGGGAACGAGCTCTTGCCGCCCAGGCTGGTGGTGACCGGCGCGCCCAGCAGTTCGGCGAAGGCGCGCAACTCGCCCCAGGCCTCGGCCCATTGCACGCCGGTGCCGGCGTAGATCACAGGGCGCTTGGCCTGCAGGATGGCCGCGGCTGCCTTGCGGATATCGATCGGGTCGGGGGCGTATTTGTGCACGCCGACCGAAGCGTAGTCGAGTTCGCCGACCTCATCGTTCCAGATGTCGGTGGGGATTTCGACGATAGCGGGTCCGCTGCGGCCGTTACGGATGGCGCTGAAGGCGCGGCGCATGACGTGGGCAACCTCGGATGGCAGGCCGACCGGTTCGGCCAGCTTGGAGATGCCGCGCATTTCGCGCACCGCGTTGTAGTTCGGGTCGATATGGGCGATGCGGCGCGGATAGCCTTGCGGGATGACCAGCATCGGCACCGATTCTGAGAATGCCTGTGCCACGCCGCCATAGGCGTTCTCGGTGCCCGGGCCGTGCTGCATGCAGAACGCGCCGATCTTGCGGCCCGAGGTGACGCGCGAAATCGCGTCCGCCATGTGCAGTCCGATGCGCTCCTGGCGCACGATGACGGGGCGGATGTCGGCTGCGGCGGCGAACTCCAGCAGGTGGTTGACCGGATAGCCGCAGAGGATCTCGATGCCCTCGCGCTTCATGATTTCCGCCACTGCCTGACCGAGCTTCATTGAGCCGTCTCCTGTTTGTCGTTGGTTGTCTGTCGCTGGTTGTCTGTCGCTTAATCTGGGGGACGGTAGGACCGGGCAGTCCGTCTGGCAACGTTGGCGGCGGGCGGCGGCGTCACCACATCAGATCGGGTTGTGGAGTGGCCGATGAATAGTGGGGCGTTTGATACTAGCGGTTGCGCCGATCGGGTCATCTCACCACAATGGGTAGGAGCGGCAGCCGCGACGATTCGGTGCCGCACAGGGTTTCAGGAAGGGATCGACATGGATGGGCTAACCCGGGGGCCGGATGAGCATCCGATCCGATTCGACCTGCTGACCGAGAACCCGGTGTACAAGCCGTTCCGCTATCCGTGGGCGTATGAGGCGTGGCTGACGCAGCAGCGGGTACACTGGCTGCCCGAGGAAGTGCCGTTGGCCGACGACGTCAAGGACTGGCACCGCAACCTGACCGATGGCGAGCGCAACCTGCTGACTCAGATCTTCCGCTTTTTCACCCAGGCCGATGTCGAGGTGAACAACTGTTATATGAAGCACTACAGCCAGGTGTTCAAACCCACCGAGGTGCTGATGATGCTGTCGGCGTTTTCCAACATGGAGACGGTGCACATCGCGGCTTACAGCCACCTGCTGGATACCATCGGGATGCCGGAGATCGAGTATACCGCGTTCCTGAAATACAAGGAGATGAAAGACAAGTACGACTACATGCACGGTTTCCGCGTCGATTCGCGGTTCGAAATCGCCAAGACGCTAGCCGCGTTCGGTGCCTTCACCGAGGGACTGCAACTGTTCGCGTCATTCGCCATCCTGCTGAATTTTCCGCGGTTCGGGAAAATGAAGGGGATGGGGCAGATCGTCACCTGGTCGGTGCGCGACGAGAGCCTGCACTGCGCCTCGGTGATCAAGCTATTCCGCACCTTCATCCAGGAAAACCCGGATCTGTGGACCGAGGAACTGCGGCGCGAGATCTACCTGACCTGCGCCACTATCGTTTCGCATGAGGATGCGTTCATCGACCTGGCGTTCGAGCAGGGGCCGGTCGATGGGCTGACGCCGCGCGAGGTCAAGCAGTACATCCGCTTCATCGCCGACCGGCGGCTGATCGAGCTGGGCTTGAACGAACTGTTCCATGTGGCGAAGAATCCGCTGCCCTGGTTGGACGAAATGCTCAACGCGGTCGAGCATGCGAATTTTTTCGAGAATCGGGCGACCGAATACAGCAAGGCCTCGACCTCCGGCACCTGGGAGGAAGCCTGGACCTAACCGGCGGCGGAGCGGCCCGGCCGAGGGGCTGGGGGTGGATGATGCGGGCGTAACGATCGGCCGATTGACATTCGCCCGGCGGTCGCGCTGATGTTGTCGTGCCGATGGAGTTTGCCGATGTGCCTTGCTGGTTGGTTCACTGGGCGGCACGGCGCGGGCAGCTTCATCGTGGCGGCAATAATCCGGCCACTTCAAGGTGGCGTTTGAGGGGACCTCCATCATGGCTGCATCATATGCGGGCGAATGTTTTTGCGGCTCGGTCCGGATCGAGGCCTCGGGCGAGCCTGAGGGCATGGGGTATTGCCACTGCCGGTCGTGCCGGTCCTGGTCGGGTGGTCCGGTAAATGCGTTCAGCCTGTGGAAGCCCGACGCGGTGCGGGTGGTTTCCGGGGGCGAGAACATCGCGACGTTCGAGAAGACCGAGATGAGCCAGCGCAAGTACTGCAGCAAGTGCGGCGGCCACGTGATGGCCAACCATCCCACGCTGGGGCTGGTCGATGTGTTTGCAGCGACTTTGCCGACGCTGGCGTTCGCCCCTGGCGTGCACGTGAACTATGCCGAGACGGTCCTGCCGATGAAGGACGGGCTTCCCAAGATGAAGGATTTTCCGAAGGAATTCGGCGGCTCGGGCGACCTCGTCGCGGAGTAGCGGCGGCGCGGAACTGCGGCGGCCGGGCTGCGGCGCGGCGACTTTTGGGGTCGGCAGGGCGCGGGTTCGAGGCCTCTGCGCGGAGGGAGGATGCAATTTTGAAATGAATAGTCCCTGGATTCGGCCGAACCGCTGTCCTGGCGGTTTTCGGCTGACTGCGGCTGGGGCCAACCGGTCGGCATGAACGTCATTTCCAGCGTCAGGCCAGCAGCTTTGTCGGTCGAGGGGGTTAGCCACGCCTATGGCACTCGCCGGGCGTTGCACGGGGTTTCGCTGGCGGTCGCGCAAGGCCAGTTCACCGCGGTGCTGGGATTGAACGGCGCCGGCAAGACCACGCTTCTGTCGCTGATCACTCGGTTGTTCGACACGCAAAGTGGCAGCATCAGCGTGTTCGGCCATCGGATCGACCGAGCGCCGGGTGAGGCGTTGCGCCGGCTGGGGGTGGTGTTCCAGGCGCGCACGCTGGATCTGGATCTGTCGGTGATGGACAACCTGTTGTTCCACGCCGCGCTGCACGGCATCGGGCGTCGCGAGGCCCGCCGGCGCGCCGATGTCGCGCTGGCCGATGTCGATCTGTCGAAGCAGGCGCGCGACAAGGCGCGCAACCTGTCGGGCGGGCAGATGCGGCGGGTGGAGATCGCCCGCGCGCTGTTGCACGAACCTCGGGTGCTGGTGCTGGACGAACCGACCGTCGGGCTGGATATCGCGTCACGTCAGGGCATCGTCAGCCATGTCCGCCGGCTGGTGCGGGAGCGTGGCGTGGGTGTGCTGTGGACCACGCATCTACTGGACGAGATCGAGTCTTCGGATTACGTTCTGATTTTGCACCAAGGGCACGCTCTGGCGCAAGGGGTGGCGGCCGAGGTGATCGCCGCCTCGGGTGCCGAGACGCTGCGCGCGGCGTTCGCCGGTCTGACCGAGGCGGCATGAGCGAGCTTGCGCAAGAAATCGCCCAGCGTCGCGGCTTCACCGCCGGGCAATACCTGATTTGCCTGCGCGGCATCATGTGGCGCGAGGCGTTGCGCTTCGTGCACCAGCGCGAGCGTTTTGTTTCGGCACTGGTTCGGCCGCTGGTGTGGCTGTTCATCTTCGCCGCCGGCTTCCGCCAGATCCTTGGCGTGTCGATCATCCCGCCGTACGACACCTACGTGCTGTACGAGGTCTACGTCACGCCGGGCCTGATCGCGATGATCCAGTTGTTCAACGGCATGCAGTCGTCGTTGTCGATGGTTTACGACCGCGAGATGGGCAACATGCGCATGCTGCTGGTCAGTCCGTTCCCGCGCTGGTTCCTGCTGCTTTCCAAGTTGCTGGCGAGCACCGCGGTATCGATCCTGCAGGTGGCGGCGTTTCTGCTGGTTGCGACGCTGTGGGGGGTGGATCTGCCGCCGTGGTCGTTCCTGACGGTGCTGCCGGCGCTGGTGCTGTGCGGGCTGATGCTGGGAGCGCTTGGGATGCTGCTGTCGTCGCTGATCAAGCAACTGGAAAATTTCGCTGGGGTGATGAACTTCGTTATTTTCCCGATGTTCTTCGCGTCCTCGGCGCTGTATCCGCTGTGGCTACTGCAGCAGTCCAGCCCGGTGGTGTATTTCGTCTGCCGACTGAATCCGTTCACCTATGGGGTGGAGCTGATCCGGTTCACGCTGTACGGCAAGCTGGATGTCACCGCGCTGATCGTGGTCGTTTCGGTGACGGTGGTGTTCATGACCGGGGCGATCCTGGCCTACGATCCGGCGCGAGGCCTGTTGATGCGGCGCGGCGGGGGGCCGGCGTGATGATCGGGCGGCGCGGCCTGATGGCGGGCGCGGCGACGCTGGTTGGCGGTGCGCCGGCCATCGTACGGCTGGGCATCCTGCAGTTCGGCACCGTGCAGTGGGTGGCCGACGTGATCCGGCGCCACGACCTGGATACCCGGCACGGCTTCTCGCTGCGGGGCACGCTGCTGGCGAACACCGATGCCGGCCGCATCTCGCTGATGGCGGGGGCGAGCGATGTCATCCTGTCGGACTGGCCGTTCGTCACGGCGCAGCGGGCGGCGGGCAGCAAGCTTTGCTTTGCCGGGTTCTCCAGCGCCAGCGGCGGGGTCGTGACCGCCCAGGATTCGCCGATCCGTGACTTGGCCGACCTGGCCGGACGCAAGCTGGGCGTGGCCGGCGGACCGGCCGACAAGTCCTGGCTGGTGGTGCGGGCAGCGGGCAAGGCGAGGGATGGCGTGGACCTTGCGGCCAGCGCTCGTTGCGTTTACGGCGCGCCGCCGCTGCTCGGGGCCAAGCTGAGGCAGGGTGAACTCGATGCGGTGCTGACCTACTGGAATTTTGTCGCCATGTTGCAGGCCGACGGATTTCGCCAGGCGGTCTCGGTTGCCGACTGCGTCAACGCGCTGGGGGTCTCGTCGCGGATTAGCATGGTGGGGTTCGTGTTCCACCAGGACTGGGCGGACGCCAACCGGGCGGCGATCGACGGCTTCCTGGCGGCGGTAGGCGATGCGGAACGGAAGCTGGCGGGTTCGCGGGCGGAGTGGGATGCGGTGCGTCCGCTGATGCGGGCCGATAACGATGCGCTGTTCGGCCGGCTGCGCGATGGTTTCGTTGCCGGCATGAGCAGGGCGGATGCGGCCGAGCAGGCGCGGGGCGCGGCGAGGTTGTTGGTGGTGCTGCGGCGGACCGGCGGCGCGGCGGCGACGGGAGGTGTCGAGACGCTGCCGCCCGGGGTGTTCTGGCCGGACACAGATGGCACGGGCTGAGACCGAGGCGGCGCGCGGCGGAACCCGGATGGCGCGGCCCGGGGCCGAGATGGCGGCCGGCACCCGGATGGCGGCTGCCGGAACCCGGATGGCGCCCCGCGAGGTCCGCGCACCGTCCGCGATCAGCCGCGATCGGCTGCTGTCGCTGGCCGGATTCGTTGCGATCTGGTGGGCTGGGGCGCATCTGGCCACCTCGCCTGGGTTGCTGCCGGGGCCGGGGCGGGTCGCGATGTTCGCCTGGCATGCCTGCGTCACCGGTGCGCTGCCGGCGGCGTTCGTCGCCACGCTGGCGCGGGTGGTGATCGCTTTCGTCATTGCCATGATCGGCGGCGGTGTCCTGGGCTACGTCGCTGGCTGTTCGGGGCGGGTCAATGCCTGGGTCGACCCTTGGGTGGTGATCGCGCTCAATCTGCCGGTGCTGGTCATCGTCGTGCTGGCCTATGTCTGGGTCGGGCTGAACGACGCCGCGGCGATCCTGGCGGTGGTGCTGGCCAAGGCTCCGACGGTAGTGGTGACGGTGCGCGAGGGGGCGAGGGCGCTGGATTCGGGGCTGGCGGAGATGGCGCGGGCGTTCCGCCTGCCGGCGGGGCGTCGGCTGCGCTTCGTGGTGTTGCCGCAGATGCTGCCCTATCTGGCCGCGGCTGGGCGCAGCGGCTTGTCGATCACCTGGAAGATCGTGTTGCTGGTGGAACTGTTGGGCCGACCGAGTGGCGTTGGTTACGAGCTGAATTTGTTTTTCCAGGATTTCAACGTGACCGGGATCCTGGCCTATGGCCTGGCGTTCGCCGGATTGATGCTGCTGGTCGAGAGCGCATTGCTGCAACCGCTGGAGCGGCGCGCGACCGCGTGGCGCTGCAATGCTTGAGGTTGGTATCATCCGCAAGCAGTCCGCCGGGCGCACCGTGCTGCAGGATGTTGCGTTCTCGATCCGGCGTGCCGAGGTGGTTGCCTTGCTGGGACCCTCGGGGGTGGGGAAGACCACGCTGCTGCGGATTCTGCTCGGACTCGACGACGGCTATGAAGGCCGCGTCCGGCGCGACTGGCGAAGCGTCGGCGTGGTGTTCCAGGAGCCCAGGCTGCTGCCGTGGCTGACGGTGGCGGAGAATATCCGCTTGGTGGTGCCCGCTGCGGCGAAGCCGCCCGACATCGACGGCCTGCTAGATGGCGTGCAGCTTGGCGGGGCCGGCGCGCTGCGCCCCGGGCAATTGTCGGTCGGCATGGCGCGGCGGGTGGCGCTGGCTCGGGCGCTGGCGGTGGCACCGGACCTGCTGGTGCTGGATGAACCGTTTGCGTCGCTGGATGCCAGGCTGGGAGCGGCGTTGGCGGACGGCCTGGCGCGCTGGGCGCGCGACACCGGGGCGGCGGTGATTGCCGCCACTCATGATCTGGCGCAGGTGATGCAAGCGGCCTCGCGGCTGTTGATCCTGGACGGCGTGCCGGCGACGCTGCGCGCGGATGTCGCGGTGCCAGATGGCGGTGATGGCGCGCTGTATGCCAGGCTGGTGGGGCAATTCGGTTTCTTGACGGGCGTGCACAGGACAACGGGAGAGCAGACATGATCGTATCGGTAATTTATCACCTTGCTGCCGGCCAGAAATTCGATCTGGACTACTACGTGAAGTCGCACGTGCCGCTGGTGAACTCGCTGCTGGGGCCACACGGTCTGAAGCGGACACAGTTTCTGCATGGCACCGGCGCGCCGAGCGGGGCGCCGTCGGCCGAGCTGATCGCGCTGCTGGAGTTCGATTCGCTGGCGGAATTCGCGGCGGCGATGGAACAGAACGGCGGCAAGCTGATGGGTGATATCGCCAACTTCACCGATGCACAGCCGTCGATACAGTTCAATGAACTGATCTAGGGTCCCGCTTCGAACGTTGGTTATGCTTGGATTCGCCGCCCCGATGCCAGTCATCAACTGACGGGCCAGATCGTTCGCCGCGGTTGAGAGCGCTACCACCCAGCGCTATTACACCTGTAGGGTTCTCGTTGACCGGATCGATGTTCCTGACCCGGGCGAACGCAACGAAATCCGCCCAGTGATGATCTGGCTGCTTCGGCCGAGGGTTTGCGTTTGACGTTCTGGCCAGGGAGCCATTGTAACGGTGCGGGGTAGTGGACGCGGATGCCGAACTGCACGGCCGGCGATTGATCCCGCGACTCGGTGCGGCGACCCCGGGGCAAAAAAACCTTGTCAGGACCTTCGCTTTGTCGGCAATTGGACCGACGGCGGCAGGGTTTTGTGCGCAGTAGATCCGGTGTATCGAGTCGAAACGCGCGAATATCGTATCATAAGTGCCAATTATTTTTGGCCCGACTGCGTTTTTGACGATGTTCGCGCCACAGTTAACGAGATTTTAACGTGCCTCGCTTCTCCGACGTGCATGATTTGGCCTGTGGCCCGCGCCGCGTGAGGCATGGTCCGAAGCGTTTCGTAGAAGGAGGGTGCAGAGTTGCACGGGTTGGAGGTTTCGATGGTGAATACCATCATGTCAGGGTCGGGCATGTCAGGGTCGGGCGTGAGCCAGATTGGTGACGATATCGGTCGGGAGACCGGCGGAGGGGCGGCTCCTCGTTACAGTCGGCGATTGTCAGACAAGATCCTGATCGCGTTCCACCATGCCTGCGATCAGGCGGATTTCGAGGTTGCGGAGCAGCTTCTCCATATCCTGGAGATGATGTTGACCCGCCGCCCGCTGACGCCGGACGGAACCAGGCGGCGCAACATGGAGAGCCTGATCGCTGCGCACGAGCGGCTATGGCATTTGCGTCATCCCAACGTGGATGAGGTCTAGGCGGCCGGCCAGCGCCGGCGCTGCGGGCCAGCGTTCCAAGCCTAAATTCCAAGCCAACGTTCCACTGGGATTCTCCACTGAGGTTATCTAGCCCGCGGGGTAACCATCGATCCGGACGATCGAGCCAAATGGTGCGCGCGCCGTTTCCTTTCAGACATTGTTTTCGCTGGCGGGGCCACGTCCGGTCCCGTGGCCCAGGGTCAGTGCCTCGCCGCCTGCCAGAATCGCCTGAGTAACCTGGGTAAAACCACCATCGGGGGCGTGCAGGACAAGTCCTGCAGCCAGCCGCATCGTGCCCCGTGCGTTCTTGATGCCGCGCAGCATAACCAGCTTGGCGCTGCGTCCTGGCTTCGGCCAGAGCGGAAACAGCACTGAGCAGGGGCAGGAGCTGACGGCCATCGCCGTCAGGCAGGCCGGGCACCTTGCGGCCGGGACAATCAAGGTCAGGCTGCCGCGGTCGCGCAGAGAGCGGCTAAGTCGGTCGATCCAGCCAGCGATCAGCATGTCGGAGCCTCGCTTCGCGGTATCGCGGGCGGGGTCCGGGGAGGCGGTGCCGTCGGCTGCGTGGTACGGCGGGTTGGCGAACGCATGGTCGAACAGTTGCGGCAACGAGGCGGTTTCGATAGGGTCAGCCAGGATCCCGATGCCGGTGAAGCCGTTGGCGCGGGCGTTCTCAGCCGCCAGCGCGGCGAGTGCGGCGTCAACCTCGACGCCGGTAGACAGCAGATGCGGAACGCGGGCGTTCAGGCACAGCAGGCCTGCGCCGGCACCGGTGCCCGCCTCCAGCACCTGCTGGTTCGGTCGCGCCGGAACCGAAGCGGCGAGCAACACCGGCTCAATGCCGCTGCGAAAGCCGGTTGGCGGCTGGTGGTAGATGACCCGACCGCCCAGCAAGCGAGCGTCGGCGGTCACCCTTCGTTGGCTTCCTGCAAAATTCGGCAGGCCTGAGCATAGTCCTCGGTGCTGACCGCCAGCCGGCGCTGGATGGCGCCGGCGCTGCCCTCGAGCACGCTGGTGTGGGTGTCGAGCAAGACGGCCTCGATCCCGGCATCGGCCAGAAGCACGGTCAGAAACGATAGCCTGATCATATTATTCGAGGTGACGACCACTCGCATGGCGCAATGGTGGGCCGGATGAGACTCGGGTGCAACCGCGATGGCGAGCGTTGGCGGCCGGGTGTACGCCGCCAGGGGCGTTGATTTGGCTGCACAATCCTGGTTTGCGGCGGGGAGGGGTGGCGGCGCGGCGGCAGGAACTTCGCGGCGCATCGCTCGCGGGGGGCTGGCTTGACCCGATTTGATGCCCACCGATATGAAGGTTGCGCTCCAAAGCAACACGCCCATTTGGGCAAGTCGGGAGAACAAATTGGGCGACGTCGCCAGCCCCCTCGATCCAGGCGTGGCGCTCGTGTCCGGTTCAACCGAACACACGAGCGAGGATGCGCTGTCGGCCCTGGTCAACCTGGTCGAGGCGGACCTGGAAGCCTGCAACCACGTCATCGTCGGGCGGATGGACAGCCCGGTTACGCTGATACCGCAACTGGCGGCGCATATCGTCGCGGCCGGAGGCAAGCGGCTGCGACCGTTGCTGACGCTGGCGGCGGCGCGTCTGTGCGGCTACCCGGACCGCGACGGCGGCGCGCGTCACGTCGAGCTGGCGGCCTGCGTCGAGTTCATCCACACCGCTACCCTGCTGCACGACGACGTGGTGGACGAGAGCCAGTTGCGCCGCGGCCTGGCGTCGGCCAACGCGGTGTTCGGCAACAAGGCGTCGGTGCTGGTCGGCGACTTCCTGTTCGCGCGGGCATTTCAACTGATGGTCGAGGATGGCTCACTGAAGGTGCTGGCGATCTTGTCGGCCGCCGCGGCGACCATTGCCGAAGGCGAAGTGCTGCAACTGGTGACGCAGAACGACCTGACTACCACCGAAGCCCGCTACCTGGAGGTCATCCAGGGCAAAACCGCGGCGCTGTTCGCTGCCGCCTGCCAGATCGGTGCCGTGGTTGCCGATCGCTCGGAACGCGAGGAAACGGCGCTGGCAGCCTATGGCATGAAGCTGGGGATCGCCTTTCAGTTGGTCGACGACGCACTGGACTACGTTGCCGACCAGGCGACGCTGGGCAAAACGATCGGCGACGACTTCCGCGAGGGCAAGATAACCCTGCCGGTGCTGGTGGCGTTCGTGGCCGGCGATGAACGCGAGCGAGCATTCTGGCAACGCACCATCGAGGCGATGCAGCAGACCGACGCCGACCTGGATCATGCGATGCACCTGATCGCCGGGCACGGCGCGATCCGAGCCACGCTGGAGCGGGCGCAATGGTTCGTGCAGGAGGCGAAGGCAGCGCTTTTGGTGTTTCCCGACAGTGCGATCCGCCGCGCACTGGCCGATGTCGCGGACTATACGGTGCAACGGTTGCGATAGAGCATGATCGCTGCTTAGGCGGAGCGGTCAGGCGGCGTAATCATGCGACAAACAAAGAGCTTGAGCATTTGCGGCCTGTGTAGTCAGGCTGGAAATTGTCTAGTCTGCCAGCCAAGGGTTCGGCTGGCTCCATTTGACCCATTATCGTTATTACAACGAGCAATGGGGCATTCGTGACAGAGAGGAGGTCGCTTTGACTGAGCCCGTCAGGCAGCCGGTTGTCATTCCCGCGAAGAATGGTCGTGCTTATGAGATGGGGCGGATGCGGGCCATTTTCAAAGCGGACCGAGATGAGACGGCGGGTCGCTACTCAATATCCGAGTGGTGGCTGGAACCGCGCACAAGAGGCCCAGGCGTTCATGCTCATAGCGACGACCATATCTTTTATGTGATCGAAGGGTCGCTCAGCTTAGCTGTCGATGGACGGTGGTCCATTTTGGACGCAGGCGGTTACGCCGTCATCCCGGGAGGCACCCCCCACGATTTTGCGAACAGAGGCACGGTGGAAGTGGGCTTCATCAGTCTAAACACGCCGGCTGGTTTTGAAGCGAAGATGCCGGGAATTGCTGCGGCACTTACGGCGGAGGACCTTCGGTTCGATTGATGGAGCGTGCAGCGGCCCGCAAAAGTTACGTAAGGTCGATCCGTTATCAAAACGGTATCAGACCCACGGCCCAGGGATTGCGCAGAGCCTGCGTGCAACCCGTCAATCTCTCCGCGCAGAGGTATTGGAAATTGCGCTGCGCTTGCAGCGGCCGGCGCAGTTGAGACCGGGATGGGCGGCGCGGCGGCCGATCTCAGGCGGTGGCCGGAACCGGGCCTCGATCCGCAGCAGCCCGTGATGACGATCGGGCAAGGACACCAGTCAAGCTGTCATGGCACTGGCCCGGGCGTTGTGGCACTGTGTCCTGGTCAGATTGGCGGTCGTGAATTCAGTGGCCAAACGAACCAGACCTCGAGGCAAGCCTGTCCCTCGGGACGGTGTGCCGTCTTGGCAACGCTCGTCGAGGCAAGGCGGCAACGCCAGACTCCCTGATACCGCGGTGGTTCAGATCACCGGCACTGACCCCGATGGTGACGCGGTTGGGCGCCCGGCGGACTGGCAACGTTCGGCCGGGCCGGCGCCGATGGTGCTGATGCAGCCCGAACGCCCTGGCACGCCGGCGCTGGCGCCTGGAGAACGGGTTCTGGCGCGGCTGACCCCGATCGGGCCAGGGCGCTACGAGGGTCGGACATTGCGGCGCATCGACGCGGCCCCGGGCCGCATCCTTGGTGTGTTCAGACGCGGGCGCGACAATCGGATCGAACCGACCGATCGGCGGTCAAAGGCCGAGTGGATCGTGCCGCCGGGGCAGGACGCGGGCGCTCAGGCCGACGAGATCGTGCTGGCCGAACCACTCGCCCGGCAGCAGCATCTGGGGCTGAAGCCGGCTCGGGTATTGCAGCGATTGGGCAAGCTGGGCGACGCCCGCTCGATCAGCCTGATAGCGATCCACAGTCACGACATCCCGCAGGCGTTTTCCGATGCGGCGCTAGACGAGGCCAAGCGGGCGCGGGCGGTCCGCCTAGGCAGCCGCACCGACCTGCGCGAGGTGCCGCTGATCACCATCGACGGGGCGGATGCGCGTGACTTCGACGACGCCGTATTCGCCGAACCGGACCCTGACACTGCCGGCGGCTTTCGCCTGCTGGTGGCGATCGCTGACGTGGCGCATTACGTGAAGCCCGCTTCGGCGCTGGACGTGTCCGCCGCCGCGCGCGGCAACAGCGTTTACTTCCCCGACCGTGTCGTGCAGATGTTGCCGGAGGAGTTGTCCAATGGCTGGTGCAGCCTGCGCCCGAAGCAGGATCGCGGCTGCCTGTTCGTCGAGATGCGGATCGATCGCGGCGGCCGCAAGATCGGGCATCGGTTCGGTCGCGGACTGATGCGCAGTGCCGCCCGGATGACCTACGAGCAGGTTCAGGCGGCGGCGAACGAGGGGCGTGACTCGGGTCCGCCGCTGGTCCATCTGTACGCCGCGTACCGAGCGCTATTGGGTGCCAGGATGCAGCGTGGCACGCTGGACCTTGATCTGCCCGAACGCGCGGTGGTGCTCGACGACCAGGGCCGGGTGGCCAGCGTGGCGCCGCGGCCTCGGCTGGACAGCCACCGGTTGATCGAGGAATTCATGGTGCTGGCCAACGTCGCGGCGGCCGAGCAACTGGAAGCGCTGCATATGCCGTGCATGTATCGCGTGCATGCGCCGCCGTCGGATGACAAGCTGGACTCGCTGCGCGGGTTTCTGGCGACTCTGGGGATTTCGCTGCCGGCGGGCAACCAACTGCATCCCGGCGATTTCGACCGGGTTTTGCGGCGTTACGCGGGCACCGCGGAATCGCAACTGATCAGCGAGGTGATGTTGCGCAGTCAGTCGCAGGCGGCATATAGCCTGGACAACATTGGTCATTTTGGCCTCGCACTGCCGCGTTACGCACACTTCACCAGCCCGATCCGTCGGTATGCCGATCTGTTGGTGCATCGCGCCTTGATCCGGGGTCTACGGCTTGGGCGCGACGGACTCAGCGACGATCAGGTGGCGGAGTTCGCCGAACTCGGCGACCGCATCACCGCGACGGAGCGGCGGGCGCAGCAGGCGGAGCGGGACGCGATCGACCGTTATCTGGCGGCGTTCATGTCCGGGCGGATCGGCGGCCATTTCGCGGCGCGCATCTCCGGAGTGACTCGTTTTGGGCTGTTCGTGACCGTCACCGAGACCGGAGCTACCGGCATCGTGCCGTTCGCCTCTTTGCCGGACGACTATTGGCAGTATGACGAACGCCAGCAGACGCTGACCGGTCGGCGCACGCAACAGGTGTTCCGGCTGGCGGAAGAGGTGGAGGTGCTGCTGTCGGAAGCCAATCCGGTGACCGGCGGGATGGTGTTTCATGTTCTGGGCGCGGGCTCCGGTGGCGCCGGGGGTGGGAAGCCGCGTTCGGGCCGAGCGCCCGGTCAGACCCGGGCGAAAGCTAATCCGCCAGGGGCGGCGGTGGGTTCTGGGGCGCCTGGTTCGGGAAAGCGCGGTTCAGGAAAGCGCGGTTCGGGAAAGCGGTCCGCCGGCTGGTGATGCGAATTGGCGTCCTTCTGGTGCTGTTCGTTGTCGGCCGTGCGCATGCCGAGCCGCCGGCCGCGGCGATGTTCGATCAGCAGCGGGTGGCCGCAGTTTACACTGAGGCGTTGAGTTTCGTCGCGCCACGGATTCTGGACCCGGTTGACGTTCCGCAACTGACGCTATGGGGTTTGCAGGGGCTAAGCACGCTGGATCCCGAGCTGCGGGTGGTGGCGACAGATGGGCGGCTGCGGCTGTTCAGGGCGGACCAACTGGTACTCGATATCGCCGCGCCCGGCGACCAGGCGCCGGCGGCGTGGGCCACCGCTGCCGCTTCCTTGACGTCGGCGGGGTTTGGGATTTCGCCGCCAGTCAGGCGAGCTGGGACCCAGGCGGTGGTGCAAGCTTTCTTCAGCCAGATGTTCGGTCGTCTGGACCCCTATTCGCGCTATGTGCCGCCGGCGGAGGCGGGTGAGGATCGGGCCAGGCGGGGCGGCCGAGCGGGGCTGGGGGTGGTGGTCGATTTGCGCGGCGCCTCGATCGAGGTGAGTTCGGTGGTGCGCGACAGCCCGGCGGCGATTGCCGGCATCCGGGCGGGGGACATCCTGACGGCGATCGACGGGCAGCGGACGCGGGACCAGGATCCGGCGACGATCGCGGCGTTGCTGTCCGGGCCCGAGGGATCCTCCGTTTCGCTGACTTGGCATGGCCGCGACGGGCATGGCCGCGAGGCCACTCTGGTGCGGGTGATGGTGCCCCCCGAGACCGTTTTCGCGCAGCGGTTTGCCGATGTCCTGGTGCTGCGGATCACCGGTTTCAGTAACAGCACGGCGTCGCATCTGGCGCTGTCGGTGCAGGACGCGGTGACCGGAGCGCATCCGGTCGATGGCATCGTGCTGGACCTGCGCAACAACCGCGGCGGGCTGCTGCGCCAGGCGGTGACGGCGGCGGATGCCTTCCTTCCGGCCGGGGTTGTGGCGACCACCGTCGGGCGCGATCCGGACTCGATGAACGTCTGGCGCTCGGTCGAGGGCGAATTGGCCGAGGATGTACCTCTGGTTATTCTGGTCGACGGCCATACCGCGAGTGCGGCGGAGATCCTGGCGGCGGCGCTAGCCGACAGGGGACGCGCCGTGGTGGTCGGCAGCGGGACGGTGGGCAAGGGGATGGTGCAGACGATCGACCCGCTGCCGGACGGCGGCGAGCTGTTTGTCACCTGGAGTCAGACGCTGGCGCCGCTGGGCTGGCCGATCCAGGGGCTGGGGGTGATGCCGCAGGTTTGCACCAGCCTGGGACCGGAGGCCTTGGACCGGCAAATGGCGGCGCTTTCCGACGGCTTTCAACCGATGGCCGAGGCGATCCGGCGGTCGCGAGCCGCGCGGTTGCCGCTGCCGGCGCCAGTGGTGCTGGAACTTCGCACGCCGTGCCCGGCCTCGGAGGGGCGGGAGCGGGACCTGGCGGCGGCTCGTCAACTGATCGCCGACCCGGCGGCCTACGCGGCGGCGCTGTTGCAGCCGTTTGAGGAGCAGTAATCGTGGTGGCGCTTTGGCCCCCGGCCATCGCCAAACTGCCGCTAAGACAGGAAAGGTTTTGCCGATAACGCTATTGTCAGATGACTCTGGGCACCAGAGTTGCGATTAATTCGCATGTGCGCATCGGCCAGATCGCATGGGCAAGAGTGAGGCAGACTTGGTGTTTCGGAAGTAGCGTTTCGGACCGGGCTCCTCACCACAGCGAGGATACGATCGCGTGTATATCTGTCTCTGCAACGCGTTGACCGATCGTCAGGTAAAGCAGGCCGCTGCGACCGCCGGCACCACCAACCCGAGCGGGGTGTACGCCGCCTGTGGCTGCCGTGCTCAATGCGGGCAATGCGTCAGGGCAATGGTCGCGCTGTTGCGGGGTGAGGATGGCATGCTGGCCGACCTGCAGGGCGTGGATTGAACGCGATAGCTTGCTTGCAAGTGGGTTTGGTTAGCGGCTAGGTCGTCGCCGCGAAACGGACGGCGGGGATAGTGATGCTGCGTGACCCAAAGGTGATTGAATTTCTGAACACTCAACTCACCAACGAACTGACCGCGGTCAATCAATATTTCCTGCACGCGCGCACCCTGCAGCATTGGGGCGTGACCAAGCTTGGTGCCCATGAATACGCCGAATCCATCGATGAGATGAAACACGCCGACGAGCTGATCAAGCGCATCCTGTTCCTGGATGGACTGCCGAATGTGCAGCGGCTCAATCCGATCCGGGTGGGGGAGGATGTCGGGCAAATCCTTAAAGCCGATCTGGCGTTGGAGGAAAAGGCGCTGGGCGATCTGCGCGACGGCATCGCCTACTGCGAGAGCGTGCGCGACTTCGTTTCGCGCGACTTGCTGTTGCGGATTCTCGACAGCGAGGAGCACCATGTCGATTTCCTCGAACGCCAGTTCGACCTGATCAAGCAGATCGGTATCGAGCGCTACGTGCTGCTGAATTCCGGGGCGGCATCCGAACAGGACGGCTGAACGGCGGGTTCGCCGGTCGGCGGCGTGGGGGGCTGAGCCCATGGGTTCGACCCATGGATGCCGCCCGCCGACCTCGATCTCGTCGCGTCGGGACACGAGGAGATCAAGACCCTTCCCCCGACAAGAACTGCGCCACTGGCACCAGTGACCTTGCCGGCGCCTCCTCCTGTGGGACGTGTCCGAGTTCGGGAAAGGAGATCAGGCGGCAGTTGGGAATTGCTTTCAGATAGTCCTGTGCGTTGCTGATTGGGATCAGCGCATCACGCTCGCCCCAGAGCAACAGGGTGGGCGCCTTGATTTGTTTTAATAGAGGTTCGGGAGGTTCCAGTCGCACTTGCGCCGTCCGCGCCAACAGCGCGCGCCGGACGCCGGGAGCAAGCATCATATCGCGGTAACGCGCGACGACGTCGTCGGTGAGCCGCGACTGATCGCCGTAGGCCGGGGCCAGATTCATCCGCAGCATCCAGGTTGGCATCGTGTAGGGCAGCAGTCTGGCGAGCGTCGGAACCTCTGCCTGACGCCCATACTCGAAGCCGGGGCTGGCGAAGCCGTCGGGGGAGATCAGCACCAGCTTGTCGACACGTTGCGGGTATGCGGCGGCGAATTGCCAGGCGAGCTTGCCACCCAGCGAGTTGCCAATCAACGAAGCGTGGGGAATCGACAACGAGTCCATCAACGCGGCTAGCACGGTCATGGCGCGGGCGTCCGAGTAGTCGCCCGTCGGATCTGGGCCGGTCAGTCCGAAGCCCGGCAAATCGAACCGGATCACCCGCATGTGGAGCGACAGCGCCTGCGCCCAAGGTTCCCAGGTATGCAGGCTGGAGCCGAGGCCGTGCAGCAAAATCACCACCGGCGCGGTTCTCGGCCCGGTGTCGCGTACGTGCATGCGAAACCCCGCGACAGGCAGAAATTCGGATGGAGGCTGGGCATATTCTGCCTCCAGCACGCTGCGGGGTTTATCCGGGGTGTATAGCAACATAATCCCGCCCATAAGTCCTATGGCGGCGAGCAGAGGAAGTGCGGGGAGCAATCTCATTGCGTCACTCGGTCACTCACCGGTCCGCCGAAACCGGCTTCGGTGTCCACTTTACTTTCCGTGCCGCGCTCTTGGACCCAGACAGCGATGACACGCCCGCCCGAGTTCTTGTTTGAGCGAGCAACTTCACCACCCTGGCTTATCCCGTTGGGCTGGTATTGCGCTAGGCCAGATCGACGGCAAACCGTGTCAGATCAGCCAGCCGGCAATGGCGTAGCGCACCTTCCTCGGTGGAGTGCAACACCACTTGGGGTGCGGCTCCGGCCTCGAAAGCTTCCTGCCAGCGTGGCGCGCACAGGCACCAGCGATCGCCCGGCTTCAGTCCGGCGAATCCGAACTCCGGACGCGGTGTCGAAAGGTCGTTGCCTTGCGCTTTGCTGAACGCCAGGAAAGTCGCCGTCATTACCGCGCAGACGGTGTGGCTGCCGAGGTCCTCGGGGCTGGTCTCGCAGCATCCGTTGCGGAAGAAGCCGGTCATCGGATCGTTGGAGCAAACTCCGACCGGGCCGCCCAGCACATTGCGTGAAGGGCGGCGGCCCGGGCGGCGCCCGGTTTCATCGAACGGCATGCTGATTCCTTGGTGCTTACGGGGTGTGCTTACGAGTTTGTTTACCAATGGTGGCGACAATGCCGCCATGGCCGCGCGCATTCAATCCTCCACCATGGCGATCGCCAATACGTTTGCATTCAGCGGCATCGAGGCGGTGCCGGTCGAGGTGCAGGTGCAGATTGCGCCGGGCTCGCCCGGCCTGGTGCTAGTCGGGCTGCCTGACAAGGCGGTTGGCGAGGCGCGCGAGCGAGTGCGGGCCGCGTTCGCCGCGATCGGGCTGTCGCTGCCGCTGAAGCGGGTGCTGATCAACCTGAAACCGGCCGATCTGCTGAAGGAAGGCAGCCACTTCGACCTGCCGCTGGCGCTTGGGCTGCTGGCGGCGATGGACGTGCTGCCGCGTGACGAGATCGCCGGCTATGCCGCGCTCGGCGAGCTGTCGCTGGATGGCTCGCTGAATCCGGTGGCGGGCATCCTGCCGGCGGCGATCGCCGCCTCGGCGCGTGATCTGGGGCTGATCTGTCCGGCGAGCCAGGGCGGCGAGGCCGCCTGGGCGGGGCGGATCGAGGTACTGGCGCCCCCTGACCTGCTGAGCCTGATCAATCATTTTCGTGGCACTCAGGTGCTGACCCCACCCGACACCGCCGGCGTCGCCGAGGTCACGGCGTCGCCCGACATGAGCGACGTACGCGGGATGGAGACCGCGAAGCGGGCGGTGGAGATCGCGGCCGCCGGCGGCCACAACCTGCTGCTGGTGGGGCCTCCGGGGGCGGGCAAGTCGATGCTCGCGGCGCGGCTGCCGGGATTGCTGCCGGATCTGGAGCCGCGGCTGGCGCTGGAAGTCAGCATGATCCATAGCGTCGCCGGGCTACTCGCGGGCGGGCGACTAGTGATGCGGCCGCCATTTCGTGAGCCGCACCATTCCGCCTCGCAAGCGGCGTTGACCGGTGGCGGGCTGCGCGCTCGGCCTGGCGAGGTCAGCCTGGCACATCGCGGGGTGCTGTTCCTGGACGAATTGCCGGAATTCCCCCGCCAGGCGCTGGAGTCGCTGCGCCAGCCGATGGAGTCGGGACGCACCACGGTGTCGCGCGCTGCGGCCCACATCACCTATCCGGCGCGGTTTCAATTGGTTGCCGCGATGAACCCGTGCCGCTGCGGCTATCTGAGCGATGCCGGCCGAGAGTGCGGTCGTGTGCCACGCTGTGGCGAGGATTACCAGAACCGGGTCAGCGGTCCGGTGCTGGACCGCATCGATCTTGCGGTGGACGTGCAGCCGGCGACGGCGGCGGATCTGGCGCGTGGGACGCCGGGCGAGGCGAGTGCCGCGATCGCGCTGCGGGTTGCGATGGCGCGCCAGGTGCAGGCCGCGCGCTACGGGGCGGGTGGGGCGGTGTGCAATGCCGAGGCGGACGGCAAGCTGATCCGGTTGTTGCCGGAGGCGCAGACCCTGCTGGAACAGGCGATGGAGCGGCTGCGTCTGTCGCCTCGCGGTTATACCCGGGCGATGCGTGTGGGGCGCACCATCGCCGATCTGGCGGGCGCCGAGATGGTTGCGCGGGCCCATATCGCCGAGGCGCTGGCGTTTCGTCATCGCGGGCCGGGGCGGTAGCAACCGTTGACCAGGCTGAGACGTTGCGAAGCTGATGGCGGGGCGGTCCCGCCCATTGATGGGTGAGCGGACGCCTGCCCTGTCCGTGACGAGTGAAGATGTCCGCCTGATAAAACAAATCAAATGTCCATCTCGGTGGTTTTTGATGCGCCGGAGTGTTGAATGGCATGGTCATGCGGCGGCCCTCGGAACGGTTGGTTGGATGGCTACGGCGTCGCGGTCATAGCGGCCCAAGCAGCGCGGCCCATCGAAGATCGCCAGACCGCCATCAGGGTATTCATGCACCCGGATCGTCGCCCGGACGTAGTGGTGGCGGTGTGTCTGCTCGGGGATCTGCAGCGTTTTGCCGCGCCATGACACGCAGTTGTCCCGCCCGACACGGCGATCCTCTTGCAGGCACAGCGTATCCGCCAACGGAGCGCCGACATAGGCGACAAAGGCGGATCCTGCCTCGGATGCCGCGACGCCGAAGCGGGCATTGAAGTCGGGCATGAAGACCTCTCGTAGATACACGTTCGCAACCTCGGCGCTGGCCAGCCCGCGGATCCGCAGTTGCTGAGGAAGACGACCTTGCAGCGTGCCGAAAGCCCGCTCCATGCGACCGCGCGCTTCGGGCGAATAGGACGGGATGTGGCGGATGCCGAGCTGTGCCAGGGCGCGGCCGACCTGGGTGAGGTTCTGTTTGTCGACTTTGCCACTGGCCTCCGGCGTCAGGAAATAATGCGAGCCGCGATCGGTGTAGAACGCCCCGAAAAGCCCGTGCCGCTGGATCGTTTCAGCCAGTCCCCGCAGGCTCGACATGGTGCCTTCTTGCTCGGTCAGGAAGATCGAGGTGATGTGCCCGGTGGCATCATCGAGGGTGACGATCAGGTCCTGCTGGGCGGCGGTGCCGGGTAGCCAGCAATGCGTCGAGCCGTCCTGGAACAGCAGCATGCCAGGCAGCGGCCGCCGCTCGCGCTTCTTGCGGTGCTTGCCCCGCAGCGTCGCCTTTTGCACCAGTCCAGCCGATTGCAGCGCCAGCCGGGTGACCGTGTAACAGAGCTTGTAGTTGTGCTCGCGGCGCGCTGTCTCGTGGAAGTGCTTGACCGAGAAATCCCGATATCGGTCACGATACAGCGCGCACATCCGACCGATCTCCGTGGTGTCAGCACGCCGCGGCGACGCCGTCCCTAGGCCCCGGTCGCGCAGTCCCTCGACGCCTTCGTCGTCAAACCGGACGCACATACGGCGGAACTGCCGACCCGATACACCAAGCAGGTCCCCGGCCTGATCGGCGCTCAGACGCCGATGGCAAAAGCGCTCCAGCGCGGCCTCGAACCGGCTCACGAAAACACCCCACAAAGCCCGTTGTCGCCGCATGTCCTACCTCTCGAACAGGCGGCGAACATTCCGGACATTTCACGCGCTAACAAACACGGACAGATCACGCGCTCCCAACAGTGAGCGGACGCCTGCCCTTGCCGTTCGATTCGGTTATCACTATGCTGACCTACGAATGCGAATGGTTCGCAATTAAGGAGCACATCCCAGTTATGGCGCAGGAAAGCCTCATCGCGCGGCGGTGTGAACGTGCCGTGGTGACCGCCTACAGCGAACTGCGTGAGATCGGGTCCGATGACATGTCAGCGTTCCAGGCCTGCACCGCGTTGTATCGGATCCACCATCCCGAAGCGTCGATCAACGAAGCTAGGCGCCTGGTCGCCGAATGGATCGACCATCATCTGGTGCGCCGGGCGACCGGCCCGACCGACGGCTGTCCCTGCGAGTAGGGTGCGATAGCGCTAGGCGGCGCACCGCGCATTTGATGCACCGTGATCGGGCGGAAATCCCAGCAGTCGACACCGACGTCGGTTTGTCGAGGTAGCGATTTCAGCTTTCCGTGGCTATGGCCGTGCAGATTCAAAGCGCCTTTTGCCATGCCGTTCCAAGTGCGGAAGGCGTAATGGCATAGCACCAGCCTTTGGCCACCGATGGTGAGCTCGGCACAAGCCTGGACGCTGGCCCAGTCCGGCAGGGCGATGATCTCGGGTGGGTCGTTGTTGCCGGTGACCAGGTGCTTTTGGCCGTGCAACTGGCGCAGCAGAACGGCCGCGGCCTCGACACCGGTGCGCAGTGCGAAATCGCCCAGGTGCCAAACGTCATCAGCCGGCTGAACGGTTTGGTTCCAGCGCGCGATCATCTGCGCGTTCATTTCGGCAACCGATGCGAACGGCCGACGATAAAGCGACAAAGCGCCGGCGTGGCCGAAGTGGGTATCGGCGGTGAACCAGACCGCCATCAGCGCGGGCGCCTCTGACCGCCGAACATCGGCTCATAAGCTGTCAGGTTGCAGTCATCATCGTCCCGGCCAAATCGGGATGCGTTTTTCGATGAATGCGGCGCGTCCCTCGGCGGCGTCCTCGGTCAGTGCCAGAGTGCCGATCTGCGATTCCATGAATGCGGCGGATTGGTCGAAATTCAACTGCTCGGTCACGCGCATCGCGGATTTGCCGCGACGGATCGCGGTGGGGCTTTTGTCGAGCAGCCGGGACAGCAGCCAGTCCAGTTTGGCATCGAGTTCGGCGGTTGCAACGACGTAGTTCAGCAGGCCGATATGCAGCGCCTCGGCGGCGCTGATCGGTTCCCCCGTCAACGCCATTTCGTATAGTTTGCGAGGCGGGATCAGGCGTTGCAGAACCGCCATGATCTGCATCGGAAAGATGCCGATCTTGACCTCCGGCAGGCCGAAGCGGGCGGTCTCGACGCCGATCGCCATGTCGCACATGCCGATCAGGCCCAGGCCTCCGGCCATGGCGTGACCGTTGACCCTGGCGATCAGCGGCAGGGTGAGGTCGCGGGCCTGCTTCATTAGTCTGACGAACGACTGCCCGACTTTCGAGTAATCATACTTGAACGAACCCGACCCGGCGGACAGGTCGGCTCCGGCGCAGAACGCCTTGTCGCCGGCGCCGGTCAGCACCACCGCGCGCACCTCCGGATCGGCCGACGCCTGGCCGAGGCCGGCGGCGATGGCGTCGGTGACGGCGTCGTTCATTGCGTTGCGGCGGGCCTCGCGATCGATGGTGATCCACTGCACGCTGCCGCGCCTTTCGATCAGCACATCATTCATGCGCCTGGTCCCTGGTGGTTGCGGTATTTGGTCAGGCTGCCGCCGTGCATGATCTTGCCGGGCAGCGGATGGCCGACGATGTCTTCGGCGAGGCGGGCGCACTCGATCAGGGCGTCGAGGTCGATGCCGGTTTCGATGCCCATTTCCTCGCACATGAACACCAGGTCCTCGGTGCAGATGTTGCCGGCGGCGCCCTTGTGGCCGGCGAACGGGCAGCCGCCGAAGCCGGCACAGGAACTGTCGAAGCTGTCGATGCCCATGCGCAGGCCGGTCAGCGCGTTGGCCAGGCCGGTGCCGCGGGTGTCGTGCAGATGCAGCGCCAGGCGCAGTGACGGAAAGCGGTCGCGGACCATGCCGACGACGCGTTCGATCGATGCCGGCGAGGCCCAACCGACGGTATCAGCGAGGCGCACGCGGTCGAGGGTGATGCCGAAATCCTCGGCTAGCGCGAGCAACGAGGCGACACAGTCGCGCACGGTTTCAGGTGCGATGGTGCCTTCGAAGTTGCAGCCGAACGCGGTCATCACGATGGCTGATTCGACCGGGATCCGGCGGTCGCGGAAGAATTCCAACTGGCGGCGCTGCTCAACCAGAGTTTCGGCGTTGTCCTTGTTGGTGTTACGGATCGAAAACGTGTTCGAGGCGCTCATTTGCAGGTCGCCGGCGATGTGCAGCGGGGTCTGGATGGCGCGTTCGTAGCCACGCAAGTTCAGCGCGATGGCGCTAAAGGCCACGTCGGGACGGCGACGGATCGACTGCGCGACGTCGACCGCGTCGGCCATGCCGGGGACGCGGCGCGGATCGACGAAGGAAACGCACTGTACGTCGCGCAGGCCGGTTCCGGCCAAGGCCTCGCAGAAGCGGACCTTATCGGCTGTCGCAATCGGTCCGGGCTCGATCTGGAAACCCTCGCGCGGGCCTTCTTCGTGGATCTGGATGCGTTTCGGCAGGTCGGTCATGATTGTGTTCCAGTCATGCGAAAAGCTCCGCGATCCGGTAGCTTCGCGGCAGCAGTTTTTGTTGTTCAGCGTAACGGATGCACAGGTCGATAGCTGTCCGGTTTTCCGCGATCCCGTATGGCAGAACGTCTGGCCGGACGATTGTATGGAACCGAGCCTCGGCGCTGGGTTCGGTGGCTGCGGCCTTTGCGGCGGTGAATAGCCGCATCAGTTCGTCCGGCAGCCAGGGATGCGCGCGGATCAGATCGGCGCGCAGGCACAGCAGATGGTTGACCGGATAGGCCCCGGTCCGGCGGAACCAGATCGATGCCGCCGCCATTGGGTCCGCGATCACTGGCCTCACCGCCGCCGGATCCAGGCCGGGCAGGGCAATCGCGGCATCGATTTCTCCGGCTTGCAGCATCGCCGTCAGGTCGGCGCCGGGGGCGATGCGGTGCACGTTGGGCGGGTCGTTGTATTCCTGGACGTGGGCGTCTTCCTCGGTCAGCCAGGTGATATCGCGGTGATCGACGCCGTAATCGTCGAGCAGGATGCCGCGCACCCAGACGCCGGTGGTCTGCGACCACGCCCGCACGCCGATCCGCTTGCCGGGCAGATCGGCCGGCCGGCGGATCGTCGACTCCGCCGGGCAGACCAGGGCGGCGTGATGAAAGCCGCGCATCACGACGATCGGCAGCGCCCTGATCGGTTTGCCGAAGGCGTGGGCCTGCGCCACGGTGGTCAGGGCGATCTCGCACAGGTCGAAATCGAGCGTTCGGACCATGCGGCGGAAGGCGCGGGTGATGTGGGGGACGTCCTCGAAGTCGAAGCGGACGCGTTCGGATGCCACCGACCCATGTTTGATCGCCCGGACATGGGGATAGTCCGCGATGGCGGCGCGCAGGGCGATCGGGTAGGTCATCGGGTGCATCCTGCCGATCCGGCGTGATGGCGCAACTGGCGCCCAGGGGCGCGGATCGCGGCGGTGAGGGCCAGTTGTTGCCACAGAAACCTGGACCATACCAAGCTTTGTTGCTACTGCCAGGGAGGGGAAATCGAGTTCGACCCTGCCAAAGACTCGATCAACCACCGCAAACATCGGATTTCGCTGGCTGCCGCGGCACTCATGGAACCGGACAACGACACGGTTTCGCCTGATTTAGGGGTGGCGTATGGCGAAGATCGTTTCCGCGCCTGGGGCTGATCGATGGTGTGTTGCACGTGATGGCATTCACCATGCGCGGCTAAACGCTGCGGGTGATCTCCCTGCGCAAGGCTAACTCGATGAAGAACAGGCGCAATGGCAAACGCCAAGCCGATCGAACAGGCCAAGCCGACCAATCATCGTGACCAATCGGACCTGTCGATCGACGACCACGAAAATCCCGAGCTGGCGGAAGAGGACTTCGCGCGAGGGCGGCCGTTCAAGAGGTCTTTCCCAACCAGAACGAATCCCTGATGCGCCAGGGGGGACGGCCACGGATTGCGTCGCCGAAGGTGCATATCGGCTTGCGGCTAGCGGCCGACGTGGTCAACGGGATACGGGCATCCGGCAAAGGCTACAACGCCCGGGTCGAAAAGGTGCTGCGCGAGGCGCTGGCCAAGGGTGTGTTCTGAACTCGCAAGCGATGCGCCGACACCAACGGCGAATGCAATCGACAGAAAGGAAACCATCATGCAAATCGGCTTCAACCTGCCGGTCAGCGGCCCGATGGCATCGGCCGAGGTCATCGCCAATATCGCCCAACTTGGTGAATCGCTGGGCTTCGACTACCTGACACTGACCGATCACATCGCGCTGCCCGACACCAGCACGCCGGGCTATCCGTATTCCCCGACTGGAGAGTTCTACACACCCGATCCCGGCCACCGGGTCGAGCAACTGACCACTGCCGCCTGGGTGGCGGCCAAGACCAGTAAGATCCGCATCGTGCTGGCGGTGATGGTGGTGCCGCACCGGCCGGCGGTGGTTACCTCGAAGATGCTGGCGACGATCGACGTGCTGTCCGGCGGCCGCCTGGTGGTGGGTGTCGGGGCCGGATGGCTGAAGCCGGAGCTGGATGCGGTATCGACGACTCCGTTTGCCGAACGTGGCGCGGTGACGGACGAATATCTGGACGCGATGCGCGTCATCTGGACCCAGGACCGCCCGGTGTTTCACGGCAAATATGTCCATATCGATGGGTTGCTGACCGACCCCAAGCCGGTGCAGAAGCCGCATCCACCGATTTGGGTGGGTGGTGAGAGCGGCCCGTCGATGCGCCGTGCGGCGCGGATTGGCGAAGCCTGGTATCCGATCGGCAGCAACAACGCCCATCTGCTGGACACGATGCCGCGGCTGACCGCCGGCATCGGACGCATCCGCGAGCTCACCCGCGCGGCCGGGCGCGATCCCGCCGCCATGGGCGTCGTCTATCGCGTCAAGCGGCATGGCCAGCCGGCTCCGGCGGCGACCGATGGATGCCGCAAGCTGTTCACCAGTTCGGTGGCCGATACGATCGAGGACATTGCCGCGGTGCACGCAATCGGCGTCACCGCTCTGGATTTCGACTTTGAAGGCCGGGATGCGACGAAATCCGCCGCCGACATGAAAAAATTCCATCACGAGGTCTTGTCTAGGATTTAAGTCCCCACAACTTGCGGTGGTATGATCAACGCTGCCGCACAAGCCGAACACAATCACGGATTCCATCTGCACCTGCATAACCGGGTGCGGGAAGCGGAGCCGTTCTACCACCGAGCCGTGGCGCTCGATCCGGCGTTCAAGGAGGCTTGGGTCAATCTGGGGCTTGCGGCGCTGACGCAGGGGCGGCCGGAGGAAGCGCTGTCGTGCCAGCGCCAGGCGCTGCGGCTCGATCCCGATTGTGCCGATGCGCACAACAACCTGGGCATGGCGCATTACGCCATGGGGCATGTCGCGGAGGCGGAGAATTGCTTCCGGGCTTCGCTGCGGCTGCGCGCGAAGCATCCCAATGCCATGCTGAACCTGGGCTCGACCCGGCATATCCTGAACGATCTGGAGCAGGCGGAGGCGTTGTTCCGTCGCGCGTTGGGGCTGGGTGTGGACCTGGCGCGGGGCAACAGCAACCTGGCGCTGGCGCTGCTGCAGCGGATGCGCCCCGAGGAGGCGGAACGGTGCTGCCGCGAAGCGCTGGCGGTGTGTCCCGGAAACCCGGAGGCGCGGGCCAATCTGGCGCTGGCGTTGCTGCTGATGGGCCGGATGGAAGAGGGCTGGCGGGAATACGAAGCCCGCTGGGAGGGCGCGGCGATGGGCGGGCCGGCGCCAGTGCTGCACCAACCGCGCTGGACTGGCCAGGCGCTGAATGGCGAGACGGTCCTGCTGTATGCGGAGCAAGGGTTCGGCGATACGCTGCAGTTCTGCCGCTACGCTCCGATGGTCGCGGCGGCGGGTGGCCGCGTCGTGCTGGTGGTGCCGAAGCCGCTGCGCCGGCTGATGACGGCGCTGGACGGGGTGGCCGAAGTGCGATGCGAGGATGATCTGCTGCTTCCGGCGTTCGACTATCACAGCCCGCTGCTGAGTCTGCCGGCCGCGTTCGGCACCACGCTGCAGACGGTTCCCGCGCCGCGATCCTACCTGGACGCCGATCCAAGCGATTGGGGCGAATTCCTGGCTGGCTGTCCGGGGCTGAAGGTCGGCCTGGTTTGGGCCGGCAAATCGCGGACCGCACAGCCTCAAGCGGTGGCGGTCGACCAACGCCGGTCGATGCGCCTGACCGACATGGTGCCGCTGCTGGAGGTCGAGGGCTGCAGCTTCGTATCGTTGCAGCTTGGACCCCCGGCGGCGCAGATGCATTGGCTGCCCGAGGGGCTGCACCTGCAAGACGTTTCGGGTCGGCTGAACGATTGGAGCGACACCGCCGATTTGATCGCGGGCCTCGATCTGGTGATCGCGGTGGATACCGCCGTTGTTCATCTGGCTGGAGCGTTGGGCAAGCCGGTGTGGATGCTGAACCGGTTCGATTCCTGCTGGCGCTGGCTGATGCACCGCGATGATAGCCCCTGGTATCCCAGCATGCGGCAGTTCCGTCAGACCGTACCGGGCGATTGGGATTGTGTCATTCAGCGGGTCAGGGACGCGCTGCGGGATTGGGCGTCGGGGGTGGGCTGACGGTTCACCAAGTCTCGTGCGCCCGTTGGGTTGCGCCGGCGCTGGGGTCGGTTGCTTGGCGTTCGGTGGCAGACCGGTCTACGCTATTAGAAGCAAGAGCGTCCTCGGGCCGCCGTCTGTCTGTCGCGCGCGGCTAGCAAAAATCGGAGGTAACCATGGTCGATACCAGCAGGATCGCTGCCCCGCTGCGCCAGGCAGCCGACGCTGGTGACGTGCCGGGGGTGGTCGCGGCGGCGGCCAACGCCGATGGGATGATGTTCGAGGCTGCGTTCGGCACTCGCGACCTGGCGACCGGCGAGCCGATGACCACCGATACGGTTGTATGGATTGCCTCGATGACGAAGGCGATCACCGCGGCTTGTGCGATGCAGTTGGTCGAGCAGGACCGGCTGTCGCTTGACGACGATATCGCGGGCGTGCTGCCGGAACTCGGCCGGGTTCAGGTGCTGGACGGATTTGACGCGCAGGGCGCGCCTCGGCTGCGGGCGCCGAAGCGGGCGATTACGCTGCGCCATCTGCTGACGCATACCTCGGGCCACGCCTATGACATGTGGAACGCCGGGATCGTGCGCTACATGCAGGCGACCGGAACCCCCGGCATTACCACCTGCCGGAACGCGGCATTGGCGCTGCCGCTGACGGCCGATCCGGGCGAGAAATGGGAATACGGCATCGGCATCGACTTCGCCGGCAAGGCGGTCGAGGCGGTATCGGGGCAAACCCTGTCGCAATACATGCGAGACCACATCTTCACTCCGCTGGGCATGACCGACACCGGCTTCAAGATAAGCGAGGCACAGCGCCGGCGGCTGGCGAAGATCCACGCCAGGACCGCGGAGGGGCTGGTGTCGACGGATATTGAAATCCCGCAGGAGCCGGAATTCCACATGGGCGGCGGAGGATTGTATTCGACCGCGGGGGACTACCTGAAATTTGCGCAAATGATCCTGCACGGCGGCCGCTTGAGTGGTGCCCGGATCCTGCGGCCCGAGACCGTGGCGGCGATGTCGGTGAACGCGATGGACCGGATTGTGTGCAATCCGATGAAGACCGCGGTCCCGGCGGCGACCAACGACGTCGATTTCGTTGCCGGCATGCAGTGGGGCCTGAGTTTCCTGATCAACCCGGAGCCATTGCCGACCGGGCGGTCGGCCGGCAGCCTGGCCTGGGCGGGGCTGGCCAACTGCTATTATTGGATCGATCCGAAACGCGGGGTGGCGGGGGTTTACGCGACCCAGGTGCTGCCGTTCTACGATGCGAAAGCGGTGCGGGGGTTCGAGGGTTTCGAGACCGCGGTGTACGCCGCACTTGGCGGCTGACTGCTAGCGCAACATCAGCCTGACTGGAAATTCAGGCTGATAAAGTCGCTCGCTCAAGCAAAGATCCAGAACGCGGTGACCGTTTACGGTCACCTTAAAAGCGTTCTAGCCGACGACGGGCTGGGGGAAACACGGCCTTGGTGTGGCGTTCCGCCTCAATCATACCGCTGGCTGCCCCAGATTCCGACATCAGGCAGGGGTACCTCTGTGCTGTGGCGTAGGTCACAGAACCGGCAGGCCGACCGACGATAGCATCGCCGGCATGTCAGACGGAGGCTTCAGATGCGGATCTATCTCGAGGTTGTCGCCACCATCGTAGGCCTGCTCGGCGCCTACGTCGCGCTGACGCAGTTCCTGGCCTGACCCGGTGACCCGCGTCGGATCGCGGGTCGGCTAGGCGGATGCCGGGAACCAATCCGCCAGCACCTGATCCTCGGTGAACGTCAGGCTGGCAACGTCCACGACGGATTGTTCGCCATGCAGCGCAAGCGAACGTGTGACCTGCCGGGCAGAGCGCGGGGTCTCCGCGGCTATGATGCCCGCGACGAGGCGCCGCATGCTGGGGCTGTCGATCAGGGCGCGGTCGATATCGTCCCGAGCGCGATTGATCGTTTCCTTGCAGCCATTGCGCGGGTCGGTGGCGGCTGACGCTTGCAGCTTGATCAGGTGCTCGAGCACGGTGGCGATATGGCTCCGCAGGGCGGAGCGCTCGGTGCGACCCGACGATTCGATCTCCTCGGCAATATTGACCCAATCCAGTTCCGTCTCATTGACCAGGTCGCCGGCCGCCCGGCGGCGCAGCAACTCGCCTTGGCGCTCTGACCAGACCACGATGTCAGCATCGTAAGGGTTCATGTTTCGCCTTGGGTATTCGAGCGGTAAAATTAGGCGCAAACCGAACACGGAACAACTGGCCACGGTGTGTGGCCGGGGCCGCGGTGTCTGGCCTGATCAGAACGTCGAGGGACGCAGCACTGCCGGACGGGATCGCACCACCCAGTGCCAGCCGACCACGGCGAAGGCGATCAGCACCGGGGGCACGACGGTTAGGTTCAGCACTGTCCAGCCCTCGGTCACCTGCACCGCACCCGAGGTCAGCGCGGTGCCCGCGACGCTGCCGAATACGATGAAGTCGTGGGTTGCCTGCACCCGCACCCGTTCCTCGGGCGCATAGGCCGTGGTGAGAATGGTGGTGCCGCCGACGAACATGAAATTCCACCCGACGCCCAGCAGCGCCAAAGCCAGCATGAAAGTGTTGAACAGCGGCGGCCGGTAGACGTTGACCGCGACGCAGCCCAGCACCAGCAGGCCGCCGGCCATGATGATCTGGTGCACGCCGAATTTCTGGATCAGCCGGCCGGTGAAAAAGCCAGGCGCGTACATCGCGATCGAGTGGGCTCGGATCACGTCGGCGCTGGCGGCCACGCCGAAGCCGCACATCAGCATCTGCAGCGGGGTGGAGGCCATGACCAGGTTCATCGTTCCGTAACCGACCAGCGAACTGACCACCGCGGTGATGAAGTCGGGCCGAGCGAAGATGGTGCGAAGCGGCACCGGGACGCCGGTTCGCTTCTGCGCCGGGGGCACCTGCACGAAGCTCAGCAGGATCGCGGTGATCACCGGCAGCAGCGGCAAGTACAGATAGGTGGCCAGGAATACGTAGTCGGGGATCAGCGCATTTGTGCGCTTCACCATCTCGGGCCCGATGATGGCCGCAACCACGCCGCCGGCCAGCACCAGGGAGACGGCGCGGGCCTTGGCGTGCGGATCGGCCACCTCGGCGGCGGCGAAGCGCAGATGCTGGGCGATGCCGAAGCCCAAGCCAGCCGGGATCGCACCCAGGCAGTAGATGACGAAATTGCCGCTGTAGATGCCAAGCGCGAAGGTCAGGCTGCCGCACATCATGATCGCGCAGCCCAGCCAGAAGCCGCCGCGCCGGCCGAACCGGGGGAAGGCGTAGCCGGCGAGCAAGGAAGCGGCCATCACCGCGACCATCTGGATCGCCATCGGCAGGGTGTTCAGCGCGGTGCCCGACAGTTTGTAGCCGATCAGCGAAGCCATCACCGTCTGTCCCGACATCACCGCATTTGTCAGCGCCTGACAGGTGAACAGCAGCCAGACATTCTTGTTCATTGCAGGCGGTCTAACCTCTTGGACGCGCGGTTGCGGCTAGAAGTGGCTCCAGCCCCGCTGTTTCAGAGCAAGCGGTTCTCCGCCTGCGTCGCGCACCATGACCTCGGCCGGGCCGGAATGGAAGTGGCCGATCCGGGTGAGCGGGATACCGCGCGATGCCGCCGCCGCTTTCAGTGGGTCGGCGCGGTCTGGCGGAACCGCCAGCAGCAGTTCGTAATCGTCCCCCCCGGTGAGGCAGGCTTCCAGCCAATCCGGCCCGGCGGCGCGGGCTGCCTCGGATAGCGGCACGTGATCGGCGATCATTACGGCCGCCAGGTGGTTGGCGCGGCAGAGGTGTCCGAGGTCCTGCACCAGCCCGTCGGAGACATCCATCGCGGCCGCGGCGATGCCGTGCAGCGCCAACCCGATCCGCGGTTGCGGCAGGCGATAGCGGTGCAGCAGAAATCCCGTTGGGTCGGCGAGGCGGCGGTGCGCCGCGGCCAGTCCCAGGGCGCCGTCACCGATCGTGCCGGTTACCCAGATTTCGTCGCCGGCCGATGCGCCGGAGCGGTGGATCGCCTCGCCCGGCGCGACGTGGCCGATGATGGTCAGCGACAGCGAAATCGGCCCGGGCGTCGAGGTGGTATCGCCCCCGAGCAGGGTGACTCCGTAATGCGCCTGATCCTGGGCCAGCCCGGCGGCGAAGGCGGCGAACCACGCATCGGGGGTATCCTTGGGGGTCGAGACGGTCATCAGGTAGCCCAGCGGCACCGCGCCCTTGGCGGCGAGGTCGGACAGGTTCACGCGCAGCAGCTTGCGCCCGACCAGGTCGGCAGGATCGTCGGAGAGGAAATGCACGCCGCCCACCATGGCGTCGGCGGTCAGCACCAGGTCGCGTCCGGACGGCGGTGTCAGTATCGCCGCATCGTCTTGCAGGTCCAGCGCGCCGGGGCCGGCCAGCGGACGGAAGTGGCGGGCGATCAGGGAGAATTCGGCGGGCAGGACCATGGCGCCATTCCTCTGAGCGGACTAGCGCATTCGCCTGCGCCGAGCGGCGATGATGTGGCGCGGAATCGCGTCAACCGCAAATCGGTGCAGCCCATTCAAGGTCGCTGATGGCGCGCGCGGTGCGGCCCGGCGGTCGATCCGTGGCTGTCTTGCTTTGCCAGGGGACGGGTAAACTGATCCCCGGCGCGACGATTGCCAACTAGCGGTGTTAGGTCACCGCCGCGCCGAACGCGGCGTCAGTCGGTAGGCCGTCAATCCCGCGAGCAACAATGCCAGTGTGCATGCCATCGCAATCGGCAGCCCAAGACCAACCGCGCGGCTGGATGCCAGCGCGTCACCGACAGGGGTGCCGGCGGCGCGCTCCGCGAGAACCACACACCAATAGGCGGTGGCGGATGTCGCGGCGAACCGCCCGCGCAGCGCGATGAAGATGGCCAGCGCCAGGCAGAACGATCCGGCCGCGGCGTAGAGACCGAACGTATGCGACGTCATGTCACCGACCGTCGTCCCGAAGATACCGGCGATCAACATCGTCCCCCAGTAGCGCTCGTCTACTGTAGGACTGCCGTTGTTCGTTTTGTCGATACGGGTGAACCGCCCTGCGAGCAGCGTGGCAACGCCTAGCACGATGGATATCGTCACATAGCCAAGCTTCCGATCGTGGGTCAGGAAGTCCGCGACATTGGTCGCTGCTGCCCGCAGCGTCACGATTGCCACCCAGTAGCCGGCATCGGTCCGCCGTGCCGCGCCGCGATCCGCCAGGATCGACAGGCCGGCAAGCGCGGCAAGTGCGGCGAAGCTGGTCCAGCGGTCGAGCGACAGTCCGTCAACGCAGAAATCACCCAGGTTGGTGCCCAGCGCGCTGGCGGCAAACATCGAAAACCAAAAAGCCGGAGTGGTGTCCATCGCGCGCCTGGCTTGCCGGCTGCCATCGGTCAGCAGGCGCGCAGCCGGCTGTTGCGGTTCTTGCATCAGGGGTTTCCTGCCGCAATTTGACATTTCATCCATTTTGCCAAGCCGTATTGCGCCAATGCGTTCGCGACAAGCGCCGCGATAAGACGATTGGATGAAGCTTCGCAATACGGCTGGATGAAGCTTCGCAATACGGCGGAAGACTCCAGCCCAACTCGGATGCTGATCGCAACAACTTTGGCCGCCTTGTTGTTGCTTGCGGGCCGCCGGGCGATCCGCCAGGATCGCTGATCTGAGCGAACCGGCCGATCCGCGAGCGCTGCTACGAACACTAAGCCGCCACGAACACTAACACGACTGAACCAGAAGGAGCGTGACAGAGTGATACTGCTGCAGGTGGTGGTCAGCGGCCTGCTGATGGGATCGGTTTACGCTCTGTTTTCCTCGGGACTGACGCTGATCTGGGGCATGATGAACGTGGTCAACTTCGCCCATGGCGACTTTGTCATGCTGGCGATGTATGCGGCGTTCTTCGCTTTCACTTTATTGAAGCTGGGGCCGATCTTCTTCGTTCCCGGCGCGGCAGTGCTGCTGTTCGTGCTGGGAGTCGTGGTCTATCTCGGGCTGATCCGCCATGTCGCCAGGGGCCCGATGCTGGCGCAGATCCTTGGCACGTTCGGTCTGGCGCTGGTGCTGCGCTATGCCGCATTCTGGGCGTTCACCGCCAATTTCGTCTCGCTGCCGGACAATCTGGTTGGCGGCACGTTCGCGATCGGCGGCCTGCGGATCGAGGCGTCGCGGCTGTTGGCCGGCGTATTGGCGCTTGTGATTACCGCCGGCATGCATCTGGTGCTGACCCGGACCGCATTGGGCAGCCGCCTGCTGGCGGTGGCCGAGGACCGCAGCGCGGCCATGCTGATGGGCATCCGGCCGGACCGCATGCAGGCCATCGCCTGGGGCATCGGCGCGGCCTCGACCGGGGTCGCCGGTGCGCTGATCGCGCTGTTCTTCTATATCTCCCCCACGGTGGGTGAATCGCTGTCGCTGATTGCCTTCGTCGTGGTCTGCCTGGGTGGCTTCGGCAGCGTGCCGGGGGCGCTGATCGCCGGGCTGGGCATCGGCGTGATCGAGGCACTGTCGGCCTACCTGATCGGGGCGGTCTATCAGGACGTGGTGGTCTATGCGCTGTTCCTGCTGGTGCTGTGGGTGCGCCCGCAGGGCCTGCTGGGGACCAACTGAGCGATGCGGAACTGGCCGCTGATCGTCATCGGTTTCCTGGCCATCGCGGCGTGGCCGCTGCTGGTGCAGGACGTGTTCCTGCAGCGCGTCGGGGCGCTGGTGTTGCTGGCGGCGATCTCGGCCTCGGCTTGGAACCTGCTGGGCGGTTATGCCGGGCAGGTCTCGGTCGGCCACGCGGTTTACTTCGGTGCCGGCGCCTATGCATCGCTGGTTGTCTATACAAAGCTGGGGTGGCCACCGATCGCGGGGGCGCCGATCGGGGTGGTGGTGTCGATGGCGATCTCGGCACTGGTGGGCACGCCGACGTTCCGGCTGCGCGGGCATTATTTCTCGATGGCGACGATCGCGGCGGCCGAGTTGTTTCACATCCTGGTGGCCAACTGGCCGCTGACCGGGGCGGCGGTGGGGCTGATGGGGCCGCCGGTGCCGCGCGGGTGGTGGGACCTGTCGTTCATCAGCCCGATTCCCTACCACTATTTGTTTCTGGCGGTTCTGGTGGTGCTGCTGGCACTGACGCGGCAGATGCAGCGTAGCCGGATGGGGTATTACCTGGCGGCGATCCGCGGCGGCGACCGAGCGGCGAGCAGCCTGGGGGTGCCGGTGTTGCGCTACAAACTGTATGCGCTGCTGTTGTCGGCGGGGTTCACCTCGGTCGCGGGGTCGCTCTATGCGGTTATGGTCGGCTTCATCGATCCGGATAGCGCGCTGGGTCTTCTGGTCTCGATCAAGATGGTGATCATCGCGGCACTGGGTGGGGCGGGGACGCTGTTCGGGCCGCTGGTCGGCGCGGTGATCCTGATCCCGCTGGAAGAGACCACCAACGCGATGTTCGGCGGCGGCGGCACCGGCATCACCTTCATCGTGTATGGCGCGATCATCCTGCTGGTGGCGCGGTTCCAGCCGGGTGGGGTGGCGGCGGTGTGGGACGCGCTGACGGCGCGTCGTATTTCCAGGGGGGTGGCGCGTGTTCCTTGAAGCGCGCGGCATCGTCAAGGCGTTCGGTGCGTTCCGCGCGGTGGACGCGGCCGACCTGGATGTCGCCGAGGGCGAGATCGTCGGGTTGATCGGGCCGAACGGGGCCGGCAAGAGTACGTTCTTCAACTGCCTGGCCGGCGACGCCGAACCCACCGCCGGGACCATCCGCTTCCTGGATCAAGACGTCACCCGAACCAGCCCCGAGGCGCACGCCAGGCTGGGCATGGCCAGGACGTTCCAGGTGCCGGTGACGTTCGAGGACATGACAGTGGTGGAGAACGTCATGGTGGGCGCCTTCCTGCGCCATCCGCGGCGTGCCGAAGCGGTGCGCAAGGCCCAGGAGGTGCTGGCGTTCACCGGTCTGGCGGCCTCGGCCGGATCGCCGGCCCGGTCGCTGGGCACTCCGGGGCGCAAGCGGCTGGAGATCGCGCGGGCGCTGGCAACCGAACCTCGGCTGCTGCTGCTGGACGAGGCGCTGGCCGGGTTGACCCCGGCCGAGGTGCGGCTGGCGATCGAACTCGTGCGCCGGATCCAGGGGCTGGGGATCACCATCGTCATCGTCGAGCACATCATGGAGGTGATCCTGTCGCTGGCGGAACGGGCGGTGGTGTTTCACCAAGGCAAGGTCATCGCCCAGGGCAAGCCGCGGGCGGTGGTGGATGATCCCGCGGTGGTGACCGCCTATCTTGGCCACCATATGAAGCGGGTGCGGATGTGATGTTTTGCCCGAAGCCAACCTCCGCCGGAGCGCGAGCCCGATGACCCTGCCCTTGCTCAGCGTGTCCGGGCTGCAGGTCCGGTATGGCGATCTTGTCGGGGTCGGCGACGTGTCGCTGGCGGTGCCCGCGGGCGCCGTTGTTGCCCTGCTGGGGTCGAACGGGGCGGGAAAGACCACCACGCTGAATGCGATCGCAGGATTGGTGCCTCCGGCCGGGGGCACCGTGACCTGGCAGGGGCGGGCAATCACCGGCGCCCCAGCGTTCGCCATCGTCGCTTCCGGCCTGGCGCTGGCGCCCGAGGGCTGGCGGCTGTTCGTGCAGCAGACCGTGGAGCAGAATCTGCGGCTGGGGGCCACCGTGCTGGCCGACAAGCGGCGCGTCCCGGCATTGCTGGACCGGGTGTTCACGCTGTTTCCGCGGCTCGCAGAACGGCGCCGGCAGCGCGCCGGAACGCTGTCGGGCGGCGAGCGCCAGATGCTGGCGACCGGGCGCGCGCTGATGAGCGACCCGAAGCTTTTGATGCTGGACGAACCGAGCCTTGGGCTGGCGCCCGCGGTGGTCGAGTCGATGTATCAGACGCTGGCTCGGCTGCGGCAGGAAGGCCTGACGCTGTTGCTGGCCGAGCAGACGGTCGAGCTTGCGCTGGAGGTGGCGGACTACGCTTATGTGCTGCAGACCGGCCGCACCGTGCTGGACGGACCAGCCGCCGCCCTGGCCGAAGACAAGGACGTGCAGCGGATCTACCTGGGACTGGAGACCGAAGGGCGGGCGTGACCGGTGGGGCGCAGACAGCGGGCCGATTCAGCCGATAGGATGTGACCGCCAGCCGGAGGGTCGCTTGCCACATTTTTCGATCTACAGTCTGGGGCTGCTGCTGCTGATCGCAACAGTGGTCGCCATGGTTTCGCGCCGTCTCAGGCTGCCATACAGCGTCGGGCTGGTGATCGCCGGCATCGGCTTGGCGCTGCTGCCGAAGACGGTGGAATTGCCGCTGACGCGCGATTTGATCTTCAACATTTTCCTGCCGCCGCTGGTGTTCGAAGCGGCACTGCAACTGGAATGGGGGGCGTTCCGCTGGAACCTTCCGTTGACCCTGGGTCTGGCGTTTCCCGGTGTTGTGATTGCGGCGGCCTTCGTTGCCGTCGGCATGCATTTCGCCATCGGCTGGAGCTGGATCGGCTCGGCGCTGTTCGGTGTGCTGATCGCCGCAACCGACCCGGTGTCGGTGATCGCGTCGTTCCGGGAGATGAAGGTGGCACCGCGGCTCAGCATGATCGTCGAATCCGAAAGTTTATTGAACGACGGCGCAGCCGCGGTCGGCTTCTCGCTGGTCGCCGCGATCGCCGCCGGAGCGGCGATGACTCCGATGGCAATCGCCGGTTCGCTGCTGTGGACGGTTGCCGGGGGTATCATGTCGGGCGTGGCGGTCGCCACCCTGGTTCTGCTCATGGCCTGGCGAACCGAGGACCATATGGTGGAGATCACGCTGACCACCATCGCCGCCTATGGATCGTTTCTGATTGCTGAGCACTTCCATATGTCGGGTGTGCTGGCGTCACTCACCGCCGGGCTGGTGATCGGCAATCTCGGCTGGATGCGCGCATTGTCCGAATCCGGGCGGACCCACATCCTGGCGTTCTGGGAATATGCCGCATTTCTGGTGAATTCCCTGGTGTTCATTCTGATCGGCAGCCACGAGGCGCGTCAGCCGATCGTCCCACTGGCCGGAGCGGCCGCCGTCGCGGTGGCGCTGGTGCTGCTGGGTCGGGCGCTGGCGGTCTACCCGCTTGCCGCGCTGTTCTCCGGCACGCGCACCAGGATTGATGCCCGCTATCAGCATGTTCTGGTCTGGGGTGGGCTGCGCGGGGCGTTGGCGTTGGCGTTGGCGTTGGCGCTGCCGCTGAATGTGGCGGAGCGGCAGGAGATTCTGGTGGTATCGTTCGCGGTGGTGGCGTTTTCCATTTTCGTCCAGGGTCTGACGATGCCGTGGCTGATCCGCCGGTTGGGTCTGCTGCGAGCGATGTGAGCGGGCGGCATGGGGTCGCGGAGGTCGGCCACGGATCGCAGGGGCGGACTGGACGCCAAGATGCGGACACCCCGACATGCCGGCGCCCGGACTTGGACGTTCACACGCGGAAGTCAGGATATGGACGTCCAGACATGGACGCGCGCTGTAGCGTCCCTACATCCGATCGATGTCGACAAACGCTCCTGCTATCGTGTGGTTCCGCAATGACCTGCGGCTGGCCGATCATGCCGCGCTGAATGCCGCCATCGAGGCGGGGCGTCCGCTGCTGCCGCTGTTCATCCTTGATGAAGCCGCCCCCGATCGCTGGGCGATGGGCGGGGCGTCGCGCTGGTGGCTGCACCACAGTCTGACGTCCTTACGCCAGTCGCTGGCCGAGCGTGGCGGCCATCTGACGCTGCGCCGCGGCGACAGCGTCGCGATCATGACCGAGATCGCCGGCCAGACGGGTGCGGCCGAGCTGTTCACTGGCGGCAGCGCCGATCCGTGGGCGCGGCGGGTGGAACAGGCGGTGGCCGACGGGTTCGGCGGCAAGGTGGCGCGCATGCGCACCTCCACGCTGTTCCATCCGGATCTGGTGCGCACCAAGGGCGGCGGCGCGTATGGCGTTTACACGCCGTTCGCTAATGCGTGTCTGGCGCTGGGTGGGCCGAAGCCGCCGCTGCCGGCGCCCACCGAGATCCGCGCCGCGAAGCCGCCACGCTCTGAGCGGCTGGAAGACTGGGACCTGCTGCCGAGGAAGCCGGACTGGGCCGGCGGTCTGCGCGACACCTGGACGCCCGGTGAGACGGGCGCGATGGAACGGGCCGAGGCGTTCCTGGAGCACGCCATGCGGGGTTACGCCGCGGCGCGCGATCGGCCGGCGGGGGACGGCACGTCAATGCTGTCGCCGCACCTGCATTTCGGCGAAATCTCCGCCGTTCAACTGTGGCACATGGCGCATCGGGGGAGCGGCGGCAAAGGCCGCGAGATCTTCATCCGCGAACTGCTATGGCGGGAGTTTTGCGCCAATCTGCTTTGGCACCATCCCGACCTGCCGGAGGCGCCGCTGAAGCGCGAATTCGCCAATATGCCGTGGCGCGACGACAAGCCGGCGTTGGCCGCCTGGCAGCAGGGCCGGACCGGAGTGCCGATCGTCGATGCCGGGATGCGCCAGCTTTGGCGGATCGGCTGGATGCACAACAGGGTGCGCATGATCGTCGCCAGTTTTCTGATCAAGCACCTGATGATCCCGTGGCAGGAGGGGGAGGCGTGGTTCTGGGACACGCTGGTGGACGCCGACCTGGCCAGCAACTCCGGCAACTGGCAGTGGGTCGCCGGCTGCGGTGCCGACGCGGCGCCATATTTCCGCATTTTCAATCCGGTGCTGCAGGGCTGCAAATTCGACGCCGACGGCGACTACGTTCGCCAATTCGTGCCCGAGTTGGCCCGGTTGGACAGCCGCCATCTGCATGCCCCCTGGCAGGCGCCGGCGGACGCGCTTGAGGCAGCCGGCGTGCGTCTGGGTGAAACCTATCCCAACCCGATCGTCGATCTGGCGGCGGGGCGGGAGCGGGCGCTGAGTGCATACGCCGATATTCGTTCATCGGGCTGAGGCGTCTGAGGTCGACGGTTGCGACCCCAATTAGTCTAGATTGACGGTCGCGACCAATTGCCTGGATGATGTGCCATTTCGATCTATCTTCATGATAGTTCGATGACCACTCCCGCCATCCCTGCTGGTGCGCCTGTCCGAGTCGTCGGCGACGTGCACGGCGACGCCACCGGGTTCGCCTACGCCATCGCCACCGATCGGTTCATCGTGCAGCTTGGTGATCTGGCGGACCACGGCCCGAACAGCGCGGCGACCTTGCGCATGATGTTCGCGCTGGTGGAACACGGCCACGGCTTGTTTCTGTTGGGCAACCACGATCTGAAGCTGGCGCGTGCGCTGTCCGGCGACAACGTGCGCACCGATCCGGTGGTGCAGGCCACCATCGCCCAGCTCGACGACGCCTTGAAGGCGCAAACAGTGCGCCTGGTCGCCGAGGCTCCGGCCTGGGTGCGTGACCGTTCGGCGTTATTCGTGCATGGCGGCTTCCATACCGAGATGCTGCAGCAGCCATCGCCGGAACACGGCCTGGAGCGGCCGCACGGGCCGCTGGCTCGGGCCTTGTATGGGGAGCCGACGGGTCGCATGCAGGCCGATGGCTACCCTGAGCGCAGCCTGCGCTGGGTGGACCGTATTCCGGATGGAATGACAGTGTATTGCGGCCACGATCGCCGCAGCAGCGACGGGCGGCCGTATGTGCGGCATGGCGCGCTTGGCGGGATCGCGGTGTTCCTGGACACCGGCGCCGGCAAGGGCGGCCATCTGTCGTGGATCGATCTGGCCTGACCTGAGTGGCCTGACCGAGTTGCCCGGCCTGGGTGGCCTTACGGGGCTTGCGATCGGGCTTGCGGGGTTTGCGGGTGGTCCAACCGAGCGAGGAACGCCGCGGCCTGGTCGCGGATCGTGTCGCGACGTTGCGGCGCCATGCGTTGCCAATTGCGCAGCGGCATCGCCATCCGGGGATTCGAGGCAAACCGCTTTGCGTGTCGGGCGATAAAGTCCCAGTACAGGAAATTGAACGGGCAGGCGGTGGGTCCAGTCGCCTGCTTCACGTCATAGGCACAGCCGGCGCAATAGTCGCTCATGCGGTTGATGTAGGCACCGGAAGCGGCATACGGCTTCGAGCCGACGATGCCGCCGTCGCCGAACAGTGCCATGCCCCTTGTGTTAGGCATTTCCACCCATTGGTAGGCGTCGGCATAGACCGCCATGTACCATTCATCGACCGCATCGGGGTGCAATCCGGCCAGCAGCGCGAAATTGCCGGTGACCATCAGGCGCTGGATGTGGTGGGCATAGGCATGGCGGCGGGTCTGGCGCACCACCTGGCTGATGCATGCCATTTTGGTCTCGCCGTTCCAGTAGAAATCGGGCAGCGGGCGGGTAGCCTGCAATGCGTTCAGCGTCGCGTATTCCGGCATTTTCAGCCAGTAGATCCCGCGCACGAATTCGCGCCATCCGATGATCTGGCGGATGAATCCCTCGGCGGCGTTCAGTGCCACGGTGCCGCGCCGGTAGGCCGCCTCGACCGCCCGACAGACCGCCAGCGGATCGAGCAGGCCGAGGTTAAGGGCCGGCGAGATAACCGCATGGAATAGCGTGGGAGTCCCGCTGCGCATTGCATCCTGCCAGTCGCCGAAGCCGGGCAGCCGGTGGGCGATGAAGTCGTCGAGCGCGGCCTCGGCGTCTTGGGCGGTGACCGGGAAAGCAAAGCCGTCAGTGTCGGCGAAGCCGGTGGTGAAACGACGACGCACCAGGGCGATCACCTCGCGGGTTATGGCGTCGGGGGGAAATTCGGCGACGGCCGGGACCTGCAACCCAGGCGGCAAGCGCTTGCGGTTGTCGGCATCGAAGTTCCAGCGGGTTCCCTCGGGGCCGTCCGGGGTCATCAGCAATCCGCTGCGGCGGCGCATCTCGCGATAGAAGAACTCCATGCGCAAGCCGTTGCGTCCGGCGGCCCAATGGCGGAATTGCGCGATCGAGCAGAGGAACCGGGTGTCGGGGCGGATCTCCAGGCGTTCGGTCCAGTTGGCCATGTCGGTGACCACCCGGTGAGCGCCCGGTTCGGTGACGACCACCTGGCGCGGCTTCAGGGCGCCGACCGCGCGGCCGACCTCGGTGCGCAGCGTCTGGGTGTTGTCGGGATCGTCCAGCCGGACGTAGCGCACCTGGACGCCGCGTTCGGTCAAGGCCTGGGCGAAATGGCGCATCGCCGACAGCACCAGCACCAGCTTCTTCAAATGGTATGGCGTGTGGGTGCATTCGCCCATGACCTCGGCCATCAGCACCCTATCGGCCGCCGGATCGAGATCGGACAACGCCGACAGTGAGGCTGAAAGCTGATCGCCCAGCACCACACGTAGAGTATCGACCGCCATGTCCTGCCCTTTGGTTATCGCTCGCAGATGGCGCCGATGACGGGTTTGAACATGCCAGGGCGGCCACAACAGAGGGGGAGGACAAGACGCAGCGAGCATGGCAGGATGGGTTCTGTCATGCGGCAACTCCTGCTTTTGCGCCACGCGAAGTCGTCGTGGAACGACGCCTCGATGCCCGACCGGGAGCGTCCGCTGAACGCCCGCGGCCGGCGAGCGGTGGTGGCGATGCGCCATGCCATGCGCGACCTTGGGCTGGCGCCCGACGTCGTGCTGGTGTCCACCGCCCGGCGCACGATCGAGACGCTGGAAGCGCTGGAGCCGTGGGACGACACGCCGCTGGTGGAGCCGATGGACAGCCTCTACCTGGCCGATCCGATTCAGCTTACCGCGGCATTGCACGGGGTGGCCGAAACGGTGCGCAGCGTGCTGCTGATCGGTCACAATCCCGGCATGCACGACCTGGCGGTGACCCTGGCCGGGCCGCGGGCGATGCGCGGCGGTGGCGAGCATGAGCGCGCCTTGGCGGCTGGGTTCCCGACCGGAGCGCTGGCCGAGTTCGTCGTTGCCGGGTCATGGTGGGACCTACGCGAGGGCGGTGGGCGGCTGGTGCGGTTCCTGACGCCGCAGATGCTGGAGGGCACCGGTTCATCCTGATGGAGCTGGAGCTTGCCACCGAGGCGGACGCGGTCGCCACGCTGTCGCGGCTGAAGCCGCTTTCGGCGTGCCGTGACGGCCGGCCGCGTAGTCAGTCTCTGAAGATCGTCTGGCATGACAGCCCGGAGCGCGGCTTGCTGGCCGACGGCATGATTCTAGCCGAACACCGGGGCGTGCAGCGTCTCGAGCGAGTCTATCCGGGGGCGGCGACGTGGCTGCCGGGTCAGCCGGTGCCGGTGGTGGCCGAAGCGCCAGATCTGGCCGCACTGCCATCGCCGCTGGCTCCGCTGGCGGCGTTCGAGGGACGGCAGACCGCCAGCGTGCACCAGTCCGGCGGTCAGGCGGTCACGGTGACAGTGGCGAGGGGGATCTTGCGGTCGGTGACGGCGGAACGGCCGGCGGCACGGATCTGGCTGAGCGGTGAGGAACAGGGGGTGCGGGCCATCGCCCGGATGATCGCCGGCGCGGTGCCGGTCGGCGTGCCGCTGACGTCATTGGCGGCGGACGGGGTGGCGCTGGCGACCGGGCGAGCGGCCGCGGCTCGGCATGCCGGCGCGCCGGAGTTGCCGGCCGGGCCGTTGAGCGTGGCGGATGCCCTGATGCACATACTGGGTCACCTGATGGACGTGGTGCTGGTGAACGCTCCGCCCGCGGTGCGCCGCGATGGCGATGCGACCGAGGCGGTGCACCAGATGCGCGTCGCGGTTCGCCGGGCCCGATCAGCGATGTCGATCTTTCAGGCGGCGTTCCCAGGCGGCGCGCTGGACGCGGTCAACGATGCGCTGAAGGACCTTGGTTCGCGGTTGGGTCCGACGCGGGACTGGGATGTGTTCGCCGAGGAGACCATTCCGGCGATCCAGCAGGCGCTGCCGGAGGATGACCGCCTAAGGCGGCTGATCGCGGCGGCCGAACGACGGCGGCGGGAGTCGCAGGGCGCACTGGCGGCGTATTTGGAGAGTGCCGCATTCCGCTTGCTTGGCATCGAGGTCGCATGGTTTGTCGCCGCCCGGTTCTGGCACGTTGCTTCGGAGGTGGCGGGCGATGAGGCGGTGAATGACCGGGCGCCCGACGCCGCGACTGGTTCGGCTGCCAGCGCTGCTACTGGCGCCGCTACCTTGGCGGAATTTGCTGGGCCGGTGTTGCAGCAGCGCTGGAAGAAGTTGGTGTCGTTAGGCAAGCAGATCGATGACCTGGACATCGCCGCTTTGCATGGGGTGCGGCTGCGGGCGAAGCGGGCCCGCTATGCCGCGGAGATGTTCTCGACGCTGCATCAGGGCAAGGCGTCGCATCGTTTCATCCGCCGGCTTAGCGCGTTGCAGGAGCGACTCGGGGTGTTGAACGACGGCGCCGCGGCGAGCCATCTGCTGCTGCAGCTTGGTGGTCCGGCTGGACGGCACGGCTACGCGGTTGGGCTGGTCACCGGCTTCCTGGCGGCGCGCGCGGTGCGGATGCGACCTCGTATCGTCGATGCGTTCGAGCGATTCCGCCGTCAGCCGGCTTACTGGGCCTGACGCTCGGCATCGGGGTTTGGCATGGCGGCAAGTTATCGGTGGCGAATCGCCTACCGATCGGGTAGCCGCGCCGAAGCAATCGGGGGAGGGGCCGTGTCACTCAATCACAAGCGACGGATCTTCCGAGCCAGCCCTTGGCGCATTGAGAGGCGCGATTGGAGGCTTGTAGGCGTGCTGCTTGCGCTCGCCGGCGGGATGGCGACGCTGGTTGTGGTGGCGTGGCTGTTCGTCGGGCCGTCGCTGTCGCCGGCGATGGCACTTCCGAGCCGTCATGTCTCGGCTACGACCGAACGGCTGGCGGTGCTGGACGGCGAGACGTTGCGGATCGGCGATCGTGTGGTGCAACTGGAAGGGATCACCGCGCCCGCCCGTGGTTCGCCGTGCCCGGGCGACGATAGGGCGGCGGCTGATTGCGGCGCGGCGGCGGCGAACGCGCTGGCTGCGCTGCTGCGAGGCAACGCGGTGGACTGCACGATCCGCGGGCACGACCGTCTATTGGGGGACTGTTTTGCCGGCGGCACTCGGCTGAACCGGGCGCTGGTGCGCGCTGGCTGGGCTCGCGCCGAGGCCGCTGAGTTGCGCGAGGCGGAGGCTGAGGCTCGGGTGGCGGGTCGGGGGATGTGGCGGAACGGTTCCTGATCAGGGCGGTTCGCATCGCGGCCGCCGGCGGGTAGAACTGGTGCATCAACTGCCCGATGGAGCACCGCCATGAACCTTTATCGTTTGCTGCAAAAGCGTGTCGCGACCGGCAAGCCGGTGCGCGTCGGGCTGATCGGTGCCGGCAAGTTCGGGTCGATGTTCCTGTCTCAGGTGCCGACCACGCCTGGGCTGGAGGTCGCGGCGATCGCAGATCTTTCGCCCGATCGCGCCCGCGCGGCGTGCCGTAGGGTGGGCTGGACCGAGGATCGGATCGCTGCGACGCGGTTCGTTGACGACGCCGGGGCGATGATCGCGGCACCGGATGTGGAGGTAGTGGTGGAGGCGACCGGGCATGCTCCGGCCGGTATTGCCCATGCCCGGCGGGCGATCCGCGAGGGCAAGCATATCGTGATGGTGAACGTCGAGGCGGACGTGCTGGCCGGGCCGCTGCTGGCGCGCGAGGCCGAGGCTGCCGGCGTGGTGTATAGCCTGGCGTATGGCGATCAGCCGGCGTTGATCTGCGAGCTGGTGGATTGGGCGCGGGCTTGCGGGTTTCCGGTGATTGCCGCGGGAAAGGGGACGAAGTATTTGCCGGAGTATCATGCCTCGACCCCGGAGACGGTGTGGCCGTATTACGGGCTGACGGCGGAGCAGGCGAAGCTTGGCGGGATGAACCCGCAGATGTTCAACTCGTTTCTTGATGGCACGAAATCGGCGATCGAGATGGCGGCGGTGGCGAACGCGTCGGGGCTGACGCCGGCGCCGGACGGGTTGGCGTTTCCGGCGGTGGGCACGCACGAGATGGCGGAGCGGCTGCGGCCGGGCAACGAAGGGGGGTTGCACCATGCCGGGCAGGTGGAGGTGATCTCCAGCGTGCATCGCGATGGGGGTGCGGTGAAGAACGACCTGCGCTGGGGGGTGTTCGTGGTGTTCGAGGCTCCGAACGAGTATGCGCGGCGGTGCTTTGCGGAGTATGGCGTGGTGACGGATGCGTCGGGGCGGCATTCGGCGTTGTACCGGCCGTTTCACTTGATCGGGCTGGAGCTGAATGTTTCGATCCTGTCTGCGGCGTTGCGCAAGGAGGCGACGGGGGCGCCGACCGGGTTCCGCGGCGATGTGGTTTCGACGGCGAAGCGGGATCTGCGGGCCGGGGAGGTGCTGGATGGCGAGGGTGGGGCTTGCGTTTGGGGCAGGCTGATGACGGCGGGGGATAGTGTCCGGCGCGGCGGGTTGCCGATCGGGTTGGCGAACCGGGTGCCGTTGGTGCGGGATGTGGCGGTAGGTCAGGCGGTGACGTGGGAGGATGTGCGGGTGGATGTGGGGGATGAGGCTTATCGGTATCGGCGGGCGATGGAGGGGGTGTTTGGGGGGTAGAGTTATTAAGCAGCGTCCGTCCCTCGCGGGCGGCCGAACCGTTATACTTTCTACCCACGTTTATTCAAGCGAAGTAGACAACGCCTTGCCATAAGAGTGCAGGTTGAATTTGGGCAATCTCGTTTCGTCTACCCTTCCTTCTATCGAGAGAGAGTGGAAGCTCAGCTTCTTGAGTGGCGACAACCTGCTCGCCGAACGCGACAGCCAGAGGGTCATGGACGCAAAACGTCCGGCCACAAGCTCGGGACAAAATTGGTTTATGATGTTCTGTTCAGTTTCCACACGCGACGGAAAAGGCATCGAAGATGAGTGATGTTCAGAGTATGTTTGACTTCGTCGAAAGTCACAAAGGGATATTTCTTACCGGTTTTAGTGGTCTCGGAACGGCAATTCTTGTGTTCGTGCTTAACCTGATCAAAGGTCGTAAGCGAGACAATCAGCCGATCCTAATCCAGCGACAGCGAGGAGGCCGTTACTCGTCGAATTTACAAGTTGGAAATTTGAAGGTCGGGACCGAAAAGAACGGTGATGGGGAGTAGGCGTCATGTGGCGCCAGAACCAGCGGTCGGGGAACAATTCTAATAACTCTCAAGTTGGCAGTTTGACCGTTATCAACATGGTAAGTCTCCATTCCGGCGCTGCTACCACGGATGATGGGCATCAAAAGGCTCAGAACGGGGGTGAGCCGATCGCGGCCCCCGACCGGCAAGTCTTCACGCGCTTATTTGGCTGCAACTATAACATGGCCGCGTTGGATGCTACAATCGTAGCCGCACATTCGGAGAACATTCCGGTGTTGAATGGTGACAAAACTAGGTTTTTTAGGCGAACGACTGTGTGGTTCCAAAAGGACTCTGGCGCTCGTTTTTTTGTAACTTTATACGGCAACGAGCATGTTTCGTATGCTATCAACTCTGCGGTCACTGTTGTTTACTCCTCTTATAACCAAAATCCAGACGGGGTGCTTGCCTGCGGGATTTTGGATAAGGCGTCCGGTCATTGGACGTTCGTCCCATTTGGGGGTACGCTCCAAAAATGGCGGTATTTAAGGATGAGCGAGCGAATTGGGTTTACCCTGGCCGCTATTGCAATTGGACTGTGCGCCTTTCTGATGATCCACTTCTCTTATTATCCAGACTTTGGACTCGGGCTCCATGGCTTTCCCGGCCTTTTCTTCGCAGCCTTTATGCTCGCAATGGCGGTTAATTTTCCCGTGACGGTGCGCGAGGGAAATGTAAAAAGGGCGATGGAGGCTCTTGCTCGCGCTTAGGTTGCTCCGGCACCTAATGTAAGCGCGGCAGCATGCCGTACTCGAAGCCGTTCGCCCGCCACTGGCCGCGGGTCGGATCCAGGCCACCGAAAGTCATTGGTTTCCGTCACCACGACCCAGGACGGTAGATCATCAAGCCCAAGATGAGCTTTGAGCGCGGGAGGTATTTCAATCGCATCCCCCGGATCGCTTGGCGGCGCGTGCGTGACCGGCACGACCGTAACTATCTCATGATGTCCGACGATCTGGCGCGCGGCTACGATTGCGGATGGCTTGGTTTTCCGACCTTCCTGTGCCCCTTTTTGGTGTTCTCGTGCCCACAAATACGAGTATGAAATTACTAGGCTAGGCTGTGGCGTCGGCAGACTCACGGATTCCAAGTTTCCATAAGCTTATCGAGCTGGTCGTGTTCGGGTCCCACCGAGCTATTGCCAATGGCGTTCAACGTGTCTTTGTCCAGGTCTTCGACCAAGCGGGCGGCGCGCCCTTTCATGACGATCTCGAACAAGGCCGCGGACATGAGCACCGTATGCGGACGGTTATGTTTGGTGATGATGACCGGCCGCTGCAAAGCTGCATCCTGATAACGGCCGACATTCTGCTGAAACTCTTTCGATGAGACTTTCATCGGGATATCCTTTTCCCGGACACTCTATCCAACTATGCAAGCCTCCACGCTTCAGTATGCAGGCGAGGGGGAGAGTCGGCTTCAGCGGCGGTTGGTATCAGTCTAATCAAAATACTACGGCCCGTCGTGCAACAGCTCGTCCAGCGACATCGGACAGACATCCGCCACCGGCAATGGCGGCTGGCCGTCGATCGTCTCGGGCAGGACATGCAGCGCCCGACGATACAGCCGCGGCAGGTCGATCCTCTGCCGCATCGACGGCGCATAGCGGTCCGCTGCATCGCCGCGAAACCGCCGGGCTTCGGATTGCCAGTGCGGCACCTCCCGCGACAACGGCCACGCCTCGGCCTTCAGTATGTGGACCAGTGCCTGCACCAGAAGCGAGGTGACAGCGTGAAGCTGCTCGTTGCCCACGCTCTCAATCTCCTCGATGACGTTTTCCCAATCGACTTGGTCGTTTATCTGCTCGCCGCCGGCGAGCCGACGCAGCAGGGCGCTCTGGCGTTCCGACCAGATCAGGATGTCCGCGTCGTAGTCACCCATCGGCTTCTCCCACGTGGGGGCCGTCGCTTAGCAGGTCGTCCAACGTCATCGGGCAGACGTCAGGCAGCGGCAGCGGCGGCTGGCCGTCCATTGTTTCAGGAATTGACCGCAGTGCCTGGCGGTAAATCCGGGCGAGGTCAATCCGCTGCCGCATTGACGGCGTGAAGCGATTAGCTGCCTGGGCTCGGAAGTCGATGGCGTCGGCCCGCCAGATCGGCGCATCGCGCGACTGCGGCCAGGCGTCGGCTTTCAGCATGTGGCGGAGTGCCTGGCCCAGCAGTGACTCGACGGCGTGGCGTTGCTGGGTGCCCACGCTCTCGATCTCCTCGATGACGTTTTCCCAATCCACCTGATCGTTGATCCGCTCGCCGCTGGCGAGGCGTCGCAGCAGCGCGCTTTGGCGCTCCGACCAGATCAGGATGTCGGCGTCATAGTCGCTCATCGGCCCTCCTGCCTTGGGCGGCTCCGCGGCTAGAGAATGACCCAGCCGCTGCAGTTGGCTACCACGTGTCATCTCTATCGTATTCGCCTGCAAAAAAATCAAATTCGTCGGCGGATGACATCAGTGCGGTGCGGTGCCCCATCCGATCTCAAAACTGAACAGCCGGTCCCTGCCCAGCAGGAACACCCGCCCGCCGCGCGGGAACAGGCGGTTGATCGCCGCGTCACGCACGTCCAACCCCCCGGTGTAAGCACCGAACGCCGGCATCATCAGCCGCCGTCCGTCGAACACGAAACACGGCCGGCACACCGACCCCGACCGTGCCGGAACCTTCGCCTTCGGATGGTGGTGGCCGACCACCTCACCGGCGTCGGCGCCGGTGATCGCCTGGTGGCGGAATACCATCGGGCCGGCTGCGAAACTCTCGATCCATTCCCCACCCAGCCCGTCGGGCGGCGTCGGATCGTGGTTTCCCTGCACCCAAATGAAGCGGTGTGCGCCGGTCATGGCGTTCAGCCGCGAGACCTCGGTCGCCGGCAGCCGCCCCGATCCCGCTGCGTCGTGGAAAGAATCCCCCAACGCCACGACGACCTGAGGCGACCAGCGGCGCAGCAGCAGGGTCAGGCGGTCGATCGTCGCGTGCGTGTCCCACGGCGGCAGCAGCATGCCGCGGCGGGCGAAGGACGAACCTTTTTCAAGATGCAGGTCGGATACCGCGAGCAGCCGCTGCTCGGGCCAGAACAGGGCGCCCATCGGGTCCAGCATCAGGCGCTCGCCAGCCAGATGGATCGGCGCGGCCGCGGTCACGAGAACATATCCGACTGGCGGGCGGCCGCGCGGCGCGGCACCAGCGTCTTCTGCGCGCCGGAGGATCGGCGGGCGACGTTGGCGCGGTGCACCGCCGGCACATAGGGCGGTTCGGCTTGGCCGGTGGCCTCGGCGATGATGGCTTCGGCTTCGGCCAGCAGAGCTTCCTCGTCGTCGTCGGTGCGCACGCTTTCCCGTCCGATATCCAGCAGCACCGGCACCGCCAGCGGCGAGACCCGCGACAGCACCATGTGCACGATGTGGCCCTTCACCCGCGCCAGCATCGCCGCGATGCGTCCGACATCGGTCAGCCCGGTGGCGGCGTCGGCTCGGGTGGCGCGCAACAGGATGTGGTCCGGCTGGTGGCGGCGCAGCACGTCATAGATCAGATCGCTGTTCACCGTCACCTGCCTGCGGTTCTTTTCTGCCCCCGGCAGGTTGCGCTGGATCAGGCCGCCGATTACCGCGACGTTTCGGAACGTGCGCTTCAGCATCGAGCTGTCGGCCATCCAGGATTCCAGGTCGTCGCCCAGCATGTCCTGGTCGAACAGCGCGGCGACGTTGCGCGGCGGATTGGCCGACCAGATGCCCAGCACGTAGTCGGTGGCGACGAAGCCCAAGGGTGCGTAGCCGGCGCGCTCCATGCGCTTGGTCAGCAGCATGCCCAGCGTCTGGTGGGCGTTGCGGCCCTCGAAGCAGTAGGCGACCAGATACCAGCGGTCGCCGCGCGGGAAAGTCTCGATCAGCAGGTCGGCGCGGCCGGGCAGGCGGGAGACGCCGCGCTGCAGCCGAAGCCAGTCGCGCACCTGGTCGGGGAACAGGTCCCATTTCTCGGGGTCTTGCAGCAGCCCGCGCACGCGGTCGGCGAGGTTGGTGGTCAGCGGCAGGCGGCCGCCGGCATAGGCCGGGACCATCGGGTCGCCGTCGCCGCCCTCCACGCACTCGGCGGCCATCTCGCGGATGCGGAGGAAGCGCAGCAGGCGGCCGGCGAACATGAAGGTGTCGCCGGGACGCAGCATGTTGACAAAATACTCCTCGATCTCGCCAAGCGAGGCGCCGGGGCCGCGCTTGCTGGCGAGGCGGACCTTCAGCACCGGGGCTTCGACAATGGTGCCGATGTTCATCCGGAGCGCCGCGGCGGTGCGGGCGTTACGCACATGCATCCGGCCCTCGCTGTCGCGGAACAGTTTTTTCCAGCGGTCGTAGGCGCGCAGCGCGTAGCCGCCGTCCTCGACGAAGCGCAGCACGTCGTCGAAATCGCCACGGGACAGCGCCGCGTAGGGTGCGGCGGAGGTGACCTCGGCGTACGCCTCGTCGGGGTGGAACGGGGCGCTGCAGGCCAGCCCGAGCAGATGTTGCGCCAGCACGTCGAGGCCGCCGGGGCGGGGTGGGTCGCCGTCCAGTTCGCGTGCGGCGACGCCCAGGATGGCGGCCTCGCATTCCAGCACCTCGAAGCGGTTGGCCGGCACCAGGATGGCGTTCGACGCCTCGTCCATCCGGTGGTTGGCGCGGCCGACCCGTTGCAGCAGGCGGGAGACACCTTTCGGCGCGCCGACCTGGATCACCTGGTCGACCCCGCCCCAGTCGATGCCGAGGTCGAGCGACGACGTCGCAACCACGGCGCGCAAGCTGCCGGCGGCCATGGCGGCTTCGACCTTGCGGCGCTGTGCGACCTCCAGCGAGCCGTGGTGCAGCGCGATCGGCAGGGTCGCCTCGTTCAGCTTCCACAGCGCCTGGAACATCAGCTCGGCCTGGGCGCGGGTGTTGACGAAGACGATGGTCATGCCGGCGCCGCGGATGGCGTCCATGACCTGCGGGGCTGCCTCCAATCCCATGTGGCCGGACCACGACAGTCGGCCCTTGGGCAGCGTCATGCGCAGTTCGGGCGGCGCGCCGTCGGCGACCTCGATGCGGCGAGGGGCGCCGGTATAGGCCTGGATCGGCCCGGGATGGGCGACGGTTGCCGACAGCCCGACGCGGCGCGCGCCGGGGGCGAGGCTGCACAGGCGGCTGACGCCGAGGGCCAGTTGATCGCCGCGCTTGGTGCCGGCGAGGGCGTGGACCTCGTCCATGACGATGCAGCCGAGCGAACCGAAGAAGTCCGGCGCGTCTGGCAGGGAGATCAGCACGGCGAGGCTTTCCGGCGTGGTCAGCAGGATATGCGGCGGGGCGGCGCGTTGGCGGGCTCGGCGGTTGGCGGGAGTGTCGCCGGTGCGGGCCTCAATGCCGATGTCCAGGCCCATTTCGTGCACCGGGCGCGTCAGGTTGCGGGCGATGTCGGTGGCCAATGCCTTCAGCGGGCTGACATAGAGGGTGTGCAGGCCGAGACGTGGGTTGGCGGCGAGGTCAACCAGGCTGGGCAGGAAACCGGCGAGCGTCTTGCCGCCACCGGTCGGTGCGATCAGCAGGACGCTTTCACCGGCGCGGGCGGCGTCGAGCATCGCCAACTGGTGCGGCCGGGGCGTCCAACCCTGGGCGACAAACCAGGTGGCGAATGGTTCCGGTAATGTTCCTGGCATCGAGGGAGCTAAGCATGGGGGACGAGAACCGACAAGGCGGATTAAGCCGCCGCGCTGGCGAAGCTTCGCGGCAATACCAACATCCCTGCTGATGCCACACCCCGAAACCTGGCTGAAAGTCCTCCCCGCCGGCCTGTTCTGCGAACCCGGCGGCTTCTTCATCGACCCGCTGCGCCCGGTCGATCGCGCGGTGATCACGCATGGCCACTCCGATCACGCTCGTCCGGGCCATGGCGCCATCCTGGCCACCCCCGATACGCTCGCCGTGATCGGCGCCCGACTGGGCGACTGGGGGCAGGCGCAGCAAGAGCTGGCATGGCATGACGCGATCAGCATCGGCGACGTCCGGGTCTGGCTCAGCCCCGCCGGGCATGTGCTTGGCAGCGCGCAGGTGGCGATGGAATATCAGGGTTCCCGCGCCGTGGTCAGCGGCGACTACAAACGCGTCGCCGACCCGACATGCGCCGGCTTTGAACCGGTAGCCTGCGACGTCTTCGTCACCGAGGCCACCTTCGCGCTGCCGGTGTTCATCCATACAGCCCCCGGCCACGAAATCGGGCGGCTGCTCGACAGCGTCGCGCTATTCCCCGCGCGAACCCATGTCGTCGGCTGCTATGCCCTGGGCAAGTGCCAGCGGCTGATCGCGCTGCTGCGCCAGGCCGGCTGGGACCGCCCGATCTGGCTGCACGGCGCGCTGGTCTCGATGTGCGAGGTTTATCGCCAGCGCGGCATCGAGCTCGGCGACCTGCGCCCGGCCACCGTGGCGGCCAAGGCCGACCTGGTCGGCGCCATTGTGCTAGCACCCCCCGGTGCGATCGCCGACCGCTGGGCGCGCCGGCTAGAGGACCCGGTCGTGGCGCTCGCCTCGGGCTGGATGCGGGTGCGTCAACGTGCCAAATCGCGCGGCGTCGAACTGCCGCTGGTGATATCCGACCACGCTGATTGGAACGAACTCAATAACACCCTCGATGAGGTCGGCGCACCCGAGGTCTGGGTCACCCACGGACGCGAGGAGGCCTTGATCCACGCCGCCGCGAGGCGTGGCATCCGCGGGCGAGCCCTGCGCCTGCTGGGCTATGGCGACGAGGACGAAGCCGAACCGCCCGAAGTAAAACAGGAGGCCTGAGATGAACGCACCGCTAAGCTTCCGTTTCGACGACGACGGCACGATCCCGAACTCGCTGCTGCCGCTGCTGGTGTACCGCGATGCGGTGCCGGCCGATCCGGCCGCGATCGAGCGTCGGTTTGCCGCCAACCGCTGGCCACCGGCATGGCGCGACGGGGTGCATCCGTTCCACCATTTCCATAGCACCGCGCACGAGGTGCTGGGCGTCGCGCGGGGCCAGGCCACGGTGCTGTTCGGCGGCCCGAGGGGCGCGTCGCTGACGCTGCACGCCGGCGATGTCGTGGTGGTGCCGGCCGGCGTGGCGCACTGCAACCAGCACCAGTCGAGCGATTTGCTGATCGTCGGGGCCTATCCGGACAACGCGCCGGGTCCCGACCTGCGCCGCAGCAAGCCGGGCGAACACGCCGCTGCTTCCGCAGCCATCGCCGCCGTGCCATGCCCGGCGACCGATCCGGTGGCCGGCGCCGATGGGCCGCTGCCCGGCTTGTGGTCCTGATCATCCCGCTCAGGCCGCGATTCTGGTAACGCTGACGGGAACCACCGCATCTCCGTCGCCGCGGCATAAGTCTGATGCTGCGATGCAGCATTATCATTTGGCAACCGCGGTCTCAGTTACCGGTGCATCAAAGCCGGACATCTCGCCCGACTGAAGATGGAGATACTCCGATGAAAAACATGATCCTTGCCGCGGTTGCCGCTTTGAGCCTGACCGCCGCTGTCGCGCCCGCCGCGAATGCCGCGCTGTTCCATAACAACAGCACCGTCGCTGGAGATTCGGCTGCTACCCAGATGCAGCAGCAGGGCGCCTACAACGAATAACCGCGCGGGTCGTCTTAATCACGCTCGTCGTCCAACGGCAGGCCGGGTCATCCCGGCCTGCCTGATTCGGGCGGCGATGCCTTCGGGCGCCCGGCCAGGTTGCGCGGCATTTCCAGGTTTCAGGCATAAATCTGATGCTGCAATGCGGTATTATCAAATGGCAACGTCTGATCCATCTATCGTTGCATCGAAGCCGGACACCTCGCCTGGTCGATGATGGAGATAACTACGATGAAGACCATGATTCTTGGCGCATTCGCCGCCTTGACCCTGAGCGCTGCCGTGGTCCCGGTCGCCAATGCTGCGATCTTCCATAACAACAGCACGGTTTCCGGTGACTCGGAGGCCACTCAGATGCAGCGTCAGGGCGCGGTCAGGTAACCCAGACCAACGCCGGCGTCTGAAAAGTCGCCAACGTGTAAGCAGGAAGGCCGGGTCACATCCCGGCCTTCCTGCTGTGGTAATGACGGAGGGTGTGCCGCTGACAGCCGGCGCGGCCCTGCACTTGGCGCTGATGTCCTTCTCCCAGATCGCATTACCAGCAACGCCGGGTTTCCGTTCGGCGCCAGCGTCCGGGCCGCGAGGTTCAATCGATACGGCTGGTGGCTTGCACCGGGCCGAGGTTAGCCTGGCACAACGCCAACAACCGCCGGACAGCCGCACCAGCCGGGACATGGATGTCCCTCTGGAGATCGTGTTGATTGCGCCAAGCTTCTTGATTGCAGAAGTGCCAAGCGCAAAGCCCTCGTGATGCAAAGCACACTTTAGGTTGCCGGGTGCGTTGAAGGCATCTGACCAAACACCGGTCGGTCAAAGCTTGCGTTTTGGGCACTGCGTGGGTGGCTGACAAATATCCATACAGTCGCGTGCCATTTCATCCGTGCAGCGGATGCATCGGGCACAACCCCCGGAACGTGGCACCGGTTTTGCTGGATCGCCTCAGAACTTGCCGCGACGCAGTGGTCCGATCCCTCGAAAGCCTGGCACGATGACCCGCAACAGAAGCCTAAACACCCGCCGTTCGATGCTGAAACTTGTCGGCACCGCGATCGGCAGCGGGGCGATCGGCGGATTTCCGACAATTTGGGCGCAAAACATCAAGGACGTGGTGCTGCGCCACGCCGGCCCGCCAGTCACCACCATCCCCCAGCATTGCCGCACAGGCCACTAAGGAGCTTGGTTTTACGGTGCAGATGCAGGCGGCGGAGAATGCCGATCTGCTCAATCGCCTGCTGTCGCAGTCCAGCGCGATGGACTGCTGCGACATCACCATCGTCTACCTGAAATATCTGGTCGGGCGGAATGCTCTGCAGACCATCCCGGTCGGCAAGTTCAAATGGTGGGACCAGAGCAATCCGTTGTTTAGCAAAGGAATCTACGCCAACGGGCAAGAGGCGTCCAAGCAGGGCGTCGCGCCCTATACCATCCTGTATGCCGCCGATCAGTCCGGCAGCAAATTCGCCGAGGAACCGACTGATTGGGTGAACGTCATTCCCACCGTCACTAACGCCGACACGCTGGGCATCCGGCCCGATCTCATTGGCCGCCCGGTGACCAGTTGGGCCGATCTGATCTCGTCCGACTTCAAGGGCAAGGCAGGACAGCCCCACCACCGGCGTGATCGATGTCGCCATGGCGATGGAAGCCGACGGCCACATCAAAATACGGCAACAAGGGCAACATGACCCGCGCCGAGATCGATAACATCGTCGCCGCCATGATGGACATCAAGCAGTCGGGCCAATTTCGTTCATTCTGGTCAACCTTCGATCAATCGGTGAACCTGATGGCATCGGGCGAGGTCGTCATCCAGTCGATGTGGTCCCCGGCGGTGACCGCAGTGCGCACCCGGGGCATTCCCTGCGTGTTCCAGCCGCTGAAGGAAGGCTATCGCGGCTGGGGCTACACCATGGGTGCGATGAAGCAAGTGTCCGGTCTCAAGCTGGACTGTTTCTACGAATACCTCAACTGGTACTGCGCCGGCTTTCCAGGCGCGGTGGTGGCGCGCGAGGGGTACTATTCCACGCAGCCGGAAAACGCCCGCAAGTTCCTCACTCAGGCGGAATGGGACTACTGGTACGGCGGCAAGCCGGCGACCACCGATATCGTCGATCCGTTCGGTAAGCTGGTCGAGAAAGCCGGCCGGTCGCGTGATGGCGGCAGTTTCGATCAGCGCATGGGCCACATCGCGGTGTGGAATTCGGTGATGGATGAGGACCGCTATCTAACCCGAAAATGGAACGAATTCATCACATCATGACCCGGAGATAGCGCATGCGCCTGGGGGTTTTCATCCCGATCGGCAACAACGGCTGGCTGATCTCGACCACGTCGCCGAAGTATCGGCCCAGTTTCGACCTCAATGCCGAGGTCGTGTGCAAGGCCGAGACCTACGATTTCGATTTCGCCCTGTCGATGATCAAGCTGCACGGTTTCGGCGGGCCGTCGGAGTTTTGGGACTACAATCTGGAATCGTTCACCCTGATGGCCGGACTCGCGGCGGTTACCAGCAGGATCCAGCTTTTCGCCACATGCGCGGTGCTGACGATGCCGCCGCCAATCGCCGCGAGGATGGCGGTGACGATCGATTCCATCTCGCACGGCCGGTTCGGCGTCAACATCATCTCCGGCTGGCAGCGGCGGGAATACGCCCAGATGGGCATCTGGCCGGGCAAGGATCACTACGACCGCCGCTACGACTATTGCGCCGAATACGTCACCGTCATGCGGGAACTTTGGCGCACTGGTCGGTCCGACTTCAGCGGCGACTTCTTCCAGATGGACGATTGCCGCTGCCTGCCGATGCCCGCCGCCGACATCCCGATCATCTGCGCCGCGCAAAGTGACGCTGGCACACGCTATGCGGCGCGCCATGCCGACTACAATTTCTGCACCAGCTTCGGCGTCAACACTCCCACAGCGGTCACCGACAGCGTCGCCCGGCTGGTCCGCGCAACCGCTGCGACCGGACGAAGCTGCGGCGCGCTGGTATCGACAATGATCATCGCTGACGAAACCGACACGGCAGCGCTAGCCAAGTGGAACCACTACGTCGCCGGCACCGATCACCAGGCGATCGCCTGGCGCGACGGACAGGCCGAGGATGACCCGACCCGCGATCCGCTGGCCGGCCCGAACAAGCGAAAGACCTACGGCATGCAGCAACTGCCGACGCAGGGCGGCGTGCTGGTCGGATCATACGCCAACATCGCCGGCATGCTGGATGATCTGTCCAAGGTTCCGGGCGTGCAGGGCGTCATGCTGACGTTCGACGACTTCCTGATCGGGATGGAGTAGTTCGGCACCCGCATCCAGCCGTTGATGCGCAGCCGGCGCTTGCCGTCGCGGGCGGCCTGAGGACACCTCTGCCGGAATTGACCGAGGTCGGGTCGCCTCGGCGCGCCGGCTGTGTTAATATGACCGCAGGATCGACTGCCAGGGGCCGCATGCGAATTGGGCGAAGCGGACGCGCCATCATGCGGCTGCGTCGGATGGGCAGGATGCCGCTGATGTCGCCACGGCTGTGGTGGCGGCGTGTGGTGTTCTGGGTCGGTGCCGTGCTGGTGGCGGCCGTCGCGGTCGGCTTCGCGAAGGCCTCGGATTGGGCCGGCGGCCTGTTTCTGCATTTCGCCGCCTTGCATCCCTGGCTGCCTTTCGTTATCGCGCCCGCCGGCCTGGCGATCGCCTTCCTGCTAACCCAGCACGTTTTCCCCGGCGCCCAGGGCAGCGGCATTCCGCAGACCATCGCCGCGTTGCATATGCATGACCCCAAACTGGTCGACCGGGTGCTGTCGCCGCGCATCGCCGTCGGCAAGGTGCTGTTGACCCTGCTGGGTCTGGCCTCGGGCGCCTCGATCGGCCGCGAGGGTCCCACCGTGCAGGTCGGCGCCTCGATCATGCACGCGCTGGGCAAGCTGTTGCGGCTGCCGCGCCTGGAACTGCGCCGAGCGCTGATCCTGGCGGGCGGGGCGGCGGGGATCGCCGCGGCGTTCAACACCCCCCTGGCCGGCATCGTGTTCGCCATCGAGGAACTCAGTCACTCGTTCGAATCGCGCACCTCCGGCACTGTGTTCACCGCCGTGGTGGTGGCCGGCGCGACCACGCTTGGCCTGGTCGGCAACTACACCTATTTCGGCCAGACCGCCGCGGTGCTGTCCAACGGAGATGCCTGGCTGGCGGTGATTCTGTGCAGCCTGACCGGGGGATTGGCGGGCGGCGTGTTCAGCCAGGCGCTGATTATTGCGGCTCGAGGGCTGCCGGGCTGGGCCGGGCGGATGATCATCCGCTATCCGGCCGGTTTCGCCGTGTTGTGCGGCCTGCTGCTGGCGATCATCGGCACGCTGTCGGGCGGCCAAACCTACGGTACCGGCTATCAACAGGCGCGCGGCATGGTCGAGGCGCATTCGACGCTGCCGGCGGTCTATGCGGTTCTGAAGCTGGCGGCGACCGTAGTGTCCTATGTCAGCGGCATCCCCGGCGGCATCTTCGCCCCATCGCTGTCGATCGGCGCCGCGCTCGGATCGGTGCTGGCGCCGCTGGTTCCCGGTGCCCCGGTCGGGGCGATGATTCTGTTGGGCATGACAGCGTATTTCTGCGGCGTGGTGCAGGCGCCGATCACCTCGGCGGTAATCGTGATGGAAATGACCGCCAATCAGAGTTTGATGATCCCGCTGATGGCGACGTCGTTCCTGTCGTTCGCGGTCTCCCGCCTGGTCTGCCGCCGGCCGCTGTATGGCGCGCTGGCGCGGCGTTTCCTGCAGCTTCAGGGGGACCATTAGGGATGGGTGCTTGTTACCGGGGTCAGCCCGATGTCAGCCGGTGCAGCTCCAGCTTGCCCCAATGCGCCAGTTCGTGCAACCCGTCATGCAGACGGCGCCGCGTTTCCAGCATCAGCGCGGCAAGCCGTCCCCCGCCAAAGGGCGCACCTGCCCCTGGAACACGTTCCCAGACAGTTGCACCGGCGTCGCGGTGATATTGTTGACAAAGGTCGTCGAGCGGGCCTGATCGTTGGTGAAATGGTTGTCCCGCACGATCAGTGAATCGGTCGGTTGGTCGACCCCCTCCTCGCCGATCATGATGGCATTCGCGGGGTTGCCGGTGCGCGGCCCCTTCTCCAGCCGGTTGCCGTCGATCAGCGCGGACCCGCCGTTCGGTATGTCGATCAGGTAGCTGGAGGTGCCGTCCGGGCCGTCGGCGATGTCGTTATCGATCACCTCGGTGCGGGATGCCCTGGACTTGATCGAGTGGCCATCATGGGTGCGCATGAAATGCGAATGGTCGACCCGAAGCAGTTTGAAGTGGCCGACATAGATGGCGTGGGAGCAGCTTCCGCCGCAGATCCCGTTATCTTCGAAGGTGCTGCCGCTGACGTGGATGACAGCCTGCGGGTTGTCGGCGCCCAGGATACCGTTCTGGTCGTTGATGAATCGGCTGTTTTCGATCGTCAGGTTGCCGCCCTCGGCGCGGATGCCGGCGCCGTTCTGGTCGGGCACCCGAGCGCGCTGCAGCGTCAGGTTGCGGATCGTGATATTGGCGCCGTCGATCACCAGCAACGCCTTGCCCTGGCAGGTCTTGTCGGTCAGCACCGCGCCCGGCCCGGTGCCTTGCACCGTCAGGTTGTTCTGCGTGATCACCGCGCAGTCGTAATATTGGCCCGGCGCCACGTCGACCACGTCGCCGTCGTGGGCCGCGGCGATTGCCGCGCTGGGCGCCTTGTAGGCCTGGTCGGCCCCGACCTGCAGGGTTCGGCCGATCGCCGGTGCGGCGATCCACGGCAGCACCGGCAAGCCGAGACCGAGGGTCGCCGCGAGCAGCCGGGGCAGGGGTTTGCGATGCGTCATGGCAACGAGCCAGTATAGAACGGGCATGGGACATTCAACCTAAAATTGCAACGAGCGGTGTCGCGTCGGAGGCACGGCGCTGAGTTCATGCTGGCGGCCGGCTTTACTGGGTTGGGTGGGTGCGACACAGTTTTGAAGAGCGCAGCGAGGCCGCGAACTCGGAAGCATGAAGGGGGGCCCTGATGATCGATCACACCGGCATCGGCGTTGCGGACGCCAGCCGTTCCGCCGCCTTCTACGACCAGGCTCTTGGCGCGCTCGGCCTGCGCCGTGTGATGCAGATGCCCGATAACCTCGGCAGCGATGGCGTCGGCTACGGCGTCGACCATCCGATGTTCTGGATCGATCGCTACCACCCGCACTCGGTCAGACAGCATACCGCCTTCGCGGCCCGGAGCAGGGCCGAGGTCGATGCTTTCCACGCCGCCGCGCTGAAGGCAGGGGGCAGCGAAAACGGGCCGCCCGGCTTGCGTCGGCCGCGATACTACGCCGCTTTCGTGCTAGATCCGGACGGCAACAACATCGAGGCGGTGTTTCGCGGCGATTGACGAGGACGCGGAGGCAAATCCGGCACACTGGTTGCCATGCGCTACTCGTTTATCTCGACCCGAATGCCGGGCGAGACGACGGTGACCGCAACCGTCGGGTCGCCGGGCGGATGCGGCTGCGGATTACCGCGGTTCTGCCAGATCACCACGGCGTCCGACTGATCCGGACCGTAGCCGATCTCGACGGGGTCATAGGCCAGTTGAGCCGCATAACGCCGTTCGAGCGCATACGAAGCATCCAGCACGTCGGCCCAGGTGGGATTGTAGTAGACGATATAGATCTCCCGACCTGTCGCGCGTATCGAGCCCTCGATGTTGAGCAGAAGTTGAGACATCAGCGGCCGGTGGAAGGGATTGTACAGGAAGATAACGAGGTTTGTCTGGGGCAAGCGGTGGGTCAATGCGTCGCCGGTGACGACGTGGATGGGTGTGCGGTCCGGATGAGTGCGCGCGAAAACAGCGGCGTTGCGGCGGGCGATGGCCGACAGTGTCGCGGAAAGTTCGACGCCGGTGATCGACGCGAAGCCGAATTCGGTGGCAACGAGCAGGGCTCGGCCTTTGCCGCATCCAAGGTCGAGGAAGTGGCAATCGGCTGGGTCCGGAATCGCGGTTAAGGCGCGGCGGACGATACTGGGTTGGGCGCCCAGGTAGGCGTTGGAACCGTCGGATCTTAGCACTCGGCCTGGGATGAAGCCGCTGGTTTGCACGCCGTTGGCTCGGTCATAGGGGTGTTCCCGGGTCCAGCCCGAGGCGGACGATTTCAGTTCGTAATAGCCGATCAATGCCCGGCCCAGCGGGGGCATCTGCGCGGCTCGCCACATCGTTCGTTTCAGGATAGCTTTGGCATCCATCTCGATTCATCCGGCTGGTGTAGCAATTGCTGGATGTCCATAACCATGGGCAGGCCGCCTTCCCATGCACAAATCGTGCATCGCCCGAATTGGCTCATCCGATGACCGGTGCGATCGAGATTGCGCAGGCATGCAAAGCGGACGCCGTGGCGCTGGCGGAGATCCATCTGGCGGCGCGCGCCGCGGCGATGCCTTACCTGTATCGCGCTGTTTCAGATGATGAAGCGCGGACCTGGTTCCGGACTGCGATCGGTGAGGCCTGGTGGTTGGCTCGCTGCGAAGCGTGCCCGATCGGATACATGCTGTTCGAGGGGGGAGTATCTCGATCATCTCTATGTCCTGCCGGGGTGGCAACGACGCGGCGTCGGCCTGGCTCTGCTTGGCAAGGCCAAAGCCCTTGGCCCGAAGCAGGTCAGGGTTTCCACGTTCCGGCGCAACGCCGGCGCGAGGGCTTTCTATGAAATTTTCATGCGGTGGGCCATAGCGGCGGCCGCGACGAAGAAAATGAGTCGGACATGCAGGAAAATGAGCCGGACATGCAGTATGTATGGGAATGGTCCGGGTCGATAAACTCTACCGGTAGCGTCTTGCCGCATCCACTCGCGGGCGGCGGCGGCGTCGAGATCCGCCGTCGGACCGCCGGAGTCCGAGCCGAATCGGTTATCCCATCAGCGTTTGCTGAACTGGAAGCTGCGGCGAGCCTTTGCTTTGCCGTACTTCTTCCGCTCCACCGCACGCGAGTCGCGTGTGAGGAACCCGGCAACCTTCAGGATACTGCGCAGATCCGGCTCGTAATAGGTCAGCGCTCGGCTGATGCCGTGGCGCACCGCGCCGGCCTGGCCGGACAGGCCGCCGCCGCTGACGGTGCAGAACACGTCGAACTGGTTGTATCGGTCGGCCACCAGGAACGGCTGCGTCAGCAGCATCCGCAGCACCGGACGGGCGAAATACTGCACCACCTTCTTGTCGTTGACGACGATGTCGCCCTTGCCCGGCTTGATCCAGACCCTTGCGGTGGACTCCTTGCGTCGGCCGGTGGCGTAGGAACGCCCCAGTTCGTCGCGCTTCGGGTCCCGCTTCGGTTGCGTTGACACCGATACCGGAGGTGGTGCGCCGGTGGCGTCGGCTTCCGCCTCGGCGGCGGACTGACGCGCCGCCAGCGCGTCCTTCAGGTCGGCCAGGGTGCCGGTTTGATTGCCTGACATCGCTCTCAGCCCCTATGGTTCTTCGGGTTCATCGCGGCCACGTCCAGTTTTTTCGGCTGCTGGCCGTCATGCTTGTGCTCAGGTCCGCCGTAGATATGCAGGTGCTTCATCTGCCGGCGCTGCAGCGGACCGCGGGTGATCATCCGCTCCACCGCTTTTTCCAGCACCCGCTCGGGGTGCTTGGATTCCAGCCGCTGACGGATCGAGCGGCCCTTGATGCCGCCGGCATAGCCGGTGTGGTAGTAAAAAATTGACTGCTCGGGCTTGTTGCCGGTGACCCGCACCTTGGCGGCGTTGACCACCACGACGTTATCGCCGCAATCGACGTGTGGGGTAAATTGCGGCTTGTGCTTGCCGCGCAGCCGGTTGGCGATGATCACGGCGAGGCGGCCGAGCACGACGCCTTCGGCATCGATCAGCACCCAGCCATTGGTCACTTCCGACGGCTTGATCGAGGGCGTGCTCTTGAACATGTGTTTGTCAGCGTCCGTGGTTCAGAAGGCGCGGTTTATGACCGCCGGGCCCAGTACGGTCAAGCGGTTTTCGGCTGTGGTAACTCAATACCACAGCGACGGGAACCCGCCGGTCGGAAACCCTACCGACCAGTTGACATCGCCCGATACCACGGTATCGGATACCCGACAGCAGCACCGAAGGAGCATTCATGCCTCAGGCGACCGAAACACCGCGCGCGGCGGTGCCGCAAGAGATCGACGTCGTGGTCGTCGGTGCCGGCTTTGGCGGCATGTATATGCTGCATTGCCTGCGTGGCATCGGCCTATCCGCCATCGTGTTCGATACAGCGGCCGGCGTAGGGGGCACCTGGTACTGGAACCGCTATCCGGGCGCCCGCTGCGATGTCGAAAGCATGCAGTACTCCTACTCGTTCTCTGAGCAACTGCAGCAGGAATGGCAGTGGAGTGAAGTGTTCGCCGGCCAGCCGGAGATCCTGCGCTATGCCAACCATGTCGCCGACCGGCTCGACCTGCGCCGCGACATGCGGTTCGAAACCCGGGTGAGCGCGGCGGAGTTCGACGCAGCTACCCGTCGTTGGACGGTACGCACCGATCGGGGCGATGTGGTCCGAGCGACCTATTGCGTGATGGCGACTGGCTGCCTGTCGGCGGCTCGGATGCCGGACCTCCCTGGCCTGGCCAGCTTCAAGGGCAACACCTATCACACCGGCCACTGGCCGCATCAGGGTGTCGATTTCAGCGGGCTGCGCGTCGGCGTGGTCGGCACCGGGTCCTCGGCGATCCAGTCGATTCCAGTGATCGCTGCGCAGGCGGCCCATGTCACGGTGTTCCAGCGCACCCCGAATTTCAGTATCCCGTCGCGCAATGGGCCGATGCCCGACGCCTATGCGCAGTCCTGGAAGGATGACTACACCGCAAGGCGAGCCGAGGCTCGGGCCAGCCGCAATGGCATCCTGGCGTATCCAAACGATCAGCCCGCCATCGATACCGCGGAGCCGGAACGCACCGCGATCTACGAGCAGCGTTGGGAAAGCGGCGGCACCACTTTCATGGCCGCCTTCAACGACCTGATCTTCAACCAGGCATCGAACGACACCGCCGCCGAGTTCGTGCGCGGCAAGATCCGGCAGATGGTAAAGGATCCGGCGCGCGCCGAACTGCTGGCGCCGAGCAGTCATCCGATCGGCACCAAGCGGATCTGTGTCGATACCGATTACTACCTGAGCTACAACCGGCCGAACGTGGATCTGATCGATGTGCGCGGCGCGCCGATCGAAGCGGTGACCCCGGACGGCCTGCGCGTCGGCGGCAAAGACTATGCGTTCGACGCCATCGTGTTTGCCACCGGGTTCGATGCAATGACCGGCGCGTTGACCCGCATGGGCATCGTCGGTCGCGCCGGACAGGCGCTGGCGGACAAATGGCAGGCCGGGCCGCGCACCTACCTCGGCCTGATGACCGCCGGCTTCCCGAACATGTTCATGATCACCGGTCCGGGCAGTCCTTCGGTTCTTAGCAATATGATGGTCTCGATCGAGCAGCACGTCGACTGGATCAGCGACTGTCTGGCGCATCTGACCGAACGCCGACTCGACCGTATCGAGCCTATCCTGGCGGCCGAGGACGAATGGGTCCAGCACGTCAACGATGTCGCCTACACCACGCTTTATCCGCAAGCGGCTTCCTGGTACATGGGCGCCAACATTCCGGGCAAGCCGCGTGTGTTCATGCCCTATATCGGTGGCGTCGGCGCCTACAGGAAGAAGTGCGACGACATTGCCGCCAATGGTTACGATGGCTTCATGCTGTCCGGACCAGCCGGCGTCGCAATCGCAGCCGAGTAATGCTCGAGCTGCGCCCAAACTGCGAATGCTGCGACCGTGACCTGCCGCCTGCCAGCGCGGATTTGCACCTACGAGTGCACGTTCTGCGCCAACTGCACCGACAACAGACTGAAGGGCATTTGCCCGAACTGCGGTGGCGAGTTGGTCCGCCGCCCGGTGCGTCCACCGGTACGCTTGGCCAGTCACCCGGCCTCCACTAAACGGGTGCTGAAGCCGGCCGGATGCCAAGCGGATTCAGGCTGATCCGCACCGCGCGCGAAGCCAGGAACGCACTTGGCGTGGACGTGGTGCGACGGGTTTCCAGCAGAAATCCAGTCTTCGCAAAGCAGTGCCGGGTTGCCATCCGGCAGGCAGCCGACTTCCCGGTGCTTGCTTAATCGCCGATACCTACCCGTCAGCGTTTGGCGGCTTCCTCACTAACCCAATCGGGAGTCAACTCGTTGCTGGGCAGTGCCTTGTCCATCACTGCGACCGGCAGGTCGGCCGGGTCGAGCTTACCGATTTGCACCCAGCACGGCGCAAAGCCAGGCCAAGGCCTGACAGGGTGGCAGGATGGTGCCAGCCGTCGCCACCACCAGCGGCGCGTCACGGCCATGCTGGAATGGCTTCCCGCGGGAGCCTGGCCCAGATCGCCGCAGCGGACACAGGCAAAGCCAGCTCCATGGTGTTCTCCAGCACATCGCCCAGGGCATGCGCGTCGGCCAGCGTATGTTAGTCCAGGCTGCCATCCGGGTAGCGCACCGTGAGTGACGTGTTCAGCAGACTGACCCGCCTTTCGTTCACCAGCCGGCTCACGATCAGGTTGCGGACGAACAGAGTGCGGGGATGGGTCGACATGAACCAATTAGCCATCTCGAAGTCCGCATCGGCCGGGACAGCCAGCGTGAAGGCGTACATCGGCCTCCAGCCTTCAGGCGACCGCAGCTGCACCTCGTGATGCCGGCCGTCCGGCTCTATCCGGTAGGTGCCGTGCGAAGTGGTCTGTTCCACCCCATGCGCGAGCAGCAAGGGCGCTGGCGGGCTCTGCGGCCCGAACCCGACATCCGCGATATATTGCTGTCCCGCCACGGTTATCAGCGTGAGGCGATGGGTTGTCGGGGCGTTCAGGCTGGGTCTCATCCAGATCGTTTTGCCCCCCAACGCCGTCACCGCGAAGCCGATGCTGGCCAGCACATCGTGGAACAGGCGGTTCTGCTCGTGGCAGTAGCCGCCGCGGCGCCGGTTCACCAGCTTGGCCTGGATCGACTCGCTGTCGATCGCCACGGCACGGCCTAGAAACGGATCGAGGCCCTCGAAGGCGATCCGAGCCAGATGCCGGGCATGGAGGTCGCACAGCAGGTCGAGCGTCGGCTTGCTTGGACCTTGATAGCCGATGCGGGCGAAATAAGCTGGAAGGTCCATGATCACAGTGGGATAAACGCCGCAGGTAACTGGTGACCAGCTTCGGCGATCGGGATGGCGAGCTATTGGCGTAGCCGCGGGAGCGATTTTCATGAAGTGACTCTGCCATTGTTTGGCACGGATAGTTGTTAGCAAATGAACCGCTGTTTCTGTCGGGTCAATACTTCGATAGTTACGATCGTAACCTCGCACACCACTGGTAGTCCGGCTTCGGCTGGACGCGGGGTATCCTGGCGAGCGCCTCAGCGGCCGCCGTTCCCACGATCATGCTTTTCCACGCTGTATCCGACCGGCTTGAATGGTCCGTGATCGTTACGTTATTGCGGCGGGCGTGGCGTTATAATGTTCATCGGAAACGTGCTCGAACCAGGCGGTGCCCTCACCTTTGTCGTTCAACTCCGACATCGCGAGGTGGGAAAACAGCTTGTCCGGCGCGGCACCATGCCAATGCCGCACGTCGGGCGGGATGATCACCGTGTCCCCGGCACGGATTTCCTGCACCGGCTCGCCCTCGCATTGCACCCGGCCGGCGCCGGAAAGGCAGAACAGGGTCTGGCCGACCGGGTGGCTGTGCCACGCGGTGCGCGCGCTCCGGGCGTGAACGACACCACCGACCCACGCATCCGTGACGGCGCTGTGCCGACCACGACCTCATCGGAAAACACGGTGCCGGTGAAATTGGCCGCGGTGCCCGATTGGTCTTCCGAGCAGAGGAGCGAAGGATTTTCATTGGGGTTTTCCTGATGACCGTGGACCGGCAAGCGATGATGATAGAACGGCGGCCGAAATCGACAAGCCGCCGAAATTTCTCCAGATTAATGCAGACTGAATTGCAGCAACGTTTGCTCTGAAGAAAAGGGGCATTTCAATAATTCAGCTTACCGAGCCCGGGCTTTCGGGCAGAGCGATTATCGTCTATCGATACCTGTCTCATCGCTGACGCCAGGATGTGCCAAATATTGAGGAAGAAACCAATGAAACAGTCCATGCTGTTCAAAAACGTAGCGGTAATCGCCTTCGCGGCCGCGGTCTCACTCAGTCCAGCCGTTGCGCAACAGGCGAAAGGCGGTCTGTATGTCTATCACACCGGTCCGAGCGGTGCCTGCCCTGGCTTGGACTGGCATATCGTGACCGAACCGAACGGCTCGTTGATGGGCTTTGTTGCCTGGGATCAGATGAAGCACATGGCTCGGCTGGATGGGATGATCGAGAAGGACAGAACATTCAAGATGGACGCGAAAGAAGTCGGCGGCAGCGGCAGAACTGCCACGGTTTCCGGCCGAGCCGCAGGTACTAATATCGTTGCAATGATAAACGGATCGGGCACGGCATGCGATGGGAAAGAACTGAATATTCCACGCTTCGCGGGTGGGCTCGAAGGCGGCGGCGGTTAGCGTTAGCGCAGAACAGGACCGGCTGAACCAATCCCTTGCAACGGGTTTTGCCAGCGTCATCAAGTTCGCAAGACGCTGGCCGAACCTTCACCCCGACGCGCAGCGTCGATGCCCGGCGCACAGGGTGCCGCCACGGTCAGGCCGGAATGAACATCGCCGGGGCGCCGTCATGCGCATCATGGCTTGGACGCGGTGCCAGCCCCCGGCACGAGCGGAATGCTCAACCCACCAGATTGGACGGCGTCTCACCTACCAGCGCCGCGCCGATTCCCGATAGCACGACCTGCCCCATGGCGTCGCGGGTTGTGGTGGTGGCACTACCCAAATGCGGCAACAGGACAACGTTTTCCAGTGTAAGGTATTCGGCGTTCAGCCGAGGCTCGCCATTGTAAACGTCCAGCCCGGCCGCGGCGATTTGCCCGGACCGCAACGCCGCGATCAGCGCCGTGTCGTCCACAAGCGTGCCGCGTGCGGCGTTCGCGACCACGGCGCCAAACGGCAGCTTGGCAATCCGCTCCTGGTTCAGCCAATGCATCGTGCCATCTCCGCCGGGAGCATTCATCGACAGGAACTGGCATAGCGGGAGGAAACTGTCGTCGTTATCGTGGAAGATCGCGCCCAGCTCAAGCTGCGACGGCATCCGGGTCATGTCGCGATAGTGCACCTCCATGCCGAAGCCGCGCCCCATCCGGGCAATTTCCCGCCCGATGCGGCCCATGCCGAAGATGCCGAGACGCTGGCCGGATAGGCCGGTCCCAAGCAGTTGCGTCGGGGCCCAGCCCGCCCATTTGCCGCTGCGAACCAGCCGCTCGCCTTCGCCGGCGCGCCGGGCAGCAGCCATCAGCAGCAGCATCGCGCACTCGGCGGTGGCGACGCTCAGTACGTCGGGGGTGTTGCAGACTTTGATGCCGCGCGCCTTCGCCGCAGCCAGGTCGATGTGGTCGAGGCCGACGCTGAAGGTGCCGATCACCTTTACCGATCCAGGCAGCGCGGCCACGGTCTTCGCATCCAGCAGGTCGCCGGGGCAGCACAGGATGGCGTCGGCGCCATCCGCGCGTGCCAGCAGGTCCGGGATCGCCACCTCGGACGCCGTCAATCGCGCCTCATACCCCTGCTCGGCCAGCGCCTCGATCGAGGCTGGCAGGCGGCGGGTCACGAACAGCACGGGTTTTGCCATCTCAGTCCTTCCAGAGCGGATCAATCGCCGGCCGGTCAGCAAGCACGGCGGCGATGTTGTCCAACGCGCGAAAGCCCATCGCGTCCCGGGTTTCCCTCGACGCGCTGGCGATGTGCGGCGACAGCACTACGTTGTCCAGGTCGGCGAATCGCAGGTCGTAGTCCGGTTCGCGGCGAAACACGTCAAGTCCAGCGGCGAACAGTTTGCCCGAGGTCAGCGCCGCGAACAACGCGTCCTCGTCGATCAGCGAGCCGCGCGCGACGTTCACCAGCACCGCGCCGTCAGGCAGCAGGGACAGCGCACGTCCGTCGATCATCTTGTCGGTGCCGGCACCCCCCGGCGCATGGATCGACAGGAAGTCGCAATGCGGCAGCATCTGGTGGAAATCCGCGTAGTATGCCGCGCCAAGCTCGTGTTCGGGGGGCAGGCGGCGGCGCCCGTGGTAGAGCACTTGCATGTCAAATCCCCGAGCGCGCCGCGCCATGGCTCGGCCGATCCGGCCCATCCCCAGGATGCCGATCCGCTTGCCGGTGACGCGCACCCCGAGCAACTCGCCCTGCCCGATGCGATAGCGCCAGCCCTGGCGCATCACCCGGTCATACTCCGCGCCGCGCCGTGCCGCCGCCAATAGCAGCATCATGGCATGGTCGGCGGTGCATTCGTCCAGCACGCCCGGCGTGTTGGTCATCGCGATGCGCCGGCCACAGGCCGCTTCGACATCGATGTGATCGAATCCGACACTGATCGTGGCACCGACCCGCACGCTGGTCGGCAGCGCCGCGATCGCGGCTGCGTCCAGTGACAGTGTGTTGGTGAACAGGATGGCCTGGGCCTGCCGCGACGCCGCTGCCCGGATGAGTTCGGCAACTGTCATGTCGCCTGGGCCGGGATGTATAAAGGCGTCGAACTCGACCCTCGCGCGGGCTACCACGGCGGAGGTCGTCAGGCAGGCCAGCACCAGCCGAGGCTTCATTTGGCGCTCCCTGTTGGATTGGCACCCGGTCGTACCAGCCCCCCAGTCGTGCCAGATGTGGGCCTGGTGCGGGCTTGGGGGGCGCCGGCGGGCGCGAGGGTCTGGGTATTGAGCGTCAATACATCGTCGTGCGCAACCGTTCCGGATAGTCGCGGTCGTATTGCTCGCCGTTGATCATGCCGGCGGTGACCTCGGCTAGGATCTTGCCGGTGCTGGGCAGATGCTTGCGGTCGATGTGGCGTTCCGGGTTCCAAAGCTCCGAACGAACCAGCGCCTTGGGACATTGGAAATAGACGCTTTGAGCCCGCACCACGATTACCGAGCGAGGCAGGGTGCCGCGATAGGGAAAACGGCCGATCAATTCCGGTGCCACCGACACCTGGGCTCGCCCGTTTACCCGCAGCGTCTCGCCGACGCCGGGAATCAGAAATAGCAGCGCAACCCGGTCGTCGCGGATGATGTTGTGCAGACTGTCGATCCGGTTGTTTCCGCGCCGGTCGGGGATCAGCAGAGTCTTGTCGTCCAACACATCGACAAAGCCCGCCGGGTCGCCCCTTGGCGAGCAATCCAGACCCTCGGGCCCGCTGGTCGCCAGCACCAGGAACGGTGATGCCTCGATCATCGCCTTGTAGTGCGGGTGAATGTAGTCGATTTCCTTGGCGACCGCCCCGGCCGAGGATTCGCCGTAGATTGCCGCAAGCGCGGCCTCATCCCGGATCAGGTTGTCGCCGCTGATCGCATCCATAATTCGCCCTCTGCTGTCATACCATCACCTCGGCGCCTATGATCGCCTGGAACACGGCCAACCGACAAGGAGGTGAGGAGCTTCAGGTGAAATCCTGCGGCTCGCGATGCCGCACGAGTTGTGACAGAGCGACCGCGAGCACCAGCGCGCCGCCATAAAACAGGTTTTGCACGAACGTCTGGATGCCCAGGATCGTCAACCCGGTGATCCCGGTGACCAGGAAATACACTGCGACGAACGAGCCCCAGGCATTGAACCGTCCCGGCGAGATCGAGGTCGCGCCGAGGAACGCCGCCGCGAAGCCAGGCAGCAGGAAGGTCAAGCCGGACAGGGGATCGGCTGCCCCGATCGTGCCCGCGTACATCACACCCGACCCTGCGCTCAGCACTCCGGACGCGACCAGGCTGTAGAACCGTACTCGATCGACACGGATCCCCGATAGCCGCGCCACTTCCCGCCCGCGGCCGACGAAAAGCAGGCGGCGGCCCGGCGTGGTATAATCAAAGAAATACCAGAGCACCGCGGTGAGAACGAGCGCGTAGTAGAACGCCAGCGGAATACCGAATATCCGGCGCCCCACCATCCATTCGGTCAGCGCGTCGGCAAGCCCGCTCACTGTCATCGATCCGCTCATCCAGAGCACGAGGCCATTCATGAACGTGCCGGTGCCGAGCGTCACGATCAGCGAGGGAATCCGGAAATAGAGGATGAAGAACGCGTTGATCACGCCACCGATGACGCCCGCCGCCATCGCTGCCAGAATCGCGATCGGCAGGCTGACCCCGAGCTGCGCATTCAGCACCGCCAGGATCATCGCCGACAGCGTCAGCATGCTTGCCACCGAAAGATCGAAATCCCCAGCGGTAAGAGGGATGAGAAGCGACATCGTCAGCACTACAAGCACCGCCTGCGAGCCGAGCATGGTCGAGATGTTGCCCAGGACAGGAACGCCTCTGGGCGCAGCATGCCGAACACCGCTCCAAGCGCCAGCAGCGCAACCTTTAGGGCATAGGCCTCCGCGATGCGGACCCAGTTGAAGTGGCGCTGCCGGCGGTCGGGAACCGCGATGGTCGCGGCCGGCGGTGTGTTGGTCATATCGCGGCGACTCCGTGCGGTGCGCTCGATGCGGCAACCGCCGAACCAGCGGCGCCACCGCGCAGGCAAAGCGCGGCGATCCGTTCCTTGGTGATTGCGGCCCCGGTCAACTCGCCCACAATCGCGCCGCGGGCGAAGATCAGCACGCGGTCACACATCTGGGCCAACTGCCCGAAATCCGTGCTGGCGATCATGATCGCGACGCCGCGCTTGGCAGCCTCGGCGAGCGCGGCGAACAGGTGCTGACGCGCACCGACATCGACCCCTTGCGTCGGCTCGTCCAGCATCAGCAGCTTCGGGTCGATCTGCAACCACTTGGCCATCAGCGCCTTCTGCTGGTTGCCGCCCGAGAGCGAGGCCAAGGTCATCGCCGGATCGTTCGGCCGCACCTGATAATCCTGCCCGAGCCTGGCGGCGCGCCGGAAAATGCCGCCCCAGTCGAGCAGCAGCGCGTGGAACTCGTTCAACACCGGAAGCGATACGTTGTCGGCAACCGACAGTGCGCCGATGCCGGCTGCGCCCAGCCGGTCCGAGGGCAGCAGCACGAGACCCTCGGTGATTGCCGCATCCGGCGTCATGCCGCGCACCGCTCGGTCAGGCTTTCCCGCGAGCGCCAGCGTCCCGCTGCGCGCTGTCCGTGCGCCATGCAGGAGGTAGGGCAGATCGTCGAACCCGGAGCCGATCAGCCCGGCAAATCCAAGCACCTCGCCGCGCCGGATGTCGAGCGAGACGCCCGATAGCGAACCGCCGCTCACCTCACGCACCGCCGCCACCACCGGAGCGCCGGACAGGTCGTGATGTTCCGCGTGGAACAGGTCCACGCGACGGCCGACGATCAGCTCGATGAAGTCCTCATGCGTCGCCCCTTGCGTGGCAAGCGTGCCGGCAACTACCCCATCCCGTAGTACCGTCGCGCGGTCGGTGATCTGCATGATCTCGTCCACGTCGTGCGAAACGAAGATCACCGCGGCGCCGTCGCGCACGATGGCGCGCATCAGCGCGAACAGTTGCTCGACGCCACTTGCCGGCAGGAACGGTGTCGGCTCGTCCAGCACCAGGATGCCGGGGCGCTCATGTTCGCTCGACTGCACCGACTCGAAGGCGCGAACGATCGCGACCAGCGCGCGCTCGACCTGCGGCAGATCCATGATCGGCATCGCCGGGTCGATGTCCAGTCCGAACCGGGCGAAACTCTGGCGCGCAAGGCGGCGCTCCTCGCGCCAGTTCATCCGCCATTTCGTCCGCGTGGCGATCGCCCCGATGCGCAGGTTTTCCAGCACGGTCAGCGACGGAACCAACCCGAGATGCTGGTGGACGAAGGCGAGGCCCAGCCGCTCGGTCGTCCCGGCAGGCACCGGCAGCGGCACCGGCTCACCATGGATCAACAGTTGGGCGCCTGCCTCCGGGTCATGATAACCGGAGAGGATCTTGATCAGCGTCGATTTGCCGGAGCCATTCTGGCCAAGCAGCCCGAGCACCTCGCCCGGCAGAACATCGATCGAGACGTCATTCAGCGCGTGCGCCCCGCCGAAGCGCTTGGAGAAATGGCGCACCGAGAGTGCCGGGGGTTCTCCAGGCCGGCGCGGCTTCGGTGGGACATAGCTCACTTCAGCATCCACAACTTGTTGTAGCCGGCGATGAACTGATCGCCGTAACCATGGACGTAATCCGCTGGCGTCCCCGCGTCCTTGGCGTTGTGGCTGTCGAAAATGTAGAACGGCACATAGAGTTCCGTGTAGGTCTTGAGCCCGCACAGTTTGCGCATATAGCCGTCAAGAATCGAGCGAGCGATCCAGCCCATGCTCTCGCCGACGTCCATCTCGACCTGTCCGCGCTGCAGATCGTCGATCACGAACGGGGTGCCATTGAAGGTTGCAATCTTCACCTTCCCGGTTCGGCCGGTGATCGTAATGGCAGGAATCACGAACTGCGACATGCTGTCGTAGATCGGGATGATGGTGTTGATGTTGGGATCCGCGATCAAAGCCGACTGCACGCTGGTCTTGATCTTCGTCGACCACTCCGGCACCGGTGCGTTGATATACTTGTATTTACACTGCGGGCCACAGACGCTTTTCAAGCGTCGTGGTGATGCCCTTCACGAACGGCGCGGTCGGGATGATCTCGTCGGAGCCGATGATCAGCGCGTCGACCTTGCCGTCGGTCTTCAACGTCACCCAATTGGCCAGCAGTTCGCCGACCGAGTGGTAAGGGATGGCCAGTGAGAGATCCACGCTGGGGTCCGGCTTCTGGATCGTCTCATAGAGGTGGGAGGTGAAAACCTGCAGCCCCGCCTTGTGGGCGTCCGCAATCTGCGGGCCCAGCACCGCGGGGTTGGTGCCGCCAAGCAGGTCGATCGCATCGAACTTGTTGTTGATGGCGAATTCGATGCCTTGCACCCATTGCGTGGGGCGCGCCTGATTCTCCCACTCGACGACCTGGAAGCCGATCTGCTTCGCCACTTGTGTCATTGCGATCGCGATGTTCTTGGTGAACGGGTTGGCGCTGGACACAGGGATCGTCAGTATCTTCTTCCCCGCCATGCATTTAGCCGCATCGAACGGCGGGCCGGGAGGGGTAAATGTCGGCAGCGAGGTGTGCTGATCCACTACCGCCTTGGCGGCTGCTAGATCAGGCGTTGCCGCTCGCGCCATGCGCCACTCGCGCACACGGCCACGCCGATGATCAGCGAAACCAGAGCCGAGCTGAAAATTCGCATCGAGCCACTCCCCATCTGCGGCATGCTGCCACTGCGTCGCAGTTAATAGGCACGAAGCATGCCGTTTCGGTCTGCACGAAGCGTGCTGTTTCAGCGCTGGATCAGGTGGTCCACGGCTGATCGCATCCGTCGTCTGCACGCTGCTGTCGCGCCGTCTCTGCGACGGCTATACTCACGCGGAACAAGCACAACCGACACGGAGGCAAAATGTCCGCCAAGGGCGAGATTCGCGAGTTGCTGGCGCGCTATTGCTTTGCCCTCGATGCTGACCGGTTTGAGGAGATGGCAGCGTTGTTCGCCCCGGACGGTGTTTGGGAGACGGCCTTCGGCACCGGTACCGGCCGAGATGGGATCATCGCGCAGGCGCGCAGCATCGCCAATGGGCCGCGGCCGAAGCGCGTGCATCTGACCACCAACATCGTGATCGAAGTGGACGGAGACTCTGCGACGGCGCGGTCGAACTGGGCACTGATACAGAACACGCCGGATGGTCCGGCGATCGCTTCGGGAGGCGCCTACCACGACTCCCTGGTGAAGCTCGAAGGGCGCTGGCTATTCGAGCACCGCAGCATCGACCGCTTCATCGCGCCGGGGCAGGGCTGAGCCCGCGGCGTGTGTCGCGGTCGCCACTCAAACGACCTCGTTACCGCGAGGCTAGTGTTGCTTGTCGCCCAGGAAGGTATCGTCACGTGAATCGCGACCAAACTTGGGACCGACGACTTCGATGTCCAATTTCCGCAGGGCTTGCGTGAGCGACGTGCGACGCCCCCCTGCGGCGACACGAACCCCGGACCCCGACTACCGGTTGGCGCGCTCACCCTGAACCTTAGGCGACGACGCGGCATCCAAATCCGCCCGCATCTCCTCAGGTGGGCGCATGCCTTCGGTGGTTCCGGAAAGCGGGTCGTTCAGACCCCCAACCCCACGCGCATCGCCCCCTGTGCTCTGATGTCGTTTCAGTGACGCACGGTTCCAGAGTAGAAAGGCAATCACCAGAGCGAAGGTGATGATCGCCAGAGCCAGGATCCAGTCCATGCTTTTTACCTGCCCAAACGTATACCGACTAAGCACCTTACGATCCGGACTAGTTGCCTAGGAAATTTCAACTACCGGATGTTTGATGCCGCGGCGATAGAGGGCGGCACACGATACGGATCCGCATCACATGCCCACCTCGTCTACAATAATCGTAAAATCCGCGCTCACGTCACGCGCAAGTGGATAGTGGGTTCTAAGCCTAGCTGTTCGGCCCGCGCTCCATCGAAATCGGCTGCCAGCGCCTCAGCTTGGTGTTCATCAGCACCGCCGGGTTGACGCAGCTCATCGGCCAGCGATTGTTCAGGATCAACGCCAGCTCGCGCCCGACATGGAGTTTCCTGGCCGGATCGAACCGCGCCGAGGCGGATGCTGTATGTGCCGACAGAGTAACGTTCGTCATACCGAGAATTGGATTGTTGTTGCCCGGCGGTTCGATCTCCAGCACGTCCAGCCCGGCATGGGCGATCCAGCCCTCGGACAGCGCCTTGATCAGCGCCGATTCCTGAACCGTCGGACCGCGGCCGGTGTTGATGAACACCGCGGTCTTCTTCATCTGGCGGAAATGCTTCTCCTTCAGCATGCCCTCGGCCTCCGGCGTGGCGGGTGCGTGCATCGAAACGAAATCGGACTGCGCCAATACTTCCTCCAGCGTGCAGGGCAGCACGCCATGTTCCACCATCACCAGCTCCTCGATGAACGGATCATAGGCGATCACCCGCAATCCGAACGGCTTCGCCCGTTTCGCCACCGCCCTGGCGACGTGGCCGAATGCGATCAGCCCCAAGGTCAGGCCCATGATCCGGGGGATTTCCAGCAGCGCCGGGCGGCCCTCGCGCCAACGGCTTTCGCGCACCATGCGGTCCTGCTCGATGGTTCGCCGGTGCGACGCCAGCAGCAGCATCATCGCGTGATCGGCGACTTCCTCGATGAAGGTATGCGGACAGTTGGTCACCGGCATGCCGCGCTGGGTGGCGGCCACAACATCGACGCTGTCGACCCCGACGCTGCCCAGCACGATGGCGCGGCAGCGCTGGGGCAGGCCATCGATGACCTTCTTGCCGAAGCGCATTCCCTTGGCGTAAATCGCGTCCGCGTCCTGCGCGAACTTGATGAAGCCGTCTTCATCGGTCGGCCCCTCGACGATCGCGGCGTCGATGCCGTCCAGCGGTTCCATCTCATATTCGTAGTCCCCGCCATGGGTGCTGAAACTGGCCCCAGCCGGGGTGGCGATCTTGAACTTTGCCAATGTCTATCTCCTCGTGGGGGTTTCGCTCTCAGTGCTGCGGCGGACGCGCCCGCACCGCTTTCTCGTCGATATCGATGCCCCAGCCGGGACCGCTGGGCAGGATGAACTCGCCGTTCTCGATTGTCGGGACAACGGTATAGAACTCGTCGCGCCACGGCGCGCTGTCGATGTCGATCTCCATGACCCGGAAATTTGGCACGATGGCGCTGAACGTCGCGCTGATCGCGCTGCATAGGTGACCATAGAAGTTGTGCGGCGCTACGTTGATTTCATGCACGTCGGCCATTGCCGCGATCTTCGCCGATTCCACCAGCCCGTTCCACACCACGTCGACGATCGCCACGTCGGTGGCGTAGCGTTCCAGGAACGGCTTGAACTCACGTCGCCCGTGCAGCGTCTCGCACGAGGCGATCGGACAGGGCGCCATCCGCTTGATCTCGGCCAGCGCCGGGGCGTCATGAGTGTCGATTTCCAGCCAGGTCAGGTTGGCGTCGGCCACCGCCTCGGCGACGCGCTTGAATCCCTCGGTCTTGAAGTTGAAGTTGGTGTCGAGGTGGATGCCCATCTCCGGGCCGACTGCGTCGCGGATCACAGCAAGCTGCTGGCGCACGCCGCGGGTCAGCTTGTTGTCCCAGTTGAGTTCCGGCCAGCCAACGCCGCGGCCGAACCCGGGCGAATACGATCCCAGGCCGCTATCGGTCAGTGGCAGGATATTCGTCTTCAGTGCTCGGAATCCGCGATCCCGGACCTCGCACGCGTGCCGGCCGAGGTCGTCATAGGATCGCAATTCCGGCACGCCCATCAGCGCCGCGCTGCGCACCCGGTAGGTGCCAAAATGAGACCAATACACCGGGATTCGCTCCCGGATCGGGCCGCCGAACAGTGCCGCCACCGGCACGCCATAGGCTTTGCCGGCAATATCCAATAGCGCGTTCTCGATCGCCGCGATCGCCTGCTGGTTCAACCCGCCCCTGGACTGGCGCGTCAGCACGTGCAGGTGCTGGGTCACTTGCTCGAACCGGCGCGGATCGCATCCGATCAGCATCGGCGACAAGCCGCGGATCACGTCGGAAAGGCCTGTACTGCCGAAGCTCTCGTTGAACTCCGACCAGCCGATGATGCCGTCGCTGGTGGTGATTTTCAGGAACGAAAACATGCGCCATGCTGCGTCGGCCTGAAACGTGTCCACCCGAGTGATTTTCATGGTTCCCCCCGGACAACGTTGCTGAATCCGCCTCCCCGAGGAAAGCTTCCCCCGAGGCGATGTTGCCCTGGGAAAGCATACCCTCGGGAAACCTTGCAACGAGGCGTGATGATCGCGCTATCACGCCGCCTGACGATTCCAAGCACGCCGGGCGGATCGGGGCAAGTTCAGCTGGCCATGGTTATGGCGCGATGTCCCAGAACGGATGTGCCCCATAGTAGGCATAGACCCCGCGCGCCCAGGCGTCATCGTTCCACTCCGCGGTTGCTTCATCGGTATATGACGGCGCTCCTTCGAGCACGTCCCGATCGATGTCGACGACGTAACCGCCCACCTCGGTGTTGTAGCAAAGCTTCTCCCACGGCAGCGGGTAGTAGCGGTCTCCGATTCCCAGGAAGCCGCCGAAACTGAGGATGGCATAAGCGATGCGTGCGCTGGACTTGTCGATCATCACGTCCTCGATGAGGCCAAGCTTCTCAAGCGCCGGGTTGTAGACCGTGGTGCCCTGCACCTGCTTTGCCGCGATCAGGTGACCGGACGGGTTGGTAGTGTCTTCGAGGCTTGCCATGAGCAACTCCTGTCGCTGATCACCAATGCAACGCACAAGCTGCGCGAAAGTTACTGATTATGGTGGCGCGTGCCTGCCGTGCCATGTCGACGCAGGCAGGCCAACCACAGGAGGCTGCCGTGGACGTATCGCGAACCATTTTCCTGACAGTCGTCGGACTGTGCATCGCCGGTTGCACCTCCAACCCGGAGGCGCCGGTCAATCAGGCCTTCCCGATTCGACAAATGGATCACTTCTTCGGTTCACTAGGGGAGCCTCAAGGTGCGCCGAACCAGTATTCCAACGCGGAACCGGACTACACCCATCATCGCGGCTACGCGCCAGCCTATCCGGCTTATCCGGCCAACTGATACACGCGTCACCGCTCACGTACAACGCCGATCAGTCCGCGGCGCCCTGGCCCACCCGGAAAGCGGCCATCGGATACGCCCCCAGCACCCGCATTTCTGTCGAAAAAAATGACAACTCCTCTAGCGCTCGGCGTACAGAGGTATGTTCGGGGTGGCCTTCCACATCGCACAGGAACTGCGTCGCGGTGAACGCGCCGTTAATCATGTAGCTCTCCAGCCGGGTCATGTTCACGCCATTGGTCGCAAACCCCCCCAGCGCCTTGTACAGCGCAGCAGGCACGTTCCGAACCCGGAACACAAACGTGGTCATCAGGTTCCGCGTCGCTGGATCCACCGCGGCCGCTCGGGGTGCCACCACGTAGAACCGAGTGGTGTTGTGCGCCGCGTCCTCGACGTTCGCGCGCAGGATGTTCAGACCATAGATCTCCGCCGCTAGCGCCGAGGCGATCGCCGCATCCTCCTTGCGGCCCCACCCGGCGACCAGTTCGGCGGCGCCGGCGGTGTCGGCCTCCACCACCGGCGTCAGGTCCAGTTCGGCCAGGATGCGCCGCACCTGGCCCAGCGCGACGCTGTGCGAGTGCGCCCGTCGGATCTCGTCGATGCGGGCGCCCCTGACCGCCAGCAGGCAGTGCTCCACCCGCTGGAACTGCTCGCCGATGATGTAGAGCCCGGAGTCCGGCAACAACTGGTGGATGTCGGAAACCCGGCCCGCCAGGCTGTTTTCGCACGGCAACATGCCGAGAGCGGCGCGGCCATCGCGGACCGCGTCGATCGCCGCCTCGAACGACGCGCAGGGCAGCGTCGTCATCGCCGGATAGGCGTTGCGGCAGGCCAGGTCGGAATACGCACCCGGTACTCCCTGGAACGAGATCATGCCGGTCATTGCCGCCGCGTGCCGCCGCGTTCCGCCAGAATCGCGCGGGCACGTTCCAGGTCCTCGGCGGTGTCGACCCCGAACGGGCCATGCTCCATCCGCGCGCAGCCAATCCGCATGCCGTCCTCCAGCGCCCGCAACTGTTCCAGGTTCTCACGCTGCTCCAGCGGGCTGGGCGGCAGCGACACGTAACGGTCCAGTGCCGCCCGCCGGAACGCGTAGATTCCGACATGGTGCCAGCGCGGACCCAGGCCCCAGGGGATCGCCTGGCGCGAGAAATACAGCGCCGGGGCGATCGTCTGTCCGTCCGCGAAGCTACAGGCGGCCTTCACGAACGATACTGTTGTTGCCTCGATCTCGTCGCGGATCGGCACCACCAGAGTGCCGATATCGACCCTCGGGTCGTCCAGCGGCATGATCACCAGACGCAGGCCGGCCGGATCCAGTGTCGGAAAATCGCCCTGCAGGTTGACCACAACGTCGTGCCGGCGGTCGGGGTCGAGTTCCGCCAGTGCGGCATGTACCCGGTCCGAACCGGACGGCAGCGCCGGATCGGTCAGCACCGCGCGGCCGCCGGCTTCGCGTACCGCCGCTGCGATCTCGGGGTCGCCGCAGGCCACCGCCACGGGCCCAATGCCGGCCTCGCGCCCGCGTTCCAGCATACGCACGATCATCGGCTTGCCGGCAATATCGGCCAACGGCTTGTCGGGCAGCCGGGTCGAGGCAAGGCGCGCGGGAATCACCACGATCGGGTTCACGGCAAGCCAGCTTTCCGCGAGAGGTCAGCCGCAACGCCCATCGCGGCGCCAACCGCTGCGTCCAGTGGGGCGTCCGTTGGGGCGTCCGCCACGGCACGCCGAACCGGCCGGGCGTTTCGCAGGCGGGTTGAAGACATGATTTGACACTCTTATCCTGCTCCAGCTTAGGGGCCCGCTCATGCGGGTGCAACGCCGGCTGGGCGGGTTTCGCCCAGCCAACCGGATCCCGGCCGCCTGTCACAGGATGAGAAAGCTTCGTCGCATGGCCGCGCCTTGACCGCCGACCTCGACCGTTACCTCGCCGCCGCGCTGGCCGCCGCGGACGCCGCCGGACCGCTGATCCGGCGGTGGTTTCGCGGCTCCCCTGTGGCCGACCTGAAGCCCGATCAGTCCCCCGTCACCGCCGCCGACCGCGATGCCGAAACGGCGATGCGCGACACGCTGATCCGGCTGTGCCCCGAGTGCGGCATCCTGGGCGAGGAATTCGGCGCGCACCGGCCCGAGGCGCGGCTGCGCTGGGTGCTGGACCCGATCGACGGCACCCGGGCCTTCATCACCGGGCGGCCGACGTTCGGCACCTTGGTGGCACTGCTCGATGGCGACACGCCGTGGCTGGGCATCATCGACCAGCCGGTGACCAGCGAGCGCTGGATCGGGGTCGCTGGCCGCGCGACCGTTTTCTCCGGCCCGCTGGGCGGTCGTGTAGGCACACGCGTCTGTGCAGACCTGGCGCGGGCCGAACTGTCGGCCACCAGCCCGGACATGTTCGGCGCCGATCTGACGCGCTTCCGGCGGCTGGCCGGGCAGGTCCGCCGCAACTCCTGGGGCGGCGACTGCTACGCCTATGGCCTGCTGGCGCTGGGCCAGATCGACGTGATCGTGGAATGCGACCTCAAACCCTGGGACTGGGCGGCGCTGCTGCCGGTGATCGCCGGTGCGGGCGGCGTGCTGACCGACTGGTTCGGCAATCCGCCACGCCTCGATGGCGATGGACGGGTGATCGCGGTCGGCGATTCTTCCCTGTTGCCCGCGGTGATCGAGGCGCTGAACTGAACCCTGCCGGGCTGAACCCCGCTGGGTTGATCCCTGGCACCGCGCGGGCCGCCTTACCTGCCACCCTGACGCAGCGGTAGATTGGTCCGATAGACCAGCCGCTTCAGCGCCAGCGCCGACTCGAACGACTGCACCCCCTGGATGTGGGTCAGCCGCCCGCGCAGGAACGTCTCATACGCCGCGACATCGGACGCCACCACCCGCAGCAGGTAGTCGCTCGCCCCGGTCATCTCGTACATCTCCATCACCTCGGGGCAGGCCTCGATCGCTCGTTCGAACCCGCGCAGCGTCTCGTCCTTGTGGTTGGCCAGCTTCACCGTGACGAACACGTTCACCGGCAGTCCCACCTTGTCCTGATCCAGCAGTGCGACGTAGCGAGTGATTACGCCGGCTTCCTCCAGCAGCCGCTGCCGCCGGTGCGACGGCGAGGGCGACAGATGCGCCGCCTCGCTCAATTCCTGTGCCGTTGCCCGGCCGTTGGCCTGCAGATGATCCAGTATCAGAAGGTCCAGCCGGTCCAGCTCCATTCACCCGTCCCAATCCTGCGCAACCGGCCAATCTTAGCGGTTCCTGCTAAAATGAACGCTCGGCGCCGGCCACTATGGCAAGCTTTTACCCACCGCCATACCTACTATGTAGTATCGAGCCAGCTTGAAGGGACGAATGCCCATGGATATCGGTCTTGCGCCCGCCGAGATCAGCTTGGAATCCCGCTTCGCCGATCTCGATCACCCGGTGCTGCTGACCGGCATCCAGGCGCTGCTGAGGGTGCTGCTGGAACAGCGTCGCCTGGATCAGGCGGCCGGCCTTAACACCGCGGCGCTGGTGTCGGGCTACCGAGGCTCGCCGCTTGGCGGCCTCGATCGCGAGCTGTGGGTGCGCAAGAAACTGATGGCCGCGAACGGCATCCGCTTCGAGCCTGGGATCAACGAAGACCTCGCCGCAACCATGCTGTACGGCACGCAGGAGCTCGACGCCTTCCCGAACCCGCTTGTCGATGGCGTCTATGGCATGTGGTACGGCAAGGGACCCGGGGTCGATCGGTCCGGCGACGCGTTGCATTGCGCCAACATGTCCGGCACTCACAAGCACGGCGGCGTGCTGGCGATCGCCGGGGACGACCACGGCGCGCACTCCTCCACCTATCCGCACCAGACCGAATACGTTTTCCAGAACTGCTTCATCCCGGTGCTTAACCCGGCCTCGGTGCAGGACGTGATCGACCTCGGGCTGGCCGGGCTGGCGATGTCGCGTTTCGCCGGCGTCTGGGTTGCGCTGAAGACCACCGCGGAGACCATGGAACAGGCCTCCACCGCCATCGTGCCCGCGGCACGCCGCTTCGTCACCCCCGACATCGCGCTGCCGGCGCACGGGCTGAACTTCGACCCGACGATGCATTTCCCGGCCGACCGCGCCGAACTGGAACGCCGGATGATCGAGGAGCGGATGCCGGCGCTGCTCGCCTGGGCGCGGGCCAATGGTATCGACCGGGTGGTTGCGGGTTCAGCGGACGCCGGCATCGGCGTGGTCACCGTCGGCAAGGCGCACGAAGACACCATGCACGCGCTGCGCCGGCTTGGCCTGGAGGCGCATCCGCAACTGGCGATCTACAAGGTGGCGATGACCTGGCCGCTGGAGACCGAGGGCCTGCGCGAGTTCGCCCGCGGCAAGCGCCAGATCCTGGTCGTCGAGGAGAAACGCAGCTTCGTCGAGAGCCAGATCCGCGACGCGTTGTATCACCTGCCGGCCGACCAGCGCCCGGAGATCAGCGGCAAGACCACGCCGCGGGGCGAGGCATTGCTGTCGCCGCTGATGGAACTGTCGCCGGAAGCTGTCGCCGGCGGCCTGACCAGCTTCCTGGGCGCCGCCGGGCTGAACCTGCCGGCCGCGCCCGCACCTGTGCTTGCCGAACGCCCTGACGGGCTGTTGCGCCGCGCCCCGGCGTTCTGCGCCGGCTGCCCACACGCCACTTCGACCAAGCTGCCGGACGGCAGCTTTTCCAGCGCCGGCATCGGCTGTCACTTCATGGCGCTGGACGACGGCCCGAACACCCGCACCTTCGCCCAGATGGGCGGCGAGGGCGCACCGTTCATCGGCCTGTCGACGTTCACAGACGTGAAGCATTTCTTCGCCAATCTGGGCGACGGCACCTATCAGCACTCCGGCAGCTTGGCGATCCGCCAGGCGGTCGCCGCCAAGACCCGCATCACCTACAAGCTGCTGTTCAACGACGCCGTGGCGATGACCGGCGGCCAGCCCACCGAGGGGGCCCCGACGGTCCCCAACATCGCCGCTCAACTTGCAGCCGAGGGGGTCAAGCGCATCGCCGTGGTGGCCGACGAGGCGGATCGGCTGCCACCGGCCTCCGCGTTGCCGGCCGGGGTCACCCGCCACACCCGCGACGAACTGGAGCAGGTGCAGACCGCGCTGCGCGACTTCGAGGGGCCGTCGGTGCTGATCTACGACCAGGTCTGCGCCACCGAAAAGCGCCGCCGCCGCAAGCGCGGGTCGATGGCCCAGCCGCAGCGCCACGTCGTGATCAACCAAGACGTGTGCGAGAATTGCGGCGACTGCTCGGTTCAGTCCGGCTGCATCGCCATCGAGCCGATCGAGACCGAGCTGGGCCGCAAGCGGCGCATCAACCCGACAAGCTGCAACGTCGATTTGTCCTGCCTGAAGGGCTTCTGTCCCAGTTTCGTGACCCAGGCCGGGCCGCCGGCGGCGCCCGACGCGGACACCAGGTGGCAGGGGAAAGAGGCTGAACTCGGCGCCTCGCTGCCGGCCCCAGTGATCCCGTCGCTTGGGGTGTGGCGCGGGCTGTTCGCCGGCATCGGCGGCGGCGGCATCGTCACCTCCGGCGCCATCCTGGCGATGGCCGCGCATCTGGAAGGCCGCGCCGTGAAGACGTTGGACTTCACCGGGCTGGCGCAGAAGAACGGCGCGGTGGTCGCGCATGTGCAGATCGCCGCTGATGAGGCGGCGCTGGACGTCGTGCGCATCCCGCTGGGCAGCGCCGACCTGATGCTGGCCGCCGATCTGGCGGTTGGCTGCCAGGTGGGCGTGCTGGAGCGCAATGCTCCGTCGGCCGTGGTGATCGGCAACATGGACCTTGCCGCCACGGCCGACTTCAAACGCAACGCCGTGCTGTCTATCGATGCCGCGCTGCACCGGCGCACGATCGAGAAGGTCACCGACGCCGACCGATCGATTTGGCTGCATGGGGTGCGCCTCGCCGAACGGCTGTTCGGCAACGCCCAGGCGATGAACACCATGCTGCTGGGCATGGCGTGGCAGCGTGGCGCGGTGCCGGTGGGCGAAGCGGCGATCCTGCGCGCCATCGAACTGAACGGCGCGGCGGTCAAGCTGAACAAGCGCGCCTTCCTGTGGGGCCGCATCCTGGCCGACCAGCCCGGACTGATGAAGCAGATCCTGGAGGGGGTGGATGATGGCCCTCCGGCCGATCTCGAAGTGCTGATCGCGCATCGGATCGAGGCGCTGACCGCCTATCAGTCGCGCCGCTATGCCCGCCGCTACGAAACAATGGTGCGCCAGGTCGTTGGCCGCGAAACCGCCGTCGCCGGTGCCCCCGGACGGCTGTCCAGGGCGGCCGCCGACGGTCTTTTCCGCGTCATGGCGTACAAGGACGAATATGAGGTGGCCCGGCTGCACGCCGCCGCCAGCTACGGCCAGCAGCCGGAGTTCCATATGTCGCCGCCGCTGATCCCCGGGATCGACAAAGCGACCGGACGGCGGCGCAAGATCGCCATCCCCGGCTGGCTGGGACTGCCGCTTTTCCGCCTGCTGCGCCACGGCAAGGCGGTGCGCGGTTCGCTGCTGGACCCGTTCGGCTATCAGACCGAGCGGCGGCAGGAGAAGGCATTGATCGACCAGTATAGCGCCGACCTCGGCTCCATCATGGCCGGCCTGACCCGCGACAACATCGATACCGCGATCGCCCTGGCGGATCTGCCCGATCAGATCCGCGGCTTCGGCCCGGTCAAGCATGCCAACCGGGAGAAGGCCGAGATCCGCCGGACCGAATTGCTGACGACATTCGCAGCCCCTGCCGTCGCGCCACATGCGATGGCGGCGGAGTAGCGGCAGCCGCGAATGCCGGCGAATGATGCGCGCGGCCCACCGGTTCGTCGATAGGCAGCCCAAGGGCCGATCGGCGCCATGTCGGAGCGTATCGTCGTAGCTCAGCAGCCGCCCGCAATCCGCGTTCGTGCGTGTCTGGTTCCGCGACTATGACGCCGCGCACGCCACAGGTGTGAAGCGCGGAAGGTCGATCGGATAACGTACCATCAGCGTTAATCCGCGTGCATCCGTGTTGCAAAAACTTTCATCGCACGCCATCCAATTTTGCCGAAGCAACCGTGTTCCGTTCAGCGGGCGATCAACAGTAAAACAACCGCGGAGGCAGTGCGGATATGCCGCAGGTCGGGCGGCCAAGTAGGGTCAGTGCCCACCTCCCGCGGGCGCAAATTTCGTTTCACATCGCGGTGGGTGCGACACGACTCATCGTGTCCGCATACATGGGTCATGAAGCGATATTGGCTCCGGACTTGCGGCGCGCCCGCTGTCCGGGCAAATAGATACAAAGCCTTAGTAATGGCCTGGGGAGGCAAACATGGGACTGGGAAACCAAAAAACCGAGCGCCTTTCGCCGGCGGTCAAGCGGACAGTTTTCGCCGGATGCATCGGGTTCGCGGTCGACTTCTTCGATATCTACCTGCCGGTGCTCGCGCTCGCTCCGGTGATCGGCTATTTCGAGCCCCCGGGTCTGTCCGCCACCGCCAGCACCACGGTCTACTTTTTCACTTTCGCCGCCACGTTGTTCGGGCGCCCGTGCGGGGCGGTCATTTTCGGTCACTGGGCCGACAAGATGGGACGGCGCCGAACCACGATGATCAGCATCGCCGGGTTCGGCTTGTTCACCGTGCTGATAGCCTTGCTGCCCGGCTACGCCACGCTGGGCATCTGGTCGCTGGTGCTGCTGATCGGATTGCGCTTCGTCGATGGCGTGTTCATGGGGGGTGAATACACATCCAACAATACACTGGCGCTGGAGATGGTGCCGAAGCACCGTCGCGGTTTCGTCGGCGGCGTGCTGCAAGGCGCCTTCCCGATCGGCTTCGCTATGGTTTCCGCGGTAACGAGTTTCCTGCTCAGTGTCACCACGCATCAGCAATACCTCGATTGGGGCTGGCGGCTGGCGTTCGTGTTCGGCGGCCTGCTGGCCTTCGCATTCCTGATGTTCTATCGCACCGTGCCGGAATCGCCAGTGTGGATCGAAAGCAAAAAGAGCGTCGCGCCGTTGAAGGAGGTGTTTTCCGGCCATCACCGGCGCAATCTACTACAGGTTTTCGTCATGATGATCGGGTTCTGGTTCGCCTCCCAGGTGGCCAGCATCCTGCCCGGAATCCTGATCAACCAGTTGCACCTGCCGGCCCGTGTCACCTCCGACACCTTCCTGGTCGGCAGCATCATCCTGTTCTTCGGATTTGTCGGCTGCGGCATGATCAGCCAGGTGATCGGGCGCCGCCGAACCATCGTTTTGAGCGGGCTGGCGATCCTGTTCGGAGGCACCGGATTATACTACGTGCTGGTGGCTCGGGCATTGGCCGGCGCGCCGATGATTGAGACGGTGATCGTCACAATGGCGTTCTATATTCTGATCGTGTCGCCGTGGGGAATAGTCTCGACCTATATCTCGGAGCGGTTCCCGACCCATATCCGGGCCAGCGGCTACGGCATCGGTTACAGCGCCGCGGTGGTGATCCCGGCCTTCACCGGCATCTATCTGTTGGGTCTGGCGACGGTGATGCCGTACGTGTTCGGGCCGCTGGTGCTGCTGGTGATCGCCGGCGTGCTGGTCATCACTGGGGCGCTGATGGGTCCGGAAACCCGTGACGTTGACATGAATATACCGGTTGCGCTGGAAGCCACGGAACAATCGGTGATGCCGGGACAAGCGCCGGCCTGATCGAAGGGGAATGAGACCGCATCGGCGTTTGCCGATCGACGGCCAACTACTCGGCCGCCTTCGCCAGGTCCGTCGTCCTGGTTAGCGTCCGCAAGGTGACGAATTCCTCGGCCGCGGTGGGATGGATGCCGATGGTGCGGTCGAAATCCGCCTTGGTCGCCCCCATCACCACGGCGATGGCGATGCCCTGGATGATCTCGGCGGCGTCCTCGCCCAGCATGTGCGCGCCGACCACCTTCTGGGTGAGCTTGTCCACCACCAGCTTCATCGTCGTCTTGCGCCTGCGTCCGGACAGCGCGTGCCGCATCGGCGTGAACTTCGTCAGGTAGACATCCACCGGCCCCATCGCCGAGGCCTGTTCCTCGGTCAGCCCCACAGTCGCCACTGGCGGCGTGGTGAACACCGCCGAGGGTATGTTGCGCAGCGACACTTTCCGCGCCTTGCCGCCGAACAGAGTGTCCGCCAGCGCGTGCCCCTCGGCGGTCGCCACCGGTGTCAGGTTCACCCGGTCGGTCACGTCGCCCATGGCAAAGATATGCGAATGGGTCGTGCGCAGTTGGTCATCGACCCGGACCGCGCCCTTGGCGTTCAGTTCGACGCCGATTTGTTCCAGTCCGAGCCCGCGCACATTGGCGCGCCGCCCGGTGGCAAAAAACGCCAGGTCGGTGACCAGCGTCTGACCGTCGTCCAGGGTCAGCATCCGCCGCTCGCCATCCGCCTCCAGCTTCGCCGGCAGGCGGGTCGGATGCAGTATGATACCCTGCACCGACAGTGCCTCTTGCATCGCGTCGCGGATGTCCTCGTCGAAGCCGCGCAACGGCAGCGGTTGGCGGTAGACCAGGTGCACCTCGGCGCCGAGAGCGCGGAAGATGCCGGCGAACTCGACCGCGATATAGCCGGATCCAACAATGACGACGTGGCGAGGCATGGTCTTCAAGTAGAACGCATCGTCGGAGATGATGCCTAGTTCGGCTCCTGCGATGTCGGGCCGTTCGGGATGTCCACCAGTGGCGATGACGATGGTCTTCGCGGTCACCTGCTTGCCGGCGACCTGCACCGTGTGCGCATCCGCCAGGGTCGCGTGTCCGTCGAAAACGGTTGCCCCCGCGCCGGCCAGCAGCTTGCGATAGATGCCCTCCAATCGGGTGATCTCGCGATCCTTTGCCGCGATCAGCTTGGCCCAATCATGCGGCCCCTTTTGGATGGTCCAGCCGAACCCGGCGGCGTCCTCGGCCCAGCCGCCATATTCTCCCGCTTGCACCAGTAGTTTCTTCGGCACGCAGCCTATGTTGACGCAGGTGCCCCCCCAATGGCGGTCCTCGGCGATCGCCACCCGCGCGCCATATCCGGCGGAGATCCGTGCGCAGCGCACCCCGGCCGAACCCCCGCCGATGACAAACAGATCGAAATCCATGCGGCGATCCCCTTCCGAGGCCGGATAATACCCGGCCCGCTGATGTGTGGTCTGCGCAATGCAGGCGCAAGATTGACCGCTGATGCGGCCGATGGACCATCGCCCGGACTAGACCGCCTCGGCCGACAGCCGCCGCGGCATGCAGCACGCACAGCCTCCGGCATGCGCCGGCGCCGCCGGGCCGGAGGCGTCCTGCGCGCCGCCACCCAGCGCCGGCGCGGTCAGCAGCCGAGGCGCCGGCGTGGCACAGTCCGGGCACGGCTGCGGGCGATCGAACTCCGCCATCGGGTGAACCTCGGCGAACGGCCCGCAATCGGCGCACTCATACTCATACGTTGGCATCCAAGCCCTCCTTTTTCCGTATTCTGCCATTTTCGATCCCGCCCTGCCAGCGGCCGGGTCGCCGACCTGAAAGACCGGCACCATGTTGCAAAACCGACACAGTATGGTGCCCATGCTTCTGTTACGTTTCTGTGATAGTCCTGATATCCGGATGTCCAGGCCGCGCCCTAAGCTGGAGTGCGCCAAAAGGTTGTCCCGCCAGAATCCGTCCGAATAGGTCTGCAGGAACCTGAGGCCAGTGCGGCTGATGTTGAGGCAGACACAGTCGCGGTCGCGGCGAGACCAGATCAGCAACGAAAGCTTTCGTGACCAGCCGCGAAATTCTAGGTCCAAACCAGTTTGATAACGTATTAATAATTATGTGATAAAGAATTTTTGTGGTGTCAAATAGGGTTTTTTGAAATTCGGTTGCTTTTTCGCTGCTGTTATCAGAAGAACTATCATAAGTTGCAGTAACGCCGGACGACACACGCAAATTTAGAGGAAAGCACTATGGGAACTAGACGCCACCTGCTGACCCGAAGTGGATTGATCGCGGCCGCATTCGGCGCCGCGGCATCGCTGGGTTTGATTACCTCGAAGAAAGCAGACGCCGATGCGGTAAGCGACCTCGGCTTTCGCCCCGATACCGGCCCGGGCACCGCCACCTCGGATTACAACATTCTGAACTTCGCCTTGAATCTGGAATATCTGGAAGCGGAATTCTATCAGCGCGCGGTCACAGGTGCCGGTTTGTCACCCGCCGATACTTCTGGAATCGGCACAACCGGCACCGTCACAGGTGGCTCGCCTGTATTATTCACGACACCGGCGATCCAGCAATATGCAGCGGAAATTGCCTCCGACGAGTTGGCCCACGTGCGATTTCTGCGCGCCGCTCTGGGTCCCTTTGCGGTGGCGGAACCAACTATTGATCTTTTCACAAGCTTCACGACCGCTGCGGTCGCGGCGGGCCTGATTCCGCCGGGCGCGACGTTCAATCCGTTCGCGAACGAGACAAACTTCTTGCTCGGCTCTTATATCTTTGAAGATGTTGGCGTCACCGCATATCACGGTGCTGCTTCGTTAATTCAAAACAAGACATATCTCGATGCGGCCGCCGGCATCTTGGCGATCGAAGCTTATCATGCCGCGACCGTGCGCACGCTGCTGTTGCAAATGGGTCAGGCCCCCGCCACCACGGCGATCTCCGCTTTGCGGGCAGCGGCATCGGGCGCGGCTGATGACCAGGGCGTCACCTTAGGTGGCGTCGCCAACATCTCGTTGGGGGACGGCAATGCGATTGCCTACAGTCGGTCAACTGCTCAGGTGCTCAACGTGGTCTATCTGGGGGGCGCCAGCGGCGGCTTTGGGTTCTTCCCTGCTGGGTTAAATGGCGCCATCGCCTAGGGTCCCTTGCCTGCTGGGCACGTGCCGTTGATTGGGACGCAGTCACCAAGATCCCGATCGCCACCGCCTAAGGGGTGTGCCCGTAATCGCCGCTGTCCCGCGGGGCAATTCGCGGGTTGCTGATAGGGAAAGGTGCAGCATTGCTATCCGAATATCCGAAGGCTCCTGTTCCGAGTAAGGCAGCGCGTCGAAGCGTTGAACCCGCGCATCAACCGACCCGCGAGATCAACTGTCACTTCCGAGTAACGGGGGAAGTGCAAAAGATGGGCGCATGAGCCACGCCGCTTCCTTTACCCGTCTTCGGCACCTTATGCTTTTTGCGAACAACCGAAAGGTGAGATCATGAAGTTCAAGCACGCACTTTTAGCCGCGACACTCCTTTCGGTGCCGTTAGGTGCCGAAGCTCAGCCTGCGAATCCACCGCCCGTAACCGGGCTCTATGTCAGTATCGGTGGTGGCGGCAATATTCTGATGGACGAGCACTTGGTGGGAACCACGGGCGCGGCATCGAACGCCAGTCTGCGATCACGTATCGGCGGTGTTGGGGTTGTGGCGTTGGGATATGGCCTTGGCAACGGGATCCGGCTGGAATTTGAGGGAGACTACCGCTCCAACCGATTTTCTGAAGGACGCGACTTCGGCTTTCCCGCCGCTGCCGGCGGCAACGAGGTCAAGTACGGCCCGATGTTCAACGCAGTCTATGATCTTACCGGTCTAATCAATTTCCCCTACGCCGCACCCTACGCAGGCGTCGGTGTGGGATATCAGTGGGCGCACTTTGATCAGGCCCATGCCTACGGCGGACAAACCGGTTTTCCACGCTTTGATTCTGACGATACGCGGGGCGCCCTCGCTTATCAGGCGATCATCGGCGCGGTCATTCCTTTCCAGTTCCTGCCTTCCCTTGCAACGACGATCGAATATCGCTTTCTCGGGCTGGCAGATCGGGATTATGACTTCACCTCTACCGCCGGGCCGGGCGCGGTGACGCCGGGCAAGTTGAAGTTCGGCAACGATTTCAACCACTCTTTGCTGATTGGCCTGCGATACAATTTCGGTGCACCACCGGCCCCAGCACCGGAAACGCCGATGCCCGTAGCCGCGCCGGCGCCGGCCCCCGCACGCTCCTATCTTGTGTTCTTCGACTGGGATAAGGCTTCATTGACAGATCGCGCTCGTGCCATTGTCAAAGAGGCAGCCGACGCCTCTACGCATGTGCAGACGACCCGCATCGAGGTTAATGGCTACACCGATACATCGGGGACGCCGAAGTACAACCAGGGCTTGTCTGTCCGCCGCGCCAGAACCGTTGCGGCCGAACTCGTTCGGGACGGCGTGCCGCAAAGTGCTATTTCAATCCAGGGGCTCGGCGAAACGCATCTGTTGGTCGAGACAGGCGCCGGCGTCCGTGAACCGCAGAACAGGCGGGTAGAAATCGTGTTCCACTAAACTCCTAACCGCTACAACAGTTCGGCGGTCGGTCCTCCAATCGCCGGACTGTTGGGGGACTTACGTCACGTTTGGTGACAACACCCGCGAACTCGATGCTGTCTAGGGAGTCGGCGAACTGTTAAAGCGCTTCGGCGATATCGAGGCGACCTTGGCCTGCTGCTGAATTCCATCTGGAGGACGAGAAAGTCCTTCACTCTCCAGCGGCCCGTCATTGGGACTGCGCAATATAGGGTCTATTCCGGTAAAGCATCGATAAGGCGCCGGGACGTTGTCAGAGCAAACTCAGTGCCCCTTGCATCAAATGCTGCACCGCGCCACGTGCCGCATAGAGGCGGACTCCGTTCGTTGGAAAGAGATCCGGGTGAGTTAAGATAGACTTCCGCCAGTTCCAATTCCCCTGCCCGTGCGATGAGGTAACGAAACTATAGCGCCTTTTCTAAAGCTTCGATTGCCGAATGCTGCGATGCTGGGCTGACCGCATCCACCTAACACTCCGGATTGCCACGTCGTCTAGCCGGCGTGGCAATTGGATTGCACTGAGAAAGGTGAATGCGTGAAGGCCGCAGAGAAGGAGAAAAGCTCAAGCATAAGCGGTTCGTTTCGCTATTCTAGGTAGGGCGCGAGCACATTTTCGATCCATTTCATGAATGTGCGGACTCGGCGCGACAGGTTGCGCCGATGCGCTACCACCAGGGAGACGACGAGCGGCCTGTGCTGAAGATCTGGTAGAAGCTCTATCAACGCTCCACTCTCCAAGTAACGGCCAATCGCCAAAAGTGGTGCCTGAATCAGGCCAAGGCCGGCGACACCAGCGGCTTCGTAGGTCTGCACGCTGTTGACGTGCAGCGCACCTCGCAACTGAAGCGTCGCGTAGCTGTCGCCGTGCGGATACTCCCATCCATAGGATTTTGCGCCGAGCGTCCGCACGAAATGAATTGCCCGATGTTTCTGATGCTGCAGATCGTCTAGCGATCGAGGCACACCATAGCGCGCCAGGTAGTCAGGGCTGGCGGCGTTGACCATGCGTAACTTGCCCAGCGGGCGGGCAATCAACGTCTCGTCCCCGATGGGACCAAGTCGCAATACGCAGTCAAACCCCTCTTGAACCAGATCGACTTGGCGATCCGTACTCGACACCTCCAGCTCCAACTCGGGATAAGTCGCCATGAAGGCCGGCAACGCCGGCACGATAGTGGTGCGCGCCAGCTCGCTCGGCAGATCAACCCGTAAGCGCCCGCGAAGTGCCACTCGATCGTTTGCGAAGATTGAGTGCAGATCATCAACGTCAGCAAGCAGATCGCGGGCACGGGCATGAAATACCCGTCCGTCCTCCGTCAACTGCACGCTACGCGTCGTCCGGTGCAGAAGCCTGACACCGACATCTTCTTCCAGCTTGCGGACCGCCGTTGAGGCCCTTCCCTTCTGAATGCCCAGGCTATCGGCTGCGTGGGTGAAGCTCCCCATTTCCGCTACCGTTATGAAAATGAGGATGGGTTCGAGATTCTGCATTCTGGTGCCTCGGTATTGTTCACCACAGAGAGAACAGTAAGTTCAGTTCCTCGGTGTTTATCATACCTCAGAGACACAGTAAGTTCCGAAAATCGATGATCCCCCATAGGAGAATGACAAGTGTCCGAAACTATGAACCTGCATCAGGTGCCTGAAACCATGACCTTGCATCGCGCCCAGTGGGCTGGCCGGATAATGAGCGCGTTTGTCGTTAGCGCTCTGGTGGCAGACGGCACTATTCAGCTTTTCGCGCCGGCACAGATCGCGAGCATGTTGCAGGAAACCGGGTTCGCGATGGACCTGACCCGCATCGTGGGTCCGATCATCCTCGCCTGCGTCATCCTTTACGCCTTCCCGGCCACCGCCGTCCTCGGCGCGATCCTGGTGACGGGCTTTTTGGGAGGTGCCATCTGCGCCCATGTCCGCATTGGTGAGTTTGGGTCGCCGCCGGAAATCATTTCCCTGCTTCTGGGCGCGATGACATGGGGCGGCCTCTACGCGCGCGATCCCCGTATCCGGGCCATTCTACCGCTCATCCGTTGAACCAAAAGGGGCAGTGCTCTGTCCCTCAAGATCAAGAGAAAACGGATGTTTTCAGTAATGGGAATCACGGGAAAAGTGGGCGGCGCAACGGCAGAACATCTGTTGGCGCACGGCAAGGAAGTACGGGCGCTCGTCCGCAATCGCCAGAAGGCTGGGCGAACCAGGGCGTGGAGCTGGTTGACGTGAAAGTCGCGGAGCAATTGGGTGAAGTCCGGAAGCTCGACGAGAAAGCCTTTGCAGTCCCGCGTGCAGGGTGGGCGGAAGCGTTCGAGCAATTCGGCATCCCGATCGAGCGAACCAGGGCAACGACGGAATGGCCTGTGCATTCTGCCATTTCCGGTCCCGCCCTGCCAGCGGCCGGGTTGCCGACCCGAAAGACCGGCGCCATGTTGCAAAGCACCATGCCGTCAAGGACCGCCGTATGAACGCACCAGTCGATCTATCCCAGTTCGCCGACCAGAAATACGCGGTCGGCCAGCCGGTCCCACGCAAGGAAGACCCGGTGCTGCTGCGCGGCGAGGGCCGCTACTCCGACGATCTCAACCGCCCCGGCCAGGCGCACGCTGTGATGGTACGCTCGAATGCCGCGCACGGCATCATCCGCTCGATCGACACCAGCGCGGCCAAGGACTTACCCGGCGTGCTCGCGGTGCTCACCGGCCAGGACCTGATCGACGCCGGGTTCGGCAACATGCCGTCGGGCATGGTGTTCAAGATGCGCGACGGCAGCGAGATGCCGAAGCCGACCCAGCCCATTCTGACCACCGACAAGGTGCGCTTCGTCGGCGACCCGGTCGCGGTAGTGGTGGCGGAGACCGCCAAGCAGGCCAAGGACGCCGCCGAGGCGGTGTTCGTCGATATCGACACCTTGCCGGCGGTGACCGAAGCTCGAGCCGCGGCTGCCGACGGCGCGCCTTTGGTGCATGATGCCACGCCCGGCAACGTGATCCTCGATTTCCATCATGGCGACACCGCCGAGGTGGACGCCGCCTTCGCCGGCGCCGCCCACGTCACCCGCCTGCAAATCCGCAACAGCCGGGTCGTGGTCTGTCCGATGGAGCCGCGTTCGGCGATCGGCGAATATGACAAGCAGGCCGATCGCTGGGTTCTGCGGGTCGGCTCGCAGGGCGTATTCCCGATGCGTCAGTTGCTGACCGGCCCGCTGAAGGCGCCGATCGAGAGCATCCGCGTGCTGACCGGCAATGTCGGCGGCTCGTTCGGCATGAAAGCCTCGCTCTATCCCGAGTACCCCGCCATCCTGCACGCTGCCCGGCTGCTCGGCCGGCCGGTGAAATGGACCGACGAACGCGGCGAGAGCTTCCTGTCCGACAGCCATGGCCGCGACCACGACATGGCTCAGGAACTCGCGCTCGACGCCAATGGCAAGATCCTCGCCCTGCGGGTGACGGGCTATGGCAACATCGGCGCCTATCTGTCGAACGGCACCGTGCTGCAGCCCACCGGCAACATCGTGCGCAACACCATCGGTGTGTACGCCACGCCGCTGCAGGAGGTGACGTCCAAAGCGATGTTCACCAATACCAGCCCGGTCGGCCCCTATCGCGGTGCCGGGCGGCCCGAGGGCAACTACTATATCGAGCGCCTGCTGGATACCGCGGCGCGTGAGATGGCGATCGATCCGGCCGAGATCCGCCGCCGCAATCACATCCAGCCGGCCGCGCTGCCGTACAAGACCCCCGCCGGCACCACCTATGACAGCGGCGATTTCCCCGCCGTCCTGGACAAGGCGCTGGCTGCGGCCGACTGGGACGGATTTCCGGCGCGCCAGCGGCAGAGCGCCGAACGCGGCAGGCTGCGCGGCCGCGGCATCGGCCAGTACCTGGAAGTCACCGGGCCGCCGTCGAAGGAAATGGGCGGCATCCGCTTCGAGCCGGACGGCACCGTCACCATCATCACCGGCACGCTGGACTACGGCCAGGGCCACGCCTCGGCGTTTGCCCAGGTGCTGTCCGCCCGGCTCGGCATTCCGTTCGACAAGATCATCCTGCTGCAGGGCGATTCCGACGAACTGCTTGCCGGCGGCGGCACCGGCGGGTCGAAGTCGCTGATGGCCAGCGGCACCGCGATCGTCGAGGGCGCCGAGAAAGTCCGTGAGGCCGGCCAGAAGATCGCCGCCCATGTGCTGGAGGCCGCCGAGGCTGATATCGAATTCGAGGTCGTGCCCAATGGTGGTAACTCGGGGGGTGCCAATCCGGGCGGCGGTCAATTCCGAATCGCTGGAACTGATCGCGCCATCGGTATCATGCAACTCGCCGATCAGATCCGCAGCGGTGCGGTTACCCTGCCGGCGGATATGCCACAGACCCTATCGGTGTCCCACGTCGCCGAGGGTCCGCCGTTCGCCTACCCCAACGGCTGCCACATTGCGGAGGTCGAGGTCGATCCCGAAACCGGCGTCACCGAGGTCGTCCGCTACCACATGGTTAACGATTTCGGCGTTATCGTGAATCCGATGCTGGTCGAGGGCCAGGCGCATGGCGGCATCGTCCAGGGCATCGGCCAGGCGTTCCTGGAGCATGTCGTGTATGACGACAGCGGCCAGCCGATGACCGGGTCCTACATGGATTATGCGCTGCCCAGGGCGAACGACGCGCCGATGTTCAACTTTACCTCTCATCCGGTGCCGGCGAAGACCAATGTGCTTGGGTCCAAGGGATGCGGAGAGGCCGGCTGCGCGGGGGCCCTGCCGTCGGTGATGAATGCCTTGGTCGATGCGCTCGCCATCTATGGCATCAAGCACATCGACATGCCTGCCACCCCATTGCGGGTGTGGGAGGCGATACAGGCAGGCGGCAAGTAGTCGCCCAGGGATCATGGCTCGCCGTCCGGATGCACTGAGCACCGGCTGCCCGGCTGCTGTCGTTCCGGCGATCTGAAGTTATAGATGACGTGTTGCGCGCGTTCGATCCAGGCCGCGATTAGCGGAACGGCCGGCTACGCCACTATTTCGACGACCGGGTCGAAATCCCAGGGCTGGCGAGCGCCTCGGCCGAGAAAGTCCGGTGGCTTGATCGACCGGCACGGGTTCGCCGTGGCACGCCCGCACCATCGGCGGCTAATCTGCACCTGCTGGGCGGCTCGCGACCATGGTTGAGGTTGCGGACGCACCGCAGGCCTGCTGGATTAGGTATATGATCAACAATTCAAAACGAATACCGCTGCTTGCGTTCGCGTTGCTGGCGGCCGGCGGACTGGCCGGCTGCACCGTCGGTCCCGACTTCCACCGGCCGGGTTGGGCTTCGCCGGCGTCGTGGTTCTCGGGCCCGAAGGAGGCGGTGCGGCGGCCAACGAGCATCCCCGTGACGGAACCGATCAATCCAGATTGGTGGACGCTATTCGGCGATCCGGTACTCACCGGGTTGGAACGGCGAGTGGCGGGGGAAAACCTCGACGTCAAGGTTGCCGGGCTGCGCCTGACCCAATCCCGAGACCAGCTTGCGGTGGCGCGCGCGTCGCTGTTTCCGACGCTGAATGGCAATGCGTCGTATGTGCGCCAACAGGCCAGCAACAACGGCATCTTCGCCGTAATCCCCAGCGCCGTGGGTGCGAACGCAGCAAGCGGCGTGTCCGGCTTTTCGACCGGCGGCGTCAGCGGCAGCGGTCTGCAGCCGTTCGACTTGTGGCAGGGCGGGTTCGATGCCTCGTGGGAGGTCGATCTGTGGGGCGGGGTGCGGCGGTCGGTCGAATCGTCAACCGCCAGCAGCCAGGCGGCCGAAGAAGCGAGACGGTCCACCCTGCTATCCAGCCTGGCCGAGGTGGCGCGCGACTACATCCAGCTTCGAGGCGTGCAGGCGCAGTTGCAGATTGCCAACGACAACGTCCGTACCGCGCAGCAGAGCCTCAATCTGACCCAGCAGCGCGCCGCCGGGGGCGTGACCACCGACCTCGACGTGGCCAATGCGTCGGCGCAGTTGCGCAGCACGCTGTCGCAGATCCCGACGCTGAAGCAGGAGGAGGCGCAACTGATCAACGCGTTGAGCCTGCTTGAGGGTCAGCCGCCGAATGCGCTGCGCGCCGAACTTCAGGTGGTGAAGCCGGTGCCCCCGGTGCCACCGCGGGTGCCTGTCGGGCTGCCGTCGGAACTGGCGCGCCGGCGTCCTGACATTCGTCAGGCGGAGGCGCAGTTGCATGCCGCGACCGCCGATATTGGCGTGGCGCAGGCGAACTTCTATCCGTCGGTCAGCCTGACCGGCAGCTTCGGCCTGCAGGCGTTGCAGTTGCACAAGGTGTTCGACATCAACTCGAAACAATACGCCGTGGGCCCAGGGCTGACCATCCCGATCTTCCAGGGCGGCCAGTTGCGCTCGACGCTGCGGTTGCGTGAGGCGCAGCAGCAGGAGGCGGCGATCAACTTCCAGAGGACCGTGTTGCAGGCCTGGCATGACGTAGACAACGCGCTAACGGCGTATCAGGCGGAGCAGACCAGACGGGATGAGTTGGTGCGTGCGGTGACCGATAACCGGCACGCCCTGACCTTGGCGCAAAGCCGCTATCAGCAGGGGGTGACGGACTTCCTGACCGTGCTGGATGCGGAACGCAGCCTGCTGGCGGCGCAACTGCAACTGGCGGACAGCACGACCACGGTGTCGTCGAACCTGGTTGCTCTGTATAAAGCCTTGGGCGGCGGGTGGGAGACCGACATGCCGGAGCGCAAGACCGCGGCGGCCAAGCGATCCTAGACCAGCCGGCATGTCCGTGTTGATGAAGAAACGACTTTGCGAGGCAACGAGGCGTAACCAGGGCGCGGCGCGGCGTGGCCGGCCTGGCGGTCCAGTTCGCGGCCGTATAAGCCCATCGGCTGCCGAGCCGGCGGACGGCACGACTTGAAACTTGAAGGCCCGCGGGCGATGCTGCGGCGCGGCATTATGGGAAATCAGACGGAATGCATGATATCGTCATCCGAGGCGGAACCATCGTCGACGGTTCGGGCGCCACCCGCTTCACCGGAGACCTCGCGATCGATGGCGACCGCATCGCCCAGGTTGGCGGCAAGGCCGGTCCGGGCAAGCGCGAGATCGACGCCGCCGGCCAACTGGTCACTCCCGGCTGGGTCGACATCCACACCCACTACGACGGCCAGGCGACCTGGGATCCGGTGTTGGCACCATCATCCTGGCACGGCGCTACAACTATATTGATGGGCAACTGCGGCGTCGGTTTCGCGCCAGTGCGCAAGGCCGACCGCGACTGCCTGATAGACTTGATGGAGGGGGTCGAGGACATTCCCGGCATTGCGCTGGCGGAAGGTCTGCGCTGGGACTGGGAGAGCTTCCCCGACTACCTCGACGTGCTGGAGCAGTTTCCGCGCACCATCGATGTCGCCGCGCAGGTGCCGCACCATCCGTTGCGGGTTTACGTGATGGGGGATCGGGCGGTGCGGCGCGAGATTGCCTCGGCCGCCGACATCGAGGCGATGAGCCAGCTGACCGAGCAGGCGCTGCGGGCGGGGGCGTTCGGCTTCACCACGTCGCGAACAGAGCAGCACAAGACCACCAAGGGCGACCTGGTCCCGGGCCGCTTCGCCGAGAACCAGGAACTGTTCGGCATCGGTGCGGCGCTCGGGCGAACGCGGACCGGCGCGTTCGGGATGCTGAGTGACTTCGACGACGAGGCCGCCGAGTTCGACTGGATGAGTTCGCTGGCCAAGACCACCGGGCGGCCGCTGTGGTTCCTGTTGACCGACCGGTCGAGCGATCCGCAGCGGTATCATCGGCTGATGGATGGGGTGCGCCGGGCGCGGGCCGATGGGGCGTCAGTGACGGCGCAGGTGGCGGGGCGCCCGGTCGGCATCATCCTGGGATTGACCACGTCATTGAACCCGTTCGCGGCGCGCCCGGCGTTCGCGGCGCTGACCTCGCTGTCGGTCAAGGACCGGCTGGCGCGGCTGCGTGATCCGGCGGTGCGGGCGCAGATCCTGGCGCAACCGGCATCGGAGGACTTGCTGGCGGTCCTGCCGCCGCTGCAGCGGCCGATCGCGACCCGCTGGGACCGCCAGTATGTTCTGGGGGACCCGCCGGACTACGAGCCGGATCAGAGCCGCAGCATCGCCGCGATGGCGGCTCGGACCAACCTGACGCCGGAGGAGTTCTGCTACGACTACTTGACCGGCGAAAACGGCGATCGGATGCTGTTCTATCCGGTGACCAACTATGTGCATGGCGACCATGGCGTTGTGCACGACATGATCCGCGACCCCCACACCTTGCTGGGCCTGGGTGACGGCGGGGCGCATTGCGGGCTGATCTGCGATTCGTCATTGCCGTCGTACATGCTGACCCATTGGGTGCGCGACCGTCACCGCGGGCCGCGGTTTCCGCTGGAGTTCGTGGTCAAACGGCTGACCAGCGAGACGGCGGACTTCTTCGGCTTTCACGATCGCGGGCGGCTGACGGTGGGCAAGAAGGCCGACGTCAATGTCGTCGACCTGGATAGCCTGCGGCTGCACCACCCCGAACTGCGGCACGACCTGCCGGCGGGCGGTAAGCGGCTGGTGCAGCGGGTGGATGGCTATGCCGCCACGATGGTGGCAGGGGTGCCTATTTTCGAGCACGGCGAGGACACCGGGGCGCGTCCGGGCAGGCTGGTTCGCTCGCAGGCGTGACGGCGTGCCGCAGCGGGGGCGGCCCAACCTGGGCGTTATGCCACCGGCTGGCGCATCATTTCGACGAAGCGCTGGAATAGGTGATGGCTGTCCGAAGGCCCTGGGCTGGCCTCCGGATGATATTGCACTGAGAACACCGGCCGGCCGACCGCGGCGATGCCCTCGTTCGAGCCATCGAACAAGGAGACATGCGTCACTTTCACTCCGGTCGGCAGCGATTCGGCATCCACCGCGAAGCCGTGGTTCTGGCTGGTGATTTCGACCTTGCCGGTTGCCAGGTCTTGCACCGGCTGGTTGGCGCCGCGATGACCGCGGGTCAGCTTGTAGGTCCTGGCACCCAATGCCAGTGCCAGTAGCTGATGCCCCAGGCAGATACCGAAAATTGGCACCCCGCTGTCCAGTACTTGGCGCAGCACCGGGACGGTGTAAATCCCGGTCGCCGCCGGGTCTCCCGGACCGTTCGACAGGAACACCCCGTCAGGTCGATGGCGCAGAATGTCATCGGCCGTTGCCGTGGCCGGCACCACCGTGACCCGGCAGCCGGCGGTCGCCAGGCAGCGCAGGATATTGCGCTTGGCGCCGTAATCCACCGCCACGACATGATGGTTCGGCGACTGCTGACGAGCCGACCCGCCGGGCCATGACCATGTGGTCTCATCCCAACTGTAGGATTGCAGGCAGGTGACTTCGCGCGCCAGGTCCATGCCCTCCAGCCCCGGCCATGCCGCCGCCCGAGCCTGCAGGGCGGCAAGGTCGAAACCGCCGTCGGCGGGAAACGCCAGGATCCCCGCTGGCGCGCCGGCGTCGCGGATGCGGATGGTCAGCGCCCTGGTGTCCACGCCGGAGATGCCGGTGACGCCCTGCGCGCGGAGCCAGGCTTGCAGTGACTGCGCCGAACGCCAGTTGGACGGTTCGCTGATGTCCTGCTTCACCACCAGGCCGCTGGCGGCGATGCTGGCGGCTTCGATATCGGCGTGGTTGGTGCCGACATTGCCGATATGGGGGAAGGTGAACGTGATGATCTGGCCGGCGAAGGATGGGTCGGTCAGGGTCTCCTGATAACCGGTCATGCCGGTGCTGAAGCAGACCTCGCCTACCGGGCCATCCGCCTGGGTGTGGGCGCCGAAGCCGCGGCCCCAGAACGGCGTGCCGTCGGCCAGAACCAGCACGGCGGTGGCGCCGGCGGGGATTGACGGCGGGGTGCCGGCTGTCGTGGGATTCGGCTGCTCGGGCGGATGAGCCTGCAGATCGGTCATGCTCAGGCCGGTCGCGGCGCTGACCGCCGGCCAATGGCGCGACGGAATGGCGCGCGATTGGCGCCATTTGCGCACTGCCTCGGTTCCTACGCCGGTCAGCCGGGCGGCAGCGTCTGGTCCGCCCATGCGTTCTATGATCTGGTCGATCGAAATCGGCATGGGTCGAGATCATACGGGAGGGATCTTCCCGTAGCAACCGCTGGCTTTTTGTTTGGGAATTTTCTTCCCGAACGCAGCGGCAATCCTCGGCGGAAGGGGTCGGAAAATGGATAATACAGGCGCAACAATGACCGGCGGATGCCAGTGCGGAGCGATGCGCTACGCGTTGTCCGAGAAGCCGGAGTCCACCGTGTGCCACTGCCGGATGTGCCAAAAGGCGGTCGGGGGTCCGTTCGCGGCGTTCTGCAAGGTGAAGACAGCCACTTTCCATTGGACCCGGGGCTCGCCGTCGAGCTTCCGAAGCTCCTCCGCCGCCGAACGCCAGTTCTGCGCCGCCTGCGGCACGCCGCTGACGTTTCGCTATCTGGACGGCGACGCGATCGAGGTCACTACCGGCAGCCTGGATGACGCCGCCGCAGTGCCGCCGACGATGAATTTCGGCAGCGAGTCGCGGCTGCCGTGGATCGATCGGCTGTTGCCCGGCCGGCTGCCGGATACCCCGACCTCGGCCAGCAGCAGCGCGGCGCGGGAGATCGTCAGTCATCAGCACCCGGACCATGATACGGCGAACGGGCGAACGGGGCGTGGTTGACATCGGGTTGTGGCTTTGGGCAGCGATGTCTGACACCGGGCCGGCGGACGTGATTCGGAGAGTGTTGTGATGGCCAGGACTTCGACCTACCCGCTCCGCCTGCCGGTCTCGATCAAGAGCGAAGCCGAGAAGTTGGCGGCCTTCGAAGGCACCAGCCTCAATCAGTTCGTGGCGACGGCGGTGGCCGAGAAGGTGGCTGCGCTGCGAACAGCCAGCTACTTCGCAGAGCGCCGTGGTCGCGCTGACTGGGAGGCGTCCGACCGGCTGATGGGCCGCAAGCGGGGTGAGCCGCCGCGGCGCGGGGACGAACTGGAGGAGGGCTGAGGCAGGGCGCTTCGTCGGATACGTGCGGGTCTGATGGGCCGGCGTCAGGAAGCCTGACGTGCGGGCGCCCCCTGTAGTATAGCGACAACTGTTCGCCCCCAGGAGTGCTGCCATGAGCCTGCGAGAATCGTTCGCCGAGCAGATGAAGCTGTCGATGAAAGCCGGCACCCCGGCGCGGACCTCGACCTTGCGCATGATGATGGCGAAGCTGAAGGACACCGACATCGCGGCGCGTCCGAAGGGCATCGAGCAGGTACCCGACGAGGAAATCATCGCCATGCTGCGCGGCATGGTGAAATCGCGTCGCGAATCGGTGGCGTTGTACCGCCAGGGCCATCGTCCCGAACTTGCCGCCAAGGAGGAAGCCGAGATCGCGGTGATCGAAAGTTTCCTGCCGGCGCAGATGGATGAGGCGGCGATGCAGCGCGCGGTGGCCGACGCACTGACGGAAACCGGCGCGGGCGGGATCAAGGACATGGGCAAGGTGATGGCGGTTTTGCGCGCCAGACACGCCGCCAGCCTCGACATGGCGAAGGCCGGGGCGATGGTCAAAGCCCGCTTGTCAATTTAACCGAACAGGCAACAATATCGCCAATGGCGCTTCCCGCCAGCTTCCTAGACGAGCTTCGCATCCGCACTCCGCTGTCCGGGCTGATCGGCCGGCGTGTGCGGCTGGTTCGGTCCGGCAAGCAGTGGAAGGGCTGCTGCCCGTTCCACAACGAGAAGTCCCCCAGCTTCTATGTCTACGACGACGGCTATCACTGCTTCGGCTGCGGCGCGCACGGCGATGCCATCAGTTTTGTCATGCAGACCCAGGGCGTGGCGTTCATCGAAGCCATCGGCCAACTCGCCGCCGAGGCCGGACTTGACGTTCCGCAAGCTGCGCCGGGCGCGATCGAAGCGGAACGCCGCCGCCTCGATACCGTCGCGGTGCTCGCCGCTGTGCGTACCCATTACCAGCGCCGCCTCGCGCTGCCTGAAGGTCGCGCCGCTCGGGATTACCTGCTGAGCCGCGGCCTGACTGAGGCTACGATCGCCCGCTTCGGCCTGGGCTGGGCGGGGGATCGCGGCGCGCTGACCGCCGAAATGGGGCGAGAAGGCGTCGATCACGCGCAGCTGATTGAGGCGGGGTTGATTCGCCGCGATGAGGAAACCGATCGCAGTTTCGAATTGTTCTCCCACCGTGTAATGTTTCCGATCCTGGATCGCCGCGGTTCGATCATCAGCTTCGGCGGCCGGATCCTGACCAGCGGCCAGCCGAAATATCTCAACGGACCGGAAAGCGCGGTATTTTCCAAGCGCCGCAGCCTTTATGGGCTCAGTCTGGCACGGGATGCGGTGCGAAATGGCGGAACGCTGATCATGGTGGAGGGATACATGGATGTCATCGCCGCCGCCCAGGCCGGATTTACCGCCGCCGTCGCGCCCCTGGGCACGGCACTGACCAGCGAACAGTTGGACGAACTGTGGCGCCTGTCGCCGAGCCCGGTGCTATGCTTCGATGGCGACACCGCCGGCGCGCGCGCCGCCTCGCGCGCCATGGAACTGGCGCTGCCGATGCTGACGCCGGAACGGATGCTGCGCTTCGCCACCCTGCCGGCCGGCGAGGACCCCGACAGCCTGCTGCGCAAGGGTCGGGCCGCAGCGCTGCAGGCGGTGCTCGATGCCGCGCGGTCACCGTCCGACACGCTGTATGACATGGTCCGCGATGACGCGGGCGACGCCACCCCCGAACAACGCGCCGCGTTGCGCTCCCGCCTGATCGAGGCCTGCGGGCGGATCGGCAACAAATCGCTGGCCTGGGAATATCGCGACGCCGTGCTGGCTCGGTTCAAGGCAAACCGGTTCCGCGCCCGGTCCGGTCGCGGCGGTGAGCAGTGGAACCGGCGCGGCGTCGCCGATCGGCCGCGCGCGCCCCGGCCGCTGCTGCATCAGGACCACGCCGCCGGCGAACGGGCACGGATCCTGACCGCCATTCTACTACGCCACCCATTTCTGCTGAACGACGTCGCTCAGGCCTATGCCGCGCTGCCGATGCAACCCGCGCTGCAGAAGCTGCGCGAGGCCATCGAACAGTGGGCCGCCACCAGCGAAACCCTTGACTCTGTCGGCTTGACGAACCACCTCACGAAATCGGGATTTGAGCAGGACGTGCGGCACGTCCTGGCCGGTGCAGAAATGCCATTGCCTGCCTGCGCGTCCGCCGAGGCAATGCCAGCCGAGGCGGAAGCTGGTTGGTGGCATATTTTTGGCTTTCTAAATGTGGAACATTTGCGCGAGGAGGTCGCCTTGGCTGAAGCAGACGCCGCGCGCAACCTGACCCCCGACACCCAGCGCCGGCTCCTGGCGCTGAGCGAGGCTTTCAATAAGATTCGCAGCGGTGAACCGGACGGGGTCGGATTCGTAGATGTATGAACAGGATGGAGTGATGGCGCCCGCAAGCCATGCTGCGTCGGACGAAGGAGTGCCCTGAGCAATGGCCACGAAACCCATGGTCGCCGGCGATACCGCAACGGCTGAGCAGGATGCCGAGACAACCTTGCTGGATGTGACCGCGGCCGGCGTCAAGCGGCTGATCGCCAAGGGCAAGGAACGCGGTTACGTCACCTTCGACGAGTTGAACGCGATTCTGCCGCCGGATCAGAACAGCTCCGAACAGATCGAAGACGTGATGGCCAATTTCTCCGAAATGGGCATCCAGGTTGTCGAGAGCGAGGAGAACGAGGAGGGCGAACTGCCCGCCGCCAAGGCGGAAAAGGCCGAGGAAGCCGAGGAAGAGGAGCAGACCGGCAACGTCGACGAGGCGAGCCTTGGCCGCACCGACGACCCGGTGCGGATGTATCTGCGCGAAATGGGCAGCGTCGAGCTGCTGTCGCGTGAGGGCGAGATCGCCATCGCCAAGCGGATCGAGGCCGGGCGTGACATGATGATCAACGGGCTGTGCGAGAGCCCGCTGACGTTTGCCGCGATCATCACTTGGCACGAACAGCTCAAGGCCGGGCGCATGCTGATGCGCGACATCGTCGACCTGGAGGCCACCGATGGCGCCGGGGCGCCGGCGGCGGATGCTGGCGAGGGGGCCTCGGCGGGCGCGTCGGAGAACTTCGCCGCCAACGACGACATCGATGCCGACGACGAGGACGGCGGCCCCAGCATGTCGCTGTCGGCGCTGGAGGAGAAGCTGAAGCCCGAAGTGCTGGCGAACTTCGAGGAGATCGAGAACCTATACAAGAAGCTGCACAAGATGCAGCACCGCCGGCTGGAGACCATCACCAGCGGCGAGGAAATGAGCACGCGGTCGGAGAAGGGCTACGAGAAGATCCGTGAGGAACTGGTCGAGAAAGTCGGCCAAGTGCGGTTGCACAACAACCGCATCGAGGAGCTGGTCAGCCAGCTCAAGCTGCTGAACCAGCGGCTGACCACGCTGGAAGGCCAACTGATGCGGATGGCGGAAAGCTGCAAGGTCAACCGCGAGGATTTCCTGAAGCACTATCGCGGCGCTGAGCTTGATCCGAACTGGCTTGACCGGGTCGGGCGGATGCCGGGCAAGGGCTGGAAGGTGTTCGTCATCAAGCACCCCGACGACATCGGCAAGCTGCGCGGGCAAATCTCGGCGGTGGCGACCGATGCCAGCCTGCCGATCGCCGAGTTCCGCCGGGTCTACATGACCGTGTCGCGCGGCGAACGCGACAGCGCCCGGGCGAAGAAGGAGATGATCGAGGCCAACCTGCGGCTGGTGATCTCGATCGCCAAGAAGTACACCAATCGCGGCCTACAGTTCCTGGATCTGATCCAAGAGGGCAACATCGGGCTGATGAAGGCGGTGGACAAGTTCGAGTATCGCCGCGGCTACAAGTTCAGCACCTATGCGACGTGGTGGATCCGCCAGGCGATCACTCGGTCTATCGCCGACCAGGCGCGCACCATCCGGATTCCGGTGCACATGATCGAGACGATCAACAAGCTAGTGCGGACATCGCGACAGATGCTGCACGAGATCGGTCGTGAACCGGCGCCGGAGGAGCTTGCCGACAAGCTGGGTATGCCGCTGGAAAAAGTCCGCAAGGTGCTGAAGATCGCCAAGGAGCCGATCAGCCTGGAGACCCCGATCGGCGACGAGGAAGATTCGCATCTGGGCGACTTCATCGAGGACAAGGCCGCGGTGATCCCGCTGGACGCGGCGATCCAGGCGAACCTGCGGGAGGCGACGACGCGGGTGTTGTCGTCGCTGACGCCGCGGGAGGAGCGGGTGCTGCGGATGCGGTTCGGGATCGGCATGAACACCGACCACACGCTGGAAGAGGTCGGCCAGCAGTTCAATGTGACGCGCGAGCGCATCCGCCAGATCGAGGCCAAGGCGCTGCGCAAGCTGAAGCACCCGAGCCGGAGCCGGAAGCTGCGGAGTTTTCTGGACGATTGATGCTGCTCGGCGTTGCGGCCGACCGGTATGTCGTTTTTGCTTCCGTCCCGGATTGGCGTTCTCAGGCCCGCAATTTGTGTAGAAAGCCTGGTCCGGACAGCCGTCCGTTGTCGAGCAACCAGCACCCTGTCCGGAATCGCCGCTCGTTCCGTTGCCGCCGACCGCTCGGCCGGCCAGCAACGGGACGAGCGGTCGTCAGCGAGAGGTCGAGACGCTGTTTACCGAGCGGCGGCGCGTTTACGCTGGCGGATGATGCCGAGGCCGAACAAGCCTGCCCCCAGCATCGCCATGGACGCCGGTTCCGGCACGGCGGTGGACGGCGTTACGCTGATGTCATCGATCAGGATGACGTCCGGGCCGTTGCCCACGTTGTCGGTCGATGTGCCGCCGAATTCTAGCACGCTCTGCGCCGAGGATGCCGTGACCAGGAAGGAGTAGAGCTGGTAGTCGTTCGTGAAGTCACTTGTGCCCGTCGGAATGGTGCCGGGGAAGCTGGTCGGAGCACCAGCGACGGCTACGCCGCCGAAGCTGAGGCTGAAAGTGTTCACACCGGCGGCGGCTGCGTAGAAGCTGAGCTGATAGGTCTGGCCGGCAACCGTGTCGAGCGTCTGCGTCAGGTCGCTGGGGAACATCGGATTGCCGGGCGCCAGGTTCAGGCTGTTCTGACCGGAATGAGCCTCCCCGGCGTAGCCGTCGATCCCGACAAAGCCGTTATTGACCTGCCACACTCCATTCGGCCCGAACGTCGGCGTGTTGAAATGGAAGAAGTAATTTGACGCCGAGTAGTTCTGTGCAGCGTCACTCTCGAACCCGCCATCGACGACGAGGTTTGTGGCGTGAGCTTGCGGCATCCAAAGCGTGGCCACTGCGAGAGCAGCGACCGTTGCGATCTTCATGAGCATTGAGTGTTTCCATCCAAAATGAACCAGCGCAGAATTGCAATCTGGCCTATCCGCAACGAGACCGTACATTTTGAGCCGCGATGGAATGCGTATGCAGATTTCATACCAATGGATGATAGTGTCGTATTATCAACAGGATAGGGTCAATCGGTCCGTTCCGTTGGGGGGTCGGCGCCCCAACTTGTAAAGTAAGCCGACACTACTGGCGGTTGCTTGACGATGATCGGCAGCGAAGCGGCTTGCGCAGTGGAGCCGGTCGGATTCACGTATATGCGTGTTTTACTGGCCAGCGCGGGTCACGCGGCGCTATTTCGCGCCTTCGCGCAGGCCCTCGCACCCGTGGACCGTCCGCCTGCAAGCCCGGTCGCGAGTGACTCATATCAGGCAGAATCCAAGCGGGGCACCCTGAACCCGGCGCGCCCTGAAATTCACATCCCGCGCGTCAGCTTGTGTTCGGTGATTGCCGCGAACAGTGCGGCGCCGTAGGGGATTGCGTCGTCGTTGAAATCATAGCGGTGATTGTGCACCTCGGCGCTGCCGCCGTTGCCCACCAGCATGTGCGCGCCCGGCACCACATCCATCATCGCGCCGAAATCCTCCGACGCCATCGATGGCGGTTCGTCTCGCCGCAGGTTGGCCTCGCCGGCTAGTCCGGCGGCGCAGTCGGCATACACCATCGCTTCGGCCCGATCGTTAACCAGCGGGGCGAACAGCGGGCGGAAGTCGACCACCGCGTCGGCGCCGAAACCGGCGGCGATGCTGCTGGCGAGGCGTTTCATGTTGTGCTCGATCATGGTGGCCACGTCCGACGTCATTGTCCGCACCGTGCCGCCGAGCGAGGCGGCGTGCGGGATGACGTTGTAGGCGTCGCCGGAGTGGATGCGGGTGATGCTGAGCACGGCGGCGTCCTGGGCCGAGATATTGCGTGAGACGATCGATTGCAGAGCGGTGCCAAGCAGGCAGGCGACGTTGACCGGATCGATGCTCTGCTGCGGGCGGGCGCCGTGCGCGCCCTGGCCGGTGATGGTGATATCGAAGAAGGCGGCGCCGGCGTAGCGGACCCCCGGGCTGGTGGCGAAATGGCCGACCGGCATTCCGGGGCGGTTGTGCAGGCCGAAGATGGCATCGCACGGGAAGCGCTGGAACAGGCCGTCCTTCAGCATGGCCAGAGCGCCGCCGCGGCCTTCCTCGGCTGGTTGGAAGATGAAGTTGACGGTGCCGTGGAAGATTCGGGATTCGGCCAGGTACCTGGCCGCGCCCAGCAACATCGTGGTGTGGCCGTCGTGGCCGCAGGCGTGCATCAGGCCAGGCGTTTGGCTGGCATGGGGCAGCCCGGTGGCTTCCTGGATCGGCAGCGCATCCATGTCCGCGCGCAGCCCGATCGCGGCCTGCCCGTTGCCGTTGCGCAGCACGCCGACGACGCCGGTGTTGCCGACGCCGCGATGCACCTCGATCCCCCAATCTTGCAGCTTGCGCGCCACCAGATCGGCGGTGCGATGCTCTTCCATGCCGAGTTCCGGATGGGCGTGAATGTCGCGGCGGATGGCGGTCAGTTCCGGCTGGTAGAGGCGAATGCGGTCGAGCGCGGACTGGGTCGTGGCGTGCTGCCGGGAAACCACGGTCCCAGCACTTGCTCCGAGCTAAATCGGATGTCCTCCAGCGCGATGCGGGGTGCCTCGCAGTGCAGCTTCATCGACGCCGCGGCCAGCCTGAGCGCGCGTCCAAGCTCGTTCGCAACGGTCTCGTCCAGTTCTCGCCGGAGGCTGGGCGTGGCTTGCAGGAGTGCGTCAATATCCGCGCGGCATCGCAGCACGGTTTCCTGCCAGCCGATACGGGGCTTGCTGGCCGGGGAGGCTTCCAGCTTGGCGAGGTGCTCGATGATGGTCCTGACGCGGCTCGACAGAACGGAGCGTTCCGACCGGCCCACGCTTTCAATCTCCTCCGCGATGTTGGTCCAATCCAGATCCGCCTCGTTGACCAGTTCGCCGGCGGCCCGGCGGCGCAGCAGCGCGGCCTGATGCTCGGTCCAGACTAGAATGTCGGCTTCATAGTCGCTCATTGTGCTCGCTCCTGGTTCAGGAGGTGATCCGCTCCGGCTTGCGGGAAGCAGCACGGAATTATGGCCTGGTCCAGATGCGGCGGCAAAGGGCTTCCGTCGGGATCGGACCACTAGCATGGCGGGACTTGCCTTGTCGCTTCCCGCGGGCTGTTGTTGCGCAGCGGCACAACACAAGGCGCGGCATGTACCTCAATACCTTTGCCCACGGTTCGGCGCCATTGGACATGACCGGGACCGACGAATTCCGCAGCCTGCTGGCCAGCGCCGCCGACCTTGGGATCGCGCATGCGCCGGAGGTACCGTATCGATCTTGCAACATCGTGCTGCGGCAGATGCGCTTCCATTTCCTGGAGTGGGGACGTCCCGATGCCCCGCCGATCGTGCTGCTGCACGGTGGACACCAATCGGCACATTCGTGGGACCTGGTCAGCCTGCATCTGGCGCAGCGCTACCGCGTGCTGGCGCTGGACCAGCGCGGCCACGGCGACAGCGAATGGGCGCGCGACGTGCTGTATTCGAACCACGAGATGTCGCTCGACGCCGAGGCTTTCATTTCGGCGATGGGCCTGCACCGCCCGCTGCTGATCGGCCATTCGATGGGCGGCCGCAACGCCATGCTGCTGATCCGGCGCGATCCCGCGTTGCCGCGCGCGGCCGTGATTGTCGATGTCGGCCCGGAACTGTCGGACAAGGGACGTTCGGTGATCACCGGCTTCGTCCAGGTCAACCAGGAGTTCGACGACCTGGAGCACTTCGTCAGCAACGTCCGCAAATACGATCCGTATCGTCCGCGCGAGCACATCGAGCGCACGGTGAAGTACAACATGCTGCAGCGCGCCGACGGCAAGTTCGTAAGCAAGTGCGATTCCAATCCGCGCCGGCTGAACATCGCGCGCGGCAGCGGCCCGCTGGAGAACATCTCGTTGCAGGATGTCGAACGTTTCGACCTGCCGGTGCTGCTGGTGCGCGGCGCCAATTCGAACATCCTGGCGCCCGACGCGGCGGACCGCTTCGCCGCGGCACTGCCCCGGGGCAGCCTGGTCACCGTGCCCGATTGCGGCCACAACGTGCACGGCCAGAACACCAAGGGCTTCATCGCCGCGCTGAGCGATTTTTTGCAAGCCAACGCCGCCGGCTGAACTCAGCCGCGCGATGACCGGGCAATCCAGCGCCTACCGAGACCTGCTGCATCTGCCCGATCTGCCGGCGTTGCTGACAGCGACGCTGTTTTCACGGCTTGGCGGCGCCATGTTCACGCTGACCGTCGTGCTCTACGCACTGACCCGCTTCGCCTCCCCGGCGTTGGCCGGCTGGCTGGCGCTTGCCGCCGTGGCCCCGGGCGTGGCGATCAGCCCGGCCGCCGGCGCCCTGCTGGATCGGATCGGCCCAGCCAGGGCGATCGCCGTCGACATGGCCGCAAGCGCGGCATTGGTCGCCGCGATGATCATCGCTGACCTGTCCGCTGCCGGCGCCACCGCATTGTTCGTCCTGGTCGCGATGTTCTCGCTGACCAGTCCGCTGAGCGCGGCCGGCGTTCGCACGCTGCTGCCGCGCCTGGTGCCTTACCATGCGCTGGATCGGGCCAATGGGCTGGACACCGCGATCGGGGCGATCGCCGAGGTCTGCGGGCCCGCCCTGGCCGGGCTGCTGGCGGGGTTCGCCGGCCCGCGAACCTCGCTGGCAACGATCGCCGCCACATATGGCGCCGCCGCGATCGGCGTGCTCGCCATCCGCTCACGGCCGCGTCCGCCGCCGGGTCCCGGTGCACTGCTCCGCCAAACCGTCCAGGGACTTCATGCGGTCATCGGGCAGCCGACGCTGCGTGGGCTGGCGATATCGTATGGGTTTTACCAGGTCGCGTGTGGCATGTTGCTGATCGCCGTCCCGGTCGCTTTGGCCGCCCATCTATCGACCGCCACGCGTGATCTGGGCGCCGGCTTGCTGTGGGCGATCGCTGGCCTCGGGGGCGGCATCGGTGCCCTGCTCGCCGGACACCTGCGAACCGCTGGGCGGGAGCGCGCGGTGATGGCTGCCGGCATGATCGCCACCGCGTTGGCGGCCTGCCCGCTGGCCGCCCTGTTCGGACTGACCGGTCTGCTGCTTGGCCTGCCGCTGGCCGGCCTGGTTGCCGGTGCGGTTGACGTCAGCCTGCTGACCTTGCGTCAGCGGCGCACCGATCCGGCCGAGTTGGGTCGCGTCATGGCGGTCTCGATCAGCCTGAACGTCGCCGGATTTCCGTTGGGGTCGGCAATCGCCGGGGCCTTGGTCACCCATTCGGTCGCGGCAACATTCGCCGCCGCCGGCATCGCCGCGGCACTTGGCGCGCTCGCGGTCCGGGCGATACCCGCCGAGGGGTAGATTATCCTAAATCGCTCGTTCCAGTGCCGCCACATAACCCCGGTTCCAGGTTGGCGACAGATGCACCTCGTTCATCACTACGTGCCGAGGCAGACAGGCGATGTAGCGGATCAGGTCGCCGCACTCAGCCGGCTGAACCATCCGGGCGCGAACTTCGGGCCCAACCGGGTTTGGTCGTTTGTCCAGGATCGGCGTCGCAACCTCGCCCGGCAGGAACACCGTCGAGCGAATGCCGTGAATGCACTCCGCCATGTTCAGGCTGTGACTCATCGCCACGATGCCGTGCTTGGCGACGGTGTAGATCGGCCCGCTCAGGCCGCCGATGAAGCGCCCCGCCATCGAGGCGGTGTGGATCATCAGGCCATCCTTCTGCTCGCGCATGAACGGCAGTGCGACCGTCACGCAATACAGCGCGCCTGCCAGGTTGCCCTGCAGCAGGGTGTCGATTCGGTCGGGCGTCAACTGTGCCCAATGCCGCTCGACGATGTTGACGCCGGCATTATTCACCAGGATGTCCAGCCGCCCGAGACTAGCCCGGATCTGTTCGCCCACACGCTGCACCTGCGCGGCGTCGGTCAGGTCCGCGGGCTGCACGTGCGACGTGCCGTTCTGGTTGATCCGCCGGGCGACGTCCTCCAGCGGTTCGCGCCGCCGGCCGGTCAGCACCACCGTCGCACCGGCCTCGGCCAGCGACAGCGCCGCCGCTTCCCCAATGCCCGAGCCGGCGCCGGTAACCCAGGCGATCTTGCCCGCAAGATTCGTCATGATTTCAATCCTTTTCGATCTGGTTCGTCGGGCCGGAGGCAGCCCAACACGCTATCGTTGTGCTCGCCCAATTTCGGCGAATCGCTTGTCGGATACGGGCGTTGCCGATCGAACGTGATGGGCAGGCCGACGATGCTGAGCTCGCTTCCGGGCAGCGTGCGCATCATGTCCATCGCCTGCAGCTGCTCGCTGGCCGCCAGGTCGGCGATGTCGTTCACTGGGGCGCATGGCACTCCGGCCTCGCCGATGATCCCGATCCATTCCTGCCGCGTTCTGGTCAGCAGCACCGGCTGCATCGCGTCCACCACCGCCTCGCGGTTGGCTGCCCGCAGGCGACCGTTGGCGAGCAACGGGTGCTCGCACCACTGCGGGTGGCCCATGGCGCGAGCCAGCTTGAGGAACAGCCGGTCATTGCCTGCTGCGATGCAGATCGGGTGGTCGGCGGTTTCGAAAATCTGATACGGCGCCAGGGTCGCGCTTGCCGCGCCATGCCGTTTCGGCGGATCACCGGTCACCTTGTAGGTGTTCAGCGGGCCTTGCACCCAGGCCACCGCGCTTTCGAACAACGAGGCATCGATCACGCAGCCGGCGCCCGTGCGTTCGCGCTGCCGCAGCGCCGCCAGTGCGCCGATCACGCACCACATTCCGGTCGCGGTATCGTTGATCGCCGGCGCACAGAAGGTCGGCGGATCGTCCGGCCTGCCGGTCAGCGTCACCACCGCACCGTAACACTGTAATAACGGATCGAAACCGGGGGCCAGTTTCAGCGGGCCGGTGTAGCCGAACGCCCAGATCGAGCAGTAGATCAGCCGCGAATTGACCGCCATCAGCGCATCCGGTCCGATCCCGCAAGCGTCCACGATCCCGGGCCGCAGATTCTGGATCAGGATGTCGGCGTCCTGCACCAGCCGTTTCAGCGTGGCGACATCGGCGGCGCTTTTGATATCCAGCGTGACCGATTGCTTGCCGCGGTTGTTGCTGTGGAAACTGACCGAGTCGCCATCGACGAACGGCGGTCCCCACAACCGTGCGTCATCGCCGCCATCGGGTTTCTCCACCTTGATCACCTCGGCGCCCATGTCCGCCAGGATCACCCCGGCCAGCGGACCGGCCAGTGCCTGGCCGATTTCGATCACCTTGACGCCGGCCAGCGGTCCCGCCATCAGGCCAGCCCTAGCCGAGCGCGGAACGCATCGTCACGCAGGCTGAACTCCTGCCCGTTCAGGTCGTCTGCCGCGGCGGTGCATAGGTAGACGATCGCCGCCGCGGGGTGGGCAACGGGGGTCAGGTTCTGGCGCGGAATCTGACTGATCGGGTTGATGCCGGAGGCTCGGATTTGCACCTGCATGTCGGTGTCGGTGGTGCCCGGCTGGAAGCCGAACACGCGCACGCCGGTTGCCTCGGTTTCCAGCGCCACCGCCCTGGTCAGCATGTGCAGCCCGGCCTTGGCGCTGCAATAGGCGCTCCAGCCCTGTTGCGGCTTGATCGCCGCGCCCGAGGAGAGGTTGACGATGCTGCCGCCACCGGCCGCCAGCATCCCGGGCAGCACGGCGCGGATCGCGTGGTAGGCGCCGATCAGGTTGATCTCGATGTCGCGGGCCCAGATCGCGGGGTCGCTTTCGGCGACCGGGGCGATCGGGTCGATCACGCCGGCGTTGTTGATCAGCGCGTCCAGCCGGCCGAACCGGGCCTTGGTTTCCGCCACCAGGCCGGCGAAGGCGGCGTAGTTCGAGACATCGCAGGCTCGGGCCGATGCGGCACCGCCGATCGATTGCGCGACCTGTTCGGTGAGGCGGCCGTCGCGCGCCGTCAGCACCACGGTCGCGCCCGCCGAGGCCAGCTCCGCCGCCGCGGCAGCGCCGATCCCGCGACTTGCGCCGGTCACGATGATGACCTTGCCGTCCAGATGGCCCATCATCTCCCCCTCTCGTTAATGCGAGGAGGTTACAGTATCCGCCTTGGTCGTGCCAGATTTCCCCATCCGGGGTTGGTGGTGCGAAGCCCGGCCAGGGCGCTGCCCTGACCCGCCGAGGGGCGACGCCCCCGGGAACCGTTGATTCCGGGTCGCTGGTGCGGAGGCGTTTACGTATTGTGGAAGAAATGACCCAGACCGGTCGCGATTCCGCGAAACTCCTCCAGCAGATGCGCAAGTTCGTCAACCACGAAGAACAGGATCGCCATGAACGCACCCTGATGTGCATTGCGCCAACCGCTGATCAAATTGTTCAGCCGCGTCAGCGGCAGGCAGAGGAAACCCATCATGCACAGAATTCCCAGTATTGCTCCGGCGGCCACATCGCTTGGATAGTGGATACCCAAGTAAATCCGGGGGAAATCGATGACCATCAGCGACCAGATAAACGCGATCGTCCCGACCCGCCGGTTGACTGTCCAAAGCCCGGCGCTGAGAGCACAGAACAGCATCGAGTGATCGCTTGGGAAGCTGTTCCAGGTGTTGAGCCCCGCCAATCCACCCGGCTGCATCGGAAACGGCAAATCAAGCCCGGAATACAGAGGCCTGACATGCACATTCAGCAACAGTTGCAGGGCCCTTGACAGCGCCCCGATCAGCAGGCTGCCGATCAACACGTTGACCAGCCTTTCATGACGTTCATCGCGTTCTCGAAAGGACTGATCCGGTTCGACTTGCGCCCAGGCGTACCAGAACAGACAAAGTATCGCAACGCCCTTGACCAAGTCGAAACGGGACATCGCGTTCATCAGATGATCGAACCAACCACATTTGCCGGCAAATCCGGTGAGGAAAGTCAAAATAGCGACGTCGGCATTCTCGATCACCACTGTGGCCCCACCAAACTTGGTTGAGCGTATGAGCACCAAGGTTCGAGTGCAACAAAACTGTAATGTCTCTGATGTCACATTGTTGCGCGTCCACTATGGTTTGGCGCGCGGGCAATGTCGCGGCGCGGCGGCGTCGGCGGCGGCGATACCGGGCTCGTCGCCATGGCAAGCCTTCGCGGTCGGACACGTCAAGTTCATGATGCATCCAGCTGGACGGCAATCGGCCACCATGCGGCATTTTGTTACTTAGGCGCAATGGTATGACGCGACGTCTGGCGCCCATGGACTTTTTCCACGGGCGTGGTTTGCTTCACCAGCGAGGGAGGCACCCGGCAATGATACAAGCAGACGAGGATTTCGACGCAACCTGGCCGTTCCAGCCACATTTTTCGTCAGCCGCCGGGTTCCGCCAGCAATACGTCGATGAAGGCGTCGGCCGGCCGATCCTGCTGCTGCACGGCCAGCCGACCTGGGGCTATATCTGGCGCCGCTTCATCCCTCCGCTGGCCGCCACGCAACGGGTCATCGTTCCCGACCATATGGGTTTCGGCAAATCCGCCACTCCGCCCGAGCGCGAATATACCCTGCGCGGCCACGTGGAGAATCTGACCGCCTTGATCGAGGCGCTGGATCTTCGCGACATCACCCTGGTAATGCAGGACTGGGGTGGTCCGATCGGGGTCGGCTACGCGGTGCGCCATCCCGACCGTGTCCACAGCTTGGTGCTGATGAACACTGTCTGCGGCTATGGAACGGCGGGGCGGCGCGACCTGCCGAACCCGCTGGAAACGCCCTGGTTCCGCTGGATCCGCGACGGACTTCCCACCGGGCGGACCGAGGCGGTGCTGTCCCAGCTTGAGTCAACCATCCTCTCGGTGATGCAGATCGTCGGGCTGCAGCGGCTGGACCGTGTCGACCCCACGTTCATCCGGGCGTATGGTGCCGCATTCCCGACACCTGCCGATTGCAAGGGCGCGATCGAGTTCCCGTTGGACCTTGCGCTCGGCCGGATCCGCGACTTCGTGCGCGAGGGCGCGGCTGGGGTGCCGGCGCTGCGGTCCAAGCCGGCCATCATGATCGAGGGCATGCAGGACCGAGCGATCCCGCCCGCCTTGGCGCTGGCCGACTTCGTGGGGATATGGCCCGACGGCCCGGTCATCGAGGTGCCCGGCGCCGGCCACTACATCCAGGAGGATGCCCCGGAGATCGTCATCCCCGCCATGCAGACCTTCCTGCGAATGCTGGGGTAACCGCGTTCGGCAACGCCGCCTGAGCCGCCTAGCTTCGATTATTGCCCAGCGCCGGCCGCGCCGCCGCGTCGTGTGCAAGCCGCCGCGCCTCGGCCGCTTCGCCATGGAAGAAGGTCAGCAGCACATAGCGGCTGCCTTGGGTCACCGGGGCGGCTTCGTGCAGCACCGAGGCCGAGAAAATGATCCCGCCACCGGCCGGCGGCGCATGACGGTGGTCGTTGAACTCGGGAAACATCAAGTCGCCGCCCTGGTAGGCCCCGGTGTTCAGGTTCAACGACAGCGCGAATTCCCGGAACGCCACGTTGTCCGCCACATTGTCACGGTGGCGGCGGAACCAGCCGCCGCTATCGTCATAGCGGGACAACAGGATCCGGTCGATATGCGCCACCCGCGCCTGGAATGCCCGGGCGATCTCCGGCGCGCAACGGTCGAGCAGGGCCTGCTTCAGGTGCTGGTGCAGCGCCGTGCCCGGCTCGATCATCATGTCGCGACGGTGCTTCTTGGCGTGGTCGACGACGCTGCACACCTGACTTTTGGCATCGATCCGCGCCACTTCGCCGTCGATCGTCGGGCTCGATTCGAAGAGCGCGATCAATTGCCGGCAAAGCACCGGGGCGATCAAGTTCGGCAGAACGATCGCCGGCGCCGGCATGGCGACAGCGCGAGACACTTCCTGGGGCAGCGCCTGAAGACAACCGAGGCAGGCTTGCACATGCTCCAAACAGGGGGATGACCGCATCGCGATCCGCAGGTTGCGGTCCAACAGCAGCAACAGCCCCTGGTGCCGTTCCACCCCGCAACGCGCCAGGAAGTCGCCGCAATCAATCGCTCGGATCCCCGGCTGCGGACCCAACACCGCGGCCGGATTGTCATTGACGATCAGATAGACGTCGGCGTTTTGCGCGGCAAACGTCTTGGCGCAGGCCAGCAGAGCTTCCACCACCGGCTGCATTGCCGCACCGGCCTCGGCGCCGATCAGCAGTAGCAGGGCAGGGCGGCCATATTGCTCCTCGAACGAGTAGAACCGCCGCCCCGGGGAGACGCCGTAGCATGACGGCGCCCTGTCGCCGATCGCCAGGTTAGCTGGATCATGCATCGGCTGCGGACTCCAGCATCGGTTCGGTGGATGATGGTTGCGGCGGCATCAGCCAAACGCCGCTGTGGCAGGAGGAGAAGCCGCTGTCGGCAAAAAGATTTCGCACCGGCATGTTGCGATCGGTCTGCACGATCTGTCCCCGCAGCCGCCGGCCATGCTCCGCGGCGTCGGCCGTCACCGCTGCCAACAGCGCCCGCTCACCGCCCAGCCCGATCACCCGGCAGCTCAAGACGATGTTCAGGATCGCATCGCCCGATATCACCGCCGCGCCGACCAGCCCATGATCCGCCAGCCGGTCACACATCCGCAGGATGAACAGGCGCCCATCCTCCGTCGCGATGATCCGCCGCAACTCGGCCTGCGAAAAAACCATTGCAGTTGCGTTGAATTGGGTCGTGCGGGCAAGCAGTTCCCGCACCCGTTCCAGCACCGTCGGATCCGAATCCGCGGTCAGCCGCTCGACCGTGCAGGCAACCTCCAGCGACGCTATGAACGCGGCTTCATCCGCCACCTCGGCGCGCAGCCGCGAGCGATCCAATTGCGCCTTCACCAGCGTGCTGCGTTGCGACGCTTCCTGTGTCAGCCGCACCGGCTGCAGGCGTGGATCGGTCAGCAGCACCCGCCGCAGCGCGAACAGATCCTCGCCCAGCACCGCCACTCCGGGCAGGCTTTGCCGCACCCGCTCCCGCTCCCGCGGCGTGTCGTCGATGAACATGAAGGCGTCCAGCGGGAACCCGAGTTCCTCGGCGATCGAGCGGATGTTGGCGGCCTTGTCGTTCCAGTTGATCCGCGTGGTGACGAAATGATCGAACGACAGCAGGCGATGCCGAGGATAGGGTTGGCCATAGCGCCAAAGCGCCCGCACCGTCGCTTCGTCGTTCTTGCTGACACACGCCAGCAGGATGCCGCGCCGCCGCAGCATCCGCAGCGCCTCGTGAATGCCGAAATAGAGCCCGACGAAGGAATTCGGGCCGCCGATCTCGGGTGACCATGCGAACGGCGCGCCGGTCTCCGCCAGCACACCGGGCCACAGCACGCCATCGAGATCGACGATGACGCATTTCTTCTTCTCCAGCCCGAGCACGATGCTGATCGCATCCATGTGCGCCCGCGCCATCACCGACTCACGCCGGTACGGATCGCCGCCCACGTGACCCGCGAGCGCCGCCCGGTCAGGAAATTGATGATGCACCGCCGCCAGTTCGCTGTCCGGGCGTTGCAGCATCCAGCCCATCGAGCCGAAATGGGTGAACGAGACCAGCCCGTCGTCGAGCAGGCTTGCACTGCCCGCGGCCGCCAGCTCGGCCGCCACATCGACCAGGTGAACATCCGGGCAATCCTCGGCGAGCTGTGCCAGGGCGAGGTTGGTGCGCCGAAACCGGTTGCGGTGGCTGTGCACGCCCCGGTCGGCGAAACCCAACGGCTGAACCGTCGGCTCCGGCAGCGCGTCGATCAGGATCGGTGCCTGACTGTGCAGCCGCAGCTTCTTCAGCATCGCCTCGATCGCGTCGATGTAGACGCGCGCTGGATCGCCGCCGTGATGCTCCGCATCGCCGATGACGATCGCATGACGCGCCTGCAGGGCGCCGATCAGGATGGCATCGTGTTGGCGGTCCGCAGCCAGCCCGGTATCGGCGGCGAACGACGCCGCCACGCGCAGGTCGATGCCCCGACGGGCCGCTTCCTGGCGCAGGAAGTCGGTTTCCATCTGCAGGTCGCAGTCGCCGAGCAGCAGGATATCGACGCGGCGGCGGAATGCTTGCGGGTCGCCGATTGTGCGCGGGGCCGTCACCGACCAGTATGGATCCGCCCCCTCCATCAGGCCCCGGCGATACTGGTCGAGCAATGCCGTGGGATCGCGCCCATAGGTCGGAGCCAGCCGCTCGATCGTTTCGGCGGCTTCCGCCTCGGCGTCGTGCTGCGTCAGGACCCCCTGGTTGAACAGCAAAGTCACGCAGGCACGCACCGCCGCCTCGTCGGCGTCGAGCTGCGCCGCCAGCCGCGGAACCGCGTCCTGAAGCAGCACGGGCTGATCGAACTCGCGGATCAGGGCGGCGACCTGATGCGTGACGGTGATCCGCATCTGGCTGATCGCATGCACCACGAGCACGCTGGCGCCGGCCAGATCGAGTAGATGAACAAACCCGGACCGGCGCAGGATCATGTCGGGCATCTATTGTTCCTGTAGCCGCCGGACCGACGGCAGCTTTGACTGCTAGTGTCCCGAGTCCGAAGTTCGCCATATCAGGCGAACATCGACCTCGCGACACTCGCTCCTTGATTTCAGTGGCTTGCTGATCCCATACGTCCGCCGCGAAGTGCGGCGAACCTCTGGGGCAGGACACTAAGCCGCCACCGTCGCACCGAATGGTTAGTAAAGTCCTAACGTCAGGAGAACGGTATCGTCAGGAAAGGACGGCTCACCCCGCCGGCAGCCGCAACGGCAGCAGCAGAAGCAGCGCCACCGCCGCACCGGCGCCGCACAGCAAGAGCGAATCCACCGCCGGCAGCGCCGCGATCAGAGGCGCCGTCAGCGTCGGCGCCGTCGCTTGGGCCAGCAACACCGGAACCGCCAGCCAGCCCAGCAGGCGCGCGTAACCGTCCGCTCCGAACAGCGCCAGGGGCAGGGTGCCGCGATTGATCGTCATGATCCCATTGCTCATTCCATAGAGCACCGCGAACCCGGTCGCTGCCCACGCGCCGCCCAGCAGCAGCAAGGCCGCGCCGAGCGGAAACAGCAGCGCGCCGATCCTGGCCTTGACCAGCAGGTCGATGCGCGGCCCGATCGCGTATTCCAGGATCCTGCCGGCGACCTGCCCTGGCCCGATCAGCGCCGCCACCGCCACGGCTTGTGGCTCGGTCAGATGAACGCCTTGCAGCAGCGAAAGCACATGAACCGCGATCGCCGAGGAGATGAACCAGCGCAACGCGAAGAACGTCCCCAGCAGCAGCATCGCCCGGCGCTGTGCGGCCGACTTCGGCGGACCACCCGCCGCGACCTGCCGATGCGGCTGAGCCGCGGCTGGGGGCAGCAGCAGCCAGACCATCGGCAGATTGATCAGCAGCATCAGGCCGGCATACGCCATCAGCAGTCCGCGCCAGCCAAGCACCCCGATCAGTGTTGCCCCAAGCGTCCAGAACACGCTGCTGGCGAATCCGGCCAGCAGGGTGATCCCGGTGATGCAAGGTCCCGCCTGGTCGCCCAGCAAACCGCCCACCGTGGCGAACGCGGCGTCGTACAGGCCCAGCGACATGCCGACGCCGATGATCGTCCAGCCCAGATACCAGACCGCCAGATCGGGGGATCCGGCCAGCACCACATGGCCGGCCGCGATCACCACGATGCTGGCAAGCAAAGCCCCGCGTCCGCCGTTGCGGTCGATCCACCTGCCGACCCGGGGCGCGCAGCCGCCGGCCACCAGCAGCGCCCAGGAAAATGCCCCTAGCACGCGAAACCCCGACTGCCCGAGCTCGGCTGCCGCCGGACCGGCAACGATCGCCGGCAGGTAGAACGTCATGCCCCAGGACAGCGTCTGGTTGGCGCCCAGCACGGCACCCAGCCGGAATCGCGATGCCATCATCCGCCGCAGCATCCGGCTGATGGCGGGACGAGGCAATCCACCGGTCGGGATGTTGTCCAGACCGGCTCGTCGGTCCTACTGTCCGGGCGGAACACAAGCCGTCGAAACACCACGTGGACCAAAACCGCTGGCCGTTCGAGGGTTTTGCGGGCAGCGCCCGACCATGCCGAACAACAAATCAACGGAAACGTGCAATGAGCAGCCAGCCATTCGACTACACCGTCGCCGACTTCAACTACATCGAGCACGCCGACGGCCCGCAGCGCCTGCGGCTTTTCATGCCGCTGGGCACCGGCCCGTTCCCCGTGGTCGTCGACCTGCACGGCGGTGCCTGGTGCAACCAGGACCTGAAGGATTGCGAGCCGCGCGACCTGATGCTGGTCCGCGCCGGCTTCGCCGTCGCCGCGGTCAATTTCCGCCATGCCGGCGCTGGGTATCCATCCTCCCTGGTCGACATCAACTACGCCATCCGCTGGATCAAGGCGCACGCCGGAAAGCTTGGCCTGCGTGCCGGCGCTGTCGGTCTGTCGGGCCAGAGCAGCGGCGGCCATCTGGCGATGCTGGCGGCGATGCGGCCGGCGGATCCGCGCTATGCCGCTGTTGCCTCGCCGGATGGGGCGGCGGTGGATGCCTCGGTCAAGGCGGTGGTGATGCAATGGCCTGTGATCAACCCGCTGTCGCGCTATCGCAACGCGGTGAAGCTGAGGGACGCCGGCAATCCGCCGGCCTGGGTGGGTGATATCCCTGGGCGGCACGATCTATACTGGAAGACCGAGGCGGCGATGGAGGAGGGCAATCCGATGCTGATCCTGGAACGCGGCGAACAGGCGGCGTTGCCTCCGGCGCTATGGATTCAGGGTCGGCCGGACCCGGTACACGATTATCGGGACCCGCGCGGAAGTTTCGACGGCAACGAGCCGGAGCGGTTTGCCGAAAATTACCGCCGGGCGGGCGGTTCGCTGGAACTGAAGTACATTGATAACGCCAGCCGCGGAGGCGCGGCGTCGAGCGATCCTACGGCGAGCTTCTTCCGGCGCCATCTGGTTTGAGTTTTGGTGCCTCCTAGACGACTTGTGGCGGATGGTCGTTATTTGACCGCCCGCCGAGAAGTCGTAACGCGTCAGGGCGTACCACGGCTGAGGCATTCCGATGCATCGCTGGGCCTCAATCTGCTTTGAGGTCAGGCGCGCGACGGCGGACGCGAAGCTAAAGAACGTTTCGCTGGTTCGCGTTCATCCGCCGTTCATTATCTGCGTTAATCCGCGTTCACCTGCGTTAGAGGTATATCGCAATCGACAGGGGACGGTCATTCGAAGCCAGGTTAAATCCCGCGCGAAGACCAGCGGCCGCGGCGCAGGTCGAATAGAACCACGGCCGCGGGAATCGCCGCGGCAATCCGGAAGGTCACCTGAAACGCCGGCATGAAACTATCAGCCCCACGGCTTTGCAGGCTCTGGAACAACAGCATCAGCAACGTCGCCCCGGTGACCGTGCCGATACTGCGGGTCGCCATCCCCAGCGCCCCCGCAACACCACGCTGGCGCAGTGGAATTGTTGCCGTGACGATATCGAAATAGGCGACCTGGAACAGCCCGATTCCGACGCCTTGAACCACCATCGACAGCACCAGGATCGCAAGGTCCGGCACATCCCCCGACAGCGAAATCCCCCACAACCCGACGCCACTCAACGTCGTCCCCACCAGCGCGATCAGCCGAGGTCGATGGTCCCGCGCCAATCGGGCCGCCATCGGCGCGGCCGTGATGATGCCGACAGGAGAAGCCGCCAGGACCAGGCCGGCCGCGGGCAGCGACAGACCGTCGATGCGGGCCAGGTAGAACGGTGCCAGCAACATGATGGAAAACCCCGACAGATTGATCAGCACGTTGCTCGCGTTGATCACCGCGAAGTCCACGCTGTGAAACAGCCGAAAATCGACGATCGGTCGCGCCGCGCGACGCTCCTGACGATAGAACAGCAGCAACAGCGCCACCGCCAGTACCGCGAAGACCGCCGTCTGCGGCCCCGGTGACCGTAGTCGGTTCAGTGCCAGCAGCATGAAGCTCAGTCCGAGCGCCAGCAGCACACCTCCGGCGGCGTCGAAGCTTTCCCGCTCACCCCGGTTCGGCCGGGGCAGCAGCCAGGCCAGCAGGAAAGCAGCCGCGGCGATCGGAGCCCGGAAGCTGAACACCGCGCTCCAGCCGAATCGTTCGACCAACAAGCCGAATACCGCTGGCCCCAACGCGCTGCCGATGCCGAACATCATCATGTAGCGCGCCAGCACCTGGGTCCGCATCGCTTCCGGAAACAGGCTGGTCGCCAGCGCCGGGCCGCAGGACAGGATCAGTCCGGCGCCAATGCCCTGCATCACCCTGGCCGCAATCAGGACACTGTAGCTCGGCGACAACGCGCAGCCGATGAAGGCCAAGGTGCTGACGCCAGTGCCCCACAGGAATACCCGGCGGTAACCCAGCATGTCGCCGACTCGCCCGAAGCTCAGCATCAGCCCGGTCTGCGTCAGCACATAGCTGATGACGATCCACTGGATCATCGGGATCGGCAGCCCAAACCGCGCCACAATCGCTGGAAAGTCGATGTTCACCGCCGAATCCAGCGGCACCACCAGGGTTCCGAGGCCGACGATCAGCAGCGCGGCGACAGGGCGTCTCAGGACAACCGGGCCCGCATCGCCTGCCAGACCTGGTGTGCTGAAGCCGGTCCGTGCTGGCTGGTGACACCGATGGCATCAGCGATGGCGTTGGCGATCGCCGGGAACACGGCGATCGCGCCGGCCTCGCCGCAGCCTTTGACGCCGACCGGATTGGTGGTGCAGCGGGTGCCGGCGAAGCTCAGGTCGAAGCTGGGCAGGTCGGCCGCCCGCGGCATGGCGTAGTCCATGAAGCTGCCGCTGATCGGCTGGCCCGACTCCGGATCATATACCGCGCCCTCCAGCAGCGCCTGTCCGGCGCCCTGAGCCATCGCGCCGTGCGCCTGGCCGGCCGCGATCATCGGGTTGACGATCACCCCATAGTCGTCCACCGCGGTCATGCGTTGCAGACTGACGCTGCCGGTTTCCGGATCGACCTCGACTTCGGCTACGTGGGTGCCGTTCGGAAACGTCATCGCCTCCCGCGTCCACCGGTGGTATGTGTCGAGCGGCTCGTCGCACGCCCGAGCATGCGAGGCCGTCTGCAGCAGGGTGATGGCGCGGTCGGTGCCGGTCACCCAGAATACACCATTATCGAAGTCGATGTCCGCTTCCGCAGCCTCCAGCGCACGCGCGGCGATTCGCTTGCCCTTGGCGATAATGATATCGGCCGCCCGCCATATCGCCGTCCCCGCCATATAGGTCGCCCTGGAGCTGCCATGGCCGCCGCCCATCGCGATCAGGTCGGTGTCGCCTTGTTTCAGCCGGATGACGGCGTTGGCCAGCCCAAGCCGATCGGCCAGGATCTGCGGCATCGTCGTCTCATGCCCTTGGCCGATAGTCTGGGTGCCGGTGATCAACGAGACAGTCCCGTCGGTCTCGAACCGGATGTCGACATTCTCGGTCGGCAAGCCGCCGGTGGCCTTGATATGGCAAGCTAGGCCGATGCCCCGGCGTCGGCCGCTAGCCTCGCTGCGTTGCCGCCGCCGTTCGAAACTAGCGACGTCGGCTTTTTGGACCGCGGCGTCGAACGCGGCACGGAAATCGCCGCTGTCCACGGTGAAGTTGAACGCGTTGGTCATCGGCGTCCGGGTCACGAAGTTGCGCCGCCGCAGCTCGATGCGATCGAAGCCGCACTGCCTGGCCGCGGCGTCGATCAGGCGTTCCATGATGTTGACCGCCTCACCGAAGCCGGGCCCGCGCGTGACCCCGATCGGCGTGGTGTTGGTCAGCGCCGCCCGCACCCGCAGCGCGATCGCCGGCAGTCGATACACCGTGCCTTGCAGGTGCGGATACTGGTTGGTTTGCACCGCCCCGGAACCGCCCGCCATGTAGGCCCCGAGGTTGGCGACACTATCTACAAGCAGCGCCAGAAACCGGCCATTGCCGTCCAGCGCCAGCGTCGCGCGGGCGAGGTGATCGCGTGCCTGATGGTCCGCCAGGAAGACCTCGGAGCGCGTTGCGATCCACTTCACCGGCCGCCCCACCCGCCGCGCCGCCCACAGCACCAAGGCGTGCTCGGGATAGGCAAAATTCTTCGCCCCGAACCCGCCGCCGACGTCGGGCGCGACAAACCGCACGGCCGACGGATCCACCCCGAGCACGCGCGCCGCGGCGTCGCGGTTGCCGTGCAGGTTCTGACTGGACAGATACAGCGTGTAGCGGCCGTCGTACATCCCCACCGCGCCACGCGGCTCGATCGGGTTGGTGACAACGCGGTGATTGTCGAGGTCCATGTTCACCACGTGCCGGGCGGTCGCGAGCGTGGCCTCGACCTGCTCTGTATGACCCCAGGTCCAGTCGATGCAGAGGTTTCCAGGCACCGCATCGGCCAGCAACGGCGCATCCGCGCTTAGAGCGTCGCGCGCCGCGACGACCGCCGGCAGCGGCTCGTATTCGACGACCACCCGTTCGGCCGCATCCAGCGCCTGATTCCTGGTCTCGGCCACGATCAACGCGACCGCTTCACCGGTATGGCGCACAACGTCCTCAGCCAGCACCGGCTGCGCGAGAAAGCGGAACGGTTCGCCGGTCTGTACGTTGGCTTCGACGCTCGGGCGCAATGAGGTCACGCCATCCGCCCGCGCCTCGGCGGCGGTCAGCACCACCAATACGCCAGGGAGCGCCAGCGCATCCCCGGTGACAATGCGGCCTATGCGGGCATGGGCGTGCGGCGAGCGCAGCACCACTGCATGGGTCAAACCATCGAACCGCAAATCGTCGAGGTAAGCGCCGTGTCCGGTAACGAAACGACCATCTTCCCGCCGTCTTGGGGCCTCACCGATCACCGCACGGTGTCTGCCGCCGTCGGCCGCTTCCTCGTTCATGCGCAGCGGTTTCCTTGGCTTCCCGGAGCATCAATTGCCACCACTGTGGTCCAGGCCGTTGCCGGTCATCAAGGCCTGGTCATCGATAGCGATCATCGGAAGACCGTCGGGCGCCCCCGCTGCCCCCCAACTCGGCAGCATAGCGACATTGCTCGCCGGCAGGCGTGAAATGACTATTCCGCGATCATGCAACGTTACCTCTTACGCAAGGTAGTAACCTATGACATAAATTGTACTTAGAGTTGTAAGTGGGATCTCAGCACACGACAGAAGGCTGCTTGTTCATGGCGATCCCGGGTTCGTGTCTCGAATGGTTTCATATCGCATGCGCCGACTATGCTCCAATCGGCCGCAACCGGTGTCCTAGGAGTGAGTATGACCAGCGCCACCCTGCCGGACGCGTCCCGGATCGAGCTGGCTGACCTTGGGTCGTCCGACACGCCGCGCATCGGTCGCAATTTGGCGCGGCTGGGTTGGCAGTTTCTGGAAAGGCTGGCCGATTTCCTGCTGGCGAAGGCAAATCGGGTGATGCTCAGACGCGGCGCGATGATGCCGCCCACCGAAAAACGGCCGGCGGCCTCGGCGCTGGATGTGGAAACGGTGCTTGCGGAAGTGGTTGAAGCGCATCGTCAGTTCGACGCTATCGTCCGACAGTTGGGCTATCTGAAGGTCTAGCGCCGTTCGTTGATGCCTTGGCCGCCGGCAGGATTTTCGCCGCCGGGATTGCTGACCCGCTTCGCCGCCGTGGCGGTAATCACCGCCGAGTAACGGTCACGAAAATCGCGATACAGGACGGTGCCGGACCGCCGCCGTCAGGCCGTCCGCATAACCGCTGCGGGCCGCGCGGGCCTCATGCGACGAACTTCTTGCCCTTTGCCGCCGCGTCGGAGCGCCGTTGCCACAGCGCCATGTCGGCTTCCTTGCTGAACATCACGCGCACCCCCTTGCCGCCCTGGCTGACCCGGATCTTGCCGCCGTTGCGGGCCTTGTGATCGGCCAGCCACTCCAGGAACTCCGGATCGGTGCTGCCTCGGCCATCGAACTCCAGAATACCGGCGATGTCTTCCTCTTTGCGACGTTTGACCATTGAGACCTCCGGGACACCCACATCGGGGCGCTTCGGTTAAGCGAGACACAGCGAACCGGCATGCCGCAAGCACGCCAATCCGAAGCCGCCCTGAGGCGGCCAAGACGTTATCGGCGCGCCTTGCGGGCGGCGTAGCGGGCGTCGCGCGCCGCCTTGCGTTCGGCCTCCAGCGCCGCTGCCTTGACCTTGGCCTCGGCGGCGGCGATCTGTTCCTGGGTTCGCCGAGCCGCCGCTTCTGCGGCAATCCGGGCTGCCTCGGCCTCCTTGGCCGCCTTGCGCTCGGCATTGCGAGCGTCCCGGGCGTCGGCCACGGCTTTCAAGGCCGCCTGCTGCTCGATCCAGGCCGGGTCACCGGCACCGGGGCGCGCGCGAAACCGCTCCAGCAAGGCTTGTTTGGCGGCGGCGGCGGCGCTGATGCGATCGTCGAAATTTGTTCGGGTATGGGCGGGTTTGGTCGAAGCGGAGCGTTTTGCGTCGGGCATCGGCTGCCATTACAGCGGACGCGGCCGGCCGGCAACCTGTCACCTATGCATGCCTTAGTTTCGCTAGCATCGACAGATGCTGTTCGGGTGCGCCGGCGAAACGCAGAACCAGTTGGCCGGCGCCGGCATTGGCGTAGCCATCCAGCCACTCCGTCAGGCGCTCGGGCGGCCCGGCATAGCATGCCTGACGCCGGCGCAGCACCGGTGCCGGCTGGCCGTAGTAGCGTTCCAGGAAGTGGTTCAACCGGTCCTCGGCTTTTGCCGCGTCATCATCCAGCGCCACGGTCAAGTACATCGCCCCGCTGACCGCGGCTGGGTCGCGTCCCCGCGCGCGGGCGACCTCGCGCACCTGCGCCAGCCCGGCACCGAAGTCGGCTGCGCTGGGGGTAATCGGAAACCAGCCGTCGAAATACTTGCCGGCACGCTCCAGGCTGGGCGCCAGATTGCCGCCGATCCAAAGCGGCGGCCCGCCGGCGCGGAACGGCGTCGGCGCCACCATCGCCTGGGTCATTTGCCAGCGTCCGTTCCAGTCGACCGGCTGGCCGGCCCACAGCGCCTTGCAAAGACGCAGCGCTTCCAGCATCCGCCCGATCCGGCGTTCGAACGGCACTCCGGCCGCGGCGAACTCGGCCCGGATGTTGGCCACGTCGGCGGCGAAGCCAACTCCCAGGATCAGCCGTCCTTCGCACAACTGGTCCAGCGTCGCCACCTGGTGGGCCAGGACAACCGGGTTGCGCAGCACCGGCAGCAGCACCGCGGTGCCGATGGTCAGGTTCGGCACCCGCCCCGCCACCGCGGCCAGCAAAGTCAACGGATCATGCCGCGGCCGCGCGGTCAGCGAGTCGCCGACCCAAACCGAGTCAAACCCCAGCGAGGCCGCCCGCGCCGCAAGATCCAGCAGCGGGCCGGTCTCCGGCCGGCCCTGCATGATCTGTTCCCGCGTCGGCAACAGATAGCCGATCTTTGGTTTCATCCGTTGCGCTGCTCCATTCTGCTACAATTTACGACGATCGCCCTGGACGCCCCAACTCGGCGTTTTCGTGTTCTGCCGCATCTTCGAGGTCGCAACCTTCGATCCCGAGCAACGTAACCATCTTTGCGTGCCTGGGCGACAGCGCCACCTGGGGCCAAGCATCGAAAGCGCCACTGCATGAACCGCGATGACCGAGATCGCCACTGACCCCGCTCTGTCTCGCACCGCCCGGTTATGGCGGGGCAGTGTCGGCGGCGTCCGTCGCTTGGCTGCCAGCGCGGACCCGCTGGTCGAGGCCGGCAACTGGGTGGCGCTGACCATCGGCAGCCACCTGCCATTCTGGCCGCTCTACGTGTGGTGGTCGGCGGGTCGCGAGGCATGGCCATCAGCGCTGCTCACCACCACCCTGGCGCCGGTATTCCTGCTCATCCCCTGGCTGTCGCGTTACAGCGGATTGGCAGCCCGCGTCGCCACGCCGGTGGTCGGTGTCGCCAACACCGTGTTCACCATCTGGGTGCTCGGCCCGTCATCCGGCACCGCCCTGTTCTTCGCCCCCTGCACGGCGCTGGCCGCGCTGCTGTTTCGCCGCCGGGAGCGCTGGCTGATGCTCGCGCTGACCACGCTGCCGCTGATCGCCTGGTATGTGCTACTGTACTTCCCGCCCACGCCGGTGCACCACTACGGCGCATTGGCCGCCGAGCGGCTGGTCGAACTCAACACCATCAGCATCGTCGTGTTGATCAGTTTCTTCGGATGGCTGCAGACTGCCAGTTATCAGCGCATGGAACGTCGCTAAGAAAATAACAGGGAGGGTCCAATGTATCCCGGTAAATATGCCACCGCTCGACTGGAACAGCCGGCAGTGATCATGGCTGCCTCGGGTGAAACTTTGACATATGCCGAACTGGAAGCGCGCACCAACCGCCTGGCCCATCTGCTGCGCGCCAGCGGACTGCGCCAGCATGATCATTACGCTATACTCATGGAAAACCACCCTCGCTATATCGAGGCCTGTGCCGCCGGCGAACGCTGCGGCCTTTACTATACCTGCGTGAACTCCTTCCTTACCCAGGACGAAGTCGCCTACATTCTGAATAACAGTGAAGCGAAACTTCTGATCACATCGCAGGCCAAACGCGACGTTGCCCTTGCCGCGTTGCGCCAGTGCCCGAGCATCAGGCTTTGCCTGGTCGTTGATGGCCCGGGCCAGGGCACCGCGATCCTCAATCTTGCGGATGCCACCGCCGGGTTTCCCGCGACACCGATCCCGGATGAGGCTTTGGGCAACGCGATGCTGTATTCCTCGGGCACGACCGGGCAGCCGAAGGGCATCCTGCGGCCGTTGCCGCAACAGCCGCCGTCGCAGCCTTTGCCGGTTTATGCCTTTCTGCAACAACTGTGGCGGTTCCGCGAACACCAGATCTACCTGTCACCCGCCCCGCTGTATCACGCGGCACCCCACCTGGGTGTCAATCTCACAATCCGCCTGGGTGGCACCGCCATCATCATGGAACGCTTCGACGCGATGGACTTTCTGCGGCTCGTCGAGACCCACCGGGTGACCCACACCCAGCTTGTTCCCACCATGTTTTCACGCATGTTGAAACTGGAGGATGACGCGCGCCGGCGCTTCGACCTTTCGTCACTGGAAATCGCCATTCACGCCGCCGCACCTTGCCCTGCCCAGGTCAAGCAGCAGATGATCGACTGGTGGGGTCCGATCATCTTCGAGTACTACGGAATGACCGAGGCAATGGGGCTTACCGCCTGCGACAGTCGCGAATGGCTGGCCCATCGCGGCACTGTCGGCCGCCCGGTGTTCGGTGAATTGCACATCCTCGACGACCGAATGCAGTCTTGCCCTGTCGGAACGAACGGCACGGTCTGGTTTACCCTGGGATCGTCGTTCGAGTACTTTAACGACAAGACCAAGACCGCGGAAGTGTTGTCCGCCGACGGCACGATGGGAAGCGCGGGCGACGTCGGATACGTTGACGCCGACAGATACCTCCACCTCACCGATCGCGCTACCTTCATGATCAACCTCGGCGGCGTGAACGTCTATCCACAGGAATGCGAGGACGTGCTGATCACCCATCCGAAGGTTGCCGACGCCGCCGTATTCGGCGTGCCGAATGAAGATCTCGGCGAGGAAGTGAAGGCGGTCGTGCAACTGATGCCGGGTCTCGCCCCCGGGTCCAGCATGGCCGAAGAACTGATGGCGTTCTGTGGCCAGCACTTGGCCCGACAGAAAGTGCCGCGATCGATCGATTTCGAGGCCGAATTGCCGCGTCTTCCGACCGGCAAACTGTATAAACGCGTCCTGCGTGACCGCTACTGGGCCAACAGGACAAGCCGTATCGTCTGACAGTCCTGGGCGCGAGAAATGCTGGGTGTATTAGGTCTTTCAACCGCTGATGCACGCAGATCTTCGTCTCTCCTTCGACGGTGAGGTGAACGACGCGAAGACAGTGTGGATGATGATCGAGACACTGGTCGGATCGCCGGGAACTTCGCGTCATTGTGTCTTCGTATTGACATAGAACCAACAACCCGAACGAACGATGACCCGGAACCGCCGCGATGGGGCCCGATCAAGCCGATCGCCACCCGTTCACCATCCCCCCGCGTCACCCTGCCGATTCAACACGAAGACACAATGACACGAAGATACTGCGAGGATCATTCGTGGGGCGATCGCATCTGGACCTACACCTCCAGTTCCCGCTTCACCTGTAGCCACCGATCGAGGATCGGCAAGATCCGCTCCTGCTTCTCCGCCGGCAGGCTGAACACCACCCGATCGACTTCGATCTCTTGGCAGAACCGCAGCTTCGCCAAGTCGTCCGGGACACGGAAGATACTTATCGGCAACGATGCTGCATCGCGACCGGCTTCGGCCGCCATGTCGCGGAACTGCTTGATCACCACGCCGACGCCGTCATGCTCGAGCCGGTCGGCGCGCGGAATCCAGCCGTTTCCGTAGCGGATTGCCCGCTTCGCGGCATAGGGAAAAGCCCCGCCCACAATAACCGGCGGATACGGTTTCTGCAGCGGCTTCGGCCATTGGCTCATCGGCCCAAATTTGACGAACTCGCCCTCATAGGACGCCTCGTCGTGGGTCCAGATCATCTGCATGGCTTCGATACGCTCACGAGCCAATTTGTGACGGGTGGCGAAGGCGGTGCCGTGGTTCTCGATCTCGTCGCGGTTCCAGCCGTTGCCGACGCCAAACAGGAACCGACCCTGCGACAACTGGTCGATCGAGGATACGACTTTCGCCGTGACGATCGGGTCGCGCTGCACCAGCAGCGCGATGCCGGTGCCGATCTTCAGCCTGGTGGTCGCGGCGGCGGCGGCGTTCAACGCCAGGAACGGGTCGTAAATCTCGTAGTAAGGCCGGGGCAGAGGTCCTCCGCCTGGATAGTCCGTCATCCGGGTCGATGGCACATGGGTGTGCTCGGGCACCCACAGCGATTCAAAGCCGCGCTCCTCCAACGCTCGGCCTAACGCCGCAGGCTGCATCGATTCCGAGGTGAAGAACATCACCGCGCCGATTTTCATCATGCAAAATCTCCGCTTAGGCAGACCTGACCGCGGGGAAAACTTCCTCCGCCAGCAGTTGCATTTGTTCCATTGCCAAACTGGCCGGCATGCCGACCCAGTGGATGCCGAGGATCATCGTGTTGACACCAAATCGACGCTGCAGCAGCAGCATCTGTTCGGTCACCTCGGCGGGCGATCCGAACAGGAAGCGGTCGTTCATCAGGTCTTCGAAGTCGCCGCTGAACGCATCGCCTGACGGCATCACCTTGTCCTGTCCCCAATCCTTGTAGGCCTTGTATTTTGCCTCCAGCGACGGCTTCGCCAGCCGGATTGCCTCGGCTCGGCTGGACGCGACGAAGACCTCGCGCGCCATCGGCAATTCATCCGGGAACGGCTTGCCGCATGCGTCGAGCGCCCGCTTGTAGACCTCCATTTGTTGCGCAAGGGTGTCGATCTTGTTATGCGGGTTGATGAACCAGGCATCCGCCATTCTTGCCGCCCGCCGGATGCCGACATTGGCATTGGCCCCGATCCACACCGGCGGCATCGGTTTTTGCACCGGCAAAGTTGTGCAATTGGCGTTGTCCAGCTTGAAGTAGCTTGCCTGCATCGAAACGAACTCTTCCGACCACAGCCGCTTCACCGCGGTCAGGCATTCCTCGAAGCGTGGGCCAGACTGTTTCTGTGTCGACCCAAAAGCGGCAAACTCCACCTCGCGGTAACCGATGCCGGCACCGAAGATCAGCTTGCCGTCGCACATCACGTCCAATGACCCGAGTTCTTCCGCCACGTGCAGCGGGCTGTGCAGCGGCAACAGCACCACGCCAGTGCAAAGCCGCAGCTTCGGCGCCACCATCGCGACCTGGCATAGATAGGGGATTTGCTGGATGTATTGAAATGGGTACGAACTGTAGTGCGAGCCCTTGGCAACCACGTCATAGCCCAGTTGCTCGGCGCGTTTCGCCGCTTCCAGATCCTCTCGCAGGCGAACCCGCATATCGTCGCCCTGCGGATATTGCCCGCGGATGATCAAGCCAAAGCGCATGCGTCCCCTCCGTTGGATTGGAGTGCGGAGCGTGGCACCACCCTCGCCTCTGTCAAGCTTGCGGCGGCACGGCACACGCCGCGGTGTCATGGTGTCGCGTGTTATCGGCAGCTTTTGCAACACCGCATTGTCCTTGCCCCACGGGCGGCAGATTTGTCATGCTGCGGCGATGCGGCTGACCCATCCCTCCATCCGGCCCACCGGCCAGGCGATATCGTTCCGCTTCAACGGTCAGCCGATCCAGGCATTGCAGGGCGAGACCGTCGCCGCCGCGCTGTCCGCCGCTGGTGTCACCACATTCCGTCATACACTTTCCGGCGCGCCGAGGGGCCTTTTCTGCGGCATGGGCGCCTGTTTCGACTGCGTGGTCACCATTGACGGCCGCATCGGCCAGCGCGCCTGCCTGATACCAGCATCCGAGGCAATGCAGGTCACCGGAGATGATCCGGCCACATTGACCGCCGACCCCGCACCGCCGCAGCGGCAAGAAGGCTGCGACGTCCTGGTGATTGGCGGCGGTGTCGCCGGCCTGTCCGCCGCCATCGCCGCCGCCGAGGCCAGCGCCCGCGTCGTCCTGCTAGACGAACGCCATGCGCCCGGCGGTCAGTTCGCCAAACCGCTGTCGCCAAGCCACACCGACCCAACCCCTGACAGCCAGTTCAGGTTCGGCGCCGAACTGCGCGCCCGTGCTGAACGCGCCGGCGCCCGCCTGGAGGCCGACGCCATGGTCTGGGGCGCCTTCGCCGCCACCGAGATCGCCGCCCTGGTCCGCGGCCAGTCCATTACCTATCACCCGCGCCGACTGATCCTTGCCACCGGCGCGCACGAGGCGCCGGTTCCGATCCCGGGTTGGACGCTGCCTGGGGTGATGACCACCGGCGGTCTGCAATCCCTGGTCCGCAGCCAGCGGGTCTGCCCCGGCAGTCGTGTGCTGATCGCCGGCAACGGACCGCTGAACCTGCAACTCGCCTGTGAATTGCTGGCCGGCGGCGTCAAGCCCGTCGCTGTCCTGGAAGCCGCCCCGCGGCCGACCATCGGCGCCTGGCGCGACTTTGCCGGCATGGCCCGCGCCGCCCCCGACCTGCTGCGCAACGGCGCCGCCATGCTGCGCACCCTGCGCCAGGCCGGCGTGGATGTGGTCTGGGGCACCACGCTCGACAGCCTGCTGGGCGACGATCGCGTGACGCAGGCGGATGCCGGCGGCCGCAGCTACGCGGTCGATGTCGTTGCCATGAACATGGGCTTTCAGCCCGAGGTCGGTCTCGCCCGCGCCCTCGGCGTGCCGCACCGGCGCGTCGAACGCGGCCCCGGCTACCTATCCACCGAAACGGACGCCGAAGGCCGCACCGCCATCCCGGGCGTCTTTGCCGTCGGCGACGGTGCCTATCTCGGCGGCGCCCGGGTCGCCGCTGCCGCCGGCCGTCTCGCCGGCCTCGCCGCCGCCCGCGAACTGGACTTCCAGACGCCGCCCGACCGCTCGGCACGACGAGCGGTGGCCCGCGCCGAGCGGTTCCAGGACGCGCTGTGGCGGGTGTTTGCCGCCCCGCCGCTGCCGATCACCGATGCAACCATCATCTGCCGCTGCGAGGAGATAACCGCGGCGCGCCTGCGATCCGAAATTGCCGCCGGCCTGACCTCCTTGCCGGCGTTGAAGAAGGCCACCCGAGCCGGCATGGGTCGCTGCCAGGGTCGTTTCTGCACAGCATCGATAGCGCGGCTCTGCCCCACGCCGCCTGATCCTGACGGTTACGCCGCCCCGCGCGCCCCGCTGCGCCCGGTGCCGGCCGCGCCGCTGATGCGAGAGGCCGGCGAATTCACCGCGCCGCTGCTGCGCCATCCCGCCGCCCCGGCTCGTCTGCATGCGCTGGCACCGCTGCCGGTTGAAACCCGCCACGCCGATATCGCCGTCATCGGCGGTGGCGCGGTCGGCCTTTCCACGGCCTATTACCTTGCCCAGGCCGGCGCGGATGTTCTGCTGATTGACCGCGACGAGGCGGCAATGGCCGCCAGCACCGCCAACGCCGGCAGCCTGCACGTCCAGTTGCTGTCCTACGACTTCGACGACGCAACCCCCGCCGATGGCGGCCCCGCCGCCCACACCCTGCCGCTTGGTCCGCGTTCCATCGCGCTGTGGAAAGCCATCGCCGCCGCCGCCGGCGAGGACCTTGGGCTGCGCACCGAAGGCGGCCTGATGCTGGCCGAAGATGCCGCCGGCCTCGACTGGCTGCGCCGCAAATCCGCCATGGAGCGGCGCTGGGGTATCGAAAGCCATATACTCGGAAGTAACGAACTGCGTGCTCTCGCGCCCGCCGTATCCGACCGCATGGTGGGCGCCGACTTCGTCCCCGAAGAGGGCTATGGCGATCCGCTGCGCGGCATGATGGCGCTGCTGCGCCTGGCCCAAGGCGCCGGCACCCGCCTGCTGCGCGGCGCCGAGGTCCATGCGATCGAAAGGTCCGCCTCCGGCTGGAGCCTGACCACCAGCAAGGGCTGCGTCAGCGCCGGCCGCGTGGTCAATGCCACCGGTCCGTGGGCGGCGCGCATCGGCCGCATGGTCGGCCTGGACCTGCCGGTTACCGGCACGGTTCAGCAGGTTATCGTCAGCGAACCGGCGCCCGTGCTCACCCGTCATCTGATCGCTGTTGCCGATCGCCATCTGTCGCTGAAACAGCAGGCCAGCGGCGGACTGCTGATCGGCGGCGGCTGGTTTGGCCGTTTCGATCCGACGACCGGGCGAACCGCAAACCTGCGCGAGAATATCGAGGGCAATCTATGGGTTTCGGCCCGCGCCGTGCCGGCGTTGAACGGCCTATCCATCCTGCGCGCCTGGACCGGCATCAACACCGCCATCGACCGAGCCCCACTGCTTGGTGGGGCGCCTGGGCTGCCGGGCTTTTACAACGCGGTCACCGCCAACGGCTACACCCTGGGACCGATCGCCGGGCAACTCACCGCGGAGGCAATTTTGCGCCAGGAACCGATTGATCCACACTACAGCATCGAACGGTTCAACTGACCCGATGGGCCGAGTTTTGGCCCAGTCAACGGCATCTTCGCTGGCGCCGCGTCCAGACATTTGCGAAGCCGCTGCCGTTTCTACGAGCGGCCCACGAACAGCCGATCACCCCCTTCGCCTTCCATCGCGTTGCGCAGCGCCGACAGCAGCGCAACGATTGACGGCGCAGCCCGATCCGGACGCTTTGCCGCCGCACGCCGCGGCGTCTGGTAAAACCACCGCGCGGGCAGTGAAGCGGGGTCCGCCCGACCCACGGTGAACCGTCCGCCCGGTGTCTCGATTACCAGACCGTCGGCGCCGGCGCTGATCGTCCCGCTCACTTGCCACAGCTTCAGACAATCCAGCAGCAGTCCGCGAAGCTGGGCGTCCGTCATGCCGCCACGCCTGGATTCCTGGTCAGATTCCCCCCAGACCGGCAACCCGCCCATTACAGCCGAGGCGCGGTGAACATTTCCTCGGCCACCTTGCGGTGCTGCCACTGGCCGTCATGAAGACTGCCTTTGAACGATCCATTCTCCACAACTACCTTGCCGCGCAACACCGTCAGGCATGGCCACGCATCCATCTGGCGCCCTTCCCACGGCGTGTAGTCCGCCTCGTGCAGGTCCTCGGCCCGGATCACCCGCCGGTCCGCCGGGTCCAGCACGCAGATATCGGCATCCGATCCGGCCGCCAGTGCGCCCTTGCGCGGATACAAGCCCATGATCCTGGCGGCGTTGGTGGAAACCAGATCGACGTAGCGCCGCAACGAATAGCCGCGCCTGCCGACCATTTCGGTGTACATCAGCGCCACCCTGGGCTCCACGCCGGCGTTGCCGCCGGTGGTGTCGTCGATCCGTGCGCCCTGCAATTTCTGCTTCAGGGTGCAGCAGATTTCGTCGGTCGCCACGCAGTTGATCGACCCGTCCAGGGTGCCCTGCCACAGTGCGGTGTGGTCCTCGGCCCCCTTCAACGACGGATAGGTATGATAGATCTGCCCATTCGGCCGCTTATAGTCCTCGCTGCCGTAGAGCATGTACTGGTGCAGCGACTCGCCGTAGATCGGCACCCCCCGGGCCCTGGCCTCATGGATCGCCGAGACGCCGGTCGCGGCGGAGACGTGCATCATGTACAGCGCGGTTCCCGCCACCTTCTCCGCCAGCCGGATCACCCGGCGGAACGACACGTCTTCGGACAAGGTGTTATGCACCTCGGCCATGTTCTCGAACCCGGTGCGTCCCTCGCGGATCAGCTTGCCGTACATGTGCATGACAATGTCGTTGTCCTCCGAGTGGATCACGCCCAGGCCCCGGTTCGCCGCCAAGACCTGAAAAATCTCCCAGATATCGCCGAAATCCACCATTCGACCCTTGCGGCTCGGGGTGATGTCGGTGGTGAAGATCTTCACCGTCGCGAACCCGGCCTGGATCGCCTCAGCCACCTGGTCGGGCAGGTCCACCGGCAGCGCGCCCTCGACCATGATGTGCTGCGCGTAGTCGCAGGCGCAGTGGCCTTTCCATTCCGCCTCGCGGCGTTCGATCGCCTCGCGCAGGTCCTTGCCCTGGGAGGCGCGGGTGAAATCCAGCATGGTCGTGGTACCGCCCCACAGCGCCGCCTTGCTGACCACGTCGGGCGGAGCGGTCTCAGTGGCGCTGCCGTCCGGCCCGGGCAGGTGCCACTTGCAATGCACGTGCGGGTCGATGCCGCCGGGCATGACGATCTTGCCGGTGGCGTCGATCACCCGCGTGCCCTCGGGCAGGGCGATGCCGCCCGGCGCGGCCATCGCGGCGATCACCCCGCCGGCAATAAGGATGTCATGCGCGCCGACACCTTGAGGCGTCACCACGGTGTCGCCGCGAATCACCAGATCGATCATTTCGTCCCCCCTTCGCCACGCGGAGCGCATCGTCGCCCGGGGGCGCCCGGTCGGCAAGCGCCCGCCGCATCGATGTTTGCATCGCCGGCGTGTGATCCGCATCACACCGGCGGGACCCGCCGGTGGGTATCAATCGGGTGGCCGCTTCCGGCCGGAACGCGCAACAGAGAGCAAAGGAAAACCCGATGTCAGACGTCCAGGACCATCCGGCGACCAGGCCCGCAGATTTCTCGGCAAAACGCCAAAGCCACGACATTCTGATTACCGGCAAAGCCATCGGCGACTATCGGGTGGAGAATGTCAGTCTGCAGAGAGCGTCGCATCAGCCGCGCCCCGAGTTACTTGAACTGAACGTCAAGGCGAAGCTGGGACGGGTGGAAAACCCGCATCCCGACTTCTTGCGGGTCTTCGACCTGGAATTCACCGAGCGGCCGGCCAACCGGGTGATGGAGGTGAGAATTGCCAACGGGCATCAGCATTTTACAATCGATGTGACGCCATAGGCGGACCCTTCGCGACCAGGCGGCAGGAATCGCATGCCGCCTGGCCGTTGAATTCAGGCCAGGCCGACAGTTAATTCGCGGTCTGTGAGTTCGACGATCTTCAACACTTGGCTTGGAATGTTGCGATACGCTTGGTCCGCCGCTATGGCAGTCTGCGCTTCGCCGTGGGACTCACAACTACCAAATTGAAGCACGAAAAGCAGTCGTCTGGCGCGTGAGACTGGCACCCGGCAGACTGGCAACCGGTGCATTGGCAACCTGGCGCAGCGGAAACCCTGAAAATGACGCTGCCGGAAGAATTGGCTTGGCAAACCGCTCAGCATCCGCTTCGCTGGCGCCCTTGAGAACTCTTTTTGGATCGCAACGTGGCAACCCGCTTCTACATCCGTCAGATCCTGGCTGTCGCGCTGATCATCTGCTGGCTGTCACACGGTGCCCACGCCGCCAACCTGGCTGGCATGTCACTGCCCGACACCTACAGCGTCAACGGCCAATCGCTTGTATTGAACGGACTCGGCCTGCGCACGCTGACAATCCTCAGCATCCGGGCCTATATCGCCGGACTCTATTTGCCGCAGCCTAGCCACGACGCGACCCAGATCCTGGCCTCGGGCGAGCCCCGCGTGCTGATTCTGCGCTTCCTGCGTTCCGCCTCGAAGGCCAGGATCGAGGCCGAATACCGCGCCGGCGAGCGGGAGAATTGTGGCCAAGGCGGCTGTGCCGCCTCCGATAAGGCCGATTTCGAACGTCTTATCGCCGTCGCTCCCGCCGTGGAGCGCGGCGACACCTCGACCTACGTGTTCACCACGTCCGGCGTTCGGGTGTTTGCCAACCAGCGGCTGATCGGCGACTTCGCCAACAAGGACCTGGCCTACCACCTGCTGGCCGGCTTCATCGGCCCGCACCCCCCGTCTCAGCAACTGCGCCGCCGCCTGCTAGGTTTGCCGGGAAACTGATAACGTGCGTCCAGGGGTGACACGCCCAAGGGGATGACGCCAGCCCGTGCAAATTTAGTCAGGAGGCCAAATGGCGACCCAGCATTTCGACATCGTGGTCATCGGCGCCGGCATCGCCGGCGCTACCGCCGCGGCCCACTTGTCCGCTGACCGCCGCACTGCCTTGATCGAGGCAGAGGATGTCGCCGGCTACCACACCACCGGCCGCTCCGCCGCGATCTGGGTGCAGAACTATGGGCCGCCCGATGTCCGCGAACTCACCCGGCTGTCACGCGCGTTCTACCAGGACCCGCCGGCCGGTTTCACCGACACGAAACTGATCCGCCGCCGCCCGGTGCTGCTGCTGGCCACCCAGGCGCAATTGCCCGAGCTCGACGCCGCGCTTGCCATCGGCCAGGGCATGCGCCGCGTCAGTCCCCAGGATGCGCGGTCGATGGTGCCGGCGCTGCGGCCCGGATATTGCGCGGGCGCCGCGTTAGAAGACGATGCCTTCGACATGGATGTCGCCGCCATCCATCAGGGTTTCCTCCGTACTCTGCGCGCCCAGGGCGGCGTCATGGCGCTGCGCAGCCGCGCCGGCCAGATCGAGCGGGATGGCAACCTCTGGCGGGTCCACACCAACTCGGGCGATGTCTTCCAGGCGCGCATCGTGGTCAATGCCGCCGGCGCCTGGGGCGATGAGGTCGCCCGCATCGCCGGCGCCGCGCCGCTGGGTCTGCAGCCGAAACGACGCACCGCCGCGATCGTCGATCCCTCGCCGTTCGACGTCTCGGACTGGCCGATGATCTACGACGCTGCCGAGGGCTGGTATGCCCGCCCCGAGGCGCGCACCCGCCTGATGGTGTCCCCCGCCGACGAAACGCCGACCCATCCGCACGACGTCCAGCCCGAGGAACTCGACGTCGCCACCGGCATCGATCGGATGCAGCAGGCGCTCGATATTCCGGTGCGTCGGGTGGAACACAGTTGGGCCGGGTTGCGCACCTTCACCCCGGACGGCAGCCTTGCGTTCGGCTGGGACCGTCAACTCGAGGGGTTCTTCTGGTGCGTCGGCCAAGGCGGCTACGGCATCCAGACCGCCCCCGCCGCCGGACGCCTGGTCGCCGACCTGGTGCTGCGGCGGGATCCGCCTGAGATAGCGGCGCTGGCACAAGCAATCGCACCTGCGCGCTTCGCCAAGTCGGACACACCGCCGTAGCCACGTCCGTATTTACTCTGGTCACGACCGGCCGCCGAGGGCTGCCTTGATCAGGATCCCAGGACCGGCACCATTGCAAGCCGCAACAGTCCGACGCGGCCGCTGTGGAAGCCGAACGCGGACATCCGTAGATACGCCTCGTATTGCCGCACCTTTTCCTCCCCGACGATCGCTACCGCCTCGTCGCGTCGCCGATGCAGCGTCCGGTACCACAAATCGCAGGTTCGCCCATATTGCGCGCGGTCGTTGCGCAGCAGCGTTACTTCGAACACTCCGCTCGCCGCCTCGATGATCTCGTGCGCCTGCGGCAGTTCTGAGTCCGGAAAGATCTCCGTGCTGATGAACGCGTTGTTCTCGTTCGGCTGCATCGTGCCGTAGGCGATCGTCTGCAGCGACATCGCACCCAAGGGTGCCAGCCAGCCCCGGCACTTGCGCAGGAACTCGCGATACAGCCCGATCTTTTGTTTCGGACTGTCGCCCGGACTGGCGAAATGCTCCAGCGCGCCAATCGAAACGATCGAGTCATACTTTGCCGCCGGTGCGTGATCGATCCAGCTTTCCTTCAGCACCTGCACGCGCCCATCGTGCCAGGCGTCGATATGGCGGAACTGCGCTTCGCTCAACGTCAGCCCCGTCGCCTGTTCGATCGCGGTTTGGCTGACCGCGCGCCGCAGCAAACTGCCCCAGCCGCAGCCTATGTCGAGGATGCGTCGACCCCGAGCCGCACCGGCCGCCGCGAGATGGAAATCGAGCTTGCGAAGCTGGGCCGCGGTCAGGTCGTCCGGGTCGTCGCTCTCGTTCCACAGAGCGCACGAATAGGTCAGTGTCTGATCCAGCCAAAGCGCATAGAACGCGTTACTGAGATCGTAATGGTGGCGGATCGCCGCCGGGTTGCCGCCGCGCTTGGACGAGCCATCGACCATGTCCCGATCGGGGCCACCCGACCCCATGGCGTCATCATCGACAATGTTCATTGATGCGCGGTTCCTTCGACACACTGGCGTCACGTCGTTACCGGTCCCATCATCGGGCTCCGGTCACCGACGACTCGCCAGACCAAACAGGTCCGGATGCCGCCGCCATCAGAATCTAGATCACCGCCTCCGCCCTCAGCGCGGCGATAGCGGCGGCGTCATAGCCGATCTCGGCCAGCACCGCGTCGGTGTCAGCACCCACACCGGGCGCCAGCGTATCCAGCCGGCCGCCGCCATGCGCCATCTGAAACCCCGACCCCACCAGCCGCAGCCGACCCCAGGGACTGTCCACGGTCTGCATGGCGTTCCGGTCGGCGATCTGGGGATGGTCGATGATCTCTTCCACCTTCCAGATGCTGGCGCACGGTGCGCCGGTGTCGTTCAGCCGACGTTCCCAGATCTTCGAGTCCGCGGCTGCGAGGGCCTGCTCGATGATCGTGCGTAGCGCCGCCTCGTTCTCCTTGCGCAGGAACCAATCGCCGAACCGCGGATCGTCCAGCACGTCGGCGCGGCCGATGCCGGTCATCAGCGCGCGGTACTGCTTTTCGTCGTTCACCGCCAGCAGCAGGAAGCTGTCCTTGGCTCTGAACAGGTTGGCGGTTGCCTTGCGACTGATCGCCTGGTTGCCGGCCTGGGGCTGGTGATGGCCGGCGACCGTGTAGTCGGCGACCTGGGTGGCGAGGAACGCCAGGCTGGCCTCCAGCATGGAAACGTCGATCAATTGACCCTTGCCGGTGTGGGTGCGCTGGAACAACGCGGACGAGATCGCGAACGCCCCGGTTGCCCCCGACAGCACGTCGCACACCGCGAAGCCGGCGCGGGTGGGGCCCATCTCGGGATGGCCGGTGATCGCCATGATGCCGGACATTGCCTGGATCTTGCCGTCATAGCCGGCCTCGCTGCTGGCCGGACCGGTCTGGCCGAAGCCCGAGATCGCGCAATAGATCAGCCGGGGGTTGATCGCCGACAGCGCGCCATAGCCGAGGCCCAGACGGTCCATCACCCCGGCGCGGAAGTTCTCCATCACCACGTCGGCCTTGGCCGCCAGCTTACGCACCACCTCGCGCGCCGCGGGCTTCTGCAGGTCCAGCGTCAGGCTGCGCTTGTTGCCGTTCACCGCGATGAACGCCGAGGCCATGTTGCGGTCGGCCCATTCGCGCGACAGCGGCGTGCGGCGCATGTCCTCGCCGCCGCGGCGCTCGATCTTGATCACCTCGGCGCCCAGAAGTGCGAGTTGATAGCTGGCATACGGGCCGGCCAGCACCTGGGTGAAATCCAGGATGCGGACTCCGGCAAACGGACGCCCCGCCTTGATCCCGTTCCACGCCTTGGTTTCGCCAGACATCGTTTCGCCAGTCTTGGTCTCGCCAGTCTTGGTCTCGCCAGTCTTGGTTTGGCCAGCCTTGGTCTCGGTGATCATGCCGCGTTGACGGCCCGGTTCGAGCGGGCGAGTTCCTTCTGCCGGTCAAATTCCTCGCGCCGGCGCTTCAGTTCCGCCTCGCCGATCTGTTCCAGGTTCAGGTAGTCCAGCTTCCATTTGCCGTCGGCGCTCCAGCGCAGCGGTGACTGCATGGTGGTTTTCGGACCGGCGGCGGTTTCCAACAGCCGCAGCGCCAGATCCAGCGTCCGGTCTTGCGAGGCCACGTCGTGCGGCTTGCCGGCGCTGTTGCCGAGCGGGAAATCGCTGAATAGGAAGCGGGGGGCGGCGGCGTGCTCGACGATATCCTTGGCGCAGCCCATCACGACGGTCGGAATGCCGTGCGCTTCGAGATGACGAGCTACCAGCGTGCTGGTTTGATGGCATACCGGGCAGTTCGGCACGATCACCGCGACATCGGCACCGTCTTCGCGGATGCGGGCAAGGATCTTCGGCGCATCGGTTTCCAGCGTGACCCGTTGGCTGCGGTTGGTCGGCGCCCCGTGGAACCGTTCCGCCACCGCCTCGATCCGGCCGTCCGCCGCCGCGCGGCGCAGCGCCGGCAGCGGAAACCAGGTGCCGCTGTCGGTGGCACTGGTGTGGCTGCGATCGTAACCGATATGGGAGATGCGTAGGTCGTGGTCGCGCGCCGTGTCGCCGGAATAGACCGTGTAAAACTTGGCGCTGCCGTTATAGGCCGCGCCAGGACCCTGGTCGCCCTTGCCGGGCTGATACGGCGCGGCGGTGGTGACGATGGCGACCCTCGATTGGGTCAGCTTCCTGGCCAATGGGGTAAACGGCGCCGCCTGATAGTGCGCCCAGCGATACGGCGTGGTGTAGCCGATCGCGGCATAATACTCGCGGGTTCGGCGCATGTAGGGGATTGGCGAGTCGTAGTCGGGGGCGAAATCCAGCATTGCATCCAGGGTCTGGGTATCCGCGGTCCGGGCATCGAGGGTCTGGTTCATCGGCTCCTCCGCTTGCCGGGGCTTCCCAGCGTTGCGTCAAGTCGTGGCATGGCGGCGGTGTGGCCGCAAGCTTTCGGCGATCGGCAGCAAACTCGACCGCATGTCCGAATGCGAGGCCGGTTTCTGAGGCGATCATACCGAACACATCGCGGCGGTCCCGCCGCTTACGCAGTCGCCACCCGAAGGCCCCGGCGGCGTGTCATCCGGCTGACCAGGAATGCCAGCAGCGCCAGATTGGCCAGATTGAACAGTACCCCCGACGCGAACGCCGGGCGGTACGACAGAAACACATCCACCAGCTTTCCGGCGAACCAACTGCCGAACGCCATCCCCGACATCGCCGTCATCAGCACCGTCGGGATGCGCCATGACGCCTCGCGCGACGGGTAGAGGTCGCGGATCGCCACCGAGTAGGCCGGAATAATGCCGCTGAAGCCGAAGCCGAACGCGCTGGCGACGGCGAATAGCCCGACCTCGTCGCGGGTCAGCAGGAACCCGCAGATCGCCATTGCCTGCAGCGCCGATCCAGCCATCACCGTGCGCAGGCCGCCGAAGCGGTCGGCGAAGGCGCCCCAGAACTGCCTGGCGATGAAGGCGCAGGTCAGCATCACCGACAGCATCGCCGCGCCATGGCTAGCCCTGATGCCGAGGTCGCCGCAGAACGCCACCAGGTGCGAGGACGGTATCGCCATCGGCACGCAGCAGCAGAAACTCGCCATGCAGATCAGCACCATCGCCAGGTTCGGTCGCAGCCCGAGCACCCGGTCGGCGCCGCGGGCGCCGGTGCCTGCGCCAGCCGCTGGCGGCGCTTCCGGCGCCGGCCGCAGCAAGGTCAGCAGCGGCAGGATCGCCAGCACCATGACGCCGTAGCCGAGCATCAGCGGCTGCCAGCCGACCCGCTTCATGCCGACCTCCAGCAGCGTGGGCCACAGCATCCCGGCGATATACTGTCCGGACGAGATCAACGCCAACGCGGTGCCGCGGCGGCGGTCGAACCAGCGGCTGACATAGATCAGCAGTGGCGCATAGATGGCGCCGTTGCCAAGCAGCCCGATCAGCAGGCCGTGGCCGATATAGAGGGCCCAGACCGTGCCCAGGCTGGACAGCGCCAGCCCGGCCGCCATGCACAGCGTGCCTATGGCAACGGTTTTGCGGATGCCGATCCGGTCGGCCAGCCAACCCATCGGAATGCCGCCGAGGCCATTGCCGATCCACACCAGCGCGGTGGCCAGCGACACCACCGACCGGTCGGTGTGCAACGACGCCTGGATATCGCGCAGACCGACCACGGCCAGCAGCGGCGAGCCGAACGACAGCGAAAGGATCGCCAAGGTCAGCAGCGCGGCGTGCCACGACTGGCGTGATTCGATGCTGGCGGCGATATCTCGCTGCACGGAGGTTTCCTCGTTTGGCGGTCCGGTCATTTGCCTGCGCCGGTCGCCGATCTATAACCCTTTATCGACCAAAACCCGGTCCAATCAACCCGCTATCTTGGAGACCGCTATGACCGCAACCGGCCGGCCCCAGCCCAGCGGACCGCAACCCACAGGTCCTCTTAACGGCCTGCGCGTGTTCGACCTGACCCGTGTGCTGGCCGGCCCGACCTGCGTGCAGATGCTGGCCGACCTCGGCGCCGATGTGATCAAGATCGAGCGCCCAGGCGCCGGCGACGACACCAGAGGCTTCGCCCCGCCCACCGTGCCGGGTACCGAGGAGAGCGCCTATTTCGTTGGTGTCAATCGCAACAAGCAATCGGTCACTCTGGATATCTCGCAGCCGGAAGGCCAGCACATCGCGCTGCGGCTGATCGCCGGCTGTGACATCCTGGTGGAGAACTTCAAGGTCGGCGCGCTGGCCAAGTACGGCCTCGGCTACCAGCAACTGCACGCCCGCTTTCCGCGGCTGATCTACTGCTCGATCACCGGTTTCGGGCAAACCGGTCCGTATGCGCCGAGGCCCGGCTATGACAGCCTGATCCAGGCCATGGGCGGCGTCATGAGCCTGACCGGGGAGCCAGACGGGCTGCCGCAGAAGGTCGGTGTGCCGGTGGCCGATCTGTTCGCCGGCCTGTACGGCTGCATCGGCATCCTGGCGGCGCTGCGCCATCGCGACCTGACCGGCCAAGGCGGCGAGACCGGGAGCAATGCCGGGGGTCAGCAGATCGATATCAGCATGCTGGACACCCATGTCGCCTGGCTCGCCAACCAGGGCATGAACTACCTGGCGACCGGGGAGAACCCGGCTCGGCTGGGCAACCAGCATCCCAATATCGCCCCCTATCAGGTGTTCCCCACCGAGGACGGCCATATCGTGCTGTCGGTCGCCAACGACCCGACGTTCAAGCGCTTCTGCGAGGCGTTCAACCTGACCCACATGCTGGAGGATCCGCGCTTCGTCACCAACGCCGCCCGCGTCGGCAACCGCCAATTGGTCACTGACACGCTGACCCCGGTGATGCAGCAACACCCCACGCAGTGGTGGATCGAGCGGCTGGAGGCGCTGAAGATCGGCTGCGGCCCGATCAACAAGCTGTCCGAGGTGTTCGACGACCCCCAGGTCGTCGCCCGCGAGATGGTGCGGCCGATGGCGCACAGTTCGGGCCAGACCGTCAAGGTCATCGCCAATCCGATAAAACTGTCGGAAACCCCCGCCGACTACCGCATCGCCCCGCCGCTGCTGGGTGAACATACCGACGCCGTGCTGTCCGAACGCTTAGGCCTGGACGCCGCCGCGCTAGCCGCCTTGCGCGCGAAGAACGTGATCTGATGCAGCGCCGCCCGGGGTCGGTTCGCTATCTGCTGGGCGGCAAATTCCATCGCCTGGCGTTCGAGGAATCCGGCGGTCCCGGCGCGCCGCCGGTGGTGTGCGTGCACGGCCTGACCCGGAACGGGCGGGATTTCGATGCTCTGGCCGAGGCCCTGGCCGGGTCGTGGCGGGTGATCTGTCCCGATCTGCCGGGGCGTGGCCACTCCGACTGGCTCGACGACTCGATGCTGTATCAGGCGCAGCACTACGTGACCGCGCTGGCGCACCTGCTGGCCTGGATCGGCCGCGATGTGGCCTGGGTCGGCACCTCGCTGGGCGGCATCTGCGGCATGGTGATCGCCGCGTCCGACGGCGCGCCGATCAACCGGCTGGTGTTGAACGATGTCGGCCCGTTCATGCCGGCCGACGCGCTTGGCCGCATTCGCGACTACATGGTGGCGTCGGGCGACTCGCCGCTGATGGCACGCTTTCCCGACATCGAGGCGGTCGAGCGGCATCTGCGCATGGTGCATGCGCCGTTCGGGCCGCTGTCGGACCAGCAATGGGCGCAGCTCGCCCGCAACTCGGCCCGAGCGCTGCCGGATGGGCGGTTCACCATGCATTACGACCCGCGCATCGGCGACCCGTTGCGGGCCCACCATCCGATCGATGTGGACATGTGGGCGCTGTGGGATCGTATTCGGGTGCCGCGTCTGGTGATCCGCGGCGAGACCAGCGACATCCTGCTGCCCGAGACGTTCGCCAGGATGCAGGCGTCCGGGGCGCAGGGCTACGAGGTGCCACGGACCGGACACGCCCCAGCGCTGCTCGATCCGCCGCAGACCGGGGCGATCCGGTCGTTCCTCGCTGGCTGATCCGGTGCGACCTCTGCCGGAACAACGGCTGCATCGGCCGTTCGAGGCGGGTCCCTACCGGATGGCGATGGACCTGGTGTCCGTGGCGGAGGCGGACTGGTTCGAGATCGACCGGCTGTATCGGGCGGAGATGGCCGAGAAGCGGCTGTTGCTGGCTGGCTCGCGTGATGCGGTGTTCGCCGCGATGGCGGGATCGGATGCAGCGCGGACGGAGGCGCTGGAAATGGTCGTGGCGGCGTTGGTGTTGCACCATCCGACCTGGTTCAGCCGTGGTGGGATAGTGGTACGGAATGGCTTGACGGAAGAGGGCTGGCGGGTTGGGTCGATCGATCCGCTGGAGCTGGCGGGGCGGCTGGTGCAGGAGGATCTCTGTCTTATCCAGAACGGCGAGGACGGGCCGATGTTCACCGCCGCCTCGCTGTGTTTTCCGAGCCGCTGGCGGCTGATCGACAAGATCGGCAAACCGCTTTCGGCGGTGCATGGGCCGGTGCCGTTTTATGCCGAGCGGTTGGCGCGTCCGGTGGACCGGTTCATGCGGCACTTGCGGCCGGGGCATATCGCGGCGCGGTTAAACTGGTCGTTGCTGGACGATCCGGCGCTGTTCCAGCCCGGTGGAAAGTGGCGGGTGGATGGCGGGTCGGGCGTGACGGTCGAGAACGCGGGGCGCTGCGTGTTCCTGCGGGTGGAGCGGCAGACGCTGCGGCGGTTGCCGGAGAGTGGGGCGGTGCTGTTCGCGATCCGGGTGCATGTTTACCCGCTGCAACGGGTGATCGACAGCCCGGAGCGCGCGGTCGCCCTGGCCGCGGCCGTGCGGGCGCTCCCGGCGGAGGTTCAGCAGTACAAAAGTTTGCTGCCGTTCCGAGCGGCGTTGTTTGAGTGGTTGGAAAGCGGTAGCGACAGTCGCGGTGATCGCGCGGACCCGGAGGCTGGCAGCGTCGGCGGAGCGTGGACGAACGAAACTCGCTAACGCCGCAAGGGCTGTGATCCGGTTGGGCGAGGGATAAGAGGTAAAGCCCGGCTGGCGGCAGTCGCGCCGGTCGCCCGCACGCTCACCCGCCATCCGCCGATGCCCGACAATAGGACGCAAGCTGCAAGATCCGTAAACCGAGCACCGCCGGGAGCCGACGGTCGTTGGTGAGGAACGCCGCGCATCCCGCCTCCTGCGCGGCGCTGAGTTGCAGAGCGTCCGGTGTTCGCATGCCGGTCAGCGCGCGCAGCCGCGACGCCCGCCGCAATTGATTGCGCGTCACATCGATCAGGCGGACCCCACGGCTGCTGGTCAACAAGGCCTCATAGCGGCCGGCGAGCACCTCGTTGTCCGCGCGAAACGGGACCACCAGCACTTCCAGCAACGTTACTGCTGAGGTAAACATTTCGAGCTGTCCACTGTCCGCGGCGCGAAATAACGGCGTGATCAGCGGCAGCCAGACCGGTGCTTCCTCGATGAAATAGATGAAGATCGCGGTATCGACCCCGATGCGGTCCGATCCGAGATCGTCCATCAATCCCATGAGGCGCGTTCGGCCTCGACATGCGCCGCGGTGTCAACATCCTGCCAGAGCGCCGCGCCAAGGCCTTGCAGGTCCATGATGGACAGCGCCTCGGGACGGTCGAGCGCAGCGACCAGCAGGCTGACGACCTCCTGCGCCACCGACCGGTGCTCGCGTTTGGCGCGGGCTTTCAGCTTGTCGTGCAGGTCATCGGGCAGGCTCTTGACGTTCAGGGTCGCCATCGTAGGTCCTCCAATAGTCCTCCATTTTGGAGGAAAACGGGGTTTTGTCAAGTTGTGAGCGCCCCATGGCCACCCAACGCCACCTCAGTCCGGATCACGCCCACTGACCACGGCATAGCCGCTGCCGAACGCCGCGTCGCGCTGCCGGAAGGCGTGCTTCACGCCGTGCTCGCGCATCGTCGCCTTGAACGCCATCGCCTTTGGCGCAAGGTGACCGCGCGCGTCGATCTCGGCGCCGATGCGCTGGATGGTGCGCGCACCCATCAGCTCCAGGCCTAGGTTGACCAACCGCTTGTTGGCCGAAAGCAGATGCGGGTCCACCAGGCCCATGCGGTCCGCCAGCCGCATGACCTCGGCCTCCAGTTGATCCGCCGGGTAGGATTTCAGCGCCAGCCCGATCTCGGCCGCGTCCTTGCCGCTGAGCGAATCGCCGGTCAGCAGCAGCCGCTTCGCCCATTGCGGGCCGCAGTGATACAGCCACATGCTGCCCGGCGGCGTGCCCAGGTCACGCACCGGCGGGAAGCCGATGCGGGCGTCGTCGGCGACGATGATCATGTCGCAGAACCACGCCAACTCGGTGCCGATGCCGATGCAGGTGCCATGTACCTGCGCGATCACCGGCTTGTGCATGTCGAACAGCTCGACCCGCAGCCGCTGGCCCTGCTCCAGGCGCCAGACGTCGTCGTCGATCTCGGTGCGGCCGCGATAGTCCGGGCCGCGGCCCGAGGAGAATTCGTTCAGGTCGGCTCCGGCGCAAAAATGCGGACCGGCGCCACGCAGCACGACGCAGTGCACCGGGTTGTATTCATCCGCCTCACGCAGCGCCGCATTCAACTCCCGCAGCAGCCTGGCGCTGAGCGCATTGCGCCGCTCCGGCCGGTTCAACGTGACGATGGCGGTGCTGGCTTTGACCTCAAAGCCGATGTGCTCGAATTCCATACTTCTTCTCCCGTTATGCCTGCCCGTCGTGTCAGGACCAAACCTGAACCCCGGACAGCGAGGACGGCAAGACCGGACCGCCTTTGGCGACCACCCGGGCAAGCTCGCCGTTGATCCGCACCGCTCCGGCATTGGACGACAGCCGGGTGCTGCGCTAATCCGCGCCACATGGCTCGGATTCGCATCCTGGGAGCAGCCGGCTCCGGCACCTCCACGCTCGGCTCAGCGCTGGCCCAGCGTCTGGCGGTGCCGCATGTCGACTCCGATAGTCTTTATTGGCTGCCGACAGATCCGCCCTATTCGACGATGCGGCCGCCCGATCAGCGGCTGGCGCTGCTGCTGGAAACACTTCCAGCGACCGGTCATTGGGTGTTTTGCGGCGCGGCGACCGAGTGGGCGGCGGCGCTGGAGCCACATTGCGACCTGATCGTCTTCCTGCGGCTGGATCACGCGCTGCGCATGGCGCGGCTGCGGCGGCGCGAGGCGGCTCGGTTCGGCGCCCGCATCCTGCCGGGCGGCGACATGGCCGCGACCAGCGCCGGCTTCATCGCCTGGGCCGAGGCCTACGACACCACCGGATCAATGAGCCGTGGCCTGCTTACGCATGAGGCCTGGCTGGCGGATCAGCCGGCCCCAGTACTGCATCTTGACACCAAGGAGCCGGTGGGGGACCTGGTCGCGGCGGTGCTCGATCGGCTGGGGACGGCGGCGTGACCCGCGCCGCTCGTGCCCGACATGCTGTTGGACCAGGAACGGGGGGAACCGATGTCTGACATCCTGATCGCCGGCGCCGGCCTCGGCGGCCTGACCGCAGCGCTGGCGCTGCTGCAGCGCGGCCACCAGGTGCGCCTGTTCGAGCAAGCCAGCGAACTGCGCGAGGTCGGTGCCGGCGTGCAGCTCGGGGCCAACGGCACCCGCCTGCTGATCGCGCTTGGCCTGCGGGACGCGATGCAAAAGGTGGTCTGCGCCGCCACCGGCAAGGAGGTCCGCCTCGGCACCACCGGGCAAAGTTGGCCGACCTTCGATCTCGGCGAGAGCTCGGTCGAGCGGTTCGGCGCGCCGTACTGGATGGTGCATCGCGGCGACTTCCATCGGGTGCTGCTGGACGCGGTCCGCGCCGCCAGTCCCGATGCGATCCGCGCCGGCGACGGCTGCGTCGGGTTCGACCAGACGGACGCGACGGTCACCCTGCACCTGGCCAGCGGCGCCCAGGCCAGCGGCGATCTGCTGATCGGCGCCGACGGCGTGCATTCCCGCATCCGTCAGCAGATGTTTGGCCCAGTCCCAGGACAAGGAGGCGCGGCGCACTTCACCGGCATCATGGCATGGCGCGGGCTGGTGCCGATGCAGCGCCTGCCGCCGCATCAGCGCCGCCTGATCGGCGCCAACTGGATGGGCGTCGGCGGCCATGTGGTGACCTATCCGCTGCGCCGCGGCGAACTGCTGAACTTCGTCGGCGTGGTGGAGCGCGACGACTGGCGCGAGGAATCCTGGAACCAGCCCGGCAGCCGCGAGGAATGCCTGCGCGACCTCGCCAACTGGCACGAAGACGTCAAGACCATCATCCGCAATATCGATACGCCCTACAAATGGGCTCTGCTGGGGCGCGAGCCGCTGGCGCACTACGCCCAGGGCCGGGTCTGCGTGATGGGCGACGCGGCGCATCCGACGCTGCCGTTCCTGGCCCAAGGCGCCAACATGGCGCTGGAGGACGCAGTGGTGATCGCCCGCTGCCTGAATCTTGAGGAAAACCCCGAAACAGCGCTGCGCCGCTACCAGGATGCACGGCTGCAACGCACCGCGGCGATCGTGCGCGGGTCGTCCGACAACACCCGGCGCTTTCATAACCCGGCGCTGGGCAGTCCGGAGGGCGCCGCCGCCTATGTCGAACGGGAATTCCTGCCGGAGAAGATCAAGCAGCGCTATGACTGGCTATACGAATACGATGCGTTGACGGTGGCGCTGTAGCTATTGCGCCGCCGGCTCGCAGATCGATTGGATCGGTTGCCCGGCCAGAAGCTTGCGGACGAACGGCAGCGAGTCCTTCTGCGACGCGTTCATCGTCTGGCCGTGATCGAGCCCGGTGTAGAGATGCGCCTCCACCGTCGACCCTTGGGCGCAGGCATTGCGCACCAGCGCCAACTGGCCCGCCGGGGAGACGTCATGATCTTGCGTGCCGGTGCCGACGAACAGCGGCTGGGTCAGCTTGACGGTCGGGAATTCCAGCTCCGGCAGCACCGCGGCGAGCGCCTTTGGAAACGCCGGTGTCAGCGCGTTGCCGCGGTTCAGCCCGGCCCGCCCTACGGCGTAGAACAGCGGTCCGACGCAGAGAGTGCGGGCCTTTTGCAACAGCGGCAACGCCCGCGCGGTGACCAGTTGGTCGTCTGCAATCGAAGGATCGTACTGCTGGATCATGATCCCAAGGTAAAGGCTGTAGGTGACCGTCGGATCAGCCACGTCCGGCGGGGTCGGCCGCGGATGCAACATTGCCGGTCCGAGGAACGGTACGCCGGTCGCCACGCTGCCGCGGATGTCGATGTCGGGCGCATAGGAAGGCGCGATGCCGGCGGTGGCGAACGCCGCGCCGCCGCCTTGCGACTGGCCAATGACGACGACCCGATTGGCGACCTCGGGGAAGGCCTTCAAGACGGCGCGGATGCTGTCCAGCACACTGAACGCCGCGGGCCGCACCGCCAGATACGGATGCGGTCCCGGTGTGCCGAGCCCCTGGTAGTCGGTCGCAACGATGGCATAGCCCTGCGCGAGCCATGCATTGAGATACTCGGCATCACGCGGCGTCCGGGGCGTCCATGACGGGGCGCAGACATCGGCGACGCCGGTGGTGCCATGCGCCCAGGCGACCAGCGGCCAGCCGCCCTCCGGCGGGGTTCCCTTGGGTGCGAAATAGGCGCCCGAAACGACGACCGGCGTCTTGGCGTCGATGCCGTCGGTCGAACTGTAGAGGATGCGGAATTGCTGGCCCGCCATCGCCAGCCCAAATGCCGGGTCGAGCGGTTCGGTGCGCAGCATCTGCCCAGGTGCGGCGGGAATCTCGCCGGCCCACGTGTAAAACGCCGAGACGCCGCCATCGCCTTGCCGCGGATCCGGCGCCGGCACCTGGTTGGCCCCCGCCGGGATGATCGCGGCAACCAGGAGGGTGGCGGCTATTGCCAGGATCCTCCCTGGGTGACGCGAAGCGGCGCGCATCAAAGCCGGCCAGACGCCCGAGCGATCACGAGCGACGCACTCCGCGTGCACCGTGGTTGCGAAAAAATGCGGCTTCGGCCTCGTAGTCGAAATGGTTCCAGGGGTACGCGGCAAGCACCGGGTAGCGTTGCTGCCAATCACCATTCGCTGCGTCCTTCACCAGCCAGTCGCAGAATGCCCCGACGGCCTCGGCATAAGTCGTCGCCGGCGAATATCCCAATCCTCGTGCAGCCCGGCAATCGAGGACAAACGGCCGCGGCACCGACCACGGCGTCCGGCCGATGAGCGGAGAGTCGCCCGGCGCATCGATCGGTATGACGCGACCCCGGTAGTCGAGATGCCGCGCGATGCATGCGGCGATCTCGGCCACCGTGGGCGCATCAGGGTCGGCAATGTTCAGCACCCGGCTGCTCGGCGTTTCGGCGGCGGTGCGGACCAGAGCAGCGATGTTGGCAACCGCCGAGGTGTGGAAGCGGCTGGTGCCCTGGTGCCAGCGGTATCGCCGGGCGGCGGTCCAGCATGCGCTTGACCAGCCACCACTCCCTCGGATGGCGGGAGTTCCGACCGTATATCGCCCACGGCCGCAAGATCGTGACGGGGGTGGAAGCGTGGTCCAGCAGATGGCGCTCCAGGGCCACCTTCCGCGTCGAGTAGGTCGTTGGCCCTGGATCGACCGTCGGATGGGTCTCAGGGATCGGGTCGGGCAGTTCCGGGAAGCCGGTCTCGGCCGCCTCGTCCAGCGTCCGGCCGAGATCATCCCGATAGACGCTGGCGGAGGACACCACGACGAAACAGCCGATGCTGGCCTGCACGGCGATCAACTGGCTGGCATGATCTCGATCGTAGGCGGTGGTGTCGATCAGGGCGTCGGCACCGGAGCCGAGCGCCCCTGCCAGTTCGTCTCGATCCCGTTCCAAGGCTACCACCCTGGCGCCCCGCTCGATAAGGTCGCGCGGCGCCGGGCGGTGGCCGCGATGGGAGATCGTGACGCTCCAGTCGGCGGCGAGAAAATCGCCTGCGACCGCCCGGCCGATCTGTCCGGTTCCACCCAGCACGAACGCGTGTCGTTGCATGGCTCTGGTTTCGTTATCCGATGTCGAGACGGGGCAAGCATCGTCGCGCTTGGGTCCGCTGTCCAGCAGCGTCGAGTCTGCGACTCGCGCCCGTCCGGTAGTTAAGGGTTGGTTAAGGATTTGGCCGGTAGATTTGTGCTGTTTGGCTCCAACCGGAGAGGTCCCATCGGCGTCATGGGCACTGCACCCGCCTCGGCGAAAACGCAAAAGCGCTGTAGGAGCTGGCGTCGCAGCCGTGCCGACAGCGCCCTCGGTGGCTGTCCCAGCATCCCCGCATGACCCATATTGCATTGCGCAGAGCCCGCGACCTGCTGGCGCGCGGTGACGACGAGGCAGCAAAGCTGGCCTATCTCGATGTGCTGCGGGCCGATCCAACGCATTGCGCCGCGCTGACCGAGCTTGGGGCGCTGGCTCATGCCGGCGGTTTCGTGTCCGCCGCGCGGGATGCCTATCGCCAGGCGGTGCGGTTTCATCCCGCCAGCAAGGCGGCCCAGGCCGGCTACGCCTATCTGTTGAGCGAAGCCGGCGACCTGCAGGCGGCTCGGTGCCACTACCAGGCGGCGTTGGCGGTCGATCCCGATCTGGCGGAGGCGCATCAGGGACTGGCACGGGTCCTGACCGAGATCGGGGAAGATGCCACCGAACACTGGCGCAAAGGCTTCGCCGGGCGGGCGGTGGTGCGGCGGCGCTATCGCGGCACCGGAGCCGGCATTGCCCTGCTGCTGCTGGTGGCGGCGGTCGGCGGCAATATCCCGACGCAGCACTGGATCGACGACCGGGTGTTCGCGGTGACCGCGGTGTATGCGGACTTCTTCGACCCGCGCGATCCGCTGCCGGCGCATGCGTTGATCGTCAACGCGATCGGCGACGCCGACCTTTGCGCCCGGGCTCTGGCGAACGCCGAACGCATCGTCGCCGTCAGCACCGCCCCAGTGATCAACTCGCCAGCCAGGGTCTGTGTGACCGGCCGGTGGCACAACGCCCAGCGGCTGGGCGCCATTACCGATGTCAGGACACCAGGTATCGGCGGTTTGTCCGACGTCGAGCGGATCGGATTTCCGCTTCTGTTGCGCAGCCCAGGCTATCATACCGGGCAGCACTTCGTTCGGGTCGAAACGTCGGCCGGACTGGCTGAGGCAGCCGCGTCGCTGCCCGACGGCGAACCTCTGGCGATCGAATACCTGAATGCGCGCGGGGCCGACGGCATGGCGCGCAAATATCGGGTGATGTTCATCGGAGGCGCGCTTTATCCGCTGCATCAGGCGATCTCGGCCGACTGGAAGGTGCACTACTTCACTGCCGCGATGGCCGAAAATCCAGCATTCCGCAATGAGGAATGCAGCTTCCTGGACAACATGGCGGCGGTGCTGGGCGGTCGCGCGATGGCCGCATTGAGCAAGATCCAGGCGGCGCTGGGGCTCGACTATGGCGGTATCGATTTCGCCTTGGCGGCGGATGGGTCGCTGCTGCTGTTCGAGGCCAACGCGACGATGGCGATGCTTCCACCCGAGGGCGATCCGATGTGGGATTACCGCCGCCCCGCGATTACCGCCGCGCTGACGGCGGCGCGGAACTTGCTGGGGCGAGCCGGGTCGATTTGATCGAGAACGCAGGCCTTGCCGGGATGCCGCCATCGTCGATCCGGGTCAGCCGCCGGCGGCGTTCCGCTCGGACCGGCGAAGCGGATGGGGAGGTCTCGGCGGAGACCTCGTTTCTGGTGGTTCGCACCATGCGCGATCGTCAGATGATGATTTTCGCCGCTGGGGTCTACCGCGACCGATTGCGGCCGGACGGTTCCGGGGCGTTGCGGTATGCCGACCGGGTGGTGGTGTGTGACAGCCAGCGATTCGATACGCTGCTGGCGATTCCGCTGTAGCGTCAGCACCTGCCCCAAGCTACCTGCCACGCCTTTGCCCGCGCGCGGAAGCCGTGTGGAACGGTATCGTAACAGTCCGGTGCCGGCAGTTGGATCCAGGGCTGGGCGCTGCGAACGAACATGTGAAAGGCTGGAACCAACCAGGAGGTGTCGTCCAATCCGCCTGCCCGCACAGTGATTGACTCTGGCCGACCTGCCCTGCTGCCGTGGATACGGCCGCCGCAATCGGCGCAGAACCAGGACACCGTTTCGACGCCCGTGGGGGACAGCCGCCGCCAGGCTTTCGGCTGGCCCCGAAGGATACGAAATGTTTCGCTTCGAACCGGCATGTTCATTGCGAACGCGCCGCCGGACTGACGCTGGCAGTTGGTGCAGTGACAGGCGTAGAGCAGCAGCGGAGCCGCGCCGATCTCGTAACGGATCGCCCCGCACGGACATCCGCCGGTCAGCGGCAGCGGACGCAGGCCTCGGTCGGTGGGGGTTTTGGGTTGGCCGCTCATGTCGTCGTTCGCCCTGCCGATGGCCGGACACATGCAGGCCTCACCCCTGCGCCAGATAACGCTCGAACGCCGCAAGCGTCGCCTCCGAGACATGGTGCTCGATGCCTTCGGCGTCCGACTCGGCGGATTCGAACGGGACGCCGACGGCCAGCAGCAGGTCGACCACCACGCGGTGCCGGGCGCGCACCCTGGCGGCGAGATCCTCGCCGGCTTGGGTCAGGAACACGCCGCGGTATGGCTTGGCCACCGCCAGCCCCTCGCGCTTCAGGCGGCCGATGGTCTTGATCGCGGTGGCGTGCGCCACGCCCAGCCGACGGGCGATATCGGTCGGGCGGGCCTCGCCGCCGTTGCTCAGAAGGTCGGAGATCAGCTCGACGTAATCCTCCAGCAGCGCGCCGGACTGGGCGGTGCGTGCCTTGCCGAATCGGCTGGCCTGGGTGGGTTCCTCGGGCAGCGCCGCGGCGGAACGGTTCGGGAGATCGCTCATGGAGGCTGACATCGCTGGATTGTCCGATGAAGGTCTGCCTAATTCGGCAAACTTTGCAACAGCAGGATACCATTCAGCAGCAGAACCAGCGTCGTCGCCGCCGCGGCCACGACCTGCATGCCCCGGCTGATGACGAAGCCCGCCATCACCTGGGGCCGGCGGATCAGCACTAGGAGCGCGATCATCGGCACCGGCAGCACCAGGCTGAGCACCACCTGACTGATCACCAGCGCATCGGTCGCATTGACCCCGATCGCCACCACGATCACCGCCGGCACCATGGTTACCGCTCGACGTAGCCATATCGGAATACGGACCGCGACGAAATCCTGCATGATGACCTGGCCGGCCATGGTGCCGACGACCGAACTCGACAATCCCGAAGCCAGCAGCGAGGTCATGAAGGCGCCGGCCGCGACCACGCCCATCAGCGGCAGCAAGGTATGGTAGGCCGCCTCGATCTCGCCGACATCGGCATGGCCGTTGTGGAACATGGTCGCCGCCATCGCTACCATCGCCATGTTCACCAGCCCGGCCAGTGTGAGCGCCAGCAGCACCTCGGCGTTGGAGTAGCGGATCAACCGCCGCCGCTCGCTATCCGAACGCGGGCTGACCCGACCGGTCACCATCGCCGAGTGCAGGTAGATCGCGTGCGGCATGACGGTGGCGCCGACGATGCCGACCGCCAGCGTGACGCTGTCCGGTCCGGCGAGTTGCGGCACGACGGAATGGTAGAAGAACTGGCCCCATTGCGGTGGCGCGATGAACAGTTCAACCAGGTAGGCCAGGCTGATGACGCCGACGAAACCGGCGATGATCAGCTCGATCGGCCGGAAGCCACGATTCTGGAAACTCAGCAATGCCCAGGTGATGGCGAAGGTGATCAGCAGCCCGACCAGCAGCGGCAGGTGAAACAGCACGCTGATTCCGATCGCCGCGCCGATCGATTCAGCCAGGTCGGTGGCCATCGCCGCGACCTCGCTGGCCAGCCACATTGCGATCACCAGGGGACGCGGGAAATGTATCCGGCACAGCGCGGCAAGACTGTGCCCGGAGACGATGCCGAGACGGGCGGACAGCGCCTGGAATAGCATGGCTATGACGTTGGCCAGCAGCACGACCCACAGCAACATGTAGCCGTGCCGTGCGCCGGCCTGGATGTTGGTGGCGAAATTGCCGGGGTCCATGTAGGCGATCGAGGCAACAACCGCCGGGCCGATGAACGGCAGCAGCCCGCGCAGACCCCGTCGCCCGCCGCCGAGCGCGATTTGGCCGGCGCTTGCGGTCCGGTCGGACAGGTTCGAACGCGTCGCCGCGTGGCTCATCAGCGGGTCAATCCTGCCCAGCATGAAGCTTGCGCCATATAATACGCCTTTCGACACAGAATGTAGTCTAGGCTACAATTTGAGTCGAGAACTTTGGTGATGCCCAGCCGCTGTCAACCCCTCCACCACCGTTCTGGCGCGACGCTTGGCGCGGGTAACGGGCGGCTGATCGCTGCCGGCTTTCTCCGGCCGTGAAGTGTGCTAAAGCCCCCGCCCCATGCGTCATTTCCTCGACTTTGAAAAACCCATCGCCGAACTCGAAGGCAAGATCGAGGAACTGCGGCGGATGTCGGAGCCGGACGGCATCAACATCGCCGACGAGGTTTCCCGGCTGACGTCGGTAGCCGACAAACAGTTGCGCACCACCTATTCCCGGCTGACGCCGTGGCAGAAAACCCAGGTGGCGCGTCACCCCGATCGGCCGAAGGCGCAGGACTACATCGACGGCCTGATCACCGAGTTCACCCCGCTGGCCGGTGACCGGGCGTTCGCCGACGACGCCGCCGTGCTGGGCGGCATGGGTCGTTTGCACGGCCGTCCGGTGATGGTGCTGGGCACCGAAAAGGGCACCGATACCGAATCCCGGGTGAAGCACAACTTCGGCATGGCGCGTCCGGAAGGCTACCGCAAGGCGCGCCGCCTGGTCGAACTCGCCGGGCGGTTCGGCCTGCCGGTGCTGAGTTTCGTCGACACCTCCGGGGCGTTTCCCGGCATCGAGGCGGAGGCCCGGGGTCAGGCCGAGGCGATCGCTCGTTCGATCGAGGCGTGCCTTGAGGCGCCGGTGCCGATCATCGCCACCATCATCGGCGAGGGCGGGTCCGGCGGCGCGATTGCACTGGCTTCAGGCGACCGCGTCCTGATGTTGGAGCACGCAGTGTACTCGGTGATTTCCCCCGAGGGCTGCGCCAGCATCCTGTGGCGCGACGCGGCGCAGGCGGCGCAGGCGGCCGAGGCGCTGCGGTTGACCGCAGACGACCTGCTGCGGCTGAAGCTGATCGACCAGATCGTCGCCGAACCACTGGGCGGTGCGCAACGCGATCGAGCCGGCACGGTTCAGTCGGTGGGCGCGGCGATCGACGACGCCTTGAGCAGCCTGAACGGGTTTGATGCGTCCTCGCTGCGAAGCCGACGCCGGGAGAAATTCCTCGGCATGGGACGCGAGGCGATTTCGTAACGTTTGCCGCGCCGTGGTCGGGTGGCGATGCCGCGGGGACGTCCGGCGCGGTCCCGTCGGACGTGGGGTGGCGCCGCGTATGGCCGAAACAGCGAAATCCTGGCAAGCTGGTCACTGGGTCACCGCCATCGGTTGCAATTCACACCGATTGCGAGTCCTTGAAGGTTTTCGGTCAAACGTCATGCGCGAAGAAATAACGGCCTACAAACGAGAGCGCGTCCTGGAAGAAGCGGTCAAACTGTTCTATCAGCGTGGCTTCAGCGGCACCACGCTGGATGACATCGCCGGGGCACTCGGGGTCACCAAGCCGTTCATCTACACGCATTTTCGCAGCAAGGTCGAATTGCTGGAGGCGATCTGCCGTCCGACTATCGAGATGTCACTTGACGCGATCACCGACGCGGCCAGGCAGTCCGGCCTGGCCTCGCGGCGGCTGTTCGATGGGATCGTTAACTTCAGCCAGGTTGTGCTGCAGCGGCAGGCCAATATCGCAGTGTACTTCCGTGAGGAAAAGCATCTGTCGGAGCCCGGCCTGGCGGAAATCAACGCGCTGCGCAAGCGGTTCGACCGGGTGCTGAGCGACCTGTTGGAAGAAGGCTCCGCCGCCGGCGAGTTCCAAATCGTCGATGTCCGCGTTGCCGCCCTGGCGATCGGCGGCATGGTGAGCTGGGCCTACACCTGGTACCAGCCCGACGGACGCCTGCCGATCGAGGAGGTGGGCAAGAAACTGGCGCACTTTGCCCTGCAACTGGCGGGAGGACATCTGCCGGTGAGCGAGGCGCCGGGGGCGCCGCCCGCGACTACTCCACCTTGAAGCCGCGCTTCACCCAGATCGCGCGGGCCGCCGGGCTCGACAGGAAGGTCAGGAAGGCGTGCGCCTGCGGCGTGTCGCCGGCTTTCACCACGGCAAACGGGTAGGTGATCGGATCGTGGCTGCTGTCGGGAAACACGCCGGCGATGGCGACCGCCTTGGAAATCGCGGCATCGGTGCTGTAGACGATGCCGGCGGGTGCCTCGCCGCGCTCCACCAGCAATAAAGCGGAGCGCACATCGGGGGCGGCGGCGATCCGCGGAGAGACCTTGTCCCACAAGCCCAGCTTGCGCAGCGCCTGTTCGGCGTAGATGCCGGCGGGAACATGCGCCGGGTCGCCGGTGGACAGCCGGCCGTTCGGGCCCAGCAGCGCCAGCAGGTCGAAGTCGGGACCGATGTTGACGTGGACCGGATGATTGGCCGGCACGATCAGCACGAGATCGTTGCCGAGCAGATCGTGGCGCGTATCCGGCACGATCATCTTGTCTTTCGCCAAGTAGTTCATCCACTTCTCGTCGGCTGAGGCGAACACGTTGACCGGCGCACCCTCCTGGATCTGGCGCGCCAGGGTGGAACTGGAATCGAACGACATCCGAGGAGCCGGGTGCCCGGCCTTCACCCACAGCGCCGAGATGTCCTGCATCGCGTTGGTCAAACTGGCGGCGGCGAACACCGTCAAAGTCTTTGCCCGGGCCTGCAACGGTGCCAGGATCAGCATCAGGAACAGCAGAATACGCATGGCGCCTCGCAAATTCAGTGGGTAATCGTTCGAGTGGTGCCGGCGATCGCCAGAAGCTGGTCCCGGGTCAGGGTGCGGCCATAGACAACGGCATTGAACAACGCCGCCAGCGTCAGCGGATCGCCGCCGCGCAGCCAGGCCAGGCCAAGCAACCGGTTGATCGAGGGCGGTTCCTCGACCCAGCCGAACGGCATCGACGGCGCGATATAGGCGTGACCGTCGCGCACCGCGCGCAGGCTGGCCCAGGGCGCGGTGGCCAGGATCGGCTTCGCCGTCGGGTCGGCCAGGATGATGATGTCGGGATCGAGTTGGCGGATGGCCTCGACGCTGGCCGGGCGGAACGTGCCGGTGCCGTCCGGGGCGACCACTTGCCAGCCCAGGCGACGGAAGATCCCCGTTACGTCGGTGTCGGGTGCGGCGACCATAAGTCCCTCGGCGCCACGCGCATACAGCACGCGCGGGTGACTGTTGGCAGGGGCTGGCAGTGCCAGGATCGCCTCGGCGCAGCGGGCGACGGCCTCGGCCTGACCCGGTTGGTGCAGGATCCGGCCGATGTCGCGGGCGACCCTTGGGATCTGGTCTAGGGCACCGTCGAACAGCAGCGTCGGGATGCCGGTCTTGCTTTGGGTTTCCCGTGCCAGTTGCTGGTAGCGCGGCGATACCGTGCCGTAGTCGATGATCAGGTCGGGGTGCAGCGCCTGTATGTCAGCCGTCCTATCCTGCTTCCCGGTCAGGCGCGGCACCGCGGGCAGCGAATTTGTCGCCGGCGCCAGCGCGGCGCGCGCCGCTTCGCCGGGCAGCTCTGGAAGGCCGAGCATCTGCGCCGGGGCGATGGCGGCGAGCAGAACCTCGGCCGGTGGGCCGGCGGGAAGCACGCGGTGTGGATTGTCCGGGATCACGACGCTGCGTCCGGTGGCGTCGGTGACCTCGGCGGCTTGTGACGGAACTGCGGCCGCGTACAGCAGGAGCAGGGCTAGCACCGCGCGTTTCATCGGTTCGGCCTCATGTGAGCGACGATATAGCCAACCCGACACAACGACAATGGGCGGGCCGCCAGGTGCATCGAAGCGCGCTGGGTTCCGGCGGTTGATCTCCTGTGGGAGGCGTGTTTCGGTGCGCCATGGCAGCGCTGAAGACATCGTCGGCGGATCCAAAACGCTCGGCAGGAAAAAAAGCTGCGGCGGCGATCAGACCGACAAACCGGCTGAGCATCCGGGTGGACCTGGCGTCGGGCGCCCGCATCGGTCCCGGCAAGGTCGCCGTGCTGGAGGAAATCGCTCGGTCGGGGTCGATCTCGGCGGCGGGACGGGCGTTGCATATTTCCTACCGGCGGACCTGGGAACTGGTCGAGGATCTGAATGCCTCGCTGGGGGCGCCGGTGGTGCAAGCCGCAGCCGGGGGCAGGCGCGGGGGCGGCGCCAGCCTGACCGAACTGGGCCAAGCGGTGGTCAGCCGCTATCGCGCCATCGAGCGGGATTGTGTCGAGGCGGCGCGCCGACATCTGACTGTGTTACAGCGCGCGGTTCGGGCGCAGCGCGGGGAGTGAACAGAACGCGCCCGACCGGACTACATACTGGCTGCTTCACGTCGAGCAGTAAATCGGCGATATCCTGCCGTGTTGTTCAGGAGACCAGAGATGAAGCTATCCGCTCGCAACCAGATCGCTGGCACGATCCACACCGTGAAGCCCGGCGCGACGACTACCCATGTCACGGTGGAGATCGCAGGCGGTGTAACGATCACCGCTTCGATCACCAACGAGGCGGCCGAGGAACTGGCGCTGAAACCGGGTATGAAGGCGTTCGCCGTGGTGAAGGCGTCTGACGTGATGGTCGGCGTCTGACCAACCGTGGCCGGCCGGCGGTGGATGTCCGCCGGCCGGGCGGTTCGGTTAAAGACCCGCCTGGGTGACGAACTTGGTGTTCAGGTAGGCCTCGATCGCCTCCGATCCGCCCTCGGACCCGTAACCTGAGTCCTTGACGCCGCCGAACGGCACCTCGGGCAGCGCCAGGCCGTGGTGGTTGATCGCCATCATGCCGGATTCGACCGCCGCGGCGATGGCGTTGGCGGTCTTGGCCGAGCGGGTGTAGGCGTAGGCGGCGAGGCCGTACGGCAGCCGGTTGGCCTCGGTCACCACGTCGTCGAAGCCGCGGAACGGCGAGATCATCGCCAGCGGGCCGAACGGCTCCTCGCTCATCACGCGGGCCTCCATCGGCACGTCGGTCAGCACGGTGGGCTCGAAGAAGTTGCCTTTGTTGCCGATGCGGCTGCCGCCGGTGCGGACGGTGGCGCCTTTCTGCCTGGCATCGCCGATGAAGGCATCCATCGCCGCAATGCGCCGGGCGTTGGCCAGCGGCCCCATCGTGGTGCCCGATTCCAGGCCGTCGCCGACCTTCAGCCGCTTGGTGTGGGCGAGGAAGCCGTCGACGAACTGGTCGTAGACCTTTTCCTGCACCAGCATCCGGGTCGGCGACACGCAGACCTGCCCGGCGTTGCGGTATTTGGCGCCGGCCAGCAGCTTGCTGGCGGTGTCGATGTCGGCGTCGTCGAACACGATGGCCGGGGCGTGGCCGCCGAGTTCCATGGTGACGCGCTTCATGTGCGCCCCCGCGATCGCCGCCAACTGCTTGCCGACCGCGGTCGACCCGGTGAACGACATCTTGCGGATCACCGGATGCGGAATGAGATATTCGGAAATCTCCGACGGAACGCCGTAGACCAGGTTGATCACGCCGGGCGGGACGCCGGCATCGGCAAACGCGCGGATCAGTTCGGCGGGTGAGGCGGGAGTCTCCTCCGGCGCCTTGACGATGATCGAGCAGCCGGCGGCCAGCGCGCAGGACAGTTTGCGCACCACCTGGTTGATCGGGAAGTTCCACGGCGTGAACGCGGCGACCGGGCCGACCGGTTCCTTGATCACCAGTTGGTAGACGCCCTCGGCGCGGGCCGGAATGACGCGGCCGTAGGCGCGGCGGGCTTCCTCGGCGAACCAGTCGATGACGTCGGCGGCTGCAAGGATTTCGCCCTTCGCCTCGGCCAGCGGCTTGCCCTGTTCCATGGTCATCAACTGGGCGATGGCGTCGACTCGCTGGCGCAGGATGTCGGCCGCCTTGCGCATCACCTTGGAGCGGTCGAAGGCGGACACCTTGCGCCAGGTCCGGAAGCCCTTGTCGGCCGCCTCCAGCGCGCGATCGAGGTCGGAGGTGGCGGCATGCGGGACGCTGCCGATCCGATCACCGGTGGCGGGGCTGACCACGTCGATGGTGCGGCCATTGGCCGCCGGACCCCATTGGCCGTCGATGAAGAGCGAGACGTCAGAATACATGTTTGTTGTCCTTCCATTCGTGGCTGCCGACACGGCTGAGATGTGGCGCCAGCACGGGTCGCCACTGCGCACATGGCAACAGCGCCCGGGGCGTTCAACCAAGCAGGTTGGCGCTGTATCCGTCCCGGTATGGCGGATCGACTTATTCCTGGCACTCTCCCGCGCCGTTGCCAAGGCTTCGACGGTCCGACAGAGCGGCCGGGGCGGTGGTCAAGCGGTGGTTCGCCAGATTGCTTCGATGCCGGCTGGCGGCGATTTGGGCGGCCGTCGCACGGGCGGGACATGGGGCGGAAGACTCCAACGGTAGCAATGTTCCGGCTGCCGCGATCATCCGTGCCATCGCCCGGGCTGCCCAACTCTGTCCGGGACTGACAGCGCGGCATTTTCAGTGCACCGAGGTTTATCCAAGGGCCTTGAAGATGGTTAGTAAAACTAACATATGGGAGACGGCAATCTGCCCACCAAACTTCCATTTCGTCGCCAACAGGATGCTCACCAGCAATGCCGATCTATCGTCCCACACCCCTCCCGGCCAACCGGGTCACCGCCACCATGCTGCCCGCCGGACGCTCGGGCCCGTCGATGCCGCAGCCGCAGCCGACCCCGAGCGCCCAACTGCCGAACCCGCCGGGCGCCGCTGTGCTGGCGCGAGGTACGTCGGGCGGCCTGATCGCGACCTGGACAAGCCCAGCCACCGACAGCACGCACGGCGCGGCCACCGGGTTCAATCTTCAATTCTCCCCATCGGGCGCCGCAACCTGGACGATCGTGTCGGGTGTCGCCAGCCCATACGCGCTGACCAGCGTCGCCCCTGGGGAGACCTTCGACGTGCAGATCCAGGGCTCGAACGCCGCCGGGGTCAGCGCGTGGTCGGCAACCAGCACGCTGACCACGGCAACGGCTGTGCCGAACGCGACCAGTGCCCCGTCATTGACGCAAGGCGCCGGGGGCGCCGTGACGGTGATCTGGGCATCGCCGGCAAGCGACAGCACACATAACGGCGCCACCGGGTTCAACCTGCGGTATTCCCCATCCGGAGCCGCCAACTGGACGACCGTAACGGGTGTCACCAGCCCGTACACGCTGAATGGCCTTGCCGCCGGCTCGGCGTTCGACATTCAGATTCAGGGCCTGAACGCCGCCGGCGTCGGCGCCTGGTCGGCCAGCAGCACGCTGACCATGACGGCAGCCGGCCCATACGCTCCGAACGCTCCGGCGATCGCCAGCGTCACGCCAGCGCCGGACGGCACCACCTCGAATCTCAGCGTCGCCTGGACGGCGCCAGCAACCGACGCCACGCACGGTGCCGCCACCGGATTCAACCTGCGCTACAGCCCCAGCGGGGCCGGCACCTGGACCACGGTGTCGAACGTCACCAGCCCCTATACACTGACCGGACTGACTGGAGGCAGCGCGATCGACGTCGAGGTGCAGGCCACCAACGCGGCGGTGAGCCCCGGTGCCTGGTCGGCCGCCGTCACCGCCACCACCTGGGGCGCCATCGTCGTGCCGGGCAACTGGACCGCCGCGGCCTCGCAGGTTCACGGCACCAGCGTGGCGCCGAATGGCGGGCTGCAACTGGTCGCAACCGCCTCGCCGACCGCGGTGACCGGGGCTGCCTTCGCGTTCTCGACGAGTTCGTCCACGGTGCCAACCTCGGGCCTGACCGCGGCTTCGGTCGACAATGTAACCAACGGCTGGGGGCAGTATCTCAATGCGCCGGCCACCGCCGGCACGTATTATGTATGGATGCTGGCGCAGGGCGCCGGCGGCGCCACGATCGGCGCACTCGTCACGTCCGCGATCACCGTGACCTGACAGTCGAGGACGAACGCGCTCCTGGCGAACTGTCTCGTCGCATGGTTTTCGCGCCCTGAGCAGTCTGCCGAGCGCAATCATGCTGTGGCCGCCCCGTTCGCCGCATCGCGCGGCCAAACGGGGCGGCTGGCATGTCCGGCGCGCATGGCGGCGACGCGGCGGTGTTCACCATTATTTAACCCGCTGTCCGTAAGGTTTTCCTCCGTTCCCCCGGGAGAAAATCATGGGATGGCTTCACCTGCCGCTGCGCCTGATTCGCGACTTGCCGATCGGCGTCAAACTCGCGGCAACCGTGGTCGGTGCGCTCTCGCTGTTGACCGGCGTGTCGCTGTTCGCCTTCGACCGGCTGGGTTTCGTGACCAGCATGCAGGAAAATGTCGCGGCACAGTCCGCGGTGGATCACCAGGTGCAGCGCAGCCTGCTGGCTGCGCAGGAGCTTCGCGTGGTCAGCCGCGAACTGCAGATCCGGCAGACCGTCGGCGGCATCCGCAACGCGCTACAGCGTGCCACCAAGCAGACCGAGCTGGCGGCTGGGCTGATGCATGACGTCAAGGTGGGACCGGATCAACCGCTACTGAATGAGGCACTGGTTCGGCTGAATGGACTGATGGGCGCGGTCAAGAAGACTGCCGATCTGCGCACCGAACTGCTGACCGTGCGCCAGAAGCGGCTGTTCCAGGCGCGGCCGATGTTCGACACCTCGTTGACCACGCTGGTCAACGAGTTGGCGCGCGGCGCCGCGCTGGATAGCGGTGTCGGATCGGTGCGTGACTCCGGCGAACAAACCAAGGCGGATCAGCGCGATCCGACGATCGAGGCGGTCAACCGTTACCGCCTCGCCATGAACCGGGTGCAGACCGCGGCGATGATGTTCATGGCCACGGGATCCGGATCGGCGGCCAACGATATCCGTGAGGCAACAGCGGATGCGACCGCCGCGATGGCCGCGATCCTGGCCGGTCCGGCGCCAGACGCGATCAAGGCCGACGCCCGCATGGTCGATAGCATCGGCAAGGGCATCGGCGCCGCTTCGGTCGAACTGATCGAGATTTCGCGCCAGTTGGACCAGCTCGCTGGTGTCGAGGTCGAGCAGGCCAGTCAGGCAATGGGTTCGGCGTTCGACAAGCTTGCCGTAACCGCCGCCGATCGGCAGCACGCCGCCTCCAATCAGGCGCTGGCGGCCGGTCGTCAGGCGTCGAGCAACCTGCTGATGATGGTCGGGGTCATTGCGTTGCTAATGGCTACCCTGGGAGTGGTCGTCACCCGCTCGCTGGCCGGCCCGATCCGCCACCTGACCCGCATCGTACAGGCGATCGCCGGCGGCCGCACCGATCAGGTCGTGCCCTATACCGCCTGGCGTGACGAAATCGGCCGCATGGCCGGATCGGTGGAGACCTTGCGGACAGTGATGCGGCAATCGTTCATCCAGAACCAGATGATCGAGCAGTTGCCGGTCGGCGTGATGACCGCCGAACCGGCGGGCGATTTCCGTGTCACCTATCTGAACGCCGAAGCGCGGACCATCCTGGAGACCGTGCCGGACACGATCAGCGTCGCGGTGGGCGAACTGCTCGGTCAGCCGATCGACGTGTTCCATGCGGACTCGCGGCTGCGCGCCGGCTTGATCGGCGATCCAGCCAATCTGCCGTTTGCGACGCGGATCACACTGGGGGCGGAAACGCTCGATTTGCGGGTCAGCGCGATTGCTGATCGCGACGGTGCGTATGCCGGGCCGTTGATGACCTGGCGCCGGGCGACCGCCCAGGCCCGTCTAGTGGCGCAGTTCGAGCAAAGCGTCGGCGGCATCGCTCGGTCGGTGGGAGAGTCCGCCGATGGCATGCGCCAGGCCGCTTCGATAATGCGGGAAAGCGCAGTGGCCGCCGGCGAGCGCACCCTGGCGGTCTCCGCTGCCTCGGATCAGGCATCGCGCAGCGTCAGCACCGCCGCGGCGGGCGCCGAGGAAGTCGCAGCCTCGGTCGCCGAGATCGGGCGCCAGGTCGCCGAATCAGCCCAGATCGCCAGCCAGGCGGTCGCCGACACCCAGGCGACCGATGCCAGCGTGGGCAGTCTGAGCGAAGCGGCCGACCGGATCAGCACCGTGGTCCGGCTGATCGGCGATATTGCCTCGCGCACCAATCTGCTGGCGTTGAACGCGACCATCGAGGCGGCGCGTGCCGGCGAGGCCGGCAAGGGTTTCGCGGTGGTGGCGGGCGAGGTGAAGAACCTGGCGATGCAGACCGCGAAGGCAACGCAGGAGATCGGCGGCCAGATCGCCGCCATGCAACAGGCCACCGGACAGGCGGTGACGGCACTGCGATCGATCAGCGGCACGATCCAGCGGATGAACGAGATCGCCACGGTGATCGCGGGTTCGGTGGAGATGCAGGGCGAGGCGACGCAATCGATCGCCCAGGCGGTGCAACATGCCGCCGCCGGCACCGCCGAGGTCAACAGCAACATCACCGCCGTGTCCGATGTGGTGACGGAAACCGGCGGCCGGGCCGGCGGCGTGCTGGAGGCGGCGACCGCGATGACCGAGCAGGCGTCGGTGTTGAAGCAGGAGGTCGCGCGGTTCCTGGTGGCGGTGCAGCAGGCAGCTTAAGACGGCCGTTATGTCGTGTAACGCCGCAGGCGTGGTAGCCTGCGTCGGTGCACCGCTGAGCTGAGCCGATGCTACCTGACCCGCTGCTCGATCACCTGGAGAAGACCTTCGCCGACTCTTACCGCAAGGAGATCGATCAGGAGGAAAATGTCTGGCGGAGTTTGACCATTTTCTTTTGCCGCGACCCTCGGGCACGGCACCCCCAAGCGAGCGGCCCGAGGGATCGCAAGTGGTTCGCCGCGAACGCCAGCCCGGCCGGGTCGATTACTCGGCGGCGGCGGTATCGGCCGGCGCGGTCGAGCGGGCGCGCTCGGCGATCCGCGCCGACTTGCCGCGGCGGCCGCGCAGGTAATACAGCTTGGCGCGACGTACATCGCCCCGGCGCACCACCATGATCTCGGCGATGGTCGGGGCGTAGAGCGGGAACACGCGCTCCACGCCCTCGCCATAGCTGATCTTGCGCACGGTGAAGTTGCTGTTCAGGCCCTTGTTGGAGCGGGCGATGCACACGCCCTCGAATGCCTGGGTGCGAGTGCGTTCGCCTTCGACCACTTTAACCGACACCCTCAGCGTGTCGCCCGGGATGAAAGCGGGCACGGCGCGGGCAGTGCTCAGGCGCTTGATTTGCTCCGCCTCAAACTGCTGGATGATGTTCATGACCTTGTCCTCTTGTCTTGCTATGGAGCCGCGGCCGGAGCCGAAAGATCGGGGGCCGAAAGATCGGGCCGGCGGTCTCGGGTGATGCGTTCCGCCTCCGCCTGCCGCCAGGCGGCGACCGCGGCATGATGGCCGGACAGCAGCACGTCGGGCACGCGGCGCCCCTGCCAGTCGGCCGGTCGGGTATATTGGGGGTATTCCAGCAAGCCCGCCGAAAAGCTTTCATCCAGCGCGCTTTCGGCAGCGCCGATCACGCCTGGCAGCAGCCGCACAACGCTGTCTAACAGCACCAGTGCCGCGAGTTCACCGCCGGACAGCACGTAGTCGCCGATACTGATTTCATCCATCGCGCGGGCCTCGATGACCCGCTGGTCAACGCCTTCGTAGCGGCCGCACAGCAGGATCACGCCGGGCGCGGCGGCGAACCGTCGGGCATCGGACTGGGTCAGGCGCCGGCCGCGCGGGGTCAGACACACCACGGGTCGCCCATCGGCCACTGCGTGGACCGCCGCATCGACGATGTCGGGACGCAGCACCATACCGGGTCCGCCGCCGAACGGGGTGTCGTCCACCGAGCGATGACGATCGGCGGCGAAATCGCGGATATTGGTCACGTCGAGCGACCAGACCCCGGTTTGCAGCGCTCGACCCGCCAGCGACTGGCCGAGCGGGCCTGGGAACATGGCCGGAAACAGGGTCAGGACAGAGGCGCGCCAGGTCATGACGCTGATTCCGTTGCCCGGGGCGCGGGTCGCCAGTCCGAGTCCGCGCATACGACCCCTTTCGCATCCTCCGGAACGCCCACGTTCGCAACCTCCGGAACGACTAGTTCCGCGTCCTGCGGAACAACACGCTCATCAGGCGCTACCACCACGACCCAGCCGCCGGCGGTGTCCACACTCGGAACGCATGCGGCGGTGAACGGGATCAGCAGAGGGCCCCCGGCGTCCCGCTCGATTTCCAGGCTGGCGCCCGCGCCATAGTCATGCACGACGGATATCGTGCCGATGGGGGCGCCCGCCGGATCCACCGCGGCCAGCCCGATCAGATCGGCCAGATACCATTCCTCGGAACCCGCCGGCGGCAAGGCGGAGCGGTCTATGAACAGCTTTGTGTTGGTCAGCTTCAGAGCCGCGTCGCGGTCTGTCAGCGTGATCGCGACAGCGTCGACAATGCGGCAAACCTCGGCGACGCCGGCGCTCTTCCAGCGCAGCGTGTAGCAGCGGCCCTCGGCATCATATAACGGTCCATAGGCCGTCAGATCGGCCGCGTCGGCGGTGTGGCTGGTCACCTTCACCAGCCCGCGCACGCCGTGCGGCCGTCCGATCACACCCACTTGGACGCGCCGCGTCCGGATCTGGCTGTCAGGCACACCGTCCACCTTTATGCGGCGGCAGCCGCCGCGGCGGCCTTGGCACGCTCCTGCGCCTTTTTCTTCGGCGCCGATTGCCGCGGCTGGTCATTCCATTGCGGCATCGGCACCAGCCCGGCCTTGCCGAGGAATTTTGCCACCCGTTCGGTCGCCACCGCGCCGCTCTCCAGCCAGTGCGTCACCCGCTCGGACTGGATGCGCACGCGATCCTCGTGCTCTGCCGGCAGCATCGGGTTGTAGCTGCCAACCCGCTCAATGAAGCGGCCGTCGCGTGGGCTGCGGCTGTCGGCGATGACGATGTGGTAATACGGGCGCTTCTTGGCGCCGGCGCGGGCGAGGCGAATCTTCAGACCCATGGTGCGGTGTCTCCTTCTGGATTAAAACGGTCGGCCTGGATTAAAACGGTCGGCGATGCTGCGGCGCCACGCCCTTCGGCATCAGCGCGCCGAGGCCGTGGCGCATCAGCCCCTTCTGCCCCAGCTTGCCCATCTTCTTCATCATCGCCGACATCTCGTCGAACTGCTTCAGCAGCCGATTGACCTCCTGAACCGAGGTGCCGGACCCGGCGGCGATGCGCTTCTTGCGGTTGGCCTTGATGATGTCGGGGGCGCGGCGTTCCTTCACCGTCATCGACGAAATGATCGCCGCCTGGCGCTTGAACACCTTGGTATCGAGGTCGGCGCCCTCGATCTGCTGCTTGATCTTGCCGACGCCGGGCAGCATCCCAAGGATGCCGGAAAGACTGCCCATCTTGCCGATCTGCTTGAGCTGGCTGGCGTAGTCCTCGAGATCGAATTTTCCCCGCATCATCTTGGATGCGAGTTTTTCCGCCTCCGCCTGGTCGATGGTTTCCGTGGCGCGTTCGACCAGCCCGACGATGTCGCCCATGCCCAGGATGCGGCCGGCGACGCGTTCGGGATGGAAGTCCTCCAGCGCATCCTGCTTTTCACCGACGCCGATCAGCTTGATCGGGGCCCCGGTGATGGCGCGCATCGACAGCGCCGCGCCGCCGCGGGCGTCGCCGTCCATCCGGGTCAGCACGATGCCGGTGATCGACAGCGCGTCGTTGAATGCCTTGGCGGTGTTGACCGCGTCCTGGCCGGTCATCGCATCGACCACCAGCAGCGTCTCGGCCGGGTTGGCGGCGGCGCGCACGGTGCGCACCTCGTCCATCAGTTCCTGATCGATCGACAGCCGGCCGGCGGTGTCGAGGATGACCACGTCAAAACCCTCCCGCCGACCCACATCCATCGCGCGATTGGCAATCTGAACCGGGGTCTGGCCGGCCACGATCGGCAGGCTGGGGACGCCGGCCTGATCGGCCAACTGGGCAAGCTGCAACTGCGCCGCCGGGCGCTGGGTGTCGAGACTGGCCAGCAGCACCCGGCGGCGCAGCCGGTCCTTGATCCGCAGCGCGATCTTGCCCGAGGTCGTGGTCTTGCCCGACCCTTGCAGCCCGACCATCAGGATCGGCACCGGCGCGGCGGCATTGAGGTTGATCGGCACCGCGCCCTCGCCGCCCAGCGCCTCGATCATCACGTCGTTGACGATCTTGACCACTTGCTGGCCGGGCGTGACCGAGGACAGCACCTCGGCGCCCACCGCGCGCTCGCGCACCTTGGCGATGAAGTCGCGCACCACCGGAAGGGCGACGTCGGCATCCAGCAGCGCCAGGCGAACCTCACGCAAGGCTTCGGTTACATCGGCCTCGTTCAGCGATCCGCGCGAGCGGAGCCGGTCGAAAACCCCTGACAGCTTCTCCGAAAGTGCCTCGAACACGAGTGTAGACTCCCAGTGCGCTGCTAAGCGAAGGTCCAACCAGTTACGCGCCGCTGCGCGAACCCTCGCGGAGCGGCGTAGCCCCCGCGTCGGGCGGGGACCGGGAGCGATGGCGGCCCGGATGCGCGGCTTATGACGGTGGTTCTCGTGGAAGTCAACGTTGACGACCGAATGATGGGATATATATAACGGATATCCCATCACCATATGGAAACACGATGACCAGAACCCGCCTGTTTAAGAGCAATCGGTCGCAGGCCATGCGTCTGCCCAAGGACGTTGCCTTTCCGCAGAGTGTTCAGGAGGTCAGCATCGTTCGCGACGGCGTGCGTCGTGTAGTGACACCGGCGAATGCCGTCTGGGATGATTTCTTTGACCGGCCCGGCATCGATATCGGAGATAGAACGCAGCTGCCACACCAGCAACGCGAAGCGCTCTGATGCTGCTGCTGCGCAACATGCTCGACACCAATCTGTGCATCCGCGTGCTGCGGGATCGGCCTTCCAGCCTGCGTCCCCGCTTCAATTCCGAGGCGGAAACCCTGTGCATCTCGACCATCACGCTGACCGAGTTGTTGCATGGCGCCGCACGCTCGGCGAGACCATCGGAAAACCGTCGTGAGGTTGAACGCATGGCAGCGCGGTTGGCGGTGCTGGATTTCGACACCGCCGCCGCGGGGCACGCCGCCGAGATCTACGCGGAGCTCGGGCTGAAAGGGGAACTGATCGGCCCGTACGACATCCTCATCGCGGGCCACGCTCGCAGTCAGGGGCTGGTGGTGATCACGGGCAACCTGAGGGAGTTCCGCCGCGTGGCCGGCCTGCGAGCGGAAGATTGGCTCGCATAGGCCGAATCGTGGGAAATTGTGGCTGCGGCTCTTACACAAAACGATATTTTCGAGGGAGGTAAAGTGTCGATACCAGCGTATGACGCTCTCATGCTGCCGGTGTTGCGCCACAGCGCCGAGAAGACATGGACGATGCGCGACCTAATTAATAGGATCGCCGATGACCTCAAGCTTGACAAGGATGAGCGCGTTCGCCCGATACCAAGTGGTGGAACAACGATTATTGCGAGCCGGGTTCATTGGGCAAAGACTTACTTGAAGCAGGCGGGCCTGATCGAGCAGCCAAGGCGTGGGGCCGTTCAAATCACCGAAGTTGGGCGAGACGTCTTAAACACCAATCCGGCCAAGCTGGATAACTCGGTCTTGTTGCGCTACGACAGTTTTCGCTCGTTCCTAGGCAAGACCAAGGCCGACGATGGGGTAATCGTTATCCCTGATGGGGCTTCTGCTCCGGTTTCACAATTTTCAGCGACGCCCGAAGAGCAGCTCGAGACGGCATCGGGAACACTAGATGCATCTTTGCGGGACGCATTACTCACCCGGATTGTCGAGGCGTCGCCCAGTTTTTTTGAGAGAACAATCGTCGATTTGCTTCTCGCGATGGGATATGGAGGATCTCGCGCGGATGCTGGTGAACAACTGGGCGGCACTGGCGACGGCGGGATCGATGGCGTCATCCGCGAAGATCAATTGGGCCTCGACCAAGTGTACCTCCAAGCGAAGCGCTATAAGCCCGGCAATACCGTCGGCGCTGAAACTGTGCAGGCGTTTATTGGGGCACTCGTCGGTAGGGGCGCCAGCAAAGGGGTTCTGATCACAACATCGTCCTTCTCAAAGGCCGCGCTCACCGCCGCGAGGCAATTGGGATCGCTCCGCCTGGTTCTCATCGACGGGGACCTACTGACGAACCTAATGATCCGCTTCAAAGTGGGTGTCCGCGTCGCTCGGACGATAGAGATCAAACGGGTTGATTTGGCTTACTTCCAGGAGGATGAAGCCGAGTGAGCTCCGTGAGCGCCGAGGAGCCTCAAGAGGCATTCGGCGGTCACACGGTTCTAGCTTGACGGACCAAGGCACGGGATCGATCAAGCCGCCTCGGCCAACTGCCCGTTGATCACCAGACCATCCGCTGCCGCCGAAACCCGCACGGTCTCTCCTTCCTTGATCGCACCCTCCAGGATCAGCCCCGCCAGCGGGTTCTGCAGCGACCGCTGGATCACCCGCCGCAACGGCCGCGCGCCGTACGTGCTGTCGTACCCCTCGGCGGCCAGCCAATCCAGCGCGCCGCGGTCGAGGTCGATGCCGATCTTGCGGTCACCCAGCAGCTTGCGCAGACCCGCCAGCTGGATCTCGACGATCGAAGCCATATCGGCGCGCTGCAGCCGCCGGAACAGCACGATCTCGTCCAGCCGGTTGAGGAACTCCGGCCGGAAGTGCTGGCGGACAATGCTCATCACCTCGCCCTGCACCATCTCGGTCGGTTCACCCTCCTTCTGATGCGCCAGGATGTCACTGCCGAGGTTCGAGGTCAGCACGATGATAGTGTTCTTGAAGTCCACCGTCCGGCCCTGGCCATCGGTCAGCCGGCCATCATCCAGCACCTGCAGCAGGATGTTGAAGACATCCTCGTGCGCCTTCTCGACCTCGTCGAACAAAATCACCTGGTATGGCCGCCGCCGCACCGCCTCGGTCAATACACCGCCCTCGTCGTAGCCGACATAGCCCGGCGGCGCGCCAACCAGCCGCGACACTGCATGCTTCTCCATGAACTCGCTCATGTCGATCCGCACCATTGCTTTGTCGTCGTCGAACAGAAACGACGCCAACGCCTTGGTCAGCTCGGTCTTGCCGACGCCGGTCGGGCCCAGGAACAGGAAGCTGCCGATCGGGCGGTTCGGGTCCTGCAGGCCGGCACGCGCGCGGCGCACCGCGTTGGCGACCGCCTTCAGCGCCTCTTCCTGGCCGATCACCCGCTTGCGCAGATCATCCTCCATGCGCAGCAGCTTGGCGCGCTCGCCTTCCAGCATCTTGTCCACCGGCACCCCGGTCCAGCGCGACACCACGTGGGCGATGCTTTCCTCGGTCACCGCCTCGTTCACCAACTTGCCGTCGGAGGATTTCTCCAATTGCCGCTCGATGTCCGGGATCACGCCGTATTTCAGTTCCGACGCCCGGCCCAGGTCGCCGCGGCGCTGTGCCACCTCGACCTCGGACCGCGCCTGGTCCAGACGCTCTTTCAGTTTCTGCGTCTCCTGCACCTGGTCCTTCTCGTTCTTCCACGCCGCAGTCATCGCGTTGGAGCGGTCCTCCAGGTCGGCCAGTTCCTTCTCCAGCCGGCTCAGCCGGTCCTTCGACGCGGCATCGCTTTCCTTCTTCAGCGCCTCGCGCTCGATCTTCAGTTGGATCACCCTGCGATCGAGTTCGTCCAGCGCCTCGGGCTTGCTGTCCACCTGCATGCGCAGCCGGCTGGAAGCCTCGTCGATCAGGTCGATCGCCTTGTCCGGCAAAAACCGGTCGGTGATATACCGCTTCGACAGAGTCGCCGCCGCCACCAGCGCCGCATCGGCGATGCGCACGCCGTGATGCAGTTCGTACTTCTCCTTGATCCCGCGCAGGATGCTGATGGTGTCCTCGACGCTGGGCTCGCCGACAAACACCGGCTGGAACCGTCGCGCCAGCGCGGCGTCCTTCTCCACGTGCTTGCGGTATTCCGACAGCGTGGTGGCGCCGATGCAGTGCAGCGTGCCGCGCGCCAGTTCCGGCTTGATCAGGTTGGACGCATCCATCGCGCCATCCGCCCGACCGGCGCCGATCAGGGTGTGCATCTCGTCGATGAACAGAATCACCTGGCCCTGGGCGTCCTCGATCTCTTTCAGCACCGCCTTCAAGCGCTCTTCGAACTCGCCGCGATACTTCGATCCGGCGACCATCGCGCCCAGATCGAGTGACAGCAGTTGCTTGCCCTTCAGCGCCTCCGGCACGTCGCCGTTGACGATTCGCAGCGCCAGCCCCTCGACGATGGCGGTCTTGCCGACGCCGGGTTCGCCGATCAGCACCGGGTTGTTCTTGGTGCGGCGGGCCAGCACCTGGATGGTGCGCCGGATCTCTTCGTCGCGCCCGATTACCGGGTCGAGCTTGCCCTCGCGGGCCACGGCGGTGACGTCGCGGGCGTATTTCTTCAGCGCGTCGAAGTTGGACTCAGCGTTCGGGCTGGTGACCTTGCGCCCCTTGCGGACGTCATTGACCGCCTTCTCCAGCGCCTGCGGGGTGATCCCCCCCGCCTTCAGCGCGCGTCCGGCGGCGGTGTGCGACTCGGCCAATGCCACCAACAGACGATCCTGGGCGGCATATTCGTCTCCGGCGCGGGTCGAGGCCTGTTGCGCGGCATCCAGCACGCGCACCAGTTCCGGAGTCAATTGCGGCTGGCCGGCGCCACCGCCGCTGACCTTGGGCTGACGCGCGACCTCGGCGTCGTTGGCCGTGGCGGCGGCTTTCGGGTCGCCACCCGCGGCTCGGATCAAGCCGGAAGCGGCCCCTTCCTCATCATCGAGCATTGCCTTCAGCAGATGTTCGGCGGTGATCCGCTGGTGGAACTCGCGGATCGCGATCGTGCTGGCTGCCTGCAGAAAGCCTTGGCAGCGTTCGGTGAATTTCTGAATATCCATGACATGTCCCTATCATCAGGCGACAGCCCGTCCATGCCCCTTCATAGCAGGCAACATGGTTAGGCATTGTCTAGAAAATGGGGCGGCGCAAACTGGCGCTCAAGGGGGAGTGATCCATGCGAATCGAATATCTGTACCGCTATCCGGTCAAGGGACTCACCGCCGAGGCGATGGATCAGGCCGAGGTCGAGGCCGGCGAGGCGATCCCATGGGATCGGGCGTTCGCCCTGGCGCAGGGCGATTCGGGCTTCGATCCGACCAACCCGACGTGGCTGCCAAAGTGGCACTTCCTCTGCCAGATGAAGCACGCCAAGGCGGCGCTGTTGTTCAGCGTGTTCGACCCCGGATCGAAGACCCTGCGCATTCGCGCCCCCGACGGCAGCGGCATCGAGAGCAACGCGATGACCGCGGCGGGGCGCGACCGGATCGCCGCGTTCCTGGGCGACTATATGGCCGAGGAAGCCCGCGGCCAGCCCAGCTTCCACTACGTACCTGGCCACGTGTTCGGCGACCAGAAAACCAAGGTCGTCAGCCTCAACAACCTGGCCAGTCTACGCGACTACGAAACGAAAGTCGGCGCCCACCGCCACCGCCGCCGGTTCCGCGCCAATCTGTGGTTTACCGGCGCCCCGGCCTGGGCCGAACGCGACTGGATCGGAAGGGAACTGCAGGTGGGCGGCGCTGTACTGCGGGTGGTCAAGGGCACCACGCGTTGCCCGGCGACCGAGGTGAACCCGGTGACCGGAGAACGTGACGCCGACCCGGTCGCTGAGCTGCGGTCACTCTACGGCCATGTTGAGCTGGGCGTTCACGCCGAGGTCGTGGAGGGCGGCCGGTTCGCGGTAGGGGACGCGATCGAACTGTTGGCGCCATGAGAGCGCCGGTGGTCTGGACAGACACCGAAATCGCGATTTCGTGAAAATACAGTTGCATTCTGACGAAAACGTGAGCTAGGAAAGCGGTGTTTCCTCCCCTGAACTTTGCCGCGGGGGTTCGGCCCCCGCGGCACTCTTTCTCCAAGCGATCAGGCCGAGGATCAACTCCAGGGGATGGTGTTGCGATGTCGGATCTGGGATTTCATGCCGGCGAAGAAACGTCAGGCCGGATGGTTGCCGCCGATGCCACGTTGCTCGGAGCCGCAAGGCCTTATCTTGAAACACTGCTGATCGTGATGATTTTGATGACCGTCTGGATCGGTCTTCGCGCTGCTTGATCCGCCGTACCCAAACTGAAGCCGGCTAATGGTCGGCCGCCCCGCGTGACCGTTGCCAGGTTATCCCGGCGCCGAACCAACCGGCATCGTAGACCGGCCCCGCATGGGGGGAGATACGCGGAGCCGGCCGGCGAAGCAACAGAGTTTGGGGGGTAAACCCTGTGCGAGCTTATTTACGATCCAGCATCGGCTGGATCAAGTATTTTTTCCGTAATATTGATCCATAAAGTTTTCCGATCGGCACATTGTCACCGGTTCGTGGGATTGTTCCCGACGCTGTCCAGCGTCCGGTTTCGGACCTCAGCCGTTTCCGCCGGAAAGTGCGGATAAACCTGGCCTAAAAACTATGTTCCGCCGCCTAATTCCGCCAGCCTTACGGTCGGTCCGATGGCACGGTTCGCGCACCGGACAGGTTCTGCGCCTGAGGATCGCGCCGCAGCACCGCGGCGACAGAGCGGGAAAACTGCTCCTCACTGTATTCCCGCCGCAGCCGCTGCAGGGCGCCGTCGCGGATTGTCCGCCACAGGCCCGGATCGCGGTGCAGGGTGACAATACAGGCCGCGAACGATCGGGCATCGTCGGCATCGGCTGCCAGAATCTCCTGTCCGGAGCGCCAGTCGAGTTGCCCGCGCAGCAGCTCGGTGGCGACGACGGGCAGTCCGCGCGACGCCGCCTCCAGCACCTTGAACGGCGCGCCGGCGGCGTATCGAGTGGGCGCGACGAAGATCCGATGAGAGTCGTAAAGCGACGACAGATCAGCGAGTGGTCCGCGCAAGCTAATTCGTCGATGCTGTCCGAAGTGGGTCAGGTCGATGCCGGGCGCGGTGTAGCCGGCGATGGTCAGGCGGGTTTCCCATTTCAGCTCCGCCTCGACCAAGGGCAGCACGGCTTCGACTAGCCAGACCAGGCTGTCGAAATTGGGACTGTCCTGGTTGTGGATCGCGCCCACGAACAGCATGCCCGATCGCTGCTCGAACGGAAGCGGGGTCGGATTGGGTTCCACCGTGTGGCCGACCACGTGAACCGACGGAAAGCCGAACCCCCGCAGGGTGTCGGCCTCGGCGGCGGTCACCGCCACGGTCTGGCGGCAGATCTCGGCGTCGGTCAGGATCGACCGCATCGCCGCCGGCAGATCGTATGGCAAACCGGCACGGTCGGCCGCCATCGCCTCGCGCTGTGGCGTGATCGCCTCGGTATCCAGCACGATCCGGGCGGTCAGCGTTCCCTGCGCCTGCAACCGTGCCAGGATCGGTCGCGTGCACGCCAGGTTATGCGTCCGCGCCAGCCAGATCGTGTCGTGATACCCCGCTCGGGCCCGCAGCAACCCGGCCAGGCGGTCCAGCCCGCTGTTGTGCAGCACCTCGACGCTATCCGGCATGTCGCCGAACACGTGGGCGAGGTCGTGGCCGCAGCCGTTGACCGGGAATACCGTGACGGCGCAACCCAGCGAGGCCAGGACCCGCACCAGATCGTTGGCGCGCACGAAGCCGGACCCGATGCGGCGCAGCGGCACGGTGTCCTCGATGAACAGCACGCGGTGCGGCTTTGCGCCGGCGTGGCGCGCGAACACCTGCACCGGGCCGCCTGGCGGATGGCGTTCGGCCAGCAGTGTCGCGTGTTTGCGCTGGAAATGATCGTTCGGAGCCCCGCTATTGGCGGCATCGCCTAGCATCACCATCACCGAAGGGTCATAGACCACGCGTGATCCGGCCTGGGCGATGCGCAGGCAAAGGTCCGCCGCCGCGTGCGAGGTGGGGCAGAGGTGATCGAAGCCGTCGAGCTGCGCCAGCAGTGCGGTTCGCGCCAGCAGAAAGTCCGCGCCGCAGAAATCCACCTCTCGGACGAAGTTCACCTCGGGATCGCGGGGTGAGGCGCCGCGCTGGTAACCGTGCGTGGCGCCATTGTTCCACACGATACCACCGGCTTCGGCGATGACCCCGTGCGGTTGCAGGATCATGCCGCCGACCACTCCGATCGACCCATCCGCCGCCAGCCGGGAAAGTGCGCGCTGGATCGATCCTGGCGCTACCGTTGCGGCCGCGGATAGGAACAATACCGCCGATGCGCGGGCAACTTGCCATCCGGCATCGGCCGCGCCTGACCAGCTTAAATCGTCGTCGAAGCGAATTACTTGCGCACCGGAAACATACTGCTCGATCGAGCGCGTTTCGTCGGCGGAACCATGATCGACGATGATCAATTCGGTGTCGGACGGGGCGTTGCAGTGCAGCGAGGCAATGGTGGCCAGCGTGGTCGCGAAGCCGTCGCGCACCACCATCACCACGCTGATAGCCGGGCTTTGCGAGCACGCGAAGCCATAGCCGAAGCGTCCGGCAATCGGCAGCATGGCGGCGGCGGTTTGGCGGAACAGATGGCTTGCCTGGGTCTCGGTCAGCCTCTCGCTCTCGGGCTTGGATGACGCCAGCCCGCCGTTCGCGCCGATGGTCAGCCAATGGGCGAACGCATCGGTCGCGCGACCCTGTTCCAGATCGGCGCGGACGCTGGGCTGGGCGGCATACCAGGCAAGGTCGATGGTGGCCGATGGCGGCCGCAGTTCGCCCACGCCGAAGCGCAGGAAATGGGCATAGCCGTTGCGAAAGTTGCCCGCCGCGACGACTCCCAGCAGTCCAGGGTCGCGCTGCAGGTACCAGGACTCGGAAAATCCCGCCAGCGGATCGAACGCGCTTGGTGTGTCGTTGCATAGGTAATGATGCAGCGCGCATTTCCAGCGCTTCGCCTGGATTTCGCGGGCCACTTCAGGGTAGCGCCGCAAATACCATGCCGGATCGAAATAGATCGACGTGCGCAGCTCCGGTTCCGGCGATTCGATACGGTTCAAGTAATGCTGAAACACCCCGTCGGCGCGGATCGCCGCGACGTCGGCCGGATCGAAGTGCGCCAGGTAGATGGCCGGATCAAACAGTACATGGCCGATACGATCCTCCTGCGCGCCATGGCGCAGATAGTGATCGTAGCCGTTGCAGATTCCGAGGCTGGTCAGAATGTCGTCGGTCAGATCGGGATAGCGCTCGCGGTAGCCGGGTTCGTCGAACAGCCAATGCGGCGAACGGTCCAGCGCGCCACGCCGGCAGTAGGCGTCGAACGCCGACCTCCATTCGCCGGCCACGATCCTGGCGCCGATCGGCGGATAGCGCAGCCGGTGCCAAGCCTCGTCGAACATCGCGCTGGGCGAGTGCCCCAGCACCTGTCCTTGCTCGAGGTAGTATCCCAGCACCGTCGCCGGATCGGCACCGCCGGCGTCGGCGGCGGCCCGCGGATTGGACCGCAGATACCACTGCCAGTCGAACATCGCCCAAGCGATGTCGGTTTCGCCAGGCAACTTCAGTACCGCGCTTGCCGGCAGGTCGAGCGGCCACATCGCGGCTCTCCGTTACATCACGTGCGTCGCTGGTCGGGCAGCACGCCGGCCTGGCGCAGCGCATCGACCTCGCTGTCGCTATAGCCGTGCTGCGCCAGGACTTCGCCGCCGTGCTGGTTGAACCGAGGCGGCGGACGGCGCGTGCCGCCCGTGGTGCGGCTGAACTTGATCGGCGTCGCGATGCCTTTGTACCAGTCCAGCTCGGTGACCATTTCGCGGTGCGCGGTGTGCGGCGCGGCGGTGGCCTCGTCCACCGGCAGCACCGGGCCGGCCGGGACCCCGGCGCGGATTAGCCGCAGCGCCAATTCGTAGCCGTCCTGTTCGGCGAACGCCGCCGCCAGCGCCAGGGTCAAGGCGACACGGTTGATATTGCGTTCGCCGTTGTTGGCGAAGCGCGGATCGTCGGCCATGTCGGCGCGCCCGATCAGTTCGCACAGTTTGCGGAACTGGCCGTTGTTGCCGCTGGCGATGAAGATCTCGCAGCTCCGGGTCGGATACTTGTCGTACGGCACCAGGTTGGGATGCGGATTGCCGGTGCCGGTCGGGCGCTTGCCATTCAGGAAGTAGTTCGCCGCCTGGGGGTGCAGCAGCGCCATGCCGCAATCGTAAAGCGCCATGTCCAGATACTGGCCCTGGCCGGATCGGCCGCGTTCATGCAGCGCCATCAGGATGCCGATCGCCGCATAGAGCCCGGTGCCCATATCGACCATCGCGGTGCCCAGCCGCATCGGGCCGGTATGGGCGTCGCCGTTGACGCTCATCAGCCCGGTCATCGCCTGCAGGATGGCGTCGTAGCCGGGCAACCCGCCCAGCGGACCCTCGCCGCCGAAGCCGGAGACCCGGCAATGGATCAGGCCGGGGAATTGCTCGGACAACACCTCCTCGTAGCCCAGACCCCATTTTTCCATCGAGCCGGGCTTGAAATTCTCGATCAGCACGTCGGCGTCCCGCAGCAGGCGCAACAGCACCGCCTTGCCCTGCGGCTGGCCAAGGTCGAGCGCGATCGAGCGCTTGTTGCGGTTGACGCCGATGAAGTAGCTGGCGTCGTTGTCGTGGAACGGCGGGCCCCAGTCGCGCACCTCGTCGCCTTGCGGCGGCTCGACCTTGATCACATCGGCGCCGTGGTCGGACAGGATCATCGTGCAGTATGGGCCACCCAGCACGCGAGTCAGATCGAGCACCTTGATCCCGGCCAGGGCGCCGGCGGTCTTTGCCAGTCCGCGGCCGGCCTGGTTGGGGGTGGTGGAATCGTCCATCGGATCTTGGTCTCCGTAAGAGGCGCCTTGGCAACCACGGATGCGCGCCCAGGCACCCGGATTTCATAATCGAGCGCAGGCGCGGCGCAACAGGGCAGGGCGCCGGGCTGTTCGATCGGCACTCGTTGCCGGTGTCTGCCGTGCGGATCGCTGCTTGCTCTCTACCCGAGTGCCGCCACCAGGGCCTCCGCGCTGCGGCCATTGGCGATCGTCGCCGACCGCCCGTCCCAGTGCACGCCGTTGACCCGCGCGAAGGCGTGATTGGCACCGGGGTAGACATGGCCGACCGCGTGTTTGTGCCCCTCGATGGCCTTGATTACCGCTGCGCGCCCCTCGGCAGGGAAGAACTCGTCCTTGTCGGCGACGTGCACCAGCAACGGTTTGGTCACCTTGGGCAGATCGGGTACCAGTTCGTCCAGGCCGACGCCGTAGTACGAAATATTCGCATCGGCATCGGACTGTTGCGCCATCATGAAAGCCAGTCGGCCGCCCAGGCAATAGCCGATCGTCGCTACCTTGCCGTTCGCCCCCGGCAAGCCGCGGCTGGCGGCGACGCTGGCCTTGAGGTCGTCGATCCCCTTGGCCTGGTCGAATTTCTGGAACAGCTCGAAGGCCTGATTCCATTCCGCATCCGATTTGTCGGTGATGTCGATGGCGGGCTGGATGCGCCAGAACAGGTCGGGGCAGACCGCGATGAAGCCGAGGTCGGCGACCCAGGCGCAAGTATCGCGCATCGCCTGGTTGACGCCGAAAATCTCCTGGATCACGACGACCGCGCCGGCGGGTTTCGCCTTCGGTTCCACCACATAGGCGGTGAAGCCGCCGCTGCCATCGGTTGCCTGGATGGTAATGCTGGCCACGATCTTTGCTCCCTGCGATGCGAGAGGCGGAGCATACAAGGGGAACCTCGGCAGCGGGAGTGGGCGGTCGGCGGCCGGCGCTTTATGGCAGATCGCGCGCCGGCAGCGGAGGCGCGGGATAGCGGCCCACCCTGGAGTTCCAGTAGGCCCAGGACCGTGGATCGATGATGCCGGGGGGCGCGTTGTCGAGCGCTTCGAGAAAGTCCTCATCCGACACATGGCGGCGCAGCACGTTCATGTCCTGATGCGTGGCGGAAGCCATCGCGTACGCCATGAAGCGGATCGGATCGGAAAGCGCCTCCGCGGGATCCTCGAACCAGACCAGCCGGCGGGCCACGGCCGCGGTTTCGGGGGTGAGCGGGATCGGCTTCATATCGACCCGAGGTTGCCAGGCCCGACGACGGTCATCGGCGGCAAACTGTCAAGGTCGACGTCGCGGGCAGCCTTGGCGAGGTGATCCTTGACCGCTCTCGGCAGGCGACCGAGGTTGCCATCTTCAAAGAACGACAAGGCCTTCAGGGTGATCTGCGGATTGAATTGCGTCCCGTAAATCGCCTGCGCTGCGGCCAACGCGTTGGGCAGGGCGATGTGCCCTTCACGCAAGATCGCATCGAGATCGATGTAATCCTTCGCCTCCGCGCGCTGTTGCACGACCGATGCTTTGGTTCCGGCCAGATCGAGTAAGGCCGCCACCTGCAAACCGTTGTCGGGCGCGACGCGCGGTGCCGATACGCGCGAGAGCCTAGGCAGCCCGAAGAACGAAAGCCTGACCGGACCGTCGCGCTCAACGATGGCGGTCAGCGTGTTTGGGCCACGCTGCGTGATCGCCGCGCCCGCGATGAAGGGGATCGACGTCTCGAGCCGAGCCGGATCGAATGACTGACTCCCGAAGAAATCGAAGTCCACGGATTGTCGATGACCAAGCTGCAAAGCGATTGCCGTGCCGCCGTACAGCACGAATTCAATCGGCACGGCGGCCAGTTCGGGCCAAAAGCGCCGCTGCGCCGGCGGTAAGACTTCGAGCCGAGGGCTGAAGGAACCATTCATGTGATCCCAAGCATAGCACAATCGGGGTGCCCTGGCTTGAGCAGGCATCCGCCGGCCACGACCGGCGCTTCCCTGACGGCAGGCGCTATTTCCGCACCACAATCGTGGTCCACGGACCCTGTGGCAGCATGCGCTCCAGTCGCAGACCCTGGGCGCGGTGCGCCGCCAGCACCCAGCGCGCCTGGTTCCCCAGCAATCCGGCCAGGATCGCCGTCCCCCCCGGCGCCAGATACCGCGCCAGATCGCGCGCCATCAAGCACAATGGGCGGGCCAGGATATTGGCGAACACCAAGTCGTACGGGCCGAGGCGGCGCACCATCGGATCGCGCCACCCGTCGGCCAGCCGAGCGGTCACCAGATGAGCGACGCGGTTCAGCGCGGCGTTCTGTCCGGCGACCCGCACTGCCCAGGGCTCGATATCGGTTGCCAGCACCGCGCGATGCAGCAACCGGGCGGCCGCCATGGCCAGGATTCCAGACCCGGTGCCGAGGTCCAGTATCCGCCTAGGCCGGCGACGCACCACGGTCTCCAGCGCCACCAGGCAGCCACGCGTGGACCCGTGCTCGCCGGTGCCGAACGCCAGGCCAGCGTCCAGCGTCAGGCTGATCCGGTGCGGCGTCCGCGGCCCGGTCAGATGGGTTCCGCGCACCGCGAAGCGGCGGCCGATCAACTGCTCGGGGAACGCGGCATAGGTGCGCGCCAGCCAGCCGTCCGCCGCGGTGGCGGAGCGCTGCAGCACCGGCGACACCCCTGTCAGCATGGCAGCGACCGCCAGTGACGACGCCAGCTCCGCCTCGTTGACGCCAACCCGCTTCACCCCTTCGACCCGCCAGATGCCGCTATCGTGGTCGCGGAAGAACCCAACCGTTTCGCAGGCATTGGCCAGCGCGGCTTCGTACGCGTCCAACGCATCCTCGGCGACGGAGACCGCCACGGTTTCCAACGCCATCGGATGGTTCGCCATCAGGCGCGTTCGACGAAGCGATCGAGCACCCGCTTATCGCCCGAGGTCTCGAACTGCACGTCGAGCTTGTCCTCGTCGGCCGCCTTGACGGTGCCGTAGCCGAACTTCTGATGGAACACCCGGGCGCCGACCGGGATCTTCTCGGTCCGCGCCGGGCGCGCCGGCTGCTCCCACGCGTCGATCACCCGTGGCGCGCGCGCCATCAGCGGGAACTGGCCGGAGAACGACGTCGCCGCGGCGATCCGATCCGCCCGCGTCGCCCCGGTCTGCTCGACATCGGCCTCGGGCAGTTCATCGAGGAACCGACTGGGGATACTGGTCTGCCAGTTGGCATAGATCCGCCGGTTTGCGGCGTGGCTGACGATGGCGCGCCGACGGGCTCGGGTCAGGCCGACATAGGCCAGGCGGCGCTCCTCCTCCAGCCCCTTGTTGCCGCTCTCGTCCATCGCACGCTGATTGGGGAACACGCCTTCTTCCCAGCCCGGCAGGAACACGGTGTCGAATTCCAGTCCCTTGGCGCCGTGCAAGGTCATCAGGCTGACCTTGTCGGGGTCGGAGCGGTCCTCGTTCTCCATCACCAGCGCGACGTGGTCGAGGAAGCCGGCCAGGGTTTCGAAATCCGCCAGGGCGCGGACCAGTTCCTTCAGGTTCTCCAGCCGCCCCGGAGCTTCGGCTGATTTGTCCTGCTGCCACATCTCGGTATAGCCGCTTTCGTCCAGCATGGTGGCGACGGTGACGACATGGCCATCGACCGCCAGCATGTCGCGCCAGTGGCCGAAGTGGCGCAGCAGGCCGCCAACGGCGTCTTTCACCCGGCCCTTAAGGCCGCCGGTTTCGACCAGCCGAGCGGCCGCGGCAGCCAGCGGAACGCCCCAGGTGCGGGCGGCTTCGTGCATGGTGCGCAGCGCCGAATCACCGACCCCGCGGCGCGGGACGTTGACAATGCGCTCGAACGCCAAATCGTCGGCCGGCTGCACGGTGGCGCGCATATAGGCGATGGCGTCGCGGATCTCGGCCCGTTCGTAGAACCGCAGGCCGCCGATCACGCGATACGGCACGCCGACGGTGATCAGGCGTTCCTCGAACGCCCGGGTCTGGAACCCGGCGCGGACCAGCACCGCCATCTCGGCGAGCGGATCGCCCTCGCGGCGCAATTCCTCGATCCGGCCGGCCACCATGCGCGCTTCCTGATCGGAGTCCCACAGCTCGATGACGCTGACCTTGTCGCCGGCCTCGCCATCCGGCCGGCCGGGGCGCAGCGTCTTGCCCAGGCGGCCTTCATTGTGCGCGATCAGCCCCGACGCGGCGGCGAGGATGCGCGCGGTGGAGCGATAGTTCGCTTCCAGCCGGACGATACGGGCAGCCTCGAAATCCTTCTCGAAGCGCAGGATGTTTTCCACTTCGGCGCCGCGCCAGGAGTAGATCGACTGGTCGTCGTCGCCGACGCAGCAGATGTTGCGGTGGCCCTGCGCGAGCAGGCGGAGCCACAGGTACTGCACCAGGTTGGTATCCTGATATTCGTCCACCAGGATGTAGCGGAAGCGGCGATGGTAATCCGCCAGCACGTCGGGCTGGGTGCGCAGGATTTCCGTCATGTGCAGGATCAGGTCGCCGAAATCGGCCGCGTTCAGGGTCTTCAGCCGTTCCTGGTAGGCGGCATACACCGCCTGGGCGCGGCCGTTGGCGTAGTCGGAGTCCTCGTTCGGCGTAATCCGCGCCGGGGTCAGGCCGCGATCCTTCCAGCGCTGGATCACCCCCATCAACCCCGCCGGCACCCAGCGCTTGGTGTCGATGCGATCGGCCTCCATCAGTTGCTTCAACAGCCGCATCTGGTCGTCGGTGTCGAGGATGGTGAAGTTCGACTCCAGCCCGACATGGCCGGCGTGGCGGCGCAGCATGCGGGCGCACAGCGCATGAAAGGTGCCGAGCCAGAGGCCTTCGGCCGGTTCGCCGAGGATGGCGGCGACCCGTTCGCGCATCTCGCGCGCCGCCTTGTTGGTGAAGGTGACGGCCAGGACCTGGTTGGGGAAGGCCCGCCGTGTAAGCAGGATGTGGGCGAACCGGGTGGTCAGCACCCGGGTCTTGCCGGTGCCGGCGCCGGCCAGCACCAGCAGCGGGCCGTCCACGGTTTCCACCGCGGCGCGCTGTTCAGGGTTCAGCCGGGTCAGGTAGTCGGGCAGGGTCGGGACTTGGGTGGACACGGAATTGGATATAGGACGTCCCGCCGAGCTTGGCCAAACGGCCGTGTTCATGAGGCCAGGACGGCGCTGCTCCAGACCATCCTCTAACTGCTAACCCGCTAACTTCGCCGCCTCGGCAGGCCGGTTTCAGAACGGTTCGCCGCCAGGAGGCTTATTGTCAAACAAAGATGAAATTGCCATTCGGCGCGGGGTGCTGAAGCAGGTCAAAATCAGCTTTGTTGTCGGTTAGCACCGGCAACCCGTTTCTCGTTGCGTAGAGGTAAAGCACCGCATCATTCAGGAGTTCCTTGGATCGTTGCTTCGCCAAGCCCTGAGTCCGAGCCAGGGTAACGGCTGCAACACCGGCGTCCGCCCCCGTTTCAGCGTCGGGGATAAGCAGCCGATTGGCGCCTACTTGCCGACGCTCACCTGAACTCGGCGAGGCAGACACAACAATGGAACATCTCCTTCAGAGACGATGGTCTCAGCCGCCCGTGGTAAAATACCGGCGGGTTCCATGATGTAAATGTTCGTGTCGGGCACGAACACCTGCCGACCTTTTTCCAGCGATATCGCTGGCGCGGATCAGATCGGTGTCAGGGCGGGGGCGTTTTCCGTCTGGCGCTTGTCGGGCTTTTGCGACCGAATGATATTCTTCAGATCAATAGTCAAGCTTGTGGTCTCGGCCGAGGCGCCCTCAGTTCCGACGCATGAAATCCGAGACCGGGTCGGATTGCGCCAGGGCGGCAAGTGCGAGAATCCCAAGCTCGGCATCTGACGTCGTGCCGGTCTCCCTCACAGTTGGTAAGGACGACCTTCGATGGCCGGTACAGCCTTCCGTGATGGGCTGTTCGAAGCTTTCGGAGCGGCGCGCGGTGGTCTCGTCGGTCGATGCCGCTTGTTCGCTCGCGCCGTGCCCAAGCCTTGCGCGCGCCGGCCGAGCACTAGGACGGCGGCCTGACCCCCAACACATGGGCAATCGCAAAGGTCAGGTCCGGCCGGTTCAGCGTGTAGAAGTGGAATTCGTCCACCCCATTTGCCTGCAACAGCCGAACCTGCTCGGTGGCGACCACCATGCCCACCATCCGGCGGGTCTCGGGGTCGTTCTCCGTGCCGTCGAACAGCCGCCCCATCCAGGCCGGCACGCTGGCACCGCACATTGCCGAGAACTTCACCGCCTGGGCGTAATTCGACACCGGCATGATGCCCGGCACGATTGGTGCCTTGATCCCAGCAGCCAGACAGAGGTCGAGGAAGCGCAGATAGGTGGTGGTATCGAAGAAGTATTGAGTGATAGCGCGGGTCGCCCCAGCATCCAGCTTGCGCTTCAAGTTCTCCAGGTCGGCCACCGGGTTGGACGCACCCGGATGGACTTCCGGATAAGCCGCGACGGAAATCTCGAAATCAGCAACGTTGCGCAAGCCGGATACGAGATCGGCGGCGAACTGGTAACCGCCGGGATGTGGCCGATATGGTTCGCCGGGCGGCGGATCGCCGCGCAACGCGACGATATGGCGCACGCCGGCCTGCCAGTAGCTTCTGGCGACCGCGTCCACCTCGGCCCGGATCGATCCGATGCAGGTCAGGTGGGCGGCGGGAACCAGGCTGGTCTCGCGCACGATGCGCGCCACGGTGGCGTGAGTGCGCGCCTGCGTCGTGCCGCCGGCACCGTAGGTCACCGACACGAAGCGCGGAGCTAGCGGCGCCAGGCGGTTGATGCAGGTCCACAACTGCTGCTCCAGCGCCTCGGTGCGCGGCGGAAAGAACTCAAACGACAGATGCGGCGCCGGTTGACCGGGCGAGCGCATCGGCAGCGCGCTGAAGCGCGGGCCTGTCATCCAGCGTTGTAACGTGGCGGAGCCAAGATCCATCCCCGCTGAATCCCCGGTTTCCGCTCAAAACGCAAGGGGTTGCGCGGACCGTCCAACGCCGCCTCCTGGCCGACCCGGCCGACCAGGAATTCGTAGAACGGGATTTCCATGTTTGTTGGTCGCGTGGTATGGCCGACCGCTGCGCGGTCCACCGAAACCACCGAGCGGTTTGCGGACAACTCAGTGCCGGGTGCTCCGGTTAGATGAGAGTCGTGTTTAAAGAGTTTGCTCCGGATCCGGGCGGTGGTCGACCGCGTCCGGAGTCTGGCTTGAGGAAGCTAATGCGCCCTGTTCTGTTCCACTGCCGCTCGTTCTTCGGGCCAGCAAGTTTTCTCGCTCTGTTGATCGTGGCCGGCATCGGCCTGGCGGGTTGCGCGACAGCGCCCCCGGCGAGCGACCCCGATGCGTTGGCCGATTACCGGCAGACCAACGACCCGCTGGAACCCACCAACCGAGTGTTCTATGCGATCAACAACGGCCTCGACACCGTGATCCTGCGGCCAGCGGCGTTGGCCTATCGCTATGTCGTGCCCGGCGCGGTGCGCACCGGCCTCCACAACGTTTTGGCCAATATCGGCCTGCCGGTGCAGTTCGCCAACGACGCCCTGGAAGGCAAGCCGCGCCGGGCCGGCGACACCACGATGCGCTTCCTAATCAACACCACCGCCGGCGGTCTCGGTATTTTCGATGTCGCTACAAAATGGGGTTATCCCGATCATGACGCCGACTTCGGCATGACGATGGCGCTTTGGGGGGTGCCCGAGGGACCGTTCCTGTTCCTGCCAGTGCTGGGTCCTAGCGACCCGCGCGACGCCGCGGGGTTCGGTGCCGGCATCGCCCTGGACCCGTTCACCTGGGTCGGCACCGGCCCCGCCCTTGCCGGCTGGTCAGCTTTCAAATACTCGCGCCAGGCATTGAATGCGCTCGACGCGCGCGAGCGTGTGCTTGACTCGCTGGATCAGATCAAGAAGACAGCGCTCGATCCCTACGCCACTTTCCGCAGCCTGTACCGTCAGCATCGCCACGCCCAGATCGAGGAATTGCGCAACGACAATCGCGCGACCATACCCGTCTGGTTCCCGCAGCCGGCGGACACGCCCGCGAAGTAAAATGACCCGTCACCATAGTTCGGACAACAAGATGATCCATCGCCGGCATTTCCTGATCCTGGCCGCCGCATCGGCCGTGCTGCTTCCCCTATCGGCCCGCGCCCAGAGCACGGAAAAGGCCGCCGCGTTCGTGAAGTCCACCGGTGACCGGCTGGTGGCGATCGTCAACGGCCCAGGGTCGGCCGAGTCCAAGCGCTCGGCGATGACCGAGGTGCTGACCAGCGATGTCGATGTTGATGGGATCGGCCGGTTCTGCCTGGGCCGGTTCTGGCGCCAGGCGACGCCCGAACAGCAGAAGCAGTACCTGGCGCTGTTCCACGAGGTTTTGGTCACCAATATCACCGCCAAGCTTGGCGAGTACAAAGGCGTCACCTTCAGCATGGGCCGCAGCCGGTCGCAGGACCAGGAGGCAGTGGTTTCAACCACGGTGGTGCGCCCGAACAATCCACCAACCGCGGTGGACTGGATCATCGCCAGCCCGGAGACCAAGCCGAAGATCATCGATGTGGTGGCCGAGGGCACCTCCCTGCGGCTCACCCAGCGGCAGGACTATGCCTCTTATCTGACGCACAACAACAACAACGTCGATGCGCTGATCGCGGCCATGAAGAACCAGGTCTCCCGCAACGGATAGCGGTTCATCCCTGCGAGTCAGACCAGGCGCGAGCCGCTCGGCTCACTGAGGCTTTCGTAGACGATCATCGTATGGCCGCGTTGGCGGAAGCTTTCGGCCGGCCCCATGCCGATGCCGCCCAGCACCGTGCGTGATCCGAAATTGCTTTCTCGGGCTACCGCGATGATCCGTCCAAGGCCGGCGCGGTCGTGGCCGAAGCGCAACGCCGCGAACGCCGCTTCGCGTGCCAGGCCGCGGCCCTGGGCTTCCGGTGAAATGGCGAAGCGAAGCGCGACGCCGCGCCCATCCGGACGGTGCTGCAATCCGGTGATGCCGATGAAACGGTCCACCTCGCGAACCGCCCAAATGCCGAATCCATGGCGGCCCCAGTGCATGACATCGTCCGCCAGGTCGTCGGCGGTCTGGGCATGATTGCGCACGCCGCCCAGCATCACCGCAAACACCGAGGGATCGGTCTTGAACGCCCGCAAATCAGCCAGATCGCTACCCCCGACCGGGCTTAGCACAAGGCGGCCGGTTCGCAGCACCCAGATCGGGCTCATGGCGGACCCGGCCGGCCGCCGAACCCGGCAAGATCAGCATCGGTATCGCGGATCGAGGGCGTCGAGTTGTCGAAGATAGGCCGGCCACTCGGCCGACGCCCGGCCGCGGTCATGTTTTTCGTATTGCGCCGCCACCCGCTCACACACATTCGGAGGGATTTCGCGCAACACCGCACCGGTCGCCTCCATCCGCAACTGGATCCGAGCGGCACACACGAACTCCTTCATCAAGCAGAACGCCTCGCGCGCTGTCTCGCCGACTGTGGTGATGCCATGGTGGCGCATGATCAGCGCGCGGTTTTGACCCAACGCAGCGATGATGCGCTCGCGCTCGTCGAAACTGTCGGTCAGGCCCTCATACTCGTGGTAGCCGATGCGATTATGAAACCGCATCGCGTTCTGTGACAACGGCCGCAGTCCATGACTCAGGCCCGAAATGGCGATGGCTTCCTCGGGATGGACATGCACCGAACATTGCACGTCGGGCCGGCCGCGCAGGATGCCGCTGTGCAGGGTGAAGCCGGGCCGGTTGACGCCGGACCGCTCGTCCAGATCGTCGTCCATGCTGACTTCAACGAAGTTGGACGCGGTTACCTCATTGTAGAGCAGCTCGTGCCGCTTGATCAGGAAGTGGCGCGGGCTGGACGGAACGCGCATCGCCGCGTGGTTGAAGATCACGTCGCCCCAGCCATGCTGCGCCAGCAGCCGGTAGACCGCCGCGAGGTCAACGCGGGCCTGATGATCGGCGTTGGCTTGGATCGTGGTTTCGGCGTCCATCGTATGTGCCTCCGACTTGCAGGGTCAGATAGCGAACCCGCCGTGCTGGGGCAAATGTCGGGTCCTGCGCCGTCACCACATCCGTTTCACGCCATAGGCATCGAATTGCTTTTCGTTCGAAACCAAAACAAGGTCGTTCAGCATCGCGTGGGCAATCAGCATCTGGTCGAACGGATCGCGGTGCGGGCCCGGCAACGCACCGGCCGCCTGACCGTGCCGGATGGTGATCGGCAGGCCGACGAAACCCTGCTCAAGTATCGCCCCACCAAGATCGGCCACGATGGCGGCGATTTCGGGCAGTTTGCCCAGACGATGCTTCGTCGCGATCTCCCAGGTGGACGCGGCGCTGATGAAGACCAGGTTGGTTTCGTCTGCTATCGCAGCCTTGGCCGTCGCGGAAAGCGAGCTATCGCCCGCCAGCCACCAGAGCAGGGCATGCGTGTCGAGCAGCAGGTCCATTGGCCTATTCCCAGGCCGCGATTTCCTGTTCCGTCAGCGGTTCGAAAAACCCAGGGCCTACACTGATCTGTCCACGCAACGCGCCAAATCGGCGTTTGCCCGCTGCCGGCTTTAACGGCACCAGTTTGGCGATAGGGTTCCTGCCGCGAGCGAGCACGATCTCCTCGCCCGCTTCGACCCGAGCCAGCAGCTGTGACAGCGTGGTTTTGGCGACATGGATGGTGACGACCTGCATGACGAAGCCATTAGCTATGCAAACTAGCCAATATCATGCCCGCCGCGACCCGACAAAACAATCATCGGCGGGTGCGGTAAGTCGAACACAGCAAGCGGCAGGGTCACGCGATGGACATGAAGAAGGGCTACAAACAGCTTCTCGCCGAAGCCAACGCAGAAGTGAAAACCCTCACGGTCGAGGCGGCAATCAAACTCGCCGGCAAGCCCGACGTGGTGTTCGTCGATCTGCGCGACCCGCGCGAGATCGAACGCGAAGGCAAGATGCCGGGGGCGTTTGCCTGCACCAGGGGCATGCTGGAGTTCTGGATCGACCCCGAGAGCCCCTATGCCAAGCCGGTCTTCAGCGAACCGAAGCAGTTCGTGTTCTTCTGTGCCGGCGGCTGGCGCTCCGCGCTGGCGGCGAAGACGGCGCAAGAGATGGGGCTGACCGATGTGGCGCATCTCGGCGGTGGGTTTGCCGCCTGGAAACAGGCGGGTGGGGCAGTGGTGGAGAAGTAAGCGCGGGCGCTGCCCGGACCCGCAAAGGGCCGGCGGCCCTTTGATCCCGTTTAGCTTCTATAGGAGCCGTTGATTTCGATGTAGCCGTGCGTCAGATCGCAGGTCCAGGCGGTGGCCTTGCCGCCGCCTAGGCCGATGTCGATGGCGATCTCGACCTCCTTGCCTCGCATGTGCGCGACCACCGGGGCTTCGTCGTAATCCGTGATCACCGCGCCGTCCCTGGCCATCCATACGCCGCCGACGCCGATCGACAATTTGTCGCGATCGGCCGGCTCGCCGGATTTGCCGACCGCCATGACGATGCGGCCCCAGTTGGCGTCCTCACCGGCAATCGCCGTCTTGACCAGCGGCGAGTTCGCCACCGCCATGGCGATCTTCTTCGCCGATCGGGCGCTCGCCGCCCCGGTGACGTCGATGCGCACCCGCTTGCTGGCGCCCTCGCCATCGCCGGTGACCTGCAGCGCCAGGTCCAGCAGTACCTCGTTCAACCGCTGCGCGAAATCGGCCAGGGTCCGGTTGCGGGCGGCGGTCCCATCGGGGCCGGGAATGCGCCCATGCTTCGCCTGCCCGGTGGCGATCAGCAGCACGGTGTCGGAAGTCGAGGTGTCGGAATCCACCGTGGTGCGGTTGAAGCTGGCATCGACACCCTTGCGCAGCATGGTCTGCAGCGCGTCGGCCGGCAGCTTGGCGTCGGTGAACACGAAACACAGCATCGTCGCCATGTTGGGTGCGATCATCCCGCTGCCCTTGGCGATGCCGGTGATACGCACCTGGGCATCGCCGATGCGGGCCAGCCGGGTTGACGCCTTGGGGAATGTATCGGTCGTCATCATGCCGCGGGCGGCCGCTTCCCAGTTATCGTCCGTCAGGGCCTGATGCAGCGCCGGCAGCGCGGCCACGAGCTTCTGGTGCGGCAGCAGCTCGCCGATCACCCCGGTCGAGGCGATGAACACCTGCCGCGGCTGGCAGGCCGCCAGCTTCGCCGCCGCCGCCGCCGTCGCCACACAGGCCTCGCGTCCGGCCTTGCCGGTGAACACGTTGGCATTGCCCGCGTTCACCACCACCATCCGCGCCCGCCCCGCCTTCAACGCCGTTCGGCACCAATCGACCGGCGCGCCCGGGCACTTGTTGGAGGTGAAAACCCCGGCCACGGTGCTGCCGGCGGCAACCTCCATCATCACCACGTCGGTTCGCCCCTGGTAGCGGATGCCGGCCGCAGCGGCCGACAGGCGAACGCCGGCGAGCGGCGGCAGCTCCGGCAGCGGGACGGCGAGCGGGGACACTTCAGCAGCCATGGCTTGGTGGTTGATCCAGAGGCTTATTTGGCGGCCGGTGGCGGCTCCGCCGTATCGGTCGTCTTCACCGGTGTCCCGTCCAGGTTGAACCGTTCCACCTTGGTGTCGGAACGCGCCTTGATCACCGCTTGCTGCACCGCGGCCTGAAGCATCTGTTGGCGCAACTGATCGCGTTCCTGTTCAAACGTCGGCGGCGGCGCGGTCCGATGTTCCAGCGTCTGGATGACATGCCAGCCGAACTCGGTCTTCACCGGGGTCGGCGTCACCTCGTTGTCCTTCAACGCGAACGCCGCGTCTGCGAATGCCGGTACCATGTCGGTCTTCTTGAAAAATCCCAGATCGCCGCCCTGCTTGGAGGCCCCCGGATCCTTGCTATACTGCTTGGACAGCGCGGCGAAGTCGCCGCCCTTCTTCAGGTCGGCGATGATCTTGTCCGCGGTGGCTTCATCCGACACCAGGATGTGCCGCGCATGCACTTCGGGCTCGCCCGGTTTGTTGGCAAACTCCTGGTCATACCGAGCCTTGACCGCTTCATCGCTGAGTTGCGGGCGTACCTGTTTGCTCAGCATGGCGGACGCCAGGGTGCGGTCCTCCGCCATCTGCATGCTGCGCTTGACGTCGGGGTCGTTTTCAAGCCCGGTCTTCTTCGCTTCGATGATCAGCGCCTGCGCGTCGATCAACTGATCCAGCAGCATCGGATAAAGTTGCTTCGGCGGCAGTGCGCGCGCTTGCGCCGGCAGGGTATCGGCCGCGGCCTTCAGGTCGCTGGCGTGAATCGGCTGCCCGTTGACCTTGGCCAGCACCGGATCGGGATCGGTCTGCGCCCTGACCGGCGCGGCGGCGATCATGCCGAACAGAGCGGCGGCAGCGAGCAGGCGGGCCGGCGGCCCCCATGAGCAGTCCGGAAAAAGCGGCATGCAAACCCCTGCGTTAGGAAAGCGGTGCTTATGACCGAAGCTGGCAGAGCTCACAAGGCAGCCCCATTGGGCGACGCCGAGTGAAGGTTCGTAGCGCGCGTCTCAGACGCGCTATACTACAGCATGCGCTGCAGGATGAGCTTCTGCACGTCCGAGGTGCCTTCGTAGATCTGGCACACCCGCACATCGCGATAGATCCGCTCCACCGGATAGTCGGCCAGGAAGCCGTAACCGCCCAAGGTCTGGATCGAGGCGGTGCAGATCGCCTCGGCGGCTTCCGAGGCAAACAGTTTCGCCATGCAGGCGGCTTCCAGTGCCGGCCGGCCCTCGGCCTTCAGTCTCGCCGCATGCAGTGTCAGTTGCCGGGCCGCCTCCAGTTGCGTCTTGGCGTCCGCCAGGCGGAAGCCGACCGCCTGGAAGTCGATGATCGCGCCGCCAAACGCACGCCGTTCGCGGGCGTATCCGATGGCGTATTCCAGCGCCGCCCGCGCCATGCCGACGCTCTGCGCGGCAATGCCGATGCGTCCGCTTTCCAGGGTAGAGAGCGCGATTTTGTAGCCTTCACCTTCGGCACCGATACGCTGGTCTTCCGCCACCTCCATATCCTGAAACGCCAGCGCACAGGTGTCGGAGGCCTTCTGGCCCAGCTTCTCCTCGGTGCGGGCGATCGAGAACCCGGGATGGGTCTTGTCGATCACGAAGCAGGACAGCCCCTTCTTGCCGGCGTCAGGGTCGGTAACCGCGAACAAAACCAGGGCGCCCGGGTGGGCCGCGTTGCTGATGAACTGCTTGGCGCCGTTGATGACGTAGCGGTCACCGAACTTGACCGCGCGGGTCTTCAGGTTGGACGCGTCCGACCCAGCCTGCGGTTCGGTCAGGCCGAACGACCCGATATGTTCCCCTCTTGCCAATGGGCGCAGCCAGCGGTCCTTCTGGGCGTCGGTGCCGTTATTGTTGACGACGACACAGGTCGGCGAATTATGCACCGACACCATGGTCGAGACCGAACCGTCGCCGGCGGCGATCTCCTCCACCAGCAGCGCGTAGGTGACCGGGTCGATCTCGCTGCCGTCCCATTCGGCGGGGGTGGTGGCGCCGAACACGCCGAGCTCGCCCAGTTCGGCGATGATCTCGGGCTCGATCCGGCGCTGTTTCTCGCGCTCGGCCGCCAGCGGTGCCAGTCGGTCCTGGGAAAAGCGGCGGATCATGTCGATGATCAGGCTATCGCCGGTCGGAGAGATGCTGTCGGGCATGCTGGCTGCCTCAGGTTGCAGACGTTGCGCAGGGTTTACACTGCCGCGCCGGGTTTGTCAGCCGGGTCGCCGTTTGCCGCACCCCAGCAGCCGGGGCGCGCCGTGGCCACTTTGTGCTATGAATGGTCCGCCCGGCTCGGACGAAAGAAGCTTTCTCGCATCAAACGTCTCCGGCAACAACGACGAGGCAACGACATGGCTGACCATGAATATGACACCGATCTGGTGCTCTGGTCGCAGCACCAGGCTCGAGCCTTGCGTAACGCCGCGGGCTCGGCATCCAATCTGCCGATCGACTGGGAGAATGTGGCCGAGGAGATCGAAACCTTGGGAAAGAGCCAGTCACGGGAGTTTGCCAGCAGGATATCGACTGTCCTAATTCACCTTTTGAAGCTTAAAGTCTCTCCGTCCGCCGAACCTCGCGCCGCGTGGCGGGAGACGATCCGGGAACAGCGGGATGGCATCCAGCGTGTATTGGCCGATGCTCCAAGCCTGCGACGGACGATCCCGACCGTGATCCAGGACGAACTGGCCGGTGCGAGGGAACGGGCGCGAGACGCACTTGCCGATTATCGCGAGCAACCAGGCATCGACTTCACCGAGTTGATATTCACCGAGGATCAGGTGGTCGGCCGCTGGTTCCCGCCTCCGCCCGGGACATGAGGCCATGGGCATCACGCTGCGAGGGACCACCAGTGTCAGCCAACTTCTGATGGCAGATCGACCTCGGTCGGCCGGGACCACGCGGGCTGAGCGCTTTGGCCATCCCGGCTGGAATGCGATAACCACGCCACCCGAAGTCCCGCCTCGACCGACCGGCGGACGGGCATAAAAACAGGAGGGATGGAAATGCCTATTCCAGCGGATCTGCTCAGCACTGCTCTCGCCGGTATCGCGTTCGTCGGCTGCGGCATGGCCAGCGCATCGGCCGCGCCCGCAACGCACCTGCGGCGGCGAGAAACCGTAGTCAACGGCAAGCGGGTCAAGACCATCGACGTTCACGCGCATTGCATCGTGCCGGCCGCCGCGGCGCTGATCAACCACCCGCTCGAGGCGCCGGGCCTGCTGATGCACGACACCAGCACTCGCATCGCGGCGATGGACGCGCAAGGCATCGACGTCGAGGCACTCAGCATCAACCCGTACTGGTATCGCGCCGAACGCGACGCCGCGGCCGAACTGATCAAGATCCAGAATGAAACCCTGGTCGAGTTCTGTGCCGCCAGCCCCGACCGCTTCGTCGCCTTCGCCACCGCGGCTCTGCAATATCCCGATCTCGCCGCGCAACAGGTCGAGCATGCGGTCAAGACACTCGGTTTCCGCGGCGTCGGTGTCGCCGGCAGCGTCGCCGGCGAGGAACTGGCCAACCCAAGGTTCCATCCGTTCTGGGCGAAGTGCGAGGAACTCGGGGTGCTGGTGTTCATGCACCCGTTGGGCACGCGCGAACTGGAACCCAGCGGGCGGCTGGGCGGCAGCGGTTTGCTGACCAACACGATCGGCAATCCGCTGGAAACCACGATCGCTTTGTCACACCTGATCTTCGAGGGCACGCTCGACCGCTTCCCGGGCCTGAAAATCTGTGCCGCGCACGGCGGCGGGTTCCTGCCGTCATACGCCAACCGGTCGGACGCGGTGACCCGCTGCTTCCCCGATCGGGTCGGCCCGCTGCCGAAGAAGAATCCGACCGCCTATCTGAAGGACGGTCAGCTATTCTTCGATACAATCGTCTTTACACCCGAAGCGCTGCGCCACCTGATCGCGGAAACCGGTGCCGGCCAGGTCATGATCGGGACCGACTATCCGTTTCCCTGGACCAGCACCGAGGTTGATCTCGTGCTCGGCATACCGGATCTGACCGACAACGAGCGCATCGCGATTCTTGGCGGAACCGCCGCAAGACTGCTTGGCATCGCGTCCTGACCGGGCGCGGCGGCCGGTCTGACGTCAGCGGTCAGTGATGGCGCGATCGGCCCCCAGAACAGGCCGGCGCTGCCCGCAACAATCTCGTGCTACCTTCGGTCCAGGCTGAACCGCCCGGCGCCGAACGCCACCACCTGCAGAAAACCACCCGCCATGCAGACATTCTTCATGAAGTTGATCATCTGCTCGCGGTTTTCGGGATGAAGATGCGCGACCAACGCCGTGGCAATGCACCAGACAGCCAAGACCAACGCCGTCATCCGTACCCGCCAACCGACCAGGAACAGGATGCCGCCACCGATCTCGACGATGAGGGCCACCGCATATGCCGCGCCCGGCACCGGCAATCCGTCCTTGGCGAAATAGGCCATCGTCGCCGCTGGCGCCATCGCCTTCAGGAACCCGGCCTGGATGAAAATCCAGCTCATCAGCACGCGTCCCAGCAAGCCGACCCAATCCATTGATCCGCCCTTCATCCGACGATCTCCGTGGCGGCGAAGAAGAACCCGATCTCGATCGCGGCATTCTCGGCGCTATCGGACCCATGCACCGAGTTCGCCTCGATGTTTTCCGCGAACAGCTTGCGGATGGTACCGTCGGCGGCGTCGGCCGGGTTGGTGGCGCCCATCACGTCGCGGTTGCGAACCACCGCGTTGTCGCCTTCCAGCACCTGCACGACGACGGGACCGGAAATCATGAAGCTGACCAGATCACGAAAGAACGGCCGAGCGGCGTGCACGCCGTAGAAGCTTTCCGCCTGCCCATGGGTCATCCGGATGCGCTTCTGCGCCACGATACGCAGCCCAGCCGCCTCCAGCACCGCATTGATCTTGCCGGTCAGGTTCCGACGGGTGGCGTCCGGCTTGATGATGGAGAAAGTGCGCTCGGTCGCCATCGCGGCCTCCTAGGTTCCAGGTTGGGACAGTTCAGCTTCGAGGGGTTCCGCGCGGCTGAGTAAGGGTTTGCTCCGCCAAGGGCAAGCCGGCACAGTACAACCCGACCTCGCCGCGGCGGCCCCGGCGGCGGCGAAACGCCGGCCGATCGCGACCTGCAGTGCGATCGCTTTTGGTGGCATCACCAAAAACGTCATCGCCCTGTCGAACAATGAGCGACTAAAGCGTTAGCGGTTCAGGTTGAACCGATAACGCTTTAGTCGCCGCGGCCGAAACCGTCCACCATCGCCCGGATGCGCTCCGTGTCGCCCTGCTCCATCACCCGCCGGGCAAACCGCACGCAGGCGTCGATCTGCACCGACCGGATCATCTGCTTCACCTTCGGCACCGCCGAGGCGTTCATGCTCAGCGACCGCACCCCGAGCCCCAGCAGCAACGGAGTCAATTTCGGCGACGCCGCCAGTTCACCGCAGATCGCCACCGGCATACGCATGCGCAGCGCCGCCTCCGTGGCGAATTGCACCAGCCGCAGCACTGCGGGATGCGTCGGATCGTACAGCATGGCGACGACACTCTCGGCGCGATCCACCGCCAGCGTGTAGGCGGTCAGATCATTGGTCCCGATCGAGAAGAAGTCAGCCTCCAGCGCCAGCGCGTCGGCCGACAGTGCCGCCCCCGGTGTCTCGATCATGATGCCAAGGGGCGGCAGCTTTTCCGGGATCCGCTCGCCCCGCCGGCGCAACCGCCGCGCCACCCGCTCATAGATTTCCCGCGTCGCCCGAACCTCGCCGACAGTGGTCACCATCGGCAACAGCACCCGCACCGGTCCTGCCATGGACGCCCGCAGGATCGCCGCGAATTGGGTTTCCAGCAATTGTGGCTGGCGCAACAGCAGCCGGATGCCGCGCAACCCCAGGGCCGGGTTTGTATCGGCGATCTCGGGTACCACGCCGGCCATGTTGAGCGCCTCGATCTCCTTCTCGCCCCCCCAATCCAGCACCCGAATGGTGACCGGATCGCCATGCATCGCCTCGACGATGGTGCGGTAGCTTTCGGTCTGAGTGGCCTCGTCGGGAATGGTCTCGCGGTTCATGAACAGGAATTCGGTTCGCAGCAGACCAATGCCGACCGCCCCGGCCTGCACGATCAGCGGCAGTTCGACCGGCAGCTCAAGATTGGCCTGCAGCTCGATCGCGGTGCCATCTAGCGTGACCGCCGGCAGCCGCCGCAGCCGGGAATAGCGCTGGCGTTCCCGCGCGAACGCCGTCACCGCCTTGCGGGCCGCCGTCAGCGTCAGCGGCGCGGGATTGAGCACCACCGTGCCGACGATCCCATCCACCACTGCGATATCGCCCGGCTCCGCGGCATGCGCCAGTCCGGCCACGCCCAGCACCGCCGGCACGCCAAGTGCGCGCAGCATCACCGCGGTGTGCCCGTCCGCGCCGCCCTCTTCGGTGACCACGGCCGCCAGCCGAGACGGATCCAGCAGCGCGGCATCCGCCGGCCGCAACGCCTCGGCCACAAGAATGGAGCCTTCCGGCAAACCGGCAAAACTGCGGAACGGGGACCGCGTCAGGTTGCGCACCAGGCGCCGGGCGATCTCCCGGATCTCGTCGGAGCGCCGCCGCAACCCCGCCAGATCCTCGGCCGACAGGCTGGGTTCGGCTTGCGCCATGATCGCATCACCGATCGCCGCGGCTTCCTTCATCACCGCCGATTCGGCCGACAGCAAGGTCTCTTGAATCCGCTGGCGCACGCCACGCACCAGCCGCGAGGGTCCCAGCATCCGGATGTAGGCGTCGATCAGCGGGGCGATCTCGGCCTGGCTTTCCTCGGGCAAAACCGCCAGCCGAGCGCGGAGTTTCGCTAATTGCTTTTGCGATTGCGCAATCGCGGCATCCAGTCTGGCGCTTTCGGCGCCGGTATCGGAGGCATGGATTTTCTGGCGGGTGATGACCGCTTCCGGTTCGGTGGTGCCGAACACCGGCCCGATCGCCACCCCGGCCGACACCGCTATGCCGTGGAACATCCTCTCGGAACGGATTTCGGGGGCAGCGAGGGCGGAGCGGGCCAGTCGCTGGTGCTGTGGCGGTGGTGGGTCAATCCTGTTCATCGAAGCCGGCCTCGACCAGGGCGGCCAAAGCGTCTAGCGCTTCCTTGGCATCCCAGCCTCGGGCTCGCAACTCGATCTCGCACCCGCGTGAGGCGCCCAGCATCATCAGGCCCATGATCGATTGGGCCGAAATTTCCTGACCGTCCTTCACCACATCGATCGACGCACTGAACTGCTCAGCCACGGTCACGAACCGCGCTGCGGCACGGGCGTGCAGCCCGCGCTTGTTGCAGATCGTGACGACCCGCGACAGCACTGGGGAACCGGAAACCGGCGCGGCGGTCATTCGCAGCGACCGCCGGTTCCATTCACCTTGCAGCCGTGCAGCACATGAGACGCGGCGGCGATGTATTTGCGTCCGGCGTCCTCGGCGCAGTTGACGGCATCGGCCAACGGCTGTTTCGAGCGGACCTTGGCCAGCTTGACCAGCATCGGCAGATTGACCCCGGCGATCACCTCAACTCCTTTTCGCTCCATCATCGAGATCGCAAGGTTGCAGGGCGTGCCGCCGAACATATCTGTAAGCAATACGACACCTTCTCCAGTGTCGCACCGCTTTATACAGGCGTCGATTTCGGCGCGCCGGTTGTCCATGTCGTCCTCCGGTCCGATGCAGACCGTATCGACGTTGTGCTGGGAGCCGACCACATGCTCCATCGCGGAGCGTAATTCGTCGGCCAGTCGCCCATGCGTTACCAGAACCATCCCGATCATGATCGGACCGTGAAGTCCCAGACCGCGATGTTCCGGACCGCAGACGGGCGAGCAAATCCGTTAGCGTTCGATGTGCCCATCGTGTTGTATCAGGCCTCCTACGCCTGAACCGCCAAACCTTGCGCTGACTTGTCTAAGTCGGATTCGTCCCGGCGCGCAACAGGGCGGTCCATCAGTACGGCACCCGCCTGCCCGTCCCGTGTCAGTTCCCGGTGGGTGATGAACACCCCCCAGGCGAGTAGTCTTGCCGGGTCGGCGGAACAGCTTTCGGCACGCGAGGTGAGATGATTCGCTAGTTTTTCAATCAGATGAACCGATCGATGACGGCCGCCTGTACACCCAATCGTGATAGTAGCGTATTTTTTTCCTTCTTGCACGAATCTCGGCAAGACGAGGTCCACAAGTTCGGTAATGCAGGCAAAAAACTTCGCGAAGTCACCATCGGCCTCGATGTAGGCGCCGACGTCCGCATCCAAACCCGTCTTGGATCGTAATATGGGATCGTAGTGCGGATTGCGCAGGAAGCGTGCGTCGAATACCAGATCTGCTTCGCGCGGCAGCCCCTTGGGATAGGCAAAGGAAATCAGCGACACCGCCAACTGGGCTGGATCGACTCCGGCGCCAAAATGCCGCTCGATCAAGCGGCGTAGGCTGGCGATCGGCAGACCCGAGGTGTCCACCACCAGATCGGCCCGCGCCCGCAGCGGTTCGGTCAGCGCAAGCTCCGCCGCGATGCCGTCGGCCACGACGCCGCGGGGCGCCAGCGGATGACGGCGTCGGGTCTCGGTAAAGCGCCGCAGCAGCGTCTTGTCGTCGGCCCAGGCATACACCAACTGGATGCGCCGCTCGGAATTGCTGCCGAGGCGGGCAATGCTGTCCAGCACATCCCCGGCGTCGAAGCCGCGGGTGCGCGCGTCGATGCCGACCGCCAACTGGTGCTCGCTTCTGGCGACCATTTCCTCCAGCATGGTCAGTGGCGGGTTGTCCACCGCCTCGTAGCCGACATCCTCCAGCGCGCGCAGGATCGAGGCCTTGCCGCCGCCGGACAGGCCGGTGACGATAACCACCGCCATCGCGCTCATGCCGCGTGACTCGGAAGACCGGCGATCACGCGGCAAACGCTCCGGCCACCTGGCTGACCCGGCCAAGCGCGCAGTCCAGCGCCAGGGTCAACTTGTCCGCGGCCGAGGCGGACGCGGCGTCGAGATGCAAGACGGGCACGCCGAACGCCGGGTGCGAGTTGGGCATCGGTAGCCGATCGCCGTGGCCATCGAGTTCGACCACCAGCGCCAGCCGGGCGTGCGCACGGTACGGCAGGCGCACGATCCCTAGCCCGCGCACCTCCAGCAAACCGGCCAACGCGCCGGGGCAGGACGCAACGCCGTCGGCGAGGTCCACCTGGTCGTCAGCCACCAATTCGAAACCGCGCGATATAAGCCGCAGCACAAGGTCGGATTTGCCGCATCCCGGCGGACCCAGTAGCAAAATCGCCTGGCCGTCGCGTGAGATACAGCTTCCGTGCAGACGCCGCTGATTACGCATAAGCCAGCACTCTGAACGCATCATGCGGCAAATGGAAGTGGCTTGCCGCGAATGTGCCCGTGTGCCAGCTTCGACACCATGCCCGATCGAGGATCGATCATCGCCGCGGCGGCGCGAATCGCCCCCTACATCCGGCACACACCGGTGCTGCGGGCCGATCTCGGCGGCGATGCGCCGGTCGATCTGAAGCTGGAACTGCTGCAGCACACCGGCAGCTTCAAGCCGCGCGGCGCGTTCAACCGGCTGCTTTCGACGTCGCCTGGGGGCGCCGGCGTGATCGCGGCGTCCGGCGGCAATCATGGGGCAGCGGTCGCCTACGCAGCGCGCAGCCTCGGGGTAAGGGCGGAGATCTTCGTCCCGGCAACCACCCCCGCAGCCAAGGTTGCGCGCATCGGCAGCTACGGCGCCACCGTCGTGCAGGGTGGCGACAGCTATGCCGACGCGCTGCAGGCTTCGCATCGCCGCCAGGCCGAGACCGGCGCGTTGGAGGTGCACGCCTATGATCATACCGACGTTTTGGCAGGGCAGGGGACGCTGGGGCGGGAGTTCGAGCAAGCCGTTCCGGACCTGACCCATATCCTGGTCGCGGCCGGCGGCGGTGGCCTGATCGGTGGCATCGCCGCCTGGTACCGCGGCAGCGTCTTGGTCATCAGTGTCGAGCCGGAGGGCTGCCCCGCCCTGCACCAGGCGTTGCGCGCGGGTCAGCCGGTGAACGCCCCAGCCGGCGGCCTGGCGGCGGACAGTCTTGGCGCCAGGCAGGTCGGCGCGCTGATGTTCCCGATCGCCCAGCGCTTCGTCAGCCAGACCGTGCTGGTTTCCGACTCGGCGATCCTGGCGGCGCAGCGCCTGCTGTGGGACCAGTTCCGTCTGATCGTCGAACCCGGCGGCGCGACCGCCGCCGCGGCACTGTTGTCCGGGCGGTTCCAACCGCCACCCGCCGCTAGGGTCGGGGTCGTGATCTGCGGCGCCAACACCGATCCGGCGAAGCTCGTCGATAGCGGTTCAAGCCTCCAATGTGTCGCGGCCCGGCCCCGGCCCCGTCCTGACCCGGGCCCGTCCTGACCCGGCATGGCCCTCTCATCGTTGCCGCCACCGCCAACGGCTCAGTAGCTGCTCTTCGCCGCTACCGCGAACGGCTCAGTAGCCGCGCGACCAGTCGATCACGTTGCGCATCGGCCGGCCGCTGAGCCAAGCCTGCAGGTTGTCACAGAACAGCTCGATGCCGCCATGCCGGTCCTGGTCGCTGGCGCCGGAAACGTGCGGCGTGATCAGCACCCGCGGATCGGCCCAAAGCCGCGCCATCGGCGGCCGCTCGAATTCACCGACATAGACATCGAGCGCCGCGCCGCGCAGGTGATTGCAACCCAGCGCGTCGGCGAGCGCCGCCTCGTCGATGATCTCGCCCCGCGCGACATTGACCAGAATAGCGCCGGGCTTCATCACGGCGAAACGATCCTGGTCGAACAGCCGGTCGGTCTCCGGTGTCCACTGGCAGCAGATCGCGACGACATCGCTTTCCGGCAGCAACCGATCGAGCTCGCCGGCGGCAGCGATTTCGCTGAACCCGGGCGGGGCCGCCTGTTCCGGGGCGGCATGGCGGCGGGTGCCGACCACGCGCATGCCCAGCGCGGCGCATAGCCGGCCGACCTGCTGGCCGATGCCGCCGGCGCCGACGACGCAGACGGTCTTGCCATCCAGCAGGATCGGCCGATACGACCTCGAATCGAACCGGCCCGCCTCTCTATCAACGGCGGCGCGGTTCAGGCCGTTGGCCAGATGCAGCGTCGCCGCCAGCGCGTATTGCGCGATCGCCAGCGAGCTGGCCGACCCGCGGGATGTGGTGACGATCACGTCGCTGCCCCACAAATCGCCGCGCAGCAGATTGCTTGCCCCGGCCGGGCGTTGATGGAACCATTTCAACCGCGGTGCCCGGGCCCGCAGATCGAGCGGGAACGGCCAGCCGCCGAGGATGATGTCGGCTTCGGCCAGCAGGCGGTCGCGATCCTCGCGGCTACCCTTACCGGTCGCGTCCGGCGCCAGATAGCGTTGCGCGGTGAAGTCCGGCCAGGTGGCGCGATATTCGCCGTCGAACCAGCCGCCGGCATCGGTCAGCCGCACCGACGCATCGACCGCCTCGATCCGGCTGCGCTGTTGGGTGCTGACCCGCATCAGGGTCAGGATGTTGAGCTCGGGCATCGGCCTCGCCTCTCGGTGCGTTGCGGTCAGGCGCCGCGGCGCCCTTGTGTTCGATATCAGGTCGGGCACTCTCGGCGCCGCCGTCAAGACCGCCCGCCAGGATTGCAGCCCACCAGGGGAGCCACCATGACCGAACCGCCCGTACTGCTATCGACCGACGCGCGCGGCGTCGCCACCGCCAGGCTGAACCGTCCCGCGGTCGGCAACGCCTACAACGCCGGCTTGCTCGACGCGCTGATCGGCGGCCTGACCGACCTCGCCGCCGACCCGGCGGTGCGCTGCCTGGTGATCCGCGGCGCCGGCAAGCACTTCCAGGCCGGCGCCGACATCAACTGGCTGGGCGAGGTCGCCGCCTATCCGCCGGCCGAGAACTACGCCGCCTCGATCGCCACCACCCGCGCCATGCAACTGCTGAACGAGTTCCCCAAACCCACCATCGCGCTGGTGCACGGCGCCTGCTTCGGCGGCGGCGTCGGCATCGTCTGCTGCGTCGATGTGGCCTTCGCCACCCCCGATGCGCAGTTCGGCATCACCGAAATCCGCGTCGGCGTCGCCCCGACCCCGATCTCCACCCACATGATCAACGCCATCGGACTGCGCCACACCCGCCGCTACGCGCTGACCGGGGAACGCTTCGACGCGCGCGAGGCCGAACGCATCGGCCTGATCCACGAAGTCGTCCCCGAGGCCGAGACCGAGGCCAAGCTCGCCCACCTGCTCGACGCAATCCTGCTCGGTGGACCGAATGCGATCGCCATGACCAAGCGCAGCTTCCTTGGCGCCAACGACCTGTTGCTGGATGAGCGCCAGATCGCCATGCTCGCGCACGAAGGCTGGACCCAGCGCCATTCGCCGGAAGGCCGCGAAGGCACCAGCGCATTCCGCGAAAAGCGGAAACCGTCCTGGTATCCGACTGCTCACCCCCCAGCCACTCACTCCAAAGTGTAGTCCTTCCAGGTCGGGCCGGTCTATCTGCAACCCATGCCAGATACCCAACCGACGGCCCCGGCCGGAACCCCAGCGGCGGCCCCAGCGGCGGCCCCACCGGCGGCCCCACCGGCGGCCGAAGTCATCCACGCCCCGCCGCGTCGCGCGCCCAAGCCGCCCGGCCCCTGCGCCATGGTCATCTTCGGCGCCGGCGGCGACCTCACCAAGCGGTTGCTGGTCCCGGCACTCTACAACCTGGCCACCACCGGCCTGCTGCCCGAACGGTTCGAGTTGATCGGCGTCGATCTCGCCGACCTCGATGCCGGCAAATGGCGCGACAGCCTGCACAACATGATGCAGAGCTTCGTCGGCAAGGCCGCCAGTGAAAGCCGCATCGACAAGGTGGACGAGGCCACCTGGCAGCGCCTGACCGGGCGCATTGCCTATATTCGCGGCGACCTGACCGACGAGGCCACCTACCGGAAACTGAAGCAGCAGCTTGACCGCTCGTCCGACACCGGCGGAAACTGCCTGTTCTACCTGGCGATCGCCGACCGCTTCTTCGGTCCGGTCGTCACCCACCTCGGCAACGCCGGATTATTCGAGGAGAACTGGGACCAGGACGGCAAGACCTCGGAACGCTGGCGCCGAGTGGTGATCGAGAAGCCGTTCGGCCACGACCAGGCCTCCGCCCGGTCGCTGAACACCAGCGTCCTGCGCTGCGCCGAGGAGCACCAGATCTACCGGATCGATCATTTCCTGGGCAAGGAGACGGTGCAGAACATCATGGCGCTGCGCTTCGCCAATGGCATGTTCGAACCGCTGTGGAACCGCGACCGGATCGACCACGTGCAGATCACGGTGGCCGAAACCGTCGGGGTGGAAACCCGCGGCGGATTCTACGAGAAGACCGGCGCGCTGCGCGACATGATCCCCAACCATGTCTTCCAGTTGCTGGCGATGGTGGCAATGGAACCGCCCGGCGGGTTCGACGCCAATGCGGTGCGCAGCCGCAAGGAAGACGTGTTCGCGGCGTTGCGCACGGTGGCGCCGGAAGATGCGGTGCGCGGCCAGTATGGTCCCGGCCCCGGCGGCGTTGCCGGCTACCGACAGGAACACGATGTGGCGCCGGATTCCGCTACCGAAACCTATGTCGCGGTGCAACTGGCGATCGACAACTGGCGCTGGGCCGGGGTGCCGTTCTATCTGCGCACCGGCAAGCACATGTCCCGGCGCATGTCGGAAATCGCCATCCGCTTTAAGCCGGCGCCGTACGCACCGTTCGAGGCAACCGACGTCGCCTCGATACCATGCAATTGGCTGTTGCTGAAAATCCAGCCGGACGAGGGCATCGCGTTGCAGTTCGAGGTGAAGCGGCCCGGTCCGGTGGTTGACCTTGCCGCGGTGAGGATGGCGTTCAGCTATGCCGACTGGTTCCCAAGGGAGCCGAACATTGGCTACGAGACTCTTATCTATGATGTCATGACAGGAGACCAGACCCTGTTCAACCGCGCCGACATGGTTGAGGAGACCTGGCGGGTGGTCGGTGACGTGCTGGACAACTGGTCAAGCCAACCGCCGGCAAACTTTCCGAACTACGCGTCCGGCAGCGACGGTCCAGCCGACGCCTTGTTACAGCGCACTGGCAGAGTGTGGCGACCCGTCGAGGACAAAGGCATCTCTGCCTGAGCTCGGACGTATCCCGGCAATCCGCGCACGATCCTTTCGTGCTCGGATAGCCAGGCTAGAAAGTCGAAGCGGATACGCTAGCCGAGGACTCGAACCCTAGGACTGGCGCGCCCGCACAATCGCTTCATCGAACGCCGAGATAACCTGACGATGACTGGAGTTATCGTTCATGCTCTCGATGTCGTTGAAGCCTCGGCTCATGGCAACCGACAGCAGGATGGTATTGGCTCCGGGCTGCGGTCCGTGCAGGTTCATGAGTCTGGCGGCGCCGCGCAATGCTCCAACCGCGCAGCGGCGGCCGTCGCGGGTTTCATAGCGCCGCTGAACCCAATCCTTGCGGTCCTCGATCAGTGCCCGGCCAATTGTCAAGACCTGAAGTGTCACGGCATCCGGCTGACCGGGGGGGATCGGCTGGAACGCGTGCAGGGGGATTGACTTCGTGACCGGAGGTGCGCCTAGGGCAAATTGAATCAGGCGCGTCCAAAGCGGGGATTTTGTAGTGGTCGTGGTAGTCGTCGTCGAAACATAACCAAGTCCATCAAACGGCATGGATGCCTCCCCTCGTTGCCGGGTGCATCATATTAAGCACGACTCATGGCGGTATGTTCACACCGCACGATAATTTGGCTGAAAACCATGACGGTGCCGGCCCTGTGCCGATGTCGAACCGTCGGCACCCGCCGGCACTCCGGTTCAGCAACCGCCGCGGCTGTGGCAAACGCCGCGATACAGTCCAGTTCGGATCGTCTAACCCGTTGTTTGGAATGAAGATTCGCGATTCTACCCCGTCTGCCTAGTGTCGCCCTCGTCAAGTTCTGCCTGGCCCCGGCAATGACGGTCGTTTGTCGCGCTCCGGCAACCCGTTGAGCCCCCGGGCCGCCGGCGCCTTGTCATCCGAAAGCTAAACCTTTGGTAACCTTACGATGAACCGGGCCCCCAGCACCCGGCCGACTTCGTCGCGCCGGTTTTCCACCGAAATCTGGCCGTGCAGTGCCTCGACGATCTGCCGGCTGATCGACAGCCCTAGGCCGGAGTGCTGGCCGAAGCACTCGCCCTTCGGCCGCTCCGAGTAGAAACGATCGAAAATGTGCTCCAGGTTGGCGTCGGGAATCCCGGGACCGTCGTCGTCGACGCACAGTTCCGTCATGTCGCCGACCTCGCGAACCCGCACCACGATGCGCCCACGCGGCGGACTGAACGATTGGGCGTTGCCGATCAGATTGCGCAACACCTGCACCAACCGATCCTCCACCGCCCAGACCTTGGCCCCGTTGGGCGGTGCCACGATCTCCAGCTTCGGGTCGTTGTCCTGATCGCGGGTCGCCTCATCCAGTTCCAGCAAGGTATGCAGGATCGGCACCACATCGACCGGCGCGACGGTCACCCGCGACAGTTCCGCATCCAGCCGCGAGGCGTCCGACACCTCGCTGATCAGCCGGTCGAGCCGCACCACGTCCTGCGCGATGATGGTCAGCAGTTGCCGCTGCCGGCTTGGGTCCTCGATCCGGCGCAGGGTCTCGATCGCGCTGCGGATCGACGACAGCGGATTCTTGATCTCGTGCGCGACATCGGCGGCGAAGCGTTCGGTGGCATCCATCCGCTCCCACAGCGCGGCGGACGACGCCGACAGCGCCGAGGCCAGCGCGCCGACCTCGTCACGCCGGCGCAGCAGCGACGGCGGCACGCTGCCCGACCGCCCAAGCCCCTCGCGCATGTCGGACGCCGCCTCCGCCAGGCGCAGGATCGGGCGCGCGATGGTCAGCGACAGGTACCATGACAGCAGTACCGTCAGCCCCAGCGCCAGGCCGAACAGCGCCAGGATCGACATCCGGACGGTGAACAGGCTTTCGTCCACCTCGCGCGCCTCCCGCGTCAGCGAGATGATGCCGACCGTATGCTTGTCCCGCTCGACCGGCACCGCGACGGTGACCAGCAGGCGATTGTCCTTGGTGCGGCGGATGTAGGGCGCGGTCTCGTTGCTGTTGCCGGCGCTGTTGAGCCGCAATTCCTCCTTCACGTTCGGCTGCCAGTCGGGTCCACCGGCCGAGGGCGTGGTATCCACCAGCGTCGTCGGCGCGGTATGCGGCAAAAGCCCCAGCACCCGGTCATAGACCCAGCCGATGATCCGCAGTACCGCCCCGTGATCCAGCGGTGGCGGCAGCGGTTCGGTGCTCATGGTGCCATCCGGGCCTTCCCGCTGTCGCGAGTCTGCCAGCACCGCGCCATCCGGCGCATACAGCCGCGCCTGGGCGTCCGGCGTCGGCTCGGTCAGCCGACGCAGCAGCGAACCGGCGACTTCCGGCACCAGTTTGGGATTGTCCGGGTCGGTGGTGCGCACCGCGCTTTCGCCCAGCGCGCCGGCGAACACCCGAGCCTGCTCCCGCAACGCGGTGACCTGCGCCTCCAGCAGCCCGTTCTGGTATTGGTCCAGGTACAGCAGCGCCACCACAAGCAGCGCCAGCGGCAGCGCATTGACCAGCAGGATGCGGCGCAGCAGCGGCGACACCCAGCGCTGGCGGAACCGCCTTGCCGGAGCGGCCGCCCGGGTCAGCCCGGAAAGAAGGCTGCCGTCGGGCAATCACTGCTCCTTGTAGCGATAACCGATGCCGTACAGCGTTTCGATGTGGTTGAACTCCTCGGTCCCGGTGCGGAACTTCTTGCGGATGCGCTTGACATGGCTGTCGATGGTGCGGTCGTCGACGTAGATGTTCTCGCCATAGGCCGCGTCGATCAGTTGGTCGCGGCTCTTGACCATGCCGGGACGGGCGGCGAGCGCCTTCACCAGCAGGAATTCGGTCACTGTCAACTGGATATCGTGGCCACGCCAGGTGCATTGATGCTTGGTCTCATCCAGCACCAGGTCGCCCCGCGTCATCACCCCGCTGGGCGCGGCGCCCGATCCCTCGGCCTTGCCCGCCTCGTTGCGGCGCAGCAGCGCGCGGATCCGCTCCAGCAGCAGGCGCTGGCTGAACGGCTTGGTGATGTAGTCGTCAGCGCCGAGCCGCAGACCCATCAGTTCATCGACCTCCTCGTCCTTCGAGGTGAGGAAAATGACCGGCATCGAACTGCGCTGACGCAGCCGCTGCAGCAACTCCATCCCATCCATGCGCGGCATCTTGATATCGAGCACCGCGAGGTCCACCGGGCGTGCGCTGAGGCCCTGCAGCGCGCTTTCGCCGTCGGTGAAGGTGCGGACGGTGAAACCTTCCTGCTCCAGCGTCATCGACACGCTGGTCAGGATGTTGCGGTCGTCATCGACCAGGGCGATGGTCTGCTTCATCGTGTGTTCCTCGATCGTGTGTTGGCCCGACCGTGTACCTCGGGGACGTCCCCAATCGCCGATCGTGTTTACCAGGCTGGGGGTTGGGGATGTCCGCCGTGATAGCACGTTATGGCAGGCGATTGTGGCGGATTACGGACGGGGGTTGGACAAAGCATGGCATCTGAACCGGTTGATGAGACCCCGCCCAGCCCGCCCGCAAGCAGCCCGCCCGCAAGCAGCCCGCCCGCAAGCAGCCCGCCCGCAAGCAGGCCGGCTGCACCGCCGGCGCCGGATCAGGCGGGACAGTCGCCCGCCTGGCAGGCACGCTGTCTGCTACGCGCGGCGCGGTGCGGGACATTGGCGACGACCGCCAAGGGCCAGCCGTTCGCCTCGCTGGCAACGCCGGCCTGCATGCCGGATGGGTCGCTACTGCTGCTGCTATCGCGGTTGTCGGAGCACACCCGCCACCTGATCGCCGACTCGCGATGCTCTGTCATGGTTAGCGGGCCGGCACCGACCGCCAACCCGCAGACCACGCCGCGCGTCAGCATCACCGGCGTGGCCGAAATGGTGGACGATCCGCCACTGAAGGCACGCTATCTGGCGGTGCATCCGTACGCGTCGCTGTATGCCGATTTCACCGATTTCGCCACTTGGCGGATCAAGCCGGCGGCGGCTAGCCTGGTCGGCGGGTTCGCCAGGGCGTTCCGGCTGAAAGCGGCGGATCTCGCCCCGGACGCCGAAGCGGTCGCCGCCATTCTCGCCTCCGAATCCGGCATTCTGTCGCACTGCAACCGCGACCACCCCGCCGCGCTGGCCGCCATCGCCGGCGAGGCGGGCGACTGGCGGATGGTCACCGCCGACGTGGACGGGTTCGATTTGGCGCTGGCCGAGCGTGTGATCCGGATCGCCTGGACCCAGCCGGTCAAGGACGCTGCCGATGTGCGACGCGAATTGGTCGGAATGACGCAGCAGCGGCGGGGCGTGTAAACAGTCGCCGGCCGATTTCACGGGTCGTCCTCGGTCCCCATCGCCGAGAGCACCGCGAACTGCTGGGTCGCGGTGATCCTCGTCCCGGGAAAGCCGCCCAGCCGCAGCAGATTGACCCCGCGGAGTTCGGCACCTGTCAGATCCGCGCGGTCCAGCCTGGCGCCGTCCAGTCCGGTCTGGAACAGGTCGCAATCGCGCAAGTCGGCGTCCCTCGTTGCGCCGCACTGTTTGATGGGCGCAAGGAGCGGAAAGCCCGCTTACCGAAACCACACGACGCTGATACACTATAGGTGTATATTTTCACCACATCCTGTGTGTAACGAGAGAAATGCGAACCAACATCGAAATCGACGACAGGCTGATGGCCGATACGATCCGTGCCACTGGCGCCACGACAAAAAGGGCGGTGGTGGAGCAAGGTCTGCAAGTATTGGTGCGCCTCGCCGCCCAAAGACGGGCTGTCGAGGATATATTGGGGTTGGGCTGGGACGTCGATCTGGACGCCAACCGGGCAAGTCGCGACCAGTGATCGTGGTCGACAGTTCGGTGTGGATCGCCGCCTTGCGCAATCAACCAACGCCCGCCGCGATGCGACTGCTCGACTTGTCGTTGCACGAACCTCTGCTGGTCGGCGACCTGGTCATGGCCAAGGTGCCCGAGGGAGCCCGTGACGAACCGCATGCCGCCCGCATCGAACGCAACCTGCGGCAGCATGTCGTGCGGTCGATCGTCTCGCCCGATATTGCCGTTAATGCGGCGCGCAACTTCCGCATGATGCGCGCGAGAGGCTTTACGGTGCGCAAAGCCATCGATCTGTTGATCGGCACCTTCTGCATCGAGCACGGCCACAGGCTGCTGCATGATGATCGGGACTACGAGCCGATGGAAAGCCAGCTAGGCCTGATGGTTGTTCGCTAAGCCAGGTTGACCTTCCGGGTCAAAGCCGTAATCGCGACCCCGCGGCTTCGCCACCTGCCCGAAAGCTCACCGCCCAACGAACCGCGTGGCCGCCAGAGCGGTCCGTGCCGCGGCCTGTCCGCTGATCCAAGCGCCCCCCAACGTCCCGGCAAGCCCGACATGGCAAGCCTCACCGGCAAACATCAGGTGGCCATCCGAAACCGCTTCGCCCAAAGCGTCACGCGCCAATGCCGCCCCCGGAACCGCATAGCAATAAGCCCCGCGCACCCAAGGATCGGCATCCCAATGCGTCACCAGCGTCGCCCCTCCGGCGAACAGCCGGTCCACCCGGCCACCGAATGCCTGCCGCAGATAGCCGAGCGCGAAATCGACCGCCGCCGGCTCGCCTTGCCTCGCCAGGTCCCAGGCGGTCGACCCGCCGATCCAGCCCTGCACGTAGTCGCGCCCGAACGGCCAGCACTGGAACGGCATCAGCGGGTCGCCGACGCGCGTCAGGATCCGATCCACAAAACAATGCCCCGGCAGATCCAGCCGGTCGCCCCCGGCGGCACGCAGAACCACCTTCACCACCAATCCCATCGGCAATTGATGCACCGCCTCGCTCACCTGGGCCGGCAGGATCGGGTCGAACCGCAGCGTTTCCGACGCCAGCACCCCGGTTGAGACGGTGACGATACAAGCCCCGCCGGTGATCGACCCGCGCGCGGTTTCGACCGTCACCTGGCCGCCCGGATTGCCCCAGCGAACCCGCGTCGCCGGGGTGTTCAACCTGATGTCGAGTCCTTGCGTCAGCCGCCGCCGCACGAACGCGCCGATCCCACCGTCCGGCACCAGGTTGCTGCCGGCCAGGGCATTGCGTCGCCAGTCCCGGGCACTGAACCGATCGGCATCGACGGCGCAGATCACCGAACCTTCCCAGGCCTCGATCGTCGCCGCCCATGGATCGTCAGGCAGACGCCGGGCGACCTCGGCTAGCGACACATCGTCCCGCTCCGCCAGGATGGCGTCAGCCGCCGCGAAATAGCGCGGTTCGGCGTCGGAATACGCCGCCAGTTCGGCTTCGGTGGCCAGGCGGTCGCCGATAAACGTGCGCTCCTGGCGGATCGTGTCCGAGCGCAACAGCCGGTCACCGGCAGCCTGCGCGATCGGCACCAGCGGATTATGCTCGGCGTTGTGCAGCCACACCGCACCCATGTCGAACCAGGCGCCGTCCAACGCCGCCGGATGATCGGTCCAGGCGCGTCCGCCCGTTCGGCCCGACGCCTCCAGCACGACGGCACTCGCACCGGCATCGCGCACCGCAGCCGCCGCACCCAGCCCGGCCAGACCGGCCCCGATGATCACAACGTCGGTTTCGGGCACTCGATACTCCTTCGTGTCAGTCGCAGCCAGGTTACGGCATTCACCGGCGGAAGTCGCGGGCAGCAGGGAACCGGCAGCGGGAATGCCATTGCGGCGAGGCGAACGGGGCGATCATGAACGGCACCGCACCACGGTCACGGCCAAATCAGCTTTGCTGTCAACACGTTAGCAGGTGACCATGGATCGGGTCGAAGATCGGCAAAATTTGACCAGTTTGGCTAATTTTATGTTAAATTTCATATACTTCGAAAGTTCAAGGATTGGCATGAGCCACTTCGATGAAACCCCAGCCCAGATCGAACCTTGCCAGCTAGACGACGCAAGCATCGAAATACTCGACCTGGCTGCGTCGCTTTCAGCCGCCACCAGCAGGTTGGGGACGCGTCTGCATCCGCGTTCAGCGGCCGGACTGGCAGAGTCGGTGCGGGTGATGAACCGCTACTTGACGGTCGCGAACCGGCTCCGAAACGAGGACTGGCGGTTGAAACCGATGGGCCGGCAAACCACGACCGCGGCCATCAGGCAACCACCCGCGCCACCTCCCGCGGCGATTTCAGCACCAGGGCGTCGTAATCCTTCATCAACGTCTCGGTGATCGCTCCCGGCGTGAACCGATGCGCACCAATCTCACGCACCGCCGTGACCTCGGCCGCGGTGCCCGCCAGGAACACTTCCGTCGCCCGACCCAGTTCGTCCGCCGCGATCTGCCGCTCCACCACCTTGATCTGCTTATGCCGCGCCAGGCTGATCACCGTGCGCCGGGTGATCCCGTTCAGGAAACAGTCGGGGTCGGGCGTGTGCAGCTCGCCATCGATGACGAAAAAAATGTTCGCCCCGGTCGTCTCCGCCACCAGGCCACGCCAGTCCAGCATCAGGGCATCGGCAAACCCCTGCTGCTCCGCCTTCACCTTGGCCAGCGATGCGATCATGTAGAGCCCCGACGCCTTGGCGTGCACCGGCGCGGTCTCCAGCGGAGGCCGCCGCCACTCCGCCTCGGCGACGCGAATGCCCTGCATGCGTTCGGCACCGAAATAGCTCGGCCAAGGCCAGGCGCCGATCGCCAGATGCACCGACGTGCCGGTCGCCGACACCGCCAACTGCTCCGACCCGCGCCAGGCGATCGGGCGCACATAGCCGTCGGTCAGGTTGTTGGCCTGCAGCACCGCGGCACAGGCGGCATCGATCGCCTCGGTCGACCAGGGAATCTCGAAGCTCAGGATACGGCCCGAGTTGATCAGGCGTTCGGTGTGGTCACGCAGCCGAAAAATATTCCCGGCATAGGCCCGCTCGCCTTCGAACACCGCGCTGGCATAGTGCAGGCCATGCGATAAAACATGCAGCCGGGCGTCCCGCCAGGGCACCAATGAACCGTCCAACCAGATCCAGCCGTCGCGATCGTCGAAAGGAAGCAACGTCATGGCCGCCGTCTCCGTAACTTTGTTGCTTGCAGTGCCCGCGTTTTATAACGAAGAGCGAAATTAAGTCAACATCACTGACCTATTCGCAATCGGATGTCAGCCATGCTCAAAGCCAAATCTCGCGAGTCCCGGTTCGTCACCCCACCCAAGTTGCCGCCGCCGACCCAGCTTGTCGATGTCGGCGACGCCGAAATGCGTCTGGCGCAGGATCTGCTGTTCTTCGCCTACCGCGATTTCACCAATGTCGCCGACAAGGTGCTGGAGGAACTGGGTTTCGGTCGGGCGCACCACCGCGCGCTGCACTTCATCGGCCGCAATCCCGGGATCACCGTTTCCGACCTGCTGGCGATCCTGCGCATCACCAAACAATCGCTCGCCCGCGTGCTGAACGCCCTGGTCGACCAGGGCTATGTCGGCCAGGCGCCAGGGTTCGAGGATCGCCGGCTGCGCCTTTTGACCCTGACAGAAACAGGCCAGGCGCTGGAGCAACGCCTGTTCGAGGCCCAGCGCCAGCGCATCGCCCAGGCCTATCGCGCTGCCGGGCCGCCGGCTGTGCAAGGCTTTCGCACCCTGATGCGCGCCATGATGGACCAGGGCGCGCGGGCCTATGTGGACGGCACCGGTCCGGCCGAGGATGCCTGACGTCATGTCCGAGGACTGCCATATCCTGGTGGTGGAAGATGATCCGCGGCTGCGCGAACGCCTGGCACGCTACCTCACCAATGAAGGCTTCCGGGTCACCGCCGCCGCCGACGCCGCCGAGGCGCGCACCCAGTTACGCGCGATCAATCCCGACCTGATGGTGCTGGACGTGATGATGCCCGGCGAAAGCGGCCTCGATCTGACCCAGTCGCTGCGCCGCGAACAGCCGCACGATCTGCCGATCCTGCTGTTGACCGCGCGCGGCGCACCGGAGGATCGCATCGCCGGTTTCGAGGCCGGCGCCGACGACTACCTCGGCAAACCGTTCGAGCCGCGTGAACTGGTGCTGCGCATCCGCGCCCTGTTGCGCCGCGCGCCGCCGCCGCCAGCCGCCGAGGCGTCCGCCGGGCCGGTGCGCATCGGTGAGGCGGAATTCGATGTCGCGCGCGGCGAACTGCGCGACGCTACCGGGCCGATCCGCCTGACCGGCGGCGAAGCCGCGCTGCTGACCGCGCTGGCGCGCAAGGCCAACGAGGTGCTGTCGCGCGAAGAGATCGCCGAGGCGCTCGGCATGGACGACTCAGGTGAACGCGCGATCGACGTCCAGGTCGTCCGGCTGCGCCGCAAGATCGAGGCCGACCCGCGTGAGCCGCGCTTTCTGCACACCGTGCGCGGCCGCGGCTACATCCTGAAGCCCGGTAGCTGACATGCGCGCCCGGCTGCCGCTGCCGTTCGCCGCGCAATTGAAGCACCTGATGCCGCGCAGCCTGCTCGGGCGGACCCTGCTGATCATGCTGGTGCCGCTGGTGGTGGTGCAGGCGATCGCGCTGCAGATTTTCTACGGCAGCCATCTCAATCTGGTCTCGCGCCGGCTGTCCGGCGCCATCGCCGGGGAAATCTCCTACACCGTCGATATCGTGCAGCGGCTCAAGGACCCGGCGGAACGCGAATGGGCGTTGCAACTGGCACGCAACGAGTTCGTGCTCGACATCAAGCTGGAGCCCGGCGCGAAACTGCAGCCGCAGAAACGGGTCAACATCCTGGGTCCCGAAGATGATGATCTCGCCGCGGCGCTGACCGAGCGGTTTCGCGTGCCGTTCACCATGGACTGGACCTCCGATCCGCAATCCGTGCTGATCCAGCTGCAACTGGCCGACGGCGTGCTGGACGTGAAGGCGCCGCGCAAGCGGCTAGCCACTGGCACCATCTTTCTGTTTGTCGGCTGGCTGGTCGGTTCGGCGCTTCTGCTGTTCGCCATCGCCGCCATGTTCATGCGCAACCAGGTGCGCGCCATCCGCCGCCTGGCGCGGTCGGCCGAGGCATTCGGCATGGGCCGCGACGTGCCGCCGATCCGCCCCGAGGGCGCCTCGGAGGTGCGCCAGGCCGCCACCGCATTCAATCGCATGCAGGACCGCATCCGCCGCTTCCTGGCGCAACGGACCGAGATGCTGGCCGGGGTTTCGCACGACCTGCGCACGCCGCTGACCCGGCTGCGGCTGGCGCTGGCCATGCTGCCGCGCACCGAGGACCTGCGCGACGACATCACCGAAATGACCGCCGACGTGGAGGAAATGGAACGCATGATCGGCGGCTACCTGGCGTTCGCCCGCGGCGAGGGCATCGAGCAGGCGGAATCGGTCAATCTAGCGCTGATCCTCGACGAGGTTGCCGCCGGCGCGCGACGCGCCGGGACCGAACTCGAGGTCGAAGTGCCGCCCGAGTTGACCCTGAAGCTGCGCGCCGACGCGGTGCGGCGAGCCATCACCAACCTGGTCGACAATGCCCGCCGCCACGCCCGCCACGTGGTGCTGGCCGCCGCGGCGCAAGGGCGGTCCGTCCAGGTCACGGTCGATGACGACGGGCCCGGTATCCCGGCCGACAAACGAGAGAGCGTGTTCCGCCCGTTCGAGAGCGGGTCGTCCGGCGGCACCGGCCTTGGCCTGACCATCGCGCGCGATATCGTGCGCGCCCATGGCGGCGAAATCGTGCTGGAGGACAGCCCGATGGGCGGCCTGCGTGCGCGCATCCGGCTGCCGGTCTGACCCATGGGCGGCGATCCGCGGACACAGGCCGACGGACGCCTGATCGGCCTGGAACTGCTGCGCTTTCTCGCCGCGGTTGGTGTGCTGGTCTGGCACTACCAGCACTTCATGTTCGTCGGCCACCACGAAGCCGCCTACGATGTGACCCGGCTGCCGTTCCGCGCCCTGTTGGCGCCGTTCTACAGCTACGGCTACAGCGGCGTGCAACTGTTCTGGTGCATTTCCGGCTTCATCCTGACCTGGAAATACCGCGCCTCGATCAGCCGAACCCGCCTGTCGTTCGGCCGGTTCCTGGTGCTGCGCCTATCGCGGCTTTACCCATTGCAACTGGCGACGCTGCTGATCGTGGCCGCGTTGCAGACGCTTTACGCCGCGCGCTTCGGCGAGACATTCGTCTATCTATTCAACGATGCCTCGCATTTCGTGATGAACCTGTCTTTCGCCAACTGGTGGGGCTGGCAGTCAGGCGAATCGTTCAACGGCCCGTCCTGGAGCGTTTCCGCCGAACTCCTGATCTATGTGGCGTTTTTCTGGATCACCCGGCGTGCCGGGGCCGGGTGGCGGACCGACACGATGGCGATGTTCGGCTTCGCCATCGCGGCACCGATCGCCAAGACGATATTCGGGATCGAGCCGGCCTTCACCGGCGCCGGAACGTTCTTCTTCCTGGGCGCGCTGACCTGTCATCTGCATGATTGGATCAGCACGCTGGATCTGGCCTGGCGTCGGCGTTGCGCCCTCGGCTGTGCCGGCCTGATCGCGGTCTGCGCCGCCCTGGTGGCAATCCACGGGCTGGCGATCGCCGGCGCTAGCCTGGCGATGTTCCCGGCCGCGATCCTGCTGGCGCAACTCGTCGTCCGGCCGCGGCGGCAGCGGATCAGGACGTTGCTGACCGCGCTGGGAAACCTGACCTACGCCAGCTACATGCTGCATTTCCCGATGCAGCTCGCCACCATGCTGCTGTTGAACCAGTTCGCCATCCCGGCGCCGCCGCTGATCTATCACGACTGGTTCATGCTGGCCTATCTCGGCGGCGTGTTCGCCGCGGCGTTCATCGTGTTCCGCTGGGTCGAGCGGCCGGCACAGACCATGCTGCGCCGGATACCGCATGATCGCGCGGCGGCATGTTTGAACGCTCGAAGCAGGTGACGATAAAAAGCGCGTCAGCGTCGCCAGGCCAGACACTCAGCTTGGCAAAGCAGCGGAACAGTGCCGAGCCGCGCCGACTTGGCGCCTGTTGCCGCCCAAGGGCGCCGCGATCCGCTGCCGCACCATTCCAGCAAAATTCCAGCACCAGCGCGGAAGTTGTTTTGCAGCCGCATCGCGTCATGCTATAGTCGTAATGATGAACGCCGGCCGCGTCACCAGGCCGCCTGGCGCCATCGGATCGCTACCCAGGCAAGGAATAAGCGTGACTGAATGTCGCTTGTCGCGCTCGCGTGCGATTGGTATGCGCGGAACCGCGAAACTTTAACGGCGGTGGACGCCCTGCTGGGCGGCGGCCTGCTGACCTGGGGCGCACTGCGGCAGCAGCCACTCAGGTTACCCCGGCGCAACCGGCCGCGCCGATCCGACCCCGCACCGACCAGCACCGAAATGTTCAGCCAGGCAATCGAACAGATCGGTAGCGCCAAACTGGCGGTCTGCCTCGGCGGTATCCATACCCTGGACCGGATCGCTCGCCAAAGCCGGCCCGACCACGGTGCGGTGACGGAAATCCTCGCCGCGTTGATCAGACAACGCGCGCCGTGGCCGGATCCGACCGCCGCGGCCACAGCGTCAATCCATGATGCCGCCGCGGCGCCAAGCTCGTATCGTTGGCAACGATCGGCCGACGTTGTCGCCGCACTGGACGTCATCATCCGGCGACGCGCCGCCGACGGCATCGCCGCGGATGCACGCCTCAACCTGACGCGGACCAATCTGGCCGGGGCATCGCTGAGGCAGGCACCGCTGCATGGCGCCGACCTGTTCGCCGCCAACCTGACCGAGGCCGATCTTGCCGCCGCGGATCTGTCGCAGGCCGATCTGCGGCGTGCCTGCCTGCGTCGCGCCAACCTGGTCGGGGCGAACCTCTCCGGCGCCAACCTGACCGGATCCAACCTGACCCAGGCCAACGTCCGAGCCGCTGACTTGACCGGAGCCACGATCAGTTGGGCCGACCTTAGCGGGGCGATCCTCTATGCGGCGAACCTCAGCGGCGCCACGATCCTCGAAGCCCGTTTCAGCGGCGCCAACCTGCATCGAGCCGACCTGCGCGGCGCGCGACTTGGTGATTGCGACCTCAATGCAGCGCAACTCGGCGGCGCCGATCTCAGCGGTGCTCGGCTTGAACGGGTCAGCCTGCGCGGCGCCGTGCTTGGCCGGTCCAACCTGTCCCAGACCTTCCTGTATGGCGCCGATCTGACCGCGGCGGATCTCCAGGCGGCCAATCTGCGACGCGCCGATCTCAGTTGGGCGGATCTCAGCGGCGCCGACCTGGCCTGGGCGGATCTGAGTGATGCGATCCTCTACGGCGCCAAGCTGATCGGCGCCAGGCTGACCGGCGCCGATCTGCGGCGGGCCGATATCCGCACCGCCGATCTGACCGGGGCCTGCATCGACGACGCGGTTCTGCGCGACGCCATCGTGCTCACCCCAGCGAACAGCGATGTCAAGCCGGGCGCCACGCCGCGCGCGGCCGAATAGGCTCCCCGCCTATGCCAACCAGTGCGGCACCGGCAGTGCCTTCTCTCGCAGGAACGCCGGATTGAATAACTTCGACTGATAGCGCGACCCGCCGTCGCACAGGATGGTCACCACGGTATGACCGGGCCCCATCGCCTTGGCCACCCGTATCGCCGCCGCAATGTTGATTCCGGCCGAGGTGCCCACCGACAGCCCCTCGTGAAGCAGAACATCGAAAATTTGCTCCAGCGCTTCGCCGTCCGGGATGCGTTCCGCGTCGTCGATCTCGATCCCCGCAAGGTTTTCGGTAACCCGCGAATTGCCGATGCCCTCGGTGATCGACGACCCCTCGATCGCCAGATCGCCATTCTTCACCCAGCCATAAAGACCGCTGCCCAACGGGTCCGCCAGCACGATGCGGACCGCCGGGTTGCGTTGCTTGAGCGCCAACGAAACCCCGCCCAGCGTGCCGCCGGTGCCGCATGAGCAAGTGAACGCGTCGACCTTGCCACCGGTCTGCTCCCATATCTCGACCCCGGTGGTGGCCTGATGTCCCGCCCGGTTGGCAACGTTGTCGAACTGGTTGGCCCAGATCGCGTTGCCGGTCTCGGCCGCGATCTCCTCGGCCAGGCGGCGCGAGGCATGCACATAATTGCCCGGATCACGATACGGCTTGGCCGGCACCAGCCGCAGGTCGGCACCGATCATCCGCAGGAATTCGATCTTTTCCCGCGACTGGGTTTCCGGCATCACGATCACGCTGCGATAGCCGCGAGCATTGCCGACCAGGGTCAGGCCGATGCCGGTATTGCCGGCAGTGCCCTCGACGATGGTCCCTCCCGAACGCAGCGTGCCGCGCTGTTCGGCGTCGGTGACGATCGCCAGGGCGGCGCGGTCCTTGACCGACCCGCCGGGATTCATGAACTCGGCCTTGCCGAGGATGGTGCAGCCGGTCGCTTCGGAAGCCCCGCGCAGTTTGATCAGCGGGGTATTGCCGATAGCCTGCGCCAGGTCGTCTTGCCAACTGCTGCCGTGATACAAGGCGGTCATCGGTTCCTCTTTCCTGAGCGGAGTCATCAACATGGTCGAGAATGTCGCGCCAACCCAGACCTGGGAAGCCCTGCAATCGGACGACAACGCGCAACTGGTCGACGTGCGCACCGACGTGGAGTGGAATTTCGTCGGTGTGCCGGAACTGACCGCCTCGGGCAAGCAGGCCATCCTGATCCCCTGGCAGATCTATCCGACGATGCAGCGCAACGACAGCTTCGAGGACAATTTGAAACAGGCCGGGCTGACCTCGGATCACAAGGTCTATTTCATCTGCCGCACCGGCGGGCGCAGCATGGCGGCGGCGCAGGCTGCCCAGGCGGCTGGCTTCCCGCACGTGTTCAACGTCGCCGATGGGTTCGAAGGGGCGCCCGACGCGCTCGGCCATCGTGGCGCCACCGGCGGCTGGAAGGCCGAGGGCCTGCCCTGGCGGCAGAAATAGGCTCAGCCGATGTACATCCTCTATCACGCTCCAGGCTCCAGTTCGATGGCCGTCCACATCGCCCTGCACGAAGTCGGCGCCGCGTTCGAGAGCCGCGCAATCCGCTTCACCCAACGCGACCAGGACCCGCCCGAGTTCCGAGCGCTCCACCCCGAGGGCAAGGTGCCGACACTGGTAATGGATGGCCGCGCGCTGACCGAAGTCGCCGCGATCCTGTACTACCTGGCCCGGCGATACACGGAGGCAAAATTGCTTCCATCAGGCGACATCGAGGCCGAGGCGCAGGTGATATCCTGGATGTCGTTCATCGCATCCAGCCTGCACCCGGCCCGCCGGCAAGGCATCGATCATGCGCGGGCGATGTATCGCCTGGCCGATGAACGCCTGGGCGATCAACGACTGGCTGATCAACGACTGGCCGATCAACGACTGGCCGATCAACGACTGGCCGATCCAGCATCGGGCGATCGCGGCTGGGCGGTGGGCGGGACATATTCGATCGCGGACATCCACCTGTTCCGCCTATTCTGGCGCTTCCGCGGCTCCTTGGGTGCCGATCCGGCGACGTTCCCTAACTTGAGCGCGCACCACGACCGCATGATGCAGAGACCCGCGGTGCGCAAGACATTCGAAGCCGAGTCCGCGCTGGGCTACGACCTGCCGGCGTAACCGGCAGCCAGCAACCGACCGCCCCGACTGGCCGTGCCGCGAGTGATGAACTCTGTTGCTTTAGTGTCTTCCAAACAGACAGGTTCGACAGGGCGTGCTGACAAGCGATTTTAACTGAGTGCCATTGCTCCACCGCTCATGATCTTCGCAGCGACGAATCAACACGAAAACACAATGACACGAAGAAAACATAATCCAGCATCGAGCCGTGTCGGGTCTCTGGGGGTCGATATTTTGAACCGATACGCCCAGCGCATTCGATCGCCGAAATCCCCTCGTGACACCATCCGCCGTTGGCAAAACATTCGAAGCCGCGTTTCGCCCGAACCCTCAGCCTAACAGACAGAAGCCTTAACAGCCCCGCTAAACCACCACGAGCCCAATGCTCTTCGTGTTGAATCCAAATCAACAAAACCGCACGAACACTGAAACGGAGCGCACGACCGACGACGTATCCGAAATCGACACCACCCATTAATCTCGCAGATCCACAATCCACCCGAAGACACAATGAACATCCCTGGCACGTGACCGACCCCCCAGAGCTCGACGCAACCAGAACGGTCATAGGCCTTGCCATCGAGGTGCATCGCCACCTAGGCCCCGGGCTGCTGGAAAGCGCCTACGAAGAATGCTTGTGCTATGAACTCCAACAGGCCGGCGTCCCGTTCGTTCGCCAAAAGAAACTTCCAATCCGCTAAGGCCCGCAACTCAACGCCCGTTACACCATGGATATCGTCGTCGGCGACAGCCTGGTCGTCGAGGTGAAGGCAATCGACCCACCCAACCAAATCCACCAGGCGCACTTGCTGACCTACCTTCGGCTCGGTAGCCACAAGATCGACCTGCTGCTGAACTTCAACCGACCAACCCTGAAAGACGACATCACGCGGCTCCGACTCTGACCCGGACCGCCCCTTGATCCGCCGCCCCCATCGGGTGACGATGACTCCCAGACCAATGGGGGGAACGCGGATGCCACGCCTTGACGGAAAAGTCGCCCTCGTCACCGGGGCCGGAACCGGCATCGGCAGAGCCAGCGCCAGGCTGTTCGCCCGCGAAGGCGCCAGGGTCGTCGTCGCCGAACTGAACGCCGCCGCGGGCGAACAGACCGCGCAACTCATCACCCAGTCCGGCGGCCACGTGATCGCCGTCACCACCGACGTCACCGAACCCGACAGCATCCAGGCCACCATCGAAACGACCCTGCGGCACTGGGGCGCCCTGCACGTGCTGCACAACAATGCCGGCGGCTCGACGGCGCGCGATGCCGACGTGACCGCCGCGCCGCTGGACGAGTTCTGGCGGGTGATCAAGCTTGACCTGTTCGGCACTTTCCTCGGCTGCCGGTTCGGCATACCGGCGATCATCAAATCCGGTGGTGGATCGGTCATCAACATGTCGTCGAACGTCGCGCTGATGGGCATCCCCGGGCGCGACTGCTACACTGCGGCCAAGGGCGGCGTCGCGGCGATCACCCGCTCGATGGCAGTCGAATTCGCCCCGAAAGTCCGCGTCAACTCCATCGCCCCGTCCGCCACCATGACCGACCGGGTAAAGACACTCGTCGCCCGCAACGCCGCCCTGGACAAGTTGGCGAAGTCCCATCTCGTGGGGCTGATCGAACCCGAGGACGTCGCATCCATGGCGCTGTTCCTGGCCTCCGACGAAGCCGCCAAGGTGACCGGACACGTCTACCCGGTCGATAGCGGCGTGATCATCTCCTGAACAACGGAACCGCAACGATGAAGATCAAGCGCGTCGAACACATCGCCATCGCCGTCGACTCGATGCAGGCATCGCTCGACCTGATGCGCGATACCTTCGGCCTCGAACTGGAATACCAGGAACAGATCGGCGAGACCCGGCTGGCGATGCTGCCGGTCGGCCAGTCCTACATCGAACTGCTGGAAGGCCGCGGGCCGGAGTCCGGGGTCAGCAAATGGATCGCCGAGAAAGGCGCCGGCCTGTTCCATATCTGCTTTGAGGTCGACGACATCGAAGCCGCCATCGCCGAACTCAAGGCCAAGAACGTCAAACTGCAAAGCGATACCTGGCGCATCGGCCATGCCGGGTCGAAGATCATCTTTCTCGACCCATCGGCGACCGGCAACGTGGTTATCGAACTGGCCGAACTCGCGGCGGGGCACTGAGAAATGGCGGATTTCGTCCATCCGGAATTCCTGGTCGAGACCGATTGGCTCGCCCAGCATCTTGACCAGGTGGTGGTGCTCGACTGCACCACGCATCTGATCCCCGACCCGAAGACCACCTATGTCGTTAAACCCGGCCGCGAGGACTACGAAACAGGCCACATCCCCGGCGCAAGGTTTTGCGATGTCGCGCGAGACGTATCGGATACGAGACAAAAACTCAACTTCATGCTCCCGTTGCCAGACGATTTCGCCGCCACGATGCGTCGTTTCGGCATCAGCAACAGCACAAGGGTGGTGACCTACAGCACCGCGAACCCATGGTGGGCGACCCGGGTCTGGTGGCTGCTGCGGGAGTTCGGCCACGACAACGCCGCGGTGCTGAACGGCGGCTGGCAGAAATGGACCGCCGAACACCGCGCGATCGAAACCGGCGCCGCAACGCCCCCCGGCCCGGGCGATTTCCAGGTCCGCGAAGTGCGCAACCTGATGGTCGGCAAGGACGCGGTCAAAGCCGCCATCGGCGACGCCGGCATCTGCACCCTGAACGCGCTGCTGCCGGCGCAGCACGACGGTAGCGGCGGCAACAGCTATGGCCGCCCCGGCCACATCGCCGGCAGCGTCAACCTGCCAGCGGCGCATCTGCTCGACCCCGCAACCAATACCTTTCTGCCGGCCGACGAACTGCGCCGCCGCATGGCAACGGTCGGCGCGCTGGACCGCCCGGTCATCACCTATTGCGGCGGCGGCATCGCCGCCAGTGCCGACGCGTTGATCCTGGTGATGCTCGGACATACCGACGTTCGTATCTACGACGCGTCACTATCGGAGTGGACCAAGGACGCCAGCCTGCCGATGCAGACCGGCTGAAAACAAGAGGAAACAACAATGCGGTTAAATAACAAAATCGGCATCGTCACCGCCGCCGCCTCCGGCATGGGCCGCGCCGGCGCCGTTCGTTTCGCGGCCGAGGGCGCCTCGGTCGCCGTCGTCGACCTCGACAAGGAGGCAACCGACGCGGTGGTCCGCCAGATCACCGCCGCCGGCGGCAAGGCAATCGGCCTATCCGGCGACCTGACCCGCGACGACTTCGCCCGCGACATCGTGCGCCAGACGGTAAGCCAGTTTGGCGCCCTCGATTTCGTCTGGAACCACGTCGGCACCCCAGGGCCGGCCTCGATCGAAGGCCTCGACTGGAAAGATTTCGACTTCGCGATGAATCTCAACGTCCGCAGCGTGCTGGTCAGCACCGAGGCGGCGCTGCCGCACCTGCGCGCCCGAGGCGGCGGATCGCTGCTGTTCACCGCCTCGACCTCGGGCCTGCAAGGCTCGCCCTACAGTCCGATCTACAACGCCGCGAAATTCGGCGTCGTCGGCCTGGTCAAGGGTCTGGCCAAACGCTACGGACCCGAGAACATCCGGGTCAACGCGGTGTGCCCCGGCACCACCGACACCCCGATGCTGCGCGTCTTCGTCGCCCGCCCGGACAGCCAGATGCCGGCCGGGGAAACGCCGGAAACCCTGATCGGCAAGCGCGGCGGGCTAAACCCGATGCGCCGCGTTGCCCAGCCCGAGGAAATCGCCAACGCCGCGCTGTTCCTGCTCTCGGATGAAGCCTCGTACGTGAACGGCGTGGCGCTCCCGGTCGATGGCGGCGCGACCGCCTGAACCCATCCAGGCCGGGCGCTACTTGCAGGCGGTGATCATGATCTCCACCAGCACATCGGGGGCCGCCATCTCGGCCTGCACGCAAGCCCGCGCCGGGGCGCCTTCCTTCGGCAGCCACGGCGTCCAGACCTCGTTCATCAGCACCCGGTCCTTGATGTGCTTCACCCAGATCTGCGCCTGCAGCAGGCGTGTCTTGTCGGTGCCGTGATGCTCCAGCATGGCGTCGATCTGCGCCAGCACGTCGGTGGTCTGCCCCTTGATGTCCTGCTTGGTGTCGCGCGCGGTGATCCCCGGCAGATAGACGAAACCGTGATACTCCACCGCCTTCGACAGGATCGGGCCGGGTTCGGTACGGGTGATCTTGGTCATGCGACTGCTCCAGATTGAAACCGATCGCAGCCTTCTAAGCCATCAAACCGAGCCCGACCAGGGCACGCCAACTTGACCATCCCGGCGGTCCTGGCGTCCGATGACCAGCATGAAAATCTGCATCTTCGGCGCCGGCGCCATCGGCGGACATCTCGCCGCCCGCCTGCATCGCGCCGGAGCGCGCGTCTCGGTCATCGCCCGCGGCGCGCACCTCGCCGCCATCCAGGCCAACGGACTGACCGTCCACGCGATCGACGGGCAACACAGCGCCGCGGTCGCCGCCGCGGCCGATCCGGCCGAACTCGGACCACAGGACGCGGTTTTCGTTACGGTTAAGGCACCCGCACTTCCCGCCGTCGCCGCCCGGATCGCACCCTTGCTGGGTCCGGACACCCCGGTTGCGTTCGTAATGAACGGCATCCCGTGGTGGTATTTCGACCACCTCCCTGGTCCCCATCAGGGCAAATCGCTGCCTCGCATCGACCCCGGTGACGCGCTGCGCCAGGCGTTGGGTCCCGGCCGCACGCTCGGCGGCGTGGTCTATTCCGCCAGCGCTGTGACCGCGCCCGGCGTCATCGAAGTCGAGCAGCCGAAAAGCCGCGTCATCCTCGGCGAACCGGACGGAACGATGTCGGATCGAGTGCGCACGCTGTCCGATCTGATCACCAAAGGCGGCATCAGCGGCGAGGCGACGCCAGCGATCCGCACCGAGATCTGGAACAAGCTGATCAGCAATCTCGCCGGCGGCACGCTCGCGGTGCTGACCGGGGGCGCCCCCAAGGGTGCCTACATCGAGCCGGCAGTGCAACAAGCGGCACTGCGCATGATGCAGGAAGCCGCCGCCATCGCCCAGGCACTCGGCGCCGATCCCGCCACCGATCACGCGCGCCGCATCGCCGGCCAGCGCTCAATGGACCACAAGCCCAGCATCCTGCAGGACTTGGAGCTTGGCCGGCCGATGGAAATCGACGGCATGTTCGACGCCCCGCTGGTGCTGGCGCACATGGCCGGCGTTGCCGCCCCGACACTGGAATTACTGGTTGCGCTGAGCAAACTGCGCGCCCGAACCGCGGGCCTTTACGCCTGACCCGCCGCTAACAGCCCCGCTGCTACCAACCCCCGCTGCACTACCAACCAAGGACATCATACCGATGGAAACCCGCATCTACGGCCGCTCCGGCCTGCGACTTTCGATCCTCGGCTTTGGCTGCGGCGCCGTCGGCGGCCTGATGGTGCGCGGCTCGCCCGCTGACCAAGACCGAGCAATCGGCCTCTCGCTGGACGCCGGCATCAACTACTTCGACACCGCGGTTCAGTACGGCAATGGCGCATCCGAAACGAATCTCGGCCGCGTCATGGCCGCCCGCAAGCCCGCCGGCATCGCGGTCGGCACCAAGGTTCGCGTCCCGTCGGAGAATTTCGCCGCCATCGGCAAGACCATCGCCGAATCGATGGACGGCAGCCTGCAGCGCCTGCGCATGGACCACGTCGATATCTTCCACCTGCACAATCCCATAACCCTGCAAGGCGGCGGCGAAACCCTCAGCGTTTCGCAGGTGCGAAACGAAGTCGTTCCCGCCTTCGAAGCATTGCGCAAAGCCGGCAAAACCCGCTTCCTCGGCATCACCGCGATCGGCGACACCGAGGCACTGCACCAGGTCATCGATGCCGAACTGATCGACAGCGCCCAGGTCAGCTACAACATGCTGAACGCTTCGGCGGCCACCGCACTGCCGCCGAACTATCCCGCGCAGGACTACGGCCGGCTGTTCGACCACACCCAGAAGGCCGGCGTCGGCGTGGTCGGCATCCGCGTGCTCGCCGCGGGTGCGCTGACCGGCACCGCCGAACGCCACCCGACCGCCAGCCCGCCGCCCGAACCGATCGGGTCCGCCCACAGCTACCAGATCGACCTGGAACGGGCCCGCCGGCTGATGCCTCTGGTCACCGAGGGCTTCGCCACCAGCCTTGCCGAAGCGGCAATTCGTTTCGCCATCACCCACAAGGCGATGGGCACCATCCTGGTCGGCATGGCGACAGTGGAGGAGTTCCAGGGCAGCCTGGCCGCGGTGCAAAAAGGCCCGCTGCCGCAAGCCGCTCTGGACCGGCTCGCCGCGCTGACCGCGGGCTTCTCCGGGGAGCAGCGCTGAAACCCGGACATAATATCGACGCCGCAACGTATCCTATCGCCGCTCAAGGCCGTATCGGGCGCGCACAGCTTTCCGTGGTCAGACGCCGTCCGCATGGTGTAGCAATGATTGTGCACCCGCGAAGCCACAGGAGTCTGATGGATGCCGCAGATCATACCCGTCGCGACTTTCGACTGCGTCGTGTTCGGCGCCACCGGCGACCTGACGCTGCGAAAACTGCTGCCGGCGCTGTACTACCGCTTTCGCGACGGCCAGATGCCGGCAAAATCGCGCGTCATCGGCGCCGCCCGGTCAAAACTGTCGGACGAAGATTTCCGCGGCCGAGCCACCAAGGCGCTGGAAAAACATGTGCCCGTGGCGGATCGCGAGGCCGATACGGTGCAGCGCTTCCTCGCGCAACTGCACTACGTCTCGATCGACGCCACCGCGCCTGACGCCGACTGGTCGCGTTTCAAGGACCTGCTGGACCCCGACCGAATCCGGGTGTTCTACCTGGCCACCTCGCCCGACCTCTACGGCCCGACCTGCAAGGCGCTCGGCACCAACGGCATGGTGACCGACAAATCCCGCGTCGTGCTGGAAAAGCCGATCGGCCATGATGCCGCCTCGGCCCACGGCATCATCGAAAGCGTCGGGCGGGTGTTCACCGAGGCGCAGACCTTCCGCATCGACCACTACCTGGGCAAGGAGACGGTGCAGAACCTGATGGCGCTTCGTTTCGCCAATACAATATTCGAGCGGCTGTGGACCGCCGATGTCATCGACCACGTGCAGATCACCGTCGCCGAGACCGTCGGGCTGGAAGGCCGCGGCGGCTACTACGACAAATCCGGCGCGCTGCGTGACATGGTGCAGAACCACATGCTGCAACTGTTGTGCCTGATCGCGATGGACCCTCCGGTGTCGCTCGACGCCGACCGGGTGCGCGATGAAAAGCTGAAAGTACTGCGCGCATTGAAGCCGATGGAACCGCACGAGGTCGCCAGCCTTACGGTGCGCGGCCAGTACGCCCACGGAGCGATCGACGGCAAGCCGGTGCCCAGCTATCTCGCCGATCTGGGCTCCGACGAAGCCTCCGCCACCGAAAGCTTCGTCGCCCTGAAGGCCGAGGTGCACACCTGGCGCTGGGCCGGGGTACCGTTCTACCTGCGAACCGGCAAGCGGCTGCCCTCGAAAGTGTCCGAAATCGTCATCCAGTTCCGCAAGCCGCCGTTCTCCATCTTCCCGCGCGAGGCAGCCGAATGGCGCCCCAACACCCTGATCATCCGCCTGCAGCCCGAGGAAGGCATGCGGCTCGAGATGATGACCAAGGACCCCGGCCCAGGCGGCCTGCGGCTATCCCCCACCGGCCTCGACATCAGTTTCGAAAAGACCTTCGGCAAACGCTTCCCCGACGCCTACGAGCGGCTGCTGATGGACACCGTGCGCGGCAACCCGACCTTGTTCATGCGCCATGATGAGGTCGAAGCCGCCTGGGCCTGGGTCGAGCCGATCCTGGAAGCCTGGGCCGCGCGGCCCGATCATCCGCGCCCCTATCCGGCCGGAAGCTGGGGCCCGACCGCGGCGATCGCGCTGATCGAGCGCGACGGCCGGACCTGGAACGAACAGATGGAGTAGAACCAACCGCCGCCGGATTGTTCCGCCAAACGCCGGTGGCAAGAACCGCCCGCGGACCTACTTCGGAATCACCGACGGATTGCCCCCCGGTGATCCCGGCGGCCGAATCACCGGTGTCGTCGAACCTGCCCCAGTTTGCGGCGGCTTCACCGCCAACCCGGGATCCACATTCGGCGGCGTGATTGTGCCCTTCTGCCGCGACAGCCGATTGCTCAGATTGCCACCAGACGGATTTGGGTCGGCCGGGGCGATCTTCTCCGGTGGCGGCGACGGCGCGCTCGGCGGCGCCATGGGCACGGTCGGGTTGGCCGGGGACGACTGCTGAGGGTTCTGTGCCAGCGCCGGAGTGGCAATCAGAAGCGAGGCGCTCAAGGAAACCGTTCGCATCATGATGGTGGTTCCGTCTCCGTTGGAAGACGTTCCTCTGTTTTTGTTGAGAAGGGCGTTGGTCCAAGCAACACCGCTGCGGATTTCGTCAGCCGGCGCTGTATTGCCCTAGGGCTGGGGCTTAACATCGCGGTTCAAGCGCTGTCAGCCGATCTGATCCGGCGCAACACGGCTGACCGATCCCACGACCAGCGCCGGAACCTGCCGTAAAATCCTAACGCGCGAAGTGACCGCGCGTTCCGGAAAGTCCGAAACGGCGCCGCCGGTTCGGGGCCGGTTCTGACGCCATCGTGAGCAAGCCGCCGGAGTCTGTCGCGCGGCCCGCCTCCGCCGCACTGCAGCGAAACATTGTTGACGCACCGCGGCCAGCAGCCTAAACGCCGCCGCGGGTCACGTCCCCCCACCGGGACGCTTTTCTTCTGCAAGGGAGAACCGCAATGGCAAGCGCCGCGACTCCGCACGTGCGTCCGAACAATCCCAATTTTTCCTCCGGCCCATGCGCCAAACGTCCCGGCTTCACCGTAGACGCCCTCGCCGGCGCCTTGGTGGGTCGCAGCCACCGCGCCGCGCAACCGAAAGCCCGCCTCGCCGAGGTCGTCGCCCGGTCGCGTGCGATCCTCGGCATGCCGCCAGACTGGCGCCTGGGCATCGTCCCCGGCTCCGACACCGGTGCGGTCGAGATGGCGCTGTGGTCGCTGCTCGGTGCCCGCGGCGTCGATATCGTCACGTTCGAGAGTTTCGGCGAAACCTGGGCCACCGACATCGTCAAGCACCTGAAGCTGAAGGACGCGCGCGTCCTCTCGGCGCCGTACGGCAAGCTGCCCGACCTGAGCCCGGTCGATCCGGCCCATGACGTGGTGTTTCCGTGGAACGGCACCACCTCGGGCGTGCGGCTACCGGACGCCGGCTGGATCGCCCCCGACCGCCAAGGCTTGGCGATTTGCGATGCCACCTCGGCCGCATTCGCCATGGCACTGCCCTGGGACCGGCTGGATGTGGTCACCTGGTCCTGGCAGAAAGTGCTGGGCGGCGAGGCCGCGCACGGCATGCTGGCGCTATCCCCGCACGCCGTGCAACGGCTGGAAAGCTACATCCCCGCCTGGCCGCTGCCCAAACTGTTCCGCCTGACCGCGAACGGCAAACTCGCCGAAGGTGTGTTCAAGGCCGAGACCATCAACACCCCGTCGATGCTCTGCGTCGAGGACGCCCTCGATGGCCTGCGCTGGGCCGAACGCATCGGCGGCCTGCCGGCGCTGATCGCGCGATCCGAGGCCAATCTGGCCGCCGTCGCCGCCTGGGTCAGCCGCAGCGACTGGGCCGGCTTCCTGGCCGAGGACCCCGCCACGCGGTCCTGCACCTCGATCTGCCTGAAAATCACCCCCCCCTGGTTCGCCGCCCTTCCACCCGACGGTCAGGCCAAGGCGGCCAAGCAACTCGCCTCGCTGCTGGAACAGCACGAGGTGGCCTACGATATCGGCGCCTACCGCGACGCCCCGCCTGGCCTGCGCATCTGGGCCGGCGCCACCGTCGAAACCGCCGACATCGAGGCCTTATTGCCCTGGCTCGACTGGGCCGCAGCCGAGGTCGCCGGCGCGTTCGCCCCCGCGCAGAAACAAGCCGCGCAATAACCACAGGACAAAGCCAATGCCCAAGGTATTGATCAGCGACAAGCTGTCGCCGGCCGCTGTCGAGATTTTCCGCAACCGCGGCATCGAGGTCGATCTCAAGCCCGGTCTGTCGCCCGCCGAACTGCGCGCCCTGATCGGCGAGTACGACGGCTTGGCGATCCGCTCCGCCACCAAGGTGACGAGGGAACTGCTCGACGTCGCCACTCGCCTGAAAGTGGTCGGCCGCGCCGGCATCGGCGTGGACAACGTCGATATTCGCTCCGCGACCGCGCGCGGCGTCGTGGTGATGAACACGCCGCACGGCAACACCATTACCACCGCCGAACACGCGATCGCCATGATGTTCGCCCTGGCGCGGCAGATCCCCGAAGCCTCGGTCTCGACCAAGGCCGGCAACTGGGAAAAGAACCGCTTCATGGGCGTCGAACTGACCGCCAAGACGCTGGGCCTGATCGGCTGCGGCAATATCGGCTCGATCGTCGCCGACCGCGCCGTCGGCTTGAAAATGCGCGTTCTGGCCTACGATCCGTACCTGTCGGACAAGAAGGCCCTTGACCTCGGCGTCGAGAAGGCCGACCTCGACGCACTGCTGGCCCGAGCCGATTTCATTACCCTGCACACGCCGCTGACCGACGCCACCCGCAACATCCTGTCGCGACAGGCGCTGGCTGCCACCAAGCCCAGCGTCCGCATCATCAACTGCGCCCGCGGCGGCCTGCTGGACGAAGCCGCCCTGGCCGAGGCCATCCGATCCGGCCACGTCGCCGGCGCCGCGCTCGACGTCTTCGAGACCGAACCGGCAACCGGGTCGCCGTTGTTCGGCCTGGAGAACGTCGTCTGCACCCCGCATCTCGGCGCCGCCACCGCCGAGGCGCAGGAAAACGTGGCACTTCAGGTCGCCGAACAAATCAGCGACTTCCTGCTGACCGGCGCGGTGACCAACGCCATCAACATGGCCTCGGTCTCCGCCGAGGACGCACCGCGGCTGAAGCCATACCTGGAACTCTGCCGCCTGCTGGGCGCCTTCGCCGGTCAACTGACCCAGGCCCGCGAGGGCGCCATCCACAAGGTCAGCATCGAATACGAAGGCCAGGCCGCCGCCCTGAACCACCGGCCACTGACCGCGGCGATGCTGTCTGGGCTGATGTCGCCGCTGATGGAGGGCGTCAACATGGTCAATGCCTCGGTCGCCGCGCGCGACCACGGCATCGACGTCGCCGAGACCGCGCATGACCGCCCGACCGAGTATCTGACCCTGGTTCGGGTCAGCGTGGAAACCGACAACCTGTCGCGTTCGGTCTCGGGCACCCTGTTCGCCGGGTCGCGTCCGCGCATCGTCGAAATCAAGGGCATCAAGGTCGAGGCCGACTTCGCCTCGCACATGCTGTATGTCACCAACCAGGACAAACCCGGTTTCATCGGCCGCTTCGGCGCCACCCTGGCCGGCGCCGGGCTGAACATTGCCACCTTCCACCTAGGCAGGGCCAACCAGGGCGGCGACGCGATCTGCCTGGTTTCACTCGACGAAAGCGTGCCCGAAGACGTGCTGGCGATGGTCCGCACCCTGCCACTGGTGGTGCAGGCAACGGGGTTGGCGTTTTAACCGACGATCGTGGCTCGTTAACCGACGATCGCGGCTTGGGCGAAGCGTCCGAGAGGTCTTCGTCTTCGCGCTTCTCCCGTTGAGACAAGCTGAACGGGATCCGCGCTAATTCAGCCGGCCCATGGCCCCGGCCAGCAGGTCGACCTGGCGGGCAATCCGCGTCAGCGCGTCATGCGCCTCGCCGTCCGGGCGGCCCGGCAGGTCGGTGCCCCCGGACGCCAGCGTCCGCATCGCCGCGCCGGTCCAATCCCGCCAGGTCCGCAACATCCGCGCGGCGCCGGCGGTGGCCAGCACCGGGTCGTGCTGCAGCGTCGCCAGCCGCCCGGCACACCGGCGCAGCGCCGCATCGACCACCATCGCCGCCTCCAACGCATCCCGCCGCTTCTTGCCCGGCTCCAGCAGTGCGCGGGTGATCAGCGCCTCCAGCGAATTGGTGCTGACACCGGCGGCGCGCCGAGCCTGGTCCAGCGCGGTCTGGCTGGTTTCGCCCAGCAGCAGGGAGAAGCCGGCCTCGGCGTAGCCGGCATGGGCCAGGATCGCCTTTTTCACCTCCGGCGCCAGCAAATCCGGCTCCCGGCTCGGCCATAGCAGAAAATTCGCGGCGACCGCGAGCATACCGCCGATGGTGGTGAACGCGGCGCGGAAGCCGGCGATCGTCCACTCGCCCGCGCCCGGCGCGCCGGTTTCCACCAGCAGCACCACCAGCGGCGTCAGCGCCATCATGAACAGTCCGAAACTCACCGTCCGAACCGCGAAAGCCAGCATCGCCAGCGGAAACATCGCCGCCGCGATCGACAGCGGAGTCGTGCAGACCAGGCCGACGCCGGCGGCGACCAGCCCGCCGGCAGCGGTGCCCAAAACCCGTTCGATCGCCCGCGTGTAGGTCAGCGAGAAGAACGGCTGCATCGTCGCGACCAGGGTGATGGTCAGCCAGTGATCGTACGGATTGAACCACACCATGGTGAACGCCAGCGGCCCCGCCGCGGTGACCGCGGTGCGCAGCGCGTGGCGCAGGGCAGCGGACTTCCAGTCCAGATTGGCGGCCAGCGGGCGGATCACCCGCTGCCGCAACGGAATCGACCGCCCGGCGGCGTCGATGCCGGGCGCCAGGTTGGCCGGCACCGCCAGGGTGTGAGCGATGCGCAGCCGGTCGGTGATCCGCTCAGTGACAGCCCGCAACGGCGTGCCCGCTGGAAGGTCCCGCAGATCGGCCTCCACCGCGTCGATCGCCCGGTTGGCGCGGCCGGCCACGTCCGGGTCGTCGGTGATCATGCCGCGGGCCAGGATCAGCAATACGGGGCGCATCCGGCGCAGCACCCGTTCGGCGATCCGCCGTTCGGCAGGCAACCCCTGCTCCAGCAGGTCGCTCAACGCGATCAGGCCGCCGAAGATCTGTTCCGCCGTCTCGATCCGGATCACCGCCTGGGCGCTGCGGTTGCTGGTGCCGCCGCGCGAGCGCAGCGTGTCCATGACCATGGTCTGCGCCGCCTCGATCGCATCGCGGGCGGCGCGGCGGTGGATGCGGGCGTGGGCTGTCCAGTCGGCGTCGCTGGCCGCCGGCGCGCGCATCAGTGCCTGCAGATCGCCGACCAGTTGCGACAATCGCCGATAGATCTCGGCCACCGCCCGCCTGGCCGGCAGGAACGGATAGACCCGCCAGATCACCATGGTCAGCAGGATCGCCCACGCCGCCCCGCCGACGAACGCTCCGGCCAAAATGCCGGCCTGCCGCAAGCTGGGATCGCCGCGATCGAGCGACAGGATCTGCACCGTGCTGAGCAACGCGCCGACCTGCAACGGGGCTTGGCCGTAGATCCGCACGAACGACGAACAGAACAGTCCGAACACGCCCAGCGGCAACGCCACCACCGGCCCAAGCTCGCGCAACAGCCCAAAACCGGCGGTCACCGCCGCGCCGATCAGCGCGAAGCTGACCAGCACCGGAACCCGCCGGCGGATCGGACCGCCGGGATCGCACAGGCAGGTCAGCAACGCCGCCAGCGCCGCCTCGCGCAGCGCCGGCAACGCCAGGTATTGGCTGAGTGCAATGATGACAGCGACCGAAAGCCCGGCGCGTGTCGCTTCGGACAAGCTGATCGCGCGCGGATTGACCACGATCGGCAACCGCGCGAGGTCGGGTGCGGCGAACCGAGACGCGGACCGCATCGCCGACTATCGCCGCCTGGTCTGGAAAAACTCCCGCAACAACGCCGCCGCCTCGGTCTCGCGGACACCGCCGACGACGTCCGGGCGGTGCTGGCACGACGCCGCGTCGAACACCCGGACGCCATGATCGACCCCGCCGCCCTTCGGGTCATAGGCACCGAACACCAGCCGGCGCACCCGGAACAGACTGATGGCATGGGCGCACATCGGGCAGGGTTCCAAGGTGACGAACAACGTGCAGTCCGGCAGGCGAGGGCTGCCGCGCCGAGCCGCCGCGGCGCGCAGGGCGAGTATTTCGGCGTGCGCGGTCGGGTCCCTATCGGCCTCGGTGCGGTTGCCGGCCATGGCGAGGACGCCGCCGTCCGCCCCGACCACCACGGCGCCCACCGGGACCTCTCCGCGTTCGGCGGCGCTGCGGGCTTGATCCAGGGCTTGCAGCATCGGGTCCGGCGTCATCTTCGCGATCATAGTCGGTTGCTTGCGCGATGGGGGAATTGTATAGCCAGCTTCGCGCGCTGCCGGCGTAGCTCAGGGGTAGAGCAACTGATTCGTAATCAGTAGGTCCACAGTTCGATTCTGTGCGCCGGCACCATTTTCAATCGGCTGCCCGGCGTTGTTCTAAACGTCTCCGGCGGTTAATATTCTTGCATCTGGTAGCGCTATTGCGACCGGCGCTGGACTTTCGTTGACTTAAACGCGTTGCATCAGAATGATGCGCGGTTCAAGGCGCTTATGGCTTCCCTCAGGATACGCAAAGCGGCATCAAGACCACGCGCTATTCCACCGAGCAAGTGGTGCGCAATCGGCCCTATGTTTCCTTGGCGCAGTGCAGGGCGGTATTGCGCCGTCCCCTGCGCCAAGCGGGACGGGCGCATACGGTTCTGCAGCCGTGTCGCCGACCCGCGTGACTGCGCGAAGATGCGATCGCCCGCTCATCAGGCGACGCGACTCCATCAGCTTTCCACTTTCCCGGGTAACAGGAACAAACCATTCATCGCTAGAAGGCCGGCCGATCACCCAGATCGACAGCGGCCCAAAAGCCTGAACCGAACAGCGCCTCCCCCGCAGCCGCCTCCCCCGCCAACCACACCCCCAACCCAACCAACACCCGAATGACCAACCCCACCAACACCTCCCCACCATGCCGATCAGCGTCATAACCGGGGCCACCAGCGGCATCGGCCGCTGGATCGCGTCCGGCCTGGCCGGCGCCGGCCACCACCTGGTGATCATCGCCCGAGACCCCCAGCGCGGCCACGCCGCCCTGCAATGGATCACCACCCAGGTCCCCGCCGCCCAGGCCGAACTGCTGACTGCCGATCTGTCATCGCTTGCCGCCACCCGCCAGGCCGCCGCCCAGATCACCGAACGCTTCCCGGCGATCGATGTGCTGGTGAACAACGCCGGCGTGTTCCGCACGAGCCGCCAGCAGACCGCCGAACACCACGAACACGTCATCGCCGTCAATCACCTCTCGCCCTTCGTGCTCACCCGCGCGCTGATCCCCGCGCTGCGCGCCGCCGCCGAAAAAGCTCCAATCGCCGCCCCAAACACCTCCACCGGGGCGCGCATCGTCAACGTCGGCTCCTCCACCGCCGACCGCGCGCGCATCGATCCCACCGACCTCGAGGGCATCCGGCGTTGGGGCATGGTGCACACCTACAGCCAGTCCAAGCTCGCCCTGACCATGGCCACCATCGGCTGGGCGCGCCGGCTGCAAGACACTGGTGTGACCGCCAACGTGGTCCACCCCGGCATGGTGGCGACCGGCCTGATACGCGCCGGCGGACCGATCGGGCTGGCATGGCGCGCCATGGCGCCGTTCCTGCTCACCGAACAGCAGGGCGCCGACACCCCGCTGCACGTCGCCTTGTCGCCCGAGTTCCGCGCCATCACCGGCGCCTACGTCAAACAACGCCGGGTCGTGCCGCCCAACCGACGGGTGCTCAACGGCGCGCTGATGGACCAGGTCTGGCGTGCTACCGAGGCGCTGACCGAAACCTGACCCGCCGCCTCGCCGCCCGCCCCAACTTCGCTGCCGTCGCTCCCACCCGCCACAGCCAAAGCTGAACGCTGCGCCGCCGGGCATGACGACCGAACGGCCCGTGTATCGGCGACGCCTGCTCCGACGCAGCGAACAGCGTCGGTTGCTGCAGCCGCGACGCCTCTGGATCGCGAGTGACGTGGCCGTCCAGCCCCAGCCGGGTCATCAGATACGCCACCAGCGGCGGCGAAACCCTGGCCGCCAGGCAGAACGCCGCCGCGGTGCCGCTGATCACCATCTCGGCGCGCCCGAGGCTGATCGCCAGATGGATGCCGGCGGCCACGATCTCGGGTTGATACACCGGCGGCACCGGACGAGCCGGCCAGCCCATGTAGGACACCGCATGGGAAAAGAACGGCGTGTTCACCGCCGGGGGAAAGATCGTGCAGACCCGGATCGGGCTGCGCTCGATCCGCAGCTCGGCCCGCAGCGCCTGAGCGAACCCGCGCACCGCCGCCTTCGCTCCGGCATAGGACGTCATCAGCGGCAGACCATGAAAAGCCACCGCCGAGCAGACGTTGACGATCGTGCCGCGGCCCAGCGGTGTCATCAGCGCCAACGCCACGCGGCAGCCATTCACCGAACCGCCATAGGTCACCGCGGTCACCTGGTCGAACTGCGCCTCAGGCACGCTGGTGAACCGGCCATACACGCCATTCCCGGCACAGTTGATCCAGACATCCGGCGGCCCCAGTTCGACCACGATCGCCTCGGCCGCCGCCCGCAGCGCCGCGCTGACCGTCACGTCGGCCACCGCCACGGCGGCGCGCGCCCCGGCGCCCCGAACGTCGGCGGCGGCGGCGGCCAAACCGGCCTCGCCGCGCGCGATCAAGCCCACCCGCCACCCGTGGCGCGCGAACAGCACCGCGGTGCAGCGGCCGATGCCCGAGGACCCGCCAGTGATGAAAACGGTGCCGCTTGGCACTTCGGCCGCCGTGGCGCGGGCGGTGGCAAGCAGCGTCGCATCGCTCGCCAATGACCAACCGGCGCTCACAGAACCAGCATCATGGTGTCTCGCAAGCTCCAGCTAACGCATGATCGCGGTTCGAGCGGGACGTTCACGGCGCAGGCATCCCGCCGCGGCGCTACGGCAATGCTCGGCCATTCTCGGCCAGCGTCTCCCGCAAGTCGCGGATCAGCGGAAACACCTCCTGGTTCCAGTCCGCGCCCTGCCGGTCGTGCGCGGCCTGCTCCATCTCGACGATGGCGCGGTCCTCGGCAAAGATCCGTTCGGTGAACCAGATCAGCAGCGGCCAAGCCATGTCCAGCAAGCCGGGGATCTTCGGGCGCCGCACCGACAGCAATCCGAACGTGCGGTTGCTGCGCTGGGCTTCGTCGATCGGAACATAGACGATCCACAGATCCATCACCGGATCATCGCCGCTGGTCCAGATCTTCAGCGTCTGATACGGATACTGCGTGCGGATCGTCATCAGGTCGCGCTGCTCCTTGGAACCGCCGCGCCGCATGCCGACGATCGCGGCCTCGCCCAATGGCTGCCGGCCGCTGGTCCGAGCAAAGCTGTAGTCGCACTCCAGCCATCCCGGACCTTTGCGCCGATCCAGGTATCGCGGCGCAATCTGCCCCATTTGTCGCCGATGCAGGAACTGATGGTTCATGTCCATCAGGTTCTCGTGCATGAACGTGTAGTGACAGGCGACCCGGCGGCCAAATCGCCGCGTCTTGAACGCCCGGTCGGCCGCCGAACCCAACGGCGGCAGCGGCCCCGCCGCCGCCGGATCACCCGGCCAGATGAAGATCATCCCGTCCTGCTCCCGGCACGGATAGGACCGCACGCCATTCGGCAGCCGGCCCTTGCCCAGATAGGGCACGTCGATGCACCGCCCGGCGCCGTCATAGGTCCAACCGTGATAGCAGCAACGCAGCGCGCAGCCGTCCACCACACCCTTGGATAGCGGCACCTGACGATGCGCGCAGCGATCCTCCAGCGCGAACACCGCCGCCGCCTTCGGACGCGCCAGCACGATCGGCTGCCCGGCGAACTGCGTGGCATAGGTCTTGCCCGGCTTGAGCTCTGTAGACCAGGCAACCGGATACCAGTGGGCCGGGTGAATGCCTACGCGCCGCAGATCCTGCTGCGGGCGGTCCAGCGGCATCAAGGCAGGGACATCGAGCATGGACACTCCTTGCGTTGGCGGCAATTTTCTCGGTTGGGGGCAGCCGCCCGGACATCTGCTTCCATAATCGGGGCGGCCACGCTGAACAACGACTTCTTCTGCCCAGCGCGAACCAAGCCTGGCCATCGCGGACCAAGCCTGAGGACCAAGCCTGGCCGCCGAGGCTGTGACTCGACCGGCTCGAGGTCACCAGCACGGCCCCGATAGCGGCTGAATGCGACAGAAACATGGTCCACGTCGTTCGCGGCGCGACGTTCTGCTGTTCGACGAAAGCACCGCCCTTCATGGATCAGCTCGACGGTGTCCCGCTCGGCCGACAAATCGACCATCCCACTGGCGCAACCGGTAACAAGGCTCACGCTTTTGTGGCGTACCGCGTAAGACGACGACAGGTCGGACAAGGAGCCAGTTGATCCACCGGCCAGTTCATCATATCGAGACCGTTTTGACCGCTATGCTGGCGCTCTTTACGATCGAACCCTCCGCCCGGTACGGCCGCAAGGTGCCGTCTCCGCCGGATCGGCTTCCGGCCGGCCATTTGGGGCAATCCTATTCGGCGCGCCGATGCGGTCCTCGACGCCGCCGTGCGATTTTCCCCGGTCAGGCTGTAAAACGCGCGCGACCCGTTCCACCGCCTCCGGCAAGATGGCACTCTCGCCGCACCATGCTTTCGCGCCCACCCCCCGGCCGACCGGCAATGCGTTGACCCAACTCATCGGCGGCCCCGTGCGCCGCCACCCCGGCACCCGCCCAGGCCCGCGCTGCTTCCGGCTCCTGCTGATCGTCGGGCTGCTGCTCACCCCGCGTGCCGCCGCCGCCGGCGACTGGGGTCACAAATTGCCCGGCCTGCCGACAGACTTCGTGTTCGGCTACGGCACCCTGATCGACGCCGACTCGCGCGACCGCACCGCCGGCGCCCAGGTTCCCGCCATCCCTGTGCGGGTCTCGGCCGAGTTCGGCTACCTGCGAGCCTGGGTCGACCGCTGTTCCTGCGGCTTCACCGCGCTTGGTTTGCGCAAGCCCCATCCCGGCGAACCAGCCATGACCATCAACGGCGTGCTCTACGCGGTAAACGCATCGAATCTGCCGGCGTTCGATCGGCGAGAGGGCGATTACCGCCGCGTCCCGCTGCCGCGCCGCATGATAGAGGCCGTTTCTTGGCAGGAACTTCCCCGCGACGGCCAGATCTGGGTCTACGTGCCGATCGGCCCCGGCGCCGAACCCGGCGTCGACCTGCCACAAGCCTCGGCCCAGTTTCCGATGTTGCAGACCTATATCGACCTCGTGCTGCGCGGCAGCCTGATCTACGGCTCCGACTTCGCCAAGGAAATCATCCGGACGACAACCGATTGGAGCCTGTTCTGGCTCAACGACCGCGAACAACCGCGGCGTCCCTGGGTGCACACCGCCGACTATCAGGCCATCGACACGTTGCTGCGGCAAACCGCTCCGGCATCCAAGCGCTTCGGCGACCGGCTATTCCCCGAGGATTACGCCGCCAGGCGCCTGGCGCAGCCAGCGCCGGACCCATCACCCAATCCGGCCCACCCAAGTCCCGCCCGTTGACACCAGCCAACATCTGACAAGGCCAACATCTGACCCAGCCAACATCTGACCCAGCCAACATCTGACCCAGCCAACATCTGACCCGGCCCAACATCTGACACGGCCCAACATTCTACACGGTCAACATCTGACCCAGCCAACATCTGACCCGGCCAACATCTGGCACCAGCTTCCATCAGCGGCACGGTAGGCAAGAACAAGACGTGTCCAAGCGCGCGGTCAGCCCATCGGCTCGCCAACTTGTGTATGTCTCTGAAACGCCTCCTCGTTACCGGAATTGCACGCGCGCCGAGTTACTTGGCCGCTGAAGTTAAATCGATATCTTGATTGCCGGATCAATCATCCAAGCCGAATCGCCGATCCGGTTCAAACGCCGCCTTGCCACCGCCCAGACTCTGCATGAATTCTTCTGTCATGGAGACATCCACCCGCACCGGCGACCCGGTCGCACGCGCAGTCGATGCCCTGAAGCTCGCTCGGCGTCAGGTGCGGCTAGCCCAGCGCGCCACCAACAACTGGCGGCTGGAAGGCGCGCTCGCCGATATCGAGGATGACCTCGGTGTCGACCTCAGCCGGATCGAGAATGCGGTGGACGACAATGCTGCCGACGCCGAGTTCAGCGGTGAAGCCAAGACCAGGCGGCAGGCCTGGCTGCCACCGGGTGGGCTGGTCTGATGGCACAGCGCCCGATCTGGCGTGGTCAACTCCGCCTCGCCTTGGTCTCTTGTCCGGTTGCGCTGTATAACGCCAAGCACGATCGTGCCGCGATCCGCTTCCATCTGATCAACCCGGATACCGGCAACCGCATCCAGATGGTCACCCAGGATTCCGAAACCGAGAAACCGCTGTCGCGCCGCGACCTGGTGAAGGGTTACGAATTCAAGAAGAACACCTACCTGTTGCTGAACGACGACGATTTCAACAGCGTCAAGGTCGACAGTTCCGACACCATGACGGTGGAAAAATTCGTCGAAGCCGAGTCGATCGACGCGATCTATTACGACGCCAGCTACTATGTCGTCCCGGACGGCCAGACCGGCCGCGACGTTTACGCCGTCCTGCTGGAAGCGATCGAGAAAACCGGCCGCGTCGCCTTGTCCAGGCTGGTCATCGGCCAACGCGAGCGAACCGTCGCACTGCGGCCGATGCAGGGCGGCCTGGTCGCCCATACGCTGTTCGAGCAACGCGACATCAACGATGCGAAAACCATGTTCGACGATGCCGCGGCGACCAAGACCGACCCCGAGATGGTGAAGCTGGCAACCCAACTGATCGATCGTCAGACCGGTCGCTACGACCCCGCCGATCTCGAGGATCGCTACGAAACCCGCCTGCGTGAAATGATCGACGCCAAACTGAAGGGCGAAGGCATCGAGGATGAGGCAACGCCGGAACCGGCGGAAACCAACGTCATCGATCTGATGGCCGCGCTGAAACGCAGTCTGGGCGACGATGCCGCGGCAGCAAAGGCCGCAGCCAAACCGGCCGCGAAAACCACCGCCAAGGCCAAGCCCGAAAAGCCCGCCGCCGCGCCGCAGAGACCTTCACGCAAGCGCGCTTCCTGAGTATCGTCCCTCGGTAGAGCAATGCTGCAGGAGGTCGCAGTGGCCGCAATCTCGCAAGCGGCGCGGGATCACCGCCGCCGGATCATCGAACATCAGCAGCAGGCCGAGGCCCAGCGCAAGCCCACCGCCGCGCCGCCCGACCCGCAACTGGAGATCCCGCTGATCGGCGAGGTGCGCAGCGCCGCCAAACCCGCGGCAAAGCCGGCACGCGCCCGCTCCAAAAAGCCGGCGCAGCTCAAACTCACCGACAACCTGTAGCCCGCCCCACGCTGTCCACCAGCCCGCCCACGTTATCCACCGAGATCAAGCGTCCCCAGCGCCCGATCCAGCGTATCCACGATCCGGTCGCATTCGGCGCGGGTGATCACCAGCGGAGGCGACATCGTAATGGTGTTGCCATAGCGCCTGCCACCGCCGCCGCGGCCAACCAGCAGCCCATCGTCACGGCAGAAATCGACGATGGCGCTGATCTGCGCCGGGCCCAGCGGCTCCTTGCTGGTGCGATCCCTAACCAGTTCCACACCCAACAGCAGCCCCTTGCCGCGGACGTCGCCGACGATCCGATGCCGCAGCAACGTCCGTAGCCCGTCGAGCAGATAGTCCCCGACCTCCGCGGACCGATCCACCAGTTGCTCTTGCTGCAGGATTTCAATGTTGCGCAGCGCCACGGCCGCGGCGACCGGATGGCCGCCATAGGTGTTGACCTGCCCGACCTGGCGGTTCTCCGCCGCATCGCCATAGAAACTGTCGAACACGCTGTTCTTCACCATCGTCGCCGCGATCGGCAAATAGGCACTCGATATGCCCTTGGCGATGGCGACGATGTCGGGTGACACGCCGTAATGCTGATAGCCGAACATCTTGCCGGTGCGGCCGAAGCCGTTGATCACCTCATCGACGTGCAGCAGGATTCCGTACTTGCGGCACAGGCTTTCCACCTCCGGCAAATACTCGTCCGGAGGCACCGCGACCCCCACTCCGCTCATCACCGGCTCCACGATCACTTCGGCGACCGATTCCGGCCCCTCGCCAAGGATGGTGTTCTCCATGTTCTTGACGCACGCCAGGCCGCAGCTTGGATAGCTCAGGCCGAACGGACAGCGATAGCAGTACGGCTGCGCGACATGCACGAAATCGCCCGAAAACGGCTCGAACTTGGCTTTCCGTTCACCCATCCCGCCGGCATCCAGAGTGGCCAGCGTGGTGCCGTGATAGGCGAAATATCGGCTGATGGTCTTGAACCGGTTTTCCCCAGGATGTTCGTGCTTCATATACTGCCGAGCGATCTTGAAGCCGGCCTCGTTTGCTTCCGAACCGGAGTTGACGAAGTAGCTGCGATACCCGCCACCCGCCAATCCATTGATCTTCTCGGCCAGGGCCGCCGCCGGCAGGTTCATCGCGGTATGCGGAAAATACGACAGTTGCCGCATCTGTTCGGCCGCCACCTCGGCCAGTTCGGTGCGGCCATAGCCGATGTTCACGCACCATAGTCCCGCCATCGCATCCAGATAGGGCGTGCCGTCGGCGTCGAACACCGTCGCGCTCTGCCCCCCGGTCACCACCATCTGCTTCGATTCCAGCACCTTATGCTGAACGATCGGATGCAGCACGTTGCCAAGGTCTTGCCTGACAACGGCCTCGCGCACGGCCGGATCGGGTGTATTCTTAAGCGACATGATTGCCTCGCGTGGTTGATCGGGAACAGGTTGACAGGCTTGCGCCGCCACGTCACGGGCCGTCTTGAAACGCCATGCCACGTTGAATCCTGGAATTTCCGCGCGACACCCGCTATCACGCCGAGATCAGATCACGGGAACTGACGATGGGTCCAGAGACAGCGTGGCGACAAGCCCTGCAGGCCAAGGGCCGCGACCGCATCATGGCCGAACTCAAAACCCGAGCCGGTGCCCCGGACGACGTCGTTCTCGACGTGGTTTACGAGGCGCCTTACCCGACCAGGGAATTTTGCCAACGCTGGTGCGCCGAACAGGATAATCGGATGTTGCATCTTTCCGGTTATTCCAAGGCGTTTTTGGTGGCACTCGTGCTGCTGACGATTTTTGCAATCAAGGCCATCGTTAGTTGGAACAGCCTGCCGATGAATCAGGAATCCCAGGCGCAGCTTCAAAGTCATTCCGTTCCGCGCTGATCCCTCTCTCACCGCCAGCCCACGCAGCAAACCATCGAATTGCATCGTCGGCAGCACCGCCGCGCCATCCCACGCGCCCGGCCGGCGCGACCAGGTATAACGGATAGAACCGACCGTTCCAGCCGACCACCAGGGCGACGAAATCGCACGCTTCCGCCGCTGGATCTTCGCGCGCCCATTATGCCCAAACCGATCCGGGGGCGTTCACCCTGGCCCGAGCGGAGAATGGGGCCCGAGCGGAGGATGGGGCCCGAGCGGAGGATTGGGCCCGAGCGGAGGATTGGACCCGAGCGCAGGATGAGGCCTAAGCCGATAATGGCTGACGCCCCACTCGGCGCCATCCCTCGCCCCGAACAACCCAGCCGTCGCCAAGAAGAACAGCCGCCAGCGCCGCTTCCACAGCATCGCTTCGCGGCCATAAACGTCGCGCAGGATCCGCTCGATCGCTACCGTATTGGCGTCGTAGTTGGCCAGCCAGTCATCGGCGGTACGCCGGTAGTTGACCCCGCTCCAGCGCCATTCCGCCTCCACCCTGAACTCACTGTCCAAATGACGGATCAGCCCGTGGCTCGGCATGATCCCACCGGTGAAGAAGTGCTGCGCGATCCAGTCCGATGCATCGGCATGATCGAAACGATAGGGCATGCTGCGATGGCTGAACACATGCAGGAACAGCCGGCCATCGGCCTCCACCCAGCCGCGCACCCGCCGCAGCAGCGCCTGCCAGTTCGACATGTGCTCCCACATCTCCACCGAAACGATCCGATCGAACCGCCGGCCCGGATCGAAGTCGTTCATATCCGCCGTAACCACCCGCAGACGCGACAGCCCGCGCCGCGCCGCCTCGGCCTCGATGAAGCCGCGCTGCGCTGCCGAATTCGAAACGGCAACGATATCGCTGCTCGGATAACGCTCCGCCATCCACAGCGACAACGACCCCCAGCCGCAACCGAGTTCCAGGATCCGCTGTCCATCGGCCAGGGCGGCATGCACCGCGGTTTCCGCCAGCGCACGCTGCTCGGCGGCCGCCAGCGTCTCCGTCCCATCATCATACAGACAGCACGAGTATTTCCGCGCCGGCCCAAGGATCAGCGCGAAGAAGTCCGGCGGCAGCTCATAGTGCTGTGCATTGGCCGCGTCCGGACGTTCCGCGATCGGATAGGACGCCATGCCCGCCGCGAAATTCCGTTCCGTACTCGGATCGGCCAGACCGAGCCGGCGACCGGTGCGGTCCACCAGCAGGGCAATTCCGGCCCGCGTCACCGAGTCTGGCAACGGCAGGCGTTCCACTGCACCGGCAGCGGCTGCAACCAGGTTCATGGCTCTCTCGAATCAGGCGGTGGCGAATCAGGCGATCGCGAATCGGGCAAAGACGAAACAGGCAATGGCAGAAACGCCCGCGTGCGCGCCTGATAGGCGCGATAGGCCTCGCCACGGGAATGCAGCATCCGCTCTTCCAGCGGCGGAATGCCGGACACATGGACCAACAGCCAGTACATGAAGGCAGGCCCGGAAAACGCCAGCCAGCCGACCGCACCGCCGGACCCGATCGCGAACAGCGGATAGGAAACCCAGCCCAACCATTCGAAGAAGTAGTTCGGATGACGTGACAGCCGCCACAACCCGGTGTCGCACACCTTGCCATGATTGGCCGCCTCGGCGCGGAACCGGCGCATCTGCCTGTCGGCCACCGCCTCGCCCACGATCGCCACACCAAGCACCGCCAGGGCGACCGCGTCCATCACCCCAAGTGGGCGCGGATTGCGCACCGCCAGCAGCATGGAGATCGCCAGCAACGCCGCCGCGGCAGCCTGGATCTGCAGGAACCAGAACAGCCGGCGCTCGAAACCCGCACCCCATTGCTGGCGGAACGCGGCGTAGCGCACATCCTCCGGCCCGTTGCGCGTGCGCGCCAGCAGGTGAAAACCCAGCCGCATTGACCAGATCGCAACCAGCGCGGCGACCAGGATCTGCCGCGGCCCCGGCCAGGCAATGGCCGGCGCCGGCACCAGGGCATAGATCACCCCGGCCAGACCAAGCGCAAAGCTCCAGACCACATCCACCCAGCCGGCGTTGCCCAATCGCCGCTGCACCGCCCAGGCCAGCATCATCAGCATCGATAGCATCAGGCTGACGCCCAGGATCAGCACGATCGTCATCGCGTTGCCTCGCCACAACCGGCGCCCGCATCGCCATGCGCGGCGATAAACCGCAGCGTATCGCGCCGAACCGGGGCAAACGACGTCAACCCCGAGGCGAACGCCCCGATCAGCAGCTTGTGCCCCAGGCCGGGATACAGATGCTCGTCCACCGCCACCCCATCCTGCCGCAGCCGAACCGCCAGCCGCGTGGTGTTCCCAGGGTCCACGGTATCATCGGCAGTACCCGCCGCCAGCATCATCGGCGGCGCCCCCGACGTCACGTAGTTGATCGGTTGCGAGCGTGGCCACTCGGTTTCCGGACCAAAAATCGCCTTCAGCGTGCGACTGCGCAGCGGCAGGAAGTCATACGGCCCGGCAAGGCCGATCACCCCCCGGATCTGGCGCGGATCGACCCCGTCGGCCCGCAGGTAGCTCCCGTCCAACGCCAACAGCGTGGCAATCTGGCCGCCCGCCGAATGACCCATCAGGAACAGCCGGTTCGGATCGCCGCCATACTCCTCAACATGCGCGCGGGTCCACGCCACCGCCTCGGCCGCATCCTGCATGAACGCCGGAAACCGCACCGTGGGATACAGCCGGTAGTCCGGAATCACCGTGACCACGCCGCGCGCGGCCAAACTGGCGCCGACGAAACGGTAGCTGCTACGACTGCCGCTCTCCCAGCCGCCGCCATAGAAGAACACCACCACCGGTGCGTTGGCGCATCGGTGTGATGGCGCATAGATATCCAGCGTGTGATCGGGGCCGGGCGCGTAGGCGATATCGCTCGACCAGGTCACCCCGGCCCGCGGCGCCGTCAGATTAAGCAGCAAGGCCGGCGAGCAGGCGCTCAGCAGCATCAGCGCCACCAACTGCACCGCGACGCGAGGCATCCGATCACATGCCGATCAACGGCCGTACCAACCGACCCATCAGCCCAAGCGCGCGCAACCGGCCGCCGGTGGCGATCAGGCAAATGCATTCTTCCCCCGGCAGCGCCGTCGGCCGATGCGCCACACCGCCGTCGGCCTCGGCGAAATCACCCACATGATACTCACCCGTTACATCGTCGAAAGCGCCTTGCAATACGCAAGTTGTTTCGAACCCGCTATGGCTATGCTCCAGCAACCCGGTCCCCGGCGCCGCCCGGATCAGGTCCAGCCGGCTGTCATTCAGGCGGCGCGGAATCAGCGGCATCATCGCGATATTCGGCCCCAGCCAGCGCCATCGCCCCGTTGCCAGCCCATTCAGCGTCACCGCCACCGGTTCGGGTTCGGCGATCGTCACCGGCTCATCCAGCCTGGCCAGCGTCCGCGCCAGCGCGTCGGGCGCCAATGCAGCCGGCGCCAGCGAATCGAGCACCGCCCCGCCGGCCTCCTCGGCCCGGCGCAGCACCGCCCTGCACGCCGCGCAACGCGCCACATGCACCGCCACGACCCGCGGATGCGGCTCGGCCAGCGTGCCCGCCGCATAGGCCAGCAGGGTCGGCTCGGAGGGATGGTGCCCGATCATTCTTCGTCTTTCAGCACGGCGCGCAACTTCGACATGGCAAGCCGCAACCGTGATTTCACCGTTCCAAGCGGCACCCCGAGTTCAACTTCGATCTGGCTGTGCGTGCGTTCGTCGAAGAACGCCATTTGCAGCATGGTCAATTGTTCCACCGGCAGCCCCTCCAGCGCGGCGCGCACCTGCGTCGCGCGCTCATCCGCCGCTATGACCGCATCGGCCAGCGGGGTCGGCGCCGGTTCGTCCGACGGATCCGAAGTCTGCACCACCGGGCGGGTGCGGCGCAGCGAGTCGATCCGCAGGTTGCGGGCAATGGCAAAAATCCACGCCCCCGCCGAGGCCCGCTCAGGGTCATAGAGCTCAGCCTTGCGCCACACAGTCAGCAATACATCCTGTGCCATTTCTTCAGCGACCGCCGGGTCCGCGCCAAGACGACGCAGATAGGCTTTGACCCGAGGCGCGAAATAATCGAATAGCCCAGCGAACGCCCCGGCATCCTTGCACCGCGCAACCGCCAGAATCAGCGCGGCATGGTTGTCGGTTTCCGGGTCAGGACTCATCCCACCACGCACAAAAAGCCACGGCGGCAGCCCGGTCTTGGCGTCTGCTCGCTGCACCTGATACAAAACATCCATACCCCCAATACGAAACGCATTAGATAACGGATCACAACTTGTGATCGTGATCCAGACCCGCGGTTCGCCCGTAAAATGGCTGAATAGCCGAAACGGCAGAGCTCAGATATCATGCACCGCCAGAATGCCCGACCTAGCAATGCCCGACCTAGCAATGGCCAACTCAGCAACGGCCAACTCAGCAATGGCCGACTCAACATCGCCGTCATCGGTACCGGCATCGCCGGCATGTCGGCCGCCTGGCTGTTGAACCAGGCACACCACGTTACCGTGTACGAACAAGCCGCACGGCCCGGCGGCCACAGCAATACCATCGATGTCGCAAACGCAAACGGCACCACCCCGGTCGATATGGGCTTCATCGTCTATAATCCGGCAACCTATCCAAATCTGGTGGCACTGTTCCGCCATCTCGATGTGCCCACCCACGCCTCCGACATGTCGTTCGCGGTCTCAATACGCGGGGGCGCCTTGGAATACGCCGGAACCGACCTCAATGGCTTGTTCGCGCAACGGCGCAATCTGTTCAATCCGCGCTTCTGGTCGATGTTGCGCGACCTGCTGCGGTTCTATCGCCAGGCACCGCGCGACGTCCACCGCTGCGCCACCGACCATCAGTCGCTCGGTGACTATCTCGCCGCCCACGGCTACAACAAAGCTTTCATTCGTGATCACCTGCTGCCCATGGCGGCCGCCATCTGGTCGACACCTCCGGACCGCATGACCGACTACCCGGCCTCCGCTTTCCTTCAATTCTGCGACAATCACGGCCTGCTGCGCATCCGCCGCCGGCCGCAATGGCGCACCGTCACCGGCGGAAGCCGAGCCTACGTGCAACGCCTCACCTCGCCGTTCGCCGCCCGCATCCGCCTAGGCCGCGGCATCCGCCAGATCTGGCGCCAGCCAAACCGGGTTCGACTGATCGATACCCAGGGGCTGGAGGCTTGGTACGACCATGTGGTCGTCGCCGCCCATGCCGATCAGGCGCTCCACATACTGGCCGACCCCACCGACGCGGAAACAGATCTGCTCGGCGCCATCAATTATCGCCCGAATGATGCGGTGATGCATCGCGATGCCACGCTGATGCCGCGCCGGCGCCGGGCCTGGTGCAGTTGGAACTATATCGGGGTAAATGCCCAGGGACAGGACGCGATGTGCGCGTCCTATTGGATGAATCAGTTGCAGTCTCTCCCAGCTATCGACCCGGTCTTCGTCACCCTGAACCCGCATCGCGCCCCAGACCCGCGGTCGGTGATCCATCAGGAAACCTTCGACCATCCGCAGTTCGACGCCGCCGCGCTCAAGGCGCAACGCAACCTCTGGTCGCTGCAGGGCCAGCGGCGCACCTGGTATTGCGGCGCCTATTTCGGCGCCGGCTTCCATGAAGACGGCCTGCAGGCCGGCCTGGCCGTGGCCGAGGCGCTCGGCGGCGTCCGCCGGCCCTGGGATCTGCCTGATCAATCCAGCCGCATCCATCTGCCGGCGCCCGCCCCCCAGACCCGGACCATGGCGCTGTGACCATCCCGGCCCCGTTCAACTCGGCGATCTACCAAGGCAGCGTCGTCCATACCCGCCTGCGCCCAGTGCACCACCGGTTGCGCTACCGCATGCCGATGCTGCTGCTCGATCTTGACGAACTGCCCCGCCTGTCGCGCGCGCTGTCGGTGTTCTCGGCTGAACGATTCAACCTGTTTGGCTTCCGCGCCCGCGATCATCTGGCGCCAAACGCCATCCCGCTGCGCACCCAGGTCGAGCAGCAACTCGAACGCGCCGGCCTGCCTCCCGACGGCGGACCCATCCGTCTGCTGTGCATGCCCCGCGTGCTCGGCGGCGTGTTCAATCCACTCAGCGTGTTCTTCTGCCACGCCGCCGATGGCGCTCTGCGCGCCGTACTGTATGAGGTCAACAACACGTTCGGCCAGCGCCACAGCTATCTCATTCCGGTGGCCGACCCGCGGGCCGCGATTCATCGCCAAAGCTGTGCCAAGCAATTCTATGTGTCACCATTCATGGACATGGCACTGCACTATCATTTCCGGCTCACCCCGCCGCGCCACCGCGTGGCAATCGCGATCGAGGCGCACGACCCCGCCGGCCCGATGCTGTCCGCCTGCTTCGCCGGCCAGCGCTGCGAACTGACCGACGCCAACCTGCTGCGCACCCTGTTGCGCCATCCGCTGCTCGCTGCAGGGGTGCTCGGCGGCATCCATTGGGAGGCGCTGAAGCTCTGGCGCAAGGGCATGCGGTTCCGCCCGCGCCCGGCACCCCCAGCCGACCCGGTCAGTGTCGTGATGTCACTAAGGCAGGCGTGATGGGCACCACGGTCAACCCGACGGTCGATATCACCCGCCCGCCGCGTCGCGATCTCGCCGCCGGTCTGCTGCACCGATTGTTCACCCGCCTGCGCTGCGGCTCGCTGACCGTGATCCTGCCCGACGGGCGGCGCTTCACCCACGACACCCGCGCCGCCGGTCCCGACGCCGTGTTGCATATCCATCGCTGGCGCGTGCTGCGCAGGCTGCTGCTGGCCGGCGACATCGGTTTCGCCGAGGCCTACATGGATCGCGACTGGTCCAGCCCCGACCTCACCGCGCTGATCGAACTGGCGGCCCGCCATCAGGCTTCGATCCCCGGCGCCAACGGCGGAACACCAATCGCGCGGCTGATCCAGCGGCTGCGTCATCTGGCGCGGCCCAATACCCTGTCCGGCAGCCGGCGCAACATCGTGCAGCACTACGACCTCGGCAACGACTTCTACGCCAGTTGGTTCGACTCCGGCATGAACTACTCGTCGGCATTGTTCCGCGATCCCGAGGCAACGCTGGAAGCCGCGCAGACCGCCAAGCAGGATCGCATCATGTCGCTGCTCGATCCGCGTCCCGGCCACCACATTCTAGAGGTCGGCTTCGGCTGGGGCGGCCTCGCCGAACGCCTCGCATCCAGCGGTGCCACCCTCACCGGCCTGACACTTTCCCCCGCCCAGCTCGGCTACGCCCAGCGCCGCCTCAGCGCCGCCGGACTGGCCGATCGGGTCGATCTGCGGCTGCAGGATTACCGCCAGGTCGAGGGCCAGTTCGATCGTATCGTTTCGATCGAAATGCTCGAGGCGGTCGGCGAAAGCTGGTGGCCGATCTTCTTCTGCATGCTGCGCGACCGGCTGCGCGCCGGTGGCGTAATCGTGCTGCAGACCATCACCATCGCCGACGAACGGTTTGTTTCATATCGGCGAAGTAGCGATTTCATCCAGCGCTATATCTTCCCCGGCGGCATGCTGCCGTCACCCGCCGCGCTGCGCGCACAGATCGCCCGCGCCGGCCTCGCCGTCCACAGCGTCGAAATGTTCGGCGCAAGCTATGCGCAGACCCTGAAACTCTGGCAGGACCGCTTCCAGGCCGCCTGGCCGGAAATCGCCGCGACCGGCTTTTCCGCCCGCTTCAAGCTGATGTGGGAATACTACCTGAGCTACTGTGAGGCCGGCTTCCGCTGCGGCGCCATCGATGTCGGCCTCTGGCGCCTGAGTCACGAGGCACGCCGTTCCTGACCGGGCACCGACCCGATCGGGTCGCCCACCATCCCGATCGGACACCGACCCGATCGGGTCGCGCACCATCCCGATCAGCCGCTTACACCGGCCGCGTAGCCGTCGCGCTGCGGATCCGCGCCGCCCTCCAGAAGTCGATCCCACAGCGTGATCCCGTGCGGCGCGGCAAACGGATAGGACAGCGCCGATCGCCGTACCTCGTAGCCCAACGCCTCCAGCCCAACCTGCACGCTCCGCGGAATCCGATTCGATATATCAATGACGTCGGTGGTCGCCGAGAACCGAGGCGCCGAGACCGCCTCCTGCATCGTCATCCCCCAATCCAGCACATTCAACAGCGCCTGCAGGATCGCCACCCCGATCCACGCCCCGCCCGGCGCCCCCAGTGTCATGACCGGCGTATCGCCCTCGAACACCAGCGTCGGACACATCGAGGAAAACCGGCGCTTGCCGCCCGCAATCGACCCCGCACGACCGGGCCGCGGGTCGTACCAGTTCATCGCCCCATTCAACATGAACCCGGTGCCGGGCGGGATAACCCCGGACGGCACACCCAGCGTATGGGTCAGCGAAACCACCATGCCCGAGGCATCGACACAGGACACCGTGGTGGTATGGCGGCTGTCACCGCCGACGCGCGACAGCGCGGTTTTCCGCCCACTCCGGATCCGCGCCGCGCACGCCTCGGCATAATCGTCCGACAACAGCATAGCCAATGGCGGGGCCACGAAATCGGGATCGCCGATATGGGTTTCCTTGTCGCCGCCGGCAATCTTCATCGCCTCGGCGACGACGCGAATATACGCCGCCGTGTTGTGGCCCAGCGCCGTCAGGTCGAAGCGTTCCAGGATGCGCAGCATCTCGGCCACCACGATACCGCCGGCCGGCGGCGGCGGCGTGCTAACCCGCCGCCCGCGGTAATTGACCTCCAGCGGAGCATGCACGCGGGCACGGAATCCTGCCAGGTCTTCCGCCGATAGCAGACCGCCATGGGCCGCCATATCGGCAACTATTCGTTCGGCGATCCGGCCGCCGTAAAAGTCCTCCACCCCGGCCTCGGCGATAGCGCTCAAGGTCGCGGCCAGATCCGCGTTTCGCACCAGGTCGCCGACCCGTTTGGGACTGCCGTCGGGACGCAAGTACAGCGCCCGACCGTCAGCCGTGGCCGCCAGCTTGGCACTGTATGGCAGACGTCCATACGCGGCCTCGTTGGTTGCGAACACGCCGGCAACGTGCGGGCGCACCGCCCACCCGGACCGAGCGTATTCGATCGCCGGCCCCAGCAGCTTGGCCCAGCGCAGCCGGCCGAACCGGTCATGCGCCGCCTCGAACAGGCGCAGGATCCCCGGAGTCGTCACCGCCGAATGGCCCAGCTCATTGACCGCACCGGCCAGCACATAGCCGTAACCGTCAGTACACTCCCGCTCGAACACCGCCCGCCACATCGAAGGCGTGCAGGCCGCCGGACAGGTCGATAGGCCGTCGAGCACGACGTGCTGGCCGCTCAATGGATCGAACACCTGCATGCTGCCCAGGCCGCCGATGCCGCACATCAACGGATCGACCACGCCTTGAGCAAAGGCACAGCCCAGCACCGCGTCCACCGCGCTGCCACCCGCCGCCAGGATGCTTTGCCCAGCCTCCACCGCCTCCGGTTGCGGCGCAACGATCATCGCGGAGCAGGCGGCAACGGCACGGGCAGGGCGGGGCATGTTGATCTCCTAAACACGATCGCGCTGAGCGAAACGGCCCGGCTGCGCGAAATCTTGCGACAAAGCGAAATTGGCCCAAGCATTTGACTGTCGCCCCGACAATCCGGCAACCGCTCCAACGCCTCCCGCCCCGCCCGATCATGCCATACCGTCGCAACCCGGCCCGACCAAAGGATACCCACCATGCAACTCACCCATCTGACCAACGCCCGCATCGTCGACGGCACCGCCCCCGAACCAACCCTCCCGATGACGGTCATCATCGAAGGCGATCGCATCAGGCAGGTCTCCCCAACGTGCGGACCGCCCGGCTCCGCCCAAATCATCGACCTGAAAAACCGCGTGCTGATGCCCGGCCTGATCGACTGCCACGTCCACATCGTCGCCGTCCTCGCCAGCCTCGGACAGAACGCCACCCTGCCCGACTCCCTGGTCATGGCCCGCTCGATCCGCTTACAGCACGACATGCTGATGCGCGGGTTCACCACCGTGCGCGACGTCGGCGGCGCCGACCACGGCCAGGTTGTGGCCTCCAACGAAGGCTCCGTGCTCGGACCCCGCCTGATCATCGCCGGCAAGGCGCTCAGCCAATCCGGCGGCCACTGCGACTTCCGCGGCCGCTTCAACGCCGGCCCCAACCACTTCGAAACCCGCCTCGGCTCGCTCGGCCGGCTGTGCGACGGCGTGCCCGAAATCCGCCGCGCCGCCCGCGAGGAAATCAAGGCCGGCGCCCAGTTCATCAAGATCATGGCCAACGGCGGCGTCGCCTCGCCCACCGACCCGATCCACTTCCGCGGCTTCTCGCAAGAAGAAATCACCGCCGCGGTGCAAGAGGCCGAGGCCGCCGGCACCTACGTCGCCGCCCATCTCTACACCGACCCAGCGATTCGCCGCGCCGTGGAATGCGGTGTCCACTCCCTGGAACACTGCAACCTGATCGAGCCCGCCACCGCCCAATTCGCCGCCAGACGAGGCGCCTTCGCGATCCCCACCCTGGTCACCTACGACAAGCTCGCCGAAGAGGGCGAGGCACTCGGCCTCGGCGCCGAATCGGTCGCCAAGATCGACAGCGTGCGCCTGGCCGGCATCGGCTCGCTCGAGATAATGCAGGCAGCCGGCCTGCCGATGGCCTTCGGCACCGACCTGCTCGGGCCAATGCACCGCCATCAATCCGAGGAATTCGTGATCCGCGGCCAAGTGCTGCCGGCACAGATGGTGATCGAATCCGCCACCCGGATCGCGGCAAAACTGTGCCGCATGGAGCAAGCGATCGGGACCGTCGCGCCAGGCGCGTTTGCCGACCTGATCGTCGTCGATGGCGACCCGTTGCGCGATCTGTCCCTGCTGACTAGGCAAGGCGCGCACATGCCGCTCATCGTCAAGGGCGGCGACATCGTCAAGCACGCGCCCTGGCACTGACCGCCGGCACGCAAACCCGCATCAGGCGGATCTGGCACGAAGCATGCACGATCAAAATCGGGCAACCTCCAACAAGTCGTCCATCGCCGTGAACCCGGCCAGTCATCCGCCCGCACCGACCAGCCACGCGACCCAAGCAACGGAGTCCCCGATGATCAACCGACGCAGCGTCCTGACCGGCGGCGCGGCTGCCGCGGCCAGCCTCGCCAGCCCCGCTTTGGCGGCCAATCCCAGGGTGCTGCGCTACGTGCCGCAGGCCAACCTCGCCAACCCCGATCCGATCTGGACCACCGCCACCATCGCCACCCTGCACGGATACATGGTCTGGGATACCCTGTTCGGCATCGACCAAGGCCTCGTCGCCCGCCCGCAGATGCTGGCCGGCAGCGAAACCTCCGCCGACGGCCTGACCTGGAAAATGACCCTGCGCGACGGCCTGCTGTGGCACGACAACGAACCCGTGCTGGCAAAGGATTGCATCCCCTCGATCCAGCGCTGGGGCAAGCGCGACGGCTTCGGCCAGCGCCTCATGAGCCTCACCGCCGAGATGAAGGTCATCGACGACAAGAGCTTCCAGATCCGCCTGACCCGCCCCTTCCCGCAGATGGCCTACGCGCTCGGCGCCAACGGCTGCTTCATCATGCCCGAACGCCTCGCCAAGACCGACGCCTTCACCCAGATCTCGGAATATGTCGGCAGCGGACCGTTCAAGTTCCTCAAGGACGAATGGGTCTCCGGCGCCTCCGCCGCCTATGCCAAGAACGAAAAATACCAGCCCCGCCAAGAACCGCCCAGCTACTGGTCCGGCGGCAAGGTGGTCAATTTCGATCGCGTCGAGTGGAAAATCATGCCCGACCCCGCCACCGCCGCCGAGGCCCTGCAGAGCGGCGAAGTGGACTGGTGGGAAAACCCGCTGTTCGATCTGCTGCCGATGCTGAAGACCGCCCCCGGGGTCACGCTCGAGGTGCTCGACCCGCTCGGCGCACTCGGCGTGATCGGGGTCAACCATACCCAGCCGCCGTTCGACAATCCCAAGTTGCTGCAGGCCATCCTGGTCGCCGTCAATCAGCAAGACTACATGGATGCGGTGCTCGGCGACCAGCAGAGCCTCGGCCAAACCGCCGGCTTCTTCATCGACGGTTCGCCGATGGCGAGCAATGTCGACATGGACAAGATCACCGGCAAACGTAACCTTCCGCTGGCCAAGAAGATGGTCGCTGAAAGCGGCTACAAGGGCGAGCCGATCGTGCTGATGTCGCCGTCCGACCAGCCGCAACTCAGCGCCATGGCCCAGGTCACCGACGCGTTCTACAAATCGATCGGCCTCAACTCGAAATACACCAGTATGGACTGGGGCACGCTGGTGTCGCGCCGAGCCAGCCACGCGCCATCGGACAAGGGCGGCTGGAATAGCTTCTGCACTACCTGGGGCGGCCTCGCCGTATCCAATCCCGGCAGCAACTTCCCGCTCCGAGGCAACGGTAACGGCGGCTGGTTCGGCTGGCCGACCGACGCCAAGATGGAAGCCCTGCGCGACAAATGGTTCGATGCCCCCGACATTCCAGGCCAGCAGGCGGTGTGTCGAGACATGCAGCGTTTGGCGTTTCAGGACCTGCCGTTCTTTCCCACCGGACAATGGTTCACCCCGACCGGGCACCGCGACAACCTGACCGGGTTCGTCAAGGCAGGCGTCATGCTGTTCTGGGGCGTCAAGCGGGTCTGAACGGGGTGCAGCAGGCTGCCAACCCGCACGCCACCGCCAATTTAAAGGACGCCCATCATGGCCGTCAGCACGCCAACCCCGGTCCATGCCCCAACCGGCGAAGCCGCCGTCCATCCACCCGGCAAAGCCGCCATCCATCTACTCGGCGAAGCCGCCATTAATCCACCCGACGAAGCCGCCATCAACCGGGCCATCGTCGCCTGCGGCATCGGCCAGATCTTCGAGATCTACGACTTCGTCATCTACGGACTGATGGCCGGCGCACTGGCCCGCGCCTTCTTCCCATCAACCGACCCGATCGCCGGACTGCTCGGCACATTCGCGACCTTCGCCGTCGGCTTCGTCATCCGCCCGATCGGCGCCGTGGTCATCGGCGCCTATGGCGACCGGCACGGCCGCCGCGCGGCACTGGTCGTCACCATCGGTCTGATGGCGATGGCCACCGGCCTGATCGGGCTGATCCCATCCTACGCCACGCTCGGGGTCTTCGCACCCATCATCCTGGTGCTATGCCGCATGGCCCAGGGCTTCTCCACCGGCGGCGAATGGGGCGGCGCGGCCGCGTTCTTGGTGGAATACGCACCGCCAAACCGGCGCGGCGCCATCAGCAGCTATCAGCAGGCCGCCACCTCGCTCGGGCTGATCGCCGCCACCCTGTTTGCGTTCATCCTGAGCGCCGCGATCGACAACACCGCCTTCCTCGCCTGGGGCTGGCGCCTGCCATTCCTGATCGGCTTCATCCTCGGCCCGGTCGGCTACTATCTGCGCACCAAGGTGGAGGAAACCCCGGCGTTCGAGCGCACCCGCCAGCACCACGACGTCAGCCGCTCACCGCTGCGCCAGTCGCTGACGCTCTATCCCGCCACCATGCTGGCCGCCTTCGGCCTCAGCATCATCGGCTGCGTGGTGAACTACGTCTTCGTCATCTACGTCCCCAGCTTCGCCCAATCGCAACTGCACATCCCGGCCGCCTCCACCTTCCTGTCCACGCTGATAGCCGGCGTGATCTGTCTATTGCTGACCCCGCTCATCGGCCGGCTATCCGACCGGATCGGCCGCCGGCCGCTGTTCTTCGCCGCCTCGGCCGCCTCTTCTCTGCTCGCCTATCCGCTGTTCCACGTCATGGTGACGATGCACTCGCTGTCCGGCCTGTTACTGGCCCAATCGGTCGCCGGCGTGATCCTGAGCCTCTACGCCGGCCCGATCTGCGCCGTGCTGGCCGAACAGTTCCCAACCAACATACGCTACACCGCGCTGTCCATCAGCTACGGCTTCGCGGTGGCAATCTTCGGCGGTTTCGCACCGCTGATCGCGACCGCGCTGGTGCGGCTGACTGGCGATCCGGTGGCGCCGGCGTATTATCTGGTCGCGGCCGGAATCCTCAGCTTCGTCGCCACGATTTTCGTCCGCGAGCGCGCCGGCCTGCCGCTGCCGGACGACATCGCCGCCCTCGAGCCCTCATTGCAGGAGAAACCCGCCTGATGATGGACCAAGACGTTGCCCGCCTCGCCGCCGCGGTCGATCCCGCCATCATGATGCGTCACCTCGAGGAATTCGCCCGCCGCATCAAGCTGTCCGGCACCGCGCCTGAACTGGAAAGCTTCCGCTACCTGCAAACCACCCTCGACAGCTACGGCTACCGCACCGAACTGATCCGCCACGACGCCTATATCAGCCTGCCCGGCCGCGCCCGGATCGAGATCGACACCGCCGCACCCGACACCGCCGCGCCCGACACAGCCGCGCCCGACATCACCGCACCCGACTCCGCCGCGCCCGACAGCGCCGCGCCCAACTGCATCACCCACTCGTTCTCCCGCCCGTCGCCTCCCGGCGGCCTGCGCGGAACCGTGGTCTACGCCGGACACGGCCGAGCCGAGGACTTCGCCGCGCTCGACGCCAGCGGCAAGATCGTGCTGCTGGAATCGATCGCCAACCCTGGCGCTACCCACCGCGCCTCGCTGGCCGGCGCCATCGGCCAGATCCACATCAGCCCACACCAACACCTGCATGAGATGTGCGTCTCCCCGGTCTGGGGCAGCCCGACCAGCAACACCATCGGCGATCTGCCCACCACCGTCGTGCTCAGCCTGCGCAAGGCCGATGGCGACGCCCTGAAACAGCGCGTGCAACGCAACGAACCGGTCGAGGCCGTGCTGCACGCCGAGGTCGACACCGGCTGGCGCAAGACACCTCTGCTGGTCGCCGAACTGCCCAGCCTCAAGGATGCCAGCCTCAAGGATGCCAGCCTCAAGGATGCCAGCCGCAAGGATGCCAGCCGCAAGGATGCCAGCGGTAAAGCAGACGGCCCGAACGATGACGACCCATTCGTGCTGTTCAGCGGCCATCATGACACTTGGCACTACGGCGTGATGGACAACGGTGGCGCCAACGCCACCATGCTGGAAATCGCCCGCCTGTTCGCCCCCGAACAAGCCGCCTGGCGCCGCGGCCTTCGCCTGTGCTTCTGGTCCGGCCATTCGCACGGCCGCTACTCCGGCTCCACCTGGTATGCCGATACCAACTGGCACGAGCTGGGCCGCCGCTGCATCGCCCACGTCAATGTCGACAGCACCGGAGCCCGCGGCAACACGGTGATGGCCGACGCCCTCGCCTGCGCCGAACTTTCCCACCTCGCCGCCGACGCGGTGCGCATGCAGGGCGGCCAGCAACTCGACGGCCACCGCATGAGCCGCGCCGGCGACCAGTCGTTCTGGGGCATCGGCATACCCTCGCTGTTCATGGGCATGGGCGAGCAGCCGGCCGGGTCAGCCGACAACGTCATGGGTGCAGTGTTCGGCGGCGGCGCCCGCAAGGGCGCCGGCTTCGGCTGGTGGTGGCACACCCCCGACGACACGTTGGACAAGATGGACCCCGACCTGCTGGCGCGCGACACGAAAGTCTACGTCCACGCTATCTGGCGCCTGCTCACTGATTCCGTGTTGCCGCTCGACTATGCCGCAAGCGCCGCGGCGCTGGATGCCCAACTGTCCGCCCTGCGCCAGCAACTCGACGGCCGGTTCGAGCTGTCCGGATTGACCAAGCGAGTAGCCCGGCTGCGCCAACAGGCCGCCGCCGTCAGCGCCGCCGCCGCGGCAATTACCGACGCGTCAGCGGCCCACCGGTTCAATCAGGCGCTCGTCGCAGTCTCCCGAGCCATGGTCCCGATGGACTACACCACCGGCGACCGCTTCGATCACGACCCGGCGCTCCCGCAGCCCCCCTATCCCGTGCTCAACGTGGTGCGCCAGCTAGCCGCCGCGCCGCCCAACTCCGACCAGGCGAGGTTCCTGGCCGGCGCCGCGACCCGAGCCTGCAACCGTCTCGCCTTCGCGCTGGATCAGGCCAACCAGGCGCTCGAAGCCTGCCGCGACACCCCGTGACAACCCGCCGCGGCAAGCGCAGCCGGATAGCCCCGAACGCACCTTGATCTGGGAAGCCCAATGACTGACTAACCGCAAATAAAACGCGGATGCACGCTGATGGTCCGGGTTCGCCCAGCGCCGTTACCATCAGATGTGGCCTTGGAAAAAGGCCCCCGCCAAACGCTTCGAACCAGCACAACAGCGAGTTAATGCCGCGCTGCGCAATGATATCGCGTCATTCAAGCCCGATGCGCTGCCCAGTGATGCGCTGCCCAGTGATGCGCTGCCCAGTGAAGCGCTGCGCGCGGCAATGTCCTGCGTGTCCGGCTTAGCGATGCCCAGCGTAGCGACGCCCCCCGTGCAGCGATGCCCCGCGCAGCGATTACAAGAGGAACCTCCCGCCAGATCCACCGACCACACTTTGTTCTTGCTTTATCTCTCAAAAAACGATAAGAACAAAAAGCAAACAACGCACAGCAACGACACACCCAGCCAAACCCCGCATCCAGATCCCCCATTCAAACCCGGGACCCGCCACCCTCATGTCCACGTCAGCTCCCTCCCTCATCGCGCTCCCCGCCGCCCTGCTGGCCAGCCGAACGTTGCAAACCGTGGTCCGCTTCCTGATGCCGTATTTCTCCATCGACTGCCCCGACTTCGCCGCCACCCGCGACGAAATCCTCGAAACCCTGGCCTCCTACGGCCCGCGCAACCGCGCCGAACTGTTCGCCGCCGCCAAGCTCATCGCCTGCACCATGACCGCGCTCAGCGCGATGGCCGAAGCCGAGGGCGCCGATCTGTCGCCCGCCATGCGGCTGCGCTTCCGCGCCTGCGCCAACAACGTCAATCGCCACGCCAACCAGGCCCAGCAAACCCTGGACAAACGCCAGACCCACCACCTCCCCGCCTACCCCACGCCAATCGAGGAAGACCCAGCCGAAGCCGCGGCCGAGGACGCCGAGATCATCGAACAGGTGCGCCAGGTCAAGGCGATGGTCGAAGCCTCGCGTCAGCGCCTGGCTGAAACCGACCCCGAGGCCGCCCGCCGCCTGTATCCCTCGCAACAGGCGGCCGACGAACCCCCGGCGTGGGTCCGCGAATCCCTCATCGCCGCCCGCGCCGCCCACCCGCCCAGCGCCGCGATCCCGCCCAGCGCCGCGATCCCTCCAGGCGCCTCACCGGCCGCCTGACATCACCAAGCGTGCACCCCACGCCGTCGCCGCGACCCGACACCCGTGGTTCCGCAGGGTTTCGCCCGGTGACGTCGCCAATGTGCGCGTTCTCCGTGACCAGCGCGGCCGACCCGTTCGATTCCACCCGAAAACACAATGACCCAAGCACCAGCGGGTCGTTCTTCAGCCACCTGGTCGATGATCCTGGCCCACCGTCTAGCCCATCGGCCCAAAGCATGACCGCGGGCGAACAACCAAGCGCATCAATCACGCGCCAAACAAATCGTCACCGCGCCACGAGGCATCCCGTGCCAAGCCAAGTGCTCAGCGTTAGCCAGAACCTACGCTAGTCACCGGTAACCAAAGCCCGACCCCTTCGGCCAAAAACACTAAAAACCTCAGTGTCAAAAACCTCAGTGTCATTGTGTCTTCGTGTTAAAGCCCCACCCATCAACAGCGCCAGCGCGAGATCCATAGGTAACGACCCCAACACCTACCCTACCGATCGACACCACCAACCCCTGATCTATCGGCGACATCGCGAATGGTTTGAACACCTGCGCTAATCCGCGGCCAAGCGTGCATCTGCGTTGAAATGCAGCGGCCCCATACGCACTCCCACCCCCAAAACTGCTTCAGCAACGGCCCTCCACGGTCGCGACCTTCCATCTGCCCAACACCACCCGCTCTGCCGCCCGGTTCATCCCCAAAGCCCTCGCCCTGAAACCCCTGGGCGACGACCATGTCAGCCCACCCCGCCGAGGCTCCCAAGCTATCGCCGCAGTTCGAAAATCCGCCCCTCGGCGTCCTCCCGCCCGATGTCCAGCGCCCGCTCCGCCACCTCGCGGGAAAATCCAGCCCGAGCCAATTGCCCCATCTCCTTGAGCCGGCCCGCCGCATCCACCGCCTCGCTCGCCCGATACGCACCGATCCGGCGCTTGCGCGTCAGCACCAGGGCCGCCGCCAATTCGCTCTCCGCATCGCTTACCGACGCCGCCCTGGCCACATCCGGCGCCACCCCCTTGGCCACCAGCCGCATCGCAATCGCACGCCCCGACTGTCCAGCCCGCAGCAGGCCGCGCGCCCGGCTCGCGGCGAACGCGGCATCGCTGACCGCCCCAGCCTGCACCAGACGCTGGATAACCGCCTCGATCGCCGCCCGCGCGGCGGCCAGCACCGGCGCCGCGGCCTCCGGGTCAGCCTGCTGCCGACCCCAGCGATCCAGCCGCCGTCGCAGCACCCGCCGCAGCCCCGCCTCGGTCGTCGCATAGCGCGCCAGATGCGCCAGCGCCGCCTGATACAGGCTGCCCGCGTCAGGCGGCGGAGAGGCGGCGTCGCTCGACATCCGCCAACCATGCCCGCCACCCGCCTCGATGCAAGAGATTTCACGCCCCAAGGCAGCGATGCGCCGCCGCCCGGGCTGGCACAACCGGTGTTTGACAGCGCCCACGCCATCGCCAATGATCGCCGCTTGTCTCGGACCTGCCCCGAAACGGTCGCGGGCGGCTAATCCGTCGCAGAAACGAACGAAGGCTCGCCCTCCTGATGATCCCCGCCCTGCTGCCGAACTACGCACGCGCCGACCTCGCTTTCGAGCGGGGCGAGGGCGCCTGGCTGTGGACGGTCGACGGGCGACGATTCCTCGACTTCGGCTCCGGCATCGCCACCGCCAGCCTGGGCCACGGCCACCCGCATCTGGTCAAGGCGATCGCCGAGCAGGCCGCCAAGGTGATCCACACCTCCAACCTCTATCGCATCCCGCAAGCCGAGCGACTGGCGCAGCGACTGGTCGATGCCAGCTTCGCCGACAGCGCATTCTTCTGCAACTCGGGCGCCGAGGCGAACGAGGGCATGATCAAGATGATGCGCCGCGCCATGTCCGACGCCGGCAAGCCGGAACAGTTCCGCATCATCTGCTTCGAGGGCGCATTCCACGGCCGCACCCTGGCCACCCTCGCCGCCACCGGCAACCCGCACTACATGCAAGGCTTCGGCCCACCGGTCGATGGGTTCGACCATGTCCCATTCAACAACATGAACGCGGTGCGCAACGCCATCGGCCCCGCCACCTGCGGCATCATCGTCGAACCGGTGCAGGGCGAAGGCGGCGTCCGCCCCGCCGACATGCAGTTCCTGCGCGACCTGCGCGCGGTATGCGACGAATACGGCATCATCCTCGGCATGGACGAAGTCCAGTCCGGCATCGGCCGCACCGGCAAGCTGTTCGCGCATGAATGGTCCGGCATCACGCCTGACATCATCTCCTCCGCCAAGGGCATCGGCGGCGGCTTCCCGCTCGGCGCCGTGCTCGCCAAGGAGGCCTACGCCAAGGCGCTGAAACCCGGCACCCACGGCACCACCTTCGGCGGCAACCCGCTGGCCTGCGCCGCCGGCAACGCCGTGCTCGACGTGGTGCTGGCGCCCGGCTTCCTCGAAGACGTCGAACGCAAGGGCCGCAAGCTGCGAGCCGAACTGAACAAGATCGCCGCCGAATTCCCCACCGTCTTCGTCGACGCCCGCGGTCTCGGCCTGCTGCTCGGCATGAAGGCGGCGATCCCCGTCGCCCAGGTCCAGGCCGCCTGCATCGAGCAGGGCCTGATGGCGATCACCGCCGGTGACAACGTGCTGCGCCTGGCACCACCCTTGGTGGTGACCGACGCCGACATCGACCAGGCGATCGGCATGCTGCGAGCCGCCGCCACCAAGGTCGCGGCAACCATCGGCAATGCCACCGCACCCATCGGCAAGGCCGCGGCACCCATCGACAAGGCCGCCGCACCCATCGGCAAGGCCGCGGCACAATGAGCGGCGCGGCACGCCGCCGTCAGAACCCGCCCGGCCAGTCCACCGAGGAAACCTCTGGGCCGCGGCATTTCCTCGATTTGCGCGACTTCGACACCCCGACGCTGCGCCAGATGCTCGACGTCGCATCCGGCTTCAAACGCGCCGCCGGCGTGTCGTCGCGACCGCTCGCCGGCAAGACCCTGGCGCTGATCTTCGAGAAACCCTCGACCCGCACCCGCGTGTCGTTCGAGGTCGGCATGCGCCAACTCGGCGGCGAGGTCATCGTCCTCACCGGCAAGGAAACCCAGCTCGGCCGCGGCGAGACCGTCGCCGACACCGCCCGCGTGCTGTCGCGCTATGTCGATGCCATCATGCTGCGCACCGACAATGCCGCAAAACTGCACGAAATGGCCGAATACGCCACCGTCCCGGTGATCAACGGCCTGACCGAGGCCTCCCACCCCTGCCAGTTGATGGCCGACGTGCTCACCTTTGAAGAGCATCGCGGCCCGATCGCCGGTCAGGTCGTCGCCTGGTGCGGCGACGGCAACAACGTCGCCCGAAGCTGGATCGAGGCCGCCGTGCGCTTCGGCTTTACCCTGCGCGTCGCCACCCCCGACGGACTGCGCCCGCCGGCCGACCTGCTGGCCTGGGCCCGCGCCCAAGGCGGCAGAATCGAACTGACCGACGACCCCGACGCCGCCGTCGCTGGCGCCGCTTGCGTGGCCGCCGACACCTGGGTGTCGATGTCCGACGACCCGAACGAGAGCCGCCACAACCTGCTGGCCCCATACCGGGTGACCAGCCGGATGATGGCGAAGGCCGCCCCGGACGCGCTGTTCATGCACTGCCTGCCGGCCCATCGCGGCGAGGAAGTGGATGCCGACGTGATCGACGGTCCCCAATCCGTGGTGTTCGACGAGGCCGAGAACCGCCTGCACGCACAAAAGGGCGTCCTGGCCTGGGTGCTGGGCGCGGCGCGATAAGTCCGGGCCACGCTGGCGGCGCGATAAGACCCGCCCGCGCCGGCGACGCGGTAAGACTCGCCCGCGCCGATGGCACGATAAGACCCGGCCGCGCCGGCGGCGCGAGAGCGGGCCCACCTGCCGCGACCCCGCCAAGCTCGGCACCGACTGGGCTCAAATGTAACGATTAACCCTTCATCAAGCTTTTCGCGGCCAAGATCGCCGCCATGACCACGCCCCCGATCGTCATCATCGCTGAACCGGATCCGATGATCAGCAGCGCCCTGCGCGTGGAGTTCACCCACCTCGATTTCGCCGTGTTCCTCGCCGCCTCGGGTCGGGAAGCCGAGGACTATGCCGCCCACGCCGTCGCCCATCTGATCGTGCTCGACACCAAGCTGCACCTGCAGGCCTACGATGCCTGCGTGCGTATTCGCCGCCGTTCCGGCTACGCCGGCCGCCCGATCGTAATGACCGCGAACGACCCCACCGCTCGGATGAAGGCGGCGGCCGACAAGGCCGGCGCCAACCTCGTGCTGGCGAAACCCTACTCGGTCCGCGACCTGCTGAACGCGGTGACGCCCTTTGTCCCCGACAACGACCTGTTGCTGAGCCATCGGGCCCGCGGGCCCGGCATGGCCCAGGCGCAGGAATGGGTGCCCACGTCCAACCTGACCTGGCAATCAGGCATCAACTCGGCACTCACCCGCAACGGACGCCTGCTGCCGATCGTCCGCGGCGGCAACACGGTGTCCATCCCGTTGTATCGCAAGCTGGTCACCTGATCCGAGGCGGCGTCGCCTCGGCACGCCACCCGATCAGCGCGCCGAGTGGACCGGCGAAATCAGACGATCTTCTGTCCAGTCTTCGCCCAGTCGGCCAGGAACGTCGCCAGCCCCTTCTCGGTCAGCGGATGATTGAACAGCGACCGCAGCACCGCCGGCGGCAGGGTGGCGACATGGGCGCCCATCTTCGCCGCCTCGATCACGTGGTTCGGGCCGCGCACCGAGGCCACCAGCACCTCGGTCTCGAAATCGTAGTGGTCGTAGATCTCGACGATGTCGGAGATCAGTTGCATGCCGTCCCAGCCGATGTCGTCCACCCGGCCGATGAACGGGCTGATGAAGCTGGCGCCACACTTGGCCGCCAGGATCGCCTGCGCCGCCGAAAAGCACAGCGTGACGTTGACCATCGTGCCGTCGTTGCGCAGGTGGCGGCAGGCGCGCAAGCCGTCCGGGGTCAGCGGCACCTTGACGCACACGTTGTCGGCGATCTTCCGCAAAACGCGGGCTTCGGCCATGATCTGGTCGTACTCGGTGCCGGCCACCTCGGCGCTGACCGGCCCGGGGATGACATCGCAGATCTGCGCGATCACCTCGGCGAACTTGCCGCCGTTCTTCGAGATCAGGGTCGGATTGGTGGTCACGCCGTCCAGCAGACCACTGCTGGCAAGCGACCGGATCTCTGTCAGATCGGCGGTATCGATGAAGAATTTCATGCCAACGCTCCGTTTTGCGGTTAAGCCAGGATGTCGATTTGTCGCGAATCAGGCTGGTTATATAGGTTGCCCTCCGCCCATCCAATGCCCAGCCCAGATCCTGGCCAAATTCCTGGCCCGGCATCGCCGCACCGCGTCCCGGTGCTGCTGCCGTATCCGTTTCCCGGCCCGTTCGACTATCGGGTTCCGCCCGGCCTGCGGCCTCGACCGGGCGACGTCGTGCTGGTGCCGCTGAACAACCGCGAAGAGGTCGGCGTAGTGTGGGACGCAACCACCGACCAGGCGGTTCCGGAGCACAAGCTGAAGTCGGTGGTCGGCGTGCTCGACACCCCGCCGATGGGGGCATCGCTGCGCCGCCTGATCGACTGGATCGCCGCCTATACGCTGTCCCCGCCGGGCGAGGTGATGGCGATGGCGCTGCGCGTGATCTCGGCCGGGGTGGGCCGCCCGATGGTGCGCTATCGCCGCGCCGACCCGCTGCCGGCGGTGCGCATTACCCCGGCCCGGCAACGGGTGCTGGACGTGCTGGCCCGCGACGAGCCGCGGTCCGGCACCGATCTGGCGCATGAGGCAGGTGCCAGTTCGGCCGTGCTGCGCGGCATGACCGCGGCCGGCCTGCTGATCGCCGAGACCGCCAGGCCGGACCAGCCATTCCGCCGCCCCGACCCCGACCACCAGGGACCGGCACTGTCGGACCAGCAGCGCCAGGTCGCCGCTGCGTTGCGCGCGGCGGTCGGGCGCGGCGAATTCTCGGTCACCTTGCTCGATGGGGTCACCGGTTCCGGCAAGACCGAGGTCTACCTCGAAGCGGTCGCCGCCTGCCTGCGCGCCGGCCGCCAGGCGCTGGTGCTGCTGCCCGAGATCGCGTTGTCCTCGCAGTGGACCGAGCGGTTCGGGCGAAGGTTCGGGGTGGCGCCGGCGGTGTGGCATTCGGACCTGGCCTCACGGGTGCGCAAGATCACCTGGCAGGCGGTCGCCGAGGGTCAGGCGCCGGTGGTGGTCGGCGCCCGGTCGGCGCTGTTCCTGCCGTTCCCCGACCTCGGCTTGGTGGTGGTCGATGAGGAGCACGAGGCAGCGTTCAAGCAACAGGACGGCGTGGTCTACAACGCCCGCGACATGGCCGTGGTCCGCGCCCGCTTCTGCGACGCCGCCGCGGTGCTGGTGTCCGCCACCCCCAGCCTGGAAACGGTGGCCAATGTCGAGGCCGGGCGCTACGCCCATCTACGGCTGACCCGGCGTCATGCCGGGGCGACGATGCCCGCGATCAGCCTGCTCGACCTGCGCGAGACCCCGCCCGATCGCGGCCGGTTCCTGGCGCCGCCGCTGCTGGAGGCGGTGCGGCGCACCCTGGCGCAGGGCGAGCAGGCGATGTTGTTCCTCAATCGCCGCGGCTACGCGCCGCTGACCTTGTGCCGCCATTGCGGCCACCGGATGCAGTGCCCGAACTGCACCGCGTGGCTGGTCGAGCACCGCACCCGCCACCAGCTGCTGTGCCATCATTGCGGTCACACCATCCCGATCCCGCCGGAATGCCCGTCCTGCGCCGCCGCCGACAGCCTGACTCCGGTCGGCCCGGGCATCGAGCGCATCACCGAGGAAGCCGAGGCCGTGTTCCCCGAGGCGCGCCGGCTGATCATGGCATCGGACACCATCGCCGGGCCAAGTGCCGCGGCGGCGGCGGCGCACGCGATCGAGGACCGGTCGGTTGACCTGATCATCGGCACCCAACTGGTCGCCAAGGGCTGGCACTTTCCGCATCTGACTTTCGTCGGCGTGGTCGATGCCGATCTGGGGCTGGCCGGCGGCGAGCTGCGCGCCTCGGAACGCACCGTGCAACTGCTGCACCAGGTCGCCGGCCGAGCCGGGCGGGCCGAGGCGCCGGGACGGGTGATGCTGCAGACCTTCATCCCCGAACACCCGGTGATGCAGGCGCTGCTAGGCGGCGACCTGGATGCCTTCATGCACAGCGAGGCCGACAGCCGGCGCGATGGCGCATGGCCGCCGTTCGGGCGCCTGGCGGCGCTGATCGTCAGTGCCGATACCGCGATCACGGCCGATACCGTGGCGCGCGACCTGGGCTGGGCCGCCCCCAGGGGAGACGGGATCGTCGTGCTGGGTCCGGCGCCGGCGCCGATGGCTCTGCTGCGCGGACGTCACCGCCGGCGATTGCTGCTGAAGGTGCGGCGCGATGTGCCGGTGCAGCCGATCCTGCGATCCTGGCTGGCCGCGGTCCAGGTGCCGCGCGGCGGCCGGGTGGACGTCGATGTGGACCCGATTTCGTTCCTTTAGCGCATTGCCGGTTCAGGCGGAACCGACAATGCTCTGCAACTCATTGTTCGAGATAGCGATTCATATCTTTGGTGATGCCACCGAGAGCGATCGCACTGGAACGCGGGCAGGCGGCGCGGGTGCTACCCGAGGCTGATGACGGGGTCACACTCGATCGGAAAGTTCACCGAGTTGGCGATGAAGCAATATGCATGCGCGTCGTGGTGCAGGCGGGTGGCGGCGGCGACATCATCGCCGGCGCGCAGCGTTATCCGCGGTCGCAGCACTGCGCTGATGAAGCGACCGGCGCCGGTGCGATCTTCCGCCATCGTGGCCTCGGCTTCATCGCGGTAGCTGAGCACCGCGATGCCAGCCTTGGCGCACAGCCCGAGATACCACAATTTGTGGCAGGCCGAGATCGAGGCCAGCAGCAACTCCTCGGGGTTCCAGCGCGCCGGATCGCCGCGAAAGGTAGGGTCGGACGACCCGGCGATCGGCGGCTTGGCCGCGGCCGAAATGGTATGTTCGCGACCGTAGCCGGCGTGGTCCAGGGTGCCGAGCCCGCGATTGCCGGTCCACTCGACGCTGACGCGATAGCTGTGCCGCGTGCCGGGCATGCTTGCAGTTCCTTCATTTGTATCCGTCCTCGGGCGACGGCAAATGACTTTCGCAGGGCCATTGTCGCGGGTCCTCGAGGTGATGCAAGCGGTGCAACGCATCGGCAGGCGCGCGGTCGCTAGGTGGTGTGCGCCGCTCGGCGGCGAGGTGCTGGCGAGGCGGCGTCGGCACCTGTCCGGCCGCAGCGGCGAGTGGAGTTCGAGTGCGTCTCAAATCGTGCGAATCGGTCGGGGTCACATAAAAGTTCTTTGCGATAACACACCAAATACGGTAAAGAGATGAGTTATGTCTGATCACCAGGAGATTCCCATGTCGGCCGCGAGACCTATTCTAATTATCGAGGATGACGACGCGCTGCGGCAAGCATTGGCCGATCAGGTTGCCTCCAGTGGGGTGTTTCAGTCGATCGAGGCGGCGACGCTGGATGAGGCGAGCCAGCATCTTGGCGCGGCGGAAGCGCGGTTTGATTCGATCATCCTGGATGTCAACCTGCCCGACGGTAACGGACGCGACTTCTGCGCCAAGATCCGCAAGCAAGGTCATACCATGCCGATCATCATGCTGACTGGCGCCGCCGAGGAAGGCGACGTGGTCAGCGGGCTGGACGCCGGTGCCAACGATTACATCGCCAAGCCGTTCCGGGTGAAGGAGCTGATTGCCCGGTTGCAGGCCCAGCTTCGGCTGTTCGACAACAGCGAGGACGCGGTCTTCACCATTGGGAAGTTCAGTTTTCGCCCAGCGTCCAAATCGCTGATCGGCGCCGACAAGAAGCGCATCCGCCTGACGGCGAAAGAGGTCGATATCCTGAAGTTCCTTTATCGGCACGCCAAACGCGTGGTGTCACGCCAGACGCTGCTGGACGAGGTCTGGGGCTATAACGCGAGCGTGACTACGCATACGCTCGAGACGCACGTGTATCGACTGCGCCAGAAGATCGAGGTCGATCCGACCAACTGCCGCCTGCTGATGACGGCTCCGGGCGGCTACCGGCTGGATCCCAGCGCGGCCTGATCGGCGCCGACACAGCCTGACCGAAGCGTTCTCGCTCGGCTAAAGCGGTGGTCTGGAACCGTACCGCTGCGCTCGATTCTGGTCCGACACCGAGCCACGGCCGGCTGAGGCAAAACGCCTCCGCCATCGTCGTTCGGGGCATCGTCGTTCGGGGCATCGTCGTTCGGGGCATCGTCGTTCGGGGCATCGTCGTTCGGCGCATCGTCGTTCGGCGCACCGCTGCTCGCGGCATCGCTGCTCGCGGCATCTGTCGCCGCCGGCATCATCGGTCGTGGCAGCGTCGTCGGTGGCCGCCGTTGCCGTCGCGGCAGCACGGGCCGGCGTCAAGCGCGCGCCGAGATCAGCCAGATCGACCCCTGCAAGACAATGCCGTCCGGGCTGTCATAGCGCCTGAGCGCGGCCGCGACGGCGTCCTGAACCGGGCCGCGTTTTTCCGGCGGCTGTTCGCCCAGAATGCGGCCCAGGGCACCCATGTGGGTGGCGAACTCGGTGGCCTGTTCGATCTGGCCGGCGGCGGCGATCCGCATTCCCAAATCGTGCTTTTGCAGCACCGCCTGTTGCCATCCACCAGCCTGCAGCAGGCCCAACGTGCGGTCCCGATCGGCCAAGGCGAACGGGCCGGGGGCGCTCGGATCGGCCGGCGGTTGCGGCGGCAGCAGTGCGGCGGCGGCCTGCATCGGCACGCTGAACCAGGGATTATCGGCGAGCGGGCGCCAGGCCGCGAACAGCAACCGGCCGCCGGGTCGCATCGCGGTGCGCAGATTGGCGAACGCGGCGGCCGGATCGGCGAAGAACATCACGCCGAAGCGGGAGAACAGCAGGTCGGCGCGCGGTTCGGCGAAGCGGTGGGTGGCGGCGTCGGAGACGATCACCCGCGCATTGGTCAGCCCGGCCGCCTCGATCCGCTGACGGGCGCGAGCCGCCATCGGTTGCGACACGTCCAGGCCGACCACCTGGCCGCCAGGTCCGAGCCGGTCAGCCAGAGCCAATACGGTGGCGCCACAGCCGCAGCCGATATCGATGGCGTATTCGCCGGCGGCGGGCGTGGCGGAGCCCAGAGCCAGCGCGGTGATCGGTTCGAACTGGGCATCCAGGCGATCCTGGAAATTGGTCCAGGTGACCGCCGCTCGATCGTTCCAATAGGCAATCTGAGCGGCGTTGTCCTGAGCATCGTCGGCGTGGGTCATGGCTAGCCTCCAGGTCGGAGGATGGGATTATGTCACAGCGTGGGGGTGGCGTCGCGTGTGCCTTCCATCCAAGGCGGGGAGTCGTCTTTCTGGGCGGTAGCGGCTGCCGCCATAAGCAGGCGACGTCCCACGTTCCAGGCCTGGAGTTGGGTTTTGTCGCAGGATCCACCTGGGTTGAACGCTGCGGCCGGCGCGACCATGCTGTGCTCGCGGAAGCAGCCAGCGCGATCATGCGGTGATCGCGAAAGGAGAGGGCCATGCCAAAGCTGCATTACAAGGTCGTCCAGCATGATGGCGGCTGGGCGTATCGGCTGGGCGACGTGTTCTCGGAACCGTTTGCCGACAAGGCGACAGCGCTTGCGGCGGCGCGGCGCGTTGCGGCGGAACAGCGCATTCCTGGCGATACCACTCAGATCGAATTTCAGGATGGCGACGGCAGATGGCACTCGGAACTGTCCGAGGGCGATGACCGGCCGGAGGCCGACGTGGAGTCCTGAGGCCCGCGGGCGCCGCGATTAGGGGCGTGCGAAGCATCCCGCAATTAGTAGCGGGGTGCGATCCGGGGTTTCAGAAGCATCTCGCGGAGTTCGATCCGGGGCTCCAGAAGCATCCCGCAGGGTTCGATCCGGGGCTTCAGAAGCGTACCGGGGGTGCGATCTTGGGTTTTAAATGAGTAGCTTGGAGGATGACGATGCCGATACCGCCTAATACGCCTCCGGAATCGCCGCCACCCGATCCGGCGCCGGAGCGGGCGCCGGGAGGCCCGCGTGAAGATCCGATCCCGTCGCCCGGCATTCCGCCTGATCCGGGGCCGCCGGGCACGCCGCCCAATGCTCCGCCGGATCCGATCGTTGCCAGCGGCGTCGGACGCTGAGGGGGCGCCTGGGCCTCTTGGCGGCCGCCACAGCGTCGTTGAGTAGTTAGGCTGAGTCAACGCTAGAGCCGCCGGGTGTCCGTGACGCGTGAAGATGTCCGCCTGATAAAACAAATCAAATGTCCATCTCGGTGGTTTTTGATGCGCCGGAGTGTTGAATGGCATGGTCATGCGGCGGCCCTCGGAACGGTTGGTTGGATGGCTACGGCGTCGCGGTCATAGCGGCCCAAGCAGCGCGGCCCATCGAAGATCGCCAGACCGCCATCGGGGTATTCATGCACCCGGATCGTCGCCCGGACGTAGTGGTGGCGGTGTGTCTGCTCGGGGATCTGCAGCGTTTTGCCGCGCCATGACACGCAGTTGTCCCGCCCGACACGGCGATCCTCTTGCAGGCACAGCGTATCCGCCAACGGAGCGCCGACATAGGCGACAAAGGCGGATCCTGCCTCGGATGCCGCGACGCCGAAGCGGGCATTGAAGTCGGGCATGAAGACCTCTCGTAGATACACGTTCGCAACCTCGGCGCTGGCCAGCCCGCGGATCCGCAGTTGCTGAGGAAGACGACCTTGCAGCGTGCCGAAAGCCCGCTCCATGCGACCGCGCGCTTCGGGCGAATAGGACGGGATGTGGCGGATGCCGAGCTGTGCCAGGGCGCGGCCGACCTGGGTGAGGTTCTGTTTGTCGACTTTGCCACTGGCCTCCGGCGTCAGGAAATAATGCGAGCCGCGATCGGTGTAGAACGCCCCGAAAAGCCCGTGCCGCTGGATCGTTTCAGCCAGTCCCCGCAGGCTCGACATGGTGCCTTCTTGCTCGGTCAGGAAGATCGAGGTGATGTGCCCGGTGGCATCATCGAGGGTGACGATCAGGTCCTGCTGGGCGGCGGTGCCGGGTAGCCAGCAATGCGTCGAGCCGTCCTGAAACAGCAGCATGCCAGGCAGCGGCCGCCGCTCGCGCTTCTTGCGGTGCTTGCCCCGCAGCGTCGCCTTTTGCACCAGTCCAGCCGATTGCAGCGCCAGCCGGGTGACCGTGTAACAGAGCTTGTAGTTGTGCTCGCGGCGCGCTGTCTCGTGGAAGTGCTTGACCGAGAAATCCCGATATCGGTCACGATACAGCGCGCACATCCGACCGATCTCCGTGGTGTCAGCACGCCGCGGCGACGCCGTCCCTAGGCCCCGGTCGCGCAGTCCCTCGACGCCTTCGTCGTCAAACCGGACGCACATACGGCGGAACTGCCGACCCGATACACCAAGCAGGTCCCCGGCCTGATCGGCGCTCAGACGCCGATGGCGAAAGCGCTCCAGCGCGGCCTCGAACCGGCTCACGAAAACACCCCACAAAGCCCGTTGTCGCCGCATGTCCTACCTCTCGAACAGGCGGCGAACATTCCGGACATTTCACGCGCTAACAAACACGGACAGATCACGCGCTCCCAACACCATCAGATTCGAACCTTGACACGCCGACTCCGGGCGGCATCTGTGGTAGGCGCGCTGAAAGCTGCAAATCCCGGTTCTCTTGACGCGGCCGACTGTCTGTGCATAACGGCAAAGCGAGCTATGCGGCCATGGCGTTACTCGCCGGCCTTCTGGGTAGTCGGACATGATCTGCTCAGCCGTGCGAGGGGACTGACCGCCGTAGCTGAAGCTGGTGGCGTCATGCCAACCTCAGCGAGGCCGAACCCTGGGGCGACTACAATTTAGGTTGCAACGCCATGCCGCCATTGCCGTTGAACAGAACGTTTACCGAACGACGGGCGACTGAAACGTGCCAGGACAGGGTAGCATGGCGAGCGAGAGTAACCGGAGGCCGCGCCATTGACTTCGGCGCCAGCCTGACAAAACTCAGAACCAAATCGATCATCCCGCTATCCGGCCTCGCCGTGGAAGCAACCGTCGACCCGGCCGGAGCTTTAAGCTCGTAGCGCTTGGCGGTTCACCGACGGGCGTATCACCTATTTAAAGAAGGTCCACAGCAATGGCTGACGCACCACAGAAGCCCACTATGACCACGGCCTTCGGCCGGCCGGTTGAGGACAATCAGCATTCGCTCACCGCCGGCCCACGCGGCCCGGTACTGGGACAGGACTATCATCTTATCGAGAAGATGGCCCACTTCAACCGCGAGCGGGTGCCGGAGCGTGTGGTCCATGCCAAGGGCTATGGCGCCTATGGCACATTCACCGTGACCAAGGACATCACCCAATATAGCTGTGCAAAGGTGTTCAGCGCGGTCGGCAAGAAGACCGAGATGTTCGCCCGCTTCTCAACCGTCGGTGGCGAGAACGGGTCCGCCGACACGGCTCGCGACCCCCGCGGCTTCGCGATGAAGTTCTATACCGAGGACGGCAACTGGGACCTTGTCGGCAACAATACGCCGATCTTCTTCATCCGCGACCCGCTGAAATTCAGCGACTTCATTCGCACCCAGAAGCGCGAACCTGGCACCCATCTGAAGCCGCATTGGCGCCGCTGGGACTATTGGGGCCTGTCGCCCGAGGCGATCCACCAGGTGATGTTCCTCTACAGTGATCGGGGCACGCCGGTCTCGGCCAGGTTCATGAACGGCTATGGCAGCCACACATACAGCCTGTGGAACAAGGCCGGCGAACGGGTCTGGGTCAAGTTCCACGTCAAGACCAATCAGGGCAACAAGACGTTCGTCGATCACGACGCCGCCCAGATGACAGCCGACGACCCGGACTACTCGGCCCGCGACCTGATCAACGCCATCAAGAAGGGCGATTTCCCGAAATGGACGGTCTCCATCCAGGTCATGCCGGAAACGGACGCCGAAACCTACAAGTGGAACCCGTTCGACCTGACCAAGGTCTGGCCGCACGGCGACTATCCGCTGATCGAGGTCGGTGAAATGGAGCTCAACCGCAACGTCGAAAACTATTTCGCCGAAGTCGAGCAGTCCGCCTTCGAGCCGTCCAACCTGGTGCCCGGCATCGGCTTCAGCCCCGACAAGGTGCTGCAGAACCGCGTTCTGTCCTACGCCGATGCACACCGCTACCGGATCGGTATCAACTACGACCATATCCCCGTCAATCAGGCCAAGGGCGCCGCGGTTCATACCTATCATCGCGACGGCAGCATGGTGACCGGCAGCAACGGCGGCAGCACGGTCGACTACGAGCCGAATTCGTTCGGCGGCCCGGTGGAGGACAAGGCGGTGATGGAGCCGCCGCTCAAGATCAATGGCGACGGCGCCCGCTACACCACCTACTCCGGCGACGACACGGACCTCTACGGTCAGCCCCGCATGTTCTGGGAGAAGGTGCTGGACGATACTGGGCGAGCGCACCTGGTGGCGAGCATCGTCGGCAGCATGACCGAACCCAACATGGGCATCGATGATAACGCCAAGCGCCACGAGATCCAGCAGCGGATGCTGAAGCACTGGTACAAAGTGCACCAGGATTTTGGCGCGGCGGTCGAAAAAGGCATCAATGGCGCGCAGCAGAAAATGGCAGCCGATTAAGCAAGCAGGCCCCCTTCCTCAACCGGAGGGGGCCGATCTTGATCCAAGCTTCGATCTTGCATCAACTGGCGGGTATGAGGCGTGCGCCGGGTAGCGGCGGATCCTCGGGCGGTCCGGCGAAGCATTGGGCAATGTTCATCCAACGCCGAGCCGGTTCGCCGGTCACCTGCAGGGCGGTGTCGGCGACATTGCGCACCTGCGTCACCACCTGACAGAAATCGAGTGCGCTTCCGGTGACGTTGCTTTCGCCCGCTGGGGGATTCCACTCCCAGACTTCCCCCGATGGCCCGCGCAGGCCCACAAATGGGGCTGGTCCAGGTTGCTCAATGGCGCGGTTGAAGAACGTCCAGCCATAGGTCCGCACGCCCAGTTCGGCAATGTTGCGCAGCCGCCCAGTTGGCTGGCGCGGCTTTCGCACCAAATCATAAATCGACTGCCCATGCGCCCACGTTTCCATTTGGCGCGCGGTGGTAAACATTCGTACACCCATGTCCGGACCGGCCCATTTCAGACGCGTATCCGCGGGCAGTCCCGACAGCCGGTCGCACAGGGCGACCATCTGCTGGTGCCAGCGCTCCAGTAGGCGTCCCGCGGTCAAATCACCCAGTCGTTGACGAGTTTCCTCCAGGCGGGTCATCCCGTTCTCGCGCGCGGTCTGGATTTCGTCGCGAAACCGGGCGAACGGCTCGGCTCCGGCGACTGAGGCCGATGCCATCAGGACACTGGCGTGCAGATGCTGAACCACGTCGTTGACCGTCCAGCTTTTGAATGAGGTCGGGCGCTGCCAATCCTGGTCCTTGAGGGTGGCCAGCAGCGTTTGCAGTTCCTCCGCCTCGGCGCGGAAATCGGCGACCTGTTGCAACATCTGATCGTCCTCGACAGCGTGACCGCGCATACGCGGAACATCCGCGGAGTCTGAAAGTCACGTGATTTGGACAAGAGTTATACCAAGCCGAGCTGGCGGCAACTTTGGCCTGATCATTCGAGCTATGGGAGCGATCACATGTCTGTCGTCGCAAAATCCTGGGCCGGCTGACGGTCGAAGTTCGCGTTCGGGCAGACCGGGCGACAGCGTTCACCGACGCAATGTTCCGGATAGTTTTGATCGGTTTTGAAATTATCATTGACATTAACCCTGTGTTCGATTAATGTTCTACCACCAACGGGTCAGTTGCGCGCAATTGAGACGCGATTGGCAGGATGCGGCTGGCGCCACCTTCGCTCACCGCGCCTCATTGTCAGAATACCTCCGCTGCGCATGCCTGATGGCAAGCGCTTATTTCCGTACAGCATAGTTTTGCTTTGTGACCAAACGGCAGCTTTCGGCGCACCCGCGTCAGAAGCGGTCCGGCTTCGATATAAGGTTGACAATCCGATGACTTTTTTCAGCTTCGCACGTCCTGCCTTGAAGCCCAGGACGTGACCCAGCCCTCCGAGAAAACAACCGGCGGCTTCCGTTTCAATACCGAGATATCGCTCGGCTCGATCTTGCAAGCTGTAACGGTTTTCGTGGTGTCGGCATTCTTCTACGTCACCAACGCCTCCAACAAAACGGACAACACGGCGCAGCGGCTCGTTTCCGTTGAAAACAGCGTCGCGATGCTGCGCAACGAGCTGCTTCAGAAGATCTCCGACAACCAGGCGGAGAACAAGGTTCGCTTCGAGGAGTTGAGCCGACAGGTCGCCGGTTTGCCGGATCAGACCGCGGCACTTCGCCAGTTGGACGTTCGGGTGACAAGGCTGGAAGCCAACAAGCAAGATCGCGACAAGCAAATCAGCGATCTGAGCAATGTGATCTACCAGGACCACGCGGATTTGGCGGCGATCCTATCGGCCAACCACCAGAAGCTCGGTGTCCGATGATCAGAGCATTGTCCGCTGCATTGCTGCTGGCCGGCTGTGCGGCGCCCGTCAAGGCTCCGGTGACGCTGATCCCGCGGGAGGTGCTATCATGCCCTATAGGCAGCTCTATACCGCCGCCACCGGCCAAGCCGCGCACCGTCGAAGCGATATCGGGCTGGGGCAACCGCAACGAGCGGGCGCTGCGCTTTACCCTGGTTGCTCTCCGGGAGTGCAACCGGCGGCGTGACGAGGCCGTGCGGCTGTTGCAGCAGCGCTGATTCTGAGGCAGCGCCTGGGGTCATCCCAGCCGCCCCACCCTGGCCTCGCCGCACCGGATGTGACAGCATTCCCCCAACGTTCAGCCGACGGCCAGACAGCAGTCACGGCCCCCCATGTCTGGCGCCGGAGGGAAACAATGTTCGAGGTCTTGGATCAGCGCCTGTCGCTGACCGGCAACCAAAAACGCATCGTCGCCGCCGCGGTGCTCGGCGACATGCTGGAATTCTTCGATTATTTCCTGATCGGCTTTGTTCTGGCCTTTGTCGTTGGGCCATGGAAGCTGACCTTCCTGCAGTCAGCGATGATTCTGCTGTCGTCGGGCATCGGCGCCATCCTGGGCGCCGCTTTCTGGGGCTGGATGGCCGACAAGATCGGCCGCCGGCCAGTGTTCAACCTGACCATCCTGAACTTTTCCCTGGCCACTGGCGCGCTCTACTTCACGCCCGATCATGGCTGGATTTTTCTGATGCTGTTCCGCACTCTCGTCGGCTTCGGTGTCGGCGGCCTGTATTGCGTGGACCTGCCATTGGTGCAGGAATTCATGCCAGCATCGAAACGCGGCTTCATCGGCGGCCTGGTTACTTCCTTCATCCCCATCGGAGTGATGATCGGCAGCCTGTTCGCCGGCTATCTGACGCCCGAGATCGGCTGGCGCGGCCTGTTCGCCATCGGCGTGCTTCCCGGACTGGCGGTGCTGCTGATCCGCGTCTGGGTGCCTGAATCGCCACGCTGGCTGTTGCGCCAGGGCCGCGTCGCGGAAGCCAAGAAATCGCTCGCCTGGGCGCTGGAGGTGGAACCGGACACGCTGCCCGACCCGACGCCGCTGGAATGCAGTTCGACGCCCACCCGCTTCCTCGACCTGTTCAGCTACCCGCGCAGCCTGATGGTTTCCTGGTTGGGCAATCTTGGCGCCCAGACCGGCGTCTACGGCGTAATTTTGTGGGCACCCACCCTGTTCGTCCTTGTGCTGCACGTTTCGGCGGCCGAGGCGTCCAAGGCCATGATCGCCCTGACCATCGGCGGAATCGTTGGGCGCGTCGCGTTCTCCTGGCTTTCCGAACAGATCGGCCGCCGCCTTTCGGGCGGCATACTTGGTTTTGGCGCCGCACTGTTCATCGCATTGGCCGGAATTTACCACAGCGACATGATGTTCGGCGTCTCGGCGTTCTGGTTGCTGCTGATCGTCGCCTTCTTCTTCGCCGATGGCGGCTTCGCCGTGGTCGGACCTTATGCCGCCGAGGTCTGGCCGTCGCACCTGCGCACCTCCGGAATGGGCAGCGCCTACGGCTTCGGCGGCATCGGCAAGATCATCGGCCCGCTCGGCCTGGCCCTGGTCGTCGGCAGCTCCAACGTGGTCAAGCCGGAGGCCACGATCGGTGCGATCCAGCCCGCGTTTCTCTATCTGGCAAGCTGGTTCGTGCTGTCCGGCGCGGTCTATCTGTTCCTGGGTATCGAAACAAAGGGGCGCTCGATCGAAGAGATCGATCGCACCCTGAAGGCAGCCCCCGCCGTCGCCGAGTAGCCGCCGCACTTGCGGGCCGGTCGGACCCACCGCCCAAAAGGCGTCTGGCGGCGACGCTTTAAGCTCCTTGGAAAATATACTATGTATATTCAAGGAGGCCCGCATGGCGGTAACATTGCAAAAGTGGGGTAATAGCGTCGGCGTCCGGCTGCCGAAGCCGATGCTGGAGCAGGTCGGCCTCGAGGCGGGCGCTCAGGTCGAGGTGCTCGTCGAAGGCAGTCATCTGGTGATCCGGCGCAAGCGCCTGAAACTCGCGGACCTGCTGGCGCAGTGCAACCCCGAGAACCGGCCGGACCCAATCGACTTTGGCCCAACGGTTGGACGCGAGATCATCTGATGCTTCGTGTTGGCTATGTTCCAGCGCGCGGCAATTTCGTTCGCGTCGTCCTCGACCCCCGCGTGGGTCGCGAGCAATCCGGTGAACGGCCGGCGCTGGTCCTATCCGATGGTGAATTCAACGATCGGACCGGGTACATCTTCGTTGCCCCAGCCACCAACAACCGGCGCGGCTGGCCCTTCGAGGTTCCCGTTCCCCCTGGAACCAAGATCGGCGGCGTATTGCTGGCCGATCAGACCAAGAGCATCGACTATGTCGCTCGTCATGTCCGCTATCTTGCCGCCGCGCCGCCGGGACTGGTCGAGTCCCTATTGGAGCAGGTCGCGGCGATACCCGCGATCTGAATGATATCCGGGGGACGCATCACCCCCGAAAGTCGGTGACCCGATCGAGCTGCCGGCCCCGATCGACACGCATAATATCCTAGGCCAACGGCACGCGCCCGGCTTGACCCTGACCCCGACCATGCGATCGCAGCAGTGGTCCGGACGAGCCGATGGATCCCGAAAGCGGGCGGACCAACGCCCGCACCCCAGACGCTCACGCGCGCGCTAGCGTTCGCGAAAGCGCCAGGTAGACGATCGCGCCGACGGCCACGCCGATGAACCAGGAGAACGCGTAGAACGGGGCCAGCGCGGGCACGACCAGCCCGCTCAGGGCCGCGAACCCACCGATCACGAATGCAATGATCCCGGCGTAGTTCCAGCCGCCGGAGGCACCATAGCGCCCATCGTAACGGTAGAGGTCGGCCACGTCGTAGTGCTGGTGACGCAGGCCGAAGTAGTCCGCCAGCATGATGCCTGTCACCGGGCCAAGTACGCCGCCGATCGCACTCAGGACCTTGAAGATGCTGTCGGCGTTTTGAAACCAGACCCATGGGAAGAACAGCAGGCCGATCGCCAGCACCGCCATGCCCGCGCTTGAGAAATTCAGCCGTCTTGGGAACAGGTTCACCAGGTCGTAGCAGGCCGGCATGATGTTGGCCGCGACGTTCACCGACAGGGTGGCGATGACGATCGTGATGCCGCCAAAGATCAACAGCAGCGGATGACCGATCGCGAGCAGCAGGTTGACCGGATTCCAGATCGGCTTGCCGTAGACGATGACCGTGGCCGACGTCACGATCACGCTCATGAGTGTGAACACGACGGCGGTGATCGGCAGACCGATCAATTGCCCGATGACCTGGTCGCGCTCAGAGCGGACAAAGCGCGAAAGATCGGGAATATTGACCGCGAAGGTGCACCAGGTGCCAAGCAGGCCGGTCACCCCGGTGGCGAAGATCAGCCATCCGTGGCTGCCCGACAGGTGGGACGGCTGGCTGAACAATGGACCAAGGCCATGGCCGACGCGCAGACCCCAGATCGTCGCCATCACGCCGACGATGATCACCAGCGGTCCGGCAAACAGTTCAAAGTTGCGGATCCGATGCACGCCGTGGCTGACGATCCAGCCGTGCAACGCCCAGAACAGCCCGAGCGACACCCACCCGTGCAGCGACAGACCCAGGATGGACAGGCTGAATGTCGTCCACGGCTGCCACAGTGTACCCAGGATGGCGTCGATCGCTTGACTGCCGGCATAGCCTTGAACGGCAAACCAGAAGATCGCCACGAAGCCGCGTATCAGCACCGGAAGCTGAGCGCCCCGCGGGCCGAATGATGAACGGATCAGCACGCAGAAAGGCAGGCCATAACGGGTGCCGGAAACAGCGTTGAACCACATCGCGAAAAACAGCACGAAGTAGGCGATGGCGGTGGCCGCGATCGCTTGCCAGGCATTCATCCCCAGCGCCATCAGACCAGCAGCGGTCTCGTAGGCCACCACGTTGTGGACCATGCCCATCCAGACGGTGGACATGTTGATCCAGGTCCAGTCGCGCCGCGCCAGCGGCACCGGCGCGAGATCCGCGTTGTAGAGCCCGGGCTCCAGGCCAGCACCGGACAGTTCCTCGGGTTGCGCCTCAAAAGTTGTCGCACTGGCCATGCTGATCTCCGTCCATTCCCCGCAAAGCTTTGCAAAATCAGTGCCATCCAGTGCCGGATAGAGATGCAGACAGAAGTTCAACCGCACCAATGCCGAACCAGCAAGCGCGAACTTCGGGACCTGGGGCAATCCGCGGCAGAAGGCGGCGGCGCGGCTCCCGCCTGACGGGTCCCGGGTCTTGTCCGCGGTGAGTGGGTACGGCGATGCCCGGACCGGCCTGCCCGGAACTTGTTCAACCTTGCCTCTCGGTTAGCCAGACAGCTCGGAGCGGCGGTCCGCAAGATGATTTTCGGACACCAGGACCAGATCCCGCGCCGCCACGGAAACCCGATTACCCTCACCCTTCGGACCACCCGCTGCACGACGCGACCGATCGGCTTACGGTCCGAGAGGCCGTTTCCGGCTTTGGCGTCGCCCTGCGTTACCAGGAACGTGCATCAGAAAGCGCCCGCTGGCAAACCAAAATAGTATGATATACCATACCGGAATGCGTCAGCTCGAGGTGATCGATGAAGTCGAAACGGCGCGCCATCGAAGCGCAACTGGACGCGGCGGCTCGGACCTGCCTATGCCAAGGCGCCCAGCTCACCGAATTGCGCCGACTCGTCCTGGAACTGGTCCTGCAGGCTGAGGCCCCAGCCACCGCGTATCAGCTTCTTGATCGGCTCCAGGCGACACGCAAGGGCGCGGCGCCCCCCACCGTCTACCGCGCGCTCGATTTCCTGATGGAGCAGAAATTGGTCCATAAGATCGAGCGGCTGAATGCGTTTGTCGCCTGTAATGAAGCGGTTCCGCACGATCATCCGGTCCAGTTTCTGATCTGCCGGCACTGCGGCAGCGTGGCTGAGATCGAGGACCTCGCCGTCTCCAAGGCGCTGAAGCATGCTGCTGAGCGTCAGGGTTTTCACCCCGGCAAGGCAGTCGTCGAACTCGACGGCACCTGCGCCGCCTGCGCGCATTCGGCTTCCCGCTAGCGCTTTGGTGGTGTCACGACGCTTGCCAATTGGTCCATGGCTTCAATCGATTGCCTCGAGGCTGTCCGTCGTGGCATGGCAGTGGCCAGATAGACCCGGCACTGACCGCGGTGATCCAGAAACTGCTTGGCCAATCGGTATAGAAGGCCAGCGTGATACCGGCCCAGGCCTCCAGCAGCGCCAGTGCGGCGGACAGCAGGACACCGGTTCCCACGCCGCTGGTCAGCCGCTGAGCCGCCGCCGCGGGACCGACCATCAGGGTGAACACCAGCAGCACACCAACGATCTGCGCGCACTCAGCGGTCGCCAGCGCCACCAAGGCCAGGAACAGCACCGAATAGAGCCGCAACGAAACGCCCTTTGCCTCGGCCAGTTCAGGCTGCAAGCTGGCAAACAGCAACGGTCGGGAAATCACCGCCAGCACGACCAGAGTGACGATGCCCAACGCCAGCAGGGTCCAGACCGTTCCGACATCCACCGCCAGCACGTTGCCGAACAGCAGCGCCGTCGCCTGCGTCGCAAAGGCGGTGTAAAAGTGCAGGAACAGCAGGCCGAAACCAAGAGAAAGCGCCAGCACGATGCCGATTGCCACGTCGCGTTGCGCCAGCCGCTCGCCCAGCAAGCCCATGCCGATACCGGCGGCGACGGTCATCAGCACCAGGCCCCATAGCGGGGTAATGCCGACCAGAAATGCTCCGGTGGCCCCGGTGAAGCCGACATGGGCCAGCGCGTGACCGGCGAAGGTCTGCCCGCGCAGCACCAGGAAATAACCGACCGCGCCCGAGACGATCGCGACGATGCTGGCTGCGGCGAAGGCGTTGCGCATGAAATCATAATCAAGCATGGCGCGCATGTGCCCCCCGATGGTTGGCACCCTCATCGTGGCGGTGTTCGTCGCGTTCCACATCCTGGCTGCCGGCCATGACGAAGATCCGGCCCTTGAGACGCACCACGTCAATCTCGGACCCATACAGACGTGACAGCACCGGGCCGGTGATCACCTCATCGACCGTGCCGAGTGCCGCCTGCCCGCGGCCGAGGTAGAGCACCCGGTCGAGCGCGCCGAGCAGCGGGTTCAACTCATGCGCGCTGAACAGCACCGCGATCCCGAGCTCGGTCTGCAGCGATTTGGTCAACGCGACCACACCACTCTGGTGGTTCGGATCGAGGCTGATCAGCGGCTCGTCCAGCAGTAACAGCCGAGGCCGGCCGATCAGCGCCTGAGCCAGCAGCAGGCGTTGCCGCTCACCACCCGAGGTCTCGGCCAGCGGCCGCGCGCCGAGCTCGCGGGCGCCGACCAGATCGAGCGCCCGGTCGATCTCGATCCGGCCCGCCTTGCCCGGGATCGGCAGACCCAAGCGATTGCCGTCGAGCACACCGGCCACGAAGTCCCAGCCGCTCAGCCGCATGCCAGACAGGGCGCCGCGGACCTGCGGCATGTAGCCGATCGCGGGATTGCCGCGCGCCGCCGGCCGGCCCAGCACGTGGATGCTGCCGCGGCTCGGGCGCACCAGTCCGAGGATGGCGCGCATCAGCGTCGTCTTTCCAGCGCCGTTCGGCCCCATTACACCGACGAACTCCCGTGCGGCGATGTTCAGGTTGACGCCGGCCAGGACGATGCGGCCGCCTAGCGCCAGGCGCACGTCATGAAACTCGATTGCGTTCACCGGGCTACTTCGGCAGCGCGTGATCCACCGCGTCAAGTTCGCCCAGCATCCAGGCCTGGTAAGTCTTGCCCGGCGGCTCGGTTTCGGTCGCGCCAACGACCGGGACATGCGAGGCCTTGGCGATTTTTTGCATCCGCTCGGCGACCGGGTCGGACGCCTGGCTGTTGTAGATCAACAGCTTTACTTGGTGTGTCTTGAGGTCGTTCTCGAACGCGGCGACATCGGATGCGCTCGGCTCGGTGTTGTTCATCACCGAAATCTGGAACGCCATGTTGCGCACCTCCATCCCGAGTGCCGCGAACATGTAGCCGAACACCGGTTCGGTCGCCGTCACTTGTGTGCCCGCCAGTCGTCCGCGCAGCGCTGCGATCTTGGCCTGGATCGGTTGCATGGACTGCTGGAACCGCGCCAAACGCTGCTGGTAGTCACCCTCGTGGGAGGGATCGACGCTGCCCAGATCGCTGGCCAGGGTTTTGGCCAGCGCCAGCATGGTCGCCGGATCGTACCAGATGTGCGGATTGTCACCGGGTTTCTTATCGACAAGACCGGCCACCACGATCGCCGTACGGTTCGGGCTGCGCGCCGCCTCCAGCAGCTTTTGCATCCACGGATCATAGTCGATGCCGCTGTAGATGACGACCCGGGCTGCGGAAATGTCCCGTGCCACGGATGGGCTCGCTTCGAACAGATGCGGGTCCTGGTCGGGATTGGTCAGGATACTCGTCACCGTCAGGTCCGCACCGCCAATCTGGCGCGCGACATCGCCATAAAAGTTTTCGGCGGCAACGACGTTGATCGGAGCCGCGGTCCACGCCGGCGATGGAGCTGCGATCAGGACCACGAGTGCGGCCAAGACGGGGAACTTGTTCATTCTGATCTCCAAGCAAGCACGAAAGGCGCTTGAGAGATGAGACGCTATAACGTAGCGTTTGCCCTGTCCAGGCTGTGCAACGCTATAACGTACAGTCGGTCTAGTTGTTGATTATTAGGGGAAGCCAGAATGCCGCACCGTCAAGCCTCGAAGTGCATGTTTGGGGCTGCCATCTGGCTGCTTTGGGCGTTGCCGGCGATGGCTCAAACAAGCCCTGCCGGGCCCGCCACGCCGTCCGATCCAGCGGACCCGACACCCGGTCAAACCGGCGTCGGGGTGCCCTCGCCAGAGGCTCCCACCGGATTGTGGGAGCGCGCAAATCTGCTCGGCGACATCGGCGGCCTTCGCCCGTTACTTGCGAACCGTGGCGTCTCTTTCGGTCTCACGGAGACCAGCGAAGTGCTTGGCAACGTTACCGGAGGCGTGCATCGCGGTGCCGCTTACGATGGCCTGACCATGATGAGCCTTGGTGTCGACACCGGGAAAGCCTTCGGCCTGCCAGGCGGGGTCTTCAACGTCAGCGCGCTGCAGATCCACGGCCGCAATCTCAGCACCGACAATCTGCTGACAATCCAGACCGCCAGCGGTATCGAGGCTGAACGCGCCACGCGGCTTTGGGAATTGTGGTATCAACAGAGCTTCCTGGACGGCAAATTCGACATCAAAATCGGCCAACAGAGCCTCGATCAGGAATTCATCACCAGTCAGGGATCGAGCCTGTTCATCAATACCATGATGGGCTGGCCGGCACTTCCCTCGCTTGACCTCTATGCCGGCGGTCCGGCCTATCCGCTGTCCTCCTTGGGGGTTCGCCTGCGTGGACAGCCAACCGATACAGTCACCGTGCTGGGCGGCCTGTTCGACGACAATCCGCCCGGCGGCCGGTTTGCCGATGATAGCCAACTGCGGGGCGCCGAACGCTCGGGCACCAGGTTCAACACCGGCACCGGGGCACTGTTCATCGCCGAAGTCCAATACGCCTTGAACCCGCCGCCGTCCGGGACGCCACAGGCCGGAGCGCCCCCAACCGGCCTGCCGGGGCTATATAAACTGGGTGCATATTACGATGCCGGCTCATTTCCGGATCAGCGTTTCGACACCGCCGGGATCTCGCTCGCCGATCCCGCCAGCAGCGGCAATGCACTGATGCGGCACAACAATTTCGGCATCTATGGCGTGATGGATCAGATGCTCTGGCGGCCCGATCCCCAAAGCCCGCGCGCCGTCGGCGTGTTTGCCCGACTTATGGGCGGCCCGGGTGATCGCAATCTGCTGAATTTCACCGTGAACACCGGCATCACGCTCAAGGCGCCGTTCGCAGGCCGGGATAACGACTCGGTTGGGCTCGGCTATGGCCTTGCGCGGGTCAGCAACGCCGCCTCCAACCTGGACAAGGATTCGGTGTTTTATTCCGGCATGGGTGTGCCGATCCGCTCCAGCGAGAGCTTCATCGAGCTGACCTACCAAGCCCAGATCGCGCCCTGGTGGATCGTTCAGCCCGACCTGCAATATGTCTTCACGCCGGGCGGCGGCATCGCAAACCCGCAAACTCCCGGGCAGCGTGTCGGCAACGAGCTGGTGCTTGGTTTGCGCACCAACGTGACGTTTTGAACGCTACCGTCAAAGTGCAACCCAAAGTCCCGATCCACGCCGACCCGCGTCCCGCTATGCTCGCCGCCATCCCCGGCCTACGATACGGCAGCCATGGTCCAACATGCCTAGCCCGCTGCCGTCGATCGACGCGCTGCTGCGAGCCCCTGAGACCGAACCGCTGCTGATCCGTTTCGGCCGCACCGCGGTCACCGCGGCGCTGCGCGACACCCTATCCGCCAGGCGCGCCGCCGGGGGCTTCAGCGCGCCCAGCGGCACGACGCTCGCGGCGGTCCTCGATCAGGCTGCCGACCATCTCTCCGCTCGGTTCGCGGCGTCGCAGCGCCCGGTGTTCAACATGACCGGAACAGTTCTGCATACCAACCTTGGCCGCTCGACCTTGCCGCCCGAGGCCGCCGAAGCCGCGGCCGAGGCATTGCGTAACGCCACATCGCTGGAATTCGATCTTGCCACCGGCCGGCGCGGCGAACGCGATGATCACGTCGGCTCGTTACTGTGCGAACTGACCGGTGCGGAGGCTGCAACGGTGGTCAACAACAACGCCGCCGCGGTGATGCTGGCTCTCAACACGCTGGCGCTGGGCAGGCAGGTGCTTGTTTCGCGCGGCGAACTGATCGAGATCGGCGGCGCATTCCGCGTCCCCGATATCATCAGCCGCTCTGGTGCTATTCTGCGCGAGGTCGGCACCACCAACCGGACCCATCCGCGGGACTATGCCGATGCTATCGTTCCGCAGACCACCGCTGCCGTGCTGCGCGTGCATCAGGCCAACTACGCGATCGTCGGCTTCACCGCGATGGTGCCGACCGAAACCCTAGGCCACATCGCGCATCAAGCCGACATTCCGCTGATCGAGGACTTGGGCAGCGGCAGCCTTGTGGACCTCGAGCGATGGGGTCTGCCGCACGAAGCGACGCCGCGCCAATCACTCGCCGCCGGGGCCGATGTCGTCACCTTCTCCGGTGACAAGCTGATGGGCGGCCCGCAGGCTGGCTTGATCGTTGGTAATAAAACCGCGATCACCGCGATCAATCGAAATCCGCTCAAGCGCGCGCTACGACTGGACAAAGCGCGTCTCGCGGCATTGGAAACGGTGCTGCGACTCTATGCCGATCCCGATCGGCTCGCCGAACGCCTGCCGGCACTGCGTCTGCTGACCCGGTCGCAGGCCGACATCCAAGCCACGGCGGAACGCATCGGTTCGGTGATGGCACAACGCTGGCCGGACCGCGTCATCGCTACCGAGGCGTGCCGCAGCCAGATCGGATCGGGCGCCTTGCCGGTCGATCTGCTGCCCTCGTTCGCCGTCACCATCGGCGGCACTGGCTTGGAAAACTTGGCGAAACTACTGCGCGCGCTGCCCCGTCCGGTGATCGGCAGGATCGCCCGAGGCCGACTGATCCTGGACTGCCGATGCCTCGAGGCCGGCGACGAGGCCGGCTTCATTGCGCAGTTGACCTAGGCGGAAGATACTGCGTGGCGGAGGAGAAGCGGCCCCGGTGGGTCGGCCGGACTTCAAACCCGGTTGGGGCTGCCCAGCGGTCCCGGGCAGGTTCGACTCCTGCTCTCTTCCGCCTTCCTGTGGTGCGAACGATCTGTGGCCCAATCGCAACAGTGTGGCGTTTTCGATTCCGAGCCTCTCGCTATGCTTGGGATGCACCGCTATGGTTATACCAGCGAAAGGGCAGGCCGCTCGGTTTTTTTGGACCTTCCCCGCAACGGTCGAGAATCTGAGGAGAGTATCAATGAAGTTCCGCAATGCTTTGCTGGCGGCTACGGTCCTGGCGCTGCCGGTTGCCGCGAAGGCCCAGCCCCTCACCGGCCTCTACATCGGTGGCGCCGGCGGTGTGAACATCATGCACGACGAAACCGCCAAGGTCGCCGCCGGGGCGTTTGGTGCCGGTGGTCACCTTCAAACCCGGGTCGGCCCAGCGGCTGATCTCGACATCGGCTTTGGCCTCGGCAATGGGCTGCGGGTAGAACTCGAGGGGACCTATCGTTACAACACCATCAAGGGTCTGTCGGGCGCCAACAACGCCGGCGGTCAGGAACAGAAGTTCGGCCCGATGATCAACGTGATTTATGGTCTGGACGGTCTGTTCCCTTCACTTCCTGTGCAGCCTTACGTCGGCGTCGGTGGCGGCTACATCTGGACGCAGGATCGGAATCTGCACGCGAGCGGCCCTGGCTTTGCCGCTACCGCTGGCACCCGAACCGATGGCAGTATCGCCTATCAGGGCATCGTCGGGGCGGCCTTTCCAATCGAAACAGTACCGGGTCTGGCGCTGACCGCCGATTACCGGTTCCTGGGCCTGGTCGACCACCGCAACTATCCCGGCCAGGTCAATGGCGTCCCCGGAAAGATCAGGCTGGACGACGACTTCAACCACACCATCCTGGTCGGCTTGCGTTACAACTTCGGTGTCTCCCCGCCGCCGGCCGCCCCGGTTGCCGCGCCGGTTCCGGCGTCCCCGGTATCGCGTTCCTATCTGGTGTTCTTCGACTGGGACAAAGCGACGCTGACCGATCGTGCTCGCCAGATCGTGTCCGAGGCGGCCGCGAACTCCACCAAGGTCCAATACACCCAGCTTGAGGTGAATGGTTACACCGACACCTCGGGCACCGCCCGTTACAACCAGGGTCTGTCGGTGCGGCGTGCCAACGCCGTGGCGGCCGAATTGGTCAAGGACGGCGTGCCCAAGAGCGCCATCGCGATCCAGGGCTTTGGCGAAACCCATCTGCTGGTTCCGACCGGCCAAGGTGTTCGCGAGCCGCAGAACCGGCGCGTCGAAATCATCATCAAGTAGATCCGCTTATCGGACTGAAGGATTGGGGCGCCCTCGGGCGCCCCTTTTTCGTGCCGATCTCAATTGCGCCTATGCGAGACCAGACTCAGCGCGGCGGTTATCCGGGGTGCGCCGGTAAAAGGCTGGCAACGCGTGTGGCCGCCTGGCCATCGAGTGCTTGGATGGCAAGGACGAAGCGCCATTCCCAACGGCACATACGCACTCGGCTTGAACTCTGTCGGGGCGCGGTGCGGTCGTTCAAAGGGCTGGCGCCGCAAACCGCATCGATCGAGGAAATGGTGCCCAGGGGCGGAATCGAACCACCGACACTGCAATTTTCAGTCGCATGCTCTACCAACTGAGCTACCTGGGCATCGCGTAGCCGTCTCGGAGGCCGGGTGCTTAACCCATGCTCGCCATCGGATCAAGCGCTCCTCGGACTGGTAACCGGCGCGGCGCGATCAGGCCGCCTCGGGCGATGGCGGCGGGTCGTCGTCCAATTCGGCCGGCGGTCCCGGAATGCGGTAGACGCCGGTGAGCCAGCGGCCCAGATCGACCTCCTGGCAACGCGGCGTGCAAAACGGCAGGGTCGCCTCCGAAGCGCTTCGGCCGCAAATCGGGCAGTTCGATGATGACTTAGCCATGGTCCTTCTCCAGCACCCAGGCCGTCGCTGGCAGGGATGGGTCTGATCGCAAGGTCACCGCCCGGCCGATGCGCCGAGCAAGGTCGGGCAGTGCGGCCGGATCGGCCTGCAACGCCGATACGACCCCCGGATGGGCTCGCACCGCCGGCAGCGCGCGCGGATTCTGGTCGAAGCCGGCCAACACCGCGCGCAGCGCCGACAGACCCGCAGCCAGAGGTCCCGCCAGTAGCTCGTGCAATGGCGGATGCACCCGCGCACGCACGATCTCAGCCAGGCCGAGCGCGGTAAAGCCGAGGAATTTAGGACTCAGCGGGTCTTTTGCTAGGGCAGCGATAAAATCGGGTGCCAATACCGCTCGTTTGCGCGGCGACAGTCCGGCCAGATCAACGACGATGCCGCCCGACAGGTTCCGCAGCCGGATCTGTTCGCCCACCGCGGCAACGGCGGCTCGGTTCAGCGCCTCGTGCCGCCGACTAGGGCCGCCGGAACCGGCCAGCGCGGCGGCGGCGTCAACGTCGATGGCGACCAATGCTGGGGTCGGCCAGATCGACAAGCGGGCGCCCCCGCGAAGCTCGACGATGGGATCGGCAAGAGCGTCGATCGCCTCAGCAACCTCGTCGTCAAACATCGCCGCGCCCCGCGGCGCGACCGAGACGCGCTGACCCAGGCCGTGCAGCCTGGCAACGAGGCCGGCATCGTCCACCAGCATGCGTGCGCGGGGATAACGCGCGGCAAGTCGGGTCACCGGGTCGGGCCCGCGCCGCAGCAATGCCAGTGGACCGGCGGAGACCGGCTCATCCAGCCTGGCGGTCAGCCGCGGACCCTTGCTGCCTTGGGCGGCGCGGGTGATGCGGACGGTCAGCATGGTCCCGGCATTCAGTCCCTTGGCGCCTTCGCTATCGGGCAGAAATCCCTCGGCGTCGGTCAGCGCGACAAAGGCGCCGGCGATCGCGGGGACTTGGGCGATGATCCGGCCGCGATGCACATCGCCGACCCCGTCGGGGGCGCCGGGACGCCACAGCGCAAAGTCCAGCAGGCGATCGTCGTCGATCACCGCGATCCGCGCTTCGCCAGGGCTGCAGGCGACGCGGATCGACACAGTCACGGCAGTTGCCAGCCAACGCCGCGCAGCAATTGCGCGGTCTCGAACAGCGGCAGCCCGACAACGCCGGAGTGACTGCCGGACAGGAAACGCACAAAGCCGGCGGCTTGCCCGTTGATCGCGTAGCCGCCGGCCTTGCCTTCACCCTCGCGGGTGGCGACGTAGGCTTCGATCTGGGCCTCGGTCAGGCGGTTGAAGGTGACGATGCTTTCGACCAGGCGTTCGGTGCGTTGCCGCCCGATATCCGGGCTGAGGTCCGGCTGGGCGACCGGCGGGTTCATCAGGACGATCGCGGTCATCACCCGGTGACGGCGACCGGACAACAGCGTCAGGCAGGCGCGGACCTGCTCCCCGCTGTCGGCCTTGGGCAGGATGCGCCGCCCGGCGGCAACCACGGTGTCGGCGGCGAGCACCAGATGGTCGGAGGACGCAATGGCGGCAGCCTTGGCACGCGCCATGCGCTGCGCATACGGGCGAGGCAACTCGTCGTGGGCAGGGGTTTCGTCGATGTCGGGGGGGACGACCTGATCCGGCACGATGCCGATCTGCTTCAAAAGCGTCAGTCGTCGCGGGCTGGAGGAGGCCAGGATCAGCGGCAGCGGCTTCACCCGCCAGGGTCGCGCACTAGTCGCGCACTACTTGAAGCGGAAGGTGATGCGGCCCTTGGAAAGGTCGTACGGCGTCATCTCAACATTGACCCGGTCGCCGGCCAGGACGCGGATGCGGTTCTTGCGCATCTTGCCGCTGGTATGAGCAAGGATGGAGTGCTCGTTGTCTAGTTTGACGCGAAACATGGCGTTGGGCAGGAGCTCCATCACCGTGCCGCTGAATTCGATCATGTCCTCTTTTGACATCAGGCCTCTTGGTTCGGTTGAACAGGCGGGAACATGAGGTTCGCAGCGAGCGAGGTCAAGGCGTGTCGGACGCCGCGGCGGCCGACCATGCGGCCCCGCCGCAGGCCGTGCAACGTGGCCTGACGCGGGGAGAACCCAACAGGCCGGGTGCTCAATACGGGGACAGAAGCAGGCTCACCAAGGACGCTCGAACCAGCCCGGAGCACAGGGTCGTTCTCGATCGACATCGGAGATGGCGCGCCCGACCGGGTCGTCACCGCCCGCGGGCCTCCGGACAACCTCACCCCAACGCCAAGGTCGCGAAACTGCACAACCAGTGTTCGCCCATGTATTCACCGCTGACATGCGGCAAACTGGCCTCGATATGCGCTTCCGCCACGCGCCGTGTCGCCCCAGGATCGGGCGTGAAGTCGGCCAGCGCGCGCCAGCACCAGGCTCGGCTCAGGTTAACCCCGTCGAGGTGCGCGATCTTGCCGTCCGCGCGGTCGCTGACGGTGGCCGGTGTGAACAAAGCGGCGGGAATGCGCTGCCGGAGCCGAGGCAGAAAAGCCGCGAACCAGGGACGGAATTCCGCTTCGGGCAGCGCCGCGCGCATGCACTCGGCTTCGATCAGCGCCGGTGAGAGGAACTCGTCGCCGCCCGGCTCCCACGCCTGGCAGTCCGCGTCGCCGCCATACCAGCGCCGCACCGTGTCGGTCAGCAGGGTCCGCAACGCCGCGTCCGGATAGTCCAGCGCAAGACGGGCGGCGAAGGCCGTATTGGAATGCACGCCGGCGCGGATCGGGTAATTGGCCAGCGGCAGAAAGGCGCCGAACCGAGCAGCGAAGATCTCCGCTAGCGGCTGCAACGCGGCGGACCAGGCGCGGCCTTCTTGTGTTTCGTGCGCGGCCAGTTCGGCAGCCAGCTTCAGCAACCACGCCCAGCCATAGGGGCGTTCGAAGCCCGAGGTCGAAGGTCGCGCGAGGTAGGCGCATTCGCCAGCGATGCGTTCCGCGACAATGTGGGTGTCGAACCGGCCGCGAATTGCGCTGGCGTTCGCCATCGTGGGGAAGCGCCGATAGAGCTGGGCCAACATCCAGTAACCATGCACGCAGGAGTGCCAGTCGAAGCTGCCGTAGAATACCGGGTGCAGCGCCCGGGGACCTTGGGCATCGTCCGGGGCTGCCATGACATGGTCCAGCTTATTGGGGTACTCGCGGCTGACGTGCCCCAGTGCGATTTCCGCGAAGCGGTTGGCGAGGTCAGGGGTCATCGGGGATTCCAGAATACCTCATCCCGCCAGCAAGCTTCGGGCAACACCACGCCAGCAGCCATCCCGATCCGGGGCGCTGTGTCTGGCGGAGGCAATCCGACGTCCCGCGATGGAGCTTGTGTCCGTGCTCGATTGAATGACATCGTCTTCACAATAACACAAACCAAACGCCGAGGGGGGCGACCATGGACGCATCCGGGACCTCGACTCTGGAGCGGACGACGCTGCGGAAAATCTATCTGCGGCTGATACCGTTCTGCTTCCTGCTCTACATCCTTTGCTACGTGGACCGTATCAATGTCAGCTTCGCGGCATTGACCATGAATCATGACCTTGGCCTGAGCGCATCGGTTTATGGGCTGGCGGCGGGCGCGTTCTTCTGGGGCTACTGCCTGCTGGAGGTTCCGTCCAATATCATCCTGGAACGCGTCGGCGCGCGGATCTGGATCGCTCGGATCATGATCTCCTGGGGCCTGTTGTCGGCGGCGACCGCGCTGGTGACCGGTCCGACCAGCTTCTTCATCGTTCGCGTGCTGCTCGGGGTGGCCGAGGCGGGCCTGTTTCCCGGCCTGTTGCTGTATTTCCACCGCTGGTTCCCGCAGAACCATCGTGGCCGCGTGGTGGGCTGGTTCCTGACCGGACTGCCGCTGGCGACCGCGATCGGCGCGCCGCTGTCCACCGCGTTCCTCCAGATGGAAGGCATCTGGGGGCTGCACGGCTGGCAGTGGATGTTCGTGGGCGAGGGAATTCCCACCGCCCTGGTCGGCGTGACCGTGCTGTTCTGGCTGACCGAGCGGCCGGCCGACGCAAAGTGGCTGACGCAGGAACAGCGCGATTGGCTAAATGACGCTCTGCGCCGTGAGACCCATGCGATCGAGCAGGTGCGCTCGTTCGGCATCCTGTCGGCGATGACCAATCCGCGACTGCTGATCCTGACGGTGATCTTCGCCGGGATCGGCATGGCCGGCGTAGGGACGGTGCTGTTCCTGCCGCAGATCCTGAAAGCGATCGGGGTCTCCAATACCGAGGCCGGGCTGCTGACCGCAGTGCCATATCTGTTCGGCACCATCGCGATCGTTTCGTGCGGGCACCTGTCGGACAAGATCGCCGATCGCTATTGGACGCTGGTGGTGACCTGCGGCCTGGCGACGATCGGGATGCTCTTGGCGGCGATGCTGCATGACAGCCTGTGGGTGTTGGCGGCGGCCGCTGCCCTCGACATTCCTGACCGGGACGGCACTCGCCGCCGGGCTGGCACTGATCAACTCGCTAGGCAATTTCGCGGGCTACCTGGGGCCGATCGCGGTCGGCTTCGCCAAGGATGCGACCGGCACGTTCCAGGCCGGACTGTACGTGCTGGCCGCGGCGGCGCTGGTCTCGACGTTGACGGCGTTGGGATGTGCGTTGTGAATGCCGCGCGGGCGGTGGCAACGACGCCTCTGGCGGCAGCGAGGCGATAGTCCCGCGGCGGGCGGAAAGCGCGAAACAGCCGGCCTGCAACGCCGGGCATCGCCGGGCAGCGATGGCACATGCGACCGCGGGACCACCGGCCAGGTTTGACCAGCCGAACCGCAGCGTTAGGATGCAGCCGTGTTTGTGCGTTGACTCGCGGTTGATGTCTGCCTCGATCTGACGGCGGACGGATTACCAAGTCGGATCGGATCGGGAAGGATAGACGACGACGCCATGACAAACCCCTCGCTGCGTTCCGACCGGATGCGGGCACGCTTGGTCCAGGCGTTCGCACCGGCGGAATTGACGATCCAGGATGACAGCGCCAGCCACGCCGGCCATGCCGGAGCGCAGCCTGGCGGCCAATCGCATTACAGCGTGCTGCTGATCAGCGCGGCGTTCCAGGGTGTCAGCCGCGTCGCGCGGTCGCGCGTGGTACACGCCGCCCTGGCGGCGGAGTTCGGACCGGCGGAGCAGGGCGGCATGCACGCGCTGGCGCTGACCCTGCGCACGCCGCAGGAACAAGCGGAGGCTGACGGAAGAAAGCCGCCGAACTGCACGTGAACGGGCGAGCGCACGGCGCAGGATCTGGCGGTGACTGACGGAAGATAATTCTCCGGTTCTTGATAAGTACCTTGACTTGGATGATTTTCTTCTCCCAAACACGCGCGTTGCCTTTGGGTTGCGGTGAATGGCCTCGGACAAGGATATCGATCGCCTCGATCGTGAGATCCTGCGGCTGATCTCGGTTGACGCGTCGATGTCGCTGGCCGACATCGCCGCCAGGGTGGGGTTGACCCCGACCCCGTGCTGGAAGCGCATCCGCCGGATGGAGCAGGACGGCATCATCCAACGCCGGGTCGCGATTCTGGATGCCGACAAGGTCGGGCTTCCGGTATCGGTGTTCGTCGCGGTCGAAACCGCCGATCATTCCAGCGAATGGCTAGACCGTTTCGCTCAAGTGATCCGCGACACGCCGGAAGTGATCGACGCCTGGCGCATGAGCGGCGACGTCGATTACCTGCTGCATGTCGTGGTCGCGGACATCGCCGCCTATGATCATTTCTACCGCAAATTGATCGCCGCGGTGCCGCTGCGCAACGTCAGCAGCCGTTTCAGCATGGAGCGGATGAAGGCGGCGCCGCTGCCGGTGTGACCGGATTGACGCACGGGTCGGCCGCACCGTCCCGGTGGCTACGCCGGCCTGCCAAAAGCCGCTGTTTTCTCCGCGTTGTGAACGTTCTCTTAACGATTTCCTGGTCTTCTCCGTCCTGGCAATCAGGAGGTGGCCAATGGCAGCTAGTCGTCTAGTCAATCGAAACGTCGTCGCTGAGCGCGGCCGGACCAGCATGCGGCTGGAACCCGAGCTCTGGGACATGCTGAGCGAAATTTGCGAACGCGAAGCGCAGGATATGAGCACCTTGGTGCGTCAGATCGAAGCGGCCGGGCACGTAGGGGGCCGCACCAGCGCGGTCCGGGTCTATATCGCGAATTACTTCCACACCGCCTCGACCGAGGTGGGACATGCAAGCGCCGGCCATGGCCCGCTCTTGCATCGCAGGGTAGTGCGGGAGATGACCCGCTCTGCCGCGTAACCGCCGAAGGGACGCCAAAACACCGCGTCCCGAGTCACCGCGAGCGCAACAAAATGCTGGGCTTGCGGCCGCTATCCGAACGCAGACCAACGCCAGACGCGGAGCGTCCACGATTTTGGCGCGTGAATCGGATCCTCAAACAAACCGCGACGTAACCCGGTGCTACCCTCCAGCGCCAGGTTTTTGCCGCGACAGCGTATCCAGCGCCGACTGGATGACCTTGGCGTCCTCGCTGCCCGGCGGCACCTGGGTCAGCAACGTATTCCAATACTTCCGAGCCTGATCGGGATGAGCATCCTGGACGGCAGCCATGCCGAGATACCAAAGCACCAGCGGCTGGTCCGGATTAGCCGCTTCGACGCGTTTCAACAGACCGACCACCCGAGGCGAGACCTTGTCGGTCGGGGCATGATCGCTCAGCAGCGCTCGGGCTTCCTGTAACGGGATCGAGACGTCGTCCGGCTTCAAGCCGGCCGCCTTGTCGAACGCGTCAGCCGCCCTGTCGGGTTCATGCAGCACGCTATAGGCGCGGCCAAGGCGGAGCCAGCCGTCCGGGTTCGATGGATCGGCCTGCTGCTTCGCCGCCAGCTGCGCGACCATGCCGCGGATCATCGTCTGGCGTTGGGCATCGGACATGTTGGCGGCGTCGGCGACCGCCTTGGCGTCCGGTCCCCCCACTGAACCAGCGGCCCCTGAACCAGCGGCCCCTGAACCAGCGGCCCCTGAACCAGCGACCCCTGAACCGGCGCCCCCGGAACCGGCAAGCTCGGCTGCCGCCGTCGGGCCGGGCGCGGGCGGCCTGCCCTCGGCCAGTTTCGGCACTGGGATGCCGGCGGCCTGGGCAGCCCCGGCGACCTGCCGGCCCAACTGTGGCCGCACTGGCGAATCCGCCGGCAATTCGGCCAGCAGCGCCTGCAGCCCGTCGATCGCGCGGCGCGGCTCGCCGGCCTGCATCGCGGCAATGGCCAGGTAATACCGAGCCATGCCGCTGGCAGGGTCTGCTTTCAGAACTTGTCTTAGCGCGGTCTCGGCCGCTGGGGTCACCGTGCCACCGGCCTGCATCACCATCACCTCGGCGTGGTCGGCCAGCACGTCGGGGCTGGTCTGGCCCAGGTCGATGGCGTGGTGGTAAGCGTCCTCGGCCTGGTCCCACTGGTTCAGCATCGCCAGGCTGCGACCATAGAGCACCCAGCCTTGGGCGTTCCCTGGGTTCTGTTTCAGCTTCGTCGCAAGGGCTGCGACCGCCGCGCGCAGCGAGGGCTGGCTGTTATCGGCGGCGAGTTCAGCGGTGCGCGACGAATAGGGCTCGTCCGGCACGCCAGGAGACCCGAGCCAAAGGTAGCTGGAGACCGATCCGGCGGCGATGACGAGCAAGACGATGGCGGCCAATACCGGGCTGCGCGACAGCCGGGGCGGCGCGGCGGGGACCCGGTCGGCGGCCAGCAGGCGGCGCTGGATTTCCAGCCGCGCGGCGGCGGCCTCGGCCGGCGAGAGCATGCCGCGCGTGATGTCGCGATCGAGTTCATGCAGTTGGTCGCGATAGACCGCCTGGTCGAAGCTGGCACGAGGTGGCACCGGGCGGCTGCCGCGCAACAGCGGCGCCAGGATCGGCAGCAGCGTGCCGAAGGCCAGCAGTGCCAGCAGGAACGGCAGGATCAAACGTCTCTCTCCCGCATCAGGCCGTCCAGGCGGCGGGATTCCTCGGGACTGAGCGGGGCGTCGTCCACCGACGCTGCCCGGCGGCGGCGCAACCAGAGCATGGTTCCCGCTAACCCGAACAGCACCAGCGCCGGAGGACCGTACCACAGCACGTAGGTGGCCGGCTCGACCGGCGGTTTCAGCAGCACGAAGGCGCCATACCGATTGACCACGGCCTGGATCACCTGGGCGTTGCTGTCGCCGGCGGTCAGTCGTTGGCGGACGAAGATGCGGATGTCGTGCGCCAGGCTGGCGCCGGATTCATCGATCGATTCGTTCTGGCAGACCAGACAGCGAAGCCCGGCGCTGATGTTGCGGGCGCGGGCCTCAAGCGCCGGGTTGGCCAGCCGCTCGCTAGGTTCGACGGCATGGGCCGCCAGCGCGGTCAGCAACAGCGCAGCACCCAGCACGCAGGCAATCAGCCGCCAGGCGCCTGGACGCCAGGCCCGAGGCAGCCAGTCGCCCGCCAGCCACGCCCAGGCCAAGCGAGCGCGAACGGTTGCCGAAGCCACCGTCATGTCTGACCCAGTTGCTTGAGCAACGGCAGCAGCTCTTGGTTCACCGTCTCGGCGGTCAAGGGGCCGACGAAGCGCTTGCGGATGGTGCCGGTGCGGTCAATGACATAGGTCTCCGGCACGCCGTAGACGCCGAAATCCAGCCCGACGCGGCCGCTCTGGTCAACCCCGACCTGGCGATACGGATCGCCGAACGTCGCCAGCAGTTTTGCCGAGTCGGCCGGCTTGTCCTTATAGGCGATGCCGTAGAGCGGCAGGTGGTTCTGCTCCGACAACCGCATCAGCAGCGGATGCTCGATCCGGCAGGGCACGCACCAGGAAGCGAAGAAGTTGATAATGAAGGGCTGTCCCTTCAGCGCATCCAGATCCAGCGCCTTGTCGCTGTCCAGGCCGGCGAGGTCGAAGTCCGGCGCCGGTTTTTCGATCATCGCCGAGGGCAGTTCGTGGATGTCGTGACCCGGCCGCAGCGCGAGGGCGAAATATCCGACGACGATCAGGAAGATCGCCAGCGGCAGCAGGTAAAACAGGCGCTTCATGATCTATTCGCCGGCGGCGGGGACCGGCTGCTCGGCCCGCCGCGGCGCTCGGGCGGCGGCACCGACGCGCCAGCGGCGATCGCTCAGGCTGACCATGCCGCCGAACGCCATGATCACCGCGCCGAGCCAGATCCACGGCACCAGAGGCTTCCAGTAGACCCGGACCGTCCAGTCTCCAGCGGTGCCGGAATCGCCCAGTGCGACGTAAAGATCGGCCAGCAGGTTGGTGCGGATCGCAGTCTCGCCGGTGGTCTGCTGTTGCAGCGGAAAGAACCGCCGTTGCGGGTGCATCATGGTGACGAAATCGCCGCCGCTGGTGACCCGGATCGAGGCGTCGTCGGCGGTGTAATTGGGACCCGGGACGCGGTCCACATGCTGCAACGTCAGTTGATAGCCGGCGATGTCGATGCTGCCGCCGGGCTTCAGCGTCTGGATCGCCTCCTGCGCCCAGGCCGAGGCGGCGAACCCGGCGACCGACACCGCTAGGCCAAAATGCGCCAGGCTCATGCCATAGCTCGCCCGCGGCAGGTGGATGGCGCGGCGGACGCTGTCACCCAGCGGGATGCGGAACAGCCTGATCCGCTCGGCGAACTCGGTCAGCACCGCAGTGGCGAGCCAGGCCGATAGGCCAAGTCCGAACACCGCCAGCACCGGACCACCATGGGTGACATAGAACGCGACCAGTACGACCAGCGCGGTTGCAATGTAGGCCACCCACAGCCGCTGCAGCGCACCCAGCACGTCGCCGCGCTTCCAGGCCAGCATCGGGCCGACACCGACCGCCATCACCATCGGCACCATCATTGGCGCGAAGGTTCGGTTGAAGAACGGGAACCCGACCGACAGCTTCGGGCCGCCCGTGGCGTCGAGGAACAGCGGATACAGCGTGCCCAGGAACACCGTCGCGCAGCCGCACGATAGTAGCACGTTGTTCAGCACCAGCGCGCCCTCACGCGAAATCGGCGCGAACAGCCCGCCGCCCTTCAGCGCCGGGGCACGAATGGCATACAGCGTCAACGAACCGCCGATCGCCGACACCAGCAGCAACAGGATGAAGCTGCCGCGCTGCGGATCGGTGGCGAACGCATGCACCGACGTCAGCACGCCGGAGCGAACCAGGAAGGTGCCGACCAAGGACAGCGAGAAGGTGATGATCGCCAGCAGGATGGTCCAGGATTTCAACGTGTCCCGCTTCTCCACCACGATGGAGGAATGGATCAGCGCGGTGCCGACCAGCCAAGGCATGAACGACGCGTTCTCGACCGGGTCCCAGAACCACCAGCCGCCCCAGCCCAGCGTGTAGTATGCCCACCACGATCCCATGGCGATGCCGATGGTCAGCGCGCACCACGACGCCAGCGTCCACGGCCGCACCCAGCGCGCCCAGGCGGCATCGACCCGGCCCTCGATCAACGCGGCGACGGCGAAGGCAAAGGCGACCGAGAAGCCGACATAGCCCAAATAGAGAAACGGCGGGTGGAACGCGAGGCCGGGGTCCTGCAGCACCGGATTGAGCCCCTGGCCGTTCGCCGGCGGCGGAAACGTGCGCAGGAACGGGTTGGAGGTCAGCAGGATGAACAGCAGGAAGCCGGTCGCGATCATCCCCTGCACCGCCAGCACGCGGGCGCGCAACGCCGGCGGCAGGTTGTCGCTGAACAGCGCCACCGCGGCGGCGCACAGCGACAGCATGAACACCCACAGCAGCATGGAGCCCTCGTGGTTGCCCCAAACGCCGGTGATCTGATACAGCAACGGTTTGTCGGTGTGGCTGTTTTCCACCACGTTGATGACCGTGAAATCCGAAGTCACATAGGCATACATCAGCGACAGCATCGACAGCGCGGTCAGCGCGAAGCCGATCAGGGCGCAGGATTTGCCGATCGCCATCCAGCCGACATGGCGCCGTTCGGCACCGATCAGCGGAATCGTCGATTGAATGATCGCCACGAACAGCGCCAGGATTAGCGCGAAATGGCCAAGCTCGATTATCATGACAAACGCCCGCCCCCGCCTCTGGTCCGGCTTGCCCCCGCGAAGGCGGCGGGAGCCGCGGAAGTCTGGATCAGGCCGCTCGGCGCCGTTCCACCGGGATGATTTGCAACAGCGCGGCGACCAGTTCGTTCATCATCGCGTCGGTATGCATCGGGCCGGGGGTGAAGCGCAGGCGTTCCTCGCCGCGGGCCACGGTTGGATAGTTGATCGGGGTCGCATACATGGCGAACTCGTTCAGCAGGCGCTGGCTGACATCCATGCAAAGCGCGGCCTCCCCGACGTGCAGCGGCACGATATGACTGATTGATTCGATCCGCGGCAAGCCGGCGGCGTCGAACCGGGATTTCAACGCGGCGGCCCGTTCGAACAGCTTTGCCCGTCGCACATGGTCCTGGCGCACGTGGCGCACGCTGGCAAGCGCCGCGGCCGCGGTCATCGGCGGCAGCGAGGTGGTGAAGATGAACCCAGGCGCGGTGGAGCGAATGAAGTCCACCACCTCGGCGTCGCCGGTGATATAGCCGCCATGGCAGCCGAACGCCTTGGCCAGGGTGCCCTCGATGATATCGACGCGGCCGGCGACGCCGTCGCGTTCCGACACGCCGCCGCCATTGGGGCCATACATGCCGACAGCGTGGACCTCATCGAGGTAGGTCATCGCGCCGTATTTTTCGGCAAAGTCGCAGATTGCGCCGATCGGGGCGATATCGGCGTCCATCGAATAGACCGATTCGAAGGCGATAAGCTTCGGCGCGGCCTTCGGCGCGGCGCGCAGCAGAGCTTCCAGGTGCGCGGTGTCGTTGTGGCGGAAGATGTTGACGATGCCGCGCGAGCCCTTGATGCCGGCGATCATCGAGGCGTGGTTCTTGGCGTCGGAAAACACCTGCCACGGCTGATCCGCGCCGAATGGCGCGCTGTTCAGGATGGTGGACAACGCCGCCTGGTTGGACACGAAGCCGGAGGTGAACAGCAGCCCGGCCTGTTTGCCGTGCAGATCGGCGACCTCTGCCTCGAGTTCGTCGTGGACCGGGCTGGTGCCGCTGATGTTGCGGGTTCCCCCAGCCCCCGCGCCCATGGTCCGAGCAGCGAGGCAGGCGGCGTTGACCGCCACCGGATGGCCGCCCATGGCGAGGTAGTCGTTGGACGACCAAACCAGCACACGCGCGCCGTCGGGCCGTCCGTAATACGGGAAGTCGTCAGCCCGCTTTTGTAGCGGGGTGAAGATCCGATAACGCCCCTGGTCGCGGATCGAGGTCAGGGACCGGCGGCAATGCTCTTTGAACGCGTTCATCGTTCGGAACCCTTAGTTTGCGCCACCGTTAAATTGCGCCCTGGCAATCCAGGGCGACGGACCGTTCTAGGCGATCGGATCCCCTAAACCAATGAACCTGATCACAGCGGACTTTGTTCCAGGTTAATCAACGTTCCAGGTTAATCAACGCGCAACCGAAAGATGCGCAGATTGATCATCGCGTCAACCGGAATCGCCAGGATTATTTAAGCTTAATCAGTGTCCGCCGGATCGCGCGGGCGAACCGGGGATGCCGGCGAGGTGCTTTGCAACCTCCACGGCGGATGCGATAGGGTTTGCTGCAATGCGGCATCGGTGGCTTACCGTCCGGTCCGTGCACCGCTTTGGGAGCCTGCCATGCCGTTGACCCAGCCCGCCGCGCGCGAACACCTGCACACGCGCGCCATCGAGATCAACGGCTACCGCCGGAGCGACGGCGACTACGACATCGAGGCGCATCTGACCGACTGCAAGAGCTTCGCCCAGACCAATCTCGACCGCGGCATCATTCAGCCCGGCGAGCCGGTGCACGACATGTGGCTGCGTCTGACGGTAAATGAGCAGATGCATGTGCAGGCGGTCGAGGCGGTCAGCGACAAGACGCCGTATGCGGTCTGCCCGGCCGCGGCGCCCAATTTCGCCCGACTGACCGGACTGCGGATCAAGCCGGGCTTCCTGCGTGAGGCGGCCCAGCGGGTCGGAGGCACCGTGGGATGCACCCATCTGCGCGAGTTGCTGCAGCAACTCGCCACCACCGCCCTGCAAACCATCAACCCGGCCAAGGTTCGGCGGGACATGGCGGCGGAGGGCATCGCGCACCAGACGCCCGGCAGCGAGGCCCTCGACACAAGGATCACCGAACAATGGGGCGGCGGCAACAAGATGCTGAATAGTTGCCTGGCTTATGATCAGAACGGGCCGCTGGTGAAGCGCCGTTGGCCGCATCTCTATACCGGGCCGGATACTGGGCCAGACGTGGCGGCCAAGGAAACCGCCGGGTAGGGCGGATTTGCCGCGCACAGCGGCAACGAATTGACAGCTTGTTGCCGGCGATCAAGATTGCCGCCGCTGGTCGGCTGCCTCGGCCGGGTCTCGATCCACTGGACAAGGATACCTACCATGTTGCTCGCCCGACGCGGTGTTCTGACCGGCGCGGCTGTTGCCGCGACGCTGCCGGGGTTCAAGGCGCGTGCGCAGTCGAAAGCGATCAAGATCGGAATACTGGGCGACGAGTCAGGCGTGTATCGCGACCTGAGCGGCCCGATCGCCATCGAGGCCGTCAAACTGGCGGTCAGCGACACCAAAGCGGCCGGCCGCGATATCCCGGTCGAGATCATCACCGGCGACCATCAGAACAAGCCCGACATCGGCGCCGCGCTGGTGCGCCAGTGGCTGGAGCGCGACGGCGTGGACCTGATCATCGACGTGCCCAACAGCGCGGTCGCGCTGGCGGTGGCCGGCGTCTGCAAGCAAGCCGACCGAGCCTATATCAACTCACCCGGTGCGACGGCCGATCTGACCGGGCCGCAATGCGCGCCGACCACGGTGCATTGGACGATGGATACCTGGATGTTGGCCCATTCCACCGGCGGGGCCATGGTGAAGGCCGGCGGCGACAGTTGGTTCTTCATCACCGCCGACTACGCATTCGGCCACGCGCTGGAACGCGATACCAGCAACTTCGTCACCCAGGCCGGCGGCAAGGTGCTGGGCAACGTCCTGGCACCGCTCGGCAACAGCGATTTCTCTTCGTTCCTGCTCCAGGCGCAGTCCAGCGGCGCCAAGGTGATCGGGCTGTGCAACGCCGGCGCCGACACGGTGAATTCGATCAAGCAGGCCGGCGAGTTCGGGATCACCGCCAAGGGCGTGAAGCTGGCCGGGCTGCTGGTGTTCGTCAGCGACGTACATGCACTTGGGCTGCAGACGGCGCGGGGGATCGTGGTGTCGAACACGTTCTACTGGGATCGCGACGACCGCACCCGCGCCTTCAGCAAGCGGCTGCAGCCGCATATCGGTTCGGCTAGGGCTGGGATGGGGCAGGCCGGCTGCTACGCCGGAACGATGCACTATCTAAAGGCGGTCGCCGCGATGGGCGTTGCCGATGCGAAAAAGAGCGGCGCCGCGACGGTGGCAAGGATGAAGGCGATGCCGACCGACGACGACTGTTTTGGTCCGGGGAAGATCAGGGCGGACGGGCGTTGCCTGCATCCGGTGTATCTCTACGAAGTGAAGTCGCCGGCCGAGAGCAAGTATGACTGGGACTACTACAAGCTGTTGGCGACCACGCCGGCGGATCAGGCGTTCCGGCCATTGAACGCCGGAGGCTGTCCACTGGTGCACTCCTGAGGCGCGTCGCGCGCGGTGGTAATCGCCGCGCGTGCCAGCCCCGCCGCCGGCCTGGTCGAAAACACACTGAGGGTTCTAGCGATGTCCGACATCTACGCGGAACGCGGCTACGGCGATCGGCCAGTCGGCTTCGGCACCAAGATCGGTGTCGTGGTGGTGGATTTTCAGCGCGGCTTCGTCGGCGCCGATTTTCCGATGGGCGGTGCGCCCATGGTGGATCAGGCGGTGCGCAACACCGTTCCGGTGATCGCGGCGGCGAAGCGCGCCGGGCTGCCGGTCATCGCCTGCGTCAACGGCTATGACAGCCCGCGCGCGGCGCCGCATTGGAAGGTGGGCGCGGTGTTCGATCTGCTGCGCGGGTCGGCATCGGTGGAGCTTGACCCGCGCATTGCCGCGGCCGCCCCCGACGTGACCTTGATGAAGTCCGCGCCATCGATTTTCTTTGCGACCTCGGCCGCCGCGATCCTGAACAAGGAGCGCGTCGATACCGTCATCGTTACCGGTTGCATCACCTCCGGCTGCGTGCGGGCCAGCGTGATAGATGCGTTCTCGCTGGGTTTCCGCGTGATGGTGCCGCACGATTGTGTCGGCGACCATGATGCCGCGGCGCACGCGCAGAACCTGAAGGATGTCGAGCGGCGCTACGCCGACGTGATCGATGCAGCCAGCGCGATCGAGGCGATCGAGCAATGGCGGCGGTCCAACGACAAACCCTGACCCGAACGGCGCAATTGGTCAGGTGGCCATGAAGTTTCCGCCGTTGGCATGCACCGTCTGCCCGGTGATGAAGCCGGACCGGTCCGAGGCCAGGAACACCGCGACGTTGGCGATGTCTTGCGGTTGGCCCATCCGTCCCAGTGGAATGGCGGATGCCATTTCAACGAGTTCCGCCTCGGTTGATCCATAGCGCGGCTGCGCGGTGTCGGTCAGGCCCGGCGCGATCGCGTTGACGCGGATCTTGCGCGGCGCCAGTTCCATCGCCATGGCCCGGGTCATCGAGACGACGCCGCCCTTGCTGGCGGCATAGTGCACGCCTTGTGGCGATGCGCCGAACATCGCCGATGAGGCCAGGTTGACGATGCGGCCCCCGATGCCGGCCGCGATCATCACCCGAACCGCCGCCTGGGCGCAGAAGAAGCTTGCCTTCAGGTTGATCGAATGGACGAAATCCCAGTCTTTCTCGGTCATGTCCAGCAACGCGACGCGCGGAAACACGCCGGCGTTGTTGACTAGGATATCGATCTTGCCGAACGCGGCGACGGTGGCATCGACCAGCGCACCGGGCGCCCCCGAGGCGGCGACGTCACCGCGCAGCACGGTCGCCTTGCGGCCTGCCGCACGCACCGCGGCGGCTACCTCTTCGGCGGCGGCCTCGTCATCGAGGTAGTTGATCGCGACATCGGCACCGTCATGTGCCAGAGCGATCGCGATGGCTTTGCCGATGCCTTGTTGGGCGCCGGTCACCAACGCCGTTTGACCTGTCAGGTCTGCCATCCGAGCCTCCTGTGAATGCCGACTGCCAGCATGGTCAATCCGGCGGCTGGCGTCACCCGCTCAAGCCGGCGGATCATCCCGGGGTGGCGCGTCCCGGCGGCCGGGCGGCCGAACGCTGCAGCAGGCTGATGGAGATGAACGCGCCAAGCCAGGACCCGATCGCGGCGAACACCACATAGACCCAGTTCGCGGTGTAGCTGATGACCGCGTAGGAAGACAGCAGGTACCAGACGCTGCTCCAGGTGGCGGCGGGCACACGGCGGCGCGCCGCGACAGCGGACGTAAACATCACATAGACCGCGTCGGTCGCCGCAGTGGCGACCACGACGCCGGCGGCGACCAGGGGGTTTATTGTCGGGACCATGAACAACTCCTCAGCACGCGGTAAGCGTAGCAGAGAAGAAGTGCGGCGGACGCCTCGGCCCTCGCTCGCGGCTGGTCCTTGAGGGCCGGTCAGACTTCCTCGACCTGATCCACGCCGGGCAGCGCTTTCAGCGCCTGAGCCAGCCCCGGCGTGACGTTATAGCCGCCGGGCAGGGCGATTTCGACATCCTGTTCGCTGTCGATGCTGGGCACCAGGGTGACGCGGCCGCGGCCGCCGGCCTCGCGGCCCAGCAGGTCGCGGATATGCGGCACGGCGGCGGTTTCGCGTAGCCACACGCGTATCGACGCGCCGGCCGCCGCCGCAGCCTTGTCCAGCGCCGTGACATCCAGCGCGGTGACACGGACCGCCTCGCCCTCGGTCTTCAGTTCGGCCGTCACCAGCACGTTGGCACCCGACACCAACAGGTCGCGGGCACGGTTCAGCACCTCGCTGAAGCAGGTGACCTCCAACGACCCGGCGGCGTCGGAAATCCGTACCCAGGCCATGCGGCTGCCAGTGCGGGTAATGCGTTGTTTGGTCGCAACGATAGTGCCGGCCAACTTGACGCGGCTGACCCCCGCGGCGGCGCGGGCGTCGACCTGGACCGACGGCACGACGCCAAGCCGCCGCAGCGCCTGGGCATAGGCATCGAGCGGGTGCGCGGTAAGATGAAAGCCGATCGCCTCGGCTTCGAACGCCAGGCGTTCGAGCGGCGGCCAGTCGGGGATTTCGGGCAGCCGCAGCGGTTCGGGCTTGCTGATGATGCCGCCGAACAGGCCGATCTGGCCGCTGTCCTTTTCCTGCTGGTCGGCCTGGGCGCGGCGCAGGATCGTTTCGGCACCGGCGAACACTCGGGCACGGTTGTGGTCCAGCCGATCGAACGCGCCGGCGCGCGCCAGGTTCTCGATCTGCATGCGATTGATCTGGCGCGGATCGACCCGGGCGGCGAAGTCGGTGACATCCTCGAACGGCGCCTCGGCGCGGCAGGCGACAATCGATTGCATCGCCGCCGAACCGACCTTCTTCACCGCGGCCAGCGCATAGCGGATTGCCAGGCGGCCGTCGTCAGTGCGTTCGACGGCGAAATCGGCCCCGGAACGGTTGATGTCGGGCGGCAGGATGGTGATCGCGCTGCGTTCGGCTTCCTGTTTCAGCGCCGCCAGGCGATCGGTGTTGTTGACCGCCAGGCTCATGCTGGCGGCGAGGAACACCTCGGGGTGATTGGCCTTCAGCCAGGCGGTCTGATAGGCAACCAAGGCGTAGGCGGCTGCATGCGATTTGTTGAAGCCGTAATCGGCAAATCTGGCCATCAGGTCGAACACCTCGGTGGCCTTGGCCGGGTCGATGCCGTTGCCGATAGCACCGCCGGTGAAGATGTTCCGTTGCGCCTCCATCTCGGCGGCGATCTTCTTGCCCATGGCGCGGCGCAGCAGGTCGGCCGACCCCAGGCTGTAGCCGGCCATCTGCTGGGCGATCTGCATGACCTGTTCCTGATAGACCATGATGCCATAGGTCTCGGCCAGGATGTCGTGGATCACCGGGTGCGGCGCGTCCCAGGTCTCGCCGTGCTTGCGCCGGCAGTAGTCCGGGATGTTGGCCATCGGTCCCGGACGGTACAACGCGACGGCGGCGATCAGGTCCTCGAACCGGTCGGGCCGCATCAGCCGCAGCGTGTCGCGCATGCCCTGGCCTTCCATCTGGAACACGCCGCCAGCATCGCCGCGTTGCAGCATCTCGAAAGTCCTGGTGTCATCGAGCGGCAGTCGATCGAGTTCGACCTCGATCCCCATCCCCTTCAGGAAGGTCTCCGCTCGGCGCAGGATGGTCAGCGTGGTCAGGCCGAGGAAGTCGAACTTCACCAGCCCAGCCTGCTCGACATGCTTCATCGAATACTGCGTGACCAAAAAATCCGATTTCGGATCGCGATACAGCGGCACCAGTTCGACCAGCGGGCGATCGCCGATCACCACCCCGGCGGCGTGCGTCGAGGCGTGCCGATACAGACCCTCGACGCGCAGCGCGATCTCCATCAGCCGGCCGATACCCTCGTCCTCGTCGCGCAGCACCTGTAGCCTGGGTTCGCCGTCCACCGCTTGCCGCAGCGTGACCGGCTTGGCCGGATTGTTGGGGATCAGTTCGGCGACCTTGTTGACCTGCCCGAACGGCAGCCCCAGCACCCGCCCCACATCGCGCACCGCCGCTCGGGCTTGCAGTTTCCCGAAAGTAATGATCTGGGCAACCCGGTCGCCACCGTATTCGTTACGCACGTAGTCGATGACTCGGTCGCGACCTTCCTGGCAGAAGTCGATGTCGAAGTCGGGCATCGACACCCGTTCGGGATTGAGGAACCGCTCGAACAGCAGGTTGAACCGCAGCGGGTCGAGGTCGGTGATGGTCAGCGCCCAGGCGGCGACCGACCCGGCCCCCGAACCGCGGCCGGGACCGACCGGAATCCCCTGCGCCTTCGACCACTGGATGAAATCCGCCACGATCAGGAAGTAGCCGGCGAAGCCCATGCTGGCGATCACCGACAACTCGTAATCCAGTCGCGCGCGATAGGGTTCCCGCGCCGCTGGCTCGACCCCGGCGGCGTCCAGACGCCGCTGCAACCCCTCGATCGCCATGGCGCGGACGGTTGCTTCCTCGGTCTGGCCGGGGCGGACCTTGGGCGACACCGGCAGCAGCGGCTTGCGGACTTCGGCCATTACCGCGCAGCGACGAGCGACGGCCAGGGTGTTGTCGCAGGCCTCGGGCAGGTCGGCGAACAGCGTGCGCATGTCGGCCGCCGGCTTGAACCAGTGTTCCGGCGTCACCCGGCGGCGGTCGGGTTCGGACAGCGTGCGGCCCTCGGCGATGCACAGCAGCGCGTCGTGCGCCTCATGCATGTCCGGCCCGGCGAAGTAGCAGTCGTTGGTGGCGACCAGCGGGATGCCCCTGGCGTCCGCCAGGGTGATCAGGCCGGGCTCGATCGCGGCATCGACCGCCAGGCCGTGGCGGTGCAGTTCCTGCAGCGTGCGGCCAGGGAAAGCCTCCGCCATCGCATCCAGCAGGCGCTCCGCCTCGGGCTTCTGACCCTCGGCCAGCAGGCGGCCAATCGGCCCGGTCGTGCCCCCGGCAAGCAGCAGCAGACCGGCAGCGTGGCCGGCGATGCGGGCGAACGGCAATTGCGGCTTCAGCGCCGGATCGGTCTCCAGGAAGCCCAGCGAGGACAGAAGCTGCAGGTTGGCCATGCCGGTGGCGTCCTGCGCCAGCAACACCAGCGGATCGGGCGGCAGCCGAGGATTGTCGGTTCGGGCGAGACCAACCTGGCAGCCGATGATCGGCTGCACGCCCTTGGCGGCGCAGTATTGCGAAAACTCCAGAGCCCCAAACAGATTGCCGGTGTCGGTGATCGCCGCCGCTGGCATCCCGCCATCCTTGGCCATCGCGGCGATCCTGTCGGGCCGGATGGCGCCCTCGCTCAGCGAATAAGCGGAATGGGTGCGCAGATGGACGAAGTCAGAATGAGGCATTACGGCCTTGTATCAGAGACCGCCGAGTCTGGGCAGGGCAGGACTTGCATCGTGCGTGGTGAATCACTATTTTTCGACCAGTCGAATCAACCGGTCGAAACAGGCGGACCATGCGCGAAATTCAGGCCTCCGAAGCCAAAACCCATCTGCCCCGGTTGCTGGATGACGTCCAGCGCGGCGAAACCGTCGTGATCACGCGACATGGCCGCCCGGTCGCCCGCCTGGTGCCCGATGAGGAGTTTCGCCGGGCGGAGCGGGCCGAGGCAGTCGCCACCATCAAGGCGCTGCGCAAGGGCATGGGGAAGGTTCCACTTCAGGAACTGCTGGACGCGCGCCACGAGGGCCACAAATACTGATGTTGTTCGTCCTGGACGCCTCGGTCGCGGCGGTCTGGGGCCTGGAGGATGAAGACGACACCATCGCCGATCTGGCCTGGGCGCGACTGGAGATGGGGGGCGCCGTGACGCCGGCGATCTGGTGGTTTGAGGTCCGCAACGTCCTGCTGGTCAACGAACGCCGCGGCAGTATCTCGGAGCGCGACGGGGCGATCTTCCTACGCGCACTCGCAAGGATGAATGTCGAGGTCGATCATGCGCCCGCCGGAGATGTCGTTCTCAGCCTGGCCCGCCGCCACCGCCTTACGGTGTACGATTCCACCTACCTGGAACTCGCCCTGCGCCGAGACCTGCCGCTGGCCACGCTTGACAAGCAACTCGCCGCCGCGGCCAGGCGCGAAGCTGTGCGCCTGATCGGCTGAACAGGGAAGGACGCACCATGCCGCGCATGACCACGGCCGAGGCGGTGATCGAAACCCTGTCGGCGCACGGCGTCGACACGCTGTTCGCCTTGCCGGGGGTACACAACGACCACCTGTTCGACGCCGCGCAAAAGGCCTCGGACCGCATTCGCGTGATCCACCCCCGGCATGAGCAGGCCGCCGCCTACATGGCCCTCGGCGCCGCGCTGGCGACCGGACGGCCGCAGGCGTTCGCGGTGGTGCCGGGGCCGGGCGTGCTGAACGCCTCGGCGGCGCTGCTGCTGGCCTACGCGACCGGTGCGCCGGTGCTGGCGCTGGCCGGCCAGATCCCGTCCTTCGCGATCGACCAGGGCCACGGCCACCTGCACGAAATCCACGACCAGATCGGCCTGCTGCGCCATATCGTCAAACAGGCCGAACGGATCCGCTCACCGCAGGAGGCCTCCGAACGGGTGGCGCAAGCGATCGCGGCGACGATGTCGGGCCGTCCCGGGCCGGTGGCGCTGGAGTGTGCCATCGACGTCTGGGGCCAGGCCGCTGACGTCTCGCTGGCCCCGCCGCTGCCGGTCACCGCCCCGTGCGCCGATCCGGCCGCCATATCCGCCGCCGCCGACCTGCTGGCAAAGGCTCGGCGGCCGCTGATCATCGTCGGTGGTGGCGCGCTGGGCGCCGGTCCCGAAGTACAGGCGGTCGCCGAATTGCTGCATGCGCCGGTCTCATCGTTCCGCCGCGGCCGAGGAGCGATCCCGACCTCGCATCCGTTGGCGGTGTCGTTCACCGAGGGGCACGCCCTGTGGCGCACGGCCGACGCGGTGCTGGCGATCGGCACCCGGCTGTATTGGCAACAGGCCAACTGGGGCATCGATGACGGCTTGCCGATCGTGCGGATCGACATCGATCCCGAGGCGATCGGACGCTTCCGCGCACCCACTTGCGCTCTGCTCGGCGACGCGGCGGTAACGCTGCGAGCCCTACTGGCCGAACTGGCGGCGCGCCGCGCCACGTGGACGCCCAATCCAGAACTGGCCACCGTGCGCCTCGCGTTCGAGCAGCGGCTGGCGCGGCATGAACCGCCGATGGGATTCCTGCGCGCGATCCGCGCCGCGTTGCCCAAGGACGGCATCTACGTCGAGGAAGTCACCCAAGTCGGCTTCGCCAGCCGCCTGGCGCTGCCGGTGCATGCGCCAAGGACCTTCCTCTCGCCCGGCTACCAGGACACGCTGGGATGGGGCTATGGCACCGCGCTGGGCGCGGCCGCCGCGGCGCCGGGGCGAAACGTGGTGCTGGCGACCGGCGATGGCGGCTTCATGTTCCAGGCCGCCGAACTGGCGACCGCGATGCACCACCGGCTGGCCGTGGTGGCGGTGGTGTTCGACGATGGCGCGTTCGGCAATGTGCGCCGAATCCAGGCCCAGCAATACGGCAACCGGCTGATCGCCAGCGACCTGACCAACCCCGATTTCGTCCGCTTCGCCGAAAGCTTCGGCATGGCGGCGTACCGCGCCTCCACGCCGGACGCGCTGGAGGCCGCGCTGCGCAAGGCCTTCGCATCCGGCGCGCCGGCGCTGATCCACGTCCCGGTCGGCGAGATGCCCAGCCCGTGGGACATGATCCTGCTGCCGCGGGTGCGCGGGCCGGCCGGGCGCCCGCCGCTGCCTTGACAGTCGCAGAACCGTAACAGCTTGATCGCGCGGCAAGAAAGGATACGTCGGTCATGACCGATATCACCCACCGCTCGATCGAGACCAACGGCATCCGCCTGCACCTGGCTGAGAAGGGCAGCGGTCCGCTGGTTTTGCTATGCCACGGCTTTCCCGAATCCTGGTATTCCTGGCGGCATCAGATCGAGGCGCTCGCCGCGGCCGGCTTTCATGCTGTGGCGCCTGACATGCGCGGCTATGGCCAAACCGAGGCGCCCGAGGCGATCGATCAGTACACCTTGCTGCATCTGGTCGGCGACATGGTCGGCGTGATTGACGCCCTGGGCGAGGAAACCGCGGTCATCGCCGGGCATGATTGGGGCGCGCCGGTGGCATGGTACACGGCGCTGCTCAGGCCGGATCGGTTCCGCGGCATCATCGCCCTGAGCGTGCCATTCAGGCCGCGCGGCAAGGTGCGTCCGACAACCGTGATGCCGCAAACCGACGCCGCGGTGTTCTATCAGCTTTACTTCCAGCAGCCGGGGGTGGCGGAGGCGGATATGGAGGCCGACCCGCGGGCCGCGCTGCGCGGCATCCTGCTGCGGTTGTCAGGCGAATACGACAAAAGCGAGCGCGGCGCGGCGGACTTTGCCATGATCCCCCGGGTCGGCGGGCTCGCAGCGGTGACCGCGTCGGCAAGCACTAGCGGCGCGATGGCTTTGCCGGCTTGGCTTGGCGAGGCCGATCTCGACTTCTACGCCGCGGAATTCGCCCGGAACGGATTTCGCGGTGCTTTAAACTGGTATCGAAACATTGATCGCAACTGGGAGCTTCTGGCTGCGATGGCCGGGGCAAGGGTGAGTATTCCGGCGCTGTTCATGGCGGGCTCGCGCGACCCGGTGCTGGCGTTTCCGGGCGCGGCCGAAGCGGTTTCCGGCCTTGCCAACTTGGTTCCGGGCTTGCGGGCGGCGACGATCCTGCCGGGATGCGGCCACTGGACACAGCAGGAACGCGCGGCCGAGGTGAATACCGCAATGCTGGAATTCCTGCGCACGCTGTAGCCCGGCCGCGTCAGCCCAGCGACAGCTCACCGTAACAGTCCGCCGCCACCTCATCACAGCGCGCGCGATACGCCGGCGCACTGCCGCTGTAGCGGTTGACGATACGAACCTGCTTGCCCTCGACGTTGCGGTTGACCCCGGTCATCCAGGAGTCGACCTCATTCGACAGCAGCCCCTCGCCCAGCGTCTTGACATGGTCGGTCCACGTCGTCACCCCCGCCTCGGTCGCCTCGACCCGGCTAATGTCGCGATCACGCACATGGCGCATCAGGCCGCTCACCCAATCCACATTGTATTCGATACTGCGCGGGATGTTGCCCAGCGCCATGTGCGGCCCGATCAGCATCATCATGTTGGGGAAGCCGTTGACCATCACCCCAAGATAGGTCTCCGGCCCATGCCGCCAGCGCTCCTTCAACCGCTGACCGCCGAGGCCGCGAATGTCGATGCGGTCGAAACTGCCGGTGACAGCGTCGAAGCCGGTGGCATAGACGATGATGTCGAACTCGTACTCGGCATCGCTGGTCCGGATGCCGGCCGGCGTGATCCGCTGGATCGGGGTCTCCAACAGATCGACCAGCCGCACGTTGGGCTGGTTATAGGCCTCGTAATAACGGGTCTCCAGCGGCACCCGCCGGGTGCCGAAGCCGTGGTTCCTGGGGATCAGCTTCTCCGCCGTCGCCGGGTCCTTCACCCGCTGCCGGATCTTGCCGGCGACAAACTCCGAAATCAGCGCGTTGGCGCGGCGATCGGTCAGCATGTCGCGGAAATTGCCCTGCCAGATGCCGAAGCCCGGCTCGCCATAAAGCTTTTCCCAGAACGCCTCGCGCTCTTCCGGAGTGACCTCGAACGTGCCGCGCGGGTCCATGGTATGGATGAAGCAGGAGAACGTCTCCTGGCAGCGCTGGAACATCTCCGGATAGCCGGCCCGCAACCTGACCATTTCCTCAGGCCCGATCTTGGCGTTGTGCAGCGGCGCGCACCAGTTCGGGGTGCGCTGGAACACGGTCAACTGACCGACCGTCTTCGCCACCTCCTGGATGGTCTGCACCGCGGTGGCGCCGGTGCCGATCACCGCGACGCGCTTGCCGGCGAAATCCACCGGCTGATGCGGCCAGCGCGCAGTGTGGAAAGATTGCCCGGTGAAGTCCTCCACCCCCTCGATCGCCGGCAGGGTCGGCGCCGACAGCGGCCCGACGGCGGTGATCATGAAACGGCAGGTGAAGCGCTCGCCATCCTCCACGCGGATGTCCCAGGTGCGCGTTTCGTCATCGTAATGCGCCGCCGCCACCCGGCTGCGGAACTCGATGTCACGGCGCAGATCGAATTTGTCGGCGACGTGATTGAGGTAGCGCAGGGTTTCCGGCTGACCGGCGAAGTGCTCGCCCCAATCCCATTCGTCCAGCAGTTCGCGCGAAAACGAATAGGCGTAGGAATAGCTTTCCGAATCGAACCGCGCGCCGGGATAGCGGTTCCAGTACCAGGTGCCCCCGACCCCGGTGCCGGCTTCCAGCAGGCGCACCGAAAGCCCGAGTTCGCGCAGCCGGTGAAGCTGATACAGCCCAGACATGCCGGCGCCGATGATGATCGCGTCGTACTGCTTCGAGGTCGCCACTGCCGCTCACTCCGCTGTTCGATGCACGCGCTTTGATCGCGCGCACGACCGGATAATGGGCGCTGGGAACGCGGCACGACAAGACCGGGGCGTCCGATTGGGCACCCCGAAGCCGGCCGCCTGTCGCCGGACCACCAGCCTCGGGCTTGACGCGCCCAGCGCCCGCCAGCACATCCCGCCAATGACCGAATCATTCGTGCAGCCGGAAGACCCCACCGCCGCCGCCGCCATCGCAGCCATTTCCGATGACCTGTCGGTGTTCGACGACTGGATGGAGCGCTACGAGTTCATCATCGGCATGGGCCGCAAACTGCCGCCATTCCCCGATGAATGGACCAACGACGCGCACCGCGTTCCCGGTTGCCAGAGCAGGGTCTGGATGGAGGCGATGCCGCGCGACGGCAAGCTGTATTTCGCCGCCCTGTCGGACGCGGCCATCGTGTCGGGCCTGGTCGCGCTGCTGCTGCGGGTCTATTCCGGCCGATCGGCGGACGAAATCCTCGCCACCGACCCGGTGTTCCTGAAGGACCTCGGCTTGCTGGAGGCGCTGTCGACGAACCGCGGCAACGGCATCGCGGCGATGGCGCGCAAGGTGCGGGAAGTCGCCGCCATGCAGCGGACCGGCTGAACCGCCGCCCGGCGGCGCTGCCGGCACGTTGAAGTGCAATCCATTGGGGTTCCAAGATATTGCGCACTTCAGGTTGCGATAGGCTAACCTCCGCCGGCGTGACGATCGGCCTGTGTCAGCCCCGGTCGGTCTCATCAGGGAGAACCCAACATGCGTCCGGAAGACGTCATCGCCGACAAGCGCCGGCCCTACACCGGGGCGGAATACATCGAAAGTCTGCGCGACGGACGCGAAGTCTACATCGATGGCGAGCGGGTCGCCGATGTCACCACCCATCCGGCATTTCGCAACTCCGTCCGCTCGATCGCTCGGCTGTATGACGCGCTGCACGACCCCAAGCGACACGATACGCTGACGTGCCCGACCGACACCGGCTCGGGCGGCTACACCCACAAATTCTTCCGGGTGCAACGGTCGCGCCAGGACCTGATCGAGGCACAGGGCGCGATCGCCGAGTGGTCGCGCCTGACCTACGGCTGGATGGGCCGCACCCCGGACTACAAGGCCGCCTACAGCAACACCCTGGGCGGCAACCCGGAATACTACGGGCCCTACGCCGGCAACGCCCGAGCCTGGTACCAACGGGCCCAAGAAACCGTGCCGTTCATGAACCACGCGATCGTCAATCCGCCGCTCGATCGGCACAAGCCGTCGGAAGCCAGCAAGGACGTCTTCGTCTGCGTGCGCAAGGAAGTCGACGGCGGCATCATGGTATCGGGTGCCAAGGTGGTCGCCACATCGGCGGCGATGACGCACTACAACTTCATGGGCCAATCCTCGAAAACCGCGACCGAGGACCTGGACATGTCGCTGATGTTCCTGGTGCCGATCGATGCCCCCGGCCTCAAACTGTTCTGCCGCACCTCGTACGAGCAGGCGGCCAGGCACAACAGCCCGTTCGATTATCCGCTATCCTCGCGGTTCGACGAGAACGACGCGATTTTCGTCCTAGATAACGTGTTCATCCCTTGGGAGGATGTCTTCATCTACCGCGATCCGGCCCGCGTGCTCAGCTTTTTCCCGCGCTCCGGCTTCACCCAGGGCTTCCAGTTCCAGGGCTGCACCCGGTTCGCGGTAAAGCTGGACTTCATCGTCGGCCTGCTGGCCAAGGCGCTGCGCTGCACCGGCGGCGACGAGGCCCGCGGCAACCAGGTGCTGCTGGGTGAGGCGGTGGCCTGGCGCAACCTGTTCTGGTCGCTGTCCAACGCCATGGCGCACAACCCGAACCCCTGGAACGGCGACGCGGTGCTGCCCGACATGAAGGCCGGACAGGCCTACCGCGTGTTCGCTCCCGACGCCTATCCGCGCATCAAGGACATCATCGAGCGCACCGTCACCTCGGGCCTGATCTATCTGCCGTCGTCGGCAAGGGATTTCGCCAATCCCGCGATCGAACCCTACCTGCGGCAATATGTCCGCGGCTCCCACGGCATCGACTACAAGCAGCGGATCAAGATCATGAAGCTGCTGTGGGACTGCGTCGGCACCGAATTCGGCGGCCGGCACGAGTTGTACGAACGCAACTACGCCGGCGGCTGGGAGGACATTCGCGCCCAGACCCTGACCGGGGCGGAGAAGGGCGGCGACATGGCCAAAATGGAGGCGCTGGTCGACCAGTGCATGGCCGACTACGACGAGAACGGCTGGACCGGCGACACCTGGAACTGACCACGGGATCGTTTGCCGTTATCAGCCGGCATTAACCTCCAACCGATCGTATCCGCGCGCCCGGTAGATCACCGCGGAGGCGATCCAGCTCGACACGAAGACGGCGATGATCAGGTAGCCGATGGTGCCGAAATTGTCGTTCAGCGCACCGATGCCATCCCAGAACGGGCCGTTCAGGCTGAACTGACCGCCGATCAGCCCAAGCGCCTCGATCCCGCCGACCAGCAAGGCGACCAGCACGGAAACCAAGGTGATCGTCATGTTGTAGTACAGCTTGCGGATTGGCTTGATGAAGGCCCAACCATAGGCGCCAAGCATCAGGATGCCGTCGGTGGTGTCCACCAGCGACATGCCCGCGGTGAACAGCGCCGGGAAAACCAGGATCGACCAGATCGACAGGCCGTGCGACGCCTGCGCGGCCGAGATGCCAAGCAGCCCCACCTCGGTCGCCGTGTCGAAACCCAGGCCGAACAGGACACCCAGCGGATACATCTGCCAGCTCCGCCCTATCAGCCGGAACATCGGCCGGAACAACCGCGCCAGCAGCCCCCGCCCGGCCAGCAGCATGTTCAGGTCTTCCTCCACGTACGGCGCCCCGGCCTTCACCCTCTGGAAAGTCCAACACACGCTGATCAGGATCACGATGTTCATCGCCGCGATCGCCAGCAGGAACAGCGCCGAGACCAGCGTGCCGATCACGCCGCCCACGCTCTGGAAGCCGTCGAACCGGTTCCTGAAGGCCATCGCCGTCGCCGCAATGGCGACCGAGGCCAGCACGACGATCGTCGAATGACCCAATGAGAAAAACAATCCGACCGCGACCGGCCGCTTTCCCTCCTGCATCAGCTTGCGGGTTACGTTGTCGATGGCCGCGATGTGGTCGGCATCCACCGCGTGACGCAGGCCGAAACCGTAGGCCAGCAATGCCGTGCCGAGCAGCACCGGATGTTGGCGGAATGCCATCAACGCCCAAGCCCAGGCGGCGACATTGAATCCGATCAGGATCGCGTAGAGACCCGCGATCTTCGGTCGGAGATTGTCCCCCTGGTCGCTGAAAATGCTTGATATGACACGCTGCACGGCTGTCCCCACGGTGTCGTTTTCAGCATACTATTTGCTTGAAAAGTAGGACGTCCAGTGAGCAGTCTGGCGCCGTCATCGGATCAGGACGCCATGCAGCGCATCACCATCACCATCGACGATCATTTGCTTGTAACGCTCGACGCTGTCGTACGGCGGCGCAATTACTCCAGCCGGTCGGACGCGGTGCGGGACATGATTTGCGATTCGGCGACGCGGCAGCCTAATTCGTGGACGCAGCGCCCTGCATTGCCGTGCTCGGTTATGTCTACGACCACGCGACGCGCGCCCTGGCGCGGCGGCTCACCCAAACCTCGCACGACCATCACGACCTCACCGTCGCCGCGATGCACGTCCACCTTGATCACGGAAGTTGTCTAGAGGTGTCGGTGTTGAAGGGGGATACGTCCGCGGTGCGCGAATTGGCCGATGTGCTAACTGCGCAGAGGGGTGTTCGGCATGCCAATCTGCACATCGTACCGGTGCGGACGTCGGTCGCCACCCACGATCACGGATCCGGCGTGGCCGCCCATTCGCATGTCCATGCCTAGGCTTTTGCCGCCCAAACTTCTGCCAAGCGGCAAAATGCCTAGCCTTGTTTGGCGATGATCTTGTCCTTGATGCCGTTATAGACGTTCGACGGAAGGATCTTGCGGTTCACCAAATCGTCCTTGCCCTTGTAGGGACGTCCCTTGATGATCGCGGCCGCCCGCGTCTTGCCCACCCCCGGCAGCGCGTCGAGGTCAGCCGCCGACGCCGAGTTGATGTCAACCAACGTCGAACGGGCCGAACTCGAACCGGTCGTCGGGCTAGGCGAAGCCAGCGTAGCTGAAGACTTGCTCGGGGTTGTGTGTGGGGTCTGCGCCGCCGCCGGCAGCGCCAGCGCGGCGACAACGGTCCCGACCAGGCCAAGAGTGCCGAATTTCATCTGTGTCCCCCGTTGTTGCGACAAGCAGGTTAACGCCGCGACGGCGCACCGGTTCGGCCCGGTTCGCGCCGGTAGCCGAACCGGCGCGACAACTATTCGGCCGCGACCGAAGCCGCGGCGTATCTCTCGATCCATTCGCGCCCAAGCCGGACCGCCTCATCCGGCGTCAGCCAGGACCAGTCCGCGCCGCGCGAACGCAACGCGACCCAGACCGTTTCACCATGGACATGCTCTTCGACCGAGAAAGGTGTGGAGTGCGACATAGACTTGGCCTTATGCGTATTTGGTTGCGGTGTTCAGCGAGCCGTCGAGGTGGTTCCGATGTCGCGGTTACCTGGGAGTTGGCTTAAATAAACTCGCGACATTGTGATCGGCAACGCCGCATTCTTGCCGCATCCGCCAGCCGCGCCGCAACTGGAAAAAGCGAATTCGTTACGAATTCTCGGAAATTTCCGCCGGGAAACCGCGCGCCGTGTGATCGGCGCAACAGCGCCGCCGCCGCGCCCCCATCAGAACCCGAACATGTGGTCCAGCGAGAACCCGCCGGCCTGATCCATCAACCCGTGATAGCCGAACAGGCGGCAGGTCTGGTCGCGCACCAGAACGTAGCCATCCGGCCCTGCCGCCGCCAAGTCCGCCGCATCGAACGCGCTGTGCGGCCACACCATGACAGACCCCGAACAGGCGATCCGCACCGGCTGTTCCGCGACCAGCCCCCCAGCACCGTCAAGCAGTTGCAGCGTGGTCGAGGAAAACCTATGCCACGGCCCCGACGCCGGATAGATCAGCACCGCGAAGCTGCGTCGGGCCGCATTGCCCAGCCTCAGGAACAGCCTTGTGGTCAGCCCCGGCGGCGGCCCGGCATAGGATTGCGGCTCGTCGCGATAGGTCATCGCGGTGTTGAAGATATGCGCCCCGAAGCTCGACTCGGCGGCGTGGCCCGAGCCGCGGTCCTGGTAGCGGAACAGCGCGTGCAGCCAGCCGTCGGCCTCGCCGCCGTCGCGGAAATCATACACCAGCTCGCCATGTCCCTGCTCCACGTCGAACCCGTCCAGGTCCATCGCCAGCCCATGGTCGCGCCGCAGGCAGCCGAGGAATTTCTCGCCCCGCCGGGTCCCGTCGGTGGCGAACACATCCAGTCGAATCGGCAGGTTGGTTTGCGCGGTGGACATCGGGGTCGGTTGGAACGACGTGCGGAACCGGACCTTGGGCAGGATCGGGAACGGCAGGATATAGCCGCGCCCCATCTCCGCCGGCAGCGTGGCTATCCCGGGATCGGCGCGCAGATTGTCGCGCTCGACGTTGACATGGGCGATCCGCACCCGGTCGTTCTGCGTCACCTCATAGCGCGGCCGCACCACATGGCGCCCGGCGCGGATCTCGATCTGCGCGGGCCACCGCAGCCCCGGCAGCAGATCGGCAACATCCAGCGCCACCGTCGCGAACGGGCCGATTTCGTGCGCCATCGCTACCGGTCGTTCGGCCCCCATGCGGTCGAGCGCAATGCCTGCCGCCGGGATCGGCACCGCGTGGCTGTTCTGCAGCCACAGCACCACCCGCTCGTCCGGTCGAGGCGCCGGCAGCCCGGCAAAGCGGTCCGACGGCCACGCGTTAGCGTCGTGCGTGCACGACAACGACGCGCCGTTGTCGGAGGCGTAAGTATCCAGCGCGTATTTTACCACGTCGTGGCCGGCGACGCCGATCGCATGGATGAACAACTGGCCGGTGAACGGGCCCAGGCCGAAACGCTGCCTGACCTGGCGGCTGTCGATCGAGAACCCGCCGGCACCAGACGGCAACGCCTGCTCCCAGGTAGCCAGGACCGCACCGTCGCTATCGAACAGCCGCAGCCACAGCCGTACCTCGGCGGCGCCGTAATTGGCCCAGTAATTGGCCGATACAACGCGCGTGCTCAAGCCATCGGCATCGCGAAAGAAGGCGTGGTTGCTGGCGAAGTTCAGCTTGTCCAGGTAGCGGGCGCGCATCGTCAACAGGGCATCCGGCAGGCGGATGTCGTCCAGCGTCGCCACCATCGCCCCGACCGGCAGCATCGGCGCCACCCTGGCCACCGTCCTGGCGGCGTCGAAACCGGCGACCAGCACCGAACGCGCGCCGCTTTCTCCGATCCGGGTCACCGCTCGCGCGGTCAGCCCGCCCCGGGCCTGCCCCACCGCGCCGACATCGTGCACGAACACGCTGTCGATCGCGGTCGGATACATTGCCAGCAGGGCGTCGGCGATGCCGTCGGGGTCATATAGCGCGACCGGAGCTTCCAGCCGGTGGTACAGACCGGTGATCGCCTCGGCCGCCAACGGATGCGCCAGCGCCTTGTAGATGACATTACCCCCGGCCCGGGCGTCAAAGGTTTGAATTCGCAACATGTCAGCCGCCGAACCCCAGCCCCGGCATTCCCAGCCCCGGCATTCCCAGCCCCGGCATCCCCAAACGATGCCGCATCTCCGCCGCGGCGGCCGGCGTGTCGTTCATCGGCGCCACCTTCCAGGTCGAAAACCGCCCGCCGAACGGGCGAATCCGATCCTCCCGCATCATGCCGTCGAGAAACATCCGCTGGCGCCGCGACGACCCCGGCAGTGCCGCGAACATAACCGGCGCCGCGGTCGCCGCCGCCTCCGAGATCATCGACACGCTGTCCTGCGTCACCACGATCAGGTCGGCCAGCGCCAGCAGTCCGAAATAAGGGTTCTCGCCGCTGAAATCCCAGACCCAGCCGTCGCTCGGGGTCAGCGCGGCGCGCATCAGCTCAGTGACGCCAGGGTCGGTGCGCCGCGACGGCGTCACCACCACACCGACCTTGTCGCGGCTCGCCATCGCTGCCAACTCGGCCGCCAATCGGGCGCCCACCTCGCGGTCAAGCCGGTAGCGCCCGTTGCTGCCACCCAACAGCACCGCCACCAGCGGGCGCCGAAACCGCTCCAGTCGGTGGCGCCAGATCTCCGCCTCGGCCGCCAGCCTCGCCGGCGTGACCCGATGCAGCGCGGTGCGGGTGACGAAGACGTTCGGCCCGGTCAGTTCGTCGTGGCGGTTGGCCACGATCAGGTCGAACCGGCTGATATCCATGCGCGGATTCTGCACCTGCACCACGCGCATCGACCGCCGCCGCAGCGCCGCCAGCACCGACCCCGCCATGCCGCCGCAGCCGATGGCGATCCCCGGGCGCGGCGCCCTGACCGCGTCGGCCACCGCGGCCAGCGGGTTCGGCCAGAATTTCGCGGCAATCCATTTCCACGGCGCACCCGGCTTCAACTCGCGCAGCTCCGGGGTCAGACCAGCCGCCTCGGCCAGCCCCAGCGCCTGCGCGCGCAAACCGGCCAGACCCTCGCTGATCACCCATGCGGCGGCAATGTCGGACATGCCTGGGCTTTTCGGCGCCCCGCCATCAAACGTCAATCATCAAAGGTCAATGCGGACCCCAGCCTCCCTCCTTGCGCCCGAGTCCCTGTCGCCCGGGTGCCTCGCGTTGCGCAATTGCACCTTCTATACGTTGGACGGGTCATCGGACAGAATGCCGCCCATGCAACGCGATCTGATCGGCTACGGTGCCAACCCGCCCAATCCCAACTGGCCGAACCAGGCCCGGCTGGCGGTCAACTTCGTGCTGAACTTCGAGGAAGGTTCGGAACCCTCCATTGCCGACGGCGATCCCGCCTCGGAATGGGCACTGACCGAATATGGCGGCGGCGACCCCGGCGTGGTCGGGCGCGACCTCGCCGCCGAGGGCATGTTCGCCTACGGCAGCCGGGTCGGCTTCTGGCGGGTGCTGCGGCTATTCCAGCAACGCGGCCTGCCGATAACCATCTTCGGCTGCGCCTTGGCGCTGGAGCGCAACCCCCCGGCGGCAGCGGCGATCGTCCAGGCCGGCTACGACGTCTGCTGCCACGGCTGGCGCTGGGAAAAGCATTTCGAACTGTCCGAGGATGTCGAGCGCCAGCGGATCGCCCGCGCCATCGCCTCGCTGCGGACCTCAATGGGGGAACGCCCCCTGGGCTGGTACTGCCGCAGCGGTCCCAGCGTGAACACCCGCCGCCTGCTGGTCGAGGAAGGCGGCTTCCTCTACGACTCCGATGCCTACGACGACGAGTTGCCATACTGGACCGAGGTCGACCGCCAGCCCCATCTGGTGGTGCCCTACACCCTGTCCACCAACGATTCGAAATATGGCCGCGGCACCTTCGCCACCGGCGACGATTTCTTCCACTACTGCCGCGACGCGTTCGACTTCCTCTATGCCGAGGGCCGGACGCAGCCGAAAATGCTGTCGATCGGGCTGCACATGCGCCTGATCGGGCATCCGGCCAGAGCCGCCGGCCTGCAACGCCTGCTCGACCACATCGGCCGGTTCGACGGAGTCTGGATCACCAGGCGTCTGGATATCGCTCGCCACTGGGCCGCTAATTTCCCTCCGCCGGTTGCTGCTGCGGGTGCGCGCTGATACGGAACTGCATGCCCCCCGATGCGCAGGCGACCATGGCGACGCGGCCGGATGCGCGGAGCGCGCGGCAGAATATCCTGGTCGTCAAACTCGGCGCGTTCGGCAACATCATTCTGTCGCTGGCGGCGTTCGCCGCGATCCGCCAGCATCACGCTGGCGCCAGGATCAGCGTGCTGACCAGCAAGGCCTACGCCGGCTGGCTGCGGGAGTTTCCCTACTTCGATGAGGTCCTGGTTGACCCGCGACCACGCTGGTGGGACCTGCAGGGCTTGCACCGGCTGGGCCAAACGTTGGCCGACGGGCAGTTCGCCAGGGTGTACGACCTGCAGACCTCGGCGCGATCCTCGCGCTACTTTCGGCTGTTCCCCGCGAAGCGTCGGCCGCAATGGTCCGGCATCGCGTTCGGCTGCGCGCTGCCCGATCGCGATCCGAAGCGCAACGTGCTGCACGACACCGTCCGCCAGCAGGGCCAGTTGCGCCAGGCCGGGATCAGCGTGTTCCCGCCGGCCGACCTGTCCTGGTGCCGCGGCGACATCGCTCGCTTCGGGCTGCCGCCAGCCTTCGCGCTGCTGGTGCCCGGCAGCTCGCCTTCGCGTCCGGCGAAGCGCTGGCCAGCGGTGCGCTATCAATCGCTGGCACGGCATCTGACCGGAAAGCGGATCGCGCCGGTGGTGATCGGCGGCGCGTCGGAGCGCGACCTCGCCGCCGAGATCCCCTCAGCGATCGACCTGACCGGGCAGACCGGCTTCGGCGACTTGGCCGACCTGGCCCGGGCGGCGCGCTTCGCGGTTGGCAACGACACCGGCCCGATGCATCTGATCGCGACTGCCGGCTGTGCCGCGATCACGCTGTTTTCCGCCGACTCCAACCCGTCGCAATGCGCCCCGAGCGGTCGCTGGACCCGGATTCTGCAGCAGCCGGATCTGTCGGACCTGGCGGTGGAGACGGTGTTGCAAAGCCTGCCGACCGATTGCGGCCCAACCGATGCCCCCCCGACTGATGTCCGACCGGCTGCCCCCCCGACCGATGCCCGCCCAACTGATGCCCGCCCAACTGATGCCCGACCGACTGATGCCTGATAGTCCGATCCGGCCGACACGAAGTACCGCCGCCGGCGTCCCGGCCGACGGCGTGCCGATGCCGCAGCGCATGTGGGCAATCCTGACCATCGCCCTCGGCCTGACCCTGGCGGTGCTCGACGGCGGCATTGCCAATGTCGCGCTGCCGACCATTGCGCGCGAGGTCAACACCTCGCCGGCGAACTCGATCTGGGTGGTGAACGCCTACCAGTTGGCGGTGACGATTTCCCTGTTACCGCTGTCCTCCCTTGGGGAGATTTACGGCTACCGGCGGATCTACCAGGCCGGGCTGGTGCTGTTCACGCTGGCCTCGCTGGCCTGCGCGCTGTCGTCCTCGCTATCGACGCTGATCGTCGCGCGCATGCTGCAAGGCCTTGGCGCGGCCGGCATCATGAGCGTCAACAGCGCCTTGATCCGCTTCATCTACCCGCGCCGCTGGCTCGGCCGAGGCGTCGGGCTGAACGCCACCGTCGGCTCGATCGCCTCGGCGCTGGGCCCATCGGTGGCCTCGGTGATCCTGGCGGTGGCGCCCTGGCCCTGGCTGTTCGCGGTCAATGTGCCACTGGGATTGCTCGGCGCGGTGATCGCGCTGCGCACGCTGCCGATGACGCCGCTGTCCGGCAGCCGGTTCGACTTCCCCAGCGCGGCTTTGCAGGCGGTGGCGTTCGGCCTGCTGCTGTTCGGCATCTCCGAGATGGGACACGGCGACTCGTGGGTCCGCGTCGGCGTGGAACTGACCGTCGCCGCGGTGTCCGGCTACGTGCTGGTGGTGCGCCAGCTCAGCCGCACCGCGCCGCTGCTGCCGGTCGATCTGCTGCGCATCCCGCTGTTCGCGCTGTCGGTGACCACGTCGGTCTGCGCGTTCATTGCCCAGGCCGCGGCGCAGGTGTCGATGCCGTTCCTGTTCGAGCACCGGTTCGGACTGGATCAGGTGATGACCGGGCTGCTGATGACGCCCTGGCCACTGGTGGTGGCGGTGATCGCGCCGTTCGCTGGGCGGTTGGCGGACAAATATCCCGCCGGGCTGCTGGGCGGCGGCGGCCTGGTGGTCATGGGACTGGGGCTGCTGGCGATGAGTTTGCTGCCGGACCATCCGTCCACCCTCGACATCGTCTGGCGGATGACGCTGTGCGGCATCGGGTTTGGTTTCTTCAACACGCCGAACAATCGCGCGATCATTACTTCAGCGCCACCGATCCGCACCGGCGGAGCCAGCGGCATGCAGGCCACCGCCCGGCTGCTGGGCCAGTCCACCGGCGCGGCCATGGTGGCGCTGGTGTTCACCGCGTTTCCGCTGACCGGCACCACGGTGACGCTGTTCATCGCCGCCGGCGTGGCCGCGGTGGCGGCCTGCGTCAGCTTCAGCCGGCTGACGGCGGCCTGACCGGCGGCCGGGCCGGACGGACATTGGTGCAAACCGCGACCCGAGGCGTCTCGATCGCCATCAGGTCCACATGCCGGTCTCGTCATAACCGACAATCTCGTCCGGGCTGCGCAAGTCATAATCCGCCAGGGCCGCGCACTGCTTCCCAAGTTCCTCTAGCTGGTTGGCCAGATCGCCGGACCGGCCGCGAATCGTCCACCGCGCAAGATGCTTAGTTTGTTCGTTCTTGAGATTAGGCATGGTAGCCGTCCTTTCCCGTGCAGAATGCCTCAGAGCACCCCTTTCTCAATCGCCTCGCGCAGCACTTTCTCGACGCGATTGTTGCATCCGCGTCCGGTCGCCCGGATGCCATCCAGTTCCAGTCCAGCAAGGCAACCGCATTGAAGGACAGCCCGCGTTCACGGATGTTCCAGGCGTTCTTCGTTGGATCGCAGCCTATCTCCATCGTTAAATGTAACAACAAAAAAGCGATCAGCCAAGCATTTGATCCCTATACGCGCCGAAACAGCTTGTTTCCCCATTAAACCGTTCGAACCCGCCATCAGTGGTTCACCCCCCAGCCGTCGCCACCGCCCCCCATCCACTCTATGCTCCCCCAAACGCAACAAAAGGGTCCCACGAATGACAACCCCCCTGGCAGGCATCACCGTGCTCGATTTCGGTCAGATCTATCAGGGTCCCTACGCCACCATGCTGATGGCCAAGGCCGGCGCCGACGTGATCAAGATCGAGCCGCCGGGCGGTGAGCCGCTGCGCCGGCGGGTGATCGCCACCGGTGGCGAAACCACCCTGCCGATCGCCATGCTGAACGCCAACAAACGCGGCGTGACGCTTAATCTGAAATCCGACGCCGGCAAGGATCTGCTGAAGCAGATGGTGGCAAGGGCCGACGTGTTGCTGGAGAACTTCGCCCCAGGCACGCTCGATGGGCTGGGCGTCGGCTACGACGTGCTGCGGCCGATCAATCCCCGCCTGATCTACGCCACCGGCACCGGCTTCGGCATTAGCGGGCCGGACCGCGACAACCTGGCGATGGATTTCACCGTACAGGCCGCCTCCGGCATCATGAGCATCACCGGCGATCCGGACGGACCGCCGATGAAGGCCGGCCCGGCGCTGGTCGATTTCCTCGGCGGCATCCATTTGTACGCGGCGGTGGTCAGCGCGCTGTTACAGCGCCAAGCCACCGGGCAGGGCCAACTGGTGGAGGTGGCGATGCAAGAGGCGGTCTATCCGACGCTCGCCACCAGCTACGATTATCATTTGCGCACCGGCAAGGTGCCCCCGCGCACCGGCAACCGCCCAGCCGGGCTGGGCAGCGCGCCGTACAACGCGTTCCGGACCAGGGACGGATGGGTGGCGATCTACACCGTCACCGACGCGCACTGGCAGGCTCTGCTGCGCGTGATGGGGCGCGCCGACCTGCTGGATGATCCGCGCTTCGCCACCCATGCGGCGCGCGCCCGCAACATGGACGCGACCGAGGCGCTGGTGACGGCCTGGACCGTCGGCCTGGACAACGCCGATGTCGTGGCGGCAACAAAACGCCACCGCATCCCCGCCGCCGCGGTGCGCAACGCTGTCGAGGTGATGAACGATCGCCACATGCACGACCGCGGCATGCTGCAGCGGATCGAGCATCCCGCGCTGGGATCGATCATCGTGCCGAACTCCCCGCTGCGGCTGCACGGATCGGAGCCGGTCGAACCGCTGCCCAGCCCATCCCTCGGGCAGCACAATCTGGCGATCTATGGCGAATGGCTTGGGCTGGGAGCTGATGCGGTTGCAGCGCTGGAGCAGGCCGGAGCGATCTGATACCCGACCTGGACGATCCGTCGGGTTCAACTCGATACGCAGGAAAGTGGCGTAGTCACGAATATCCCCGACGGTTGAGGATGGTCGGCTGGGCTTGTGCTGGCGACATGCCGCAAGCCGGCTATGCCGCCGAGCCGTACGAACACCGGGTGGCGCCGACGGTGCTCACCCTGCCGTCACGGACTTGTGGCGCTAAACCGTCTGGATGGCCCAGCATATTGGGCCACCCAAACTTTGTCATCGATCTGTTACGTGAGCCGTGCAGCTCACCAGGTCAGCACCGTTGAGAACAGGAAGCCCTGAGCCTTCGCATCATTTGTTCGGCCCACCGCGGTGGCGGTGCCCCCAGCGCCGAGCGTGCCCGTGGCAAAGTCGAAACCACCTTGGTGACGATACTCATACTGATATTCCGCAACCAACTGGATGCCCGGAGCAAGCCGATAAGCACCGCCGCCACCGAACTCATACTCGTGTCGCTGGGAGATGCCGGTCAGGCGGGCATCGCCCTGGCTTTCTACTACACCGTATTCCACCCCCAGGGTGATCGGGCCATTGGCATAGGTCAGACCCCCCAAGATCGCGTTTTCGTTTGCACCGCCGGTCGGCTGCTCGGCGAGCTGACCGTTCACCTTGCCACCAATATAATCACCGGCCAGCGTGAAATTTGCCGCCGTGACCGCGACGCCTGCCTTGTAGAAGCCCAGGTTGTTATAGCGCAGGGTCTGTGCACCGGCGGCGACGCCGCCGACGACGGTTCCAAGCCGAGCCTGGGTCGTGGTCGCGTAGGGCGAGGTCGTCAGGTTTTCCTTGCCGGCTGTTTCATAAAAACCATAGGCCTTGAAGTCCACAGGCCCGAACGTCTGCTGAAAGCGCAGACCGGCACCCACCTGGTTGAGCCAACGGGTGGGATCGTTGCCGGACGAGACGTTGATGCAGCTTGCGCTGGCCTGGTTGCACCCAACGCCGTTGCCGGTATTCTGGAACGAGTTGCCCTCGTTCGGGGCGTACTGCACACCAAAGTCGAAGCCGAAGAACTGGGGTGACAGATAGACGACTTTCGAATTGCCGTACTCCGCTCCGGCCTGGGCCAACCAGACGAACGGAACGGAGGGGCCGCCCGGCCCGATGCCTTGCAGCGGCTCGCCGCCGTTGAAGTTGCCGGTGCCGGCGTCCCAGCACTGCGAAGTAAAGATACAGTTGTCGAACAGGCCGATGACGCCGTCGGTCTGGCCAATGCGCACGATACCGGCCCGATCCGACGCCAGGTAGCTGAAGGCGCGGCGGACGAATACGGTTTCGTTCGAAGAGTTGGTGCTCGGCCCGGTTGCGGTTCCGGACGGGACTAATCCGTTGGCTCCGACACTGGTGCCGTTTGCGAAGGTGGACCCATTGGCAGTGCCGCCGGAGACATTTTCGCGGAGTTCGACGGCGGCGCCGTAGCGCAAGCCGTTGGCGGCCAACCCGTCGAAGCCTGGATACAGGCGCACGTAGCTGGAAATCCCGACTGGATTGAGCTTGAAGCCGGTCGGAGCGCCGGTCCCGGTAACGCCTTTGTCGACGCTAGTGTAGTTGGCGGTCACGTCTACTTCGACACGGCCGTTTAGGCGGATGACGATGGTTCCAGGAGCCGGAACTTTGTCCACGTTCGGCGCATAGATGGTGCTGAGCGGACCAGCAGCCGCACCGCCCGACGGCGTATTGGCGGTGCCCCAGGCGTTGTTGTTGTTGTTCGCGGCCGGGCCGGCGCCATACGGCGCGGCCAACTGACCTTGGGCGGGGTTGGCGATCGGCTGGGCCAACGCCAGACTGCTGGATGCTCCAAGAACGGCGGCACTGGCCATGAGAAGCTTACGCATGTGAGTCCTCCATAATGACGCCGGTACACCGGCAATCCGCTTTGCATGCACCGCCCGTTCGGGCCCCCCGGGCCCAGCGAAACAAACCGCCAGCCCTCGGCAACGTTAATGACCGCGCGTTAACACTTGCGCAACCTTCCCCAAGTCGCAGCGTGGTGTTCGTACACAAGCGTTGCGGAAAAGCCACATGGCGCCTAGTTTGACCTATCGCAATCTGTGTTGTAGGCGCCGAAAGGGGGGCTGAGGATAAGACCAGATGGAACTGCACGATCTGATTGCTTCAGACGTACTGCTCGAAATGGCCTACACGCAGAAGAAGGCCGAACGTATCATCACGGCACTGGAGAAGCCGATAAACGACCATCTGCTTCGGCTCTGGACAATGCCGGCCGGTGCCGATCGTGAACTCTGGATCCGCGAACTGATCAACTGGATCGACGAGATTGCGGAAATTGTTCTTCGTCCAGCGAATACCCGTCCGCCGCACATCTTCTACTACAAGTTGTTGTTCTTCGAGCCGTTCGGCGGAGGCGCCGGGAGATCAAACATTCTGCGCCGGCTCCGTCGCCAGCACCGCCAGGGCTGTCCGGTGCAGATCGACGTCACGCCGGAAGCATTATTGGACCGCTTGCAGGGCTTTCATCGCGACCTGTCCGGTCTATGCGCCGAAAAAACCATCGGCGAAGAGCAGATTCGTCGTTTCCTTGATGAACATTAGGCCGATCGCGCTGAGCGGAATCTTTACGGCACGTGAACGGCAAGTGAATCGCTCGACCAAGACCATTTTGGCTCAGGCCTGGATTAGGGCGAGGCCTGTGAAGAAAGTGAGCTTAACTTGCGTGTATCAGGCAGAGTGTCCGGTCCAGAACGTCCCGCGTCATCCGGGGGTTCAGCCACCGAAGGCCGGCTGGTTCCTACAGCAGCGGCATGACGCCATCCGGCGTTGAGATAATCCCAACCTGTGATCAGCGTCAGGGCCGCGGCGATCCAAAGCATCGCCTCTCCGATCAGAGACACCGGAAGGAAGCCGATGCCGAGCATCCCGGCGGAGGTGCTTCCGGCGAGCAGCGTGCCGAGCGCGCCCATCTGGAAGCCTGTCTTCCATTTCGCAAGCCGCGTTACCGGAAGACCAATCCGAATGCCGGCCAGATACTCGCGTAAGCCGCTGACCAGGATTTCGCGAAGCACAATGACGATGGCCGGATAGAGTCCGAGCGAGGACAGCCGATGCTGGCCGACGAGAAGCATCAGCGTCGCGCCAACGAGCAGCTTATCGGCTATCGGATCCAGCATGCGTCCCAGGTCGGATTGCGCGAACCGGGACCGAGCTAGTTTGCCATCGAAATAATCTGTTATGGCGGCGATGCTGAAGACAACGCATGCCGCCAAATCTCCCGCCGGCGTGGCAAACGCGACCAATGCGATCAGCAGCGGTATCGCCGCGATACGCGAAAGCGTCAGAAGGTTGGGAAGATCGGTCATCACGCCGAACCAGAATGATTTATCATCACCACATAGGCGATTATCGCTTTTGGCGGAAGCAGCAACCGATGATCAAGCGTTCTCTCGCTGCGCGCCGGGATGAAAATGGGCGTATACGCGAAGCGCCGTCTCTCGACTGATGCCTGGCGTGGCCTCAAGGTCGGCCAGGCCCGCCATCTTGACGCCGCGCGCCGATCCAAAATGGTTGAGCAACGCGCGTTTCCTGGCTGAACCGATGCCCAGGATTTCGTCGAGCTCGCTCCTGCGGATGGCGGTCGAACGTCCCGCTCGATGGGTGGTGATGGCGAAGCGGTGCGCTTCATCCCGCAACCGCTGCAGGAAATAGAGCACCGGATCGTTCGGCGGGAGTTGAAAAGGAACGGTCCCATCCGTGTGCAGCCACTCGCGCCCGGCGTCGCGATCCGGCCCTTTGGCGATTGCGACCAGCTTTACATCATTCACGCCCAGGTCGGCCATGACGTCACGCGCCGCCGTCAGTTGTCCCGCCCCGCCATCGATCAGGACAAGGTCCGGCCAATCCGTCAGCGCGGCACCGTCGGCCTGCTCTTTCAGCGCGCGCGAGAACCGCCGTTGCAGCACTTCACGCATCATGGCGAAATCGTCGCCCGGTGTGATCGGTCCACGGATGCCAAATTTCCGATAGGCCGACTTATCGAACCCCGCGGCACCGGCGACGATCATCACGCCATAAGGATTGGCGCCCATAATGTGGGAGTTGTCATAGACTTCGATGCGCTCAGGCGACGCCGCCAGATTGAACAGCTTTGCGACGCCTTCGAGTAACTTGGCCTGCGCGGTCGATTCCGCCAGCTTACGCTCGAGCGCCTGGCGAGCATTGACTTCCGCATGCAGCACGACGTCACGCTTTTCGCCGCGCTGGGGGCAGACGATTTCGACTTTGTAGGGCGCCTTCAAGGACAACGCCTCGGCGATCAATTCGACCTCAGGTAGCTGTTCGTTGAGCAGCAGCAGTGGCGGCGGAGGTTTGTCATCGTAGAACTGGGCAATAAACGCCGCGAGGACCTCGGGTATCTCTTCCGACTTCGTGTGGACGGGAAAGAAGGGCCGGTTGCCGTTGTTATGACCGCCGCGGACGAAGAAAACCTGCACGCAGGTCCGACCCGCGGTCTGCCAGGCGGCGATCACATCGGCATTGCTCAGGCTGGCCGGGTTCACCACGCTGTTGCCCTGCACGAAGGTCAATCCGCGCAGGCGGTCGCGCACCGCCGCGGCACGTTCGAAGTTCAACGATCTGGCCGCTTCTTCCATCTCGGCAGCGAGCTCCTGCTGGACGTCGCCCGACTTCCCGGCCAGGAAGCTTTTGGCTTGCTTCACTAGCTTGGCGTACTCGTCCGGTGCGACCCTGCCGACGCAGGGTGCGGAACAACGCTTGATCTGAAACAACAGACACGGCCGCGTCCGGCTGGCGAACACGGTGTCGGCACAGGATCGCAACAGAAACACGCGCTGCATGGCGGTAACCGTCTGATTGACCGCCCAGGCCGATGCAAATGGACCCCAGTAGCTTCCCTTACGGATCTGTGCACCGCGGTGTTTCGATACTTGCGGATACGGATGATCCTCTCCCATAACCAGCCAGGGAAAGGATTTGTCGTCGCGCAGGACTATATTATACTTAGGCTTAAGCCGCTTGATCAGATTGGCTTCGAGAAGAAGTGCCTCCGCCTCTGTGTGGGTGGTGACGATTTCCACCGACTCGGTATCCGACACCATGCGACGCAGGCGTTCCGACAGCCGCCGGTCCTGAACGTAGGCCTTCACGCGCTGCTTCAGGTTACGTGCCTTGCCGACATAGACCGCATCGCCCTTGGCGTCGATCATCCGGTAGACGCCGGGGACGGAGGGCATGGTCTCCAGTGCGGCCTCGATTACGATGGCGCCTTTATCGCTGTTTGCATTCATCTCATCAGGACCGGGTTTCAGGGACTTTTCCTAGGCTTGCTGAGCCGCGGACACCGCTATGATAGTGGATTGCCCAACGGGTGGGTTCCAGTCGCCAACCCGATCTTTGATCGCCCGGGTTCGCTGATGGGCGTCGCCTGAGCGGCTGAAGGCAACGCCATCCATACCACGCCGCCATAATCACCCGCGTCGCAACCGCGACAACGCTCAGGCCGGCCCGGCGATCCGGTCGATCTCCGCCGTCTCATCCACGGTCAGCGCCCAATCGCCGGCCTTGACGTTCTGTTCAAGCTGGTCCGGCTGGGTCGCCCCGGCGATCACGCTGGCGACCGGGCTTTGCGCCAGCAACCACGAAAACGCCAACTGCAGCATCGTATGGCCGTGCGATTCAGCGAAATCCGCCAACTTCTCCGAGATCTGCCAATTCCGCTCGGTCAGGTAACGATCCGCCAGGCGCTGGGTCTCGGCCAGCCGAGTGCCGGCGGGCAGCGGCGTGTTGCGGCGGTATTTGCCGGTCAGCAGCCCGCTCGCCAACGGGAAGTACGGCAGTAGTCCAAACCCGAGCTTTCGCGCCGCCGGCAACAATTCTGCCTCCGCCGCGCGATGCACCAGGGAATACTCGTCCTGGCAACTGACGAAGCCGTTCAGCCCGGCGGTGCGCGCGGTCCACGCAGCTTCGGTCATCTGCCATGCGGCGAAGTTGGAGCAGCCGATGTAGCGCACCTTGCCTTGGCGGATCAGGTCGTCCAGCGCACGCAAGGTTTCCTCGATCGGCGTGCGCGGGTCGGCGCGATGCATCTGGTAGAGATCGATCCAGTCGGTCTTCAGGCGGCGCAGGCTGTGCTCGACGGCTGCCATGATATAGTGCCGCGATCCACCAGCCATTTCGCCGCTGTCGTCCATCGGCATGGCGAATTTCGTCGCCAGCACGATGCGCTTGCGGTCGTCACCGAGCACGCGGCCCATCACCGTTTCCGACCCGCCGCGTTCGCCATAGACGTCGGCCGTGTCGAACAGGCTGATGCCGAGGTCGAGCGCCTTGTGGATCACCGCCTTGGTCGCCGTCTCATCAATCCGGCCGCCGAAATTGTTGCAGCCCAGGCCGATCGACGATACCCGAAGGCCAGACTGGCCAAGATTGCGGATTTCCATGGATGTTGGGTCCCAACGATGTTCGCTCCCAGCTTTGCCCCGTAGCGCGGGATGGTCAAACCGAACCCCGCTGCCAATCAGCGCGCCGCCGACCCCCTGGTGCCGACCAATGGGGTCAGCCGATGGTGCCGACCCCTGGGGCCGATCAGAACACGATCAGCTTGTCCACGCCGCGGCCGCGATCGGACGGCGCGTCGAAATCCAGGCTGGGGCCGACCGGCACGATCCCGCTCGGATTGATCCGCCGGTGGCTCATGTAATAGTGCCGCTTGATGTGACCGAAATCCACGGTCTCGGCGATGCCGGGAATCTGAAAGATGTCACGCGTGTAGGCCCACAGATTCTTGTAGTCGACGATCCGCCTGATGTTGCATTTGAAATGACCATAGTACACGCAGTCGAACCGGACCAACGTCGTGAACAGCCTGATGTCGGCCTCGGTCAATGCGTCCCCGCACAGGAAGCGTGACTGAGACAGCCGGCTTTCAAGCCAGTTCAACGTCTCGAACAGCGGCACGACCGCCGCCTCGTACGCCGCTTGAGTGGAAGCGAAGCCGGCCCGGTAGACGCCATTGTTCAGCGTGGCATAGACCCGCTGGTTGACGGCATCGATTTCACCCCGCAACGCCTTCGGGTAGTAGTCGCCCGGCACCGCCCCGACCTGATCGAACGCGGACCCCAACATGCGGATGATATCGGCGGATTCGTTGTTGACGATGGTCTGGGTGTGCTGGTCCCAGAGGAGCGGCACCGTCGCCCGGCCGGTGTAGTCGTCGTCGGCGCGGGCGTAAAGTTCGTAGACATAGCGGCTGTCATACAGCGGATCGGCGACCACGCCATCGCCCGTTGCGAAGGTCCAGCCGTGGTCCGCCATCAGCCAATGAGTCACCGAGACCGGAATGATCGCCTGCAGCCCCTTCAGCGCCCGCATGATCAGTGTCCGGTGCGCCCACGGACAGGCGAGCGAGACATAAAGCTGATATCGCCCGGCCATCGCCCGGAATCCATCCTGTCCGGTCGGACCCGGGCGGCCGTCCGAAGTGATCCAGTTGCGGAATGCGCTGTCGCCGCGCTCGAAATGACCATCCTTGGTGACGGGCGGCGCTTGCTCCTGCCACACACCGTTGCTCAGTAAACCCATCCAGTCCCTCCTGGTATGCGACCTTGGTGGTTCACGCCGTGTGCCCGAATACCGAGAACGAAACCCACCCGACCTCGGCACGATCGAAGCCATACCGGCACGATCGCGCCGCGCCCAACCCCCGCCGCCGGTCGATCACCCGCTCCAGACAGCCAGCCGGAGTATTCAGCATGGCCCGCCGGGCTGGAAAAGATCTAGTGGTCAGCGGCAAATTTCGGCTTCGATGGTCCCGTTGCGATCTCATCGACCAGCTTTCTGGTCATCGCCTCACCGAAACTAGAGAAATCGTGCACTTCCAGCACAAAACTGCCCGGCCCTCCGGTCACGTTGGCCCGGTAATAGTTCGCCAGGCCGCCGGGCGGCTGGACATGGGCGAAGGTCCACGACACCGGATGGTCGTTGATGATCGCCAGCCCGTTGATAGTGATGCCGGCCTTGATGGCGTCGTCGCGGGCGTCGGAGATCTCCCGCCCGGCGTTGTTGGTGCCGTCGCCACAGACGTCGATAACGTGACGCGTGGCGTTCATTCCACTCTCGGCGAGAAGCTGCACCGCCTGATCCACCCCGGCACTGATCGCGGTGCGACCCCAGAACGACCGCGGCGCCGCCGCCAGCTTGTCGGCGAACGCCCGGGCTGACGCCTGGTCGCGGATCACCGTCCAATCCAGCACCGTGCGCACCTCGAAGCTGCTGGCGAATTCCAGATAGGACACGGCGATCTTGCCGTTGGGGCCGCCCTTGATCGCATCCAGCACTTTCTGGGTGGTGAAGGCGCTGGTGTAGCCGTCCTTCTCTAGTTTGAATTCGGTGTCATCGATACTGCGGGACACATCGGTGACCAGCACCAGGGCGACATCGACGTTATCGGCTCGGGCCGGTTGCGCCACCGCCAGGATCAGCAGCGACAGGCTGGCCATCGGAACCAGGGCGATGCGAACCATGCAACAAGCCTCCCGCGATCAATCTGCCTCGACGCAGCAACGCCCCGCCGCATCTCGTCTGGCGCCTACCCGTTGGGCATCCGCCAGTCTGGCACCCCCCGTCTGGCAACCCCGTCTGCCGCCGCGAATATCAAACGCCTCGGGTGTTCCGGCGTCAAAGTAAAACCAGCGTGGCCTGCCGGCGACTTGGCCAGCGCAGCTTACTGGCTGGCCCAGACGATGCGGTGCATCCAGGCCACTTCGGTCAGGTCGAAACTGTAGTCGGCGTGCTCCGGGTTCAAGCTCTTTAGATCCACTCGCCGAGCCGAACGGCGGGCCAACTGCTTGGCCATCACCTCACCAGCCATGGTGCGCACCACCACGCGGTCACCGCGGCGGATCGGTGCCGAGGGCGAGACAATCACCTGGTCGCCGTCGCGAAACACCGGTTCCATCGACTCGCCGCTGATCTCCAACGCATAGGCATTGGCATCGGCGATCTCCGGCAGGCTGACCTCGTCCCAACTGCCGCCGACCGGATACCCGCCGTCGTCGAAATAACCCTCGCCCCCGGCCTGCGCCAGGCCGATCAGCGGCACCCGTCGCGACAGTGACCGGCCGGCGCTGCTCGCCAATGCCCGCGCCCCCGACACCAGGGAGGTGAAGCTTTCCAACGACGCCCCGGTTGCGTCCAGCACCTTGGCGACGCTTTCCGTGCTGGGCCAGCGCGCCCGGCCGTCCGGCATCCGCCGCTTCGACGGATTGAACGTGGTCGCATCCAGCCCGGAGCGTTTTGCCAGGCCCGAGGCGGACCATCCGTTTTCAGCGGCCAGTGTATCGATGGCACGCCACACATCCTCATGTTTCATCTAGCTCGCTCCTGCTGGGAGATGCGCCACGGCGAATCGGTTCTGGATCATTATCCTAGGAATGACTGCCAAATGAAATAGGAAAATGAGCCATATTTACTTGCACGCATATGCAACCTATGATAGAAAGAACAGGTGATAGTTCGCCTTCGCGCGACCCTCGCTTCAGACCGCTCCGGGAACCAGCCAATGCCGAATGCCGCCGCCATCATCTCCAGGGCAAATCGAGTCCCAGTCCATCACGACGCCACACTGCAACCGTTCGGCAGCGCCGAGGAAGCCTGGCTCTGGACCATGGCGGCGTTGAGCGCACGTCGCGAAGGCGCACGCTACACTGCCGGCAAGGGTCTGCTGCGCCGGCCGTGCGATCCAGACGACGTAGTCAAATGCCTCGACGGACTGTTTCGCCAGCGACGGATCGATCTCGGCCATGCCCGGGTCCTGCGGATCTGGGGCGAACGGCGGATGGCACCTAGCCTGACCGTTGCCGTCGAGCGTAACGACCATCGCGTGTGGACCGAAGCGCTGGAAAGACTGGAGTGGCCATTGCGGGTCAAAGGAATCGTTACTTAGTTTCGAAAACTAGGAAAATTATCGTTGACACCGTTGCCCATTTTCCTTTAATGTTCCCGCATCAACGGGCGAGGTGCGCCCGTCGATGATCTCTCCTCCTCCCAACCTATAACCGCTGTCCTTCGGGGCAGCGGTTTTTTTATGGAAGAAACCCCGCCATGGCCTTCGCCATCCGCAACCTGTCGGTGCTCGCTTACGCCAACGGCTTCACGCTGTGGCACTATAAGACCGGCAAGGACACGCTGGATACCGTCAGCAGCGGAAACTACCTGGCCGATGCCAGCGATATGCTGACCGCCGGCGACCTGATCATGCTGACCGCCACCGATGGCGCACGCATCGTCTGCGTGACACTGGCCGACCTGGAGACGGTGGTCACCGCGCCGCTATCCTGAACGACGCGCTGCACTCCCTGCGACCAGGCCGCGCAACCGATTCGGAAAATGGCAGGGCCCTCAGTCATCAATTGGCGCCACAGGCGATCGCAACACTTCCGTGGCGTGGCGTCGCCGCCCCGCCGCGGTGACCACGAAACGTCCATCCTGTCGCTCGGCACACAGGCCGCCATTCATCAGCCGGCGTAGGCACGGATCATCTTTTTGCCCGGCTGGCCGCCCGGCCGAATCGCACAGATAAAGCCGGTGCAAAGCGGAGCGACAGCACGTCTCAAGATAGGGTTCGGACCACATCGCCTCGCGCTTCGTCAGGCCGGCAGCACGCATAACAAAGCCCGACGATGCCCACCAGCACCCGCGGCCAACGCCCGACGCGGGTTTTGCCCTTCCGGGCGCCGCCGGTTCCCGGCATAAGCGCAACCGCATGCTTCCGTCATTGGCATCAGCCGCGCTTCCGGCGCTGCGCCTGCTGGATCCTGAGCGCGCCCACGGCGTCGCCTTGCGGGCGCTGTCATGGGGTCTGGTGCCCCCAACCCGGTGCCCCGACCATCCGGCGCTCGCGGTCGATTGCCTGGGACACCGCTTCGCCAACCCGATCGGGCTCGCGGCCGGCTTCGACAAGAACGCCGCCGCCGGTCCCGCCCTGCTGCGGTTGGGCTTCGGATTTGTCGAGACCGGATCGGTCACCCCCAGGCCGCAATCGGGCAACCCCAGGCCACGCGTGTTCCGGTTGACCCAGGACCTCGGCATCATCAACCGGCTGGGCTTCAACAACCTTGGCCTGGCGATCTACACCAGGAATCTGGCGAAGCTGTCGCCGCGTCGCATCCCGCTCGGGGCCAATCTCGGCATCAACAAGCAAGGCGCCGACCCGGTGCGCGACTACAAGGCGCTGGTCGAAGCGGTCCGCGCGCTGGTCGACTACGCGGTGATCAACGTCTCCTCGCCGAACACGCCGGGGCTGCGCGACCTGCAGACCGAGGCCCAGCTACGCTCGATCCTGCAAGCTGTCGCCACGATCGACTCAAGGCCGCCGATCCTGGTGAAGCTGGCGCCCGACCTGTCCCCGGACGGTCTGGCCGCGGTGGTCGAAACCTGCATCGAGCAAGGCGTCGCCGGCCTGATCCTCGGCAACACCACGCTCTCGCGTCCCGCCGCCCTGAAATCAGTCAATGCGACCGAGGCCGGCGGCCTGTCCGGCCTGCCGCTGCAGAAGCTGGCCACCACCATGCTGGCGCGAGCCTATCTTCTGGCGCGCGGCCGGCTGGTCCTGATCGGCACCGGCGGAATCTTCAGCGGCGGCGATGTGCTGACCAAAATCCAGGCCGGCGCCTCGTTGGTGCAACTCTATACCAGCTTCGCCTTCCAAGGTCCGGCGTTGATCCCGCGGCTGAAGGCAGAACTGCTGGTCGCCCTGCGCGACGCTCGGCTAGCCACGCTGGCAGAGTCGATCGGCACCCGCGCGGCGGAACTGGCGGAGCAGATCTAATATAATGCAGCATTTCACTCGCTTTGCCCCGCTGGCGGAGCGCTACAGCGGCTTCATCCTCGACCTCTGGGGGGTAATCCACGACGGCATCGACGCCTTCCCCCATGCGGTCGAAACACTTGAGCAGTTGCGCGCGGCGGGCAAGCGAACCCTGCTGCTGTCGAACGTGCCACGTCCGAACGATGCGGTGCGCACGATGATGCGCCGGATGGGGATCGAGGATTCACTCTACACCGGCATCCTCACCAGCGGCGAGGCGGTGCGCCGCGCATTGCAGCACCCGCCCGATCCATGGTGGAGCGAACTCGGCAACCGCGTCTTCCACCTCGGCCCGGATCGCGATCGGCCGGTCCTGCACGGGCTGCCGCTGGTCGTCGCCGATCACCCCTCCCGGGCCGACTTCGTGCTCAACACCGGCCCAGACGACCACCGCAATCCGAGCAACATGGCGGAGTTCGAGCCGGTGCTGGCCGACTGCGCCCGTCACCGGCTGAAGATGATATGCGCCAATCCCGATTTGGAGGTCATCCGTGGAGGCGTTCGCGTGCTGTGCGCCGGCGCGCTCGCGGTACGATATCAGCAACTCGGCGGTGACGTGCGATCTCTCGGAAAGCCCGATCCGGCGATCTATCGGCCGGTTCTCGAACAGCTTGCCTTGCCGCCCGACCAGGTGCTGGCGGTCGGCGATTCGCTGCGTACCGACATTGCCGGGGCGGTCGGCGTCGGCCTTGCTGCCTGCTGGGTGATGGATGGCATCCATGCCGCTGAGCTGTGGGATGCTGCGGGCGCCATTGACCCGGCGGCGGCGGAAGCCGCGGCTTGCCAGGCCGGCGTTCGGCCAGTCGCCACACTGCCGCGTTTCATCTGGTAAGGCCGCTCAGCGTTTGGGAAGGTCGCTCAGCGTTCGGCCAGACCCGTTTCCAGGCAGGGCAGGGTGCCGGTTTCGGCAGCGGCGCGAAGCTGCGTCAGCAAGGCCTGCAACTCGCGGATGGTGAACGGCTTGCGCAGCAGGCCGGCGAGTTGCCCGGCCGCGACATCGGCCTCCGACAGTTCGGCGTAGCCGGTGACCAGCGCGATCGGCGCGCTGATCCCACGCTCGCGCAGCGCGCGGGCAAGCTGCAGCCCGTTCATGCCCGGCATCGCGTAGTCCAGCAGGACCAGCTTCGGCGCCGGCGTCAGCTTGTCGACCAGCGCCAGCGCCTGCTCACCGCCCGCCGCCTGCGCCACCTCACAGCCAAGGTCGCGTGCCATCTCGACGGTCACCTGGCGCACGGCATGGTCATCGTCGACCACCAGGATCAGTTCGTTCTGCACGCCCGGGCCTGGAAGTTCAGGCAATTCCGACGCCGGTCTCGACTCGGTGGCCGTGACGTTCATCGCTCGCGGCAGACACAGCGTCACCCGCGTCCCATCATTCGGCTTGCTGGCGATCGCCACGCTGCCGCCGGATTGGCGCGCCATGCCATAAACCTGGCTCAGCCCCAGACCCGAACCGGCGCTCGGACCCTTGGTGGTGAAGAACGGATCGAACGCCCGCGCCCTGACCTCGGGCGTCATGCCGACGCCGGTGTCGGAAATGCAGATCTGTACATAACCGCCGGGCGTCAGTTCGCTTTCGGCGTGGCGGCGGCTGCCTGGCTCGATCAGCACGTTGGTCGTATGGATCGTCAACTGGCCGCCTTCCGGCATCGCATCCCTGGCGTTCAGACACAGATTGAGGATCGCCGCTTCAACCTGGCTGGGATCGACCATCGCCGGCCATAGTTCGTCGGCCAATTCGGATACCACCTGAACGCGCCGCCCAAGCGTGCTGGTGGCCAGCGTGATCAACTCGCGCAACAGCGCGTTAACGTCGGTCGCCCTGGCGGCAAGGCGCTGGCGGCGGGAGAACGCAAGCAGCCGCGAGGTCAGTTGCCCGCCCCTGGTCACTGCCCCGGTGGCGCGTTCGATCAGCCGCAGCAGTCGATCGGTGTCGGCACCGGCCCAGTCGTCGCCGGCCTGCGACACCCGCCGCTCCATCAGCTCCAGATTGCCCAGGACGGTCGCCAGCATGTTGTTGAAATCGTGCGCGATGCCGCCGGCGAGCTGACCCACGGCCTGCAGCTTCTGCGCCTGATGCAAAGCCGCCTCGGTCTTCTCGCGGCCGGCGATTTCGACCTGCAGGCGGTTGTTGCTTTCCGACAGTTCGCGGGTGCGTTCGGCGACCTGGGCCTCCAGGAAGCTGGATTGCATGCGCCGCTCCATCTCCCGCGCCTGCAGCCCGGCCGCCATCGCGTTGAACGACTGACCGAGGGCGGCGAACTCCGACCCGGCGTCGGTCAGCCGAGCGCGCGCGCTCAAGTCGCCCTCGCGCCAACGGCGGGCGGCCTGCAGCAGCGCCTCGGTCGGCTGGTAGATGAACCGCCGGCCGGCCACCCAGGCCAGAATCAGCGCCACGATCGCCGCGCCGCCGATCACCAGCAGATCCTGGTAGGTTGCCTGATCGATATCCGCGGTCAGGTCGGGCAGCACCAGGGCATTGATCACCGTCATTCCGGCCGGCGGGACCGAGCTGGGCACATAGGCCGCGACGATGGTGCGCCCCCCCGGATCGGTGATGGTCTCGACCCCGGGGCCGTCATGATTGATCAACAGGCGCATCCAGTCCGGAACGCGCCGCCCGGCCGAAGAGTGGACGTTGGGAACTCGACCGACGATGTCGCCGTCGCGATCGGTGACAATCATGGTCGCGCGTGCCATCGCCGGCGACCGGTCGATCTTGGCAGACTCCAGATGTTTCTGCAGCCAATCGGTACTAATCGCCGCCACCAGCACCCTTGCCTCGTCGCCCGCGCCGACACCCGGCATATGCACCGCGATCGGCAGGAACCCGCCGCCCTGGGTAGGAACGGAGACGAGTTGTCCGACCCGCAGGTCGGTCGTATTCAGCAGGTCAGGCAGCCAAGGGGCCTCGGTTCCAGCGAATTCCGATGGCATACCATCGGACGCACAAAGCAAGCTCCCGTCGGTCGGCGAGAACAATGCCAGGAAGCGGTACTGCGTCAGGTCTTGGCGGAGCGCGGTCAGCCGGCTCGTGCAATCCAGTCCCGAACTGCGCACTGATGAAGTTCGCACCGAAGGAAGTTGGCCGGCCAGAGCGCCAAGCTGGCGCACACTGTCGACGATACTCGACATATCGGCATTCGCCAGCTCCGCCTGTCGCAACACCAGGCCGCTCAGTTGCTCGTGCCGTTCGGCATAAAGGTTGACCTGGGAGTAAACCTGCGCCGTCAGGATCGGCAGCAGACACCCAAGAATCAGCAGTACGAGGCGCGTCGAAAGCTTCATTCAAGCAAGCTCCGATCCGCAGCGCCTGGACCGACGGACATTGTTTGTTTCGGCGCGACGGCCGCCAACCAACCATAATACGATGCGCGGTTTGTCGCCCGCGAGTTGACAAACTGCCGTCTGGCTTGCGTGCGTATTGCTTGGTCCACATCGCGTAAGAACACGGTTTTGTGCTCGAAAGCGAGGATGTTCCGGGCCTTCAAACGTTCACGATTAAGAGATCATTCTTTGTTCAGAAAAATATGGATGGAAAAATGCTGCAAATTCACGGATGCGCGCACCTTTAATCTGTGTCGGATCGATTTCTCATATCGAAGGTGATTCGAGTGCCATCCGACAACAAGACCGCGCCTCGCTGGTTCTGATCCGCCATCGGATCCTCGTCGCTCAGCGCGACAATCGATCCGCTGCCGGCCACGGTGGCGCCACGCGCCGGCTCGGCAGCCAGACTGGCTGGATCGGGTTCGGCTGCTGCAGGCCAGGCGGTAATCGTCGCCCCCGGAACTCGCAACGGCCGGGTATTGCGCAGATCAACGTCGACGATGCGGCGTTTCAGCCGAGCGGATCGTGTGCTGGTGATTTTTTTCATCTCGGTCTCCGTGATCTGGGCGACGTCAAAGCGTCATGTGGTGTCCCGAACCTGACGTTCACCACCGCGGGCGAACCTATCCGTGACACCCGTGCTTTGCTTGCAAGCGGCCTGCCCGTTGCCTGCGCCATGCGGTCAGCGTCAGACTCCAGACACTACGATATCAGAGATGAACTGCCGGTTACTGGCGCCGTTGCTCCAAGGCCATCTATGCCGCATGGGATTTTTCGGCCCAGCCCGTGTGGTGCGACCTATTGGATCGGCACACTGATGACCAGGCCGGGGGTCTGGATCGGCTTGCGCTCCTCGTTGTCCTGATAGCGCGAACCAGGCGCAAACCCGTAGCCCGGATCATACGGCCGGGTACGATACAGCTTGACATCGACGCTGGGCGAGGTCGACTGCGGGGCAGCCGGCGCCTGCGCGTCCGCGTTGGGGACCGGGGCAGTCTCGGCAAGCGACGGATGATCCGGCGGAATTGGCGGCACCGGGAAGTCCTTCGGGTTGACCTGAGCCGCCAGGCCGACGCCGCAACCAGGCGCGCCGCCGCCCAGTATGACCGGGCCGAGTATCACAGCCGCTGTCAGCAGAGCCCGCGTCATCGCGGCGCGTCGTTCGGCAGGTTGGCCGATGGCGAGACCAGCCGTTGCATGCCACGCTGGTCTTGCTGTGGATTGCCGGCAGGCCGACCCAGCGGACCGGCCCTGGCTTTCCGCCATGCATCTAGCGCCCAATGCACCGATGGGAACGCGATCTGGTCCCACGGTATTTCGTCCGCCGCGAACAGGCGGACGTCGAGGCTTTCCGGGCCGGCGGCAAACACCGGCGGTCCGGCGTCGCTGAAGCGGGCCCGGAAAATCACTTGCACCTGGCCGATCCGGGCAATGCTGAACACCCCCAGGATGCCCTCGATGGTGATCACCGCCTCGGCTTCCTCGAGCGCCTCGCGGGCGGCTCCCTCTTCGAGGGTTTCGCCGAGCTCCATGTAACCGGCCGGCAGCGTCCAGAACCCCTTGCGCGGTTCGATGGCGCGGCGACACATCAGCACCCGGCCATCGGCCAACACGACCGACCCGACGACGACCTTCGGGTTCTCATAGGCTACATATCCGCATGCGGCGCATACCTCGCGCTCACGATTATCACCTTCGGGGACCTGCCGGACAAACGACGACATACCATTAAACGTGACCTGTCCACCGATCGGGATCAAGCCCGAAACGGGCGACGGCGGGGATCAGCGGCCTGCCGCAGCCTGAAACTGAGCCGAAACTGCCCTCGGACGCCGGCTTTCCCACCACTTCCCATCGGTGCACGCCACAACCAGCGATCCTGCAACCCGCCTGGATTCGCCGCCATGGCGGGGAGGACACGAGCGTGAGCGGTTCAGGCTATACACTGAGGTCCAGCAACGACCCCCGCGGCAAGTTACGCGGCGGTGTCGTGGTCGTGCCGGGCGCTCCCATCGCCCCTGACGCCGCCGCGACCGGCGACCCCGTCTTCGGCGATGCCAGCGGCGCGATCGGCGCAGTCACCGGCGGCGTGGTCAGTATCCGCACCGGCTGCACACCCGCCGGGCGCCCAGCTTGGGCAGGTGCGGCCGGGCCAACCGAACGCCCTGCAGCCGGGGCGGGCTGGCCGACAGCCTTGGCGATGCCGATGAAAGTCGCGGGCGACAACATGCCCACAAGACTAACCGGCAATGGTGAACGGATCGTTAACATGGGCGCCCGGACGACATCGTGGCACCGATTTCACGTCGGCCGACTCGTTCACCGCTTGGTACCACCACTCCGGCAGGGCGGCGCGCGCCGTCTCGGTCCGGCCGGGCCGCCGGCTTGCCCGGATAGCCGCGCGGTGCGAAGGTCCAACCTGTTTCGGGAAGCCGCCAGGGCCGCTTTCAGGTATGTTCGCGTCGAGAGGATATGATGGCAAAAATCACGGTCAAGACCCCGGTCGTCGAGTTGGACGGGGATGAGATGACCCGTATCATCTGGGGTTTCATCAAGGAAAAGCTGATCCTTCCCTACCTCGACATCGATCTGAAATACTACGACCTTGGCATCGAGTATCGCGACCAGACCGACGATCAGGTAACGGTCGACGCGGCCCACGCGATCGCCCGCTACGGCGTCGGCGTGAAGTGCGCGACCATTACTCCCGACGAGGCTCGGGTCAGCGAGTTCGGCCTGCAGCGGATGTACCGCAGTCCGAACGGCACGCTGCGCAATATCCTCGACGGCACCATCTTCCGCGAGCCGATCATCTGCAAGAATGTGCCCCGCCTGGTGCCGCATTGGACCCAGCCGATCGTCATCGGCCGCCACGCCTACGGCGACATCTACCGAGCCACGGAAATGAAGATCGCCGGCCCGGGCACCGTCACGCTGACCTACCAGCCCACCGGCGGCGGCCCCGCCCAGACGCTGGAGGTGCACGACTTCAAGGACGGCGGTGGCGTAGCGATGGCGATGCACAACACCCGCGCCTCGATCGAGGGCTTCGCCCGAGCCAGCTTCAACTACGCGCTGATGCGCGGCTGGCCGTTGTACTTTTCCACCAAGAACACCATCCTGAAGTCATACGACGGCTACTTCATGGATATCTTCGCCACCATCTACCAGAACGAATTCAAGCCCGAATTCGACCAGCGCGGCCTGACCTACGAACACCGCCTGATCGACGACATGGTGGCCTGCGCGCTGAAGTGGAACGGCGCCTATGTCTGGGCCTGCAAGAACTACGACGGCGACGTCCAATCCGACACCGTGGCGCAAGGCTTCGGCTCGCTCGGCCTGATGACCTCGGTGCTGCTGTCCCCGGACGGCACCAAGGTCGAGGCCGAGGCCGCGCACGGCACCGTCACCCGCCATTTCCGCCAGCACCAGCAGGGCAAGCAGACCTCGACCAACCCGATCGCCTCGATCTTCGCCTGGACCCGAGGGCTGATCTATCGCGGCCGCTTCGACAACACCCCCGACGTCACCGCGTTCGCCGAAACGCTGGAGAAGGTCTGCATCGAGACCGTGGAAAGCGGCCACATGACCCGCGACCTGTCAACCCTGATCGGCCCCGACCAGCCCTGGATGACCACCCAGGCATTCCTCGGGCAACTCGACGACAATCTGCGCCAGGCAATGAAGTAACGACCCGCAAGCTGCAACGTCGCGGCGATTTCCGCTGGCGTGCCAATGGGAGGCCCAGTGGAAGGCCGAGTGAAAGGCCCATCGGGGTGCCCAGCAGTCGGGCCAATGGAGTGTCTGGCAGGATGCCCAGTCTATGGAGGCGAACATGGACGACATGACCGAATTCGGCGGCCTGCGTGGCTACAAGCTGGCGCGTCGGGGCGTAGTGATGACCGGGCTGATCAGCGGCTTCACGCTGGCCACCCAGCGGGTCGAGGCGCAGGCGATCCACACCGACAGCACCGGGCTCGACGCCGGAGAAACCCAGATCCCCACCACCGACGGCAAGCTGCCGGCGTATTATGCCAAGCCCGCCCGCCATGGGCAGTTCCCGGTGATCCTGGTGAACGAGGAAATCTTCGGCGTCCACGAATACATCAAGGACGTCTGCCGACGCTGGGCCAAGCTGGGTTACCTGGCGGTGGCGACCGAGTATTACGCCCGCATCGGCGATCTATCGAAAATGACCGATGTGCACCAGATCGTCACCGACGTCATTTCCAAGGCGCCGGACGCGCAGTATATGTCCGATCTGGATTCGACCGCCGCGTGGGCGCTGGCGAACGGCGGCAGTTCGACCCGTGTCGGCGTCATGGGCTTCTGCCGCGGCGGACGACAGACCTGGCTGTATGCCGCTCACAGCCCACATCTGAAGGCCGCCGTCGCGTTCTACGGTCCGCTGCTCGGCACCCCGACACCGATCCAGCCGCAATCGGCGCTGGATCTGGCGGCGGATATCAAGTGCCCGCTGCTCGGACTCTACGGCGGCCAGGACCCCTCCATTCCGGTCTCCGCGGTGCGCGAAGCCGAGGCCAAGGCCAAGGCGGCGCACAAGACCATCGACATCGTCATCTATCCGGACGCGCCGCACGGCTTCCATGCCGATTATCGGCCAAGCTACCGCCAGGCCGACGCCGCGGATGCCTGGAAGCGCGCGATCGCCTGGTTTCATCGCTTCGGGGTCATGCCGGGCGGATAGCTAGCCGCGATGGAGCGACCAACCGGCTGAAAGCGAAGTAAGGTAGAGCCGCGTGAGCCAAACCGCCCCTCTGCTCGCGAACGCCACGCGTGACCTCGCCCGCTTCGCCGCCGGACTGCGGTTTGCTGACATTCCGCCCGACGTCGTCGACCATGCCAAGCTATGTGTCCTGGATGGCCTTGGGTGGCGCTGTTCGGCGCCGGCTTGCCCTGGACCAGGCATGTGCGCGAAGTCGCCCGGGCCGAAGGGGCGACCCCGGCCGCATCGTTCTGGGGCACGCCGTATCGCGGCTCGATCGCCCAGGCGGCATTGGTCAACGGCACCGCCGGCCACGCCTTCGAGATGGACGACATCCACAAGGAATCGATCGTGCATCCGAACTCGCTGGCCTGCCCGGTGGCGTTCGCTTTCGCCGAGGCCGCCGGCGGCGTCAGCGGTGCCGAGCTGCTGACCGCGATCGTCGCCGGCTATGAGGTCGGCACCCGCGTCGGCAACGCTGCCACGATGGCGTTGTTCCTGCGCGGCTTTCACCCGCAGGGGACCTCCGGCGTGTTCGTCGCCGCCGCGACCGCCGGGCGCATGCTTGGGCTGGAAGCCGAACCGATGCAGCATGCGTTCGGCATCGCGGGTTCGATGGCGGCGGGGCTGATGGCGGCGCAGGAGGGGGCGATGGTGAAGCGCCTGCACGCCGGCCGCGCGGCACACGCAGGGGTACAGGCGGCGTTGCTCGCGCAACGCGGCTTCACCGGCATCCTGGATGTGCTGGAGGCCGGCTTCGGTGGTTTCCTGAGCTCGTTTTCCGGTCATCCCGATGCCGCGCGGCTCACCGACGGCCTGGGGTCGACGTGGCAGACCGCGCAGGTCGGGTTCAAGCTGTACCCCAGTGTCACCAGCATCCACACCGCGCTGGACGCCCTCGCCACAGTGATGACGGAGCGGGCTCTGCGCGCCGAGGACATCAGCCGGATCAGTGTCGGATGCAGTCACATGACCTTTGTGCATACAGCCTGGCCCTACCAGCCGGCCGGCGTGACGGCGGCGCAGATGAATCTGTTCCACGGTTTGGCGGTCATGGCGCTGCATCGCGACGCGTCGGTGCGTCAGTACGACGCCGATCGCCTGGCCGATCCGACGGTGCTCGCCTTCATCGACCGCATATCGGCATTCGAGGAAACCGAGCTGGAGGCAATGGGCGCGCCGTTCCGCCACGGCTGCAGGTTGACGCTGACCACACGGGATGGACGGGTGTTCGAACACGAACGCCTGGCACGCCGCGGCAGCCCCGACGACCCCGTGGGCGAGGCAGAGATCGTGCGCAAGTTCGAATCAAATGTCCGGGCGATGTTGCCCGCTGAGGCCGCCGACGACCTGCGCCTGCGGGTCATGCGGCTGGATCGACTGGACGACACGCGCGAGCTGATCGCGCGGTTGGCCCAGGCTCGCGATCCCTCGGCGTGACGCGACGCCGGCTCACCATCGGCGCCGTCAGGACGGTGCGGGTTTAGCGCTGATCGACCTTGGCAAACAGCAAGGCGGCAGGAGGTAACGCCATTCGGCCTTAGCTGGCGTTCGGCGCCCCGGACACCCGCCGCATCCGTGCAATCGCGATTGGTCGGAGCGGCGGGATTCGAACCCACGACCCCCAGTCCCCCAGACTGATGCGCTACCAGGCTGCGCTACGCTCCGACCTTGGGTGCCCTGGTTTACCAGCCTGCCCCGGCAACCGCAATGCGCCCGCCCGCCGATCACCGCCACGCCAAGCTGGCGTTTCCCCGCCACCGGTCCAACATGGACCGACATGATCGCCTTCGCCGACCTGCTGGAGCGTCTGGTCTTTACCCCCTCGCGCAACGCCAAGATCGCGCTGCTGCGGCGCTATTTCGCCACCCAGCCGGACCCCGACCGCGGCATCGGCCTCGCCGCGATCACCGGCGAGTTGTCGTTCACCGCCGCCAAGCCCGGCCTGATCCGCGAACTCGCCGCATCGCGCACCGATCCGATGCTGTTCGACTGGTCGTACGACTATGTCGGCGACCTGGCGGAAACCGTCGCCCTGATCTGGCCCGCCGCGCCAACCCAAGCGGCGCCCCCCAGCCTGGCGGAATTGGTCGACACGCTGCACACCACGCCCAAGGCCGCGCTGCCCGCGCTGGTCGCCGGCTGGCTCGACGGCGCCGATGCCTCCACCCGGCTGGCGCTGCTCAAGCTGATCACCGGCGGCCTGCGGGTCGGCGCCTCCAGCCGGCTGGCCAAGATCGCCCTGGCCGAGATCGGCGGCGTCGCCGCCGACGACGTGGAGGAGGTCTGGCATGGGCTGCACCCGCCTTACCTTTCACTGTTCGCCTGGCTGGAAGGCAACGGACCGAAACCCGATCCGGCCGATGCCCCGGTGTTCCGCCCACCCATGCTGGCCCACCCACTAGAGGCATCCGACATCGCCGCGCTGCATCCCCCGGACTGGCGGGCGGAATGGAAATGGGACGGCATCCGGGTGCAACTGGTCGCCACCACCGGCGGCCGGCGGCTGTTTTCCCGCGGCGCCGACGACATCTCCGCCGCCTTCCCCGAAATCGTCGCGGCGATGGACTTCCACGCCGTGCTCGACGGCGAGCTGCTGGTGCTGCGCAACGGCGGGGTCGCGCCGTTCGCCGACCTGCAGCAACGCCTGAACCGCAAGATTGTCACGCCCGGCATGATGCAGCGCTTCCCGGTCGGCGTCCGCCTCTACGACCTGCTGTTCGACGAAACCGAGGACCTCCGCCCGCTGCCGTTCGACCAGCGCCGCGCCCGTCTCGAGCAATGGATCGCCCGCACCCGCCCCGACCGGATGGATATCTCGCCGCTGATCCGCTTCGACTCGCTGCAGGACCTGATGACGCTGCGCAACGGCGCCCGCGCCGCCTCGATCGAGGGGCTGATGCTGAAACGCGGCGACAGCCCCTATCTGCCGGGCCGGGTCAAGGGTCAATGGTGGAAATGGAAGCGCGACCCGCTGACGGTGGACGCGGTGATGATGTATGCCCAGCGCGGCCACGGCAAACGCAGCAGCTTCTATTCCGACTACACCTTCGGCGTCTGGCGCGGCGAGGAACTGGTTCCCGTCGGCAAGGCCTATTTCGGCTTCACCGACCAGGAACTGGGCTTTCTCGATCGCTGGATCCGCAACCACACCACCGCCCGCTTCGGTCCGGTCCGCGAAGTGGAAAAATCCATGGTGCTGGAGGTGGCGTTCGATGCGGTGCAACTGTCCAACCGGCACAAATCCGGCGTGGCGATGCGATTCCCTCGGCTGGCCCGCATCCGCCGCGACAAGCCGGCCGCCGAGGCGGACCACCTTGAAACCCTGATGGCCCTGGTGGAAAACCGCGCGCCAGTGGATTGATCCGAACCGGCTAACGCCAACCGATTGACCCCGGCGGCATCACATGCTGGCCTCGGTCGAGACACTGGAGACCAGCCATGGCCTTGACCATCAATACCACCAAGGCGCGGCTCAAGTCCGGCAAGCTGGCGCTGGGTTTTGGCGTGCATCACCTGCGCACCGTCGCAACCCCGGTGCTAGCCGGCGCCACCGGCCACGACTGGATCTTCATCGATACCGAACACGGCGCCTTCAGCGTCCAGGAAACCACGCAACTCTGCATCGCCGCGCTGCCCACCGGGGTCACACCGATCGTCCGCGTCTGTGCCGGCGCGCTGGACGAAGCCACACGAGCGTTGGACAATGGCGCGCTGGGAATTGTCGTGCCGCACGTCGATACCGCCGCCGATGCCGCGCGCATCGCCGATGCGTTCCACTACCCGCCGATGGGCTCGCGAAGCTGGGGCGGCCCACCCGCGGTCTATGGCTACCAGCCGCCTGCCAACGCCGAGGCTCAGGCCGCGATCAACGCCGAAATCCTGACCATCGTGATGCTGGAAAGCCCCGAGGCGGTCAGCAACGCCGACGCCATTGCCGCCACCCCCGGCGTGGACGTACTCTTCATCGGCACTTCCGACCTCACCGCCGCGCTCGGCATCTCCGGGCGAATGGGCCACCCGAAGGTGGTCGATGCCTACCAGGCGGTCGGCGAGGCCTGTCTGCGGCACAAAAAGGTGCTTGGAATGGGCGGCGTCTACGACGAGGAACACGCCTCGCGCTATGTCGCCATGGGCGCCCGCTTCGTGTTGACCGGATCCGATCACAGCTACATCGTGAGCGGCGCCACCCAGCGTTCGGCGTTCTTCGAACGCCTGGGCGCCTGAACAAATCCCCCCGATGCAAGACATCCTGAACGAAGCTTAATGCAACCCCGCCGTCTCGTTTGACGTTCGCGCGGAATGACAATCCAATCGCTGATCGACGACTTCGACGCCCTGACCGGCAGCACCATCTCCACCGCCACCCTGGGCACCGCGGCATCGCCGTCGTTCATCGCCAGCGACACGATCACCCCCCCGCCCGGCGGCTTCACCGCGGTCTATGCCTTTGGCGACAGCCTGTCCGACGCCGGCAACGTCTCGACCGCGACATTGGGCGTGCTGCCGGCCTCGCCCTACAGCGACGGCCGCTTCAGCAACGGAAATGTCTGGGTGCAGGACCTGTCACAGAATCTCGGCCTGCCGCCGGTGGCGCCCAGCCTGCGCGGGGGCACCGACTACGCCTATGGCGGGGCGGAGACGGGGCAGACCGCCGTACACACCCTGAACCCGTTGGACCTGCCGTCGCAGTACGCCCAGTTCCTCGCCAACACACCCAGCCCGTCACCGAATGCGCTCTACACCGTATGGGCCGGTTCCAACGACGTCCTGGATATCGCCAACTCCGCCGAGACCCCGGCGCAGCAACAGTCAACCGCGCAGCAGGCCGCGAACAACGAAACCGCGGTCATCGGCGGTCTGGTCGCACACGGTGCCAAGGACCTGGTGGTGATGGGTGTCCCCGACCTGGGCAAGACCCCATACGAGACGGCCCGTCCGGCCAGCGACGCACAGTCCAGCGTCCTGGCCCAGGCGTACAACGCCGATCTGGGCGCGGCACTGCAGGCCATCGTAGCGACCGGCGCGGCATCGGTCGACTTCATCGACACCTATGGTCTGATCGATGCCGCGGTGGCTAATCCGGGTGCGGCCAATTTCACCAACGTCACCCAGCCGGTATGGACCGGCAATCTCACCGATCCCAACAGTGGAACGCTCGCCGCCACCGGGGCCGCGCAGAACGGCTATCTGTTCTTCGACGACCTGCATCCGACCGCGGCGGGCCACTCGTTGCTGGCCTCGGCAGTGACCCAGACGCTGACCGGCACCGCCTAGGCTACGTCCGGGGTACGTTCCCGCTGCGTATTGGAATCCCGGTCTGCTCGTAACACACCCGAGCCAGTTCGGCGACGCCGTCGCGAATAGTCTGCTTGTCCGGCATGGCAAAGCAAAGCCGCAGACAATTGCTGGAATTGCTCGCGCTGACCGCCCATTCCGGGCCCGGATTGAACACGATCCCCGCATCCGCCGCCGGCTTGATCAGCTTGCGCACATCCACGTTGGCCGGCAGCTTGATCCACAGGAAGATGCCACCCTTCGGCGCCCAGCATTCCGCGACCGACCCGAACTCGCGCGCCACCGCCTCGGTCATGGTATCCAGCTTGCCGCGCAGCACGCCATTCAGGTGGCCCACATGGCGATCGAAATTCTGCGAGAAATATTCAGCGACAACCATCTGATCCAGTGCACCGGTCCCGCTGTCGCTCTTCAACGGCAACAACCGGCTCATGATCTCCCAGCCCGAGATCACATAGCCAAGCCGCAGCGCCGGAGCCAATGATTTCGAGAACGAACCAATATGGATGACGCAGCCGGGATCGAGCGCGTAGAGCGCGGGGGGCGCCTCAACACAGTCCCACAGCAGATCGGCGTAACATTCATCCTCGAAAATCGCCACATTGTACTGATGCGCCAGCTTGATCAGCGCATGACGCCGATCCAGCGGCAGGATGCTTGCGGTCGGGTTCTGGATCGTCGGGATGGTGTAGATGAACTTCGGCGTAATCCCTTGCGCCTTCAGCCCGGCGAGTTGCTGGGCCAGCGCGTCGATCACGATCCCGTCCGCATCCAGCTTCATGCCGACCAGCTTGGCACCCAGTTTGCGAAACCGGGTCATCGCGCCCTGGTAACAGTATTCCTCGCATAAGACGGTATCGCCCGCATCGACCAGCAGCTTGCTGATCATGTCCAACCCTTGTCCTGAACCGGTGGTGATCAGGATGTCGTCGACCGGCGCCTTGATCCCGCGCTGGCGCTCGCACTTGTCGGCGACGAACTGACGCAGGCCCGGATAGCCCTGCGGCCCCAGACCCAGATTGTAGATCGCCAGCTTGGAGCCCTCGCGCCGCAGCACCGACGCCGCCGCCTCGATCAATCCTTCAATCGGAACCTGCTCTGGGTCATTGTTGCCGCCGACGAAGTAGTATTTCGGAAACGGCGCCCAGCGCGGCGCCGGATCGGGCAGGTCCGCGCTATAAAGTTTGCCGTAGTCGATCGTCGTGGCGCTCATGGTCGACGTTTCCCCTCGCTTGTCACCGCCAAGATAGCAGCAGCCGGCCGGGTTCGCCTAGCGAGCCGCCGCCCGCGTCACTTTCGCTTTCCCGCGCAGAGTCTAAGCTGTTCACCGACAGCGGAGGCCGGCCACAATATGATCACGCCCGAGGGTGCCCAAAACATCTCCTTCGTCGGTCACACCGACCAGGGCGGCCGCGGCGACGGCGTGCAGGTCATGGTCAACCGCGGCCACGCCTATATCGGCACCAGGGTCAGCCGCGGCGTAATGGTCACCGACGTGCGCGACCCGCGAAACCCCAAGCCGGTGAACTTCGCCCCGATCCACCCGAACTCCTGGTGCATGCACCTGCAGACCGCCAACGATCTGTTGCTCTGCATCGAGGAACTCGACCTCAAGGCGCTGCTCTCGATCAAGGACTACTACAGCGCCTCGAACCAGGTTGATTCCTCGCGCTACGGCAAGCGTGGCGAGGATTTCTCCGCCGGCATGCGGGTCTACGACATCTCCGACCCCGCCAATCCCCGCCCCATCGGCTTCCTGCAAGTCCAGGGGCTCGGCCTGCACCGCATCTGGTGGACCGGCGGACGCTACGCCTACGCCTCGGCCCTGCTCGACGGCTTCCTCGACCATATATTCATCAGTATAGACATGGCCGACCCGACCCAACCGCGCGAGGCCGGCCGCTGGTGGATCCCCGGCATGAACGCCGCCGCCGGCGAAATCCCGCACTGGACCGGACGCTGGGCACTGCACCACGCCGTGGTCCAGGACGACGTCGCCTACGCCTCCTGGCGCGACGGCGGCCTGACCATCCTCGACGTCAAGCAGCCATCCAGCCCGCATTTGATCGTGCATCGCAACTGGTGCCCGCCATTCGGCGGCTGCACCCACAGCGCCCTGCCGCTGCACGACCGCAGCCTGCTGGTGGTCGCCGACGAGGCGACGATGAACATCGACCAGGAGCAGTTGAAGCGCACCTGGATCTTCGATATCCGCCAGCCATCGAATCCGATTTCCATCGCCACGCTACCGACCCCGTCGGACCAGGACTACATCGCCCTGGGCGGCCAGTTCGGACCCCATAACCTGCACGAGAACCGGCCCGGATCGTTCCAATCGTCAACCACCATCTTCGCCACCTGGCAAAGCGCCGGCGTGCGCGTGTTCGACATCACCGATCCCTACCGCCCGCAAGAGACCGGCTACTTCGTTCCACCGCAGCCGACACGCTGGATGGAACCCATGCGCGGGCGCGCGAAAATCCGCCACACCGCTGATCTCTTCGTCGCCCAGGACGGCCTGATCTACGTCACCGACTACGACGCCGGTCTCTACATCCTGCAATGGAACGGGTCCTGAAACAATCAACCAAGAGGAAACAATGAAGATCGGTTTCATCGGACTGGGCATGATGGGCGCCGGCATGGCGTCCAATCTGCAAAAGGCCGGCCACGACCTGGTGGTGAACGACCTCACCCGCCAGGCGGCATCCGCCCACCTGAACGCCGGCGCCACCTGGGCCGAAACCCCACGCGCCGTCGCCCAAGCCTGCGACCTCGTGTTCACCTCGCTGCCCACCCCGGCCGACGTGCAGACCGTCGGCACCGGCGCCAACGGCCTGATCGAGGGCTTCGGCCCCGGCGCCGCCTGGTTCGACCTCTCGACCAACGCCGTCGACGTGGTGCGCGCGCTGCACGCCAGCTTCGCCGAAAAGGACGTCGCCTTCCTCGACGCCCCGGTCAGCGGCGGCCCGAAAGGGGCCAACAGCGGCCGCCTCGCCATCTGGGTCGGCGGCGACCGCGCAATATTCGACAAATACCACGCGGCCCTCTCCGCCATGGGCGACCAGGCCGCCTATATCGGCCCGATCGGAGCCGGATCGATCGCCAAGCTGGTGCACAACGCATCCTCCGCCGCGGTCAACGTCGTGCTGGCGGAAGTCTTCACCATGGGCATCAAGGCCGGCGTCGAGCCGCTGGCGCTGTTCGAGGCGGTGCGCCAGGGCGCCTCAGGCCGCAACCGCATGTTCGATCGGCTATCGGATCATTTCCTCACCGGCAGCTACGACCCCGCCGACTTCGCGCTCCGTCTGCTGCACAAGGACGTCTCCCTCGCCTGCCAACTCGCGCGCGAGGTCCAGGTGCCGATGCGGCTGACCAACCTCGCTTTGATGGAACTCACCGAGGCACTGAACCGAGGCTGGGGCACCCGCGACTCCCGCGTCGGCTCGTTGCTCCAACAGGAACGCGCCGGCATCCCGCCGATCGCGGTTGCCGCCGACAAGATCAAGGCCGTGCTCGACGCCGACGCCAAGTAGGAATTGTTGAAAATGCAACTAGGTGCCCTCGTCCCGTTCAACGACATCGGCGGAGATCCCGCCGCCGTGCGCGATTACGGGCAAAACCTCGAAGCCCTGGACTACGATTTTCTCGAAGCGCCCGACCACGTGCTGGGCGGCAACCCGGCATCGGCCACCAGCACCGACGCCCGCGCCGCCATCGCCTCCGGCCTCTACCACGATCCTTTCGTGCTGCTCGGTTTTCTCTCCGCCGCCACCACCAGACTGACGTTTTCCACCGGCGTGCTGATCGTCGCCCAACGCCAGACCGCCCTGGTCGCCAAGCAGGCCGCCTGCCTCGACGTGCTGTCCGGCGGCCGCTTCCGCCTCGGCATCGGCGTCGGCTGGAACCCGCTCGAATTCACCGGCCTGAACGAAAACTTCCACAACCGAGGCCGCCGCTCCGAGGAACAAGCGCAAGTGATGCAGGCGCTATGGGCAGAACCCCACGTCACCTTCAAAGGCAAGTACCACACCATCGACGACGCCGGCATCAACCCGCGCCCCGCCTCCGGCCGCGTCCCGCTCTGGTACGGCGGCCACCACGAACACACCCTGCCGCGCATCGCCAAATGGGGCGACGGCTGGATGCCGAATGCCTATCCGCCAGATCAATCCGCACTCGATATTTTCGCCCAGCTCCGCCGCCTCACCGAACAGGCCGGGCGCGATCCAAACGCGGTCGGCATCGAGGTCTGGACCTCCTGCGGCGATGGCGCCGAAGCCGACTGGCGCCGCGAAATCGCATTCTGGAAGAACGCCGGCGCCAGCCACATCTGCCTGACTACCACGTTCAACAATCGCCACCACCATCGCATCGCCGGCAAAACGATGACCGACCACCTGGCCGCGATCAAACGCTACCGCGCCGCGGTCGGCGACCTTCTGTAGAAAGCACCCGTAATGCAAATAGGCGCAACGATCCCGGTGGCCGACATCGGCACCGGCCCCTCCGAAATCCGCGACTACGCCCAAGCCGTCGAGGGCCTCGGCTTCGACTACCTGCAGGCGCCCGACCACGTGCTGGGCGCCAACCCGGCCACCAGCGCCGGCAAGGGCCGCGTCGGCACCAACGAAAACCCCTACCACGATCCGTTCGTGCTGTTCGGCTTCCTCGCCGGCTGCACCCAGCGCCTGGGGTTCGCCTCCAGCGTGCTGATCCTGGCGCAGCGCCAGGCCGCCCTGGTCGCCAAGCAGGCCGCCTGCCTCGACGTGCTGTCCAACGGCCGGCTGCGCCTCGGCGTCGGGGTCGGCTGGAACCAGGTCGAATTCACCGGCCTGAACGAAACCTTTTCCAACCGAGGCCGCCGCTCCGAGGAACAGGTCCAACTCATGCAGGCGCTGTGGTCGCAGCCGCACACCAGCTTCAAGGGCCGCTACCACACCATCGAAGACGCCGGCATCAACCCACGCCCGGCCTCGGGCCGCATCCCGGTCTGGTTCGGCGGCCACGCCGAACAGACCCTGCAACGCACCGCCAAATACGGCGATGGCTGGATGCCGCTGGCCTATCCCGCCGACGAAACCGCGCTCGCCGCGTTCGACAAACTGCGCGCCATGACCAAGGCCGAAAACCGAGATCCCGCCAGCGTCGGCCTCGAAGTCTGGCTGTCGCTGGGTTCGGAAGACGAACCCGCCTGGCACCGCGAATTCGCCTTCTGGAAAAAAGCCGGCGTCACCCACGTCACCGCCCATACCACCTTCGCAATGAACCACCACAAGCGCATCGCCGGCCACAGCGCCGCCGACCACCTGGCCGCGATCACCCGCTTCAGGCGCGTCGTCGCCGATCTTCTCTGATCATGATCACCCGCCGCACACTCGAACAACTGGACCAGAACGACCCCCTGGCCCCGTTCCGGGACCGCTTCGTGCTGCCGTGCGGAGTAATCTACCTCGACGGCAACTCGCTGGGACCGCTGCCGCGCGCCACCCCCGCCCGCATCGCCCACCTGATCCAGCACGAATGGGGCGAAGGACTGATCCGAAGCTGGAACGATGCCGGCTGGATCGATCTCGCCAGCCAAGTCGCCTCGGGGATCGCCCAACTGATCGGCGCGCCCCCCGGCAGCGTCGTCGTCGCCGACTCCACCTCGGTCAATCTGTTCAAATCCCTCGCCGCCGCCCTCCAACTGCGGCCCGCTCGCCAGGTCATTGTCTCCGAACGCGGTAATTTCCCCACCGACCTCTACATCGCTCAAGGCCTGACCACCCTGCTGGGCGGGCGCCACGAACTGCGCCTGGTCGAACCCGAAGAATTACCGGCGGCGATCGACGAAGAAACCGCCGTCGTCATGCTGACCCACGTGAACTATGGCACCGGCGCGATGCACGACATGGCGGCGATCACCCACGCGGCACACGCCCGCGGCGCCCTGGCGCTATGGGACCTCGCCCACTCCGCCGGCGCCGTTCCGGTCGACCTCACCGCCGCCGACGCCGACCTCGCGGTCGGCTGCGGCTACAAATTCCTCAACGGCGGCCCTGGCGCCCCCGCCTTCCTTTACGCCGCCCCACGCCTGCACGAAACACTCCGCATGCCGATCACCGGCTGGCTCGGCCACGCTGACCCGTTCGCCTTCGAAACTACATACCGCCCCGCCGCGGGCCTCGCGCAAGCCACCGTCGGGACCCCACCGATCCTCAGCCTCGCCGCGCTGCAAGTCGGCGTCGCCATCGCCCTGGAAGCGCCCATGTCCCAGGTGCGAACCAAATCCCAGGCCCAGGTGAAGCTGCTGGCCGAACTGTTCCAGCACGCCGCGCCCGGCCGGTTCCACCGCGTCACCCCCGATGACCCGGCACGGCACGGCAGCCAGCTCTGCCTGGCCCACCCCGACGCCTACGCCATCATGCAGGCGCTGATCGCACGCGGCGTGATCGGCGACTTCCGCGCCCCTGACATCCTGCGCTTCGGCATCACCCCGCTGACCCTGCGCTACGCCGAGCTATGGGACGCCGCCGAAATCCTCGGCGAGGTGATGGCGCAGGACACCTGGCGAGACGCCGCCTACGCCACCCGCCAAACGGTGACATGACTACGCGGGAGCATGATCGCGCCAGGAGGACCGTTCAAGGCGCGTGAATCCTGCGACAAAACAAACAGCTCGAACATTCTACGAATGGTCGAGCGTCGCGAAAATCTCCCCCAGCCGCCGGATCGATCCCAACACCTTGTCCTGCTCCAACCCCGGCCACTGGCTGCGCATGATGAAGTGATCGACGCCCAGCAACTCCCGATAACGCAGGATCTCGTCCTTCACTGACGCTTTGTCGCCGATAATGAAACGATCCCGCGCGAAGTCGTCAAAGCTCGTCCCCTCCAGCGGACTGGTCATCCCCCACGCCGCGTAGGCGGCGTATTTGTATTCCAGCGCGGCCTTGCACTCCGCATACGCCGAGGCCCGGCTGGCGCCGACATAGCACTCCCGCGCGATCGGAAATTCCAGCGGCGTCCGCCCATATTCGGCCAGTGCCGCGCGATAGGTCTGCATCCGCGGCGCGATCTCCTGGATCGAGGATGCGTTGGCGATCAGCCACGCATCGCCGATCCTGGCCGCCCGGCGCACCGCGCCATCGACCAGCCCGGCGACGTAGATCGGCGGCCCTCCGGGACGCGACGGCTTCAGGCTGATGCCGGCATCGCGAACGGTGAAGAATTTCCCCTCGTGCGTGATCTTGCCGCCGCCCCACAGCTTGCGCATCAGCGTCACACTCTCGGCGAATCGCCCCGCCCGCTCTGCCAGCGGAATCCCGAAGGCGGTGAACTCCGGCTCGCGGTATCCCAGCCCGGCGCCCAGCACGTAGTTGCCGCCGCTCAGCACATCCAGCGTGGCGGCTTCCTCGGCGACATGCATCGGGTTCAGCAGCGGCAGGATCAGGATGTTGGGACCGATCGCCATGCCCCTGGCCTCGGTCGCCAGGAACGCCATCGCCGGCATGATCTGCAGCATCTGCATCGGTTCGGTCAGCCAGTGGTGCGGAAACCATAGCGATCGGAACCCGGCATCGCGCGCCACCCGCACCTGCTCGACCAGTGCCGGTATCTGTGCGGCGACATCGACGTCTTCCGGATACTGGGTGTTGATGAACAGCCCAACCTTCATGGCCCCGATCCTCATGGCATAACTCCCGTTGCCCGCCACCATGCTAAGGCACGATCGCGCCCCACGGAACGTGCCCCCGAATGTCCCACCCGCGGCATCAAGCCTTCCCAACGGATCGGTCTTGAAGCCGCCGCCCGGCGTGCCACATCGACGACATGAACCAGCGCGTTCCCCCCGAACTGGACATGACGATCAACGGCGAGTTCGTCGCACCGACACGCCCGCCGATCACCAGCCGCATCCTGATGTGGGCGGTCGTCGTCGCGGTCCTGGCCGGAGCGATCTCGCTTGCCGCGCTGGCGCTCTGGGTCGCGCTATTGATCCTGCCGGTGGCGCTCGGCGCCGCGGTGGTGGCCTGGGGGATCCTCCGCTACCGGGTCTGGCGCGCGCAACGTTCGATGGCTGGTCAGCCAAACCTCTGGCGGCCATAGGCCACTCGTCACGCCCCCTCAGTCACCGCCGGTGAGTGCCGGCGATACCTCGGGAAAACGGCAACGATACGCGATGATCGCGTTGTGTCCCGAGCCCGAAGGTCGCCATATCGCGAACACCGGCCTCGCGACACTAGCCCTTTGTTTTTCAGCGGCCTGCTGATCCCATAAGTCCGCCGCGAAATGCGGCGAACTTCCTTGGCAGGACATTACCACCAGCGCCACAAATCGGTGACCAGCAGTAGCGCGTCGAACGACCCGGTATAGGCCAGCGCGCCGCCCACCGATCCGGCCGCGCGTGGCTGATGCCGAGGGCATTGACATGTGCTCCACATGTGAACATCATGCCCACATGCCGACCATGATCCAACTCCGGAATGTGCCGGATGCGCTCCATCGCCAACTCAAAGCCCGCGCGGCCCTCGCCGGAATGTCGCTTTCCGATTACCTGCTGACCGAGATCCGCCAGGCCGCCGATCGTCCGACACCGGACGAATTGCGCGCTCGGCTGTCGCTCCGCGCAACCACGCGGTTGTCGGTGTCCCCGGCGCAGGCTGTGCGTGCCCAGCGCGACCGTCCGTGATCGTTGTCGATGCCTCGGCCGTGCTCGAGGCGCTGCTTCAGACCGAAGCCGCCAAGGCGGTGGAACGCTGGTTATTCGACCCCGAACAGACCCTGCACGCCCCGCATCTGATCGATGTCGAAGTGGCGCAGGTGCTACGCCGTTACGCGGCACACGGCGAAATCGATGCCGATCGCGGCCGCGCCGCGCTGGCCGACTTCGCCGACCTCAGGCTGCACCGATATCCGCATGATCTGCTTTTGCCGCGCATCTGGGACTTGCGGCACAACCTGACCGCCTACGACGCTGCCTACGTCGCCCTCGCCGAGGCAATCGACGCCATACTGATCACCCGCGACCGCGGTTTGGCCGCCGCCGCCGATCCTCTGATACGGGTCGAGCTGATCTGAGACCGGCCGAGCGGATCGCGGCTCATTCGCCCACAGCTCCCAATCCACCGCCCGACGAACCGTTACTCACCCACCAACCGCGCCTGCCCACGAGACCACGCATCCGCCGCCGCCCGCCCCCAACGCAGCGCCGGCACCTCCACATTCCGGTGCAGCCAATCCGAAACCACGATCGGCACAATCACCGCGCTCGGCAACCAAATCACGGTGAACAGCAGAGCATTGCCATCCGCCAGGCGCGCCAGCTCGATCGCCAACAGCTTGTGGATCGGCTCGTTGACCACGTAAACGCAATACGAGATCGCACCGAAATACCCCGCCGTCCGGCTGGCCAGAACCCGCGCCAAGGGCCGCAGATCGATCCTGTCCGGCCGCGTCTGAGCCGCCAGGCACACCGTCCAGACCAGCGGCGGCAACAACTTGCCCCCCGACCCGGCCAGCGCGCAGATCCCCAGGCAGCCGACCAGTGTCGCGGCATAGATCGCCAATGCCCCACGCCGCTGCCGCACCACCGCGACACTGGCGACCCCAAGCGCGAAGAAATGCGCCTTGTTGGCCAGGAACGCCCGGCTGAATTGCCAGTCCTCGGGCGCCATCCAATGCCACAGCACGCCAGCCGCGGCCAACACCATCAGCTCCCACGCCAGCCAGCTCATCGAGGCGCCAATCCGCCCAGCCCCCGCGCCCAGCAGCAACAGCGACACCACGTAGAATTGCCACTCGGTTGAAAGGCTCCAGGCCGGCCCGAGAAAACTCACCCACGCCAGCGGCAGCACGCCGTTCGGGAACAACCCGTTGGTCATCGTCAGATGCGCCAGCAACTCGGCCACCCAGGAGTTCGGCCAGGCATCCGAACAGATCATGTGCGCGGCATCGTCGGGTCCGATCCAGGGCATGTGCTGAAAGCCGCACGGCGCCGGCTGGATCAGCACCGCCAGGGCGAACACCGGCAGGAACACCGGGAAGATGCGCGCCACCCTGGCCAGCAGGAACGGCACCGCTTCGCCGTTCACCCGATCGAGCGATTGGGTGATCACCAGGCCGCTCAGTATGAAGAATATGTCCACCGCCGCGCCGCCGTGCGACACCGACATCTGCAGCCAATGCGGCAGCACGGCGAACGGAGCCAGGTGCCCCGCCAGTACGTACATCGCCAACAGGCCGCGCAGACCGTCGAGGCATTCCAGCCGCTTCATGTCCCAGAACATCGGACAAAATGGTTAACAAGGTACCAAGCCTTGCATTCGTCGCGGCCAAGCGCTACTTCACGATCAAATCATTCTCCGCTGCTATACGGAGGTGGCCTTCGCGGGCCGCCTTTTTTTGTTTTGGGCGACAAGTTTGGACGGAAACGAACCTACCGCAACGGCTCTACCCGGCCTCGGCCTGGAGGCCAGGCTGGCCGCGATCATCGCGCCGCGGCTGCGGCTAATGGGCTACGACCTTGTGCGGGTCGCGGTGCTGGGTCGCGACCGTCCCACCGTGCAGGTGATGGCCGACCGTGCCGACGGCGCACCGCTCAGCGTCGATGACTGCGGCGCGATCAGCCACGACGTCAGCGTCGCGCTGGATGTCGACGATCCGATCCCCGGCGCCTGGACGCTAGAGGTCAGTTCCGCGGGAATCGACCGACCGCTGACCCGCGTCAAGGACTGGAATCGTTTCGTCGGCCATCTCGCCAAGGTGGAGACCCAGTTTCCGCTGGACGGCCGCAAGCGGTTCTCCGGCATAGTGCTGGGCGCCGACGAAACCGCCGTGCGCATCCGTCTGGAAGACGGCCAGGAGCTGACCATCCACCATCCCGACATCCGCCGCGCCAAACTGGTCTTGACCGACGCCTTGATCGCAGCCACCGCCGCCAACCGGCCGGCCAACTGAACGACGCCGCAACCGACGCACTCTCAAGGAGGCCGCCATGGACACCGCTATCGCCCGCCCCGAACTGCTGCTGGTCGCCGACGCCGTCGCCCGCGAGAAGAACATCGACCGCGAGGAAGTCCTTGAAGCGATGGAGCAGGCCATCCAGAAGGCCGGCCGCGCCAAGTACGGCCATGAAAAGGACATCCGCGCCACCATCGACCGCAAGTCCGGCGACGTCCGCCTGTCGCGCTGGACCGAGATCGTCGACGCGGTGGAAAACGAAGAGACCCAGATGGGCAAGGCCGACGCCGCCAAGCTGTTCCCCGACAAGAAGGTCGGTGAATTCGTCGTCGATCCGCTGCCGCCGATCGATTTCGGCCGCATCGCCGCGCAGACCGCCAAGCAGGTCATCGTCCAGCGGGTCCGCGAATACGAACGCAAGCGCCAATACGACGAATTCAAGGACCGCGTCGGCGAAATCATCAACGGCGTCGTCAAGCGCACCGAGTACGGCAACCTCATGGTCGAGCTCGGCCGCGCCGAGGCTCTGCTGCGGCGCGACGAACTGATCGCCCGCGAATCCTTCCGCAACGGCGACCGCGTCCGCGCCTACATTTACGACGTACGCGAGGAACCGCGCGGCCCGCAAATCTTTTTATCCCGCACCCATCCCGGCTTCCTGGCCAAGCTGTTCGCCCAGGAAGTGCCCGAAATCTACGACGGCATCATCGAAATCAAGGCGGTCTCCCGCGATCCCGGCAGCCGAGCCAAGATGGCGGTGATCAGCCGCGATTCCTCGATCGATCCGGTCGGCGCCTGCGTCGGCATGCGCGGCTCCCGCGTCCAGGCCGTGGTGCAGGAACTGCAGGGCGAAAAGATCGACATCATTCCGTGGAGCAGCCAGGCCGCCACGTTCGTGGTCAACGCGCTGGCCCCAGCCGAGGTCACCAAGGTGGTGCTCGATGAAGAAGCCGGCCGCGTCGAGGTCGTGGTGCCCGACGAACAACTATCCCTCGCCATCGGCCGCCGCGGCCAGAACGTCCGCCTCGCCTCGCAGCTCACCCGCTGGGACATCGACATCCTGACCGAGGCCGAGGAAAGCGAGCGCCGCCAGGAAGAATTCCGCCGCCGCTCCGGCCTGTTCGTCGAGGCACTCGATGTCGACGACATGATCGCCGGCCTGCTGGTCACCGAAGGCTTCACCACGGTCGAGGAACTCGCCTTCACCCCGCTCGACGAAGTCGCCGCCATCGAGGGATTCGACGAAAGCGTGGCCGAGGAACTGGTGCGCCGTGCGGAAAACTTCCTGGCGCAGCGTGACAACGAAATGAACGACAAGCGCATCGCGCTCGGCGTCAGCGACGACGTCGCTGCGATCGAGGTGCTGACGCCGCAGATGCTGGTGGCGTTGGGTGAGAAGGAGGTGAAAACCCTCGATGACCTGGGCGATCTGGCGTCCGATGAATTGATCGAGATCGTCGGTGCCGATCACATGGACGAGGCAACCGCCAACGAGGTCATCATGCAGGCTCGCGCCCACTGGTTCGACGCCGAGGAAGTCGCGCCGGCAATCGGGGCGGAACCGGCCTCGGCCCAGGAGGCGGGTCACGACTGACCCCGACCCTTCCGCGCCCGATCCCGCAGGGATCGATCCGTCCGCGACCGATCCGTCACCGGCTGGTCCGTCCACGACCGATCAGTCCGCGCAATGGGATGCGGATGCGGCCGACGACGAACCGGAAACCGGGCCGCTTCGCCGCTGCATCGTCACCCGCGAACGGTTGCCGAAGCAGCGGATGATCCGCTTCGTCGTCGGGCCGGATCGCCAACTTGTCCCCGACCTGGCTGCACGGCTGCCCGGACGGGGAATATGGTTGAGCGCCTGTCGCGATGTGTTAAACTCTGGAGGTTTCCAGCAGGACGGGCACCCAACCGATAATGCGGGCCATGGGTCCCGACAGCCCCTTCAACAACCGGTTGGGCAACGCCATCTTGCACGAGCTTTCGCCCGAGCTGCGCGAGGTCCGGTCTCGCTGCCTTCTGATCTTTGTGGCTTGCTGCAGGCGGCGCTGGTCAGGCGGATCGGCGAATGTCTTGGCCTCACCCGGCGCGCCGGGCAGGCCGTGGCGGGTTTCGAAAAAGCCCGCGAGGCGCTAAGGACCGGTCGGTATCGACTGGTCCTGCAGGCGTCCGATGGCAGCGCGGCGGAGCGTTCGCGCTTCCTCTCCGGCTTCGGGCCGGGGCTGACGATTATTGATCCGCTGCCCGGGCAGGCCCTGGGACGCGTGTTCGGTCGAGACTATGTAGTGCACGTCGCGGTCGCGCCGGGCAAATTGGCGGAGTCGCTCGTCGTGGAGGCGGGCAGGCTGGCCGGATTGAGGGACGGGTCCGCAAGGGCCTTGGGGTCCGCAAGGGCCACGCGGCGGGAAACCGCCACGTTGAACGATGCAACGGGTGCCAACGGATAAACATGAGCGAAAGTAACGATCAGGACGGCGGCAAGGGACGGCTCTCGCTGCGTCCGGCAGGACGTTTGGAACTGGGACGGACCGTCGATGCCGGGTCCGTCCGACAGAGCTTCAGCCACGGCCGGTCAAAAGTCGTGCAGGTGGAAGTGCGCAAGAAGCGCGCCCCGCTGCCCAATCCTTCCGCCGCCGCGGGCGCGCCGCCGCCACCGCCCGCCGGAGCCGCCGCCGCGCCGCGACCGGCAGCCGCACCGGGCCGGCCGGCACCGGGTGCCGGGCGCGCGCTTACCGCCACCGAACAGGCCGCGCGCCAGCGTGCCCTGGTCGAACAGCAGCGCGACTCCGCCAAACGCGACGCCGAACGCCGCGAACAGGAAACGATTTCGATCCTGTCGGCCGCCGAGGAAGCCCGCCGCCGCGAGTCGGAGGCGCGCAAGGCCGCCGAGGAACAGGAGCGCCAGGCCGAGGAACAGGCGGTTCGCGACAAGCTCGAGGCCGACGCCAATAGCGCCGCCGAAGCCGCCGCCGCGCGCGATCCGGCCGCCGCGGACGCAGCGGAACAACTGTCGCAGGCCGCCGCCGCGACCGGGGCCCAGCCGCAACCGGGTCAGCCGGCTGCCAGGGCTCCAACCGGGCGCCCCGGGGCACCCGCCCAGGCACCCTCACCGTCAGCGGTCACTGAAACCCTGCGTCTGCGCAACCGCACCGAGGACGAAGACGACGGGCGTCCAATCCGCCGCACCGGCCCTGGCGGCCTGCCCGCCCGCAAACCGCCGGTCGCGCTCCCCAAGGGTGGCACCAACGACCGCCGTCGCGCCGGGCGCATCGACGTCCAGGCGGCGATCGAGGGCGAGGACGAAAAGGTCCGCTCGCTCGCCTCGGTGCGCCGCCAACGCGAGCGCGAACGCCGCCAGGCGGAGCTCGACCGGCTGCGCTCCGACCAGGTCAAGGTGGTGCGCGACGTCATCCTGCCGGAACAGATCACCGTGCAGGAACTGGCCAACCGCATGGCCGCCCGCGCGCCCGAAGTGATCAAGGCGCTGATGAAGATGGGCGTCATGGCCACCATCACCCAGACGCTGGATGCCGACACCGCCGAACTGGTGGTGCAGGAATTCGGCCACCGTGCCCGCCGGGTCTCGGAATCCGACGTCGAGCTGGGATTGGAAGGTCACGCCGACGTCGACACCGACCTGATCACCCGTCCACCCGTCGTCACCATCATGGGCCACGTCGACCACGGCAAGACCTCGCTGCTCGACGCCCTGCGGGCCACCGATGTCGCGGCCGGCGAGGCCGGCGGCATCACCCAGCACATCGGCGCCTACCAGGTGAAGATGCCCGGCGGCGAGCAGATCACCTTCATCGACACCCCCGGCCACGAAGCGTTCACCGCGATGCGCATGCGCGGCGCCTCGGTCACCGACATCGTCGTCTTGGTGGTCGCCGCCGATGACGGCGTCATGCCACAGACCATCGAGGCGATCCGCCACGCCAAGGCCGCCAACGCGCCGCTGATCGTCGCCATCAACAAGATGGACAAGCCGGACGCCGATCCCACCCGGGTGCGCCAGGAACTGCTCAGCCATGAAGTCGTGGTCGAGGACATGGGCGGTGAAACCCAGGACGTCCCGGTCTCCGCGCTGAAAAAGACCGGCCTCGACAAGCTCGAGGAAGCCATCCTGCTCCAGGCCGAACTGCTCGACCTGCGATCCAACCCGAACCGCACCGCCGAAGGCACGGTGATCGAAAGCCGGCTGGATCGCGGCCGTGGCCCGGTCGGCACCGTGCTGGTGCAGCGCGGCACGCTGAAACAGGGCGATATCGTCGTCGCCGGCGCCGAATGGGGCCGGGTGCGGGCGATGCTGGACGACAAGGCCAAGCCGATGACCCAGGCCGGCCCGTCCGCCGCGGTGGAAATACTCGGCCTCAGCGGCGCACCCTCGGCCGGCGAACCGTTCGTCGTGGTCGAAAACGAAAGCCGCGCCCGTGAGATCACCGAATTCCGCGAACGCCGTCAGCGCGACAAGGCCGCCGGCGCCGCGGTCGGTGCGCGCGGCACGCTGGACCAGATGCTGGCCCGCATCCAGGCCGGCGAACAGAAGGAAGTCGCCGTCCTGATCAAGGCCGACGTCCAAGGCAGCGCCGAGGCGATCCAGGCGCTGGTCACCAAGTTGGCGCACGAAGAAGTCAAGATCCGCGTCCTGCTGGCCGGCGTCGGGCAGATCACCGAAAGCGACATCCAGCTCGCCAAGGCGTCCAGCGCGGTGATCGTTGCCTTCAACGTCCGCGCCACTTCCCAAGCCCGAGACCTGGCGCAGCGCGAGAGCGTCGACATCCGCTACTTCTCGATCATCTACGAAGTCGCCGACGACATCGAAAAGCTGGTCAAGGGCAAGGTCGCGCCAAAGGCTCGGGAAAAGTTCCTGGGCTACGCCGAGGTCCGCAAGGTGTTCAACATCACCAAGACCGGCAAGGTCGCCGGCTGCATGATCACCGAGGGCCTGGTCAAGCGCGGCTCCGGCGTGCGCGTGCTGCGCGACAACGTGGTGATCCATACCGGTGAACTGTCGCAGCTCAAGCGCTTCAAGGATGATGTCCGCGAAGTCGCCCGCGGCTACGAATGCGGCCTGTCGTTCGCCCATTTCGAAAACCTGCAGGAAGGCGACGTGGTCGAGTGCTTCGACACCGAGATGGTCCCGGGTTGAACAAAGCAGCCCGGGCCGGTTTCGCAAAGCAGGCGCCTTCCCGTCTCGCAAAGCGGGCGCCATCTCAACGACAACTGCGCGTGGCGGAGGAAATCCGCCACGTGCTGTCCGGGATCTTCGGTCGCGGCGAGTTCCGCGACCCCGATCTCGCTGACGCCCGTATCACCGTCACCGAGGTCCGCATCGGCCCCGATCTAAAACGCGCCACCGCCTTCGTCATCCGGCTCGGCCGCTCCGACGTCGATGCGCTGATCCCCGCTTTGGGCCGCGCCACCCCATACTTGCGCGGCCAGGTTGCCAGGGCGCTCCGTCTCAGGGTCGCCCCCGACCTCACATTCACGCCCGACCGCGCGCTTGATCATGCAATGAAAATCGAAGAACTCATGCACCGCCCCGAGATCGCCCGCGACCTGCATTCAGATGCGGCCGAAAACCCCGACGAGCCCCACATCCCCAATTCAGCTTGACGTCCCCGTTTTCCCACGTTAAATCTAGCCTGTCTAGCCAAAAATCACCGGAGACCGCCGTGCAGGACTGGCAATTGCAGGACGCAAAAAACCGTTTCAGTGAAGTGGTCAAGCGCGCCCGTGACCATGGCCCGCAGACCGTGACCGTGCACGGCCAACGCGCCGCGGTCGTCGTCTCGGCGCGGGAATTCGATACCCTTGCCAAGCCGCCGGTCTCGTTCGTCGATTTCCTGCTCGGCGACTCCCCGGCCGCATGGCCCGACGACGTGGTGCGGGCGATCAACGATCGCGGCAGCGACACCGGGCGCGACGTCGAATTCTGATGTACCTGCTCGACACCTGCGTCATTTCGGAAGCCCGCCGCCGCACTCCCCAGGCGGTAACCTGGCTCCGCTCGACGCGCTCGGAAACCCTGTTTCTCAGCGCCATCACCGTCGGTGAGATCATGAAGGGCGTCAGCATGAAGCTGCGCACCGACCCGCCGGCCGCGGCGCCCCTGCTGCGCTGGCTCGATGAGCTGCGCGTGGTGTATGCGTCCCGCATCCTGCCGATCGACGACGCCGTCGCAACCAGTTGGGGCCGGCTGATGGCCAAACGTTCGCGCCCAGTGATCGACACACTCATTGCGGCAACCGCTCGGGTCCACAACAAGATCGTCGTCACCCGCAACGTCAACGATTTCGCCGATGCCGGCGTCACCGCGCTGGACCCGTGGACCATCGTCCGCTTGTCGGATTAGCCCGGTCTCAGTGCCGCCAAGAGCCCGAACCACCCTCTACAGAGCACGACGTGCAGGGCATTATCGGCCCGGGAAATGTCGCCCCCGACATTATCGGGGCGACCGGAACGCCTGACCGGGGGACCATTATGCACACGCTGGATCAGCTCAATGCGATGCCGCCTGATGCGTTCGCCGCCACGCTCGACGGTGTGTTCGAGTATGCCCCCTGGGTTGCCGAGGCCGCCGCCAGGCGACGCCCATTCGCCAGCGTTACCGCGCTGCACGAAGCCCTGATGGCGACAGTGCACGACGCGCCAGCCGACCGTTGCCTTGGTTTCCTGCGCTCGCACCCGGCGCTATCGGCGATAGCGCTGACCGATCTGACCCTGACGGCCGCCTCGCGCACGGAACAGGCAGGTCTCGCCATGTCCGGCCTGGACGATCAGATCGCCCAGTTCGAACCCGCGTGCTCGAGCTATGAAACCCGCTTCGGATTCCCGTTCATCGTCTGTGTCCGCCGCCAGACCCCGCGCTTCGTGCTGCGCGGTCTGCAGCGTCGCCTGATTAACACGCCGGACCAGGAACGCGCCGCCGCGCTGGTCGAAATCGGCCACATCACCCGCCTGCGCCTGGTCGATCGCGTCCATGGCCCGGGCATGCCGCCGACCAGCGGACATCTGTCCGCCCACGTGCTCGACACCGTCCGCGGCAAGCCGGCCGAGGGCATCCGTATCGAGGTCTGGCGCGAAGGCGTCCTTATCCAGCAGGCGGTCACAAACCAGGACGGCCGCACCGACGTCCCGCTGTGGGCTGGCGCGCCACTTCGCATCGGCCGCTACGAGCTGCGCTTCGACGTCCAGGATTACTGCTCCGGATGGCCCGACGGCAACGATGCGCCCAGCTCCAATCCGATCAGCTCCAATCCGATCAGCCTCAATCCGATTAGCAGTGACCCGCCCGGCACCCACCCGACCGGCCCCGATCCGCCCGACATCGACCCGCCCTGGCACGACGTGATCCCGATCCGCTTCGGCGTCGCCGAACCCGAGGGCCGCTACCATGTCCCGCTGCTGCTGGGCGGCTTCAGCTTCACCACCTATCGGGGAAGCTGACCCCGATCAGGCCGCCTGATTGCGCATCATCCGCTGCCGTCGCGCCTCCCCCAGCATCTCGCGCCGAGCCCACAGCGACCGATACCAGGCGATCCGCGGCGCCACTTGATAGGCCAGCATGCGCTCGTCGGAAACGTAGCGGCGCGCCGCGTCGCCGATCTCGCGCGCCAACTCAGGCATCGCTAGCAGGCGCAGCAGCTTGGCATTGAATTCCGACGGGTCGCGGAACAACAGCCCGGTCCGGCCGTCCTCGATGCTGTCGCCATACACCACGCTGCTCGCCAGCGCCGCCACCCGGCATGACCCCGCCTCGATGAATTTCAGGTCCGACTTGGCTCGGTTGAACCGGTTGTCGACCAGCGGCATGAAGGAAATCTCGCACCGGCTCAGCAGCCGAAGATAGGTCTCGTGATCGCAGGTCCGGGTGAACGTCTTGTATGGAGTCTCCAGCGCCTCGAAGAAGCTCTGATCATGTACCACCTGGAACCGCAAACGGTCCCCCGCCACCGCCGCTACCGCGTTGATCACCGGCATCAACGGCAACCAGTCCAGCTCCCGGTTCAGCGCGCCGAAAAACATCGTCACTACCCCGGGGTCGGTGAAATTGCCGATCGGGGCCAGGCTGCCGACGGCGTTGGGAAACACCGCGATCTCGGAGTGGTAGGCGCGCAGCGCCTCGGCCATCGTCGCCGTGGTCGTCTGCACCGCGTGCACGCCGTAGAACCCCAACGCCCCGCCATGCCGCATCATGGCAAAATGTTCTGGCAGATCATCGAACTCGGTGACGATCAGAAAGCCGGCCTCGATCAAGTTCCGCAACACCGCGCGACCCTGCTCGCCCATCATCGCGGGCCGGTGCAGCACGAAAATGCGCGGAGTGGTATCCCCCGGCGCGGCGACCCGCACCTGATCCGTCACCCTGGCCTCGACCGTCGGGTCGGTTGCCATCGCGTGGATCGGATATACCACCCGCACGTGCGAAACCGCGCCGACCGGGTCCAGCATGTTCCCCGCGAGCGTCATCCGCCGCGGCAACTCCTTGGCCGCGCGCACGATCAGGTGGCTGGGTCCGGCGCGACTCGCGTATTCCCGCGGATCCACCCCTAGGGCTTCGAGTCCGGGCGTGATCGCGGTCGCAAACCGCGCGGCGTCACCATCGGGCTGTGGCGTCGTGATGTCGCACAGCGTCAGTCCTGCGCCGATGAGATGGTGCCCGATGGCGTTCCGGTCGAAACCGGGCATCGTCGTGCTGTCGCGGCCTTCGTCATCCCCAGGCCGGCCGCGCAGTAGCCGTTCGGCAACCCGCCAGTGGTCCGGGTTGCGAACCCGGATCAGCACCACTGCATCGGCGCGCAGCACGGCCGCGTGCCGACGGATCATTGCCCAAGGGTCCCGCAGTCGCTCCAGAGCCTCGTTGTAGATGATGCAATCGACGCCATCGGGCAGATCGAACGGCAGCGCGTCCCGTTCGGGATCCACCGTGGCGACCTGTTCCAAGTGTGATTCCGCCTGCGCCGCCAGGATCGGATCGGTCTCGATGCCCAGCAGACGCGCCCTCGGGTTCATCGCGCGATACGCGGCGCCGAGCCCCCCGCTGCCGCATCCCACCTCCAGGACCGTGCGCGCCGACAGCGGAATTAGCGCCAGCAGATCCGGAGCATTCGAGGCAAACAGCATCGCCGGTGCAGATATCCCGCCTGCGTTAGGGGTTCGGCCGACCAGCACCGCGCCGCCCTCGTATCCATCGCAGAGAAGCGCACGACACGGAACGTCCACGGTTCGGCGCTTGAATCGGATACTCGAACCAACAGCGACGTATCGCGCTTCCCTGATGCGCGATACCAGTCCGATCACGGTCAACCAGTCAGCTAGGCTGGTACGCGGAATCGCCGCTCGCTGGCAAGCACGATCGCGTTCGCCGGACTGCCCGCGCCATCGAAGGTGCACGCAGCGGCCGCGCCCACAACGCGTGTACCGCGTCCAACATCCGCGACTGGCATCGGTCGAGCGCCGTATCGCTCGACAGTTGCGGCGCGGCCTGCGCCGCACGCCGCAACGACAAGGCCGCCTTGGCGAGCCGCCGCTCCGAGGCGATGTTCGCCAGCCCAGGCTGCAGCCGCTCCAGCCAGACCCGGCCGAGGTGGAAGCCGCTCAGCCGGCTGGTCTCGGCCCATTCAAGCAGTGTGGAGGCCCCCAGATCGCGGAACCGCGGGCGCAATGCCATCATTTCGGCCCAGTCCAGCCATTTTGCCTGATGCACCTGCGCCAACGGCCGGATCGCGACCCAGGGCACGCGCAGCGCATCGGCCACGATGACGCCGTGCAGCGCCTGGCTCAGCAGCAAGCCACAGCCCCGTATCGCCTGAAGAATTGCCGGCGGCGGGTCGCGGGGGTCGATCAGCCGGACCCCAGCCATCGCTGCCACCGACTGCCAGGCGCCCCAGCCGGCGCTCTCGAAATGCGGCATGAAGCCGACATCGTGGCCGCAAGCGGCGGGGAGTCCCAGCGCCCTAGGCAGCAAAACGGCCGGATCGCCCAGCGCCAACGCCGCCTCCAGACCAAGTCTCGCGGCGGTTCTTCGACCCCTTACCCAGTGGATGATCCAGGACCGGTCCAACACCGGCTTGGCCTCGTAGCCGCCGTATCCCGATCCCGCGACCAGTTTGGTCGCCGCCGAGGCGTGCCGCCGGTCCAGGATCGACCCGATCCCCAGGAACCGCACCGCTGGATCGTCGTCGAAGAAATCCGGCAGCAGGCGCGGCCATAGCAGTGTGTTCAGTTCGTCACCAAAATTCGCCGCCCGACCCTGCCAGCGATACAAGATCACGCCGCCACCGCCACCGCGGCCTGCTCGATTGCCGCTTCGGTGACGTGCCAACCCAGCGCCGCTCGGATGAAGCCGGCGGCATAAGCGAACCGCCAGCGGGCCGCCAGCAGGAAGGCGGTGTGCTCGGGGATCAGCGCGGCCGGCGCCAGCAGCCCGGCAACCAGCAGCCGGCGCGGCAGCTCGCGCCACACCGTCTGCGGCTGGTGCAGCAGTCGGCGGGTCAGCACGGTGGACGCGCCCTGCCAGTACATCCGCGACAACAGCCAGGATGGCTCCATCCGCCGAGCCTGGATCTGGTGGTGCACCACGATGCGTGAATCATAGCGCACGGAATGGCCGGCATCCTGCAACGTCCAGGCAAGCTGCACCTCTTCGTCGGACAGCAGGCTGTTGCCGTAGCGCCCCACCGCTCCGCCGAAGCCGCCGGCGGCGAGCAGCGACAGCACGTGCACGACCATGTTTGCCGCATACGGCTCCAGGCCCTGCGGCACCGCCGGGGTGCGATACTCGCCGCGGCCCTCATGCTCGATGATCGACAGCACGCCGCGCAACGAGGGCGGCCACCACGCCGGCAACGGCGCTTCCCATTTCGGCAGGATCCGCCCCCCGATCAGCGCCGGCGGACGGCCAGGCTGGGCGATCGCATTGAGGATCGATTCCACCCAGTCGGTCGCCGGGATTGCATCATCGTCGATATAGGCGATGAACCGGGTCCGCGCCGCCCAGGCGCCGGCGTTGCGCGCCAGGCTGACGCCGACATGATCCAGCCGGATCAGCCGCGCGTCATGGGCCGCCGCCAAGCTGCCGAGTTCCGCCGCCGCCGCTTCGCCCGAGGCGCTGTCCACCAGCAGGACAGTGAACCGATCGCGCGCCACGGTCTGCCGGCGCAGTCCATCGAGGCAGTCTTGCACATAGCGCGGGCGGTTGTGGGTGCAGATGCAGACGGTCAGGTCCATCCCGGGAGGCTAGGCCCGCAAACCTTGCTAAATCATTAATGCACGCCCGGAAGCAGCCCAGGTTCACAGCAGCGCTGGCGTGTCGCGCCAGGGCTGAAGCCTGCCTAATTACGTTGCTCGATGTCAGGTTTGGGGAAGACGTCTTTGCCTGCCCTGATCGCACGGATCGAGTTCGCCCCCGGCGACGTGCACCGTGGTCGCCCCGGTTATTGCACTCAGCCAGGCCAGCCTCGCCTTCGCACCACGTGTTTGGCGCGAAACAAGATGGGGTCAGAGCGTAGGTCTCCGGCACGATCATGCACTAACCGCCAAACCCACAGTCCTTCAACGCGGCCAGCATGTGCGGCGGCGGCCGGGCGGTGGCATCGACCGGCGGGTCCAGCGGCAGGTGGATCGCCCGGGCCAGCAGGTGCAGCTTGGGGCCGGCGGTGCCATAGCGGTCATCGCCAAGGATCGGGGTGCCGATGACCGCGCAGTGCACCCGCACCTGATGGGTTCGCCCGGTTCTTGGCGTCAACTGCAGCCAGGTCGCCCGGCTGCTGCGGCCAAGCACCCGCCAGTCGGTGGTGGCCGGCTGGCCTCGGTCCTGGTCGGCGACGATGCGCCAGCCTTGGGCCGTGCTGGTGCGACGCAACGCAGCGGTGACGCAGCCCTGATCGGCGCCCGTGTGGCCTTGCACCACCGCCCAGTAAGTCTTGCGCACCGAACCGGATGCAAACGCCGCCTGCGCGGCGAGCAGCGGGGCTCGGCGCAGCGCGATCAGCAAACAGCCCGAGGTGTCGGCATCGAGGCGATGTGCCAGCCACGGTCCATCCTTGCGGCGCGACAGGAGAGGGAACCAGTGTTCGACGCTGCGGCCGCCGGATGGGCCGCCATGCACCGGCAACCCCGCCGGTTTGTCCAGCACGACGAAACGCTGGTCCTGGAACAGGATGCTGGGACTGTCGATATTGGGATTGTCGATGCTGGAGTTGTCCGGGAACATAACGAACGCCTGTTGACGATTGCCGGGGATGTCACCGTTTGTCGGGGGCCGGTTTGTCGCACATCCGGTGGCCGGCGTAGTCTCGGTGGCAACTTACGCCAGAGGCAACCGAACCATGAAAATTGCCCGCATCGAGACCTTCCTGTTCGACCCCGGTACGGCGAAGAACCTGCTGTTCTGCCGCCTTGAAACCGAAAGCGGCGTGCATGGCTGGGGCGAGGCTTACGTGACCCCAGGCAAGGAACCGGTGATCGAGCACCTGCTGCGCGATCTGGCCAAATACATGATCGGGCGGGAGGCGTTCGCCATCCGCCACACCGCCCAGGTGGTGTTCGAGGATTTTGCCATGCGGCGCACCTCGCTGGACCTGATGTCGGCGTGGAGCGCGATCGAAATAGCGATGTGGGACATCGTCGCCAAGCAGGCCGGGCAGCCGCTATACAACATTCTGGGCGGTGCCTCGCGCGAGCGGGTGAAAGTCTATGCCAACGGCTGGTCCAGCGGCAGCGACAGTATCGAGCAAAACGTCGAGCGGGCGCTGGCGGTCAAGCAGGCCGGCTACACCGCGCTGAAATGGGATCCGTTCCCCGGACCGTGGCGCAGTTTCATCCATCGCGAGGATGAGGATCATGTCGTGCGCTACGTCCGCGAGATGCGCCAGGCGTTGGGTCCCGACTTCACCTTGCTGGTCGAGGTGCATCGTCGGCTGGCACCGATGCACGCGATCCGGGTCGGCCGGCGGATCGCCGAATACGACATCGGCTGGTACGAGGAACCGTGTTTGTGCGACAACATCGAACTGGTGGCCGAGGTTCGCCGAGCGTTGCCGATGCCGATCGTCACCGGGGAGGCGATCTACTCGAAGGAAGGGTTTGCTCAGGCGCTGGCGGCGCGCGCGGCCGACATCATCAATCCCGACATCTGTAACTGCGGCGGTATTTCGGCGATGCTGGACATCGCGGCGATGGCGCAGCCGCATGCGGTGGCGGTGGCGCCGCACAACTACAACTCGACGCTGATCGGGCTGGCGGCGACGGCGCAGCTTTCGGCGATGATACCGAATTTCTGGATCGCGGAGTGCTTCGTCAACCTGAAGCCGGCGTGCGATGAAATCGCGGTGACGCCATTGACGGTGGACCAGGGTTTCGTCGAGCTGCCGAGCTCACCGGGTATTGGCATCGATCTGGACGTCGGTCGGCTTCGTGCGCGGCCGTATCGCGACATGGGGACACGGATGGGCAAGGGGTTGCGGTCCCGTACCGAGGAGTTTCCCCGCAAACATTATGCGGTGGCGGCGACGCGCACCGGGTATTGAGGCGTCAGGCCATTTGAGCATGACTACAGATGGCGAAGATGGCCTGCTTCTCTGATTTGCCACATGATTCACGCGCCTTGAACGTTCTGCCCATCGCGATCACGCTTCAGCCCGCATGCTGATCCATGAAGCGGGCGGCGTCCTCGGGCAGCACCAGGCGGTCGTGCAGGAGGGTTTCAGTCACCGCGCGCACCGCATCGGCGTAGGCGGTGCCGCGATAGCGGGCTGCCAGGGACGGTCTCGGGTCGCGGCCGCGTTCGGCCTCGGTCGAGGCGAATGCCAGGAAGCTGCCGTCGCGGTCGGCGAGTTCGCCGTCCGGGTAGGGTGATTTGTACAGGTTCCAGCCGGTGAATGTCCCGCGCGGCACGGCGAGATCCGGCAGCCTGATTCCGGCGCGTTCGTTGCCGTCGTTATCCACCTGCGGCACCAGGCAGACCCATGCTCGGCCCGCGGGCGACGGATCGACCCAGTCGGGCAGTGGCGCGGCGTCGTTTGCCGCGTGCGGTCGGACCAGCCCGGGGATTGCCGGGAAGGCAACGTGCAGGGCCGGCACCAGTGTTGCGTCGGCGATCCGAGGCACCCGGCTGTCGGGCGGGGGGCGTCCGGTCGACACCCATTCATCCAGCGCCAGCAGCAGGGCTCGGATCGCCGGCATCGGGTCCTGCCAGTTGCGTGGCTGCAGGCAGGGTCCGCTGTCGCGCGGCATTCCGGCCTTTCCGCCGTGCTGCGCGCCGGCGATCAGGTAGGTCCGCACGTTGGCCGGCAGCGCGAGATCGCGCGTGCCCAGCGGATCGGTGTGCAGCAACGATGCACCTTTCTGCCAGTATTCGGTCGAGGTGTTGGTTTCGATCAGCTTGGGATCTGTGGCGTCATCGCGCATCAATCCGCCGCTGGCCCCGGTGACGGGATCATCCATCGCGGCCGAGGAGTGCGGGAACTCCAGTTCGGGGAAGTCATGATCCTCGTGCCAGGTGCGGGTGCGGAACGGCTGGCCGAACGGGATGTTGTGGAACACCCGCCCGATGCCGGCGACGTGGGTGAACACGCCGTCGAACACGCGGCGGCCCTGTTCATCGCGGTTGAAGCCTTGCGCGATATGATCGCGCAAGTAACGACCGGCTTGGGAGATGCCAAAGGCCAGGGTATGTTCGACCGGGCGGCCGATCAGATCGTCGCCGTGGTGGCGGATGTGGCTGACGATGTCGCGGGTTGCCGCGTAGCCGATCCCGAGCACACGGGGGTTGGTCGCGAGGTAGCGGACTTCGTAGATCGACCCGGGTTCGATCGCCGTGATCGGGCGCACGGAACGGCCGTCGATGGTTTCCGCTGCCACGGCGACGCGCGGGGCGTTCTGGGTGCGGCGCACCGTGACGCTGGCGGGTCCGATCGCCTGGTAGGCCAACCTGAAGGTTTCGTGCACGCCGAGGCGGGTGCCGGAGACGAATTCCTCGCGGATGGACTTTGTCATGCCCTCGATGACCGGAAGGTCGAGCGACAGGCCGGTGGGCTTCGGAGCGCCCGGGTCCCAGCCGGTCCACAGCACGGCGAACCCCTTGCGCAGCGGCAGCGCGTTGCCGAGGTCCTCGGGCGTTGCCGGCTGGTTGCCGGGGGCGCCGGCGCACAGGTTGGCGAACAGCATGATGCGGCCGCGGTTGTTGACCTCATACAGCAGGCGTCCGTTGCCGCTCGACGGATCGACCGGGCGCAGCAGCACGAAGTCGCTGCGGTAGGCGACCTGGCCGGAGCCATCGCGTGATGCCTGGTCGAGCAGGGCGATACCCCGATTGCCGGGATGGTCCGGGTCCAGGGCGCCGATGGCGACGCCGTCGATGCGTTCATACGCGCCGCTGTCGCCAAACCTGGCGCCGCCGACGAAGGGTGCTCGGTGCTTGATCTGGATGCCGGTGATCATGTCCAGTGCAACTCCGCTTCGCTGCGTTCCTGCAATCCATCCCGGGTCATGCCGGCAACCATGTCCAGCACGCGGAAACCGGCTGGGGTGACTTCGAGCACCGCGAGGTCGGTATAGACGCGCTTCACGACGGCCTTGGCGGTCAGCGGGTAGGAGCAGGCGCGGCGGATGCGCGACCCGCCATGGCCCTTGGTGATGTGCTCCATCGCCACCCAGAGGCGTTTGGCACCGATCGCGAGGTCCATGGCGCCGCCGATCTGCTTGACCGGTTGGTCGGGCGCGCGGGCCCAGTTGGCGATGTCGCCGTTTTCCGCGACCTCGAACGCACCCAGCACGCAGAGGTCGAGGTGGCCGCCTCGGGCGATGGCGAAGCTGTCGGCGTGGTGGACGAATGACCCGCCTGTGCGCAGGGTGATGTGCTGAGTGCCGGCGTTGACCAGGTAGGGGTTGATGGCGTCGGCGGCGGGGGCCGGACCGGCGCCGATCACACCGTTTTCGGAATGAAAGATCACCTCGCGGTCGATCGGCACGTGGTCGGACACCCCGGTGGGAATGCCGATGCCGAGATTGACGAACCAGCCCTCGGGGATGTCCTGGGCGATGCGTGCGGCGATGCCGGCGCGGTCGAGCGGTCGGAAGATCATGGCGGTTCCCTTCAACCGGGGACGTGCACGACGCGGTGGACGAAGACGCCGGGGGTGTGAACGTGGGCGGGCGGAATGGCACCGAGCGGGACGACGTGGCGGGTTTGGACGATGGTCACCCGGGCGGCGCTCGCCATCACGGGGTTGAAGTTGCGGGCGCTTTCGCGGTGCGTCAGGTTGCCCCAGCGGTCGGCTTCCCAGGCGTCCACCAGGGCGACGTCGCCGGGCAGCGGGTATTCCAGCAGGCAGTTGCGGCCGTCGATGACGCGGGTTTCGCGGCCCTCGGCCAACAGGGTGTCGGCGCCGGTCGGGGTGTAGAATGCCGGGATGCCGGCGCCGGCGGCGCGGATGCGTTCGGCCAGGGTGCCTTGCGGGACGATCTCGAGGTCCAGCTTGCCGGCGGCGAACAGGCGCCCGGCGACGCTATCGGGGCGCACGAAGCTGCAGATCGGTTTGCCGACGTGGCCCGAGGCCAGCAGATCGGCGGTCGGGCCGGTGTCGCGGCCGCCGGAGTTCACCACCAAGGTGAGGTCTCTGGCGCCTTGGGTTACCAGGCCGGCGGCGAGTGCTTCGGGCATGCCGTTGCCGAAGCCGGGCAACAGGACGACGGCGCCATCCTGTATGCCGGCCAGGGCGGCCGCCACGTCGGCCACGAACTTATCGATCATCGTTGGGCTCTTGGTGCTGCGGTCTTGCCATTCTGAGCGCTTATGCGACGCGCTGGCAACGCGAGCGGCGTGGGAGGCCACCGAAGCGCGGGTTTCCCTGGGTTTCAGACCGGGGCGCGATCGGCTGGAAACCCCAGCCGCTGGGTGGCGTTCACGGCGCGACCAGGTCGGTCCGCGCAGATCGCGACCGGTCGGGCGTTCCCATGTCGGTTTTGGAGAAATGCCATGGCGATCGAGCCGCAGCCGCTGCCCCCCGAACTTCCCGGCCCGGGAGACGACGTTCCGGGACAAGAGGTACCGGTACCGGCTGATCCGGGGCCGCCCGGCCCGACAGAGCCACCGACAGTCTAGTGACCCGAGTCCGACGTTCTCCATAGGGGGCGAACATCAGCCTCGCGACACTGGCTTCTTGTTTTCAGTGGCCTGCTGGTCCCATACGTCCGCCGCAAAGTGCGGGCGAACTTCTGGGCGGGACATGGTCTCAGGTTGAAGCTTTCCGGTGCTAGTTCTCAAGCGCCGGTAGTCATGCGCTGGGACGGGATGTTTTATGTATGGAGTCGTAATGATTGTAATCAAATCACGGATCGCCTTGTTGGCCGCGGTGTCATTGCTGGCACTCGTCGGCTGCCAGCAGACTGAAAAAGCCGCGACCGATGTGAAGTCGGCGGCGCAGGCGCAGACCAATCCGACGCTATCTACCTCGGACACCACTTTCATCAACACCGCCGCGACGGCGGGGGCCGAGGAGGTGAAATTTGGCGAGTTGGCGAAGACCAGGGCGACGACGCCGGCGATTCGCAATTTCGCATCTCAGATGGTGAAAGACCATACCGCGGTCAACGAGAAGCTGGCTGCGCTGGCGACCCGCAAACAATTCACCGCGCCGACGACCATGGACACGATGCATGACGACTCATACGACAAGCTGAAAGGCACCCACGGACGCGCGTTCAACAAGATGTACATGGATGGGCAGGTGCAGGACCATGATCAGGTCGTGCAGGCGTTCAAGGATGAAGCGCAGAACGGCACTGACCCGGATGTGAAGGCATTTGCCGAAGAGACGTTGCCGACGCTCGAGCATCATCTGGCGCTGGCGAAGCGGCTCGACCCCAGGGCCTGATCTCGGCCCCAAGGGCTGGTCGCGACGAAGTGCGGGTTGGGGCGGTTAGCAAACCGCCTTGCCCCGCACAGCCGGGGTCAGGCGGCGGCTTTTGCCTCGCGCCGGCGGCGGTGCAGGATGAACTCGGTGTAGCCGTTGGGCTGGGTCCGGCCGTCGAAGATCAAATCGCGGGCCGCGTTGAAGGCCACGCCGTCGAAGCCCGGCGCCATCGGCCGGTAGTTCGGGTCGTTGGCGTTCTGGCGGTCGACCACTAGGGCCATGCGCCGCAGGGCTTCGCTCACCTGGGCTTTCGTCACCACGCCATGGTGCAGCCAATTGGCGATGTGCTGGGAGGAAATGCGCAGCGTCGCTCGGTCCTCCATCAGTCCGACATCGTGGACGTCCGGCACCTTGGAACAGCCGATGCCCTGGTCGATCCAGCGCACCACGTAGCCGAGGATCCCCTGGCAGTTGTTGTCGAGTTCATGGCGCAGATCGTCGGCCGACCAGTTCTGGCCTTCGGCCAGCGGGATAGTCAGCAGGTTGGTCAGCGTCGCGCGCGGCCGATTGGCGAGCTCGGTCTGCCGAGCGGCGACATCCACCTGGTGGTAGTGCAGCGCGTGCAGCGTGGCGGCGGTGGGTGAGGGAACCCAGGCGGTATTGGCCCCGGCCATCGGGTGAGCCGCCTTTTCCGCCAGCATGTCGGCCATGCGGTCCGGCGCGGCCCACATCCCCTTGCCGATCTGCGCCTTGCCGCGCAGGCCGCATGCAAGCCCGATGTCAACGTTCAGGTCCTCATACGCCTTGATCCAGGCGGTGCCCTTCATGTCGTTCTTGCGGATCATCGGGCCGGCCTCGATCGAGGTGTGGATCTCATCGCCGGTGCGGTCGAGGAAACCGGTGTTGATGAACGCCACGCGTTGCGCCGCGGCGGCGATGCAGGCCGTCAGATTGGCCGAGGTGCGCCGTTCCTCATCCATGATGCCCATTTTCAGGGTGTTCGGCGCCATTCCGAGGATCTGTTCGACGCGGCTGAACAGGTCGGCGGTGAGCGCGACTTCTTCCGGGCCGTGCATCTTCGGCTTGACGATATAGACCGACCCGGCCCGGCTGTTCCTGATCGGGCCCTTGGTGTTCAGATCGTGCATCGCGATCAACGCGGTGACTGCCGCGTCGAGAAAGCCTTCCGGGGTCTCGGCGCCGGCCGGATCGAGCACCGCATCGGTGTACATGTGGTGGCCGACATTGCGGATCAGCATCAGGCTGCGCCCGGCCAGCCAAAGGCTGCCGCCGGTCGGCTTGGTATATTGGCGGTCGGGGTTGAGCTTGCGGGTCATCATCCGGCCGGCCTTCTCGAAGCTGTCGGTCAGCGTGCCGTTCATCAGGCCGAGCCAGTTGCGGTAGGCCAGCACCTTGTCCTCGGCATCGACGGCGGAGATCGAGTCCTCGCAATCCTGGATCGTGGTCAGCGCCGCCTCGATGACCACGTCGGCCACGCCGGCCGGGTCGTCCTTGCCGATCGGGTTGCCGCGGTCGATAACGATGTCGAGATGCAGGCCGTTGTGCTTCAGCAGCACGCTGGACGGTGCGGATGCCTCGCCGCGGTAGCCGGCGAACTGGGCGGGCTTTTTCAGCCCGGTGGTGGCGCCCCCGCGCAAGCCGACGGACAAGGCGCCGTCGCGCACGGTGTATGATGCCGCATCGGCGTGGCTGCCGGCGGCGAGCGGCGCTGCGCTGTCGAGTATGGCGCGCGCCTTGGCCACGACGCGATCGCCGCGGACCTTGTTGTAGCCGGGGCCACGGGTCGCGCCGGCGTCCTCCGGGATGGCGTCGGTGCCGTAGAGCGCGTCATACAGGCTGCCCCAGCGGGCGTTCGCCGCGTTCAGCGCATACCTGGCATTGGTCACTGGCACGACAAGCTGCGGACCGGCCAGGGTGGCGATTTCGGGGTCTACGCCGGAGGTGCTGACCGCGACCGCGGATGGGTCGCGGACCAGATAGCCGATGTCGCGAAGGAAGCTCAGATACGCGTCGGTGTTGGCCGGCTTCGCCTTGTTGGCGAGATGCCACGCGTCGATCTGGCGCTGCATGCTGTCGCGCTGATCCAGCAGTTGCCGGCAACGCGGCCCCAGGTCGGCCAGCAGGGCGGCGTAGCCGCGCCAGAACGCATCGGCGGTGATCGAGGTGCCCGGCAAGGCCTCCGTGGTGACAAAATCGTATAGTGGCTTCGCGATGCGGAGGCCGGCCGACTCGACATAGTTCATAAAGATGCCTCCTGGTGGGCGAAAAATTGCGAAGCAAGGCGATATACGACCGAATCGTTGCCCCGGCCACCCCGCAGCCGCGACCGGACATCCCTATCAGCCCCGCCGGAGCCAGCCGCGCGATCTGCTTGCCGGGGGTGAGCTTGACATGGCGGTTCCCCGCCCAATCTGCCGATTGCGAATGAAGGCTTGGCCTCATTCGCGTGACGTTTCCCCCCCAAACTTGAGCGGCGCCTTCGGGCGCCGCTTTTTTGTACCGCTTTGTCTGTCTTCGCCGCCGGGGTCGGGATTTTTGGCGCGGGCAGGCGGCTGAACCCGCACAGAGACTCGCATTCAGGCTCAGATCAATCCCGGGTGTCGAGCGGCCGTCGGCTTCTGGCGGGGTTGTCCTCGTCCTCGGGCAGCGGCAAAGTCAGTACGGCGCGCAGTCCGGGGCGGTTGTCTTCCAGCCGCAATTCGCCGCCGTGCAGGTGGGCCACGGCAAGGACCAGCGACAGTCCAAGCCCCGAACCCGGAGTGCTGCGGGCGGATTCGCCACGGTAGAAGCGGTCTGTGGCCTGCTGTCGCTCGTCGAGGTCGATGCCCGGACCATGGTCGCCGACGGTGATCAGGACCACCGACGCGATCGCCGCCGTCAGCTCGACCGACTTGCCCTCGGGCGAGAACTTGACCGCATTGTCGACCAGGTTGGCGATCGCCTGCTGGATCATCTCCTTGTCGCCATAGGCGGGCACCGCGTCAGGCGCCTGCAGTGTCAGGACGATGCCGCGTTCCTCGGCGACCGCGCCGTACAGTTCGACCACCTCGGCGAGCAGCGGGGCAAGGTCGAGACGCGCGAACGACGACCGGCGGGACCCGGCCTCGATCTCGGCGATCCGCAGCAGGGCCTGGAACACCGCGACGATGCCGTCGAGGTCCTGCGTGGCGCGCTCTATCGCGGCGCGCAGGTCGGCCGGTGTTTCGGCGTGCAGCGCGGCGTCCTCGAGGCGGGTGCGGGCGCGGGTGATCGGGGTGCGCAGATCGTGGGCGATGGCGTTGGAGACCTGCTTGACGCCGTCCATCAGCCGGCCGATCCGGTCCAGCATGTCGTTGATGACCTCAGCGACCTGGTCGAACTCGTCGCCGCGGCCGGTCAGCTTGACCCTTTGTGCGAAGTCGCCGCCGGCGATCGCGACGGCGGTGGCCGAGACGTTGGCCAGGGTGCGGCGGAACAGGCTGCGCACCACCAGCGCGCCCGCGGTGGCCATCAGCAGCACGACGACCACCGCCCAGAGCAGCGCGTCGGTCAGCAGGGTGCGCAACTGCGCGCGCACCTGGACGTCGCGCCCGATCAACAGGTGAAAGCCGCCGGGAAGTTCGTAGCGCTGCACGTCGGCCAGCGACTTCATCCCGGCCCGCATCACCGGCAGACCGTACCAGGTTCCGGTTTCGGTCACCGACGGCGGCCAACTGGCCAAATTGCCGGCGATCCGCTTCATGTTCGGGTCGACCAGCAGGTAGATGGCGTCGTCGTCGATGTTCTGCGCCAGACGGTCCTCTATGGTGACGACCAGGGCGGGAAGGCCGCCCTCGGCCCAGTGTTCGGCCAGGCCCTGCGCGTCGGCGTTGATCGCGGCCTCGGTCTGGCGATCGAGCAGCCCGGCGGTGGCCCACCACAAAAAGATCGCCAGCGCGGTGGCACTGAGCGCCAGCAGCAGAGCGTAGATCGCGCCGAATCGGAAGCCGGCCGAACGATACAATTCTCCGTCCAGCATCAGCCGACCAATCGCTTGCCATCAAGCACAGTGACGGCGGGTTTTGTCATCAGCACGGGCGTGAGCGCTTGCGGCACCGGCATGCTCTGTTGCGTCTTGGCCGAGTTGCGGTGGCCGAACCGGTCGGCCGTCGTCGGCATTGTCGGACGGGCGAGCCCGGATGCTACGGCTGTTCGGCCCGCAACATGTAGCCGGCATTGCGCACGGTATGGATCAGCCCGGTCGGGAATGGCTTGTCGACCTTCTGGCGCAGGCGCGAGACATGCACATCGATCACGTTGGTCTGGGGATCAAAATGGTAATCCCAGACGCCCTCCAGCAGCATGGTGCGGGTGACGACCTGGCCGGCATGGCGCATCAGGTATTCCAGCAGACGGAACTCGCGCGGTTGCAGGTCGATCTTCTGCCCCGATCGCTTGACCTGACGCGACAGCAGGTCAAGCTCCAGGTCCTCGACCACCAGCTTGGTGACCGGCCCCTCACCCTTGCCGCGGCGGTTCAGCGCTTCCACCCTGGCCAGCAGCTCGGCGAACGCGAACGGCTTGGTCAGGTAGTCGTCGCTGCCGGCCTTGAGGCCTTTGACCCGGTCATCGACCTCGGCCATGGCGGACAGGATCAGCACCGGCACGGCGTTCTTCTGGCCGCGCAGGGTTTCCAGGATTTTCAGGCCATCGATGCCGCCGGGCAGCATGCGGTCGAGCACCACGGCATCGAAGCTTTCGCTGGCGGCCATGAACAGCCCGTCACGGCCGTTATCGGCGTGCTCCACCACGTGGCCGGCCTCGCGCAGACCTCGCACCACGAAGCCCGCGACGTCCTTATCATCCTCGACCACCAGGATGCGCATGTTGCTCTCCTTTGCTGCCACGATCCGATGCAGGCGACGGGCCAAGCGACGGGCGGGTGCCGTTTGCCATCGCCAACTAACCTGCCTGTTGTTCCGCCGGCCGGCGCCCGACGCTGACCGGAACCTGCATTTCGTGTCCCTGACGCCGGATCGTCAGCCGCACGCTGTTGCCCGGGGGCACCACCGCGACGGCGCGGATCAACCCGCGGGAGCTGTCGATCTTATCGCCATTGACCGCGAGAACGATATCGCCGGCGCGGATTCCGGCCTTGGCGGCGGGTCCGCTGCGGTCGAGGCCGGCGATGGTCACGCCGTCGTCGCGGTCTTCCACCGACACGCCAAGCCAGCCACGGGCGATCGAGCCGGTCGTCAGAAGCTGGGTCACGGTGCGGCTGACCGCCTGGCTGGGAATGGCGAAGCCGATGCCGACCGAGGCGCCGGTGGGTGAGACGATCACCGAACTGACGCCGATCACCTGGCCTGCCATATTGAACACCGGGCCACCCGAATTGCCGGGATTGATCGGGGCGTCCAACTGCAGGAAATTGTCGAACGGTCCGGAACCGAGGTCGCGGCCCTCAGCCGAGATGATGCCGACGGACACCGATCCGCCAAGGCCGAACGGGTTGCCGGCGGCCATGATCCAGTCGCCGACCTCGGCTCGGCGGGAGTCGCCCCAGGTGACAGCGGGCAGCGGTTCGGCGCTTTTTACCTTGATCACGGCGACATCGGTCAGTTCGTCACGGCCAAGCACGGTGGCCGGCAACCGGCGGCCATCGGTCAGTGAGACGACGATCTTGTCGGCATGATCGACCACGTGGTTGTTGGTGACGATGATGCCGGCGGGATCGATGATGAAGCCCGATCCGGCCCCGGCCACCTGCTCACGACGGTTGCCGAAGCGGCGACGGAACTCGCGCCCCAGCGGGGTGTCGCGCAGTTCCGGCGGCAGTTGGCTGAGCATGTCTCCGCCGGAGACGGTTTCGGTGACGGCGATGTTGACCACCGCCGGCAGCACCTTCTTGACCAAGGGGGAGAAGCTGTCCGGCGTGGCCCGGGCAACGGCGGATTGCGGTGTGCAGCCGGCCGACAACAGTGCCAGACCGAGCAGAACGCCTTGCGACAACCGCTGCCAGTGCATCGGGTGCCAGCGCGTCGGGATCGGCCGGAGGAGATGAGAAACGGCTGGCATGGTCAGAGGTGGCACTCCGGGAAATCGGCTGGTGTCAGCAACCACATGGCATGCCGCCGAGGTTGTCACAAGAATCCGTGCGCCGGGTTGTTGGATCAGTTTTCAGTTGGTTCGGCGCCGTCCTGTGGCCAGTGATGCTTGGGATAGCGTCCGCGCATGTCGCGCCGAGCGTCCGCCCAGGCGCCCTTCCAGAATGTGCCGAGGTCGGCGGTGACCGCGATCGGGCGTCCGGCGGGGGACAGCAGCGCCAGGCGCAGCGGGACTCGGCCGCCGGCCAGCACCGGGGCCGTTGCCAGGCCGTAGAATGCCTGCGCCTTGGCCGAGGCCAGCGGCGGTGACTCGGAATAGTCGATCGCGGCGCGGCCGGCCGGGAGCGCCAGTTGAGTTGGCAATTCGCGCTCCAGGCGTGCCGAAAGGTGGCGGGGCAATCGGGCGTTCAGAGTGGCGTGCAGGTCGAGCTTTTCCAGGTCCGACAGGCGGATGATATTTGACAAATAGGGCAGCAGCCAGTCTTGGGCGGTGGCTTTCAGGGCCGGATCGGCAATGTCCGGCCAGCCGGCGTCGGGTTCGATGTGCCGCATCAGGGCGACCCGGGCCTGGAGCTGACGGCTGGCGTCAGTCCATGGCAGCGGGCGCAGGTCGCGCTCGGCGGTGACGGCGGCGAGGGTAGCCGCGATCCGCGCCGGGTCGCCCGGTTCCATCCGGTCCGACAGGATCAGCGCGCCGAGGCGGCGGCGGCGGCGGCCCAGAACCGTTCCTGCCACCGGATCGAAGCTGGATTCGACCTGCTCGGTTACCCGCGCGGCGAGCGCGGTGGGCAGTGCGTCGGGGTCGAGCGCGGCCGCCAGCCGGATGCGGGACGCGGTCTTCAGTTCCAGCGACGCGGCGACCAGAAGACCAACCTTGGCCAGCGGGTCGGTGATCGGCAGTCGCGCGCTGCCGCCGCCGGAGAGGCGGAACGACCCGGGTTCGCCGCGGCGCTGCGCGATGCGATCCGGGAACCCGGCGGCGAGCAGCGGCCCGGGCTGGCCGGCGGCTGGCGCGTCGGCGGAGAGGCCGGTGCGGCGGCGATACTGGCGGGCGGTCTGGCGGATGCGGTGCAACGCGCCGCGGTCAGCGGCCGGGTCGCCGTGGGCGATGGCGGCGAGGCGGCTAGCGATGTCGGCGGAGGAGTCCTGGGCGCGCAGCGGGTCGCGTTCTTCCAGCAATGCGGCGAGGTCGGCGGCCAGGGCAGCCTGTTCCGCGCCGTCGGCGGCCAGCATCATGGCGGCCAGTCGTGGATGGGCACCGATCCGCAGTATGTCGCGGCCGTCGGCGGTGATGCGGTCCTGGTCGTCGAGCGCGCCGAGGTCCCTGAGCAGCGCGGCGGCGGCGGCCAGCGCTCCGGCCGGCGGCTGGTCCTGGAACGGAAGCTCGGCCGGGGGGGTGCCCCAGCCGGCGCATTCCAGCATCAGGGCGGAGAGTTCGGCTTCCAGGATCTCGGGGCGATCGAAGGCAGGCAGGCCTCGGTGCAGGGCGGGGGACCACACGCGGATGGCGATGCCCGGCGCCTCGCGCCCGGCGCGTCCAGCGCGCTGGTCGGCGGCGGCGCGGGAGACGCGGACGGTGGCCAGACGGGTCAGGCCGGTGGCCGGGTCGAGCCGAGGGCTGCGCCGCCAGCCGCCGTCAACCACGATGCGAACGCCGGGGACGGTGAGCGAGGTTTCCGCGATCGAGGTCGCCAGCACGACGCGGCGGGTCTCGCCCTGGCGTAGCGCGCGGTCCTGGTCCCTGGGCGGCAGGTCGCCGTGCAGCGGGAGGACCTCGGCGATGATGCCGTCGAGCGCTGTCTGGGTGCGGCGGATTTCGGCCATGCCGGGCAGGAAGGCGAGGATGTCGCCCGGATGTTCGGCCAGCGCGGCGCGGATCGCTCGGGCGACGGCGTCGGGCAGTTCGCGGATATGGGCGATATCGCGCGGCTGATGCTTGACCGTCACCGGGAACATCCGGCCGCTGCTTTCGATCACCTCGGCCGCCATCAGTGCGGACAGGCGGCCGCCGTCGGGGGTGGCCGACATCGCCAGCAGCCGCAGGTCCGGGCGCAGCACGCGCTGCAGATCGAGGCAAAGGGCCAGGCCGAGGTCGGAATCGAGCGAGCGTTCGTGGATCTCGTCCAGGATCACCGCGGCGACGCCATCCAGTCCGGGATCGGATTGCAGGCGGCGCAGCAGCAGGCCCTCAGTGATAACCTCGACGCGGGTTTCGGCCGACCCGGCGCCGTCGAGGCGGGTGCGGTAGCCGATGGTCCGGCCGAGGGGCTGGTCCAGCAGGAACGCCATGCGGCTGGCGGCGGCCTGGGTGGCGAGGCGGCGCGGCTCCAGCATCAGGATGCGGCGATCCCCGCGCCATGGCGCGTCGAGCAAGGCGAGCGGGACGAGGGTGGTCTTTCCGGCGCCGGGCGGAGCCACCAGCAGGACGTTCCGCCCGGTACTCAGCGCGGCGTCAAGGCGGGGGAGAGCGTCGGTGACAGGCAGATCGAGGTGGCGCACGACGACGGGTCATAGACCGCCACCGGCGTCTCGTCATGACCCGGGCAGCGAGGCTCGCCGCGATCATGGTTCGAAGAGGGCGATTCACGCGTTTGGTGATATCACCAATAGCGATCGCCCCTTAAGCTACTGGAACGGATAGTAGCGCAGGCTGAACAGGACGATGTTTTCGTCAGCGGACGGCGAGACTGTGCTGCCCCTGGTGGCGCCGGTACCCGAGAAGGTGTTGCGGTTCACATATTCATACTGGGCGCCGAGCTGCATCGTGCCGTAGCGCGACTTGATGACCCGCCACCAGGCGCCGAGCGTTCCTTCGACGACGTTGGAGGTGACCGCGCTGCAGGAACCGAGTTCCAGCTCGCAGCCGGACAGGTTGGCGGCTGGATTGCCGTAGCCGGCGGTGCCCGAGAACGATTTGCGATTGGCGCCCTCGGCACCACCATAGGCATAGATGTCTACCGCCGGGATCGGATGGCCGACGAAGCCGCCCATGATCGAGTACTCCGACAGCGGCTCGATCTTGCCGGTGGGGGAGAAGGTGGCGTCGGCGATCTGCGCCGAACCGTAGCGGCCGATGCCCTGGCCGATCAGGCCGCTGACCTGGAAGTCGAGCATCTTCGGTATCAGCGGCAGGATCATGCCGCCGCCGATGCCCTCGCCGGTGGTTTCGTATCCCTTGCCCGACCCGGTGCTGGCGAACGAGACGCGGCCGTCGAGGAAGCGCAGCAGTCCATACACTTCGTAGTGGCCCCAGCCTGGATCGGCGGCGGCCTTGATGATCACGTCGGGGGCGTAGTTGGCGCTGTAGGCCTGGATGGAATTGACGTTGGATCCGCCGCATTGGGTGTCTTCCAGCGTGCCTCCGCCGACCGCGGTGGTGGCGCCAGCGCCGGTGAGGCAGTTCGGACCGGCGGAGCTGCCGAACGTGGTCTGCGGCGACTCCAGTGACAGGCCGAGCCAGATCTTGTGGTTGTCGAAATCCTTGGCGACGCGGATTTCAGCCTGGCGGGCCCAGTTGAAGCCGACGACGTACTGCGCGTCGATGGTCAAGGGGACCTGTTCCTGGCGCGGCACCAGGCCGGTCTTGTACATCGTCGCCAGACTCCAGGCCTGCCCGCCCAGCACATGCAGGCCCCAATCGGTGTTGTCGTAGGCGCCGAAGAACTGGCGCAGGCGCAGGGTGTAGCTGCTGCTTTCGTTGGAGTTCGAGGATGTGCCGGCGCTGAGGAAGTCGGTCTCGGCATAGGCGGTGAGTTTCTGTGCCTCATCCAACTGGCCTTCGGTCAGTATCGACAGGCGGCTCTGCTGTGCCGTCTCGCGATACTCCGGGGTATGGTAGGCCGGCGTATTGGGCAGCGGGATGCTGCCGAAATTGGTGGCGACGCTGGAGGATTGGTTGCGCGAGCGGTAGAGGCCTTCGGCGGCGGCGAACCCGCCCAGCGTGACGGTCAACCCGCCGACCCGGAATGCGCCCTGCGGCAACGGCGGTTCCGGCGGAGCGGCGGCGACCGGGGACGGAGCGGCGGCGAGTGGAGATTGAGCGGCAGCGACCGGGGGCCGGGTGGCGGCGACCTGGGCGGCCTGGGCCGAGGCCGCGGCGGCCTGCCGCTGTGCTGCCCTGGCCTGTTGCTGCGCGGCGCGCAACTCGCGGTCTCGCGTCGACAGGTTGGACTTGAGCTGGTTCAACTGCGATTGCAGCCCCTTGATCTGCTGCTGAATCGCCTGGATCTGGGAGTCGGTCTGGGCTACCGCGGGTTGGATGTTGAAGGCGCCCCCAATAGCGGCGGCGCACGGCAGGGCATACTTCAGGCAGGTAGCTTTGGGCATCGAGTCCTCAGACCGTGGGTGCACGCAAGAGCGGGCAACCTACGATCAGGCCGAAATTCGGTCGGCGGCGATTTGATGACAAAAAGACTAAGTTTTTAGTCATTCCCGCCAGCGGTGTTGGCAATCGTTCTGCAACGGAATGGCGCCGATCGGAGGGCCTGGGCTCGCCGCTCGGGGTTGGAAGATCGGCTTCGACACCGGATGGCGCCGGGGATCGTTCGGGGCCATATTATGCAAGACATTGCTTGGGCCCGGGGATGAGTTTTCGTTCGCTGTATCGCCACGGCTTCGCCCGTGTCGCCGCTTGCACCACCCGAACCGCGCTGGCCGATCCGGCGACCAATGCGCAGTCGATCCTGCGCATGGCGGCCGATTGCGACCGTCAGTCGGTTGCCGTGGCGGTGTTTCCGGAACTGGGCATTTCCGGCTACGCGATCAGCGACCTGTTGCAGCAGACCACGCTGCTGCATGCGGTCGAGACTGCGATCGAGACGCTGATCGCCGGGTCGATCGAGCTGATGCCGCTGCTGCTGGTGGGGGCGCCGTTGCGGCACCTGGGCAGTCTGTACAACTGCGCCCTGGCGATCCATCGCGGCGAACTGCTGGGGGTGGTGCCGAAGATCCACCTGCCGAACTATCGCGAGTTCTATGAACCCAGGCACTTCGTCAGCGGTGATGGTTCTGACGGCGGTTCGATCACCCTCGGCGGCCGGACCGCGCCGTTCGGCACCGATCTGTTGTGGGAGGCCTCCGACCTGCGCGGCCTGGTGGTGCATGCCGAGATCTGCGAGGACGTCTGGGTGCCCAATCCGCCGAGCGGGGAGGCGGCGGTGGCGGGGGCGACGGTGCTGGCGAATTTGTCGGCCAGCAACATCACCATCGGCAAGGCCGAGACTCGCCGGCTGCTGTGCCGGTCGCAGTCCGCCCGCTGTCTGTCGGCCTATCTTTATGCCGCGGCGGGGGCCGGGGAATCGACCACCGACCTGGCGTGGGACGGGCAGGCCTCGGTGTTCGAGAACGGCAATACTTTGGCCGAGACCGAACGGTTTCCGGTGGCGGATCAGGCGGCGATCGCCGATATCGATCTGGGCATGCTGGCCCAGGAGCGTTTGCAGATGGGGTCGTTCGATACCAACCGCCGTCGCCATGCTCGGGCGTTTCGCCGCATCGGTTTTGCCGTTGGGGCGCCCGGCGGCGACGTCGGTTTCCGCCGCACGGTCGAGCGCTTTCCGTTTGTGCCGGCGGACGTGGCGAGGCTGGAGCAGGATTGTTACGAGGCGTACAACATCCAGGTTTCCGGGCTGGCGCAGCGGCTGCGGGCGACCGGGCTGAAAAAGGTGGTGATTGGGATTTCGGGCGGCCTGGACTCGACCCAGGCGCTGCTGGTCTGTGCGCAGGCATTCGACCTGCTGGGACTGCCGCGCGACGGCATCCTGGGCTACACCTTGCCGGGGTTCGCGACGTCTGATCACACCAAGAGCAATGCCTGGGCGTTGATGAAGTCGCTGGGCGTGACCGCGAGCGAACTCGATATCAAACCTGCAGCGAAACAGATGTTGTCTGATATCGGGCACCCCTATGCCAGCGGCAAATCGGTTTACGACATCACCTTCGAGAACGTGCAGGCGGGGTTGCGCACCGACTACCTGTTCCGCATTGCGAACCATCTTGGCGGCATGGTGATCGGCACCGGCGACCTCTCGGAACTGGCTCTGGGCTGGTGCACCTATGGTGTCGGCGACCAGATGGCCCACTACAACGTCAATGGCGGGGTGCCGAAAACGCTGATCCAGCATCTGATCCGTTGGATCATCGGCACCAAGCGCTTTGCCGACGACGTGCTGGGCACGCTGGACGCGATCCTGGCGACGGAGATTTCGCCCGAACTGGTGCCGACGGTGGAGGGCGAGACACCGCAGAGCACGGAAGCCAAGATCGGGCCGTATGCGCTGCAGGATTTCACCCTGTTCCACATCCTGCGCTACGGCTTCGTGCCGTCGAAGATCGCCTTCCTGGCGTTGCATGCATGGGAAGACCCGGCGCGCGGGGAATGGCCGGCGCATTTTCGCGCCGACCTGCGGGTGGGCTACGACTTGAAACAGATCCGGCACTGGATGGGGGTGTTTCTGACCCGGTTCTTCGGCTTCAGCCAGTTCAAGCGCAGCGCGATGCCGAACGGACCGAAGGTCTCCGCCGGCGGGTCGCTGTCGCCGCGCGGCGATTGGCGGGCGCCGTCGGATGGCAACGCGGCGGCGTGGCTGGCCGAACTGGAACAGAACGTGCCGCTGTTGCCGTAAGTGTCGTGCAGCACTTCTTTCTCCTGGTCCTGGCAGGCCTGCTGGCCGGAACGATGAATGCGGTCGCCGGCGGCGGGTCGTTCGTGTCGTTCCCGGTGATGGTGCTGGTCGGGCTGCCGCCGATCGCTGCCAATGCAACCAGCACGGTTGCGCTGTTTCCGGGCACGATGGCGAGCGCCTGGGCCTACCGCGACGATTTGCGCGGCATCGCCGGGATCAGCCTGAAGCTGTTGCTGGCGATCAGTGTCGCGGGCGGGATGCTGGGGGCTATCCTGTTGCTGGTGACGCCCGGCGGCATGTTCGATCTGGTCATCCCGTGGCTGTTGCTGCTGGCGACGCTGACGTTTCTGGGCGGCCGGCATCTGGGTGATCGGTTGCGGCGCTACGTGCGCATCGGACGCCCGGCGTTCCTGACCATCCAGTTCGTGCTGTCGGTCTATGGCGGCTACTTCGGCGGCGCAATCGGGCTGATGATGATGGCGGTCTGGATGCTGATCGACAGCACGCCGTTGGCGGCGATGGCAGCGCCTCGGACCTTGCTGGTCAGCGCCGCCAACGGGTCGGCGGTGCTGTGCTTCGCGGCCGCCGGCGCGGTGCGCTGGCCGGAGATGGCGGCGATGATGGTGTCGGCCATTGCCGGCGGTTACTACGGCGCCCGGTTCGCTCGGCATCTGCCGCCGACGGTGCTGCGCTGGTTCGTGGTGGCGCTGAGTGCCACGGTCACCGTGGTGTTCTTCGCGCGGAGGTATTGAAGGAGTGGCGTGATCGCGCTGTCGATATCGCCTAACGGGGCGACTGGTGAGCGCAGTAGGGTTCGAACCTACGACCCGCTGATTAAGAGTCAGCTGCTCTACCAACTGAGCTATGCGCCCGCACTCGCGAGGGCCGGTTTCTAGCAAGCCTGCCCCGCAATGCAACCCCCGCCCCCGCCGACCCCCGGGGCGCCGACCTCAGGCCCCGGCCAGGATTGCGTCGGCCATCTTCTCGGCTGTCATCAGCACCGGGAAATTGGTGTTCGCGCAGGGCACCGCGGGAAACACCGAGGCGTCGACCACACGCAGCCCGTCCACCCCCCGCACCCGCCCCGCCGGATCGGTCACCGCCATCGGGTCGCCATCGGCGCCCATCCGACAGGTACAGGACGCGTGCCACACGCCCACCGCGGCCTTGCGGACGAACGCCTCCAGCTTGTCGTCGTCGGTCAGCACGTCCTGCAGGGTGACGCCCTCCATCACCAGGTTCTTGATCAGGTATTTGCGCAAGCTGGCCGGCCCATCCAGCGCCTTGGCCAGCACGTCGGTGATCAGCTTGTTCTTACGGCTGTGCAATCCCACCTGGCGCACCTTGTCGCTGTAGCTGGCGGGGAACGGGTCCTCGATCACGGTCTGCATCATCGGCGTGAGGTGCATCGCGGCGAACCGGCGCACACCATCCATCATTCGCTCCAGGTCGCGCTGGTCTGACAGCAGATTGAAATCCACCTGCGGCTCATCGGACCAATTCGACGATCGGAGGCGGACCGACCCGGTCTCCGAGTAGGTCTTGTAGACCGTTATGATGAACGACCCGATCTGTTCGCCGACCGCGTGCCAGGAGGTCTTGCTGGTCACCACGGTGAACATGTCGCCGGGCGGAATGCCCGCCAGGTTGGAGGAGTAGCGCAGCCCGGTGTAGATGTGGCGCCTCGAATAGTCGTTGACGATGCGGGCATGCGGCTTCATGAAGGCGGCGACCGCGACGGCGGGGTGGTCCTGCAACCGCTGTCCGACGCCGGGCAGCGCGGACCGGACCTCGATGCCGTGTTCGCGCAGATGCGCGGCCGGCCCGATGCCGGCGCGCATCAGATGCGCCGGCGAATGGATCGCACCGCAGGACAGGATGACCTCTTGGCCGCGGAATTCCTCGGCCTTGCCGGCGACCACCGCCTTGACCCCGACGCAGCGCTGGCCATCGAAAATCAGTTCGGACGCCTGGCTATCGGTGCGGATCGTCAGGTTCTCGCGCAATCGCGTGCCGGGATCGAGGTAGCCGATCGCGGCCGAGACCCGGCGTTCATAGGCGTTGGAGATGGATATCGGGAAATAACCATCCTCCCACGCCGCGTTCTGGTCCTGGATGAATTTCCAGCCCGACTGCTCGAACGCGCGGCCGACCGCCTTGGCGTGTTCTGGCCAGAGGTCGGGGAAGATGCGCCGCACCGGGATGCGCCCTTCGCGCCCGTGCCATGGACCGTCGAAGTCCATGTCACGCTCCACCTTCTTGAAATACGGCAGCACGCCGTTCCAGTCCCAGCCGGCCGCCCCGCTTGCCGCCCAGTCATCGTAATCGGTCGGGGCGCCACGATTGGCCAACTGGCCGTTGATTGAAGAACCGCCGCCCAGGATGCGCGCCTGTTCGTACGTTCGCAGCGGGGGCGCCTGCTCGTCGGGGTTGTTGTGCGAGATCACCTCGGTGGTGACCTTCAGCTTGTTCCAAGTGTAGTTCGGGTTGAGGTAGGCGGTTCCGGGATAGGAATCCAGCACCGCGGCCGGCACTTTGCCATGCGGCGTATCCTGGCCGGCTTCCAGCAGCAGCACCTTGTTCTGGCTGCGCGCCGAGAGCCGGTTGGCCAGCACCGACCCGGCGGAACCGCCGCCGACGATAATCACGTCGAACGTCATCGATGGCACCTCGTTCCTCCTGACTGTTGTGCCGAAGGATCAACCCGGTGAAGCGGATCGACAAGACCTGGCCGCGGCGATGTGGCCGATTGCCGACGCCACGAGGGTCCATGGCGCATCGTCGCCCAACGTGCCATGCGGCGGCACGTTGCCCCATGGCACGTTGCCCAATGGCACGTTGCATGCACCTGCAGAAAGCTGATCGACAACGGGAGCACGACACATGGACCTCGGCGTCTTCATCCCCATCGCCAACAACGGCTGGCTGATCTCCAAGACCTCGCCGCGGTACAACACCAGCTTCGCGCTCAACCGCGACGTCACATTGTTGGCCGAACGGTATGGATTTGAATTTGCGTTGTCGATGGTGAAGCTGCGCGGCTTCGGCGGCGAGAGCGAGTTCTGGGACCATGCCTTGGAAAGCTTCACCTTGATGGCGGGGATCGCCGCGGTGACGCAGCGCATCCAGCTTTACGCGTCCTCCGCCGTGCTGACCCTGCCGCCGGCGATCGCGGCGCGCATGGCCGCCACCATCGACAGCATCGCGCCGGGCCGGTTCGGGATCAACATCGTCTCCGGCTGGGCCGAGGGCGAATACACCCAGATGGGCCTATGGCCGGGACAGCAGCACTACGAGCGTCGCTACGAGTATAGCGCCGAATACGTGACGGTGATGCGGCAGTTGTGGGAAACCGGAACGTCCGACCACAAGGGCGCCTATTTCAGGATGACCGACTGCAAGCTCAGCCCACGCCCGTCGGTAATTCCGAAGATCGTCTCCGCCGGGCAGAGCGACGTCGGCATGGCGTTCGCGGCGGAACACGCCGACTTCAACTTCTGCCTCGGCGAGGGCGTCAATACGCCGACGAAATGCAGCGCCACGATCGGCCGGCTGCTGAAGGCGGTGGCAAAGACCGGGCGGAATGTCGGCGCCCATGCCCTGTTCATGGTGATCGCCGACGAAACCGATGCCGCCGCGCAGGCCAAATGGGAGTGCTACAAAGCCGGCAAGGACCTCGATGCCCTGAGCTGGCTCGGCGCCCAGGCCGGCAACGACGACAAGGCCGATGCCGGCAGCACCGCGCAAAGCATGATCAACCCGGTCTCGGCGGTGAACTTCAACATGGGGACCGTGGTCGGGTCCTATGCCACCGTCGCCCGCATGCTCGATGAACTGGCAACCGTCGAGGGCCTCGCCGGGGTGATGTTGACGTTCGACGACTTCATCCTGGGGATGGAGAATTTCGGCCAGCGCATCCAGCCGCTGATGGCTAGTCGAAAGTGATCTGGGTGGCCCCTGGGGTCGCCAATTTTCCAGACCGATCAGCCGTGCGGCACGCAGTTTCCGCGCCAGCGCAACGCAGCGGCGATCACCCGCGAGATGCGGCGTCCGCCGTCGCCAGCCGCCGATCAAGCGTCACCAGTTCAGCTCCAAGCTGCCGCGCCACCCAAAGGTAACTGGCATCATGGGCGGTCAGCCCAGTCCGTCCGGCCAGCGCCAGGGTCGCGTCGTGATCCACCACCACTTCCTCGATGCTGAATTGATGACGAAGTGCAAAGGCTGCGGTCAGCGCCGGCTGCCGCTCTGGATGGCGGCGGGTCTTGGTCAGGCACACATTGGCCAATTCGAAGCCGAGTAGGGCGGGGGCCACCAGGCGGCTGTCCCCAAGCTGATCCGCCACCGCCTCTGCTTCAGGCTCAGCGAACAGCAAAGCCGCCAAGGCAGAGGCATCCACCACCTTAACTTCGGTCACGATCCGCTCGGATAAGGGCGGTTGCCTCGCTGGGCGTGCGCAGCCCAAGCCGGAGTACCTCGGCGAGGATTTCCGCCGGTGTCGCCGGGCGGTCCTCTTGAACGGCAGCCTCGACGATCGCAAGCAATTCGCCTTGCAGCGACCGATGATGTCGTTCGGCGCGCTCGCGCAGGCCTTGCACAGCGCGATCAGGGACATTCTTGATCGACAGATTCAACGGCATGGTTCTGAACTGGCTCCAGGATGGATGCCCGGATAGCACACTGGCAAGCCAGTATTCAAGCGACCGCCACCGGGTTTGTTCGACTTAGCCGCCCGATCGTTGGCGCAATGTCGATGTGCCGTCAGGCGAATGTCAGGACAGGTCGGCGCCTTTTGCGCTTGACTGCACTCCGCCGCCCCTGCACTGAGCGCAGCCAAAGATGTAACCCATGCCTGAGCTTAAGGATCCGGCCGATGAGTTTTACCTCCAAGGTATTCGAAACCCGTGTGGTCAAGATGGCCGACCGCGAGGAAACCATCGTCGCCGGCGGCCGCCACCTGTTCCCATTGCTGTCGAAGGCGTTCGACGGCATCAAGCAGATCGGCGTCATCGGCTGGTCCTCGCAAGGACCGGCCCAGGCGCAGAACCTGCGTGAGTCGCTGGAAGGCTGCGGCATCCGCGTCAAAGTGGGCCTGCGCGAAGGCTCGTCCTCGATGCGGGAGGCCGAGCAGGTCGGCTTCACCAAGGCAAATGGCACGCTGGGGGAGATGTACGAGGTCATTCGCGAAAGCGACATGGCGCTGCTGCTGATTTCCGATGCGGCTTTCGCCGAGAACTACAAGAAGATCCTGGGCGCCTTTCGCCCCGGCGCGACGCTGGGGCTGAGCCATGGCTTCCTGCTGTCCCATTTGCAGGCCCAAGGCGATGACTTCCCGAAGAACATCAACGTCGTTGCCGTCTGCCCCAAGGGCATGGGCCCTTCGGTGCGGCGGTTGTATGAGCAGGGACGTGAGGTCAACGGCGCCGGCATCAACGCCAGTTTCGCGGTGCACCAGGACGTCAACGGCAAGGCCACCGATTACGCGCTTGGCTGGTCGGTCGCGCTGGGCTCGCCCTACACCTTCGAGACCACGCTGGAATCAGAGTATAAGTCGGATATCTTCGGGGAGCGCGGCATCCTGCTGGGCGCCGTGCACGGCCTGGCGGAGAGCCTGTACGCCCGCTACACCGGCCAGGGCATGGCGAAGGATGACGCGTACCTCAACACCTCGGAGTCGATCACCGGCCCGATCAGCAAGACGATTTCCCGCTCCGGCCTGAAAGCGGTCTACGAGCAACTCGACGACAACGAGAAGGCGGCGTTCCGTGCTGCCTACAACGCCGCCTATCATCCCTGCCGCGAGATCCTCGAGGAGATCTACGACGACGTGGCCTCCGGCAACGAGGTGCGCAGCGTGATCAACGCCACCCGCCGGCACGCCACCTATCCGATGGGCAAGATCGACAGCACAGATATGTGGACGGTGGGCGAGAAGGTGCGGGCCAACACGGGCCGCAACTACGCGCCGATCAATGCCGAGACCGCCGGCGTCTACCTCGCCTGCATGATGGCGCAGGTCGACTTGCTGCAGGATCGGGGGCATCCGTATTCGGAGATCGCCAACGAATCGATCATCGAGGCGGTGGACTCGCTCAACCCCTACATGGACTACAAGGGTGTCTCCTACATGGTCGACAACTGCTCGACCACGGCCAGGCTGGGCGCCCGCAAATGGGCGGCGCGGTTCGACTACATCCTGAAGCAGCAGACTTTTCCTGCGATCGACCAGAACGCCGTGCAGGACAACACGCCGTTCGATAAGTTTCTGACCAGCAATATTCACGAGGTTTTGCAAGTGTGCGCCAAGCTGCGCCCGTCGGTGGACATCGCGGTGGTGCCGACGCGCGGCACGGGATGAGCACCGGCGCGCGGGCTGAGCACGGGCGCGCGGGCGCCATGGCCGCCGGGGTTTCAGGTGACTTTGCTGCCGCGGGCCAAGGCAGAGATGCCGCTGCGGGAGACTTCGGTGAGACCGAGATCGCGCATGAGGCAACGGCCGACTGCGTTGGTATTCATCCAATTCATTAGGCAAGTCTGCTATTCGGCGATGGTGCGCCCGTTAGCCGCCGTAATCCATCGCGAAACCTGGCGAAGCTAGGCGAGCGGTTGGTCTCCGGGTCCAGGAGCGGCCCGATCCGGTCCGCCCATTCATGCTTGATCTGACCCGGCAATGGCCAGCCAGCCTGTCGGACGGCGCGCGCGCCGCCCTGGTGGATTGCTTCCGCGACAAGTTCCCAGGTGCCGCAAATGGAGTCCTGCACATAATGGTCCAGAGTGCGCATCCTTGCCTTTGGATAGGCACGCTGCAGCGCAGCACGATCCCCAAGATACCAAGCCTCGGTCTCTTCGATCGCGAGGCGGAACAACGCCAAGTGCGACGCATCGCACGATGCCGAAAGTGATTGCAACTCCGCCAGAAACGTCCTGCAGTCGCGAACATCAGTATCCAACACCACGACCACCGCATCTACACCCGGGGTCTTGACGTAACCGCGGAGCAGGCGAGGCATCTGATCCAGCAACATGCGCCTCAGCGGATCGGCCGATCTCGATAAGCCCTTCGGTATGCGACCAATGCCGCGATAAGCGTGAGAGCGCCATGAATGTGGCTCGCCAAACCGTCCAATCAGCTTTGGCATGAGATGTTCGACTAGGCGCTGGCCGGAACTGTCCTCTGTCAGGATCTCAATGTGCATGACTACCTCGAATCGAGGTAGTCGCTATACCAAAGACCGCCCAGCGGCAGGCCCTCAGCAACCAGATTCTCTACAACCTGAAGGTCGGAGACCCGGCGGATGGTTGAGAACCCGTCGAGCCCCTTCTCGAGTATCCAAACCTCTTCAGGAGCAAGGGCATCGACGAAATAGGGTTGGTGGGTAGTCACGAATAGCTGTGGCGCATTTCGCCTTCCCGTGGCATGCGCCCGAAACTCACGTGCGAGTGTATCCAAGAGCTTATGGTAGAGGCCGTTCTCAGGCTCCTCGATACAAATGAAAGGTGGCGGATCGGGGTCTTCCAGCAGGAGCAAGTAGGTAAACACCTTCAGCGTTCCGTCAGACATCTGCTGCGCGAAGAACGGGTCTTGAAATCCTGCGTCGCTGAAACGCAAAAGAACCCGCTTGTCGTCTGTGACCTTGGTATCGATAGTCGTTACGCCCGGTATCCGGTCCGCAATACGCCGCAGAATCGAATCAAACCGGTCCTTGTATTCTCGCTGCATGAACTGAACGACGTTGCCGAGGTTATCGCCGTGCAAGTTCAGGTGCGCCTGCGGCCCGGCGACCGGCAAACCTCGAGCGGCGTGGGGATCAAAGTATGATAGATACCAGCCTTTAAGAAAGTCGCGGAAACGGCTGATGCGAGGATGATCGCGAAGCGTTCCCAGCGTAGCGATGCCGAGTTGACGCATGTCGGTCAGCCCAACCGGCATGCGTTCGTTGGACTCCTCACCCTCGATCTCAAGCGCGTCCTCGCCCGCCCATACCTGGCCGGTTCCACGCGATAAACGTAGAAATGGGAACGGGCGGCCATACGGCGCCCGATGCCGCCGCTGCAACAGAACCTCCGACAAGACGAACGGGCGACCAGATTCGTCGAGATCAATCGTCAGTTCATAGGTGATTGGGCGCTGATTCAACGCCTCACGATAATAGATCTCGAATCGGATCGGTTCTTGAATGCCGCTGGACCGCAGACGTTCGAAGCCGCCCCGCTGCTCTCTATCACAGGCTGCCTCCACGCCGCTCGTTAGGGAGTCGGCAAGAAACCCGAACGCATCAAACAAGGTGCTCTTGCCGGCACCGTTTTTCCCAATCACCACCGTCAGCGGTGTCAGCACTTTTGCCTCGGCACTGCCGGACAGCTTTCCCAGCGTGATATCGCGCAACGAACGGAAGTTCTGCACCCGGAAGCCTTCGATCAGTGCCACCGCAACCCCTTGGATTTTCGGGTGATTATAGGAACCACGCGGCATTGACGCAGCGTCAACATCAAATTACCCGAGATCCACGCGCCAGCGCGGCAATCCCGCTGCGGGACACCTCCGCCAACCCGAGATCGCGCATCAACTCGATAAACGCGTCGATCTTTTCGACCGCCCCTGTCAGTTCGAATACAAAACTTCCGAGTGTGGTGTCCACCACGCGGGCGCGGAACGTATCGGCGATGCGCAGCGCCTCCACGCGCTGCTCACCGGCGCCGATCACCTTGACCAGCGCTAGTTCGCGGGCGACGTGCGGGCCGTCCATCGTCAGGTCTGCGACCCGGTGCACCGGAACCAGGCGGTCGAGTTGGGCCTTGATCTGCTCGATCACCATGCTGGTTCCGGACGTAACGATATTGATGCGGCTGCGCAGCCCGGCGGCATCGACCGGGGCCACCGTCAGGCTGTCGATGTTGTAGCCGCGGCCGGAAAACAGCCCGATGACGCGCGCCAGCACACCGGACTCGTTATCCACAAGGACCGATATGGTCGCGCTCCGCTGCGTCGTGTCAGAAGGGCTGGGCATCGTCGAAACCAAATGAGAAGGTAACAAAAAACCCGGGCGCGCGAGGCCAGGCCTGGCCGCGACCCCGGATGCAGGCGGCAGCGCGATCAGACCAGCGCCATGCCCGCGTCGGTGATGCCGGCGCCGGAGGCTTCGTGCTCCGGACCCAGCAGCATTTCATTGTGCGCCGCACCGCTGGGGATCATCGGGAAGCAGTTCTCGGTCTGATCGACCGCGATGTCAGCGATCACCGCGGTCGGGCAATCCAGCATCGCATTGATCACGCCATCCAGCTCATCGACCGATTTCGCCCGCATGCCGGTGGCATGAAACGACTCCGCCAGCTTGACGAAATCAGGCAGCGCCGCCGAGTAGGTCTCCGAATAGCGGCTGCCATGCAGCAATTCCTGCCATTGCCGCACCATGCCCATATACTGATTGTTCAGGATGAACACCTTAACCGGCAGGCGATACTGCGCCAGGGTGCCCATTTCCTGGATGTTCATCAGAATCGATGCCTCACCGGCGATGTCGATCACGCAGGCCTCCGGATGGGCGATCTGCACCCCCATCGCCGCCGGCAGCCCATATCCCATGGTGCCAAGGCCGCCCGAGGTCATCCAGCGGTTCGGCTTCTCGAATTGAAAATGCTGCGCGGCCCACATCTGATGCTGCCCGACCTCGGTGCTGATGAACACCTCCTTGTTGCGGGCGCGGGTGAGTTCATACAGCCGCCGGATCGCATGTTGCGGTTTGATGATGCTGCCGGGTTTGGTCTCCTGGGTGAATTTCAGGCTATCCTTGGCTTTCCAGCCATCGATCTGGCGCCACCATGATGCCAGCGCGGGCTTGTCCACCGAGTCATCGCTGGCCTGCCAGGCAGCCAGCAGCGCACTGAGTGCCTGGCCGGCATCGGCCATGATCGGCACCTCGACCGGCACGTTCTTGTTGATCGACGAACCATCGATGTCGATGTGGATCTTGCGCGAGCCCTGGCTAAACGCGTTGAGCCGCCCGGTCACCCGGTCGTCGAACCGCGCGCCGACCGCCAGCAGCATGTCGCAGCCGTGCATCGCCAAGTTCGCCTCATAGGTGCCGTGCATGCCCAACATGCCGAGGAACTGCGGGTCGCTGGCCGGGTAGCAACCCAGGCCCATCAGCGTATTGGTGATCGGAAAGCCGGTGATACGGGTCAGCCGGGTTAGCGCCTCCGACGCCGCCGGACCGGCATTGATCACGCCACCGCCGGCATAGATCATCGGCCGCTTGGCCTGCTTCATCAGCGCCACCGCCTTGGCGATCTGGCCAAGATCGGGTTCGGTGCGTGGCCGGTAGCTGGGATGCTGCGCCGCCGGTTCGGCATAGGGTGCCGGATTGATCACGATGTCCTTCGGCAGGTCGACCACCACCGGGCCGGGCCGGCCGCTGCGGGCGACATAGAACGCCTCATGCACGACGCGGGCGAGGTCCTCGGCCCGCTTCACCAGGTAGTTGTGCTTGGTGGCCGGGCGGGTGATGCCGGTGGTATCCGCCTCCTGGAAGGCGTCGTTGCCGATCAAATGCGTCGCCACCTGTCCGGTCAGGCAGACGACCGGAATGCTGTCCATCAGCGCATCGACCAGGCCGGTCACCGCATTGGTGGCACCCGGACCGGAGGTGACCAGCACGACCCCGACGCGCCCGGTGGAGCGGGCATAGCCCTCGGCGGCATGCACCGCGCCGCCTTCCTGGCGCACCAGTACATGGCGGATCGCGTTCTGCTGGAACAGAGCATCATAGATCGGCAGCACGGCACCACCAGGATAGCCGAAAATAACCTCTACGCCCTGATCCTTGAGCGCGCGTAGAAGGATTTCTGCTCCTGACCGGGCCAATTCCGCCGACATTCGTTCGGCTCCTGTTGTTGAACACCCGGACGGATAAGCCTCCTGGATGCGCGGGTCAAGCCAGGAGTTGAATAAACGTGAACAAATCGGCTTGCGCACTTTCCGATAATTGCGTAAAATCTGAAAATCTAGCATTTATTGTGCTAACGTGGGTCGCGGCGGCGAGCGGATGATGCCGGAACCATGTCGCCTGCCGCCTGGTGTATTGACCGGTGACCAATTCGGTGCGGCGTCCGGCCTGCTGTAGCGACAGCTCGCCATGCAGATGGGCCGCCAGTTCCGGCACGCCGTGGGCGCGCATCGCCGGCAGCTGGGGATCGAGCTGTAGCGCCAGCAACGCCCGCACCTCGCGCAGCGCGCCGTCATTCAGCATCGCCTCGAAGCGGTCGGCGATCGCCGCGCGCAGTGCATCGCGCGGCGGATCCAGCAGGATGGCTTTGAAGCGCCACGGTGCGGCCGGCCCGCGATGGGCCTGCCAAGCCGCGAGGCCGCGGCCAGTACCGCGCCAGACCTCCCAGGCGCGTGCGATCCGCTGGCTGTCCTCGGGGTTCAGCCGAGCGGCGGTGGCCGGATCCACGTTGGCCAGGCCGGCGTGCAGCGCGGCGGCGCCTTGTTCGTTGAGCAGCCGACGAGCCTCGGCTCGGGCCGCTGGCCCGGGGTCGGGAATGTCGGCCAGCCCATCGGTCAGCGCGGCGAAATACATCCCCGAACCGCCGGTCAGGATCGGCAACCGGCCGGCGGCGTGCGCCTCGTCCATCGCGGACAGTGCCTGGGTCCGCCACCAGGCGACGCTGCCGGCCTCGGCCGACGGGCGGACACCGTATAGCCGATGCGGAACCCGCGCCTCCTGTTCCGGGGTCGGGCGCGCGGTCAGCACGCGGAGCTCGCGATACACCTGCATCGAGTCGGTATTGATGATGGTGCCGCCCAGGCGGTCGGCGATGGCCAGCGCCAGGGCGGATTTCCCGCTGGCGGTCGGGCCGGCAACGATCAGCGCGGGCGGCAGGTTGGTCATCGAGCGTCCTTTGTCGTTCGCTTGCACGGCGCCGGGCGCGCTGCCAGGGTCCGGCCGACATGACCGATATACTCACCGTGGTGGCGCAGCGCGAGGCGACCAGCCTGACACCGGCTTTGCTAAACCAAATCCGCAACGCGGTTCGCGGCGCCCCCCCGGTCGTGCTGTCGGCCGGCGAAGCAGCGGACATTCCGCTGTCGGTGCCGCTGGATGCGCTCGCGCTGCATCAGGCGGTCGGGGACAAGCCAATCGATGCGATCGTGACCAAAAGTCGCGGCCGGCGGAAGGCGCTTTTGATCGCCGATATGGATAGCACAATCATAACCGGCGAAACACTCGATGAACTCGCCGGCCACGCCGGGATCGGCGAGCGGATCGCGGCGATCACGCGGCGGGCGATGAACGGGGAGCTCGATTTCAAGGCCGCGCTGCGTGAGCGCGTGGCGATGCTCAAGGGTCTGGATCTGGCGGCGCTGGAGACCACCTGGCAGCAGATCCGGCTGACGCCTGGGGCGGCTGAGCTGGTGGCGACGATGCGGGCCCACGGCGCGCTGACCGCGCTGGTGTCCGGCGGGTTCAGCTTCTTTACCGCCCGGGTAGCAGCCAAGCTTGGCTTCGATGTGCATCGGTCGAACCGGCTGCTGGACGATGGCGCGAGCCTGACCGGGCAGGTGGCGGAGCCGATCCTCGACCGCGACAGCAAGCTGGCGGCGTTGCACGATCTTGCCGGCCAGCGCGGGGTCCGGCTGCATGCCACGCTGGCCGTCGGCGATGGGGCGAACGACCTCGATATGATCGCCGCCGCCGGGCTCGGCGTGGCGTTTCATGCCAAGCCGGTGGTGGCGAACCAGGCCCGAACCAGGGTTGAGCACGCCGATTTGCGCGCGTTGCTATTCGCCCAAGGTTACCCGGCCTCGGCGTTCGTGGTTTCGCGATGCGATCGGCGCCCGTAAACCGGCGCCGGCGCGGAGACGGTTGGGCTCCGGTCCCGATGCCCGTCAGCGCTTCGCTCCGAAGTGCTCAGCACAGTTCTGAAACCCAGGCTTTGCGGGCTGACGCCCCGTTTGAAGATCGGCGCATCGCTTCGTATCCTGTCAGGCCTCGCCGCGCTGCTCGAGCGGTCAGCGGCGATCGACAAACCGGGGTGACGCGGCCTGTTACCGTGTCGCAATAAAGAACATTCGGGGAAACGGCAGCAGCACGGACCCGTCCGGCAAGGTCGGGTAGGCACCAATGAGCGCTGCCTTGTAAGCCGACAGAAACCCCGTGGTCTCGGCTTCATCGAGCGGTGCCAGGAAGGGCCGCAATCCGCTGCCCTTGAACCATTCGATCACCGCGTCGGTTCCGCCCGCCAGCACGTGGTGATAGGTGGTGCGCCACACATCGACCCGCGCCGCGTGCGGCCGCAGCAGAGCGTAGTAGCGTTCGGCCGGCAAACGCGGTGCCCGGCTGTCGGCGGCGCCGGACAACTTGCCCGACCAGCGGCCGTCCGCCGCCACCTCGCGCATCAGCCGGTGCGCCGGCTCATCCAGGTTGTCCGGAATCTGAACCGCCAGACTTCCACCGGTTGCCAGCTTTGCGACCAGCCGGGGCATCAGCGCCGCGTGGTTCGGCAGCCACTGCAGCGACGCATTGGCCAGGATCACGTCGAACCGGTCGGGCGCATCCCAGGCAGCGATATCGGCCAAGTCGAACCGCAGTTTCGGCAGCCGTTGCCTGGCGGCCTCGATCATGTCGGGGGAACTGTCCAAACCCAGGATCTCGGCGGCCGGAAACCGTGCGGCCAGGACCTCGGTGGAGTTTCCCGGCCCGCATCCGAGATCGACCGCATGGCGCATCTGGGCTGCCGGGATGGCGCCGACCAGATCGCGCACCGGGCGGGTGCGCTCCTGTTCGAAGCTGGCGTACTGCGAGGCCGACCAGGACATCGCCTCTATCCGGGCTGCTTGTCCTTGCCGGCCGGGGCCTTGGAAAGCGACAGCGGCACATACTGCACGCCGCCCTCGCGCTGGATCAGCATCAGCACGAACTTGCGGTCGGCCTTGCGGGCCGCGTCCACCTGCTTGCGGACATCGTCGGGTGAGGTGACCTCGCCCTGCTGCACCTCCATGATGACATCGCCCGGCTTCAGTCCACGTTCGGCCGCCGGCGTGTTGGGCGAAACGTCGGTTATGACCACGCCCTTTTGAGTGTCCTGCAGTTGGAACTTGTCCTTCAGATCCTGACTGACCGGCGCGATCTTGAGCCCCAGCCCTGAAATCGCCGTCGGCTTGGTGGCGTCGGCCGGCTTGGTCGCATCAGCCGAGGCAAGCTGGTCGTCGGCCGGGCGCTCCGCCAGGACCGTCTGTACCGTCATTTCCTTGCCGTCGCGCCACAACACCACCGGCACGTCCTTGCCGACCACGGCGTCGGCCACGATGCGCGGCAGGTTGTGCATCTCCTTCACGTCCTGGCCGTCGAATTTCAGGATGACGTCGCCACTGTGGATCTTCGCCTTTTCGGCCGGGCCGCCGTCGGTGATGCCGGCCACCATGGCGCCGGAGGCGTCCTTCAGTCCAAGGCTCTCGGCGATATCGGGGGTCACTTGCTGGATCTTCACGCCTAGCCAGCCGCGCCGCGCATGACCATACTGCTTCAACTGGGCGACGGTGTTCTTCGCCATGTTGGACGGGATCGAGAAGCCGATCCCGATCGAACCGCCGGACGGTGAGAAGATCGCCGTGTTGATGCCGATCACCTGGCCATTCATGTTGAACAGCGGGCCGCCCGAGTTGCCGCGGTTGATCGCGGCGTCGGTCTGGATGAAGTCGTCGTATTGGCCCTGATGGATATCACGCCCGCGAGCCGAGACGATGCCCGCGGTGACGGTGCCACCCAGGCCGAACGGGTTGCCGATCGCCAGCACCCAGTCGCCGACGCGGGACTGGCTGGAGTCACCGAAATCGACCGTCGGCAGCGGCTTGTCGGACTTCACCTTCAGCAACGCGATATCGCCGCTTTCGTCGCGTCCGACAATATCGGCCTTCAAGGTGGTATTGTCCTGCAGCGTGACTGACACCTCGTCGGCGCCCTCGATCACGTGGTTATTGGTCACCACGTAGCCCGACGAATCGACGATGAATCCCGAACCGAGGCTCTGCGCCCGGCGTGGCGGCGGCGGATTGTCGCCGCCATTGCCCCCTTGGCCTGGACGATTGCGATTGAGGAAGTCCTTGAAGAACTGCTCGAACGGCGAACCCGGCGGGAACATCGGCATCTCCGGACCGGCACCGGGGCCGCCGTTCTTCGCGGTGATCGTCTGGCTGGAGGACACGTTGACCACGGCGGGCAGCAGTTTCGCCGCCAGATCGGCGAAACTGTCAGGCGCGGGGCGCGCAAGTGCCGATTGTTCCGGCGACAGGGCCGGGGTCGCCAGCGCGAAGGATGCACCCAGCAGGACGGCGCGGGCAACGGTGGAGCGGAGTAGGCGCATGATAGGTTTCCCTGGCGAATTAGCCGCATATGATCCGGAATTCAGATACTAGTATCCTGAGGGCAAGGTTCGCCATAGCAGGCTAAGCCAACCTCCCGCCACCAGCGCTTGTTCTCAGTGGCCTGCTTATTGTCCGAGTTCACCACGTGCGGCGGCGGACTTCAGGGCAGGACACTAGCAACTTATCCAGCGAAACACACGCGGAGTTCCGCCCAATCCGCATCGTGAGGCGTTCGGCTAGCGCTTTTTCCGTTTCCGCGGCTCATCGGAAAAGCTCCAGGATATTATTTTCGCGCATTGTCACCCGGTCAGGGAAGCAACTCCGGACGGGATCTGCACTATGGCGACGGACTAGCCGGGGGCGCCTGCAGCAGGCGCAGATAATCGTTGTCCGGGCTGATCACCAGCCGAGCCTTGCCGCTTTCGAAAATATCGTGATAGCCCTGCAAGGTGCGCCAGAACGAGAAGAACGCCGGGTCCTGGCCGAACGCCTTGGCATAGACCGCGGTCGCCTGGCCCTCGCCTTCACCGCGCAGGTTGTCGGCGGTAGCCTTGGCGTCAGCCACCAAGACAGTGCGCTCGCGTTCGGCGTCGGCCTTGATCTTTTGCGAGGCCTCGGCGCCCTCGGCTCTGGCCTGGGCGGCGACGCGCTGGCGTTCGGATTGCATCCGCGACAGGATCGCATCGGTGTTTTCCTTCGGCAGGTCAGCGCGCCGGATACGGACGTCGACGATGGTGACGCCAAAGTTCGCCATCTCGGTGTTCACCTGGCCGCGGATGGTCGACATGATGTGCTCGCGGTCCGCCGACAGCACATCGAGCAGCTTGTTGTTGCCCAGCACCCGCCGCAGGCTCCCGGTGACCACCGAATTCAACCGGCCGCGGATATTGTCCGCGATCGGCCCGATGGCCTGGTAGAAGCGCAGCGGATTGGTAATGCGAAACACGGTGAAGGTGTCGATGATCAGACGGCGCTGGTCGCCGAGAATGACTTCCTCGCCCGGCAGTTCCACCGACAGCAGGCGGTTATCGAAGCTGATGACGTTCTGCGCGATCGGCCATTTGGCATGCAGGCCGGGGTCCTCGATCGGGCGCACCACCTTGCCGAATTGCAGCACCAATGCCTGCTCGGTCTGGGTGACGATGAACAGGCTGCCGCTGAGGATGACGCCCAGCACAACCAGCAACGCGATGGCGGCGATGCCGATGCGGTTCATCGGCCCGGTCCCACCGAGGCGGACGAGGCCGGGGCGGCGGGTTTCGCCGGTGTCGGCGGTGGCACGTTTAGCGGCAGGAACGGCACCAGCCCCTTCAGCTTGTCGTCAACGACCAGCGGTTGGGCGTGCGCCAGCACGTCCTCCATGGTGTCCAGATACATCCGGCGTACGGTAACGTCCTTGGCCTTTTCGTAAGCTTTCAGCACGCTGTCGAACTGCTGCGCCTGACCGTTCGCCTGAGCCACCGAGGCGGCCTTGGCGCCCTGGCCTTCGGCGACGATGCGGGCCGCCTCGCCACGCGCGCGGGGCACGATGTCGTTGCGGTAGGATTCAGCCTCGTTGCGCATCCTCTCGGCGTCGGTGTTGGCGCGCTGGACATCGCGGAAACTTTCGATGACCGCCGCCGGCGGATCGACCTTCTGCAACTGGACCTGGGTGATTTCCACCCCGGCCTTGTAGCGGTCGAGGATTTCCTGGGTCTGCTTCAACACGTCAGCCTCGATCTGGCCGCGCAACGGACCCAGCACGGGCTGGATCGGCGAGCGGCCGATCACCTCCCGCATCGAGCTTTCGGCCACGGCGCGCACCAGGGTTTCCGGGTTGGCGGTATTGAACAGGAAGGCCGCCGCGTCGCTGATCCGCCAGAACACCGCGACGTCGATGTCGATGATGTTCTCATCGCCAGTCAGCATGAGGCTTTCGGCCAGGACTTGGCGGCTGGGGGCCTCCTGGCCGGCCTCGATGTTGCCGCTGGGGGTCGAACGGTAGCCAATTTCGGTGCGGTTGATCCGGGTGACGGTGGGAAGCTCGACCGACTCGACCGGCCAGGGCAGATGCCAGTGCAGGCCGGGCGGTGTCCAATACGCGTAGGCGCCGAACCGCATTACGACCCCCTGTTCGTCGGGCTGCACGCGGTAAAATCCGCTGGCGAACCAGACAACGACCACGAGCAGCAGCAGAAACACCACGCCGCGGCCGTTGCCGAAGCTGCCGAACGGGCCGCCGCTGGACCGTCCGCCGGACCCGCCGCCCATCAGGGCGCGGATGAAGCCCTGCACCTGGGCGATGATGCGGTCGAGGTCGGGGGCGCCGCCGCCGAACGGACCTCCCCCGCTGCCGAACGGGCCGCCGGGGCGCGGGCCGCGTGGCGGCGGCCCTGATGACTTGCCCTCAGCGCCACGGCCCGGTCCGCGATCCGGGTCGGCGCGATCGCCGCCGTCATTCCCGCCTTTACTTCCCCAAGGGCCTTGCGTCGGTTTCTTGTCGCCGTCTCCGCCCGACGAGCCGGGACCAGACGAGCCGGGCGGATTGCCCCATGGACCGGGACCGCCGTTTTTCCAAGACATCCGGAGTGGCTCCTGTCGAATCGCCCAATGGAATCGCCCAATGGAATTGCCTAGTGCGCGAGCCGTTGGCGGAAACGGTATGCTGCGCCATATCGTTGTGGACAGGCGCATGCGGCGCGGTGCTTATCCGCCGGCCGTCCCAGGTTTGCAAGATGAGGGTTCACAAGTCCATGGCCGAGACTTCCGTGGAGGCTCTGCGCACCGCGCTGCGGGCGATCAAGGACCCAGCCTCGGGGCAGGACATCGTCACCGCCGGCCTGGTTGAGGCGATCGAGGTTCGCGGCGGTCTGGTGCAGACGACGTTGCTGACCGATCGCGCCCATGCCGCGGCAATGGAGCCGGTGCGGCGAGAGGCCGAAGCGCTGCTGCTGCGCCAGCCAGGTGTGACCAATGCCACCGCGATCCTGACCGCGCACAAGCCGCCAACTGCCGCCGCGGCGGGCCGCCCAACTGCCTCTGGAGCGGCCCCTGGGGCGGGACCGGGGCATGCGCACCGGGCGCCCGGCGGCAAGCCGGCGCTGCTGCTGCCGGAGGTGAAGGCGATCGTCGCCGTCGCATCGGGCAAGGGTGGCGTCGGCAAATCCACCGTCGCGGTCAATCTGGCGGTGTCGTTGGCACGGCAGGGCCACAAGGTCGGCCTGCTGGACGCCGATATCTACGGCCCCAGCCTGCCGCGCATGGTCGGGCTCAACCGCAAGCCGCAGGTGCGCGGCGACAAGATGATCCCGCTGCAGGCGTGGGGATTGTCCTGCATGTCGATCGGCTTCCTGGTGGATGAGGAAACTCCGATGATCTGGCGCGGCCCGATGGTAATGGGCGCGCTGGAACAGATGATGGGGCAGGTCGAATGGGGGCCGCTCGACGTCATCGTGGTGGACATGCCGCCCGGCACCGGGGACGCGCAATTGACCATGGCCCAGCGGGTCGCGCTGACCGGTGCGGTGATCGTCTCGACGCCGCAGGACATCGCCCTGATCGACGCCCGCCGCGGTGTGCGCATGTTCGAGAAGACCAAGGTGCCGGTGCTCGGCCTGGTGGAAAACATGAGCTTTTACTGCTGCCCGAATTGCGGCCATCGCGCCGAGATCTTCGGGCATGGCGGGGCGAAGGTCGAGGCGGCCCGGCTGGGTACGGAATTTCTCGGCGAGATTCCGTTGCTCTTGGACATTCGCACCGCCTCTGACGCCGGCACTCCGATCGCCGCGTCGGCACCTGAAAGCGAGGCGGCCAAGGCTTACGCCACCCTGGCCGCACGGGTTTGGCAGAAATTGTCTGGCGCCACGGCCGCGCGCGGCAGCGGGCCCCGGATCGTCATCGACTGACCGGGCTTTGACTGGCCGGGCTTTGACTGGCCGGGCTGTGATTGGCCGGGCTTTGACTGGCTGAGCTGGCTGAAGGCGCTACGGTTGCTGGCCTGGCCGAGGCTGGGGGCGTGGCGCGGGTGGGGCGGCATGCGGCGGCTCCGGCCGAACCATGGCCGGTGCCGGGCGCGGCGGTTCGACATGCGGCACCGGGGGCGCGGGCCGCGGAAGTTCGACACGCGGCACCGGGGGCGCGGGCCGCGGAAGTTCGACACGCGGCACCGGCGGCGCGGGCCGCGGCGGCTCGGCGTGAGGCGCAATGGGCGCGACGTGCTGCGGCTCCGGGCGCACTACGGCTGGAACCGGGCGCGCTGGCTCCGGCCGCGGCGCGGTCTGTGCGGGACGCGGCGGCTCGGGATGGGCGACGGCGGGCGCGGCTTGGCGCGGCGGCTGTCCTGGGGTCACAACCCGCGGCACGGCGGCAGCCGACGTTCCCGGACGTGGCTGCGGCGCGGGGTACGGCTCGGTCCGAGGCGCGACGTTCGGCGCCCCCGGCACATTAGGACCCACTGGACGCAGCGCGCCTGGGATCGTGCCAGGCCTGACCACGTTCGGCTGTCCAAGGCGCGGCTCGGTCGGTGCGACCCCGGCAGGATGGCCGGGCGCCGGAGCGGTGACGTCCTCCGGACGAACGCCAGTCGGACGCCCTTGCTCGCCTGGTCTGCCGGCGGCGGGCACCAGGGCCGGCCGGGCGAAGCCGGGGCGGCCGGGGGCTTGGGCGCGAACAGTGGGACCCGGCGCCGGGTGCGCCATCGCGGCCGGGGCCAGATTCAGCTGACGCGCGACCACAGGCGTGACCCCGGCCGTCGTCGCGATCGGCCGCAGCGGTTGCTGCCCGAAGATCGGACGCGCGGCGGCGAATTGTTGCGCTGTCACCGGCCGAGCCACCGCCTGCACCGGGCGCGAGGCGGTCATCGCAGCGCCCGGGATGGATGTCGCCGCCGCTCGGTTGACATAATTATTGATCGTAACGCTGTTGTTCCGGATGTTGGTCAGATTGGTGACGTGAGATACATTGACCTGCCGAACGTAGTTGTTCGATGCATGATACCAAGGGTGAAATTCCTCCCGCGGGCCCAGCGGTACCCAGCCGATCGAACCCGAGGCCAGTGCCGCGCCCAATGCCACGCCGGCGCCGATGCCGATGAAGCTTACCAGCGCCGGCGCATAGACCGGCGGCCTGGCGATGGCGACCGCACCCGGTGTCCAGGCCCAGCGGTCGCCGATCCGCAGCCAGCGTCCATAATGGAATGGTGCGAAACCCCAGGAAGCATCGTCGACCCAGGTCCAGCCCCACGGTGCGACATAGGCCCAATGGCCCTCGCGGTATGGCACCCAGTTCGCCGACACCGGCGGGTACCAGACCTCACCGTAGTCCGGCGCCTGGCTCCAGCTTCCGGTGCCGATCAGATCGCTGCCACCGGGCATCGCAACGACCTGGGCCGGGATAGCCGATGCCGGCGCCGGGGGCGGTCGTTCCGCGTTCAGGCGTTCGGTCAGGAACGCGTCGCGCTGCGCCGGACCGACGCTGCCCTGGAAACTGTCCGTCCCGGAGATCGTGGCGCTCTGGTTGGCGGCCACCTGCAGCGACACGCCGGGCCCGTCGATCTGGGCGGACCCATCCAGCACGGTAATCAACGTCGGCTGGTCGGTAGTGCCGACGATGATGTCGTAACGTCCGTTGCTACCCAGCCGGACCTGTCCGCGCGGAGTCTGGATTGACCACACCTCGTTGGGCGCCAGTTCGCGCAGGTGAAGATAGACCTCGCCCTGGGTGGCGACGCCTTGCAACCCGGCGGCGTCCAGCGCGGCCACGTCGAACTCGGTCGCCCCGGCCATGGCGATGCGGCTGGCAGAGACTTCCAGTTGCGCCTCGGATGATGCCTCGGTCCAGAACGAATTGCCGCTGCTGACCGGATAGTTCTGGGTCGCCGCGCTCCACTGCGTGTCGCCGGGGTTATGAAACGAGACCGGACCGGTCATGACGGCGATCCGACCGACCCGTTCGGGTGGGTCGGCCTGGTTGAGATCGGGGCGGCCCTGACCCGGTGCCGGCAGCGCCGGGGGTGCCGGCTGGGCCACCGCGCGCGATGGCAGCGTGGCATCCCACAGCAGCGCGGTCAGCGCGGTGGTCGCGGTCAGGCGGAACAAGCGGCCATTTTGTTGCATCGTATCGAATCCGATCACTTTGAACTGAACCGAGTTTTGCCGGAAACGATGGCAAAACGACGTCCGATTTGCGGCGCTGATGACGGGCCGAGCGATAATACCAGCCGCCACTGAAGACGACTCTCGCTAGATTTCTCGGCCCCCCGATTCTCAAGACCGCGAAAGTACGATTCGCTCTCGCTGCAGCATCGATTCGCTGCATTGGAGGACGCGATGAGCGCAGCGATCAAAATTACTCGCATCGACCACGCGCCGGCGGAACTGCGTGCCCTGGCGGCGAAGAGCGACGACGCCGGCCAGGCCCGGCGGCTGTTGGCAATCGCGATGATCCACGACGGGGTCTCGCGGCTTGATGCCGCGCGCCAGGCGGGCATGGACCGTCAGACCCTGCGCGACTGGGTGCATCGTTATAACCATGCCGGCCTTGACGGCCTGGTGTCGCGCAAGCCACCGGGGGCGCGCGCCAAACTGAGCGAGGCGCAGATGGCGGAACTGCGCGAGCTGGTGATCGCCGGGCCTGATCCGAACATCCATAAGGTCATCCGCTGGCGCTGTGTCGATCTGCGCGCCGAGGTGACAAGGCGGTTCTCGGTCACCGTACCCGAACGCACGATCGGCAAGTGGCTGCACAAACTGAAGCTCACCCAGCTGCAGCCGCGGCCGTATCATCCCAGGAAGGATGCGGCGGCGCAGGAGGCTTTTAAAAAAACTTCGGTGCCAGCCTGAAGCAAGCCCTGAACGGCTGCACCGCGGCCACGCCGGTGGAGATCTGGTTCCAGGATGAGGCCAGGGTCGGGCAGAAAGGCTCGCTCAGTTATGTCTGGGCGCCGGTCGGTTCGCGTCCGCCGATGCTGCGCGACAACCGCCACGACACCGCCTACATCTTTGGCGCGATCTGTCCGGCACGCGGTGTCGGCGCGGCGATCATCGCGCCAGCCGCCAACATGGAATGCATGAACCTGCACCTCGCCGAGATCAGCACGCAGGTCGCGCCCGGCTCGATCGCGGCGATTATCTGTGACGGCGCCGGGTGGCATCAGCGCGGCGGCGACATCAAGCTGCCCGACAACATCGTGCTGTTGCCGCTGCCGCCCTACGCCCCGGAACTTAACCCGATGGAGAATGTCTGGGATTACCTTCGCGCCAACAAACTCTCCGCCTGCGTATGGGACAGCTACGACGAGATCCTCGAGGCTTGCGCAGAGGCCTGGAACTGGCTGGTCGATGATCCAGATCGAATTCGATCCATTGGCACCAGGGAGTGGGCAACAGTCAGTGTCTAGGGCGGCTGGTATAACACCGGGAGTGTAACCATGGCCAGCCTGGAATATCGTGCCATACGATACCATTCGGCTGGATGGGGGTCTTGCCCGCGCTACAATTGTTCGCGCCCGGGCCCCCGGTTTTAGCCGTCCGATCCTGACGACGATGGCTACGCCCACGCCCGGTGGCTAGACCTGGACGCTGGCCGCGAGCGGCCCCGAGTTCAGAGTCCGGCCCGGTCCAGCCGCAGAATCGCCCGGGCGCAGGCTTGTGCCCGCGGCACCAGGCTGTCGATCCGCAGGAACTCGTCGGGGCTGTGGGCCTCGCCGCCGACCGGGCCAACGGCACAGATCGTCGGCGCGCCGACCGCCGCGGTGAAGCCCGAATCGGCGCATCCGCCGGTGAACTCGCCGTCGGTGCGGAAGCCCGACGCCGCGGCCGCTTCGACGTAGAGCTCGAACAGGCGGCCGGCGGATGCACTTTGGGTCAGCGGCAGGAATTCACCCCGCACCGTTAATTTGGTTCGGGTGCCGGGAACGAAGCTGCGGTCAATGATTGCCCCGATGCGCGCCATGATGTCGTCCTTGTCGGTCGGGTCGACGTAGCGCAGGTCGATCTGCCCCTCGGCCCAGGGGGCGACGGTGTTGACGCTCTGGCCACCGCTGACCAGGCCGACATTCAGGGTGATGCCGCGATCCGCGTCGGTCAGTGCGTGGATCGCCTGGATCTTGTGGGCCAGTTCCTCGATCGCACTGATCCCGGCGGCGAAGTTGCCGCCCGAGTGCGCCGCCTTGCCGCTGATGCGGAATGCCATGAACACGCCGCCCTTGCGGCCGGTGACGACATTGCCCGAAACGCGGCCTGGTTCGCTGTTGAAAACCACCCTGGCGCGGCGGGCTTCGGCCTCGATGACCGGGCGGCCTTCCGGGGATCCGATCTCCTCGTCGCCGGTGAACAGGCCGACCAGCGGGGCGGGGGCGCCGCCGAAGCGGGCAAAGGCGGCGAGGATGAAGCAGTTCATCGTCAGCCCGGCCTTCATGTCGGCGACGCCCGGACCATAGGCCACGCCGTCGCGGATGGTGAACGGTCGGCGGGTCGTTTCGCCGTCGGGAAACACCGTGTCGCGATGGCCCATCAGCACGATATTGCGCCCGGCATTGCCTTCGCCGGCGTGGCCCGGCAGCGTGGCGCGCAAGCAGTCGCCGTGGCGGCTTTGCGTCAGGGTTTCGACCTTCAGTCCATGGTTTTCGAGAAACCGGCAGATCACCGCCCCGACCGCGTCGATGCCTGCTTTATTATAGCTGCCGCTGTCGATCGCGACCATGTTGCCGAGCAGCGCGACCATGGCATCTTGCTGAGTGCTGAGCCAGGCGGTGATTTCGGACTCGGACATCGCCCCTGACCTCCATCGCGGTAAAGCGACAGCGTCTCTTATGTGATCGACCGGCACAAGGGGAGTCCGGAGAGGACCAGTCCAACATGGCCGGTCTCAGACAGTGACTTTGAAAGGACGTTCCGGCCTGCGATCGGATGTCGTTGGGTCGAGCCCGGATCAGACAGTCAGGCCGCGACCTTTCTTGACGACTTTTTGGCGTCCCCCGATGCGTGCGCCATGATGTTGCGCAGATCACGCAGAAAGGCAGACCCCTTGGTCGTGCGCTGCACCAGCACGCTGCGGCGATCCAGCGGATCCACCTTGCGGCGGGCAAAGTCCAGTTCGCCCAGGCGATCAAGGGCGCGCGTGATCGCCGGCTTCGACACCTTGAGCGCCGAGGCAAGGCCGCGAACCGTGTGGCCGCCTTCGTTCAGATAGCAGGTCAGGAACACACCCAGTTGGCGAGCCGACAAATCGGCGCCGTCGCGACGCACCAGTGCGACCACCGTATCGCGCAGCAGGCCCACTTGCGCATCCGAAACCGGGTTGGGAGGAGATGCCACGTCAGTATCCTTTCTGGGGCGGGGAGCAAACCGAATATCACTCGTTACGCTGACAAATGGTTCGGTGTCAACCTTATTACAGTTTGCGATCTCAGCACCAAATCACAACGGTGTGAAAACAATGTCTCGTGCCGGGTGCAGTCAACCTTTTTGCTTGGCCAAAGCAAACAAGGCTCGCATCCCCATTGCCTCGCCGCCTTCCGGACGTCCGGGTCGTGATTGATCGTTCCATGCGTAGAGATCGAGATGCAGCCACGGCACCCCAGGTTTCACGAAGCGTTGCAGATATAGTGCCGCGACTATGGATCCAGCCATCGGCTTCGATGACACATTGTTCACATCGGCAACGGAGCTCTTCAGCCAATCATCGTATCCCGGCCATAACGGCAGTCGCCAGAGCGGATCGTGCACCGCTCCGGCCAGTCGCGACAGCGCCTCTGCGGTTGCGTCGTCGTTGCTGAACATTGCCGGCAGGTCGGGACCCAGGGCGGTGCGCGCAGCGCCGGTCAAGGTTGCGCAATCCACCAGCAGGGATGGGTTCTCGTCGGATGCTTCATCCAGCAGGTCGCACAGCACCAGCCGGCCCTCGGCATCGGTGTTGCCGATCTCGACCGTCAGCCCGGACCGCGTCCGCACCACGTCGGATGGCCGCATCGCTGTTCCGGAGACGGAATTTTCCACGCAGCCGATCCGCACCGCCAGCCGAAGCGGCAGATCCGCCTCCATGATCAGGCGCGCCAGGCCCAGAACGGTCGCGGCGCCCCCCATGTCCTTCTTCATCCGCAACATGCCGGCCGACGGCTTCAGGTCGTAGCCGCCGGTGTCGAAACAAACACCCTTGCCACAGAGCGACAGCAATGGCGCGTTGTCTCCGGCGGCGCTGCCGCGCCAGCGGAAGCTGACCACTCGAGGCGGTCGCTCCGATCCGCGCCCGACGGCGGCGATTGTCGGATAGGCCTGCTCCAGGGCGACGCCGGCCGACAGCTCGCACTCGGCACCGTGGCGTTCCGCCATCGATACGGTAAATTCGGCCAGTTCGACCGGCCCCAGAACATTGGCCGGCGTGTTGATCAGGTCGCGGACCATCCAGGTCGCGGATGCCTGCGACAGACTCGTTTCGTGCCCACGCGGAACAAACAGCGATGCCGGCTTGCGCCGCGGCGAGCGAAAGCCGCTGTAACTATACGCGCCCAGACAATAGCCAAGGATCGCCGTCGCCTGATCGTAATCACCTGGTTCCAGGCGCCAGGCAATGGTTTCCGGCAACTGCATCGACAGGCCGCCATAGACCAATAATGACGCATCGTTGCCGATCCCAAGTGCCGCACCGGCCACGCCATCGTGACCAGGCAACAACCGGAGTTCGTCCGGCTTGGCGGCGAACCCGCTTTCGCGCAGGAATCCGGCCTGCGCCGGCGGTAGCGTTTCGAGAAACCCGGCGAGCCCGTCGGGCCGCACGACATGAACCGGCCGCGCGCCATCAGGTGTATCGATGACGAAATCAAGCTTCTGGTCAAGCATGGACGATGCTCCTCGATATCAGGTCAGATAGGTAACCGGCCGGTGCTGTCACCCGACCGGTCGACCTGTAACGAGGATTACGTCGCGCGGCGATCGTGAACTACCCCAGGCTGCCGGCCAGCAGCGTGGTGACCCGCCTGGCGAATGCGCTGGCGTCGGCCGGAAGATCGCCTTCTTGCACCTGCGCCAGATCCAGCAGCGTCTCCGATGCCTCGGCGATCAGCGCGGTATTGTCCAGCCTCGCCGACAACGCCTCGATCAGCTTGTGCCGGGGATTGATCTCCAGCACCGGCTTCGACGGCATCATCGCGCGTCCGGCCCGCCGCATCAGCCGCTGCATCGCCAGGTCCGGGCCGCGGCCGTCGGATGCCAGCACGACGGCGCTGTCGGTCAGGCGGGCGGTGGAACGGACATCGGATACCTTGCTGTCGAGCGCCGACTTGATCGCCGCCAGCAGCGGCGAAATGTCCGGCTGGTCGTCGCCCTTGCCCAGGTCCTCCGCGGCCTGGGTGACGCTGCGCAGCTTCTTGCCCTCGAAGCTGTCGAGCCGTTCGGGCCAGAACGAGTCGATCGAATCAGCCATCAGCAGCACTTCGATGCCCTTGGCGCGGACGCCCTCGAGTTGTGGCGAGGTCTTCAGCGCGTCGGCATGTTCGCCGGACAGGTAGTAGATCGTGTCCTGGCCGTCCTGCATGCGCGATATATAGTCCGGCAGCGAAGTCCAGCCGTCCTGGGTCGAGGACTTGAAGCGCAGCAGCGGTGCGATCTCGGGCCGGTGTTCGGCGTCCTCCCAGACACCTTCCTTCAGGATCGGGCCGAAATTCTCCCAAAACTTGTTGTAATCGTCGGCGTCCTTGGTGCGGGTCTTCAGTTCCGCCACCACCCGGCCGATCAGCGCCTTGCGGATGCGCGCCAGCACCGGCGTGGTCTGCAGCATCTCCCGCGAAACGTTCAGCGGCAGGTCCTCGGTATCGACCACGCCGCTGACGAAGCGCAGCCAATGCGGCAGCAGTTCGGCCTTGTCGGTGATGAACATGCGCCGGACGTGCAGCCGCACATGCGCGTCTCGGTCGTTGTCCACCGGATCGAACGGTTTGGCGCCGGGGATGAACAGCAGGCAGAAATACTCCAACGTGCCTTCCGCCCGCCAATGCAGCGTGGCCCAGGGGTCGTCGAAGAAATGCCCGAGGTGGCGGTAGAATTCCTTATAGGACTGCTCGGTCGTTTCGGACTTGGCCTTGCGCCACAGCGCGGTGCCCTCGTTGGCCGGCTGGTCCTTGCCGTCCTGCGCCACGGTGATCGGCAGGGTGATGTGATCGGCCCATTTGCGGATCACCGTCTCCAGCCGCACCGGTTCAAGATACTCCGACGCGTCGGACTTCAGGTGCAGCACGATATCGGTCCCGGGCTGCTCGCGGCTGGCCGGGGTCAGGGTGAACTGGCCGGCGCCCTCGGATGCCCAGGTGAAGGCGTCCTCGCTGCCGGCCTTGCGCGAGGTGACCTCGACGCGGTCGGCCACCATGAAGGCGGAATAGAAGCCGACACCGAACTGGCCGATCAGGTTGGGACGATCTTCCGGTTCGGTCGCCGCCAGGTTCTGCGCGAACGCGCGGGTGCCGGAACGAGCGATAGTGCCCAGGTTGTCGATCATCTCCTGGCGGGTCATGCCGATGCCGTCGTCCGAGATCAGCAGCGTGCTGCCCTGCTTGTCGGGCACCACGCGGATCTTGGCATCGGGCGGCGGTGCCAGGTTTGGGTCGGTCAGCGCCTCGAAACGCCGGCGGTCCACCGCGTCGGCCGCGTTGGCCACCAGCTCCCGCAAAAATATTTCGCGCTCGGAATAGAGCGAATGCACCACCAGGTCGAGCAGTCGCCCGACCTCGGCGCCAAATGCGTGTTGCTCTACAACGGTGTCGTCCATGCGTATCCTCCTTGCGGGCGCGATATGCGGTCGCTGTCCAACGGTTTCAATGCGTCGGCGCATCTTAGTCCGGTTCGCCGGCGGGTGTCTGCCGAAGGTTCGGCGGCGGTCCCGGCAGGTAGCAGGCTGGGCCACTTTCAGCATGACTGTGCATGCCGAAAAATGGTCCAGCTCTTTGCTTGTTTGCATGATTTACGCGCCTTGAACGTTCCGCCGGCGCCGCGATCATGTCTTAGTCCGGATCGGCACGCGGCGCTGTCACCCTGAGCATCGTCCGATCGGGTTCTTTGAGCGATATCTGATCACTTCGGTCAGCTTCGATTTGCTTGCTCCAAGTCTTCTCTCGAGAAGAGGTCGGCGATCGAAGGGTGCTCGAAGCGTAGTCGTGCTTCCGCGTAACGGGCAATTCCGGGATTCTCTTCCACTGCGCGTCCAAACCACCACCGAGCCGCGTGGAGTTCGCCCCACAGTTCGTAGCAGTGGCCGATGCGTTCGGCGATACCCAGCGTCCAACGATGGATCACCATCCGCCATGAACAGATAAATGGCCACTGCGTCACTTGGCCCGTCGGCGGCGATCAGTTCCCTGGCGCGCCGCTCGAAGATGTTGAATTCATACCGGACCGGCATGTGCTGTGTTCCATAATCCTTGTGAATCAGCCTTTGGCTGGCGTTGGCTGTATAACTGGCTGGGTGACGGCGGGAGGCTGGTCGTCCGCTTCGAGAGCTTGTCCCATAATTAGACGTTTATGGAGCAAGATTCATGGTGCCGATCGGTTAAAATGCGAGTCTTCTAAGCCGAGTCGGCTACCGCGAGCGCGCCTGTTGCTGCTCGGTCAGGCGCGACAGGGCTTTGGCGATGGCGAACGAATGGCGGATCTGGGCCGCCTCGTTGAGGTGGTCCTGGGTGTCGAAAAACGCCGACCGCGGGTAGCGGCTATGGTTCGGCAGTTCCACGAAACTGGCGCCGTGGTCGCGGTAGATCGCGCGGATCGCCGCCAGGCTGTCGTCCGCGATCGGCGAGTCGGCGAAGCCAGTGGGCAGGCCGCCGATCGCGCGCACGCCGTTGCGGTCGGCCCAGTCGAGGAAGCCGGCGACCAGTTCGCTGCCGTAGCCGGCGCGGATCTCGGCGGCGGTCGGGTGAACCGGGGTGATCGCCGCCAGCGCGGTCCGGTTCAGCGCGGCCAGCGCGACGGTATGGCCGACGTGATCACCCCAGGCGTTGGTGCCGCCCTCGGCCGCGACACGCGGGTCATGGAAGCCGTCTTCGGTGAGCGCGGCTTCGATCAGGCTCATGATCACCCCGCGCAGGTCGCCGGTAAACAGCGCGGCGATCTGCCGGCGCGGCGGCAATGTCGCCAACGTGGCGCGGTCGTGACGCAGCATGATGCTGGCGTCCGGACCCAGATCGGTGGCGGCGCGCGGGCGAACGTACTGCGCCTCCTCGAGCGGCAGGTAGACCATGTCGCCGGGGTGCAGCAGCTTCTCCCACCGGGTGAAGAGATAATCCAGCCCGACGCCGACCGCGACACCGGCGTTGATGCAAGGGCGTCCGATGATCGGTCCGATGGTCTCGCAACGGTGGGAATATGGCCCGTTCGATCCGGCCAGGATGACCAGTTTGGGTTGCTGGACGGCCTCGCCCAGGGCGATGTTGGCCTCGATGCGGGCGCGCAGCGCGCCCAGCGTAAGCGGCCGGTCTAGCAGCCAGGTGAAGGCGCTGAAATAAAGCGCCAGCGAGGCGGCGCAGGCGAGCAGCAGGCGCCCCATCAGAATTGGAAATACAGGAACGGGGCGACATGGGGCGCGAAAAACAGCGCCTGCACCGACAAGGCGAAGCTGCTGGTCAGGCACCAATGGCGGGCGCGGCCGGTCATGCGGTGCAGGTTCGGCAGCGCCAGCACGATCAACCAGCCCAGCAGCAGGCAGGCGGAGAGTTCCGGGAAACTCAGGGTGCGGGCGTCGCCGAGGAATGGCATCACGCTGACCGGATCAGCCAATTTCGCCAGCGGCGGCAGCGCCGAGACGATCATCCGGGGCAGGGTAACGCCGTCGAGGCCCGCCATGCCGCGCAGCACCACCCAGGTGTCGTGCAGGGACCCGGCGCGAAACGGCACCCACGCGAGGATCACCACGAACAGCGTAACAGCCTGGCCGAGCATGGCGGGCAGCGGGCGGAACATCCGGCGGTACTGGGCGTGGGCGACAAGGTAGATCCCGTGCAGCCCGCCCCAGATGACGAAATTCCACGCCGCTCCGTGCCACAGGCCGCAGAGCAGCATGGTGGTCATCAGGTTGCCGCAGCGGCGCAACGCTCCGGCGCGGCTGCCGCCGAGCGGGATATACAGGTAATCGCGCAGGAAGCCGCCCAGGGTGATGTGCCAGCGGCGCCAGAAATCGGCGATGTTGCTGGCCTGGTAAGGACTGTCGAAGTTCAGCGGGAAGCGGATGTTTAGCATCCGGGCCAAGCCGATGGCCATATCGGAGTAACCCGAGAAATCGAAGTAGATCTGCAGCGCGTAGGACAGGGTGGCGTACCACGCCTCGAAGAATGTCAGCGTCGCGCCATGCGCCGCGGCGTTGAATCCGATATCGGCGAAACCGCCGAACATGTCGGCCAGCACCAGTTTCTTGCCCAGCCCCAACAGGAAGATCAGCAGGCCGTCGGCGATGTTGTCGATGCGGGGACGCCCCAGGCCGGGGGCGCCAAGTTGCGGAATGATCTCCGATGGCCGGACGATGGGGCCGGCGATCAGATGCGGGAAGAAAGTGACGAAGGCGCTGTAGTGCAGCAGGCCCGGTAGACTGTCGGCTCGATCCCGAGGCGGTCGGCTGGCTAGGGCGGCTAGACTAGGCCCGGCGGTATCCACCAGGAACATGATCTGCTGGAAGGTGAAGAAGCTGATCGCCAGCGGCAGGGTGATGTGAAGCGCCGGGGCGTCCGGAGCAACGATATGCAGCAGGAAGTCGGCGTATTTGAACCACCCAAGCAACGCCAGGTTCAGCGCGATGCCGGCGGTCAGCCAGGCGCGCGGCGCGGTGCCGTGCCGCAACTTCCACGCAATGGAATAATTCAGCGCCACCGACCCGGCCAGCAGCACCAGGTGTTCGGGGTTCCACCAGGCGTAGAAGAAGAGGCTGCACGCTACCAGCCAGTAGAGCGCCCAGCCCGTGCCGCGGAGACGGCCCAGAGCGAAGAAACCCGTCACGCAGACCGGCAGGAAACCAAGAATGAATGGGGTGGTGTGGAACATCATGGTGCGAGGTCGCTCAGATTCGAGCTAACCGGGGTAACCATTCGGCGTGGGCCGCAGGACGTCTATTTCTGATTGTTCCGACGCTGCAGGATTGTGGGATCTTGCTTGTGCATTTCGACGAGGTCAGTGAGGGTTTCGATCCCGAAGTCCGTGAATGCCATTACCCCATCGTCAGTGTCCCCGTAGACCCAGATGACGCCGTCTTCGGTGTCCATCTCGTCGGCGACATCATGGAGCCAGTCCACGCTCTCGCCGAGTTCCTTCGCGACGCGGTTGATCGTTTTGACGGAATGAACCTTGTTGACGTGCACGATCAGGCCGCCAGAGCTGGATCGAGAGATAATCGGGACGGCCAGTTCCACGGCAACAGTTCATCCAGTCGATGCACGGGATGGGCCGCGATGCGTGAGAGCACGTCCGCGAGCCACGCCTGTGGATCAACGCCATTCATTTTTGCTGTGACGATGAGACTGTACATCATCGCCGCACGCTGCCCGCCGCGATCGGACCCACAGAATAGCCACGCGCGTCTTCCGAGAGCCACACCACGCAGCCCGCGCTCGGCGGCATTATTCGAAAGGCACACGCGGCCATCTTCGAGGAACAGCCTGAAGGCAGCGGGTCGTTTGAGAATGTAATTGATCGCCTTGGCAAGATCATGCCCGCGGGACAGCCGATCCAGTTGCGCGCACAGGTAAAGCTCCAGTTCCTCGACCAGAGGCCGGCTTTTGTCCCGGCGAACCGCCAGTCGTTCGTTCGCGCTTGTCCCGTTGATCGATCGCTCGATCTCGAAGAGCGCGTCGATACGGCGCACAACCTCGATCGCGATTGGTGACAGCGGGATCTCCTTCTTGCCGGCCGCCTTGCGCCGGGCGTTCTCCTCGATATCAGCCATGGCAAAGAATGGGCGCCGGGCATGCACCCAACACGCCGCCTCCACGATGGGCCCGGCCGTTCGCCCTGGCTCATAAAGCTTTCTATATCCGTCATAGGCGTCCGCCTGGAGGATGCCGGCGTACCCGGCCACATGTGCCTGGGGGTGCTCGCCTTTCCGATCGCGCGAGTAATGCAATATCGCCGCTGGCGGCCCCGTTCCGCCAAAAGGTTTGTCATCGCGAAGATAAATCCAGCAACGCGCGATATCGGTTTTTCCGGAGGCCAGAACCGGAACCGTCGTATCGTCCGTGTGCAGACGCTCAGCCGCCATGACATGAGCCTCGATCAGGCGCCAGAGGGGATCGAGCACGCGGCAGACGGATCCTACGGCGTCGGCCATCGTCGACAGCGCGATCGGCACGCCTTCCAGGGCGTAACGTTCGGCCTGGCGGTTCAGTGGCTGGTGTTGCCCGAACTTCTCGAACATGATCATCGCGAGAAGGCTTGGGCCGGCCCACCCCCTGGGCACGACATGGAACGGCGCCGGCGCCTGCGTGATCTTCTCACAGTCACGGCAGGTGAATTTCTCGCGCACCGTCTCAATCACCTTCCATCGACGCGGCTGAGATTCCAGCGTGCACGTCACGTCCTCGCCGAGTTTGCGCAGACGGTTGCCACCACAACAGTCGCACGTCCTTGGCGGATCCATCACCACCCGCTCGCGCGGCAGGTGTTCGGGGAATGTGTTGCGCTCAGGGCGCTGACGCGTGAACCCGGTCACGCTGGTCGTTCTGGCGATCGCGGCTTCCGCGGCGAGTTCGTCTTCCGTGGCTTCGGCTTGCAGCTCTTCGAACACGAGCGCCAATTGGTCGATCAACCGCACCGAGCGTTCGGAACGTTGCCCATACAGTTGGCGTTCCAGCCTGGCGATCCGCAATTTCTGATGGGCGATCAGCGCCATGTCCTGTGAGGCTTTGGCACGCGCGATGGCCAGTTCTGCGGCGACTTCCAGGGCCTTCGCGCGCTCAATGATCAACACCGCTTTCAGCGCGTCAATGTCGTCCGGAAGACCGTCGCGAACTTCATCCATGGAGCTGAGAGAATCATAAGCCGCTCGATTTGCGATACCCCAAAATGCATGAGAGCGGATATTTTTTCGTTTCAGCCAGCGCTCGTCGGCCGCCATGTGAGTTGAGGATTTCTCCAATCAATCCCTTCAAGCATATAGGCCATCTGAGCGGGTGAAATTGCTACCGCGCCATCCGAGGCAGAAGGCCAGACGAACCTTCCACGATCGAGACGTTTGGCATAAAGCGAAAGTCCAACACCGTCATGCCAGAGAATCTTGGCAAGGTCCCCACGGCGTCCCCGAAAAATGAAAAGATCTCCGCCGTGCGGATCACGTCTGAGACCCTCTTGAATCTGTAAGGCCAATCCCCGCATGCCACGGCGCATGTCCGTGTGACCGGTCGCTATCCAGACCCGGCCAGCTGTTGGAACGGGAATCAAGATCGCAGCGCCGTCAACACACGACGCAAGGCAGCGAGGTTCACGTCACGACCAACACGCACCTGTCGTCCGTCGCCCATTTCAATTTCGATCAGGTCTGACCGTGTCTGCGAACGAGTGGACGACGATGTACGTTCCGGTTGGCTCGTCGACGACATCGGGTTCATCGGTGTCCCGAATACCCTTACCGGAACGAACGCCGGTGTCCCGCTCTCGCGTAAGGTCCCGTCGCGCTGCTGTCGGCGCCACGCGTAAAGGAGACTCTCACAAATACCGTTCCGCGCCGCCACCGCCCGCACCACCGCGTCGGGCTCAGTCGTCTCGGCCAGGATCCGAAGCTTCTCCTCGATGCCCCATCGACGCCGGCGTTCCCGCCCCGTGATGATCTCCACCACCCCATCCATCGCCCACCTTTACCACACAGTTAACCAGCGACTTAAGGAGGCAAGACCCTCAGAGCCAGGCGGCCGCCAGCGGAGGGATACTAACCGGGAAACCAACGTCCTGAAGAACCAGCGTCCATCCTTTGTCAGTGCCGGTTGTGTAGAGAGGCCGGCACTCTTCCCAACCACGGTCTCTTGCAGATGATTGCCACGTCGCTATCGCTGTCAGCAATGACAAACCGGCACCTATTTTAGCATGAAACCGCTTTACGATGGGCGGGCTACCAGGCCTCTCGTTAAACGGTTGCCCGAACAGTGTTGTTCTTGTACATAAGTCCTTCAGCTCTTCAGGTTTAGCTTCCAGCTCCTTCAGCTTTTTTTCTGAGGTCTTGTAGTCTCTCCGGGAGGCTGGAAAGCGTGTCCTTTACGATCTCTGAGTCATAGAGCATTGCGTAGAGCCACGGGTTATAGTGACGAAGCACGCGCTCGCCGAACTCCTTGCTGCTTTACTCCCAGCGCGTCTGCCAACTGGCCATATCGTTCCGGACTAATGCTTGTCCGTCCGAGTTCGATGGCCGAAATGTAAGTGTTACGCACGCCCAATTGGTCCCCCAATTCCAACTGCGTCATCCCCTTGGCTTCCCGGAGGTCGGAGATGTATCGCCCGATCTTGCGGCGTTCCTCGTGACCGATATCGCGGTTCGGAGCGTCTATGTCGTTTCCCTTGGCCCGGACCTGTCCGGCACGACCAAGGTATGGCTTGGTGATCACAGTCATTTTGCCTACTCTCGTCCGTGTCGCATTTCGCTGGTTAAGTCCCGGCCTTGCTGGGCGTTTCAAGGCCCGCTGTCGCTACGCTGGGTTAACCGAGAGCGTGTTCTACCGCGGAATCGAAAACGAAAGGTTAATAACGATCTGACAGCGTTGGCCGCGGTTCCCCGTTCCGCCGTTTGCTGCTAGCTGATCCCGGACATGAGCGACGCTCTTCCTCCCAACCCGGCGCTGCTGCCGGCTGGCCTGCGCGATCTGCTGCCGCCCGATGCCGAAACCGAGGCCTCGGCGGTCGAGGCGTTGATGACGGTGTTCGCCGCGCACGGCTATCAGCGGGTCAAGCCGCCGCTGCTGGAGTTCGAAGACAGCCTGTTCGCCGGGTCGGGCGTCGCGGTGGCGGATCAGACGTTTCGGCTGATGGACCCCGACAGCCATCGCATGATGGGGCTGCGGGCGGATACCACGCCGCAGGTCGGACGCATCGCCACCACCAGGCTCGCCGCCGCGCCGCGGCCGCTAAGGCTGTCCTACGCCGGGCAATGCCTGCGGGTGCGCGGCTATCAGCTTGCACCGGAGCGGCAGATGGCGCAGGCCGGGGTGGAACTCATTGGGCACGACAGCCCGCAGGCCGACGCCGAAACGGTGCTGGTCGCTGCAGAGGCGCTGGCGGCGGTGGGGCTGACCCGGGTCAGCTTCGACCTGACTTTGCCGATGCTGGTGCCCTCGTTACTGGACGATGCCGGGCTGGCCGGCGCCGACCGCGTGGCCCTGTCCAAGGCACTGGACCGCAAGGACGCCGCGGCGGTGACGCGCCACGGCGGCCGGCTCGCCCCGGTGCTGACCGATCTGCTGCTGGCGGCCGGACCGGCCGACCGCGCGCTGGCCGCGCTGGCCGACGCCAAACTGGCGAACCTCGCGGGAAACCTGGCGGAGCGGGCGGCGGAAACGGTCGCGGCGATCCGGGCGGGCGCGCCGACGCTCCGCCTGACGGTCGATCCGGTGGAGTTTCGCGGCTTCCGCTACGAGACCGGCGTGTCGGTGACGGTCTACGCCCCGGGACGCCATGAAGAGCTCGGCCGCGGCGGACGCTATGTCTGCGGTGACGCCGAACCGGCCACCGGCCTAACGCTGTATCCCGATGCGATCCTGCGTGTGGCCCCCTCGCGTCAGGCGCGGCCTCGGGTGTTCGTGCCATTCGGAGCCGATCGCCGGGTCCTGGCCGCTCTGCGCGGCGATGGGTTCGCCACCGTTGCGTCGCTGGCGCCGGTTGCCGATGATACCGCCGAGGCGACCCGGCTGGGTTGCTCCCACATCCTGCGAGCCGGAATGGCCGCGCTGCTGCACTCCAAGGGCTGAGCACAATGGCCAATGTCGCCGTGATCGGCGCCCAATGGGGCGACGAGGGCAAGGGAAAGGTGGTCGACTGGCTGGCCAGCCGAGCCGACGTGGTGGTGCGGTTCCAGGGCGGCCACAACGCCGGACATACGCTGGTCGTCGGCAATGAGACCTACAAGCTGTCGCTCCTGCCGTCGGGGCTGGTGCGCGGCAAGCTGGGCATCATCGGCAATGGCGTCGTGGTCGACCCCGACGCCCTGCTGGGCGAGATCGCCCGGGTGCGGGCACAAGGCCTGACCGTCACGCCGGACACGCTGCGCATCGCCGAGAACGCGGTGCTGATCCTGCCGCTGCATCCCGCGATCGACAAGGCGCGTGAGGAAGCTCGCGGCGGCCGCAAGATCGGCACCACCGGACGCGGCATCGGCCCGGCCTACGAGGACAAGGTCGCCCGCCGCGCCATCCGGATCGCCGACCTGGCCGAACCCGATACGCTGTCGGCCAAGCTGGACGAGCTGCTGTTGCACTACAACGCCCTGCTGCAAGGCCTGGGTGTCGCGCCGTTCGCCAAGGACACACTGATGGACGCGCTGCTGAAGCTAGCGCCACAAATCCTGCCGTTCGCCGAACCGGTGTGGGAGCGGCTAGACGAGCTGCGCCGCGGCGGCAAGCGCATCCTGTTCGAGGGCGCCCAGGCGGTCATGCTGGATGTCGATCACGGCACCTACCCGTTCGTCACCTCGTCAAACACCGTCGCCGCGACGGCGGCATCCGGCAGCGGCGTCGGTCCCGGGTCTGTGGGCTTCGTGCTGGGGATCGCCAAGGCGTATTCGACCCGGGTTGGTTCGGGGCCATTCCCGACCGAGTTGCGCGACGATATCGGCCAACTGCTGGGTGACCGCGGCCAAGAATTCGGCGTGGTGACCGGCCGGCGCCGGCGCTGCGGCTGGTTCGATGCGGCGCTGGTGCGCCAGGCGATCAAGGTCGGCGGCATCCAGGGCCTCGCGCTGACCAAGCTGGATGTGCTCGACGGGCTGGAGGAGTTGAAGATCTGCACCGGCTACCGGGTCAACGGCCAGTATTCACGCCGCCTGCCGGCCGCGCCCGGCGCCCAGGCGGCGGCGGTTCCGGAATACGAGACCATGGCGGGGTGGTCCGGCTCCTCCCGCGGCGCGCGATCCTGGGCCGACCTGCCGGCCCAGGCGGTCAAATACGTGCGTCGGATCGAGGAACTGGTCGAAGCCCCCGTCACCTTGCTGTCCACCAGTCCGGAGCGTGACGATACGATCATGGTGAAGGACCCGTTCGAGGGATAGCATCGCCCCGCGCTGTCCATCCGCAACCCGACCTGGTGGGCATGCGGCGTTAACGGTTGGTCAACCTTTCGCCCGCTAAGCTGCGGCGGCCCGACCAAAATGGTTCGTCCGCATGGCTGATGGTTCTCTCGTCGCAGTTCCCAATACTTTGATCGGCGGACGCTTCGCCGTCGATACCTCCCAGGTTCTGCCGGATGCCGGCGGCGGCCTGACGGCCTATCTGGCCCGCGACCGTTCGGCAGGCGACGCTCGGCGGGTCGCTTTGGCGGTTTCCCGGGATGCCTCACCGCGTGCCCGCCATCTTAAAGCTCTGGACCAGCCGATCGACTACCTGATGGCCCCGCTCGGCCATGGTGTCGCGCCGAACCTCGGCGGTAAGGGCGAAGGCTACTTCATCATCTGCACCCCTCCGCCCGGGGCGCCGGTGTCGGCGGCCTTGAATACCTGGCCCGAAAAGGCACTGATCGACCTGGTGCTGCGGCCGATCGCCGGAGTGCTGGATATCCTGCACACCCGCAGGCTGACGCATCGGGCGATTCGCCCGAACAACGTGTTCCAGGCCGCGCCCGGCCAGCCGGTGACCTTGGGCGCGGCGTGGGGGGCGCCCCCGGCCATGCATCAGCCGGCGGTGTTCGAATCGCCATACAGCGCGATGTGCCCCCCGGCCTGCCGTGGCGACGGTTCAATCGGGGATGATGTCTACGCCCTGGGTGTGCTGTTGCTGACCTTGTCGGGAGGCAAAATCCCGATGGCGAACATGGACGACGCAACGCGGGTTCGCTGGAAGCTGGATCTGGGCAGCTTCGCCGCCCTCACCCGGGATTTCTCGCTGTCCGGAATGCTTCCCGATCTGCTGCGCCTGATGCTCGCCGAGGATCCGGAGCACCGGCCCCTGCCGAACCAGTTGATGGATCTGGCGACCACGCGTGGCCGGAGGGTCGCCGCGCGTCCGGCTCGGCGCAGCCAGAATTCGCTGATGCTGCAGGACATCGCGGTCTACGACGCCCACACGCTGGCTTACGGGCTGTTCCGCGACGAGAAGAAGGCCATTCAGTTCCTGCGCAACGGGTTGGTCACCCAGTGGCTGCGCCGCGGCCTGGGCGATGCCGGTTCGGCGACCCAGATCGAGGAGCTGGTTCGCGGCCGCGTCGCTGAAACAAAATCTGGGCCCTGCAGCGACTCGTTCCTGGTGTTGCACACCATCGACGCGCTCAATTTCCGCATGCCGCTGTGCTGGCGCGGTATCGCGATGTGGCCCGATGCATTGCCGGCCATGCTGGCCGATGGGATCGCATCGAAGGCGGATCTGCTGGCCGCGGTCGAGGAGTTGATTACCGCCGACGTGTTCGCATCCTGGAGCCAGGACGATGCCCGATCCGGCCGTCCCGACCCGCCCGACCTAGCGTCGCAGCGGCAGATTTTGCACGCCGGCGGCGCGGCCGGATTGCTGCGCCTGTTCTATACGCTGAATCCGCAATTGCCGTGCCGGTCGCCGAGGATGTCCACGGCATGGGTCGCGACCATGCCGGATCTCATGCGATTTTTCGAAAATGCCGGCGAACGCGATGAAGACAGCCTGGTCGATCTGCACATCTCGGCCTTCATCGCTGCCCGGGCGGATCGAAAGATCGAGGTTCAGGTCAACGCCTTGGCGAGCGCCAAGGATGCGGAGTCGTTCCGCCGCGCCGAACTGGCTCTGCTGCAAGAGATGCAGGTGCGTTACCACCCCGCGCCGATGCCCACGCTGGCCAAGTGGGTGGCGGTTCGGCTGCAGCCCGACCTGAGGCGCTGGCGCAACAAGCCTCGTCGCGAAGCGATGCAGGCGCGGCTGGACCTGCTGACCCAGGCGGGATCTTTGGCGCGGCTGCTTGAGCTGGTCGAGGACCGAGCCTCCTGGGTGCTGGATAGCGCCGGGGCGCAACTGGCGGTGAACGAGGTCGCCGGTATCGACGCCGAGGTGGCCGCGATCGACCATCAGGATCAGGCGCGGTTTGCCGACGCCGAGCGGTTTGGCCGGGCGATTGCCGGTGGCATCGGATTGTCGGCGTTCATCCTGATGATGATGTCGGTTCTGCTGTGATCAGCAGCGGATCGAAGCTCGGCCGCGGCATGAGCGGTCTGCTCGTGCTGTTGCTCGGGCTGGCCGCGGGCGCGCTGATCGCGCTGTCGCCGGATATCGCGCTGCCCGCGACGCTGCTGCTGCTGCCAGGGTTGCTGGCTTTGGTGCTGGACCGGACGCCGGGTTGTGGCGTCGCCCGAGCCATCTTGTTGTTCCAGGCCGCGGCATGCGTGCGCCCGTTGGTGAATTCGTGGTATCGATGCGCCGGGATCGATGGCTGCATGGGCTATCTGGCGGACTGGCACACCATCTTGCGTTCCTGGCTGGCGGCCGCCGCAGCCTGGCTAGTGACCCAAATCCTGCCGCTGGGACTTAAAGCCGCGGACGATTATCGGCTTCGATCCCGGCGTTCCACCTTGCTTGCAAAGCGCCAGGCGCTGGTTGCCGAATGGGGACTGGAGGAAGACGAAAGCCGTTAGCTTCACCGGCTTCCGTAATCAGCTCCCGATAATCCGGGTTTGGCGCGGTTAGCGCCACTGATGCTGCGCGAGATAGCCGGGCCATTTGCCTGGCCATCACCGTGGGGTGGCAGGTCAGGACGGTTCCGACGCCAGAGCGCCGACCCGGTTGCTGGAATTCAGGCGACGTTCGGCGATCTGCGCCTTCATCGCCTTTTGCAGCTTCTCGAACGCCCGAACTTCGATCTGACGCACCCGCTCGCGTGAGATGTTGTATTGCTGCGAGAGGTCTTCCAGCGTGGTCGGGTTATCCTTCAAGCGCCGCTCGATCAGGATGTGGCGTTCCCGCTCGTTCAGTGATTTCAACGCACCGGTCAGCAACGCCTTGCGGCCAGTCAACTCCTCGCGGTCGGCGATCGAACTTTCCTGAGTTTCCGACTCGTCGACCAACCAATCCTGCCACTCGCCTTCGCTGTCCTGGCGCACTGGCGCATTCAGGCTGTGATCGGGTGCGGCGAGCCGGCGGTTCATGCTGACCACGTCCTGTTCCGGGACGTCCAGCACGCGGGCAATCTTGGCGACCTGTTCGGGCTGCAAATCACCGTCGTCGATCGCCTGCATCTGGCCCTTCAGCCGACGCAGATTGAAGAACAGCTTCTTCTGCGCGGCGGTGGTGCCCATCTTAACCAGCGACCACGAATGCAGGATGTACTCCTGGATCGCCGCCCTGATCCACCACATGGCGTAGGTGGCGAGACGGAAGCCGCGATCGGGATCGAAGCGTTTCACCGCCTGCATCATCCCGACATTGCCTTCGCTGATCAGCTCACCGACCGGCAGGCCGTAGCCGCGATAACCCATGGCGATCTTTGCCACGAGCCGAAGATGGGAGGTGACAAGCTTGTGTGCCGCCTCCATATCCTCACTATCCCGCCAGCGGTGGGCGAGCGAGAGTTCTTCCTCCGGGGTCAGCATTGGGAACTTGCGGATCTCCTGGAGATACCGCGACAGATTGCCCTCTGGGGCAACATTGAGGACGGCAGAGGCCACGGTTCAAGGCTCCTTTCGTCAAGCCGGATGTTTGCCCAAAGCTGGCGCAAGATCACAGCATGAATGTGACCGAAGTCACTTGGGATGCAGGGGAGGGATTACACGTCCCGGAGACACGCCCCAATCGGCAGCGGCGTTCCGAACGTTCCCGACCAATGCGGTCATCCCGCCGCGTTGACAAAATTGGGTATACAGGACCGAATTAGTCCTGTCAAGGTTAAGCTCCTGTTACCGGCCGCTTAATTGCGCCTCGATATCGTTCACAAGAGCCCGCAAATCGGCCGGCAAGGCGGCTTCGAACAGCATTGCGCGGCCGGATCGCGGGTGCGTGAAGCCCAGGGTGGTGGCGTGCAATGCCTGCCGGGGGAAGTCCAGTAGCCGGCCAAGAAGCGGCTGTGCCACGCTCCTGGCGGCGGCCGGTAGGCGGCGCAGATACAAGGGATCGCCAACCAAGGGGTGCCCCTTGCTGGCAAAATGCACGCGTATTTGATGGGTCCGTCCGGTCGCCAGCCGGCATTCCAGCAGCGCCAGGCTGGCCTGCCAGGCCCGCGTCGTCCGGTAGTGGGTCAGCGCGAACTTGCCGCCATGATCGGTCACCGCCATCCGTTTGCGGTCACGTTTGTCGCGGCCGATCGCGCCCTCGATCTGCCCGCTTGGCGGCCGCGGCAGCCCCCAGACCAGGGCGATGTAGCTGCGCTGGAGGTCGCGCCTGGCGAACGCCGCGGTCAGCGTGTCGCTGGCGAGCTGGGTCTTGGCCACCACCATCACGCCCGAGGTGTCCTTGTCCAACCGGTGCACGATGCCGGGACGGCGTTCCGCGCCGATCCCGGTCAGGCCGGACCCGCAATGGGCGAGCAGTGCGTTGACCAGGGTTCCATCGAGGTTGCCCGGCGCCGGATGGACCACCAGCCCAGCGGGTTTGTCGAGCACGATCAGATCGGCGTCCTCGTAGAGGATCGGGAACGGGATCGATTGCGGCGCCGGCGTCGCCGAAACCGCCGCCGGCAGGTCGAGGATATAGGTGCCCCCGGCGCGCACCGGTTCGGCCGGCTGGGTGATCAAGCCGGCTTCATTGCACAGCCGCCCACCATCGATCAGCGTCTTGACCCGGGAACGCGAGATCGTGCCCAGCGTCTCGGCGAGGAAACGGTCGACCCGCTGACCAGCCTGCTCGGGCTTGGCGGTGATGCGGATCGGTCCGGGCACCGTTTGTTCCGCAAGCGGCGGAGGCTCGCTGTTGGCTGCCATGTCGAAGTGCGATAACCCGGATCGGCGTCGAATGGGAGACCGCATGCGGGCGTTGAAGATCGCGACCATCGTCATGGGCGTGCTGATCGTGGCCGGGACGCTGACGCTGCTGATCGCGGTTTTCCGCCGGGTATCGGCGCCGACCGCGCCCGTTGCGGCATTGTCGGCCTCGGTCGCGGCGGTGCTGGATGAACCGACGGGAACCCACATTGCCGGGATCGCCGCGGTGCGAGACCGGCTGGCGGTGCAACTGGCGGGCGGTGGGGTGGACCGGGTGGTGCTGATCGATCCGGCGACCGGGGCGGTGGCGGGGCGGATTTCGCTGGCGCGGTAACCCTTGAGGTCGCGGGGGTTCCGGGCTAGACACCTGACCCGGCCGATGTCCCGTTCGTCTAGAGGCCCAGGACAGTGCCCTCTCACGGCACCAACAGGGGTTCGAATCCCCTACGGGACGCCAACGCAACAAAGCCCAGTCTTATCAGTGACTTAGCCGGTGGATAACTTCGCCCTTCCACCAAGGTTTTCCACCAAGGTTTTGGCGGACGCTGCCCCGGTCGGGTCGCGTCTTCTTGATCCCCGTCAAGTGTCAGCCGGCGCGCTGCGACCCCCGACCGCCGGAGCCTTGGCTTGCGGGCAGTCACTACGCGCCGGATGATCTTGACCGCGACCGCTGGCTTCTCCGGCTCCTGAGCGACCACCGGCACCACCAGCATCTCTGGCGGGACAACGGTCACGGCAGCCGGGCCGCCGCTCGGCTTTGCCCGCTGGACCAGAACGTCGTCCTGTCCATCCTGATCCACCGGCTCCCACCCGAGGAAGCGGATGTCGCCACGGATCAGCGGGTGCGGATCGCTGTAGTCGATCCATCCCCGCCAGCGACCGGTGTAATAGCCAACGAAGTCGCCGCCGTCGCGGAGCCATAGCCGCACCCGCCGACCGTCGCGCGGCGCCGTGGTCATTGGCCGGAGATCGTTGGGAGCCGCGGCTTAGGTTTCCCCGTTCGGCGCTTCCTGATGCCCTGGTGCTCCTTGCTCCTGTCCCGGCCGGTAGCTGGGCGGTTCGGGCCATCATGCGCGGGGTCGATGCGGTCCTTCAACATGCAGCCGTAACCCTCAGGCACAAAAAACCTGAGCCGAAAATTCCGGCTAGACGGTCTAGATTTCACTGGACAATTATCAAACGCGAGCGTAGTTATAACACTCGTTGTAACTATCATTTCGCATACGCGCGATGGTGGGGCGTTTCAAATGGCTTAGTTGTTGAAAGGATTACCAGAATGACCCTGAAGACTTCGATCGTTGTGGAGTTGAGCGACCGCGAAGCGGCGTTCGTGACCAATCTGGCTCATGGCGTCCTGCCGACGGCCGCAGCGATCCAAGCTGGCTACGCCGGCCCGACCGCGCGGGCGCTTCTCCACAAGGCTCACATCGAGGGGCTGATCCGCCACGCGTATGCGAACCTGGGTCGGACGATCGCCCGGATTGAGAAAGAAAACGCCGAAGCGACTGCGGAAGCGGAAGCGGCATAGGCGCGGCCATGAAGACGCCTGACCCCAATTCCGAGACCGCCCGCCAAGCGTTCGTCGATGCCTACGTCGCGAGCGGTTCGCCAGTGTCGGCTGCGATCACCGCCGGCTGGCCCGAGCGGATGGCAGTCAGCATCGGTCTGGAGATGATCTCCACGCCGGAGGTCCAGGGCGCCATCGTAAGGGCGATGCCTGATGGCGACGCCAAGCTGGCGTTCGCTGCCAAGTGGATGCTGGACCTGGACGGCAACCCCGTCGAACCGGTCACGCTGGCCACTCGCATCCAAGCCGCCCGCGAACGCCTCGTTGCCGAAGCCTTGGAGCGGGAGCAAGCCGAGCAACCGATCCTGATTACGATTGTCCGTTCGACGCGGCCGGAGCGCGGGCGCCCGCCCAAGAAGAAAGCGGTGGCACCATGAGCACGCTTGAACGTCGCCGGAGCCAAGCGCCGGAACCTGTGGTCCGGATCAATGGCGTTATCGTCACTGCGGCCGTCCGCGAAGCCGCCGCCGTGGCAAACCCGACCCTGCGTTGTTCGCGCATCATCGTCCACCGGCCGCAGCCAACGGCAGCACGTCAGCGCCGAAAAGCTGAACTGGTGGCGCCATGAACGCCCGACAACTCGACACGGGGGAACAAGCCTTTGTGGTGGCCTTCGCTGGGACCCGCAGGTTCGACGTCGCGGTAAAGGCAGCGAAGTTTCCGCCGGCCGAAGCACTCGACGCGGGCTGCCGGTTGCTCGGAAGGATCGAGGTTCGGCAAGCCATCCTGGCGCAGATGCCGGAGTGCCGCGACCGCGACGACCTTGCGGCCAACTGGGATTTGGAACTCGACGGCAAGTGCATCCCCAAGGCGACGCTCCAAGCGCGCGCGCAAGTGGATCGTGAAGCCCTGGTCAAGAAGATGGCCGAACACCCGCTCGGCCGGCGCCCCCGTCCACCACACCGCAGCAAGTATGAGGTTTGAGATGACCATGGACCCGCAGATGACCGCGGCAGCAACGCTGTTCCCAGACCTACCGATCAACACCGATGCGGCCCGCGCCATACCGGCAGCGAAGCCCGCGCCGGCCGCACCCGCACCAGTCGCCCAGCCGGCACCAGTGGCCAAGGTCGATGAGCAGACGCTCGACGCCAAGGCTGATGCAATGGACCGGGCTTTTGGTCTGGGTAAATACGCACCTGGACCGGATGGCAAAACGGCCGCGGATCGTGAGGCAGAGGCCGCCGCCGGCGCCAAGGCTGCTGAAGCTTCCCCCGCCGATTGGATCGATCACAGTCACCCAGATGCGGCAGCCGTCGCACCCGTCATCGCGGACCTGAAGCTCAATCAGGATCAGACGGCCAAGCTGGAGACGCTGCACCAGCAGATGAACGCCGCGGCGATCGATCGCCAATCGGCCGCATGGGCTGCCGAAGCTCAGACGATGTTCGCCAAGGATCGGACGATGCTGGCGGACGCGCAATCGGCGATCCGCACCTACGGTTCGGCTGAACTCAAAGCCGTGTTGAACAGCACCGGGCTAGGCAACAACGCGACCGTCATCCGTGCTTTCGCCAACGCCTGGCGCAGCAATCCCATGAACTACGGCACCCGCCGCTACTGAGGAGAATACCAATGCACAGCACAGCCGAATTGCGAAAAGAGATAGCCGAACTCCGGGCAGAGATTGAGGCCCTGAAACAAGCCTCCGCACCCAACCCCGAATTGGCCGCGGCCGCCGCTGCTGAAGAAGCCGGAACACTCGAACGGCGCCGTCATGCTGAAGCTGAAGCGGCTGGCCGGCGCAAGCACGACATCTGGATGGCGGCACACCGGAAGGCGACAGCAGCCAAGGAAGCCGCAGCGATAGCAGCCCTCTACCTCGATGCCGAGGGCAATGCGCTCCCGCCGGGGCAATACCGCGATCCGTCTGGTTTCATCCGCGAGATCAGCAGCGGCAAGCGCATCGAGACCGTCGAGCGCGCCAAGGCAGAGACCGAGCAGGTCATGCGGCAGCAAGCCGTCGAACACCGATCCTACCTCAAGCGCATCGGCCTACCGGTTCGCGAGACCACCACCCTACCAACCCCAACCTCAACAGGAGACCTACCATGATAATCGACAGTTCGCTTCAGATCGCGGCCGGCATTTCGGTCGTTTCTGGCACAGGCACAACCCTGATCGGCTCACAGATCGACACCTGGGGCGACGTTGGCTTCGACATTCCAAGGCTCTCTTTGGTAATCGTGGCGAACTCGCCGATCATCACCGGTGGATCAGCCGGCACGTTGCAGTTCGCCCTGGCCTCAGACACCTCGGCCGCGATTAGCACCACGACCAGCCAAGTGCTGATGTATACGCCTCAGTTCGTGACGGGTTCGACCCCGATCCCCGCTGGCGCGATCCTTTTCGTTTGCCGGTTGCCTCTGTCTGTGGGCGTGCTCCCAGTCGCCCGACGCTTCATTGGCCTGCTTCAGATCACCGGCACTGCGGCCGTCACCGGCGGTGGGATCAATTCGTTCCTCACCGAGGACGCGGGCCGGTGGGCAGCCAATGCCCAGGCCGCGAACTAAACCTCAACTCAAGCAGAAGGAACCCCGAACGTGTCTTCACCAGTCCAAACCGCTGCCGCTGCCCTCGACGCCGCGACTGCCAGCTATATCGCAGCATTGAACACTTACATCGGCGCGTGTTCGGCAGCCAATGCGACCTACCGGCAAAGCAATCCCAAGGTGTCGAACGCGCGGTTCGACGGTGCGCCTCAACAAGCTCTCGCGTTGCTGCTGTCCGACGGTGTGACCGCTGGCATGTTGTCGCAGGCTCCGATCGACCCGCCGGCTCCGACGCTCGCCAGTCAGCACACGGCCGATTGACCATGACCGCGGACACGCTCGAAACGCTGGCCCGGCAGATCAAGGCTCGGCTATCCAAGGCCCGCGATTTCGAGACCAGCGGCGGGCTTCAGCTTGCCGAAGCGCGGCGACGCGTAGAGGCGGGAGAAGCAGGGGCGGTTACTTGGTCGCAATGGTGCGCCGAGGTTGGCCTCGCGGACGATCTTACCTTGTCGCCCGTGCAGGTTGCTGCGGCTCGGCTTGATGCTGCTATATCCGAGGTTCACGCCGCCATCTCTTCCTACCTCGGAGCCTGTGCCCAGGCTCGCAGCGAACACTATGGCCGAACGGGCAGGGGATCTGCCCATCTGGACAGCGCTGGGCGATCGGGCGAAGGGCTTGCTTCTCTCCGACAACCTTTTGGCCGGCCTGTGTGGCGTTTCTCCAACAGCCGGTGTGGTGCCGTCCTTGGCTACGGCGCATCGCAACGACTGAGATGCACGACGGTGCGGTAGCTATTTCCGTGCGCTGATGGCGATGGCGTCGGGAAATGATACGCTGAAAATCTTTAGGGCTGAAAAACCGGCGCTCAACACGAACGTCCACATATCGGCGCCAAACTCGGTATGGACAAGATAATCGTCGCCGGTTTCACTCGGCCAGCCGTGCCAGCTTTTCGCCAACCCGGCGCGGGTCCGGGTCAGCCGCCCGACGATCGTCGGAACCGTGAAGCATAGCGAACCTCCAGGACGCAGCACCCGACGGCATTCTTCCAGCGCGCGGATCGGGTGTTCCACGTGTTCGAGCGTGTCGGAGTGGACGGCGACATCGAAGCTGTCGTCCGGGTAGGATATCTTGTGCATGTCAATAGCGGGATGTTCCGCAAGGGTGTGATGCGGCATCTGCTTCAAGATCGGACCAAGCGTCCCCGCCTCATTGATCTCAAGCAGGTCAAAACCTGCGGCATCCGACGCGACGAAATCCCGCAACAACAAGGTGGTCGCGAAGGCGTCGCGAAGCGCATCGGCCAGCACGATTGAGCGCAAATTGGCACTGCATCCCGTGCAAGCCTTTCCCTGTTGGCGATCCACGTAAGCACGCTCATTCGGAGACAGTTGCCACGCCGCAGCGAGATCATCCCAAATCACGGGATTGACCACAAACTCACTGCCGCCGCAGACCGAGCATCTCATCGCGCCAGCCTATCAGCGGCTCTTCGTCGAGGGTAGTAACCCGCTTCCGTTATCCGCTGCCTGGGGGTGGCGTGAGGTTCAGGTGACTAAGCGCTACTGCATCACGCGAGCTTCCGGTGGAACGTCTTGAAGTGCCAGACGCGGACGGACTTGCGCGCCGCCTTCACTTCAGCGGGGTATCCTGCCCCGGCCGGCCAGAGCGCCAGAAAGCCGTCCAGCCCCATCGGCTCCGACGCGAACACTTCGGCCAGCACCTCGGGCGACGATAGCCGATCCGCCGCGATCGTGGCCTTGCCGTTCGTCATGTCGCCGCTGGGCAACAGCGCCCAGGCTGCCGGTGCCGGTGGTCCGGTGGGCTTCTTCTGCTTCTGGTTTACCATGGTCGCCGCGACCTTCTGACAGGGCGCTGACGGGTTCAAAGCGACGGCGGGCGCTGGAGGTCCGGCGCACTGTGTCGCGGCCTCAGCGGCGTCTAATTCGGCGGCGGTGACGTTGACACGGTGGAGGGCGCACGCCACCCGGAATGCCGCCATGAAGTCGGACGAATTGCCGTGGCTTCGCGCAAGACGCCGGGGCCAAGACAGGACACCGGGCCGATCCTTCATGCCCAGGGCGCCGGCGCTGACCGAGGTTCCAGGCGCGCGCAAGCCATCGCTGGTCACGACCCACACGCCGGACTGGAACCAGATGGGGTTGGATGGCTCGCTGGTGTCAGCGCGCGGCGAAACACGGCAGGCAACGGGAAGTGCGGTCATTGGACCGCTCCCGTGCCGGGGTGGTTGGGGCGTGGCAGCTTGCGACGGCAACATTTCTTCACCTCGCCTCGGGCGCGGCGGGGGCCGACGGGGTTGTGGAAGCTCGAAGGGTCGCCGCCCTTCGTCCAGTCCGCCACGTAGGGGTGCAAAGCCTTGTCGCGGCGGAACGCACGAACTAGGCGCTTCCGGACGGTATCATCGCGAACCTTGGTGTATTTCTCTCGCTCTTTGTCCTGCTCCAGATCCGGCATGGTTGCCGCCATGACCGCCTCGGCCAACTCGGTTGCCGCCATGTCCAGACCCACCCGGTTGTCGAGGATGCGTTTGGCTTCGGCAACCCAGACCCCGACTTCAGCGCCGGACTGTTGGGCAGCATCATCCTGGGGATCAGCACCGGATGCAGCATTGAACGGTGTGGACGTGAGAAGCACGGGAACCGGCGTGGTCCCGACGCCGGGAACGTCCGGGTATTCATACGTCACCTCGAAGGAGTGACCATCATTGCCGGTCTTGACCTTCTCAAAGAATACCTTCGTCTTGCCCGCGCGCACCTTGCCGGAGACGTGGACAACATAATCAGCGCCCTGTTCCCAATCGCTGGAACCCTTCGTGCTGGTGCTGCCGCCGCCTTTGGCGGTATGGGCGGCAGTGACTGTGGATATCCTCATGCCCGTGAGAATTTCGAGCGTCTCGTAATACTCTCCGACGTGCTCATCGTCGGACACGCTGCCGCGCAGGTTTTTGCGCGCGGTGTCAATAATCACCACGTCGGGATACCCGCCAAACCTCTCTTTGAAACCTTCGAGCCACGCCAGCAACTCGGCTCTGCCGCCGGGGGTGTTGATCGGGAGGGAGCCTTTGTGGATACCGAAGCCGGCGTTCATGATTTCCGAAATATCGCGGCCGTGAAGCAGGCAGTTCGCGGCAAAGTCGTGGATCGTGCGATTGGCGCCTTCGCCGGCTAGGATCGCAACCCGCGCCGGCCGCACCGGGAAGCCCATGCACTCCGGCGCCCCGCTGACCATGCAGAAGGCTGCGGTGCTGAGGAGGGCGCTCTTGCCGGTCCCTTGCGGACCAGACACGACAGTCATTGTGCCGACGCCGATGAACCCTGGGATGATCTCAGGGGGGCGCTCGTATAGCTTGGAAAGCATGTCACTGCCAAAGAGCCACTTGCTCTTGTTCACAGAGGTTTCTGGCAACGGTATCAGGAACCGATCATCAGTCAGGGCGCTGATCGGTAGGTGCCCCTGCTCGATCAGTTGCTTGAGATAGCCGAGGTTGTCGTGGTCGGACCCGGCGCACCCGTGGTGGCATTTGAAGCCAAAGTCCTGGCTGGAGCAGGCATCCCACATCACGGTGGACGTGTCGCCGTCATAGTGTTCGATTGTGTGCGCGCCCTCGTTCGGGCATCGGCAGGGCACCAGCGGGCTGCGCCCATCTTTGGACGGCTTCGACTTGCCGAGGATCATCTCCGGGCAGTGGTGTTGCACGGCTTGCGGCAGCAGAAACCGCTTAGGGTGCTTGGCCTTCCAAATCGTGAGGTTCACCACCTCACCGTCGGGAGCGGTGGCTTCGACGTGAGGCTGCCTTTGGAATTGCTCGGCAGTGATCCGAGTTGAACTTGGCGCGGCGGCTGCGGCCGGTTGTGGTGGGGAGGCGTCTTTTGGCGGCTCGGCTCCGACGATCGGAGCCAGCGCGGCAAGTAGCGCGGTGATTTGTGCCTCGGAGACTAAGGGCAGCGCCGCGAGCGGTGTCACGTCAGGACCGCCGTTAGGCCATTCCAGATTGACGCCCGTGTAATGCTTCCCATAGGCCACGAACTGATTACCGAGGCCAAGCACTTCCACCTTGCCGTGAGTGCCAGTGATCGAACGCTTGGCTGGCTGGCCTTCCGCCGCGCGGTAGATCAACATGCATCGCCCCGAGTTGGAGCGGGTGCGGACTATCGTTTTGCCGATCGTCGCCTCGACGATCCTCCGAGCCTCGGCAGCGCGCGCCGTGTCGTCGATGTCGATGTCGATGGGGCGCGGCCCTTCAGCGAGGATGCCCGTGTTGCCGTGGCGCAGGTTGGCCAGTGCGGTAGCAGCTTCAGGCGGGTTCTGCCGAGCGCGGCCGGTCCAATCGTTGCCGACAGGGCGCTTGCCCGATTTATCGTCGCCAGTGACGGGGTTGTAGACCGCGACCGAGCGGAACCCGTTTGACCAAATGTTCGCGCGAAGTTGGGTGATGCCGAGAGCGTCGGCTGGCTTAGATGGAGCCGCGTCGTTACTCCGTCGCCACCTCGGCGAAGCAGGATCAGGAGCGGGCATAGGTATGGCTTCGGAATTCATTGTAAGTCTCCATAGATTGATAAGCATTTCTCGAAACAAACGGCTGAGGGAGCTATCCGTCAGGCGCATCCCCGGTATGCCATAAAATGGATTGACATTGCAAGAACAGTATTAAAACACTGAAGTGTCGATCTTTTGCGGTCTGCATCTATATGAGTATCAGCCGCCGGTATGGGCGGGCCGTCTGCGCTTAAGATACTGTTCTATAAGCAGAAAATTTATTTGCATATTCTCGATCGAAGGGCTATTATCATCTCCGCCGGCGTCGCTAACCGGGTGTAAGTCTCCAATGTCATTTCTAAAACACGCTTCGCCCCGGCAGCAATGCTGGGGCGTTGTCGTTTCTGGGGTCTGATGATCTCGGCTCCGCGGATCAGCCGGGCCGCGAGCGTCGGTCGCTGACCTTAGCCACCTCCACCGCGAACCCGAGCCCGCACCTTGCCGGAGCAACCGCAGGCCGTCCTGAGCCCCGCCTGATCGTCGGCATTACCCGCAGCCACATGACCGCGAAATCGAGCACCTCTTGCCGCGAGCAACGGTGATCCGTGGCCGCGCTTCGGCACCGCCGGGGCGGGCGTAACGACTACCGGTGTGTGCAGATTTGCCAGCTTGCCAAGCTGGGACGTTCCTGGCACGGAATAAAATGGAATATGTGTCATATAAATAGCTTACGGGCTTGCCATGCCACCGATACCCTAGGAAATGAGGTGGCAAGAATATCGCCATCCAAGGGGTAGGGTAGAGGGGTTCTTCGCCCCCCCCTCTACACCTACGCCTGATCTTGGCTTTGGCCTGAGCTTGGGAGAGCTTTTCGGCAAAACCACACCCCCCCGGCAGCATCTCAAGTCCGCCCCGACCGATCGACGGCGGAGCGCAAGCGAGCCTCGCCACCATCGAGAGAATGATACTCTGCGATCGATCAGGACCGGCGCACCCCCTGGCAGCGAAGTATCGCCATCCCCGGATCGCCGCAGCCGGCTGAAGCGCGATATGGGGCTCCACTCTGTAGCGGGTGGCTCCGCGGTGCCTTTGCGATCGTTTGCGCTCGCCGCCCAACCTATGCCCATGCGCGCAAGAGGACCCGCCAAGCCATCGCCCCCCCCCGTCGAACCGCGGAGACACACCGCCCGCTCTCGAACTCTACCCGGCGGCTGATCGGCAACTCGAACCCGGCGGCGATGGAAACTCAACCCCAGCCGACTGCGGGACGGCCGCACAGTCCGCCGCACGTCCAAGGCATGATCCGGAGCCGGTCCCGCCGATCAGCCGCCCTGGCTACCCCGGCGCCCCCGCTACTCCGCACCCGAGCCCTCAAGCAGTTCTTGATCTGTTCGCGTGATCTGCCTTAGTCTGACCGCATGACCGAACTCCGCCCTGCTACCGAGATCGAGATCGCCGATGCACTGGCCTTTGCGCTTCAATATGAAGGTCACAAGCGCATCCATCAGGCAGACGATGCGATGGCGCGGATCACTGCCGAGCGGCTGATCCGGCATCTCCAGCGATCGGGCTTCGTCCTGATGAAGCGCCCGCCGGCACCACCCCCAAGCAGCGGTCGGTTGATGCCGTCTGCCAAGTGATTGAAGCCTGCCGCAGACAGCCCCCAGGAAGGCGCGACAGCCCGCGCCGTTTCTCCGGTAGCAGTGAGGCTGGGCGACGCCCAGGCCCGTCCTACCCCTGCCAGATCGCCGCGGTGATGGTGCTGCGAGCCAACCCCCGTCGTCAGCAATGCCACGATCATGCTCCGACTTCGGCGCGCATTCGATCCTTGCCGTTTGTCAATCATCCTGGCATTCTGTGCTAACTCAGAACGTTGGTAGCCAGTATGCGCGCATTCATCGGTATTGCCCTTGGCAGCCTCTTGATGACGACGGGCTGCAATCCGCCACCGCCGCCGGTAATGCTATGGTCGAAGCCCCAGGGCACCTATGACCAATATCTGAAGGATCGCTACGCCTGCATTCAGGATGCGCGGACCAACGTGTCGAGGGCATTCGTCTCCAATGGCTTTGGTTCCGGGGCCAGCGGTCAGATCATCAGCCGAGGCGTCCTCGTATCTTGCCTTGCGGCCCGCGGCTACGTGCAAAGCCCGACCGGCTTTGGGCCACCGCCCGGCGCAGCGGTGTCTACGGATTAGGAGCGCAAGCATCGACCGCACCCCAGCCGGCGGATAGATTGAAGCCCTGCCACAGATGGCCACGGGACGGTCCTACGCCCGCCGTCGTTTCTCCGGTATCAGTGAGGCGGGGCGACGCCTAAGCCCGCGCTTCCCCCCGCCAGATCGCCGCCGTTTGGCTGTTGCGAGCCTACCCCCTCGGCAGCCATGAGCGTTCGACGCTGACGGCAAAGAAAAAGCCGCCCTGGACGATCCATGAGCGGCCTTCGTTCGCGGTCGATTAGGTCAAGCGGCGTCGGCTTCCCCAGTGGCATCCTTCGACCCCAGCATCCGATAGACGCCTGAGCGTGCCACGCCTAATTCCTTGGCGATTGCAGCCGGACCTATGCCGGCAGCGTGCATCGATCGGATACGGTCGGCTTGCACTGCCACTGTCGGGTTGCGGCCCTTGTATTTGCCCTCGGCTTTGGCCTTGGCGATACCCTCGCGCTGGCGTTCCAGCATGATCTCACGCTCCCAGGTTGCCACACCGGCAAGGATGGTCAGCATCAGCTTGGAGGTCGGGTTGCGGGTGTCCAATCGTTCGCCGCCCATGCTCAGGATCACCAGCCCAATCCCGCGCTTTGTGAGGTCGGCTTCGATGGACAACAGTTCTGCCGTGGATCGTGCCAGCCGATCTGGCTTTGTCACCATCAACGCATCGCCCGATCGGAGGAACCCGAGGCAGCTATCCAAGGCGCCACGCTGCGCCACGCTGGAGACTTGCTCGCTGAACATCCGCTCGGCTCCAGCTTCCTTTAGATCACGCTCCTGAGCGGCAAGGCCGGCCTTCTGGTCTGTCGTGCTGGTGCGGGCATATCCTACAATCATGGCAACCTCCTGTCCTATGGCGCCTGAACCCTGTAGGACAATCCGTCCCAAAGCGCAAGGACAATTTCATTAGGACGGGAAAGGAAGCTTTTGTGCCAACCTTGGAATGTACGTCTGTTGAAGGGTATCACAGTTTCGTGAATTCGCTGGTGATGCGCGTTGTCGCGATGCGGCTGGAGCCGCTTGCTTGGCCGTTGCCATTCGAGATAGGTTCGGATCAGGACCAAATTGGAGCATCCCTGGTGCGGCTGTCAGCCTTGTGCGTCCTAGCTCTCGGCCTGACCGCGTGCAGCATGACCGTGCCAGTGCAAGGGCAGGTGCAAGCTGCGAGCGAGACCTTCACGGGTTCGGCGACGGGATACATGGATGGTAGTGGCAAGCTGTCCGTGGTCTCCAGTCTGGGCGCATCCTGCTCCGGAGATTTCGTCTACGTCAGCGCGCGGGAAGGCTCAGGCACATTCCGGTGCAGCGATGGCCGCTCCGGACCATTCACGTTCGTCTCAACCGGACGGCACGGCACTGGCCACGGCACGCTGGGCGGTCAGGCGTTTATCTTCACCTTTGGCGCATGATCGCGCGCGCCTTCGCTTCACTACGGCAGTGCTGGAGCCACGGTGCCGCGAAGCATCCATCCCCAGTCTGGCCACGGTTCGCGGCGCTGGAGCTATGGTCCGGCCGGTGCCCGGTTGCGGCTGATATTCGCGGAACCGATGGCCAAGCTGGGACGAACCTGTTGCTGATTTTCGCCGCCGTCGGACGCAGACCTATGTCACGCAACGGCACTGGAATTGAAGCTTGTCGCATTCGATCGCATGGCGGATGACGGTCGCTCTGTCGCGGGTGCCATCTCTATATTGGCCGTGTTCGACGGGGGCGGTAATCACTGTCAAGTCATTGATAATCAATAGATCGCGGCCGTTGCTGACGTTGGCCCTGCTGCAATGCGGATGGTCGCGGCAAGGTTGCGGATGGTCGTTGCCCATCCTCGGCCGGCCGTGCTTCGCGGTGCCCGTGTGCGGATGGTCGATGGGGCGGGGTGGTTTTGGGAGTTGACTTCGGGGGGTGGCGCCCGGTTGCGAGATTGTGGTCCACGACTGACACACGCGGCCGATTTGCCCTAATGGGAAGTCGTTACGGTATCGGAGCGTCCGCATTGCCGCCGCTTGACTGCACCAGTCATGGCGGGTGGCGCCGACGGCTATGGGTGTGCGACTTTGGCCACTACGCCACATCACACCCGGAAGCTGGTCATGGGGAAACCGCCTAGAACAACCAAACAACCCACGGAGCCGGCAGCCCCGAGGCCCCGCAACACCCGGAAGAAAGCCCCGACGGAACAGAGGCCGGAGGAACAGGCGCCAGGGATTGCGGTCATGGGTCAGCCTTTGGGGACAACTGGGCTAATGCGAGGGCAAATGGTGCCCCATGCCTGGGCACCGGATACCGCGACAGGGATACTTACGGGCCTTAGCGGCATGGCCGTCGAAGGAGTGGTTGTCCACGGTCGGTATCCCGATGAGGCGACGGCTGGCCGGCAGGAGATCAATCGTTTGGTCGATGATTTGCTGGCAAACTCCGAGCATCAAACTCGCACGATCCGTGCCCTTCAGCCCCTGCTAGAGAAGGAAATCCGCAGCGGCCGCCACGGCAACTTCCTGGGCGGCCATAAAAATCATCCATATGATTTTCCGCGCATCGAAGAGGCCATCGGAACGCTTGAATACGAGTGCAAAACGGTGCGGGAGTTGATTAGTTTGGACCAGCCCGCCCCGCTGTCGTTGCGATCGTCAGCCGAGCGGCTTAAGCAAATTAAGGAGTTTCTGTCTCTGGTCGAGCAGATCGTAAAGCCTGTAGCGAAGAGCGCAGTCAATGTAGTCAGTGAGCTTAATAAAGTCATCATTGCCGTTACAGTTTTAGTCAGTCTTATCATGGCATTGCTGCATTTGTTAGGGCACTAGCGCCCAAACCTTCAGCGTGAAGCCCTCGATGGCGCCGTCGATCGCCCGCACGGCACCGGCGACGAAACGGCCGCAGCCCCATCTACAGCGGCGCCCGAGACCAGCGGCGGATAGGCCAGCTTGGCGAGCGCGTCGCGGCGCATCTCGAAGGTGGACTTTCCGCTGTAGGTGTTGCCTGTCAGCGTTGAACGCTCATGGCCAACGATTTCCTGGACCGTGCCTTCCGGCACGCCAGCGTGTTCCAGCATTGTCACGACGGTTCCGCGTAGGGAGTGGAAGACGTGCAACCCGTCGAACCCCAGGTCCTGCTTCAGCCGGGTGAACCGCTTGCCCAGCGCATCGCCGCGGTCATCGTTCCGGTTCGGCTTCAGGCCAGACAGCACAAACCCGTCCTTTGACGCCTCCACCAGTCGGGCCATCGTCTCCCGCAAGTCGGGGTGGATCGGCACCCTGCGCACCCCGGCCACGGTTTTGGCCGCTGTTATGGTGAAGCGATCGGTCGCGACGTTCGAAACCTTCAGCGCGCAAAGCTCCTCCCGGCGCGCGCCGGAATACATGCCGAGACGGATCAGATCGGCAAGCAGGCCATCACCCCGAGCCACTGCGCCCGCAAGCAGCCTCACCACGTCAGCCGGCCCGAATTGCTGCCACGACACCCGCTTCGCTTTCAGCCCGAGATGATCGAATGGTGTGCTGTCCTCCGGCACCACCTCAATCGTCGCGAGATAGCGCCAATACCCCCGGCAGTCCGAGATGATGCGCTGCGCCGTCGCCGGCTTCATGCCCTCCAGGAGCGCCGTAACCCACCGGCGGACATCGGGGCGAGCCACGTCATGCACCATAGGAAAACGGCCCCCCAGGCGCTCGATGGCGGCCTTACGCATGGCGGCGGTCTTGTCCTTGATCTGAAGCGACCCAAGCCACTCTGCCAAGTGTTCCGTGGTCGGCACCCGCGCCCCAGTGGCTTCGGCGTAGAAGCGTTGCGCCTCGGGGTGGGCTGAAGGCGGATCTCCCACCTGATCGACGTGGACGACGCCGACTTCCCAAGCCGCTGCCTCGATATGTTCCAGGACCAGGGTGCGCTGTTCCTCGCTCTTTGCCGCGCGTAGGGCATCGCGCCAGAACTTAGCGTCATTCGAGTTTGGCTGGTTCCTTGCTGCGGCGATTGCAGCTAGCCATTGGGCGACTATCGGAGCGGCCCGTCGCCCGGCGATTGAGGGACTGTCGGTCTTGAGCGTCTGCCGGAATACCCGCCGCCCCAGCTTCGCCCGCACGTCCACAGGCACATCGAGATAGGCGAAATAGGTGCGGTAACGCAGTTCGATCGGCATGGGCTGTTGCCTTGGCGAAGGTTTTCCACCAAGGTTCTCCACCAATGTCGATCGTTCTGCAACTCAAAATAAGGCCGGAAACTGCGCCATTTCTGGGGTTTTCAGGGTGGGATAGGTGCGTTATCGGTCCGATCCCCTACGGGACGCCAACCACCCACCGTTGACCGCGGAACAAAACTCGGCGAAAGAAAACGGCTGCTACGCCGCCCAAGCCAGCGAGATAACCAGGGAACAGTCGGATGCTGATCGCCGGTGATATCGGTGGCACCAAGACATTGCTGGCGCTCTACGACCCGAAAGCCGGACCCCGAAAGCCGATCGCCCAGGCCGAGTTCCACAGCGCCGACTACAAAACCCTCGACGACGTCGTCCGCGCCTTCATCAAACAAACCGACCGACCAGCCGAAGCCGCCTGCTTCGACGTCGCCGGTCCGGTGATCGACGGGCACGCCCGTCTCACCAACCTGCCCTGGGTGCTCGACGAAGCCGAAATGCAGCAGTCACTCGGCCTGAAACGCGTGACCCTGCTGAACGACCTCAAGGCGGTGGCCTACGCCGTGCCGCATCTGCTGCCCGAGGACGTCCACGTCATCAACCAGGGCCAGGAGGACCGACAGGCTCCCATCGCGGTGATCGCCCCGGGAACCGGATTGGGCGAAGCTTTCCTGATTTGGGACGGCGGCAAATACATCGCCTGTTCCTCCGAGGGTGGTCATGGCGACTTCGGCCCGGCCGACGCGACCCAGGCCGCGCTGTGGCGCCATGTCGCCGATCGCCACGGCCATGTCGCCTACGAGCGGGTTTGTTCCGGCAGCGGGCTGCCAAATATATACGAATTCCTGCGCGAGACCGGCCACGCACCGGAATCGGCCCTGCTGGCGGCGACCTTGTCCGCGGCCGCTGATCGCACGCCGATCATCATGCAGGCGGCGTTGCGACATCCCCCCGACCCGCTCTGCGCTGCGACGGTCGATCTTTTCGTTGCCATCCTTGGCGCCGAAGCCGGCAACCTGGCGCTGAAAGTCCTGGCGACCGGAGGCATCTATCTCGGTGGCGGCATACCGCCGCGGATACTGTCCCACCTGAGTGGCGGCCGCTTCATGCAGGCTTTCGCCAATAAAGGCCGCTTCGCCGAGTTGCTTGGCAAAGTGCCGGTCAAGGTGATCACCAACCAGGCGGCTCTGCTTGGCACGGCGCTGTTCGGTCTGGATCAAATCAGCGCCCTGGAACGAGCCACGCCAAGCTCACAAACCGCACCGCCCTCGCACCAGAAAAAGCGATCTCATCGATGATCGCTGATCCGCATGGCTGAGTTTCATTTTGTCGAGGATTATGAGCGTCACGTCGCAGCGCTGATCGCGGCCCATCCTATCGACGAAGCAATGTCTCTTGCCGTCGGCGGTCATTTCGAACTGATCGGTGCAATCGAGCTCGGCATCCTAAAACACGCCGGGCTTACCTCGTCCGCTGCCGTGTTCGACCTCGGATGCGGCAGCGGACGGCTCGCGATGGCGCTGAGCGACAGCGGCATGGTTGTTGAATACACGGGAACCGACGTGGTGCGGTCGCTTCTTGACTATGCAGCAACGAAATGCCGACGGGGATTCCGCTTCGTCCTGAACCGCGAACTGACCATCCCCGTCCCGTCCGGGTCCATTGATATCGCCTGCGCGTTCAGCGTCTTCACCCATCTGCTACACCATGAAAGTTTCAGCTACCTGGAACAGATGCAACGGGCGGTCCGGCCCGGCGGCCGCATCGTGTTTTCTTTCCTGGAATTTGCCGAACCGGCGCATTGGCCGATATTCCAACACACGGTTCAGACACAGCGCGCAGGCGGAAACCCGCCGCTCAACCAATTCATAGAGCGCAACGTGATCGCATCCTGGGCAACGCATCTCGGATTGAAAATCGACAGCTTCATCGATGCTTCCACCGACACCGGACCTGGGGCACTTGGCCAGGCCACCGCGATTCTGAGCTTGCCCCCATAGGCCGGCCGCTGCGAACGGCGCCCCACATCGCCGTACCAGTGGACTCGGCCAGCGCAGCTCCATTGACTTTGCCGCCCGATAGTCGCGACAACGCCACCTTCCTTGCATTTGGCAGGGAGACAGCGCGGGAGGGAGCCCATGCCCATTCAACAAGGCATCACCCGATCCGGCGACAGCCTCGACAATGTGGTTTGGGACATCCTCGGCCAGACCTATAAGCCGGTGCAGTTGTCCGAAGCGTCGTTCGCCTTCGACACGCTGTTCCCGCCCGGAACCTTCGTGCCGCCGCATTTCCATCCCGACCAGGACGAATTCATCCGCGTGCTGCAGGGCGACTTCGACCTCTGGCTAGAAGGCGAGGAACTGAAGGCCAGCCCCGGCGACCTGGTGCGCATGCCGATGGGATCCAAACACGGCATCTTCAACCGCGGCACCACCGACGCCAGGGCGCTGTTCTGGGTGGCGCCGGCGCGCCGGCTATACGACCTGTTCGTGAACCTCGATCGGGTCGCCGATCCGGCCGAGGTGGTGCGCATCGCCGCGCAGTACAACGTCCATTTCCTGCCGCCCCCGGCCTGAAGCAAGAAAGCCGGGACCATGCAGATCATCATCGCCGGCGGCGGCATCGGCGGCCTGACCCTGGCCCTGATGCTGCACCAGAGGGGCCTCGACTGCCAGGTCAACGAAGCCGCGGCGGAGCTGAAGCCGATGGGCGTCGGCATCAACGCGCTGCCGCATTCGGTCCGTGAACTCGCCGCCCTCGGCCTGCTGCCGCAACTCGACCAGATCGCCATCCGCACCCGGCAACTGACCTACAGCAACCACCTGGGACAGCAGATCTGGTCGGAGCCGCGCGGGCTGTTCGCCGGCCACGACGTGCCGCAGTTTTCGGTCCATCGCGGCCGCCTGCACGCCATGCTGTGGCAGGCCGCCACCGAACGGCTCGGCCCCGGCGCGCTATGCTCGGGACAACGGCTGGTGGGCTACACGCAACACGCCGATGGCGTGGTGGCGCGGTTCCAGCAGCCAGATGGCAGCCAGCGTGACATAACGGGGGATGCACTGATCGGTGCCGACGGCATCCACTCCACCCTGCGTGCCAGCCTCCATCCCAACGACCCCGGCATTCGCTGGAACGGCATCCAGATGTGGCGCGGCGCCGTGGAGTGGCCGACATTCGACGCCGGGGACAGCATGGTGATCGCCGGCGACGCGGTCGCCAAACTGGTGCTCTACCCGATCGCGCCAGGCAACACCGCCGACACCAGGCTGACCAACTGGGTGATCTACGCCAAGGTCGCCGAGGCCGGCCAGCCGCCGCCGCGGCGGGAGAACTGGTCGCGCCTCGGCGATTACGGGTCGTTCCAGCATCTGGCGGAAAGGCTGCATCTGCCGTTCATCGATGTCGGCCGCATGATCCGCCAGACCGGGGAAATCTTCGAGTATCCGATGTGCGACCGCGACCCGCTGCCGTGGTGGACCCAAGCCCGGGTCAGCCTGCTCGGCGACGCCGCCCACCCGATGTATCCCGTCGGATCGAACGGTGCGTCTCAGGCGATCCTGGATGCACGCTGCCTGGCCGACCTGCTGGGCCGCCTCCCGGTGACCGAGGCACTGGCCGCCTATCAGGCCGACCGGCTGCCGGCGACCGCTTCCATCGTCCAATCCAACCGCACCGGCGGCCCCGAACGGGTCATCGATCTGGTCGCGACCCGCGCCCCACTTGGCTTCACCCGCGTCGAGGATGTGGCGACCGAGGCCGAACTCACCGGCATCGTCAAAGGCTATGCCCAACTGGCCGGCTTCAGTGTCGCGCGCTGACCAAGGTCAAACCGGCCGCCGCGGCGTCTTGTATCAAAACTCCAGCAGGTTGGCGCGGAATTGCTGGTGTCCGTAGGCCGAACGGACCAGGCCGCGATCCTGCAGCGCCGGCACCAGACCGTCCTCGATCTCGGCCAAGAGCCGCCGGCTGACATTGGGCATCGAGAACAGGAAGCCGTCGCCGCCGACTTCGTCCATCACTTCCCCCATCCTGGCCGCCACCGACGCCGGCGTGCCGATCAATTCGACCGACAGTGCCGTGACGTTGTGCTCGCTCATCGCCTGGCGCAGCGTCCGCCCGGCGGCCATCTTCTTGAACTGGTCCAGGGTCTGCTGATGACCGTTGGTGCTCAGCTCCTCATCGATCGGCTTATCGAGGTCCATCCCGCCGAAATCAATGTTCATCAGCTTGCCCAGGAAGGCCAGTCGCTGCGGAATCTGCGCCGCCGCCCTAGCCTCGCGGATGCGCTTTCGCTCAAGGGCGTCGGCCGCGGTCTCGCCGATGATCGGGGCGACCATGAACAGCACCTTGCACTGATCCGGATCGCGGCCATACGCCGCCATCCGGGCACGGACATCGTTGCGGTAGGTTTTCATCCCCTCGATACCCTTCGGATGAGCGACGATGGTGTCGGCGTGCAGCGCGGCGAAACCGCGCCCGCGCGGCGACCCGCCGGCCTGAGCGATCACCGGACGTCCCTGCGGCGCCGGGCCCGAGTTCAGCGGGCCTCGGGTCTTGTAGAATTTCCCTTCGTAATTCACCGCATGGACCTTGCCGGCATCGACCAGCGTGCCCGATGCCCGGTCAGCAACGATCGCGCCCGGCTGCCATGACGACCAGAGCCGCTGCACCACGTCGATATATTCGTCGGCCATGTCGTAGCGCAGGTCGTGCTCCGGCATCCCGTTCAGGCCAAAGTTCATCGCCGCGAAGTCCGAACTGCCCGTCACCATGTTCCAGCCGATCCGCCCGGCCGAAACCTGATCCAGCGTAGCCACCAGCCTGGCCAACAGATACGGAGGATAGGCAAAGGTGCCGAACGTCGGCACGATGCCGATGCGCGACGTCACTTGGGTCATCAGCGCTGCAACCACCGACGGATCCTGTCGCGGCACCGCGATTCCGTGCTTCAGGTAGAGTTCGGTCGAACCGCCAAAACTCTCGCCGACATAGGATGAATCCTCCAGCAGGATGTAGTCGAAACAGGCACGTTCCAGGCTGCGCGCCAGGTCCAGGAACAACTCCGGCTGTTGCCAACTGGTGCCGATATGGCCGGTCCATGGCTCGCCCCAGGCCTGAACGCTGGAACCCTGCAGGAACCAGGCAAGATGGAATGGTTTTCGCGACATCGATCGCCTCCGCCGATGGGTTCGGCGAAATGCAAGCAAGCCGCGTGCCCAACCGCAATCCCGGGTGTCAGTCCGGCTCGGCGCCGACCCAAGCAGGGGGGTGCCAGCCAGGCGCGTTCGTCGATACGCCCGTCACGACAGCCGCGCCGGTCAACGGATCAGCTCACGGGCGCGCCGGCGCCAGACCGTTCTCGACCCGGGCCGACAACCGCGCTCGTCAGCACCTCCCCGCGCACCGCGGGCTTGTTTCAATCCCGATCAGGCGCGCCCAGCGGGAAGAACCGCCGATAGGGACGCGCGTCCTCGATATAGCGGGCAAACGAAGGGCGCGCCAGCAGACGGGCGCGGTAAGCCCTCAGCGTGGGGTGATCCTCGCCGATCGGCTGCACCCAGTCGGCATAGAACAGCGCGGGCGCAGCCGCCGCATCGGCCAGCGTGAACGCCTCACCGTCCGCCCATCGGCGCCCCGCCAGGGCATGGTCAAGCCAGGCATAGATCGTATCGAGCGAAGTTCGCGCCTGGCTGACGCTGTAACGGTCCCGCACATCTTCGGGACGGCGCGCATCGAACACGATCGCCTGCACCGGGCCCATCACATGGCTGTCGAACACACGATCGAGCATCCGTACCGGCGCCGCTCGCTTCGCGTCGGACGGGATTAGCGCCACCGGGCCGGCATGAAACGCCGCGAGATGCTCGATAATCGCACTGGTCTCGACCACCGTCGTCCCGCCATCGACCAGCAGCGGGAACCTGCCGACCGGCCAGCGCCGGGCCAGCTCCGCCGTATTTTCCGGGTGATCCGGACCGAGCATCCGGAACTCGAACGGCGTCTGATTCTCATACAGCGCGATCAGCGCCTTCATCGTGTAGGACGAAAACTTGTGGCCGAAGAGCTGCAGGCTCACGCACCCGCGCTCCCGGCCCGCGCCCGCTCGATCGCGGCGATGTCGATCCGCGTCATGCCCATCATTGCCTCCATCGCGCGCTTCGCCGCAGCCCGGTCGGGATCGGTGACAGCGTTCATCAGCGCACGTGGAACGATCTGCCAGGACAGGCCGAACTTGTCCTTGCACCAGCCACATTGCGATTCCGTGCCGCCGTTGCTAACGATCGCGTGCCAGTAACGATCGGTTTCCTGCTGGCTCTCGGTATAGACCTGGAAACTGACCGCCTCGTTGAACTTGAACTGCGGGCCGCCGTTCAGCCCGAGGAACGGCATGCCCAGCACGGTGAACTCGACGGTCAACTCGTCACCCTGCTTGCCGTCCGGATAGTCCGAGGGCGCCGGATGGCGGGCGTGCACGGCGCTGTCGGGAAACGTGGCGGCGTAGAATTCCGCCGCTTTGGCAGCCTGACCATGGCCGAACCATAGGCAGGTCGCGATCTTCTTCGGGGCCATCTCGAAGCTCCCTATGCGTGGTCGGTGTCTGGGATCGGCGCGAAGCCGGCAAGCATCGCGCTGGCCGTGATCACGCAGCCCTGGAAATACGTCATCATTGCTTCCCCTTTTCACTTTGGCCGAACCCAAATCAGCTTGCCGCGGGCGCCTCGAAGGTCGCCATGTGGTCGGCAATCGCCTTCGTGAACGCGGGCCGGCTTTCCCCCCGACCGATATAGGCCGCCAGTCGCGTGAAGTAGGCGAGTTCGGCGCTGCCGCGCAGCTCGCCCAGCACCGAGACCATCATCAGGTCGCCAACGGTGAATTCATCCCCATCCAGCCAGACATTGTCGCCCAGCGCGGCCTCGAGATCGGTAAGCCGCGTCTTCAGGTCGTCAACCACCTTGGCGTGGCGCGCTTTGGACCATTCACGATCCGCCTCGAATATGTCGTTGACCGCAAGTGCCATCACGTACGGCTCGACGGAGCTGAGCGCCGCCGCCAGCCATTGCAGCGCCCGCATGCGCGGGGCGGTTGCCACCGGGATCAGTTTGCCGGCGCGTTCGGCGATGCGCAGCACGATCGCGCCCGACTCGAAAATCGCCACCTCGTCGTCGCGGTAGGTCGGCACCTGGCCGAATGGCTGCAAGCGGCGATGTTCGGGACTCTTCGAATCGCTGATCAAGTCGACCCTGTAGCACTGGCCGACTTCCTCGAACGCCCAGCGCGGGCGCAGGTCGCGGACAAAGCCGCGGGCAAACTCAGGAACCCAGCCAAAAGTGGTGATGGTCGGAATCATCTCACTCTCCCGGTGTGTGTTTCCACGCAGCGCGCAAGGCGCTGCGCCATTCGGCACTCGTTTCACGACTTCCAGGCTGCACGGTCAGCCCGGAACCGCGCCGGCAAAATGCCGCGCCAGCTTGTCCAGCGCGCCGTTCCAGCCCTGCTCGTGGCTGGCCCGCGACGCTTCCGTCCGCAGACGCGAATGGGTGAAGGTAAGCTCGCAGCCCATGTCGACCGGCCGTAGGTCGATCTCGACACGCGACACTTCGCCTGCTTCCTCAGCGTCGCCGCCGTGGCTCCAGCGCCAGCTCATGACCAGACGGCTGGGCCTGACGACTTCGATATACCTGCCGCTGCTCTCATGCTCAGTATCGTCGATCATCCGGAACCGCACCCGGAAGCGGCCACCCACGCGGACATCGGTTTCGGCAAGCAGCACCGGCCCGGCGTCCGGCCCCCACCAGCAGGCGATGCCGTCAGGCGTGGTCAGGGCGTCGAACACGATCGACGGGTGCGCCGCGATCCGCCGTACCAGGGTCAGGCTCGTCATGGTCAACTCTCCTCGGTCCTCGCCAAGTCGGCCTTCGCCTGCTCGGCCTCGGCATAGGCAGCGAGCCGGTCGAGGCGTGCCGACCAGAAGCGTTCATACCGGCGCAGCCAGGTCGTCGCCTCCTCCATCGGGCCGGTCACCAGCCGCACGGCGACGGTGCGGCCGTGCTTCGATCGGGTTATCAGCCCCGCGGTGCCCAGCACGTCGAGATGCTTCATGACCGCCGGGAGCTTGATCGCGAAGGGCCGCGCGAGTTCGCCGATCGACACCGTGCCCTCCTGTTCCAGACGCGCCAGGATCGCCCGGCGCGTCGGGTCACAGAGTGCCGCGAATGTCCGGTCGAGTTGCGATCCTTGAAACTTCACCATGTGGCGAAGTGTTGTGCCGGCCAATGCTCCTGTCAACGACCCGCGCGACCGTAACCCTTAGGCCCCGGTTCCTTCCACGAAACAGATGATCCGCATGCCTGCCCAGCAGGCCACGCCCTCACCGGTGGGATTGTCGTGCCGGTGCAGCACGCTGTTGTCCGGAACATCGACCCAGGCGAACGGCGGGTTTTGCCAGCGGGCGAACTCGCCGCCGATGAAGGCCTGGAAGTGACCGTTCATGATGCGGTATTGCACCGTCCTGCAATCCGCCTGGTCGCAACAGGATTGATTGGTATTCGGCAGGTGCAGGCTGCGGAACCAGGGAGCCAGATCCGGATCGGCGCCGGGCGGAGGAGCCGCCCGCGCCAGGATCTGGTAGCCAAAGATCAAGCTGGCCGCCGCGAGTGAAGTGATCAGCCGTCTTGGCATCCAATCCATCCTTCGCCGTTCGATTCTTCGGTCCATCTCAGACCCCGGTCACGTCCCCGAGACGATCGGGAGACAGCATCCGGGAATGTGAACCGAAGCCTATGACGATCCGGGTTGTCGCTCAATCACAGTCAGTGGCGCAGCAGCGTCGGCGTGGGCCCGTCGGTTGTTATCGAGCGACAGGTCGCCGCGTCCGGCGGCGCTTTCGAATTGCTGCGATAACCCACCGGTCGCCGGTGCCGTGAGTCTAAGCCCGACCATCGGCCGGTGGACCACCCAAGCCGCGGAGCCAACCCATGAGCAACACCTTCAGCTTCCTTATGCTGCCGCCGCAGACCGCGATTACCCGTCAATGGGCCGACCGGCTGGCACGGTCCGTACCCGACATGAACCTGGTGCTCGCCGAGGACCAGGAAGCTGCCGCCGCGGCGATCCCATCCGCCGATGCCGCCTTCGGCACGCTGCCGCCGGAACTTTTGGCCAAGGCCCAGCGGCTGCGCTGGCTGCAGGCGCCGCAGGCCGCCCCGCCCGCCGGCTACTATTACCCCGAACTGGTGGCGCGCGCAGTGACCGTGACCAACTTCCGAGAGATCTACAATGACCACATCAGCGCCCATATCCTCGCCTTCGTGCTCGCCTTCGCCCGCGGCCTGCACGTCTTCATCCCCCAACAGCTCCGCCGCGTCTGGGCAAAACCGCCCGAGGACCAGGGCGTCGTCCCGCTTCCCGGTTCGGTCGCCTTGATCGTCGGCCTGGGCGGTATCGGCGGCGAGACCGCGCGCTTGCTGTCGGCGTTCGGCGTCAAGGTTATTGCGGTAGATGCGCGCCGCACCGATCGGCCGGAACATGTGGCCGAACTTCACCAACCCCAGGACCTGGACGCCCTGTTGCCGCGCGCCGACTTCGTCATCCTGACGGTGCCCCACACGCCCGCAACCGAGGGCTTGTTCGATCGGACGAAATTCCGCCTGATGAAGCCGACCGCGTTCTTCATCAACATCGGACGCGGCAAGACGACCAGGCTCGACGACCTGGTTGCGGCGCTCGAAGCCAGGCACATCGCCGGCGCCGCGCTTGACGTCTATGAGCAGGAGCCGCTGCCGCCCGGGCATCCGCTGTGGGTCATGCCCAACGTGCTGCTGACCCCTCATATGGCCGGCTACGGCCCGCATCTGAACGACCGGCGGTTTCAGATCATCCAGGACAACTGCAAGGCCTTCGCCGAAGGCCGCCCGCTCCGCAATATCGTCGACAAAACCAACTGGTTCTGAACCGCGCGCGCCAGCGGCGGCGAGTCGCCGCGTGGATCGGCAACCTCAAACCAAGACCGAGTATCGCGCTGCCATGATGCGCGATACTCGGATCAGTCGTTGAACACCGCCACGGCGCGGGTCCAGCCGGCCGAGGCGCGGTGGACCTTCACCGGGAAACACACGATATCGAATCCGTGTGGCGGCAACGTCGCCAGGTTGCCGAGCTTTTCCATCTGGAAGTAGCCGATCTCCCGCCCGGCGCGATGACCCTCCCAGATCAGGCCGACGTCGCCGGTAGCCCTTACCCTGTCCCGAGTGAACGAAAATGGCGCGTCCCAGCTCCAGGCATCGGTGCCGACCACGCGTACGCCCCGTTCGGTCAGCCATAGCGTCGCCGCCTTGCCCATGCCGCAACCGGTATCGACGAAATCGTCCTCGCCATAGCGCGCCCCAGCCGCAGTATTCACCACCACGATATCAAGCGGCCGGATTTCGTGACCGATGCGCTTCAGCTCGGCCTCCACGTCCCCCGCGGTGGCGACATAGCCGTCCGGCAGGTGGCGGAAGTCCAGCTTCACGCCGCGTTGGAAACACCAGTCCAGCGGCACGTCGTCGATCCGCCACGATGGTTCCCCGCCCGGCTTCAGCGCATGATTCATGCTGGAAAAGAAGTGATACGGCGCATCCATGTGCGTGCCGTTGTGAGTGCTGATCGTCGCCGTCTCGACCGCCGCGTATTCGCCGTCGGGCAACTGATCGATCCGGACCCCCATATACTCGGCCATCGCCGGGGCGGTCTGGTGGTGGTCCATGTATTCGATCTTCGGCAGCATATGCGGCGGATCGCTGCGTATCCCCGCTTTCAGCGGCGACGAGATGTCGAGGATCCGGCGCGGCATTATTCGGCGGCCTTCATCATCTTGGTGGGGTCGGCGCCGACCCGGCCGCTGTCACCAGCCGCCGCCTTGGCCAGGCGGAAATCGTAGTGTACCGAACGAAGCCCGGGCACCGGCGAGGCCGGGTCCTCGCGCGCCTCCACCACCAGCGACCGCGACACACCGAACACGGTGTCGGAATCGATATTCGGGTCATCGCCGAAATACAGCGCGGTCACCAGTTCCCGGTAGCCCTCGGCGCCGATCAGGCAATGGATGTGCGATGGGCGCATGCCGTGACGATGCTGCATCATCACCATCTCGCCGACCGGTCCATCCATCGGAATCGAGTAGCCCAGCGGCCGCACCGAACGGAAGTGGTAGGCACCGTCCTGGCCAGTCAGGAAGTTGCCGCGCATGTCCATCGACTCGCCGTTGCGCTCTTGCAGATCGTAAAGCCCGCGTTCGCTGGTCTGCCAGATCTGGATCAGCGCGTTGGCCAGCGCAGCGCCATCGTTGTCGGTGACCTTGCCCCAGACAACGATTTCCTCGGCGGTGGGCTGCTCGACGATCTGGCTGCCCATCGGCATCACCGCAACGCCTTCGCGATAGAACGGACCCAGCAGCGAGCTTTGCGAACCCAGTTCGCGCGCCTTCTTGTCGTGCAGCGCATTGACCACCGCACTCAATCCCAGCACGTCCGACAGCAGGATGAACTCCTGGCGCAGCGGCGAGCATTTCTGACCGACCTCGGTCAGGAACTGGATCCCCAGCAGCCATTCCTCGGGCGTCAGATTCACCTCTCGGGCGAACGCGTGCATGTGCTTGACCGCCGCCTCGCCGATCTGCTTCAGCCGCGGGTTGGCGGTGCCCGCCATCTGGCGCAGCGTTTCATCGGTAACGGTGAATTCGTCCAGGTTCTGCATGGTTTAGGCCTCCCGAGGGTTTGCCGGACCACTATACCGCACCATCGCGTCGGCCCCAATGTGGACCTCGGCGCCGGTCCCAGCCGGTCATGACCCACCCAGCCGGGCGATAGCCTGCAGGCTCGACCGCCGGACCACATCACGCAGCCTACAACCTGCCCGCAAGCCCCACCACTCTTCCCGTCGGCCCCGGTGCCATATAGCCTCCAGGCCAAAGCATGATCGTCGAGGCCTGAAGCCCAATGCGGCGCCAATTCCAGCGTGTCACGCCTGTCGAGAAATTGCCAGAATCAAGCGGGAGGAAACATAATCATGCCGAGACGCTCCAGCCGGAGATTTTGGCCAGGCGCCTTGCTCGCAGCCGGCCTGCTTCTCGCCGCCATGCCAAACGCCCGCGCCGCCGCTCCAATCACCATCGGTTTCGGCATGGCACTGACCGGAGGCCTGGCGCCGAACGGCAGGGCGGCGCTACTGGCGATGCAGATCTGGGAACAAGAGACCAACGCCAAAGGCGGCCTGCTCGGCCGGCCGGTCAAGCTGGTGTACTACGATGATCAGTCGAATCCGGCCAACGTGCCGGGCATCTACACCAAGCTGCTCGACGTGGACAAAGTCGATCTCGTGGTCAGCGGCTACGCCACCAACATGGTCGCCCCGGCGATGCCGGTCATCATGCAGCACAACCGGACCTTCCTCGGCCTGCTCGCGCTCGCCGCGAACACCGAGTTCAACTACCCGAACTACTTTTCCATCAGTCCGACCGGCGGCCCGCATCCGAAGCAAAGCTTCTCCAAGGGCTTCTTCGCGGTGGCCATGGCGCAGAACCCGAAGCCGGCAACGCTGGCGATCGTCGCCGCCGACGCCGAGTTCGCCCGCAACGCCAGCGACGGCGCGCGCGAGCTGGCCAAGCAGGCCGGTCTGAAGATCGTTTACGACCGGACCTACCCGCCGACCATGAACGACTACACCCCGATCGTGCGCGGGATCCAGGCGGCCAGCCCCGACCTTGTGTTCGTCGCCTCCTATCCGCCTGACACCGTTGGCATCGTCCGGGCGGCCAGCGAAATCGGCTTGAAAACCAAACTGTTCGGCGGCGGCATGGTCGGCTTGCAGTCGACCGCCATCAAGACCCAGTTGGGCCCGCTGTTGAACGGCATCACCGACTACGACTTCTGGCTGCCGTTCAGCAGCTATGCCACGCCTCAGGCGCTCGACTTCCTGAAGCGCTATCAGGCCAAGTCGCAGGCCGCCGGCGTCGATCTGCTGGGCTTCTATCTGCCGCCCTTCGCCTACGCGGATATGCAGGTGCTGCAGCAAGCGGTCGAGGGTGTCGGCAGCCTCGATCAGCAGAAGATGGCCGACTACATCAGGTCTCACACGTTCCACACCGTCGCGGGCGAAATCACCTTCGGCCCGAACGGCGAGTGGACCGAGGCCCGCGTCCTGGAGGTCCAATTCCAGAACGTCAAAAGCAACGACGTCGAACAGTTCAAGGACCCAAAAGTGGAGGTCGTGCTCTACCCTGAAGCAATGAAAAATGGCTCGCTGATCTATCCCTACAGCGAAGCTAAGAAATGATGCCGTGCGCCTCCCGCGTCGAATGCAATAGAAGCGATGGACATTCCTTTCGACCTCCTAAGCAACGCCGTCGTGTCCGGAATCCTCCTGGGCGGCTTCTACGCAGCCGTCACAATCGGGATCTCGATCTCTTTCGGTATGCTGGACGTTGTCAACATTGCACATCCCGGGTTTATCGTCCTGGGTTCCTATACAGCGTTCATCGCCAATAATGTGTTTGGCTTTGACCCGATCTTATCAAGTATTGTTCTGTTGCCTCCATTCTACCTTTTAGGAGTGGCCATTTACTGGGTTTATGACGTCGCTTTTGAACGAAGAGGTGACGCCGCGATTCGCGGTTTGGCGTTCTTTTTCGGGATCCTATTCCTCATTGAAGTTGGTTTGGTGTTGACGTTCGGCGTGGATTACCGGCTGGTGGTTGCGCCGTATATCGGACCAAGCCTGCACCTCGGTGCCATTGATCTGCCGCTGCGGCTAGTCGTTCCGTTTCTGGTGTCATGGGCGCTTATTGGCGCGCTGCAATTGTTCATGTCTTATACCTTCCTGGGTCGAGCGGTGCAGGCGGTTGCCCAGGATCCAATGGCGTTGCGCCTCATGGGGGCGCATCCAGGCCGGATCAAGCGGATTGCCTTTGGTCTTTCGATCGCCACTGCGTCGATCGCCGGCGCCACCCTGATCATAATTCAGCCAGTGGAGCCCTCAATCGCTCGCGACTACATTGGCCGAATTTTTGCGATCTCCGTGATGGGAGGTCTTGGGAGTTTCGGGGGAACAGTGGTGGCGGCGATGATATTGGGTATCATGGAAAGCCTGACCTCAACCTTTTACGGGCCATCCTGGTCGCCTGCCGTGGCTTTTGGCTTCCTGCTCATGACACTCGCGATCAGGCCGGCGGGCCTGTTTGGACGCTCCTAGTGCAAAATGCTCGGTTTCTCCTCCTTGCCTTGGTGGTGGCCGCGCTGACCTTTGGATTTGTTAAACAAATCAACAATGCTTACGTGTTTTTTGCTGGATACGTCGTGCTGCAATACATCGCGCTGGCAACCGCTTGGAACATCCTTGGTGGTTACACTGGTTACGTGAACTTTGGCACCGCCGGTTTCTTTGCTCTCGGTGCCTACACGACCGTAATGTTGCACAAAATCATGCCCCTGTTGCCATTGCCGGCAATGATGCTGGCGGGCGGGCTGGTTTCGGGTGTCATAGGTCTGGCCATGGGTTACTTGACGCTCCGATTGCGCGGAGCATTTTTCTCGATTGCAACGCTGGCAATGGCAATCGTGGCGCAAACCCTGATCACCAACTGGGATTTCGTTGGAGGATCGCGGGGCGCCTACATCATTCGACCTACCCACTCTCCGATCCTTGGCGGCGATTACATCCAATATTTGTTTATAGTCATGCTTATATTGGCCGCGGCGTCGGTTACGGTTGCACGGGCCATAGAGCATTCCCGATTGGGATATGGCTTCTCCGCGATTCGCGATGACGAATTGGCGGCCGAAGCGTCCGGGGTGCCAACGCTGCGATTGAAGCTCATCGCGACGGTGTTGTCGGGCGGTTTGATGGGAATGGCGGGCGCGCCGTTGCCATATTATGTAACGTATATTGATCCCGCGTCGGGCTTCAGCCTGAGCTACGCTGTCAATACGATTGCCATGCCACTGATCGGCGGAATGGGGTCATGGGCCGGCCCCGTCATAGGCGCCATTCTGATCGCCGTGATGGAGCAGATTGCCGTGGTCACAATATCATCGGCATTGTCCCTCCTGCTGGTAGGTTTGTTACTCGTGGCATTCGTGGTCGCTGCGCCTCGCGGTATCTTAGGTTGGTTCGGGCGATGAGCGAAGCATTGCTGACGGTCCAGGGATTGAAAAAAAGGTTTGGCGGTTTTGTCGCTCTTTCGGATGTGGAACTTCAGATTGCCGAAGGTGAACGTGTTGGACTGATCGGACCAAACGGTTCCGGCAAGACCACGCTGGTGAACTGCCTGTGCGGCACGCTACGGCACGATACTGGACAGATTGTCTTCCGCGGCGTCGAACTGAGCGGCTTTCCGGCCCATAAAAGGACCAGGCTGGGCTTGGCACGCAGCTTTCAGTTACCCCGGCCTTTCCCAACGATGACCCTAGCCGAGAACGTGCTTGTCCCAAGCCTTTATGCCGGAAGCAAAGCGACTCGCGCCGCGCTCCGGTCAAGCCAACGATGCGAGGAACTGCTCGACATGGTCGGCTTGTTGGCCAAGGCTGACCGCAGACCCGGGGAGCTCACTCAGATTGAATTGCGAAAGCTCGAACTGGCGCGGGCGATGGCCTCCGAACCGACACTACTGATCGCTGACGAGGCGATGGCCGGACTGTCCCACCAGGAGGTGGACGAAATCCTTGCCCTGCTGATGAAACTTAACGCTCGCGGTGTCACCATCATGATGATCGAACACATCATGCGTGCGGTGCTTGCCTTTTCGCAGCGCTTGATCGTCTTGGTGGCAGGACGAAAAATCGCTGACGGCGAGCCGAACCATGTAATACGCCAGCCCGACGTCGTGGCGGCTTACCTTGGCAGCTAGTCTCTCGATCGATGGTCTGGATGCAGGATATGGCGTGGTGAAGATTTTGCACGGCATTTCCCTGTCCGTCGCGGAAAGTGAGATCGTGGCGCTGTTGGGCACCAATGGGAATGGCAAATCCACCCTGATGAAATGCGTGATGGGAATGGTCCGTCCGTCCGCGGGATCTATCGCCGCCGAGATCGATGGAACCCGGCATGAATTGATCGGGATGTCCACCGAGGCGATCGTTGATCTCGGCATCGGCTTTGTGCCCGAAGGGCGCCACTTGTTCCCGCGGCTGACGGTCAACGAGAACCTCTTGATGGGTTCGTTCCGCAAGAAGGCGCGCTCCGCGGCCCAGCAAAACCTGGCGTTCTGCTTCGAGCTGTTTCCTCGTCTGGCCGAACGACGCAGACAACTCGCCGGGTCCATGAGCGGTGGCGAGCAACAGATGCTCGCGCTCGGCCGCGCATTGATGTCAGCACCGCGTTTGCTGCTGATCGATGAGCCATCGGTTGGACTGGCGCCCCTGTTGGTGGCGCGGACGATCGACAAGATCAAGGAACTGAAGGACAGCTTCCAGCTCGCGGTCTTGATGGCGGAGCAGAATTTCAGCCAAGCCATCCGCATCGCCGACCGCGGCTATATATTAGTGCATGGTCGCATCGAATTTGCAGGCCGATCAAACTATGAGCTGAGCGACAACGACCTGATCCGCAAGTTTTATCTGGGTGCATAGTCATGAGCTACAAGAAACACTACGCACATACTAATCCGCCGCGTTGTCATCTCCGCCTGAGCAACTTACAGTCGATCGTCCAAACGACCGAGCCCGCCGAAACCCATCTCGGCGTTCCCCGGCCATTCGACCGCACCACCCGACCCCAAAACATTAACAAATATTTGATGTTATCTTCGAGCCAGCCGTCCTCCGCGCCAAACCAAGCGCCGCCCAAGCGGCCCCGCCCGCTACAACTCCGGCCCGCTACGGATCGACCCGGCTCGGCGGGCAACCCGGCGCAATATCCTGGATAGCGCTCGCCGCTTGCTCGCCGGCCCTGTATGGTTGAACCATGGACACCTCTCCTGAAGCACAGCGTATCAACCTGCACCTGGTGTCGGATGCCACCGGGGAGACCCTGAATGCCATCGCCCGCGCCACCACCGTTCAGTTCGAACCGGCGCAGATCATCCATCACCGCTGGAGCCTGATCCGCACCCGCTTCCAGCTTCACCGCGTGCTGGAAGGCATCGAGGCCGAACCCGGTCCGGTGCTGTCCACCCTGATCGACCGTGCCCTGCGGCTTGAACTCGACACCACCTGCGGGCGCTTGAACGTCAAGGTTGTCAACGTCCTCGATCCGGTGATCGAAGCCCTGCAGGATGTCATCGGCCAGAAGGCCGAGGCGCGGCCCGGGCGCCAATACGTGCTCAACGCGGATTACTTTTCCCGCATCGATGCGATGCATTATGTGCTGGCGCATGACGACGGCCAGGCGCAGCCCGGGCTGGCCGGCGCCGACGTGGTCCTGGTCGGCGTATCGCGCAGCTCGAAGACACCGACCTGCTTCTATCTGGCCAATCGCGGCATCAAGGCGGCCAATGTGCCGCTGGTCCCCAACCTGCCGATCCCGCCGGGGCTGGAAGAGATCAGATGCCCGGTGATCGGCCTGACCCTGGCGCCCGAGGCGCTGATCGACATCCGCCGCCACCGGCTGCGTCTGATCGGTGCCGGCAGCCAGACCGGACCGATCCGCGCCGACGCCTCGGAATACGTCGATGAGGACGCGGTGCGGTCCGAACTGCTATGGGCCAGACGGTTCTGTAACAGCCATGGCTGGCCGACGATCGACGTGACCCGCCGTTCTATCGAAGAGACCGCGGCGACGGTGCTGCAGTTGATGGAAGCTTGGCACAACCGCAAGCCCAAGGCGGAGGTCAGGTCACCCCCGCGATCCGGCCCCTGAACCGTTCGAACTGGATGGTCCAACCGTACGGTAACCGATTCGGGTCAGGGCGCGATGACGCCGAGCCAAAACCAGATTCCGTCAAGGAGACGGCATGGACGTCCCCATCGTATTGCCGCCGAACAATCCCGCCCTGAGCCGCCGAACCGCAATCTCGGCCGAACCAATGGCTCCACCGCGCCGCATGGCGGATGCGATCCGCGCCTTGGTGATCGATGCGATCGGACCACCGCAGCCGGATCACCCCGAACCGCCGATCGGCCCCGCCCAAACTGGAATGGCCCAAATCGGCATGGCCGATGTCGCGACCGCGCTTTGGACCCGGTTCCACAAGTTCGACGCGGCCGATCCTCGCTGGCCCGACCGCGACCGTTTCGTGCTGTCCGCCGGCCATCACTCGATTCTGCTGCGCGCGCTGATCCACCTGACCGGACATGACACGATGTCGATCGATGACATCCGCACGGGCCCTGCTGCCGCGCTCTATCCTGGCCACACCGGCCATCCGGCGGTCGAGACCGCCTCCGGTCCCTGCGGGGAGGGCTTGGCGACCGCCGTCGGGATGGCGCTCGCCGAACGCAACATGGCCGCCCGCTTCGGCAAGTCGCTGGTCGACCATCGGACTTGGGTGTTCGCCTCGGACGACGACCTGATGGCGGGGATCAGCCACGAGGCCGCCGCACTCGCGGGCCACCTTGGCCTCTCCAAGCTGGTGGTGCTTTATCACGATAATCGCGGCTCGATCGATGGCGAGCCGGCGTTATTCTGTTCCGACGACGTGCTGAAGCGGTTCTCTGCCTATGGCTGGGCCACCAAGCAGGTCGAGGGCGATGATCCAGCCCAGCTCAACGCAGCTCTGTCCTTCGCCGTGCGCTCGCGAAAACCCACGTTGGTCGCCTGCCGCGCCGCGACCCCGCCACTGGCCGCCAATGCAGCGGCAACACGCTCGGCCGCGGGATCGACGCGGGGTCGAACCCCCACCGCCGGCGGTAAACCGCGCATCCGCTGGCATGACCGCCCGCACGACTGCCCCTGGGTTATCCCGGCCGATGTGTCCCAACGCTGGCACGCCGCCGGTAGCCGGGGCGCCGCGGCGCGCCGTTCCTGGCTGAAGCGTCTCGCCCGGCACAACCAGCGCGGCGAGTTCGAACGGGTGATCTCGGGCCGCCTGCCGGACACCTGGCACGAGGCGATGGCCGATCTGAAGCACCACATCGCCGACCGCTCGCCGCCGCCCGCCGGTCGCGCTTCAGGCCGCGTCCCAGACAACGATTGCCTCGAAACGCTGGTCACCGCGACCCCCGAACTCATCGGCGGGTCGGCCGGCTCGACCGCAGCGAACGACACTCTGACAAACGGCTTGGCGCCAATTTCCGTAAGCAACTATGGCGGCCGACATATCCACTACGGCATTCGCGGGCACGCCATGGCCGCCGCCGCCAACGGCATGGCGCTGCACGGCGGTATCATCCCCTATGTGGCGACCGGCGTCGCCTACAGCGACGCGCTGCGCCCGGCGCTGCGGATGGCGGCGATCATGCGTCAGCGCGTGATATATGTGCTGACCCACGATGCCGCCGGCATCGGCCGGGACGGTGCCTCCGATCACCCGGCCGAGCATCTGGCCGACCTGCGTGCGATGTCCAATGTTCACGTGCATCGGCCGGCCGACAGCATGGAAGCCGCCGAATGCTGGGAACTCGCGCTGCGCCGGGCGGACGGTCCCAGCCTGCTGGTGCTGCCCCGCCCGACCCTGCCGACAGGGCGCACCGACGCCACCGAGAACCGCTGTGCCCGCGGTGGCTACGTTCTGGCCGAGGCCGAGGGACCGCGCCACGCCACCCTTATCGCAACCGGATCGGAAGTGGCGATCGCCATGGCCGCTCGTGACCATCTGGCCGCCGCCCGCGTCGCCGTCGCCGTCGTGTCGCTGCCGTGCTGGGAACAGTTCGACCTGCAGGATAGCGCGTATCGCGCCCACGTGCTGGGCGCCGCGCCGCGCGTCGGCATCGAGGCCGCCTCAGGCTTCGGCTGGGACCAGTGGCTGGGTCCCGACGGCACGTTCATCGACCTGTCCGGGCCAGCCGCATCCGCCGGTCATCCGCGACGCGATGCGGATTTCGCGATTACGACCGATGCCGTGGTCGCCGCGGTGACCCGCCGTCTCGGGTAAAACGCGCGTCAAACCTGCACGCCGTGCGGGCGGTTGGCGTTGATTTGTCTCAGAGACTGTGGCGTTAAGGCTATATTACATACCAAATGGTAACCGAACGGGAGCAAGTCATGGCGGTAAAGGTCGCGATCAACGGATTCGGGCGCATCGGACGCCTGGTGCTGCGCGCCATCATCGAGAGCGGGCGGGACGACGTGGTGCCCGTCGCCATCAATGACCTCGGCAGCGTCGAGGCCAACGCGCATCTGTTTGCCTACGACAGCGTGCACGGCCGCTTTCCCGGCCAGATCGAGGTGTCCGGCGACGCCATCACCATCCGCCACAACGGCAAGGTTTACGGTCCGCTGAAAGTGTCCGCCGAACGCGACCCTACCAAGGTGCCCTATAAAGGCGTCGATGTGGCGCTGGAGTGTACCGGCATCTTCGCCAGCAAGGCCAAGGCCTCGGCGCTGCTGACCGCGGGCGCCCGCAAGGTGCTGATCTCCGCCCCCGCCGATGAGGTCGACGCCACCATCGTCTACGGTGTCAACCACAAGACGCTGACCAAGGCCATGACGGTGGTGTCCAACGCATCCTGCACCACCAACTGCCTGGCGCCGATGGCAATGGTGCTGCATCAGCGCTTCGGCATCCTGCGCGGCTACATGGTGACCATCCACGCCTATACCGGTGATCAGAACACCGTTGACACGCTGCACAAGGACCTGCATCGGGCCCGCGCGGCGGCGGTTTCCACGATCCCGACCTCGACCGGCGCTGCCCGCGCCGTCGGGCTGGTGCTGCCGGAACTGAAGGGCAAGCTGGATGGTACCGCCATCCGCGTCCCCACCCCCAACGTCTCCTTGGTCTCACTCGACGTCAATCTGTCGCACCAGGCCAGCAAGGAGGAGATCAACGCCGCCATGCAGGACGCCTCGAAGGGCGAACTGGCCGGAATCCTCGATTACAACACGGCACCGCTGGTCAGCGTCGACTTCAATCACAACCCCGCCTCCTGCAGCTTCGACGCCACCCAGACCGCAGTGGTTGACGGCGCGCTGGCGCGGGTCATGGGCTGGTACGACAACGAATGGGGCTTCTCCAACCGCATGGCCGACACCGCCGCCCTTTTCGGCAGCCTTTAAGACTGGTCCGCGCGTGGTCGTGGGCTGATCTTGTTCTGATCCAGGGCGTTGTGCCTCGGGCCGCCTAACATCGGGAGCGACATCGGGAAAACGCCCCTGGACAAATTCCCTGGACAAATTTCCCCTGGACAAAGTCCCCTGGGGACCACGGCCTCAGGCGAAAACGCCGCTTCGAAATGCCGCCTGGCACAACGCCCCATAAACCTTGTTTGCGTCTGACGCAGGAAGCTCAACCATGCCCTTCCGCACCCTCGACAACCTCGACGTCGCCGGCAAGCGGGTCCTGCTGCGCGCCGACCTCAACGTGCCCCTGCGCGACGGCAAGATCACCGATCTGACCCGCATCGAGCGCCTGTCGCCCACCATTCGCGAACTGTCGGGCAAAGGCGCGAAAGTCATTATCTGCAGCCATTTCGACCGCCCGAAAGGCAAGCGCGTCAAGGAAATGTCACTCGCCCCGATCGCCGCCGCGCTCGCCGAGGTCCTCGGCCAGCGCGTCCGCTTCGTCGAGGATTGCACCGGCGTCGCCGCCGAACAGGCCGTCGGACTGCTGGCGCCAGGAGCCGTGTTAGTGCTGGAAAACACCCGCTTCCACGCCGGCGAGGAAACCAACGACCCCGCCTTCGCCGCGGGCCTGGCGAAGCTGGCGGAAATCTTCGTCAACGACGCGTTCTCCGCCGCCCACCGCGCCCACGCCAGCACCGAGGGCGTGGCGCACCTGTTACCGTCCTATGCCGGGCGCTTGATGCAAGCCGAACTGCAGGCACTCGATGCCGCCTTGGGCAAGCCGGAGCGTCCGGTGGCGGCCATCGTCGGGGGCGCCAAGGTGTCAACCAAGCTGGAACTGCTCGGCAATCTGGTCGCCAAGGTCGATCTGCTGATCATCGGCGGAGCCATGGCCAATACCTTCCTGGCCGCGCAGGGCAAGCGCGTCGGCAAATCCCTGCAGGAGGCCGACATGCACCAGACCGCGCTCGACATCCTCGCCAAGGCGCGCGACGCCGGCTGCCGGGTGTGGCTGCCCACCGATGCCGTCGTCGCCCGCACGTTCGAGCCGGATCCGCCGACCGAGGTGGTGCCCGCCGACGCGGTCCCCGGCAATTCGATGATCCTCGACGTCGGCCCGGCCTCGGTGGCGGACTTGATCCAGCGACTGCCGTCACTACGGACTCTGATCTGGAACGGCCCGCTGGGCGCGTTCGAAACTCCGCCGTTCGACGCCGCCACGATCGCCCTGGCCCGCGCCGTCGCCGCAGCCACCAAAAACGGACTGTGCAGCGTGGCCGGCGGCGGCGACACGGTTGCGGCGCTGCGCCAGGCCGGCGTGATTGACCAACTGACCTACGTCTCCACCGCCGGAGGCGCCTTCCTGGAATGGCTCGAGGGCAAGACCTTGCCCGGCGTCGCCGCGCTGGCAAACTGACCGGACCAAAACCCTGCCGGGCGAACCGTCATGACCAGGGTGTATCTCGCCGGCCCCGACGTCTTCCTGCCCGATCCGTTCGACTGGGCGCAGCGGAAGAAAGCGATCTGCGCCGGCTTTCACCTGGTCGGCGTGTCGCCGCTCGATGACCTGCCCGATCAGCCGCCCGACTGGGATTGCCTCCCCGAATGGCAGCGCATCGCGTTGCGTAACGAGGCCCATATCAGAAGCTGTGTCGCGATCGTCGCCAACCTGACCCCATTCCGCGGACCCAGCGCCGACGTCGGCACGGTATACGAGGTCGGATTTGCCCGCGGTCTCGGCCTGAAACTGTTCGGCTACGCCACGGTGTCGGCCGACCTGCTCGACCGCACCCGATCCTTGGTCGGCGCACGCCAGCAGCCGGACGGAACCTGGCGCGATGCCGACGGATTGCTGGTGGAACAGTTCGGTCTGTTCGACAACCTGATGATCGAGGCCGCCATCAGCGACTCCGGGGGCGCCCTGGTGCGCGACGACCAGGATCGCTGGCGCGACCTGTCGGTGTTCGAACGCTGCGTGCAACTGGCCGCGCAACACCTGCTCGGCGGTTGATCATCCCGCCCGGCCCCCGACGATCCGCCACGGTCAGTCCAGCGTCTCCAGCAACCCCGCCATCAGCGCCGCCCGCTGCGCCAGATGGCCCCACAGGATATGCTCGTGGCTGGCATGCGCGCCGGCCCCCGGACAGCCCAGCCCGTCCAGCGTCGGGATGCCCAGCGCGGCTGAGAAATTGCCGTCCGACCCGCCGCCGCGATGCTGCTTCGGCAGCGCCAGCCCAACCTGCTGGGCAATCCCTTGGGCATGGGCGTAAAGCGAGCCGATCGCCGCGCTTTCGGTGTAGGGCGGCCGGTTCATCCCGCCCTCGACGATCACCCGACAGCCGGGCGTCTTCGCCGCCAATCCCAACAACCGCTGCTCCATCGCCACCCCATCCGCCGCCGAGTTCACCCGCAGGTCGATCTCACAGCCGGCATCGGGGGCGATCACGTTGGGCCTCGACCCGCCCCAGATCGGAGCGGCGTTCAGCGTGATCCCGCGCTCGATGTCCACCATCCGATGCAGTCCGATGATCTGGTGCGACAGCTCGACGATCGCCGAGGCACCATCCTCGAATGCACCGCCGGCATGCGACCCGCGGCCCTCCACCCGCATGGTGAACCGTCCGACGCCCTTCCTGGCAGTCACGCACGCCCCGCTCGCACCGGCCGGCTCCGGGATCAGCACCGTCGCCGCCTGCGCCGCTTCCCGCTCGATCAGCCAGCGGCTGGTCGGGCTGCCGACTTCCTCGTCCGGCGTCAGCAAAAGCACGATCGGCCGAGGCGTCCGAATGCCCTGCAGCAGGATCGACCGCACCGCATGGAATGCCAGGAAACTGCCGGCCTTCATGTCGTAGATCCCCGGACCGTGCGCCTTGGCACCGTTCACCGCGTAGGGCATCGAGGCCAACGTGCCGTGTGACCACACCGTGTCGAGGTGCCCGGCCACCAGGATCGGTTTCTCCGCGTCGGATTTGGCCGCCGCCGGCGTGCACGCGATCAGGGTGTCGCCGTAACCGTCGCGTCCCGGAATCCGCGTGATCGCGGCTCCGGCGCGGGCCAGTTCCCCCTCGGCCACGTCCATCAGCCGGTTCACCGCCGCCGCATCGGTCGTCGGGGTCTCCATTCTTACCCAGGCTGAAAGCTCCGCCAGCAAGTCCTCGGAGCAGCCAATTTGCGTTGCCGGCATGATTCCCTCTCGGTTTCGGATCAATACTGTGTGCGCATGCAACGCCGGGACGCCCGGCTGCTTTCGGCACGGGTCATGAGTTGCCGAGGCAGCACAACAAACCGGGATCGCCAGAATGTCCAGCTTCTATAGGTTTGACGACCTGTACATCGGCCAGACCGAGACTCTATCCAAGACCATCACCGACGCCGACGTAACGATGTACGCGGCCGTCAGTCTGGATACCAACCCCGTCCACCTCGATGAAGAAGTCGCCCGCCGATCCCGCTTTGGCGCACGCGTCGCGCACGGCATGTTGTCCGCCGGCTTGATCTCGGCGCTGCTCGGCACCCGGTTGCCCGGCCCCGGCACGATCTACCTCAGTCAGTCGCTGACCTTCCACGCGCCGGTGAGGATCGGGCAGACGGTCACCGCCACGGTGCGGATCACCGATTTGAACCTGCCGCGGAAAAGCGCCACCCTGCGCACCACCTGCATGGTGAAGGAGAACGTGGTGATCGACGGCGAAGCCTGTGTCCTGGTGCCCTCGCGTCCCTGATGCGGATCTTTACCGATTGGCGCGACGTGCCAGAAGATGCCCGCGGCGCCACCGTCGCGCTGGGCAACTTCGACGGCGTCCATCGCGGCCACGCCAGCGTCATCCGGGCCGCCCACGCCGCCCGTCCCGACGCCCCCCTCGCGGTGCTCACCTTCGAGCCGCACCCGCGCGAGCTGTTCCGTCCCGATGATCCGCCGTTCCGCCTGACCCTGTCCGCCGAACGCGCCGACGCACTGGCCGCGCTCGGTGTCGACCTGCTCTACGAACTGCCGTTCAACCATCAGTTCAGCCTGATGACCGCCGACGATTTCGTCGGCCAGGTCCTGCATCACGGGTTCGGCGCCCGCCATCTGGTATCCGGCCAGGACTTCGCCTTCGGCCACCGCCGCGGCGGCAACACCTTCTTCCTGGCCAAGCGAGCGGAGACCCTCGGCATGGGACTGACGCTGGTGCCTCCGGTCACCGATGCCCAGGGACCCTTGTCGTCATCCCGCATTCGCCGAGCGCTGCAAGACGGCTATCCGGAACCGGCGACGGCTGAACTCGGCCGTCCATGGGCGATCCGAGGCATCGTCAGCCACGGCGATCAACGCGGCCGCACCATCGGCTTCCCCACCGCCAACGTGCCGCTCGGCCGCCACCTGGAGCCGGCGAGGGGGGTCTATGCCGTCACCACCCGTCTGGCCGACGGCAGCACGGTCAAGGGCGTCTGCAACATCGGCCGCCGCCCCACGGTCAATGCCGGCACCGAAAGCCGGCTGGAGGTCAATCTGTTCGACTTCGACGCCGACATCTATGGCACCGACATCACCGTCGCGCTGCACGCCTATATCCGCGCCGAGACGAAGTTTTCCGGCCTCGACGCGCTGAAAGCCCAGATCGCCGCCGACGCGGCCGACGCAAAACGTCTGCTCGGCTGAGCTTGCGCCGATCCGGCGCCGGAGTCAGCTTGGCTGGCAAAACTCAGGAGGAACGCAATGCCGACACTGCGGCGCCCCGATGGCGAAATCCATTACCAGACCTTCGGAGCCGGCTTCCCGGTGCTGCTGTTCGCCCCCGGCGGCCTGCGCTCGCGCATGGAGATGTGGCCCGCGCCCGCCGCCGGCCCCGCGCGCCCCTGGGTCGACTGGACCCAGGCGCTGCCTTCGGCCGGCTTCACCGCGGTGGCGATGGACCAGCGCAACGCCGGCGCCTCGGTCGCCGCCATCGAGGCGGACCACGGCTGGCACACCTACGCCGCCGACCACATGGCGCTGATGGACCATCTCGGGTTCGAGAAATTCCACGTGCTCGGCGGCTGCATCGGCGGCAGTTTCTGCCTGAAGGCAGTGCAAACCGCGCCGCAACGCGTGGCCTCGGCGGTGTTGCAGAACCCGATCGGCCTGCATCCAGACCATCCCGAATATTTCCCCGACAGCCACGCCGAGTGGACCAAGGAGCAAATGGGCGCCCGCCCGGACCTGAAGTCCGACGTGCTGGCCGGATTTGGCCACAACATGTGGGACCACCCGTTCGTGTTCTGCGTCGATCAGGACTTTGTCCGCCGCTGTCCGGTCCCCACCTTCCTGCTGCCCGGCACCGACACCCCACATCCGGCGGCGACCAGCGCCGAACTGGCTGCCTTGTTGCCGGGGGTGGAGGTGCTGAAAGACTGGCGCGGCCCCGACCACCTGGGCCAGCAGCGTGACCGGGTGGTGGCGTTCCTGAAAGCCAATACCCCCGCCCGCTAACCCTCGCCGGCCAATGGCCGCCACAGCCTTGGGTCGAAGCCGAACGCCTCGATCGTGTGCACCGCGGCCTGGCCGGCATCGGGATGACGTGGATTGAGCAACACGTTCCAGGAGTGCGGCACCAGTACCGACGGGACAAGCAGGGCACACGACTGCGCTTCCGTCAGCCACATATCGCCCGTTTCGACGCGGTCCGCGGCGCTAGCGAACACTCTGTCGGGATTATCTGGCACCACGACTTGCATCAGCACGTAATCCACCGGCAGAAGCTCGAACGGCAGATCGAGGTGAACCCGCATCTCCAAAGCGGCCAGCGCGGGGTGCTCCGCCAGATAGACGAGCGGCCGCCCCGCGCTGTTCCATCGCCCGCCAAACCGACGGGCGCCTTCGCCGCTGAGATCCGCATACGCGCGGCGGCAAAGCCGCCACGCCAGCATCAGGCACCGAGTCCGTGCGCGATCCGCCACAGGATCGCCTCGACCTGCCGGGTGCCGATATCGGTGTCGAGGCGATCCAATGGAGCCTCGCCGTCCAGCAACGCCGTCGGCCGACGCAGCCAGGCATGAGCTTTGCTTCGATCGCCGAATGTCGTCTCCGCGTCCTCAATGATACGCAACAGGCGGCTCAACCGATCGGATTGTTCGGCGGTCAGCGACCCCAGACCACGCCGATGCGCCAACGTCTTGCGCGGCAGCGCCAACCGGTCGAGCTCAGCCAGTGAAATGCGTCCATCAGCCAGGGCATCATCCACCACCCGAAGCGGCAGACCCTCCCGCACATACGGCAACCAAGTCGCTGGCGCTTCAGCAAATCCTCCAGGCTTTGGCAGTACTCCGATCATGCTTGCAAAATCCAATTTAAACGACGCCATCCCATTCAAGCCGGGGTCGCCCAAGTAGCGAAAGAGCATCCAAGCGTCTCGGGCAACATCCCTGGTGACGACGTGCATATCGCCCATTCAACCCCGGATGTCAAGAGCAATCAGCACGCCGAGCCGCTCAGACCACGATCGCCGCCCGCTCACCGGCCGCGCGCACCCAAGCCGCGTCCATATCCTCGTCGAACAGTTCGGTCAGCTTCTTCATCATCGTGCCGCCCAGTTCCTCGGCATCGACGATCGTCACCGCTCGGCGGTAATACCGCGTCACGTCATGGCCGATGCCGATGGCGATCAATTCCACCTGGTCGCGGTTTTCGATATCGCGGATCACCTCGCGCAGATGCTTCTCTAGGTAATTCCCGGGGTTCACCGACAGCGTCGAATCATCCACCGGCGCACCGTCGGAAATCACCATCAGGATGCGCCGGTGCTCCGGCCGCACCAGCAGCCGACGGTAGGCCCACAGCAGCGCTTCGCCGTCGATGTTCTCCTTCAGCAGCCCCTCGCGCAGCATCAGCCCGAGGTTCTTGCGCGCCCGCCGCCATGGCTGATCCGCCGCCTTGTAGATGATGTGGCGCAGGTCGTTCAGCCGTCCGGGGTTCCGCGGCTTGCTGTCCTGCACCCATTTCTCCCGGCTCTGCCCGCCCTTCCACGCCCGCGTGGTAAAGCCCAGCACTTCCACCTTCACCGCGCAGCGCTCCAGCGTGCGTGCCAGGATATCCCCGCACATCGCCGCCACCGTGATCGGCCGCCCGCGCATCGACCCCGAGTTGTCGATCAGCAGCGTCACCACGGTGTCACGGAATTCCATATCCAGCTCGCGCTTATACGACAGCGCCAGCAGCGGATTGATCACCACCCTGGCCAACCGCCCGGCATCCAGCATGCCCTCGTCGAGGTCGAATTCCCACGATCGGGTCTGCTGCGCCAGCAACCGGCGCTGCAGCCGGTTGGCCAGCTTGGAGATCACCCCCTGCAGATGCTGCAACTGTTGATCCAGTTGCTGCCGCAACCTGGCGAGTTCATCCGCGTCACACAGGTCCTCGGCATCGACCTCTTCGTCGAATTGCCGCGTGTAGGCGCGATAGGTCGCATCGCTGTCCGGATTGGGGCGCTCCCGCCGCGGCTGCGGACCGCCCGGGCGATCGTCGCCCTCGGCCACCGCCGCCTCTTCCTCGGACTCCGACCCATCATCGTCGGCGGCTTCGCCTTCCATCTCCTCAGGCTGGGCCCCCAGCATCGAATCCTGCTCCGACTCCGACTGGCCCTCGCCGTCCTGAGAGTTGTCCTGCGACCCGGACTGCTCGCCGCCGTCCTCGCCGTCCTCGGAGTTATCATCGGGGTCCACATCGACCTCAGCCTCGGCCAGGTCCAGCGCCGCCAACAGCCGGCGAGACGCCCGCGCGAAGGCCCCCTGGTCTTGCTGCGCCGTCATCATTTCCGCCAACGCCTGATCGGCCGAATCGCTCAGCGTGTCGCGCCAAAGATCCAGCACCCGCCGAGCCGCCTCGGGCCCGGCGTCGCCCGACAACCGCTCGCGCGCCAACAGTGCCAGCGCCTTGTCGATCGGCAACTGGTCCTTGCGGGTCATCCGGTCATAGCCTTCGGACTCGCATTCCTCGGCCAACTTGGCACGCAGGTTGGCGCTGACGCCGTTCATGAAGCGCGAGCCGACCACCTCCACCCGCACCTGCTCCAACGCGTCATAGGCGTCCTTCGCCTCCCGCCGCGTCGGCATCCGCTGGGCGTGCAAGCCGTCATCGTGGTGGCGCAGCCGCAGCGCGATCGCGTCCGACTGGCCGCGCAGCTTCGCCATCTCGGCGGCCGGCAAGGCGCGCGTCGGCAGCGGCAGCCGCGCCCGCTTGCCCGACACGCCGGACGGTCCGGGCTGGAATGCCACCTGCACATCCGGCTGCTCAGCGATCGCGCGCAGCACACCCGCCGTGGCACGCTTGAAATCCTCGGCCCGGGCGTTGTCCTTCGTGCTCCCGCTCATGCCAGACCCCGCTTATGCGAACTTCCGAGTGGTGAAGCCACCGGTCGGGATGTCCTCGTTGAAACAGCGCTGATAGTACTCGCCGACAGTGGAACGTTCCGCTTCATCACATTTGTTCATGAACGTCACCCGGAAGGCGAAGCCCACGTCGCCGAAGATGCGCGCGTTCTCGGCCCAGGTGATCACTGTCCGAGGCGACATCACGGTCGAGATATCCCCGTTGATGAACCCAGCCCGGGTCAGGTCGGCCAGCGCCACCATGCTCTCGATGCGCTTCCTGGTGGCGCTGTCCTTGGCACCATCGATGCCCATCTTTGCCATCACGATGCCGGTTTCCATGGCGTGCGGCAGGTAGTTCAAGGTAGCAACGATATTCCAGCGATCCATCTGTCCCTGATTGATCTGCTGGGTGCCGTGATACAGCCCGGTGGTGTCGCCCAACCCCACCGTGTTCGCCGTCGAGAACAGCCGGAACGACGGGTGCGGCCGGATCACCCGGTTCTGATCCAGCAGGGTCAGCTTGCCCTCGACCTCCAGCACGCGCTGGATCACGAACATCACGTCCGGCCGCCCGGCGTCGTATTCATCGAACACCAGCGCGCAGGCGTGCTGCAGCGCCCACGGCAGGATGCCCTCGCGGAACTCGGTGATCTGCTTGCCGTCCTTCAGCACGATCGCGTCCTTGCCGATCAGGTCGATGCGGCTGATGTGGCTGTCGAGGTTGACGCGGATGCAGGGCCAGTTCAGTCGCGCCGCCACCTGTTCGATATGGGTCGATTTGCCGGTGCCGTGGTAGCCCTGGATCATCACCCGGCGGTTGTAGGCAAAGCCGGCCAGGATCGCCATCGTGGTTTCCCGGTCAAACCGATACGACGTGTCGAGCTCCGGCACGTGTTCGGTGCGCACCGAGAACGCAGGCACCTCCATGTCAACATCAAGATCAAAAATCGGCCGCGCCGACACTTTGGTGTCGGGCAGGTTGATCTCGGACGTCGGGCGGGGTGGGGCGATATCGACAGCCGTGTTCATAGTCCAGCATTTCCTGTTGCAATTGGCAGAAAGTCTAGCGTTGACGGCGCGGCGCGCAAGGGCCGCGCGAGGCCGACGGTGGTCGGCCTATCCGGTGGCCGCGACCCTGGCCTCGGAGCCAAGCCTGGAGCGCACCGCCGCATAGGCAAGATTGATCGTCTTCAGGCGTTCCTCGGCATCACGGCTGCCGCCGTTGGCGTCAGGGTGATGACGCTTGGCCAATTCCTTGTAGCGACTCTTCACCGCATCCAGCGTGGTCGGCCACGACAGCCCCAGCGTCGCCAGCGGCTCGCGCAGCTCCGCCGGTGCCTGATGCGGGTCCGGCCGCTTCTGGGTCTTCATCCGCGCCGCTGCCAGGATGTGCAGCGGGTCCTTCAGCACGTCCTCGTCCCAGGCCGTGTGGCCCAAGCTGCCGATCGGCCAGGTCGGCCGCTGCCAGGACGTGTCGGCACGCAACTGCGCCTCGACCTCGGCCGGCGACATGCCCTTGTAGAAATCCCAGCCGGCGTTGTAGGCGCGGACATGTTCCAGACAGAACCAATGGTACTCGTTCAGGCTGGACCGCGACTTCGGCGCTCGGTACTCACCGGCCTCGGAACAGCCCGGCATGTCGCAACCCCGACCCGCAGGCGCGGCCGGGTCCGGCGCGTAGGCCCGAGGCCGCCCAGTTGATGTTCCGGGCGCGTGTGGGGGACGTCGCATCATCGCAGCCTTTATGTGCGCCGCGAAGGGCCGTTGGCAATGGTCGTTGAACGCAGCAGGCGGCCGAACCCGGTGACATGTCGACGGCATGCCATGCGCCTCGGTCTCCGCCATGCTGTTGCCGGATGATGCCAGCACGCCCAGGCGGCGGCCGCCGTAACGGATCGCGTTCATGTTAGGCGCCGATCGCGCTCAGCGCGTTCAATGCGGGTGGAAATCCGGTCAATGGCGCGGTCGGCATGATCGCCTCGACCACCGGCGTCCGGGTCAAGCCGACATTCAGCGCCGATCGGCCGAACTTCGCCGCCTGTCCGGCCAGACGCAGCGCGCTGAAGGCGACAACCGCGACCACGGCCCGTTGCCGATGCTCCAGCCTCGGCCGCGACCAGATCTCCCCGTATCCGTAACGGATCGTCACCGGATACAATTCTCCGGTCACCGGCTTGTCCGGCGACGCATACCCGTCGCTCGCCCAGGCGCCGTGCCCTGGCCGGCGCCGGCCGCCGCATCGCGGCGCGCGCCCGCCTCGCACCGCTGGACCGTTGCAAAAAAACCTCCAGGCCAATGCATCCGATCGGCCGGCTTCGCACGAAAGTCTATCAGCGACCGGTCACGGCCGCCCAAACCAGCGAGGAGTTCGCACCATGAAGACCGCTGCCCTGCTTACCGCCGTCCTGCTGACGGCGTCCGCCCCCGTGTTCGCGCAGTCGATGTCGGAACCGACCGTCCGCGTAGGCGGCCAGTCGATGTTCCCAAGCAAGACCATCGTCGCCAACGCGGTCAATTCCGCCGATCACACGACGCTCGTCGCCGCGGTGAAGGCCGCCGGCCTGGTGGATACGCTAAGCGGCAAGGGTCCGTTCACCGTGTTCGCGCCGACCAACGAGGCGTTCGACGCGCTGCCAAAAGGCACCGTTGCGACCCTCGTCAAGCCCGAGAACAAGGCGATGCTGACCAAGATCCTGACCTACCACGTGGTGCCAGGCGACTACACGACGACCAAGCTGCGCTCGATGATCCTTGCCGGCAACGGCATGGCGACGCTGACCACAGTGGAAGGCGGCAAGCTGTTCGTCATGATGAACGGTTCCAACAACCTCAGCGTGAAGGACCAGAAGGGCGACGTCGCCGACATCACCATCTCCGACGTCAATCAATCCAACGGCGTGATCCAGGTTGTGGATCACGTATTGCTTCCCGGCTAACGCCTGTCCGAGACGCCGCCGCAAGGCGGCGTCTCAACCACCCCCGTCGCCGACATCGCTTCGTGCCAAGACCGGCCTCGTCGCCAGGCGCCATAACCAGCCGGATATATTTCCTATCAAGAACAGACCACGTCGCCATCGCTGCGCCGGATCGATCCGTTTCAATGCCAATGCGGATTAATCCATATTATGGCCGGCCCTGGATCCATCCGTGTCATGGTTCTTCGCTGATCCATACTTGCCATGGCCACCCCCTGATCCATCCGTGCCATGTCCCGCCTCAGGCCGGCCAGCCGTGTTGCCGGCCGCATCAAGGCAACCCAACCGATCGCCAGCCGGAATGCGCCAACCTTCACTCCAACGCCGTCAACTGGCCGCCGTACAACACCGGCCCGGTCGGCTGCCCGGTCGGAGAACCGCCGCGCGGTTCGAGGCTCACCAGCAACTGCGTGCCGGCCGGCAGCGCAACAGCCAACTGCCGACCCGACGCCGGCAACACCCCGAGCGAGCGGGGTCGCGTCTCCCCGGCGCCCAACGCCCAAAGCTCCAGGTCATGATCGCCGGGCACCGTGATCGTCCCGTCCGGCTGGATGCTGGTCACTCCGTTCGACCGCGTCGTCGCCAACAATACCGGGACGCCGTCCGTCATCGGTGCCAGCACCGCAACCCGAGGCGGCGAGCGATGCACCACGACCGCCGCCAGCGAAGCGGCGATCGCCAGCGCGGCACCGGTGCTCGCCTGCCAGACCCGCAGCCGACGCCGCAGCCCAAGCGGCACCACGTCCGCCGCCGCTGCTGCCATCGCAGATGCTGCCCCGGCGGCTGGCGGCGCAGTCTTAGTGCCCATCTCGGCCGCCGGGGATGTCGCCCCCACCGCCGACGACGCCGCCACGGTTGCCGGCGTCGTCGCAACCCCCACCGGCACGGCACTCGCCCCACCCGACGCCGTGGCAACGTCGATGCGGTCCCACAGCCCCGCCGGAGGCGCGACCGGCGGAGCGCAGGCAGCCAGCGGCATCAGCCGTTCTTCCCAACGGCGCACCGCGGCGGCAAACGTCGCATCGGTAGCCAGCAATTGTTCGGCCGCGCGTGCCTCCTCGCCTTCCAGCGTACCCAGCACATGTTCAGCGGCAATCAGATCGCGATCCGCTGCGTCACTCATGTCGCCAGACACTCCCGCAGCGACAGCAGGCTGCGGCGAATCCAGGACTTCACGGTCCCCAGCGGCACCGACAGCTTTTCCGCCAATTCGCTGTGCGACAGGCCTTCGACGAACGCCATCACCACCAGCCGCTGCCGATCGGCGTCAAGCAGACCCAGGCAACGGCGCAACGCCGCGCCCTCGGCACTGCCCACCAACCGGGCCAGCGCGTCGGGCGTGTCGTCGGACTGCTCGTCCGGTTCATAGCCCGGGATCTCGCGTGCCCGCCGGCGCACGATATCCAGCGCTCGGTAACGGACCAGGCTGATCAGAAAGGCTTCGGCACTGCCCCGCGCCGGGTCGAACCGGGATGCCTGCTGCCATACCTGCACGAACGCATCCTGCGTCGCGTCGGCAGCGAGTCCGGTCTGCCGGGTGATCCGCAGCGCTATGCCATGCAGACGCCCGCCCCAGCGATCATACAGCACCCGGAAGGCCGCCCGGTCGCCGCCGGCGCAGCGCAGCAACAGCCCCGCCGTGTCATCGGCGGCGGACGGCGCGGTGCGCGGCGGCGGGTTGTTCGGCATGCGGCGAGCCCTGAGATCGCAAATCCTAACCTATACGGCGGCCGATGCTTAACGGATGCACCGACACCGCACGCGCGCGCCTCATCACCGGCGCGGGCAGCAGCCTCACCCTGCGGCCGACGTCTTCGCGCCGCCGCGCACCACTATGGCGTCCCGCGTCCGAAGGTGATAACCGCCAGAATCGAGACATTTGGACCATGGCCGACATCGATCCGACCAAGCGACAGCAAGCCGATACCAACGATACCCAGCGCCAGCGCTGGCGCATGATGATCGTGGTGATCGGCATCGTCCTGGCCATGCTGTTGTGGTCGTTGGTTGCCCACCTCATACCGACGTCAAACGGCTGACCCATTATCCGCCTCGACGGCCACCGCGCCGAACGCCTCAAAACCCGCGCCGAGCGATGTCCAGCGCAAAGTAGCTCAGAATCAGGTCGGCGCCGGCGCGCTTGATCGCGCCAAGGCTCTCGCGCACCGTCCGGTGCTCATCGATCGCGCCGGCCAGCGCGGCGAATTTGATCATCGCGTACTCCCCGCTGACCTGGTAGGCGGCCAGCGGCAACAAGCTACGCTGACGGATCTGAGTCAGTACATCCAGATACGGCATCGCCGGCTTCACCATCAGCATGTCGGCGCCCTCGGCCTCGTCGGCGTCGGATTCGCGCAGCGCCTCGCGCCCGTTCATCGGGTTCATCTGATACGCCTTGCGATCACCCTCCAGGTCGCAGCCCGCCGCTGCCCGGAACGGCCCATAGAACGCCGAGGCGAACTTGGAGGAATACGCCATGATCGGAATGTTGCCGAAGCCGTTGCCGTCGAGCGCCGCACGGATCGCCGCCACCTGACCGTCCATCATCGACGACGGCGCGATCATGTCGGCTCCGGCCTCGGCGGCGACCACCGACTGCTTGCCGAGGTTCTCGATGGTGTGGTCGTTATCCACCTCGCCGCCATGGATCACGCCGCAATGGCCGTGCGAGGTGTATTCGCAGAAACACGTATCCGAGATCAGCATCACCCCCGGCGCGGCGTCCTTCGCCCGCTTGATCATCCGCGCCAGCAAGCCATCCCGGTTCCACGCATCGCTGCCGGTCGCATCCTTGCGGTGACTGACCCCGAACGTCATCACCGCCTTGATGCCGGCCGCGGCGATCTCCTTCATCGCGGCGTCCAGCTTGCGCTCCGGGATACGGAAAATGCCCGGCATCGAGTCCACCGGCGCGAAGTCGTCAAGCTCCTCCTCGACGAAGATAGGGTAGATCAGGTCGTTCACCGAGACGGTGTTTTCGGCCAGCAGGTCCCGCATCACTTGGCTGCTCCGCAGCCGGCGCAACCGCATCATGGGAAACTGACTGACCATCCCGAACCTCCTAGACCTGCGCGGTCATGCCCCGGGGCGATCACGCCGGCGACCCGGCCCGACTGCGGGCGAGCCGCACCAGGTCGTGGACCGCACAGCCCGCACCGGCAATGACATCCTAGCACCGCGACACCTCAGTACTGAGCATGATCGCGCTACGCGGAACGTGCAAGGCGCTTGAATCATGCGACAAAACAACGCCATCATTGGCCGCCGGCCGGTCCAGCCTGAAAATGCTGGTCAATGCGCCGCCAATGGCGCCATGCCTCGCCCAGCATCGTGATTCCACCGCCAGGGCCGCATCCACGGGGCCGGCATCCCACAGGCCGACATCCACGGGGGCCACCGGCCGACATCCACGGGGCCACAGACCGACATCCACCGGGCCGGCATCCACCAAGGTGAGACCGGCATCTACTGCGGCAGCAACCGATACATCTTCCCGTCGAACTGGCTCAGCCGCATGCTCTTCATCGGCCGATAGTCGGTCGGGCTTGTGCTGATCGTAATCCCCGGCAGCACCATCGGCAGCCTGGTGGTGTCCGGCAAGCTGGTCGCCGCCTTCATGATGTTCGCCCGTGACAGGTCGTCGCCGGCCCGCTGGAGCACCAGAACCAGCGCCTGAGCCATGGTGTAGCCATACGCCCAAACCGGATTGGCCGCGTCGCTCTCGGGCGCGTATTTCGCCCGCCAGGCCTGAAACTGCTTCATCCCGGCATCATCCGCCCAACCCGGGTCGGTCGGGTCCTTCAGATACTGCGCGGTAATCACCCCGACCGACTTGTCCAGCCCGGCCGACACCAGCGCCGGGTTCACCAACGCGCCGTTGGAATCGATGATATGCAGCGGGTGCCAGCCGATATCGGACACCTTGCGGATCGACATCGCGGCGAATTTCGGCGTGCTGGCATCATACAGCAGGTCGGCACCCGAGGACTGCAGCTGCAGGATCTGCGAATCGATCGTCGGGTCGGTGATCTCGTACGACAACGTCTTGACCACCATCTTGGCGTATTTGTCGCCCAACCCGTCCTTCAACCCGTTCACATAGTCTCGCCCGAGGTCGTCGTCCTGGTACAGGATGGCAATCTTCGCATCCGGCTTGTGCCGCAGGATATACTTGCCATACATCTCTCCCTCCAGACGGTAACTTGGCTGGAACGGAATGCTCCACGGGTACAGCTTGGGATCGATGACGAACATCGACGCGCCGGACCCAAGCCAGATGTCGGGCACCTTCTTCTGATTGACATACCTGCGGATCGCCGCGTTCGGCGCGGTGCCGATGGTCTGGAACAGGATCGCCACCTGGTCCTCCTCGATCAGCCGGCGCACCACCTCGATCGTCTTCGGCGGGCTGTAGCCGTCATCGACCGCGATCAGTTCGATCTTGCGGCCATTGATGCCACCTTGGTCGTTGATCATCTTGAAATAGTCGGATTCGGCGGTGGAGATCTGCCCATAGGCACTCGCCGGACCGCTGAACGGCGCGCTCTGGCCGATTTTGATCGCGCTGGCGGTCACGCCCACCGTCGCCTTCTGCGCCCATCCCGGCACCGACAATCCGGCGAGCAAGACCGCCGCCGCGCAGCCCATTCTGATCATTGACGTTCTTCCCATCGTTACGCTGCACTGTGGGTGACGTCGCCATCCGGCGCAAGGGCTGACGAGGCCCCCATTCAGGCGTCACCAGCCGTTGTGGCTTCCCCGTCTCAACGTTGACGCTATGCCGCCGAAACATCACTGTCCGGCGCATCGGCTGGAACAGGCCGAACGCAGGAGGATGTCGGTTCATGACGACGATCGGGCGCAGGCGTCTCGGCGGATTTGCAATGGCGGGAGGCGCCGCCGCGATCGCTGCGCCACTGGTGGCGCGCCACGCGCTGGGCGAGGCACCGGTGCATCACCTGAAGATGACGATGGCCGACGTGTCGTCCCATCCGATCTACGGCATGCTCAACGACTTCGCCGCCGACGTGCGGAAGCGCACCGGCGGCGCGGTGGACATCAAAGTCTACGGCGCAGGCCAGCTCGGCAGCCAGGCCAACGCGTTGACCGGCATGCAGACCGGCACGATCGACCTGGTGTGCCACACCACCGGCTTCATCGAGACGATCTACCCGACGGTCGCGGTGCTCGATCTGCCCTACATCTTCAAGACCAGCGAGCAAGCCGAAACCGTGCTGGACGGCCCGGTCGGTCAACAATTGTTCGACCTGTTTCCGGCCAAGGGCATCTACGGACTGTGCTGGGGCCATTGGGGATGGCGCCCGGTCACCCACGCCACCAAGCCGGTCCCCGAACCGAAAGACATCGCCGGCAGCAAGGTCCGCATCCAGCCCGGCGCGATCTACGCCGCCACCTACAAGACCCTCGATGCCGCCCCCCAGGTGATCGACCAATCGGAGATTTATCTGGCGCTGTCACAGCACGCGGTGGACGCATTGGAGGTGCCGCTGATCTCCCTGGTCGCCAGCAAGTTCTATGAAGTCGCCAAGCACATCACGCTGACCAACTTCGCCTACAATCCCGGCGCCATCATGGCCAGCAAGCGGACCATGGACAGACTGGACCCGCCATACCAAAAGGCGATCCGAGACGCCGCGCTGGCCGCCACACCGCCCTGGCGCACCATGATGGCGCAGAAAACCATCGAGGCGACCGCATTCCTGAAAACCCAGGGCTGCACCGTCGCCGAACCGGACAAAGCCGCCTACGCCGCCGCGCTGAAACCGGTCTGCCAGCAGTTCCGGCCGATCGTCGGCCCCGCACTGCTGGACAGCATCATGAAGCAGACCGGCAACGCATGAACGCCGCCACCTCCGCCGCCGCGAGCCCTCCCATCGCGGCCGGGGGCGCCGCCCGAGTTCTTTCACGCGTCATGCATGGCCTCGGCCGGCTCGCCACCATCACCGCCGCCATCGCGCTGCTGGTCGAACTGGCCGTCGTGCTGGTCAGCATCATCGGCCGCGGCACCATCGGTCACGGCCCGCTGTGGAGCGACGAGGCCTCGCGGCTGGCACTGTCGATCATCGCCTTCATCGGCGGCGCGGCGGCCTATCGCGGCGCGCATCACACCGCGATCCGGCTGGTCACCGACCGGCTCAACCAGACGATGCGCCAGGCGGTGTGCGCGGCGATCGAGTGGCTGGTGCTGATCGTCACGGCGACGACGGCCTGGCAGTCGATCGCGCTGCTGACGGCGAGCTGGGACAACGTCACCCCCATCCTGCAGATCAGCACCGGCTGGATCACCTTGCCGGTTACCGTCGGACTGCTGCTGATCGCGCTGTTCGCGCTCGACCGCCTGGTGGTCGGCTACTCCTGGCGCATGGTCGCCCTGACCGGCGCAGCGATGGCGATCGGCACCGCGTTGACCGTGCTCGAGGCCGGCGCGCCGGCCTTCGCCGACAATCCCGGATCGGCGCTGACCGGCATGATCCTGCTGTTCTTCGGCGCCATCCTGCTCGGCATGCCAGTCAGTTTCGGCATGCTGTTCGCCACGCTGAGCTACCTCGACCTGACGGATACCGCGCCGCTCGTCGCCGTGCCGCAGGCGATGGTCGATGGCACCGGCAACTTCATCCTGCTGGCGCTGCCGTTCTTCATCTTCGCCGGACTGATCATGGAACGAGGCGGCATCAGCCTGCGGCTGGTGCGCTTCGCCATGGCGATCATCGGCCGCGTCCGCGGCGGCTTGCTACAGGTCGTGGTGGTGACGATCTTCCTGGTCAGCGGCGTGTCCGGCTCCAAGGTTGCCGACGTCGCCGCGGTCGGGCCGGTGGTGCGGCGCGAGCTGAAGCGGCAGGGCTATCGCGAGTCCGAAGGCGCCGCGGTGCTGGCGGCCTCCGCCGCGATGGGCGAGACCATCCCGCCCAGCATCGCCATGCTGGTGCTGGGATCGGTGACGCCGATCTCGATCGGGACGCTGTTCATCGCCGGAATCCTGCCCGCCGTGGTGATCGCGCTCTGCCTGATGACGCTGATCTACCTGCTGGCCCGCCGCAGCTCCCGCCGCGACGATCTGCCGGTTGAGGGCGGCCGCCTGCGCGCCATCCCCGGCGCGATCCTGCCGCTGATCATGCCGGTGGCGATGGTGCTCGGTATCAAGTTCGGCATCGCCACCCCGACCGAGGCGTCCTCGCTGGCGGTGGTCTACGGCGTGGTGCTGTCGGCGCTGATCTACCGAGCCATGCCGCTCCGCACCCTGGCGGGCATCGCCGGCGAGTGTGCCAATTCGGCCGGCATGGTGCTGTTCGTCCTGGCCTCGGCGTCGGCCTTCGCCTGGGTGCTGACGGCGGCCAACCTGCCGCAGGCGCTGGTCGTGCTGCTGGGCGCGATGGGCGGCGGCAGTTGGGCGTTCATGGCCGGTTCGGTGGTGCTGCTGATCGTGATCGGATCGCTGCTGGAGGGGTTGCCAGCGCTGATCATCCTGGCACCGCTGCTGCTGCCGATCGCGGTGCATATGGGGGTCGATGCGGTGCAGTACGGCATCGTCCTGATCCTGGCGATGGGGGTCGGCGCGTTCATCCCGCCGATCGGGGTGGGGTTCTACGTGTCCGCCGCGGTCGCCGGCGCCGATATCGAAAGCGCCGCACGAACCATGATCCCCTACGCCGTCGTGCTGGTCCTGGCCGTCCTGCTGATCGCCTTCGTGCCGGAGATCACGCTAGTGCTGCCGCGCCTGCTGGAGGGTCATGGTTAGCAGGAGGTTCGCCGGCCTCACACCTGGAAGGCCACGATATCCAACGCCAGAACCGAGACCCCCAATGGTCCGACCGCAGGCCTGAAGGATGATCCTGAGCGTTCTGGTCAAACACAGTTTCTCCCTCGCCGGACACCGCACCAGCGTCGCGCTGGAGGCGGAATTCTGGACCGAGCTGCGACGGATCGCACAACGCCGCGGCCAGACCCTGGCTGCCCTGGTCGCGGCGGTGGATGCGGCCAGGCAACCGCACCGCCCGCTTGCCTCGGCGCTGCGGGTGACCGCACTGCTGGCCAACCAGACCGGATCGTCCGCCACCGATCGGACTGGCTGACCGCGACACAGATCGTGTCACGCAACGATTACACCGCGGCATCGAGACCCGGCGGTACGCCACCCGCGAGAAACGACGCGAGAAACATCTGGCCCAGAATGCGCTTCGTCTCGGGTGCGCCCGGCGTCAGCCGCCCGTCGCGGATTGCCCGTCGCAACGCCGCCCGGGTCGGCACCGACAGGTCGGCGTCCGCCGCCGCCCCCGATGCCGCCGCCGCCGCGCTCAGCAGCACCCCGGCATAATACAACCGCGTCAGCGTGCGTACCAGCACAAGCCGCGCGCGAAGCGCATCATCCGGTGCGCGGCCAAGCCAAGCCTGCAACAGCACGCACTCCAACTCGGGTGAGGCAGCGAAATTGTCCAACATGATCGCCGCGTCAACCGCGGGATCGTTGCGGTAGGCCGACTCCCAGTCGATCAGCCACAGTCGTTCGCCGTCGAACAGAATGTTGCGCGGCACCAGATCGTTGTGGCTGGAAACAGATCCCGCCGGATCCCAGACGTAGGTCTCGCGGGTGCGCGCAAGCCGGTCCGTATGGGCGTCTAGCACCCCGGGCGCGAACAGACCGGTGCGGCACACATGCGCCCACAACCGGGCGACGATGTCGGGGTATTCGACGAACCGCGGAAATGGCGGCGTTGCCTGCAGGCAACCCAGCATTTCGCCCAACGCGCGCGCCAGCGCGCGGCGTCCCCCCGGATAGCCACCCAGCGGCCGCTGCTCGATAAAATCCATCACCGCGACACCTTCCGCCGCGTCGGCATAGTGCAGCCTGGGGGCAATCCCGGCCTCCGCCGCGATGCGCATCGAGACATATTGGTGTGGGTTCCGCAACGGACTTGCCGGACCCTCCAGCCGGACCAGGTAACGCCGCTTATCGATCTCGACCCGAAACGGCAACGCACCGGAAGCGCCGCCGGTCACCGGGCGGACCGTATCCGCCCGGGCCGATCCAAAGGCGGCCATCAACGCTCGGCGAACCGCCTCGACGGGTGCATTCCGCGGCCTCTCATCCGAGTCTTCAACCATCGGCGCGGGTCTAGCACAGCCGCGGGACACCTCGATGCATCGGCGTTCATCAGCGCCTATCCGCGTGCATCTGCGTTTCCCAATCTTCTCACCGATCGCATCGGTCCCGGTCACTCCAGGCAACCGAGCCTCCGCAAACAGCGATGCACCGCTGCCTGCACAGAGCCAACGCCAACGTCAGCACCCGCGATCAGGGGCCCCCAGCCATGACGTGGGCAACCGCGGGCGTTTAGCTCAAGACCCGGCCACCCCGCGCAGCACCCGCGCCGCCGCCACCAGATTCTCCAGCGCCGGCCTCACCTCTTCCCAGTTTCGCGTCTTCAGCCCGCAGTCCGGATTGACCCAGATCTGCCAGTCATCCAGCCGCTCGCGCGCCAGCCCAAGCAACTCGGTCATCTCGCCAACGTCCGGAACCCGAGGACTGTGGATATCCCACACCCCCGGCCCGATCTCCGCCGGATACCCCGCCGCCCCGGCCCCCCGCCGGGCGAACGCATCCAACAACTCCATCCGGCTGCGCGTGGTCTCGATCGAGATCGCGTCGGCGTCCATCTCCGCGATCGCCGCCATGATGTCGTTGAATTCCGAGTAGCACATATGGGTGTGGATACTGGTGTCATCCCGCACCCCACTGGTCGCCAGCCGGAAGCACGCCGCCGCCCAGCCCAGATAATCCGCCCAAGACTCCCTGCGCAGCGGTAACCCCTCGCGGAACGCCGGCTCATCGACCTGGATGACGCCGATGCCGGCCGCCTCCAGGTCCACCACCTCGTCGCGGATCGCCAGCGCGATCTGCCGGCACACCGTCGCCCGCGGCACGTCGTCGCGCACGAACGACCATTGCAGCAGCGTCACCGGCCCGGTCAGCATGCCCTTCATCGGCGCCTGCGTCCGCGATTGCGCATAGCCCGACCAGCGCACCGTCATCGCCCGAGGCCGCGCCACGTCGCCCCAGATGATCGGCGGCGCCACGCACCGGCTGCCGTACGACTGCACCCAGCCATGCCGAGTGAAGCCAAACCCATCGAGCTGCTCTGCGAAATACTTCACCATGTCGTTGCGCTCGAACTCGCCGTGCACCAGCACGTCCAGCCCGATCGCCTCCTGCCAGCGCACCGCGTCGTCGATCCAGCCCTCGATCAGGCCGTCATAGGCCGCCGAACTCAACTCGCCGCGCCCCAGCGACGCCCGAGCCCGGCGCACCTCCGCGGTCTGCGGGAACGAACCGATCGTGGTGGTCGGGAACCGAGGCAGCCGCAGCCGCGCCTGCTGCGCCGCCCGCCGCGTCGCATATGGATTGTCCCGCTGCTCCATCCCGGGTGTCAGCCCCGCCATCCGCGCCTGCACCGCGTCCCGGTGTACCGCCACGCTTGTCCGGCGCGACCGCACCGCGGCATCGCTGGCCGCCAACTGCCCAGCGATCGCCGCATCCCCCTCGTCCAGACCGCGACCCAGCGCCGCCACCTCGTCGAGCTTCTGTTCGGCGAACGCGAGCCAATCCGTCACCTCGGCGCCCAGCCCGGTTTCCTGTCGCATCCCGGTTTCCTGTCGCAGATCCACCGGCACATGCAGCAGGCTGCACGACGGCGCCACCATCAGCCGCCGATTGCCCCGCGCCGAGGCGACCGTCCGCAGCACCCCCAACGCCGCCCGCAGATCGCTGCGCCAGATGTTGCGCCCATCCACCACGCCCAGCGAAAGCCAGCGTTCGGCCGGCACCGCCTCTAGAACCGACTCCAGTTCCGCCGCCCCACGCACCAGATCGACATGCAGCCCAGCCACCGGCAGCGCCGCCGCGGTCGCCAGATTGTCCCCCAGCGGACCGAAATAGCTCGCCAGCAGAATATCCGGCGCCGGCCCCCGCCGCAGCGTGTCGTACGCCAGCCCGAACGCCGCGCGGGCCTTGGCCGACAAATCGAGCGCCAGCACCGGTTCGTCGATCTGCATCCAACTGGCATTCGCCGCCGCCAGCCCGCTCAACACCTCGGCATAGACCGGCAGCATCCGGTCCAGCAGATCCAGCGGATCGGAGCCGTCCGTCGTCTTGCTCAGCATCAGCAGGCTGACCGGACCCAGCAGCACCGGCCGGGTCCGGATCGACAGTGCCAGCGCCTCGCGGAATTGCTGCAGCGGCCGGTTCTCGGTCAGCACGAAACGATCATCCGCGCTCAGCCGAGGCACCAGATAATGGTAGTTGGTATCGAACCACTTGGTCATTTCCAGCGCCGGCAGGCCGGGCGCGATGCCGGCCGCCTGTTCCGCCGCAGTGCCGCGCGACCCCCGCGCCAGGGCGAAATAGCTCGCCAGCGAGACCGGGCCCTCGCGCCATCCATAGCCCGGGGGCACCGCACCCAGCATGCAGGCGGTATCCAGCACCTGGTCGTACAACGAGAAATCGCCGGACGGAACGTGCCCCATGCCGTGCCCCGCCTGCAGCTTCCAGTGCCGGCTGCGCAGGGACCGCGCGGCATCGTCTAGCCCGGCCGCGTCGATCTCGCCCGACCAAAACCGCTCCAGCGCGAATTTCAGTTCACGGCGATGGCCGATGCGCGGGAACCCAAGATTGCTTGCGATCGTCATGCCGGCCTCCGCTCGCTGCGGATGGACCCTGAGTCAGGGCAAGAATAGCGGCGAACGCCGCCGGAAATCGCGGACATGTCTGTCTCCGGCCTCCGGTGCACCCCGCCCGGCGGCATGGCTTGATCGACGACGGCAGGTCTCCTGGCTCACGGCGCCCGGGCAGCCCGCCCGGTTGCTCCGATCCTATCTTCCCGAACCTGAAGGCTCAGTGACCCGCCCCGAGGGGCGGACGGACCGGCATCTCGCCGCTGACAGTTGCGGGGGCAGCCACCGACTTGCCCCCGGACCAGCGGTCCAGCCGGGACGCACGGCGTTCCCTTTTCACCCGCTCGCGCGGGACCATCGACACATCAACATATGCTTATATCTTAGCGGCGGCAAGCCACTGCCGACCGTGGCAAGAGGTCGAATGGTCAATTGCGAATGATCGATTCTTAGAATGTCGGACGACGCGAGGTCTCCGCAATCCCGGGACCTCGCGTCTCAGTGAGACGCAGGATTTGCTGTTTGGGCGAAATGCCGGTGTTTCGCGCTGGTCTGCAACAGGTCTTGGAACAAGCCAACGCTCTGACCGATCCGATGACCGGTGAGCCTCGCGTGGCGTATTCATTCCGACACTACTTTGCGACTGTGCCGATCCAGAAGGGTCTGAGCGTCGCCCATATTGCCGACTGGCTGGGGACGTCGAGCGCGATGGTTGAGCGGCATTACAATCGCTTTCTGGTGCAACGCAACGCCCATCTCTACACCGGTTATGCGGATCGTCCGCCGACGTTCATCGACGAGCTCACTGGGGACGAGCCGATTTTCAGATTGCCGTCCTAGCCGTTAAATTGACCGCAATTCAGAGGCGAAAATAGGGTTGTCTATAAATAATCCAACTGGACAATCGCTAAAAAACTCGGCGTCTGCAAGGAGTTCGAATGATCAAAGCGTATGGCCTTCACTGGCACAGTGACAAGGTATTTTGGGGAAGACCAAGAGTTCCTGGAACGCTTTTGGGAGCCGTAAGCAGGACCAAATCGGCAAAACCAATCGACTTCAGAGATCAAAGAGGAATATATGCTTTATACGCAAATTATGATTTAGTCTACGTCGGCCAAGCCGGGAAAAACACTGGCGACAGACTGTTCAAGAGACTTCGAGCCCATAAGCGCGATCACTTGTCGGAACGCTGGAATCGCTTTTCTTGGTTCGGAACGCAGTGGGTCACGCAGCATGGCCTGTCGGCAGACATCGAGAAGTTGCACGGCAATGTTAGCCTCGTATTGGATATTTTGGAGGCCGTTGCTACCGCCATTGCCGAGCCCAGGCTGAACCTACAGCGAGGTAGATGGAGCAAAGTTCCGCAGTATTATCAATACGTTTCAAAAGAGGAGCAGGAGGAGGAGGAATGAAACGGGGGAACTGCACGCCACTAGTTCCTGCGGTACACGTTTCCACTTTGGCCTCAGCAATGCGACTCATTGGGTCTTTTAAGGTCGAATATATTTGCCGTCCTGCAACTGCCTCCCTTTTCGCGGAATGAACGCACTTCCGGTTAGCAAATTTTTAATCCTTACCGGCTATAGAACGCACCTATTCTAAGGGGTGTGATTATGAGTGCTACGATTGACAACGACGAAATGATTTTTAGAGACGACAAAATCTCGGTTTCCAAGACTCTAGTTAGAGCTGGTTCGTCTTCATACCCCATCAACGGCATTGGCAGCGTCAACATTGTTCGGCCCAACCCCGGCGGCATATTCTTTGCGGTAGTGTGCGCCGGGGTCACCATTGCTCTGGCGACATCTGGCTCGATTGAAGGGTTTGGCATGATGGTCGGAACATTCATCACCATCATGGCGATTGCTTCCGGGCTAAAGGTTGCTCTTGTCTTTCGCACCGCTAGCGGGAACCAGCAAGCCTTGACTTCATTCAGCAGTGCTTATCTAAGCCACGTCAAAAATGCCATAGAAGAGGCTGTTGCGCGGCGAGGCTAGCTCTTGTTTGCTGGATGCGGACTACTGGGTCAACGTGCTTGGTTCAACGGGTGATCCGGCGCGTTTGGCGTTCCATTGACAGCGCAGCCGCGAACCTGCGGCTTGTAGTCAGCGATCGGCGCACGGCCAAAGCCGCGATCTGAGGCCACCGTCTTGGCCGCATGGTGTGACGGGCACAGCCTTTGAACGTGGCCGAAATCGTGTCCGCCAGCGCGCCGCGCCTCGACATGATCGAGATAGGTCGCGGCCTGTCCGCAGCCGTCCACGCTGCACATTGGATGCGCCAACAGAAACCGGCGGCGAAACGCCCGCCACGGTTTCGAGCTATAGAACTCCGGCTGATAGCTCATTTGGCCTCCAGTGCGGCCACGCCGAAAACAACCCTTGAATGAGACGCACGAATTCGCGTGATCCGAATCGAGCAGATGCGCTAGACGGCGCGGTTTACATCTCGAAAGGTGCGCAATGGCCGATCAATCAATTATCCACTCTGGCGAAAACACACAGGAACAGATTGCCTATAAGCTGTTCCTTCATGTCGTTCACGCGGACGGCAAGCGACTTGGCGGTGGTACGCTTGCCGCTACGATCGACCGAAAGGACATCCTCGATACTTATGCCGAATGTCTCCAAACCGCGAAGGGACGGCGGCTGTTTCAGTCGGACTAGGGAAGTCAATGTCGCCCGTAGCTGAACTCTCAACGGAGTCTGGATATGAAACCCTTTCATCCGCGACCAATTTCTGACGTGCCCAGCTATCAGATCGTCGTTCTGATTATTGCAACAGGGCTACTGATATATTTGTTGCAGCAGTTCTTTGGCCAAATCCGCTTAATAGTCTCCCAGCTATCGGTGCAACCTCGCGATTTCCTGCAACTGCGGTGGAGCGTTTGGCTGGCGGTTGAGGTCGATTTAGCAACCGTTTTGTATTATGCCTTCATGTTCATCTGGGCTTGCTGGATAAATGCTCGATGCTGGAAAGCTCTCACCGCAAGAAATGAGTTATTTGGCACGTGGCTTTAGTAAGCCGGCGAGCACGGTATCCATGACAGCCGAGTGAAGAAACTCGACCGCCCATTGAAGAAACCAAACCGAGAAGCAACGTCTGGATTAAGTTATTGAAAAGATTATGCCCACCACCGGACTCGAACCGGTACGTCGTTTCCAACTGCGGATTTTAAGTCCGCTGCGTCTACCATTCCGCCAGGCGGGCACCGCGCCGTTCTAACGCCGCCCCACCAACCCGACCAGAGCCACGCACCCCCTCACAACCCGCAAGCAATATCCAGCGCCATCCGAATCAGCTTGTCGCTCGCCTCCGGCGTGCGGAACCCGCTATGCGCCGACAGCGTCACGTTCGCCAGCTTGGTCAGCGGATGCCCGGCCGGCAACGGTTCGGTCTCGAACACATCCAGCGCCGCGTGCCGCAAATGCCCGCTCCGCAGCGCCGCCATCATCGCCGCCTCATCCACCAGGGCAGCCCGCGCGGTGTTCACCAGGATCGCCCCTGGCCGCATCTTGCCCAGCCGCCCGGCATCCAGGAACCCGCGAGTCTCGTCATTCAGCAACAAGTGCAGCGACAGCACCTGGCTCTCCCCCAGCAGCGTGTCCAACTCGACAAAACTGACCCCCGGCGCCGACTTCGCCGACCGGTTCCAAGCCAGCACCCGCATGCCCGACCCCGAGGCAATCCGCGCCACCTCGGCCGCAATGCCGCCAAAACCCACCAGCCCCAGCGTCTTGCCGGTCAGTTCCATGCCCTCGGTGCGGATCCAATTACCCGCCCGCATGCCGCCGTCCATCCGCGCCAGCCCCCTGGCCGCGGCCCACATCAGCGCAATGCTGTGCTCCGCCACCGCGGTATCCCCATAGCCCTTGATGATGTGCACCCCGATCCCAAGCTCGGCCAACTGCTCGGGATGCATGTAGCTGCGCGCCCCAGTGCCCAGGAAGATCACATGCTTCAGCCCACGACAGCCGCGCATCGCCTCGGTCGGCAACTGAGTGTGGTCGTCAAAAATGAAATCATAGCCGGCGACCAGACCGGCCAATTCCTCGGGCGCGATCTCGCCGCGCTCCAGCACATCCATCGCCGGGTCGCCCGGCCGAACCACGCGATGGAACACCCCGGCAAGGTCGTCCACCGCATCGAGAAACAGGCCCTTCATTCACGCTCTCCTCTGTCCGTTCGGGTTCGGTCCGCCGGATGCTATCGCAGAACCGCCACAATCCGCAGCAACCATGCGCCGCACCGCAAGAAGCCCGGCCCGGGCGCCGGCGATCTGCTACAGACCGCCGGGATGGCGCGCCCCGCTCCCACCGTTCCCCGCTTCCACCCGCCACCACCGGCGGCCAACCGACGCAAACCGATCCCCCCGTCCGCACCGGCCGCCCCAGCCTCCACCCGGCGCCGCACCCTGACCTGGCTGCTGCGCTGGGGCTTCATCGCCTCGGTCTGGCTGACCCTGGCGGCAGCAGTGACCGTGCTGTGGTTCGCCCGCGACCTGCCGCGCCCGGAATCGGCGCTGGACGCCGTGCGCCGTCCCAGCCTGACCCTGCAGGACCGATCCGGCCACGTCATCGCCACCTTCGGCGACCTGGTCGGCGAGCCGCTGCACCTCAGGGCGTTCTCCCCCTGGCTGCCGGCCGCCATCGTCGCGGTCGAGGACCGCCGCTTCTGGCACCACCCCGGCATCGATCCGATCGGCCTGCTGCGCGCCGCCTGGGTCAACCTCACCGCCGAACGAGTGGTCCAGGGCGGCTCCACCCTGACCCAGCAGGTCGCCAAGACGCTGTTCCTCAGCAACGCCCGCACCACCAAGCGCAAGGTGCAGGAACTGTTGCTGACGCTGTGGCTGGAGCGCCACTTCAGCAAGCAGGAGATCCTCGAGATCTACCTGAACCGGGTCTATCTCGGATCCGGCGCCTGGGGCATGGATGCCGCGGCGCGGATCTATTTCGGCGTTTCGGCACGCCGGCTGACCCTGCCCCAAGCCGCCGTGCTCGCCGGGTTGCCGCGCGCCCCCTCCCGCTTCAACCCACGGGTCAATCCCGCCGCGGCGCTGGCCAGGGGCAAGCAAGTGCTGGCCGCGATGGCGGCCTCCGGCGCGATCACCGAACAGCAGGCGCGGACCGCGGCGGAACGGATCGAGTTCCCGCCCAGCCCAGGCGCGCCCGGCTGGTTCGCCGATTGGGTCGCCGGCCAATCCCAGGCGCTGCTCGCCCCCGATGCCGACGCCGAACTGCGCACCACCCTGGACAGTCACGATCAACGGGTGGCCGAGACCCGGCTCGCCGCGCTGCTGGCCGATGCCGGCGCCACCGACAACGTCGGCCAAGGCGCCGTGGTGGTGCTGGACGCCGCCAACGGCGCGGTCCGCGCGATGGTCGGCGGCCGCAATTTCCGCGACAGCCCGTTCAACCGAGCCGTGCTGGCCCGCCGCCAGCCGGGGTCTACGTTCAAGCCGTTCGTCTGGCTGACCGCGCTGCGCGCCGGCCTCACCGCCGACGACAAAGTGCTGGATGCGCCGCTGCGCATCGGCCCCTGGACCCCAGTCAACTTCGAGCACCGCTATCTGGGCGAGATCACCCTGCAGGAAGCCCTGGCGCAGTCGATCAACACCGCCGCGGTGCGCCTGTTGCTGCGCTGCGGCGGACCCAAGGCGGTTGCCGCCACCGCCGCCCAGCTTGGCATCAGCGACCCGTTGCCAAAGAACGCGTCGCTGGCGCTGGGCACCGGCGAGGTCGGGCTGCTGGAACTGACCGCCGCCTACGCGCCGTTCTTCAACGGCGGCAACCGCGTCGTGCCATTTGGGCTGGAGCGTACCCCCCATCAGCCCGAACGAGTGATAGATCCCGCCCAAGCCGCGATGATGGCCCGCATGCTGGCCGCCGTGGTAACCCGCGGCACCGGAAGAGCCGCCGCGATCCCGAACCAGCTTGTCGCCGGCAAGACCGGTACGACGCAGGATTTCCGCGACGCCTGGTTCATCGGCTCGACCAAGGGCCGGCTGATCGGCATCTGGCTCGGCAACGACGACAACGCCCCGATGCGAGGCGTTATGGGCGGCGACCTGCCGGCGCGATTGTTCCGCGATATCGCGACCAAGCTCGATTGAAACCGCCTGCTCTCTGTTTCGCTACCGCTGTTATTGGGAACCAAACCGCCGCTCACTCGCTTCGGCCCGCAACGGAGTTCGGGAGCAAGCGATGAACATAAGGCGTTACGGGATAGCGGTCGGCGTGCTGGCCGGGCTGGGTGGATGTTCGCACATTTCGAGCATGATGGACCGCAACACCACCAGCAAAGCGCCGAGCGAAGCGCCGAAAGCCTCAATGGCGGCGACCCAACCCACCGTCTCACCGGAGATGGTCAAGAAGGTGCAGGCAAAACTGCATTCCAGCGGCTATTACAAGCATGGTCACGTCGATGGAATTTTCGGCTCGGGCACCGAAAGTGCAGTACGGTCGTTCCAGCAAGACCATAACCTGGGGTCGAGCGGCCAGTTAGACGTGCCGACCTTGCAGGCGTTGAACGTCACCTCAGGTCCGGTGGCCGACACCGACACGACCATGCCCAACTCCACCACGCCCAACGGTCCCGCTACGACAAACGGTGCGGACACCAACCCCGGTACGTCGACCCAACCCACCAACTCCGCCGCGCCGCCCGCCGACAACACCGCGCCGGGCCCGTCGCATTGATTTCCGGGTATCGGAGTCTATCGATGGATGTGAAACGACTTAATCAAAGCAAGGCTGTCGAACCACTCAGGCTGGTCGCGATGCTCAGCCTGACCGTAGCGGCGGCGGCCGGAATCTTCGCGTTGCACACGGTCTCCAAGGACGCCGCCGACATCCTGACAGCGTGGACCTTGGCCTCGTTCCCGATCGGCGTTCTGGTCGGCCATTGCGTGTTGCGGGAAAAGTGAAGCGAGCCGGCGATCGATACGCCGCTCAGTCTGAACCGCGCACCGGCAGGGCGGTCATAGCTTTGACTCTCCTGATCCTGCTCGCCGCGCTGCTCTGTTCAGCCATCCCGGCCGTGGCGCAAAGTCCGGCAGAGAACGGCAACCGCGCCAATGGGTTCAGCTACCAGCCGACACCCAGCCAAGTGGCCCCAAGGGAAAAAGCCGCCGGCGTGCAGCCACAAGCCGCCCAACAGAAACGCGCCAACCGCGATCTCGAGCAGACCGACAAGCAGCTGCTGCAAGAAGAAGGCTTGAGCACCAAGAGCGTACCGAAGCTCACGAAACCCAGCGCACGCTAATATCCCGACAACCTGGCGTAACGGTCGCGGCAGAATCGCGTATCCCCGAAGCTGGCTTGGGCAACCCGGCTGCGCTTGAGGAAAAAGCCGATTTCGTGCTCGTCCGTCATGCCGATGCCGCCATGCATCTGCACGGCTTCGTTGCTGCAAAGAAACAGCGTCTCGTTGGCCTTGCACTTCGCCAGGCTGGCCAGCGCCGCGGTATCATTGCCGTTCTGATCCAGCGAGGCCACCGCGGCAAGCACCGCCGAACGGGTCATTTCGACCTCACAGAACATTTGCGCGGCGCGGTGCTTCAGCGCCTGGAAGCTGCCGATCGCCACACCGAACTGCTGGCGATCCTTCAGGTATTGCACCGAACGGTCGAACGCCTCTTGCGCGCTGCCCAACATCTCGGCGGCGAGCCCGGCGCGAGCACGCTCCAGCGTCAGGTCCAGCACACCGCCGCCGCCATCGACCCGCCCCAGCACGGCCTCCGCCCCCACCGTCACGTTATCCAGCCGGATGCGCGCGGCATTGCGGCTGTCCACCATGATCAGCCTGGTGCGTATGGCGGCCGCGCCAGGAACCAGGAACAGCGTGACGCCGCCCCCGGTATGCGCCGCTACGATCAACGTGTCGGCGACGTGGCCATCCAGCACGAAGCGCTTTTCCCCGTTCAGCCGATAGCCGGCGCCGTCGGGTTCGGCGCTCAGCGCGATCCGGTCCGGCGCATGGCGGCTGGTTTCCTCCAGCGCCAGCGCCACGATGTGCTCACCCGCCAGCAACGGCTGCAAATAGGCGGCCTTTTGCCGCTCCGAACCCGCCAGCGCCAGCAACGACGCGCCCACGACAGCAGTGGACATCAATGGCGTCGCGGCCAGGCAGCGGCCCGAGGCCTCCATCACCTGCGCCAGTCCGGTCATGCCGAACCCCGATCCGCCGTCGTCCTCGCCGACCAGGAAGCCGGTCCAGCCGAGTTCCGCCATCTGCCGCCACAGATCGCGTGAGAAGCCGTCCGGATCGTTGCTGTCACGCAATTTGCGCAGCGCGGTGACCGGGCTGCGCTGACGAAAGAAATCCAGCGCGGTGTCACGCACCAGCCGGGCTTCCTCAGACAAGATCAGGGGCATCACTAAGCCTTTGCGTCAGTCGATCGCGTTCACCATCCTAGTCCGGCAGCCCAAGCACGCGCTTGGCAATGATGTTCAACTGCACCTCGGATGTTCCGCCTTCGATCGAATTGGCCTTGGAGCGCAGCCATTCTCGAGTGAAACGAAGTTCGTCGCTACTGAAACCTTCACCCTCCCAGCCCAGGCCCTGGAAGCCTTCGGCCTCGAGCAGCATTTCATAGCGCCGCTTGTTCAGTTCGGTGCCCTGCAGCTTGAACATCGCCGACAGCGGGCCCGGGGGCGCCCCGGACTCGGCTTCCTCGGCGGCGCGACGGCGAGTCAATTGAAAGGCGTGCGCGTCCATCGCATAGGCGGCAACACGGTCGCGCAGGATCGGGTCGGCGATCTTGCCCTCCGCCTCGCCGGCGAATTGCTTGGCCACCGCCTCCAGCGGAATCTCGAACCTGGCCGCGTTGCGCGCCGAGATGCCGCCGATGCCCTTGCGTTCGTGCTCCAGCAGCCGCTTGGCGATGGTCCAGCCCTTGTTCAACTGGCCCACCAGGTTGCCCGCCGGCACGCGAACGTTTTCCAGGAAGGTTTCACAAAAGACCGAGGCGCCGCTGATCAGCCGGATCGGCCGCGCCCGGACCCCGGGATCGTCCATGTCGATCAGCAGGAAGCTGATGCCGTCATGCTTTTTAGCCGTCGGATCGGTGCGCACCAGACAGAAGATCCAATCCGATCGGTGCGCGTTCGAAGTCCAGATCTTGTGGCCGTTGACCAGGAAATGCTCGCCCTGCAGCACCGCCCGCGTGCGCAGGCTGGCCAGGTCCGATCCGGCCTCGGGCTCGCTGTAGCCCTGGCACCAGCGGATCTCGCCGAGGATGATCGGCGGAATATGAGCCTGACGCTGTTCTTCGGTGCCGTATTCCAGCAGCACCGGCCCCAGCATCGACAGCCCCATGCCGCGCAGCGGCGGACGACAGCCCAGTTGCTGCATTTCCTCTTCCAGGATCAGCGCTTCGTCGTTCGACAGGCCGCCGCCGCCGTATTGCCTGGGCCAGGTCGGCGCGGTCCAGCCAACCGCCGCCATGCGATCGAGCCACTGCTTCTGCTCCGGCCGCACGTAGTGCGCCTGCTTGCCGCCGGCCACCTGCTCGTCCTCCGGCATGAAGCTGCGCATCGCCGGCGGACAGTTCCGCTCCAGCCAGACGCGGGTGTCGACGCGGAACGTGGTCGCGGTGGGCATCGGCGTTTCCCCGTGGCTTGCTGCGTGACCCAAGGTCACCATCATCTCTCCGAACCGGCAAGAGGCTCGCCGGCGTAAAGCTGGCATGAAGGCGACGAATGGGCTATCCGCCACCAATGCCGGATGGTCTTTATGAAACTGATATCTTTGCCTGGTCCCGGCACCAGGCGGCCTTGCTGCGCCGCCTCGCGCGCGGAGAACGGGTGAACGACCTGGACTGGGACCACGTTGTCCAGGAGATCGAGGACGTGGGTTTGTCCGAACTCAACGCCGTTCGGAGTTACTTGCGTGTGATGCTGGTTCATCTGCTGAAACTGCAAGGTTGTCCTGCATCTCCGGCCGCTTCTCACTGGCGCGAGGAAATCATCTCGTTCCAATCCGACGCACAGCAACGCTTCGCACCATCGATGCGTCGATCGATCGATCTCGCGGCGCTGTATATCCGGGCAGTGAAACAGCTCGCCGGCGCGCTGATCGATGGCGTAGTGGGCGCCCAACAGCCACCAATCTGCCCGGTCAGTCTAGATGACCTGCTGCACGCCGACCGGGACGCGCTGGAACAAAGCTTCGCAAAACCGGACAGACCCTCCCGGCATCGGCCCGCGCTCATCGCGTCGATAACGGGCTTGCCTCCCCGCCATAAATCTCGCCTACATCCAGCGAGACGCCGGGCGGATCCAGCCGGATCATGCCAAGATTGATCGCCCGAGAAACGATCTCGTCGCCTGATCGCCAATGATGGATGATCTCCTGTCGCCGGACGCGCACGACCAGATAATGTTGGATCGACACAACCCGAAAATAGTCGGCCAGCCTGTCGCTACTGTCCACCGACTGCGTCGATGGCGACAGCACCTCGACCACGACCACCGGATTGCTCGCCGCAGTGGCATCGGGCGACAGACGCGGACCGCAATTCACCACTGCGTCGGGCTGGTAATCGGTCTCCTCATCCACCTCGATCGTCACCCCATCGCCTAGCGCTTCGCAATCCAGGTCGGCATCGCGGACCGCACGATCCAGCGCGGCTCAGACTCGGCTCTTGATCCGAACATGCTGGACCCGCTCCGGCGAAATCGCCACCGGCTCACCGGCCACGCGTTCGTATCGACCGGTCTGCCCTTCCGCCCAGGCATGGAACTCCTCACGGGTCAGCCGTGGTGCCATGCGATCCTCCTGCGCCGGTCAGCCTAGCACGCCACCCGACCAACCATGGCTAGACCGCCCCCTCCGTCCGCAGGACCGCGACCGCCTCGGCGTTCAATCCCAGCCATTCGTCCAGCACCGCCTCGGTGTGCTCACCCAGCACCGGGGACGCAGTCAGCGCCGGCGGCTTGCCGTCGATGCGCACCGGCCAACCCGGCATCTTGAAATCGCGGTGCAGCGGATGACGCATCACCTGCATGATGCCGCGATCCTCGAAACTCTGGTCGTTCTGCAATCCCATGGTGTCCAGCACCGCCCCGGCCGGAATCCCCGCCTCCCCCACCGCGCGCATCGCGTCGTGCTTGTCGTGGGTCCGCGTCCAGCCGGCAATGATCGCATCAACCTCGGCCTCGCGCAGCACCCGGTCCGCCGGCGACGCGTAGCGGTCATCACCGATCAGGTCCTCCCGCCCGACCACCTTCAACAACCGGTCCCAATGATCCGGATTGGCTCGGCTGGTCATGATATAAATGTAGTCGTTCGGCCCACCCGGAGCGCACGGATACAGCCCCATCGGCGCGTTGCTGATACCGGGGACCTTGCTGCCACCGCGCCTCGCCGCGGCCCCGGTCAGCCCCTGGGTCGCGAAGTTTATCCGCATGTAGTGCATGATCGCGTCCTGCATCGCCACCTGCAGCCGGCAGCCCTGCCCGGACTGCCGGCGTTGATACAGCGCGCCCAGGATGGTGATCGCCATGGTCATCCCGGTGCCGGTATCGCCCAACGACATGCCGGGCCGGGTCGGCGGTCCGTCGGCCTCGCCGGTGACGCTGAAGGTGCCCCCACAGGCTTGCGCGATCATGTCGAACGCCAGGTTCTTTTCGTATGGACTACCCTCGCCGAAGCCCTTCACCTGGGCGTAGATGATCGACGGATTCAGCCCGCGCACCACGTCATAGCCCAGACCCAGCCGCTCGATCGCACCGGGCGCGAAGTTCTCGATGCAGACATCGGCATTGGCCAGCATGTCCTTCACCAGCGCCAGCCCTTTCGGCGACTTCAGGTTGACCGTCATCGAGCGCTTGTTGGCATTGAACACATGGAAGTAATACGGATCGCTGTCCGGCTGCCCAGGCCGCAGCCGCCGCCCAGGGTCGCCCATCTTCGGGTTCTCGATCTTGACCACATCGGCACCCAGCCACGCCAGCGCCTCGGTGCAAGACGGACCCGCCTCGAATTGCGTCAGATCGACGATCTTGACCCCGGCAAGGAACCGGACGGGGGCGACCGCGTCCGAGTCGGTGCGGTTCGGCTGAGAGGTTTCAGTCATGGACGCTCCTTGGTTTCCCCGTAAACGATCCGGCGCCCAAGGTGGCAGATACCACGCTCGCCTGCCAGCCGCACGACGAGGCCTCCTACTCCGGCGCCGCCGTCAACATTGCCTCGCCGCCGCGATCGCCCTTGACCACCGCCAACAGGATCCGCCAGCCATGGCTTCCCTCGGCCGCCAGATACTCGCGGTCGTGGATCGCGCTGACCACCTGATCGTCGCGCTCGATCACCAGACGGAACCGCAGCCCAGCCTGGCGCAGCCCATCCTCCAGCGCATCGATCAGCGGCTTCCCCGTCGCCTGGTCGGTGACCGTGGAGCAGATGCCGTCGTCCGAGGACACCAGCACCAGCTTGGTCCCCGCCACCGACGCGTCGAACGCCTGCCCTGGCGCGCCGTGCAGGAAAGCCGCCCGACCCTGTTCCGGCAGCGCCGACAGCCCATTGCCGTGCGCCCACTCGCGCAGCGCCGCCGGATGGCCAGCGAACCGCAGGCAGCCTTGCAGGAACAGGCCGACCAACTGGGTCGGCGCGTCGGTTCCGGGCGCGGCCCCAAAGGCGGCCCAGGGCGCGGCCGGCAGCAGCACACCGGCGATGATCAAAAACGCCGCTCGGATCAGCGCCGCAGCTCCATCTGGATCGGCCCGTCACGCCGGCCATGGGTGAACTGATCGACCTCGGCATTGCCACTATCCATCAGCCGCTGCGCCGGGCCGGCCCAGATGATGCGCCCGTTCAGCAGCATCGCCGCCTGGTCGCCGATCCGCCGCGCGCTCGCCATGTCGTGGGTGATCGCGATCGCCGTGCTGCCAAGCCGCTTCACACAGTCCACCACCAGCCCATCGATCACCGCGCCCATGATCGGGTCCAGCCCGGTGGTCGGCTCATCGAAGAACATGATGTCCGGCTGCGAGGCGATCGCGCGCGCCAATGCGACACGCTTCTGCATGCCGCCCGACAGCTCCGCCGGCGACAGATCGCCGACACCGGCGCCCAGCCCGACCTGGCCCAGAAAGTCCTCGGCGCGAGCCCGAGCCTCGACGCGCGTCGTGTTATGGCGGGCAATCAGGCCGAAGGCGACGTTCTCCCATACCGGCAGGCTGTCGAACAGCGCGCCGTTCTGGAACAGCATGCCGATCTTGGCGCGGATCACCTCGCGTTCGCCACGCGGCAGCTTCAGGATGTCGCGCCCGTCGATCTCGATCACCCCGTCATCCGGCTCGATTAGGCCAAGCACGCATTTCAGCAGCACCGACTTGCCCGACCCGGACCCGCCGATCACCACCAGCGACGTCCCCTGCGGCACCTCGAGATCAACCCCGTCCAGCACGCGCTTGGCGCCGAACCGTTTGTAAAGGCCGCGAATGCGCAGTTTCGGTGTTTGATTGGTCATCGGCGGGTTGATGCCGGTCGGCGCGGGATTGGGCAAGGGCTGCTCCGATGCAATGGGTCACACACGCGACCCGCGGGCCGAGCAGGGCGATCGATCCTCAAGATTGCCGCCCCGGTGCGCGGATCAAGCCCGGGCAGCGGCGACGGGAAATGCCGGGCCCTAGCGTTTGTGATAAGATAATCGTGCTGCCGCGCAAACTCGGGAAACAGTCAATGTCAGCCGCCGCTCCGCAACCGTTCGATTTTCGCGATCCGGCCTTCCTCGCCGATCCATACCCGGTGTTCCGCCACCTGCGCGCCACCGCCCCGGTGTTCAAGGCCCCGCTCGGTCGCTGGTTCCTCACCCGCTACGAGGATACCGTCACCCTGCTGCGCGACAGGCGCTTCGGACGCGGCTATCACGACCCCGAGGCGATGCAGCGCCGCTTCGGCCCGACCGCGATGGCCGAACCCGCCGTCGTCGAACTCACCCACATGATGCTGATGCGCGATCCGCCCGACCACACTCGCCTGCGCGGCCTGGTCACCAAGGCGTTCACCGCTCGCCGGATCGAGGCGCTGCGCGACAGCATCCAGCAACTGACCGACCGCCTGGTCGACAAGGTCGCCGAACGCGGCGGCATGGACCTGGTCCGCGACCTGGCGTTCCCGCTGCCGGTGCTGGTCATCTGCGAACTGCTGGGCATCCCCGAGGCCGACCGCCAGCGCTTCGTCACCGGGTCCAGCTCCGGCGGCGCCCTGCTCAATCCGACCCCACCCACGCGGGCCGAACTCGACCGCGCCAACGCCGGCAGCGTCGAATCCAGCGCCTATTTTGAGGCCCTGTTCGAACAGCGCCGGCGCGACCCGCAAGACGACCTGATCACCCAACTGGTGCAGGCCGAGGAAGCCGGAGACCGGCTCACCACTGCCGAACTGCGCGCCAATGTCAGCCTGCTGTTCGGTGCCGGCCACGAAACCACCGTCAACCTGATCGGCAACGGCTTTTATTCCCTGCTGCGCCATCCCGAACAGTGGCGCATCCTGCGCGATGATCCCACCCTTGTGACGAATGCCATCGAGGAGGTACTGCGCTTCGAATCCCCGGTTCAGGGGGTCGGCCGTACCGCATCCGAACCGGTCGAACTGGGCGGCGTCGCGCTGGCCCGTAACGATATTGTCGTGGCGCTGGTCGGCGGCGTCAACCGAGACCCGGCGGTGTTCGACGATCCCGAACACTTCGACATCACCCGCAAGGACCTCCGCCCGCTGTCCTTCGGCGGCGGCATCCATTTCTGCCTCGGCGCCCAACTGGCGCGGATCGAGGCGGCGGTGGTATTCGAAACCATCCTGCGCCGGCTGCCGGATCTGCGCCTGACCGACCCCGACCACCCGAAATGGCGCCCCAGCTTCGTGCTGCGCGGCCTGACGGAACTGCCGGTGGCCTGGACCGGATAGAATCGGCCGACCCCGCGCGCCAGACCGTGACCGCCCCACACTGGCCGCTCCGCACCGGCCACCCCCGCACCGGCCACCCCCGCACTGGCCGCTCCGCACCGGCCACCCCCGCACCGGCCACCCCCGCACTGGCCACCCCCGCACTGGCCTCCCAGGGCGGGGGCTTGGCCCAACAGCCTACTTCACCACGATCTCGCCATGCATCTGCGGATGCAGCCCGCAGACATAGGCGAACGTTCCAATCCTATCGAACCGATATGCAAACGACTGATCGGTGTCCAGCGCCTTCGACCGCACCCCGATCGTACTCAGAACGATTTGATGCGGGATGTCGTCCTGGTTGGTCCAGGTCACCGCGGTGCCCTTGTCCACCGTCAGCTTCTCCGGACCGAACGTGAAGTTGTCGATCGTTACCCCGGCCGCTCCGCGCGATTGGGCAGCCGCCGGTACGATCAGGCAGGCCAACAGAACGCCGCCTCGGACCATTGCACGCATGACAGCCTCCTGCTTCAACCAGCCAGCGGCGTATCGACGATGGCCAACGGCGAGGCCGACGACACCAGGCTGATCCTCGCGGTGCCCAGCACCTTGCGCAGATCACCCGCCGCGACCGGAACCGGCCCGGGACCTTTCGCCACCCCCGGCACACCCTGCGGAAATGCCGTGGAGCGAGCGGTGTGGAACGCCACATGCCCCTCCACCTTCTGCATCACCTGGTGGATGTGCCCGTTCAGCACCGTCACCGACCCGAACCGCTTCAGGTAGGACAGCGCCTGGGCACCGTCCTTGGTGCCCCAGCCCCAATCCTGATAGACGATCCACAGCGGAACATGTGCGAACAGCACGATCGGAGTGCTGGAGGACAGCCCCATCACATCCTTGCCCAGCCACTCAAGCTGCGCCGGACCCAGATCGCCCAGACCATTGCCCTGCAGGTTGACCACGTTGACCAGACCGATGAAATGCACCCCACCCGCGTCGAAGCTGTGCCAGCCATCGCCTTGCGTGCCCTTTCCATAATGGTTCAGGTAGCTCCTGCCATTGTCCTCCAGGACGTCGTGCTCGCCCGGCACGGTGTGGATCGCCAGCCCGGTGGCGCCCAGCAACTGCGCGCCGGTGTCGAACTGTTCCGGTGTGGAAAGATGCGTCAGATCGCCGGTATGGATCAGCAACGCTGGCTGTTCCTCCATCGCCGTCACCTGGCCCAGCGCGCTGCGGAAGGTGCCGATGACATCGCGGTTCACCGGCCGGTCGAAGCCCAGGTGACTATCGCTGACCTGGGCGAAACAGAAGCCGGTCTCGGCCGCCTCGGCGCGGCCAAGCCCGGCCGGTTGCGACCGCGGGATGCCGCCGGCCACGGTCCACACCATGGCCGCGCCGGCCCAGCTCATGCATTTCAGCAAGCCGCGCCGGTCCACGCCGGCCGCCGGAGTATCGTGTTGCTCGGTGCTCATGCTCGCGCTCCATCATGGCCCGACCTGAATGATCGATCCGACCGCCTTACCGCAGCGCGCCACCCGCTATTCCCCACACCGAAAAAAATTTGCCGGCGGGAATAAAGCCGCGCCGGACGCGGTAGGATGCTCGTTGCGGCGGCGCTCGCCGTCACCGCCCAGCGCGGGATGAAGCCATTGGCGACAGATGCCCGAACCCGACGATTCGACCTGCTGGCGATGCCGCATCTGGACGCCGCGTTCCGCCTCGCACGCTGGCTCACCGGCAACACCGCCGACGCCGAGGACGTCGTGCAGGACGCCTACCTGCGTGCGTTCCGCTATCTTGACGCCTTTCGTGGCGACAACTTCCGGGTCTGGCTGCTGACCATCGTGCGCAACAGCTTCCTGGATTGGCTGAAGGATAACCGTTCTTCCCGCCAACTGTTTCAGCCAGCCCCGCCCGACCTCGACTGGACCGATCCCGGCCCCAGCCCCGAGGCCATGCTGCTCGACCGCATCGACAGCGAAACCCTCGCCGCCCTGATGGCTCAACTGCCAGCCGAATACCGTGAGGTGCTGATCCTGCGTGAGCTCGAGGAATTGTCCTACAAGGACATCGCCGCCGTCACCGACGTCCCCCCCGGCACCGTGATGTCGCGGCTGTCCCGCGCCAGGCTGGCACTGCGCAAGGCCTGGACCGACCACGAGAAGAAATCATGAATCACGACCGCGCCAAACGGCTGCTGCCGGCCTATGCGGATCGCCAGGCCGGCCCGTTCCAAGGCTTCCTGCTCGGCCGTCACATCGCCCGCTGCCCGACCTGCCTTGCCGAACTGGAGGCGACCCGGGCACTGCGTTCGGTGCTGCGCACCAACCTGCCGTCCCATCGCGCGTCCCCGGCGCTGGCGATGCGGATCGCCTCCGCACTGCCACGCGAAGCCCCACCGCCGCCCACCCGGAAGTCGTTTCGCTCGCAACTGCCAAGCATCCGCCTGGCCGGCGCGACGATGGCCGGAGGCCTCGCCGGCGTCGCACTCACGCTCGCGCTGACCAAAACCACCCCGCCGCCAGATCCGCTGCTTGCGGACGTCCTTGCCGATCACCTGCGGTCGATGATGGCGGATCATCTAAGCGACGTCGCAACCAGCGATCAGCACACCGTCAAGCCCTGGCTGTCGGCGCGGCTCGACCTGTCGCCGGTGGTCAAGCAACTGGCCGCGCAAGGCTTTCCGCTGCTCGGCGGCCGGCTGGATTATGTCGATGGCCACCGCGCCGCCGCGATGGTCTACCGCCGCGACAAGCACGTCATCAACCTGTTTGCCTTGGTCTCCGACGATACCTCCGACGCCGCGCCGAAACTGCAAACCCGCGATGGCTTCAATATCGTCCGCTGGCGCATGGGCGGCCTGACCTACGTCGCCGTGTCCGACCTCGAGGCGGCGCAGCTTGAGGCCTTCGTGCGACTGGTCGGGGCCAAGTAGGGCAGCGCCGCGACGCCGAGTGGTTTCTCATCACACGAAAAAGAACGCCACCCCAAGCACGACATACACGCCAATCAGCAGCACACCCTCGAACCACGTCGTTTCACCATCCCCGGCAATCGCGTTGACGATGAACGCGCCGCCAGCGATCGCGAACAGGTCCAGCGGGTCCTTGAACACCAGCGTCATCGGCGTGCCGATCAGCCAGGACAGGATCACCAGCAGCGGCGCCACCACCAGCGCCATCTGGATCGCCGAACCGATGCAGATGCTCATCACCAGCCCCATCCGGTCCTGACGCGCGAACCACACCGCCGAAAACAGATCGGCGATGGTCCCGACCAGCGCCAGCACGATCACGCCCACGAAGGTCGGCGACAGCCGCAAGGTGCGCGCAGCCTCGACCAGCGAGCCCGAGATCAGTTCGCTTTCCAGCGCCGCCGCGACGGTCGCCAACGCCAATACCGCCATGCACCGCCACAGCCCCCAGGCGTCGCCAGCATCGGGCTCCTCGCCGCTGGCAAAAACGTCGCGGTGCGTCACCAGCGTATAGGCCAGGTTGGCGCAGTACAGCACCAGCAGCACGCCGGACACCGCCAGGCTCAACCACTCCTCGCTGACCCCGACATCGCCGCTATGAGTGACGCGGCGCGCGGTGAAGTCGAACACCGCGGGCAGCAGCAGCGCGATCACCACCAGGATCAGCAGGCTCGACAGCAGCCCGGCCCGTTCCCGCTTGAACGTCTGCCGCTCACGCGTCGCGCCGCCGACCACGATCGCCAGCCCGAGCCCCAGCAGGCTAGTGCCGATGATCGATCCAGTGATCTGGGCGTGCACCACGTCCGCCTGACCCTGCGCCAGGACGAACAGCGCCAGCAGCAACTCCGCCACGCTGCCCAGGCTGACCGACAGCAGCCCGCCCACCGCCGATCCGGTATGCTTGGCAAGCTGCTCGGTCGCCGCACGGATCCAATCGGCCAGCACGCCCACGCCCACCGCTCCGGTCACGAACACCCAGATCGGCGTCGCCCCCAGCCCGTAATGCAGCACCGGCGCCACCGGCACCAACGCCAACAGCGCCAGCCGGAGCATTACTCAGCCGCGTCTCGCCGGCCGACAGCGCCGCCGGGCCGAGCTGTCAGGATGCCGCCTGTCAGACCGCGCGGCACCACGCCGGCGAGCGCGAAGTGATGGGTCGGCGACGGCGCGGCATTGAGGATCATCATCGGTAGGTCAAGGAAGCGGGTGATCGCCGCATTGAACGACTCCTGATCTTGCTGATAGGCGTGACGCAGCATGACGTCGGTTACCATCCTGGCAAGCCGGGCCGGCCTGGCCTCCGCGCGATCTGGAACGCCGACCTGTAGCGCGCCATCCGAGCGCCGCTGATTGGATGCCTGGTGCAAGCACATCTCCGCAAACTGCTCAGCGACATCGGCGAAAAGTTCTGGCTGTTGCCAGCCGCCATGGTCGTCGCCGGCATCCTGCTCGCGGTTGGCCTGATCGACCTTGACCGCAGCGGCATGGTGCCGGCCTGGCTGATCCAAAGCCCCTGGCTGTACAACGGCGGAGGCACCGGCGCGCGAACCCTGCTCGGCGCCGTGGCCTCGTCAACCATCGGCGTCGCCGGCACGGTGTTCTCCATCACCATCGCCGCCCTCTCGCTCGCCGCCGGTCAGATGGGGCCACGGCTGCTGCGCAATTTCACCCGAGACCGCGGCAACCAATTCACCCTGGGCGCCTTTCTCGCCACCTTCAGCTACGCGCTGATGGTGCTGCGAAGCGTGCGGACCGAAAATGAAGGCGCATTCGTCCCGCACGTATCGCTCAGCGTCAGCATCCTGCTGGCGTTCGTCTGCGTCGGCACCCTGGTATTCTTCGTCGGCCACATGGCCGGGCGCATCAACGTCGACACGGTCATAGAACTGGTCAGTGACGACGTCCGTTCGGCGATCCAGCGACTGACCTTCGACCACCCGCAACCGCAGGCATCAATCCCCGACATTTGGGACGACGCGGTACCGGTCGTCGATGAACGGCGCGGCTACCTTCAACAACTGCACCCCGAAGGACTGGCTGACTGGGCAGCGCAGCGGGGAACCACGCTGCGACTGTTGGTGCGGCCCGGCGACTATGTCTTCCCCGGCGCGCCGATCGCGCGGATGACCCCGCCGGTCGACGGCGCCGGCGCCGCGATCCGCGCCGCCACGGCCCTGGGACCCGCCCGGGTGAGTTCGGCCGATCTGGAGTTTGCCATCCGCCAGCTCGTCGAGGTCGCCGTCCGAGCCCTGTCGCCGGGAATCAACGACCCGCATACCGCGATCGCCGTGCTGGATCGATTGGGCGCCGCGCTATGCGACATCGCGCCGGTCCACCTCGCCTCCGGCATATCGCTGCGCCGCGGCCGGGTCGTGCTGATCATCCCGGCGGTCGATTACGACGGCCTGGTGGACAGCATGTTCCATATGATCCGCCAGAACGCCGCCAACAGCGCCGCGGTGCTGCTGCGAATGCTGGAAGTGCTGACCGCGGTGACCGGTTGTGAGCAGGCCCCGGCCCGAGTAGCTACGCTGCGCCGTCACGCCGACCTGGTGCTGGCCGACGCAGAGCGCGAGATCGCCAACCAGGGCGACCTGGCTGACCTGCGCCAGCGCCACGCCGCCTTCGAGGCGACCCGGCAGCGCTGTTATCCCGCAGCCATCGGCGACATCGACGCCGCCTCGCGCTAAACCCCAGGCATTCCCGGCCGCCCAGTTTTTGCAGCGACAGCCAGCCATCGGCTACAACCATGGATCCGGACCGGCCACGCCGGGACTTCGAGCGCAACGATCCAAGCTGCCAGCGCCCAAGAGCGGCCGGCCAATAACCGGAGGAAACCAATGCCCCAGGCGGCACGCGCCGTATCCCCGACCAATCTGCGCCACGTCATGCTGGCCGCCGCCATCGGTTCGGCGCTGGAGTGGTACGATTTCTTCATCTACGGCACCGCCTCGGCGCTGGTGTTCGGCGAACTGTTCTTCCCGAAATACGACGCCACCGTCGGAACACTGGCGGCGTTCGCGACCTTCGCGGTCGGCTTCCTGGCGCGCCCGTTCGGCGGCCTGTTCTTCGGCCATTTCGGCGACCGCATGGGCCGCAAGCCGATGCTGGTGGCAACCTTGCTGCTGGTCGGCGGCGGCACCTTTCTGATCGGCCTGCTGCCGACCTACGCCACGATCGGCCTGTGGGCTCCGGTGCTGTTGTTGCTGCTGCGCCTGCTGCAGGGCTTCGGCGCCGGTGCCGAATACGGCGGGGCCGTCATCATGGCGGTGGAATTCGCCCCCAAGGGACAGCGCGGACTCTACGGCAGCTTCGCCCCGCTCGGCGTCACCGCCGGCAATCTGCTCGCCGCCGGCGTGTTCTACCTGGTCACCATGATGTCCAAGCAGGACCTGCTCACCTGGGGCTGGCGCATCCCCTTCCTGGTCTCCCTGCTGCTGCTCGGGCTCGGCGTCTATGTCCGCTCCCGCGTCGCCGAAACCCCGGTGTTCGCCGAGGCCAGCGCCAGGCGCCCGCCGCTGCGTGCCCCGGCGATCGAGGCGCTGCGCCGCCACCCGCGCAACTTCTTCGTCGTGGTCGGCGCCCGCCTGGCGGAAAACGGACTGGGCTACCTGTTCCCGGTGTTCGGCCTCAGCTACGTCATCAACACCCTGCACATGTCGCGTGAGGTGGCGATCACCGGCGTCATGCTGGGCAACGTCGCCGAGATCTTCGGCATCGTGCTGTTCTCCTGGCTGTCCGACAAAGTCGGCCGCCGCCCGGTCTACATCGGCGGCGCGCTGTTCTCCGCCGCCTTCGCCTTCCCGTTCTTCGTGATGACCCAGACCCTAAACCCGACGCTGATCTGCCTCGCCTTCATCCTGGTCATGGGCATCGGCAGCGCCGCCATGTTCGGCCCGCAGGCGGCCTATTTCGCCGAGCTGTTCGGCCCGCGGCTGCGCTACAGCGGCTTCGCCTTCGCCCGCGAACTCGGCTCGATCATCGCCGGCGGTCCATCGCCGTTCATCGCCGCGTTGCTGGTAAGCTGGATGGCCGGCGCCCCCTGGGGCGTCGCCCTTTACGTCATCCTGCTGTCGCTGATCACCGCGTTCGCGGTATGGTGCGGCCCGGAAACCCATCTCAGCGACATCCGCGCCGACACCCCGCAAGACCTGGCGGACGGCGCCCTGGCGGCAACCAACCGAGCCTGATCGCCTTCACCTGCCGCCGGGACCTCGCACGACGCGATCATGCAAACCAGGAGCACCCAATGCCGAAACTCTCCCCCTATGCCGCCCCGGGCGTCTACGACCCGCCGATCTATGCCCAGGCGCTCACGGCCGAGGACGCGCGGACCTTGGTATTCATCGCCGGCCAGGTCGATTACGACGCCAACGGCGGCTGCGCCCATCCCGGCGACTTCAAGGCCCAGGCGCACGCCGCGCTCGCGGCGCTGAAGTCGCAGATCGAGGCCGGCGGCGGTACCCTCGCCAACGTCGTCAAGGTCACCACCTACATCACCGACATGCGCTACCGCGCCGATTACGGGCCGATCCGCACCGAGTTCTTCGGCCCGAAAATGCCGCCCCATACGCTGATCGGCGTGGCGTCGCTGGCAGCGCCGGAATACCTGATCGAAATCGAAGCGATCGCCGTGCTGTAGCGCCGCCTGCTAAGTCATCCGCTGCTCCGGCCTCAGCACATAACGCGGCGTCTCCCCTGCCAGGGCGCGGCGGATATTTGCCACCGCCCGGCGCAGCGCGATCTCGGTCATGCCCGGAACCGAGGCGGAATTATGCGGCGACCCGATCACGTTCGGCAGCGACAGAAACGGATGATCCATGCGGAACGCGCCGTGCCGCACCGGTTCGGTCCACCAGGCATCGATGCAGGCCCAGAACTCTGGATGCGCCCGCAGATGCGCAAATAGCGCCGCCTGCTGGATGATCTCGCCGCGCGCCAGGTTGACCAGAATGGCGTCCGGCTTCATCAGCCCCAGTTCGCGCGCCCCGATCAGGTCCTTGGTCGCCGGCGTCAACGGCGTGCTGATGACCAGCACGTCGGCCGCCCGCAGCAGCATATCCAGATCCGCCACCGATCCGATCCAGTCGGTCGCGTCGTCGGACTGGCCGCGGCGATTGATTGCGTGGATCCGCATCCCCACCGCCCGCATCATCCGCGCGGTGGCGACCCCGATGCCGCCGAACCCCAGTATGCCGCAGACTTGCCCCGCCAGCGTGCGGTTGCGAGTGAACTGGTTGAACTCGCCCCGGCCCAGCGCGGCCTGTTCGATCAGCAGCCGTTTGCTGGCAGCCAATACCATCGCCAGCCCGTGCTCCGCCATCGGTTCGGCATACGCCCCGCCATTGCCGGCCACCGCGATGCCGGCGGGAAGCGCATGCAGCGGCACGAAGTCGATGCCCGCGGTGATGAACTGCACCAGCCGCGCCGACCGGATCTGCCCCGCCTCGCCCGGCCGCAGATCCTTGCCGGTATCGCGCGCCAGGATGGCGGCAGCCTCGCGCAGCGCCGAGGCCCGCCCCGCATCGTCAAGGTCGCTGAGCCACACCGGCCGACCCATGTCCCCCAGCGCCTCGGCGACGATAGCCCGATGCGGCGCACGCAGGTCGAAGGTGACCGCGACGGTGCCGGTCATGCCCCTATCCGATCGCAGAGCAGCCTGAAACGCGCGACGTCCACGATTCCGCTCGTGAATCGGCTACTTAAACGAAACGCGACGTCTCGCGCCTCTCTGACCCGCCCTACTTGCACGGAAACCGCTCGCCCAGGAACTTGAACAGTCCCTCATCGGACGGCATCGAGCTACGATCGGGCATCGCCCGCACCCAACTCACGAACTGGCTCATCGTCTCGGCCCGCGACGGTGACGGGTGCGGAAAACAGAACAGTTTGTGCTCCCCGGCATGGTGCATCTCGACGTCGATCGCACCCTGGGCAAAGCCGCGACAGAAGTTGAGCCGGGCGTCCGCCGCCGGCTCCCTGGGGTTGGCGGCGCAGGTGTCGGCCAACTCCCCGGCGGTCGCGGTGTGGATCGTGATCTCCTCGGCCGCCCAGGCAGCCGACACCGCCCATGCACTGAACACCGCAACACCCGAGGCCAGCAGGGCAGCGGCCAGAACTGTCTTCATCGAAATCTCCCGTCAGCTAGATCCACGCCAGGCCACCGATCAGTGTCCGCCATCCGCCATCCACCGCTGCCAGCCCTGGGCACGCAGCAGACAGGCCGGGCAGGTCCCGCATCCGAAGCCCCATTCGTGGCGATTGGAGCGATCGCCCAGATAGCAGGTATGGCTGCTTTCGCGAATGACCCCCACCAGCGCATCGCCGCCCAGTTCGAACGCCAGCGCCCAGGTCGCCGCCTTGTCGCGCCACATCAACGGGGTCTCCAGCACGAAGCGCCGCTGCATGCCCAGGTTCAACGCAAGCTGCATCGCCTTCACCGTGTCGTCGCGGCAGTCCGGATAGCCCGAATAGTCGGTCTCGCAGACCCCGGCGACGATGCGGCGCAGCCCACGGCGGTAGGCGATCGCGGCGGCGCAGGTCAGGAACAGCAGGTTGCGCCCGGGCACGAACGTGTTCGGCAGGCCGCCCTGGTCCATCTCGATCGCCACATCCGCGGTCATCGCGGTCTGCCCCAGCCCGGCAATCGTCGCCGTCAGGTCCACCAGGTGATCGGGTCCCAGCCCGGGCGATGCCAGAGCCGAGCGGATCGGCTCGCGGCACGCCAGTTCCACCGCATGGCGCTGGCCATAGCGAAAGCCGACGGTTTCCACCGAACCGTAGCGCGCCAGCGCCCAGGCCAGGCAGGTGGCGGAATCCTGTCCACCGGAAAACAGCACCAACGCCGCGTCCCCGGCATGGCTGAGTTCGCTGTGTCTAGGTTCGGCGTGGCTCGGTTCGGCGTGGCTCGGTTCGGCGTGGCTCGGTTCGGTCTCGCTGGTTCCGGTCTGGCTGGGTTGCGTCATCGGCTGCGTGTTCCTCTCACAGTCCCCTGTCATCCGCCGTCTCGCCATCCTATCATCTGCACCATGGACCTCGATTTCAGCGAAGACGAAATCCAACGCTTCTCCCGCCACATCCTGCTGCGGGAGGTCGGCGGCACCGGCCAGGCCAAACTAAAGGCGGCACGCGTGCTGGTGGTCGGCGCCGGCGGCCTGGGCTCGCCGTTGATGCTATACTTGGCCGCCGCTGGCATCGGCACCATAGGCGTGATCGACGACGACGTGGTCGACCTGTCCAACCTGCAGCGACAGATCGCCCATACCACCGACCGCATCGGCACGCCCAAGGTCGCCTCGGCAACCCAGGCGGCCCACGCCATCAATCCCGATCTGAAGGTCGAGGCCCACGCCGCCCGCCTGTCCGCCGACAACGCGCTGGACCTTATCGGCCGCTACGACGTCGTCTGCGACGGCACCGACAACTTCGCCACCCGCTTCCTGGTCGCCGATGCCTGCGTGCTGGCGAAACGCACCCTGGTGTCGGCCGCCGTGCTGCGCTTCGAGGGTCAGCTCTCGGTGTTCAAGCCGCATGCCGGCGGACCGTGCTACCGCTGCCTATACGCCGAACCACCGGCACCCGGCACCGTGCCGACCTGCAGCGAGGCCGGTGTGCTGGGCGTGGTCACCGGCGTGATGGGCACGCTGCAGGCCACCGAGGTGCTGAAGGAAATCCTCGGCATCGGCGACACGCTATCCGGCCGCCTGCTGGTCTGGGACGCGCTGTCGGCCAGGTTCCGCGACATCAAGCTGCGGCCGGACCCATCCTGCGCCCTGTGCGGCCCGCATGCGACCATCAAGGACCTGACCGCGCACCGCACCCCGGATGGATCCACCCATGCCGGCTGATGGCGGGGCGGCTGATGGCGGGCCGGCTGGTGGCGCGCCGGCTGCTACGCTCGGCGTGCTGCTGCTGTCCGGATCGCACGACCGGGCACATTACGCCTTCGTCGTCGCCTCCGCCGCCGCCGCGCTCGGTCGCCACGTCGTGCTGTTCGCCACCAATCGGGGCTGCCTGGCGCTGTGTCGCGATTGGACGGCATTGCGCGATGCCGACCGCGATGCCCGCATCGAAGCCAATGGCGTCGCCGGATTGGACACGCTGCGCGACGCCTGCGCCCAGATCGGCGTGCGCATGATCGTCTGCGAGGCCGGCCTGCGCGCCGAGGCGATCGACCCATCGCTGCTGTTGCCCCAAGTCGAGGTGGCCGGGGTCGCCACCTTCCTGTCCGCCGTCGGCACCGCGACCGTGATCACGATCTGACCCTGGGTGGATGGTTACGCTTGACTCGATTCGGCCGTGCTTGGCAGGGAGAGTGAATGCGTTATCCCGCTCGGGTTGTGTTGGCGCTGGCGTCGGTGATCACCACGACCGGCACCTGGGGCGTCGGCGCTCAAACCGGCGCGGGGCGAGATTTCTGCTGCGGCATCAGCCAAGCCTCGGCACAGCCGCCGACGTCCGGCACGCTGCGGCTGCCATCCGGTCCCCAGCACCAGCCGCCGGCGCGCGAACCAGCGGTGAAACCACCAACTGCCGCGCCGCGCAAACCGGTCCATACCGCGGCCGAAACCGCGGCGACCAAACCGCCGGTGGTGGCGCCGCACGGACCGCTGCATCCGCATCACCCAACCGGCACACCCGCGGCCAAAGCCGCGCCACCCGCTCCGCCCGCCACCCCAGTGCCAGTTCCGCAGCCGCAGCCGCAACCGTCCGCCGAGACCAAGACCGCGGTACCCGATAAACCGCCTGATCCCGAGAAACCCGACGCCGTCGCGACGAAACTGCCGCGCTTCGCATCACTGCGCTCCGATGACGTCAACATGCGCGCCGGCCCCGGCACCCGCTACCGCATCGACTGGGTCTACAAGCGGCGCGACCTGCCGGTGGAAATCGAGCGCGAGTTCGACGTCTGGCGCTGGGTGCGCGATGCCGATGGCATCCAAGGCTGGGTGCACGGAGCCACCCTGATGGGGCGGCGCAGTTTCATCGTGCAAAAAGCCGACGCCACGCTGCGCTCAGAGACCAGCGACACCGCAAAGTCCGTCGCCATCCTGAAGCCGGGGGTGATCGGCCGCATCCGCTCCTGCGCGGCCGCCTCGGACTGGTGCAACGTGCAGGCCGGATCTTACCGCGGGTTTCTCCGCCGCGAGCAATTCTGGGGGACCCTACCCGACGAGGCGGTCGCTCCGTGATGACAACTGTTGTCAAATCGACTATGATCCGGCGAAATTAACGATGATTCACGGCAAAATGCCGAGATTCGACGCGGAACTACTCCTGGACAGGCTAGCGGGTCGTTAACATATTCACCAGAATGTGATCGTCCGCCCAGCCAAACGCCGGGTCCGCTCGAACAAGGCAGAAGTCATGAACATGCTCGCCCCGGGGAATTTGTCTTTGGATGTAAACGTCGTCGAGATGATGACTAGCGCTCGGCCGGGTGTCGTCGTGGTGGTCAGCGACGATCCGGCGACCATCGCCTGCCTCGCACCGGTTTGCGACTTTCTCGACCTCGGAATGGAAGTCGTTTCAGCCGGAACCGATCTGGCCCAGGTGCTGCGCGAACACCGTCCGATGGCGGTGATCGGATCCGTCGACGGGCACGAGCAGGACGGCTTCCACACCATGAAGGTCATCGCCCGCTACAACCGCGAACTGCCGATCATGCTGTTGACCGAAGGCGATCCGGTGCTGATGGGCGCGGCCGACGCAGTGCAGGACCTATGGGGCCTCACATCGGTGACCCGCACCAGCGGCTTTCCGGTGGCCGGCCAATTGATGGCGTTCCTGTTCGACGCCGGCCGTCGCGCCGGCTGCCTGCGGCTGGTGCCGATCTGATACCCCCGGCGCCCGGGGCCGCTGCCCGGACAGCCCAGCCTGATCATCACCTCTGGGGCCATCGCACGCCCGCCCATCACGCTGCCTAATCCGTCCGGCCACCTGACCGCGATGGTTCCGCCGAAGATCCCTGTTAGGCGGCGATGAACTCGTTCCATTTCTGGACCATGTAGCGGTCCTGGTCCATCACCGAATTCCAGCACGCGATCCGGCTCATGCGTTCGGTGAACGACCCGCCATCGCGCACCGCGCCGGCTTTTTCCATCACCTTGCCTTCCGGGCTCAGGATGTCCTTCTGCGCCGGCTTGCCCTCCATCCAGTAGCGCCACTCGTCCGCCGTCATGTGCTGCTTCGCCGTCTCCAGCACCGCGCTGTAATAGCCCTGCCGGTTCAGATAGGCGCCGACCCAGCCGGACAGATACCAGTTGATGTATTCATACGCGGCGTCCAGCTCCAGCCCGCTCAGATGCTTCGCCATGCCAAGCCCGCCAGCCCAGGCGCGGTAGCCCTCAGCCAGCGGCTGGTATTTGCAGGCGATGCCCTTCGACCTCACCGCCGCCACCGCCGGCGACCACATCGACTGGATCACCACCTCGCCCGACGCCATCAGGTTCACGCTCTCGTCGAAGCTTTTCCAGAACGCACGGAACTGCCCGGCCTTCTTGGTCTCGATCAGGAACGCCACCGTCTTGTCGATCTCCGGCCGCGTCATGTTGCCCTTGTCGGCGTATTTCAGCCGACCGAGCGATTCCATGATCATCGCCGCGTCCATGATGCCGATCGATGGAATGTTCATGATCGACGTCTTGTCCCGGAACGCCGGATCGACCAGGTCCTTCCAGTTCTTGATCGGGCGCCCCACCAGGTCGGGCCGGATGCCCAACGTGTCGGCGTTGTAGATGGTTGGAATCAGCGTCATCCACTCGGTCCGCCCCTTGGCGAAGCTCTTGCCGGTCGGCCCGTCCACGTAACCAACCGAATACGGCGTGGTGCCCTGTCCAGGCGGCGTGTCCGGCGTCAGCCGACCCTTGGTGAAGATCGGCACGATCTGGTCCACCAGCTTGATCTTGTTCGCGTCCATCGGCTGCATCACGCCGGTCGGGAATACTTTCTTGATGGCGAAATACTCGATGTCGGCAATGTCGTAGGATCTCGGCTGAGTGACCGCCTTCTGCGTCACCGCGTCGGTGTCCAGAGCCGTCATGGTCAGCGTGAAGCCCAGATCCTGCTTCACCTTCACCGCCACCGCATTCAGGTTCGAAACGCCGGTGCCGAACTGGCGCAGTGTGATGTTCTTGATGTTCTGCGCCCAGATCGTCGGAAACCCGGTTATTGCCCCGCTACCGGCGGCAACTCCAGCGCCGGCCAGGACAGAACGCCGGCCTAACCCGAGTGATCGTTTGCTTGGCATTCTCGCCGCGCTCCCTTTTCGCTGCTTCGCCGACCATGTTGCACGGGTTGTGCCAGCGGACTGCTTTCCCCGGAGAGCCATACCTGGTCAGTACCACATCATCAGCGTGTTTCGCTGGATTATGCTCCGGCTATCTATCCGTCAGGCGCGGCCGGTCGCTGCGCTTAAGGTCCTCTTCGATCCGCGTGAGACGCGTCACCGTTTCGGTCAATGCGGCCGTCGCCACCATCGTGGCGGCAGCCCCTGCTGCGGCCTTCGCATCGCTGATAAGGGAGTTCTGCCCGCTCTCGATCTTCAGCAAACGATCTTCGATTGCGCGTAGGCGTTCGTGAATAAGGCTGAACGCCTCCACGTTCTTGGTCCGCAGCGAACGCAGATCGTCGATTTGCCTGGCTATTTTCCATATTGCGCCAAAGCAGGGTAATACCAACTACCGGGGCGCCGGCGTTCTGAGCCGCTGCGCAAGTTCGTTCATTTCGCTGCCCAGCTTCCGCAGCTTCTCATCAACTGTGGTGATGAAAAAGTTAAGCCTCTCTTCGTCTGTAAGGCCTGCAGCATTGTCGCCGATAAAACCGCCTTCCGGATCCGGGCCGATAATCTTAGCGTTAGCAAAATCATCGGAACGGGGAATGGCATTCTTGCCACGTCCCACAAGCGGGCCCGATTGTCGCGGTTTTCTCACCATAGTCGCTCAAATTATGGGAAGGCGACAGAAACTCTAGCCATCCCCTGACCAAATTCCAAGCATACCCCTGGGTCGGCTGCATCTTGCAACGGCAGCAAACGCGCCGCGACGAAACCGCCGCAACCGACCCAACCCTTGCAGCAAGCTCACCCCCCGAACCAAAATGCCCGCCGCAGGGGACACCAGGAAACATGCCACAGGAAACCTATGACTTCATCGTCGCCGGAGCCGGATCGGCCGGCGCCGTGATCGCCTCCCGACTATCGGAATCCGGACGCCACACCGTGCTGCTGCTGGAAGCCGGTCCGCCCGACCGCAATCCCTGGATCCACATCCCGCTCGGTTTCACCAAGACCTTCACCAACCCCACGGTCAACTGGAAGTTCGAAAGCGCGCCGCAGCCCCAACTCGGCAACCGCCGGCTCTATCTGCCGCGCGGCAAGACCCTGGGCGGCACCAGCTCGATCAACGGCATGGTCTACATCCGCGGCAATCACGCCGATTACGACGAATGGCGCCAGCGCGGCTGCGTCGGCTGGGACTGGGACTCCGTGCTGCCGTACTTCCGCAAGGCGCAGAACCAGGCCCGCGGCGCCAGCGAGTATCACGGCACCGGCGGCCCGCTGAACGTCTCCGACCAGCCCTACCGCTTCGAACTCTCCGAGGCCGTGCTGGCGGCGTGCGAGCAAGCCGGCATCCCCCGCAACCCCGACTTCAACGGCGCCCAACAGGAAGGCTGCGGCTATTATCAGACCACCACCGCCAACCGCCGCCGCTGGAGCACCGCCAAGGCCTACCTCGACCCCGCCCGCTCCCGCCCCAACCTGACCATCCGCACCGCCGCCCACGCCACCAAAATCACCCTGGCCGGCGCCCGCGCCACCGGTATCGAGTATGTCTCCCCCGCCGGCCCACAATCCGCCACCGCGCGGCTCGAGGTCGTCGTCTGCGGCGGCACCTACGGCTCGCCGCAACTGCTGATGCTGTCCGGCCTCGGCCCGGCCCAGCACCTGCAGGATACCGGCATCCCGGTGCTGCACGACCTGCCCGCCGTCGGCGCCAACCTGCACGATCATTTCAACACCTACATGAGCTGGCGCTGCACCCGCCCGATCACCCTGAACGACCTGGAGAACTCCTGGCCGCGCAAGATCGCCGCGGCCATCCGCTACGGCCTGTTCCGCTCCGGCCCGATGGCCAGCAACGGCATCCACGCCGGCCTGTTCACCCGCTCCGATCCACGCCTGGAACGCCCCGACCTGCAGATCAACCTGCTGGAATGGAGCACCCTGGAACGCACCAAGGACCGCGTCATCCCGCACCGCTTCCCAGGCTTCACCCTCAGCCCGGTGCACCTGAAACCCGACGGCCGAGGCACCGTGCGGCTCGCCAGCCCCGATCCGCTGGCACCGCCCGTCATCCTGTTCGACTTCCTGCGCACCGAATACGACATGCGCGCGGTCACCACCGGCATCCGGCTGGCGCGCCGTATCGCGGAACAGCCGGCGCTGCGCGACTACGTAGCGGCCGAGATCGCCCCCGGCCCGCTGGTCACATCCGATGCCGAGATCGAAAGCTTCGTGCGCCAGACCGGCATCTCCAATCACCACCCCAGCAGCACCTGCGCCATGGGCACCGGCACCAACTCGGTGGTCGACCCCAGACTGCGGGTGCACGGCATCGCCGGCCTGCGCGTGGCCGACGCCTCGATCATGCCGTCGGTAGTGGCCGGCAACACCAACGCCCCCAGCATCATGATCGGCGAAAAGGCCGCGGCAATGCTGCTGCAGGACACCCAAGCTGGCACCGCTTCACCTGGCACAGCCCCACCTGGCACAGCCCCACTTGGCACAGCCCCACCTGGCACCGCGCCAACTGGCGCTCCCCCGCTGGCCGCGTAAACTTTACCGAAACCTACGGGAGACCACGCGTGGCCGATACCTACGACTACATCGTCACCGGCGCCGGCTCCGCCGGCTGCGTGCTCGCCGCACGGCTGACCGAATCCGGCCGCCACCGAGTGCTGCTGCTGGAGGCCGGCGGCAAGGACACCAATCCCTGGATCCATGTCCCGATGGGTTACGCCAAGACCTTCGTCGACCCCAGGGTGAACTGGAAGTTCGAGTCCGAACCGGAACAGCAATTGAACGGCCGCACCATGTACCAGCCGCGCGGCAAGGTGCTGGGCGGCACCAGCTCGATCAACGGCATGATCTACATGCGCGGCAACGCCGCCGACTACGACCAGTGGCGCCAGCTCGGCAACCAAGGCTGGGACTACGATTCGGTCCTGCCCTACTTCCGCAAGGCCGAGGACAACGAACGCGGCGCCGACGACTACCACGGCTCGGGCGGACCGCTGCGGGTCTCCAACCAGCCCTACGAATGGGAAATCGCCAAGCTGCTGCTGACCGCCTGCCAGCAGGCCGGCATCCCATTCAATCCCGACTTCAACGGCGCCAAACAGGAAGGCTGCGGCTATTACCAGACCACCACCAAGGACCGCCGCCGCTGGAGCACCGCCGCGGCCTACCTGCGGATGGCCAAGCCCCGCCCCAACCTGACCATCATCACCAACGCCCACGCCACCAGGGTGCTATTTCAGGGCAGCAGGGCGACCGGCCTCGAATTCCGCACCCAAGCCGGCCCACAGGTTGCCCATGCCGGCCGCGAAGTGATCGTGTCGGGCGGCGCCTACGGATCACCGCAGTTGCTGCAACTTTCTGGCCTCGGCCCCGCCAGCCATCTCGCCGACATGGGCATCGAAGTGGTGCGCGACATGCCCGGCGTCGGCGCCAATCTGCAGGACCATTTCAACACCTTCTGCACCTACCGGATCTCGCGCAACCTGTCGCTGAACGCGCTGCATTACAGCCTGTCGCACCGCCTGGCCGCCGGCGCCCGCTACGTGTTCCTGCGCTCCGGACCGATGTCGGGCAACGGCATGTATGTCGGCGCGATGGTGCGCAGCGACGCGCGTCTCGAGCGGCCCGACCTGCAGTTCAACATCTCGGCCTGGAGCACGATCGACCGCACCGCCAGCGGGATCGTCTCCCACCCGTTTCCCGGCATTTCGATCAGCCCGGTGCATCTAGCGCCGCAGGGTCGCGGCACTGTCAGGCTGCGCAACCCCGACCCGCTGGCGGCCCCCGAAATCCGCTTCAACTTCCTGCGCGACGATAGCGACATGCGGGTGATGATCGCCGGTGTCCGCATCGCCCGCGGCATCGCCGGCAGCAACGTGCTAAAACACCTCATCGTCGAGGAAACCGCCCCCGGCACTGCCACCGAGTCCGATGAGGAGATCGCCCGGGACGTGCGCCAACGCGGCGTCTCCAACCTGCACCCGGTCGGCACCTGCGCCATGGGGCAGGGACCGATGGCGGTGGTCGATCCACGCCTCAGCGTGCATGGGATCGCCGGCCTGCGCGTCGTCGACGCCTCGATCATGCCGGTGATCGTCGCCGGCAACACCAACGCTCCGACCATCATGATTGCCGAAAAAGCCGCCGACATGATCCAACAGGACGCCAAGCAAACCCTCAATCCCAGAGCAACATCAGCCTGACCGGAAAGCCAGGCTGATAAAGTTGCTTGCTCAAACAAAGAGCTAGGTGTCATTGCCAAGGACGTTGTCTCCTCCGATGAGGGATTGTGCTTGCGCCGACGCGACCAGCGTCAAGCCCAAGCCGCCTTTGGCGGTCGCTTCGCGAGGCTTGACCCCGGCCATGCCGACGAAGCCGGGCTCGGTATCGGATGTGTCGGTAGATGTGGTCATCGTCTGAGCACGAGGGGCTGCAAGACACGTCAGCGGCGGTCTGCCACTTAGGGCGGAATGAGGCCGGTTGCTGTTGTAGTCGGTGATCCAAAGCGGCATGGCCGCCGCCCGATGCGGCCCGTCAGATATAGATTATCAAGCCTGCGGCACGGCGTGGTGACGGCGTGCTGGTGTCACTGCAGCACGGGCTTCCAGCACCTTTAATGCGTTCGGGTCGTGATCGAGCAGAACCAGCGCGCTGCTGATCGCGCGGCTGGGAAGGGCATCGCCTGACTCATACTTTTGAAACGCTCGTGGTCCGCCACCGATGACCTCGCCTGCCTTGGCTTGCGTGAGGCCCAGCTTCTTGCGAATGCGCCGAATATCTGCCGGTTCAAGCAATCCTTCGGTACGGGCCTTGAGCCTGTTCAACGCACGATCGGAAACCTTCATATCATCAGGATCGAAAACGCCTTCATCCGGCTGATCGCCGTACCAGCCCGGCATATCCACGGTGATGCTTTCGCCCTGATAGGTGATGGTTAGGGGCCGGACATCCCGATGCAGCGAGGCTCCCGTATTCGGATCGACAGGGTTAGTCATTGTCTTTCTCCTTGAACGACAGCAGGGCAAACTCCGTCACGGCATCAGCCGTGAATTTGACATAGAGTGTCCCGACCGGCGAAGGGACGTGATACGTGTCCTGCCAAATCCGATGGTCCCCGTAGGAAGTCATGGATTTGTAGAAGTGCGTTCGCCGCATGGTCTGAACCGCCGCCACGATATCGGCCCGCGCAAAACCAAGAGCCGCGGCAGTCCGCGTAGCTACGACTGTAACGCGCATTCGCGGCGCTGCCGTTTTGAAGGCTTCGAGGTCATAGGTCGGTTTTCGCTTCTCCGCCATGCATCAAAATACACCTTTAAGGTGTTTAATCAAGCGGTCCTATGAGATGTGGAATGGCTAGTAATGGAGCCGGTTACGCATTCAGCCCCGGTCAGCTCGGCTTCGGCTTTGGCTTGGTGCGGGTGATGCGCCCGTGACGCAACACCGCGGTGGGCACAACGATTGGCCACCGCGCCGTTCCGGCGCTCGCCGTCCCGCTCACGCCCCCCGTTCACGCCGCGTCATGAAAAATCAGCCCCAGCGTGTGCCGCCGCCCGGAGTGAACCCGGCTGACACCGTGCCGCATGGTCAACCGATACGGCCCCCGAACGCCAACGCCCGGCCGGTGATGCACCGGGAAAATCACCGCCTCACCCTGCCGCAGCGGCACCACCATCGGCCGCGACTGCGCCCGAGGACGCTGTTCCACCATGATGAACTCGCCGCCGCTGAAATCGGCCCCTGGCTCGCTCAACAGCACTGTCACCTGCAACGGAAACACCCGCTCGCCGTAAATGTCCTGGTGCAGGCAATTGAACCCGCCCACGCCATAGCGCAGCAACAGCGGCGTCGGACGGGTCTGCCCGGCCGCATGGCAGACCGCCAGGAACTCGTCCAGCGAGTCGGGAAACCGTTCGGCCTGCCCCAACAGCCCGCGCCACTCGTTCGCCACCGCCGCCAACGGCGGATACAGCGCCGCGCGCAGCGCCGCCACGGTGTCCGGCAAGGCGTAACCGAAATACTTGTACTCCCCGGCACCGTAAGCGTGCTGCTCCATCACCACGCGCTTGCGGAACCGAGCGTCGTCATCATACAGCGCCGCCAGCGCCCGGCACGTATCGGCTGCCAGCAGCGGTCGCGTCGCGTAGCCCTGGGCCGCCAGATCGCCGGCCAGGCTCCCGGCCTCGAACGTCGCTGATCGCGGATCAAAATCTTGCATCCGCCCTCCATATCAGCTTTCCGCCGCACCACCTTCCGCTTTGTGCTCTGCAACCCGAACTCACCCGGCGCGTTACCCCCTTTCCCGGTGAAGTAGGAGGCTGGAATGGACGATCGCATAGAAGGCACGGCACGTGAATTTGGTGGCCGTGTGCAGCAAGCCGCCGGCAACTTGACCGGCGATGGCAAGACCCAGGCGCAGGGCGTCTACAACCAGGCGTCCGGCCAGGCGCAGCAGGCCGCCTCGCAACTCAGCGACGCGGTCAAGGCGCAGCCGATCGTCGCATCGCTGGTCGCATTGGCGATCGGCTATGTGCTCGGCCGCTTGACAGCGTAACGCCGAACCGCACGATCTGAAGGGGGGCACGAGCCCCCCTTTTTTTGCCCAACGAAGCAAGAGGTCCCGATGCCACCTACCATCCTGAAGTCGCGCGTCAGCGAAGGCTCACCCTATCCGCTCGGCGCCAACTGGGATGGACTGGGGGTCAATTTCTCGCTGTTCTCTGCCAACGCCACGAAAGTCGAACTCTGCCTGTTCGACAACACCGGCGCCAATGAACTCGAGCGGATCGAACTGCCGGAATACACCAACGAGGTCTGGCACGGCTACCTGCCCGACGCCCGTCCCGGCACCACCTATGGCTACCGCGTGCATGGCCCCTACGAACCCGACGCCGGCCATCGCTTCAACCCCAACAAGCTGGTCCTCGACCCCTATGCCAAGGCCCATGTCGGTAGCCTGGAATGGAACCCCGCAGTGTTCGGCTACACCATGGGCAAGGAGGATACCACCTTCGACGACCGCGACAGCGCCCGCTTCATGCCGAAATCCCGGGTCATCGATCCGGCCTTCACTTGGGGCCGCGAGCGCGCCCCCTCGGTGCCCTGGGACCGCACCATCGTCTATGAAACCCATGTCCGCGGCTACACCAAGATGCACCCCGCGGTGCCGGAGCACCTGCGCGGCACCTACGCCGGCCTCGGCCGCAAGGAAGTCGTGGACTACATCAAGTCGCTCGGCGTCACCTCGGTCGAACTGCTGCCGATCCACACCTTCGCCAATGACAGCTACCTGCTGGACAAGGGCCTGACCAACTACTGGGGCTACAACTCGATCGGCTTCTTCGCCCCCGATCCGCGCTATTCCGCCGTCCCCGACTTCGTGTTTTCCGAATTCAAGGAAATGGTCGCCCGCCTGCACGACGCCGGCCTCGAGGTCATCCTCGACGTGGTCTACAACCATACCGCCGAGGGCAATGAAAACGGCCCCACTTTGTCATTCCGCGGCATCGACAACCTGTCCTACTACCGGCTGATCGCCGACCAGCCGCGCTACTACATCAACGACACCGGCACCGGAAACACCCTCAACATGAGCCATGCTCGGGTGGTGCAGATGGTCACCGACAGCCTGCGCTATTGGGCCACCGAAATGCGCGTGGACGGCTTCCGCTTCGACCTCGGAACCATCCTGGCGCGCGAACACGATGGCTTCAACGAAGCGCACGGCTTCCTGCAAAGCTGCCTGCAGGACCCCGTGCTGTCCTCCACCAAGCTGATCGCCGAACCCTGGGACATCGGCCCCGGCGGCTATCAGGTCGGCCGCTTCCCACCCGGCTGGGCGGAATGGAACGACAAGTTCCGCGACACCGTGCGATCCTACTGGAAAGGCGATTCAGGCAAACAGGCCGCGATGGCGACCCGGCTGTCAGCCTCGGCCGACGAATTCGCCCATCGCGGCCGCAAGTCCTGGGCCAGCGTCAACTTCATCACCGCCCACGATGGTTTCACTCTCAACGACCTGGTCTCCTACAACGAAAAACACAACGACGCCAACGGCGAGGACGGCCGTGACGGCCATTCCGACAACCAATCCTGGAACTGCGGCACCGAGGGCCCGACCGACGACGCCGAGATCGTCGCCCTGCGCGAACGCCAGAAGCGCAACATGCTGGCCACCCTGCTGCTGGCCCAGGGCACCCCGATGCTGCTGGCCGGCGATGAATTTGGCCGCACCCAGGACGGCAACAACAACGCCTACTGCCAGGATAACGAAATCAGTTGGGTGAACTGGAATTTCGGCGAAAAGGAGGTCGAACTGGCCGAGTTCGCACGCCGGGTGATCGTCCTGCGGCAGTCCTTCCCGATCCTGCGCCGCTCCCGCTTCCTCACCGGCGAATATAATCAGGACCTCGACGTTCGCGATGTGCGCTGGCTATCGCCGTCCGGCCAGGACATCGAGGATGCGCAATGGGGCGACAGCAACGCCCGCTGCTTCGGCATGTTGCTCGACGGCCGTGCCCAGGCCAGCGGCATCAAGCGCCCGGCGATGGACGCGACCGCTCTGCTGGTGCTCAACGCCCATCATGACGTGGTCAACTTCGCCCTGCCCGAGGTCGTCGGCGGCAAGCTCTGGCGCTGCCTGCTCGACACCAACAATCCCGACACCGGCAGCGACGAATCCTTTCAGACAGGTGAAACCTACGAGATAACCGGTCGCTCTCTCGTCCTGTTCGTTCTGGAACCGGAAAGCCAGCGATCGGTCGCCTTGCGCCGCGCAATCGAGGGTTTCCGCCAGATGGCCGAGCGCCCGATCCCGATGGCGACGCCGGAAGCCGGGCCGGAGGCGGAACGAGCCCTCTCGGACGGAGCCGAGATAACGCCTCCGTGATTCTCGCCGAACGGGTTTTCCGCGCTATGATGCCCCTGCGCCACAAACAAAGCCGGTACAAGTCAAGTCCGGCAAGCGGCAAGACCGCCGCTAGTCAAGTCCGCGGGGCGACGTCATAACCCGTCGCCTGCAGCGGATCGGCCGGTCATGACCGACTGTTCGGGCGCCATCCTGAATCTATCCGCAATCTATCCGCGTTAGGATATGTCATGTCAGAAACGTCGAAGGCCGCCGAGGCCGCGAAGAAGGCTACCGACCACGCCTCCCGGTCCACCCAGACATCCGTCGATACGGCGGCCCGCTCGACTAAGGCGGCAATGCATGAAACCCACGAAGTCGGCCAGCACGCCGCCGACCGCGCCATGGCCGCCGGTCACAGCACGACCGAAACCGCCGCCGAGACCGCCAACGCCGCCGCCAACATGTCGTCCAAGGCAGCCGAGCAGGGCCGTGCGGCCATGATGATGGGCGTTCGCACCGCCGCCGGCCTGGGCAGCCGCGCCGCCGACATCAGCTTCGGCCGCGGCCATCACCTGCTCGCCTCCGCGGCGAACGCGATGGACGTCTATCGCGACGCCTCCGAACGCTCGGCCGAACGGGTGCAGGCGCTATTCTCAAGCTGCATAACCTTCGGCCGCGGTCTGCAGAACATGCAGCACGCCTGGCTGGAAATGCTCGACACCTCGTTCGAGAACGCGGCGCACAAACCGCAGGATCTATTGCGATGCAACAACATTATCGAACTGGCCGAGGTGCAACGCGATCTCTACATCGACGCGATCAACCACGCCTTCGAATCGACCAGCCGCCTGCTGCAGATCGCCGGTCGCACCGCCCAGGATGCCGTCCGGCCGTTGCAGTAGAACGCCCATTGACCCTTCGTTCTCCGTTCGCCCTGCTGTCGGATCCGCCGGTTCCCCCAGGCGATCCGCCAGCCGTCCCCGATCCCGACGACCCCTCTCCGATCGAGGAACCGCCCGCGCCGATCCCGATCCCGCAAGAGCCCCCTCCCGAACCGCTGCGGGCCTGACCAGAGGCCCGTGGTTACATAACCTCGGTGCCGTCTCATCCCACGGCCGATCCGTCGGCGTGTGGTGAAGGGCCGCGCCTTCGATCGGCTTGCAACGCCGGCATTGTCGCGGCGGCGCACAAGCCGGCTGAGAGCGGTCGCCAACCAGGCAATCGGAAGCCACCAACCGTTGCCAGTTTCCCCCTAATGCGACAGATGTCCTGCACGTTTCCGTGTCATTGTGTCTTCGTGTTGAATCCGCCCAGCAGTCCATTGAATGGCCGATGAGGAGACGAGCACTGGGAGCCAAGCGGTCAAATCTCCCAGGAAGCCACACCCTGAGACCGCGCCAATCCCGCCCGCCTCTGCCGCCTCAACCCGCCCGCCGCGCCGTCGTCGGCAACGCCAGCAACACTCCTCCGGCCAGCGCAAAGACCGCGCCGATCACATAGGCGCCGTGGTAGCCGCCAAACGCGGTGACCGCGGCCCCGAACACCGGCGGCGCCGCCATGCCGCCGGCAAAGAAAATCGCCGTCCCCAGCCCGGTGGCCTCGGTTCGGCGCGACCCTCCCAGCGCCGCATACTCAGCGTAGCCCACCCCGGTGTAGCCGCCCGCCGTGGCCCCCGCCAGCACCGCATTTGCCGTCACCACCCAGAACGGCCAGCCCGGGCCATACAGCCCGGTCACCACCGAGGCGATCGCCATCCCAGCCCCAAGCATCGCCAAGGTCTGCGCCGGGGTCAGCAACCGGTCGGCGATCCAGCCCCAGATCGGCCGGCTCACCGACCCGGCGATCTGATAGGCCGCCAGAATCTCCCCAGCCTGCACCAGATCCAGCCCGACAACGGTGGTCAACTGCACCGTCATGAACGCCACCAGGCAAAGCGCCAGGCCGGCATATACGAAAGCCGCAACCGACAGCCGCCGGAACCGCGGTTCCGCCAGCAAGGAAAACGGCTGCCACAGCGCACGCCCGAACACCCGCCGCGCCGGGTCGCGGTCCACATCCCAGCGCCGGCGCGGCAACTCCATCAGTACCATCAGCAGCAGGATCGGTCCCATCTCGCTCAGCAGCGCGCCGCGCCAGCCGATCGCCAGCGCCAGCTTCGGCAGGATCAGCGCCGCCAGCACCCCGCCGAACGGCACCCCGATCTGGCGCAGCGACATCACCAGGTTGAACACCGGCATCGGCGTCTGCGGCACCAGCAAATGAGTGCTGGCCGGCGCCGCCGCCCCATAGCCCAGCCCCAGGATGATCCCGGCCAGCGCCAGACCGGTCACGCCGGACCCAAAGGCCGCCAGCGCCAGCATCCCCGCCGCCGCCAGCAACACCCCCTGGGTCGCCCTGACCCCGCCATACTTCAGCACCATGCCAGGCGAGACCAGCGCCGATACGATCCCAACGCCATACGCCAGCGCCACGAAGCTGCCGACCAGCGTGCCGTTCACCCCAAGGTCGCGAGCCACCTCCGGCGCCACCGTCGGCACCGAATACAGCGCCATTGTCGCCAAAGTCTGCACCGCCAGCGTCGAGGTCAGCGGCCACAGCGGCATCGAACGCAGCAGCGCGCCCGTCGATTCAGTGCTCAAGGCAGGACCGCGCAAACAAGCCCAGGCGTAGCCATCAACTTTCGATCCCTCCAGCGATCCGCGCCCCGGACTCTGGCATCGGCCAAACGTGGCGTCGATGCCACGGGCCAATGACCGGATCGCCGGCGCCAATACCGGCTCTCGCGCTACGTCGCCCGCTTCATCGCCAACAGCTTCGCCGCGTTGCCGCCCAGGATCGCCGCTCTCTCCTGGTCGCTGAACGAGGCGGTCTCGAAGATCGGATCCACCGGATGCAATTCCCAGATATACGGATAGTCGCTGCCCAACATGATCTGGCTGGTCCCGACCTGCGCGGCGAGATGGCGCAGCGCTTCCGGCGTGAACACCAGCGAATCGAAATAGATCTGCTCCAGATACGCCGTCGGCTGCTTCTTAAGCTTGATGTTCGGATCACAGAATTGCGGCGCCACCGTGCAGGCATGGTCCGATCGCGGCGCATAGGACCCAAGATACCCGCCGCCATGGGCCGCCAACACCTTCAGGCCGGGAAACTTGTCCAGCGATCCGTCGAAGATCAGGTGCTGCAGCGCGATCGTGGTCGCCAGCGGATTGCCGATCGTGTTCGCCAGCCAGCCGTTGCCCTTCCACCGCTTGTTCAACTCCGGCACGCCCTCCGGGTGGATGAACAGCACGGCGCCAAGCTCCTCCGCCTTGCGCCAGACCGGGTCGAATTTCGGGTTGGAGAACTCATCGCCGGCCACCTGGTCGCCGATCGCCGCGCCCTTCAACCCCTGCTTGGTCATCGCCGTTTCGAGCTGGCTAACCGCCAGCGCCGGGTCCTGCAGCGTCAGCGACGCGAACGCGGCGAAGCGGTCCGGCTTCGATGCCACCAGTTGCGCCAGCTTCTCGTTCTGGATCGTGACGATCTTCTCGCCCAGATCGCGATCCTTTTCGTACCAGAACGGATTGATCGACAGCACCTCCATGTCGATCGCTTGGCCATCCATCGCCTTCAGCCGCTGCTCGATCACCAGATACGCCTCGGTGGCATTATCGATCGGCGGCACCAGCGCCTTGGCGCCCTGCTCGCCCAGCAGGTCGGCGGCCTCGCGGAACAGGCAATGCGAATGCACGTCGATCGTCTTGACCCGTCTGCCGTCCACCGTGACCGGAAGCCGAGCCGGCCGACCCCGCCGCGTCCCACCCTGGCCCGTCCCACCCTGGCCCGTCCCACCCTGGCCCGGTTCGGCCTGGCCCGGTTCGGCCTGCTGCCCATGCGCCGCAACGGACAAGCCGCAGCCGCAAAAGACGATGCCGGCCACGGCCGCCTGCGTCATGAAATGCCTGCGTGAATCCACTTTGTTTCCTCCCGAATTGCCCGCTGCCCGAATTGCCCGCTGCCCGAATTGCCCGCCCCCCGAATTGCCCGCTGCCCGAACCGAGGGACGTCCCCGCCGTCGCGTCATCCGCGCAGCCACTGATCGATCCGCACGGTGCGACATTCCGCCTCCGAACCTCATCCGGCGTCAAACCGCGCCGCGACGCCGATGCCCCAATCGCGGTCGCGGCGAAATGACCCGAGCCCCTCCGAATCGACACAAGCAGCCAGCCGCATCCGCTCCCCACCGGTTTCGCGCCAGCCCGAAACGCCCTAGACTGCCGCAACGCAATCGACGGGAGGAATCTATGCAAGGCGTTGTGTTCACCGGCGAACGCGGACTGGACCTGATGACATTCCCCGACCCCACGCCCGGCCCGGGCGAGGTGGTGGTGGAGATGAAAGCCTCCGGCATGTGCGGCTCCGACCTGCACCAATACCGCCGGCCGAAGACCCAGCCGCGCAACGCCACCGGTCTGCCCCCCAACCCGAACCCCACCATCGCCGGCCACGAACCGTGCGGCGTGGTCGCCGCGATCGGCCCGGACGTGCTGCCGACGGAGGCAAAGGTCGGTCAACGCGTGATGGTGCACCACTACCAGGGCTGCACCCAGTGCGGCCATTGCCGCTCCGGCTGGCAGCAACTCTGCCAAAACGTTCCGGTCAAGGTCTACGGCAACAACGCCCATGGCGGCCACGCCAAATACCTGCTGGTGCCGGCCAACACCCTGGTGCCACTGCGCGAGGAACTCAGCTTCTCCGCCGGCGCCGCCATCGCCTGCGGCTCCGGCACCGCCTACGGCGCCTTACGCCGGATGAACATCTCGGGACGCGATACCATCGCGATCTTCGGCCAGGGCCCGGTCGGTCTCGCCGGCACCCAATTCGCCAAGGCCATGGGCGCTCGGGTGATCGCGCTCGACATCAACCCCCAGCGCCTGGAACGCGCCAAACAATTCGGCGCCGACGACGTGGTCGATCCCGGCTCCAACGACCCGGTCGAGGCGATCAAGGACCTCACCGGCGGCCGCTACGCCGACCTCACCCTGGATACCTCCTCCAACGCCGAGGCCCGCTTGAATGCCATCCGCGCCACCAAGGTGTGGGGCACCATGTGCTTCGTCGGCGAAGGCGGCGACGTCCATATCGATGTCAGCCCGCATCTGCTGCGCCGCCAGTTGACCTTGCTGGCGTCGTGGACCTTCTCCAACATCATCCAGGCCGAGTGCGCCGATTTCTGCGTCGAGCGCAAGGTCGACCCGGACCGCCTGTTCACCCACCGCTGGAAGCTGGATCAGGCCGAGGAAGCCTACAAGCTGTTCGACCAGCAATCCGACGGCAAGGGCGTGTTCCTGATCTGATGCGCGACCAGGTCGCCTGGCTTTACAAGGCGGCCGCGGCGCGCGGCCTGATCGTCGGCAGCGCCGGCAATATCAGCGCGCGAACCGAACCGGGGATGCTGATCACTCCGTCCGGCGGAGACCCCGAATCGCTGGCTGCCACCGATCTGGTGGCGGTCACGATGCAGGGTGTGGCACAGGACCAGGCCGTGCCATCCAGCGAATGGGCGATGCACGCTTCGGTCTACGCGGCCTGCCCCGAGGCCGCGTTCATCCTGCATAGCCACGCCGATGCCTGCACCGCGCTGGCCTGCCTGGGGTCTGCACTGCCGGCTTTTCATTACTTGGTCGTGCAGTTCGGCGGCGACCAGGTGAGGTGCGCCCCCTACGTAACATTCGGCACGCAGGCGCTGGCCGACCATGCCGCCCGGGCGATCGCCGGACGCAGCGCCTGCCTGCTGGCCAATCACGGCATGATCGTCTGCGGCCGAACACCGCAACACGCACTCTCCCAGGCCGTGCTGCTGGAAACGTTATGCCGGCAGTATCTTTTGGCGCTGTCGGCGGGAACCCCCAGGCTGTTGACCGAACAGCAGATGCTGGATGCTCAAGAGCGCTTCAAGACCTACGGCCCGCGCCAGCCCGACCCGAAACGGTCGGACCGGCAGCCCGATCAAGCCGTGCCCTGACCACCGCGCTTCCAGCCGAACGGAGTCCACCCATGTCGCCGAACCTCAGCGGTCGCGTCGCCCTGGTCACCGGCGGGTCCAGGGGCATCGGCGCCGCCATCGCCCTGGCCCTCGGTGCAGCCGGCGCGGCCGTCGCGGTCAACTACCGCCAGCGCGCCGAGGAAGCCCTCAGCGTCGCCGCCGCAATCACCGCCATCGGCCTAAAGTCAATCGCCGTGGCCGCCGACGTATCCGATGTCGCCGCCGTCGCCAAAATGCTCGCCACCGTCACCGAACAAGTCGGCCCGATCGACATCCTGGTCAACAATGCCGGCATCGCCCTGATCCGCGGCCTCGACGACCTGACCGAGCGGGACTTCGATCAAACCATCGCGGTCAACCTGAAATCCGCCTTCCTCTGCACCCAGGCCGCCCTGCCACACATGCGCGCGCAAGCCTGGGGCCGCATCGTCAACATCTCCTCCGGCGCGGCGCGCGGCGCCGGCGGCGTCGGCCTGCACTACAACGCCTCCAAGGCCGGCCTCGAGGGCCTAACCCGAGGCTACGCCGCCCGCCTCGTCCAGCACGGCATCACCGTCAACGCCGTCGCCCCCTCACTGATCGAAACCGACATGCTCAGATCCGGCCTCGCTACCTCCCCATCCCGCATCCCGCTCGGTCGTTTCGGCACGCCTGACGAAGTCGCCCAGGTCGTGCTGATGCTGATCGGCAACGCCTACATGACCGGCCAGACCGTCGCACTGTCCGGCGGCCTGTCGTTCAACTGACCCGCCACAAAACCTTTCGCCACTGCCAGTGCCCGGCCGCAACCACCAGTCCCGCCGCCGAAAGCAGCATGCCCCGAACGCAGCTTGTACCGAACGCAGCTTGTTCCGAACGCAGCTTGTCCCGAACGCAGCGTATCCCCCGCAAGCAGCCCGCCCCGGGGAGCAGCTCGCCCTCCACGCCCCGCTCACGCATTCAGCAAACTCTGGCTCCGCACCAGCCGGGCATACAGCCCGCCCCGCTCCAGCAATCCCGCATGAGTGCCGGATTCCTCCGCCCGCCCTGCCGCCAGCGCCACCACCAGATCGGCATCGCGCACCGTGGACAGCCGGTGCGCGATCACGATCGTCGTGCGGCCGCGGCGCAACGCGGCCAGCGCCGTCTGCACCGCCGCCTCGCTTTCGGTATCCAGCGCGCTGGTCGCCTCGTCCAGCAGCAGGATGCGCGGATTGCGCAGCAACGCCCGCGCCAGCGCCACCCGCTGACGCTGGCCGCCGGACAGCCGCTGCCCGCCCGGACCGACAACGGTGTCATAGCCGGCCGGCAGCGTCGCGATGAATCCCGCGGCCGCGGCAGCCTCGGCGGCGGCCTCGATCTCCGGCTGCCCCGCACCCGGCCGCCCCATCGCGATATTGGCCGCCACCGTGTCGTCGAACAGCAGCGCGTCCTGCCCGACATAGGCGATGGCATCGCGCAGGCTGGCCAGCGTCACCGCCCGCACGTCAGCGCCATCGATGCGAACCGACCCGCCGGTAACGTCCTGCAACCTGGGGATCAGCGCCAGCGCGGTCGACTTGCCACCGCCCGACGGACCCACCAGCGCCACCGTGGTCCCAGGCAACGCCTCGAAGCTCAGCCCGGCCAGCCCGCTGCGGCCATCGGGATAAACAAAGCGGACGTCCTCGAACACCACGTGCCCGCTGCCCGCCGGCAGCGCCACCGTATCCGCCGCATCCTTGATCGCCGCCGGCTCGTCCACCACGGCGAACACCCGCACCATTCCGGCCAGGCCCTCCTGCAGCGCCGCGTTCAGCGACCCCAGCGCGCGCAGCGGCCTGGCCGCGATCAGCAGCGCCGCGACGAACCCGGTGAAGTCGCCCAGTGCGTGGTCGCTGACCGCGGCGCGCCAGCCCTCGAAACCGATCACCGCCGCCACCGCCGCGCCGCCCAGCACCTCCAGCACCGGCTCGACCCGCGCCCGGCTCTTGGTCATCCGCAGCAGCGATTTGTACAGTTGCTGGAACGCCGCCTCGGCCCGGCGAGTCTCGCTCGCCTCCAGCCGATACGCCCGCACCGTGCGCGCCTGGGCGAAACTCTCGTTCAGCAGCGCGGCGGTCTCGCCGACCCGTTCCTGCATCCCGCCCGAGGCTTTGCGCACCCGCTTGCCGATCCGCTCGATCGGCACCACCGCCAGCGGATACAGCGCCGCCGCGATCAACGACAGCAGCCAGTTCAGATAGATCATGCTGCCGATCAGCCCGATCACCGTGATCAGGTCGGCAACGCCGTTCACCGCGCGGGTCAACGCCTCGCGGATGGTCGCCGCATCGGTGGTGAAATGGGCGGCGAGCTGAGCCGGCGCATCACGCTCCAGCCTGGCCAAGTCGGCCCGCGTCAGGTGGCTGAACATGCGACCCTGCAGCTCGCGGATCACCATCAGCACGATCTGCTGCACCTGCACGTTCTGGAAATACTGCGCCACCGCCTTGAAGCCGGTCACCACGACCACCAGGGCTGGGATCTGGTAAAGGATGCGCCGGTCGTGATGAGTGAACATATCGAACGCGTGATTGATCACCACCGGATACAGCGCCGTCGCCCCGGCCATCACCAGCGTCAGCACCAGCACCAGGGCGAGCCGCGGCTTGTGGTTGATCAGGTGCTCGCGCCAAAGACGGCCGAGCAACCCGGTGGTGCGGTCGGAGCGAGCAGCGATCATGGCAGGGCCATCTATCAGCAGACGCGCTATTCCGCCATGGCGTGCCATCCGCTGGCAGCAGCGTTCAGCGGCCCCATCCGGATCCTCGTTTCAGCATCGCCCCACGTTACCAAGTGGCCACGCCGTCTGGAAAGTTTGCGCCGCGGCCCTAGCGTTCAGCCAACTGCCACGCCAACTCCTCGGCCGAACCGTGCTGCTCGCTCGGCCGCGAAGCGCGCCCCAGCGCCGACCAATAGGTGGCGACCAGCACCGTGGTCAGGCAATAGCCGACCCCGCAGATCAATACCGTGGAGATGGTTTTCATCATCGCCGTCGGAACGACATACATGTAGATCAGGAAACCCAGAACGGTCCAAGCGATCGCGATCGGATTGAACCCGCGCCAATACCAGTAGATGCCATTTTCCTGGAACAGTGCCGCCAGGTCGATACGGCAGCGCTTCATCACGATGTAATCGGCGATCAGCACACCGGTGATCGGCGAGAAAAAATTGCCCAGTAGGCCGACATAAGCGGTGTAGCCGCTGACCACGCCAGGCAACGCGGACAGCGAGACACCCAGCACGCTGATGATCAACGTGGTCCAGAACCGGCCAAGCCGTTGCAGCATGTTGGAAAGCGACAGACCCCCGGTGTAAAGGTTCAGGACATTGATGGTCCAGTTGTCCAGGCCGATGACGATCAGGAACGCCAGGTACGCCGGCCAGGCATCCGCCAGACCCGAAGCGACGTCGAACACGTTTGCCACCTTTCCCATGGTGGCCGCCGCGCCATAGGCCCCCAGGATGCAGGCAAACCCCTCGCCGATGAATTTCCCGAGCAGCGTACCCCACCACATGTCGGAGCGTGAGCGCGTGTAGCGACAGAAGTCGGCCGCGTCGGTCACCATGGTGATCGAACCGGCGGCGACCGCATTGCCCCAGGTCACGAATAGGATCCAGTTGGACTTCGGCAAACCGGGATAAGCCAACACCGCCGACGGTGCGAAGTGCGGATCGCCGTTGGTCATCAGCACGACCATGATGTAGCCCAAAACCAGCACCTTGAACGGCAGCGCAACGCGCGACAGATATTTCAGGCTGTCGTAGCCGACGATCGCCACTACGGCCTGCAGCACCCCGAAGATCAGACTGACGCTGACCAGCGAGTAGCTGACACCAGTCCAATGCCGCAGCACCGCCACCACGGCCATCGACCCGGCCACGGTCTGAAACGCAAACCAGTAGGTGGACGCGATGGTGCGCAGAAAAGATGGCACGTATTTGGCGCCGCGTATGCCATACGTCATCCGGGTGGCGACCTGGCCAGGAATGCCATAATCGGAGCCAATGGTCGCCATCACGACGTAGAACACCATCGCCAGCATCGTTCCCCCGGTCAGGGTGACCACCGCCCCTTTGAAGGACAGGCCAGCAACCACCGCCAATCCACCTGTCATGATCGACCCAGGATTAAGCGCGAAACCGAAGATGATCGCGAAAACGTCGAACCAGCGCACCGTCCGCTTTTCATGCGGTATTGGTTCGATACCGAACTGCTCCACGCCTCTCGGCTGGCGGTAGCGATGGCGCACCCGCTCTTCCAGTTCCCGTTCAGTGTGTCGCGGTTTGGCAGCGGTGATGGCGTCGTCCATCGTGGCATCCCCGAGCTGAAGGGCGGAACCTTCCCACGCACGGCGTCAAATCGTTACGAAATCGTGCAATGGAAATGCGACTCGCCGAGCAGTCGCGATGCACGAAGCGTACCTGGCTTCAAGCGGCCCTCACGCGTCGGCGTCCCGACCGATGCCTATACAGAGCGCGGAGATCCGACGGGGATGGATCTGACGATGCCGGGCGCCGCGCAGGCCGGCAGTCCCGTACATTAGCCACGACTCCGTAACGGATTAATCCGAAGCCGCCACTTCAGCGATCCAGCCTGTTTTGATTCCATCAAGCCTGGATCAAACAATCCCGCGTCCACAAGATAACCGGCCCAACAGGGAGTCACTGCATCTTGCCTTCATGATGGGCGGTAAACGACCTCTCGGATGCAACGTGCATGTATTTTCGCCATGCAACCCAACCGTGCCAACCGATTTTCACCCGGCCCGAAAGATCGTTGCGTAACAAATCTATTGTGCCAAGGTCACACCTGCCGATCATGATATCCCGCTGCCACGCCGGAACAGGCCAATCCAGCCAGACTGCGGCGTTCGTCGGGCGCGCCCGGCTTGACGGGTCTCCCGACCATGGTTGCAAACTACCCGATCCAAGGAGCAGCCCAAATGCCAAGCCGGATCAACCGCGCCATCGAACTGCTGCAGCAGGATCAGGCGATCTACTACGACGGCGCCCACAGCGGCCACGTCCTGACCTACGAGCAGGGCCGCGCCGACGCCGCAACCTGGGCCGACTACATCAACGTCGGCATGGAGCATGGCGCGTTCGACATGACCGGCCTCGCCGAATACCTCCGCGGCATGATCGACGCCGGCCCGACCCGGTCCGGTCACCGCACCCCGGCGGTCATCGTGGAGGCCCCGCTGAACGGCACCGATGAAGCCAACGTTCGCTTCAACGCCTGGCAGTTCCGCCAGATCCTGGGCCGCGGCGTGCACGGCATCCTGCTGTGCCAGGCCGAGACCGCCGACGCCGTCCGCGCCTTTGTCGAGGCCTGCCGCTACCCTCATCACACCGAAGCCGTCGACCCGGCGCTGCCGTCGCCCGAGGCGCGCCTGCACGGCACCCCCCGGCCGCGGGCCAACGATGGCCTGCTCGGCATCGGCACCCGCGGTCGCGGATCGGAGACCACCGCCGCCCCGGTCTGGGGCCTGCCGCCCGAGGCCTACATGGACCGCTGCGACCCCTGGCCGCTGAATCCGAACGGCGAGCTGCTACTCGGGGTCAAGCTGGAAAGCCCCGAAGGCATCGCCAACGCCGAGGCGATCTGCGCCGTCCCCGGACTAGGCTTCGCCGAAATGGGACCCGGCGACCTCAGCCTCTCGCTTGGTTCAGTGAAGCTGCTGCGCGACCCCTACCCGCCGCTGATGCAGGCAGCCCGGGACAAGGTGTTCGCCGCCTGCCGGCGCAACAACATCGCGTTCCTGGAAGGCTGCCACCCCGGCAACATCACCGCGCGCCTGGATGAAGGCGTGCGGGTGATCTCCGGACACAGCCCGGAAATGGCCGCGATCGGCCGCCGCCACCAGGCCCGGGCGATGCCGGTCTAGGCGACCAGCCCTGGCATCACGCCTAAGTAAAGCGCGATACGTCGCCACTTGTTTGACTATCCGATCGACGCACCGAATCGCGGACGTCTGGCATCTCGCGCGTCTCCAAGATCGGATGCTAGAACCGAAACGAAATCGAGGCTGAACCAAACTGGTGCAGCCCGCCGGTCTGGCCCTGGAACTCCTGCGTCTGCGCGACATAGGCAAACGTCAGCCGCATGCCGTACGCCATCACCGCAAACCCGCCCTGCATCTCCCCCACGTCCCACACCGTCGAAACATGCGGCCCGCCGCGGAACGGCGAGGATTGCAGCAGCAGGTCGTAGGCCACCGCCTGGCCATCGACACCACCGAACACGTACCACGCGAACGGCCGCGTCGGGGTGAACGCATCGCCCCCGCTCAGTCCCGGACGCACCCGAGGCACGCCGAAGTCGGAGTTCAGCCCCTGCCCGAAGCGGAACGTGACCCCGGCCTGCAGATAATCCCGCAGGTCGCCGACCCCGACCGTCAGCGCCGGCAGCGCGTCGGTCTCCAGCCCGGCCACGGTGCCAAGCGGCATGCGCCAGGTGCGGTCGTGCGACAGCTCGATCGCCGGAGTATTCTGGATCTGGCCACCCCAGCCATTGGTCTGGTTCTGCCCGATCAGATCGTGAAAACCGTTCTGCACATTCTCCGCCCCCGACCCGGGTCCGACCACACCCAGGCTAAGCGTCAGCACGCTTCTGGTGTCCGCCGAGTCGCTCATCAGCGAGAAATTGCCCAGCAGAACCCCGGCATAAGGCCGATCGAACCGGTTCGGTACCGAAAGCGAGGTATCGGTCGGCGTGTAGATCTGCTGCATCAGATCGACCGCTACGCGTTGCTGCCCGTTGCCCCAAAGCGTGCGGCCAAGATCCGCCAGGAAATCGGGAACCACCGTGGTGGGTGAGGTCCAGCCAAGCCGCAGACCGTTCACATAAAGCCGGTCCGTCGGAGTCCCGGCCGAAATCGAGGCATTCTCACCCTGCAACGTCCAGATACCGGCTGTATCCGGCGCAGGCTGCGCCCTCGCCGCGATCGCTGGAAGCGTCAGCACCGCCACGACGGCCGTCATAGTCCGAAATTTCATCTAACAGGGGCTTTTGGTGTGAGGGGCAGCGAGGAGGCAAAACATCAGCCAGACATGATAGGCTAGACACCATTTCGTCAACACTTGAGATGCACCGAACGATTGCGTAACTTCAATCGAACGGGATGGGTGGCCGAGCGGTTGAAGGCAGCGGTCTTGAAAACCGCCGTGCGTGCAAGCGTACCGTGGGTTCGAATCCCACCCCATCCGCCATGCCGCCGTTTCCCGCCGTTTGCCACTCTAAAGCCGCAGTCGCTACGCCGCTGGGTCCCCGCAGGTTGCCTGACTGACGGCCTGTGGGACAAAGCACCGCGTTCCAGCGACCCACAACAGGAGAATTCCCTATGGCCCAGCGTGACGCCGTTTTCCCCGCCGGTCGGCATGACCTCTACACGTCACAGACCTATTCCGCAGCGATCAGATCAAATGATCTCCTTTTCGTGTCCGGTCAGGTCGGCAGTCGCAGCGATGGCTCGCCCGAGCCGGACTTTGAGGCTCAGGTCCGTCTGGCATTCGCCAATCTCGAGGCGACCCTGCAAGCGGGCGGATGCGGGCTTGACGATATCGTCGACGTGACGACCTTTCATACCGATCCCGAAAATCAGTTCGGCACGATCATGACCGTTAAAGCGAAGTCTTCCCCGGAAGCGCCTTATCCGAACTGGACGGCGATCGGCGTCAACTGGCTCGCGGGGTTCGACTTCGAGATCAAGGTCATCGCCCGTATCCCCGGCCGAATATTACCCGCTTAGAATTCTGAAACGGCGCGGGCGCGCGATATGCCGCGTGGAAATCCGCATGGCATATTAGTCGCCGCTCGCGCCGGTGTATGATCGGCGCCGTCCGCAAACCGCAACTATTGCGAGTCCGCCTCCCGAAAGCTGCCGGGCACCTAACGGCCAGTTCGAGCCATCGCGACCTCCGTGTGACCTGTACGGGCCCAGCCCTGCGTTTGAAGCGTGCCGAAGGCGCCCACCTATCGTAGCGCGATAGCGAGACATATTGCCCATCTTCATCGAGCATGGGCCGCCAATGGGCGCCAATTGCGCGACGTTATGCGACGTCGCCGCCGATGACAGGAGGTGGCGTCTGAAACGTAAGACCGACAAGAAGCGCCGAAAGCTGGCTGCCAGCGCAAACCACCGGCGTCGGTGCGATCGATGACGCCGCGAACCGCCACCTTGAGCGCGCGAAGCCGTGCCCTGGTTACGCCGCGCTCGACGGCTCCCGCCAGTGCGGATAAGTGACATAAGCCGTCACCGCGCCCTCCTCATGCGAGCGGATGGTGACCGCCTCGCCTTTAGGCATATGGACGATTTCGCCCGGACCGGCGGTGAGCGTCCCTGCGTCGGTCGAGACCGATAGCCGTCCTTCCAGGACCACCATGACATCGTCGACTGCGAGCGTCACGTCGATGCTCTGGCCGGGCGCGTAGCGTCCGTAGCCGATAGTGATCGGCCCGCCGTGCCGCTCGTCGATCAAATTGCCCGCGAACACGTCGCCGTGCTGCCCGGGCGAGCGTTCGAACGAAGCGTCGGCGATTGTGAATTTACGAACGATCACGGCGTCTCTCCATCTGACGCGGTTGAATGCGGTGGCTCATGCCAATTCATGAGCGTGTTGATCAGCCTGAGCCATTGTCGGGGGCGCTCATAGCGCTATGGCGTAGACATAGTGCCCACCTTCGTCCTGCACGGCCCGCCAAGCTACGCCGGGGCGAGCCACAGTATCCGCGGGTTTCAGCTCTTGTGCTCGCTGCTGCTTCGACAGAGCCGTAACGAGAAGATGGCGGCATCCCCTTCTCACTTTCGCCGAGTCACCGGACCTGAGCCACCCGGACCATAACGGTCGTCTCAATCACCTTCACCATAACTCGGACGCTTGCAACAATTCGCTCGGGGTCAAAGCCTTCGGCTTCAGGCTTGCCTGTTCACCACGTGCGGACAGGGCATCGATCAAGAGCGCACCGTAGCGTTTCCATAATTTGGAATTTACCCTGGATGAAAAGTCCGCCACGACACCGACCATCAGGATCATGGGAGGGATATCCTGCGCGGTTATTTCACTGCGCAGTCTGCCATCGTCCTGCGTTCTTTTGACGACTAAGGTTAGGAGCCTGATCAATTCGAGCCTGCTGGAGAAGATGACACCTTGCCCTTGGCGCGAGCTGAGCAAGGATTGACGCAGGCCCCTGTCCTCAGCGACGGACCGGAACATCGAGCACAGCAACGTCGTAAATCCCTCCCACGGATCGGGCGCCGCCAGGGCGTGGCTTGCGATCTCGACCATTCCCTGCATTTCGATCTCGAACAGCGCCGCCACAAGGCTCTCGCGGTCGGGATACCGTCGGTAGAGCGTGGCCACGCCGACGCCGGCATGGCGGGCGATGTCGTCCAACGAGACGTCCAGCGTCCGGGCGCTGAAAACCGATCGCGCGGCCGCGAGAATGCGCGCCTGATTGCGCGCGGCGTCCGCCCTGAGCGGGCGTTTCGCGCTGGCTTCGACCGTCATATTCGCTCCCTCTTCGATCTCAGATCTTTTGTGGAGACAGTTTCTCCGCTTAACGCTAAAAGGGATAAGTGGAAACGAAGTCTCCACTTGCACCGGTTCCCCAAGGGAGCAAGCCATGGTTGGTTCCACCTCACAAAACCAGTCCCTCGGCATCGCGATCATCGGCGCGGGCATTGGCGGGACGGCCACCGCGGTGGCGCTTGGCGAAGCCGGGTTCACTGTCGACGGTTTCGAGCAAGCGTCCGAGTTGCGCGAAGCCGGGGGCGCCGTCGTGATCCGCGAACCCAGCATGGCGCTGCTTGGCCGATGGGGCGTGCTCGACGACCTGCGGCCCAAGATGGTCGAGGTGAGCGAGGTGGAAGTCCGCGACGGCCGAGGATCGATCTTCGGCTCCACGCCGACCGCCGTCGAGGAGGGCGAGGCGAAAAGCGCATACAGCGTGCATCGCGCCGATCTGCATTACGCCTTGGCCTCGAAGATGCAACGCACCCGGGTCCATCTCGGTCATCGCCTCGCTTCGATCGAGAATGCGCCCGACCATGCGGAGGCGACTTTCCAAAACGGCCGCCATATTTAAGCAAAGCTTATCGTCGGGGCGGACGGACTTCGTTCGATCGCTCGCATCCTTCTCGACTCGACGCCGATGACTTTCCTCAAGCTGGTGACGAACCGGACTATCGCGCCCGCATCCCTTCAGCCTGCCGACATGCCCAACGATCGCCTTCGCACTTGGCTCGTCGGAAAGCTGACGTTTCTGCTTCTCCCGATCCGAGGCGGGGCGGAAGTCTGGGTCAGCGCAGGCATCCCCGCTCAGACGCCGCCGGAGACATCATGGAGTGCGACGTCCGCCGACGAACTATTATCTGCCTTCGCCGACGCTGACCCGCTGATAGTTCGCCTGATTGAGGGTCGGACCGCGGATGTGACGACCCATCCGATCTACGACAAGGAACCGATCGCGAAATTGGGCCGACCGTCGCGTCGTGCTGTTGGGCGACGCGGCCCATCCGATGTCGCCGATGAACGGTCAGGGCGCCAACCAGGCTATACAGGACGCCGGGGCTCTCGCAGCGGCGATGGTCGGACAACACCGTAACGATCTGCCGGGCGCCTTGGCCGAATATCAGGCTGCACGAGCGTCGGTGACGGCGCGCATCCAGACGCAGTCGCGCAAGCCGCCGTCGGCGCTGACTCGGTTGATGGCGGCTGCCCGATAGATGGAAAGGAGCGCCGGCTAGCGGCGATAGTCTTGATCGCCCTCGGGCGCAGCAGGCCATCACCACCGACACCGGAGTGCGATGGCGTCGGCGTAGTACCCAGCTTGATCCTGCACGGCCCGCCAGCAAGCTGGGTTTTCCATGGCTTTCCCATCCAGCCCCGGATGATGGCATCCCGGCGCTATCGTTCCCGTCCGACCAAGTGATCCCCCACACCCCCCGCCGATGCCGCCGCCGACCACCACCGCGTCGGCATGCGCCGGCAGCTGCGGATCGCTGCTGACCCGTTCGAGCGGCGCGGAGATCGCTTCCCAGGCAGTGTCCACATCAGGTGCTATACGGCTGTCAGGCGCTCGATGCCGTAAACCCGGTCGAGCACCAGCAGGGTTGCCACCGCGATCAACATCTGCACGACGCTGATCGCGGCGATCGAGGGATCGAAGTTGTTCTGCATGTAGCTGAGCATGACCACAGGCACTATGTTAGGGAACCGCCACGACCGAATGCGCCACCAGCAGCGCCGCGAAGGACAGGCCAAAGGACAGCGCCGAAAGAAAATACAGCAGCGAGAATCCAAGCACGATCGCCGGCACGCTGATCGGCGCCAGCAGCAGATTGGCCAGCAACCCCGCCGCTAGGCTGCGCGTCCGAGCGAGGGCGAGCGCGGCGGGACAGCCCCGGATGGCACCGATGAAGGCGGAGGCCAGCGCCAACTCGATCGAGGTGGTCAGCGCAGCGATGAACGGCTGGTAAGCGATCATCTTCGCATACCAGCGCAAGCTGAACCCGCGCAGCGGAAAGGCGATGAACGAGGCGTCAGAGAACGAGACGACGATCACCGCGGCGATCGGCAGAAGGATGAAGATCAGGAACAGAACAACATAAAGGCCGAGCAGCATCGTCGCGCCGTTGCCGCTTCGGAGCAGCCGGCGGAACCGCCTCATGCCGCCCTCCGATTCATGCCCCACGCCAGGTCACGTTCCGCTCCGGCGCCGCAACAGCGCGTATTGCAGGATGAAGCAAAGAACGGCGACCAACATCAGGATGTTGCCCATCGCGGCGGCGAAGCCGATGTCCTGCGTTGTCGTGAACTGGACGATTGGCGATAGCTGCACCTTGGCGCGTGAACTGGCGGCACGCGGCGTGGACCTGATCGACTGTTCGTCAGGCGGGATTCGTGCCGAGAACTCGATGATGGATTTCGCCAAGCGCCGGGTGAAGCTGAAGCGCGGCCACCAGGTTCCCTATGCCGAGGTGATCCGCCGCGACAGCCTTATCCCCACCATGGCGGTCGGCGTTATCCTGGATGGCCCGCAGGCCGAGACGATCCTGCAATCCGGACAGGCCGACCTGATCGCCATCGGGCGGGAGGCGCTGATGGACCCGCATTGGGCCCTGCACGCCGCCCAGGCGCTGGGGACAGACCCGAAGTGGGAACACTGGCCGCCGTCGTACGGATGGTGGCTGGAGCTGCGTGACCGGATCGGCGTCGAATAGCCCGAGCGACCGGTATGAGTAACCACGAAGTCTACACCGGCCGCCTGGTATGAAACCATTTGAGCAATACTGGGGCCTGTCTTCCGATTTGCAACACCTGGCGCATAGTCATAGCCAAGGGCGTGCATCGTCGTATCCGTGCGTCGCTCACCATGACGCCCCACCGATCAGCCGCGGACGTCCATCGCCGCGCGCAGGCCGTCGCCGACCATGTTGAAGCGGAAACTCGTGATGAAAATGCAGAAGCCAGGCAGCACGGTGACCAGCGGCTGGACATAGATCGCCGGTCACAGCGTGTTCAGCATTGGCCCCCCACTCCGCCAGCGGCGGTGCCGAAGTCCTGCCTAGCTAGCGCGGGTCAGGCTGCCGGCTGCTTGATCGAGGTGCGCCAGTGGATGTGATCCTGCTCCGGCGGGTAGTCGCCGGCAGCCTTGTGGTATGAACAGCGATTGTCCCAGATCACCACGTCGCCGACCTGCCATTTATGCCGGTACCGGGCCTCGGGCTGGATCATCAGCGCGGTGAGCTCCTCGATCAGACCGTCGCTTTCCTCGGCCTCGGCGCCTTGTATAGACACGATCTTGCCGGGGTCGAAATAAAGCGAGCGGCGGCCGGTCTCGCCGTGGGTGCGGATGATCGGGTGGAACACCGGCGCGCGGTCGCGGTCCTCGGGGTTGAGCAGCGCCTGGGCCTTGCGGCGGCCGCCATAGGTAAAGGCGCCGCTCACCCCGTCCAGGCGGCGGCGCAAGCGTTCCGGCATCGCCTGGTAAGCGGCGTAGCCGCTGGCGAACAGCGTGTCGCCGCCGCTGTCGGGGATCGCCAGGGCGTAGAGTTGTGTCGCCTTGAAGGGGATCGCGTCATAGGCGCCGTCGGTGTGCCAACCTTCGGCGCCGCGGCGGTAGATCGCCTGGTTCAACGATCCGTCGGGGTTGAATTTGCCGGTGCCCAGCACGGTGATCTCGGGCCGGTCGGGATGGCGCGTGGTTTTCGACGGGTGCGGCGAGACGATGCCGAAGCGGCGGCTATAGGCCAGGAAGTCGTCGATCGTCAGGTGCTGGGCCTTGACCACCAGCACGTTGCGGTCGAGCCAGGCCTGGTAGATCGGTGCGAATCCGGCGTCATCCAGGGTCCGCAGGTCCACGCCGGAAACTTCGACACCGACCTCGGGCGCAAGCGGACGTATCTGGACCATTGGCGGTGCCTCCTGCGGGGGAGAGGGAATGCCTTGGGCGGCGGATCGTCAAGCGCCTGCTGATCGTCAGGCGGCGGCGGATCGTCAAGCGCCTGCTGATCGTCAAGCGGCGGCGGATCGTCAAAGTCCCTGGGTCCGCGCCGGCGCCCCGTCAGGCCAACGCCGGATCACCCGGCCACCGCGAGATCGACAGGTGTCAGATATCGACAGATGTCAGATCCGATACGGCATCCTCACGCCGGGGTCGTCGGGCGGAAAGCCTTTGGAGTCCCGTGTCACCAACAGCATGGCGCGGACCTGAGCCGATGCCAAGACGATGGCATCGGGCAGTTTCAGCCGATGCTGGCGGCGCAACGTCACCGCGCGTTCGGCGACCGCCTGGTCGAGGTCCACCAGGGCGAACCCACCGAGGAAGCCCCGGGTTCCCGGTTCGGTGAGTTCCGGTGCCCCGATCATCACCTCCATCCAGGTGATGATGCTGATGGCCTTGTCCGGGAAGCGGTTCAATTCGTCGCGGGCGGCGGGCACCCCGCGCAGGAAGTCGATCAGGATGTTGGTGTCGAACAGCGCCTTCACCACTCGGCGCGGGCCTTGCGCTGATACGCCAGCCCGTCCATGGCGTCGGCGTCCCACAGCCCATAGGCGGCGTCGGCCGACTTGCTGGCACGGCGTTCCAGGTATTCGGCAACCGCTTCCCGGATGACCGCGGCACGGGGCTGCCTGACCCGTTCGCACAGCGCGGCCAGAGCCTGGATCTGGGTGTCGGGGAGGTCGATGAGAGTACGCATCTGCCGGGGTCCATATCTGATATCGACATCATATATCATCTAGCGGATCAAAGTTCAATTGGTTTCCGCTACGGACGCAGGTCGATCGGCGAGCCGGCGAGTGGTTTGCGCGTCACTTGGCGCGGTAGGCCTTGTGGCAGGCGCCGCACTGCTTGCCCAATTCCTTGGTATCGGCGGCCACCAGGTCGGTCGCGCCGGCCTTGGCATCGGTGGCCAGCTTGTCCGAGGCCTGCACCAGCGCCACCGCGATCTTCTGGAAGCCGTCCGGGTCGGACCAGATCTTCGGTAGCGCCTTGGTGTTTTCGCCGGTCTCGGAGCCCTTCGGGAACAGCGTCGGGATCACCCGGCCCCATTTGCTGATTGCCTTGGCCGGGACCTCCAGCGGCTTGACATCGCCCTTGGCCTCCACGACCGAGCGGATATAGGCGAAATCGCCGCCTTGCAGCGCATAACCGGCCTGGCGCACGGCGATCGGGTCGATGCCGCTGGCGCCACTGGGGCTGTCGGCCCGGGCGACACCCAGCGCGGCGAGCATGACGGCGGCGGCACATAAAGCGATAGGTTTTGTCATCCGGTAGGACCTTCCTGCTCGATTAATCTCTCATAATGTCGTAACGAACCTGTGCCGCCACGATGATTCGCTAGCAGGTTTATGGCGCAGCGGACAGACTGGCCGAACTTGACCAGAAGGATATTCATGACGGCCATCCAGTCCCTCGCCGTGTTTTGCGGCTCCCGCGTGGGCATCAACCCCGCCTATGCCGAAGCCGGACGGGCGTTGGGTCGCGGCCTGGCCGCGGCCGGCATCCGGCTGGTGTTCGGCGGCGGCCGGATCGGCATCATGGGCGTGGTCGCCGACGCAGTACTGGCCGCCGGCGGCCGAGCGCTCGGGGTGATCCCGGAGTTCCTGACGCAATGGGAAGTCGCGCACGAGAGCGTCACGCAGATGGTGGTCACCGACAGCATGCACAGCCGCAAGCGCCGTTTGTATGAGGAATCGGATGCGTTCCTGATCATGCCCGGCGGCCTCGGCACGTTCGACGAAGCGTTCGAGATCATCACCTGGCGCCAGCTCCGGCTGCACGACAAGCCGATCCTGTTGTGCAATGTGGCCGGGTCGGCCAACCCGCTGGTCGCCACCATCGATCACGCGATCGAGCAAGGCTTCGCCGATCCCGGAAGCCGCAAGCTGTTCGAGGTGATCGAGGGTGTCCCGGCGGTGCTGCAACGGCTGAACGCGCTGCCGGCCGGAACAGGCGGACATCCGGAGCGGCTGTAGCCGGCGACGTCCGCCCCGGCGTTGGCACCTGCATTCCAACGAGCGGCCCCCCGACGGCACTCTCCGACCGGGTGCCGCGACCTCCGACATCCGCTGGACGACCGGCGGATTGCCGACGACGCCGAATCCAGCGCCGGTCATGTCCTTTACCGGTGCGGCATGGGTCGAACTGTTCCAATGGGCGGGAGCCGGTAAGCCGTAGACGGGCGCGTTCAGGTCGCCGGCGATGACTGACGCGTTGAAGCTTAAGGCACCCAACCTAGCGAGGTCCGCCGCCCCGACCAACCGCGGACTGCCCGGGTGGCACAATCCCGATCCCGGCTCTCCCCCCAGGCGACCCTCCTGTCACCCATCTGCCTGCAACCCGCCCAAAGCCCTCACGCCGGGCTCAACGCCATCGCCTCCTCGGTGCGATGGCGCGCCGCGACCACCAGATACACCGCCGGCAGCACGAACAGCGTGAACAGCGTGCCGATCGACAGCCCGCTGGCGATCACCAGCCCCATGTTGAAGCGTGACGCCGCGCCAGCGCCCGAGGCGGTGATCAGCGGCACCACGCCCAGCACCATCGCCGCCGTGGTCATCAGGATCGGGCGCAGCCGCAATCCGGCGGCATGGATGATCGCATCCAGCTTGGTCATGCCGGCCCGCTGCGCTTCGTTGGCGACCTCCACGATCAGGATGCCATGCTTGCTGATCAGGCCCATCAGCGTCACCAGGCCGACCTCGGTATAGATATTGAGCGAGGCGCCCCCGAACCCGAGGCTGATGAAAACCAGCGCCCCGGCGATCGACATCGGGATCGACACCAGGATCACCAGCGGATCGCGAAAGCTTTCGAACAGTGCCGCCAGCGCCAGGAAGATGATGATCAGGGCTAGCCCGAAAGTGGCGACGAAGCCGCTCGATTCCTGCACGAACTGGCGCAACGGGCCAGCATAGTCGATCAGCACGTCGGGCGGCAGGTCCTGCGCGGCAATCCGCTGCAGCGCGTGCAGCGCATCGGCCTGCGACACCCCCGGCGACGGCACGCCCTGGATCGTCGCCGAGTTCTGCTGCTGGAAGTGCGTCACGGTCTGCGGCACCGTCTCCTGGCGCACCCGCGCGATCGCCGAGATCGGGATCGGCGCGCCGTTCACCGTGGCGACCTGATAGCGCATCACCTGATCGATGGTCAGCCGATGGCGTTGTTGCACCTGCGAGATCACCTTGTAGGACCGCGACCCCAGGCTGAAGTAGTTGGTGTAGGCGCCCCCCAGCAGGCCGCCCAGGGCATTGCCGACATCGGCCATCGACAGTCCAAGTCCGGCCGCCTTGTCGCGATCGATCTCCAGGACCTGCTGCGGCGCATCCACCTTCAGGTCGCTGTCGACGAACAGGAACAATCCGCTGGCGGTGGCATCGGCCAGGAATTTCTGCGCCTCGGGATACAGCGTGCCGATCGGCTGGGTGGACTTCAGCACGAACTGGATCGGCAATCCCTCGGCGCCCGGCAGAGCCGGCGGCTGGAACGCGACGATCCGCTGACCGGCCACCGCGCTGAGCTGGTTCTGCAGCTCCTGCTGGATCGCGGTGGCGCCGCGGCGGCGCTGGTCCCACGGTTTCAGCGTCACCCCCGAGATCGACATGATCGGGCTGATCACCTGGAAGGTCTGATCCGCCTCCGGTATCTTCTCCATGATGCCCTGCACCTGGTCGCCGAACAGTTGCTTCTGCTGCAGCGTGGCGTCGGGCGCCGAGGTCGGCAGCAGGATGACGACCCCTTGGTCGTCCTGCGGCGCCAGTTCGCTGCTGGCGCTGCCATAAAGGAAGTAGATACTGCCGATCACCAGCGCGGCGAACAGCAAGGTCACCGGCAAGGTGCGCAAGCTGCCGCGCAACCGCCGCTGGTAGCCGTTCTGCAGCCGGGTGAAGCCGCGATCGATCAGGTTGGTCAGCCGATCCGACCATCCGCCCGCCTGACCTTGCGCGTGCGGCCGCAGCAGCAAGCCGCACATCATCGGCGACAGCGTCAACGCCACCACCGCCGACATCGTCACCGCGCCGACCACGGTGAAGGCGAACTCGCTGAACAGCGCTCCGGTCAGCCCGGCCTGAAACCCGATCGGCACATACACCGCGACCAGCACCACGGTCATTGCAATGATCGGGTTGGCCAGGTCGCGCGCCGCCCGCATCGCCGCGTCCCTCGGGCGCATGCCCTCCTCGAGATGGCGGTTGACGCTTTCCACCACGATGATGGCATCGTCCACCACCAGCCCGATGGCCAGCACCAACGCCAGCAAGGTCAGCAGGTTGATGGAGAAATTCAGCGCCAGCATCACCGCGAAGGTGCCGATCAGCGACAGCGGAATCGTCACCACCGGAATGATCACCGAACGCGGCGAACCCAGGAAAGCGAAGATCACCAGCGTGACGATCAGCACGGTCTCCGCCAACGATCGCTCGACCTCATGGATCGAGCTGTTCACGAAGATCGTGGAATCATAGATCACGTCACCCGAAAGCCCGGCCGGAAGCTGCTGCTGGACCTGGGGCAGCACCGCCTTGACGCCGTTGACCACCGCCAGCAGGCTGGCCGAGGGCACCGTCTGGATGCCCAGATAGACGCCCTTCTGGCCATTGTATTCGACACTCGATTCGTAGTCGTCGGACCCCAGCGTCACGGTGGCCAGGTCACCCAGCCGGATGATGCCGCCGTTGACCTGCTTGACCACCAGGTTGCGAAACTGCTGCGCCGAATGCAGCGTGGTCGAGGCGGTCAGGTTCAACTGCACCATCTGGCCCTTGGTGGTGCCGATCCCGGCGACCACGTTGTTGCCGGCCAGCGCCGCGGTCACATCCGTCGCGGTCAGCCCATAGGCCGCCAGCTTCGCCGGATCCAGCCACGCCCGCAGCGCGAAGTTCTGCCCGCCCAGCAGTTCCGCGGTCTGCACCCCCGGAACCGCCTGCAGCCGAGGCTGCACGTTGCGCACCAGATAATCGGTGATCTGGTTCGGCGACAGGTCCTTGCTGGAAAACCCGATGATCAGCGCATCCAGCGATTGCCCGATCGCCACGGACAGCGTCGGCTGCTGCACCCCGGTCGGGAGCTGGTTGATCACCGAGTTGATCTTCGAGGTGATCTCGGTGATCGCCTTGTCGGGGTCGAAATTCAGCACCAGGTTCGCGGTGATCGTGCTGGTGCCGGACACGCTGTTCGAGGCCATGTAGTCGATGCCGTTGGCCTGGGCGATAGCGTTCTCCAGCGGCGTGGTGACGAACCCGGCCACGGTTTCCGGATCGGCACCGTAATAGACCGTGGTGATGGTGACCACCGCGTTCTCGGTCTTCGGGTATTCCAGGATCGGCAGCGCCTGGAACGCCTTCAGCCCGATCACCAGCAGCATCAGGCTGACCACCGAGGCCAGCACCGGGCGGCGGATGAAGATGTCGGTGAATTTCATCTACTGATCCCGTGGCACTGGCGCGGGGTTGTCCGTGGGCTGCACCGAGTTGTCGATCTTCACCGGCGATCCGTTATGCAGCTTCAACTGCCCGGCGGTGACCACCACGTCGTTCGCGGTGACACCCTTCAAGATGCTGATCTGATCGCCCCGCGCAGCGCCGGTGGTGACGAACTGCTGATTGACGACCTGCTGATCCGTCCCCTCCGCGCTCCCTGCGGCGTCCTTTGCATCGTGCCCCTGCGTGTCCTTCGCATCGCGCCCCTGCGCGTCTTTCGCATCGCGCCCCTGCGCGTCTTTCGCATCGTGCCCCTGCGCGTCCTTTGCATCGCGCCCCTGCGCGTCTTTCGCATCGTGCCCCTGCGCGTCTTTCGCATCGTGCCCCTGCGCGTCCTTTGCATCGCGCCCCTGCGCGTCTTTCGCATCGTGCAGCACATAGACCAGCGACCCGTACGGATTGAACGCCACCGCGGTGGACGGGATGGTCACCAGCGATTGCGGTTGGCCGGTGGCGACCGAGACGCTCAAATACATCCCGGGCAGCAGCGCCCCGTCCGGGTTCGCCACGGTTGCCCGCACCTGCAGCATCCGGCTGCTGGAATCGACCTTGGAATTCAGCGACGAAATCGTTCCCTCGAAGGTCCGCTTTGGATAGGCATCGGCGCTGATCTCGACCTTCTGGCCGACCTCTATTTGTCCCAACACCTGCTGCGGCAGATAGAAATCGACATACATCGGATCGAGCTGCTGCAACGTCACGATCGCCGTTCCGGCGGCGATATACTGCCCTTTGTCCACCTGGCGCAGCCCCAGCCGTCCGGCAAACGGTGCGCGCACCAGCTTTTCCGCCATCAGCGCCTGCTGCGCGGCAACCTGCCCGCGCGCCACCTTCAGGTTTGCGGCATCACTGTCCACCGTGGCCTGCGCCACGCCATGCGCCGCCAACTGCCGCTGATCCCGCTGCAAGTTGATCGCGGCAAGCTCGGCATTGGCCTGCAACTGCGCCAGCTTGGCGTCGTCGTCGTTCGGCCGCAGCCGCAGCAACTCGGTGCCGGCGGCCACCGTCTGGCCGGACTGGAAATCGATCCGGTCCACCACCCCGGCGACCTCGGCCGCGAGGTCGGCGCCGTTGGAGGCGCGCGCCGAACCCACCGCGGTCTGCCTCGGCTGCCAAAGCTGCATCGAGGCCTTGGCGGTGGCGACGGTGGAAACCTGCGATCGGATCGTCGTCACCACGTGCTTGATGATGCCGGCCTTGAACTGCTGGAACCAGATCAGCCCGGCCGCCAGCAACGCCACCAGCAGCAGCATCACGCTCATCCGCAGCCAGGTCCTGGGCCGGCGCTGGGTGGTGCGCGGCAGTGTGGTGGTGTCGTTCATGGCAGCACTCCGCAGCACTTTGCGACCGCCGGATCGACGTCGCTCCGGTGCCACCAGCCGCCGCCCAGCGCCTGGAACAAGGCGACGGTGTCGGTGAAGCGGGCGGCACGGGCGACGATCAGGTTCAGTCGCGAGGAGAAATCGGTTTGTTCAGCCGTCAGCACGTTCAGATAGGTCCCCGCGCCGGCGGCGTATTGCGAGCGCGCCACGGCCAGGCTGTTGGCCGAGGTTTTCTGTGCCGCCAGCGAGGCTTGCAGGGTCTCCGCGTCACGCTCGATCGCCACCAGGGCGTTGGCGACATTCTGGAACGCGGTGTTCACCGTGCTGCTGTACTGCGCCGCGGCAACCTGCAGCGCGGCCTGCGCGGCACGCCGGCGCGCAGTCAGCGTGCCGCCCTCGAAAATCGGCTGGGTGATGCTGGTAGCGATGCTCCAGACGATGCCGGCCGGGGTGAACAGGCTGGATGGGTCGATGCCGGTGCGGCCATAGCTGCCGGTCAGCGAGATCTGCGGCAGCATGTTGGCCGTCGCCACCCCCACCGCCGCCGTCGCCGAGTGCAGCAGCGCGCCATAGGCTCGGATGTCCGGCCGCTGCTCCACCAGCCGCGACGGCAGCGAAACCGGCAGCTGGTTCGGCAGCGTCAGCCCGGCAAGATCCAGCGTCAGCCTGGCATATTGGTCGGGACGGCCGCCGAGATACACCGCCAGTTGGTTGCGGGTCTGCTGCAATTGCTTGCGCAACCCGGGCAAGGTCGCGACCTGGGTGTTGAGCAGCGATTGCTGCTGCAGCACGTCCACCTGGCTGACCCCGCCCAACTGGAACCGCTGCCGCGTCAGGTTCAATCCGTCGGTGTCGGCGCGGATGATGTCGTGCGTAGTGTCGATCTGTTCCTGTAATGATGCTTCGGTGATCGCGGCGTTGATCACGTTGGCGACCAAGGTCAGGTCGGTCGCCTCCAGCTCGAAGCGCTGGTACTCGGCCTCGGCGTTCAACTGCTCGATCTGGCGGCGGATGCCGCCGAAGGCGTCCAGCGTGTAGGACACGTCAAGCGCCCCGGTATACAGCGAGAAGGTCGAAGATCCGCTGCCGAAGCCAAACCCGGCCAGCGATTCGCGCTGGCGTTGAAATTCCGCGCTGGCGCTCACCTGCGGCACCAGTGCCCCCTGTTCGGCTCGGGTGTTTTCGCGCGCCTGGCGCAGCGTCGCCTGGGCGGCGGCGACATCGGGATTGGCTCTCAGCGCCTGAACCACCAAGGCGCTGATCTCGGGCGAATGGAACAGGTCCCACCACGCGCCCTGAATGTCGCGGTCCAACGCCAGCCGCTGTGCCGAACCGCCCGCGGTGGCGGCCGCCACAGTGCGGTCGGGCAGCGCCGCCTCGGTGAAGCGGGTGCTGGGCGGCGGCTGCGGCGGATGGAAATCGGGTCCCACGGCGCAGCCGGCCAGCACCGTCGCCAGCACCGCCACCCCGAGTCCAAGCGCGGCCCTGGCCGCGACGACCCCAAGCGCGGCCCTGGCCGCGACAGCGGGGCGACTGACCGGCCAAACGGTTGCAGCGGAAGCCATAAGTCGATCATATTCCTATACCAGCGGGTCCAGTATGTGCCATGCTGGACCCATCGGTCTAGTATCTAAATCGAGAGGACAGCGATGGTGCCTGCTACCGTGCTTGCTCCCCGGGCCACTACACGATCCGGGCGGCCCAAGGACACCGCCAAGCGTTCGGCCATCATCACGGCAGCGCGACGCCTGTTTGCCAGTCAGCCGTTCGACCTGGTGACCATGGAGGCGGTGGCGGGTCTGGCAGGCGTGTCGAAGATGACCGTCTACAGCCACTTCCAAGATAAGGAAACACTGTTCGAGACCATCGTCGCAGCCACCGCCCAGCAGATGATCGCCGCGCTCTCGGCACCCGAACATGGCGCGTTGCGCGACCGTCTGCTGGCGGTCGGCACCGGCTTCCTCGACGTGATCCTGGGATCGGACATCTGCAACATGTCGCACACCCTGCCCGGCGCGCTGCGCGCCAACCGTGAACTGGCGGAGCGGTTCTACGCCGCCGGCCCCGGGCGGGTGCGCCGGGCGCTCGCTGCAATGATCGCGGCCGCGGCGCGGCGCGGCGAGTTGGCGGTGGATGACGCCGACCGCGCGGCGGATGATCTGGTCAGCCTGTGGGAAGGCAGCCTGCCGGCGCGGATCGCCTTCGGCCTGGCCGAACTCAGCACACATGAGGAAATCCGGCGCCGAGCGCTGCGCGGCACCGAGGTATTCCTGCGCGCCTATCGGGCCTGAACCAGGTCCGCAATCCAGTTCCGAACCGGGTCCGCAATCTGTAGACTTCAGCGCTGATTGGCACGGTTGTGTCAGCACCAAGTGGCACGCCGGAATGCCCGAGAGCGGTGGGTTCGCAACCGTCCGCTTCTGGCAGCGGCCTCACTTGATCGGACGTGACATGGCAAAAACGAGCAGGCTCCGGTAGCAACGAACGTCGGCGAGGAAGGAGATGCACAGAGGACGCCGAGGCCCGAGTTCGATGGGTAGAACAAGAACTGGGATGCGCCCAATGGCAGCATCTCACGGATGCTACCAAAGCCTTCCTCGCAGCTTTTGAAGCTCGGACCGATCCTGTAACGACGTGGATATCCCGCCGGGACACGTACAGCTATGCCGTGTTTTTTGTGGTGGTTATCGCACGCCAAAGACGCGCCGATCTTGATCGTCGAACGAGCGGAGTTACCACTCATGACCACGGAGGACCTGATAGACCTGCTTGATCAAGCAGTGCCGCTTTCGACCGAGGAACGCACGGCCCACCAAGCCCGGTGGCAGACGCTGAGAACGGAAAACGCCCCGCTCCGCGTAATACAGGGTGAAGCTCTGGTTTCCGCGCAGTTCGACTATTTTGATACTATCCTTCTCCGCCATGCGACTCGTGACTGGAAGAAAATGGTACAGATTGTCGGTGACACCTTCGCGGAATTTTACGATGCTGGCGTCTATCAAACCTGCGACCTGGTTTTAGCCGCGCGCCTTGCCGTCCTTGCTGAGACAGGATGTTTAGAATGGCGAGGCGATCTCGCTCACATGCGGCACTGCGAATTGCGCCTGCCAGCCGTCCCCCACTGAGCCACCGTTGCAAAGCTATAACCGCATAAGGGTCAATTCCCATTCTCGGAGAACGGGATCGGCTCCCACCGATCAGGGTGCCTTGGCAGCAGGTGCGCCAGGCTGGCGGCCGAAAGTGCGGTATACGGGCGGCCGCGAGATGGAGAACAGCTCGGCGAGATCGCTGATCGAGTAGTCGCCGCTGTCGTACATCGGGTCCGAAAAATCAGTTCCGAAATCGGGTCCCAAATCATTTTCCCAATCAGCTTCCCCTGGGCGATCGTGCCGCCGCCGTCAGTCCGCCGCGTCCTCCACCAGCACGATGTGCAGCCGCCGCGGGCCATGCGCGCCAAGTTCCAGGGTCTGCTCGATATCGGCCGAACGCGACGGCCCGGTGACGAACATCACGTTGCGCGGCATGCCGCCGGCCACGGCGCGCAGCCGGTCCCAGCCGTCCTCATAGGCGCCGACGATGGCCTCGGCGCGCAGCACCGCGATCTCGGTATCGGCCAGCAGGTTCAAGGTCACCGGCCGGTCCGGCGCGCTGGGCAGCATCAGCGTGCCGGTTTCGGCGATGCCGGCGAAGCCGTGCTGCACGCTGACCATATCGGAGTCTTCGGCGCGTCCCTCGCGGATCTCCAGCAGCGGGCGCGCCGACCAGGGGATCGCCCGCAACTCGGGATGCGGCGCCATCACCACACGGCCGGGCAGGTTCTGCGCCGACAGGTAGTCCACCACCGCGCCCGGCACCGCATCCATGTCGGCGACCCTGGTCACCGAACCAAACTCGCGCTCGACATTGCGCACGAAGAGATCCACCTGTTCGGCGTGCGGCAGACGCGAGCGCGCCGGGATCAGGTGGCGCGGATGCGACGCCAGGCGGCCGCGCAGCATCGCGGTCTGATCCGGCGGCAGCGCGCCGCGCTTCAGGCCGCGCCGGATCGAGGTCAGGATCTCCTGGCGCCCCATCAAACCCATCCGGCGCGTTGCGCCTTGGCGTAGCGGGCGAAGAAGGTGTCGCCCTCGGGCGCCGGCAGGTCGCGTTCGGCGGTCCACCCGCGCGCCAGCGGCATCGCGGCAAACCGCCCCTTGCGGCGTCCCAGCAGCCCCAATCCGACCGCCGCCGCTCGGGTCGCCAGGCGATAAAGCGATGGCCGCCTGGCGAAGAATCCCCATACCGCCAGGTTGGTCCGGGTCGCCGCCGGGGTCAGGTGACGCTCGAACTCGCGTTCACGCCAGTGCCGCATCAGCTTCGGCAGCGGAATCCGCACCGGGCAGACGCTTTCGCATTTGCCGCAGAAGGTGGAGGCGTTCGGCAAATGCCCCGCCTTGTCCACCCCGATCAGGCTGGGGGTCAGCACCGCGCCCATCGGGCCGGGATAGACCCAGCCATAGGCGTGGCCGCCGACCGCCGAATACACCGGGCAATGGTTCATGCAGGCGGCACAGCGGATGCAGCGCAGCATGTCCTGGAACTCGGTCCCCAGCATCGCCGAACGGCCGTTGTCGATCAGCACCACGTGGTATTCCGCCGGCCCGTCGAGGTCGTCCGGCCGCCGCGCGCCGGTCGAGAACGTGGTGTAGACCGAGCAATCCTGGCCGGTGGCGGACCGCGCCAGCACCCGCAGTAGCGACGTCGCATCCTCCAGCGTTGGGACGCATTTCTCGATGCTGGCCAGCACGATGTGGACCCGTGGCAGGGTCTGCGTCAGGTCGCCGTTGCCCTCGTTGGTGACGATCACGCTGCTGCCGGTCTCGGCAATGAGGAAGTTCGCCCCGGTGATGCCAACATCGGCGGCGAGGAACTTGGAGCGCAATTTCTGCCGCGCCTCGACCAGCACGTCGCGCCGTTCGGTGAACGTGCGGTCGGCCGGCAGGTCGGTGTGGGCGGCGCGGAACGCGGTCTCCCAGTCTTCCATGTTCAGATGGAACGCCGGGGCGATGATGTGGCTGGGCAGTTCGTGGCGAAGCTGGATGATGTACTCGCCAAGATCGGTCTCGACCGGAGTGATGCCGTGGCGTTCCAGGTGGTCGTTGATCGCGATCTCCTCGCCGATCATCGACTTGCCCTTGGTGACGGTGCGGGCGTTGGCCGCCTGGCAGATCCGCAGCACCGCGTCGCGCGCCGCGTCGGCATCGGCGCACCAGTGCACCTTGCCGCCCGATTCCAGCACCTTGGCCTCATAGGCTTCCAGGTAGAAGTCGAGGTTGGCCAGGGTATGGTTCTTGATGTCGCGGGCGGTATCACGCAACCGGTCGAATTCCGGCAGCGCGGCGACCGCGGCGGCGCGGCGGGCGATAAAGCTCGGGCCGCTGCGGGCCAGCGCCTTCTGCAGGCCGGCATCGCCCAGCGCGGCCTTTGCGTTCCGCTTGAAGGCGGGAGAGGTGGCGATGTGCATTCCGGGTCTCGTTTACAGGTGCTTCAGGATAGCCCGGGGAACGCCGCGATCCTATAGCCGACAAGGCCTGCCCGAGGCACGCCTTCCGGCGGTCGGCGCGCGCCGTTAACCGAAAATCAACCATATGCCGCTCTGATCGCGTCCCGCTGTCCCCGGTTTAGGGGCAGAAACAAGGGAACCCCGGATGAATGATCTCGTCGCCGGCGCCGATCCGGACGCGTTGCGCACCATGCTGCGCGACATCGCCGCCCGCGACCTGCTGGGGCGCTTCACCGACACCCATTCGCTGCCCCATATCGCCGCGCTCGCCGAGAGCATCAGCGCCGCGCAGTATTTCGTCGCCAACATGCAAAACGCCGCCCGCTTCATCCGCAAGCCCGACTACATCGACCACGCCCTCGCCGCCCGGTCGGTTGACGGCCTGCTGCTGGAGTTCGGCGTCGCCACCGGCCAGACCATCAACCACATCGCCGCCGCGCTGCCGCGCCAGACGGTCTACGGCTTCTACGTCTTTACCGGCCTGCCCGAGGATTGGCGCCCCGGCTTTCCCGCCGGATCGTTTCGCCAGCCGGCGCTGCCGCCGGTGCGCGAGAACGTCGAGCTGATCGTCGGCCTGTTCCAGGACAGCCTGCCCGGCTTTGTCGACACCCATCCCGGCCCGATTTCGCTACTGCACGTCGACTGCGATCTGTATTCCGCGACCAAGACGATTTTTCGCTACCTCGGGCACCGCCTGGTCACCGGCAGCATCATCCTGTTCGATGAGTACCTGAACTACCCCGGCTGGCGGCAGGGCGAATTCAAGGCGTTCCAGGAGTTCCTCGCCTGGTCCGGCCAGAGCTACGAATACATCTCCATGGTCAGCGTCCACCAGCAGGTCGCGGTGCGCATCACCAGCGGCTGATGCCAGCGGTCGCAATCAAAGGCTTGCACCGGGGATAGCGCGGCGATCCTATGGGCCGCGCTGGTCAACGGAATTTCGAGTGCGAGCGCGTCAGAGCCGGCATAAGGTTCTCTCGCAGGAGAGAATTTGACCATGGGTGTCATACAAATCAGCTTGCCCGACGAGCTCAAGAAGCTCATCGAGCGCGAGGTAGCGGAGGGCAAGGCGACGAGCGAGGCCGAATTCCTCATTGAGGCCGCTAGGAAATACTTCGAGAGCCAGGAGCTTGAAGACGAGCTGGTGGACGTCGCTGAGGCAGGCATCGCGGAAGCAGAAGCCGGTCATTACACGACGATCGCCAGCTCCGACGAAGGGACGGCTTGGCTCGAGCGGAAGATGGCGAAGCTGCGCGAGCGGCCAACCCCAGATAAATAGTGCCCTTCCGCCTCGTCGGTGTCGCGGACGACCAGATCGACAAGATCCTTCAGGGAAGCGAAGCGAACTGGGGGCTTGAGGGAGCCTATCGTTACGGCCGTCTGATTCTGGCGGCTATGACTGCGATCGGAGAGTCTCCGGCCCTCCCGGGGTCACGTCCCGTAACTCTCGTGCGCGGAGTGCGGTCGCTCCATCACTACTCGGCGCGCCGTTTCGTAGCTCCCGAGCATCGGGTTGGCCAGCCCCGGCACCTGGTGCTCTACCGCATCGCGCCGGAAGGCGCCGTTGAGATCCTCGGCGTGGTACATTACCGGCAGCAGCTCCCAAGGGCGGCCCGGCGCGCGCAGCGCGAGGCTGGTGGCTAGAGCATATTTAGCATGACTGTGCATGCCGAACATGGTCTAGCTCTTTGTTTTGTCGCATGATTCCCGCGCCTTGAACGAGCCACGATAGATCTCCTTTGTCAGCGTCCACCAGCAGGTCGCGGTGCGCATCACCAGCGGTTGATGCCGCGCCGGCGCGTCCGGCGCGGCATTGAGGTCGTGCCGCCGGCGCGCCCATGCGGGCCGCATGGCCGGGGCTGGGTCTTGGCCTCGGAGGCTGGCTCCGTTATCCGTTGTCCGGCGACAAGCGGAGGACAGCGGATCATGACGCGCACGCACAACATCGCGGTGCTGCCCGGCGACGGCATCGGCAAGGAAACCGTGCCCGAATCGCTGAAGGTGCTGGACGCCGCGGCTCGGCGGTTTGGCTTCGACCTGAACCTCACGCATTACGACTGGTCGTGCGAGACCTACAAGGACACCGGACTGATGATGCCCAGCCACGGGCTGGACCAGTTGGCGAAGTCGGACTCGATCCTGCTGGGAGCGGTGGGCTGGCCGGGCGTGCCCGATCACGTGTCGCTGTGGGGCCTGCTGATCCCGATCCGGCGCGGCTTCGACCAGTATGCCAATGTGCGCCCCTGCAAGCTGCTTCCCGGCGTGCGCACGCCATTGGCCGGACGCACCGAGGCCGACATCGACTTCTACGTGGTGCGCGAGAACACCGAAGGCGAATACTCTTCCGTCGGCGGCCGCATGTTCCCCGACAGCGACCGCGAGTTCGTCTCGCAGCAGAGCATCTTCAGCCGCCAAGGGGTGGACCGGATCCTGAAATATGCCTTCGAGCTGGCGATGACCCGACCGAAGCGGCACGTGACGTCGGCGACAAAATCGAACGGCATCATCCACACCATGCCATACTGGGACGAGCGCTTCGCCGCGATGGGCAAGCAGTATCCTGACATCCGCACCGACCAGTATCACATCGACATCCTGTGCGCGCATTTCGTGCAGCATCCGGACTGGTTCGACGTCGTGGTGGGGTCCAACCTGTTCGGCGACATCCTGTCCGATCTAGGCCCGGCGGTCGCCGGCTCGATCGGCATTGCCGCCAGCGCCAACATCAATCCCGAACACAAGTTCCCCTCGATGTTCGAGCCGGTGCATGGGTCGGCGCCCGACATCGCCGGCAAGTTCATCTGCAACCCGATCGGTCAGATCTGGTCGGCCGCGCTGATGCTGCAGCACCTGGGCGAGGCCGACGCCGGCCGCGCCATCGTCGATGCGATCGAGACCTTGCTGCGCGAGAGCGGCCCGAAGACCCGCGACATGGGCGGCCAGGCCGGCACCGGCGATGTCGGGACGGCGATCGCCGAACTGGTGGCTGAACGGTAGTTCGCGCGTCGCGGTCGATGCCCGGACCGGTCTGACGTCACGACCAATAACCGTGCCACCTGTCGGCTGCCCAGTGCCGGGCGCGCTTTGCGTCGCCCGCGTTAATCTTACTACGATGTAATGATCTGCGTTTATCGGCGTGCATCTGCGGCTCAATACTTCTACAGCACCGCTTCAACCCCCCGCCGGCCCCGATCGACCTCCATCCCGCACCGCCCGATCAAAAATAATGCCAGAAATTCGACGCCCGCGCCCGCTCCGGATCGCCGTCGAACACGATCTGTCCGTTGTTCATGATCACCACCCGATCGGCAATCTGCATCGCCGCGGCGACGTTCTGCTCCACCAGCACCGCCGTCATGGCGTGCGACTTGCACACCTCGCGCACCTGCTGGAACATCCGCGAAACAAGGTTCGGGGCCAGCCCGATCGAGGGTTCGTCCAGCATCAGGCAGCGCGGTGTCCCCAGGATCGCCAGCGACAGCGCCAGCATCTGCTGCTGTCCTCCGCTCATGCTGCCCGCCCGAGTGCCCTGGCGTTCGCGCAGCACCGGGAACAATTGATAGACCGCCGCCGTGTCGAACATCGCACCCGGACCGACATTGCGCGCACCCACCACGTCGAGGTTCTCGGCCACACTCAGATCGGGAAAGATCCCCCGCCCCTCCGGCAGCAGCCGCAGCCCCAGCGCCACCCGTTCGGCAACGCCAAGCCGATCGATCCGCTTGCCGTCGAACAGCGTCTCCCCGGCGCTTGGCCGCAGCAGACCCATGATCGCCTTCAGCGTGGTGGTCTTGCCGGCTCCGTTATGACCCAGCAAGGCCAGGATCTGTCCCGGATCCAACGCCAACGACACCTCCGAAATCACCGTCTTCGCGCCATAACCGGCGCTAAGCCGGCGCAACGACAACACCATCAGATCGCACCGCCGAAATAGATCTCCGCCAGCGCCGGATCGTTGACGATGCTGTCGGGCGACCCTTGGGCCATCAGATGGCCCTGATGCAGGAACAGCACGTCGTCGGCGATCTGCTGCACCACGCGCGTGTTGTGCTCCACCACCAGCAGGGTCTTGCCGTCGTCACGCAGCCGGTGCAGCAGCGTCATCACCCGCTCCAGCGCGCCGGCGGACAGGCCGGACGCAGGCTCGTCCAGCAGCAGCAACTCGGCGCCCGTCGCCAGCACGCGGGCGATGATCAGCAGCTTCTGCTCACCATAGGAAAGGTTGCGAACAATACTATCGGCCCGCTCCGACAGGCCGACACGATCCAGCATGGCGCGCGCCTGGTCGCGCCGCCCGCGTTGCGCGACGGCGACGTGGAACGGGCGGAAGATCGCCGCGATCGGCTCCTCGCCGACCTGGGCCGGAAGCCCGGCCAGCACGTTGTCGAGCACCGTCAGGTCGGTGAACAGGCGCAGGTTCTGAAACGTCCGCGCGATGCCGGCGGCGACGATGGCCTGTGGCTTCCAACCGTCCAGCGCCTGGCCCTTGAACCGCACCGACCCGGCATCGGGGCGCAGAAAGCCGGTGATGACGTTGAAGATCGTGGTCTTGCCGGCGCCGTTCGGGCCCACCAGGCAGGTGACGCGACCCTGCTCGACGCTCAGGCTGCAATCGTTCAGCGCCTTCAGGCCGCCGAAGCTGACCTCAAGACCGCTCGCCTGTAGATACGCGGTCATAGCTTTTCCCCCGCCAGCCCCTGCGGACGGAACAGCATGAAGGCGATCAGCAGCACGCCATAGAGCAACTGCCTGGCGGCGGCGGCGACGGTTGTCGGGATCGCCACCAAGGTCAGCACCTGCGGCAGCGCCAGCAGCAGGAACGGGCCCAGGATCGAGCCCGCCAGGGTGCGCGCACCGCCCACCACCACCATGGTCAGCAGCAGGATCGAGGCGTCGAGGTCGAACGACGATGGATCGATGAAGCTCAGGAACGTCGCATACAGGCCACCGGCTGTCCCGGCGAACGCGCCGGCCAGTGCGGCGGCCGATACCTTCGCCCGCAGCACGCTCTTGCCCGACGCGGCGACCGCAAGCTCGTCCTCGCGGATCGCCCGCAGCAGCCGCCCGAACGGGGCGCGCATCACCAGCCAGAAAACCAGGCAGCCGACCAGCATGGCGCCGAGGCAAAGTGCGGCGACCGAGGACGTGGAGTCCAGCGCCTTGCCGGCAAGGTCGGGGGCTGGGATGCCGGGCAGCCCGTTGGCGCCCCCGGTGCCGGCGGTCCAGTTGGTGAACACCGCGGTCGCCAGCAACTGGATGCCGAAAGACGTTACAACGAAGTAATCGCCGGCTACCCGCAACGCCGGCAGCGTCACCAGTATGTTCAGCACGATGCAGCCCAGCGCCGCGATCGCCAGCGCCGGCAGGAACGAGGCCAGGTCGTTCATCAACAAATAGGCGACGATATAGGCGCCCACCCCGAACACCGCCGCCTGCGAAACCGAAAAGATGCCGGCGATGCCGACCAGCAGGTTGGTGGACAGCCCAAGCAGCACGTAGATCGAGGCCAAAGTGAGGTAGCTAAGCCAGAAATCCATCGCTCAGCGCGCCGCCGCGAACAGCCCGGTGGGGCGGAACAGCATGAAGATGACGAAGATGAAGAAGGTGATGCCGATGCTCCACTCGCCGGGGATGAACAGCAACGACATGTTCTGCAGCCCGGCGATGACGATCGACAGCACGAAGGCGCCGGTGATGCTGCCGACGCCGCCGGCGATCATCGCGATGGTGGCGGTCAGCAGCGGCGTCACCCCGCCATAGGGTTGCAGCCCGAAATCCAGCGGCACCAGCACGCCCGGAAGGCAGACCAGCGCCGAGGCGATCGCCATCACATAGACATGCACCCGATGCGGCCGCAGCCGAGTGATCTCGGCCAGCAACGGATTGGACGCCACCGCCCTGATCTGCTTGCCCTGGATGCTGCGATGGGCAAACAGCATCACTCCGACATAGGCCACCAGGCTCAGCGCCACGGTCAGCAGTTGCGTCACCGTCAACCGGACGTTGCCGGCCACGGTAAACACGCGCGATCCCCACGGCAGGTCGAACTGCAGGATGTTGGCTGTATAGACGGCCGCCAGGATGTTCTGGATCACCGCCAGCAGCCCCAGCGATGCGATCAGCACCACCAGATGGGTCGCCCTGCTGCGCTCCAGCCTGGCATACAGCAACGCCTGGATCAGGGCGCCCACCACGGTGCACGCGACCAGCGCGACCAGGAACGCCAGCGGTGCCGGCAAGCCGAACCGCAGCATCGACCAGGCGATGTAGCCGGCCATCGTATAGACGCCGGCATGGGCGACATGGAAGATCTTGGTGGTGGCGTAGACCAGCGAGAAACTCACCGCGACAATGCCCAGCGCGCAGCCGGTCACGATCCCATTGCACAGCAGTTGCAGCGCCAGCATCGCGGCGATCCGGTCAGTCGGTGCTGGTCTGCTTGATGGTGACGTCCTTGCCGCCCTGCATCATGTCGATGTCCAGCGGCACCGTCGCGGTGTTGCTGTTGAACTGCAGCGGGATCAGGCCCTGGAACTTGCGGATGGCAAACAGCGCGTCGTGCATGTTCTGCCCGGTCAGCGGTTTGCCCTCGGACAGCAGCTTGTCGGTCACCGCCAGCACGATCTGCGTCGCGTTGTAGTATTGGCGGACGAAGAACTCCATATCGACGCCGAACTTGGCTCGGAACGCCGCCGCCAGGTCGGGCGGTGCGTCGATCCGCACCTGAGTGTGCACGAAACCTTCCGAAGTCGGGTCGGCGATGGTGACGGGATCGGCGAAGAAGGTGGTCCCGGCGACGGTGAACTTCAGCCCGAGCTGCCTGTATTGCTGCGCCATCTGCAGCAGGCCGGCGGTGATCGAGACCAGCATCACCTGCGGCTTGGCGTCGGCCAGTTTCAACAGCGCCGGGCGGTAGTCGGTCTGGCCGAACTGCGCCGGTTCCTGCGACAGGATGGTGCCGCCGGCCTGGGGGAAGTATTTTTCGAAGTCATCGCGCCCGGAAATCCCGGCGGCGTCGTTCTCATACAGGATCGCGCCCTGTTTCTTGCCTTCGCCGACCAGATAGCGCGACAGCACCTTGATCTCGTCGCCGATGGTGGGAAGCGTATTGACCAGATAGGGCGACGCAGTGGCCAGCTTGTCGGCCTGTGCACCGGCGTTGATCAGCAGGATCTTCTTGCGCGTCGCCAACGGCGCCATTGCCAGCGACGGGCCGGAATAGGCGGTAAAGATCAGCGGCACCTTCTGCAGATCGACCAGCTTGTTGAAGCTCAGGATGGACTGATCGGGCTTCGCCTGGTTGTCCTCGAACAGCACCTCGATCTTGTTGCCGTGCACGCCGCCGGCAGCATTGGCCTTATCGATGGCGAACTGGATGCCGCGCATCTGCTGGGTGCCGATCATCGCCCCCGGCCCGGTCAGCGGCAGGATGGCGCCGAACCGGATGGTCTCGGCGCGCGCGCCGGTTGCGACCAGGCCGGTCGCAAGCAAAAAGGCGGCGAGGATCACAACCCCGCTTCTGGTGATGGAGCGCATGGACGTTTTCCCCGCTGGTGTGCTGCCCCAACCTCGGTCGCGAGGGCGACCCTCCGACCCGGGGATGCTTGTCGCGGCAGGCTTATGCGCGCCACCCCGCGCGGTCAAGTTCGCCGCGCCGGAGAGCTCCGTCCGGCCTTGACGTTCGCCGGGTTCTGATCTGCTGTGCCGGCAGGACGTCAAGAACCTAGCCAGCACAGGAGGATCGCCGTGGAATTCGGGTATTTCTCGATGCCGTCACATCCGCCGGAACGCGCCCTGAAGGCCGGCCTGGACTGGGACCTGCAAACCCTGCGCTGGCTCGATGAACTGGGCTACAGCGAAGCCTGGATCGGCGAGCACCACACCGCGCCGTGGGAGCCGAACCCGTCCCCCGACCTGCTGATCGCCCAGGCGCTGCTGCAGACCAAGCGGCTGCGCATCGGCCCGGGCGGTTTCCTGCTGCCCTATCACCACCCGGCCGAACTGGCCAACCGGGTGGCGATGCTGGATCACATGTCGGACGGCCGGCTGATGTTCGGCGTCGCCGCCTCCGGCCTGCCCAGCGACTGGGCGATGTTCAATGTCGATGGCATGTCCGGCACCAACCGCGAGATGACGCGCGAGGCGCTCGATATCATCCTGCGGATGTGGAGCGACGAGCCGTCGTTCCAGTACCGCGGCAAATTTTGGAACGTTGACAAACCCGAACCGATGTTCGGCACCCTCAAGCCCCACCTGAAGCCGCTGCAGCGGCCGCATCCGCCGATCGGCGTAGCCGGCCTGTCGAAGAACTCCGACACGCTGAAGATGGCCGGCGAACACGGCTTCCTGCCGCTCAGCCTGAACCTCAACCCGTCCTACGTCGCCACCCATTGGGCGGCGGTCGAGGAAGGCGCGAAACGCACCGGTCGCACCCCGCACCGGCGCGACTGGCGCATGGTGCGCGAGGTGTTCGTCGCCGACACCGACGCCGAGGCGATGCGCCTGGCGGTCGGCGGCATGATGGGCCGCATGATGCGGGAGTATTTCCTGCCCCTGCTGGCCCAGTTCGGTTTCCTCGAATACCTCAAGCACGATCCATCGGTCCCCGATTCCGATGTCACTCCGGAATATTGTGCCCGGTATAACTGGTTGGTCGGTTCGCCCGCCACGGTCGCGGAAAGGCTGGAACGCGTCTATCGCGACGTCGGCGGCTTCGGCAGCCTGCTGGTGTTCGGCTTCGACTACGCCGACCAGCCCGAGGCCTGGCACAATTCGCTGCGGCTGCTGGCGCAAGAGGTGGCGCCGCGGGTGGAACACCTGACCCCGCGCTAAACCGGCTTCGCCGCATGACCCATGTGCTGCACCGCTCCGGCGCCATCCCGCCGCTCGCCGTCGGCGGCGACGGCCTGTTCATCCACACCGCCGACGGCCGCCGCGTGCTCGATGCGTCCGGCGGCGCAGCCGTCGCCTGCCTGGGGCACGGCAACCGCCGCGTCGCCGACGCCATCGGGCGCCAAGCCGCCACCATGGCCTACGCCCACACCGGCAGCTTCACCAACCAGCCAGCCGAGGACCTCGCCGACATCATCCTCCACGACGAACCGGGCGGCCTGACCCGCGCCTGGTTCTGCTCCTCCGGCTCCGAGGCCAACGAGGCGGCAATCAAACTGGCGCGGCAATACTTCCTGGAAATCGGCCAGCCAAGCCGCGTGCGCACCATCGCCCGCCGCCAGTCCTACCACGGCACCACGCTGGGCGCGCTCGCCGCCGGCGGCAACATGATGCGCCGCAGCCACTACGAACCGATGCTCGGCCAGACCCACAGCCTGGTCTCGCCCTGTTTCTCATATCGGTTCAAAAACGACGACGAGACCGACGCGCAATACCTCGACAGGCTGGCCCACGAACTGGAGGCCGAATTCCAGCGCGTCGGCCCGGACACCGTGATGGCATTCCTCGCCGAACCGGTGGTCGGCGCCACCACCGGCTGCGTCACCGCGTTGCCCGGCTACTTCCAGCGCATACGAAGCATCTGCGACCGCCACGGCGCGCTGCTGATCCTGGATGAGGTGATGTGCGGCATGGGCCGCACCGGCTCGATGCACGCCTGGGAACAGGAATCGGTCACCCCCGACATTGAGGTCATCGCCAAGGGCCTCGGCGGCGGCTACCAGCCGATCGGCGGCATCCTGATCGCCGATCGCATCGTGCGCGCCCTGGCCGACGGCTCCGGCGGCTTCCTGCACGGCCAGACCTACCAGGCCCATCCCGTCGCCTGCGCCGCCGCGCTGGAGGTGCAGCGCATCATCCACGAAGACGATCTCATCGCCAACGTCCAGGCCATGGGGCAACGCCTGGAAGCCGCGCTGCACGACCGCTTCGGCAACCACCGCCATGTCGGCGACATCCGCGGCCGTGGCCTGTTCCGGGCGCTGGAGTTCGTCACCGACCGCGCCACCAAGGCGCCGTTCGACCCGACACTGAAGCTGCACGAACGGGTCAAGGCCGAGGCGATGGCCCGCCACCTCGCCACCTATCCGATGGGCGGCACGATCGACGGCAGGCAGGGCGACCACGTCATCCTGGCGCCCCCCTACATCGCCAACGCCGGCGATATCGACACCATTGTGCAGCGCCTGGGCGATGCGGTGGACGCGGCGCTGGATCGCCTCTGATCGACGCCTCTGAGAAGCATTCGCATCATTACGCTCGCCACTTGACGATACTGCGATCTCGGCCACATTGCCGGCGTCATGCGCAACTTCTCAGAGTTGACCGAACGCGAAATCCTCGCCCTCGCCATCGCCAACGAGGAAGAGGATGGCCGCATCTATCTCGACATCGCCGAGGGCCTGCGCGCCGACTATCCCGGCAGCGCCAACGTGTTCACCGAGATGGCGGCCGAGGAAGGTGATCACCGCCACCGCCTGCTGGAAGTCTACCGAGCGAAATTCGGCGAACACATCCCGCTGATCCGCCGCCACGACGTGCGCGGCTTCGTCCACCACAAGCCGGTCTGGCAGATGTATCCGATGAACCTCAAGGCGGTGCGCAACCTGGCCGAAAGCATGGAGACCGAGACCCAGGGCTTCTACCGCCGCGCCTCGGCGCGCAGCGAGGACGTCACCATCCGCAAGCTGCTGGGCGACCTGGCCGACGCCGAGGTCGAGCACGAGCACCGCGCCGACCAGTTGGTGGAGGAAAACCTGCCCGCCAACGTGCGCCGCGCCGAGGACCTGCGCGCCCGCCAGTCGTTCGTGCTGCGGGTGATCCAGCCCGGCCTCGCCGGCCTGATGGACGGATCGGTTTCAACCCTGGCGCCGGTGTTCGCCGCTGCCTTCGCCTCGGGCAAGACCTGGGAGACCTTCCTGGTCGGCCTGGCCGCCTCGGTCGGGGCCGGGATCTCGATGGGCTTCGCCGAGGCGCTGTCGGACAACGGCAGCCTGACCGGGCGCGGCGCCCCGCTGATCCGCGGCGGCATCTGCGGCCTGATGACGACGGCGGGCGGCATCGGTCACACCCTGCCGTTCCTGATCCCGTATTTCTGGACCGCGATGGCGGTCGCGATCGCGGTGGTTATCGTCGAGCTGGCGGTGATCTCCTGGGTGCGCTGGAAATACATGGACACCCCGCCATTGTCGGCAACGCTGCAGATCGCCTTCGGCGGCGCGCTGGTGTTTGGCGTCGGCATCCTGATCGGCAGCGGTTGAAAAATCCGGATACGCAACGAACACCAGCGCGGTTCGGCTACACGACGCTCAGCCCGACATCGACGTTGCCGCGCGTCGCATTCGAATAGGGGCAAATCTGATGAGCGGTCTCGACCAGCTTCTGCGCGGCGGCGCGGTCGACCCCGGGCAGCTCCACCCGCAGGTCGGCGGTGATGCCGAAGCCTCCCTCCGACCGAGGGCCTATGCCAACCGTCGCGGTCACCTTCGCCTCGGCGGGAACCGCAAGCTTGAGCTGCTGGCCGGCCGCTTTCAGCGCGCCGATAAAGCACGCCGAGTAACCCGCCGCGAACAACTGCTCCGGGTTGGCGCCAGTCCCACCGCCGCCGCCCAGCTCTCGCGGTGTCGATAATTTAACAGCGAAGCTGCCGTCGGCCGAGCTGGCCTCGCCATCACGGCCCCCGATGGCAGTGGCAGTCGTGCGATACTTGACGTCGACCGGCATGATGATGTCCTCCGAACTGACCAGGCAGCCAGCTAAGCGGCATTCTCCAACCGAGGCAAATCGTCCGATCGCACTCGTGGCGCCCGTTGGCTGCGAGGCGTTCGCCGCCGCCCTACACGCGTCGAATCGCGGACGCTCGCGTCTCGCGCCTCTCTGCGATCGGATACTAACTGCGCGACGCCGTCCTGGCCGGAACGCCGCCAAGCAGCGGGCCAAGGCCCTCGGCCATCGTCAGATGCGCGATCACCGCATCGCGCAGCCTCATGTAAGACAGCCCGGCCAGCATCGCGGTCTGCACCGGGCCATCACCTCGCCGGCTTCCGAACCGATCATCGTGAAGCCAAGGATGCTGTCGTCATCGGCACTTACCAGAACCTTCACGAAGCCCCGGGTCTCGTCGGTCGCCTCGGTGCGCAGCACATTCCGCGTCGGCAGCGTCGCTACCCGCGCCGCGATGCCCCGCCGCCGCGCCTCTTGTTCCGACAGGCCGACCCGCGCCAGCGGCGGATCGGTGAACATCACATGCGGAATGATCCGGTCGTCGGTGCTTCGGTTGCCGCCCGCCATGTTGTCCCTGACGATCCTGAAATCATCGACCGAGACATGCGTGAACTGCGGACTGCCGGCGCATTCGCCGATCGCCCACACGCCGGCGGCGCTGGTCTCCAGCCGTGTGTTGACACGGATGAAGCCCCGCGCATCCAGCGCAATGCCGGCTTCGCGGGCACCGATATCGGCGGTGTTGGCAAGCCGCCCGGTCGCCACCAGAAGATCGCTGCCTTCGACCATGCCTTCGGACCCGCCCGTGCGAATGGTCACCGCCACCGCATCGCCCGAAACACCGCGCACGGAAAGCGGTTCCGCATTCAACACGACATCGACGCCCTCGTCCGCCAGGATGGACTGCGTTTCGCCCGCCACGTCCGCGTCTTCACGGCCCATGAGCTGGCGCCCCGGTTCGATGATCGTCACCCGGCTGCCGAAGCGGCGATAGGCCTGCGCCATTTCAATTCCGGTATAGCCCCCGCCGAACACGATCAGGTGCGGCGGCAGGTTGTCGAGCTCCAGCGCTTCAATGTGGCTGATCGGCCGCGCCGCCGCGAGACCGGCTATATCGGGCATCGCCGCATGGGAGCCGACATTGACCACCACCTGTTCGCCGCTCAGCAGGCGAACGCCGGCGTCGTTCAGCGCGACCTCGATCGTCCTCGGGGCGACGAAGTGCCCGCTGCCCATGATCAGCTCCGCGCCGCTTTCCTTGTAGGCATTGAGGTGAAATGCGTTCTCGCGGTCGACCATGTCCTGCTTGCGCCCTGCTTGCGCCGACGCACCTTGCTCATGTCGGTCCGCGGCCTATCCGTTACTATACCAAACTGATCCGCACTCGCCACCAGATGAGCAACCCTCGCGCTCCATAGTTCGTTCTTCGAAGGCAAGCAGGCGACCGCGGGACAAGACCCACCCACCCACCGGCGCTCGACCACGGCAACCCGTTTTCCCGCGCGGCCCATGTGCCAGGCGAGCAGCTTGCCGCCCTGTCCGCTGCCCAGGATCAGAATGTCAAAGTGCTCCGGCTCGGCCATTCGTCATCCCTCCACGTTTCTGGTTTCCAATCTGCCGCGGCGCGTCAACCGCCAAGGAACGCGCGTATCGCCGTGGCGATCTCGGGCGCATGCGTCTCCAGCGCGAAGTGACCGGTGTCGAGCAAGCGGACGACCGCGGCCGGAATATCGCGTTTGAAAGCCTCCGCGCCGGCCGGCAGGAAGAACGGATCGTTTTTGCCCCACACCGCCAGCAGCTTCGGTTGATGCGCCCGAAAGTAATTCTGGAAACTCGGGTAGAGCGCCACGTTGCTCTTGTAGTCGCCGAGTAAATCCAGTTGCACCTCGTCGGCGCCCGGCCGGCCGAGGTAGAAATTGTCCAGCGACCAACCGTCCGGTGAAATCGCCGCCGCATCGCTCACCCCGTGGCTATACTGCCAACGGGTCGCTTCAGGCTCGAGCAACGCACGCAACGCGGCGCGGTTGGCTGGTGATGGGTCCTGCCAGTAGGCCCGAATTGGCGTCCAGGCATCGCTCAGGCCGTCAGCGTAGGCATTGCCGTTCTGCGAGATGATCGCGGTAATTCGATCCGGATGCTTGACCGCGATGCGGAAGCCCGTCGGCGCGCCGTAATCGAACACATAGAGCGCAAAGCACCGGATGCCGATGACCTCGGTAAAGCGGTCGATGACGTCGGCGATATGGTCGAACGTAGCGCGGACGGGCATGCCGGACTGGCCAAAACCAGGCAGATCGGGCGCCACCAGATGAAACTGTTCAGCCAGCAGCGGGATAAGATCACGAAACATGTGTCCCGAACTGGGAAAACCATGCAGCAACAGCAGCACCGGTGCATCCGCCGCCCCGGCCTGCCGGTAGAACACCTTCACCCCGTCCACATCAGCGGAATGATACTTGATACCGATCATGCAGCTTCCCTCCATCCATAACCGGACTGAAACCCATCAGACGGTCGCTACCCGGTGCGCCCTTGGCGGCTGATGGTTTCCGCCGCGGCCCTCAGAATGATACCGGCCACAACGTCGGGCGCGGTCACCAGCGGCATGTGATCAACCGGGTGTGTCTCCAAAGTCGCCCGCATCCGGTTCGCCATGAACCGCTGCGTCTCACCCGCGATCATGCGATCCTCCCCAGCCAGCAGGAACCAGCTCGGCAGGTCCCGCCACCGCGGCAAACCCACCTTGACGCCGATGCAGGCGGCAGCGATCGGCCGTTGCACCGCGGCCAACACCGCCTGCTCCTCGGCCGAGGCGCGCGGTGCGAAGGCTTCGGAAAACGCCTGCGCCGGAAGCCAGATCATCCCATGCGCATCGGGCGCAAGCTTCGGCGCCTTGGGATGCGGCGCGGCGCGATAGAACACATCCGCGACCGTCTCGCCCTGATCAAGCGCCAGCGCCGCGATGTAGACGAGTGATCCGACCTTCTCGCACCGGCTTTCCGCGATCACCGCGCCAGCATAGGCATGACCGGCCAATACGACCGGACCCTCGACACGCTCCAGGCAGCGGTCGAGCGCCGCCACGTCGTCGGCCAGCGAACTCAGCGGCAACGCGGCCGCGACCGCTCGGACACCTCTGGCCCGCAACAAGCCGATGACCTTGCCCCAGCTCGACCCATCAGCCCAAGCGCCATGGGCAAGCACGACCGTCCCGTTCCCGTCCGCCATCTTCCCCCTCCCCCATCGTCTAGCCGCGACCAAGAATAACCGCTCTAAAGCGCTTGAACAGGTTACAAAACAGCCCGCGGCTTGTCAATCGCCCGCCGACCAATTACTTGCAGTATAGAGATGATCGTGTCCCGCCAGGAGCCTGGATGGCTACAAGCCGCGCCCCCGCCGTATTCGTCGCCGACGCACCCGCCCTCGACTTTCTGAACTCGATCGCCACGCCAACCAGCACACCGATCGACTGGATCGACGATGGGGAAGGCCTGCTGGCATGGCTGGACCAAGCCCACCTCGTGCCGCCGCAGGAAATCAAGCGCCTGCGGGCGCGAGCAATGCCGGGAGAATTCGACACCGTCGCCGCGCAGGCTCGGGCCTTGCGCGAGTGGTTCAGGAGCTTCGTGCGCGAGCGCATGGGACGATCCCTCGTCGCCGCCGACCTCGGGGCGCTCGCGCCGCTCAATCGGCTGCTCGGACGCGACGAGGTGTTCAGCCAGATCGTCGCCCACGCCCAGGGCGATGCCATGCGGCTGCAGCCGACGCGGCGCTGGCGCTCACCCGAATCGCTGCTGCTGCCGATCGGCGAGGCGCTGGCAAGATTGGTCTGCGAAGAGGACTTTGCCAACATCAAGGCCTGCGAGGGCCATTACTGCACGCTGCTCTTCGCCGACCACACCCGCGGTCGAGCCCGCAAATGGTGCAGCATGGGAATCTGCGGCAATCGCGCCAAACAGGCGGCTCATCGCCACCGACATACGCAATGAGAGCTTGGCTTGCCCGCCGCCACCAGACCGGCGACAATACTGTCAAACCGTCACGCGCTCGGCGAGAAAGAGCAACCACGCCCCACCTCGGCTCCGACCAAGGCCCTGGTTCTGCCCCCGACACGAACGCATCAGGACGCCAATGAGCCAAGCCCTGTCGTTGCTGCCCGCTACCCCCGCCGATGTCGACGCGATCCGTTCGCTGACCCGGGAAGCGTACGCCAAATGGATACCGATCATTGGACGTGAGCCCAAGCCAATGCAGGCCGACTACGCGGAAGCAGTGGCCAAACACCGTATCGACCTGCTGTATCTCGACGGCCACCTGGCGGCGCTCATCGAGATGATCCCCGGGATCGACCATCTGCTGATCGAGAATGTCGCGGTTTCCCCGGCGTCTCAGGGCAAGGGTCTCGGTCGACGGCTACTGGCGCACGCCGAAAAGGTGGCCGCGTCGTTGCGCTGCCCTGAACTCAGACTTTACACCAACAAACTGTTCGCCGGGAATGTGGCGCTCTACCTGAAGCTGGGCTATCGCATCGATCGTGAGCAGGCGTCCAACCTCGGCATCGCCGTCTACATGAGCAAATCTGTTCAAGCATGATCGGACAGCTTCGGCCTTTGTCATGCGGAAACCGCGTCCTACCCCCGGCACCACCCAGCAATCTGCGCATGGGTCGCGAACCAGCACCCACCCTTCGCCTTCATGTGCCCGATCAACCGCCCCAGCAGCGGCAGCCGCGAACGGTGGCCGGTGATGTGCGGATGCATGGTCAGCAGGAACATTCCGCCCTCGTCCCAAGCCCCATCAAACTCCGCGGTGAAGATCTCCTCCACCGCCGAGGGCGGCGTATACGGACGCAGTCCAGAGAACCGAAGCATGTTGAAATAAACCGCATCGTCGCGAATCCATTCCGGAGGCAGTTCGACAATGCCGGTCGGCTCGCCCTGGTCCTCCAGTTCATAAGGATCGTCATCCGCCATCAGGCTGCTGTCGTACAACAGCTTCATCTCCCGGATGATATCCAGCGTGTTGACCGAGAAGTCCCAGCTCGCGGTGCGGATGCCCACCGGCTCGACACCGCTGACCTTGGCCAGCGTCTCCCGCGCTCGCAGCGTCAGTTCGCGCTCCGCCTCCCGAGGCAGTGACGTATTGACCTCGTGTATCCACGAATGAATGCCGATCTCGTGCCCATCGCCCGCCACCGCGCGCACCTCATCCGGGTGCAGCAAGGCCGACACCGCGGGATAGAAGAAAGTCGCCGGCACCGACTCCCGCTCCAGCAGCTTGCGGATCCTGGGCGTCGCCTGCCTGGCACCGTACTGGCCCTGGCTGATCCGCATCGGGCTAGGGTCGTTGTCGCGCAGCGGGATGGTCTCGTGATCGGCGTCGAAGCTGATCGCCACCGCGCAGCGCGCACCCTGCGGCCAAGCCGCCGGCTTCAAGCTGCGCCCGGCGCGAGCCCGCCCCACCATCGTCCGCCAGGTCTGTTCCGGCCATTGCCACGGTTCGGTGCTCATGCGGGGTTCCCTCAATGCGCTGCGACCGCCATGCTGCACCCAGACCGCCGCTTTGGAAAAGAGCCCCATGCCCGACCTCGATCCCGCCCTGCTGACCGCCGAGGACATGCTCGCCGCCTACGCCCGACAGCAGCTCAGCCCGGTCGACGTGCTGCAGGCCATCACCGAACGCGTGGCTCGGCTGAACCCGGGGCTGAACGCCTTCGCCGTGATGAACCCTGCCGCGCTGCAGGCGGCCGCCGACAGCGCGTCACGCTGGCGCGCCGGCCGCCCGCTCGGCATCCTGGACGGCGTGCCGTGCACGGTGAAGGACCTGGTGGACCTGGCCGGCTTCCCGACCCGGCGCGGCAGCCGCACCACCAGCCCCGAACCGGTGCCCGACGACGCCCCGATGGTGCTGGGACTGAAGGCGGCGGGCGCGGTGATCCTGGGCAAGACCACCACCACCGAGTTCGGCTGGAAGTCGCCCGGCGACTGTCCGCTGCACGGCATCACCCGCAATCCCTGGAACCCGGCCCACACCACCGGAGGCTCGTCCTCGGGCGCCGCCGCGGCCGCGGCCGCCGGGTTCGGCCCGCTGCACATCGGCACCGACGCCGGCGGATCGGTGCGCATCCCGGCGGCCTGGTGCGGCCTGGTCGGGCTGAAGCCGACCTACGGCCGCATCCCGCAATGGCCGGCCAGCGCCTTCGCCAGCGTCGCCGTCGCCGGCCCGATCACCCGCAGCGTGCGCGACGCCGCGCTGATGTTCGGGGCGATGGCACGTGCCGACCTGCGCGATCCGTTCTGCCTGCCGGATGATCCGCGCGACTGGCTGGATGGCATCGAGGCCGGCGTCTCCGGCCTCACCGTGGGCGTGCTGAACAATCCCGGCTTCGACGCTCCGGTCGATGCCGATGGCATCGCTGCAGTGGAGCGGGCGGCGCAATTGCTGGCCGACGCCGGCGCCTATGTCGAACCGGCCGACGCCGGCCTGCCCGACACCAGCGCCGTGTTCGCACGCGTCTGGGGCGCGGCGCTGTCGCGCCTGGTGGCGGGTCTGCCGTCGCAGTTGGCCGGCCTGCTCGATCCCGGTATCCGTGAGGTCGCCGAAACGCTCGGCGGCATGACCGCGATCGAGTTCATGGACGCCGAGGCCACCCGCGCCGCCGCCGGCCACGCCATGGCCAGGCTGCACCAGCGCTACGACCTGGTGCTGTGCCCCACCGTTCCGGCCGGGCCGCCGCTGGCCGACGCGCCGACCACCGATCCGGTGCGCGCGCTGTGGACCGAATGGGCGCCGTGGACCTTCGCCTTCAACCTGACGCGCCAGCCGGCGATCTCGGTGCCGATGGGACCGCGCGGCGACGGCCTGCCGAACTCGGTGCAGATCGCGGCGGCGCAGTTCCGCGACGACCTGGTGCTGCGCGCGGCACGCTTGATCGAACTGGCGCAGCCCTTCGGGGTCGCCGATCTGGACTGATGACGGCCGTAACTTAATCGCAACGTTCCGGCGCCCACCATCGGAACTTAGCCGCAACGTGTTGGCGCCCCCACCCCGGGATCGCCATGATCGAAACTTAAGAGAAACGTCCAAGCCGCCACTGAAATCTCGCACCGCGCACCTAAGCGGTCAGCTCTCCAACACCAGCAACCCATAGCCGGTGGTCAGCGGAGCGGTATAGTTGCGATGCACCCGCCTCACCCGATCACCGAGCGCGCCGCGCATCGCCAGCCACATGATCATCTCGACGCCCTCGGTGCCGCCGCGTTCCATGTACTCCTGGATCGACAGCGCCGAAAGTCCGGCCGGATCGCTCTCCAGCCGGTCCATGAATTCATGGTCCCACGCCTCGTTGTGCCGACCATAGGCCGCGCCGTGCAACTGATGCGTCAGCCCGCCGGTGCCGACCACCACGATGCGCCGTCCACCCGGATACGATTCGATCGCCCGCCGCAACGCAGCGCCCAGCCGGAACAGCCGCCGCGCCGTCGGGATCGGGTGCTGGATCACGTTCACCGCCAGCGGCACCACCGGCACTTTCCAGTCGGTATCGGTCAGCAACGGCAGGAACGACAGGATGCCGTGATCCAGTGCCATCTCCTGGCAGATCGTCGGATCGAACTCGTCTTCCACCAGCGATCGAGCCAGATGCCAGGCAAAATCCGGGTCGCCCGGCAAGTCGGCCAGCGCCCGCTTGCCCCAGCCCTCGTCCGCCTGCGCATGCACCGCCCCGACTCCCAGCGCGAAGGTCGGATAGGCGTCGAAGAAGAACTGGTTCACGTGGTCGTTGTAAACGATCAGGAACAGGTCGGGCTTCACTTCGTCCAGCCAGCGTCGCGCCGGAACGTAGCCGTCGAACAGCGGCGCCCACATCGGTTCCCGCTGTTGGCCCTTGTCCCAGGCCACCCCGATCGTCGGAGCGTGCGAGGTGCCGATGCCGCCGATCACCGTTGCCATGGTCAGTGCTCCTTCACCTGGAATTCCGCCAACGTCATCCCCCCGGTATGGGCGCCGATCTGCTGCAACGAGTGACCCACCGCGGCGCCGATCTTCAGCAGCAGGTAGATGCTCGCGCCATGCTCCATCAGCGCTTTCCAGTTGCGCTGGCCGACCAACTCGATCTCCCGTTCGGCGCAGCCCATCGCCCGCATATACCCGGCCTCATCGGCAATGAAGCTGGCGCGTGCCGCGTCCGAACGCAGACTGTTGGCCATCTTGTTGAGCTGGTAGCTGTTCGCCGATCGCTCGCCGGTGAAGACATGACAGCCGGCTATGACGTCGTCCAAAGCGGCCTCCCGATCTTTTATTCTCTGCGTTGTACAGTGCCTACGACGCCGCGGCAAACCACCCACCGGGGCGGGACCGCGGGTCGCAGCCGCCGCACCGGTCCTGCTGCCGCCCAGACGGGGCCCCTGGATTCCTACTCGACCGCCCCGCCCGCCCGGTCGCGCCCGATCAGCGCCAGCCCCTCGGCCACCGAAACGAACTCGTCGCCCCCGGTCACCCGCGCGGCCCCGAACCGCGAGGTGAACAGCCCGCGCACCGCCGGCACCAACGACGTGCCGCCGGTCAGGAACACCCGGTCGATCGCATCCTGGCGCAGCCCGGCCTCGGCCAGCGCAAGATCCACCGTGGCCGCGATGCGGGCGATGTCGGGCGCGATCCAGTGCTCGAAATCCGCCCTCGCGATCGTCTGCTCGATGGCGAAATCGGCGTGACGGAACCGCAGCACCGCCTTCTCGGCGCGCGACAGCTCCGCCTTCACCCCCGACACGGCGCGATACAGCTCATAGCCCAGCTCATCGCGGATCAGCCGCAGCAGTGCGCCCAGCCGGTCTGGATGCCGCGCCGTCCTGGCCACCGCCTCGATGTCGCGCAACGTCTTCGGCGCCCGCATCAGCGACAGCCGGTGCCAGCGCGCGAAGCTGGAGTAATACTCCGGCGGCACCGGCAGATCGGTGCCCCCGGGCCGATACGTCGTGCCCTTGCCGAGCCGCGGCGACACCACCTGATCCATGATCCGGTAGTCGAACGTATCCCCGGCGATGCCGATGCCGGCACGGCCCAGCGCGGTCACCCGGCGGTTGCTGCCGGGCTCGAAACGCAGCACCGAAAAGTCGCTGGTGCCGCCGCCGAAATCACCGACCAGCACGGTGGCCGGCGCGCTCAGGCCACGAGCGAAACGATAGCCCGCGGCCTCCGGCTCCAGGCGGTGCACACCCGCGGCCAGCCGGCGGCGGCATAGCACGCACGCAGCCGCTGCTCGCCGAACGCATCGTCCGGCGCCTCACCGGCGAACCGCACCGGGCGCCCGGCGACCAGCATTGCGTCGTGCGGCTTGGGCAGGATCGCCGTTAGGAACAGGCCGATCAGCCCGTCAAGGGCGAACGGGCGGCCGAACACCCTGGTCTCGCTGAAGCTGCGCTGCGCCAGGTAGCTCTTCAGCGACATCATCAGCCGGCTGTCCAGCGGATCGTCCAGATACGCCTCGATCGCCGCCGGCCCGATGGCGTGGCGCAGCACGATGCGGTCCCGCGCGCCGTCGTTCCAGAAGCACAGCACCGAGCGGATGACGTCCAGTTCGGCGGTGCAGAATGCGTGCCGCACCGTCTCGACCGACCCGTCGGCGCGCAATGCGGTGACGACACTGTTGGTCGTGCCGAAATCAACGCCGATCACCGTCATGTCCGTGGCCCACCGCGAAAACGGCCGCTTCCGACCACAGTCGCTGGCGGCGCGCAAGCACGAAGCGTCGGGTTCCGGTCTTCGGGTTCCCTGGCGCGCCACGCCTGCGTCGGCCATACTCCATCGCAACCCAGGAGGCACATCCTATGGCAACAGCGCCAAAGCTCGAACATCGCTCGCTCGGCAAGGGCCTATCGGTCTCCGCCATCGGCCTCGGCTGCATGTCGCTGTCAGGCATTTATGGCGAGGCCGACGACGCGGTCTCGGAAGACCTGATCCGCCACGCCATCGACAGCGGCGTCGACCACCTCGACTCCTCCGACATGTACGGCTGGGGGCATAACGAACAAGTGCTCGGCCGGGCCCTGAAGGGCCGCCGCGACAACGTCGTGCTCGCCACCAAGTTCGGCCAGATCCAGCGCCCCGGGCAGTCCAATGGGGTCAACGGACGTCCCGAATACGTTGTCCAGGCCTGCGAGGCCAGCTTGCAGCGCCTCGGCGTCGACGTCATCGACCTGTATTACCAGCACCGCGTCGATCCCGCCGTCCCGGTCGAGGACACCATCGGCGCCATGGCCAAGCTCGTCCAGCAGGGCAAGGTGCGCTTCCTCGGCATGTCCGAGGCCGCCCCCGACCGCATCCGCCGCGCCCATCAGGTGCATCCGATCGCCGCCGTGCAGACCGAGTATTCGTTGCTGTATCGCGAAGAGGCCGAGGCGACCCGCAAGCTGACCACCGAACTCGGCATCGGCTTCGTCGCCTACGCGCCGCTGGGCCGCGGCTTCCTGACGGGGGCGATCAAGAGCTTCTCCGATGTCGACGGCCGCCGTTCCGCCCATCCGCGGTTCCAGCAGCAGAACTTCGACCAGAACCGCGCCCTGGTGGCGAAGATCGAGGCCATCGCCGGAGAAAAATCCTGCACCCCCGCGCAGGTCACCCTGGCCTGGCTGCTGGCCCAGGGGCCGGACGTCGTTGCCATTCCCGGAACCCGCCACGCCAAGCGGCTGGACGAGAACGTCGGCGCTTTGAACGTCAAGCTGTCGCCGCAGGAGGTCGCGCGCATGTCCGAGGCCGTCCCGGTCGGCGCCGCGGCCGGCACCCGCTACCCGGCCGGCGGTATGGCCGGCGTGTTCATCTGACCAACCCCGGGCCCCGCGCCTGCCTCGCCGCGTGGCTCGTCATGCGGCACCGCTGGCGATCGGCCCGTAAAGGGCGGTCAGGTCACCGGAGATCGAGCCCTCATTTCGTCGCGCGATAGAACTGCGTGCCGAAGGCGATCGGCTGCCGGCCGGTGTCGTGGCGGTGCTTGTTGGTGTCACGCAGTGAATAGACGCAGCCGCAGTATTCCTGCTGGTAGAATTCCTCGCGCTTGCTGATGGCGATCATGCGATCCGCGCCGCCACCCTTGCGCCAGTTGTACTCCCAATAGTTCAGATCCTGGTACGGCGCCGCCGCCCGCATCCCACAGTCGTTGATCTGCGCCATGTTCTTCCAGCGGGAGATTCCCAGCGAGCTGGTCATCACCGGGAAACCGTGCTCGTGGGCATACAGCGCGGTGCGCTCGAACCGCATGTCAAAGCACATGGTGCAGCGCGCCCCGCGTTCCGGCTCCCACTCCATGCCCTTGGCCCGCGCCAGCCAGTTGTCCTTGTCGTAGTCGGCGTCGACGAACGGCACGCCGTGCTTCTCGGCGAAGCGGACATTTTCGTCCTTGCGCAACAAATATTCCCGCTTCGGATGAATGTTGGGGTTATAGAAGAAGATCGTATAGCGGATGCCGGATGCCAGCATCGCCTCCATCACCTCCCCCGAACACGGCGCGCAGCACGAATGCAGCAGGACCTTGGTCTCCCCGCCGGGCGGGGTCAGCATAGGGCGGGTACGATCGCTCATCGCGCCGTTCATAGCACGAAATGCCGTGAAATAAAATTCTCCCCACCTCAGCCAGAACCCAACATGCCTCGGACTGCGCCGCTGCGTCCGATCTATACCGCCTTCGCGGCGAACTGGATGAAGTGGTGGCAACGCAGACCGAACGGGCACGTGGGAGCGTGGCCGTCGTGCCAACAGAGCATGGCGAAACCCCGCGCAAGCCGCTAGACCGGCTTGGCTACAGCTCTGATCAGGTTCTCGGGTCCTCGCCAGGCGACCACGCGTGATCATGACCGGCTGAGCGATTCGGCCGCGCGCTGCCAAAAAGGCCGCCGCGCCGACCCGCGTCACCCCGGCCAGCCGCGACCACCGGTTCACGAGCCTGCTGATTTTCCCCAAATCGTTGACCCTGACCCGTCCGGGCCTTATCTCCGTCCCCGGACGCCCGAGCCTCGCTCGGGCCGCGCCTGAAAGGTCCGCATGCTCGCCTCCATCGCCCGCGCCATTTTCGGCTCCTCCAACGACCGCTTCCTGAAGGGGTACCAGCGGCGGGTCCCGGCGATCAACGCGCTGGAAGACGGCATGAAGGCGCTGTCGGACGAGGCGCTCGCCGCCAAGACCTTGGAATTCCGCGCCCGGCTGGCCAACGGCGCCACCCTCGACGACCTGCTGGCCGAAGCCTTCGCCGTGGTCCGCGAGGCCAGCCGCCGCACCCTCGGGCAGCGCCACTTCGACGTCCAACTGGTCGGCGGCATGGTGCTGCATGACGGCAAGATCTCGGAAATGAAGACCGGCGAGGGCAAGACCCTGGTGGCCACCCTGCCGGTCTACCTCAACGCGCTGGCGGGCCTTGGCGTCCACGTCGTCACCGTCAACGACTACCTGGCCCGCCGCGACGCCGACTGGATGGGCCAGATCTACAACTTCCTCGGACTGACCTATGGCGTCATCGTGCACGGCCAGGACGAGGACTCCAAGCGCGTCCAATACGCCGCCGACATCACCTACGGCACCAACAACGAATTCGGCTTCGACTACCTGCGCGACAACATGAAATATCGCCTGGAAGACATGGTCCAGCGCGAGTTCAGCTACGCGATCGTCGATGAGGTCGACTCGATCCTGATCGACGAGGCGCGCACCCCGCTGATCATCTCCGGCCCGGCCGAGGACAGTTCCGACCTGTATCGCCAGGTCGATCTGGTAGTGAAGGAACTGGTCAAGGACCCCGAGACCTACGAAAAGGACGAAAAGTTCAAGACCGTCTCGCTGACCGAACCCGGCAGCGAAACGGTCGAGGAAATGCTGAAGCAGGCCGAGGTGCTGACCGAGGGCAACCTCTACGACATCTTCAACGTCTCGGTGGTGCACCACGTCCAGCAGTCGGTCCGCGCCCACACCCTGTTCGCCCGTGATGTCGACTACATCGTGCGCGACGACCAGGTGATCATCATCGACGAGTTCACCGGCCGCATGATGCAGGGCCGGCGCTACTCGGAAGGCCTGCACCAGGCGCTGGAGGCCAAGGAACACGTCACCGTGCAGGCCGAGAACCAGACCCTGGCCTCGATCACCTTCCAGAACTACTTCCGCCTCTATCCGAAGCTCGCCGGCATGACCGGCACCGCGCTGACCGAGGCCGACGAGTTCGCCGAAATCTACAAGCTCGACGTGCTGGAGATCCCGACCAATGTGGCGGTTACCCGCAAGGACGAGGACGACGAGGTCTATCGCAGCGCGGCGGAGAAATACGAGGCGGTGGCCGCGCTGATCGCCGAGGCGCGGGAGAAGGGGCAGCCGGTGCTGGTCGGCACCACCTCGATCGAGAAAAGCGAGACCATCAGCAACCTGCTGAAGCAGAAGAAAGTTCCGCACGCGGTGCTGAACGCCCGCTTCCACGAGCAGGAAGCCGGGATCGTGTCGCAGGCCGGCGCGCCCGGCGCGGTCACCATCGCCACCAACATGGCCGGCCGCGGCACCGACATCAAACTCGGCGGCAACCTCGATGTCCGGCTGCTGCGCGAACTTGCCGGCATCGAGGACCCGGATGCCCGCGCTCGGCGCGAGGCGGTGATCCGCGAGGAGAACGCCGCCGCCCACCAGGCGGTGAAGGACGCCGGCGGGCTGTTCGTCATCGGCACCGAACGCCACGAAAGCCGGCGCATCGACAACCAGTTGCGCGGCCGATCGGGCCGCCAGGGCGACCCCGGCCGGTCGCGCTTCTTCCTGTCGCTGGAAGACGACCTGATGCGCATCTTCGGGTCCGACCGGATGGGCGGCATGCTGCAGCGCCTGGGGCTGAAGGAGGGCGAGGCGATCGTCCACCCGTGGATCAACAAGGCGCTGGAAAAGGCCCAGAAAAAGGTCGAGGCGCGCAACTTCGACACGCGCAAGAACGTGCTGAAATACGACGATGTGATGAACGCCCAGCGCAAGGAACTGTACGCCCAGCGCAAGGAGTTCATGACGCTGACCGAGGTCACCGAAACCGTCGCCGACATGCGCCAGGACGTGCTCGCCCCGATGGTCTCCGCCAGGGTGCCGGAAAAAGCCTTCTCCGAACAATGGCAGTTGGCCGAACTCACCGCCGACGTGGAACGGGTGTTCAACCTGGCCCTGCCGATCGAGGATTGGGGCCGCGAAGACGGCATCGACGAAACCGGCCTGCGCGAGCGGATCGATGCCGCAGTGGAACAGATGATGGCCGCGAAAGCCGCCAATATGGGTCCCGACCTGATGCGGTTCATCGAAAAGAGCCTGCTGATCCAGACCCTGGACGCGGTATGGAAGGAGCACCTGTATGCGCTCGACCACCTGCGCCAGGGCATCGGCCTGCGCGCCTATGGCCAGCGCGACCCGCTGAACGAATACAAGTCCGAGGCGTTCGCCATGTTCAACGCCATGCTGGGCGAGCTGAAGGAACGCGTCAGCAGCCTGCTGGCCCGCGTCGAACTTGCCCCCGACCAGCCGCTGGCGCCGCCGCCGATTATGCGGATGGTGGAAAGTCACGCCGAACCGGAATCGGCGATGCTGTCGGACCTCGCGCTGGCCGAACCGGTTGCCGCGCCGCGCGTCGTGACGGCGGCACCGAACCGCACGGCGGCCGTCGATCCCGCCGACCAGAGCACCTGGGCGGCGACACCGCGCAACGCGCCGTGCCCGTGCGGGTCGGGCAAGAAGTACAAGCATTGCCATGGCAGACTGGCCTGACCCAAACCGCCGCCGACTGGCGATGAATGCTAAGTCGGAACTATCCCGCCGCCAGGTCGAGGCCGGAAACTGATCCGCGGTGATCGACCAGGTCCGCGGCGAACCGCGGTCGGTTTTTCGGTAATTGCCTGACGCCGACCGCGACAATGCAAGCACCGAACCCGATCGGGGCGTGACAACGCCGGGTGAAGGCGTCACACTTCTGACGTGAACGTCCTGGCGCCCCCGAAGGCTCGGCTGCTGATCGAGATCGTGCATGATCTGATCTGCCCGTGGTGCTATCTTGGGGTGCGGCGGTTATTGCGCACGATGCGCCGCCGCCCCGACCTGGCATTCGAACTGATCTGGCGCCCGTTCCTGCTCAACCCCGACATGCCGCGCACCGGCATGGCGCGGCCGGACTACGTGGTGCGCAAATTCGGCGGCGAGGACCGGGCTCGGCGGCTCTACGCGACGATCAGCGAGACCGGCCGCAACGAGGGCGTGGATTTCCGCTTCGAGCGCATCCGCCGCACGCCGTCCTCGGTGGATGCCCATCGCCTGGTCCGTTACGCCGCCGGCTACGGCCGAGCCGATGGGCTGGTGGAGGCGTTGTTTGCGGCGCACTTCACCGATGGCTGCGACATCGGCGACCATGCCGTGCTGGCGGCGATCGCCACGGCCTGCGGCATGGAGCGGGTCGCGGTGCGACGGTTCCTGGCCTCGGAGGCGGAAGCCGAGGCGGTCCACGCCGACAATCTGCGGGCGCACCGGCTGGGCATCAACGGCGTGCCGTGCTTCGTCGTGGACGGCATGCACGCGATCGCCGGCGCGCAGGAACCCGAGGTGATCGAACGCCTGCTGGACATCGCCAGCGTGGGCACGGTGCGGATCTGACCGGCCTCCGGCTGGAACCGGCCGACCGCCGCGGGTTGCCGAAGCCCTGCTTCGCCGCCTAGTGTCGGGGGTCTGCGGTTCGCGACAACCGGCGAACCCCGGTTTGGTGCGCGGCCGCGGCGTCCCCATGCGAGAACGGAACCGATGACCCCAGAAATCAAGGCCCAACTGGCACCGCATGGCGTGCTGCGCGCCGGCATCAACATGTCCAACTTCCTGCTGGTCACCGGGCGCAGCGCCGCCGGCGAGCCTGAGGGGGTGTCGCCCAGCATGGCGCGGGCGATCGCCGATCGGCTGGGTGTGCCGATCCAGCATGTGCCGTTCGCCAAGCCGGGCGAGCTGGCCGATGTTGCCGGCAATGACGTTTGGGATATCGGGCTGATCGGCGCCGAACCCGCGCGCGCCGAGAAGATCGCCTTCACCGCTGCCTATGCCGAGATCGAGGCGACCTATCTGGTGCCCGCCGGGTCGCCGCTGCAGGCGATCGCCGACGTGGACCAGCCTGGCGTGCGGATCGCGGTGACCGCCCGCAGTGCCTACGACCTGTGGTTGGAGCGCAATATCAGCCGGGCGACATTGGTGCGGTCGAACAGCCTGGACGGTGCGCTGGATCAGTTCCTGTCCGAGCGGCTGGAGGCACTGGCCGGACTGCGGCCTCGGCTGCTGAGCGATGTGGCGAAGCTGCCGGGCGCGGTGATCCTGCCGGGGCAGTTCACCGCGGTGCAGCAGGCGGTTGGGACGGCGAAGGCGAACGCGGCGGCGGCGGCGTGGCTGCGCGAGGTCGTCGAGGAGGCGAAGGCGTCGGGGCTGGTGGCGCGGTTCATTGCACAGCACCAGGTGAATGGGTTGTCGGTGGCGCCGCCGGGGTGAGGGCGACTTTAGCGCGAAGGTTTTTATGCTGGAGGCGGTGAGCGGGGTGTTTGGAGAGGAACATTCCCCGCGGTGATGCTGGCTGCGGTGAGCATCGTCTGGTCGGGTCAGCGAAGGCAATTGCCCGGGCTGGATGACTGCGCCGCCGGGACTGGGCTGTGATGGCCGAGCGTGGTGGCGTTGGCCTGCGCGGCGATGCGCGCCTCGGCTCGCTTCAGGCTCGCGGCGATGCGCTCGTCTTGCTGGCGCTTTTCGTGCGACTGGGCCCAGGTCAGGCCGCTGGTCTTGGCGGCTTCGGCAATCTGGGCGGTGTCCTGGATCAGGTCGAGGGCTTTGGCGACTTTTGGTTCGGGCTGGGCTGGTTCGGGCGGGGCTAGCTCAGGCTGGGTCGGTTCGGGCCGCGGTTCGGCGGGGACGGCTTGCTGCCGGGCGTTCCGCAGTTGGTCGAGGCGTTTGCGGGCTTTGTCGGATTCGCGGCTGAGAGTGACGGCGCCGCCGCGGAGGCGGAGGATGCGGGTCAACGGCATGTCCGGGGTGGCGGCTTGGCTGAGCGCTTCGAGTGACTGGAAGCCGAAGCTGACGACGCTGGCGGCGAGGTAGAGTTCGTCCTCGGTTTCCGGGTGGTAGGCGGCGAGCATCTGGGCGGCGGCGTGGCGGGCGGCGGTTGGGTCGCCGCCGGCACCGGCGAGGAACAGCGCAGCGAGGCGGGTGAGGATGGTTTCGAGGACGGCTTGGGGGAGATTGGTGTGGAGGCGGTTGGTGGTGGCGGAGTTGGTGGTGGCGGAGTTGGTGGTGGCGGAGTTGGTGGTGGCGGAGTTGATGGTGACGGACATGGGGGCCTGCTGCTGGGTTCGGTGTTTGTTCGTCGGTCTAGGTAGGCGAATTGTCCTTAGTATTCAAGAATTATTTCTTTGTCGGTCTGGCGTGGTGGGGTGGAATGATGGGGTATCTGGGGTCGCGAGCGTGGCGGTCGGGGCCCCATTTCGGGTGCGTAATGCTCGACCCGGGCAGTGCATTGGCAGGTTGCGGATGTTCTCGGCAAAGACGTTCGCCAAACTCAAGGCCGGCTGCGAGCCATGGCCATCCGAACCGTCGAGGCGCTGTGGAACGCTCTGGGAACTCTGACCGGATGCTTCACTTCGCAGGAATGCGCCAACTGCCTCCGCCATGCCGGTTATTTCCAGTCACCGTGGAAGTGCTCTAGTTCTTCGGACACCCCATTCGCCAGAAGGCAGAATTCTGCGGCTTACCGGCTCACCTTTCGATCCCTCACGCAATGCTCCGGATAGGTTCGATCAGGTGCGGCCCGGTGCCGCAATCAGTCCGTCGGCAGCTTCAGCACCGGATGCTCGACCCCGGCCTGGCGTTGCTCATCCCAAGCCACACACCACGCCGAGCAGAACAGCCCCGTCCCGCCGGTGCCCGCAACGCCCTGGTCGTAGATCAGCAGCCCGCAATTCGCGCATTTAACGTAACGTTCGACGTAATAGCCTTCCGGCGAAAATCGCATCCCCCCACCCCCTAATCGCCCAGCGTGACGCCATAAACCGCTCGGGCTTGTTCCGCCGAGACATATCCCTCCCGGACATCCTCCAGCACCCGCGCCGGGTCGCGGTGTTCGGGCGGCCCCCAGCCGCCCCCGGCCGGCGAAACGATCCGGATCCGATCCCCCGGCCGGATCGGCACATTGGCGAACTTGCTCGGTGAGACCTTGTTGAAGGCCTGGGTCACCGTCAGCCACGACCCGCTGCCGTCGCGCGCCATCAGCAGTTCGGCTTTCGCCCCCGGCAGTCCGCCATGCAGCCCCCAGGGACTGAGCTTCTGCCGGTCGCTCATGTAGGAGAACGTCATCGGCGCGGTCGTTGCCCGCACTGTCTTGGTCAGTGCCAGACCGCCGCGGAAGGTGCCGGCGCCGCCGGAATCGTTCACCAGCCGGAATTCCTCGACGTGCCAGGGATAGCGGTATTCGAACACCTCGACCGGGGTATGCGGGCAGTTGCCATTGATACCACCGACCGCGTCGTTGCCGTCGGCGAAGCTGCGGCCGCCCCAGCCGACTGGGGTCAGGTCGTAGCAGCAGAAGAACTCGTCGGTTTCCGGATCGTTGCCGCCGAACAGGAAGTTGCTGTGGCTGGCGCCATCGGTTGCCGCCGAACGCGGCTTCATCGCCGGTGCCAGCGCGCCCATCACCACATTGGCAATCCGGCAATGCGTCTCGGTGTTGCCGCCGACCGAAGGCCCGGGGAAATTGACGTTGACGATGGTGCCGGCCGGGGCCAGCACGCGGATCGGGCGAAAGCAGCCGGAGTTCTTCGGGATTGTGGAATCCGTCAGTTGCAAGACCGCATTGTAGGAGGCACCCCAGGCTACCCCCAGAGTCGCGTTGATCGGGCCCTTCGCCTGCTTGTCACTACCGGTGTAATCCACGATCAGCTCGTCACCCTGCACGAAGACGGTGGCTCGGATGCGATAGGCGCGGTCTTCGATCCCATCATCCTCCATGAAGTCTTCGAACATGTATTTGCCGTCCGCAATCTTGCTGATCTCGGCCCGCATGCGGCGTTCGGAGTAGGCCATCAACTCGCGCCCCAGTTCGACGAACCGGGCTTTGCCGTGCTTGCGCACCAGTTCCGCCATGCGCCGCTCGCCCAGGTCGGTTGCCGCGATCAGGGCGCGGAAATCGCCGTAATTGTAGCGCGGCGTGCGCACATTCGCCAGCAGCAGCCGCCAGATATCCGGCTCGTCCACGCCTTCGCGGATCAGCTTCACCGGGGGCACGCGCAGGCCCTCGTGGAACACCTCGGTTGCCTCACCGGCGAAGCCGGCCGGGGCCATGCCGCCGATTTCGCAGACATGGCCGATGGACACCGCGAAACCCATGATTTCGCCGTCGACGAAGACCGGCTTGAAGAAGGTGTGCTCCGGCGTGTGCAGGCCGCCGCGATAGGGATCGTTGTGCACCAGCACATCGCCCGGACGCAGTGTATCGAGCGGAATTTCCTGCACGCAGGAGCGCAGCAGCAGGGGCAGCCCGCCGATCATCGACGGACAGAAATCCCCAGTTGCGATGAGTTCGCCGGTGGGCAGCGCAAGCCCGCAGGTGAAATCGAGCGATTCACTGAAAATGGTGGAGTAGGACGTGCGCATCAGCGTCACCCCCATGTCGCGGCAGATCGAGACCAGGATGCCGCCGACGATGTTCAGCGTGACCATATCCATGCCAGGTATCTCCCTGTCGATATCAGCTTGCATCGAGAATATGCAGGTTGCCGTGGGCATCCACGGTCAGCCGATGACCCGGCCCGACGACGGTGACCGATGCGGTCTCCTCGACCAGCGCCGGGCCGGGCAGTTCGTGGCCGTGCAGCAGGCTGCCTCGGTCATAGACCGGTGTATCGATCCACCCCGCCTCGAACCAGACAGCGCGGCGGTGCGCCTGCACCGGTGCAGCGGAAGCCTTGGTGATGGTCGGCAGTTCGATCGCACCGGTGGCGACGCTGGCGGTGACGATGAAGGTGATGATCTCCACCGCGTCACCCAATCGGAAGCCGAACCGCGCGGCATGCTGGGCGTGGAACGCCTCCCACAACGCGGTCCGGCCGTCGTGATGCAAACTGTCGGCATGGACCGGAACGTTCAGTTCGTAGTTCTGCCCGGCGTAACGCATGTCCACGCTGCGCAGTATCGTTACGTTGTCGGTGTGTCCTTGCACGCGCAATTCGTCCAGGCATTCCGCTACCAGGTCGGCCATCGCCGCCTCGGCGCGCGCCTCGTCGAAGGCGCGTGAGGAGAGCTGAACGGTGCGGTGCCGATCGACCCTGGCGTCGGCCAGGATGAAGCCAAAAGCGGAGAACTGGCCTGGGAAATTCGGCACCACCGCGCGCCGGATGGAGGCCTCCTGCATCAGGTCGCAGACATGCAGCGGCCCTGCCCCGCCGAACGGCATGATGGTGAAATCCCGCGGGTCCAGCCCCTGCTCGGTCAGCGAGGTATGCAACGCCCCGACCATGGTGTTGTTGGCGATGCGAACGATCGCCAGCGCGGTCTGTTCCACGCCGATGCCTAGTTGCGCGGCCAGCCCGGCGACGGCTTCGCGCGCCGCGGCCGGATCCAGCTTCATGCTGCCGCCCAGGAAGTTGTCCGCCGCGATCCGCCCCAGCACGACATTGGCGTCGGTTACCGTCGGTTCGGTGCCGCCACGACCGTAGCAGGCCGGTCCGGGCCGCGCGCCGGCGCTTTGCGGCCCGACCACCAGCATGCCGCCGGTATCGATCCTGGCGAGCGACCCGCCGCCGGCGCCGATGGTGCGGATATCGATCATCGGGATCTGCACCGGACGGCCCCATTCGATCTCGAAATCGGTGGTGAACCGTTCCTGGCCGCCAACGATGGTGGACACGTCGGTGGAGGTGCCGCCCATGTCCAAGGTGACCACGTTGTCGATCCCGAGCAGGCCGGCCACGCGCTTGGCCGCGATGACCCCGCCGGTCGGCCCCGACACCGCCATCTGGATCGGCGCGGCGGCGGCGGCGTCCAACGTCATCTCCCCGCCGTTGGAACGCATCACCACGATCGGCGCCGCGATCCCGGCGCCATCCAGGCGCGCCCGCAACGATCCCAGTTGGCGGCGGACGATCGGCTTGACGTAGGCGTCGCAGAGCGTGGTCGAGGAGCGGAAATGCTCCTTCCATTTCGGTAGCACGTCGTAGGAGATCGACACCGGCACATCCGGCATTTCGGCGGCGAAGATGTCGCGGATGCTTCGCTCATGGGATGGCTCGATGTAGGAGTGCATCAGCATCACCGCGACCGCCTCGACCTGGTTCTCGTTGCGCATCCGGCGTGCCAGCACCCGCACGCTGTCCTCATTCAGCGGCGTCAGCACGGCGCCGTTGGCGGCGATGCGTTCGGATACCTCATAGGCGTGCCGGCGCTTCAGGAAGGGCTTTGGCTTGACCCAGGCGAGGTCGTAGTGATGGCGCCGGTTGCCGCGTCCGATGAACGGAATGTCGCGGAAGCCTTCGGTGGTGACGTAGCCGACCACCGCACCCTTGCGCTCCAGCAGCGCATTGGTCACCACCGTGCTGCCCAGCCGCAGGCCGGACAGTTGGTCAGAGCTGGCATTGCTCAGTCCGGTCAGGATGCCTTCGGTCGGATCGGCCGGCGTGGACATGTTCTTCCAAGCCCGCAATGTGCACGTGGTGGTGTCGTAAGCGACGAAGTCGGTGAAGGTGCCGCCGACGTCGATCCCCAGCCGCATCATGACGCTGTCTCCTGATAATCGATCGGCGTGGCATGCCAGCCCTCGGCGCGGCGCTTCCAGTAGCGTTCACGCAGCGCGGCCGAGATCGGGCCGGGACGGTCGTTGCCGATGATACGACCATCCAGCCGCGACACCGGCATCACGCCGCCCGCCGTGGTGCAGGTGAACAGTTCATCGGCGGCGCGCAGTTCCGTCACCGTCACCGGCCGCACCTCGCAGCGCAGCCCGAGCTCGGCGCACAGCTCGATCACTGACAGGCGGGTGATGCCGGCGAGTGCGCCGCGATCCGGGGTCGAAACGACATTGTCGGTGATGCTGAACACGTTGAAGCCGGGGCCCTCGGTGACCATTCCGGCAGTGTCGAGCAGCACCGCTGTGTCTGCGCCACGATCGTGCGCCTGGAACAGGGCCTGGGTGAGGTCGCCCCAGTGGAAGTTCTTTACCGTCGGGTCGATCGAGGCTTCTTGTATCCGCGGCACGTCGGCGACGATCAGATGCGCGCCGCGCGCCTGCACCTCCGGCGACATCACCCACACGTAGGGACGGGCGAACGCCGCCAGGTAGTTGCGGCAGTTCAGCGGATGCGGCGGCAATCCGGGTTTCGGAGCGCCGCGCAGGCAGTCCATCGCGACATAGGCCTCACGTAGGCCGGACAACCGCACCAGCCGCAGCAGGATCGCGCGGATATCGCCATCGTTCAGTCCGGGATCGAGGCGCAGTGCCTGCATCGAGGCGCGAAACCGCGCGAGATGGTCATCCAGCCGGAAGAACGCGCCGTGCCGGACGCTGACGACGTCGTAGGTCACGTCGGACCGCCGGTAGCCATAGTCGGTCAGCGGAATGCATGCCTCGGCCAGCGGCGTGACGCGGCCATCGACATAGGCCGCCCCGCTGAGGAAGCGCGATTGCGGCATCGCGATCAATGCCCGCTTGCCTCGATTTCGGCGGTTCGCCGTTCCGGCACGGCCAACGGCTTGGTTCGGCCGGCGCGTGTCCAGCGGCGCGGCCAGACCAGATCGCGTCCCGCCGCCACGCCGGTCGGGCGGAAGATCATGACCAGTGCCAGCACCAGGCCGAGGCCGATTTCCTGGCTGCCGGCCGGCAGCACGACGGTGGTGGAGCCGATCGGGATGCCCTGTTCGAGTCGGCGCAGGACCTCCACCACGACGGTAACCAACACCACGCCCAGGACGGCGCCGCTCAGGCTGCCAAGGCCGCCCACGACCAGCATCGCCAAAGTAATGAAGGACAGGCTCAGGTAGAACGTATCGGCGGTCAGGATGCCCAGGAAGTGTCCCCAGATCGCCCCGCCGGCGCCGACGATGGCGGCACTCAGCACGAACGCCAGCAGCCGGACGCGCAGGATGTTTATCGCCGAGGCCTTGGCCGCGACCTCGTCGTCGCGGGAGGCGCGCAGCATCAGGCCGATCCTGGAAACCGCGAACAGGTGCGCCACCAGGATCGCGGCGGCGGCGAAGCCGAATGCCAGCCACGGTCCGACCACGGTGGGGATGCCGATGATGGAGCTGGTGCCGGCGGTCACCGAATCCCAGTTCGAGTAGACGCTGTTGACGATCATCAGGAAGGCGAAGGTGGCAATCGAGGCGGCGATGCCGGACAGCCGCATGATCGCCGCGCCCAGCAGCAATGCCACGACGGCGGCCAATGCGGCAGCGCCGGCGATGCCGAGCGGAATCGGATACTGGTTGTTTTGCAGGGCATTCGGCAGCCCGGTGAGCATGATGCTCTTCCAGTTCGGGTCCACCGTCGCCCATGCCGCGGCATAGGCGCCGATGCACATAAAGCCGATATGGCCGAACGAGATCACGCCGGAGTTGCCGATGAAAACCCACATGCCGACCACGACGACCATGCGGATCAGCATCTCGACCAGGGAGGTCTGGATCTGGTCGCCGCCCAAAACGCCGATGAGGGTCGCCAGCGCCACCGCCGCGATCAGCAGCAGCGGCGTCAACAGCCCGCGCAGGACGGCTCTCACACCCGCTCCACGAGGGTGCGGGACGGGATCAGGCCGGACGGTCGCAGCAACAGCACCAGGATGACGAAGGCGAACGCGAAGGCATCGCGAAACACCCGCAGATCGGACGGCAGGTAGGCCTGCAGCATGATGATGACGAACCCGACCAGGAAGCCGCCCGCGACCGCGCCCGGCAGGCTGCCCATGCCGCCCACGACGACGGCCACGAAGGCGAACAGCGCCAGCGGCACGCCCATGACGTTGCTGAGTGACCCGGTCTGGGCCAGGAACAGCAGCGACACGGCCGCCGCCAAGACGCCGCTGATGGCGAAGGCCAGCCCGATCACGAAATTGCCGCGCACGCCGAGGTATTGGGCCATGCGGAAATCCTCGGCCGCCGCGCGCATCTGCACGCCCCACCGGGTGCGGTACAGGAACAGTGTCAACAGTCCCATCAGGACAAGTGTCGTGACGATCGTCACCACCTGCAGCAGCGGCACCCGCAGGCCACCCAGCATGATCTGCGCCGTCAGTCCCGGCCACAGGTTTGCCGATTTCGGCCGCGAGCCATAGGCCATCAGCACGCCGTTCTGGATCATGTAGCTGACGGCAAAGGACGCGATCATCAGGGTCGGCGCGCTGGTGCGTCGCAGCGGGCGGAACACCAGCACGTCGGTCAACAGCGCCACGAGAACGACGATGGCGCAGACCGCCGGGATCAGCAACGCCCAGTTCCAGGCGCCGATAAACATCTTCGCCACCACATCCGAGGATGGGATGATCAGCGCATAGGCGCCCAGGGTGATGAAATCGCCATGCGCGAAATTCACCAGCCGCAGAATGCCGAACAGCAGTCCTATCCCCAGTGCCACCAGCGCGTACAGGCTGCCCAGGCTCAACGCGTCGATCAGGTTCTGCACGAAGTCGGTCAAGCCGCCGCTTCCTCTTCACTGGCACCAACCGGTGTCGGCGGCACGCCGAAGCCGAAATAGGCCGACTTGATGGCTTCGCCGTCCTGCAACTCCGACGCGGCGCCGTGCAGCTTGATGCCGCCGTTGCGGATGACGTAGATACGATCGGCGAAGCGCAGGATGCGGTGCGAGCTCTGCTCGTTGATCAGCAGGGTCAGTCCTTCCTGCCGTCGCAGGTCCAACAGGATGTCGTAGACGCCGTCGATGATGCGCGGTGCCAGGCCCAGCGAAGGCTCGTCCACCATCATCAGCTTTGGCCCGGTCATCAGGGCTCGGCCGATCGACAGCATCTGCTGCTCGCCGCCCGACAGCCGCGCCGCCGGCGAGCGCCAACGCTGCTTCAGCGGCGGGAAGTAGTTGGCCACGCGCTCCAATGCGACGGAGGCGTCTTTCGCGCTGGGTCGCATGTAGCCGCCGATGCGCAGGTTTTCCTCGACGCTGAGGGTGCCGAAGATGTGGCGTCCTTCCGGCACCAGCGAGAGACCCAGCCTGGCGATCCTTTCAGGCTTGCGCGCCGGCAGTTCGGTGCCCTGGAAGCGGATCGACCCGGTGGTTCGGGCGACACCGCCGGCGATGGCTGCCAGGGTGGTTGACTTGCCGGCGCCGTTTGGCCCGATCAGGCAGACGACCTCGCCCTGGCGCACTTCCATGGTCAGGCCGCGCAGGGCCACCAGCCGGCCGTAGCGGACTTCGACGTCGTGCAGGTCCAGCATTGCGGTCACGGTTCCATTCCCAGATAGGCGGCGATCACCTCGGGGTTGTCCTGGATTTCGGTGGGGCGGCCTTCGGCCAGGGTGCGGCCGCCGTCGAGCACGTGGATGCGGTCGCAGACGCCCATGATGACGTGCATGTTGTGCTCGATCAGCAGCACGCCGCAGTCGAAGCGGCGCGGGATGGTGGCGACCCACTCGGCCAGCCCTTCACATTCGGCGTCCGACATGCCGGCCGCCGGCTCGTCCAGCAGAATGAACGCCGGGGACAGGATCAGCGCTCGGGCTATGCCGACCCGGCGTTCGTCGGTGTAGGCCAGGGTTCCGGCGATGCGGTGCGCCTGATCCGCCAAGCCGATCCAGTCGAGCATCGCCATCGCCCGCTCCGCCGCGGCGCGCCGGCCGAGGCCGAGGCCGACGGCGGTGACCTCGATGTTTTCGCGTACGGTCATGTCGCGGAACAGCCGGCCGGCCTGGAAGGTGCGGGCCACGCCTTGCTTGCGGAACTTGTCCGGCGACCAGCCTTCGGTTGGATCGCCCCCGAGCAGAACCCGGCCGGCGGTTGGGCGCTGGAAGCCGGTCAGGCAGTTGACCAGCGTGGTCTTGCCGGCGCCGTTCGGACCGATCAGCCCGAACACCTCACGCCGTCGGACCGTCAGCGTGACGTCGGACACCGCCGCCACGCCGCCGAAACGTACTTCCAGCTTTTCCGCTGTCAGTTCCGCCGCCTGGGGTTGCCCGACGACGTCGGGCCGGTCGGTCAGCAGGCTGAGCGAAGCTGCTTGCGTCGCGTCGTTGGCTTGCAGGATCAGGAGGCCTTCTTCAGCCGGTAGAGCACGGCCGGGGGGATGTCCTGCTTGATGCGCCAGTCTTCCACCGGGACCTGCTTGCCGTTGGCGGTGTCGGTGATGGTCAGCGGAATGCGAGTCTGGATGTGCAGCTTGGGCGTGAAGCTGCGGGGTCCGAGCACGGTGGGTTCATCGTGGAACTTTTCCATGATGGCGACCACCGGCTTGGCGTCGGTGGTCTTCGCTTCGGTCACCGCCTTGGCCCAGAGCTGCAGCCAGGCATAGATCGGGTAGGCATACTGCGAGGTCGGGGGCTTGCCGTATTTCGCGGTGTAATCCTTCGTCAACTGGGCGACCTCGGGGCGCGGATCGCCATTCGCCAGTGCCTGCACGGGCACATAGAAATCGTCCAGGCCCGGCACCGCGCTGATCCAGTAGGTTCCGTCCATCGATGACCCGTTGAGGATCGGCAGCTCGATGCCGGCGGAGCGCAATTGCCGCACCGCGCTGGCACCACCGGGTTGGTAGGTGCACAGCATCAGCGCATCCACCTTGTGGTCGCGGATCGCGTTGGACAGCCGGGTGACCTGAGATCCGATCGACGGATCGGCGTTCTTGAAGGTGTCGTGGCCGACGATCTTGCCGCCTTCCTTTTCGAACGCCCAGTCGAAACCGGCGCAGACCGATTTGTCATATTCGATGGCATCGTCGAGCAACACGTAGGCGGTGCGGTAGCCCTTCTTCTCGTAGCCCCACTCCGCCACCGTGGCGCCTTCGAGCTGGCCGGCCTTCTCTGCCGTGAATGAGTACGGGCCCACGCCGATCACCCCGGCCTTCGGGTCCGATGCGCCCAGGAATACCGAGATCAGACCGGCCTTCTGCGCCTGCAGGGCGGCTGGCGCGCCGTAGTCGTAATCGGCGGTGACGAATACGACCTTTGCCCCGTCATGGACCATTTCCTGGCCGGCGCGGGTGCCCTCGACCCGGTCACTTTTGGTGTCGGCGTAGACCGGCTTCAGTTGCTTTCCGAGCAAGCCGCCCTTGGCGTTCATCTGGTCGATCCAGAGCCCTGCCATTCTGGTGGCGTCGCCGTCGTAGGCCTCCATTCCGCCGGATTGGGCGACCGCGAAGCCGAGGACGATATCATCATCCGCCGCACGTGCACGGGCCGGCGCACACGCAAGTATCGACCCCGCAACAATCGCCACTGCCCAGCCGGCCGATGATACTTTCACACTAAACTCCTACAACACGTCTTTGCGAAGTTGCGCCGCACTCCAGCAGCGACCGCTTCCTTAATCCGAGGGGCTGCAAGGGCTGTGCCATGCATGCCGCAATCGACCGGCAGGCCGGCGAAGTTCGCCGGACAGATTTGTCGCAGGTTCAAACAGCCGCCAGGGCAAAGCGCAACCGTCCAGCAGCGCTATCGTTTTGGTATCGTTACTTTCTCCGCTGCACCGCCCGGCGGCATTTGCGCGCTTGTCGCGGAAGCAGTTGCCGTCGTTGTAAGCAACCGAGCCGCATGGACGGCACGGTTGACCGTTTGCGCGCCTTCCATACAAATGCATCTCGCTGGAGCAATGCGCTTGGCAGCGGAGGAGCGAACCGTATGGGCAGCGTACGTGTGGCAATCGATATCGGCGGAACCTTCACCGATGTCTGTGCCTTGGACGAAGTCAGCGGCAAGATGCAGGTGGCGAAAACCCCGACCACGCCGGACCCAATCGACGGTTTCATGACCGGATTGACAGCGGTCGGGGTGAATCTCAGTGACATTGCGCTGTTGTCGCATGGCACCACCGTCGCAACCAACGCGCTGATCACCCGCCGCCTGCCGCGCGTCGCCATGATCTGCACCCGCGGCTTCCGCGACGTCATCGAAATTCGTCGCGCCAACAAGGAAGATTTGTGGGACGCCTACAAGGATGTCGCGCGACCTTATATCCCGCGTCGCGACCGCCTTGCGGTGTCCGAACGGATCGATGCGGCCGGCGTCGTCGTTACGAAACTAGATCAAGCGGAAGCGCTGGAACTGGCCCGCATACTGCGCCGAAGACAGGTTGCCGCGGTCGCCGTATGCTTCATGAACGCCTTTATGAACGGCGAGAACGAACGCGCCATGCGCGACATCCTGCTGAGCGAGCTGCCCGGCGTTCCGGTATCGATTTCCTCGGAAGTGTTGCCGGAGATTTTCGAGCACGAGCGGTTTTCCACCACCGTCGTCAACGCCGTGCTCAGCCCGGTTGCCGGTGCCTATGTCGAGCGCCTGAGCGAGCGCCTGCGCGCCGGCGGCTATGCCTCCGACCTGTTGTTGCTGCATAGCGGCGGCGGCGTCATGACCCCATCGAGCGTGCGCGACTTCGCCGGCCGGATTGCCGGGTCGGGGATTGCGGCGGGGGCCATTGCGTCGCGCCACATCGCCGGGCTGTGCGGTTTTGCGAACTCGATCGGCCTGGACATGGGGGGCACCAGTTGCGACGTGTCTTTGGCCTACGAAGGCCAGTCACGGGTGACCAAGGACTGGGGGATCGAGTTCGGCTATCCGATCCGCTTTCCCAGCATCGAGGTGCTGACTATCGGCGCCGGCGGCGGCTCGCTGGCGCGCATCGAGGACGGGGCGCTGAAGAATGGGCCGCAGTCGGCTGGCGCGCATCCGGGTCCGGCTTGTTACGGCGGCGGCAATACCGTGCCGACCAACACCGACGCCAATATCGTGCTCGGTCGGCTGGGAACCGGCCTGGCGGGCGGCAGCATCAAGCTGGATGCAAAACTGGCGGAGCAGGCGGTGCGCGTCGGCGTTGCCGAGCAGCTCGGGGTTTCAGTGCCGCAGGCGGCGGACGCCATCATCCGCGTTGCCAACGCCAACATGGCCGACGCGGTGCGGCTGATCTCGATCTCGCGCGGCTATGATCCGCGCGACTTCGCACTTGTCGCGTTCGGCGGTGCCGGCGCGCTGCACGGCGCCGCGCTGGCGCGGGAACTGTCGATTCCGGTGGTGATCATACCGACCAATCCCGGCATCACCTCGGCGCTGGGCTGCCTGCTGGTGGACCTGCAGCACGATTTCGCGGAAAGCTACCTGAGGCCGGCCGAGGCTACCGACCCGGCGGACCTACAGCGCCGGTTCGCAACGCTTGAGGCGACGGCGGCGGAGCGGCTGCTGCACGAGGGCGTGGCGATGGCCGACATGGTGATGCAGCGCAGCGTGGACATGATGTATCAGGGCCAGTGGCGGTCGTTGAGCGTTCCGGTGCCGCCGCAAATCACCACGATGGAAGCGCTGGTGACGTCGTTTCATGAACAGCATGAACGCGAATATAATTTCCGCCGTGACGATGCACCGGTCAGCCTGTTTCGGCTTAATCTCAAAGCGACCGGGGTGGTGCCTAAGGCCGCTCTGGCGACCAGCGAACCGGGCGGCGCCATGCCGCAGCCGGCTAGCCGCCGGTCGGTGTATTTTGATAACGCAACGCCGCATGATACGCCGGTATATTGGCGCTCGGAGTTGCCGGCGGGCGCGGTGATCGAGGGTCCGGCGATCATCGACCAGCTCGACGCCACCAGCGTGCTGCCGCCGGGGGCCAGCATGACAGTGGATCGGTTTGGTAATCTGGTGATGCGGGTAGGGAGCTGATCAGCATGAACGCAGACCTGTTGCCGGGCGACACCGGCGTGGCGCTTGATCCGGTTACTTTCGAGGTTCTCAAGAATTCTTTCATTACTGCTGTGGACCAGATGGCCGAGCAGATGATCCGGACGTGCTATTCGTTCGTGATCTACAATCGGGATTTCTCGAATGCTTTGAACGATGCGAATGGCGATTCGATCGCCCAGGGCAACGCCGATATCGCCGTCCACGTCGGCACCTTGCACTGGACGTGCAAGGACGTCATCCGCTTCTTCGGTGACGACATGCATCCGGGCGACGTGTTCGCCATCAACGATCCTTACGCTGGAGGAACGCATTTTCCGGATGTGCGGTTGATCCGGCCGATCTTCTCCAGCGGCAAGGTGATCGCGTTCAGCCAGTCGAACGGCCACTGGTCCGATGTCGGCGGCAGCGTGCCGGGATCGTTCGATGTCCGCGCCACCGAAATGTTCCGCGAAGGCCTGCGCATCACTCCGGTTCGGCTGTGGGATAAAGGTGTGTTGCGCCGTGACGTTGCGCACCTGATCGCCAGCAACACGCGCGATCCGGCCTCGATCATCGGCGACATGCAGTCACAGGCGGCGGCCACCGCGGTTTGCGAGCGGGAAATCCTGCGCCTGGTCGGCAAGTATGGCGAGGACACCGTGGTTGCCGGCTTTGCCGATGTGCAGAGCTATGTGGAGCGCATCCTGCGGCAGCGGCTGCTGGCACTACCGGACGGCACTTGGGAGACGCAGGATTTCATCGATCGTGATCCCTCGGCCAGTGAGGGCATGATCCCGATCAAGGTCAAGATGACGATTTCGGGCGACCGGGTGATCTATGACCTGAGCGGCAGCCACCCTTGCATCGGGTCGCTGTATAACTCGGCGTTCGGGGCAACGTTCTCGGCGGTGGCGGCGGGGATGAAGACGTTCTTTCCGGACTTGCCGCTGAATTCGGGTTTCTATCGGCCGATCGAGGTGATCGCGCCGGTGGACACCATCGTGAACGCCAGGTGGCCGGTCGCGGTGACCGGGTTCCTGATGCCGTTCGAGAAGATCATGAACTCGATCTACGAGATCTGGTCGAAGATCATGCCGGAGCGGGCGATCGCCTGTGCCTTCAACCTGGAATACCTGCTGACCGGCGGCCGCGATCTGCGGTCGGCCGGCAAGCCGATCTTCATGTTCTACGACTGGTTGCCGGGCGGCTGGGGCGGGCGCAACGGAAAAGACGGCGCCAACGTCACCACCGCCTGTTTCGGCACCGGATTGCAGTCGCAGCCGGTGGAGGGGCAGGAGCGCAACTGCCCGATGCTGACCACCGAGTTCGAGGTGCTGACCGACAGCCCAGGCCCGGGCCAGTGGCGCGGCGGGGCGGGGGTGCGGAAGAGCACGCTGCTGCGGGAGGCGGAGGGGACCGTCATCTCCTACATTTGCGACCGGGAACGTGCGGTGGTCTGGGGCATCGAGGGCGGTTTGCCGTCGATGCCGCACGGCCTGACCTTGACCCGGAACGGTGCGTCGCGGCCGGATTGGCTGGGTTCGGTTTTTTCCGACGTCAAGCTCGAGTCTGGCGACGCATTCAGCCGGCCGACGGCGGGCGGCGGCGGCTTCGGCGATCCGCTGCTGCGCAAACCGGCCTTGGTGTGTGACGACGTGGCCGACGGCTATGTCTCGATCGCGCGGGCGGCGAAGGATTATGGCGTGGTCATCCGCGCGGTGGATGCCGAACTGGCGGAGTATGAGGTGGACGAGGCGGCGACGGAGGCCAGGCGCGGCGAAATCCGAACCGGCCGCCACGGCTGGCTGGCGTCGGACCCGGAAGCGATCGCCGCACGGTTTCGCGCCGGCGAACTGGATGCGATGGACGTGATCCGGCAGTATGGCGTGGTGCTGGACTGGGACAGCGGCGCTTTGCTGCCGAAGTCGACCGAACAGTTCCGCGACATGATGCAGCGCCGATCGGCTGCTTTCTGGGATAGGGGGTAGGGCGTATCGGCACCGCCGCCACGTCAGCCCGTCCGCCCCAGCTCCGGCAACGCCACCTCGTCAGCCCATCCGCGCCCGCTCCAGCAGCGAAGCCACCGCGTCGATATCCTCCGCCGACGTCTCCCCATGCGTGACACAGGCCCGGATCACCTCGCCACCCTCGAACCGAGCCGCCGAGACCCACGCATCGCCCGAGCCGACAACCCGGCCCACGATCTCCCGCACCGCCACCGACCCGGCCGGCGGCCGCAGACAAACCACCGCCAGCCCCGCCTCGTTCGCCACCGTCCAGCCCTGCCGCCGCATCCGTTCGGCCAGCCGATGTCCCAATTCCACCGCCCGCTCCACATGCGCGCCATGACCGCCCCAGCCGCCAGCCGCCAGCGACAGGAACAGCCGCAGCCCGACGAAACGCCGCGACCATTGCGCCGTCGTCATGTACGGATCGACCGAAGAGGCCCCGGGCATGAAGCTCGTGGTCACGTTGAAGGCCGCCTGCAACACCCGTGGATGGGCGGTCAGGAACATGCCGCAGCCCATCGTCGTGGCGAACCACTTGTGCGCGTCGATGGTGACCGAATCCGCTGCCTCGATCCCCGCCAGCTTGCCGCGCAACCGCGCCGACGCAGCCAGCGCCCCACCCCAGGCCGCATCGACATGATACCAGACGCCGCACCGGCGCGCGATCGCGCCGCATGCCGCCAGCGGATCGATCATCCCGGCATTGGTGGTTCCCGCCGTCGCCACGATCATCACCGGCACAGAGCCCTGGCGGCGATCCGCCGCGATCGCCTGTTCCAGCGCCTCCGCGCTCATCCGCCCCCCGCCATCGGTCGCTACCAGCCGGACCGCGGAGCGCCCGATCCCCGCCATGTGAGCAAACTTGATCCACGCCAGATGACTGTCCGCCGAGATATAGAACACCGGCTGACCCGCAAACGCTCGGCTGCCACTGCTGGCGAACCCCGGTTCCGCTCGGGTCAACGCACAGATCAGCGCGGTATTGTTCGCCTCCGACCCGCCCGAGGTGAAGTGACCCACGGCATCCGCCGCCAGCCCGATCCGCCGGCACAGCAAACCCGCCACATGTGCCTCGATCGCCACCGCCACCGGCGAGGTCGTCGCGGTCGCCAATTGCGGATTGAACGACGCCGCGATCCGGTCGCCACACTGCGCCGGAAAACTCGGCGCCGGATTGAACAGGCCCAGATACCGAGGATGCGTCATGTGCACGACGCCATGCTCCATCCGCGCCACGGTCCAGTCCAGCAGCCGCTCGAACGCCACCGGCTGGTCGAAGTCGAACCCGGCCAGCTCGGCCGCGAACGCATCCCGGTCGAACGTCGGCGTCACCGAACCTTGCATCACCCGCCGCTCAGCCGCCGACAGCATCTCGGTCAGGTGGTTGGTCCAGATTAGCCGCTGTTCAGGCGATGGAAATAACGCGGAGCCGGTCATGATGCGATGCGCCAGTTGCGCATCGGCCGGAACGCCGCATCGTCGCACGCGGCCTTCTGTTCCGACAGATACGAAAGCCACGTCACATAGAGTCCCACCGCCGCCGGGCGCCAGACTTGCCGCGGCGCCACGGTGATCGCCGCATCGACCGAGGCAAGCACGTCAGCGCCTGGCGCCGCCCCGGCACGCTTTCCCAGCCTGACGAGCTCAGCGACAACCTCGGCATCAAAATAGCCGGCGGGTATGTCCGGCCAACGCTCACGCTGGCCCAGGACAAACCGCCTGACATCGCGGCGAAATTCATTCAGCAGGCTGTCCGGCCCATATTCCGGGTGACCTTGCAGCAACAAGAACAGGCTGGCGCGGGTCTGTTTGACAAAGCAGTCGGCTCCGATGCACGGCGCATGCGACAGCACCGTATAGCCGCTGCCGAGCAACTCCATTTCATCCAGCGTGTTGTGCCGCGAGTGCGGCACCGGCCAGCAGCCCGGCGCATCCGCCAGCAGCTCATGATTGCCTGCCTTCAAGCAGGTGAACACGCCCGACAGCTTGTGCGGCAGTCGCCTGCGGCTGATCTTGTCCAATCGATACACCGCCGCATGCGCCGCCATGCACGACCAGATGGTCGAGATCGTGCGATCGGCCGCCCAGTCGATCAGCCGACCCAGCGCCGGCCAAAGCGGTTCGTCGGTGATCGCGCTGCTCCGCGGTTCGGCGCCTGTGACGATCAAGGCGTCGGCCCCGGCGTGGCGTAGCACGTCCAGCGTGTCGTCCGGATCATCCAGCAGCGTCTCAACCGCGAACAGCCTGACCCCGATGCCCAGCCGCCGCGACGCGGTCTTCAGCAGCGCGGCGAATTGTCGCTCGGTTGCTCGCCTGGCCGCCGCCGGCATGTTGTTGACCAGGCCGATCACCAGTTCGGAGGGCGGCCTTTGGCTGGTTCGTTGCGTCAGCACCACCTCCCCTCCCGATCGCCGCGTCAGCCCGGCTCGCGCAACACCAGTGCGGGATCGAGACATCCGTCATGTGCCGCCGCGAGGGCCTGATCGAGATCGGCCAGAATATCGTCCACATGCTCGATGCCGACGCTCAGCCGGATCATCTCAGGCGTGACACCGGCCTGTATCTGCTGCTGCGGCGTCATCTGCCGGTGCGTCGTCGACGCCGGATGGCAGGCCAGCGACTTCGCATCACCCAGATTGACCACCCGCTTGATCAGCCGTAGCGCGTCGTAGAACCGCTTTCCCGCCGGCATGCCGCCATGCACACCGAAGGTCAGCAGCGAGCAGGCTCTGCCCGCCATATACCTCTGCACCAGCGGATAGTACGGACTGGCGGGAAACCCGGCGTAATTCACCCAGTCCACCCGGTCGTCGCGTTGCAGCGCCTCGGCCACAAGCCGCGCATTCTCGACATGTCGTTCCACCCTCAGAGCAACGGTCTCGACGCCCTGCAGCAGCAGAAACGCGCTCAGCGGGGCGAGCGCGGCACCGGTGGTGCGCAGGCAGAAATTCCGGCACGCCTCGATATAGGCGGTGCGCCCGAAATGCGTCGCGTAGACCAGACCGTGATACGACGCATCCGGCTGGTTCAGCATCGGAAATCGCCCCGGCTGGCGATGCCACGGGAACTGCCCGCCATCGACGATCGCCCCACCTAGAGTCGTGCCGTGGCCGCCAAGGAACTTGGTCAGCGAATGCACCACGATATCGGCACCGAATTCGATCGGCCGCAACAGTACCGGCGAGGCCACCGTATTGTCCACCAGCAACGGCACGCCATGCGCATGCGCGATCTCGGCCAACGCCTCGATATCGCAGACATTGCCCGCCGGATTGCCGACGCTCTCGCAGAACACCGCCATCGTATCGTCGTCGATCAGCCGGCCGATGTCGTCGGCATCGTCGGAGCAGGCAAACCGTACGCTGACATTCATCCGCGGCAAGACATGAGACAGCAGCGTATGCGTCGTGCCATACAGTTGTGGCACGCTGACAAGATTGCGCCCGGGCGCCGCGAGGCAAAGGATCGCATTGTACAATGCAGCCATCCCGGACCCCAGACACAGCGCGCCGACCCCACCCTCAAGCGCCGCAACCCGGCGCTCCAGCACCGCCGTCGTCGGATTGCTGATCCGGCTGTAGCGAAAACCTTCCGCTTCCAGATTGAATAAGGCGGCTGCATGATCCGCACTGTCGAATTCATAGGACACCGTCTGGTGGATCGGCACCGCTGCCGACCTGACCGATTTATCCGCCTGATAGCCGGCGTGAAGTGCGATGGTCTCGGTCCGCATCCCTTGATTCCCCGATCGGCACGACGGCGACTCGCCTGCCGAGGCGTCACGATCTATGGCATGAACAAATCGGGAAGTAAACGTTTTTTCGGCAGACTAATGTAGTCATTGCGCAATACACATAGACGTATGCCAAAATCATTCGAACTCTGGCCAAAATTATTTTGCAAGATGTAGACTAAAGATCTATAAACATACTGCACAGGCAATGTCCTGCCTGCGCTACAATTGGACCATGGCCATGATGCAAACCGTCGTCGATTTTGCCTATGAAGAAACTATCGAGCAGATATGCCATCTGAACTGGCCCGGCCTCGGCCAGGAAGATACCATCGCCGCCGCCTGGGCATATTACTTCTTCTCCGTGCAGTTTAGGGAAAACCTCCAGATCGCCCGCATCCTCCACCCGGCGGACGAAAAACTGCAGGATCTCGAACGGGAAGAATGCGACACCGACAACCTCTCGCCCTGGCCGGGCGTCGCCCAACCCAAAGAGAAATTGGATCATGACGAATTCATGCACCGCGTCCTCGCCCTGACGCCAGTTCCGGACTCAAAACGACTTCATTTCAAGGCGGCCGGCGATCGCTACCTTCGCATGGTCCGCCAAACCGACGCCACCACCCGCGCGCTCAGCATCGCCAGCTACGAGGACGGCGGCCTGGAACGCGTGTTCCGCGCCATGCTGACGTCGCCCGCGTCAGAAGACCCGCTGCTGCGCGGGTTCCGCCATTTCCTGTCCGAACATATCAGATTCGACAGCGATCCAACCCAAGGCCATGGCGCGATGATCCGCCATCTGCGACCCGACGATTCCATTCTGCCGCTGTGGGTCGGCTTCAAGGACCTGCTGCTCGAATTGGTGCCCAACCTGGCGCCATCAGGCCACATCCCATGACCCGGACCCGACCGTTCCCTCCGACACAGCAGGCAACCATGTCGATCCGCTCCACCGTCATGACCCAGATCACTGAAATCGCCGCCCAGCAAGGCAAGCGCCTGGCACCTTTGTCCGACAGCTTGCCCTTGCTCGACTCGGGCCTCGATTCGCTCTGCATCGCCGTCCTGGTGGCGTCGCTCGACGACCGCCTGGGCGTCGATCCGTTTACCGACGACGACGCCCCGTTGCCGGTTACCGTCGGCCAGTTCATCTCGCTTTACGAGCATGCCGCGGCCTGACCATCGTCCGCTTTGGGATCTGACCGCCGCCGCCGGCCTGGCGCCGCGGCGCTTCTTGGCCGACCATCGCGGCCAGGTCAGCCTGGTCAGCCTCAATCAGGCCAGCACGCTCGACAGGCCGCTGCATCAGTTCCAAGGCCAGTCGGTGCTGATCTGGTCGGAACGGCAAATGATCTTCGCCCTGGCCCTGCTGCAACTCGACGGCATCGCCGCCCGCGTCGTGCTGTGCCCGCCCGATCTCGCACCAGCCCACCTGCCCGACGTGCTGCAACAAGCCCAGATCGACGTCATCGTCTGCGACGCGCCCCCGCCAATACCCACCGCCACTCCGGTGGTAGTCTGTGCCCACCAGCCCGGCCCCGCGCCCCACCACCACGACCGCCGCACACGCACGGAATGGCTGCTGTTCACCTCCGGCACCACCGGGCGCCCCAAGCTGGTGCTCCACAGCCTGGCCAGCCTGACCGGGCCGCTCGATGATGGACTCGCCGCAGCCGAAGCGACCGTCTGGGCCACGTTCTACGACGTCCGCCGCTACGGCGGCCTGCAAATCCTGCTGCGCGCCCTGCTCGGCGGCGGATCGATGGTGCTGTCGCATCACCCCGAACCGGTGGCGGCATTCCTCACCCGCGCCGGCCAGTCCGGCGTCACCCACATCTCCGGCACCCCATCGCATTGGCGGCGCGCCCTGATGACCGCCGCCGAACGCATCGCGCCACGCTATGTCCGCCTCTCGGGGGAGGTCGCGGATCAGCCGATCCTCAACCAACTCGCCGCCGCCTACCCCGGCGCCACCATCACCCACGCCTTCGCCTCGACCGAGGCCGGCGTCGCCTTCGACGTCAGCGATGGCCTGGCCGGATTCCCCGCCGCGCTGATCGGCCAACCCGGAGCCAAGGCCGAGCTTAGCGTCCAGCATGGCTCATTGCGCATCCGTTCGACCCGCACCGCCTCACGCTACCTTGGCGATCAAGCCACGCTGGCGGACGCCGACGGTTTCGTTGACACCGGCGACATCGTGGCGCTGCGTGGCGATCGCTACTATTTCGCCGGCCGCCGGGAAGGCGTTATCAACGTCGGGGGGCAAAAAGTGCATCCGGAAGAAGTCGAGGCCGTGATCAGCCAGCATCCAGCCGTCCAAATGGTCCGGGTGCGAGGACGCCCAAGCCCGATCACCGGAACCCTGGTGGTCGCCGACATCGTGCTCCGCGCATCCGCCGCCCAGCAATGCTTCAACACGATCAGCGCCGAGATCCTGACAACCTGCAAAACGGCGCTGCCGGCGCACAAGGTGCCCGCCATGCTGCGCCCGGTCGCCGCGCTCGACATCGCCGCCTCCGGCAAGCTGGCCCGCACCCATGCGTAACGTGCTCGTCACCGGCGGCAGCCGAGGCCTCGGTCTCGGCATCGCCCGCGTACTGCTGGCATCCGGCTTCCAGGTGATCGCCCTCGCCCGCCAGCAAGGCGACCAGCTTCCAGCCCTGCGCACCCAACTCACGCCGGCGGAAATTGACGCGCTGCATTTCCGCGCCTTCGACTTGACCAATATCGCCGCCATCCCCACGCTGGTAAAATCCCTCAGCCGGGAATTCGGGCCATTCTACGGCCTGGTGAACAACGCAGCACTCGGCACCAGCGGCATCCTCGCCAACATGCCCGACGCCACCATCGACCGGCTGGTCCGACTCAACGTCACCTCGCCGCTGACGCTGACCAAACACGTGGTGCGCTCGATGATGACCGGAAGCGGCGGGCGCATCGTCAACATCTCCTCCGTGGTCAGCACCACCGGCTACAACGGACTGTCGGTCTACAGCGCCACCAAAGCCTCGCTGACCGGCTTCACCCGGTCGCTGGCACGCGAACTCGGACCATTGGGCATCACCGTCAACGCGGTCGCGCCAGGCTTCATCGATACCGAAATGACGCATGACCTGACCCCGGCCCAGCGCGCCCAGATCGCCCGCCGCAGCGCGCTGCACCGCATGCCTGACATCGCCGACATCGCTCATGCGGTCGACTTCCTGTTCAGCGACAAGGCGCGCAACATCACCGGCACCACAACCACCGTCGATGCCGGCAACACCGCGTGAACCCCAACCCTAAAGCCGCCGCCCATCGCCGATCGACCGCCGCAGCGCCGCGTCGCAGGTAACGAACCGACCGCTCTCGCGATCGTTGAACCACACCGGGTCCGCCGCCTCCGCATAGCCGTCCCGCTGCAGCCGTCCTTTCGCCAGCTTGAACGTTCCGGTCAGGTCGAGCTCGGCGCACACCCGCACGAACAACGGCTGCGCATACCCAGGCAGCCGCGCCGCCAAATGCTCGCGCAGGCCAGCCAGATCGAAGCCCGCCTCGGTGGTGATCGCCGCCATGCCGGCGCGGCCCTCGTGTCCCGTCACGCTGACCCCGTAGACCACCGCATCGCTCACGCCCGGGCAGCCGCGAACCGCCTCGGCGACCTCGGAGGTGGCAACGTTCTCCCCCTTCCAGCGGAACGTGTCGCCGATCCGATCGACGAAGTAATAATAGCCGGCGGCATCCCGGCGCATCAGGTCGCCGGTGCGAAACCAGCAGTCGCCGACGCTGAACACGTCGCGCAGCAACTTGCGAGCCGAGGCCCCGGCGTCGGTATAGCCGTCGAACTGCCGGGCTGGAGACCGTGTCGCGTCCAGGACCTGTCCGATCGCCTCTCCCACTTCGCCGGCCTCGCAGGCGATGCAGCGACCGTCGGCGTCACGCACCGGTTCGGCCTGATCGCTGTCGCAGCGAAGCAGATGCACCGGGAAGCGCTGCGCCAGGATCGGCGGCACCCGCCCGATCGCGCCTGGCTTGCCCTCGCAGTTGTAGAGCGAAACGCTGCCCTCGGTCGCCGCATAGAACTCCAGGATGCGCGCGACGCCGCAGCGCCGCACGAACTCGCGCCACACCTCGGCCTGCAGCCCGTTGCCGCAGGCCAGCCGCAGCCGGTGCCGGCGCTCGTTGGGGTGCGGCGAGGCGGCGACAAGATAGCGGCACAACTCCCCGATATACTGGAAGATGGTGCACTCGCCATCGACCACTTCGTCCCAGAACCGGCTGCCCGAGAACCGAGCGCTGATCAGCACCGACCCGCCGCGGACCAGCATCGCCCCGATCGCCACGATACCGCCGGTGCTGTGATACAGCGGCAGGCAGTCATACAGCCGGTCGGTGGGCTGCGCGTCCATCATGCCGGCGAACCAGAAGCTCCATTCCATTACCCGGCCATGCGTCACCCGCGCCGCCTTCGGCGCACCGGTGGTGCCCGAGGTGTAGATCAGCAGCGCCTGATCGGCCGGCCGCGGCAGCGCCCGTTCGGCTGCCGTCAACGGTGCGTCATCGCACCCCGCGACCCCAGGCTCCAGGCGCGGCCAATCGCCGGGCGCATCGCCATGCACCCAGACCCCGGCCGGAAGCCCATCGGCGATCGCGGCAATCTTGCCAGCCAGGCTGCCGGCGACGATCAGGCCAGCCGCCCCCACCGTCCGGATGCTGTGCCGCAGCGCATCGCCGACCTGATTGGTGTTGATCAGGGCAACCACGCAGCCGATCCGCGTCAGGCCAAGCCAGATCGCGACATACTCCGGGCAGTTCGGCATCAGCAGGCAGACCACATCCCCGGCGGCGAAGCCCTGCGCCACGCCCCAGCGGGCGATGCGGTTCACCTGCTCGGTCAATTGGCGGTAACTCATCTGCTGGCCCTCGCCCAGCAACGCCACTCGGTCACCATGCGCGCCGGCCAGACCGTCCAGCATCCCGGGCAGCGTCGCCGCAGGCTCGCGGTCCATGACCTTGATCGCGTCCATCGCGCGGATCCACGCCTTCAGCGCCGCCCCCCGCTCCGCCTGAGAAGGCGCCGTCGCGCCCTGTCCGTCATCCCGCATGATCGCCACCATCGTCGCAAAACCGCTGCATTAAGCTGTCAAATCCGCCGCCACGATGCTATAATGCTTTCGATCTCGAAAGACGACGAACTTATCTCTACTTTGCAAGCACTCCATCAGGAGCCATCGCGTGGCCCCACCCCCCAGGACGACGCCGGCGAGGTTTCGCACCGCGCACTGGATCCAGGTGTCCTTCGCCGCCGCCGTCGGCCTGACCGTCGCTGTGCTACTGGTCGCCGGACCCGGGGAGCAGGGCACCATCCTGGCGCTGAAGGCGACCGCGCGACTGGCCTTTCTGCCGTTCTGGTTTGCCTATGCCGGCGCCGCCCTGGTGTCGCTGTTCGGGCCGGCCCTGAAACCACTGCCGCGCCATGCCCGTGAACTCGGGCTCTCGTTCGCCGCGATCGAGTGCGTCCACCTCGCGCTGGTCGCCTGGCTCTGCCTGCTCGGCCACCCACCCGGCCTGAGGACCTTCCTGGTGTTCGGCACCGCCATCCTTTTCGTCGGCCTGCTGACCCTGTGCTCGATCAGCTCGCTGCGCGCCAGGCTGGGCAAGACCGGCTGGTGGCTGCTGCGAGTCATTGGAATGAACTACGTGGCCTATGCCTTCGCGATCGATTTCCTGCGCGGTCCGCTGGCCGGTGGCCTCGGCCACGCCGTGTTCTATTGGCCGTTCGCCGCCCTTGCCATCATCGGCCCCGGCCTGCGCGTCGCGGCACTCGCCCAGGGCCTCGCCCGCCCGACCAATCCGTCGCCGGCCGCCATGGGCACGACAGCACCGCCACGCTGATCAGGACCCCACCAGCGCCCGAGCCCGCCGCCGCTCCCGCGCTTCCGCCAGGCTGCACACGCGACCCGCAACGTCGTAAACCGGCACTGCCGCGATCCGCGCGATCCGAGCGCGCAGATCGTCGGCCAGAGCCGGCACATGGGCCTTTCGCATGATGCTCGCATGCGTTCCGTCGACCGGCACGATCACCGACCGCGGGGCGATCCTGCGCCAGACCCGTCCCAACTGAGGCAGATGCAGCAGCGGCTTCACCCGCGCCTCATACACAACCACGTCGCCCGAGTAAGGCTTCGCGTGATACTCCAGCAGCGCCCGATACAGCCGCTTCATGAACGACCTCTGCTCGGCCGGAAACCGAGCCAGGTCAATGATCCCCTCGACCGCATGGTCGTTGGCAGTCGTGGCATTGCGCTCGCCAAACGTGGCCTTGACCCGCGCCATGGTTTTCTGCCCGGCGCGGCGAACCAGCGACATCACGGCAGTCTTGTCGGTCAGGTTTTCATGCCTGACCCAGCCCGGCAAGTTGGCCGCCAGTTGCAGCAGATAGATCGGATGCCAGGGGCGACGCCCGGCCGCGGTATTTTCAGGCGCCGCATCGATCGCCGCGAACAGAGCGACCTCGCGGCCACGCGAACGCAGGTTCTGCGCGATCTCCAAGCCGATGATCGCTCCGGCTGACCAACCACCCAGCAAGACATGCCCATGCGGCTGAAATCGCACGAGCGCGTCGGCATAATACTCGGCAATCGCCTCGACCGAACCACCGAACCCCTGGTCCCGCATCTTCTTGGGGGGCGCCTGGATGCCGTAAAACCGCACGCCGGGCATCAGCCGGGCCAACTGGCGGAAGTCCGTTCCGCCCGCGCCGGACAGAGAATGCACGCAATAGAACGCCGGCCCTGCGTGGCCGGCTTCAACCGCGCTGTCGTTGATCGGATGGATCACCCGCTCCGACCCGCGCCCGGTCAGGGCGAACAGACCATTCAACGCACCGGCGTGGCGCCCCGGATCATCGGCTACACCGCCTTCAACCACCCAAGACGACGGCAGAACGGTATCGGGCATCCAGGTGTCCTCCATCGCAAGCATCCGTGGCTTTGAGACAAAGCAACCCATGTGCCAAGTAATTCTGCAGACAGCCGCATGTATCCCGACTACATTGCGGAAAAAGCCTGCCGAAGAAGATCCCTTAAAACACCAAAATATTCATACAAAACAGTATGTTGTATGACTTCCGAGCGGGTGGCGCTTGCGCGTGATCGGAACACGAATGTATTGACCAGCCCCGCCCACCAGTGTCGGCATTCCTTACACTCGCGCCGATCAACCCGAACCCAGCCGAACCCGCGGATGCCAGGCCAGCAACAGGCTCAGAACCAACGCCGCCAGCACCGCGACGCACAGCCAGACGAAGCCGGCGTGCAGCAATACCCCGCCAACCACACCCCCGATCGTTGCTCCCACCGAGGTCGCGGCGTTCAGCAAACCGGCGCTCTCGGCGCGATGCGCCGGCGACAGCGTCACCGACAGCCGCGTGCTGGCAACCGAGAGCAGCGGCCAGGCAACCTGCGTCGCACCGAAACACAACAGGATCGGGACCAGCGCGGCCTTGGCGTGCGATGCCGTGAGTACCACCAACCCGCCAACCAGCAGCGCTCGCGACGCCAGCCCGGCGCCAAGCACCCGCCAGGGTCCGAACCGGCTGTCCCAGCGGCCGACCAGGCGAAACACCAGCAGGCTGCAACCGACACCGATCGCATAGGCCGTCGTCGGCAAGGTTGCCGACGCCTGGTAGTCGCGCACCATCGCCACCGAGAACATCACCGATAGACCATTGGTCGCGGTGTACGACACCACCCAGGCGGCCAGGAACCAGGCCAGCCCGCTGTGCCCAAGCCCGGCGATCGCCCGCCAGCTCACCCGATGCAGCGACCGCTGCGGGCCGCTCGCGATCGCATCGCCGCCACGCGCCGGCCGCGGCACCAGATCGGCGCGCGAAACCTGGACCTGCGGGTCCGGAGCCAGAGCGAGCGCCAGCGGAATCGCCGCCAACAGCACCGCGGCGCCTAGCAGCAAGGCAGCTTCGACGTGGCGCAGCCCTAATGCGCCGGCGATCAGCAGGCCACCAAGCTGACCGCCGCTGGTGCACGCCTGCAGCGCGCTGATCTGGCCATCCCACGCTGCCTCGGGCACCACCTCGACAATGAACATTGTCGCCACCGTGCTGCCCGAGGAGACCCCGAACCCGATCAGCGCCGCGCTCGCCATGTGCTGGACCAATCCGCCGGGCAGGCTGTGCGCGATCAGGCCCAGCCCGGCGAGGCCCAACCCGGCGGCCAGGGTCCGCCGGTGGCGGCGATGGCGGTCGCTCCAGGCGCCGATGAACGGGGCGGCAATGCCGGCGGCGGCGAACGCGGCGTAGGTCACCCCGGCGGCCGGGCCGGGCCGAGCGGCCAGCGGCAGGATCACCGGCACCATGCCGCTCTGCACCAGGCCCAGCAGCACGTAGCAGATCATCCACCGGGGCAGGGCCGCCACCGCACCGAACAGCCTAGCCACCGAACGAGGCTATCCGGCCGACCCGCCCCCCGCGGTCAACCCGGTATCCGCACCATCATCGAAGCGATCCCGTGCACGAAGCTGGAATAGACCCGTTTCGGCTCCGACATCAGCTCGACATGCGGAAACCGCCGCATGATCTCCTCCCACAGGATGGTCAGTTGCAACTCGGCCAGCCGGTTGCCGACGCAACGATGAATGCCGAAGCCGAACGACAGGTGCTGGCGCGGGCGCGCCCGATCGATGATGAAGCGATCGGCGTCGGGGATGGCGTCGGCGTCGCGGTTGCCCGAGATATACCACAGCGCCAGCTTGTCGCCGGCGCGGATCGTTTTGCCGCCTAATTCGTAGTCGGCCAGCGCGGTGCGCCGCATATAGGCGATCGGCGTCTGCCAGCGAATGATCTCCGGCACCATGGTGGCGATCAGCCCGGGGTTTTCCCGCAGCTTGCGATACTGCTCGGGATGCTTGTTCAGCGCCCACAGGCCGCCGCTGATCGAGTTGCGCGTGGTGTCGTTGCCGCCGACGATCAGCAGCACGCAGTTCCCCATGAACTCCATCGGATCCATCTCGCGCGTTGCCTCGCCGTGCGCCAGCATCGAGATCAGGTCCACCCCGCCCGGCCGGTTCACCCGTTCATTCCATAGCTCGGTCATCGCCGCGGCCATCTGGCGCAGCTCGACGAACCGCTCTTCCTCGGTCCTGACCAGGGCGTTGGGGTCCTTCAGGTTGGTGGTCGCAATGTTCGACCAGTAGGTCAGCTCGCGGCGCCGCTCGAACGGGTAATCGAACAGCGTCGCCAGCATCTGCGTGGTCAGCTCGACCGACACGTGCTCGACCCAGTCGAAGGTCTCGTTGCGCGGCAAGCCGTCCAGGATGCGGATCACCCGCTCGCGGATGGTGCCCGCCATGTGCGCCAGGTTGGCCGGCGCCACGATCGGGGCGACCACATGCCGCTGCACATCGTGCTTCGGCGGGTCCATCGCGATGAACATCGCCAGCCGATATTGCGTCTCCTGGTCCAGCAGGGTGATGCCCGAGGCCGAGGAGAACACCAACGGGGTGGTCTCCACCCGCATGATGTCGTGGTAGCGGGTCACCGACCAATACGGACCGAACTGGCTGTCGGCGGTATGATGCACCGGATCGTCACGCCGCAGCCGGGCGAACCAATCTGGCCAGACATCGTCCTGGAAGATCCGAGCGTCGGCGACATCGATGCGATCCAGCGGCGTGGACCAGGGATTCCCCAGCGCTTCAGGGCTGACCGGCACATCCATGACTGTCTCCTAGATCCATGACTGTCTTCTCGATCGGCGTACACAGAATAGCGCATCATTGGCGCCAGTGGAACGGGCCGCGCCAAGCGGTCAATCAGCCAAACGTTCGACTATATCATCGTTGGCATCCTCAGTCAGGCCGGAAATGACCCGCTAACGCGCATCAAGTCGCGCAAAACAGCCCTGCGCTCGGCGCCCGATGGACAGCCGTCCCGCTTCGGCCCACCCTGTCTGAGATCCCCGTTTGCATTAGAGAACAGAAGCGGACCTTTCAATGCTTCCAGATTCCATTTTGACCGATGCCGATGCCCTACTGGCCGAATGCCGCTCCAAGGGGATCATGCTGGCCACCGCCGAAAGCTGCACCGGCGGATTGATTGCGGCCGCGCTCACCTCGATCGCTGGGTCCTCCGACGTGCTCGATCGCGGCTTCGTCACCTACTCCAACGAGTCCAAGACCGAAATGATCGGCGTGGCGCCGGCGCTGATCGAGACCCATGGCGCGGTCAGCGAGGACGTCGCCCGCGCCATGGCCGAGGGCACCCTGGCGCGGTCCCGCGCCGCCATCGCGCTATCGGTCACCGGCGTCGCCGGCCCCGGCGGCGGCAGCGCCGACAAACCCGTCGGCCTAGTCTGCTTCGGCCTCGCCGGCACGGCTCAGCCCACCCGCTCGGAACGACAGGTGTTCCCCGGCGACCGAACGGCGATCCGCGCCGCCACCGTGACGCACGCCTTCGCCATGATCCGAGCCGCGCTGTGAGCGCCGGTCCAGGTAGGCGGGGTCCGGCCGCTGGCGACCCGCCGAATTCACCGCGATCGGCCACCCTGTCGGCAATCGGCCATGTCGCCCTGGCTTTGACCAAAGCCGCCCCATATCCGCAGCACCGCCAGCATGGCGGTCGAGTGGCAACCAACTAGGAGCAACCGACATGGCTCAGATCAAACGGCACGCAACGGCGAAATGGCAGGGCTCGGGCAAGGACGGCAGCGGCAGCCTGACCACGCCGAGCGGCACGCTGAAGGACACGCCGTACGGCTTCAAGTCACGCTTCGAGACCGGCACCGGGACCAACCCCGAGGAACTGATCGCCGCGGCCCACGCCGGCTGTTTCAGCATGGCGGCGGCGTTCCAGCTCAGCGGCGCCGGGCATCCGCCGGAGACCCTGGACTGCGACGCCGACCTGACCATGGAACAGATCCCCGGCGGCTGGAAAATCGCCGCGATCCATCTGACGCTGAAGGCCAAGGTGCCGGGTTTGGAGGACGCCAAGTTCCAGGAGCTGGCCAAGGGGGCGAAGGAGAATTGCCCGGTCTCGAAGCTGCTGAACGCCGACATCACGTTGGATGCCAAGCTGGTCTGACGTCGGACGGGCGCGCGGCGCCCGATTAGGGTCTGACAGGCGTGCGGCGGCCGAAACGATGCGGCCGCTGCCGCCGGCGGTCATACCGTGCGGTAGCGGTCGACTCCGCCGGCATCGGTTTCCAGCCGCAGTTCGCCACGGCCCAGCATGTGGTTGACATGGGCCAGCACCTCGCCGAAGGCAAAGCCGGTCTGGTGGGCGTCGAGCGTGCGGGTGAACAGGTACGGCACGATCTCCGCCACCGACAGCGGCGCGGTGGTGCACGCCAGGGCGAGTTCACCGCAACGCTGGGCGTGATGCTGGATCAGCTCCTCGACCCGGTCGTGCAGGCCGTGGAAGGGCAGGCCGTGTCCGGGCAGCACCAGGACGTCCGGCGCCACGCTCTCGCGGACCGCGCGCAGCGAGCCAAGATAGATCCCCAGCGCGTCCAGGTCGGGCTCCATCGGGTGCACGCTGACGTTTGGCGAGATCCTGGCGATGACCTGGTCGGCGGCGAGGAACAGGCGTTCCTCGGGGCGGTACAGCATCGCCTGTTCCAGCGCGTGGCCGCCGCCGGTCAGCACCCGGAACGAGCGTTCACCGACCGCCAGCGTGTCGCCGCCCTTGATGCGATGGTACGATGCCGGAACGCCGCTGGTGCGGCGCAGGTATTCGTGGCCGCGGCTGAGCACCAGTTCGGTCGCCTCGGCGGACAGACCGTGACGCTGGTAGAACGGTCGGAACACGTCCTCGCCGTAGTCGGCCGGAGCGAACTGCAGCAGCAGGGTGTGCAGGTATTCCGGCCGCGGCATGCTGAGTTTCAGGTCGAACCGCTCGCACAGCCAGCCGGCCAGGCCGACATGGTCGGGATGGAAATGCGACACGATCAGCGAGTTCAGGTGCTGACCGCGCAACGGGCCGGCTAGCGCGGCCTGCCAAGCCTGCTTGCAGGCGTCGTCGCCGAGGCCGGTATCCAGTGCCGTCCAGCCGCCGGCGTTGGCGATCAGGTAGATGTTGACGTGATCCAGCCGATACGGCAGCGGCAGCCGCAGCCAGCGGATGCCGGGGGCGATGTCGGTGATCGAGCCGAACGCCGGCGGCTCGGGGATCGGGAAGCTCAGTTTCGACGGATGGGTGGCTTGCATCCGACCTAGCTAGCAAAACCGGTCGGGCAGGGATACCGCGCAAGCGGTTCGGCCATGTCCCGGGATCGGATCAGCTGCGCGATCCGGGACGGCCGGATGACGCACCCGCGCAGCGATGGACGCGGCTGTGGCCGGCTGACCGACGACGCTGTCGCGTGGGTCGTCAACCAGGAACTTGACCCCCGGCGCGCTGACGGGCATCAGCCACGATTCTTCGCTGTTCGGCGCGTCCGCGGGAGGCTGCCAATGGACTTCTCCGTCACGCTGGTGAACCTCGCCGGCGCGGTCGCTCTGCTGTTGTGGGGCGTGCACATGGTGCAGACCGGCGTGCAGCGCGCGCTGGGCGCCAAGCTGCGCGGGCTGTTGGACGTCGCGCTACGCAACCGCTTTCAGGCGTTCCTGGCCGGCATCGGCGTCACCGCCATCCTGCAAAGCAGCACCGCGACCGGGCTGATGGTCACCGGGTTCGCCGCCGGCGGGCTGATGGACCTGGTGCCGGCGCTGGCGGTGATGCTGGGCGCCAATGTCGGCACCACGCTGATCGTGCAGTTGCTGTCGTTCCACGTCGCCGAGGTCGCCCCGGCGCTGATCCTGATCGGCGTGCTGATGTTCCGCCGCACCAGCGCCGCGCCGCGCGACTTCGGCCGCGTGCTGATCGGCCTCGGCCTGGTGCTGATGGCGCTGAGCCAGTTCGTCGCCCTGCTCGACCCGTATGAGGACGTGCCCAGCCTGCGATTGCTGATGGGTGCGGTGTCGACCCTGCCGGTGCTGGACGTGATCCTGGCGGCGGGGCTGACCTGGGCGGCGCATTCCTCTGTCGCGGTGGTGCTGCTGACCATGTCGTTCGCGGCCAAGGGCGTGGTGCCGCCGGCCGCCGCCTTCGCGCTGGTGCTGGGCGCCAATCTGGGCACCGCGATCAACCCGGTGCTGGAGGGTGGCGCCGGCGACGATCCGGCGGCCAGGCGGCTGCCGATCGGCAACCTGATCAACCGCGCCATCGGCGTCGCCGTCGGACTGGCGCTGCTGCCGCTGCTGGGGCCGTGGCTGGTCTCGATCGATCCCGACAACGCTCGCGTGGTGGCGGATTTCCACACTGGCTTCAACCTCGCCCTGGCGCTGGTGTTCTTCCCGCTGCTGACGCCGTTTGCCGCCATGCTGCGGCGGCTGTTGCCGACCAGGATCGATACCGCCGATCCCGGCCGTCCACTGTATCTGGACCACAGCGCGATCGAGGTGCCGGTGGTGGCGCTAGGCGCGGCGACGCGCGAGGCACTGCGCATGGCCGACGCGCTCGAAGCCATGCTGCTGGGGCTGCGCGATGCGCTGCAGCGCCCCGATCGTCGTCACCTGAGTGAGCTGAGGCGGCTGGATGACGTGCTCGACACGCTGAACACGGCGATCCGATCGTACATGACATCCTTGCCGGCCGAGGCGATGACCGAAAGCGACCATCGTCGCGCGGTGGAGATCCTGAGCTTCGCCACCAACCTGGAACATGCCGGCGACGTGGTGGACAAGGGCCTGCTGGGGATCGTCGCCAAGCAGGTCAAGCGCGGCCTGGTGTTCTCCCCGGCCGAGGCCGATCCGCTGCGCGCCATCGTCGACCGGCTGATGACCAACCTGCGTTCGGCGGCGGCGTTGCTGGTGACCGGGGACGAACGCGCGGCCCGCCTGCTGGTGGAGGAGAAAGGCACCTTCCGCGGCCTGGAAGCCGAGGCCACCACGGAGCATTTTGCCCGCCTGCGGGAAGGCCGGCTGGACTCGGTCGAGACCAGCACGCTGCACCTCGATGCGATGCGCGACCTGAAACGGGTGAACGCCCATCTGGTGGCGGCGGCGGCCTACCCGCTGCTGCAAAACCGCGGCGAGCTGCTGGAAAGCCGGCTGCGGTAGGGGTTTGGATCGGTGGAGACGGGTGCCATCGGCAGCGCGGGTCTTGCTCGCCGGCGGATTGCAGGAATGGCATGGACATCGATAGCTGGAGCGCTTTCGGTGACCGCAAACGGTCACCGTGCTCTGGTTCTTTGTTTGAGCGAGCAACTATATCAGCCTGACTTTCCGGTCCGGCTGATGTCGCTCTACGATCCGGTTTCGGCCGCCTCGAAGTTGCATTCTACCGAGATGCCATCCGGATCCAAGTAGAACAACTGCGTCATGTTCAGCCGCGGCAAAACCCGCTCGTCGAACTTGATGTCACGCGCCTGCAGGTTGGACCGCATCTCCTTCAAGCCGTTGCAAGAGAACGCGATATGATCCAGCCGACCGGTCGCCGCCGGCTGCGAGGCGTGATCGCCGATCACCGGATCTTCCGCGCGGTTGCCAATCAGATGCACCGTCGGGACATCGCCGCAGTAGAGCCAGTAACCGGGAAACGCCAGCGGCGGTCGGTCGCCGACTTTGAGGCCAACGATGTCCTGGTAAAAATCCTTGGTGTGCTCCAAGTCGCGTACTTTGATCGTGTAGTGGTTCAGCGACTGTGCCGGCATCTTTCGTTCCTTCCTCGGGTCAGGTTTAAAACTGGTTCTCCGGTGCAAGACCAAGCATGATCTGGCCGACCGATTCGTAGTGCAACTGACGTCCCTGGGACTGTTGCGACACGGTGTGAATGTCGCGCAGCCGGCGCTCGAACGGCTGGTCCTCGAACACCGCCGCCGAACCGGCGCAGTGAAACAGCGTGTTGACCGCCTCGCGCGATTGCCCGATCGCCCAGGTCGAGGCCAGCCGCAGCATCGCGGCCTGATGTTCGGTCATCTCGCCGTGTCGGATCACGTGGTCGTGGATCTCGTCCAGCGTATTGTGCAGGAACGCCCGCGCCGAGTGCCACTTCGCCTCCGACTGCGCCAGTTGCGACTGCACCACGTTATTTTCCCGCATCGGCCTGCTGGCGCCGCGTGATATCTTGGTGGCCGGCAACTCGAGGAACGCGTCGATCAGGCCGCGTGCGATGCCAAGCCCGACGCCGGCGAACCCGGCCGAGTAAAGCTGGCTGCTGCTGAAGCGATACAGCGGACCGGCTTCCCGCCGATCGACCGCCTGATCGCGCAGCATGGTATGATCGGTCGGCACGAACAGGTCCTTGACAACATACTGGTTGCTCGCGGTGCCGCGCAGTCCCAGCGTGTGCCAGATATCGACCATCTCGATACTGGATTTGGGAAACAGCATGGTGCGGACTTCCTTGCGTCCGGCGACCTTCATGTGCGCCCCCAGCCAACTGGCGTTCTGGCTGCCGCTGGCAAACCGCCAGGTGCCGGAAATGCAGTATCCGCCCGCCACCGGTTCGGCCTCGGACGGACCGCCCGGCGGACCCCAGGCCAGAATGCCGTCGACCGGCCCGAAGATCTCCCCGGCCACGTCCGGGTCCAGATAGGCCGCCGACATCGAGCAGCCGTTGCCCTGGCACACCACCCAAGCGGTGGACCCGTCGGCGGCCGAGATTGCCTCGGTGACGCGGGCGAAGTCCGACGCCTTCAACTCCATCCCGCCGATCGAGCGCGGCTGCAGCAGGCGGAAAAACTCGCCTTGTTTTAGCGCCTCGACGATCGGAGCGGTCAGTTCGCGGCGGCGGTTGACCTCGTCGGCCTGCTGTTTCAGCAGAGGATGCAGCGCGCGGGCCCGCGCCACCTGGGGGTGGACATCCGTCATGCTTCCGTCTCCCTGGTCTCGGCGGCAAACGCCGCTGGTCCCTGCTCTCGGCTTCGACGCCGCCAGAGGCGATTCTCCACTTTAACATCGCCAGAGGCGATTCTCCGCTTTAACATCGCCAAAGGCGATTCTTGGCTTCAACGTCGCCAAAGTCGACGATGCGGCATTTCCCGGCACTTGAAAAGCGGGCCGCCGTGGCTTCGGCCATCGCGCCGTGAGCTCAGCCCGCCGCGGTATGCAGCAGCGCCGCTTCCAACCGCCGCGCCACCTCGCCTGCCATCGCGGTCGGCGTCGCGGCGAACCCGATCACCAGACCGTTCATCCGCGCCTCCCCGGCGAAATACGCCCGCAGCGGCGACACCGCCAGCTCCCGCGTTCGGCACGCCCGCACGGCGCCGGCTTCGTCCACGCCGTCGTCCAGGCGCGCCACCATATGCAGGCCGCCCGGAGCGGCCAGCGCGGTGGCGTGACGGACCACGCGACCCATCGCCTCCAGCAGGGCCTCGCGGCGGCGGGCATATTCGGTGCGCATCTTGCGGATGTGCGGCGACAGCAGACCCTGGCGCATGTATTCCGCCAGCGTGGCCTGGGTGAACCCGTCGGTGCCGCGATCGGTCAGAGTGCGCAGCCGCACGAAGGCTGCGACCAGCGGCGGCGGCACGATGGCGAAGCCGATCCGCAGCGTCGGCGCCAGGGTCTTGCTGAAGGTGCCGCAGTAGATCACCTGCCCGGCCTTATCCAGCGTCGCCAGTGGAGGCAGCGGCTTGCCTTCCCAGCGGAACTCGGAATCGCAATCGTCCTCCAGCACCCAAGCGGTGCCGCGCCGAGCCCAGTCCAACAGCGCCAGCCGGCGCCCGATCGGCAAAGCACCGCCCAGCGGCGTGGCGTGCGACGGCGCGACCAGCGCCAGCCTGGCGTTGGCGGCGATGCGCACCCCGGCGGCGACATCGATCCCCTCTGCGTCGCTGGGGATCGGGCGCAGGTCGGCGCCGGCGGCCAGCAGCGCGCCGCGCCCGGCGATATAGCCCGGATCCTCGACCCAGGCCGGATCGCCGGGGTCGAGCAGCAGGTCGGCGGCGATGCGCAACGCCTGCTGCGTGCCGCTGGTCACCACGATGCAGCCGGGATCGGCCACCAGTCCGCGGGTGGCGGCCAGATGGGCGGCGATCTGCTCGCGCAGCACCAGCAGGCCTTGCGGCGGCGGATAGCTTGATAGTTCGCCGCTCAGCGGCCGCATCACCCGCGCCGCGCAGCGCGCCCAGGCCTTGACCGGAAACAGATCCGGTGCCGGCAGGCCGCCGGCCAGCAGCAGCCCAAGCGCCGGATCGCGCGCGCTGGCCGATACCGGGACCGCCGCTAGCCGGGCGCCACGGGCGGAGAGCGCGGCAGCGGCCAGCATCGGCGTGGCGGTCGGGGACGGCGCCTGATCCGGCAGATCCGTTGCCACGTAGGTGCCGCTGCCGGTGCGGCCGCGGACATAGCCCTCGGCCGCCAGGCGTTCATAGGCGAGTACGATTGTCTGCCGAGCGACGCCAAGTTCGTGGGCGAGGGAGCGGCTGGGCGGCAGGCGGCCGCCACTAGGCAATGCTCCGGTCAAGATGCTGTGACGAAGATGGTCGAACACCGCGCTCTGGCGGGTTTGGTCTGGCGCAAGCACGAGGTTACGTCCCAGCCGGTTGGTCCAATTGCCGGACCCTACACCCCGCCAGGTCGGCTCGGCAAGCTGCACATGCAGAAGGCGACGCTAGGGAACCTCCCTGCCGCCGTAAAGCCGCTTTATACTTTGATCCGACCAGACAGAGTTTGCCGCTTCACGCGCCGAAACGGTGACGCCAGCTATGGGAAGGCTAAAAGCCCTCGCGCTCCAGCCGCTTGCGTTCCAGCTTCCTGGCACGCCGAACCGCCTCCGCGGCTTCGCGGGCGCGCCGTTCGGAGGGCTTCTCATAGTGCCGCCGCAGCTTCATCTCGCGGAAAATCCCCTCCCGCTGCATCTTTTTCTTGAGCGCCTTCAGCGCCTGGTCAACGTTGTTGTCACGCACGAGAACTTGCACTTGGCCGCCTACTCCTTTGCCAAAACGCCCCGCCGATCGGATGCGCAAACGCCCCCTTTCGCCGGCATCCCGGAAGCAGGGGCTCGCGCTATAACATGGCCGTGGATACTTACAAGTCCATATTCGCCGGCCCATGGTTCCCAGACGCCCATGGGTCACCGACGCCCATGGTTCACCGACAGGACGCAACGTAGGCATGGCCATTCTGAAAATCGCCCGGATGGGCAACCCGGTCTTGCTGCAAAAGTGCAGCCCCGTGGTTGATCCGGGCGCGCCCGATATCCGCCGCCTGGTGGCCGACATGATGCAGACCATGGAGGACGCGCCCGGAGTCGGCCTGGCCGCCCCGCAGGTCTACCAGCCGTTGCGCCTGTTCGTGTTCCGCGTTCCCCCCGGGCGGCAAACCCAGGACCCCGACGATATCCCGCTTGCCAACTCGGTGCTGATCAACCCCGAGGTGGAATTACTCGGGGACGAACGCGCCTTGGGATGGGAAGGCTGCCTGTCGATCCCCGATCTGCGCGCCGCGGTGCCGCGGGCCACCCGCATTCGCTATCGCGGCACCGATTGCGACGGCAACGTGATCGAGCGCGAGGTGACCGGCTTCCACGCCCGGATCGTTCAGCATGAGTACGACCATTTGGACGGTATCCTGTATCCGATGCGCATGATCGATTTCCGCCATTTCGGCTTCACCAGCGAACTCGACCGAGCCGGAGCGGACCGATGATCGAAGCCCCCGAACGGCTGCCGGAACGCGACCAGGCGATCATCGCGATGCTGCCGAACGTGGCGTTCGACGGCTGGACCAAGCGGGCGCTGCGGGCCGGGGTGCGCGACGCCGGGATGGCGCCGGACGAGGCCGACATGCTTTTCCCGCTCGGCACCGTGGACATGATCGAGACGTTCTGCGACCTCGCCGACCGGCGCATGGCCGAGGCCGCCGCGGCGCTGCCGCAGACCAAAGTGTCAGCCCGGGTGCACGCGGTGATCGCGCTGCGTTTGGAGCAGAACCGGCCGAACAAGGAAGCCATCCGGCGGGCGCTCTCGGTGCTGGCACTGCCGGGCAACACCGGCGCGGCGGCCGGCTGCACCGCCAGGACGGTCGATGCCATCTGGCACGCCGCCGGTGACCGGTCGGCGGATTTTAGCTGGTATACGAAACGGGCGATCCTGGCCGCGGTCTACAGCGCCACCGTGCTGTATTGGCTGCGCGACAGCTCCGAGGACGATGCCTCGACGCTGGCGTTCCTCGATCGGCGGCTGGCCGCGGTGGGTCGGATCGGCAAGGTCAGGGGGCGGATCGATGGCCTGCTGGCCCGGCTGCCACGCCCGCCCGGCTTCGGCCGGCCCACGGCAATGGGTGACACGGGCTGACGGACACTCTATCTGTGCGCGCACCGCCGGCCGCCGCCTCGGCAGCCGACGTTCAAAGCAGGTCCCGGTTCGCAGCTTCATGACCGACACCCCCCTTCAGCGTATCCGCAATTTCTCGATCATTGCGCATATCGACCACGGCAAATCCACCCTGGCCGACCGGCTGATCCAGGTCACCGGCGGGCTGACCGCACGCGAAATGACCGCGCAGGTGCTGGACAACATGGAGCTGGAGAAGGAACGCGGCATCACCATCAAGGCGCAGACCGTCCGCCTCAGCTACACCGCCAAGGACGGCCTGACCTACGAACTGAACCTGATGGACACCCCCGGCCACGTCGATTTCGCCTACGAGGTCAGCCGCAGCCTGGCGGCGTGCGAGGGCAGCCTGCTGGTGGTCGACGCCTCCCAAGGGGTCGAGGCGCAGACCCTGGCCAACGTCTACCAGGCGATCGAGGCCAATCATGAGATCGTGCCGATCCTCAACAAGATCGACCTGCCGGCGGCGGAACCCGAACGCGTCAAGCAGCAAATCGAGGACGTAATTGGCCTCGACACCTCCGACGCGGTGGAAATCAGCGCCAAGACCGGGCTGAACATCGAAGGCGTGCTGGAGGCCCTGGTGACCCGCCTGCCGGCGCCGACTGGCGACGGATCGGCGCCGCTGAAGGCGCTGCTGGTGGATAGCTGGTACGACCAATACCTGGGCGTCGTCATCCTGGTGCGGATCAAGGACGGGCGGATGAAGCGCGGCCAGCGGATCCGGATGATGTCCTCGGGCGCCGTCCATTCGGTCGAGCAGGTCGGTGTTTTCACGCCGAAGATGGTGCCGACCGACGACCTCGGGCCCGGCGAGATCGGCTTCATCACCGCCGCCATCAAGACGGTGGCCGACTGCAACGTCGGCGATACGATCACCGACGACCGGACGCCGACGAGCCAGGCGCTGCCGGGGTTCAAGCCGTCGATCCCGGTGGTGTGGTGCGGGCTGTATCCGATCGACGCCGACGATTTCGAGAAGCTGCGCGACAGCCTGGGCAAGCTGCGGCTGAACGATGCCAGCTTCCACTACGAACCGGAGACCTCCGCCGCGCTAGGGTTCGGCTTCCGCTGCGGCTTCCTCGGCCTGCTGCACCTGGAGATCATCCAGGAGCGGCTGACCCGGGAGTTCGCGCTGGAATTGATCGCTACCGCGCCGTCGGTGGTCTACCACGTCTACAAGACCAACGGGCAGATGCAGGACCTGCACAACCCGGTCGATATGCCCGACGGTTCGGTGGTCGAGCGCATCGAAGAGCCGTGGATCAAGGCCACCATCATGGTGCCGGACGACTACCTGGGCAGCGTTTTGGGCCTGTGCACCGAACGGCGCGGCCAGCAGGTCGACCTGACTTATGTCGGCAACCGGGCGATGGCGGTGTATCGGATCCCGCTGAACGAGGTGGTGTTCGATTTCTACGACCGGCTGAAGTCAGTCTCGCGCGGCTATGCGAGCTTCGATTATGCGATGGACGGCTACGCCGAGAGCGACCTGGTGCGGATCTCCATCCTGGTGAACGGCGACCTGGTCGATGCGCTGTCGTTCATCGCGCACCGCGCCGCCGCCGAGAACCGCGGTCGGCAGATTTGTGCCAGGCTGAAGGACCTGATCCCCAAGCAGTTGTTCAAGATCGCGATCCAGGCGGCGATCGGCAGCCGGGTGGTTGCACGCGAGACGATCAGCGCGCTGTCCAAGGACGTGACGGCGAAATGTTACGGCGGGGATATTTCAAGAAAACGCAAGCTGCTGGAGAAGCAGAAGGAAGGCAAGAAGCGGATGCGCCAATTCGGCAAGGTGGAGATTCCGCAGTCGGCGTTCCTCGCGGCGCTTAAGATGGATGCGTGAGGGGGTTGGCCCGCAGGGGTTTGCCTCTGCTCGGGGCGATGATATTGACCGCTTTGCGTAGTCGTGCTTGCGCGGGAGAGATGGCCGAGTGGCTTAAGGCGCACGCTTGGAAAGCGTGTGTGCGTGAAAGCGTACCCAGGGTTCGAATCCCTGTCTCTCCGCCAAAGATGATCGCGGCGGTAACCGCCGTCTGGACCGCGTAGCCGTCGGCGCGCTGCTTCGGCGAATATGCGGAGCTTGGTTGGGGTGATTTCTCCCCCGACCGCATCCAACGAAATGGGTCGCACACTCGACATCCACCTGGGCCTGGGATTTCAGCGCTCGCGTGTCGGCGATTCGCTCCTTGAGCGAGTCGTCCTCGATGTCGGCCACGCCGCTCTCAATGGCGTCATAGAGACGCTTGAGGCGAACCTCTGCTTCGGCGGTTTTCTTGCGAAGTTCGGTGGCATGGGCGGCCCTGCGTTCGGCACGCTCCTGGCGGCGATCGAGGACGATGCTCAACACCTCTTCCAGCGCGGCCGGATCGAGCAAACGCTCCTCCAGATGCTGGGCGACCAGATCGTCTCGTCATGCCGCCGTCAGCGCCTTCTGAACCGCCTTGGGATTGCGGTCGATGACGAGGAGATAGGCGCGGGTCGGCCCCTCTGGGACACGGCGGCCCTGCTCCCAATGGCGCAGGGTGTTGATGTTGAACCCGAAGCGGCCGGCGAACTCCTCCTGGGTCATCTCCAGCTTGATCCGGATCGCCTTCACATCGATGTCCTCTGGGATGTGGACACCATAGCGGCTGGTATCCGCGGTGCCCTCGGCATAGGCCAAAGCCTCCTGAAGCCCGCGCCGGATGCTGTCGGCACCTTTGCTCGTCATCTTGCTCTCCTCGCGTAACGCTCGACCAGCAGCGCCGTCACGCGGCGAAAATCGTTGCGGTCGGCTTGGCTGATGTCGGCCCGTTCGTTCTTGGCGCAGGCGGTCAGGGCGAAGATCGGCATGGCGTCGCTGTGGTAGTAATAGATTACCCGCGCGCCGCCCCGCTTACCGCGTCCCTCCAAGGCTCAGCGCAGCTTTCGCACGCCACCGGTTCCAGGAATCAGGTCGCCGGCCAGTGGGTTGCGGGCGAGATAATCGACCAGCAAACCGCGCTCCTCGTCGTTCATGATACGCCGCGTTGCGGCTAGGAACTCGGGCGTCTCGACGACGCTGACGGGGGCTGGCCTAGACACAGCGAATACTACGCCAATGGACGATATAGCGCAAGGAACGCGGTAATCCAATGCATGAGGAAGGGCGGCTAGGGCGGCCCGAACAACTCATTGAGGATGTCGCCAAACCACGCCTCGAACATGTCCACTTCGCGTTCGGTGACAGGCAAGCGCTTCGGCCAGTTGTCGATGACGCGCCAGCCGATCAGGTCGTGCTTCATGGGCCGCCCCGGCAGGCGTTCAGCGTGGCGACGACCAAAATATTGACCGCTGGTCGATCACGGCCGGTCTTCTTTCCGACGCCCTGATCAAAGCGATGCGTGGTTCGCGATCGGCCTCGCCGTGCGCATACTGGCCAAGCCGCATTTTTGGTTCGGGTAATGGTAACCCGTCGAGTCCAGCGCGGATGGAAGTGAATGCGTGATGACGAAAATGGTAGGTCGAGCGCGGTTTGATCTCTTCGCGATTGGGGCACGCCAGGGTTCAAAGACCTTCAATATCCTCGCCGCATCCGTGGTTCCAGCATCGTGGCCGGCGCCGAACGGCGCCGGCCACGCGGTCAAACGACTTACTTCCCGCCGCTGACGCCGCCGGCTTTGGTGTCCGCGGTTCCCTTCTGATCACCGGCCGCCGTGCTCTTGTTACCGGGCACCACCGTTGACCCGGTTGCGCCCGGCTGGGCCGCACTTGTCGCGTCCGACTGGCTACCCGACCCGCTGGTTCCCTGCGCCATGACACCGGTCAAAGGGCTGATCGCCAGTATGGCTGAGAACAATACATTGCGCATCTTCATAGGTTTTGGTCCTCCAAGTCTCGTAAATGGAGCGAAACGGCGATTCGGCAATAGTGGCTGGCGGGGCTGTGATCGCACCCTTTCCGACGCGATGCCGCACCGCGCCCCACCCCGAAAACAAATTATCTATCCGATATATTCTCGAAAGAGACCACAACCGGAGCGACGCCATCGCCGGCGGTGTCCCTGGCGATCAGCCCCGACGAACCCCCGGTCCGGCCCGGCCGATCCGTTATCGCCGACCGCTGCATGATATCAGTGCGAGCCGCGACCTGCCCGGCGCCGCGATCAAGTCACGGCATCCCGCACGGCGCCACTTCGGCGGCTTAATGCCGCGCCACCCAGTCTCTGAGATGGCAAACAGTCGGCGGAATCCACCTTGAAGTGGTCTATTGCCGGGCGGCGGGCAGTTGCTTGCATCCGACGGGCGCTTCCCGACCGCTTGTCCCTACCGGGCCGCAGCCGAGCAGGCGCCGGATCGGCCAAAAAAGCCATATCCGCGCCAGCTTCGCATCACGTGTTATCGTGCTAACAGCAAACCGCACGCAAAGCCCATAGGCTCCCAGGGGCAGGACTGCGCGTCCCGTCCCTGTCGCCGCTATTGCGCGCTGTTGGCGGCGCTCAGTAGCCGCTGTTTGACCTGCGGATTGTTCTGCGCGGTCCGCACCACGGTCGAGTATTCCTGCACCGACAACCCGTGCGACTGGATCGCCTGGACCGCCTCGGCGTTGGCCTGTTCGCTCAGGCCCTGTTTCTGGTCAGGCGTGGCCTGCTCCATCTGGCCCTGATACTTTTCCTGCAACTTGGCCACGTCCCGCAGGGCCGCGCCGGCCTTGCCGATCGTGCCGTCAGGGATCGACGCGCCAGGCGCCGTGCCAGGAGCACTCGGTGGCGCTGGCTGCGCCGGCGACATCTGGTCAGGCGCAGCCACTGCAAAGGCGGGAGCCAAGCCAAGCGCCAGGCCGGCCGCGATCAAGAAATGCCGCATCTCAAAGCACCTCCCGCGCCGCGTCCAGCAACCGCTGTTCAAGGTCCGGATCGCCCTCCGCCGCCGTCAGTACAGCGTTGTAGTCGTCGATTGAAATCCCCTGCTCGTCGATCACCTGCTCCGCCGCTGCACGCGCGCGGCTTGCCAGCGCCTCACGAGCATCGGCGGCGGTTTCGGATTCAGCCTGCGTCGCATAGTCCTGCTGAATCTTCGCGACCCGCCCGGCGGCCGAACCGACCCGGGTCACCATGTCCTGCGACATCGTGGCTTGGTTGGTCTGAAACGGTGCCATCGTCTTCTCCGTTGTTGTGTTAACGCGTGATCCTGCCGGACCACCCGGACTCCAACGAGGCGGCACGCATCGGGTTCAACCAAAATGCGGCCCGCCGTGCAGGCGGTATATCGCGACGCAGCGAGCCGGCCTGACCGGGCGGCAGCCGAGCTTGCCCGCCAGTGTGCGAGGGGCTTGTTTGAAAGTAACTTGCCCACTGCCTGCTTTCCGGGCATCACCCGCACAATGATACCCGCGTATGCCGGATGACGCCGTTTGCCTGGCTGATCGGCCTGGTGCTTCCCGCCTGCGGCTTCCCTGCGGCGGCAGGACTACCCGCGCCAGCGCTGCTGGACGTGACCCATCTGGTGCGCCCATCCAGTCCGAACACCGCGCTGGCCGCGCCGGCCGGCTTCACCCCGGCGCCCGACATCGTCACCCCGCCCTACGCGCTGGCGCCCGATGCGTTGTTCGCCCTGGTACAGGCCGTCGCGGCGGCGCAGCCCCGCACCTATCAGGCCGCGCTCTATGCCGACCAGCATCAGGTGCACTACGTTGCCCGCTCCATGGTGTTCAACTTCCCCGACCTGATCATGGTGCAGGTGCAGTCCGCCGGCCCCGACGCCAGCCTGCTGATCATCTACTCGCGCAGCGTGTATGGCCAGTCCGACCTCGGCGTGAACCGCAAGCGCCTCGCCACCTGGCTCGCCGAGCTGCGGACGAAACTCCCCCCTTCCAGCGAGAGATAACCCGTATATGCGCGGTATCGGCCCCTTCCTGAAAGATGCCTGGCGTCTGACCCGGCCCTATTTCGTGACCTCGGAGGAGCGCTGGGCGGCGCGCGGCCTGCTGGCGGCGATCATCGCGATGAACCTGACCCTGGTCGGGCTCAGCGTGGTGCTCAGCTTCTGGCACCGCGAGTTCTACAACGCGCTGCAGGAAAAGGACTGGAAGGCGTTCCTGCAACTGCTGTTCCTGTATCGCCGGACGCCGATCGGGCTGCTGCCCGGGTTCTGCGAGGTCGCCGTGGTCTACATCGCGCTCTATGTTTACTCGGTCTACATCAACCAGTTGCTGCAGATCCGCTGGCGGCGCTGGCTGACGCGCAAATTCCTCAACGAATGGATGTCCGATCGCGCCTATTACCATATCAGCTTGACCGCCGATCCCGCCGCGGTCGGCACCGACAACCCCGACCAGCGCGTCGCCGAGGATCTGCGCGATTTCACCGACAACACGCTCAGCCTGAGCCTGGGGCTGTTGTCCAACCTGGTCTCGCTGTTCAGTTTCGTCAGCATCCTGTGGGGCCTGTCCGGATCGGTCACGCTGTTCGGCATCGTTATTCCCGGCTACATGGTCTGGGTGGCGCTGGGCTATGCCGCGATCGGCACCTGGCTGACCCATCTGGTCGGGCGGCCGCTGTCGATCCTGAGTTTCCGCCAGCAGCGGGTGGAGGCGGATTTCCGATACGCCCTGGTCCGGGTGCGCGAAAACATGGAAAACATCGCGCTGTATCACGGTGAGGAAGAAGAAGGCGTCACCCTGCGCGAACGGTTCGCCGCGGTGATCGCCAACTGGCGCCAGATCATGACCCGGACCAAGCTGCTGAACACCCTGACCGGCACCTATGACCAGGTCGCCGGCATCTTCCCGATCGTGGTCGCCGCGCCGCGCTATTTTGCCGGGTCGATGCAGTTGGGCGGCCTGGTGCAGACGGCGGGCGCCTTCGGCCAGGTGCAGGGGTCGATGTCATGGTTCGTCGCCTCGTACGCCCAGCTCGCGGTCTGGCGCGCGATCGTCGAGCGTCTGGCCACCTTCCACAGGGCCATCCTGAAGGCGCAGGCCGAGACCCATGGCGGCTTCGATCCGGCGACCTCGACAGACGGCAATCTGCGGCTGCGCGATGTCACCATGACGCTGCCCGACGGAACCAAGCTGCTGGAAGGGGCGGACCTGCTGCTGACGCCGGGGCACTCGGTCGTCGTCACCGGCCGATCCGGGGCCGGCAAGACCACGCTGTTCCGCACCCTGGCGGGGATCTGGCCGTTCGGGTCGGGCGAGGTGCGGATCCCGCCGCGGTCGTTCTTCATCCCGCAGCGCCCTTACGTGCCGCTGGGCACCCTGCGGCACGTCATCGCCTATCCGAACCCGATCGGTTCGTTCAGCCCCGAAGACATGGCCCAGGTGCTGCGCGACGTCGGGCTGGGACAGTTCTGCAACCGGCTGGACAATGACGACAACTGGCCGATGCGGCTGTCGATGGGCGAGCAGCAGCGGCTGGGCTTCGCCAGGGCGTTGTTGGCGAAACCGGACTGGATCTTCCTCGACGAGGCCACCGCCAGCGTCGACCCCGAGGCCGAGGAAGAACTGTACCAGACGCTGAAGCACCGGCTGCCCGATGCCACCCTGGTGTCGATCGCCCATCGTCCCTCGGTTGCCGCGTTCCACGACAAACGGCTCAGTCTCGCCCGCCAGGTCGGCAAGACCGGCACGCTGGTGACATCTGATGTGGTGCCGGAGCCGGCCGGTGACTGACGCCCCGCAGGACGATCCACGCGCTGATCGGCCGCGGTTCGACGCGATCAGCGAACCGAGGCCGACACCGGCCAGTTTGACCGCCGAGTATGCCGCCATCAACGACCGGCTGGATCGCGGCGAGCGCGGCGCCGCTTTGGCTGAATGGGACGCGCTGAGGCGGCGGTTCGACACCTGGACGGCGCTGGCGCATCTGCGCTTCGCCCAGGACACCACCGATGCGAACGCGCAGGCAGATCGAGACTACGCCGACACGCTGGCGCCGGAGGCGGCGGACCTGGAAACCTCGGTCAAACGCCGGCTGCTCGCCGATCCCGATCAATCCGACCTCGCCGCGCGGGTCGGGCCGCACGCAATGCGACTTTGGCAGACCGACGTCACCACCTTTGATCCCGCCATCAAGCCCGACCTGGAACAAGAGGCTCGGCTGTCCGCCCGCTATACCGAGCTGCTGGCCTCGGCGAAGCTGCAGATCGCCGGGCAGACGGTGAACCTGGCCGGCCTCGGACCCTATGCCGAAAACCCGGACCGGTCGGTGCGGCATCAGGCGGAACAGGTGCGCTGGGGGTTCTTCGCGGCCAACGCCGAGGTGTTGGACTCGCTCTTCGACCAATTGGTCAAATTGCGCCACGCGATGGCCCGCAAGCTTGGTTTTGCCGACTATACCGCGCTTGGATATCGGCGGCTGCGGCGGGTGGACTACGGGCCGGACGACGTCGCCCGTTACCGCGAGCAGGTGGTTCGCCACGTGGTGCCGCTGGTGGCGCGCCTGCTGGAGGTTCGACGCGCCGCCAACGGCTGGGACCGGCTGCGGTTCTGGGACGAAGCGCTGATCGATCCCGCCGGCAACCCGAAGCCGGCCGGCGACCATGACACCCTGGTGGCCGCCGCGCAGACCATGTTCGACGGCATGGACCACCGCCTGGCCGGCTTCTACCGGCTGATGAGCGAGGGCGGGTTCATGGACCTGAAGAACCGTCCGGGCAAGGCCGGCGGCGGTTTCTGCACGTCGTTTCCGACCCAGGGCATGCCGTTCATCTTCGCCAATTTCAACGGCACCCATCACGACGTCGGCGTCTTCACCCACGAGATGGGGCACGCCTTCCAGAACTGGGAAAGCCGCGACCAGCCCGGCGTGGACTACCTGTGGCCGACGATGGAGGCGGCCGAGATCAACTCGATGGCGCTGGAGTTCCTGGCCCATCCCGGCATCGGCCGCCTGGTCGGTGAGGACGCCGCCGACCGCTTCCGCCGCATGCACCTGATCGGGGCGCTGGCGCTGCTGCCGTACGGGGTCTGCGTCGATCACTTCCAGCACGAGGTCTATGCCCACCCGGACGCGTCACCCGCCGAGCGGCACGCGATATGGCGGCGGTTGGAGGCGATCTACATGCCGTGGACCGACTATGGCGACCTGGATTACCTGCGCAACGGCGGCCGCTGGCAGGCCAAGCCGCACATCTATGGGTCGCCGTTCTACTACATCGACTACACCCTGGCACAGTGCTGCGCGATGCAGTTCTGGGTGAAGTCGAGGCGTGACTACGAGGCCTCGATGGAAGACTACGTGCGGCTTTGCGCACGCGGCGGATCGGCGCCATTCCAGGACCTGGTGCGCTCCGCCGGGCTGGTGTCGCCGTTTGCCGATGGGGCGTTGGCGGATGTGGTGCGGGAGGCGGCGGCGGTACTGGGTGTTTAGGGCGTGGTAGTTCACTCCAGGCGCCGCGACGCTGACCGTCACTGGATCGTGGGCCGCTGCGCGGTTCCGGCAGGCTTGCCTCGCAACTGTCATCGAGTCGCGATAGTCCTCTGTCTCTTGGTGCGGCACCGATCGGGTCCGACATGGCAGGATGGACCACATGACCGCGGAAGCAGCAGGGCTTAACCTTGAACTGAGTCGTCGCAACCTGCTTGCGGCGGCGGGAATTGGATCGGGGGCCATGGCAGCGGCCTCGGTCACCGTCGTGGGTGAGGCCCAGGGCGCCTCCGTTGCAGGCCAATTGCCGGATTTGGTGGCGATCCCCGCGGTGGCAGGGCTGCACCTGCAATTCGGCGCGGATGCATCGTCCGAGGTCACCGTGTCCTGGCACACACTTCAGCCGGTCCACAATCCGCGGGTGGTGCTCGGCCGTCCCGATGGCAAGTTCGAGCAAACGGTGTCCGCCAAGCCCACCAGCTACACCGACGGAAAGTCGAAGCAGGTGGTTTACGCATATCATGCCAAGATCGCGCGGCTGCAGGCCGATGCGAGCTACATGTATGGCGCCATGCATGACGGCGCGGCGCCGGAGTTTGGCACGTTCCGGACGTCACCGCGTGGCCGAGCGTCGTTCACGTTCACCAGTTTCGGCGATCAGGGGACGCCGACCACCGGCAAGAAGTTTGTCCCGCCACCGGGGATCACGCTGACCGCGGCTGTGTTCGTCAACGACAATCTCGGCTCACCGGCCGCGGGCGACACGACGCTGGGCGTCGAACAATTGCGGCCATTGTTCCACTTGTTTAATGGCGATCTTTGTTATGCCAATCTGGCCCAGGACCGCGTGCGGACCTGGTGGGATTTCTGGGCGAACAACACCCGCAGCGCGCGCAACCGCCCGTGGATGCCCTCGCCCGGCAACCACGAGAACGAGTTGGGCAACGGACCCATCGGCTACCAGGCTTACCAGACCTATTTCTCGGTGCCGGAGGCGACCGGCCAGACCGAGGTGACACGCGGACTCTGGTACGCCTTCAGCGCCGGTTCGGTGCGGGTGATCAGTATCGCCAACGACGATGTCGCGTATCAGGACGGCGGCAATTCATACGTCAGGGGCTATTCGTACGGCGCGCAAAAAGCCTGGCTGGAACAGGAATTGGCAGCCACGCGGGCGAGCCGCGATATCGACTGGGTGGTGGTGTGCATGCACCAGGTCGCGATCTCGACGGCTGACAAATTCAACGGCGCGGACCTAGGAATCCGCGAGGAATGGGTGCCGTTATTTGACCGATACAACGTTGACCTGGTGGTATGTGGGCACGAACATCATTACGAGCGCTCTCACCCGATCCGCGGGCAGGAGGCGAACCAGACATTGACGCCGAAACCCGCTTCGCTGGTCACCGACGTGATCGATACGACCAAGGGAACGGTACATATGGTGATCGGCGGCGGTGGAACGTCGGTGCCGTCGAACGAGCTGTTTTTCGATCCGCCACAGTGCCGCGTGATCGTCTCGGTCGGGGCGGTCGATCCGGCAAGGAAAAAGCGTGTGCCGATCTACGTCAAGGAGGACGCGCCCTGGTCGGCGGTGCGGAACGCCGCGCACGCCTACGGCTTCGCCGCGTTCACCGTTGATCCGGGATCGGAGCGCGGCGGACTGACTACCATGAAGGTGGTTTACTACGACGTCGTGGGACCGGGTGGTGAGCTGGCGGCGTTCGAGACGTTCACGCTGCGGCGTCCACGGCGGGACTAGAGCGCGGTCACCGTAAACCGCGCTCTAGCTCCTTGTTTGAGCGAGCAACTTTATCAGCCTGACTTTCCAGTCAAGCTGATGTTGCACTCGGCGAGGGACAAAGTGCGATGCGTGATCACCCGAAGTTCAGCTTCAGCCCCGGCGTCGGCCACTGCATCGACCCCAGGCGTCCGCTGTCCGACAAGGTTATATACGCCGTGCGCATGTCGGCGCCGCCGAAGCAGATGTTGGTGGGGTACTGGTCGGGCATCTTCACCGCGCGCACGATCTCGCCGCCGGGTGAAATCTCGGTGATGTAGCCGGTGTTCAACGTTGCCACCGCGATGTTGCCGTTGGCCAGCACCGCAAGGCTGTCGAACCGAGCGTTGCCGGGCAGGCCGGCGATGACACGGCCGCTGTGATGGGCGTGCGGGTCCGGCTTGCGCAGCACACCGGGTGCCTCGATGCCGAACGCCCACAACCGAGCGCCCTCGGTGTCGGCGGCATACAGGGTCTTGCCGTCAGGTGACAGGCCGCAGCCGTTGGGGCTGAGCATCGGGAACGCGATCTCGGTCACCTTCGATCCATCGGGCAACGCGTAGTATAGGCCGCCGTGGTCGCGATGGCGGGCGTAGCGCTTGCCCAGGTCGGTGAAGTAGAAGCCGCCCTGGGTGTCGAACACGATGTCGTTCGGCGCCGACAGCTTGTTGCCGCCGGCCTCGGCGTACAGCGTTTTCGACTCACCGGTTTTCGCATCGATCCGTTGGATGTAGCCAAATTTGTAGTCCGGATGCGGCGCGACGCCCATCGAGTAGCCCTCGACATAGCGGCTGCCGCCATTGTTGCACAGATACAGCGCGCCGTCCGGGCCGAACGCCAGCCCGTTCGGACCGCCGCCGCAGCGCGAGAACACGCTGGCCTTGCCGTCCGGCGTCACTTTGGACAGTTGGTTGTTGCGGATCTCGGTCAGGATGATTGAACCGTCGGGGCACACCACGGGGCCCTCGGGAAAGCCGAAACCGGTTGCCATGATGGTGACGTCGCTCATGCGGTGTTTCCTCCTTTTCGGGCTTGAGGCAGTGTCCTCCGAATGATCGTCGCGTCAAGCGACGCGCCGGAACCATGTCGCGTCAAGCGATGCGCCGGAACCATGTCGCGTCAAGCGACGTGTCGGAACTATGTCGCGTCAGGCGACGCGCGGATTCGTGCCGCGTCGAACGGCGCGCCACAATTGTGGGAGACGCCAGGATGTGGGCTGTCAGGTTCACCTGCCACGGCAAGCCGGACGTGCTGACGGTCGAAACCATCGCCGACCCGTCTCCGGCAAGCGACGAAGCGCTGATCCGGGTCGAGGCTGCCTCGATCAATCCCAGCGACTGGAAGAACGTCCAGGGCGCGATGGCACAGACTACCCTGCCGCGCACCCCCGGCCGCGACTTCGCCGGCGTGGTCACGGCCGGCCCGGCGGCCTGGATCGGTGCCGAGGTCTGGGGCACTGGCGGTGACAGCGGGTTCACCCGGGACGGTTCTCATGCGGAGCATATCCTGGTTCCGGCAGCCAGCCTGCGGCGCAAACCGGATGCACTGAGCTTCGATCAGGCGGCCTGCGTCGGTGTGAATTTCATTACTGCATGGAAAGGTTTGGTCGAGGCCGCCGATCTGCGCGTGGGCGAAACGGTGCTGATCATCGCCGCCAGTGGCGGGGTCGGCAATGCCGGCGTGCAGATCGCCAGACGCATCGGCGCCCGCATCATCGGCACGGACCGCAGGCAACCACGTCCGGGCGCGTCGATTACCGAGACCGGAACCTGCTTGATCGCCGACGCGGCCGATATTCCGGAGGCGCTGCGCGACGTCACCGGCGGCCGCGGGGCCGACGTGGTACTGGATTGCGTTGGTGGCACCATGTTCCGTCACGCAGCGGCTTGCCTGGTTCGGCGCGGCCGCCTTGTCGAAATGAGTGTCACCGGCGGGCGGGAGGTGAGCTTCGACCTTGCGGACTTCTACCACAACGAAAGCCGGCTGTTCGGCATCGACTCGCTGCAATTGGACCAGACCGAATCCGCCGCCGTGCTGGAAGCGCTTCGCTCCGGTTTCGAGGCGGGCGATTACGCGCCCGCTCCGATCGCTCAGCGGTTTGCCCTGGCGGACGCGGTGGCGGCGTATCAGGCCGCCGCCGACAGGCCGCCCGGCCGCGTCGTGCTGCGGCCATGGGGATAGCGTGTCGTGCCGCGGTCATGAGGATGGCGCGTCGCGCCGCGGTCATGAGGATGTGGCGTCGCGGCGCGGCCATGAGGAGCGCGCCGTGCCGCGGTCATGAGGGTAGCGCGTCGGGCTGCGGCCCTGGGCGCAAATGCCGCTAGTCAGACGTCTTCGCCGCCTGCTTGGCCCGAGCGACGCGCGCCAGCACCTTGTCGCGGACCGCTTCGGGCAGGCCGTTCGGGTCCATCGGCATGCCGTAGATCAGCTCATTATGGGCATGCAACAGATGGTGCAGGCTGAAGGCGTGCATCTGCGCGTTGCGCCGCCCCTGCACATCCTGCACGTGGTTCACTGCCTGCTTGGTCGCCTTCAGCGCGAACGCCGGCTTCGTCGCGATCTTTTCCGCCAGCGCCAGCGTAACGGCCGTCAGCTCATCGCGCGGCGCCACGTGGTTGACCATGCCGTGGGAAGCGGCGTCCTGCGCACTGATCTCATCGGCGGTGAACAGGAATTCCTTGGCCTTGCGGACGCCCAGTTCCCATGGGTGATTGAAGAACTCGACGCCGCAGATACCGAAGTCGATCACCGGGTCCTTGAACGACGCATCGTCGCTGGCAATGATCAGGTCGCAAACCCAGGCCAGCATCAGCCCGCCGGCGATGCACTTGCCCTGCACCTGCGCGATCGTCGGCTTGGGCAAATTGCGCCAACGCTCGCACATCTCCAGGTAGATTTCCATTTCGCGCCCGTAGCGTGCTTCCGCGCCCTTGGCGTCGAAGCCGGCCCAGGTACCCACGGTTTCGAAATCGCGCCAGGTCCGGCTGCCGTCGCCGCCGAGGTCGTGTCCGGCCGAGAAGTTGCGGCCCTCGCCGGCCAGGATGATCGCCTTGATCGCGTCGTCATGCGCGGCGCGGTCGAACGCGGCGTTCAACTCGTAGGTCATTTGCAAGCCCTGGGCGTTGTGCGCCTCGGGTCGGGCCATGACGATCCGAGCGACGTGCGGCGCCGGGATCTCGTAGCGTACCTGCGCGGTGGGTTCGGCTGGGTCTGTCATGCTGAACGATCCTCCCGTTTGTTCCGCCCGCCGTCTTGTCGGTATCCGGAACGTTCCGGCCGCGCGGCGATACTGCTTCAGGCGTTCCTGCCACCATACCGGCGCACCCGCAAATCGGCCTGTGCCTTGTGCCCGGCGAAGTTCTCGATCGCGCACAGCCGGGAACAGTATTCGCCGATCATCGCGGACGCCTCCGGGCTGACCTGCTGATAGGTCACCGTCTTCAGAAACTTGCCGACCCACAGGCCGCCGGTGTAGCGCGCCGCCCGCTTCGTCGGCAGCGTATGGTTGGTGCCGATCACCTTGTCGCCGTATGCGACGTTGGTTTCCGGACCCAGGAACAAGGCGCCGTAATTGGTCATCCGATCGAGGAACCAGCGCGGGTCACGGGTCAGCACCTGGACGTGTTCGGAGGCAATGCGATCGGCCTCGGACAGCAGTTCGTCATCGCTGTCGCAGAGGATCACCTGACCATGGTCGTGCCACGCGACCCGGGCGATATCGGCGGTCGGCAGCACCGCCAACTGCCGCTCGATCTCCGCTTCGATGGCATCGGCGATCCGGCGCGACGTGGTCAACAGCACCGCCGGCGAGGTCGGCCCATGCTCGGCCTGCCCCAGCAGGTCGGTGGCGCACATCTCGGCGTCCACACTGTCGTCGGCGATGATCAGGGTCTCGGTCGGCCCGGCCAGCAGATCGATGCCGACGCGGCCGAACAGCTGGCGCTTGGCTTCGGCGACGAAGGCGTTGCCGGGGCCGACCAGCATATCCACCGCCGCGATGGTGTCGGTGCCCAGGCCCATTGCGGCCACCGCCTGGATGCCGCCCAGCAGATAGATCTCGTCCGCGCCGCCCAGCGCCATCGCCGCCACCGTGGCGGCCGGAGGCACCCCGTTCAGCGGCGGCGTGCAGGCGGCCACCCGCGCGACGCCGGCGACCTTCGCGGTCAGCACCGACATGTGCGCCGAGGCGACCATCGGATACCGTCCGCCGGGCACGTAGCAGCCGACGCTGTTGACCGGGATGTTCTTGTGGCCCAGCCGGATGCCGGGCAGCGTTTCGATCTCGATATCACGCAGCGCGTCCCTCTGGGCCTCGGCAAAGCGGCGGATCTGCGCCTGGGCGAACTTGATGTCGGTGATCACCTGGTCGGGCAGGCTGTCGATCAGCGACTGGACCTCGTCCGGGCGCAGCCGGAAAGCGGGCGGGCTCCAGTTGTCGAACCGGGCCGACAGATCGCGCACCGCGGCGTCGCCGCGCGCGGCGATATCTTCCAGAATCACTTCGACGGTGTGGCGGACCTTGCGGTCGGCCTCGGTCTTTTCAGCCTCGGTGGTGCCGAGCTTGATGGTGCGGATCATGCGCCTGCCTCTCGCGTGGTTCGGGCGCGATAGGCGGCCTCGGCGATTTTCGCAAGTTCGGGATGGCGAGCGATGCCAGGCGACAGGCTGCATCCTCGTCGCCGCGGCCGCCCAGGATCGATAGAAGGTGCGGCCACGTTGCGAGTTAGTAAGTTACTTCTTCGGTATAGTTGTTTTGAGACACGCGAACCCCCAGGCGTTGCATGACCGCGCCCACATCCATGGCTTGGCTCGTTACACGCAAAGCGTTTGCCAAGGCTTCGGGGCTCTCCCAATGAGCCACATTTACAAACTGAAAGGGTGAGTCATCGTCGATCGACTGATGGAACGTGCCATCCAGGGCGCCCGGCTTTTTGAGCATCACATCCCTCATCTTCTTCCAGTGCGTCAGAAACTCACCCATATTTTCCTTCGGTAGGGAAAAGTGAACGATCGTCGTTATGCGCGCCATGGTCTTTCTCCGCTTCGGGGCCGATCCATCGTGTAGCAACACCACGGCGTCGGGATGGGTTGCTTTGCTCGTCACGATCGAGTTGCTTCGATGGTTCCGATGTTCCAATCAGACCCCTCCAGCTTGGTTCAAGCCCGATACGCCGCCTCCGGTATCTTCGCCAATTCCGACCCGTGCACCTGGCCGGGCGCCAGGCCGTAGAAGCGCTGAAAGCTCATGATCAGCGGCCGCCACTTGTCGGGATCGATGCGGTCCGGCTCGCCATCGGCCAGGATTTCGGTCGCGGTGTGGACCTTCCGCACAGCCACCTGCAGCACCAGGCTGCGGCCGCGCCAGGCCGGATCGTTGGCGGCGATCGGATGCGATTCTTCCAGCTCGGCCTCCAACTGCACCGGGCACTCCATCGCGCGCGGCGCCTTTACCGTCAGCGAGGCGATCGGGGTCAGCCCGGCAACCCCGAACTTGTCCCCGACATGGCGGTAGCCGCGGCGGGCTTTGCCTTCCGGCACCGGATCGCTGCCGGTGGTGCGGGCCAGCCGATCTACCTGCGCACCCATCGCCTCGGACGGCAGGTTGAGCACGCACTGCCCGGTGCGCAAAAGGTTCTGCGTGGTCTTCGACCCCGCCGCCAGACCCAGCACGCAGCGCTGACCCAGCCACCACGCCGAGGACATCGGCGCCAGATTGAAGCTGCCGTCCGGGTTGACCGTGCTGATCAGCACCACCGGGGTGCCGAAATACAGAATTGCGGGTTGAGTGACCTGATGCATGGCGGGGTTCTCCTTATCTCAGCGACAGATAGGCTGGGCCGTCGCTTTCCCGCCTGCCGGATGTTGCGCTGGCTCGGCGGTGCGGATCAGCCCGGCCGCCGCGGCTGATGCCGCGACCAGCAGCGCGGTGCCCACAAGCAGCGCGTCATGCGTCGGCAGCCCGCCGAACAGCGCGACACCGATCGCCCCGCCGGCCTGACGCACCGCGTTCAGCGCGCCGGAAGCAACCCCGGCCCGAGGCTTCGGCACACTGCCCAGTAGCGCCGCCGTCATAAGCGGCACGCTGACGCCGATGCCGGCCCCGATCAGCACCAGGCCTGGCAGGTTCGCCGGATAGGGCGTCGCCGCGCCGATCCCGCGCAACGCCGCCATGCCGCAGGCGGCCAGCAGCAACCCCGCCGTCATCGCCATCGGCGTGCCCAGCCATGAAGCTGCCCGCCGACCCAGCAGGTTCGCCAGCCCCAGCACCACCGGCAACGGCAGGAAGGCGATGCCGCTGATCCACGCCGACCAGTGCCGGGTCTGCTGGAAATACAGCGCCAGCACGAACAGCGATCCATACAGCGCCATGTTCAGCAAGAAGCCGACCGCGATCGCCCCGGAGAACGAGCGCTGGGCAAAGCAACCCAGCGGCAACAGCGGTTCGGCATGCCGGCGCTCGGCCGCGACGAAGGCCGCCAGCAGCAGGAACGCCAGCAGCATCCCGCCGGCGATCGGCCAAGACGCCCAGCCCAGGCGGTGCGCCTCGATCACCGATCCGGTCATGACCAGCAGGGTCAGGACGGCAAGCACCTGGCCGGCCCAGTCGGTGCGCGTTCCGACGATGCGCGTTTCAGCGCCGGGCGTCGCGGCGACGAAGCGCCATGTCAGCCACAGGCCAGCCAGGCCGATCGGCAGATTGACCAGAAAGATGCCGCGCCAGCCCAGCAACTGGACCATCGCGCCACCCAGCACCGGGCCGGCCGCCAATCCGATGCTGCCGGCCGCGGTCCACATGCCGACACCCCAGGTTCGGCGCGCCGCATCGTCGCCGCAGCTCTGGCTCAGCAGCGCCAGGCTGCTGGGCACCAGCGCCGCCGCCGCCGCACCCTGCAGCACTCGCGCCACGATCAGGCCGCCCGCGCTGGGTGCCAGGCCGCACAACACCGAGGCCGCGGTAAATCCGCCCAGCCCCGCCATGAACATGACCCGAGACCCGATGCGGTCTGCCAGACCTCCGGCGGACAGCAACAGCGCGGCGAACGCCACGGCATAGCCGTCCACCACCCATTGCAGTCCAGCCACACCGGTCCGCAGCCGAACGCCGATGGTCGCCAAGGCCACGTTGACGATGGATACATCGAGCTGGACCAGTACGAAGGCCAGGCTGGTCGCCAGCACGGTAATTCCGAACGATTTGTTTTCCATGCCCGCGACAATGGGTGCGCCGGGGCCGGAAATCGCCGCCAATCAGTTCGGCAGGGACCGAACCTTGCGCCGCCCAGAGCCTGATCGCGGCTTCGGCGGAACGTGCAAAGCGGGTGAATCAGGCGACAAAACAAATATTCAGACCTACCCCTCGCTGAGCACCGCGGCCGATGTCGCCACCGGCACGACGGACCCGGGCCCCGGACGCAGCGCCAGCCAAGCGGCGCCCAGCATCAGCAACATGCCGACGGCCTCGCCCCAATCCAGCTTCTCGTCGAACAGCGCGCAGCCGATCGCCACCGCGATCACCGGAGAGATGAACGCATAGGTCCCCGGCCGGCTCGCCCCCCAATCGCGCACCAGCAGGAAATACATCGTGGTGGACAGCAGCGATCCGGCGATGAGCAGATAGAGCCAACCCAGAAAAGCCGGCCAGCCCCATTGCAGGCGCATCGACTGCCACGCCCCGGGCTCGACCGCCAGCGCCGAGACCAGCAGCACCAGGCCGCCGATCAGGTCAGTCAGGCCGGCAAGCTGCACTGGTTCCAGCGTGCGCATCATCGGCCGCGTCATCACCGATCCGGCGGTGTAGCAAAGCACCCCCACGGTCACTCCGGCCGCCCCAATCACCTGCCACGCGTCCAGCGTGCCGGCCATCGCCGCCGGGCCAAACAGCATCGCCACCCCGAAGACGCCCAGACCGATCGCCGCGACCTGGCGCGGGCTGATCCGTTCCTGCCCGGCGCCGACCGAGAACGCCAGCAGCGCGATCGGCGTCAGCGCCGAACTGATCACCGCCGCCAGCCCGGCGGTGATGTATTTCAAGCCGTACAACTGGGTGATCTGATTGAACGTGATCAGCACCACCGAGACCAGCAGCAGCCTGGGGATTAGCCGCGGCGGCGGCATCACCCGCTGGCCGCGTGCGGCACGGAATGCCAGGATGATCGCCCCCGCCAGGGTCCAGCGCAGGCCGGCGAACACGCCGGGCGAGATGGTCGAGATACCGACCTTCATCGCCAGCCAGGTGGTGCCCCAGACGAAGCAGATGAAGACGAACATCGCGCGCTGCGATGCGGTGGACGGGGCGTTCATTTGGATCCCGGACGTGCTCCTGCCGAAACGCAACGGTAGCCCATCCGGCAGGATCAAAGCCCAGCCTAAGCGGAATGGCCCGTATGCGTCAGTCAGACGCGGTCGTGCTTGCTTTCCGGTGCGCGCGGATCGGATCGAGTCCCGGCGGCGGCGGCAACATCGGTCATGGCGGCCGGGAATCCCCGCTACCGGCCTGCTGGAACGCGGCGTGTGGGCGCCGATCGGGATGATCGCGCGGCGGGCCGATCAGTACCGCCTCGGCCGTCCCAGGCCCTGGGGGCCGAGGGCTTCTCGTGCCGGTCCCGCTGCTTGAATGTTCCCATCGGTGCCATCCCATGCAGGGGCCCGGCCTACGTTCAGGCCGGTCGGCGCGGCGCCAGGCGCTTTCCCGCCGCGGCCGACGGCGAAGCCGGCGAGGCATGGATCGGCGCCGGCGATGACCCCTCCAGGTCGCGCAGGATCGGGCAGTCCGGCCGGCCGTCGCCGCGACAGGCCTGTGCCAGTTCGGCCAGCGCGTCCTTCATCGCTCGGAGTTCACTGATCCTGGCCTCCAGTTCGGCCACTTGGCGCAGCGCGATCGCCTTCACCTCGCGGCTTGGCCGGTTCTTGTCCTGCCACAGGCCGACCAGGAGCTTCACCCGATCCATCGGCACGTCGAAATCCCGCGCCCGGCGGATGAAACGCAACGTATCCACATCGCGCTCGTCGTAGGTTCGGTAGCCGGCGCCCGAGCGGTGGGCCGGCGGGATCAGATCGACACTCTCGTAATAGCGGATCATCTTCGCGGTGATGCCGGAGTCCCGGGCCGCTTCGCCGATGTTCATGCGCGCTCTCCTTGCCGCTGGGATGAAGGTTCCCAGCGTGGCAAGGTCAAGGCCGGGCCGGCCGGCCCGCGCGCTTGCCATGGTGTTTGACCATGCCGCCGCCCTTGGGCCGGTCCATCGCCGCCTTATTTACCCGGTGGCATTCCCCGGGCCTTGACCTTGCCACGATGGGAAGCCCCATCTCCCGACCAAGCCGCCGGCCTGGCGGCCGGCAAGGAGAGCTGCCGTGGACCAACACCAAGGCCACCACCATGCCGAAGCACCGGACAACGCCGGAGCGGCCCAAGCGGCTGCCGCCTCCGGCCCGACTGCCACCGCCGGCGAGACTGCCGCCTCGGACCCGACTGCCACCGCTGGCCCGACTGCCGCCTCCGACCCGGTCTGCGGCATGCGGGTGGACCCGGCGACCTCGAAGCACAGCCTGCGGCATGGCGGAACCACATTTCACTTCTGCGGCGCCGGATGCCGCGAAAAGTTCGCCGCCGACCCGGGCCGGTATCTGGAACAAGAACCCGTATCGCCGCCGGCAAGCGCCGGGGCGCTCTTCACCTGCCCGATGCACCCGCAGGTCCGCCAAACCGGCCCGGGAAGCTGCCCGATCTGCGGCATGGCGCTGGAACCGCTGCAGCCGACCGCCGAGGCGCCGCCGAACCACGAGCTGATCGACATGACCCGCCGCTTCTGGATCGGCCTGGCGCTGGCCGCGCCGGTCTTCGTGCTGGAGATGGGCAGCCATATCCCCGGCCTCGGCCTGCACGATCTGATCCCGCCGCGGGTCTCGGTGTGGATCCAGTGCATCCTGGCCACCCCGGTCGTGCTGTGGGCCGGCTGGCCGTTCTTCCAGCGCGGCTGGGCCTCGGTGGTCAGCCGCAACCTGAACATGTTTTCGCTGATCGCGCTGGGCACCGGCGCCGCCTACCTCTACAGCATGGCCGCAACGTTTGCGCCCGAACTGTTCCCCGCCGGCTTCCGCGGCGCCGACGGCAGCGTCGCGGTGTATTACGAGGCCGCCGCCGTGATCACCGTCCTGGTCCTGCTCGGGCAGGTGCTGGAACTGCGCGCCCGCGAGCGCACCGGCGACGCCATCCGCGGGCTGCTCAACCTGGCGCCCAAGATCGCCAGGCGGGTGGCCGAAACCGGCGGCGACGAGGAAATCCCGATCGATCAGGTCAGGCTCGGCGACCGCCTGCGGGTGCGCCCCGGCGACGCCATCCCGGTGGACGGCGAGGTCCTGGAAGGGTCCAGTGCGGTGGACGAATCCATCGTTACCGGCGAGTCGATGTCCGTTGCCCGGCAGCCCGGCGGCAAACTGATCGGCGGCAGCGTGAACGGCACCGGCGCGCTGATCATGCGGGCCGAAAAGCTCGGCTCCGACACCATGCTGTCGCGCATCGTCGCCATGGTCGCCGAGGCGCAGCGCAGCCGGGCACCGATCCAGCGTCTGGCCGATAGCGTGGCCGGGTGGTTCGTGCCCGTGGTGCTCGCCATTGCCGCGCTGGCGTTCGCCGCCTGGGCGGTCTGGGGCCCGGCGCCGTCGCTGGCCTACGCCCTGGTCGCCGCCGTCTCGGTCGTCATCATCGCCTGTCCCTGCGCGCTGGGCCTGGCCACCCCGATGTCGATCGGGGTCGGCGTCGGCAAGGGCGCCGCGGCCGGGGTGCTGATCCGGTCGGCCGAGGCGCTGGAACGGCTGGAACGGGTCGATACCATCGTGATCGACAAGACCGGCACCCTGACCGAGGGCAAACCCAGGGTCACCGACGTTGTCACTGCCCCCACCATCACCCGCGACGACCTGCTGGCGCTGGCGGCAAGCCTGGAACGCGCCAGCGAGCACCCGTTGGCGGCGGCCATCGTCGCCGCGGCCGCCGCCCTGCGCACCAGCGAGGCCACCGACTTCGCCTCGATCACCGGCAAGGGCGTCATCGGCCGCGTCGGCGGCCGCCGGGTGGCGTTGGGCAATGCCGCCTTGATGCAAGACCAGAACGTGACCCTGGGTGAGCTTGAAGCGCGCGCCGAGACGCTGCGCCGAGACGGCGCCACCGCCCTGTTCGCCGCCGTCGATGGCCAGGCCGCCGGCGTCATCGCCATCGCCGACCCGATCAAGCCGACCACCCAGGCCGCCATCGAGGCGCTGAAAAGCAGCGGCATCCACGTCGTGATGCTGACCGGCGACAACCGCACGACCGCCGATGCGGTGGCGCGCCGCCTGGGCATCGAGGAGGTCCACGCCGAGGTGCTGCCCGAAGACAAGCTCCGCATCGTCAAGCAACTGAAGGCGGAGAAAAAGATCGTCGCCATGGCCGGCGATGGGGTCAACGATGCCCCGGCGCTGGCCGAGGCCGATGTCGGCATCGCCATGGGCACCGGCACCGAGGTCGCCATCCAGAGCGCCGGCATCACCCTGCTGCGCGGCGATCTGGCGGCGATCGCGCGTGCCCGCCGCCTGAGTGCCATGACCATGCGCAACATCCGCCAGAACCTGGGCTTCGCGTTTGCCTACAACTCCATCGGCATTCCGATCGCCGCCGGGATTCTTTATCCGGCCTTCAGTATCCTGCTCAGTCCGATGGTCGCCGCCTTGGCAATGTCACTGAGTTCGGTGTCGGTCATCGCCAACGCCCTGCGCCTGCGCGCCGCCGCGCTATGACCGCGCTGCCTGGCTTGTTCCGTTCGAGGGTAACCAGCATGAAGACAACGCTCTGTGCCGCGCTGGGTCTGGCGATGGCAGCGACTGTCGCCGCGACCGCTCAGCCGACGCCGGCCCGGCCCGAGCCTGGCATGGTGATTTCGCCGGCGGCGGGCGAGGCCAACCCGGCATCCAAGGCCTTCAAGGCCGCCGACGAAAAGATGATGCGCGGCATGATGCAGCCGATGACCGGCGATGCCGACCGTGACTTCGTGGCCTGCATGCTGCCGCATCATCAAGGCGCGGTCGATATGGCGAAGGTCGAGCTGCAATACGGCAAGGACCCGGAGATGTTGCGCCTGGCCCGGACCATCGTGGCGGCGCAGCAGAACGAAATCGCGCAGATGCAGGCATGGCAGGCCAGGCACGCCGCCCGCTGAGTTCCCGCAAGCCGATCATGGTTCCATGGTGCGGGCCATTCCAGGGTTGCCGCGGCATTGCCACTCCGCCGCGCGTGCCGTGGCATTGCCGCCCCGCCGCGCGTGCCGCGGCATTGCCGACCCGCCGCGCATGCCGCGGCATTGCCCCGCTGCGCTTGCCGCAGCATCCCGCCCCGCCGCGCCGCCGCGGCATTCCCGCCCCGCCGCAGTTGCTTTAGACAGTCGGGATGAACCTTTCCGATCCCACGCCCGGCGCCGCGCCGCACGCGCCTCCGCCACTCCGCGCTGGCACCCGCGGGTCCCCGCTGGCGCTGGTGCAGACGCGGGGTTTCCTGCGTCTGCTCGCCACGATCCCGAACGCACCGCCCGGGCAGGAGGTGATCGTCGCCACCACCGGCGATGCGGTGCAGGACCGCCCGCTGGCCGACATCGGCGGCAAGGGCCTGTTCGCCAAGGAGATCCACGAGGCGTTGCTGGATCGCCGCATCGACTGCGCCGTGCACAGCCTGAAGGACCTGGAAACCGAGCTTCCCGCCGGCATCGTGCTCGGCTGCGTGCTCACCCGGGAAGATGCGCGCGACGTGCTGATCCTCGGCGATACCTGCGGCACGCCCGATGCCGCCGACCCGCTGGCGGCGCTGCCGCATGGCGCCCTGGTCGGCACGTCCTCGGTGCGCCGCCAGGCGCAGTTGCTGCACCTGCGGCCCGACCTGCGGGTCGGATCGATCCGCGGCAACGTGCAGACCCGATTGCGCAAGCTGCGCGAGGGAAGCTGCCAGGCCAGCCTGCTTGCCTTGGCCGGGCTGAACCGTCTGGCAGTCGAGGTTGCCGGCGCCGTCACCCTGGATCCGACGATCATGGTTCCGTCCGCCGCCCAGGGAGTCGTCGGCATCACGGTCCGCGCCGACGATGCCGCAATGCTGGATCTGTTGGCCGCCATCGAGGACCCGACATCGCGCGCCACAGCCACCGCCGAACGGGGGGTGCTCGCCGCACTTGACGGGTCCTGCCGCACCCCGATCGGGGCCTATGCCCGGTTGCTGGCCGACGGCAGCCTGACGTTGACGGCGGTCGTCGCCCGCGCCGACGGATCGTTTCTGCTAAAACGGACCGTGACCGGACATCCGACTGACGCCCTGCGCATCGGGGCTGACCTGGGCGCCGGCCTGCGGGCCGATGCGCCCGCGGATGTGTTCGCTGGCTGATCGGCGCGATCGCCGCCAGCAGGCACGCCACGCCTAACAACCGCCGCACACCCCGGTCGATCGATCGTCGCCTGGGATACGCGCGGGTGCTCCGCGACCGGTCATTCGTGCGCCAACACCCAGTCGTTGATGAAGCTGGCCAGCCCGTTGGCGTGAAAGTCGCGCTGCAGCGCGGCCGCTTCATAATCCTCCCGCACCCAGTCCAGGAACGGCTTGCGGCCCTCGCCCTCGCGCTGAAAGCGCAAAAAGAATGCATCCAGGATGCCGGTCCGGGCCTGCCTGACGTGACCGAACCGCCACGACAATTGGCGCAGTGCATCAGCCGATCGGCCGCCTTCGAACAGCACGATCAGCCCGGCGGCGAGGCCGGCTCGGTCGGCCCCGGACTTGCAGTGCATGATCGCCGGTGTCCGCATGGATTGGTGGATGTCGTGCAGACGCAGGATGCGCTCGCGCTGCGGCGCGCCGCGGCTGTCGAACGCCATGTCAAGAAAATCCAGCCCCAGCGCGCGCGCCGCCTCGCGCGACAGCGCATCCGAACCGCTTTGGGTCTTGCCGCGCAGGTTGATCAGGGTGCGCAGTCCCAGCCGCCGCGTCATCCGCCGCAACCGCCGCGGAGTCGGATGGTTGCAGCGGTAGATCTTGCCGGGAACCACCGCGGCCAGATTGCCCCACGCCAGCCGGAACACCGCATGGTCGATGAACAGCGAGTCGATCCAGGCCACGGAGCGGCCTTTGCCGGTGGTCAGATCGCCGTTGAAGATGGAGTCCATGCGAGTTCGCGCCAGGCCTTCGAAAAATCGCGCCCATATGCGCATGGCCGAACCCGAGCGGCAACCAGCGCCACGCGGCGTGGTCCAGGATCGGCTTTCCGGCTATCCCGCTGCGCTGCGGGGCAGGCGGCGTTCGGCGGGGACCGGTCGCGCGATGCCGCGCCGTTCGCTGAAATAGGTTCGATCGATCTGCCTTGCCCCGCACGATTCGTATAATTTCCGTGCCGCCTTGTTTGCCGAGTCGGTTGTCCATTCCACCGCCGAAAAGCCCTCGCTGACCGCAAGGTGGGTCGCCGCCGTAACCAGCATTCGCCCGACATGATGCCGGCGCGCCGCCTTCGCGACATAGAGGTCGCGGATATACAGTGCCTTGGTCAGGGCGTATGCCGGAAAGGTAACATTCATCACCAGCGAACCGACGACGGCACTGCCGGCCACCGCGATCAGCACGCGCGGATCGAAGGCGGCGGTCGGCGGCTTGCAGATCAGCGCCGCGGCCTGCGTCGCGACCGTATCGGCGACCGGGCAGTTATAATGTGCTTGCATCTCCGAGAAGTGGGCCGCCAGCCCGGGGACGTCCGCCTCGGTCGGGCGGCGGACGACGATAGCCGTCGGGTCCGGCTGATGGCTGATCGCGGCGCTGCTGGCGCGCGCGTCGGGGGCAGCCGGCTTTGACTGATCGTCCATTTGATCGAACCTCGTTACTGCGGCAGGTCAAAATTCGGCAAAGCGATGCCATACCATAACGTACTCGCTCGGATGGGACAAGGCTTTAGGCGCGATCATTGCGCTTACGTCGCATGACGACCGAGGCATCTCGGATCCCGAACCCAGGTCGAACAACCCGGTCAGCAACGCTTCGCTGAACAATCCTTTACCTTGACACCGCCGCACCCAGGCCGACCCGCCGCATCCAGGCCCCGGCCATCGCCACCGCATCCCGCGCCTTCGCAACCGTTCCGGTAGCGCGCAGGAAGCCATGCACGACCCCAGCGAAGGTCTCGGTTTCCACGGCTACCCCAGCGGCCCGCAGCTTGGCCACCAGTGCCTCGCCCTCTGAGCGCAGCACGTCCAGTTCCGCCAGCAGCACCATCACCGGCGGCAGCCCGGCCAGGTCCGCCCGCAACGGCGCGGCCAGCGGGTGCAGCCGGTCGATATCGTGCGGCACGTAGACGCTCCAGTAGAACGCCATCCGTTCGGTGTTCAGTCCGAACCCGCCGGCACCGAATTCCCGATAGCTGGGCGTGTCGAACCGAGCATCGCTCACCGGATAGTTCGCCAGCACGCCGGCCAGAGCCGGGCCGCCGGTATCGCGCAGCAGCAGCGCCGTCGCCAGCGCCAGGTTGCCGCCTGCCGAATCCCCGCCGACGAACACCCGAGACGGGTCCAGCCCCCAATCAGCGCCATGCTGGCAGACCCAGCGCACCACCGCCGCGCACTCCTCCAGCGCCTGAGGGAACTTCGCTTCCGGCGACAGCGCATAATCCACGCTGACCACCGCCACCGGCCCGGCCGCGGCGTATTCCCGCGTCATCCGGTCGTGGGTATCCACATTCGCCCATACCCAGCCGCCGCCGTGAAAATACACCAGCGTCGGAACCACCCGATCGGTCATCAGCCGATCAGTGGCTGGCCGATCAGCGGCTGGCCGATCAGTGATTGGCCGATCGGTGGCTGGCCGGAACACGCGGCAGAAAATCCGCCGTCCACGAGCGTCGACGAAGCGATCCGCCGTGTCCGCCATCACCGGGCCGCCAACCGCCGTTCGCAGCCCCAGAAGATCGTTGACCCGGCGATGCGGCGCCAACGGAAGCTCCGCCTTGACCGCGGGATAGGCTGCCGCCGCCCGCTCCTGTTCACCGGTGAAAGCGGCCATCTCGGCGTCCCAGCGCGATCGATCCGACATCTTGTTCGCCCTCCGTGAAGCTGCGGCCCGAACACGATAGCGCAGTTCGCGACTTGCCAACGAATCCCGCCGTGACCTTATGCCCTTACCGCGACAGTATGGAGCCGCATGACCGTCCCTCGCCTCCATACCGCCGGCCGGTTCGATCCGGCCGCGCTGTTCCGACCAGCCTCCGTCGCCCTGATCGGCGCGGGTACTGGTGCCGTGATCGGCGCAGACCCAAGTGCCCTGATCGGCGCGGACGCTGGTGCCGTGGTCGGCGCGGACGCGGGCGCCGCCATCAGGGGCGGCCCGGGTGCGCTGCCCGACGCGGACCCCGGCGCCGGTGCCCAGATCCTCGCCAACCTCAGGCTCGGTGGCTTCAACGGCGCGATCCACACGACGCTGGTCAAGGACGTCTCGCTGGCGGTGCTGGCCGTCCCGCCGGACCAGATCGGACCCCAACTCACCGCGCTGGCCCAGGCCAACTGCTTCGCCGCCATCGTCCCTGGCGCCGCCGATGATCTCGCCGGCCATTCCGCCCGCACCGGCGTTCGAATCCTCGGGCCGCATTCCTTCGGCCTCGCGGTGCCCGGCCTGCGACTGAACGCCAGCCGATCCCACATTGCCCCGCCACCGGGCCGCCTGGCATTGATCTCGCAATCCTCGGCGCTGTGCCGGACGGTGATCGACTGGGCCGGACCGAACGGCGTCGGGTTCAGCCATATCGTCGGCCTCGGCGGCAACGCCGGCATCGGCTTCGGGGCCACCCTGGACTGGCTGTCGCGCGATCCCGGCACCGGCGCCATCCTGCTCGACATCCGCCGCATCAAGGACCATCGCCTGTTCCTGTCCGCCGCCCGCGCCGCGGCCCGGCTGCGCCCGGTGGTCGCCCTGCGCGCCGGGCTGCGGCTGCTGGACGATGATGGCGAAGCCGACCTGTCGTTCGAGGCGGCGCTGCGCCGCGCCGGCGTGCTCGCTGTCAAGCGCCTCGAAGACCTGCTGGCGGCCGCCGAGACCTTGTCGCGCGCCAGACCGGCCCGACGCGATACGCTGGCGATCGTCAGCAACGCCATCGGCCCCGGACGCCTCGCCGCCGACAGCGTTCTGCGCCAGGGTCTGCAACTGCGTTCGGATCAGGCCATCACCCCGGTCGCCTCCGCCGACCTGGCCGCGACCGCCTTTGCCCTGGCGGCCCGGCCTGATATCGGCGGGGTTCTGGTCGTCCACGCCCCGCAAGGCGCAGCCGATGCCGCCGCCATCGCCAACCTGCGCGAAGCCCCGGCCACGCTGGGGGCGCCACTGCTGGTCTGCGCCATGGGCGAAACCACCGGGGCGGCGCATCGCACCGCCTTGGCACGAGCCGGCCTGCCGGTGTTCGCCACCCCCGACCAGGCGGTGCAAGGCTTCGACTTCTTGGTGCGCGACCGCCGCAACCGCGAGGCCGCCCGCGAACTGCCGCCCAGCGCGGTGCTCGACCTGGCCCCCGACCGGCACCGCGTACGCCGCCTTTTCGATCAGGCCCGAGCCCAGGACCGGCTGGCGCTGACCCAGGATCAGGCGCTTGAAGTCCTCGCCGCCTACGGCATCCCGACGGTCCCCACCCGCGTGGCCGCCACCGCCCAGGATGCCGCCGCGGCCGCCCAGGTGGTCGGATTTCCCGCCGTGGTCAAGCTGCGTGACAGCACGCCGCCGGCCGAGCGGCCTCCCGCCAGTCTGGCGTTCGACCTGCAGGACGCACAAGCGGTCATCGCCCCGGCTCAGGCATTGGCCGCCCGCCACAAGTCGAACGCCGGACTGCTGGTCCAGCACTGTGTCGGCCGGGCGCGGGAATTCTCGGTCAAGGTCGCCGATGACGCGACGTTCGGACCGACGATCAGCTTCGGCGCCGGCGGCACCACGCCCAATCCCGCCGACCGAGCGGTCGATCTGCCGCCGCTGAACCTGCCGTTGGCCAAGGCCCTGATCCGGCGCTGCCGCGGCGGTGCGATGCTGGGGCTGCCGCTGCGCGACCACCCACCGCTCAGCAGCGACGCAATCGCTCAGGTGTTGGTGCGGATCAGCCAACTGATCGTCGACTTCCCTGAAATCGCCGTGCTGGAGACGCCGTCGCTGTTCGTCGATGCCGACGGGGTCCTGGCGGTCGACGCCTGGATCAGGCTGCGCCGTGCCGACGAACCGCCGGGCCGCCTGGCGATCGCCCCCTATCCGGTGGAATTGACCGAACATTGCCTATTCGCCGTCGACCGCATCACCATCCGCCCGATCCGGCCGGAAGACGCCACCGCCCACACGGCGTTCTTCTCACGCCTGTCGGCCGAGGACATCCGCTATCGTTTCTTCAGCGCAATGCGCCAGCTTTCGCCGGAAATGACGGCTCGGTTGACCCAGGTCGATTACGATCGCGAGATGGCATTCGTCGCCGTCAACGACGCCACCGCCGAAACCGTCGGCGTGGCGCGCCTGGCCTGCGATCCGGACGGCGAAGCCGGTGAGTTCGCGGTGATCGTGCAGGCCGACATGAAGGGCCGCGGCGTGGCCTCGGAACTGATGCGGCGGCTGATCGACTGGGCCCGGAGCCGCGGCCTGCAGCAGGTGGTTGGGCAGATCTTGGCCAACAATCACCCGATGCTGGCGTTCGTCCGCCATCTTGGATTCAGCCTGCACCGCCTGCCCGACGATCCCGAGATCATCGAGGCGACGCTGGGGCTTTGAAGACTGACGGTTGGGCGCTGCGCAATAACCGGCGTCGGCCCACGACATGAAGCTGCGTCAACGGCTGGTGGGTCAACGGCACGGCCGACGCGTCAACGGCTGGCGGTCTCGTGGCCGGCCTCGGGTTTCGGCGGCGGATTGACGACGTCGACCTTGGCGTTATCAGCGAGCTCGGCGGGCGGGCTGAGTATAAGGTTTTCGCCACCCTGCAGGCCGTCGCGCAGTTCGGCGGTGGTGCCGAAATCGCGGTAGATCGTGACTTTCTGCAAGTGGACCCGGCTATCGGCGCCCACCGTCGCGACCTGCAGCCCGGCGGCGTTGAACACCAGCGCGGCGTCCGGCACGACGATCGCCGGTGCCTGGCGCGGAATCGAGAACGCCACGTTGACGAACGACCCCGGGTGCAGCACGCCGCCCGGGTTGGCGACATCGACTTCGGTCAGCATCGAGCGCGATGCCGCCTGCAACGCCACGGCGCTGCGCGCGACGCGGCCGCTGAACACGCGGCCGGGAAGTTCCGGCACCGTGACCTGGGCCTCGACGCCATCGTGGATGCCGATGGCGCTGCTTTGCGGAACATAGACCGCGATGCGCAGCACGTCGTCGCGGGCGATGCTGAACATCGGCGACCCGCCGCTGCTGTCCTGCGTCAGCAGGTCGCCCTTATCGACGTTACGCGCGGTGATGACGCCGTCAAACGGCGCCTTGACCTGCTCGAACGCGGTCAATGCGGCCAGCCGATCGACGGTGGCCTGCTGCGCCTTCAGATTGGCCAGCGCGACCGCGACACCGGCCTCGGCGTTGTCGATGGCGGCGGTCTGCACCGAGAAGTTGGCGGTGGCGTTGTCGGCGTTCTGCTTGGTTTCCCAGCCCTGTCCGGCCAGTGTGGTTTCGCGGAACTTGGTGACATTGGCCAGCTTGGCATTGGCCTGGGCGGTCTGCACCTGGGCCTGCGCCTGCAGCACCCCGGCGCGGTTCTGGCCGAGCTGCGCCTCGGCCTGGCGCAGTTGCTGATCGAGGTCGGGGGCGTCGATGCGCAGCAGCAGATCGCCGGCCTTGACCCGGCTGCCGATATCGACGCGGCGTTCGGCGACGTATCCGGTGGCGCGCGGATACAGGTTGGCGACGTCGAACGCCTCGGTCTGGCCCGGCAGCATCAGTTGCACTGGCGAATCGACCCGCTGGGCGGTGGCGGTGCGCACCTCGGGGACGAAATTCTCCTGCCCAGCCTGGGTTTCGGCGGCATCGGCGTAGGTGCGCCAGTGCCGGTAGGCGCCGAAGCCCAGCAGCAACGCGACCGGGATCAGCACGTAGGCGATGACGCGCTTGCGCGGCGGCGGCGGCGGCCCGGTTTCGGTCATAGGTAATCTTCCAGCGGCTTGGCCTCGCCACGCCGCAACAATGTATAAAGGAACGGCACGAACAGCAGCGTTGAGCAGGTTCCGACGCCAATCCCGCCTAGCACGGCGCGTGCCAAGGCGGCATTCTGCTCGCTGCCTTCACCCACGCCGACCGCCATCGGCAGCAGGCCGACGAACATCGCACCCGCGGTCATCAGCACCGGCCGCAACCTGGTTTCGCCGGCGGCGATGGCGGCTTCGGCGGCGCTGGACCCGTGGGTTTCGCGATGCTCGCGGGCGAAGGTGACCAGCAGGATGGAATTGGCTGACGCGACGCCGACGCTCATGATGGCGCCCATCAGCGACGGGATCGAAAACGAGGTCTGCGTGATGAACAGGCTGGCGACGATGCCCGAAAACGCCAGCGGCAGCGCCGCCAGCACGACGAACGGGTCGCCCCAGGTCTGGAAGTTGATCACCATCAGCAGGTAGACCGCGACCATGGCGACGATCAGGCCGATGCCGATGTGCAGGAATGCCTGATCCTTGCTTTGGATCTGACCGCGTATCGAAATCTTGTCCGGCGCCTGCAGTTGCTTTTGCTGATCGGCGACGATGCGGTCGATGTCGGCCTCGACGCCGCCCAGGTCGCGATCCTGCACCGCGGCGTAAACGTCGTAGGTCGGCTGCGTGTTGACGTGATTGGCCACCGTCTGCTCGGTGCCGCGCTGCAGCGTGGCGACGTTGGACAGCAGTTGCAGGGCAAGTGGCCCGGGGGCGGTCGCGGCGGAGACCAGCAGCGGGGTGTTGGTGATCGAGGTGATACTGTCGTTGCGGTATTCCGGGGTCTGCACCCAGACCTGATAGGGTATGCCGGTCTGCGGATCGGCCCAGAAGTTCGGGCTGACCTGGAAGCTGCCGCTGAGCGACACGTTCAAGTCGGCGGCGACCTGCTGTTCGGTCAAGCCGAGTTCGGCGGCGCGCTGGCGATCGACCTTGACGAAAAACTCCGGCGCGTTGGTGATCTGCTGGATATGCACATCCACCGCCCCGCGCACACCGCGTAGCCTGGTGGCGATCGCCTGGGCGGTCTGCAGATCCTTGCCGGGGTGACGCCCATTGACCTGCACGTCGATCTGCGACGGCACGCCGAAGTCCAGGATCTGGGTGATGATATCGGCGGCTTCGAAGTAGAAGATCGCGTCCGGAAAACGCTGGTGCAGGATCGAACGAAGTCGTTTCTGATAGGTAAAGGTTGAGCCGTGGCCGGGCTTCAGCGTGACCAATACCTGGCCGTCGTTGTAGGCCACGAAGGTGCCGTTGCCGAAGGCGAAGTTATAGTTCGACGCCGGCAGGCCGATATTGTCGATGATATCGCCCAGTTGGTCGCGCGGCACCACCTGGCGGATGGTGTCCTCGACCTTCTGGAACAGAATCTCGGCCTGTTCGATGCGCACGCCGGGTGGCGCGCGCACATGCAGCGTCATCTGGCCGGCGTCGATCTGGGGGAAGTAGTCGGTGCCGACGAAGACGAACAGAACGGCGGCGCCGGCGATGATCGACCCGACCACGCCCAAGGTGATGAAGCGGTGGCCGATCACCACGTGCAGCAGGCCGACATAGAAGCGGTGAAAGCGGGTGAAGCCTTGCTCGAAACGATCACGGAAGCGGCCGAAAAACCCCGGTGGCCCGGTATCGTGGTCATGCCGCTCGTGGCGCACCAGCACGTCGATCAGGATCGGCACCAGAGTGCGCGACAGCACGTAGGACGCCAGCATGCCGAACACCACCGCCAGCGCCTGCGGGGTGAACAGGTATTTCGGCGCATCGGTCAGGAAGGTGACCGAGACGAAAGCGCAGCAGATCGACAGGGTGGAGATCAGCGCCGGCTTGGCGATGCCGGCCGCGCCGTGCACCACCGCGTGGCGGAACTCCTTGCCTTCCTCCAGCAGCCGATAGGTGTTCTCGATCGCCACGGTGGCATCGTCCACCAGGATGCCGACGGCCAGCGCCAGGCCACCCAGGGTCATGATGTTGACCGTTTCACCCAGCGCGGCGAGCACCGCCAGCGAGGTCAGGATCGACAGCGGGATCGAGACCAGCACGATCAAGGTCGAGCGCCAGGAACCCAGGAACAGCAGGATCATCAGCCCGGTCAGTCCGGCGGCGATGGCACCTTCGCGGATCACGTCGCTGATCGCGCCGGAGACGAACACCGACTGGTCGAACAGCGGGGTGATGTTCATGTCCTTCGGCGCCGCGGCGCGAATGCCCGGCAGCAGCGATTTCACCGTGTTGACCACCGACAGCGTCGAGGCGTTGCCGTTCTTCAAAATGGTCAGCAGCACGCCGCGCAGGCCGTTCTCGCGCACGATGTTCTGCTGCGGCGGGCCGCCGTCGCGCACATAGGCGACGTCGCGCATCAGGATCGGCGAGCCGTTGACGACCTTGATCGGCACCTCGTTCAGGGCGGACACCGCCTCGGGCGTCGAGTTCAGCCGGATGACGTATTGCTTGCCGCCGAACTTGGCGAGGCCGGACGGAACCGTGATGTTCTGCGCGGTCATCGCGCTGGTGACGTCGGCGGCGGTCAGTCCGTAGGCCTGCAAGGCGTGCAGGTCCAGATCCACCATGATCTGGCGCGGCGCGCCGCCATAGGGCGACGGCAGTGTCGATCCCGGAACGGTGGTCAGGGTCTGGCGGACACGGTACTGGCCGTAATCATACAGTTGCCGCTCGTTCTCCTGCTTCGAACTCATCGCCAACTGGATCACCGGCACGGTCGAGGCGGAGAATCGCATCACCACCGGCGGATTGATGCCGGGCGGCAGCACGGCGCGGATCGAGTTGGTCGACGCGGTCACCTGCGACAGCGCGGTGTCGATGCTGACATCGGACTGGAAGTAGATCCGCGTGATGGTGACGCCCTGCAGCGTCGTGCTCTCCATGTCGCGGATGCCGTTGACGTTGTTGCTGAGCGCGAACTCGGTATAGGTGGTGACGCGCTTTTCCATCTCCGGCGTGTCGAGACCGGTGTAGGTCCAGACAATTGTCACCACCGGAATGTTGACCTCGGGCAGCACATCTTTCGGCATCACGATGTAGCCGCCGATCCCGGCAAGCAGGATCAGGATCGACATCACGTAGAATGTGATGCGGAACTTCAGCGCATATGTGACGAGACCCATCTGATGTCGGTATTTGGCGGGGTCGGCGCCAGGCGCAAGTGCTGCGGTGCAGCGGCCACCCAGCCGAGCGGGCTGGCCAGATTAAATCCTGTCCAGCATCGGGTTTGGTTTGAATTGTGACGCGGAGGCGCACTCGGCCGTCCAACCGCAAGGCCGCTCGTAAGCGATCACAGAGGAGCGTAAGACGCCGAGTGTCCGCGAACCGGCGCGTGAACCGAATACTTGAACAAACGGCGACGTATCGCACTTCACTGATGCGCGATACTAGCCAGCGAGCCCGGTCACGCCGGTTGTTTGAACGCCGGCAGCACCCGCTGGGCGTAGAACTCGATCACCCGGGTCTGGTCGGGCTGGCCGGAATGCACGTTGACGATGCTGACGCCGCTGTCGAACAACTGGCGCATCTTGTTGATGTGCACAGCCGGATCGGTGCCGATCGCCCATGACTTCTGGACCTCGGAAAGCGGCGTGCCGGCATCGGCTTTTTGCTGGATCTCGGCCGGACTGCGAACGTTGTACAGCGTCTTGAAGGCCTTGGGGCCGAAGCGCCAGAACTCCGCCGCTTGATCGGCGGCGTGCTGATCGCCGACGACGACGTATTGCTCGACCAGGACGGGCATCTGGGCCGGGTCCTTGCCGGCGGCGCGGGCGCCTTCCTGCCACTCGGATTTGTGCTGCATCCAGGACATCGGGTCGGTGACCAGTCCGTCGCCGTATTGGCCGGCCAGGCGCATCGACTTCTTGCCGTTGGCCGCGGTCAGCAGCGGGATCGGAGTGGTCGGGGGGTCGTACAGCCTGGCGTTGACGGTGTAGTATTTGCCCTTGAAGGCGACGTCCTGGCCCGACCAGAGCTGGCGGATGATGGTGATCGCCTCGATCAGCCGGTCCCAGCGTTCCTGCCATTTCGGCCAGTTTCCGGTGACCGCCTGCTCGTTCAGTGCCTCGCCCGATCCGACGCCCAGGAACACCCGCCCCGGATAGAGGTGGGTCAAGGTCGCGAACGCCTCGGCCACCACGGCGGGATTGTAGCGCAGCGTCGGGCAGGTGACGGTGGTGCCCATCCAGCCGTGCGCATGGGCGCCGAGCGCCCCCATGGTGACCCAGGCCTGTCCGACATGGCCCTCGTTGGACTGCCAGGGCTGCATGTGGTCGCTGGTGGACAGCACCTGGAAGCCGGCGCGCGACGCCTGTGCCCCGAGTTTGACCAGTTCGGCGGTGGGAAACTGCTCGCTGGCGAGCATGTAGCTGAACATGCCCGTGCGCAGGCCGCCGACTTCGCGTGCGCCGGTCGGGGCTACGGCCGCGGCGGGTTGCGCATGGGCCGCGGTCAGCCCGAGGCTGCTCGCACCGGCCACCGCGCCAGTCCATTTCAGCAGGTTGCGCCTGGCGGGGAACAACCCGGATGTGCTGTCGATCTGCATGGCATTGTCCGTGTACCCCAACGGGGTGCGTCGGGCAGGGTTCCGATCACCGATCGCACACGTCGCGATATTTCGCGCGGCGCGCCGAACTCAGTCTTCGGCAGCCTGTGCCAGGATCTCGAACGACCGCTTGCGTGCGCCGTGGTCGAAGATCTGCGCGGTGACCATGAGTTCGTCGGCGCCGGTAGCGGCGGCGAACGCGCGCAAGCCATCACGCACGGTTTCCGGCCCACCGACCACCGAACACGCCAGGGCGTCGGCCAGCATCGCCAAGCCATGGCGATCGACCCTGGCCTCGAAGTCCTCGACCGGAGCCGGCAGTTTGCCCGGCCGGCCGCGGCGCAGGTTCAGGAACGCCTGCTGCAACGAGGAAAACAGCCGCCGCGCCTCGGCATCGGTGTCAGCGGCGAACACGTTCACCCCCAACATGAGGTGCGGCGAGGCCAGGTGCGGCGACGGGCGGAAGCGGTCGCGGTAGATCGCCGCCGCGTCCCGCATCTGTTCCGGCGCGAAGTGCGAGGCGAAGGCGTACGGCAGGCCAAGATGCGCCGCCAACTGGGCGCCGAACGTACTGGAACCGAGAATCCACACCGCGACGTCCTCGCCGGCACCGGGCACCGCGCGCAGCGGCTGGTTCGGTTCGGCGGGACGGAAATAGTGCATCAGTTCCACCACGTCGGAGGGGAACTGGTTCACGTCGGCCGCCAGATTGCGCCGCATCGCCCGCGCCGCGAGCTGGTCGGACCCCGGCGCGCGCCCCAGCCCGAGGTCGATGCGGCCGGGATGCAGCGCGGCCAGGGTGCCGAATTGCTCGGCGATCAGCAGCGGCGCGTGGTTCGGCAGCATGATGCCGCCGGCGCCGACCCGGATGCTGCTGGTTGCCACCGCGACATGGGCCAGTGCCACCGCGGTCGCCGCGCTGGCGATTCCCGCCATGTTGTGGTGCTCGGCCATCCAGTAGCGCCGGTAGCCTAGCGCCTCGACGTGACTTGCAAGATCGATCGAGTTGCGCAGCGCCTGGCCGGCGTCGCTGCCCTCGGGGACCGGGGAGAGGTCGAGTACGGACAAGGGGATCATCCACACTACATAGTGCGGGAAGTCCCGGGAGGAATAGTGCCGGAAGCGCCAGGAGGAATAGCGGGAGCGGCGGCCGAAAGAGTGCGGGAGCGCCGGCCGAAAAAAGTGCGGGAAGCACCGGGAGGAATACTGCCGGAAGCGCCAGCGAAAGAGTGTGGGATGCGTCCGGCGGCATATCGCGGTAGGATCGGATATGCACATCCAATTCGACAACAGCTATGCGCGTCTGCCGGACCGGTTTTACGCCCGGGTTGATCCAACACCGGCGGCGGCGCCGGCACTGGTGCGGCTGAACCGCGCCCTGGCAGAGCAACTGGGGCTCGATGCGGAGGAGTTGGCGACGCCACAGGGCGTGGCCCTGCTGGCCGGCAACCAGGTGCCGAAAGGCGCCGACCCGATCGCCCTGGCCTACGCCGGGCACCAGTTCGGCCATTTCGTGCCCCAGCTCGGCGACGGCCGCGCCAATTTGCTGGGTGAGGTGGTCGGGCAAGACGGGGTGCGTCGCGACATCCAGTTGAAAGGGTCGGGGCCAACGCCGTTTTCCCGCCGCGGCGACGGGCGTGCCGCGCTCGGGCCGGTGCTGCGCGAATACCTGATCAGCGAGGCGATGGCGGGGTTGGGAATTCCTACCACGCGGGCACTGGCCGCGGTGACCACCGGAGAAACGGTGTGGCGCGAAACCCGCTTGCCCGGCGCGGTGCTGACCCGGGTCGCCGCGAGCCATATCCGTGTCGGCACGTTCCAGTATCTCGCCGCTCGGGGCGACCAGGACGACGTGCGCCGGCTGGCCGACTACGCGATCGCCAGGCATTACCCCGATGCCGCGCGCGGCCCGGACCCATATCGAGCGTTCCTGGACCAGGTCGTCGCGCGGCAGGCGGCGCTGGTGGCGCAATGGCTGCTGGTCGGCTTCATCCACGGCGTGATGAACACCGACAACTGCTCGGTTTCAGGTGAAACGATCGATTATGGCCCGTGCGCCTTCATGGATGGCTATGATCCGGCCACCGTGTTCAGTTCGATCGATCATCAGGGCCGCTACGCCTACGGCAACCAGCCCAGGATCGCGCTGTGGAACCTGACGCGGCTGGCCGAGTGCCTGCTGCCGTTGCTTGACAACAACGAGGACGCGGCGAAGCAGTCGTTGCAAGGCTTCGCGCCGCACTTCGAAGCCACGTATTTCGGTGGCCTGCGGCGCAAGATCGGGCTTTCCGGCGAGCCGGAGGGCGACGACAACCTGACGCAGGACCTGTTGAAGCTGATGGCGGCGGACGGCGCTGATTTTACCCAGACGTTCCGCCGGCTGTGCGACGCGGCCGACAGTCCGGCGGCCGATGCGGCGGTGCGGTTCCGCGACGGCGCCGGGTATGACGCCTGGGCGCGGCGGTGGCGGGTCAGACTGGCGCGGGAAGTCGATCCAGGCGCGGCGATGCGGGCGGTCAACCCGGCGGTTATCGCCCGCAACCATGTCGTCGAGGCGGCGCTGACCGCGGCCGTCGAGCGGGCCGATTTCGGACCGTTCGAGACCTTGCTGGACGTGCTGTCGCAGCCTTACCGGGACGATCCGGCGCTTGAGCAGTATGCCCGTCCGCCGCGGCACGAGGAACGCGTGCGACAGACTTTCTGCGGAACCTAAGGCGGTTGGGAAACTGAAGCCGGCGTCGGGTTGGCAATCGGCGCCGGCACGCTTTTGACTCGGCCGCTCTGTGTTGGGCCGCTCTGTGTTGGGCCGCTCTGTGTTGGGCCGCTCTGTGTTGGGCCGCTCTGTAATGCGGTCAAGCCGACGCGTGAAGGAGGTCATGACGTGACGAAGAAAAATCTCCGTTCCGGGACGACCCTCGATGCTGTTCTCGACACCGGCGGCGTTCGCGAAGCGGCAAGGACCGAGGTCGTGCAGCGGCTCGTTGCCTGGCATCCATCGCTGGAAATGAAACGGCGATGCCGCTGCCATCTGTTGGCACCAGCGGAGCTTATCGAGCCAGCGCGATGACACCGGCGTTGGGCCGTCGGTTGCGGACCGAAGCGGTAGGAACGACCCGGCACGGCGCCCCCGAGACTGCCGCCCAGGACACAGGACATTGAGACAGGCCATCATACTGGCTGGCGGCCAGGGCACCCGGCTACGAAGCGTGCTCGGCGACCTGCCGAAATCATTGGCCGATGTGGGCGGAACACCGCTGCTGGGACACCAGTTGCGGCTGCTGGCCAGGCACGGCTTCGACGACGTCGTGCTGCTGGTCGGTCATGGCGCGGACCAGATCCGCGCATGGCTGGCCGGACCGCAACGGCCGTCGATCCCGGTCCGGTTGCTGCATGACGGCACCCCGCGCGGCACCGCCGGGGCGGTGCTGGCGGCGCTGCCCGACCTCGCGGCAGAGTTCGCCGTTCTGTACGGCGATACCATGCCGGAGGTGGATCTTGCGCGGTTCTGGGCCTGCCACGAAGTCGACCCCGCCGCCGCCGGATCGCTGTTGCTGCATGCAAACGACCATCCGCGGGACTGCGACCGGGTCGAGCAGGACAGCGCGGGCAACATCGTCCGCTTCCATCCCCACCCGCACCCAAAGCGGGCGTGGCTGCCGAACCTGGTCAACGCGGCACTCTATATCCTGCGCCGCGACGCGCTGGCGGCCTGGCGGGACGCGGCTCCGCCGTTGGATTTCGCCAAGGATCTGTTCCCCCGCATGGTGTCGGCCGGAGCACGGCTGCGCGGCTACCAGTCACCGGAATACATCATGGATATCGGCACGCCGGCGCGGCTCGACCGGGTGCGCCGCGCCTTTGCCGACGGCGCCATCGGCCGCGCCGGGTTGGAACAGCCTCGGCCGGGCGTGCTGATCGATCGTGACGGCACGCTGAACCGCGATGTCAGCCATCTGCGCCGAGCCGAGGGGCTTGAGGTATTTCCCGGTGTGGGCGCGGCGCTGCGTCGGCTGAACCAGGCCGAATGGCGGACCGCGGTAATCACCAACCAGCCGGTGCTGGCGCGCGGCCAGGCCGACGAGGCCGCGCTACGTCGCATCCATGCCCGGCTGGACACCGAGCTCGCGGTCGATGGCGCCTATTTCGATCGCTACTACTATTGTCCGCACCATCCCGACGCCGGCGTCCCCGGCGAGGTGGCCGCGCTGAAGATCGTCTGCGATTGCCGCAAGCCGGCGCCGGGGCTGGTGCTGCGGGCGGCGCGTGACCTGAACCTCGATCCGGCGGCAAGCTGGGTCATCGGCGACAGCACGGCCGACCTCGGCGCCGCCGAAGCGGCCGGCGTCTCCGCCATCCTGGTGCGCACCGGCAATGGCGGGCTGGACGGCCGCCATCGCTTCGAGCCAGGCTTTACGCAGCCGGATTTCGCCGCCGCCGTCGGCTTCATCCTGGACGACTATCGCCGGATCGTGGACGCCGGGGCAGCGCTGCTGGCGGCGATGCATCCGAACCAGGACTGGTTCGTCGGCGGCCCGGCGCGATCGGGCAAATCCACCGTGGCCGCCATGCTGGCGCGCGAGCTGCGCCAACGCGGACAGCCCGCGGTGGTGGTTCAGCTCGACGCCTGGGCCCGAACGGACGCCCAGCCCGGGCCGGGCGCTTGGGGCGGCTACGCGATCGATCTGCTGGTCGAGGCGCTCGGCCGCGCCAACGGACGGCGCGCCGCGCCCGTCGAGCTTGCACCGCCAGCCTATGCCGGCCGATTCGGGCGCTCGGAATGGAGCCGCCCGGGGCCCACGCTGCCGCCCGGCGCGACGGTGATCTGGGATGGCGTCGTGGCGCTGGAATTGGCCAGACGGTGCGGCCGCGCCGACCGGACCATCCAGGTGGACGCCGCCGAGGCACCCCGCCTGGTTCGGGTCCGGCACGAGGCGGCCCGGCGCGGCGCCTCGGCGGCGTGGCGCGAAGCCGAAGCCGGCGAGCACGAAACCCTGGTTCGGTTGGGCATGGCGGCGGCCCATAAGATCAGCCTCGACGGATTGCTTGGCGCCGCGCCGAGCGGAAGGACCCCGCTTGAACATCGGCCGGATGCCGTTGCGCATGGGCCCGGTCGGCGACGGTAGCCAGCAATGGTGATCGCGCCGGCTTGGACCCGAGGGGCGCCCCCAGGGCCGCGGGCCGGCCGGCAGAACGGCCGCTATCGCGATGGACCCCGTGATCAGGAAAACATAATCCTTGCCAAATATTTTCGATTAAGCTAAGAACATTCAGTGAACGTTGGGCTGGGGGGTTCGGACTGACAGGTTCGGACTGACAGGTTCGGACTGACAGGTCCGGACTGACAGGTTCGGACTGACGGGTTCGGGCCGAGGTTGTGGTCAAGGGGTATGGCCTGAAGGGTTTGGAATGGCGCTTTTGCGAATGGACTTTCGGCAATGCGGCACTGGTCGATGCGGCCGGGGAAATCGGGGCTGGGTGATGAGGCGTGGGGCGATGCGGCGCGGGGCAACCCGGCGCGGGGCAATGAGGCATTGTGCATGAGTGATGATCCAATGGACCGAGTGCCGACGTTCAACCGGGTGTCGATCCGCGCGGTGCTTGTCGAGGACGGCGAGGACCCCAGCCATGCGCTGGCCGAGGCGGGTTTCGCCGAGGCGGTGGCGATCCCAGTGGTGATCGGGGACGACCTGGACCTGTCAGGCGACATTCTGGGCAATGGCATCACCCCGAACCTGACGGCGGTGCTCGAAACCGAAATCGCCGACGACGAACACGATGCCGCGCCGGCCTCGCAATCCGGCAAAATGCGGGCCACGCCGGAAACGCCACCCGGACCGGGATCGACGACGACCAACCTGCCGGCGGCCTTCGGGATGCAGCCGCTTGCGCCGGTTCGCAAACGCGGCGCCTGATGGCCCGACGCATGATGGTCTGGCGCCTGATCGTCGGGCGCGTGATAATCGGCGCCTGAGCATCGAGCGCGACCGCGCTTGGCCATGCCTGCTGCGAACGCATGGCCCTGTCGCCATTGTAACGGTTGTCGGCGGCGTGGTTCGGCGTAGATCGGCGCCTTGATGCAGGAGGTCCGGAATGACCCGAATCGTCGATTTGTCGAATCCAGAGCTGCAAGCCCTGCGCCGCCAGACGCGTGCCGAATACGACGCTTTCCGAGGCCGCGGCCTGCGGCTCGACATGACGCGCGGCAAGCCGGCGCCGGATCAACTCGACCTCGCGAACGAGATGCTGGCCCTGCCCGGCAACCGCGACTATTTCGCCGAGGCCGGTGATGACGCCCGCAACTACGGCGTGCTGCAAGGTCTGCCCGAGGCTCGCGCGCTGTTCGCCCCGATGCTGGGTGCCCCGGCGGAACAGATCTTCGTCGCCGACAATTCCAGCCTGGCGGTGATGCACGACTGCATCGTCTGGGCCCTGCTGAAAGGCGTCCCGGGCGGCGCCTCCGCCTGGGGCAGCACTATGGTCCAGCAGACGGCGCCAGCGTTCATCTGCCCGGTTCCCGGCTACGACCGACACTTCGCGCTGTGCGAGGAATACCGCATCCGCATGCTGCCGGTCGCACTGACCGGACAAGGCCCGGACATGGACGCGGTCGAGGCGTTGGTCGCGGACCCCAGCGTCAAAGCCATGTGGTGCGTGCCGAAATACTCCAATCCCACGGGTGAGGTGTATTCCGCCGAAACCGTCCGCCGGCTCACCGCGATGCGCACCGGCGCCGCCGATTTTCGGCTGTTCTGGGACAATGCCTACGCGGTGCACCACCTGACCGGGCAGCAGCGTGAAATACCCTCCATCCTCGATGCCTGTGCGGCGGCGGGAAACCCGGACCGAGCGTTCGTTTTCGGCTCGACCTCGAAGATCACGCTGGCCGGCGCCGGCCTGGCGTTTTTCGCCTCCTCGCCAGCCAATCTCGCCTGGTTCATGGCACGCGCGTTCAAGCGCACCATCGGCTCGGACAAGCTGAACCAGTTGCGCCACGTGCGGTTCCTGCACGACCAGGCCGGTCTGATGCGGCATATGGACCGCCACCGCGCCCTGCTGGCGCCGAAATTCAGGGCGGTGGAGGCGGCGCTGGATCAGCGCCTGGCCGGCACCGGGGCGGCAACCTGGGCGCGGCCCGAGGGCGGCTACTTCATCAGCCTGGATGCGGTTCCCGGTACCGCGAAGGCGGTCGTCGCGCTGGCCAGGGATGCCGGGCTGGCGCTGACGGCGGCTGGATCCACCTGGCCAAACGGCCATGATCCGCACGACAGCAACCTGCGCCTCGCCCCGACCTTCCCGTCACTCGCCGATGTCACCGCCGCGTCGGAGGCCATTGCGCTGTGCATCCTGTTGGCGGCGATCGAACAGCAAACCGCGGCGCGGGGTGAAACCGGCTAACCGGGGGCGCCTGCCGGAGCGACGGAACCGACCGCGTACGACGGTGGAAATGCCAGCCCGATGTCGCTGGAATCAGTCGACAGGTTGGGGCTCCAGTAGTGATCCCCATCCAGCCGATCACCCCAGCGCTGTCGCATGCGGGCAACGGCTTGCTCGAATCCAGTCTGTCTCGGCGCTTCGGGACCAAAGCTGAGTTCCGCATACGGCGTCCAGACCGTGCGCCATCCGCTATCGGCGAGCTTCATGCACAGATCGACATCGCTGAATGAGCTGCACGCCAGCACCTCGTCCAGCCCGCCGGCCGCCAGAAACGCGGTCCGCCGCACCAGCAGGCACTGCCCGCTCACCGCGGTGACCTCGCGGGCGATCTGCAAATGACCGAAATAGCCGCCCTGGGCGCGGCGCCGGCCCACGAACGGTGCAAGGGCCAAATTTCGGCCACCCAGCACGATGCCGGCCTGGCGTACCGTTCCACGCGGTGACAGCAGCTTGGCACCGACCGCTCCGACCGCGGGGCGACCCGCTTGGGACACCATCTCCCGCAGCCACCCGGCGCCGCTGGGAACCAGACCGGGGTCAAGCAACAGCAGCAGCGGTCCGCGTGCCGCCTCGGCGGCCTGGTTGGTCCAGTCCGGGGAACCGCCGGCAATGCGCCGCACCCGGTCGTCGGACGCGACCGCCCGAGGCCAGGCGTCGGCCTCTTCCGCCGCGGTCAGGATCTCCAGCGCCGGATAATCGGTCCGGTTCAGCAGGTGTTCGATGCAACCGGGCACCATGCTGACCGGGGCCGTGGCGGACAGGATCACCGATACCAGCGGCGCCGGGTCCGGCACCGGGTAAACGGCGCGGGTCCATCCCGCGACGAACGGGGTGGCTTCGGCCCGCGCCCCCGGCTGGTCACGACCGAGGAACTGCTGCACCGCGCGGCGCCCGTTATCGACGCAGCGCTGATGCGAGGCCTCGGAAAAGGTCCGGTCCCCGGCTCCCTGTCGCCAGTGATAAAGCACCTTGGGGATATGCCGGATGCGGTCGCGCCGCGTCTCGGCCACCACCCGCAGCGCCAGGTCGTAGTCCTGGCTGCCCTCGAAACCGGTGCGGAAGCCGCCGATACGGTCAACCAGCGTCCTGCGATAGACACCAAGATGGCTGATCAGGTTCTGCCCCAGCATCAGGTCCGGATTCCAGTCCGGCTTGAAGTAGGGATGCGATCGCCGCCCGTCGTCGTCGATATGATCCTCATCGGAATAGATGATATCGACATCGGGATGCGCCAGGACGGTGGTCGCGACCTGATGGAGCGCATGCGCCGGCAGCAGGTCGTCATGATCCAGCAGCGCCACGAATGGCCCGCTCGCCAGTCGCAGCGCCGAGTTCGACGCGGCCGAGATGTGGCCGTTCCGCTCCCGCCGCACCAGCTTGATCCGATGATCGCGTTCGGCCACCTCACGTAGCAGGTCGATGACCGCCGCATCGGTGGAAGCGTCGTCAGCAATGCACAGCTCCCACCACGGATACAGTTGATCCTGAACCGAGCGGATCGCCGCCGACAGATGGGCGGGCGGCGGATTGAACACCGGCATCAGCACCGAGATCAGCGGTGGGTCGAGCATCCGGGCAATGTCGGCGCCGATCGAGCGCCGGGTTGCGTCATCGATTCGGTCATACAGCGCGATCCAGTTCGCATAGTCGCGCTCGATGTCGCCCATGTCGGGACGCCCCAGCCGCAACAGCCGGCGAAGCCGGTTGCGCAGGCCGGGTGGCAGGCGCGAGGCGGCGCCGGAAAGAGTGCGCCGCGCCGGCGCCCAGGCACGCGGCACCAGGCGCTGCATGACCTTGCCGCCGGCCGATCCCGGCCCAGGCGCCGCGGCACGATCGATGCTTGACGCCGGGTCGATCAGGGGTTCGGTTTCGGCACTCAAATCAGGTGAGACTGGGAGATCGGGCAAAACTGGCTCTTCGATGCACCGAACGGCGCGTTGCAACTGTGTCCAGGAGACGCTGGATAGGCGCGTACGATCCCGTGCGTGTCATGACATCACTGTGAGTTGGCGGACCCTGTATCGACGGTCCGTCGTAACAATCCGGCGCTGCGCGAGCACGCGACCGGATTGCGTGCCCGACCTGAGCGTGCCCGACCTGAGCGTGCCCGACTTGCGCGTGCCCGACTTGCGCGTGCCCACTTGCGCGCGCCGACCTGCGCTTGCCCGATTGGCGCGTGCCCGCAAAGCGCGTGGCCCGTTCGCGGGGTGGCCCGATTCGGATCGCCGGGCGTGATCTACCGGTGCTTCGCCCAGACCTCGTAGCGCGCCTTGTTCTCGGCGTTCGGCGGATACAGGCCGGGAAGCGATGCGCCTTGATTAACCTCGGTCATAATCCACTCTTCCAGCCGCTCCTGATCGGCGGCGACGGCGGCAACCTCGGCCACTAGCTTGTTCGGGATCACCACCGCACCGTCGTCATCGACCATGACGACGTCGTCCGGGAACACCGCGACGCCGCCGCAGCCAATCGGTTGCTGCCAGTTGACGAAAGTCAGGCCGGTCACCGAGGCAGGCGCCGCCGCGCCCTGGCACCACACCGGCAGCCCGGTTGCCAGCACGCCGGCGAGATCGCGCACCACGCCATCGGTGACCAGGCCGGCGACGCCGCGCTTCGCCATCCGTGCACAGAGGATATCGCCGAAAATGCCGGCATCGGTGACGCCCATGGCATCCACCACGGTGATGCAGCCCTGCGGCATGGCTTCGATCGCGGCTCGGGTCGAGATCGGTGATGACCAGGATTCCGGTGTCGCCAGGTCCTCTCGCGCCGGCACGAAACGCAGCGTGAAGGCGGCGCCGACGATGCGGGGCTGGCCGGCCCGGATCGGCCTGGTTCCGCGCATCCACACATTGCGCAGACCTTTTTTCAGCAGCACCGTCGTAATTGTTGCCGTGGAAATCCCAGAAAGCGCGGCGAGGGTCGCGGGGTCGATGGTCATGCACCTGTCCGATCTGCTGCTGGCGGCGAATTGACACGCCATTGGCCGCTCGGCGCAAGATCCCGCCAGACCACGGACCCCCGGTCTGCGACTCGGGTCCGAGATAATTCGCGTTCGAGATTCAGGGACGGCTGTTGGAGCGGCGGTCCGTGGCTAGCGGCGGCCGAGCGGGATCATTCGTTTGATGAACCGATCAAGATCGACTGCGCGTGCGCGGCGAGCTTGCCCAATGCCTTGTGCAAGGCGGTCCACTCGGTTCGGGTCAGGCCGGGGGCAAGCGCGGCTTCGATCTCGCCGGCGGTGGAGGCGACGCCTGAGAATACGGTCGAACCCTTCCGAGTCAGCCGCAGCAGACGGCCGCGGCCATCGTCAGGGTCGGCGCCTTGTCGCATCAGCCCACGTGCCACCAGGCCTGCGGCGGCGCGGCTAACCTTGACCTTGTCCATCGAGGTTCGCTCTCCGGCGGCGGTCGGCGACAGCACGCCGAAGCGGCCGACCGCGGCAAGCAAGCGCCATTCCGGCATCGCCAGGCCGGACCGCGCAAGGTGATGACGGACCATCAGGTGGGACACGGATTCGGCGGCCGAGGCCAGGCGGTAAGGCAAGAAATCTTCAAGCCGAAACTCCCCAAGGCGAGGGGTTTTTTCTACGTCAACTGGTTCTTTCACTTGAAACCACCTCGCATCCTGCTGCAATCATGGCGGAGAAGTCACCGCGCAACAACCGACATCGGGCAGTGACGCCGGCATTTCCGCCATTGGTGATGGAACGCGGAAACAACGGCCATGCCATCAAGGTCATGACTTCCGAGGCTGACTTTTGCTTGATCGGTCATGCGTTACCATCGTGGCATCAAAGGCCGCGGAGCGCCGTGAGTCCAGGCGATCGATACTTCGGGCAGTACAATACTCCGAGCCATCTCGTGATGGGCGCGTCGGCCGTGTTCTTGAAAGAACCCCACAACTGTTACGAGTATCCAGTGCAAGGACATGCGTATGACGGGAACTTGGACCGACACCTCGCGCAAGTCTGGAATGAAACCCGAACCATCACGCGATTGCGACCGGCCCGAGCCAGCCTCCGTATCGCCGGGGCTGCGTCTGCCCGGCCGCCAGTATCAGCGTTGGCTATATCAGCGTTGGCTATATCAGGGTTGGCGCTCGCAGCGTTGACTATCGCAGCATTGGCCATAACAGGGTTGGCTACATCAGGGGTTGGCTATCGCAGGTTGCGTGATCCGCGCTTGCCTGGCGCTGCCAGCCTCGCTATATCCCCGCCCTTGTCTGCGAGACCGGGCCTGGAAGGGCATGCCCGGCCGCGACTGCTTGTCCACGACGGCTTGCGGATGATACCCGCGCTGGGTGGCGGGCGCCAGCCATAAGGAGATCAAAATGCCCAAGATGAAGACCAAGTCCTCGGTCAAGAAGCGGTTCAAGATCACCGCGACCGGCAAGGTGCTGGCCGGACCCGGCAACAAACGCCACGGCCTGATCAATCGCTCGCAGAAAGCCAAGCGGCAGAACCGCGGCAGCCAGGTGCTGACCCATGCGGACGGCCTGACCGTCAAGCAATGGGCCCCCTACGGTCTCGGTTGACGGAGTAGCACCACATGGCACGCGTCAAACGGGGCACCACCACCCACGCCCGCCACAAGAAAGTCCTGCAACAATCCAAGGGCTTCGTCGGCCGGTCATCGACCAACTATCGCATCGCGCGTGAGCGGCTGGAGAAGTCGCTGCAATACGCCTACCGCGACCGCCGGGTGAAGAAGCGCGAATTCCGCGGGCTGTGGATCCAGCGGATCAACGCCGCGGTGCGCGAGCACGGTCTGACCTACAGCCGATTTATCGACGGACTGAAGAAGGCCGGGATCGAGATGGACCGCAAGGTGCTGGCTGCCATCGCCTACGACGATGCGGAATCCTTCGCGGCGATCGTGCGCAAGGTGCAGACCGCCCTCGGCTGATTTTGGGTCTGAACCTCGGCCCCTGAGAAGCCGCGATGTGCGAAGCCGCGATCGGACAACCTCGATCCGGCACGCCGCAATCTGGCCGGTGGACCGCCTGACCGGGGCGCCCGCCCGCATGTACGGGATTCGATCATGAACAACGATCTGGCATGAGCGACGATCTTGAAACCCTGAAGACCATCACCGATGCCGCCCTGGCCGGCGCGCCCGACCTGCGCGCCTGGGACGCGGTGCGCATCGCCGTGCTGGGCCGCAACGGCAGCCTGACCGGGATGCTGCGCGACCTCGGCAAGACGCCGCCGGAACAGCGCAAGGACCGCGGCGCCGCACTGAACCGGCTGAAGGATGCGCTGACTGCGGCGATCGAGGCGCGCAAGACGCAACTGGAAGACGCCGCGCTGGACGCCCGCGTGCTGTCGGAGCGGATCGATCCGACCCTGCCGCCGTGGCCCGCCCAGCCCGGCCTGATCCACCCGATCGCCCGCACCATGGAAGAGATCGCGGCGATCTTCGGCGCCATGGGATGCACCGTGGTGGACGGCCCGGACGCCGAAACTGATTGGTTCAACTTCGGCGCCCTGAACATCCCCGCGCACCATCCCGCGCGCGCCGACCACGACACCTTCTACCTGCCGCCGCGCACCGGCAGCGATACCCCGATGGTGCTGCGCACCCACACCTCGCCGGGCCAGATCCGCACCATGCTGGCGCAAGACCCGCCGATCCGCGTCATCGTCACCGGCCGCACCTACCGCGCCGACCATGACGCCACCCACTCGCCGATGTTCCACCAGTGCGAGGGGCTGGTGATCGACCGCCAGATGACGCTGGGCCACCTGAAAGGCTGCCTGATCGACTTCCTGCGCACGTTCTTCGCCATCGCCGACCTGCCGGTGCGGTTCCGATCGTCGTATTTCCCGTTCACCGAACCCTCGATGGAGGTCGATATCGGCTGGAACCGCAGGACCGGGGAACTCGGCCGCGGCGGCGATTGGCTGGAAATCCTGGGCAGCGGCATGGTGCATCCCCGGGTGCTGGCCAATTGCGGCATTGACCCGCGCGAGTGGCAGGGCTTCGCCTGGGGCATGGGCGTCGAACGCGTCACCATGCTGAAGCACGGCATCGCCGATCTGCGGCCGTTCTACGAATCCGACCTGCGCTGGCTGCGCCATTACGGCTTCAACCCGCTGGCGCCGACCATGCTGCACGAAGGAGTGTGAACGATGAAGTTCACCCTGTCGTGGCTGAAATCGCACCTCCAGACCGACGCCTCGCTGACCCATATCACCGATACGCTGACCCAGATCGGGCTGGAACTGGAAAGCGTCGATAATCCCGGCGCCGCGCTGGCCTCGTTCCGCGTCGCCCAGGTGATCGAGGCGGTGCAGCACCCCAATGCCGACCGGCTGCGCGCCTGCCAGGTCGATGCCGGCGACGGCATCGTGTCTGTGGTGTGCGGCGCGCCCAATGCCCGCACCGGCATGAAGGCAGTGTTCGCCGCGCCCGGAGCGTTCATCCCCGGCACCGGGATCACCCTTAAAGTCGGCGAGATCCGCGGCGTGCAAAGCGCCGGAATGCTATTGTCAGCGCGCGAAATGGGCCTCGGCGACGATCACGCCGGGATCATCGAACTGCCGGCGGATGCACCGGTCGGCGTATCCTACCCGGCCTATGCCGGTCTCGACGACCCGGTAATCGAGATCGCCGTCACCCCGAATCGCGGAGATTGTTTCTCGGTCCGCGGCGTGGCGCGCGACCTGGCGGCGGCCGGCCTTGGCACGCTGAAGCCGTTCGCCCCTGCCCCCATCCCGCCGCTGTTCGATGGCGGCCCGCGCTGGGACATCGCGTTCCCCGAGGCCTGTCCCTGGATCATCGGCCGCGGCATCCGCGGCGTGCGGAACTCCCCAAGCCCGAAATGGCTGCAGGATCGGCTGACCTTCATCGGGCTGCGGCCGATCAACGCGCTGGTCGATATCACCAACTTCTTCACCGTCGACCTCGGCCGCCCGCTGCACGTGTTCGACGCGGCCAAGCTGACCGGTGACGTGCTGACCTTGCGCCGGGGAAGCGGCGAGACGCTGCGAGCGCTGAACGGCAAGGACTACGTCGTCGATGCCGAGGACTGCGCGATCTGCGATGCCGCCGGGGTGCAGTCGATCGCCGGCGTGATCGGCGGCGAGGCGACCGGCTGCGACGAGACCACCACCGGGGTCTTCGTCGAATGCGCGCTGTTCGATCCGGTGCGCATCGCGCAAACCGGGCGGCGCCACCAGATCGTGTCCGACGCGCGCCAGCGGTTCGAGCGTGGTATCGACCCAGGCCTGATGCCCGACGCGATCCAGGCCGCCACCGCGCTGATCCTGCAACTGTGCGGCGGCGAACCCGGTGCGGTGACCGCCGCCGGCGCCGAACCGGCATGGCAGCGCGACGCCAGCATGCGCTTCGCCCGCATTGCCGCGTTCGGCGGATCCGACATTTCCCCCGATGCCGCGGTTGCCTCGCTCGAGCGGCTGGGTTTCGCCCTACGCCGGCGCGACGCCGAGCGGGTGACAGTGGCGGTGCCGTCGTGGCGCAACGACGTCGCTATGCCGATCGCCCTGGATCAGTCGCCGACACTGCATCCAGCCAAGGCCGCCGCCGCCGCCGAAGGCTGCGCCGCGATCGAGGCCGAAAGCGACCTGATCGAGGAAGTCCTGCGCCTGCGCGGGCTGGACGCGGTGGCGGCGGTCTCGCTGCCGCGCGACAGCCCGGTGCCGGTTGCCACCCTGACTCCCCGGCAACAGCGCACCGCCGTGGCGCGCCGCACCCTCGCCGCTGCCGGCCTGATGGAGTGCGTGACCTTCAGCTTCATGGCCCGCGCGGACGCCGAACGGTTCGGCCCGACGCCCGAGGCGCTGCGCCTGATCAACCCGATCGCGGCGGACCTCGACCAGTTGCGCCCGACACCGCTGGCAACGCTGGCGCTGGCGGCCAGGCGCAACGCCGCGCGCGGCTATGCCGATGTCGCGCTGTTCGAGGTCGGGCCGGCGTTCGACATCGATGCGCCCGACGGGCAGAAGCTGGTCGCCGCCGGATTGCGTTCGGGATCGACGCCGCGGACCTGGCTGGCCACGCAGCGTCCGGCCGGCGCGATGGATGCGAAGCGTGACCTATGGTCGCTGCTGGACGCTGTCGGCGTGCCGTTGGAGGCACTGCAGGTGACCACCGATGCACCTGTGTTCCTGCACCCGCACCGGTCGGGCATGGTGCGCCAGGGTCCCAAGACGCTGCTGGGCTATTTTGGCGAGATCCATCCCAGATTGCTGGCGGGGCTGGGGCTGCCGGGGCCGATGGTGATGTTCGAGCTGAACCTCGATGCCGTGGCCGACCCGAAGCGGCGCAAGAAGGCGGCACCCGATCTGCCGGCGTTCCAGCCGTTGCGGCGCGATTTCGCCTTCCTGGTCGATGCCTCGGTCGCCGCCGATGCGGTGCTGCGCGCGGCCAGGGGCGCCGAACGCGGCTTGATCACGTCGGTCTGCCTGTTCGATCTGTACGAAAGCGACAAGATGGCCGACGGCAAGAAGTCGCTGGGTGTCGAGGTGACCTTCCAGCCGCGCGAGCGCACGCTGACCGACGCCGAAATCGAGGCCGCCTGCCAGAAAGTCGTTGCCGCGGTGGCGAAGGCAACCGGGGCGACGTTGCGGTAGATCAACATCAGCCTGACTGGAAAATCAGACCGAGGTTGCTCGCTCAAACAAAGAACTGGCGCGCGGTGACCGTTTGCGATCACGCTGAAAGCGCTACAACAAGATTTGGGAGCATGAAGCCATGGCTCGCGTGCGTGACATTGCCTCGGCCGAATTGCCGCCCGACCAGGCGGCGATCTATGAACGCTTCGCCGCCGAATACGGACCGTTCCGCAATCAGCTCGCGGTCTTGGCCCACGTTCCGCCGGCGATGCGGCACCTGATGGCGATGCTGATGGAATTGCGCGAAGCGGCCACCCTGCCGAAGCGCTATGTCGAGATCGCCATCGTCGTCGTTTCGAAACTGAACGAGTGCCACTATTGCGTGGCTCACCACAAGCCGTTCCTGGCGATCGAGGGCCTGCCCCCCGACGCCATCGATCGCTTGCTCGACGACGACAATCCCGAACTCGATGACGCGGACCGGATCGTCGTGGCCTACGCGCGCGCGGCCTGGGAGACGCCCGCCCGGATCCGCGACAGCCTGTTCGAGCGGCTGCGCCAGCATTTCTCGGAAGCCCAGATCGTCGAGTTGACGTTGCGGATCACCCTCTGCGGGTTCTTCAACCGCTTCAACGACGCGCTGCGGATCGAGCAGGAGGACGACGCCGAGGCCAGGCTATCTTTATAGATCCAAACCCACCCAGTCTCCGGCCGTCACTCACCCGCCGCACGACCGACGTCAGTTCCCAAGCTTGACCGGCACCGTGGCGCGCAGCGTTTCGGGCTCGCCGCGGACCTTGGCGGCCAACCGCAGCGCCCAGTTGCCGGGCCGGCTGGGCTCGACCTCAATGATGTAGACGCCGGGCTGGGATGCCGGCAGCGGCTTGGCCGGCGCCTTCATCGTAGGCTGGCCGTCCGGCGCCCGATCGGCCGACACCTGAGTGATCTCGGCACCACTCACCGGGTCCTTGTCGGGCAGGTGAAGCAGCCGAAGCACGACGTCGGTCTTGCCCGCACCGGCAGCCCTTACATCGGTGACCTCAAAACGATAATCCGGAGCCGCGGCTCTGACCGGCATCGAAACCAAGACCGGAGCGGCAAACAGGCCCACGGCCGTGAGGATCGGCCTGATATGGTGGAAGGTGATCATCGGCGGCGTCGATGCACCCGTTTCGCCTTCGGGTCATGCCGACCGGTGGGAAGCGCCCCCGGAAGGCACACTACTTGATCTTGGCTTCCTTGAACGGCACGTGCTTGCGCACCACCGGATCGTATTTGTTCAGCTCCAGCTTGTTGGTCTGGGCGCGGGCGTTCTTTTTGGTGACATAGAAGAAGCCGGTATCCGCGGTGGATATCAGCTTGATCTGAACGACGTTCGACTTCGCCATGGGCCTGATCCTTCAACAGCCGCTCGCCGGCCTGGCGGGAAAATGGGCAACAAGCGCGCGCCGGTCAAGAGTTTTGCTTGCGCCACCCCCGCATGCCGCCGCTTTGTCGGAGGGGCGCAAGGCTGGCGTGCCGCCGGTTTGTCGCCCTGCGGGTTCGGGGCTAATGTCCACCCAACGATCATAACCACGGGAGCGGCAAAGCATGACGACCACGACGTTCAAGCTCGGCGACATGATCGTCCACCGCATCATCGAGATGGAATGCGGCCTGACTCCGGCGCTCGAGTTCCTGCCCAAGCTGACGCCCGAAATGCTGGACGACAGCCGCCCCTGGATGAACGCACCGCTGGCGCTCGACGCCGAGGACAAACTCGTGCTGTGCTTCCAGTCCTACATCGTGCGCACCGGGCGTCACGTCATCCTGGTCGATAGTTGCGTCGGCAACGACAAGGATCGCTCGGCGCGCCCGATGTGGCACATGAAGACCGACAACGTGTTCATGGCCGGCCTGGCGGAGGTCGGCCTGACCGTCAATGACATCGATTTCGTTCTTTGCACGCATCTTCACGTCGACCATGTCGGCTGGAACACGCGGCTGGAAAACGGCCGCTGGGTGCCAACCTTCCCCAACGCACGCTATCTGTTCTCAAAAACCGAGCTGGATTTCTGGCTGGCGGAGAATGACAAGGTGACGCAGCCGCCGATCGCAGACAGCGTAATCCCGATCGTCGAGGCGAAACGCCACGACCTGATAACCAGCGATCACGCGTTGAACGACCTCGTCAGGCTGATCCCGACACCGGGCCACACGATCGATCATTACGCGGTCACACTGGGACGCGGCGGCCTTGACGCGGTGATCACTGGCGACCTGATCCACACGCCGCTACAGGCCAGGTGGCCCGATCTGGCGATGCGTATTGATTACCATCCGGCCCAGGGCATCGCGACCCGCCGAAAGTTCCTGGAGACCTATTGCGACACCGACACGCAATGCTGCTTCGCGCATTTCCCATCGCCATCCCGCGGCTATATCAAACGCTGGGGCGACGGATTCAGATGCGACTACATCACCGGCTGATCAGACGCCCTCGACCAGCCTGATGTCGCGTTCGGCGCCGTCACCGAGTGCTTCGAGCGCGGCCTGATACGCCGCGCTGTCGTGCGCCGCCGTGGCTTGGGCAAGGCTGTCGAACTCGATCACCACGGTGCGCTGGTTGAGACCCGCCTCATAGGTCTTGGCCGGGGTGCCGCGGACGATGAACTTGCCGCCGCCGCCGGCGATGGCCGGGCCAGCCAGTTGCGCGTAGGCGGTGAGCTTGTCGGGGTTGGTCACGGCGCGATAGGTGCCGATCCAGTAGGTCTTGGCCATGGGTTTCCTTCCAGGATGGGTGGGTCCTCACCGGACGCTACCGAGAGATTGATCCTGACAATGGGATGACCCCATTCCGTCCAAGCGCGGGCGAAAGCCCCGCGCGGCCGCTCCGGTTCGGCGTGGGCGGGAGGATCAAACCATCCGGCCGATATACGCCTTCATGTCGTCGGCATCACGCTCATGCTCCATGATCCGGTACTTCACCAGATCGCGGATGCTGATAATCCCTTCGACCTTGCCGTCATTGACGACGGGAAGATGGCGAAAATACCCGTGATCCATCAGTTCCATGGCCTCCACAATTGTGGTCTGCGCCGTGGCGGTGGTCACATTATGGGTCATCAGATCGTCTGCCCGCATCGTCACCACCTTGTCGGTATGGGCCGCCAACGCTTTCACCACGTCGCGTTCACTGACAATTCCGGCCACGCCACCGTGATCATCCAGCACCAGCACCGCGCCGATCCGACGGGAGGATATGATCTCAGCAATCTCCAGCACGGTCGCCGATGGCTCCACGGACACGACCTGCGCGGCGATCTTGGCTTTTAAAACGGCGCCCACGGACATTCTTTTGTTCCCCTTCATTGACGATTAGTCAGCAAGACCGCAAATCCATCCGCAAGCCAAGTGTCTCCGGCCACTGTCCCGAGATCAAGTGGCCAAGACCAGGCTTGCCGGGGTTGCTTCCGCTGACCCACAGGCCCCATCGTTATAGCACGAAATCCAGCCTTGTCTGCCTGACCCGCTGAAGGGCCTGACGCTCACCCGACGCATCGTTTGATCAAAGCGCATTGCGCTCACGCTTTCGGTTCACTCCTGGATGCCTGTGGCCGCTACCGACATTTTGGCGCCGGCTGAGGTTCAGGATGAAGAACGCAACACCAACTTTGGCGCTTGCCGCAGTCCGTCAAGCCATCCGGGCGTCGCTTTGAGCGGCATCAATGCCAGGAAGGCTGGCCGACCGACCGGGCGCGACCTCTCCGCACCTTCGCCGCCCACGAATCTTGCCGCTGATTCCGGCCATACGGCCCGACGATCGCGTTTGCCAGCCCAAGCCTATCGTCCGGCCCAAAGCCTCGTCAGTTGCATCATCCGGATGCGCAAGGCGACCGACCTCGCCGCTGACGCCCTCACCACCGATCACACCGCGAGGATGCCGGAAAATCGACATCGAGCTGCCGATGGCAGAACTCTCTGCCGACATCGAACCGATCGCCGATACGGCACCTGTTTAGTCTGCATCGCCGGACGACCGGCGACAATCCTGGCTGTCCGTGCTATACAGGTCTCATGAGCATCGCTCTCCGCAAGCCGATGACCGTCAGTGAGTTCCTCTCCTGGGAGGAACGGCAGGAATTGCGCTGGGAATTCGACGGTTTCGACCCCGTGGCGATGACCGGGGGCACCTACGCGCACGAGACCATCGGTGACAACGTCCGGTTCGCTCTGCGCGATCGCCTCGGCCGGGGTCCCTGCCGCGTCCTTGGGCCGACCTTGAAGGTCGAGGCCGCCGGCCGCATCCGTTATCCCGACGCGTTTGTGTTCTGCACACCCGTTGCCTCGAATACCACCGTGATCCGCGACCCGGTCGTGGTGTTCGAGGTACTCAGCGAAAGTACCTCCCGCACCGACCGCATCAGCAAGTTGCGCGAGTACGGCGCCACGCCGTCCGTCCAGCGCTACGTCATTCTGGAACAGGATGCGATCGCGGCAATGGTTTTCGTGCGCAAGGACACCGACTTCATCGCCGAAACCCGCACCACCGAGGACACCCTGCGCATGCCGGAAATCGGCATCGAGGTGCCAATGGTGGAATTCTACGCCGGCATCGATCTGGCCGATGAAATCGAAACCGAGCAGGCGGGTTAACCCAGCCGCAACCGGATATTGCCGAAATCGTCGACGCTCGCGGTCATGCCCCTCGGCACTAGGCAAGTGGCATCGTACTCCTGCACGATCAGCGGCCCGGCGGTCGGTTTGGTCAGCCCGGCCCGGTCGGTCACCAGCGTCTCTACCCAGCCGCCATCGGGCAACCAAATGCGCCGGCTCGCCGGCACCGCCTGGCTGAACGGCGGAATGCGGCCGGGCAGACGCGGTTGCTCCGACAGGCCGCGTGCCATCACCGACAAGCCGACCAGCTCGACCGGTTCGCCAGCCGGCGCGCGGAAGCCATAGGTGGTCTGATGCTCGTCGGCGAACCGCGCGGCAATCGTTGCCGGCGTAATGGCACCGTCCGGCAGGGCGACCTCGATCTCGCTCGATTGCCCGGCGTAACGGGCGGCGGCGGCGCGCTGGAAGCGGTGGCGATCGGGCGCAAACCCATCGCGGCTCAACCGTTGCGCCGCCGCCTCGGTCAAATCATCCAGGATCCGGCCGATCCGCCCCGGTTCGGCCTGGTCGAGCCGGACCCGGATGGTCTGCCGGCCATGGTGTTCGGCCTCCGCGACCAGCAGGCCAAAGGCGCTGAACACTCCCGGCAACGGCGGGATGATGATCCGCCCGATGCCCAGTTCGGCCGCCAACCCGGCGGCGAACAGCGGTCCGTTGCCGCCGAACGCCAGCAGGCTGAATTGCCGAGGATCGCGACCGCGCTCCACCGACACCGCCCGGATCGCCCGCATCATGGTGGCCGAGGCAAGCCGCAGCATGCCGAACGCGGCCGCCTCAATCGACAGCCGCAGCGGTTCGCCAAGCTGTTGCCCGACAGCGGCGCGCGCGGCGTCGAGGTCCAGGCGCATCGACCCCCCAGTCAATCCGCCCGGATCGAGATACCCCAGCACCAGGTTGCAGTCGGTGATGGTCGGCGCGGTACCGCCGCGTCCGTAGCACACCGGCCCGGGCATCGCGCCGGCACTCTCGGGGCCAACCTTCGGCGCGCCGGCGCTGTCCAGCCGGCAGATCGACCCGCCGCCGGCACCGACCTCGGCCAGGTCGATGGCGGGAAGCTTCAGCATGTAACCGGCCCCGACCAGCAGCCGCGATCCGGCCATGACGCCGCCGCCGACCTCGATCGCCTCGGTGCGCAGCACCTCGCCGTTCTCGACCAATCCGGCCTTGGCGGTGGTACCCCCCATGTCGAAGGTGATGATGCGCGCCTCACCCAGGCGCCTGGCCAGCCCGGCGGCGCCGACCACACCGGCGGCAGGGCCCGATTCGATGATGTGGGCCGGGCAGTCGGCGGCGAACGAGGCCGACGCCAGGCCGCCATTGGATTGCATCAATTGCAGCGGCGCCGCGATGCCCAAGGCCCGCAGCCTGGCATCCAGCGCGGTGATGTAGGCCCGCACCGTGGGCTGCACATAGGCGTTGATCACCGTCGTGCTGGTGCGCGGATATTCCTTGATCTCGGGCAGGATGTCGCTGCTGACCGAGATCGCGATGTCGGGCAGCGCCTGGTGCACCGCGCGCGCGACAGCCTGCTCGTGCGCCGGATTGGCGTAGCTGTGCAGCAGGCAGATGGCGACGCTGACGACGCGTTCGGCGCGCAGCATCGCCAGCACCGGCTCCAGGCTGGCAGCGTCCAGCGGGATGGCGATCGACCCGTCGGGGCGGACCTTCTCGGTCACCTCCAGGCGCAGGCGCCGCTCCACCAACGCGCGCGGCTTGCTCCAGCCGATATCGTACAGCACCGGCATGCGCAGGTCGCGGATCTCCAGGATGTCGCGGAAGCCGCGCGTGGTGATCAGCGCGGTCTTGGCGCCGCTGGCCTGCAGCACGGTGTTCGATCCGACCGTGGTGGCGTGCAGCACATCGACCACCGGACCGGGCTGGTCAGCCAACAGAACGCGCAGGCCTTCGATGATGCCGTCGCCGTAGTCGGGCGGCGTCGAAAGCGTCTTGTGCGTCGTCACGCCGCCATCCGCTGCGATGGCGACCAGATCGGTGAACGTACCGCCGATATCGATGCCGATCCGCAGGCTCACGCCGCCGGCTCCCAGGCCACCGCTGGCAGCGGTGTTCGTTCGGCTTTCAGGCGAGCCCGCAGGACTTCGGTGGCGGCAGCATCGATCAGCGGCGGATCGCCGGCGGCGACAACACCATAGTCACGCGCGGCGGCGGCGATCGTTACTAGTCCGTCGCGCAGGTCACGCGCCACCAGATCCAGCGCTCGGTCCAGCGCCGGCCCCCAGCCGCCGGCGCCCGGCAGCTCGTGGCGGAACACTTCGCCGCGCTTCAGGTTCATGGTGATCTTGGCATGCAGTTTGGTCTCCCCGGCCGAACCCGGATTCATCACGCTCCGCCCCGGCGCGCCCGGGCCACCGCCCTGCAGACCGTAAGGACGATGCGTCTGGCGGTCGGCGCGGACCTGCAGCACACCCTCATCGGCCAGCATCCGCCAGGTCTTGCGCTGCGCCATGCCGCCGCGAAACCGACCCGCGCCGCCAGTATCGGGGACAAACTCGTAGTCCAATACTTCCAGCGGATTCTCCGCCTCGATCACCTCGACCGAGAAGCTGGCCATGTTGGCGAACATGCAAGTGTTGCCGTCCAGCCCGTCGGCCCAAGGCCGGCCACCCCAGGAACCCGAGATGAAGTCGACATAGATGAACGGATTGAGCTGCTTGTCGTAGCCGCCGATGGTCAGCCCGGTGTTTCCCCCGTCGGAGGCGGCAAACACCTTGTCGGGATACAGCTGCGCCAACGCACCGAAAGCGCAGTCCACGCCGCGGAACCCGGTCAACCCACGCGCCGCACAGGCCGCCGGCAGCTTGCCGTGAGTGATCGTGCCCGGCGGCGCGATGATCCTAATCGGGCGGAACACCCCGTCGTTGTTCGGCATGTTGACCGACAGCACCGACTTGACCGCCGTAAAGCTCATCGCCGCGGTATAGCTAAGTGTATTGTTGATCGCGCCCTTCACCTGCGGCGCACTGCCGGTCCAGTCCACCTCCATCGAGTCACCATGCTTGCGGATGGTGCAGACCAGCGGGATCGGCACGCCGAGGTCGATCTGGTCGTCGTCGATCCAGTCGGTGAACGTCGCCTCGCCGTCCGGCAGCTCCTCAAGGCATTGCCGGGTCAGCCGCTCGGAATAGTCCATCATCGAAACCATCAGCTCAACGACCGAATCGGCGCCGTAACGGATGACCAGGTCCGCCATGCCACGGGCCGCGATCTCGCAGGCCGCGAGCTGCGAGCGGATGTCGCCGAACACCCGGCCGGGCATGCGCACGTTGCGCTCGATCATGCGGAACAGCGTCGCATTCGGCTCGTCCCGCTCATACAGCTTCAGCGGCGGGATACGCAGCCCCTCGGCGTAGATTTCCAGGCTGTCCGAGGCGTTCGACCCGGGCACCCGGCCGCCGACATCGGTGTGGTGGCAGATCGTCGCGGCATAGCCGATCGGGCGCCCGGATGGCTCCCCGGATTGCTCCTTTGGCGCGAACAGCGGCTTGAAGATGAAGATGTCCGGCAGGTGCATGCCGCCGTCATAGGGGTCGTTGTTGATGAAGATATCACCGGGCTGCACGTCGTCGCCGAAATGCGCCAGCACCGCTTGCAGCGCCACCGGGATCGAGCATAGATGACCGGGCAGCGACAACCCTTGCGCCACCAGCCGGCCCTCGGCGTCGCAGATCGCCGCGCTGTAGTCCATGATGTTCTTCAGCACGCCGGAATAGGCGGTGCGGTAGATCGTCAGCACCATCTCATCGCCGATCGCCGAGATCGCGTTGCGGAACAGTTCTTCAGTGATCGGATCGGACATCGCGGCCTGTCGCCTGGTGGGCCATCATCCGACCACCGATACGGTTTCGTGGCAACCGGGTTCGCCGTCGCATGATGCGGGGACGCATCGTATCGGTAGGCGATTAGTTGCTCGGGTTCAGGTTCCGAGCGTCGCGGCTATTAGCCGGGGGGTCAGCATGACAACACCCAAGAGTCCATGGCACGATCCCAGCCTGCACTGGCTACGGGGGCTACATGGCTTGGCGTATCGGCGTCGATTCCGGCGGCACGTTCACCGACGTCTGCTTGTTCGATGACGCAACCGGCACCGTCGCGGTGTGGAAGGTGGCGTCCACCCCGGACGATCCGTCGCGTGGCATCGCCGGCGGTGTGGCCGACGCGATCGAGCGTGCCGGCACCCATCCCGGTGCGGTCGGCTATTTCGGCCACGGCACCACGGTGGCAACCAATGCGCTGATCCAGCATCGCGGCGCCAGGACCGGGCTGATCACCACCGACGGGTTTCGCGACCTGCTGGAAATCGGGCGGCAGAAGCGGCCCGATCTGTACGACATCCATGTGGACAAGCCGCCCACCCTGGTCAGCCGCGACCTGCGGCTGGAAGTGCCGGAACGCATGCGCCACGACGGCCGCACCGAAGTGCCGTTGGATGAAGCGGCGGTCCGCGCGGCGGTGCGCCGGCTGCGCGACGAGGGCGTCGCCGCGGTGGCGGTGTGCTTCCTGTATGGCTTCGTAGCCGAGGCGCACGAGGCGATCGCGGCGCGCATCCTGGCGGAGGAATTCCCCGCCGCGTTCGCCTCGATCTCGCACGCGGTGGCACCCGAGTTCCGCGAGTTCGAGCGGATGTCCACCGCGGTGGTCAACGGCTACCTCGGGCCGGTAATTCAATCATATATACAGCTTCTGGGCGAGCGGCTGCGCCGGCAGGGCCTGACCGCGACGCCGCATCTGACGCAGTCCAACGGCGGGGTGATCAGTTTCGAGCAGGCCGCCCGGTTGCCGGTGCGGACGGTGCTGTCGGGACCGTCCACCGGCGTGGTGGGCGCGCGCGAAATCGGCCGCCAGGCCGGGTTTGGCGAGCTGATCACGTTCGACATGGGCGGCACCAGCACCGACGTGGCGCTGCTGTCGGGCGGCGAGTGCCGGCTGGCCAGCGAGGCGGTGGTGCATGGCTATCCGATCAAGGCGCCGATGCTGGATATCCATACCGTCGGTGCCGGCGGTGGGTCGATCGCCTTCATCGACAGCGGCGGATTGCTGAAGGTGGGACCGGCGAGCGCCGGGGCCGATCCGGGACCGGTCTGTTACGGCCTGGGTGCGACGGCGCCGACGGTGACCGATGCGAACGTGGTGCTGGGGACGTTGAACCCGGGGTTCCTGCTGGGCGGGCGGATGGCGGTGCGGCACGACCTGGCGCTGACCTCGATCGCTGGGCTGGCGGAACGGTTGGGGTTGGAGGTGATGCCGACCGCGCAAGGAATCGTTTCGGTTGTGACGGCCAACATGGCGCGGGCGATCCGGGTGATCTCGGTGCAGCGCGGGTATGACCCCAGGGATTACGCGCTGATCGCTTTCGGCGGGGCGGGGCCGCTGCATGCCGCTCGGCTGGCGCGGGAGTTGGAGATCGGGCGGGTGCTGGTGCCGGTCTCTCCGGGGGTGCTGTGCGCGATGGGGCTGCTGCTGACCGATTTGCGCAGTGACTTCGCGGTGACTCGGTTGACTCCGCTGGATGCGGCGGCGGGGATGGTGCTGGCGGATGCGTTCGGCGTGCTGGCGGCGAGGGCCGAGGCGTGGTTCGACGCCGAGGGGATCGGGGCCGAGGCGAGGCGGATCGTGCGCACGGTGGACATGCGCTATGCCGGGCAAAACTACGAATTGCCGATCCCGGTCGGACCAGCGGGCGGCGATCTGGTGGACGATCTGGCGGCGGCGTTCGCGGCGGCGCATCGACTGGCCTATGGCTTTGCCGCCGAGGATGAACCGGTACAACTGGTAACGTTTCGCCTGGAGGCATCGGCGCTGGTGCCGAAGGCTCGGTTCGTCGCGCAACAAGACGCCGGGCCGGAGGCGCGCGGCGCGGTGACCGGGCGGCGCTCGGTCTGGTTGCCGGAGGCCGGCGGCCTGGTGGAATGTCCGATCTACGACCGCGCGCTGCTGCGCGCCGGCAACCGCATCGCCGGACCCGCCGTGGTCGAGCAGATGGACGCAACGACGGTGGTGCTGCCGGGAATGATCGCCAGGGTCGAGCCGTATCTGAGTCTCATTCTGGAGGCAGCATGATCGATCCCATCACCGTCGAGGTGATCGGCAGCGCGCTGTCCTCGATCGTGGAGGAAATGGGCGAGGCCCTGATCCGAGCGTCGTACTCCACCAACATCAAGGAGCGGCGGGACTGCTCGACGGCGCTGTTCGACATCGACGGCAACACGCTGTGCCAGGCCGAACACATTCCGATGCATCTGGGCAGTTTCCTGGAACTGATTCCGCACATCATGAAGCGCCACCCGGTGGCCGAGATGCGGCCAGGCGACGTGTTCTGCGGCAACGACGCCTATGAGGGCGGCGGCACGCATTTGCCCGATATTGTGCTGGCCGAACCGGTGTTCGTCGATGGCGCGATGATCGCGTGGGCGGTGAACCTTGCCCACCACGCCGATTTCGCCGACCGCGGGCACGCCCATATCTATCAGGAGGGGCTGCGCATTCCGCCAGTACGGCTGTATCGCGCCGGCGTGCTGCAAGCCGATGTGCAGGCGCTGATCCTGCTGAACTGTCAGGTGCCCAGGGAGCGGCTGTCCGACCTGCGGGCACAGATGGCGGCAAACCGGCTGGGGGTGCGGCGGCTGACCGGCTTGTGCGCCAAATATGGACGCGATACCGTGCTGCGGGCGGGTTCGGCGCTGCAGGACTATGCCGAACGCAAGATGCGCGCGGGGATCGCGGCGATCGCCGACGGGGTGTATCGGTTCGAGGATCGTTACGATTGCCCGGAGGTGGATGGCGAGCTGGACCTGTCCTGCGCGATCACCGTCAGCGGCGATGCGATGACGCTGCACTTCGAGGCGCCGGCTCAGGTGCGGGCCGGGCTGAACATGACGATGACGGCGCTGTTGTCGACGGTGTATTACGCGGTGAAGGCGATCGTCGATCCCACCATCCTGCCGAACGCGGGGCTAGCCAGGCCGCTGACGGTGACGGCGCCGGCCGGCACGATCGTGAACTGCGTGCATCCGGCGGCGGTGAACGGGCGGTTGTCGCTATGCCAGCGGGTGGTCGATCTGATTTTCGGCGCGCTGGCGGCCGCGGTGCCGCGGCAGGTGACGGCGGCGGCCAATGGCGCGTGTTTTTCCATTACGTTTGCGGGTCATCAGCCGGCGGATGGGGCGCTGTGGGTGTATCTGGAAACCATCGGTGGCGGGTCGGGAGCTCGGTTCGACAAGGACGGGCTGGATGGGGTGCATGTGCACATGACCAACACCTCGAACCTGCCGGTGGAGGCGCTGGAGCTGGAATATCCGCTGACCCTGATGCGTTATGAACTGGTGGACGGGTCGGGCGGGGCGGGCCGGTTCCGCGGCGGGATGGGTATCAGGCGGGTGTATCGCGCGGATCACGATTGTCATGTCCGGGTGGACGGCGCGCGGATACTGTCGGCGCCATGGGGGCTGGCCGGAGCATCGGCCGGGGGGATGGCCTCGGTCTCGGCGTCGGTGCCGCTGGATCATGGATCGGGGATGCTGCGGTGCGGCGATCTGATCGAGGTGGTGACCGCCGGGTCGGGTGGCTATGGGCGCCCGGAACAGCGTGACCCGACATCGGTGGCCCGCGATGTGGCGGAGCAACGGATCGATGAGCTGACGGCGCGCGAAGTGTATCGGGCCGGTGGTGCGGGGAGCTGAACCGGCGCCAAGCAACACCCTGGATCACCGCGTGGATGCCGGCTCGTCGAGCGGACCAAAGCACCGAACCATGAAACCGCCCTGCATTTTCATACCACGCCATTGGCCACTGCCTTCCGATGAGGGCGCCGCGAATCGGATCGTCGAGCGGTTTCGAGAGGTGGACGAGCACGAGCTGCTGAACCTCCCAGGCGTCCTGCCAATGCTGCGATGCCTGGGAGGCAACAGCCCTCACCTCGCTGCGGCGGCGACGCGGGAACCCGACGCGATACATCGTTTGGTGACCGCGGGTCCCAATGCTGCTTTCACGGAAAGCCTGTTCTCGCTCGACCAGGTTTCGTTCTCCGCGGGGCGCCCCCACATTGCCGCGGCGATCCGCCAAGCGAAGCGGCGGGTGGCCCTGATTGCGGCGATCGCTGATATCGGTGGGATCTGGCCACTGGAAAATGTGGTCGGTGCTATGTCGAATTTGGCGGAAGCGACGTTGCGACTATCGATCCGCCATTTGCTCCGCTCTGCCCACGACATTGGGGAAATACATCTGAAGGATCCCACCGCGCCCGAGCTGAATTGCGCTTTCGTTGTACTCGCGATGGGAAAGCTTGGCGGGGCGGAGCTGAACTACTCGTCCGATATCGACCTCATTCTCTTATACGACGGCTCGGCCAGCGTTTACGCACGCGGCACAGCGGCGGCTGGAACCGGTTCGTTCACCTCCCGAGTGGCGCGAAATCTGGTCATGCTGATGGAGGCACGCGACGCCAACGGCTACGTGTTCCGCACCGATTTGCGGCTGCGGCCCGATCCGGCCGCGACACCACCCGCTGTGTCGCTGCATGCGGCGCTGGTTTACTACGAGACCATGGGCCAGAATTGGGAGCGTGCAGCCATGATCAAGGCACGTCCAATTGCCGGTGATATTCCGCTGGGGCATCGTTTCCTCGAAGCGATCCGACCATTCGTCTGGCGCCGTGGCCTCGACTTCGCGGCGGTGGCGGACATTCACGCGATGAAACGGCGGATCGACGAGGCCGGGAAAACCGCACTGGTCCGAAAGGAAGATCCGCTGGCGCAAATCACCGGCCACGACGTCAAGCTGGGCCGGGGCGGGATCCGGGAGATCGAATTCCTGGTGCAAACCTTGCAGATGATATGGGGCGGCCGCGATCCGACGCTTCGCATCAAGCCGACCTTGCTGGCATTGGCCAGGTTGTCCGAGACCGGCCATCTGGCGCAGTCCGCCAGGCGTCAGTTGGCCGAGGCCTATCGGTTTCTCCGCCGCGTCGAGCATCGCATCCAGATGGTGAACGACCGGCAGATCCATAAATTGCCCGAACTGGTCGACGAGTTGGTGCAGCTCGCTCGCTTCCTGGGATATCAGGATGCAGAAGCCTTCGCGCTCGACTTCCTGGGGCATGTTGCCGTCGTCCGGGTCAACTACCAGGCGATCTTCGAACATGTTCCCGATCTGCCGGGCACCGAGGCGATTGGGCCCGACCTGGACTTCCGCGGTGACGATCCGCAACCAGCCGCGACGGTCACCGCGCTGAACGGCCTGGGTTATCAGGATACGACGCGGATAATCACGGCTGTCAGGCAATGGCAGGCCGGCCGCGTTCGCGCCCTGAGATCGAGCCGGGCTCGGGATTTGATGACAACGATGATACCCACGATGCTGGTCGCCTTGGGACGCCAGCCGAATCCGGATGAAGCGTTCAATCGTTTCGACCGCTTCATCAGCGCGTTGCCCGCGGGCATACAGCCGATGTCGCTGTTCCAGCGCAATCCGATGCTGCTGGACCGCATCGCCGCTGTGCTTGGCGCGGCTCCGATATTGTCCGAACACCTTGCGCGACACCCGAGCGCGCTGGACGGATTGTTGACCACCGAGAACGCCAACCTCAGGCGCCTGGTCCGCTCTCAGGCGGCGGATGCGGCGACGCTCGACGAAGCTATATTGGTTATCCGAAGGACAGTGAAGGAGCGGGATTTCTTCCTTTCGGTCGCGACCCTCGAAGGGCGATTGGACGCCGATGCGTCCGGACGACAACGCACCGCCCTCGCGGAGGCGGCTTTGTCCACACTGGTGCCGCGTGCGATAGCCGATTTCGCTTCTCGATTCGGTCGCGTTCCCGGCAGCGCGCTTGCTGTCGTGGCAATGGGAAAGGCGGGTGGTCGAGAAATGATGGCTGGGTCGGACCTCGATCTGATGTTTATCTATGACCATCCGGTCGAAGTGGGCGAAAGTCGCGGCGTCCGCAGCCTGCCGGCCAGCCAGTGGTTCGCGCGAGCCGCGCAGGCATGCATCGCCGCCCTGACCGCACCAGGACCGGAGGGCAGGATGTATGAACTCGACATGCGCTTGCGACCGTCGGGCAACAAGGGACCTATCGCCGTCTCGCTGGAAGGATTCAGGCACTACCACGAATGGGATTCATGGACCTGGGAGCGCATGGCTCTGACAAGGGCGCGGGTCGTGGCGGGCCCACCGGCTCTCCGCCGCAGGGTTGACCAGGCCATCGAAACCGCCATCCGGGGGTGCCAGGATCCGAGCCAGATTCGGATCAATGCCCAGCAGATGCGGGAACGCATCGGACAAGAACTTCGCTCACACCGGCCCTGGGAAGTGAAGCTCCGCGTTGGCGGGTTGATCGATATCGAATTCATTGCGCAAACGCTGCAACTGATCCATGCTGGCGATCCTGGTTTTCGCCGCAGCCAGACCACGCGCGTGGCGCTTCAGCGCTTGACGGACATCGGCGCGATATCCAGGCTTGAAGGGCGCTTTCTGATCAACGCCGAACGTCTATGGCGCACGATCCAAGGCATGCTTCGGATTACCGTCGGCCGAGTGGAAACCGCGACCTTGCCGCATGCGTCCGCGCTGCCGTTGCTGGAAGCCGCGGCAAGAATTGGTGTAGCCGTGAGTGACGCCGACGATTTGCTGCAGCAAGCAGATAAGATCGCGGAGCAGGTACGACTTTTGTTTGAACAGTATGTGGGGAGTTAGACGAATGACTGTCACGGAAGGTGAAATGGCGCCCGAATTTGACCTGCCTGCTACCGGCCAGCGCAGAGTTAGATCGAGCGACTATAAAGGCAAACCGTTCATCCTCTATTTCTACCCGAAAGCAGATACTCCTGGCTGCACAAAGCAGGCCTGTGCGTTTCAGGAAGGAAGGCCGCAGTTCGAAGACGCTGGATTGGACGTCGTTGGGGTGTCGGCGGACCCGATCAAGGCGATCGAAAAGTTTGCGACAAAATTTGGCCTGACGTTTGCGCTAGCCTCCGACGAGGAGCATGTCACGGCGGATCGCTACGGCGCCTGGATCGAAAAATCGATGTATGGGCGGAAATACATGGGCATGGATCGATGCACATTCCTCATCGGGCCGGATGGCAGAGTGCTGAAAATCTGGCGGAAGGTCAGTGTGACCGGGCACGCTCAGGAAACGCTGAAAGCGGCACGGGCAGCCACAAGTAGCGGGTGAGCCGCAAAACGCTCCGGGCCGCCGGTGCTGCCGATGTGGCGATCCTCCGTGCGAACCGATGCGCCAGACGGTAGTTCGCCCGACCCTGGTCAGCTTTATGCAATGGCGTAGGATCGGACTGCCCTATCCAGGAGGATGAACGATGCCCGTCGCCACCACCGATGACGGTGTTCGCCTGCATTACGAAGAGTCCGGCTCTGGCGTGCCGGTGATCTTCGTGCACGAGTTCGCCGGCGACCATCGCGCCTGGGAAGCCCAGATGCGGCACTTCGGACAGCGCTACCGGGCGATCAGCTATGCCGCGCGGGGCTATCCGCCGTCGGACGTGCCGGACGACGTGGCGAAGTATTCGCAAGCTCGGGCGGGGGACGATATCGTATCGGTGCTGGATCATCTGCAGATCGACCAGGCGCACGTGGTGGGGCTGTCGATGGGCGGGTTCGCCACGCTGCATTTCGGCCTGCGCCATCCGGGTCGGGCGCTGTCGCTGTGCGTAGCCGGCTGCGGCTATGGCGCGGAGGCCGGCCAGCGGGAGAAGTTCCGTTCGGAAGTTACCGCCGTCGCAGCGTTTCTTGACCAGAACGGCATCGAGGCGTTCGCCGCGAAATACGCCTACGGGCCGACCCGGGTGCAGTTCGAGAACAAGGACCCGCGTGGCTTCGACGAGTTCAAGCGGCAACTTGCCGAGCACTCGGCGGTGGGGGCGCGCAACACGCAGTTGGGGGTGCAACGGGAGCGGCCGTCACTGTATGACCTGACCGAGCAGATGGCGGCGTTGACGGTGCCGGTGCTGATCCTGACCGGGGACGAGGACTGGCCGTGCCTGCAGCCGGCGCTGCTGATGAAGCAGACCATTCCCACCGCCGCGCTGTCGGTGATGCCGAACTGCGGCCACACCATCAACCTGGAGGACCCCGACCAGTTCAACCGGCTGGTGGGCGACTTCATCGTGCAGGTCGATGCCGGACGCTGGCCCGTGCGCGATGCCAGGGCGATGGTCAGCTCGATCACTGGAATGAAGTAGCGGCGCTTGAGCGAACGGCAACCGATGCGCACACGCTTGCGTCGGAAATCCATGCTACCTTATCGAAACGAACGGCGCTGAGCTCGCTCGTCGTCATGAAGTGACGGCGTCGGCTGGGTGAATTTCGGGTTGACCGGTCACGCAACGGTTCGATACGACTGGCGACGATGCTGCTTCGTATTGTCGTGCTGTTGGGCTGCCTGGGCGCGCTTTCGGCGTGTGGGTCGGTGCTGACCGCGACCACCTCGGATGTCGCGGGTATCGCCGGGGCCGGCATCGCCAACGCGGTGAACAAGAGTCCCGCCGCTGCCACCGGGATTGGCCTGGGCGTGGCGGCCGGGGCCAATGCCGGGCTGCAATATCTTGAGCGTGACGTGCACCGCGTGGAGCAGGACCGGATTGCCAGTGCGGCGGGGGCGCTGATGCCTGGCACGGTCGGGCATTGGAGCGTCAGCCGCCGCATCCCGATCGAGGATGACGAGCACGGCGACCTGGTTGTCACCCGGTTGCTGGGCGCGGATGACTTCAACTGCAAGGAGATCGTGTTCTCGGTCGACACGGTGCGCAAGAAACTGCCGAACCGGGCGTTCTACACAGCGACGGTGTGCCTTGACGGGCAGCACTGGAAATGGGCTTCGGCGGAACCGGCAACCGCGCGCTGGGGTCCGCTGCAATGAGGATACTGCTGCTGGCGGCGGCGGTGTCGCTGGCGGGCTGCAACGCCACCGGCAAGATCGCCGCGGTGGTGGCCGGCGGCGCGGCGGGGGGCGCCACCGGCAACCCGGCGGTCGGCTTCCTGGTCGGCGTGGCGGTCGATGCCGGCGCCAACTACGTGGTGCGCTATTACGGGCGGCTTCGACAAGGCGCCGAGCAGGACGCGATCGCCCAGGTCGCCGGCGAGCTGCCGGTGGGGACCAAGGCGGCATGGAAGATCGAGTACGATATTCCGATCGGCGACGAACACGGCGGCTTGCGCGTGGTGCGGGCGATCGACACCAAGCTGGCGGCCTGCCGGGAAGTGGCGTTCTCGGTCGATGAGGGCGGCGGCGGCAAGCTGCAGCGAGCGTGGTTCACCGCCGACATCTGCAAGCAGGCCACCGGCTGGAAATGGGCGTCGGCGGAACCGGCGGTGGAACGCTGGGGATTCCTGCAGTAGGGTCGTCGTGTCTTCACCCGACAGGAGCCAGCGATGTCCGAAGCGCGCGCGGATCGAGCCATCATTACCGCTGGCGGCATTCCCGCTAGGGGCATCACGGCCGGGGGCGTCACGGCGGGGGGCATCACGGCTGGGGGCGCCCTGCTGGCGCGCCTGAAGGCGGTCGGGGTGGACTACATCTACGCCAACTCGGGTACCGATTTCCCGCCGATCATCGAGGGGCTGGCGGAGGCGGCTGCTGCCGACATCGCGCTGCCTCGGGCGCTGGTGATCCCGCACGAGCACGCCGCCATGGGCATGGCGCACGGCTATTACCTGGCGACCGGGCGGCCGCAAGCGGTGATGGCGCACACCAATGTCGGGCTGGCAAACTGCGCCATCGGGGCGATCAACATGGCGACCGAACGGGTGCCGGTGCTGCTGTTCTCCGGGCGGACGCCGACGCTGGAGCAAGGCCGGCTGGGGGCCAGGACGGTGCCGATCGGCTGGGGCCAGGAGATGCGCGACCAAGCCGCGCTGGTGCGCGAGGCCACCAAGTGGGACTACGAGCTGCGGTTTCCTGAACAGGTGCCGGAGGTGGTGGATCGAGCCTATGCGATCGCCAGTTCGACGCCCAAGGGGCCGGTGTATGTCAGCCTGCCTCGGGAGGTGCTGTGCGGGCCGTGCCCGTCCGATGCGCTGAACCAGCCGACCCGGATGGCGGCGGTCGGATTCGCGCCGACGGCGGCGGCGCTGCGGCAGGCGGCCGAATGGCTGGCCGGGGCGCGGCATCCGGTGATCGTGGCGCAGCGTGGCGCGGGTTCGCCCGAGGGGTTCGCGGCGCTGGCGTCACTGGTCGATGCCTGGGGAATTCCGGTGGTGCAGTACTGGGTAACCGAGATCGCGCTGGCGACCGATCATCCGATGGCGGTGGGCAGCGATCCGGAACCCTGGCTGAGCCAGGCGGATGTCGTGCTGGTGCTGGATTGCCTGGCGCCGTGGTCGCCCGAGGTCAACCAGCTGGCGCCCGGCTGCAAGGTGATCCAGGCCGGCCCGGACCCGTTGTACAGCCGCTTCCCGGTGCGGCATTTTCCGGCCGATCTGTCGCTGGCCGGGGAACTGGACAACGTCATCCTGGGGCTGCAGGCGGCGATGGGTGCGCCGGGGCGGTCGGATGCCTGCCGCGACCGGCGCGAAAGCGTGGCGGCCAAGGCCGAGCAGATCCGGGCGGCGGCGCGGCGGGCGGCCGAACGCGGGCGGGATGGCGAGCTGATGACCAAGGCCTGGGTCAGCCTGTGCCTGTCGCGGGCGATCGAGGGCCTCGATGCGACCGTGCTGTCGGAACTGGGCTGCCCGATGGAGCCGATGACGCTGCGTGCGCCGGGAAGCTGGTATCAGGAGCCTCATTCCGGCGGCCTTGGCTGGTCGGCGCCATGCGCGCTGGGCATGCAACTGGCGCAGCCCGGACGGATCATCATCGCCACGATGGGGGACGGGTCCTACATGTTCGCCAACCCGGTGGTGTGTCATCAGATCGCCGAGGCGTTGGATTTGCCGGTGTTGATGCTGGTGTTGAACAACCACGAATGGGGCGCGGTGCGCAGGTCGGTGCTGGGCACCTATCCGGATGGCTACGCCTCGCGGGCCAACCGGATGCCTCTGGTTTCGCTGGATCCGACACCCGATTTCACCCAGGTGGCGGCGGCGAGCCGGGCCTGGACGGCGAAGGTGGAGACCGCGGCGGAGCTGCCAGCGGTGCTGGCGGCGGCGATCGAGCAGATCACCACGGCCCGGCGCCAGGCCTTGGTGGAGATCCGCGTGGCGCCATGAGCGTGGCGCGGTTCGGCAGGGACAGGACAAGGTCATGAGCAAGGTCGAGTTCCATTTCGATTTTGGCAGCCCGAATGCGTATCTGAGCCACCTGGTGATCCCGGACATCGAGCGGCGAACCGGTGCTCGGTTCGACTACGTGCCGGTGCTGCTGGGCGGGATTTTCAAGCTGACCGGCAACCGCTCGCCGGCCGAGAGCATGGCGGGGATCAAGAACAAGCCGGACTACCAGAAGCTGGAAACCCAGCGGTTCATCGAGCGTCACGCGATCACCGGGTTCCGCGCCAATCCGTTCTTTCCGGTCAATACGCTGGCGCTGATGCGCGCCGCCGTCGCCGCCCGGCGGTTGGGAGTGTTCGAACGCTATGTGGACGAGGCCTATCGTCACATGTGGTCGGACCCGAAGAAGCTGGATGATCCGGCGGTGCTGCGCGCGGCACTGGCTGACTCCGGAATGGACGCCGACCGGCTGCTGACCCTGGCACAGGCGCAAGAGGTCAAGGACGAGCTGCTGGCGAACACGCAACGGTCATTCGAACGGGGCACGTTCGGTTCGCCGACGTTCTTCGTGGACAGGCAGATATTCTTCGGCAAAGACCGGCTGCGCGAGGTCGAGGAGGCAATCGGGCGGAGCGCCGCATAGCGGTCCGCGGCCCGCTCGTCCGGCCTCGGTTCGTCCGGCCTCGGTTCGTCCGGCCTCGGTTCGTCCGGCCTGGGTTCGCCGGCCTGGATTCCCTCGGTCGGATTCGCTTGGTCGTGTTGGCCTGCCCCGAGTTTGCGCGACCGGCGTTTGGGCCTTCCGCTTCCGGCCAACATGCAATATAGTGCATGTAACCGGACGTCGAGGGTCGGAACACGGCAAGGAGGCAGCGTATCGGGATGGTGTCAGGCAACGCCGTCGATTGGTTCGTCGACCGACACGTCGCCGAGGGCAATGGCGCTCGGTTGGCGTTTCGCGATGCCTCGCGGGCCCTGAGCTATGGCGAACTCGCCGCCGCCAGCGCCGCCTTCGCCGGAGCACTGATCGGTGCCGGTGTCGGGCGCGAACAGCGGGTGCTGCTGCTGCTGCAAGACACTGTGGATTTTCCGATCGCGTTCTGGGGCAGCATGCGCGCCGGCGCGGTTCCGGTGCCGATCAACACGCTGCTGACAGCGGAAACTGTGAGCTACATCCTGGCGGATTGCCGAGCGGCGGCGGTGGTGATCTCGGCGGGGCTGGTAGAAAGCCTGGGCGGGGCGCTGCGGGCGGCCGGGGTGGTTCGGGTGATCGTGTCACAGTCGGATGGGTTGGATGGCTGGGCCGGCTTCGCCGGGTTCCTGGCGGGTGGCGATCCGGTAACCCCCAGTGTGGCGGCGTCGGCCGATGAGGTGGCGTTCTGGCTATACTCGTCGGGCTCGACCGGGGCGCCGAAAGGGGTGCGGCACGTGCATTCCAGCCTGCGCCGCACGGCGGAGACCTATGGTGCCAAGGTGCTTGGGATCGGGCCGGACGATGTGATGTTCTCCGCGGCCAAGGCGTTCCATGCCTATGGGCTGGGCAACAGCCTGACGTTTCCTGGTTCGGTCGGGGCGTCGTCGGTGCTGCTGGCGGAGCGGCCGACGCCGGACGCGGTGCTGGACATGATGCGTAGGCACCAGCCGACGCTGTTCGGCGGAGTGCCGACGCTATACGCGGGGTTGCTGGCCAATCCGATGATCTCGCCGGGGGCCGGGTCGGCGCGGCTGCGGCGCTGCATTTCGGCCGGGGAGGCGCTGCCGGCCGATATCGGCAGGCGCTGGAAGTCGGTCGTAGGGGTCGATATCCTGGACGGGATCGGCTCCACCGAGATGCTGCATATTTTCATCAGCAACCATCCCGACGATGTGCGCTACGGCAGCAGCGGCAAGCCGGTGCCGGGCTATCAGGCGCGCATCGTGGACGAGCACGACCGGCCGGTGGCGCATGGCGAGGCCGGCGAACTGGTGGTGCGTGGCGACAGCGCGGCGGATGGCTACTGGAACCAGCGGGCCAGGTCGCGGCGCACGTTCCAGGGCGAATGGACCTATACCGGTGACACCTATACGCGGGATGCCGAAGGCTATTTCCGTTTCCAGGGCCGCAGCGACGAGATGTTGAAGGTCAGCGGCGTCTGGGTGTCGCCGTTCGAGGTCGAGGAAGCGCTGATCTCGCATCCCGCCGTGCTGGAGGCGGCGGTGATCGGGCGCGCTGACAGCGATGGGCTGGTCAAGCCCAAGGCATTCGTTATCCGGCGTGACGAAGGCGATAGGGGTGCCCTGGGCGTCGATGCGCTGGTGGCGGAGCTGCAGGCGCACGTCAAGAGCCGCGTCGGGGTGTGGAAGTATCCGCGCTGGATCGAGTTCGTGGACAGCCTGCCGAAGACGGCGACCGGCAAGATCCAGCGCTTTCGGCTGCGCGAGGTGTGATGCGGGCGGGGCGCATCCGGGTTGCAGGCGGCACGCTGGAGACCGGCTGGTGGGGGCCGGGGCCGGGAGAGGCAGCGACCCTGGTGCTGCTGCACGAGGGCCTGGGCAGTGTGGCGCTGTGGCGCGACGTGCCGGCGCTGCTGGCCGCCTCGACCGGTTGGGGGGTGTTCGCCTACTCGCGGTTTGGCTACGGCGATTCGACGGCGACGGCGCTGCCTCGGCCAATGACCTATATGCACCACGAGGCGGAGGTGGTGTTGCCCGAGGTGCTGCGGGCGGCGGGGATCCGGCGTTCGGTGTTGCTCGGCCATTCCGATGGCGGTTCGATCGCGGCGATCTACGCGGGCTTGAGTGATGCCGCGTTGGGTCATGCCGCCTTGAGTGATGCCGCCTTGGGGGGTGCTGAGCCGGCACTGCTGGGACTGGTGACGATCGCGGCGCATTTCATCGTCGAGGACGTGAACATCGCCAGTATTCGCCAAATCAAGGCCGACTATGACAGCGGGCCGCTGCGGCGGCGCCTGGCGCGCTATCACCGCGATGTCGATGTCGCGTTCCGCGGCTGGAACGACGCCTGGCTGGACCCGCGGTTTCGCGAATTCGAGATCACCGAACGGCTGCGCGGCATCCGGGTGCCGATCCTGGCGTTGCAGGGTGCGGACGATCCCTACGGTTCGGTCGGGCAACTGCATGTGTTCGCAGCCAATGCGCGGGCGCCGATCGAGACCAGACTGATTGCCGGGGCGCGGCACTCGCCGCATCTGGAGGCCAAGGACGCAACCCTGACCGCCATTGCCGGGTTTATCGCCAAGCTTGAGCGAGGTTCCTCGACGTGATCGATTTCCAGACCGACCCTGCGCGCTACCGCCACTGGAAGCTGTCGTTCGACGGGCCGGTGGCGAGCCTGGCGATGGATGTCGATCCGGCGGCCGGACTGATGGACGGCTACGAACTGAAGTTGAATTCCTATGACCTGGGCGTCGACATCGAATTGGCCGATGCGGTGCAGCGGCTGCGGTTCGAGCATCCCGAGGTCAGGGCGGTGGTGCTGCGGTCCGGCAAGCCGGGGGTGTTCTGCGCCGGGGCGAACATCCGCATGCTGGGTTCAGCGACGCACGGCCACAAGGTGAATTTTTGTAAGTTTACCAACGAAACCAGATTGTCGATCGAGGATGCGTCGGAGAACTCGGGCCAGCGCTATCTCGCGGCGATCGCCGGCAGCGCGGCGGGCGGGGGTTATGAATTGGCGGTGACCACCGACCATATCATGCTGATCGACGACCGGCGGTCATCGGTGTCGCTGCCGGAGTTGCCGCTGCTGGCGGTGCTGCCGGGGACCGGCGGGCTGACCCGGCTGACCGACAAGCGGCGGGTGCGGCGCGACCGGGCGGATATCTTCTGCACCGCGGAGGAGGGCGTGCGCGGCCAGCGCGCGGTGGACTGGCGGCTGGTGGACGAGGTCGTGCCGCCCTCGGCATGGGAGGCGGCAGTGGCGGAACGCGCGCGGGCGTTGGCCGGGCAGTCCGATCGTGACGGGGTTGTGGGCAACGGTTTGCGGGGCATCGCGCTGACGCCGCTGCAGCGGACGTTCGGCGACGACGGCGTGGCCTACGAACACGTCATCGCGGTGCTGGATAGGGCGGCCCGCTCGGTGACGGTCACGATCCAGGGGCCGACCGATCTGCCGGGGGATTTGCGCGCCATCCACGACCTGGGCGCGGGGTTCTGGCCGCTGGCGATGGCACGCGAGCTGGACGACCTGTTGCTGCATCTGCGGCTGAACGAACCCTCGCTCGGGCTGCTGGTATTTCGTTCCGTGGGCGATCCGGGGTCGGTGTTGGCGGTGGACGGCCTGCTGGAGCAGTACCAGGACGATTGGGGGGTGCGTGAGATCCGGCTGCTGTTGAAGCGGGTGTTCAAGCGCGTCGACATGATGGCTCGCAGCCTGGTCACGCTGATCGAGCCCGCAAGCTGCTTTGCCGGCAGCCTGGCGGAACTGGTGTTCGCCGCCGATCGTTCGGTGATGTTCGCCGGGACCGTAGCAGGCGACAATCGTGGTCCGGCCAGCTTGCATCTGTCGGCGTTGAATTTCTCCAGCCTGCCGATGGGCAACGGGCTGTCGCGGCTGGCGAACCGATTTTATGGCGAGCCGGACTCGCTGGCGGCGGCGGCCGGTTTGATCGGGGCGACGCTGGATGCCGAGACCGCGGAGCGCCATGGCTTGGTGACGTTCGCCCATGACGAAGTGGACTGGGACGACGAGGTGCGGCTGATGCTGGAGGAACGCGCGTCGTTCTCGGCCGACGCGCTGACCGGGCTGGAGGCTAATCTGCGCTGCGTCGGTCCCGAAACGATGGAGACGCGCATTTTCGGCCGGCTGACGGCCTGGCAGAACTGGATTTTCCAGCGGCCGAACGCGGTCGGCGAGGCGGGTTCGCTGAAGCGCTACGGGTCCGGCGTGCGGCCGGACTTCAACACTGAACGGGTCTGAAACACAACGGGTCTGAAAGGATCATCACCATGCCGGACGGCAGCCAGATCGATTATGATGGCCTGATCCCCAACAATGTCGGCCTGTCCGACGATCTTCGCGTCCGCAAGGCGCTGGAGACCTGGCATCCCGGCTATATCGACTGGTGGAAGTCGATGGGACCCTACGGATTCCAGACCTCGCCGGTGTTTCTGCGCACCGCGGTGGGCGTCGGCAGCGAGGGCTGGGCGAAGTTCGGCTTCGTGCGGATGCCGGAATACCGCTGGGGCATCCTGCTGGCGCCCGCGGTCGAGGGCCGCACGATTCCCTTTGGCGCGCACAAGGGCGAGCCGGCCTGGCAGGAGGTGCCGGGCGAGTATCGCGCCATGCTGCGCCGGCTGCTGGTGATCCAGGGCGACACCGAACCGGCCTCGGTCGAGCAGCAGCGCTACCTGGGTGCCACCGCGCCGTCGCTGTATGACATGCGCAACCTGTTCCAGGTGAACGTCGAGGAGGGGCGGCACCTGTGGGCGATGGTGTATCTACTGCAGAAATACTTCGGCCGTGACGGACGCGAGGAAGCCGAGGACCTGTTGCGCCGCCGCTCGGGGCACCAGGACACGCCGCGCATGCTGGGGGCGTTCAACGAGCAGACGCCGGACTGGCTGTCGTTCTTCATGTTCACCTTCTTCACCGATCGCGACGGCAAGATGCAATTGGCGGCGCTGGCGCAGTCCGGCTTCGATCCGCTGTCGCGCACCTGCCGGTTCATGCTGACCGAAGAGGCGCACCACATGTTCGTCGGCGAAACCGGCATCGCGCGCATCATCCAGCGCACCGCCGAGGCGATGCAGCAGGCCGGGATCGAGGACCCGCACGACATCCAACGGGTGCGGGCGCTGGGCGTGATCGATCTGCCGACGATCCAGAAGAAGGCCAACCTGCACTGCTCGTTGACGTTCGATCTATTCGGTAACGAAATCAGCACCAATGCGGCGAATGCCTTCAACGCCGGCCTGAAGGGGCGCTACCGGGAGGACAAGCTGACCGACGATCATCTGTTGACCGACGCGCTCTATCCGGTGCTGCGGCCGCGCGAGGGCGCGATCCTGCGCGAGGATATCGCCGCGCTTTCGGCGCTGAACATGCGGCTGCGCGATGATTTCGTGGAGGATGCGGCGGCCGGGGTGGCGCGGTGGAACCGGGTGCTGGAGCGCGCCGGCACCGCGTTCCGGATAACCCTGCCGCACGTCGCCTTCAACCGCCGCATCGGCGAGTTCAGCGCGATCCACACCGATACCGACGGCAATATCCTGGGCAACGAGGAGTGGGAGCGGCGCCGCGAGTCGATGCTGCCTTCGACCGAGGACAACCTGTTCATCGCGAGCCTGATGCGGCCCTGCTTGCAGCCCGGCTGCTATGCCGGATGGATCGCGCCGCCTCGGCACGGCATCGACAACATGCCGGGCGATTTCGAGTACGTGCAACTGGCGGGCTGAGGTCCGGCGCTGGGGGTGGATCGCCGCCTCCGGCGCACCAGCTTCGGTGACGCACCACCGCGATGCGGGCGGCCGACAAGCCAGCGATCCTTTGCTCGTTATAGCGGATCACCCAACTGCGCAGCGTTTGCCGATCCATGTCGCAGGGCTTTTGGCCGCCCCAGCCCGGCCGTGACCCTCCAGCACCAGGGCCAACGCCAGCAGCCGCCGCGCGCCATGAATTAACGCAACGCATCAGCCGCGTGATCTGCACGGTCAACGCTGGTCCGCCCCTCATCCACAAGCCGTCCGATCGCTCCAACGGAGCGGTTGATTCCTGACAGCCCCTAATAGCCTTGCGGCATGCTTTTGATGACCGCAGCGATGGCGCTGTCATGTTGGACCTGCGGTGACCTCGAAGGGATGGAGCGACACCTGGCCGACTAACCCAGCGATGCCGATTGCCGACACTATCAGAACCATAACCCAAATGCATTAGCGATGAGGTTGGTTCTCTGCTGCTAATCGGGCGCCAACGAAAGCCACCAGCTCCGGCCCAAGCAAAGGATGTCATAAGTGCCCTCAGATCACTACGATCTTGTTGTTATCGGCAGTGGTCCGGGCGGCGCTTCGCTCGCCCATCGTCTTGCGCCGACCGGCAAGCGCATCCTGATGCTCGAGCGCGGCGAATACCTGCCGCGCTCGGAGCGAAACTGGAGCGCACAGGACGTCTTCGTTGATGGCCTTTATCAAGCTAGGGAAACCTGGACCAATGCCAAAGGCGACAGCTTCAACCCGGCGCTGCATTATTATGTCGGCGGCAATTCCAAGGTCTATGGCGCTGCCCTATTTCGCCTGCGCGAGCGCGACTTCGGCGAGGTGGTTCATGCCGGCGGCATCTCGCCAGCCTGGCCGCTCGGTTATGACGTGTTCGAGCCCTATTACACCGAGGCCGAACGGCTGTTCCACGTCCACGGCCAGCGCGGCGAGGACCCCTGCGAGCCCTGGGCAAGCAGTCGTTATCCCCACGCACCTGTCAGTCACGAACCCAGCATCGCGCGATTGGACGAGAACCTGCGCGGCATCGGCCTACATCCCTTCCACCTACCGCTCGGCATCCTGCTCGATGAGAACAACGGCCGGGTAACGCCAACCAGCCCCTGCATCCGGTGCAGCTACTTCGACGGGTTTCCCTGTCCGATGAACGGCAAGGCCGACGCGCAAGTGGCCTGCATCGATCCGATGCTGGCTGCCCACGACAACGTCACCCTGCTGACCGGCGCCTATGTTTCCCGCCTGGAAACCGACGCCTCCGGCCGCCGAGTCCGATCCGTCCAGGTCACCCGCGACGGTGGCGAGGAAACCTTCTCGGCCGACATCGTGGTGGTGGCATGCGGCGCGCTCTCTTCCGCACTGCTACTGCTGCGATCAGCCAACGACGCGCACCCGAGCGGGCTCGCCAATGCATCTGGCCAACTTGGCCGTAACTACATGCGCCACCACATGAGTGTCGTCGCCGCGATCATGCGCGAACCGAACGACACCGTGTTCCAGAAGACGCTGGCGTTCAGCGATTTCTACTTCGGCGCGGACGATTGGGACTACCCGCTCGGCCTGGTGCAGATGTGCGCGACAAGCCATGCCGATCAGATCCGCGGCGAGGCCCGGCCGCATTGGCTGGAGTGGCTGCCGGACATGCCATTCGAGCAGATCGCGCGCCACTCGATGGATTTCTGGCTGCAGGCCGAGGACCTGCCCCACCCCGATAACAGGATCTACTACCGGGATGGGAAGGTGCATCTCGACCTCACCGAGACCAACCCGCAGGCACTCATGCACCTGAGGCGCAAACTTGCCCAGGCGTTGACCGAGGCCCGTCATCCACATGTGCTGTTGGACCGCACGCTCTACCTCGGCAAGAACATTCCGCTAAGCGGCACCGCGCACCAGGCGGGCACCGCACGCTTCGGCACCGATCCCGCCACTTCGGTGCTCAACCTCGACTGCCGCGCGCACGCGGTGGACAACCTCTATCTCGCCGACGCAAGCTTCTTCCCCTCGATCGGGGCGGTGAATCCAACCCTCACCATCGTTGCCAATGCCTTGCGTGTCGCCGACCGGATCCGCGAGCGGCTATGATCGCCAGGGTGACCGCCATCACCGCCTTCCGGCTGACCACCACCGACCCGGTGCGGCTCGCCCGCTTCTACGCAGGCATGGGCTTCGCGATCGGCAAGCCCCAACTAATTCCGCCGGACGAGATGGCGCTGCTCGGACTCGATGGCGGCGGCACCCGCCTGCCACTCCGCATCGGCGGTCAGCACATCGACCTCGACCGTTTCGATCGGCCGGGCCGGCCTTACCCAAACAACGCCACCGCCGTCGACCTCTGCTTCCAACATCTCGCGCTGGTCACGGACGAACGCGGGGGTAACTTGGGCACAATCATCGGCTCGTTTCCCAACATCTCGTTGGCTTCTGCTCTCTTTCAAAGCGGTTTGCCCTCACGCAGTTCGCGCACCTGCGCTTCGAGATCCATAACCTTGCGTTGCAGAGCAATCAGCGCCGAGGAGTTGCTGCCTTGCATATCGACCGCTGCCCGGGCCTCGGTCAAGCTCAGCTCAGCCCGGTTTTTATTGCCCATCGCGAGGTCGAGCAAAAGCGTGATATCGTCACGCTGCCGGGTCGCAGTGTCCTGCAGCCGGTCCATACGCGCCATCAAGTCCACACGCACGCTCGCAACTTCTTCTTGCAAAACAGCCTTCAGATCAAAGGCGAGCTGTTTAACCTCAACCAAGAGGGTCTGTTGTTGTTCCAACACAGCTGCCTGTCGCTCGTTCGATGCGTTCATTGCGGACAACATCTCGAACATCGCCGACAAATCCGGCCCGTGGTTCTCGCTCATTCGCTCTCTCCAGAAAGCTCACCATAGCGCCCTTCCCACCGCTCGGGGAGAGCGCGGCGACAAACGGCCAAGGGTTCGGTGGGCGTGGGTCTCGGCACGCGACGACAGGCCAATCTCCATTATCGGTCCAGTGACGCTGAGCACCTCCTTGGGTGACTTCACCGTCATGAAGTTCCGCGATCCGGACGGCCATCCGCTGGAATTACTGCAAGTTCCGCAAGAACCCCGCAGTTTCTGGCAAGGGACAGGTTTGCTCGGCATCGATCATAGTGCGATCGGCGTCGCCGATGCCGGGGCTGGCCGCCGCTTCTACGAGGCGCTGGGATTGACCGCGCGAACGCCTATGCTGAGCGCTGGCCTGGCGCGGGCCGCTCTCGACGGGCTCGAGGAAGCGGAGGTCGGCGTCGTGCCGCTTATGCCCCGGGAAGCACCGCCGCACCTCAAGCTGCTGGCCTACCATACATCCAAGGGGGTCCAGCGGAGCTGTCGGCGCCAAATGACATTGCCGCCACCCGGATTGTCTGGGCCGCCGATCGCGACGCGCTGTTACTTGACCCCGACGGCCACTTCCACCTGCTGCGGCAATCGGCGGACGCCCGTCGTCAACCCAAGATGCCGAACCGGCCTCTGAAGCATCAATCCTCGAAACAATCATGAGATACCCCATGGCCTCTTCCGACTGTTCCGTCCAGGCGGCGCCACCCGTCACCATTGTCATCTTTGGCGCCACGGGCGACCTCACTCGTCGGCCGGGTCCCCGGGTGGCCACCGTGCCGGTAAGCCTCGACATCGCCCGTCAGGTTGGTTACGAGTCACTGCTTTACGACCTGTTCATCGGCGACCGGATGCCATTTCAGCGGGCTGACGGGATCGAGGCGAGCTGGGCCGCAGTGCAGCCTTTTCTCGATCTTTGGGCGAAAGGCGGCAAGCCCGATCAATACCAGCCTGGCAGCTTTGGCCCCAACGCTGCCGAAACGCTGCTGGAACGCGACGGCCGCACCTGGCATCGGCTTGCCGCCGAGAGGAGGCAGAGATGAGCGCCGCGCGGATGGGATCGGTCCGCCCGATCGAGGATTACGCGCTGATCGGATCAACCGAGGGCGCGGCCTTGATTCACCGCGACGGCACCATTGAATGGCTCTGCGTGCCGCGCTTCGATTCCGAGGCGATTTTCGCGGCACTGCTCGGCGATCGCAGCCATGGCGCCTGGCAACTTAGCACGCCGGATTCAAGCGCCCGGGTCTCCCGGCGCTATCTGCCCGAGACAATGGTGCTTGAAACAACGATCGAGACCGACGACGGCAAGGCCCTGGTGCTCGATTTCATGCCGCGTCCTGCCGTCGGTGGCACGCACGAGCTGGTCCGCATCGTTCGTGGCATCGCCGGTCGGGTCAAAATCGCCATGGATCTGCGCCTGCGTTTCAATTACGGCGCCTGGGCGCCTTGGGTGGTGCGGGAAGAGGGGATGATTGTCGCGACCGCGGGGCCGGACGCAGTGCGACTGAGCAGCAGCATCGATCTCGACAACGTCGATTTTTCCACCCGGGCCCGCTTCGACATCGCCTCGGGGCAGACCGTCGCCACAATGCTGGAATGGTTTCCATCGCACCAAAGCCCGCCGCTTCCGCGTGATCCCTACGCGCTGCTGCAGCGCACGATCTCGGAATGGGAGCAGTGGGCTCGAAGCTGCACCTATAAGGGCCCTCATGCCGAGGTCGTGCGACGCTCGCTGATCACCCTCAAGGCTCTGACCTACCGCCCGACCGGGGGCATCGTGGCGGCACCAACCACCTCGTTGCCCGAGATGCCCGGCGGTGTTCGCAACTGGGATTATCGCTTTTGCTGGCTGCGCGACGCCGTGCTGACGATCTACGCCCTCACCGGTTCGGGGTTCCACGACGAGGCGAGCGCATGGCGCTGGTGGCTGATGCGAGCCGCCGCCGGGGCACCCGACGAGCTGCAGATAATGTACGGCCTGCACGGCGAACGCCGGCTGACAGAGGTCGAACTCGATCATCTGCCGGGATATGAACAAAGCCGCCCCGTTCGCGTCGGCAACGCCGCGCACGGCCAACGCCAGCTCGATGTGTACGGCGCCGTGCTGGGCGCGTTCGACGCCGGGCGGCGCGCCGGCCTGCCCGACATGGACAAAGTGTGGCCGCTCCAGCGCGCCATCGCGAAAAACCTGCTGACGGTCTGGCATGAGCCGGATTCGGGCCTTTGGGAAGTGCGTGGGCAGCCTCGTCACTTCGTCTATTCGAAGGTCATGTGCTGGTTCGCCTTTGATCGGATGGTGGCAAGTGCGACTGAGTTCGGCCTCGATGGCCCGGTCGAGGAATGGCGACGCGCCCGCGACGAGATCCATGCCGACGTCTGCGAAAAAGGGTATGACGAGGCGACCAATAGCTTCGTTCAGTATTACGGCGCCGATCGGGTCGATGCGGCACTGCTGCAGATCCCGATGCTGGGTTTCCTGCCCGCCAATGACCCGCGCGTGCTGGGCACGATTGCGCGGATCGAACGAGAGCTGCTGGAGGACGGCGTCGTCTATCGCTACCGGACGGACCGCGACGATGCCGATGGTCTCCCCGGTCACGAAGGCGCCTTCCTGGCGTGCAGTTTCTGGCTGTGCGACGCCTGGGTGCTTGCCGGCCGCATCGACGACGCGCGAGCGCTGTTCGAGCGGCTGCTGACTTATGGCAATGACCTCGGCCTCTTCGCGGAGGAATACGACCCGGCCGCCGGTCGGCAGCTTGGGAATTTTCCGCAGGCGTTCAGCCACTTCGCGCTGGTCAACACCGCGCATACTTTGACTGGCCAGCCAGGCGGCGTCGCCGAGCACCTCGCTGACGGATCAACGCGATAGCGCAAACCGTCGCACCCACGCTCATTTCGCCATGTTATTGATCGATCGGGGCAGCAGCCCTTCCTGGCGCAGCCCGCGCCACGCCAACACGCTGTCGCCAAGAAACACGACAAGCGAAATGACCGTGCAACCCAAGGCGACGGCAAACAGCCCGATCAACCAGCCGGTGACCGCCGATTTGCCCACGCTGCCCAGGAACAGGACGAAGGCGGCGGCGCACGTCGAAGCACCGCCGATGCCGCCGACCACGATCGAGGCGTCCAACAGCCACCTCCGATGTTCAAGACGAACGAGATGTCGGCGCAGATTGGTGTCATCCGCTGGGCTGACATCGCCCGTCAGCAGGGTGGCCGCGTGCGCCATGTCGTCCGAAACGCGGGCCAGACGCGTGTTGAACAACCCAAGCAGTATGCCAATGCCGGACAGCAGGAACACCGGCGTCAGCGCCGTCTGGATCAGGTGCGCGACATCTCCGGTGGGGTCAGTCATCGGTGGGCGGAGATTGTAAGGCGCAAAGGATGATCCGTCGGGCCTTGAAGCCTGAAGGGGCTGTCATGTCTCGACAGTCCGGTGTGAGCGCGGGAGATCACAGAGTCGGTGTCCGCTGCGAGGTTCACGTTGCATGACGCGTGGAACCGGGCCTTGGATCTTCGGCATGTCGCGACCGGGCAGCCGGGCCGTATGTGGTGACGATCGTTTAATCCGATCAGCACAGGCACGCCCGTCCATTTGGCAACTACTCTTCGGCCAAATGTTCGTTGCATGTAAAACTCCTTATATCACTCCCCAAAGACGGCGAATTTCCAGGCACGAGCCAATGCCTATTGCGCATCGTCTCTATGATTGTAGTTTTATCCGTTTGCGCATCGTCTCCTTGATTGTAGTTTTATCCGTAAGCACGGAAGCGCGAACTCCGCTCAAGGGTGCCGAGGGCGACACTCAGTGCGAATGGAACCCGCAGACCAGTTTCGGCCCAGGACTGCCCGGCGAATGATCCCGGGCCGCGACGTTATCCAGAAGCATGCGACGCGGACCGCAGCATCACTGCTGTTTGCCTCCTCAACCCATTAAGCCCGATCGGAGAGATCGGCGGCCGTTTTCGCCAGTTACTTGTTGACGGCGCTTGCCACGCGACAGACAAACCGCCAGTCGCGCGCGGGCCATTCCTGGCCGGCATCGAGAGCAGGGTTATCGCAATGATGCATCGAATGCATTGGCGTCATTGGTCCGTTTGCTTCCTTAGTACGGCAGGCGCTACTCAGGGCGGCGCCGGCTCCAACCCCGGTTGTTCACCGCCGGACGCCCCAGCCACGAAGAGATGCGAATGTTGAGGTTACTTTCCCCGACCACGGCAGTCCTCCGGAAGCCGATATCCGGACCCGGCCAGACCGCTGCGAGCAGTGCTCGTGAACCTATTCTCTACGAATCAAACAGGGCCAGTTCGCCGGCAGTGGCAGCGCGGTGACCGATTGCGTCGCGGAATGGCAGATCGCATGATCGTCGCGACCCGACCCGCCGGCAGCGGCCGCCGCCTGCACCCGCTCGCCGTGCGCATCATGCACTGGATCAACGCAGTGGCGATGATCGTGATGATCACGTCCGGCTGGGGAATCTACAATGACGACGTCATTATCAGAGGCTTGCACTTCCCTGACTACTTGCGGCTTGGGGACTGGGCGGCTTGGAGCCTGAACTGGCATTTTGCCGGCATGTGGCTGAGCGTGCTCAACGGCCTGGCCTATCTCGTCTACGGCAGCATCACCGGTCGCCTGCGCGAACGGATGCTGCCGATCCGCATTGCTGAAGTGTGGGCAACCATCCGAGACACGCTCCACTTCAAACTCGCGCACGAGGACCTGACTGTCTACAACGCGGTCCAGAAGCTGCTCTATATCATCGTGATCCTGGCGGGGATCGCACAAGTCGTTACGGGAGTAGCGATCTGGAAGCCGATCCAGTTCTCTGGCCTGGTCGCTTTGTTGGGCGGCTTTCAGACAGCGCGTGTGATCCACTTCGCCGGCATGACAATCATCTTCGGCTTCCTGATCGTCCACGTCGTATTAGCGTTGCTTATCCCGCAGACATTGCTAGCGATGGTGACGGGCGGCCCCAGGATCGCAAGATCACCCGGACAACCCGATCGTCATACCTAGGCCCGTTGCACATGAGATCTCCCTTTCGCCCGGCCGGCGCTACGAGCCTGACCGACATGCTCGATACCCACCAGCCGCTCATCCGCTCGCTTGAGCGGCGCGGGCTGCTCCGTGGCGGATTATCGCTGGGCATGCTCACGATGCTCACGGGCTGTGACGTGCAGCGGCCCGAATCCGTCGAGGCCGCGCTGCTGGCCATCTCCCGGCTGAACGACGGCCTGCAGGCTTGGCTGTTCGATCCGAACAAGCTGGCGCCCACTTACCCGGCTTCGATGGTGCTGAAGCCGCCGAAGTTCAATGCCTATTACGACGTGGTTGACGTCAAGCCTGTCGACGGCGCCACGTGGAAGCTGGAGGTCACTGGCCTTGTTGCCAGCAAGCGGCCTTGGACGGTGAGCGACCTGGCCGCGTTGCCTCAGCAAAGTGAGATCATCAAGCACATCTGCGTGGAAGGCTGGAGCTATATCGGCCAATGGTCCGGCGTTACGCTCCGCAGCTTCCTGGAGCGCGTCGGCGCGGATCTGAGCGCCAAGTATGTCGCCTTCCAGACCGCCGACGATTACCCGAGCAGCATCGACATGGCAACGGCACTGCATCCACAGACATTGCTTGCAACCGGTTACGCCGGCTCGCCGCTGGCCGACCCGTTTGGCTACCCGTTACGGCTGCGGACATCGACCAAACTCGGTTACAAGAACCCGAAATGGATCACCGCCATCGAGGTGACAAACACCTATCCCGGCGGATACTGGGAAAAGCGCGGCTTCCCGTGGTTCGCCGGCATCTGAGATGCCTGAACGAAACGCAGGCGTCGACAAGCCCCGTATCATGCCGCGAGCCAGCATGAAGGCAGTGCTTTGTATAGCCGTCTGTCTGGCAGCTCCGGGCGTTGCCGCGCAGGCACAGAGCAGGACCCCCGGAGGCATGCCGCCGCCGCTCGGCATGAGCTTGGCAGCCTCTGCCGCGATGCGGTTTCCGCAGCCGGTCCGGGTAGGAGATCTGTTCAATCGCCAGGTGCTTCAACCCGTCGAGAGCCAGACCCGCATTGGCCGGGTCGTGGGGGTGATGCAGGACGGCAAGGGCTTGATCTTTGCCGTGATCCAGTTTGGCGGCTTCTTCGGGTTTGGCAGCCGGCCGATTGCCGTTCCGATCGATGCGATGGTTTTAGTGGGGCAGGACATGGAGGTGGTCGCCTATACACCGGACCAACTCAGCGGCTTCCCGACCTTCGCCCCCAGTAACGGCGACACCACGATCGATCCGAACCGCCTGATTAAGGTTGGTCTCGCCAAACCATCGCACTGATAGCAGTCCGGGCGCGAGTTTGGTCTCGGACGCCATGCCGAACGGCTATCCAACCAATAGCTTTTCCAGCAAGCAGCGTCGCCATATTGTTTGATCAGGGTTGGTATCCGCAGAGGGAAATATGATATGAAACCACTGACCATTGGTGCCGCACTTTTAGTTATGTCCGTTGGGACAGGTGCCCCCATTTTTGCTCAAGCCGCGTCGATGTCATCGGCAAAAGCTGCTGTCATGGCAGACCACACGTTACGTACCAGTAAGTTGCTGCACGCACCTGTTTATAATGCTACAGGAGAGGAAATCGGTACGATCGACGACGTTCTGGTCGATCCGAAGGTTGGCAAACCTCGGGCAATACTGGCGGTGGGACAGTATTTGGGGAAACAAGATAAATTGGTAGCGGTACCGCTTAGCAGTATAGAATTTGGTTCCGACAGAATGGAAATGCCGCAAGGGACCAAAGAGCACATGGCGGAAATGAAACGGTTTAGCTATGGCTCGCCCCTGGAAGGCGGCGGCGGCTAACCCATCTTATTCAGCGCATGGCAGGGACGCTCTGGCGGATGTGGCGTAAGCATCTGATTTGAAGCAGAGATTTGGCAGTCGCCGTGCCTATCGTGCGTCGACCTTTGCAAACAATCGGTGCGGCTTCGCGCCAGCGTAGCTTCGCGCCTTCGTGGTTTTCGTTGTCCCTCGCCTGCGCGAGCGGGTGACGGCCGCGACGCTCTAGCCGCGGCCGATCGCCCTCAGCGATGCTTCGCGAGAAACGCCAGGATCAGGCTAGCGATTTCGTCAGTCTTCTCGTCCAGTGCGAAATGGCCCGCATCGACCAGATGGATCTCGGCGTCCGGCAGGTCACGCTGGAAGGCCGTTGCGCCCGCGGCGATAAAGGACGGATCGTTGGCGCCCCAGGCGACCAGCGTGACCGGACGGTGCTCGCGCAACCAGGCCTGCCACTTCGGATATGACGCAACGTTGGTCCTGTAGTCGTAGAGGAGCGCCGTCTGGATTTCGCGCTGACCTGGCTTTGACAGGTGGGCGAACTCGTCGGTCCACGTGTCCGGGTTATAACGCTCGGGATGCGACGTGCCGTGGGTGTGTCTCTGCTCAGTCGCCTCGTACGAGAGGAAAGCATCCACGACTTCCGGGTGCGCCTTCGGGTCAGCCCAATACTGGGCGATCTTGCTCCACTTCGGACCGAGACCCTCTTGGTAGATGTTGCCGTTCTGAGTGATGAGGGCATGCAGCCGACCCGGATGAGCCAGGATCATGCGCATGCCGGCCGGCGCACCATAATCGTGGATGTAGAGCGTGTACGATTCGACCTTCAGCTGAGCCAGGAGGTCGTTCATGGTCTCGGCGATGTGGTCGAAGGTATAGCGATATTCTGACGGCGGCGGCGCCTCGCTTTGACCGAACCCGGGGAAATCCGGAACGATCAGATGGTAGCGCGTGGCCAGCAGCGGGATGAGCGTGTCGAATTCCCGCGAGGACGATGGGAAGCCGTGCAGCAGCACGATCGTCGGCGCGTCTTTGCGCCCGGCCTCGCGATAGAAGATGCGAACCCCATTGACTTGGGTTCGATGGTAGGTCGTGGTGGCTGTGGTCGACGGGATCGGCTCTGCCGTGGCCGCCCCGGCGCCGGCGAGGACGGCAGCGCCGGTGAGAGCGGCTCCGAGATGACGAGTTTTCATGCTCTGGCTCCCTCAGATGTCAGGCGCGACCGTGCGCCGTGGCGAGCTCGACGGCCGCCTGCTTCGCGCGCTGGAAGTCGCCGTCGGGGTCTTGGGTCAGCAGGGTCGGCTGGAAGCGAACCTCGTCGATGGCGGTGACGCCGGCCTGGTTCAGCCAGGCGCGCAGGTAGGTGGACTGGTGGTCCACGCCGAATGCCGGCGATGGAAAGCTCTGCGCATAGGCGCCGGCGGTGAGCACCAGGGTCGCGTGCTTGTTCTCCAGCAGCCCGAAGTAGCCGGTGTCGGGCTTGAGGCCCCACAGCAGGCCAGGTTGGTGGATGACGTCGATGTAGTGCTTGAGGCGGTACGGAATGCCGGCGTTCCACATCGGCGCCGCGAGGAGGTAGCGGTCCGCGGCGATGAAGCGCGTCGCCGTTTCGACCACCTGATCCCACGCCGTCTTCTGATCGGCATCATGCTCTTGCCCGAGCATTACGGTTACCTTGGCGGCCACCTTGTCGCCGTCGAAGACAGGAAGCTCCGTCTCCCACAGATTGAGGACATCAACCTCCAGGGCTGGCGTCGCGGTCTGCAAAGCCTCGAGATAGGCCTCAGCGACCTGCGTGGATTTTGCTTGAGCGCCGCGCGGGGAGGCTTGGATGAACAGGAGCTTTGTCATGGTTAAAATCCTTCGACGGCGGCGCGGGGACTCCCCCGGGCCAAGTCCGATTGAGGTTGGAGATCACAGGCGCAAGTCGCTCAGCCCCGGGCGGCTCGGACCTTCTGGATCGCGGTCTCTTCGGTGAAGGGCGGAAACGGGGGGCTGCTCATGGACGTCGATCTTTGACAATGAGGGTTGCTGCGAGAGGGGGGGCCTCCGGTCGGGCGCACGCTCAGGGCCGCGCCCGGCCGAAAGGGTGGCTTCACGCCACGCGAGCTCGGGCGATGGCGAGGGTGTCGATGTACTGACGGAAGCGGGTGATCTTGCCGTCCTTGATCGTCCACACGTGGGCGTAGCGCGCCTCGGAGGACTTGCCGGTGGCGCCGTGCACCCCGGTGAAGTCGCCCAGCGACACGACGGTGTCGCCTTCGGTGATGAACTCCGTGGGCACCAGGGCGAAGCTCGACCACTCCGCGGTCAGCGGCTTGAACAGGCCTTCGGCGACGGCTTCCGGACCGCGTCCGTCGATCTTGTAGTGCCACATGGTGATCCATTCGATGTCGCGCGCCATCAGGCCAAGGGCCCCGAACGCGTCGCCGGCGCCCAGCTTGTCGTAGAAGCTGCGGACGATGTCGGTGGTGGTCATGGTCGGTGTCCTTCGGCTTTAGGGTGGGCCGTGCGAGCGGCGCCGCGAGGTGTCGAACAGCGCCGGGCATGCGCGCCCAGCGCTCTCGGACGATTCGGTCAGCCGATGTGCTTGGCGAGGAACTCGCGCATGACCGCGCCGATTTCCTTGGCGTGGGTCTCCAGGGCGAAGTGGCCGCTGTCGACGAAGCGGACCTCGGCGGACGGCACGTCTCGCTTGAACGCCTCCGCGCCCGGTGGGATGAAGAACGGGTCGTTCTTGCCCCAGATAGCCAGGACGGGCGGGCGGCGGTCGCGCAGGTAAGCTTGAATATCGCCGTACATCGCCACGTTGGTCTTGTAGTCGCCCAGCAAGTCGAGCTGGATTTCATCATTGCCCGGCCGCGCCAGGTAGAAGTCGTCAAGGTTGCGACCGTCCGGCGACTCCAGGTCCGGGTTGCTCACGCCGTGTATGTACTGAAACAGCGTGGTCTGCGGGGCCAGGAAGCCGCGCAGGGCGTCGCGGTTGGCTTGGCTGGGGTCGTTCCAGTAGGCCTGCACCGGGGCGAAGGCTTCGGACACTCCTTCGAGGTAGGTGTTGCCGTTCTGCGAGACGATGGCCGAAATACGCTCGGGATGTTTGACCGCGAGGCGGAAGCCGATTGGGGCGCCGTAGTCGAAGACATAGAGCGCGAATTTGTTCAAGCCGAGCACTTCGGTGAAGCGGCCGACCACCTCGGCTAAGTTTTCGAAGGTGTAGCTGAAGGTCTCGCGGCTGGGCTGTTCGGTCATGCCGAACCCGGGCAAATCCGGGGCGACGACTTGGTAGCGGCTGGCCAGCTCCGGGATCAGGTCGCGGAACATGTGGCTGGCGCTGGGGAAGCCGTGCAGTAGCAGGACCACGGGGGCGCCGGGGTCGCCGGCCGAGCGGTAGAACAGCTTGAGGCCGTCGACGTCGGCGGTGTTGAAGCGAACGGTCACCACGCAATCTCCTAGGTTTGCGGCTTCGGCCGCCATTGTTGGTGAGATCGTTGTCCCCCTTTCGGCGGCTGGCGGGCAGCGGCGAAGTTCGGGAAGCAACCTTCCGGTCAGCGAGAGGCCCTCGCGCCCATCGGCAACATTCCACCCGCTGAGGCCGAAGCCGCCTATGACGCAGAGCTCGAGGTCTTGCCGATCGCCGCGTAGAACTCAACCAAACCAGCCTCCGGCAAACCCGGGGCGGTTCATACCAAGGTCGCACGCCCTCCGCCCGGCGTCGGATGCCCAACAACGAATCACGACGGATTCGAGCCGTACAAGCATTAAACGATCAGACCATCACCAAATGTGGGTAATCGAAAGCCTCGCGGGATGGATACGTGGAGACATCGTTCGCGCAGCTGCGGGACCACGAAATCGACGAACGCGCGCAGCTTCAGCGGCAGCCGGCTTTGCTTGTCGTAGACGAGATGCACGGGCCGTGACGCGGGCGCGAAGTCCTCGAGAACGACCGCCAGCCGGCCGCTGCGCACGTAGTCAACGGCCTGATACGAGTTCACCCGGATGAGACCCACTCCGCACAGTCCGGCATCGATCGCTGCATCGATCGTATTGACGCTGAGACGAGACCGAAAAGACGCGGTCATCGCGACTCCGTTGCACTCGAAGGTCCAGATTGTGGGCGAGGAGACGCCCTCAAAGGAAATCACGCTGTGCCGCGCCAGGTCGTCGGGCGTCGTGGGGACGCCGTTCGTCGCCAAATAGTCCGGATTTGCGCAAACCACCCGCCGGATCGACCCCAAGCGGGTCGCGATCAGTCTGCTATCCGGTAACGCGCCAATGCGGAGCGCCACATCCACTTGGTCATCCAAGAAATGCGTGACCCGATCGGTCAACACTAGTTCGACCGCCACGTCGGGAAAGGCGGAAAGAAAGCGCGCCACCACGGGCAGCACATGCATCCGGCCAAACATGATCGGTGCCGTGACCGCCAGGTCTCCCTTGGGTTCGGTGTATTCGCCGGCGGCGGCGCGTTCCGCCTCGGTCAACCGCTCCAGGATCGCCTTCGCGGCGGTAACGTAGGAGCGCCCCGCCGGTGTCAGTTCCAGTCCCTTTGCTGACCGGATCAGCAAGGTGGCGTTCAGGTGCGCCTCCAACTCCGCTACCTTGCGGCTGACCGTAGCTAGCGGAAGCCGGAGACTCCGGCTCGCCTTCGACAGACTGCCGCTCTCAACAGCAGCGAGCAGTACCGACATGGCGTCAAGACGGTCCAAAGGGCCTTCCGTGACCTGAGAGGTCTCCTCTCAAACTTAGCGGCTGTCCGTTAATCATGGGAAGCCCCAAAAACGACAATCGGAAAACCGAAGGCGCCTCGTTTAACCGGCCGACGCGTCCTCAACGCCACGGGAGCCCGCTTGATGACCACCCGCACCTACTACCGGACCGCCCCCCTCAAACAAGGGGCTCTTCGAATGACCCATCTGTTGAAGTACGTCTTCGCAGCGGTCCTGTTCGCGGGCACGGCGCGGGCCGCATCTCTCGCCTCGACGAACGCTACGACCACCTATCACCGCGCGGATGTGGACGGGGTGGGAATCTTCTATCGAGAGGCGGGGCCAAAGGACGCCCCGACGATCGTGCTGCTGCACGGTTTCCCGTCCTCCTCCCGCGAGTTCGACACGCTCATTCCCCTGCTCGCCACCCGCTATCATGTGATCGCACCCGACTATCCGGGCTTCGGTCAGAGCGACTCGCCGGCACCGGCGGTTTATACGTACACTTTCGATCATCTCGCAAAGACGATCGACGATCTTCTGGGAACTCTGAAGATCAAGGATTACACTCTTTATCTTCATGATTACGGTGCGCCGGTAGGATTCCGCATCATTCTGGCGCACCCCGAGCGGCTGCACGCCCTCATCTTCCAGAACGGCAACGTCTACAAGGCTGGCCTCGGCGCCAACTGGGCCAAGATTGCCGAATACTGGGCCGATCCGAAAGCGCATCCGGAGGTCGTCGATGCGTTCCTTTCCTTCAAGGCAACCGAACAGCGTCATATCGCCGGCACGTCGCACCCTGATCGCTACGACCCGGATACTTGGACCGACGAGTACGCTCATCTGTCGCAGCCGGGGCAGCGAGAAATCCAGTCGGACCTGCTGTACGATTACCGAACCAACGTTGCTTCCTATCCCAAGTGGCAGGCCTGGTTGCATGAGCACAAGCCGCCCACACTGGTCGTGTGGGGCCGCAACGATCCCTCTTTCATTGCCGCGGGTGCGGAGGCATTCAGAAGTGACCTTCCCAATGCCCAGATCCATCTGCTCGACGCGGGACACTTTGCGCTGGACGAGAAGACCGACGAAATCGCAAGCCTGATCCTGGACTTCATGGCCAAGCATCCCGGATGACGGCGCGGCCTGCTTACGCGTGCTTGCATCGAGCACGACCTCACGACATTGGCGACGTCGAAACCGTGAATACTGCCTCGCCAACAAGCTGAGTGCCTGACGGCCGTTTCGGCAATGAAGCCGCTTTCGTTACTGGAAAAGAAGCACAGTGTCAGCCAGTTTGAAGAGCGCGAATCGCTCCGAATTTGCGGCCATGGTCAGTACCAGCGCGGCGTTCTTCATGATCGTTCTGGATACGTCGATCGTGAACCTTGCCCTTCCCCGGATCAGAGACGTTTTTCATGCCGACCTCACCACCCTGCAATGGCTCGTCGACGGATATGCGCTGGTCTTCGCCAGCTTGTTGTTGAACGCGGGTGTGTTGGGCGACCGCTACGGCGCCAAGCGCATGTTCTCCGTCGGCTTGCTCATCTTCTGCGCCGCTTCGGCCGCGTCCGGGCTGGCGCCCGAAATGGCAAGCTTGCAGTGCGCTCGGGCGGTACAGGGCATCGGCGCCGCCATGCTGCTGCCGAATTCGCTGGCAAGCCTAAATCATACGGTGAAAGATCCGGATCGCAGAAAGATTGCTGTGTCAGCATGGTCGAGCGCCGGCGCCTTGGGCGTTGCCCTGGGACCGCTGATCGGTGGCGTTCTGGTGCAATACCTCGACTGGCGAAGCATATTTCTTGTGAACGTTCCCGTTGGACTGATGGGAGTTTGGCTTGCCCGACGGCACGTTGCCTCCGGCTCTCGTCAGATGCAGCGCGAGTTGGATCCGATTGGCCAGCTCTTGGCGGTGGCGACCCTCGCGACGCTGACGTACTGGATGATCAGCGCGGGCCGGTCGCATGCTTTCTCACCTTCCATGATCGCCTCGGGCGTTGGCGTTATCCTGCTTGGTGCCGCTTTCCTCGCGGTCGAATCACGACACGCCAACCCGATGCTGCCACTCGACCTGCTGTTCCGACCTGCCTTGGGATCCGTGGCGCTGGTGGGGCTTCTGCATAACGTCGGAATCTATGGCCTCATTTTTGCGCTGAGCCTTGCATTTCAGGAACTGCGCGGCATGACCCCGGTCGGGGCGGGTTTGCTGTTCCTTCCCATGACTCTGGCCCTCGCGACCGGAACCAGGGTGGGCGCGAAATTCCTGCATAAATCGAATCCTTTCGGACCACAGATCTGGGGCCATGCGGCCTCGGCATTGGGTGCGATCGCACTGGCGGTCGTGGGATTTGATCGTGACTTGGTCGCGATCGCGATTCCCCTCTGTTTCATCGGCATGGGTGCGGGCATCACGGTGCCTTCAATGAACCTGTCCGTCCTGGACTCGGTCGGGCGCGAGCGCAGTGGCCTGGCCTCCGGCATCCTCAACGGCGCCCGGCAGACCGGGGGCGTTATCGGTGTCGCATTGCTGGGCACCCTGATCGGGGGACCGGCAACCGCGACAGGAGCGCGTTGGGCTGCCGTTGCTGCCGCAATCGCGCTCGCTGGTGCGTCGGCTCTCGCCGCCAGGATAGCGTGGCAGCACCGCGTTGCCGCGACGGCGCCGGCCGATCTCGTGTGACTAGGGCAAACCGTCGTGCTTGGCGAAGATGCTTGTCATTTCCGCCATGTTCTCGGTTCCCCATGTGCACAGCGGGACGATCGCGTCAGCCAGGCTGTGACCGAGCGGGGTCAGTGCGTAGTCCACACGCGGCGGCACCTCCTGGTAGTCGGTCCGCGCCAGCACGCAATGGGCCTCCAGTTCCTTCAATTGCTGGATTAGCACCTTGTCGCTGACGCCCTGGATCGTGCGCTTGAGCTCGCCGTAGCGCTTCAGACCGTCGAGCAGGAAGTACAGGACTTGCGGTTTCCACTTGCCCGAGATGACGTGGAGCGTGGCGGCGAGCCCGTGGGAGAAGCGGCCACCGCAGTTTTGAGAACAGTCAGTCATTTTTCATACTTACCAAAAGGTGCATACTTGTCCCCAAGTAAGCACTCTCCAGTTTTCGTGCAACTCCAACGAAGGACGCACGACATGACCAGACTGAATGGAAAGACCGCTGTAATCACCGGTGGCGCTACCGGCATCGGCCGCGCCGCGGCAAAGCGCTTCATCGAGGAGGGCGCCTTCGTCTTCATCTTCGGCCGCCGGCAGGAAGCGCTCGACGCCGCTGTGGCCGACCTCGGGCCCAATGCCCGCGCGGTGAAGGGCTCGGTCTCCGATCTGGCCGACCTCGACCGACTCTACGCGGCGGTGAAGGCCGAGCGCGGAACCCTCGACATCGTCTTCGCCAATGCCGGGGCCGGAACCCAGCTTCCGCTCGGCAAGATCACCGCCGAGCACATTGACGAAATCTTCGACACCAATGTGAAGGGTTCGATCTTCACGGTCCAGAAGGCGCTGCCGCTGATGGGCCAGGGCGGTTCGATCATCCTGACCGGATCGAGCGCCGGCACCACGGGCGCCCCGGCATTCAGCGCCTACAGCGCGAGCAAGGCGGCAGTGCGCAACCTCGCGCGGACCTGGGCGGAGGACCTGAAGGGCACCGGCATCCGGGTAAACGTGCTGTCGCCCGGGCCGACTGCAACCGAACTCGCGAAGGAAGCGCTAGGCGAGGAGGGCATGAAGGCCTTCGCCTCGATGAATCCGCTCAAGCGCATGGCCGATCCGGCGGAGCTCGGAGCGGTGGCCGCCTTTCTCGCGTCGCCGGACAGCAGCTTCATGACCGCCAGCGAAGTCGCCGTTGACGGCGGCCTGGCGCAAATCTGACGCGCTACGCCCGGCCGGTCACTCCATTCGATATTCGGAGCCCGTAGGGCGTGGTAAACCGAAGGAGAATATTATGAGCTACGCAATTATCGGCTTCGGCAAGATCGGCCAGGCTCTTGCCAAGGCGTTTGCCCGCGGCGGCATCGAAGTATCCGTTGCAACCACTCGCGATCCGGAAAGCTTTGCATCCGCTGCGGCCGCGATCGGACCTACGATTATCCCCAAAAAGCTGGCGGAAGCCGTCAAGGCGGACATCGTCTTCTTGGCTGTCCATTTCGAGTCGCACCCGGATGTCGCGAAGGCGCTGCCCACCTGGCAGGGCAAGACCATCGTCGATGTGACCAATGCCTACGGCGTGTCACCTGAGGAACTCGGAGGTCAGCCTTCTTCCAAGGTCGTCGCGCAGGCCTTCACTGGTGCAAGACTGGTTAGGGGCTTCAACCATTTGGGTGCTGCCGTCCTTGACCAAGATCCGGCCGTAAATGGTGGCAGGAGAGTCGTGTTCCTGGCGAGCGACGATGACGGCGCCGCAGCGGAGATTGGTGCGCTTGCGGAAGATCTCGGTTTCTCGCCGATCAAACTTGGCGGGCTTTCTGAAGGTGGACTGCTTGTGCAGGCGCGCGGAAATAGCTGGGGTCAACTGATCTTTAAGGACTTGGTCAAGTTCGACTAGACACAGGGGGGGCTTGGAGCCATCACTATGTTTGACGTTAACGATGACGCAAAGCCAACGTGAAGGCGCAGTTGATTTCCAACACACCCTAAGCGGCATCAGCATGTACGCCTGACGCGGCCGGCCATGGGTAATTCTGGACCGCGCGCGTGAACGCCGCGACCGGTGCCGACCAGCGACGGCCGGAAACGGTGACCAGGCAGACATTTCGCTCGACCGAAGGCGACGCGACCGGACAACCGATAACGCCCGGAAACGTGGCGGCGTATTCGGGCAGAAAACAAATGCCCATCCCGGCGGCAACCATCGTCAGGATCCAGTCCTCGCGTTCGCTGCTGTACGCCTTGACCAGATTGGCGCCATGCTTTTGGCACATCTCGTCAAGCACGTCGTAAAATTCACAGTTGATCCTCGAAAGGTATACTTCGCCGTCAAGCTCCGGAACGCGCACGCTGTCCTGCAGGGCAAACCTGTGACCCGCCGAGCAGGCTATGACGAACCGCTCCGAATAGAGCTTTGTAGTATGCAATTGCGTTGGAAAGTCACCCGGACGAGCCATCAGCGCTACATCAACAGCGCCTGTCTCAAGCAAGTCGCAGAGCCGGTCCGGAACGGCCTCAAGTAGCGTAATCTCGACGCCCGGATTATCCATCCTGAAGCGGTCCAGAAAGCGGACGAATTGTACCGGCGCGATCGTGCACATGACGCCGACCGCTAGATTTGCCTCGTCGAGTTTGAGGAAGCGTTCCGCCGTTCGCTTGACCTCCCCGGTGCGCGTCATCACCTCGACAAGATGCGGCTCTATCAACCGGCCGAGGTCGGTCATATGCGTGTTGCTTCGCTCCCGCGAGAAAAGCAAGCCGCCCAGTTCATCCTCCATCTTCTGGATGGCGCGGGTCAGGGCGGGCTGACTTACGTGGCACTCCTCGGCTGCTTTGGTGAAATTGAGTGTTCTGCCCAACGCGAGGAAATATCGGATCTCCTGCAATTCCATGGCGGCTTCTCCAATACGTCATCAACTGGTCGGTCGGCCGAGACTGACGACAATCATCGCGGTCTCTGTTCGTCTTCGCCGCCGGGAATCATTCAACCTTCAGGTGCGGGTTAGCACGCATCGTCGTCCGGCTCGGTATTAAGAGATGGTTAGCACCTGCTGCACACAGCCACCGTCCGACCGTCTTGGCACAAAACCCGAAGTTAGCAAGAGCGCCGCCGGCAGGGGATCGAGATCATTGTCGATGAGCATCCCGATTGGACCTTGATCCCGAGACTTCCGACCAAACCGGCAGGCGCGATCATAAGCACGGCCTTGAAAGGCTGACGCGGGATCATTGTCCCACGAGAGAGCGCCCGCCTACCAGATAGACACCCTTCCGGCCGAAACCGAGCCACGGCATTCATCGGGTCGATCGGCGTGAACGATCCGTTAGCTATCGACGCCATGCAGAGACGGTATTGGTGATCTTACTCAATCTCGTCTTGGATACGCAGGACAATAACTTCCGATCGCAACAGCCAGCCATCAACGCACGTTACGCCCCCGAATATGCAACCACTCGGCGGACGTAGCGACAGACCGCCTTCCTAGGGTCTCCGTTCGGGTGGCAAACCGGCTCTCGATAATCCACGAACATCCGGCAACACGCTCGCGAACCTGATGAGGTGACCATCATGCACGACAATCCGATTCACACTTTTTTCCAGGTCCTGGGCGGCAACATCCCCGATCAACTCAGTCTTGGTGGATTCCGCTGGTTCGAGGTCGCGCTCTATTGGATACTTCTGATCGGAAGCCTCGCGATCGCCTATACGAACTGGCGTCTGGATTCTACCCAGCGGACCGGCACGCATCTGAGCATCTATGCCATGCGACTGGTCAGCGCCGGCATGTGGTACCTCGGCACGCTATGGAAGCTACCACTGCCGGTATCAGCAGGGTTCAAATTCTGGCTGGAGAACTCGGAAAAATATAGCTCTTTCCAGGCCCATGCAGCGATCATGCAAGTATTTCTGGACCATATTGCTGTCGTTCAGCCACTGGTCTTCCTGCTGGAAACTGCTCTCGCCGTGTCGCTGATGCTGGGCATAGCCGTGCGCTTGGCCGGTGTAGTGGGCGTGTTGTTCACTCTCAACCTGCTGATTGGCCTCTACAACGACCCGACTGAGTGGCCATGGACCTATGTCGGCATCATCTGCACCGACGGCATGTTCGCGGTGTCCCAAGCCGGCCGCAGCCTGGGTCTCGACAACCTGCTGGCCAAGCGCCTGATACCTGGTCTTCCCTACGATGGGTTGGTGGCACGCGCGTTCGCTTTCGCCTCCTAGATGACCGGCGATCAACCCCATCCCGCCGGCCCCGAGGAGTTCGGGGCCGCACGCGGGGCTGCGGTCTGGGCGGCCTCGCAGTTTGGTGTCGAACACGCTCAGGCGGTGCTGGAGGGGTGCGCAGCGATTGGGCGCTTGACGGGAACCGCCGGCGGGATCGCCCAAGCCGGCCTTCTCCTGGCGGCACGGATTTGGCTCAGCCAAGCGATATTCGTCCACCAGATCATGATGATGATGCGCGCCGAGGGGTTCGCGGAGACGCCGTCGGTGGGGGCCACGCTGATCCGGAGCATAGCCCCGCTTCTGCTTGCGACTGGCCTGGCGACCCGCCCGGTGGCGCTGCTTCTCGTCTTTGGCGTCGGTCAGGACCTGTCCGGAACGCGTATGGCCGGTCCTCAGGCTCTTCTGCTGGTCTGGTTGGTGATCGGCGGCGCGGGACCGTTGTCCCTCGATTACCTGTTGCGAAGCGGCCTCGCGCGGGTACCGATCTGGACGGTGAGAGCCATAGGCCGGCTTTACGCCTGGAGTGATCGCTTTGGCGATCTCGCGCTGCCGTTTGCAACACGCCTCTATCTGTCGCTGGCATTTGCCGGAGGGACCGGTTTCGCCATGTGGCAGGTGCCCTTCACCGGCGAATTGGTCACCGCGCCGTGGTGGACCCTCATGCTCTGTTGGGCACTTTTGGTCGGCGTGGCAACGCGGCCGGTGACGCTGATCCTGTGGGGACTGACACCTCCAATTGTCCTTTCCAGTGGAACACCCGATCAATTCGAGGTCGCACTGCTACTGTTGCTGCTTGCGGCGAAAGGGGCGGGGTGGCTGTCGGTCGATGGCGCAGCAGCCTGCTGGGCCTCTACCCGTCTGCGAATGCGGGACCGTACGGCTGAGTCCGTCCCGCACGTCGTGGTCGTGGGAGGCGGTTTCGGCGGGATCGCCGCAGTGCGTGGGCTGCGGTGGGCAGCCTGCCGGATCACGCTCGTCGACCGGCGCAATCATTATCTGTTCCAGCCCCTGCTCTATCAGGTGGCGACCGCGGCCTTATCGCCGGCTGATATCGCACTACCGATCCGCAGCGTCCTGCGAGACCAGAGGAACGTGACTGTTCGCCTGGGCGAGGTGGTCGGCGTGGATCAAAACGCCCGTGAGGTCATCCTGCACTCGGAGCGCATTCCGTTCGATTACCTCATCCTCGCGACCGGCGCCCAACATAGCTATTTCGGCCGGGATGAGTGGTCGTCACATGCCCCGGGGCTCAAGAGCATCGAGGATGCGACAGCAATGCGCAGCCGGATGTTGCTGGCTTTCGAACGGGCGGAAGCGGAGGGAGATGCGGCTAAACGCGAGGCGTGGCTGACCTTTGTGGTCGTGGGCGGCGGACCGACTGGCGTCGAGTTGGCTGGTGCACTGGCTGAACTCGCCCGTAGGGGGCTCAACCAGGAATACCGGGCGATTGACCCGGGAACAGCACGGGTAATCCTGGTTCAGTCCGCTCCACGGGTCTTGCCGACCTTCTCGCCTGTTCTCTCGGATCGAGCCGAATGGTCGTTGCGAGAGCTCGGTGTGGAAGTCCGCACGGGCGCCAAAGTGACCCATATCGACCACGATGGCGTGGAGATAGACGGGGGCCGCATCGCCGCTCGGACAACGTTTTGGGCCGCCGGTGTGGCGGCTTCGCCGGCCGCGAAGTGGCTCGGGCAGGCGGGAGATAAATCCGGCCGCGTCGTCGTCGACGACAATCTTGCCGCTGCAGGCTGCCCGGGCGTTTTCGCAATTGGCGACACGGCCGCCTCGAGCGCGTGGGCAGGTGCGGGAGTCCCCGGGCTGGCCCCGGCCGCCAAACAGCAAGGTCGGCACACCGCCAACGTGATTCGCACGGCCATCGAGGGGCATCCGGCACCGCGCGCCTTCCAATACCGCCACTACGGCAACCTTGCGACCATCGGTCGCCTTGCCGCAGTCGTGGAAATGAGCCGGCTTCGGATATGGGGAGCGCCGGCCTGGTGGTTGTGGGGCCTCGCCCATGTCCTGCTCCTTGCCGGAGGACGCAACCGCACGACCGTTGTGTTGAATTGGCTCTGGGCATACCTCACCTACCGGCGCGGCAGCCGCCTCATTACCGGGAACACGACGGACGCTTGAGCACTGTGCGGCCAGCGCCACTCCGTCGCTAACTTCGGCCGCAAGCTGGCTGTTTCAATTGACACATTATAGTCTAGCTGTAGCCAACTTCTCACGCTGCTTGCGTTGGGCGTTTGCACGGGAGACTCTCACGAAACTCGCGAGGCAAGCTGAGCTAAGGAGAACGGCGAGCGGGCATCAAGCATCACCGTGGAGATGCGTTACTGATGCCCAGCATTGGCGTCGCGGCCGGTCGAGTTAGGCTGGAAGCATACGCCTCCTGCAACGCCAGTTCCTACAGGACACGCCAGATCGCGATTCTCAATGTGCTTCTCTGGTGGGCTCCGCGAGCCCGGTGTCTCCCATCGGCCGCCACAGGGCCGGATTTAAGCGCGAGCCATTTGGCCGGCTGTCCGGTCAATGTCCTGTTGGAAAAGGCCCACGGATTCGAACTTCTTTTCGCCAAAATATCTTTATGGGACGATACCTCAAACTGGTGCCGGGTGAGGGACTTGAACCCCCGACCTTCGGTTTACAAAACCGCTGCACTACCGCTGTGCTAACCCGGCGCGGTGGCTTCTATAGCCTATCTGACCATCAGCGGGAACACTGGTAGGCCGCCCGTGTGCTGGGCGAACTCGGAAGCTGTACACCGGCAGGCCGTCCAAGGTCTGACCGGTGGTCTGCTCGCTGAGCGCGACGTTTGAGCGTTGGGCCTGCGCCACCACGCTCCGACGCTGCGCTTCGGCGGCCTCCTTGTCGGTTTCATCGAACAGCATCTGCGCCAGGCGCCGGCGCATGTGCCATTCGAGGTTATAGCCCAGCATGCAGAGAAACACGCGGGCGCGGACCCGACCGGCGAGCCAGTGATCCACTCGGCGGACCTGCAGACGTCTGTCAAAAGCCGTGCTGCCGCATTTTCGACGACGGCTACTACCCGCCGGAGCGCCACGTGCCGTTCGACCGCCAGAGTTCGCGAGTCTAGACCGCGACATGCGTTTGGCGGCTCGGCTTGCATCAGCGGCACGGAATTTGCTCCATACCGGATGCAGACATCGATCCGGAGCAGCCCGCGATGCGCAAGATGAACCTGGGCGCGTTCGTCCACGAAACCGGCCAGCATGTCGCCGCATGGCGCCACCCTGACGCCTTCGCCGAGTCAGGCACCGTCTTCGCCCAATCGGTGGCCGTCGCACAGATCGCCGAACGCGGCCTGTTCGACCTGCTGTTCCTCGCCGACAGTGCCGCCGTCAGTACCATGGGTTCGGCCGAGGCCCGCGGGCGCATGGGCAAGACCGTCAAGTTCGAGCCGATCACCGTGCTGTCCGCGCTGGCGGCGGTGACCAAGCATCTTGGCCTCGTCGCTACCTGCACATCGACATACAGCGAGCCATACACGCTTGCTCGGCAGTTCGCCTCGATGGACCAGATCAGTGGCGGGCGGGCCGGCTGGAACCTGGTTACGTCCAATAATGAGGCAGAGGCGTTCAACCATGGCCGCGATCAGCATTCCGCCCATGCCGATCGTTACGATCGCGCGGCGGATTTCGCCGAGGTCGTCACCGGCTTGTGGGACAGTTGGGACGGGGACGCCTTCATCCGCGACAAGGACTCAGGCGTCAATTACGACACCACCAAGCTCCACGTGCTGAACCATAAGGGCAAACACTTCTCGGTCCGCGGGCCGCTGAACGTCGCCCGCTCGCCGCAGGGACGCCCGGTGCTGGTACAGGCCGGCGCCTCCGACACCGGCCGCGATCTGGCAGCCCGCATGGCGGAGCTTGTGTTCACCGCCCAGACCACCTTTGAGCAGGCCGCCGAATTCCATGGCGACATCATGGCCCGCCTGCCGCGTTACGGCCGCACCCGGCAGGAGGTGAAGGTCATGCCGGGTCTGTACCCCGTCGTTGGCCGCACCCGAGCGGAAGCACAGGAGAAATTCGATTTCCTGCAGTCCCTAATCCACCCCAGCGTCGGCATCCAGGTGCTGGAACACACCATCGGCGTGCCCCACCTGGCACAGTATCCGCTGGACGGCCCGGTGCCGGACATGGCCGACACCAACGGCCCGCTGTCCCGCCAGCGCCTGCTGCTGGAGGCCGCTCGCCGCGACAACCTGACGATGTGGGAACTGTGCCTGCTGAATGCCGGCCCGCGCGGACATCTGCTGACCATCGGAACGCCGGCGGACATCGTCGACGTCATGGAGTACTGGTTCCGTAACGGTGCCTGCGACGGCTTCAACGTCATGCCGGCGTTCCTGCCTGGATCACTGACCGACTTCGTCGACATGGTGATACCGGAGTTGCAACGACGCAGCCTGTTCCGAACAGCTTATGAGGGCAAGACATTGCGCGAAAATCTCGGACTGCCGAAACCTGTCAGTCGTTGGGACAGTCTGCCGCAGGTGGCGGAATGAAAACCGTCACCCTCAGCCGGCGCGGCTTCGGCACACTCGCCGCCGCCTCGCTTGTCACCGTGCCGGGCTACGCGGCCGACAACGGCACCTTCGTGTCCGGCTGGGGCTTGCCCTCCAACCTCGATCCGCACCAGATCTTCGACGTGCCGATGCAGACCGTGATGTTCAACGCCTATGACAATCTGTACCGTTACGAAAACGATCCGCCGGAGATCGTGCCTTGGCTGGCGACCAGCCACACCGAGTCAGACGACGGCCTGACCTGGGAATTCAAGCTGCGCCCCGGCGTGAAATTCCATGATGGCAGCGAACTGACCGCCGATGACGTCGTCTACAGCTTCCATCGGGTCCTTGGACTGAAGCTGGCCCCCGCGGGTGCCTTCCTGCCGATCCTGAAGCCGGAGAATGTCACCGCGCCCGACACTCATACGGTGCGCTTCGTGCTGTCCAAACCCTATGCGCCGTTCTTCTCGGCCATTCCGCTGGTGTCGATCGTCAACCAGCGCGCCATCAAGCCGCATGAAAAGGACGGTGACTGGGGCAAGTCCTGGGTGGCGTCGAACGATGCCGGATCGGGTGCCTACAGGATCCTGCCGGACACCTACCTGCCGCTCGAAGTGCTGGATTTGGACATCTTCCCCGACCATTTCATGGGCTGGGAGGACAACAAGAGCCCGGTAAAGAAACTGGCGATGCGCCCGACCAAGGAGACCTCGACCCGCATCCTGGCGCTGCTCAACGGATCGATGGACTGGACCGACACCAATTTGCCGGCGGACCAGGTGGACCGGATCAATGCATCGAAAATCGCCCATGTCGAGCAGAACAAGGTGATGCGTATCTTCGTCGTGCGCATGCAGAACATGCGGCCGCCGTTCGACAACATCAACGTCCGCAAGGCCTTCGCCCACGCCTTCAACTACACGGGGTTCATCAACGACATCCTGGGCGGCTACGCGACACGCGATCCGGCCCCGCTGCCCGACAATCTGTGGGGCTATCCAAAGGGGATCAAAGGCTACGACTACGACATGAAGATGGCCAAGGACTACATCACCAAGGCGATCGCCGAGGGCGCCAACGTCAAGCGCCCGATCGAACTGCACGTGCAGTCGGAAAACGACCAGAGCGTGCAGGCGGCGCAGATGTTCCAGAGCGACCTGGCCGATATCGGCATCAACCTGAAAGTCGTGCCGGATACCTGGGCCAACATGACCACCAACGTGGTGAAGCCGGAATCCTGCCCGGACATGTGGGTCCATTGGGTGAGCGCCTATTTCGTCGATCCCGAGAACTGGGTCGGCCAGATGTACGACAGCCAGTTTCACGGCACCTGGAAGGCCTCCGCCTACTACACGAACCCCAAGGTCGATGAACTGCTACGCAAGGCCCGCGTCGGCCGCGACCAGGCCGACCGAGCGCCGTTGTATGAAGAAGCCATCCGCGTGATCGTGGCCGACTGTCCCGACATCTGGGTATACAACTCCATGCAGTTGCAGGGCATCGCCAATCGGGTGAAGGGAAGGCGGTTCTGCACGGTGGGGCAAGGCTGCGAGATGCGCTGGATATCCATCTAGTGTCCGATTCACGCGGCGGCCCGCGTCAAGAAGCGACCGTGTCCGGCTCCGATCGCGGAAAAGCATGGCTCGCGACGTGACCACGATTGCGCGCCTGAATCAGCCGGATCGTGCATCGCCGACGCGCGAGACCAGGCGATGATGTTCCGATTTATCCTGCGCCGGTGCCTGCTGGTCGTGCCGTCCCTGCTGGGCCTGCTGGTGCTGATCTTCGTGCTGATCCGGGTCGTGCCGTCCGATCCGGCGGTGGCGCTGGCGGGCGATTCCGCGTCGCCGCGCCAGATCGCCGAGATCCGCCACCAGTATGGCTTCGACCGCCCGGTCTGGCAGCAGTTCTTGATCTATGCCGGCCACGCAATGCGGTTTGATTTCGGCGAAAGCGCGTTCTCCCACCGGCCGGTCGCGCTGGACATCGCCCAGCGCCTGCCGGCGACGTTGGAGCTGACGTTCGCGGCGATGGCGATCTCCATCGCGGTCGGCGTGCCGCTGGGGGTGTTCGCCGCGCTCCGTCACAACCAGTGGCCGGATTTTGCCTTGCGAATCCTGTCGGTGACGGGTGTGGCCGTCGCCGCCTTCTGGGTGGCGATCATGCTGCAACTGTTGTTCTGCATGCAGTTGGGCTGGCTGCCGCTGCGCGGAGAACTGTCGGATGCGCTGACGCCACCCATGCGCATCACCGGCTTCATGCTGATCGACAGTGTGCTGACCGGCCGCTGGGATGTGTTCCGGGACGTGCTGGCGCATCTGGTGCTGCCGGCGCTGACGCTGGCGCTCGGCGGCATGTCCGGGATCGTCCGCTTCACCCGCGCCGGCGTGCTGGATACGCTGCAACAGGACTTCGTCACCTATGAACGCGCCATGGGCTACCGCCGCAAGCGGCTGATCTGGCGTTACGTCCTGCGCAACTCCGTCACCGCCACGATCACCCAGATCGGCCTGCTGTTCGGCAGCCTGATCGCCGGTGGCGTGGTGGTGGAGGCGATCTACGACTGGCCAGGCATCGGCAACTACACCGTCAACGCCATCCTGACCGGAGACCACCAGGTGATGCTGGCCGTCACCCTGCTGATCGGTGTCGTCTACGCCGTGGTCAACATCCTGACCGATCTGGTGCATGGGCTGGTTGATCCCAGGCTGATGGATCGTCGGTGAAACCGGTGCTGGGCAAACTCGGCCGCGACATACCGGCGATGATCGGGCTGGCGCTAGTGCTGGCGGTGGTTCTTCTCGCGCTGCTGTCGCCCTGGCTGGCGCCCTATCCCGGCGACGCCTCCGCCTCGCACCTGGTCCGCCGCCTGAAACCGCCCACCCATGCCTTCCCGTTTGGCACCGACAATCTGGGCCGCGATATCCTGTCGCGTGTCATCCTGGGTGCGCGCGGCGCGCTTCAGGTCGCCTTCACCGTGGTCGGCATCGCGATGGCGATCGGCATCCCGCTCGGCCTGATCGCCGGCTACCGACCAGGGCCGCTGTCGGAGGCGATCATGCGCTTCACCGACATGGTGCTGGCGATCCCGCAACTGATCCTGGCGCTGGCGATCGCGCAACTGATGTCGCCGTCGCTGCAAAGTGCGATGCTGGCGCTGTCGCTGACCTACTGGCCGTTCTTCACCCGCAGCGTTCACGCCGAGGCCCAGCGCCTGTCGCAATCGCTGTCCGTCGACGCGCTGCGAGGGATCGGTGCCAGCCCCTGGCGCATCGTGTTTCTGCATATCCTGCCGAACACCGCCTCCCCCATCATCGTGCGCGCCACCATCGGGCTGGGTTTCACCATCCTGACCGCGGCGGTGCTGGGTTTTCTGGGCATGGGCGCCGCGCCGCCGGCGCCCGACTGGGGCCTGACGATCGCGCAAAGCCGCCTCTATTTGCCCGGTGCGTGGTGGTATGCGCTGTATCCCGGGTTGGCGATCCTGCTGACGGTCATGGGTTTCAATCTGCTGGGCGACGGGTTGCGCGACCTGATCGATCCCCGGCTGCGGCGTTCGCGATGAAGTCCGTCCAATGATCCCGACGCTTGCCGTGCGTGGTCTGAAGATCGCCTTCCGAACCGACGCCGGCCCCGCCGCCGTGCTCGACGACGTCACGCTGACGCTGGAAAAGCGCCAGGTGCTGGGGGTCGTCGGCGAATCGGGCTGCGGCAAATCCACCCTTATCCGAGCGATCTTAGGCATCCTGCCGCCCGCCACGCGGGTCAATGCCGGGGAGATCATCTTCGAGGGCGAGAACCTGCTGGCGTTCACCGAGGCAGAGCTCAATCAGCGCATCCGCGGCAGCCGCATCGGCTTCATCCCGCAGGACCCGCTGCTGTCGCTCAATCCGGTGTTCAAGGTCGGCACCCAGATGCTGGAAATCATGCGCGACCACGCCCCGCGGGGCACCAACCGCCGCGACCACATCGCCAGGCTGGTGCATCTGCTGACCCGGCTGCGGGTGCCCGATCCGGCCGCCGCGCTGGAGCGCTACCCGCACCAGTTCTCCGGCGGTCAGCGCCAGCGCCTGCTGATCGCCGCCGCCCTGGCCTGCGCCCCTGGCCTGATCATCGCCGACGAGCCCACCACGGCACTCGATGTGACCACGCAGCAGGAGATCCTGACGTTGCTGCGCGAACTGGTCGACGAACTCGATGTTTCGCTGCTGTTCGTCACCCACGATCTGGGGGTGGTCGCCGAACTGTGCGACGCGCTGTGCGTCATCTATGCCGGCCAGACCGTCGAATCCGGTCCGGTGCGGACGGTGCTGAACGCGCCGGGCCACCCCTACACCCAGGCGTTGCTGGCCTGCCATCCGGAGCGCGCCGCCGCCTTTGTCGGCATCCCGGGCACCGTGCCGTCGCCGTTTCGCATGCCGCCAGGTTGCCGCTTCGGGCCGCGCTGTGCATACCGGGAACCGGTGTGTTCCGCCGCGCTGCCTGCGGTCGTCCATGCCGGCACCGATGTGCGGTGCATCCGCGCGGCATGACCCCGCCGATCCTGGACGTCACCGACGTCTCCGTGTTGCTGGGCGGGTCGCGTTCCTGGTTCCGCCCGACCGTCGAACCCACCCGGGCGGTCAACCGGGTCAGCCTGTCGATCCAGCCCGGGGAGATCCTTGCGCTGGTCGGCGAGTCCGGCTCCGGCAAGACCACGATCGGGCGCACCATCCTGGGGCTGCAGCGCGAGACATCGGGCGAGATCCGGCTGGATGGCGCGGTGGTCAGCGGCCTGGCACCGCCGCAGGCTCGTGCCCGCCGCCGCGACATCCAGTATGTCCACCAGGACGCCGCCGCCGCGCTGGACCCGTGGTGGAGCATCGGGGCCACGATGCGCGAAGGTCTGCGCATCCACGGCACCGGACCCGCGGCCGAACGCCACGCTCGGGTCGACGCCATGCTGACCGCCGTCGGCCTGGACCCGGAGGCCGGACGTGGCTTCCCGCACGAATTCTCCGGCGGCCAGTTGCGCCGGATCGCGCTGGCTCGGATGCTGCTGTTACGGCCCAGGCTGCTGATCCTGGACGAGCCGACCTCCGGCCTGGATATGTCGGTGCAGGCAACGGTGCTGAACCTGCTGCTGGACCTGCGCCGGAAGTTCGGCCTGACCTACCTGTTCATCTCTCACGACCTGTCCGTGGTGCAGCGTCTGTCAGACCGGGTAGCGATCATGTTGCGTGGGGAAATCGTCGAGTGTGCCCCGACCGAACAGATCTTCGCGGCCCCGAGGCATTCCTACACCCAGACCCTGTTGCAAGCGGCGCCGCGGTTGGATCGGTGCGTCGGGCTGGCCGAGCAGGGCGATGAGGTGCAGCCGCGCCAAACCAGCTTTGGGTGATGCATCCGTCCAATCGCTTGTGGAGCGCCAAGAACCCGATTGGCATCACGCAACGTCGAGCCGTGCGGGTTGGTCCCCAGGTGGGCGCCGTGCCGAGGCGCCGGCGAACTTGCGCCACGCGATCACCCCGACATCGGTCCTGGAAAGACGTTCCGGCCCCGGCACTGTCGACTCGATCAGCGCTTTGTCCTGATCGGAAAACATCCGGTCGTGTACCCAGCGACGGAACAGGTAGTAATGCGCCCGAGCAAACCATTCCTTGCTCCGACCCATGCGGCGCCAGTTGTTTATATTGAAGCAGCGCGTGGTCTCGCCATCGATCGGCACCGCCCACTGGATCAGGCAATACTCTCCGCTCAGCCGGCCGACAACCGTCAGCCCGGGTAGCCAGATCTCCGACTGGTTCCTGATGCCATACACCTTGCGGGCTTTCGAGTTCTCGAAGCCCGCTGTCGCGCCGCGGCCGGTCGGCTTCATGAACCGCCACCACTCGCGCCGCGGGAAGCGGCCAAGCCCCGGATAATCCGCCCCGGTCATGCCGCCGGAGCGCTTGATCGCCAGACCCTTGTTGCCCTCCAGCGGTTGCGGGTCGAGGTTCAGCGCGTACGGAAGTTGGGGCTGGAATATCAACTCCGGAGAGTTGCGATGGACATACTGGGCGTGGTGGTCCTGCGGCCAGTTGTCCACCAACCAGCGCCAGTTGCAGCGGTAATCGGTATACATGGAGATATTGAAGAAGCTGTCCTGATCGCCGATCCACGCCGGCACGTCGTGTGCGAGGTTGCTGGGCGTCATGCTGCCGGGCCAAAGCCATATCAGGCCGGCACGGGCCTGAACCGGAAAGTTGGCGACCTCGACCTTGCGGACCACGGCGGCGTCGGGTCCTTCCATCAGCGCCGCGACCAGACGCCCGCTGGCGCCCTCGAAGGTCCAGCCGTGGTAGGGGCAGGAGATGGTGCCGCTGCCGGGATAGCTGCACTGGCCGAGCGACAGCTTGACCCCTCGGTGTGGGCAGCGATCCTGCAGCGCGAATATTTTGTTCTCGTCCCGGAACAGCACGATGTCGCGCCCGAGCAGCCGCACCGCTTTCGGTTTGCGGCCAAGTTCGGAGCTCAGGATGATCGGATACCAGTAGTTCTCGAAGCCGAGTTTGGGGATGGCATGGCGACGATAGGGCGTCTCGCCGGGTTCGTCGTGATGATCGAGCGGGGCCATTGTTGGTTCCTTGGGATCGTCAGGCGGGCCGGTGGGCGACCATGTCGATTTCGATCCTGGCGCCATAGGCCAGGCCGGTGGTACCGACGCAGGTGCGCGCGGGCCGGCGGCCTTCCGGGAAATAGTCGCGGTAGACCACGTTCATTGGCGCGTAATCGCTATCGAAATGGGTCAGATAGATCCGCACCATGGTCACGTGCTGCAGCCCCAGTCCGATCCCCGCCAGCACCGTCTTCAGGTTCGCCATCACATTGTGGGTCTGCGCCGCTATGCCGTCGGGCAGTACACCCGGAGCAGCGGGCCTGTCGGGCATCTGGCCGGTGAGGAAGACCCATCCGCCGCACTCCACCGCATGACTGAATGGGGCCACCGGCTTGGGGCCGCCATGCACCATGTGGAACAGCATCTCGTTCTCTGCCATTCGGCGCCTCGCAGGTAATGTCGTCGGGCATGCAGTCGCCATGCCAGGCAGTCCGCGCGCAGGCCGTCGGATCTGGCACGCGGGTTGCTAGCCCTGGATCACATGCTGGCCGGCCATCCGCGACATGCGGCCAGGCAAAAATCGGCCCGCTCCGCTCCCGCGATCTTTTGTTTCGAGAAAGCAATGCGATGATCAGGCTGCTCAGTTTATGGTCTCGGGTCGTGTTCAGCTTCATCGCCTTGCTGGCGCTGGGCCATCAGGCCCGCGCGGCCGACGTGAAGCCATGCCAGCCGGAGCAGGTGGCAAAGCGCTATCCCAGTCTTGCCGGCAAGACCGTCGTCGTCGGTCAGGACGCGGTCTCATTGCCCTACAGCTACCATGACCCGAACAACCCCGACCACATCCTGGGTGCCGACGCCGATTATGCTCGGGCTGTGTTCGCCTGCATTGGCGTTCCGGTGAGCTTCCAGATCGCCGCATGGTCAGGCCTGCTTCCGGCCGTCGCATCCGGACGTATCGACGTCATGTGGGACGATCTGTATTACACGCCGGAACGCGCCCAGCGGGTCGATTACGTCCTGTACAGCTTGGCATCCGACACCGCCGTACTGCACAAGGGCAACCCGAAGAATATCACCTCGCTGGACGATCTATGTGGGGTTCGCGCGGTCGCCGGTCTGGGCACTGTCGAGGCGTTGCTGCTGATCAACCTCAATCAGAAATGCACGCAAGCGGGCAAACAGCCAATCCAGGTCATGACCTATCAGGACCGGCCGAGCGCATGGCAAATGATCGAAACGAACCGGGCGGACATCGTGCTGTCCTCAGCCGCGATGGCCGCCGCGGCGACCGCCCAACATCCCGCCATGGCCACCGGCTTCGACTTCCTGCCCGACGTCAAGGTCGGCGTCGCCACCGCCAAAGGGCGGACCGAGCTTGAGCAGGCGATTGCCGACGCCATGGCGGCGACCCTGGCAACCGGACAGATCGCCAAGATCTACGCGTCGTACAAGCTGGATCCGAAACTGCTGCTTCAGCCCGTTATCCTAACAAAATGAGTGCGGGTCGCCGCTTCAGGATCCGGCACCGGCGATTACGCCTGAAAAGGAAGCAGCGGTCCGGCCGCTACGCGACATTTGCATCGGCGGACGTCATTGCCCGCGGTCCGGCCGCTACCACCGGAGCGGCCCGCATCTCTCGCAGGTCATCGACTTCATGCCGACCCATCTTCTAGGCTACCTGACCTCGTGGTTCCTGTTGCAGGGTGCGCTGCTGGCCCTGGAAATCGCCGGACTGGCGATGGTGGTGGGGCTGATCCTGGGGCTTGGGCTGGCGCTGTTGCGGTTGTCGCGCAGTGCGATCCTCAGCGGCATCGCCTGGTTCTACATCTGGTTCATGCGCGGCACGCCACTGCTGCTGCAACTGGTATTCATCTTCGACGTGTTGCCGGCGGTGGGCCTGACGTTCGGCACCTTCACCACCGCGGTGGTCGGCTTTTCATTGAACGAAGCCGCCTTCACCGCCGAGATAATCCGTGGCGGAATCGTATCGGTCAACCGCAGCCAGAGCATCGCCGCCAGCGCGCTGGGCATGCCGCCGCTGCTCACCTTGCGGCGCATCATCCTGCCCCAAGCGATGCGGGCGATCCTTCCGGCGCTGGCCAACCAGACGATCAGCCTGATCAAGGGCACGTCGATCGCGTCGGTGATCTTCGTCAATGAACTGACCTTCCGCGCCGAACAGATCGTCGCGCAGAACTTCCGCTTCTTCGAGGTCTTCGCCGCCGCCGGAATGATCTACCTGGCGATGACCAGCGCCGTCGCGCTGGCACAGCTTGGCGCGGAACGCCGGTTCGATTTCATGCGGGAGGATCGCGGCGGCTTACGGCAGCGTTTGTTGGCCGCCATCGGACGGCCCCGCCCGCCAGCGCCGGAGTCCGAGACCCATCCCGAACCGCCACGTGAGCGCCTGCCCACGCTGATCGCCAGCATCTGCCGCGATCTGGTCGGCACCGACACCGACCCCTGCGTCGTCTGCCGCAACGTGCAAAAAGCCTATGGCGCGCGGGAGGTTTTGAAAAGCGTCGACATGACCGTCCACAGCGGCGAGGTCGTGGTGATCATGGGACCAAGCGGGTCCGGCAAGAGCACCCTGCTGCGGCTGATCAATCATCTGGAACCACTGGACTGGGGCGAGATCACCGTTCACGGAAGTCATGTCGGTTACGAAAGGGTGCCCGGTGGCGGTCTTCGCCCGATCCGCAAATTGGCCCAGGCGCGGGCCCGCGCGCGGATCGGCATGGTGTTCCAGCACTTCAACCTGTTCGACCACCTGAGCGCGCTCGACAACGTCACCGAAGCACCGGTGACGGTCTATGGCCAATCGCCGGACAACGCTCGTGGCGTCGCCACACGCCTGCTGGCCGCGGTCGGCCTGTCACGCCACGCCAGCCATTATCCGCACCAATTGTCGGGCGGCCAGCAGCAGCGGTTGGCGATCGCCCGCGCCCTGGCCGTGTCACCGCGGGTGATGCTCTTCGATGAGCCGACCTCGGCGCTGGACCCGGAGCTGGTGGGCGAGGTTCTGGCGGTGATCCGCGGCCTCGCCGAAGCCGGCATGACGATGATCATCGTCACTCACGAGGTCGGCTTCGCCCGCGAGGTCGCCGATCGCATCCTGTTCATGGATGGCGGCGTGATCGTCGAACAGGGCGACGCCGAACAGGTTCTCGATCGGCCGGTTCACGAGCGCACGCGCCGCTTCCTGCGCATGGTGAGCAAGACCGAGGAAGCGGTTGCCTGATCCGGTCAGAAGGCCAGCAGATTGTCGCGGAACCGCTCGTGCTGATAGGCTTGTCGCACCAGGCCTCGCCGTTTCAATGCCGGAACCAATCCATCGGTGATCTCGGCCACGGTTTTTCGCGTCAGCGGATCCTGTATCAGGATTCCGTCGCCACCGATGTCCTGCATCATCTCGCCCATCTCGGCGGCGATGCTGTCGGGAGTGCCGACGAAGTCCAGGCCGCCGCCGCTGGGATCAAGCAGCATGTCGCGCAATGTCTTGCCGCCGTCGCCGGACAGATAAGCCTCGAAGGAGGCCCGCGACGCATTGGTTTTGATCGCCGGCAGCGGCGCGTCCAGGTCATATTTGGAAAAATCGACCATGCTGAGATAGGACATGCCGGCGAGCCTGGTCTCCATTGAGTCGGCCAATGACGCGGTCATCCTGGCGCGTTTGTCGCGTGCATCGTCCATCGTGTCACCGATGACGACCGAGGTGGCGAACAGCACCTTGCAGTCGCCGGGTTTGCGCCCCAGCGGTTGCATCTGCGCCGAGAGCCGTTGGCGGAACGATTTTGCCGCCGCCGCACCGCGCACCTTGGCAATGACGCTGTCGGCGTGCCTGGCGGCGAAGGCGATGCCGGCCGGGGAACCGCCGGCCTGACAGATCACCGGACGCCCCTGCGGCCCGGGTGCGGTGTTTAGCGGGCCACGCGATTTGTAGTAGCGGCCCTCGAAATGGATCGGGTGGACCTTGGTGTGGTCAGCGAACACCCCGCTTGCCGGATCGGCAACGATCGCGTCGGGCTCCCAGGACGTCCAGAGACGGTTGACGACCTCCATCCACTCATCGGCCATTTCGTAGCGCAGGTCGTGCTCGTAATGGCGGTCGAGGCCGAAGTTCTGCGCGGCACGGTCGTTGTGCGCGGTGACAATGTTCAGGCCGACGCGGCCGTGGGTCAGGTGGTCCAACGTGGCGCCAAGCCGAGCCGCCAGAAACGGCGGGTAAAAGCTTGTGGTGACGGTGGCGACGATGCCCAGGCGTTTGGTGACATGACCGAGCAGCGGGACGAGCGGCAGCGGATCGGACTTCGGCACCGCGTAGGCGTTGCGCAGGTAGTATTCCGGCGAACCCTTGTAGGCGTCCGCGACGAACGACCCATCCTCGATCAGCATATAATCGAAGCACGCGCGCTCCAGCGCTCGGGCCAGGTCGAGATAGAGATCGGGTTCCATCCAGTCCTGCCCGATCGTGCCGCTCCAGGGCTGGTTCCAGGCATGCACCGAATAGCCTTTGCCGACGAACCATCCTAGGTGGAACATGCGGACCTCCTGTCGAGCGGGAAATTTCGTTCTTGTGCCGCACAACGAAGGCGGTGCAGCAATTTGGGTGCCAATTGGCCCGCGGCGTCACGACAAGTGGCGCTACGCGGCCGGCGAAGGCGCCGCCATCGCCGCGCAGCCCAATAACCGTGCGTTTGATCGCATAGTGGTCACTTCGCCGGCGTGAGGCGCCACCACGCGCTTGTCCATTCCATGGCAAAACGATTTCTGGTTCCAGGCAGCCTGAGGACTTTCACCCCCTGGACGCTGGGCATGCCCGGCACACGGGACGCCGCCGCCCGCGCGGGTGCCTGAGCCAGCGTCGGATCCCGCCTCGGGCTAGTCTAGACGACAGCCCTGATCCCGCTCGCCGATCAGTAACCCGTCGGCGCCGCGACCCATCGCCGCGTCGGGGCGGCAGATCACAGTATCGCGAATCGGGGAAAAACCATTACGATCGCCGCGATGCACCGGTTGTCGATCCTGTCGCTGGTCCTGCTCGCCGCCTGCACACGAGGCCCAATGCCAGACGCCCATGTCCCGCCGTTCGCCTCGGTCCCGTTCGAGCCGTTCTCCAGGCAGGCGGTGGTGGCCATTGCACTGCGCGAATGGCGCCTGTTCGGCCAGCGCGTCGCCAACCCTGACGCCGAAGCCGGCCGGACGATTAAGCCCGAACGCGAGCCCGGCCTGTGGCAGCGAGTCGGCGAATACTGGTGGCTCGGGCTCGATCCCGGGTCGAAGGAGAGCGCCTGGACCGGCAAGCACGACGGCCAGGGCGCGGTGTTCCCGCCCGAGCTCGACGGCGACTATGCCTGGTCGGCGGCGTTCGTATCCTATGTCATGCGGATCGCCGGGGCCGGCCAGCGGTTTCCCTATTCGGCCGACCACGCCGATTACATCAACGCCGCGCGCAGGGTCTCGCTGGGGCAGACCAAGGCGTGGCTGATCGCGGCCGAACCGGTGCAGGATTACGCGCCCCGGCCGGGCGACCTGGTGTGCTTCGGCCGCGGGCCGGCCAGGCAACTGCGTTACCAGGACCTGCCCACCCCGGCGCTGTTCCCGTCGCACTGCGACATCGTGGTGGACACCACGGTCCCCGGCCAGATCGCGGTGATCGGCGGCAATGTCGAGGATTCCGTCACCTTGAACCGCGTGCCGGTGACCCAGGACGGCAAGTTGGCCACGCCGCAAGGTGTGGTGCTGGACCCTCGGTTCCCCTGGATGACGGTGCTGCGGCTGTTGGCGGACGAACCCGGCCCGGTGGCTTGACCCGATCACGGCGCAGTCGGCCGCTGTTTCCCAAGAGCGCTTGATCTGGCCGCGATGCCGGGAATTTAATTTCACGAACCGCCGGGCTTCGGCCAAACCTGCGGCTGCGGTCACCGCGTGACCGGTCCAAGACGCCTGTCCGGGAGAGTTGTCCATGGCTTCAAGCGTAGCTCCAGCCAATGATCCGTCCGCCACCCCTTCGTCCGCCACCCCTTCGTCCGCCGCCCACTCGTCCAACGGGGGCACCGGCGCGATCGACCCGATCGAGAAGGAAACCATGCGCCGGGTCACCCTCCGCCTGGTGCCGTTGCTGATGGTGAGCTATTTCGCCGCCTATCTCGATCGCGTGAACGTCGGGTTCGCCGCCCTCACGATGAACAAGGCGCTGGGCTTTTCGGCGGCAGTTTTCGGCATCGGCAGCGGCATCTTCTTCCTCGGCTACTTCTTGTTCGAGATCCCCAGCAACCTGATCCTGTCCAAGGTCGGCGCGCGCAAATGGATCGCCCGCATCCTGCTGACCTGGGGGGTGATCTCGGCGGGGACCGCGTTCGTCACCGGCACCTGGTCGTTCCTTGGCATCCGCTTCCTGCTGGGCCTCGCCGAGGCCGGCTTCTACCCCGGCATCATCCTGTACCTCACCTGGTGGTTCCCGTCCGCCTACCGGTCGCGCATCATCGGCATCTTCATGACTGCGATTCCGATTTCCATCGTCACCGGGTCGCTGGTCTCGGGCCAGATCCTGCGTCTCGGCCCGTGGGGCGGCCTGCAGGATTGGCAGTGGCTGTTCATCCTCGAAGCCGTGCCGGCGATCATCCTCGGCATTGTCGTGATGGTCTACCTGACCGACGGGCCGGAGCAGGCGCACTGGTTGCGGCCGGATCAGCGCCAGTGGTTGATCGGCCGCCTGGCGGCGGAGCGCAGCCAGAAGGAAGCGATCCGGCAGTACTCGTTCGCCGAAACGATGCGCAATTCCCGCGTCTGGCTACTGACCCTGGTGTATTTCGGCCAGAACGTGACCGGCTATGGGCTGGTGCTGTTCCTGCCGCAGATCGTCAAGCGGTTCGGCGTCGGCGTCGGCATGAATGGCTTGATCAGTGCCCTGCCATTCGCCGCCGCGGCGGTGGCGATGGTTTTTTGGGGGCTGCATTCGGACCGCACCGGGGAACGCAGCCTGCACGCCGCCGCCGCCTGCTTCCTGAATTTCGCCGGGTTGGCGGTCTGCGTCCTGCTGCACAGCCCAGTGCTGCTGATGATCGCGATCATCCTGGCGCAGATGGGCCAGTCGGCGATCGCACCCCCGTTCTGGACCCTGCCGACCGCCATGTTGTCGGGCACCGCGGCGGCGGCCGGCATCGCGCTGATCAACGCGGTCGGCAACCTTGGGGGCTTCCTGGGTCCTTATATGATGGGCAGCATCCGCGACGCGACCGGCAGCTTCAGCATCGGCCTGCTCGCCATCGCGATGGGGGCGCTGGTGTCAAGCATCGTTCTGCTGGTACTCGGCCACGATCGACGGCTGGAGGCATTGCCCGACGACAGCGAAAACAGCCTCGCTGGGGCGCCCGACCGCAGCATCCCGAGCGTGTCATGACCGGGGCGTCCTGTCCCGCAGCGCCCAGGCGTACTCGCCCCAGGCATCGTGTTTACCGCTGGGTAAGAAATTCGCCCTAGCATCCGGTGCGCGCGACCGCCGCCGGTGATCCGGCGCGGGCGCGGCTGAAGAAGGTCCGATGCATGCCGAAATACCCGATCCCGATGCCGGTGAACGCCATGCTGAACATGCTCGGCGACGCGTTGGACCAGGTCGATTTCGGCATCGTCGTACTAAATGCCGACCTGCGCGTGTGCTTCATCAATCGCCGCGGCCAGGCAATCTTGAACCTGCCGCCTGTCTTGCTGGCAGCCGCCCCGACGTTCCGCCAGATCATGAGCGAAACCGCCTCCAGCGGACGCTATGCGATGCCCCTGGCCAAGCTGTTCGCCTACCTGAACGAACGCGAGGCCGAGGTCCGCAGCGGCTGGATCCCCCCGGTCGTGATCAAGCTCGCCGACCGCCAGCAAATCCTGTTCCGCTGCGCAGCCTGCGCCGATGGCGGCCGCATTCTGACCTACGTCGACATCTCCGAGGAACTGGAGCACGAGGCAACCGACGCGGTTGCCCGGGTCAGCGCCGAACTGCGGTTCAACTCCGAGATATTGGAGGACCACGCCGCCCACCTTGCCGCGCTTGCCGAATCCGCCGAAGAAAACGCCCAGAAAACCGAGGCCGCTCGGCTGCGGCTGGAGCATGAAATCGCCGAACGCCGGCAGTTGGAAATCCGGCTGCGAAAGATGGCGACGACCGACGGCTTGACCGGATCGCTCAACCGCGCCGAACTGCTCGCCGCGGCGCAGCGCGAGATCGACGCGGGCCATGCGGTGGGCACGCAGTTGGTCGTGCTGATGCTGGATGTGGACCACTTCAAGGCGATCAACGACTGCTTCGGTCACGCCGGTGGCGACTGTGCGCTGCGGCACTTGGTCGCGACGCTGCGCGCCGGAATCCGCCAGATCGACCTGCTGGGGCGGATGGGCGGTGAGGAATTCGCCATCGTGCTGCCCGGCACTCCGATCGGCGCCGCCGAGGCGGTGGCCGAACGGCTGCGCGTGCGGGTGGCGGAGACCCTGGTGCCGTTCAACGACCGCCGCATCGCGATGACCGTCAGTATCGGCATCGCGATCCAGCTCGACCAGGACCGCTCGATCGAACAGGTCATCGTGCGTGCCGACGACGCGCTGTATTGCGCCAAACGCAACGGCCGCAACCGGGTGGCGACGGACCGGCGGCCACGGGCAGCCTGAACCGCGTCGGGCGGTGCGGATTTGTCAAGGCCAGCTAGCGCTTTGTCTCGTCGCATGAATCACGCACCGTGACCGTTCCGCCCGGCGCGTCCAGGCGCGACCGCGTCGCCCGCGGCGGCCGGCCGCGGTGGCCGGACAATTCGGCGCCGGCGTCCTTGGCCAGCCGCAGCGCCAGCAGCGGCGCCATGAACGACACCGCCGCGACGAACAGGAAGGCAGCGGAAAAATCCGGCAGCATCGCCTGGGCGTGGTGCGTTACCGCGATCGAGGCCGCCAGCGCCGCCGCCGAAACCGCGATCCCCAGGGTCAGCGACATCTGCTGGAACGTGGTGTAGAAGCTGGTGGCCGCGCTCATGTCCTCACGCGGGACGTCGGCGTAGGCGATGGTGTTGTAGGCCATGAACTGCAGCGACTGGAAGAATCCGTTCGCCACCAGCACGGCATAGATCAGCGGCAGCGGCCAGCTTGGCCGGAACGCCGCGCTGAGCGCCAGCAGGCCGGTGGCCAGGACGCCGATCCAGGTCAGCACGAAGCGAAACCCCATGCGGCGCAGTAACCAAGGCGCGCAGGCGCGCATCGCCAGCGAGCCGATCGAGCTGACGAAGGTGATCAGCCCGCTCTGCGCCGCCGACAGGCCGAAACCCAACTGGAACATCATCGGCATCAGGAACGGCATGGCACCGACCGCGATGCGCGACAGCGACCCGCACAGCAGCGACATCCGGAACGTCGTCACCCGCAGCAGCCGGAAATCCAGCATCGGCCGCGGCGTGCGCCGGGCGTGAAACCAGTATAGCGCCGCCGAGGCGCCACCCACGCCCAGCAGCGCCGCGACGATCAGGACCGAACCGACGCCACGGCTGGCAACCTCGATGCCGAACATCAGGCAGGCCAGCGCGGTGCCCGACAGGACCAGCCCGAGCAGGTCGAACTTGGTCCGCGTCGGTTCCTTCATCTCGTCGATGAACAACGTGACCAGGGCGATGCCGGCCAGGCCGATCGGCACGTTGATGTAGAAGATCCAGTGCCACGACAGGTAGGTGACGATGAAACCACCCAGCGGCGGTCCGACGATCGGCCCGATCGTCGCCGGCACCATCAGCCAGGCCATCGAGCGCACCAGGTCGGCTTTCGACACCACCCGCAGCATCACCAGGCGCCCGACCGGGGACATCATCGCCCCGCCGGCGCCCTGCAGCATCCGCGCCGCGACCAACGTCCACAAGGTCGGCGCCTGCGCGCACAGCACCGACCCCAGCGTGAACAACCCGATCGCCGCGCGGAACACCGATCTGGAGCCGAACCGGTCGGCGATGCGCCCGCTGGCCGGGATGAACATCGCCAGCGTCAGCAGATACGACGTGAGTGCCACGTTCATGCGCAGCGGATCGGCATTGAAGCTGCGCGCCATGGTCGGCAACGCGGTGGCGAGGACGGTGCCGTCAAGCTGTTCCATGAACATCGCGCTGGCGACGATCAGAAGGACGGTCTGCGGGCGGCTATGGCGCCTGCCGACGGCGGCGGGCAGGGGCGAAGGCGCATCCATCGAGACCAGCCTAATCCGGTCCCGCATCGCGTGATACCAACACTCCATCATAGGTGCCCCGATCTAGCGGCGCCATCGGACCATGGCTGGGCGCGCTCAAGGTCCGGCGGTTTGTTCGCGAACACGCATCCACGCCCGGGTTTTGGCGGCGCGCCGACATTGCCAACCGATCGTCCGGCGTCGATGCTTCCGGTCATCGCAAGCAAACAAGGACAGCCTCGTGACCGCATCCGGCCCGCAGCAACCGCAGCAACCGTCCGCCATCGCGCAGCGTCCGACCGGCCCGCTTGCCGGCGTGCGCGTCATCGACGTCACCACCGTGGTGCTGGGTCCGTTCTGCTCCCAGACGCTGGGCGACATGGGCGCCGATGTGATCAAGGTGGAAACCCTACAAGGCGATACCACGCGCCAGATCGGGCCGAGCCGCACGCCGGGGATGGGGTCGTATTTCGCCAATCTCAATCGCAACAAGCGCAGCCTGGCGCTGGACTTGAAGCGCCCGGCGGCGCGCCAGGCGGTGCTGCGGCTGACCGAGACCGCCGATGTGTTCGTGCACAACATGCGGATCGGCGCCGCTGCTCGGCTTGGGCTGGACTACGCGACGCTGTCGGCGCGCAACCCGAGATTGATCCACGCCTGTGCCAGCGGCTTTCGCAAAGCCAGCTCGTTGCAGGAGTTCCCGGCCTATGACGACCTGATCCAGGGCGCCTCCGGGGTCGCCGCCTTGAACGCCGGCCCCGACGGCGTGCCGCGTTATTTCCCCACCGTCATGGTCGACAAACTGACCGGGGCAACGCTCGCGTCGATGATCGGCATGGCGCTGTTCCACCGCGAGCGCACCGGCCAAGGCCAGGAGATCCATCTGCCGATGATGGAGACCATCCTGTCGTTCACCCTGGTCGAGCATCTGTGGCACGGCACACTGGGTGAGCCTGAGAAGGGGGTCGGCTACCCGCGTATGCTGACGCCGCATCGGCGGCCCTATCCGACCAGGGACGGCTACATCAGCGTGATCGCGCACAGCGACGCACAATGGGGCAAGCTGTTCGAGGCGATGGGCGTGCCGCAGCTGATCGACGACCCGCGCTTCAGTTCGGTTCCGGCGCGGTCGAGCAACATCGACGCCGCCTACGCCACGCTGACCGAGGGCATGAGGCAGCGCACCACGGCGGAGTGGCTGGCGCTGTTGCAACCGTTCGATATTCCGTGCGGCAAAGCCAACAGTCTCGAAGACCTGTTTACCGACCCCTACCTGACGGAGACCGGCTATTTCGAGTCCTACCGCCACCCCACGGAGGGCGATGTTGTGGTTCCGGCGATCCCGGCGCGGTTTTCGAAGTCGCCGCCGAACCTGCATCGCGGTTGGCCGACACTGGGTGAGCATAGCCGGGAAATCCTCGACGAGGCCGGATATTCCAGCACCGAGATCGATGAAATCACTGGCTAAATTATTGACCGGCTGATCCCATGCCTGGGCTGGGGAGCTGGGCGGTGCGACAGCGGCAGCCCGGGCTGCGGACGGCCTGATCGAGACTTCGGACCGGGGTATGCGACCCGGGTAACGGTTCTGATACCGTATTGGTATCAAGCCGATGTGACTTTGGAATTCACATCGATTTCGTTATTGTTGGTGTTACCGATGCGGGAGGCCACCTTAGCTGTGCCGCTTTCGTTGGGATATTAACACGGTTCTAGGACAGATACGAAGCATCTGAGGAACGCCGCCGGCGATCAAGCCGGCTCGCGCCCATTACGGTGCTTCACTGTCCTGTAGCCAGCGAAAGGGATGCAGATGGCGAACTTTACCTGGGCCAACGACGTCAACGGCGATTGGAATACCGGCACGCTCTGGACCGGCGGGGCTGTGCCGAATGCGGTCGACGCCGACGTCACCATCGACACGACGACGACGCTCGTCGGCGGCTACGGGGTGACCATCGCCGCGGGCGAATCCTTCACCGTCAACAGCCTGACGATGAACGACCTCGATCAGGGCGCCAATTCGTTCCCCTACATGGCCGCGTCGCTCGAAATCGACGGCACGCTGGCCTTCGCGCCGGGTTCTGCCGGCGCCATCGACGGTATATTGCAGACTCAGATTTACACCCCGTACGGTGAAAGCGGCGAAATCATCAACGCCGGCACGATCAACGGCTTCATCCAGTCCGGCGGCAACCTGCTGATCACGGGCACCAACGGCGTCTACATCACCAACGAACTGCAAGCGCTCGCCGGCACTGCGGTCATCGATACAAAATCGATCGCCGAGCTTTCGGGCAACACGCTGTTCGACGGCATCTTCGAGGCGAAGAGCGACGTCAACTCGCCGGATGCGCTCATCGAGTTTGGCGGCGCCCTGCAGGGCGACGTTGTCAGCATCGGCACCATCGAAGGGCCGCCCATTGTCGGCGGCTGGACCGAGCTGAGCTTCACCGGTATCAACACCGCGATCAACGAGTGGAACGGCACTATCTACGTCGGGGTCGAGACCACGCTGACCGACATCAAGGGCGGCGGCACGGTCGATGTGACCGACCACAATTACTTCACCACCAACACGCTCACGATCGAGGCGCACGGCACCAACGCTGCGTCCGGATTGCTCAATGTGCAGGGCGGCACGGTCACCACAGGCGGTTTGAATATCAATGGCGGCATCGTGCAGGGCGCCGGCACGATCGTCGGCGGCGTTACGAACACCGGCACGCTGGATGCCCTGGCTGTTCTCCTGGACGGCACCGTCGCCGTCAACACCCTGGACCTGACCGGCGCCCTGACCGGCACCGGCACCGTGCTGTTCGACACGGTCGAGAACCAGGGCCCGCCGACGATCAATCAAACCGGCGCGACGCTGGAAGTACATTCCGTCTCGGCCGGTCAGACCTTCGTCATGAACGGCGACGACACGCTACAGATCGACGACCCGACAAATTTCTCTGGCACGGTGGCAGCCAAGACCGGCGACAAGATCGTGGTTGAGGGCGTCACGGCGACCAGCGCGCAAGTGACCAACGGGCACCTCGTGCTGCTCAATGCCGGAACGACGGTGGCGTCGATCGCGCTGACCGGCACACTGGCCGGCTCGTTTGACACCACTTCGGTGGCCGGCGGCACCGAGGTCAATTTCGGCACCACAGCCAGCGCGCTTAGCATCACCGCGGGAGCCATGGCAAACTATGCTGCCTACTCCACCGCGGTCGCTCTCGATCCTGGGCTTACTCTCGCCGATGGCGGGTCAACGACGCTCAGCAGCGCGTCCGTAGCCATCGGCACTGGCTTCCTTGCGGGCGACGAACTGAGCTTCGCGGCTGAAACCGGTATCACCGGCAACTATGATGCCTCGACCGGCGTGCTCAGTCTGATGGGGGTCGCGAGCCTGGCCGCATATCAGGCCGAACTGGACTCGGTTGCCTATAGTTTCAGCCCAGGTGATCCGACCGGTGGCAACGCCGACCCCGGCCGACAGATAAATTGGGCGGTCAATGACGGCGCAAGCACTGCATCCACGACGAGCACGCTGGCGGTGTCGTTCAACAGCGACTCCAAGCTCGATCTTCTGTTCCAGAACACCAATGGCGCGCTTTCGGTCTGGCAGACAAACGGCGTGGATGCCTATAGTTTGAGCCTGCCGAATCCTGGACCGGCGTGGTCCTTGGTTGCGAACGGCGCGTTTTACGCTGGCGACACCGCCGACTACGCGTTTCAGAACAAGGACGGAACGGTCGCGTTGTGGCAGGTCCCCGGCGGCCAGCCCACGACAAGTGCCGTTGTCACGAATCCGGGATCCTCGTGGCAGGTCAGGGGGACGGGCGACTTCTACGGCGATGGCAAGACGGATATCCTGCTGCAAAACCAGGATGGTTCGATCGACGTCTGGGAAATGAACGGGAGCACGATCACACAGGGCGGGACCGCGGTTGCGGGGGGCGCAGCGATTAATCCGGGCCCGGCATGGCAGATCATGGGAACCGGCGACTTCTACGGCGACCACCATTCCGACATCCTATTTCAGAACCAGGACGGATCCGTCGCGATCTGGGACATGAACGGCACCGAGGTCACGCATGCCGGCAACGCCAGCGTGAACGGGAACGAGGTAAATCCCGGGCCAACATGGCGTATTGCCGGAACCGGTGATTTCTACGGCGACGGGAACACTGACATCCTGTTTCAGAACCAGGACGGGTCCGTAGCCATTTGGGAAATGAACGGGACGGAAATCACCAAGGCAGGCGACGTCGGAGTCAACGGTGCGGCGGTCGACCCAGGATCGAATTGGCACATCGTCGGCACCGGTGATTTCAACAACGATGGGAAGACCGACATCGTCTTCCGCGACGACACCGGCGCGGTCGTAACATGGGAGATGAATGGCACCGAGATTGTTTCAGCCTCACAACTGGCAAATCCTGGAACATCCTGGAACTCGGCCGGCAACGGCGCGATGCAGTTCATCTATAGTGCCGCCGCAGGCGAGACGTTGACGGCGTCAGCCCAGGTGCCGGACGAATTCGTCTTCGCCAGCTTCGCGGCGGGGGCGCACACGATCGCTGGCTTCAATGCGTCGCAGGATGTCATCGAGCTCAGCGCGGCGAAATTCGCGAGTTTTGCCGACGTTCAGCAAGCCACCACCGCGTCCGGCGGCGGCGCGATGATCAACCTGGGCAATGGCAGCTCGCTGGCGCTTTCGGGGGTTGCCCCAACGACGCTGCACGCCAGCAACTTCGCCCTCACCTGAGGCAAATCGGGCTCCGGCTGCATTGCCGGACCCCGCCAAGCAAAAGCCTGCGTGGACCGGTCCGGCCAACGCAGGCTTTTGTCTTTGCCCATTCGATCGATCGCCGGCGCGCCCGTGCAAACCTACCGCGTCGGGCGCGGCGGCGTCTGGGTGTAATCGTAGAACCCGCGACCCGTCTTGCGGCCGTACCAGCCGGCCTCGACATACTTCACCAGCAACGGGCAGGGCCGGTACTTGCTGTCGGACAATCCCTCATACAGCACCTGCATGATCGACAAGCAGGTATCCAGGCCGATGAAGTCGGCCAATTCCAGCGGGCCCATCGGGTGATTCGCACCCAGCTTCATCGCGTCGTCGATCGCCGAGACCGAACCAACGCCCTCATACAGCGCGAACACCGCCTCGTTGATCATCGGCACCAGGATGCGGTTGACGATGAAGGCGGGGAAATCCTCGGCCACCGCGCTGACCTTGCCCAACCGCTGGGCCAGCGCCTTCACCGCCTGGAACGTCGGTTCGTCGGTGGCGATGCCGCGGATGATCTCCACCAGCTTCATCACCGGCACCGGATTCATGAAGTGCATGCCGATGAACTTCTCCGGCCGGTCGGTGACCGCGCCCAGCCGGGTGATCGAGATCGAGGACGTGTTCGACGCCACCATGCAGGACGGCTTCAGATTCGGCACCAACGACTTGAACACCAGCCGTTTCAGGTCCTCCTTTTCCGTCGCCGCCTCGATCACGAAATCGGCGTCCTTGAATGCGGCGTAATCGGTCGACGTGGTGACCAGCGCCAAGGCCTCATCGCGCTGATCCGACGTCACCAACGACCGCTTGACCTGGCGGTCCATGTTGCGGGCCATGATGTCCATGGCCTTGGTCAGTGCTTCGGGCTTGATATCGACGATGGTGACCGGCAGTCCGGCCAGAGCGCAGACATGGGCGATCCCGTTGCCCATCTGCCCGGCGCCGACCACGCCGACGCTCTGAATCTCCGGCGGTTCGGTTACCATCGGGGCCACGCCAATGCCGGACTTGACGTCAATATTCATCGTCAGGAGCGCTCCAGTTCCGCCGCCAGTTCGGGCAGCGCAGTGAACAGATCAGCCACCAGGCCGTAATCGGCGACCTGGAAGATGGGCGCTTCCTCGTCCTTGTTGATCGCCACGATCACCTTGCTGTCCTTCATGCCGGCGAGGTGCTGGATTGCCCCCGAAATGCCGACAGCGACGTAAAGGTCAGGTGCGACGATCTTTCCGGTCTGACCGACCTGGTATTCATTGGGCACGAAGCCGGCATCGACAGCCGCCCGCGACGCACCGACAGCGGCCCCAAGCTTATCAGCAATCGGCTCGATAAGCTTGAAGTTTTCGCCGTTCTGCATGCCACGTCCGCCGGATATCACCACCCGTGCCGCGGTCAGCTCGGGCCGCTCGCTCTTGGACAATTCGGTAGAGACGAATTTCGACAGCCCCGGCATCTCCCCCACCGCGACGTTTTCCACCGCCGCGCTGCCGCCGTCGGCGGCGACCGGATCGAAGCTGGCCGCGCGCACCGTGATGATCTTCTGGCCGTCCGAGGTCTTCACCTTCGCCATGCCGTTGCCGGCATAGATCGGCCGCACGAAGGTATCGGCGTCCACCACCTCCGCGATGTCGCTGATCGGCTGCACATCCAGCAGCGCGGCGACCCGGGGCATCACGTTCTTGCCGACCGCGGTGGTTGCCGCCAGCATGTGCGAATACGCCGGAGCCATCCCCAGCAGCAGCGCCGCCGTCGGTTCGGCTAGCAGATGTTCCAGCGCCGGATCGTCCGCCACCAGCACCTTGGCGACGCCCTGCAACTTCGCCGCCGCCGCCGCCGCCTCGGTCACGCCGGCACCGGCGACCAGCACGTGCACCTCTCCCAAAGCCTGCGCGGCGGCGACAGCACTGCGCGACGGCTGCTTGATGCCCGAGGCGTCGTATTCAACCAGGACCAGGCTTGTCATCGTCAGATCACCTTCGCTTCGGTCTTCAGCTTGCTCACCAACTCGGCCACCGATCCGACCTTCTGACCGGCCTTGCGCTTCGGCGGTTCGCTGACCCCCAACACCGTCAGCCGCGGTGTCACATCGACGCCGAGATCGGCCGGCTTCATGTTGGCGATCGGCTTTTTCCGCGCCTTCATGATGTTCGGCAGCGACGCATAGCGCGGCTCGTTCAGCCGCAGATCGGTGGTCACGATGGACGGCAATTTCAGCGCCACGGTCTCCAGCCCGCCATCGACCTCGCGCGTCACGGTCAGCGTTTCGCCCTCGACCGCCAGCTTCGAGGCGAAGGTGCCCTGCGACCAGCCCAGCAGCGCCGCAAGCATCTGTCCGGTGGCGCTCATGTCGTCGTCGATCGCCTGCTTGCCCAGGATGACGATCTGCGGTTGCTCCTGATCGACGATCGCCTTCAGCAGCTTGGCCACCGCCAGCGGCTGCAGGTCGGCGTCGGTTTCCACCAGGATGCCGCGGTCGGCACCCATCGCCAGGGCGGTGCGGATCGTCTCGGCGCACTGCGCCACGCCCATCGAGACCGCGACGATCTCGGTCGCGACGCCTTTTTCCTTCAGCCGCACGGCTTCCTCGACGGCGATTTCATCGAACGGGTTCATCGACATCTTCACCCCCGCGGTTTCGATGCCCGAACCGTCCGACTTCACGCGAACCTTCACGTTGTAGTCAACCACCCGCTTGACGGGGACAATGATCTTCATGGGAAATCGTCGCCTTCTGGGACCTTGATGAGCACATACCTAAACGCCCGGTAACGCTAAGGTTCCGAGCACAACTTCGCACCTGCGATAGGGCGCCGGACCTTATGGGCGGGGTCTGTGGGTGTCAAACGCCCCGGCCGCGCCGTGCCCTTCACGCCGGGGCGGAGGCCAAGCCGGGTCGCGAGCAGCGGTCAGGTCGCGGCTCGGGCGGAGGCCACGGCGGGTCGAGGGCGAGGAGGCCAGGTCGCGGCCCGGTCGCCGGCCAAGCTCACGACCGCAACAAGGTCATCAGGATGACAAAAAGCAGGATCGTCACGCCCTGCAGCAGAACCCGCCACTGCATCAGCTTGTTGGATCGTCGCGGATCGGTCTCGCGCACCATGCCGACCATACCGGCGACCAGCACGCCCAGCGTGGCAAACATCATAATAATGACCAGGACTGTCAGAAACCCATGCATCCCGAGATAATGGCGTGTAGCTGGCACTTCGGTAAGTGGCCCGGCCGCGCCCGGCCCCGGTTTCTCATTGACCGGGCGGCGCCATGTGTGGTCGTACCCGGCGGATGATACGCGTCGCTCTTATCCTGTGCGCAATCGTCCTGGGCGTGCTTGCGCCATCGGCCGCCCAACCCGCCGCTGCCCAGCCTGCCGCTACCCAGCCCGCCGACCAGCCCGCCCCGGCCCAGGCCGCCGCGCCGCCCTCGATCTCGGCCGAGCAGGCCCGCGCGGCGCTGGACGTGTTGAACGACCCCGCCCAGCGCGCCGCCTTCGCCGCCACGCTGAACGCCATCATCAAAACCCATCCGTCGGCCACCGCAGCCCCGCGACCCGGCGCCACGCCGGGACCGCGATCCGGCGCCAGCCAGACCCAGGCAGCCGCGCCCGCCGAACCGGCCAAGCCGGCGCCGCCGCACACCACGGTTGAGGGCATCAACATCCCGCTCGCCCCCGACAGCCTCGGCGCCCAGGTGCTGCTTTCGGCGTCGGCCTTCGTCAACCAGGTCGGCACCCAGACGGTAGAGGCGATGAACGCCGTGCAAAGCCTGCCCTTGCTCTATGCCTGGGCGGTGGTGATGGCGACCAACCCGATCGCGCTCGGCATCCTGCTTGACGTCGCCTGGCGGGTCGCCCTGGTGCTGGTCTGTGCCGTCGCCGTCGAGTATGGCCTGCGCCGCGCGTTGCAACGGCCGATCCACCGCCTGGAAGGCCAGGCGCCCGCGGTCCGTTCGGCGGATCGACAGGAAATCCCCGACGCGGCCGTCCCGCCCGACCCCGAGGCACCCGACCTGGACGAGGCGGCAACCGAACCGCCGGCGCCCATGCAACAGATCCACGCCGAGACCGAGGACACCGACCCACCGGTCCACCGCCACCGGCCGCGCCCCTCGGCCTGGACCCTGTTAAGGCGTGTGCCGCTGGTCACCGCCCGCCTGGTGCTCGAACTGGTGCCGGTGTTCGGCATCATCCTGGTCGGACACCTGATCGCCGGATCGAGCCTTGGCGGCCAGACCGTCAGCCGGCTGATCATCCTGGCAATCATCGACTCCTACGCGATCTGCGTGGCGCTGCTGTGCGTCGCGCGCATGCTGCTCTCGCCCGGCGAATCCCGCCTGCGACTGTTCCATCTGCGCGACAGTTCGGCTGCCTACCTGATGCACTGGACCCGGCGGCTGATCCTGATCGCGGTGTTCGGCTACGCAATCGGCGAGGTCGGGCTGCTGCTCGGCCTGTCCGACATCGGCCACGACGCGTTCGAGAAGTTCGTCGGCCTGCTGCTGCACCTCTCGCTGGCGTTCATCGTGGTGCAGAAACGTCACGCCGTAGCCCGCCTGCTGCGCGCCCCGCCCGGCGCCACCGGCATGTTGGCCGCGATCCGCAACCGCTTCGCGCGGGTCTGGCACTGGGTGGCGCTGTTCTTCCTGATCGCCCTCTGGCTGGCCTGGGCGATCGAGGTGCCGCACGGCTTTGCCCTGGTGATCCACTATTTCGTCGTCACCGCCCTGGTGCTGATCGGCGCCCGGCTGGCGCTGCTGCTGCTGCTGGGCGTGGTCGACCGGGTCATGCGGACCGGATCAGCTGAGCTGGACTTCTATGCCGGCATGCGCACCCGGCTGAAGGTCTACCATCCCGCGGTCACCCTGGCACTGCGCCTGTTCGTCTATGTCCTGTGCGTACTCGGGCTGCTGCAACTGTACGGCCTGAACACCTTCCTCTGGCTGGTCGGCAGCGCACTCGGCGTGCGCATCCTGTCGGCGGTCGGAACATTGATGGTCACCATCGTGCTCGCGTTGTCCGTGTGGGAGGCGGTCAACGGCGGCGTCCAGCAGCACCTCGACCGGCTGCAGCGCCAGGCCCAGTTCGCCAAATCCGCCAGACTGCGCACTTTGCTGCCGCTGCTGCGCACCACGTTGCTGATCACCATTTCGATCATCGCCGGGCTGATGATCCTGAGCGAGATCGGCATCAACATCGCCCCGTTGCTGGCCGGTGCCGGCATCGTCGGCGTGGCCATCGGCTTCGGATCGCAGAAGCTGGTGCAGGACCTGATAACCGGGATCTTCCTGCTGCTGGAAAACGCCATGCAGGTCGGCGACACGGTCACCGTGTCCGGGCTGACCGGCACGGTGGAGAACCTGTCGGTGCGCACCATCCGCTTACGCGCCGGCGACGGATCGGTCCACATCATCCCGTTCAGCTCGGTCACCTCGGTCAGCAACACCAACCGCGGGCTGGGCAACGCCTCGATCAGCGTCAGCGTCGCGTATGATGAGGATACCGACCGGGTGGCCGACGAACTGAAGGCGATCGTCGCCGGGATGCGCGCCGAGTCCGACCTGTCGTCGAAGATGCTGAGCGACTTCCAGCTATGGGGCGTCGACAAGGTGGACGGCGCGGCGACGACCATCGTCGGCCAGGTGGTCTGCACCGATTCAGGCCGTTGGCCCGTGCAGCGTGAGTTCAACCGGCGCATGAAGCGGCGGTTTCAGGAGCTTGGGATCAGGATCTTCAACCCGGTGCCGACGATGACGGTGTCGTTGCCGGCCCAGGCCCCGGCTGAAAAAGGCGACAACCATGGACACGCTCAGGCCGCTGACTGACACGATCCGCACCGAGGGCCGTAGCTTCGTGCATGGCCCAGACATGCGCGCGCTGCTATGCCAGACCGGCGCGCTTACCGATTGGGCCGATTTCGCCGCCAGTTGGAACGATCTCGGGGCGGACACCTACATGGCCGATGGCGGGCGTTACCGCAAACGCCGCCACGCGGTGTTCAGGGCGACCGCCGGCGGGATCCATCGCCAGTCGGCCCAGCCGCATTACCAGAGCCGCGACTACAACACCCTGAACGGCGGCATCCAGCGCTGGTTCGAACCGGTCACCGACCAGGCCGCCCTCGGCGCCTCGATGACCGCGATCCTGCGCTTTTGCCACAAGCTGTTCGGCGAACTCAACCCCGCCCCAGTTTCGCCGGCGCCGGATTGGCACGTCGAGGTGCATCAGTTCCGCATCGAGGCGCGTCGCGACCAGCAAGGCCGTCCCACCCCTGAGGGCATGCACCGCGATGGCGTCGATTACGTGCTGGTGCTGCTGGTCAATCGCCGCAACATCGCCAGCGGCGTCACCTCGGTGCACGATCTGGCCGGCCACACGCTGGGCGATTTCACCCTGACCGAGCCGCTGGATGCCGCGCTGGTGGATGATGCGCGGGTGCTGCATGGGGTGACCCCGGTGCAGCCGCTGGATCCGGCCGAACCAGGGTTTCGCGACGTGTTGGTGGTGACGTTCCGCCGCGCGTGAGGCTGGACATTCTCGAGTGCGCGATTAACGCTTCCGGAGATGCCAGCAAAAAGCGCTCGCACGCCACCGGCAGGTCATCATAGCGTCTGCATCCATCCCGGCCCGACCCGTCGCGCCTCGGTGACCAGCGCGGCGGTCAGCGGGGTCAACGGCTCGCGCTGCGGATAGATCAATCCGATCGTCGGCGGCAAGATCGGATCCTCGATCGGGATCGCTCGGATCGGCGCCTGCAAGCCCATCGTCTCGGCCAGCAGCGCCGGCATCACGCTCGCCCACTGCCCGGTGCGCACGTGGGAGAACAACACCACCATGGAGTTCGATTGCAGCGTCGGCGCCGGTTCCACCCCGGCGTCGCGCAGCCGCCGGTCGATGATCCGACGGTTCTGCATGTCCGGCGTCAGCAGGCACAGCGGCACACTGGCCACCTCGGCCCAGCCGACCGAAGCCCGGTCGCCCAGCGGGCGGTCGGCGGCCACCAGCAGCCGGTAACGCTCATGATACAGCGGGATTGCCCGGGCGCGTCCCAGCGGTTCGTTGTCGACGTAGGAAAGCCCGGCATCGACCTCGAGATTGTCCAGCAAGGTCAGGATCTCGATCGAGTTGCGCGACAGGATGGTGAACAGCACCTCGGGGTGGGCGACATGCAGCGGGGTCGTCAGGGTCGAGACGATCGGCAACGCGGTGGGCACCGCGGCGATGCGCAGATGCCCGGCCAGGCCGCGTTTCAGCGCCCGGATCTCGTCGCGCATGGCGCGGTAGTCGCCGACGATGCGGCGCGCCCAGTCCAGCACCCGCAGTCCTTCCGGTGTGAAGCCGATGAAGCGCGACTGGCGTTGCACCAGCAGCACGCCGAAGCCCTCCTCGAGCTGCTTCAGCCCGGCCGACAAGGTCGGCTGGGTGACCCCGCACGACTCCGCGGCGCGGCCGAAATGCTGTTCGCGCGCCAGTGCCAGCAGCATTTCCAGCTTGTCGATCATGGCTGATCGGTGCGTTGCGAGACGAAGATCTGGCGGCTGTGGAACGCCACCCAGACGCGCCGGCGGTACAGGAACTGCTCGCCGATCAACGCGTCGCCGACCCCGAAATCGGCTGTCATCACGGTGATCCGGGGCTGCTGCTGGACCACCGGCCCGATCCGCAGCGAGCGGAACTGATGCAGGCGCGAGATGGTTTCCCCAGGGCCCACGCCGTGCTGGCGCACCGCGGGATCATTGGCCAAGCTCCGCTGATCCAGTCCCATGCGACGCGCCATGTCGATGCCGATGACGTTGCCCTGCGCCCCGGTATCCAGGATCGCCATGCCGGGCACATCATCCAGTTGGAACGGCACCAGCAGGCGGTCCCGGCGCGCCCTGACCCCGGTGATCTCGATCGCCGGATCGGTCCAGGGTGGCCGCATATCGGCACAGATCCGCCGCCGATACAGCGTGAGCCTGCCCGCCGGCACGTCGATGTCCATGTCGAACGCCAGCAGGATGTCGGCGCCCAGCAGACCATCCGCGTCCAGCCCGGTCGTGGTGCGCAGATTGAACGACCCGACCGCGATCCGATCGAGCGGGAAATGCACCCCGCCCAAAACCAGCCGCTGGACGCTGACATCGGTCGTCGTCGTCACACCGCCGACGCCCAGCGCTCGGTTGACGTACCTTGCGTCCGGCGGCAGCCCGAGGCGCCGCGCCACTTCGTCGCTGATCGTGGTCCGCTCCGCCCCGCTATCGACCACCAGGTGAACCTCCTTGCCGTTGATGCCGCCCGGCACCACCAGCAGATGATCCTGCACCGCCAACGGCATCCGGGCGACCATTGTCAGTCTGCAATCGGTCCCGGGCGGTGTCGCGCAGCGCGCCAGGATCGCCGCCAGCAGCAGCAGGAATACCCGGCCGGACATGCGGAAATCGGGGTTCGGGAAGCAACGGAGCCAAAAGCCGATGTCAGCCTCCCTGATGTCAGCCTCCTTCTGGCCGAAGGGTCTGCACGACCTGCCGCGGCTGCTCGCGTGTGAAATGATCCAGCGCGCCGAACGGTCCGTCGAGTAGCAGCAGCTCCGGCTCGTGCGCTAGAGTAATAATCGGCCCGGCGAGACGCGCCGCGGCAGGTCGCGCGAAAATGCCAAGCGTATTGTCGCCCTCGCCGGCAAGCCCGACCTGGGCCAACAGCGCCAAATCTGGGTCGCGGAAGGCGTCACAGCCCCAGCGGAGATCAGCCGCGGCGTCCACGGCGCGTGGCCAGCGGATCCGCCGCGGCGTCCAGGACGGCTTGGCAGGTGAAAATCAGTCAGCGGAAACACGCCGTGGACCGCGGCGAAGTCCCGCGACTTCCGCACAGCGATCAAGTCCGATCAGCCATCCAAGAAAACTCGGGAAACCACCAAATAATCTGGAAGACCGCCTAACAAGCGGATCTGGCAGGCCATCCCGAAAACAGGCCATCCCCGAAAACAGGCCAAACTCGAAAACAGATCTGACAAACCCTCGATGATGCGGGACGAGATCCACCCGCCTGGGCGAGCCAAGACCTTCGATGCCCAGCCAAGACCTTCAATACTACGCCGGTTGGCCAACGTTCTCCATAACTTGAGAAAAATGACTGTCGAAGACCAGCCCGGCCCTCCTCCCAATCCAAGGCTCCAGGCGCACATTTTTCACCGCCAGGTTTGCCATCTACACCCGGACCTCCAGCCATTACCCGACCGCTACCCCCGAGCACTCATCAACCGCGCCTTGTCCCGCTTCCAATCCCGGTCCTTGATCGCCTCCCGCTTGTCCTGCTTCTGCCGCCCCACGCCAACCCCCAGCAGCACCTTCGCCCGCCCCTGGTCGTTGAAATGGATCTGCAACGGCACCAGCGTCGCGCCCTGCTTCGACACCGCCCCCAGCAACTGAACGATCTGCTTCTTCTTAAGTAACAACTTGCGCGGCGCCCGAGGCTCGAACCGCGACAGCACCCCACCCTGGTATTCCGGGATATAGGCGCTGAACAGCCACATCTCGCCCTCGCGCTCGCCCGCCCAGGCCTCGGTCAAGGTCGCCCGCCCCAGCCGCAGCGACTTCACCTCCGGCCCCTTCAGCACGAGCCCCGCCTCCACCGTATCCTTGATGGAATAGTCGTACCGCGCCTTGCGGTTCTGCGCCGCCACGCCGTGCGAGATCAGGCCCTTTTTCTTGCTCTCAGCCATCAACCCGTCATGGCCGGCATCGGCCCGGCCACCCACGACTTTGCCACCACCCGAACCCTCAGTTCAACAACCCCGCCTCGGCCATCGCCGCCTTGACCCGAACCCGAGTCACCTCGCCGATCGGCGCCAGCGGCAACCGGCAGCGTTCCGACGTCTTGCCCAGCAGCGACGCCGCATACTTCACCGGCGCCGGACTGGTCTCGGCGAACAGCGCGTCGTGCAGCGCCAGCAACCGGTGCTGCACCGCCATCGCCTGCACCACCCGCCCCTCGGCCCAGTCCGCCTGCATCTCCCCGCACAGCCGAGGCGCCACGTTCGCGGTCACGCTGATGCAGCCCACCCCGCCCGCGGCGTTGAACGCCAGCGCGGTATGATCCTCCCCCGACAACTGGCAGAAATCCTCGCCACACGCCCGCCGCGTGTGCAGCGGCCGCTTCAGGTCGGCGGTCGCGTCCTTCACGCCGACGATGTTGCGATGCTTGGCGAGCCGCCCCATCGTCTCCACGCTCATGTCCACCACCGACCGAGGCGGAATGTTATAGATGATGATTGGCAGTTCCACCGCGTCGGCGATGGCGCGGAAATGCAGATACATCCCCTCCTGCGTCGGCTTGTTGTAATAGGGCGTCACCACCAGCGCCGCATCCGCCCCGGCTTCCTTGGCGTGCCGGGTCAGCGCGATCGCCTCTTCTGTACTGTTCGAACCGGCCCCGGCGATCACCGGCACCCGGCCGTGCGCCACCTCGATGGCGATCTCCACCACCCGGCGGTGCTCCTGGTGCGACAAGGTCGGGCTTTCGCCGGTGGTGCCCACCGGGATCAGTCCCTGGGTGCCCTCCTTGATCTGCCAGTCCACCAGCGCGGCATAGGCCTTCTCATCGACCGACCCGTCGTCCCGCATGGGGGTGATCAGCGCGACCAGCGATCCCTTGAACATGTCCCTCTCCCGCCCGGATTCAGCCGATATAAGGACGCGGAACCTAGGCGCGTGATCGATGCGCCGCAAGGCCGGCATCCGGTCGCGGAGCGGCGCCAGACCCAACGCGTCGACGATTCGGTGCCTGGACCGGATACCTAAACAAAACCATCGCGCTGCCATGACGCGCGATACCAGAAGCATGATCGCAGCTTGGGCGGAATGTTCAAAGTGCGTGAATCATGGGACAAAACAAAGTTCTAGACCATTTCGGCATGCACAATCATGCCGAAACTGGTCTAGAAGGCGGCCATGCGCCCAAGCATCCGCCTCGCCCTCGTCCTGCTCGCCGCCTGGCCCGCGGCCGAAGCCGGCGCACAACCCAACCCGCAAGCCGCCAACCCACAAACCGCCAACCCGCAAGCCGCCAACCCACTCGCCGCGGTCCGCGCCGACCGCTGGACCGACGCCCAGGCCGACGCCGCCCAGTTCGCCGACCCGGTGGCGGAAAAGCTCATCCTCTACCTCCGCCTGCGCGCCCCCGGCGCCGCCACCGCCTCCGAAATCGCCGACTTCATCACCCAAAACCCCGACTGGCCCGACCAGGCCATGCTGCAACGCCGCCGCCAGGAAGCCCTCGCCGCCGACCCCGACGACGCCGCCGTGCTCGCCCAATGCACCCGCGCCCCGACCCTCGCCGCCGCCCTGCTGCGCTGCGCCCGCGCCACCGCCAACACCGGGCGCACCGCCGAGGCCGACGCCCTGGCCCGCCGCGCCTGGATAGACGCCATCGACACCGCCCCCGCCGAGGCCGACTTCCTCGCCCGCTGGCCCGGCATCGCCACCGAAGACGACCAGTGGGCCCGCTTCCAGCGCCTCGGCTGGCGCATCGACCCCGCCGCCGCCACCCGCCAGATCGTCCGCCTCGATCCCGCCCACCACGCCGCCGCCGCGGCCCGCCTCGCCGCCAAACGCGACGACCCGGTCACCGAATCCCTGGTCGCCGCCCTGCCCCCCAACCAGCGCGACGACCCCGGCCTGACCCTGGACCGTGCCCGCGCGCTACGCCACGCCAACCACGACGCCGAAGCCGCCGCCCTGCTGATCCACACCCCGGATGCCGACGATCCGGCCGCGTTCTGGGCCGAACGCAACCTGCTCGCCCGCAAGCTGCTGCACGACGGCGACCCCGCTACCGCCTACGCCGTCACCGCCGCGCACCGCCAGACCGAGGACGAAACCCACGCCGAGGCCGAATTCCTCGCCGGCTTCATCGCCCTGCGCATGCTGCACGACCCGGCCAAGGCCGAACCCCACTTCCGCACCCTCGCGGGCGCCCACGCCATCATCACCCAGGCCCGAGCCCACTACTGGCTGGCGCGATCCGCCGCCGCCGCCGGACGCGACCCAAGGCCCGAGTTCACCGCCGCCGCCGCCTTCCCCACCACCTTCTACGGCCAGCTCGCCACCCTCGCGCTCGGCCAGCAACCCGCCTCCCGCATCGTTCGGCTCAGCGACCCGACCTGGACCCGCGACACCGCCCTCGCCTTCACCGAACACGAGGTGCTGCGCGCCGCCGCCTGGCTGATCGCCTGGGGCGACCCAAGCCGCGCCCGAGCGTTCCTGGTGCGCATGGACCAACTCGCCCCGATCCCGGCCGAACGCACCCTGACCGCGGTGTTCGCGCTGCAAGCCGGAGTGCCCGACGGCGCGGTGTTCGTCGCCCGCCGCATGGGCCGCGACGGCCTGCCTCTGCCGCACGCCGGCTGGCCGATGCCCTATGCCGTCGCCGCCCCGCCCGACCCGGCGTTCTCTTTGGGCATCATGCGCCAGGAAAGCAGCTTCGACATCGCCGCGCTCAGCCCGTCCGGCGCCCGCGGCCTGATGCAGTTGATGCCGCCCACCGCGTCCGAGGTCGCCAAACAGCTCGGCATCGGCGTCTCCCTCGCCAGCCTCACCCTCGACCCAAACCATAACATCCAGCTCGGCACCGCCTATCTCGGGGACATGCTGACCCGCTTCGACAACTGCCTGCCGCTCGCCGCCGCCGCCTACAACGCCGGCCCCCGCCGCGTCGCCGAGTGGCTCGACCAGAACGGCGACCCGCGCACCGGCCCGATCGACATGGTCGACTGGATCGAGTTGATCCCGGTCGGCCAGACCCGCAACTACGTCCAGCGGGTGACCGAGAACGTGGTGATGTATCGCGCCGCCCGCCACGACCCCACCCCGATCCTGACCGCCACGCCTTGGACCCGCTGATCCACCGCATCAGCGCCTGGGACCACCTGCCGCTACAGGTCCGCCAATGGAACGCCCATCGCGACCCCCATCGCGACACGCACCTCGACGCCCAACACGAAGCCCACCGCGACACCCAACACGACGCCCAACACGAAGCCCACAGCGACACCCAACACGACGCCCACCGGGACACCCACAGCGACGCCCACCGTAACAACCATCACGACACCCACGGGGACACCCATCGCGACATCCACGGAGACGCCTACCGGGAAACCAATCGCGACGCCCACCGTGACAATCATCGCGACACCCATGGGGACACCCATCGCGACACCCACGGAGACGCCTACCGGGAAGCGAGTGGCGACACCCACCGGGACGCCCGCGGGGACGCCCAGCCAGACGCTCAACCGGACGCCCGCTGCGACGCGGATCGCCGCGCCGGTCACCCCAAGCCGCCGGTCCTCTGCCTGCCCGGCCTGGTCCGCACCGGCGCCGACTTCGACGCTCTGGCCGCCGAGATCGGCCGCGATCGCCGCGTCGTCACCCTCGACTACCCCGGCCGCGGCGACTCCGGCCGCTCCCGCGATGTCAACCGCTACGCCCCGGAGGCCTGCCTGCGCGACGTCATGGACGTCTGCGCCGCGCTGCACATCCACCGCGCGGTGATCATCGGCACCAGCTTCGGCGGCCTGCTCGCCATGGGCCTCGCCGCCGCCAAGCCCAGCCTGGTCCACGCCGTCGTGCTGAACGACATCGGCCCGGACATCGCCGGCGACGGCGCCGACTTCGTGCGCGACTTCGTCGCCCACGACCCCGCTTTGCCCAGCCTCGACGCCTGCGTCGCCCTGCTGCGCGCCAGCCTGCCGCCGATGTCGCTGCACTCCGACGCCGCCTGGCGCCATATGGCCGAACTCACCTACCGGGTCGGCGCCGGCGGCCGATGGCACCCGAACTGGGACACCGCGATCGCCAAACTGCTGAACCGGCCGCCGCCCGACCTGTGGCCGCTATTCGGCGCGCTGACCGATCTGCCGGTGCTGCTGGTCCGCGGCGCCGTCAGCAACATCCTGCTACCCGGCACCGTCAGCCGCATGCAAGCCGTCCACCCCGACATGGAGGTCGTCTCGCTGCCCGGCATCGGCCACGCGCCGATCCTGACCGAACCTCCGGTCCTAGCCGCGATCCGCGACTTTCTCGCCCGCAACCCATGACCACCCGCAGCCCCATGCCCCCAATTCCGTGCCCGCCACGCCCGTGGTGTCATGGCCGGCCCTGGCCCGACCACCCACGAGTTGCCCACCGCAACCCATGAAGAACCGCTGCCCCATGCCCCATGCCCGCCGCGCCCGTGGTGTCATGGCCGGGCCCGGCCACCCACGAGTTGCCCCCCGCAACCCATGACCACCCGCAGTCCATCCGCCAACCCATGACCCGGCGCATGACCCTCGCCCGCTTCATCGCCGCCGGCTTCGGCACCGGCAACGCCCCGCTCGCCGCCGGCACCGTCGCATCCGCCGCCGCCGTCATCACCGGCGCGGCGTTCCTGTCGATCTCGCCCTGGCTGCTCGCCCTCGCCGCGGCGGCAGCCACCATCGGGGGCACCCTGGCCATCCGCAAAGCCGCCATCGAGGGCGATCCCGGCTGGGTCGTGATCGACGAATTCGCCGGCCAGTGGATCACAGTCCTCGCCTTGGCCCGCCCCACCCTGCCCGGCCTGCTCGCCGCCTTCGTGCTTTTCCGCCTGTTCGACATCACCAAACTCGGCCCCATCGGCTGGGCAGACCGCCGCCACGGCGCCTTCGCCATCATGGCCGACGACGTCATCGCCGGCCTGATCGCCGCCATCCCGCTGATCACTGTGCGACTGTTACGCCCAGAATGGTTGATGTGACAAAACCAAGACGGACCACCCCGATTGACCGCGCAAATAGTGCCGCCGCGTGCATTTGACACTTGCGATTTGTCCACTACACGATGTGATATTCTGCAACCCTCCGGAACGCCCCAATGCCCTTGGAGCATATGCCCACGGCAATCGTCCTGCCCGCGGCGGAGCGCCGTCACATCGGCCAGGCCCTGCGCAAGACCGTGCCGCGCAGCGCGCACGCCCACTGGAAACCCCCCGCCACCCGCCACGACCCGATCGACCTGCTGATCGAGTCCGGCCGCCACCGCATCGCCAGCCTGCTGCCGATCCGCTACGACCGCATGCGCGCCTCCCCGTTCGGCTTCTTCCGCGGCGCCGCCGCGATCATGAACGCCGACCTCGCCGAAACCCCCACCACCGGCCTCTGGGTGCAGGCCTGCGGCGACTGCCACCTGGCCAATTTCGGCAGCTTCGCCTCGCCCGAGGGCACCCCGGTGTTCGACGTCAACGACTTCGACGAAACCCTGCCCGCACCGTTCGAGTGGGACCTCAAGCGCCTCGCCGCCAGCTTCGCGGTCAGCGCCCAGACCCGCGTCCTCGGCGACCGCGCCGCCCACCACCTCGCCGCCGCCGTGGCGCAGGCCTACCGCCGCCACATGCAGCAACTGGTCCGCCTCGCCCCGCTCGACGCCTGGCGCTCACGCGTCGACGTCACCGACGTGATCGACAGCATCGCAGAGCCAAAACTGCGCGAGCGCGAACTGAAGCGGTTGCACACCGCGGTCGAGGCCGGCCACGCCGGCTACCCCAAGCTGATCGAAAAAACCAAGGGCCAGTGGCGCATCAAGGACAAGCCGCCGCTGATCTTCCCGCTGTCCGGCCAGCGCGACGACACCCATGAAATCGTCGCCCGCACCGCCTTCGATTCCTACAAGCTGTCGCTGCCCGAGGAACGCCGCATCCTGCTCGACCGCTACGAACTCGCCGATGTCGCCTTCAAGGTCGTCGGCGTCGGCAGCGTCGGCACGTTCTGCGCCATCGGCCTGTTCGTCACCCGCGACGACCAGACCCTGCTGCTGCAACTGAAAGAGGCCCAGGCCTCGGTGCTGGCGCCGTACGCCGGCCCCAGCGTCTATCGCAACCAGGGCCAGCGCGTGGTGGTCGGACAGCGTATCATGCAGACCCTGCCCGACAGTTTCCTTGGCTGGACCGAGGATCGCGGCGACGACCAGCAATGCTACATCCGCCAGTTGAAGGACAGCCGCCTGGCGCTGATCGGCGAGGACCTCGCCGAGGGCGCCTTGTCGTTCCACGCCACGCTGTGCGGCGTCACCCTCGCCCGCGCCCACGCCCGCTCCGGCGACGCCGCCCGCATCGCCGGCTACATCGGCACCAGCACCGCCTTCGAATCCGCCATCGCCGGCTTCGCCATGGCCTACGCGGCGCAAACCAACGCCGACTGGCGGCTGTTCCTGGAAGCCATCAAGGCCGGCCAGATCGACGCCAGCGGGGCCTCTCCCTGATTGATCGGAGGAACATCGCATTTGTTTGCCTCAGGCTACGCGGTGCGGTCGCCAGGAATCATCTGACGCAATAGATTGTCTCACCTGGGCAATGAGGTGAAAACCGTGATAGCGGAAGCTGAAACCGCGCGTGTGTTGGGTATCAACGTTCCCCGGGGAAAGACCCGGTCGGCCCTGTGGATCAGCCGCGCGGTGACAGAAGGGCTTCCCCTGAGCGCACTGGAAAGCTTGGCTCGTCAGGTGGCCCCCAATGACAAAGACTTTGTTTACAGGTTCGTATCCAGACCAATCTTGGCGAAACGGAGAAAAGCCGTCCTGCTTCGAAAAGATCTCTGGTTGTCTTCGGATCTGCCTGGCCCACGCACCCGGAGATACATCCCTTTTTCAGAGGCGCAGAAAGCCTCGGGCGCACCCCGGACGAGAACATATCTGCCACGCTCCGGAACCCAGAACTCACGGCTCTCACAACCTGAGGGCGCCAAAGTCGCCAGATTGGCCGAGGTATGGGCAATGGCCCGGCGCGTGTGGGGCAGCGACGTCGAGGCCCGAGCTTTTTTGTTCAGGCCAAATCCCATGCTCGACGGTGGCCGTCCCATTGATGTCGTGATAGCCGACGAATTCGGCCGGCCGCTCGTAGAGGGAATCCTTAGGAAGGCTCCAATACGGTTCGGCTGCGTGACCGCGCAGAAACTCGACCGCGTTCTAAAAGCGTACCGAATTGGCGACCCAAACGGAGTTTATCCCATCTTTGACGCTGCGGGGTCCAGGCTCTTCCCGGGCCGTTGGAACACTCCAGCCAGCCCAATGATCTACGCCTCCAGCACTATTCGACCGCAATGCTCGAAAAGCTAGTTCACGGCAGCGGCAGCATGCCGCCCAACCAGCACTTCATCGAGATCACAATTCCCAACGGCATGACATATGAAACGTTTGAACCCGCTCATATGCCCCTCTGGGCAGATCCGAGCGCGTTTGAGTCCAGGGCCTTTGGGGAAACATGGCAGCTCAACAAGCGATCTTTACTGCTGATCGTGCCCAGTATCGTCGCTCGCATGGAACATAACTATCTGATCAATCAGTACCATCCGGATTTCCCGCGACTTCAATCCAGTTTGCACCGGCCTTGTTGGTGGGACAGGCGGCTGTTCCACTAGCTCATCAGTCACGCCGATCTAAGCCGATCGCGACAACCGCGGGCGATTGGGTCCTCGAGCCAGTCCGAGCACGCCGGCTTCCCGCCTTCATCGGCATTTCCTTGCGCATCGCACACGGCAGGTTCGCATGCTTCAAAACCCACGGCGGATCCCCTACGATCAGCATGAGTAGCATAAGGCGCCTAGCATGGATGATATTCGATCGACCAGCGACCTTCTGGTCGCCACCGACCAGCGCCACCTGATCCACCCGCTGCACCACGCCGCCGACCACGCCAACCCGAAACTCTACGTCAGCGGCCACGGCGCCATGCTGCGCACCGCCGACGGCCGCGAATACATCGACGGCCTGTCCTCGCTGTGGAACGTCAATATCGGCCACGGCCGCCGCGAACTCGCCGCCGCCGCCGCGTCCCAGATGGAAACCCTGGCCTACGCCTCGGCCTATGCCGGCTTCACCAACGAACCGGCGATCCGCCTCGCCGAACGCATCGTCGGCCTGGCCTACGACAACATGGCCGCGGTCTACTTCACCACCGCCGGCGCCGAGGCCAACGAGTCCGCCTTCAAGTTCGCCCGCTACCACTGGAAGCGCCTGGGCCAGCCCAACAAGGTCAAGATTGTCTCCCGCCGCTACGGCTATCACGGCGTCACCCTGGCCGCCATGAGCGCCACCAGCCTGCCCAACTACCACAAGATGTTCGGCCCCCTGGTGCCCGAGTTCCTCCAGGTCGCCCCACCCTACCCCTACCGCTGGCCCGGCAACGACGACCCCGGCATCGCCGCCGCCGACGCCGTCGAGCAAGCCATCCTGGCCGAAGGCGCCGACACCGTCGCCGCCATCATCGCCGAACCGGTGATCGGCTCCGGCGGCGTCATCGTCCCCCCGCCCACCTACTTCCCCCGTCTGCGGGAAATCTGCGACCGCCACCACGTGCTGCTGATCGCCGACGAGGTCATCACCGGCTTCGGCCGCACCGGAGCCTGGTTCGGCCTCGGCCACTGGAATACCAAACCCGACCTGATGTCGTTCGCCAAGGGCGTCACCTCGGGCTACCTGCCGCTCGGCGGCGTGGTCATCTCGCGCCACATGCAGGACGTACTGCTCGACGCCCCGGCGGACGAGAAATTCATGCACGCCGCCACCTATTCCGGCCACCCGGTCTGCTGCGCCGTCGGCCTCGCCAACATCGACATCATCGACCGCGAAGGCATGGTCGATCGCGCGCAAATCCAGGGCGACCGCTTCCGCGCCAACCTGCAAACCCTTCTTTCGCTGCCCGATGTCGGCGAAGTCCGCGGCATCGGCATGCTCGCCGCCGTCGAACTGGTAACCGACAAGTCCGCCAAGACCCCGGCCAAGGGCCTAGGCGCCCGCATCGTCGCCGAGGCCGCCAACCGCGGCCTGATCCTGCGCCTGCGCGCCGCCGCCGACGGGCCGCCCGCCAGCGGCGACACGCTGTGCCTCGCCCCGCCGCTGCCGACGCCGGAGGCAACGCTCGACCGCATCGTGCAGATCATCGCCGACGCAATCCAGGCCGTGACCTAGCCCGGCATAACCCCAGCCCGACCGTCCCGGCCAATCACGCCAAACCGCCGCGCCACGCCCATCCGAGCTCGCCGCGTCGCCGCCAGGCCCAGGGGTTCGCTTGTGCCATGGCCGAGCTGGCCCCGCCCACCCGCGACTTGCCGCCCTCGAACCACAATGACCCGCCCACCCGCATCCCCACACCACCCCAAACGATGCACGCAAGGAACCCGACTTCGGGCACCCCGCGCGCCGCCAAGGCAAAATCAACCCACCGCCGCGGCCAACCGCGCAGCAGCCATTTACACCCCAGCCCGAAGGGCACATAGCGGCGCCATGGACACTGATGAAGCTAACGAAAAAATCGCCTGGCGCCCGTTCTCGACGCGGATTTTCGTGCAGGCCGAGCACGGATTGTACGTCGCCCTGGCGGTGCTGCTGTGCGCCACCAGCATCGTGGTGATCCTCGGCGCGGCGGTCACCCTGTGGACCGGTCTCGGCGACTGGACCGCCACCAACACGGTCTTCGTCGTGATCGACCGGCTGCTGGTGGTGCTCATGCTGGTCGAGATCCTGCACACCGTGCTGGTTTCGGTGCGTTCGGGCGCGCTGACCTGCGAACCGTTCCTCATCGTCGGCCTGATCGCCTCGATCCGGCGCATTCTCGTCATCACCCTGGAAACCTCGCAGACCACCCAGCAGGGCAACATGTCGAACGAAGCAATGCGGACATTCCACAATTCGATGATCGAGCTCGGTGTCCTGGCGGTGCTGATCCTGGTGATGGTCGCATCGATCTATATGCTGCGCCGCGTCGATCCGGTCAGCACCGAACAAGGTCCGGATGAAACCGCGATCAAGACCTAAGCCCAGCCACCCCAATGCCAGCCACCCCAATGCCAGCCACCCCAATGACCAGCCGCCCAATGCCCCGCCGCCCCAATGCCCATCCCATGTCAGCGAGACCAGGATAGCCGGCCCAGAGGCCGTTGGCTTGCGCCGCGTTTCGGCTAATCTCGTCGATGCGATGGAGGTGTCCGATGCCGAAAGTCACGCCGCTGCCGACCGGAACGCACGACCCGCACCCCGATCAGGCGCTCTACCACCAAGACGAGCACGCATGGATCGCGGCGCAGGTCGCCGCCTTGACCAACGGCAGGCTGAACCGCCTCGATCGGACCAATCTGATCGACTACCTGACAGAGATGACCATCCGCGATCGGCGGGAACTGCGCTCCCGGCTCGTTGTCCTGCTGCTCCACCTGCTGCAATGCCAGTTCCAGCCAGGCCGGCTGACGCGCGGCTGGGTCACCACCATCCTCGAACAGCAAAGCGAAATCCGCTCCCTGCTCGATAGCATCCCCAGCCTCGGCCGCCAGGCCGACACCCTGGCCGCGTCGGCCTACCCGGACGCAATCCGGCGGGCGGCGCGCGAAACCGGGCTGCCGGCGGCGCGCTTTCCCGCGACATCACCCTGGACGGTCGACGCCGCACGGGCGTTCGACCCGCCCGAACCAGCGTCCCGGAGCAGCCGCCATCAGTGACCCAAGCCCGATCCGACCGATGATCCGGCCCCTGGTCCAAGCCGCCGCCCTGGCGCTCTGCCTGCTGGCCGTCGCCGCCAACGCGGCATCGCCCCCACCCACCGAATCCACCACCGGCCTGGTGGTCTCCGCCCAGCGCCTCGCGGCCGAGGCCGGCGTGGACATCCTGCGCCAGGGCGGCAACGCCATCGATGCCGCCGTCGCCGTGGGCTACGCCGAGGCGGTGGTCAATCCCTGTTGCGGCAATATCGGTGGCGGCGGCTTCCTAACCGCACATCTGCCCGATGGCCGCTCCGAAGGACACCCCGACGGGCGCCCCAATAGCCACCTCGACGAACGCCCCGATGGCCGCCCCGATAGCCGCCTCGACGAACGCCCCAATGCCCGGCCCGACGGACACCCCAACGGGCGCGACGTCTTTCTGGATTTCCGCGAAACCGCCCCCGCCGCCGCCGCGCGCAACATGTACCTCGACGCCGACGGCAACCCGATCCCCGGCGCCAGCCTGCGCGGCTGGAAGGCCGCCGGCGTGCCCGGTTCGGTGCTCGGCCTGGATACCGCGCTGGTGAAATACGGCACCATGTCGCGCGCCGCCGTCATGGCCCCGGCGATCCGCCTGGCCCGCCAGGGCTTCACCCTGACCGCCGCCGACGCCGACATCCTGGCCCGAGGCGCATCACTGCTGCGCCGCAACCGAGCCGCCGCCGGCAGCTTCCTGCGCCCCGACGGTTCAGCCCTGCAGGCCGGCGACCGGCTCCGCCAGCCCGACCTCGCGGCCACCCTGCAGGCCATCGCCGACCACGGTCCCGACGCGTTCTACAAAGGCGACATTCCGCGCCAGGTCGAGGCCGCCTCGCGCGCCGGCGGCGGCATCCTCACCGCGGCCGACTTCGCCGCCTATCGCGTCACCGAGGCCGCCCCGCTCACCTGCCCCTACCGCGGCTACGTCGTCGAGACCGCGCCGCCGCCGGGCGGCGGGGTGACGGTCTGCCAGATCCTCAACATCCTGCAGTTCTACGACCTCGACGAAATCGGCTTCCACTCCGCCGAAGCCGTCCACGTCATGGCCGAGGCGTTCCGCCTGGCGTTCTTCGACCGCAACACCTACCTGGGCGACCCGGACTTCGTGCACGCCCCGCTGCACCGCCTGCTGTCCACCGACTACGCCGCCCGGTTGCGAGGCACCATCGGCGACCGCGCGACGCCGTCGGCCAGCCTGGGACCGGCCGTCGCGCCGCCTGGCGAAGCGCAGGAAACCACGCATTTCTCGGTGCTCGACAAGTCGGGCGGCGCGGTCGCCGTCACCTATACGCTGAATGGCGGCTTCGGCGCCGGCGTGATCGCCGGCAACACCGGCTTCCTGCTCAATGACGAGATGGACGACTTCACCCTCAAGCCCGGCGTCGCCAACCAGTTCGGCCTGGTGCAGGGCGAGGCCAACGCCATCGCCGCCGGCAAGCGCCCGCTGTCCTCGATGGCCCCGACCATCGTGCTGCGCGATGGCCGGGTCCAGATGGTGCTGGGCTCACCCGGAGGGCCGCGCATCATCACTGCGGTCGTGCAGACCATCTTGAACATGATCGACTACGGTATGAACGCGCAAGAGGCGGTGGACGCACCCCGCCTGCACCAGCAATGGCTGCCCGACCTGCTGTATGCCGAACGCTTCGCGCTGTCGCCCGACACCGAGGCAATGCTGCGCCAGATGGGCTATCAGATCCGCCGCCAGCAACCCTCCGGCGCGGTCGAACTGATCGCCTCGGGCGCCTTGGGCCTTGCGCAACCCCCGCATGCGGGATCGGACGCCTCGGCGCCCAAGCCATCGATGGACGTGAAACCGACCGGCGTGAGATCGATGGCGTCAGCCGCCGACGCCGTCGCCACCCATGCGGCGCCGCCCTCCGTGTATTTCGGTGCCAACGACTCCCGCCGTCCCGCCGGGGTCGCCCTGGCCCCCTGACCGCCGCGCCCTCCCATCCCGCCGAGCGGGCCGCCGGACAACACCGACCAGCCCCCGCGATCATGTCCGCAAGCCCACGCGGCCAACCCGCGCATCCAACTCGCAGCCAACCCGCCAGCCAGCCAGACAGCCAGTCCGCGCAGCCGACCCACGTAGCCAGCCCGGCCGCCAGCCCGCCAACTCACCCGCGCAGCCAACCCGCCCGCGCAGCCAACCCGCCCGCGCAGCCAACCCGCGCAGCATCCGCCAGCCAGCTCGCCGGCCACCCCGCGCAGCCAGTCCGCGCAGCCGACCCACGCAGCCCCCCGCCAGCCAGCTCGCCGGCCGCCCCGCGCAGCCAGTCCGCGCAGCCAGTCCGCGCAGCCCGCCCGCCCCGCCAACCCGCCCGCGCAGCCGAGCCCAACTTTCCTGTTGTGTTCCTCCACAACTTGAGGTAGAAACAAAAGAACATATCATAAACGCGCGACCGACCAAAACGCCAAAAGGGCCCCGCCTCATGTCCCACCCACAGCCAAACCGTGATGCCAACAAGGCGCTGTTCATCACCGCCCTCGGCTGCCTGTTGCCGTTCCACGCCCCCGGCTTCAAAGGCGACAGAACCCTCGCCCTGAACGCGATCGGGGAGATGATCCAGGCCTGCCGCGCCGACACCCCCGAGGAATACGACCTCGCCGGCCGTTCACTCGGCTATGCCGCCGCGGCGATGGACAGTCTCAGACTGTCGATGCAACCGCATCTGACCGACTCGCTGATCCTGCAATACCGCCGCAATGCCATCGCCCTCGGCCGCTCCGCCGATCAGTGTCGCAAGGCCCTGCAAGCGATTAGAAGCCAACCCGAAAAGCAGACGACGCCGGCCGCCGCGACCGCGCCGATGCCCGCGTCACGGCCCGCGCCAGAGGCTCCGCCGCGGCCCGCCACGCCGCCGCGCCAGGTGCCGCCGACCCAGCCGCACCCGTCGTCGGCCGCTGCTTCGGCGCCATCGCAGGCGCCCACCCAACCCGAACGCACCGCACGATCCCAGCCGCCCGCTCACCCCACTTCGCAATCCCCGGCCCAATGCCAGGCCCAGGCCCAACCCGACCTCACGGCCGCATCGCAGCCGCCATGCCAGACCCAGCCCCGGTCGGAACCCCGGTCGCCGGCTCGGTCCGGCCGGCCAGCGAGATCACCGACCGCGGCGCACGCGGCGTCGGCGCCCCCGCCGGCGGGGCATCGGCCGCCGAACCGAGCATCCGCCGTCCCGCCATCAGCCTACCCGGGCTCAGCCGTCATCGGCGACCCGGAATTCACCACCGATCTCGCGATCATGCGGCACAACGCCCAGGCGATGCTCGCCGACCTTCAGGCCGTGGCCGACGACGCCGCATCCTCGGCACCCGAGGCAGCGATTGCGCGGCACGCCATGCTGCACGCTCAGCCCGGCCAGGCCGGCAACGTCCCCACACCATAAAGCGGCGCTGAACCAAACGTTCCAACAATCTAACGAAACGACAAGCCACCGCGCGGTCAGGCTCGCAGCCCCTGTCGTCCGGCAGTCACCGCCAACGGCGAACGCGCCGTCCCTGTCGGACGCCGCGCGCCAGTCCAAACCGCCGAGGCCGGACCCGCCCCAGCGGCCGTCCAATCAGATCATCTTGCGCTTGCGGGCGGCGACAGACACACCCAGCAAGCCCATCGCCAGCACCGCAATCGATGCCGGCTCGGGCACGTCAGTCACCGCCACCGACTTCAGCGTGACGCCGCTCGACGAATACCCGACCGAGTCCACATTGCTGTCGATCTCGGCATACACACCGTTGTTGGTGAACAGGTTGTAGTCCCCGGTCGACGTGGAAAACGACAACCCCGAAAAATCGACATATGGGTCCGCCGCGAACAACAATTGATCAGACGACGCGTAGGTCGACAAGCCGGTGATCGCATGACCGTCGCGCTCGCCGCTGATCGCCGTCACCGTGAACGGACCACCAACCGGAGTCTCGGTCGCCGAGACCAGCAGGCTGGCTGAATCGCCGCTCATCGTCGTGTAGTCGATCTGGTAGTTGTCGGCACGCGCCACCGTCGAGAACGCCAACACCGCGCCGAAGATAGTTGAAAGCAACATCGTCCGCATCACTCAGTCTCCGAACTTCAAACCGCCCAGGATCGGGACATCGTCCACGATTGGACATCGTCCACGATTGGACATCGTCCACGATTGGACATCGTCCACGATTGGACATCGTCCACGATTGGACATCGTCCACGATTGGACATCGTTACAGTAGCAAGTACGATGCCAACTCGTTACTCATTGATATCGTTGCTGGATTCGTCCGACCCGCTGGCATTACCTCCGTGCGCTGTAAAACATTCCGACAGCCGTGAAGCAGCCCAGGCGGGTGGATCGACATGCCAACAATCAGCCAGACCGAACCGTCACATCCGCGCGCCAGCCGCGGGTCTCCGTCGCGCAGTCGGAACGACACCCCCCCCGACATCGGCACGCAGTCGGGGAAGCGCGTCGGCATCGCCGGCATCCATCAGGCCACCCAGGTCGCGCAGCATCGGCGCCGATCCGCGTCCCCCAACTTATCAGCGCCCGAAAGCCCTGCCATGATCCCCGAACCCGCCAGGACCCGAGCCATGCCGACAACCTGCATCCGCAACGCCGCCTGGATCATCGCCTGGGACCCCGCCACCGCCAGGCACGCCTATCTGCGCAACGCCGATCTCGTGTTCCAGGCCGACCGCATCAGCTTCATCGGCCGCCGCTATAGCGGCCCGGCCGACAGCGAAATCGACGGCACCGACCGCATGGTCATGCCCGGCCTGGTGAACATCCACGCCCACCCCAGCAGCGAACCCCTGTTCCGCGGCCTGCGCGAGGAACACGGCCTGCCCAGCATGTTCATGACCGGACTCTACGAACGCGGCCTCGCCTTCCACCCCGACGCGCCCGCCCGCCTCGCCGCCAAGACCGTCGCACTACGCCGAACTGCTGCCGAGCGGCACCACCACCGTGGCCGACCTGTCCGGCATCGATCAGGGCTGGATCGAACTCGCCGCCCGCTCCGGCCTGCGGGTGTTCGCGGCCCCCAGCTTCGCCTCCGCCCACTGGCACCTGGAAAACCACTGGCAACTGAAATATGCCTGGGACGAACCCGCCGGCCGCGCCGGCCTCGACGCCGCGCTGCGACTGATCGAGCAAGCCCAGGCCGACCCCAGCGGCCGCCTATCCGGCATCGTCTCGCCGGCCCAGATCGACACCGGCACCGCCGACCTGCTGCGCGAAAGCCACGCCGCCGCGCTCGAGAAAAACCTCCCCTTCACCACCCACTGCTCGCAAAGCGTCAACGAGTTCAACGAGATGACCAGTCGCCACGGCATCACCCCGGTGCAGTGGGCCAACCAACTCGGTATTTTCGACCGCAGCACCATCCTCGGCCACGCCATCTTCATCGACCGGCATTCCTGGACGCGCTGGCACACCGATCGCGACCTGCCGATCCTGGCCGAGACCGCAACCAACGTCGCCCACTGCCCCTCGCCGTTCGCCCGCTATGGCCAGACCCTGGAACACTTCGGCCGCTACCGCAGCGCCGGGGTCAACCTCGGCATCGGCACCGACGTCGCCCCCCACAACCTGATCGAGGAAATCCGCCTCGCCGCCACAATCGGCCGGATCGCGGCCGAGGACATCACCGCGACCTCGCTGAACGAGGTGTTCCATGCCGCCACCGCCGGCGGCGCCCAGGCGCTGGGGCGCTGGGGCGCTGGGGCGGACCGATATCGGCCGGCTGCAACCCGGCGCCAAGGCCGATCTGGTGCTGGTCGATCTGACCAACCCCTGGATGATGCCGGCGCACGACCCGCTGCGATCACTGGTCTACACCGCTGCCGACCGGGCGATCGAGCAGGTGTTCATCGACGGCCACCTGGTGGTGCACGGGCCACGGTGCTCACCGTGGACCACGCCGCCGCACTGGCCGCACTGACCGAGGCCCAGGCCCGCATGATCGCCGCCGTCCCCAGTCACGACTGGGCGCATCGCGGCGCCGACCGGATCACCCCGCGCAGCCTGCCGATGGCCGATGCGCTGACTGGGCTCCGGCCCCAGATCGGCAGGCCACTGAAAGAGCTAGCGTCGCGAGCCTGATGCTCGCCCGATAAGGCGAACTTCAGACTCGGGGCACTAGCGCGTGTCGATAGCTAATTAACTTGTCCGGTTTAGGTAGCACTCTAATTGTCCGCTTGTTGCCGTTTTGTCCCCGCCTATCCGGCGTGGACAAACCGACGGTCGCTCTGGCGGCGCATCAGGCGACCGATGTTCGTCATCTCCCCGGGGGGCTGTTGCTTGGCGAAATAGACAGCGCTTGGGCTTGCTGCGGCTGATGCGGTGGCGGTGGAGTTGTGGGTAACGCGCTGGCGTTATCCATAAATCCACCGGCGCTGACTTGGTTGGGCGTCATGCCGCCGCGCCCAAAGCACCGGCCCGCAACGCGCCGTGCCCGTCGTAGCGGCCAAGGCAACGCGGCCCGTGGAAGATCGCGTGGCTGCCGTCGTGATACCGCCGCACCTTCACCGTCGCTTTGACAAAATGCGCCCGCAGCGGACTGGGCGGGATCTGCAGCCGCAGCTGGTGGAACACCACGGTGTTGTCGTGGCCCACCTGGCGGTCCTCCTGCACACACAAGATCTCCGCCAAATCGACCCCGCTGATCGCCACGAAGGCCGAGCCATCCTGCTCCGCCTGCACCGCAAACCGGGCGTTGTGGGCCGGCATATAGACCTCACGGATGAAATCGTTGGCCGCCGCAACCGTGCCGATCCCAGCCAACGCCAACTCCTTCACCAGCCGGTCCTGCAAGGTCGCGAACAGACGCTCCGAGCGGCCCCGTGCCTCGGGGGAGTAGGCCGCGATATGTTCCACACCCAGTTGCGCCAACGCCCGGCCAACCTGGGTCGGAGACTGGCGATCGACCGGCCCATCAGCCCGCGGCGTGTGGAAGTAATGGCTGCCACGGTCGGTATACAAACTCAGCGGCAAGCCATGCTCGCCAAACACCTGCAGCAGCGCCTGGAACGTCGAGACGGTGCCCTCCTCTGGGCACACGAAGGCCGAGTAGATCGTGTTCGTCGCATCATCCATGGTCACGATCAGGTCCATCGCATCGAGCCCGCCAATCCAGCCGTGGCGCGAGCCGTCTTGATGCAGCATCATCCCGGGCAGCGGCCGGCGCGGCCGCTTGCAGCGATGCGCGCCGCGCGTTGTGGCGCGTGGCAGCAAGCCGTTCGATTGCAGAAACACCTTGGTCCAGGTGTAGCCCCAGGCGAAGCCGTGATCGCGCACCAGGTGCTCGTGGAAGTGCTTCGCCGTGAAGCCGCTGTAGCGGGTGCGATACAGGGTCTCGATCTGCGCCTCGCGCTCGCTCGGCACCCGCTGGCCCGACACCTGGCCGAGACGCCGGTCCAACAGCCCGCTCTCGCCGGCGTCGTCGAACCGCACGCACCAACGCCGGAGCGTCCGCTCGTTGACGCCAAGCAGCGCCGCCGCATCGATCTGGTTGAGCTCACCGGCTTCATGGCGCTCGAACTCGCTCCGGAACTTGATCACCCGCACACCCTGTAGGGCTTCCGTCCGGCGCATCCAGGCTCTCCAAAGAGCCCCGCATCACCGGACAGATCGTGTGCTACCTAAACCGGACATATCGTGTGCTACCGACACTCGGAGCACTAGCGCGTTTGTCATTCGGCTGGGCTTGCCTATAGTCCATTCTTACCATGCCCAATCGGCACCCAGCCAGCACCGGCCGACACTCGGCCGGGACCGGCTCGGTCGTGCCGGTGGATGGCCGGCCGAACGTTGACGAAGGTAGGAAACAGACCCTTGACTCACGCCCCCGCGAACAACAATGCGTGGAAGAAACAAGCCGCCAAGGCGCTCGCCGGCACCGGGGTGTATGCCTCCCGCCCGGTGCACGCCAACCAGGCCGCGCCGGCTCTGGTAGCCGAGGCACTGCGCCGCGACGAAGGCCGCCTGTCGATCGACGGCGCCTTCATGGTGCAGACCGGCGTCCACACCGGCCGCTCCGTGCAGGACAAGTTCGTGGTCGATGAACCATCCGTCCACGCCGATATCTGGTGGGGCAAGGTCAACCAGAAGATGCCGGTGGACCGCTTCAACACCATCAAGCACCGCGTGCAGGCCTACCTGCAGGGCCAGGAACTGTTCACCCAGGACCTCTATGCCGGCGCCGACCCCGAACATCGGGTGCGCGTCCGCCTGGTCACCACCCAGGCCTGGAACGCGCTGTTCGCCCGCAACATGTTCATCCGCCCGCCCGAGGCCGACCTCCCCAGCTTCCAGCCGGACTACGTCATCCTGCACGCGCCGCTGTTCCACACCGACCCCGCGATCGACGGCGTGCGCTCCTCGACCACCATCGCGCTGTCGTTCGAGCAGAAGACGATCCTGATCGCCGGCAGCGAATACGCCGGCGAGGTGAAGAAATCCATCTTCACCGTAATGAACTGGCTGCTGCCGGCCAAGGGCGTCATGCCGATGCACTGCAGCGCCAATGTCGGTGACGCCGGCGACGTCGCGCTGTTCTTCGGCCTGTCCGGCACCGGCAAGACCACGCTGTCGTCGGCCCCCGACCGCCGGCTGATCGGCGACGACGAGCACGGCTGGGGCCCCGACGGCACCTTCAACTTCGAGGGCGGCTGCTACGCCAAGGTGATCAACCTGTCGCAGGAGGCCGAACCCGAGATCTGGGCCGCCTCCAACCGCTTCGGTTCGGTGCTGGAGAACGTCGTCGGCGACCGCCACGGCAACCTCGACCTGACCGACGCTTCGCTGACCGAGAACACCCGGTCCTGCTACCCGGTCGAATTCATCCCCAACGTCGACCTGTCCGGCCGCGGCGGTCAGCCGAAGAATGTGTTCATGCTGACCTGCGACGCGTTCGGCGTGCTGCCGCCGATCTCGCGGCTGACCCCGGCGCAGGCGATGTATCACTTCCTGTCCGGCTATACCGCCCAGGTCGCCGGCACCGAGAAAGGCATGGGAGACGAGCCGAATGCCACCTTCAGCACCTGCTTCGCCCACCCGTTCCTGCCGCGCCGGCCCGAGGTCTACGGCCGCATGTTCGCCGACCTGATCGCGCGCCACGGCGCCACCTGCTGGCTGGTCAACACCGGCTGGAGCGGCGGCCCGTTCGGCACCGGCGAACGGATGTCGATCAAGCACACCCGAACCCTGCTGCGCGCCGCGCTCGATGGGTCGCTGACCAAGATGGCGTTCCACAAGGAACCGTTCTTCGGCCTGGCGATTCCCGAACACGTGTCGGGCATCCCCGACGACGTGCTGGACCCGCGCAAATCGTGGGCCGACAAGGCCGCCTACGACAAGCTGGCGAAACACCTGATCGCGCGTTTCGAGCAGAATTTCGCCGGCTTCGAAGCCGGCGTCGGCGACGACGTCAAGGCCGTGGCAATCCGCGCCGCGGCCTGACCCCCAGGTGACGCTCCGGGGCGTGACCGGGCGCGGTCGGAGCAGCGCTGCGAGAGCAGCCGAACCGGATACTTTATACTTTCTGAAGCGGCGCGGCCGCGACAGCCAACCAAAGGTGGCGGAATGGCGGTTGATTCAGCATCCACGGAACCCGACGCCAGGCCGACGGTTGCCACCGCCACCCGAGCCCCGCCGGCACCGGCCGAGGAGCCGGAACAATCGGTCCGGCGCCTGCGCCTGCTGGTGCTGTCGCTGCTGGCGCTGGTGGTCGGCGTCATCACCGGCCTCGGTGCGGTGGTGTTCCGCGACCTGATCGGGCTGGTGCACAACGCCTTCTTCCTGGGCCAGTTCTCGTTCGCCTACGATTCCTCCAGTTTCACCCCGTTCAATCCGTGGGGCGCGGCGATCATCCTGGTGCCAGTGATCGGCGGCATCGGCGTCACCTGGATCGTGTCGAACTTCGCCCCCGAGGCCAAGGGCCACGGCGTGCCCGAGGTGATGGACGCGATCTACTACCAGCAGGGCATCATCCGCCCGGTGGTGGCGGTGGTGAAATCGATCGCCTCGGCGATCGCCATCGGCACCGGTGCGGCGGTTGGGCGCGAGGGCCCGATCATCCAGATCGGATCGGCGCTAGGGTCCACCTTGGGCCAGGTTATCCGGATGCAGGCCGGCCAGCGCATCACCCTGGTCGCCGCCGGGGCTGGGGCCGGCATTGCGGCGACCTTCAACACGCCGATCGGCGGGGTGCTGTTCGCCACCGAACTGATGCTGCCCGAGATCAGCGTCAACACCTTCCTGCCGGTGGCGGTGGCGACCGGCACGGCGACTTTCATCGGCCGGCTGTTCTTCGGCGACCAGCCGGCGTTCAACGTGCCGCACAACCTGACCGCCATCCCCAACGACGTCAGTTCGGCGGTGACGTTGCTGCTGTATGCGGTGCTGGGCGCGCTGATCGGCGTCGCCGCGGCCGGCTTCATCCGCGGCCTGCACTGGATCGAGGATGGCTTCGACCTCGTCCCCGGGCGCTACATCCGCCACATCCTCGGCATGCTGCTGGTCGGCGTGCTGATGTATGTGCTGTGGACGAAGGCCGGGCACTATTACATCGAGGGCGTCGGCTATTCCTCGATCCAGGCCATGCTGCATAACCAGATCGGTGTTGGGCAGATCGGCGGCGGTCTGTTCGGCGGTGGGCCGATCGGCGGCGCCGCGTTCCTGCTGCTGCTGTTCGTGGCCAAGCTGCTGGCGACCTCGATCAGCCTCGGATCGGGGTCGTCGGGCGGCATCTTCTCACCCTCGTTGTTCATGGGCGCGGCGTTCGGCGCGGCGTTCGCATCGCTGGTGCAGATCGTGATGCCGGGGCTGCCGATCAGCGTGCCGGCGTTCGCCATGGTCGGCATGGGCGCGATGGTCGGCGCCGGGACAGGCGCGGCGATGACCGCGGTGACGATGATCTTCGAGATGACGCTGGACTATCAGATCGTGCTGCCGATGATCCTGGCGGTGGCGCTGGGCCTGGGCGTCCGGCGCATGCTGTCGAACGAGAACATCTACACCCTGAAGCTGGTGCGCCGCGGCCATCCGATTCCCAAGGCCTTGCACGCCAACATGTTCCTGGTGCGCGCCGCGGCCGACATCATGGAGCGCGACGTGCTGGTGCTGGACCAGGCAACGCCGTTCTCGCGGTTCCTGGAACTCTCGGCCGAGGGCGGCGGCTTGCGCCATGTCGTGGTGACCCGGGACGGCGAGGTGATCGGCGGCATCCGGGTCAACACCGACCTGCGCCGCACCCTGGGTGTGGCCGCCAGCGAAGTGCCGCTGGGCGATCTGGTGCAGCCGCGGTTCACCGTGGTGCGGGAAACCGAGGTCGCGTTCGACGTGATCACCACGATGTGGAACCAGAACGCCGCGATGGCCATCGTGGTCAGCCGCGACGACGGCACCGAACGGGTGGTCGGCGTGGTGACCAAGGAGCACGTGGCGGATACGGTCGCCCGCAGCGTGCAGATCTATCCCAGTTGACCGGTGTCGGGACTGTCGCGGCCAATGGCCGGCGGGCCCTGTGGCAGTTGGCCCTGTGCCAGCGGGCCCGATGCCGGTGGGCTGGATGCAGGTGGGCCCGGTCCGCCACCGCGGCCGGAACGCTACAGCCGAAGCGTCGGATCAAGCGACCTTGACGTCCTTCCAGAAGCCGAAGCGGCCGCCGACCGCCTGCATCTTCGGTTGCGGTCGCTCATACGACCAGGCGGCGCGTTCGTGGCGCTGGCCGTCGATGGTGGCGTCGTAGAACTGCACGCCGTGCGGGCATTCCAGGTCCGATGCGGTCTTCGGCGCCTTGGCGAGCCATTCCAGCCGCGTCGCGCTGGCCGGGAAGTAGGCGTATCCACCGCTCTCGACGATGTCGCTGCTGTCGGCGATGACGTGTCCGCTGAGGGTTGCTTGCATGGGTTCGTCCTCCTGAGATGTGCAGATAGGGACGCGGGCGGGATTGCGCTAGCTGTTCGTTCGTCCACGCGCCGGGAGGTCGTCATCGCGCCTCCGGCCGCTCGCCCCGGGTGTCTGGGGGCGCCGCCTCCGGTCCGCTCGCCCCGGGTGTCCGGCGGCACTCCGCGCCGGACGGTTTGGCGCTGCGCCGGATCATCCGTTCGGGGCAGGATGGTAAAGACTGTGTGCCCGCGCCTCGAACGCGTCCATCAAGCGCATCGATGCGTCGTGGAACATCGCGTTGGCGGCGTGGTCGAGCAAATGGCTCTTGAATCGGAAGTCAACCGCGAAGTCGACCTGGGTGCCATCCTTGACCGGGGTGAACACCCATTGGTTGGAGAGGTGTTCGAGCGGTCCGTCAGCCGCCTGCACCATCACCTCACGCGGACGATCAAGATGGACATGGCTGGTGAAGCTCTCGCGGAACGGGCCGAAGCCGATCATGAGGTCCGCGACAATCAGGGACTGCCCGGATTGGCGGACCCGCGCGGCTTGGCACCATGGGACGAACCGGGGGTAATCCCTGACGTCAGCGACCATGTCGAACATCTGGTCGGGGGAATATGGCAACAGTTTTTGTTCGGAGTGGCTTGGCATCCGATCGTCCTTTTGACCCGGCCTAGGCACGAAAGCCAGCGTAGCATCCGGGGCGTCAGTCACCCACCTGGTGCAAGTTCCGCGCGAACAGCGCGAGCATCTCGACCCAGCCGCGTTCGGCGGCGGCCTGATCATAAACCGGGAAGTCCGGCTTCATCCAGCCGTGCGCGGCGGGGTAGGTTGCCGTGCTGTAGCGCACGCCGGCCTGGGCCAGCGCCTGCTCGAGCCGCTCGGCCATCGCCGGCGGGTAGCTGGCGTCGTTCTCGGCGGCGGCGACATAGACCTCGGCCTTGAGCTTGGGCGCGAGCAGATGCGGGCTGGTCGGCGCGTCGGTCGCGAGATTGCCGCCATGGAAGCTGGCCACTGCGGCGAACCGATCGGGGTAGGTCCCCGCCGCGGCGAGCGCCATGCCGCCGCCCATGCAGAAACCCACCGCACCGAGCTTGCGGGCCGCGACGTCGTTGCGCGTGTCGAGGTAGGCGAGCAAGGACGCTGTATCTTCGGCCGCCTTGTCGTTGCCGGTGGTGGCCATCAACGGACCGAGGATGGCGCGCACGTCGCCGGCGAAGACCTCCTTGGGCACCAACGGCCCGTATGGGCCATAACGGTAGAAAAGGTCCGGCAGCAAAACGACATAGCCGGCCTCGGCGAGCCGCTGCGCCATTTCGAGCACCGCCGGTCGGATCCCGCCGGCGTCCATGTAGAAGATCACCGCGGGCCACGGGCCGCCGCTGGCCGGGGTCATGACGTGGGACGGGCAATCGCCATCGCGCGTCCGGATAGTGACTTGCTGGTTCGGCATCACGTGCTCCTCATGCGTTCGAAGGGTCTGCCTCGGGCCTGCCAGGACCGCAAGTGGAGGGACTGGAAAATGTGCCCCGCCGCGTTCAGTTGGTCAGGGCGATCTCGGGCCGCGCTCCGGTCGTTGCCAAGACGATCTGGGCGACGTTCAGTCGGCCGCCAGGGCGATCTCGGAGACCTCTTCGCGCATCCAGACGGCGGTATCGTGATACACCGCGCCGCCCCACGGCGGACCCGGGTCGTCACTGGTCAGCGCATTGATCCCAATTCCACTTTCGAAACATTCGCTCGGCCAGATGCTTTCGGCGACCAGCACGCCTGGCTGCTGACCGTCGACGATCCTGGCGTGCAGGATGACCTCGCCGCGGATGTTGCCCAGCCGCACCTTGGAACCGTCCACCAGTCCGAGGCGCCTGGCGTCCTCGGCATGCATCAGCACGGTGGGCCGGCCCTCGCGCTTGCGGCCCGAGTTCATTTCGCTGAAAGTAGTATTCAGGAAGCTGCGCGCCGGCGCCGTCACCAGGCGGAACGGCGCATCGGCGCCGGCGGTCTCGGTGTTGTCGAGTTGATCGGGCAGCGCCGGCATCACGGCGTGCCGGTCGCCCAGCGTTTTCCAATCGGGAGCGAAATGGAAGCGCCGGTCCGGGGTTGGGAAGCCATCGAGGAAATGCGCCGTGCGGAACGGCGGCATCTCGTCGATCCAGCGCTTTTGCCGCACGGTTTCGGCGTCTGGGTAGCCCGAGGCGCTGAGTGTCGCGTTGACCACTTGCAGCGCGGTCATTTCGAAGCCACGATGGTTGGCGCCGAGGCGCGATGCCAGCCCTTGCAGAACCTCGTGGTTCGAGCGGCACTCGCCTGGCGGTTCGATCAGCTTGGCGCCGATCTGGATATGGCTGTGGCCGCCGGCCTGGTAGATGTCGTCGTGCTCCATGAACATCGTCGCCGGCAGCACGATGTCGGACCAGCGCGCGGTTTCGGTCAGGAACTGTTCGTGGGTGGCGACGAACAGGTCGTCGCGGCCGAAGCCCTTGCGCACCCGGTTGCTGTCGGGGCAGACGGTCAGCGGGTTCTGGTTCTGGATCAGCATCGAATGCACCGCCGGTCCGGAGCCGAGTTCGGAACGGTCGCCGGTCAGCACGCTGCCGATCCGGCTCATGTCGAGCACGCGGATTGACGGGTCGAGTGCGTCCAGTCCCTCGATCAGCGTCTTGTCCCAGTGATACATGCTGCGGTTCGACCATAAGGCGCCCCCGCCTTCGTGTTGCCATGCGCCGGTGACGGTGGGCAGGCAGGTGACCGCGTGCATCGCCGCCGCGCCATTGCGGCTGCGCGCGAAGCCGTAGCCGCAGCGGATGTAGCTGCGTCTGGTCTGTCCATACAACGTCGCAAAGGCCTCGATCTGGGCGGCTGGGACGCCGGTGATGGCTGCGGCCCACGCCGGTCCGCGGTCACGCAGATGCGCTTCCAGTGCGTCGGGGCAGTCGGCGTAATCACGCATGTAGTTACGATCGGCCCAGCCGTCGCGGAACGCGACGTGCATCACCGCGCAGGCCAGCGCGGCGTCGGTGCCGGGCTGCGGCGCCAGGTGCAGGTCGGCGGCGGCGGCGGTCGGCGTGCGATAGGGATCGACCACGACCAACTTGGCGCCATGTTCCTTGCGGGCGCGCGCTACATGCGTCATGACGTTGACCTGGGTGGCGACCGGGTTGCCGCCCCACACCACGATCAGGTCGGACTTGGCGATTTCCCGAGCGTCGACGCCTCGGGCGGCGCCGATGCCGGCGCGCCAGCCGATATCGGGCAGCGAGGTGCAGATGGTCAATTTCTGCCGCGAGTAGCGCATCACGTGGCGCAGCCGGTTGATCCCGTCGCGCTGCACCAGGCCCATGGTGCCGGCATAGTAGAATGGCCAGACCGCTTCGCTGCCCCATTTCGCCGTATCGGCGGCGAACCGTTCGGCGATCCGGTCGAGCGCCTCGTCCCAGGCGATCGGGCGGAACTGTCCGGCGCCTTTTGGTCCGGTGCGCAGCAATGGCTGGGTCAGCCGGTCGGGGTGGTGGATACGCTCGCGATAGCGCGATACCTTGGCGCAGATCACGCCGGCGGTGTAGTCGTTGTCCTCAGCGCCGCGCACCGAACCGATCTGGCGACCGTCGATCACCTCGATCGCCAGGGCGCAGGTCGAGGGGCAGTCGTGCGGGCACACCGATGCTTTGATAGCCGAGGCTTGGATGGCGCTGCTCATGGCGGACACGGTAGAGCATCTTCGGCGGCACTGGAACTGTGCGTATCGCGGCTTGTCCGCTGCGCGTCAGCAGACCATTTCAGCGTGACCGTGCAGGCCGAAAACGGTTTCGCTGGCTGTTTTGTGGCATGATCACGGTGGTTCCGCCCAGGCCGCGATGCTCTGCTTAGCCGATGCGCAGCAGTCCGGCGCCGTCATTGCGCAGCCACGGGATCGCTTTCCGGGTGTGCGGCGTCAGTTCGTCCACCAGTTCCCAGAACCGCGGGCCGTGGTTCATGTGGCGCAGATGCGCGACCTCATGGGCGACGACGTAGTCTTGCACGAAGCTGGGCGCCATCACCAGGCGCCAGCTCAACGCCAGCGTGCGGTCTGGGGCGCAGCTTCCCCATCGGCTGGTGGTGTCCTTGATGATGATTCGCTTTGGCATGACGCCGATCAGCCCGGCCTTGGCCGTGGTCAGCGCGCCGAGCCGGCGGCGGGCTTCCTGGCGCAGGAAGTCGCGCACTCGGCGGGGCAGGAATTCAGGGGCGCCGGCGACGTGCAATTCGCAATGCAGCAGGAACGCGCCGCCACGCGCCGCCGGGTCGTGGCGGATGCGGTGCGGCACGCCGCAGATCGGCACCAGTGCGCCATCGCCGAAGATGATCGCAGCGGGCAGCGCGGCCAGCCGGTCGGCGACCCAGTCGGCGTGCCCCATGAGCAGGGCCATGCCGGACTTGCGGCTGGCTCGCGTCGGCAGGGTCACGACGACGATGCCTCCGGCCGGGTCGATCCGCAGCGACACTCGGCGCGCCCGGGCGCTGCGGCGCCATTCGACCCGAGCCGGCCCGGACGGCAGCGCGAGTGTCTCAGGCTGGAGATCGTCCATGGTGGTGAATGCGCAGGAGTTGCGCCGATTCGTCAATGGGCGGTCGCGGCGCGGTCCGACCCCGGGCCGTTCCTGGGCTGGACGGGGGCCAAGCCTGGGCTGAACCGGGGCCTGCGCGCCGGCGGCGGCTGCGTCCAGGGCAGCGCCGGCGACAGCCGCGTCCAGGGCAGCCCCGGCGGTCGATCGCCGTCGCGGGCGCTGATTCGCTTGCCGGGGCGGGCGATGGCACCCTGATCGTCAGTCGCCCGGGAGTGCCGCCATGTCCGATGCCGAACACGCCAGCTTCTCGTTCACCGACTTTGGCTTGAGCGGCGGCGGCAGCCTGCCGGAGGTGACGCTGGCCTATGTCACCCGCGGCCGGTTGGCGCCGGATGGACGCAACGCGGTCCTGGTCACGCATGGCTACACCAGCGGGCCGCGGATGATCGAACCGGGCGTGGCGTCGTCGGAGGGGGCGTGGAGCACGCTGGTCGGGCCTGGCGCGCCGATCGACACCGACCGCTACTTCGTGGTGTGCAGCAACATGCTGGGGTCGAGCTTTGGGTCGACCAACGCGGCCTCGATCGATCCGCGGTCGGGCAAGCCGTATGGGTCACGGTTTCCGAAGCTGTCGGTGGTGGATGTCGTTTCGGCACAGCGGCGATTATTGGAGCATCTGGGGATCAGGCATCTGCGGCTGGTGGTGGGGCCTTCCTATGGCGGGTTCCAGGCGTTCCAGTGGGCGGTGACGTTTCCCGATTTCATGGACGGGGTGGCGCCGGTGGTGACGTCACCGTTGCCGCCGGCGTCGGACCGGATCGAGGGTCTGCTGCAATGGTTCGACAAGGACCCGAACTGGAACGGCGGCGATTACTACGACGCCGGCGGCGTGCATGACACGCTGACCGCGCTGCGGGTGGACACGCTGACGCGCTATGGGCTCGCCGATAGCCTGGCGGAGCGGTTTCCCGACCCGACGGCGCGCGGTGCGGAGTTGCGGCGGATTGCGTCGGCCTGGGCGGATGGGTTCGATGCGAACTCGCTGTTCATCCTGGGAGACGCGATGGGTCGTTACGATGTCGCGAAGGATTTTGGGCGCATCCGGGTGCCGGTGCTTTACGTGCTGTCGCGCACCGATGTGCTGTTTCCGCCCAGCCTGGCGCCGGGGGTGATGGCGGGGCTGCGCGGTGCGGGGGTGGAGGCGGATTATGTCGAGATCGATAGTGAGCACGGGCATCTGGCTTCGGGCGCGGATGCGGGCAAGTGGGCGCCGGCGTTGCGTGCGTTCGTTGCCCGGCTGGAGGCGAGGGGGTGATCTTCTGACCGATTGATGATCCCTGATGAGTAGTTCGGGTTGATACGAATGCGTCAATCGAAGCCGATTGCATGGCTGCGGCCGTCGATGAATACGGTTCCCCGCCTGGCTGAACCAGGATGTCGAGTGCCGCGCCATCCTGATTGCAATGCCCTGTTTGCCGGCCGTCCTGGCTATTGTGGATGCACCGGTAGTGGCGTACCGGCCGGCGGTGTCCCGGCGCCGACATAGATGGCCACCGAGGTAGGGTTGGGCTTCACGATACTGAAGGCGGTGGCGCTGGTCAGGGAAAGCGTGTCTATGACTCGGCCGGCATCCCAGAGCGACAGAATGTCACCTGCGAAAGAATAGCTGTCTGCCCCCACCAGGTTGTTGAGGTGAATAACGGAGACCTCCGTTTTGTCTGCCGGATTGCCTTGCAGCAGGACCGTGCCGAAAAAGGCACTCGGATCATTGATGATCAATACGGCCTGGCCGTCAAATCCGTTGGAAACCGTCACGGTTTGTCCGGGGCCGACCGCCTTGGAGAATTCCAGGATGCCCGTGCCGCCGTGGAAATTGGTGATCGTGAAAGAGCCAGTGCCCAGTACGACGGAGTTGATCCTTGCGCTACTGCCGTCAGGACCAATTACCGAGTTACCCGAATGGACAAGAACACCACCGTTTACTGTCAGTGTACCACTGCCTGGCAGGGCGCTTTGATTGATGGTTCCGGACCACGCTCCAGCCAAATCTAGCGTGACTGAGCCACCACCCTGATTGATCGAGGTGCTGACCGGACCACGCATGTTGATGGTGAGGTTGTTGCCGTTATTCCCAGTATTGATCGGACACACGGTCGCAGCGACCATGTTGATGGCGGCGGTTCCATTTACCAGAAATTGACCCGGAGGATCGAGATCGGTGAGATCGATGTTCATCGTCCCGTTGCTCATGGTCAGGGAATCACCCGGCACCGGCGCCCCGGCCGGTGACCAATTCGCCGGGTCTGTTGCCGAGTTAGTCCCGCCGCCGATCCATGTGCGCGCAACCATTTGAAACTCCCTTACGATTGATGACTTTTGCATGCGAAGTCACAGCGAATATTGGATGCCTATAGTCGCGAACACGGCTTCCAACATTGGTTGACCTATATACTTGAGCGTAACTGCTTGGGCTTTCTGGACCTGTTGCCAGGCGGTTTCGAAACGCCGCCGCTTGTGTTGGCCGTCGCCGATGCCCGTGAAACCGAACGCAGGATCATCGGCGCTTCGAGATAAGAGCGCGCTTCAGGTTTTCTGTCTGTGAGTTGGTTCACACCTTGCTGTCCGCTGTTTGATCCTGCTCGGCGCCACAGACCGCGATATCTGCAGGCATGCCGATCATGCGGTGTCACCGAAAGCCGCTGCGATGATGGAACGGACCGTATGCGAGTGCTTGCAGCGTTATGGTCAAGTCGCGGCTGCAGGTGGAACCAGCATGGTAAGCGTCCTACTGCTATACCCCGCAGGATGGAAAAAACGCCGAAGGGGGCTGCGAACAGGATGGGAAAAAGCGCAACGGCCACGGGCCTGTCCCCGTCTCGGCTGATCGACGCCAAGATCGAGCAACTGACGCTATTTCCTCGGACGCGTTGCTTGCGATAGTAGACCAGATTTCGGCAAGGCTCGCTCGGCGGTTGCGGTCAGGTGGAGGGCTAACGGGCAGCTAATAGTCTTCTCCCCCGCGCAACGATGCGATCAATATTGAAGTCTTGCACCCGGCCTTGAGTAAGATCGATTAGCCCCTTGTCGATGTCGGCTTTGAGCGCCTCCATCTCTTTCAACTGGAGAGAGCGTTTCAGCTTCCAGTCACGCAAAGCCTCGCGCACGACCTCGCTGCTGGATGCGTAATCGCCGCCCTGAACCGCGCCTTTGACCGCTGCGGCCATATCTGACGGTAGCGTGATTGTTAATCTTTCTATCTCCGCCGTACTGAGTCTCCGGCAAACTCCACGTCACACTTTCTCATACGTATGAAGAATTTCCAGGCTGGTCGGATCAGTATCTTGCGATTGAACAGGGTTGACGACGCCATCACCTCCCGCCGGTCGATCCGGCGGTTTCTGCCGACCGCGGTGCCGGCGGCGACGGTGGCGGCGATCCTGGACGCCGCGGCGCGGGCTCCGAGCGGGACCAACATGCAGCCGTGGCGGGGGTATGTGGTGGCGGGAGGTGCGAGGGATGCGCTGATCGCGGCGGTGCAGGCGGTGTACGATGCCGGCGAAGCGGGGCACCGCCAAGAGGTGCAGTATTACCCCGACAGTTTTTTTGAGCCTTATCTGTCACGGCGCCGGGCGGTGGGTTGGGACCTGTATGGGCGCTTGGGCATCGGCAAGGGCGACGCGGCGAAGATGAAGGCGCAGCATCGCCGTAACTTTCAGTTCTTCGATGCGCCGGTCGGGATGATCTTCACCATCGACCGACGGCTGGCGACAGGGTCCTGGCTGGATTACGGCATGTTCCTGCAGAACGTCATGACCGCGGCGCGTGGCCTCGGCCTGGACACTTGCGCGCAGGCTGCCTGGACGCAGTACCACCGGGTGATCCGACCGGTGCTTGGCCTGGGCGAGGAGGATACCGTGGTCTGTGGCATGGCCTTGGGGTTCGCCGATCCGGACGCGCCGGAGAACGGCCTGGTCACGTCACGGGCGCCAGCAGGCTCGTTCATGCGGTTCGCCGGGTTCGACGGCTCGCCGACGGCGAGCTGACCGCGCCGGGCGGGAGGTTCGACGTGCTGCCATCATTGGGGTGCTTTCATCATGGGGGCGCTTTCATCGTCGGACAGGGTGGTGCGCGCCCGGGCGGTAGCGCGGACGCCGAGTTGGGCGGACTGCGATTTAGGCGGCCTACGATTATGTGGGCGGCGAGTTAGGCGGGCGGCGATTTGGGCGGGCTGCTGATTTGGGCGGGCGGCGAGTTAGGCGGGCGGCGAGTTAGGCGGGCGATTTAGATTGACCTGGCCCCTGGTTCCTTGGAACATGACAGGAACATGCGGCGGGGGCGCGTGTCCCTGTTGCGGCAATTGTCTTGCTGCATGAGCGCCGTTCAGCGGCCTGGACCGGCGTCTGCTGTAGCGAGATCGAGTCGTGGTAATCGGGCCACAAACGCTCTATATAGTGGTTAATTCATCTGGTTCGCCCATATATAGTTTGCAGCGAATCCAACCGCCTGAGGGAGAAAGATCATTCGCGATGTGACGTTGCCAGGAGAGACCGCCGTGCTCGATGCCGTTCAGATGCCAGGTCGTTATCAAGTTCGGGTCGAGAGGTCGCGCGACGCGTTGTTGACCGATTTCGGCCGCGCCACCTTGACCGATCGCTATCTGATGCCGGGCGAGGAGTTCCAGGACCTGTTCGCGCGCGTTGCGTCGCAGTATGGCGACAACCACGCGCATGCGCAGCGGTTGTACGACTACATGAGCAAGCTGTGGTTCATGCCGTCGACGCCGATCCTGTCGAATGGCGGCACCAATCGCGGGCTGCCGATCTCGTGCTTCCTGAACGAGGCGAGCGACAGCCTGGACGGTATCCTGGGGTTGTGGAACGAGAATGTCTGGCTGGCGTCGAAGGGCGGCGGGATCGGGTCGTATTGGGGCAATCTGCGCTCGATCGGGGAAAAGGTCGGGGCGGTCGGCAAGACCTCGGGCGTGATCCCGTTCATCCGGGTGATGGACAGCCTGACGCTTGCGATCAGCCAGGGGTCGCTGCGGCGCGGGTCGGCGGCGGTGTATTTGCCGGTGTGGCATCCCGAGATCGAGGAGTTCATCGAGATCCGCCGCCCGACCGGGGGCGATCCGAACCGCAAGGCGCTGAACCTGCATCATGGCGTGCAGATCCCGGATGCGTTCATGCGCGCGGTGGAGAACGACGGGCCGTGGTCGCTGCTGTCGCCGAAGGACAAGTCGGTGGTGCGGTCGATCTCGGCGCGGGCGTTGTGGGTGCGTATCCTGACCGCGCGGATCGAGACCGGGGAACCGTATCTGGTGTTCTCGGATCACGTCAACGATGCGCGGCCGCAACACCACAAGTTGGCCGGGCTGGAGGTGAAGACGTCCAACTTGTGCAGCGAGATCACCTTGCCGACCGGGACGGACCAGCATGGCAGGGAACGCACCGCGGTGTGCTGCCTGTGCAGCCTGAACCTGGAGAACTGGTCGGAGTGGGAGGGTCACCCGACGTTCGTCGAGGACATCATGCGGTTCCTCGACAACGTGCTGCAGGATTTCATCGATCGCGCGCCGGCGGGGATGGAGAAGGCGCGCTACGCGGCGATGCGGGAGCGTTCGGTGGGGCTCGGGGTGATGGGGTTCCACTCGTTTCTTCAGGCGCTCGACGTGCCGTGGGAGAGCGTGGTGGCGAAGGTCTGGAACAAGAAGATTTTCCGCCATATCCGAGCGCAGGCGGATGCGGCGTCGGTCAAGCTGGCCGGGGAGCGGGGGGCTTGTCCGGATGCCGCGGAGTATGGCGTGAAGGAGCGGTTCTCGCACAAGATGTCGGTGGCGCCGACGGCGTCGATTTCGATCATTGCCGGGAATTCGTCGCCGGGGATCGAGCCGATCGCGGCGAATGTGTTTTTGCAGAAGACGCTGTCGGGGAGTTTTTCGGTGCGCAACCGGCATTTGCAGAAGCTGCTGGCGGCGAAGGGGTTCGATACGGAAGAAGTATGGTCGTCGATCACCACGACCAAGGGCAGCGTGCAGCATTTGCCGTTCCTAAGCGAGCCGGAGAAGGCGGTCTACAAGACGGCGTTCGAACTGGATCAGCGCTGGGTGGTGGAGCATGCGGCGGACCGCGCGGGGTTCATTTGTCAGAGCCAGTCGGTGAATGTGTTCCTGCCGGCCAATGTGCATAAGCGGGACTTGCACCAGATCCATTTCCTGGCGTGGAAGCGGGGGGTGAAGTCGCTGTATTATTGCCGCAGCCTGTCGATCGCGCGGGCTGATACGGTGAGCGACCGGGGCGTGGCGCCGGCAGCGTTCACCGGGTTGATGCTGGGTGCGACGTTGCCGGCGAATGACGAGCAGGGGCGCTTGCCGCTGGTGGCGATGGCGGGGAACGCGACGGATTACGAGGAGTGTCTGGCGTGTCAGTGAGGGGGGTCGGGGCGTCAGCGCCCGCGCCCCTAGCCATTTATTTCCTATGCGGCAGCGACATTAGCAAAGGCGGCGGCCTCGAAGCCCGCAGCCGGGCTTTTCGGTGCGACGTTTTGTGCGACCAAAGATCGCTATCACTGCGGGCGAGCGGCCGCCATCCGCAGGCCGAACAGAATCATCGCCCCCCCGCTATGCGGTTGATCGTTCCCAACCGTCCATACATTCGTCGTGCGGTCCCGCCGGAGAGTAGGAACGAAAGGCCTCCATACCAGCCGAAGTTGCAGAACCAAGTGACCAGCACGACAGCAATCACCGTAGCCGGGCCGGCGTCCGGCGGCATGAAGGTGCCGAACACGCTGGAGAAATAGACCAGGGTTTTCGGGTTGGTGATGTTGGATATGAACCCCCGCGCGAAGCTCACGGCCAAACGCTGCGGCGCACCTCCGGCGGACTGACTTTCGATGGGCTCGGGCTTCGAACGCAAGAGCTTGACTCCGAGCCAGATTAGATAGGCGGCGCCGGCATAGGACATGAAGGTATAAAGCCAGGGAAACGCCAGGAACACGGCCTTGAGGCCCAGACTCGCGCTGGTCACCCATATCGCACCGCTGGCGCAGATGCCCGCGATCACCGCGATGGCGTTGACACGCCCGCTTGCGACGGCGGTCTGCGCAACGAGTACGGCGTTGGCGCCTGGAGTCATCGTCAGCAGCCAATGCACGACCAGAATGGAGCCGAGCAGCGAGAGCGTCGGCATCGTCATTTACTCCGGCTCGGCCTCAGGGGTCACAGATCCCGGCCGTGCCGCCGGATTTGGTGCATGAGCGGTGTTCGGTCTTCAGACGCGCCTGCCCGAAACGGCAGAACGTGAATGAAAGCGAAATCTTCGTAGAGCACGTCCATCACCACAGGCACAAGGCGGTCCATCTCGGCCCAGCTATCCTGGAAGTTCTTGATGAAATCGCGATGTCGTAGTCTGACTCGGAATGGGCATCGCCGCGGGCGCGGGAACCGAACAGTACCACCCGTTCAATTTGGCCGCCGTAGATCTCGTGCAGGGACTGGCGGAAGCGAAACATAACCGGGTCGATTTCGACAATTTGGGACACTATGCGCTCTACTGGACCTGCAAACTCGAAGCGTAGAGTAGCAGGATTGGGAGCCGAAACGATGAGGGCCCCGGACGGCTCGGTTAGCCTATCGGGCGGCGAGTCATGCTGCAAGGCAACTCCCCGGGTCCCCGGGACGGCAAGTCCCGCGAGCTTGAATCCTGCGTTGGGTGTCCAGGCGCATGAAGTTAAGCCTGATCCGGGCGGATTGCGGTGTTGCGCGTTTGATGGCAGTGGTCGCCACGGATCGGAGCGCTGATGCTTCGGTCGGCGACAACCAATGTCGGGCGAACCCGGCACCAAGTCTCGATCGGGGAGGGAGCGTTGCTGCAGACGCAGGATACGCCATCGCGCCAGGCGGCGGTCGCGCCGGCGGGGCATTATCGATGGGTGATCATCGGACTGCTGTTCGTGATCACCACGATCAATTACATGGACCGCAACCTGCTGGGCGTGCTGAAGCCGACCATCCAGGGCGATCTGCATTTCAGCGAGACCGACTACGGCAACATCGTCTTTGCGTTCAGCATGGCCTACGCGGCCGGCTATGCCAGCATGGGCGCGTTCACCGACAAGGTCGGCATCCGCATCGGACTGGCAGTGGCGGCGATGATCTGGTGCGCGGCGTCGACCGCGCATGGGCTGGTGACGTCGGTCGCCGGCTTCGCCGTGGCCCGGATCGTGCTGGGATTGGGTGAGGGCGGCAATTTCCCGACCTGCATCAAGTCGGTCGCCACCTGGTTTCCGGTGCGCGATCGAGCTCTGGCGACCGGCGTGTTCAACGCCGGCAGCAATGTCGGCGGGCTGGTGGCGCCGCTGATCGCGGCGTTCGTCACCGCGACCTGGGGCTGGCAAGCGGCGTTCTACGTCACCGGGTCGGTCGGCTTCATCTGGGTCGCGTTCTGGCTGGTGATGTATCGAGCGCCGGACCGCCACCCCAGGGTTTCCGCCGCCGAACTGGCGTATATCCGCAGCGAGCCGGACGTGGCGGCGAAACCGATCCCGTGGGGCAAGCTGCTGGGGTATCAGGGGACCTGGACCTATATCCTGGGCAGCGCGCTGACCAATCCGGTCTGGTGGTTCTACAACAACTGGGTGCCGAGCTTTCTGTTCTCGAAGTTCCATGTGAACCTGCTGGCGCTGGGTCTGCCGCTGGTGGTGATCTATTTGATGACCGATGTGGGGTCGGTGCTGGGCGGCTGGCTGTCGGGGCGGTTGATCAAGGCGGGCTTCGGCGTGTTCACCGCGCGCAAGCTAGCGCTGCTGGGCTGTGCCTGCTGCACGGTGCCGGTGTTCATGGCGCCGATGGTGGGACAAATCTGGGTCGCGGTCGGGCTGATCGGGCTGGCGATGGCGGCGCATCAGGGGTTCTCCGCCAATCTGTTCACTCTGGTGTCGGATACCATGCCGACCAGCGCGGTCGCCGGCGCGGTGGGGCTGGGTGGGGGGATCAGTTCGGTGCTGAGCGGGTTCTCGGCGGTGGTCGTCGGGCACGTGCTGGATGCCACGCATGATAATTACACGGTGGTGTTCTTTGCCGGGGCGGGTGCGTATGTCGTGGCCACGCTGGGGGTTCACCTTATCCTGCCGAAGCGGCGGGGGGATTTGATCGGGGCGGTGGCTTAAGGCGCATCCGCGCCTCGGTTGAACCGGGAACGGCGCTGACTTTTGGCCGCGGTCAAAACGCCTGATGACGTTTTAGGGTAAGTCAGCAGTCAGCGTGGACTTTTTTGCGGCAACGGAGGAAATTACCGATGATCTACCTCTACGCGATGGGTCCCAAGGACTACTGGGCCGGGTGGCAGGAACCCGAAAGTGCCTTCGAACCCGATCCACCGACCAAGATCGCCCAGCCGGAGGACGAATTCGGCGACGATGGCCTGTTCGACGACAAGCGCTACATCTCGGAGTTCAATGCAAGATGGCAATGGGTTCAGGAACTCGCAGCCGGCGTTGGCTGGGAGGGTGATATCCTCGCGGGCCCGTTCGTTTCCATGCTGCCGGATTGCGATTACTGCCCTTCCGATTTCCTAATCGCCTGGAAGCAGAGCAACAACGGCATGACTTTCTACGCCTCGCCGATACGGCTCGCCTGGCTTGAGGAGGGGTGCTGGTTCCAGACTTCAGAAAACAGGGCCGATCGACCCGCTGAGCCCGGCGCCTGACCGGCTGTGACATTGCGTGGCCTTGTCCGCCATCGACTTGATTGCCGTTTGGGCGCGGCTTCCCATCTCCGTCACTTCCCGACAAGGCCGTCGTCAGCGTTAATCCTGCGGAATGTGAGATTGACCCGGGGGCCGCAAGGCCGCTTTTCCTTCTCAATGCCGTGCTTCCAATTTTTCTGAGTATCACCTTTCATCAACAACAAGCTTCCCGACTCCAATTTCAACTTGATGGACTTGCCGGCTGTATCCTGCTTGGATTTTAAAATGAACACGCGTCCTTGTCCCAGGCTGAGCGAGGCAATGATGGGGCGCTTTCCCAGCTCCTTCTCTTCGTCGCTGTGGAAGCCCATGCTGTCACGATTATCCCGATAGTAATTGAGCAGAACGCTATTGAAATCAACGCCAACAAGTTGCTCAACACGACGCTTTACCGACAGCAACAAGGCGGACCAAGGCAACGGATTCAGTTTCACGCCAGAGTATTGATAACCGCGCCCCGCATCTCCAAACCATGCAATCAAACGTGGTTGTGGATAGGATTTACCCCAGACAACGACGTTTTCAGCACGCCAAGGAACCTCCACAATCAACCTTTGCATCAGGCAAATGGGGTCCTGACCAAGGTCAAAGTAACGAGCGTAAAAAACCTCCGCTCCTCGCAAAGGCAGGGGATGTAGCATATTCTTGTCGGAGAAAAGGTCCGACATCACTTAAGTCTTCTTAAGGACACGATAGGTTATTTGTGATTGAATTTTCGGATTTTGGCCAAACTTGGTCAGATACACACCGAGCTCGGATGATTGTTCTGAAAATCGGGGTAAAAAACGTTTATTATCAGCGGATAAAAGGCATTCCAGTTTGGCGGCCTCCCAGAGCTTGTCGAAGTAGGATGTGAAATCCGTGTGCCCATTGTCGTCGTATAGGAACAGGGCTCCGGGACGAGCTTTCTCGAATAAAGTTTGCCAAAATTCGGTCACAACACCACTCTGGTCTAGCGACATTACCTCGGAGACAAAGTAACTCATTGTAAAAAGGTCGGCTCGGAGAAATTTTTTCTGATATTGCCAGGAGTCCGGATCGGTGACGTCAAGCCTCTGGAAATTGCTGTTCACGTACAAGGTCGAGTCAAGAGACAATCCCAAATCCGACCAAGTATCGGCCCATGCCTGCTGTTTGTCAAGTAATTGACAAGAGACTTTGCCAATTGGTTCCTGGTATTCATCAAAATACTTGAGTATACCGATGATATCACTTCCAGGACCGCCACCTACACAGGTAACATTTAGAGTCTCTTGTTTAAATATGTTTTCCCCAAGCCTAGACCTGAGTTGTTCGAGGATCTGAACAATGTAATCACCGTGTGCAGCCACGTATTTGTAAACGTAAGCAAACCTGGTGGCCGGATCCTTATAATCGACCGGTATTCGGGTAGAGGAATTAAGTGATCCATAACTCGTTTTCAGATAGGTCATGCGCTTCTTGATTGCCGCGTCCAGTCCGCTTCCGTACTCCTCTCCTCCATCTTCGTAGAGTGCATCAAGAGCTATTTTGACCAATTCAAAAATTGTCATGTGAGCTTCCTGGACATCTTGCACTTCTCAAGGTTTCGAGAGAACTTGTCTCCTCAAAGTCTCGAAATCGTGCTGTGGTGCATGTCGAGCATGCGGTCGATCTCCCCCGCACGGCAGCGTGCGGTCGGTCTTGGTTCCGCTTGCCACACCGCGGAACACCTTCTTGCATCCGGCCTTGGTCACTTGACAAACCTGGGCGTCAAAGCTCTGGCCGTTCGTCCTTTTCCGGGCGTCGCAGTAAATCATGGGCGGCCTTATCGATTGGGTGCGGGCAGCGCCCGACTTGCGGCGCCGACATAGTCCCCCAACGTCGCATCGAGCCGTTCGTAAAGCAGGCGGTCGAACGCGCCGTGCCCGCGGCCGGACTGGGCGTGCTGCAAGGCGTCGGGGTAACCGGCCCTGTCCTGGGGTCGCACGGCGACCGGCGGGTAACCGGCCCGGATAAGGACAAGATTCATCAGCCGCCGAGCCGTGCGGCCATTGCCGTCGTTGAACGGATGCATCGCCACCAGTTGGCGATGAGCGGTGAATGCGGTCTCCGGTGTTGGCACGGCGCCCGTCAGCCAACGGGCAAAATCGCCCATCAGCGCCGGGACTTCGGCCGGAGGCGGGAAACCGTGGCGGCCAGTGTCGGTCAACACATAGCGGCCCTGATCGGCATAGCGTCCGGCGATCTCGGGGTCTGAACGCAACATCACCAGACGGTGCAGGTTGCGCACATCGATTTCGGTCAGCGGGTCTGCCTGCCGCGCCAGCGCGCGCACATACCCCAGCGCGGCGAAATGATCGACCGCCTCGAGGTGATCCTTGAGCGGCTTGCCGCCCACGGTGATGCCCTGCTCGACGACCATGGTCGTCTCGACCGCCGTCAGCGTGTTGCCCTCGATCGCGTTGGACGTGTAGGTCAGTTCGATATCGTGGCTGTGCTCGAGGTTGCTCAAACTACCGGGCGCACGGCGACGGAGCCGGTCGAGTTCGGCCTTTTTCTCCGCGATGCCCTGAAGCAGTTGGTCCACTTTTTTCGTCCGAATCAGCCGCCACTATGCACTGGACTCGCACGCCGGAAAAGATTCATTCTTTCGCCGCTCTAACTTTGAAGTATAAATCTTGAATTATGCACCAAGCACAGTTCGGGTCCCGAGCGGCACTTACCTTTGCTTCACGGAATAAGTCGCTTTCTCAAGAAATAACGCGTTTGGCCAGCGGGATAATTCTCCAGCATGCCGAACAGCTCGTATCCTACTGCTTCATAGAGGCCGCGCGCCTGAAAGGTATCCAACCACGCTGAGTGGCAACCCCTCGCGATGGCGAGGTTTTCGGCACGTATCATCAACTCGGTTCCGATGCCTCGATGTCGCAAACCGTCATCAATCCAAAGGCCGTCAACAACGAGCCAATCACAATAGATAAGTCCGGAGATTCCGCCTTTGAGACAAGCGGCGTCGTCCTGCAATAACAGTGCGAACCGTTCGAATTTGGGTGGGAATGTGCGCGCATTAAAGGCATCAATCTGCTGGATGAGGTTGTTGCGAGTATCGATAGATGGGTTGTCGTCGCAAATAACATGAAGACCCGGTTCGATATCAGCCAACTGCATAGCCGCGGTCTCCCGGTTGGGTCATCTGCGGTGGGAGCAGGCTTTATCCATCGGGGCAAGACCTTCTTCGAGGTTCGACGCCGTGATGTGAAAGTCTTGACTTCCGCAGACAGGGAACACTCTCCTCTGGCGTACATCATCATCGCAAGACGGCCGATCCCTTCGTCACACCGGCCCGGTCATTGCGCCCCCACCTCCCCGGCGCTAATCCCGCCGGCATGAACAAGCGGTCGCAACAGATCGAGGCGCTGTTTCGCCAGGGTCAGCACCTGCATCGGGCTGGGCGCCTGGCGGAGGCTGAGAATGCCTATCGTCAGGTGCTTCTGGCGATGCCGCGACATGCCGAGGCGCTGCATACGCTGGGCGCGCTGGCCCTGCAATGCGGTAATGCCGAGTTCGCCGAACAGATGGTCCAACAGGCGATCGCACTGAAGCCGGCCGCCGACTTCCAACTCACCCGAGCGCATGTGCTGCTGGCGCTGCGCCGGGCGGAACCGGCCGCCGAGGCGGCGCGGGTAGTGCTGCGCGCGCGTCCGCGTGATGCCGCGGCGCACCAGGTTCTGGGTCACGCGCTGAGCGACGCCGGCCAGCCGGAGCCGGCGATCGCCGCCTACCTTTCGGCGCTCGAGCTGCAACCCGATCTGCCTGACATCCGCAACAACCTCGGCACGGTGCTGCGCCAGGCGGGCCGGTTGGCCGAGGCGGAGGCGGAGTTGCGCCGGGCGCCGCCGGAACCGGGGGCGCTGGTCAACCTGTCCAGCGTGCAGAAGGAACGCGGCGCCTTCGTCGCGGCCGAGGCGACGCTGCGCCAGGCGTTGCGGATCGCCCCCGGCGACCCGGCGCTGCTCTATAACTGGTCGCTGCTGATGCTGCTGCTGGGCCGGCCCGCCGAGGCCTGGCCCGGCTGGGAGCAGCGCTTCCGCGCCGGCGCCACTCCGCCGCGTGCGTTCACCCAGCCGCAATGGCAGGGCGAACCGCTGGGCGGACGCAGTCTGCTGGTCCATACCGAACAGGGCGCGGGCGACGTCATCCAGTTTGTCCGTTACTTGCCGGCGCTGCTGCGGCCGGGGATCGGCGGTTCGGTGGGTTTCGAGGCACCGGCGCGGCTGATCCGGCTGCTGTCAAGCAACCCGGCGCTGCCACCGATGGTCGCCGCCGACACCGCGCCGCCGCCGGCCGATACCGTGGCGCCGCTGATGAGCCTGCCGGCGCGCACCGACTTGGTGCCCGCCGACCCGCCCTATCTGTTCGCCGAACCCGATCGCGTCGCCGCCTGGGGCCGGCGCATCGGCGATGCCGGTTTCCGCGTCGGCATCAACTGGCAGGGCTTCCGCGGCCGGCTGGAGGACCGCGGCCGGTCGTTCCCGCTGGCGTTGTTCGGCGGCCTGGCCGGGATTGCCGGCGTGCGCCTGATCAGCCTGCAAAAGGGCGACGGCGAGGATCAGGTGGCGGGGGCCGGCTTTGCGCTGGAGACGCTGGATGGTCTCGATGCCGGGCCGGATGGGTTTCTCGACACCGCGGCGGTGATGGCGACGCTGGACCTGGTGGTCACGTCCGACACCTCGATCGCCCATCTGGCCGGCGCGCTGGGCCGCCCGGTCTGGGTGGCGCTGCGGCTGGTGCCGGACTGGCGCTGGATGCTGGATCGCACCGACAGCCCGTGGTATCCGACGATGCGGCTGTTCCGCCAGACGCGGGATGGCGACTGGGGCCCGGTGTTCGCAGCGATTGCCGACGCGCTGGCCGGCGTTTTGGGCGACGGATGGTTCGGCGGCGGCATCGGCGACCGGCCATGACCAGCCCAAGCGTGCCGGTGTCGTGGGGTGAGTTGCTCGACAAGATCGCCATCCTGCGGATCAAGACGCGCCGGCTGGGTGCCCCGGTCGCGCGCGCGGACGCCGCTGTGGAATTGGAGCTGCTGCGCCGGGCGGCGGGCGTGCCGGCGGGGGTGGCCGACCTGCTGGCCGCACTCGATGCGGTGAACCTGCGGCTGTGGCGGATCGAGGAGCTGATCCGAACCAAGGACACCGCCGGCGATTTCGGACCGGGTTTCGTCGCGCTGGCCAGGGCGGTCTATCAGGAAAACGACGAGCGCGGGCGGATCAAGCAGGCGCTGAACCGGCGGCTGGGTTCGACATTGGTGGAGCAGAAGCAGTATTCGGGGTATCAACGTCCCACTGATCAACAACCGATTGGTCAACGCCCGACTGGTCAACGCTCGACTGGTCAACGCCCGATGGGTCAACGCCCGACTGGTGAAGTCCCGACTGGTGAAGTCCCGACTGGTGAACGCCCGACGGGTCAACGCCCGACGGGTCAACGCCCCACCGGCGCGACGCCGGCTGAACCGAAGAAGAACTCCGCATGACCGACGCGATCGCCGACAACCTCCGCCGGGTCCGGGACCGTATCGCCGGCGCCGCGATCGCGGCCGGCCGCCGGCCCGAGGACATCACTCTGGTCGCGGTGTCGAAGACCAAGCCGATGGAGTCGGTCGCCGCGGCGCTCGCCGCCGGTCAGGCGGTATTCGGCGAGAACCGGGTGCAGGAAGCCGCCGCCAAGTTTCCGCCGCTGCAGGCCAAGCAAGCGCTGAGTCTGCACCTGATCGGCGGTCTGCAGACCAACAAGGCGCGCGATGCGGTGCGCATCGCCGACGTCATCGAATCGCTGGATCGTCCCAAGCTGGCGGATGCGATTGCCGCCGCGATCGGCCGGGAAGGCCGCACCCCGGCGCTGCTGATCGAGGTCAACACCGGGTCGGAGGCGCAAAAATCGGGCATCGCGCGCGATGCCGCCGATGGCTTCATCGTCGACTGCCAGGGACGTTTCGGCAATGCATTGACCGGGCTGATGTGCGTCCCGCCGCAGGGGGAGGACCCGCGGCCGCATTTCACCTGGCTGGCCGACCGAGCGGCGCGGCATGGCCTGGCGACGGTGTCGATGGGGATGTCGGCCGATTTCGAGATCGCCATCGCATGCGGCGCCACCTGGGTCCGGGTCGGCAGCGCGATATTCGGCTCGCGCTGACCACCGTTCGGAACGGCCAGGCGGCCTATCGGTTGATCGGCGCGAACCCCGCCGGCGTCATAAGATTGTTTCTTTGGCCGATCAAATAGCCGGCCTCGCCGGTCTTTTGCAGATACACCTGCCATTCCGGATCAGCGCTCATTGCCGCCCGCCTGGCGGCGCGATCGGCGGCGTCCTGGTAGACCCAGATATGGACGAAGCTGTTGACCTCACCGGATTCGGTGATCAGGTAGGCCAACGGCTCACCGAGATGGCGCTTCTGCGGGGTCAGGCCGTATTCCTGATAGAGCGCCATCTGGCGGGCCATGGTGCCGGGCTTGACCGTATAGGTGCGGTGATCGACGAGCATTTTGTATCCCCCTGGTGGATGCGGCGTGCTGATGGATGCGACGGGTTGGATGCGACGCGGATTGCCGGGTATCTGGCGGTCCGAGACCCGCCTCGGGTGGCCGGCGGTGGCGGCGCGGTTCGCTCGAGTGCGGTTTTGTTCGAGGCGCGGTTTCTGGACTGGGACCTATAGCCGCACGCTGTGCGCACGCGCCGGCGCTTCGGTGCAGCGGTCATTGATTCGGAATCGATAAGGTGGCGAACGGGTCATATCGATTTCGCGTCGAAGCGCCCCGGAGAAACGAAACGCTCCAGGGTCAATATTTTCGGGCGCTCGAGCCACTGGCCAATGAAGGTCCAACGCGACCGCTTCAGTGGCCCAGCATCTGACTGCAGCCGGGCCGCGAACCCGCGGCCCGGTGCTTAGTGCGAGGCTCTGACCGGTTCGCTGCCGGTGCGTCCGCGGGCCTGTGCCGGTTCGGCGGTGATCCGCAGTGTCGAGGCGGCATCGCGCAGAATTGTCCGCATTTCGCGCAGGAACGCCATTCCGGTCGCGGTGCGCTGCACCAGCACGCTGCGGCGATCCAGCGGATCGGTCTTGCGGCGCACCAGGTCGAATTCCGACAGCCGGTCGAGCGCCCGGGTGATTGCCGGTTTCGACACCCCCAGCTTCGCCGCGAGGCCGCGCACCGTTTGCGCCTCAGTTTCCAAATAGCAAGTCAGGAACACGCCAAGTTGGCGAGCCGACAGATCGGGACCGTCGCGGCGGACCAGTTCAACGATCGCGGTTCGCAGGATGCCGGCCAGACCGTCGCTGACCTCGTTTGTGATCATACCCCTACACCTTTCCTGTCAACGGCGGTCGTCCCGCATCAGGCGACGGCCGCCAATCGATAGTTGTCACGCGGCCGAAATCCTGTCGCGTAACGAAGTGGTGTACCAAACGTATTTGTTCCGGTGATTAAATTGTAGTTTCGCAATAATACGTTCGATTGATATAACGCGGCTGAGCACCAAGTCGTCCGGCCAATGACTGTTGTGCTGCAGCCCTCGGCGGTCGCCGCACCGCGCCGCGCCGATTCGGCCGAGCGAAACAGAACTGATGGCGCGTCCATATTGTTCGTAGCACGTCCATTTTGTTCGCGGACCAAGGCAGCGGCGACCGATCCGGGCCACGCTGCGGCGATCCCGGGCAACCGACGCGAAGCGCCCGGCCTGAACCGCGCGCCGGCGCCGACCGGCCGAACGTTGGCGCTCCAAAATCGTTACTATTGCTAATACGTATCCGGCGAATGAAGTGGAATTTATCAATTAAAACACAGACTAAGGGGTTTTCTCGAGTCCTGAGCCTAGCGCTCGCGAACGAGATTGCCGAACCGCGATGGGCGCTTCACGCCCGCCGGATCGTTTCGCTCAGACCAATAGCGCAAGCGGAACGGTTACTTAGCGCAGCGAACGGCCGCGGCCGATCGCGGCGTCACCGAAGCGGCCGCGCAACGCATCGATAGCCGCCTGCGCCGCCGCCCGCCGAGGCGTGAGGGTGTCGGCCAGGTCGCCGCGATCGGCGCCCGACCCATCGACCAGCGGGTGGGCGCCGATGCCGATCAGGCGAAACGCCGGCCCGGTCGCTTCCTTCACCAGCAGCGAACGCGCCAGATCGAACAACCGGTCGGGCAGCACCGTCGGGCTGAACAGCCGACCCGATCGGGTGCGCGAGGCGAAATCGGTGGTCTTCAGTTTCAGCACCACGCCGCCGGCGGCCAGGCCCTGTTGTTTCAGACGCCCGGCCAACTTTTCGCACAGACGCCAGAGCGGGCGTTCCAGATCGGCGAGGTGCCAAAGGTCGGCCGCGAAGGTGGTCTCGGCGCTGATCGATTTGGCCTCGCGCAACGGATCGACGACGCGGGCGTCCTCGCCGCGGGCGCGACGCACCCAGGCCGGCCCGTCGTCGCCCAGCCGGCTGAGCGCGTCGCGGTCGCTCAGCGCCTGCAACTGGCCAAGCCTTGTGATGCCCTGTATTTCCAGCCGGCGCGCCAGCGCGGCGCCGATCCCGGGCAGCAGGCGAACCGGTTCGGGTGCCAGCAGGCCGGCGGCCTGCTCGGCGTCGATCACGGTGAAGCCGCGCGGCTTGCCGCGGCCGGCGGCGATCTTGGCCATCAGCCGGTTGGCCGCCAGGCCGATCGAGACGGTGACGCCGACGCGGCGCTCCACCGCCTCGGCGAAGCGGGCCAGCACCACGGCCGGGGCGGCGCCGTGCAGCGCCTCGGTGCCGGCCAGGTCGAGCACCGCTTCATCGATCGACAGCGGCTGTACCAGGGGCGTCAGTTGGTTCATCAGCGCGCGCACCTGGCGTGAGGCGGCGCTGTACTTTTCGAAATCGGGCTTGATGACGACGGCGTCGGGACAGGCCTTGAGCGCCTTGAACATCGGCATGGCACTGCGCACGCCGTGGATGCGCGCGACATAGCAGGCGGCGGTGACCACGCCCCTGGTGCCGCCACCGACGATCACCGGACGCGCCCTGAGCTCCGGGCGGTCGCGTTTTTCGACGCTGGCATAGAACGCGTCGCAATCGACGTGGGCGATGCCGAGGCGCAGCAGCGACCGGTGGCGGACCAGCCGAGCACCGCCGCAGCGCGGGCAGCGCGAGCCGATCGCGTCGGCGACGAGTGTGCAATCGCGGCACATCACCACCAATGGGGCCTGCTCTGGGGCCACATCTGGCGCCACCTCTGGGGCTACCTTTGAGGCCTTCAGCGGGGTCTGCTCTGGGGCCACCACTGGGGGAAGCGCTGGGGTAACCGCCGGTTCGGTCATCTCAGGCGGCCGGCCACAGCCGAGCGGCGCCGCGCACGCCGGAGGAATCGCCGTGCCGGTTGCGCAGGATCGGCGTGGCGATCACGTCGCTGAAGGCGTGGGTCGGGATCAGCCGGGGCAATTCGGTGTAGAGGTGGTCCATGTTCGACAGGCCGCCGCCCAGCACGATGGCATCGGGGTCCAGCAGGTTGATCACCACCGCCAGCCCGCGCGCCAGCCGGTCGGCGTGGCGCGCGATCGCCGCGGCTGCCCGTGGATCGCCGGCGGCGGCGCGTTCGGGCAGCAGGCTGGCGTCGTGCGCGCCGGGGCCGTCGCAGTCGCGCGCCAAAGCGGGGCCGGCGACGTAGGTCTCCAGACAGCCGTACTGGCCGCACCAGCACGGATGGCCCGGCACTTCCGGCCCGCGCGGCCAGGGCAGCGGGGTGTGGCCCCACTCGCCGGCGACCCGGTGCGGGCCTTGCTGCAGCCGGCCATCGACCACGATGCCGCCGCCGCAGCCGGTGCCCAGGATCACCCCGAACACCACGCCGAACCCGGCGCCGGCGCCGTCCGCCGCCTCGCTCAGGGCGAAGCAGTTGGCGTCGTTCTGCACGCGGACCTCGCGGCCCAGCGCCTGGCTGACGTCTTGGTCGAAGCGATGGCCGTTGAGCGCGATCGAGTTGGCGTTCTTGACCAGGCCGGTGGCCGGGCTGATCACGCCGGGGATGCCGATCCCGACGCTGCCGCTGATGCCCAGGCGGGATTCGCAGCCGCGCACCAGGCAGGAGATCGTCGCGACGGTGTCGGGGTAGCCGGACGGGGTCGCGGTGCGCTGGCGCCATATCTCGCCGCCATCGGGTGCCAGCACCGCGATCTCGATCTTGCTGCCGCCCAGGTCGATGCCGATGCGATGGTGGGTCATGGGCTCCGTGGCGCCATCATGGCGCCGGCTGGCGCGCCAACTCAAGCCCGACCTGCGTAATGGGCAGGGTGTCCGCATTTGGATTTTCTGTCGGCGCAAGTCGGTGGACGCGGCGTATCCACGAGAAGCGGTTTGCGACCGCGGATGCACGCTGATGCACGCTGAGTAGGAGTTACGCTGAAAACTGGGTGCAATGAACCTGGTCCTTTGCGCATCCGTGGTTTCAGCGTCGTGCGTTTGAGGCAAATGCAATTGTCGGGCGTAATGGGCCGACTTGCCGTAATGGGCCGACTTGCTGTAGTGGGCCGACCTGCCGTAATGGGCCAACTTGGTTGATGGCCGACTTGGTTGATGGCCGACTTGGGTGATGGCCGACTTAGGTGTGGGCCGACTTAGGTGATGGCCGACTTGGGTGATGGCCGACTTGCGTCGTGGCCGCCTTGCGACGTGGGCGACTTGCCCAACGGCCGCGTCGTACGCATGTTGCCGCCATGAACGAGACCTTGCTCGACGTCAAAGGCATGAACTGCCCATTGCCGGTGCTGAAGGCCAACCGAGCGCTGCGCGCCATGACGGCGGGGCAGCGGCTGCGGGTGCTGGCGACGGATCGCGCCGCGGTCGGCGATTTTCATGCGTTTTGCCGCGAAACCGGTCACCCGCTGCTGGCCTGGAGCGAGGAAGCCGGCGTCTTCAGCTTCGTGATCCGCCGCCGCGCCGATGAACCCGAACCGAAGGCGAGCTGACGTGCGCACCGCGCTGATCACCCACCCTGCCTGCCTGGAACACGACACCGGCGGCTATCATCCGGAAACCGCGAACCGCCTGCGCGCCGTGCTGGCCGCGCTCGAGGCGCCGGAATTCGCCGACCTGCTGCGCGAATCGGCGCCGCTGGCCACGGTCGAGCAGCTCAGTCGGGCGCATCCGGCGAACCATGTCGAGGCCATCCTGTCGATCTGCCCCGACGCCGGCAAAACCGTGCAGCTCGATGCCGATACGCTGATGAGCAGCGGCAGCGCCGAGGCCGCCTCGCGCGCCGCCGGGGCCGCCTGCATGGCGGTCGATGCGGTGATGGAGGGCTGGGCGCGCGCCGCGTTCGCCGCGGTCCGGCCGCCCGGCCATCACGCCGAACCGACCCGTCCGATGGGCTTCTGCCTGTTCAACAGCGTGGCGGTGGCGGCGCTGCACGCCCGCGCCCGCTGGGGTGTGCAGCGGGTCGCGGTGGTCGATTTCGACGTCCATCACGGCAACGGCACGCAGGCGATGTTCGCCGCCGACCCCGACCTGTTCTATGCGTCCTCGCACCAAAGTCCCTGTTATCCCGGCACCGGCGAGGAATGGGAGCGCGGCGTCGCCCGCAACATCGTCAATGCTCCGCTGCGGCCAGGCGACGGCAGTGCGGCGTTCCGTGCCGCGTGGTCGAACGTCATCCTGCCGGCGCTGAACGGCTTCGCGCCGGGTCTGTTGATCATCTCCGCCGGGTTCGACGCCCATGTCGCCGATCCGCTGGCGCAACTGCGGCTGCAGACCGCCGACTTTGCCTGGATCACCGAACAACTGGTGGGCGTGGCCGACATGCATTGCGGCGGGCGTCTGGTCTCGGTGCTGGAAGGCGGCTATGACCTCTCCGCGTTGGCCGCCTCGGCCGCGGTGCATGTCCGGGGGCTGATGCGGATCTAGTGTCCTGTCCCGGAGGTTCGCCGCCGTATGCGGCGGACGGCGGGGTTGGACCAATTTGTCGCATGATCCACGCGGCCAAGCCGCGATCATGCCCCGGAAGGCGTGCCGAACATGTCGCAGGACGATGTCAGCCAGTTGTCGTTCGAGGATGCGCTGGCCGAGCTTGACCAGATCGTGCGCGGCCTGGAGGGCGGCAGCTTGAAGCTGGACGCCGCGGTGCAGGCGTTCGAGCGAGGGGTCAGGCTGCGCCGCCACTGCGAGGCCAAGCTGGCCGAGGTCGAGGCCCGGGTGGAGGCGTTGGTGCGGCGGTCGGATGGATCGCTGGGGACCCGGCCGCTGGAATAGTGAAGCAGCGCGCCGATCAGTTGCTGGTGCTGCGCGGGCTGGCGGAAAGCCGCAGCCGGGCGCAGGCGCTGATCCTGGCCGGTAAGGTGTTTCGCGGCGAGCAGCGGGTCGCCAAGGCGGGCGACCTGCTTTCCGAACACGATCCGCTGCAGGTGCGCGGGCAGGACCACCCTTGGGTATCGCGCGGCGGACTGAAACTGGCGCACGGGCTGGGCCATTTCGGGTTTTCTCCGGCGCGGCGGACCTGCCTCGATATCGGCGCCTCGACCGGGGGGTTCACCGACGTGTTGCTGGCGAACGGCGCGGCTCGCGTGCATGCGGTCGATGTCGGTCACGGCCAGCTTGCGTGGAAGTTGCGCGGCGACGATCGGGTGGTGGTGCACGAGAAGACCAACGCTCGGTATTTGACGCGTTCGGCGGTGCCCGATCCGATCGAGGCGCTGGTCTGCGATGCCAGTTTCATCGGCCTTGCCACGCTATTGCCGGCGCCGTTGAGCCTCTGCGTCACCGGGGCCTGGGCGATCGTGCTGATCAAGCCGCAGTTCGAGGCCGGCGCCGCATCGGTCGGCGGCAAGGGTGTGGTGCGCGACCCGGCGGTGCATCGGGCGGTCTGCGAGCGGCTGGTGCGCTGGTGGTCCGAGCAGGCTGGCTGGGCGGTCGTCGGGATCGCCGAGAGTCCGATCACCGGACCCGAGGGTAACAAGGAGTTCCTGCTGGGTGCTCGGTTTGGTCCAGCTTGTGTCGCCCAGTCCGCTTAGGTCGGTCAGTCCGCTTTGGTGGGTCAGTCCGCTTTGATGGGTCAGTCCGCTTTGGTGGGTCAGTCCGCTTTGGTGGGTCAGTCCGCTTTGGTGGGTCAGTCCGCTTTGGTGGGTCAGTCCGCTTCGGTCGCTCGGTTAACTCAGGTCGGGCCAGTCCGCTTCGGTCGGCCGGTCCACTTCGGTCGGCTAGTCCGCTTTGGTCGCTCGGTTAGCTCGGGTCGCTCGGTTAGCTTCGGTCGCGGGGTTGGCTAAGTTCGCTCGGTCGATTTAGTCGGTGGCCGCGGGATGACGCGGCGAGGTTGCTATGGGCGCGGCGGGCGTGTCACCGTCCTGGTGGCAACCAACCCGGCGGGCGATACACAAATCGCAACGACCGGATGATCAGACCGCCCGCTTCAGCACCGGCGACGCCTTGAAGCGGACCGTCTTGCCGGCCTTGACCCTGATCGATTCACCGGTCCGCGGGTTGAGCGCTTTGCGCGCCTTGGTCTTGCGCACGATGAACGTGCCGAAGCTGGGGAGGGTGAATTTCCCAGTCCGTTTTAATTCCCCGACGATCGCACGGATCAGTTCGTTGGTCGCTCGATTAGCCGCCGCACCGGTCACTTCGGTCGATTGCTGAAGCACCTTGGCGATAAATGCCTTTGACATCCACGTTCCTTATGAGTGCGAGATCAAACCCGACGTTGATCTGTCTAAGGATCGTGTTTTGCAATGAGTTCGACGGTTGATCAACAAATTTACACGTGAACAACGAAATTATCCGAGTTTTTGAGTGCAATTTTCCGAGATTGTGATTTTTTCGGAGACCGACTCTTATCTGAAAGCGATCGATGCCGAAAGGCTGGGTCACCCGTTGTGCGTTTCAACACCGGCCCGGCAGAGCGCTCGCGCACGGCGTCGGCTCAGCAGCGCCGTGTGCAATTGCAGGTATTGGCGCCCGTATCCGGGGCCGGTATTCAGCGGCTAGTATCCGGGGCGGGTATTTGGGCGCCGGTATCCGTGGCCGCTATCCGGGGCCGCTATCCGGGGCCGCTATCCGGGGCCGGTATCTAGGCCTACACTTCGGGCAACAGCATGATACGAGGCGGCGGCGCCGGCAGTTGGTTCCGCGGGTTCGCGGGCGAGGCCCTGGATCGCTGACCGCAAGGTGCGCTGGCTCAAAGACGCGCGGACCGGACGATTTGTCAGGCCGGATAATCACGGGTCGCAACCGACTAGCCCGGGCGGCCATCGCTCACGCCATGAGAGAAGGCTTAACGATCCGCCGGTTTGGAGATCGCGGGAGTGTTCGCCGCCATCACCGCCGCGGTTTCGGGCCGCGAGACGTCAGCCAGCAGGGACCAGATCCGATCCGGCTGCATCGGGACGTCGGGGTCATTCAGCAGCCGGTCCAGTTCGTCAAGTTTTCGGCTGTATTCCGCACTGGACATGCTCACCCCTGCCAAAGCCCGATCAACCGCGTCGCCCGTCACCACCCATCATGGCGCCAAACGGTGGCTCCGATGATGGCCCCGATCATGGCTGCCGTGCGGCGCAACCGAGGATATGTGGCGGCAAGTCGGGTTCCGTATCGCTTGGCCGATCACACTGACGACAACACCGCCGGCGCCAGCGCCGCCAGCCCGGCCGCGGGGTGGGCCGGATTGCGAAACCGCAGCTCGCCGCCCGGCGAGGCGTCGGGTTCGGCCACGCCGAACAACTCCAGGCGGGACACGAAGCTGATCGCCACCACCGGGCGGCCTTCGGGATTGGTCATGAACTGCCTGGCCTCGCCCTCCAGTTCAAGCCGTTCGCGCAGGCCGCGCCATTCCGATCGATCGGTGTCCTCGACGAACACCGACAGGATGCCGGGGCGGGTGCCGGTCAGCCGGGTCGGCGACAGCACCGCCAGACGCCGGCGGATGGCGATCGCCACCTCGTTCTCCTGGCCGGCGCGCGCCGCCATGACGAAAATCCCGGCTCCCGCCGTCGTGACCGAAAGATGCGCTTCGGGTCCGAACTCCTGGCGCAGCGAGGACACCAGGCCGTTGTCCTCGGCCTGCGCGCCGGCCAACAGCAGCGGATCCAGCCGCAGCACGATCGCCGCGTCATGAGCCTGCCGCGCCCGGGTCTCCAGCATGGTGCGGATCCGCTGGTGCAGCCGCCCCAGCGTCTCACCGTCGGGCTCGCCGTCGGCCAGACCGCCGCGCAGGCCCAGCGGCAGCGTCATCTTCAGCAGGTAGCGGCCGGGATGCGCGGCGAGCCAGGTCTGCAGGTCGGGATCCACCCGATCGGCCAGCCGAAACCAGGCGCCGCGATGCACGCCGCGGCCGTCCTCGGCGGTGACCACGTCGCACGCCACCTCGGCCTCGACCGCGTCGCGCCGGATCAGCAGATCGTGCGGCGTGTCGTCGTCCAGACCCGAGAAGCCGACGCTGAAGCCACGCGAACGATGCAGCATCGCGGTGCGCGCCAGATGGAACAGCGGGATCAACGTGTTCTCGCCGCTCAGCCCCAAGTGCAGCCGCTCGATCAGCCGGTCGCGCCCGCGCGGTGTCAGTTCGGCGGCGATGTCGGCGAGTTCGCCGGCGATCCGGGTCAGCAGCCGATCGGCGGCGGAGGGCGGGGCCGCCGGCTGGCGGCGGATCTTCTCCAGGCTGAGCTCGACCGCGTGGCGCTGACGCACCGCCTGGCCGGCGCGCCGCCCGGACGCCGCGAGGTCGCGGATCTCGGCCAGCCGCGCCCCCCACCGCGGTTCACCCAGCAGTGCCAGGAAACCATTCAGGCGGGGATCATCCGGATCTGCGGGGCGCGCGGCCATTTCAAACTCGATCCCGATAACAGGGACGTCATTCACGCTGTATTCTTTCCGACCGTCAAGCTAGGTACTTGCGCGGTGCGGCATCACGCGTGCGAGAGCGCCGCGGTTCCGCCGGGTTTGTCCGCGTGGGACCAAACCTAATACCCGTTAGTTGCGCGGCAGCCTCGCTGTTGTGGCGGCATTCGGGTTCTGCGCGCGGTGGCGCAGCAGGTGATCGGCCAGCACGCAGGCCATCATCGCCTCGCCTACCGGCACCGCTCGGATGCCGACGCACGGGTCGTGGCGGCCCTTGGTGACGACGTCGATGTCGGCGCCGCCGCGATCGACCGCACGCCGCGGCGACAGGATCGAACTGGTCGGCTTGACAGCGAAGCGGGCGACGATCGGCTGGCCGGTGGCGATGCCGCCCAGGATTCCGCCGGCGTGGTTGGACTGGAATTGCACCACGCCGTGATGCATCCGCATCTCGTCGGCATTGGCCTCGCCCGACAGCGCAGCGGCGGCGAAGCCTTCGCCGATCTCCACGCCCTTGACCGCGTTGATCGACATCAGCGCGGCGGCCAGCTCGGCGTCCAGCTTGCCATAGATCGGCGCGCCGAGGCCGGGGGGAACGCCCTCGGCGACGACCTCGATCACCGCGCCCACCGAGGATCCGGCCTTGCGCACCTCGGCCAGTTCGGCTTCCCAGGCGCGCGCCGCCAGCGGGTCGGGACAGAATAGCGGGTTGGCGTCGACCTCGGCCCAGTCCCAACGGTCGCGGTCGATGCCATGCGGGCCGATCCGCACCAGGGCAGCGCGGATCCGCACCGCTGGACCAAGCACGATGCGAGCGATCGCGCCGGCGGCGACGCGCATCGCGGTCTCGCGCGCTGACGACCGGCCGCCGCCGCGATAGTCGCGAATGCCGTATTTCAGCTCATAGGTCAGGTCGGCGTGGCCAGGACGGAACTGCTCCGCGATGGCGGCATAGTCGCGCGAGCGCTGGTCCTGGTTGTCGATCAGCAGGCTGATCGGGGTGCCGGTGGTCAGTCCCTGGAACACACCCGACAGGATGCGAACCCGATCGGGCTCCTGGCGCTGAGTGGTGTATTTCGACTGGCCCGGACGGCGCTTGTCGAGCCACGGCTGGATGTCGGCCTCGGTCAGTGCCAGCAGCGGCGGGCAGCCATCCACCACACCGCCGATCGCCGGGCCGTGGCTCTCGCCCCATGTGGTGACCCGGAACAGATGGCCGAAACTGTTGTGCGACATGGCACCCTAGTATCGCGCATCCGGCGCGATACGTCGCCGATTGTTTGAGTCTCCGATGCACGCGGCCCGGTCGTGGACGCTCCGCGTCGGGCGCTTGTCTGACGCTCCGCGTCGGGCGCTTGTCTGACGCTCCGCGTCGGGCACTTGTCTGACGCTCCGCGTCGGGCGCTTGTCTGACGCTCCGCGTGGGGCGCTCGTTTGACGCTCCGCGTGGGGTGCTCGCTTGACGCTCCGCGTGGGGCGGATAACGGGTCAGCCCTCGGCGGCGGCGATGTCGGCCGCGTCCGGATGTTTCATGCCGACAACGTGATACCCACAATCGACGTGATGCACCTCCCCGGTCACGCCGCTGGCCAGGTCGGACAGCAGATACAGGCCGGCGCCGCCGACCTCCTCGATGCTGACATTGCGCCGCATCGGCGAATTGAGCTCGTTCCAGCGCAGGATATAGCGGAAGTCGCCAATGCCGGAAGCGGCCAGGGTCTTGATCGGCCCGGCGCTGATGGCGTTGCAGCGGATTCCGGCCGAACCCAGGTCGGCGGCCAGATAGCGCACCGATGCCTCGAGCGCCGCCTTGGCCAGCCCCATCACGTTGTAATGCGGCACCCAGCGTTCGGCGCCGAGATAGGTCAAGGTCAGCAGGCTGGCGCCCGGCTTCATCATCGGCACCGCGCGCTGGCAGACCGCGGTGAACGAATAGCAGGAAATGTCCATGGCCTGCTGGAACGCCGCCCGCGGGGTATCGAGGTAGCGCCCGCGCAGGTAGTTCTTGTCGGCGAAACCAATGGCGTGGACCAGGAAGTCCAGCCCGTCCCAGCGCCGCGACAAGGCGGCGAAGGCGTCGTCGATACTGGCTTCGTCGGCCACGTCGCAAGGCAACACCAGGTCGGAGCCGACGCCGGCGGCCAGCGGGCGCACCCGCCGCTCCAGCGCCTCGCCCTGGAAGGTGAACGCCAGTTCGGCACCCTGCGCGGCGCACGCCGCGGCGATGCCCCAGGCCAGTGAACGATCGTTCGCCACACCCATGATCAGGCCGCGCCTGCCGCGCATCAGGCTGCCCTGGACGGGAAGGTGTGCCGGCGCACTATCGGCCATTTTGATCCTCTCGGTCGCGCCGCGCCGCAATAGAGATTAGGCGCACATGCTTCGCTTCGGGGTGGTGGCACAAGGCGGCGGGATCGGGCAAGGGGCCAGGATCATGACGCAGCGGGAATGGCATCGGCGGTGCCGGTCGCGCCACGCCGCCGGCGGGTCACTCTGCCGCCGCGACCAGCCGGCGCGATGCCGCAGCGCCCGAGCGCGGGCGGGCGCGAGGCGCGAGGCGGCCCTGGCGTGGCGCCGGTGCATTGCCGGTGACCGGCGTGGGATGCGCGGCGGGGGCCGGGTTTTCGCCGGTCAGGCGCTCGATCAGACCGCAATAGGATGCCAGGTAGTCGGCCATCGCCAGGCGGCGTTCGGCGTAGCCTCGGGCGCCGGCGCGCAAGCCGCGGGTCAGCGCCTTGTCCTCCAGCAGACCCAGCACGGCGCGGGCCAGCGCGCGCGGGTCCAGGCACGGCGTCAGCAGCCCGTTCTCGCCGTGGCTGATGAACTCGCGCACCGTTGCGGAGTCGCCGCCGATCACCGGACAGCCGATCGCCAGCGCCTCGCGCAGCGACCACGAGGCGACGAACGGATAGGTCAGGTAGACATGCGCATCGGAACGGCGCAGCGCGGCCAGGTAGGTCAGGTAGTCGACCCGGCCGGGGAACACCACGCGGGTCGGGTCGATGTCGTGGCCGAGTTCGGCCAGCATGACCTCGCGCCAGTTGCCGCCGGTGCGCGGCGCGGCGCCGTAGCTGATGCCGTCGCCGCCGATCATCACCACCTTGATGTCCTTGCGCGCGCGCATCAGATCCGGCAGCGCGCGCATCATGACATGGAATCCGCGATACGGCTCCAGGTCGCGCGACACGTAGGTGATCAGCTTGTCGGTCGGCCGGATCGCCATGTCGCCGATCTTCAGGGTCTGCTTGCGGATGGCGGGGTCGGGGCGGCAGGTCGCCAGGTCGACGCCTTCCCACACCACGTCGATACGCCGCCGCGCCCAATCGGGATAGGTCGATAGCTGCCAATCCGTCGGGGTCTGCCCGGCGCCCCCCAGGTTGAGCGCGACATGGTTGATCGCGTTCTTGGCACGGATGCGCGGGAAGTCGAGCGAGGCGGCGGGGAATTCCGGATCGAAGCCGACATCGGCCTGGTCGTGCTGATAGTAGAACTCGAAATAGCCCAGCATCGCCGCGTCGGGCCAGACATCGCGCAGGTTGAGCATTTCGCCCCAGCCGTGATGGCCGATGATGATGTCGGGTGTGTAGCCGAGGTGGCGCAGGCCGTAGGCGGTCTTGGCGACGGTCTCGGCCCGCCTGACGCCGTTGTCCAGTTCGCGCGCGGCGATGTGGGTATCGGTGATGTCCAGCTTGGGCCTGGCGTAGGGTACCTTGCGCACGCCGATGATCTCGTTGGCGTTCGGTTCAGTAACGAAAACCACCTCGTGCCGTTTGGCGGCGACCAGGTGGCGAACGAGGTGCAGGAACTGTCCGGGATAGTTCTGGTGAACGAACAGGAACTTCACGTGTCAGAGCCTGGCGCGCGGCCGGGTTGGCACTCGGTCGGCGCCATTGGACTTGGCGGGGGCGGCGCTTTCGGCGGCGGATTTCTTGGCCGCCGGCGGCCTCGCGGCATGCTCGGTCCTGGTCACCACGGCCTTGCCGCCGCGGCGATTGATGACGATCCGGAATGCTTCCAGCGGCGCCAGGCTTTCGGTCTCGCACGGCTCGCCGGCGCCGACCGGGCCGATTTCGCTGCCATCGACAAAGCTCGCCGCGTAGCTGCATTCATGGCTCCTGGCGGCGGCGCCTTTCAGTCGGACTTTCAGCCCCAGCAGCGGCAGTGCCATGCCGCGGCTGCCGCAGAACTTGCCGGATTCGACCCATGGCGATAGCCAGTTGCGGCCCAGCACGGCCTGATATTCCAGGTCCTGCGGCGCGAGGCCCTGCAGCGGTGCCAGGCCGAAGCCCTCGACCCATTGGCGGCTGCCCTTCTGGCCGAGCCATTCGCCGCGGGTGCAGCCGACATCGCCCATGCGATGGACATGGGCCATGACCTCCGGACTGGCCGCGGCCGCCGGATCGACGGAGGCCGGATCGGCGGTCGCCAACCTGGGCTCGACAAGCGTGGGCTGGACCGGCGTGGGCTGGATCGGCGTGGGCGTGCCGTTCGGCCGCGCCGCTACCGCCGCACCGGGCGCGGCGGCGTTCGGCTCGCCACTGAGGCGCAGCACCTGCAGGCGCGGCGCGGTGTCCTTGCCCTTGTTCTGGTAGATGGTGACCAGGATCTGCGCCGACCCATCCGAGACCCGCACCAGCGCGGCGGTTCCGTTCAGCCAGCCGTCTTCGCGAAACGTGCTGACGCTGACCGCTTCCGGCCGTCCGGCCAGGCCGGGGGCCGGCGTGATGCGCACTCCCGGCAGCCCGGTGGCGGGGTCCGAGGGCGCGCTGCCCGGGGTCTGGAAGACACAGAACAGGCCGGTTTCCAGTGTCATGAGGTGGCCGGAGACCTGCAATTCGGCAACCCGGTTGGGTGCTTCGGCCGGCCGGCCGGTGGGTGGCGCCGCGGTTCGTTCGCCGGGCCGCGCCGCGGTTTGTTGGATGGGCCGCGCCGCGGTTTGTTGGGTGGGCCGCGCCGCGGTTCGCTCGACAGGCCGGGCCGCGGTTTTGCTCGTGGCTTCGGACATTCGGCTCACTCGCTGGTTTGGGATTTACGCTGGTGTGTCAGCATAGATGACATACACCCTTTAGGGCAGACTAAACGATGAATGCAACTGATGCGCGACACCAGTGGTGGCAAGATACTCAGATTTATGCAACGCCGCTTGCAGTCTTTTCGCCAAATTCAATCAGTGGTGTGCTCAGGATGGATTGCTGCCATCAGTGTGTTATTAATGGCACTGGCCGATAGGCCGAGCGGCAGCACGATGCCGCGTCCGCTGCGGCGAATCCGTTCGGCCGGCGCGCCGATATCGAATGCCGCTGCGGGCAGGCCAGCGCGCCAGATCTCACCCAGGCTCAGACACCAGGTTTCCGGGCAGATCGAGGGCACGAAGCCGAGCCGGGCATTCTGTTTCGATATGAGATCGACAGCTTCGGCGGGATCGAAACGACCGGTCACGAACACCCGCCCGCTCGCCATCATCCTGGCGTCGTCGATGGTGTGGCCGACCACGGTGAACTGCAGATCCAGATCGCGTCGCGCGGCGTCCCGCGCACAGGCCAGCAGGACGTCATAGCCCTTGTGCACGCCGATCCCGCCCACGACGCACACCACCGGCCGAGCCGTCCGATGGATGACGTCTGATGCGGCTGCCGGAGCAATCGTTACGGTGTCGTCTTGGTGCCCGACGACGGTCGTTCGCAGCCCGTCGAAGTGCCGCCGCATCCGGATGGCGGCGTCCTCCGAGGGCACCACGACCTGCCGCGCTGCCGACAGGAACCCGGCCGAGCGGCGGCGCAGCGCCGCGACGGTGATCTCCTCCTGCAAGAAATGGCCGTGGTCGGCGATGCAGGTTTCGCAGTCCGGCAGCGCCGGCTCGCCGCAATAGCGGTCGTGCTTGCCGACCAGCGCCAGCCGCGGGCAGAACCAGGCATAATCATGGATGTGGACGTTATACGGCAGTCGCAGACTCGTCACGAGACGGTAAATATCCGGCGGGTAGCCGGCCAGGTGATGCGCCTCGATCAGTTCCGGCCTGGCGGCGCGCAACAGGCGCAGCAGGGCCGGCAGTTCGCGCACCGGGTAGATCAGGTTGCGGACATCGTCGGTCGCGCCATCGCACAGCCGGATTGCCGGGTCGCCGCGCGCGGTGCGAGCCGGCCGCAGCACGATGGCTCTGCGGCCGGCTGATTGGTGCAGCCTGATCGCATGGGCCAACCGCTGCTCCACCCCGCCGCCGTCGTCGTGGGTGATCAGGATGGCCGATCGCGGCCTGCCACGGCCGGCCTCGCGCCACCGCAGCAGGTCGATCTGCCGGCGCGCCTCGGCTAACGGGTCGGCGGCGGCGAAGCGCCGGGTCAGTGCCTGGTAGCCGGGATGCAACTGCTCGACGATGCCGAGGTTGCGGGCCCGCAGCGGCGCCGCCTCGGCCGAGGAGTTGCCCAGGCGGCCGACGAACAGGCCGGTCACCGCCACGTTGCGCCAGCCCAGGCGCCGCGCGCGCAGGCAGAAATCCTGCTGTTCGCCGGGGCCCTGGGCGAACAGGTCGACGCGAAACGCGCCGACCGCGTTCAGGCAGTCGCGCCGCAGATACAGGCAGAACCCGAAGCCCACCGGGATGTCCACCACGCCGGTGCGGTTGGCGCGGTGCGCCGCCCGGTCCAGCCGGGCCGCGGCGAGCCGGTCCGGTGGGTGGCTGGCGCCGGCGGGATCGGGGTCGCTCAACCAGCCGGCCTGGTCCGTCAGCGGCGTGACGGTGCCGATGTTGCGGCTGAGATAGGCCGCCGCGCGCAGACGTTGCAGCCAGTTCGGCGGCACCAGCGCAGCGCCGCCCAGCAACACTACATCTCGCCCCTTGGCCGCCCGGATGCCGGCGTTGGCGGCCGCCGGCGAGCCTAGCGCCGGCTGTCGCAGCACGCCGATCTCGCGGCCCCGCGCCAGGCTGTCGAGTGCCGCGATCACGCCTGGGTCGGAGCATCCGTCGTCCACCACCAGGACGCGGGCATCGGCGGGCCGGGTTGCCAGCACGGCGTCCAGGCAAGCCAGCGCCCCGGCGTCACCGTCGCGCACCGTCAGCACCACGGTGACGCCGCGTTTGCGGTGGACGGCGCCGACTGCCCTGGTCGGCACCGGCGCATCCGCGCGCAGCACGGCGCTCGTGCTGGGCGTGCACTGCGCCATACCGACGCCGGGCGCGCACCGCGCCATATCGACGCCGGGCGGGCGCCGCGCCACACCGATGCCGCCCTCCTGCCGCTTCGGCGATAGCTTGCCCGCACCATACGCCCGGCCAAGCCGCAACGCGGCGGCCAGATGGGTCGCCGCCTTGGCGAATGGATCGAGCGGACTGCCCGGCAAGTCGCGGCCGTCGGCGCCGACGATATGCAGCGGGCCTTGCCGGGCTTGCAGCGCCGTCCGGGTCAGCTCGAACCAGCGCGGCCGAGCTAGCGGGCCGGCATCGGCGAAATCCTCGCCGGCGAATCCCCCGTGGGCGGAACCCCCGTAGGCGGAACCCCAGTGGGCGGAACCGTCTGGGGCGGACCCGTCTGGGGCGGACCCGTCTGGGGCGGACCCGTCTGGGGCGGACCCGTCTGGGACGAAACCCTTTGGGACGAAACCCTTTGGGACGAAACCCTCTGGGGCGGAACCCTTTGGGGCGGAACCCTCGTGGCTGGCGACGAAGCGGTGCAGCCGGCGCCCGGAGGCGTCGAGCAGGGTTAGCGCCGGCGCGGTATCGGGATCGGCGGGATGCCATGCCCAGCCGCGAATGCCGCCGTCGTGAACCGCCACGCAGCCGGCCAGGCGGCGGATGGCGTTAACCCGGATCGGGCTGCCGAGCAGCGGCCGGTCGCCGACCCGCACCTCGATCAGCCGCGCGCGTTGCCAGTTTGCCGGCAAGCTTGGCGCCGGCAACGGCGCGGCCCGCACCACGGTCTCGTCCAAGGTCACCCGAACGCCGCCCGCCCGCGACCCGCGGCCGGCCGTTGGGTGGATTTCCAGCCTGCCGTCGGGCCGCAGGGCACACCATCCAGCGCATCCCGGCCGTTGCCCGATCGCCTGCGCCAGGGCCTGCGCGTCGGCGGCGAAGGCAAAACGGGACAGCACGACGCCAAGCGGTTCGGCGGCGTTGTCCGGCCCCGCCAGCCGTAACCGAGCGGCGGCCAGGCCGAGCCAGGCCTGCCTGATGTCGTGGCGCTCGGCGAGATCGCCGAACAGTCCGGCGGCGCGCGCCGGATCTTGCGCCAGGCAGGCACTGGCCAGCGCCAGCGCGGCGCTGGGATCGTGCGGCACCAGCCGGTGAGCCCGCTCCAGCCAGCGCAGGCCGTCGCTCCGGGTGGCGGCGGACGACCCGGCGCCAACCGCCTCGAGGCCGCGCGTGATGGCGGCGCGAGCGAGCCTGGCGACCGCTGGCTCCTCCCCGCCACCGCCTTGCGGCATGGCTCAGTCGCCGGCCGCGCGGACGGATTTGTCGTCCGCCGTCGGTGATGGTTCCTGGCCAGCGGAGGGTGGCAGCGCCGCGAGGTCCGCCTTGGCGTCCTGCAATCCTTGGGCGACCGCGCGTTCGGTCCAGCGCCGGGCTTCCTCGACGTTCTGTTCGCCGGCCAGGTTGCGGGCCAGGTAGCGGCCCAGCATCATCTGCGCATAGGGGTGGCCGCGTTCGGCGGCGGCGCGGAACCAGCGCTGCGCGGCGAGGCGGTCCCACGCCACGTCGTGGCCGCCGCCGAGCATGGCGCCGACCGCGAACATCGCCCCGACATGGCCCTGGCCGGCGGCTTTCTCGAACAACGCCAGCGCGGCGGCATGGTCCTTCGATCCGCCGCGCCCGCTCAATAGCATGTCGCCCAGCATCACCTGCGCCTCGATCATGCCGACCTCGGCGGCCTTGGCGATCCAGATGCGGCCTTCGGCGGGATCGGCGTCGACGCCGCGGCCCTCGACCAGCATGCGGCCGTACCAGTACTGCGCATTGACCACGCCGGCGGCGGCGCGGCGCAGCCATTCGGCGGCCTTGCGGTCGTCGCGTTCGACACCGACACCTTCGGCCAGGCAGACGCCGAAATTGAACGCCGCGATCAGGTCGCCCGAGGCGGCGGCCTGCTCGAACCAGGCGCGGGTGCGGATCTGGTCCTGCTGGTCGCCATGACCGCGCAGCAGCAGGTTGCCGAGATCGACGTGGGAGTTGCCGTCGCCGGCATCGGCGGCGACGCGGAACAGCTTGGCGGCCTCGTCCTGGTCGCGCGCGACGCCGGCGCCTGTCAGATGCAGCATGCCCAGCGCGCGGGCCGCGCCGCGGTGATTGGCGTCGGCGGCGCGGCGGAACCACATCGCCGCCTCGGCGTAGTTCGGCGGCAGCGGGCCGCCCTTGGCGTAGATGTCGCCGACCAGGGCTGCGGCTTCCGGATCACCGGCCAGCGCGGCGCGGCGCAGCCAGGATTCGCCCTCCACCAGATTGGCCTCGACGCCCTGGCCCTCCATCAGTGCCAGGCCCCAGCGCGCCTGCGCCCCGCGGTGGCCCTTTTCCGCCGCCTGCTTGTAGCAGGCGGTGGCGGAGGCGCGGTCCTGGGCGACGCCGAGGCCGCGTTCCTGCACCATGCCGTAGAGATAGAGTGCGGTCGCCAGCCCCTTTTCCGCCGCCTGGCTCAGATGCAGCAGCAGTTGGGTCTGGGTTTCCGGATCCTTGGTGTCGCGCGCCAGCACCAGCGCGTAACCAAGCTGGCCTTGCGGACAACCGCCGGCGGCGGACTTCTGGTACCAGCGGTCGCCTTCGTCGATATTGCGCAGGTCCTCGGGCCCGGAGGTCAGGATGAACCCCAGGACCGCCTGGCCTTCGGCCGATCCGGCCTCGGCGGCCCGGCGTGACCACTTGGCGGCGCCCGCGTAGTCCGGTTCCGCCGTCACCTGGCCGCCGAACAGGCCGGCGCCGGCATTGCCTCCGGCGGCACTTCCTCCGGCGGCGAACGCCGGACCCATGCCGTGCAGGCAGAGCGTTGCCAGCAATGCCTGGGCCTCGACATAGCCCTTGATCGCGGCGCGCTCGACCCACCTGACCCCGTCGGTGCGGCTGGGCGGCACACCGACGCCTTCCAGGTAGCAGCGCCCGACGCGGAATTCGGCCTCCGGCACACCGGAACGGGCAGCCTTGGTCAGCAGCACGAAGCCGCGCTTGCCGTCGCCCTGCTCCAGCCGGCGCACGCCCCGCCGCAACGCCGCGGCGGGAGACGTCAGTGCATCAAACAGGGCCATGCGTGCTCGCGTCCGTCAGATCATGCGCCTTAGGGTTCCCGCATCGCCTCGGTGGCCAGCGGTATCATCCGGCCCATCATGTAGTGCAGCACGGTCTGCTTGCCGACCCGAACGTCGGCGGTCACCGGCATGCCCGGCACCAGGTGGAAGTTGGCCGGGATGCCGTGCAACTGGATCTTATCCAGGGTGATCCTGGCGCGGTAGAACACATCCGCGGTCTGCGGCGACACCGGCACCGACCCGGTCGGGTTGCGCTGCTCGTCCTGCGCGGTGAAGCTGTCGGGGCTGATCATGCGCACGATGCCATGCGCCATGCCATACAGCGCGTACTGGAACGTTTCGAACTTGATATCGACCGGGTCGCCGACATGGACGTGGCCGTCGTCCCTGCCGGAGATGTTCGCCTCCACCTCCAGCGGCGCGTTGGTCGGCACCACGGTCATCAGCGGATCGCCCTCTTTCAGCACCGAACCCACCGAGACCTTGCTGACCGACATCACCGTGCCGTCCTGTTCGGCGCGGAACTCGACAAGCTGTTTGCGCAACTGCGCCTTGTTCAGCGACTGGCGGGCGTCCGACAGCTTGGTCAGCGCATCGGTCAGCTTGTCGCCGATATCGCTATGCCAGCTTTCGATGTAGCCGTTGCGTTCGGCGATCATCGCCGCCAGGTCGCGCTGCGCGCCGATCGCGGTTTGCTGCGCGCTGGCCAGGTAGCCGGCCATCTCGGCCCTGGTGTCCATCGCCGAGAGCGTATTGATCTTCGATCCGACGTTGAGGTGTTCGAGCTGCATGCGCATCGCCTCCAGCGTCTTGGCGTATTGCAGCCGGTCGGTGTAGGTCGTGATGTCGGCGCGGGCGCGCACCAGCGTGGCTTGCAGGCTATCGATCTTCTGGCGGTAGTTCTCCAGCTTGAAGTTGAACTCGGACTGGCGCTGGGCGTAGATCGCCGCCTGGAACGCCATGTTGGGATCCATCCCGGTGTACTTGAACGGGTGGTTGTCCATCTCGGCCTGCATGCGCGAGACCTGGGCCTGCAGCGACGACACCTGGGACGCCAGCGCGTCCATGTCGGCCACCGCGAAAGTCGGATCCAGCCGAGCCAGTATCTCGCCGGTGTGCACCACGTCGCCCGGCGCCACATTGATCGAGCGCACGATCGCCGCCTCCAACGGCTGCACCACCGTGGTCGCGGTCTTCGCCACCACCACGCCCTGCGCGGTCACCACGCGGTCGACCTTGATCAGGCCCGAGGCGATCAGCATCACCGCGATCATGCTGGACAGCGTCAGCGCGATGCGGCGCGCGATGCGCGGCATCGGCAGGTTGATGATCGCCGAGGACGGTGACTGGAACTCCAGGATCGCCGGCAGGGTAGGGTCCAGCCGGTCGTCCAGCGTGGTGCTAATCGCCTTGGAGGAGGGTCGGGGCAGGAACTGCATGGCCTGATCCTTCGTTCTGCATGTGGCGATTCTGCTGGTTCCAGAGCGTGCGATAGATCGGACAGCGTTGCAGCAGCATGGCGTGCGGCCCGATATCCATGATCTTGCCGCGCTCCAGCACCATGATCTGATCGCAGTTGACCAGCGAGGACAGCCGGTGCGAGACGATGACCATGGTCCGGCCGCGGGCGATACGCAGCAGGTTGGCGTTGACCAGGGCTTCCGATTCGGGGTCGAGCGCGCTGGTGGCTTCGTCGAGGATGAGCAGGCGGGGATCGGTGATCAGGGCGCGCGCAATGGCCAGGCGCTGGCGCTGGCCGCCCGACAGGTTGGGCGAGCCTTCCTCGATATAGGTCTCGTAGCCGTTCGGCATGCGCTCGATGAATTCCTCGGCGCCGGCGAGGCGGGCGGCTCGGATTGCGTCTTCCAAGGTCAGCCCGGGGCGGCCGGACAGGATGTTGTCGCGGATCGAGCCGCGGAACAGGAAGTTCTCCTGCAGCACCACGCCGAAGCTGGAGCGCAGGTGGCGCAGGTTGATCTCACGCAGGTCGGCGCCGTCGATCTTGATGAAGCCGGAATACTCGCGGTTGATGCCCTGCAGCAGCCGGGTCACGGTGGACTTGCCCGACCCGGAACGTCCGACCAGGCCCAGCATGGTGCCGGCCGGGATCGAGAAGTTGACCCGGTCCAGCGCCGGCAGCTTGGTGCCGGGGTAGGTGAAGGTGAGATCCTCGAAGCTGACCGACCCGGCGAACCTTGGCCTGAGGCCGCCGGACGACGCATCCATCTCCAGCGGCCGGTTCAGCACCTCGCCGGCCTGGCCCATCGAGCCGGCGACCTCTTCCCATTCCTCGATCAGGCGGGCGAGGCCGACCAGCGGGGCGCTGACGCGCTGCGACAGCATCATGAAGGCGAACATGCTGCCGACCTGGTAGCCGCCCGAGACGTCCTGCAGCGCCAGGTAGGCACCGATCAGGATCACCCCCATCCACATGAAGCGTTCGAACGGCGTGACCAGGGTCTGCGGCCAGTTCGACATGCGGCCCATCTGGTAGCGCCACTTGCCGACCTCGGCGACCTTTTCATCCCACAGCGACTTGCGCTGCGGCTCCAGCGCCAGCGACTTGACCGTCTTGATGCCGAAGATGGTCTCACCCAGGGCGGCGTTCTTCAGCGTCTCGGCGGTGATCACCTTGGCGAAGATGGCGCGTATCGGGCGCAGGTAGGCCAGGATGATCAGCATGATCGAGGTGGCGCACACCAGCACGATCCAGGCCAGTGCCGCATTCAGGTAGAACAGGAACGGCAGCAGCACCAGCAGGGTGATCAGGTCCAGCAGGGTCGCCATCAGCTTGCCGGTGATGAACTGGCGAACGGTGTTGACCTGGGTCACCCGATACATCGTTTCGCCGGCCGGATGGCGCTCGAAATAATCCAGCGGCAGGCGGATCAGCCGGTTGAACACCTGGAGATTCAATTTCGCGTCGACCCGGACGCCGACCACCAGGATGATCAGCCGCCGCGCGTAGCCCAGCAGGGTCTCGTAGAACACCGCGACGGCGAGGATGACCGAGATCAGGAACAGCGTCGAATAGCTGTGGTGGCTGAGCACCCGGTCGGTCACCTGCATGACCATCAGCGGCGGGAAGATGGTCAGGAAGCTGATCGCCACCGAGGCGATCAGCAGGTCGCGCAGGTGCTTGCCTTCTTTCATGACCACGCTGACCAGCCAGCGCAGGGTGAACGGCGGATCGGCCTCGGCCTGCGAGCGTTCGGCGCGCAGCAGGATGGCCTCGCCGCTCCAGACCTCGGCCAGGCGCAGCTCGTCCACCGGCACCGGCGGATCGGCTTCCGGGGCGCGCGGATCGCGGATCAGCACGATCTTGTTTTCCGGGTTCGCCCCGGTCAGCAGGCCGGCCGATCCGTCGTTGAACAGCAGCACCACCGGACCGGCGCCGGACACGGTGAACAGATGGCGCCAGCGCAGCCGCAGCGCGCGCGACCACATGCCGGCGTTCTGCGCCCAGGACGACAGCGCCGCGGCGCTGGGCACCGTCTCGCCGGCGCCGGGGCGGAATTCGCCGGGATCGAGTTCGAGGCCGTAGTAGCGCGCCGCCATCATGATCGCCAACAGCCGCGGAAGGATCGGGCCGCGATTGGCGGCGCCGGCGCCCGATCCGGCGGACCCGGCCGCGCCGCCGCCGCCGCTGGATTGCGCAACGGTCGCCGGCGCACGATGGTCCCCGAACGGTCCGGGTATTTGTCCGTCTGATATATCCACGAGCAAACCCTTATAGCGGCGGATCAGACAACGGCATAACACCGGTGTCCGCGGGTGTTATGGCGGTGTCTTGCCAAGTTTCTAGCACGGACGCGAGTTATCCTCTGGATTCCCGGGCTGGGACGAGAGTCACTCTATCGGTTGCATCACTCAAGCGACCGTCTACTGGCAGTTGCTCGATCACGTTTTCGAGTAGGCCGGATCAGGTCGGCGACGCAACCTGAAAATCGCCGGATCGGATCAAATACTAATTTCGTAACTGAACTTGAATCTTGTCCGCATTGATTTGCCGCCGGTTATTGGACTGGCGGTCGGCAGCATCCGGCCGGTCCAGCCGCCGACGCGGCAAACGCTCAGAAACCTTGGCTGGTGCGCGGCTTGCTGATCGTCAACGCCGGCGCGCCGGGTTAGTGTGGGCGCCGACCGGCGCTGCACGCCGACGAAAAGGGAGCCGACCGGGATGGATATCAGAAACGCCACCGAAGCCGATGTGCCGGAGATCCAGTCGATCTACGCCCACCATGTGCTGCACGGCACCGGCACGTTCGAGGAGCAGCCGCCGCCGGTGGAAGAGATGCTGGCGCGGTTCCACAAGGTGGTAGATGACGGCTACGTCTGGCTGGTGGCGGCCGACGCCAGCGGCGTGCTGGGGTTCGGCTACTACATGCCGTTCCGCGACCGCTCGGCGTATCGCTTCACCGTCGAGGACAGTATCTACGTGCGCGAGGACGTCCGCGGCCAGGGCGTCGGCAAGGCGCTGGTGTCACGCCTGATCGAACTGGCCACCGCGGCCGGATTGCGGCAGATGATCGCGGTCATCGGCGATTCGGAAAACGTCGGATCGATCGGGGTGCATGCCAGCCTGGGGTTCCACATGATCGGCACGATGAAGGCGACCGGCATCAAATTCGGCCGCTGGGTCGACGTGGTCAGCATGCAGCGCGCGCTGGGCAGGGGCGACAGCAACATCCCCACCTGATGCGGATCGACCGCCACCTGCTGACGATGGCGGCGTATGGGTTCGTTTCCGGCCTGCCGCTGCCGCTGTCGGGGTTCACCTTGCGGCTGTGGCTGGCCGACAGCGGCGCGGCGCTGGCGCTGGTCGGGGCCACCGCCTGGATCGGGCTGGCGTATTCGCTGAAATTCCTGTGGGCCCCGCTGCTCGACCAGCAACCGCCGCTGCGCCCGCTGCGCCGCTTTGGCCGCCGCCGCGGCTGGCTGCTGCTGGTGCAGCCGGCGCTCGGGCTGGCCGCCGTGCTGCTGGCGGCGTCCGATCCGCGGGCCGCGCCGCTGGCCGCGTTCGCCGCCGCCGGCGCGGTCGCGCTGCTGTCCGCCACCCAGGACATCGCGATCGACGCCTGGCGGATCGAGATCTTTCCGCGACGCCGCCAGGGCGTGGCGCTGGCGGCCTATGTCTGGGGCTACCGGGTCGCGCTGCTGGTGTCGATGTCGGCGGTGGTTGCCGCATCGGCTGCGATCGGATGGCACAGAGCGCTGCTGGGGGTGGCGCTGCTGATCGCCGCCGGCGCTTTGGTGACGCTGGCGGCGGCGCGCGAGGACGGCCCGGCCGATGCTGCCGCGGCGGTGCCCGCTGCGGCGCCCGGCCTGCGGCACGCGATGATCGATCCGATCCGCAGCTTCCTGGCGCGGCCGTCGGCTTGGCTGGTGCTGGCGTTCGTCGCGCTGTTCAAGCTGGGCGAGGCAATGGCCGGTATAATGACGGCACCGTTCTATCGCCATCTGAGGTTCGACACCGCGGCGATCGCGGCGACCGGACCGTTCTCGCTGGCCGCCACACTCGCCGGGATCACCCTTGGCGGCTGGCTGGTGGTTCGGATCGGGGTCGGGCGGGCGCTGCTGTGGGCCGGGTCGGCGCAGACCGTGGCGATGGCGATGTATGTGCTGTTGTCGATCACACCCGGTCAGCACGCGGTGCTGTATACCACGGTCAGCACCGAGGCGTTTGCCCAGGGGCTGGCCGATGCGGCGTTCCTGACCTTCCTGTCGGCGCTGTGCGCACGCGAGTTCGCCGCCACGCAATACGCGCTGCTGTCGTCGGTGCCGCAGTTGGCGATCCATACCGTTGGCGGGCTGTCGGGGGTGATGGCGGCAGCGCTGGGCTGGACGTTGTTCTATACCGTCTGCATGGCTGGCGCGCTGCCTGGCATGGGATTGATGGTGATGCTGCTGCGCCGGCGGGACCAGCCGATTGCGAGTTAGGTCGGACGGCGGTGGTGGGGTCAGCTGGGCGTCGCCGGGCTAGCTTGCCGGTTGGCCGCTATGTCATGCCCATTGGTGTCATGCGCAGTGGTGTCGTGTTCGACCGGCTGATGTCGGTTGCCGCGTGCCGCGGTCGGGTCAGACCGCGACCGGCAGGGGTTTCGGTTGGGCAGCCACAGTGCGGGCCGTCAGCGTGTCCTTGACGCGGTGCAGCAACTCGGAATGATCCGATTCAGAGACCTTATCGCTTCGCATCACCAGTTGCACCAGGGGATCCTGCAGCAGGCCCGCCAATGTCAGTGTGCTGCTCGTTAACGCGCACATCACGGTCACCATTTCCATTTTGCACAAAACCACTGTAGCGGCTGTTGGGTCACATTGTGGAAATGAATTGTGTCCAAGTGTTGTCGGCGCTTGGGCAAATTTCCGTGATAGTGCGGTCTTGGCGCTGTCTCGGCTTGACCGATCGGGCAAGCAGCTTCGTTTGCGGGCCGGTGCGGCGTCGGCGTGGCTGCGTCGCGGCCGACGCCGCATCCCGTGGCTTGCATCGCGGCCGACGCCATCACCCCCTTGGCTGCAATGCGGCCGACGCCGCACCACCGTGGCTGAAATGCGGCTGGGCCACGGCCGCCGTATCACCGCCGCCGCATCATCGCCGCCTCAGCCCAGGAACCCGGTCACCGCATCCGCCGATCCGCCGCTCAACCGCATCGCGGCAACAAACCCATCCACCTCACGCATGAAGGCATCCCGGTTGCAGGCAATCCATCGGCGATAGTCGGCCTGCTGTTCCGACGCCTGCAGAAACGCCGCATCCGAACGCAGCAACTGGTCGATCAGGCGCAGCGCCTGGGCATCGAAGTCGGCCGCCGCCTCGTCCAGGCGGAACCGTTCCGGGATCGGCAGATCGGTGGCGAACCCAGCCGCGCCGCGACGGCCGGTCACCACCACCGCGCCGCACAACGCGGCCTCGCGCGGGATGCGGTCGCGCCCCGGATGCGGACCGAAATCGACATAGACCCGCACCTGACGCAGCAACTCGGCCAGCGTTTCCTTGTCCAGCCCCTCCAACGGCAGCCAGGTGCGTCCGCCACAAGCTGCCATCAGCCGCTGCGTGGTCTCGGGCGCCTTCCTCGGATTGAACGCCACCGCCGCCAGCCGCCCCGCCGCCGGCCCGGTTCGGAACACGTCCTCGGTCAGGAAGTCGGTCAGCATCAGGCCGCCCGCCACCCCGTTGCGCAGCAGGAAATCGCGCGCGTAATCCGACTGGCACAGGTGCACGATGTCGGCCTCGGGCCGCAGCACGGAAGGCCCCGGATTGAGGTGTTGCCACTTGAAGTAATTGTCGACGCTGAGCCACCAGATCGCGCGGCGCGCGTTGGTGAACCGCCAGGCCAGGCTGGTCGCGACCTCCGGGATCACCACCAAACAGGCCGCGTCGTCCTCGACGCCGGAACTGACCGCCGCGCCGTAGTGCCGATAGGGCGCCGGCACGTCATGCACTGGCCCGTCATGCACTGGCCCATCATGCACCGGCCCGTCATGCACTGGCCCATCATGCACCGGCCCGTCATGCACCGGTCGGGGGGGATAGTACACCATCGCCGCCGCAACCCGGCGCGTCCGCAGCGCGCCGCAAAGCTGGTGCAGCGCCTCGGGGCCGCCGCTGACCGCGCCGCGCGGACACAGGATGAAGACCTTGCGGAGCCCGGTCATGCCGCGCTCACCCGCCGATCCGATCCGGCGGCGTCGATCACCGCCGCCCGCTCCGCCTTGGGCCGGGTCAGCATCGCCGCGTCGTTTGCCGCCACCCGAGCGTCGGCGCGCACCCGCACCGCGCGCAGATCGGTCAGCCCGACGCGGAGGCGATGGCAGGTGGCGACGAATGCCAGGAACGTCTCGGCATGCATCCCGCCCATCTCCTGGCAGGCCTCGGCAAACAGCCGGAACCGCGTGGCATAGATGCGTGCCGCCCGCACGGTGCAGAACGCAAACCGGTCGTTCAGGCCGCCCCAGCTTTGCCATCGGGGCACGATCAGGTCGGCCCGCCCGTCCAGCAGCGGCTTCAGGTCGCGGGCCGGATCGAGCCGGTCCAGATACAGCAGATCGGGACGCAGCAGCAGCACCAGATCGTCCTCGCCGAGGCCCGCCAGATCGAGCAGCGACCAGAGCCGCTGCAGGCTGCGCAACTGGTGGCAGAGATTGGCCGTGCTGCGATACTGATCCGCGAACGCGTCGGGAAACCGCTTGGCGACCGCTAGTTCGGCGTCGATGGTGCTGTCCGATTGCGGTTCCACCCAGCAAAGGTCCAGCCCCAGCAGCGCGCTCTCCGCCCGATCGGGCGCAACGTCGCACTCGCCCGACCTGGGATTGTTCAGCCGTTCCGGCAGATTGAAGTGGCCGACCAGCGGGGTCGTGAAAGTTGCCCGGCGCAACGGGTCGACGAAGCCGGCGCGGATCGAGTCCGCGGTGTGGCGCAGCGAACGGGTGATGCCGAAGAAGCCGATCAGACAACGCATGAGGGCATCTATGCGGGGCGGTCGTTAACAAACAGTAAATCGGCCGTCCGCGACCGCCGGGGCGCCACCGGTTCGGCCGGCGCCGTCAGCAAGGCCACGTCGTGATACGGATCATGCAGCCGGCAGAACGCCTCGACCCCCTCGGCACCGATCGCGTCGAACGCGGCAAGGCAGGTGGCGGCCGCATCCGGATCGGAGCGATGACTGAAGCCGCCAAGCACCCTGGCATAGCCGTTCCGATCCAAGCCGTAGCCGTGCGCCACCACGGCGTCGATCTGGGCCCGCAACGTCCGCCGGTCCGCCGGCGCAGCGCGGGCTGCGCCCACCTGCTCCCGCGACAGGGCATGGTAGCCGGCATGGCGGCACGACAGCAGCAGCGCGGCGTGCGCCAGGAAGCGGCGCGCCACCTCGCCGAAGCGGGCCATCGGCAATGCATCCAGTAGATACAGGCTGAGATGCGTGGCCGCCTTCTGCCGCGCCAGCCAGTCGAACGCGAACGAGTTGAACACCGCGCACAGCAGCAGCGCGTCCGCGTTCGGCCGTGCCCAGGGGGTCTTCTCCACCGTCGCGGTGTGGCCGAACACCACCCCGAACGGAGCGATACAGGCAATCATTGTCCGCTCGTCATTGGAGCGGGCGATGTCGCGAAACACCAGGCGATAATATGCGGACGCGCGGGCGACCGCGGGCGGCAAGCCGGCCGCCGTCACGCCGTAGCGAGGCGATGTGTCCCAGCAATCGCTGTATTGATGAAACGTCTTGCCCTCGTGCAGCACCATCTCGGCGCCACCGGCTGGCCGAAACAGCGCGGCATCGGCCGTCATGTGCAGATCGTTGCCAAATCGCAGGCCGTGCTCCGCGCACCAGCCGGCCAGCCGCTCGGGCCGCGCGAAGAACGTTTGCGCCAGCCTCAGATCTTGATTTCCGCGCAGTTCCAGGGGCGTCTCGCCGGCACCACCCGCCAGCGTCAGGAACGTCCGCGTGTAGTTCATGATCCGGGCGGGATCCTGGGCGTCCTCGATCGTCTCGAGATAGAAGCCGCAGCGCAACGAATATGTCGGACCCGGCCGCCGCGCCACGATCAGATCGAACTTAAAACGGCTATCGATGTCGAAGATCCGCCGCCGGTTTTCGAACGACAGGCACCAACGCAGTTCGGTTTGGTCAAGATAGAGTCGCCGGACCCCGCTGCTGCCCTCGTTGGCGTGGAACGCCGAGGGCATCAGCACCCCGATCGTGCCGTCCGCCGCCGCCAGCTCCATGTTGCGTTCAGCGAACAGACGGAACAGGTCCAGGCTGCCTCCGGTCGGCGCGCTGCCGACACGGATCCGCTGGTGGCGGTACAGCCGGTCGGCCACGCGTTTCAGCCGATCGAAGCCGGCGCGATACGCCTCGAACGCCGCCGCGACACCTGGCCGGGACAGCACGGCCTGCTCGATCGCCGCGCGCTGCGTTCGGGTCGGCGCATCCAGCACCCGGGGATCGAAGTCAGCCACGAAATCCTTGGTGTTCGGCAACACCACATCCCATGGCGGGTTGCCCAGCACGGCGGAAAATCCGTTCGGGAACACTTCCGGAAACATCAGGTCCCAGGCCACCGCGTTGGCCCCCGCCGCCAGCAGCGCCGCCTGGCGCTGGTTCAGCCGGTCGGGCCATAAGCCGGTTTCGGCGACGTGCGCGGCAAGCCCGAGCCAAACGTCGTCGGCATCGCGGTCGCGCAGCATCGCCGCGCCGGCCCAGGCCCGAGCCAACTGGCGCAGCGGCGACAGCAGCCCGTCGAGTCGCTGCTTCACCGCCTGCTTCGAACCCAGATCGTCCACATCGTGCCCGATCGAGGCGTTCAGCGCCGCCACCAGCCGTCGCGCCAAACGCAGGGCAGCGGCCAGCCGATCCGCCACCCCGCGCGCCAGCAGCGGATCCAGCACGCCCCCGTTCACCGGCAGTGTCGCAAGCGAGTGGAAGAACGGCCCGCTCAGCGCATCGCCGTGCACCACACGGTGATCCAGGAACGTCAACGGCAGGCCCTCGGCATAGGATTCCAGCCACAGCGACAGCTTTGCCAGTTCCACCGCCAACTGGTTTCGATCGCAACCATACAGGCAGTTCACCGCCACCAGACGCCGGCAGATCGCCCGCGCCCGCGGCTCGGAATACCCCCGGCTCGGCAGATACGCGGCAAGGCTGTTGTCCAGATCGGGCAACGCCGCGATCCGGTCGTGCAGGCCGCGCTCGTCACACACCCGGCACGCGGCAAGCAGCGCGTCGGCCAGATGGCGGCACGCCTGGACCAGGAAATGGCCGCTGCCGGCGGCCGGATCGACGATCCGGAGGGTCAGCAGTCGGGCCGGATGAGGATCGTCCAGCGGGCACAGCGCCGCGATCATCGGGTCGAGCGTCTCGCGCACCAGGAAGCGGACAAACCCGTTCGGAGTATAGAACGACCCCGATGCCTTGCGCCCCATGCCGGAGCGCAGGAAGAACGCGCCGGGTTCGATGTCGGCCGCGCCGGCAGCGGCCGGAACCACCGCTTCGCGCTTGCCGCGACGCAGCCGTAGCATCGGTTCGGTGGCGATGCCTGGTTCTTGCTCCAGCAAGCCCTCGTACACGCTGCCGAGGTCCTCGACGTCGAGCGAGCCGTAATGCACCCGCATCCGCTCGCCGCCGTTGGGCGCGATCCAGATCAGCCGATCCAGCAGGATCGCCACCGCCCGCTCACCCCATGCGATCCGGTCCAGCAGCGGCGTCGCCGCGGCGCCGAACAGCGCCCCGCCGAGCGGCGCGATCCGCAGCTCGGAACACGACAGCCCGTCGCGGAAGACCGCGAACAGCGAGCGCAGCCCGGCCTCCAGCATGCGCCCGGTATCGTGGCCCTGATCCAGATGCCGCCGCACCAGCGGCCCCAGCGCCTGGTTGGGCGACAGCGCGCCGCGCCACAGCCGAGCCGAGGCGAAGCTGAAGCCGGCACCGGCTTCGGCGGGACTTTCCAGCTTCAGGATGAACAGCAGCCGATACACCAGCACCAGCGCCTCGCGCCAAAGCGTCGCCGCGTCCAGCCCGCCGCGGTCCGGCAGCGCATTGATGAAGCCGCTGATCGCCTGCCTCGCCTGCCGGCGCAATTCGCCGGTCACCTTGACCTGGTGCAGCCGCGCCGCTTCCAGCACATCGGGCAGCCGCGGAAGCCCGCTGGCGCCGGCCAAAGCCAGCAGGACCCGAAACGAGTCCGGCGGCAGCGGGCGGCCTCGCCAATCGCCGAGCGGGAAGGTCAGATGGCTGTCGGCGCGGGACGGGTCGCACAGCAACAGCCGCACCACGTCGCCGTTGATCAGCAGCCCGGCGCGCTCGCCTCGCGTTAGCAGCACACGCTGCGCGATGCGGGTCGGGCTGCCGCGGAACGACCGCGGCGACCGTTCGGCGGCGTCGAGATCGGCGTCGCCGTCGATCGACCAGGCACGCAGCCGGGCGCCGTTCGACGCCTGCATCAGCCAGCCGCCGTCCTCTTGGCCTTCCCGGGTCGTCACCGGGTGCTGTCGCAGCATCCGCGCATAGCCCAGCGCCCGCGCCAGCTTCAGCGTGACTTGCTGATGCACAAGCCGCGCCCCGCCGCCACGCAGCCCGGCCCACAACCCGTGCCATTCCGCTGCCGCCCCGGTGGGCAAGGCGATCACCCGGCCCAGTCCCTGGTGCAGGAACGGCGCGGTCAGCGCCGATCCTGCCAGCACGCAATCCGCCAGATCGAGCATCACGGCACCAGCATCAGCAGGCCCAGTAGGCGCACCGAGGCCGCGGGCAGCGGCGTCCGCCGACCGGCGACCGAGTGGAATCCGGACAGCGCCTCGGCGGCCTCGCGGCGCCGCGCCGGGGAAACCGTTGCATCCGCAACCAATCCGGCCAGACGCTGTTCGGGATCGGTGCAGCAACGCCAGTCGTCGTCCGACCGCCCGACACTGAACAGATCGCCGCTGGGCGGCTCGACGGCACCGCACAGTTCCACGCTTCGCCGGCGCAGCCAGGCAGCGGCGGCGGCATCCTCGCGTTTTATCCGCTGCTGGTGTTCTGCCGCGAAGTCGGCCGCCGCGCGATCCCGGAACGCCGCCGCATGAACCTGCGCCGCCGCCAGTACGGCCGGGGTCCATGCAGCGAATTGCCGGTGCCATAGCAAGTCGGCCGGCACCTCCTGTTGCGCCAGCGCCAGGACATCCGCCTGCTCGATCAGCGAACCGTCGGGGAATAGCCGGATGGCGATCACCCGGCGCAGCAGCCCGCCCAGCTCCACCAGGTAGGTCACCAGCAGCGACAACCGATCCGCCCGCGCCGCACTGACCCGCCCGGTCTGCACCGATGCGATCGCCCGCCGGGTCAGCGGATGCGATCGGCCCGGATACAGCAACGCACGGCCGTCGGCATCGCGCAGCCGTTGTGCATCGGCGGTCAGGCGCACCGTACCGGTCGCGCGGTCGAACCCGGCCAGCCCGTCCAGATCGCCGGTCCAGGCGGGGGGCACCCGATAGCCATCGCCGTCCGCGCTCAGCACCGAGGCGACGAATTGCGGCAGATCCACCGCCGCGGCGCCGGGCGTGCCGACACCCTCAGTCCTGGCGACCTCGGCGACCTCGCCGCCGGAAAGCCAGCCATGGCGAACCGCCATGTGATCGAAGCTCTGGAACGCCCGGTCGATCTCGCGCAGCAGGTCGCGATACGCCTCGCTGTCGTTATCCTCCGCCGCCAGGTCCAGCGAGTGGACCAGACGCGGGGCGCCGCTGAACAGGTCCTCGGCGAAGCCCGCGATCAGCGGCTCGTGCAGACGCACGGGGTCGGCCGCGACGCCCAGTGTGTTCGGCATGAACGACAGGCAGGCGCGGGCTTTTTCGTATTTGGCGATCAGCCGCAGCAGCAGCCGCTCTTCAAACGTGCCGGCGAGGAAAAGGTAGCGGATCTCGGGCTCGAAGCGCTGGCCATAGCGGTCGATGCGTCCGTTGCGCTGTTCCAGCCGGTTCGGGTTATAGGGCAGATCCAGATGGATCAGATGAAAGCACTTTTGCTGCAGGTTCAGCCCCTCGGCCAGCGTGTCGGTGCTGACCAGCACGATGCCATCCTGTTCGGCGAAGCGCTCTGCCACCCAGGTGCGATCGGCTTCGGAATCGGCGCCGCTGATGCTGAGGATGACGCTGCCGATTTCTGCCAGCGCCGCCACCGCGGCGGACTGGCTGTCGGTGTATTCTGTATAGACGAGCACATTGGCGTCCGTATGGCGCAGCCGGATCAGCCTGACCTCCAGCACCAGCGACGCCAGTTTCGGATCGAGCGGCAGCGCCGCCTCGCCCAGATGGATCAGTTCCGCCAACTGCTGCGCCGCCTGTTGGCCGGTCATCGACGCCGCCATTTCCTCGGCTTCCAGCAGGGCGATCTCGGCTTCTTCGGCCGGACCCAGCACGCCGTAGCGGCCCGTCCGCCGCCGCCACGCCCGCAGCGCGCGTCGCCGGTCGGGCAATGGCTTGGTGCCGTAACGCGCCGCGACCACCCGCAGGGTGGCGACGCAGGCCGCGATGCTCGACATCGAGCGTTTCAGCAGGCTGACGAAGGCCAGCGCGTCGGACAGCCCGGCGCGGTCGCGCGAGCGTTGCAGCCGGGGCGCCACCAGCGCCGACAAGGCGCGATGAAACGCCGCCACCGGGGCGGCATCGCCGACCTCGACGCGGATCGGGACAATGATCCTTTCGCGGAACAGGGGCGCCCCGGTGGCGGTGCGGATATGCGACTTCAGCCGCCGCACCACGTGGCGCCGATAGCCCGTCCCCACCAGGCGTTCCGCCGCATCCACCAGGCTGGGGTCCAGCAGCGCGATCAGCGAGGCGAAGTTCGCATCGTTGCCGTCATGCGGCGTCGCGGTCAGCAGCAGCAGCCCATCGGAGCGGCCGGCCAGCACCGAGGCGAGCCGGCGGCGCTGGTTCTCCTCGCCGACGCAATGATGTGCCTCGTCGATGATCACCAGATCCCAGGTCACCCGTTCCAGTTCCGCCAGCACGCGGTCCGACTTGGCGAAATCCATCGAGGTCAGGCACAGCGACGTCGCATCGAACGGATTGCCGCCTAGTTCAAGTCCACGCCGAGCCTGGCGCAGTTCGGTGGCGTCGGCGATCGGGGTGAAGCGCAGGCCGAAGCGGAGCCGCATCTCCTGCTCCCACTGCCGCAGCAACGGGCCTGGCGGACACACGATCAGCACCCGGTGGGCGCGGCGCCGCACCAGCAACTCGGCGGCGATCAGCCCGGCCTGGATGGTCTTGCCCAGGCCCACCCCATCGGCCAGCAGAAGCCGCGGCCGCACCATGTCGAGCGCCCGCAGCAGGGGGACGCGCTGATAGGCCTCGATCGCCACCCGTCCGGGCGAGACCGGCGGTCCGGGGATCTGCTCCAGCAAGCGGGCGAGGTGAAATTGTCGCCAGTGGGCCAGCGAGCCGGCTTCCTCGGGGCGCGGATCGTTCTCGGTCACCGTGATCGGTTCGGCGGGATGCAGGACGTCCCATTGCAGACCGTCCAGGTCGCCGCCTTGGCAGGTCAGCCGGACTAGTCGTTGCGGCCCGAGCGGCAGGACTTCGGTCACGTCCCATTGCAGCCCGCGGACGGTGACCTTGATCCCGACCGACAATTCCATGCACGCTTCCCATTGAAACGCCGGCACGGAACCACGAACAGATTGCCAAACCCTTAACGCAGGCGAAAGGATGCATATGACCGCATTGACCGAGAGGTTCGCGGGCAAGGTTGCGGTGGTGACCGGGGCTGCCTCCGGCATCGGCCTCGCCATTGCCACACGGCTGCTGGCGGAAGGCGCCAGGGTGGTCGGCTGCGATCTTCAGCCGATCGAGGAACTGGGGCCCGGTTTCGTTGGCATCGAGGCCGATGTCACGCAGGAATCCGCCGCCGAACGGCTGGTGGGGACCGCGGTGGACCGGTTCGGCGCGGTGCACGCCGCGTTCAACGTCGCCGGCGGGTCGCGACCGGGCTACATCGTCGATCTGGCGGAATCGGACTGGGATTTTACCGTCGATCTGTGCCTGAAGGGGGTGTTCCTGGGCATGAAGCACCAGGCCAGGCAGATGATGCGCCAGGCGGGCGCGTTCAGCATCGTCAACATCGCCTCGCTGAACGCCCACGTGCCGATGCACGCCGGGTCGGCTTACGTCGCCGCCAAGGCGGGGGTGGAGATGCTGTCGCGCAACGGCGCGCTGGAGTTCGCCGCGTTCGGCATCCGGGTGAACGCCATCCTGCCGGGCCTGGTGCAGACGCCGCTGACGCGGCGGCACTTCGACAACCCCGACGCGCTGGCGGCGTTCGAGCAGCGCATCCCGATGGGGCGTCCCGCGCAGCCGAGTGAGATCGCCGCCCCGGCGCTGTATTTGGCCAGCGAGGACGCGAGCTATGTCAACGGCGCCAGCTTGCTGGTCGATGGTGCCTGGGCGGTCAGCGGCTACCCCGACATGAGACCGTTCCGCGGCCCGATCGGCTGGAACCAGAGGACCGAAACATGACCGACCAACCCGTTATCGTCCGCCGCACCCATGGCGGCGCGGCCGCCACCGTCGCGATCAACAACCCGGCCAGGCTGAACTGCCTCGGCCACGCCCAGATCACCGGCTTCATCGACGCCGTGGCCGCGCTTGCCGACGACCCGGAGCTGCGGGTGCTGATCGTCACCGGGGAGGGCGAGCGCGCCTTTGCCGGCGGCGCCAACCTGCTGGAGCTGGGCGAACTGAACCCGTCGCGGGCGCGCGATTTCCTGACCTTGGTGCATCGCATGTGCAAGGCGCTGCGCGATCTTCCGGTGCCGGTGATCGCCAGGGTGAACGGCTTCTGCCTGGGTGCCGGGCTGGAGCTGATGGCGGCCTGCGACATGCACATCGCGTCCGACAACGCGGTGTTCGGCATGCCCGAGGTCAAGATCGGGCTGCCGTCAGTGGTGGAGGCGGCGTTGCTGCCGAACCTGATCGGCTGGGGGCGCACTCGGCTGCTGTTGTTTACCGGGGACAACATCGATGCCGCGACCGCGCTGTCGTGGGGCCTGGTTGAGAAGGTCGTCGCGGCGGCCGATCTGGATGCCGCGCTGGGGCGCTGGGTTGATTCGATCGTGGAATCCGGTCCCAAGGCGATCCGGCTGCAGAAGGAGCTGATCCGGGAATGGGAGGCGATGCCGGTCAACGACGCCATCGAAGCCGGCATCCGCTGCATCCACCACGCCTATCAGTCAGACGAACCCACCCAAATGGTCGGCGAAGCGATCCAGCGGCTGAAGACGCGCAAGCCCGGCTGAGGCTCGACCGTGGCACGTCGCACGGCGGGGTCCTCGCCCGCGCCCCGACCGGCGCCCACCCGAAATCAAGCCGCGGGACGCTTCCCAGGCCTTGCCAAACCCAACGACCGGCGGAGCAAGGTGTTGATCTGGCTTTGCCAGCCGGGCCCAGCCTCGCGCAGCTTGGCAAGCACGTCCGGATCAAGCCGCACGCTGGTCAGCTCCTTGCGGGCCGCCGATTTCGGGCGCCCCGGACCGCGCCGGATGAACTGATCGCCACGGAACACCTCGGCCTCGTCGAAAAATTCATCGGTCAGCTCAGGGGCGTCATCGGGATCCACCGATGCGGCGGAGCCAGAGAGTGCGTTCTTTGTCATGACAGTACCTCATCGATATTATGTGCCGATCGTCGCCGCGCGGTGTCCAAACCATGACCACCATCCGACCATCCAGGTAACCGGCGGTGATGAAGCGATCCTCGCCGTAGTCGTGCCGCAGATCCCGGGCGGTCGCGATCTCACCTGTAAACACCCGCGCGGCATCATCGAAATCCAATCCCCGCCGTTCCAAGGTCCAGGCGCGCTTGGTGGAGTCAAGGCTGATCTCCATGGACATTTAAGTAACACGTAAATTCGTCCGAAGCGAGCATCCGTGTCATAAAAACCGGGCTGGGCTGGGTTGAATTGGTCCCGGATTCTATCCGGTGCTCCCGGCGATTATAGGCATTGGGACCGCCCGATGTACCATCGTGTTAAACACACCTCGCCGGAGTGAAGCATTGTCAACCTTCCTTGATGATCGCGAACTTGGACCAGCCATCGCACGTCTGATGCGAGGATCAGGCCCACGATGTGCCGTCGCCTTCTGGGGAAACGGGGCAAGCAGCACACTTTTCCCGAAAGACTGTCCACCGGCCGAGGCCAAGATCATCTGCGATCTAACGATGGGCGGATCGAATCCGAAGGAGCTGAGAGTTCTCGGGGCACCATACAATCAGAGAATCAAGCATCTGCGTGGCCGACACGCGAAGGTCTATCTTTCCAGCAGGGGTCTGATTACGAGCTCGGCTAATGCATCGAACAACGGCATCGGTTTCTTGGCGGTCGCCAATCTGGTCGAAGCGGGGACCTTTCATCTGCCGAAGAGCGGAGCCTATCGCTCTGCATCGCGCTGGTTCGAGTTGTCGACGGCCCGGCCCTAGATCTGGCGCAACGGGCGTGGAACCGAAAGCCGCACCGCGGTGGTCCACTCAAGGCAAGACGGGTTGCCGACCCTTCATCGCTCCTCGAGGTCGTGTTTCAAAACCCAGGTCTATTCCGGGGTGTTGGCTTCGTTTTTACAAGCGGAGATTCGACCAAGGAACAGCGGGACGAGGCTGTCTCGGCTGTCATTAAGAACGATGAGAATCGGGACATTCCTCTCCTGTCGACGCGAGATCGAATTAAGCTCCCCAGCTGGCCCACGGGCGACGTATTCAGCGAATGGGAACCGGAGGACATCTACGCGTGGCCCGGGCGTTTCATCTGCGCTCACCGGGGATCCCGTGGCCGCTTCTCCTACTGGTTTTACGAGCGCGTCCATACCGTCGTACTGGAAGGCGGCCGCGGGATGGTTCTAGCCAAACGGCCGGGTATGTTGAGGCGGGAGTTAGGCTTCGAGCGCAGCGCAAAAGTAATGGCGGCGTTCGATGCTCATCGCGCCTCGCTCATCTTCGACAGGATCTCCGGGTCAGGGCATTGGCTATATGAAAGCGGCGAGAAGCTTGCACAGTTGCTCGCCGACCTGTCGGACAAGCGCTAGGTGCGGTCGGCCGTCGTCAAGAGGAGATGCAAACTCAGATAATTCTGAGCGTGGCGGATAGGGACAAGGAAATTAATCTTGCATTTCTCGTAACGACGGCCTATTTTCCTCTCCAAGGTAACCGGCAACGCCCAAGTCCCGATGTCTCGCCTCACTGTTTTCCCGGCCAGCATCGCCGCCACCGTCCTCGACACCGTCCTCGGCGGCCTTGCCTACCTCTTCCTCATCGGCGCCCCCGGCGACCCCGCCATCGCGCGCCACGCCGCCACGCGGATGCTCGCCGCCCATCACCCGCATACCGATGACGAACTCCGCCTGGCCGCCAAAATCATCAGCTTCAGCTTCCAGGCACTCGAAGCGCTCAGCGAAGCCACCGCCGCCGACCTGTCGTTGACGGCCAAGCTCCGTCAACGCGCCAGCGCCGTCAGCCTCAGCCGCGAAAGCCACAAGGCGCAGCGCCAACTGGACAAGCTGCAGCGCGCCCGTCGCACCCAGGTCAAGGATACCACAACCGAAGCTGCCGCTACGCAGACGAAAATAACAACTCAAGACCCCGCCACGGAAACGACCGCCCAACTCGCCACGTCGGAAACGACAGCCCAGGCCGACCACGCGCAGATGGAATTCGCCGCCTCGCCAGCCGACCCCACGTCTGCGTCAGCCAGCCGGCCAATCGACCAAAGCACTGCTGCGATCGAAACCACCCCCGATGCCACCAAGACCCAAACCAGGCGAATCCCCTGGACGCAGGGCTACCACAAACGCCTGGCGGCTCAACACATCACCGAGCAGTTGAAAAAAAACGCTGCGGCGCACGCCGCCCGTTCAGCCCAACAGAATGGCACGGTCGAGCCCACCGCCGGCGCCTCGGCCACCGCCTGACGCTCCCGGTCACCTACCAACCTACCCGGACCGCAACGCCCAGCACCAAAAACACCAAAAACGCCGCTACCCCGCCAACCGCCAGTGCACCAAGGTAAACGCCGGCGACGCAGCCTCGTGATGCTCGAACACCGCCTCCACCTTATCGCCGATCGGCACCTCCTGCCGCGGATCGCCCAGCAGGTTTCCCACCATTCGCACATCCCCCGCATCAGGCAGCGTCACCAGCGCGGCGATGTACGGACCATGCCCGGTCAACGCCGGATGCACCGGATGCCAGATCCGCTGATAGCTGTAGATCACCCCGCGACCCTGCACCTCGCGCCAGTCCAGGTCGAAGCTGTTGCAGTGGTGGCAGATCCATTCCGGGCCCCACTGCCAATGGTTGCAGCCGCGACAGAACTGGATCAGCAATTTCTCCTGTCGCGTGCCGTCCCAGTATGGTGCCGACAATCCGTCGGCGTGGGCCGACGGCATCGGCAGGCCGTCGGGCAGATAGGTCGTCATAGCGTGGCCTCCGACCCCAGGATCAGCGAGCTCACCGGCGTCACCATCGGGCCGCCGACCACGATCACCGCGTCGTTGCGCGGCGCCTGATTGACCGACTGGCCGCGGATCTGACGCACCGCCTCGTTCACCAGTTCCAGCCCGTGCATGTAGCACTCGGCGAGATTGCCGCCGCTGGTGTTGAGCGGCATCCGCCCGGTCGGAGCTACCAGATTGTCCAGCGTCAACAACTCGTTGGCTTCTTCGGGCTGGCAGAAGCCGTGCTCCACCAGGCTCATCAGCACGCCGCCGGTGAAGTTCTCGTAGCACTGCACCACGCCAATATCCTTCGGACCCAGCTTTGCCATCGAGTAAAGATTGGGCGCCACGGTGGCGAAATGACTGCTGGGATAGTTCGGCCCGTTGTGCACCGGCGCGGCGCAGCGATGATCCGACCCCGTCGCCACACCCAGCAGGTAGCTGGCCTTGTGCGGCAGGTCCTTCGCCCGGCCCGCCGGCATCACGATCACCGCGCCGGCGCCGTCGTTCTCCAGGCAGCAGTCGAACAGGTGGAACGGCTCGACGATCCAGCGCGAGGCATCATACTTCGCCTCATCCAACGGCCGGCCATACATCACCGCTCGGGGATTGTTCTGCGCGTGGTGATAGGACGCCAGCGAGATCGCCCGCAGCGCGTCCTGCTTCACCCCATGGTCGTGCATGAAGCGCACCACCTTCATGACGAATTTCTGCGCCGGCGACATCACGCCGTAGGGGATGGTGAACGCATCGTCGCCGGACGCCAGCGGCGCTCCGGTGCCGCGCCCGAAGCGAGCGAACTGGCCCTGTGCGAGGGCTCGGAATGCCACCACGCAGTTCGCCATGCCGGTGGCCACCGCGGCGGCTGCGTTGCCCACCGAAGCGGCCACGCCGCCGCCGCCGCCGCCCCACTGCATGTTGGAGAACCGGAGTTCTTTGGTGCCCAGCGCCGCCGCCAGCCGCGACGGGTCGTTGCGGTCGTTCGAATAGGACGCGAACCCGTCGATGTCCTTGGGGTCGATGCCGGCATCCTTGGCCGCCGCCAGGATCGCCTGCAGCGCCAGCTTGAACTCGCTGTCCGGAGATTGCCCATGCTTGTAGTACGTGGTCTCGCCGATGCCGGCGATCACCGCCTGGCCGCGTAGGGTTCGTTCGGTCATCCTGTGTCTCCTCTGCGGCTGAGTCTGTACCTGGTTTTTGCCGTTGGCTAGCCGGTCGGATGCGGGCTTTCGGTCGGCCGGAGAATCCGTGCTAGTGTTGCGTCGTTGGGACCACTCGCAGAGGTTGGCCCGCATCCAAACCGGATCTAAAGCCGGAACAGGGAGGCTGACGATGAACGCACCGGTCCAAGCTGACCCGCGTCAAGACGCCTACGCCATGCCGATCGAGAACATCGACGTCAGCAATCCGCATCTGTATCAGGACGATACCTGGCGCCCGTATTTCCAGCGCCTGCGCCAGGAGGACCCGGTGCACTGGTGCCGCGACGGCATCTACGGCGCGTTCTGGTCGATCACCCGCTATCGCGACATCATGGCGGTCGATAGCAACCATCACGCGTTCTCCTCCGATGCGCTGATGGGTGGCATCGTGCTGCGCGACCTGCCGATGGATTTCCGCCGCCCCAGCTTCATTTCGATGGACCCGCCGCGGCACGACGATCAGCGCAAGATCGTCGCCCCGATCGTGGCGCCGATGAATCTGGCCAACCTGTCGGGCACCATCCGCCAGCGGGTCGGCCGCATCCTCGATGACCTGCCGCGCGAACGGACCTTCGACTGGGTCGAGACGGTGTCGATCGAGCTCACCACCCAGATGCTGGCGACGCTGTTCGACTTCCCGTTCGAGGACCGAGCGAAGCTGACCTACTGGTCGAATGTTGCCACCGTGAACACCCGAGCCGGCACCGAGATCGACAGCGAGGCCAAGCGCAATCAGGTGCTGGACAAGGCGGTGGAATACTTCACTGAACTTTGGCACCAGCGCGCCAGCCAGCCGCAGCGTGCCGACCTGATCTCGATGCTGGCGCATGGCGAGGCGACACGGGATCTGCCGTCACGGCCGCACGAGTTCATGGGCAACCTGCTGTTGCTGATCGTCGGTGGCAACGACACCACCCGGAACTCGATCTCGGGCGGGTTGCTGGCGCTGAACCAGTTCCCCGACCAGTACCGCAAACTGCGCCAGCATCCCGAACTGGTCACTCAAATGGTGCCCGAGATCATCCGCTGGCAAACCCCGGTGATCCACATGCGCCGCACCGCGCTGCAGGACACCGAGGTCGGCGGCAAGACCATTCGCCGCGGCGACAAGGTGGCGATGTGGTATGTGTCCGGCAACCGCGACGAAGACGCCATCGAGCGCGCCGACGACTTCATCATCGACCGGGCTCGCACACGACAGCATTTGTCGTTTGGCTTCGGCATCCATCGCTGCGTCGGCAACCGCCTGGCCGAGATGCAACTGACCATCCTGTGGGAGGAAATCCTGAAACGGGAGCTGCCGATGATCGAGGTCGTCGGCGAACCGACGCGGGGCTATTCCAACGTCCTGCGCTCGATCGGTTCACTGCCGGTACGTATTCCCGCTGGTTGAGGGAGGCGATCATGTCGGTTCCGTACTATGATGGCATCGCCCACCACGCGATGCGCCAGCCGAACGCGCTGGCGGCGGTGGATCTGGCGACCGAGCGGCGACACAGCTACCGGGCGCTCGATGAGCGGATCGCCCGGTTGGCGGGTTCGTTGCGGTCCCAGTTCGGCATCGCCGCGGGTGATCGCATCGCCGTGCTGGCACCCAACACCACCGACACGTTCGAGGTTCAGTTTGCCTGTGGTCGCCTCGGCGCCATCTTCGTGCCGCTGAACTGGCGCCTGGCCAACCCGGAACTGCACGCGATCCTGGGCGATTGCGCGCCCAGGATGCTGATTTACGACCCGGAATTTGCCGATCGGGCCGAGCAACTGGCACAACACCGCGACATCGCCATGCTCGTTACGCTCGGGCCACAGTTCGAGCGCCTCGCGCTGCAAGGGCCGCGTCTGGATCAGCCGGTGGCGGCGAGCTTGGACGATGTCTGCACCATCCTTTACACCTCCGGCACCACTGGTCTGCCGAAGGGCGCGACGATCACCCACGGCATGAACTTCTGGAACACGGTTCACAGTATCAGCTCGGCCGGCATCGCCCGGTCCAGCGTGTTTCTGGGCCTGCTGCCGCTGTTCCATACCGGCGGGCTGAACGTCTACGCCTATCCGGTGTTCCAGGTCGGCGGTGCGGTGCTGATCATGCGCGGCTTCGATCCCGGCGAGGCGCTGGGCCTGATCGGCGATCCGGCGGTCGGCGTCACCCACCTGTTCGGTGTCCCGGCCAACTTCCAGTTCATGGCGCAGCATCCGCGGTTCCGTGAGACCGACGTGTCGCGGCTGGTCTATGCCGGTGTCGGGGGCGCCCCCACTCCGGACACGATCCTGCGGACCTGGCAGCAGCAGGGCGCGACCCTGCAGCAGGGCTATGGCATGACCGAGACCAGCCCGCTGGTACTGATGCTGGACAAGCAGGATGCGGTCCGCAAAGCCGGGTCAGCCGGCAAGCCGGTGCTGCATGTGCAAATGCGCGTGGTGGCCGAGGACGGCAGCGACGCACCGGTCGGGTGCATCGGCGAGCTGTGGGTGAAAGGCCCCAACATCACCAAAGGCTACTGGCAGCAGCCCGAGACCACCGCCGCCGCGTTCACCGACGACTGGCTGCACACCGGTGATGCCGCCCTGGTGGATGACGAGGGGTTCTACTTCATTGTCGATCGCTGGAAGGACATGTACATCTCGGGCGGGGAGAATGTTTACCCGGCCGAGGTGGAGAACGTGCTGTATCAGCACGATGCGATCGCCGAGGCTGCGGTGATTGGCGTGTCCGATGCGCGCTGGGGTCAGGTCGGGCGGGCGGTCGTGGTCGTCAGGCCGGGATGCGCGCTGAGCGAGGACGCGGTGATCGGGCATTGCGCGGCCTCTCTGGCGCGTTACAAGCTGCCGCAGTCGGTGGTGTTCACCGAGGCGTTGCCGCGCAATGCGACCGGGAAGGTGCACAAGCCGACGTTGCGGCGGCGTTTTGGGGAGGGGTGATGGCTCGGGTTGCCGTTTTTCAGCGCTGGCCCAGAGGCTGCCGGCGCCGTGCGAAAACGCAGAACGCGGGACCGTTCGGGTGATCTAACTGGTCAAGAAACGTTTCGTAGATAAATCCCTCGTCTTCGATAATGCCAAGGACATCCTCGCGCCGCAGCCAGCTACTGGTCGGCGCCGAACCGCCGCAGAAACCGCCCCAATCCAGCGCCTGGAGATAGCGCTGTTCGTAAAGTTGCACGGTGCGGCCGCGCGGCGTGGTGAGCTTGTGCGGCGTGGCGTCAAACTTGTCCGGGCCATGCCGATCGAGCACGACCGCGGCGTCGTAATAGTGTGTCCACAAGCCGATTGTGTCGCTCACCGCGCAGAGCGCGCGCAAGAACTCCACCGGTTCGGTCATGTGGTAGAGCACGCCCGAGGCGAGCACGAAGTCGACTGCTGGAGGCGCGGCGGCGAGGTATGGCAGGAAGTCGCCCAGCAGAAACGTGGCGCCGGGCATGTTGAGCGTGTCTTTTACTATGAGGCACCGCATCCAACTGCGCATGTTGGACTCGATGGCCGTCACGGTGGCGCCGCGCTGGGTCATCATGTAGGTGTGGCCACCCTCAAGCGGCCCGAGTTCCAAGACACGCTTTCCGGTGAAGCCGCCCAGTTGTTTCTCGAACCAAATGACACGGCCGTCTTCGAACAGCCCGGCTTGCCCGGTCCCCGGCAGGCCGGGCACTGCCGAACTCCACTCTTTGTCGAAGACGCGCGCGGCGTTTTCAGGGGCTGGGAACCAGTCGACGAAACGTGGCATTTCCGTCGTTGCCGGCTGGGCTGTCGGTAGCAAGCCGAGCGGTCCGGTTACAAGCTCGGGCTCACCTGCCAGCAGCCAGTCGATCTGCGCACGGGCTTCCAGCAACGTGCGCTTCAGGAGGCCCATGCGCCTTGCCTGGATGGCTTCCGGGGAAAGCGCCGCCGCAGCCGCTTTGCCGCCGCGGCGCAACCATGCGAAGAATTCACAACCTTCCGCTTCGGTGGTGCGTTCGATGCACCAGTCGGTCTGATCAAGTCGAGCCAATTCGACCAGCAGGACCTCGAAGCTGGCCGGGGTAAAGCGCCAGGCATGCACGTCCACGTAACCATGCTGTGCCTGCACGGACCCGAAGAGATCACGCGCCTGCTCGACGGAGTGCACGAATCGCAAGCCGTGCAGTGGATGTTGTCCCCAGGCGCCGGAACCGCCGCTCTCGACAGCATAAGCCATGTGATCAAAGGCAAGTCGCCGGCTGTGCCGCGTTCGCTGTTCTGCATGGGCCTCGAGCAACTGCCCTGTCGTGGTCAACGGCTGGAAATAGTCGAAGCAGTATCTCTTGTCGGGAACTGCCAGCACCACGGTGCCTTCCGGCTTCAACAGCGTTGCCGCGCTATCGAGGAAAGCGATCAGATCCGGGGTATGTTCGATGACGTGGCTGGCGACGAAGGCGTCGAATGTTCCGTGCAGCTCCGAGGGCACCACGTCGCTGATAAGGCCACCGCTCCAGACATAGTCCACATCTTCAATGCGGCCAACGTCGACGCTGGGATCATTGGCATACTTTGCCACCAAACCCGCTCGGCTTGTGTGATCCACCGAGCGGGTGTCCCAACCGGCGGCTTTGGGCGCAATCGGACTGAAGCTGGGGCCGATCTCGATGACGCGGCCGCCTGGGGGCACCGAAGCCATCAAGATCTCCGATCTGGTCGGCATGTTGCGCTCCTTGTCAGACCGGTTGTTGCCGCCAGCGTTTCTCACGCCTTGGTGGCATGGCCAATCGGAACATGTGATCAACACGATCAAAAGCCGGGTTGTAGAACGGGTCGTTATCGAGCGCTGGGCCCCATCTGTGCCGCATGTATTCGGCCTCTTTGTTTGCCCTGGCAATTTGTTCCGATGTCCGATCGTAGCCGCGAGAGGCGGACTCGAGATGGTAGAGTTCAGCGAACGGCGTCCAGATCACGCGCAGGCCAAGGGCGCGGATGCGAAGGCACAGATCGACGTCGTTGAATGACACCGGCAGATGCTCGGCGTCAAGGCCGCCGACCGCCTCATAGACCTCCTTGCGCATGACAAGACAGGCGCCGGTCACCGCGGATACCTCTCGGGTCAGCGCGAGTTGTCCAAAGTAACCGATCTCGTTTCTACTTACCTGGGTCCCGAAGTGCCCGGCGACACCCGGGCCATTGGCGTAACTGCCGACACCCAGCACCACACCGGCGTGCTGGATGCGGTCGTCGGCGTAAAGGAGTTTCGCGCCAACGGCTCCGACGTCAGGTCGCACCGCAATGGAAACCATTTCCCGGAGCCAGCTATCATTGATCACATCAATGTCGCTATTTATGAGAGCAACGATTTCTCCACTGGCCTCATGGACTGCGCTATTATTCACAAATGAGTAGTTAAATTTGCCTGGACTTTGCAGTATTCGCACGCGATCGTCTCTCAGCAATCGCTCAAATAATGCCGCGGTTTGCGGTTCTCGGCTGTCATTGTCGACGATCAACAGCTCAAGATCAGGATAGCTGGTACGGTGCAGTAGTCCGGAGGCACATTTCGACAATAGGTCCGCTTGATCCCGCGTCGGCACAATCACGCTGACCCGCGGCGGTGGCAGAGGCAACGGCCAGCATACGCGGTTCCAGCGCGGCACCATTGAGGCCGGAACCACCTCGGCGCCCTGCACCCCGCGTGCCTTTAGATAGTCCTGGACGCCTTGCCGCGCCGCGGCGACGCAACTGTCAAGGTTCACCTGCGAAAATGACGACGCTGCGTTCATCTGGCGCCAATGGTAAAGAATTTCGGGAATATGGCGGACGCGGGGCTGCTCGCTCGCCGCCGCGCAGCGCAATACCAGATCATGGTCCTGGCTGCCATCGACCACGCCCTCGCGCAACCCGCCGATCCGGGTCAACAACTCGCGGCGAAACACGCCGAGATGACAGAACACGTTCTGGCCCAGCAGCAGATCAATATTCCAATCGGGCTTGAAGTACGGCTGATAGCGATGTCCAGAGGGATCGACCTGATCCTCATCGGAGTAGATCAGGTCGGTTTCGGGGTGGGCGTTCAGTTCGGCCGCTATTTCATACAGCGCATGCTCGGCCAACAGGTCGTCATGGTCCAGGAATGCCACGAATTCGCCGCTTGCCACGGCGAGCGCCGAATTCGTGGCGGCGGCGATGTGCCCGTTCTGGTCCCGCTTTATCCACTTGATCCGCGAATCTTCTGCCGCCAACTCGCGCGATACCGAGGCAACCGTGTCAGAAGGTGAAGCGTCGTCGGCGATACACAACTCCCAGTTCGGGTACAGTTGAGCGCGCACGGATCCGATCGCCTCTCGCAACAACCGCTCGGGCGTTTCATAAGCGGGCATCACGACGGAGATCAGCGGCCGGTAGGCGAGACGGTCGATGCACGCGCGGATCTGGGCTCGATCCTCTTCGGTCAGCGTGTCGTGGTTGCGCACCCAGCGGTCATACTCCGATGCCGCTCGTTGCACGGGGGCAGGCGACGGAGCGTTGGGAGACGGCAAGTCGGCGGTGGCGGGCATTCCTCGCCATTCCGCCAGCCGGCGGCCGAACTGCATGGTGAGCAGCCAATACCCGGCTCGCGCGGCCCGCCGCGCCGTGCGCCGAGCCGAAGAGGGCATGGCCTCGCCGATGCGGCGCAATGGCCGGGTGGCCCGCCACATGGTGGAATAGCGCAGCGCATCCCGTTCGCTTCGCGACGCGGCCAATTCCGCCTTGAGCGCATCAATGCCGCTGGTGCCGGTCACGCGGGCCTGTTCGGCGATCGTTGCCGCCAGCGCGGTAGCGGCGGCGGCGGCCTGGTCGCGAATCCGGTCCGCATCGGCAAGTATCGCGTTGGCCGCTGCGACTTTTTGCTGCGTTTCCGCGGCCACGGCGCGCATGGCTTGGCCGTGCAGGCGGGCTTGTTCGGCGACGGTTGCGGCGGCTGTGGCGGATGCAGTCGCCGCGTCCTGCCGAATCCGCTCCGCCTCGGCGAGCATCGTTCGGCCGGCTTCCATGTTCCGCCGGGTCAGCTCGGCAATCGTTGCCGCCGCGGTGGCGGTTGTTGCGTCCTCGTGTTGAGGAATCGCCGACGGCGCGATCGCCGGATCGTGCGCCGCGCGCGGTCGAGCAATCTCGACATCGCTATTTGCGACGGAAGCGGCTGCGACGTCCGAGCGGTGCTGAGCGGACACCACGGCACCGAGTCGCGCATAAGCCGCGCGGATCGCCGCGGTTGCCTCGGCGTTGGCGTCCAGCAGACCGCGCAGTCCGGCCGGGATGTCATGGCCCACCGCCAGGATGCCGAGGCCATGGCCGTGATCAAAGGCGAAATTCGGGTATTGCGGTGCAAGTTCCTGCCAAACCCGCCAAACGCCAAAATCACTCTCGTGGCCGTCAATATCGTGAAACAGCACGACCGCTCGGTTGGACAGCTTCGGGCGCCAGGTCTGGAAGTCATGCGACACATCCGCATAGCCATGCCGGCCGTCGATGTGCAGCAGGTCTATGGTGCCGTCGCCGAACTGCGGCAAGGCGTCATCGAACAAACCGCGGATCAGGTGAGAGAAGGTTGCATAGTTCTGTTCGTTTGTGGCGGTGAGGGCGGCGAAGACTTCCTCTCCGTAATGGCCGGCATGGTCGTCGCCCTTCCAGGTGTCGATGGCGAAGCAACAGGTTGGGAGTTGCAGCTGGCGCACCGCCTGGCAGAAGGCCAGGTAGGAAAACCCGGTATGGGTGCCAAGTTCGACCAGGATGCTTGGCTGTAGAATCTCGGTCAGCCAGAAAGCGAACGGCGCGTGCTCGAGCCACGCGGAATTAACGACGTGTCGCGGCGGCCAGAACGACGCCTGGCTGATGCAGAGCGGGGAGCCTGCATAGGCAGGAGGTGATTCCGCTCGATCTTTCTGTACAGAACTAAGTGCCATTTTGCCTTCGAAGGTCTTCATCAGCCATGGGGCGCAACGTCGCGCTTGTTGTTGCGATAGCGTTTCGATGTCCCAGTGGAGGATGAAATCAAGACTTCACCAGTTGCCTGCGCCTCGTTTAGCCCTGACGCGGGCCGACAAAAGCCTGCCGACAGTTCACTGCTGAGGTGACCAATGGAGGCTAGGTGGCGGGGGGAAACGCAGACACGATCGACCGCTGGTGCCAGCCTCTTGCGGCGTTGTCAAGACACCGCGAAGGCACCGCCGAGTGCGAGAGGCTGCCGTTTTCGGCCGTGCGCGGAGGCGTTTGCCAGGTGAGCAAGCCCACTCTGTGACGAAGCTTCGGAGGGTTGGGCTCCTTGGCCTGCCGGCCAAACCGACGCCTTGTCGATGGCGGCTCAGACGCGGTGGCACGGTCAACCGGTCGGGGAGGCAATCATATCTCTCGCGTCGGCCGTCGCTGACGCGACAGCCTCCAACCATCCAGTGCCGAAATCGCGATCTGGCTCGAGATAGGTTCCTTCCGCCCACTCATTCCAGGCATTGATGAAAACAGCGGCTTCCGAACCGGGCGCCTCTGATCGTGCGGTCTTGATGGCGGCCCGCAGCCACCGTCTGAAATTGGCCGGTGTCGCGCCGTGAAAGACGAAGGACTTGTTACCGCGACGGGCGGTATTGTCCCAACCCATCATCACAGCGCGATGGCGGAAGCCTTCGTTGCCGCTCGCAAGTTGGTCGATCACTGCGTCGACCGTTGCCCCGTAGTCGTAGACAAGGGCGGCGAAATTCTGGATTCGATCGCTGGCGCAGACGTCAAGCGGCTTCGAGGGGATGTTGTGTGGCGGGAACTCAAAGTAGGCGTCGAGGCCTAGATCGCGTGCATCGGGAGGCAGTGCTTTATCGCTGCCGATTTGAACCCACGCGCCGATAAGGTGGAGGTCCGGAAACCCCTCGTCGGCAAACGCGGAACGCAAACGGCGAACCGAGCCGCGTGCGTCTGGAATATGCGCGACCCGGTAGAGCGCCAGCATTGGCTTGTCATTAAAACGGAGGTAGCGCGGATCGCGCATGACTTTTGCGACGTCGGCCGCGAAGGAATTCTCCCAGTTGGGGAGGTAATCCTGCGACAACAGGATCTCTTCAGAAAGACCGTCCCAGTTGCGCGTCCACGGCTCATTGGCCCAGCACAGCATAAACGGGAAGTCAGGCGCCCCGGAGGACACCACCTGATCAAGCGGTAGATTGAGCAAGCGGCGCCCGTTGAACCAGTAATAGTAATAGGAGAATGCCGTGATTCCACTGGTCCGAGCAAGTTTTGCTTGGGCTTCTCGTGCTTCGGACAATCGAAGGTCGTAAAAGCCGAGGTCGGTGGGAAGCCGAGGTTGCCGATGACCCCGAAACAGCGGTGCAGCTTTGGTCACATTGCTCCACTCGGTGAAGCCCTCGCCCCACCAGGCGCTGTTTTCCGGGATTGGATGGAATTGCGGAAGATAGTTAGCGATTACGTGTAGCTTCCGGGAAGGCGTGACGAGGGGCAGAGGGTTTAGCTGCGCCGACTCGCCTGCATGCATCCCGGCGTCGTAGCAGACCAGACTGACGAGGCGCTCGACGGCGTGAGCGGTATAGCCGTCGTTTGATATCGGCTCCGGCTCAAAATCATCGAAGTTAAGGTTTAAGGCATTGATCGGGCGCAGGATCAAGGGGCGGATCCAGTACATCGACCCACCCACGAAGGACTGCTCGAACGCACTTGAATTGAGGCCGATATTTTGGCAGAGATCACGCACGCGTGCCTCATTTGACACCCAGTATTCGTGTCCTCCGAACATCTGCCCATCGGCGACTACAATGCCAAGATCCCCATCAGCCCTGAAGGCATCGAGTATTTTTTGCACGAGCGTTGGCGTGCCAAGTATTCCGCCGATTAAATGCTGTCGCCATTGATCGCCGCCTTCACGATAAAGGCTGCGCTTGGAGTGAAGCTTGCAAATCAGATCATAATTGAACAAGACGCCTGTGCGCAGAAGGGCCAGGAAAGGAAATATGTCACGGCCATGGTTATCCACAATCAATACTTGTGCGTTCGGAAAACGCCGGTGGATTTCGCACGCCAGATGATGAGACGCCTCCGTCACAAGCGTAACGAAAAGATCGAACGGATCTGGAATGTTTAGAATTGCCTCCGCCATCTCCGGCCACAGGTCGCTGTAGTAGACGTGCGCCACCACCGCGATCCTGGCTGCCGGGCGACTGTTGCGTAGCCGCACGAACTCGGGTCGTTCGTCGGGGGTGACCCAAGCCGGGTCGTGGAGCCGCTGCTGATCTGATGGCGTCCTCGGGGGGGCCTGCGGCAGCATCGGAACGGGTTCGGGCGGTTCGGCCAATACCTCCAGGGTATCGCCGGCCACTCCGGGCGGGTTCGGGGACGCCTGTGGCAGCATTGGAGCGGGCTCAGGCCCAGCCAATGCCTGTGAGGTATCGCCGGCGACACGACGCCGGCGGAGCGACCGCCACTTATTTGGCCGCGTAAGAAACCGCATTCCATGCAGCGCGGTGGGCGGAAGGACTGAGCCCAACTGGCGCAACGGCCGGGTGAGCTTCCAAGCCGTCGAGTCGCTGACAACGGCCAGGCTTTCCGCCAGATGATCGCGATCGACGCGCAGGCTGTGCAATTCCGCGTTCAACGTCACGTTCCAACGTTGCGCAGCAACAAGCTCCTGCCGCAAATCCTCCTGCTGGCCTCGCAAGGCCTCCTGCTGTCCTCGCAAGTCATTCTGCTGTCCTCGCATATCCTCCTGCAGTGCTGCGCGATCCGCCGCCTGCGAGGCGATGATCGCGGCCTCTCGCTGCTTGCTTTGCTCCAAGGCGCGGGCGAGTTCGCGCCTGGTGTCCAGAAACTGGCGCTCTACCTTACGGGTTTCTGCTCGACCCGACTCTGTTGCGGCGATCAGCGCAGCCTCGAGTTTGGCGTGCTCATTGCGCGACGTGTTCAGAACGGCTTCGAGGTCCTGGGCATGAGCGCTGGATTTCGTCGCGAGTTCCACCGCCTGCTGTCGTTGCGTCTCGACATGCAACAGCAAGGATGGGTTCTGCAGAACGCTGCCCGGTGCCAGCGGCAGCTCGGTATCCGAGGCGAGAGCCAGAAAGAAAGGTGGCTGTGGCACGCCTTCGGTCTGATGGAAGACGCTTTTGTCACGCAGGATGAAGCCTTCCAGCCCGCCTTCGTCCGGCCCATCGTCGCGCGCAATCACTGACCCGATCAATGGGCGCTGCGCGAAAAGCCTGACATGGGCAAAGTTGGTTTCGAGATAGGTCAAGAATTCATTACGGTCGAGCTCGCGAAGGTGCCATTCGTTGTGGTAGTCGGCTTGTTCCGTATAGACGGTCCGATTGGGCGAGGAGATCACCAGCAGGCCGCCTGGACGGAGCACACGCCGCACCTCGGCGGCGAAGGCGTCATGGTCGGTGAAATGCTCCAGCGTTTCGTAGCTGACGACGACGTCGATCGAGGCATCCGTGATCGGCAGCGCCTGGGCAATGCCCGTCTTGAACGAAACTCGGTCGCTTAAATAATTATGGTTGGCAAAAGAGACCGCCCCGTCGTCGGCGTCGACGCCGATCACGCTGTGTGCCGTTTGGCCGAGGAGATGGCTTCCGTAGCCCTCGCCGCTGGCGATATCCAGCACGTCCTTGTCATGGCAGAAGCGGAGGGCAAAGAGATAGCGGTGATAATGCTCACTTTGAATATCGCCCGAGTCAGCGTTACCCAGTAATCCAGATACGTAGCGTTCACCGCTGAAGCTCAACGCGTCGGCGGGTTGCGGAAAGCGATAAGCTGTTCGGTTCAAAGAGTGAGGCTCCAAATGGTCATTTCCATGCGTTTCCGCCGGCTGCGTGTGGGCTGCGGTGTGCGAGCACGGCCTTCGCATGCCGGCGCGTTTAGTGCATCTTCCGCCGACCCGCCACCCCCTCAATGATCGGGCAAACAAATGCAATCAACGGACGTCGTTGCACGGTGGGCAGGATTTTGTCCGATCTGTTCGCAGCAGACGTTTTTCAGCGCCCGGGACGCGTGGTTTCGGGATTATTTGTTATGCGAAACTTGTGATGGTGGATCGATCCCGCGAGAACGGGCGCTGATGTTGGCGATCAATCAACTGCTTCCCCATTGGGTGGAGCTTGACATCCACGAAAGTTCGCCGGCGCCGCGCGGGGTATCCAAGATTTTAGCAGCGCATGCGCCGCGGTATGTCGCGTCCAACTTCTGGCCTGACATACCAAGCGGAACTCCGTATCTGGGGACACGATGCGAGAATCTCGAAGCCCAAACATTTTCCTCCGAAAGCTTCGACTTGGTGATTACCCAAGACGTCATGGAGCATGTCTTTGATCCGCAGGCCGCCTATCAGGAGATCTTTCGCACGCTGCGTGCGGGTGGCTACCACATTCATACCACGCCGATTTACAAGGAGCTGGTGCAAACCGAGCAACGGGCGACACTGGGCCAGGATGGCAAGATCACGCACCTGGCCGAGGCGGAGTTTCACGGTAATCCGATCAGCGGCGAAGGCTCACTGGTGACATTCCACTATGGGTATGACCTGGCCGAGCTGATAACGCGATGGACGCAATTCGATGTGGAGATCCGCCGGTTTGCCGACCGTACTCACGGAATCGTTGCTGAGTTCAGTGAGGTGATCATTTGCGTCAAACCCGACTGAGTCCCGTGCTCTTCTGGCTTGATACTTACGGACAGGTTCGCCTTCCTTCGCGACGACCAAACTCGCGGTAGTGGAAAAACGGATTCATTCCTGCAAGCTGCACATCCGGGTTTGCGACCAGATAGGCTTCCGGGTCGAAATCCGCTGGCACAGGCAACTCTTTTCTCAGCACGACCAGATCCTGATAATGCAGCCCAGGAGCGCAGTTCCAGTTTCCGTAATGGATCGATTGAGGACGCTGGAACTTGCTTTCGAGGATCATATCGAGCAGCGTCGACTCATCGAATCCCACGGCGCTGTTCGGCCCATTGAACGTATCAATCACGACGTTCGCGCTGACATCCATGCCGCCTCTGAACAAATTCGAGCGGGCCGAGGCAACGCTCGCCCGGGAGAATGGGTTAAGTATAAAAAATGACAATACTGCGGTGGCCTCGTTCTTGAGGCGGTTCCAGATTGTGTCCAGCATCGAAACCGTTGCTGCCCGATCGAGATGTGTGAACACCGAAAAGGCGGTCACCAAATCGAAGTCCTGGTCCAGATCCTCGATGTCTTCCAAAAGCACTATATTGGCATCGTGATCGATGAACTCGGAGTACTTCGGATTGTCCTGCCGCAACGTATGGAACTGGAAATTGGGATGGCGTGAAGTGATCTCGCGCCGGCAAAAACTGACTAAACCAGGAATGATGTCCACGCCGACGAAGCTGGCTGTCGGTAGGAGATAGGGGGCGAGAGCAGCCGCCGTGCGACCGCAACCACAGCCGATATCCAAAACCCGAGATTCGCGACCGACGGCTCCAAGCTTCCACAATACTTCGCAAGAGAGTTGCCCAACCCCTTTGGCGTCTCCTCCTCCGACAAGGTCATTCAGTGAAATGCCTTTCAGGCGTTCGGTCGTCATCAGACCCCAGACCGTATCCATCGTCATCCGAATCTCCCAGGGACTATGCGACTTCGGCTCGCAGGGCCGAACCAGACATGCCGAACCAGACATGGAGCCGTTCGACGAGTGGGACCAGATTAATGAACTTCGCTTATGGCCGCCAGTGCGCAGTCCATATCGATGTCGGCAAGCCGTGTGAGTCGCAAGGTTCGAGGCGGCGCTCCGATGGCCCGGAAGGAGCCGCGATCGAAGACGGGACAAACAACAGATGTGAGACGCGTAAGCTTGCCTCTGGCTGCACGATCTGGGGACGCTTCGGATGGAAATGCGCGAAGGTTTCCCGTGCGCGTGCAACTCAGCCGCCCAGTCGCTACAACTGCCATTTTGCAGGCGGTTTGCCAGGGTAATCGCATTTGGATTTCTGTCGGCGCTGATCTCTGGACGCAGCGTGACCAAGGGAACCGGGGATGAACGCCGATTAGGAGTAACGCAGAAAACTTGGTCCAAAAACTTTAGTCTATCTTGTCCGCATCCGGGGTCCCAGCATCGTGCGTTCGAGGCAAGCGCAATGGCCTGGATAGTTTGCTTAAAGCCATGGACGCCACCCCACGTCGCTTGTAAGATTAAAGGTTGGAGTGCAAGCAATGAACATGTCCGTCCCGCCATCCAGCCGGTTTCCGCGGTTTCACGGCCGGACACAGCCAACGCCACCGCTGCCACCTGGGCTGGACGCTCGGTCGGCCGCGGTGCTGCGGGAAATCGTCGAACAATACGTCGCCACCGGCGAACCGGTGGGATCGCGCACGCTGGCTCGGCGGCTGCCGATGAGCCTGTCGCCGGCGACCATCCGCAACGTGATGGCGGACCTGACCGAGGCTGGGCTGCTGTTCGCGCCGCACACCTCGGCCGGGCGGCTGCCGACCGATTCGGGGCTGCGGCTGTTCGTCGATGGATTGCTGAACTTCGGCGAACTGACCGAGGATGAGCGGGTGTCGATCTCGGCGGCGCTGGCGGCCTCGGGGCGCAGCCTGGAGGACACGCTGGCCGAGGCCAGCTCGCTGCTGTCGGGGCTATCGGCCGCCGCCGGGCTGGTGCTGGCGCCGAAATCGGAAGGCGCGGTAAAGCATATCGAGTTCGTGCCGTTGGGGTCGGGGCGGGCGCTGGTGGTGCTGGTGAACAGCGACGGGCAGGTGGAAAACCGGGTGATCGAGACGCCGCCCGGGCTGCCGCCGTCGGCGCTGCAGCAGGCCAGCAACTACTTGAACGCCAAGCTGTCGGGGCGGCCGCTGGCCGAGTTGCGGCGCATGGTGGCCGACGAGATGGCGGCCAACCGCACCGAACTGGACACTCTGTCGACGCTGGTAGTGGCGGCCGGGCTGGCTACCTGGACCGGCGAGGGTCGCTCGGGCAGCCTGATCGTGCGCGGCCAGGCCAGGTTGCTGTCGGATGTGACCCAGATCGACCGGCTGACCGCGATCCAGGCGCTGTTCGAGCGGCTGGAGGCGCAGGAGACCATGCTGCGGCTGCTGGAGCTGGCCGAGCAGTCGGACGGGGTGCGGATCTTCATCGGCGCGGAAAGTGGGGTGTTCAACACCTCGGGCGTGTCGATGGTGGTGGCGCCGGCGCGCAACGAGAACGGCCGGATCGTCGGCGCCATCGGGGTGATCGGGCCAACCCGGATCAATTACGGCCGGATCATCCCGGTGGTCGATTATACCGCTCGGGTGATCGGGCAATTGCTGGGCTGAGCCGGGCCAGCGTTGATGAAATCGCAACAAACGCGCTGAAACAGGTTGTTCTTGGCGACCGCGTCGCCTAACTGATGGGGCGCCCGATCGTCCTTCCACAGCATTGCCGCGCACCCGGACCCCTGGAGCGAGGACCCCTGGATCGGGGACCGCTGGATTGGGGACCCCAAGATGGTGACGATGGCGAAGTCGTGGATGACTAGGCCGAGCCCGGCCATTACACGGTGGGGCTAACGCGAGATCAAGCTTTAGCCGAGGCGTAGAATGACCATCGATCAACAGCCACACCAGGACAGCATGTCAGATCATAGCGCGGCCGGACCCGAGGACTTGACCAACGCGGCGGAGTCCACAGCGTTGGATGACGCCCGCGATGGGGCCTCAGACGAGGCGCTGACGACGGAGCAATTGATGCAGGCGGCGACCGATCGCATTGCCGCGCTGCAAGCGGAAGTCGAGGAGATGAAGCAGCGCTGGATGCGGGCCGAGGCGGAAAATGCCAATGTCCGCAGCCGGGCGCGCAAGGATGTCGACGACACTCGGCAGTACGCGGTGCAGAAGTTCGCCACCGACGTGGTGGAAGCGGCGGATAACCTGAAGCGCGGCATCGACAGCCTGCCGCCGCCGTCGGACGACCAGCCGGCGATCGTGGCCAAGGTGCGTGAGGGCCTGGAGGGGGTCGAGCGCAGTTTCCTGGGTACGCTGGAGCGTAACGGCATCAAGCGCGATGATCCGGTGGGGCAGCCGTTCGACCCCAATTTGCATCAGGCGATGGCGGAGCAGGAGAGCGACACTCAGGCTCCTGGCACGGTGCTGCAGGCGTGGTCCAAGGCATGGACGCTGAATGGACGCCTGCTGCGTCCGGCCATGGTGGTTGTCGCCAAGGCGGCGAGCGAGGAGCTGGCCGGGTCAGCGAAGGGTTGAGCGGGCGGACGCCTGGACGCCGGAAAGTTGGGGCGCGGGCACAGTCCGGGGCGCGGCAGAGTTTGACGCTTGTGCGGGCAAAGTTGGGGCGCGGGCAAGGTCGGGCGCGGACAGAGTCGGAGCGAAGGACGTCGGGGCGCGGAGATCGGTCGTGATGCAGAGATCGGTCTCGATGCGGGGAAGGGTGTGGGTGACCGAGGGCTGGATACCGACAAAAGCCTTGGCAGGATCGGGTATTGTGACGAATTGGAACGAAAAAATCGGCGGCAACCCTTGTCCCAGCGGTCCGCATCTCATACATCGGTCATATTCGCCAAGGGGCAGTGCCGGTGCTTCGGGCCTCCGCTGTCCGCTGAAAGGAGCTTATTAGAATGAGTAAAGTGATCGGTATCGATCTTGGTACCACCAATTCATGCGTCGCGATCCTCGAAGGCAAGGACGTCCGGGTGATCGAGAACGCCGAGGGCGCGCGTACCACGCCCAGCATGGTGGCGTTTACCGATAGCAGCGAGCGGCTGGTTGGCCAGTCCGCCAAGCGCCAGGCGGTGACCAACCCGACCAATACGCTGTATGCGATCAAGCGGTTGATGGGCCGGCGCTATGACGATCCGCTGGTGGCCAAGGACAAGGGGATGGTGCCCTACACCATCGTCCGCAACGACAACGGTGACGCCGCGGTCGAGGCCAAGGCGCAGAAATACTCGCCGAGCCAGATCAGCGCGTTCATCCTTGGCAAGATGAAGGAGACCGCCGAGGCCTATCTGGGTGAGCCGGTGGCGCAAGCGGTGATCACGGTTCCGGCGTACTTCAACGACAGTCAGCGGCAGGCAACCAAGGATGCCGGACGGATCGCCGGGCTGGACGTGCTGCGCATCATCAACGAGCCGACGGCGGCGGCGCTGGCCTATGGCATGGACAAGAAGTCCGCCGGCACCATCGCGGTTTATGACCTTGGCGGCGGCACGTTCGACATATCCGTGCTGGAGATCGGCGACGGCGTGTTCGAGGTGAAGTCGACCAACGGCGACACCTTCCTGGGTGGCGAGGACTTCGACCTGCGGGTGATCGACTACCTGGCGGATGAATTCCGCAAGGAGCAGGGCATCGACCTGCGCCGCGATAAACTGGCGCTGCAGCGGCTGAAGGAAGCCGCCGAGAAGGCCAAGATCGAGCTGTCGTCCTCGAAGGAGACCGAGGTCAACCTGCCGTTCATCACCGCCGACGCCTCGGGGCCGAAGCACCTGGTGATGAAGCTGTCCCGCGCTAAGCTGGAATCGCTGGTCGACGACCTGATCAGCCGGACGCTGGAGCCGTGCCGGGCGGCGCTGAAGGATGCCGGGGTGAATGCGAGCGAGATCCAGGAGGTGATCCTGGTCGGCGGCATGACTCGGATGCCGAAGGTGATCGACGCGGTGAAGTCGTTCTTCGGCAAGGAGCCGGCGCGCAACGTCAACCCCGATGAGGTGGTGGCGATCGGTGCAGCGGTGCAGGGCGGCGTGCTGAAGGGCGACGTCAAGGACGTGCTGCTGTTGGATGTCACGCCGCTGTCGCTGGGCATCGAGACGCTGGGCGGGGTGTTCACTCGGCTGATCGACCGCAACACGACGATTCCGACGAAGAAGAGCCAGACGTTCTCGACCGCGGACGACAACCAGCAGGCGGTGACCATCAAGGTGTTCCAGGGCGAGCGCGAGATGGCGTCGGACAACAAGCTGCTGGGCAACTTCGACCTGACCGGCATTCCGGGGGCGCCGCGTGGGGTGCCGCAGATCGAGGTGACGTTCGACATCGACGCCAACGGCATCGTTTCGGTGCAGGCGAAGGACAAGGCGACCGGCAAGGAGCAGCAGATCCGCATACAGGCCAGCGGCGGACTGTCGGAGGCCGACATCCAGCGCATGGTGAAGGAGGCCGAGGCCAACGCCGAAGCCGACAAGCAGCGGCGTGAGACGATCGAGGCGCGCAACCACGCTGAAAGCCTGGTGCATCAGGTGGAAAAGAACCTGAAGGAGCATGGCGACAAGCTGGGTGCGCAGGAGAAGGGCGAGGCGGAATCGGCGGTCGCGGCGGCGCGTTCGGCGCTGGAAGGCACCGACGTCGAGGCGGTCAAGCAGTCCACTGAGCGGCTGAGCCAAGCGGCGATGAAGATCGGCGAGGCGATGTATAAGGCCGAGGCGGCTGGCGCGGCGCAACCTCCGCCGGGTGCCGGCCCTGGCCCCGGTCCGCAGGGGCCGGGTGACGACAAGGTCGTCGACGCCGAGTTCGAGGAGGTCGACGACAACAAGAAGAAGTCAGCCTGACCTGATGGGCTGACGGCCGCTGGGGATCGCGCCCGCACTTCCTGGAAGGCGGGCGCGATTTCCGTTTTGGGCAACGGATTTTTTCGCGCGCATCAAGGACGCGGCGCGGTATAAAGGGCTAGAATGGCCAAGCAGGATTATTACGCCACGCTGGGTGTGGCGAAGAACGCGAGCGCGGACGACCTGAAGCGGGCGTATCGCAAGCTCGCCATGCAATTCCACCCCGACCGCAATCCCGGCGACAGGCAGGCGGAGGCTCGGTTCAAGGACGTCAGCGAGGCTTACGACATCCTGAAGGACGACCAGAAGCGCAGCGCCTATGACCGTTTCGGCCATGCCGCGTTCGAGCAGGGTGGTGGCGGCGGCCCCGGCATGGGCGGGTTCGATTTCTCGGCCACCGGCGACTTGGGCGATATCTTCGACCAGATGTTCGGCATGGGGCGGCGCGGCGGCGGTCAGCGCACGCGCACCGGGGCCGACCTGCGCCAGGGCGTCGAGATCGAGTTGGCCGAGGCGTTCAGCGGCACCAAGGCTGCTCTGCGGGTGCCGACGCGGGTGAAGTGCGAGGCTTGCGACGGCAGTGGGTCGCAGGACAAGGGCCGCGCGGCGGAGACCTGCCCGACCTGCCAGGGGGCGGGCAAGGTACGGGCGCAGCAGGGGTTCTTCCTGATCGAGCGCACCTGCCCGACCTGCGCCGGGCAAGGCCGGGTGGTGCGCAATCCGTGCCGGGTGTGCCATGGCGCCGGCACCGTGCAGCGCGAGCGCACGCTGTCGGTGCCGATCCCGGCGGGGGTGGAGGACGGCACGCGGATCCGGCTGTCCGGCGAGGGCGAGGCCGGCGGACCCGGGGCGCAGAACGGCGATCTGTATGTACATGTCTCGATCCGGCCGCACGAGTTCTTTCAGCGCGAGCAGGCCAATGTGCTGATGCGGGTGCCGCTGCGGATGACTCAGGCGGCGCTGGGCGATGATATCGAGGTGCCGGTGGTGGATGGGTCTCGGGCCAAGGTGAAGATTCCGGCGGGGACGCAGACCGGGGATCAGTTCCGGCTGCGCGGCAAGGGGTTCTCGGTGTTGCGCAGCGCGGCGCGCGGCGACATGTTTATTCAGGTCGCGGTGGAAACGCCGCAGAACCTGTCGGGGAAACAGCGCGAGTTGCTGGAGGCGTTCGAGGCCGAGGCGACGCATAGCAGCAAGGGCAGTCCCGATCACGAGGGTTTCTTCGCCAAGGTGGCGGCGTTCTTCGAGGGCGGGCGCGGGTAGGTTTCGCCGTAGGTCGGTTATGTCACTGGGTGCCGCTCCGCGGTTCGGGCCGCCGAGCAGTAATGCCGCGATGGGCTATTCCACCCGAACCGCGCGACGTGTAGCGTTGGCGGCAAAACAAACCGGGGAGGCTGATAAATGTCCAGACGCGTGTTCCTGGCGGGACTTGCCGCCACCTGTCTGCCGTTGCGTGTGCGGGCCGCCGAGGCAACGCCGGGGGTCACCGCGAGCGAGCTGAAAATTGGCAATACCGCCGCCTATAGCGGGCCGGCCTCGGCTTACGGGATTATCGCCCGCACCGAGGCCGCGGTGTTCAAGATGATCAACGATCAGGGCGGCGTCGGCGGGCGCAAGATCGTCTATGAATCGCTGGACGACGGCTACAGCCCGCCGAAGACGGTGGATCAGGTGCGCCGTCTGGTGGAGCAGGATCAGGTGGCGTTCATCTTCGCCACCGTCGGCACGCCGACCAACACCGCGATTTACCGCTATACCAACGCCAAGGGGGTGCCGTTGCTGTTCCTGGGCAGCGGGGCAAACAAATGGGGGGATCCGCGGCACTCGCCCTGGGTGATGGGCTGGCAGCCGAGCTACCGGACCGAGGCGCAGATCTATACGCGCTATGCGCTGGCGCAGAAGCCGGAGGCGAAGATCGGGATACTTTACCAGAACGACGACTTCGGAAAGGACTATCCGGCCGGGGTGCGCGACGTGCTGGGCGCCGATTTCGACAAGCGCGTGGTCAAGGTGGTTTCCTATGAGACCACGGATGCGACGATCGATTCGCAGGCGGTGGCGTTGCAGTCCTCGGGTGCGGACGTTCTGATTACCGCGGCGACGCCGAAATTCGCCGCCCAGATGATCCGCAAGATCGCCGATCTGGGCTGGAAGCCATTGCACTTCATGACGAACGTTTCGATCTCGGTGGGATCGGTCATCACTCCAGCGGGGCCGGACAATGCCACCGGGATGATCAGCGCGGCGTATCTGAAGGACCCGACCGATCCAAGCTGGAAGGACGATGCCGGGATGAACCAGTGGCGGGCGTTCATGGCCAAATACATGCCGGACGCCGACCTGACTGATGGCGGCACGGTGTTCGGGTATGGAGTGACGATGTGCCTGTGGCAGGTGCTGAAGCAGTGCGGGTCGGATTTCTCGCGCGCCAACATCATGAAGCAGGCGGCGAGCCTGCACGATGTGGAGCTGGCGGTGCTGCTGCCTGGGATCACGGTCAATACCAGTGCTGAGAATTTCCATCCGATCCGGCAGATGCAACTGACGCGGTGGACGGGCAAGCATTTCGAGCGGTTCGGCCAGGTGCTGGAGGGAACCACGTAGGGGGCGGTTTGGTGCGCCCGGCAGGACTCGAACCTGCAACCGAGCGGTTATGAGCCGCCAGCTCTAACCAATTGAGCTACAGGCGCGCACGGCGCTTTAATGCTCGCAGCGGCGGGGGTGCGTCAACGCGGGGCGAGGCGGCAATGACGGCGGCCCGTCGCGGGAGGGGGTAGGCTGCGCCCGTCGCGTGAGGGGTCAGCCGCGCCGTCGCGCGAGGGAGAAGGCTTGAAGATCGCCACGTTCAACATCAACAACGTCAACCGGCGGCTGCCCAACCTGCTGGAATGGCTGCGGGCGGCGAAACCGGACGTGGTTTGCCTGCAGGAATTGAAGTCAGAGTCCGATGCGTTCCCGGTCGCGGCGATCCGTGAGGCCGGCTACGGAGCGGTTTGGCAGGGGCAGCGCAGTTGGAACGGGGTGGCGATCCTGGGTCGGGGTGGCGAACCGGTGCTGACCCGAAAGCAATTGCCGGGCGATCCGGGGGACAGCCAAAGCCGCTATATCGAGGCGGCGGTCGAGGGCGTGCTGATCGGTTGCCTGTATCTGCCGAACGGCAACCCTCAGCCGGGGCCGAAATTCGCCTACAAGCTGGCATGGTTCGAGCGGCTGATCGCGCACGCCGCGGAGCTGCGGGCGACCGGTCTGCCGGTGGTGCTGGCGGGCGACTACAACGTGGTGCCGACGGATGCCGATATCTATCCGTCGAAGTCCTGGGCCAAGGACGCGTTGCTGCAGCCGGAAAGCCGAGCGGCGTTCAGGCGGATGCTGGATCAGGGGTGGACGGATGCGATCCAGGCGCGGCACCCGACCGGGCCGATGTATACATTCTGGGACTACAAGCGCGACCGCTGGCGACGCGACGCCGGCTTGCGACTTGACCATATCCTGCTGGCGCCTTCGGTGGCGGAACGACTGACCGACGCAGGGGTCGATCGGGATGTGCGGGGCGAGGCGGGGGCGAGCGACCATGCGCCGACCTGGGTGGTGCTGAAGCGGCCTCGGCAGAGGGCTGGTGCCCGCTGAGCGGCCGGCGCGAGGCCGGCCGCCGCTGGTCTGGGCTGGGACTACTTGCCGCCGCTGGTGCTGGGACCTGCTTTCTGCTGCGTGGTGGCGGGCCGGTCGGCTTTCGCGCTGCTGTGGGTTCCCGGGACCACGGTCTTGCCGGTCGCGCCGGGGTGGGCGGGGTTCGATTTTGCCGCAGAGCCGGGTTTGACGTCGGCAGTTTCACTTTGGGTGCGGACACCGGCCGAGGGGCTGGCGGTGGTCTGTGCCATCGCGGCCATCGGGGCAACGGCCAAGACGGCGGCACAAACGAAGTGGTAGGGTTTCATCAAGTTCTGCTCCTGGAGCTTTTTGTTAATCGCATCGCGCGCATGTTGCGGCGACAACTCTAGAACGCGCCAGCGGGCGAGCGGTAAGATCACAATTTGGAATGATCGGACGAGTTGGTCGCGGAGGTTGACTGAAGCGGCGTGCGGCGACGGCGGCGGATGGGCTGCCGGTCATTGCCGGGGGGCGACAGGGAGCCGCCGACGGTGCTGACGGTCCGCGGCGCCGGGCGGATCCGCAGACACCGACTCGGCGGCACGCCTGGCGGCGTCCGCAGGAGGCTTCGGCCGCCCGAGGCTTCGGCCGCCCAGGACTTCGGCCGCCTGAGCGTCCGTCTGCCGAGGCCGTGGGCAGCCGGCTATCCGGTCAGAAGCCGATGGGGCCGACGGCACCGATCCAGCGGCTGACCTTGGATGGATCAGCCTTGTTCATGTAGAAGAAATGAACCATCGATGGCTGCTTGGGCGGAATGCCTGGGTCGTCGAATGTCATGCCGACGGTGCCGTGGAAGATCTTCAACGACGCACTGTCCCAGTATTCGACGACCTGATGATGCGCGGTGAAACCGGTGTCGATGAAGGCGCGCAGATTTTCGCGGATGGTCTCGCGTCCGTGCCAGTCGGCGACGCCGAGGTTGCAGACCGCGTCCTCGGCGAAGCAGTTGAAGCCTTTACCGAAGGTCTTGGCATCGATTTCCTGCCACATATCCAGCAGCCATTGAGGCGGCGACATTTTGGTGAAGCTCTGGGTGGTCATGTGTTGCTCCGTGGCTTGCGGTCGATCGTCCCGTGGCGGCGTTTGTCGGCCGCCAGGGTGCCGACCAGTGCGAGGCGATTGGGGCTTGCCCGATCGATGAACCCGGCGCGTCCGCGGACGCGCGACTTCACCCGACGCTATATGGCGGCGGCGGCTTTGGCGGAGATGCCAAACCGGCGTCGTTTTCCGCCAAATTGTCGGCGCTGTGGGTGCGGCGACGGGGCGCCGCTGCGCGGTGCCACCGTCGCGCAGTGCCTGGTGGAACCGTGGCTTGGTCACCGGCGGCTCGGTTGTGGCCAGGGCCGATGATATGGAGGCCGGGGTGACGCCACGGCGGTGCGGCGGCCGCGGGCCGTGCCTCGGGACCGAGTTAAAGCCAGCGGACGGCGATGTCAGGCCGGTTCGCGCACCCGCGTGCTGGAGGCTTGCGGGATCAAACAGCTCGGCAGCGGTTTCAACATCACTGGCGCAACGCCGATATCGGGCGGACTCGGCGTCGGTTCGGGGCTGTCGCCGCCGGGCGGCAGGTGCCGCGGCGGCGGACCAAGACGCCATAGCTCAGCGCCGGCGATGACGATCGGTATGCCGAAGGTGAGGGCCATGCTGCATAGCATCTGAGTGGCAGGGGTCATGACTGGTTGGTCCAGTTCAGCTAATTCGATCAGGCTTCATCGAAACCGCGGATCAGTCAACCGTGTGGCTCCGGCGTGTAGCTCCGGCTCGCCAGTCTCCGACCGGGCGGCGGTGCAGTCGCGGTCGGAGACGGGGTGGACAAGGTGAGCCGAGTCGCGGCAGGATTTGGTGGGAATGGTAAAATGCCCTCGCTTCGCGCCAGTCGTGCATCCCAGCTCCGCGTCGCACGCGGTTCGCGTCATCGAGATGCTGGCCTTTCCGGCGGTGCAGTTGCTGGATGTCGCGGGGCCGTTGCAGGTGTTCGCGACGGTCAACGATCTGGTCGCCGACGCTGGAGGAACGGCGCCCTATGCGCTTCGGGTGGTGGCGCGGCGCAGCCAAGCGGGAAGCGGCGAACCGGGAGGCGGCGGCGTGACCGCATCGGCCGGGTTGGGAATTTTCACCAACCCGCTGCCGCCGGTCGATGCGGCACTGGATACACTGATGGTCGCCGGTGGGCGGGGTATTGAGACGGCGGCGGCGGACTCGGTTCTGATCGACTGGGTGCGGCGGCGGGCGGAGCGATCGCGCCGCGTCGCGTCGGTCTGCACCGGGGCATTCCTGTTGGCGGAAGCGGGCCTGTTGAACGGCAAGCGGGCGGCCACCCACTGGTCGTTGTGCGCCGACTTGTCGCGGCGTTTCCCGGCGGTGCGGGTGGAGCCGGATCCGATCTTCGTGCGTGACGGCTCGGTGTGGACCTCGGCGGGAGTCACGGCCGGCATCGACCTGGCGCTGGCGCTGGTGGAAGAGGATCTGGGCCGTGGCACGGCGTTGGCGGCGGCTCGTTATTTGGTGATGTTCCTGAAGCGGCCGGGCGGCCAGGCGCAATTCAGCGCGGCGTTGTCGCTGCAAACGGCGGAGGACAAATTCGGCGCGCTACACGACTGGATCGGCGCGCATCTGGATCAGGACATCTCGTTGCCGGTTCTGGCACGCCAGGCGGCGATGAGTGAGCGCAGTTTCAGCCGCCATTATGTCGAGGCGACCGGGCTGACGCCGGCCCGAGCAGTGGAACGGCTGCGGGTGGAGGCGGCGCGGCGGCAGTTGTCGGACTCGGGCCTGCCGGTGAAGCGGATCGCGCAGCGTTGCGGGTTCGGTTCGGAGGAGACAATGCGGCGCAGTTTCCTGAGGCTGCTGGCGGCGACGCCGCAGGATTATCGGGCGCGGTTCAGCGGTTGAATGTGTGTGCCGGTGTCGCGCGGGGCTTTCGCGGGCGGCGGATTTGGCGCGCCGACGTGCTTGGTCTGCTGGAGCCGGCTGTCGAGGTTGGCGCGCGATCAGGTCAACTGCAGTTCGCCCAGATAGGCCTCGCGGATTGCGGGGTCGCGGCGCAGTTCAGAGGCCGAACCGGACAGCACGACCTTTCCGGTCTGCAGCACGTAGGCGCGATGGGCGATCGACAGCGCCATGTTGGCGTTCTGCTCGACCATGAAGATCGTGGTGCCCTGGCGGTTGATCGTGCGGATGATCTCGAACACCTGTTCGACGTATAGTGGTGACAAACCCATTGACGGTTCGTCCATACAGATCAGCCGCGGCCGCGCCATCAGGGCTCGGCCTATGGCAACCATCTGCTGCTCGCCGCCGGACAGCGTGCCGGAAACCTGGTTCAGCCGTTCCTTGATACGGGGAAATAACGAATAGACGCGGTCGAGGTCTTGCTCGAACTCCGGGCCGTGCTTGCGAGTGTAGGCGCCCATCTCGAGATTTTCGTACACCGTCATGCGCGGGAACAGCCGCCGCGCCTCCAGCACCGGGGCGATGCCGCGGCGGACGCGTTCGGCGGTGGACATTTTCTCGATCGGGACGCCGTCGAAGATCACCGATCCGCTGGTCGGGCGGACGACACCCATGATGGTCTTCATCGTGGTCGACTTGCCGCAGGCGTTGCCGCCCAGCAATGAAACGATCTCGCCGTCGCCAATGCTGTAGTTGACGTCCTTCAGCACGTGCAGGTCGCCGTAATGGGTGTTGACGTCGTGGAACCGCAGCATGTCAGGCATCGACCATGCCCTCGGCCAAGGTGCCTCGGCCGAGATAGGCTTGCAGCACGGCCTCGTTGCGGCGGACCTCGTCGGGCGTGCCCTCGGCGATCTTGTCGCCGTGATCCAGCACCACGACCTTGTCGGCGAGGCGGGTGACGACGTCGAGCTTGTGCTCGATCAGAAGGATGGTCAGGCCGATCGCGTGCAGGCTCTTGATCTGTTCAGCGAGTTCCAGGGTCTCGGCCGGGTTCATACCGGCGGTCGGTTCGTCGAGCAACAGGATGCGCGGCCGGGAGGCGAGGGCGCGGGCGATCTCGGCGCGGCGGCGATTGGCGTAGGACAGGTGGCTGACGGTCTGGGCGGCGCGCGGCAGCAGGCGGTTGCCGAACAGCGCCAGGATTTCGCTGGCCCACTCGCGCGCCGCGGCTTCCTCGCGGCGGGTCGCGGGGGGGCGGAACACGGCGGCGATCGGGCCGGTTTTCAGCCGCGCGTGCTGGCCGATCAGCACGTTGTCGAGCACCGAGAGGTTGGTGAACAGGCGGATGTTCTGGAAGGTGCGGGCGACGCCTCGGCGCAGGATCTGGTGCGGCGGCAAACCCAGCAGGTTCTCGCCGTCGAAGCGGATGGCGCCGCCATCGGCATGGGTCAGGCCGGTGATGGCGTTGAACAGGGTGGACTTGCCGGATCCGTTCGGGCCGATGACCGCGACCACGCTGCCGGCGGGAACCGTCAGATCGACCGCGTTCAGCGCCACCAGGCCGCCGTAGCGTACGGTGACACCGCTGACCTCCAGTCCCTTGTGGCCCTCGTGGGCGAAATCGCCGAGGCCGGCCAGCGAAGTGAAGCCGCCGCGTGTGATCTCGGCGTGCTGCTGCTCGAAGGTCAGCGCCGGCTGCTTGCGGGTGGCGGGGATCAGGCCGTCGCGGCGATACAGCATCATGAAGACCAGGATCAGGCCGAAGATCAGTTCGATCGACTGGGTCAGGTCGATGCGCAGCATCCACGGCTGGTTGATCGCATGGCCGAGGTCGTGGATCCAGCCGGACAGGTCTTCCAGGAACCAGGATTGTAGCAGTTGCAACAATACCGCGCCGACGACGACGCCCCAGACGCTGCCCATGCCGCCGAGCACCACCATGACCAGGATCATGACCGAGACCGGGAAGCCGAACATCTCGGGCGTGGCGGTCTGCAGCTTGGCGACGTAGAAGGTGCCGGTGGCGCCGGCGAACGCGGCGCCGATGGCAAAGGCGAGCAGCTTGGTGCGGGTGCGATCGACGCCCATCGCCGAGGCCGCTGTCTCATCCTCCCGGATCGCCATCCAGGCTCGGCCGATCCTGGAATCGCGCAGGCGGATACTGACGAACATCAGCAGTGCGACGAGCGCGATGGCGACGTAGTAATACGGGAAGGCCATGACACCGAAGCTGTGGCCGAACAGCCGCGGCGCCTGGATGCCGTTCAGGCCGGCGGCGCCGTTGGTGACGGAATCGACGTTGCGCACGACGATCGGCACGATCTCACCGAAGCCCAGCGTGACGATGGCGAGGTAGTCGCCGCGCAGCCGCAGGGTGGGGGCGCCGAACAGCACGCCGAAGCCGGCGGCGATCAGCGCCGAGACCGGCAGCATGATCCAGAACGAAACGCTGAAATGGACCAGGTCGCCGCCGGGGTTGGGGATGCGCTGCACCAGTTCGAGCCAGGCGAACGGCTGCCAGAACGGACCCCAGTGCGGCATGATCTGGAACGAGGTCAGGATGCCATAGGCGTAGGCGCCGATGGCGAAGAACGCGGCGTAGCCGAGGTCGAGCAGGCCGGCGAAGCCGACGACGATGTTGAGGCCGAGCGCCAGGGTGGCGTAGGCGGCGGCGTTGGCGGCGGCATCGATGTCGGCGTCGTTACTGTGCAACAATGGAAATGCAACGGCGGCGAGCGCGACCAGAAGGGTGAGGCCCTGCTGGCGACGGGCCAACGGAATTCTGTTGAGCAACTCGGTCATCGCGGGATCACGACTTGTTCGGGGCCATGCGGCCGAGCAGGCCGGCGGGGCGGAAGACGAGCACGAGAACCAGGATCGAGAAGATGATTACGTCGGTCCAGGCGGTGGCGATGAACTGGCCGCCCATCGCCTCGATCAGTCCGATGATGACGCCACCCAGCATGGCGCCGGGAACGTTGCCGATGCCGCCCAGCACGGCGGCGGTGAAGGCGCGCAGGCCGGCGGTGAAGCCGATGATAAAGCTGGTGAAGTTGTAATACAGGCCGAAGATCAGGCCGCCGGCGCCGGCCAGCGCCGAGCCGAGGAAGAAAGCGATGATGATGACGCGATCGACCTCGACGCCCATCATGCGGGCGGCTTCAGGATCCTGGGCGGTGGCGCGCATGGCCTTGCCCATTTTCGAGCGCTGGACGAAGAAGTGCAGGCCCAGCATCAGCAGCACGGCGATCGCCCAGATCAGGACTTCGCGCAGCCGCAGCACGGCGTCACCGATGGCCCACTGCACCGGCGGCAGCGGATTGGGGTAGTTCTTCGAATCCGCGCCGACCATCAGCAGGATGATGTTGAACAGCACGTAGGAGACGCCGATGGTGGTGATCATCGCCGCCGGGCCCTTGACGTTGCGCAAGGGGCGCAGCGACAGCCGCTCGATCACCACGCCGAGCACGCCGGAAAACAGCATGGTGACGAGCAGCGCGACCAGCATGACGCCGATCAGCGGCAGCCCGGTCATGACCACCGCCTGGCCGTTGATGCCCATCAGTTGCAGCGTCCACATGCCGACGAAGCTGCCGACCATGAAGACGTTGAAGTGGGCGAAATTGATCAGTTCCAGGATGCCGTAGACCAGCGTGAAGCCGAGTGCGAGCAACGAGTACATCGCCCCCAGGCTGAGGCCGTTGATGGTCTGCTGCAGTAGCAGGTCGGAGAACGACACGGGCGGCGATCAGGCCGAGGGTGCGACGCCGATGTAGTGGTATTGCCGCATGTCGTCGGCCGGGATGCTTTTGTCCTGCCTGATCTGGAATACGCTGATGGTCTTGTCTTCCAGGTCGCCGTTGGCGTCGAACGAGACCGGGCCTTGCAGGGTGTTGACCTTGACCGCCTGGATGGCGTCGCGCACGGCGGCGCGGGTCGGCGCCTTGCCCCCGTCGGTAACCTGCTTGATGGCGGCGATGATGACCAGGGCGGCATCGTAGGCGGTGACCGAGTAGTCATCGGGATCGACGTGGTATTTCGCCTTGTAGGCCTTGACCCAGTCGGCGGCCTTGGCGTCGTCGGTGACGTGTGGCGAGGCAACGGTGGCGTACCAGCCTTCGTTGGCGGGATAGCCGACGGCGGTCAGCATTTCCGGACCATCCACGCCGTCGCCGCCACCCTTGATCATGTTCGGCACGATGTCGTAGGCCTGCTTGGCCAGCTTGACGCCGGCCTGCAGGACGCCGCCGTAATAGATCGCCTGCGGGTTCAGCGACTTGATCTTGGTCAGCACGGCGGTGTAGTCGGCGGCCCTCGGGTCGAGGCGGTCGCGGCCGAGGACCTTGATTCCCTTCTTTTTCGCCTGGGCTTCAAACGCGTCGGCCAAGCCGACACCGTAGGCGCCGCTGTCGTCCAGTATGTAGACCGTCTTTACGTGCAGCACGTCGGCGTAATAGTTCGCCATGTATGGCCCTTGGTAGGCATCGGTGGCGACGGTGCGGAAGTAGATCGACTTGCCCTCCGGGCGGTATTGGGCGGCGAATTTCGGATCGGTGATGTCGGGGTTGGTGGAGGCCGGGGTGATGGTGGCGAGGTCGCCTTCGCTGAGGATCGGCGCCATGGCCTTGCCGGCGCCGCTCATTTGCGGGCCGATCGCCGCCACGGTGGCCTTGTCGGAGACCATCTTGCGGGCGTTGGTGGCGGCCTGGGCGGGATCGTACTGGCCGGAAGTGGCAGTGCCGTCGTCGTATGGGGTGACGACGATCTTGTAGCCGTTTACGCCGCCTTTGGCGTTGACCGCGTCGAACGCCATCATCGCGCCGTATTCCACCCGCTTGGCGGATTCGGCGTCGGCGCCGGTCAGCGACAGGTCGAGCCCGACGGTCACCGTCTTATCCGCCGCCCAGGTGGGACGGATGCCGAGCGTGCCGATCAGGGCCAGGCTGGTGCAGGCGAGGATCGTGGTGCGGCGGGTGAGATGGCGGTTGATCATTGCGGCGTCCCTTTTCTGCATGGCTCCCATGCAATCAGCCTAGAAAATCAGAAGTTAAGCAAGGGGTGGGCCAGCCGGTGCGCGGTTTGGGGTTTGGCTGGTGCCGGCGAGGGCTGTCGGGCGGCGTGGGCGGGAGTGGCGCGGAAAAGCGCAGGCTGCCGAAGATTGCGGCAGCAACAGATCAGTCTGGGGGATCAGTCTGGGGGATCAGTTTGGGGGATCAGTCTGGCGGATCAGTCTGGGGCGCGTCGTTCAAGGGTGTCGCGGGCTGAGCGGGCGTTCGGGGGACAGCGCGACGACCAGGCAGGCGATCGAGGCGATGATGGCGCCGGCGAGGAAGGTGGTGGAAAGCGCGTGGCGATAGGCGAACACCATCGCGGCGTGGTCGACCCGTGGCATGTCGTCGCCTGGCGTGGGGGCGCGAATGGCGCTGGGCAGCAGGGTCTGTAGCCTTGCGGTCAGGATGGCGCCCGAGAGGGCCACTCCGACGGCGCCGCCGAGCGAGCGGAAGAAGGCCGCGGTCGCGGTGGCGGCGCCGAGGTCCTGGCGGTCCACCGCGTTCTGGATCGCGGTCGTCAGGTTGGGGAAGGACACGCCGATGCCAAGGCCGAGCGCGACGAGGGTGACCTCGGCGATCGGGATGCCGCCGCCGGTGCCGGCGCTGTAGGCGAGGGTGGCGAAGCTGAGGGCGGCGACCAGCAGACCGATGGTGACCAGGCGCTTGTAGTGCCCGGTGTGGGACACCAGCCGGCCGCCCAATATCGAAGAGACGATGACACCGCCCATCATCGGGGCGATCAGCAGCCCGGCGGTGGTTGGCCGGGCGCCTTGCACGAGCTGGAAATACAGCGGCAGGAAGACCGCCGCGGCGAACAGGCCCATCGCGGCCAGGCCGATGACGAGCACGCTGAGCACGAAGATCTTGCTCCCGAACAGGCGTGGCGGCAGCAGCGGTTCGGCGGCGCGGCGTTCGTTGAACACCAACAGCGCGAGCGAAACGATGGCGATGGCGGCCAGGCCGAGGATGACCGCGGAGGCCCAGGGATAGGTATTGCCGCCCCAACTGAGCGCGAGCAGTCCACAGCAGGTTGTAAGGCTGAGCAACACCGCGCCGAGATAGTCGACCTGATGCACCACTCGTCTGGGGCGATGGCGCAGGCCGATGCCGATCAATGCCATGGCGGCGGCGCCGATCGGCAGGTTGACGTAGAATATCCAGTGCCAGGACCAGGCGTCGGTGATCAGGCCGCCGAGCAGCGGGCCGGCGACGCTACAGGTTGCGAACACGCCGGCGAACAGGCCTTGGTAGCGGCCTCGTTCGCGTGGCGAGACCAGGTCGCTGACCACGGTCTGGGACAGTGCGATCAGGCCGCCGGCGCCGAGGCCCTGCACGGCTCGGAACAGGATCAGTTGGGTCATGTCGCGCGCCTGGCCGCACAGCGCGGAGCCGATGAGGAAGATGGTGATGGAGACGAAGAAGGCGGGCTTGCGCCCGAACATATCGCTGAGTTTGCCGTAGAGCGGGGTGGTCATGGTCGAGGCGACCATGAAGGCGGTGACCACCCAGGACAGATGGCCGAGGCCGCCGAGGTCGATGACGATCCTGGGCAGCGCGGTGGCGACGATGTTCTGGTCGAGTGCCGCGAGCATCAGCGCCAGCATCAGGCCGGCGAGCACCAGCCAGAGTTTTTCAGGCTTGGCGGGGGTTTGGATGGTGGTTGGTGATTCGAGCACGGGCGTGGCGGAGCCGGATCCCGGCTTGTGCGGAACGTTCAAGGCGGGTGAGTCCTCGGACAGGGCAAAGCGCCCGTGGCGCGGGTCCGGGTTTGCCCATAGCAGGCGAACCCGGTCTCGCGCCACTGGTTCCTGGTTCCGTCAGCCTGATGGTCCGCTTTGTCCGCCGCTGCGCGCGGGGCTTACAGCGGGTCCCAGCCGAACACCTCACCGGAGCGGTCGAGCGGCATGAACGCGGCCTTCATCGCCGGGATGCAGTGTTCGGCGATGGCCTCGGGGGTCCAGCCGTCGGCGCGGTGCACGATGCGGATCGGGCGTGGCGAGCTGAACAGGATCATTTCGTTCATCCGGCAGCCGAACACCTGGCCAGTGACGCCCTTCGAGGCGTCGGACGACAGATACACCGCCATCGGCGCGTTCTTGTCCGGCGTCATCTGCTGGATCTTGGCGACCCTGGCCTGCTGTTCGGGCGTGGTGGCGGGGATCGAGCTGGTCATCCGGCTCCAGGCGAACGGGGCGATGCAGTTCGATCGCACGTGGTAGCGCTGCATGTCGAGCGCGATCGACTTGGACAGCGCGGTCATGCCCAGCTTGGCGGCGGAGTAGTTGGCCTGGCCGAAATTGCCGATTAGGCCGGACGTGCTGCTCATGTGGACGAAGGTGCCGCTTTCCTGCTTGCGGTAGTGTTCGGCGGCGGCGCGGGAGACGAAGAAGCTGCCGTTGAGGTGGACGGCGATGACCGAAAGCCAGTCGTCCTCGGTCATCTTGTGGAAGATGACGTCGCGCAGGATGCCGGCGTTGTTGACCACGGCGTCGACGCGGCCGAAATGATCGAGCGCGGCCTGGATGATCTTCTGCGCCGAGCCCCAGGCGGCGACAGATTCGGTGCAGATTTCGGCGGCGCCGCCTTTCTGTTCGATCAGTTGCTTGGTCTGTTCGGCCGGGCTGGCGGAGCCGCCTTCCCCGGTGAGTGAGGCGCCGATGTCGGCGACGATGACCTTGGCGCCGGCGGCGGCCATCATCAGCGCGATCTCGCGGCCGATTCCGCCGCCGGCGCCGGTGACGACGGCGACCTTACCCTGCATCATGCCTGGCATCGTTTCCTCCTGGATGTGACGGCGGCGAAGCTAGGCGGGTCGGGCTTGGTTGTGAACCCAAGGCCGGGTGCGGCGACGGGATGATGTGACATCTTGTTTGCGGCGCGGCCGGAATCCGCGCTAGTGAAGTGCAACACGTGGCTTTTGTTTGGGTATCCGATTCACGCGCCGAATCGGGGGCGCTGCGCGTCTCACGCTTCTTTGCGATCGGATACCGGAGCAGCCGAGCCGCAACCAGAACGGAGCCGCCGCCGCGATGCCTGTGCTGTCCGACCGCTGGATCCGCCGGATGGCGCGCGACCACGGGATGATCGAACCGTTCGTTGAGGCGCAGAAGCGCGATGGGGTGATCAGCTACGGGCTGTCTAGCTATGGCTACGACGCGCGGATCGCCGATGACTTCAAGATCTTCACCAATATCGACTCCGCGGTGGTGGACCCGAAGGCGTTCTCGGCGGCCAGCTTCGTGGACCGCAAGACCGACACCTGCATCATTCCGCCGAACAGCTTCGCGCTGGGCCATACGGTGGAGTATTTCCGCATCCCGCGCGACGTGCTGGTGATCTGCCTGGGCAAGTCCACTTATGCTCGTTGCGGTATCATTGTGAACGTGACGCCGCTGGAGCCGGAGTGGGAGGGCCAGGTGACGATCGAGATCAGCAACACCACGCCGCTGCCGGCCAAGATCCATGCGCATGAGGGGATCTGCCAGTTTCTGTTTTTGCAGGGCAACGAAGCGTGTGAGACCAGCTACGCCGACAAGGCGGGCAAGTATATGGGGCAGCGGGGCACCGCGCTGCCGAGGATGTAACCGGCAGGGATAGTGATGGACCGTATTCGAATCCGCGGCGGGCGGCCGCTGTCCGGCGAGATCAAGGTTGGCGGTGCGAAGAATGCCGCGCTGCCGTTGATGGCGGCCGGCCTGCTGACCGACCAGCGGCTGACTTTGTCAAACGTGCCCCAGTTGGCGGACGTGCGGACCATGACTCTGCTGCTGGCCCAGCACGGCATCGCGGTCGATCCGGTTACCGAGGATGGCCGCGCCTTGTCGCTGGGCGGGGCGATCACCGGCACCGAGGCGCCGTATGACATCGTGCGCAAGATGCGCGCATCCTTCCTGGTACTGGGCCCATTGCTGGCGCGGGTGGGTGAGGCTCGGGTTTCGCTGCCCGGCGGCTGCGGCATCGGCGCGCGCCCGATCGACCTGCACCTGAAGGGGCTGGAGCAGCTTGGCGCCCGCATCGTGCTGGAGGGCGGTTATATCGATGCTCGAGTGCGCGGCCGGCTGAAGGGCGCCACCATCGTGTTCCCGTTCGTTTCGGTCGGTGCGACCGAGAACCTGATGATGGCGGCGTCCTTGGCAGAGGGCCGCACCGTGCTGGCCAACGCGGCGCGCGAGCCGGAGATCGGCGATCTTGCGGCGGGACTGGTGGCGATGGGCGCGCGGATCGAGGGGATCGGCAGCGACACGCTGACCATCGAGGGCGTCGAGCGTCTGGGGGGTGCCGAACACGCGATCATTCCGGACCGCATCGAGACCGGAAGTTATGCGTGCGCGGCGGCGATCTCGGGCGGGTCGGTGTTCCTGCGCGGCGCGCGGTTGGATCATTTGGGCGCGACGGTGCGGATCCTGCGCGAGGCTGGGGTGGACATCGACGAGCAGGCGGAGGGGCTGATGGTGCGGCGGCTGAACGGATTGCATGGCGCCGACGTCATGACTGAACCGTATCCGGGATTTCCGACCGACATGCAGGCCCAGTTCATGGCGCTGATGGCGGTGGCCGAGGGCGCGTCGATGGTGACCGAGACGATCTTCGAGAACCGCTTCATGCACGTGCCCGAATTGAACCGGATGGGGGCGAGGATCAACGTGCACGGGGCCTCGGCGATCGTGCGCGGGGTGGGCGGATTGTCCGGGGCGCCGGTGATGGCGACCGATCTGCGTGCGTCGCTGTCGCTGATCCTGGCCGGGCTGGCGGCGCAGGGCGACACCATCGTCAGCCGGGTGTATCACCTGGATCGCGGCTACGAGGCGGTCGAATGCAAGCTGGCGGCCTGCGGGGCGGATATCGAACGGGTCGCCGGTTAAGGGGCACAAGGTCATGCGCATCGATGCCATCGCGATCGGCAACAACCCGCCGCAGGATGTCAACGTGATCATCGAAGTCGCCATCGGCGGCGAGCCGATCAAGTACGAGATGGACAAGGAGGCCGGCACGCTGGTGGTGGATCGGTTCTTGTATACGCCGATGCGCTATCCGGGGAATTACGGTTTCGTGCCGCACACGCTGTCCGATGATGGCGACCCGATCGACGTGCTGGTGGCGAACACACGCCCGATCGTTCCGGGTGCGGTGATCAATGTGCGTCCGGTCGGCGTGTTGAAGATGATGGACGAGAGCGGCGGCGACGAGAAGATCATCGCCGTTCCGTCACCGAAATTGACGCAGCGCTATGTCAACGTGCACAACTATACCGACCTGCCGTCGATCACATTGGTGCAGATCCAGCATTTCTTCGAGCACTACAAGGATCTCGAGGATGGCAAGTGGGTAAAGCTGCAGGGGTGGGGCGATGCGGCGGAGGCGAAGGCGCTGATTGTCGAGGCCGTCGAACGCGCCCGCCAGTCGAAGGCGTGATCACCGGAAGGGGGTCGCGGCTGCTGGCGATCAGGGTTCAGCTCGACTTGTCGCAGAACGCGTCCAGTGCCTTGGTTTCCGCGCGCGGACCGTCGAAATCGGCGGCGATGCGCTGATACAGCCGAGCCGCGGCTGGGTAGAAACCGTCTCCGGTCTGGTCGGGTCCGACGAAGGCGGCGATTTCTTCCATCTCGGCGACCCAGCGATACGCCTTGCTGTGCATCTTGGGCATTTGCGCGGTCAGCCACTTCAGCAGGGCCGGCTGGCTGACCTGCATTTCGGCGATCAGCGCCTCGGCGGTGCCGGCGCGGGTGGCGGCCAGCATCATGGTCGCGCCCAGGGCAGAGAAGCCCTTGGTGATCCCGGCGTAGGACATCTTCATGGCCGAAGCCGCGCCGATCGGCCCGGGCTGCACCGGCATCGACAGGCCGTATTGTTGCAGGATCGCGACCTTGGCGGCATCCGGCCCTGACAGGTAGATGCGGGTCTTGCTGGAATCGAGGTCAGGCGGCGGCCCGATGATGCCGCCATCGACGAAGTGGGCGCCGGATTGCTGAACCAGGTGAGCGATGCGCAGCACCGTGGCGGGGCTGACCGCGTTGCAATCGATGTAGGTCGGCTTGCGCGCGGCGGCGCGCATTGCCGGTACCAGGGTCTCGGCAAGGGCGAGGGCCTGCCCGGGCGGCACGATCGAGAGCACGAAGTCGGCCTCGGCGATCTGATCGGGTGATGCCGCGACCATTCCGGCGGCTTGGGCGCGGGCCGTGGTGGCGGCCGAACGGCCGGCCAGCAGGGTGCGCACCTGGGCGCCGGCGGAGGTTAGCCGTTTGGCGACCGCACTTCCCATCATGCCGGGGGCGATGACCGCGACGATCGGTGGCATGGGTGATTCTCCCTGGTGAGGGCCGCAGGATGGCGCAGCCTGGGGCCGAGGAAAAGCCCAGCACAGCAAAAGACCCGGGACGAGGGCTTCGCCGCCGGGTCTTTTGTGGCTTTCGCAGAGAGCTGGTTCAGTCGGTGCGGATGGAGGCCGCTTCCGGTCCCTTGGCGCCCTGGACGACATCCATCCAGATAGTCTGGCCTTCGGCAAGCTGCATGACGCCGGCGCGCTGCAGGGCGGAGGCATGGACGAACACGTCCTTGCCGCCCTCGGCCGGGGCGACGAAGCCGAAGCCCTTGGTTGCGTTATACCACTTGACGGTACCCTGCATTTCCACGGCCGGGCCGGTCGGGGCGCCGCGACGGGGCGCACTGGGTCGATCGCCGTAACCGCCCCCTGGGCTGCCCCCTGGGCTGCCGCCGAAGCCACCGGCGCGTGCGGCGCCCGCGCCGCGTCCGGCGCTGGGGGTCGCGGTGGTTTCGTCCACCGAGATCACTTCCGACACCTGGCGGCCCTTCTGGCCTTGGCCGATGCGCACCCGCAGGGTCGCCCCTGGGCTGACCGCGCTGTGGCCGGACTGGTTCAGGGTGTTGGCATGCAGGAATGCGTCCCCCGATCCATCGGACAGCGCCACGAAGCCGAATCCTTTTTCGGGATTGAACCACTTTACGGTGGCATCGTGTTCGGGACCGAAACCGGCGGAGGAGGGCCAGGATGGCGCGGGCCGCGGCATGTCGCCTGGCGGGGCACGATCGAAGCTGAAGTCATCATCGAAGCCGCGGCGCCGGCTGGGGCGTCCGCGGCCGCGGTTGGTCATGTTCAAGAGAAAACTGTCCCTATTATCATATGCGTTGTTGAACGCGACCGATGCCGCTGTCGCGGCAGGATCGCCGGTTTGCTCCCGTCGGGCCATTTCAAAGGCGTGGCGGATGCAGATATTGCCAGCCTCAGACTAAATCTTCACGACAGACGAACCACTATATCGGCTGCGATGGATTTCGCCCATAGCGAATCGGCTGAAAAACCGTGAAGAGTGAAAGTTCTTTTTGGCTTAGTCGTGGCAAGTATCGCGGCGTCCCGGCCAATCCGCAGTAAATGACTGATTCGGGGCCGAATTTCAGGTTTCGCGGTGGTCCCGTTCGGGACGCCCCGAATTGGATTGCCGGGTGCCGATGGGTGTCAGACGGCGGCGGCAACGGCAGGACGCAGGCCTTGCGCGAGCTTCGGCAGCACCGGCAGCAGCAAGTTGAGGTCGCGTTCGGCCTTGCACACCAAGTATTGCTCGGCGACCGGCGTGTCGCCGTCGGATTCCGGCAGTGGCAGGCCGTCCCGTCCCAGCGGCAGGGCGGTCAGGCCGAGATCGCCGTAGACTTTCAGCAGGTCGGGTCCGGCATGCCAGACGGCGGCGTCCAGACCCTCTTGTTGCGCCAGGTCGCGCAGCCGCCAGATCGCCGAGATGCGGTCGGTCTCGTCGCCGACGGGGTCGCCTAGGCCCAGCAGGACTCGGCCGCAACGGCGGAACGGGATCGCGGCGCGGGCGGACTCGCCCAGTACGACGCCGTCGGCGGCCTGGACCAGGCGGCCGCCCATGGCCTGCAGCAGTTGGCGGGCGTTGCCGTCCCACGGCAGGTAGTGCACCCGGCCGGGGCGTAGCAGCAGCCAGATCGCGGCCAGCCCCAGCAGCACCGCGATGGCGACCGTCAGCCGCACGGTGTTGGGCAAATCGCGGGAGATGATCACCGCCCAGAACGCATTGTTCTCCAGCAGGCGGGTGCGCGGCCGGGTGATCGCCAGCGAGAACAGGCAAAAGCCGAGCACGGCGAGGGTCAACGCGCTGCCGGGCTGCAGCGGCCCGCTCATCAGATGGGGGTGGCGATAGAAGCAGGCTCGGAACGGTGCCAGCAGCAGGATGGTGAGCACCAGGATGCCGGCGACCCAAAGCCGGTTGTCCTGTGTCGCGGTGAAGGCGGCGCCCAGCACCAGCAGGAAGATGGTCAGGCCCCAGGCCAGGTTGACCCGGTGCGACAGGCCCAGCGCCATCATCACCAGGCCGGCGCCGATCAATGAGGGCACGAACTGACCGGCCTGCCTGGCGAAGTCGCCGAAGTCGGGGTCGATCCAGGTGAAATCCACCTGCGGCAGCAGCACGCCGAGGCACAGCAGCAGCACACCGCAAAGGCCGACCGCGCCGGTGGCGGCGGTGACGGCGAAATCGGGTTCGCTCCAGCGGCCGATCGCCTGCACCGGGGGCAGGCGGTTGACGTGCCGCAGCAGGCCGCCGCCGCGCAGCAAGATCTCGTTGCCGGCGAACAGGGATCCGGCGAGGAACAGCGGGATGACGTAGTAGTACAGGCGGAACACCAGGATGGCGCCGATGATGTGCGGTGCGCTCATGTAAGGCGACAGCCCGAACAGCATCGCCGTGTCGAACACGCCGATGCCGCCGGGCAGGTTGGCGGCCAGGCCGGCGGTGTAGCAGGAGACGTAGACGCCGAGGAAGATCAGCCAGGTGAGGCCCGGGGCGTGCGGCAGCAGGGCGAAGAAGATGGTCGCGGTGACGGCGACATCGACGGTTGCCAGCAACACCTGGACGATCGCCATGCGCCAGCCCGGCAGCTCGATGTCGTGGCCGAACACCCGGACGCGGCCGAACACCCTGGCCAGGGTGACATAGCCCAGGACGATGGCCCACAGCGCCGCGCCGACGCCCCACATCGCGATCGCCGGCAGGTGCTGGCCGAAGAACGGGATGGCGCGCGGTTCGGCAAACAGGATGGCGCCGCCCAGCACCATGCCGCCGAGGGCGAAGGTCAGGCTGCAGAACGCCACGGTCTTGCCGATCTGCAGCGGGGTCAGGCCCCAATGGGCGTACAGCCGATAGCGCACCGCGGCGCCGGAGATGGCGGCGAAGCCGAGGTTGTGTGAGAGTGCATAGGCGCAGAACGAGGCGAACGCCACGCGGCCATAGGACACCTTATGGCCGGCGTAGATGGTGCCCAGGCGGTCGTAGAAGGTAAGGATGAAGTAGGACAGGATGGTCGAGGTGAAGGCGAACACCAGGGCGTGCGTCGGGATCGCCGACAGTGCCTCGCCGATGTCTTTCAGGCGGAGGTGGCGGAACTCGCGCTGGACGACGTAGATGGCGCCGACCAGCAGCACGACGCCCAATGCGGCGGGCGCATGACGAGCCCAGCTTTTGAACGCGGTCCGCCCGTTCGCCACCATCCGCTAGGCCACCATCCGCTAGGCCACCATGCGTCAGGCCGCGTCCGCTCTGCGGGCGAGCGCGGCGTGGATCAGCGCGATGGTTTCCGCGATGCCGTAGAGGGCGACGAAGCCGCCGAAGCGAGGCCCCTCGGACTGGCCGAGCAGGACCTGGTAGAGGCAGGCGAACCAGCTTCGCAGGTCGGGGAACGGGTGGCGCTTGCCGACCGCGAAGACCGCGTTCTGGATGGTTTCGGCGGCGGTATCGGGCAGTGTGGCGAGGGTGGTGGCGAGATCTTCCAGCGCGGCGCGTTCCATCGGGTCGGGGTCGCGATAGTGCTTGGCCGGACGGACGAAGTCCCGGTAGTAGGCGATGGCGTGGCTGACCAGCCGGTGCAGGAACGGCTGGGTTTCCGGGCTGGCACCGGGGACGTAGCGGCGGATGAAGCCCCACAGGATGTCGGGCGAGTCGGCGTTCACCACGCTGGCGAGGTTCAGCAGCATGCCGAACGAGATCGGGCTGCCGGCATGGTCGGGCGAGCGGCCGGCGTGGATATGCCAGGCCGGATTGGTTCTGCGGTCGGATGCCTGCGCAGCCGCGGCGGGCGGCGCGGTTTCGGACCCGGCATCTTCGGATCGGGCATCTTCGGACCGGGCGTCGTGCAAGAGCGCGGTGGTGTTGGCGACGTATTCGTCGACGGCGCGGGGGATGACGTCGAAATACAGTCGCTTGGCGCGCTGCGGCTGGTTGTACATGAACTGGGCCAGCGATTCGTTGGGGGCGTAGGTCAGCCAGTCCTCGACCGACAGCCCGTTGCCCTTGGACTTGCTGATTTTTTGGCCGTGCTGATCCAGGAACAGTTCGTAGGTCATGCCCTGCGGCGGCTGGCCGCCGAGGATGCGGCAGATCCGGCCGGAGAGCTTGACCGAGTCGGCCAGGTCCTTGCCGGACATTTCGTAGTCCACCGACAGCGCGAACCAGCGCATTGCCCAGTCGGCCTTCCATTGCAGCTTGCAGGCGCCGGCCTTGACGGAAGTTTCGAAGCGCTCACCGCTGGCGGGGTCTTGCCAGGTCACCGAACCGGCGGCTGGGTCGACGTGCTGCATCGGCACTTGCATGACGATGCCGGTATGCGGGTGGATCGGCAGGATCGGCGAGTAGGTGGCCTGGCGTTCGGCGCGCAGCGTGGGCAGCGTGGCGGCCATGACCGCGTCGTAGCACTCCAGCACGCGGATCAGGGCGGCGTCGAAGCGTCCGGTCTTGTAGTATTCGCTGGAGGAGGCGAATTCGTATTCGAAGCCGAAGGAATCGAGGAACGCGCGCAGCCGGGCGTTGTTGTGCGCGCCGAAGCTGTCGTGGGTGCCGAACGGATCGGGAATCCGGGTCAGCGGCTGGCCGAGATACGGCGTCAGCCGGTCTCGGTTGGGGATGTTGTCGGGCACCTTGCGCAGGCCGTCCATGTCGTCGCTGAACGCCAGCAAACGTGACGGCAGGCCGCTGATTTCGCTGAAGGCGTTGCGCACCCAGGTGGTGCGGGCGACCTCGCCGAAGGTGCCGATATGGGGCAGGCCGGAGGGGCCGTAGCCGGTCTCGAACAAGGCCGTAGGCTTGCCCGATGCGGCGAGGCGGAGGGCCACTTTCCGCGCTTCCTCGAACGGCCACCCCTTGGGGATATCGGCCCCCTTGGGGATATCGGCCAACGTGTTGCGGACTGTATCGGACATGATCCGGAAGCTATGGAGCGGGCCGCGTCAGGTCAATCGGAACCATCTGCATTCACTGCGATGGACAGAATTTCATACAGGCGGGAGTATCGTGGCGAGGCGACTTGGGGGAGGCCCGGATGACGAGCATCACACTACCGGCCGAACTGTCGATGCAGGGCAAACGGGCCCTGGTGACCGGCGCGGCCAGCGGGATCGGGCGGGCGACCGCAGCGGTGCTGGCTCAGCTTGGGGCGGACCTGGTGTTGGCGGACCGGGACCCGATGGAGCGGACGCGCGACGAGGTCGAAGCCGCCGGTGGCACCTGCCAGGCGTTGCGGGGCGACCTGACCGAGGACGCGTTCATCGCCCTGTTGTTTGCGGCGGACCGGGTCGACGCGGTGGCGCATTGCGCCGCGATCCTGGACGCCAGGCCATGGACCGAGGACCCGGACTGGCAAGATCGGTTTCATCGGGTGATGGATATCAACGTCCGGGTGCCGCTGCAGTTGGCGACGGCGGCGGTCGATCATATGGCGGCCCACGGCGGCGGCCACATCGCCCTGGTCGGGTCGGTGGCGGGCAAGACCGGTGGCACCTCGCTGACCACGCCGCCGGACTACGCGGCCTCGAAGGGCGCGCTGCATACGCTGGTGAAATGGCTGTCACGCAATGCGGTGGGGCGCGGTGTGCTGGTGAACGCGGTCGCGCCGGGGCCGGTGGAGACGCCGATGACCCGTGGTTTCAACCTGGGGCCGACGCTGCCGATGGGGCGCATCGGGCGGCCCGAGGAACTGGCGTGGCCGATCGCGTTTCTGTGCACCTCGGCGGCGAGTTATCTTTCGGGGGCGATCCTGGACGTGAACGGCGGGGCGTTCGTCGGGCCGTAAGCCGGCGGACGCGACCCGGCGCGGTGCGACCCGCGCCGAACCGCCCTGGCCGCCTTGGCTACATCGGCGGCTTCACGCCGTCGACGCCGACGGCGACCGAGTTGGCCATCGTCTTGTCGCCATCCTTGGTTGCGATGACGAAGACCGTGGACCCCTTGGTCACGTCGGACATGGTGCCCGGCTTGAAGGTCACGATCGGAGCGGTCGGCGGCACCAGGATGGTCTTTTCACCGCCTTTATAGGTGACGGTCAGTTGTTTGGCGCCGTTCTTCGACGCCTCGGCGGCGACGTTGCCGTTGGTCATCGTGCTGTTCACCTCGGGCGTGGCGGACGACTTGGTCACCGCGGCGACGTTGCCGTTGGTCATCGCGCTGGCGGTCTTGGCGCCCCCGGCCACGGTGGTATCGGGGAGCTCATCCCAGGCGTAGTGGCCATCCCCGGTGCCGCGCATCGCGGGCGGGAAGACCACGACCTCTAGTGCCACTAGCATCGAGCCGACGCTTTTGGTGGCGGTGCCGATGTAGCTGTCCTTTTCAATATTGTTGAGGCTGGACTTTACGACTTGCACATATTTGGTGCTGCTGCCCAGGGTCATCGCGACGTCGGTGCCGGCTGCGGTGTGAACGGTCAGGCTATCGCCGCCGATCTCGGACACCGTGCCGCGAACCCGCTCGCGCGCCGGGGCCGCGAATGCCGAGACCGAGAGCGCGGTGGTGGCTGCAAGGGTGAGCCCGAGTATTCGGTTCATTTTGTTTTCCTTTAGTTTGGCGGTCTTTCCGCGCGTGCTTATGTGATGATGCGGGAAGCCTCACCCCATCAGGAGGATGTGATCTTGCCAAAACATCATGCGAGCGGACGGGCGGCGCATCCCTGGCCGATCCGGGTCATGCACTGGATCGGGGTCTACGCGATCGGCTGCATGATCCTGAGCGGATGGCAGATCTACAATGCCTCCCCCAGCCTGCCGTTCGAGTTTCCGCCGTGGATGACGCTGGGCGGCTGGTTGGCCGGCGGCATTGCCTGGCACATCGCCGCCATGTGGCTGCTGTTCGCCGACGGGCTGGCGTATCTGTGTTACGGCTTTGCCTCGGGCCACTTCCGCCGCCATCTGTCGGCGCCGAGGCCGGGTGCGGTGATCACCGATCTGGGCCGAGCCGCGCGGTTTCGGCTGCCGCATCGGCTGGGGCAGTATAATGCGGTGCAGCGGCTGCTGTATGACGGTGTCATCGTCGCCATCCTGCTGGCCATCGCGACCGGGCTGTCGATCTGGAAACCGGTGCAACTCGGCTGGCTGACCGGCTTGTTCGGAGGCTATCCGGTGGCGCGCGGCATCCATTTGGCGATGATGGGCCTGATCGTCGGCTTCGTCATCGTCCATGTCGTGCTGGTGGCGATCTACCCGCGCACCCTGGTGTCGATGATCGCCGGGGTGGCGGCGGACCCCGCGGATGCGGGCCCCGGGGTGGCGGTCCCCGCGGTGGCGGGTTCCGGGGTGGCGAGCTACGGGGTGGCGAGCTCCATGGCGGGTGCGGATCGGGACGCGGCACCATGACCCGCCCATCGGTCAGTGCCGCGGACATCAAGCCGGACCTGGATCGGCTGCGCCGGCGTGGGCTGTTGCGCGGCGGCCTGTCGCTGGGGTCGCTGGCGCTGCTGACCGGCTGTGACCTGAGCACGCATTCCGGCGTGGACGCCGCGCTGTGGGCCATGCTGCGGTTCAACGACCGGGTGCAGGCGGCGTTGTTCAGTCCGGCGCGGATGGCGGCAACCTATCCGGCGAGCGCGATCACCCACCCCTTCCGGTTCAACGCGTACTATCCGGAATGGCAGGTCCGCCAGGTCGATCCCGCTGCCTGGCGGCTGGACGTCTCCGGCCTGGTCGCCGACAAGTCTCCGTGGACCGTGGAGAAGTTGCAGGCGCTGCCGCAGGAGGCGCAGATCACCCGCCATATCTGCATTGAGGGCTGGAGCCAGGTCGGGCAATGGAGCGGTGTGCCGTTGCATGTTTTCCTGCGCCGGGTCGGGGCCGATACGCGGGCGCGCTACGTGGCGTTCAGCTGTTTCGACGGCTACTCGACCAGCCTGGACATGGCCAGCGCGCTGCATCCGCAGACCATCCTGGCGCTCGACTTCGAGCAGCAGCCGCTGGCGCCGCAATGGGGGTCGCCGCTGCGCCTGCGCATCCCGATCAAGCTTGGCTTCAAGAGCGCCAAGAACCTGCAGTCGATCGAGGTGACCAATACGCTCCCCGGCGGGTTCTGGGAGAATCAGGGCTACAACTGGTATTCCGGGGTATGAGCGCGGCGCCGATCCGAGAGTAGGCTTGGTCTGGGAATGCGCTGGGCTCCGCCGCGGCATCCGGGGGGCGCCCTCGACCCTGTGCGCAGTCGGGAAGCAGCGGGCATTGACGAAGGACGGCTTTTGTAGTAACGTTTATACATGGATAGGTTACCGATGCAGACAGGAGTGCCGCTCATGACGATCACCACCCTATCCAGCCGAGAGTTCAACCAGGACACCAGCCGCGCCAAGAAAGCCGCCTCAGAGGGGCCGGTGTTCATCACCGACCGGGGCAAGCCCGCCCATGTGCTGCTGAGCATCGAGGCCTATCAGCGCATCATCGGCGGGGGTCGTAACATCGCCGACGCGCTGGCGATGCCCGGCCTTGCCGACATAGAGTTTGACCCGCCGCGCGCCAAGATCGGTATCCGGCCGGCCGATTTCTCCTGATGTTTGTCCTTGATACCAACGTCGTTTCCGAGTTGCGCAAGATAAGCTTGGGGAAAGCCGACCCGCACGTCGCGGACTGGGCCGATAGCGCGGGCGCGGGCAGCCTGCACATATCGACCATCACCATCCTTGAGCTGGAAATAGGCATTTTGCAGCTCGAACGCAAAGACCCCATGCAGGGCGCGATACTGCGCAGATGGCTGGACTCGCGCGTTTTTCCCGCGTTCAATGGCCGAATATTTCCGGTTGATACGATCGTCGCACAACGCTGCGCTCGCCTGCATGTGCCCGACCCTCGGGCCGAGCGCGATGCGTTAATCGCGGCGACAGCGCTGGTGCATGGCATGACAGTCGTAACCCGCAACCTCGCCGACTTCCGGGCAATCGGCGTGCCGCTTTTGAATCCGTGGGACGCGCCCCGCTAAGCAAACCAGCAGAGAAACCACCGGCTCCGACGCATCTTCGTCGAAATTTCCAGGCTATAGATCGCCGGATTCGTGCATGACCAGCGGCATCCAGTTCTGGGCGCGCCTCGCCAATCGCGCCTCGACGGTTTCGCCGTCGTAGTCCGGGCGGATCGGGTCCTGATCGAATGCCGCCCGATCAGCAAGGCAGAGCGTGTTGATCACCGCGCGACGCCCCGACGCGGTGTCACAGGTCGCGCCGACATAGACGCCGCATTGGCGACACAGCAGGTAGTCGGCGGTGCGTGAGCCGAAGCGGTAGCGCTGCACAAGGTCCCAGTCGGTCGCCCAGAGGTCGGCCTGGCCGCCGGGGTCGGACACCGTGCGGGTGCCGTGGGACCGGCAGAACGAACACGCGCAGGAGCGTAGCCGCGCCTCCGCCGGCGGGCGCTCAAGCCGGACCTGGACACGCAGGTTGCCGCAGTGGCAGCCACCCTGAAGCTCGGTCGGCATGACTATGCACCCTTGGTCGCGCCGTGGGGCGAACCTTCCAGCAGGGTTTTGACCCAGGCGCACGCCTCGTCCATCGCCGCGGTGGCGCGATCCACCACGCCGGGCCAGAAGAAAAAGCCGTGGTTCATGCCGTCCCAGCGTTTCATCAGGGTCGGCACGCCGGCCTGGCGCAGCCGTTCGGCGTAGGATTCGCCCTCGTCGCGCAGCGGGTCGTATTCCGCCGTCACCACCAGCGCCGGCGGCAGGCCGCCTAGGTCGGCGGTTCGGAGTGGGCTGGCGTAGGGGTTGGCGGCGTCGGACGGGCTGCGCAGGTAGTGGTTCCAGAACCAGATCATGCCGGCGCGGGTCAGGCCGTAGCCCTCGGCGTTCTCGGTCATCGAGGGCGTGCCGGGGTCGTAATAGTCGGTCACGGGATAGATCAGCAGTTGGCCCAGCAGGCGCGGTCCGCCCTGGTCGCGGATGCGCAGCGCGGTGACGGCGGCGAGATTGCCGCCGGCGCTGTCACCGGCGACCAACACGCGGCCGGGATCGGCGCCCAAGGAGGCGGCGTTGGCCACCGCCCATCGGGTTGCCGCCAGGCAGTCGTCCGAAGCGGCGGGGAACTTTGCTTCCGGTGCCAGGCGGTAGTCCACCGAGACCACGACAAAGCCGCTGCCAGCGCACAAATTGCGGCACATGCCGTCATGGGTGTCGAGGCTGCACACCACGAAGCCGCTACCGTGGAAGAACACCATCAGCGGGAACGGACCCTTGCCCAACTGGGTGGCGCCCAACGGGGTGGCGCCCAGAGGGGTGGCGCCCAGAGGGGTGGCGCCCAGAGGGGTGGCGCCGAGCGGGGTGTAGACGCGCAGGCCGAGCGAGCCAGCTTGGGTTTGCATGTCGCGATTGACGATGCTGGCAACGCCGGGCTTGCGCAGGCCTGGAAAGTCGCGCGCGGCGAACTGGGCGCGGGCGTCCGCCACCGACAGCGTGTGCAGTTCCGGCAGCGCGGCGCGCAGGTTCAGCAGGTTCTGGATCTGCGGGTCGATCGGCATGTCAGGCGACCTCGAACAGGCCGGCCGCGCCCATGCCGCCGCCGACGCACATGGTGACAACGACCAGCTTCGCGCCGCGCCGCTTGCCCTCGATCAGCGCGTGTCCGGTCATCCGGGCGCCGGACATGCCGTAGGGGTGGCCGATCGAAATCGCGCCGCCATCGACGTTCAGTCTGTCGGGGTCGATGCCCAGGCGATCGCGGCAGTATAGCACCTGGGAGGCGAACGCTTCGTTCAGTTCCCACAGGTCGATGTCGTCGATCCGCAGGCCGTGCCGGGCCAGCAGCTTGGGCACGGCGAATACCGGGCCGATGCCCATCTCGTCCGGCGCGCAGCCGGCCACCGCCATGCCGCGATAGATCCCCAGCGGCTGCAGGCCGCGGCGGGAGGCCTCGGCTTCCTCCATCAGCACGGCGGCCGAGGCACCGTCGGACAGCTGCGAGGCGTTGCCGGCGGTGATGTATTGGCCTTGCTTGACCACCTGGCCGTTGGCGAACACCGGCTTCAGGCTGGCCAGGCCGTCCAGCGAGGTATCGGGCCGGTTGCCCTCGTCGCGGGCGATCGCGACCTGCTTGCGGCTGGTTTCGCCGCTGGCCTTGTCGATGACCAGCATTTCGGTCGGCAGCGCGACGATCTCGTCGTCGAAGCGTCCGGCCTGCTGCGCCGCGGCGGTGCGCTGCTGCGAGCGCAGCGCGTACTCGTCCTGCACCTCGCGGCTGACGTGGTAGCGGTCGGCGACCAGTTCGGCAGTTTCGATCATCGCCATGTAGAGGGCGGGGACCTGGGCCACCAGTTCGGGGTCCTGGCCGCGCGAGCGGTTGATGTCGTTGGTCTGCACCAGCGAGATCGATTCGAGGCCGCCGCCGACGGTGATCTGCATGTCGTCCTGGATGATCTGCTTGGCCGCGGTGGCGATGCCCATCAGGCCCGACGCGCATTGCCGATCGACCGACATGCCGGCGACGCTGTCGGGCAGGCCGGCGCGGAGGGCGGATTGACGGGCCACGTTGAAGCCTTGCGAGCCCTGTTGCAGCGCGGCGCCGAGCACGACGTCCTCGACCTCGGCGGGGTCGATGCCGGCGCGGTGGACCGCCTGGGCGATGACGTGGCCGCCGAGTGCCTGGGCCTGAGTGTCGTTGAACGCGCCGCGATAGGCGCGTCCGATCGGGGTGCGGGCGGTGGAGACGATGACGGCGCTGCGCATCGATGCGTTTCCTTCCGAAGCTTTGCCGGACTATGGGCCGGATCGGGCGGCAATTGAAGACCGGGGCATGCCAATCGGGGCATGCCGCAGGGGTCATCGCATTTGGATTTTCTGTCGGCGCTATTTGCCGGACGCGGCGTGGCCAAGAGAAACGGTTTGGAACCGCAGATGCACGCCGATGCACGCCGATAGGAGTTATGTTGAGACTGGGTCAGAGACCTTGCATATGCTTACCGCATCGGTGGTTCCAGCATCGTGCGTTTGAGGCAAATGCAATTGCCCTGGGACACTCCGCTGGGGACACTCCGCTGGGGACATTCCGCTGGGGACATTCCGCTGAGCGCGATCGTGGCTTAGTGTTGCGCGCATGAAGTTCCCCATGATTGGCGAGCCTCAGTTTCGCGCCACTGGCTGTTTGTAGTCGGTGGCCCGAACATCTCCTACGTGCGCCGCATGGTGCGGCGAACTTCAGACACCGGGTTCACGCCATGCCCTCCGAGACGACAGGTCCGGCGCCTCAGGCCGCGCGGCCGGCGCCGAATCTGTTCCTGGCGGTGTTCCCGTCGATCATGTTGCCGATGTTCCTGGCGGCGCTGGATCAGACCATCGTCGCCACCGCGCTGCCGGCGATCGCCGGATCGCTGGGCGACGTGGAGCGGGTGTCGTGGGTGGTGGTCGCCTATCTGGTGGCCAACACCATCGCGGCACCGATTTATGGCCGGCTGGGCGATGCGGTCGGCCGGCGCAAGATGATGTTGCTCGCCCTGGGCCTGTTCGTCGGCGCTTCGCTGCTGTGCGCGATGGCGCCGTCGATCCTGCTGCTGACCTTGGCTCGGCTGCTGCAAGGCGCCGGTGGCGGCGGCCTGATGACGCTGTCGCAAGCGCTGATCGCCGAGGCGGTGCCGCCCCGGGAGCGTGGCAAATACCAGGGCTACCTGTCGGGCATGTTTGCCTCGGCCGCCACGTTCGGCCCGGTGGCCGGCGGTTTCCTGACCCAGCACTTCGGCTGGCACTCGGTGTTCCTGGTCAATCTGCCGCTGGGCCTGCTGGCCGCGTTTCTGGTGCTGCGGCTGCCGGCGCAGCCCAGCCGCGGCGGCCGGGTGCAGTTCGATGGCCTGGGCACGCTGTTTTTCGGCGCATTCATCACCTGCCTGCTGCTGGCCATGGAGCGGGCGCAACACATCGACCTGGCCGCCGCGCCGGCGGTGCTGGGGCTGCTGGCGGCGGCGGTGGGCTCGCTGATGCTGCTGATCCGGCAGGAGCGGCGGGCCCGAGCGCCGTTGCTGCCGATCCAGTTGTTCCGCCAGGCGGGGATCTGGCGGACCGACAGCATGGCGGCCTGCGTCGCCGCGCAGACGGTTTCCTTGGTCTCGTTCCTGCCGATGTATCTGCAGGTGGTGCGCGGCGCCAGCGCCGGCCATTCGGGGGTGTTGCTGCTGCCGCTGACCCTGGGGATCGCGTTGGGATCGTTCTTCTGCGGGCGGCTGATCGCGGCCACCGGACGCACCGCGATCCTGCCATCGATCGGGCTGCCGGTCAGCGCGTCCATGCTGCTGTCGCTGGCGGCGTTCGCGCCAGCTTTGTCGGATACCGCGATCATCGTCATGCTGGCGGTGGCGTCGGCCGGATCGGGGACCGCCATGCCGGTGGCGCAGATGACGGTGCAGACCGTGGCCGGGCCTCGGTTTCTCGGGGCGGCGGCGGCGTCGGTGCAATTTTCGCGGTCGGTCGGGGCGTCGGTCGGGACCGCGTTGGTCGGGGCGGTATTGTTCGCGGTGTTGGCGGCGCGGGACCCTCAGACCGGGGCGATGTTCGCCCGATTGGTGCAGGAGGGTCCGCAGGCGTTGAGTATGTTGCCCTCGGCGCAACGCATTGTGGTGCGGTCGGAAATTGCCGACGCATTTCGCTCGGCGTTCCTGACGATCGGTTCGTTTACCACGACCGGGATGCTGCTGGCCTGGTGGCTGCCAGTACGGCGGATTTAGGTCTTCTGCGGCGGATCTAGGTCTCTGCGGCGGATTTAGGTCTTCGCCGCGGGTTATGGGCGGCGGCGCCTGCGCCGCATGTTGGAGCCGATGCGCAGCACCGGGAGCGCCAGTTGCGCCAGGCTGAAGGTGCTCCCGATCGCCTGGACCGCCTTGCGGCGGACATCGAGTGCCTCGCGTTCAACCCGGCTAGGCGCGGATCGGCTGGCCAGCAGGCCAAGGATGATCGCCACCAGAAGGTCGGCGCCCCCGACTTCCCCGGTGGCGGCAAGGAAACTCTGGCTGAGCGCTGTCCGCAGTTCGAAGAAGGCCGCGACGTGGGCGAAGGTGATGGCGCCGATGAGGAACACCAGGGCCACCACGGCGAACATTGCGCGGGTAGCGATGCGGCTGACCATGCCGCGGAGGCGGACGCCTTCCGCCTCCGCGGCCAGACGCGCCAGCCGGATCGGACGCATCGATCAGCGCATCACGCGGCCGACGATCCAGCCGACGGCGGCGGCGATCAGGATCGCCATCAACGGCTGATCCTTGACCCGCCCGGACACGTACTGAGCCTGATCGCGGGCCACGCCGCTGGCGCTGTGGACGGCGCTTTCGGCTCGGCCGGCGAAATCCGAAACGGCTGGGGTGACACGGTCCTTCATCAACGCCTCGACCTGGTCGCGCAGCCGAGCGATCTGGGCCTGTGCGTCATCGAGTTTGCCGCGGGTATCGCTGGCGAAAGCCATTTCGGTCGCTCCTTCGAGTGAGTGGTCCGGCGAGTGAGTGGTCCGGCGAGTAAGTGGTCCGGCGAGTGAGTGGTCCGGCTGAGATAAAGCCTGAAACGGCGGATAAGCGGTGGGGTTGCCCAACGAAACCGGCACGGTTGCGCGAGTGTGGTATAAAATCCGGCCGTCGAATACCCCACGCTCGTGCTGTCGGGCGGTGGCCTATTCGGCGGGTTGCTCGGCCTCCAGGCTGGCCAGCGAGCGTCCCTTGGTCTCCGGCAGCAGCAGCAGCGCCAGGATCATCAGCAGCAGGCCGCCGAGGGTGAAGGTTGCGATCGCCCCGGCCAGCCCGAGACGAGCCGCCAGGAAACCGACGAGCGCGGGAAAAATCGCGCCGATGCCGCGGCCGGCATTATAGCAGAAGCCCTGTCCGACGCCGCGCACGGCGGTCGGGTACAGCTCGGTCATGAATGGTCCCATCGGGGAGAACATCATCAGGTTGATGAAGCCCAGCAGGAAGCCGACCGGCAGGATCAGGTTGTTGCTGAGCGGCGCGAACAAGTAGACCACCATCAGCACGATCGAGCCGATTGCCGAGACCATGAACGTGGACTTGCGGCCGATGACGTCGGACAGCACGGCACCCGACAGGAAGCCGAAGAAGGCGCCCAGGATCAGCACCATCAGATAGCTGCCGGTGCCGACCGAGGTCAGGTGACGCACGGTCTTCAGGTATGTCGGCAGGAAGATGGTCAGCGCGTAGCTGGCTCCCTGGGCGCCGGTCACCATCATCGAGACGCGCCAGGTGATGGACAGATAGGGCGGCCTGAGGGCGGCGAAGATGTGCAGCCAGCCGGTCGCGCCAGCGGCGCGCGGTTGGGTCGTACCATTGGCGTGGGTCAAAATTGTTGGTTCGTCGACGAAGCGGCGGATCCAGAACACCAGGGCGGCGGGCGCCAGGCCGATCCAGAACATTACCCTCCAGGTCAGCGCGTCGGGCAGGTTGGCGGACAGCAGGGTGAACAGCAGCGCCGCCGCGCCCCATCCGACGGCCCAGCCGGTCTGCACCAACCCGACCGCTCGGCCGCGATATTTATCGCGGATCACCTCTCCCATCAGGACCGCGCCGGCGGCCCACTCGCCGCCGAAGCCGAGGCCTTGCAGGGCCTTCAGCACGAACAATTGGTTGAAGTCCTGCGCGAAGCCGCAGAGGAAGGTGAAGACGGCGTACCACAGGATGGTCACCTGCAGCACGCGGACGCGGCCGAAGCGGTCGGACGCGGCGCCGCCGAGCCAGCCGCCGATCGCCGAGACCACCAGGGTGGAGGTGGCCAGGATGCCGGCCTCGGCGGTGGTGATGCCCCACAGCGCCAGCAGCGAGGGGATCACGAAGCTGAAGATCTGCACGTCGAGCGCGTCCAGCGTCCAGCCGCCGAAGCAGGCGGCCATGGTGCGTCGTTCGGTCTGGTTCAGGTCTTTCAGCCAAGCCAACATGAGGATCGTTCCGCCCGTTTCGTTTCGTTTTGTGCAAGACAGTGCAGCGCGGCGCGGCCGGCAAGGCAAGTTGGCGGGGCGGACCGTCAGCCGGGAAGGGTTAGCCTGGCGGGCGAACAAAATGGCGGTCGGGATGCGACCATGCGGCGCCTCGCCGGTTATAGCCGTGTTAGCAACGTCACAGGAGATCGTCGGAATGGCCGACCACACCTATCGCATCATCGAAGTCGCCGGATCATCGGAGATCAGCCACTCCGACGCGATCGAGAACGCCATCGCGCGCGCGTCGAAGACCATGCGCCACCTGCGCTGGTTCGAGGTAACCCAGCAGCGTGGCGAGATCGAGGAGGGTGACGTGCGGCACTATCAGGTGACGATGAAAGTCGGATTCACCCTGGAGGACTGAGCGCCGCGAAGGCAGGGTGGCCGCCACATGGTGACCCTCTGGGCGAAATAGCTTACATCGCCGTTCATCGATTTCGCCGAGGGGTTCCGATGCCGTCGTTGACCGGTAAGACAGCGTTCGTGACCGCGGCCGGCCAGGGGATCGGGCGGGCCACGGCGCTGGCATTCGCCGCCGCCGGCGCCCAGGTGGTGGCTACGGATGTGGATACAGCGAAGCTGGCCGAACTGGGGTCGGCTTCGATCCGTACGGTGACACTGGACGTGCTGGACGCGACGGCGATCAGCCAGGCGGCGCGGGACGCCGGAGCGATCGACATTCTGTTCAACTGTGCTGGCGTGGTCCACCAGGGCAGCCTGCTGGAGGCCAGCGAGGCCGACTGGACGTTCGCGTTCGAGCTGAATTGCCGTTCGATGTTCCGCACTATGCAAGCGTTTCTGCCCGGCATGCTGGCGCGCGGCGGCGGTGCGATCATCAACATGGCGTCGGTCGCCTCCAGCGTGAAAGGCGTGGCCAACCGCTTCATCTACAGTGCCTCGAAGGCGGCGGTGATCGGCATGACCCGATCGGTGGCGACGGATTTCGTGACCAGGGGAATCCGCTGCAACTGCCTGTGCCCCGGGACGGTCGCCACGCCAAGCCTGGACGAACGCATTGCTGCGAACGCCGCGGCCGCCGGTTCGGTCGATGCCGCTCGCGCCGCCTTCGTCGCCCGCCAACCGATGGGGCGCCTGGGTTCGGCGGAGGAAATCGCCGCGCTGGCAGTCTATCTGGCCGGCGGCGATGCCCAGTTCATCACCGGCCAGGCAATGGTTATAGATGGCGGCCTGACGCTGTAATCCTTGTTGGGAGAAGGTTATGAAACTGTTGCGCTACGGTCCCGCCGGGGCCGAGAAACCTGGTCTGCTGGCGAACGATGGGGCGATCCGGGACTTGAGCAGCGTCGTGCGCGATATCGACGGGTTTGCCCTATCGGCTGCGTCATTGCAGACCATCGCCAGCCTCGATGCGACAAAACTGCCGAGGGTCGAGGGCAACCCGCGCATCGGCGCCTGCGTGGCGCGGCCGCTGAACTATGTCTGTATCGGGCTGAACTATGCCGACCATGCCGCCGAGGCCGGCATGCCGGTGCCCAAGGAGCCGATCATCTTCCTGAAGTCGCTGAGTGCGTTCAGCGGGCCGAACGACGACGTGAAGATGCCGCGCGGGTCGCACAAGCTGGACTGGGAGGTGGAATTGGGCGTGGTGATCGGCAAGACCGCCCGCTACGTGCCGGAGGACGAGGCGCTGGACCATGTCGCCGGTTATTGCGTGTGCAACGACGTCAGCGAGCGGGAATATCAGTTGGAGCGCGGCGGCACCTGGGACAAGGGAAAGGGCTGCGAGACGTTCGGCCCGACCGGGCCATGGATGGTGACCAAGGACGAGGTCAGCGACCCGCAGGACCTGCCGCTGTGGACCGAGGTGAACGGCAGGCGGTTCCAGGACGGATCGACCCAGACGATGATCTTCGGGGTGGTGAAGCTGGTCAGTTATGTCAGCCATTTCATCACGTTGCAGCCGGGCGACGTGATCGCCACCGGCACGCCGCCGGGGGTGGGAAGCGGGGTAAAGCCGGAGCCGGTGTTTCTCGCCGTCGGCGACGTGATGCGGTTGGGGGTCGAGGGTCTGGGGACCCAAATCCAGCGGATTGTCCCGGCCTGAGCTGTGATCGCGGCTTCGGCGGAACGTTCCACCGAGCGTGAGTGATGCGACGAAATAAGGAACTTGCGACTCGATGTCGGGACGCGGGCTGCCGGAACAACCGCGTTCGATGAGGTTGCCTCCGATCCTGCGGCTGATCGCGGTGACGACGCTGCTCCGGCTGGCATTCGCTGCGAGCACCGGGCTGGGGGTGGACGAGAGCTACATGGTCACCTCCGGCCGGGTTCTCAGTCTCGGCTATTTCGACCATCCGCCGGCGAGCTGGTGGCTGTCGTGGGGTGCTGCCCATCTGTTCGGCACCGAGGCGCCATGGGCGGTGCGGTTGCCGTTCATCCTGCTGTTCGCGCTGTCGCAACTGCTGGTCTGGCGGATCACCTGTCTGGTGGCGGACCGGCGCGCCGGCTTTTGGGCGGTGCTGGCGTTGAACCTGTCGCCGGTGTTCGGCGTCACCACCGGGACCTGGGTGCTGCCCGACGGGCCGCTGGATGCCGCCTTGCTCGGTGCCGCGCTTTGCCTGTTGCATGCGTTGCCGGCGGACCGCCCCAGAGGCGTGGGTTGGCGAGGCGTGGGTTGGCGAGGCGTGGCTTGGCGAGGCATGGCTTGGCGAGGCATGGCTTGGCGACGCTGGGGTTGGCAAGGCTGGGGTTGGCGACGCTGGGGTTGGCAAGGCTGGGGTTGGCGAGGCTGGGGTTGGCGAGGCTTGGGCTGGTGGCTGGGGGCGGGTGTGTGCGCCGGTTTGGCGTTGTTCTCGAAATACTCCGCGGTGCTGACGATCGGGGGAGCCTTTCTGTATCTGCTGACCAGTCGGCCGCATCGGCACTGGTTGACGCGCCCGGAACCCTACATCGCGGCGATCGTGGCGGCGGCGGTGTTTTCGCCGGTCGTGATCTGGAACGCGACGCATGGCTGGGCGTCGTTCGCGTTCCAGGGCTCCCGGGCGGCGGGCTTGCGGTTCCGGCCGTTGCTGCCGCTGCAGACCCTCGCCGGAGAGGCGCTGTTCGTGCTGCCCTGGGTCTGGGTGCCGATGATGATGCTGCTGGTGTCAGGGTTCCGCCGCGGCGAGGTGTGGCCACGGCGGCTGCTGGTCTGGCTGGCGGCGCCACCGGTTGTCGGGTTCGCGCTGATCTCGGCGTGGTCGAGCCAGCGGGTGCTGTATCACTGGGCGGCGCCGGGGTACCTGATGCTGTTTCCACTGCTGGGCGATGCCGCCGCGCGGCGTCTGGACCGTGTCTGGGTGCGGGGATTGTTTGCCGGCACGGCCGCCTTGGTGGTCGCATCGCTGGCGGTGATCGCGACCCAGGTCGATTTCGACTGGCTGGGCGGGCGCCTTGGCGCGGTCATGCGCGGCGACCCGACGGCGGAGGGCCTGGACTGGACCTCGATCGGCGACGACCTGCGGGCGCGCGGGCTGTTGCCGCCGGGGGCGGTGGTGGCGGCGCTGAACTGGCGGGATGCGGGGAAGCTCGGCTACGCGCTGGGGCCGCGGACAACCATGCTGTGTTTGAACGCCGATTCGCGGCAGTTCGGCTTCGCCCATCGGTTAAGCGCGTACGCCGGCCAGAACGTGCTGGTGCTTGCGGTCGATCCTCCTGGGGAGGCGTCGTCCTGGTTCCGCTCGATCCAGGGCTTGCCCGCCACGTCGGTCCGGCTGGACGGGCGGACCTTGCGGACGGTGACGGTGATGCGGGGCGAAGGTCTGCGGCCGCCGCCGTGAGCGTCCCGTCGCGGCGCGGCTCAGCGCCGGCCGGATGGACCGATCGCGGGCTTGACTGGCGCCGGGCGCGGGGCGGGCAGGTCTTCTTCCAGCACCGTCAGGTGCAGCGAGTAGGAGACCTCGCCGTCGTCGACGTCCTTATGGACGGTACCGATGGTCTCGTCGTTCACCGCGATCTCGATCGACAGGCCCTGGCGCGGCGGCGGCACGATCTTGATGCGCTCGGTGCCGAACAGCTTGCGGAGGTAGGTTTGAACACGTTCTATTTCCGAGGGTGTCATATGTATCTCATCCAAACAGAGTGACGCCCTTTACCCTTTGGGCAGACTTCGGGTCCAGCGCGTTGGATGGTTAACGCCGTTCAGTCCAACATGTGGCCGAACCGGGCCGCCTTGGTCGCGAGATATTCATCATTGACACCGTTGGGGGCGATCAGGTGCGGCTCCCGCCCGGTCACCTCGATGCCGCAGGCCGCCACGGCGTCCACCTTGTCGGGGTTGTTGGTCAGCAGGCGCACGCGATTGAGGCTGAGGATGCGCAGCATCGTCGCGGCGATCAGGAAATTGCGCTCATCGGCGCCCCAGCCCAGCGCGCGATTGGCGTCCATTGTGTCGAGGCCGCGATCCTGCAGGCCGTAGGCCCGCAGCTTGTTGACCAGGCCGATCCCGCGACCTTCCTGTGCCAGATACAGCAGCACGCCGGCGCCGTCCTCGGCCATTCGCCGGATCGCGCCGCGAAGCTGTTCGCCGCAGTCGCAGCGCATGCTGCCGAGCAGGTCACCGGTGAAACATTCCGAGTGGATGCGGACCAGCGGGGCCGGGTGCTCCTCCGGCCGACCGATCACAATCGCGAGATGTTCGAGCGCCGAACCGTGGCTGCGGAACGCCACCACGCGGCTGTCGGGGGCGCCGTTGAGCGGCACGTCGGCGGAAACGATCCGGGTCAGGCCCGCCACTTCGATCTCGGCATAGTCCATGACGTCGGCCGCGGCGATGGTGATCAGGCCATGCGCGGCGCTATCCGCGCGGTTCGGCAGCGGCGCGGCGAGGATCGCCGGCAGCAGTCGGCCGATCTTGGCGAGCCGGATCGCGGCATCCGCAAGCGGTGGCGCGGTGGCCAACTGGAGCACCTCGCGCACTGTCGGCTGCGCCGCCATTGGATCCGCCAGCGCCTGGAAAATATCGATGGTTCCGATTGGCGCGGGCAACGAGACGGCAACCGCGGCGGACTCCGCTGACATCGGTGTGCGCAGGATCGCCGCCGCCCGGGCTGGGGCGAGGATCAGCAGAGCGGCGGTCCCGGCAATGTCCTGCAGTTCCGCCAGAGCGTCGGGGCCAGCGGTTTCCGCGGCCAGGATCAGCAGTCCGGGGTCGCCCGCGAGGACCACGGGCACGCCGCGTCTGAGGTCGGAAGCGGCTCGATGCACCTGGCGCAGGTGCAACCTTGCCTGATCGGCGATCATCGTTGCGTTGGCGGCGGCATTAATCGACATCCCGTACCTGCCAAATCGCACATTCAGGTTTCTCGGCGCCGCGGATTGAAAGACTTCGGTACATTCGATAACCAAATTTCGTCACTATTGACCTTCAATGTGATCTAAGCGCGGCATTTCGCAGTAGCGAGAGGTGACGAGGAGATGGCTGCAACCAGAGCGTCTATCAAGCGATTAGGCCGCTTGGTTGGCGTTAAACGTCACGGGGAACCTACCGGACGCCGTTGGGACCACGCAATCGTATGAATCGCCGAAGTTCATAAAGCCTACGGAACCGATTTTGTCGCAATTGGAGAATATATATGATAGTGGTGTCGTCCTAAAAGGAATCGAGCTGTGGCGCCGGTCAAAAAGCCACGTCCAACACTTAAGGTAAGAGGAACTCGCTGATGTCTGCGGAACGCCCGGTCCTGATCGTCGATGACGACGACGCTCTGCGTGAAACCTTGGTTGACCAGCTCGCCGTGGACGGCGAATTTGTTGCGACGGAGGCGGGTTCGGTCAAGGCGGCCGAGGAATGCCTGACCGGGAAGGATGCCCGTTTCGACGCAGTGATTCTCGACGTCGGTCTGCCCGACGGTGATGGCCGCGACCTGTGCGCCAAGCTGCGCAAGCAGGGCCATCGTATGCCGATCATCATGCTGACCGGGTTCGACAGCGAGACCGACGTAGTCAAGGGGCTGGATTGCGGGGCCAACGACTATATCGCCAAGCCGTTCAAGCTTGCCGTGCTGCTGGCCCGGTTGCGCGCGCAGTTGCGGATCTTCGAAAACAGCGAGGATGCGGTGTTTACCATCGGGCCGTACACTTTCCGTCCGGCGGCCAAGCTGCTGCAAGAGCCGGCCAAGAACCGGCGCATCCGGCTGACCGAGAAGGAAGCGGCAATCCTGAAGTTCCTGTATCGCGCCGGCACCCGTTCGGTGGCCCGCCAAGTGCTGCTGAACGAGGTCTGGGGCTACAACGCCGCGGTGACGACGCACACGCTGGAGACCCACATCTACCGGCTGCGCCAGAAGATCGAGCCTGATCCGGCCAATGCGCGGCTTCTGGTGACCGAGGGCGGTGGCTACCGGCTGGATCCGGAGGGCATTCCCGCCGGCCGCGTCCCGGCCACGATGCAGGTTTGAACGGCGACCGCAGATCGGTCAGTATCGCGCATCAGGACGCGCGATACTGGGCGCCCAAGGGTGGACGCCGAGGGTCTGACAGTGCTGTGCGATCGGATATGGAAAAAGCCCTCTCGCGAGGGCTTTTTTTGCATGAGGGTGCGGGGATCAGATCTTCTCGACCTGGGAATACTCCAGTTCGACCGGCGTGGAGCGGCCGAAGATCGACACGCTGACCTTGACGCGGCCCTTTTCCTCGTCGACGTCCTCAACCGTGCCGTTGAAGCTGGTGAACGGACCGTCGGCGACGCGCACCTGCTCGCCGATTTCGTAGAGCACGGCGGGGCGCGGGCGGTCGACGCCTTCCTGGCTCTGCTTCAGGATGCGCTCCGCCTCGGCCTCGCTGATCGGACTCGGCCTGGTGCGGCTGCCGAGGAATCCGGTCACCTTCGGTGTGTTCTTCACCAGGTGCCAGGCGTCATCGGTCAGGTCCATCTTCACCAGGACGTAGCCGGGGAAGAACTTGTGCTCGCTGTTGATTTTCCGGCCGCGCTTGACCTCGACGACATTCTCGGACGGCACCAGCACAGCCTCGAACTGGTCGGCCAGACCCTTCTGCGCGGCCTGCTCGGTGATCTGCTGGGCGATCTTCTTCTCGAAGCCTGAATAAACGTGGACGACGTACCAGTTCTTGGCCATTTTTCCCGGAACCTCTCAGATGCCCACGTTGAACAAAGCGCGCACCCCGAGGCCGATCACCTGATCGACGACGAAGAAGAAGATGGCGGCGACCGCGGCCATGGCAAAGACCAGGCCGGTGGTTACCAGAGTCTCCTTGCGGGTGGGCCAGGTTACCCTTGCCACTTCCGCTCTGACCTCACGCACGAATTTTGCCGGTTGGAATGCCACGTTCGTCTAATCCCTCGATGACCGCCGAACCGACCCCGATACCCGGATGTCCAGGCCTCGGCCCGTCAACTGGCAGGGGTGGAGGGTCTCGAACCCCCAGCCTCCGGTTTTGGAGACCGGCGCTCTAGCCAATTGAGCTACACCCCTACAGTGGACCGGCGCGCGCTGCATGGGATCGGACGCGGCGGAGCGCCGTAGAAAGGATGCACACGCGGCGTTGTCAAGCGTTATGGCCGCCGGACCGAGCGGACGGCCGATGCGCGGCGGATGGGCATCGACGGCGGGTGGCCTAAAGAGTCGGCCGACGCGCTTTCTGTTCTTATCTTGTTCTTGACAACCGCTTAGGGTTATGAGATCACAGATCCGAACATAGTATGAACATGCCCCGCTGATTTGGGGCTGGGCCCGATAGAGAGTTGGGCCCGATAGAGCGTTGGGCCGAAGAGAGTCGGGCCCCGAGGAGACTGCGGATGGACGGCCAGATCGACCGCGATGCCATCATCGCGATGGAGAACGCGACGCTGCCGGAAACCCAGCCGGCGGAGCGGTTCCCGTCACGCCAGGCGGCTGGACGCGGCGCGGTCAGCAATCCGGGCGTACGGTTCGACCGCCATACCGCCTTGCCGTTCGACGACGGATGGGAAACGTTGTCGCAGGACGTCGGCGAGCTGCCGCGGCTCGACACCACGCTGACGCGCGATTCGACCCGTTCGGCGATCAGTTGGAATTCGTCGCCCGATATCGGCTTCGACCGAGCGGTCAATCCGTACCGCGGCTGCGAACACGGCTGCATCTACTGCTATGCGCGTCCGACGCATGCGTATCTGGGCTATTCGCCTGGCCTCGATTTCGAAACCAAGCTGGTCTTCAAGCCCGAAATTGCCGAACTTCTGGAGAAGGAGCTGCGCAAGCCGGGATACGTTCCGCGCACCCTGGCGCTCGGGTCCAACACCGACCCGTACCAGCCGGTCGAGCGCACGCTGAAACTGACCCGGTCGGTGCTGCAGGTGCTGGATCGGTTCAACCACCCGGTCGGGATCGTCACCAAGTCCGCGGGCGTGCTGCGCGACCTCGATATCCTGTCGTCGATGGCGAAGCGAAACCTGGCGCGCGTGCATATCTCGGTCACCACGCTGGATGCGCGGCTGGCGCGGGTGATGGAGCCGCGTGCCGCGACGCCGGCGCGCCGGCTGCAGGCCATTGCCGAACTGACCCGGGCCGGCGTGCCCGCGGGGGTGCTGGCCGCGCCGATGATCCCGGCGCTGAACGATGCCGAGATGGAGAAGATCCTGCAGGCCGCCGCCCGCGCCGGCGCCCGCCATGCCGGCTTCGTGTTGCTGCGCCTGCCGCTGGAGCTGCGGCAAATGTTCGAGGACTGGCTGCACGCGCATTTCCCCGACCGCGCGCGCCACGTGCTCAGTCTGATCCGGCAGACCCGGTCCGGTGAGCTGAACGATCCCCGGTTCCATCATCGGTTCACCGGCCAGGGGGTGTATGCCGATCTGCTGATGAGCCGGTTCACCCGCGCCGCTCGGCAGTTCGGGTTCGGCGAGGCTCGGGCGCAATTGGACTGCGGCCGGTTCACCGTCCCGGCCGGGTCCGCCGATGGCGCACCCAGCCAGATGTCGCTTTTCTGATCGCCGGCTCAACGGCAGGCGAAGGCGGCGATTGACGCCGCACGAAACCCCACCCTATCCTTAAAGCCAATTCAAGAAAGAGGGCCCCGCTGGCCCACGGGCAGGGAGGGCTGAGTTAGTGCACGACGCTGCACGCATTTTGCAACTGATCGTCAATGGTGCGGCGTCCGGATGCATCTATGGGTTGATCGCCCTCGGCTTCGTGCTGATCTACAAAGCGACCGAGATGGTGAACTTCGCCCAGGGCGACGTCATGATGCTGGGTGGCTTCGTCGCGTTCAGCCTGATCGCCAACTATCATCTGCCATACTGGGTCGGCGGCCTGCTCGCCATCCTGATCACCGCGGCCTTTGGCTACGCGCTGGATGCGCTGATCATCCGACGAGTCATCGGTCAGCCGCAGTTTGCCGTGGTGATGCTGACCCTCGGCCTCGGCTTCATTTTTCGCGCCGCCGCCGGCATTACCTGGGGCTACGATTCGGTCGGGTTCGACACGCCGTTTACCAACAAGACCGTGAATGTCGGCGGCCTGATCCTGGGCCAGGACAATCTGTCGATCATCGTCGGCACGGTGCTGTTGTGTGGCGTGTTGTATCTGTTTTTCAGCAAGACACGCATCGGCGTGGCGATGCAGGCGGCGTCGCAGAACCAGCTTGCCGCGTATTATATGGGCATCCCGGTGCGGACGATCTTTTCGTTGATCTGGGCAATCAGCGCGGGCGTCGCGTGCCTGGCGGGTATTCTATTGTCGCCGGTTTCGATGATCGACGTGAACATGGGCTTCCTCGGCATCAAGGCCTTCGCCGCGGCGGTGATCGGCGGCTTCGGCAGCATTCCGGGGTCGTTGGTCGGCGGCGTCATCGTCGGCATCACCGAACAATTCGCCGGCTACAAGCTGCCGGCCGGGTTCCAGGAGGTGACCTCCAACGTCGTGCTGCTGCTGATGTTGTTCATCCGGCCGCAAGGTTTGTTCGCGGAACGCATGGGCAAGCGGGTCTGAGCGATGCGGTATCTGTTCCGTACTCAGTACAAGCAGGATGTCGGATTATTCCGCCATAACGGTGACCGGTTCTGGTATGGCCTGCTGCTGCTGCTGGTGCTGGCTGGTCCGGCCTTGTTGGGTGAGTTCTATATCGGCGAATTGGGTGCGGTGTTCATCTTCGCCATTGCCGGCGTCGGATTGATGCTGCTGGTGGGCTACACCGGGCTGATCAGCCTGGGTCATGCCGCGTTCCTGGGGATCGGCGCCTACGTCAACGCGGTGCTGCTGGCGAGGGGCGTGCCGTTCCTGGTGACCCTGCCGGCCGCCGGGTTGTTTGCCGCGCTGTGCGGCGCCGCGATCGGTCGGCCGACGTTGCGCATGAGCGGGCTTTACCTGGCGATCGCGACCTTGGCGTTCGGCAGCATCGTCGGCACGGTGCTGCAGAAATGGACCGCGGTGACCGGCGGCTTCGACGGTTTCGCGGTGCCGACACCAACCATATTCGGCGTCGCCATCGAGGGCGCGACGGGCATCTACTACGTAGCGCTGGCGGTGCTGGTGTTCGTGTTATGGGTGTCGGCCAACCTGCTGCGATCGCCCGCCGGGCGCGCCATGGTCGCGATCCGCGACAGCGAGGTATCGGCGCAGAGCATGGGCATCCACCTGGCGCGGTACAAGACGCTGGTGTTCGCGATCAGCGCGGGGATGACGGGCCTGGCGGGGGCGTTGTTCGCGCACTACGTCCGCTATTTGGCACCCGACTCGTTCGACGTGCTCCTGTCGGTGCAGTTCGTGACCATCTGTTTCGTCGGCGGCCTGGGGTCGCTGCGCGGGGCTATTCTGGGTGCGATGTTCGTGCGGCTGCTGCCGCAGTTGATCGCCATCGTGCGCGACGACCTGCCGTTCGGCATCGGCCGGCTGCCGGGCCTGGAGCCGTCGTTGTTCGGCTTGGTGCTGGTGCTGGTGATCCTGTTCCAGCCGGGCGGGCTGAACGGCATGTGGCTGAAGATGAAGACCTGGTTCCAGGCGTTTCCGTTCAAGCGACAGGCCAGTTTCCGGCGGCAAAAATCCTATGCCAAGTCGGAGCGACTGAGATGATCCTGTTCCAGGCCGAGGACATCTCGGTGCGGTTCGGCGGAATCCGAGCGGTCGATGCCGTCAGCTTCGATGTGCGCAAGGGCGAGGTGTTTTCGATCATCGGGCCGAACGGTGCCGGCAAGACGACGATCTTCAACCTGATCAGCCGTATATACAACCCGACGTCGGGCAAGCTGGTCTTCGAGGACAAGGACATCACCCGCACGCCATCCTGGCAGATCGCCGGCCTGGGGATCGCGCGGACCTTCCAGAACATCGAGTTGTTCCCCAACGCGACGCTGCTGCAGAACCTGCTGATCGGGCGGCATTGTCACTCGCGGGTCGGCTTCGTTCCGCAGATGGCGTTCCTGCCGTCGGTTCGGCGCGCCGAACTGGCGCATCGCGAGAAGGTGGAGGACGTCATCGCCTTCCTCGGCCTGCAGCGCTACCGCAATACGCTGATCGCCAACCTGCCATACGGGGTCCGCAAGGTGGTGGAACTGGGTCGCGCGCTGTGCATCGAGCCGAAGCTGCTGCTGCTGGACGAGCCGTCCTCGGGGCTGAATGTGGAAGAGACCGAGGGCATGGGGTTCTGGGTCGAGGACATCAAGAAGGACCTTGGCATCACCGTCATCATGGTCGAGCACGACATGGCGCTGGTGAACCAGGTGTCGGACCGGGTGATGGCGCTGAACTACGGAAAGGTTATTGCGATGGGCACGCCGCACGAGGTGCAGACCCATCCGGAGGTGGTGAAGGCTTACCTGGGTGCAGAGGTGGCGGCATGACCGGAGCCTTGCTGCGGGTCGATTCCATCGAGACGTTCTATGGCCCGATCCAGGCGATCCGCGGTGTCTCGCTGGATGTGGACCAGGGTCAGATCGTTACAGTGCTGGGCGCCAACGGGGCGGGAAAGACCAGCGTGCTGCGGACAGTTTGCGGTGTTCTGGACCCGGAACGAGGTCGCGTGATGTTCGAAGGCCGCGATATCGCCCGCATGCCGCCCGATCAGGTGATGCGTCTAGGCATTTGTCACGTGCCGGAGGGGCGCGAAATCTTCCCGTTCCTGACGGTGCGCGAGAACCTCGACATGGGTGCCTATACGCGCCACGACTCGGCCGGGGTGGCGCGCGACATCGCGCTTTGCTTCGAGTATTTCCCGCGCCTGAAGGAGCGCGAGAGCCAGCGCGCCGGGCTGCTGTCGGGTGGCGAACAGCAGATGCTGGCGATCAGCCGAGCGCTGATGGGCAGCCCGAAACTGCTGTTGCTGGACGAGCCGTCGCTGGGGCTTTCGCCGCTGCTGGTGCAGCAGATTTTCGGCATCATCCGCCGCATCAACCGCGAGCAGAACGTGGCCATCCTGCTGGTCGAGCAGAACGCCCATATCGCCTTGCAGACGGCCGATTTCGGCTACGTGCTGGAGGTCGGACGCATCGTCGCGGCGGATGAATGCAGAAACCTGATGCAGCGTTCCGATATCCAGGAATTTTACCTGGGCCAGAAAGAGGTCGGCGCCCGGGGCACGCGCCGGTGGAGAAAGAAACGGTTGTGGAACTGACGATGCAACAGCCGCTGAGTTCCGTTCCAACGCTGATTTCGCAACGGGCGGAGTCGCATCCCGGTGCAACAATTTTGCGGATCAAGGATCGCGGGATCTGGAAAATGGTGTCCTGGGCGCAACTCGACGGCAAGGTGCGAGAGATCGGCAGCGCGCTGCTGGCGGCGGATTTTGCCCGCGGCGACGTGGTGGCGATGGTGTCGGAAACTCGTCCCGAGGCAGTCTATGCCGACTTGGCGATCCTGGGCTGCGGCGCCGCCAGCGTCGCCATCGATCCCGACGACGATCCCGAGCGGGTTTGTCATCTGCTGTCCTCCAGCGGCAGCCGTCTGGCCTTCGTCGAGAACGAGGAACAACTCGACAAGCTGCTGTCGATCCGCAACCGCTGTCCGGCGCTGTCGCGGATCGTGGTATTCGACATGAAGGGCCTGCGCGATTTCTCCGATGAGACGTGCGTCGGTCTAGCGGACTTCATGGCCACCGGCGGCGGGCACGACTGGGGCGCGGCGATCCGGACGATCGAGGCGGATCAGCCGGCGGTCATTCAGTTTCCCCGTGGCGGCCTGGCCATGGGACGCACCCTCACCCACGGCGACCTCATGCACATGATCGGCACCGCCCGCGCTCGAGTGCCACTACAAACGCAAGACGAACGGCTGGCGGTGCTGCGGCTGGCCGACATCACCGAACGGGTGTGGGGCCTTTATCTTGCGCTGGAGACTGGTTGCATAAGCAACTATCCAGAGGGCCCCGACACCGTTCTGGAAAACCTGCAAGAGTCGCAACCCACCGTGCTCGGCGCCGATGCAACGGTGTGGGACTCTCTGTACCGGTTGGCGACCGCGCGCGCCAAGGTGGCCACCCACGCCCAGCGTGTCTTGTATGGCTGGGCGTTGCGCGCCGGCCGAGCCGGCGGTCCGATGGCGCGCTTGGCCGACCTGTTGATCCTGCGCGCGGTGCGGCGGGAGTTTGGCTTGAAGAGGCTGCGGCTCGCTTACGTCGGCGGAACATCGGTCGATACGGCGGCACTGGACTGGGCGCGCAGTCTCGGCATTTCGATCCAACGGGTGGATGACCCGGCGGCGGGATCGGGCGCGGTGGACGAGCGCTATCAAGCCTTGATGCAGAACGCTTACGCATAACGCCGCGACGCGGCGAACGGGGGGAAAATGATCAAATCAATCCTGGCCATGGCGCTGGCACTCGCGGTACCCGCGGCGGCGGCGGAACCGACACAGGGGGTGAGCGGGTCCGAGATCGCGATTGGAACCTATACCGATCTGTCCGGCGTATCGGCTATGTGGGGTGTCAACAACTCCAATTCCTGGCGGATGGTGTTCGATCAGGTCAATGCCGATGGCGGCATCAACGGCCGCAAGATCAGATACATCGTCGAGGACAACCAGTATCAGGTTCCCCGCTCGGTGCAGGCGGCGAACAAGCTGATCAACCGCGATCATGTGTTCATCATGGTGGCCAATGCCGGCACGCCGATGAACAACGCCGTCATGCCCGACCAGATCGCCAAGGGCATCGCCAACATCTTCCCGTTGACCTCGGCCCGGTCGATGTACGAGCCGCTGAACCACCTTAAATTCGGACTTGGGTCGTCGTACTATGATCAGGTGCGTGCCGGCCTGAAGTATTTCATCGGGCAGCGCGGCAAGAAGCGGATCTGCACGATGGCGCAGGACACCGACTTCGGGCGCGACATCACCGACGGGGTCAGGGATCAGCTCAAGGCCCAGGACATGGCACTGACCGGGGCCACGCTGCACAGGCCGACCGACACCGACTTCAGCGCCTCGGTCGCGCGCATGCACGACGCCGGCTGCGATCTGCTGGTGCTGGGCACGATCGTGCGCGATTCGGTGCAGATCATAGGGGCGGTGCGCAAGACCGGCTGGAACGTCGACATGATGGGCGCGGCGGCGGCCTATGACGAGGCGGTTTCGGGCGTGCCTGGGGAGGTGACCGACGGGTTCTACGCCATGACGCCGATGCTGTTCGTCGCCGAAACCGCGACGGACCCGAAGGTGAAGGCGTTTTCCGCCGGGTATCGCAAGGAATTCGGCAAGGAGCCGAATTTCGCCGCCCAGATCGGCTTCACCGGGGCCGAGGTGGTCGCACTGGCGCTGAAGAAGGCGGGCAAGAACCTGACCGCCGAGAGTTTCATTTCCAGCCTGGAAGCGATCAAGGACTATCAGGACATTTTCGGCTCGCCGGCGATTTCGTTCAGTCCGACGAAGCACCAGGGCTCGAACCAGTCGTTCCTGTGCGTCGTCAAGCACGGGCGTTGGCAGCCCGTGGAGGCGGAGCCGCTGGGGTATTGATCGCGTCGCGTCAGCCCGCGCCATTCAGGTAGCGGGTGCGCAGGTGCGCCTGGAACGCCAGCGGATCCAGTTTGCGGCCGGTGGCGTGTGCCAGGATTTCGTTGAAGCCGAAGCGGCTGCCGACGGCATGGACGTGAACCCGCAGCCAACCGAGCAGCGGCGACAGGTCGCCGCGGCCGAATGCTTGATCGAGATCGGGAACCTGATCGCGTGCCGCCTGCATCAGTTGCGCGGCAGCCATTGCGCCAAGGGTGTAGCTGGGGAAATAGCCGAACGCGCCGTCGTACCAGTGGATGTCCTGCAGGCAGCCCTGCGCGTCGTCCGGCGGGGTAATCCCGAGCAGCGCGTGCAGGCCGGTGTTCCATGCTTCGGGCAGGTCGGCGACGGCAAGATCACCGGCGATCATCGCCCGCTCCAGGCGAAAGCGCAGGATGACGTGCGCCGGGTAGGTCATTTCGTCCGCGTCGACGCGGATCGTGCTGCGCTGTACGTGGCGCCAGAGCCGTCCCAGGTTGTCGAGGCGATAGGGGTCCGGCGCGCCGCCGAACGCATCGTGCAGCCGGGGGCCGAGCCATCCGAGGAAGGCATCGGAGCGGACGGCCTGCATCTCGACGATCAGCGACTGGCTTTCGTGCATGGCCATTCCCGCTGCCTCGCCCACCGGCAGGCGGGCGTAGGCGGCGGGCAGACCGCGCTCATATAAGGCGTGGCCGGTCTCGTGTACGACGGCCAGCACGGCGGAGGTGAAATCGTCCTCGAGATAGCGGGTGGTGATGCGGACGTCCGATGGCGTGCCGCCGGAAAACGGATGCGCGGACTGATCGAGCCGGGCATGCTCGAAGTCGAGCCCGAGACGCTGGACAAGGTCTCGGCACAAAGCTGCCTGGGCTGCAATGGGGAACGGCCCTGGCGGGGACGTCGGCGCCTTGTAGCGGGCCTGGCGTTGTTCGACGGCCGGCAACGCCGTGGTTAGGAAGTCCTCGTAGGCGGCAAACACCGGGGCTACGTCATCGGCGCCGATACCCTGCTGGTAGCCGTCCATCAACGCGTCGTACGGGCTCAGACCCAGCGCGTCGGACAGCGCCGCGGCGGTTTCACGGGTCAGCCGCAACACCTCTGCCAGATGCGGTCGAACGAGGGCGAAGTCGGCGTTCTTGCGGGCCACCCGCCAGACCTTTTCGCAGTCCGAGTCGGCCTTGGCCCGCGCCTCCACCAGATCCTCGGGCAGCGCCCTAGCGCGGGCATATTCGTGGCGCATCAGGCGGAGATCGGCGGCCTGCCAGGGGTCGGTGGTTTCGGCGGCGGCGAGGTCCGCCTCGATCTCGGGCGCGGTCAGGTGCTGGTGGCGCAGCACCGCCAGGGCGGCAAGCTGGTCGCCGCGTGCCGCGCCGCCTCCTTGGGGCATGACCGCGGCAGCGTCCCACCCCAGCATGGAGGCGCATTCGCCGATCGTGGCGATGAGCTTGAACCGGGTGGCCAGGCGTTGGTAGGCGGAAGGAGGGGTCATCGCCGCTGCGCCTTTCGTAGCCAGGCCCCGAATATGATCATCAGTGCCACCGCCAGGCCATACCAGGTGATCACGTAGGACAGATGGTTGTTTGGCGGCTGAGGCAGGTGTTGCGCCGGTGCCGGATAGAACCCGCCGTCTGCCGGTCCCAGCGCCACCAGGGCAAACGGCAGCACGTTGTGGATGCCGACGGCCGCGCCGATGGCCGCCGGATCCAGCGTGTAGAATTGGCGTGCCGCGGTATCGTCGGTCGGGCTGAACCAATGCTGGGTTTCGCCTGGGCGGACATATCCGGTGGCGCTGACCACACCGCTTGGATCATTGAGCGCGGTTCCGTTTTGTTGCGGGACCCAGCCGCGATCGACCAGCACGGTTGGGGCGCCGTCGCGCTGCAGCGGGACGATCTGGTAGCTGCCCATGGTAGGGCCGGTGTTGGTGTCGCGCACCTCGGCACCGAACTGCGCCGCGAGATCGAAGCGGAAGCGGCCGGTCGCCGATACCTTGGTATAGGACGCCGGGTCCGGGGTCAGCGGCACCGGAGGGGCAGCCTCGGCCGCGGCGATCTGCTTCAGGATGCCCTGCTTCCAGTGCAGCCGGTAGATCTGCCAGGTTCCGAGACCCACCAAGATGGTCAGCATGATCAGGGTGGTCAGGGTGGGAACGAGAAACCGGCTGCGGGCCGGTCTCACAATCCCATCTCTTCGGGTCGGGTGCGAAACTGGGCGGCGACGAGCGCGGCCTTGACCGGGCGGGTAATCAATATCGCAAGCGGGATGGTCACCGCCGGCCACAGGATCACGTGCACCCACAGCGGCGGGTTGAAGCGGAATTCGACCCAGAAAGCGAGGGCAACAACGATCGCTCCCAACAGCATGATGACACCGACCGCCCCGGCATCGCCGGTGTCCGATCCGCCGAAGCCCAGCCCACAGACCGGACAGGCGTCCTGCAGGGTCAGCAGGCCGTCGAACAGCTTGCCTTCCCCGCACCGTGGACAGCGGCAGCGCAAAGCCGCCTGAAGGATCGAAATCCGCGGTTCGGCCAATCGGTGCTACTCGACCGCGATCTGTCCCGCGCCATACCAGTAGATGCAGACGAACAGGAACAGCCACACGACGTCAACGAAGTGCCAGTACCACGCGGCGGCTTCGAAGCCGAAATGACGGTCTGGGGTAAACTGTCCGGCCCTGGCTCTGAACCAGCAGACGATGAGAAAACAGGTGCCGACGATGACGTGGAAACCGTGGAAGCCGGTCGCCAGGAAGAACACCGATGAGTAGACACCGCCGCCGTTGAACGCGAACGGGGCGTGCGAATACTCGATCACCTGACACAGGGTGAAGCTGAGGCCCAGCAGAATGGTCAGCCCGAGACCGCGGACCAGATCCTTGCGGTTGCCCTCCAGCAGGCTGTGGTGGGCCCAGGTCACAGTGGTGCCCGACAGCAGAAGGATCATGGTGTTCAGGAACGGCAGATGGAACGGGTCGAACGTATGGACATTCGTCGGCGGCCAGACCGTTTGGCCGTTGCCCTGGGTATCGGGGAACAGCAGGAAATTGAAATACGACCAAAAGAAGCCGACGAAGAACATCACCTCGCTGCCGATGAAAATCGTCATGCCGTAGCGCAGGCTGAGTCGCACGATGGCGCTGTGGGCGCCGGGGGTGCGGCTCTCCAGGATCACCTGGCGCCACCAGAAGAACATCGTCGTCAGCACGGTGAGCGCGCCCAACACGAGGACCACGTAGTTGCCGAAATGCGCCGCCAGGATGATACCGAACACCGTCAGGAAGCCGCCGAGGGCGCCGATGATCGGCCACGGGCTGGGGTCCGGCAGGTGATAGGGTTGCTTCAAACCAGTCGTCAGCGAACCGGGTGTCGTCGTCACCGAACCGGTTTGAGCCAGGACTGGTGCTGCTTGCGCTTCGCTGTTCATGCCATACCCACAACAACACCTCCGGGGGAAACCGCCCCGGCACGGCCGCCGCATAATCGCCAAATCGTCACCCAGTTCAAGAGGGACGAGACAGGGTCCGTGCGGCGTCAATTGGTCTGCGAAGTTTCCCCATGTTCAGCAGTCGAGTGTTCAGCGGCCGAAAGTTCCGCCGCCGACATGGGTCCGACATGCGGTCCCGCCTTGGCGAGGGCACCGGATTTCGCCGCGTCCTCCAGGGAGTGGAAAAATGTGTAGGACAGGGTGATCACCTTGACGTCGGCGGTGTTGGGATCGCTACGGATCGCCGAGTCGACCCAGAAGCTGACGGGAAATTCCATCTTCTGATCAGGCGACAGGGTTTGCTGATTGAAGCAGAAGCACGCTGTCTTGTGGAAGTATTTTCCGACCTTCTCGGGCGTGACGTTGTACAGGGCTCGGCCGGTGATCGGCAGGCTGGACTGATTGACGGCGTGATAGAAGGCGACCTGCTGGTCGCCGAGATTGAGCAACACCTCAGGCTGATCCGGCGCAAAGGTCCAGGGCAGGCCTGGATTGACATCGGCATTGAAGCGCACCCGGATCGACTGGCCGCTGGAACCCGGAGCCGCCGCAAATCCGATGCTGGGCGTGCCGCCATATCCGGTGGCGGCACAGAACAGCCGGTAGAGCGGGATCGCGGCGAAGGACATGCCGACCATGCCGACCGCCGTCGCGGCCAGAATCCACCCCAGGACGCCGTTGCGCTGGCCTCCGGTCATTCAGAAATGCGCCATCTTAACGATGGTGATCGCGTAGAACAGGCCGCAAAGACCCAGCAGCACGAACATGATGGCCAAGCTGCGTCCGCGACGCCGGCGTTTGGCCTCGGCGCTGAGTGGTCTGACCGGGAGATGGCTTTCCGCGTCCATCTGCTATCCGACCAGCCGATCGACGGCCAACGCCCCGAACAACGCGAAAAGATACAGCACCGAATATTTGAATGCCGCCTTGGCCGGGGCATCACCGGTCAGGCTGTTGCCCTGATCATCTTGCCGGTCGAGCATCACGCGCGACACGCGTTGCAGAAACACCAGATCCAGCAGGGCAGCGGCCACGCCATATGGCAGGCCACTGAATCCCATGGCGACCGGGACCAGCGTCAGCGGCACCAGGATGATGGTGTAAAGCAGGATCTGCCGGCGGGTTTCCCGAGCGCCGGCGACCACCGGCAGCATCGGCACGCCGGCGCGCTGATAATCCTCGTTGGCCCAGAGGGCGAGCGACCAGAAATGCGGCGGCGTCCAGATGAACACGATGCCGAACAGAACCAGCGGGAGCAGGTCGACCGATCCGGTGACCGCGGCCCAACCGATCACCGGGGGGAAGGCCCCGGCTGCCCCGCCGATGACGATGTTCTGCGGCGTGCGCCGTTTCAGCCACATTGTATAGACGAAAACGTAGAAGCAGATCGAAAGCGCCAGGATCAGCGCGGCGGGGATGTTCAGCGCGAGACCCATCACCAGGACGGAGCCGACGGCGAGGGTGACGCCGAAACCCAGCGCCGGGCCGGGCTGGATGCGCCCCGCTGGGATCGGGCGATTGCGGGTCCGCCGCATGATCGCATCGATATCGCGGTCGTACCACATGTTGATTGCGCCGCACGCGCCGGCAGCGACGGTAATGCAGAGGATCGCGGTGAATGCCAGCACCGGGTTCAGGTGTCCCGGCGCCACCAGCAACCCGATCGCCCCGGAGAACACGACAAGCGACAGCACGCGCGGTTTCAGCAGCGCGATCCAATCACGGTAATCGGCTTCGAACCCAAGATCGGCCGCTTGAATCAACGGCGGGGACAACGCCGATCGCCCGCGCTGCTCAGCCGTGATCAATGCAGATGTCGTATTGCCCACTGTTCAGGAGATCCGCGTTACGTCCGGGTATGTGCAACGCACATGGAGCGGGCCGGATCCGTTCCAAGGCTTCCACGGAACGCCGGAAGAGGTCGCTAAGGCCGGGGTCACCTTGATGCCACTTTTGGCAGTTGCTGCGCGCTGGCGGATTTTTTTGTCTGTTCGACCCAGCTTTTGAAATCGGCTTCGGACACCGCACGCACCGAGATTGGCATGCGGCTGTGATCCTGACCGCAGATCTGGTTGCACTCGCCGTAGAAGGTGCCGATCTTGTCCGCCTCCATCCAGGTTTCGATGGTGCGACCGGGAATCGCGTAGCGTTGCACACCGAAGGCCGGGATGAAGAAGCTGTGGATCACATCACCGCTGGTGGCCAGGATGCGGATCTTCTTGCCCACCGGTATGACCATCTGATTGTCCACGTCGAGCATGCGCAGTTGCCCCGGCTTGAGGTCCTCGTCATGGACATAGCGGCTCTCGATGTCGAGGTTGCCCTGGTCCGGGTAGGCGTATTCCCAATACCATTGGTGGCCGGTGACCTTGATGGTCATGTCGGGGTCCGGGGTGCGGTCCTGGTAATAGATCAGCCGGAACGATGGGATCGCCATGATCACCAGCACCAGCACCGGGATCACCGTCCAGGCAATCTCCAGGACCGTGTTGTGGCTGGTCTGGCTGGGAACCGGGTTCCGCTTGGAGTTGTAGCGGATCATGACCCAGACCAGGAGACCGCCAACGAGCAGGGTGATCACGGTGATCATCACCAGCACCAAGTCGTGCAGCTGGATCTCCCGATCCTTGATCGGACTGTAAGCGCGCTGCATGCCCATTTCCCAGGGGCGAGGCGCGCCTACGACACCTTGAGCCCAGGCGAATGACGCTGTCGACAAGCTGAAACCCCACCCAGCCGCAACCGCCAGGACCCACTTTAACAAGCGCATCGATCGACCATCCCAACTCGCCCCGCGGGCCATCTGTTAATTCCCGACTTCAGTGATTGTGCGCCTTGCATTCGCCCTACCAGGCGACTGCCGTCATCGAGGCTTGGCTAGCGGACGCCACGGCCAAGATCAAGGTCCAGGCACGCAAGTGGCCGCGCGTTAATTCAATTCGGCACCGTTGGTCAGACCGTGCCATCCGTCCGGGGCCGCTAAACCCTCAACCGAACCAGGGTGAAAATCCCGAACGGCGGCACCGGATCAGCCTCGATCCGCGCCAGATCGTCGGCGGAAAAGATTGCGTCCATGGCAAAGTCCGGATGCCAGCCAAGTGCGCGCGAGCCTGGGGCCATGGCGCGCTCGAGCCACCACCGGGGTCCGCTTGCCGCGGCAAAATGATTGATCAGCAGGATGTCGCCGCCGGGTCGAACCAGGCGGCGCAACTCGGCCAGCAGGCGCTTTGGATTTGGCACGACGGAAGCCACGAACATGCCGACGGCGGTATCGAAGGAGGCATCCGCGAAGGCGGTCGCCTCGGCATCCATTTCATGCAATGCCTGGACGTTAACCAGGTCATCCTTGCGAGTGCGCTCCCTGGCCTTGCGCAGCATCTCCTTGGACAGGTCGATGCCGGTGATCCGCTTGTCCCGATTGTAATGTGGCAGGGCCAAACCGGTGCCGACGCCGACCTCCAGCACGTCCTGGCCAGGCAATCGATTGGCCAGAGCGACCGCGCGCAGACGACCTTTGGAGGAGATCCCACCGAACACGGTATCATAGACACCCGCCCAGCGACGGTAGGCCTCGACAATCGATGCCTGGTCCAGCGCGACGGCCGGAACCAGCCGCGCCGTCGCAGCGGGGGAACTTCGTTTTCTGAGAGCTTGAGTCATCAGCCTCGGGGCACCTTTTCAACCGACACGGCTCACGGCCGTGTCGCGCGTCTAACGCTCGCGCGGTGATTACCGACGCCTTAGATTACGATAAGTTTTGACGCAAGCCGGTCACCGGGGCGGAATCCGCCCCTGGTAGGCTTTTGCTAGGCCCTCAGGCGCTTTTCGCTAAGAGTGTGTCGTCGTGGGTTCGCGGGTGTTGGTCGAGGTCTGGGTGCCCGGGCCAGCCAGCGATCCGCTGGGCTTGGACGCGGTTTCCTCCATCGACGCATCATCGGGCTCCGCCATGTTTTTCTTGAAGGACTTGATGCCCTTGGCGAAGTCGCCCATCAACCCGCTGATCTTGTTGCCGCCACCGAACAGCACAAGGATCACCGCCAGCACGATCAACCAGTGCCAGATGCTGAAGCTACCCATATGTCCTCCACGCCTTCCATGGCGGCCGACCATCCCCGGCATAGCCGCCGATTAGACCGCCGGGGCAATCGCTCAGACGCCAAGTTGGTGACATGGCGCGACTCGCGGGTTGATGCAAGCACCGTCTGCCAGCCCAGGGGTCACTCCGACGGGCGGCCGTCGCGGTGATACGGGTGACCGCGCAGGATTGATTGCGCACGATAGAGTTGTTCAGCCAGCATGGCGCGCACCAGGAAATGCGGCCAGGTCATTGCGCCGAGCGACAGGGTGTAATCGGCTTGGCGGAGAACCGCGGCGTCCAACCCCTCGGCTCCGCCGATCAGGAAACAGACCGTTCGGGCAAGCCGAGACCATTGGTCCAGATGTTGGGCGAACGCTTGGCTGGCCAACGCCTCACCTTCCAGGTCCAGCGCCACGACGAACGCTTGCTTCGGCACGGCATTGAGCAGGCCAGCCGCCTCCTTACGCTTGATGACGAGAGCCGAACCGCGCTCTTGGGGCAGTTCGGTCACCGTCATGCGTGGCCGAAGCCGTGTGTTGTAGCGCTCGAACAATTCGTATTCCGGGCCGCCGCGCAGCTTTCCGATGGCGATAAGATGCATGGGTCGGGGGCTTTTTTTGCTGCACGATCCGACCTTGCGGAGCGGTCGCGGCGCACGCTACACAGAGCGCCATCTGGTGAACCGGGCGCGTAGCTCAGCGGGAGAGCACTACCTTGACACGGTAGGGGTCACAGGTTCAATCCCTGTCGCGCCCACCAGTCGCAACCCCCCCATCGCTGCCGATCGACAACGGCTTGTCAGTCCGCCTCGGCGCCCATCTTGGCGGCCAACGCCGGCATACGCGACCGGCGCGGCGACAACCAATGCTGCAGCCTGTCGAGATAAAGGTAGATCACCGGCGTCGTGTAGAGCGTCAGTATCTGGCTCAGCGCCAGGCCGCCGACCATGGCGAAGCCGAGTGGCCGCCGCAGCTCCGATCCGGCGCCGGTGCCGAGCATCAGCGGGATGCCGGCAAGCATCGCGGCCATCGTGGTCATGAAGATCGGGCGAAAGCGCAGCAGACAAGCCTGGCGGATCGCGGCGAGCGGCGCGACGCCGTCCCGTCGTTCGGCGTTGATGGCGAAATCGACCATCATGATGCCGTTCTTCTTGACGATGCCGATCAGCAGGATGATGCCGATCAGCGCGATGACGGTGAGTTCATAGTGGAATAGCATCAACATCAGCAGAGCGCCGACACCGGCCGACGGCAAGGTCGATAAAATGGTCAGCGGAAGGATGTAGCTCTCATACAGGATGCCCAGGATGATGTAGACGGTGATCAGCGCGGCGGCGATCAGATACGGCTGGCTGGACAGCGACGACTGGAACGCTTGCGCGGTGCCCTGGAAGGAGCTTTGCAGCGCCACCGGCGTGCCCATGTCGCGCATCGCCGCGTTGATCGCATCCACCGCCTGCCCGAGCGCCACGCCTTGCGCCAGGTTGAATGAGATCGTCACCGCCGGGAACTGGCTCTGATGGCTGATGGAAAGCGGTTGCACCGGCGCGGTCGACCATTTGGCGAATGACGAAAGTGGCACCGACTGTCCGGAGGTCGAATGGACATACAGCTTGTCCAGCGTCTGCACGTCGGACACCTGGCCGGGCATCGCTTCAAGGATCAGATGATAGGAGTTCACCTGGCTGAAGTACTGGGTGATCTGTCGTTGCCCGAACGCGTCGTAGATCGTGTCGTCGATCACCTGCGGTTGCACGCCGAACCGGGCCGCCTTGTCGCGATCGATGGTCAGCGTGAGCGTGGTTCCCCCGGTCTGCTGATCGCTGGTCACGTCGCGCAGCATCGGCAGGCTCTGCAGCTTGGCGAGGACCTTGGGCGACCAATTGAACAGCTCGTCGAAGTCGGCGTCTTGCAGGGTGTATTGGAATTCGGTCTTGGTCAGTCGGCCGCCGACGCGGATGTCCTGGGCCGCCTGCAGGAAGGCCGCGCCGCCCGACACCGCGGCGAATTTTGGACGCAGCCGGGCGATGTATTGCTGGACGGTGCCGCCGACGCGCTGATCCCAGGGTTTCAGCGCGATGTAGATACGCCCGTTGTTGCCGGTTTGGCCGCCGACGCCGGCCCCGACGGTTGCTCCATAGCCGGCGGTGTCCGGATCGGCGGCGACGATGTCATTCAGCTTCTGCTGAATCGCCGACATTTGCTGGAACGAGATATCCTGTGACCCCTCGGTGACGCCGAACGCCACACCAGTGTCCTGCGCCGGGAAAAATCCTTTGGGGATGATGATGTAGAGATAGATCGTCAGCGATGCCGTCGCCAGGAACACCAGCAGGGTGATGAAACGGAACCGCAGCGCGATATCGAGGGTGCGGCGATAGAATGCGACCAGGGCGTCGAAGAAGCCCTCGATCATCCGGTAGGCCCAGTTGTGCTGGCCGCTGTGATGGCGCAGGAAGCGCGAGCACATCATCGGCGTCAAGGTCAGCGAGATGAACGCCGACAGCATCACCGCGATGGTGATCGTCATGGCGAATTCGCGGAACAGACGACCGACGATGCCGCCCATCAGCAGCAACGGAATGAACACCGCGACCAGCGAGAAGCTGATCGAGATGATGGTGAAGCCGATTTCCGCCGCGCCCTTCAAGGCGGCGTCCATCGGGTCCATGCCGTGCTCGATATGGCGGAAGATGTTTTCGAGCATGACGATGGCGTCGTCCACCACGAACCCGACCGCGATGGTCAACGCCATCAGCGACAGATTGTCCACGCTGTAGCCGAACAGGTACATCGCCGCGAAGGTGCAGATCAGCGCCACCGGTACGGTCACCGATGGGATGATCGTCGCCCACAAGCTGCGCAGGAACAGGAAGATGACCATCACCACGAGGGCAACGGACAGGACCAGGGTAAACTGCACGTCCGCGACCGAGGCTCGGATGGTCTGTGTCCGGTCCATGATGACGCTGACATGCACCGATGGCGGGATCGAGGCTTCCAGGTGCGGCAGCGCGGCCTTGATGGCGTCCACCGTGTCGATGACGTTGGCGCCGGGCTGCTTGAACACGACAAGCAGGATGCCCCGCTTGCCGTTTTGCCAGCCGGCGAGAAGGTTGTTTTCCGGACCGTCGATCGCCCGGCCGATGTCGCGTACCCGCACCGGCGCGCCGTTGCGCCAGGCCAAGATGACGTCGTCGTACTGCGCCGCCTTGGTGAGCTGATCGTTGTCGTAGACGGCGAACGACTGGCGCGCGGTGTTGATGGTGCCCTTCGGCGAGTCGACGGTGGCGTTGACCAGGACACCGCGAACGTCCTCCAGCGTCATGCCCATCGCGGCCAGCTTCGCGGGATCGACCTGCACCCGCACGGCGCGCTTCTGCTCACCGCCGATCAGCACCTGCGACACGCCGGCGATCTGCGACAACTGCTGCGAGAGCACCACGTCGGCATAGTCGTCCACCTTGATCAGTGGCACCTCGTCGGATTGCACCGACAGGATCACGATCGGCGAATCGGACGGGTTGACCTTGCGATAGGTTGGATTGGACGGAAGGTTCTTCGGCAACTGGCCACTGGCGGCGTTGATCGCGGCCTGCACGTCGCCGGCGGCGGCGTCGATGTTGCGGTCGAGGTCGAACTGCAGAATGACCTGTGACTGGCCCAGCACGTTGACCGAGGTGAGCTGCGCCATGCCCGGGATCTGGGCGAATTGCTTCTCCAACGGCTGCGCTACCGTGGCGGCCATGGTTTCGGGGCTGGCGCCAGGATAGTTGGCGGTGACGGTAATGGTGGGAAATTCCACCCGCGGCAACGGCGCCACCGGCAGGAACGGGTACGCGGCGAGGCCGATCAGCACCAGGGCAGCCGTCAGCAGTGAGGTTGCGATCGGTCTTCGGATGAACGGGGTCGAAATGCTCATTGTGCTGATTCGTGCCCCGCCGCTCGATCAGGTGCCGGACTTGACGGGAGCAGCCTGGGCGTCTCGCAGCGTGACATGGGCACCGGCCTGCAGCCGCGACTGACCGGTTGCGACGACGACCGCGCCATCGGCGAGCCCACCGGAGACAACGTAAACGTCGGCCTCCTGGCGGCCTACCTGGATCGGCTGCACCGTTACGGTATCGTTCTGCTCCACCTGGTAGACAAAGAGACCCGCGGGGCCGTGCTGCACCGCCGATGCCGAGACGGTCACCACGTTGGCTTCGGTTCCCAGCCGCAACCTGGCGTTGACGAACTGACCGGGCCAAAGCGTTTGTCGGTCGTTGGGGAATTTCGCCTTCAGCTTGATCGTTCCTGTCGTGCTGTCGATCGTGTTGTCGGGCGTCAGCAGAACGCCACGGCCGAGTTCGGTTAGGTTATCGCTAGCATAGACCACAACGTCGAGCGGGTGTTTCGCCATCGCCTGCATGATCTGCGGCAGATTGTCCTGCGGCAGGGTGAAGGTGACATTGATCGGCCGGATCTGGGTCACCGATACGATCGGGGTCGCCTCGGCCGAGTGCACGATGTTGCCTGGATCGACGTTGCGCAGACCGATGCGCCCGTCAAACGGTGACGTGATGTAGCAAAAGCTGAGATTGAGCTGAGCGGTCTCGATCCGGGCATCGTCGCCCAGCAGTGCGGCGGAGAACTGCTTCACCATGGCCTGTTGGGTGTCATATTGCTGGTGCGACGCGAAATCCTGCCGCACCAGGGAAGCGTAGCGAGCAAGATCGGCCTGTGCGTTTGAAAGCTGCGCCTGGTCCTGCTGTTTCTTGGCAACCGCCGAATCCAGGGCGGCTTGATAGGGACGCGGGTCGATGACCGCCAGCAGATCGCCCTGCTTGACTTCCTGCCCCTCCTTGACCGGCACCTGGGTCAACGTCCCGTCAACGCGGGGACGAAGCTGAACGGCGTAATAGGCCTGCACGGTGCCAAGCCCACGCAGCCAGATCGGGACATCCTCGCGGACCGCCTTGATGACCGTCACCGGAACTGCCGGACTTTGCAGCTCGGGTTGCGCGACACCGGGGACCGAGAGGCAAGCGAGCAAAGCGACAGACATCATGCCGCGCCACAAGGAGCGCCATCCAGGACCAGCCTTCCGCACCATCCTGATTTGCCCGATCACCAAAAGTTCGTCCCAGAGCGCCGCCCAGTTCCAGCTTGAACAGCCGTAATCAACCCAACCCGTGCCTATCGCAGCGCATCATTGATTAAAGTCCAATTAATCACCAGAGACAAAATTCTTGGCCACGGGGCACCGTTGGTCACATTAAACGACATTCTTCGGTCGCTTGAACGAGTGACCGGCGCCCGGGACGTTTACGCGGCGCGGGCAGCGGTGCGCTCCTGGATCAACCGCCTGGTCAGCGGCAGCAAGTCGTGACCATAGGCGATGTTGTCGGCGAGCGGGTTGAAGCCGCGGATCAGGAAAGTGGTCACGCCAAGGTCGTAATAATCGCAGAGGGCCTCGGCCACCTGTTGCGGGGTGCCGACCAGGCTGGTGGAATTGCCGCTCGCGCCGGTCAGCAGAGCGGCACCCATCCACAGCCGCTTGTCGAGCCGCTCGCCCCCTGCAGCGGCTGCCAGCAGGCGTTTCGACCCCTCATTCGCCGGGTTGCGGGGACCCAGGCCGGCCGCCGCCCGACGCTCGATTATGCGTTGCTTGATCGACTCGGCACGGGCCCAGGCTTCATCCTCGGTCGGGGCGAGGATCGGGCGCAGCGACAGGCTGACCCGGACCGTACGGTCGTGCTTGGCAGCCTCGGCGCGCAGCCGAGCGGTGATCTCGCGCACCTGATCGTGGGTTTCACCCCACAATGCGTAGACGTCGGCATGCTTGGCGCTGACCGCGATTGCCGCGGTGGAGGCTCCGCCGAAGTAGATCGGGATACGCGGCTGCTGCACGCAGCGCTGCGCCGTGGAGGCGCCGGCGAAACGGTAGAACCGCCCATCGTGATCGACGGTCGGGCCTGGTTCAGTCCAGATCCGCTTCAGTATCGACACATATTCGTCGGTGCGCGCGTAACGCTCCTCCTTGGCCAGGGTATCGCCGTCGCGGAACTGATCGGTATCGTCGCCACCGCTGATGACGTGGATCGCGGCTCGGCCGCCGGTGATCTGGTCGAGCGTGGCGAACTTGCGGGCTGCCAAGGTGGGGGCGACGAAGCCTGGCCGGTGGGCGACCAGGAAGCCCAGCCGATCGGTGTGCGCGGCGGCGGCGGCGGCAACCAGGAAACCATCCGGTCCGTCGGAAAAGTAGCCGACCAGGACCTTGTCGAAGCCACCATCCTCGGCCGCCTGCGCGAAGTCGCGGATGTAGCCGCGGTCCATGATGACCGGCGGCGGCGGGATGATCTCCGACGCCTCGCGGTGGTGGATCATGCCGATGAATTCGACGGTCATTGCGGTGCCTTCTGAAGGATCATCGTAGTCAGTTCAGTCTGGGCCGGACGGCCTACAAGGTCGCGCCGCCGTCGATCGCGACCTCGGCACCGGTAATGTAACGGCTTTCGTCGGAGATCAGGAACAGCACGAGGTCGGCGACTTCCTCGGGTGTGCCCATGCGTTTCATCGGCACGGCTTGCAACCGCCGCTGGTTCTGTTCCGGGGTGCGGACTTCCAGCATCGGCGTGTCGATCGGGCCCGGGTGGATCGAGTTCACCCGGATCTTCCGCGGTGCGAGATCGATGGCGGCGGCCTTGGTCATGCCGCGAAGCGCCCATTTGGTGGCGCTGTAGGCAATCGCGCCGGGCGAGCCGCGCAGGCCGGCAACGGACGAAACGTTGACGATGGCGCCGCCGCCGCAGCGCTCCATCAGCGGCACGACCGCTTTCATGCCGAGGAACGGACCAAGCTGGTTGATGCGTATATGCTGCTCGAACAGCGCCGTGTCGGTCTCCATCAGGGTGCGGGGCTGAAAGATGCCAGCGTTGTTGATCAGGCCATGCAGGCCGCCGAGGGCGTCGGCGGCAGCCACAGCCTGGAGCCAATCGGCTTCGCTGGCAACGTCATGACGCAGGAAGACGGCGACGTCCTTGCCAAGTTCCTCGGCGAGTTGACGGCCTTGGGCTTCCAGCACGTCGGTGATGACGACGCGTGCGCCCTCGCGGACGAACAGACGCGCCTCAGCTGCACCCTGGCCGCGTGCGGCACCGGTGATCAGTACGATTTTGTTGTGCAAACGCGGCATCGAACGGATCCTCCCGGTTTCGCAGGAGGAAATGCGGCAGCGGTTGGGTTGTCAACTTCGGTACGGTTGAACGCGTCGGACAAGCGTTGGGCCGCCCGCCGCTAGTGGTCGACCCTCAGGAGGAGCAAGCTTTGCCGCCGCTGGGGTGATCGCCCGCGGCGGTCGCCGCCGACTGGGTCATGAACTCGCCGGATTTGGTTTTGCCGTAATAGCGATCGCCCGGGCAGTGGTAGACCTTGCTGGCGCTATTGACCCAAACTTGGCCGGGACCACCGACCTTGGCCGAGGCGGTGCTGGATGATCTGCCGGGGATACTGGGCGGCGGCGATGCCGGCGCGGCAGTGGCCGAGCGAGAGGCCGGCGCGGTGGCAGGCGCAATGCCGGGCGCCGCTGCGGCGGCAGTGCCGAAGGAGGCGACACCCTTATGCCCGCGGCAGGCGCCGGAGCGAGTGGTTCCGGAGAAACTCGTGCCGTCCTTACAGGTGGCGGTCACCGACGCCGTTTGCCCGTAAGCGATGGGGGCCAGCAGCAGTCCGGCTCCCATCATGGCAGCGAAAAGTGCAGGTTTCATGACGACTTCCTTAAAGCTCCGGCCGAACCGTGGTGGAATTCGCCGGCTATCGGCAAGACAAATGCGCTTCAAAACCGATCACAAATAGGACTATTCGGATACGTCATTATGCTGGTGGCGGAGTTTTACTTGCGATTAGTTGAGGCAAATTGGGTCTGATAAGTGCCCCGGTCTTGCCGGACCGGCAGTGGTGTGGTTGCGGGTCGAGTCGGATCGATGCGCCACTTTGCTATTCCGCCGTCCATCCGCCATCCACCACGAGCGCGGAACCGGTCACCAGGGCCGCGGCGTCGCTCGCCAGAAACACCACCGCGCCCATCAGATCCTCGACCGTGCCCAGCCGCCCCAGCTTGATGCGGCGCAGAACGTCATCGCGAAACGCCTGGTTCTGGAAGAACGGCTTGGTCAACGGCGTGTCGATGAAGGTCGGCCCGATGGAGTTCACCCGAATGCCCAGCGGGGCCAGATCGATCGCCATGGCCTTGGTCAGGCCCTCGATGCCGTGCTTTGTCATGCAGTAGACTGTACGCTCGCCGCCTCCGACATGGCCCATCTGGGACGAGATATGGATGATCGATCCACCCCTGCCGGCAACCGCCATTCCGCGCGCCACCGTTTGGGCAACGAAATAGGCCGCTCGCAGGTTCAGATCGGTGATGGTGTCATAGTCGTCCTCGGTCACCTCCAGGAAGCTGCGAGGCCGGTTGGTGCCAGCGTTGTTGACCAGGATTTCGAACGGGTCGGCGGCGCCGATGACGGCGCGAACGGCCCCCAGGTCGGTGACATCCAAAACCAGTGGCGAGGCTTGGCCGCCAGCATCTCGGATTTGCCGGGCGACAGCGGTGATCTCGTCGGCGCTGCGGGCGATCAGGGTGACGTGGGCGCCGACCTCAGCCAGCGCGGCGGCGGCGGCCAACCCGATGCCGCGACCCGCGCCGGTAACCAGTGCGCGCCGGCCGTCGAGGCGCATGGAGGGGAGGCGAGGCAGGATCATCGATCGGGCTCCGATTGCTGGTCATGCCGGCAGCAGATCCTCCAGCTTCCATTCCTCGGCGGATGCACCGGCCAAAGCCTGGATGCGGGCTTCGTCGGCGCGTAATTCCGCGGCCGGTCCGGAGTAGACGATCTGGCCATTTTCCAGCACGTAGGCGTGGTCGGCGATTTCCAGGCTCATGCGGACGTTCTGCTCGACCAGCAGCACGGAAATACCTTCGGCGCGCATTTGCGCGACGATGCGGAACACCTCCTTGACGATCAAGGGGGCCAAACCCTGACTCGGTTCGTCCAGCATCAGCAGCGTCGGGTTCAACAGCAGCGCTCGGCCGATCGACAGCATTTCCTGCTCGCCGCCGGACAATTGCCGCCCGAGGTTCTGCTTGCGCTCCCCGAGGCGGGGAAACAGTTGGTAGATCCGATCGAGCGTGAACGGACCTGGGCGCTCGATCGGGACCCGGAGGTTCTCGTCAACTGTCAGGTTGGCGAAGACCCGGCGCCCCTCGGGGACGTAACCGACGCCGGACGCCGCGACGCGATACGACGGTTGGCCGGTAATGTCCTTGCCGAACAATGAGACGCGTCCTGAACGTGGCGGGGTGAGGCCGACCAGGCTGCGTAAGGTTGTCGTCTTGCCGGCTCCATTGCGCCCAAGCAACGTGGTGATCTGGCCCTCAGCAATTGTCATACCGACATCGTGCAGGATGTGGCTCTTGCCGTAAAACGTGTTCAACCCCTCGGCTGTCAGCGCGCTCATTCGGCTTTTCCCAGATAGGCTTCCTGCACGATCGGGTTCGCAGCGATTTCGCCCGGGGTGCCTTCCGCCAGCAGTTTCCCCTCGCCCAGCACGGTAATCTTGTCGGCCAGGTTGAAAACCACGCGCATGTCATGCTCGATCAGGACGATCGTGTAGGCGCTATTCTTGTGCAGACGGCGGATCAGGTTGGCGACGGCGAACGTCTCATGCTCGCCCATGCCGGCGGTGGGTTCGTCCAGTAGCAGCAGCCGTGGCTTCAGGGTCAGTGCGGTGGCGATCTCGGCCGCGCGCTGGTCGCCGTGGGAAAGCTCACCGACGAGACGATCCGCCTTGCCGGTCAGGCCGGATTGGGTCAGTGCCTCGTCGATGGCTCTGCTGACCTCGGCGCTATGGGTGGCGCCCAGCCAGAAGCGTTGACGCAGGCCCTGGGCGCTTTCCACGCCGATGCGGACGTTCTGGCGCACCGTCAGTTCGGGAAAGATCTCGGTGATCTGGAAGGTGCGCGCCATGCCCCGGGCGACGCGATCGGCCACCGCCATCTTGGTGACGGTGGCGCCATCGAACACGATGTCGCCCACCGTCGGAGCGAAGTATCCGGAGATCATGTTGAAGAACGTGGTCTTGCCGGCCCCGTTGGGACCGATGATGGCGCGCAGTTCTCCCGCCGCCACCTGCATCGAGACGCTGTTGACGGCGACCAGGCTGCCGAACCGCTTGGTCACGTTACGGACGTCCAGCATCGTCATCGACCGCCGCCGCCCTGGAACACGCCGAGGATGCCTCGGGGGAAGAACAGTACGACCAGGACAAAGATCAGGCCGACGAAAGACATCCAGTTGACGGTCATGGACGAGATGTAGTCCTGCAGCACGACGAACACCGCTGCCCCGACCAGCGGGCCCCAGAAGGCGCGCATGCCGCCCATGACGGCCATGATCACGATTTCCCCCGACAAGGTGTAATGCAGCCCCATCGGATCGGCGAAGTTGTTCAGCAGCGCGTATAGCGCGCCGGCCAGTGCGGTAAACGCGCAGGAGATCGAGAACGACATCCAGATATGCCGCTCGATCGGAATGCCGAGGAAGCGCGCGCGTCGTTCGTTCTCGCGGATTGCCAGCAAGGTGCGGCCGAAAGGTGATGCCAGCAGCAGGCCTTGCAACGCGGTTGCGACCGCGAACACGGCGAGCAGGAAGTAGTAGAAGGCAAGATCGCTGTTGGCGATGTCGATGGTGGCAAAGCCAAGGTGCAGCGGCGCGCGGGAAAAGCCGCGCAAGCCGTCGTAGCCGCCGGTGAGGCTGTTCCAGCTATAGGCGATGTAGAAGGCGATCTGGCCGAAGGCGACGGTCACCATGGCGAAATAGACGCCGCGCCGGCGCACGATCAGCAGGCCGAACAAGGTGCCGGCTAGTCCGCCAAGAAGCACGCCGGCCAACATTGCGAGCGGGGTGCTGGCGGTGAGGTATTTCAGCGTCAGGCCCGCGCCGTAAGCGCCGAGGCCAAAATAGGCGGCATGGCCGAAGCTCATGACGCCGGTGAAGCCCAGCAGGAGGTTGAACGACATCGCGGCAAGACCGAGCACCAGGACGCGGCCGGCCAGGGCGGTGTAGCCGCCGAGCATCGGCAGCCAGAGAGGAACGGTCAGCAGCAGCGCCCACACGATGACGGCGGTCAGCCAGGAACGCGCCGGGGCGGCGGTTACCGGCACGTCGGCGGTGGTGACGCTCATGTGAGCATTCCTTCCTCGCCCATCAGCCCGCGCGGTCGCACGACCAGGACGACGAGCATGATGACGTAGATCACGGCTTCACTGGCGGCGGGCCAGAAGACGGTGGTCAACGCGCCGGCAACGCCGATCAACAGTCCTCCCACCAGGGTGCCGGTCAGGCTGCCGACGCCGCCGACGATGATGGCGATGAAGCTGGGCATCAGCAGGTCATCACCCATGTTGGGGTTGAGACCCAACTGGCCGGCCGCGAGAACGCCCGCGACACCCGCCAACAGCGACCCGACCGCGAAATTGAACGATCGCAGCATGCCGACATTGACCCCGAGCGCGGCAACGGTATCGAGATCGAGCGTGCCGGCGCGGATGCGGATGCCCACACGGGTGTAGCGCAGGAAGGCAAACAGCCCGGTTACCGCGGCGATCACGATCGCTACCATGAAGACGCGATACCAGGTGATGAAGAACAGATCGGCCGACAGCGGGGCGGCGAGCACGTCAGGAATTGTCATCGGCAGGCCGTTCGGCCCCCAGATGTAGCGCATCACGTCCTGCATGATGAACGCGAGGCCGAAGGTCAGCAGCAGGCTGTAAACCGGGTCGCGGGAATAAACGCGGCGGATCATCAGGCGCTCGATAATGAAGCCGAAGATCCCGGTCAGGATGGGGGACACCACGAGCGCGCCCCAGAACCCGATGAACGGCGTCAGTACGAAGGCGATATAGCCGCCCAGCGCGAGGAAGTTCCCGTGGGCGAAGTTGATGACGTTGGACAGATTGAGGATCAGCGATAAGCCCAACGCCATCAGCACGTAGAACGCGCCGATGATGAGACCGTTCGTGATGTTGAACAGAACGAGTTGCAGCATCGGGCGCCCCTTAAAGAGTCACGGTTCAGGGCGCGGGCGTCAGGACGGATAGACCAGCTTGCAGCCGGTGTCAGACACCGGACCGGCGGCTTTTTCGCCCGGCACGACGTTGGTCACCTTGAGCACGTTGTCGGGGCTGTCGGTCGGCGGATGCACGTCGCCGACGAAGATGTTGGACATCAACTGGTGGTCGCCGGCGCGGTAGGAAATGGTGCCCGGCTGCGCCGCGATGTCGGGGGGGAGTTCCAGCCCCTCCATCGCGTGCGACATCTTGACGCCGTCCAGCGACTTGGCTTTTTCGGCAGCCAGGCGAACGGATTCGACCGCGACCATTCCGAACCAATGCCGCGCGGACGGTGTCTTGCCGGTTGCCTTGCGGAAGTCCTTCACGAACGCCACGGCTTCCGGCACGTTCGGCTGGTCCCACCACCACTCCATCGCCCAGGTGCCGGACTGGGCTTCCTTCGGCACCGCCTTGATAGTCTCGAGTTCGAACAAAGCGCCGCCCAGGTGCATCTCGGTCTGCATGCCGAATTGGGTGAACTGTTTCATGCAGTTGATCTGCGCCAGACCCCCCATGTTGTTGAGCAGCACGTTGGGCTTGTAGGCTTTGGCCTTGATCAATGACGCCGAGAAATCCGAGGTGTTGATCGGCAGCATCTCAGCCTGGTATTCGCCGCCGAGCGCCTTCAGGTTCTTGATGAAACTATCCTGAAGTGTATGGCCGTACGCATAGTCGGGGGTGATGAAGAAAAACTTCTTGCCGAACCGCCTGACCAGCTCGGCGGTAACAGCATTGGCGTCCATCGACGTTGTATTACATATGCGAAAGACGTTCCACTTGCAGTCCTTGCCGGTGATCGGATCGGTGTGGCCGCCGGGAACGATCTGGAACACCTTGGCTTCGTTGGTCACCTGCGACATGGCGTAGGCGATGCCGGAGTTCACGTCGCCGAAAATGACGTCGACCTTGTCGCGCTCGATCAGTTTGTGGGTCTTCTGCACACCGGTGCCGACGTCGTTGGCGGAGTCCTCGACGAGGAGCTCAACCTGCCGACCCAGTATCCCGTTGTTTTTGTTTATTTTCGTGACGGCATACTTGGCGCCCTCGACCTCACTGGCGGCGAGCGCGGAGAGGATGCCGGTGAGCGGGTCCACCATTCCGATGCGGACCGGGGTATCGCCGCGGGCGCGAATGAACGGCGGCGCAGCAAGCGCGGTGATTGCCAGGCCGGATTTGAGCAGCGCCCGGCGGCGAACCGCAAACATGGATGTCTTCATCTTGTCGCTTCCCGGTAAAACTTTATTGGTTTGGCATCACATTAGACCGCGTGCTGATAGCAGACCTATTTTGGCGCGTCGAGTGAGGATGTGAGCGCTCCCACGACTGTGCGCTGCCATCGACCGTTCGAACTAAAGCAGGCGGCGCAACATGCGATGCAAGCCGAGCCGATGACGCATGATGAGGTAGGCGAGCGGTGGAACCCGCAAGAGTGGAAGAAAAAACAGTTGCAACAAAAGTCGGTCCGACAACCGTAGGTGATTTATGATAAATTTGAGATTCGCCAGGGCGATGGTCTGCTGCCGCCGGGTGCCCTTCAGGGTGGCCTTACGCATTTCTCCGGCCATGGTGCGAAAGAACCGTGGCGCGATCATGTCGCGTACGTGATGTCGGTTCCTGTCATGGTCGTTTGGGAAACGCTCGATAAGCTTCCTGGCATAGATGGCTCGACTGGTCGCCATTCTGGGGGAGTACGAACTACTGCCCTGAAAGATCCGCCACCTCGAGAGAGCGACCGGGAGGTAAACGTTATCAAAACAGGCGAGAAACATCCGCAAGAACAGGTCGTCATCCTCGTAGCCAGAAAGCCGTTCGTCGAATCCACCTACCTTGAGGAACGCCTGGCGCGAAAGCAATGACGCGGATGGCAAGACAAACATGTCCTCTTTCAAGCAGGAAGCCAGGTCTCGCTTTGGGTGGGCAGACTTGAAAGGCTTGAGGATGTCATGGGCGATCATCTCGCCTGCTTCGTTGATCTCGTCCAGACTGCTGTAGGCCCAACCTAGTTCGACCGGGCGAGGTTCGAGGAATGGCTTGACCAACTCGGAGAGATGATTTGGATACCATGCGTCGTCTTGGTCCAGAAACGCTATCAAATCGCCATTGGCATGATCGACCCCCACGTTTCGGGCCGATGATTGACCGCCGTTTTCCTTGCGCAGCAATCGAATCGGATACTGCTTTGCCATTTCAGCGACCACCCCGGGGCCTTCGTCAGTCGAACCGTCGTCCACGACTATGACTTCGTCGGGAACCCGATTTTGGGCAAATATACTTTGCAGAGCTTCGCGGATGAACCTGGCGCCATTGTACAAGGGCACGATCGCAGTGATCAAAACGTCTGCTCGGACCGGAGACATGTTCCGATGTCGCGACCCGACGCCTTCAAGGAATGCGATGTCCTTGATGGATGCCTCGATCAGATCCGGCTCGCCGTGGCGAAGCGCAAACCGAGCCTGCTGGACGGCCTGAGGCAGGAACCGATGCGCTATGAGATCCCGTGCCGGGAATCGTGAAAGCGTCGGCTCGTCTGGAAACGAACGCAGGAGTTTTCGAGCGTAAGTCATGCAGGTCGCTGCCCTGCCCGGTGCATATGGCGTGCTGCCGCTGTATCCGCGCCATTGAGTTAGCGGCTTGTCGATATAGACGTTGTGGAATCCGGCAACGAAAAGCCTGACAAACAGATCCTCATCCTCGTATCCGCAAAGCTCCTCGTCGAAGCCACCAATCGCCTCGAACGCGGCGCGGCCGATCATCGACGCCGACGGCAGGACCAGCATCTCCTGCCCGATGCACTGGTCGAGCCGCAGCTTGGGATGGTTGCCGGGGGAACCCGACAGCACCGCCCTAACCCTCAGTTGGCCCGTGGCGTCGATCTCATCGTGGTTGCTGTATGTCCAGCCCAGCGGGGCGGCGGAATCTTGCAGAAACGGCCGCCGCAGTTCCCTGAGATGATCCCGATACCAAACGTCGCTTGGGTCGAGCAGCGCTATCAAATCTCCGCTAGAAGAATTAATACCTAGGTTCCTTGCCGCCGATGTTCCGCCATTCTGATGGCGCAATAGGATCAGCTCCTGTTTGGCTGCGTATCGTTCGACGATATCGGGACCATGATCGGCTGACCCTGCGTCAACGACAATCACTTCGATGGCTGCAAGGCTTTGGGAAAAGACACTGTCCAACGCCTGCTCGATAAACCGCGCGCCGTTGTGCAGCGGAATGATCACCGAGATCGTTGACTGAGGCGGCGAACTCATGAGTTTGTTCGTAGCAGCTAAGAGCGTCCCACGGAACCAGTTCGGCGCGCCTGATACCGAGCCCGTCAGCGGCCGCGGCAGAGCAGCCGCCGATCGCGTCCACGCCGTGCGTGGGGGCGCCAATTCGGATGTCCCTGACAACATCTTTCCCAGTGGCGGGTTTTGTGGCATCAACCCATCACGCCGGTTGCCGTCAATACTAGCGAGCCTGAAAATGGAACTGACATGGCTTGCAAGGCGATGGCGCGGATCGGTGGAGCAGTGAGAGCATCGTTACTTGGATCGTAAACTGCGCCTGCTCGGGACGGTGAACCGCTCGCAGCAGATCCTGGAGTTGGGGCCTGGCTACAGTCCGGTCGCTGCCAAATCGGCGGGCTGGCGAACGCATGTCGTCGATCATGCGACACGGGATGAGCTGCGCGCGAAATATGCCTCGGCGGATGTCGACATCGATTTGATTGAAGAGGTTGACACGATCTGGCGCGACGATCCGTTGCACGAAGCGGTTCCGGCGAACCTGCTGGACCGCGTCGATCTGCTGATTGCAAGCCACGTGCTGGAGCACATTCCTGACCTGATCGGGTTCTTCAACTCCGCCAGTCGCCTAGTCCGGCACGATGGTTCGCTAGCCGTGGCGCTACCCGATCGGCGCTATTGTTTCGACTGCTTCAGGCCGGTTAGCACGACCGGGGCGCTGCTTGAGGCACACCAACGCAAATTGACCCGCCACAGCTTGAAGACGGCCTATGATCACATGGCTTACTCGGCCACCGTCGGCGGCCAACTTGCCTGGGGCCCTCATCCGGTCGCAGAGCCCGTGTTAATGGACCCCTTCGAGGCCGCGGCTAGAACCGTCACACTGTCCGATGATCATCAGGATGGGCCGTATCATGACTACCATGCCTGGCAGTTCACGCCGGCTGCATTTCGCCTGGTCATGCTCGAAATAGCCGCGCTGGGGGCTTCGGACTGGCGGGTGACGGACCTGCACGGGCCGGAGAATTTCGAGTTCTTCGTAGTCATGCGCCGTGACAGCGTCAGGTATTCTGACCCGGTCAGCCTGCAGCAAGATCGGCAGCGGCTGCTGCTCGCTCACCTCGCGGAGACGCAGGAACAGATCGATTTTATCCGCGGGACTGCAAGAGCAGCGGCTGACGGCACGGTCGCGGATTACGAGGATCTGGTTGCCAAAGTGGCTAACCATGATCGCCGGTTGCAAGAACTGGGGGAGACGCTGGCGTGGCAGCGCGCTGCCCTCGGTTATGTTCGGCGGGCCTGGCACAGACTGCGCGGCAAACGGTCAGGTCACCGTCGATAATTGCCCACACATCAGGCCGCCAGCTCCGGTGCAAGGTCGCGATCACACCTTGGGAACATACATGATATCGTTGTTCAAGGAGGACGTGGTGCCGAGATTGGTGAAGGTGATTTTGGTTTGGTCAGAAAGGGTCAATGTGACGCCGGTCGCATCCTCGGTTGCCGCGTTCAGCAGACTTGATGCCGTTTGTCCCGCTGCGTAGCCCAGCAGGAACAGCGAATCACTTGGGCTGAAGTCAGTGATATAGTCGTGCGCGCCGCCGGTCGCCGCGGAAAAGAACGCGAATGAGTTGGACCCCGCGCCGCCGGCCATGGTCTCAGAGCCGCTTCCGGCCAGGAATCCGTCGTTGCCCGAACCGCCCTGCATCGAGACGTTGCCGCCGACACCACCCGAAAACAGGTTGGTCATCGTGGAGCCCGCGGCGTTAAGCGTCTCGTTGCCTCCAGCTCCCACCAGCATGGCGCCAGTCTGATTGCCGAAAAAATTGACGATGCTATTGGCGCCGCCAAAAATCGTCGCGGTCCCGGCACCGCTGGTAACCGTCGATGAATTGCCAGCACCGGCCGACAACATGACCCCACCCGCGCCGACCGTAACCTGCTCGGTGCCCCCCGAAGCGCCGATGATCGTGGACGCTCCGGCTCCGCCGACGAAGCTGACAGGCCCGGTGCCACCGAACAACAGCGGGTTGCTGAGAGCGTTGATCGTTTCGGCTCCGCTGCCACCAAGCAGTGTGTCTGAACTGCCGGTGACAATCAGGTTGCTTAGCGCCTGCGCACCGACCGCCATGTCCTGGCTTCCGGCAACCGTAACGGTAGCGTCACTATCCCAAGTCGACACTGTCGATTGAGCACCGCTGAGCGACACGGTCAGCAAATCCCCGGCCCCGGCATTGCCCATCACGAGGCTTCTGGACCCGGCCGAATCCACGGTCGTGAGCCCGATGCCGGCGACGACGGTGTCCTGCCCGATGCTGCTGATCGAGTTGACGCCGGTCGCGAAGATGACGTTGGCACCGGTGTCAGTGGCGATCGTGCCTTGCCCCGACGCCGAGACCGTATCGTTACCCGGCGCCGTCGAGATCAGGTAGTTGCCGCTGGCGTTGACCAGGTTGTTGCCATTTTCCACCGCCACCGTGCTTTGGCCAGTGAGGTTGATGGTTCCACCGACTGTACTGGTGATCAGCGCCGTGTTCGCCGCGGAAATCGTGCTCGGGCCACTGGCGAGTCCAACGACGTAGGAATACCCGGTCGGGACGGTCGCGTTGCCCACGCCACCGTTGATGATCAACTCGTTCTGGGCGCCCAGAGTAGTCGGTGCCGGTGCAGCTGGCAACGAGGTCATCGTGCCGTTCGTCACCTGCAAGTTGCCACTGCCTTGGAAGCTCGACAGAAGGGCTCCGATCTGCGAAGCGAGGTGCAGAACATCCCCGGTGCCGTATGCTACCGTGACCGGAGTGTTCGGGTTAGTGCCCGGTACTGTTACGTTTGACGAACCTGACATTTTGTACTCCGTCGCACGATTTCGACCAAAGCTCGTCCGGCCTTCCGTCGTTCCGGGCTGTCTATCGACAACAGGTCGCTTGGCGCAATCTTTTTCTCACTGCGCCGTGAGCATCATCGGCCTTCGCGGCCGATCTGTTGTGTTAATGCCGCATATATCGGTCCCGGTCCGATCTGGTGACTTCAATACGCTATAGGATTATTTAGTCCGTCGTCGGTGCCGGGCGCGGTAGCCGTTTTATGGCATGCCGGATCTTGGTCAACACCGCCTGCGATTACTTCTGTCAGGCGCCGCGAAACACCGGCCGTCGCTTCTCCATGAACGCGCGCCGGCCCTCGATGTAGTCCTGGCTGTCGAAACAGCCCTTCACCAGGGCTTCGCATACCTCCAAGTCCGCGCTTTCGCCTCGCAGAAGTTCGCCGACACTGCGCTTGACGGCATGCATTGTCATCGGCGCGTTCTGCGCGATCGTGGCACAGTAGCGGCGCGTATACTCGTCGAGTGAGTCGTCTGATACGATCCGGTTGACCAGACCCATCTCGCGCGCTTCGACCGCCGAGAAATGCCTTGCGGTGAAGAAAATTTCCTTGGTGAAGGAGGGTCCGACCACTTCCATCAGCTTGCGAACACCCGCGGCGTCATAGCCGAGCCCGAGGCGAGCGGCCGGGATGCCGAAGCGGGCGTCCTCATTGGCTATACGAATGTCGCAACTGATGGCGATCGCCAGACCTCCGCCAATGCAGAAACCACGGATCATGGCGATCGTCGGTTTCGAGCAAGCTGTCAGCCGGCGGCTGGCTGCCTCGCTGATTTTTTCGTAGTGGGTGTTGCTCGCCGGGGAGGAACGCGCCGTCTCGAACTCCGAGATGTCGGCCCCGGAAACGAACGCCTGGTCGCCGGCACCCTTCAGCACGATTACCTTGACAGCGGGATCTTGCTCGAGACGATCGAAGATCCCCGGAATGGATTGCCACATATCGAGCGACACGGCATTGCGACGGGCCGGCTTGTTGAAGATGATCCAGCCGATCGGCGCATCGATTTCCGCCAACATGTTCTCGGTCGCAAGCGGGATATTCATTGGATTCGTCCTTGTGCAAGCGCCCGGATCGAGGTCGCACAGGCCGCGTTGCCGATCGCGGGCGACGCCCTGACAAACCAGGGAGCAGGAACCACGGCTCCGATCTGGATCGCGGGAGCTATTTGCATTGCTTGTCCAGAGCGCTCCCGGATCGGCTGATGCCCTTTGGAAAAGCCTGACTATCCGCTGACCGTCCGGCTACAGCAGAAACACCGCCATCCCGACCAGCACAACAGTGACAAGAATGATCGTGCCTGTGGTGGCGCTGGTAAAACTTGCCCACATCCTTTGCCTGTCTGCCGTCAACGATTCAATGCTGTCAGGTCCCGTGTACCGAACATTGCCTTGGCTAGCCATGGTATTCCTCAAGCAACCGTCTCCTGGGTATTTAGGACACCGCGGCATGCAACGACAAGAGGCCCCCACCGCGATGCCGGTCGCCGCCAGCCGGGTGCCAAGGATGGCGTTGACACCGACGCCTAGACCGCCGCCGCGATCGTTCAATCCAATGGATTGGCCAGGCAGGCGTCAGCCGCCGGCAAGCCTCCTGTTGCGCCGGAGGCAAACGCGGCCACGGCGGCAGGATAGATCGAGTGTTCCTGGTGCAAGACACGCCGAGCCAGGTCGTCCGCTGAATCTCCCGGTAGCACCGGCACCGCTGCCTGAGCCAGAATCGGTCCCGCATCCGCCTCCTGCGTAACGATGTGGACCGTGCAGCCGTGCAGCTTCACCCCGGCTCGCAATGCCCGCGCATGGGTTTTCAAGCCCGGAAATGACGGCAACAGACTCGGATGGATATTCAGCATGTGGCCTTGCCATGCCTGCACCAGGAACGGGGTCAGCAGCCTCATGTAGCCGGCCAGGCAGACGATTTCGATGTGCGCGGCGCGCAGCGTGGCATCGATTGCGCTTTCGTGGGCAGTACGATCTTGGCCGAACTCCCGATGGTCGATCGCCTCGGCCCGGACCCCGGCGCAGCGAGCAGCGGCCAAGCCAGCCGCATCGGGACGATTTGACAGCACAAGGTCGATACTGACCGGAAACGCTGGACTACGTGCGGCCGCCACCAGCGCTGCCATGTTGGACCCGCGTCCGCTGATCATGATGGCGGCGCGGCGTTTCAATGCAACCATCCCGCCGGCGCATCGATTCGCACGGCAGCCGAGCCGACGCCAGGCTCGATCACGCCGATACGGCTGACGGTTTCCCCTTCCGCCTGCAACAGCCCCGTCGCCGCATCAGCATCAGAGACAATCAAGGCCATGCCAACGCCGCAGTTGAAGACGCGCAGCATCTCGGCCGTCTCGACGCCGCCGGTCTTGGCCAGCCAGCCGAATACCGTGGGCACCGGCCAGGACGCATCCAGTGCCGCCACCATGTCGTCGGATAGGACACGCGGCAGGTTGCCCGGCAGTCCGCCGCCGGTGATATGTGCAGCCGCCTTCAGCAAGCCGGCACGGTGAAGCCTCAATACGGAACGCACATAGATCCGCGTCGGCCTCAGCACGGCACGTCCCAAGGTTTCGCCGGGCGCGAACGGCGCGGGGTCGGTCCAGCTTAAGCCCGTGGTCCCGATAATATGGCGGACAAGCGAGAACCCGTTCGAGTGTACGCCGGTGCTGGAAAGTCCAAGGATGGTATCACCGACCGCGACCGAACGAGGCAGCAGGTCGCCGCGTTCGGCGGCGCCGACCGCGAATCCGGCCAGGTCGTAATCCTTGTCGGCATACATTCCGGGCATCTCGGCGGTTTCACCGCCGACCAGGGCGCAACCGGCCTCGCGGCAACCTCGGGCAATACCGGCGATCACCACACGGGCATGATCGCCAGATAATCGGCCAGTGGCAAAATAATCCAGGAAAAACAGCGGTTCCGCGCCCTGGACCACCAGGTCGTTCACGCACATTGCCACCAGGTCGACGCCCACGGTGTCATGCAATCCTGTTTCGATGGCGATCTTGAGCTTGGTGCCGACGCCGTCGGTGCAGGACACCAGCACGGGATCGCGGAAACCGGCAGCTTTCAAGTCGAACAGCGCGCCAAATCCGCCTAGGCCTCCGATGACGCCGGTTCGCTTGGTCGCCCGGGCAAGCGGCTTGATGACCTCCACCAGCGCGTCACCGGCCGCGATATCAACCCCGGCCGTACTGTAATCAAACCGGCTCTGAGCCTGCGGCGGCGTACACGCGCCTTGGTTATCCGCACTCTTCATGGCAAACCTTTGGTCACCGCGGCCTTTGGTTGATCGGCACCTACAGAAACCATAGGCAGCCCACCGAATGCAATCGACAGCAGAGGCTTGAACTCCATGCCTGACGCCTCGCCAACCGAACGAGGGGCGACGAGATCTCTGGTAAACCTCGCCAATATCATAACTTTTGCGCGGCTGTGCGCCGTGCCGTTGGCATTTTGGCTTGTGCTGGCTCACCGAATCGATGACGCTTTCTTCTTGTTCATGGCCGCTAGCCTTTCCGACGCCCTCGATGGGTGGCTGGCGAGGCGTTACGGCGGGAACGCCGTCGGCGCGCTGATGGATCCGGTGGCCGACAAGGCGCTTCTGGTGACAATGTATATCACCCTGGCGACCGTGGGTGCGCTGCCGGACTGGCTCGCTATCCTGGTGGTGTTCCGCGACCTGCTGATCGTTGGAGGTGTGATCGTCAAGGCAGTGTTAGGACATGCGGTGGCAATCAGGCCGCTCTATATCTCTAAGCTGAATACCGTGATGCAGATCATGCTGGTCGGGATATGCCTGCTGCAGAGCGGCTTCGACCTGGGCATCCCCTGGATCCCGGCGATGCTGACGTGGTGTGTCGCTGCGACGACAATGGCCTCGGGCGCGGCCTATGTCTGGAATGCAGCGCGGGGCGATTGAGGTGGGAGACTGAATTGCCGGCAGACCGGGATCAGCTCGTGACAGAGGCGCCAGTGGAATCAATGCCGGCGGAGGCAATGCCGGCGGAACCGCCGAACCTGCCGCGGTCCGCGTTCCGCGCGACGCGGACGCAGCGTATCGCGGCGATCATCGGATTGCTGGTGGTTTTTTGGCTCGCTCTGCAGCTCTTTGCCTCGGTCCTTGCTCCGTTCGTCGCGGCGGCGGTGATCGCTTATGCACTGGATCCGGCGTCCAGCAAGTTGACACGGCTGGGTGTGCCTCGGGGCGTCGCGGCCTTGCTGATGATCCTGGCGGTAATTGTGGGCGTGCTATTGTTCGCCCTGCTGCTGTATCCGCTGGTCATCGTTCAGGTTGGCTTGTTGGTCAATCGCATCCCGCAATACGCCACGCTGCTACAAGGCTGGGCGCGGGAGGTGCTGACCGACTTGCAGCAAAATTTCGGCCCCGATGTCGTCAATGACAAGATTCGCGACGTCGTCAGCGGTCAGGCCGGGTCGATGCTGAGCATTCTGTTGTCCACGATTACCGGGTTGATCGGCAGCAGTTTCGCGATCTTCAATCTGCTGTCGCTGGCGGTTGTCACTCCGGTGGTGGGATTCTACCTGTTGCGTGACTGGCCGCGCGTCGTGGCCATGGTGGACTCTTGGCTGCCGTACCGCTACCGCGGCGTGATCCGAGCCCAGGCTCGGGAGGTCGATCGCATTCTGTCCGCTTGGGTGCGCGGCCAGGCGCTGTGCTGCCTGTTCCTGGCGCTTTACTACGCTGTCGGATTGACCTTGGCGGGGCTGGATCTGGGATTGATCGTGGGGCTGATGGCAGGCTTGCTGTCGTTCATCCCCTATGTGGGATCCATTACCGGCGGGGTCACCGCGATCGGCCTGGCTTTGGCGCAGTTCCCTCATTGGCGCGGAATTGCTTTCGTCGGTGCCGTGCTCATCGTTGGACAAATTCTGGAAGGTTACGTGATCTACCCACGCTTTCTGGGGGATCGAGTGGAATTGCCCGCGGTGTGGGTGATTTTCGCACTCTTCGCAGGCGGTGCGGCATTCGGCTTCCTCGGAGTGATGCTTGCGGTGCCGATCGCGGCAACCATCGGTGTTCTTGCTCGGTTCTGGCTGCGGCGGTATTTGGCGAGCCCGCTCTATCTTGATCCGCCTTCCGCCTGATGCCGCCCGAAAGCGTCCAAATGCTGCTGCCCTTCCCGCGGGCACCCAACTTCGACCCGCGGGATTTCGTGCCCGCGGCCTCGAACCAAGCGGCCCTGGCGTGGCTCGATGTCGATTGGCCTGACCGGCGACTGGCGCTGTGGGGACCGGGAGGGAGCGGCAAATCCCATTTGCTGCATGTTTGGGCGGAGCGCGTGGGGGCTCGAGTTTTGGCGGGTTCCAGTTTGCGGGATCTGGATGGCATGCCGGAAACTGGCGGGCTGGCGCTCGACGATGCCGACACCGTTGTCGCGGAGCCGCTCTTGTTGCATTTGCTGAACACCGCGCGCGATCGGGGATTGTGCGTCCTGCTGTCTGGCCATACCGCGCCGTCGCGTTGGCATGTGCGTCTGCCCGATCTATCCAGCCGGCTGCGTGCCATCACCGCCGCGGAGATCCGACCGCCAAGCGACGATCTGCTTGCCGTGCTGTTGGCGCGCCTGCTTGCGGACCGCCAACTGAGCGTGGCCCAACCGGTACAGGACTGGCTGCTGACGCAGATAGACCGCACCCCGGATGCACTGCGTCAGGCGGTCGCACGCTTGGACGACCTCAGTTTGACCGCCGGAAAGCCGATCACTCGTTCACTGGCGGCCAAACTGATCAGAAGCGAGGAATTTTCGCTGCTGGCAGGGGGCGTATCCGGCTTGTCACGCGGTGACCCCTCCTCATAGTTGCTGGGCTTCCTGTAGAGTGCCGTATGGTCAGGCGAAGGAACTGCATTGATGGTGCTCAAGGCCGATGCTGCGGAGCTAGCGGAACATTCGGTTGCGCCGGAGGCTGCTTCCACTCGGGTCAAGGTCAGACCGCATCCTGCTGGCGAAGCTGAAACGAGCCCTGACAGCCCGGAACGCTTCATCAATCGCGAGCTGTCCTGGCTTGATTTTAATCACCGCGTTCTGGAAGAAGCCGAGAACCCTCGTCACCCGCTGCTGGAACGACTGCGTTTCCTGTCGATCAGCGCATCCAATCTCGACGAGTTTTATTCGGTCAGGGTCGCGGCCCTGATCGGGCAGGCAAAAGCCGGGGCGACCCTTGTCTCGGCCGACGGCCGGACCGCCGCCCGGCAATTGACCGACATCAAACATCGCGCCGAGGTGCTGCTGGCTGACCAGCAACGTATCCTGAGCGAACTTCTGGACCTGCTTCGCAAGGCCCGAGTGGCTTTATGCGACGCCCACAGCGTATCCAGTGAGGACAAGGCATGGCTCGACGCCTGGTTCATGGAGCGGGTTTTTCCCGTTGTCACTCCGCTGGCGGTAGATCCAGCGCATCCGTTCCCATTCATCTCTAACTTCGGCCTGGTGCTTGCCCTTCATCTGGTCCGGGAGGATGACGGCCAGGGCATGCGCGGACTGTTGCCCTTGCCTAGCCAAATCGACCGTTTCGTCCGTCTGCCACCGAGCGATGAACGCGGTTCAATCCGGTTCATCTTGCTGGACGATCTGGTCGTGCTGTTCCTCGATCGGGTGTTCCCGGGTTTCCGGTTGGCCGGCCATGGCCTGTTCCGGGTTATCCGCGACACTGACGTTGAATTCGAGGAAGAGGCCGAGGACCTGGTGAGGTCGTACGAAACCGCGCTGAAGCGGCGGCGGCGTGGCGTGGCGATCCACTTGGAAATCGCGGCGGGGATGCCGCCGGAACTGCGTGAACTCGTGATTGACGAATTGGACGCGGCACCCGACGAGATCCACGACGACCAGCGCCTTCTGGGTCTTGCCGACCTGAAGCAGATGATCGTCGAGGACAGGCATGATCTGCTGTTCGCGCCTTATACGCCCCGCTTCCCCGAACGCATCCGTGACTTCGGCGGCGACTGCTTTGCCGCGATCCGCGCCAAGGATATCATCGTCCATCACCCGTATGAGAGCTTCGACGTCGTCGTACAGTTCCTGCGCCAGGCGGCGCAAGATCCAGCGGTGATTTCGATCAAGCAGACACTTTACCGCACCAGCCGTGACAGCACGATCGTGAACGCGCTGATCGAGGCCTCCGAAGCTGGCAAATCGGTCACCGCGATGGTCGAACTGCGGGCCCGGTTCGACGAAGAAGCCAACATCCGGCTGTCGCGTCGAATGGAAGCGGCCGGTGTGCAGGTTGTCTATGGCTTCGCGGGCCTGAAAACGCACGCCAAGCTGTCATTGGTGGTACGACGGGAGGCGGGTGCCATTCGATCATACGCCCACTTCGGCACCGGGAACTATCATCCCATCACGGCACGTATCTACACCGACCTAAGCTTCTTCACCACCGATCCCGCTCTGACACGCGACTCTGCCCGCCTGTTCAACTTCATGACCGGTTACGCGCGACCTGAAATCATGGAGGAATTGGGCTTCAGCCCGCTCACGACCCGCACCAAACTGCTGGCTCTGGTGCGTAAGGAAATCGCCTTCGCTCATGCCGGCAAAGCGGCCAATATCTGGCTGAAGATGAACAGCCTGACGGACGTTGAGCTGATCGATGCATTGTACGAAGCGTCTCGTGCCGGGGTAAGAGTCATGGCGGTAATCCGTGGGATTTGCTGCCTGCGACCAGGGGTGCCGGGGCTTTCGGATAATATCCGGGTCAAATCCATCGTCGGGCGCTTTCTGGAACACGGCCGTATCTACGTTTTCGGCGACGGCCATGTGATCCCAAGTCGCCATGCAAGGGTGTTTATCAGCTCCGCCGATTGGATGGAGCGAAACATGGACTGGCGTGTCGAGACCCTGGTGCCGATCCACAATCCCACCGTACATGCCCAGGTACTGGACCAGATCATGGTGATAAATCTGAAGGATTCGCTGCAATCTTGGGAATTGAACGCAGACGGCTCCTGGGCCCGCGTCGCACCCGGCCGCAAGCCGGTTTCTGCGCACGATTACTTCATGACCAACCCATCCCTGTCTGGCCGCGGTTCAGCTTTGCATGGCCCAGCGGTCGCTTCCCCGGTCACCACCCCGCGACGCCAAGATCGAGTGACGCAGGACTGACGATGCCGTTTGCTGCGCCTCCCCCGCTACCGCGATGCGGTGTTGTTGACCTGGGATCCAATTCGGTCCGATTGGTGGTTTACGAAGGCCACACACGTAACCCGATGCCGATTTTTAATGAAAAGGCGGTGCTTCGTTTGGGTCGCGGTCTTCAAGCCACGGGCCGTCTAAATCAAGAAGGTGTGGATCAGGCACTGACGGTTATGCATCGGTATCACGCGGTTGCGCGCGCCATGGGCGCCAAGCCGTTCGAGGTGCTGGCGACCGCCGCGGTACGCGATGCCGATAACGGACCGGCCTTCGTGAGCGCGCTGCGCGATCAAATGCCGGATGTGCCGATCCACATCCTTTCCGGTGTCGAGGAGGCTGCCTACTCCGCGGACGGCATGCTGTGCGGCATCCCGGCCGCAGATGGCGTACTCGCGGATATCGGCGGCGGCTCACTTGAGGTCGTGCGGCTGGTCCACGGCACACGAGGGCCGTCTCAGACCTTGCGGTTAGGCGTGATACGTATGGCGGAGCGGTCCGGCGGCGACCCGTTACGGGCACGGGCGATCGCCGAGGAAGATCTGCAGACCGTGCCATGGTTCGGCGACGCGGCCGGTGGCGATCTCTATCTTGTGGGGGGCGCCTGGCGGGCCTTGGCACGCATCCACATGGCGCAGACCGGATACCCGCTCAACATGGTGCATTATTATACCATCGACCGGGAAGCAGCTCGGGACCTGACAGGGATCATTTCCGCCGCGACACGCAAGGTCTTGGAACGCATCCCGGGGGCGCCTCGCCGGCGTATCGATGACCTGCCATTCGCGGCCGTGGCGCTTCGCCGCTTGTTGCGCGTAACCGCGGCGCCTCGGGTCATCTTCAGTGCCAGCGGGTTGCGCGAGGGCTGGTTCATGCGGCGGATGCCAACGGCAATACAGCAGCAGGACCCCCTGCTCAGTGCTGCCTGGGAATTGGCAGCGCGGCATGGTCGCGACCCTTCCTTGCCGCCGGCGCTGGTGGAATGGACCCAACCATTGTTCCCCGTGGAGACAGCCGCCGGGATGCGGTTGCGGGAAGCATTGTGCTGGATGTCGGACATCGGCAGCCACGACCATCCGGAATTTCGCGCGGAACAGGCATTCCTGCGCGTGCTGCGCCAGCCGGGAGTCGCACTGGATCATGCCTCCCGAGCCTTCCTGGCACTAGCCGTCGCGCTTCGGTACGAGGCAGCGTCGGACGCGCCCTTCCTGCGCCCTTCCCGTCTCCTGTTGGATGCCGATGCTGCCAATCGGGCCGAGGTTTTGGGGATTGCGCTCCGCTTGGCTTATACGCTCTCAGCCGGGACCAAGGATCTGTTGGCGGGCACGCGGTTGCGGATCGAGGGGCCGAGGCTGGTCCTGAGGTTGCAAGAAGGTAGCGGCGTGTTCGCCGGGGAAAGCGTGATCCGGCGGCTGGAGCGGGTGGCCCAGGTGGTCGGGCTGCAAGCGGCAACGGAACGGAATTCCGTCGCTGCCACGGAATGATCCGAAACTGCTGAACTGCCGAGTTTCGCGCCGGGGCGCAGCAAATTTGTCGATCGAAAGCAACCCATCCTAGGCTTCGGGATACGAAGCGGAGGCCCCACGCCAACAACCTTGTGCGGGTCCGAGGGGGGGGACGGATGGTCGAACGCACGACCTACGACGGTGTCATGGCAGCCCGGATCGACCGGTTGCCGCTGACGCGAGTGCAATGGCAGCTCGCGATTCTGGTGGAGGTCACCTGGGGCTTCATCATCTTCGACACCGATGGAATTGGGGCACGGCTGTATCCGTTCGTCTGGCGTCCAAACCACATCATCGATGTCGTACAGTACGCGGTGATTCAGGCGTTGCAGGTCGGTCTCGGCATCCTTCTCGGCGTATATCTCATGAGCTACGTCGCCGATCGCTACGGGCGCCGACCGGCGATCTTATTGGCGACCCTGCTCGGAGGTCTCTGTATCTGGCCTTTCGCCTATGTGACCGATTTCGCCTGGATGGTGGTGCTATCGGTGCTCAGCACACTCGGCGTCGGCGGGATCGTGGCCACGCACTCCACCTATCTGTCGGAAATGACCTCGCCGCAGGTGCGCAACCGCGTGCTTCTCACCTCTCAGGGTATCACGGCCGTGGTCGCGGTCGGCGTCAATCTTCTGGCGTTTGCCTGGATACCAAGCAACTGGCAGCTTTTCCTGTGGGTCAGCGCGGCGGTCGAGGTCGCGATCCTGTTGCCGCTGCTGTGGTGGCAATTGCCCGAATCACCCCGCTGGCTGGAGGCACATGGGCGTCACGAGGAAGCCGAACGGGTGATGACAATCTACGAACGGCGGTGTCAGGCGGCCTGTGCCGCGCCACTGCCGGAACCCAGCCCGATACTTGACCCGGTTATCGGCGCCGCCGGTGGATCGTGGACCGAGTTATTCACAAACCCGCATTATCGCGGCCGGACGTGGCTACTGATCGTTGTCTGGCTGTTCGCCTATGCCGGGCTGGTGTACGGCGTCGGCGCGTTCGCCGCCGTATTCATGGTGGACCACGGCGGGTCGGCACATTTTGTCTTCCTGACCATTGCCGTGGCTTATGCGGCCTTGTTCGTCGGTTTCCTGGTCAATGCACGCCTCGGGGACCAGATCGAGCGCCGCGAAGTGCTGTTCATCGCCGGCATGCTCTTCGCTTTCGCGTGGCTAGTGGCCTGGATGGTGCCTGATTTGTGGGTTATCGCCGGATGCTATGTGGTCAGCCGCGTCGGCACCGGACTGTTCCTGTTCAACCTGTATAATTACACCGCCGTGGCCTATCCAACCCGCATCCGCTCGAAAGCCTTCGCCTGGACCGACGGGCTGGGCCATCTAGGAGCCTGGGCTGGGGTGACGTTGCTGGGGCCACTCTATGCGCTTGGGCCAAACCACCTTGGCTGGATCCTGTGGATTATCATACCCGGCGCATTGCTCCCGGCAACGCTGATCAAGTTCGGTGGGATAAGACAGGGGCAAGCCGTGCTCGAGCAAATCTCGACTTGATTGGGCACGAGGGATCTCACGCGCCGCGGCCGGTTCGCCGAACCGGCCGTGCGTGCCCGGCAACCTCGCTGCCGGCTCGGTCTCAAACCCCTTGACGCTGTCGGTAGGATACGCCATCTGCGTTTAATCCGGACTGCGTTGGTCCGGATACACTTGCCACTCGGGACGCGGGGTTTTCAGGCCATGCTAAGGCTGTCGAAGCTGACGGACTATGCGGTGGTGGTGCTCGTGCGTCTTTCGGCGACGGGTCCCGTGCAGACCTCGCCAGGCATTGCCGCGGCAACCGGCATCCCCGAACCCACTGTCGCCAAGGTTTTAAAAGCACTTTCAGCGGGGGATCTCGTCGCTTCACAGCGAGGCGCCAAAGGTGGTTATCGCCTGAACCGCGACTTGGCCGAGATTCCGATCGCGGATGTGATCGCCGCCATCGACGGACCGATCGCTCTGACAGCTTGCGTCGACGGTTCGTTTTCAGGGTGCGAATCGCAACTCTGCCCCATGCGCGGACGATGGGATCCGGTTAACGATGCCATCCGTGATGCGTTGAACGGGATTACCTTGGCCGACATGCAAATTGGGCGCGTGGCGGTCCGGACACCAACGCAGCAGGCCCTCTTTCAATCCGCCGTCGAATAGGATTCTTCATGGCCGTTGGCACTGAAACGCTCGATACCGTCCATTCCATCACGCAAACTGGTTACAAATGGGGCTTCGAGACAGCGATCGAGATGGACCTCGCGCCGAAGGGGCTAAATGAGGACATCATCCGGCTGATTTCGCAGCGCAAGGAAGAGCCCAGTTGGATGCTGGACTGGCGGCTGAAAGCCTACGCCGCCTGGTTGAAGATGGACGAGCCACAATGGGCTCGGGTCGAGCACCCTCCGATCAATTATCAGGACCTGCACTACTACGCGGCTCCAAAGAAAAAGACTGGCCCAAAGAGTCTTGACGAGGTCGATCCTGAGTTACTGAAAATGTACGAGAAACTCGGCATCCCGCTGAAGGAACGGGCCATTCTCGCGGGCGTCGATGTCGATGCGGTCGAAGGTGCGCAGGTCGCGGTGGACGCGGTGTTCGATAGCGTTTCGGTTGCCACGACCTTTCAGGCGACATTGCGCGAAGCCGGGGTGATTTTTTGCCCGATCAGCGATGCCGTCCGCGAACATCCAGATCTCGTAAGGCAATACCTTGGCACGGTCGTGCCGACGGGCGACAACTTCTTCGCCGCGTTGAACAGTGCCGTGTTTACAGACGGGAGCTTCGTCTACATCCCCAAAGGCGTCCGCTGTCCGATGGAACTGTCGACCTATTTTCGCATCAATGCCCGAAACACGGGGCAGTTCGAGCGGACCCTCATCATTGCCGAGGCCGGAAGCCATGTGAGTTATCTGGAAGGCTGTACTGCCCCGCAGCGCGACGAAAATCAACTGCACGCCGCAGTCGTGGAACTCGTGGCACTTGACGATGCCCAGATCAAGTATTCGACAGTGCAGAATTGGTATCCAGGGGATGCCCAGGGTAAAGGCGGCATCTACAATTTTGTCACGAAGCGTGGCTCTTGCCGCGGCGCCCGGTCGAAAATCTCCTGGACACAGGTGGAAACCGGGTCAGCCATTACTTGGAAATATCCCTCCTGCGTGCTGCTCGGCGAGGAGAGCGTGGGCGAGTTCTATTCCGTTGCTGTGACAAACAATTATCAGCAAGCGGATACTGGTACAAAAATGATCCATATTGGCAAAGGATCGCGCAGTACGATTATCTCCAAGGGTATCAGCGCGGGACATTCGAACAACACTTATCGGGGCTTGGTCCGGATGCTTCCTAGCGCCTCGAATGCCAGGAATTTCACTCAATGCGACAGCTTGTTGATCGGCGATCGGGCCGGTGCCCACACCGTACCGTATATTGAAAGCCGCAACCTGTCGGCAACGGTGGAGCACGAGGCGACCACATCCAAAATCGCCGATGATCAGTTGTTCTACTGCCGGCAGCGTGGGCTGTCGGAGGAGGATGCCGTGGGCCTGATTGTCAACGGCTTCTGCAGGGATGTCTTGAAGGAACTTCCCATGGAGTTTGCCGTGGAGGCGCAAAAGCTTCTGACGGTATCACTCGAAGGGTCAGTGGGATAAAACAGATGTTGGATATCCGCGGCTTGGCCGCTTCGATCAACAACAAGACCATCCTGCACGGCATCGATCTGACGCTGCCCGAAGGCGAAGTCCACGCCATCATGGGGCCTAACGGTTCCGGCAAATCGACCCTCGGGTATGTGTTATCCGGACGGGAAGACTACGAAGTGATCTCGGGTTCCGTGACCTTCAACGGCGCCGATCTTTTGGCTATGGATCCGGAGGATCGGGCCGCGGCCGGGGTTTTTCTGGCCTTTCAAGCGCCGGTCGAATTGCCGGGCGTCAATAACGCCAATTTTCTCCGAACAGCGCTCAATGCGATCCGTCGTGCACATGGCGAAGCTGAACTGGACGCGGTGCAGTTTCTAAAGATGGCTCGCGTGGAGGCAAAGCGGCTGGCGATGCCGGACGACATGTTGAAGCGAAATGTCAATGTCGGCTTCTCCGGCGGCGAGAAGAAACGCAACGAGGTACTGCAGATGGCGATTTTACGCCCGAAGCTGGCAATCCTCGACGAGACCGATAGCGGTCTCGACATCGACGCGTTGAAGGTCGTTGCCGACGGGGTCAATGCGCTGCGCGGGCCGCAATTTTCGGCACTCGTCATCACCCATCATCAACGTCTGTTGGACTACTTGGTGCCCAATCGAGTGCATGTGCTGACACAAGGTCGGATCGTCCGCTCCGGCGGCCCGGAGTTGGCGAAGGAATTGGAAAAGAGCGGCTACGCCGGCCTGACTCAGGAGGCTGCGTGAATACTGGAACCGCAGGATATCTAGACCGGTACGATGGGCTCGTCGGTCTGCTTCCGGGTGATTCGGCGCTCCGAGCCGCTGCGGCTTCGGCGTTCCGGGCCTCGGGATTACCCGGTGGCAGGCAAAAGCGCCGGATGGAAGCATGGAAGTATACCAGTTTACGGTCGGTCGCCGAAGCCGATTTTCGCCGTGAGCCAACTCGTCCTCCGCAGGATGCTGAAGCCTTCTTGGCAGAATTGCAGTTACTGAATGCGCCCCGGATTGTGTTTGTCGATGGCGCGATTCGCCAAGATCTGACCATCAAACCCGAAATGGGATTTTCCCGCTTCGCCCAACGACCCGATTTCGGCACGCTGGCGTGGCCGGACCGGGAGCCGCTGGTTGCGTTGAACACGATGCTTGCCGCCGACGGCGCGGGGTTGCAGATACCCGCTGACCAAGATGGCGGAATCATTCAACTTGTCAGCGTCTGCTCAGACGGTGCCGACGTTCATCCGCGCCACAGCATTCACCTAGGCAAGGGATCCAAGCTGACCCTGGTTGAGGTTTCATCTGGGGAAGGATCGTATCTATTAAACACCGTTGCGGAAGTCCACGTAGGTCCCGGTTCGCATCTCACGCATATCCGCTTGCAGGATGAAGCGGTGGGAGCGTTTCACGTGTCGACCACGTACGCGTGCATTGGAGCCGGTGGGACCTATGACAGCTTTACACTGAACATCGGTGCGCGGCTGTCACGCACCGAGGTTCACACCCACCTTACGGGCACCGGAGCAATAGCCCACTTGAATGCAGCACAAATTCTTGCTGGGTCGCAGCACGGCGACTTCACGTCTATCGTGCGTCACGACGCACCGAGGTGCACGTCCCGCCAGACTGTAAAAAATGTCTTGGCTGGTCGGTCGCACGGTGTCTTCCAAGGCAAGATCGAGGTCGCTCGGGACGCCGTCAAGACCGACGGCTATCAGATGAACCAGACGCTGCTGCTGTCGCCGGATGCGGAAATTGACTCGAAACCCGAACTTGAGATTTTCGCCGACGACGTGAAATGCAGTCATGGCGCAACGGTCGGCGAGCTCGATACGGAGCAGCTTTTCTACCTTCGCAGTCGCGGTGTTTCAGAAATAGAGGCTCGTTCCATTCTGGTGCGTGCGTTCCTTGCCAACGGGCTGGCTTTGGTTTCAGACGATACCATCCGTGGCTGCCTTGAAGCCGGTGTCGCGCGCTGGTGGGAGAGGCAAAAACCATGAACATGATGACAATTCCGACCCTCCTTGACGTGGACCAGATACGGCGGGATTTCCCGATACTGAAACAGACTATCCGCGATAAGCCGCTCGTCTTTCTTGACAGCGCCGCGTCCGCCCAGAAGCCCCAGGCAGTGATCGACGCCATGGCTGACGCGATGCAGACCCAATATGCCAATGTTCATCGCGGTCTACACTGGATGAGCGAGCGGACTACCGAAGCTTATGAATCAGCCCGCGATGTCGTAGCGGAACTGATGAACGCGAACGATCGATCTGAGATCGTTTTCGTGCGAAACAGCACCGAGGCCATAAACCTGCTCGCCCATAGCTACGGCCGAGGCGTGTTGAAGCGCGGCCAAGCGGTTCTGATTTCAACCATGGAGCACCATTCCAATATCGTGCCTTGGCAGTTGCTGCGTGACGCTCACGGAATCGAACTGAGAGTGGCTCCGATCACCGACGCGGGCGAGCTGGACATGGCGGCGTTCGAGTCGCTGCTGGCGGATGGTAAGGTCGGGCTTGTCGCAATTACTCATATGTCGAATGTCCTCGGCACAATCACGCCAACGGAACGCATTGTGCGTATCGCCCACGCCTACGGCGCCAAGGTCATGTTCGACGGGTCGCAAGCCATTGTGCACCGCAAGGTGGATGTTCGCGCGCTAGATTGCGACTTCTACTGCTGGACCGGCCACAAGTTTTACGGGCCCACCGGTATCGGCGTTTTGTGGGGCAGACGCGACTTGCTGGATCGAATGCCGCCATTCCTCGGCGGTGGCGATATGATATCGTCGGTTACCTTCGAACAATCCACCTGGGCGGCAGTGCCGCACAAATTCGAGGCCGGCACGCCAGCAATTCTCGAGGGCATCGGCCTGAAAGCGGCGGTGGGCTACATTCGGGCGATTGGCTACGATGCCATGGTGGCGCATGAGTCATCGTTGACGGAATACGCCTTGTCCCGCCTGGCAGAGATGGAGGGGATAAGGGTCCTCGGCAACGCGCAGGAACGCGGCGGGGTAGTCTCTTTCGTGGTAGACAAAGCGCACGCCCACGATGTGGCGACTTTACTGGATCGTCAGGGGATCGCAGTGCGAGCCGGGCACCACTGCGCCGAACCGCTGATGCATCGCTTCAATCTGGAAAGCACCGCTCGGGCTAGCTTCGGCATTTACACAACCCGCGCCGAGGTCGACGCGCTGGTTGATGGGTTGGTTAGAGTACGGGAGTTTTTTCAATGACGCAGTCGGACAGCTTCGACGATCTGCGTGACTTGTATCAAGATCTTATCCTGGATCATGGACGCCGACCGCGCCATGCTGGGCGCTTGGATAGCTTCGACGCTTCCGCGCGGGGCGACAACCCGATGTGCGGGGACCGCGTCGAAGTCTGGGTGAAGATGATTGCCGACCGAATCGGTCGCGTGGGTTTTGAGGCCCGTGGCTGCGCGATCAGCATTGCCTCCGCTGACCTGATGGTAGAGACAGTGCGAGATCGCGACCAAGCGGATACTCAGGCGCTTTTTGAGGCTTTCCAAACGATGGCGCGCACCGGCGGTTGCCCGGACTGCAAAGATGAGCTTGCCGAACCGTTGCGGCGTCTCGCACCGTTGGCGGGTGTTCACGAGTATCCCTCCCGAGTAAAATGCGCGACTCTGCCTTGGCACGCTCTGATTGCCGCGCTGAACGGTTCGAAGGAGGCAAGCAGTGAGTGAGTTGACCCCACCGACGGCATGGACACCGGATGGCGAAACGCCGATCGCGAATGCGCCGCGACTTCCGAGTGAAGACACCCTGATCGAAGCGATCGCCACTGTCTACGACCCTGAAATCCCTGTTAATATTTATGAGTTGGGTCTGATCTACGTAGTGGAGATAGACGATGGCGGGGCGGTGAAAGTCGAGATGACGTTGACAGCACCCGGCTGTCCCAGCGCTCAGGAACTGCCTGAGCAAGTGCGAAGCGCCGTATCGTCGGTTGCAGGTGTAACGTCATGCCGAGTTGAAACGGTTTGGGATCCTCCCTGGGACCCTTCGCGCATGACCGAAGAGGCTCGCCTGCAGTTGAATATGTTTTGATCGAAGCGACACAAGGCTGAATGATGAGCACCACGACGACTGTCCCCCGCAAGACTCGCTCCTTGCCGCCACTTATGACCCTGACGGACGCCGCAGCAGAGCGGCTGCGACAGCTGTACGCCAAAGGTGAGCAGGGCATGCTTCTCCGCATCGGCGTGAAGACCAAGGGTTGCTCTGGCATGTCGTACGACATGTCTTGGACCGTTGAACCGGCATCCTCGGATGAAGTTGTGACAGACAGAGGTTTGACGGTTCTGGTTGACCGAAAAGCGTCATTGTTCTTGATCGGGACGGTGATGGACTATGAGATTAAGGACCTGACGGCTGGGTTTACTTTTGTCAATCCGAATGAGAAGGGGCGGTGCGGATGCGGCGAGAGCTTTCATGTTTGATGCCGTACGGTAGCATTTAGGCAGTAGTGCGCTGGCTTCATTTGATCGTTTCACTGAGCGGAATTCAGCTAATATCATTAGTCTTGTCTCGCTTAAACCTTGGCTCGACTCCGGCGTCCTCTACGGCTCTTGCTGCCTTCGTTCTCGGCCAAAGTCGGCCCAGATTGCCCAGCCTTTGAATTGGACCTACTGTTCCGTGACAGCGAGTAGCTGAAGCAGCATAAGTGCTTGGCGAGTACGCGTAAGGCGGCGTATCGAGCCGCTGGGAACAGGAGTTCGATTTGCATCCGACCGACATCAAGAATCCAGACTATTTCCACAAGGTGGTCGATTGCCAATGGGCCTGTCCCGCCCACACCCCTGTTCCGGAATACATCCGGCTGATTGCCGCTGGGCGTTATGCGGACGCGTTCATGATCAATTGGGAGTCGAACGTATTCCCTGGAATCCTCGGGCGCACGTGCGACCGACCCTGCGAGCCGGCCTGCCGTCGCGTGCGGGTGGAAGAGCAGCCGGTTGCCATCTGTCGGCTCAAGCGAGTGGCGGCAGACTACAAGGGCGACGTCAGCGACCGTATGCCGACGGTTCCGCAGATCCGTAACGGCAAAAGACTTGCCCTTGTGGGAGCCGGGCCGGCCTCCTTGACCGTTGCCCGGGACCTAGCGCCATTGGGCTACCATCTCGTGATCTTTGACGGCGATAACCGCGCCGGCGGTATGATCCGAAGCCAGATTCCAAAGTTCCGACTTCCGGAAGAGGTAATTGACGAGGAAGTTGGCTACATTGCGTCCATGGGGCCGGAAATGCGGCTGGGCCATCAAGTAGACAGCCTCGAGCGTTTGCTGGGCGACGGATTTGATGCGGTCTTCGTCGGTTCCGGTGCGCCGCGCGGACGGGACCTGGACCTGCCGGGGCGGCGGGAAGCTGCCGCTAACATCCACATCGGGATCGACTGGCTGTCGTCCGTCTCATTTGGTCATATCAACAAGATCGGCCGACGCGTTATCGTACTTGGCGGCGGCAATACAGCGATGGACTGCTGTCGCTCGTCCCGCCGCTTAGGCGGGGACGATGTAAAAGTCATAGTCCGCTCGGGTTTCGAGGAAATGAAGGCCTCGCCTTGGGAAAAGGAAGACGCGATCGCTGAGGACATTCCGATCCTGAATTTCCTGGTGCCGAAAGAATTCAAGCACGCCAACGGAAAGCTTTACGGGATGACCTTTGAGAAGGTAAAAGCCGAATTCGACCACCGAGGTCGGCGCCGACTCGTGCCGACAAACGAACCCGATGTTTTCTTCGAATGCGACGACGTTCTGGTGGCGGTCGGGCAGGAGAACGCATTTCCCTGGATCGAGCGACACATCGGTCTATCCTTCAACGAATTGGACATGCCGGTGGTAAACGAGACCACCTTCCAGTCTACCGAACCACGGGTTTTCTTCGGTGGCGACTCGGCATTCGGGCCAAAGAATATCATTTGGGCAGTTGCTCACGGGCATCAGGCGGCGATATCGATCCATCGCTTCTGCCAGGGGGCCGATGTCAATGAACGGCCACCACCAATGGTTACCCTCGCCAGTCAGAAAATGGGGATTCACGAGTGGAGCTACGACAACGATATTTCCCTCGATTTGCGCTTCAAGGTTCCACATCGAGACAAGGATGTCGCGCTCAAGGATATCAGGTCAGAAGTAGAGCTCGGCTTCGATGACCAACTGGCTTTCGCCGAGGCGCAACGATGCTTGAACTGCGATGTGCAGACGGTATTCACTGACAGTCTGTGCATCGAGTGCGACGCCTGCGTTGACATATGTCCCGTCGATTGCATCACCTTCACGGATAACGGCGATGAGGCGGAGTTAAGAACCCGCTTAATGGCGCCTGCCCACAACAAGGACCAGGCGCTTTACGTTTCGGGGCTCTTGAAGACCAACCGAATCATGGCGAAGGACGAGGACGTCTGTCTGCACTGCGGGCTTTGTGCAGAACGCTGCCCCACGGGCGCGTGGGATATGCAACGCTTTTTGATCGATGTGGCCCAGGCCAAGAACGCATGCTGCAGCAATTAGACCGCCAGAAAGGCCTCCAGCGGGTCAACGACTTCGTTGTCAAGTTTGCCAACGTCAATGGATCGGGCTCAGCGAGTGCGAACGCCCTGTTCGCAAGATCGGTCCTGCGCATGGGGATAGCTGCAACGCCGCGCAACATCTTTCCATCCAACATTCAGGGATTGCCGACCTGGTACGAAGTCCGGATTTCCGATGCCGGGCATTTGGCGGCGCGTGGTGGCGGTCCCGACCTGATGGTGGCGATGAACCCGCAGACCTGGGATCAGGACGTAAGGTCGATCGAGGCTGGTGGGTATCTGTTCTTTGACAATACCAAGCAGATGCCAGCCGCGAAGTTCCGTTCAGATGTCGTTGTCGTAGGCGTGCCGCTGACCGAGATAACGAACAAAGCCTATAGTGATCCCCGGCAGCGGCAGTTGTTCAAGAATATCGTTTCTTTGGGCGCACTTTCTGCTCTGATCGAGTTGGACCCCGTAGTCATCGAGCAACTGCTGGACGAGCAGTTCAGGGGGCGCGAGAAACTGATCGCAGCGAATGTGGAGGCGCTGCATTTGGGCCGCGATTGGCTGCAACGGAACCTGACTTGGCCAATAGGCCTGACGCTTCGGCCTTCAGACACGGTCGGTGACCGCATTTTCATCGACGGCAATAGTGCTGCGGCGCTAGGCGCTGTCTACGGCGGTGCCACTGTCTGTGCCTGGTATCCGATTACACCGTCAACCTCCTTGGCCGAGGCTTTTGCGCGATACTGCGGTCGGATGCGCATCGATAAGGCCGGGAAGAAGAGTTTTGCCATCGTCCAGGCGGAAGACGAGTTGGCGTCGATCGGGATGGTGATCGGGGCAGCTTGGAACGGGGCGCGGGCGTTCACGGCGACCTCGGGGCCGGGTATCTCGCTGATGCAGGAATTCGTCGGCTTGGCGTATTTCGCCGAAATCCCGGCCGTGATTTTCGACGTCCAACGTGCCGGTCCTTCGACCGGCATGCCGACTCGCACCCAGCAGACCGACATCACGGCATGCGCCTACGCCTCGCATGGTGACACGAAGCACGTGCTGCTGATCCCCGAAGACCCTCATGAGTGTTTCGAATTCGCCGCTCTCGCGTTTGATCTCGCGGACCGTCTTCAGACCCCGATATTTGTCATGCTTGATCTCGAGATCGGCATGAATGAGCGATTGACCAAGCCCTTTCAATGGGACGATCGCCGCCGTATGGATCGGGGCAAGGTCATGTCGGCCGAGGCGCTCGAAGCGGGAAAACTGTTTGGCCGCTACCTGGATGTGGATGACGACGGGATCGCCTACCGGACCCTGCCAGGTACCCATCCCACGAGAGGCGCTTTCTTCACTCGCGGAACGTCGAAGGACCGCATGGCGCGCTATTCCGAAGAAGGTGCCGACTACCGGGAAAACATGGAGCGTCTGCTAAAGAAGCATGCCACCGCCCGACGTCTGGTGCCGCCGGCAATTGAGCGGAAGGCTGATGAGCCAACGCGTCTCGGCGCGGTCTATTACGGATCGACCAGCCCCGCGATTGCCGAGGCTGACCTGTTGCTGGCCGGACAGGGCATTCACCTGGACTTGCTGCGGGTGCGTGGATTTCCATTCGGGGACGAAGTGACAGCGTTCATCGACCTTCATGACCGCGTCTACGTCGTCGAGCAAAACCGCGATGGCCAGTTGCGATCCTTGCTGGTCAACGAACTCGAAATCGATCCGAAGAAGCTGACCAAGGTGCTGCATTACGACGGCACTCCTATCAGCGCACGGTTCATAGCCACCGCCATCGCCGACCTTGTTCAAGAGGCCGTTTCATGACCTTCCTTTCGAAGCCGAAGTTGCATCATCCGGAATTGTTGAAAAACAGCCTCGGACATACACGGCGAGATTACGAAGGCGCCATATCGACGCTGTGTGCAGGTTGCGGGCACGACTCGATCAGTGCCGCGATTGTCAGGGCGTGCTTTGACCTTGAACTGCCGCCACACCGAATCGCCAAACTGTCTGGAATTGGCTGCTCGTCGAAGACGCCAACCTATTTCCTCGGGGCGTCGCATGGTTTTAACTCGGTACACGGACGAATGCCATCCGTGCTGACTGGAGCCAACTTGGCAAATCGAGATCTGATCTATCTCGGCGTCTCCGGCGATGGTGATAGTGCTTCGATCGGTCTGGGCCAGTTCGCGCACGCCATGCGGCGCGGTGTCAACATGGTCTATATTGTAGAGAATAATGGTGTTTACGGACTGACGAAAGGTCAGTTTTCCGCAACCTCCGATAAAGGTGCTGTATCGAAACGTGGTTTGCAGAACAGCGATGAGGCGATTGATCTCGTCGGGATGGCGCTGCAGCTTGGCGCCACCTTCGTCGCCCGCAGCTTTTCGGGCGACAAGACGCAGCTAGTGCCGCTGATTGAGGCCGCGTTGAAGCATGAAGGAGCTGCCTTCATCGACTGTATTTCGCCTTGTGTCGCGTTCAATAACCATGAAGGGTCGACGAAGAGTTTCGACTACGTACGCGAGCACAATGCTGCGGTCAATTATTTGGATGTTATTTCAGAACGTCCTGAAATCACAGTGGACTTCGCCCCAGGTTCGGTAGAGGTAGTGTCGCAACATGATGGATCCGTGCTGCGGTTGCGAAAGCTCAATGCCGATTACGACATGCACGACCGCATTTCGGCACTGAGTTTCATGCAACAGCGCCATGCGTCAGGAGAGATCGTAACCGGTCTTCTCTATGTAGATCCTAATCCGCGCGATCTCCACGCACATCTGCAGACATCCGACCAGCCATTAAATGATTTGCAGGACGATACCCTCGTTCCAGGCTCATCAATGTTGACGCGGATCAACGCGGGCTTGCGATAGGTGCTTCGATAAAGCCTCGCGAGCTGCGGGTGTGCGCCGAGAACAAGGGTCACAAGGCTGTTCAGCGGCGTCGTGATCCGCGCACAGCCCATTCCCTGCTCCTCGGCTTCTGTGAACGCCCCGGTTTGCTCGACCAACTTCCTTCGTCATCTTGGGGATGCCGCTCTTCGCTGCCGGGACTGATTGAACAGCGGCGTAATGACGACGTCCGGAAAGAGATCTGGAATTACGTGGATAACATGGGTTAGGAGTCCCTCGTGACCACAGAACGGTTTCTCGCTCTTCAGATTCTGCGTAACTTCATGTCTATCTACAACGAGATCATGCTGTCGCCCTCAGGCCTTTCACAGCCAGAAAACGCTTGACGTCAGACTCGGGCATCGACGAGGAGGTGAGGTGTTCAATCTGATTCCCGCTCTCGCCGCTCAACCGCCTGGGGCTACGGTGCGGCTTTGATCAGCGATCGGCCAAGCGAACAACGTCCTTGGCAGCATGCCAGCCACGCCGTTTGCGCACCGTTTTCGCGGTCAAGCCCCGGGCTGACGCAACCGACGCAACTGACCAGCCTTGCGTCAGGCGCTCGACGATCAGCATTCGACTATGCACCGTCGTTCGGCCATTCTGATGGATGTCCATCCGGAGCTCCGCGGTTGTCGGCGTGGTAAAAACCGCCTCCACCTTCAGCCCCGGAGCCCCGGATGGACAACCTCCATAGCAGCTACAGCTAGCGCTAGCCGCCGGTAACCGCAGGGAAGAACGCAACCTCGTCTCCCGCTTGTATGGGGGACGCGCGATCGGCGAATTCTTGATTGATGGCGCAACGGATAGTCTTACCTTTCTGAAACGCTCTCGCGTAAGTCGGGTCGCGGGTCGAAAGGCAGTCCATTAACGCACCAACCGTGCTAACGCCGACAGGAAGCGCAAACTCCTCTTGTGCCAGACCTATCTGCTCGCGCAGCCATGCAAAATACCAAATTTTCAATGGTTGGGTCATGGTTTGCTTGTCGGGATAGTTTCTATGCGGCCGTCGGAGTGAATAACCGTACTCGTCCCATTCCCATTCGGCACGATGATGGATTGGCCTCCGCCTGGGTTTGTGGTCGTCTGATACCCTGGGCCCCCGCCTGTCGTTACAGCCGGGGCGCCGGGAGTCTGAATGACCTGACCTGCAGATCCGCGGGCTGGCGGAGCTGGCGCGGGAGCAGTGTAGCTCGACAAAGGCGGACTCGGTTGCGGCCTAGTAAGCCCGTTTGGTGCTTTCTGCGGCGGGGTTGAACTTCCCGAGCTGGGATTCGACGACGGATAGGGTCCCCCATCGCCTCGTTCCATGGGTGATCCAGGAACGGGGGCTTCTGGCTGCGGGCTCAGTCCCCCGGTACGTTCAAGGTCTTGCAATGTTGGAGGCGGCTTTAAAGGACCTGGCCAAATATCCCCCGGTTCGGTGGTCAGCGTTGGGACGGTAGTATCCTGACCCTGAACGCGGCGCATGTTCTCGCTGTTACTAGTGGGTAAATTTGGATTGTAGCCTGCGGTGAGCGGCGGGTTCAGCCATGTCTTATAACCGCAGCCGCTGAGAATTAGCGCCAGTACAAGCGAGGTGAAACGCTGCATCAAGTCAGGCCCCTGGAGAAAGACATTCAAACAGGGACTGTGCCCCTAGATGGACCGGCACTCAAGCACTCCTCCCACGCGTTCGTGAAATCCATGAAGAACCCAAGCTGCCGTGAAGGGATAGTCACAGTCTCGAATCTCACCCCGGTCGCTGCGGCCGACGCCGCTCCGCTCGGTCCGTTGCCCGCAGCCAGCACGACAAACTCCACATCTCCAAGGAACGGGGGCATCTTAACCAAAGTCGCAGGAACCAGGCCGCGGGCCTGAACCGTCACTCCCAGACTGGCCAGGCATGCAGCGCGTAACCCATTCAGGCTGCGGCTGGCGCCGTCGTTTACCCCGTCGAGTTCAAGTCGCGAGGACTCTCAGCGGGCAAACCCACCGACGCCGCAATGTGGCAAAGCTTCATCCATGGCGGCATATAACTGAACCCGGCAATCATCGGCAATTTCTTGAATGGGCCAAAGATGTGGAATGGCGGCCGCAGCTACGCGGGACCCCGCTGTTTCGGGGCTTATAGTCACGGACTCCGTCCTGTCTCTGAACCGACGGGCAGGCTAACCGCGATTGCCGGGTCGACCAACGCCGGCGCTTGCTGGACGCCAGACACCGCCCAGATCGCCAGTCCATACGCCACCACCGAAACAAGGAAAGGAGCGCCCGGCAGTTGCAAAGGTGCACCCGGGCCGGTGAACGTCGAGAACACCCAACTGGCGACCAGAGGCGACGCGATTGCCGTGAGCCCCTGCACCGAGGACAGCGCGCCTTGCGTTTCACCCTGCCGGTCCTCCGAGGTCTCGGCAGAAACCATCCCTTGGATCGCCGGGCTGGTAATCGCCCCGATCGACTGCAGAACGATCCCCAACAGCACTACCCAACCGAACGGCGCCAGCCCTATGCATGCATAACCGCATGCCACCATCATTCCGCCGATCATCGCCGCTCGACGCTCACCTAGCGCCGGAACGATGCGGCGCACTAGCAGTCCCTGGACCACCGCGGACCCAAGCCCGGCGACGGTCAGCGCCATGCCATTGTCCTGGGTGCCCCAGCCGAATCTGACCTGGTTGGCCAGCACGAAGGTGCTCTGCAGCGCACCCAGCGCGAACCAGATGCAGCCCCAAGCGATCGCCAGGCGGCCCAGATTTCGATCCGCCATCACCAGATGCAACGAACCGAGCGAGTTGGCGTGCCGCCAGTCGAACGGACGCCGGTGCGCCGATGCCAAGCTCTCAGGTAACACGAACAGTCCATAACACACGTTGCTGCCAGCCAGGCACGCGGCGACGAGAAACGGTATGCGCACCCCGTAGGTACCCAGAAGGCCGCCGAGCGCAGGGCCGATCACGAAACCGATACCAAACATGGCTCCGACTAGGCCGAATTGCCCGGCTCGTTTTGCCGGCGGCGTAACGTCGGCGATGTAGGCTGTAGCCGTCGAGGCATTCGCCGCAGTGGCTCCGGCAATCAACCGACCCAGGAACAGCCAAGTCAGCGACGGCGCCCAGGCCAGCAGCAGGTAGTTGGCACAACTCCCGCTAAGCGACAGTAACAGCACGGGACGGCGCCCGAACCTGTCGCTGAGGCCGCCCAGCACCGGTGCGCAGACGAACTGCATCAGGGCGAAGGCGGCGAGCAGGAGGCCCACCCATTTCGAGGCGCCGGATACTGTCAGGCCAGAAAGCTTCAATACCAGGGACGGCACGATCGGAACCACCAAGCCGAAACCCAGCGCATCGATCACTAAAGTGATCAGGATGAAACTGACTGACGCCGAATGCGGTTTTGGATGCCAACTCATGGTGCTGCTCGGTAGGCGATGCCGTCTTCGCTGACCAGCAACGATCCGTCATGTATCACTGTCAGCCCGACCGGACGACGCCATACAGCCTGGCCAAAACCGACAAGACCGGTCGTGAAATCCTGAAAAACGACGGTCGGATGCCCGTCCGGGAAGCGTAGGCGCACCACCTCGCAGCCTCTGCGTTGGGCTCGGTTCCGTGATCCATGCAACGCTATGAACGCGTCGTCGCGATCGTCGGGCGGGAATTCAGTGCCATCATAAAATGCCACGCCGAGCGACGCAGAGTGTCCCTCTATCAGGACGCCCGACGACCAGAAAGCTATACTGAACGGTGGAGTGAGGTCGGACGCGAACGTAATCGTCGGGATCGGAGCGGCCAAGCCGTACGCTGTGCGAAGCAGCCGGATGCGGCCGGCACCGGCTTCGGCCAAGACGATGTCGCTGTCGGGCGTAGGGAGTGCATCGGCAGTGATTTCTCGGGTGATGCCCGGGCCGTCGCCGCGGCAGCCGCCGAACGCAGCCTCGCCGATGCGGACCGGACCGCGCGATGCACCGTTGCGCTCGGTTTGACCGTTCGTGAGCGCCGAGGTCGTGGCGTCGATGCCGACCATCATAAGCGCGGCGAGGCGTGTTATTCCCACGCCCCAGGATGTGCATCCGGGCGACCGGTTGCCAAGCGGGTTTAAGCCAACCGTTTTCGGCAAGTCGAACGGAGGTCCAAACTTCAGATGTGCGGATGCGAGGATCTATTTCCAAGGCCCCCTCTCCCGACCCTTCTTGCCAGCACCGAAATTTTTTGCCTTGTATTAGGTCAGCCGACACGCCGCCGGTCAGCGCCCGGCCTTCCGGAACGAGGAAAAACGCCATGGCAAACGACCACAAGCCGCTGGTTTTCGACCGCCCGCTGCGCGGCCGCATCTATGACAGCATCGCCGAAACGATCGGCAACACACCACTGGTGCGCATTCCAAAAATCCTTGCCGAAGAAGGCATCACCGCCGATGTCGTCCTGAAGCTGGAGTTCTTTAATCCGATCTCCAGCGTCAAGGACCGCATCGGCGTCAACATGATTCTTGCGCTGGAGTCCGAGGGCAAGCTGAAGCCGGGCGGCACCATAATCGAGCCCACCTCGGGCAACACAGGCATTGGCTTGGCATTCGTTGCGGCTGCACGGGGCTACAAGCTGATCCTGACGATGCCGGAAAGCGTTTCCATCGAACGGCGCAAGATGCTCGCCTTCCTAGGCGCGGAACTGGAATTGACGCCTCGGGAGAACGGCATGAACGGCGCCATTGCGCGTGCCGGGCAACTGCTGGAGTCGACGCCCGGATCGGTCAGCCCGAACCAGTTCGGAAACCCGTCAAACCCGGCGATCCACGTCAAGACCACGGCGGAGGAAATCTGGTACGACACGGCGGGTGAAGTCGACGCGATTGTCTCTGGCATCGGCACAGGCGGCACATTGACGGGGCTGGCTCAAGCACTGAAGCCACGGCGGCCAAGCATGAAGTTTTTCGCGGTGGAACCGGCGGCCAGTGCGGTGCTAAGCGGCGGCAAGCCCGGGCCGCACCCGATCCAGGGCATTGGCGCCGGCTTCATCCCCGAGATACTGGACACCAGGGCAATCGACGAAGTGATCCAGGTTTCCAACGAGGAGACGCTGGCCCAGTCCCGTAGGCTGGCACGCACCGAGGGCATCCCCGGCGGTATCTCCTCCGGCGCCGCGCTCGCTGCCGCGCTAAAAGTGGCCAAGCGCCCCGAGTTTGCCAGCAAACGTATCGTGGCGATTATTCCCTCGTTTGCCGAACGTTATATTACCACGGTGCTGTTCGAGGGGTTGTAATTACAGGATCAGGCTTCGGTCATCCGGATGTGGTAGAGCTTTAGCTAAGACCCGCAGCAACGGGGTGGCATGACCAAGCAGTTTACAGTGTGGCATCACGACAAGATCGGGTCCACCAACGACGAGGCAAGACGGCTCGCCGTTGGTGGTGCTCCGCACGGCACCGTGGTCCATGCAGATCAGCAAACTGCTGGGCGTGGGCGTTTGTCACACAGTTGGTTCAGCCCGCCCGGCAACCTTTATGTTTCGATCCTCCTGCGAACCGGCCTGTCTGCCGCGCGCTCGGGCGAACTCAGTTTCCTCGCCGCGCTGGCGGTGGCCGATACTGTAGAGGTGCTGCTGCCGCGGCAGATTCGAGCGATGCTGAAATGGCCCAATGACGTTATCATCAATGGCGCCAAGATAGCCGGCATCCTGCTCGAACAAGTTGACGAGGCGACAATCATGGGCATCGGGCTCAACGTGCTCGAGGCGCCATCGAATGCCGCCTACAAGGCCACGACGATCGTTGCGAACGGCGGCATCGCCTCGGTCGACGACGCTCGCGATATCCTGTTGGACAGTCTCGGGCAGCACCTCTCGACATGGCAAACCAATGGGTTTGCCCCGATCCGGGTACAATGGCTGAACCGATCCTACCCAATTGGCGCGGCGATCCGGGCGAGTTCGGCGGGTGAACTAGTCGTTGGACACTTCGCCGGCCTGGACTTGGACGGCGCCTTACTGCTGGACACGCCATTTGGTCGGCAGCGCATCCTCGCAGGGGAGGTGGTGCCCGCCGAGCGTAGCCACTAGCCGACCATACGTGTCGATAGCTAATTAACTTGTCCGGTTTAGGTAGCACTCTAATTGTCCGCTTGTTGCCGTTTTGTCCCCGCCTATCCGGCGTGGACAAACCGACGGTCGCTCTGGCGGCGCATCAGGCGACCGATGTTCGTCATCTCCCCGGGGGGCTGTTGCTTGGCGAAATAGACAGCGCTTGGGCTTGCTGCGGCTGATGCGGTGGCGGTGGAGTTGTGGGTAACGCGCTGGCGTTATCCATAAATCCACCGGCGCTGACTTGGTTGGGCGTCATGCCGCCGCACCCAAAGCACCGGCCCGCAACGCGCCGTGCCCGTCGTAGCGGCCAAGGCAACGCGGCCCGTGGAAGATCGCGTGGCTGCCGTCGTGATACCGCCGCACCTTCACCGTCGCTTTGACAAAATGCGCCCGCAGCGGACTGGGCGGGATCTGCAGCCGCAGCTGGTGGAACACCACGGTGTTGTCGTGGCCCACCTGGCGGTCCTCCTGCACACACAAGATCTCCGCCAAGTCGACCCCGCTGATCGCCACGAAGGCCGAGCCATCCTGCTCCGCCTGCACCGCAAACCGGGCGTTGTGGGCCGGAATATAGACCTCTCGGATGAAATCGTTGGCCGCCGCAACCGTGCCGATCCCAGCCAACGCCAACTCCTTCACCAGCCGGTCCTGCAAGGTCGCGAACAGACGCTCCGAACGGCCACGCGCCTCGGGGGAGTAGGCCGCGATGTGCTCCACACCCAGCTGCGCCAGCGCCCGCCCAACCTGGGTCGGAGATTTGCGATCGACCGGCCCATCAGCCCGCGGCGTGTGGAAGTAATGGCTGCCACGGTCGGTATACAAACTCAGCGGCAAGCCATGCTCGCCAAACACCTGCAGCAGCGCCTGGAACGTCGAGACGGTGCCCTCCTCTGGGCACACGAAGGCCGAGTAGATCGTGTTCGTCGCATCATCCATGGTCACGATCAGGTCCATCGCATCGAGCCCGCCAATCCAGCCGTGGCGCGAGCCGTCTTGATGCAGGTGCTCATGGAAATGCTTCGCCGTGAAGCCGCTGTAGCGGGTGCGATACAGGGTCTCGATCTGCGCCTCGCGCTCGCTCGGCACCCGCTGGCCCGACACCTGGCCGAGACGCCGGTCCAACAGCCCGCTCTCGCCGGCGTCGTCGAACCGCACGCACCAACGCCGGAGCGTCCGCTCGTTGACGCCAAGCAGCGCCGCCGCATCGATCTGGTTGAGCTCACCGGCTTCATGGCGCTCGAACTCGCTCCGGAACTTGATCACCCGCACACCCTGTAGGGCTTCCGTCCGGCGCATCCAGGCTCTCCAAAGAGCCCCGCATCACCGGACAGATCGTGTGCTACCTAAACCGGACATATCGTGTGCTACCGACACACTAGCCGACCATACGTTGACCGAAGTCGCTACCGGTGGGATAATCGATACGAAACGTCCATGAAATAGAGCGCAAACCGAATGGATCAGATCAGGCCTCCCGCCTCCGAGAGTTGGCAGGCGGAGCTGGATGAGCTCGCCGAACGCAAACGAATCGCGCGCCAGATGGGCGGCCAAGAGCGCATCGCGCGGCAACATGCCGGCGGCCGCTTGACCGTTCGCGAACGTATCGAACAATGCGTCGACTTTGGTTCGTTCCGGGAAATAGGTTCAATCGCCGGCAAGGCAACTTACGACCAGACCGGCAGGGTGATGACGGATTTCGTGCCCGCGAACGGTGTGTTCGGTAGAGGAACGATCGAGGCCCGTCCGGTAGTCATCTACGGCGACGATTTTACCGTACGCGGCGGTTCGGCTGACGCCTCGATCAAGGCCAAGTATATCTTACCCGAACAGATGGCCGGCGAGTACCGTATCCCGCTGATCCGGATGATCGAGGGCTCCGGTGGCGGTGGTTCGGTAAAGACGATCGAGACCCGTGGTCATGCCAATCTGCCGGGCGGGGTCGCGCAAAGCTCCGGTCTTTGGCTCTGCGCGCAGAATATGGGCCGGGTTCCGGTCGTGGCGCTGGGCTTGGGATCGGTGGCCGGCCTGGGCGCGGCAAGGCTGGCCGCGAGTCATTATTCGATCATGGTGAAGAACACTTCGGCGATCTTTGTTGCTGGACCACCGGTGGTGCAGCGTTTGGGCGAGACCCGCAGCAAGCAGGAACTAGGTGGACATCAGGTGCAGGTGGCGGCTGGAACCGTGGACGACGCAGTCGACACCGAACAGGAAGCGTTCGAGCGTACCCGCCGATTCCTGTCCTATCTGCCGTCGTCGGTGTGGGATCTGCCCCCGCGGCAAAGATCCTGGGATGACCCGAATCGCCGCGATGAGCATTTGATTTCAATCGTGCCGAAGGATCGTTGCAAGGCTTACAGTATGCGCAAGATCATCGAAGCTGTGACCGATAAGGACAGCTTCTTCGAGATGGGCAAGCATTTCGGCCGAGCCATCATCACCGGCTTTGCTCGGCTGGATGGTTGGCCGGTTGCAATAATGGCCGGCGACCCACTCTATGGAGGGGGCACCTGGGGCGCCGCGGCGTCACGCAAGATCACGCGGTTCGTCGATCTGGCGCAAACTTTCCACCTGCCGATGGTTCATTTGGTCGATTGCTTCGGTTTTGCCGTCGGCCTGGAGGCGGAATCGACCGCCACAATGCGCCATGCGGTTACCGCGATCAGTGCCATCGACCAATCCACTATCCCGTGGTGTGCGATCATAATCCGCAACGTTTTTGGTGTCGGCGGCAGCGCGCACGTGCCGCATACGCTTACGCCGATCCGTTACGCGTGGCCGTCGGGGAATTGGGGCTCGCTACCGCTGGAGGGTGGCATCGAGGCGGCTTACCGCGCTGAGATTGAGAGCGCCGACGATCCCGATAAGAAACTGAAGCAGATCGAGCAGCGGCTGGAGCAGATGCGCTCCCCGTTTCGTTCAGCCGAGGCCTTCCTCATCGAGGAGATCATTGATCCGCGCGATACCCGACCGCTGCTGTGTGAGTTTGCCAACATGGCTGCACCGTTGCGGACGACCGGGCAGTCCATGTTCACGATGCGTCCTTAAAAGATGACGTTGTCTCGCTTCTGCGGCTTGCAGATCGGGAACGGCGCCCCCCGGCTGGCTTGGCCTGAAAAGACGGCAATCGGCAGGTCGTTGCCGACTTGGTCCGCACCGATCTGAAAATCTTGACGCGCACAGAGTGATCAATGAACAACCCGCTGCAACGGACTGAGATCAGGTCGCTAGCACTGATCTGCACAGCCCACCTGGTCAGCCATTTCTACTATCTGGTTCTGATACCGTTGTTTCCGATGCTGAAGGCCCATCTCGGCCTGGGGTTCGTCGAACTCGGTCTCGTCGTCACCTTGTTCAACATCGTCAGTGGCCTGGTGCAGACACCAATGGGCTATGCGGTGGATAAGTTCGGAGCCAGACGAGTTCTGATCGCTGGGCTACTTCTCGGCGGCGGTGCCTATATCTCCATCGGTCTATTTCCGGTCTATCCCTGGATCCTGTGTGCCATGGCGCTCGTGGGCGTCGCAAACGCGGTGTTCCATCCGGCCGACTATGCAATTTTGGGTCTAGTGATCGAACCAAGCCGGCTTGGCAAGGCTTTCTCGATCCACACGTTCGCCGGTTTCGTCGGCAGCGCGATTGCTCCGATCTTCATGCTGCTCGGTGCCGAGGCATTCGGTTTTAGGGCGGCGATCATCGGTGCTGGTGTGCTGGGAATCGGCGTTGCCGTCCCCTTGGCCATGGCTGGCTGGCTGGATCGTCACACCGCCTTGCACACGCCAGCTGCCGGGGCGATGCACATCCCCCTGCGGCAATTGTTGACACCCACGGTTTTTGGTCTCGTAGGTTTTTTCGCATTGCTCAGCCTGAGCAGCGGGGCATTGACCAACTACTCGGTGGTGGCGCTGGTGAGCGTGTACGGGATTTCGCTTTCTTCGGCGAACTTGGCACTGTCGGCGTTTTTGTTCTCATCGGCTTTCGGGGTTCTGGCCGGCGGCGTTATCGCTGACCGAACTCACCGCCATGGCGATGTCGCGGCGTTTGGATTTGGTGGCGCCGCTGTGCTCATCCTGCTTGTTGGCACGGTGAATCTTGGCGCCATTTTGTTGGCAATAGCGATGGGGATCGCAGGATTTTTGTCCGGCATGATTTCGCCATCGCGCGACATACTGGTCAAAGCAGCCTCGCCGCCAGGTGCATTCGGCCGGGTGTTCGGCATTGTCACAACTGGGTTCAACATCGGCGGCACGGTCGGTCCGTTGATTGGCGGTTGGATCATGGACCACAATCTACCGCGGTGGGTGTTCTTCTCGTCGGTTCTGTTCATGGCGCTCACCTCCGTCTTGGCGTTGGCCGGCGATTGGCGGTTACGGCACCGGTCATCGCTCGCAGTTTCATAGGAGTGGACAATAGAGTTACCGGAAGTGGATGCCGGTTTATTGCTTGGCTTTATGGCTTCGTCTCACGTTCGACCGGTGGACTAAGCCTCGGCGCGCCCGCTATTCCATCCCGATAAATAGCCTTTGGCTGGTCTAAAGGCTTGGATCGACACACAATAGAAAACGTTTGGCCGCAGACAGACGACTTCCGCTTCACCATCGAGGCAACGCGCGTTTCGATGTCAGAAGATCACAGCCTCGCTGTGGTGGTCACGCCCTGGACCAGCAGGGAACTTTATCCTGAACGGGTTAGATTCGACAACCCAAGCCGCGCAACGATGTCGGTAGCACACGATATGTCCGGTTTAGGTAGCACACGATCTGTCCGGTGATGCGGGGCTCTTTGGAGAGCCTGGATGCGCCGGACGGAAGCCCTACAGGGTGTGCGGGTGATCAAGTTCCGGAGCGAGTTCGAGCGCCATGAAGCCGGTGAGCTCAACCAGATCGATGCGGCGGCGCTGCTTGGCGTCAACGAGCGGACGCTCCGGCGTTGGTGCGTGCGGTTCGACGACGCCGGCGAGAGCGGGCTGTTGGACCGGCGTCTCGGCCAGGTGTCGGGCCAGCGGGTGCCGAGCGAGCGCGAGGCGCAGATCGAGACCCTGTATCGCACCCGCTACAGCGGCTTCACGGCGAAGCACTTCCACGAGCACCTGGTGCGCGATCACGGCTTCGCCTGGGGCTACACCTGGACCAAGGTGTTTCTGCAATCGAACGGCTTGCTGCCACGCGCCACAACGCGCGGCGCGCATCGCTGCAAGCGGCCGCGCCGGCCGCTGCCCGGGATGATGCTGCATCAAGACGGCTCGCGCCACGGCTGGATTGGCGGGCTCGATGCGATGGACCTGATCGTGACCATGGATGATGCGACGAACACGATCTACTCAGCCTTCGTGTGCCCCGAGGAGGGCACCGTCTCGACGTTCCAGGCGCTGCTGCAGGTGTTTGGCGAGCATGGCTTGCCGCTGAGTTTGTATAGTATCCCTCCGCTGGCGGCCGCCTGGCTCTGAGGGTCTTGCCTCCTTAAGTCGCTGGTTAACTGTGTGGTAAAGGTGGGCGATGGATGGGGTGGTGGAGATCATCACGGGGCGGGAACGCCGGCGTCGATGGGGCATCGAGGAGAAGCTTCGGATCCTGGCCGAGACGACTGAGCCCGACGCGGTGGTGCGGGCGGTGGCGGCGCGGAACGGTATTTGTGAGAGTCTCCTTTACGCGTGGCGCCGACAGCAGCGCGACGGGACCTTACGCGAGAGCGGGACACCGGCGTTCGTTCCGGTAAGGGTATTCGGGACACCGATGAACCCGATGTCGTCGACGAGCCAACCGGAACGTACATCGTCGTCCACTCGTTCGCAGACACGGTCAGACCTGATCGAAATTGAAATGGGCGACGGACGACAGGTGCGTGTTGGTCGTGACGTGAACCTCGCTGCCTTGCGTCGTGTGTTGACGGCGCTGCGATCTTGATTCCCGTTCCAACAGCTGGCCGGGTCTGGATAGCGACCGGTCACACGGACATGCGCCGTGGCATGCGGGGATTGGCCTTACAGATTCAAGAGGGTCTCAGACGTGATCCGCACGGCGGAGATCTTTTCATTTTTCGGGGACGCCGTGGGGACCTTGCCAAGATTCTCTGGCATGACGGTGTTGGACTTTCGCTTTATGCCAAACGTCTCGATCGTGGAAGGTTCGTCTGGCCTTCTGCCTCGGATGGCGCGGTAGCAATTTCACCCGCTCAGATGGCCTATATGCTTGAAGGGATTGATTGGAGAAATCCTCAACTCACATGGCGGCCGACGAGCGCTGGCTGAAACGAAAAAATATCCGCTCTCATGCATTTTGGGGTATCGCAAATCGAGCGGCTTATGATTCTCTCAGCTCCATGGATGAAGTTCGCGACGGTCTTCCGGACGACATTGACGCGCTGAAAGCGGTGTTGATCATTGAGCGCGCGAAGGCCCTGGAAGTCGCCGCAGAACTGGCCATCGCGCGTGCCAAAGCCTCACAGGACATGGCGCTGATCGCCCATCAGAAATTGCGGATCGCCAGGCTGGAACGCCAACTGTATGGGCAACGTTCCGAACGCTCGGTGCGGTTGATCGACCAATTGGCGCTCGTGTTCGAAGAGCTGCAAGCCGAAGCCACGGAAGACGAACTCGCCGCGGAAGCCGCGATCGCCAGAACGACCAGCGTGACCGGGTTCACGCGTCAGCGCCCTGAGCGCAACACATTCCCCGAACACCTGCCGCGCGAGCGGGTGGTGATGGATCCGCCAAGGACGTGCGACTGTTGTGGTGGCAACCGTCTGCGCAAACTCGGCGAGGACGTGACGTGCACGCTGGAATCTCAGCCGCGTCGATGGAAGGTGATTGAGACGGTGCGCGAGAAATTCACCTGCCGTGACTGTGAGAAGATCACGCAGGCGCCGGCGCCGTTCCATGTCGTGCCCAGGGGGTGGGCCGGCCCAAGCCTTCTCGCGATGATCATGTTCGAGAAGTTCGGGCAACACCAGCCACTGAACCGCCAGGCCGAACGTTACGCCCTGGAAGGCGTGCCGATCGCGCTGTCGACGATGGCCGACGCCGTAGGATCCGTCTGCCGCGTGCTCGATCCCCTCTGGCGCCTGATCGAGGCTCATGTCATGGCGGCTGAGCGTCTGCACACGGACGATACGACGGTTCCGGTTCTGGCCTCCGGAAAAACCGATATCGCGCGTTGCTGGATTTATCTTCGCGATGACAAACCTTTTGGCGGAACGGGGCCGCCAGCGGCGATATTGCATTACTCGCGCGATCGGAAAGGCGAGCACCCCCAGGCACATGTGGCCGGGTACGCCGGCATCCTCCAGGCGGACGCCTATGACGGATATAGAAAGCTTTATGAGCCAGGGCGAACGGCCGGGCCCATCGTGGAGGCGGCGTGTTGGGTGCATGCCCGGCGCCCATTCTTTGCCATGGCTGATATCGAGGAGAACGCCCGGCGCAAGGCGGCCGGCAAGAAGGAGATCCCGCTGTCACCAATCGCGATCGAGGTTGTGCGCCGTATCGACGCGCTCTTCGAGATCGAGCGATCGATCAACGGGACAAGCGCGAACGAACGACTGGCGGTTCGCCGGGACAAAAGCCGGCCTCTGGTCGAGGAACTGGAGCTTTACCTGTGCGCGCAACTGGATCGGCTGTCCCGCGGGCATGATCTTGCCAAGGCGATCAATTACATTCTCAAACGACCCGCTGCCTTCAGGCTGTTCCTCGAAGATGGCCGCGTGTGCCTTTCGAATAATGCCGCCGAGCGCGGGCTGCGTGGTGTGGCTCTCGGAAGACGCGCGTGGCTATTCTGTGGGTCCGATCGCGGCGGGCAGCGTGCGGCGATGATGTACAGTCTCATCGTCACAGCAAAAATGAATGGCGTTGATCCACAGGCGTGGCTCGCGGACGTGCTCTCACGCATCGCGGCCCATCCCGTGCATCGACTGGATGAACTGTTGCCGTGGAACTGGCCGTCCCGATTATCTCTCGATCCAGCTCTGGCGGCCTGATCGTGCACGTCAACAAGGTTCATTCCGTCAAAACGATCAACCGCGTCGCGAAGGAACTCGGCGAGAGCGTGGACTGGCTCCATGATGTCGCCGACGAGATGGACACCGAAGACGGCGTCATCTGGGTCTACGGGGACACTGACGATGGGGTAATGGCATTCACGGACTTCGGGATCGAAACCCTCACTGACCTCGTCGAAATGCACAAGCAAGATCCCACAATCCTGCAGCGTCGGAACAATCAGAAATAGACGTCCTGCGGCCCACGCCGAATGGTTACTTTGTATACCGACCGTGGCAGCCATTACTTCCACACGCCGCGGGCTGATGGGCCGGTCGATCGCAAATCTCCGACCCAGGTTGGGCGGGCGCTGGCGCAGCTGGGTGTGGAGCACATCGCGGCCTACTCCCCCGAGGCGCGTGGCCGTTCGGAGCGTCTGTTCGCGACCTTGCAGGACCGGCTGGTGAAGGAGTTGGCGTTGGCTGGGATCGGCACGGTTGCGGCGGCCAACGATTTCATCCGAGAGGTCTATATTCCGGCCCACAACGCCCGGTTTGCGGTGCAGGCGGAGCAGGATGGCTCGGCCTTCGTGGCGATCAGCGGGGTCGACTTGGCGGAGATCTTGTGTGTGCAGGAGGACCGCCAGGTGGGCCACGACAACACCGTGGTGTTCCACCAGCTGCGGCTGCAGATCCCGCCCAGTCCGCTGCGGGCGCATTTTGTCAAAGCGACGGTGAAGGTGCGGCGGTATCACGACGGCAGCCACGCGATCTTCCACGGGCCGCGTTGCCTTGGCCGCTACGACGGGCACGGCGCGTTGCGGGCCGGTGCTTTGGGTGCGGCGGCATGACGCCCAACCAAGTCAGCGCCGGTGGATTTATGGATAACGCCAGCGCGTTACCCACAACTCCACCGCCACCGCATCAGCCGCAGCAAGCCCAAGCGCTGTCTATTTCGCCAAGCAACAGCCCCCCGGGGAGATGACGAACATCGGTCGCCTGATGCGCCGCCAGAGCGACCGTCGGTTTGTCCACGCCGGATAGGCGGGGACAAAACGGCAACAAGCGGACAATTAGAGTGCTACCTAAACCGGACAAGTTAATTAGCTATCGACACCCAAGCCGCGCAACGATCGTAGTTCGGGAACCCCCGGCGAAGGCGCACTGACCGGGCGATCGTTGGGCTACTTACCTCCGCCGGTCGTCGGCGAGCCCGACTTCTGCTGTTTCGTCGCGTCCGCCGCGCTTGCCTGACTGCTTTTCGAGCCGGGCACAACGGTTTTTCCAGTTGCACCTGGCGCCACCCGGTTCCTTGCTTTGGTGCCATTTTCCCCGGCTGTGCCTTTCGCCATCGAGCCTGCACCTGGACTATTGTTCTTGGTCATTGGTGTCGCGGTGGCACTGCTGTTGCTGCCCATGTTCCCGGTTGGATTGTTTTGCTGCGCCATCGCGCTCAACATTGGGGCCGTAACCAATACGGCTGCCACTATAAGCGACGGGGATTTCGAGAGCATATCAAAAGTCCCTTCGATTTGCCGCGCGGTCCATTCCAAGCGGCGGCAAGTACAACAACGCAGCAATTCCGTTTCGGTTTGCTCCATCGCGGTCCAATATTACGCAGAATCAACCGAATATAATACCGCCATCGGAAAATCACCGAGCAGTGATTTTAGCGGGAGTCTGCGTGCGGCGGTCAGGCTCCCGTCGTTGAACAGGAGCGGGTGGAGCTGAATGCCATCCAGTTGCCCCGGCAACAACAATGAACTTTCGCGCAGCCCATCAGGATCGAGCATCAGACGATCCGCCGGCACCATCAACCGATGTATCAGACGAGGCACCACCACGATGAGCACTGATCGACCGCGGGCTCGAATGAACGCGATGATCCGTTGTTCCAAAGCACCCTCAACCTGAAGTGGGCTGTAATCGCCTTGTTGAAAAAGATCCGGCAGCTCCCGGCGGAAGTCTAAGACCTTGCGAATGATCAACTGCTTGATTCGCCCGTCGCGCCAGGACGCCTGGCACTCAACGACTTCGGCATTTGCCGCAAGCGCTTCCCGGCGAGCACCGTAATCGACAGGACGCCGATTGTCCGGATCGACGAGACTGAAGTCCCAGAACTCAGTTCCTTGAAAGAAATCGGGCATGCCTGGCACCGTCATTTTCAGCAGCGCTTGTGCCAGTCCGTTCACTGCGCCTGCCGGCGCAATGCGATCGATGAACGATCGAGCGAGAGGTAAAAATCCCTCGCTGGGCGAGAACAGGTTGAACAGGAAATTTCTCGCCGTCGCCTCATAAGCTTCGTTCGGGGCGGTCCAGTCAGTGCGCAGTTTGGCCTCCCGCAGCGCCTTTTGCTGCCAGGCGCCCAGTCTTTCAGCGAAGGCCTTGCATCCCGACTGGTCAGACGTATCAAGCAGCAGCGGCCAAGCGCCGACGATCATCTGATACAACATGATCTCATCGGCCGGATCGGGCCGAACGGCATCGAGAGCACGGCATTGAGCCAGGAAAGCGGCCCAATCATCAGGCATCTCACTAATGACCGCGAGACGCGCACGCAGATCTTCGCCGCGCTTATGGTCGTGGGTAGCGGTAGCCAACATGGCGGCGGGAAACGCCGCCAGCCGATCCGCGCAGGCCCGGTGAAAGTCCACAACTGACCCGCCAAGCCTGCCGGCATCAAAACCAACGTCGTTACGAGACAGTAATCGGCCGTAGCGATAAAATGCCGTATCTTCAACGGCCTTTGCCGCGACGGGCGCACTTAGCTGTTGGAACCTGGTAGCTGCAACTTTGTTCCCTGGTGCGCCGCCCAGCCAGCGATCCAGTTGATCCAGAACAATGTGGCTCGAAACCGGGGAAGCCGCTCTTGCTCCCCTCAACGCCTTGGCAAACCCAACTTGTTCGCTGGGCGACCGCTCGGACCCGCCATTATAGCTGCGATAGACCGGGAAATGCGACAGCAATGCAAGGAGACCGCGGCGAATGGAAGCGGCCGACGTATCTCGCGTGTGCCGATCGGATCGTGCAACCTGATGTAGAGCCTTGGTCACCGCATTCAATTGCGCATCGAAACCGCGCTGCAGGATTTCGAGGCGTGCAGGCCGTTCCTCGTCAGCGAAATCAGCCGGGCGCTGGGTGAAGCTTTGCCATAGCAGCCCAAGAGCGGCCGCATTGGAAGGATCGTGTTGAACGGCACTCACGTCGTTCATAAAGTCATAGCCGCTGGTGCCGTCGACACCCCAATCGTTCGGCATCGACTCATCGGCGCCGAGGATTTTCTCGATCACCACATAGGCATGACGGCTGGGCACCAGTTCGTCGAGTCTCCGACGCAACTGCCGGCAGTATCCGGGCGGGTCCGACAGTCCATCGACATGATCGACACGAAAGCCGTCGATAAGCCCGTCAGCGTAGAGGCGAAAAAGGGTTGCGTGAGTTGCGTCGAAAACAGCCGGCTCCTCAATCCGCAACCCGGCAAGGCCGTTGATGTCGAAGAAGCGTCGCCAGTTGATCTCGTCTCCAGCCGAACCCCACCAGGCGAGGCGATAATGCTGTCGCTCCAGCAATTCGTGGAGCTTGCAGCGACCATCGCGATTGTCCGGGCTGAAAGCCTCTGGCCCAGCTTTGCGGATAAACGCATGATCCGTGGGATCAATCGGAAAATGGCTGTCGAAATAATGTATCGCCGGGGTACCGGACGGATTCAGATGCAACCGGATTTCGCCCGCGTCCAGCGCCTCACCATAAGGGCGCCCAAGAAACGGAGCCAGCACCTTTCCGCGTAAGTCCGGATCATCGGTGTCCCAATCCACATCGAAGTAGCCGGCGTAGCGGCTCGACCGCCCGTGACATAGCAAGTCCACCCACCAAGGATTGTCGCCGCCACCCACCGCCATATGGTTCGGAACAATATCGACAATCAGTCCCAGCCCGACTGCGCGTAGTTTCGAAACGAAGTCGCGCAGCCCCTGTTCACCGCCCAGTTCTGGGTTGACCGTCGTGGGATCGATGACGTCGTATCCGTGGATCGATCCAGCCCGCGCCGTTAGGATGGGGGAAGAGTAGACATGGCTGATCCCCAGATCGATCAAATACGGGATCAGAGCTGCCGCGTCCGCGAACATAAAGTCCTTATGCAGCTGCAGCCGCATTGTCGCACGAGGGATCACTGTCGCGGCCGCTCCGTCGCTACGAACTCGATTCGGCGTGCCACGGCCTTATCTTCTAAAACCACGTCCGCTGCGACCGGCAGCCGGCGACGCCAGTTGGGATGCTCAGTGACAGTGCCGGGGAGATTCGGCTGCTCAATCTGGCCCAGTAAATCTTCAAGCGGAATCAAGGACAACGGAACCTCGGTCTTGGCTATGAAACGCACGGCGGCGTCAACCACGCGGTCGGTGTCGTCCGGGTTCGGAACCGGCCCTTCACCGACATGTTCGCGAACGAAAGCGTTCCAAAGCCTCGGCCGATCTTGCTCGCGCTGCTTCCGCACGCTGTCGGGGTCTACGCCTTCGCCTAAGCGGCCATGTTGGTGACGAACATCGATGTCGCTACCCTTCCACCATCCAGCAACCGTCGGTAGATCGTGCGTCGAAGTCATCGCCACATCGGAACTCCCCCAACCCCGGGGTGGAACGAAGCCAGTCTGCGCGTCGCGCTCGAACCAAAGGACCCGCATGCCATGAATACCACTCTGTTCCAGCATATCGTGGAACCCCTCAGGCACAGTTCCCAGGTCCTCGCCGATCACGACGACGTCGTGGCGAACCGATTCCAGCGCCAATAAACGCAACAAATCGCTGACCGGATAGTTGAGAAATGCACCATCCGCCGGAGAGGCACCCTCGGGGATCAACCAAAGTCGGGCCAGCCCCATGGCGTGATCGACACGAATGCCGCCGACATGGCGCATCGCCGCGCGCAAAGTCGCCAGGAAAGGGGCGAAGCCATTTTCCTCCATCGAGCGCGGTGAAAATCCCGTCAGGCCCCAGTCCTGCCCGCGTGGGTTAAGTAAATCGGGCGGAGCCCCGATTGTCAGGCCCAGCAGAATATCGCGCTGCCGGCTCCAAGCGTGACTGCCTGCCGGGTCCATGCCCACTGCCAAGTCGCCGATCAGGCCGATCCGCATGCCTGCTTGCCGGGCTACATTCTGCGCTGCGATCACCGACCGATCAGAGATCCATTGCAGAAATTGGTGAAACAGAATTTCCTCGGGATGGGAGGCCGCGAAAAACGCGACTGCCGGACCCTGCGGGTCGCGCAAGTCTGCTGGCCAACTGCGCCATTCCCGTTGCGGCATGCGCGCTGCTTGCAAGGCCTCGAAGCACGCGTGCTCGTAAAGCAACGGCCCCGCATCTGCTCGGAACCGGCCGAAATCCGCACCCAGATGACCGTCCCAGTCATCACCATCTAGAAATAGATCGAACACTTTGCGCAATGACGCGTATTTTGCGCCGGAAGCCTCGGACCAATCGATCAGGCCGTTGGCCGGAGCCATTTCCTCATGGGCGCCCTGTCCGAATACAAGTTCTGGCGCCGCGTGTAGCGGATTGAGGAACAGCCGGCTGGACGGCGCATAAGGGCCGAACCGTGCCGGGTCTGCCGCGAACAGCGCGTGCATGGGGCTTAGGGCGATTGCATCAGCGCCCTTCGCACCAGCGACGCGCGCTAAATCGGCCGCACCCGCCAGATCGCCAATCCCAACATCGCCGGGATGGCTAAGGCCGTAGAGTTGGGCAGCCAAGCCCCATAAGCGAGCATCCGGAACGACGTCCTCAATCGAGCGGCAGCGGGCTGGGGAGACTGCCAAAACGATTTCGCGATCCTCCATGCGCAAGCGATGATAACCGATCTCCGCGATCGCAGGGATTCGCAAGCGTCCTCGTGCCGGCAATAGTGCCACCTGACGGACATCGCCGCGCTCCAGCACCAGTTCAGCCGGCTGTGCCTCATTGCCCCCGACGTCCAGGCGAGTCGGTCGGCCAGCGACGGCCGTCACCAGCGGCGGTAGATCGGCCAAACTGCTGCGTTTCGTCAGCAGTCTGCGACTGGACGAAAGTTCCCGGCTGGTGTCGGCGGGAAGTCCCAGCGCGGCCAGAACGCGGCGTAGGACCGGCGGTGCCACGACGTGCGGCTGCCCAGCATAGTCTTGCCACTCCACGGCGACGCCAGCCCGCCGAGCCAAGTCGCGCAGCATTTCGTCGCTCATGTGGCAATCTCCAGATACACCGCTGTCAGCGGGGCTGTATCGCCGGTCGCAAATAGCAAACGGCCAGGCGGTATGGCGAACGCCACAGTCTCTGCCCCGAGATTTGTCACGATGGTCAAGCGGGATCCATCACCCAGCCGCCACGCTGCCGAAACCGCTTTTGGCCCGATCGCGTCCGCCCCAAGGGAAACCGTTCCCGTCAACCGGGGCACGATCTCCTTCAATCGCAGCGCAATCAAACGTTTATACAGCGCGAAGCGCTCATCCGACGCCGGCCTCGGAACGGAAGCGGTAAACGTTTCCACTGCATTCGGATCAGGAATACGCTCGCGCTTCTCTGGATCTGAGAATTCGGCGAACCCGGCAAATTCCTGTCGGCGGCCTTCGCGCACCGCATCAGCCAATTCAGCGTGATGATCAGTGAAAAACAGGAACGGTGTCTTCGATGCAGTTTCCTCGCCCATAAATAAGAGTGGAATCTGGGGACATAACATCTGCAGCGTGATCGCTGCCTCTAATGCGGCCGGAGAGGTCAGCGACGTCAACCGCTCGCCAAAAGCTCGATTGCCAACTTGGTCATGATTCTGCAGGAACAGTACATGCACGTAAGGCGGCAGATCGGCACACGGCTCACCCCGCGGGGCATTCAGATAGGGTGACCGTTCTCCCTGATACACCCAGCCCTCGGCAAGAACGCGCGCCAGCTTTGCAGCGGGATCGCTGGCGTAGTCGGCATAGTACCCGCCGTCCTCCCCCGTTAGCAGCACATGCAGCACATTATGACCATCATCGTTCCACTGTCCGTCGACCGCCGTGCGCAGGTGTGACCCAGCATTGTGATGCTCCAGTACTAGGTGGACATGACGGTTGGGGCTTATCGTCGCCCGAACCGTTGCCGCCATTTCCTCCACCCAGTCCTGTTCAAGTATCGCGTGGACAGCGTCGAAGCGCAGACCGTCGAATCGGAAGTCCTGCAGCCACATCAGAACGTTGCCGGTGAAGTAATCCCGTACCTCACGTCGCCGAAAGTCGATCGCGGACCCCCACGGGGTCATCACATCGTCGCGAAAGAACTGGGGCGCGTAGGACGCTAGGTAATTGCCGTCCGGGCCAAAGTGATTGTACACAACGTCAAGAAACATCATCAGGCCAAGGCCGTGTGCGGCATCGACCAGTGCTTTGAGGTCCTCTGTCGAACCATACGCAGGGTCCGGTGCGTAGGGCAGCACGCCGTCGTAACCCCAATTCCGCTCGCCAGGGAACGCGTTGACCGGCATCAATTCGACGGCTGTCACACCCAACGCCTTAAGCCGAGGCAAGTCGTCTCGGATCCCTCGGAATCCCCCGGCGGTTCCGGCGTGGATTTCGTAAAGTACAGTCTCGGTCCAGGGGCGGCCACGCCAGTCTGGATGCTTCCAGGCGAACGGACCTGTTTTTACCTCGCTGGCCTCATGCACACCTCGCGGCTGTGACCGGGAAGCCGGGTCCGGCACCATCTGGCCGTCCGACAGCCGGTAGCGATAGCCCGTACCGTCGGATACTGCTGCGGTTACCTCGAACCACCCGTTGTTCGATCGCTGCATCGGCACCAAGCCGCCGGGTTCAAATGCGACCGACACGGTTTGTTGCGCGGGTGCCCAAAGCCGGAACCTGACCCTGCCGTCGTCTACCCGTGTCGTGCCGAACATCTCGGCCACGTTGAGATGGTGTGCCATGTCAGTCAATCCTCGCCATAGCCGATCGACCTCACATCAGCGGTCGAAACCGCTCGTCAAGCACCGGCCGATCGACCTCGCGTCAACGGTCGAAACCGCTCCGGCTCCGTTCTCGTCAAGCACCGAGAACGATCACCCACTTCGCTCGTTCCACCGCTCCAGATAAATATGCCGCTTGGGGCGACAACGCTCTCAATGTCGCGAGAGGACTATCTGCTGGCGAAAGGAGTGGCAGCGTGTCAAAGAGTTGGCGAGAGGAAAAGCGTCGCGAGTGGAGGCAAGGTTAGAAACAGCGTCTGCGCTTCACCGTGCATCTGTGTCGGCAGACTATCGACACCGCCGCTATTGCCTAGGTTCGATCCACCGTAGGCATCCGCGTCCGTGTTCAACAACTCTCGCCAATGGCCGGGTCGCGGTACCCCGATTCCATAGCCACCCCTTGGCACCGGCGTCATATTACACACCACCAGTACCATCCGGCCGTCCTCGTTCCCCGACCTTAGGAATGCAAACACAGAGTTTGCCGTGTCATCTCCGACAACCCAGCGGAAGCCGGTGGAAACGGAATCTCGCTTATGCAGAGCGTTTGTGTGACGATAAAGCGCGTTCAGATCCCGCACTAGAGTTTGCATGCCGCGATGCCGAGGATAGTCCAACAGATCCCAATCGATCGCCGAATCGTGATTCCATTCGCGCCATTGCGCGATCTCTCCGCCCATGAATATGAGCTTCTTGCCCGGGTGAGCCCACATAAAGCCGAAGTAAGCCCGCAGGTTTGCGAAGCGTTGCCAATCGTCTCCAGGCATCTTCTCGATTAAGGAACCTTTGCCATAAACGACCTCGTCATGCGACAGTGGCAGCACAAAGTTTTCTGAAAACGCGTAGATCAAGCCAAAGGTCAATTCGTTGTTGTGGTATCGCCGGTAGACCGGATCGCACTCCATGTAGTGTAACGTGTCATGCATCCAGCCCATGTTCCACTTAAAGGAGAAACCGAGACCCCCATCGCTAACTGGCCGAGAAACGCCTGGCCATGCGGTGGATTCTTCGGCGATGGTGATGGCGCCGACGCAGCGCTCTGCAACCACCTGGTTGAAGTGGCGCAAGAAGCCGATAGCCTCGAGGTTCTCTCGCCCGCCGTTGATGTTCGGCACCCATTCGCCCTGCTTGCGGCTGTAGTCGCGATAAAGCATAGAGGCAACGGCATCGACTCGAAGGCCATCGACGTGAAAATGCTCCAGCCAATGAACGCCGCTGGCGATCAGGAAACCTTGTACTTCCCGGCGACCGAAATTGTAGATGTAAGTGTTCCAGTCCTGGTGGAAGCCCTCCTTCGGATCGGCGTGTTCAAATAGCGGCGTGCCGTCGAAACGTGCAAGTCCATGCGCATCGGTCGGAAAATGCGCCGGCACCCAGTCGATGATCACGCCCACTCCGGCGCGATGGCAGGCATCCACGAAGCGGCAGAAGCCATCGGGCGGCCCGAAGCGGCCAGATGGTGCAAACAATCCCAGCGGCTGGTAGCCCCAGGAGCCACCAAATGGGTGTTCTGCTATCGGCATAAGTTCGAGATGGGAAAATCCCATCTCCGCGACATAAGGAACGAGCCGCTCGGCCAGGGCGTCCCAACTAAGCGTAAGGTCCGGACCGGGACGAAACCAAGATGCGGCGTGAACCTCGTAAATCGTGATAGGCGCGTCATCGCCGTGCCGAGCGCTGCGATCGCGCATCCAGACGTCATCATGCCAAACATACGGAAGGGGATCGGCAACGATGGATCCGGTGGCTGGCGGAGCTTCCGAAGCTTTGGCCAGCGGATCCGCCTTGTCGGCAAGCCGACTACTGTCCGCCCCGACGATCGCAAACTTGTAGCGCATCCCAGGCCCCGCACGCGGGACGAATAGTTCCCAGACGCCGGACGGATAACGCAACCGCATCGGATGGCGACGATTATCCCAGGTGTTAAAATCGCCGATCACCGAGACTGCGCGCGCATTCGGTGCCCAGACCGCGAAGCGTGTGCCGCGCACTCGATCCACCGTAATAGCATTTGCACCAAGAGTGAATGCGATCTCGAACAATCTGCCTTCGTTGAATAAATGCAAATCAGTTTCGCTCAGCAGAAGATCGAAGCTGTAAGGATCTTCGGTTTCGTGAACAACATCAGACCAGCGAATACGAAATAGGTACGGTTCCTTGCCCTCTACCCAGCCTGAAAATAACCCAGCTGGTTGGGTGGGCAACAGCGTCCCGAGGTGCCGATCATCCGCGCGAGCGATGACTTCCACACCACTTGCGCCTGGCAAGAACGCGCGGACGTAGCGGCCGAGCTCGGTCTCGAACGGCCCAAGCACCGCGAACGGATCGTTAAGGGAGCCGTTGGCGATGTGCCGAGCCTGGTCACGCGAGATGGATGGGATAACAACGGCGTCGTTCATGCGACAGCCTCTATCCCCAGAACACGGCGAGAGCAATTTGCCAGTCCGTGTAAAGGAACATCGATCCAGGTCGGTCGATTAGCAGCCTCGTAAACCACTTCATAGGCCGCCTTTTCAATCAAGAACAAATCAAGTAGCTCCAAGTCTAACGAAGGCGCTTGTTCGCCAGCGGCCGCAATCGCCTCCCGGTAACCGATCAGGAACGACTCCGTTGCCCGTTGGACAAAACTATCCAGAAACGCGCTAACCTTTTCGTCAGTCAGATGGGCATGACTAGATAGGCTGCGCCGCTTCACGACCGCAGCCGCATAGTCGAATGACCGAACCACACCAGCGACGTCTCGCAATGGATGATCCTTGCTGCGCCGGAGTTCCACCGGCTTGGCTGGTTCGCCTTCAAAGTCGATGATGGCGACGTCGCCGTTAACGACCAGGATCTGTCCTAGATGCAGGTCACCATGGATTCGAGTGAGCGTTGCGCCATGAACCGCTTCCGCCAGAGTCGGCAGCTTGCCGAAAAGCGCCTCCCTCCCCGCTTGCATGGCCGTCCGATCCTGCTGTCCGGCCATTTCCCAGTGTTGCGCGGCTTCAACCGTTTGATATGCAGCTTTCAATTGCACCCGTGTCCGTTCTGCGAAGGCCACAGCTACGTCAGGGGTGCCGGCCTCAGGAGCAAACGCTGGATCGGATGATGGCCGCGCCAGCACCGAGTGCATTTCACCCAGCCGCTGTCCCAGCAACGAGGCAAAACGAACGTAGTCCGAGTGGCTTGCAGCGTCCGCGGCGGCTGCTTCGTCACTGTTGGTGATGTCGGACAGCCCCCGGAGCAGGAGATCGGTTGTCCAACTCCATGCGTCACCTTGGTTACGAACGAAAGCTTGGGCGATGACGAGGGCATGGCGCGTGCCGGTGGGGTCCACGCGCACAACCTCGCCCAGCAGGGCCGGCGTGTTGGCAAAGCCTTGCTCGGTCAGATGGCGGCTCATCTCGGCTTCTGGATGCGGGCCATCTGTCACCCGACGGAACATTTTGATGATCGCTATGTCACCGACGATGACCGAGGAGTTCGACTGTTCCGCGGAAATCCAGTTCATTTCGACGTCTTCGGGCACGCTGATGTCCGCAATACGCGAGGTCGGCTCAAACCTGATCATCCCGCGATCGATGGCGATAATATCCTTCTGCGCCAAACCTGCGAGGATCGCGATTGGGAACGCGGGCAGAGCGAACGCGTCGGTTAGTAATCCAACTTTTGCGCCACGCCGGACGCGTGCAAGTGCCAGTTGTGTCGGCAGCGGGGGCGCTGTGGTATCGCCCCACACGATGCCAAGCGGCAATAGCCAACGAGAGGTTCCGGAAGCGGCTTCAATTTCAATCTCGAGCAATACCGCGTCGTCGGACGGTACACGGGTCATCAGGGCGATTCGGGTTGAGGTCAACGCCTGGTCTTTCATGGCAAACCAGCGGCGCTTGGACAGATACTGCGGCAGCGCCTCATGCTCAATTACCAACCGTGCGGCCATTAAGGCGTCTGGCAAAGAATGACGCATGACGATTGTCTGATATTCAGGCATTGGTTCCGGCGCGGGTGTGTGGTGGGACGGCCAGTCGTCGGCTTCTGACAAAAGGAACCAGTAGAAGCCATACGGAGGCAGCGTGAGGAGGTAGGTCAGCTGGCCGATGGGAGGAAACTGTGAGTGGCCGTCAAGTTCGATCGGAACCCGGCCCTGGAATTCCGACAGGTCGAGTTCAACCGCTTGTGGTGTGCGCGAGAGGTTCGCGACGCACAGGATGGCGATACCTTCATGCTCGCGCAGATAGGCCAGAATCTTCCGGTTTTTAGGATACAACAGTCTATACGTGCCGCGGCCGAACACTTTATATTGGCGGCGGACCGCGATGGCCCGACGCATCCACATCAATAGCGAGTGCGGGTCGGCGGCCTGGGTTTCCACATTCACCGCCTGATAGGCGTAGAGCGGGTCCATCACCATCGGCAGCACCAGCCGGGAAGGGTCGGCAACTCGGGAAAAGCCGCCGTTGCGATCAGGCGACCACTGCATCGGCGTACGCACGCCGTTCCGATCGCCGAGATGGATATTGTCACCCATGCCGATTTCGTCACCGTAATAGATTACCGGCGTTCCGGGCATCGACAACAGGAGGTAGTTCATCAGCTCAATGCGTCGCCGGTCACGTTCCAGTAGCGGTGCCAACCGGCGACGGATCCCAAGATTCAACCGGGCGCGTCGATCTGCGGCATAGGTTTCCCACAAGAAGTCGCGTTCCGACTCCGTCACCATCTCGAGCGTGAGTTCGTCGTGGTTACGGAGGAAGATCGCCCACTGGCAATTCTTGGGAATATCTGGGGTTTGACGCAGGATGTCAGTGATCGGGAACCGGTCCTCGCGCGCGATCGCCATATACATACGAGGCATCAGTGGAAAGTGGAAGGCCATGTGGCACTCGTCGCCGTCGCCGAAATAGTCTTTAGTGTCTTCCGGCCACTGGTTTGCCTCGGCCAACAGCATTTTGTCAGGATAATGCTCGGTGAGCTCGGCACGAATTCGCTTTAGCGCCGCGTGGGTCTCCGGGAGGTTCTCGCTACTGGTACCTTCTCGCTCGACCAGATACGGCACGGCGTCAAGGCGCAATCCGTCGATGCCGAGTTCTACCCAGTAGCGCAGAACCGAGAGCACCTCACGCATTACCCGAGGGTTGTCAAAGTTCAGATCCGGCTGATGATAGTAGAACCGATGCCAATAATATGCTTTCGCAGTCTCGTCCCAGGTCCAGTTAGATCGTTCTGAGTCAACAAATATGATCCGAGTGCCGGCATATTTACGATCGTCATTCGACCAAACGTAAAAGTCTCGATACATCGAGCCGGGTTTAGAAAGACGCGCGCGTTGGAACCAGGGGTGCTGGTCGGATGTGTGATTGACCACCAACTCTGCAATCACGCGGATGCCTCTGTCATGTGCTGCGGCGATGAACCGCTTCACGTCACCAAGAGTACCGTAATCTGGATGAACGCCTCGATAATCCGCGATATCATACCCGTCATCCAAACGCGGCGACGGATAGAACGGCAGCAGCCAGATAGTATTTATGCCCAACTCGGCGATGTAGTCCAAGCGCGAGATGAGGCCAGCAAAGTCGCCGATTCCGTCATTATTGCTGTCAGCAAATGACTTGACATGGATCTGATAGATGATAGCGTCTTTATACCAGAATTGATCGGCATCAGCCGTTGGGGCGACCCTGTCGGTTGGCTGCGGGTGGGGGTGGCCGACATTCATCCTAGCGAAACTCAAGCCGCCAGATGCGGAATGGCAGATCGACCGGGTCCAGGCGAATATACTGATGCTTTCCGTGCCATGTGAAATATTCCCCGCTCATCAGATCTGCCACCGCGATGGCGGCCTCGTCGGGCAGGCCGAACTCCCAGAGCGGCACTTCGATGGCCGCCTCTTGTGCGATATGAGGATCAAAGCTGACAACCACTAAAACCATACTGTGGTCGAGCGGATCTCGCTTTCCATAGAGAATGATCTGATCGTTGAAAGCGTTATAGAATTTTAGCCCCAAATGAGACTGCAATGCTGGATGATGGCGCCGAATCCGATTCAGCGCGGTGATTTCGGCGACGATATTTCCTGGCATGGCGTAGTCTCGCGGCCGGATCTCATATTTCTCAGAATCGAGATACTCTTCGCGCTCCGGCAATGCGCCAGCTTCGCAAAGCTCGAACCCGGAATAAACCCCCCAAAGCCCCGACAGTGTCGCCGCCAACGCCGCACGGATCAGAAAGCCGGCTCGGCCGGACGTTTGCAAGAAAACCGGATTTATGTCTGGGGTATTAACAAAAAAGTTTGGCCGAAAAAAGTTTGCAACGGGCGGTGTCGTCAATTCCGTTAGGTAATCGGTGATTTCCTGTTTCGTATTCCGCCAGGTGAAATATGTGTAGGATTGCGAGAAGCCGGCCTTGGCTAAGCGATACATCGGCTTGGGACGGGTAAATGCTTCCGCCAGGAATAGCACATCGGGATTCCGGCCCTGTATGTCCGCCACCATCCATTGCCAGAAGGGCAACGGCTTGGTGTGCGGATTATCGACACGGAATATCCGCACGCCCTGGTCCACCCAGAACTGAACCACGTCACGCAGGGCAGTCCATACAGCGGGAAACGACGCTTCGCCGTAAAAGTCTGGATTGACGATGTCCTCATACTTCTTCGGTGGATTCTCGGCGTAGCGAATCGAGCCGTCGGGCCGCCAACGGAACCAGTCCTTATGCTGCTTCACCCACGGGTGATCAGGAGCGCACTGGATAGCGAAATCGATCGCGACTTCCAGATTATTTTCTTGTCCCGCCCGAATCAGAGCGCGAAAATCATCCAGGGTCCCAAGTTCGGGATTAAGAGCATCGTGACCGCCCTCCGCACTGCCAATCGCGTAGGGGCTGCCGACATCACCCGGTGCGGCCGTGAGGCTATTGTTACGGCCTTTGCGATTGATCCGGCCAATCGGATGAATGGGCGGAAAATACAGCACGTCGAAGCCCATGCGGCGAATGTCGGGCAAACGCTCGATAACCGATCGGAATGTGCCAGGGACAGCCGCGTCGTACGTTGCAGACCGCGGAAACAGCTCATACCAGCTCGCGAATTCCGCGGATGGTCGGTCTGCGCGCACCCAGTGGATCGAGCTGCGTGCAACGAATGGCCGTGCAATCGAGTGTTCTACCAATGCCGCAAAGTCTTCCGCGAGCATAGCTTCCGCGTTCATCGCTGTATCCAGGCCAGGCATGGCAGTCTGAATCAATCGCCAGCCTTCTTGGAGCTCTAGTTTCACGTCTTGGCCCGCATCGACTTTGGCATGCAGATCATGGGTAAACGTGCCCCACTGATCCCACCATGCCTCAACAGCGAATTGATACAGACCGACCCGTTCCGGGCGAATGAGCCCCTCCCATCGATCGTTTGGTAGCTTCTGCATCCGAACGCGTCGCCATTCGGAAGCGTCAGCAGGCCGCCAGAGTACGTCTGCCGCCACTAGGTCATGACCATCGCCGAATACGTCGGCACTGATGGTGAATTCACGGCCTACAACGGTTTTGCTGGCGAACTCGCCGCTCGGCTCGACCGCTTCGATGGCGATGCGGGTAGACTCGGCCCAGTCAGAACACAGCTCCAATCCCTGGTTGGGCACGCCGGGATCTTGCCGACACTTCAGGATTCGGACTTCACCCCTATGCAGCGGCATTTCGAGGTCGCCCAAGGCGGATAACGCGGCACCGGCCGACGGAGGCAACGGTGCACCCGAAAATCCCAGTGTGGCAGGTCGATCGACATCAGGATTGATCAGGACCAGAGTGTCCTCACGCAACAAAGCCGTCACCGGGGCAGCTGGACTTGTGACGGGACGCAGTGCTTGCGCAATCGGCAAGTGCTTATTCAAACGGATTGCCGCAGCAACATCATCCGATAAATCGATAGGCATTTCTCGCATGGCCGCTTCCATATCCTCGGGGCGAGCATGCACCGGATCGAAGCGGCGGCTGGTTGCGTACTCAAAACCCATCGGCAAAAATAGGCCGGCCCCAGTGGCAGCCGCGATCTGTAGCGAGAGCCGGTAAGCTTTGGGAAGATCCGCATCGGGCGCCAACATCTGCGTCAACCGATGAAAGAACGAGGGCTCTGGACTAGCCAATGCCGGCGCCACGTCACGCAGCACCGCCAGTTCGTCAAGGAACCATGGCGCCCGTCCATCCCACCAAGCGGCCGAAGATGCGGACAGGCTGAAGTCTATTCCTGCCAGTTCCCGTGCCTGGGGTACACCAGGCGTCCAAGCCAAAAATAGTGCATCCGGGATCGCGGCGGTGATCCGGCGCCAGAACCATGCGGGGATGAGGTCTAGGGTCAGACAGCGGAAACTTTCGATTCCAGCTTGCATCACGCGCGTCAGAATTTTTACCCACCAATCCGCCATCGAATCCGCCATGGCGGTCTGATCAAAGCACGGCACCGCAATGTCAATTCGGTGCGGAGGTTGCCGCGGGTCGGGAATTCGGTTCGAGCCGGTAGCGCCGAACCAGTCTAGGTGACGTTGGTGAAGGGGAGCATTGATCGCAATCTGGCCCGGCGCGATGTCGAGCATCAATTTGAGACCTGCTCGCGAAGCCAGATCCGCCGCCAACCGGAGGCCTTGGTCGGCTGACCCACCGAAACCGAGTGATGGATGTAACCGATCGAAAGTAGCGTGAATAAATATGTCCCCACTATCTCCGGGCTCGAACGGCGGGGCTAGGCAAAGATGACTAAAGCCCATTGCGGCGACGCGTTCAAAAATCGCTGCCCACCGGTCAAGCGGGCCGGCCACAAGCGGGTGGACATGATACACATTGATTGCATCACGGGCGCCACGCCCTAACCACTCGGAAGACAACGTACTAGGTCGGATCACGTTCATGACGTCGGGAGAACGCCACTTCGAGGTTCGAAGTTCCGCAGAGCGCAGAACAAGATCACCTGGCGTCAATCCCGCGACATTCCAGCCTGGACGCTATAATCGAACGCTATTCTGCCGCTGCAGCCAGTGGAACCATGCCAACGTAGTTCCCGATCCTTCGCTCGCTGTCGATTATTCGGATCTCCCGATATATCGAGTCCGTTATCTCTCTCGGTGAAAGAGCGAACCAAGACCGATCGTCATGGCGCCCCCGTACTCTTACATAGGCATCTTGAAAAATACGATCGCTCATGCGCCCTCCGCCTGATTTCGTTCACCCGGCAAACTGCGGGGCCCGGTGACATTGACGTTAAGGTAGATGCTAATACAACGTGAAAAAAACGTCAAAGCCTCTTCGCGTGGGGATCGATATTAATGCCCCACCAGAGTCAAACCTTCTGATTCTTCTCTGCACAAATCATTGCAGCTCACGCCGGCAATAATCGCGCTGGAATCGGCTCACTTTCGACGGCTACCGGTAATGTGTACAACATTTTAGTGGACTTAAACCCAGGCAGCTCGCCGTCCGCACGGAGGTTTCTGCATACGGATGCCGGAGGTGATTATAGTGATTACCACCAGCAAGAGCGTCATATCAGCCATGCGCAGATGTATGCATTCATCCGGTTCACGGCCGGACAGTCTCCAGCGACCATTGGGTTGGCTTGGAAGATGGCCTGGCCATGAGGATGCTCAAGCGACGCCTGCAGGCCGTGCACGGCATGTCTCCTGACGATTATCGGGCGAAATGGCGTCTGCCACCCGATTATTCGATGGTCGCCGTTGGTTATGCCGGTCTACGCTCAACTTTGCCAGTTCGAAGCGATCTCGGGCTGAAGACACGCGCTCGACGTGCGTTCCAGTTGCCTCACCGGCGCCCGGGGTTTGGCGAAATGATTCAGATCGACGGCGGCCTGCACGACTGGTTCGAAGGCCGTGGACCCCGCTGCACGCTGATACGGGCCCGGCTGACGGCGCTGCGGTTCGCAGCAGTGGAGTCGGGGGCGGCGTATTTTAATGCCTTGTGGGACCACGTTCTGGCCTATCGCTGTCCTTCGGCCTTCTATTCCGACGTGGTCGCGTGTCTTCAGCCCGAGAGCCGCGTCTTCGGCCGCCACCTGAAGAAGGCTTTCGATCCTGGTCCGGACCGCTCCCGCCATGCGCCGGGGGGATGGACGCCCGCGCTGACGCGAAACAAGGCCCTGGTCGCCATCACCACGCCATGCGGGCAAAAAGCCGTTTGAGCTGACTCACCCCGATGCCGAGCCGTTCCGACGCCTCCGGATGACCTAATTATATTAGTTCGCCCTGCACCACATGGCGCACCAGGCACGCGCGCTCCTGCTGCGAACCGCTCATCGTCACAATCCCGCCGGACATACCGCCCCCATCCAGAGCCACGCTCGTGAAGATGTCCGCCTGATAAAACAAATCAAATGTCCATCTCGGTGGTTTTTGATGCGCCGGAGTGTTGAATGGCATGGTCATGCGGCGGCCCTCGGAACGGTTGGTTGGATGGCTACGGCGTCGCGGTCATAGCGGCCCAAGCAGCGCGGCCCATCGAAGATCGCCAGACCGCCATCGGGGTATTCATGCACCCGGATCGTCGCCCGGACGTAGTGGTGGCGGTGTGTCTGCTCGGGGATCTGCAGCGTTTTGCCGCGCCATGACACGCAGTTGTCCCGCCCGACACGGCGATCCTCTTGCAGGCACAGCGTATCCGCCAACGGAGCGCCGACATAGGCGACAAAGGCGGATCCTGCCTCGGATGCCGCGACGCCGAAGCGGGCATTGAAGTCGGGCATGAAGACCTCTCGTAGATACACGTTCGCAACCTCGGCGCTGGCCAGCCCGCGGATCCGCAGTTGCTGAGGAAGACGACCTTGCAGCGTGCCGAAAGCCCGCTCCATGCGACCGCGCGCTTCGGGCGAATAGGACGGGATGTGGCGGATGCCGAGCTGTGCCAGGGCGCGGCCGACCTGGGTGAGGTTCTGTTTGTCGACTTTGCCACTGGCCTCCGGCGTCAGGAAATAATGCGAGCCGCGATCGGTGTAGAACGCCCCGAAAAGCCCGTGCCGCTGGATCGTTTCAGCCAGTCCCCGCAGGCTCGACATGGTGCCTTCTTGCTCGGTCAGGAAGATCGAGGTGATGTGCCCGGTGGCATCATCGAGGGTGACGATCAGGTCCTGCTGGGCGGCGGTGCCGGGTAGCCAGCAATGCGTCGAGCCGTCCTGGAACAGCAGCATGCCAGGCAGCGGCCGCCGCTCGCGCTTCTTGCGGTGCTTGCCCCGCAGCGTCGCCTTTTGCACCAGTCCAGCCGATTGCAGCGCCAGCCGGGTGACCGTGTAACAGAGCTTGTAGTTGTGCTCGCGGCGCGCTGTCTCGTGGAAGTGCTTGACCGAGAAATCCCGATATCGGTCACGATACAGCGCGCACATCCGACCGATCTCCGTGGTGTCAGCACGCCGCGGCGACGCCGTCCCTAGGCCCCGGTCGCGCAGTCCCTCGACGCCTTCGTCGTCAAACCGGACGCACATACGGCGGAACTGCCGACCCGATACACCAAGCAGGTCCCCGGCCTGATCGGCGCTCAGACGCCGATGGCGAAAGCGCTCCAGCGCGGCCTCGAACCGGCTCACGAAAACACCCCACAAAGCCCGTTGTCGCCGCATGTCCTACCTCTCGAACAGGCGGCGAACATTCCGGACATTTCACGCGCTAACAAACACGGACAGATCACGCGCTCCCAACACTGAAAATCCCCTTCGTTGACATGTGCAAGCTTATGCGCAAGGACGTCCGATGCGTCCGACCGCTGTCCCACGAACGTGAGCCTCCCCACAAGCATCGTCGAGGAAGCCAAGGCGCTCGGGATCAACCTCTCGCGGGCATGCGAAACCGGCATAGGGGTGGCGCTTCGAGCCGAACGAGAGCGTCGCTGGAAGGCCGAAAACGCCGCGGCCGTCGCAGCTTACAACCGATAGGTCGAGGAACACGGCCTGCCGTTGGAGCACTTTCGGCAATTTTGAGCCAATTCTCCGTCTACCCGTTTCCGGGCTCGCGGGCCGGCTTCGTCGTCGACATCCAATCCGGCCTGCTAGACAAAATGTCGACGCGTGTCGTTACTCCGCTCCTGGCGGAGCATTCGGTGCCACCGGTTTGAGCCAAAACCCTCAATCCGGTCTTTGAAATCGATGGCGCGGCATATATGCTGATGACCCGAAACATCGCGGCCGTTCCGCTCGGGCGGTTGCGCAAGCCGATCGATACGCTGGCGGCACATCGCGATCAGGTCGTTCGAGCGATAGACGCACTGCTCAGCCGGATCTGACCGGGTCACGGAACGGCCGCGGCGGCAGGGACCTTTTTGCATTTACAAACCCCGTTCCGTTCCAGGGTAGATCAAACCGTTGGTCTGGCGCATGATAAGTTGAAACGAGAGGATCAGTCTGGCCGAACGCTCCTTCGCCCGCGAAGTTCATCAGCTCCGCCTTGGCGCGGGTGCCGAGTTTCGCGGCGAGGGCATCCGGGCGATCACCAAGGCGCTGCTTGAAAACGGCGTCGGCTATGTCGCCGGTTACCAGGGGCGCCGATCTCGCACCTGATGAATGTATTGGCGGATGCGTCCGTCATCCTGTCTGAACTCGGGGTGCATCTCGAATCCAGCGCCAATGAGGCAGCGGCGGCCGCGACCCTCGCCACCTCGTAATGTATCCGATCCGTGGCGCGGTGACGTTCAAAAGCACCGCTGGGACCAATGTCGCCTCCGACGTGCTGTCGAACCTGGCATCCAGCGGCGTGACAGGCGGAGCATTGATCATCCTCGGCGAGGACTACGGCGAGGGTTCCTCGATCATGTAGGAGCGCAGCCACGCGATCGCCATGAAATCACAGCTTTGGCTGCTGGATCCACGGCCCGACCTGCCGTCGCTCGTGCGCATGGTGGAGCACGGGTTTGCGTTGTCGGAAGCCTCCGGCACGCCAGTGATGCTGGGGGTGCGAATCCGCGCCTGCCACCTGCACGGCAGCTTCATCACCAAGGACAACCGCTCGCCGCCGTTCTCCTTGACCCAGGCGCGCAACGCCCCGCGGCGCGACACCGGGCACATCGTGCTGCCGCCGGCCAGCTTCCCGCATGAGCGCGACAAGATCGCCCGCCGCTGGGCCGCCGCGGTTGACTACATCCGGGTGCACCGCCTGAACGATTTGTTCGACGGCGACTTGTCCAACGTCGGCATCATCCTGCAAGGCGGCATGTACAACCGCGTGATGCGCGCGCTGATGCGGATCGGGCTCGCCGATATCTGGGGCGCCACGCGAGTCCCGCTCTACGTGCTGAACGTTACCTACCCGCTGGTTGACGCCGAAGTTACCGGCTTCTGCGCCGACAAGCGCGCCGTGCTGATGGAGGAAAGCCAGCCCGACTTCATCGAACAAGCGCTGGCGAAAATCCTGCGCGAGGCCGACCTGCCGACCCGCCTGCAAGGCAAGCGCGTTCTGCCGATGGCCGGTGAATATGCCGTCGCGGTGCTGGAGCAACGTGTGCGCGGTTTCTTCGCCGCCGTGGGCATGGCCAGCGAACTAACGCCGCCCGCCAATGTCGCCGCCATCCTGGACGAGGATCCCGTCCGCGCCTTGGCCAATGTCGTCCCCGCCCGGCCGCCCGGCTTCTGCAGCGGCTGTCCGGAACGGCCGATCTTCTCCGCCATGAAGTTGGTCGAGCAGGAACTTGGGTCGCACCACGTGACCGCCGACATCGGCTGCCAGCTTTTCTCGATCCTGCCGCCGTTCAATATCGGCGCCACGACCATGGGCTATGGGCTGGGCCCAGCCTCCGCCTCGGCGCTGAATGGCGGCGAGGGCAAACGCGTGGTCTCGTTCCTCGGCGATGGCGGGTTCTGGCATAACGGACTGAATTCCAGCATCGGCAATGCGGTCTACAACAAGAGCGACCACGTCACAGTCATCGTCGATAATCATTACTCGGCCGCGACCGGCGGGCAGGATCTGCTGTCGTCACGCGCGACGAGCCGCCGCCGCTCCACCGGGCACGCGATCGCGCGAGCGGTGCGCGGTGTCGGCGCGGGATGGGTGCGGCAGGTCGATCGCACCTACGACGTCGCCCATATGCGCGACACACTGCGTTCGGCGCTGACCACGAAGGCGCACGGCCAGAAGGTGATCGTTGCGTCGTCGGAGTGCATGCTGAACCGCCAGCGGCGGGAAAAGCCCCTGCTGCAAGCAGCGGCAAGGGCCGGCAAGCGTGTCGTGCGGCCGAGATTCGGCGTCGGTCAAGACGTCTGCACCGGCGATCACGCCTGTATGCGGCTGTCGGGCTGCCCCTCGCTGTCGCTGAAGCACACCGGAGAGAAGCTGCGCGACGACCCAGTCGCGGTGGTGGACAATTCCTGCGTTAGTTGCGGCCATTGCGGTGAGGTCGCCAACGCCGCGGTACTGTGCCCGTCATTCTATCGCGCCGATCTGGTCGAGAATCTAAGCCGGATCGATCTGCTGCTCGCCCGCATGTGCGGCGCGGTGATCGGCTTCCTCTGGCGCCCCCGCGCCGCTCGGCAGTGGGCGCCGGCCGCTGGGATATCAGCCTGACATGATCGCCCGATCACCATCGCGGTGCTGGCGATCGGCGGTCAGGGCGGTGGCGTGCTGGTGGACTGGATCGTGCCGCTGGCCGAACGCGAGGGCTGGCGTGCGCAATCGACCTCGGTGCTCGGCGTGGCGCCGCGCACCGGCGCGAAATCAAAGGATATAGCGACACCCATAGCCGTGGTTTGGATAAGTATGCCCAGGTTGATGGCGGCGGCGGAACGCCCGCGCGGCCGCCCAGACGCCGCTGGTTGGGTGCGCCGCCTGCGCAAGGCAGCGGTGGAGGATGAACCAGGACTGGCGCTGCGGCAGGCACTACGCACCGTCGATTCCTTCCTGGATGGGAGGCAGGCGGCATGACAACGCGCTACCGCGATGATCCCGACGCCCTGCGCGCCCTGGTGCGCGACGCCGAGGTCCATCGCGATGTTTACAACGACCCCGTGGTCTTCGCCCGGAGATGGAGCGGCTGTTTGCCAATACCTGGGTCTATGTCGCCCACGATTCCCAAGTGCCGAAGCCGGGTGACTACTTCGGCACCACGATCGGCGCACAGCCGGTGCTAATGGTGCGCCACGAGGATGGTTCTCTGCATGTGCTGTACAACCGCTGCCCACATAAAGGCACGCGCATCACCACCGAGACCAGCGGCAACACCGGGCAATTGTTCCGCTGCCCATATCACCCCTGGAGCTTCCGCACCGACGGCAGCCTCGCCGAGCTGCCGTTACCCGAAGGCTATGACAACACCCGCTTCACCGACAGCGCGGCGGCACGTGGCCTGACGCCGGTTCGGCACATCCACAATTACCGCTGCTTCGTGTCCGCCAAGATGGCGGCCGGGGGCGCCGATTTCGCGACGTTCTTTGGCGACTCGCTGTCCAGCATCGATAACATGGTTGATCGGTCGCCGGCCGGTCGGCTGGAAGTCGCCGGCGGGCTGCTGCGTTACATGCACAACTGCAACTGGAAGATGAGCCGGCACCGCGATCGACCTATGGAAGCGCGCCGGCGAGCAAACCCCGAAGCCGATGGCGGTGGAGATTTACGCGCCGTTCATGGCGCCATACGAGTTCTTCAAAAAAAATGGGTATCCGCACCTGGGAAAATGACCACGGCCACACCGAAGTTTATTGCTCGATCCACTCAAACTACACGGCGGTACCGGATTATTTCGAGCGCATGGTCGCCGCCTATGGTGAAGCCCGCGCCAGGGCGATCCTGGGTGAGAACCGGCATAATATAATATAACACGATCTACTTCCCTAATCTGAAGGTGAAGGGGCCGATCCAGTTGCTGCGCCTGTTCAAGCCGCTGGGCCCTGATCGCACACTGGTTGAAAGCTGGACATTCGGTCTGGTTGACGCACCGGATTTTGTGCTGGAACGAAAGCTAATTATAACCGTCTCGTCGACGCACCGACATCCGTGGTCGGGCATGACGACCTGGAAATGTATGAGCGCGCGCAGGAGGGGCACACGCCGACGACAATCCCTGGGTCAGCTTGCACCGCCTGTTCGAACCCGGAGAGCAGCGCCTTGCCGTCGACAACGGTACAACCGAGAGGCAGATGCGCAATTATATCGCATACTCTGAACTGGTCGCGGTGATCGCGATACCGTCCCGCCGTGCCGCGGTGCGGCAAGCCGCTGGCGATCATCCCGTGGCGATCACCGCGCCGGATGAAACCCCGGCCACGGTTACAAGGCCCGCTGCGCCCTGGGATGAGGCCGCGCTGCTCGACATGTCCTGCACCACCTGACGGCCGAAAGGCTGCGTGCTGGCCAACAGCTATTTTCTCGCCGCCGGGGATTGGTACGCCTGCCTTGGCGGGTTGGCATCGCTGCGTCAGGAGCGGATGCTGACGCCGCTACCATTGCATCATATGAACGCCCTTGCCTGCTCGGTGATGGCGATGCTGCTCACCGGAGGCTGCCTGATCCCGCTCGATTGGTTCCATCCTCGGTGATGGTGGCAGACGGTACGCGAGTCGGGCGCAACGCTGATCCATTATCTTGGAGTCATGCCGGCGATGCTGACGGCTGATCCGCCGACGGCGAACGATCGGGACCACGCAGTTCGTTTCGGCTTCGGCGCCGGGGTCGACGGCAAGCTGCAAGCGCCGTTCGAGCAACGGTTTGGCTTCCTGCTGATCGAGGCCTGGGCGATGACCGAGACCGGCGCGGGTGCGATGATCGCAGCCAGTGACGAACCCCGCCATGTTGGCACCTGCTGCTTCGGCCGCCCTGGCCCCGAGGTCGAATGCCGCATTGTCCAGGAAGACGGCAGCAACGCGGAACAAAGCGAACTTCTGGTCCGCCACGCCGGACCCGACCGTGGTTTCGGTTTCTTCCGGGCATATCTGAAAGACGCCGCCGCCACCGCCGAGGCCTGGACAGACGGCTGGTTCCAAACCGGCGATGTGGTCCGACGCGGGCCGGACGGATCGTTGCACTTCGTCGACCGACGCAAGAACATCATGCGCCGCTCCGGCCAGAACATCGCCGCCGTCGAGGTCGAAAGCGCGCTCCGCCAGCACCACCGGGTCGCGGCGGCCGATCCGCACCAGCACCGATATCTACTTCCACGAACGCACGCCTTGGCACATCGGCACCGTCGCCCTGGACTGCGGCCCATCACTGGTTGCTCACCTGTATGGCGATGCCATCGAGGGCGACCGGGTCCGTATGACATTGCGTCTCGACAAAAGCGGCAACGCGGTGGCGCTGGCAATGCCGGAGCAGCCAACCGAGCATGAGGAGGACGGCGTGCAGTTGCGGGAACTGACATGCGATCCGAAGTTCCGCCGTGTGCTGATCACCGATGCCCGCAACGCCACCGGCCAGGCGATGGCGGCGGCGGGTGCCGCAATCATCTTCGCCGGCATCGCCGATGCATGGAAGCCGTTCCCGGGCGAGGCAGCACTCCGCGCGGTTCCAGGTGTGGAAATCGTTGCCCTGGACCTAACCGACGGTAATTACATAAGTCGGTGGTTGGCGAAATCGGCCATCGTGTCGACATACTTGTACATACCACAGACCACACTCGGGTGGGCGGGATCGTTGGCCGTCATGGGCTGACGATCGTGCGCGAGGAGATCGACATCCGCTACTTCGGCCTGCTGCGGCTGGCGCAGCAATTAAACCGATTTGGTCTCTGTAAAGGGTGATTTTCCCGCCGGTTGGACTAGGCTCCGGACTCAATTTCAAGTCCACCAGATGATGATGGCCGCCAGTGCGACTGTCGCGCTGAAATTTCGCTTGAGCTTGTCGTAGCGGGTGGCGACGCGGCGCCAATCCTTCAGATGGGCGAAGGCTCGCTCGATCAGATTGCGTAGTTTGTAGATCGTGGTGTCGAACGCGGGGACGTTCTTGCGCCTCGGGTTGGGCTTGATCACCGGGGTGGTTCCGCGCTCTGCCAGCGAGCCGCGAAGGTCGTCGCTGTCATAGGCGGTATCGCCGAGCAGATGGTCGGCCTTTGGCAGTTTCGCCAGCAAGTCGTTGGCGGCTCGTATGTCGCTTCTCTGCCCGGGGGTTAGATCGAACCCGATCAGACGCCCGCGGCGGTCGGCAACGGCGTGGATTTTCGTCGTTCGGCCGCCTCGGCTGCGCCCGATCGCCTGCAAATCGGCCCCCCTTTTCCTCCGCCACTGCATCGGTGCGCCTTGGCGGTGGTGCTGTCGATGCTTTGCAAATCAACCGCCTCCGGGGTGATCAGCTGTTGCAGTATGCGCTGCCAGATGCCGGATTTCGACCACCGGTTAAAGCGATTGTAGATCGTGGTATGCGGGCCATAGACTACGGGACAGTCGCGCCAGCGGCAACCAAACTTCAGCACATGCAGGATGCCGCTGATGCGGCCCGGCCTGACCCCTCGACGATGGGTCGGGATCAGCGGTTGAATCGCCGCCCACTATTCGTCGTTCAGCCAGTATTCGTTTGCCATTCACCTGTCCCCAGTCAAGCTGGGAAGCTTGAATGGCAACCAACCGAGCCGGGACAAGAGTTATTGTTTAATTGGATTCTGAGCCTACGCCAGGGTCAGGGTTCCTCATCAGATTATTAAATCGAAAACATGGCGATTTATACCAGCCGCCACTGAAGACGACTCTCGCTAGATTTCTCGGCCCCCCGATTCTCAAGACCGCGAAAGTACGATTCGCTCTCGCTGCAGCATCGATTCGCTGCATTGGAGGACGCGATGAGCGCAGCGATCAAAATTACTCGCATCGACCACGCGCCGGCGGAACTGCGTGCCCTGGCGGCGAAGAGCGACGACGCCGGCCAGGCCCGGCGGCTGTTGGCAATCGCGATGATCCACGACGGGGTCTCGCGGCTTGATGCCGCGCGCCAGGCGGGCATGGACCGTCAGACCCTGCGCGACTGGGTGCATCGTTATAACCATGCCGGCCTTGACGGCCTGGTGTCGCGCAAGCCACCGGGGGCGCGCGCCAAACTGAGCGAGGCGCAGATGGCGGAACTGCGCGAGCTGGTGATCGCCGGGCCTGATCCGAACATCCATAAGGTCATCCGCTGGCGCTGTGTCGATCTGCGCGCCGAGGTGACAAGGCGGTTCTCGGTCACCGTACCCGAACGCACGATCGGCAAGTGGCTGCACAAACTGAAGCTCACCCAGCTGCAGCCGCGGCCGTATCATCCCAGGAAGGATGCGGCGGCGCAGGAGGCTTTTAAAAAAACTTCGGTGCCAGCCTGAAGCAAGCCCTGAACGGCTGCACCGCGGCCACGCCGGTGGAGATCTGGTTCCAGGATGAGGCCAGGGTCGGGCAGAAAGGCTCGCTCAGTTATGTCTGGGCGCCGGTCGGTTCGCGTCCGCCGATGCTGCGCGACAACCGCCACGACACCGCCTACATCTTTGGCGCGATCTGTCCGGCACGCGGTGTCGGCGCGGCGATCATCGCGCCAGCCGCCAACATGGAATGCATGAACCTGCACCTCGCCGAGATCAGCACGCAGGTCGCGCCCGGCTCGATCGCGGCGATTATCTGTGACGGCGCCGGGTGGCATCAGCGCGGCGGCGACATCAAGCTGCCCGACAACATCGTGCTGTTGCCGCTGCCGCCCTACGCCCCGGAACTTAACCCGATGGAGAATGTCTGGGATTACCTTCGCGCCAACAAACTCTCCGCCTGCGTATGGGACAGCTACGACGAGATCCTCGAGGCTTGCGCAGAGGCCTGGAACTGGCTGGTCGATGATCCAGATCGAATTCGATCCATTGGCACCAGGGAGTGGGCAACAGTCAGTGTCTAGGGCGGCTGGTATTAGGTCTAGATCTAGAGGCTCCGCGTGGGAACAAACCCTTGATCCCGATATCGGCTGATCTGTGCTTGAGCCGATCTCATGAAAACCCCTCCGCGCCACCACCTTCCCGGCTATGCTCGCCGACGCCGGGCCAGCTCCCCGGCCAACGCGATCGCGGCCAGCAGGCTAGTGGCATCGGCCACGCCTTTGCCCGCGATATCGAAGGCGGTGCCATGATCGGGCGACGTCCGCACGATCGGCAGCCCCAAGGTCACGTTTACGCCATGGTCCATGTCCAGCGTCTTAAGCGGGATCAGGGCCTGGTCGTGGTACATGCAGATGGCCACGTCATAGCGGCTGCGCGCGGCGGCGGTGAACATTGTGTCGGGCGGCCAGGGACCAGAGACCTCGATTCGCTCGGCTCGCAACACGTCAATAGCCGGCCGCACCAGCGTGGTTTCCTCAGTTCCCAGTGCGCCCCGCTCTCCAGCGTGGGGATTTAGCCCGGCGATTGCCAGACGAGGGGAGGCGATGCCGAAATCGCGGCGCAGCGCAGTGGCGGTGGTGCGACCAGCCGCGACGATCATCTCGGTTGTCAGCATCTCGATCGAATCCCGCAATGACGCGTGTACCGTCACAGGCACGACACGTAGCATCGGACTAACGAGCATCATGATCTGCTGCCCGGTGGCGCCGGTCAGTTCAGCGAGAAATTCGGTATGCCCAGGAAAGGGAAAACCGGCTCTGTACAAGCCGGCCTTATTGATCGGATTGGTAACGACGGCACCGACCGTCCCGGCCAGCGCAAGCTTCGTCGCCTGCTCGATCGATGCAACGACCGCAACCGCGTTCGCCGGATCGGGCCGTCCCGGAATTGCGGCCGAAGCCAGCGGCACGGCCAGAACAGGCAGCGCCGATTGAAACGCTTCAGTAGCCTCGTCAGCATGTCTCACTGTCCGCAATGGCACCACAAGGCCTTGATCGAGCGCCAATTGCCGCAGCCGAACCGGATCATCCAGCGCCACGAACGCGATCCCGCTTTCGCGCAGCGCTAGCCACGCTTTTAGGGACAGTTCACCGCCAATCCCCGCCGGGTCGCCCATTGTCAGCGCAAGCGGTTTCACCGCTCCGCGTCCGCGCACAGCACATCGCGTTGCCGCACCGAATTGAACGTCAGTTCCATGACCTCAGATATGGATTGCCCGTCCGCCGGCCGCTAGGGCCGCTTCCTTTACTGCCTCGCTGAGCGTCGGATGGGCGTGGCAAATCCGCGCGACGTCCTCGGCCGAAGCTCCGAATTCGATCGCGGTGGTCAGTTCCGCGATCAATGTACCAGCATCGGGGCCAAGCACATGCGCGCCAAGCAATCGGTCGGTCGATTTCTCCGCCAAGATCTTCACAAAACCGTCGGTGTCCCCCATCGCGCGCGCCCTGGAGTTCGCGGTGAACGGGAATTTGCCGATTGAATAGGCGACCCTGCCAGCCTTCAGTTCTTCCTCCGTCCGCCCCACCGAGGCAACTTCTGGCCACGTATAGACCACCCCGGGGATCGCCCCGTAGTTAACGTGCCCTACCTGTCCGGCTAGGATCTCCGCCACCGCGACACCTTCGTCCTCGGCCTTATGCGCAAGCATCGGGCCAGCTATCGCGTCGCCGATAGCGTAGATACCCGACACGTTGGTGGCGTAGCTGGCATCGACCTTGACCCGTTGGCGGTCATCGAGCTCGACGCCGACCTGCTGCAAGCCAAGGCCATCGGTATAGGGACGACGGCCAACCGAAACCAGGACCACATCCGCTATGATCGTCTCCGCCGCGCCGCCCTTGACGGGCTGCATCGTCAGGGTAACCCCATCTGCCGTCGTTGCTGCCTGGCTAACCTTCATGCCCAGGCGGAACTTCAGCCCCTGCTTCTGCAGGATGCGTTGGAACGCCGAGGCGATTTCGCTGTCCATTCCTGGTACAATCCTGTCCAAGAACTCGACAATGGTCACCTCGGCGCCGAGACGGTGCCAGACACTGCCAAGTTCCAGCCCGATATACCCGGCACCAATCACGACCAAGTGCCTGGGAACAATTGGAAGTTCCAGCCCACCGGTTGAGGTGACGATCCGCTCTTCATCGACCGCAACACCGGGCAGCGGGACGCTCTCGCTGCCGGTCGCGATGACAATGCTTTTCGCGGTATAGGGAGTGCCGTCGACATCGACTGTGCCAGGCGCGGCGATCCGGCCAGTGCCCTTCAGCCAAGTGACCTTATTCTTGCGAAACAAGAATTCGACGCCCTTGGTGTTGGCGTTGACGACCTCGTTCTTGCGCGCTTGCATACGAACGAGATCCAGCTTCACGCTATCGACCATCACGCCATGATCCTTTAGCGAATGGCCGGTTTTCTCGAACTCCTGCGATGACTGCAGCAGCGCCTTGGACGGGATGCAGCCGATGTTCAGACAGGTCCCGCCGAGTGTCGGACGCTTCTCGACGCAGGCTACTTTCAGCCCTAATTGAGCGGCGCGGATGGCACAGACATAGCCGCCCGGCCCCGAACCGATGACGATGACGTCGAATGAATCGCTCATGTAGTCCTCGGGGTTACTCGCCGCTATCGACGTTGGACGGTTGTGCTGCGACGGCCACTCAGAGATCCAGCAGCAGCCGGCGCGGATCTTCCACGCCTTCCTTGACCCGGACCAAAAAGGACACCGCCTCCTTGCCGTCGACGATGCGGTGATCGTAGGACACTGCGAGATACATCATTGGCCGGATCTCGATCTTGCCGTCGACAACCATCGGGCGCTCCTGGATCTTGTGCATCCCGAGGATCGCCGACTGCGGGGGATTCAGGATCGGCGTCGACATCATTGATCCATAAATGCCGCCATTGGTAATACTGAACGTGCCGCCGGCCAGATCCTCGAGCTTGAGGACGCCGTCGCGAGCACGCTTGCCGAAGTCGGCGATTGCCGCCTCGATGCCGGCAAATCCGAGCTGGTCGGCGTCGCGGATCACCGGAACCACGAGACCGGTCGGGCCACCTACGGCGATGCCCATGTTGACGAAGTTCTTGTAGACGATGTCGTCGCCGTCGATTTCGGCATTGACCGCAGGAAATTCCTTCAGCGCCACGCAGCAAGCACGGACGAACACGCTCATGAAGCCGAGCCGGATGCCCTTGTGCTTCTTCTCGAATGCTTCGCGATATTGCGTCCGCAGCGTCATGATCGCCGACATGTCCACCTCGTTGAAGGTGGTCAGCATCGCGGCGTTGTTCTGCGCTTCCTTCAGCCGCAGCGCGATCGTGCGGCGGAGGCGGGTCATTTTCACCCGTTGTTCCCGAGGCTCATCCTGACGCGGCCCTCTTGTGATCGGTGCCGGTGGAGCAGGAGCAGCGCGATTGAGAAAATCCAGAACGTCGCCCTTGGTGATGCGCCCGTCCTTGCCAGTCCCCCCACCGAGTGCTTCGGCTGGAACCTTGTTCTCCTCAATCAGCTTTGCGGCAGCCGGCAGCGGCGCGTGAGCCGTCGCCGGGGCGTCACGGGTAACCCCACTGGGTTCGGCAGGGCGGGACACCGGACCCAGCGGGCGCGGCGGCGGATGAACCCCGGGCGGCGGATTGGCGGCCGGCCGTGGTTCGGCGACAGACGATGGCGGCTGCGCGGCTGCGGATGTCGGCTGCGGCTCGCGTGCCACCTTCTTTGGCGGCGAGGCCGGTGCGGTCTTGGCCGGGCCGGCGGCTTCTCCCGCGGCGCCATCTACCAGGCCAAGGATCGAACCGACCTCGACCTCGATGCCCTCGGCCACGACGATCGAGGACAGCACGCCCCGGGCCGGAGCGTTGACCTCCACGGTCACCTTATCGGTTTCCAGTTCGACCAGCGGCTCGTCGGCAACCACCGCTTCACCTTGCTGCTTGATCCAGCGGGCAACCGTGGCGGTTGTGACGCTCTCGCCCAACGCGGGCACAACGATTTCAGTCGCCACGGCGATATGTCTCCAGGCGTGGGTCAGCAGGGGGCGTGGGTCAGCAGGGGGCGTGGGCCAGCGGGGGGCGCAAGTCAGCAGCAGGCGTCAGTGAGGAGCGGGTTTTAGGGAAACAGCGCTTGGCGGTCTAGCCGATACCAAGCAGCGTGGCTACCAGGCGCGCCTGCTGAACGACGTGGGCCTTGGCCAAGCCGGTCGCCGGGCTGGCGGCGGGGTCACGGCCGACGTAGGTCGGCCGGCGAACCTTTGTGTCCAGGCGACCGAGCACCTTTTCAATGCGACGGTCGACGAATTGCCAGGCACCCATGTTCTCGGGCTCTTCCTGGCACCACACGACGTCGGCGTTGACGTAAGGTGCCAACACACGGCGGAGGGTGTTTTCCGGAAAAGGATAAAGCTGTTCCAGCCGGATGATGGCGATGTCCTTGATCAGCTTCGACCGGCGTTCGGCGAGGAGATCATAATACACCTTGCCGGAGCAGATCGCCACGCGGCGCACCTGGTCGGGCGGCGCGATCGCGTCGATTTCCGGGATCACGAATTGGAATCCAGTATGCTCGGCGAATTCGGCCAGCCGCGACACCACCAGCTTGTGGCGCAACAGCGACTTCGGCTCGAACACGATCAGCGGCTTGCGGAAGTTGCGGTGCTGCTGCCGGCGCAACGCATGAAAATAGTTGGCAGGAGTAGTGAGGTTGCAAATATACATGTTTCGTTCGGCACAGAGCTGCAAATACCGCTCTATGCGTGCCGAGGAGTGTTCTGGACCCTGACCCTCGTAACCGTGCGGTAGCAGCAACACCAAGCCCGACATTCGCAGCCATTTGGTTTCGCCGCTGGCCAGGAACTGGTCGATAATGACCTGCGCACCATTGGCGAAGTCGCCAAATTGCGCTTCCCACAGCACCAGGGTCTCCGGATCGGCCAACGAGTAGCCGTACTCGAAGCCCAGCACGCCGGCTTCCGAAAGCAGCGAATTATAGATCTCGATCCGCGCCTGGTCTTCGGCGATGTTGTTAAGCGGGGTGTATTCGTGCTGATTCACCTGATCGATCAGCACCGCGTGGCGCTGGCTGAAGGTGCCGCGCTGACTATCCTCGCCGGACAGTCGCACACGGGTCCCTTCCAGCAGAAGGCTGCCATAGGCCAGTGCCTCCCCCGTCGCCCAGTCGATACTTTCGCCGCTATCGATGGCGTGCTTTTTAGCCTCAAGCTGGCGGCTGATCTTCGGGTTGAGGTGGAAGCCATCCGGAACTTGCGCCAGCGCGGTGCCAATCCGCCTCAGCGTCTCGTTCATGACGGCGGTGGGTTGCTCGGCCAGTTCGTCTTCCTGCTGATCCACCGGGGCGAAGCCGGACCAGTGCCCTTCCAGCCAGTCCGCCTTATTTGGCCGATATGCCTTAGCCGCAGCGTTGGCGGCTTCCAGCGTCTTGGTGAACTCATCCAGCATTGCCTTGGCCTCGGCGGCCGGCACGATGCCCTCGTTGGCCAGCTTCTCGGCATAAAGCGTGCGGGTGGTTTTGGTGGCGTCGATCGCCCGATACATCAGCGGCTGAGTAAAGGCCGGCTCGTCGGTCTCGTTGTGGCCATGCCGGCGGTAACAGACAATGTCCAACACGATGTCGCTGTTGAACTTCATGCGGTACTCCGCGGCCATCCGTGAGCAGAATACCACTGCCTCGGGATCGTCGCCGTTGACATGCAGGATTGGCGCCTGGATCGACTTCGCCACGTCCGTGCAGTACAGTCCGGAGAACGCGTGCGCCGGAACAGTGGTGAATCCGATCTGATTGTTGACGACCAGGTGGATCGTCCCCCCGGTGCGGTAGCCGATCAGTTGGCTCATCGCCAGCGTCTCGTAGACCAGCCCCTGGCCGGCAAACGCCGCGTCGCCGTGCATCAGGATCGCCATCACCGACTTGCGCGTCTTGGTATCGCCGGAGCGGTCCTGCCGGGCGCGAACTTTGCCGACGACGACTGGATCGACTGCCTCCAGGTGCGACGGATTCGGCTGTAGTGACAGGTGCACGTTGTGGCCATCGATCTCCAGGTCGGTGGAGGTGCCCAGATGATACTTCACGTCGCCTGACCCCTGCACATCGTCAGGCTTGAAGCTCTCTCCACCGAACTCGCTGAACAGCGCGGTCAGCGGCTTCCGGACGATATTGACCAAGGTGTTGAGCCGGCCGCGATGTGGCATGCCGATCGCCACCTCGACCACACCTGACGACGCGGCAACGGCAATCATCGCATGCAACGACGGGATGGTGACCTCGCCGCCTTCCAGGCCGAAGCGCTTGGTGGTTACGTAACGCTTCTGGCAAAACGCCTCGAAGGCTTCGGCTTCGGTCAACTGGCGCAGCACGGTGCGCTGTTCAGCGGCATCGAACGTGGTTCGCCAGGGTGCGCCCTCAACCTTGCGCTGGATCCAGGATTTCTGTTCGGGGTCCTGTATGTGCATGAATTCGACACCGATCGGGCCGCAATAGGTTTGTCGCAGAACCTGCATGATCTCGCGCAGGGTGGCGGTTTCGCGACCCAGCACGTTGTCGATAAAGATCGGCTTGTCGAGATCAGCCTCGGTGAAGCCATAGGAAGTCGGATCCAACTCGGCGTGCTTGTGCGGTGACTGCAGACCGAGCGGATCAAGTTGCGCCTCAAGATGGCCCCGCACCCGATAGGACCGGATCAGCATCAGCGCCCGCAGCGAGGTGATCGTCGCAGCCCGGACCTGATCCGGTGCCAGCCCGTCTGTCGTCGGCTTGGACCTCGCTTCACCCGCCATGAGGCCGCGGCGCGGCGCCCAGGACGCACCCGTGGCATCCTCCAAAACGGCACGGGCCTCGTCATTCATAGCAGCGAAAAGTTCAGCGAAGCTGGGGTCGACTGCCGACGGGTGGGACGCCCACCGTGCATAAAGATCGGCCAAAAAGGCTGCGTTGGCGCCATTGAAGGCTGACGCCAGGATGTCGATGCCGGCCATTTGTTACGATCCTCTAGCTGTCCGTGACGCGCCTCTCAGACAAGCACGAAGCTGACGAAAAGCGCTTTTGGCTGCGTCGGGATTGGCGCAACGAGCAGTCCGGAGATGTCGGACGGGATATGGTTGCAGGCTGCGCACAGCCGATGAATGTAGAGTACGCAAGCGGAAGGTGAGCGAAACAGAAAATGCGCCCAGCCCCAGTTTAAGGGTGGATGGACGCATTGAGAGTTGGTAGGCGAAATCGGTGAATACAACCTAGTCCGCGAAGCGTCAGGTGGCGGGCTGCTCATCTGTCGGTGGAGCGGGCGGGCGAGCCCGGCGTTCGGCCATGAATTGGTCGAATTCCGACTTGTCCTTAGCGAAACGAAGGCGCTCCAGGAACGACCCGAACTCTTTCTGTTCCTCTTCCATGCGACGCAGGGTCTCGGTCTTGTATTCATCGAATGCTCGGTTGCCCGAGGTCGAGGCGGCACGACCCGATGGTCCGCAGGCCCAGGTCTTCCAATTCGCCCACGGGCCAGCGTCCTGCCAGTTTTGTTGGTTCATAGCTCGTCTGCGACGGCCCAGGCATCCCATGCGACCACTCCCTATCATATAAATCAGGAAAGCGACTCCGACCGGCCACCAGAACAGGAAGCCAAGTATGGTGAAGGCGATTGCGGCCGGGCGGCTGAGCCCGGCGTGGTGCCAAAATGGCCCAACCCAGGCCGGGTTGCCCGAACCCGGACCCCAATTCTGGGCCCCCGAATTCTGCCCAGCGTAGCTGGCCCCGTTATTGTTTTGTTGCCACTGAGGGGCCTGGTTGTTGCCCCAGGGCCCTTGGTTCCAGCCACGTGGTCCGTAGGCGTCTTGATTGGCAGCGCTCATCATTGAGGGCCTCATGTGAATGTAAAACACATTTACATAAAGGCAGCCGAGGCTGAACGTCAAGCCGTTAGCGGAGCCGCTTGTAGCAAAATCGTCGGCAGCGATGCGGGCGGGGAAAGATGCCCTTGTGGGGCACCGGGTTGGGAAGGGCCTGCTTAAGCGGGCGTGATGGTGCAATGCGATCGCCGTGGACGAAGGGACTGGCTTAAATTTCGTATCCAAACTGGTCCAAAAAGGGATTGAATTCTTCGCATCTTTTGCGTTGTTCGGCCGTCAGATCTTTTTTCCAGCGACCGATCGACGCAGCCGGCGTGACGCTCGTGGCGTGGGTCGCGAACAGGGTGCTCATCCCGTCTTGATCGGAAACGATCGGCGCCAGCCCGAGATACCCGAAAAGCCGACCTACGGTTCTGGCGTTGTCCAACACGAAATCCTCGTATTTAAGCAGCATAACGCTGTCATTCCTTGCCGCATCGATGGTTTGCAAGTTCCTCGCCGCGCTTTTGGTGGCGTCCATCACCCGATCGAAGGCCGAACCGTTTGAGGAGCGGGCGGAACAAACGACATCGCGTAGATCGCGAATCAGCAAGATCTCCTTTGTTTTCGGGAACATGTAGCGAATCCCAAGCCGAGAATCTCGTTCGGGAAGCGTCTTTTCGGCAAAGAAAATCGGATAATCTATCGCCTGATCGCGAGCAACTTCCTCATAATAATCAAGAATGATTTCGCGAAACGCTGTTGCGAGCCGAGCGGGAAGGCGATTCGTCATGAAGTGGTCGAGGACCATCGGGTTCTTGAACACCTCGCCATGGCCTTTGCGGAAATACGGGTTGAAGCCGATTTGATACTTGTTTTCTCCCGCCGTTATCCTGTCGGTGGCCAATGATTTCTCGTGGTCGGCGTTGGCGACATGGGTTCTCAGGGCATAGGCATAATAACATCCTAATTCGATCTCGAACGGTCGTGTTCCCGCCACGACGATGTTTGGGTGCTGCGCCAGACTAGCCATCACCGCCGTCGAACCGGTGCGTCCCATGGTGGTCAGCAACACCGGCGCAACGGGACGAAGCACGGAGACCGTAGGGTCTGGCGATATCGCTTTGATTTCAGATTGATCCTGAGTCAGATAGAAGTTTGATCCTGTGACCCGAACCAAGACCTCTTGCTGCTGATACATTGATAGCGGATTTGAGAAATGGACGTTGAATGAATAACTGCCTGTCGCGTCAGGATCGAGTTCATCGAGTTTTGGTCTAAAGATGGCGGCCTTGACGACGTTAAGTACTTGACCCTCGACCAAAATATCGACGCGTAACGATTTCTTCCAGTCGTCCCGATCAGCGACCCAGCCAGATACGCGGAACCGGTTAACCTCGTCTACATAACCGACGTAGTCCATCTGTCCTCGTTCCACTGATCAGCATTCGACGCAGCGCGATACCGAATCTACGGGCGGTGATTGCCGCCAAGGGGATCGGCCGTAGCGCAATCATTGCCATGGTTTCGAGCGTAACCGATCTGGCGGCGCGAGCGCAACAAGATGAGCGGAACCGATGCCGATCCAGCAGGTCTAAGGCTGGGTGGAACGACATGCTTAACACAGGGCGCGCAGCCGCAACTCCTGCAACACCTGCTCGACCGACTCCTCAGCCGTGGCCGCCGACGCCCGTACGCGAATGTCGGGGGCAGCGGGCGTCTCATACGGCGCATTGACTCCGGTGAAGTTCTGGATAAGCCCGGCATCTGCCTTGCTGTACAAACCCTTCGGATCACGGCGTCGACACTCCTCGATCGGCGTATCGATGAACACTTCCAGGAACTCTCCCGGCGGCAGCTTTTCGCGTGCGGCGTCGCGGTCCGCCTGATAGGGCGAGATGAAAGATACGATCACCAACAAGCCGGCATCCGCCATTAACGCCGCGACCTCGCCGACCCGGCGGATATTCTCTACCCGATCCGCCTCGGTGAAGCCGAGGTCGCGGTTCAGCCCATGGCGTACGTTGTCGCCGTCCAGCACACAGGTGTGCAGCCCCTCGGCGTGCAGCTTGCGTTCGAGCAGGTTGGCGATGGTTGATTTGCCGGCCCCGGACAGCCCGGTGAACCAGAGCACCGCCGGCTTCTGGCCTTTCAGCGCGGCGCGTGCGGCGCGATCGACGTCCAACTCCTGCCACCGAATGTTCGTGGCGCGCCGCAGAGCGAAATCGATCATACCGACGCCTATCGTGGCGTTGCTCTGACGATCGATGACGATGAAGCCGCCAAGGTCGCGGCTTTCGGCGTAGCTCTCGAACGCCACCGCGGTGGCGAAACTCAGATTGACCACGCCGACCTCATTCAATGCCAGTTCATCCGCTTGCATCTGCCCGTGGGTGTTCAGATCCAAGCGATGGCGAATGCGCGTGATGCTACCGCTGATAGTACGGGCGGCGAGCTTGAACAGATAGGTTCGTCCGCTCTGCAACGCTGTTTCGCTCAACCAGATCATGTGTGCCTGGAACTGATCGGCCACTCCGACCGGGGCATCGCTCGCTGCCAATACGTCGCCCCGCGATATGTCCAAGTCGTCGGCCAGGACGAGCGTTATCGCGTTTCCGGGATGTGCCTCAAGCAGTGCCCCGTCTGCGGTGATGATCTCGGTGACCTGAGTTTGTCGCCCGGAAACAGCGACAGTCACCCTGTCGCCCGGCCTGATCCGGCCACTGGCGATGGTGCCTGCATAGCCGCGAAAGTTCGAGTTGGGCCGACTGACCAATTGCACAGGCATACGAAACGGACGGCTGACGGCTTCGCCCAGTTCAAGACCCTCGAGCTGCTGCAACAGACTCGGTCCATGATACCACGGCATCCTCCGGCTTTGGTCGATCACGTTGTCGCCGAACCGCGCCGACAGCGGGATCGCCACCAGACTGCGGAAATTGAATGCCTCCACAGCCGCCTTGTAGTCGGCCGAAATCTCTTCAAATATGACCTGGTCAAAATCCACCAGGTCGATCTTGTTCACTGCCAAGACGACGTGAGCGATCCCCATCAGACTTGCGATGAGGGAATGCCGACGCGTTTGCGTTAGCAGCCCTTTACGCGCGTCCACCAGCACGATCGCAAGATCCGCGGTGGATGCACCCGTGGCCATATTGCGCGTGTACTGTTCATGGCCTGGGGTATCCGCGACAATGAACCGTCGTTCTGATGTCGTAAAAAATCGGTAGGCGACATCGATCGTGATCGCCTGCTCGCGCTCCGCTTCGAGTCCGTCCACCAATAGCGAATAGTCGACATCCTCGCCGGTAGTCCCGTATCTGAGGCTGTCGCGCCGCAGGGTCGCGAGCTGGTCTTCCGGGATCGACCCGGTTTCGTACAACAAGCGCCCGATCAGGGTTGATTTACCGTCATCGACACTGCCGCAGGTGATGAAGCGCAGCAATCCTTCTGATGCTGGAGGCGACGATTCGGTTTGCGTAGCACGATCTTCGATGGCGGTTCCCATTCAGAAGTATCCCTCTCGCTTTTTCCGCTCCATCGAGTCGTTCTCGTCGCGATCGATCAGCCGTCCGCCGCGTTCCGAGACACGCGACGTCATAATCTCCTCAACGATCTCGGGCAGGTTCGATGCCGTCGATTCCACAGCGGCGGAGAGCGGATAGCATCCGAGCGAGCGGAAGCGCACCCGTTTGAGCTTTGGCATTTCGCCGGGGTCGAGACGCATCCGCTGGTCATGCACAACGATCCATACCCCCTCGCGATTCACGACCGGGAGATCCTGCGCGTAGTACAATGGGACGATCGGGATGTCTTCCTGGGCGATGTATTGCCAAATATCAAGTTCTGTCCAGTTGGACAGCGGAAACACCCGGATCGACTCGTTGGCGTTTATCCGGCTGTTGTATAGCCGCCAGAACTCGGGACGCTGGTTCTTCGGGTCCCAGCCTTGTGCCGCATCACGAAACGAGAAGATGCGCTCCTTTGCGCGCGACTTCTCCTCATCACGACGTGCACCGCCGAACGCTGCATCATACCCGCCGCTGCTAAGCGCCTGCTTCAGCGCCTCGGTCTTCATCGTATGCGTATAAAAACCGCCATGGTCGAATGGATTGATGCCCTGCCGTCGGCCTTCCTCATTCGTATGCACGATCAGTCGCAATCCGTAACGGGCGGCCATTGCGTCACGGTGCGCGATCATCTCGCGAAACTTCCACCCTGTATCGATGTGCAGCAAAGGGAAGTTCGGCTTGGCCGGATAGAACGCCTTGAGCGCCAGATGCAGCAGCACCGACGAGTCTTTGCCGATCGAGTACAGCATCACGGGAGCACGGCATTCCCCCGCAACTTGTCGAAAAACGTAGATACTCTCTTCCTCGAGCCGTCGCAGGTGCGAGGTGGGCCTGATCGAGCTTGCTGCCGATGGCCCGAGGGTTTTCTCTTCCGGCGGGGTAACCTGGCTGGTCAAATGCATGTTGTCGAACACCTGTAGCACGTTTCATGCGGATATCAGCCTGGAGCAGTCCACTCGTTGTCGTTGGCGGACGACCGCGGCAAGCGTAGTGACAAAACGAATAACGATCCAACGCTCTGGTCGGCTCTGCGGTCGATAACCGGTCGCGCCGAGAAAATGCTAGAGCGCCGACTTCGCAACGTGGCATCCGCCAAGTAGATTTGATATGACAACTATATCCTCCGGGCGCGGATCTACTTAAGCTTCGGGGATCGATGAAGTCAGGCGGTTGTAGATAATCTCATCAAGCCGAGCAACACCTTCCGCTACCCCAAGGAGGTAAGTTCGCGGGGCGGGGCGCAGCTTGGTCCAGCGGGGCCGGCGCTGCTCGGAACGCCTATTCCCCGGCCGCCAGACCCAGGCTTTGCAGGTAGATGAGAACTCCCGCCTCAAGTAAATCCTCGGCCGCCATCGGTAACTTGCGTCGCGACGGACTCTGCCGCACGAACAGCGATGCGACGCCGTGCGCCATCGACCAGATGTGGAGCGCCATCATCAATGAGGGCGGCCGGCGTCTCTTCGGAAGGGTAGCCGCAACCTGGTCTGCTGCCTCCCGCAACTCCGCGAATGCCCTGTCTGCAGCAGACTGCAGCCCCGGATGAGCGTCGACCACAAGGTGCGAATCGAACATTGCCGCATAATATGCTGGCTCATTGCGCGCGAACGCCAGGTAGGCGATGCCGAGATCCTCAAATGCCCGCACCGGCTCCCCCCGTCCGCCGTTCCATGCTTGCGCGAGCCTCTGCGCCAACCGGTCGTAGCCGCGCAGCGCCACCTCGGCGAGCAGCGCATCGGCGTCGCGGAAATGGCGGTAAGGCGCGGCCGGGCTGACCTCGGCGAGCCGGGCAGCCTCGGCAATCGTGAATCCAGCCGGACCCTTCACGCCGATCAGTTCAAGCGCGGCTTCGATCAGGGCTTCGCGCAGGTTGCCGTGGTGATAGCCGCGCCGCCCCGAACCGCCCTCGCCGGGCCCTGACCAACTCATGTGCCTAATTTGCTCATGTGACGGTGTTTTACATGAGTCGCACACCCGATCCAGCAAAGCACGAAAAAAACCCGGCCACCGAAGCGGCCGGGCTAGGTTAAGGTCCGGGGTTGACAAGGATCACGGGTGATCCGGCGGCCGCGGCAGTAAACGGGCAGCGTTGGCCGCCGCGGCACACCATACCGATCAGCCGTGAAACATCTGTGATCCCCATCACATTTGGCTCCGCCCCAGGCGCAACAGTCATCGGATGCCCGCAAGGCTTGTTGCGGAACAGCGCAGCCGTCGCTAGCTTTCGCGGCCGAACCTGGAGTGTTCGCCAAATGATCCGGCCACTTTTCTGGCTGCTGCTCGAGGCCCTGAATCTTTATTGGTGGGCCGTCCTGCTGGCCGCCATCTTCAGCACGCTCGCGTCATTTGGCGTCATCGATACCCGCAACCGTATCGTCTGGAGCATCGGCGACTTCCTGTATCGCATCACTGAACCGGCATTGCGGCCAATCCGCAACATTTTGCCCAATTTCGGCAATATCGATCTGAGCCCGCTTATCCTGCTCTTGCTGGTCCAGGGGACGATTATGATAGTGGCCAACATCGAAGCCGCGATCCTTACCGGTGCAATGCAGTACCTGCTTTGAGAGCGGGCTCGCGGGCCTCTGACGTGACCCTGAAAGTTCGACCTAATCCCTCCCGTTCGGGAAATTGCCAGGAATCTCGGCCAACCGCGCCCGCCGCCGTTCTGGCGGTTATGCGAGCGGAAACCGCGTGACCGCCCGGTTGATCGACGGCCGAGCCGCTGCCGCAGCGTTGCGGGTCGAGGTTGCGGCCAGAGTGGCCGCCGCCGGCTTTGCTCCCGGCCTTGCCGTGGTCCTGGTCGGCGAGGATGCCGCCAGCAAAGTCTATGTCCGGACCAAGGACCGCGCCGCGCGAGAGGCCGGGATCGAAACCCGCACCATCCGCCTTCCGGTCGAAACCGGCCAGACCGAGCTCCTGGAAGCTATACGGAATTTGAACGACGACCCGACGATCGATGGCATTCTGGTGCAGTTGCCGCTGCCGCGCGGGACCGATGCACCGGCTGTGATCGAGGCAATCGACCCCGCCAAGGATGTCGACGGCTTCCATCCGATGAACGTCGGCCGGCTCGCCGAAGGCCGCCCTAACTTAGTGCCATGCACCCCGCTGGGGGTGATGAAACTGCTCCGCGCCGCCGGGGTCACCACTGCGGGCGCCCGAGCCGTTGTGCTGGGTCGGTCGGCGATCGTCGGGCGGCCATTGGCGTCGATGTTGCTGGCCGCCGATGCGACGGTGACCATCGCCCATTCGCACACCCGCGACCTGCCGGCCGAGTGTCGCCGCGCCGACATATTGATCGCGGCGGTCGGCAAGCCGGAGATGGTCAAGGCCGATTGGATCTGCCCCGGTAGTGCGGTGATCGACGTCGGCATCAACCGCATGCAGGACGGCCGCCTGACCGGTGATGTTGCGTTCGCGGCCTGCAAAGCGGTCGCCGGCGCGATCACTCCGGTCCCCGGCGGAGTCGGTCCGATGACGGTGGCGTGCCTCCTGGAGAACACCCTGACCGCCGCGTTTCGCAGACGCGTCGCCTGATCATATGCTAATTGTGAGCGGTGCCAATAATGAAAAACGGGCCCAGCGCGATTGCGCGGGAGAAAACCAAGAAGCGCTGGATCCAACGGGCAGGCTTCGGCCGCTAACGACCCTTCAAAAGGCGATCTCCGTGTTGGTTGGCGCGATTAAGCACCTGATATGAGTTGATTGGCGTGCGCCGCCTCGGCCAGTTCGTTGATCAGCGCCGTCGCGGTGGTGAAGCGCATCCGGCGACGCTGGCGGCAGGCCGCCACGCACAACTGCGTCGCCAGATGGGTTTTCCCCGTGCCCGCCTCGCCGACCAGCAAAACCGGCTCCCCCCTTGGTCACATAGTCGCCCTCGGTCAGCGCGCGCAGTTGCGCAGCCGAGACGCCGGAGCGGTCGAACTCGAACCCATCCAGCGTCTTCATCCGCGGCAGCTCCGCCTCATGTAGAAACCGGGTGATGGCGCGGCTCTCCCGCTCCTCCATCTCCGCACGGACGCCACGTCGCAGGCACCAAGCGACTCCGTGGCGGCGACCGCCGCGCGCAGCCGGTCGTGGCCAAACTCTGGGCCCAGCGCCAGCACAGCCACCATGGCGCGGGTGCCGTTCTGCCTACCGTGCCGCCCTTGCAGACGGTTCCAGAGCTCGTCATAGCAGCAAGGCCAGCGACCCGTCTCGCGCCACTGTGCCAACTGTTTCGATCCCGGGTAGTGTCTCAGTTCGAATAAAGTCCTAGCTGGCTTTGTTCGCGGGGTATCGCGGGTGGTGGTATTATAAGGCATGGTATCCCCCGCCCGAAAGAGCCGCCCATGAGCAACACGACATATGAAATCATCAAAGATGGCGACAGGTATAAGGTGCAAATCAAACGCCTTGGTGAATTTGTCCATGAAGCAGACGGGTTCGCGTCGATATTTGATGGCAAATCATGGGTTGCACAGGATGAGCACCTTGCCGTCATAGACGAGCAACAAGAGCCGGTGGCTCCGCCGCACTTGCGGGTGGTTTAACCCGTGCCAAAGACCCCGAAACGACCCCGCGATCCGAACCAGCTCGCGAAGCTGATCGTCGATCTGGCGGCGGGTTTGGAGCCTGACGTGAAGCCTGACGTGCTTACGCCAGCGCAGGAGTTCGCGCGGTCAGGTGGGCAGAAGGGCGGCAAGGCACGAGCCCGCGCCTTAACGCCGGAGCGTAGGGCGGAAATCGCACGAGTCGCAGCCGCGAAAAGGTGGAAAGAGCGCGATGCCGACTGATTAGTATACGTTAACTCCGATATTAACTTATCAATTATTCCAATACGATAGCCGCTCTCTGAGCGTTGCCAAAGAAAAGAGTGTTGCGAAACGCGAAAGCATCCGTTATCAACTTACCCACTGAAATGGTCCTCGTGGCGGAATGGTAGACGCGGCGGTCTTTAAAACCGATGCCCGGCAGGCACTGTGGGTTCAAATCCCACCGGGGACACCACCGTTCTGGAGACACATAATGGCCTCCCGCATGAGCACACATCAGACCTTACTCTCTCTCAAAACGGAGAGAGACCGCCTTGAGAGCAAGCTAAAAGATAAACGTAGCGAAATCGACTCTTTGGACGGTGAACTTCGGGGCATCAACCGGGCCATTGCAATTCTGAAGGGTCTGGAACATGCCCCTGCACCTATTGAGCAGCGAAGAGGACGTGGTTCGGTAAAGGACGTGGTTCTGGGGTTGATTGGTGAGCACCCGGACGGAGGCTTGAAGACTGTTGATGTCGTTGATCTGGCCAAAGCCAGAGGCGTTGATCTCGACCGCAACAGCGTCGCGTCTCTTCTTAGCCGTTTAGCGCGGGATGGCATTCTGGCATACGATAAGGACACCCGCCAATACAGTCTTCCCCCTCGCCCCGAGCCGACGCCCTTACGTAGCGTCGCTTAGAGGAATTCCAACGCCCGAAGCGCTAACTTCAGGCGTTGGTAGCGGTGGTCCCGTAGCTCAACTGGATAGAGCAGGTGATCCGTAATCCCAAGGTTGCCCGTTCGAGTCGGGTCGGGACCACCAGCAGACGCAGACTTCGATGCCCGGCAGGACTTTCGACATCCGTTCTGTTAAGAGTGATTGTCGCCAATCCTCTTAACTTAGCAAACAGTTTTTGCAGCAACCAATTAGGAGTCAAACATGAGTCAACATAACAGAACACGTTAACTCGTCCATAGTGAACCATCATGCTTGACAGGTAGGCATGATGTTCATATACCCATGTGTATGAACAAGCTCCCCCGTGAGGCGCGCATTCAGATCATCTCCCTGCTGGTCGAGGGCATGAGCCTCCGCGCCGTTACTCGCATCACGGGCGTAAGCATCAACACCGTGACGAAGCTGCTGATCGACGCAGGCAAAGCTTGCTCTGAGTTTCAAAGCTTGGCGTTCCGTAACCTGACTTGCCGTCGCATCCAGGTCGATGAAATCTGGGCTTTCTGCTACGCCAAGCAGCGTAATGTTGAGACTGCAAAAGCCGCTCCGGAAGGTGCTGGCGACGTGTGGACATGGACGGCGATCGATGCCGACACGAAGCTGATCCCTTCCTGGCTTGTCGGAGATCGCAGTGGTGAGACAGCCAAGACGTTCATTTCCGACCTAGCCAGTCGCTTGATCACGCGCGTTCAACTGACCAGCGATGGCTATAAGAGCTATCTGCAAGCCGTTGAGCAGGCTTTTGGCGGCGATATCGATTACGCCATGCTGGTGAAGCACTACGGTGAAGCAGCGGAACCGGCTGGCCGCTACAGTCCCGGCATTTGCACGGGCACCGACAAGGAAGCAATTACCGGCAATCCTGATCCCAAGCATGTCAGCACGAGTTATTCGGAGCGCAGCAACCTGACGATGCGGATGCACATGCGACGGTTCACGCGCCTAACCAATGCCTTTTCAAAGAAAATCGAGAACCATGCCTATTCCGTGTCGCTGCACTTCATGGCTTACAACTTCGTTCGCATCCACGGCTCATTGCGCTGCACCCCTGCTATGGCGGCTGGGGTGTCAAAGCGCCTTTGGGATATCAGCGACATCGTGACGGTGATCGAGGATTGGGAAGTTCGGCAGGATAAGCTGGTCGGCTAGGGAAACCAAACATGCCGCTGTCACTGAATGAGATACGTGCGCGCGCCTTCGCCTTCGCCAAGGAATGGGCAGATGAGGCCAGCGAAGACGCAGAGGCCAAGTCCTTTTGGGATGGCTTCTTCACCGTTTTCGGCGTGCATCGGCGCCGCGTCGCCACTTTCGAAGAGCCGGTGAAGAAGGCATCGGGCAACGGCGGCTATATAGACCTGCTGTGGCGCGGCGTGCTGCTGGTAGAGCACAAGTCTCTCGGCAAGGATCTGGATCGGGCGAGGGGCCAAGCTTTCGACTACTTCTCCGGCCTAAAGGATCGCGATCTGCCGCGCTACGTCATTGTGTCTGACTTCGCCCGCATCCGACTCTACGATCTGGAACCGGATACAGTGACACATGCCCGGTTGCTGCTACTCGCACAGGGCCGGGGCTCCGATCCCGAAGCGGACAGCAAGCGCTTCATCGAGTTCCCGTTGTCAGAACTCCCACAGCGCATCGGCGTCTTCGGCTTCATGAGCGGTTACGAGCCGCAGTCGTTCGGCAACGAAGACCCGGTTAACGTAACGGCGGCCGAAAAGCTGGGCGCATTGCACGACCTGCTCAACGCGTCAGGCTACAGCGGGCATGAACTTGAGGTGTTCCTGGTCCGCGTCCTGTTCTGCCTGTTCGCGGACGACACCGGCATATTTGAGCGCGGCGCCTTCCGGCAATTTGTCGAGCAGCGCACCGCTGAGGATGGGTCCGACCTTGGGTTGTGGCTGGCGAAGCTTTTCGACGTGCTCAATCGCCCCAAAGAGCGGCGCGCGAAGGCGCTGGACGAGCAGTTAGCGGCCTTCCCGCACGTCAACGGCAAGCTGTTCGCGGAGCCGGTTGCTCCACCCGACTTCGACAGCAAGATGCGCGACACGCTGTTCACCTGCCTCGTGTTGGATTGGAGCCGCATCAATCCATCAATTTTTGGCGGCATGTTCCAGTCCATCATGGACGCAAAGAAGCGCCGGAATCTCGGAGCGCACTACACGACCGAGACGAACATCATGAAAGCGCTGCGGCCCTTGTTCCTCGACGCTCTGCGGGCCGAATTCGAACAAGTGCGTGGCAGTACGCGCCGCCTGAATGAGTTCCATGCAAGGCTTGCCGCGATGCGCATCATGGACCCGGCCTGCGGATGCGGCAATTTCCTCGTCATCGCCTACCGCGAACTGCGCCTTCTAGAAATAGAGGTTTTGCGCGAGCTGCTGAAAACCGAGCGCAACCTGAACCTCGATGTGCTGGCCCTAATCCACTTAGATGTTGACCAGTTTTATGGGATCGAACTGGAAGAATGGCCGGCTCAGATCGCGCAGGTAGCGCTCTGGCTCATGGACCACCTGATGAATCTCGCGGTCTCAACTGAGTTTGGCCACTACTTCGCACGCCTGCCGTTGCGAAAGGCCCCTACCATCATCCACGGCAATGCTTTGCGGATGGACTGGCGTGATGTGGTCGCTCCGCAGGTGCTGACGTATATCGTCGGCAATCCGCCGTTCTCGGGTGCCAGGGTCATGTCGTCCGCACAGAAGGCGGACTTGGCAGTCGTATTCCAGGCTGGCGTGGCGTTACTCGACTACGTGTCCGGCTGGTATTGGAAGTCACTCGACTTTATGAAGGAGAATCCGCGCATCGAGGCGGCGCTTGTCTCGACTAACTCGATCACGCAAGGCGAGCAACCCGATGTTCTTTGGGCGCCCCTCCTTGCTAAGGGCCTCCGAATCAACTTTGCCCATCGCACGTTCGAATGGGAGAGCGAGGCGCGCGGCAAGGCCGCCGTGCATTGCGTCATCGCCGGCTTCGCCTTGGCGGATCGTCCCACGAAAGTCATCTTCGATTACGAGAGACCCCGCTCCCCGGCACAAGCAGTCGGCGCCAAGAACATCAACCCATATCTGGTTGACGGTCCCGACGTGACTTTGCCCAAACGGACAAGGCCGATTTCGGACGCGCCCGCCATGACGTTCGGCAGCATGGCCAATGACGACGGGCATCTGCTGTTGACGGATCACGAGAAGAAGGAACTGCTTGCCGCTGAGCCAGCCGCCCAAACTTATAGCCGGCGCTTCATCCAAGTGGATGAACTGCTCTACGGAGCGAACAGATGGTGCTTGTGGCTGGCGGATGCTCCGCCGGGAGCCTTGAGGAATATGCCCCTGGTTCTCGCGCGGGTCCGCCGCGTCGCGGCGTATCGTAAGGCCAGCAGGAGGGAAGCAACGAAGAGGCTTGCCGATACTCCCGCCCTATTCGGCGAGATACGGCAGCCTGCAAGCCCGTACTTGGTGATCCCCCGCCACACTGGCGAGAGCCGACGCTATATCCCAATGGCATACGAGGACCCCAAGGTAGTCTGCGGAGACGCCAACCTGATGCTCACAAATGCCACGCCTTACGTGTTCGGTATTCTCACGTCGATAATGCACATGGCATGGATGCGGGCGGTATGCGGCAGGATCAAGAGCGATTACCGATATTCCGCCAAGATCGTTTTACAACAACTTTCCCTGGCCGGAATCGTCGCCAAAACAAAAAGAGACCATCGCTGATGCGGCACAAGGGGTCCTAAACGCGCGATCCCGGTTTCCCACTTCCTCACTTGCGGAACTCTATGCCGAAGCCGCCATGCCGGCCGCACTGGTGGGGGCACACGCGGCCCTAGATCGCACTGTGGATACCGCCTACACGCGACGGCGTTTTTCCAGCGAAGCCGAACGGGTCGCCTTCCTGTTCGAGCGCTACGAAACCCTTGCCGCACCGCTCGCGCCGAATTTGGGAAAGCTTGCCTCGCGCCACAAGCTAAAGTCTAGGACTGCATTCCACCTCGGAAATTCAAACTGAGACACTACCCGTAACACACTCACTCTGTCCTGCTCAGAAGAGGGTGGGTCAGTTTTCGACTGCCGTTGACACACCGTCGACTCAGCGACCGTGACGTCCGGGAATTCCGTCAGGATCCGGCGATACAGCCGCCGGGCGGTGTGGCGTTGCTTCCGCGGTGCGCGGCAGTCTCCGTCCAGCACTTTGTCGATGAGCGCCGCCACGGCGGCCAGCTTCGGGCTTAATCCTGGGCGGGTAGTGATACATCGGCAGAACGGCACTGCCGACCGCCTGGCGCACAATGCGCCGATGAACGCCGAACTTCGCGGCAACACCCGCGATCGTGTCGATCCCAAATTCATGCTCCCAATGAAGCCGCTCGAACAAATCCACTTTGGCTCTCCAGTCCACGCCAAGTTCCCCGTCCAATCGGGGCAACCCTGGGTTGAAGGGCCGGGGGTGGGCCAAAATTCGCCAGCACTGCTGGGCCGAATTCGATAGCAGAGCTATCGGAGGAAGGGTCCGCCTTTGTTGCCTATATGGGCGCTCGGTTGGCCGATACGCTGTGCCTGCAAGAGGATCGCCGTGTCGGGCGTGACAACTGCGTGTTATGGCGCGGCAAAACGCTGCAAATCCCTGAGCAGACACACCGCCATCACTACGTCCGGGCGACCATCCGGTGTATGAATAACTTGATGGCGGTCTGGTCATCTTCGATGGGCCGCGCTGCCTAAGCAGAGATTCGCGGCTTGGCTAAGAGGTCGGCGACGGCATGGTTGGAGTCAAGCCTCGCGAAGCGACCGCCAAAGGCGGCTTGGCTTGACTCTGGTCGCGTCGGCGCAGGCACAATCAGCCATCGGAGGGACAACGTCCTTGGCAACGACAAGAGTTCACTGAAACGAAGGTAGTCTCAGACATTCTCCATCAGGTTGAGTTCAGGAGTGTGGCTAGCTGATGAATTGTCCGGGTTTGGTAGCTCGTGAAGTGTCCGGTCATCTGGATCTCTTGTGTCGGGGGTTTGCAGATGGATCGGGCACGCATTCACAAGGGCATACGTCGGATGCGTTTTGCGGATATTCTGGGCCGCTCCGAGCGGTCGGAGCTGAGCCAGATGGAAGCGGCTGAGTTGCTTGGGATCAGCGAGCGGACGTTCCGCCGTTGGCGGAATCGGCATCAGGAGTTTGGCCTGTAGGGTCTGCACGACCGGCGTCTGGTGCTGTCGCTGCGTCGCGCGCCGGCGGCGGAGATCGAGCGGATGCTGGGCCCGTATCGGGATCTCTACCGCGGCTTCACGGTGCGGCACTTCCACGAACAGTTGCGCAAACGGCACAATTGAGGTGCTGGGCTACACGGTGATAAAGCTGCACCTGCAGCGCGCAGGCCTGGTGGTTCGGGCCAAGACGCGCTCGGCGCGCCGCAAGAAGCGGCCGCGCCGGCCGAAGAACGAAGCGGACAGATCATGAGCTAAGAAAATCGGACAGGTCTATGATCGAGCGGCAAGGTTAAGTTCCGGATGAAGTTTGTTTAAGCGCAGATATTCTGTTGAGGATCAGTTCCGGTGAGTAGGGCGGCAGCGGCACCAGGCTGATGTTGTCAAGCACTTTCACTCTATCGTCTTGCTGATGCCAGCCGGCGCCGTCGAGCGTCACCACACCATGCGCTGTGACGCAACATACGCTCGATCAGCAGGCAGTGTTTGTCGACCTCCGCATCACGCTCGCTCGCCGTGCCCTGCAGCACGGCCTGCGGCTGTTCAGCCGCCTTGGCCGCTCGCGCAGCATCTGCCGCAAGTTTGATGGGTGGTCCGGCAAGGCGGAGAGCTCGATTGGCGATGTTATACTTGACTGACCCAGAGTAGGGGGATAAGGTTGTGGTCATTGGAGGTTCCGATGGCTAAGTCGATCCTGTCCGCCGACCATTTCCACGATGAAGCCGCCGCGTTGGCCTTCGTTGAAGCGCGCATCTGGCCGAATGGGCCGACATGCCCGCGTTGCGGCGAGCGGAACCGGATTGGGCGCTTAAACGGCAAAACCACCAAGCTCGGCATGTGCAAGTGCTACGTCTGCCGTAAGCCGTTCACTGCGACCAATGGTACGGTCATGGAGTCCAGCCATATCCCGCTCCACATTTGGTTGCAGGCGATGCACCTGCTTTGCAGCAGCAAGAGAGGTATTAGCACTCAGCAGCTTCACCGGACCTTGGGCGTAACCCTCAAATCGGCTTGGTTCCTCTCGCATCGCATCCGCGAGGCGATGAAGGTTCTGCACGTGGATCCGATGGGTGGCGCTGGTATGACCGTGGAGGGGGATGAGACCTTCATTGGCCGCAAATCCACAAGCCGCGCTTTTGAGCCGCCTGGCCTCAAGCAAGCAGTCTTCGCATTGGTTCAGCGCGGGGGCAGCGTCCGCAGCTTTCATGTGCCGAACGTGACTGCCGCAAACCTTCGCCCCATCATCGTCAAGCACGCTCATGCGGACAGCCGCTTTCAAAGTGACGAATCGCCCCTCTATGGCACTGTCGGCACCCTGTACGCCTACCACGGCGTAACCAACCACTCGAGCAAGGAATACGTGCGAGACGACGACTACACAAACACCATTGAAGGCTATTTTTCGATCGTGAAGCGCGGGATTTATGGGGTTTATCAGCACGTTTCAGAAGCCCATTTGAAGCGGTATTTGGCGGAGTTCGACTTCCGCTATTCGAACCGGGCGAAGCTGGGCGTTGATGACAGCGCTCGGGTCAGCTTGGCGGTATCTGGTATCGTGGGAAAGCGCCTCACTTATCGAACGACTCGTGGCAGAGGGCCAATCCCGGCTTCCTCTTAAGCCAAGGCGAGATCATGTCAGGCGACGGGGAACATTTACTGCTGATCCGCGCCAAGGCGAACTTTTCCCATATCCGCCGAGATGACACGTGATTGGTTCATTTGGGGAAGACCGCCCGCCAATTCCTGCCGGGATCAGGAGGCGCGTCTTGGTCGAAGCTGGGCACAGATGCGCCATCCCGACATGTCGATACATCGAGGTCGATATTCACCATATTATCCCGTGGGGGCAGTGTAAGGCGCACGAGTACGACAACCTCATCGCTCTCTGTCCTAATTGTCACAGGCGCGCCGACCGAGGGGAGATTGACCGTAAAAGTTTGCGGCTCTACAAGGTCAACCTTCGGTTCGCTCATGATAAATTTTCCCAGCTTGAAATGGACATCTTACTGGAGTTGTTCAGCTTAAAACTGCCGCAGAATGCGATTATGTTGCTGCCATTCATGAATATCTTGTTGAAGCGAAGTTTTGATGCTGGATACACCCTCGTTAACGCCAACCCTACTGGTCCAGTCACCATCGGCGGGATGAGAGCAAATCCTGACTTCCTTACCATCACGGATGCCGGCCGGACATTCATTGCGGACCTTGGCATCTTTGAGATGTAGGCCAAAAGGGAGATAAACTGATGCCAGCACGCAAACCGACGCCGCGCGATGAGAAACCCCAACGCGAGCGTTTTGTTGAGACCGCAAAGGAAATCGGTGCCTCGGATAATCCGGAGGATTTCGAGCGCCTATTTAGCAAGGTTGTGGTGCAACGCCTTCACCCTGCCCCGCTCTCTGATAGACGGGACGCCAGTCCCTCGAAAAAGTCTCGCACGTGATCTAACACCCGAGCGGCCTCTTTCATCATAGCTTTCGCGAGCATGGGCTGCTGATCCGCGTCGCGCTGCGAGCTTTTGGGTTGCTGACCGATCGCCTTAATCCGCGCCTCACACTGATCCAGAATTTGGTGCCACTCCGCCAAATCGATGGGTTTATCTGGAAAACTAACAGACAACGCTCCCCCGAGGGTTCGCACGCCTATCTCAGCCGCCCGCATCGAGTGAAAGACGCAGGCTGTGTACAAGCCAAATGCATAGGACTCGCCCGCCTGACTAAGCTCTCGGGCCACTCTGGGAAAGGCGGCTTGAACGGATGGCGCCAACTCCAAGCGGTAATAACCAACCGCTTCCGTAGGCATAAACACAAAGAACAGTGTTCTTAGCTCGGCATGAATAGTCTCTATCAAGGTGCTAAGCTCTCCGGCCGTGGAGGGCAGCGCCTCAACGCGCCAGTTAAGTAGTTCCGACGACACTGGCAGTCGTAGGGCTTTGCATTCGGCTAAGGCTCGTCTCAAAGTATCGCGAAGATCGTCGGTTTCCTGCTGTCCCATAAGGCGTCCAAAGGGCCGAGGGGGAACATCTTCGACATCTTCAAAAATCGCTACGGCTCGTTCGAGTTGAACGCCGAGAGCCATATATCCAGCTGCCGATATCTCTAACACGTCAGACAGGCTCCGAAGCCGGCGGTCTCCCCATACTTCGCAACGACCGGCGGCGCTCACGAAGCACCCCCAACACTAGCCCAGCAGCGATGGGTCAGTAAAGTATAACATTGGCGCTCAATTGACCCGCGCCATCATGATCAACGCGGCCGAATCGGCTCCAATGACCCCGGCGTGTCAGTTCCGGCAACCGACGTGGCAGCGGCGCGCGCCATTCGCAGACCAGGTCCGAAACTGTGACATCGTTCTACGTGATCGCAAACGCCATGTCCAAGCCTCTTCACCTGAACAGGCCTTCAATCCCTACCCGCGTCACAGGCGGGTCAAAGCGTCGGGACGAATGGTATGACATAAGATTGTGACGAAGAAACGGAACGATTCCAGCAATGATTGACGTGAAGCCAGGGATCGAGGGGTCCCAGGCTTAAGTGCAGTATGCCTGTGATGACGATAATCAGCGGTTGAAACGGCCAGCGGCAAAGCCCAAGCGATTTACCGGAATAAGGGCGCCAATTCTGGCTGCTAATGCGGGTACGTAAGATCCGTCGGTGCCGTGGCGCCAGCGCGGCGCCGCATCTCATGCGCTTCGTCGGCCAATAGCCGGGGCTGCGAGCTGCAGGGCGCTGAGGATGGCCATAATGTTCCGTGAACCCCGGCGCCGTGCATCCGGCGGAGCGCCTGCTGAATCTGCCAGCGCGGCTGGCTATGACGCCCGCGGCCTCACTTGATCGAATTTTTAAAAGCCTCCTGCGCCGCCGCATCCTTCCTGGGATGATACGGCCGCGGCTGCAGCTGGGTGAGCTTCAGTTTGTGCAGCCACTTGCCGATCGTGCGTTCGGGTACGGTGACCGAGAACCGCCTTGTCACCTCGGCGCGCAGATCGACACAGCGCCAGCGGATGACCTTATGGATGTTCGGATCAGGCCCGGCGATCACCAGCTCGCGCAGTTCCGCCATCTGCGCCTCGCTCAGTTTGGCGCGCGCCCCCGGTGGCTTGCGCGACACCAGGCCGTCAAGGCCGGCATGGTTATAACGATGCACCCAGTCGCGCAGGGTCTGACGGTCCATGCCCGCCTGGCGCGCGGCATCAAGCCGCGAGACCCCGTCGTGGATCATCGCGATTGCCAACAGCCGCCGGGCCGGCGATATTATACTTGCCAAACCCACAGGTAGGCATTAGGGTAGGTTCATAGACGGAGCCGCTCAGATGCCCAGCATTCTCGATAAACCCTATTTCCGCGATGAAGCCGCAGCCTATGCAAAATTGGAAAGCATCGTTTGGCCGAATGGCCCGGTCTGCGTGCATTGCGGCGAGACAAACCGGATCGGGCTCCTAAAGGGCACCGCGACGCGGCCTGGCGTCTACAAATGCTATCGCTGCCGCAAGCAGTTCCGTGTGACGGTCGGCACAGTGTTCGAGGCGTCCCACATCGCGCTGAGGCATTGGTTGCAGGCCGTCTTTCTCATGGTGTCCAGCAAGAAAGGCGTAAGCAGCAATCAAATCCACCGGACTATGGGCATCACGCTGAAAAGCGCGTGGTTCATGACCCATCGCATCCGGGAAGCCATGAAACAGCCGGGATGGCCGACTGGTGGGAAGTTGGGTGGTTCCGGGATGGTCGTTGAGGCTGACGAGACCTTTGTTGGTGGCAAGGCCGCAAACCGCGCGTACGGCCCTATCCCGCTGAAGCAAGCGGTCTTTGCGCTCGTTGAGCGTAACGGCGGCGTTCGCAGTTTCCATGTTCCCGATGTCACTGCCGCCAATCTGGTCCCCATCATTGCGCGCCATGCGCATGTTGATAGCCGCTTCATGACGGACGAAGCGAACACGTATAGCCGCACTGGTCGTTGGTTCAGGGATCAGCAAACGGTTAACCATGCCGCCAAGGAATACGTTCGCGACGATGCCTACACGAACACGCTGGAGGGGTATTTCTCCATTCTGAAGCGCGGCATTTACGGAATCTACCAGCACGTGTCCGAGGCGCATCTGAACAGATATCTTGCGGAATTTGACATCCGCCACACCAACCGGATCAAAACCGGCTCTGATGACATGGCTCGCATGGATCGGGCGCTGGCGGGTATCGTCGACAAGAGGCTCACATACCGTGGCACTGATCGAAACAGGGCAACGGCACCTCACGCCTAGACCAAAGCGACTACCTGATCGCCGGGAACGAGCCAGCATCACGGATCAGCGCCAGCTTGAACTGGATGTATGATTTGTACCTGGATAAATCTGTAGAATCGATCCTGAGTCGGAAAGACGAGTCCTATCAAAGACTTAGCAACCCCTTGATTCCACAAGGAGAATCGCCTATTGCCGAATCGGCGAGCAACGCAGGTTGCCCATGTTGCGGTTACGCGGCAGTCGGATGGATGCCTTCCAGTGGGGTGGGCTAGATACCGCCGATGGTAATTGGGTCCGGGGCTCGCTGCCTTTTCACAGATGCTGGTAAGAAATCCAGAATTTCAAGTTGCCTACGACGCGCCATCATTCGTACATCTGAGGGCAGAATTTTGAATCCGAAGTCATAGATTCGGTTTCGTTTGCTCATACACATGCGACCACACAGAGTTTTAGCAAACTCAGGCTTAACAAGCCCCTCGCTTGTGAACTCTAGGGCTTGGAAGAAAGCACTCACGACACAATCAGCGAACTGTAGGCCGGCCCGTTCCTTCGCTGGATAGACATGGAACTGGTCGAAATCAATGACAGGCCCAGCACGGAACCCAATAGTCGTTGAACATCAACCCAAGTTCGTCCTGATCCTTAAGATACGAGGGATATCTTGTGACATCCTTGATTCTAACGCCACCCCGCGAGGATATCTCAAACCGAACAGGCCTGATTTCTCCATGGTGAGAAACCGATCGCCGACAGCAATAGTCCGATACACGTTCAATTAGAACGCGCATTATCCAACAATAAAACCAGGCTGTTACGTTGATTCTAGCCTGCGATGCTCGAAGTTTCAAATAGCCCGTCATATTCCTCTTATTTGATACTACAGTAATCAGCCTAACTGGAAGTTCCGATATGTAGTCACACGCTACAGCTTTCTTATCATCTCGCAATTGTCGGAAATGTAGATGCCTTATCTGATGTTGCTTAAAGGACCCGAGGAAGTCTTTCAGAAACGGGAGAATATCATTCTCACGATCGGAACGGATCAACATGCAGGACAGCACAAACCATTCCGATGCACCATTTGCGTCAGCAGGCTTGACCCGTTCAAGGCCGTCGTCGCCAGCCTCATCTATATATGCTATGTAGCCAATCGGAGGCGCCATCAATGGATAGTAGGTCGGAAACGGAAACCAACGCTAGAGATTCACAAATCGACCGCTTCAAGGAACTCGCCCGCGAGCTCGGCTGTGATGAGGAGGAAGCGACGTTCGAGGACACTTTGAAGAAGGTGGCTGAGTCCAAGTCACTTCCTAAACATGAACCAAAAAGACGACCGCGCAGATCATAGGATGGGGACTATGGGAATATTCCGATTTGCCATCGCGGCCACGATTTTAAGTGCTCCTAGCATGGCGGGAGCCATTGATTACCGAAAGATAGAGATGTCTTGGACATTAAACTCGACGGTCAAAAGCTGGCTGAAAAGAGGATCGAGGTCGCAGCCTGGATGAATGAGATTTCTGACCATTGGCTTATGCAGGCAATCCAGCACGGCAATTCCCTGATCTACGTTGACGTCCGTTCGGTGCCCAGGGAGGAGCGCAAGCAATTGCTGGAGCGTTGCCAGCAAAGGTGTCCAGTCGTTGTACGGGGGACCGTAACACGAGTCGAAGCTGGCGATTGGGGCATAAAAGCAGATTCGGTCGAAGTATCTCCAACCCCATAGAAGGTTACGAGGGCGCCCGCGCCACGAAGCATTGCTTTTTGCAAGTTCCGGCGAATGCCTACCCCTTTTTTGGTTCGCGCTTTGCGACGATCGGATTAGCCGAGAAAACACCATTGCCGCTCAAGCTGGCGGAAGTGGCTACAAATTTCCCAATTGCGGCGTTGGCTCTCAGAGCCATTCCTGTTTGACGATTTCGAACAGACCCACCGCGACCGCCTGTGTTTTCGCGGTTTGCGGTCTATCAGTCTACGTTGGGTTCGCAAAGTATAATATCGCCGCGCAAATCAGCACGCGGGAGTCGCGCTCTGCTTACCAGCTCGATGCTCATGCAGCTTGCCCATGATCTGCCTGCCGCACGGAATGCGCCCTTGATCGATACGAGAACCAAACAACGGCTGATCCATATCCCGATTCGCGAGATCGTCTGCGATCGCGACGAGGCTGCCAACGACGCCCTTTTGCTGATCCACTGGACAGGCGGCCGCCATACGGAAGTTCGCGTTCCTCGTGTCAAAACTGGCCGCTACCCGAGCGACATGGTGCCGTCGGTAGAGGAACATCGAGCTTTCGCGGTCCATTTCGCTGTCGACCAGCGCCAAGCGCCGGGTGCCCGGGATCGCGGCACCCGTTTCATCAGCATTTCCTCGCGCGAGATTTCCATCGCCGCCAGTTCGCGCAACCGCTTCCACAGCCATTTCAGCTGCCGCCTGCGCATCGCGCGTTCCTTGGCCCCGCGATCCACACTTTCGGCGAATACACCGGGCAGCACTTCATAGGCCGTCGGCAGGCCCTCCGGCGTCACCACAACGGTGTATTATACCAACCGACTCATGAAGTGACCGTTTTTGTCCACTCTCGGGAGGCGATTGAGCGGATACGATCGGGTGCCGCGATGAGTTTGTTCCAGGCGTCGCAACAGGCGTCGACGATTGCCTCATAGGTCGCGTAGATGCGATTGCTGAGATCGTTTCCCCGCAGGAACTCCCAGATGTTCTCAACCGGATTGAGCTCGGGTGAATAAGGCGGCAGGTGGAGCATGTTGCCACCGCTGGAAAACTGACCCACCCCGCCGGTTGAAAACTGACCCATGTGTTTAGTGTGGTGCGCTTTGCCGGAGGGACCTGTGGTTCTGGCGGAGAGCGCGATGGAGATCCGGATTTTGAAGCGGCAGGGCTTGAGCGTGCGGGAGATTGCCCGCCGTACCGGCGTGTCACGCAACACAGTGAAGCGTTATCTCAAATCGACGGAGGACCCGGGCTACACGGCGCGTCCAGCGGTTGAGGGGAAGCTTGACGCCCACAAGGTGTTTTTGTCGGAGCGCATGGCGGCTGCAGATCCGGATCGGGTTCCTGGCATCGTGCTGCTGAGCGAATTGAGGCTGCGTGGCTACACCGGCGGGATCACCATCCTGCGTGAGCATCTGGCATCCTTGCGGCCCGTGGCGGTTCCCGACCCGGTTGTTCGGTTCGAGACCGAGCCAGGTCGGCAGATGCAGGTCGACTGGGCGGTCATGCGCCGCGGCGCGGATCCGCTGTCGGTGTTTGTCGCGGTGTTGGGTCACAGCCGGATGGCCTACGTGCAGTTCGTCACCGACGAGCGGCTGGAGACGCTGATCGCCTGCCACGAGGCGGCGTTCGCATTCTTCGGCGGCACGCCGCACGAGGTGCTGTACGACAACATGCGCACGGTCGTGATCGGCCGGGATGCGTATGGTCCGGGCAAGCATCGGCTGCAACCGGGGTTCCGCGACTTCGCCCATCACCATGGTTTCCTGCCCCGACTGTGCCGCCCGTACCGGGCGCAGACCAAAGGCAAGGTCGAACGTTTCATCCGATACTTACGCCACAGCTTCTGGGTGCCGCTGGACAGCCGGTTGCGTCCGCTCGGCGTCAAGGTCGATGCCGCGACGGCCAACATCGAAGGCCGCAAGTGGCTGCGCGACACGGCAAATGTGCGGCTGCACGGCACGACCGGGCGGGCTCCGGCGGAGCTGCTTGCGGAGGAACTGGAAAGGCTTTTGCCGCTGGCGGGTCCGTGGCAGGGCGATGTACCCCGCTCGGCGCCTGTTGTGTCGATCAGACAGCCTTTGGAGACCATCACGATCCAGCATCCGCTCAGCGTCTATGAGGCTCTCCTGGCCGCGCAGGCGGTTCGGTGAATCTCCAGCACGAGCGGCTGACCCAACTTTGCCTGGACCTGCGGCTGAGCGGGGTTGCGCTGAGCTACGCCGCCGCGGCGCAGACCGCGGCCGCGACCGAGGCATCCTTCACCGACTTCCTGGAGACGGTGCTGCGCGGAGAGTTGGAGACCCGCCGGGCCCGGGCGCGGACGATGCTGTCGCGGGTTGCAGGCTTCCCGGCGATCAAGACACTGGACCAGTTCGACTTCGCGTTTGCGGTCGGTGCGCCGAAGCAGCAGATCCAGCACCTGGCAGGACTGGGCTTCATCGATCGCGCGGAGAACGTGATCCTGCTGGGACCATCGGGGGTCGGCAAAACCCATATCGCCATCAGCCTGGGGTACCTGGCGACACAGGCTGGGATCAAGACGCGGTTCATGCCGGCGGCCGATCTGGTGCTGTTGCTGGAAACCGCGCAGCGCCAAGGTCGGTTAAAGGAAGCCTTGCATCGGGCCGTCTCGATGTATCGGCTGCTGATCATCGACGAGATTGGCTACCTTCCGCTGTCGCGCGATCAGGCGAACCTGCTGTTCCAGGTGGTCGCCAAACGGTATGAGCGCGGGTCGATCGTGCTGACCTCGAACCTGACCTTTGGCAGTTGGGATCAGGCACTTGCCGGGGATGCCGTGCTGACGGCCGCCATGCTCGATCGACTGATGCATCACGCGACCGTCGTGCAGATTGGCGGCGACAGCTACCGGCTGCGCGACAAGAGGAAGAGCGGCATCATGCCAAAGTCCGCGCCTCACCCACCGTCACAGGTCGATGCGGCAACTACGGCTCTCCCAGGGCCGATCGCCGAGAACCGGCCGAACCCATGATCCCGCCGTCGGTCGCCGACCTCAAGCCCGGCGTCTGCGACGCCCCGCTGCGCGGCTGCGGGGCTTGACCTCGGCGCCCAACAGCGAGGCAGGCTTACATGCCGTAACGCACCACTGCGTCCTGAGGCAGCCGGGTGGGTCAACTTTCAACCGGCGCCCCACGCCACCGGTGGGTCAGTTTTCAACCGGCGTTGACAGAGCAGGCCAATGTTGTCGGGCACCACCAGACGGTTGCCCAGTTGGTGCCATCCTGCACCGTCCAGCGTCAGCACCGCGAAGCCGCCTTGGCTGACCTGAGTGCTGATTTCTTGTAGATGCAGGTTCATGGCGTGGACATTGGCGTGCGGCAGCACGAGCCCGGCGCCGACGCCTCGCGCCGGGCAGACCGCGCCGAACAAGTACGCCCATTTATAACGTTGATCGCGTGGCGCGGTCGGACGGCTGCCACGCTCCGCCCAGATGCGGGTCAGGGTGCCTTGCTGACCAACGCGCGCTTCGTCCTGCCACCACAGCTCGATCGGCTTACCCTGTGCGGCAGCGGGAACCGCAGCGGCGACCAGGTCGGCGAAGTTTTTTTATGCGCCTGCTGCGCTGCGGCGTTGGCCTGAGGATGGCGGGGGCGCACCGAGATGTGGCTGAACGTCAAGGTCTTCAGCATCCGCCCGACGCTGCGCTCGTCCATCGGCACGAAAAAGCGTGCCAGGATCCGGTCCCGCAGATCGCGCAACCGCCAGCGCACGACACCGTCTTCAGTCATATCCGGCCCTTGGCGGACCCAGGCCGCGAGTTGGGTCTTCTCCTCGACGGTCAGCTTCGGTGGCGCACCACCGCCGTGCGGACGGTCCGACAGGCCGTCGATCCCCTGCTCGTTGTAGCGGTGCACCCAGTCGCGCAGCGTCTGCCGATCCATGCCGCAGGTCTTGGCGGCTGCCGCACGACCGTGACCCTCCAACACCAACGCCAAGGCCAGAAGCCGCCGCACGACACTCGCCTCGCAAACACCCGACGCGTATTCGCGCAATGAACCCGCATCGTGATCGCGCCGTGTGATCTGCACCGTCATGCCGCTCGCCTCGCATCCAGAACGGGCAAATCGAATCATGCCGCCTCGAGCCGGCGGAAATCACATACGAGTCAACGCAACCGTCGGCTGGTATAAGATCAGCGAGGCGGTGTGAGGAGAGTCGATCTATTGGAGCGCCTCTACTAGGCTCAGTAGACCCTCTTCTTTGGCGGAAAGACGGATACTTCATTGGTTAGCGTTCGCATTTTCACAGGCCGATAATCCAGTTTCACTTTCCCACTTTTGTCGCACCAAGCCAGGGTGTGCTTCATCCAAGTCTGATCGTCGCGGTCTGGGTAGTCGTCATGCGCATGTGCACCTCTGCTTTCAGAGCGCGCTTCCGCCCCAACCATCGTCGTCATTGCGTTACTTATAAGATTGCTTAGCTCTAACGCCTCCATCAGGTCGCTGTTCCAGATCAGACTTCGGTCTTTGACAGACATATCGGCCATCCCAGTCCAGATCTCCCTCATTTTCTCCACGCCTTCGGTCAGGCTACTTGCATCACGGAATACCGCTGCGTGGCTCTGCATAGAACGTTGCATTGCTAACCGAAGCTCCGCGACCCTAGTGCCCCCTTTGGCGTACCGGGCGTGGTCGAACCGATCAAGCGAGGCTTCACCGGCTTTAGGGGGCAATGGAGACTGGACGGCTCCAGGGCGAATTGTTTTGGAGACGCGATGAGCTGCAGCGCGGCCAAAAACTACAAGGTCGAGTAGCGAGTTTGTGCCGAGGCGATTTGCGCCATGAACTGAAACACACGCCGCTTCACCGACTGCCATCAATCCGGGGATCACAGCGTCGGGATTGTCGTGCGCCGGGCGTAGCACCTCAGCATAAATATTTGTCGGTATACCCCCCATGTTATAATGGACCGTGGGCAGAACCGGAATCGGATCCTTCGTTACGTCAACGCCGGCAAACACCCTTGCGGTTTCCGAGATTCCCGGCAAACGCTCGACTAGCAAGTCGGACCCAAGATGCTCCAAATGGAGCATGATATAATCTTTTGCCGGGCCACAGCCACGTCCAGCATTTATTTCCAATGTCATTGAGCGAGAAACAACGTCTCGGCTGGCAAGATCCTTTGCAGTTGGCGCATAACGTTCCATAAAGCGCTCGCCATCCCTGTTGGTCAGATAGCCGCCTTCACCACGTGCACCTTCAGTGATTAGACAGCCTGCGGGAAAGATCCCCGTTGGATGAAACTGCACAAATTCCATGTCTTGAACAGGTAAACCTGCGCGGAGTACCATGCCTGTGCCATCGCCAGTGCAAGTATGTGCTGATGTGCACGATAAATAGGCTCGACCGTACCCACCTGTTGCTATCACAACTCTTTGCGCCCGAAATCGATGCATGCTGCCGTCTTCTAGGTTCCAGGCTACTACGCCGCGACAGATGCCCTCGTGATCCACAATCAAGTCTAGCACAAAGTATTCGACGAAGAATTCCGTTCCGTGCTTCAGGCTTTGCTGGTATAACGTGTGTAAAATGGCATGGCCCGTGCGATCGGCCGCAGCACACGCACGCACGGCGGGCTCTTTGCCGTATTCAGTCATATGGCCGCCAAAGGGACGCTGATATATAAGTCCGTCCTCAGTGCGGCTGAATGGAACGCCGTAACGTTCCAACTCATAAATGGCCGGGATAGCTTCGCGGCACATGTACTCAATCGCGTCTTGATCGCCAAGCCAGTCGGATCCTTTGACGGTGTCATACATGTGCCACCGCCAGTCGTCCTCTCCCATGTTTCCTAGCGCCGCGCCAATTCCGCCTTGTGCTGCAACAGTGTGACTGCGGGTTGGAAAAACCTTCGTAATGCAGGCCGTGCTAAAGCCGGAGGCGCCCATTCCGAGCGCCGCCCGCAGGCCGGAGCCCCCAGCACCGACAACTATAACGTCATAGGTGTGGTCCAATATTTTGTAGGCTCGTGATGAAGGCATTGTAATCGCATTCATAGCGTTCTCCTCTGCACTCAGAGCCCGATTTTCAACACTGACACGATACAAGCTGTCGCTAGAAGCGCAGACGCGGCCCTCACTGCCAAAACGATGCCCCATCTAGCTAGATCGCCGCGGACGTAGTCCTCGATCACCATTTGCATCCCCAGTTGGAGATGGTGAAAAGTTGTCACAATAAGAACGAGCATCAAAGTCAGGCTGGCGGTCGATGACATCCAGTTTATTACGGCTTGATGCGACGCGCCCGAAAGGCGAATCACGGAATAGATAAACCAAAGGGACAAGGGAACTAGGCAGAGAGCAGTCAAACGCTGTGCCCACCAATGATGTGAACCCGCACGCGTCGATCCTCGGCCGTGAGCTGCACCAACCGCGGAACGCGCAACGCCAACTCGTGGTCCTCCGGACATGTCGGCCCCTACCAAAGTAATAGTCCTATGATCCAAACTAGTGTTATAAAGGCGCCAGTTAGGAAAACCACAGCCCAGCCAGACGTCTTATACATAGGCGCGTCAAAACCAATTCCGAAATCCCACAGCAGATGGCGAACGCCACTAAAGAAATGGAATATAAGTGCGGCGCACCAGGCAAACATCAAAGAGAACCCTGGCACGGAACCCACAAACCGCTGCACCGTATCAAATGCTGCGTCAGAACCCGCGGCAGCGACAAGCCACCAAGTGAGTAACAGGGTGCCGCCTGCGAGGCCGACGCCGGTTACGCGATGAATAATCGATAGCGCCATACTAATCGGCCATTGATAGACTTGCAGGTGCGGCGACAACGGGCGACCCACAAGTTTGCCCTCAGAGTTCGGCGCGATCATCTTCGCGTCCCTTTCGTCTCGCACGCGTGGCTCCAGTCTTGTCAGTTTCAATTCAGTTAGATCTGACGACGGCGTCGGAATCGTCAAGGCTGATTAACTCCGCGGGAATAGGCAGTCAACGCAGGGGGTAGTCTCTATGGCTAGCTGATGAATTGTCCGGGTTTGGTAGCTGGTGAAATGTCCGGTCATCTGGATCTCCTATGTCGGGGGTTTGCAGATGGATCGGGCACGCATTCACGAGGGCATACGTCGGATGCGTTTTGCGGATATTTTAGGCCGCTCCGAGTGGTCGGAGCTGAGCCAGATGGAAGCGGCTGAGTTGCTTGAGATCAGCGAGCGGACCTTCCGCCGTTGGCGGGACCGGCATCAGGAGTTGGCCTGTCAGGTCTGGACAACCGGCGTCTGTATTGCTTAGTAAAGAGTAGGATTTGTAGTGATCATTTTATACCAACCGACTCATGAAGTGACCGTTTTTGTCCAGTCTCGGGAGGCGATTGAGCGGATACGATCGGGTGCCGCGATGAGTTTGTTCCAGGCGTCGCAACAGGCGTCGACGATTGCCTCATAGGTCGCGTAGATGCGATTGCTGAGATCGTTTCCCCGCAGGAACTCCCAGATGTTCTCAACCGGATTGAGCTCGGGTGAATAAGGCGGCAGGTGGAGCAGGCCAATGTTGTCGGGCACCACCAGACGGTTGCCCAGTTGGTGCCATCCTGCACCGTCCAGCGTCAGCACCGCGAAGCCGCCTTGGCTGACCTGAGTGCTGATTTCTTGTAGATGCAGGTTCATGGCGTGGACATTGGCGTGCGGCAGCACGAGCCCGGCGCCGACGCCTCGCGCCGGGCAGACCGCGCCGAACAAGTACGCCCATTTATAACGTTGATCGCGTGGCGCGGTCGGACGGCTGCCACGCTCCGCCCAGATGCGGGTCAGGGTGCCTTGCTGACCAACGCGCGCTTCGTCCTGCCACCACAGCTCGATCGGCTTACCCTGTGCGGCAGCGGGAACCGCAGCGGCGACCAGGTCGGCGAGTTTTTTTATGCGCCTGCTGCGCTGCGGCGTCGGCCTGAGGATGGCGGGGGCGCACCGAGATGTGGCTGAACGTCAAGGTCTTCAGCATCCGCCCGACGCTGCGCTCGTCCATCGGCACGAAAAAGCGTGCCAGGATCCGGTCCCGCAGATCGCGCAACCGCCAGCGCACGACACCGTCTTCAGTCATATCCGGCCCTTGGCGGACCCAGGCCGCGAGTTGGGTCTTCTCCTCGACGGTCAGCTTCGGTGGCGCACCACCGCCGTGCGGACGGTCCGACAGGCCGTCGATCCCCTGCTCGTTGTAGCGGTGCACCCAGTCGCGCAGCGTCTGCCGATCCATGCCGCAGGTCTTGGCGGCTGCCGCACGACCGTGACCCTCCAACACCAACGCCAAGGCCAGAAGCCGCCGCACGACACTCGCCTCGCAAACACCCGACGCGTGTTCGCGCAATGAACCCGCATCGTGATCGCGCCGTGTGATCTGCACCGTCATGCCGCTCGCCTCGCATCCAGAACGGGCAAATCGAATCATGCCGCCTCGAGCCGGCGGAAATCACATACGAGTCAACGCAACCGTCGGCTGGTATTAGACGTCCCCTCAGATCGGGAGGGGCACTGGAAACACGACGGGACTCTCTCAGATTATCCCGATTACTGTCATACCGATGAGCCTGTCCATGAATCTGTGTGCGAGGCATAACCGACGCCAAGGAGCGTATGATGCCGAGCAAAGTGAAGAACGTAGAGCGTGAGGTATCCAAGCAGCCGTCGATCCCGAAGGAACTGGTCGATCTGTTCCTGAGCGGTCCGATGACCGGCGAGGCGATCAACCAGGCGGGTATCGCGTTCAAGAAGGCGCTGATCGAGGCTTCGCTGAACGCGGAGCTGAGCCACCATCTGGGCTACGCGCCAGGCGCGGAGAAGCCCGGGCAGGTCAGCAACCACCGTAACGGCGCTACCAGCAAGACGGTGTTGACCGGTGACGGCCGTGTCCTGATCGAGACGCCGCGTGACCGCGAGGGCAGCTTCGAGCCGCTGCTGCTCCCTCCTTCGCGTGCTCAGTCGCCCAAGCACGCCCGCCGTTTCACCGCCTTCGACGACAGCATCGTGGCGCTATATGCGCGTGGCCTGACGGTGCGTGAGATCCAGGGCTATCTGCTGGAAAGCTATGGCAGCGAGGTCAGTCCGCAGTTGATCAGCACGGTGACCGACGCCGTGCTGTCGGAGGTCACGGCGTGGCAGAGCCGGCCGCTGGAGCCGGTTATGCGGTGGTGTTCTTCGATGCGCTGCGGGTGAAGATCCGGGAAGACAACGTGGTGCGCAACAAGGCGGTGTATCTGGCGCTCGGGGTGCGGCGGGACGGCACACGCGAGATCCTGGGTCTGTGGATCGAGACCACCGAGGGCGCCAAGTTCTGGATGAAGGTGTTCAACGACCTGCGCAGCCGCGGCGTGCTCGACATCCTGATCGCGGTGACCGACGGGTTGACCGGTATGCCTCAGGCGCTGGACGTGGTGTTTCCCCAGACCAACCTGCAAACCTGCTCTATCTGATCCGCAACAGCCTCGACTAGGCTCAGAACCCAATTAAACAATAGTCCCGGCTCGGTTCCCGACCCATCGTCGAGGGGTCAGGCCGGGCCGCATCAGCGGCATCCTGCATGTGCTGAAGTTTGGTTGCCGCTGGCGCGACTGTCCCGCAGTCTATGGCCCGCATACCACGATCTACAATCGCTTTAACCGGTGGTCGAAATCCGGCATCTGGCAGCGCATACTGCAACAGCTGATCACCCCGGAGACGGTCGATTTGCAAAGCATCGACAGCACCACCGCCAAGGCGCACCGATGCAGTGGCGGAGGAAAAGGGGGGCCGATTTGCAGGCGATCGGGCGCAGCCGAGGCGGCCGAACGACGAAAATCCACGCCGTTGCCGACCGCCGCGGGCGTCTGATCGGGTTCGATCTAACCCCCGGGCAGAGAAGCGACATACGAGCCGCCAACGACTTGCTGGCGAAACTGCCAAAGGCCGACCATCTGCTCGGCGATACCGCCTATGACAGCGACGACCTTCGCGGCTCGCTGGCAGAGCGCGGAACCACCCCGGTGATCAAGCCCAACCCGAGGCGCAAGAACGTCCCCGCGTTCGACACCACGATCTACAAACTACGCAACCTGATCGAGCGAGCCTTCGCCCATCTGAAGGATTGGCGCCGCGTCGCCACCCGCTACGACAAGCTCAAGCGAAATTTCAGCGCGACAGTCGCACTGGCGGCCATCATCATCTGGTGGACTTGAAATTGAGTCCGGAGCCTACGCCAGTTGGAAGCACCGCAAACCGCTGGCGGCGGCGTTGCGTCCAATCTATGCCGCGGCCAGTGCGGAGGCTGCCGTTGCGGCGCTGGACGCGTTCGCGGCGGGCGAATGGGGGCGGAAATTCTCCACCGTGGTGGGGACGCGCCTGGAACCACGTGATCCCGTTCTTTGCCTTTCCGCCCGAGATCAGGCGGGTGATCTACACCACCAATGCGATTGAAAGCGTGAATGTCCGCCTGCGAAAAATCATCAAGACTCGGGGTCATTTTCCCACTGACGATGCGGCGGGCAAGCTGATCTGGCTGGCGTTCGCAATATCACCGCCGGTTGGGGCACCGCGGCGCACCACTGGAAGGAAGCGATGAACCAGTTCGCGATCCTCTACGCGGAGCGCTTCACCCGGGAGGGTTGATGGCTTCCCATGCAAGACCTGCGCCACGCCCGCCTGGCCGAAGCTTGACGTCGTGCTCAGCCAGGTCAAATTGTGGGTCCTCGCCATGCTCGCCCCAGCGGGGCTGCGCGTGGCGGCCGTCCCGCCGCAAGCGGCGAATTTGACCGGGCCTGCGCGCGACTGCCGATGCGATCGCAGGCCGGGACGCAGGAACAGGCGCTTCGATCGAACCAAGGAACGTGGATCAAGAAACGTCATGGCAGCTTGCCGAGGAGGGTCATCCGTCCGATACAGTTAGTAATCCAACGATGGGTTGGGTGAGACAGAAACCGCCTCACACACAGAAGATCTGACACTCCCGACCTGCATCGTTCATCTGTTGCGCAATGCCCTGGCCCTCGTCTCCTGGCATGACCGCACCCAAGTTGCCGCCGCCCGCAGCCGCAATGCCGACCGGTTTGACAAGCCGGCGATCCCCTGCTCCCTGTATCTGTCCTCCAGTCGCGCAGCGTCTGCCGGTCCGTGCCGTAGTTCTTGGAAACTCCAGCCCACTCGAGATCCTACAAGACCAGAGCCAGCGCCCGCCGCGCAACACTTGCGTCGGCAACATAAACCGCGATCGCGCAACCAATCTGCATTATGATCGAACCGCGTGATCTGCATCGTCATCACCGCTTCGCCCCTATACAGAACGAGATGCCGCATCGAGCCGGAAAAAATCACTTTGGAGCAACTAATCCATCGTTTTGAGATTAGCTCGCGACATCTCCAGCGGCCTTGCGAGTTGCACCAACCGCTTCACGCGCAGCTCTAGCCATTAGCCCGCTATCGTTAGCAATAGTGCAAAGTTGGAAACCCATCTGCATCATTCGTGCAGCATAGGCAGCGGTGCCGTTGTGGATACCCGCAAACCTGCCGTATCTCTTGCACGAGGTCAGCAGCTTTCCATAGATTTCCAGAATGATTGGCTCCTCGCGATCTAGGATAGGGACCAGCCCGAGTGACAAACCCATGTCGGACGGACCGATGTAGATGCCATTAATGCCGGGAACACTGAGGATTTCATCAATGTTATCAATGGCCTGCTGGGTCTCAATCATTGGGATGACCAAGATCTCGTTGTTGGCAGTGGTTTGGTAGCCACTCACCTCGCCATACATGGCGGCGCGGATCGGGCCGTTACTGCGTTTGCCGTTTGGCGGATAAAGGCAGGCATCTGCTAGCGCTTTTGCCTCGGCGGCAGTGTTTACCATTGGGCAAATAATACCCATTGCCCCTCCGTCGAGGCACTTGCCGATGATTCCCGGCTCATTCCACGGCACGCGCACTAGCGGCGTAATCGGATGAGCCTGCATAGCCTGGAAGCATTGTACCATAGACAGGTAATCCTGCACTCCATGCTGCATGTCGACCGTGACGCTATCCCATCCGCACTGGGCCATCACCTCTGCGGAGAAACCAGACGGGATGGCAAGCCAACCATTGACGTTTGCTTTTCCCGCGTCGATGCGCGCCTTGAGCTTGGTAGTCATGGAGCCGTTCTCCCGAGCCTGTCGAGTAGGCACGCTAGTCGCGGGTCGGCGTAGCGTCAACGCAGCCCACAAAAGTGTTGGGAGCGCGTGATCTGTCCGTGTTTGTTAGCGCGTGAAATGTCCGGAATGTTCGCCGCCTGTTCGAGAGGTAGGACATGCGGCGACAACGGGCTTTGTGGGGTGTTTTCGTGAGCCGGTTCGAGGCCGCGCTGGAGCGCTTTCGCCATCGGCGTCTGAGCGCCGATCAGGCCGGGGACCTGCTTGGTGTATCGGGTCGGCAGTTCCGCCGTATGTGCGTCCGGTTTGACGACGAAGGCGTCGAGGGACTGCGCGACCGGCGCCTAGGGACGGCGTCGCCGCGGCGTGCTGACACCACGGAGATCGGTCGGATGTGCGCGCTGTATCGTGACCGATATCGGGATTTCTCGGTCAAGCACTTCCACGAGACAGCGCGCCGCGAGCACAACTACAAGCTCTGTTACACGGTCACCCGGCTGGCGCTGCAATCGGCTGGACTGGTGCAAAAGGCGACGCTGCGGGGCAAGCACCGCAAGAAGCGCGAGCGGCGGCCGCTGCCTGGCATGCTGCTGTTCCAGGACGGCTCGACGCATTGCTGGCTACCCGGCACCGCCGCCCAGCAGGACCTGATCGTCACCCTCGATGATGCCACCGGGCACATCACCTCGATCTTCCTGACCGAGCAAGAAGGCACCATGTCGAGCCTGCGGGGACTGGCTGAAACGATCCAGCGGCACGGGCTTTTCGGGGCGTTCTACACCGATCGCGGCTCGCATTATTTCCTGACGCCGGAGGCCAGTGGCAAAGTCGACAAACAGAACCTCACCCAGGTCGGCCGCGCCCTGGCACAGCTCGGCATCCGCCACATCCCGTCCTATTCGCCCGAAGCGCGCGGTCGCATGGAGCGGGCTTTCGGCACGCTGCAAGGTCGTCTTCCTCAGCAACTGCGGATCCGCGGGCTGGCCAGCGCCGAGGTTGCGAACGTGTATCTACGAGAGGTCTTCATGCCCGACTTCAATGCCCGCTTCGGCGTCGCGGCATCCGAGGCAGGATCCGCCTTTGTCGCCTATGTCGGCGCTCCGTTGGCGGATACGCTGTGCCTGCAAGAGGATCGCCGTGTCGGGCGGGACAACTGCGTGTCATGGCGCGGCAAAACGCTGCAGATCCCCGAGCAGACACACCGCCATCACTACGTCCGGGCGACGATCCGGGTGCATGAATACCCCGATGGCGGTCTGGCGATCTTCGATGGGCCGCGCTGCTTGGGCCGCTATGACCGCGACGCCGTAGCCATCCAACCAACCGTTCCGAGGGCCGCCGCATGACCATGCCATTCAACACTCCGGCGCATCAAAAACCACCGAGATGGACATTTGATTTGTTTTATCAGGCGGACATCTTCACGCGTCACGGACACGAAGGGGATTTTCAGATTCGTCTGACTGCCGAATGATTAACCCGGCAACCGGGCGTCACGCTTCCGCCCCAGATACGTCTCGATCACCCGCACATCCGATGCCAGATCAACGCACGGACCGTGCAGCGCCACCCGCCCCATTTCCAGCACATAGCCATACTCCGCCAACAGTAATGCCGCGCGCGCATTCTGCTCGACCAGCAAAATGGCGATCCCGCGATCGCGCAGCGCGCTTATCACGCGAAAAATGTCCACCACGATCTTCGGCGCCAGTCCCAGGCTCGGTTCATCCAACAGCAGCAGCTTCGGCTGGCCCATCAGTGCTCGCCCGAGCGCCAGCATCTGCCGCTCGCCGCCCGAAAGCGTGCCGGCCAACTGCCGGCGCCGTTCGGCCAGACGGGGAAATACCTCGAATACATCCGCCATCGAGGCTGCCAGATCGAGTCGCGGCGGAGACTCCGCCTGGCGGCCGCCCGGACGTGACCTTTGGGACCATCGGGCGAACCCGCCGAGCATCAGGTTGTCCTGCACGGTCATGTCGGTGAACAGGGCGCGGGTCTCCGGCACCAGCACGGCGCCGTGCCGTACCATCCAGCCTACCTCGCCCGCCGCCTGCCCGATAAACGAGACCTGCCCCTGGCGCGGTAGCAATCCCATCACCGCATGCATCAGCGTTGACTTCCCGGCACCGTTCGGCCCGACGATGGCGACGATCTGCGCTTGATCGACCGACAGCGTCACCCCGTGCAGCACCTCGGCTTTGCCGTAGCCGGCGGACAGGTTCTCCACTGACAGCACCGTCATGCGACGCCGCCCAGGTAGGCCTCCTGCACGATCGGGTCGTCTTGCACCTGGTCGGGTCGGCCGTCGGCGATCTTTTCGCCAAAATCCATCACCACCACCCGATCCGCCAGCCCCATCACGAAGTCCATGTCGTGCTCGACCAGCAGGATCGCCATGGCCTCACCGCGCAGAGCGCGCAGCAAACCGGCCAGCGCCTGTTTCTCCTGTAGCCGCAAGCCGGCGGCTGGCTCGTCCAACAGAAACACCAGCGGGTCCAGGCACAGCCCGCGGGCGATCTCCACCAGTCGTTGGCGCCCGAGCGGCAAACTGCCGACCGGGGCCAGCAGTACGTCATCCAGCCCGACGCGCGCCGCCTGTTCCCGCGCCGTCCGTAGCAAAGCCCGCTCCTCCAACCGATCCAGCCGCAGCATCGACCGCAGCATTCCCGCGCGGCCGCGCTGATGCGCGCCGAGTGCGATATTGTCGAGCACGCTCGCCTCCGGCAGCAGCTTGACATGCTGAAACGTTCGGGCGAGGCCGCGCCACGCAATTGCTCGCGCGCCTGACCCGTGGACGTCATGCTCGGTGAGCTGGATCCGTCCCGCGTCCGGCGCCAGCGCCCCGCTGAGCAGGTTGAAGGTCGTGCTCTTGCCGGCTCCGTTGGGGCCGATCAGCGCCACGATCTCACCGGCGTGCACCGCAAGGTCGATTGCCCGCGCCGCGACCAGCCCGCCGAACCGCTTCTCCAACGCGCTCGCTGCCAGGACCAGCGTGCCGTGTGGCGGCTTGTCCCGGCTCGGCAACGGGGCCGCGCGATCCCCTACCGGATTGCTCGGCGCGGGTCGCAACCGACCGCGGAACAGGGCGGGGGCGATGCCGCCGGGGGCGTAGCGCAGCAGCGCGATGACCACGAGGCTAAACGCCACCGTCTCGAAGTTTCCGGACGACCCGAGCAGGCGAGGCAGCAGATCATTGAGTTGGTCGCGCAGTAGCACGACGATAGCCGCGCCGAGGATCGCGCCGCCGAGATGCGCGGCGCCGCCGATCACGATCATGAAGACATATTCGATGCTGGCGCTGAGACCGAACGGCGCCGGGCTGATATAACGCTGGACATGGGCGAACAGCCACCCGGCGACGCCCGCCAGCAGCGCGGCCAGCACGAAGCTGGATCGGGCCAGTCGCGCGGTGTCGATGCCCAGGCTCTCCGCCATGACGCGGCTCTGCGCCAGTGCCCGCATCGCCCGACCGGTTCGGCTGCCCAGCAGGTTGGCGCAGAGCACGGTGGCGGCTATCAGCACTAACCCGATCAGTGCAGCGGCCGTGCCACGGCTGATGCCGGGGAACAGCGGCGGGATCTCGCCGAAACCATTGAAGCCGCCCAGACCGGGCAACACGCCGAACAGGTAGAAGAAGCTGGAGCACCAAGCGATGGTGGCAACCGGCAGGTAATGGCCGGAGATGCGCGAGGTGATCAGCCCGAGCAGAAACGCGGCGCCGCCGGTGACGGCAAGCCCGGCGACAAGCCCGGCCAGCGGCGGCCACCCGCCATAGCGGGTCATCCAGGCGGTTGTATAGGCGGCGAGTCCGACAAACGTAGCATGCCCGAACGATGTCTGACCGCTGACCCCGGTAAGCAGCACAAGCCCAAGCGCGGCGATAGCGGCAATCCCGATGAAGCCGGCGAGCGTCGCCTGATACTCTGTCAGCACGAATGGCAGAGCCAAACAGACCAGCAGCGCAACGATGGTCGGAACAAGGCCGCGCGATAGCGTTGCACCAGGGTGAACCCGGTTCACGCCTGGTCCTCCGGATTGCCGCGCGCCAGCGACAGCCAGATCAGCACTGGAATCAGCAGCGAGAACACGATGATGTTCTGATATTGGCTGGCCCAAAAGCCGGAGAACGATTCCAGCAGCCCGACTACCAGCGCCCCCGCCGCGGCCAGCGGGTACGATGCCAGGCCGCCAATCACCGCCGCGACGAAGCCCTTCAGACCGATCTCGAACCCGGTGTCGTACGACAGCGGTGTAATCGGCGCGATCAGCACGCCACTGACCGCCGCCGCGAAGCTCGCCAAGGCAAATGCGGCGCGCCCGCTGAGTGCGTGATCGACGCCGATCAGTCGCGCCCCCAGCCGATCCGACGCCGCGGCGCGCAGCGCTTTGCCGAGCAACGTGCTGACCGAGAACCACCGCAGCGCGCCGACCATGACCAGGCAGACCAGGGCGACGCTCAGCGACTGGCCGGAAATCTCGATCGGCCCAGCATCGAAGCTGGCATCAGTCAGCGGCGGGGTCGAAACCCCTTCGGCGCCGAAGCAATACAGCCCAATCCCGATCAGCACGAAGTGCAGCGCCATCGACACGATGAGCAGCGGCAGCATCGGCGCTTCGCCCAGCGGTTCGTAGGCAAAGCGATACAACAGGGGCCCGAGCGCGGTGACGATGGTCAGTGACAACAGCATCAGGACCGGGGTGGCAACGCCATACCGTGCCGCCGCCCAGGTGCACAGCGTCAGCACGGCGGGCGCCAACCCATAGCCCAGCAGCGCCGCCCAGCGGCCGCGGGCAAGCGAAAGCACCAGCGCCCAGGCGCACAGCGCGTCGAGCATCCACACCGTGCCAGGGATGCGGTGACTGATCAGCGAGGCCAGTGTCAGCGCCGCGAACGACACCAGATCACCCTGGGCGATGAAGATCACCCGCGTCACGGTGAACGCGATCAGCAGCCCGACCGCGAGCAGCACATAAATCGCCCCGGTGGTCAGCCCATCCTGCAGCAGCGCCAGGAGGATCGTCAGGTCCATTGCGGGCTCAGCGCCCGGTCGCGGACAACCTTGCCCGGCCCCGCCCGCGCCAGGACAGCGGGTGCGCCCGTTTCCCCACCCGGGACACCGGCGGCGATGGCAAGCGCGCCGCTACGGCAGCAGCTTCCACTGCCCATCGACCGCCTGAACCAGGACGCGCGCCCGGTCGTCCATGCCGTTGTGGTTGGTCGGGCTCATGGAGTACACCCCGTGCGTGCCGACCAGATCGTGGGTCTTCTCCAGGTTGCCGCGCAACGCCACCCGGAACGCCTCGGTGCCCGATTCTGCGGTCTGTAGCGCCGCGGGGATGGCGGCGCTGATCAGCAGCAAGGCGTCCTCGCTATAGCCTGCGAACGGGCTGACCGAATCCGGTCCGAACTTTGCGATAAGCGCTTTCATGAACGAAGTGGCCGGCCCGCGCGACGCATTGGTGTCGGGCAGTTGGTCATACACCACAACCGGGCCGGTCACTGCGATGGTGCCGTTCACCGCGGCACCGCCGACACGCAGGAAGGCCGGACTGACCATGCCGTGATTGCCGTAGATCAGTCCTTTGTAGCCACGCCGGTGCAGCGCCACGTCGGGCAGCGTTCCCGGCGTGCCCGATGCGCCGATCATCACCGCATCCGGCTTCTTGACAATCACCTTCAGCACCTGCGACTCGGCCGAGGTGTCAGTGCGGGCGTAGCGCTCATTCGCCACCAGCTTGATGCCGGCCTTGTCGGCGGCTTGCTTGGTTGCGTCATAGACCTGATCGCCGAACCCGTCGGCGAAACCGATATAGGCCACCGTCTTGACGCCGCGCTTCATCATATCGGCGACCAGAGCGTTCACCATCAGGCTGACTGGCTGCACAGCCGAGAAGGTGTAGGGGTCTTTCACCGGATCATAATCCAGCGGCGACGTCACGATCATCGGCACTTTGGCGGCGTTGGCGATCGGCTGCACCGCATTGGCGCAGGCGGTCAGCGACGGACCGATGATCGCATCGACATGATCTTCCTCAATCATGCGCTGGGCGATGGTGACCGACTGGCTGGCATCGGCGGCGTCGTCGCGGATGATGTAGCGGACGCTCTTGCCGTCGATCTCCGAGGGAAACACCGCGAAAGCGCTTTTGTAGCCGACACCCAGCGCTGCGGTCGGTCCGGTAATCGAAATGATCGCGCCGATCTTGATCTGCGCCGAGGCCGCCGTCGTCAGCATTCCGATCAGCATCGCTGCTATCCCGAAGACCCGCACTGCCCGCATGGTGACCCCCAACATGGATGATTGCTTCACGCCAGCCCGCGTTTGCTTTGCCCTTGGCGCCGGCCAAGCCAAGGGTCGGTCCGCCGCTTAATCATTACATCGCATGTCTGGGGCGGTCGCCGCGAGTCCCGCCGTGGCTTTTGGGGCGGGCGCGCCGGCGCAGCTCCAGCAGGTCCGCCCGCTCGCGCGCGGCGCTGCGCATCAGCGCGTCGCGGCCATACTCGTACTGCACCGGACAGGCGACATCGGTCACCCCGTAATCCGCCGCCGCCCGCATCGCGAACCCCGCATCCACCAGGTGTGGCCGCGCCAGCGCCGCCAGGTCGGCGCGCCCGGCGGCCGGGATGGTGTTGATCTGATCCGCCGAGGTGATCGAACCCACGCACATCGCCGCCAGTCTGGTCTCGTTGCGGATCGTTTCGGAGAACGGCACCTGGAACATCCGGCCATAGACCGGGGCCGCGTCCACCACCGTCTGCCCGGTGGATACGTCGATCAGATCGCAGCCATGTTCGGCGAAGGTCCGCGCGATGGCCGCGACATCAGCCTCGGAGATGCCGCCATCGGCCCAGTCGGTGGCCGACAGCCGCACCGACATCGGCTTGTCGTCCGGCCACACCGCCCGCATCGCGTCGAACACCTGAAGCGGGAAACGCAGCCGGTTGTCGGCTGAACCACCATAGTCATCGCGCCGGGTGTTGGTCAGCGGCGACAGGAAGCTGGCCAGCAAATAGTCGTGCGCGCAGTGCAGCTCCAGCATATCGAAGCCGCAGCGTTCGCCGCGCCGCGCCGCCTGGCGAAATTGGTCGACAACGCAATCCATGTCGGCGCGGTCCATCGCCTGCGGGACCTGACTTTCCGTGCTGTATGGGATCGCCGAGGCCGACATCACTGGCCACGCCCCCTCGGGCAGCGGCTGATCCATGCCGTCCCAAATCAGCCGCGTTGCACCCTTGCGGCCTGCATGACCAAGCGGCAGACAGATCTTCGCCGATCCGTACGCATGGGTGAAGCCGACGATCCGGGTCTAGGCGGCTTCCTGCTCGTCGTTCCATAGTCCGGTACAACCGGGCGTGATGCGGGCCGTAGCGGAGATACAGATCATTTCCGTATAGACCAGTCCGGCACCGCCGGTCGCGCGTGCGCCGTAGTGTACCAGATGCCAATCCGTCGGCGTTCCCTGCTCCGCGCTGTATTGGCACATCGGCGAAACCATAACCCGGTTGATAAGCGTCATGCCGCGCAGCCTTAACGGTTGGAAAATCGACGGGCTTTGGCTATCGGCGGGTCGCTGGCCGGCAATGGACGGCGGCGCGTTGCCGGCCGCCTCGGCGGCGAACAGCGCGTCCACCTCGCGGACGAACGCAGGTGCCCGCAACGCAAGGTCGTCGTAGGTGATCGCTTTCGACCGGGTCATCAGGCCGAATGCGAACCGCGTCGGGTGCATCGGCCAGAATCGCTGGACATGGTCGAACCAAACCAGCGAGACATCGGCGGCGTGCTGAATTTTCTCCACAGCCTCACGCCGGCCGTGCTCGAACGTGGTCAAGCAGTCCGCCAGCGAACCGCCGGCGACGATCGCGGCATGCAGCGCGATGGCGTCCTGCATTGCCAGCTTGGTGCCCGATCCGATGGAAAAATGCGCTGTCGACTTGGCGTCGCCGAGTAGCACGACGTTGCCGCGAGTCCATCGCGCACAGCGAATCATCGGGAACCGCCGCCAATGGCTGCGGTTGGTGATCAGCTTATGTCCGGCGAGCTCCTCGGCGAATACGTCCTGCATGAACCGAACTGACTCCGCCTCGGTCGCCTGTTGCAGCCCGGTGCGCCGGAACGTCTCCGGCTCCATTTCCAGCACCCAGGTGCTGGCGTCCCGTTCGTATTGGTAGCAATGCGCGATAAATATGCCCTCGGCGCGCTGCTTGAAGAAAAACGCAAAGGCGTCGAACGGGCGAGTGCTGCCCATCCAGGCAAACCGGTTTGGCCGCAGATCGGTGTTGGGCTGAAAGCGTGCCTGGTCAGCCGATCGGATCGCGCTGTTGATGCCATCCGCGGCGACGATCAGGTCGGCATCGGGAAAGTCTTCCGGTGTTGCCTGGCGGTTGAAGATAAGTTCGACACCCAGCGTTCGCGCCCGATCGTGCAACAGCATCAGCAGCGAGCGGCGCGCGCAGCCGCAGAATCCGTTGCGGCTAATCCGCCGCACCGTGCCGCGGGCATGGATCTCGATGTCATCCCAGTAAGTGAAATTCTCGATGATGCGCGGTAGCTGGGTGCATCGGCGGCGGCAAATGCGTCCAGCGTCTGATCGCTGAACACCACCCCAAAGCCTAATGTGTCGTCAGGCCGATTGCGCTCGACCACTGTGACAACGGCCTCCGGCCGATCCCGCTTCAGCAGGATTGCGAAATAAAGCCCCGCCGGACCGTCGCCGATCACTGCAACGCGCATCCGCACCTCGTCCTGGGTTTGGTCATTGGGGCCTTGGCGGTCAATAGGTTAGGCGCGGCCGATGTTTCCGGGCAAGCGGTCTACGGATGCTGTCTTGCCAGGTCAGGTAGGCAACTGCCATCCGGTTCGGCGTCACTCGGTGCCGACTGGCTCCATCCGCGCTTCTGCCAGCGATCGGGCCAGGGCGGCGCGCAGCCGGCTGATCGGTTCGTCCCAGGCGCCCGGCCTCGGTTGGCGGAACAATCGCGCCGACGGATACCAGGGACTGTCCTCACGTTCCAGCATCCAGCGCCAATCGGCCGCTTTTGGGATCAGGATCCATACCGGCTTGCCCAGCGCGCCGGCGAGATGGCCCATCGACGTGTCCACCGTGATCACCAGGTCCAGGTTCTCGATCAACGCCGCGGTCTCGCCGAAATCGGTCAGTTCGCCTGCCAGATCGGTCATCCCGGGAAACCGCTCCATCACTTCCTGGTCCCGCGCGGGCAGTGGCTTTTGCAACGAAACGAACGCCGCTGGTCCAGCGTCGACCAAGGCGTCGAATTGCGCCAGCGGCATCGACCGCCGCCGGTCGTTCGGGTGGGTCGGGCGGCCGGTCCATGCCAGCCCGATGCGCTTCACCCCGCTGGGTAGGGTCGCCGCCAACCGGTCGTGCCAGTAGGTGACCCGAGCCGGGTCCGCCTGCAGGTATGGCATCCGCGACGGTATGGTATCGGTCTGAGTTCGGAACAAGTACGGCAGGCTGGATAGCCGGCAGTGTGCGGCGTGACCCGGAATGTCGGTCCAGCGATGGCAATACTGCGAAACCCCGGGGATTTTCGCCAACAGCGGCGCCATCTCTGCACTGCAGCCGACGATCACCTCCTGACAGCGTTCGGCGACCATCGGGATGTAACGGGCGAACTGGATGGTGTCGCCGTAACCCTGATCGCCCACCAACAGCAGACGACCGTTGGCCAGCCGCATGCCGTTCCACGGCGCCGAGGTCATCGCCGGCATCGTCGCCTTGCCCGCCCCGGTCAGGTTGCGCCATTCGTATTCCATCCATCCGGCGTCGAAATCGCCCATCGACAGCAGGGTCTGCGCCATCGCCAGGTGGCCGTCGGCATGGTCGTGCTTCAGCCCCAGCGCGCGCAGCAAACAGGCCATCGCCCGGTCGCGGTCGTCGACATCCACGAACACCAGCGACAGGTTGACCAGGTGTTCGGGATTGCCCGCGTCCAGCCGAATCGATTCCTGGCCGGCCTCCAATGCCTCTTGCATGCGGTAGGTGTTGCGGCAGAGAGAACTGAGATGGGCATACCAGGTCGGATTTCCTGGATGTAGTTGGATGGCCCGGTGCAGCAACGAAATACCGCGCTCGGCATCGCCCGCCATCGCCGCGATGATACCCTGAAGGGCGAGCGCCGCGGGCTGTTCGGGCATCGCGGCGAGCACATCGGCGCAGATGCCACCGGCCTCATGCAGCCGCTTGGCCTGCGCTGCCGCCTGTGCTCGGGCCAGCGCCTGCTCCACGGTTTCGCCGTTGACGGTCGGGCGCGCCGGCGCCGGTTGCTGCGGCGCAGCCGGAGCCTGGGGGTCAGCCAGTTGCTGAACGGGATCGTTTCCACTCATGATCGGTAGATGCCCCGGAGACCGCCGTTGCGGCAAGCAGTTTCGCCGCCGCGACGGGAATCTCTAGACGACAAGCAAGAATAATTCGGTACAGTTAAATAGGCTTGATCGCAACGGGATGATATGACCGGGCCCGCGCCACAAGGGAGCGCGGATACGCCGGGGAGCGCGGAATGGTCCGAGCCGTCGGCATCACGGAGAGTGAGAGCATGGCCGGTCCAGTGTTCCACCTACAGCCCATGGGGCGGCTGGGCAACTTGATGATCGAGTACATGGTGGCGCTGAAATTCGCCGACATGGTGCGCGATTGCCGCCTCTCGAACATCAGCATGCCGGCCTGGGATATCGATCACCCGGCGCTGGACTCGCCCGGACCGGCAGCGGTCGAAAGCCGTGAGCAGCACATCGATCTGGCGGCGCTCGCCGATCAGGTGTGTTCCGGGCGGATCAATCGCGTCGAATGGGCCGGGTTTGGACAGCGGCTGGAACATTTTCTGACTCCAGATCGATACCAGGACGTCTTCCGATCACCGTTCGAAACCGCCATGGGATTCGGCCCCGAACACCTGGTCTGTCCGATCCGCGCCGAGGACGTTTTGCATGGCCCGAATCCGGACTACACGTTGACCCCGATGGAATTCTACCGGGACATCGCCGCGATGACGGGCCTGCGGCCGGTGTTCATAGGCCAGACTGGGCCAAACGCCTACATGGATCGAATCAGGGCGGCATTTCCGGATGCGATCTATCGTCCGCCGCAGCACCATCCGCTGGTCGATTTCGAAACGATACGACAATCGCGCCACCTGGCGATCGGAGTTTCCACCTATTCCTGGCTCGCCGCGTGGTTGTCGCGCACCGCCGAGACCATTGATCTGGCGGTCAGCGGCCTGTTCAATCCGATGCAGAAACCCGAGGTCGACCTACTGCCGTTCGGTGATGCGCGCTTCAGGTTCTGGCTGTTCCCGATCAACTACGCCGTGCCGCTGGTTCGGCACGCTGAGCTGCATCGGCGCATCGCGCCGTACTGGCGGCTGATGTCACATGCCGCGCTGCGCCAGCAATTCGTCGCGGCGCCCCGCTTCCCGCGTGACCTCGACCGGGCGCTCGCGGTGTTCGACGAAGCGTTCTATCTGGAAACCAACGCCGATGTGGCGGCGGTCGGGCAAAACCTTGGACCTGGGTTTGCCCGCGCGCACTATGCCCGGCATGGGTTTCACGAGCGGCGCCTGCCGATGCGGCTCGACCCGGTTTGGTACGCCAGCGAATACCCGCTTGCCGGGTTTGAGGTGGCGCAAGGCGACTACGCCGAGTTCGCGCATCATTATATGGCGGTCGGCAAGGCCCGTGGTTATCGTGCATTTCCCTGCGGGATTGAAGCCGACGTCCGATGTTGACGCGTGCCCAATCTTGACGACTAAGCGGCAACCGGCCTACACGCCGGCCGCTGGATGGCGGGCATAGCTCAGTTGGTAGAGCGCCAGGTTGTGGTCTTGGATGTCACGGGTTCGAGTCCCGTTGCTCGCCCCAACGGCGGGTTTTCACGCCCTGCTTCGGTTTCACGCCCTGCCTCGGTGTCACGTCCCGTCCCATGCCGCGTGGTCAGCCCCTGCCCCGCGGTCAGGAGCTCGGTTTTTCAATGAACGACGCCAACGCCGCCGCCCTGGTGCTGGCCGGCGGCGCAGCTAGGCGCATGGGTGGCGGCGACAAGCCGCTACTGACGGTCGGCAGCCGGTCGATGCTGGAATTGGTGATCGCGGCGCTCGAGATCCGGCCCGTCGCCATCAGCGCCAACGGAAATCCGGCCCGCTATGCCGGGTTCGGACTGCCGGTGCTGGGCGATGGCGCGTTTCTCGGCCAGGGCCCGTTGGCGGGTGTCCTTGCCGGACTGGACTGGGCGGCCTCGCTGGGCAAGACGGCGCTGCTGACCGCGCCGGGGGACACGCCGTTCCTGCCACGCGGTTTGGCCGAATGGCTGGCGCCGGCGCCGTGTTGCGTGACCAGCGCCGGACGCCGGCATCATCTGGTCGCGCTTTGGCCGGTGGACTGCGCCGATATGCTGCGCGCGCTGTTGTCAGCGCCGGGCTCGCGACGGGTGGCAGGCTTCGCGGAACGAATCGGCATGCGATATGCGGAATTTGGCATGCGGACACGTGATCCATTCGATAATGTCAATACGTATGAGGATTTGGCTAGAGTCCGTGCAAGACCAGGCCCGGGCGATATCGAGACGCCGGACGGCATCGATCCGGCACAGGGATGACAACATGGGCATGACGGTCGCCATCGCCGGCCTGGGCGCCATCGGGTTGCCGCTGGCACGAGCCCTTGATAACGGCGTAGACGGTCTGCGCCTGGTTGCCGTCGCCTGCCGCGATCCGGTCAAGGGCAAGGCCAACCTGGCCGGGTTCAAGGCGACACCGCGCCTGGTGGCGATCCCGGAACTGGCGGAAGCTGAAATCGTGGTGGAAGCAGCGCCGTCAGCGCTGTTTGAACGTATCGCCCTGCCGGCGCTGGAGGCGGGGCGCGTGTTCGTGCCGTGCTCGGCCGGCGCGCTGCTGCCGCGGATGCACTTGGCCCGTTTGGCGCGCACCACGGGCGCCAGGATCGTGGTGCCGACTGGGGCGTTGCTGGGCCTGGATGCGGTCCGAGCGGCGGCCGAGGGACCGATCGAGAGCGTCACGATCGAAACCCGCAAGCCGCCGGCGGGGCTGCTTGGCGCGCCCTACCTCGAGCGGCACCGGATCGACGTGATGGACCTGAAACAGCCGCTGTTGGTGTTCCAGGGCAATGCGCTCGACGCCGCCGCCGGCTTTCCGGCCAACGTCAACGTCGCGGCGGCGCTGGCCCTGGCCGGGGTCGGGCCGATCCGAACCCAGGTGCAGATCTGGGCCGATCCGGGCATCACCCGAAACATCCATATAATCCGCGTCGAGGCGGACGCCGCGCGCTTCAGCATGACGATCGAGAACGTGCCCACCGCCGCCAACCCGCGCACCGGGCGGCTGACCGCGCTGTCGCTGCTGGCCTGTCTGCGCGGCCTGGTATCGACTTTGAAGGTTGGAAGTTGACCCGGCGTGACCGAGGCCCTGGTTTACCTGCCGACGTTGGCGTTGTTCAGTTTCGTCACCGTGGCCAGCGCGCTGCTCCGGCACGAGATGCTGATTTTGGCCTGTATTCCGCCGGTCTTCGTCGCGCTGATCATGGGCTTCGTGATGGCGATCTATGCCGGCGACACGTTCGGGCCGCTGCCGACCGGCGTTGCCCTGGCTGCCGGCATCCCGCCCGGATGGTGGCTGTCACGGCGGTTGCAGCCGCGCGACCTGCTGATCGCGATCTACCTGGGGTGGGCCGTCGCTCTGGTCCTGGCGCTGGTAGCGTTCGGGTTTCCCGATCACGAATGAGTCACCGCCCGCGCCGAACCGCAACGGCTTAGCCGATGATCGCCGTTGCCTCGATCTCGACCCGTGCGTCGGGTTCGACCAGGGCGGACACCTGCACCAGCGTCATCGCCGGGTACCAGCGACCCAGCGTCTCGCGGTAGGCTGCACCAAGCGCTGGCAGCGCGATCCGGTACTCCTCGATGTCCACAACGTACCAGGTCAGCCGAGCAATGTGTTCGGGCTTACCGCCGGCTTCTTGCAGCACCGTCAGCAGGTTGCGCAGAGCCTGTGCCGCCTGGGCGACGAAACCCTCGGCGAAACGGCCGTCCTGGTCCCAGCCGACCTGCCCGCCAACCATCACCACGCGGCCGGTTCCGGCGACCCCGTTGCTATAGCCGCGGGGCACTGGCCAGCCCGGCGGCTGTAGGATGGTCAACTCCGGCATCGCGTCGTCCTCCTGCCCGCTTGGTTATTCCGCAACGCCCGTTGGACGTCGGTACGTCGCCGGCCGGCGGATCATGTTTCGCCGCCGTCCACGGCCAGCGCCTGTCCGTTCACCGCCGCCCGCTTCCGGCAGGCAGAGAAAGGCTACGGCAGCGGCGACCTCGTCCGGCCGGATCAGCCGCCCGAGTGGATTGGCTTGGGTGAGTTCGGACCGCGCCTGTGCCGGCGAGCGACCTGTGCGCGCGACGATCCGATCGATGCTCTGCCCCACCAGCTCGGTGTCGGTAAATCCGGGACAGATAGCGTTAACGGTTACTCCGCTGCCGGCCACCTCTTGCGCCAGTGCCCGGGTGACGCCCAGCAGCGCGTGTTTGGCCGCGACGTAGGCGCTGATGTAGCGATAGCCCTTCAGCGAGGCGGTCGAGGCTATGTTTATAATGCGGCCGAACCCCGCAGCATCGCCGGCAGCGCCGCCTGGGTTGTGGTGATCGCGCCGGCGACGTTGACCCGCCACATCCGCTCGAACATCGCCAGGTTGGTCTTCTGGAACGTGGCGGTCTCGGCGGCGCCGGCGGCGTTGACCAGGAGCAGGATGGGACCCGACGAGGCGCCAGCCTGGGCCAAGGCCGCGACGGTGGCGGCCGTGTCGGTAACGTCGGCGATCACGCACGACGCGGCTTGTCCGGCGGTGACCGCATCGCGCAGCTTCGACTCACGCCGGCCAAGTACAGTCCAGCGCGCGACCGCCGTTGCCGCAGAGCATCCGCGCGCTGGTCCGACGTCTTCGAGTCAAATAGCACATCCCTCAGACCAATCGCTTATCCGGTTTCGCCGAACGAACGCGGGTCAGACACCGTTTGCCGATCCGGCGCACCTCGTCACGCCGGCAACGGATCGGTATCCCCCGGCTGCGCTGCCAACCGAGTGCGCAACGTATCCAGTTGCAGCAGGGCGCCATCCCGCTCGAAATGCCAGAATGTCCAGCCGTTGCAACTAGGCGCGTTCTGCAGCAGGGCTCCAACCTGGTGGATCGAACCGCGGATCTCCCCCGCACTCAATGACCCGTCCGGCCCGACGGTCGCGCTGACCCGCCGTCGGCGATCGAACACCGCGGTGCCGGGCGCGATCAGACCCTGTTCGACCAGGCTGCCGAAAGGGATCCGCGGTGCCTCCCGCTTGGTTGCGTGCGACGTGGCGCCCTCGACCGAGATCGCCTTGGTCCGCCGGACCCGCCCGATCGCGGCCTCGGCGTAGGCGGGGTGGCGTTCGATACCGATAAAGTGCCGCCGCAGCCGCTTCGCCACCGCCGCTGTGGTCCCGGTGCCGGCGAATGGGTCCAGGACGATATCGTCCTGATTGGTGCTGGCCAGCAACACGCGGTGCAACAGCGCCTCGGGCTTCTGGGTTGGGTGCAGCTTCAACCCGTGCTCGTTGCGCAGCCGCTCAGGCCCGGTGCACAGCGGGATAAACCAGTCGCTGCGCATCTGGATATCGTCGTTCAGCGACTTCATCGCCTGATAGTTGAACCGATACCGCGAATCCCGCCCCCGAGCCGCCCAGATCAGCGTTTCATGGGCGTTGGTGAAGCGCCGGCCCCGGAAGTTCGGCATCGGGTTCGACTTGCGCCAGATCACGTCGTTCAGGATCCAGAACCCGAGGTCCTGCAGGATGGCACCGATCCGAAAGATGTTGTGGTAGGCGCCAATTACCCACAGCGTGCCGTCCTTGCGCAACAGTCGGCGGCACTCGGTCAACCATTCCCGGGTGAACCCGTCGTACGAGGCGAAATCGTTGAACCGGTCCCAGTCATCGTCCACGCCATCAACCAGGCTATCGTCCGGACGCCGCAACTCCCCCCGCAGTTGCAGGTTGTACGGCGGGTCAGCGAACACGCAGTCCACTGAGGCGGAGGGTAACATCCGCATCAACGGCAGGCAGTCGCCCCGCAAGATCTGGTCCAGCGGCAACTCGTGATACAGGTCCAAGCTCGGTTTCCAACTTTATCAATATCTTTGCCGCATCGTGACGGTCCATTCGAGGGTGCGTCAACCTGCAATCGTCAGTTCCAGCCGCAGGTGAGCAACGCTGCCGAACGCCTCGCGGTGGTGTCGGGTCGGGCCCAGCCGCAGCAGTGCTTCGCGGTGCGGCCGCGTCGCGTAGCCCGCGTTCGCCTCCCAGCCATAGCCGGGGAACCGTGCCGCCAGGCGTGCCATCGCGCGGTCGCGGACCACCTTGGCAACGATGGAGGCAGCGGCAATCGACAGGCACAACGCGTCCCCGCCTACTACGCAGCGTACCGAGCATCCGAGCTTCGGCGGATAGTTGCCGTCCACCAGCGCCAGGTCCGGCGTCAGGCCCAATCGGGTCACCGCTCGGCGCATCGCCAACATCGAGGCGTGAAGGATATTGAGCCGAAGGATTTCGCCGACCGAGGCGGCGCCGACGCCGATCTCCGCGTTCGAGGCCCGCAGAGCCAGGAACGCCGCCAGTCGCTGCTCAGCGGTCAGCTTCTTGGAATCGTCCAGTAAGGCGGCCAGTTCGGATAGGGTATCAGTTGGTAGGATCACCGCGGCCGCGACCACCGGACCGGCCAGCGGCCCGCGACCAGCCTCATCGACACCCGCAACCCGCCCTCCGGCAGCCAGTTCCATTTCCAGACTGGGCATTGCCGGTCATTACCAAAACTTTGCCGAGTCGTGGAAGCGAACGCTTGGCAGTGGCCGTGCTTCGCCACCGGCGTATCGGACAACATGCTTCGCATCCGCCCCCGGCGCTGGTAGAAGCCGCGCATGGCCGCGATCGCCTCCATGACCGGATTCGCCCGCGCCGAGGGCACCATCACCAGCCCCGACGGTATCATGGGCGATGCCGGCACGGCCTGGGCATGGGAACTGCGCAGCGTCAACGGTCGCACTCTGGAACTGCGATTCCGCTTGCCGAACGGTTGGGACAGCCTTGAGGCCGGCTGGCGCGAGCTCGCCGGGCAGGCGCTTAAGCGTGGTAACGTCACCGCCAACCTGACTATCAAGCGTCAATCCGAGAGCCGCCTGGAACTCGACCCGGCGGCGTTGGAACAGGTGCTGAAAATCGCCACTGATCTGCATCACCGCATTCCCGGAAGCTCGCCGCCGTCACCCGAGGCGCTGCTGGCGCTGCCGAGCGTGCTACGTCAGGCGCAAGCGGACCAGCAACAGGAACGAGCGGCCGCCGCGGCCGATGTGCAGACGGGATTCACCTCAGCGCTGACTGACCTGGTCGCTTCCCGCCAAGCCGAGGGCAGTCGGCTGGCGACTGTCCTGCGCCGTCAACTGGATGAAATCGCAGCGCTTTGCGAAACGGCCGCTACCCAGGCCGTCGGCCAGCCGGCCGCCCAGCGCGCCAGGATGCTGGAAAACCTGCAGACGTTGTTGCGCGAGACGCCAAACCTGCCCGAAGAACGCATCGCGCAGGAAGTCGCCTTGCTGGCCAGCCGCTCCGACGTGCGCGAAGAGTTGGACCGGCTGTCCAGCCACATCGCCGCTGCCCACGATCTGCTGCGCGAGGCGGTGAACATCGGGCGCAAGCTCGACTTCCTGATCCAGGAGTTCAACCGCGAAGCCAATACGCTGTGCAGCAAGTCCGCCTCGCCCGGCCTGACCGCCACCGGCCTGAAGTTGAAAGCCGCCATCGAACAGTTGCGGGAGCAGGTGCAGAACATCGAATGATCGAAATCGCGCGCCGCGGCGTCTGTTTGGTTTTGTCGGCGCCATCCGGGGCCGGCAAGACCGCGATCGCCGATGCCCTGCTGGCCAGCGAGCCGCGACTGGAGCGCTCGATCAGCGTCACCACCCGCGCCCGCCGGCCGGCGGAAATCGACGGTGTGCACTACAATTTCCTTACCGAGGATGGGTTCCAGCAGGCGCTGCGCGATAATGCGCTGCTGGAATGGGCGCGGGTGCTGCAGGGCTCGCACGCCTACGGCACCCCGCGTGTCCCGGTGGAACGCGCGCTGGCCGCCGGCCGCGACGTGGTGTTCGACATCGACTGGCAGGGCCATGCGCAGTTGCGCGAAAGACTCCCGGCCGATGTGGTCAGTGTGTTCGTTCTGCCGCCCAACCTGATGGCGCTGCGCGCCCGCTTGGTGGGACGTGCCGGCGATCGCGGCGACGAAATCGAGCGCCGGATGCGGGTCGCCCAGGACGAAATCCGCCATTGGGTCGAATTTGATCACGTCGTGGTGAACGAGGAGCTTCACGCGGCTACCGAATCGGTCCGCGCCGTGTTGCACGCGGCGCGCCATTCAACCGCCCGGCTGAACGGCTTGGCGGCGTTTGTCGAGCGACTCAATTGAGCATCGCTGCTGGGTGAGGGGTTTCGATCGATTTCTTGTGAAGTCTCTTGGTACTGATGTCCGATTGAGCGACGTTTCCGAATGACGATCACAGACACCCGATTCGCTGCGCAGGCAACGCCGTTGCGCGGTGGCCGCCAGGCATCGAAGCGCGCCACCGAACCAGCGCTGTTTGCCGATCTCGAACCAGCGCCCGCAAGCCGCGCCCCTGTCGTGGATGACGGCGAATTCTGGCGTCGTGGCATTCGCGAAGCCTTGGTGCAGCGCTCCCCCCGGTCGCTCGTTATCGCCGAACAGTCCCTGCGTAGCTGCCCACTCGATCCTGAATTGCTGCTGCTTGGAGCGCTGACCGCGATCGCCTCTGGTCGCCCGGAGCGCGGCTTGGCGCTGTTGAAGCGTTACGCCAAGCGATACGTTCCAAACAAGGAGTCCACGCTGCTGAGCGCGCTCGCGCTTGGCGCCCAGGACCAGTATGCCGTGGCGCTTGCCGTGCTGCGGGCCGAGGGACTGGAGAGCGATCGGGCGGCGTTGCGGCACTTCGTCGGCGACGAAGTGATGGGCGAATGGCTGCGCGCCCGCCTGGCCACAATACGGCTGATGGGCAACGCCGCGCTACGCCAACCGCGAGCCAAGATCGCACCGAAGCCCGTGGCGCAAAACCCCGCGGCGAAATCCCAACCCGCCCGCCCGGCGCCCAGCCTCCCGGCGCTGCCAGTGATCGCCGATCTGCCGAAGCTGGAGGCGCGCTTCGACATGGCGTTCGAAATCGCCAATCCGGACGCGATCGCGACCTCGGCCGCCGAACCGGGCGCCGCGGCCTTTCGGCTGCGCGGCGAACTGGTGCGGCTGAGCCTTTTCGAGGGGTTCGACGAACTGCTTTGCTTGCCGGCGCTGCAGGGGGTGGAGGCGCATTGGTATCAGGTCGAGACCGTGCGCAAGGTGTTGAAGCAGTATCGCGGCCGGGTGCTGCTGGCCGACGAGGTCGGCCTCGGCAAGACCGTCGAGGCGGGCATGGTGCTGAAGGAGTATATCCTGCGCGGGATGGCCGAACGCATCCTGTTCCTGACACCAGCCTCGCTGGTTGGACAATGGCGCGACGAAATGGCGGCCAAGTTCGGCATCGCGTGTGCCACCAGCCACGATTCGTTGCTGCGCACGGACCCGGCGGCGTTCTGGGCGCAGCCGCTGGTGATCGCCTCGATCGCATCGGCGCGTCGCAAGGAGCACGCCGAGCTGCTGGCGGGCCTGGATTACGACGTCGTGGTGGTCGATCAGGCGCATCATCTACGCGATCAGTCCAGCGCGAGCTATCAGTTGGTGAACCGGCTGCAGAAGCGCTTCCTGCTGTTGCTGTCGGCAACGCCGGTGCAGAACAGCCTGCTGGAGCTATACAATCTGCTGACCCTGCTGCAGCCCGGCATCTTCAAGACCCAGAAGGAATTCCGCTCGGTCTACATGGTGCCGGGCAAGCCGCGTGAGCCGGCTAACCGCGAACGTCTGCGCGACCTGATGCGCGGCGTCATGGTGCGCAATACGAGAGCGCTGCCGGCGCTGCGGATGCCCAGGCGGCAAGCATCGACGCTACGCGCGGTCCCCGATCCCGTCGAAGCCACCTGCTACGAGGACCTCACGGCGCTGGTTCGCGAGGCGGCGACCGGTGGGGAAGGCGCGCACCGCCTGTCGCTGCAGCATCTGCTGGCCGCCGCTGGTTCTTCTCCAGCCGCTGCCGCGGCTGCCATCGCCCGCTTCGCCGAATGCCGCCCACGGGACAAACGCTGGACCGAACTCCAGGCGCGCACCCTGGCGATCGCCGCTGGGGCGAAGGAGGCGGCGCTGCTGCGGCTGCTGGCGCAGAACCCGGCGGAGAAGAAACTGGTCTTCGTCCACCATCGCGACAGCCTGACCCATCTGGCCGAGCGGTTGCGTCAGCAGAGGACGCCGTTCGCGCTGTTTTCGGGCGACATGTCCGGGCCGCAGAAAGACGCGGCGGTCGAGGCCTTCCGCGACCACGTCGGCATCCTGCTGTGCAGCGAATCTGGCGGCGAGGGTCGCAACCTGCAATTTTGCAACACGCTGATCAACTTCGACATCCCGTGGAATCCGATGGCTATCGAGCAGCGTATCGGCCGCATCGACCGGATTGGGCAAACCCGCGAGGTGTTCATCTTCAATCTGGTCACTGCCGGCACGATCGAGGACCAGGTGCTGCGCATCCTCGACGAGAAGATCAACATGTTTGAACTGGTGGTGGGCGAGGTTGGTGCCATCCTGGGAGAGATCGATGAGCAGCAGGATTTCTCCACGCTGGTGCTCGACGCCTGGCTGCAAGGCACCGAACAGGGCCGTGCCGACGCCTTCGCCGGGTTGGAGAGCCAGTTGCTCGCTGCCCGCAGCGACTACGAGGGAGTGAAACAGCTCGACGAGGCGCTGTTCGGGAATGAACTCGATGCTGCTTGAAGCCCCGCAAGCCAGCCGGCTGCAGAGTTTCGTCGCCGATCTGCTGCGCCACGAGGCCGCATTGGTGGAGCCGATCGAGCCGGAGGGCCTGGAGGTGCTGGCGCCGGCTGGCATGCAGCAGGCGCTGGGGATCGGCGAACTGTCCCGGCTGGGTTTTGGCGCGACGTTGCCGTCCAGTGCTGTGCGGGTGGGGATGGAGGGCGACTGGCTCGACCGCTTCGGCCGGCTGTTGGGCGCGCGGGGCCGCTGGACGCGGCGGGTGCTGGCAGCGGATGTGCGGATGCCGGGCGATCCGGAACGCGTGCTGGGGCACGAACTGGTGCTCGATAACGCGACGTTCCGGCTGCTGGGCGTGACGCCCGCCTGGACGCGCTATCTGATCATGGACTTCCGCGCCTCGGCGGTGTCCGACGACAAACGCGACTTCATCACCCGACTGGGCGTCAACCTGGCGACCGGGGCACTGTCGGATGCGGTCGTGATGGCGCTTGATCCGTATCTTGACCGAAACGACGAGGCCGCGGCAATGCCGCTCGATGCTGACCTACCGGCGATGTGGGACCATGAGCGCGTGGTCGGACTGGTCGGGCAGGCATTGCCGCTCAGGCTCGAGGTGGCGTTGGACCCTTTCGTCAGGGGGCTGCGGCGCCGCTTGGTTCGAGATCAGGACCGGCTGCATCGTTACCATAACGATCTGCATCACGAGGCGATGCGCCGCGCGGTAGTGCTGCCTGAGGGTGATCCGAAGCGGCTGCGCGAAGAACATCGAGCTGCCGCGATCGGCCGCGAATACCGCGCCAAGCTCGACGACCTTGCTCGACAATACGCGACCCGGGTGACGGTCGAATGGGTGCAGACACAGGACGTGGTGATGACGGTGCATCGGCTGTCCGTACAGATCCGTCGGCGCAAGGCCGACCGCACCATCGCGCTGGACTGGAACCCGTTGGCGCGCCGGCTGGAGCCGCCAGCCTGCGACGCAACCGCCGGGATCGAACGGCCCCGACTGTTGTGCGACGAGGCGCTGCACCTGGTGGTGCCGGCCGGACTCGCACCCTGCACCGGGTGCGGCCGAGCGTTCTGCCGAGCGTGCCACCGGGGCGGGTGTCCGAAATGCGGAGGCTGAACGTCTACGCCTTTCCCGATCCGTCAGGCGCCGGATAGCGGCCCATCACCGTGCGAACCATCGCCCCCGCGGCATCCCAGTCATAGGTCCGGAAACTGTGCCCGCGCGTCACGAACTGCGCCCCCGCATAAAACGATTCGTATTGCACATGCCGCGAAGCGAACTCCGATCCCACCGCGTCCCACACCAGCTTTAGCAATTTGACCCGCTGCATCCCGCTCATCGCCGGTGAGACCTGTGTGCTGCGAATGATCCGAGCCAGATCGGGATCGGCGAAATCGCACACCGAGGACGGCAGCATGAGCAGCGCCCCTCCGGCCAACTCGCGGATCGTTTGGATGATTTGCGGATAGATTTCCTGCGCTTGAACCTGCGCCGCGTATAGCAGATGCCGGTCGGGCAGGAAGTAGGCCCCGCGCATCCCCCCGGCCGCCTCCATGCCGTAGACCATCGACGAAATCATCGCCGCCTGTGACGCCAGTCTGCCCAGCGTCTCTCGCACCTGCGGAAACGCCGTTGTGCCGATTGTATCGGCCACGCCGCGGGCGAGCCCGACCAGGAACCGCAGCTTCACCGACAGGCGTATCTGCGCCTGGTAGTTCTGCAAGATATGACCCGGCGTGTCATGAAACTGCGCTCGGCACATCTCGGTGCTGCGATAGACGAAAACCCGCTCCCACGGGACCTTAACGTCGTCGAAAAAAATTAGCGCATCGTTTTCATCGAACCGCGAGGACAGCGGGTTGTCGAACTCGCTGACCGCATGTGCCTCATACGATTTGCGCGACAGGATGCGCAGCCCCGGTGCATTCATCGGCAGCGCGCAGGAAAATGCCAGATGCTCCTCGCCAGGCTTCAGCGGCTGGCCGGAACTGACGTAGATTTCGTTCGCCATGATCGCGCTGGTGGCGAACAGCTTGGCGCCGCGGATGGTGATGCCGGTGGCATCCTCGTCGACGATATGGGCAATCAGGCGTCGGTCCCCTCGCCCTGATCGGCGAACGCTTTCGACCGGTCACCCTGGACGTTGTTGATGACGTAGGTCAGGAACAGATCGTTACGGCGAGTATAATCGAAATAATCCAGCAACGTGCGGGCGCGTGCCGGATCGTAGGCCTGGAACACCTCGATACTCATCACCTGGCCAGCCAGCGCCGAGGCGACGTGATCGGGTGAGCGGCCCATGAAGCCGCAGGTCTGCTCCGCCCAGGCAACCAGTGCATGGCGGCGCTGCACCAGTTCGCCATAGCCGCGCGGCAACTGCCAGCAGCGGTTGACTCGCCGGCCGCCGCCGATATCGAAGGTCATTCGCTCGATCGTATCCGGCGGGCCCTGGTAGTCGTAGAGCCCGCTCGCCGAAGCAACCGCGTTGCGATACGCCTGGTGTTCGGTCACGTCCCGCACGCGTTCGCCGTCCAGGTAGACGGCGCGGCCATCACGTAACGAATCGAGATGGTCCGTGCCGGACTTCACGCCAAACTGGGCAGCATCGTTGGACTGGGGCATCAATCTGACTTAGCCCCTGACGTGTCCGGGACTACGTCTCGGGATGACGGCGAACATCACGTCCTCCAGGTCAACCCGTCGGCCTTTCGGCCAGGGGCACGCCGACCAGAATCGCCACCTGCCGCTCCACCCTTGAGCGGGTTAATCGACCCCTGCATCCTTGGGCACCGGGGCAAGCCTAGTCGGCGAGGCAAGCGAGACAAGAGCGTCAGCCTGCGTCAGGTCGGCCGCGGCTGCCGGGAGCGGCGCAAGCCGTTCCAGCGCCTCGGCGATGCGACTTAGTAATGATTGCGGTTATTTTTCCATACTGTGTGGCGCCACGCAAACGGCGGCTACCGCGCCAACGGCCGATACTTGATCCGGTGCGGTTCGGTTGCTTCCGCCCCAAGCCGCCGCCGCTTGTCTTCCTCATAGGCCTGGAAGTTGCCCTCGAACCATTCGACGTGACTGTCGCCTTCGAACGCCAGGATGTGAGTCGCCAGCCGATCGAGAAACCACCGGTCATGGCTGATGATAACCGCGCACCCGGCAAACTCGGTCAGCGCCTCCTCCAGTGCCCGCAAGGTATCAACGTCCAGATCGTTGGTCGGTTCGTCCAGCAGCAGCACGTTGTGCTCGACCCTGAGCATCTTGGCCAAATGGACCCGGTTGCGCTCGCCGCCAGACAGGATGCCCACCTTCTTCTGCTGATCCGCGCCCTTGAAGTTGAATGCCGCTACATAGGCCCGTGACTGCACCCCGCGCTTGCCGAGGTAGATCACCTCCTCGCCGCCGCTGACTTCCTGCCAGACCGTCTTGTCAGGGTCCAGGCTGTCACGCGACTGATCCACATACCCCAACTTCACGGTCTCGCCGATCCGCAACGACCCAGCGTCGGGCTGCTCCTGGCCGGTGATCATCCGGAACAGTGTGGTCTTGCCCGCACCGTTCGGCCCGATCACGCCAACGATGCCGCCCGGCGGCAGCTTGAAGTCCAGCCCGTCGATCAGGACGTTGTTGCCGTAGCCCTTTCGCAGATCCTCCGCCTCGATGACGATCTGCCCCAGCCGCGGCCCCGGCGGAATGACGATTTCGGCGACGCCGGTCGCCAGTTCCTGCGACTTCTGCAGCATCTCCTCATACTTCGAGATCCGTGCTCGGCTCTTGGTCTGCCGCGCCCGAGGCGACGCCGCGATCCACTCCGACTCAGCGGCCAACGCCCGCTGCCGGGCGGATTCCTCTTTCTCCTCCTGCTGCAGCCGCTTGCGCTTCTGCTGCAACCAGGATGAGTAATTGCCCTCGAACGGATAGCCGCGGCCGCGTTCCAGCTCCAACATCCAGCCGGTGACGTTGTCCAGGAAGTAGCGGTCGTGGGTGACCACCATCACGGTGCCGGCGTAATCGTGCAGCGTGTGCTCCAGCCAGGCGACGCTTTCGGCGTCCAGGTGGTTGGTCGGCTCGTCTAGCAGCAGCAGGTCGGGCTTCTCCAGCAGCAGCCGGCACAGCGCGACGCGTCGCTTCTCGCCGCCGGACAGCATCGTCACCGCCGACTCCGCCGGCGGGCAGCGCAGCGCGTCCAGCGCGATATCGACCTTGCGATCCAGCTCCCAGCCGTCCTGCGAGTCGATCTTCTCCTGCAGGTCGCCCTGTTCGACCAGCAGCGCGTTCATCTCATCGTCGCTCATTGGTTCAGCGAACCGCGCGGAAATCTCGTTGAACCGGGTCAGCGCCGCCTTCAGCTCGGCGAACGCCTCCTCGACGTTTTCCCCCACCGTCTTGTCAGGATCGAGCGGCGGCTCCTGCGCCAGATAGCCGACCGTCGAGCCTGGCGCCGCCCAAGCCTCGCCGCCATACTCGGTCTCGATCCCGGCCATGATCTTCATCAGCGTCGATTTGCCGGCGCCGTTCACGCCCAGCACGCCGATCTTGACGCCGGGCAGGAAGGATAACGTGATCCCCTTGAACACCTCCCGCCCACCAGGGAAGGCCTTGGTCAAATCCTTCATCACGTAGACGTATTGGTAACTGGCCATGATCGGTCGCTTCGCTGTTTGGGCGGGTTCTACCGCGCATTGGTCACAGTGGGTAGGACGCCACGGCGGTTCCAGCCCTGAAGCTCGCGCCGTGCCGCATGACAAACTGTCCGGGCCGGTCTAGCGTTCAATCGCCATGGCCCACATAAAGGTTCAGACCGAGGATTTCGATGTCGGCGCGGAGATCGCCGCGTTGACAGCCGGGCGCACCAATATCGGCGGCATCGGGTGTTTCGTCGGTACTGTCCGGGCCGACGTCGGGACGGCTGGCCCCCCTGTCGTCGGCATGACCCTGGAACACTACCCCGGCATGACCGAACGCGCCATTGCCCGGATCGCCGATCAGGCGGCCCAGCGCTGGCCGTTGCTGGGCTGCACCGTGATCCACCGTGTCGGACCGCTGCGCCCCGGTGAAAACATCGTATTGGTGATCGCCACCTCGGCGCATCGCCAGGCCGCGCTCGACGCCACCGGATTCCTGATCGACTGGTTGAAGACCAAGGCTCCGTTCTGGAAGCGCGAGGACTTTGCCGACGGCGGTGGTGCCTGGGTCGAAGCGCGTGATGATGATGAAGCGGCGGCATCCCGCTGGGGTTGACCGGACGCAATCAACGCAGGAGAGGCGGATGACAATGCAACAACCGATCGACGAAATGATCGACATCAGCCGCGGCCGGATCAGCCGGGAAATCTTTGTTGCGCCGGAATTCCATCAGCAGGAACTTGAACGTCTGTTTACCCGAGCGTGGCTCTTCGTCGGCCATGAAAGCCAAATCCCCAACCAAGGCGACTTTTTCATTTCGAGGATGGGCGAAGAATCCGTCATCTTTTGCCGCGACACCCGCGGCGCGGTGCACGTGTTCCTGAATTCCTGCCGCCATCGCGGCATGAAGGTTTGCCGCTACGAATCGGGAAATACCTCGCTGTTCGTCTGCCCATACCATTCGTGGAGCTATACCACGGATGGCAAGTTGCAGGGCGTGCCGCTCTATCGTGCGTTGTACGAAGGTCATCTGGACCGCGCCGAATGGTCGCTGATCGAAGTCCCCAGGCTGCACCAGTATAAAGGCACCGTATGGGCGTCATGGGACGCCGACGCGCCGGACTTCATGCGCTACCTCGGCGACGCGGTGGATCATCTGGACCAGGTGCTGGACTGCCGCGATGGCCGGCCGGGAGGGTCGGAGGTGATCGGCGTCCATAAATGGATCCTGCCCTCCAACTGGAAGTTTGCGGCAGAAAACTTCTGCGGCGACAGCTACCACAATCCGTCGCATCGATCGGTCGATATGATCGGCATCGGCCCCAGCGCTCGCACCGGGCAAAGCGGGCGGCGAGACAACGAGTATAACAACGGCCAGCACGTCTGGGTCAGTTTTCCCCAGGGCCACGGCATGCACAGCGTTCACATGCCGCAGGCATTCGAATACCAGCCTTCCTACGCGCAATATCCGATCGTCGACGAATACTTCCGCCACTGCTTCGAGCAGCGCAAGCAGCGGCTGGGAGAGAAGGCAAGGCTGATGCCGCTCACCGGCAACCTGTTCCCCAACACCTCGTACCACGGTCGCCAGCCGCGTGCCTTGTGCGTTTGGCATCCGCATGGCCCGACCGAAACCGAAGCCTGGCGCTTCTTCCTGGTTGATGCCGATGCGCCCGCCGAGGTTAAGGATGTGCTACGCCACTTCTACATGCGCTACTCTGGCCCGGCGGGGATGACCGAGCAGGATGACATGGAAAACTGGCTGTATGCAACCAAGGCCAGCACCGGCACCATCGCGCGCCAGTATCCGTTCAACTATCAGCAGTCGCTGGGTGTGTACAAGCACAACGAACCGGTTCCGGGCGATGTCAGCCTGCAGATGACCGAACAGAACGCGCGTAACTACTACCGTGCCTATACCCGCTACCTGAAGGGAGACGGCTGGGAGTCCCTGCTCGGCAGCGATAACTCGGTGCGGCAGGCGGCAGAATGACCGCGGTCGCTGACAAGCCGGTCGCGCGCGGGCCGGCCTGGTTCGCGCTGAAGCAGGAAATCGAGGATTTCCTCTACACCGAGGCCGACCTGCTGGATCAGCGGCGGTTCCACGAATGGCTCGACCTGCTGGCCGAGGATATCGTGTACTTCATGCCGATCCGCCGCAACGTGAAATTCGGCCAGCACGCCGAGAAGGAAAATACCCGCCAGGGCGAGGGCATATCCTGGTTCGATGAGGATAAGTGGACGCTGGGCAAGCGGGTGGAGCAAATCCTGACCGGGGTTCACTACGCCGAGGAACCGCTGTCGCGCGTCACCCACATGGTCAGCAATATCCGCCTGCAGGAGGTGGCCCCGTCGGTGGAACAACCGACCGATGTCGTGGTCGGATGCCGCTTTCTGGTGTATCAGAATCGTGTCGAATACGAGAGTAACACGTTTGTCGGGCGGCGCACCGACACGCTGCGCCGAAATGGAGACTCGTGGCTGATCGCCAAACGGGAATTGCTGCTTGAGCAGAACGTCTTGCTGGCGAAGAACCTGAGCATTCTGTTCTGAGGGAGCGCGGGACGTGCTGGCAGTCAACGACATCGCACCCGGGCGGAAACTGCTGCTCGCCGGTGGCCTGACCGCCGAGGTGATCGAGAACCTTGGCGACGGCGAATGGCTGCGCGTCCGCATCCTGTCCGGCGCCGACACCGGCGTCGAGGAGCTGTGCCACGCCACCGATGTGCAGGACCTGGCATGATGCGCGTCGGCTTCCTGGCCAGCGACTTCAACCCGATGGTGTTGATGCTGGGCGAAGCAGAGGACTGCCGAGCGCTTGGCGGGGTGCTGCGCCGCTTCGCCCGCGACGGGCAGGACGTTGCGTTTGCCGATCTGGGGTTCTGTCAGGTCGTCGGCACCGATGTCCTGCTGACCGCGGCGGCGGGTCCGTCCGGCGTGCGCTGCGAGGATCACGCCTTCATCTGGCGGGTTCAGCCCGAGTCGGCCGCGGGCTTTGCCGATCGCTTGGATGATCTGGCCGACCCGGGGCGTGTCGCAGGGTCCGAGTCATTGGATTGCGGCACCCAGGACGGCATCACGGTCAAGGTCTCTCGCGGCGAATATACCGAGGATTTCCTGCGCGAACGTTAGATCGCGTTCGTCGGGCTCCCACGGAAGGAGACGATCGCTGTGCCGATTTCGCACCACACTGCCTTTGCGCGCACCGAAGCATTTTGCCAGGCCTATGACCTCCGTGTGCCGATCTTACTCGCGCCGATGGCGGGCGCCTGTCCGGCGTCATTGTCGATTGCCGTCGCCAACGCCGGTGGCCTGGGCGCGTGCGGCGCATTGTTGCTGAAACCGGCGGCGATAGCGAAGTGGGTGTCCGAGGTCCGCGCCGCCACCAATGGCGGTTTCCAGATCAATCTATGGATTCCCGACCCGCCGCCAACACGCGACGAGACAGTCGAGGCCGCGGTTCGGGGCTTCCTCGGCCGCTGGGGCCCAGCGGTCGAAGCCGCGGCCGGCGATGTGGCGCCGATGGATTTCGCCGCCCAGTGCGAGGCGTTGCTTCAGGCCGGACCAGCGGTGATCTCGTCGATCATGGGTGTCTATCCGGCGGAGTTCGTTAGCCGGATGAAATCCCGGGGCATCCGGTGGTTCGCCGCGGTCACCACCGTGCAGGAGGCGCTGGAAGCCGAGGCCGCCGGTGCCGACGCTGTTGTTGCGCAGGGCATGGAGGCCGGCGGCCACCGTGGTGCATTCGAGGCAGCGAGAGCCGAGGCCAGCATGGTCGGGCTGTTCTCGCTGCTGCCCGCGGTCGTCGATGCCGTGCAGATTCCGGTGATCGCCACCGGGGGCATCGCCGACGGCCGCGGTGTCGCCGCGGCGCTGATCCTCGGTGCGTCCGCGGTGCAGATCGGCACCGGCTTGCTGCGCACTCCGGAAGCGAAACTTCAGCCGGTCTGGGCCGATGCGATCTCGCGCAGCCGGCCGGAGGCGACCCTGGTCAGCCGGGCGTTCTCCGGCCGTGCTGGCCGCAGTGTGGCGACGGCTTACGCGCGGGCGGCGGCCGCGCCCGGCGCTCCGCCACCGGCGCCTTACCCGGTGCAGCGCGCCCTGACGCAGCCGATGCGCGACGCCGCGTCCAGAGCCGGCGACATCGACCGGATGCAGGCATGGTGCGGCCAGTCGGGTGCGTTGGCGCAGGCGCGGCCAGCGGCTGACCTGGTCCGGGACCTTTGGCAGGACGCCAGGGCGATGCTTCGATAGCGCAGTCACGGCAAACGGGTCCTGGAACGAAACCCCGATGTGCTGAAACGCGTTGTCGGTAGCAGTGTCGGCAGAAGTCGTTCCGCGCAGACCGCGATCATGCTCGGGCGCGATCTTGCGCCAAACCCAAGCTCAAGGACCACCGCATGCGTTTTCCCGGCTTCGTGTTGATCCTGGCGTCAGCGATTGGGCTGACCGGCTGTGTTTTCGAGGGGCCGCCGCGCCGGCCGCCGCCGCCGCCGGTGGTGGAATACGGCCGTCCGCCGCCCCCGCCGCCGCGTGACTACGACCGCCGCTATCCGCCGCCGGATTATGATCGTCGGCCGCCGCCGGGCTATTGACTCTGCCGCAGCGTTGCTACGCTCAACGGGGCGACTAGCAACGTTTCGGTCATCAGATCGTTGCAAGATCGAAGATCCTGCCTCGGCGCCTCGGTTCTGTCTATCTGCTGGGTTGCTGGAATGCGGCCATCTTCGGTTGTTTCGACGTCTTCCCGATCAGGCTTCGGTGACTTGGCGAACTGCCGCTGCGCCGTAGGCCGCGACCGCCAGAACAACGCCGACCGATAGTTGGCGCGCCGAATATGCAATCCATAGCCGCCGGGGGATGTGAACCTGGCCCTTGCAGCCCAGTCATGGCGGACCGACGCCGAAACCCGATCCTAGCTATACCGGCAGGCCCGCGAGCCGCATGCGCTGGGCAAGTGTCTCGCGGCTATCCTCTGGCAGCATCGCGCGTCGCCGCCAGTGGTCAATGCGGAAATCCGGATCGATCGCCAGCAATTGCCGCGCCGCTTGCTGCGCCTCGTCCAGGCGGCCGAGAACAGCGAGGCTGGCGGCGAGGATGCGGGCGTTGGCGGCCAGGCCGGGATGGTGCATCGCCGACACCCGACTCCATCGCGCGGCGTCGCCATAGCGGCCGGCGATGTAATGCGCGCCGGCGGCAACGTGCGCGCGCCAGGCGCTTTCGATTGCCAGTGCTGGCCGGGCGTCGGCCCGTTCGGTGTGAAGGATCGCGGTGCGCGGGTCGCCTTGCCAACTTGAGGTCAGTCCTTTCAGGCTCTCGGCCAGGCCGCAGCATGGTGTGCTGTCGATGACCCGGTCCAGCATGGCGGACGCCAGTACGTGGTCGCGATGCAGCACCGAGTGCATGAATGCCAGCAGCGCCATCGCGGCGGGATCGTTGCGGTCCATGCGACCAGCGACTTCGGCCGCTGCGTGCGCCTCGGCGGCGGGATCGGGGCTCCAGCCCTGGCTGATCGCCATGAAGTGCCACCACACTTGGGCGAACCGCGTGCTGGCGTGGGGCCCGGGGCGCTGTTGGGCATGGCGCAGCATCAGGGCGGCGTCGGCGAAGCTGTTTCGCTGGGGTTGCATGATCGCGGCAAAAGCACGCAGCGCGAGGTCGTGCGCGGTCAGCATATCGGCCGGGACAAGAGCCGCCCGATCAAGCTCTCGTTGCAGCAGGAACGCTGGGGCGGCCCGGGCGATGCGCGCGGCGGCGTCGTCACGCAATTCGACCTGATGGTCGCGTAGATGGTCGAACCGGTCCGACCACATCACACGGCCGGTGTCCGCCTCGTTCAATTCCACCGTCAGGCGCAGCATGTTGGCTTCGGCGTCGGCTGAGCCTTGCAGGACATAGCGGGCGCCGGTGGCTTGGCCGACATGGCGAAGATCGGTCGGCACATGCGACGTGCCGGGCGGCACACGGCTGACCGCGATCCATGTCGCCATCCCGCCGAGCGCCCGAATGACGCTGTCGGTGGCGGCGTTGGCGAACGACGCTAGATCGCCACGGCCGGCGAACGGGATGATGGCCAATGCGGCTCGGGGATCGACCATGGAGCGGATCGGGGCCGACCTGGGCATTGGGCCGGTCCGGTTGCTCCACGCCTGACAGGTATCGGCGGTGATGGCGACGACCGCGATCGGTTCGGCCTGATAGGGTGTTTCGTGCTGGTTTACCGTTGCCGCCGGTATCGCGACGGCGTGGCGAAGCTGGTCGTGCAGGGTGGCGGGCAGAATGATGCCGCCAGGTGGAGCGATGCGCTGCAACCGGGCTGCGACGCTGATGGCGCTGCCGCCGACGTGGCGGTTCCCGGCAAGGATCTCGCCAGAGTTGACCGCCATGCGAAAGCGGATCGGCTTGGCTGCGCCGGACATCCGACGAGCGGACGCGGCCTGGATCATTATGGCGCAGCTCAGCGCTTGGGCGGCGTTGGCGAATTCGGCCATCAATGCATTGCGGGCGAAGGAAAATATAGTTCCAGATGCGGTTCGGATTGCCGAACGCAGTCGGTCGACTTCCTGGTCGACCCGACGATGTTCAGGACGGCCTGGATCGAACGCGGAGCCGTCGATGCCAGCCGCCAGGATCGCCGCAAACCGGCGCTCGGGTGGTGCAACCGTTGATGCCGGCTTGCTTTGCACTTGCCTCTCCCCAGGCGAGCAGCCGCGCACATTACTTGGATCTGGGGCGATCCCGCAACCTGGGCTAGAGCCGGCCGCCGTCAACCACCCAAAGTTGGCTGCTGCACATACGGCTGTCATCAGAGGCCAGCCAAAGCACCATGCGGGCGACATCCGCCGGCATCAGCTTGGTCTTCAGACATTGCGCCGCTAGCAGCTTGGTCTCGGCCTCTGGGGTTAGCCAGAGGTCGATCTGCCGCTGGGTCATGATCCAGCCGGGGATGATGCAGTTGACCCTGATGCCATGCGGCCCAAGGTCGCGAGCCATGCCCTTCGTAAGGCCCTCGACCGCCGCCTTGGCGGTGGTATAGGCGGGCATGCCGCCTTGGCTGGCGTGCCAGGAGATCGAGCCGAAATTGATGATCGAGCCGCCGCCGGCGCCGCGCATCATCGGCGCCACCGCCTGGATGGCGAAGAACTGGTGGCGCAGGTTGGTCGCCATGCGCTCGTCCCAGAACTCGACGGTGACGTCTTCGTAGCCGTGGCGCTGATCGTTGGCGGCGTTGTTGACCAGGACGGTGATCGGGCCGAGCCGATTGGCCGCTTCGGCGATGGCGGATTGCAGGGCGGCGATGTTTTTCAGGTCGCATCGGAGATAGAGCGGCGGCGGCAGGTGTGCGGCGGCCAGGGTCTGGGTCAGCGCGTCGGCTTCGGTATCGGCGATGTCGAGGAAGGCGACTTTGGCACCCTGGCGGGTGAACTGGGTGACATGTTCGGCGCCGATGCCGCTCGCGCCGCCGGTGACCAGCACCACGCGGTCGCGCAGGCTGGGATAGGGCGCGAAGTTGTCGGTCATCGGATATGATCCCTTATTTGGCGCACCGCGTCGCGGATCACCGCCTCGACCGGCGCGCCGATGTCCACGACGATCGGTTGTTCGTCGGCGGTGGGTTCCTGCAGATCGGCGAATTGGCTGTCCAGCAGGGCAGGCGGCATGAAATGGTCCGTACGGGCCCTCATGCGTTCGGCGATCAGCGGCTTCGAGCCGCGGAGGTAGATCAGCAGAGTGTCGCCGCGGCCGCCGATCAGGATATCGCGGTAGGCGCGCTTCAGCGCCGAACAGGCGATCACGGCGGACTGGCCGGCGGCACGCAGTTCGTCCTGTCGGGCGGCGATGGCGCGCAGCCAGGGCCAGCGATCGTCGTCGCTGAGCGGGGTTCCGGCCTGCATCTTGGCGATGTTGGCAGCAGGGTGGAACCGGTCACCTTCCAGCAGGATCCAGCCTTCCCGCTCGGCCAGGGCACGGGCGATCGTGGTCTTGCCGCTGCCTGACACGCCGATCACCACGGCGATTGTCATCGCGGCAGGTTCATTTCTTGGTCGGTTCGACGTGGCCGCCGAAGCCGAAGCGCATTGCGGAGAGCATTTTCTCGGCGAAGGTGTGCTGCTTGCGCGAGCGGAAGCGGGCGAACAGTGACGCGGAAAGCACGTCGGCCGGCACCGCTTCCTCGATCGCGGCCTCGATGGTCCATCGGCCTTCACCGGAGTCCTCGACCTCGCCTGAGAAGGCTTCCAGCTTGTCGTCCGTGGCCAGTGCGTCGGAGGCGAGGTCGAGCAGCCAGGAGGAAATGACGCTACCGCGGCGCCATACCTCGGCGATGTCGCCCATGTTGAGATCGTAGCGTTCATCCTGCGGTAGGTCGGTGGAGGATTTGTTGCGCAGGATATCGAAGCCTTCCGCCATGGCCTGCATCATGCCGTATTCGATACCATTATGCACCATCTTGACGAAGTGGCCGGCGCCGATCGGGCCGGTGTGAATGTAGCCTTTTTCGGCGCGTTGGTCGCGGCCTTCGCGGCCGGGGGTGCGGTCGATGTCGCCGATGCCGGGAGCAAGGGTGGCGAAGATCGGGTCGAGGTGTTTCACCGCGTCGGTGTCGCCGCCGATCATCAGGCAGTAGCCGCGGGCGAGGCCCCAGACGCCGCCCGAGGTGCCGACGTCGATGTAGCGCAGGCCCTTGGTGGCGAGCGCCTTACCGCGTCGGATATCATCCTTGTAGAAGGTGTTGCCGCCGTCGATGATGATGTCGCCTTTGTTCAGCAGGCCGGACAGCGAATCTATCGTATCGTCGGTGATCTTGCCGTGCGGCAGCATGACCCAGATCGCCTTGGGCGCTTCGGTCAGCTTGCCGACCAGATCCTTCAGACCGGATGCGGTCACGGCACCGTCCTTGCCGAGCGCGTCGACGGTGGCTTTATTGGCGTCCCAGACGACCGAGGCGTGCCCCGCCTTCATCAGTCGCCGTGAGATGTTCGCACCCATGCGGCCCAGTCCAACCACGCCGATCTGCATTTCGTGACCCTCCGTTGTCGTCGATCCAGGCGGCCTTCGCATCTGCCTGCCGCACCCTGCCACATGTCCGGCGGTTGGCAACCCGGCGGCGGATCGGCCGGACGCGGCGCCGCACGCCAGGCGATCAGCGTCGGGCACCGGCTGACTTGCCGCAAGCCCTGGGGCGGTACATTTTGGTTACGCCGCATGCCTAAGGATGCTTTCCCGCGAATGGGCCGACCGACGACGACCGAGGCGGCCGACGGGCTGCCGTCAGGCCGGCGCTTGCTCGCCATGGTGTCGCTGGGGGTGGCGGTGGCGATGGCGGTGCTGGACGGGTCGATCGCCAATGTGGCGCTGCCAACGATCGCGAGGGAATTGCACGCGACGCCGGCGGGATCGATCTGGGTGGTGAATTCCTATCAGTTGGCGGTGACGATCAGCCTGCTGCCGCTGGCGTCGCTGGGCGATGTGCATGGACATCGGCGAATCTTCTGTTGCGGGCTGGTGCTCTATACGCTGGCCTCGGTTGGCTGCGCATTGGCGACGACGCTGCCGGAACTGGTCACCGGGCGGGTGATGCAGGGATTTGGAGGCGCCGGGATCATGAGCGTCAACGGGGCGCTGATCCGGTTCATCTTTCCGCGGTCTCAGTTGGGTCGAGGGATCGGCTACAACGTACTGGTGGTGGCAACGTCGTCGGCGTCCGGACCCTCGGTGGCGGCGGCGATCATGGCGGTGGCGTCGTGGCCGTTTCTGTTCTGGATCCAGGTGCCGTTCGGGGTGGTGTCGTTGCTGCTGTCGATGCGGTTCTTGCCGCGGTCACCGCTGACGGCCCATGCGTTCGACGTGGTCAGTGCGGTGATGAACGCGGTGACTTTGGGGTTGTTCATCATCGGGCTGGATGGGATCGGGCACGGCGAGCGGTGGCCGCTGGTAGTAGCGGAACTGGCCGGCAGCGTGGTGATGGGCTGGGTTTTCGTGCGGCGGCAACTGCGGCTGCGGCCGCCGCTGCTGCCGGTCGATCTGCTGATCCAGCGGCCGGTGTTCGCGTTGTCGGTGGCAACCGCGGTGTGTTGCCACGCGGCACAGATCATCGCTCTGGTGGTGCTGCCGTTCTATTTTCAGTACGCTGGCGGATTATCCCCATTCGATACCGGGGTGCTGATGACGCCCTGGCCGGCGGTGGTGATCGTGGTGGCGCCGATCGCCGGGCGGCTGGCCGACCGCTATTCCGCCGGCATCCTCGGCGGGATCGGGATGGCGGTGATGGTGGGTGGCCTGGTGCTGACGATGCTGATGCCGGCAACGGCGTCGTGGCCGGATGTGGCCTGGCGGTTGGCGCTGTGCGGCGCCGGGTTCGGGCTGTTCCAGTCACCCAACAACCGGCTGCTGATCAGCAGTGCTCCGGCGGATCGGGCGGGGGCGGGAAGCGGGATGCTGTCGACCTCTCGGCTGGTGGGGCAGACCACGGGGAGTGCGCTAGTGGCGGTGGTGCTGGGGCTGACCCATGGCGGTCCCGACGCGATCGTGCGTGCGACGCATATTTCGCTTGGGATGGCGGCGGGGTTCGCCTTGGTGGCGACCGGGTTGAGTTGGTTGCGAGTGGTTCCGCGCGGGTAGTACGGCACCGCGGGTCGCCGAGATCGGGCGCGTCGAAGTGAAAGCCGAGACACTGACCGGTTTCGTTTTATATGAGATATCCTGTCGGATCGGATTCGGCCTGATCCAACGTTTTCGGCCGCCCTGGCGCTGACGGGCATGACTGCAATCATACTGGGGTCGTGGTCCGCGATCGCGATCTTCTGGACCCAGCCGACCACATTCCTGACCGGCATGCCGCCGTCGGCGCCATCGCGCTGATCTCGGTGGGCAACCTGAGCGGTTTCATTGGACCCTACGTGATCGGCATGGTGCGCGACCGCACCGGGTTGTTTACCGGAAGCCTGTTCCGGCTGGCCGGGTCCAGCCTGATCGCGGCGGTGCTCATTGCCGTCATGGCGATCAGCGACCGCCGCCCGGTGGCAGGTTTGCAGGCTGTGGCGAAGTCTTGAGCGCGGGTATTTAGCCGGGTCAATCGAGTGCCAGCGGGGTGCCGTCGAGTTCCTCGGCACGCTCGACTTCGATCAGCACCGCGAAACCCTTCTTGTCGGGGTCACGGTCCTTCTCCGGCTGGATCAGTCGGGTCCATACTTCTTCATAGATCGGGCCGGATCTGTGCAGCCGGGCGGTGCCGTAGAAGCGGGCGATGCCGCCTTTCGGCAGGGTGCCGTCGCTGCGCAGTTGCGGCTTGCGAAAGTATACCGTGACCTTGGTGCCGTCGGAGAAGTTGTCCGCGGTTGATCCCTTGCCACGCTCCCACAGCGAGAAATGCGTGTCGTCGAATACCAGCGCGCTGCCGCGCGGGGTAATCTGGGCGAAGTCATTCGGCAGCACGGTGCCGATCAGGCAGACGTCGTTGGGGAAGGCGGCGTTGATGTGCGGCTGCAGGGTTTTCGGGATGCTGGGCATGATTGCGCTCCGGTAGATTTCAGACCCGCTCGAGGATCGACAGGCCGCGGTTGCGGTCGATCAGGTAGATCAGGCCGCGATGGTCGACGTAGACGTCGTTGCTGCAGACGCGCGACGCGCCTGGCGGCACGTCGGGCATCCACCAAGCGGCCTGCTTCATCGACAACGGGTTGGCAATGTCGATCACCCGCAGACCGCTGGCGAACCACGCAGCCGGGACCTCGTTGCTGGTTATAGTTTCAACCGGTTGATGACAGGCGGTCATCAGCGGGGTCTTGATTCCAACCAGTTCAGGCAACTGAAAGCAACTGACCGGGATCGGGCGGGTTTCGTCGGTGATGTTGACCATCCACACCATGGCCGGCAGTTCGGGCGACAGGTCCGGATGTAGCGGCTGGACGTGTTCGTCAGCGACCAGCATCCAGCGGTGGCCGGCGATCGGCTTATCGATCGGCACCAGGCTGTGGGTCGGCCAGCCGAACGGTGGGCTCCAGTCGAGGCTGGAGATCATGCGCGGCCTGGTCATGTCGCTGATGTCGAGGATGACGCCGCCGCCGTACCAATAGCTGACATAGAGTCGGTCGCCGCGGCGGATCGGATGGTGGCAGCGGTGATCGCGGCCCTTCCAGTCGGGGGTCTCGCCGCCGGCGGTCCATTGGCCCGGCATCCACCAGCGGCCGACCTCTTCGGGGCGGGTCGGATCCTTCAGATCCAGGATCATGACGATGGTCCCGACATAGCCATCCAGCTCGGCGGAGATGTAGGCGTAGCGGCCGTCGAAGGTGAACCGGTGCGTGCCCATGCCGGCGCATTTCCAGTGGCAGATGTCACGTGGGCTGGATGGCGTACTGACGTCGAAGATGCGCAGGCCGACGAAGTCGTCGGTGGGCTTGTCGCCGCGGGTGCGCTCGCGGTTGGCCAGCATGATGCCGTTGTGGACGCGCACCTTGTGGGAGTGCAGTCCGGGTGGGATGTCGATCGAGGCAACGACACGGGGACATGCCGGATCCGATACGTCAAGCACCGATGTGCCGTACGGCGGGTCCATGTGGCCGATATAGGCGTGGTTGCCGTCGAGCACGACCTGGCCGCCGCCGGGGATGTCGATCCAGCCGACTTGGCGAATACCGGAACCGTGGCCCATGTTGCGTCCCCTTGTGCTGCGCCATCGGCGTCTGCTTTCAGCGGAAGATCTGGCCCAGGCGCTTGATCGTGGCCATGGTCCGATGTTGCGGCAGTCCGGGCCAGTTGCAGCGCATGATGAAGTGGTCGACACCGAGCAGTTCCTGGTAGCGGGCAATTTCTTCCTTGACCGCAACTTTGTCGCCAATGATGAATTTGTCGCGGGCGAAGTCCTCGAAACTGGTTTCGTTACGGCGGTCAGATAGACCCCAGGAGGCGTAGGCGTTGTATTTATATTCCAGCGGGCCGCGGCACTCCTCGTAGGCGGCGGCATGCTGGTCGCCGATGTGGCATTCGATCGTGATGGGAAATTCGCTTGCGGTGCGACCATATTCGGCCAGCGCCGAACGGTAGGTCCGCATCAGCGGCTCCGTCTTGCCCAGGCCGCCGCTGTTGACGATCAGCCATGCGTCGCCGATACGGGCGGCGCGTTTGACCGAGGCGGTCGCCTGGGCTGCGATATAGATCGGCGGGCCGCCTAGACGTTGCGGTGCCAGACCGATGCCGGCGTCGTTCACCGTATAGAAACGGCCCTGGTGAGTGACGCGGCGCTCGGTCCAAAGTTGTTGGATCAGGGCGATGCCTTCGGTGAAGCGCGGGGCTCGTTCCGATAGTGGCATGCGGAACGCATCGAACTCTGGTTGGCGGTAGCCTTGGCCCACGCCAAGGATGAAGTTGCCGCCGGTGAGCACGTCTAGCGTGGCGGCTTCCTCGGCGACGTGCACCGGGTTCAGCGGTGGCAGGATCAGGATGTTGGAGCCAATGGTCATGCCCTTGGCGTGGGCAGCGACGTAACCCATCATCGGGGTGATCTGCAGCATTTGCATCGGGTAGGTGAGCCAGTGATGCGGAAACCAGAGCGAACTGAAGCCGGCGTCTCGCGCGGCGCTGACTTGTTCGACGATATCCAAAATTCGTTCCGGGATATTGAAGCCTTCGGGGAACTGTGTGTTGATGAACAGACCGACCTTCATGACGGACCTCCCGTAGCGTCGGGGATAGCTTAAGGCAGCTTAGGCGGGTCCCGAAACCATGCCTGGTTTCAGGCCTCAGCGGCGGCCTTGCGCGCGCTGGCTTCCTCGGCCGAGGCGATGCCGCCGTGGGCGGCTGACCAGGCGACCGGGTTTTCCAGAAAGCGGCGCACTTCCGACAGCGCGGCATCGGAGAAGTATGGCCGGTCCTTGCAGGCCTCCAGGACGTCCCACCAGGTGCAGAGGCTGTGCAGAGTGATATCCATATTGGCCAAGGTCTCGAACGCACCGGGGAAGACGCCGTAGAAAAAAACGACGAAGGCATGATTGACGATCGCGCCGGCATCGCGCAGGGCGTTGGCGAAGCGGATCTTTGATTGTCCGTCGGTGGTCAGGTCCTCGACCAGCAGGGTGCGCTTGCCGGCCGGGACGTCGCCCTCGATCAGGGCGTTCTGGCCGAAGCCTTTCGGCTTCTTGCGCACGTAGGACATCGGCACGGCCATGCGGTCGGCGATCCAGGCGGCAAACGGGATGCCGGCGGTTTCGCCGCCGGCGACGGTTTCGATGTTTTCAAAGCCAGCGTGGCGGTCGATCTTCTCCACCGCCAGGTCGCAGATTTTAGCCCGGGCGCGGGGGAAATAGATGATGCGGCGGCAATCGATGTAGACTGGGGATTTCCAACCGGAGGTGAAGGTATAGGGTTCCTCGGGGCGGAAGTTGACGGCCTTGATCTCCAGCAGGATGCGTGCGGCGGTCAGCGCGGCGTCACGGTCCCATTCGGTTGCGGAGGTGGAGGCATGGGCGGGTTTGGCCATCGGAGCGGTCCTGTGTGGCGATTTTTCCGCGACCTTGATAACTGATCGCATGGTTTGATGACAGGGCCGAAGATCGCGCGGTTGTGGTCGCCGTGGCGACGTGCGATCGGCTATTGCGCTTTCGGCAACCGCGAGGTCCCGGCGACACGATGAACCAGGCACCGACCAGCCCTGAAGTCCAGTGGCGGATGCCGCGGCGGGATTATCTGTTGCTGCCGCTGATTTTCGTCTCGACGATGTTGGTTCTGCTGGTTGCGGGCGAAGTGTCGGCCAGGTGGATTTTTGTACAGGATGATGATTCGGAACCGTGCGAATTCTTGACGCCCGCCGGATATCGCTTTCATCCGATGTGCGTGTCGCGCTCCAAGGTTTGGGAAGGGCCGTGGACGACGCAGCATTTTTCTGCCTGCGGTTATCCGTCCGCCACATCGTGCAAGCAACTGCCGGCGGGGTCTTTGCGGGTGGTGGTCTTCGGGTCCTCTACCTCTCGGGGCGCGCTGGTCAACTTCGACCAATCGTTCTCGGCGCTGGCCACGGCGGCGCTGTCGAGTCGCTGCGACGGTATGGTGGATTTCCAGAATTTGGCAACCGAAGCCGCCGACGTCGATCGCACCGACTTGCGGGTGCCGGAGGCTTTGGCGCTGCACCCATCGGCGATCGTCATGATGGTCGGGCCGTTCGACATCGCACATCTGAAAGATACTATGGCGCCTCAGGAAGGTGAGGGCTTCAATCCGCGAGGGGCGTTGCAACTGCTGCGGGACAGCCGATTGTTTCAGTTGATGCAATATGAACTTTATCGCGACCCGTCGTTTCAGGTGAAGGCGTTTCTGCTTGATGGCGACCCAGCGGATGCGGTGCGCCGGCCCTTGAGTGCGGCGTGGCAGCAGCGGGTCAAGAATTTCGGCGATCTTCTGGGCCGGATCACCCGGCAGACGCGGCATATTCCGGTGCTGTTGTTCTACGTTCCTGGACGCGCACCGGTTGCGATGGAACGGCTGGGAACGAAGCAGCCTGGGCTTGATCCGCTGGTTCTTGGCGCGGCGCTGAAGCAAGTGGCGGAGCGCGCCGGGGTGCGATTTCTTGATACCACCGAGGCGCTGGCGGGAGCGGCGGATTTCCAGTCGCTGTACTACCTGTCGGATGGCCATCTGGCGGCGGCCGGCCATGCGGTTCTGGCGAGCGTCGTCGAACAGGCATTGTTGGCGGATGTTCCGGCATTCGCGCGTTGCCGCCCGGCCAACCCCTGATGACGGTTCCCTCGTGGCAGTTCCTGGCGTTCGTTCTGGCTGGAGCGGCGGCGTTCAATGCGAGCGCCGCCGGATGGTGGCGCCAATCGGTTTGGCTGGTGCTGAACCTAGTGTTCGTCTGGAGTTTTTCCCATGCTGTCGGGCCGCTTTTGCCGTTGGCGGGTTTTCTGGCGTTGGGCTATTTTGGCGCCCAAGCGGCGCGGCGGAGACGCGCGGGGCCGGTGGCGATCGTGCTGGTGCTGGCGGCGTTCGTCTGGCTGAAGCGGTACAGCTTCATTCCGCAGGCCGCGCTGTTGCCGCCTGGGGCGATGCTGATCGGCCTGTCGTATATTTTCTTCCGCGTCATGCATCTGGTGATCGATGCGGCGCAGGGGGACACCGAGCCGATCGGGGTGGTGGGGTTTTTGAATTTCACGCTGAACTTCCCGGCGTTCGTTTCTGGACCGATTCAACGACGCGAGGACTATGAGGCAAACTCGTCGCTGCCTCTGACGGCGCCGGACATCGGGCTTGCGGCCTGGCGGATCGTGTTGGGCGGCTTCAAGGTGCTGATCGTGTCGGACGTGCTGCACACTTGGCAGGCGAGTCTGATCGCGGCCCAGACGCCAGGCTTGTCGTTCGGCTGGCGAGTGCTGATCGGCGCGCTGGTGGTCGTGATGTATCCGCTTTTCCTATATGCAAACTTCTCGGGCTATACCGATTTCGTCATCGGCGCGGCTCGGCTGTTCCGGCTGCGGCTGCCGGAGAATTTCGACCGGCCGTTCGGCGCGGTGAACTTCATCGAGTTCTGGAGCCGGTGGCACATCAGTTTGTCGCAATGGCTGCGCAGCTACGTATTCAATCCGCTTCTGCTGGGTTGGATGCGGCGGTATCGTTCGGCTCGGGGCAAGCAATACCCCGCCGTGGCGGCGTTTTTCATCACCTTTTTCCTGGTCGGCGCGTGGCACGGGCAGACCTCGGAGTTTCTGTTCTTCGGGCTGCTGCAGGGCGGCGGGGTGGCGGGAAACCGGGCCTATCAGTTGGGCATGGCGCGGCGACTGACCGCGGCGGGATATGGCGCGTTGGGCGAAAACCCGATTTATCGCGCGATCTGCCGCGGCCTGACGTTCACGTGGTTCACGTTCACGTTGCTTTGGTTCTGGGCGCGATGGGGCCAGATCGGCGCGCTCGCCGGCCAACTGGGGGTCGCGGGGTCGGTCGCGGCGTTAGTCGGGACGGTACTTGCCGCGAGCCTGGTGCTGTCGGTGGCAGATCTGCATGGAGCGTCGACCGGGCGGATGCTCGCGGTGCTGCGGTCGCGCTATACCCGCACGGCGTTTGCCTCGGCGATGTTCCTGGCCCTGGTGATCGCGGCGTTGGTGCTGAACCTGTCGTCGCCGGAGATTGTTTACAAACAGTTCTGATTGTCATGCTGTCAGGTCAGCGGCGCGGTAGCGGGGCGGCCGCGCAGCCGGGAGTGGGTTCTTCCGTAGGACAGATAGATCACCATGCCGATCGCCAGCCAGACCACCAGGCGCAGCCAGGTCATCAGCGGCAGACCTGCCATCAGCAGCAGGCAGAACAGGATGCCAAGGACCGGTACGACCGGGACGCCGGGAACGCTGAATGGGCGGAATGTCTCGGAAGCACTGCGGCGCAGATAGATCACCGCGCCGCAGACCAGCACGAAGGCGAACAGTGTGCCGATACTGACCAGTTCACCAAGCACGTCGATCGGGACCAGGGCAGCGGTGACGGCGACGATCAGGCCGATCAGCATTTGGCTTAGATAAGGGGTTTGCAGCCGCGGATGCAGACGGGCGAACAGGCCGGGCAACAGGCCGTCATCGGCGATGGTGTAAAGAATGCGGCTCTGGCCGTAGAGCAATACCAGGATGACGGTGGTCAGACCGGTCAGCGCGCCGATCTTGATCAGCACCGAGAACCAGTTCAGGCCGATCACGTTGACGCCCTTGGCGATCGGGTCCGCAACGTTCAGTTGCGCGTATGGCACGAGACCGGTCAGCACCGCCGCCACCGCGAGATAAAGCACCGTGCAGACTACCAACGATCCCAGGATGCCGATCGGCATGTCCCGCTGTGGCAGCTTGGCCTCTTGCGCCGATGTGGAGACCGCGTCGAAGCCGATGAAGGCGAAAAATACGACAGAGGAACCGCGCAGCACGCCGCTGAGCCCGAAGCTGCCGAACGTGCCGGTGTTGTCGGGGATGAACGGGTGCCAGTTAGCCGGATTGACGTATCTGGCGCCCAGCGCGATGAATGCCAGCACGACGACGAGCTTGATCGCCACCATGACGTTGTTGAGGCGGGCCGATTCCTTGGTGCCCATGATCAGCATCGTGGTCAGGATCGCGACAATGACGGCGGCCGGCAGATTAAGGATGCCGGTGACGGTGCTGCCGTCGGGCAGTTTGATCGCCGTGCCGGGGGCGGCCGCGAGGGCGGGAGGGATACTGACGCCGAGGTTGTGCAGCAGACTGGTCATGTAGCCGGACCAGCCGACCGCGACGGTGGCGGCGCCCATGGCGTATTCCAGGATCAGGTCCCAACCGATGATCCAGGCGACCAGCTCGCCAAGCGTCGCGTATGTATAGGTGTATGTACTGCCACAGACCGGCAACATCGCCGCCAGCTCGGCATAGCAGAGTCCGACAAATGAACATACGATGCCCCCGAGCACGAAGGACAGCATGATGGCCGGCCCGGCGTAGCGTGCGGCGGCGGTTCCGGTCAGCACGAAGATGCCGGCGCCGATGATTGCGCCGATGCCCATGGCGATGATGCTGAACGGGCCGAGGGTTTTCGATAAGCGATGGCCTTCGGCTTCGCCGCTGGACATGATGTCGGCGACCGATTTACGTGCCATGAGACCTTGTGCCGCCATCGACTGATGCTCCTGCTGATGCTGCGGGCGCGAATATTACTTTCGCGAGAGACGCACGGGTCGCGAGCTGTGGCAATGCACGTGCCATCAAACTGTAGTGTTTGCCCGGGCGATCCTGGGCCGTCGGTCGCTGGTGACGTTGGGTTGTCGAAAGATGGCTGTTCGGCTGGTGCTGCGCTCGGTCGTGGCGCAGACTCGGCGAAGGAGGAAGAACCGCATGAAGATCACCAGTGTCGAGAGTTACTGGACGCAAACGCCGTTCGACATGGGCGGCAAGCCCATGGTCATGGCAGGCTTGAACTGGGGCAGCATGAACACGGTTTGGCTGCGGATCCGGACCGATGCCGGGATCGACGGCTGGGGGGAAGCTTTCGGCCACGGCAGTTCGGCCGCCGTGATGGCTGTCCTGGAAACGCAATTGGCGCCCGCCGTGCTGGGTCAGGATGCGCGCGACATCGCCGGTTTGCGGCACAGGCTGGGCAACGCATTCCACTTGTACGGGCAAAACGGGCCGCACCTTTTCGCGCTATCGGCGCTCGACATCGCGTTATGGGATATCGCCGGCAAGCACGCTAACTTGCCACTGTGGCGGCTGCTGGGCGGGTCACCGGTGGAGACGCTGACTTGCTACGCCAGCCTGCTGCGCTATGGCGAGGCGGCGGCGGTGAATGCTGCCTGCGAGCGCGCCGCCGCGCGCGGTTACCGCGACGTCAAGCTGCACGAGATCAGCACATCCGAAATCAGCGCGGCGCGGGACGCGCTGGGCGACAACGCCAGACTGATGGTGGATGTGAACTGCCCATGGACTGTATGGCAAGCGCTGGAGATGGCTCGCGAGCTGGAGGAGCTGGACCTGACCTGGCTGGAGGAACCGGTCTGGCCGCCGGGCGACCACGACGGGCTTGCGCGGGTCCGGGCGGAAGGCGGTCTCCCGATCGCCGCCGGGGAAAACGCCGCCGGCCTGCACGACTTTCGGGCGGCGTTCGAGGCGGGGGCGCAGGACATCGCGCAGCCCAGTGTCACCAAGATCGGCGGTCCTTCGGCGATGCTGGAGGTGGCGACCTTGGCGAAGGCGTTCGCGGTCAGACTGGTGCCGCACAATGCGTATTTCGGCGCCGGCTACCTGGCTTCGCTGCATGTCAATGCCGCGGTGTCGCCGGAGGCGCCGTTCGAGCGGTTGTTTGTCGACCTGGAGGCCAGCCCGTATCACGAGCTGGTCGAGGCAAGAGGCGGCAAGGTCGTGGTCCCGTCCGGTCCCGGGCTTGGGCGCGATCCCGACATGGAGGTGCTGCGCCGTTATCTGGTGCGGGAGCCGACCGTGCTGGCGAGCTAAAAACCGATGCGCACCGTCAGCCGCACGACTTCGGATCGCGTGCTATGGGCTGGCGTAGCGAGCGAAGGATTGCGTCAGCACCTGGTAGATCGTGAGCTTGAACGGAACTGCCAGTGACGGCAGCGCCGACAGCTTCACCCAGCGCCAGTCGTCGAACTCCGGGTGGGGATCGAGGTCGAGACGGATATCGCTGTCCTGGCCGGTGAAGCGCATGGCGAACCAGCGTTGCCGCTGGCCTCGGTAGCGGCCGCGCCAGGCGATGCCCAGCAGATCGGGGGGCAGGTCGTAGGTCAGCCAGTCCGGGTGCTCGGCGATCACCTCGGCTTTGCGGGTGCCGATCTCTTCCTCCAGTTCGCGCAGCACGGCGGTCCTTGGGTGTTCACCCTCGTCGATGCCGCCTTGCGGCAACTGCCAGCCGCCGGCGGGTCCCTCGGCGTTTGGCATGTCGGCGCGGCGGGCGACGAAGACCAGGCCGTCTTGGTTGAACAGCACCGCCCCCACGTTGGGCCGATAGGGTAGATCAGTCACTTTTCCGCTTCCTGCTTGGCCGGACGCAACACCAGCGCGCTGACCGGAGCCAGTGCCAGTCCCTTGGCTGCCAAGGTGGTGGTCCAGGCCGCGATACGCGCCAGCGTTACCGGTCGTGGAACCTGAACCAACCCCAGGGCGGAGCCCTTGTCCAGGGCGCTCTGCGTCAGTTGGTTCAGTCGCTGGTCCAGCAGCCTCGCATCCATTGGGTCGGTGTCGATCACGACGTCCACCGATCGGCTCCAGGCATACGGCAACGCCGGCTGGCCGGGGCGGGCATCAACGAACAACAGGCCGCGATGGGCAACGTCCTCCAGCACCGGGGAGAACTGGTCTGGCACGCCGGCCAGCCGGTCGCCGTGCATTTGACCGAACGCATCGGTCACGCCGACATAGCCGGTCAGGCGGGACAACACCCAGTTCAGGCGCGTGAGGTTTTCGCTGCTGGGCAGCGACGTCATCAGGGCGCGGCGGTCATCGGGGTCGTTCACCGGGTAGCCGTTCGGCTCCATCGGGACCGAGACGAGGTATTCGTGTTCGTTCAGACGGGCGGCAGCCAGAAGATGTTCGAGGTTTCCGCCGTAGGGCGAGAGGGCGAGCGTGACACCACCCGGCAGGGTCTTGATCGCCGCCAGGCTGTCGGTCTCGCTCATGCCGATGCCGGCGATCAGCATGCCGACGCGCGGCCGCACGCTGGTCGGATCGAACCCGGCGGCATAGGCGGCCATCGGCGCCCGGCCGTCAGCGGAGACGCGCGGCAGCTTGCGGTTCGGATCGCCGGGGTCGGCTTCCAGCAGGGACGGATCGGGATCGGCGACAGGACCGGGTGTGGTGCGGCCGACGGGTGGCGGGCGTGATGTCTGCTGGGCGGCTTGCAGTTGCGTCGGCTGCGAGGACGGCTTTGCTGCGCTGGGTCCGGGCTGAGACGGGAGCGATTCGGCTGGCGTTCGCTGGGCGGTGGCGGAGTTAGCCGGACCCGGCGGCGGCCCGAGCGCCTGCAGTACGCCGGCGCCGATCGCAAGTACGGCCAGTAGGCCGATCCAGAACCGCCGCAGACCGGGCCAGCCCGCCAGCGCGGCGCCGAGACGCCGGGCTGCTGGCAAACGGGCCGCCACGGCGGTCAGGTTCAGTTCGCCGAGGCGCTTTTCTGCGCCGCCATGGCCTGCGCCAGAAACATCGCCTCCTGCAGTTGGAAGTCGGTGTCATCGGGCTTCGCCGGGTCGAATTTCGGGAAATTGGCGCCCGGCTTGTCCGGGATCTGCTTGGCGATCGGCGGCAGGTCGTTGCGCGGCGGCACCGCCTGAGGACCGGTGCCACCCTGGTTGCTGAGTATCTTGTTGTAATCCGACTCACGCTCGCCGCCAAAGTTTGGACGGGCCTCGGCGGTTTCCTGCACCGGAACGTCCGGGGTGATCCCGAGCGCCTGGATCGATCGGCCCGAGGGTGTGTAGTAGCGCGCCGTGGTCAGCCGCATGGCGCCGTCACCCGGCAGCGGAATCACGGTCTGCACCGATCCCTTGCCGAAGCTGCGGGTGCCCAACAGGACGGCGCGGTGATGGTCCTGCAGCGCGCCGGAGACGATTTCCGACGCCGAGGCGGATCCGCCGTTGATCAGCACCACCAGCGGCGCGCCGCGCAGGATGTCATCGCCCTTGGCGTCCCAACGCTGGCTATCTTCGGGGTGGCGGGCGCGGGTTGAGACGATTTCACCCTGGTCGATGAAATCGGACGACACCGAAACAGCTTGATCCAACAGGCCGCCGGGGTTGTTGCGCAGATCCAGGATCAGGCCGCGCAGCTTGCCGCCGTTCTGCGCCCGCAGATTTTTCACCGCCTGCTTGATGCCGGCGTCGGCCTGTTCGGTAAACTGCGACAGCCGCACATAGCCAATATCGTGCGGTTCCATGCGCGATTTCACCACCTGGATATGGATGATCTCGCGGGTCAGCGACACCTCGATAGGCTTGTCGATGTTCTGCCGCTTCAGGGTCAGCATGATTTTCGAGTTTGGCGGCCCGCGCATCTTGTCCACGGCATCGTTCAGCGTGGCGCCGATCAGCGTCTTGCCGTCCAGCGCAGTGATGATGTCGCCGGGTTTGATGCCGGCGCGGGCGGCCGGAGTGTCGTCGATCGGCGAGACCACCTTGATGATGCCCTTGTCTTCGTTGACCTCGATGCCGAGGCCGCCGAATTCGCCCTTGGTCTGGATCTGCATGTCGCGGAAGGCTTTGGCATTCATGTACGAGCTGTGCGGATCGAGCCCGGTGAGCATGCCGTTGATCGCATTTTCGATCAGGTCCTTGTCGTTGACCGGATCGACGTATTCGGCGCGGACCCGCTGCATCACGTCGCCAAACACCTTCAGCATCTGGTACATGTCGGTGCGGCTGCTGTCCTGGGCGAAAGCGCTGCCCAGAGAGCCCAGGCTTGGACCGACGGCGGCGCCGGCCACGAATGCTGTTCCGATCAACAACCCATAGCGCCAATGCCGCGCGCGGAAGTTCATGCTTTCTTTCCTTTGGCGCCAGCGGACCACGCGCGGCGCGTCAAACTACCTTATAAACGGAAAGCCGGTTGCAAGCGAGCAAACTCAATCGCGGCGTTGTGGCGCAAGGCGTTGGCGGGCGTCTAGTGTTGATTTCGCCGGGATTCTTTCGGCGAAGTTGATTTGGCAGGTTTTTCAGTTCGGCGGTGACCTTCGTCAGCTACTAGGCCGAAGCCAGGGTGCCGGGTTCACCGGTGCGCCGTCGTGGCGCAACTCGACGTACAGTGCCGGGCGATGGGCCTCCGATCCGGGTTCCCAGGTTGGCATTACCCCGACTGGTTCGCCGGCGACGAGGCTCTGGCCGAGCTTGACGTCAAGGTGGTCGAAGCCAGCCAGCACGACGTGATAGCCGCCGCCGCAGTCGAGGATCAGCAAGAGGCCGTAGCTGCGGAAGCTGGCGGCGAACACGACCCGGCCGCCGCACGGGGAAATCACGTGTGCCCCCGGTGGAGCATGGTAGGACACGCCCCTCGCCGGACCGCCATCGGTTTGTTCGCCCCAGCCCTTCACCACGACGCCGATCACCGGCGGCTGTAGCTGGCCGTGTGGGCCGGCGCTGGCGCCGATGGTGCCGGCGCCGGTCGGCGTGGTGGCGACCGCTTCACGCTGTTTCGCCGCCTGCGCCGTGGCCAGGTGCTTCTGCCGTTCGGCCCGGGCCGCTTCCTCCCGCGCCTTGGCTGCGTCGGCACGTCGCTGAGCGTCCAGCGCGGTCAATGCGGCGCGCAGCGTATCGGCGCGCGAAGCCGCCTCGGCGGCCTGGCTGGCGGCCTTGTCGGCCTCTGCTTCGGCAGTTGCCTGTGCGGCGTGGGCGGCGGCGATCTGCTGATCGAGCGCGTCTGCTTCACGCTTCTGCGCGGCCTCGGCATCGGCCAGGCGCGGGGCCTCCTGGCGCAGCGCTTCGGCGGCGTTGTCTGACTCTGCCTGGTCACGGCGCAGCGCCTCGGTTTCGACTTCAAGTTGGCGGGACATCGCCTGCAGCACAAGCACGCCGCGCAGCGCCGCGTCGGGGGGAGCCGGCACCGCCAGCAGCGTCTCGGCGGGGTAGAGTGAGAGTCGTTCGATCAGCGGCAGCAGCGGCTGGATCGCCTTGGCGCGAGCCTCGACCCGTCGTTCGGCGTCGCGCCGCCGCTGTGCCAGGGCATCGATCCGGGTGGCGACGTCGGCGGTTGCGGTTTCCGCCTCGCCCAGCCGGGCAGCCGCCCTGACCCTTTGCTGCGCCAGAAGCAGGGCCTCAGCGGCGGCGCCGGCGGCCCGGTTGGCGGCATCCTTGCGGGCAGCGAGTTGCTCGCTGTTCTGTCGTTCGGCGTCGCGCAGGTTCTGACGGGTCTCGTCCTCGCGTGGCGGGGCGGCGAGCAGCACCGCTGGCGCCAGGGCGACCGCGAGCGCCAGCGTGTGGGTCAGGCGGCGCACTCGGGCCCGGCGTGCCGCCAGTCGCAAGCGCATCGCGGTGGGGAATGATGCCGTGCTAATGGGCGATCACCATCGGCTCATCCATCAGCAGCGGCTCTGGGGCTGGGCCGGACACGATGACACCGTTGGCCAGCATGATATCGAGCCTGAACGGGTGACCGTTGGCGTCCGGATGGATGTCCTCGAACAGCAGGTCGTTGGCGATCCCGCTGCAAAGCGTGTTCAGCGGATGATACAGCCCGTGGCGATTGAGCACCTCGTGCACGTCGGGACGCGGGCGCCAAACCGGGGCGTGACGGGCGGTGTCCGCGAGGGTCAGGCGGACCCAGTGGACGTCGGTGTTGCACAGGCACCACCCGCCAACCGAGACCACGATGCCGTCCGCGGTGTCGCGGGCCAGCAGTTCGACCGACCAGCGCGGTGCGACGCCGCCCAGCGCCGCGTCAGGTCTTGGTCGGTCGGCCGGTGGCGGCGGCTGGTGACGGAAGATGCGCAGGGCCGGCCCGGATGGCTTGGTCAACCACAGCAGCGTCGATGCCGAACAGTCATTGTGGCTCAGCAGGCTGAAGAACGGTTGTCCTACGGCGGCGGCGAGCGTGCCGAAGGTTTCGACGAAACTGGCCGGGGCGCCGGCGCCCCGGCAGATTCGGCGCGTCGTCTCGGCGCCGACTGGGTCGGGGTCGAGCGGGATCGTGTCGGCTGTGGCGAAGCCGATCTGGGCACCGAGATCCTGCAAGGCCTCGGTGTCGAACAGATGCTTCACCGCCAGATTGGACAGGAAGCCGGTGTCGCCGCGGTGGATCAGCAGTCGCCGGGTCTGCGCCAGCAGTTCGAGGGCGATCTGCTGGCCGTCGGGCCAGGCGCCGTCCCGGGCATGGCGCTGCACCAGGGCTTCGGCCATCGCCAGGCACATCGCCTGGTAATAGCGCCGATTCGGCACCACGAACCCACCTCGGCCGCCGGGCCTGAGCACGCGGAAGACCATGGTCAGGAAGCCGCGGATGTCGCCGATGCCGCACAGTAGCCCGGTGCCGAGTATGGTATCTGCCACCGCGTCGCGGAGCGCGTCCTGGGCGCCGCTGAGCGTTGCGTAGGCGATCGGCCGATCGCCGAGGCCATCGATACGGGACCGACAGGCCTGCAGCATTTCGAGATCGCTATCGAGCACCAGCAGGCGGCGGAATTGCTGCGCGGCGACGATTGAATGGGTGGTTTCGCCGCGGCCGCAGCCGAACTCGATCATCTCGCCCAGCGACGCCGGCCAGCGATCGCCGGCGGCGGCCTGGATCCGATTGAGCAGATCGGCCGCGCCGTCATTGTGGCGGCGGGGGTCGCCGTGGTAGCGGTCGGTAGCGGCGGTTGGCGTTGCAACGGCCGCAAAATCTCCGATTCCATCGACCACAGGGACCGTCCGGTCGCAGAGCGAACACACCAGCACATCATCCGAGGCGGGCTGCAGGCGCCCCTTGCATTGCGGGCAGTGCAGCCGGTCAAACAGGTCCATTACGCCCGCATGGAGCGCGGATTACTTGCCGGTGAAGCGGGGTTTGCGGTTTTCCTTGTAGGCACGAATACCCTCCTGCAGATCGTCGGATTGGCGCACCTTGGCGACAGTCTGGCTGATCGCCACCATACGCTCGATCGGACCGGTCGGGATGACTTCATTAACCAGACGTTTCAGTGCCGCGATCACCAGCGGGGCGGAGTCGAGCAGTTGTTCCGCCATGCCGAGAGCCGCTGTCTCGTGTTCGCCGTTCGCCACGACGCGGTTGACGAAGCCGACGTCGTAAGCGCGCTGGGCGGGGATCTTGGAGCCCAGCAGCATGATCTCCATCGCCAGATGATGCGGCATGCGAGCGGCCAATGAGCTAATGCCGCCCGCGGTGGTCCCGAGCTTGGCCTCGGGGTAATAGAACTGGGTGTCCTGGGTGGAGACCAGCAGGTCGCACATCATGACCATGACGATGGCACCGCCGACTACCCAGCCGGAGGTGGCGGCGATGATCGGCTTATCGGTGTGGTATCCGACGTTGGGGATGGCGCGCCACAGTTCCGGCAGGTCGTTGACATCGGCACCGGAGGAGAAGGATCGGTTGCCGCTGGCGGACAAGACGGCGACCCGCCTGTCCGGATCGACGTCGAACTGTTGGAACGCCTGCTGCATCTCGACCGCGACGGCCTGGCTGATGGCATTTAGGCGTTCCGGTCGGTTGATGCGGATGATGGCGATAGCGCCGCGATGTTCGACGGTGACGGCTGGCATTGCGACGATTCCCCCGTTTGGCTGTCAGGCGATGATAGGGGATGATGGCGGCTGGGGAAATCGCTCGTATCCGTTGGTTCACGTCGGGTGTCGGATCAGGTGCTTGACGGCGGATCAACAATGCTCGATTTCGTTGACATAGCGACAGGATCGTCGTGAACATTGGGTCGAGTTACGGTGTGGGGTCGATGCGCTATGTCCTGTTGATCCTGGCGGTGATCGTGGGCGCCCCGGTCTGCGCGAACTGGGCTTGGGCCTATGACGGTCTTGTGCTGCCCAGCGTCGCATTTTCCGCGGTCGCGGTGCAGCAGGAAGGTGCGGCCGAAACTCGCGAGACGATTCATTACGCCGACGGCAAACTGCGGATCGATCGCGGCAACGGCTTCAGCTCAACGATCCTGGACCTGACGACGCAGACGCAGTGCCTCTTGATGGTGAACCACACCTACCTGATTACGCCAATGGATGACGAACTGTACCGTCGCTACATCGCCCGTTCGCTGGACGCGACGGATGCGAAGAAGGTGGGAACCGAAACCATCGAGGGTCAGGCGACGACGAAATATGCGTTCGGCGACGACGGTGCGCTGGCGGCGGCTGGCTCCTACTGGCTAACCAGGACCGGGGTCATGATGCGGCGTGAATATGACGCAGGAGTCTACGGCCGCAATGTCCACCACCTGGAGTTCTTGACGCACGTCGTGTTTGACGCACAGCCCAGGACGCTGTTTACCATCCCGGCCGGCTACAAGTTGGCGAAGTAATAAGTTTGCTTCACCGCGGCCGAAGACTTGCGATCATCGAGCGACTGTGCTGCCTCCGACGCTGCCGCGACCGATCGTCGCGCCGGATGCCGAGGCGATCCCCGGCACCTGGGTTCAGCACCTCCAGGCGCACCGCGGTCTCAGCAATCCATGTCGTCGTCGTGCGTCCGCCGCACCAGGATCTCGCGTTTGCCGACATGGTTCGCCACCCCCACGATGCCCTCCTTTTCCATCTGCTCGATCAACTTGGCCGCCTTGTTGTAGCCGATGTTCAGGTGACGCTGGATGAACGAGGTGGACGCCTTGCCTTCGCGCGCCACCACCGCGACCGCCTGATCGAACAGGCTCTTGTCGCTGTCGCCGGCGCCGGCGATGCCGGACAGCAGCGGATCGGCGTCGCTGCCACCTGAGCCCTCCACCGCTTCGGTGACATCGTCCAGATAAGCCGGCTCGCCCTGTTCGCGCAGGAAGGCGACCACCTTCTCCACTTCCTCGTCGGACACGAACGGACCGTGTACCCGGGTGATGCGGCCGCCGCCCTGCATGAACAGCATGTCGCCCATGCCCAGCAACTGTTCCGCCCCCTGCTCGCCCAGGATGGTGCGGCTGTCGAATTTGCTGATCACCTGGAAGCTGATCCGGGTCGGGAAATTCGCCTTGATGGTGCCGGTGATCACGTCCACCGACGGCCGCTGAGTGGCCATGATGACGTGAATCCCGGCGGCGCGGGCCATCTGGGCCAAGCGCTGCACCGCCTGCTCGATCTCCTTGCCGGCGACCATCATCAGGTCGGCCATCTCGTCGACCACGACCACGATGAACGGCAGCGGCTCCAGCGCCAGCGGCTGCTCCTCGAAGGTGGGGCGCCCGGTATCGGGGTCGAATCCGGTCTGCACCCGGCGGGTCAGCACTTCGCCCTTGGCCCTTGCATCGGCGACCCGGTCGTTGAAGCCACCGACGTTACGGACGCCGAGTTGCGACATCGCGCGATACCGCCGCTCCATCTCCCGCACCGTCCATTTCAGCGCGGTCACCGCTTTGGCGGGTTCGGTCACCACCGGCGCCATCAAATGTGGGATGCCCTCATAGGTGGACAATTCCAGCATTTTGGGGTCGATCAAGATCAGTCGGCACTGGTCGGGCGACATCCGGTATAGCAGCGACAGGATCATCGCGTTGACGCCGACCGATTTGCCCGATCCGGTGGTGCCGGCGATCATCAAATGCGGCATCCGCGACAGATCGGCGACGATCGCCTTGCCGCTGATATCCTTGCCCAAGGCCAGAGACAGCCGGCCGGGAGACTTCTGCACCTCGTCGCTGCACAGGATCTCGCTCAGGAACACCGTTTCCCGTTTGCTGTTCGGCACCTCGATGCCGATCACGTTGCGGCCCGGCACGGTGGCAATGCGCACCGCGGTGACCGACAGGCTGCGTGCCACGTCGTCGGCCAGGCCGATGACGCGGGCACTGCGAATGCCTGGAGCCGGCACCAGTTCATACAGCGTGACCACCGGGCCGGGACGGATCTCGACGATCTCGCCTTGCACGCCGTAGTCAGACAGCACGGTTTCCAGCAACCTGGCATTGGCCTGCAGCGATTCCTCGCTTGGGCCGGTGCTGGCGCGCGGGGGTGGGCTTTTCAGCAAATCCGGCGAGGGAAATTTCCAGCCCGCTTCCTGCAGCGGCAGGTTTTGCTGCTGCGGCCGACGCGGCGCCGACTTTACCCCACGCACCGGCGGGATACCCAGCGGACCATTGTCCGGATCAACCGCGTTCGGCTCCGACGCTGGATCGGCCGCCGCCTGCCGCACCACCGGGCGCGACCGGCTGGTCGGTTCGGGTGGCGGATCATCGGGTGCTAATCCGGGACCGCGGTTGACCAGATTGACCAGCCAGCCGGAGGCCGAGGCCGCGCCGCCGGCACCGCGCGACAGCGCCCCGACAGCGCCGCGACCACCGGACACCGAGTAACGCGCGGCGATGCCGGCGGCATGGCCCGCCGTGCGCCATTCGGATCGCGACAACCCCAGCGCCAGCAGGCCCAGGACAATCGCCAACGCCGCACTCAGCAGCCAGATCGAGGCAGCGCCGACGATCCCGAGCGAGGCCTGCCCGGCATTCAGTTCAGCGTGGGCAACAATCTGCCCGATCGAGCCGCCGAGGCCAGCCATCACCGGCCAGGCGATGGCGTGCCGCGACGGCACCACCGACACCGCCGCCGCCAGCAGCGGCATCGCCGCTAGCAGCGACGCCAGCCGTCCGCTGAAGCTGCCTAGGCCGCGATGCGAGGCGATGCGCCAGCACCAGGTCAGCATCGCAACCCCAGGCAATGCTCCGAAAATGCCGAAGCCCTGCAGCAGCGCGTCGGCCAGCACCGCGCCCACTGGTCCGGCCAAGTTGCTGACAGGGCGGCTGGTCGCGGTATTGAGCGACGGATCGCGTGGATCGTAGGTCGCCAGGGCCACAAGGATCGCCAGGCCGAGGACGCCAAGCAGCAGGCCGCCAAACTCGGCGCTGCGTTCCTTCATCAATGCCCGGACAGCGGGTGAGGCGAACTTGCGGGGTTCCCCAATCGATGATCGTGCGGCCATTTTTCGTGTATCACCTGCTTGCTTCGGCGCACGAGGTATAGCCGGGAAGCCGCTGATAAATGAAGCACCATCCGGCGCGCGTATTGCGTGGGTTCGGATAATGCCGGAAAGCCGCGTCGCCGCCGAAGCCACGAGCCTCGCCGCTTGCCACAGGCAACTCGCGACTCCGAGCCGGGTCGGGACCCTTCCTGGCGGCTACCGCGAATGCCGCTGGCCGGACATTCGGGCCGCCGCCCGCGCTTGCCCGCGCCCCCACATCCCGTAATCTTCTCGCACCAGGGGGTGACGCATGCGCATCGAGATCATTTGCACCGGCGACGAGGTGCTGACCGGCAAGATCACCAACACCAACTTCTCCTACATGGCGCAGAAGCTGGAGGATGTCGGCCTTTCGGTGCACTGGGGCACCACCGTCGGCGATGACCGCGACTCGTTGCTGATCGCCTTCCAGTTGGCCGCCGGCCGGGCCGATGCGGTGATCGTCAATGGCGGTCTTGGTCCCACCGTCGATGATCTGTCGCAGGAGATCGCCGCGCAGGCCGCCGGCGTCGATCTCGTGCTGCACCAGGAATGGCTCGACCGCATGGAGTCGTTCTTTACCCGCCGGATGCGCTCCATGCCGCCGAACAACGTCAAGCAGGCGATGCTGCCGGCGACCGCCGAGATGTTGGACAACCCGGTCGGCACCGCCTGTGGCTTCGCCCTCGACATCGGCGGCGCACGCTTCTTCTTCACGCCCGGCGTGCCGCGAGAACTGCGGCGCATGCTGGAAGAGCAGGTGATCCCACGCATCCTGGCTCGCTCCGGCGCACCGGCGTCGATTTACCTGAAGCGTTTTCATACCTATGGCCTGGGCGAGTCGCACGTCGATCAATTGCTGACCGGGGTCGAGGCGCTCGACCCCGACGGCGGCGTCAAGCTTGGCTTCCGCGCGCATTACCCGCAGCTTGAAACCAAGCTGACGGTGCGCGGCACCGACATGGACGACGTCCGCCGCAAGCTGGCCCCGGTCACCGCCGAGGTGAAACAGCGTCTCGGCAATTTCATCTTTGCCGAGGACGACCAGACGCTGGAAGGCGTCACCTTGGCGGCGCTGGTCGCCGAAGGCGCCACGCTGACGCTGGTGGAAAGCTTCACCGCCGGCCAGATCGCCGCCCGCATCGCCCACCTACCCGGCGCCGAGACGGTGTTTCGGCACGGCACCGTAACGCGCCGGCTGGATGAACTGTTCGGCGTCCGACTGCCGCCGCAACTGGACCAATTCACCACCGAAGCCGTTGCCGATGCGGCGCGCCGACAGACCGGGGCATCCCACGCCCTGGCGGTGCTGATCGAACTGGATGAAGGCGCCGATCGAATCGACTTCGGCGGCTCCATCTGGATGGCAATCGCGACCGCCAGCCGGGCCGAGTTTCGCCGGTCCCGAATCTTGGGTGGACGCGAATGGGTCCGACTGGGCGCGGTCGAATTGGCACTGGATTGTCTGCGCCGGTTCCTGCAAGCGCTGCCGGTGGTCGAGAGGATCGACTTCGAAAAGAGCTGACACTCGACAAGACCCGAAACACGGGCCGCCGGAAACGCACTGACACAATCATGATCCACCGCGAGATCGATTCGCCCTACGCCTGGTTCCGCCTGGCGGTATCGGTTCTGCTGTCCGCAATCGGCGGCGTGGGCATGTGGTCCGTGGTGGTTGCGCTGCCCGCCGTGCAGGCTGATTTCCACGCCGACCGCGGCGCTGCCTCATTGCCGTTCACCCTGGCCATGATCGGTTTCGGCGTCGGCGGAGTGATCATGGGCAAGCTGGCGGACCGCCGGGGCGTTGTCCTGCCGGTGATGATCGGCGCCGCCACGTTGGGCGCCGGCTACATCCTGGCCTCGCTGTCCACCAGCCTGGAGTGGTTCGCCGCCGCCTACCTGCTGATCGGCACATTCGGCACCGCCGCCACGTTCGTGCCGCTGATGGCCGACATCTCATTCTGGTTCGAACGCCGCCGCGGCATCGCCATCGCGCTGTGTGCTTCGGGCAACTACGTCTCGGGCGCGGTTTGGCCGACGCTGATCGAGGCGGTGATCCGGACCCAGGGCTGGCGTGCCGCGCATCTGGCGGTGGGGGTGTTCTGCCTGCTGGTGATGCCGCCACTGGCGCTGCTGTTGCGCAGCCGCGCCCCGGTTCGCGGCGCCGGGGCGGCGCTGCCCTCGCCTTCGCGCCACCAGATCCGGCTGCCGCCGAACGTGCTGCAGGGCTTGCTGGCGGTCGCCGGACTGGCCTGCTGCGTGGCGATGTCGATGCCGCAGGTGCACATCGTCGCCTATTGCGGCGATCTGGGATACGGGCCGGCAAAAGGTGCCGAGATGCTGTCGCTGATGCTGGGTTGCGGCATCGTCAGCCGGATCGGGTCCGGGTTCCTGGCTGACCGGCTGGGTGGCCTGGCAACGCTGCTGATTGGGTCGTTCGCGCAGATGGTCGCGCTAACGCTGTATCTGATGGCCGACGGGCTGACCTCGCTCTATGTGATCTCCGCCCTGTTTGGCCTGTTCCAGGGCGGCCTGGTGCCGAGCTACGCGATCATCGTGCGTGAAAGCTTTCCGCCGCAGCAGGCCGGTGGACGGGTCGGGGTGATCCTGATGATGATGATCCTCGGCATGGCGCTGGGCGGCTGGATGTCGGGGGTGATCTTCGACCTGAGCGGGTCGTATCGCGAAGCGTTTGCCAATGGCGTGGCGTGGAACGCGCTGAACTTCCTGATCGCTGTGTTCCTGCTGTTCCGGTCCCCGCTTATCGCACCCCGGTCGGCCACAGCACCACCCGCAGGGTCTGCAGCAGAATAACGAAGTCGAACAGGATAGAGAAGTTTTTCACATAGTACAGGTCGTAGCTCAGCTTGGACCGGGCGTCATCGACCGAGGCACCGTATGGATAGTTGATCTGCGCCCAGCCGGTCAGGCCGGCCTTCACCAGATGGCGCTCGTTATATAACGGGATCTTCTCTGCCAGTTGCTTGACGAACATCGGCCGCTCCGGGCGCGGCCCGACGAACGACATGTCGCCGCGCAGGATATTGGCCAACTGCGGCAACTCATCGATCCGCATGCGGCGCAGGAAATTGCCGACGCGGGTGATGCGGTTGTCACGTTCCTGTGCCCAGACCGCGCCTTGCGCCTCGGCGTTCACCCGCATGGTGCGCAGCTTCAGGATCGAGAAGATCCTGCCGTCCACGGTCACCCGCTCCTGGCGGTACAGCAGCGGGCCGCGACCTTCGCAGCGGATCGCCAGCATTCCGGCAGCGATCAGCGGCGCGGTCAGCGACAGCACCAGGCAACTGACCGCGAGGTCGAAGCCGCGCTTCAGGAAGCGATCCAGGGCGCCGAAGCTGAAGCCGCCGCCGTAGATCAGCCAGCTCAGTTCCATGCGCTTCAGGTCGACACGGCGGATCTCTCGCTCGACGAATGTCAGGTATTGGATCACCGGGAAGCCGGCCTTCTTGCATTCCAGCAGCCGGCCAAGATCCATGCCGCGTCGTTCATCCGGTGCGACGATGATCAGGTCGGCGTCCAGCCGTTTGGCGACGGCGGCAACGTTGAAGTCGCTGGGGCAGAATATCCGGTCGGAGCGTTCGGCCAGCAGGCGGGGATCGACCTCCTCCCGGTCGTGCTGCACCAGGGCGACGTCGTCATGCAGGCTGCCGCCCTCTCGGCCCAGCATGTGCAGCAGGTCCCAGGCGCGCCGGCCGACGCCGACGATCAGCAGGCGTCGCCGCAGCACGTGCTGGCGCAGCAGCACGTCGATCACCAGGCGGGACAGGAAGGCGCACAGGGTAAAGCTGACCACAGCGAGGCCGAACAGCATCATCTGGTCGCGGCCGCCGGGGCCGGCCACGTCGACGATCAGCCGAGACTGCGCCTGGGAGAGCAGGATGGTCAGGCCGGCTGCCATCCCGACGACCAGCGGTACGCGGGTCAGCGAACGCCCGGTCTCGAGGATGGCCTCGCGCTGGTATAGTCCCATGGCGAACAGCAAGAGCAGGTCGAAGGCGGGGTAGCCGAGGTCACGACAGTCCCAGGGCAAAGTAAACAGCGCCGCGAAATCTGGCCGGCTGAGCCACAGCACCACGGGCCAGACCGCCAGGATCAATATCAGGTCGAGTCCAAACAGGATGGTCCCGGTAGTGGTTTTTGAGAGCCTAAGCATTTCTGATCTCGATCCTGACTCGCGCAGCGTGTCGGTCCCGAAGTTATACAACCGGAACGTGAACATTAGGAACTGAATTCGCTGAAGACCCGAGCGTATTGCCGGGCATGGTGCGCCTAGCCCGTGGTTGCGACACATTCATGGATTGCAAATCCGCAAAGGTTTTTGCCGCTCGAAAGAGGATAATCGTCGCAAATTAGGCATTGCGGCTTCGGGAGCGCTGGTTCGTGATTGGACTGGGGGCGCCATGAATTGATAGTTTCATTGTGCTTTCGGGCAAACGGTCCGTCAGAACTGCATCCAGTATTACAAGGGCTGAAAACTGCGATGAACCGTCTTGATGCGGCCATGGTCGATCGGTTTCGAGCCGACGGATTTCTGCCGTTCGACACCGGATTGCCGGCGAGCGACATCGCGGCGCTGCGAAGCACGCTAATGGGGCTTCACAACGAGAACGTGGGGTTCGAGGAAGGCGCGCTGTTCGATGCGATGGGCGTGGATGATGGGTCGGCACCGGCTCGGTTTCCGCAGATCCTGCATCCACGGTCGTTCGCTCCGGAACTGATCGGTCATCGTTTTTATCATGTGGCCCGCGCTATCGCCGAACAGCTTCTGGGCAGCGAGGTGCGGTTCAAGGCAGACATCTCGTTGATGAAGCCGGCACGGATTGGTGAGGCGACGCCCTGGCACCAAGACGAGGCGTTCCAGGATCCGCGGTTCGACTATGACGAGGTCAGCTTCTGGCTTGCACTGCAGCCGGTCGATAAGACTAATAGTTGCATGGCCTACTTGCCCGGATCGCACCACGGGCCGGTGCTGCCGCACGGCTTCCCCGGGGGTGATTCCAGAATCCACGCGCTGGAATGCGTCGGCGGCTTCGACATGCGGGACACCGTTGCGTGTCCGGTCCCGGCGGGATGGTGTGTGATCCATACCGGACGGACGTTGCACGGTGCCGGGCCCAACCTCTCGGATGGTGAGCGGATGGCCTACGTGCTGATCTTCGATCGGGTGCCGACGCCTGCCCGCGCGGCGCGTGAATTTCCCTGGCGCGCGGAACACCGTACCGCTCGGGCGCAACGGGAGATGGCGTGGCGTAGAAATGGCGGGCTGCTGGTGCATCTGTGGCGTCAGCGCACACGGATGCGGGTGACCAGCGTGCGAACGCTGTTGTTCGATATCCGGCGGGCGGCCCGGGCTGTGCGCAACCTTGTGCTGACGGACTAGCAGCCGACTGCCGCGTTTTCTGTCGCACGGCGATAATGGGCAAGTTCCCTAAACTCCCGCAGCCCAACAAACGTTCCGCGCAAGCCCGCCAAACGAGCTTTTCGACGTCGAGCCCGCGACGTCGAAGCCCCCCGACGTCGAAGCCATCTCGAAGTCGAGCCCCCTCGACGTTGAGACCTAGACGCGCCATTTGTATCGCGTCGAGGAGTTCGCCTTATGTCCCAGACCCTGCTCCGTCCGCCGCGGCCTCTGTTCATGCCGCAGAAACAGCCGGCGAAGTCGATGACCCGGCCGCTGAAGGTGGTGTCGGAATATCAGCCGGCGGGCGACCAACCGAATGCGATCAGCGAACTGGTGCGCGGTGTCGAGGCCGGCGAGCGCGACCAGGTGCTGCTCGGCGTCACCGGTTCGGGCAAGACCTTCACCATGGCAAAAGTGATCGAGGCGGTGCAGAAGCCGACCCTGGTGCTGGCGCCGAACAAGACCCTCGCCGCGCAGTTGTATGGCGAGATGAAGAGCTTCTTCCCGGAGAATGCAGTCGAATATTTCGTCAGCTACTACGACTATTACCAGCCTGAGGCGTATGTGCCTCGCACCGATACCTATATAGAAAAAGACGCCCAGATCAACGAGCAGATCGACCGGATGCGCCACGCCGCCACCCAGGCCCTGCTGGAGCGCAACGACGTCATTGTGGTCGCCTCGGTGTCCTGCATATACGGCATCGGCTCGGTCGAGACCTACTCGAAGATGGTGGCGAAGCTGGAGGTGGGCGGCCGGGTCGACCGCGACCATCTGGCCAAGGCCCTGGTCGATCTGCAATACCGTCGCAACGACACTGCCTTTACCCGCGGTTCGTTCCGACTGCGCGGTGAGATCGTCGATATTTTCCCCAGCCATCATGAAGATCGTGCCTGGCGGATCGCGCTGTTCGGCGACGAAATCGAGTCAGTACACGAATTCGACCCGCTGACCGGGGAGAAGACCGCCGACCTGACCGAGGTCACGGTGTATGCCAATAGCCACTACGTCACCCCGCGGCCGACGCTGACCCAGGCAGTCCGCGACATCAAGGTGGAGCTGAAGCAGCGCCTTTCGGAACTGAACGAACAGGGCAAGTTGCTGGAACTGCAGCGCCTGGAACAGCGCACGCTGTGGGATATCGAAATGATGGAGACGACCGGGTCGTGCAAGGGGATCGAGAACTACTCCCGCTATCTGACCGGGCGTGAACCGGGCGATCCGCCACCGACCTTGTTCGAGTATCTGCCGGAGAACGCGTTCCTGTTCGTGGACGAAAGCCATGTCACGGTGCCGCAGATCGGCGGCATGTACCGCGGCGACTTCAACCGCAAGACGGTGCTGTCCGAGTTCGGGTTTCGGCTACCGTCGTGCGTCGATAACCGGCCGCTGAAGTTCGAGGAATGGGAACGGTTCCGGCCGTTGTCGGTGTTCGTTTCGGCCACCCCCGGACCATGGGAGATGGAGCGCACCGCCGGCGTGTTTGCCGAACAGGTGATCCGCCCGACCGGACTGATCGATCCGGCCACCGAGGTTCGCCCGGTGGAATACCAGGTCGACGATCTGCTGCACGAATGCAAGACGGTGACCGCCGCCGGCGGCCGCATACTGGTCACCACGCTGACCAAGCGGATGGCGGAGGAGCTGACCGACTACCTGACCGAGCAGTCGATAAAGGTGCGCTATCTGCACTCCGAGGTGGACACACTGGAGCGGATCGAGATCGTCCGCGATCTGCGGCTGGGTGTATTCGATGTACTGGTCGGCATCAATCTATTGCGCGAAGGCCTGGACATCCCGGAATGCGCGCTAGTGGCGATCCTGGATGCGGACAAGGAAGGCTTCCTGCGCTCACAGACCTCGTTGATCCAGACGATCGGCCGCGCGGCGCGCAATGTCGATGGCCGGGTGGTGATGTATGCCGACGTGATGACCAACTCCCTGCGCACCGCCATCGAGGAGACCGAGCGGCGGCGCAACAAGCAGCGGAGCTGGAATGAAGCCCACGGCATTACGCCGATTTCGATCCGGCGGCACATCGGCAAGGTGCTGGAGAGCGTGTTCGAGCAGGACTACGTCACCGTGGCGCCGGTCAAGGACGCGGCCACCACTGAGTTCGTCGGCAAGGACCTCAAGGCGGCGATAGCCCGCCTGGAGAAAGAGATGCGTGCCGCGGCTTCCAACCTCGAGTTCGAGCAGGCGGCGCGGTTCCGCGACGAGATCAAGCGGCTGGAGGCGTTGGACCTGGGTCTGCCGCCGCCGCCGATGGCGAGCGCATTGATGCGTCCCAGGCGAGGCCGTGGACCGGAGCCGATGGGGCCGGGAGGCGGGGGATATGACCCGTCGAAGCGGCGCGGTCGCGGCGGGAAGAGGCGGCAGGGGCCGTAGCGGCGCCGGCGACGAGTTTGGCGCGATCCGCGGGGTATTTGGCATTGCGCCACGTGCCCGTCATGCCAGAAACGGATGCCGCGACAACAGGAGAATTCGCGATGCCCCAATACCGCGTCGGTTTGCTGGCGTTTCCGGCAATGACCCAACTCGACCTGACCGGCCCTCTGCAGGTATTCGCCAGCCTGCCCGACGCCGAGGTGCATGTGCTGTGGAAGACGATGGATCCAATCCGGACCCAGGGTGGATTGACACTGCTGCCCGACACCACGCTGGCGGAATGTCCGGCGCTGGACGTGATCTGCGTCCCGGGTGGGCCCGGCGTGCTGGATCTGATGGATGACCCGATCGTGCTGTCCTTCCTGCGCACCCGGTTCGAACGGGCCAGGTTCGTCGGGTCGATCTGCACCGGCGCCCTGGTCCTGGGCGCAGCCGGGCTGTTGCGCGGCAAGCGCGCCACGACCCACTGGGCGTGGATCGATTTGTTGACCCCGCTCGGAGCGATTCCCACCAAGGGCCGGGTGGTTCGGGACGGCAAAGTGATGACCGGCGGCGGCGTCACCGCCGGGATCGACTTCGCCTTGACCATGGTGGCCGAACTCGCCGGCCAGGAGGTGGCCGAAACCATCCAGTTGGGGATCGAATACGCCCCAGCGCCACCATTCAATGCCGGCAGTCCGGATACCGCTCGTCCGGAACTTGTGGCGGCTGCGCGCGCCCGGATGGCTGCGCTAAGAGTTCAGCGCGAGGACCGCGTCGCGAAAGTGGCTGCGGCGATGGCCTAACAGCCAATCAGACGCCATGGTCATGGGCAGGCGTGGTGATGACCCAGGTCCTGAAGTGGTGAGGCCTGTCCCGTGTCATGGCGGCAATGACTACATCAACTTCCAGCGGCCCTGAACGCGACACACATTGAGGTTGATAGTCCTCGGCTTCGTCGAGGCTTTCCGGAAGCGGATTTCGGACCGCAGCGCCCGACACTCCATGTTCTGCCGCTGAAAAGCCCTCTGAACGGAAATATTGCCTGTGTTACCGGACGTTGGCCCGGACCAATCCTCGGACTTGCCCACCTGAGCGTGATCATCGTCAAGGAGCTTCTCGGCTGCCGCCTGTCCTGCCGCCAGGTCCTCCTTGCTGAGCGTTGGTCCCTTATATCCGCGAAACGGGCTAATCTGTGCGTCGGACACGGATGGAAAACCAGCAAGGACGATCCCCACGGAAATAATCTTGCCCCAGCATGGCCAGGGGCGCGAACGCCCCGGATATGGCGGATTTAGTGAGTCGATCATGGCAGTGTCCCTCCTTTGTAAGGCGAGCATTTGTATATCGGCTCGGTCAATGCCCCGGCAGATACCAAAAGGGGCGCTCTGTCCGAGTATGGATTGGTGTAACTGTAACTGCTCTTTGTCCCATGATCCACGGGGACGGAACGTTACGCCCGGCACGGCCAGGTCTAGGTTGCCCGGCGCGCGCGCAAGGCGGCAGCCAGGGTGCCGTCGTCCAGCACATCCAGCGCGCCGCCCATCGGGACGCCTTGTCCGACGCGGGTGACGGTGGGTCCAGTGCTGCGTAATTGGTCGGTGAGCCAATGCGCGGTGGCGGCGCCTTCGACGGTCGCGCCCAACGCGAGGATCACTTCTGTCACTCCGCCCTCGGTGATCCTGGTCAGCAGTCCAGGCAGCGCGAGGTCCTCGGGGCCGATGCCCGACAGCGACGACAGCGTGCCGCCGAGCACGTGATATAGCCCATGATGGACTTGCGCCCGTTCCAAGGCCCAGAGATCACCAACCCCTTCGACGACGCAGATGACCGAACGGTCGCGCTCGCGGTCAGCGCAGATCGCGCATGGGTCCTGGCTGTCGAGGTTGCCGCAATCGGCGCAGGGCCGCACCGCTCGGGCGGCGTCGGCCAGCGCGGCGGCGAGCGGCAGCATGCGGGATTGCGGCTGCTGCAGCATCTTCAGCGCGGCGCGGCGCGCGCTGCGGGGACCCATGCCCGGCAGCTTCGACAGCAGGCTGATCAGGTGGTCGACTTGGGGGCCCATTTCAGTGGTCAGCGGTCAGTGGGAGAGTGATAGCCGCGAGCACTTCCGACCGCTGACCACTAGAAAGGTAGCTTCATACCGGGAGGCAGTTGCATTCCGCCGGTTACTTTCTGCATCTCATCGGCCGAGGCGGCTTCGATCTTGGACTTGGCGTCGCGGTGGGCGGCGACGATCAGATCCTGCAGCATCTCGGCATCAGCCGGATCGATGATCTTTGGGTCGATGGTGAGCTTGCGCAGGTCGTTCTTGCCATTCAGCGTCACGCGCACCAAGCCGGCGCCGGCCTCGCCGATGGCCTCCATGGCCTCCAGCTTGGTCTGCAATTCCTGCATCTTGGACTGCATCTGCTGCGCCTGCTTCATCATCCCGGCCAGGTTCTTCATGGGTCGATCTCCATCGGGTCGTCGTCGAAATAGGCGGCATCGGGCGGAGCGAAGTCCGGCATATCGGGCGCATCCGCGGCAGCGGCGGGCAATCCGTAGGCATCCGCCGTCTTATCATGGACCGTGGCGATGCGCGCGCCCGGAAATGCCGCCAGGATCGCCTGGACCAGCGGGTGATCGGCGGCGGCGGTCTTGCGAGCGACATCGGCGGCGTTGCCCTGTTCCGCGATCGTCGGCTCACCGAGGGCGGTGGACAGGGCAATTGTCCAGCGGGTGGCGGTCAGCTCCGAAAGCAGCGCCGCCAGCCGGGACGCCAGATCGCGCGGCGCCTCCGGCTGGGGGCGCAATTCGATGACCGGCGGAGCGAAACGCACCAGGTGCACCGAGTGCAACAGGTGGGCGTGCAGCATTGCTTCCTTGCGCTCACCGACCAGGGCCACGACGTCGCGGAAGGTTCCCGGCCGAGGCCGTACCGGCGCTGGCTCCGAAGTCACAAGTGGCGCGCCGTTGGCGACGGCGCGGAAACCACCGCCACCGCCCGGTGTGGGAGATGGGGGGGGCGCGGCGGGCGGTTCGCCGGCGCCGAGGCGACGGACCAGGTCGCCCGGCGTCGGCATGTCCGACACATGGCACAGCCGGATCAGTACCATCTCGGCCGCGGCGCGCCGATCGGGAGCGGTTTCAACCTCGGCCACACCCTTCAGCAGCATCTGCCAGGCCCGCGCCAGCACGGGAACGGTCAACCGATCCGCCAGGTCAGCGCCTCGGGTGCGTTCGACCTCCGGCAGTTCGTGGCTTTCGCGCAGGCTGGGGATCGATTTCAGCCGGGTCACGGTGTGAAGCAGTTCGAGCAGGTCCTGCAACAGAGTCCCCAGATCGGCGCCGCGCTCATAGGCCCGGTCGGTGATCGCCAGGGCGGCGGCGGCCTTGCCGCCCATCACCGCGTCCATCACGTCGAACACAGCCGCTCGATCCGCCAGCCCCAGCATGTCGGTGACCTGGACGTTGGTGATCGTTGCGTCGGCTCCCCGATCCATTTGCGCGATCGCCTGGTCCAGGATCGACAATCCGTCTCGTACCGAGCCGTCGGCGGAGCGGGCGATCTGGTCCAGCGCCGCGGACTCAACAGTGACATGTTCGCGGGCGGCGATCTGGCCGAACAGTTGTGTCAGTTCGGCGATTCGCACGCGGCGCAGATCGAAGCGCTGGCAGCGCGACAGCACGGTGATCGGTACCTTGCGGATTTCGGTGGTCGCGAACACGAATTTGACGTGCGGCGGGGGTTCTTCCAGCGTCTTGAGCAGGGCATTGAACGCGTTACGGCTGAGCATGTGGACCTCGTCGATGACGAAGACCTTGGTCCTGGCCTGCATCGGGCGGAACCGCGTGGCCTCGATCACCTCGCGCATGTCGTCCACACCGGTGCGGCTGGCGGCGTCCATTTCGATCACGTCGGGGTGGCGATCGGAGAGGATCCCGATACAATTGGCGCAGACACCACACGGGTCCGCCGTGGGGCCGCCGCTGCCGTCGGCGCCGACGCAATTCAGCGCTCGGGCGATGATACGGGCAGTGGTGGTTTTGCCGACGCCGCGCACACCGGTCAGCATGAACGCGTGTGCGACGCGCCTGACGGCAAAAGCGTTGCGCAGGGTGCGCACCATGGCGTCCTGTCCGATCAGGTCATCGAACGTGGTCGGGCGGTATTTGCGCGCCAGCACGCGGTAGGAGAGGGGATGCGCGGGTTCGGGCAGCGATACCGGTAGTGCGCCACCGAACAGACCCGGCCCATCGGGCGGCGGGGGAGAATCGTCTTGCTCGGCGGGGTCGTGCCGGGAAATGCCGGACATTTCGGAGGATCACCTGACGGCCGGCGGAAGCGGCGAGGGGGTAAGTGGGAGACCGACAAACGACCCGAGCGGTGACCCGTTGCGGCTGCTTCCTTCCGGACCTGACCGGGTTGGCGAGGCGCCCGTCCACCGCCGATCTCCCGCCCGGAGATTACCACGCTTCAGGGGGGTGGCGGCAAGGGTAGCAAATCTTGGGGCTCTCGGCCGGGAATGGCGGCGGCCATTTGGTCGTCTTCGAGTAAGAACCAGAATATCCGGCGGCTTGCCGAGGACGCCAGCCGCTGCTCCTATCCGTTGAAACGACGGAGAATATCGGTGACGCAGGACAGCCGCCACATCGTCATCGCCGGCGCCGGTCACGCCGGCGGATCGGCCGCCGCCATGCTGCGCCAGCTTGGCTGGCAAGGGGCGATTACGCTGATCGGCGAAGAGCCGATACCGCCGTATCAGCGTCCGCCGCTGTCGAAGGCCTGGTTGAAGGGTGAAGCGACAGCCGAGAGCCTGGCGCTACGACCGGCGGCGTTCTACCCCGGCGCGACGATCGGTTTGCGGCTGGCGACGCGGGTGAGTGCGATCGACCGAGCGGGCAAGACTGTGGCGCTGTCGGATGGGGGAACATTGCGTTACGACGTGCTGATCCTGGCGCTTGGCGCGCGGGCGCGGCGGCTGGTTTTGCCGGGGGTCGAACTGGACGGCGTGCTGGAACTGCGTTCGGCGGCGGATGCCGACCGGTTGAAGGCGGCGCTGCATCCTGGCGTTCGGCTGGCGGTGATCGGCGGCGGGTATATCGGCCTGGAAGCCGCTGCCTCGGCACGGTCGCTAGGCGCGGAGGTGATCATCATCGAGCGCGAAAGCCGGTTGCTGGCGCGTGTCGCCTGCCCGATCCTGTCGGAGTTCTTCCGGGGTTTTCACCGCGGCCGGGGCGTGACGGTCGAGCTGGACGCCGAGGTTGCCGGGCTGCAGGGCACGGCGAGGCGGATCAGCGGCGTGCGGCTGGGCGATGGCCGGCTGATCGGTTGCGACGTGGCGCTGATCGGCGTCGGCGCGGTGGCGAACGACGACCTGGCGCGCGCAGCCGGGCTGACCTGCCATAACGGCATCGCGGTGGACCTGGCGGCGCGGACCGACGATCCGGCGATCTTCGCCATCGGCGACTGCACCAGCCGGCCGCTGCCGCTGTATGATAGGTTGGGGCGTCTGGAGAGCGTGCCGAACGCGCTGGAGCAGGCCAAGCAGGCGGCGGCGATGATCTGCGGCAAGCCGGCACCGACGCCGGAGGTGCCGTGGTTCTGGTCCGATCAGTATGACCTTCGGTTGCAGATCGCCGGCTTGCCGTTCGACTGCACCGAGATCGCGGTGCGCGGCGATGTCGAGGCCGCCAAGTTCGCGCTGTTTCATCTGACCGCGGACGGCACCGTGCAGGCGGTGGAGGCGGTCAACGCCTCGACCGAATTCATGGGTGGGCGCCGGATCATCGCGCGGCGCAAACGGCTGGCTCGCAAGCGGATCGAAGATATGTCAATATCGATGCAGGAACTCGCGGCCTAACGCGGCGCCAGCAGGGAAACTCAGATGCCCAAGATCACCTATATTGAACACGACGGGACAGAACACCCGATCAAGGTGGCGGTCGGCCGATCGGTGATGCAGGGGGCGGTGGACAACAACGTGCCCGGCATCGACGCCGACTGTGGGGGGGAGTGCGCATGCGCCACCTGCCACGTTTATATCGACGCCGCCTGGCTGGACCGCATCGGGCGGCCTGAGCCGGGGTCACAGGAGGCCAGCATGTTAAGCTTCGCCGCGGTCACCCAGCCGGATTCCCGACTGTCCTGCCAGCTTCAGGTCAGCGACGCGTTGGACGGGCTGGTGGTGCGGATGCCGGAAGGCCAGCATTAGAGGCTGACCGAAGCGCGCTAGCGCTTGCGGCGCGGGCGGCTGACGGAGATGAGACGATAACAAGGAGGCTCGTTGCGATGAATGCCCCGATCCATTTCGACCCTGCTTCGGATGCCCTGACGACACCGCTTGACCAGATCGATGTCAGTGATCCGCGGCTGTATCAGGACGACGTCTACTATCCGTATTTCGAGCGCTTGCGGCGTGAGGATCCCGTGCATTGGCGAGCTAACGGCAAGTATGGCTCGTTCTGGTCGGTGACCAGGTTCAAGGACATCATGGCAGTCGAAACCCATCCCGAGATCTATTCGTCCGAGGCCCGGCTGGGCGGCATCAGCATCACCGACCGGCCGATGGAATTCCGGCGGTCCAGCTTCATCTCGATGGATCCGCCGCGGCACGACGAGCAGCGCAAGGTGGTCAGCCCGATCGTCGCGCCAGCCAATCTGAACAACATGGCCGGCATCATCCGAGAGCGAGTATGCACGGTGCTCGACGCGTTGCCGCGCGGCGAAACTTTTGACTGGGTTCGGCGTGTATCGGTCGAGCTGACGACGCTCATGCTGACCACGCTGTTCGACTTCCCGCTGGAGCAACGCGGCAAGCTGACCTACTGGTCGGATTGCGCCACCCAGGACGTCAATGCCGGGGGAGTGGTGGACTCCGAGCAGAAGCGGCTGGAGATCCTGACCGAGGCGCTGCGGACGTTCACCGCGATGTGGCATGAACGAGCGGCGCGGCCGGGTGGCTTCGATCTGATATCGATGCTGGCGCACGGCGAGGCGACGAAGAATCTGGTCAACGATCCGGCGGAGTTCCTGGGAACGCTTACCTTGCTGATCGTCGGCGGCAATGACACGACACGCAACTCAATGAGCGGCGGACTGTGGGCGCTGTGCAAGCATCCCGGCGAGTATCAGAAGCTGCGCGACAATCCTGGGCTGATTCCCAGCATGGTGCCGGAGATCATCCGCTGGCAGTCACCAATCGTGCACATGCGCCGCACAGCGGTGGCGGAGGCCGAACTCGGCGGCAAGCGGATCAAGGCCGGCGACAAGGTGGTGATGTGGTATGTCTCGGGCAATCGTGACGAGGACTCAATCGATAGACCGAACGAATTCTTCATTGACCGGACGCGACCACGGCATCACCTGTCGTTCGGCTTTGGGATCCATCGTTGCGTCGGCAACCGGTTGGCAGAGATGCAGTTGAGCATCCTGTGGGAAGAAATCATGAAGCGCTTCCCGGTGATCGAGCTGGTTGAGGAGCCGAAGCGGATTTACTCAAACTTCATTCACGGCATTACGGAAATGAAGGTTCGCATTCCGGCCTGACGCGCTGATGGCGAACACGGCCCGATCCGGCGAGGAGTCATAGGGTAATCGCGAGGGGGTGGGCTGTTCAACTCGCAGCCGGTGGGCGGATTTTGTATCTCGCCTATGGTGATAGAGCTGTGAAAGGCGAACCGGACATGATCGATGCGCTGGGGCCGGACGTGCTTCCGTCCGGCATAACTGCTCGTTTTGTCAATGATGTCAATGGTTTGCGGGTGCATTTGTTGGAGGCTGGGCAGCCCGGGCAGCCGTGTGTGCTGTTGCTGCATGGGTTTCCGGAACTAGCCTATTCCTGGCGCAAGGTGATACCGGCGGTCGCGGCGGCCGGGTATCACGTGATCGCGCCGGATCAACGCGGCTGTGGCCGCACCACCGGCTGGGACCAGGACTACGACGGCGACGTGGCGTCTTTCCGGCCGATCAACCTGGTGCGTGACGCGGTCGCCTTGCTGGCGGCGTTGGGGCGCGATTCGGTGGCGACGGTGGTTGGGCACGACTTCGGCGCCTCGGTCGCCGGGTGGTGCGCACTGCTGCGGCCGGACCTGTTCCGCTCCGTGGTTTTGATGAGCGCACCGTTCGGCGGATTGCCCAGCCTGGCGCCGGCGGCAGCGTCCGGATTGCATGCGGCCCTGGCGGGGCTGGAACGTCCACGCAAGCACTATCAGTGGTATTACTCGACGCGTGAGGCCAACTCTGACATGACGCGCAGCCGACAGGGCATGCATGCCTTCCTGCGTGCTTACTACCACCACAAAAGTGCGGATTGGCTCGGCAATCAGCCGTTTCGTCTGGCTTCGGCGACGGCAACTGAATTGGCGCGTATGCCAACCTATTACATCATGGATCTCGACCGGGACATGCCCCGGACGGTTGCCGCGGAGATGCCATCGCCCGAGTCGATCGTCGCTTGTCGATGGCTGCCGGATGCCGAGCTGGCAGTATACAGTGGCGAATACAAACGAACCGGGTTTCAGGGAGGTCTACAGTGGTACCGTTGCCGCACTAAGGGAATCGGAAATGCGGAGCTGCAAGTCTTCATCGGTCGGACTATTGACATTCCATCTTTATTCATCGCTGGGGCGCACGACTGGGGTGTTTATCAGACATTTGATGCGATCGAACGCATGCAGACTAGTGTATGCAGGAAAATGCTAGGTTGCCACTTGCTAAAGGGCGCGGGACATTGGGTGCAACAGGAGGATTCGGTTGGAGTGACGGATTTGTTGATGAAGTTTTTACGCCGATGATTATGGTTCTGAGGCGCCGAGGACTTGGTCGTCGCGTCGCTGGGTTACGAAACGTAGCGGTCGGCGCACTAATTGCGGGTATTGTGAAAACGTTCTACTTGTGGCAATGCATTCCGAATCCGATATAGAATGACGGGATCGCAGACACTTATCGTCAATCGTCACCACTTATGTTGCGTACATATAACCTTTTGACAGAAACTACCGCCAATTGGCATCTTTTTGTGAGGCTTTGTCCGAGTTTCTAAGCATCACAATCGACGGTTCGGTGCAGTTCGAAACGTTTCATCTGATCGTGGTACACGCAGAGTTTGGTTTCGTACGTCGTTGAGGACGCGATACCTTATCGGCTGTCCGGATGGCCGTTCGACCATACTGGACGCGGAAGTGCTGTCTCAGACGAAGGTCAGTCGCAATCTATCACGATACATGCCGGCAGCTATCGGCCCCGGTCACCGCCGTGGGACGGGAGATGCGTGGCAAACCATGGGTGCCATGCATCCAAACAGGAACAGGAACAGGCGGATGCCAGCGATGGCGGAACCGGAAATAGCGATTGGCGTCGTGCTGGGGGACCCCCGCCTGTCGGCGCTCCTTGGCGGGCAGCACAGGTTCGCTCCGCGTCCGCGCTTGGCGACCCTGACGTTCGCCCTGGTCGGGCTTGACGCGGCGGTAACCGCCGGTCTGGCGTTTTTGTGCTACGCCTTGTTCAACCCGGCGCGGCAGCTTGACGCGGCCTCGGTCATCCTTCCGATCGCCTGCCTGACGGCTTGCCTGAGCCTAAGTTTCTTTGAGCGTGGACTGTATGCGGCGGCGGAGATCGTTAGTCATACGGTGCCCTGGCGCAAGATTGTGCTGGCTTGGCTGCAGGCGGTCGCGATCGGCACGCTGGCGACCTTCTGCCTGGCGGTGATCTCGGGCCATGGCAGCCTCGCGCCCGGCTTCGGTCAGATGGATGCCAATCAGATGGGTGCCACGCTGGGGGGCGCCTGGCTGCCGACGTTTCTCGTGCTTGGATTTGCCGGCTTGATCGCGGCCCGACTGGTGCGACTGCGGCTGCACGCGGGTGGCAAGCCGCTGAACCGGACAGTAATCATCGGCGAGCCCGAGCCAATTCACGATCTGTTACAGCGAATGACTGCCGGGGGGCGGCGAAACTTCGATGTGATCGGCATCGTGGATCACGCGGCGAATGGTCTGGGCGGATCCAGCTTGCGCGAGCATATCCTTGGATCGCCGGTGATCGACGACATCGATGCGATGGAGCGGATGATCCGTCGGGATGCGGTTGACACCGTGTTGGTGGCGTTTTCCTGGTCAGCCGCCGAGCAGATGCGGGCGGTGATCCAGCGGATCTCGATGGCGCCAATTGATGTGTATATCTATCCCGGCCTCGACGGCCTTGATCTGCCGCTGCGCCGGGCCGATCGGGCATTCGACCATCTGCCGTTGTTGATGGCCTGCACGCGTCCGATCGGCGGATGGGGTGCGTTCATCAAGCGCGCCGAGGACATTGCGCTCTCGCTGGCGCTGCTGGCGTTTATCTCGCCTGTGATGCTGGCCATCGCCTTGGCGATCAAGCTCACGTCAAAGGGGCCGGTGCTATTTCGCCAGCGCCGACTGGGCTACAATAATCGGCTGATCGAAGTTTTGAAGTTCCGCTCGATGTTCACTCATCTCGCGGACGCCGATGCCAAGCAACAGGCACTGCGCGGCGACAAGAGGGTTACCGCCGTGGGGGCCTGGTTGCGGCGAACCAGCCTGGACGAGATACCGCAGCTCTTGAACGTGCTGCGGGGCGACATGTCACTGGTCGGTCCACGGCCGCATGCCCTGGCCACGACGGCGGGCGGATTGGCGCTGGAAGAAGCGGTTCCGGTCTATCCCTCACGTCATCGTGTAAAGCCCGGCATTACCGGCTGGGCGCAGGTCAATGGTTATCGCGGCGCATTGGACAGCGTCGAGAAGATCGTTCACCGCGTCAATCATGACCTTTACTATATCGAGAACTGGTCGCTGGCGCTCGACCTCAAGATTTTGTGGCGGACCGTGCGGCTGGTTTTTGCCGATGACAATGCGTTTTGATTTCGCATAGCGTCCGGACGGCCTTAGTTTGTCGCTGGCACCAGGCCCGTCATTTCGATTGAAGCCCGAATTTGGATTTGGAGAAGCTTGCCGTGAACAGGTCGCCCAACCCCGAGCTCACGATTCTTCGCAAATCGACGCCGGTCGCGCAACCGCCCGAAGAGCATGCTGTCGCGCCGGTGCGGATCGACATCGGTGCGATATCGCGTCACCACCCCTCATTCGTGCAGCTTTACTATGCGATCGAGGCACGCCGCACCAGCGCGATGCCACTGGTGGTGCAATTCATTTCGCCGACCCCGGCGACCGGGTCCAGCACGGTGGCCTCGGGGTATGCGCGGGTGGCGGCCGACGATTGCGCGCAGCCGGTGCTTTATATCGATTGCAATGCCGGCCGGGCGGCGAAATCGCGGCGTGGCGGAAGCGATCTGCAGGCGCCGTCGCTCTTCGATGCGTTGCGCCGCGGCCTGCCGCTGACCGATGCGATGACTCCGGCGCGCGAGGCAAAGAACCTGCTATGGGCTCGGCTGGGACCCGGCGAGCGTCCACTTCTGGCGCTGGGCGGTGATCGGCTGCAATCGATGCTGGACATGCTGCGGGCGAACCACCCGGTGATCGTGCTGGACACGCCGCCGACCGAAGCGCCGGAATCCGCCGCCATATCGCGGTATTGCGACGGGTCGGTGCTGGTGGTTGCCGCCGGGAAGACCAAGCAGTGGGAAATCGAGAACGCCAAATCGCTGCTGGAGCGTCTTGGCGGTCAGACCGTCGGCGTCGTGCTGAATCGCGAGCGGAGCGTAATGCCGCGCTGGCTAGGCCGGCACTAACATGAAGACGGTTACCAGTCCTGCCGCCCTTTGGGCGGGCGCGACGGTTTGGCCTGGTGGCCACAGATCGCCGTTCGTCGTGGTGCTGGCCGGAATCGAAGGTTCCGAGATTGTTGACGCGGCGCTGAGCGATCCGGCGCTGACCGAAGCAGCCATGCCGCGGCTGGAGCCGGGATGCGCGCCGCCTTGCGACGCGCTGCTGTGGCGATTTGAAACCGCGTCAGGTGCGGCGGTGAACGATCCGGGTGTGCTAGGGCGGCATTGGCACCGCGCGCCGTACGCGGTCACGCTTCGGCTGGTGCAGTATCAACCCGGGTCGGCGGTGGCGGAAATCCTGGACGAGGGCACCCTGGGCACACGCGGCAGCCGGGCCGCGTTCAACTCGGCGATCGATCGGTTAGCGATGCGCTTTGTGCGCGACGCCGCGCTGGGCCGCGGCCGAGGCCCGGCGGGTTCGCCACCGGCTGCCCCGGCCCATGGCCTGCCCGGCTGGCTGGATGCGATGCGTGGTAAGTGGCGCGATCGCCTGATGGCCGAGTGGTGGAGCATTGGCACGTCCACGGTGGCGATGGACCATGTGCTTGGCGGAGGCGGTCTTGGCGACGTCACCTGGTATCGCGCCAAGGCTGGGCATCGTTACCTTGCGGACCCGTTCCCCTGGCCCGGAACCGGTCGTATCCTGTGCGAGGAGATGCCGTTGACCAACGGCGTCGGTCGGATCGTCGCGGTCGCTGAGCAGCAGGGCTCTCTAACGCCACCTAGAGTGGTGCTGGATGATGGCTACCATCATTCCTATCCTTGCACGCTAAGCGATGGCGACAACGTCTATTGCGTGCCGGAGTCCACTGAGCGCGGCGCCACGGTGATCCATCGGCTGGGAGATGACGGGCGGCTGACCGTTTTATGCCAGGTTGCGCCGCATGCTCGGCTGGCTGATCCGACGTTGTTTCGGTGGAACGGACGCTACTGGCTTGGCTGCACCGACCTGGACCTGGGTGGGCACGACAATCTTTGCCTGCTGCACGCCCCCGCAATCACTGGTCCGTGGACCCCGCATGCCAAATGGCCGGTCAAGATCGACGTGCGCGGGGCTCGGCCGGCCGGGATGGTGTTCGAGGTCGCCGGCCGGTTGTTTCGTCCGGGCCAAGACTGCGCTGCGACCTACGGCGCAGCGGTGGCGATCCATGAATTGCTGACGCTCAGCGAAACCGAGTTTCATGAATCGCTTGTCACCGTACTTCGACCGGACCGGTCCGGTCCGTTTCCGCATGGTTTGCATACGCTGGTTCACGATGGCGACCGGTTTTGGTTGGATGGCAAGCGCTTCGTGCTGGATCTGGGCCTGTTCCGACATAAGCTGCTGACTCGGGCATCGCGCGTCGTTTCCAGCGTAGGGATGGACTGACCATGTCCGTATCGGTTACCGCCCCCCCTGCCGCGCGTCGGGCGGATGTATCGGCGCCATCGCGCAACAACGGCACCGCAACCGGACTGTCGGTGGCGATCTATCTGCACGACTTGGCGGGTGGCGGCGTCGAGCGGCAGAGCTTGATCATCGCAGAGGAGTTTCGGCGCCGCGGCGCTGATGTCACTCTAGTGCTGCACCGATTGCGCGGACAGTTGCTGGATCAGGTACCGCCTGGGTTGCGCGTAGTCGACCTGAACAGTTCGCGCACGCTGATGGATGTTCCAGGTCTGGCGCGTTTTCTTCGGGCCAAGAAGCCGGATATCTTGCTGTCCAACGTGGATCTGAACAATGTGGCTGCCTTGCTCGCGAAATGCATCAGCTTCAGCCACACCAAGGTGGTGATCTGCCAGCACAATCCGATCTCGATCAGCTTCGCCGCCGGAGAAAGTCGGTTGTACCGACATATCGCCATGGCCTACCGGGTGCTGTCGCCACTGATCACCCGGGCGGTGGCGGTGTCCGACGGGGTGTCGGCGGAACTGGCGACGTTGGCGCGGTTGCCGAGCGAACTGATCTTGACCATCAATAATCCGGTTGTGGGTCCCGACTTTCAAGGGCGCAGCATGGAGCCCGTCGACCATCCCTGGCTGGGATCGCCGCGCAGCGGGCCAGTGTTTGTCACCGCCGGTCGTCTGGTTCCGCAGAAGGATCATGAGACCATGATCCGGGCGTTGGCGATTCATCGGCGGGAGGTCGACAGTCGGCTGATCATCCTTGGCACCGGTCCGCGACAGGATGAACTCATCGATCTTGTGGCACGGCTAAGTTTGACCCATGTGGTGGATTTCGCCGGGTTTCATAGTAACGCGCTGCCGTTCTTTCGTGAGGCTGATGCGTTCCTGTTGAGCTCCCGTTGTGAGGGGTTCGGTAACGTGGTGGTGGAGGCGCTAGGTTGCGGCGCGCCGGTGATCGCCACAGACTGTGAATACGGACCTCGGGAAATACTGGATGGGGGCCGCTACGGCGTGCTGGTGCAACCGCGCAATCCCGCTGCTCTCGCCGAGGCCATGGATCAGGTTGCCACGTTGCGTGAGCGGTTTCCGGCCGACATGCTGCGCAAACGCGCGGGTGACTTCAGCTACGCAGCGTGTGCCTCACGCTATATGGCGATGTTCAAGGCGCTGGCGCCGAACCGCGCGTGGGCGGCATCGGCATGAACGTCGCGCGCCCCTTCGGCCTGACGCTGAGCACCGAGTCTGCACGCGATATCGTCGGCGCGGCGGTTCGCCAGGCTCCCGCTGACGGGGTGGCGTTGGTGGTGACGCCCAACATTGACCACATCGCAACGATCAGGCGGTCGCCGGCGCTGGCGGAGGCATACAAGAAAGCGGCTTGCATCGTTTGCGATGGCTGGCCGGTGCAACTCTATGCCCGGTTTTGCGGGGTTCCGGCAGCGCGGGTAACCGGCTGCGAGATCACCGCGGAACTGATGCGTTTGGCACCGTATCCGTTTTCCCAGCGCTTGTTCTTCGTGGTCGATAGTGTGACGACCAGTAAGGCGGCCGAAGCCTGGGCCGCTTGCAACGGGGTTGAAAGTCAGGTCGCCGTGCCGCCGTTCGGGTTCGAACGAGACGCCGAATACTGCGTCCGTCTGGCGGAGACTATCCGCGAACACCGCAGCACGATCCTGATCATGGCGGTGGGCGCGCCGCGCAGCGAGGTATTCGTCGATAGCTATCGCGCTTTGCTGCCGCCATGCTGGGCGTTCTGTGTCGGCCAGGCGGTGAAGGTCGAACTCGGACTGGTGCAACGCGCATCGTCCAAGTGGCAGTCTATCGGTCTGGAGTGGCTATGGCGCGTGCTTCAAGAGCCATCCCGGCTGACCAAAAGATACGTAGCCGCATCCGTAGGCTTCGGCTACGCGGTCATCGAGGATCAGTTTCGGATGCTGCGGGAGAGTCGATCATGATCGACCTGGCCGACGATCCTCTGCTTCCGTCTCAATCCTGCGCGAGGGGGCCGACTGCTCCGCGTGGAACCGGCGCCTGGCAAGGCGTCCCGACGTCCCTTCTGAACCTGGCAGGATTTGAACCATGAACGAGACCCTCGCTCTCCCGCCGCGCCTGGTGTTGCGCGACCTGATGCTGACGGCCTTCTCGCAAAAGGCGCGGATCGCGCTGATCTTCTTTTGCATCGTGGCGCTGAGCATCGTGATCGCGGTGCAGATCAAGCCTGATTACAAGGCCAAGTCCAGCCTGCTGGTGCTGATGGGCACCGAGCATGCGTTCCGCCCGGCGGCGGGTCAGTTGACAACGCCAACGGGGGGACCGGATTCGGAAGAGATCCTGCGCACCGAGTCCAACATCCTGACCAGTGACGACCTGCATCGTTCGGTGATCCGCGATATCGGCATCGGCAAGATGTATCCGAAGCTGCTGGAGAAGCCGGGTCCGATCGGGCAATGGATCGTGGATACCAAGCGATTCGTGACCGACTCCCTGGGCCTGACTGAGAAGGCAACCGGCATCGGCCCGAACGATCCGATGGCGATGGCGGTCGAACTGTTCGCTCGCAATCTGACGATCACGGTGGACAAGAAATCCAGCGTGATAACCTTGGAGTTCGCCAATCCTCACAAACAGGTAGCGGCCGATGCACTACGGCTGTTGGAGTCTCAGTATCTCGTACTTAGAGCGAAACTTTATGGCGACGTTCAGGCGCCCATCGTGCAGGTGCAGCAGAACGCGGTGGGCAAGCAACTGTCCGATGCGGATGCGGCGTTGAATTCATTCAAGCAGCAGCACGATATCAGCAACTTCGCCGAGCGGCGGGCCATTCTGCTGCAGCAGCAGGGTGCCCTGGAGACCGCGCTGACCAAGTCGGAAGCCACGATTGCTGAGCAGTCGGCGCGGCTGTCGCAGTTGAATCAAACGCTTGGGACGGTCGCCGGGAGCAGGAAGGGTGCGCCGAACGCGGCGGCGGCGCTGCAAGGGATGGTGCAAGCCTACCAGAAGCGGCAGGAAGATGCGCAGACCCGTTACCGCGGCTCGCCGGCGGTGGATGATGCGCGACGCCAGATGCTGGAGCGGGAGACCGATATTGCTCGTATGCAGGCGACCCAGGCCTACGGCGTGCAGGCCGATCGCAACAAGACCGAGGCTGACCTGCGTGCTAGCCTGGGTGCGCATGATGCGATCGCGGGCCAATTGGCGACCCTGAACAAGCAGGTCACTGCGCTGGATGCCGATGAATCGCAGTTGCATGAGCTGGAGCGCAACCGAGCGATCCTTGAGGACAACTACAAGGCGGTGTCGAAGATCCTCGATGAGCGGCAGACCGTCGAGGCGGTGGAGGCGCATCGTGAATCGTCGGTTCGGGTGATCCAGCCGCCACGGGTGCCGGCCCTGCCGCAGCCGACGCGACGGCTTATTCTGCTGGCCGGGATCGTGATCAGCATGTTGCTGTCGATCGCTTCGGTGCTGGTGTCGCACTTCCTGCGAGCCATCTATCTGCGGCCGGAGGCTCTTGAGATGGATACCGGGCTGACGGTGCTGACTTCGGTGCCGGAGATGCGGGCGATCGGCGGCCCGTCGTCATCGGTGCTGGTCGTGCCTGCCTGAGCTTGTTCGCTGGGACGATCGAGGCTCCGGCCTTGTTCGTCCCGGCGCTATTCGTTCTGTGCGCCCGGTCGATACCAATTGATTGGGCTGGCCTCAGCGCAGCCCCTAAATTGCGCCGTGAGAGCTCGATCATCGGATTAGGCATCCGGGCAGCCGGCACAACGACGCCTGAGGACCAAGCGGCAAGTTTCATTAAACCATCAGCGGATAATCATGCCAGATTCAGTCGATTTTTCGCGCAAGCTGGTGCTAGTCCTCGGGGCATCAGGCTATATCGGATCGCGGGTCGTTGCCGCGCTGTCGGGCAGCCCGATTTATCGGCCAGTGGAGGCCTCTCGGCGGTCGGATCCGGCGGTTGACGCGACCAAGCCGGACAGCTTGCGCAACGCGCTCCGCGGCGCTGACTACGTGGTGAATTGTATTGCCGGCAACAACCAGACAATGCTGCGCACGACCGAAGTGCTGTGCGAGGCGGCGCGGGCTTCGCCGCCGCGGCGGATCGTGCATCTCAGCAGCATGGCGGTATATGGGGCAGCGACCGGAACGGTGCGTGAGGAAAGCGCTCCGGTATCGCCGGTCAGTGGCTACGGCCAGGCCAAGATCGACTGCGAGCGAATGGTGCTGGGCTACGTGCACGACGGCGGTGACGCGGTCGTGCTGCGGCCAAGTTGTGTATTCGGGCCGGCTAGTCCGCAATGGACGACCCGACTGGCCCGCTTGCTGCGGGCGGGCCGGATCGGCGACCTGGGCAGCGCGGGCGACGGGTGGTGCAACCTGGCCTGCGTCGACGATGTCGTGGGCGGGGTGATCGCCGCGCTGGACGCGCCCGATATAGCCGGCGGTGTGTTCAACGTTTCGAGCTCCGCCGAGCTGACATGGAACGAGTTTCTGACCGCCTTCGCCAAGGCGCTGGGGGCAACTCCGGTACGGCGGATCGCGCCCCGGTCGCTTCGGATCGAGACCAAATTGCTGGCGCCGATGCGCCGCATTGCCGGCATGGTGTTGCGCTCGCCGATGACCGAGGCGATTACGCCGTCATTGGCGGCGTTGTGGTCGCAGGATATCCGGATCGATTGTTCGCGGGCGCAGGCCTTGCTGCGGCTGCCGCGAACCCCGGTCGATCGGATGATCGCGGCGGCGGTCCGGCATGAACGCGGGCTGCCGCAGGCAGCATTGTCATGACCGACCGGCGGACGGTTTTCCTGGCGTGCCCTTATGGCCAGATCGGCGGCGGCATGGGCAGCATCATGGCGTATCTCGCCTCGATGCAGCAGGATCCGACCGGTCGTTTCGACTTCAAGCGGCTGGAAACCCGCGGCGGTGGTCATATCGCGCTGTCGCCGCTGTTTTTGGCGCTGGCGGTGGCGCGGATCTGGCTGGAGGCCTCGCGCGGGCGGCTGGCGGTGGTGCACCTGAACCTGGCCGAGCGTGGCAGCGTGTTTCGCAAAGCGGTGCTGCTGGCGGCGACGCGGTTGGTCGGGGGGCGCGTGCTGCTGCATCTGCATGCCGCGCAGATCATGCAGTTCCATGCCGCGATGGGGCGGCCGGGACAGTCCCTGCTACAGTGGATGTTCCGCGGCGCCGATCATTGCGTCGTGCTTGGGGAGGTGTGGCGCCGCTGGGTCATCGATCAGTTCGGAGTGCGGCCGGCCAGGATCAGCATCGTCTATAACGGCGTGCCCGCGACCCTGGCAGCACAGCGCACGGCGTGCGCGGACGCGCCATTCCGCCTGCTGTTCGTCGGCAACTTGCTGGAACGCAAGGGCGTCAAGGACCTGTTGCGATCGTTCGCCGGACCGTCGCTGAAGACCCGCGATATCCGTTTGACGATGGCGGGGGGCGGCCCCGTGGACTTCTATCGTGCGATGTCGGCCGAACTTGGCATTGCTGACCGGGTCTCGTTCAGCGGGTGGGTCAGCCAGGACGACGCCAGGGCGCTGATGGTCGACTCGGACGCGCTGATCTTGCCCGCCTATGATGAGGGATTGCCGCTGGTGATCCTGGAGGCGCTGGCTTCGCGGACCCCGGTTATCTGCACGCCGGTCGGTTCCATACCCGAAGTTCTGCAGGATCGGCACACGGCCTTGTTCGTCACCCCAGGCGATGAGCTTGGTATCGCCGAGGCGATCGCGACGCTGGTCGATCGCCCTGAACTGGGTGCCGAGCTGTCGGCTGCGGGCGCGGCGTTGTACCAGCGATTGTTCACCATGGAAGCCTTCGCGGTGTCCGTTGCGGCGATTTATGCGTCGCTGACCCCGCGCGAGGGCGGCACGAGCCGCTCGGTCTGGCCACCGGTGCAGGAGGTGAGCGATGATTCAGGATGCTGACCAGATAGTGCGCGACACGATTGTGCAGGCCGATATCTGCGTCGTCGGTGGCGGTCCGGCCGGTATCACGCTGGCGATCGAGTTGGCGAAGACCGGCAGCAGCATCGTTTTGCTGGAATCGGGCGATATAGACCAGTCCGACGACGCCCAGGCGCTGAATGCCGGTGAGGTCGTCGATGAGGCGCTGCACAGTCCGCCGGACAAGTATCGGCAACGTCGTCTTGGCGGCGGGACATCGATCTGGGGCGGCCGCTGCGTACCGTTCGATCCGATCGATTTCGAGGTTCGGGACTGGGTGGACCACTCCGGCTGGCCGATCGGCTATGCTGACGTGGCGCAATACTACCCCGCCGCGAACGCGCTTTGTGAGGCGGGCGAATATGAATATGACGCGCGGCTGGCGTCGCCCGGCGGGATGCGGCCGGTGCTGCGCGGCTTTACGCCGCGACACTTCGAGGTCAACGGGATCGAGCGGTTCAGTTGCCCGACCAATTTCGGTGCACGCTATCAGACCAGGCTGCGGGCAGCGGCGAATGTCAGGGTGTTGCTGCGCGCCACGGTGACCCAGCTTCGCGCATCGTCGGATGGAACGGGGATTGAAAGAGTGGATGTCCGCAACAGCAGGGACCATGGCTTTTCGGTGGTGGCAAATCAGTTCGTGCTGGCGATGGGCGGGATTGAGACACCTCGGCTGCTGTTGACCTCGAATGACGTGCATGCAAGCGGCTTGGGCAACGCCAACGATCTGGTGGGGCGGTTTTACATGTGCCACATCGCTGGCACGATCGGCCGCCTGCAGGTGCTTGGGCCGCCGGATTCGGTGTGGCACGGCTATGATATCGCGGCCGACGGCACCTATTGCCGCCGGCGGATATCGTTGCGGGCTGATGTGCAGGCCCAGTATGGATTAGGCAACGCGGTGTTTCGCCTGCATCATCCGCGGATCACCGATCCGGGGCATCGCACCGGACCGTTGTCGGCGATCTATCTGGCGCAGAATTTCATTAGCTACGAATATGCCAAGCGGCTGGTCAGCGATCAGCCGGCGACAGCAGCAGACTGGTTGCGGCATGGGCTGAACGCGGTGACCGACCCTGTCGCGACCTTGCGCTTTCTGGGCCACTGGTTGCGCGATCGGACACTGGCGGAGCGCAAGTTTCCATCGGTCATCATCCGCCCGCGAACCAATCTGTTCAGCCTCGACTTCCATGCCGAGCAGACTCCCAGCCGGGATAGCCGGATCGGCCTGGCTGCGGCGACCGACCGTTTTGGCAATCGCCAAGTGCGGGTTGATTGGCGCTATAGCCGGAAGGATGTCGAGACGGTCGAGCGGTCGTTCGACCTGCTCCGCGAGGACCTTGCCGATCAGGCGATCGGGCGGCTGACGCTGGCGCCGGATGAGACCGATATCGAAACCGTCGTGCGCCGCGATGGGGCTTATGGTGGCCATCATATCGGCACCGCTCGGATGGGGGGCAGTGCGGCCTCGGGCGTGGTCGATGCCAATGCCAAGGTGTTTGGCGTCAACAACCTATATGTAGCCGGAAGTGCGGTGTTCCCAACGTCGAGCCAGGCAAATCCTACCTTGACGATCGTTGCCATGGCGCTGCGCCTGGCGGAACATCTGCGTCGGGCCGACGCTTGGGTTCCATCGCTGGCGACGACCAGAAACTCTGCCATGGTGAACTAGAATGATCGCAGTGGAATCAGACATCCACCGGTTTGCACACCTCGCCTGGCAGCACGTGTCGGGCCAGAACGGCATGCTCCTGCTTTTGCTGTGGGGGACAGTGCTGTTCGCCGCCTTGGTGACCTATGTGCGGGCTACTCCGGAGCGGTGGTCGGTGCGGGATTTCATCCGCCACTTCGTCCCGCCGGGAACCTTCCGCCATCCCTCGGCACGGGCTGACCTGCTGTTCTGGCTGTCGCGGCGAATCTTCATGCCATTGCTGGTGGTGCCATTGGTGATCTCCACCGTGGTCGCCGGGCATTTCGCCTATTGGGTGCTGAGCAGCATCATCGGCGCGCCCAGTCATCCCGCCACACCGGCCGGCCCGCTGACGCTGCTTGGGTTCACCATCAGCATGCTGCTGGCCTACGACCTGTCTTATTACTTGTATCACCGCATGCAGCACAAAATCCCGATCCTGTGGGAACTGCACAAGGTTCACCATTCCGCTCAAGTTATGGTCGGGGTGACCAAGGACCGTGTGCACCCGATCGACGAGATCATGAACCGGTGGTGGGACGGCCTGATCCCCGGCCTGTGTTATGGAGCCTGGCTGTTCTTTGCGCTGGACCCGGTAGAACTGACGGTCTTCGGCATCAACGTCTACGCGCTGCGTAACATCATCCTGATGATGGATTTCGTTCGCCACACCCACTTGAAGCTGTCCTATGGCCGATACCTCAGCGTGGTGCTGCTCAGCCCGCATTATCACCAACTTCACCACAGCATCGCCGAGAAGCATTGGGATAGGAATTTCGGGCTAGGTCTCAGCATCTGGGATCGGCTGTTCGGCACCTTGGTGGTGCCGGAACCTGATGAAGATTTCGTGTTCGGGCTGACGGAAAACGAACATGATGAATATCAATCGCTTTATAAGCTTCATGTCGTTCCGTTGAAGAAGATCGCCGGCCGCTTGCGGCTGTTCGGCCCTCGCCGTGAGACGGTGCGTGCGGACCATCGTGCCGGAGAGACGGTTTGAGTTTTACCACCGAAGTCGTAACAAATGCCGGACGGTTCGCTGCCATACAGCCGGCGTGGCAGCAGCTTTGGGAAAGCTCGGGCGGCCACATCTTCCAAAGTCACGCCTGGATCGCCGGCTGGCTCGGAGGTGTGCATGGACGGCGGGAGATCAAGCTTCAGATCGCGCTGGCCTGGGAAGGCGATCGCCTCGGCGGCGCCATGCCTTGCGCGGTGCACCGCCGCTCCGGGTTGCGTGTGCTGACCTGGGCGGCACAGTTGTTCAGCGACTATTGCGACTGCCTGCTCGATCCGCCCCACGCAAGCGCGGCCATGCCGGTGCTGTGGAGTGCGCTGCGCCGGTTCGGCGGCTTTGATCTCGTCAGCCTGCAACAGATACGGCCTGATGCGAAATGTCGGGAGTTCCTGGACCGGCTTGCCCGCGACGGCAGCCAGTTGCAGCTCGCTGATCGTGAAGAACGTTGCATGCGCATCGAGAATCAGTGGCCGAACGGCGAGGCCTTCTTCCGCTCGCTCAACAAGAAAGGGCGGAATAATCATACCAGGGGAAAGCGCATCCTCAACGAACTCAGCGGTGAGGTGGAATTCCGCTGTATCGAAGAGCTCGACAACAGCGATACCTTGATCGATGAGATCATGCGTCTCAAAGCGCTTTGGCTTCGCGCCAACGATCCGGCGTCACCGCTGCTTGGTGCCGATGGACCAGTCCTGCGCTCGGTTTTGGATCATGCCTGCCGATCTGGGCTGGCTAAGCTGTTCGTCTTGAAGTGTGGCCGCAAGATCGCGGCGGCATCGGTCAATTTCGTCTATGCCGGCCGCATGGAAGCGTACTTCACGGCCTATGATCCGATGTTTGACCGCGCTTCGCCCGGGACGATCCTGATCGTGGAATACGCACGCTGGGCGTTCGATCGGGGTCTGTGCCATGTCGACTTTCTGCGCGGTGAAGAAGCCTTCAAGTTCCGCATGGCCAATGCGGAAACCTTGTTGAGCAGCTTTACCGGTGCGCGCACGCTGATGGGTCAGGTGGCGGTTTCGGGTCATCGCTGGCTGTTGCGACGGCGGCAGCGGCAGGATTCAGTGAGCGACGCGCCTCCTGAAGAGCTGGAGACGGCCGATTAGAGGCTGTGGTAGGTGTGCGGCTTGACTACCCGGGTTTAGTACACGGACTCTCCCGCCTCCCGATCGCTTGACAACGCTGGCAACTGGCTACGGAAGGGCCGGTATTATTTTGGAAAGCCTAAGTATAGTCAGGAGGAATTGACCATCGTCATGCGGCCTCAGCGCGCACGGTTGCGCGTTGCACGGCAGCATCGATCACCGGTAAAGCGCGGGCCGTTGGTCGCGATTTTGTTGAAAAGCCACGCAGTGGTATAGAATCTAACCTCGATGTGAACAGAGTCATCACAAGCAGATCATCGCAGTTGGAAATGCTTTTCTTACCGTTGCGACTGTGGTGTTCTGACGCAAGGGCAACATAAACTCTGATTGCAGAACGGATCTCGCCTTGTCCAGTAACTCACTTGTAAATGATGGCGGAGACATGCGAGATCTTCCAGCGCATTTTACCGCCGACTTCACCGCTCGCGGGTTTGCGCCGGGAGTTATTGCGCCGGTCGCGGATCACGCCGCGTCCGATGGCAAACTGACCGGTGCGCCGCATATCCTTTTGGCGACGACGGGCCAGTTGCCCTCCACCGCGCGTCTGGCGATCGAACTGCATGACGCTGGGGCGCAGGTCAGCCTGATCGGGCCGAGCAATCACCCAGCCAAGACGCTGTCCCTGGTGTCCGATCGACTGATTTATCGCGCGATGGCGCCGCGGTTCAGCCTGGAACGAGCGTTGTTGCGCCTGCGGCCGGATATCGTGATCCCCTGCGACGAACGCACGGTGCGTGACCTGCACGCGATCTGGCGCGACACCCGGCATCCGTCGGTGAAGCGGTTGATCGAAAGGTCCACCGCGCCGGGCGAGAATTTCGCCACCATTACCTCGCGCGCCGCGCTACTTGCCGTTGCGGAACGGCACGGCGTGCGGGTGCCGACGTCAATGCCGTTGCATACGATCGGGGACCTCGACCGTTGGACGGCGGGATACGCGGCGCCGTTCGTGCTGAAGGCTGACGGCAGTTGGGCCGGCTTCGGGGTGCGGATCATCTCGGACGGATCGGCGGCCAAGGACGCCTTTAGGCAGATGACGCGGCGGTCCAGTGGCAGGCTGGCGGTGCGCGAGTCGCTGTTGGAAGGCAATCACTTCGGGATCCGGTCATGGCTGCGGCGGGAACGTCCTGCGATGTCGGCGCAGAGCTATGTCGATGGCTGGCCGGCCAATATCGGGGTTGCCTGTTGGCAGGGTCAGGTGCTGGCAGCGGTGTGTGCCGAGTCGGTGGCGACGTCTTCGGCGACAGGTCCGTCGACGGTCGCGCGTATCATCCACAACACTGAAATGATCGACGCGGCCAAAAGGGTAGTCCGGGCACTCGGGCTGTCCGGGATGATCGGTTTTGACTTCATGATCGAAGCCGCGACTGGTGCGGCCTATCTGATCGAAATGAACCCTCGCAACACTCCGATTTGTGCGTTGCGCTTGGGCGCCGGACGCGATCTTGCCGAGGCCATGGTGGCCGTTCTCGCCGCCAGGCCGGTGCGCGAACGCCCGCCATGCACGAACAAGGACATCGTAGTGTTCTTCCCCGATACCTGGCGTGAAGATCCGGCCAATCACCTTATGAACACCGAGTATCACGACGTTCCTTGGCAGCACCGGGAACTGGTGAGGCTGCTGATGATGCCGGAGAGACGGGAACGATACTGGGTGATGCGGCGGCTACGCCGGGTCTGGTTGAAAATGAATGGGAGCAGTAATAACGGCCATTGAACCGGCTGCTTGTGTTGTTACTCTACCGGCAACACAAGCAGCCGGTCCTGTCAATCGTTCGGCCTCTCAGCTCCAGACTGACCGGACTCACAGTTCGGTGAGTAACTGCTGGCGACTCGCCGCGACACGCATTATGATCCGTCCCCTGTCATATTCGTAGAACGCGACATGCGCCGCTCACCGAACTTGATGAAAACCACCATGGTGGCGGAACGGGCGCCCGCCGCGGCCGGATCCGGTGCGCCGACGAATTATCTCGACCTTTACGGGCTGGCGAAGCCTCCGTTTGGCGGGGCGCCCGACAGCGCGACCTATATCCTGTTCAATTCCCATCGGCGCGTCATCGAAGCGCTGATAGATCACGTCGCCAGCGGCAGCGGTCTGCTCGTGCTGCAAGGGCAGGAAGGCATCGGCAAGACCGAAACGCTGCGCGCCGCCGCGGCCTCGGTCGCCAAACAAACGGATCTGCGAACCGTCGTCGTATCGCGACCGCCAAACGGGCGTATCAGCCTGATGCAATTGGTTTCGGCACTGCAAGGCCGTCCCGGCGCCGAGGGGACATCCAGCGAGGATGCGATCACGCAGTTTCTGGCACCGCCGCGTAAAGCTTTGTTGCTGGACGATGTCGACTTGATGCCAAAAGATTGCGTTCATTTGCTTATATCGTTAGCGCAACGTGTGCCAGGTCAATCGAGCAGTCCAGCGCTCGTAGTGGCCAGTTCGGGCGATGTAACGGCAGCTTCGGAGCGGCCAGACCTCGCAGAGCTTGCCGCCCTGGCACGAAACACGCTTCGCCTGCCGCGGCTCGCGCCGTTCGAAGTGCAGCAATACATTGAGCGATCGCTCTGGATTTCTGGTGGCACGACCCGGCGGCTGATCAACGCTGACGCGATGAAGCTGTTGATCGCGCGATCCGGCGGCGTGCCCGTCGCCATCGGCCGACTGATGGAGGCGGTGCTGATGGCAGGCTTCGCCCGGGGCGATTCGATGATCACGGCCAAGACCGTTGCTTCGGTAACCGGGCCGACCGCGCCGCCGCGGCCCCAGCGCAAACCGATCGAGTTCTCCGCCACTACGGCGCGCGGCGCGCAGTATGCCGCTATCGGACTATTGGTGTTGGGTCTATCAGTTTTTCTCTACACGGGACTTAGGGGCCCAGTCGAACGGCCATCGGCCGCCGTCTCCGCACCACGAGCCCAGCCGCACCCGACTGTCGCCAACACTCCGCCACCACCGGCCGAAAAGCCAGTCGAAACCCTGCCGCCCGCGTTGATGGCTGCATTGATGAAGCGCGGTGACGAGGCGGTTGCCCTGGGCGACGCCGCTGCCGCCAGATTATTGTATCAACGCGCCGCGGACGCGGGCAGCGCTCCGGCGGCCACCGCCTTGGCGAAAACCTACGACCCAAGCTATGCGTCGCCCGGTCAACCGTCCGACCCCGCGCGCGCCTTCGAATGGTATCGTAAAGCCCTCGCGCTTGGGGATCCGCAGGCCGGCACTTTGCTGAACAAGCTCGAAGGCCGCTAGAGCCGGCCCCGGTTTCGGCGCCCATATCTGCGACGTCTCGGTGGACCTCTAGCCCCGCCAATCCTCAGGGGATCTTGAACTCGATCGCCTGAGCGCCCTGCCACAATACCATTTTACCCAGCGCAGCCAGATTTTCGTTTCCCTCGACAACGGTAAGGAAATGATTGCCGGCCAGTTGCCCCATTTTGCTGGCAAACTGTACACCGCCATAGGCGAGCAGGATCTCGGTTTCGGAAATCCCGCCTGGATACAACAGAAACTGTCCCGGCGCCGGGTAGCTGGTGTGGTTCTCGAACCCCAAGCCGAGATCAAGCTCGCCCAGCGGAATCCAGCAACCTTCACCGCTCCACCGTACATGGATGATCCGCTCGCGATAGGGCAGCAGAGAGCGGAACTTAGCGCAGGTCTTCGCTGCACTCTGGTCCTCGAATCGAGCCTTGAAGTTGAACGGGCCGGCGGTGATGTCGATCAGGGTCATGATGGCTTCTCGGGTCAGACCAGGAAGGCGCTGGCGTCGAAGCCGAATGGCAGGTTGCCGGTCGGTTTGATCAGGTCATACGGAGCGCGCGGCAAAAACCGGCCGCTGCCGGCTTCGGCCTGCACGATACCGTCTTGCATCACCACTTCGCCGCGGCGGATGGTGCAGGTCGGCCAACCGACGACCTCCAGTCCTTCGTACGGCGTGTAGTCGATGATGTGCTGCAGCAGACGGTTGGTGATTGTGACGCTCCGGTTTGGATCCCATAACACGAGATCGGCGTCTGATCCCGGTGCGATAGTGCCTTTGCGAGGATACAGCCCGAATAGGCGCGCCGGGTTGGTCGCGGTCAGCCGTACAAATTCGCAGGCATTGATGCGTGCCTTGGAAACCCCCTCGCTGAACAGGATCGGCAGCCGCGAGCCCAGTCCCGGCACTCCGTTCGGGATCTCGTTGAACGCGGCATCGGCGCCTTTCGCCCGCTTGCCCACGGGCGTGTCATAACTCCAACCGCTATGATCGGATGAAACCACATCCAGCACGCCATCGCGGATCATCCGCCACAGCCCTGCGCTTGTCGCTGCGTCGCGTGGCGCGGGGCTGCACATGAATTTCGCGCCCTCGAATCCTGGGCGATCCATATCGTTTTCTGAAAGAACAAAATATTGTGGGCAGGTCTCGCCCCAGACCTTTAGCCCGCGCGCCTTGGCCCGAGCGATTTCCTCGGCCACTTCCGGGCAGGAGACGTGGAAGATCTGGATCGGCTGGTCGACCATCTCGGCCAATGCGATCGCTCGGTGGGTTGCCTCGCGTTCCACCACGCTGGGTCGCGACCAGGCATGATATTTCGGGCTGGTGCGCCGATCCGCGAGCAGCGCCGCGGTGCGCCAACGGATCGCCTCATAGTTCTCGCAATGCACGGTGACCAAGGCGCCGGTACGGCGCGCCGCGGCCAAGACGCGGATGAACTGGCGGTCGTCCAGATGCAGCGGATCGTAGGTCAGAAACACCTTCAGGCTGCGCACGCCGGACGCGACCACCTGCGGCACCTGGTTGAAGATCACGTCATCCGTCGGGTCGGTGATGATCTGGTGGAAGCTGTAATCCACCATCGCCTTGGCCGCCCGGCGGCGATATTCGGCCAGCGGCTGCAGGATGTCGTGGCCTTTGAACTGAGTTGAGAAGGTGATCACGCTCGTGGTGCCGCCGGCCAGCGCCGAGGTGCTGCCGCTGACAAAATTCTCCTCGTCGGCCCCACCGCCTGGCTGTAGCTGCTCGATATGGCAATGCGAGTCGACACCGCCCGGCATGACCAGCAACCCGCGCGCATCGAGTGTGCGTTCGCCGCGCAATCCCAGCCCGATCGCCGCGACCTTTTCCCCGACCACGCCGACATCAGCCTGGAACATCTCCGCCGGGGTGACCACCGTGCCGCCGGTGACCACCAGATCGTAATCAGCCATGACGGGCGTCCCCTATACTGCGTGCAGCGCTTTCGCCGTCGCATTGTGTCGCCGAACACGGCCGGCGATGTCCAGCCCCGGGGTCGAGCGTGCACGCTGACCATGATTCGCGTCCTGGGTCAGGATCGCCAGCAAGTCGCGGATCGGCGGCGGCGACACCGTCACGGCAAGTCGATCACGCTGACATGAGCGGCGACCACCCGCCAGCCATCCGGCATCCGTGCCCAAGTCTGCATTTGCCGCCCGACCTTGCCGGGAAGAGCTGGCCGCTGGAACAAGGTCGATGCGGTGGCGAAATCGCGCCCAAAGGTTGTAATGACGGTGCGCGACGTGGTCCGTGCCAGCCCGATCGGTGAGCGCGCCGCGCGAAACGCGCCGATCTCGTCATAGCCATGGAGATTTTCGCCAATGCCATAGCGGATGGTGTGAGCGCTGTTCCAGAACAGCGCTTGCAAGCCATCGACATCGTTGGCCATCAGCGCCTTCTCGTAGCCCGCGAACGCCGCTTCTACCTCGGCTTTGACATCGGGGATGTTGATGTCCACGGGTCAGGCCTCCAGCTTTGATGTTGGCGCTCGTGCGACGCCGCGGGCCTCCAACCCCCGGGCGATGCGGAGCGCCACGTCCTCGCGCCATGGTGCGGTAATGATCTGTACGCCGATCGGCAAGCCGGAAGCGGTGGGGATCGGCACGGCGACGACCGGAAGGCCGATGAACGATATTGGCTGGGTATAGATACCGATATTTGGCCGCAACGGCATTTCCTGGCCATCGAGCACGATGCTTTTCTGGCCGATCAGCGGCGCCACGGTCGGAGTGGCCGGCGCCAGGATGGCATCGACGTGCTGAAACAACGTCAGCACCTGGTCGCGATACCAGCGGCGGAATTTCTGCGCCTGCACCACAGCCGCGGCGGGCACCAGGGCGCCGGCGATCAAGCGGTAGCGCACATCGGCGTCGAAGTCCTGCGGCCGGGTGCGCAGGCGCGTCAGGTGCAATCCCGCGCCTTCCGTCGTGCTGATGATGTAGGCCGCGCTTCGGGCTCGACGCGCGTCGGGAATCGTTACAATATCCGAGGCATCCAGCGCCGCGGCGGCGGCATTCAGCGCAGCCAGGGCCTCTGTTGACGCACCGGCCTGGAAGTAGCCGCCGGCCACGGCGATACGAAAGCCGCCAATGCCCTGATGGATTGACCCCGCCGCCGGGTCGGCCGGGCGATCGGTGCAGACCGGGTCGGTTGGATCGTGACCCTGCATGGCGTCATAGGCGATCGCCAGATCGGTCACACTGCGCGCCAGCGGCCCTAGATGATCTAGACTCGAAACGAATGCGAAACTGCCTGCCCGGGTCAGCCGTCCGTAGGTTGGCTTGAGCCCGAACAAGCCGCAGAACGAGGCGGGCACGCGGATCGAACCGTTGGTATCGGAGCCCAATGTCAGCGGCACCAGACCGCCGCCGACAGCGCCGCCCGATCCGCCTGACGATCCACCGGTCATGCGCGTGGTATCGTGCGGATTGCGCGACGGTCCGTGATGGGCGTTCTCGCCGGTGAAGTCATAGGCGTATTCGCCCATGTTCAGCGCACCGACAAGGATCGCGCCGGCGGACTCAAGCCGGGTGATCAACGGGGCATCGGCGGTCGCCGGCGGATGATCGCGGTTGATCTTCGATCCGGCCAATGTCGGCAGGCCGGCGACATCGATCAGGTTCTTGACGGCGAATGGCACGCCGGCAAGCGGACCCGGCTTCGCTCCCGGCGCATCGATCGCCGCCGCCCGGGCGCGAGCGCGATCCGCGGTGACCGCGGTAAACGCATTCAGCACAGGGTTCAACCGGTCGATCCGGTCGAGGCACTCGGCCAGCACCACGCTGGCGGTGACGTGGCCCGCGCCGACGGCCGCGGCGGTTTCAGCGGCGGAGCGGAACGGGTTCATGCACGAAACACCGGCGCTGGATCCAGATTGTCGGGCAGCGGCGCTTCCAGCACCGCGGCCGCATGGTCCAGCGAGATCGCCAGATGCGTACGCACGGCCGCGCGCCATTCCGGTTCCATTTTTATCCCGAGGATCGTCGTGCCGGCATCGATCAAGGCATCCAAGGCGGCTTCTTCCATTTTCAATCCTTGGGTTTGCTGCGCAGCCAATTCCGCCAGCCGCCCAGGTGGGTGATGTCGGGCGCGTCCCCGATCCCGGCGGATTCGGCCAGAAAGCCCAGGCACTGGCCATCATCGAGTATCACGCTGCCAAAACCAAGCGGCGGAGGTATGAGCGACAGCAATCTCCCGATGGAAGCGGTCGGCAGCGCCCAGACTTCACCGGCGACCACGCCGCCATCGGCCGCCCGCACCAAGCCGGGCCGATCGTCGAGCACGAACAACCGATAGACAGGCTGGGTGGTCGCCTGTTGCAGCAACCGCCCGCCGAGCGAGGTGATCTGGTGGTTCAATGGTAGCCCGGCCATGTGCGCGCCGATGCAGAACAGCGCTGTTTCATCCGTCGCCAGGGGATCGGGTTGCTCGGCAGCCGGCAGCGACTGGCCGGTGGCGCCGACTGTCGTGCTAAACTGCCGATGCAGCGCGTCGGCTACTGGGGCGAGCCGGCCCTCTGACCACGCCGGTCCAAGCAATACGCCGCCGATCGGGCAACCGTCGGGTGCGAAACCGATCGGCACGGCGAAGCCGGCCATGTCGCAGAGATTGGCAAAATTGGTGAACGCGCCGAGGCGCCGGTTGGGTCCAAGCGGATCGGCGGCTACCTCGGCCAGTAACGGACAAAACGGCGCGGCGGGCAACAGCAGCGCATCGTATTGGGCAAATAATAAGTCAGCTTGGCGCCGCGCCTGCCTGAGCAGATGGAACGCGTCGAATGCATCGACCGCCAGACGTTGAAGCCCGAGTTCGAGGATCGTTCGAGTTGATGGATATAGCATGTCCGGGCTTCGGCCGATCACCGAACGCAATGCCGAACTGCGTTCGGCGACCCAGGGACCTTCGTAGAGTAGATCAGCGACTTTCAGGAACAGACCGACGCCGACCGGAACGGCGTGCAGGAATTGTCCGGCTTGTTGGAACGCAACCGCCACGTCCGCTTCGCACAATCCGGCGACGTCCGCCATCGCAACGCGCCCGATGCCGCCGCCGCGGCGAAGATGCGGCGCCGGTGCCTGGCGAGAGTAAGGATCTTCGACATCGAACCCGGCAATCACCCGCAGCACCTCCAGCGCCTGGTCAGCCGAGCGGCCAAATATCGAAATGGTATCGAGCGAGCGGCATGCTGGCACCATCCCGCGAGCGGAAACGCTGCCGACGGTTGGTTTCAGGCCGACGATGTTGCCGAAGGCCGCGGGAATGCGCCCCGATCCAGCGGTATCGGTGCCCAATGCAAAGCGGGCAATGCCAGCCGCCACGGCGCACGCCGATCCCGACGACGAACCTCCGGGGACTCGCTTAGCATCGAACACATTGCGTGGAACCCCATACGGGCTGCGGGTACCGACCAGACCGGTCGCGAACTGATCGAGATTGGTCTTGCCCAGTAACAGCGCCCCGGCATTCAGCAGGCGACGCACGGCTTGGGCGTCCGTTGCCGGAAGGTAAGAGAAATCTGGACAGGCCGCGGTGGTCGGCATTCCGGCTATGTCGATATTGTCCTTCACCGCGAACGGCACGCCCCACAGGGGACTGTCGCGCGGTCCCTCGGCTTCCAAAGCGGCGGCGTCCGCCAGAATGGCCTGGTCGGACCGGCGGGCTATCCAGATCGCCGGATCGGCGTGGGCGCGGTCGGCGGCGATCGCCGCCTGTGCCATCCGCAGCGGCGTCAAGCGGCCACCTGGACGGCGTCGACGTGCCGGGTTTCGATGCCACCCCGGTATATCTCTGCGGCCTTGATTGTCTGGAGCTGGGTCGGGGTCATGGCGAAGGTCCAAGAGCGAAGCGCCGAGTCTCAGCTTTGACGGCTTGGCTGCATATGTGCCAGCAGGGCTTAACACGGACGAAGGCGGAGGACCACGAGGCGCACTTGATTGCGTCGCGACGGTTTAGCGTCGGCCGCGGCGATGCTGAAGCCTGTCATCGCGCTGGCAGAGGCCGTTTCTGGCCGCCACCACCGGCTTGGCGTAATGACGCGCTGGCGCCCGGGTTTCCAAAGTTCGGCTTCAATACGGGATCTTGTCTGGCTTGCGATCCCACTCTTCGAACGCCGCGCGGCCCTCGGCCCGCAACAGCCGCGCTGTCGGGATCGATCGCTGGCGCAGCGGGAGCCTGATCTCGCGATACAGGAAATCGTCGCGGAAGCCGATCTTCGCGGCGTCGGAGCGATCATTTGCATAGTAGATCCGCGCCAACCGTGCCCAGTAGATCGCGCCGAGGCACATGGGGCAGGGCTCGCAACTGGTGTAGATCTCGCAGCCAGTCAGATCGAACGTTGCCAGTGCCTGGCAGGCACGGCGAACCGCCACCACCTCGGCATGCGCGGTCGGATCATTGCTGAAGGTCACCTGATTGAACCCCTCGGCGATGATCTTGTCATCCTTGACCACGACGGCGCCGAACGGCCCGCCGCGCCCCGTACGCATCATCTCCAGCGAGAGCTCGATCGCTCGGCGCATGTGATCCGCTTCGGCCATCAGTTGCTTGCCGGTGGCTCAAGCGCCAAACAGATGCAGTCACCGTGGATTATCCCGCCCGCGGGAAGGTCCAGGCAACTGACCAACCCGGCCCGCTGGGTTATCGAGCCGGTCAGCCTCAACGCCAGCAAGCGGGATCGCCGCAAGGCGGCCGCGGCGATCTCAAAATTCAGCTCCGGCACGGTCATTGCCGGTTCCACATGACGCGGTGTCCGCGCAGGTCCCAGTCGGCTGTAGATTGTATCGTCCATCTCAAACCGCCAACAGGCCCACAACGTCGTCCTGCAGCACCGCGCAGGTCAGCTTGCCGCCGATGCCGGCACCGGTATCGAGGCCAATGCGGTTGGCGGCGATTGGCACCGACGGGCCGGACGAATGTCCATGCACGATCACCATGCCGAAATCCTGCTCGGTGGAAAGGAACGGCTGCCGCATTGTGGTCAGGTCCTCGCGCGACTGCCGCACCAGTGGAACACCCGGGCGGATGCCGGCGTGGACGAACAGATAGTCCCCTTCGTGATGAGTCAGAGCCAAGCCGCGCAGCCAGGCCAGATGTGCCGGCGGCAGCGCGGCTTCCCACTGGTCGCGCGGCAGGTCGGGATCAAGACCCCAGCTTGGCAACGCCTGCTTGCCGCCGGCCCACAGCCAGTCGGTCGCCGCCGCCCGGTCGCCATCCAGCGCATCGAGCAGCATCCGCTCGTGGTCGCCCAGCAGGTTGATCACCGTGATCCCCGGGACCGGCGTTCCGGCGGACAGCAAGGCGACGACGCCGGCGCTTTCAGGGCCTTGATCGATGTAGTCGCCGAGATGAACCAGCACCGCGGAGTTGGTCGAGCGGGCCGCGAAATCCGCCGCGATCAAGCGGTGCAGCGCAGCCAGTTGGTCAAGGCAGCCGTGGATGTCGCCGATCGCGTAAACCCGTCGGCCGGGTGGCAGCCGGCCGGGCGCGCGCAGGAAGCTGATGGTCTCGGCTGACGCCGCCATCTGTCGTGGGCCGCTAAAGGTCGGGATCGCGGCGGCATCCAGGACGGCTCGCATCGCGGGGCGCCGCAGCGGTCGCCTCACCGGCTGTTTCTTCTTTTGCGAAGCCTGCTAACCTGTCCGGATCGAAGCAATCGGAGGGAACCCTTGGCCAAAATCACTTTCCCCGTGGAAGCGAGCCACATCATGATGTTCGCGCGTGCGGTTGGCGACAGCAATCCTGTTTACCACGACGCGGCGGCGGCGAAAGACACCGAGGCGGGGGGCATCATCGCGCCCCCAAGCTTCGCGCAGGCGGTCGCTCAGTTCGACCCCGACTATCACTTGCGCCCGAAGCCGGGTGAAAAATGGTTCGGATCCGCCAAGGAGCCGACCGGGATCGACGGCAAGCCTACCTCGTCAGGTGGGCTGCATGCGGAACAGCACTTCGAATTTCATCGTCACGTCCGCCCCGGCGACGTGCTGAGCGTGGAGACCAAGCCCGGCAAGACCTGGGAAAAGGAGAGCAAGCGCGCCGGCAAGCTGACCTTCCGCGAACGGATCACCGAATACCGCGACCAGAAAGGCGAACTGGTGGTCACAGCGCGCGGCGTCGGCGTGACCACCGAACGTCCCGTGGATCAGGGCTGAGGAGACAAGATCATGGCACTGAAAGCAGCCGCCCTGAAGGTCGGCGACAGCCACAGCGAGCGCGTGGTGGAGAACCTGTCCCGCACCCAGATCGTGCAATATGCCGGTGCGTCGGGCGACTATAATCCACTGCACTCGGACGAGGTCTACACGACCAAGATCGCCGGCTATCCGACGGTGTTTGCGCACGGGATGCTGACCATGGGGCTGACCGGGAAGATGCTGACCAACTATGTCGGCGACGGCACGCTGACCAACTTTGGTGTGCGGTTCACCAATCAGGTCTGGCCGGGTGATACGTTGGAATCGAAGGCCACTGTGGTGGCGATGCGCCAGGAAGGCGGCCAGCATTACGTCGATCTGGCGCTGTCGACCACGAACCAGGACGGCAAGGAGGTCGTTTCGGGATCAGCAAGCGCTCGCATCGATCCGTAGTTGGGGATGGCAAAGCCGATGCGTTTATCCACCGCCATCGGGGTCCTGATGTTGCTGGCGATACCGGCGAGCGCCGAACCGGCGGTGCCCGGCGCGGCCGGCCCGAGAAGCGCCGACTTGGGCGCGGCTGCCGCGGATCGCGACGCCGCACGCTGGGCCGAGTTGGAGGCGCAGGCGCGGATCACGGACGGCGACTATGACGGCGCGGTTCAGGCCGAACAGCAGGCCGGCAAGGACCGCCTCCGCGCCGGACATTCTCAACTGATGGTTCGGCCTTCGCAACGCTAGACCATGACCGGGCTAGATTGGCCCGCTCATGGTCTAGGCGCTCCGCTCGGTCGTTACGGCACTTTCGGCCAAGCTTTATGACCAGAGCGCCGCTAACGATGGCTCATGGTTGGCGACATCAACAGTTGTCCAATCGGCGGGTATCGTCCCGATGGAATAGGCCTATCGAAGTATGATGTGAAATCGGAATTATTTCAGTACCAGAACGTCGATCCGCCACGTTGCTATCAATCGTTACGGAAACTCCCCCGCCCGATCGACAAGATATCTCCGCGGCTGAGCCCGACATCCCAAAGCTCGCGGTCGCTGAAGCGATGCAATGCGTCCGCCGCCCTACGACGTTCGCGCCGATCCGCCAGGTAGGCGGCAAGACGCCGCAACCGCAGCGTAGCGGTGAAAATCGACGTGCCGCTATCGCCGGCGAATTTTCGCTGGCGTTCGGAGCTGATCGAAATGTTGCTGGACAGGTTCATTATCTACGTTCCTTCGGAGCTGCCGGGCCATGCCGGACAGGAGGCGAAGGACGCTCTTCCCTAACAATGCCAAGCATACTCTGATGCGGGAGCGATAAACCAGCCATTCTGACTGATTGTTATGCAACTATGATGACCCAGCCATGCGGACAGGTGATTTGACATTTGTATACACTAGCGTCAACGCGCGGGCCTCGCTGCGCGCCTTGAACGTTCCGCTCGATGCAATCCTGCCGCGGCGCCTATTCGGTCCGCGCTTGCGGTGGCGGCTGCAGATCGGCCGGCAACATCTCGGGCGCGGACTTTGGCGGCGCGATGTCGAGCAGCAGGTCCTCGCGCCGCGGCAGTTGGCGCAGATCGTTCAGGCCGAAATGCGCCAGGAATTCGGGGGTCGTGCCCCACAAGGTAGGCCGCCCAGGGGTCTCCCGCCGGCCTTTCGGCGCGATCAGGTTCAGCTCCAGCAGCGAGTCCAAGGTTTGCTGCGACAACGCCGTGCCGCGGATGTGCTCGATCTCGGGGCGGGTCATCGGCTGGTGGTAGGCAACGATCGCCAGCGTCTCCATCGCCACCCGAGGTAGCCGGCGCGGCGAATCGATCACCTTGCGCAGGCGGGGCGCGAGGTCGGGGGCGGATCGGAACATCACGCCGTTGCCGGCTTCGACCAATTCAACGCCGCGCCCAGCATAGCGCGCCCGCAGGGCCGCCAGCACGGCGTCGGCGTCGATATCATCCGCCAGCACCCTGGCGAGACCGCGCGGCGTGACCGGTTCGGCGCTGGCGAACACCAGAGCCTCGGCGAGACGCAGTGCGTCCTCGTCGGGCTCTCGCGGAGAAGCTGGCGGCCCTGCTTCGCTCGCTTGCGGTTCGGCAAGCGGTCGTTCGAGCCTCTGATGCCCGGCTTCACGTTGTTCGGGCAACGTATTCCGGTCCGCCGGATTGGCCGCCGCTTCCGGCAACGGTTGCGCGTCGGCGGGATCGGCGGTCCGCAATTCGGGATCGTCACTCATGCGCCCATATCTACATCAGCACTGCCGCGCCGCACCAGGATTGGTCCGAACGCTTGCTCTTGCCGGAGCCTGACGGCCCCCCCGCGTGCCATCTCCAGGCTCGCCAGCAGGGTGCTGGACAGGGCGGCGCGGCGTTCCGTCGGGCTGTCTCCGTGCTCAGGCAAGAACTGCTCCAGCGTGCTCCAGTCCGGCAGGCTGCCGAGCAGATCGGCGAGCCGCCGCAGCGCATCCTGCACAGTCCACAGTGTCAGCGCGCGTGGCGTGTATGGCGACGTCCTGGTTCCGCGCCGGATCGCCTGCAGGTAGGCGCGCACGAACGGGCCGGGTTCCAGCACGATACGCGAGCGATCGTATTCGAAGTGGGTCTCTGCCGCGCCGCGGGCGAACACGTCCTGGCCCAGCACCGGCCGCGCGGCCAGCCAGGACGCAAGGCTGCGGACGACGTTCATCTCTCGCAACCGCTCGGCCAGTGCCTCGGCCGCCAACTCGCCGTTTTCGAGGTCATCGCCGTCGGCGGCGGGGATCAGCAGGCGGGATTTCAGCCAGGTCAGCCAGGCAGCCATCACCAGCCAGTCGGCGGCCAGTTCCAGCCGGACGCGCCTGGCGCCCTCGATCACCGCCAGATATTGATCGACCAGCGACAGGATGGAGATTTTCGCCAGATCCAGCTTCTGCGACCGCGCCAGGTCGAGCAACAGGTCCATCGGTCCCTCGAACCCTTCAAGCCGGAGCACGAGGTTGTCCGAAGCCGGGCTAGGTTCGGCGATGTCAGATGATGTTTCCATCCATCCCACCGACGTTTCGCCCCGCGAGCCAGAACAGGGTGTGGAACGCCCACGGCAGCACGTGGTCGAGCGCCTGTCCGACCGGATCGACCCCGATGATGCGGGGCAGGATGAACACCACCAGCAGGACAATCACGATGCCGGCTTTCTCCAGCCGCGCCCAGATTCGCGCCAGGCTCTCCGGCAGCAGGCCGACGGCGATGCGGCCGCCATCCAGCGGGGGGATCGGCAGCAGATTGAACAGGCCGAGCACGATGTTTGACAGTATGAAATAGAGCAGGAATTGCTGAAGCACCGCCAGGGTGGCGCTGTCGGTATCGGCCACTGGAATCACCAGGGCGGCGAGCCAGGCGAGAAAGAAGTTCATCAGCGGCCCGGCGCTCGCCACCAGCGCCATGCCGCGCCGCGGGTTGGGGAACTTCCAGGCTCCGATCGGCACCGGCTTGGCCCAGCCGAACATGAAGAAGATCCGGTGCGGGGGCACCAGCAGCTGGCTGATCAGCAGAAAGCCCGGCAGGATTATGGTGCCGACCTTGTCGATATGGCGGATCGGATTCAGCGACAGCCGGCCGGCATCACGAGCGGTGGTGTCGCCCAACGCCAAGGCGGCATAGCCGTGCGCGGCCTCGTGCAGGGTGATCGCCAGGACCACCGGGATAACGGCCAGTGCGAGATTGAACAGGAAGTGGTTCACGCCAGCAGCCATTCCCGCTCGGCGGCCAGCGGCGCCGGCTGAAGCGTCTGGCGGCGGCGGGCGGCGGCGGCCCTGGCGGCGCGCAGCCGCTGCTGGGCGCGTGAAGTCAGCGGGGGGACGGCTCGCAGCACTGCCTCGGTGGCGGAAAAATTGCTGCTGCAGTACAGCGCGATGTCACAGCCGGCGGTCAGCGCCTGGACCGCCAGGTCGGCTGGGGCGCCGGAAAGCGCTTGCATCGCCAGGTCGTCGGTCACCAGGACTCCTTCGAAGCCGATGCGGCCGCGGATGACGCTCTCGATCACCTTGGCCGACAGGGTTGCCGGAAGATGGGGATCGAAGGCCTCATACACGATATGAGCTGTCATCATCCATGGCAGGTCGGCGTTCAGTGCGAAAGGCCGGATATCGGCGGCGAGGTCGGTGTCGGTCAGCTTCGGCAGCGACAGGTGGCTATCGACGCGCGCCCGGCCATGACCAGGGGCGTGCTTGCCGACCGGCACGACGCCGGCCGCGAGCAGCCCATTGGCGACCGCCCGGCCCAGCCGGGCCACGGCGACCGGATGGCGGGCGAAGGCGCGGTCACCGATCACGTCGTGCGCGCCGGGAACCGAGATATCCAGCACCGGCGTGGCGGATATAGTGAATCCGGCCGTCCGGCACTGCCAACCGATCAGCGCACCGGTCAACCAGGCGGCCCGGATGGCTGCTGCCGGGTCGGTGGCGAATCGCTGGCCGAGCGACGCAGCGGGCGGGTGGGGGTCCCAGTGCGGTGGCTTGAGGCGGGCAACCCGTCCTCCTTCCTGATCGACCATGAGGTCGGCGTCAGCCGACAGCACGCCGCGCAGCGAAGCTGTCAGCTCCGTCAGTTGCTCCGGGTCTTGGATGTTGCGGGAGAACAGGATTACGCCGGCGGGGGGGAAGGCCCGGAACAGCGCGGCTTCTTCCGCCGAAAGCGCGAGTCCGGCGAGGCTGACGATGGCGGCGCGGATTGGTGGAGAGCTCATGGCGGCCGGCTTTTGATTCCCAGCATGGCTGACTCCCGAATCGCCACGCCAGGGTTGGATCCTGCTCTAGAAATCCGCCACTGAACAGCCGCCACCCTTGGCTCGTATGTGGTCGCAGAAGGTGCGGGCTTGAGCCATGTCGGCGAAGCCTGATGTGCGAATGCGCCAGAACGTGTGCCCATCCCGCTCGGTGCGAGAATAATCGGGCTGCCGGCCGTTGAGCAGGTCCGGCAGGCGCTTGGACAGCAATTGCCATTCGTCGCGCGCCGCTTCCTCCGAGGTGAGTGCGGCAAGTTGGACCTCGATCTGATGTCCGGGCGCGGAGGGATGGGTTTCGGCCGCGGCAACTTGCGGTTTCGGGGCCAACTGCGGAGCGGGCCTGGCGAGCACGCTGGTGACCTGGGCTGGCTTGCCCGAGGGCGGTGGGGCGATGGCCGTGGGCAGCGGCGGGTTGATGGCCACGGGCGCCGGCGGAGCGGGCAGCGGCGTGGTCACAGCCGAAGGCGCGGGCGGCGGCGCGGGCGGTTCGACGGCGACAGGGGGCGCCGACGCGGGGCGCAGCGCCTTGGCGTCCGGATTCTCCGGCGGCGGGGCCAGCTTGGCATCGGCGAGGTCGGACCCGGCGGAGAACACGTCGTTCTCGGCGCCGTCGATCTTCATTCCGCCAGGGTTGTCCGGTTTGACGCGGATCGGCCGGGTGTCGGCGGTGATAACCGGGACCTCGGTGCCGCGGCGACCGATCAGGGTGGAGCCGGCGATCAGCGCCACCAACACGACGCCGAGGCCACTGGCGAACAGCGCAAGGCGGCGAGTATCCGGGTCAAGCCGTCGGCCGGTTCGGCTTTGACCGGTGCCGTAGCGGCGCGCCTGGGTTCCGCGGTAACTCGGGTTGGGGATGCTCAGATCGTCCGACACGTGACAGCTCTTTCCCGCTTGGCCTTGGCCGGCGGAAGTCAGCCGGCGGTCAGCGCATTTCCTCGACGGGCGTGACGCCCATCACCGCGAGGCCGGAACGGATCACGATCGCCGTTGCCGCAACCAGGGCGAGCCGCGCACGGGTCTCCGCCGGTTGATCGGGCCGCAGGAATCGAAGTGTGGCGTCGTCCTTGCCTCGGTTCCATAACATATGAAAGTCGGCTGCCAAGTCATAGAGAAAAAACGCTATCCTATGCGGTTCTCTTGCAATAGCCGCACTTTCCACGGTGCGCGGCCAAAGTGCCAGGCGACGCATCAGGGCCAGTTCGGGCTCTCCGGTCAGGGTATTCAGGGCTGTTTCGGCGAGGTCAGAATCGGCCAGACCGTGGCCCGGGAACATTCCGGTCGCGGCGCGCAAAACCGAGCGGCAGCGGGCGTGGGCATATTGGACGTAGAACACCGGGTTTTCGCGGGTGGTGGCCAGTACCTGGTCGAGGTCGAACTCCATCTGCGCATCGGCCTTGCGCGTCAGCATGGTGAAACGGACGGCGTCCTTGCCGACTTCGTCCAGCAGGTCGCGCAGGGTGACGTAGCTGCCGGCACGCTTGGACATGCGGACTGGCTGGCCAGCTTTGACGATGTGGACGATCTGGCAGAGCACGGCCTCCAGTTTGACGGCGTCGGCCGAGATGGCGCGAACCGCGGCCTTGATCCGAGAGACATATCCGCCGTGGTCAGCGCCGAGGACGTCGATCAGCACGTCGTAGCCGCGCGCGACCTTGTCGGCGTGATAGCCGATATCATTCGCGAAGTAGGTGTTGGAGCCGTCGGATTTGCGCAGCGGCCGATCGACGTCGTCGCCGAATCGGGTGGCCTGGAACAAGGTTTGCGGGCGCGGTTCCCAGTCCTCCGGCGCCTTGCCCTTCGGCGGTTCCAGCACGCCCTGGTAAATCAGCCCGTCGGCGCGCAGCTTGTCGATCACCGCGTCGGCGGCCCCGGAGGCGACCAGGGCGCGTTCACTGGTGAAAGCGTCCTGTTGCACGCCAAGGCGGCGGAGGTCTTCGCGGATCTCGGTCATCATGGCGGCGATGGTGAGGTCCTTGACTGCGTTGAGCCAGAGTTCGGGCGGAGCGATGCCGAGATCGGGCGTAGCCAGCGAGGCTTGATATCGCTCTCCAAGGGCTCTGCCGACGTCGGCGAGGTATTCACCTTTATATTGCAGGCCGCCGGGGACTTCGCTGGCGAACATCTGCTCGGTGATCGGCGAGCCGATGGCCTGGAGGTAGCGCCAGTAGGCCGCCCAGGCGAGCGCGGTGACCTGGGCGCCGGCGTCGTTTATGTAATATTCCTTGGTGACGCCGTAGCCGGCTTTGATGAGCAAATTGGCTAGCGCGTCGCCGACCACGGCGCCTCGGCAATGACCGATATGCATCGGACCGGTCGGGTTAGCGGAGACATATTCGACATTGATGCGGGTTCCCGCGCCGATGGTGGCGTCGCCCCAGGATTCACCATCACGCAGAATGGCGGGGAGAATGGCCCGAAACGCGTCGGGGCGCAGGCGGAGGTTGACGAAGCCGGGGCCGGCCGCCTCGGCCGAGGCGATATCGGGCGCCGCGGTCAGATGCTTGACCAGGGCGGCGGCGATTTTCGCGGGCGGCTGGCGGGCGGCCTTGGCGGCCACCATGGCGGCATTGGTGGCCATGTCGCCATGCGCCTGGTCGCGGGTGGGAGTGATCTCGACGCGCGCGGCGATCTCCGCGGGAAGGTCGGGGACTATTTCGCGCAGGGCGGCCAGGACGGTCTCGCGCAGACGGGCGTAGAGATCGGAAGGGTTCATGGTCGGGTGTTAGCGCGGAATCGAGGTCAGGGTCGATGGTGTCCCTTCTTCGGCGTCGCTTGGCGCTCGGTTCGCGTTGTTGGGCATTCGCTTGCCGATTCGGCGGTTGCGTTGATATGCGGCGCTCACGACAGAGTTAACGTTTTATCAACCGGTTGTGGTTCAATGTGCCGTTTGCTCAAGGAAAGCACTCCACCCTTCGGCGTTTAGCTGCTACACGTCGAATGGAACGGGGCGACAAAAACACGGAGCATCCGAATGCGTGCCAGGTGGCCACTGCTTGCGACTGTGTTGAGTGTCGGTGTCGCCTATGTCGCCTATCCCTATGTGACGCTCTATCGGCTTGGGTCGGCCATCCAGAGCGCTGATGCCTCCACGTTGGAATCTCTTGTTGACTGGCCCGCGGTGCGGGAGGGAATCAAGGAAGACGTCTGCGATCTTGGAACGGAAGCGCCGGCGTCCACGACCACGGCGAGCTTGCCGCCGTTCGGAGCATCGTTTGTTCGCGGCATTGCATCGAACTCGATCGATAAATCTGTCACTCCGCAGGCGCTGTTGGCCGCCGCCACCACCACCGTGCCGGCGAACCAGCCGGCGCCGGCCCCGAAGGGCGCCGATGTCCATGTCAATTGGGCATTCTTCGATAGCCCAACCACGTTCCTGGTCAGTTTAAAGGCGCGCGGCCAAACGGATCCGATCAAGCTTGAAATGGATCTGCAGAACGGCGCATGGCGCGTGCAACGGGTATGGTTGCCGCCCGAGATGCTGGCCCCGGGCTCTAGAACCTGAAGCGAATTCGCTGTTGCTTCCGGGCTAAGAAGCGATCTAGGCGGTCTTTTTCTGCACCATCGTCGCCAGATCGCCGACGCAGCGCAGGGCGTCGAGTTCACGGGTGTTGAACTTGATGCCCCACTTCTCCTCGCAGGCCATTATGATCTCGATCTGCTTGAAGCTGTCCCAGCCCTGCACGCCCTTGGCGGTAAGGTCCGGCGACAGCTTGATGTCGTCGCGCATGAACACGTCGTGGAAGATCTCGGTCAGATCGCCATAGATTTCGGCTTCCGTCGCCATCAGATCAGCCCTCGACCACATGAATGAAGGTTTCGGCCGGCGTGAAGGCGGCAAGATCCAGGATGTTGCGGTTGCCGCCGGCGTCGTCGGTTTGCATAACGCTAAAGCCCAGCCGGGCATAGTGCTCCTTGACCATGGCGTTCTTCTTGGTCGGTATGTATTCGCCGACCAGCCGCCTAGCCCCCAGGCTGGCCGCTTGCCGGGCGATCAGGTTCAGCGTCGTCGGCTCGACCTGACGTCCGAGCACGCGGCAGCTCATCAGCCAGGTATCGATATAAAGATCCTGGTTCGCCTGCATCCGCCCGATGATGATGGCGATGATGCCGTTGTCGCCGAACCGGTCGGTCAACCGAAGCTGCAGACCGAAGGCCTTCGGATCGGCCATCACCGCGATGATGTCCTCGTCGGCGTAGCGCCTTGTGGTGAGGTTGAACTGATTCGACTTGTTGATGAGCTGCACGATCCGCTGCAAGCCGAGCTTGTCGAAGCGCTTCCAGATCAGTTGCATCTCGAGCCCGCGCAGATACGACGGCAGGTCGGTCACCGCGGCTTTCAGTGCGTCGCGAGCCTTGTTGCCTTGGTATTGCGACGTTCTATCGCGATCCTCGTCAGTGACCGACAGGCCCTCGAAATAGCCGGCGTCCGACAGCGCTAGCGGATAGCCGGCCGGATCGTCCGACACCTCCGGCACCGCGACCATCGGCAGTTCCTGGCGCACCAGGTTGCGTTCGAAAGGATTGTCGTCGACGAAACACAGCGCATCGAGGCCGATGTTCAGTTCGTGGGCGATGGCGCGGATGTTGTCGGCCTTGTTCGACCAGTTGGCGACGAAGCTGGCTATGTCGGCGCGCTTCAGCACCATGTCGGGGTGCTTGTCGAACGGCTCCAGCGCGTTGGCTTCGTCGTTCTTCGAACACACCGCCAGGATCACGCCGCGGCGGCTGAGCTCGCGGACATAGTCCTGGAACGCGGTATAGGCCTCGCCCAGCGGGCTGCCCTGACCCAGCACGATGCCTTCCAGGCCGTCATCGCCGATGACGCCGCCCCAAACCGTATTGTCGAGGTCCAGCACCAGGCACTTGAACGACCGGCCCTGTTTGGCGGCCATCCAGCGGCCGACCAGATCGCCGTAAAGCGGGCTGGCGGTCGGTGAAACTTCCTGCTTTGAGCGATGCCACAGCGCCGCATCATGCCACTTGCCGATACCGTCGCGGCAAGCTCGGTCGTCGACCGCCAGCACGTCGATGCCCTCGGCCTCGGCCATGTCGCGGATCGCCGCGTTCAGGCGGGTCAGCAGCCAGGCACGTGATCCGGGCAATCGGTGTTCATTATTTCCAAGCAAGGGTAAGTGAACCGGCAGTGCGGCCTGCTGGATGATCGGGCAGCGGAACGCTTCGCGGGCTAACCGCCAGATCTCGCGCAGGTGGTCCTGCATCTCGGTTAGCGCGGCGTCGGCGGTAGCGGCGTCCATCGCCGCCGTCACGCCGGCGGTCAGGTGATAGGCGTCGAGCGCGACCAGTACCGCTGTGGGCTTGAATGCGTGCAGCGCCGAGTCGGTGTCCGATAGTTCCTGCAGATATTGCCCGTAGTCGTTCTCGTAGGTGTCGACCCAGATCCGGCGTCGCAGGCCGGCGACCCGGATCGCAGGCAGCAAGTGAGTCAGGGTGGAGGACCCCAGCACGGCGAGGCGTACCTTCTTGGTGGCCAGAGTCTCGGGCCCCGCGGGCAACACGCGGCGGATGGTTTCATCCAGCGAATTGGTCAGCACGAAGTTCAGTCGCGCATTGGCGAGTGCAACGGCGTTTTCCCAAGCGGTCGCTGGATCGGCGGGCAAAGCGCGCAGACGTTGACGCCAGTCGGCAATGGTCGGCAACCAATGGAGATCGGTCATGGATGCTCTCTTGTGCGTCGCGCAACGTCGATATCACCTGGCGCTCGGAGCGATCAACGAAAAACACCCCGGTTGCCGATGTGATATCAGTGTCAACAAGATGCGGCCGCTAAGGCGCAGGCCCAAGCATGAGGCCTATCCGGCTGTTGTGATGCGTCTGCTTCAATCAGAAACTCGATAGTGCTGCCGCCATCTACCGTACCGGTCACCAGCCGTCCTGGACCTCTTCCAGGCGGGCGTTGAGTTCCGCGCCGAGCAGTACGGCGTAGGCGGAGATATAGAACCAGAGCATGATCCCGACAGCAGCCCCGAGCGAGCCATAGGTGGCGCCGAATGAGGCTATCCGCGAGACATAGAACGACAACAATTCCGACGCGATCAGCCACAGCATGGTGGCCAGCACGGCGCCCGGAATGATGCGGGGGTGCGGCGGCTTGGGTCGCGATGGACCGAAGCGATACAGCAGCATGATGGCGACGAAGAAGAAGCCGATCAGCATCGCCATGCCGGCGAAATGGATCAGCCCGCCGCCATGGCTCGACAACCCAAGTAAATCGATCGCCGGCGGCAGCAGCAACAGCACACTGATCGCCAGGATCGCGCACAGCACCGAGACCAGTGTCATTGCCAGCCCGATCGCCTGAAATCGCAGGAACGGCCGCTGCTCGGTTACGTCATAAGCCACGTTGACCGCTGACAGCACAGACTTGCTGCCGCTGGCACTGCTCCAGAACGTCAACAGGAAGCTGACCGCCAGATGCAGGCTGAGCGCGCCGCTGCTCTGGTTGACGAGCTGGTGTACGCGATCTTCGATCAGCGAGAAGGCGGGTGACGGCAGCAGGCCTGAAACCACCGCTAGCTGCTTTTCGGCGGTTACCGGATCCAGGATCATGCCGGCCACCGAGATCAGCATGCTGATCGCCGGGAACAACGCCAAGGTGGCATAGAATGCACAACCCGCGGCGGCGAGCGACACCCGATCCGACGTGCTTTCTCTTAGGGTTCGGCCGAGCAGGCCGCTCCACGCCGGGGCGGCGTGTCGAGGCGTCATATCGGGTGCCACGTCGTCCTCGGTTAACACAGTGTCATCAAGCATGTGGCGCGGCTCCGGGGGTTTTTTGACCCCGCACACGAATTTCCTATTGCAAGGGGGGGGAGGGGGTCTTAGATGGCGCTCACGCAGCAACGCACGTGCCTCTGGCCCTCTGTGGTTACGCAACGACGTCAAGCGTTCTGGCAATCGTTTGGTCGCTGGTTCGTTCGACCGTTTCGTCAACTACGCTCATCGCCTGGATAGGTGAGCGTCCAACCGAGGGAGGCCCGGCGCGATGACTCCGAAAATCGCCCGATTCCTTACGCAGCAGCAGCCGGCGACGCCGTGCATGGTGCTCGATGTGGATCGCGTGGAAGATAATTTCCGCGCTTTGCGTGATGCGCTGCCGCTGGCCCGCATCTACTACGCTGTCAAGGCAAACCCGGCGCCGCAGGTGCTGGAGCGACTGGCTGGGCTTTCCAGCTACTTCGACGCCGCAAGCATCGAGGAGGTGGTGTTTTGCCTAGACGCCGGCGCCGCGCCCGAGAAGATCAGTTTCGGCAACACCATCAAGAAGGTGTCGGCGATCCGACGGGCGCACCAAGCTGGCGTCATGATGTTCGCCTTCGACTCCCGCGAGGAGTTGGAGAAGCTTGCTCGTCATGCCCCCGGCTCTCGGGTCTATTGCCGCATCCTGGTCGAGAACGAGGGCGCGGATTGGCCGTTGTCGCGCAAATTCGGTACGACGATCGAGAACGCACGCGAACTGATGCAGCAGGCGGGCGAGCTTGGGCTGGACCCGTACGGCCTGTCGTTTCACGTCGGCAGTCAGCAGGTCACCACCCACGCCTACGAGGCCGCCATCGGCAAGGTCGCGATGCTGTTCACCGACCTGACCGAGGCCGGCGTCAACCTGCGGATGCTTAATCTGGGCGGCGGTTTCCCGACCCGCTACCGCGACGATGTGCCGCAGATCGACCGTTTCGGTGACGCCATAATGACGGCGATGACCCGGCACTTCGGCAACAACCTGCCCGAGATGGTGATCGAGCCCGGCCGCTTCATCGTCGGTGATGCCGGCCTGGTGCAGGCTGAGGTGGTGCTGGTCAGCCGCCGCGATCGGGACGACCCAGTGCGCTGGGTCTACCTCGATATCGGGCGTTTCGGCGGATTGGCGGAGACCGAGGGCGAGTCGATCAAGTATCGTATCACCACGGCACACGATGGCAGCAAGACCGGCCCGGTGGCGATCGCCGGACCGACCTGCGATGGCGCGGACATCATGTATGAGAGGTCGAACTACCGTCTGCCATTGGCGCTGCGGTGTGGAGACCGAGTGGAACTGCTGTCTGCCGGTGCGTATGTGACGACTTACGCCAGCACCAGATTCAACGGCTTTGCGCCGCTGGCGGAGTATTACGTGTAGCGGTGGGTGCAAACCAGCGATGGCCCCGGCCGCGCCTTCGCAGGCCTATTGTCAAAGGTAGGTCGCGTGGTCGGGCTTTGCTCCAAACATTTGCCATTCCCGCGGCGGGGTGCGGCCACCGGCAGACGGCGGTAGATTCCTGCTCACGAGGCACGCCGGACTAAAGCCGTCCAGACGCTCAGGCGGCCTATGCGGGCCGCCGCTCGGTCAATACCCGATATTCGCCTCGCCGATGGCGCGCGTGTACGGGGTGAAACATTCCAGGGTGAGTCGATAGACTCTGCGATTTTCATTGTTTGTTGACAAATATATCTATTCCGACATAAAAAGGCTGCATTCAAGTCTCCGGTGGGATTATCATGAGTCTCGACGAAAAGAGTTTCGGAATCGACCTGCCGAGCAACACGGCCACCACAGGTTATCTGACGTTTGGGCCTGAGAACGCCTACGGTACGATCAGCGCTGGCGGCATCGACACCGACTGGTATCACATGCACACTGACGTAGGCTTCACCTACGTCGTAACCTTGCTGCCGAACTCGTTCGACGGCACCAGCTCGCTGGGCGCAAAATTCGATGTTCGTGACCAATTCGGTAACATTATGGCCTACAGCAGCGCTAATGGACAGGCTCAGCAGTGGCTTGGGGTCGCAAACTCAACCGATTACTACATCGAAGTCACCTCGCCGTCGGCTGGCGGCTACTCGCTACGGGCGGATAATGCCTCTAAGCCGGAACAGACATCCGACACACCGTTGGTCTCGGGTGAAACGCTGACCGACACCCTGACCTATACCGGCGAAGAGCATACCTATGCTTTACAACTTGCTGCCGGTACGACCTACTACGCCGCTATTACATTCGCGACTCTCGCTGATCCTTATCTTCAACTGGTCAATCCGTTCGATCAGGTTGTGTCGTATACGTCCGCCGTGGTCGGCCGGAGCTATAGCTACACCCCCACGATCTCCGGCACCTACAAGCTCGAGGTTTCGTCGAATTCCTTTATTGGGCGCGGCAGCTACAGTATCACCGATTACATCACACCCTCGGCAAACCCTGACTTCGATGTGGCGTATTACCTTCAGCACAATCCGGACGTTGCCGCCGCGGGCGTCGATCCCGAAGCGCACTTTACCAGTTTCGGCTGGAGAGAGGGACGCAACCCTGATGCGTTCTTTGATATCAAATACTACCTCAATCAAAACCCAGATGTGGCGGCTGCCGGCATCGATCCACTGGTGCATTATGAAACCGACGGTTGGAAAGAGGGGCGCGATCCCAGCGCGTCGTTCAGCACGCGGGCCTATCTTCGGGCCAACCCAGATGTGGCAGCGGCGCAGATCGACCCGCTGATGCACTACCTGCACAATGGAGCGTTGGAGGGACGCCTGGCATTCGTCGCCACGCCCCATGGCGTCGGGCCGCAGGACCCGCTAGTGGACAACACTTATTACTTCTCCCAATACGCCGACATAAGGGCCGCCGGCGTCGATCCCTCAGCCCATTACGCGAGCAGCGGCTGGAGAGAGGGGCGCAATCCGGACGCCTTGTTCGACACAAACTTCTATTTGCGCAGCAACCCGGACGTGGCGGCGGCCGGCATCGATCCGTTGCTGCACTATGAGAACTTCGGTTGGCGAGAGGGTCGGGATCCGAGTGCCGCGTTTTCGACCGCGAAGTACCTGGCTGCCTATTCCGATGTCAGAGCCGCCGGCATTGATCCGCTCGTGCATTACGAGAATTTTGGCATTCAAGAGGGGCGGGCGGCGTTCCACGAGTAGCATGGTCAAGCTGCCCACGCCGAATGGAACATCTGAACCCGCTCGACTTATTCTGCCTCGTGGTTGGCGCGGGTTGGAGGCGCCCGAGGCGATCATGCTGCAACGCCAGCGTCGTGCCACGCGCGGTTGCACGTATTAACGAATCAATCCAGTCAGCGGGCTGGACGGATCGGCGCCCATCCGACGCGGCATCCGGCCGGCCCGATAGGCCAACCGGCCCGCCTCGATCGCCGCCTTCATCGCACGCGCCATCAACACCGGATCCTTGGCATGGGCGATCGCCGAGTTCAGCAGAACGGCATCGCAGCCCAACTCCATCGCGATCGCCGCATCCGACGCGGTGCCGACGCCGGCATCGACCAGGAACGGCACCGTCACGTGTTCCATCATCATCGAGATCATCGCCGGGTTCTGGATGCCCAGACCGGACCCGATCGGTGCGCCCAGCGGCATGATCGCGACACAGCCCATGTCTTGCAGCCGCTTCGCCGCGAGCGGGTCGTCGGCGCAGTAGACCATGACCTCGAAGCCGTCCTTGATCAGCGCTTCCGCAGCCTGGAAGGTGCCTTGCATGTCGGGGTAGAGCAACGGCGGCGGACCGAGGACCTCCAGCTTGACCAGATTCCAGCCGCCTGCTTCGCGCGCCAGTCGCAATGTGCGGACCGCTTCGTTCGCGGTGAAGCAGCCGGCGGTATTTGGCAGATAGGTATATTTCCTTGGATCGACGTAGTCCTGCAGCATCGGCGCTCCGCTATCGGACAGATTCACCCGTCGAACGGCCACAGTAACGATCTCGGCCCCGCTGGCCTCGATCGCGCGACCGGTTTCCTGCAGGTCCTTGTATCGGCCGGTGCCGACGATCAGCCGGGAGCGGAACTTTCGTCCGGCCACCGTCCAGCCGTCGTCCGCAACGATTGATCCGTCCATGCTTAGCCTCCACCGATGAAGTGCACGATCTCCAGCGCATCGCCGCTGGCCAGCCAGGTCTCGGCGTAGCGCGACCGCGGCACGATCTCTTGATTCCGCTCGATCGCGACCTTGCGCGCGTCGAGCCCAAGCATACCCAGCAGCGCCGAAAGCGAAAGCGGGCCGTCGGCGGGGCCGGCGAACAGCCTTGTTTCGCCATTGAGGGACAGTGTCACGGAGCCATGCATGCCATCAGTATGGGATGCCGGCTGCCTGACGGCAATGTTTGCGACCGAAGGTTGCGGGGCGTCCGGCTGTCGAGAATCAGGTGTCTCATACTATTCCCGTGATACCAGGGACGTGCCCTGATGGCGCAACGCAGGATACTTGTTGTGCTGTCATATCGGATCGGTGTAACAACCAGCCATGTACGAGCAAATCGGACCGGTTGTCCTCGGGAGTCTCAGCGCCGTTTTCGCGGGTTACGGCGTGTGGGAGTTGGCGCTGGCATACAAGACGACCGCATTGCAGAATTGGGGCGGACGAGCCGTGATGGCTACCGCCAGCGTGTTCATCGCCGCCGTTTTCGCGGCAATGACGCTGCAAATCGTAGGCGCGGGGATCGACTGACAGCTTGGACAAGGGCTCCGGGTTGGACTCGCAGCGGGCCCCATGCTGGGCGCGGAAGACTGGGGCGGCCGAAGCTCAACCCTCCAGCAGGTGACCGAAGGCGCGCAGCGGGCGGAGCTCGTCGCAGATGATCTTGGCGATCGCCAGCAGCGGCACTGCCAGGATCGCGCCGGTAACGCCCCACATCCAATACCAGAAGACCAAAGCCAGGATTAGCGCCACCGGGTTGATGGTGAAACGCCGAGCCAACAGCATCGGGGTGGCGAATTCACCCTCGGCGATGTGGATGGCCAAATACAGGCCGACCGGCAGCAACGCCCACCAGGTGACGCCAAGCGCGAGGACGCTGGCCATCAGGAAGATGACGAGCCCGACCATTGCCCCGAGTATCGGCACGAAATTTAGCACGAAGGCGATGGCGCCCCACAGCACCGGGTTGGCGACGCCACAGACCCACATGACGCAGCCGGTGGCCACGCCGACGAGCAAATTGATGCAGGACACGGTCAGCAGATAGGCGGAGACATCGCGCTCGATGCGGAGCGACAGTTCGACCGCCTGACGCTTGTCCCTGAACCGCGGCAGGATCTCGACCATGCGGAGCAGGAACGTTTCGCCTGAGACCAGCATGTAGAACAGGATGAGCAGGGTAGTGAACAGGCCTGAAGTGGCAGTGGCGGAGCTAGCCAGCAGTGCGCTCAGCAGGCCGGACGGATGCATATTCGGAGCTTGCGTTCCGGGGCTGACGGCCGGGCCCGTGACCAGGTTCATCATCCGCTGGATGGCGTCGATCGGTGGCTGCAGGACGCTCAGGCTGTCTTTCAGCTTGGGGATCGCCTCAGGCAACTTTGCGGCCCAAGCGGCGGCGGGACCGGCGAGCATGCTGATGGTGCCGGCGAAGGTCAGCAGAACCAGCAGCACCGAGAGGATGGCGCCGATGGCGCGCGGGACGTGGATACGCTCCAGCAGGCGGACCAAAGGCTGCAGCAGAAGCTTGAGGACGATGGCAAGGATCAGCGGAAGCACGATCGGCGCGGTGATGTAGAGCGCGGCCATGCAGGCCAGCACGAACAAGCCGCCAAGGAAGAAGGTCCGCGGGTCGGTGGGCAGCGGCATCGCGTCGTCTTCGTCGTCGCCGAAGGTTTTCTTCTCGGTCACGGAACCGACGGTGCGGCCGCGGAGGATGTCGCCCTCGGATTCGGTCACGGCGACGAACTCGTGCCGGGTTTCCTCGGCAATGACTCGGTTTTCGCCGGCTTCTGCTGGTTGGTCGGTCAGACGACGGATCCTCTTGCTGGTGCGACGACGTCGGCTGCGACATCACCTATAACAATGCACGGCGTCAGCTAAGCGTTGCGCGGCGTTCGGGCGGCGGATCACCTCTTCGACATAGCGGTCAGACGATAGGGGATTTGACCTCGCGCGTCAGCTTCTGCCGCATGGCTTCGGCAAAATCGCGATAGTCACGGCAAGTGACCGCGAAGGCGCCGGGGCCGCCGATCACGTCGTTGGTGTAGGAGGTCAGCAGGTCAGGCTCTTCGTGCAGGATGCAGAGGCCGTTGATGGTGATATCCGCCGATACCATGCGGTCACGGACCAGCCCCGGGGCGATCCCGTCGTTGGACCGGCCGTCACCGATGACGTCGACGATGCTGCGATCAGGAATGCCGGGTGCGCGGGCGAACAGGGTCAGCGCAGCCAGCAACGCCTCGCCGATCGCGGTGTTGCCGGCCTTCACGGTGCGCGGCATGTTGTCGACCCCGTCGGCGAATGCTGCCAGGTCGGCCGCCGTGCTGATCGCAGTCCAGCCGGTGATGATGTCCTGCTGTCCGGTGCCGGACCATAGCAACAAAGCGAGCAGGCTACGTCCGGTCAGTCCGGCGGCCACCGCCGGATCACGCAGCGCGTTCGCCATGCCTCCGGCGATAAGTCCGAATTCGTCATAGGTGACGCTGGCCGACCCATCCACCGCCAAAACCATCGCTAGTTCGATGTGATCCATCGCGTTGCTCCGAGATCGGGGCGCCCCGGTTCGTAGCCTGGAGCCAGGGATGCTTGGCGTGGTGGCCGAAGTGGCGGCGTTGCTGTGGCCAATTTCCCACCGCTCGATCTTTCCAGGCAACAGCGGGCCAACCCGACCGGAAACGGGCAGTATTATGCTCGCAATGAAGCGACGGATGCCGCAAAATTTTGCCCTACTGCCAGCGTTACAATCACCGCGTCGCTGCGTCGTGATCTCTGACGGGGCGGCTGGAGGTGTCATGGCGATATCGCGGAAGCAGGCCCGCGCGGGCCGCGGCTTCGCGGTCCCGGTGTTCGGGATTGTGGTGTTGCTATTGTGCTACTGGATCTTGGCGGAGTGGCAGGACGTTCCGGCCATGGTTACCCGAGCGCTTGCGTCCTTGCGCTGGCCGCGATGACGTTGGCGAACACGACTGTATGCACACGCTGGGTCGGCGGCGCTACCGGACGACGCATGCATCAGGCAGTGTCGCCGACTTCGGTCGGAACATAACGGTCAGCGGCTGGTGCCGCGGTGGCGTAGATCAGCGTTGAAACGGGTCTGAAAGACGCGACCAACGTCGCTACGGCTCAGGCCGATATCGCTGAGCTCACGATCCGACATCAGCGACAATTCCTGGGCGGCCTGGTTTTCCCGATGCCAGGACACCATGCCGGTGACCTGACGCGATACCCAGGCCAATAGGCCACCGCGCCGGCGGTTACCGGGGGTGGAGGCGGCCGCGCGAAGGTTCGGCTCTTCCCACTTGGCGTCGATGTAGCTCATGCTGGGTAGCTGGAAGGAAAGTTCGGATTTGGCGGTGTGAACGCTCATGGCAAAATGTCCATACGGGTCCGGGTCGTGCGTGCCGTCGGAATGGCGGTCGCTTCCGGCCATGACGCAGTGCAACATAATGCGGATTACGTGAGCGTTAAGTCGCAGAATCAGCCGACTGCCATGCATATGGAGCATGGGTTGGCGTGAAGCCATGAAATTCTGCAACCATCAGATTCCGAGGATTAAAAATGGACGGTTCAGCATTGCCCGCGCTAAGGCGGGAATTGGTGCATCAGGGTTTGGACGGATTCATCGTTCCGCGGGCAGACGAGCATCTTGGGGAATATGTGCCGGCCGCGGCGGAGCGCCTTGCTTGGCTGACCGGCTTCACCGGCAGTGCCGGGCTGGCGGTGGTGCTGGCCTCAGACGCGGCGGTGTTCACTGACGGGCGTTATGTGCTGCAGCTTGCCGAGCAGACCGATCCGGCGCTGTGGCAGCGGCTCCATATGATCGAGCAGCCGCCGCCGGGCTGGTTGGCGGCACACGCGCCGAAGGGCGCGCGGATCGGCTATGATCCGATGTTGATCAGCCGGGAGGCGTTGGGCCGCTATTGCGATGCTGGTCTGACCATGGTCGCGGTCGAGCGCAATCCGATCGACGCGATATGGCCGGATCGCCCCACGCAACCGACGGCGCCCGCGGTTCCGCACCCGCTGGCTTACGCCGGGCGCGCGTCGGAGCAAAAGCGCGGCGATGTCGCCAAGCTGCTGCTGGAAGCCAAGCAGGACGCAGCGGTGCTGACCGATCCGGCCTCGATCGCGTGGCTGCTGAATATCCGCGGTGCGGACGTGCCGTTCACACCGATTGCGCTGGGCTTCGCGGTGGTTCATGCCGATGCGACGACGGATTTGTTCATGGATGCGGCGAAGCTGCCGGCGGAGACCCGGGCCTGGCTGGGCAACGCGGTGTCGGTGGCGGATCGGACCACACTGGCTTCGGCGTTGGCGAAGCTGGCGGGCAAGACGGTGCGAGTCGATGCGGCGGGGTCGCCGGTCTGGTTCGCGCAGCGACTGGAGAACGCCGAGGCGGTGGTCGCTTCGGCCAGCGATCCCTGCCTGTTGCCGAAGGCTTGCAAGAATCCAACAGAGCAGCATGGGGCACGCGAGGCGCATCTGCGTGATGCGGTCGCGGTCTGCCGCTTCCTGCACTGGCTGTCGGTTGCCGCGCCGAGCGGACGGCAGAGCGAAATCTCCGCCGCTGAGGCGCTACTGGGGTTTCGGCGTGAGGTCGAGGGGTTTCGCGGCGAGAGTTTCCCGGCGATTTCTGGTGCCGCCGAGCACGGCGCGATCATTCATTATCGGGTGAGCGCGGAAACGAACCGCCAGCTTGGGTCGAACGAGGTCTACCTGATCGACTCAGGGGCGCAATATGCGGACGGAACGACAGACATCACCCGAACCATCTGGACCGGACCCGGCGATCCGCCGGACGAGCTGCGTGATCGGGTGACGCGGGTGATGCAGGGGCACATCGCGATCGCCACTGCGGTGTTTCCGAAAGGGGTCGGGGGGGCGCATCTGGATGCGTTCGCGCGGCGGACGTTGTGGCAGGTGGGATTGGATTACGACCATGGTACCGGTCACGGGGTGGGCAGTTATCTGTCGATACACGAGGGGCCGGTCAGTCTGTCCAGGCTGGCGCGTCCGGTAGCGATCGATGTCGGGATGATCCTGTCCAATGAACCGGGGTTCTACCTGCCGGATCAGTACGGCATCCGCCTGGAAAACCTGCTGTTGGTGCAACCGGCCGATTTGCCCGCGGCGGTTAAACCGTTTCTGGCATTCGAGACCTTGACCCTGGCGCCGTTCGATCGGGCGCTGTTGTGTCCGGGGTTGATGACGCGGCAGGAGGTTGACTGGCTGGATGCCTACCACGCCAGGGTTCTGCGCACGGTCGGGCCGGCGTTGGGCGAGGCGGAGCGGGGCTGGCTGACGGCGGCGTGCGCGCCGTTGGGGTCGCGGTGATGGATCGCCCTGTTGTTCTGACTGTCGTGGTGCGATGGTCGCTCAACCTCGGCCGGTCGGCGATTATCGAGCCGCTGCCTTGTCCATCGACGCCAGGATGGCGGTGAACTGGTCCGCCAACCCGGCCCGCCAGTCAGCCCCGCAACGAAAGCGACCTCTCTTGCTCTAGCAGCGCCTGCTTACGTGGCACGCCCCAGCGGTAGCCGATCAACCGGCCATCGCTGCCGATCACCCGGTGGCAAGGCACCGCGAGCGACACAGGATTGGTCGCGCACGACCGCGCCACCGCTCGGACTGCCTTCGGGTTTCCCGCCATCGCGGCGAGTTGGGCGTAGCTGCGGGTCTCGCCGGGCGGAATGGTGCACAGCGTACGCCATACCCTTTGCTGAAAGGCGGTTCCTCGCAAGTCGAGAGGAAGGTCCAAGCCCTGTTTTGGTTCGCGCAGGAAGTCCACGACCGCACCGACCGTACCCGCCAGCGCGGCATCGTCCGTGCTGATCGCCGCCTGCGGGAAACGCCGTCGCAGATCGGCCATCAACGCATCATCCGGTTCGGCGAAACCGATGAAGCAGACGCCCTTGTCGGTCGCGCCGACCAGCAACCGGCCGAACGGACAGTTGGCAAACGCGGTGCGGATGCGCTCGCCCTGACCGCCGCGCCGCGCGGCGCCGGGGGTCATACCGAGCAAAGTGGCGGTATGTTCATAGACCCGGCTTTCGGAACCGAAGCCGGCGTCGGCGACCGCATCGATCACTCGGTTGCCATCGGCGAGTGAGGCATGCAGCCGGCGGGCGCGAATCGCCTCGGCGTAAGCGCGTGGCGTCAGGCCGGTATGGTCGCGGAACATGCGCAGAAAGTGAAATCGCGAATAGCCTGAGCGTTTAGCCAGGACCTCGAGCGAGGGGACCTCGTCGCTGGCCTCAATGAAGGCGCTGGCGTCGCGCACCACGTCCTGGGCGATGCGGGCGCGCTCGCCTTTCGGGTCGCAGCGCTTGCAGGCGCGGAATCCGGCTGCCTCGGCTTCCGGCGGAGAGCGGAAGAAACGAGTGTTTTTGCGCAGCGGCCGGGGCGAGGGACAACCCGGGCGGCAATACACTCCCATAGTGGTTACCGCATAGAAGAAGTCGGCGCCGGCCTGGCGGGTGAAGACCTGATTCCAGAGATGCTCTTCGGAAACCCGGTCGATGATGTGTGTGTCTTGCATGGTCGGTAATCTGGCCAGGACTGTCGTCGCGTCGCCATCCGGTGATTGCGGCGGCTCAATCGGAATACGGTCCGGGCCAGACGTCGGCCCAACCGGAAACGGGCGTTTGCCCGCTGCACGGTTGTTGGATCGGGGGTCAGCGGATGATGATTTCGACCCGACGATTCTGCGGCTCCCTCACGTTGCGGCCGGTAGCGACCAGAAGGTGGGTCTGCCCGAAGCCCTGCACGGTAATCACGTTCCGCGGCACGCCGTCTCGCACCAGTTCGCCGGCCACGGCCCTGGCGCGGCGAATCGACAGATCCTGGTTGTAAGCTCGGATTCCGGACGTGTCTGTGTAGCCGTTGACCTCGATCCGGGTGACCTGGACGCGGCTGGAGTTGTCCGCTGCCTCCTTTACGATCGCTCGCGCACGTTCGGTCAGATCCGCTTTGTCCCAGTCAAAGAACACCAGATAGGATCGGGCCGGAGCGGGTGCCGGAGCGGCAGTAGGAAGGGGCGCCGGCGGCGCGGGCGGCGGTGGCACGTTGAACGCGTAGCGAACCCCGATCACGACGTCATGGTCGAACTGATTGTGCAGCTTGAGTTCCGATGGTGTGATCACGCCGCCGTTATCGACCACCCCATCGTATTTGGCGCCACCGAGGATATCCATGAAGCGGTAATCCGCGGTGAGCGACAGACCGGGTACATTGGGTATCGGAAACGACGCGCCGACGATACCCTGAAGGGCGAAGGCGCCGTCCTGGGTGCTGGTCGAGGACGAAAAGCCGCCATTCAAAGCTGTGGAATTTACCGAATTCAGCTTCGTCCATTGATATCCGGCACCGCCGCCGAGATAGGGAAAGACCCAGCGGGAACCGACGTCGATGTCGAACAGGGCGTTGGCCATCACGCCGTATGTACGGATCGTACCGTTGCTGGCGGTGGGGAACGGCGTGCCAAGCACATGACGCAGGTCGCTGCGGGCGAAGTCGCCCTCGATCTCGAAGCGGAACCCATTGCCTAGGCCATATCCGACGGCGAGGTTGGAGTTGAAGCCGAAATCCTCGTTCAATTGCAGTTGCCCGGTCCCGAAACCGGCGCCTGACGCCGTCACCTTCGGGTTTTGCGGGGCATGCAGCCCGGCACCGGCGCCGACATACAATCCGCTGATCGGCTGCGCGATGGCGAGGATCGGTGTCGTCAGAAGGGCCGTGGCAAGAATCGCACCGCGGAGACGCATGCGCCTGAACTCCTGGGTTAGGTCTTGGATTGTCCGGGATAGGAGCAACCGCTGGAAGCGGCTGCTTGCGCCCAGCCCTTTGACGTCCCCCATATTCGGCGGTCGGTCCGAACCGGCAATTCACCACGACTTGAACAGCATCATGTAAGCCTGACGCGATCCTGTCGCATAGGCCGTGCGACGATTTGAAGCGGACCCGAAAAGGTCGGATAACTGATTGCTTTCGCTTAGTTTGTTGTGGCAGTGTCGAAGCTGATGCGTGAATAATCAACTTTTACGTTATTTCATCTTTGGCGCCGAAATGCAAATCGATCGCCGTGCAGGCGGGCAACAGATGGCGGTTTTTAGCCGGTGGAGGAAACCGATACATCGTGCCAATGATACGGCGATTTCCGATCGAGTCGCGCCCTTGTATACGTCCGCTTTCCTTCGTCACCAGGACTAGCCATAGTGCTTATTGGATTGCTTTGCGGGAGTATTCATCCGGCCTATGTGGTATTGCATCGACATCATCGTCGACATGGTGACGCTGCATCCGGGCTGGGCGCTGGGCGCGGTGTTTCTTGCCGCTATCGTCGAGGCCGTGGCGGTGCTTGGCATCCTGATTCCAGGGACTCCAATCCTGATGGCGGTCGCCGGCGCAGCGGCGATGGCTGGACAGTCGATGCTGCCGTTCCTGGCACTTTCCATCCTGGGCGCGGTGATTGGCGATTTCCTTTCGTTCTGGGTAGGCAAACGGTTCAGCCTTCGGTTGCGTGGCGTTTGGCCGTTTTCGCGGCGGCCCATGCTGATGGACAACGCGGCCCGCTTCTTTGATCGGTATGGCGTCTATAGTGTGGCACTGTGCCGGTTTGTGCCGGTGCTGCGGTCCACCGTTCCGCTGGTTGCAGGCATGGCGGGGATGCGACAGCGGGCCTTTGTGGCGGCGAATGTCGCATCGGCGTTGGTCTGGGCGCCGGTGCACATCTACCCGGCGCGGATCGCTGGTTTGTCGATCGGACGGCTGCGCGATGGTGACTGGCAATCCGCCGCGCTTTGGGGCGCGGTGCTATTGACCGGTTGCGCCGGAGCATGGCTGGTTCACCGGGCGGTTATCGCCCACTGGCGATAGCGCCTAAGCGGTTTCGCCGAACGGACGACGCTTCAATCCAAAGCTGGAAGCCGGCGGTCCGAGCGGGGTCGTTTATCCGCGTTTCAGCCGCCAACCGCACCCTGGGTATTGACATACAGCGAATACAGCCCGTGGCTGGCCGCCATGAAGAGCCGGTTGCGGAAGCGGCCACCGAAGCAAAGGTTAGCGGCTCGCTCAGGCAGCGTTATGTGGCCGATCGGCGTGGCGCTTTTGTCAAATACCCGCACGCCGTCCAACTCGTCCTGGCCCATGCCCCAGCCGCACCATAGATTGCCGTGTACGTCGACGCGAAACCCATCCGGCGTGCCTGCTTCGGCGTCGATGAACACGCGGTTCCGAGCCAGTTTGCGGCCGCCGTCGACGACGTCGAAGGCGCGGATCAGGCGGTTCGGTTCGGCGCGCGAGGCGACCACATAGAGCACCTGCTCGTCGGGGGAGAAGGCGAGCCCGTTGGGGCCCTCGATGTCGTCGGCCATCATCGCGGCGTGGCCGGTCTGGGCGTCGATGCGCCAGACCGCGGCGGGAATTTCGGACGCAGCCTTCTCGCCCTCGTAATAACCGCTGATGCCGAAAAGCGGATCGGTGAACCAGATCGAGCCGTCGGATTTCACCACCACGTCGTTGGGCGAATTCAGCCGTTTGCCTTCGTGGCGATCCATCACGATGGTGATGCTGCCGTCATACTCGGTGCGGGTGACGCGGCGACCGCGATGCTCGCACGTCACCAAGCGACCCTGGCGGTCGCGGGTGTTGCCGTTGGCATTCCACGAGGTTTTGCGAAACACGCTGACCGCGCCGGTTTCCTCTTCCCATTTCAGGATGCGGTCGTTGGGGATGTCGCTCCACAACAAGTAGCGGCCATCGCCGAAATACACCGGGCCTTCGGACCAGCGGCAGCCGGTGGCCAATTGTTCGACGGAGGCGAGCGGCAGGCGCAGCGCGTTGAAGCTGGGATCCAGCACTTGCACGTTCGGATCGGGATAGCGCTGGCTTGGTGCCCACATGGTTCGATCTCCCCCGGTTTGGCGTTGAAGCAGCGTAGATGAGGTTGGTGCGGCGGGAAACCGGTCGGATTACCGTGGCAGGGGATCGGTGCCCTCGCTCAGCAAATCGAGAAACCCGCCGTAGACGAACACCTTGCCGCGCTGACGGCCCGTCGTTTCGCGAACAATGCCCAATTTCCGCAGGTGGCCGATGGCGCTGGTGACGGTGGGCTGCGACAGGCCAAGCTGGCGGGATGCATCGGGGATGGTAGTCAATCCGCGCCGCTGGAGGAATTGATGCAGCCGCATCGCCGTGGCGGCGGGCCGGCCAAGTTGCTCGATGCGGGCTCGGTCGTTGCCGAACAGCCGTAGCAGGCTCTGCGCGGTCTGGGTGCCTTGGCGAGCGGTCTCGGTGACGCCGCGGAGGAAAAAGCCGACCCACGCCTCCCAGTCGCCGCCCTCGCGCACTGCTTGCAGGTGGTCATAATAAGCCTGCCGGTTCTGCTTGAAGAACAGGCTGAGATAGAGCAGCGGCTCGCGCAGGACACCGCGTTCGCAGAGCAGGAAGGTTATCAGCAGGCGGCCGAGGCGGCCGTTGCCGTCAAGGAACGGGTGGATGGTTTCGAACTGGACATGCACCAGGGCGGCTTTCACCAGCAGCGGCAGGTCCGGGCTGTCGGCGTGGATGAAGGCTTCGAGCGCGCCGAGGGCGTCCATGACTAGGTGCGGCGGTGGCGGCACGAACAGGGCGTTGCCGGGCCGCGTGCCGCCGATCCAGTTCTGGGTGCGGCGGAATTCACCAGGGTCCTTGTCCTGGCCTCGGCCTTGCGAAAGCAGGATGGCGTGGATTTCCCGGATCAGGCGAAGCGACAAGGGAAAGTCCTCGCGCAGGCGGCGCAGACCATGGTTCATCGCGGCGACATAACTGGAGACTTCGCGCGTGTCATCGATCGGAACGCCCGGCGCCTCTTCCGCCTCGTATAGCAGCAGATCGGACAGCGAGGATTGGGTGCCCTCGATCTGGGAGGACAGCAGGGCTTCCTTGCGGATATAAATGTAGAGGAACAGGGAGGGATCGGGCAGCACCGATGCGATACCGTCGAGCCGTCCGAGCGTCTGGTTGGCTTGTTCGAGCGGGACGTGCAGGCCCGCGAGGTCGATGGGCGGTATGGGTGGCAAGGGTGGCGGGACGTAGGCGCGCACCGGCTCGCCGCCGATGGCGGTGGTTTCGTAGCGACCCAGGCGGCTTGGGTAGTCGGGCATCTGCGACCTTGTTAAAGGATGCGTTAATAGCGCGCTGGCTTATTAAAGAAAAGAAGGTTATATCTTAATTACGGGGTTGCCTGGGGGTTGCCGAAGGCCCGGGATGCGGCGAAACTGGCCGTCCTACTGAGGAATTAATCCATGATGCAACTGCCGCCCGCCGCTCCCGGCATGCGCGAAGACGAGATCGACACCCCTGCTCTGGTCATCGACCTGGACGCCTTCGAGGCAAATCTCGATTCCATGGCCGCGCTGCTGGCGCCGACCGGAGTGAAGCTGCGGGCGCATGCCAAGACGCACAAATCCCCCGTCATCGCCAAAATGCAGATGGCGCGCGGCGCGGTCGGCAACTGTGTGCAGAAGGTGGCGGAAGCCGAGGTGCTTGCCTGGGGTGGCATTCCCGACATCCTGGTCAGCAACGAGGTCGTCGGCGCGGCCAAGCTGGCTCGGCTATGCGCGCTGTCACGGATCGCCAAGGTCGCGGTCTGCGCCGATGATCCCGGGCAGATCGCGGCGATCGAAGCGGCGGCGGCTGACGCCGCCATTCGCATGCCGGTGTTGGTGGAGATCGACGTCGGTGCCGGGCGCTGCGGGGTTCAGCCCGGACCGGACGCGGTGACACTGGCGAAGCGGATTGCCGGGTCAAAACACTTGGTTTTCGGCGGATTGCAGGCCTATCACGGCAGTGCTCAGCACAAGCGCACGCCAGCGGAGCGGCGGACTCTGATCGGCGGCGCGGTCGACGCATCGCGGCGTACGGTGGAGCAACTGCGTCAACAGGGATTGGACTGCGCGATCGTGGGCGGCGCCGGCACCGGAACGTTCGAATTCGAATCCAAGTCGGGTGTCTATACCGAAATGCAGGCTGGTAGCTACGTTTTTATGGACGCGGACTATGCCAGGAACCTTGACGAGGAGGGTGCGCCGGTCAGCACGTTCCGACATGCGCTGTTTGTACTGGCATCAGTGATGAGCCAGGCGCAGGCGGGCATCGCGGTCGTGGATACGGGGCACAAGGCGGTGGCGGTGGATTCCGGTTTGCCCACAGTCTGGCAGCGGCCGGACATTCGCTACACCAGCGCGTCAGACGAGCACGGCAAGCTGCAATACGGCAGCGAGACAGCATCGCCCAAGGTCGGCGAAAAACTGCGGCTGGTGCCCGGCCATTGCGACCCGACGGTGGACAAGTTCGACTGGTATGTCGGCGTGCGCAACGGCCGCGTAGAGTGCCTGTGGCCAGTAGCCGCGCGCGGTGGCCTGAGCTGAATCAGCGGGATCAAAGGGTGCGTCGCACCCTTTGCGGGTTCGGGCAGAGCCCGACTTGCTACAGCCGCAACCGGATGCCGGCCAGCGCAGTCGGCCCGGGAATCTGATAGCCATTCACCGGCTCGAACTTCGAATAGAAGATGTTCCAGCCGTTGGCGTAAAGCTCGACACGCGGCGTCAGCCGGTAGTTGACCGCGAGGTTGGCGACCAGTCCATGCTGGCCGACACCCGGTTGCAAGCTGCTGTTGCCGCTATCATCAATCAAGAAATCCCGGTCGGATCCGGTATATATGATTGTGGTGACAACGCTCAGGCCGGTTAAAGGCCGTATCGTCACGTCGGCGGATGCCTGGTTCTGCGGCCTGCGCAGCAATTGGGAGCCTTGGCCAGCCGGTTCGCCGTCCGAGGCGGTGTTGAGGAAGCTGTAGGTGGCGTGCAGATCGATCCAGTACGCCGGGCGCACGGTTGCCTCGGTCTCCACGCCGTGCAGATGGGCCGAGGCCAGGTTCACCTCGGTATTCATCGTCTCGGAGGTTGGGACATTCACCAGCAGGTCACGGATGCGCTGGTCGTAGTAGGTCGCCCCAAGGGTCGCGAAATTGGGTCGCCCGGCGGCCGCAATATCGCTGGTAAAGCCGGCTTCCCAGCCCTGTGACTGTTCCGGTTTCAGATTCGGATTGCCGACATAGCCGAAAGAGTCGACCCCGAATCTATCAAACAAGGACGGCGCTCGGAACGCGGTTCCATAGGCGACCTTCAGGTGCGTGGCGATCTGCTTCAGGTCGTAGACACCGCCGATCCGCCAGGTGGTCGGCGCGTTTTGATCCACCCAATCCTGCCGCACCTGTGCGGTGAGCGCCAGCCGTTGCAGCAGCGTGGTCTGCAGCCCGGCATAGGCTGCGTGGGTGGACATATAGGCCGACGTGCCCTGGGCGAACGGGAACCCGGCAAAATTTTCATTGACCCGGACCTTGGCGGTGTCACCGGTAAATTCATAGCCGAAGGTCATCGCGCTGGCGGACAACCCGGGTACCGCAATGACATCGTCCAGATGCAGCGTGTTGTTCCACTGCAGATCGGTGCGGTATGAATGGTAGCGTGAATCCGATGTTGCCTGGTTCGGATCGGCCGGCGCCAGCGGCTCCAGATAGCGCCGATCATCCTGCAACTGTCCCAGAAACACCCCGGTTTCCAGTTGGCCGTTGAACAGATGGGTGGTGCCGCCGATGCGACCCAGCACGGAGCTCGCTTGGCCGTTGGAGTTCGAGTCATCGAATGTCGGGGTGCCGAGTGTGTTGAAACCGAAATAGCTGGTGTCGGCGCGCAGAAACAGCGACAGCCGAGTACCTTCGACCGGTGTATAGCCAAGATTGAGGGTCAGGATACGGTCGCGGAACCCTTGCGGCACATCGGTGTAGGAACTCTCCCGTTGCGGCAGGGCATCGTAGCCGCGCTGCGACTGCGATTCGGCGGTGATGGCGAAATCGACCGGCCCCTGGATGCCGCTCGCGGTCAGATTGCCGCGCAGCAGTGCCGGATAACCGCCGGCCAGGTCGCCGCTCCAATGCACCCCCGGCTGGGAGCCACGGCGGGAAATCAGGTTGATCACCCCGCCGATCGCCCCCGACCCGTAGAGCGCCGCCATCGGGCCGCGGATGATCTCGATCCGCTCGACGTCGGACAAGGTATCGACGCCGAAATTGAACGCCGAGGTCGGATCAGCGGCGTCGTTGATCGGCATCCCGTCGCGCAGCACCAGGACGTGGTCGGAGTTCGTGCCGCGGAGAAACACACTGGTCTGACCGCCGGGGCCGCCGGACGGGCTGACATGCAGGCCGGGAACGTCAGTGAGCGCTTCGGCGATGGTGTTATAGCCGTGTGCCTCGATCGTTGCTCGATCAATGATGGTGACGCCGGCCGGAATCTGTTCGACCGGAGTCGGCACCCGCGTCGCGGTCACCACCGTTTCGGGTATGGCAAGCTGAGCGTCCTCGGCTCTTGCCGCTGTTATCGACAGCAAGGCAAGTGACAGGCAGATCGCGCGACCAAGGCGCATGCGGTTACTCCATCGACCGTTGTGTCGATTGCCCGCATACGGGTTTCTCCCCGCAGCCCCGGTTCACCTCGCCCGGAGCACACGCGCAGTCTCGATGCCGGCCGGTCTCCTGGCTCGCGGGTCTTGGCCTGGGTCCACCTTCTCGCCCGGGGAGGCACCTCCTGGGGGCAATGGCATAAGGACCTGGCTCGCCGCTTACAGTTGCGAGGGCAGCCGCCGTTCGGCAGTTCCCGTTTCAGCCCATGCGGGCCACCGTCATCTGAGGTGCATTGTTAAGCACTGATGCTTCGGCTGGAAAAGTGCCGATGCCGAAGTCATGCGCCCGCATACGCCGGCGGTTCGTGGTTTCGGTCGCCTCCGAGACGCGGCATCATCGGGCCGCAAAATGACTTTTCAGGCGGTCGATCGCCTGTTGCAGCACCTCGAGCCGTTTGCAGAAGGCGAAGCGGGCGTAATGCCGCGGTGCGCCCGGTTGCTCATAGAACGCCGAGACAGGGATCGCCGTCACCCCGGCCTGTTCGGTGATGTGGCGGCAAAACGCGACGTCGTCGCCGGCAAAACCAAGCGGGGTGAAATCGGCGGTAAGAAAGTAGGTGCCGTGGGTCGGAAGGACAGAGAATCCGATCGAGGCCAGGCCCTGGGCAAGCTGGTCCCGCCGTGCCTGGAGATTGCGCGACAGGGAGGCGAAGTAGGCATCGTCCTTGGCCAGGCCGACCGCAACCGCGCGTTGCAGGTTGGGCGCGGTGGTGAAGGTAAGGTTCTGATGGGCCTTTTGCACCAGTGGCGTCAGGGCCGCGTTGGCTGTCACATAGCCGACTTTCCATCCGGTCAGCGAAAACGTCTTGCCGGCGCTGCCGATCCGCATGGTTCGCTGGCCCATGTCGGGCAGCGTCATCAGTGGAATGTGCCTGGCCCCGTCAAATGTCAGGTGTTCGTAGACTTCATCGCAGATCGCGTAGGTGTCGTGGCGGGTGACCAGATCGGCGATGAAGCCCAGTTCGTCGGCGGTGAACACCTTGCCGCAGGGGTTCATCGGCGAGTTGAAAAGGATCGCCTTGGTATTGGCGCCGAATGCGTGCGCGAGTTCGTTGAACGGCAGGTCCCAGTGCGGCGGCGACAGGCGTACGATGCGCGGTATCCCGCCCAGCATGCGAACCACCGGCACGTAGGTGTCGTAGAGCGGCTCGATCAGGACGACCTCATCGCCGGGGTCGACGACCGCCATCAAGCTGGCGGTGATCGCCTCGGTGGCGCCGGATGTCACCGTGACGTCGCGCATCCCGTCAATGTCGAGGCCATAAAAGCGGCGGTTCGCCGCGGCGACGGCCTGGCGCAAGTCAGCCACGCCCGGCATCGGCGGATACTGATTGCGGCCGTCGCGCAATGCGTCGCAGGCGGCCTGCACGATGTCGGCCGGACCGTCGGTGTCGGGGAAGCCTTGACCAAGATTGATCGCCCGATATTCGGTGGCGAGCGCCGACATCACCGTGAAGATGGTGGTGCCGATCGATCCCAGGTAGCTGTTCGCGCCGCGCATCGGTCATGCTCCGTCGTGGTTTAGCCGCGCGAGACTGGCCGCGCGAGACATTGAACTGCCGTCCTCAACTTGCACTGGAAAGACCTGGAGGCAAGCATAGCGGCCGGCTATATTGACTCCACCCGATGCATAAAAAACGGGCGACATGCATCCGTTTCCTCTGCGCAAATAAGCGGCAATCGGTTGCGCCCCGTTGTCGCGACCCGAAGCGCCGTCGGTATAGAACTGCCGGGCCCGGGCGGGGCGAGGTCGCCCAGCGCGGCGGCCAGCATCAAGCGGGCTTGCAGCAGGGGCGCGGGATTTGCGGCTGGGCGGGGACCGACTGGCGGTTTAACAGCCAAAAAAGGTGGATACCGTGCAACCTTCGCCGTTGTAGCTTGGCACGCCGCATGCAAACCTGTGGCGCTGTTCACGCCGCTGACATCCTTGACGCGACTCGGGCAGCCTGAACTTTGTGGGAGGCCCGGCTAAACCGGGCTTGATGAGCATGAAAAAGATCGAAGCCGTCATCAAGCCGTTCAAACTCGATGAAGTGAAAGAGGCGCTGCACGAGGTTGGACTGCAGGGGATTACCGTGGTGGAAGCTAAGGGTTTCGGCCGTCAAAAGGGTCACACCGAGCTTTACCGAGGTGCCGAGTACGTGGTGGATTTTCTGCCGAAGGTGAAGATCGAAGTCATTTGTGAGGATACGGTTGTGGAGCGGGCGGTCGAGGCGATCGTGAACTCTGCTCGTACTGGCCGGATCGGCGACGGGAAGATCTTCATTTCCAGTGTCGATGAGGTTATTCGCATTCGGACCGGCGAACGTGGGGAGGACGCGATCTAATCGGCTTGCCCGACCCCGTGTCTCCGCTCCCGGCGGTTCCGGTGCGGGTGCGATTTCCCACTCAGAACGGATTTGTTGGTTTCCAACCCCTGCTCGGCGTGGCCAGCGGGATCGAGACGATTGAGCCCCGCGCAGGCCGGGGTGTTCGGCTGTCGCGTCGTGTGACGGCAGGACGGTTTTGGCTTTCAGACAGAGAACGAGGGTAGCAGGATGGCGAAGAAGCCGGCAGTAACAGCATCAGATACGGACAATGGCGTGGGCAAAGTGCTCAAGATGCTGAGTGACAACTCAGTCGAATATGTGGATCTGCGATTCACCGATCCCCGCGGCAAGTGGCAGCACACCGCCCAGCATGTCTCGACCATGGACGAGGACGCGTTCCGTGACGGCATCATGTTCGATGGCTCATCAATTGCCGGCTGGAAGGCGATCAACGAGAGCGACATGATCCTGATGCCGGACCCGGCGACCGCGACGATGGATCCGTTTTCGGCCAAACCCAGCATGATCGTGCTGTGCGACATCATCGAACCGTCCACCGGTCAGTTCTACGCCCGCGACCCGCGCGCCACCGCCAAGTTGTGCGAAGCCTACGTTAAATCCAGCGGCGTGGGCGACGGCGTTTCGATCGGCGCCGAGGCCGAATTTTTCATCTTCGACAGTGTGCGGTTCGGCACCGGCGGAAACTACGCCAGCTTCCAGGTCGACAGCGTCGAAGGCCCCGGATCCAACCTGAAGGACTACCCGGAAGGCAACATGGGTCACCGGCCGACGGTGAAGGGAGGCTACTTCCCGGTTCCGCCGGTCGATGGTGACAGCGACCTGCGCGCGGAGATGCTGTCCACCATGGGTGAGATGGGACTGACGATCGAAAAGCATCACCACGAGGTCGCCCAGTCGCAGCACGAACTCGGCTTCAAGTTCGGCGCGCTGACCGCAATGGCGGACCAGATGCAGATCTACAAGTATTGCGTCCACAACGTCGCTCATTCCTACGGCAAGACGGCGACGTTCATGCCGAAACCGGTCTATGGTGACAACGGGTCGGGCATGCACACCCATATCTCGATCTGGAAGGCTGGACGGCCCTTGTTCGCGGGCAATGGCTACGCCGACCTGTCCGAGACCTGCATGTATGCGATCGGTGGCATCATCAAGCATGCCAAGGCGATCAACGCCTTTTCAAACCCGTCGACCAACAGCTACAAGCGACTGATCCCGGGCTTCGAAGCGCCAGTGCTGCTGGCCTATTCGGCGCGGAACCGCTCGGCGTCGTGTCGCATTCCATACACCACCAACCCGAAGGCCAAGCGGGTGGAGGTTCGCTTCCCGGACCCCAGTTGCAACCCATATTTGGCCTATTCCGCGATCACCATGGCGGCGCTGGACGGCATCATCAACAAGATCCATCCGGGCGATCCGATGGACAAGGACCTGTACGATCTGCCGCCGGAAGAACTGAAGGGTATCCCGACCGTATGTGGCAGCCTGCGCGAGGCGCTTGGGGCACTGACTGCCGACCATGACTTTCTGCTGGAAGGCGGTGTGTTCAGTTCGGACCAGATCGAGAGCTATATCGAGCTGAAGTGGAATGAAGTGTATCGTTTCGAACACACACCTCACCCAGTCGAGTTTGAAATGTACTATTCGGTCTGAGCAGACGGGCTTCAATACCCCCGCCGTATCTTCGCGGCGGGGTTTTCTTGTGCGCAAAACATACCCGACGTCTTCGTCCGATGCGTCCGCACGGCGAACCGCGTTAGCCAAATCCGTTGGTGGGGCGTCGGCGAGGGGATTCGCAGACGGACAGGGCCGTGCACGGGCAACTGCCTGATTAATGTGCATCGAAGCCGATCAGGTTTGGTGGAAATACCGCCGGCGACGCCGGGGGGATGTTGGCATGATTGTTGATTCTATCTGAAGCGCGTCTGGCCGTGGTTCATCGTAACGGCGCGGCGAAACGGCAGCACAGGACGGAAAAAATGCAGGACTTCCCCCACCGCGACGAAAAACTGGAGGACCGGCCGACATGAAACTCATCATGGCCATCATCAAGCCGTTCAAGCTCGACGACGTGCGGGAGGCCCTGACGCCGCTTGGCGTGCAAGGCCTGACCGTTTCAGAAGTGAAAGGATTTGGCCGGCAGAAAGGTCAGACGGAAATCTATCGCGGGGCGGAATATCACGTCAGCTTTCTGCCCAAGATCAAGATTGAGGTCGTGGTGCCGGATGATCTGACCGATCAGGTGATTGAAGCGATTGCAAAGTCCGCGCATACCGGCAAGATCGGCGATGGCAAGATTTTCATTATCGACATCGAGCGCGCCATGCGCATCCGCACCGGCGAAGTCGATGCCGAAGCGCTGTAAACAAGAAGCATAGGGAAACAGGACTATGAAGAGACCCCGTTACTTCTGGGGACTGAGCGCGCTGCTGTTCGCTCTGTTGCTCGCGCTGCCGGCTTTGGCCCAGAATGCCGCTGCGCCAGCGGCGGCGGCAGCGGCCCCGGCCGGCCCACCCAAACTCGACTCAGGCGATACCGCCTGGATGCTGAGCAGCACCGCGCTGGTGCTGTTGATGACGATCCCCGGCCTGGCGCTGTTCTATGCCGGCATGGTGCGGAAGAAAAACGTGCTCGCAACGATGATGCAGTCGTTCACCATCTGCTGCATCGTAACGATTGTCTGGGCGGTGGCTGGCTACAGCATCGCCTTCACCACCGGCAACGCATATATGGGCGATTTTTCGCGCATCTTGCTGAACGGGATCGGCGAGCACATCGTCAAGGGGAACGATTCGCAGGCGTTCGTGTTGGCCTCGGGCGTCAAGGGTGTCGCCGACATGACGACGACGATTCCCGAAACGGTCTACATGATGTTCCAGATGACCTTTGCGATCATCACTCCGGCGCTTATTGCCGGCGCGTTCGCTGATCGCATGAAATTCTCGGCGCTGTGCATCTTCATGGCGTTATGGTCGTTGCTGGTCTACTCACCGATCGCGCACTGGGTCTGGTCGCCTTCGGGGTGGGCCAATCAGATGGGGATCTTGGACTTCGCCGGGGGCACCGTGGTGCATATCAATGCCGGGATCGCCGGTCTGATGTGTGCGCTGGTGCTCGGAAAGCGGGTCGGGTATGGCAACGACAACATGGCGCCGTTCAACCTCTCGCTCGCGGTCATCGGCGCCTCACTGCTCTGGGTCGGCTGGTTCGGTTTCAACGCGGGTTCCGCGGTGGCTGCCAACGGCCGCGCCGGCATGGCGATGACGGTGACCCAGATCGCCACCGCAGCGGCGGCATTGGGCTGGATGTTCGCGGAGTGGATTACCAAAGGCAAACCCTCGGTGCTGGGCGTGATCTCTGGCGCAGTTGCCGGTTTGGTGGCCATCACCCCGGCTTCGGGCTTCGTGCTGCCGGGTGGGTCGATCGTGATCGGCGTCGCCGCGGGCGTGATCTGCTTCTGGGCGGCCACCACGCTGAAGCACCTGCTGGGCTATGACGACAGCCTGGACTGCTTCGGCGTGCACGGCATCGGCGGCATCGTCGGCGCGCTGCTGACCGGTGTGTTCTCCTACGGTCCGCTGTCGGCGACCGACGCCTCGCCGGATGGCAGCCCGGGCGGGCTGGCGCAGCTTAAGTTGCAGGCCATCGGCGTATGCTCGACGTTGGTCTATAGCGGCGTCATGACGCTAATCTTGCTGATGGTGACCAAGGCTCTGGTCGGGCTGCGGGTTGGCGAGGACGAAGAGCGCGAAGGTCTGGATATCGTTCTGCACGGCGAGCAGATCTTCTAGACCACAACAGGGCGTCCCGATTGCTCGGGGCGCCCTTTTTTTGTCCGTGTTGCAAGATGAGCACCCCAGCGCAACAGACTGTTCCTATAGTTTTACCCGGACGTTTGTATTGCGTCTGCATCAGACCAGGATGGAACATATAAAATGCCTATAAAACCAGTTCGGCACGTCGCGTCGCTCGCCGCGGCAGTCGCGATGGCAAGCACGGTCGTACCGGCAGCCGCACAAACGCCGGCCCCGCCGGCCGCGACCCAAACAGCGCCTGCCCCGACGCCGGCCCCGGCAGCGCCGCCGCCTGGCTTCTGGATCGATGGCATCCATCTGTCCGCCCAGATCGAAGGCGGTATCACCGGCAACTTCGCCGGGCCGAAGCAGAACTTCGGACAACTGTTCACCGATAAACCGAATACCGTTCTGCTGAACCAGATCCTGCTGACCGCCAACAAACCGCTCGATCCCAAGGCCACCGATTTCGACTGGGGTTTCAAGCTACAGGGCATGTATGGTTCCGACGCCCGCTACACCCACTTCCTGGGTGAACTGGACAGGGTCAATCCTTACGACCGCGACCAACTCGATATCGTCGAGGCGAACGCCCTGTTTCACCTGCCGGTGCTGTTCGATGGCGGTGTCGACCTAAAGGCGGGGCAGTATTCAACTCCGCTTGGCTTCGAAACGATAGACCCGTCAACCAACCCGTTCTATTCGCATTCCTACATTTTCAGCTTCGGTCTGCCGTTCAAGCACACCGGCGTCCTGACTACCAGCCACGTCAACTCGATGCTTGATGTCTACCTGGGAGTGGATACCGGATCGAACACCACGTTCGGGCCGTTGGGCGAAAATAACAGCGCCCCGGCGTTTCTCGGTGGAGTCAACCTGACTCTGCTGGGCGGCAATCTGACGGTCCTGGCACTGACCCACATCGGGCCCGAGAACGCGTCCCGCGCGCTGTCGCCAGCCGGCTTCAACGCCGACGGATACTACCGCTACTTCAATGACATCGTGATCACCTACAAGGCGACCCCGGCCCTGACACTAACCACTGAACTGAACTGGATTCGTGACGACTTCGGAGCGACGGGTTTTGCCACCGGGAGACCATCGGCGTCCAATGGCCTCGGCATCGCCCAATACGCCAGCTACACCCTTACTGACACGCTGACGCTGAACGGACGCGGCGAATTATTCCGAGATGATAATAATTTCTTCGTGGCCGGGTTCGGCGCCAACAACGGTTTTGACCAGTTCCAGAAAGGCTTCGCGACACCCACGACCACCGCCCTGCATCAGACTACATACGGCGAAATCACTGTTGGCGTGTCCTACAAGCCAGCCAACCTGCCGTCAGTGATAAGCGGCTTGTTGATCCGCCCGGAAGCGCGGTGGGATACGGATCTTGGGGGTGCCCGTGCCTTCAACAGCAACAAGGACAACAGCTCGTTCACCTTGGCGTCGGACGTGGTGCTGACGTTCTGAGCTGAAGGCAACAGGCCAGGCTGACCGTCCCTGGCCTGCTCGCCAACTACAGCGTCAGACCACCATCCACCGTCACCGTCTGGCCAGTCACCATCGCCGCGCCGAAGCCAAGAAACACGATCACCTCGGCTAGATCGTCCGGCTGACAGCGGCGCTTCAACAGCGCCCGCTCGATCGATTGTTGGCGTTCCTCGTTGCTCCACTCCACCATCCAGGAACTGTCCACCGCGCCGGGGGCGATGGCGTTCACCCGCACCTCGGGCGCCAGCGCACGCGCCAGGTTTTGCGTCAGGCTGACCACGCCGGCCTTGGTCGCACCATACGCCAGGCTGCTGCCGGCACGGCCGAGCCCGGCGATCGAGGCGGTGTTGACGATCGCGCCGCCAGCTTTCTTCAACGCCGGGGAGGCGGCCTTGGCGCAGCGAAACACGCCGAGCAGATTGGTTTGCAGGAGCACCGACCATAGGTCCTCGGTGATCAGGTCGAGATCCTGTGGTGCGATCCGGTGTCGCGTGCCCGGTGTGCCGGCGTTGTTGACCAGCAGGTTCAGGCCGCCGAGTTCGGCAACCGCCTGTTCAACCATCCGCACCGCGTCAATGGCGTCGGACACGTCGCCTGGAGCGAGCACCGCCTTGCCGCCGCCTGCGACAACGCGATCCACCGCCTCGGGCCCGCGCGGGTCATCGGTCAGGAAGTTTACCGCCACGGTGGCGCCGAAGCCTGCCAGCATCTTCGCCGTTGCGAAGCCGATTCCAGAGGCACCACCGGTGACCAGGGCGGTCTTGCCGGTAAGATCGTAGCGGATCATTTGCCCTCCATCGGGCCGATCGCCCGCCAAGCTTGTTTCAGTGCCAGGAGTTTGCGGTCGCGTTCGCGAAACAGCTCCTCGGGTGTGCGGTCGCCCCAGTCGAAATAGCCTTTGCCGGCCATGACACCGGTGCGGCCGTCGGCAATAAGTGCGTCCAGCGTCGTGCTGTGGTCGCGCGGTGCAGGCGGCGTGTAGCTGCGGTTGCGCATACCTTGTTGCATCAGCAACAGTCCGGTGAAGTCGGCCTTGGCCATGATGCCGAGGATCGGGATGCGCACGGCCAGCCCATGCAGCACCGAGTCGTCGATGTCCTTCGCGGTGACCAGACCCTCGTCGAGCAATCGATAGACTTCAAGCTGCATCGCCGCTTGCAGGCGGTTGGCGACGTAGCCTTGCACCATCTGCTTGAACACCACCGGCGTCTTGCCCATCGCCGCGACGATAGCGCGCACCGCTTCTACGGCGGCCGGATCGGTTCCGGGCCCTGGGCAGAGGTCAACAAGATCGCACAGGTAAGGCGGCGTGTACCAGTGCGCGATGATGGTCCGGGCCTGCAGGCCGTCCGGTATCAGCGGGAAGATATCGAGGTTCGAGGTGTTGCTGGCGAGGATCGCCTGGGATTCCATCAGACCTTCGAGCTCGGCGTAGAGCGAGCGCTTGACGTCGGGGCGCTCGACCACGGCCTCGACCACCAGGGTGGCACCTTTGACGGTCTCGGCCAGTGATGGGACGCAGCGCACCGCGTTCGCGAGTCGCTGGCGGTTCCAGGTGCCGTCGGCTTCGCCGGCCTCAGCCAGGGTTGTCAGCGCGGTGGCCATCAGGCCGGGGGCGCGTGCCAGGGTTGCCGCGTCGTTATCGGTGAGGCGAACACGGTGGCCGCCGAGCGCGAACACCAGGGCCAGCGCGTGGCCCATCAGGCCGGCGCCGAGCACCGCTACATCGGTCATGCTACACCCCCTCCGGCAACCAAGGTTCCGGCGCTCGGCAGTCGATATCGGTAGCGACGTCGACCACCACGGTTTCATCCGATGCCAACGCTTCGCGCAGCGCTGGGCCGATTTGTTCCGGGTCTTGAACGCGTACTCCGCGCAGTCCGAACACCTTGGCCAGATCAGCGAAGTTGGTTGGTCCGAAACGCACCAGTTCGGCGACGTCTCCGGACTTGTTGCCTTGCTGGCGCTGAATGTTCGGCCAGCCCTGGCCGAAGCCCGCATTGTTATTCACCACCAGCACCACCGCGATGCCGCGACGCCGGGCGGTTTCCAGTTCGCTCAGGTGGTAGTATAGCGCGCCGTCGCCCGACCAGCAGATGACTTTGCGATGTGGCGCCGCGCATTTCGCCCCAAGTGCCGCGGGAAACGACCAACCGAGCGATCCGGCTGCTCGTAGATACGTCTGCCCTTCGCCGTTGAGTTCGATCAGCGAACTGCTCCAGATGCTGGAGTAACCGGTATCGGCGACCAGGATGCCGTCGGCCGGCAGGGCGCGGGTGATCTCGTCGCACAGGCGGTCGGGCCAGATCGGCGTGGCGTTGCTGGCCAACGCGGCGGAGCGGTCGTGCCGCCAGGCGGAGACGATGGCGGCGGCGCGATCAGCGAATGCGGTGTCTCGCCGCGGCCGGCCCAGCGCGACAAGCAAGCCTGCCAGGGTGGCTTTCGGGTCGCCCATCAAAGCTGTGGTGTTGGGATAGGAACGGCCGATCTCGGCGGGATCGAGGTCGATCTGCAGGCGTGGCGTATCGATCGCCGGGATGCGCCAGCCATGGGTGACCTGATCGCCGGTGTCGCAGCCGATGAACACCACCAGGTCCGCCTGGTTGACGATCTGGTTGGCCGGCGGCGCGGCGTAGTTCCCGGCGCAACCGATCGACAGCCGGTGGCGAGTGGGTATCAGGCCGCGGCCGCCCAAGGACGTCGCGATCGGAGCGGCCAGCAGTTCGCCGAGCGCGAGGATTTCCCTGCCGGCAGCCGACGCGGTGGCGCCTTCGCCCGCCACGATCACGACGTTCGTTGCTTGTAAGATACATTCTGCCGCACGCTGGATTTCCGCCGTCGAGGCAACCGGTCGATGCGGCGGCATGGTCAGTTGCAGGGCGCGATCGGCGACCGGGGCTTCTTGCACCGCGCCGGTCTCGATCACCTCGGCCTGCAGGCCATTGAGGTCGAGGTGGGCGGGACGCGGCGTGCCGGTCATTGCCTCGCGCCAGGCCTGGCGCATCAGCCGTGGCAGGTCGGCGGCCTGGTCGACGCGGGCGGAGAATTTTGTCACTGGCGCAAACAGCGGGGTGTGCGGAAGCTCCTGATAGGCGTTGCGGTGCTGCATCGAGGGCTGTTTGTGCCCGGTCATGGCGATCACCGGGCTGCGGCCGAGATAGGCATCCTGCAGACCGGAGGCCAGGTTCGCGGCACCGACCGACTGGGCGAAGCAGATGCCCGGCCGGCCGGCGATCCGAGCGTAGCCATCGGCCATATAGGCGACCGCCTTCTCACTGTGACCGAGCACGCGCTTCACGCCCAGCGTGCCCAACTCGATCAAGGTGCGGCGCAACACGGCGTCGATGAAGAAAACGTGGCTGGTGCCGTTGGCGGCTAGGCTACGTGCCAGGTATTCGGCCCCGGTGACCGGTTCGGTCTGTGGCATGGCTGATCCCGCGTGGTCCGCGCTGGAGCTTAGAGCGAGTTCCGTCGGCCTGGAAACTCCGACGGCGGGGGCGGTGGATTAAGCGCTGGGAACGTTGTGCTGCGCGGTGGTCGCTAGTCCTCGACGACGCGGATTTTCTGCATCATCCCGTTGTCCTCGTGCTCCAGCACATGGCAGTGGAAAACGAACTCGCCGATTTGCGCGCGGGTAAAGGTCAGGCGGATTTTGGTCTGCCCGGGCGCACCGGGAAAGCCATCGTTGTCGACGGCCGGCGGCACGTTGACGGTATCCAGCAATGGGGCGTCGAGCGGATCGAGGCTGCCCGCGGTAACGTCGCGGAAATGGATCTGGTGGATGTGGAAAGCGTGGTACTCCAGGGAATAATTCTGGATGGTCCATTGCTCGGTAACGCTCTCGGCGCCATGCAGATGTACAACCACGTCGGGACGCGTCGTACGCATATCGAATGGTCTGATGACCGGGCGCAGTGCCGGAGCATCGCTTGACTCCATCTGATTGAGGAAGAAGTCGGTCGCGTCCGGATCGAACTGGCCGGGCTGCGGCGCGGGACCATCCCAGGTCGATTGCGCAACGGTGAAGCTGCGTGGGTACTCGGTGAACGCCAGCCGCCGCTGTATCGTCGGTGTCTGATCGAGAATATGGGTATAGTACTGATCGGGGTCGGCCGGGGCCAGTGCGGCATCCGACGCGGTGGCACTCACCGGCGTTCCGGCCGCGACGACCCGCAACAGCCGGCGCGCCGGGTCGCCATCGCCGGTGCAGCCGACCGAAACCCGGCCGCTGTCAAGATACAGCGTCGCACCGGTCGGCGGGGCGTGCACGACGATCTCCAGCCGGTAGGCTGGGTCCAGCAATACCGGCTTGCTTGTCGTGTCGATCGTCTGGACCGAAGGAGAGCCGGTGTCGTCAGCCACCGGCACGCCGTCCCGCGCCAAGACCTGCAGCGGCAGCGTGGTGGTCACGCCATTCTGCAGCATGACCAGACGAGGCCGGATTGCGGTGTCGGCGGATGCATTGAGGATGCGCCAGACCTCGGTCTGCCCTGGCCGCATGGTCTTGGTCAGCACCACATCATCAGGCGGCAACGAGCCATCGGGCATCTCCGGAACGGGGGCGCCATTCAAGGTGAGTGTGGTGACCTGCGGCCCACCGAACGCGGTATCGTCGGGATCGCAGGTCACCTCATTGGCTTGATCGATCCTTGGGTCTGCCGCGGCTATCATCCTTGGGTGCCGTGCCGCGTGGTTCAAGGTCGTGGTGTGGGATGGCATCGGCTGCGAGGGCGTGTCCGCCCCCTCGGGCTGCATGATCGGCACGTCGTGGATCACCAGCACGTCGTCATCGACCCCCATCGCGGCCCGGCGGGCATCGTCGGGTCCCTCGACAACGATGGCGCCGACCAGACCCAGCATGGACGCGGCCTCGGCCTGGCCGTGCCGATGGGTGTGATACCAATAAAGTCCTTCAGGATGATCGGCCGGTATATCGTAGCTGTAGGTCAGTTCATTCTAGGCCGCTTGGCAGGGCAACGGCCGCACCACCGGCGCGTCCCAATTCGCCGGATAGATGACGCTGCGGATCACCTCGTCGTGGCACGGCCGTGGCGAGACGATCAGGCCGTGGACATGCAGATTGGTCGTGCCGTCAGCCAGATGCGGAACGTTGGTCTGGATCGGGTAGAAGTCTTGGTCCGGACCCGGTTGTGCCTCGAATCCCTGCTCTGGCTCATCGCAGGCGCCGCCGTCGACGAAGGTCTGCAGCAGGCAGTTCCGGGTGTTGCCGGGTCCGGTGTTACGCAGCGTATTGGTCAGCCTGACGGTCAGCCTGTGGCCTCGCTGGATGCGGATGACAGGTGCTTCCGGAACACCGTTATAGACATAACAGAGCGACGAGTTTGCGGTGTCGCTGGCGACCGACAGATCAACCGACAGATCGCCGTCGGCGCTGGCTTGCTGCAGGCGATGAAACCCGGTTGGCGCTGCCGCGCAGGGTACGGTCGGCGTATCGTTCGTCAAGGCAGGATAGCGGTAGGCGGCCGGCTGATACAGCTCTTCCTGGGGCGCGTGGCCGCATATCGTGGCCCAGATCCAGGGTGCCCGGTCGATCGCATCGGAGTTTGGCGGCGACAACATGATGGCGGCTGTGGTCACACCCGTCATGGTTCTGAGAATGCGCACAGTGGTTCCCCCGAATTCCCGCGACATCACAGTATCTCATCGGAACGAATTTTCGCTTGTTCCAATAATCCTTGCGGTCGCATTCTATCGGACGGAGCGTGACAGCAGGTTGAATTATGCAAGACATGCTTGCAACACGCGAAGACCCGCTGGTCGGGGTTCTATTCTTGGCAGATGCTTTATTGCCATGCCGCGACCCGCGGAATGGGGTCGTGCGTGGGAGGCGTTCGGCCGCTGCGCCCAGGGGCCTGCATTCGCCGGCTTCCGCCGGTCGCCGAGATCAGCCGTGTGCCGATGCGGCGTGGTGCTTGCCTGGCAGGCAGCCCGGTAGCAGTGGCAGGGCCTGCGCCAGGGCATCAGGCATCGGCACGTTTGGCCGGGTGCCGTTGGCCGACCGCTGCAGCCAGGAGATTATGCTGATATCGGGCAGCCCCTCGCTGTAAATATACAGCCGGCCGGTGTCGTCATACTGCTTGCAGGACTGGCCGCGGAGGCCGAACGGCCGCTCCATGCCGACGGTCGGATCAATCGCCTGGTTGGGTTGCGCGCGGATGCCAGGCTGCAGCATCGCGGCGAAGATGATCGCCAGGGCGATCCGCTTGATCAGTTGAGCGCCTGACATGGATGCGGTGGTGGCAGATGGCCCGAAGTCGGCGATGCCGCGCACCATGCGGCGGTTTTGCCAAACCCTGACCGTGGTGACGGGTGGGGCGAGCGGCGCGCTTGCGGTTGTCTTCAACTGTGGGTTCCTTCGAACGCGCCGGAGACCGGCCGGCAGGGCGGCGAAGGACGTTTCCATCAGGCAGGGAATAGCGGATTGCCCCCCACCGATGTCAAGCGAATCGTTACGGCATCGGTGGAATCGTCTGGAACCGCTCAAGCAAGCATGCGTCGCCATAGGAATGGAACCGATATCCGGTCGCCGCCGCGTGGGCATAGGCGGCCAGGATCCGTTGCCGCCCGGCGAACGCCGCGACTAGCATCAGCAGCGTCGAGCGCGGCAAATGAAAATTGGTCAGCAGCCGATCCACCGTCTTGAACCGGTAGCCCGGCAGGATGAACAGTTCGGTGTCGCCGCGAAACGGCGTGACCAAGCCGTCGGCAGTCGCCGCGCTTTCCAGCAGACGCAAGCTGGTGGTGCCAACGGCGACGACGCGCCCCCCGGCCGCCCGCCCCTGGTTGATCGCCGCCGCGGCGGCGGCGCTGATCTCGCCGCGCTCGGCGTGCATGCGGTGATCGGCAACCCGCTCCGCGCGCACCGGCAGGAAGCTGCCGATGCCGACGTGCAGCGTCAGCGTGACCCGGCGCACCCCGGCGGTATCGAGCGCCGCCAGCAGGCCCGGGGTGAAATGCAGCCCGGCGGTTGGCGCCGCCACCGCGCCGGGATGGCGGGCGAACACCGTCTGGTAGTCGCTCGCATCGGCCGCGGTGGGGCCATGCGGGCGATGGATATAGGGCGGCAAGGCGAGCGCGCCGGCGCGGGCGAACGCTGCCATCAGCGCCTCGCCGTCGCGGCTGAAGGCCAGCACCAGGCTGCCGTCGGCGGCCTTGTCGATGACCAGGGCGGTCAGCCCGTCGGCCGCCTGGATCGCCAGGGTATCACCGAGACTGAGCCGTCGGGCGTTGCGGGCAAGCGCGTGCCAGGCCCCGTCCGGACGCGGCCGGTCCAATGTGAGGCCGACCCGTGCCGCGCCTCGGCTGGCCTGCAACCGCGCGGGAAACACCCTTGTGTCGTTGGCCACCAGGATATCGCCGCGGCGCAGCAGGCCGGGCAGGTCGCGGATCGTGCAGTCGGTCAAGCGGTCGCGGCCGACCTGCAGCAGCCTCGCGGAATCGCGCGGGCGCGCGGGTTGCTGGGCGATGGACGCAGCTGGCAGGGGGTAGTCGAAATCGGCCAGGGAAAGCTCGGCCGCGCTCGGTTCGCCCCCTCGTCCGGTGGCGGCCTGATCCGTCATGGCCGGTTCGGGTGCTGTCTGATGGGCTGGTGCCGCGCCTATTGCGGCCCGGACGCTACCCCGCGCCGTGGTCATCGAACCGGATCACGAGAAGATCGGCCGATGCGGGCGGCTGACGCGGGTCGCGCGCGGCGGCCGATCGAACGCGAAGCAAGGCTTGCCGAGTCATCGACGCGGGATCGGTCGAGTGCATCGCTCACAGCGGCTGGTAGGAGGCGATTTCGACCAGGTTGCCGTCGGGATCGCGGCAATACACCGAGAGAATGGGACCCAGCGCGCCGGCTTTCTCCACCGGGCCCTGCAATACCTGCACGCCGTTGTCGTGCAGGTGGCCGATCACCTCGTCCGGCGGTATCGCGGTGATGAAGCACAGGTCGCCGGCGCCGGGGTCGGCGTTCACCCCGGTCGGCCAGGACCCGACATTGGCATCGATCGGGCGCAGGTTGATCTTCTGGCCGCCGAATTTCAGCGCGGTCCGGTTCTGGGCGGTGCGGTGCTGTGTGCCGAAATCCTCGCGCTCCATGCCCAACACGCGCTGATACCAGGCGGCGCTGAGCTCGACGCTGGCGACGTTCAATACCAGGTGGTCGATGCGGTCGATGGTGAAGCGCATCAGCCAAGCCCGTCGTAAAAGTCGTTGCCCTTGTCGTCGATGATGATGAAGGCCGGGAAGTCCTCGACCTCGATGCGCCAGACCGCTTCCATGCCGAGTTCGGGGAACTCCAGCACGTCGACGCGACGGATGCAGTCCTGCGCCAGCCGCGCCGCGGCGCCGCCGACGCTGCCCAGGTAGAAGCCGCCATAGGTGCGACAGGCTTGCCTGACGGCGTTCGATCGATTGCCCTTGGCCAGCATCACCAGCGAGCCGCCGGCGGCCTGGAACGCCGCGACGTAGCTGTCCATCCGGCCGGCGGTGGTCGGGCCGAAACTGCCGGTGGCCATGCCATCGGGGGTCTTCGCCGGGCCGGCGTAGTAGACTGGGTGCTGCTTCAGGTAGTCGGGCAACGGCTGGCCATTGTCCAGGCGCTGGGCCAGCCGGGCATGGGCGATGTCGCGCGCCACCACCAAGGTGCCGGTCAACGACAGCCGGGTCTTCACCGGATGACGGCTCAGTTCGGCGCGGATCTCGGCCATCGGCCGGTCGAGGTCGATCGCAATCGCGGTGTCGGCCGCGTCGCCGCTCTGACGGGTGCTCATCTCCCCCGCCGGAAGATCCGGCAGGTAGCGTGCCGGATCGGTTTCGAGCTGCTCTAGGAACACCCCGTCCGCGGTGATCTTGGCCTTGATCTGGCGGTCGGCGCTGCACGACACGCCGATGCCGACCGGCAGTGACGCGCCGTGCCGCGGCAACCGCACCACGCGCACGTCGTGACAAAAGTATTTGCCGCCGAACTGCGCGCCGATCCCCAGATCGCGCGAGATCCGCAGCACAAGCTGTTCGAGCCCAAGGTCGCGGAACGCATGGCCGCTGGCGTCGCCGCTGGTCGGCAGTGCATCCAGCCACTTGGTCGAGGCCAGCTTGACCGTCTTCAGTGTCAGCTCGGCCGAGGTGCCGCCGATGACGATGGCCAGGTGGTATGGCGGGCAGGCCGAGGTGCCGAGCGTCTTCAGCTTGGTCTCGAGGAATTTGGCCAGGCCATCCGGGGTCAGGATGGCGCGGGTCTCCTGGAACAGGAACGTCTTGTTGGCCGACCCGCCGCCTTTGGCGACGAACATCAAATGGAATTCGTCGGCGTGGTCCTCGCCGGGCGCGGCCATGATGTCGAACTGCACCGGCAGGTTGTTACCGGTGTTGACCTCCTGGAACATCGACAGCGGCGCCATCTGCGAATAGCGCAGATTGGTCTCGGTGTAGGTGCGGTGCACGCCCCAGGACAGCGCCTCTTCCTCGTCGCCGTCGACCCAGACGCGCTGACCCTTCTTGCCGAACACGATGGCGGTGCCGGTGTCCTGGCACATCGGCAGCACACCGCCGGCGGCGATGTTGGCGTTCTTCAACAGATCGAGGGCAACGAAGCGGTCGTTGGCGGAGGCCTCGGGGTCGTCGAGGATGGCGCGCAGCGAAGCCAGATGCGCCGGACGCAGCAGGTGAGAGACGTCGTGAAACGCGGCCAGGGCCAGTTCGCTCAGCACCTCCGGCGCGATCCGCAGCAAGTTCTTGCCCTCGATGCTGAGGCTGCGCACGCCGTCGATCGGCAGCCGGCGCCACGGCGTGGTATCGGCGGCCAGCGGGAACATCGGCATGTAACGAAAACCAGCCGGGCGAGCGTCCGTCCCAGAGCGAGACTCTCGGGCGGAGCGAGCCTCCGAGGTGGCGTCAGCGGCGCCGGCGGGGCGCGATGCGGCGGGCCGCTGGATCAGGGAAGCCACGTTGATCTCCTTTCAGCCGCCGCGGTCGGCGGCGGCGCTCAATCCTGCGGTGAGCGGCGGCGGAAGGCGTCCAGGCTGACCACCTGAGCCGGTTCGCTCCCCTTGGCCGCGGCGTCGCCGGGTGCGGTGCCCGGGTCCTCGCCACTTGGCGCTTCGCCACCCTCGGGTTGGCTATCCGGCGACGCTGTTCGCGGGACGGTCATGGCCGGGTCCGCCGGCTGGAAGCGCAGGCCGTAGCGGATATGCGGGTCGGCGAATTCGACCACCGCGTCGAGCGGGATAACCAGCCGGGACGGCACGCCGCCGAAGGACAGACCGACCCCGATCGTCTGGGTCGCGCGGTTGAACGTCAGGTCCCAGAACTGGTGCTGCAGCACGATGGTCATTTCATTGGGGTATTGCGCGGCGACCCGCGGGGGGATCTGCACGCCGGGATGATCGGTGCGGAAGGTGAGGTAGAAATGATGCCCGCCGGGCAGGCCGGCGGCCGCCACGTGTTCGATCGCCTGCGCCACGACGTGGCGCAGCGCCTGGGCGATCCATGTCTCATAGGGCAGCAGACTGTCCGGCCGCTGCTGCTGATCGTCTTCCATCAGTGCCCTCGCGCCTGTGGTGCCCACCCATAGCGCGTCCGGGCAGGGCGGCAAAGAGGGTTCCGCCAGGCATGCCGGGCGGCCACCGCGGCGACCGGCAATGCCGCTCCGGATGAGGCCGCACCGAGCCATGATCCCCCCTAGTCATGCCCCCCTGGTCATGCCCCCTGGCAATCCCCGCTCTGCAACGTTGCCGTGGCAATGCTGTGATCTGGCGGCTGCCGTTAGCGCTGGACAGCAGCCCTACGCGGCGCCAAATAAATTTGCCGCCTTCGGTGTCGCCGCTCGGCGGCGGCCAGGGAGTTCCCGCCGCAAGTTCCGGATGGGACGGGCTCCGGGGAGTGGTCAAAGCAGCGCCGGCGGCGCGTGCAGGAGACGCCTGAGCATGACGCTGTCGCGGATCCGGCTGTTGCCCGAGACCACGGTCAATCGCATCGCCGCCGGCGAGGTGATCGAGCGGCCGGCCGCCGCCGCCAAGGAATTGGTGGAGAACGCGCTGGATGCCGGCGCGACGCGAATCACCGTCTGCCTCGATGGCGGCGGCATCGACCGGCTGGAGGTTACCGACAACGGTATCGGCATGTCGGCGACGGAACTCGGCCTGTGCGTGCGCCGCCACGCCACCTCGAAGCTGACCGATGAGACGTTGCTGCGGATCACCACGCTGGGCTTTCGCGGCGAGGCGCTGCCGGCGATCGGCGCGGCGGCGCGGCTGCGGATCACCTCGCGGCCACGCTCGCGGTCGAGCCGACAGGGCTGGGAGCAAGGTCGGGCTGCAATCGGTCAGCCAGGCGCCGATCAAGCCGGCCCCGATCAATTCGGCCCCGATCAAGTCGGCCTCGATCAAGCCGGCCCCGATGAATGGGGCGCGGCCCAGGAGGGCGCCGACCCGGCGGCCGCGGACCCAGCGGCAACCGGGTCGGCCGCGGATCATGCCAGCACGATCTCGGTCGAGGGCGGCCGGGTCTCGGCGGTGGCACCGGCCGCCGGCGCGGCGGGCACCCGGGTCGCGGTGCGGGACTTGTTCTTCGCCACTCCGGCGCGGCGCAAGTTCCTCAAATCGGCACGGGTCGAGGCCGAGCACGCCGAGGCGGCGGTGCGCCGGCTGGCGCTGGCGGCGCCGACGGTGGCGTTCCGGCTGGAGCTTGACGGGCGCGTGGCGTTCGAGGCGCCGGCGCAGTCGCGCCTCGAACGGGTGGCGGCGCTGCTTGGGGCGGAGGCAGCGGCAGTGATGCTGGCGCTGGACGAGACCCGCGGTGAGTTGCGGATCCGCGGCTACGTCTGCTCGCCGGCGCTGACCCGGATGACACCGGCGGCGCAGGCGCTGATCGTCAATCACCGCCCGGTGGCCGATCCGGTGCTGCGTACCGCGGTCAAGCTGGCGTATCGCGATGTGATCGCGCCGGGGCGGCATGCCGTGGTGGCGCTCTACCTGGAACTGCCGGCGGAGCAACTGGACGTCAATGTCCACCCGGCGAAGACCGAGTTGCGATTCCGCGACGCCGGCGCGGTGCGCGCGCTGGTGATCGGTTCGGTGCGGCGGGCGCTGGGGATGGCGACCGGATCGGCCCCAGGGATGGCGGGGTCGATGGCGGCGTCGCCGTGGTCCGGCGCTGGCGGGTGGTCCGGTGGCGGCCGGCCGGCGCGGCCGATCTACCCGGCGCCGACGTTGCGCGCCGACGACGGCGGCGGCAGTCCGGCCGAAACCGCCCAGGCCGGTCTTGGCGGTGGTGCCGCCGGGTTGGCCGAGGCTCAATTGGCCTTCGCCGCCGTTCCGGCGGCGCGCCAGATCGCCGCCACCGCGCCGTTGCCCGAGCACCCGCTGGGCGCGCCGGTGGCGCAGGTGCTGGATACCTACGTCATCGCGGTGGCTTCCGACGGCGCACTGGTCTTGGTCGATCAGCACGCCGCGCATGAACGCCTGACGCACGAGGCGATCCGCGCCCAGCTTTTGGACGGTGCGGTGCGCAGCCAGCCGCTGTTGTTGCCGGCGGTGGTCGATCTGGCGCCCGCCGACGTGGCGCGGCTGGCGGGGCGGGCCGCGGAACTGGGGCGACTGGGACTGGAGCTGGAGGCGTTTGGCGCTGGTGCGGTCCTGGTGCGGGCGCTGCCGGCGGTGCTGGGGCCGGCCGAACCGGGGCTGCTGTTGCGTGATCTGGCGGACGAGTTCGCCGCGTTCGACGAACAGACGGCGCTATCGGCGCGGCTCGACGCGGTGATCGCGCGAATGGCCTGCCACGGCAGCATCCGCGCCGGGCGCAAGTTGGGGCCGGCGGAAATGAGTGCGCTGCTGCGGGCCATGGAGGCGACGCCTAGGGCGTCGACTTGCAGTCACGGCCGGCCGACGGTGCTGAAACTGTCGCGGGCGGACCTTGAGAAGCTGTTTGGGCGCCGCTGAGCGCGTGCCTGGTCGGGCTCCCCGGCCGCCATTCCGTGCCGCCGCGGGATCGCGTCGGACCCGGCGCCAGCGAGGCATGCCAGCGCGGAACACCCGGCCCGGGGGGGTGTTCGCCCGATCCGGAGTGCTCATGCTGATTCGCTACCTGCTGTGTTCAGGCGGCCACACCGCCGGCAACACGCTGGATAGACTGACCGTTGGGTCTCCGGCCGTATAACGCTTTGTAATCACGTCTCTGTGCTTTTGCGGCTGTGTCCGCGGCTTTGGCGGCGACGGCGTCAGCGTTCAAGGGCGCGGTCCAGCGTGTCGAACACGACGTCGCGGGACGTCCCCTGCGGCGCCGCCGCGGGGGCGCCGGCATTCGCGCTGATCTGTCATGATAGCGGTCTGAACCTCGCAAGTGACGGATTACCAATTCGGTTGCCAGGACACTGCGCACTCGGTAATGGCTGCCGGCCCGCGGGCACCGAAGTCATCCACCGAGTTCAGGAACTGACGAATGAAATTGAAAAACATACTGCTCGCCACGACGCTGATCGCGGCGCCGCTGAGTTCCCAGGCGCAGACGTTCAACCCACCCCCGGTGACCGGGCCTTATGTCAGCTTCGGCGGCGGCGGTAATTTCCTGCAGAACGAGCACATCGTCGGACCCAACGGCAACACCTCGGACGCCAGCCTGGCCTCGCATTTCGGCGGCGTCGCGGTCGGCGCGCTAGGCTACGGTCTGGGCAACGGACTGCGGCTCGAATTCGAGGGCGACTATCGGCACAACGGGTTTTCCAACGGCAAGAATTTCGGTTATCCGGCGGGCGCCGGCGGAGGCGAGACCAAGTTCGGGCCGATGTTCAACGTGGTCTACGACCTGACCGGACTGATCCCCAGTTTTCCCTATGTGGCACCCTATGCCGGTGTCGGCGTCGGCTATCAATGGACGCGGCTGAACTCATTCCATACCTACAATGACGACACCGGCTTCCCGCGCCAGTCCTCCGATGACAGCCGCGGCGCGCTGGCCTATCAGGCGATCATCGGCGCGGTGATCCCGTTCCGGTTCCTGCCGCAGTTGGCGACCACCATCGAGTATCGGTTTCTCGGCACGGCGGACCGCAGTTTTGACGCCACGGTGCAAACCGCGCCCGGTGTCTCCGACCCGAACGGTCGGGTGAAGCTTGGCAACGACTTCAACCATGCCCTGCTGATCGGCATTCGCTACGATTTCGGCGCGCCGACACCGCCGCCGCCGGCGGCCCCATCGCCGGTGGCGGTGCCGGCCCCGGCCGCCGCCCGGTCCTACCTGGTGTTCTTCGATTGGGACAAGGCGACATTGACCGACCGCGCCCGGGCGATCGTCAAGGAAGCCGCGGATAATTCAACCCGCGTGCAGTATACCAGGATCGAAGTGAACGGTTACACCGATACCTCCGGCACGCCGCGCTACAACCTTGGGCTTTCCGAACGAAGGGCGCGCGCCGTAGCCGGCGAGTTGATCCGAGACGGCGTGCCGCAGAACGCGATCGATGTCCACGGATTGGGTGAGACCCACTTGCTGGTGTCGACCGGACCCGGGGTTCGCGAGCCGCAAAACCGGCGGGTCGAGATCATCGTCCGCTGATCGCCGCGCGGATGGCTCGGCGGTCGGTCATCCGATCGCCGGGCCTTTCGGCTTTGAATACAGCCTAACAGTGTCCGGCTATCGGCCTTATCGCATCATCGCGCGGGTAAACCGTTCCACCCGCGCGTTCATCGGCTGATATTCAGCTAGGCGGGCTGCGGGTAGCTGTGTTGTGTTGCCAACGACTTCGGCGCAGTCGGCGCGCCCTGGATTGTCGGCTGAGCACGATTATTCTCCGCCGTGAGCAGGATGGCTCGTCTGATCTGCAAAGCCGTGGTAATTGCGGTGTCGGCTCCCACGGCGTCGCAATCCGCGCTTTGGTCGGCGAACAGGCGACCGCTGACCACAATAGCGAGGTTCGGGTTGAGAGACGCCGAGCGCGCGGCGGCAATGGTCCTGGAAATCCGCCCTAGCCAGTGTTCGCGGCGCAACGCGGAACTCAGCGAGAGATCCAGCGCATCGAACCAGGTGGCTGCCAGCAGCGCCTGCAGCGCTGCGTCATCGGCAGGATAGCCGAAGCGTGGCGCCCAGCCCGCGTGCCACAGTACTTCCGCATCCAGAACCGCGCCCAAAGTGTGCAGCTCGCCGGGCTGAGTCACCAGCAGCACATCGGGCGCGGACGGCATCGGCCGCGATCGGGGAGGATTGCTGGCACCCAATACCCGGATCGCGGTCTGCAATCGGCAGAGTCCGAAGCCCACGTCGACTTCGCTGCACCGATCTTGGCTGAACAAGTCGCCCAACCTGCGCGCCGCTGGCTCGAACAACCTGGAATAAAGCCGCAAATCTGAGCGCTCGCCGGCCTGGATCTGCTTGATCAGTTGAAGTGCTGCTGCCGGGTCAGATCCGATCAGCAGATGCGCCAGCTGGTCGGCCCGCCCATCAAGCAGTCCTGGTGGCGGTATCCGCGAGCCACCTGCCAGTGCTCGCCTGACCGCCACCCGCGGCATCACTGTTTGCATGATCAGGTTCTGCAGGATCGTCGCCGTCGGTTCATGAGAAGGCGGCGGGGCAAAGCCAGATGCGGCGATGCTGCTGACTGCCAATGCCGGTTTTCGTGGTGCCAGCCTGGCAAGCAACGCTGGTGCGGCATCCGGATCTCGGCGCAGATCGAGAATAAGCCGCCTGGGCGGTTGAACGACGTCGTGCTTCCAAGCGCCGGCACGACCGCCCATCGTCACCAACTGCATGCTCCAGTCGCCGAAACAGCGAGCAGCGATCGGCTGGTTGTGCAGCACGTGAATATCGGTATGGCGAACATCGTTCAAGATCGACCGCATGATCCTGGCCAGGCTTTCACGCGGTCCTTCCAGCCATTGGAAGAAACGCGAACCGTCATACAGCACCAGCCCGGTGATGCATTCGGCACGGTTGCGAGCCTGTGCCGCCTGGGTCAATCGATGCAAATCCAATCCGGATAGCGGACGCACTGCCCGGCTGCGATAAACCATGGTCGCCAAAGCGGCCGTTGCCGTTGAGCCAACACCAGCAGACGCTGTGCTGGCGTTGGGTGTCGAGGCGTGGGTATCCAGCATGGCCGCTCCCCATCGTTTCTTGCCGATCGGGGACACCCGAATGCAGATCTCTGGTCCGCGGCATACGCCACGCCCGGCACGCCTGCATCCGACCGGTGCACCCCGCCCGTGGATTGTTGCTGCGGCAGGTCTCCTGGCTCGCGGGTCAACGCAACCGTCCGGCCTTTTCCGAGGCGCCGTGATGGACAGCCGCTCGCCGCTTACAGTTGCGGGGGCAGCTCCGGCATCGCACCGGCTTCCCTCTTAGCTTCGCGCTGTTCCAAACACGAAGAACCGAAGCGCTAAAACTTTTCCGAGGTTCGCGCTCGCCGTCAAGGGCCATTGACATCGGGTACGTCAACACCTGGGGACAAAGCGGCAAAATCCGTCGATGTGTGACAATCATGTCGGTTCGCGGGAAGACCGTCGCCGGCGCTTTATCTTCGCGCCAGGACGACCTACGGTTCGACGCTAATCCAAATGCCGCCAATGCCTGGCCTGCCCTGCCGGGAGGCCCGGTCCTTTGATCTCGGCAATCCCCTCAAACGCAAGGAGCCGCCATGATCCGCCCGGCCCGTCTCAGTCTTGTCGCCTTGCTCGGCGCGCTTGGATCAGCGCGGGCACAAGCCCCGCCACAGCCGCCAAATGCACAACCCCCGACTGCGCCGGCCGCGACCGCGGCGGCGAACCTGCCGGGTACGCCGAAAAGCGCCGATCTTGTGGTCGCGACAGTAAAGCTGCAGGGCGGCTTGCGTGCCAGCAGGCTGATTGGGTCGGCGGTTTACAACGACCAGAACGAAAAGGTCGGGAGCGTCGACGACCTGATCGTCAAAGAGGGTGACCGGATCGTCATGGCGGTGGTCTCGGTCGGCGGATTTCTGGGGATTGGCAACAAGCTGGTCGCGGTGCCATATCAGCAGTTGCACATCGAGAACAGTCAGGCCGGCACCAAGGTGACAATGCCGGGCGCCAGCAAGGACGCCCTGAACGCCATGCCGACCTTTACCTACAGCGGATAAGTCAGCGCTGGCCGAGGACCGGCCGGCATGGCCGGCAGCCGTGCCGTTGCCATCAGATCGTGATCCGCACCCCCAGCTCCACCACGCGATCGCTGGGGATGCGGAAGAACTCCGTCGCCGGCACCGCGTTGCGCGCCATGACCAGGAACAGCGCGCGGCGCCACCATGACAGTTTCGGTGCCATACCCGGGACCAGCACCTCGCGACCGAGGAAATAGCTCGCCTGGGTGACCCGGACATTGAGCTGATCGGTGAGTTCCTCCAGCGCGCGTGGAATGTTGGGGCTTTCCATGAAGCCGTAGCGCAGGATCACCCGGTGGATGCCGGGCGCCAGTTGCGCCACCTCGGCGCGGCGGCGCGGCGAGACCTCCGGCACATCCTCGTTCTGCACGGTCACGAACAGGACGTTCTCATGCAGCACCTTGTTGTGCTTGAGGTTGTGCAGCAGTGAGGTCGGCACGTAGTCGGGATTGCTGGTCATGAACACCGCCAGGCCGGGGACGCGGATGATCCTGGACTGCGGCAGTCGGGCCAGGAACGGCGCCAAAGGCATGCTGGACTGCTTCCAGCGCGACAACAGCAGGTCGCGGCCTTGCTTCCAGGACGTCATCATCACGGTCAGGCCGATGCCCAGCACCAGCGGCACCCAACCGCCTTCGAAGATCTTCACCGTGTTGGCGCTGAAGAACACGATATCGACCAGGAACAGGCCGCCGAATACCGAAATCGCGGCGGCGCGCGACCAGTGGAACTGGCGACGGAACACCACCATCGCCAGCACCGCGGTACATAGGAACGTTCCGGTGACTGCGATGCCGTAGGCAGAGGCGAGGTTGTCGGACGTCTTGAACGCCAGTACCAACAGCACGACGCCAATCGCCAGCGCGATGTTGACCTGCGGGACGTAGATCTGACCCTCCTCCATATTCGAGGTATGCCGCACCATCATGCGCGGCAGGAAGCCAAGCTGCATGCATTGGCGAGCCACCGAGAACGCACCGGAAATCACCGCCTGGCTGGCGATCACGGTGGCCACGGTCGCCAGCAGCACCATCGGCAGCCGCAGCCAGACCGGGTCGAGCAGAAAGAACGGGTTGGCGATCGCCGCCTGGTCGCGCAGAATCAGTGCACCCTGGCCAAAATAGTTCAGGATCAGGCAGGGCAGCACGAAACCGAGCCAACTGAGCCGGATCGGTCGGGCACCGAAATGCCCCATGTCGGCATACAGCGCCTCCGCCCCGGTGACGCACAACACCACGGCGCCAAGCACGAAGAACGCCATGCCCTTGTACTGGATGCATAGCGCCACCGCGTAGCTGGGCGAGATCGCGAGCAGAATGAATGGATGGGGAATGATCTCGCCCAGCCCGGTCAGTCCGATGATGAAGAACCAGACGACCATGACCGGACCGAAGATCCGGCCGACGCGACCGGTGCCGGTGTATTGCACCGCGAACAGCGCGACGATCACCGCGATGCTGATCGGCAGCACGTAGAATTTCAATGCCGGGGCGGAGACTTCCAGGCCCTCGACCGCCGACAGCACCGAGATCGCCGGTGTGATCACGCCGTCGCCGAAGAACAGGCAGGCGCCGGCGATGCCGATCAGCGCGATCGCGTTCTTGACGCTGCTGCCGACCGAGACCCGCTGCGCCAGCGCCATCAGCGCCAGGATGCCGCCTTCGCCGCGGTTGTCGGCGCGCATTACCAGGAAGACGTATTTTACCGTGACGATGACGATCAGCGACCAGAAGATCAGCGACAGTACGCCCATGACCTCGACGGCGGTGGTCCGGGCCGGCTCGAACAACTGCAGGCTGGCCTTGAAGGCGTAAAGCGGGCTGGTGCCGATATCGCCATAGACGACGCCCAATACCGCCATCAGCATGCCGAGGCTTGGCTTGGTAGAGCCGCGTATGTCGGGCTCATGATCGTGGCTCAAACGGTTGACCTCATGATGCTCGGCAGGATGTTCGGTCCAGGCGATGACTTGATTGGCGGCTCGCTGTTGGTCCACTGGTCGCGCGGTGTGCCCTACTGTGACGGTTTGGTCGCGGCACGCAAGCTTGCGGCATGGGCAAGGGGAGTGGCTGGTGGTGTGAAGCTCAGGGCAGCATCTGCTGGCTGAACTCGGCCCACTCCCGACGGTTGAGCCCGCTGGTGTCCTGGGTGACGACCTCACCGGCCAGCATCCGTTTCAACACGACGACCATCTGCGCCGACAAGGTGATCGCGCCCAGCCGGTAGTCGCGGAATGCGGCGGCGGCGATTGGTACCCAGGCCTCGGTCATCCGCAGCATTGCGTTGGCGTAGACGCGGATCTCGTATTGGGCGTGCGCGTCGCCGCGCAGCGACAGGAAGTGGAACAGGTTGTGCAGGTTGGTTTTCCAGTACCACTGCGTATAGGTGTTCAGCGTCAGGTTCATCCGGGCAAGCTCGCGCGCCAGGCCGCGGCGGCCGGGATCGGCGGCCTCGCCCTCGTTCAGCATCGCGGCGTAATTGGCATACGTGCGTTCGGCGTCGTTGCGCAGCATGCTGAGCACCTCGGCGGCCTCCTCGCCCGCCAGCACCTCGCCGCGGCCTTGGCGGTTGGCGGTGGACTGGGCGGCGAGTTGTTCGTGGGCGGGTAGGTAGAACTCCTTGTCGAGGATCGAATAGCGGGCGGAGTATTCGTTGACGCTGGCGGTGCGGTGACGGATCCACTGCCGGGCGACGAAGATCGGCAATTTGACATGGAACTTGATCTCGCACATCTCGAACGGCGTGGTGTGCCGGTGGCGCATCAGATAGCGGATCAGACCGGCATCCTCTTGCACTCGCTTGGTTCCGCGGCCGTAGGAGACGCGGGCCGCCTGCACGATGGCGGTGTCGTCGCCCATGTAGTCGATGACTCGTATCAAACCATGGTCGAGCACCGGGACGGCGTGGAACAGCATGGCTTCCAAAGCCGGGACAGTGGGGCGGAGGGTGGACGCGGTCCGGCTTCTGGCATCGGCGATTTCCGCCGCCTGCTGCTGGGTGTGTAACTCGTCAACCAAGGCGATCTCCCCCGATCAGTGTCGGGTGCATACAAGGGCAGACGCGGCGGATAAAGTATTTCCATCGCCTCGGCACCGGGCGTCGACGCGGCGGGTGTCGGCCGCCGGATCGGATCGCCGGCCGAAAAAGCCGGCTTGAGGCGGCTACGGCATCGCTGAACCAGGGCTCGCCAGCGGCGGGAAACCCCTTCCCCCCGGTCCGGTTTGCTCTATCATCCCGCATTGCAAAACGGAGACGCGGATGCAGCCGGGCGATGCCAGCCAGACTCAGGTCCACAGTCAGTTGCAAGCCCAATTGCAGCCGCATGGCACGATGCAGGGCTACGACCCGGCCGCGTTCTTCTGCGAAATGCTGCGCTCCGGCCAGCCGCAGCACCCGACCCTGACCTTGTTGCTGTCGCGGCTGTCGGCGCTGCCGATCGACAGCCTGCGCCGGCGCTCGGCCGCGGCGGAGCGGGATCTGCTGGAACGCGGCATCACCTTTACGGTGTATTCCGATGCCACCGCGATCGACCGCATCCTGCCGTTCGACCTGATTCCGCGCGTCATCACGCCGACCGAGTGGAAGCAGATAGAAACCGGCGTGGTGCAGCGTGTGCGGGCGCTGAACATGTTCCTGCATGACGTCTACCACGATCGAAAAATCCTCGCCGACAAGATAGTCCCGGCGGAACTGGTGCTGAACAACGCCGGCTACTGCCAAGCGATGGTCGGCTTCGACGTGCCGTTCAACACCTATGTCCATGTCTGTGGCATCGACATCGTGCGCGACGAGACCGGCGCGTTTCGGGTGCTGGAGGATAACGCCCGGACGCCGTCAGGTGTCGCCTACGTCGTCGAGAACCGTCACATGAGCCTAAGGGTGATGTCGGACCTGATGACCAACCTTCGGGTGCGCGGCGTCGACGAGTACGGCCTGCGGCTGCACAACGCGATGGCGGAAATCGCACCGCCGGGCGTGGATGACCCGCAGGTCGTGGTGCTGTCGCCCGGCATCTTCAACGCGGCGTATTTCGAGCATGTTTTCCTGGCGCGCGAGATGGGTGTGCCACTGGTGGAAGGCCGCGACCTGTGCGTCGATGGCGGCAAGGTGTGGATGCGCACGACCTGTGGGCTGGCGCAGGTGCACACGATCTACCGGCGGATCAACGATGATTTCCTTGATCCCGACGCGTTTGATCCCGGCAGTACGCTCGGAGTCCGCGGGTTGATCGAGGCGTGGCGGCGAGGCGCGGTGGCGATCGCCAACGCGGTGGGCACCGGGGTGGCGGACGACAAGGCGATCTATGCCTACATGCCGCGTATCATCCGGTATTACCTGTCGGAAGAGGCGATCCTGCCGAATGTCGAAACGCGGATCTGTTGCGAACCGGACGCTCTGGCTTACACGCTGGACCATCTGCATGAACTGGTGGTCAAGCCGGTCGCTGAGTCGGGTGGCTATGGCCTGCTGGTCGGGCCGCATGCATCGCAAGCGGAGCTTGAGAAGTTTCGCTCACTGCTGAAGGCCGAACCGTCGAACTACATCAGCCAGCCGACGCTGAAATTGTCGGTTTCGCCGACATTGTGCGACGAGGGCGTGCGGCCGCGCCATATCGACTTGCGGCCGTTCGCGGTGACTGGAAAGGACACCTGGGTGCTGCCCGGAGGACTGACGCGGGTCGCGCTGCGCGCCGGATCCCTGGTAGTGAACTCATCGCAAGGCGGAGGTTCAAAAGACACCTGGGTCCTGGCTTGAGCGCGGAACCGATCTAATGGCTCTTATTGCGCAGCCGCACAAAGTCCATCTGATCGCTCGGCACGCCGAAAGCACGTTGTGGCTTGCCCGCTATATGGAGCGGATCGAGAACATGGCGCGGATCCTCGATGTGGCGAACACCTTTGCGCGCGATGCCGACGATACCCGCAATTGGCTGTCGATCCCGCGAATCAACGGCGACCTGACCGAATTCTACAAGAAGCACACCGAGGCGACGCAGCGCAGCGTCGGCGAGTTCTATCTGCTGGATGATGACAATCCGACCTCGGTGCAATGGTTCATCGCCGCGGCGCGGGAAAATGCGCGCACCTTGAGGGCGCTGATCTCAACCGAGATGTGGTTGCAGATCAATGTGTTCCACGAGCGGATCCGGCAGTTGAGCGCCGCCACCATCTCACCCGATCACTTCACCGCTGTATGCAACATGCTCAAGGACGGGGCGCAGTCGCATACCGGGATCACCGAGGGCACGCTGTACCGCGATCAGGCTTGGCACTTCTACATGGTGGGCCGCTATCTTGAGCGGGCGGATCAGACGACCAGGCTGCTGGATACGCGATTCAACGCAGACGCGCCGCGGTCGGATACGGTGGATCCTGATGTTGACGCCGGACAATGGAACGCGCTGCTGCGGGGAGCGGCGGGATATCATGCCTATCGGCGGGAACATCCCGCCGGCTATGACGCGCGTCAGGTCGCCTGCTTTCTGCTAGCCAATACTGCGTTTCCACGCTCGGTGGGATTGAACCTGGCGCAAGCGGAGTGGCATCTGACGCAGTTGCGAGCGCGCTATCTCCTGCGCATGCCGGCGGCATTGGAACGACTGGATCACCTGAACGGGATGATGACATATCAGAACGTCGTCGAGTTGGCCTCGCGCAAGCTGTCGCCGTTCCTGGATTATGTGCAGCGCGAAATCGGCGCGCTGCACGCGGATATCGTGCAGTCGTTCAGCCGTTGACGGCGGGATAGCTCGATCGGCGAGAACCGTGATGGTGCCTCACCCCTTGGCGTTTCGTCGGCGGGGAGTACATGCTGTGCTGGTGATACCAGCCTATGAAAAGGAGCCTCGATCATGGCCACCACGAAGTTCGGACTAGCGCAGCCCGTCCGCCGCGTGGAGGATCCCAGGCTGCTGAAGGGTTCGGGACGCTATACCGACGATATCGTGCTGCCGGGCATGTTGTTCGGCATCGTCTTGCGCAGCCCGCATGCGGCGGCGAAAATCAGTCGGCTGGACACTGCGGTGGCGGCCAAGCTGCCCGGCGTTGCTGGTGTCTTCACCGCCGCCGACCTGGCCGCCGAGGGCGTGGGACCGCTGCCTTGCGCGGCGCCGGTGAACAACCGCGATGGTTCGCCGCAGGCAACCCCGCCGCACCCGGTGTTGGCCGATGGTGTCGTCCGCCATGTCGGCGACCCGGTTGCATTCGTCGTCGCCCAGACCGCGAAGCAGGCGCGCGACGCGGCCGAGGCGATCGAGGTCGATTACGATACGCTGCCGGCACATACTGACTCTGCGACCGCGATGGACAAAGGCGCCACAAGGGTCTGGCCGGACGTCGCACATAACCTCGCCTTCGACTGGGAGATCGGCGACAAGCAGGCGACCGAGGCCGAGTTCGCCAGGGCGGTGCACGTCACCAAAATCGACATCATCAACAACCGGATCGTCGTCAACTCGATCGAGGCGCGGGCGGCGGTGGCGGAGTTCGATGCCGCGTCCGGTCGCTGGACCTTGTATGCGAATACCCAGGGCGGCTGGATGGTGAAGAACTTGATCGGTCCGCTGTTCGGCACCGATCCCGAGAAGTTTCGTGTCATCACCCCCGACGTCGGCGGCGGCTTCGGCATGAAGCTGTTTCTCTACGCCGAGCATGTGTTGACCTGCTTCGCCGCGCGCAAGCTGGGCCGTCCGGTGAAGTGGGCGGCGGAACGTGGTGAGGCATTCCTGTGCGACACTCAGGGCCGCGACAACGTTACGCGGGGCGAATTGGCGGTCGATGCGGACGGCAAGTTCCTTGCCTTGCGGACGCGCAACATCTCCAATATGGGCGCTTACCTGTCGACCTTCGCGCCATTCATCCCGACCTTCGCGGGCACCGGCGTGCTAGCCAGCGTTTACGGCTTCAAGGCAATCTATGCCAACGTGCTGGGCGTGTTCACCAATACCGTGCCGGTCGACGCCTATCGCGGCGCGGGTCGTCCCGAAAGCAACTATCTAGTCGAACGGCTGGTCGATGCCGCGGCTCGGGAGATTGGCATCGACCGGGTGGAATTGCGGCGGCGGAACATGGTGCCCCCGAACGCGATGCCGCACGCGACCCCGGTGGGCAAGAGCTATGACAGCGGCGACTTCCGCAGTGTGCTTGATGCTGCTACGAAACGGATGGATTATGCGGGTTTTGCCGCCAGGCAAACGGCGGCGGTGGCGCGTGGCAAGCGGCGCGGGCTTGGATTGGCATATTACCTGGAGGCCACCGGCGGTGATCCGACCGAACGGGCGGAGATCCGGTTCGCCGAGGATGGGTTCGTCGATGTCTATGTCGGCACCCAGTCCACCGGGCAGGGGCACGAGACGGCTTATGTGCAACTGACCGCCAATAACCTTGGCATCGATGGCGACAAGATTCGCATCCGCCAAGGCGACACCGATATCATTCCGGTCGGCGGGGGCACCGGCGGGGCTCGCAGTCTTTATTCGGAAGGACAGGCGATTCTGCTGACGTCGGAGTCGGTGATCAACAAGGGCAAGCAGGCGGCAGCCGAGGAACTGGAAGCGGCGGTGGCCGATATCGGATTCGCGGATGGTCGGTTCTCGATCGTCGGGACCGATCGGGGCGTGGATATCGTGGCGTTGGCGGCGAGCCAGCGGAAGAAGGCCTCGGCGGGTCAGCCGGCAACCCTGCTGGATGCGGCCGAGGTCGCGCCGATCGATGCGCATACCTTCCCTAACGGCTGCCACATGGCGGAGGTGGAGATCGACCCGGAGACCGGAATGTTGGAACTGGTGCGCTACAGCGTCTGCGACGATTTCGGCAAGACCGTCAATCCGTTGATCGTGCGCGGCCAGGTGGCGGGCGGTGTCGCCCAGGGGTTCGGCCAGGCGGTGCTGGAGCACACTGTTTACGATCCGTCCTCGGGCCAGTTGCTGTCAGGCAGTTTCATGGATTACGCGATGCCGCGGGCCAACGAGTTCCCCGATATCGAGGTGGAGTTGCTGGAGATCCCGTGCGCGTCCAATCCGCTGGGCGTGAAGGGCGCGGGGGAGGCCGGAGCGGTCGGCAGTCCGCCGGCGGTGATCAATGCAATCATCGACGCGTTGAGCGGCGACGGGGTGACGCATATCGACATGCCGGCGACGCCGGAGCGGGTGTGGCGGGCGATGGCGCTGGCGAAGGCGGCTTAATGGGCTTTCGATCTGCGGCGCTGCTTGTCCGCGCCGCAGGGCACAGAAAATTGGCAGAAAAAAACCCCGTCAAACTGGCGGGGCTGTGATCGATCCGATAACGCTGAAGCGTAAATCTGCGTAGAACCTTAGCCCCTTAACGAGAGACTTTTCTGCCATCCGCTTGCTTGCGGCGTTCGGTGACCACGGGTTAATCGCTATCGAACCGAGCCGAGGCTGTCAAGCGGATGCGGGACACTTCATCGCTACCCGCGGTCACGCTGCCGAAATCCCAGCCTGATACACCGATAGATGAACGAAGGCGGCGGACAGCAGCGGGGTGGAGATACCGGCGTCGCGGCCCCGCACCAGGAGATCGCCGATAATCTGTTCCGCTTCGACCGCGCCGCCCCGCAGAAGGTCTCGGTACATCGATGACGTAAGAGGAGACCCGTGCTGCGTTACCGCCGCTTCGGTCGCGGTCAGGAATGCTGGGCTAGGCGCGACCCCGGCCGAAGTTACGACGGAGCATACCTCGCCCAGCAACCCTAGGGCGAATTCGCGGCCACCTGGCGCTGCCTCGACTTCGCCGATCGTGCCGCGCATCAGGCAGGTGATGGCGCCGAGCGTGGCGAGCAGGGTCCATTTCTCCCACATTTCGCGCTCGATGGTCGGTGACAGCCTGGCGTCGAAGCCGGCGCCCGTCATCGCCTCGTCGAGAGCGCGGGTGCGCGGCGACGGCGATCCGTTGATTTCTCCGTATGCAAGGTCTTGCAGCTTATTGAGCTGCACGACGCGTCCTTGGTCGTCCACCATGGTAGCGACTTTGCAGACGCATCCGACCACCGCCTGTCGGCCGAAGCGGGCGATCAGGGCGTCAACGTGCTTCATGCCGTTCAGCACGGGCAGGATCATCGTTTCGGGCCCGACAGAAGGCGCCAGATCATCGAGCGCGGCGTCGAGGGAGAAAGCTTTCACTGTCAGCAGCACGGCGTCATAGCGTGCATCGATGTTACCGGCGGTGACCAGCTTTGGCGCCAGGGTGACATCACCGTGCGGGCTAACGATCCGCAGGCCGTCGGCGCGAAGCCGCTCGGCGCGTGCCGGGCGCACCAGGAACGTCACATCGCGGCCGGCCTGTGCCAGCCGGCCGCCGAAATAGCCACCGGTCGATCCGGCGCCCACAACGAGAATACGCATGGTTGTCTTCCCCTGATTAATCGCCGCAGGCGTCGCCCGGTGACGGCTTGCTGAATCGCGGGATATCGATACTCGGCCCAACGACGATCGCACAGGCGAAAACTTGGATCCGGGCAGAACTCGAACTCTGACGCCGAGTGTGGCAAGACGCCAGCAGCGCTTCGAGACCGCGTTCGGGGACGTCCTGGCAAATGCCTCCGTGATCTCTTTCGCGCAGGCCTTGCGGAAGCGATCTTGGCGAAGCGCCGAGACAGGAGGCTGTCGATGAACGCCGCCGCTGGCCTAGATGCGTTTCAGGGAATGAAGTATCTCAATCTGGAAACCTACCGTAAGAGCGGCAAGGGAGTGCGCACGCCGGTCTGGTTCGCGCCGGCGCCATGCGAGACCGGCGGCGTGATGATCTATGTCTATACGACCGCTGACTCCGGGAAGGCGAAACGGATCCGTCGGACCGGCGTGGTCAAGATTGCGCCTTGCGATTCCCGAGGCAAGGTGATGGGCGCCTGGGTCGCTGCGCATGCCCGGATCACCGGCGGTTCAGAGTTCGACCGCGGTATGCAATTGCTCAACCGCAAGTATTGGCCCTGGAAGCAGATCCTCGACCTATATGTCCGGCTGTCTCCGGGACATCGGCGGGTGATGATCGCGATCCGGCCGGCTTGAGCCGGTCGTGCCCGGCCCGGCAACCCCACGGCCCGGCAACTCTTGCACATTTGCCAGCGGCGATCTTCAATGGATTCAAGCTGAACCAGGGAAGCGACCATGGGAACAATTCATGCCCGCTTGGCGCATGTGGGCATCTACGCGCACAACAAGGGATTGCTGGAACAGTTCTACACCACCGTGCTTGGCCTGATGGTGACGGACAGCGGAGCAGGGCGTGGTGGAGCCGAGCTGACGTTCCTGAGCGGCAGTGCCGGCAACCACCATCAGTTGGTTTTGGCCAGCGGCCGGCCCGATACCTTGGGCTTTAATCCGATCAACCAGATATCGTTCATGGTCGACTCGCTCGCCGACTTGCGGGTCGTGCATCGCCGAGCGCTTGACAACGGCGCGACCGATATGCGGGTGACCTCGCACGGCAATGCCTGGTCCTGCTACTTCAAGGATCCAGAGGGCAACACGGTGGAGGCCTACCTGGACACCCCGTTCCACGTGCCGCAGCCGCATGGCGAACCGTTAGATCTGACCAAGTCGGATGAGCAGATCATGCGCGAAACCGAGGCGGCCTGCCGGGCCGACCCAGGGTTCATGATGATGGACGCGTTTCAGACCGCGCTGGCGAGCCGGCTTGCGGGGCAGCCAGCGCCCGCGCGATAGGTCTAGGCCCTTCGGCGCGCCAGCAGGAACGAGGCCAGCGCGCTCGCAGCGACCACGATACCAAGCGATTGCGCCGGCGCGCTGCGAACACGGATCGCCCAGCTCTCGATCACCGACTCGACGCTGCCGGCAGCGTCGATCAGTAACGGGATGACGTTGCGGTCACGCACGCGCTTCCACGCCGGGGACAAGGAGGCGTGTTGCGTCATGTAGTCGGGCTTGGTCATCGATTTCACCGTCTCGGTTTGTCATCTCACGAACGTGGTCTCGTGCCTTGCGGTTTCGCAAGCAACACCATTTGTCGGGATTGTCGAGCCACGACAGTCGGGAGCAATGACATGCGCGGAAAGTCGTCGTTCAAACCCTATCAGCATCCTTCGGGTGGCTGGGGGTCGATCCGCTCGCTGGGCGATATCCTGGCTCGCGAAGGTGTCCTGGCCTCCGGCAGCCTGACGCTGACCCGGCAGAACAAGGTGGACGGCTTCCAGTGTGTTAGCTGCGCCTGGGTCAAGCCGGCAAACCCGCTGCCATTCGAGGTCTGCGAGAACGGCGCCAAGGCAACGGCGTGGGAGATCACCGCGCATCGCTGCACGCCGGAGTTCTTCGCCAAGCACACCGTGACCGAATTGCTGGACTGGGACGATTACCATCTTGAGCAAGCGGGGCGGCTGACCCACCCGATGCGCTACGATGCCGCCACCGACAAGTATGTCGCTGTGGGGTGGGGCCATGCGATCGGCGAGATCGGCGGTGCCCTGCGCGCTATCGAGGATCGCAAAAGCGTGGTGTTCTACTCCTCCGGCCGGTGCTCCAACGAGGCGAGCTATCTGTATGGCCTGTTTGCGCGGGCTTACGGCAACAACAACCTGCCCGACAGCTCCAACATGTGTCACGAGACAACGTCGGTGGCACTGCCGGAGAGCATCGGGGTTCCGGTCGGCACGGTGGCGCTGGACGACTTCACCAAGACCGACTGCATCTTCTTCTTCGGCCAGAACCCTGGCAGCAACAGCCCACGCATGCTGCACGGGCTGCGGGCCGCCAGCGAGCGCGGCGTGCCGATCATCGTCTATAACCCGTTGCGTGAGCGTGGGTTGGAGCGCTTTACCAACCCGCAGTCGCCCAGGGAAATGCTGTCCGGACACCAGACCCGGATCGCGTCGCAGTACAACCAGGTCAAGGCGGGTGGTGATCTCGCGGCGCTGACCGGCATCTGCAGAGCGGTGCTTGACCTCGACGCCGAGGCTCGGAACGCGGGGCGGCCTCCGGTGCTGGATGACCCATTCATCGCCGAACACGCGTTCGGATTCGACACGTTCGTTGCCTGGCTGCGCCAGCAGGACTGGGACGAGCTGGAACGGCAATCCGGGTTGCCGCGAGCAGCGATGGAAGCGTCGGCACTGATCTATGCCCGAGCCAAGGCGGTGATCGCCGTTTATGGCATGGGCTTGACGCAACATCGCGCCGGGGTCGAGACCGTGCAGATGGTGGCGAACCTGCTGCTGATGCGCGGCAATATCGGACGCTCCGGCGCCGGCATCTGCCCGGTCCGCGGTCATTCAAACGTGCAAGGTCAGCGCACCGTCGGCATCACCGAAAAGCCCGCCTTGGTGCCGATGGACCGGCTGGCGGTGCAGTACGGGTTCGACCCGCCACGCGAGGAAGGCACCAACACTGTTGACGCCTGCCAGGCTATTCTGGACGGCAGGATCAATGCATTCGTCATGCTGGGTGGAAATTTCGTGCGCGCGATCCCGGATCGCGGGCAAATGGAACCGGCCTGGCGCCGCATCCAACTGACGGTGAACGTGGCTACCAAGCTAAACCGCAGCCATCTGGTTCATGGCGCGGCCAGCTATATCTTGCCGGTCATTGGTCGCATCGAGAACGACCGCCAGGCCAGCGGGCCGCAGGACCTGTCGATCGAGGACAGCACCGGCCACATCCATGGCTCGCGCGGAGTACGGGCACCCGCCTCGCCGCATCTGATCAGCGAGGTGCGCCTGGTCTGCGAGATGGCGAAGGCAACGCTGGATCCAAATCCGAAGCTGACATGGGATGCGTGGCGCGACGACTACCGGCTGATCCGCCGATCGATCGGCGAGACCTATCCCGATATCTTCTACGACTACGATCGGCGGATGTGGCAGCCGGGTGGCTTCCAACGGCCAATGCCGGCGCGGGAGCGGAACTGGAAGACCAAGACAGGACGCGCGAACTTCATCACGCCGCGTGGCCTCGTCGAGGATGCGGACATGCCGGAAATCGGGCACGACACGTTACGGATGATCACGCTGCGCTCCAACGATCAGTTCAACACGACGGTTTATGGCTATTCCGACCGGTTCCGCGGCATCGAGGGCACGCGCCAGGTGGTGCTGATGAATCGGGCGGATATCGATCGGCTTGGCCTGGCGCCGGGGCATGTGGTGACTGTGCGCACGGCGTCGAAGGACAACGTCGAGCGCAAGTTGGCCGGGCTGACCGTGGTGGCTTACGACATTCCCGTGGGTTGCGTCGGCAGTTACTATCCCGAGGCCAATGTGTTGCTGCCGTTGTGGCACTATGCGGAAGGCAGCAAGACGCCGGCGGCAAAATCGATCCCGGTTACGGTGCAGAGGGAAACCGAGACCGCAGGCACGCGCGCGATGGCTGTGCAGTAGTATCAGTCCAAACCGCGCGTCGCGGTCAGGAATCGGCCTTGCCGTCAGACCGGCACGCCTGGATATCGAGCGCCGAACCGATCAGGGCGAGGTGGGAAAATGCCTGTGGGAAGTTGCCCACCAGGCGTTTTGCCCGCGGGTCGTACTCCTCGGCCAACAGGCCGACATCGTTTGCCAGGCCGAGCAGCCGTTCGAACAACGCGACCGCGTCGGCATCCCGGCCCTGCAACGCGTAAGCGTTAGCCAACCAGAACGAACACGGCAGGAACGCACCTTCGCCTGGGGGCAGTCCGTCTGCCCCCGCTTCGGTGCGATAGCGCAGCACGAATCCGTCGGCCAGCAGTTCGCTCTCGATTGCCTCAACGGTGCCGATCATGCGGGGATCGTTCGCCGGCAAGAACCCGACCTTTGGGATCAGCAACAGGCTGGCATCCAACTCCGGGTTGCCGAAGCTCTGCGTGAAGGTGTTGCGCCCTGGGTCAAAGCCATTCTGGCAGACCTCGGCATGAATACTGTTTCGCAACATCCTCCACCGATCCAGCGGAGCGTCAAAGCTGAAACGCTCGGCGTCCTTTACCGATCGGTCCAGCGCCACCCAGGCCATGACCTTGGAATGGGTGAAGTTGCGCCGACCGCCGCGGACCTCCCAGATCCCGTCGTCCGGTTGATCCCAAATCGTCGCCAGATGCTCGATGAACAAGGCCTGCATCGACCACGCCGTGGCCGGCTCCCTTAGCCCGCTGGTGCGGGCGAGCGAGACGGCACCAATAATCTCGCCATAGACGTCGAGTTGCAGTTGTTGCGACGCGGCGTTGCCGATACGCACCGGGGCCGCGCCCTGGTAGCCGGGCAGCCAGGACGGGGACCACTCGACCAACTGACGTTCGCCGGCGATGCCGTACATGATCTGTAATTCGTCGGGGCTGCCGGCAACGGCGCGGTGCAGCCAGTGCCGCCAGGCCTCGGCTTCGTCGTCGTAGCCACCTTCCATCAGCGCGATCAGCGTCAGGGTGGCGTCGCGCAGCCAGCAGTAGCGATAGTCCCAATTGCGTTGGCCGCCGAGCTGTTCCGGCAGCGAAGTGGTCAGCGCGGCGACGATACCGCCGGTCGGGGCGTAGGTCAGTGCCTTCAGCGTCAGCAGCGAGCGCAGTACTGCCGGTTTCCAGGCGCCCTGATATTTGCAGCGCGCCGCCCAATCGCGCCAGAACGCCTCGGTTTGATCAAGCGCTTTGCGGGCGTCGAATGCGGCTGGCGGCGGAAGGTGCGACGGGCCCCACGTCAGTACGAAGTCGACGCTGTCGCCTTTGCCGACGGTGAATGCGGCATGGGTGGCCTGGTTGCGGCCGTGTAGCTCAACCTTGGTATGCAACACCACGAGGTTCGGGCCGACGATGGCGCTGATGCCGCCACCCTTGTGAAGCTCGGTGACCCAGGGCGTCGCGGACCCGTAGTCGAAGCGCAAGACAAGATGCATGCACATGCTAACTTTGCCACGCCTGCCTTCGACACGCCGGACTAGGGATGAGTCGGCGCGCCCGGTGGGCATGAAATCGATCACCGCAACTTGGCCGTCCGCGGTGTCGAATAAGGTTTCCAACACCATTGTGTCGCCGCGATAGGCGCGGCTAACCCGTGGCGAGGGATCTTCTGGGGCGACCAGCCAACGGCCGTGTCGCGATGTGCCAAGCAGCGCGGCAAAGCAGGCGGCGCCATCAAACCGCGGCCAGCACAGCCAATCGATCGAGCCATTGCGGCCCACCAAGGCTCCGGTCAGGCAATCACCGATCAACGCATAGTCTTCGATCCGTAGCGGCTGCTGGTCGTCGTCCGTCGGCTTCGTGTCGACCATTCCGTCTGCTCTCGATTTGCTGCATCTCGGGTTAGTCTTATGCGGCGCAGTATCCGGTTCGTCTACATCGCGCGCTGGCTTGCGGGCGATATCAGCGTGATCCATAACCCAAGGCGTTCTCGGAACCCGGCTGAATTCAAAGGCATTGGTATGACCCAGACGCATCAATCGGCGCCCGCTCAACAGGTGCAGCGGGCCCCTGGCTGCACGATGGTTATATTTGGCGCTGGCGGAGACCTGACGAAGCGGTTGCTGATGCCGGCGCTCTACAACCTGTCCGGCGCAAAGCAACTCGCCGAGGATTTCAAGATCATCGGCGTGGATCGGGAACAGATCAGCGGCGATGACTGGAAGCGCTCGCTGGACGAGACCATGCAATCGTTCACCCACGACAAGACAGCCGAGTTCTACACGCCGCAGATTGATGCCACCGCCTGGGGCTGGATAAAGGACCGCCTGCACTACATGCAGGGCGATTTCAGTCAGTCCGATACCTTCAAGCACATTGGCGAGGCGATCGGCGGCGGCAGCGCGCTGTTCTACCTTGCCGTGGCGGCGCGCTTTTTCGGCACGGTGGTGGATGGTCTTGGACAAGCCGGGTTGCTGAAACAGCCGGACGGGAAATTCCGCCGCGTGGTGATCGAGAAGCCGTTCGGCGCTGACCTGCCATCGGCCAAGGCGCTGAACGCGCGCATCCTGAAGCAAGCCGACGAGAGCCAGTTTTATCGCATCGATCATTTCCTGGGCAAGGAAACCGTCCAGAGCATCATGGCGCTGCGTTTTGCCAACGGTATGTTCGAACCGATCTGGCGGCGTGGCTACATCGATCATGTCCAGATTACCGCGGCGGAGACCGTCGGGGTGGAAGAGCGCGGCGCATTCTACGAGCCGACCGGGGCGCTGCGCGACATGGTTCCGAACCATATGTTCACCCTGCTCTGCATGGTCGCGATGGAGCCGCCCAACTCGTTCGATGCCGAAGCGGTGCGCAGTGAAAAAGCCAAGCTGATCGAGGCGATCCGGCCGGTCCGGCTCGAGGACGCGGCGCGCGGGCAGTATGGCGCGGGAAAAGAGTTCGATGCCGCCGTGCCGGGCTACCGTCAGGAGCCACATGTGGCTGCGGATAGCCGGACTGAAACCTATATCGCGCTCAAGCTCGATATCGCGAATTGGCGCTGGGCCGGGGTGCCATTTTATTTGCGCACCGGCAAGCGGCTGGCCGGGCGGCGGACCGAAATCGCCGTCTTCTTCAAACCGGCGCCGTATCAGATATTTCGCGATACGCCGGTCGATGCGACGAAGCCAAACGTGATCAGGCTGATGATCGATCCCGAGCAGGGCATCGAGACAGCGCTCGATGCCAAGGTGCCGGGGCCGAAGATGCAGCTTGGCCGCGTCGAGACGTCGATGCGCTACAAGGACTTCTTCGATGAGAAGCCCAATGTCGGCTACGAATCGCTGCTGTATGACTGCATGATCGGGGATGCCACGCTGTTTCAGCGCGCCGACGCGATCGAAGCGAGCTGGGCGGCGGTGCAGCCACTGTTGGATTCGTGGGGACGCGGCGAAGGCAAGGTGGAAGACTATCCGTCCGGCAGCCAGGGACCGAGCGGAGCGGACCAACTGCTGGAGCGCGACGGACGGCATTGGGAAAAACTGCAAGAATAAAGCAGACCCGCCGTCAACAATGCGAAATCAAAACGATGGCATGTCCATCCGGATCATGGATCAGCCCGGCTCGGCTGCCATCGCCGAGGCGCACCGATCCGCTGGGCAACTCGGCGCCTTCGAGCACGACGCGGGTGGCGCCGATATCCCGAGATGCGAGCCGGATGGTCGGTCGTACCGGCGGGTTGCGATAGCCCAGAAGCTCCAGGTGCGGGGTCGGCCGTTCCGGTTCCAGGGCAACCACGTCCACGCTGACCGACGCGAGACCGTCGAGCCGATCCTGCTCCAGGCCGGTATTGATCTGCCGCGCCGCGACTGAGAAACCCAACTGGTCGCAATAGAAGTCGATGCTGCGCGCGACGTCCATCACCACGATCGCAGAATGATCGATACCGTCATCATGGTGATCGGGGAACTGGATCAATTCCACCGGATGGCCGTCAGGATCGCGAAACTTGAACGCCACGACACCGCCGGAACTGGCTGGCAAAAGCTGGGGTGCGGGGCTGATCGGCGACGGGCGCACGAGCTGCAGGCGGGAATAAGCGGCCTTCATGTCGGCAACCGGGACGGCGAAATGTTGGAAGATCTGATCACATGACGTCGCGCCCGAAGGGTAGCGCGCGCCGGACGGCTGGAATGCCTGCAAGACAAGGGTCTGACCGCCGCGCCGCAGTGTCACCGCGGTGACTTGATCGGCGCCCAGTAGCCTAGCCATTGCCGGATCGATCACGCCGCGCCGTTCAACGGCAAAGCCCAGTCCGTCCACATAGAACCGTTCGGCGTGGTCAAGGTCCGAAACCGTCAGTTCGACGCGAACCAACCTAAGCGTCATGGCAACTGTGCTCCTCTGACGTTGGTATAGACGGCCATCAACCGGTGAGAGGCGCAAATGAAGATCCGGCAGCGATTGCGTCCCCCGAATGTCAGGTTGGCGACGGTCGACCCGGTCAGGATCTTTCCAATCAACGTGCCGTCCGGTTCGATGCAATGAACACCATCCGCCGCGCTGCTCCAGACCCTTCCATCCTGGTCGCAGCGCAGGCCATCGGCGAAGCCGGGTGAAATCTCGTGGAATACCCGCCCGTCATGCAGTCGTCCGTCGGCAACGTTGAACAGCCGGATGTGCCGTGTCGGGTGTTCGGCAAATTGGGCGCCGCTTTCCGCCACATACAGCAGGCGCTCATCGGGTGAGAAGCATAGTCCATTCGGCCCGGTGAAATCGTCGGCGGCGACTGCCAGCGACCCGTCCGGATCGAGCCGGTACAAAGTGGGCGGCAATTCGGCGGCATGCTTGCCACCCTCGTAATCGGTGTTGCCGCCGTAGTGCGGGTCGCTGAACCAGATCGCGCCAACGCTGTCCACCACGACGTCGTTCGGACCGTTCAGCCGCTTGCCGCGGAAACGATCCGCCAGCACGGTGACCGATCCATCGAGTTCCGTGCGGGTGATGCAGCGACCGCGGTGCGAACAGCCGATCAAGCGTCCTTGCCGGTCGCGGCTATGACCGTTGGCGAAGTTCGACGGCTGACGGAACACCGAGACGCCGGAATCCTCGGTCCAGCGCAGGATGCGATTGTTCGGCAAATCGCTGACCAGCAACTGGTTGGCATCGGCGAACCAGACCGGACCTTCCAGCCAGGCGTATCCCTCGCCCAGGGTCAGCAACGGTGCATTGGGCAACACGCACGACGCGAAGCGCGGGTCGAGTTGCTCGATCCAATCCGGCATCGGACTATTTCAGATGGCAGGGCTGTCGCACCGGCGGCACATGACGCCGTACCGTCATCAGGACCGCCGGTTGATCGCCGATCGTGCCGGCTCGGTGCCCCTTGCGGCCACTTCTGTCCTGGCGGCAGTCCTGATCCTCACCTAGGGAAAATTCACCCGGTCCCATCTCGATCCGGGTGCCGTCCATGGCTTCGACCCACCACCGGCCGGATAGCGGTACGATCCACTGCGGCGCCGGGTTTTCGTGCCATTCGCCAACCCACCCGACCGGCTGCACGGTGAACACGACGGTGGCGTCGGAGCGTTCCTGCGTATCGTTCCATTGCGGCGCGGCGCCGCCGACGCCTTTCAGTTCCCAATCGGTGAGTTCGCAGCGGGTCTGGTGACTGACGCCGTCGTCATCGGCCCACAGGTGCCAATAGGGAATGCGCGGTTTGTCGGTCATGGATGGTCCACCTGGGCATAGGGATGGGTCGATGCCAGCGGGTCGTGGAAAAAGGTCATTACGGTGGCGCTGGTGGTGCCGAAGGTGATCAATAGAAACCCGCCCGCGAGGGAGAAGTTCTTGAGGAAATCCCAGAACAGGTCGCGGCCCTTGCTCTCCCCACGGTGCCAGAAGTCGCCCGGCTTCCAGAACTGCTTCCACAGCAATGCGGTGACACCGCAGTAGCCGGCCAGGATGAAACCGGCGAGCCGGTCGGCGATGCCGGTCAGGATGCCAAGCGGCATCAGGATCTCGACCGCGAGACCAAGCAGGATCAGGCAGGTGGCGGCCGCGGCCGATGGCATCGCCTGCTGTGCCTGACCGACCGCGCCCTTGAAGTTGATGATCTTGTCCAGCGCCGAGAACGGAAAGAACAGCACGACCAGGAGATAGCGTTCGATAACCGTTATCAGGACGGCGAAGGTCATGCGCCCAACCGGGTACGCAGATGTTCGGCAACCCGCAACGCGTTGGCGATGATGGTCAGCGTGGGGTTCACCGATCCGATTGAGGGGAAAAAGCTGGCATCGGTGACATACAGATTATCCACGTCGTGCGCCTTGCAATTGAGGTCGAGTACGGATGCGGCGGGGTCAGTGCCGAAGCGACAGGTTCCGGCCTGGTGGGCGGTGCCCCCGATCGGGATGTTCTTGCCCAGGTAGAGCTTGCGTTCCAGCAGCACCGGATGGGCCCCGGATATGCCGAGGTAGTGCTCCAGTTTTTTCTTCAACCGGTGATGCGCCTCCATGTTGTTTTCCTGCAGATCGAGGATCACCCGGTCGTCGTCGTAGAACACGCGATTTTCCGGCCGCGGAAGGTCTTCCGATGACAGCCAGAAGTCCATCGAATGCCGCGCCATTTGGTCGAACGGCATTTCCGGCAGCCATTCCAGCCATGACGGCAGCGCTTCGGCCTTGATCTGGTCGGCGTGCGAGGTCGCGCACATCTGGATCAGGCCAAGCGGATACTCCCAGTCATCGGCGCCGAAGTAGAAATCGCTGACCGCGAGCGTCTTTTGGAACACCGTTTCATTCGGCTGACGCAGCAGGGCCATCAGCACCGATTGATTGTGCCGCATGTAGTTGCGTCCGACCTGGCCGGATCGGTTGGCCAGACCGTTCGGATGCGCGGCGTTGGCGGAGCGCAGCAGCAGCAGCGCCGATGACAGCGCACCGCAGGCCACGACCACGATGTCGGCGCTGTATTGCTCCTGCCGACCGTCGCGGGTGACGTCAACGCCGGTGATGCGCCGCCCGGACGCGTCGGTCTGCAGTTTCGACACATAGGCGTTGGTCAGCAGCGTCAGGTTGGGATGGGCCGCCAGCGCCGGGTCCACGCACATCACCTGGGCGTCGGCCTTGCCGTTCAGCAAACAGGGGAAGCCGTCGAACGCATCGCAGCGGATGCAGATGCTGGTCGGCGTGACCTTGCCGTCTTTCTCGTCGAGCCGAATACCTAGCGGCAGATGGAACGGGTGCAGGCCTTCAGCCTTGAGGCTGTCGTTGAGTTCCTGCACGCGCGGCTCGTGCGACACCGGCGGATGCGGAAACGGGCTCGACGTTGGTGGCTCGTTCGGGTCCTCGCCGCGCTGGCCATGCACTACGAACAGGTTTTCCGCTTCAGTATAGAACGGCTCGAAATCGGGGTATTTCAGCGGCCATTCCGGGGACAGGCCATCGCTGTGCTGGATCGCGTCGAAGTCGCGCTCACGGAGTCGGAATAGCGCGGCGCCATACACCTTGGAGTTGCCGCCGACGTAGTAGTGCAAGCCGGGCTGAAACGATTTTCCGTCGCCGCCATACCAGGTCTCGGTGGTCTGATAGGCGCCGTCGACGAACACGGTCTTCGAGTCCCAGTTTGCCGGCGATCTGGGCAGGTAGTCGCCGCGTTCCAGCAGCAGGATCTTCTTGCCCGTCGGGGCGAGCCGATGTGCCAGTGAGGCGCCTCCTGGGCCGCTACCGACAACGATCAGGTCGTAATGGTCCACATCAACCTCGCGACACTTGGGTTCAGTCATGGCAGCGACGGAACCGGATTGCGCCAGCACCCAGGATGACTGTCAATCGGTGTTCGAAAAGCGGGCCGCCAGCTTGGGCCGACGCCAGCCGCCGAGCTGGGGGTAAGCCGGAGACATCATGCAGTGAGCGCGGGCGACGACGGCCCGAAGCCGTCGCCGTGCAGTGTCATCCCATGTGCCCGACGATATGCAGATCGTTGGCGTTTGGCGTCGCGCTCAGGGTCACCGCCGCGCCGGACCCGGAGCCGGTCGCTGTCGCATACAGGGTCGAGACCCCACCAATCTTGAGGTCAGCGACCTCGGTCGTGCCATTGTAAAGGAGCAACTCGTTGATCGATCCGCCGAGCGGTTTGAGCGTCTCGCTGGTGGCTTGTGTCTGGTTGAGGATAATCGAGCTTGCGCTGTCCATGGTGATCGGTGCCAGAAACGACAGCCCGCCGGCAACCCCGCCCTGCCCGCCGATGTGCAGGTGCGACGCCTGAAGCTGGACAGTGTTGCCGGCGTTCGAACTCTGGACGTCGAGCGTGCTGGCGTTGGACGCCTTGATCGAGCCTTGGCCGCTGAGCGCGCCGATTTCGAGTGTCGAATGGTTGACAGTCATGACGCCGTTGTTTTGCAGCGGCGCAGATATTTCGCTGGGCGTTCGATATGCCCCAATCAGGTTCAGCGTGGCGCCGTTGGCCAAGGTGCTGTTACCGTTGACCACCAACGTGGCGGTTTCGGTGCTTACGGTGATGGCGGTCCCGGTTGCCAGCACTCCGGGCGTCACGATTTCGGACGTCGACTGTGGCGCGATACCCATGCCACCCTCGGGCGAGGCGGTCAGTTCGCCCACGTCGACGACGGCAAAGTCGCCGGCCGGATTGCCGATGTAGAAGCTGCCGGTTAGGGGGTTGGTCGTTGTGCCGTTGGGCGGCCCCCAATTATCCGCCGGGGTGGCCTTGGCCCACCATGAACCGTGGCTGTTCTCCTGCCAGATTTTTCCATTGACATAAGCAAGCTCAGTGACATTGGCGGTTGTCGGGTCGATCACTCCATTAACCGCAACCTGGCCATTGGTGATCGACCAAGTGTTGCCGCCGCGGTCGACGATCGCGCCGACGGGCCCGAAGGCGGCAGCGGTTGCCAGCACGGTTTCGTTCCGCGAGACCGTCGCAATGGTCACTGGAACCGTGGTTCCCCGAGCGGTCCATGGTGCGGCGGGTGAGGCTTTCGACCACCATAAGTCGTGGCTGTTCTCCTGCCACACCAGACCATTGGCATACGCCAGATGAGTAACATTGGCGGTCGTACTATCGACGACACCATTGACCTCGATTCGGCCGTCCGTGTTGATCGCCCACACATTGCCTTCTGCATCGGTGATCGACTGACCGCGTCCGATGAGGGTGTTGTTCGCTGACTGCATTGGTTCGCCTTCGTTGCCAAGACCGTGAGCACATCTAGATCATACCGTTGCGCGTAGCGCGTCACTTCAAAGTGAGATTGATACCACTTCGGCATTGATACGAAAAATAACCGACTGCGAAGGCGATGTTTCGGGTGGTGCCGCAAAATTCACCGTGCCGGGGGGCTCCCCGTCCGCTTCGTCGCCTCCGACCAGGGCCAACGCAATCGGTCATCCGCGCGGCGCACGACGACCGATCAGCAGTGCTCGTGTCCCATCGGATCACGTGTGTGCGATCACGTGATCCGCATCAGTCTGCCCGCCATAGTTGTAGTATGGCATCGCGAACAGCAGCCGAATTGCGGGACATGGCCGAGAATTTTCGCCAACTGGCGCGCCACGGCGACGACCCTATCTTGAAGGACAAACTACTTTTGGTTGCAGAAGATTTCGAGGAAGAAGCGCAACGGCAGGATGAAGTCGCGGCGCAAACGCGCTGAATCGCCGGCCGCCACGGAGGCTCCGCCTGGAGGCTGCGACGAACGTTGCCGCGTGCTGGCGCGCTCGACCGCCAATTGCTTCGATAATCGTGGCGGCTCGCGCTCAATCAAGCTTTTCCGCATAGCCATGGGCAAACGGGTTGGCCAAGATCCGCTCACCGCGTAGCTGTGCCTGATCCAACCGCGCGCAGGCTTGCTCGAACAATGCAGCGCCGGTCACGCCGCTGTCCGCCTCCCACGCCTTCACCGCATCGACGATGTCGTAAACCGCGCGCAGCACGGCCACGACGGCGGGATAACCGTTCGGCGTGCCATCGCTGCCGCGCGCCATCCAATGGTCGATCCGATGGTGCGCGAAGGCGGCCAAGCCTTCGGGCCCAGCCTTGATCCCGACCCGATCGGGACGCGAGGTGTAGCGGTTCGTCTTTTCGATCCACCCGCTGGCATCGGGGTGCGACAAATGATGGATGCAGACGCCGTCCGTTGCCTCAAACCGCGCCACCCGGTCCGACAGTCGCACGATCCCGGCGTGAACGGTTCGCGAGAAGGCGACGGCGCCGCGTCGGAACAGCCGCACATGATGCTCGGGCCAATAGTACGCCCGCTCGTCATGTCGCCCCAGAATGTAGTGGCGCAGGGGAAATTCGTAGATGTCTCCGCGCGGGGCTTGCACCTCTGCGCGGATATGGCGTTCCGCTTCGGCGCTGAGGCATTCATCGTCGTCCATGAACAGAATCCATCCATGCCGGCAGAGTGACAAAGCGAGGGTGCGGGTTTCCTCCACTGTGGGGGTCCAGGGAACGGTGATGACATCGTCAGCGTACGCTTCGGCGATAGTGCGCGACCCATCGGTCGAGGATTTGTCTACCACGATCAGTTCATCGGCGAATCGCAGACCGCGCAGGCAAGTGCCCAGTATGGGCGCGCGATTATGGGCGATGACGAAGGCGCTGATCTTGGCACGCTGCATGCGGTCGCTCACTGGTATGCGCGCATAGCCTAGCGTTGATCGGTTAACAGGTTCTTAACGATTGCCAGAGTGCCAACCCGTAACGCCACGCTTCGAGTTGCTCGCGCGGCGAATGCGGTAGCGTTTCAATCGGCTTGGAGGAATCCGGTTACTTGGCGGGCGACTTCGTCGGGCTGGTCCAATTCGGCCAGGTGCCCGGCGTTCGGAACGATCCGCGTGGTCGTTGGTCCGGCGATGCCGCGGGCGAAGGTCTCGGCATAGGCTCGTGGCATGATCTTGTCCTGTTCGCCCCACAGCAGCAGGGTTGGAGCTTTGATCAAGCGCAGACGCTTTTCGATTCTGGTATTGCCGAGCGGCCAGAAGATACGCGCCGCGGCTTCGTTGGCTCTAACCTGCTCGATCGGCCATTCGATGGAATTGGCGCCTTCGGGCGGGGCCTTCAGGGCCTTCCAGTTTTCCGGGTCGGCGCACATCAGGCCGGGCACGGCATCGGCGCGCTGTGCCCACGGGTCGGTCGGCGGATTGGCCTCGTCGAACAGCCCGAACGGTGCGATCAGCACCAATCGGCGGACCGTCGCCGGCCATAGCGCCGCGACCTCAGCCGCGAGCGAGCCGCCGACCGAACTGCCGATGAGATCGGCGCCTTCCAGGCCAGCCCGGTCCAACATCTCGCGCACCGCCAGCAGCCAGTCGAGATGCGAATCGAGCACGGTGTGACCGCGATCACCGCCTGGAAACCCCGGCAATGACGGCACGATCACCGTGTGTGACCGAGTCAGATGCCGCAGGAACGGCACCCAGCGCGGCAGCCCGCCGAAGCCGGCGAGAAAGCCAAGCTTCGGGCCGGTTCCGCTGCGCCAGATCCGAGTTGGGAATCCGTTGATCTCGATAACCGAAGCTTCAGGGACCGACATTTCGGACTGGTTCACGATGAGCTCCGCGTTTCGTTTATAGTCGCAGGTGATCGACGCCGCCTGTTCGTCAGCGTCGGCACGCTTGGGATAGCCAGCTTCCGACGCGGGCAGGGACAGATCGCGACGCGTGTCACCGCATCAGTTGCGGGACTTTACTCGGCTGCCAGACCAGGCTGGAAAGCCGGAACCATTGCCCGCTGCGCGGTGTCCATCGGCTGCGGCCACCAGTGATCGGTCCAGTCCGCGTGGACGTCGCGCAGCTTGGGCATGACCTGTTCGGCAAACAGCTTCGTGTTGTACCGCGTCAAATCCTTGCTCATGTTGCCGTATTGCAGCAGCAGCATCAGATGACCGACGTTGAGTTGGGTTGCCACCTCGCGCAATTGTTCGGCGACTTCGTCGGGGGACCCGATGATGACGTAGCCTTTCTCCACGATCGCATCCATGTCGCGAGCGACGGCGGCGAAACGTTCGCCGGTGGATTTGCCGCGCACTCCGGCGTCGGCGGCCTGCTTGATCTGACTTTCGATGCCGGCGCGCTGGCTGCCCTCGCTGGTGTAGCCCGGAGGTGTTGCCCATTTCGGGTCGACGTGCAGGCAGCGGCCGTAGAAATATTCAGCGGCTTCGCGATACAGATCGTATGCCTGCTGGCGGGATTCGGCGACGCCGACGAACTGCAGAAATCCCGCTTGGTAAGGATTGCGGCTCTTCCCCAGCCGATCCATTTCGGCCCAGAACCCATCCATCGTTGCGCGGCCGGCCTTATATCCATAGTACGACAAGTAGCAGTAGACGTAGTTCATCTCGGCGCACCACTGCCAGGTTTCCACCGATCCGCCGCCGGGCACCCAGATCGGCGGGTGCGGGGCCTGTACCGGGCGGGGCCAGATGTTGACGTAGCGCTGCTGGTTGAAGCGCCCGTTGAACGCGAAGGTGTCTTTCTCGGTCCAGGCGCGAACCACCAGGTCATGCGCCTCATGGTAGCGCTGCCGAAGCTGGCTAGGGTTGGTCCCGTAGACATAGCAGGTGTCCATCGGAGTGCCGACCGGGAAACCAGCGATCAACCGGCCGCCGGAGATGCAGTCGATCATGGCGAACTCTTCCGCCACACGGGTGGGCGGATTATACAATGCCAGCGAGTTGCCCATCACGCAGATCGCCGTGTTCGTAGTGCGTCGGGCCAGCGAGGACGCGATCAGGTTCGGCGACGGCATCAGTCCGTAGCCGTTGGAGTGATGCTCGTTCACGCACACCGCGTCGAACCCGACTTCGGCGGCGTATTCAAGCTCGTCCATGAAGTCGTTGTACATCAGATGGGCGCGTTTCGGGTCGAACAGCGAGGAGTGG
>NZ_OZ255846.1:0-555000 GCF_965277825.1 Rhodopila sp. | reverse complement strand
TGGGGATGGTTTCTGTGCATGGTGTGACCTGGCGCTTCGGTGCTGGGTCCGCGATATCGAGTATGACAAGGGCATTCGGTGGATGCCTTGGCACCAGGAGGCGATGAAGGACGTGGCACGCTGCGAAAAGCCACGGGGAGCCGCGAGCAGGCGTTGATCCGTGGATATCCGAATGGGGCAACCCACCCGCAAGGGTATCGTTGCATGAATTCATAGTGCAACGAGGCGAACCCGGGGAACTGAAACATCTCAGTACCCGGAGGAACAGACATCAACAGAGATTCCGCTAGTAGTGGCGAGCGAACGCGGAACAGGCCAGTGGTCGACTGGGGATAAGCAGAACGGTCTGGAAAGTCCGGCCAAAGCGGGTGATAGCCCCGTATGCGTAAAGACCAGTCGATCCTTGAGTAGGGCGGGACACGTGAAATCCTGTCTGAACATGGGGGGACCACCCTCCAAGCCTAAATACTCCCTGGTGACCGATAGCGAACAAGTACCGTGAGGGAAAGGTGAAAAGCACCCCGAAAGGGGAGTGAAAGAGACCTGAAACCGGATGCCTACAAGCAGTCGGAGCGGTCCGGCGCGCGAGCGTTGGGTGCCGTGACGGCGTACCTTTTGTATAATGGGTCAGCGAGTTTCCGTTCGCGGCGAGCTTAAGCCGGTAGGCGAAGGCGCAGCGAAAGCGAGTCTGAACAGGGCGTTCAGTCGCGGGCGGAAGACCCGAAACCGAGTGATCTAGCCATGGCCAGGCTGAAGGTGCGGTAACACGCACTGGAGGGCCGAACCCACGCCTGTTGAAAAAGTCGGGGATGAGCTGTGGCTAGGGGTGAAAGGCCAATCAAACTCGGAAATAGCTGGTTCTCCGCGAAATCTATTGAGGTAGAGCGTCATGTGTTGACCCTCGGGGGTAGAGCACTGGATGGGCTAGGGGGACCCAAAGTCTTACCAAACCTAACCAAACTCCGAATACCGAGACGTCTAGCGTGGCAGACAGACGGCGGGTGCTAAGGTCCGTCGTCGAGAGGGAAACAGCCCAGACCACCAGCTAAGGTCCCCAAATCGTGGCTAAGTGGGAAAGGATGTGGGAATTCCAAAACAACCAGGAGGTTGGCTTAGAAGCAGCCATCCTTTAAAGAAAGCGTAATAGCTCACTGGTCTAGTCAAGAAATCCCGCGCCGAAGATGTAACGGGGCTCAAGCCACGTACCGAAGCTGTGGGAACAGTGGTCAGTTGTCAGTCGTCAGTTTGCAGACAGGAATGCCGCGATGGCGGGGAATGTGCGCGATCTGAAGGTGTTTCAGCGTGCCTACCGATTATCGTTGGTGCTGCACCGAGCCAGCCTGGAGTGGCCTCGGGTGGAGCAGTATGGCGGGATCGCCGATCAGTTGCGGCGATCCGCGAAGGCGGTATGTGCCCTCATGGTCGAGGGTGGCGGCCGCCAGCCGGGTTCGAATGCCGAGTTCCGCCGCTATCTCTCGATGGCGATGGGATCGGCGGACGAAGCGAGGTTGTGGTGCGACTATGCCGCCGATCTGGAGTACGTCCCCCGCGCCACTGCGCTGGCGTGGCAAGACAAACTCTCGCAGATCGCGCGCATGCTGCATGGATTGCGCGACAGCCTGTCTGAAAACTGACGACTGACAACTGACCACTGTTCGGTAGCGGAGCGTTCCGTAAGCCTGCGAAGTTCTACCCGTGAGGGGGGATGGAGGTATCGGAAGTGCGAATGCTGACATGAGTAGCGACAAACAGAGTGAGAAACTCTGTCGCCGAAAGTCCAAGGGTTCCTGCGCAAGGTTAATCCGCGCAGGGTGAGCCGGCCCCTAAGGCGAGGGCGAAAGCCGTAGTCGATGGGAACGGGGTTAATACTCCCCGGCCTGCTGGTGGTGACGAATGACGGTAGTTGTGGGTCCTTATCGGATTGGACCTGCGGCGAAGTTGTTCCGGGAAATAGCCCCAGCGTATAGACCGTACCCGAAACCGACACAGGTGGACTGGTAGAGCATACCCAGGCGCTTGAGAGAACGATGCTGAAGGAACTAGGCAAATTGCTCGCGTAACTTCGGGATAAGCGAGACCCGTCCTTGGGCAACCAGGGGTGGGTGGCACAAAGCAGGGGGTAGCGACTGTTTAGTAAAAACACAGGGCTCTGCGAAGTCGAGAGACGACGTATAGGGTCTGACGCCTGCCCGGTGCCGGAAGGTTAAGAGGAGATGTGCAAGCATTGAATTGAAGCCCCGGTAAACGGCGGCCGTAACTATAACGGTCCTAAGGTAGCGAAATTCCTTGTCGGGTAAGTTCCGACCTGCACGAATGGCGTAACGACTTCCCCACTGTCTCCAGCATCGGCTCAGCGAAATTGAATTCCCCGTGAAGATGCGGGGTACCCGCGGTCAGACGGAAAGACCCTATGAACCTTTACTGCAGCTTTGCAGTGGCCTCAGAAGAGCGCTGTGTAGGATAGGTGGGAGGCTTTGAAGCTTGGGCGCTAGCTCAGGTGGAGCCAACCTTGAAATACCACCCTGAGCTCTGCTGATGTCTAACCGCGACCGGTCAGCCCGGTCCGGGACCCTGCATGGTGGGCAGTTTGACTGGGGCGGTCGCCTCCTAAAAAGTAACGGAGGCGCGCGATGGTGGGCTCAGGCCGGTCGGACATCGGCTGCTGAGTGCAATGGCACAAGCCCGCCTGACTGCGAGAGTGACAGCTCGAGCAGAGACGAAAGTCGGCCATAGTGATCCGGTGGTCCCGCGTGGAAGGGCCATCGCTCAACGGATAAAAGGTACTCTAGGGATAACAGGCTGATCTCCCCCAAGAGTCCACATCGACGGGGAGGTTTGGCACCTCGATGTCGGCTCATCACATCCTGGGGCTGGAGCAGGTCCCAAGGGTTCGGCTGTTCGCCGATTAAAGTGGTACGTGAGCTGGGTTTAGAACGTCGTGAGACAGTTCGGTCCCTATCTGCCGTGGGTGAAGGAGACTTGAGAGGATTTGTCCCTAGTACGAGAGGACCGGGATGAACAGACCTCTGGTGCACCGGTTGTCACGCCAGTGGCACCGCCGGGTAGCTATGTCTGGACAAGATAACCGCTGAAAGCATCTAAGCGGGAAACTTACCTCAAAACCAGGTCTCCCAGGGGGCAACCCCGAGAGGGCCGTGATAGACCATCACGTCGATAGGCCAGATGTATACGGGCGGCAACGTCCTCAGCTAACTGGTCCTAATCGCCCGAAGGCTCGATATCAGTGGTCAGTCGTCAGCGGTCAGAACAGATCGCCGATGATCGGACGCGACACACCATGCATGGAAATCATCCTCAGACATCCGCAGTCGAACGCTCGCTTGAACAGCCGCCGGCGGTCGAACCCCGGTGGTGTCCCGGTGGCGATCGGCGGCGCCGGCGAGCACAGCGCACATGGCACACACCCAGAACCGATCCGTCCCGCCGGCCCGATAACGGACGACTGATGACCGACCACTGAACAGGGCTGGACTGGACGACCTGGTGGCTATGGCGGGGAGCCTACACCCGATCCCATCCCGAACTCGGCCGTGAAAGTCCCCAGCGCCCATGGTACTGTGTCTCAAGGCACGGGAGAGTAGGTCGCCGCCAGGTCTTCCAGTCCAGCCCATGGACCGGGCCTCTAGATCAAATCCAGGGCCGTTGATCCAAGGGCCGGCCCCCCTCTCGGGCCACCGTCCAGGCGCGCACGATCCTGGCTTGAACAGACCGCTCAACCCACGTCAATCAGCTCCACGTCAATTGGCTCAACGGCAATCATCTGAGAAAACATACCGCAGAACCCGGTCGGCAGCCACAGTCAAAAGAGCCTCGCGCCGTCCGGCACGCCAACATCGCCAAGACACACGCTTTACCGCGGGGTGGAGCAGCCCGGTAGCTCGTCAGGCTCATAACCTGAAGGTCACAGGTTCAAATCCTGTCCCCGCAACCAGATACTTACCTCACGACCTTAAACTCTTACGCCTTACGCAACTTACCCAGGTCGAACCTGGGTTCGCAGGTCCACTAAACCAAAATCGCCGCACCGCACCCTTAGCGTCGTGCGCGGCCGATCACCACGCCAAGGACTACCGCGATCAGCATCGAAGTTAGCGGCCTTTGCTCAATATGCCGCCCCAGGCTTCCCACCTTACTCTGCAACACCGAGCTGGTGTCGGCAAAGAACCGTCCCACATCCGCGGTGAACTTGTTGACGGCGGGCGTGACCCGATCCACCGCCAACGTGTCAACTTGGCCACGCAGCCGCGCAACCCGCGCCTCAAGGTCTTGGGGTTTCCCGGCTGTGATGTCCGTGCTCGCCATGGCGTCAAACTTCCCGATTGTTAAATCTGAAGGACTGCGGATCCGACGAAATCCGACCCCGGCTGGACCGTCGCCAACGATCCGACTGGGGTCGTAACTACCGCTTTAGCGCGTGCTTGGCACCAGATTGTCAACCGAATCACCGGAATGTGGTTGCGCTGATCCCCGAGCTAGCGAACGTGCGCGCGGCCTCCGCGAAAGTCAGCATCAAGCCTGGGCTCACGAAAATCTCCAGCGCAACGGCCGGCACACCTGCTAATATTCAGCAGTCAGCACAGGAGGAGGCAGCGTGCCCGGCCAGCCATCGTACCCAAACACCGGTGAGTCGCCGCCCCAAACGAGCGGCGATCGTGGAGTCTTGGTGGTCGGCGGCGGGCCGGCCGGATCAACGGCAGCGGCCCTGCTCGCCGAACGCGGCTTCGAGGTCACCCTGCTGGAAAAAGACCATCATCCGCGGTTTCATATCGGTGAAAGCCTACTTCCACTTAACCTGCCGCTGTTCCAGCGCCTCGGCATTGCGGCCGAAATCGAACGCATCGGCATGCCGAAATGGGGGGTAGATTTTGTGTCCCCGACCCATGGCCGCAGTGTCACCTTCGAATTCGCCGACGCCTGGAACAAGGCCTTGCCTTATTCCTTCCAAGTCCGGCGCTCGCAGCTCGACCACATACTGCTGAACAACGCAGTCGCCAAAGGCGCGACGGTGATCGAGGGCTGGCGCGCGACCGAACTCGACCTTGCCGGCGCCGGTGTCCAGGTAACCGCGCAATCCGCCACCGGCGAACAACGCCGTTGGCGCGCGCGGTTTTTGGTCGACGCTTCAGGCCGCGACACCCTGGTTGCCAATAAGCTCGGCCTCAAGGACCGCAACCAGCGCCATGCCAGTGCGGCAATCTATGGGCATTTCACTGGTGCCCGCCGACAGCAGGGTCGCGCCGAAGGCAACATCAGCATCTTCTGGTTCGAGCATGGTTGGATCTGGTTTATACCGCTCGCCGATGGCACGACCAGTGTCGGCGCCGTCTGTCCACCGGACTACCTGAAGTCGCGCAAAACCGACGTCACCAGCTTCTTCCGCGACACCATCGCCACTGCTCCGGCGCTCGCCGAACGCCTTTCGGGAGCCGTGATGACAGGCCCGGTGACCGCCACCGGGAACTACTCATACCAGGCGCGCAGCATGGTCGGGCGCAACTATTTGCTGGTCGGCGACGCTTACGCATTCATTGACCCGGTGTTTTCGACCGGGGTCTATCTCGCGATGAACAGCGCCTTCCGAGCGGCCGACACCGTTGCTACGGTCATCAGCTCCCCGCACCACGCAGCGACAGCCCTAACTCGGTTTGACGCCGAAGTGCGGCGCGGGATCGACCGGTTTGCTTGGTTCATCTACCGCATGAACCAACCGGCATTGCGAGACCTGTTCATGAACCCGCGCAACATCCTGCGCATGCGGGAAGCCATGCTATCGATGTTGTCCGGAGACGTCTTCGGAGCGTCGCCGGTGCATCGAAGGCTGGCCGTGTTCAAAGCCCTCTACTACGCGAAAACGCTTCACTGTCGGCCTGCTGGGGTCGCGAAAACGGTGCCAAGAACCGTCCAGCCGATGGCCGCAGTTTGACGTCGATCCTCCGGGCCAACGCGCGGGCCCGGATCTGATCACGCCGCCGTTGATCGAGGTCACCTGCCCCAGGATATATCCTGCACAATCGGACACCAAGGATGCGACCAGCTCGGCCACCTCTTCCGGTTGGCCGGCACGCTTCATAGGCACAAGCCGCTCGATCGCGTCGCGCGGAAACGTCCGCTCGGTCATCGGCGATGCGATGATGCCGGGGGCGACGGCATTCACGGTGATGCCGCGGGCCGCCAGTTCCAGCGATCGCGTGGCACCATGCAGCCCGGCTTTGGTCGCGTGACTGACCTGACCCCGGTTGCCCGCGATTGCCGATACCGGGGATAGCGAACAATTCGACCCCATCGCAGTGCGGATCATCGGCAGCAGTAGCGGCTGGGTCACGTTGAAGAACCCGTTCAGCGGAACGTCCAGCACGCGCAACCATTAGCTGTCGCGCAATGCCGGACATTACCGCCTCGTGGTACAGGTCGGCATTGTTTACCAGGACCTGGATCGGAACCTCCGCCAAGAATCGCGTCACTGCCGCTTCGGTTGCGACGCTATTGAACTGGACGGCCTCCGCAGACTCGCCAAGCTGAATCAGTTCGTCCGCCAGCGCCGGCCGATGTCGATCCCCGATGCGCATGAATGATGACATGATGTCCCGCGACAGCCAGGCGGAGCGCGATCGCCCGTCCCAGCGAGCCGCTGCCGCCGGTCACCAGTGCGCGTTTCAAATCATCCTCTGTTCAAGCGCAACCGCCGCCTGCCCACTCAACAAAATGCCGCCTTCGTACCGAACCGCGAAGCCGTAGATCACCCGGTCGCCGTCGCCCAGCAACTGTTCGGCCTCGACTTCAAGCCTGCCCGGGATGGCGTCGAGTCGATCCGCCAGACAGCAGACCGATCGCAGGCTGGCCAGGTAGCCGCGGCGCGGCTTTGCGTCGGCGCCCCCAGCAAGGGCCGCATGCAGCGCCATCGCCTGAGCGGCGTACTCCACTCCGCACAGGATTCCGATGCGGCCGCCGCGACGCATTGGATTCCCCAACCATGAATGGGTCGTGCTGACGCAGGTGATCTGCGTCGCTGCCCAGGACAGCACGCCATCGAGCAGGCACATGGCTCCAGAATGGGGGATCAGTCGGGCGATACCCGCCTTGTCGATCAGCATGGCACCACCTCGACATCGAGGCCGCCGCGGCTCAGGTCAAGCCGGACGGTGCCGCCCGACTGCTTGGCCAGCATGACCAGCAACGGCAACGACCGAGCCGTCGGGTTGCCGCGACGCAACCGCTCGAGGCCACAATCCGCGCAGCCGCTCGCAACTCCAGCACTGGACATCGAGAGACGCAGCTCCGCCAGCGCGACATGCGACGATGCATCCAGCGGTGCCGGCCGCATGACCAGCGCGACTCCGAAACCGGTGGCGATGTGTCGCATCTGATTCAACGGCTCCGGATAGGGCAGGTCGTAGCCAATCAGCAGGATCGCCCGCTCCGCCGCCACCACCTGCACCGCGGCTTCAAGCAGGCCGGCCGCGAAGCTCGCGTCGTGGCAACTGATGCTGCTGACCGGCTCGCGGGACTGAACCGCGATGCCCCAATAGCCCGATGGGGCGTTGTGCACCGAATTATGAAACCGCGTCGGCGACACCTCGCGCTGGGTGGTCGCCAGCGCCGCCAGAATGGCCGCTATGGTTTCCCCGTCGGCACCGGAGGAGGCGAACACAGCGGCAAGCTGGCCGGCATCGCGTCCGGACTGCGCGACCGCAGCCGCCCCGACCACCAAGGCCAGCTTGACCGAGGGTACCGCTCGCCGCCGTTCCGCTGCCGAAAGCTGTGCCGGCGCTTGCAGAACGATCGGCGCCGCGCAATACGGCTCCATTCCGCTCAGCACCTGCTGGCTCGAAACCCAATCCGGCAGGCTGGGACCGCACAGTGCAACCGCTTCCACCGCCACCCGAAGCACGCCCGTGCTCATTCCGTGCGCCCTAGGATCAGGCTGGCGTTGCTGCCGCCGAAGCCGAACGAATTCGACAGCACGCGGTCGATCCGAGCCGGCCGCGGCGCGGTGACGTAGCAGCAGCGCAAATCCGGATCACGCGCCATGGTGTGCGGGCTGCCTGGGATGAAATTCTCGCTGATCGACAGCGCGGCGATGACCGCCTCGACAATGCCGGATGCGCCAAGTGTGTGCCCGGTGTGGCCTTTCGTGGAACTGCACGGCGTGGCCTCGCCGAACAGCGACACCACGGCCTGATCCTCGGCCGCGTCGCCGATCCGGGTCGCGGTGCCATGCAGGTTGATCGCATCGATCCGCGCCGGTCCGAGGCCGGCGGCGAGCAGCGCGCGAGACATCGACAACTTCGCGCCCGCCCCGTCCGCCCGTGGCGCCGACATGTGGTGCGCGTCGCTGCTTTCGCCTACACCCAGCACTAGCACTCCCGCCGGAAGGGCTGCTCGGGACCTCTGGTCCGCCCGCTCCAGCAATGCGAATCCGGCGGCCTCGCCGATCGACAGCCCGTCGCGCTCCGCGTCGAACGGTCGGCAAGGACCGGTGGCCAGCAACTGCAAGGCGTTGAAGCCATACAGCGTGGTCAGGCAGAGACTGTCGGCGCCCCCGACGATCGCCGCGTCGCACATCCCGGTCTCGATCATCCGCGCCGCCGTTGCGAACACCTTGGTGGTGGACGCGCAGGCCGAGGACACGACCAGGGCGGGCCCGCTCACTTCGAGCGTCGCGGTGACGAAGTCGGCGATGGAGAAAATGCTCTGTGTCCCAGCGTAGTCAAAGTCATCCGGCAGTCGCCCATCAGCGTCGCGCCGGCGCCAGGCTTGCTCGGTCTGCAGCATCCCCGATGTGCTGGTGCCCAGGAAAACGCCGATCCGGGAAGCGCCGTAACGTGCTTTCGCCGCGTGGATCGCCGGCTCGAATCCGTCCTGCGCGAGGGCCAGACGAGCCAGGCGGTTGTTGCGGCAATCGTAGCGGGCAAACGCCGGATCGAGGCGCCAATCGTCCAGTCCCGGCACCTCACCGAGATAGGTCGGCAGATCGACGGTTTCAAACCGGCAGGGAAGCAACCCGCTGGATCCACTCCGCAGCGCCGCCAGGGTCGCCGGCAACCCGGTCCCCAGGCTGCTGGCGATACACATGGCGGTCATCGCAAGCGGTCGCACGGCCTTAGTGTCCCGCCGTGACAAGAGATGGTCCCGCCGCCCCGATCGAGGCCGCCGACGTTTCGATCGTTGCATAGTAGCGGGCGTAGAATGCCGGGAAATCCGGGGCCGACCGCAGCCGCGGATGGTGTGAAAGCCACCAGCTCAGAGGTCGCCGATCGGCCTCGATTCGCCCGTAAAGGGCCCGGAAATGGCGCAGGTCGGCGGCAAGGTCGGTGTAGCGCGGCTGCACGGCGATCCGGCGGTACCAACCTTCGTAGGGCCCGAAGACCGGGTCATCATAGAAGATCAATTGCAGGTCGGTGTCGTAGACCTCGTTGTCGCGTGTGACAGGCGCGAACGTCGCGATTGCGCCCGGCCGTGTCGGCAGTCCCTCGCCGGCCAGCACCGCGCGCCGGGTTGGCCCATCGTCCCAGACGGTGAGCAGATGATCGAGGGGCATGTCATTGGCGCGACGCATGATATTTACGAATTCGTTCTTTGGCACCGGGAAGTCAAACGCGGCAATCAGAAACAATCGTCTGGTCGGCCATGGCGGCCAGAAGCCGATCGCGGACAAGGCGTTATGGGCGACATGGATGCAGTTGTCGTTCAGCACGCTCCATTCATACTTCGCCCTGCCCTCGCGATATGGCCGATTGAGACCGTTCAGGTAATCGAGAATGCGCGCCATCTGCGCCGCCGAAACCGGTACTCGCGCGCAATAGCGGTCCCGCGCATAGCCGATCGCGTAGTCGGTGCCGATCGACACCTCATATTTGAAGGCGTCGCGCGTGTAGCCGGTCGGCATGTCCTCGAACACGCGGTCATGGAAGCGGATGGCATCGTAGATGCCGAGTCGTTTGGCGTGTGCCTTGGTCGCGTCGTAGACCTGACGGGTCAGCGCCTGGCCCGGCCGCAGGGTGCCGTGATAGAAGAAATCGCGTCCCGGGATCGCGACCCAGTTGGCGTTGGAGAAATGCCCGTTCGCGCTCAAGCCCACGCCATGGGCTGCCGGATCGGACGGGCAAACGGCGATTTCCGGATAACCGCCTCCCGCCAGGCAGACGCCGTTCAGGTAGATTGTCGAATGACCGCCGACGCCGCCTCTGATGTCGGCTCCGTAGCCTGGCTTCTTCTGGATTTCCGAAAGTGCACAGAACTCGAGATAGAATGGATCCACTGCGGTGTAGGCGGCCTCGTCGTGCGGCGGTTCGGGTGAGGGCAGCGGCAATGTGGCACACCCTGTCGGGCCTCCTGCCAGGATGCAGACCAATAACGCGAAAAGGATCGGGCAGCAGCGTCGCATCAGCGCACGTATGCCGCCGGCGTTGCGAACGGGTTGCGCTGTAGCATCAGCCGCCAAAGAAGCTGCCAACTTTGCCAATCGTGCGCCCCGGCCACGCTGACCACCCGGCCGTCGGGCAGCATTTCGGCCATGACGGCAGTCGTTGTGGCGAACCGGTCCTGCAGCGCATGTCCTAACAGGATCGGTGGCAACTCGCTGGGCGGCGTCGTTGCCAGCCACATCAGTAGCGCCCGATCGGGCTGTTGCGCCGGGTTCGTCGCAGCCCAGCGGCGCAGGCCACCTGCCCGCACGACCTCGGCGATCAGCCCGGTGCTCGCCAGATAAGGCGTCAGCAGCATCAGCCCGTCGGCCAAGCCGGGACGGGCACGGACGCAGCGCAGGATTCCCTGGCAGCCCAGACTGATGCCACCCAGCCAAACCCGCGAGGCTCCGGCGGCGTGCCTCGCCTGATTGATGCCATCAAGCAAGCGAGCGGCAACTGAACCATCCAGGTAGGCGTCCAGCCCCGGATCGACAGTGGCAATCGCCATCGGCCAGTTTTGCTGGTCAACCGCGGCGATCAGGCCCTTGGCTTGGAAGTCGGTCCCGCGGATGCCGGTGCCTGGCACCATGACCAGCAGCCTGTCACGATCGCCATCGGTGTAAAAGACGACCTCAGTGCGCGGCGGCATCGGATGGCGAAGGGAGCTGCATGGGTGACATGATGATCGTCGCGAACATTAGGGTCAGGAACGTGCCGATTGCCACCGGCAATCCGAGATCGTGCAGCACCGGTGTCCGCGACAGCGCCAGAACCCCGAAGCCGGCGACGGTGCAGGCGTTGGCTAGCAGCAGTGACGCGAGTACCCGCGGCATTCCGGCCGGATCACCCCGCTGGCGGTCGAAGAAAAGGCAATAGTTCGACCCGATCGCCACCACCAGCAGGACACCGAACAGGTTGAAGATCGACAGCGCGTGACCGCCCAACCTCAGAACCGCGAGGGTCACCAGCACCGCGGCGACCAGCGGTGCCGTCACCGCCGCCAACCGCGGCAACGATCGCAGACTGACTGCCAGCAACACGCCGATCGCCCCCGCTCCCAGGCAAGCCAGGCTGACCCCTTCGCGCAGATAAACCGCCAACAGGCGATCCGATTCGGCGTGCAGGTCGACCAGCGCCGCACCCGGCTCAGCCGCGATCGATCGGGCTACAAGCTCGGGTACGGCGACACCGCGCAACGACAGCATCGCGACCCAGCCGTCCCGCTGCCGCGTCAGCAACTGATCGAGCTTCAGCGACAGTGACGTGCCATCGAGGTCGCTGCGCCGGATCGACGGCGCGGAACGCGCTTTGTCCATCGCGGAGAGGAAGGGCGCGAATAACCCTGGCTGGAACGGCAGACCCTGCAGCGCGGCATCCATGGCGCCGCGCAGCTCCGACGCGTCGGGCAAAGCGGCTTGTCGAGCGCGCTGGGCCGTCAGGCTGGGCAAGTAACGAGTTGGGCTATCGAACCCGGCCAGCGCACCCCGGCCGACCAGCGGCGCGAGCGCAGCCTCGACGTGCTGGGCCGCCTGCAGCGCGGCTTCCTGGTCCGGGCGTCGGATCACGATCAGAAAGCCGGCGTCCGGCGCCCGCATGTCGTGCCGCAATGACTGGTCCAAGCGTTGCTCGGCCGGTGAGACCGGACTTAGGCTGGCGAGATCGTCCGCCCAGAACCGGCCCCGGTCCACCGCAAGCGAGACCGCGGCCACGCCAACCAGCGCAAGAACGCCGATCCGAAGCCGGCGCCCGCGCATCGCCAAAGTGGCGATCCGCATCATCGTCCGAGACTGCCGAACGCCCTTGAACCGCGCCGGAATCAGCACCGGCAGCACCCACCGCGTCACGCAAACCGCCACCGCGAGGCCAGTGATGGTAAACAGCCCGAGCTGGGCAAAGCCCTCGAAGCTCGACAACAACATGGCGGAGAAGCCGCAGATCGAGGTCAGCACGCCCAGCCGAAGCGTCGGCCAGATCGTTGCCATCGTTGCCTCGACCGGACTGTCGGGCGCGGTCTGGGTGAACAGGTAGACGGCGTAATCGACCGCCTCGCCGATCAGTGTCGCGCCAAAGCCCAGCGTGATGCCGTGCACGCCGCGGAACACCACGCCGACCGCGGCGATGCCGACCAGGGCACCACTGACGACCGGGACGAACGCCAGCAACAGGACACGCAGCGACCGGTAGACCAACAGCAGCGCCGTCGCCACCAGCAGTCCGGCCGCGACGGAGAGCCGTGTCGCATCCGACTTGATCCGGTCCCGCGCCTGCACCGCGAACACCGGGGGTCCGGTCAGCACCAAGCGGGCCGCGGTGTCGGGCGGATCATTCGTCGCGGCCGCGAACGCCGAACGGATCGCCGCGAGCGCGCGTTGCGCGCCGTCGATATCCGACCCGGCCGCACGCAGCCTGACCAGCATAAGCGCGCGGTTGCCATCGGGAGAGAGCCAGACGCCGTCATGCCGAGCCGGGCCATCGCCGCCACCGGCCTGCTGCTCGATCATGTGCAGCATCTCGCCAGTCGGGTCGGCGGGCAGCATGCGCTCGACCAGCACACCAGCCGAGGATGCAAGCTCGGTCAGGTCGCGCTGCAGAGCAGCGCGCAAGCCGGCGCTGGTGAAGCGATCGGCGTCGATGCGGTCGCTCAACAGATACCGATTGGACCATAGGAACGCGCGATCACGCTCGAAGCCGCGGTCCTCGCCGTTCTCGACCGCGACGAAATCGCCGTTGCCGCGCAGCCGTTCCGCCAGTCGCTTGCTGATTGCCGCTGAACGGTCGGCGCTGACGCCTTCGATCGCAACCAGGACCAGGCGGGAGACGACGCCATCGCGAAACTGATCGACCAGCACCCGTTGCGCGGGCGAGGCCGCCCTGGGCAGGAACGCGGTCATGTCGGTATCGACGTGCAGGCGGGAGACAAGCAAAGCCGACGCAGCGATCAAGACAATCCAGATCACGATCGAGATTCGGCGAACTATCCGGGCATTTGCTCGCAACGTCCTCAAGGTGTCTGCTCGACGATCGCCATGTCGGTCCGGTCGCCTTCACCGTTCGCGGTGTCGATCGCGGTGATGCGTTCCGCATAGCCGCTGACCCGCATCCATTGCAGCACCGCCTGCTGTGCCGGATCGCGCGGCTGTAGCACGAGTTGCCAGTGGCCGATGGTGCCCGAAGCGGTGACGTCGAAGATCCGCCGCAGCGCGTCGCCGTCGCCGGACAGCGTGGCTCGGATGCTTTCCACCAGGACGCCGATTTCGGGATGCTCGCGCAGCGACAGGACGATCGGCGAGGCACCGGTGCCACGGTCGATCGTCAGCCTGTCCCGGTCGATCGTCAGCCGCTCCGCGGCGGCATCGGCGGTCGCATCGGTGACCTTTTCCAGATGTGCCGGCGCACTGAACCGCAAAGAGCCGCGTGTCTCTATGGGCTTGTTCAGCACATGCAGGTAGCGATGCTCGACATAGCGGGCATCGACATGGTGAACGGTGCGCAGTTGCGCCATGATCTGCTCGAGGGTGAGCGGGATTTCGGAGCCGGGTCCGGCGGCCAGAACCGGGTGCGCCGCCAGAAGCCCGAGCAGGACGATGCCGGCGAATGCCCTCATGCCAGACCACTTTCAGCATGACCATGCATGCCGCAAATGGTCTGGCACTTTATTTTGTCGTATGAATGGCGCGCCTTGAACGGTCCGCCCAGCGCGATCATGCTAGGCCCAGAAATCGAAGAAGTTGAACCAGTTATACGGAGAGGTCCGGCAATAATGCTCCAGCCGGGCGGCATAGCGGGCGATCAGTGCATGGATTTCCGCCGGGTCGGGCTTCGCGGCTGACCCGGCAGCCAGTCGTTCGAAATGGATCTCGTAGAGATTGCCGCCCTGGAACAGGCCCACCATCAGCACCACTGGCGGGCGCAGCAGCGACGCGAGCCGGGCCGGACCGGTCGGAAACGCCGCCTCGTCACCGAGGAACGCGACCCTGGTAGGTGAGTCGGTCTGCAATGTCCGGTCGGCCAGCATGCCGACGAAGCCGCCTTGGTCCAGGCAGTCCCTGATCTCGATCATTGCCGCCGGCGTGCCCAGTCCGATGATGCTGGGTGCCAGATGCGGGTTGATCGCGTTCAGCGCGGCGCCGATCTTGCGCCCGGTTTCCTCATACATGGCAAGGCTGACGGTCAAATTCGGCTGCTGGCGCCCGACTAGGCGCAGCACCTCGAAACTGCCGTGGTGGGCACCAAGTAATAGGCAGCCGCCGCCCTGCGCCAGGATTTCTTCGACGATCTCCCCGCCATGGATGGCGATGTCGAACCGATGCGCTTCGTCATTCAGCAGATAGACCCGATCCAGCACCGTACTGGCGAAGCTGAAAAAGTGCCGCAGCACGTCCCGCGTTCGAGGCGGGTGACTGAGCACGCGCGCCAGATAGCGCTTCGAGGCGATGCGTGCTTCGGCGTGGAGGATGAGGAAGCCCAGGCAGACCGGTCCCAGCAGCACACGGGTCAGGCTCCGGCCAAGGAAGCGGGCGATCCAGACCGCGATCCGCAGAACCGCCATGGAGCCGATCTCGCGGCGGTCGCTCCAGTGGGTTTCGCGGGTCGGGTGTTTTACTGTGGTGGAAATGGGGTCCTCAGAACACCGGACAGAACCAGTTGCTGGTTTCCAGCCAGGCGACATTCGAAACGGGTCAGACCGTCTTCGGTTCGCCGGGTGACCGCCACGCTGTCGCCTGGGCGAACCGGGTGATGGAATTTGGCGGATTCGAGCTTGCCGGACCAGCCCGAGGGGAACAGGACGGCGATGAGTTCGTCAAGCAGCACCGCACCCGGAATGATCGCGTTGCCGGGAAAATGACCGGGTCCGACCGGATGGTCGGCGGCGAAGCCCAACACTATCGGTTCCGGAACTTTTGCCGCCGAAGATTCGGCTTGTGCGGCTTGGGTCGGTGGCAGCCCGATCAGACGCAGCAGATCCGCGCGTGCCAGCTTACCCAGGTCGTTGCGCGGCAAGCTGTCGACGACGTGCAGCGGACGCGGCAGGAACGCAGCGTCGATGCGGTCTCGGAGCTCGCCAAGGATTGACGCCGCCGTCAGGCCCGGCGCCAAGGCGACAGCGACCAGCCGCGGGGTCGCGCCGATCCCGGCATCGTCGGGCATGACAAATACGCCATCCTTTACACCCTCGATGGCCAGTAACTGGGCCGTCAGGTAGCTGAGCGAACTGCGCTTGCCGGCGACGTTGACCAGATCCGCGATGCGGCCTCGCAGGATGAAGCCGTCCGGTCCGACCGGATCGATCTGGTCGGCCAGCAGCATGTCGGGTTCGACCGGACCGGCGGCCCAGCAGCCGGCCGCATCGTTGAACAGCCGGAAGCCTTTGAGGCAACGCCAGATCGGTCCGTCGATCGTGCGGCGGGTGGCCAATTGGCCGGCCTCGGAGCAACCATAGATTTCCAGCACCGGCGCGCGGAACGCCGCCTCGGCTTGTGCGGCCAACTCGGCCGAAAGCGGCGCCGTGGCGGAGAGCACGAAGCCGACGCGGAGCGACGTGGCGACGCCCGGATCGGCAAAACCGGGCCCCGAGGCATCACCCACCAGCGCGCGCAGATGCACCGGTGTGGTCACCAGGATGCCTGGTTCAGCCTCCAGCGCGGCGGCGACATCAGCCGGGAAGAACGGGCGTTCGGCGGTGAGCAGAAGTCCGTGCTGCAGGGGCAGCATGACCGCCGACTCCAAGCCATAACTATGGGCGTGCGGTACCGTCGCGATGACCGCCGCGTCTGGGAAACGCTCGACCGCAAGCGCCGCGCCGGCGGCGAGGCTGCCCGCGACCAGGCGTCCCCACAGCCGTGGACTGGGGTTGGGGCGCCCGGTGGACCCGGAGGTGAACAGCATCGCGGCGACCTGTTCGGCGGGGAACGCTGCAATGCGGTGCGCGGCGCTTGGGGGGCCTGCCGCACCCAGCGCCGGATAACTGAACTGCAGGCTGGCGGGCCAGTCGGCGGCGACCTCATCGTCGGTCAAGACATAAAGCGCCGAGTAGTCCGGCCGCAGTGCCGCCACCGCCGCCGCATCCCGACTGCTTGGCAGCAAGGTGACCTGGCCGCGCAGCATGGCGGCGGTCCAGGCAACAACGAAGCGATAACGATCGGAGCAGAAATTGACCACATATGGCCGATCCGGCAGGAACTCGGCGAGCTCTGCCGTTTCGGCGAGAAATCTGGTTCGGGAGATGATCCGGGCGCCCTGCCGGGCGACCGCGCCATCGCCATCCTTGAGCACGGCAAGGTCTGAGCGCGTCATCGGCCGTTGCCGGACAAATCGCCGATGTGACGCAGGCCGATCAGCGTGGCGACCAGGCCAGTGCGCGGCTCACGTCGAAACAGCAGCCAGCGGCAGGCATATTCTGACAGCCCCATCGCCACCACCAGCGGCAGGTTCCACACGGTGACGAAACGCGACCAGACCGAAACCGGCGTCGCGATCAGCAACATCGCCGACGTGGCAAGCTGGGCGGTGAAGAAGATACACCAGGCAAAGGTCACAAAACGGGTATAACGCACAACCTTATCGGGCATGGTCCGGCGCATCAGGCGGGCCAGCCCCGTCACCACCGAGTCGTGGCTGGATCGCAATGACGTTGCAAACCAGGTCAGCAGGCAGGCATAGGCGACGGCATGACAAACACCGCCCAGCACCAGCCCGACGGAGCGCGCCGACAACCCAAGTGCCAGCGCCACTACGGTTACCCCACCCACCGCCAAAGCAGCCAGCATCACCCTGTATCGAACCGCTAAATTGGCGGCGAGCCACCAGACCACCGCCGTCACTTGACCCGCCACGACGGCGCTGATGATCCAGCCCGGCGCGGCGCGGTAGATCAGGGTGGGCGTGATGCAGACCAGGATCACAAACAGGCCGCCCGGCAAGCCGCTGCGTCCCGCCGGCATCGGTCAACCGCGATGTTGCTGGATGTGTTCGCTCAGGCTGGCCAGGGAACCGAAGATGCGATGATTTTCGCTGTCGTCGGCGCGCAGCTTGACGCCGTAGGTTTGCGACACCGCGAGCGCGATTTCGAGCATGTCGATCGAATCCAGCCCCAGACCTTCGCCGAACAGCGGCGCGTGCGGGTCAATCGATGACGCCGCCACATCCAGATTCAATGTCCCAACGATCAACTGCGCAAGGTCCAACATTTGCGGCGTGAGCGCCGAGGATAGAGGTTGGTCGGTCATCTTCATCACCCATGCCTCATAGCAGAAACTGCTTGAATTGAAATAACTTTTTATACCGGTGGTGGTCTCGGTGCGATCCAGGACCAAGCCGCCTGAATTGGCTGTGGCGAGTAACTCCAGGCAACAGTTCTTGGCTTGCGATCAAGCTGAGCAGGATGTTATCGTATCGATCTGTATGCAACCGGACAACTGCGTTTTCACCAATTCGGCATCGCTGGGCGCCGGAGACCGGCACGTCGGGATGACCGATGCCGGCGAAGTCTGCCGCATGCCTCACGCGACCTGCTCCGACAGCCATCTGGTTGTTATCCCAAGCTTCAACAGCGGACGGTTGCTGGCGGACACAGTGGTCGCGGCCCGGGCCTGCTGGGCGCCGGTCTGGGTCGTGATCGACGGCAGCAGCGATGACTCGGCTCAGGCGGTCGATGCGATGGCGCGAACCGACCCGGCGCTGCGCGTGCTGCGGTTGCCTAGCAATCAGGGCAAGGGCGCCGCGGTGCGGCACGGATTGCTGGCGGCGCAAGCGGCTGGTTTCAGCCACACGCTGATCATGGACGCCGACGGCCAGCATCCGCCCGATCGCATCGGCGCCTTCATGGCGACTTCGGTGGCCGCGCCTGGGGCGGTGGTCATGGGACGCCCGACGTTCGGCACCGACGCGCCCTGGATCCGTGTCATGTCCAGGCGTCTTAGCGACGCCAGCGCCGCGCTGCTCACCGGACGCCGCGTTGGCGACACGCTGTTCGGCTTCCGGGTCTATCCGATCGACGCCTTGCTCAGGGTGATGCGGGCGAGCCGCGGAATGCAACGCTTCGACTTCGACCCCGAGGCCGTCGTTCGTCTCGCCTGGGACGCCACACCGCTTATTCATCTACCGACCCCGGTCCGCTATCCCAGCCGCGGCGATGGCGGCGTCTCGCATTTCCAATACTTGCGCGACAACCTGTTGTTGGCTCGGATGTACCTGCGCCTGAGCGCCGTGGCGATCGAGCGGCTGTTCCGGCCGGCCTCGGCAAAGCCAAAACCCGAAGCCGGTCTCTCGCGCCCGTCACCTTTATAATGCGGGTTTATAATGCGGGCACCTTTGAAAAGTAGATGCGGGAAAGCCGAGCTTTTGTTCCATTATGGAAACATAAGCGGCTCGACCGCGGCACCAATCGGCTCAGCCGTTCAGCAGTCCGCCTCTTTCGAGCTTGATCGCCAGCGCCTCAGCCCCTGCATATTCGTAGCCGGACAGGCCAGCCGTTCGGGCGCCGGCGACGTTGGCGGGGCTGTCATCGATGAACAGCGCCGCCGCCGGTGCTACACCAAGCTGGACCAGGCATTTTCGATACACATCAGCGTCGGGTTTGCGGGCGCCGAACTCAGCGGAAACGCAGGCGCGGTCGCCGACCAGCCCGGAAACCTCCGGGTATAGGATCGAAAAATGCTTCAGCACCAAAAGATTGTTGTTGGTCAGCACGGCACATTTCACACCTGGACGAATGCGCGAAAGCAGCGCCAAGGTCGGAGCGATCGGCGTGACGGCGGCCTGCTGGGCAGTGACCCAATCAGACTCGGACAGATCGCAGCCGAGGCATGCGCCGAAACCACGCAGATATCCGGCGGCATCGAGCGCGCCGGTATCACCGGTGTCCTCGAACCCCGAATCCCAGATCGCGGCCTTCACGTGGTCGGGCGATCGTTTCGTCGCCAGTGACAGTTGGCCGATCCGCGCCGCGCGGTCGTAGAGGTAAAGCACACCATTGAGGTCGAACAGGATCAGCGAGATTTCGGTCACGGGATTCATCTGGGGGCCTGGCGAATGCTGGGCAAACCCCGTACCGCCGGTCAGCCTATCCAGTTCTTGGCGCCGCCGCCCGTTGCAGCCGATCGTTGATCGCCAGCCCAAGCCCGGCTTCCGGGATCGACATCACCGCGATCCTGCTCGCGCCCAGCCGGGCACCGTCGGCATCCAGACGGCGCAATCCTTCGAACAGCCGGGCGGCGGCTTCGATGCTGTCGCCCGAGGCACTGAGCTGAAATCGGCAGCATCCGCCTGGCAGTGGCGGCCCGAACGCCAGCACCGCCTCGTCGTCGGCCACTGCATCCGCATTCAGCCGGACCGGCAGTCGCGGCGCGTAGTGCGACAGCATCAGGCCTGGTGATCGGGGCGCAGCGCCGGAAACGGCGGCGGGTCCGATCGGGCCGAGGCACGCCTCCAGAGCCTCGGGCGTGATCCCGCCGGGACGCAGCAGCACGGGCGTCGTCCCGCTCAGGTCCAGCACCGTCGACTCGATCCCGACCTCGCACGGGCCGCTATCCAGCACCGCGGCGATGCGCCCGGCCAGCCCATCCATCACGTGGCGAGCCGAGGTCGGACTGACCTGCCCTGACCGGTTGGCGGACGGCGCCGCGATCGGCCGGTCGACCGCCTGGAGCAGGGCCAACGCGACCGGGTGCCGGGGCACCCGCACCGCAAGGGTGTCGAGCCCTGCCCCGGTCAGCAGCGCCACCGAACATTGCGGCCGCCGTGGCAGCACCAACGTCAGCGGACCTGGCCAGAACGCCGCCGCTGCCCGCAGCGCACGCGCATCCGCGACCACCTGCTCGAACGCCTGCCGTGCGGAGCCGTAGTGGCAGATCAGGGGGTTTAAGCGCGGCCGTTGCTTGGCGTGAAAAATCGCCGCCACCGCCTCGGCGTTGGTCGCGTCCGCGCCCAGGCCGTAGACCGTCTCGGTGCCGAATGCGACCACGGCCCCAGCGCGCAGCAGGGTCGCCGCCTGGGTTACGCCAGCCTTGTCGGCGGGCAAAATCTGCGTCATGCAGGAAGCCCATAATCACTCTGTCCGGTCGAGGCAAAGCCCGCTCCGCATGGCAAAGCGCGCCGAAGCGGGCTAGCCTGACCGGACGAATGATCGGAGACGTCCGCAACATGCCCGATATCGCCTTCGCCAAGCCGGCCCTGCCGAAGTCCGGTGCGCTCGCGTTGCTGATTCATGAGGGCGAGAAGCCGTCCGGCCTGTGGGCGCAACTGGACGAGGCCGCCGGGGGTGCCATCGAGCGAGCCTTCAGGGTTGCCGAATTCAAGGGCGGCAAGGGCAAGACCTGTTCGATCCTGGCGCCCTGCGCCGGGATCACCCGGGTGCTGGCGATCGGTCTGGGCAAACCGGCCGAGATCAGCCAGACCATCCTTGAGGAAGCCGGGGGCACGATCGTTGCCAACCTGTCGCATGAAGCCGCGGTCGCCGTCGCCAGTTGTGCACTGACCCCGCAACAATCCGCCGAGGTGGCGCTTGGTGCAATCCTGCGCAGCTATCGCTTCGACCGCTATCGCACCAAGGAAAAGCCCGACGACAAGCCGAAGCTGTCCAGGGTCACAGTGCTGACCGCGGAAGTAGCCAAGGCGAAAGCGGAATGGGAGCCACTGAACGCGACCGCAAAGGGCGTGTTCCTGACCCGCGACCTGGTCACCGAACCGCCCAACGTGCTCGACCCGCCGGAAATGGCCGAACGCTGTCGCAGGCTTTCCGAACTGGGCCTGAAGGTCGAGATCTTCGGCCCGAAAGAGATGGGCAAGCTGGGTTTCGGCGCGCTGCTCGGGGTTTCGCAGGGTAGCGCGAAAGAGCCGCGAATGGTCGTGCTGCACTGGAACGGCGCCGGCGGCAATGGGCGCAAATCGAAGGACAAGCCGGTGGTGTTCGTCGGCAAGGGAGTGACCTTCGATACCGGCGGCATCAGCATCAAGCCGGCTGGTGGCATGGAGGACATGAAGTGGGACATGGCCGGCGCCGGTACCGTCATCGGGCTGATGGCCGCGCTGGCCGGGCGCCGCGCCAAGGTCGATGCCATCGGACTGGTCGGGCTGGTTGAGAACATGCCGTCGGCAACCGCCCAGCGGCCCGGCGACGTGGTCACCAGCTATTCCGGCCAGACCATAGAGGTAATTAACACCGACGCTGAGGGCCGTCTGGTGCTGGCCGACGTCATCTGGTACGCACAGCAGAAATACGACCCGAAATTCATGATCGATCTGGCTACCTTGACTGGTGCCATCATAATTGGGCTTGGGCACGAATACGCCGGCCTGTTCAGTAATGACGATGCCCTGTCGCGGAAGCTGACCGCGGCCGGCCAGGCAACCGGCGAGCGGGTCTGGCGGATGCCGCTCGACGACGCATACGACAAGCAGATCCGCTCTGACATCGCCGACATGAAGAATGTCGGCGGCCGGCCTGGCGGCTCGATCACCGCGGCGCAGTTCATCCAGCGTTTCGTCAACGCCAAGCCGTGGGCGCACCTGGATATCGCCGGCATGGCCTGGAGCACGAAAGACACTGCCGTGACGCCAAAGGGAGCGACGGCGTTTGGTGTGCGGCTGCTGGATCGTCTGGTCGCCGACCACTACGAAAGTTAAGCGATGACTGTCCACGCCGATGGGTCCGGCGCATGCGATCAAACAATGGGTGATCCGCTTTGGGTCGCTATCAAGGCTGCCCGTTGACCGAGATCGGGTTCTACCACCTGACCCGATCGACCCTGGCGCAGGCTCTGCCGCAGCTTCTGACCCGCACGCTGGCCGCTGGGCGGCGCGCGCAGGTGCTTGGGCCCAGCGCCGCGGCGCTTGATGCGCTGAGTACGGCTCTTTGGGCGCAGCCGGCTTGGCTTCCGCATGGCACGGTTGCGGACGGCGATCCCGACCTGCAACCGATCTGGCTCAGTACCGACGCCGAACCGCCGAACGGAGCGCGATACCTGTTTCTAATTGAGGGCGCCGAGACCGATCGCATTAAGCGCTACGAGCGGATCTTCGACCTGTTCGATGGCAACGCCCCGGACGCGGTGGCCGCCGCGCGCAAGCGATGGCAGGCGCTCCAGGACGCTGGCCTTCCCAAGACCTATTGGCAACAGACTGAGACCGGCTGGCAAAAAAACGGCTGACCATGGCGGCGTCTCTGAGCCGGCCGCACGTGGTCTTCCCGTCCTGTTACTGAGCGCCTTAAGGGTGACCGTAGACGGTCACCGCGCTCTAGCACTTTGTTTGAGCGCGCAACTTTATTAGTCTGACTGTTTAGTCAGGCTAATGTTGCCCCTAGCGCTTTTTCCCGGACGGCTTGGTGTTCAACCACCACTTCACTGGTTCAGGCTCCATCCCGGCCGTCTCGGCTTGGCGGCCGCGCCGTTGGGAAGTACCGAAGACCAACGATTCCGATCCGGCATCTGCCTGGGCGGTTTCTGCCGCCCCGTCCGTACTCGGCGATTCCTCGGAAAGCGCGCGCACAAGTTGCTCCGAGGAATCGCGCGCCGTTTCAGCCATCCGAAGTGCCTTCTCGGCGATCCGACGGGCATTGCGTTCCTCTACCAGATGGTCCTGGTGCAGGTTCGCGTCGCGTTCCGCGGAGCGTAGCTGCTCTAGAGCCTCCCTTAGCTGCCCTTGGTGAGATGCGACTTCGGCGCGCAGGAGGCCGAGCGTTTCACGTTCCCGGCGTAACGCCTCGATCGCTTCGTTCTTGGCCAACTCGGCGTGGCCAATCTTGGTCTGCAGATCGCGGACTATGCCCTGGGTTTCAGCCAACGATCGCTCGGCTCTGTCGCGGGCCGCGGTTTCAGCTCCGAGCGCGGCCTCGGTTCGTTGCAACCGGCTGCTCGTTGGACCGGTCGGGGGAGCCACCCCGCGATGCGCCGGTGCTTCGTGTCCCGGTTCCCTTCGCAGGACGGTCACCGGAACATCGCCATCCTGTACGAACCGACGTCGATGCAATCCGCCATTGAAACGGTCACCCATGCGGGCGGTCTGGTCCATTCGTTCCGGTTCGAGGCGGTTTCGCTGCGATTCGCCAATCAACCCCAACGCCTTACGCATCTGCGATTCGGCATCGTCGCTTGGGCCGGAATCCTGCGCGTGCGCATCGGCAGCTTCCGAGACGGTAGGCGACTCTGCGCCAAGCGGGCGTCGGTCCGGGTCGGGCGATGTCCCGCCGGATGCGGAATCGAGGTTCAATTTCAAATTTTCAGACAATTCCATCACCTGGGAAAGATAGTCGACAACACCGTCTTCCTCCTCACATCAGGACTCACTTCGATCCTGACCCCGCGAGGCTGGTAGCGTGTCGTCGCCACTAGGTCGAGTTATCATTGGAGCTTAAGCGGATTGGCATAGGTTTCAAGTCGTTGGCTAAACGCGGGGCAGTAGAAAGCCGAGTCGGAAACCAACCCGGCACGAATCCACCCGATTCGCGCTGTCTGACACAGGTTATGTATAGACTGGAACTATAAATAGCAAGTGATCCGCTGCTTTAGGGCTTATTAAGGTTGCTACAGGCGACTAGCATCGCACTAAGTTGGGATATCGTGCACCGGCGGCGACCATTTCGGGGAAGATTTCATGGACAGGGACAATGCGAGCATCGTTGCGGTCATCGATGACGACGATGACGTCGGTGACGTGCTCGGCGGCCTGTTGGAGACGATGGGATATCAGTTTGAGACCTACCGTTCGGGTATGGATTTTCTCTCCAAAGCCAAGTTCGATCGCTTGGCCTGCTTAGTTGTCGATCAGAATATGCCGAGAATGACCGGCTTGGAGATGATCGAAAATTTGTCCGATCGCGGCATCAACATCCCCGCCCTGCTGATCACCGGCATCCATGATGCCGAAGTCGAGCGCAAGGCGGCCAACCTCGGCGTCATGACGGTGCTGGAAAAACCCATGTCCCATCACGAGCTTTTGCGGTTTATCTCGATCTCGGTCGGCTGACCTAACCGGCAAACCGCGGATGTATATAGCGGGCACCCATCCGTCGCAGCAGCGTGCAAGTTGCACCTAACTGGGTCTGACCCACGCTGATCGGCAAAGATCGTTTCTGCGTAGCCATGTTACGAGGCGGCCTCCAGTTCTTCCTCGGCGATCAACCATTCCGTCTCCGCCGCGGCAGTCTCCCTGGTGATCGCGGCCAGCCGAGCGTTGGAGGCGGTTATCTCCGCCGTCCGGCCGGGCGCATAAAGCGCCGGATCAGCCAGCTTGGCCTCGATGCGGCAGCGTTCGGCGGCCAGCACACCCAAGCGCTTCTCGGCGTCCTGCGCCTTCTTGCGGATCGGCGCCAATACCGCGCGGGCCTCGGCGCGCTCCCGCCGGTCGTCCTTGCGGGTAATCGCATTGGCGCGGACGGCCGGACGCGCGCGCTCGACCAGCAAGCCGCGATAGTCGTCGAGGTCGCCGTCGAATGGTTGCACGGAGCCATCGGCCACCAGCCACAGCCGGTCCGCCACCAATTCGACAAGGTGCGGATCATGGGTGATCAGCAGCACCGCACCCTGGAAGTCCGAAAGTGCCTTCACCAGTGCGTCGCGCGCGTCGATATCCAGATGGTTGGTCGGTTCGTCCAGGATCAACAACTGCGGCGCGTCGCGCGTCGCCAGAGCCAACAAAAGCCGCGCCTTTTCGCCGCCGGACAGATCGGCGACGGCGGTTTCGGCGCGGTCGGCGTCCAAACCGAATCGGGCCAACTGCGCCCGCAGCTTGGCTGGCGGGGCGTTGGGGGCGAGACGAGCCATGTGCTCGATCGGGTTTTCCTCGGTGATCAGTTCGTCGGTCTGGTGCTGGGCGAAATAGCCGACCTTCAGCTTCGGCCCGCGCCGCACCTCGCCTGACAGCGGCGCAAGACGCTCCGCCAGCAGTTTCGCAAGAGTGGATTTGCCGTTGCCGTTCGCCCCCAGCAACGCGATCCGGTCGTCCATATCGACCGTCAGCGAGACGTTACGCAGGATTCTGCTGGTGCCGTAGCCGATATCGACGCGGTCCAGCGCCAAGATGGGTGGGGCGATGCGCGATGGTTCAGGAAAGTTGAAGCGGGTCGGGGCATCCTCGATCACCGATTCGATCCGCGGCAGCCGTTCCAGCGCCTTGATCCGAGCCTGCGCCTGGCGCGCCTTGGACGCCTTGTAGCGGAAACGATCGACGAACGACTGGATGTGCGCCCGTTCCGCCGCCACCCGTTCGGCTGCTCGGGTCTGCTGCATCGCCCGTTCCGTGCGGATGCGAACGAATTCATCAAATCCGCCGGGAGTCACCGAGATTTTGCCCTTGTCCAGATGCGCGATCGCTTGCACCGCTCGGTCCAGCAAGCCGCGATCATGCGAGACCACCAGCGCGGCACCGGGAAACCGGGCAAGCCAGGTCTCCAGCCACAGCGTCGCCTCCAGATCCAGGTGGTTGGTCGGCTCATCCAGCAGCAACAGATCGGGATTGGCGAACAGCGCCGTTGCCAGCGCCACGCGCATGCGCCAGCCGCCTGAGAATTCCGCTACCGGCCGACGTTGGCCTGCTTCATCGAAACCCAGACCTGCCAGGATGGTGGCGGCTCGGGCCGGTGCCGAGTCGGCGGCGATGGCGACCAGCCGGTCGTGAACCTCGGCCAACCGATGCGGGTCCGAGGTGTCCGCCTCGGCCAGCAGCGTCAGTCGTTCGGGATCGCCCTGCAATACAGTGTTGAGCAACGACATCGGGCCGTCCGGAGCCTCTTGCCGCACCGTCGCCAGCCGCGCACGCGGCGCCAATCGGATGTCACCGCCGTCGACCGCCAGATCGCCGGCGATCGCGCGCAACAGCGTCGACTTCCCGGCTCCATTGCGCCCGACCAGACCGATGCGCCGGCCTGGATCGATCGTCAGGTCGGCACCGTTGAGCAAGGTTCGCCCGCCCATGCGGATGACGGCACCGGAGATCAGCAGAAGCGACATGGGCGAGGTGTAGCGCGGGATTGCGCTGAGCGGAACGTCCGCGAAACCGCCTACTGATTCGTGACCTCGATCATCGCGCGAACCTTGGGATAAACCTCGCGCGCCCAGCGTGATCCACTGAACACCCCGTAATGCCCGACCCCAGTTTGCAGGTGGTGGCGCTTCTGCCGGACCCCGCTGCACAGATCGAGCGCCGCCATCGTCTGGCCGATGGCGCAGATGTCGTCACGTTCCCCCTCCACCGTCAGCAGAGCGGTGCGCCGGATCGCCTCGGGGCGCACTTTCTGACCGTGCCAGGTCAGCCTGCCCAGCGGCAGGTCGTGATCCTGAAATATCCGCTTGACCGTTTCCAGGTAGAACTCGGCGGGCAGGTCCATCACCGCGCCATACTCGTGATAGAATTTTTGGTGCGCCTCGGCGGCCACCACGTCGCCGCACGCCAGCGCGCGGAACTGGGCCAGATGGGCGTTGATATGGCGATCCAGGTTCATCGACACGAACGCCGACAGTTGCAGGAAGCCGGGATAGACCCTGCGAAACGCGCCTTTGAAGCGCCACGGGACCGAGTCGATCAGGTTGTTCTCGAACCACTCGATCGAGTGCGCCTTGGCCAGTTGGTTCACTTTGGTCGGGTTCTGCCTGGTGTCGATCGGCCCGGCCATCAAGGTCAGGCTGCGCGGCTGGGCGCGGTTTCCGGTCTGGGCCATCACCGCGGTGGCAGCGAGCGCGGCGACCGCGGGCTGGCAGACGGCGATCAGGTGGCTGCCATTGCCGATCACCTCCATGAAGCGGATCAGGTGATCGACATATTCATCGAAGCCGAACACGCCGTCGGACAAGGGGGTGTCGCGCGCGTTCTTCCAGTCGGTGATGTAGACGTCGTGGTCGGGCAGAAGCACGGCCACGGTGCCGCGCAGCAAGGTGGCGAAGTGGCCCGACATCGGCGCCGCCACCAGCACACGGGGCTGCACGATGGCGCTGTCCTTACGGAACCGCAGCAAGGTGCCGAACGGCGTATCCAGGCGGGGTTCCTCGGTCACCGCGACCACGTCGTTGCCCATCCTGGTCGAGCTGAAGCCGTAATCCGGGCGCTGGTGGGTCAGGCCGCTATCGGCCAGCATGCTACACGCCGCACCGAACTGGCGCAGCGGAGCGGGGGTGAATTCGCCGATATCCATCGCGCGTGCCAGTCCAGCACCGAAGCGAGCCATTTGGCGGGCCGGGTACATCAGATCGGCCTGCGCCTGGTAGAGTTTGTAGATCATCGCCTGTTGAGTCACGCAGCCCCTGTCATCGGATCGTTATCTCGCTATCACAAAGGCTCGCCACACCGAGGGACAGGTTGCTATATTGCGGCGCAGCATGCCAGCACGCTCGGGGATTGTCACCATGGCAGGGGCCACGCTTCTGATAAGCAGCAAGAATTATTCCTCTTGGTCATTGAGAGGATACCTGCTGTGCCGCCTGGCTGGACTGAAGTTCGAGGAAAAACTGGTTGACCCGGATGATCCGGTAAATCGGCGGGAACTATTGGGGCAGTCGTCCTCGATTCGGGTGCCGGCGCTCATGCACAATGATGTGGTGATTTGGGACACGCTTGCCATAGCTGAGTATCTCAACGAAATGTTTCCCAAAGCTGGGATGCTGCCTCCCGACCATGCGGCCCGAGCGCGCTGCCGGTCGATCTCAGGCGAGATGCACTCGGGCTTCGCCGCGTTGCGGGAGGCGTTGCCGATGAACCTGAAGCTATTTCGGCCTGGATTTGCGGTGTGGTCGGCGGTGCAGGCGGACATCGACCGCATTACCGAGATTTGGCGCGAATGCCTGGCCACCTGGAAGGGACCATGGCTGTTCGGCGCCGATCCCACCATCGCCGATGCTATGTATGCCCCGGTCGCGACCCGGTTCCGAAGCTATGACGTGAAGATGCAGGGTGCCTGCGAACGCTATTGTCAGCAGGTCCTCGCCTGGCCGGAAATGAAGGCGTGGTTCGCCGCGGCGCAGAAGGAACCCGAACATATCGATGAGCTGGACATCGAGTTCTGATTGGCAGCAAAGCAAGCGCGGGGCGCTGCCCCGGCCCGCCAAGGGGCGACGCCCCTTGGAACCCATTGATGGGATCGAAGGGCCGCCGGCCCTTCGCGGGTCCAGGGGGGCGCCCTGGCCTACCTCACTCGCCAGACAACTCACGCCGGCGGCGGTCGAGTTCGTCGCTATAGCGGCGCAGGGCATATTGTTCCGTTAGCAGACCGATAACGTGGCGATCCTGGGCGCTGTCAACGACGACCAGCGCGTCGCTTTCGGCGTTCTCGAACATCGCAACAGCTTCCTTGATCGTCATCTGCGGCAGCAGCACGGTGTCGGCGTAGTGCACCAGGTCGCCAACGGTGTGGTCGTCATCCTCATCGGCATGCACTTCCGGTAGCAGGACAATGCCGGCGTAGCGGTCGTCGTCGTCCAGCACGATCACACGTTGCGCGACGCCCAGCGGAAAATCGCGTTTGAATGCGGCGAGCGGGGTTTCGGCGCGAACCGTGCGCATTTCCCGCCGCATCATCCGACCGACGGTCAAGTTGCGCATCCAGCCGATATCGACCGCACTGCGAATGGCCTCGCCGCGCAGGTGGAAGCGCCAGGTGGCGAAGGAGTAGCCGAAGGTCCGCCGCACCGTCAGCGAGGACACCACGCACGCCGCCAGCACCGCGACGGTCATCGGCAGGCTGCCGGTTGCCTCCAGCGCCAGGAATCCCATGGTCAGCGGTCCGCCGATGATCGCCACCGCCAGGCCGCTCATGCCGACCAGGGCGCAGACCTCTTGCGGGATCGCATGGGCGGCGCTGACCAGTGCCAGCGCGGTAGCGAACGCCTTGCCCAGCAACGCGCCGAGGAACAGCGAGGCGAAGAACAGGCCGCCGCGAAACCCCGAACCGATCGAGATTGCCGAGGCGGTCGCTTTCAGCACGACCAGCAGCACCACCCAGCGCAGCGGATCATGCACCTCAAAGGTCTGTGCTATCGCGCCGTGGCCCGATGACAGCACCGACGGCGTGACCAGCGCCAAGGTACCAAGCGCCAGTCCCCCGATCGCGGGCCGCAGCCAGACCGGGACGCGGCTCTTGCGGAACAGTTCCTCGGTGACGGTGACACCACGCATGATCGAGATGCCCAGCAGCGCGCAGAGCATGCCAAGCGCCAGGATCGGGATGTAGTCGAGCGGATCGATATGCGCCGGAACCTGCGGCGTCAGATCGAAGATCGTGCCGCCGAGCGCGCGCACCACCGCCTGCGAGACCAGCGCGGCGACCGCGACCGGGGCGAAGGAGGCCAGGGTATAGGTGCCGATCACCAGCTCGAAGGCGTAGAACGAACCGGTCAGCGGCGCGTTGAATGCGCCGCTGATCGCCGCCGCCGCGCCGCATCCCACCAGCAGGCGCAGGTCGTTGCGCCGGACCCGGAACGCGTGCCCCCAGCGCGACGCGATGGCGGAGCCGATCTGGGTATAGCCGGCCTCGAGTCCGACCGAGGCGCCGACGCCGTTCGATACGATGGTCTGCAGTACGACGATCAGGCTGCCGTTCATCGACATCCGGCCGCCGAACAGGGCGTTGGCCTCGATCGGGTCGACAGTGCGGCGGGGTCGCACCCGGGTGATCCCAAGCGTCAATAGCCCGAGCACCAATCCGCCGATCGCGGGCACCAGCACTTCTCGCAGCGGGTCAAGCGAAGCCATCGCGCTGAGGCGTTCGGTTTGGGAAATGCCAAACAAGGCCTGGTGCACGAGTTGGGTCGTCGCCGTCATCAGCCACACCATGATACCGGTGGCGCAGCCGACGAACGCCGCCAGCACGACCAGCCAGATTTCATCGGCACGAACCAGCGCCCGGAGCACCTGCGGCGCATGCATGACCGCGGACCCGATCGGACGGCGCGGGCGGCGCGACTGAGCGGGTGTCTCGTCTGGGCTGGTGGACGCGGTTTCTCCGGCGAGGCGGACACCATCCGCGTCCGCTAAGGTAGAATCGCCGTGCAGTGTCGGCATTGGCAGCGCCCAGCCGGGATAGAGGAGGAAACCGGAGACGGTTTTGGAACCGGACCCGCCGCGGCGCAACAATTCATCCTCCGATTAGAGCATCACTGTGGTAAAATTATCGGTCAGTCGTATCGTCATTCTTCGCGATCGGCTTTGGTGGCTGCAAGGTCGTCCTCGACGAAGGCGCGGATTACGTCGAGCACGGGCTCATGCGCAGAGAAGCCGAGGGTCCGGGCACGCAGCGCCTCGAACGCCGGCGGCCAGGTGGAAACGATGGCGGCGATGGTCTGATCGCCGACCTGCCTGACGTGCGATGACGCGCCCGGCGCGACCTGGTCGAGCGCCTGTAACAGATGCGCAACGGTGGTGCTGATGCCGGGCGGATCGATGCTGCGGTCCAGCCCCATCTGTCCGGTGTCCATCGCCGCGGCGTGCAGCAGCCAGTCCACGGCTCGTCGTGGGCTGCAGACCCAGACGCCGAAGTCGGTGCCGACCGGCAGTTCGGTATCGAGGCCCAGCAGCGGCTCCCGCACGATGGCGGAGAAGAACGAACTCGCGGCTTTGTTAGGCCGACCCGGACGCACGATCACGGTCGGCAGCCGCACCGTGACGACATCGAGAAAGCCGCGGCGCGAAGCGTCCGCCAGGATCAACTCGGCCGCCGCCTTCTGCGCGCCGTAGCTGTTGGCGGGGATCTGGCGGGTGTTGTCGGGCAAGGTTGTGTTCTGGTTGGCGCTGAAGCTTGCCACTGAACTGGTGAATACCACCCTGGGCCGGGTGCCGAGCGCGCGGCAGCGATCGATTACTGCGTCGGTGCCGCGGATGTTGACCCGTCGGCCAAGGTCGTAATCCGCCTCGGCCTGCGCGCTGACCACGGCGGCGAGATGGAACACCACATCGGTGCCTTGCGGTATTGCGCTGTCGGGCAAGGCGACAAGGTCGCCGGCCACCGCGTGGATCGGGAACCGCGCGTCGGGCTTTGGCGGATCCACCACGTCGAACAGAGTCAGCGCGTCGACCGTTTTGCCTGCGAGCGCGCCATCGCGGGCAAGCCTCGCCGCGATTTTGCGGCCGAGAAAGCCACCGCCGCCCAGAATTGAGACCTTCATCGTTTAGCTCTCCTGGGTCATTTGCCTCGGTCAGCCCCCTGCAGCGTGCAATGTAGCCAGCCAATGCCGCGTGAGCAGAGGAACATCGAGGCGTTGTTCAAAGCCGGTCATGAAGCTGGCGAACCGCGGCGACGGAGACGACGATGGCGAACATCTTCTGCACCCGTGTCAGGTCGAAGTTATTGCGCAGCTCGATGCGCCGGCCGTCCAGAACCACTGGTTTCTGCCATTGGGACCCAGCTTTTCGAACTCCTTGACGCTGATCGGGGTCACGTAGGCGCCAGCCGAACTGGATTTGATCATCGGGGGTCGATCATCGGGTCGGGTCTTCGATAGTTCTCGCTGTATCGGCTCGAAGGTCTAGCTGCACCAGCCGCTCACCGATCAATTCAACCACCTTCGCCCATGTCTTCAGATCGAGGTCGTCAGATCGAGCGGGATCAACTTCTCCGCCTGAATTGAGCAGGATCTCGTTGGTGGGCGTGCGGGCCATGGGTCAGGTTTGGCGGCTGCCGCTTCGGCCCGCACTTTCGATGAACGCGTAGCGCGCGTAACAATCGTCCTTGGTGGCAAGAAAACTAGTCAATCTGCCACGCCAGGGGGTCGTGTTCAGAAAATTCACATGGCACCCAATCGCGTCCCGGCGAGCCTGATTCGGCCGGGGTGAGCGACTTTTTCAAATCAGGCGAAGGGCAGCAGAATGCTGCCCCCCGGCTGTCAGCCCTTCATGCTGTCCGGCACTTTTCCGCCGTTTTCCGCCAGTTTCTGCATGACGGCCTTGTGTAGCGCGATGTTCTGCTCGGCCGTGCCGTCGGCACCAGCGTGGACGTTCAGTTCGCTGCCCAGTTCCTTGCGGGCGGTGAGGCTAGAATCGAGGTTGAGCAGCTTCAGCAGATCGACGATCGAGGTCTGCCAGTTGCCGCCGCCGCCCGCCTGGGTGGCTTTCTGCGTAAGCACGTCCGCGACATCGACCGCGGACGGCGACGGCGAGCCCGCAGCCGCCGAGGCCCCGGCAGGCGCGGCGGCGGATGTGGCTGGAGCGGCGGCTGGCGAACCGCCTGGCGTCGCTGCCTCTGCCGAATGGAAGATTTTCTGCATGATTGAACCGAATATGCTCATTACCGTTCCCCTATTCGTGATCTTAAGTAGAGCGCTGAATCCGGCCGGCGGTTGCCTCGAACGGCCGCCGATTATTGGCCTCCGCCTATCGTGACCCTTGCCCATGCGTGCGAAAGATCAGGCAGCGGCCCCCGACATTGTCGGTACACTGGGATTTACGCCGGGCCGAACGATTTTCCAAGTGTGGCTTCGATGACGTTTCAGCCTTTGAGGGGCGGTCGTAACTTGGTCAGGCGTAAGCGGTGCGCTGACGGGTCAATGCGCTGACGACCGCGAGCGCGATCAGGTTGAGGATCAGTGCGACGACGCCGATGTTGAGGTCTTGCAACGCTTCGGGCAGCGCGGGGAACAGCGCAGCGACACTGGTATGAGTGAGTGATGTGATCGCGACGGTGGCGACTCCAGTACAGATACCGGCGAATGCCCCCTCACGAGTAACCGGATTGCGCGGCAGCAGGCTGGCGATCAAAGTCGGAAACAGTTGAGTGACGAAGCTGTAGCCCATCAGCAGCAACGAAACGATCGTGCTGCCGCCGCGCAGGGTGAAGATTACCGAGACCAGGGCGACGGCCGGCACCATTAGCTTGGCCAGACGCGAGACGGTCTGCTCGGTGGCGTGCGGGCGGGCAAACCGGAAGATGTTGTTTGCCAGCAGCGTCGCGGCCGAGATCAGGATCATCGAGCCCGGCACCAGCGCGGTCAGCACACCGGCCGCGCCGATCACACCGACGAACCAGGGATCAAAGGTCTGCACCGAAAGGCGAAGCAGTGACAGGTCGATCTGGGGCCCCTTCAGCCCCGGCACTTTAAGGATCGCAGCGAAGCCGACAAAGAAAACGAACAGAAGGATCAACTGGTATAACGGCATCATGATGGCGTTGCGGCGGAACACGCCTTCTTCTTTGGCGGTGAACAACGCACCGAACGAGTGCGGCCACATGTAGAAACCCAGCGCGGTGAGCAGGACGGTCGAGTCGAACCAGGCGACGCTCTCACCCTTTGCCGGCAATGCCAGGAAATTGGGTTTGGCCGCCTGAATGGCGCCGAACATCGCCTCGTAGGTGCCGTAATAGTGCAGCGGCAGATAGATGCCGAGGAACAGCACGACCGCCAGGATCAGCGTGTCCTTCACCACCGCGGTCCAGGCCGATCCGCGGACGCCGGAGACCATGACATAGGCGGTGACGACAGCGGCGCCGATCCAGATCGCCAAGGTCGGGGAAATCGCCCCGTAAGCGGCCGCATCGACGATGATCCCGAGGCCCTTGAATTGCAGCACAAGATAAGGGATGAGCGCGACGATGCCGACCGAGGCGACCAGAACGCCTAGTGCCGGACTGTCATATTTGTGGGCGAAGAAGTCGGGCTGCGTGATCAGCCGGTGTTGCTTGGCGTAGCGCCAGAGCACCGGCAGCAGCCAATAGGAGATCACGTAGGCCAGGCAGCCGTAGCACAGGATATACAACACCGGGCCGCCGTGGCCGTAGGCATAGCCGCTGCCGCCGAGGAAGGTGAAGGTGGTGTAGATCTCGCCCGCCATCAACACGAAGACCAGAATGGTGCCGAAACCACGGCCACCGACGGACCACTGCTCGAGGTCCATGTCCTTGCCGCGGCGGGCGAGCAAACCGAGGCACAGCACACTGGCGATGGTCGCCGCGATGATGATCAGCGCGGCGCTCACTGGCGGTGCTCCGTGCGGTCCCGGTTGGCGGGGTCAAACAAATAGATGATAGCCATAATGACGGAGGTAAGGACAATCCAGTAGACGATCCACGTCAGGATCAGCGGCATGCCCAGCACCAGCGGCTCGACCCGATTGAGCAGGGGCACGCCGACCAGGATACCGAGGAAAGGCAACACGGCCAGATATTTAAGGAACCCCATTGCCACTCCTGCAACAAATGAAACGCAACGCTTCGGCATTGGTCGCGAAGCGGTTGGCGGATTAGAGCGCGGCATTGCGCCGCCGGCAATTCGCGTGGATTGAGTCAGCGGCGAAATAGTGTCTCGAGTCTGGAGTTCGCCATGATTAGGCGAACATTAGTCTCGCGGCGGCGAACTTTTGGGGCAACGACACTAAATCCTGCATATAGCAAGAAGCACAAATCCTGGCAGCACGTCCAGGCCGGTTGTACGATGAAGTTGAAGCCGGATCGAGCGTGGGATATGACAGGCGGGGTCCCGCCGGAGCGACAGCAGATGGTCGACGACAAGCAACCGAACGTCAAACCGGTAGATGCCGACACCCCGGCGGCAAACGATACCGATGCGGAACACCGCGTGACCCGGCCGCAGCAAGGAACCGAAAAGGTCGCTGCCGAAGCGGACGAGACCGCCGAACTCGGCGATGAGCTTGGAGGTCTCGCGTAGCGCCTTGATCAGTCGCGTGCGCGCTTCGGAAACTGCATGCAGATCAGATCGGCACCGCCGGGACCAGCGGTCAGACGGGCGGCGGTTTCATCCGGCGCCACGAAAACACAGGACTGCACGGGCAGCAGCGCGCTTCCGCCCACCGCCGCGGATCCGGCCGTCACCAGCCAGAATTGGCCACCGCCGGTGGATGGATCGGGGCCGCTGACCGACCCACTGGCGGGCACGGTATAACGCCAGCTACCCAGACCGTCAGCGGCCTCGGCGATGACGGCAGCACCGGCCGAAGCGGACAGAGCAGCGAGTGCCCGCGTGGTCAACGGCGGCAGCGGGCCACAGGTGGCCTCACGGTGCTGATATCTGGCGCGGGCCTCGCGGAGTTGCCGGCGATGCGCGGGCATGTAGCGGGCGCCGGGATCCCAGGCATTGCGCAGGGTGAACCAGGACACGCCATCCTGGGCCGCGACGATCGGGCCGTAGGCGGAGTATGCATCGGTATAATGCACGGCAACGCTGGCGACATCGTGTACGCCGAGCCGGCCAGTGCCCTGGACGATCACCTGGTATTGGTCGGCCTGATGGAAGTGCGGATGAACCACTGCTCCGGCTTCCTTTTCCACCAGGAAGGCCATCGGGTAGAGAGCGTCCGACGACGGCACTGGATCACCAGCCTGCAAAGTGCCACGGTTCTTGCCGATGAAGGTGGTATTCCACCCATTCGGTGTCCGTCGCCGGCTGGTCTGGTGGGCGACCGAGCTGTCCGCGGTTAGAACCATGTTATGGTCTCCTTCTGCGAAGTAGCGTAACCGCGATCCTGTCAGGTGCCAACTTTCCAATACTGCGCACCGGGTTTGACCCAGCAAGGAGACCGTGCCGATGACGTATTCGCCATTCGACCTGACCGGCAAGGTCGCCCTGGTCACCGGCGGCAACAGCGGGATCGGGCTGGGAATGGCGGCGGCGATGGCTCAGGCCGGCGCGGACATTGCCATCTGGGGCACCAACCCGGCGAAAAACGCGGCAGCGGTCGCGACGCTGCGGGAGACCGGGCGAAAGGTGGTCGGGCTGGAATGCGACGTCGGCGACGAGGCGGCGGTGGAAGTCGCGTTCGCCCGCACCGTGGAGGCTCTTGGGCAGGTGGACGGTTGTTTTGCCAATGCCGGAGTGTCGGGCCGGGGCGGCCACAGCTTCCTGGAGATGACCAGTGCCGAATGGCACCGCGTCACCCGGGTCAATCTGGACGGGGCGTTCCACACATTCCGAGCGGCGGCACGGCACATGGTGCAGCGGGGTGGCGGCGGCGTGCTGGTCGGCACCGCCTCGCTGGCTGCGATCGAGGCGGCGCCGCGCAGCGAGCATTACGCCGCGACGAAAGGCGGCATGATCTCTATGGTCAAGGCGCTGGCGGTCGAGTTTGCCAGGAATGGCGTGCGGGCGCACTCGATCCTGCCCGGCTGGATCGAGACGGACATGACGGCGAACGCGGTGCGGACGGATGGGTTCAAGACCAAGGTGCTGCCGAGGGTGCCGATGCGGCGATGGGGCGAGGGTGCTGATTTCGGCGGCATCGCGGTCTATCTTATGAGTTCGGCGTCGAAATATCATACCGGCGATACATTTGTCATCGATGGCGGGTATTCGTTGTTTTAAAGTTTCGTCGCCGATGAGTGTGCCAGCGGTGACATGACGTAGGCATACTGGATCGGTTCGTTGTTTGACCGGATGATGTCGATCATCGGGCTGTAGCGGATTAAATAGGCTACCGCCGCGAATACACCCGCGACGGCGGACCGGTCGGCGATGTCGGCTGCTTCGGCGGCGTTAATGGCGCAGAGTTTCTCCTGGCGACCGGAATTCGCTGATCGATCAGGAAGCGTGCCAGGTTCGCCATGTCGCAGTGGCGAGCAAGGGCGAAGGCTGAATCGGGTCGCGGGGTGGCGCACATCTCGCGGTAGTCGGTGAACGATCTGCACCTGGCCTGGGCGGCGGCGGTTTCGGCTCGGGCCAAGGTCGGGTCGCTTACGCCGACAATGGTGACGTCGGGGAAGCCGCAGGAGGGGTCGAGGAAGAACAGCGTGTGCCAATGAGACACTCCGATCAGGACCACCCGCCCGATGCATCCCCTTTCGTGACAGCATTCCCTGGCGCATCGTCCAGGTTCACACAAGCCAAGGGGAGCGGCGGATGATCACTCTGTCCGAGAATTTCCGAGCGCTGTTCTATGCGCCATTCTACGCGGCGTATGCGACGGGTCACTACGCGCAACAGGGCGTGGAAGTAGACTTCCGGCTATCTTCGCATCCAGACCGCACGGCTGCGGCCCTGCGTTCCGGCGAAGTCGAGGTAATGTGGGGCGGCCCGCTTCGGGTTCTACTGACGCATGCCGCCGATCCGTCGTCGGACCTGGTGTGTTTCTGCGACGTGGTGGCCAGGGATCCATTCCTGGTGATCGGGCGCGAGAGGCGGGCGTCGTTCCGTCCTGCCGATCTGATCGATGTGCGGCTGGGGACGGTGTCGGAAGTGCCGACGCCGTGGTTGTGTCTGCAGGACGACATTCGCCGCGACGGCGCGGATCCCGCATCGGTCGACCGGGTCACCGATGCCACGATGGCGGCGAATGCAGCGGCGCTCCGCGAAGGAAGGCTTGATGCGGTGCAAGTGTTCCAACCTTACGCCGAGGACCTGCTGGCCTCGGGTGATGGGCACCTGTGGTACGCCGCGGCTGATCGCGGACTGACGGCCTATACCACACTGGTGACGCGACGATCCGTGATGGCGCGGAAGCGACCGGAATTGTTGGGGATGGTGCGGGCGCTGGATCGGACGCTGCGCTGGATGCGGGCGACTCCGGGCGAGGAGATTCAGCGTGTGCTGGCGGGGTATTTTCCGGACGTGTCGGCGGCGGTCTTCGCGGCGGCGATCGATCGGTATCGCGGGCTGCAGCTTTATGGGCCCGATCCGGTCACTCGGCGGGAGGGCTTTGACCGGCTGGCCACGGCGATGCGTTCGGGAGGCGCGCTGAACCGGGAGGTGGCGTTCGAGTCCTGCGTCGATAACAGCCTGGCCGAGCAGGTGGTGGCGGAAGGAGGCAGCGCTGGACGTTGTTAGCCGCGATGGAGGAGGTCCAGGCGCCGATCATCTGCAACCAGATCGAGTATGACGTTCTGATCGACCAAACGCCGGTGTTAAGCTGGACGCGGGCGCGTGGCGTCGTGGCAGTGGCGCACGTGCCGCTGGCCGAAGGGCGGTTGGCGGAGCACGAGGTGCTGGCGGCGATTGGACGGCGTTATGACGCGGACGCCGCACAGGTCGCGCTGGCGTGACTGCTGGATCAGCCGGACATGGCGGTGATTCCGAAAGCGGCGCGGCCGGGGAGTCAAGTCGCCAATCTGCAGGCGATGCAGCTGTGTCTGGATGATGCCGACCGTGCCGCGATCGCCGCCCTGCCAAAGACGCTGCGCTGCTTGAATCCGCCGTTCGCGCCGATATGGGATGCGGTGATTCGGTGACCGATCAGCCTTCGATGATGACCGAGCTTTCAATAAATCGCTGCGCACCCGCAGCCATCGTCATACCCTGCTGGACCAGCGCGATCGTCCGAGCCTCGGCCGAACGGACCTGGGCGAGGCGATCTAGCACCCGGCGCAGCCGCCCCGCTGGTATCACCACGACGCCGTCGGCGTCGCCGACGATGACGTCGCCCGGGGAGACGTGGACATCGCCCAGCGTCACCGCGGCGCCGACCACGCCGGGACCGTTCATGGCCGGCGAGTTCGGCTGGATGCCTTGGCAGAACACCGGCAATCCGGTCGCCACGATCCCTGCTTTGTCGCGCGCCAGACCGTCGGTGACGAAAGCCGCGACACCCTTGTTCTTCATCATCCCGGCGGCGATGTCGCCGAGCACGGCGGTCCGGGTGTAGGCGTCGTTCGCCAGCACGATGACATCGCCGGGCTGGGCCTCGGACAGGGCGCCGAACATGGCGACGATGTCGGCAGGATAGGCGAACGCGGTCAGTGCCGGCCCGACGAATGATGCGTTGGCCGGGTCTAGCGGCTTGATGCGGTAGTCGAGCGCGCCGCGCCCATCCATCGCATCAGCCAGATGCGAGGTTTGGGCACCGCGGAATGCCTCGATCAGCGCCTTTTCGGGGCGGCGAAAGCCGCGGTGGATAATGAGCGGCGGTGGGTTTTCGAGCACTATGAGGCGCTCCTGCGATGTGGATCGGAGATCGGGAGCACAATTCAGCGGCCGGATTTGTCGGCCAGCGCCTTGACCTCATCCATCGCCTCGGCGAAGCGGGCGTTCAGCAGGTTGACCGCCTCGGCGTTGGAGTGCTGGATCAGGTCACCGAGTTCCTTCATGTTGGCTACGGTCCGTTCGTAGGCCTGCTTCAGCAGTTCGGCCTGCTTGGCGGCTTTGGCCTGTGGCGCTTCGACCGAGGACATCGCGCGCACCGCTTCGGTCAGTTCCGCCATGCTCTGTTGCAGGATTTCCATATGCCGCCGGCCGACCGCCTGGGCGCCCTCAAGCGCAACTTTATTGGCGGCGGTGAGGGTTTCCATGTTTCGCCGGCTGGCGTTGACGAAAGCCTCCATGTCAGGGACCGCGGGAAGCTTCATGTCGGCGAAGAGCTTGCCGAAATCGCCGAAGTCGGCCATCGATTTGGGGGGAAATGCCATGCTGGAGCTCCTTATGTTGGCCCGGTTCGGCACCAGAGCCGAGATTAGGCTGGTCGGCTGGGAAAACCAAGACTGCCAGTGGGCGTTGGCGGCCGAGGTATAAGACCGGCGCGGTCGGACCATGTATTGGGAAAGGAGATCGGTGATGGCAAATGACGGACCTTTCAACGCGCTACTCGGCGGTGAGGCGGAGACGGACTCGCGCCGGGCCGATGCCGCGGCGATCGGGGCGCGAATCGACATCGTATCGGATGCGATTTGTCCATGGTGCTATGTCGGCAAACGGCAGTTGGAGCGGGCGCTGGCAAAGCTGGCGCCAGAGGGGTTGAAGTTTCAGGTCCACTGGAATCCGTTTCAACTCAATCCGGACATGCCAAAGGAGGGGCGTGACCGCTTGGCGTATCGGGCGTGGAAGTTCGGCAGCGCCGAGAAGGCCGCCGCGCTGGACCACCGGATCACCGAGGCGGCGGCGTCGGTGGGCCTTGGGTTCCGCACGGACTTGATGACGCGCACGCCGAACACGATCGATGCGCATCGGTTGATCTGGTTCGCCGAACAGAACGGGGACCAGGACGCGGCGATGGAGGCGGTGTTCAGGGCGTACTTCATCGAGGGCCGCGATATCGGCGAGCAGGGGGTGCTGGTGGATTGCGCCGAGCAGGCGGGATTGCCGCGGCCGGGGGTGGTGACCTTCCTGGCGGGCGACGTCGCCGAGGCGGAGATGCGGGCGGCGGATCGCGCGGCGCGGGAGGCGGGAGTGTCGGGGGTGCCGTCGTTTTTCCTGGATGGGTATGGCCTGTTCTCCGGTGCGATGGACTCCGATAAAATTGCTGATGCGTTTCGACATGGACGTGGTATATTGCGCAATCGACAGGATTCAACCATGTGAGGTCTCGGTGGGCGAACTGCGGAAACCACATTTCGCGTATATCGAATGTGTCCGCGGTTACGCCATCCTACTGGTGATAATCTGCCACGGGACGTATCTGTTTCCTGATCTGCCGTACCCGGTTCATCGGATTAGCGTGCTGGGGTGGCATGGTGTGCAGCTATTTTTTCTGGCCAGCACCGTCACCCTGATGATGTCGTGGAAGTTCGAAAAAATCCGCAATGGCTCGGTCGATGTCAGGGCGTTCTTCTTGCGTCGATTCTTCCGGATTGCACCGGCCTACTATTTGGCTTCCATATTGTATTTTTTCCTGCAGCCGCCGGCCGGGGGATTCGACCTGCTGCAGGCGGCTGCGAGTTATGTCTTCGTCAACGGTTGGCACCCAGTCCTGATGGGAGTGACCAAGGGGGCTTGGTCGGTTGTGCCGGGCGGTTGGAGCATTGGCATCGAGTTCACGTTCTATAGCGCTTTTCCCATTCTTGCCTGCGTCATCACGTCACTCAGGCGGGCTATCTTGCTGTTTCTGGGCACACTGCTTGCCGGGGCGACACTGAATTCGATGCTGTGGCCGCATTTAACGGCAACGTTCGGCATGGCGCCAGCCGACAATTTTCTATATTTCTGGTTTCCCAACCAGATGAGTGTTTTTGCACTTGGCCTGTGTTTGTTCTTCATCCTCGAGAGGATCCGTGACCGCGGGTCCATGCCGCGATTGCACCCTGACTTGATCGCGTCACTCTCTGCCGTGATGTTTGCCAGTTGCGGGTTCATCCCGATGCCACACTGGCTGACGTTGCGGCTGTCGTTGCCCCCGACGTTTCTTCTCGCGAGCCTCGCGTTCGCGGTTTTTATGCTTGCCCTGGCGCGGTCTCGGACAGGGGTCTTTGTCAATCCGCCAATGGCGCTGATCGGCCGCGTCAGCTTTAGTGCTTATCTTCTGCATTTCGCGGCACTGAAGATTGTTTCGGATCAACCCATTCTTTGGCGCTGCCTTCACAGCAGTGGCTGGTTTTCCATCGTGGCTTTCGGTGCGGTGATGACTGGGGTTGTGGCGGTCGTAGTGGCGGCATCGTGGCTTAGCTACCGCTGCATTGAACTGCCGGGTATTGCCGTGGGAAAGGCGCTGATCCAGCGGCGTGGACGAGCAATCCCACAAGGTCTTGCCTGAAGCGATCACTGCCGTCAGACAGGTGCGATCGACTTTCCCGGGTAATCGGCAACCGGCAGTCGATGCCAGGACAAAGTGTTTTTGGGCAGCTTCCCCTTCCGCCGTTTACCCGATCCTGAGTCGGACTATAGTGCAAACGGCTTCCCACAGAGGAAACAGTGCCATGAGTAATCAGCCGAAACACCCCGAGACCCTGGCTCTGCACGCCGGCTGGCGGCGTGACAGCGCGACCAATTCGGTCGCGGTGCCGATCTACCAGACGACGTCGTATCAGTTCGACAGCGCCGAACACGCGGCCAAGTTGTTCGGGCTGCAGCAACTGGGTAATATCTACACCCGCATCATGAACCCGACGAACGACGTGCTGGAGCAGCGGCTGGCTGCGATCGAAGGCGGAACAGCGGCGCTGGCGGTGGGTTCGGGTCAAGCTGCGTCGGCATTCTCGGTGCAAAACCTGGCCAAGGTGGGCGACAATTTCGTCTGCTCCACCGACCTTTACGGGGGCACCTGGAACCTGTTCGCCAACACCCTGAAGGATCAGGGTATCGAGGCGCGCTTTGTCGATCCGAACGATCCGGAAGGCTTTGCCCGCGCCACCGACGACCGAACCCGGGCGTATTACGCGGAGACGCTGCCGAACCCGAAGCTGATCGCGTTTCCGATCGCCGAGGTGGCGGCGATCGGGCGGTCGTTCGGGGTGCCACTGATCATGGACAATACCGCGGCGCCGCTGCTGGTGCGCCCGTTCGATCACGGCGCGGCGGTGGTGATGTATTCCACCACCAAGTATATCGGCGGCCACGGCACCTCGATCGGCGGCATCGTCATCGATGGCGGCAACTTCGACTGGGAAGCCAACCCGTCCCGACAGCCGGCAATGAACACCCCGGACCCATCCTATCATGGCGCGGTCTGGTCGCAGGCCGCCAAGCCGCTCGGCCCGATCGCCTACATTCTGAAGATGCGGGTGACGTTGCTGCGCGACCTGGGTGCGGCAATGGCACCGATGAATGCGTTTCTGTTCATTCAGGGCATCGAGACCCTGCCGCTGCGTATGCGGGAACACAGCCGCAACGCGCTGGCGGTCGCCAACTATCTCGCCGGGCGCAAGGACGTGTCCAGGGTTATCCACCCGGCACACCACAAGGGGATTGGCGCGGAGCGGACCGCGAAATACCTGCCGCACGGTCATGGCGGCCTGATGGGGTTCGAGCTGGCGGGCGGCGCCGACGCCGGGCGCCGGTTCATCGATGCGCTGAAGCTGTTCTACCATGTAGCAAACATCGGCGATGCCCGCAGCCTGGCGATCCACCCGGCGAGTACCACCCACTCGCAGCTAACCGAATCCGAGCAGGCGGCCACCGGTGCGACGCCGGGCTATGTGCGGCTGTCGATCGGGCTTGAGCACATCGACGACATCCTGGCCGATCTGTCGCAGGCGCTCGACGCGGCAAAGGGCTGAACGGGCAGCAGATCGAACCCGCGGCGTTGCCGGCGCTTTCAGCTCCGATTGTTATTCGGAGATGAACATGGATGCAGCATCCTCGCGGATCGCACTGGTGTCAGGCGGTGCGAAGGGAATCGGCGCGGGCATCGCGGCGCGTCTGGCGCGCGACGGTTGGCGTTTGGTGGTGGCGGATCGCGATCCCGCGGGCGGGGCGCCGTCCGGCGGGCGTTACGTGATATGCGATGTCGGTGACGAGGCGGCGGTCGCGGCGTTGCTGCGATCCGTCGCGGCGACGGAACAGCGGCTGGATGCGCTGATTTGCAATGCCGGCTACATGATTCGCAAGCCGATCGCCGAGCTGACGCTGGCTGAATGGTCCTCGATGCTGACAACCAACCTGACCAGCGCGTTTCTGCTGGTGCGCGAGGCCGAGGCGTTGCTGCGCGCGGCTAACGGCGCGGTGGTGACGATCGCATCCTCGCGGGCGCGAATGTCGGAACCGGATACCGAGTGCTATTCGGCTTCGAAGGGTGGGCTGGTTGCCCTGACGCACGCGTTGGCGATCAGCCTGGGGCCCGACGTCAGGGTCAACTGCGTCAGCCCGGGCTGGATTCTGACCAAGGGGCCGGAGCCGACCGAGGCGGAACAGGCGTTTCATCCGGCCGGACGGGTCGGGCGGCCAGATGATATCTCAGGCCTGGTCGCGTTCCTGGTCGGGCCCGAAAGCCTTTTCATCACCGGGGCGGAGTTCGTGGTGGACGGCGGGGTTACGCGCAAGATGATCTATCCGGAATGACCGTGATCAGGCGGTCGCTTGACCACTCGCTCCGGCTTGCAGCCTGGCCCAGGTATCGCGCAGCCCGACCGTGCGGTTGAACACCGGGCGTTCGGGGAGGGTATCGGGATCGAGGGCGAAATACCCGGTGCGTTCGAATTGCACCGCCTCGCCCAACGCCGCGTGCAACAATGTCGGCTCGACCAGGCAGCCGGTCAGCACTTCGAGCGAGTGCGGGTTCAGGTCGGCCAGGACGTCGCCGTCGGCGCCGGGATCGGGGCGGCTGAACAGGTGCGAGTACAGCCGAATATCGGCCGGCCCGGCGTCAGCGGCGGCGACCCAGTGCAGGGTGGCCTGGACCTTGCGGCCATCGGGCGCGTTGCCGCCCTTTGACGCGGGATCGTAAGTGCAGCGCAGCGCGACGACAGTGCCGGCGCTGTCCTTTACCACCTCGCGGCAGGTGACGAAGTAGCCGTAGCGCAGGCGGACTTCCTTGCCGGGGGAAAGCCGGTAGAACTTCTTCGGCGGCTGCTCCATGAAGTCGTCCTGCTCGACGTAGAGTTCGCGCCCGAAGGTGAGCGGCCGGCTGCCGGCGTCAGGGTCGTCAGGGTGGTTGCGCGCCTGCAGCGTCTCGGTCTGGCCTTCGGGGTAGTTTTCGATGATCAGCTTCAGCGGCCGCAGCACCGCCATGCGGCGGGGTGCCAGCGGGTTGAGGGTATCGCGGATCGCCGAATCTAGCATCGCCACGTCGACCGTGCTGTAGGCCCGGGCGACGCCGACGCGGCGGATGAATTCGCGCAGCGCGGCCGCCGGAACGCCGCGGCGGCGCAAGCCAGCCAGCGTCGGCATGCGCGGATCGTCCCAGCCGGTGACGTGGTGTTCGGTGACCAGCCGGGTGAGGTGGCGCTTGGACAGCACGGTGTAGCTGACGTTCAGCCGGGCAAACTCGTATTGCCGCGGGCGGGACGGAACCGGCAGGTTGTCGATCAGCCAATCGTACAGCGGGCGGTGATCCTCGAATTCCAGCGTGCAGACACTGTGGGTGATATGCTCGATGGCGTCGGACTGGCCGTGGGCAAAGTCGTAGGTCGGGTAGATCGACCAGGTATCGCCGGTGCGCGGATGAGGGGTGTGCAGGATGCGATACAACACCGGATCGCGCAGGTTCATGTTGCCCGAGGCCATGTCGATCTTGGCTCGCAGCACGCGGGCGCCGTTGGCGAATTCGCCGGCGCGCATGCGGCGGAAAAGATCGAGGTTTTCATCGACCGACCGATACCGGTCGGGGCTGTTCTGGCCGGGTTCGGTCAGCGTGCCGCGCTGCGAGCGCATGGCCTCCGGCGGAGTGTCGTCGACATAGGCCTTGCCGACGCGGATCAGGTGTTCGGCCCAGCTGTAGAGTTGCTCGAAATAGTCCGAGGCGTAGTACAGGTGATCGCCCCAGTCGAAGCCCAGCCAGCGGACGTCGCGCTGGATGGCGTCGATGAAAAGTTGCTCCTCCTTGATCGGGTTGGTGTCGTCGAAGCGCAGATGGCACTGGCCGGCGAAGTCTCGGGCGACACCGAAATTGAGGCAGATCGATTTGGCGTGTCCGAGGTGCAGGAAGCCGTTCGGTTCCGGCGGGAAGCGGGTGACCACGGCAGTAGCGCGTCCGGCGTCCAGATCGGCCTGCACGATGTCCCGGATGAAGTCGCGTCCGGCTTCGGATGCGCCCGAATCGCCGGTTGCCTTATTGCCCGTTGTTGTCTCGCTTTCCACCATGCCTCCGGTTCCAGAGTACCCTCGCCGATAGGGCGCATGGCGTTCACTATACAAATGGCGCGGCTTTGGCGACTGTTCAGGTGTTGTTCCGGATGACGGCAGGGGGGCGACGGGTTTGGTAAGCTGTCAGGCGTCTGCTAGTTTCGTTGCGTTCAGCTGGCAACACTTCTTTGGTTTGTTTAGTGCAGTCGTTATCCGAGCGGATGGCCAACAATCTCGGGCAGCTATAATGCGTCCCTGGTCCGGCCCAGGCGTCGCCATGCTGATGGCCTTGCTACCGGTCGCACCCGCGCATGCTCAGCCGCCGGGACCGCAGAACACCACGGTCAACATCAACTATGTCTATGCCGCTTCGCTTGGCTTCGGCGGATATTCGCTTGGCGGTCTTTCGGCCGATGTCTACACGCTGCCGCTGTCGTATGATTTGCCGGCCGGTCCTCGCGACCAATGGACGCTCAAGCTGCTGATGCCGATCCAGGTCGGGTTCTATGACTTCAACGCCACGGTGGCGGGCGAGAGGATCTCAGTCTCGCAGCAGTCTCTGACGGCGGTGCCGGGCGCTGAACTGCAGATCCCGATCAACGACTGGTTCATGGTCAAGCCGTTCGCCCAAGGCGGTGTCGGGCATGCGTTCGGCACCGGCAGTTCAAATCCCAATGCATGGGTCTATCTGGCTGGTGCCCGCTCGGTCGCGCAATGGCGAGCCGGCGACTACACAATTTCGCTTGGCAACGCGACGATTTACGCCGGGGATACGACCGCCGGTTCGGGGTTTGCCGAACACTATATTTCGTTGCAGGTTGCCGCTGAGGTGCGTCGCCCGCTTGGCTTTCGGATCGGCCATTGGACACCTGATCTTGGGATCTTTGTAGCGGAATACTACTATCCGTCCCCGCTGGTGTTCTCACGCTATCTGCGCACGCCGCTGCGGATCGACAATCAAAACGAGATCGGCTTCTCGATCGGGGGCGCGGAGCCGTTCAAGCTGCTGTCGCTGGCCAACCCCCGGATCGGTGCCGGGATCGTCTTTGGCGGCGGCCTGAAAGTGTATCACATCAACTTCGGATTTCCGTTCTGAATCGGATCGGCGGCTTAGGGCCGGCCATAGCCTCCGCCGCCAGGTGTCTGGATGACGAAGGCGTCGCCGGGTCCTAGCTCGGCGCGGTCGGTTCCGGTCAGCGACTGGCTCGTGCCGTCGGCCCGCTCCACCCATTGCAGGCCTGGCAGGCCGTCATCGCCGCCTTCCAGGCCGAACGGGGCAACCTCACGGCGGGAGGATACGATGACCGCGGTCATCGGCTGCAGGAAACGAATGCGGCGCACCGCTCCGTCGCCGCCGCGCCACTTTCCGGCACCCCCCGAACCTTTGCGGATAGCGAACAGTTCCTGCCACACCGGGTAGCGCAGTTCGAGGATTTCGGGATCGGTCATGCGGGTATTGGTCATGTGAGTCTGGATCGCCGAGGTGCCGTCGAAGCCCGGTCCGGCGCCGGTGCCGCCGCAGATGGTCTCGTAGTATTGCCGAGTGGCGTCGCCGAACAGGAAGTTGTTCATCGTCGCCTGCGAGCAGGCAATCACACCCAACGCACCGAAAATCGCATTGCAGGTAGCCTGGGACACCTCGGTGTTGCCGGCGACGACGGCCGCTCCGGGATGCGGCGAAAGAAACGTCCCCGGCGGAATGATCAGGGTCAGCGGCTTCAGGCAGCCGTCATTGAGCGGAATGTCGTCGCCGACCAGGCAACGGAAGACGTAAAGCACGGCCGCCCTGGTGACCGCGGGCGGGGAGTTGAAATTGCCCTCGTGCTGCGCCCCGGTACCCGTGAAGTCGACGACGGCGCTGCGTGATTCGCGATCGACGCTGATCGAGACGCACAACGCCCGGCCATTGTCCATCTTGTAGTCGAAACGGCCCGAACCAAGCCGTTCGATAACCCGACGCACGGACTGCTCGGCGTTGTCCATGACGTGGCGCATATACGCACTGACCACCGGCCAGCCGAACTGGCCGACCACGCGGGCGAGTTCCTGGACGCCTTTTTCGTTGGCGGCGACCTGGGCCTTGATGTCGGCGACGTTCACGTCCGGGCTGCGAGCCGGGTATTTCGCCCCGGCCAAAAGCTCGCGAAACTCCGATTCACGAAAATTTCCGCCATCGACCAACAGGAAATCGTCGATCACCACGCCTTCTTCTTCCAGCGTGCGCGACATCGGCGGCGTCGAGCCGGGCGTGATCCCTCCGACATCGGCATGATGGCCGCGGCTGCCGACGAAAAACAGGATATCGTTGCCGGCCTCATCGAACACCGGTGTAATGACGGTGATGTCGGGCAGATGAGTGCCGCCGTTGAACGGGTTGTTCAGCGCCACAACATCGCCCGGCTTCAGGCTGTCGCGGCGGTGGTCGAGCACGGTGCGGACACTTTCGCCCATGGCGCCGAGATGCACCGGAACGTGCGGCGCGTTGGCCACCAGGTTGCCGTCGGCGTCGAAGATGGCGCAGGAAAAATCCAGGCGTTCCTTGATGTTGACGCTCATCGATGTGTTCTGCAGCACCGCGCCGGTCTGTTCGGCGACGTTCATGAACAGGTTGTTGAACAGTTCGAGCAACACCGGATCGGGCCGTTCGCTGTCAGCCGACACGCGGCTGGGCAATGCTTCGGTGCGGCGCAGGATCATGTGATCCAGCGCGGTGACCTCGGCGGTCCAGCCGGGTTCGATAACGGTGGTGGCGTTGGCCTCGCGGACCAGCGCCGGGCCGGCGATGTGGTCGCCGGCGAGCAGCGATGTGCGCTCCAGCACCGGGGTTTGTAGCGCGGCGTCGCCGGTAAAAATGGTGACGTGATCGATGGCTTCGGGGCCGCCGGTCTCGCGTGCGGGCAGCGTGGCGTCCTCGGCGACGGTGCCCGGCAGGGTGGCCTCGGCGGCGACGGTTTCGGCAACGACCGGGCGGTCGGGGGTGGCGAAGCCGAAGCGGGCACGGTGCGCGGCGGTAAAATCCGCCAGGATGGTTTCCAGGTCACTCAGGGCAACGATCAGCGCCGCTTCGGTTCCGGCGTAGCGCAGGTGCAGGGTTTTCGCGGCGGTCACATCCCCAGGGTTCGCGCCCTGGGCCTGTAACGCGGCGACCGCATCGGTGGCGAGGTTGTCGGCGAGGGCTTCGAGCTCGGGCATTGTCTCAGCGCCAAGCGGGATTTCGATTGCCTGCTGCTTCATCGCGGTCTGATCGGCCAGGCCCATCCCGTAGGCGGACAATACTCCGGCGTAGGGGTGGATGAAGACGGTCTCCATCCCCAAGGCGTCGGCAACGAGGCAGGCATGCTGACCGCCGGCGCCGCCGAAGCATTGCAACGCGAAGCGGGAGACGTCGTGGCCCTTCTGCACCGAGACCTGCTTGATCGCGTTCGCCATGTTGGCGACAGCGATTTGCAGGAAGCCCTCGGCGACCTGTTGCGGTGTGCGGCCGCCGCCGATCTGCTCGGCCAGGGCGGCGAATTTGGTTTGCACAATTTCGGCGTCGAGCGGCTGGTCGGCGCGCGGACCAAAGATCGGCGGGAAGTGCGCCGGCTGGATCTTGCCGACGCAAACATTGGCGTCGGTGACCGTCAGCGGGCCACCGCGTCGGTAGCAGGCCGGCCCGGGGTTGGCGCCGGCCGAATCCGGGCCAACCCGCATCCGCGCGCCGTCGAAATGCAGGATGGACCCGCCGCCGGCGGCAACCGTGTTGATCGCCATCATCGGCGCTCGCATCCGCACCCCGGCAACCGCAGTCTCGAACGCACGTTCAAACACGCCGGCATAGAGCGCGACGTCGGTGGAGGTGCCGCCCATGTCGAAGCCGATGATCTGATCCAGCCCAGCCATGCCGGCGGTGCGGGCAGCGCCGACGATGCCGCCGGCTGGGCCGGAGAGAATCGCGTCCTTGCCCTGGAAGGTTTCCGACGCGGTCAGGCCGCCGTTAGATTGCATGAAATAGACGCTGGTTCCAGGCAGCTCTCTGGCAACCTGATCGACATATCGTCGAAGAATGGGCGACAGATAGGCGTCCACCACCGTGGTATCGCCGCGCGGCACCAGCCGCAGCAGCGGACTGACGGCGTGGCTGGCCGAGACCTGGGTAAACCCGGCCTCGCGCGCGGTTTCGGCCAGGCGCTGTTCGTGCGCGGGGTATTTCCAGGCGTGCATCAGCACGATGGCGCAGGCTTCGATGCCATCGGCTCGGGCTTTCGCCATGATGTCGCGGGCCTGGGCGTCGTCGAGCGGCTCGATCTCGTCGCCGTCCACGCCGAAGCGGCCGGTGACCTCTTCGACGCGTTCGTACAACATCGGGGGCAGGGTGATGGCGAGATCGAACAGGCGGGGGCGCGCCTGGTTGCCGATGCGCAGGGCGTCGGCGAAACCGGTGTTGACCAATAGCAGGGTGCGGTCGCCCTTGCGCTCCAGCAAAGCATTGGTCGCGACGGTGGTGCCCATCTTCACCGCCTCGATCAGACCGTCGGGGATCGGCGCATCCGGCGCGACTCCCAAGATGGTCTTGATGCCGGCGATGGCAGCGTCCTGGTAGCGTTCAGGATTTTCCGACAGCAGTTTGTGGGTGGACAGCGCCCCCTTCGGATCGCGCGCGACGATATCGGTGAAGGTGCCGCCGCGGTCGATCCAGAATTGCCACATCAGCGTGTCCTGCCAGTCGATAGGTGGCGCATGAGGGCAGATTTGCGCCGCCCGAGGCAACCCCCGAGGCGGGATTGGTGCATGGCTTGCCGCGCGGCGCTATACAGGGGGGCACCGAAGCCAGAAGGATGGTTCATGTCCGCCAGCACGTTGCCGAACGCCACTTTGACCGCGACCTATGAGGCGCTGACCCCGGGGTCCGCCGCGCTGGCCGCGAAGGCGCGCGAGGTGATGCCGAGCGGCCTCGCGCACGACAGCCGGCATTTTGATCCGTATCCGTTATATGTCCAGCGGGCGCTGGGGCCGGTGAAGTGGGATGTCGATAACAACAAATATGTTGACTACTTTGGCGGCCATGGCGCGCTGATCCTGGGGCACAACCACCCGGCGGTGATGGCGGCGGTGCATGCGGCATTGGAACGCGGCACCCATTTCGGCGCCTGCCACGAGTTGGAGGTGCGCTGGGCTGAACTGGTCACCAAGATGGTGCCGTCAGCGGAACGGGTTCGCTTCACCTCGTCCGGCACCGAGGCGACATTGATCGCGCTGCGGCTGGCCCGGGCCTACACCGGACGATCGAAACTGGTGCGATTCCGTGGGCATTTCCATGGCTGGCACGACCACATGACCAGCGGATACACCAATCATTTCGACGGATCGGCGACCAGCGGCGTGATCCAGGGCGTGGCCGACAACGTGCTGCTGTGCGATGCCAACGATGTCGATGGGATCACGCGGATCTTCAACGATCACAAGGATATCGCCGCGGTGATCCTGGAGCCTACGGGTGCGAATTTCGGCAAGATGCCGATCCTGCCGTCGTTCCTGACAATGCTGCGGGACCTGACGCAGCAAGCCGGCACGTTGTTGATCTTCGACGAGGTGGTGACCGGGTTCCGGGTGTCTCCGGGAGGCGTGCAGGCGGTGCTTGGGATCACGCCGGACATGACGACGCTGGCGAAGATCCTGTCCGGCGGGTTGCCGGGCGGCGCAGTGGTCGGGCGGAAGGACATCATGGACTGGCTGGACTTCAAGGTGAGCAAGCAGGCGGCCAGGGAGAAGATCACCCATCTGGGGACATTCAATGCGAACCCGGTATCCGCGGCGGCCGGGATCGCCACGCTGGAAATCCTGGCCGGCACCGATGCCTGTGCCCGGGCCAATGCTTTCGGCACCGAGCTGCGCGCCAGGATGAACGAGGTGCTGGAGGAAGAGGAGGTGAAATGGGCGGTCCACGGTTCGTATTCCGGGATGCACATCTACACCAACCCGGAGGCCGCCGACATCGTGCCGAGCCGGTTCGATGCGGCGGGGTTCATTCAGAAGATGATCGACAAGCCTCGGGGTGAGGGCGTGACCGGGCAGGTTCGGATGGGGTTGCTGGTGAACGGCGTCGATATGAACTCGGGGCCGTCCGGGACGATCTCGGCGATGCATGGGGAGGAGGAGATGGCGATCACTGTCGATGCGTTCCGAGCGACGCTGCGGGCGTTGAAGCGGGAGGGGGCGATCCGGTAGGGGTGTTGCTGGCGCCCGATGGTGGCCGGTGATGCGGCAATCCTTCCCGCTGTCCGACCACTGCGATGGACAGCGCTTCTTCAATCCGGGACCGAACCGGCCAGCGCGGGGATTGATGCAGGTGCTGCGCTGGCGCTTGCGTGGCGGGCGGGCTGCCTGGCCGGTGGAGGTTTCCGATCCGGAAGCCGCGCCGCCACCGGATGCGGTGGACTCGGGCAGCGTCGCGATCACCTTCATCAATCACGCCAGCTTCCTGATCCGGCTGCCTTGCGGCGTGGTGCTGACCGATCCGATCTTCAGCGAGCGTTGCTCCCCAGTCTCCTGGGCTGGACCGAGGCGCGCTCGGCGACCGGGTGTGGCGCTGGCTGATCTGCCGCGGCCGGATGTCGTGCTGCTGTCGCACAACCACTACGATCATATGGACTTTCCGACGCTGCGTGCGCTGCAGGCGCGCCATGCACCGCGGTTCGTCACCATGCTGGGCAATGCGCGTGGGTTGGCCGGGCTGGGGATCGTCGCCACCGAGCTGGATTGGTGGCAGGCGGTTTCGGTCGGACCGCTGCGCATCACCGCGACTCCGGCGCGGCACTTCTCGGCGCGCACGCCGTTCGATCGCAATCGCGCTTTGTGGGGCGGCTTCATGGTGGGCGGTGCGGCTGGGACGGTGTTGTTCGCGGGGGATTCCGGGGCCGGGCCGCATTGGGGCGATATCCGGACGCGGCTGGGGGCACCCGATGTCGCCCTGTTGCCGATCGGGGCGTATGAGCCTCGGTGGTTCATGGCGCCGGTGCACATGGACCCGGTGGAAGCGGTGCAGGCGCATTTGGCATTGGGCGCCGGGCGATCGGTGGGGATGCATTTCGGCACGTTCCATCTGACCGATGAGGCAATCGACGCGCCGCTTCGCGGATTGAAGGAGGCCTGCCGGCAGTTCGGGGTGGACAAGTTCGAGACGCTGGGGTTTGGCGAAACGAGGGTGTTCGAACTCGGCGGGCATCGACCTGATGGCGCCGACCGCCTATGTCGAAGCGCAAATGGCGTGAACACAGGAGAAGCTGGATGACCGCTCTTACCGCTACGCCGGCCTGGAAGGCACTGTCGTCGCATCATGCGCAGATCAAGGATCTGCATTTACGCAAGCTGTTTGCCGATGATCCTGGCCGAGCCGAGCGGTATTCGACGGAAGGCGGGGGCTTGTTCCTGGATTACTCGAAGAATCGCATCACCGACGAAACGCTTCGGCTGCTGTTGCAACTGGCGGAAGAACGCGGTGTGGCGAGACGGCGCGACGCGATGTTTGCCGGTGAGAAGATCAACACCACGGAACGCCGGGCCGTGCTGCACGTGGCGTTGCGCGCGCCGCGCGGCAGCCGCATCGCCGTCGATGGCGTGGACGTCGTACCCGACGTCCACAAGGTGCTGGACGCGATGGCCGATTTCGCGTCGCGGCTGCGCAGCGGCGGGTTCACTGGGCACACCGGCAAGCGCATCCGCAACGTGGTCAACATCGGCATCGGCGGGTCGTATCTAGGACCCGAGATGGCCTATCGCGCGCTGCGCCCGTTCAGCGACCGGGCGATGACGTTTCGCTTTGTCGCCAATGTCGATGGTGGGGATTTCACCGAAGCGACGCTGGATCTGAACGCGGAGGAGACGTTGTTCATCGTTTCTTCAAAGACATTCACCACGTTGGAGACGATGACCAACGCCGCGACGGCGCGTGCGTGGCTGGTGGGCAAGTTGGGCTCCGACGCAGCGGTTGCGAAGCACTTTGCGGCGGTGTCCACCAACATCGACGGGGTGACGAAATTCGGCATCGACCCGGCCAATACGTTCGGCTTCTGGGACTGGGTGGGCGGGCGTTATTCGATGGACAGCGCCATCGGGCTGTCCACCATGATCGCGATCGGGCCTGACAGTTTCCGCGCCATGCTGGGCGGTTTCCATGCAATGGACGAGCATTTTCGCACTGCCCCCGCGGCGCGAAACCTGCCCATGCTGCTCGGTTTGCTGACGGTCTGGTACAACAATTTCTTCGGCGCCCAAACCATCGGGGTGATGCCGTATTCAGCGCACCTGGCGCGCTTTCCGGCGTATTTGCAGCAGTTGCAGATGGAGAGCAACGGCAAGCACGTTGATTTCGATGGAGGCGTGGTTGACTACCAGACCGGCCCGATCATCTGGGGCGAGCCGGGCACCGACGGCCAGCATTCGTTCTATCAACTGCTGCACCAAGGCACCAAGCTGGTTCCGTGCGACATGATCGGGTTTTGCAAGCCTCTCAGCCCGTTGCACCAACAGCACGACCTGCTGATGGCTAATCTGTTTGCCCAGGCCGAGGCGTTGAGCTTCGGCAAAACCGAGCAGGAGCTGAAAGCGGAGGGCTCGCCGGATTTCCAGACTCCGTTCCGTGTCACCGAAGGCAACCGGCCGACCAACATGATTCTGGCCGACCGGCTCGATCCGGCGACGCTGGGTAGCCTGGTGGCGTTGTATGAGCACAACGTGTTTACCCAAGGGGCGATCTGGGGGATCGACAGCTACGATCAATGGGGTGTGGAGCTTGGCAAGGTTCTAGCCAGCCGCATCATTCCGGAGCTGGATCGCGGCACGGAACCGAAGCTGTCGCATGATGCTTCCACCAACGCGCTGATCAACCGCTATCGGCGCCAGCGCGGGTGAGGGTTTACCGGGCGCTAACGCGAGGCGGCTTTGGCCCGCGCGGCATCCAGGTCAGGGACGTTGCTCGCTGACGCGCCCAGCATCGATGACCGGGTGACCGCAAGGGCCGCGGCTGCGGCGTCGTTTTCCTTGATCTTGCTCATCACCGCTTCCTTGGCGCGGTCGAAGTACTCGCGGTTGTTGGCGACGAATTCGCGCGATTGGCGCAGCTTGGCGAGATATCCGTTGATTTCCGGGACTACATAGCGCGCCACCATGTCCCAACTTCGCATGGTGTTTTCCGGGTTGGCCCAATCGTGGACGAAGCCGACGACGGTGCCGAAGCCGCCGCTGACAGCCAACACCTCCTTGATCCGTTTCACCAGGTCGTCCGGGGTGCCGATGGTGGCGGCCGCGCTGTCGCCTAACGCGGTCTTGTCGACCGCCTCGTCGGGGGTCTTGAACGGTTTCGCGCCCGGGCGCTGCAGCGTGGCGGTGATGTATTCGTTATGGTGACGTAGCAGTCCGTCGCGGGCCTCGGCCCGTGCCTTCTCCCGGGTCTCGGCAATGTGCCAACTCAACAGCACGCGCCACTTCCCGCGATCCACGGTCTTGCCGTGTTTGGCGGCGGCGGATTCGGCGAAGCTCCATTGTGTCGGCAGGGCATTCAGGCCTTCCTGCGACAGCGATCCGATCGAGATGATGCCGATGCCGTGCTTGCCCGCCAAGGTCATGCCGGATGGGCTGATTTGCGAGGCCACGGCGAACGGTATGTCCTGCTGCAACGGCAGCAGTTGCAACGCGGCGTCCTGCATGGTGAACCAATCACTTTTCGCGGTCACCCGCTCACCGTTGAACAGCCGCAGGATGATGCCGATGGCCTCATCCTGGCGGTCGCGCAGCAGCATAGGATCGACGCCAAGGGTATGGGCGTCGGAGGCGAGCGCACCGGGGCCGGAACCGAAGATCACGCGCCCGCCAGTCATGTAGTCGAGTTGCACGATGCGCTGGGCGACGTTGAACGGATGGTGGTAAGGCAGCGACACCACCCCGGTGGCGAGCTTGATGCGTTTCGACCGCTCACCAGCGGCGGCGAGGAACATTTCCGGCGAGGCAATCATTTCCCAGCCGCTGGAGTGATGCTCGCCACACCAGAATTCGTCGTAGCCGAGCCTGTCCAGGTGCTCGACGAGATCGAGGTCGCGGCGGAACTGCAGCATGGGATGCTCGCCGATCGGATGGTGCGGTGCGAGGAAGGCGCCGAAGTTGAGGCGAGGCATGCTGCGCGGTCTCCAGTTATGGCGTGCGGGCAACACTACGAAGCCGACGCATGCGCGGCAACCTTTCGCCCCGGCGCCTGGTTGCCAGCGGGCGGCGATGAACCCTAGGGTGGCGAAAATTGGAAACGTCCAGGATCCATACAATGAAACAGCCTGTTGTGACCGCATTTGCCGGATGCCTCGCCGTCGCGCTTTCCGTGGTCCCTGCCCTGGCCCAGGGTAAGAAAGAACTCGCCCTGGTGACCAACGCCGCCGCTGATTTCTGGACCATAGCCAAGCGTGGGGTGGAGAAAGCGCAGACCGAGCATCCCGATTACAACATGCAGGTGGTGATCACCGGGCAGGCCACGGCGGCGGAACAGCGGCGGGAATTGGATGATCTGCTGGCTCGGGGTGTCGCCGGGGTTTCGATTTCGGCGATCGACCCGAAGAACTCCACCGAGGAGTTCAACAAGGTCGCCGCCAAGGCCGCGCTGTTCACCACCGACAGCGACGCGCCGCAGTCCAATCGTGTCGTCTATATCGGCACCGACAATGTGGCTGCCGGTCGACAGGCGGGTGAGGAGATCAAGAAGGCGTTGCCAGGCGGCGGCAAGGTGATGATGTTCGTCGGCACCATGGACGCGGACAACGCCAGGGAGCGGGTGAGGGGGATCAAGGACACGCTGGCCGGCAGCAACATCCAGATCGTCGACATCCGCACCGACGGCGTCGATTTCGCCAAGGCCAAGAGCAACGTTCAGGATGCACTGGCAAAAGGCGGCATCGATTGCCTGGTCGGCCTGTATTCCTATAACACGCCCCAGATCTACTCGGCGGTGAAAGAGGCCGGCAAAGCCGGAAAGATCAAGATCGTCGGCTTCGACGAGGACCCGCAGACGCTGCGCGGGGTCGCCGACGGCACCGTGCAGGCGACGATCGTGCAGCAGCCTTATCAGTTCGGCTACCAGTCGATGGTCGATATGATCAAATACATCCACGGCGACCGGTCGTTCATTCCGGCCAACAAGTTGATCATCATCCCAACCCGGGTGATCGAAAAGTCCAACGTGGCGGCATTCCAGGACTCGATGAAGCAACTGCTGAAGAAGTAGGCGGGCGATGCCGGGGCCGCTGATCGAACTTGCCGCGATCACCAAGCTGTATCCGGGCGTCACCGCGCTGGACGACATCAATATGTCGGTCGGACGCGGCGAGGTTCTGGGCCTGATCGGCGAGAACGGTGCCGGCAAGTCCACGCTGATGAAAATCCTGGGTGGCGTCGTTGCGCCAACCTCGGGCACGATCCGTATCGAACGCCGCGACCACGCGATGCTTGGTGTGAACGACTCGATGCGCGCCGGCATCGCGTTCGTCCATCAGGAACTCAACCTGTTCGAAAACCTGGACGTCGCGGCCAATGTCGGCATGGGCCGTGAACCGCTGCGTTTCGGCCCACTGCGGCTGATCGACCGCGGGCGTCTGCGCGACCGGGTGGCGCCGTTGCTGGTCCGGTTGGGAGCGGATTTCGGGCCGGATACGCCGGTGCAAGGCTTGACCATCGCGCAGCGGCAACTGGTGGAGATCGCCAAGGCGCTGTCCGTCGATGCCCGCATTATCATCATGGATGAGCCGACCTCGAGCCTGAGCCTGCAGGAAACCGAGCGGCTGTTGCAGGTGGTTGCCGAGTTGCGGGCGAACGGGGTGTCGGTGATCTACATCTCGCATCGACTGGGTGAGGTGAAGGCCTGCGCCGATCGGGTCGTTTGCCTGCGGGATGGTCGGGTTGTCGGCGAGCTGCAAGGCCATAAAATCGATCACGCAACGATGATCCGGCTGATGATCGGGCGCGATCTGAAGGCGCTGTACATCCCGCCGGCAGCCGAAACCAAGCCCGGCGGCTGCGATTTGCTGGACGTGGAGACGAAGGATTTTCCGGGTCGGCGGGTCAACCTGGCGGTCCGCCGAGGCGAGATCCTTGGGCTGGCCGGACTGGTCGGCTCCGGCCGCACGTCGCTGGCTCGGGCCATGTTCGGGATCGACCCAATCCTCGACGGTGAAATCCGTCTGGACGGGGCAAGGATGACGATCCGCTCGCCACGCCGAGCGATCCGGCAGGGTATCTATCTGGTGCCGGAAGACCGCAAACGGGCCGGGTTGATCGTGGACATGCCCGTGGTCGAAAATATCACGCTCGCCAACTTGGTTGCCTATGCAAGGATTTGGCTGGTCAACCGGGCGGCGGAGCAGGTGACGTCGCGCACGCAGAGGGCCCAGCTATCGATCCGGGCACCGGGGGACCGGACCACGGTCGTTACGCTTTCCGGTGGCAATCAGCAGAAGGTCGTGCTGGCGAAATGGCTGTCGATGCGGCCGCGAGTGGTGATCTTCGATGAGCCGACCCGAGGCATCGATGTCGGGGCCAAGAACGAGATCTATACGCTGATGCGGGAACTCGCCGACCGCGGCGTCTGCATCCTGATGATTTCGTCCGACATGGAAGAAGTGATCGGTGTGTCGGACCGCATCGCGGTGATGCACGAAGGCACCATCAGCGGCATCCTGGAGCGCGCGCGGTTCAGCGAATACAGCGTGCTGCGGCTTGCCATCGGCCAGGGGCCAGACCCCGCCGAGGCGGTCTGATGCTGCCGAAGAAGGAACTCGGCCTGCTGCTTTTGCTGGTCGTCATCAGCGCCATCACCGGGGTGCTCAATCCGCAGTTCCTTTCCGGTGTAAACCTGTTGGACATGGCCAATCTGATCGGCCTGTTCGGGGTGTTCTCGATCGGTGAGGGCCTGACCATCATCACCGGCGGCATCGATCTGTCGGTCGGTTCGATGTTCTCGCTGCTGGGGGTGATCTTCATCGACCTGATCGCCAACCGCGATGTCGCATGGCCGCTGGCGCTGCTGGCGGTGTTGACCGGGGGGCTGTTGCTTGGCGCGATCCAGGGCCTGCTGATCACCCGGTTGCGCATGCAGCCGTTTATCGTCACCCTGTGCGGCTTGCTGATCTATCGCGGCGCGGCCCGTTACTACACCGATGATTCGACCATGGGTTTCGGCTATGGCAATTCCGCCGACACGCTGAGCTGGCTCGCCTCCGGACGCAGCTTCGGGTTGCCGCACAGTTTCACCTTCATGATCGTCGTCGCGCTGATCCTCGGCGTGGTGCTACACCGATCGGTGTTCGGCCGCTACCTGTTCGCGGTCGGGAAGAACGAAGAAGCGGCACGATATTCCGGTATCAGTACAAATCTCGTAATTGCCGGAGCCTACGTGCTGAGCGGCCTCCTGGCGGGCGTATCGACGATCTTCCTGGTGTTCTACACCAATTCCGTATCGCCCTCGACGTTCGGCAACTTTTATGAACTGTACGCAATCGCCGCGGCGGTGCTGGGCGGCTGCAGCCTGCGCGGCGGCGAAGGGTCGATCCTGGGCATCGTTCTCGGCACCGCCCTGCTGCAGGTGCTGCAGAACCTGGTCAACATCCTTGGTATTCCAAGCTCGTTGAACTTCGCTGTGATGGGCACGGTCATCCTTCTGGGCGTGTTCGCCGACCAGCAGCTGCAGAAACGGCGGGAGGCGTCGGTTGCCCGGGCTGTGCAACGCGGGCATCCGGCCGCCACACCTGTCAATTGACCCAGGGCCGCGGGTCTGCATCGTTGGCCAGGACAGACAGGGAGCAATGCCGTGGAAGCCGTGCCGCTCAACCGCGTCAATCTTGGCCGCCTGCTGCCGCCCGTCGCGGTGCCCCGCTTCGATCCGGCCCGCGTCAATGGTGGCATTGTTCACCTGGGATTGGGCGGATTCCACAGGGCGCACATGGCGCGCTACACGCATGACTTGATGCAGCGCCGCCACGACGCGCTTGACTGGGGGATTATCGGCGCCGGGCTGATGCCGGCGGATCGGCGGATGCGCGACAGCCTGGGGCCGCAGGACAACCTGTATACCCTGGTCGAACGCGAGGCCGCCGCGGAGAATGTCGCGGTGATCGGGTCGCTCGCGGACGTGGTGTTCGCCGCTGAATCCAGCGCAGCCCTGCTGGCGGCGATCGACCAGACGGCAATTCGCATCGTCAGCCTGACTGTCACCGAACACGGTTATTGCCTGAACCGGTCCACCAAGCAGCTCGATCCGGAGCATCCGCTGATCCGCCGGGACCTTGCGCAACCGGAATCCCCGGCCAGCGCGATCGGCATCGTGGTGGAGGCCTATCGCCGGCGGATGGTGGCGGGGTCGGCGCCGTTCACCGCGCTGACCTGCGACAACATCCAGCACAACGGCTCAGTGCTTCGCCAGGCGGTGCTGGCGTTGGCCGAGATGCGCGACCCCGCCCTGGCGCACTGGATCGCCGCCAACGGCTGCTTCCCCAGCACGATGGTGGATCGGATCACGCCGGTGACGGCGGCGGAGGACATCGCCCTGCTGGCTGAACGCTACGGCGTGATCGACCGCTGGCCGGTGTTCGCCGAATCGTTCACCCAATGGGTCATCGAGGATGATTTCCCCAGCGGCCGCCCACCCTGGGAGGAGGTCGGGGCACAATTCGTGACGGATGTCGCGCCGTATGAATTCATGAAGCTTCGCCTGCTCAATGCCAGTCACCTGGCGGTTGCCGGCATCGGCCGCCTGATCGGTCATGTCACCATTGCCGAGGCGATGGCGGACCCGCCGATCGCCCGTTTCATGGCCGCGCTGATGGACCGAGAGACCGGACCGACGCTGCCGGCAGTCCCTGGGATCGACCTGGCACGCTACAAGGCGACGCTGATCGAACGGTTCGCCAATCCCGCGATCAAGGACACCGTGGAACGGGTCAACTCCGACGCGCCGCTGAACGTTCTGGTGGACCCGATCCGCGATCGACTCCGCGCCGGCGGCTCGGTCGAGCTTCTGGCGCTGGCGCTGGCCGCGTGGATGCGGCGGATGCGCGGCCAGGACGAGCACGGGCAGCCGATCGAGATCCGCCACCCGTTGGCCGAAGAATTGGCCGCCAAGGCAGTCGAGGGCGGCGCGGATCCACGCGCGCTACTCGGGATAGCCCCGTTGTTCGGCGACCTGGGATCGGACCCGCGGCTGTATCAGCCCCTTGGGCGATGGCTGGGGTCGCTATACGACGTCGGCGCGGCGGCGACACTCGTGGAGGCGTCGCGGAGCCTGGCATTTTGAGGTGTTGCCGTCTCAGGGGCAGGTTTCTTGCAATATCGTAACTTTGGTTGACCAGGTCGCGCGTCCATGAGACCGTACTGTAAACCGCCGATTCAGGGCAGAAAAATACCGAGGAGGGATTTCCATGGCTCGTATTCTCCGCGACGGCCTGACGGTTCTGGCGTCCGCCGCGGCAATGCTGTTGGCCGCCAGCGGCATAGCCCGGGCCGATTCGACCATCACCATCGCCACCGTCAATAACGGCGACATGGTGGTGATGCAGCGGCTTTCCTCGGAGTTCGAGAAGCTGCATCCCGACATCCATCTGCGCTGGGTGGTGCTGGAGGAAAACGTGCTGCGCCAGCGCGTCACCACCGATATCGCGACCAAGGCCGGCCAGTTCGATGTGCTGACCATCGGCAACTATGAAGTGCCGATCTGGGCCAAGCAGGGCTGGCTGGTGCCGATGGACAATATGCCGGCGTCCTACGACGTCAATGACCTGCTGAAGCCGGTGCGCGCCGGGCTGACCTACGACGGCAAATTGTACGGCCTACCGTTCTATGGCGAGAGCGCGATGACCTATTATCGCACTGATCTGTTCCAGAAGGCCGGGATCAAGATGCCCGACAAGCCGACCTACGAACAGATCAGGGGTTTCGCCGACAAGATCACCGACAAGTCGAAGCAGATCTACGGCATGTGCCTGCGCGGCAAACCCGGCTGGGGCGAAAACATGGCCTATGTCACCTCGCTGGTGAATGCCGAGGGCGGCCAATGGTTCAATATGCAATGGAAACCGGAGATCGACAGCCCGCAATGGCACAAGGCGATCAGCTACTATGATGACATCCTGAAAGCCGATGGTCCGCCAGGGGCGACGTCGAACGGCTTCAATGAGAACCTGGCGCTGTTCGCCAGCGGCCATTGCGGCATGTGGATCGATGCCACCGTGGCGGGCGGCCTGCTGTACGACAAGAAGCAGTCAAGTGTTGCCGACAAGGTGGGCTTCGCGCCGATGCCGACCGGCAGTTTCGCCGGTGCGCCGACCTGGCTGTGGAGCTGGAACCTGGCGATCCCGACGACATCAAAGCAGAAGGATGCCGCGAAGACGTTCGTGACCTGGGCGACGTCGAAGGAGTACATCCAACTGGTGGCGAAAGACAACGGGTGGGTGTCGGTGCCTCCCGGCACGCGGTTATCGACTTATGAGAACGCCGATTACCAGAAGGCGGCGCCGTTCGCGTCGTTCGTGCACACGGCGATCGACGTGGCCAATCCGGATGGCCAGACGCAGCAGCCGCGTCCTTATCAGGGCGCGCAATTCGTCGCGATCCCAGAATTTCAGGGTCTGGGCACTCAGGTTGGGCAGACCATCGCCGGCACGTTGACCGGTCAGACCACGGTGAATCAGGCGCTGAAGGTCGCCGAATCCGCCGCCGAACGCACCATGCGACAGGCCGGTTACCCGAAGAAATAGGGCGCGGTCATGTCGACGACGCTGACCCCAGGTGCCGCGGCGCCGCTGGACGCCGAGGCGCCGGCGACCCGAAAGGTGGGCCCGCTGCTGCTGGCGCCCTCCGTCATCGTGCTGCTGGCGTGGATGATCGTTCCGCTGGTGATGACGCTGTGGTTTTCTTTCCAATACTACAATCTTATCGACCCGACCACGCATGGCTTCGCTGGCATCGACAACTACTTCTATCTGGTCACCGATCCGGACTTCTGGGTTTCGCTGGAAAACACCCTGATCCTGCTGGTCGCGGTGCTGGTGATCACGGTTGGCCTCGGCACCTTGCTCGCCGTGGTGTTCAACCAACCGTTCGTCGGCAGAAACATCGCCCGGGTGCTGGCGATCTCGCCGTTCTTCGTCATGCCCACGGTCAGCGCGTTGATCTGGAAGAACCTGCTGATGCATCCGATCTACGGGGTGTTCGGCGTGGTGGCCAGCACGCTAGGGTTTCAGCCGGTGGATTGGTTCGCTCGGCTCCCGTTGGCATCCATCATCGCCATTGTGTCCTGGGAATGGCTGCCGTTCGCGCTGCTGATCTTGCTGACCGCGGTGCAGTCGCTCGACCACGAACAGCGCGAGGCCGCGCGCATGGATGGCGCCGGGGTGCTGGCGCAGTTCTTCTTCATCACCTTGCCGCATCTGTCACGCGCCATCGGCGTTGTCATAATGATCGAAACGATTTTCCTGCTGACGGTGTTCGCCGAGATCTTCGTCACCACCTCGGGTGGTCCCGGCAATGCGACCACCAACCTGGCGTTCCTGATCTATGCTCGGGCCTTGCTGCAGTACGATATCGGCGGTGCGTCGGCCGGCGGCGTCGTCGCCATCGTGCTGGCCAACATCGTCGCCTTCTTCCTGGTGCGCAGCATCGCCCGACGGCTGGAGGTATAGCGCATGCGCGCCACGCCACTGCAACGTCTGCTGTCCTTCATCGTCGGCTGGGCTGCGGCACTGCTGCTGTTCTTCCCGATCGCCTGGATGGTGCTGACCAGCTTCAAGTCCGAGCGTGACGCGACTTCGCCGAGCTTGTTTTTTACGCCGTCGCTGGATTCGTATCGTGAGGTCTTCGCCCGCTCGGACTACCTGTCGTTTGCACTGAACAGCGTGGTGATCTCGGTCGGGGGCACCGTGCTGGCGCTGCTGTTCGCGATCCCGGCGGCTTATTCCATGGCGTTCCATCCGACACGACGGACCCGCGGCACGCTGCTGTGGATGCTATCGACCAAGATGCTGCCGCCGGTGGGCGTGCTGGTGCCGATCTACCTGCTGTTCCGCACCGCCGGCCTGCTGGATACCCGCAGCGGCCTGGTGGCAATCTATGCCCTGATGAACCTGCCAATCGTGGTGTGGATGCTGTTCACCTTCTACAAGGAAGTCCCGAACGAGATACTGGAGGCCGGGCGGATGGACGGAGCACGTACCGCCGGCGAGGTGTGGCACCTTCTGCTGCCGCTGACCTTGCCCGGTGTTGCCTCAACCGGCCTGCTTTCCTTGATACTGTGCTGGAACGAGGCGTTTTGGAGCCTCAACCTGACATCCGCTGGGGCTGCTCCGCTGACCGCGTTCATCGCCTCATTCTCCAGCCCAGAAGGGTTGTTCTTCGCCAAACTGTCGGCGGCCTCGACGATGGCTGTCGCACCGATCCTGGTGTTCGGCTGGTTCAGCCAGCGCCAGTTGGTGCAAGGCCTGACCTTCGGCGCCGTGAAATAGAGCGTGATCGTCCGAGGCCAGCGGTCGGAGGGCGTAAACGCGCGATCAAACACAGGAGCCTGCCCATGGCAACGCTGCAACTGCGCAATCTCCGCAAGAGCTACACGTCGTTCGAGGTGATCAAGGGCATCGACCTCGATATCGCCGATCGCGAGTTCGTGGTGTTCGTCGGGCCGTCCGGATGCGGCAAGTCGACACTGCTGCGGATGATCGCCGGGCTGGAAGAGATCACCGAAGGCGATCTGCTGATCGACGGCAAGCGGGTCAATCGGGTCGGGCCGGCGGATCGCGGCCTGGCGATGGTGTTCCAGTCCTATGCGCTGTATCCGCACATGACGGTGCGCCAGAACATGGCGTTCGCGTTGCGCCTGGCGCGGGTGGCGAAGTCGGAACGCGACCGCAAGGTCGACGAGGCCGCCCGCATCCTGCAATTGGAGCCGTATCTGGAGCGGCGCCCCAAGGACCTGTCCGGCGGCCAGCGTCAGCGTGTCGCAATCGGCCGCGCCATCGTGCGCCAGCCCAAGGTTTTCCTGTTCGACGAGCCGCTGTCCAACCTTGATGCCGCACTGCGCGGGCAGATGCGGATCGAACTGTTGCGCCTGCACGAGGAACTGAAGGCAACCATGATCTACGTCACCCACGACCAGATCGAGGCGATGACGATGGCCGACAAGATCGTGGTGCTGCAGGCGGGCCGGGTGGAGCAAGTCGGCTCGCCGCTGGAGCTCTACCATCACCCGGCGAATCTTTTCGTCGCCGGCTTCATCGGTTCGCCACGGATGAATCTGATGGCGGCGAACGTGATCGAGGCCAGCGCGAGCGGCGCCCTGGTCGCGCTGGCCTCAGGCGCGCGGATCGCCGTGCCGGTCGATGCGGTACCCGACAGCGCAAGCGACCCGCTGACGCTTGGCATCCGTCCCGAAGGCCTGCGCATCGACCCGGCCGGCCCGATCAGCGGAACCGTCGGATTGGTCGAGCGGCTCGGTGGCCTGACTTTGCTGCACGTCAACTTGGAGGACAAACAGCAGATCACCGTGCAGATCGAGGGCAGCGATGCGACCCGCGCGCACGACCAGATCCGACTGGCGGTCGATCCGGCGGCGTGCCATCTGTTCGACAAATCCGGTCAGGCGCTGCCGCAGCGGGTTCGGCACCCAATGGCGGCCTGAGCGGCGCGGGCCGTGTTCCTCGGCCTGGATTTCGGTACCTCGGCGGTCAAGGCACTCCTGGTGGATGGCGCGCAAACCGTTTTAGCCAGCGCCACCGCGCCGCTGTCGATGCAGCGCCCAGCGGCGGGACACAGCGAGCAGGATCCGCGGGCCTGGTGGCAGGCGATGCTGGACGCGGTCGACGACATCGGCCGCAACCATGCCGGCGCGTTGTCGGCCGTTAAGGGCATCGGATTGTCCGGACAAATGCATGGCGCAGTGCTGTTGGACCATGCCGGGGGCGTGTTGCGTCCCGCAATCCTCTGGAACGACGTTCGCTCGGCGCTGGAATGCAGCGAGCTGGAGCAGGCCGTGCCGGAACTCCGGCAAATCACCGGCAATATCGCCATGCCGGGCTTCACCGCGCCGAAACTGCTGTGGCTGCGCAAGCACGAGCCGGCGACGTTCGCCGCGCTGCGCACCGTGCTGCTGCCGAAAGCCTACATTCGCCACCGACTGACCGGCGAGATGATCGAGGAAATGTCGGACGCGTCAGGCACGCTGTGGCTGGATGTTGGTCGGCGCGACTGGTCCGACGTCATGCTTGCCGCCACCGGGCTGTCGCGGCTCGCGATGCCGCGCCTGGTCGAGGGCAATGCCGCGGCGGGGACGCTGCGCGCCGAACTCGCGGCGCGCTGGCACATGACACGGCGGCCGGTCGTGGCCGGCGGAGCGGGTGACAATGCCGCCGGCGCGGTGGGGCTGGCAGCGATCGGGGCCGGCGACGCGTTCATCTCGCTGGGCACGTCCGGGGTGCTGTTCGCCGCCACCGACCGGTTCCGGCCGTGGCCGCAGGCTGCGGTCCACGCGTTCTGCCATGCCCTGCCGAATCGCTGGCATCAGATGGGGGTGACGCTGTCGGCGGCGGCCTCATTGGCGTGGTGGGCCACGGTCACTGGATGCTCCGAGGCGCAGTTGCTGGCCGAGGTCGGCGTGCCCGCCAAGCCAAGCTCCGCGCTGTTCCTGCCGTATCTGGGCGGTGAGCGGACGCCGCACAACGACGGCACGATCCGCGGCGCGTTCGCCGGGCTGTCGCATGACACTGACCGGCGCGAGCTCACCCAGGCAGTGCTGGAGGGCGTGGCGTTTTCGTTGCGTGACTGCCTGGACGCGATTTCGGCCTCCGGCACCCGTATCGAGGACGCCGATGTGATCGGCGGCGGGTCACGCTCCGCGGCATGGATCGCGATCATCGCTTCTGCGCTTGGGATTCCGCTGCATCGTCTGGCGACGGGCGAAACCGGCGCCGCGTTCGGCGCGGCACGGCTGGCCCGGATGGCGGTCACCGGTGAGGCGCCGGACGTGGTCTGTCTGGCACCGGCCCGTGCCGAGACGATTCCGCCGCGGCCCGATCTCGCCGCCGCCTATGCCCCGCGGATCGCGCAATACCGCGCCTTGAACCGCGGCATCGCCGCCGCGGTGCGGCAGCAGTGAGACCGTTCCCCGCGCGGATTTCGGCGACTACCGGATCGGCGAGAACGCCGCCGGCATCAGCAAGGCGTTTTCCTGCTTCACCACGACGCCCGGAGGATTGCGCGCCGGCCATTGACCGGTGGCGGTGGCGGCGGCCCGCGCGGTGAAACGCTCGTTGGCATCCTTGTAGGCCCAGATATGCACCCATTTGTTGAGCGCGCCGAACTCGGAATACCATCCCCCGACCAGTGGCGAAATTTTCATGCGGCCTTCGATCTTGTCGCTCCAGCGCTCGATCAGGCCGGGGATTGCGCCAGGGATCAGCGTATACTGGCGGATCTCGAATAGCGGCCCGATCTGGCGCGGCTCCAGCGCCGGTGAGAACGGCGCCGGAAGCAAAATCTCGCTCTGTTGCGCGATGGTGAATTCACGTGTCGGCGGCGGCCAACCGCTGTCCTTCATCGCCGCGGCGCGGACCGCGGTGCGATGCTCGAAGCTGTCGTAGGTCCAGACGTGGATGATCTGGTTCAGCGGCCCGATCTCGGTGTGCCAGAAGGCGGCGAGCTTGGAGTGCTTCTCGCGGATCGGCATCGCTTCGGCGAAACGTTTCTCCACCTCGGCCAGACTACCCGGCTGCAGCGTGTAGGTGCGCATTTCGATGATCATTGGCGTTGTCCCCTGTTTCCAGGCATCAGGTTAGGGCATGTTCGCGGAAGGGGAAATATCCTGGGACCCAGGGGAACATCGCTGTCATGACCTGGTCGATCGTTGCGCATAATCCGAACTCCGGCAGCTTTGCGGTGGCGGTCGCCACCAAGGCGTTCGCGGTCGGCGCATCCTGCCCGTTCGTGCGAGCCGAGGTCGGCGCGGTTTCGACGCAGTCGATGACCAACCGCTATCTTGGCCCGGCGATATTGGACGCGATGGCACGCGGCCTGGCGCCGGCGGCGGCGATCGAGGGCGCGTTGGCGGGCGATGCCGGGCGCGGCATCCGCCAGGTTCATGCCATCGACCGCAACGGACGCAGCTCGGCCTGGACCGGGGACAACTGCGTCGAGTGGTGCGGCAGCCTATCCGCCGGCGGGATCAGCGTCGCCGGCAACATGCTGGCCGGGGAGCCGACCGTCCGAGCGACGCTGGCATCGTGGCAGGCCAACCCGACCGTGCAGATGCCGGACCGGCTGATGACGGCGATGGAAGCCGGAGAAGCCGCCGGCGGCGATCGGCGCGGCAGGCAATCCGCCGCCATGCTGATGGTCACCACCGAGGATTTTCCCGATCTGGATCTGCGGGTCGATGACCACGCCGAACCGCTGCCGGAACTCCGCCGGCTATTGTCGATCTGGAAGGCCGAGGGTGTCGCCCGATTGGGGATCGCGCCGTCGAAGGCGGAGCCGTCGGGAATGGTCGATCTGGATGCGATCGAGGCCGGATGGATCTCGCGCGGAATGGATTTGCGGTTCCGGCGCTAATTTCCTGCCTCGGAAGTTCGCCGCGTTATGCGGCGGACCTATGGGATTAGAAAGTTGGCAAAAAGCAACAACTGGGAAACTGGATCAGAGCAGAACCCGCCGGTTCAGCCGCCGGGTGCGGCAGCCTCCAGTTCCTCTCGCAGCAGCTCGAGTTGCAACCACCGTTCCTCGGCCTGGGCTAGCGATGCCTGCGCGGCGCTCAGCGCCTCGGTCGAGGCGGCAAACTCGCCCGGTCGTTTGCCATAAAGATCGGGATCGGCCAGCACCGCGTTCAACCGCGTGACCTCCTGCTCCAGACCGGCGATCACACCCGGCAAGGTGTCGAGCGCGTGCTTGTCCCTGAAGCTCAGCTTCCGGCTCGCGGCCTTGGTCGCCGGTGCTACCACGGCAGCCCGGCCATGCGCTGGCCTCGCCGCCTGCCGCGGGCCACGCTGCGTCAACATGTCGGAGTAGCCGCCGGCATATTCGATCCAGCGTCCATCGCCCTCGGTGGCAATCACCGAAGTGACCACGCGATCGAGGAAGTCACGGTCGTGGCTGACCAGCAATACGGTACCCCTGTAGTCCGCCAGTCTTTCCTGCAACAGTTCCAGCGTTTCCAGATCCAGGTCGTTCGTCGGTTCGTCGAGCAACATCAGGTTGGAGGGCTTGGCGAAGGCGCGTGCCAGGGTCAGCCGCCCACGCTCACCGCCGGACAGCACGCCGACCGGGGTGTTGGCCTGTTCGGGACCGAACAGGAAATCCTTCATGTAGCTGACCACGTGACGCTGCTGGCCGCCCACGGTCACAGTATCGCCAGCGCCCCCTGTCAGCGCCTGCGACAGCGACTGATCCGGGTCCAGTGTCTCCCGCCGCTGATCCAATTCGACCTCGGCCAGGTTGGTGCCAAGCTTCACCTCGCCGTGGTCCGGCGCCAACTTGCCGGTCAGCAGGTTGAGCAGCGTGGTCTTGCCGGCGCCGTTCGGCCCGACGATGCCAACCCGGTCGCCGCGGATGATGCGAGTGGAGAAATCCCGCACCACGCTGCGCTGGCCATAGGTTTTCGAAACCGCTTCCGCCACCGCCACCAGTCGGCCAGACAGATCCGCCTCGGCGGCATCCAGCTTCACCTTGCCGACCGCGGCGCGCTGTTCGCGATGTTTCTTGCGCAGCGCGTGCAGGTCGCCGAGCCGCTTCTGATTGCGCTTGCGCCGGGCGGAGACGCCGAAGCGGAGCCAGTCTTCCTCCATCACGATCTTGCGGCGAAGCTTGTGCCGGTCGGTCTCCTCCTGTTCGAGCAATTGATCGCGCCAGCTCTCGAATTGCGCGAAGCCGTGGTCGAGCACCCGGGTGAAGCCGCGGTCCAACCAGACAGTGCGGCGCGAGATCCGTTCGAGCAGGCGGCGATCGTGGCTGATCAGCACAATGCCGGATCGCAGGTTGGCGAGTTGTTGTTCCAGCCACTCGATGCCGGGCAAGTCAAGGTGGTTGGTGGGTTCGTCCAGCAGCAGAATGTCGGGTTGCGGCGCCAGCACGCGGGCCAGCGCCGTGCGGCGGCCTTCGCCGCCGGATAGCTGTGACGGGTGTTCCGCGCCGGTCAATCCAAGCTGTTCCAGCAGATAGGCGGCTCGGTGACTGTCGGTCGCGGCGCTATCCACCAGCCCGGCCTCGACATATTCACGGGTGGTGGCAAAGCCCGCGAAGTCGGGTTCCTGGGCAAGGTATCGGATGGTCGCGCCGGGCTGGGCGAAGCGGCGTCCGGCATCAGGCTGTATCAGGCCGGCAGCAATCCGCAGCATGGTCGACTTGCCGCCGCCGTTGCGGCCGACCAGGCAAACGCGGTCTCCGGCAGAGACCGAAAGTCCGGCGCCCACTAGCAACGGCGCCGTGCCGAAGGTCACAGCGATGTCTTGCAGGCTCAGCAGGGGGGGCGGCATCGGGAAGGCTTAAACCATCGCGCCGGCAAGTTGAAGCCGCCAGGAGATAGGGCGAGGTTGTTATCTTGTTCGCTGTCTGGATCGCTGCCGCACCCGGCTGCGACACCCAGCGATACGCTGCGTCAATGCGGCACGAACCGCGCCAAAGCAGCCACCGCCCCTAGGATAATGACGGTCTGAACACCGATGGTCCCAACCGTCCATTTCAGGATCTTCGCCTTTGTATCGGCCAATCCAATCTGCAGGTCCGCTTTCGCAGAAGTCATCCCAAGCTGGAGATCTGCCTTTGTCATGAGGTTGGACAGGTCGATTTCCTGGGATTTGCGGAGTACGCGTGTGACGGCTTTGGCTTGTTGATCAGTGAAACCGACGCTTCCAGTTCCTTGACGACTTCGTGGGTGTCTAGGGCAGTTACCGTCAACGGTTGCGTCCTCACGGTCCATGGTTCCGGCGGGGCTGCTCGGACGAACATACGTCCGCTGCGCCGTCGCGCTGATTTTAACGCGTTCCGCCCACGCCGGCCACAGTTTCGAAGCTTCATAACACATTATGCTCCACGCAGCTTGGGGCGGAGAAAGGAGCCGCCTGGGCCATCGCATCTGCGCGATCGAGAGGATTCGGGACAGGCGGCAGCTCGGTCCGGAACCTCTTGGCCTCGCAACCCTGGCGTCACCATCAGAAATCGCTATGTTCCAAGGACATTCTCGCTGATGGAGGCCCACGATGATCCGCCAGCCGGCCCCGAAACCCGAAGTCATCGGCCGCCGCGACACCATCGTCGCCGGGCTGCGTGCGCTGTTGCCCGAAAGTGGAGTGATTGCCGAAGCCTTGCGGCTGAAACCCTATGAGACCGACGGCCTCACCGCCTACCGCCAGACGCCGCTCGCCGTGGTCCTGCCGGAGACCACCGAACAGGTAGCGGCTGTACTGCGCTTCTGCTGCAAAAACGGTGTCCGGGTTATACCCAGGGGCGCCGGCACCTCGCTGTCGGGCGGCGCGCTGCCGATGGCGGACGCCGTCGTCGTCGGGATGATGCGGATGAACCGGATCCTCGACATCAACTACCCCGACCGCTGCGCCGTTGTGCAGGCGGGCGTGACCAACATCGGCATCACCAACGCGGTGTCGGCCGATGGGTTCTTCTATGCGCCCGACCCCTCCAGCCAGCTCGCCTGCATGATCGGCGGCAACGTCAACATGAACTCCGGCGGGGCGCACTGCCTGCGCTATGGCGTCACCACCAACAATCTTCTGGGCCTTAAGATCGTCACCATCGACGGCGAAATCATCGACATTGGCGGCTCCCACCTAGACGCGGCCGGCTACGACTGGCTTGGTCTGCTGACCGGCAGCGAGGGCATGTTAGCGGTGATCACCGAGGTCACCGTGCGCATTCTGCGCGGGCCGGAGGGCGCACGCGCGATGTTGGCCGGCTTCAAATCCAACGAAATCGCGGGGGCGGCGGTGGACGCCATCATCTCCTCCGGCATCATCCCTGTGGCGCTCGAATTCATGGACCGCCCCGCGATCCATGCCTGCGAGGCGTTCGCCCATGCCGGCTATCCGCTGGACGCCGAGGCGATGCTGATCATCGAGGTCGAAGGCAGCGCCGAGGAACAGGACCGCCTGCTAAGCCAGCTCGCCGCGATCTGCGAGAAATTCGATCCGATCAGCCTGAAGGTGTCGCAGTCGGCCGAGGAGTCGCTGGCGATCTGGAAGGGCCGCAAGGGCGCGTTCGGCGCGGTTGGCCGGATCAGTCCGGATTATCTGTGCATGGACGGCACCATTCCCACCAGCCAGTTGCCACTGGTGCTGCGCCGTATCGGGGAAATGTCGGACAGCTACGGGCTGAAGGTCGCCAACATCTTCCACGCCGGCGACGGCAACCTGCATCCGCTGATCATGTTCGACGCCAACGATCCCGCCAGCTTCCACGCGGCCGAGGCGTTTGGCGCCGACATCCTTAAGCTCTGCGTCGAAGTCGGCGGCTGCCTGACCGGCGAACACGGCGTCGGGGTGGAAAAACGCGACCTGATGCCGGTGCAGTTCAAGCCGCACGAACTGCAACAGCAGCGTCGCATCAAGTCGGCCTTCGACCCCGAATGGCTGCTCAATCCCAGCAAGGTTTTCCCGCTGACCGAACCCGACGCCGCCGAGCAGACCCAGGCCGCATGACCACCGCCGCATGACCACCGAGGACTCGATCGTTGCGGTTGTCGCCGAGGCCATGCGCACCCGCGAGCCTTTGCTGATCCAGGGCAATGGCACGAAGTCCTGCATGCTGCGGCCGGTGCAGGCAGCGCGAACGCTGTCCACCGCAAACCTCTCCGGCATCAAGCTATATGCGCCGAAGGAACTGATCATCTCGGTCTGGGCCGGCACGCCGCTGCCCGAGATCGAGGCCGCCCTTGCGGCGCCCGGCCAGCACCTGATCGCCGAACCGCCGGATCTGTCTGATCTGCTGGGTGCCGAGGGCGGCAAACCACAAACCATCGGCGGCGTGGTCGCAACCAATCTGTCCGGTCCGCGGCGCGTCGCCTGGGGCGCGATGCGCGACCATGTCATGGGGGTTCGCGCGGTGACCGGGCGGGCCGAGATCATCCGTTCCGGCGGCCGGGTGTTGAAAAACGTCACCGGGCTTGATCTGTGCAAGTTACTTGCCGGCAGCCACGGCACGCTGGGGGTGATCACCGAGATCACCCTGAAGGTGCTGCCGGCGCCGGAGGCCACCGGCACTCTGGTGCTGCCGAACCTGGAAGCCGCGACCGGCGTGGCCGTGCTGTCAGCCGGGCTGGGCTCGCCGTTTGGTGTCTCGGGCGCCGCATGGTTGCCCCCGGAAGCCGCCGCGCGGGTGACAGGCCTCGGAGAAGTCGGCGGTTCCGTCGCGTTGCTGCGGATCGAGGATTTCCCAGCGTCGGTCAGCTACCGCGTCGGCCGGCTGATGGATCAGTTGGCGGTGCGCGGCGCGGTGACGCTGGACACCGACGCCTCACACGCGGTCTGGAAGCAGGTTCGTGATGCGCGGCCGCTTGCAGCCGGTTCGGGCGACGCCGTCTGGCGGATCTCGGTTCGCCCGTCCTTGGGCCCATCCGTCCTCGATGGGCTTCGGGCGCATGAGGTCGGCGGATTCCTCGATTGGGGCGGTGGGCTGGTCTGGTTGGCTGGTCCCGCCGATGCCGCCACCCATGCGGCGGTCGAAGCGGCGGCACGGAAGGCGGGTGGCACTTGGACCCTGCTGCGGGCGCCCGACACCTTGCGCAGCGTGGTTTGCGTGGTCCCCAATCAGGATGCCGTGCTGGCGCGGATCACCCGGGAGGTGAAAGCGGCAATGGACCCGGCCGGCATCCTCAATCCGGGTCGCCTCTACGCCGGGCTTTAAACATGTTCTTCATTCCCACCTGGGTCACCAACATTGTGTTCCTGATCACCTGCTGGGTTTCCGGGTTTCAGCATCTGCGGTTGAGGCGGCCGAACCCGGTCACCAACCTGCAGTTTTTCATGATGGCGTTTTCACTGATCATGATCCTGATTGTCGCGTTGTACAACAGGGAGAACCCCTGGCTGTCGCTGGCGTTTTTCGTGCTGGCGATCGGCTGCCTGAGCTGGATGATCCGCCAGCTTCGTATGCTGCCTCCCATGAAACCCATTGAGTAGCGATGCAGACCAATTTCACCGCCGAACAGCTTCGGGATCCCGATACCGCGTCATCCAACGCCGTACTACGCACCTGCGTGCATTGCGGCATGTGTACCGCGACCTGCCCGACGTTCCTGCTGCTCGGCGACGAACTCGACAGCCCACGCGGGCGCATCTACCTGATCAAGGACATGCTGGAGACCGGCCGTCCCGCCACCGAGGAGGTAGTGCGCCATGTCGATCGGTGCCTGTCCTGCCTGGCCTGCATGACCACCTGCCCGTCCGGGGTCAATTACATGCACCTGGTCGACCACGCCCGTAGCTACATCGAGCAGACCTATCGCCGCCCACTGGCGGAGCGCTGGCTGCGGCGGCTATTGGGCGTGCTGCTGCCGCGTCCGGGACTGTTCCGGCTATCGTTGTCGGCGGCTCGGCTCGGCCGTCCGCTCGGTGCATTGATCCCTGGGCAATCGATGATGGCGCAACGGTTGCGCGCAATGCTGGCGCTGGCCCCAGCCAAGCTGCCAGGCCGGAGCCCGACCGAAACGCCGCGGACCTACGCCGCTGAGGGGACGCGAAAGGCGCGCGTCGCGCTGCTGACCGGGTGCGCCCAGCAGGTGCTGATGCCGCGCATCAACGAAGCCACCATCCGCCTGCTGACTCGGCTGGGAATTGAGGTGGTCGTCGCGCCGAACGCCGGCTGTTGCGGCGCGCTCAATCACCACCTCGGCCAGCATGACCGGGCAATGGCACTGGCTCGGGCCAATATGGAGGCGTGGTCGAATGCCGGCGACCTGGACGCGATCGTGATCAACGCTTCGGGCTGTGGCACCACGGTCAAGGACTACGGCTTCATGTTCCGGTCGGAGCCGGAGCCGTGGCGGAGCAAGGCGATGAAGGTCGCCGAAATGACGCTCGACGTAACCCAGTTTCTGGCCCGTCTCGATTACCAGCCGGCGCGGCCGGCGCCTGGCCTGACCGTGGCCTACCATTCCGCGTGCAGCCTGCAACACGGCCAGCAGGTGACGGCGGAACCGAAGACCCTTTTGTCCCGCGCCGGCTTCCGGGTGGTCGAGCCGAACGAGCCGCACATCTGCTGTGGCTCTGCCGGCACCTATAATTTGTTGCAGCCTGAGATCGCAGGTCGGTTACGGGATCGCAAACTCGGCAACCTCAAGGCGATCCGGCCCGACCTGATCACGGCCGGCAATATCGGTTGTATCACCCAGTTGGCGGGCGACACGCTTCCGGTGGTTCACACCGTCGAGTTGCTGGACTGGATGGCGGGTGGGCCGGCGCCACCCGGGGTCGCCGGCTGAGATGGTCATTACGCGGTCCGGGCTGGCGGTCGGCCTGTGGCTGTTCGGACTGAATGTTGTCGCGGTCGCGCAATCCCCGGCCGAGAAACGTGCCGCCACTGATCACCTGCTTGACGCGCTGAAGGTCGCCCCGGACGAGCAGTCGGCTTTCACGCTGGAAGGCCAATTGGAGCAGATCTGGCTGCATGCCGGGTCACCGGCGGTAACGTTGCTGATGAGCCGCGGCCTGCGGTCCTTGCAGACCGGTGAGGACGACGAGGCGGTGAACTCGTTTTCTGATGCTATCACGCTGCAGCCGGATGTGGCCGAGGCTTGGCATCAGCGCGCGCTGGCACTGTATCACGCCGGCAACGTCAAGGCTGCGATCCAGAACCTGGAGGAGACCATCCGGCTGGAACCGCGCGACTTCGCGGCCTGGCGTACGCTGGCCGACATCGCGGCTGCGCGCCAAGACTGGAAGGGTGCCTATGCCGCCTGGCAGAAGGTCATGGAGCTTGATCCGAAGACGCCGGGTGGCGAGGAGCGTCTGCGTTTACTGAAGCGGCGCGCGGTCGGCGAGGAGACCTGATTTCATTAGGGGCCGCATCAGCGAGCATTCGGTCAAAAACGAATGCCCGACACAGTTGGCGCGTCCGGATTTCCTCGTGTGCGCGGCTGCTCACCGATACCGCGAGACCGGTCGGGCAATCGGTGCCATATTATCACGACATCGATCCATGCGGACAAAGCAGCGTCTACTGTTAAAGATTGATGTCATTTCAGCATAGCATTGGGAATCTGGACTATGATGTCTGGTGTGAAACATCAATGAAACCTATTGGACGGAGGTCCGTCACTGTTACGAATCGGGGGTTCAGTATGGTGACAGGCATCGAAACAGTGTAGATGAATCTACTTGTCGGAGGCAGAGCGGTTGCCAATCGTGAAACAACTGGAACGGGATCGCGTCGCCGAGGCCTACGGGCGGTGGGCGCCGGTGTATGATGTCGTTTTCGGGCCGGTGTTCAGACAGGGACGTCGTGCGGCGGTCGATGCCGCCGAACGGATTGGCGGCCGCATTCTTGAGGTTGGCGTCGGGACGGGTCTGTCGCTGGATTACTATGCCCCGAGCAGCCGCATTGTCGGTGTCGATATCTCGGGACCCATGCTGGATCGAGCGCGCGAGCGAGTGAAACGGTTGAACCTTGATAATATCGAAACGATCGAGGTCATGGACGCGGAACAACTGGTTTATCCGCGTGGCTCGTTCGACGTAGTCGTTGCGCAGTATGTCGTTACCGCCGTGCCGAATCCGGAAAACGCGCTTGACGAATTCGTTCGGGTTGTGCGACCCGGTGGCGAGATTATTCTGACGAGTCGGATTGGCGCCGAAACAGGCTTTCGCGGAACCGTCGAGAGGTGGCTGATGCCTTTGACAAGCCGATTGGGCTGGCGGACCGAATTCCCTTGGGCGCGCTACGAGCAGTGGGCACGGCATTCACCAGTCAGCCTGCTGGAACGCCGGGCGCTGCCTCCACTGGGTCATTTCTGGCTCATTCGATTCGCCAGGTTGGATGATTGATCGCGACGGTTTCCAGTGCCTTCGCGGCGCCCCGGATTTTGGCTGCGTCGCGCGTCAGGAACGGCTGACTTTGGCAAGCCAGCATGCACTTCAAGAGGATCAGCGATGAACGGCTTTTTCGAACTTCTTCGAGTACAGCGGTGGGATGATCATCGCTACTATCATCACAGTCGGATCAACCAATCGCTGCACCTTTTGAGCGCCGTCACCTTTGTCTGCACCTACGCGCTAACGTTCAACGATCCGGCGCTGGCGGCGCTGATCGGATGGTTGGTGGCGATGACGAGCCGACAAATCGGTCACTTCTTCTTCGAACCGAAGGACTATGACGTCATCAATCAGGCGACCCACCAGTATAAAGAGCAGGTCAAGGTCGGCTACAACCTGCGCCGCAAGACGGTTCTGATGACAATTTGGGCGCTTTCCCCGTTGGCTTTCGTGCTGGATCCCACGATGTTGGGACTATGCCGCGCGCCGACGAATTGGATCGGATTTGCTCGTCATGTCGGCTATCTGTGGCTGGTGGTTGGACTTGGCGGCCTGCTGTTCCGGACCATCCATCTGTTTCTGATCGAGGATTTGCGGACCGGACTGGTCTGGGCAACCAAGATCATCACCGACCCGTTCCACGACATCAAGCTGTATTACAGAGCACCAGCGCATCTGTTGAAGGGCCATATACTGGAGCCGGCGTTGGGTGACGACCTTTCCGAAGAGGCCGCCGAATTTAACCATTAGAACAGGATCACGTTCGGCGCGGCGCGAGTTCAGCGATCAACAAAAGGCCAGACCGGTTCAAAGTAGTCGTTAAGGCTGAAACTGTTCATTCCTGAATCGGACCGTTCCCTGGAGATGCCGAACCACGTGAAAAGCGGCTGGTCAACATTTCCCAAAGGATCCGACGCTTGATCGATCGGCCAGCGGTCGCGGTGCTGGTCCACCACCAGCCGTCACGCTGCATCGCCTGGCAAGCGGCGAGAAAGCGATCCGCGACCGCCCTGAAATCGGCATCGGTGTAGTTCAGGCTGAAGATCAAGCGCCCGGTGCCAATCCAACTTAGCGCCAGGCCCTCAGCCCGCAGATAGTACTGCAGCATCCAATTGTAACGTGATGGGCTGTTGTAGGTCACTGTCCAGATCGAGGAAAGATTGGCGATCCGGACGGGGAGAGCGGCCTCCGCAAGGCGACGATTAAGCTGCGCCGCCCGGTTGTTCCAAATCCGTTCCAGACTGCCGTATAATGTTTCTGCGTCGGATGTCTCGATGTAGCGCAAGAACGCGGTCATTGCGCCCATGACGTATGGGTGGGAATTGAACGTCCCGCGGGCGAAACAGATATCGGCGGGCCGATCGGCCCGATAGCGCTTCATCAGATCGCCGCGGCCGCAAACAACACCGACCGGGAAGCCGCCACCCAATGTCTTGCCATAGGTGATCAGGTCGGGCTTAACCCCGAAATACTCCTTGGCGCCGCCGGGCGCCAAGCGAAAGCCGACGAAGACCTCGTCGAAGATCAGCACGATCTTGCGTTCGTCGCAGACCGCACGAAGCTCTTGCAGCCAGGTCGTATACGCCGCTCGGTCGAATCCGGCCCGGCGCGAACTATCCACCAGTGATCCGTCCGCGGGCGCGGAAGCGTTCGGATGCAGCGCCTGCAGCGGGTTGACCAGGACGCAGGCGATGTCGCGCCGGCGCCGCAGAACGTTAAGTGTGCGTTCCGACATCTCGGCCAACGTATAGGTATCGCGCGCTGCGGAAGGATTGCCAACGCCGGGCTGCACGTCACCCCACCAGCCGTGGTAGGCGCCGCAGAAACGGACGAGGTGGGACCGCCTGGTGTGATAGCGGGCCAGCCGAACCGCCTGCATCACGGCCTCGGTCCCGGACATATGGAAAGAGACCTCGTCCAGTCCGGAAATCTCACGCAGGCGTCGCACGTTGTAGGCGACCGTCGGGTGATAGGCACCCAGCACCGGCCCGAGATCGCGCACCAGTTCGGCACCACGCTCAATGCAGGATTTATAGAAATCGTGTCCGAAAAGATTAACACCGTACGAACCGGTCAGGTCGTAGAAGACATTGCCATCGAGGTCGGTGACCGTTACGCCAGACGATGATTCCAAAAAGGACCCCGACGGCAGATGTTGATCGGCAAAGCGGCTGTACTGGAACGGCACCCGGTAGGCGTTGATGAACTGGAGGTCGGAAATCCCGGCCGCGGCATCGGCGCTCCGCGCGCTGGTTTCTCCGAAACGCTCGCGATACAGCCGCGACAGGGTATGAAAGCCGCTGCGTCGTTGCTCCGCGATCTGACGCGGCGCATCGTCGGAACAAAAGAACCGCTGTTCGTCATATTCGTAGAACCGGATCAGCGAGGCGACCCGTCGCGCCATCCGGGCGTGCCCGGCGAGCGACGGATGCTTCGCCCGCGACAGATCGAGACGAGTCTTGGCCTTGGCAAGCGCCATCCCGAGAGCGGCGGCGCCAGCAGTTGCTGCAAGAGCGAACGGCGCGGACATCGTTGTGCCTTCCATACAAGACCATGCTGATCTCATGACCATCCGCGCAGCGATAGTGAAGATTGTACTTCAGGAGGATTTGAATTTCCTGCTGACCAATCGGATTCCGAGGCGGCTGGCTTCGCGTTTCATTGGCTGGTTCAGCAAGATCGAGCAGCCGTTGATCCGTGATACCTCGATCGGCGTTTGGCGGTTCTTCTCCGATCTGGATCTAAGCGACGCCAAGAAGACGCGTTTCCGCAGCATGCACGACTGTTTCACCCGCCAACTGAGGGACGGCGCGAGGCCGATAGAAGCCGACGGTTCGGTTCTGATCAGCCCGTGCGATGCGATCGTCGGCGCGGTCGGGCCGGTGGTTGACGGAGAAGTTTTTCAGGTCAAGGGGTTTCCTTACGCGCTGGCCGACCTGTTGGGGGATGCCGAGCATGGAAAAACGTTTCGCGACGGATGTTACGTGACGCTGCGGCTGACCTCGAGCATGTATCATCGATTCCATGCCCCTTATGCCTGCCGCGTCCGGTCGGTTACGCATATTCCGGGCGACGTATGGAACGTCAATCCGACCGCATTGCGGCGAATCGAGAGGTTGTTCTGCAAGAACGAGCGGGCCGCGATCAGCACGGCGCTATCCGACACCGGCCATCCGGTGACGCTGGTCGCGATCGCGGCCATCCTGGTGTCGGGGATCCGGCTGCGGTTTCTGGATTTGACCCCAGGTCGGGACCAGCCGCGGACCTTCGCCTGCAACGCGTCACTTCAAAAAGGCGAAGAGATGGGCTGGTTCGAGCACGGGTCGACGATCGTGGTGTTGGCGCCCGAGGGGTTTAGCCTGAGCGCCGGCGTTCAGCCGGGCACGACGATCCGCATGGGGCAGCCGCTGATGAAGCTTGTGGGCAGGTCATCGGCGCACGGCGTGGCTTGCCGCCCGCTGACCGAGCCCTCGGCGTAGTCGGCCAGGAACGATCCGACCAGTTTGTCTCAGCCGTTGACGTTGACGTCGGTCAGCCGACGGTGCTCATCCATGGCGTAGCGGTCTGTCATGCCGGCGACGTAATCGCCGACGATAGTGGCGGAGCGTTGCGTGCCGCCCACGCCGGCGCGGGTACGCCAGTCATCGGGAAGCAGCCTCGGGTCGGTGTGCAGCAGCCGATACAGCTCCTCGGTCAGCCGTTTGGCCTTGGCGGACATGCGGTTGACCCGCCAGTGCCGGTACATCCGGGTGAACAGGAAGTCCTTGATCGCCTGGTTCGCCTCGGCCATCGCCGGGGAGAACGCCACGACGCGGTGTTTGTGCCGGCGCACCGCGTCGGGGCTGTCGGGTTCGAGCTTCGCCAGTCGCTTGTGGGTTTCGGTGATCAGGTCGGTGACCATGGCGTTGATCACACGCCGCAGCGTCTCGTGGCGAAGCCGGGGCGGCGGCACGTCGAGGCTGGACATCCTGGCCGCGGCGAGCGACTCGCCCACCAGCGGCAGGTGGGCCAGGTCATCCACCGCGAACAGCCGCGCGCGCAGGCCGTCATCGAGGTCGTGCGAATGGTAGGCGACATCGTCGGCGATGGCGGCGACCTGAGCCTCGGCACTGGGCTGGGTGTGCAGGTCGAGTTTATGGCGGTCGTTGTAATCGACGATGTAGGCGGCGGGATGGCGTAGCGGGCCGTTGTGCTTGACCAGGCCCTCCAGCGTCTCCCAGGTCAGGTTCAGGCCGTCCCAGCCGGCGTAGCGGCTCTCCAGCAGGGTGACCATGCGCAGGCTCTGCGCGTTGTGGTCGAAGCCGCCGAACGGCTTCATTACGACGTTCAGCGCATCCTCCCCGGCGTGGCCGAACGGCGGATGGCCAAGGTCGTGAGCTAGCGCCAGTGCCTCGGTCAGGTCCTCGTCCAGGCCAAGCGCGCGGGAGATGGAACGCGCCACCTGGGCGACCTCGATGCTGTGGGTGAGGCGGGTGCGGTAGAAGTCGCCCTCGTGATTGACGAACACCTGCGTCTTGTATTGCAGCTTGCGGAAGGCCGAGCTGTGGATGATGCGATCGCGGTCGCGCTGCCATGGAGAGCGGGTGGCGGCTTCCGGTTCGTGATACAGCCGTCCGCGCGCCGTGGCGGGCGAGACGGCATAGCCAGCGGCAGGCGGGCGAACGAACATATGAGGCGGATACACCCTGATTCCCGGGGCTTCAATCACACGGCGGCCGTCGCGGCTGTTCACTTCCGATGAACGAGCGCCTATATGGATTGTCATGGAACAGTTCGCCGTTACCGATCGAGCCGCTGCGCGTATCTCGGAGATCGTCGCCCAGACCAACCAGGCCGCCGAAACCGCACTGCGCGTGGCTGTGCTGGCCGGGGGGTGTAGTGGCTTCCAGTATCGCTTCGAGCTTGATCCGCGGCCACAGGCGGATGACCTCGTCATTCAACGCGGTGCCGCCAGGGTGGTGGTCGATGCCGTCAGCCTCGACCTGCTGGCCGGGTCGGAGCTGGACTACACCGACCAGTTGATGGGTAGCCATTTCGCGGTGCGCAACCCAAACGCGAAATCGGCGTGCGGGTGCGGGACCAGCTTCTCGGTCGATTGAAAACGCGCCACAATCGCCGCCGTTTGGTGTGGATTTAGGCAATGCTCACTGTCGGCGCCGAAGCGCCGGGGTTCCCATGGCTGGCGTAGCGTTTGCTAGGACTGAGCTCTGACCATCAGGGCCGACCAACATGACCGAGAGCGCCGTTCTCCCCGCCGCCGCCTCCAGCCCCGCCGTCTCCAGTAAGGGCAGCACGCGCTGGGTTCAGCTCGGGCTTGGGCTAATTTGCATGATGGCGATCTCCAGCCCGCAATATTTGTGGACCTTGTTCACCAAGCCACTCGGCACAACGCTCGGGGTCGCGCCGGCGGCACTGCAGGTCACCTTTTCGCTGCTGATCGTGGTGCAGACGTTCTTCTCACCATTTCAGGGTTGGCTGGTCGACCGGTTCGGGCCGAAGCTGTTGATCGGCGTGGGCGGCCTGCTGTCCGGGCTGTCCTGGGTGCTGGCGTCGTACGCCTCATCGTTGACCATGCTCTATCTCACCTACGGGCTGATCGGCGGGTTGGGCACCGGCATTGTCTATGTCGGTGTCGTGGGCCAAATGGTCGGCTGGTTTCCGGACCGGCGCGGCTTGGCCGCGGGCGTGGTGGCAGCCGGGTACGGCATGGGCGCGATCGTCACTACGTTTCCGATCAGCCACTCGCTGGCGGCGGTCGGATCGCGGATGACCTTGCTGCAATTTGGCGCGATCTTCGCCGTGGTCGGGCTGCTGGCCGCGCTGGGGCTGAAGCGGGCGCCGACATCGGCGGTCATGCTGGCGGATGCGCCGGGCAATTCGACCCGAGAGATGCTGCGTTCGTCGGTGTTCTGGCTGATGTTCGTGATGATGACGCTGATGTCCACCTCGGGGCTTATGGTGACATCGCAGATGGCGGCGTTTGCCGGCGAGTTCGGGATCACCAAGGCCGTCGTCTGGGGCTTGGCGGCCCTGCCGTTGGCGCTGAGCATCGACCGCTTTACCAACGGGCTGACCCGGCCGTTCTTCGGCTGGGTGTCGGACCGCATAGGCCGTGAAAACACGATGTGCCTGGCGTTCGCGCTCGAAGGTCTGGCGATGGCGCTGTGGCTGATGGCGCGGACTGATCCGCTGCTGTTCGTGCTGCTGTCGGGTGTGGTGTTCTTCGGCTGGGGCGAGATCTTCTCGCTGTTTCCGTCTACCCTGACCGACACCTTCGGCACCCGGCACGCCACGCGCAACTATGGATGCCTGTATATGGCGCAGGGGATCGGAGCGATCTTCGGCGGCCCGATGGCGTCGTTGCTGCACGCGGCGACCGGGACCTGGACGACGGTGTTCGGGCTGGCGATCGCGGCCGACTTTTTGACCGCGGTGCTGGCGATTGCAGCGCTGAAACCGTTGCGCGCGCGGCGATCCGCTGTTCAGCCGCGATCTTTCACGGGAACCGCCGCACCAGTGTAGATCTGGCTGCTGATGGTGAAACGAAGGGTCAGGCCGAGGCTACGCCGGGTTCGCCAGTGACCGGATGCGACGCCTTAAGACTGTTCGGCGAGGCGGCGTTTCAGGGTCTCGTTGATCAGGCCGGGATTTCCCTTCCCGGCCATCGCCTTCATGGTCTGACCGACAAAAAACCCAAAAAGCTTGTCCTTGCCTGAGCGGTATTCGGCGACCTTGTCCGGATTGGTGGCGAGGATGCGGTCCACGGCGGCGTCGATCGCGCTGGTATCAGTGACCTGGCGCAGGCCCTTCTCGTCCACGATGGCGGCGGCGCCCTTGCCGGTTTCGACCATCGCCTCGAAAACGTCCTTGGCGATGCGGCCGTTGATGGTGTTGTCGGCGATCAGGTCCAGCAGGCGCCCCAGCGCCGTGGCGCTGACGGGGGGATCTTCGATCGAACGACCGAGGCGGTTCATCGCGGCAAAAAACTCGCCGGTGACCCAGTTGGCGGCGATTTTCGGATCGCGCTCTTCGGCAACGGTTTCGTAGAACGCCGCGGTGGCTTGTTCGGCCACCAGGACCGAGGCGTCGTATTGGCTCAGCCCATACGCATGGATGAATCGTGCGCGCTTCGCGTCGGGCAGTTCCGGCAGCGCGGCCTTCAGGCCGGCGACCCAGTCTTCTTCCAGCACCAGCGGCAGCAAGTCCGGGTCCGGAAAGTAACGGTAATCGTGGGCGTCCTCTTTCGACCGCATCGAGCGCGTGACCCCTCGCCCGCTGTCGAACAGGCGGGTCTCCTGCGCCACCGTGCCGCCCGCTTCCCAGACCTCGATCTGGCGGCTGGCTTCCGCCTCGACCGCTTGCATGACAAAGCGGATGGAGTTGACGTTCTTGACCTCGCAGCGGGTGCGGTAGGGGTCGCCGTGCTTGCGGACCGAGACGTTGACGTCGGCACGCATCGAGCCTTCCTCCATGTTGCCGTCGCAGGTGCCGAGGTAGCGCAGGATCGAGCGCAGTTTGCGCAAGTAGGCGCCGGCTTCCTCGGGGCTTCTGATATCGGGTTCGGAGACGATCTCCATCAGGCCGATGCCGGAGCGGTTGAGGTCGACCAGCGTCCTCGTCGGATGTTGGTCGTGGATCGACTTGCCGGCGTCCTGTTCCAGGTGCAGGCGGGTGACGCCGATCGCCTTGGTGGTGCCGTCGGCGAGTTCGACCTCGACCTCGCCGGTGCCGACGATGGGGTGCTCGAACTGGCTGATCTGATAGCCGGCGGGCAGGTCGGCGTAGAAGTAGTTCTTGCGGTCGAAGCGGCTGACAAGGTTGACGCGGGCGTTCAGCCCCAGGCCGGTGCGCACCGCCTGCGCCACGCACTCGGCGTTGACCACGGGCAGCATGCCGGGAAACGCGGCGTCGACGAAGCTGACCTGGCTGTTGGGTTCGGACCCGAAGCTGGTCGCCGCGCCGCTGAACAGTTTCGCCCGGCTGATGACCTGGGCGTGGACTTCCAGGCCGACCACCACTTCCCACGGTCCGGTGCTGCCTTGCAGCGAGTAACTCATCAATCCACCTTCGTGTGTGGCTGGGCGATTTAATGTCAATGAAGGCTGCTCGCAACGTGCGCAATGACCGTTGGCAATCGTCTACAACAAATGATATAGATAAAGCCGCAATGGAGTCTATACAGTGCCTTTTCACGTGCGGGACACCGCTACCGACTCCGCGGTTCGCAAGCTTGCTCGGATCAAGGGAAAGAGCTTGACCGAGACGATCCGTGACGCGGTTGAAAAGGAATATGCGGCGATCAGTGGGAGGCCGCCCCTGATCGAACGGTTGCGGACAATCCAGGAAGACTTCCGGTCGTTGCGGCGGTCCCCTGGCAGGCCAGCGGACAAGGCTTTCTTCGACGACTTGTCGGGACACTCGTAATGTTCCTGGACGCTTCCGCCATTATCGCCATCATTGCCATGGAGGAGGATGGCGCCAGCTTGGCCGGCCGATTGGCGGCGGCGCATAGCTGCCTGACCTCCGCCATGGCGATTTTCGAAGCCGCGGCGGGGTTGGCGCGTATCGCGAATGGGGCGCCGGCGGACGCGCTGGCTTTGGTTGATCGCTTCCTGACCGAGATTGGCGCGACGGTGATCGTCATCGACCGGCAGATCGGGGTCGCGGCGCTTGAAGCGTTTGCCCGTTTCGGCAAGAGACGTCACGCTGCGGCTCTGAACATGGGCGATTGCTTTGCGTACGCCTGCGCGAAACAGGCCGACATGCCTCTGCTGTGCAAAGGAAACGATTTTCCGCGGACGGATATCGCACTTGCTTAGATGTAAGACTGGGCGTGCGGCGTTGCGTGGTCGATCGGTCTCGATGCCCATGACGGGCTTCGACATCAAGCTGCCCTCTGCGTTACTCAGCCCTGATCGACGGCAGCGCGGTAAACCTGGCGGCCCGCTCCAGGGCAGCCGAGACAGTGAAAACGGTTTCCTCGTCGAACGGCTTGCCGATCACCTGCAAGCCCAGCGGCAGGCCGTTCCGGTCCAGACCCACCGGAACCGAACTCGCCGGCACGCCCGCCAGGTCCGCCGGCACCGTGAACAGGTCGTTCAAATACATCTGGATCGGGTCGTCCATCTTCTCTCCCTGGGCAAATGCGGCCGACGGAGCGGTCGGGGTCAGCAACGCGTCCACCTGGGTGAAACTGTCCGTGAAATCCTTCAGGATCAGTGCCCGAACCTTCTGGGCGCGAAGATAATACGCATCGTAATACCCCGCCGACAGCACGTAGGTGCCGATCAGCACGCGGCGACGGACCTCCGGGCCGAACCCTTCGGCCCGGGTGCGCTCGTAGAGATCCCGCAGGTCCTCGCCGTCGCGGCGCGACCCGAACCGCACACCATCGTATCGCGACAGGTTCGACGACGCCTCGGCCGGGGCGACGATGTAGTAAGTGGCGAGACCATACTTGGTATGCGGCAACGAGACATCGACGATCTCGGCCCCCGAGGCGCGCAGCCAGTCGATGCCTTGATGCCACAGTGCCTCGATCTCGGACGGCATGCCGTCGGCGCAATACTCCTCGGGAATGCCGATCCGCAGGCCCTTGATGCCACGCCGGCAGGCCGCCTCGAAATCCGGCACCGCGACATCGGCGCTGGTAGAGTCCTTCGGGTCATGCCCGGCCATGGAACCAAGCAGGATGGCACTGTCCTGGACGGTTCGGGCTAGCGGGCCGGGATGGTCCAGCGAGGAGGCAAACGCCACCACCCCCCAGCGCGAGCAGCGGCCGTAGGTCGGCTTGACGCCCACCAGGCCGCAGAACGAGGCCGGTTGACGGATCGATCCGCCGGTATCGGTGCCGGTTGCGCCCATCGCCAGTCGTGCCGCGACCGCGGCGGCGGATCCCCCGGACGATCCGCCCGGAACCAGCACCGCGGCCGTGTCCTGCCGGCGCTTCCACGGGTTCTCTACCGGCCCGTAGGCTGAAGTCATGTTGGACGAGCCCATCGCGAACTCGTCCATGTTGGTCTTGCCAAGGAACACCGCTCCGTCGCGCAGCAGGTTGGCGGTGACCGTGCTTTCATAAGGCGGCACGAACGGGCCAAGGATCCGGCTGCCGGCGGTGGTGCGAACCCCATCGGTGCAGAACAGGTCCTTGATCGCCAGCGGGATGCCGGTCAGGCTGCGGGTCTCGCCGGCTGCAAGCTGGGCATCGGCGTTGCGCGCCTGGTCCATTGCGGCGGCATGGCTCACGGTGATGTAGGCATTCAGGCGCGGATTCAGTGCCTCGATGGCACGCAGATGCGCCATGGTCAGCTCAACCGCGGTGAAGTCCTTGGCGCGCAGAGCGTCGCGGGCCTGGGCGATTGTCAGATCCGTCAGCATCACTCCACGACTTTCGGCACAACGTAGAAGTCGCCCAGCCGCTCGGGGGCATTGGACAATACCTTTTCCGCATAGCCTCCGTCGGTCACCGCGTCGGGGCGCATCGCCAGTGCTGTGCCGCTGGCACCGGTTAACGGCGCGATGCCGGTAACATCGACCTCATTGAGCTGTTCGATCCAGCCCAGGATGCCATTCAGTTCTTGGCAGAGGTTCTCGACCTCGTGCTCCTCGACCCGGATCCGAGCCAATGAGGCGATGCGGCGGAGGGTCGCCTGATCCAGCGACATTGCGGAAATCCTTGGATGGATGCGAGGGCGGGACCATAACCATGGCCATGACGGTGTTCAACCTGAGGGAGCTTCTGGCCTCGCTGCGACGGGATCAGCGGGTGATCGGCATCGACCCGGGTGCAAGGACGATCGGGCTGGCGCTGTCGGATGTGCGGCGCCGGCTGGCGTCACCGTACGGCAAGCTGAAGCGGGGCAAGCTGACGGTCAATGCCAGTGAAATTGCGGCGATCGCGCTGCGCGAGGGTGCCTATGGGCTGGTCGTCGGGCTGCCGCTGTCGATGGACGGCACAATCGGCCCGGCGGCCCAGGCGGCCAGGGATTGGACCCACGCGCTGTCGGCTGCCATCGGTCTGCCAGCGGCACTGTGGGACGAGCGGCTGTCCAGCGCCGCGGCCAACCGCTTGCTGATCGGGGCGGATGTTTCGCGCGCGAAGCGGGCCCAAGCGGTGGATCGGACGGCCGCCGCCTGGATGCTGCAGGCGGCGCTGGACGCGGGGTCGCCGAACGACGATGTTTCTGGGCCGCGAGACATGGATCATGGATGAGGTCGGTGCATAGCTCGCTCGAACGCGCTGCCCGCGGGCATATCCAAGGCAAGATCGCACTTACCGTCGCGTGATGACAGAGAATCAAACGATCGAAGAAGCGGTTTGTACCTCATGCCGGATGAATAGCCCCTGAGCCTAGTCATTGATAACTTGACCAAAACCTTCTGCTTCCCCTATACGGTCAACGCTTTTCGGGGGCACATCGACATGGTTCGGGACGAGGCGGTCGCATCAGACGATCGCACGAAGGCGACCGGCCGCAGGATCGCACTTCGCGCCTACCCATGAGCGTCCCATTCCTCGCGTGCATGGCTGCCGTCGCGGCGTTCTACCATCTGCCGCCGCGCGTGCTGCCGTCGATCCAGGCGGTCGAAGGGGGCCGGATCGGCCTCGTGCAATTCAACACGAACGGGTCGGCGGACCTCGGCGTCATGCAGGTCAACACGATCTGGGTCCAACCGCTGGCGGCGTTTACCCATCTCAGCCCGCAAGAAGTAACCGACCGCTTGTTGCATGACCCCTGCTTCAATATCGCCGCCTCCGCGGCGATCATGCGGCTTTATCTGAACGAAGCGCACGGCAACCTGATGGCGGCGATTGGATACTACCATTCGCATTCCCCGGGTTTGGGAGCCGCCTACCAGGAAAAAGTTATTGCAGCCGCCGGTGGTTTGTTCAGCCGGCAGCGCAAACAACCCTGACGCTGGCCAAAAGATCATCTCCCTCCGCCGGTCGTGACCTTCCAAACTGGCGCCGACTGCTATGGCTGGGGCATGAAAGCAACCACGAGAAAGCCATCCATGAAACCCCGTCTTCGTCGTGACGACAGGGGGTTCACCCTGCTCGAACTGCTCGTCGTCATCGCCATTCTCGGCTTGCTCATCGGCCTCGTCGCCCCGGCCGTCCTGCGCCAGCTCGGTAACGCTCGGGTTTCGGTCGCCAAGCAGTCGATCGAACGCATCGGCTCTATACTGGACATGTACAAGCTCGATGTCGGTGGCTACCCGACCACCGATCAAGGGCTGCAGGCGCTGGTCGAGCAGCCCAGCGGGGTGACGACCTGGAATGGGCCGTATGTGAAGGGTGCGGTTCCGGTTGACCCGTGGAATCGTCCCTATACCTATCGCGACCCGTCTGACCGCGCCGGACATGATTTTGATCTCTGTTCGGCCGGACCATCCGGGACCGGCGGCGACAGTCAGATCTGTAATCCGTAGCAACGGCTCACCCGGCCACTTCGGGATCGCGAACATTGACCGGTCACCAATCCTTCAATCGACTGAAAGATGTCATGTGATTGACGCCGAGACATGGCTCTGGCCGATCCTGACAGCGCCGTTCATCGGCAGTTTCATCGGCGTGTTGATCGTGCGGCTGCCGGTTGGGGCGCCCGTCACATTGGCCCGCTCCGCCTGCCCGCATTGTGGCGCGCGGCTGAGCAGCCGGGAGTTGGTTCCCCTGGTCAGTTTCGTCGTCCTGCGCGGCCGCTGTCGCCATTGTCGGGCCGCCATCGGGCTGCTGCACCCCGCGGTCGAACTCGCCGCCGTCGGCATCGCGGCCTGGGCCGTGCTGGCCGATCACGATCCGGTTCGGCTGTGGGTGGATTGCGGCCTTGGATGGACACTGCTGACACTGGCCTGGATCGACTGCACCAGTTTCCTGCTGCCGGACGTCTTGACGTTGCCACTGCTGCTGGCCGGGTTGGCGCTGACGTTTGCCGAACAACCCGATGCCCTCGCCGATCATTGCCTCGCCGCTTGCCTCGGCTACCTGTCATTCCAGGGGCTCGGCTTCGCCTACCGGCGACTGCGTGGCCGGGACGGATTGGGTGGAGGCGATAGCAAGCTGATCGCTGCCGCGGGCGCTTGGTGCGGGCTGGCGCTGCTGCCTTTCGTGGTGCTGGGAAGCGCCATCGCGGGCCTGCTCGCGTCCTTGGGACTGGCGTTGGCGGGCCGAATGGTGACATCCACGACGCGAATTCCGTTTGGCCCTTGCATCGCCATGGCCTTCTGGCTGGCGTGGCTCTACGGCGGGCTGTTGGATTCAGTGTTTAGGGGGCCGTGATGACTCGTTGGTTGGCGGCGTTTTTCTGCCTGATATCAATCGTTTCGGCGGACACGGCAAGCGCCGGTGAGCGCGATCCGGTGTGCCGGCAGGCATCCGTGGTGGACGAGATGGGCCGCCAGATCATCAACCGAAACTATTATGGCAGGGTCGACCCGAAGCTCGTAACCGAAACGCCCACCGCCATCGCCAACGTGGTTCGCTGCCAGGTCTGTGTTCAATCAGCTCCCTACAACACGACGCGCTTCAGCGACCAACCGGTAAAGCAATGCCTGGAACAAGGGTTCGAGGTACAGATCCTGCCACGTGGCTTCGTTGTGCGCGACCTGAGATAAGGCCGCCCGTGAGGTCAAGAGCCGGACAAACAAGGCAGGCCGGATTCACCCTGCTCGAACTGATCGTCGTGATAGTCATCGTCGGCATGGTCGCCGCACTGGTATTTGTCCGACAGCCCTGGCACAGCGAAGCACTTAACACCGAGGCGACGGTCCGGACGCTGACCTCGGCGCTGCGCTTGGCGCGGTCGCGCGCGATCGCGCAGGATCGTGAGGTGGCGGTGGTAACCCGCGGCAACGGCTTCGTGCTGGACGGGGGCGCTGCTACATTGCTGCCCGCCGGGGATGCCCTGACCGGCGCCGAGGTGATCTTCATGCCGGATGGCGGAGCCTCCGGCGCAACGTTGATACTCGCCTCCGGGTCACGCCGGATCGCCATTTCGGTCAACTGGCTGACCGGACGGGTGCTGTCGCGAGAACTTGCCGGCGGATGAGGCGCCATGCTCTCGCACTCGCGACTGGTGTTCGCCGGACGCTCGGGCGATGCTGTCGTGCGGGAGACTGACGCAATGCTGGCGCGTTTCTTTTCTTGGTGGACGGCTAGGATTGCCGAGTTGCTGCCGAAATCCTGGACCGACGCCGGCGTTGGGGCGCCGGACGGGATCGTGGCGGATCTCGACCGGATGAACAATCTGACGCTTTCGATCCGCGGCAGGGGCAAGCACGAGTCCGTCACCTCCGGAGCGGCGGCGCGCCTGGCAAACCGCAAACCGGTGTTTCTGCGAGCGCCGCCCGATATCGTCCTGGAGAAACACCACGTCGTCCCAGCGGCGCCGCGGCGAGACCTGGACCTGTTGCTTCGATACGAACTCGCGCGCATCACGCCGTTCACGTCGGACACCTTGTTTTGGAGATGGGACGGTCACCCGAAGCCAGGCGATCGGAGCCGGATCGCCGTTACTTTGACGATGGTGCCCAAAGCGGCCATGGCGGCCCGACTTGAAACGTTGGCCAAAGCCGGAATCGAGCCGCGATTCATCGAGACAGGGCCGGCGGAGCGAACCCGGTTGCTGGCGATCGACAATGACGCGGGTGACCGCGCCGGTCGGCTGCCGATCCGCGCCTTGGCCTGGGCCTGTGCTTGCCTGGCGGTTGTTGCGCTGGCTCTGCCGGTGGTGCTGCAAGGGCTCGCCTTGCACGCGACCAATACAGCCATCGACGACCTGCAGCCGGCAATCAAACGGGTCGAGGCAATGCGCCGCGGCATCACCGCCGACGGCGCCGGACAAGCGGTGCTGGCACGGGAAATGGAACGCACCGGCGATGTCTTGCAGGCTCTGGCAACGGTGACTCGCATTCTTCCCGATGACACATACCTGACTGATTTTTCGCTGCGCGATCGACAGATGGTGCTTGGCGGTCGGTCGGCTGCGGCGGCGCGATTGATCACCGGCCTGTCGGCGGATCAGGCGATCCGCGATGCTGCGTTCGCCGCCCCAGTTACACGCATCGAGGGCGCGACAACCGATGTGTTCTCGATCCGAGCAAGCATTGCCGCACCACCGCCGAAACCTGATTGAACGCGGGCGGCTTGAACGGGCGGGTCTGCCGAGCGTGCAGAAGCACGGCTTTGGTCATTCTTGAGTCGAGGTTAATTGATCCATCATCGTCATCGGCTGCCTCTTGCGTCGGCCACAAAAATTGACCAGTGATGCCGGCAACGCGCGCCGTTTAAGACCTATGGTATTGAAGAATACGCATGTTGCGCCGCTGACGTGCGATGCCGTGAGCGATCGCTTCATGAGCTCGGCAAGTTATTTTTCCGTGGACTGTGGCTTGAATAACACGAGTTTAATTGCTCCGCCAAGGGAACGGTCACATCAGCGTCGCTATGTGCACGCTGTTGTCGATGCGGCCATCCGAAACCGGCTCCGCGTCGCGAACCCAAATGGCGACCAGGAGATGCTTCGCATGAACACCAAACCTCAAACAAGTCACATTCGGCGTGCCGCGCTGGCCGCCACCCTGCTGGCCGGCACCAGCCTCGGCGGTTTCGCTCTGGGGCATAGCGCCTGGGCCGGCGATATCGCGCCGGTCAATCCACCCGGCGCGCAACTGCAACCGCATACACTGCCTGACTTCACTGGTCTGGTGACCCAGGTCAAGCCGGCGGTCGTTTCCATCACCAACAAGCTGAAAGCCACCCCGGCAGCTCTGGAACAAGGTGAGCAGATGCCGCAACTACCCTTCCCATTCAACCAGATGATCCCGCATGGGCAGCAGCAGCAAGAACACGCTGTTGAGGCCCGAGGCTCGGGCTTCATCATCGACGCCAACGGCACGATCGTGACCAACAACCATGTGGTGAAGGGCGCCCGCACGCTCAGCGTCACGCTGGATGATGGGACCGTTCTGCCGGCCAAGGTGATCGGCACCGATCCTCGCACCGACATTGCGGTCCTCAAGGTCAATGCTTCGCATCCACTGCCATTCATCCAGCTTGGCAATTCACGCGATGTGAAGCCGGGCGAATGGGTCGTCGCGATGGGCAATCCGTTCGGCCTTAGCAGCACCGTTACCGCCGGGATCGTGTCCGCCGTAAGCCGCGATATCGGCGCCGGGCCTTATGACCAGTTCATCCAGGTCGACGCGCCGATCAATCAGGGCAATTCCGGCGGTCCGTTGTTTACCCAGGACGGCAAGGTCATTGGCATGAACACCGCGATTCTGTCGCCAACCGGCGGGTCGGTCGGCATCGGCTTCGCGATCCCGTCCGACATGATCCGCACTGTCTCGGCGCAGCTTGAAAAGAGCGGCAAGGTGGTTCGCGGCTATGTCGGGGTCGAGGCGCAACAAATCACCCCGACAACGGCGCAGGCGATGCATCTCAAGGTCAATGACGGCGCCCTGCTGGCCGGCGTTCAGTCGGACAGCCCGGCAGCTCATGCCGGATTGGAACCTGGCGACGTAATTCAGGCAGTGAATGGCGCCAAAGTCGCCGATCCGAAGGAACTGGCGCTGGATGTCGCCGGCATTCAACCGGGCGATCAAGCGCACCTAAGCGTGTTGCATGATGGCCAGGTCAAGGATGTGAGCGTCAAGGTCGGAACCCTGCCGAACGAGCAAACCGCAAGCAACGAAGACCAGGGCGATGAGCACCACGCCAAAATTGGCCTGGCGCTGGCACCGCTGTCGCCCGATATGCGCAATCAGCTAGATGTCCCGGACGGAACAAACGGCGCGGTGGTGCAGGGGGTACAGCCTAACTCTCCGGCTGAAGCGGCGGGCCTGCAGCCCGGCGACGTCATCGTCGGCGTGGGCACCCACCCGGTTGGGTCCCCGGGCGAGGCAGCGCGGGCCATGCGCACGGCGATGAATGGCAGCGACCATGCGATGGCATTGCGGGTGATCCGCAACGGTCAGCCGGTGTTTGTCGGTGTTACGCTGAAGGATCAGAGCAAGGAGGGCTGACCAAGCCTGCGGCGGGGCGGGCACAGTCCTGTCCCGCCTCGTTACTTCGGCGGCAATGGTCCTGAGCGCGGATCAGGCTGACGCGGCAACGCCGGGCTCGTTCGGCGCTTTCGCCATCTTCGCCGCATCCAGCGGGACTTCGACATCGATTTCCAATGTCGAGAACGACGCGCCGCGGTCGAGCTTGATCTGAACCGCGTCCCGATCGACGGTTATATGCTTGGCGATGACCGCGAGGATTTCTTCCTGCAAAGTCGCCAGCAGATCGGATTTGCCGATCACGCTGCGCTCGTGGGCAAGCAGCACCTGCAACCGGTCCCGAGCCACCGGTGCGGTGGTTTTCTTGCGAAAAAGCTCGAACAGGCTCATGCCACCCTCCGTCCGAACAGGCGTCCGATAAAGCCGGTGCGCTGCATCGGAACAACGACATCGACGGTCTCGCCTTTGAGCCGCTTTGCGGCGTCGAAGTAGGCCCGTGACGGCACGCTGGCGGGATTGTTAAGGGTCACCGGTGACCCGATGTTGGAGGCCTTGAGCACCTCCTCGCTTTCCGGAATGATCCCCAGCAGAGGGATCGACAGGATTTCCAGCACATCCTCGACCTTCAGCATTTCGTTGCGGGCCGCGCGGCCGGCATCGTAACGCGTAACCAACAGATGCTTGTCGATCTTCTCGCCCTTTTCCGCCCGAATGGTCTTCGAATCCAGCATCCCGATGATACGATCCGAATCGCGCACCGATGAAACCTCGGGGTTGGTGACCACCACCGCCAGATCTGCATTGCGCATCGCAAGTAACGCGCCGCGCTCGATGCCGGCGGGGCTGTCGCAGATCACCCAGTCGAACTTCTCGCGCAACTCGGCGATGACCTTGTCGACGCCTTCCATGGTCAGCGCATCCTTGTCGCGGGTCTGCGATGCCGGCAGCAGTGACAGCGTATCGATCCGCTTATCGCGGATCAGCGCCTGCGCCAGTTTGGCGTCGCCTTGCACCACGTTGATCAGGTCGAACACAACCCGGCGTTCCGCGCCCATCACCAGATCGAGGTTTCTCAATCCGACGTCGAAGTCGATGACCACGACGTTCTCACCGCTCCGCGCGAGTGCGGCACCCAGCGCGGCGGTGGAGGTCGTCTTGCCGACTCCGCCCTTGCCAGATGTAACCACCAGCACCTTGCCCATAGGTTTCTCCTAATCCAGAACTGATATTTTCATCTGCTCGCCGTCCAGCCAGACTTGCACCGGCTTGCCCAGAGCATTGGCGGGCATGCCGTCCGCGGTCTGGTAGACGCCATCGATCGCCAGTAGTTCCGCCTGCAACTTGCTGCAGAATATCCGTGCGCCGGGATGTCCGGAGAGCCCGGCGACGGCGCGGCCACGCAACGTTCCATAGACATGGATCGATCCTCCGGCCATGACTTCGGCGCCTGATGCGACCGACCCCAGAATGGTGATGTCGCCGCGCTCGAACACGATCGACTGGCCGGAGCGCACCGGTTGGTCAATCAGCAGCGTGTTGACCTCGGCGGTTGACGGCGTGGCCTCGACCGCAGGCAGGCCTTGCGCGGGCCGCCCCTCGGGCGGCTCGATTTCGCGGCCTGGACGGCTGGACACCGGCAGCGGCCGACCCCAGGCTTCAATGCCGTCCCACGACGGATGCGCGCCCTCGGTGCCGATGATGCGGATGCCGCGTTGTTCCAGAAGCTGCAGGAATTGCGCCACGCCGGGTTGTTCCCGCGGGACGGCCCCGAGATCCACCACGACAGGGCGCGCATCGAAGAAATTGGGCGAGCGTTCCATTTGCGCATCCAGCGCGTTGAGCCAGTCGTTCAAAGGCACGTCTGGCGCCAACACCAGCGCCATGATGGAGCGGCCGCGCAGTCGGATCAGCGATTTTGTGTCATGCGATGTCACAGTTCCGAACTATCCGCTGCTCGGCGGACGGTCAACGAGAATCCGGTGGGGGCGCACAAAATCATGTGGATAACCCTCCGCATTGACCGCTAGGGATAGTGGTTTAGCCCCAAAAGTGGCCCCATAGATGGTAGCGCGCCGCCGAGGTCCCCCTCGGCGGCGCCCACCCTCCCGCGCGACTCGCCCGATCAGGTGATCGCGTGCGCCAGCAGGCTGTTCAGGTTGGCGGTGGAGGCCCCGGCGATCGAGGCGATTGCCAGCTTCGCCCCGCCCGCGGTCGCGGAGATCGACAGCGTGGCGCCCCCAGCCTGGTCGGTCACCGTCAGGTAGTTCGCCAGCGTCGCCGCCGCGCCGTTCCAGTTGGTGGCGGCCAGCGCCGGCTTCAGGTCCAGCACATCGGCAAGGGTCAGGATATTGCTCAGGATATTGCTGGTGAAGCTGACGCTGCCATGGCCCGCCGCCGGCAGCACGAAGGTGTTGTTGCCGCCGCTGTCGGTGACGGTCTCGGCACCGCCCGACAGGCTGACCACATCGCCCACACCCTTGAGGAACAGCATGTGTGCCCCCGCGGTCGCCACCACCGAGACCTGGCTGGCGCTGACCGTTGCGCTGGCGCTGGCCAGCGTGATCGGTGCCGGCAGTGGGCTGGTGCTGGTCCCCGGATCGGGCGCCCAGGCCGCGTTCGGGGTGGTCTTGCCCCACCACAGTTGGCTGGCGTTCTCCTGCCAGACCTGCTTGTTGACGTAGGCCAGTTCGGCGACGTTGGCGGTGGTCGTATCGGCGACACCGTTGACCGCGACCTGCCCGCTGCCGGTGATGGTCCATTTGTTGCCGCTGGCATCGATGATCGCATTGGCGCCACCGGCCAGCACCATGGTGTCGTTCGCCGAGGTCGGCGGCGGGGTGGGAGTCGGCGTTGGTGTCGGGGCAGGGGTCGGTGTTGGTGCTGGCGTCGGCTTGGGCGTCGGTGCGGGGGTCGGCGTCGGAGCCGGCGTTGCCGGCAGCGGGCTGGTGGCGGTGCCGGCGCTGGGTGACCATGCGGCGTTGTTCTTGGTCTCGCCCCACCACAGCTTGGCGGCGTTCTCCTGCCAGATGGTGCCGTTGACATAGGCCAATTCGATGACGTTGCCGGTGGTGCTGTCGGCGACGCCGTTGACCGCCACCTGACCGCCGCCGGTGATGGTCCACTTGTTGCCGCTGGCATCGACGATCGCGGCACTGGTGCCGGTGACCACGGTGTCGTTCTTCGACGGCGTGGGGGTGGGCGTGGGCGTCGGCGTCGGCGTCGGCGTCGGGGTTGGCGCGGGTGTCGGCGTTGGCGTGGGAGCCGGCGTCGGCGTCGGGGCCGGCGTTGCCGGCAGCGGGCTGGTGGCGGTGCCGGCGCTGGGTGACCATGCGGCGTTGTTCTTGGTCTCGCCCCACCACAGCTTGGCGGCGTTCTCCTGCCAGATGGTGCCGTTGACATAGGCCAGTTCGATGACGTTGCCGGTGGTGCTGTCGGCGACACCGTTGATCGCCACCTGACCGCCGCCGGTGATGGTCCACTTGTTGCCGCTGGCATCGACGATCGCGGCACTGGTGCCAGTGACCACGGTGTCGTTCTTCGACGGCGTCGGTGTCGGCGCGGGGGCCGGCGTCGGTGTCGGCGCGGGGGCCGGCGTCGGAGTGGGCGCGGGGGTCGGCGTCGGCGCGGGTGTCGGCGTTGGCGTGGGTGTTGGCGTGGGTGTCGGCGTGGGAGCCGGCGTCGGCGTCGGGGCCGGCGTCGCCGGCAGCGGGCTGGTGGCGGTGCCGGCGCTGGGTGACCATGCGGCGTTGTTCTTGGTCTCGCCCCACCACAGCTTGGCGGCGTTCTCCTGCCAGATGGTGCCGTTGACATAGGCCAGTTCGATGACGTTGCCGGTGGTGCTGTCGGCGACACCGTTGATCGCCACCTGACCGCCGCCGGTGATGGTCCATTTGTTGCCGCTGGCATCGATGATCGCGGCACTGGTGCCGGTGACCACGGTGTCGTTCTTCGACGGCGTCGGCGTCGGCGTGGGAGTGGGCGCGGGGGTCGGCGTCGGCGTTACCGCACCACCGGTCGACTGGCTGAACAGCCAGCCGAGCGGCGAACCGGCGCCAGTCTGCGGGTAGTAGGTATCCCAGACGTCGTGACCCAGGCTGTTGTCCTGAGTATATTTCATGTCGCCGCCGATTGCCTGTTCCGCGGCATACAGGTTCTGATCCCAGGCCAGCGGCACTTGGCCGTCCTGGCCGCCGTGGATGGCCCAGAACGGCACGTTCTTCAGTCCGCTCACAACCGACTGATTGGGTTGCGGATAGCCTTGCCCGTAGTCGGCGCCCGCCAGCGACAGGCCGGCGGCAAAAATTCTGCCCTCGGTTCCAGTATAGGCATTGTATTTGATGATCATGTCTTCAGTGCCGATGCCACCCATGCTGTTGCCGGTGACGTAGACCCGCGACGGATCAGTGGAATATTGCGACATGACTTGCTTCAACGCAGCGATGGCGTTGTCCTCACCGGCACTGTCAGCCGTGTCGACACCGCCGAAGTTTATCGTCTGACCGGACAGGTCGGCCGATTGATCAAGCAACGGCGCGACGATGATCGAGGGATAGTCGGTGCGGAAAGTCGACGTGTTGAACCATGCATTGATCTGGTTCTGCAGGTTCTGCGGGCCGTAGGTGCCCTGGTCCAATTGGTGCAAGTATAGCACGGTGGAATACTTCACGCTCGGATCGTAGTTGGCCGGCAACAAGACCATGTATTGCATGCCGTTTATCGACTGAACGCTCCAGTTTCCCGGCGCGGCGGGTTGGCTGGTGGTCTGGGTACCCATGTTCTGCAATGCTCCCGGGAACGTGTAATAATTCAGCAGGATAGTCACGGATACGTGATCTTGCGCAATGCGAATCGAAACTTATTAGCGAAACATATCGAACTTTGCCGATAATTACGTTATTTCTCTGTAATATCATACCTTTAAATAAGCCAAATTTTCGAACCTTGCTGAATAATTAAAGATGTTCCGATCCTAATAACGTAGTTATAAGCGATTTAGCCACATTATGCGCGTAAAAAGTTACGGTATAGAATCTGATATGGTATAGGAAGAAATACTCTGACATTCGCATCGGACGGATCGCCTGGTTCGGCCAAACGTCTCGCCGAGACAGCCGAGACCACCAGCGTTGCTGGCGTACGTGCGGGAAGAGCCGAAGCGCGCCGCGCGTGGTTTCGGGATTGCGGCCATCTTGCCGGCCCAAGCGCCACGTGAAAGCATCGGCTGCGAGGCTGAAGGAACGACCATGATCGAAGAAATCCGCGATCTCACCACCCGGGCGGGTGCGATGGAGACGTTTCTCGTCCGTCCTGATCGTCACGGCCCGCATCCCGTTGTGTTCCTGCTGATGGATGCCCCCGGCATCCGCGAGGAACTGTATGACATGGCGCGCCGCCTGTGCAGCGTCGGCTATTACGTCGTGCTGCCAAACCTTTATTACCGCGCCGGCAGGGACACCAAGTATGGGCCGGACGTCACCACCAAGGGCAGCCCCGAGCAGGCGCGGATGCGCGCGGTCCGGACCAAGATGAGCATCCCGCCGGTGATGCAGGATTTCGCCGATATGCTGGCTTTCGTCGACTCACAGCCGGAAGCCAAAGCCGGCATGGTCGGCACGCACGGCTATTGCATGAGCGGACCGTACTCGCTGGCCGCCGCCGCTCGCTACCCCGATCGGGTAGCCGCCGCCGCATCGTTCTACGGCACCTGGCTGGTCAGCGAGAACCAGGAGAGCCCGCATCTCAACCTGGGCAGGGCCAGGGGCGAACTGTATATTGCCTGTGCCGAACACGACGATCTGGCTCCATTGCCGATGGTTGCGGAGCTGAAGGAACTGTTCGACAAATCCGGCAACAGTGGGGAATTGGAAATGTATTCCGAAGTCCACCACGGCTTCGCTTTCCCGCAGCGCTGGTGCTACGACAAGGCGGCCGCCGAACGGCACTGGGAGCGCCTGATCGCATTGTATCGCCGCCGTCTCGGCTGAACCCTGATCCCCAACAAGGAACGCAATGACGAACAACTACCTCCTGCGGGCCTCCCGACCGTCGCCGTCGTTCTCCAGCACGCTCTCAACGTAAATCATTCGCACCGCGACGGTAGCCGCCGCGGTCAGCGGCGTGGCCAGGATCAACCCCATGATACCGAACAACGCGCCCAGCACGGTCTGCGACAGGATCGTGAGCGCGGGCGGCAGATCGACGGTGCGCTTCTGTATCAGCGGCGCGATCACGTTCCCCTCCAGGGTTTGCACGACAGCGAACAGGATGGCGGCGTACAACGCCGTTTGCGGCGAATGTGCCACCGCGACCGCCAGGGCAGGGACAGCTCCGGCCAAGGCGCCGATATAGGGCACGAAGTTGAACAGCCCGGCGATCAGCGCCAGGGTCAGCGCAAGCGGCACACCAAGGAAAAACAGACCTGCCCCGGTCAGCACGGCCACGACGATCATGTCGGCGAGCTGCCCAAGGAACCAGAGCTGTAACGTGTTCCCCAGGTCGTCCATCACCTCGCGCCCGCGCGGTCGCCAACCCGGTGGCAGCAATCGCAGGAACCCGGCGACGTAGGTCGAAGGCGAGGCGGCCAGGAAGATACCGGTCGCCAGGATCACCACCAGATCACCGCCGATCCCGATGGTGGAAGACGCCATGCCAGGCACCATCGACGACAGACTGCTCATCACCGACCCGGCCTTGGCCTTAATCTGCGGCATCAGTCGCTGAATCAGCGGGTTGTCCTGCACGGTCTGCCACAGGTGCTGGACCTGTTGGCTGACGGTATCGGCAACACTGGCGGCCTGCGCGGTCACGCGCGGACCTTGCAGCCAAAAACCGCCGCCGACCAACAGGGTGATCGCTACGATGACCACGCACAGCCATAAACCGGTCGGTAGTCCGAGACGTCGATGCAGCCAATCCGCCGCTCCGTGCAGAATACAGGCGGCAAGGATGGCGGCGAAAATCAGTAGCAGGACGTCCTGCAAAAGCTTGGCGGCCAGCAACAACAGAGCGCCGATGGCGACGGCGCGCAGCGTGCGGTCGATGCCGCGAAGCCGGTCGCGAGGCCCAGGGGCGTTCATCAGCGCATGGATGGCGAAGAACGCGTCCAAGGCGAACCGCTTTCCGCTAACATTGAAGCGATCCGGGTCATGTGATGCCGCTCGGATGATGCGCCGAGCCGGCGACCTCGATAAGTCCCGAGGCCGCCATCTTCTCGCGCGACTCCCGCATGCTCTCGCCAACCGCCAGCGCCGCCGCCAGCGCCCGGCGCCCCGCTGCGGCATCGACCAGCACCGGCGCGCCATCCAGCACCGAGGCGGCGAACGCCGCATGTTCGGCCGCGAGCGAATCATGATCCTCCCATGACACATTCTCGTTGGCGAAGCCGGCGACCCCAGGTACCGCTTGCTGGCCGGGCGGCAGGCCGCCACCGTCGGCCGCAATGCGAGCGATCACCGTCAGCTTGCGGGCCGAGAAGTCCGCGGCGATGTAACATTCTTGCCCGAAAATACGCATGCGCCGTTCGGTTCGGGGTGAAATCCGGCTGGCGGTGATGGTCGCCACCGCGCCGTTGCGGAATCTCAGCCGGGCATTGGCGATGTCCTCGTGGCGACTGGCAACCGCCGCACCGACCGCATCGACGCTCTCGATCTCGCTGTCGACCAGGGCGAGCACAAGGTCCAGGTCGTGGATCATCAGATCCAGAATGACGGAAACGTCGGTGCCGCGTGGCTTGAACGGTGCGATCCGGGTTGCCTCGATATATAACGGCGCGTTGATTCTGCTCGCCATGGCCTGATATGCGGCTGAGAATCGCTCCAGATGGCCGACCTGCAACACCAGGCCGCGCTGTTTCGCCAAGGCGCCGAGTTCATCCGCCTGTGTCAGAGTGGCGGCAATCGGCTTTTCGACCAGCACGTGTTTGCCGGCGTTGAGGGCCTGGGCAGCCAGTTGATAATGGACCTCGGCCGGGGCGGCGACGATCAGCGCATCCGATATGTCGAGCAAATCTTCGAAGCAGACTTCCTTTGCGCCGGCCTCCCAACCCACGGTCTTTGCCCGTTCCAGGTCGGGATCGAAGACGCCGGTCAGATGGCAACGGCCGGATGCGGCGACCTTCAGCGCGTGGTAGCGGCCGAAGTGGCCCGCGCCCGCGATACCGATCCGAAGCACTGAGTTCGGCATGGAAACCCCGGTCTTGAGTCAACGTCTGCTCAGACACACGCGCGTTCGTGGCCCTGTCAAGCGTGTTTCGGTGACGCCAAGCAGTGGTCGCCTGGGTAATTTGCTGGAATCGACCGTCGCCTTGTGCTGAATCAGCGTCGCATTCGCGTGAGGAACCCGACACGTGCGTATAACGATGATTGGCGGCGGCTATGTTGGCCTCGTCTCCGGAGCCTGTTTCGCGGAATTTGGCACCGAAGTCACGATCGTTGAAACCGACGTTCGCAAACTCGCCGCGCTACGCGAGGGGCGGATGCCGATCTACGAACCCGGCCTGGAACAGCTTGTTGCGGAAAATGTCAAGGCCGGCCGCCTGGCCTTCGCCGGCGACCTGACCGCAGCGGTGGACGGGACGGAGGCGGTGTTCATCGCGGTGGGTACGCCGACCAGGCGCGGCGATGGGCATGCCGACCTGACCTACGTCTACGCCGCTGCCGAGCAGGTCGCTCGTGCACTGACCGGCTACGCGGTAATCGTTACGAAGTCAACCGTTCCGGTTGGCACCGGCCGCCACATTCAGCAGATCGTCCGCGCGACCCGCCCCGATCTGGAATTCGACGTCGCGTCGAATCCAGAATTTCTACGCGAGGGCAACGCCATCGGGGATTTCATGCGACCGGATCGAGTGGTGATCGGCGCCGAATCCGACCGCGCCAAGGAGGTGATGCGGCGGCTTTATCGGCCGCTTTACCTGATCGAGGCCCCGATCGTGTTTACCGCCATCGAGACCGCGGAACTGACTAAGTACGCCGCCAATGCGTTCCTGGCGATGAAGGTGACCTTCATCAACGAGGTCGCTGACCTATGCGAGAAGGTCGGCGCGGACGTACACGACGTCGCACGCGGTATCGGCCTGGACGGGCGCATCGGCCGCAAATTTCTGCATCCCGGACCGGGTTACGGCGGATCCTGTTTCCCCAAGGATACCTTGGCGCTGGTTCGCACCGCGCAGGACTACGGCGCCCCGTCTCGCCTGGTCGAAGCCACCGTCGCGGTCAACGATGCACGCAAGTCCAGCATGGCTATGCGGGTCATATCCGCCTGCGGCGGGTCCGTCCGCGGCAAGACCATTGCCGTGCTAGGATTGACCTTCAAGCCGGAGACCGACGACATGCGTGACTCGCCGTCGCTGTCGATCATCTCTCGTCTGGCCGGTGACGGTGCCAGCATCCGCGCCTTTGATCCCGAGGGCATGGACCAGGCGCGTCCGCTGTTGCCAGACCAGGTTCACTACTGTGCGGACGCCCTGGATGCCGCGGCGGGCGCCGATGCGCTGGTGTTGATCACCGAATGGAACGAATTCCGCGCACTGGCGCCTGAGCGGCTGCGCGATGCAATGCGCGGCCGGGTGCTGGTGGACCTGCGCAACGTCTATGATCCGGTTGCCATGCGCGAGGCCGGATTCGCCTATCATGGGGTTGGGCGACCGTTGGTCTGATGGCCGATCCGACTCGCGAGTCCGCCTTCGACCTGTTGACCGCGGTCCTGGAACGGCTCCGTCCGCTACAAGAAGCGCTGGACAGCCTGTCGGAGCTTGAACCGCGAGACCGTGCAGCGGCGCATCGCCTCGCCGCCGCTGTTCTTCGCAGGATGGGTACACTGGATGCGGTGCTCGAGCCATTTCTGCGCCGGGAACCCCCCGACCCGGTTCGCAACGTTCTGCGTATCGGTGCCGCTGGCCTGCTGCTGCTGGAAACGCCGGCTCACGCCGCTGTCGCCACTGCGGTCAGCCTTGCCAAGCGCCGCGGCCTGGCGCCGTTCGCCGGTCTGGTCAACGCGGTGCTGCGCAAGGTTGCCGCGGCTGGACCGGGGGTGCTGGGGGATCTGGATACCGCTCGGCTCGATACACCTGCGTGGCTCTGGGCGGCGTGGGGCAAATCCGCCCGAGCGATCGCTACATCGCATCAGACCGAGGCGCCACTCGATTTCAGCCTTAAGCCGGGTATCCCAACGCCCCAGGGCGGTGTGCTGCTGCCGACCGGAACGGTGCGCTTCCCAGCCGGAACGGGGGTTGCCTGCGTGCCCGGCTTCGAGACGGGTGAGCTCTGGGTCCAGGACGCCGCGGCAGCATTGCCCGCCAGACTTCTGGCGGCCGGACCGGGTGAGCGGGTTGCCGACCTGTGTGCCGCACCCGGTGGCAAGACCGCCCAGCTTGCCGCTGCCGGAGCCGCCGTGACAGCGGTCGAGCGCGATCCGGCCCGCACCGATCGACTGGTAGCCAATCTGGCGCGATGGGGTCTGCGCGCGGACGTGATCAATGCCGATGCGACCGAGTGGATGCCTTCGCAGCCGTTCGACGCCGTGCTGCTGGATGCGCCGTGCAGCAGCACGGGTACCATCCGCCGCCACCCGGATATCGCGCGCGTCAAGCGGCCGCGCGACGTTCAGACGGTGGTCCAGGTGCAGGACCACCTGCTGCGAAATGCCGCCGGGATGCTTCGCAAAGGTGGCCGGCTGATCTACGCCGTTTGCTCGCTACAGCCTGAGGAAGGCGCATCGCGGATTGCCGCCTCGATTGCCACGACCGGACTGCGGCACGATCCGTTCCGCGCCGACGAACTGGCCGCCCTGCCCGAGGCTTTAACCTCGGAGGGCTTCTTGCGCACCCACCCCGGACTCTGGCGCGATCGCGGCGGGATGGACGGATTCTTCGCGGCGCGGCTGGTCAACGGCTGATGTTTCCTTGTGTGACAACGGTCCCGTTGTCTAGAAGCATCGCATGGTTGCTCCCGTCTCCCGGCACGTCACCATCGCCCCCAGTCTGCTCGCCGCCGATTTCGGCCGCCTGAAGGAGGAGGTCGCCGCGATCGAGGCGGCTGGCGCCGATTGGCTGCATCTCGACATCATGGACGGCCATTTCGTGCCCAACCTCAGCTTCGGTCCGCCGGTCCTGGCGGCGTTGCGCAAGCACACCAAGATGCCGTTCGACGTGCATCTGATGATCGCCCCGGTGGATCCGTACCTGGACGCGTATATCGACGCCGGCGCCGACCATATCAGCCTGCACCCCGAGGCCGGGCCGCATCTGCATCGCTCGCTGCAGCACATCCGCGATGCCGGCAAGAAAGCCGGCGTTGTGCTGAATCCCGCGACGTCACCCGACACGATCGCCTGGGCACTGGATCTGACCGACATCATCCTGGTGATGTCGGTCAATCCCGGATTCGGCGGCCAGTCCTTCCTGCCATCGCAACTGCCGAAAATCGCCCAACTGAGACAATTGATCGACGCCGCCGATCATCCGATCGCCCTGGCGGTCGATGGCGGGATAATCCCCGCCACAGCGAAGGCCGTGCTGGCCGCGGGAGCCGACACGCTGATCGCCGGAACCTCGGTGTTCCGCGCCCCCGACTACGCCCAAGCAATCGGGGCGCTGCGGAGCGGCGCATGAACGCTTCGAGTCCAAGCCGTTGGATCCGAGGCGCGCGCAGGGCCATGGCTCGGCTGCCGAGCCTGCGGATGGGGCGAGTGCCCGACGCCCCAGCGTTGTCAGTGCGCGACCCGTGGCCCGGCGACGCCAATCGGGGCGCGCAGTTAATCAAGGGCGAGCTGCAGTTTGGCGGCGCGGTGCAGCCGCTGCGGCAAGGCGGCTGGCAACAGATTGGCGGTTCCGCCGTTCTGCGGGCCGGTGCGCACGGCTTCTCCTGGCTGCGCGACCTGCAGGCGCTGGGCACCGATGCAGCTCGCTTGCGTGCCCGTGCCCTGGTGTCGGACTGGATCGCCAACCCGCCCTCGGACGCGGTTGCGCATCGGCCCGACGTCGTCGGCGCCCGCATAACCGCCTGGCTTGGGCACTACGAGTTTTTTGCCGCCACCGCCGACGATGCGTTCCGCCAACGGTTGATGGGTCGGCTGGTGTCGGATGCGCGCGGGTTGTCGGCGGCGTTGCCGGTCGAGGAACTGGACGCCCGCGCGCTGACCGCGTTGAAGGGACTGGTGGCTGCCGCGGTCGCGCTGCGCGAGCAGTCCGGTTTTCTGACCCGAGCGCTCAGGTTCCTGCCGCAGGAAATCGGCCGCCAGATTCTGCCGGACGGCTGCCATGCTGAACGCAGCCCAGCGGCGCAGTTGTCGGCGCTGCAGGATCTGACGGAGATTCGGGCGCTGTTGCGCACCTCACAGACCCAAGCACCGCCGGTCCTGGCCCATGCGATCGAACGCATGTCAACGGCGCTACGGGTGATGCGGCACGGCGATGGCGGCCTGGCACTGTTCAACGGCAGCCGGGAAGAAACCAACGCGCTGGTCGAACTGGTGTTGACCCAGGCGGGTCAGGGCGGGCGCGGTCCCTCGGCGCTGATCGAGGGCGGATTCCATCGCATGCAGGCCGGCCGCAGCGTATTGATCGTGGACTGCGGTGTGCCGGCACCGCCTGGGCTGGATCGCCTGGCGCATGCCGGAACGTTGTCGATGGAACTGTCGATCATGCGCGACCGGGTCATCGTCAATTGCGGGGCATTCGTGGCTGGTCCGCCGGAATGGCACGATGCGGCACGCGCCACCGCGGCCCACTCGACGCTGGTCATCGGTGATCTGAACAGCAGCGAGTTGAAGCCGGAAGGCCTGGGCCGCCGCCCGGAAACGGTGGAGGTGAACCGCCAGGAGGCCGCCGGAGCGCACTGGCTGGACGTGTCGCATGACGGCTGGCGGAAAACCTTCAATGCGGTTCACCGCCGCCGCCTATACATGGCGGAAAGCGGCGAGGACATCCGCGGCGAGGACCTGATCGAGGCGCTGGAACCGCAGCCGTTCACGTTGCGCTTTCATCTGCATCCGGATGTGCAGGCGAGTGTGCAGCAGGATGGCGCGGCCGTGCTGCTGCGGTTGAAATCCGGCACCTTTTGGCGATTGCGTGCGGATGGCGCACAGTTGTCCCTGGAAGAGACGATCTACCTGGGGGGCGCCGAACCGCGCCGCGGCGAGCAGATCTTGCTGACCGGCTTTGCTGACGGGCCGCAACACATCAAATGGGCGCTCAGCAAGGTCGAACGCGCGGGCTGATGGAGCCCGCTGTGTCAGCCTTGGCGCCGCGCGCGCAAGGTCGGGTCCGGGTAGTCCCGGCCGCCGCGGGATCCGAGCGACATCGACTTGGCGGCTGGCGCCGGTGAAGGTCATCGAGATCACCAATGTCGACTTTTCGCTGCGGCATTTCCTGCTGCCGCTGATGCGCGCCATCCGAGCAAGGGGCCACGAAGTCGTCGGGGCCTGCGCCGAAGGTCCCTTGTTGGCCGATGTGCGGGCCGAGGGATTTCGTGTCATTGCGATCCCGTTCGTCCGTCGGATGTCGCCGTTGGCGCATATCCGGGCCTTCAACTCCCTGGTCGCCATCTTGCGGGCGGAAAAGCCCGACCTCGTGCACGCCCATATGCCGATCAGCGGCTTCCTCGCCCGCTTGGCCGCCCGCGTCGCCGGCGTCCCGCGGATCGCCTATACCTGCCACGGGTTTCTGTTCAATCACGCGTCGTCGTCGCTGCCCCGACGCGCGTTGTCGCTCGTCATGGAGTGGACCGCCGGTCGAGTGACCGATGTGTTCCTGACCGTCTCGGAAGCCGAGGCGCGCGACGCCCGGCGTCTGCATATCGCGCCGCTAGCCGAGGCTGTCCGCAACGGCCGCGACCCGGCGCTGTTTCGTCCCGACCCCTCGGCTCGTGCGCGGATTCGCGGCGAACTGGGCGTGGCGACGGACCGAACGGTGATCATCGCGGTGTCGCGGCTGGTCTGGCACAAGGGCTATCCCGAACTTGCCGCCGCGATGCAGTTGGTGCCGGAGGCGGAACTCTGGGTGGTGGGAGAACGGTTGGACAGCGACCGCGGCGTCGACGTGGCCGCGGTGTTGCGCGCGGCCGGTCTGGGCAGCCGGCTTCGCATGCTGGGCTATCGCACCGACATCGCGGCGCTGCTGGCGGCCGCCGACATCTTCACCCTGCCCAGCCGGTTTGAGGGCCTGCCGATGTCGGTGATCGAAGCGATGCTGACCGCTCTGCCGGTGGTCGCGACGAACGTGCGGGGACCGGCGGAGCAGGTGGTCAACGAGGTATCCGGGCTATCGGTGCCGCCCGGCGATCCGGCTGCCCTTGGCTCGGCTCTGGGACGATTGGTGCGCGACCCCGCTCTGCGTGGCCGGATGGGCCAGACTGGTCGGCGGCGGGCGCTGGAGCATTACGACGAGGCCAAGGTTCTGTCACGAACGCTGGACCTGCTGGGGCTGTAGGTTTATCCCGCCGCGATTGCAGCACGACTGGACGCCACCATGATCGACATCGTTCCCATCCGCCGGGCGTTGATATCGGTGTCCGACAAGACCGCCCTGGTGCGGTTCGCCCAGGCGCTCGCGGCGCACGGGGTCGAGATCCTGTCCACTGGCGGATCGGCAAAAACGCTGCGCGAGGCGGGTGTGTTGGTGAAGGAGGTCTCCGAACACACCGGGTTCCCCGAGATCATGGACGGGCGCGTCAAGACGCTGGTGCCGCAAATCCATGGCGGCATCCTGGGGCGCCGAGATCGGCCCGAGCACCTAGAGCAGATGCGCCAGCTCGGGATCGCGCCGATCGATTTGGTGGTGGTCAATCTGTATCCGTTCGAGGCAACGGTCGCCAAGGACGCCGCCTACGACGCCTGCATCGAAGAGATTGACATCGGCGGTCCCGCGCTGATCCGTGCCGCGGCGAAGAACCATGATTTTGTTACTGTACTGGTCGACCCGGCGCAATACGATGAAATGCTGGAGCAGTTGGCGTCATCCGGGGGCACCTCGCAGCTGCTGCGCCGTCGTTTGGCGGGGGAAGCCTATGCCCGCACGGCGGCTTACGACGCGGCGATCGGAAGCTGGTTTTCGACGCAGCGCGAGGATACGTTTCCCCAGCGACTGACAATATCGGGCGACCGGCTGCAGACCCTGCGATATGGCGAGAACCCGCATCAGGCAGCGGCATTCTATGCCTGGGGCAGGCGGTTCGGTGTGGCCACTTCGGTGCAGGTTCAGGGCAAGGAATTGTCGTACAACAATCTGAACGATACCGACGCCGCGTTCGAGTGCGTGGCGGAGTTCGAGGCGCCGACTGTCGCCATCATCAAGCACGCCAACCCGTGCGGCGTGGCCAGCGCCGATCGGCTGGTGGAGGCTTGGGACGCGGCGTTTCGTTGCGACCCGATATCGCCGTTTGGCGGCATCGTCGCGGTCAACCGGACCTTGGATGCGGCGGCGGCGGAAAAGATCGCAGCCATCTTCACCGAGGTCATCATCGCCCCTGATGCCGATGAAGCCGCGAGGGCGGTTCTGGCTCGGAAGAAGACTTTGCGGTTGCTGCTGACGGGCGGGATTCCCGATCCGGCCGCCGACGGCCTGACGTTCCGCAGCCTGGCGGGCGGGTTCCTGGCGCAGACGCGGGATACCGGGCGGGTCGGCGCGGCTGACCTGCGTGTGGTGACCCGCCGTACCCCGACCGATGCCGAGACCGCCGACCTATTGTTCGCCTTCCGGGTCTGCAAGCACGTCAGATCGAACGCGATCGTCTACGCGAAAGCGGGCGCCACCGTCGGCATCGGTGCCGGCCAGCCGAACCGGATCGACTCGGCGCGGATCGCGGCGTGGAAGGGTGAGGAAGCCGCCAAGGCGGCGGGGCTGCCGGAACGGTTGACGCACGGCAGCGTGGCAGCATCGGATGCATTCTTCCCGTTCGCCGATGGGTTGCAGGCGGTGGTCGCCGCGGGCGCGACCGCGGTGATCCAGCCGGGCGGATCGAAACGGGACGCCGAGGTGATCGCGGCGGCGGATGCGGCCGGGGTGGCGATGGTGTTCACCGGGATGCGGCACTTTCGGCACTAGGCTGGTCATAGCAGACCGCTCTCGGCCCGAATGTCAGGTGGTCCGCGAAGGTTTTGCCGTCAACCTGCGGGGCCGCCCAAAGGGCGCTTCAACGCTCGATTTTTCCGCCGGGTTCCTGCCGTCTCAATCAAGCCGCCGACCGGCTTGTTGGCGTGCAGCCGCGCTTGTTTTCGCTGTCGCGGCATATGAATCGTGCCCTTCGCCTGCCGATCTCGGTCGACGACCTTCGCCGGCAGCCAAAGTGCAGCCATTGATCAATTTCGTTGCCGTCCATATCGACGAGATGGCCGATGGCCACCAGGGGAGCGAAGCGAATCAAGCTGTTATCGGTTCATCATGCATCCTGGAGCGTCAAGCCGGTGGGACACACTCGCGGTGAAGCAAATCTAGCTCGCGATATACTGGCAAAGACAGAACAGGAGACGGCCAACACGATGGGCCAACAAAACTGGCGAACGCTGGCGTTCGATCGCATGGAACATTCGGGCAGGAAGGGGCCGACGAACCTTCGTGCGGCCGTCGTCGAGGCGTTGCGAAACCGGCCGGTTAGGCGCCATGCGACCATGACAACAAGACGCCCGAGTCCGCTTATCGCAGGCGTGATCTTGGTTGTGCTGGTTGCCGGCCTCCTGCCTGGTTGCATGATCGAACAACTTCTGATCGGGCAGTGGTACAGCGTCCATACTCCGCCGGCAGGAGCGTGTCCGCGTCTTGAATGGCGGTTTGTGGTTGACTCAAACCGGACGATCAATGGCTTCCTGGCAAGCGAGGGGCAACAGCGCATCGCTAACTTGTCCGGCCTGCTCAACAACGACGACAGCTTTCAGATCACGGCCACGGACGTTGCTGGCGGTCGGACAGCGAGCGTGACAGGGCAATTCACCTCGCAGGTAAGCACGATTTCCATCCATGGCGTGGCCGCGGGACGCGCCTGCGACGGGCAAACCTTCAAATTGCGTTTGGGGAGTTATTTCGCGCGTCAGGGCGGCGGTGGCGGTGGCGGCGGCTGAGCAAGGCGGGACCATGGGCGAGCCAGGGCCGTTCCCGACGCCATGCCGCCCAAGCGGTTTGGCGGACGGCTTCAGTCGCTGCTATACCGGCGTATAGATCGCCAGCTTCAGCGTCGGATCGTCATTGGCCTGAAATGTTGCATACTCGAAGCGCAGCAAGCCTCGCTCCGGGTGGTTCAGCAGTTTCTGCCCAGCCCCGTTGCCGCGGATATCGTGGGCCTCCCACCATATCGCGAACTCGCTGCTGCCCATTCGAAGCCGGCGCAGAAGGTCGAGAAACGCCGGATCGGCCGCCCACAGGTCATGCGTTGCCCTGAACTGGGCCACCATGCGCTTTGCCTCGGCCGCCCAGGTTGCCGCGAAAAGCCGCCGAGCCCCCGGGTCGGTCAGCATATAGAGAAGGGTATTGCGGTCGGCCTCCGCCAGACGGCCGAAGTCGATGAAGATGTCGGCCGCCGCGGCATTCCACGCCAGGACGTCCCATCGGCGTCCGGTGACATACGCGGGCTGATCCAGGCTTTCGACCATACGTCGAAGCGTTTCAGGCACGGTCTCGCGAGTGAACCGGCGGCGGTCAGCGTCTCGTGTCAGCGCTCGTAGATGGGCATGCTCGGCCTTGTTGAGGCGCAGCGCGCGTGCCAGGGCATCGACCGTGGTAACCGACGGACGAATGGCGCGTCCCTGTTCCAGCCGGATATACCAGTCAACGCCGATGCCTGCGAGTTCGGCTACCTCCTCGCGTCGCAGACCCGGGGTCCGGCGCCGTCGCGCCGTTGACAATCCGACAGCCTTAGGATTCAGCCGTTCCCGTCGCGATCTGAGGAAATCACCGAACGCGTCTCTGTTTGGGTCCGCCATGAGCTTTGCTCCTGCGCCGGAAGGACTTGTTTAACTGTGGGCTTCTGGTTCCGCGCGGCCAGGCAGGGATTACACAGTCCTAGGATACTGCCAGGCCTGGATGGGCGCCGTGAGTATGTCACGATAGCGCCGGTAAAAGGGGAAGACACATACATGAAAGCTGCAATCCTGAACGCGCTTGGATCGCCGCTGGAGATCGATACCCTGCCTGATCCGATCCTCGGCACAGGTGAGGTCGTTGTCGATGTCGTCGCGACTACCGTTCTGCCCTATGCGCGCGAGGTGTTCAGCGGCGAGCGAAAATACCTGCTCACCTTGCCGGTGGCGCCTGGATGCGGGGCGATCGCACGAGTGAGGGCAGTTGGACCGGATGCCACCCGCCTGGCGGTCGGCGACTGGGTGTGCTGCGATCCGACCGTGCGGTCGCGTGACGATGCGCTGGCCCCCGACATCACCCTGCAAGGCTGGAGCGCTCGCGGTGAAGGCGGCCTGCACCTGCAGAAGCATTTCCACCACGGTCCGTTCGCCGAACAGATGCTGGTCCCGACCGAGAACGCGGTGCCGATCGGTCCGATCGAGCCGGCCGAGGCGGGACGGTGGTGCGCGTTGAACCACCTGCTGGTGCCGTATGGCGGCTTGTTGGCGGCGGACCTTCAGGCAGGCGAGACGATCCTGGTCAGCGGCGCCACCGGCAACTTCGGCAGTGCCGGCGTCGCCGTCGCGCTGGCGATGGGCGCCGGCTGCGTCGTGGCACCCGGCCGCAACAAGACGATGCTGGCGGATCTGTCGCGGCGCTTCGGGTCTCGGGTCAGGACGGTGACGTTGACTGGCGAAGAGGCGGAGGATGGTCAGCGGATGAGGCAAGCGGCCCCGGGCCCGATCGATTGTGTGCTCGACCTGCTGCCGCCGTTCGCCGGCACGCGGCCGGTGCGGACCGCGGCGATGACGGTGCGGGAATTCGGCAGGGTCGTGCTGATGGGCGGCGTCGGGATGTTGGGGGGTGAGGACCTCGCGCTGCCGTACCCCTGGATAATGCGGAACAACATCACCATACGCGGTCAATGGATGTACCCGGCCGAGGCCTGTATTCGCCTCATCGGGCTGATCCGTTCTGGGTTGCTGGATCTGGGTGGCTTCGAAGTCACCGAGTTCCATCTGGCCGATGTGAATCAGGCGGTCGCTCATGCCGCGGCCAATGGGGGCGCCTTCAAGATGACCGTGCTCCGCCCATGAACATCCTGGTTGGTATGCTTCGACTTCATCACGATGTCCGACGAGCTCCACGCGGGCGCTTGGTCCGGCGATTGCGTCCTCTCGGGTAGTTGCCGTGTCTGCCGGTGGGGTGCTCGCGGGTGACGCACTATTTTCGGTTTTAAGCTCCATTGGCGGCAGTTTTTCGCCTCGCCGCCGATCCGCCTCCCGCCGACGATCGATGAACCGGCGTGGCGAAGTTGTTGCGATAGCGCAGGAAACCCTGTAAACACTACGAAATGACCCGAATTCTGGTTGTCGGATGCGGTTTCGCAGGCGCTACAGTCGCGCGCGAACTGGCCGACGCCGGATGGGAGGTCGATATGATCGACCAGCGTAGCCATATCGCTGGCAACGCATTCGACGAAATCGACTGCAACGGCATTCGGATCCATCGCTACGGGCCGCATCTCTTCCACACCTCCAACAAAAGGGTCATCGATTGGATCGCCCGGTTCGGCGAGTTCGTCACTTATGAGCATCGCGTTCAAGCGCGGTTGCCGGACGGACGGTGCGTCGTGCTGCCGATCAACCGCGCAACCATCAACGATGTCTTTGGCGTGACGCTGAACGACAGTGAGGCGGTGCGCGCCTTTCTGCTGACCCAGGCTGTCGATATTGCTCATCCGGCCAATGCTGCCGAGTACCTCGCGACCAAGGTCGGCGTGATATTGTCGGATCTGTTTTTTCGCCCTTACACCAGGAAGATGTGGGGCCTCGATCTGGAAGATCTGGATGCCTCGGTCGTAAAGCGGATTCCACTGCGTTACGACAATGAGGATCGCTACTTTCCGGGCGAAACCTACCAGGTGATGCCGCGCCTGGGCTACACGCGTCTTTTCGAGGTTATACTAGATCATCCTTGTATCCGCGTGTGCCTGAATCAGTCGTTCGATGCCTCGATGCTTCGTGGCTACGTGCATTGTTTCAACAGCATGCCGATAGATGCGTTTTTCGATTACCGGATCGGCCGGCTGCCATATCGATCCATACGCTTCCACCATCACACTGTCCGGTTCGATTACGGCTGCGGGTCGGCCGCGACAATCAACTTCACCGACGCCGGTCCGTTGACGCGAGAGACCGACTGGACCCGGATACAGGGCCACGTCGTCCGGCAAGGGCCGAGCAAGACGATCACGCGGGAGGAGCCTTGCGATTACTCCGAAAACAACCATGAACGATATTATCCCGTGAAGACCTCCGACGGGAGGTATCAGGTGCTTTACAGCCGTTACAAGGCGCTGGCGGCCGCGGTCGCGAATGTTAGCTTTATCGGTCGCTGCGGAACGTATCAGTATCTCGATATGCATCAGGTCATCAGCCAATCGCTGGCGCATGTGTCGGCTTGGATCGATCAACGACGGAGCTCGGGGTCGGTCAAAGGAAGCCCGTTATCGTCCTCCAGCGAGCCGAGCGGTCGATTTGCCTGTACGCCGAACATCGGGCTATCTGCCGGATCTTGACCGAGCAGCGAAGGGCCACCGATGGCGCCGAATACCAAGCGAGTGTTTTACGTAAACAACGTTTCTGCGCAGATTTATCTCGATATCCTGGCGGCGCGCGCGGACCTCCAGGTGGACAAGCTGGTCAACGATTCTCCGGCCGACGAAGTCGAACCGGTACTGTCACAGGCGCATGCCTATCAGATCGGCAGTAGCCGCCAGGAACTGGCGATCGCGCTGCAAGGCTACGCGCCGTTGCTGGCCCGTTGTCCCAATCTGCTTGTGCTTTCGACCAACGGCGCCGGGTTCGATACGGTGAGCTTGGCTGACGCCACTTCTGCCGGTGTCATGGTGGTGAACCAGGCGGGCGGCAACAAAGAGGGCGTGGCCGAACATGTGATGGCGATGATGCTGGCGCTGTCGAAGCGCATCGTCGTCTCGGACCATGCGATGCGCAGTGGCAGCGCGTATCGGCGGCAAGACTTCATGGGCGACGACGTGCAGGGCCGTACCATCGGGATCATCGGTCTTGGCCATGTCGGCGCTCGGGTAGCGGAGCTTTGCCGCGGGTTGTTTCAGATGCGGGTGCTCGCCTACGACCCGTATCAGACGGCGGAGCAGATCGCGGCGAAGGGCGCCGAGAAGGTCCCGACGCTGGAAGCGATGCTGCGGATCGCCGACTACATCTCGGTCAACTGTCCGCACACCGCGGAAACCAGGGGGATGATGGGCGCCGCGCAGTTCGCGGTGATGCCGGCGCACGGCTATTTCATTACCACCGCGCGCGGCGGGATCCATGACGAGCACGCCCTAGCCCAGGCACTGACGGCGCGTCAGATCGCCGGAGCCGGGCTGGACGTTTGGGAAGACGAGCCGCCGCCGTCCGACCATCCGTTGCTTGGCTTCGACAACGTAGTGGTCAGTCCGCACACTGCCGGGATAACCCGGCAGTCGCGGCACAATATCGCCAAGATCGCCGCCGAGCAGATGCTCGATATCCTGGATGGGAAGCGGCCTCCGCGCCTGCTTAATCCCGAAGTTTGGGATGTTTACTGCGACCGTTTCGCGCGGATTTTGGGGTATCGGCCCCGGGGATAGAGCCGAGACCCGGCCCTCAGGCGATGAACTTATAGTCGAACGCGTCTCCCGCCGCCTCCACCAGTCCGACCGTGGGGCTGGGAAAGTGGATCGGCAGTACAAACGTTCCGGTTCCCGCGATATCACCCAGGAACCGGCGCCGCGATGCCTCGGCTTGCTTCGCGTCCCAGTCAAAGATCGTGGACCAGCTTGGCTCGCGGACCTGCAATGCATGGTGCATCAGGTCGCCCGTGACCACCGCGTGTTGACCGCCCGATTTGATGTTCACGCAACAATGGCACGGCGAGTGACCCGGCGTCGGCGTAAGCCAGACGGTATCGTCAAGGGTGTAGCCATCATCCACCAACAGGGCCTGACCGGCTTCGACGATCGGCAGGCAGTTGAAGCGCCAGACATTCCCGGGTGGCTGCTTATCTTCCTTCGTCGCCTGCTCCCACGCCGCGTATTCGTTCTTATGGAACACGTATTTTGCATTCGGGAAGGTCGGGACCCAGCGTCCGTCACGCAAGATTGTGTTCCAGCCGCAATGATCGATATGCAGATGGGTGCAGAAAACATAGTCGATCTTGTCGAACGAAAGTCCGGCGGCCTTGAACTCCTCCAAATAGCGCTGCTTGGGAAAATCCATTGGCGCGGGGTAACCCTTGTCCTCGCCGGTGCAGGTGTCGATCAGGATCGTATGATGCGGGGTTCGCACTACAAATGTCTGGTAGGTGATATACATCATCCCGGAGACCGGATCGAACACGATGGGATCCAATGTCTTCAGATGTCGCGCAGCCACCTGGGGATCATAGGCCGGAAACATGTCGGCTGGCTTACGCCAAGGACCATCGCGCTCAATGATGCTGGTTATCTCGATGTCGCCGATCTTCAGACCTTGCATCGTTTGTTCCTGGTGATACTAGTTCGCGCGCCTCGTCGCACATCCCGGTGGCGCACATCCCGGTGATGGCATGATCCTCAGAATTCCAGACGGTAGAACCGCGCCGCGGTGCCGCTGAATAGCGCGGTCCTCTCCTCGGCCGAGGCGTCCTTCGCCAGGATCTTGCAAGCGTTCCAAAACGCCGCATAGCCGTACGACCCCTTGTCCACCGGGAAGTTGCTTTCGAACATGCAGCGGGCCGCGCCGAATGCCTCGATGCAGGTCTCGACGTAGGGTTTCCAGGCGGCGGCAAGCTCCTGCGATGATGGCGGTTCCGCCTTGGTATGGAAATCCCAGCCGTTGATCCGCATCGCCATGCCGCCCAGTTTCACCACCACGTTCGGGCACGCCGCCAGCTCTCGGATCGACTTCGACCATTCGGCAGAAATCTCGGCGCGTTTGCCTTCATAGGAACCGATTGCCAACGGGCCACCGACGTGGTTCAGGCATATCGGCGTGCCGGGGAATGTCCGAGCCAGCGCGGTCACGTCGCCGATCTGAGGATGATACAACCACGCATCGAACGACAGATTGAGCGGCGCCAGGCAGGCAAATCCCTGGCGGAACGTCTCGTCGTACATCAGCCGCGAAGGTGGCGCGTAGGCCGGGTTCATCAGGGTCGGATCAGGGTCATTCGCCGTGATATGCCTGATGCCGCGGAACCGACCGCCGCCGGCGCGAATATGCGCCTCCAGCACCTCGCGTGATCTGTCGCCATTGCGCAGATCGACATGGCCGACAATGCCGGCACAGATCTTCGATGGACCATAACCCCCGGATGCGCTCATGGCCGCGACGCCGTTGACGAACTCGGTCTCCCCGACCGGCCTGAACGCCTCGGGACCCGATGCGCGATGCATCGAACGGCACTGAACGAACACTGTCCCGATTATGTTGTGGCCGCTGTTCGTATCCGCCAACAGGTCGTCCAGCATGTAGCGCCAGTCCGGCCGCTCCCACAGGTGGTGATGCGGATCGACGATCGGCAGCGCCGGGTCGAGGATCGGCTCGCGGCGGCGTGCCAGCCAGTCGTCGCGCACGGGCAAATACGGGCTTGGGGTGGTTGTGCTGCTCATGGTTGGGCGTTTCCTTTATCGGGTGGCTCGGCATTGCATCGCTCGTCATCACGTGGTTCGGGACTGGCCCGTCATCGCGCGGCCCGCGCGTGGTGCCGCGCATCACCCGTTGAAGTTCACCAGCCGGCCGGATGGCGAGTCCAGCACTTCGTCGTCCCGCATGACGATCTGGCCGCGCACGATCGTCGCCACCGGCCAGCCGGTGATCTGCATCCCGGCGAACGGGGTCCATCCGCACGGCGCGGCGATCCAGGATTCCTCGATGCGCCGGCGGCGTTGCAGGTCCACCAGAGTGAAGTCTCCATCGTATCCGGCCGCCAGCCGTCCCTTGCCGAGAACGCCGTAAACCCTGGCGGGCCCGGCGCACATCAGATCGACCATACGCGCCAGCGACAGACGACCGGCATTGACGTGATCCAGCATGATCGGCACCAAAGTCTGCACTCCGGTCAGGCCGGCCGGGCACTCCGGCCAGGGCAGCAGCTTCTTGTCGCGCGGATGCGGCGCATGGTCGGACCCGACCGTATCAACCGTGCCGTCGTTGATCGCTCTCCAGGCCGCATCCATATGCTGCTGGCCACGAATCGGCGGGTTCATCACGCCGAAGCCCTCCAGTCGCTCGTAGCAATCCGGCGCAACCTGAGTCAGATGGTTGACCAGAACCTCGCATGTCGCGATGTCGCGGTAGTCCTTCAGGTAGTCCAATTCTTGCGCGGTCGAAACGTGCAGGATATGCGCCGGGCGTCCGGTCTTTCGGGCCAGCGCCACCAGCCGCCGGGTGCCGAGGAAGGCGCACTCCTCGTCGCGCCAGACCATGTGGTTGGCATGGGGATCGCCGGACTTGAACAGTGGCTTGCGTGCCTGCAGACGGTATTCGTCCTCGCTGTGGAAGGCGATCCGGCGGCGCCCGGCGCGCATGGCTTTTTCCAGGTGCTCGTCGTCCTCGATCATCAGGTCGCCGGTCGAACTGCCGGCAAAGATCTTTATGCCGCAGACACCCTCGCCCACTTCCAGCGAAGCCAGCGAAGCGATGTTGGTCTTGGTGCCCCCGACATAGAGTCCCATGTCGCACCAGGCGACCTGCTGGACGTAGTCCTGCTTCCAGCTCAAGCGATCCTGATCCGTAATGGACGGGCTGGTGTTCGGCATGTCGAACACGGTGGTAAGGCCGCCGAGCACGGCGCCTCTTGTGCCGGTGGGAATGGTTTCGACCGTCTTGTCACCCGGATCGCGCAGATGCACGTGCGGGTCGATCAGGCCGGGCAGCACATGCAGGCCGGTGGCATCCAGCGTGTCGTCCGCGGTGGCATCCGAGCCCACGCCAAGCGAGGCGATCTTGCCTCCGCGCACCCCGACGTCGATACGTTCCGAACTCCACGGCAGCACGCAGGTGCCGTTGCGAATCAGAAGGTCGTAGTGCGCCGCCATCGGTGATCCTTTCTCGATGTCCAGCCGTGTTACCACCGTTGGGCCGGATTGGTCACTCGGTCAGCCTCGACCCTTGTCGCGCGCCGATGTAGGGTTGCTGCAAAGCGCGGAGGAATTCATGCTCAACAAGGCCCAGATCGAGGAATATAACGATGTCGGCGCCATCGTCGTGCCGGACGTGCTGACCCCTGACGAGGTTCGCACGCTCAGCGACGTCACCAATAGTTTCGTCCAGCGCGCCGCCGGGCTGACCAGCCACACCGAGATCTATGACTTGGAAGACAGCCACTCCGCCGCCAATCCCAGGGTGCGCCGGATCAAGGCCGCGAACCTGCACGATCCGGCTTATGCCGCGCTGACCCGGCATCCGAAGATCATCGGCGTGTTGCAGGCGCTGTGGGGCCCGCACATCCGGTTCGATACCGCCAAGCTGAACATGAAGTGTGCCGGTTTCGGGGCGCCGGTGGAATGGCACCAGGACTGGGCGTTCTATCCCCACACCAACGAGAACCTCGCGGCTGTCGGTGTCATGTTCGACGACATGGCGATTGAAAACGGTCCGCTGATGATCATTCCCGGCAGCCACAAAGGCCCGACGTTCGATCATCATGCCGACGGTGTGTTCTGCGGCGCGATGAGTCCGGACAATCACGACGTCGATTATACCAAAGCGATCCCGCTGACCGGCAAGGCAGGTTCGATTACGGTGCATCATGTTCGCGCCGTGCATGGGTCCGCTCCGAACGTCTCCGACCGCGACCGGCGCCTGTTGCTGTTTCAGTTCCGCGCCGGCGACGCGTGGCCGATCCTGGGTTTTTCCGGCGGCATCGAGGCATTCGACGGGCTGATGGTCGCCGGCCAACCGCAGCCCCCGAGACTTGCCCCGGCGCCGGTGCGTTTGCCATTGCCGCCGGCTTCACGCCAGGGTTCGCTTTACGAAAACCAGAAGGGAATGAAGTCGCGGTCCTTTGACATGGCAGCGGCGCAATAGGGCCGTTCAACCGAACTTCGATATGATGCAGCACCAACAATGGCGCCGCTCGGTCTCTGCAAGACGAGGAAAGCACCATGACCGTCCGTAACGTCGCCCACGACCAACTACGGCAAGGACACCTATCGCTCGGGGTCGGCATCCGCACCACGCGCAGCGTGGAAGTGGCCAAGATGATGGCCACGGCAGGCTTCGACTGGCTGTTCCTGGACATGGAACACGGCACGATGTCGCTGGACGCCTGCGCGCAGATTTCCGCCGCCGCGCTTGACGCCGGCATCGCCCCGATCGCTCGGGTGCCGAACGGGCAATACGCAATCGCGACACGGGCGCTGGACAACGGCGCGATGGGCATCGTCATGCCGCATGTCGATACCGCCGCCGAGGCGCGCGAGGTGGTCGAGAGACTGAAGTATCCGCCGATCGGTCATCGTTCGGTTGGCGGTTGGGGGCCGCACTATCAGTTGCAGAAGCTGACCACCGGCGAGGCGGTGAAGGCGCTGAACGCGGCCAACCTGACCGTGGTGATGCTGGAAACCCCGACCGCCATCGCCAACGCAGCCGAGATCGCGTCAGTCCCCGGCGTGGACGTGCTGCTGATCGGGTCGAACGATCTGTGCGCGGAGATGGGCATCCCCGGCGATTTCGCCAACGACCGACTGGCCGAGGCCTACCGCACGATGATCGCCGCCTGCGCGAAACACCGGAAATTCCCGGGCATGGCAGGCATCTACAACGAGGCTATCATGCCGCGCTACATCGACATGGGTGCGCGGTTCATCCTGTCCGGCCAGGACGCGTCCTTCATGCTCGCGGGCGCGCAATCGCGCACCGGGTTCCTGCGCAAGACGCTGGGCAAATAGGGAACCGAACCCGGTTGCGAAGCCGTTCCGGGCAGGCTTCGCTTCGACGGTTCAATCAGGCACGATCAGGCGCAGCGCCGGAAAATAGTCCCGGTATCGCGCTCGGTCTCGTGTCAGCAGAATGCAGTCCAGAACCGATGCGTGCGCGCCGATGACGAAGTCGGCCAAGACCCCTGTGCGTATTCCGCCTCGCCCGCGGTAGAGCCGATAGGCCTTGGCCGCCAGAAACAGGCCCGCGCGAGGGATTGCGTCAAGCCGCGTGCCGATCTCGGCGAGGGCGGCTTCGAGGTTCTCGATCGACTCGAAACGCACGGACAACTCGGCATAGACCACGTCGTTGATTAACAGCGGTCCGGTAGCGGACGCCCTCGCGAGTTGCAGACGCGACCACGACATCCATCGCGGGTCGTTGGTCACGATATCCAGCAGGACATTGGTATCGACTAGGGTCAATCAGTTCTCGCCGCGAAGCAGCGCCATGATCTCGTCGGTGGTCATGCCAGGACCAGCGCTGCCAACCGCGCGGTCGAACCGCAGTATGGCCCGCTCACCAGCCCCAGCCGCTGCCCCTGCCTTGCGCAGCACGACCTCCCCGGCCGAGCCCATAATGAAGTCCACGGCGCTGCCGGGGTGAATATCCAGAATCTCGCGGATCGGTTTGGGGATCGTGACCTGACCTTTGACGGTGACGGTGCTCATGTGATGTCCATTCGGTATTACCGCTGCTACATAATGTATTACCGCGGGATCTTCAACGACGGGTTTGCGCGGGCACCCGCTGGGTTTAGGGTGTCCAGCCTAAGTCATCCAGCCAATCAGGAGCATCCATGGCACCGCCCCCGCCCTTCGGCGCGAACTCCGCGGCTGCACGCGACATCGCCAACGTGCTGCATCCCTATACCGACCTCGAGGCCCACCAGCAGACCGGTCCCGTCGTCATTTCCCACGGCAAGGGCGTCCGGGTCTGGGACGAGACCGGCAAGGAATACATCGAATCCGTCGCCGGCCTATGGTGCGCGGCGCTTGGCTTCGACAACGAGCGCCTGGTCCAGGCCGCCGCCAACCAGATGCGCAAGCTGCCGTTCTACCACGCCTTCACCGCCAAGTCGCACGAGCCGATGATCGACCTCGCGGAGATGCTGATCGCCCGGGCGCCGCTGCCCATGAGCAAGGTATTCTTCGCCAACTCCGGCTCCGAGGCGAACGATTCCGCAATCAAAATGGTCTGGTATCTCAACAATGCGCTCGGTCGGCCAAACAAGAAGAAGATCATCGGCCGGCTGAAGGGCTACCACGGGATCACCATCGGATCGGCTTCGCTGACCGGGCTGGCAGCCAATCACCGCAGTTTCGACGTGCCGCTGCCGGGCTTCATCCACACCATGACGCCGCATTTCTACCACGGCGCGCTACCCGGCGAATCGGAGGACGACTTCGCCTCGCGCTGCGCCGATGAACTGGAGAAGATGATCCTGGCCGAGGGGCCTGACACGGTCGCCGCGATGTGGGCGGAACCGATCATGGGTGCGGGCGGCGTGATCCTGCCCCCGCGTGGTTATTTCCCGAAGATTCAGGCCGTGCTACGCAAATATGACGTGCTGCTGGTGGTGGACGAGGTCATCTGTGGCTTCTGGCGCACCGGCAACTACTGGGGCAGCCAGACGCTGGATATTCAGCCCGACATGATGGTGTGCGCGAAGGCGCTGTCATCGTCCTATCTGCCGATCAGCGCGGTGATGGTGAACGACCGGGTGTTCCAGGCGCTGGCCAAGGAAAGCCACACCATCGGCACGTTCGGCCACGGCTTCACCTACTCCGGCCATCCAGTCCCGGCGGCGGTGGCGATCGAAACATTGAAGATCTACGACGAGATGGAAATCGGCGCCCATGTCGGATCGGTCGGGCCCCATCTGCAATCCGAACTGCGCCGCCGCTTCGCCGATCACCCGCTGGTCGGCGAAGTGCGCGGCACGGGACTGATCGCGGCGGTCGAACTGGTAGCGGAAAAACCGAGCCACAAGAACTTCGATCCGAAGGCGAAGGTTGGGAGCCGCCTGACCGCGCTATGCGAGGCGAATGGCGTGATCGTCCGGGTCGTGGCAAACGATTCACTTTGCTTCAGTCCACCGCTGGTGATCTCCAAGGCGGACATCGACGAAATGCTCAACCGGATCGGCCAGGCACTGGATGACTTGACGGTGCAACTCCGACGCGAACAAATCGCCATCATCAGTTAGTTTCCAACGAAACGCTACGCCGCCGCACGACCACGCGGCCGTCGGACGGACCTCGGCTAGCGGCGCTCCAGGACAGCGATAAGGAGGATATCGTATATCTGACTTGATCAGCGCAGCCATCACTTCACGGCGAACCTTCTCCGCTGGTCTGGCCGCAGCGCTGGCCCTGCCTCATAGCGCGCTGGCAGCCGAGCGGTGGCAGATTCTACCGCCTACGCCGCCGCCTCCAAAGGGTCGGGCAGGCTATGCCCAGGTTGACGGCATCAAGTTGTACTATCTGGAGGCAGGTTCTCGCGCAGCTGCGGGTACGCCGGTGGTGATGCTGCACGGCGGCCTCGCGAACTCGGACTATTTTGGCAATCAGGTCCCCGCTCTCGCGCCGCATCATCGCATCATCCTTCTCGATAGTCGCGGCCACGGTCGCAGCTCCCGAAACGCACAGCCCTTCAGCTACGACCTCATGACCGACGATGTAGTGGCGCTGCTCGAACAGCTCGGCATCGCACGTGCCCGGATCGTTGGCTGGAGTGACGGCGCAATCATCGGGCTCGATATGGCCATGCGCCATCCGGATCGAGTGGACCGGGTGTTCGCGTTCGGCGCCAACACCCGCACCAGCGGACTGAAACCGGATGTCGAACACAACCCGACCTTCGCGCGGTTCATCGCTCGGGCGCGGGAGGAATACATCGAGCTGTCCCCCACGCCGCATGATTACGCGGCGTTCCTGACCCAAATCGGACAGATGTGGCGCACTCAGCCGAACTGGACGGATGATCAGCTTCGCAAGATCGGGGTTCGGGTGCTGATCGCCGATGGCCAACACGACGAGGCGATTCGGCGCGACCATACCGAATACATGGCGGCAACGATTCCCCGAGCGGGTTTGCTGATCCTGCCGAATGTCAGCCATTTTGCTTTCCTGCAGGATCCGGCGCTATTCAATGCCGCCATGCTGGATTTCCTGGATGGACAGGATTGATGCCGACGGCAATGGTTCTTGGATAACGCTGAGCCGGTGCGCCAATCGCCGCGGCAAAAGGTGACCCCGGCCGCGCTCGTCAAACCATGATCGCGGCTTGGCCTACGCCGCCAACTGTTGCTCGAAGCGCCGCTGGCGCCACTGCAAAAGCTTCCAGGCCAGCTTGGTGGCGCCGACCGACAGCCGGCCGCGTGGCGGCAGCCCGACCGACTTGAGGATCATCCCGGTGCTGCGTTCGATGTGGCGATAGCGATAGAACCCCATCGCACTCGCCATGTAGGCGGCGGTGCAGCGGCCGTGCTGATAAGCCTGCGATTCGGGTTCGTTGCCGCAGTGGTACGCGTAGGCCAGCTCATCGTCCTCTGATTCGCCGATGCGTCCCAGCGCGATGCGCAGACGGGTGACGACCCCCAGCTTCTCGCGCGACAAATAGCGGCGCATGTGGTCGTAAAACAGCTTGAAGTGCCGATACTCGTCCGCGGCGATCAGCTTGCAGACTTGCCGCAGCACCGGTTCGGTGGCCGCCTCGCCCAAGGCGGTGTAATAGCTGGAGGTGCCGGTCTCCACCATGCAGCGGGCGATGAGTTCCCCGGTGCGGGACCCACGGATCGAGGCGTCGGCGTCGACCTGGACCGAATAGCCGGCGCGGTAGCGACCGAAAGCGACCTCGAAATCCCAGGCCGGGTCAGCGAGACTGGCCCATTTCGCCAGCGCGTCGCCGTGCTGGACCTCCTCCTCCGCCCAGTGGTCCGCCGCCTGACGGAAATCCGGATCGTCGCTGAACACCCGGCCGAGGTAGACGGCGTAATCCCGGCCGTTGCGCTCGACCATCGCGGCGGCTTTGACCAGCGGCACGAGCGCCGGATCGACCGCCACCGGATCAAACCGGTCCCAAGCCACATCTTCGATCCGCCAGTGTTTCATCCTGTCATCACGCTCGCTGTACTGAAGGCAGGGACTGTCAACAGCCTTGACTATAGGAATGCTGAACCGAGGATGAAACCGCCCAAGCCACGATCGGGTTCGTTGCAAGGCGTCACAGTTGGGTGGCGATGCCAATCGGCCACATTGGCGGCTTGCCCACGGCAGCGCTGGGCCGCACGGTCGGCTTCAGATAAACCCGCCGGGGGAGCCAGATTAAACTATCCGGCTGCCTCGACCATCGCGCGGGCGGATTGGACAGCATCCAGAGCCGCGTCCTCGACCGCCACGTCGGATTTGTCGGCCTCCTCATACGCCGCTTCCGCCTCGGCCAGCCGCCGTTCGGCATCAGCCTTGTTGACCTCGGCCAACGGAATCGCGTGGTTCGCCAGCACCGTGCAGCGCTCCGGCGTCACCTCAGCGAAGCCGCCATCGACGAACAGCCGGTCGATGACCCGGTCACCCTCATACAGGTCGATCGTGCCGCCGCGCAGCATGACGATCATCGGCGCGTGCCCCTCCAGCACCCCCATATCGCCCTCCGAGGCCGGGATGACGGCCATGTCCACCGGACGGGACAGCAGCAACTTCTCCGGACTGACTATCTCCAGGTTGGTCGGCATGACTTATCCTTTGAAACGGCGATCGACGTCTTCAGGCAGGTGGCCTCCCGCCAATCGCGCCTTACGCATTCGTCTTCAGCGTCTCGGCCTTCTGCACCGCTTCCTCGATCGTGCCGACCATGTAGAACGCGGCTTCCGGCAGGTGGTCGTATTCGCCGGCGCAGATCGCCTTGAAGCTGCGCACGGTGTCCGCCACCGGCACGAACTTGCCGGGGAACCCGGTGAACACCTCGGCCACGTGAAACGGCTGCGACAGGAAGCGCTGGATCTTGCGCGCGCGGGCAACCACCAGCTTGTCCTCCTCCGACAGCTCGTCCATGCCCAGAATGGCGATGATGTCCTGCAGCGACTTGTAGGTCTGCAGGATGCGCTGGGTCTCGCGCGCCACGTTGTAGTGCTCCTCGCCCACCACCCGCGGGTCGAGCGAGCGCGAGGTCGAATCCAGCGGGTCCACAGCCGGATAGATCCCCAGCTCGGCGATCTGGCGGCTGAGTGTCGTGGTCGCGTCCAGGTGGGCGAATGACGTGGCGGGGGCAGGGTCGGTGAGGTCGTCGGCGGGGACGTAGATCGCCTGCACCGAGGTGATCGACCCCTTGTTGGTGGAGGTGATCCGCTCCTGCAGCGCGCCCATGTCGGTCGCCAGGGTGGGCTGATAGCCCACCGCCGAGGGGATGCGGCCCAGCAGTGCGGACACTTCGGCGCCGGCCTGGGTGAAGCGGAAGATGTTGTCGACGAAGAACAGCACGTCCTGGCCTTCCTCGTCGCGGAAATATTCCGCCATGGTCAGACCCGACAGGCCGACCCGAGCACGGGCGCCCGGCGGCTCGTTCATCTGGCCATACATCAGCGCGACCTTGGAGCCTTCCAGCAGGTTGCCCTGCTCATCGACCTTGATCACGCCGGCGTCGATCATTTCGTGATACAGGTCGTTGCCTTCGCGGGTACGCTCGCCGACCCCGGCAAACACCGAGACGCCGCCGTGACCCTTGGCGATGTTGTTGATCAGCTCCTGGATCAGCACCGTCTTGCCGACGCCGGCGCCGCCGAACAGGCCGACCTTGCCGCCCTTCAGGTAGGGGGCGAGCAGGTCGACCACCTTGATGCCGGTGACCAGGATTTCCGCCGACGTTGCCTGATCCTCGAACGACGGGGCCTCGCGGTGGATCGGGTAACGCTGGGCGGTGTTGACCGGGCCCTTGTCATCGATCGGTTCGCCGATGACGTTCATGATCCGCCCGAGGGTTTCGGGGCCGACCGGCACCGTGATCGGTCCGCCGGTGTCGGTGACTTCCTGGCCGCGGACCATGCCGTCGGTGACGTCCATGGCGATGCAGCGCACGGTGCGTTCACCCAGTTCCTGCGCCACCTCCAGCACGAGCGTGCGGTCTTCGATCTTGCAGGTCAGCGCGTTCTGGATGAACGGCAGTTCGCCGTCGAACTGCACGTCCACGACGGCCCCGAGAACCTGGGTGACGCGTCCAACGATATTGCTTGCCATCGATAAGCTCCTTTATTCCGAGATCAGCCCGCGTGCGGAGGCACGCCCAAAACGCGACTGCGAAGGCACGCCTATACGGCGTCTGGCGAAGGCACGCCTAAACCGCCTCCGCGCCGGAGATGATCTCGATCAGTTCCTTGGTGATATTGGCCTGGCGGGCGCGGTTGTAGTTCTGCGACAGCCGCTTGATCATATCGCCGGCGTTGCGCGTGGCATTGTCCATCGCGGTCATCCGCGCGCCGTGCTCCCCGGCCGAGCTTTCCAGCAGCGCCCGATAGGCCTGGATCGCCAGCGCCTGCGGCAGCAGCTTGGCCAGGATGGTCTCTTCGTCCGGTTCGAAATCGTACATCGCGCCGCCGGTATCGTCCTGCTCGCCCTCGGGCGGTGGCGGGGCGGGAATGATCTGCTGTTCGGTGACCACCTGGGAGATGACGGAGGCGAAGCGGTTGTAGACGATGGTCGCCACATCGATCTCACCCGCCGCCAGCATTTGCGCAACGCGGGCGCCGATCTCCTGCGCATCGGCAAACTCGACACGGCGTCTGCCGGCGAAAGTGATGTCGCCAACGATCCGGTCGCTCAACTCACGGCGCAGGTAGTCGCGCCCCTTGCGGCCGACCGAGAGGATCTTCACCGTCTTGCCTTCGGACTCCAGGCGCCGGGCCAGATTGCGGGTCGCCCGCCCGACCTGCGAATTGAACGCGCCGGCCAGTCCGCGATCCGCCGTCACCGCGATCAGTAACTGCGTCCTGTCCTGCCCGGTGCCCACCAGCAACGCCGGCGCGGTCGGCGAATCACTGACCGAAGCCGCCAGCGCCCGCAGCATGCGGTCCATCCGTTCGGCATACGGACGTGCCGCCTCGGCCTGCTGCTGCGCCCGGCGCAGCTTGGATGCCGCCACCATTTTCATCGCGGAGGTGATCTTCTGCGTCGACTTCACGCTGTTGATGCGCGTCCGGAGCGCCTTCAGGCTGGGCATTGTCCGCGGCTTCTAGCTGAACGATTTGGCGAAGTTGTCGAGAAAGCCGGTCAACTGTTTCTCGGTGTCCGGCTTCAGTTCCAACTGGGTGCGGATCGCCTCCAGTATACCCGGGTCCTTCGACTTCAACTCGGAGATGAAGCGCGATTCGAACGCCCCGACCTTGCCCACGTCGATCTTGTCCAGATAGCCGCGCACCCCAGCAAAGATCGCCACCACCTGCTCCTCGATCGGCAGCGGGTGGTATTGCGGCTGCTTCAGCAATTCGGTCAGACGCGACCCGCGCGCCAGCAACTGCTGGGTGGAAGCGTCGAGATCGGAGGAGAACTGCGCGAACGCCGCCATTTCCCGGTATTGCGCCAGTTCCAGCTTGATGCGCCCGGCCACCTGCTTCATCGCCTTGACCTGCGCCGCCGACCCGACCCGCGACACCGACAGCCCGACATTCACCGCCGGACGGATGCCGCGGAAGAACAGCTCGGTTTCCAGAAAGATCTGCCCGTCGGTGATCGAGATCACGTTGGTCGGAATATAGGCGGACACGTCGCCGGCCTGCGTTTCGATCACCGGCAACGCGGTCAGCGATCCGGCGCCAAGGCTGTCGTTCAGCTTGGCCGCACGCTCCAGCAGCCGGGAGTGCAGATAGAACACGTCCCCCGGATACGCCTCGCGCCCCGGCGGCCGGCGCAGCAGCAATGACATCTGCCGATACGCCACCGCCTGCTTCGACAGATCGTCATAGAAGATCACCGCGTGCTGGCTGTTGTCGCGGAAATACTCACCCATCGTGCAGCCGGTATAGGGCGCTAGGAACTGCATCGGCGCCGGATCCGAAGCCGTGGCCGCCACTACGATGGTATACTGCATCGCGCCGTTCTCTTCCAGCGTGCGCACCAGTTGCGCAACGGTCGAGCGTTTCTGGCCGATCGCGACGTAGATGCAGAACAGTTTCTTCTTGTCGTCGTCGCCGCCGTTGATGCCCTTCTGGTTGATGATCGTGTCAATGATCACCGCGGTCTTACCGGTCTGCCGGTCGCCGATGATCAGTTCCCGCTGACCGCGTCCCACCGGGATCAGCGCATCGATCGCCTTCAGGCCGGTCTGCATCGGCTCATGCACCGATTTGCGCGGGATGATGCCTGGCGCCTTGACTTCGACACGACGCTGTTCGGCGGCATCGATCGCGCCCTTGCCGTCGATCGGATTGCCGAGGCCGTCAACCACGCGCCCCAGCAACCCAGGACCCACCGGCACTTCCACGATCGAGCCGGTGCGCGACACCGTGTCGCCCTCGCGGATCTGCTTGTCGTCGCCGAAAATCACCACGCCGACGTTGTCGGTCTCCAGGTTCAGCGCCATGCCGCGCAGCCCGGCCGAGGGAAACTCCACCATCTCGCCGGCCATCACGTTCTGCAGTCCGAACACCCGCGCGATGCCGTCGCCCACCGACAGCACCTGGCCGGTCTCGGCGACGTTGGCCTCGGTGTCGAACGCGGCGATCTGCTTCTTCAGGATCTCCGAGATCTCGGCTGGGCGGATCTCCATCTCAGGCGGCTCCCTTCATGGCGTACTGCAGACGTTGCAGCCGCGCTTTCAAACTGGTGTCATAAAGCCGGGCCCCGATGCGGACCACAAGGCCGCCGAGCAGGTCGGGTTCGACCCGTTCGTCGATGTTGACGTTGCCGTAACCGGCCTCGATCAGCCGGGCGCGCAGTTGCTGGCGCTGCACGTCATTCAACGGATGCGCCGATGCGACATGGGCCGTGATGATGCCGCGTCGTTGCGCCACCAGCGCGGCGAACGCGGAGACGATGTCGCGCAGCGCCCGCAGCCGGCGATTGACCGAGATGACGCCGACGAAATCGCGGACTTCCTTGCAGAAGCCTTCCTGCGTAAGCACCGCCTGGGCAGCTTCGGTCGCGGTCTTGACATCGATCAGCGGTGATTCCAGCAAGCGGCGGAAGTCGCTGCTGGTGTCGATCATTCGTCCGAGGTCTTCCATCTGCGACACCACTGTGTCGAGCGCGTGGTTGTCATCGGCATGCGCATAAAGCGCGGCGGCATACCGGTCGGCGAGGCCGCCGCCGGAAGAAATGGTCGTAGCCTCAGAAGCCACCTGGGTTTCCATACGTTGGGCCGGATCCTGGAAATACCGGAGCCGGCGCGGGCGAGTGTCAGGACCGGCCGGCCGAACCGGCGCGGCGGCGTCTAGCATGGGGTATGGGGCCACGCAATACGCCCGCCACCTCGATTGTGGCGATTTGTCCATCCCGCTGGAACCGCGGCGACCGCCTGCAACGGACAATCCGAACGGACCGCCGATTTCCTTGACCCCTCATGCAACCCGCGTCAAAATTACCGAAAATCCATCCAAGGCTCAACCTGCATGGCGTTCAGCCGCACCACCCGTGTAAATTTCCTGATCGGCAACGGGCATTTCCTGTCGCATTTCTACGTGCTGTGCCTGCCGCCGATGTTCATCGCCTGGCAGCGCGCATTCGACGTCAGTTTCGCCGAACTTGGCATGACCATCATGCTGATGTCCGGCACCACCGCCATCCTGCAAACCCCGGTCGGCTTCCTGGTGGATCGCCACGGCGCGCGCCCGTTCCTGATCGGGGGCACCCTCTTGATGTCGCTTTCCCTCGCCGCCATGGGGCTGGCCACCCAGTTCTGGCAAATCCTGGCGCTGGCCACGCTGTCGGGGGTCGGCAACTCCGTCATCCATCCTGCCGACTATGCCATTCTCTCCGGTTCGGTCGCCAAGGACCGGATGGGCCGCTCGTTTGCCCTGCATACGTTCAGCGGCAACCTGGGATTTTCCGCCGGCCCCCCGGTCGCGGCACTCTTGATGGCCTGGATCGGCTGGCGCGGCGCGTTGCTGACAGTCGGCCTGCTCGGCGTCCCCGTCGTGTTCTCGATCCTGCTGCAAAGTCGCGTGCTGAAGGATCAGGCGCGCGAAATGGTGCACGGCGCCACCACGATGTCCGGCCGAGACCTGCTCACCTCCCGCACCATGATCCTGTTTTTCCTTTTCTTCATGCTGGGCGCCATGGCCGGCGGCGGCGTGCAGTCGTGGCTGGTGACCGTGCTGCACGACTTCAAGGGCATCGAGCTGGAGGTCGCGGCCACCGCGCTCACCGCCTACATGCTGGGCTCGACGACCGGCGTATTGTTCGGCGGCTGGTTCGCCGACCGGTTCAATCACCACGTGCTGCCGTTCGTGACCGGACTGACGATCCTGTCGGCGCTGCTGATTGTCGCGGTTGACTGGCTCAACCTGCCGATCATGGCGATCATCGGCATGACCTTCCTATCCGGCCTGGCGCTCGGCGCCAGCCGCACGCCCCGCGATATCATGGTCAAGGATGCCGCCCCGCCAGGGCAGATCGGCAAGGTGTTCGGCTTCGTCAGCGCCGGCCTGCCGCTCGGCAGCGCGGTCACGCCGGTGCCGTTCGGTATGCTGATCGATCATGGTCACCCCGAAATGGTCCTGGTCCTGGTCGCTGTGATCCTGCTGCTCAGCCTGCTGTGTGCCGGCTCGGCGAAGGTTTCCGCCAAGACAGCTCAAGCGATCGCGCTGCCGGCGGAGTAATTCCCGGGCGGTCACCCGCCAAGCCATCCCAACCTTCTAAGCAAGCTTGCCGACCCGGCAACAGCAACAGTAAGGTCGCAGTATGCGCAAATATCAGCCAGTCACAGCCTGCGATTTGAGCTTATAGCGCAAAACATACACAATCCCTCACGCCGGTGGCAGAAAATTGCCAAATATAACGGCAAACATGGTTGCCGGACCCCATGACCGCATGTACGGTTCATCGGCATCAGGGAACCCCGCTCCATGCACGACAACGTCGCCATCGAGGAACGGATCCGCCGCCGCTATCGCCAACCCAAGGGCATCGAGCAATTCGGCGTCGAGCCAATCCCGGAGGAGAAAAAAACCGTCCGCGGATTGGACATCTTCTCCATCATCATCGGCCTATGTCTCAGCCCGGGCTCGATCATGGTCGGTGGTCTGGCGGTCCTGTCAGGCCTGTCCTTCGTCAGGGCCGTCACCGCGATCACGCTGGGCATGGCAATCGCCGTCGTTCCCTACACCATCATGGCGACGGTGGGCGTCGATTACGGCCTGCCCGGTCAGGTCGGTACCCGCATGGCCTACGGCCTGCGCGGTGCGAAATGGATCCCGTCGCTGATCCGCACCTTCGCATCGGTCTATTGGTTCGCGTTCCAGACCGTTGCCGGTTCGATCGCCCTTGTCGCCGTTCTGCAGCGCTGGACCGGCCATAGCTTCTCGCTGATCAACGTCAGTTTGATGTTCGCCGTGTTGCAGGCCTTCGTCGCCATCGTCGGCTACAGTAGCCTCAAGCAACTGTCGCGCATTGCGCTGCCGCTGAAACTTGGCATTCTCGGCTACGCCCTGCTGCTGATGGCAACCAGTTCCGACCCCCATTTCAGCCCCGCCGCCGTACTGAACTATGCCGGCACAGCGAAGGGAACCTGGTTGACCTTCATCACCTGGATCAATGTGCTGGCGGCAAACTCGCTGACAATGGTGACCGATTCGGCGGATTTCTGCCGCTACACACGCAGTCGATGGGACATGTGGTGGGGAACCACCGCCGGCAAACTCGGGGGCGCCTTCTTCTCCGCGGTTCTTGGCGCCTACGCCGCCTCCGCCACCCTTGGTCACACCGCCAACATGTTTCAGGTCGTCGCCGGGCTGTCCACTTGGTGGCTGCCGCTGCTCGCCTTCGTCGTGGTGATCGCGCTGGACAACTGGACCATCAACGTCCTCAACCTCTACACCGGCGGTCTCTCCCTGCTCAACATCTTCGAGCGACTCGGCCGGTTCTGGAGTACGCTGATCATCAGCGCGCTGGGCATCGCGCTGTCCGTCGTGCCCGACGTGGTGAACGGCTACACCAGCTATGTCGGCGTGCTCGGCAACTTCTTCTCGCCAATCGCCGGCGTGCTCGTCGCCGACTACGTGTTCGTCAAGCGGATGCAGATCGACGTGGTCGCCCTGTTCGAGCGCGGTGGCCCATACGATTACTGGCATGGGTTCAATCCGATCGCGGCGCTTTGGACCGTCGCCGGCTTTCTGATCTACATGTTCGTCATCCCCCAGGCCTTCATTCAGACCCTCTGCACCGTGGTGATCACCGGTGCCGGATACTGGGCCACCACCCGCCTTGTCGCGCTGCGATCAAATGTAATGGCTCGGGCATCGCAGCCCGGTGACCAGCGCGAGAGTGTCGACGAGTTGGCCTGGGAACTGGCCGTAAGGTAGCCCGAGGGGGTTCAGCCCAGGCGCTGCGCTCGCGATCAGATCACGGAACTGTGATAACGCGGCATTTTCGATCACTACCTGGCCGGGTATGGATTCGATTAATAACCATTCCTTCAAGCGAAGGAGTGAGCCAGCCTGGCGCCTCGCCGGGATGCAACCCCGATGGAAAAGTCCGCGGCCGATGATGAACCGAACGCCGCTTTCGCGTCGCGGGTCCGGCCTCGCCGCCGTCGGCGGCTCAGCCTGTCGCTGCGATCCAGATTGCTGATGCTGGTCATCGCCAGTGTCGTGCCGTTGGCCTGCATGGGCGTTGTCCGGGAATATCTGGACTACCGGGCCGATCGGGACAGGGTTTACCAGGGGCTTCTGGTCATCGCCCGCGGGATGGCCGTCTCGGTCGAGCGCGACCTGCAGCTTCGGGTGTCGGCACTCGAAATCCTCGCCATGTCGCCGGCTCTGCAAGCCGACGATCTGGCCGACTTCGACAAGCAGGCCGCGGCCTTTCTGGCGCGGCAGCCGCCAGGGTCGATCATGGGCCTGGCAGGTCCCGACCCGCGACGTCTTCGCGCCTACGGAGCATCGCCAGATTTCCCCAACCCGATGAAACGACGCGAATCGTTCCCCGGCGGCGCCAAGGTATTCGAAACCGGCCGCCCGGTCGTGACCGATATTCACCTTGGCCGGATCACCGGCCTGAAAGGCTTCAGCGTCGACGTTCCGGTGTTCCGCGACGGCCGAGTAGCCTATGACCTGTATATCAGGTTGCTGCCGGCAAGCATGCAGGACCTGATTGCAGGTCAGCACCTGTTCCACGGCGGTGTCCTCACTGTTGTCGACAGCGCAGGTAAAGTCGTCGCCAGACTGCCAGATCAAGACCGTTTCGTTGGCTCGCATATCGTTCCGGCACTGTGGCAGGCGATGCGAACCAATGACTCGGACGTAACGAAAGTGCCGACCCTGGAGGGCGTTCCGGCGCTCGCCGCTTATACGCATGTCTCACCGTTCGGTTGGGCCGTGGTCGTCGGTGCCCCCGAAGAGATCCTCTTCGGGCCGCTGCGAGAGGCGATCCTGCGGGCCGCCGGGCTTGGTGCGATCGTGCTGGCGGCAGGACTGGGTCTGGCGCTGTTCGCCTCCAGGGACATCATGCGCCCCATCGAACAGTTGCGCCGCCTTGCCGTCGACGACGACCGGGTCGGTCCGGTCGGCCCTCCCACAAGCGGTCTGCCGGAAGCCGACATGGTCGCCCGCGCGCTGGTGACCGCGGCGGCGGGGCGTCGCGAAGCCGCGAAGGCCTTAGCCGAGAGCGAGGCTCGGTTCCGCGCGCTGTTCGAGCTATCACCCAGCGGAGCGATCCTTCTCGATCCCGCCACCGCGCGGGTTGTCGACGGCAACGCCGCCGCGGCCGCCTATGTCGGTTATTCGGTCGAGGAATTTCGCGGCCGCCCGATCACCGAATTCGCCTTGCAGACGAGTCCGGAGCGCATCGCAGAGCTGTGCCGATCGGCCGCCGCGGGCGCCAACTTTCGATACGAAACACGCATCAAGGGGCGGCTGGGGCCGCGTGATGTCCTGGTCGCGGTGGCGCCAGTACAAGTGGCCGGCCGGACCCTCATGCTGATCAATCAGATCGATGTCACCGATCTGAGGCGTGCCGAGGCCGGCCTGCGAGCCAATGAAGAGCGGTTGGAACTGGCGCGAGAGGGCGCCAACCTCGGTATCTGGGACTGGGATATCGCCAATGATACGCTGAGTTGGAGCGACCATCAGTGGACGCTGCACGGTTTGCCATCGCAGCAAGGCGGACCCTCTCCGGAGCTCTGGCGGCAGGTGGTTCATCCGAATGATCTGCAGCGCACGCAAGCTGAACTGCTGGCTGCGCTGAAGGCGCCAGGCCATCTATACACAAGCGAATACACCGTGGTTCTTTCCGACGGGTCGAGCCGCAGGCTATTGGGCCGCGGCCAGACAATTCGTGGCGCCGATGGCCGTGCGGTGCGGATGGTCGGCATCAACATGGATGTAACCGCCCGATACGAAGCCGAGTTGGCACGCGACCGGTTGATCTTGATGCTGGAGACCGAGCGGAGCCGGCTGTCGGAAATCATCGAGGCGGTGCCGATCGGCGTGGGTATCATCGACACCAAAGGCCACGTCGTGCTGGGCAATGCCGTGATGAAACGCCTGAACGGACCGGTCACCCAAATCGCCGGAGCGCCGCCGCGCGGTGCATGGATCGCTACCGATTCGGATGGCACTCGGCTGGCGCCCGAGGACTTTCCGATTCAACGAGCGCTGCGGCTCGGCGAAACCACTCTGCCGGGGGCCGAGTACCTACTCCGCGACGGCGATGGCACGGAGAACTGGTTCAGGGTCGGCGCCGTCCCGCTACGTTGGGACGCTGGCCAGGTTCAGGAGGTGCTGGCGATCTTTGCCGACATAGACTCCGAAAAACGGCTGATAGATATACAGCAAAGAATCAATACGGCGCTCGAACAGCAGGTGCGCGAGGAAATGGCCGCGCGAGAAGCCGCCCAGCAGCGTGCCGCCCACGCCGAACGGATGCATGCGCTAGGTCAGATCGCCGGCGGCATCGCGCATGACTTCAACAATGTGCTGCAGGCGGTTTCCGGCGGTGCGGCCCTCATCGAGCGCCATCCGCAGGACGCGCAACGCGTCCTGCGCAATGCCCGCATGGTGCTGGATGCGGCCAAGCGCGGCGCCGCCATTACCAGCCGGCTGCTCACATTCTCCCGCCGCGGCGACCTGCGCGCCGAACGCGTCGACGCCGCCACGCTGTTGACCGACATGGCCGAGGTGCTGACCCACACCCTGGGTGGATCTGTCGTCTGCAAGCTGGACCTTGCGGCCGGCTTGCCGCCGCTGTTGGCGGATCGTGGCCAGTTGGAAACGGTGCTGGTCAATCTGGCAACCAACGCACGCGACGCGATGGCGTCCGGCGGCACGCTGACCCTCGCCGCGGATGCCGAGATCGTCTCTCCCGGTCCGCCGCACCCGGCTGGACTGGCAGCCGGCAGCTACGTGCGGATCGCCGTGAGCGACACCGGCGTCGGCATGGATCGAACCGTACTTGCCAGGGTGACTGAACCATTTTTCACCACCAAGCAACCCGGCAAGGGAACCGGCCTCGGACTGGCGATGGCAAAAGGGTTCGTCGAGCAGAGCGGCGGGAGTCTGTCGATCGACAGCGTGATCGGTCGCGGCACGCGGATCGTTCTTTGGCTGCCCAGCGTCGCTGCTTCCGCGGAGTCGTTGGCTTCAGACCAGCATGCAAAGCCACAAGCCGGCCCGGATAAGTCGTGTGTGTTGATCGTCGACGATGATGCCATTGTGCTGGATGTGTTGACGCTGTCGTTGGAAGACGCAGGGTATGTCGTGCTGCCGGTTCAAAGCGGGGCAGCGGCGCTGCTCCAACTGGAGACGCGCCAGCGCGTGGACATCATCGTTTCCGACCTGACGATGCCGGCGATGGACGGCCTGACACTGATCCGGGCAGCGCAAGAGCGGCGTCCCGGCCTGCCCGCCGTGTTGCTGACCGGATAAGCCGGCGATGGCGCTGCGCTGGCGGTCGGGGGCGCGATCAGCGGCGCGTTCTCGCTATTGCGCAAGCCGGTATCCGGCACTCAGTTGGTCGATCGGATCGGTGCATTGCTGGCATCGAGGAAGCAGACCAGCAGCACCTGAGCGCGCAAGGTCGGTAACGCCCGAGCAGTCGGGCAATGCGACGGCTCGCCGCTCAATTTTGACCCAACCGAAACTGGCTCTAGGATGCCCCGATGTCGGCGACGGGGATGCACATGGGGCCGCTTGTAACGACGGAATGGCTGGCAGGGGAGCTGGGCAAGACCGATCTCGTGCTGTTCGATGCGACGAAATACCTGCCGAACGAGCCGAAGGACGGCCACAGCGAATTCCTCAAGTGTCACATTCCAGGTGCTCGATACTTCGACATCGCCCAGATCGCCGACCTGGACACCGACTTGCCGCACATGGTGCCCTCTGTCGGCCGCTTCGCCAAACTCATGGTCGGGTTCGGCGTCGGCAATACCTCGAGAACCATTTTCTACGATCAGAAAGGCCTGGCGTCGGCTGCCCGGGGCTGGTGGCTGATGGGCCTGTTTGGCCATGACCACGCCGCCGTGCTGGATGGCGGCCTGCCGAAGTGGCTGAAGCAAGGCCGGCCGGTGCAGGACGGCGAACCGGCCGCGCCCGCGCCGGCTGCATTCCGCCCTGACTACCGCGCCGGCCAGGTGCGCGGCATCGGCGACATGTTGGCCAACGTCGGCAAAAAATCCGAGCAGGTGCTCGACGCCCGTGCCGCCGGTCGGTTCAGCGGTGCGGTGCCGGAACCGCGCGCAGGCATGCGCAGCGGCCACATCCCCGGCTCGACCAGCCTTCCCTACACCGACCTGCTGCACGATGATGGCACCTTCCGCTCCGCCGCCGAGTTGCGCCAGCGCTTCAAGTCCGCCGGCGTCGACGGCACGCGGCCGCTGGTAACAAGTTGCGGCTCCGGCGTCACCGCCTGCATCCTCACATTGGGGCTGCGCATCGCCGGCATACCCCAGGGTGCGGTGTATGACGGGTCTTGGACGGAATGGGGCGGGCGCTCCGACACGCCGATCGAGGTAGGCTGAACCTATGGCAGACGAAACCAAGAAACGCGGCTTCCGCACCACCCTGTCGCATGTCGGGCGGGCAACCAAGCGGGAGCATGGTTTCGTCAACCCGCCGCTGCTGCGCGGGTCCACCGTCCTGGTCCCGACGGTTGCCGAACGTCAGGCCTTGCAGGCCAGGCGCGGTGAACGGGTCTTGACCTACGGCACCGGCGGTTCCGCCACGCACTGGGCGCTGGAAGATGCGATCGCCGCGGTCGAGGGGGGCACCCGCTGCTACATCGTCTCGACCGGGCTGGCGGCGGTAACCACCCCGCTGCTGGCGTGGCTGAAGGCCGGCGATCATTTGCTGATGCCGGATCATGTCTACGGCCCGGCGCGCAACTTCGCCACCACGATGCTGCGCGACTTCGGCGTGGAGACAACGTTCTATCTGCCGGAAATCGATGCGGCCGGACTGGCCGCGCTAATGCGGCCGAACACCAAGGTTGTCTACACCGAGAGCCCCGGCAGCCACACCTTCGAGGTGCAGGACGTGCCGGCCATCGCCAAAGCGGCGCACGCCGGCGGAGCGAAGCTGTTGATGGATAACACGTGGGGCATCCATCATTTCCAGCCGTTCACGCACGGCGTGGATGTGTCGATCCAGGCGGCGACCAAGTATCTGGCCGGGCATTCGGATGTGCTGATCGGCTCGATCACGGTGAACAACGACACCGATTGGCAAATTCTGCACGCCGCCGGGCGAACACTGGGGCAATACGCCAGTCCCGACGATTGCTGGCTGACGCTGCGCGGCATCCGCACCATGGGGGTACGTCTGCAGGCGCAGATGGAGTCTGGTCTGCAGGTGGCACACTGGTTGCGCCAGCAGCCCGAGGTCGCCCAGGTGCTGCATCCCGCCCTTCCCGGCGCACCGGGACACGAATTGTGGCGCCGCGATTTTACCGGCGCCTGCAGTCTGTTCGGTGTCGAATTTGGGCGCGAGATCACCACTGCGGCGACTCATCGTTTCGTTGAAGCACTGGAGCTGTTTGGCATCGGCGCATCGTGGGGCGGTTACGAGAGCCTGGCGGTGCCGACAACCGGCTTTATCACCCGAACTGCTGGAGCCCCATCGTTCTCCGGGCCGATCGTGCGCATCCACATCGGGCTGGAGGACGTCGACGATCTGATCGCCGACCTGCGGCATGGTTTGGAAGCGATGCGGGCCTGACTACGGCGCGCGGTACGCCATCCGCACCGGCGCCGCGCGGTAGGACGCCAGCGACCGGCCGACCGTTACTCCCCCTACCAGGCTAAGAGTCTGTGGGATCATATGCGGTGCGCCCGAGCGTAGTGGCGCGAGCATCGTGGATCGGCCGAAAGCCGGACCCCATGGACTGGCCAGCAAATAAGGTGGCGCCACCTCGGCCAGCTTCTGCTCCTCGGGCAACGCGGCATAAACCAGGCGGCCATACTCCTGTCCGATTTCCGGTGTGGCGGAATGATACATTTCCACCGCTCTTGGCCAAGAGTTCGTCTTCTCGAATAGTTGCACTAGAAATCGAGCGCCATACTCCGCGTTCGAGGCGGGGTCGAATGCCTGGTCCATGCTGGAAAACGCATCCGGATGATTGGTCAGGCTGATCTGCATGCAGCCGACATCGATCGATCGGCTGACATGGGGTCGCATCGAAACGGCGGCGGCGACCGCCTGCGCCTTGTTGTCATAAAAGCTGCCCTGGCCGTCCATGTTGATGGTCCAGGGCCACGGGTTGAACGTACCGGAGGCTTGGTCCCTGCGGCCGCTCTCCACCCGCGCGATCGCCGACAGCAAATGTGTCGGAATACGATGCGCGCGCTCGGCGGCCGCGATCGCCTGGCGGCAGGCAGCGTTGGCGCCCAGTGACGGAATCGGGGCGGTATCCGCACAAGCTAAATACGGAGTGAGCAACACCAGCAGGAAAACGAACGTCCGACCATTCATCCGCCTTTCCTACAAGCGGGAGATGAACAAAAAGTTGATGAACGCGGTCAAACCGTGTGGGACCGCGACCGCTTTCTCTCACGGCCCGCTGTCGGCCTGAGCGCGTAGGATCAAGGTCAGCGTTTCCGGCAGAAACGTCAGCGACGGCTCGCCATCGGGACAAGTCCCGTCGGGTGACACCGCCCGACACCAAGTGGGCGGCTTGGCCTGGTCTGGATCGCCAAATCGGGCCCGTACCGACTCAGGGATAAACGCCAACTCCCCCGCCCCGTGCCCGCGAAACACGTAGCGCACTTCGGTCACGCCGCGTTCAGCGGAGACCATGACCTTCAATCGCCCATCCAGGGTATTGGCCGTGATCACAGTCGGAGTAAGGTTCGGCTTATAGCCTTGACGCCCGAGGCAAGAAACAACCTCGGGGATCTGCATCCCGAGGCGGAGGCCGATGATGTCAACACCGGCCGGGTCGAATGCACAGGCTGGACCGGCCGTCAGACCCGCCGCCAATAGAATCGCCCGTCGCATCCGTCGCATTGCCGTCCCGCCTGCCGCCCGGCGGCAGTGTCGCGAAGAAACCCTAAAGATGGATTAACGGCACCCTAGTCCGCTGACCCTTGCCTCCTGGAGTAACGTCAGCCTGACAGGAAAGTCGGGCTGATAAGTTGCTCGCTCAAAAAAAGAGCTAGAGCGCGGTGACCATTTACCCAGAAAGCGCTCTAGAGTAACGTCAGCCTGACGAGAAAGTCAGGCTATAGAGTTGCTCGCTCTGGTGTGAGTAAACAGGCGATTGATTCAGTGTCCCGGCGGACAAACTCGGACGCATAATGCGATGCAGTTTAGGCCTCGAAGGCCGCCGAACAAGTGTCCAATGCACCGAGTTGGTCCGACCGCCAAAGCTGATGCCTGGTGGCAGCGGCTAGGGAACTTGCCGATGAAACGAAATCGGACAGCCGGGCTCGTCCGGCGTGATAAGCATCCTCCATGTTTTCGAAGCCGTCGGACGAAACATAAACCGGTTCAGCCATATTTTCCCGGTTGATCTCCCACACAAACGGGGCTGCGCCTCTGCGAGCTCGGCGTACGACCACTTTGGTAGAAAGTTCTTCCTTGGTAATCCTCATTTCGATACGTGCTCCAGGTGCTGAAACCGAAGTCACCCAGATGACATCTGCGGATCGATACGACAACACACTTTTAAGTAATATGTAACGAAAAAGCCGATAAGAGTAGATTTACGGTCTAGCTGCTGCTCAAGCCGAAAACCGATAGAGCAAGGCGCGGTCCAGCCAGATCTCAAGCCCGTTGCACCGATCCAGCTCTAGTTCGTCGGCCAGGATTTTTCGGCCAGTGGCAATTGCGGCATCAAGTGTAGACACGTCCAGATTGTAGCCGTCTTCGACTTGCCCGTGTTGCGTGAAATAACAGCGATACATCGACAGCGACCTTTGCTTAATCATCCGGCTCGGGGGGGGATCTAAGGCCGATACAGACTCGGATCGCAATCGGAAAGTCATTATCAGCCGCTTTATCGCGTTGGGCCGGATATCTACGGCGCGTGAAGTTAGGCAAAACCAAGGCCGGCGTTCGCTGTCGGACCGGAGTCCCGTGGCCCTGGTCAATAGGGTCACATCCGGCAACGGATCGGCAAAAACGGTGCGGACCGTGTCCATCAATCATCAGAGGCCTGCAGGTTATGAGAAATCTTCTGCAATAAACCCGTGCTGGCGAGGCCCCACCTGGATGAACGGCGTCACGGTCTTTGGCATGGCTTCGTGCCGAGTCTATAACCCCGGCTCGAGACCGGAGAAAGGAAAACAGCAATGCCGATCAAGCGCTGGGACAAATCAAGAATGCCGTCCCGCCATGTGACGATCGGGCCAAGTCGAGCTCCACATCGCAGCTACTATTACGCGATGGGGCTGACCGAGGCTGAGATTGACCAGCCCTTTGTGGGCGTAGCCACCTGCTGGAACGAGGCCGCACCCTGCAATATCGCGCTGAGTCGTCAGGCCCAATCGGTCAAGAAAGGTGTTGCGGAAACCGGCGGCACGCCGCGCGAGTTCACTACCATCACCGTTACCGACGGAATCGCCATGGGTCATCAGGGGATGAAGTCATCCCTGGTGTCCCGCGATCTGATCGCCGACAGCGTGGAACTGACCGTCCGCGGCCATTGCTACGACGCTCTGGTGGGCCTGGCCGGATGCGACAAGTCGCTGCCGGGCATGATGATGGCAATGTTGCGGCTGAACGTGCCGAGCGTCTTCATGTATGGCGGATCGATCCTGCCGGGGAAATTCAAAGGTCGCGACGTCACCGTCGTCGATGTGTTCGAGGCGGTCGGTATGCACGCCGCCGGAGGCATGTCGGATGCCGAACTGCACGAGTTGGAATGTGCCGCCTGTCCCTCGGCCGGAGCCTGCGGCGGCCAGTTCACCGCCAACACCATGGCAACGGTGTCCGAGGCCATCGGCCTCGCGCTGCCGGGCTCGGCGGGCTCGCCGGCGCCGTATGAGGAGCGCGACCGGTTCGCGGCGGAGTCAGGGCGCGCGGTGATGAACCTGATCGAGCAGCGGATCCGCCCGCGTGACATCGTGACCTTGAAGGCGTTGCAAAATGCCGCGGTTGTCGTCGGTGCCACTGGTGGGTCGACCAATGCCGGCCTGCATCTGCCGGCGATGGCGCACGAGGCCGGCATTCGCTTCACCATGGACGACGTGGTCGAGATCATGCGCCGCACGCCCTACATCGCTGACCTCAAACCCGGGGGTAAATACGTAGCGTTCGACGTTCACAACGTCGGCGGCATTCCGGTGATCATCAAGGCCCTGCTGGACGGCGGTCTGTTGCACGGCGATTGTCTGACCGTCACCGGCCGGACGCTGGCGGAGAACCACAAGGACGTGGTGTTTCCCACGGATCAGGACGTGATCTATCCGGTGTCGCGGCCAATATCCCCAACTGGGGGCGTCGTGGGCCTGAAGGGTAGCCTGGCGCCGGACGGCGCGATCGTGAAAGTGGCTGGCCTGCACGCTCTGCGGTTCGAGGGAACCGCGCTGTGCTTCGACTCGGAGGAAGCGGCCTTCGCGGCGGTCGAAGCGCGTGCCTACAAGGCCGGCGATGTTGTCATCATCCGCTACGAAGGACCCAAGGGTGGTCCCGGCATGCGCGAGATGCTTTCTACAACAGGCGCGATCTATGGCCAGGGCATGGGCGAGAAGATCGCGCTGATCACCGACGGGCGGTTTTCCGGTGCCACCCGCGGCTTCTGCATTGGCCATGTCGGACCGGAGGCGGCGGTGGGCGGCCCGATCGCGCTGGTGCAGAACGGCGACAAGATCGTCATCGATGCCGAAAACGGCACCATCGACCTGTTCGTCTCGGACGCGGAAATGGCGCGGCGCAAGGCGGCCTGGACATCGAGAAAGACCGACTACAACGCGGGCGCAATTTGGAAATATGCCCAACTGGTCGGGCCGGCCCATCTGGGTGCGGTGACCCACCCCGGCACCGCGTCGGAGACGCATTGTTACGCCGACATCTAGTACGGCAATCGCCTTCGTTCGGCTGTTACATTCTTCCACCCATGGTTACGGATGGCGGTGCTAGGTCGGCGCTCGGCAGGGTTTGAGGAGTTTGGCGATGAAGTGGTTCGTTGCGGGAGCAGCGGTCTGCGTGACTGCTATGGGAACTGCCAATGCGCAGCCGCCCCCACCGCCGGCCTACGCACCGATCCCACCGCCGCGCGAGGAGGTGGTGCCACCACCCCCGGGCGGACGCATGGTCTGGGAGCCGGGGCACTGGCAGTGGGATGGGGTTCGCTACGGGTGGCGTCCAGGCCGCTACGTGGAGAGCGGACCGCATTACGGGCATTACCTCCAAGGCCGCTGGATCTGGGGTCCACGGGAGCGTCGCTGGATTTGGCGCCCTGCCCACTGGGAGTGAAAAAATACCCGCAGGCGACCGGCCCGGCGGGTAGACTCTGTCGCCGAGCTGCAGCGTGAAAAACCAGCCGGGTCAGTGCAGGTCGATCGTCACCGGTACGTGGTCCGACGGTTGCGGCTGGCCGCGTTCGTCCTTGTCGGGATCGGCTGAAACAAGCCGCTCCGCCAAGCTCGGCGAGACCAAGGCGTGATCGATCCGCAGGCCCCTGTCGCGCTGCCAGGCGCCCCCCTGGTAGTCCCAGAAAGTGTAAACCGCTCCGTGTGGATGCACCGCCCGAACCGCGTCGGTCAGTCCCATCCAGATCATCCGGCGATGGCGCTGTCGGCTCTCCGGACGAACCAATGCATCGCTCGGCGGCAACGCCCCCGGTGCGAAATCCTCGTCCGTCGGACAAATATTGAAGTCGCCGGTGATCACGAACGGCCGGTCGGCTTCCAGCAACGCTTGGGCATGATCGGCTAATAGGTCCATCCAGGCGAGCTTGTATGCGAACCCTTCGTCGCCGCGTGAGTTGCCATTCGGTGCATACACGCCGATCAGCGTGACGTCGTCGATCTCGATCTCGATGTAACGCGCCTGGCCGTCGTCTTCCGGCAGGCCCGGCAGCGCTCGATTAACCACCGTGAACGGCCTGCGCGCCAGGACGGCGACGCCGTTGTAGGACTTCTGCCCGACCGCCTCGGCGGTGTAGCCGAGGGCGTGGAACGGAAGCTGCGGGAAGGCGCCGGTCTCGCACTTGATCTCTTGCAGGAACACCACATCGGGCTGCGATAGACCCAGCCAGCGTTGCAGGTGGGCTTCGCGCTGGCGGATCGAATTGACGTTCCAGGTGGCGATTTTCATCTCGGTTTACTCCGCCTGATAAAGCTGGGCGCATGTCCCTAGCACACGATATGTCCGGTTTAGGTAGGACACGATCTGTCCGGTGATACTGGGCTCTTTGGAGAGAGCCTGAATGCGCTGGACGGAAGCCCTTCAGGGTGTGCGAGTGATCAAGTTCCGGAGTGTTTTGGGCCGCTATGGATCGACCGAACTTAATCAGATCGAAGCGGCTGAGCTGCTCGGCATCACCGAACGGACGTTTCGTTGCTGGTGCGTTCGCTTCGAGGCGGATGGCGAGGCTGGGCTGCTGGACCGCCGGCTTGGCAAGGCGTCGCCAAAACGGGTTCCGCGTAAGTAGGGAGTTGGTCGACCCGTCCGCGGGTCGACCGCTTCCGTGGGTACAACTATGCGAACATCGCCGCACCTAACTTCCCCACCAGCCATACGGTCGAATGCAGCGAACGCAGCCCCGCATCCCCGCCCCGATCGCCACCTGCTCCCCATCGATCGACACCCGGCCGGAACCGCTTGTCAGCCGCCGACCGCACGCCTACCGTCTACCGGTGTCGATCCAACAGGAAGCTTCGCGATGAAAATCCTCGTTGTCCAGGGCGCCGGCATGAACATGCGCGGCAAAACCCAAACCGAGATTTTCGGCACCATGACACTGGACCAGTACAACCAGCACATCCGTCAATACGCCACCGAACTGGATATCCAGGTCGACATCTTCCACTCCAATATAGAGGGCGAGGTCATCAACCGCCTATACCAGGCAAACGACCAGGCCTGTGACGGCGCGCTATTTAATCCGGCCGGCTTCTCGCGCGGCTACCCCGCACTCACCGCCGCCATCAGCCAGGTCAGCTTCCCGGTGATCGAGGTGCACATCTCCAATCCGGTGCGCCGCGGCCCGGTGTCGGACACCGCGACAGTCAGCCTCGGCATGGTGACCGGCTTCGGTGTGTTCGGCTACTATCTCGCACTCCGAGGCTTACGCGACACCGCGAAAGCGCGCTGAATGTCCGCCATGCCAAGCCGCCCTTCGGGCATCCCGGATGCAGTCCGATCGGTCCGACAGACCAGCGGCAACCGCCACCGCACCCCGGTCCGCGGACCCTGACCGTCGTGGCTCATCCGCTCAGCGACCTCCGAATTGTCGAGGTATCGGCCTTCGTCGCCGCGCCGCTTGGCGGCATGACGCTGGCCCAGCTCGGCGCCGACGTCATCCGCGTCGATGCGATCGGCGGCAACATCGACATCGGCCGCTGGCCGCTGGCCCGCGACGGCAACAGCCTGTACTGGGCCAGCCTCAACAAAGCCAAGCGCTCGGTCACCCTGGCACTGAACACGCCGCAGGGACAGGACCTCGCCCGCGCCCTGATCTGCGCCCCAGGGGCCGGAGGCGGCAACCTGTTGACCAACCTGCCCGCCGCCGGCTGGATGACCTATCAGGCCCTGTCCGAGGTGCGCTCCGACCTGATCATGACGCGCCTGACCGGCACGTCGGCCGGCGGCAACGCGATCGACTACACCGTCAACTCCGCCAGCGGCTTCCCGCTCACCACCGGCACCGGGGACAATCCGGTCAACCACGTGCTGCCAGCCTGGGACGTCACCGCCGCGCTCTATTTGTCCACCGGCTTTCTCGCCGCGGAACGCGCCCGGCGCGCAACCGGCCAAGGCCAGGAAGTCACCCTCGCGCTGTCCGACGTGATGCTCGCCACCGTGTCCAACCTGGGCTACCTCGCCGACGTCCAGATCAACGACGCGGTGCGGCCACCGATGGGCAACGATCTATACGGCGCCTTCGGACGAGACTTCGCCACCGCCGATCACCGGCGCATCATGCTGGCGGCGATTTCCAACCGGCAATGGCGCGCCATCGGCAAGGCCACCGGATTATCCGAACGCCTCGCCATGATCGGCCCGATGATGCAGGTCGACCTCGACACCGAAGGCGGCCGGTTCGAAGCCCGTCATGCCATCGCCGCGGTGCTCGAACCATGGTTCGCCCAACACACGCTGGCCGAAATCGGCGCCGCGTTCCAAGGCAGTGGCGTGTTATGGGGACCGTACCAGGATTTCCGCCAGTTGCTGCATGACGACCCGCTATGCTCCCTGGCCAACCCCATGTTCGGCGATATCCACCAACCCGGCGTCGGCCCGTTGATGGTCAACACCCAGCCATTGAATTTCGCCGCCACCGCCGGCCGCCGGCCGACCGCCGCGCCCCGCCTCGGCGAGCACACCGAAGCCGTACTCACCGAAATCCTCGGCCTGCCGTCCGCCGAGTATGCCCGGCTGCACGATGCCGGCGTGGTCGCCGGCCCGAAACGCTGATCACGGACCGATTGGTGACCAACGAAACCACCCCCGACCTCGACGCCGTCCTGATCCTGTGCGACCGCGGCCTCGCGCTCGCCGAACAGTTGCTCGCCCATTCCCGCCGCGCCGTCGCCTCGGCGGTGATCCGCGACGGCCGCATCGACCCGCAACTTCTCGATGCCCATCAACTCGCGGCGCACGGCTTCGCCTGGCAGGCCACCTATGTCGAGGCGCTGCGCCGCACCCTGATCTGGGCCCGCACGTTGCGCGAAACCGACGCCCTGACCCCGGTCGAGGCCGCCATGCTCCGCCTCGGCTTCGCCGAATACCTCGCACAATTGGGCGGCGGCATCGCCATCAGCCAGACCGAGATGGTCCGCCCCGCCGACGTCGGCACCGACCCCGAGGCGCTGTGGACCTTCCTGCGCGATCCGGTTCTGGCCGAACTCAGCGACCCCGCCGCCTTGGCCGCCGCGCGCCACCGCATCGTCGAGGCCGCCGCACTGCGCACCTTCGGCGATGTCGGCATCGCCGACGGAACCATCGCCGCGATCCGCGAGCAATTCCTCCGCTATGCCGAGGCCGAGATCGCACCCCACGCCCAAGCCTGGCACCAGCGCAACGAACTGATCCCCACCGAAATCGTCCAGCAACTGGCCGAGATGGGCGTGTTCGGCCTGACCGTTCCCGAGGACCGCGGCGGCTCAGGCCTCGGCAAGATCGCCATGTGCGTGGTGTCCGAGGCGCTCAGCGGCGGCTATATCGGCGTCGGTTCGCTCGGCACCCGATCGGAAATCGCCGCCGAACTCGTGGGGCTGGCCGGAACCGAAGCGCAAAAGCAGCAGTGGCTGCCGGGCATCGCCTCCGGCGCCATCCTGCCGACCGCGGTGTTCACCGAACCCAACACCGGGTCCGATCTCGGCAGCCTGCGAACCCGCGCGGTGCGCGACGGCGACTTCTATCGTGTCACCGGCGCCAAGACCTGGATCACCCATGGGTCACGGTCCGACCTGATGACGTTGCTTGTCAGAACCGATCCGGCCGCCGCCGGCTACCGCGGCCTGTCCATGCTGCTCGCCGGCAAACCGCGCGGAACACCCGACGATCCGTTCCCGGCACCCGGTATGACCGGCACCGAGATCCGCGTGCTGGGCTATCGCGGCATGAAGGAATACGAAATTGGGTTCGAGGATTTCCGCGTCCCGGTATCCGCCCTGCTCGGCGGGGAAGAGGGCCAGGGGTTCAAACAACTGATGCAGACCTTCGAAAGCGCCCGCATTCAGACCGGCGCCCGGTCCTTGGGCGTGGCTCAGAACGCCCTGGAACTCGCCACCGCCTATGCCACCGAACGCAACCAGTTCGGCCGACCCATCATGGCGTTCCCCCGCGTCAGCGGGAAAATTGCCTGGATGGCCACCGAAACCATGCTCGCCCGCCAACTCACCTATTTCGCCGCCCGGCAGAAGGACAGCGGCCAACGCTGCGACATCGAGGCCGGGATGGCAAAGCTGCTCGCCGCCAGGGTCGCCTGGTCGAACGCCGACAGCGCGGTGCAGGTGCATGGCGGCAACGGCTACGCGGTCGAGTATCCTATCAGCCGCGTGCTCTGCGACGCCCGCATCCTTTCAATCTTTGAAGGCGCCGCGGAAATTCAGGCCCAGATCATTGCTCGCGGACTGGTCGGCCCGCAGAACTGACCCACCAGCAAGGCAGCGCGGAAGGTTTTGCCCAGCCGGCCCGGTCGGCGTCGTCATTGCAGGCGCAAACCGCACCGAACGCACCGCCAACTCGGTCCGACCAACACCACCGACCGAGACGCAGCGGACCACCCGACCTGCCGGATCACCGGGCAACTCAGACCCGCGCTTGCGCAAGCCGGCGCTGGGGGCGCCGGATCACGCCGAGACCGATCAACCCGCCGGCGACGACAGCTATCGAAGCCGGCTCAGGAACCGCGGCAACGGCGAACGTCGCGCCGGAGCCGTCATTGTGGTCGTAGCCGACGGCTGGCCCTGAAATGCTGCTGGCATATCCGAAGTCATAGAAATTGCCGAATATGTTGGCTTCCACATGACCCGCCGTGGAGAACAGCAGGCCGCTATTGTCGAGCAACGAGCCTTGGTCGGAGTTGGCGGCGGCATATAGGATGTTGTCGTAATAAAACAGCCCGTCAAGCGTCAGTATCGACGGAGAAGACCCGTTGCCAGTGCTGTAACCTGGATTACCACCGACCAGACCGGTCACCGTCTCGCCCCCCAATAGGCCGGTGATCGACGTGATGTCATAGCCCTTGCCGTCCGGAGTATCCGAGGTCGTTAACTGGCCGCTGCCGGTGATCGATGCAGCGGCGTCGCTGAACGTCCAATCATAAATCGTAGCCGAAGCGGGAGCATAGGACGCGCTCAATGCGGCAGCGGCCACTATGCCGGCGAACGCCGTCTTCTTGAATGGAAGCATGATATACACTCCTGTATGTAAATAAGCGGTCGGCGATCAGTCATGACAAAATCAACATCAAGCATCGTCAGCAAGCTCGTGCCAAGTTAAAAACGGATCCCGATTCTCCGCCCGCAACTGCTGATGCACCGGATGATTCGCCAATCCTTGATGCAGGGCGCCCCCGGTGACCCGTCGGTGTAAATTTGGCTGACCATACCCATGCATTTCCGGACCAGCCGATTTGAAGCATGATCGCGTTGAACGGAACGTTCCAGTCCCATGAATCATGCGACAAAACAAAGAGCTAGACCCTTTCGGCATTCACAGCCACGCTTGCTTCGTGTCACGAAACGCCCGACTTCAGCCAATATCGAGTTGGTAAACCCGATTTGGTCGATCAAAACAGTGTAAGAATTACCGACCGCCCGACGAATGTTCGACACCGGACCGCCATCCGCGATCGTTCCCCTCATCTAAATGATACAACGAAACAAAGAGATAGACACACCAGACACTACCGTAAGACGGCAAATGCTCCCGCGATTTTACCAGCGCGGCAGCGCCGCGTCAGCCTGCTCGCACGGAAGAATTCCCGCCGAGAAAGGCTTTCTGCATCGTCTCGTATGTCCATAACCAGTAAAAACCGATCAGACATACAGAAGTAACCTAAATCCGGCCAACAAACAACTTGGCACGCTTATTGAATTGGTTTCCTTGAAGCAATGGGCTTCGCGACAGGAGACTCTCATGCGGACTGCAATCCTCGGCCTTGCCGCGCTCACCGGGGCGGTATCGTTGGCCCTCGCCACCCCAGCCATGGCCGGTCCCTTCACCATCAATGATATCGAGCTGCCATACAACGACATCCTAACCATCAACGGACCCACCTCGGGTACGGCGTACGTCGGTCAGCAAGTGCTGACGACCAGTATCGGCACCATCGATGCCTGGTGCATCGACATCTACCACGACGATCAAGTCGGCCCCAACCAGAACGTCGCCTACGTCACCGGCCCGATCACAACCAACAATGCGACACCCACCGCCGTTGCACTGACCGACGATCAGATCAGCAAGATCAGGGCGCTGGTCAATTACGGCGACGCGCTGCTCGCCAACCCCGCCACCGCCAGCAACAATGTCTCGGCTGCGATCCAGCTCGCCATCTGGCAGGTCGAATACCCCAGCTTCACCTACCAGGGAAACACCACCTTGAACGGTCTCATCAGCAATTATCTGACCGTTGTGAGCGACCCGAAGCAGGCAGCCCTCTATGGCGGCAACGTCATCGCGCTGATCTCCCAACAGGGCACGCAGACCTTGGTTACCGGTGATCCTGCCCTCGTCCCGGAGCCCGCTTCATTGGCCCTGCTCGGCGCCGGCGTGCTGGGACTGGCGGCAAGCCGGCGTCGCAAGTCCCCGACATCGGCCTGAAACGCCCGTCCGCCTAGTACGCCCAAGGCGACCTAGCACGCCCAACGCGACCATTGCTTGCAGCCAAGACGCGACGATCCTGCCGCCTGACGCCCACAACCATGCAATAGGCCAGCACCCGGCCTGTTGCATGGTCCTGTTGACGGATTCCAGCGATCGGCCGGCCGCCTTGCGACCCAACGCGATGTCGCCGCTGACCGCCACGCGTCCCGACCCGGCACGCCGGTGCAGGCTAGCGACGCTGCCTTACCGTCACCCAACCCGCCGGCAACGCCGCCGACCCACCGCCACGAAGCCCTGCGCAAACCCACCCACAGCACGGAATTCTCGTCCTCGAAATCAGGCGACACTGGCGCCGCGGCGCGCGCGGGTCCATCCTGACCGCGATGAACGTTCGACATCCGCCCCCGGACAATGATGCGTCCGGCGCCGCCATCCGCGTCGGCGGCGATCCCGATGGGCTCATGACCTATCTGATCGATCTGCCGCCCGAGGCGTTGCCCAGCGTCGGCCGCCGCGACCTGGAACGAGCCTGGTACGCCGCCCGCGAAGCCGCACTTGCGGAACGCCAGGGCGCGGTGCGCGGCTTTCGCTTCAACCGCCCGGACGGCAGCCACACCGACCTCGCTTTGGCCGACCGCGACGCGCGCTGCTGGGTCGGCGCGGTCGATCGTTCGGTCGGTATCGCCAACACCACCGGCCTGTCCCTGTGCCTGCGTCTCTTGGCACTGATCGATCTGCTGGCGCGCGCGCCCTGGGCCCGCTCGCTGTTCCACCTGGCACGCGACGGTGCCGAATTTCATCCCGCTCTGCTCAAGGCCGCCGCCAGCCAGCCACTCACCACCGAGGCCCGCTTCGATGAAGCCGGCTTCCGAACCCGGCTGTCGCGCTTCATCAGCGGCTTTCAGATCGAAACCGCGCAACCGGCGCAACGCTTGTCAGGAGCCCGCTGATGCACCGCCCCCGCCTCGACCTCGGCCAAATCCCAGCCGTCGCCCTGTTGCTCGCGGTCGCCCTGGCCGGCTGCGATCGCCCCGCGCCAACCGGGCAGGCCCGAGCCGATGCCGAGACCCGCGCCGCCTGTGAAAACCGCGCCGAACAAGCCTACGAACAGCAGAACCGCGCCGAGATCTACGGCCCCCAATCACAGGTCAACACCCCATATTCAGCCAACTACGTCTCGGGCGATTCGACCCGCGGCCTGTCCGACCTGTTCGTGCACGACCGCATGGTCAGCAACTGCATCCGCAACACCGGCACCAACACGGAACGCACCCCACCCGCTTCGCCCCCGCTCCCGCGCTGACCAGCGCGGCCACGCCACGCCAGTCCAGGCTCCGGACAACGCCGGGATCGTTGCGGATCGCCGCCCGACACCACGGCGGAGGCAGATTTAATCCCGATCCCGGCTCGAGGCGCATCGGGAATGATACCGAATCAAAGCAAAAGCCGTTATACGGTCGCCCATGGACCTTACCGTCATTCCGGGCTCGCGCATCCTAGAGGTCGCCCGCCTCGCGTTTTCCACCCCAGACGTCGATCTGCTCTGCTTCGGTGAGTCCGATCAGCCCAGCCCGCTGGCGGCCCGCGACGCCGCAACCCGCGCCCTGGCCGAAGGACATACGCGCTACCCGGACGTCCGCGGCCTGCCCGCACTCCGAGAAGCATTGGCCGGCTACCTGACCCGGCTGCATGCCAAACCGGTGGCGGAAGCCCGCATCCAGGTGACCGCGTCGGGCATGACCGCGCTCGCGGTCGCGATGTCCGCGGTGCTGCGTCCCGGTCATCGCGTGTTGATGCCCAGCCCGGCCTGGCCCAACATCGCCAGCGCCGCCGTGCTGCGCGGCGCCGTGGTCGAACAGATCGACCTCGACGTCCAGCCCGACGGCAGCTTCAGCCTCGATCTCGATCGCCTGGACATGATGATGGACGGCGCCCGCGCCCTGGTGCTGAACTCGCCCGGCAATCCCACCGGCTGGACCGCGACCGAGGCCGAACTGCGTGCCATCCGCGACATCGCCCAGCGCCACGGCGCCTGGCTGATCAGCGACGAGGTCTATTCCCGCCTGGTCTACGACGGCAGCGACGCCGCCGCCTCGATGCTGGACATCGCCGAACCGGACGACCGCATCATCGTCTGCAACAGCTTTTCCAAGACCTGGATGATGACCGGCTGGCGGCTCGGCTGGCTGGTGGTGCCGGCCGGAACCAGCGAACTCATCGTCGACCTGGTCGAGACCCTGCATTCCGGCGTCGCGCCCTTCATCCAGCTCGCCGGCGTCGCCGCCATCGCCGACACCGACACACTGCACCGGTTCCGCGCCCATTGCGCCATCGGCCGCGACCTCGCCACCCAAGCCCTGACCGGACTAGGCGGGATCCGCTACCAGCCACCCGCCGGCGCATTCTATGCCTTCCTGCAGGTCGACGGATTGCGCGACAGCCTCGACTTGGCGAAGCAACTGGTGACCCGCCACGGCGTTGCCGTCGCACCGGGCGTGGCGTTCGGATCAGCCGGCGAAGGCTGGCTGCGGGTCTGTTTCGCGCAATCGGCCGGATTGATGGAGCGGGCGATGCAGCGCCTGCGTGATGGCATACGGGCGGAGATGGCACGATGACCGAACCTGTTTGCGGAGCCTGCGGCGGCCCGGTCCGCTCACCGTTCCGGGCCCCTGCCCCCGAAATCGCTCCCGACCTCGACATGCGCCCAGGCGAACCGGCACGCTCCACCCTGCGCGACTGGATCCAACTCTGCCCCACCTGCGGCGCCGCCGCGCCGGATCTCGCCGCCCTGCCGTCCACCGCGCGCGCGGTGGTGGATTCTGACGAATACCGCACACTGACCACCTCGGCGCCCGAGGAAACCCTGCCGTTCCGCCGCTGGGCGCTGATCTGCCAGCGCACCGGCGACCGTCCGGCCCAGGCCGAGGCCCTGCTGCAGGCCGCCTGGGCGGCCGACGATGCCGCTGCGATGACCGAACCGGCTCGCCTCAGGACCGAGGTCGCGGCGCTGTGGGACGCCACCACCGACGTCGAACTCGGTCTGCGCCGGCTGGACGTGCTGCGCCGCGCCGCCCTGTTCCAGGAAGCCGAGGCCTGGGCAACCCACATGTCCCAGCACGGACCGGACGAGCTCGCCGCCAAGCTCATTGCCTTCCAGCGCAGCCGGATCGCCGCGCGCGACATCGGCCGCCACCTGATCAGCAGCGCATTGCCGCCGCCCTCGCACACCCCCCATGTAGCCAACGCCAAACGCGCCACCACCGGATTCTGGTCCCGCCTGCTACAGCAATGACGCCCGATGCGGATCACACCCAGATTCGGATCACGCCCAGATTCGGATCACGCGCGGTTCGGCGCCAGGTTCGGACGACGCCCAGTTCGGACGATGCCCAGGTTCGGATGACGCCAGGTTCGGACGATGCCCAGATTAGGATGACGCCCCGGTTCAGATGACGCTCGGGCCCGGATTGCGCTCGAGCCCGGATGACGCCCGCTTCGGATGACGCCGGGTTCACTTGACGCCGGGTTCGTATAACGCCCGCCGTCAGATCATGAACATGCGCAGGATCGCGGTGCCCAGCAGGATCAGCCCGATCGCGGCGAAGCCCGCGGTGCTGTACGGCGGCAACACCCCCATCACCCCCAGCACCAGATAGCCCCCGGCGATCAGCACCGTCAGCCCGGCCAGCAGGAAACTCGGCTGCCCCATCGAAGCCGCCCCCTCGCGACTGTAGAACCGCAGCACGAAGATCAGAAACGCGACGATGAACGGCAACAGCAGGATCGTGGAGGCGTTCGTCATAAGGCGTCATGCTCACATCGGGGGACCGCGGTGATAACCGATCCGCACCGAGCGCCGCGACATCAAACCGCACCCCGACCGTCGCGGCAGCCCCGAACACAGCAACGAAACCGCCCGACCAGCCACCAGCCCGACCCCGACGGTCTTCGCGCGCCGGCCCAATCGGCGCATCATCCCCCGGGTCGTGCGCGGACCCGGACCTCTCTCCCGAAACCGCGCCGATCCGACAGAAGGAAACCACCGAATGATCAACGTCCTCGCCATCATCACCGCCAAGCCAGGCAACCGCGAGAACCTCCTGCAAGCCTTTCGCGCCAACATGCCCGCCGTCCACGCCGAGGCCGGCTGCATCGAGTACGGTCCCGCCGTGGACGCCGAAGACGCCGGCCGTATCCAGACCCCGTTCGGCGCCGACACCTTCGTGGTGATCGAGAAATGGCAGAGCATGGACCACCTCAAAGCCCACGGCGCGTCCGCCCACATGGCCGAATACGCCGCCAAGACCAAGGATCTGATCGCCAGCCGGGTGATCCACGTGCTGTCGCCGGCGACCTGACGCGATCGCGGCACGCCGGCCTGGCACTCCACGTGCTATCGCCGGCGGCCTGAGGCGATCGCCGCACGACCGGCCTGGCACCAAACCTCAAGCAGCGGCGGCCGCTTCGGTCTGCGTCCGCCGCGCGCGCAACCGCCGGATCCGCCTTGCATCGGCGTCCAGCACGCGGAATTCAATGCCAGACGGATGGCTGATCACCTCGCCCCTCGTCGGCACCCGCCCGGCAAGCGTGAACACCAGCCCACCGACCGTGTCGATGTCGGCGTCACGCTCGTCCTCGGTCAGGATGCGGCCCACCTTGCTCTCGAAATCCTCGATCGGCATCCGAGCATTCAGGTCCATCGCGCCATCCGGGCGTTCGCTGATCATCGGCGCCTCGACGTCGTCGTGCTCGTCGGCGATGTCGCCGGTGATGGTCTCCACCAGGTCCTCGATCGTCACCAGCCCGTCGATACCGCCATATTCGTCCACCACCAGCGCCAGATGGATACGCTGCGTGCGCATCTGCAGCAGCAGGTCCAGCACCGGCAACTGCGGCGCCACCATCAGCGGCTTGCGCAGGATCGCCTCCAGCGAAAACGCCTCCGGCCGGCCGACATAGGCGAACACATCCTTGATGTGGATCATGCCGATCACATCGTCCAGTTGCTCGCGATACACCGGCAGCCTGGAATGGCCGTCATTGCGGATCAATTCGATCGCCTGCGCCAACGTCACGTCCGCGCGCATCGCCACGATATCGGCCCGCGGCAACATCACGTCGTCAGCGGTGGTCTCGCGCAGCCGCAGCACATTGGCGATCAGCAGCCGCTCATGCCGATCCAGCTCCGGCTGCTCGCCGGGAAGCTGCTGCGCGTCGGCGGCTTCCTGCACCAGTTCGGCGATCGATTCGCGCAGCGAGTGCTCGCCCTGCCTGCGCCCCAGCAGATGACCCAGCCGGCCCAGGAACGTGCCGCGATGGCTGCTCATCGGTGTTTCCACGGATTGGGCACACCGATACGGTGCAGGATCCGCGCCTCCGCCATTTCCATGCGACGCGCCTGGCCCGGATGATCGTGCTCCGCGCCGCCCAGATGCAGCGCGCCATGCACCACCAGGTGGGCCAGGTGATCGGCCGGCCGCCGGCCCTGCGCGGCGGCCTCGGCACGCACCACACCCAATGCCAGAATGACCTCCGGCGCCGGCTGCGCGTAGGTCAGCACGTTGGTCGGCTTGTTCCTGCCGCGATGGCGCCCGTTCAAACCCCGCAGCACACGGTCGGAGGCCAGCACCACGGTGCCGGCCATACCGGCGGCACAGGCCGCACGACGCACGATCGCACCAGCGTTCGGTATCAGTCGGTGCCAGGCCGGATCCGTCACGACGATCTCGATGGCGCCACCACCTGCGTCGGACGGACGGCTACTAGGAGGTTCCATCGCTGTTCAATTGCTCGCTGGTTTTCGGCCGCTCCCGTTCCCGGCGCGCCTCTCCCAAAGCCGCATCGCGCTGATCATACGCGCCAACAATCCGCGCCACCAGGGGATGCCGCACCACGTCGCGCTGTCCGAACCGCACCACGCCGATACCCTGGATACCCTCCAAGGTGTCCAGCGCATCCCGCAAACCGGAGCGGACCCCGTTCGGCAGATCCACCTGACTGAGGTCGCCGGTGACCACCATGCGGGTCCCGTCCCCCATCCGGGTCAGAAACATCTTCATCTGCATCGGCGTGGTATTCTGCGCCTCGTCCAGGATGGCGTAGCAATGCGCCAGCGTCCGCCCGCGCATGAACGCCAGCGGCGCCACCTCGATCTCGCCGTTGGTCATGCGCCGGATCACCTGGTCGGCCGGCATCATGTCGTGCAGCGCGTCATACAGCGGCCGCAGATACGGATCGATCTTTTCCTTCATGTCGCCGGGCAGGAACCCCAGCCGTTCGCCGGCCTCGACCGCCGGACGCGACAACACGATACGGTCCACCTTGCCGGCCTGCAGCATGGCCACCGCCTGCGCCACCGCCAGGTAGGTCTTGCCGGTCCCGGCCGGCCCGACCCCGAACACCATCTCCTGATTGGCCAACGCTTCGATATATTCCGCCTGGCCCGGACTGCGCGGACCGACCTCGCCTCGCCGGGTGCGGATCGCCGGCAGGTCCGACAGCGGCAATCGCGGATCGTTCTCCGCATCCGCCAGTCGGATCGCCGCCTCGATCTCGGCCCGCCCGACGCTTTCGCCGCGTTCCAGCCGCCGCCACAGCCCGCGCAGCATCTCCTGGGCCACATCCACCCGAACCGCGTCCCCCGCGATCGCCACCCGATTGCCCCGGCACGACAGCCGGACCCCCAACGCCTGCTCGATCCGCACCAAATGCCGGTCGTGGTCCCCCAACAACAGCGGCAGCAAGGTGTTGTCGTTGAACTTCAGGGTAATGGCCTTGCCGCCGGTGGGGGCGGAGGCAGCCGGTGCCGGAGGCGTGGCCCGGGGGACGGCGATCTGTGTCAAGCTATTCGTCTCTCCTCGACAAGGGTTCCCGCCAATGAGTTTGGCATATCCGCAACGATTCGCACAATCGATTCAGTACCAATCAGACCGGCCTGTCCCATCACATGTACAGGCTGCAGAAATGGTGAACGCCCGACGATCTGACCAGGGTGGCGGCCAAATCCCGTGAACAACACCGCCAGATCGAGCCCCACGCAGCCGGCGGCGAATTCGCCCTGCTGGTCGCGCAGCAGCGCCTGCAGCGTCCGCAGCCGCCGATCCTTGTCCGCCTCCGCCACCTGCATCGCCGCGCCCGCCGCCGGCGTGCCCGGCCGTGGCGAGTATTTGAAACTGTAGGCCTGGGCGAACCTGACCTCACGCACCAGCGCCATCGTGGCCTCGAAGTCGGCCTCGGTCTCCCCCGGATGGCCGACGATGAAGTCCGACGACAGCGCCAGGTCGGGCCGCGCCGCGCGCAGCCGTTCCACCAGGCGCCGGTAGTCCGCGGCGGAGTGCTTGCGGTTCATCGCCGCCAGCACGCGGTCCGAACCGGACTGCACCGGCAGATGCAAATACGGCATCAGCGCAGGCAGGTCGCGGTGCGCGCCGATCAGGTCATCGTCCATGTCGCGCGGATGAGACGTGGTGTAGCGCAGCCGGCATAGCCCCGGAATTTCGGCCAGTGCACGCAGCAGCCGACCGAGGCCCCAGGCCCCGGATGAACCGGCCGGCGCCTCGCCATGCCAGGCGTTGACGTTCTGGCCCAGCACGGTGATCTCGCGCGCACCCTGCGCCGCCAGGTGACAAGCCTCGCGCAGGATGCTGTCGGCGGATCGGCTCTGTTCGGCGCCGCGCGTGTACGGCACAACGCAAAAACTGCAGAACTTGTCGCAGCCTTCCTGCACCGTCAGGAACGCCGTCACGCCCTGCGGGGCGTCGCTCTGCGGCAGTTGATCGAACTTGTCCTCGGGCGGGAAATCGGTCTCGATCACCCCCGCCCCCCGGCCGTTCCCCCTGCTACGGGTCCGAGCCGCGCGGGCGACCATCTCCGGCAGCCGGTGATAGGTCTGCGGTCCCAGCACGATATCGACATACGGCGCCCGAACCAGGATTTCCGCCCCCTTGGCCTGCGCCACGCAGCCGGCCACCGCGAGGATCATCCGGTTGCCGGTCGCCTCCTTCAATCGGCGCAGCCGTCCCAGCTCGGAAAATACCTTCTCCGCCGCCTTGTCGCGGATATGGCAGGTGTTCAGGATCACCATGTCGGCGCCGTCCGGAACCGCCGCCGGCGCGTAGCCGATCGGCGCCAGAACGTCCGCCATACGCCCGCTGTCATACACGTTCATCTGGCAGCCCCAGGTGATGACATGCAGACGCTTCCGTTCGGTTCCGGTCCGTTCGGTTCCGGTGCCTTCAGTTCCGGTGCGTTCGGTTCCGGTCATCAATGCCGCTCCACACAACCAAGCCGGGCCGTTCCGGCATCGGCGGCGGAAGCAATGATTGGCTCGACCGGACGGGTCAAGCGCAACAACGGGCCTGGGCGCGCAAGCGCGGGGTTACCTCCTTGGACACCACCAGTCTGGGGCCATCGGACCGGTTCGTGTCAATAACCGAGTGGCCCGTCACGCAGGCTTCATCGGACTTTACGCAAACTCTCCGGCTTGTGGACAGCCTCCGCCCCCGTCTTCTCACTCCGCACCTTATATTCCGGGTTCGCCTCGCTGGCCTTGGCCACGTAGCCTTTGACCTTCGTGGTGGACGTGACTTTTTCCTCCACGACACCTTTGGTGGGCCCTCGGGATGTGCCCCAGGAAACCTTGTCGCCGGGACGAAGTAATTTGGCCATCACAGCCTCCTTTGCCTGTCCGCGACATTGGCGGCGCCCTCGCGGCCGCAAGCCCGCTGAGGCGATCGTGACGCGCGATAAGCGTCCCATACCAAGAGGACGTCCTCTCGCCCGCCGCCTCAGCCCCTACCCGAACAGCTTGGCCGCCACCTCCGCGACCCGCCGCCCCTGATACCGAGCCCCGTCCAGTTCCTTCTGCGATACCTGCCGAGACCCATCGCTGCCGGCAATCGTGGTCGCACCATACGGCGCGCCGCCGACAATCTCGTCCAGCGTCATCTGCCCGGCGTAGCCGTAATCCATGCCGACCACCACCATGCCGAAATGCAGCAGGTTGCCGATGATCGAGAACAACGTGGTCTCCTGCCCGCCATGCTGCGTCGCCGACGATGCGAACGCCGCGCCTACCTTGCCGTTCAGCGCGCCCGCCGCCCACAATCCGCCCGCCTGATCAAGAAAACTCGCCATCTGCGATGACATCCTGCCGAACCGGGTGCCGGTGCCGACGATGATCGCGTCGTAATTCGCCAGGTCCGCCACCACCGCCACCGGCGCCGGCTGGTCCAGCTTGAAGTGCGAACTCCGCGCCCGCTCCTCGGGAACCAGCTCCGGCACGCGCTTGACATCGACCTGGGCACCCGCCCCGCGCGCCCCGTCAGCCTGTGCGTTCGCCATGGTCTCGATGTGACCATAAGCGGAATAATACAGCACCAGAATCTTGGCCATCTTGAACTCCTGTCCGGCTTCACCGCCCCAAGGCGTCGTCCACTAACTATGGACCGCATCGGATAAGTAAAGACCGCCTCGGGCAACTATGGACCGCCTCGGGCAAGTATGGGCCGCATCGGGCCAAACAACCGCCTACCCGACCAGCGCCGCCCCGACCCAAGCCGTCGCCGTCCACAACCCCAGCAGCAACAACTGCGCCGCCAGAGGCAACAACGGAGCCGGCCCGTCCGCCGCGATCGCTCGGCCGCCGTTCAGCACCAACGCCGTCACCGGTAGATACACCACGAAACTCGCCAGCGTCGCCAGCATCAGCCCGGTGACAAAGGCCGCGCCATCGAACACCAGCAACGTCGCCAGCGCCGCCGCCACATGCGGCAGTCCCGGCAGCCACGGCTGGTCGGCGGAGATCCCGAAACCACCCGTCAAAGCACGAACAGCGCGCATCGATCAGCTCCCTAATGTCCTGCCCCAGAAGTTCGCCGCACTATGCGGCGCACGTATGGGGATCAGCAGGCCAGTGAAAACACAAAGTTAGGGTCCCCGAGACTGATGTTCGCCGGATATGGCGAACTTCAGATTTGGGACCCTACGTCAGCAGACAGGTTTTCATGAAAGTTCAATCCGGCCGTCGTTTCCGCAACGATGCCGGCTCGGATCAGGTAATCGCCGAACCGCTCGTCCCGCCCCCGCGCCGCCGCATAGCGCTCGAACAACGGCGACAGCGCCGCCACGATCGCGTCGCCATCGACATCACGGCGATACAGCTTGTTAAGCCGCACACCCTCGAACGCCCCTCCAAGATACAGATTGTAGATACCCGGCGTACGCCCGACCAACCCGATCTCGGACACATAAGGCCTGGCACAACCGTTCGGGCAGCCGGTCATCCGCATGGTGATCTCGTCATCACCCAGCCCAAACCGCTCAAGCTCAACCTCCAGTCGGCCCACCAGATCGGGCAAGTAACGTTCACTTTCCGCCAGCGCGAGCCCGCATGTCGGCAGCGCCACGCAGGCCATCGCATTACGCCGCAGCCCGGCCGCCGACCGATCCAGTCCATGCCCCGCCAGCACCGCCTGCACCTCCCGCCGAGCCGACGCCGGAATCTCCGCCAATATCAGATTCTGGTTCGCCGTGATCACGAACCGCCCGACACCCAGTTCGGCGATCGCGTGCAGCCCCTCCAGCATCCCGCCCCGGATCCGCCCATTCTCCACGAACAACGTAAAATGCGCCGAACCATCCGCTTCCTCGACCCATCTCAACCGGTCGCCGGTCGAGGTGAACGCATAGTCCCGAGCCGGCTCCAGCCCGACAGCGAGGCGTTCCCTCAGCAAGCCGACGAACCGATCCAGCCCCATCGCGTCGATAGTGTATTTCAACCGAGCATGCTTTCGATTGAAACGATCACCGTGGTCGCGCTGCACGGTGACGACTTTCTCCGCCACCTCGATCGCATCCCCCGCCCAGCAGAACCCGATCACGTCGCCGGTCCGCGGATAGGTCTCCGTCTCGCCATGCGTCATCCCCATGCCGCCGCCCACCACAACGTTGTAGCCGGCTATCGCACCGCCCTCGACAATGGCGATGAACCCCAAATCATGGGCGAAAACATCGACCTCGTTGTGCGGCGGCAGCGCGATGGCGATCTTGAATTTCCGGGGCAGATAGGTCCGCCCAAGAATCGGCTCGTCCTCCACCGCCTCACCCGCAACCTGCTCCTCGCCCAGCCAGATCTCGTGCCAGGCTCGGCTGCGCGGCAGCAGGTGCTCCGAAAGCCGGACCGCCAGCGAACTGATTTCCCCGTGCAGCGCGCGCCGCCAAGGATCGGCCGACGCGATGACGTTGCGATTGACGTCGCCGCAAGCCGCGATCGTGTCCAGCGACACGTCATGCAGCCCCTGCATCAACGATCGCAGATTGCCCTTCAGCACACCGTGCAACTGCACCGTCTGGCGCGTCGTCAGCCGGATGCTGCCATTGCCCCTTTGCAACGCCAGTTGCTCGATCGCCAGCCATTGCGCCGGGCTAACGGTGCCCGCGGGAATCCGCATCCGCACCATGAAGCTGAACGCCTTCTCCATTCGCTGCTTGCCGCGTTCGGCCCGCAGATCACGATCGTCCTGCTGATAGAAGCCATGGAACTTCGTCAGTTGGGTGTCATCGTCCGCCAGCGCCCCGGTCTCGACGCGCCCAAGACCCTCGGCGATCGAACCGCGCAACAAACGACTCTCCGCCTTGATACGCTCGTTCGCCGATAACTTCTGTTCCGAGGCCATGCCGATCACCCTCAGTAAACATCACGCAGATAACGCCCGTCGCGCCGGATCGCATCCAGCTCCGCCTTCGCCCCCGCCCCATCCTGGCGACCCTGATCAGCCAGGATCCGCAGCAGCACCGCGTGCACATCCTTGGCCATCGCATTGGCGTCACCACAAACGTAAAGCGCCGCACCCTCTCTCAGCCACCCATGCACATCCGCCCGAGCCTCCCACAGCGCGTCCTGCACATAGCGCTTCTCCGGCTGATCCCGAGAAAACGCCACATCCAGCCGGCTCAGCAGCCCGCTCTTCACCCAGTCCTGCAGCTCGAGCTGATAAAGAAAGTCATGGCTGTAGTTACGGTGCCCAAACACCAGCCAATTTCGCCCCGCCGAAGCCGCAGCCTCACGTTCCTGCAAAAACCCGCGGAACGGAGCCAGCCCAGTACCCGGCCCGACCATGATGATCGGCCGCTCACCATCCACCGGCAGCCGGAAATGCGCATTCGGCCGCAGAAAAACCTTCAGCCGATCGCCCTCGCCATGCCGCGCGCTGATATCCAGCGACGCCACGCCGCCCCTTTCCCGCCCATGCGCCGCATAGCGCAGCCCGGCAACCAGCAGATGCGCCTCCTCCCCCACCGCCCGCTGGCTAGACGCAATCGAGTAATACCGCGGCGGCAGCGGCCGCAGCAGAGCCGTCAGTTGTTCGCCACTCAACGCCCCCGGCGCGGTCTCCAGCAGGTCAATCACCTGCCGTCCCACCGCCCACTCCGCCGACTGAGCCGGCGTCTTCGTCTCGCGGGCAAAAGCCTCGATCTGCCCGGGCGTCAGTGTGGTGATGTCCAGCCGCTCGATCAGCGCATCGCGCAACGCCGCGTCATCGCTCAGCCCCGCCGCCCGCAACACCGCATCGGCCAGCGCCGGATCGTTCTCCGCCACCACCCCCAGCGAGTCACCCGGCTCATAAACAATCCCCGACCCCGCCAGCGACACCGCGACATGATGCGTATCCGACGAAGACCGGCTGCCGCTCAGCCGCACATGCTCAGTAATCTCCGCCGCGAACGGAACCGCCCGCGTCGGCGCCTCGCCCCCCGGCCGAGCAAAATCGACATGGATCACCGAGGCACCCACCGCCTCGCCGCCAACCTCGGCGTTCAGCCGCTCCAGTGTCGCATCGATCCAGCCCGACGCCGCGGTCTCGAAATCCAGATCGCACTCGATCCGTTCGGCCACCCGCGCCCCGCCTAGCGCCGCCAGCCGCTCATCGATGCTCCGCCCGATCTCGCAGAACCGCGCATAGGCCCGATCGCCCAGCGCCAGCACCGCGAACCGCGTCTTGTCGAACGCGGGCGCATCCTCGGCCATCAACGCCTCATGGAAATCCACCGCCCGCTGCGGCGGGTCACCCTCGCCCCACGTCGACGCAACGATCAGCAAATTCTCCACACCCGCCGCCTGCCGCGGAGTGAAATCAGCCATATCGACCACTTTCGCCGCGAACCCGAGTTTCGCCGCCGCCTTGCGCGCCCGCCCCGCCAGCGCCTCTGCATTGCCCGATTCGGTGGCGAACAGAATGGTCAGCGGCGCGCGTTTGGCCGGCGGCGCGGCCGGCGTGGCACTTTGCGGATCATTCGCCGCCTGCAACCCCGCCAGATAGCCCGAAAGCCACGCCCGCTGTTCCGCCGTCGTCACCGAGATAACCCGGTTCAGCGCCGCGATCTGTTCCTCGGCAAACGGCGCCGTGGTAGGCAGCAATGGAGCAGTCTGCATGTCTTATCCTTCAGCCTTGGGCCAAGCCGCGCCGGCCCAAGGGAAGTCGGCCCTGGGAACCCGCCTCGCCACCCGCAACGGTCATCGGTTCAATCTGCTGCCAATCGGCCAGCAACGCCCGCAGCCCGATGGTCGGCCCCACCACGATCAGCGTCGCCGCACCGGAAGCGATCCCAACCGCCGCCGATCCCGCCTCGGCCAACGTCGAAATCCGCACCTCCTGATCGACCCGAGTGGCATTGCTGATCAGCGCCACCGGCTCGCCGGCGTCACGCCCCGCCTGCATCAGCCGCTCCGCGATTTGCCCGATCCGGCGCTGCGCCATGTAGAACACCAGCACCTCCGACCCGCGCGACACCGAAGCCCAGTCCACATCCGCCAGCTCGCCGCTGGAATCGTGCCCGGTCGCCAGCGCCACGCTGCGCGCCAACCCCCGATGGGTCAGCGGAATCCCCGCCGCCGCCGTGGCACCAAGCCCGGCGCTGATCCCCGGCACGATACGGAACCCGATCCCGGCGGCGGCCAGCGCCAGCGCTTCCTCACCGCCGCGCCCGAACACCAGCGGGTCGCCACCCTTCAGCCGCACCACCCGCAGCCCCCGACGAGCCAACCGGATCAGCCGGTCGTTGATCCGCAATTGCTGAGTGCGCACCCCGCCAGCCCGCTTGCCCGCCAGCTCCAGCACCGCCTCCGGCGCCAGCGACAAGATCGCATCCGACACCAGCGCGTCGTGCACCACCACATCCGCCTGACCCAGCGCATAGGCCGCGTGCAGCGTCAGCAGGCCCGGATCACCCGGACCCGCCCCCACCAGCCAGACCGAACCTGGATCGAACCTCGCGCCGAAAAGACCGGGAAATTGCATCGAACAGGGACGCCTTGAAACGCGCTTCGGGCGCAATCGGATGGCGCTTAAGAGGATATTTTTTCCAAAACCACAAGATCAAACCCGCTATTCAGTCAATCTTTCTCCAACTGTCCCCCAAAAGGGACCCAACTGCTGTTTCTAACCAAAAAGCGAAAAAACAACCTCATGTTGCCAGCCCAGCCTCCGCCCACCATGGTGCGCCGCTGCAACCCGACCACCCGAGGCAACAATGGACGACGACTTCCGCAAGGCCGCGCTCGACTACCACCGCCTCCCCCGGCCCGGAAAACTCGCCGTCGAGCCGACCAAGACCATGGCCACCCAGCGCGACCTGGCCCTCGCCTACTCCCCCGGCGTCGCCGCCGCCTGCGATGCCATCAAGGCCGACCCGAACGCCGCCTACGACTACACCACCCGAGGCAACCTCGTCGGCGTCATCTCCAACGGCACCGCCGTGCTCGGCCTCGGCAACATCGGCGCCCTCGCCGGCAAGCCGGTGATGGAAGGCAAGGCCGTCCTGTTCAAGAAATTCGCCGGCATCGACGTATTCGACATCGAGGTCGACGCCGCCGACCCGGCCCGCTTCTGCGACGTCGTCGCCGCCCTCGAACCCACCTTCGGCGCCATCAACCTCGAAGACATAAAGGCCCCCGAGTGCTTCGCCATCGAGGCCGAACTGCGCGCCCGCATGGCCATCCCGGTGTTCCACGACGACCAGCACGGCACCGCCATCACCGTCGCCGCCGCCGTGCGCAACGGCCTGCTGCTGCAAGGCAAGCACCTGTCCGACGCCAAATTGGTCACCTCCGGCGCCGGCGCCGCGGCCCTGGCCTGCGTCGATCTGCTGGTCTCGATGGGCCTGCGCCCCGAGAACGTCACCCTGACCGACATCAGCGGCGCGGTCACCAAGGACCGCCCGAACATGCTGGCGAACATGGCCCGCTACGCCCGCGACAGCAACGCCGCCACCCTGCGCGACGCCCTGCCCGGCTGCGACATCTTCATGGGCCTGTCCGCCCCCCGTGTGCTGCACCCCGACTGGCTGCCGCTGCTCGCCGATAAGCCGCTGATCCTGGCGCTCGCCAACCCCGACCCCGAGATCGACCCCGACATCGTCGCCGCCGCCCGCCCCGATGCCATCGTCGCCACCGGCCGCAGCGACTACGCCAACCAGGTCAACAACGTGCTCTGCTTCCCGTTCATCTTCCGCGGCGCCCTGGATGTCTGGGCCAGCACCATCAACGAAGCAATGAAGATTGCCGCCGTCGAAGCCATCGCCCGGCTCGCCCGCGTCGAGGCCAGCGAAGTCGTCGCCGCCGCCTACGGCGGGTCCGCCCCGGTTTTCGGCCCGGACTACATAATCCCAAAACCGTTCGACCCCCGCCTGATCCTCGAGATCGCCCCCGCCGTCGCCCGCGCCGCCATGGAAACCGGCGTCGCCCGCCGCCCGATCGCCGACTTCGCCACTTATCACCGCGATCTGCAGCGTTTCGTGTTCCGCTCCGGCTACCTGATGCGCCCGGTGTTCGAAGCCGCCTCCCGCGATCCCCGCCGCGTGGTGTTCGCCGAAGGCGAGGACGAACGCGTCCTGCGCGCCGCCCAGACCCTGGTGGATGACGACATCGCCCAGCCCATCCTGCTCGGCCGGCGCGCCGTGATCGCCGCCAAGGTGAAGGAAATGGGCCTGCGCATCGATCTCGAGACCACCGTCCGGGTGCTCGACCCGACCCTCGACAGCGACGTGTTCGACCGCCTGATCCCGCCCTACCAGCGCCTGTCCGGCCGCCGCGGCACCCCGCCCGAGGCCGCCGCCCGGCGCCTCGCGACCAGAGCCTCGGTCGCCGCCGCGATGCTTTTACACGATGGCCAGGCCGACGCCGCGATCTGTGGCGGCACCGGAGGCTGGTGGCGCCAGATCCAGTACATCCTGCCGATCATCCCGCGCCGGCCCGACGTCAACCGGATCTACGCGCTGTCCTGCCTGATTATCCCCAGCGGCGTGCTGTTCATCTGCGACACCTTCATGGTGATCGATCCCACCGCCGAGCAGATCACCGAAATGACCCTTCTGGCCGCCGAGGCGGTGCGCGGCTTCGGCCTCAGCCCCAAGGCCGCGCTGGTCTCACACTCCAGCTTCGGCGCCAGCGACAGCCAGTCGGCACGCAAGATGCGCCAGGCCCTGGGCATGATCCGCGCCCGCGCCCCCGGCCTGGAAATCGACGGCGAAATGCACGCCGACGCCGCCCTGATACAGGCGATCCGCGATCGCGTCGTGCCCGACAGCCAGCTCGCCGGCAGCGCCAACCTGCTGATCATGCCGACCCTCGATGCCGCCAACGTCTCCTTCAACCTGCTGAAGGCCGCCGCCGACGGACTGCCGGTCGGACCCATCCTTCTAGGCATGTCCAAGCCGATCCACGTCGTCGTCCCCAGCGTCACCGCACGCGGCATCGTGAACCTCAGCGCCCTCGCCGTGGTCGAGGCGCAAGACCAAGCCAGCCCAAACGACCCCCAGCCCAAACTACCCTAAGTGACCAGCCACCCCACATGATGGCCTGACATGCTCTGGCTTCTTCTCGGCGCCGTCGTCCTGTTCCTGCTGCTCGGCGGCATGAGCGCGTTCGCCAAGGCCTCGGTCACCTCGATCAAGGCGTTGTTCACCTGGATCCTCGCCCTCGGCGGCCTCAGCCTCGCCCTGCTGCTGATCCTCACCGGCCGAGGCGGCGTCGCGCTCGGTGCACTCACCCTGTTCGGCCCGCTGGTCTACCAACGCTGGCAGGCCGCCCGCGGCCGCCGCGCCGGAGGGCCCCGAACCGGCGCCGGCAACTCCGACTCAGGCCCGGCACGCTCCGGCCCGATGACCCGTGAGGAAGCCTACGCGGTGCTAGGATTACGCCCAGGCGCCTCCGAACCCGACATCAGGAACGCCCACCGCCGCCTGATGCGCGGCGCCCACCCCGACGCCGGCGGCTCGGACTGGCTCGCCGCGCGGATCAACCAGGCCCGTGACATTCTGCTTGGGTAAAGCCGGCCACGGACTTATCTTCACGCCGCAGCCCCGTGCTTGCGCGCGTCGGTGTGCGGCGTTGCCCCATCAGCATCGCCACGGGCCATCCCGCGCCGCGCGAATCTGCGAAAAATTTTGATTGGAGCCGTGCGTGATCAAAAAACTGCGCAAAGCCGTCCTCCCCGTCGCCGGCATGGGCACCCGCTTCCTGCCCGCCACCAAGGCCATCGCCAAAGAGATGTTGCCCGTCGTCGACAAGCCATTGATCCAGTACGCCGTGGAAGAGGCACGCGCCGCCGGCATTGAGCAATTCTGCATGGTCACCGGCCGCGGCAAGACCTCCATGGTAGACCATTTCGACGTTGCGTACGAATTGGAAGCCACCTTGCGAGAACGCAACAAACACGACGCGATGGCCGCCCTGGTCGGCACCCAAAGCGAACCCGGCTCGATCGCCACGGTTCGCCAGCAAGTGCCGCTCGGCCTAGGCCACGCCATCTGGTGCGCCCGCGCCTTCGTCGGCGACGACCCGTTCGCCATCCTGCTGCCCGACGACATGGTGCTGGCCGACAAGCCCTGCATGCAGCAACTCGCCGAGGCCTACCGCGAAACCGGCGGCAACGTCGTCGCCATCACCGAGGTGCCGCCCGAACAGACCAACCGCTACGGCATCCTGCGCACCGGAAAGGACGACGGCCGCCTGGTCGAGGTGCTCGGCCTGGTCGAAAAACCGGCGCCCAAGGACGCCCCGTCCAACCTCTCGATCATCGGCCGCTACATCCTGATGCCGGAGGTCATTACCCACCTCGCGCGGATGGACCGCGGCGCCGGGAATGAGGTGCAACTGACCGACGGCATGGCCCGCCTGATCGGCGAGCAACCGTTCCATGGCCTGCGCTACCAGGGCCGCCGCTTTGACTGCGGCGACAAGATCGGCTTTCTGGAGGCGCAGATCGCCTTCGCCCTGCAGCGACCCGACCTGGCCGGCGCGGTGCACGCGTTCCTGAAGAACTACATCTGACAGCAAGAGCAACCAGATCCATGGCCTTCTCCCACCATTTCGATCCGACGGTGCTGCGCGAATACGACATCCGCGGCATCGTCGGGCGAACCCTGCACCCGGCCGACGCCTTCGCCATCGGCCGCGTTTTCGGATCGATGCTGGTCGAAGCCGACGCGCCGCCGGCCGCCGCGGCCGGGGCCGATGCCCAGGCGCCCGGTACAAAGTCGCCCGGCGCTAGTTCGCACGGTGCGGCCAAGCGCGTGGCGGTGGGCTACGACGGCCGCCTGACCAGCCCCGATCTGGAACAGGCCCTGGTCGACGGTCTCAAGGCCAGCGGCGTCGAAGCCTTGCGTGTCGGCCGCGGCCCGACCCCGATGCTGTACTATGCCGCGACCACGCTGGAGACCGACGGCGCCGTCATGGTCACCGGATCGCACAACCCGCCCGACTATAACGGCTTCAAGATGATGTGGGGCCGCAAGCCGTTCTTCGGCCAGCAGATCTTGCGCATCGGCAAGCTGGCCGAAACCGGCGATGTGGTCCCCGAGGCCGCCGGCACCGAACAGGCCGTCGCCATCGCCGATGACTACGCAGCGCGCCTGCTGTCCGATTGGGATGGCGGCGACCGCATGCTGAAAGTGGTCTGGGATAACGGCAACGGCGCCGCTGGCGACGTGCTGGACAAACTGGTGGCCTCCTTGCCGGGCGAGCATCACGTGTTGAACGGCACCATCGACGGCCATTTCCCGGCCCACCACCCCGATCCCACCGTGCCGGCCAACCTGGCCCAACTGGTCGCCGAGGTGCGCGCCCGCCAGGCCGATATCGGCATCGCCTTCGACGGCGACGCCGACCGCATCGGCCTGGTCGACGATACCGGCGCGATCCTGTTCGGCGATCAGCTTATGGTGCTGCTGGCGCGCGACGTGCTGAAGGAACATCCCGGCGCCACCATCATCGCCGACGTCAAGGCCAGCCAGGTGCTGTTCGATGAAATCGCCAAGGCCGGCGGCCACCCGCTGATGTGGAAGACCGGACACTCCCTGGTCAAGTCGAAGATGGCCGAGACCGGCAGCCCGCTGGCCGGCGAGATGTCCGGCCACATCTTCTTCGCCGACCGCTGGTACGGCTTCGACGACGCGCTGTACGCCGCGGTCCGCACCCTGGGCATCGTCGCCCGCATGTCCGGCAAGCTGTCGGCGATGCGCGAAGCCCTCCCCCACGTCATCAACACCCCTGAAGTCCGCTTCGACTGCGACGACCGCCGCAAGTTCGCCGTGATCGAGGAAGTCGCCTCCCGCCTGCAGGCCGAGGGTGCCAAGGTCTCCGCCACCGATGGCGTTCGCGTGCAGACCCCGGACGGCTGGTGGCTGCTGCGAGCCTCCAACACCCAGGCCGTGCTGGTCGCCCGCTGCGAGGCCACCAGCACCGCCGGCCTGGACCGCCTGAAGGCCGCACTGGTCAAGCAACTCGAAGCCTCGGGCCTGGAACAGCCGGATTTCTCCGGCAGCCACGCCGGCCACTGATCAGCTAACCAGTCACAGATCCACCCGCCACCGATCAGCTCGCCCGCCACCGATCAGCTCACCCGCCCCAGATCAGCTGACCCGCCCCTGATCAGCTCACCCGCCACCGATCAGTTAACCCGCCACTGATCACGCGCCACCGATCAGCTCACCCGCCACCGATCAGCTCACCCGCCACCGATCAGCTCACCGGCCACAGAGCCGTTCAGATGGCTTGGCAGCGACGCCGCGCCTGTCGTTCAGGCCGCGACCGGCTGCCGCAACCCGGCCCTCTCCAGCCTCGGCAGCACCTCCTGCAGGAAGAACGGAATCTCCTTCAGATAGTCCAGGAACGCCACCGAAGTGCCGGCCAGGCCCAACTCGCTCATCGCCACCAGCTCCGCCGTGATCTCGTCAGGCGTGCCAACCAGCGGGAACGCACCGGGATAAGCACCGGCGAAGCGCTTTCCGGTGGCCAGGTTGAAACGCGTGTCGAACGGCCGAACCACCCTCTGCGCGCCGCTGCCGGCCGTGGTTCCCCGCATCCGGCGGTAGTAGTCCTGGCCCTCCTCGTCGGCCATCTCTTCGGCGAAATAGTAATAAAACTCCTCGGCTTCCCGCCGCGTCGGCCGGCACACGACATGCGACATCGTAAACACCGAGATGACCCGCCCACGCCTGGCCATATGGTCATTGATATCCGCCAGAATCGCCGGAAGCTGATCGAGCTGCGTCAGGTTGGTGAACAGCACATCCGCCGCCTGCGCCGCGAAGTCGCGCCCTTTCGCCGAAAACCCGGCCGACATCACCGCCGGCCACGGCCGCTGGATCGACAGCGGATCGGTCTGCAGCCGCCGCAGCTTGAAGAAGCGCCCGTCCCAGTCGAACTCCGGCCCCCCGGCGAGCAGCTTCGACCACACCTGGAACCACTCCAGCCCATGATCGTAGCGCGAGTCCTGATCGATGGTGACCCCATGCAGATCGAACTCCTCCTGATTCCAGCCGCAGACGATGTTCAACCCGGCCCGGCCGTTGCTGACATGGTCGATCGTCGCCATCGCCTTGGCGGCAAACGCCGGCGTCACCAGCGGAACGTGGACGGTGCAGAAAATGGCGATTCGCCTGGTCAGCGCGCCGAGCGCGGCGCCATGGGTCAAGGTCTCGAACGACCGGCCGTAGATCTTCGCCTTGCCCTGGTAGCCGCGCCACTTGGCGACCGGCAGGATGAACTCCAGTCCCGCCTCGTCGGCGATGCCGGTCATCGCCGCGATATCGGCCCATTCGGCTTTCCAGCGGTCCGGGGCCAGGCTCATGGTCAGGCCGCCGTCGCAATTGGCGCTGAAGATCCCCAGCTTGAACCGATTGGGCCCGAACAGCGGGTTGCGGCACCGGTCAGTCTGCAAGTCACCCTCCGCCGGATTGCCTGGAGGCGAACCCGAGCCCACATACCGGCAAGGCATCGGATCGATCTGGTGCGGTCGAGAAGACTCGAACTTCCACGAGGTTACCCCCACAAGCACCTCAAGCTTGCGCGTCTACCATTCCGCCACGACCGCACCGTGGTAGGCAGGCGGCGCCATATAGCGGATGAATGATACCAGTTCAATGACCTCGCGCTCCCAGCCGCCCCATCCCCAGCCACCGGAATGGTGCGTCGCCGACGGCCTTACCGAATACCCCACCGCGCTCGCCGACATGCAGTCTCGCGTTGGCGCCATCCGCGCCGGCACCGCGCGCGAACGCGTCTGGCTGGTCGAGCATCCGCCGCTCTACACCGCCGGCACCTCCGCCAAGCCGGCCGAACTCACCGACCCGACCCGGTTCCCCACCTTCGCCGCCGGCCGCGGCGGGCAGTGGACCTATCACGGACCCGGCCAGCGCACCGCCTACGTGATGCTCGACCTCGACCACTCCCACGGCAGCGTCCCCGCCCACGACATCCGCTGCTTCGTCAACGGCCTGGAGCAATGGCTGATCCGCACCCTCGACCGCTTCCACGTCAAGGGCGAACGCCGCGAAGGCCGCGTCGGCATCTGGGTCGCCGACCCAACCACCGGAGCCGAGGCCAAGATTGGCGCCATCGGCGTACGCGTAACCCGCTGGGTCAGTTGGCACGGCATCGCGCTCAACATCGCCCCCGACCTGACCCATTTCAGCGGCATCGTCCCCTGCGGCCTGCCGCAATACGGCGTCACCAGCCTCGCCGCGCTCGGCATCCCGGCCACCATTCAAGATGCCGACACCGCCCTGCGGGCTGCCTGGGACGAAGTGTTTCGTGACGCCCCGCAAGCCTGATGCCCCACGATCGGCGGCCGCATACCCGGATCAGCGTAACACGAGATCGTGTAGCGCCGAGTCGCGCCGGCAACCCGAACGGCGCACATGGCGCTTTACTTTGCTGCCGCTTTTTTATATTGGAGCTTCATGTACATTAATTTCATCCTTATTCGGACGTCCGGCGGCGCCATGCAGGCGACTTGCACGCGCGACGTGAATACGTCGTTACGGTAGGGTAGCGAAACCACTCTTTGGTTCAGGCCCCGCCGACATCGGACGGGGCCTTTTTTATTCAAGACCTGTCCGGATCTGTTCGCCAAGTCGTTCGGAGCCCGGAACATGAGTTTCCACATACCCAATACTGCCACCGAGGAATTACGCGCCGTACTCGCATGCCTCGAAATCGGCGTGCTTACAGTCGATCGTTCCTTGCACGTCTATTTCGCCAATCCCGCCGGCCAGCAACTGATCCAGCGCGGCGACGGACTTCGACTTGTGCACGGCCGGCTTCACGCCAGCACCAGCCACGACACACGTCTGCTCACCGTCGCGGTTGCCAGCGTCGCCGATCGCTCGTCCGAAGCCATCCCGCCGGGCCGTTCCGCCGTCGCACCGAATCCGGTGTTCGCAGTCGCCCGCGAAGCCGACGCGCCGATGTATCGTATCGTCGTCGCCCCACTTGGCTCCGCGAGTATTGCTTCAGCCGCCGCCGAGGCAGTGCTGTTCGTCGACACGCCACACGAAACCGACGCCGCGACTGAGGCACAGGTCTTCCAGCACGCGTTCCACCTGACCCGAGCCGAAGCCAGGCTCGCCGCCCACCTGCTGTCAGGCACATCGCTGACCGAGGCCGCCGACAAGTTCGGGGTGGCGCACAACACGGTCCGGTCGCAGTTGCGGGCGATCTTCGAGAAGACCCGTGCTCGCCGTCAGGCGGATCTGGTCCGCTTGCTGGCAAGTCACCTGTTTCTCCAACGCTTGTTTGTTGGTCGCAACAAAAATAATTCCGATTGTTTCATCCGTTCGGACGATGCGGCGCACCAGCGGCCTGAGCACTTTGATGATCCCCACTGATCGAGACTGGAAGGATTCGATGCTATGCAGACATGTACACACTGGTGACGCGGACAGGCGCTGAACACCCCGCACCCGTTGCAGGCCGCATCGGCATCCTCTGACAGTCGGAATAGATTCGACAAGGACGGTCATGCATGGACCACGGGGCCTGAGCGTCTGTCCAAAAGGATAGAACCGGACTGCACGGATCGGCAGTCCTTTTCCGCTCAAGCAGGAGTAACGGTCATGCTGCCGTTCATCGTCGACAAGGATTGGTATCAACGCTACTGGCTGACCGAACGAAAACCTCCGCAGCCGCGACCGCGGCTCCGGCCGGCGCTAAGCCGCGCCGCGTTCAGCGATCTGGCGGACCAGGTCGTCCGCTGGATCAAGACCCGCCGCCAACAGGCTCGCGATCTCCAAACCCTCAACGGCTTCAACGATCGCGACCTGCGCGACATCGGCCTCACCCGGCACGACATCCCGGGGATCCTGAACGGCACCTATCGCCCCTATCAGGACGCCAGCAGACTGGAATAGCCTAAACCGGACCGGCGGCTGTCCGCTCAGCAAGACAGCCGCCGGCAACCCGGCGCACCGAACACCACCCACGCTCGCCAACCGGATCGCCAAACACCCCGGCCGTACTGACGCCGCCCGAAATCCTCGCTACACATCCAGCGTGAGCCCTTCCATCGCGCTGCCCGACGCCCCCTCAGTGGTCGCGGGCCACGGCCGCGCCGCCGTCCTCACCCCGGACGGCGAACTCCTGGTGCTGCCCACCCAAGATGCCGCCGCGCTGCTGAAAACACTGCCGCCGCCGATCCTGGTGCACGCCCCCGCCACCTTCCGCCGCCTCGGCATCCGCCCCGGCCCCGCCTTCGACTTGCTCGACCTGTTCGCCTTCGTCCGCCCCGCCCGCACCGCCGCGCCCACCCCGCGCGGCCTGGCCATGGCACTCGACGACGACCAGCCGCCGATCGGCCTCGAAGCCGAGGTCACCAGACTGCCCGATCTCGCCGCCACCCTGCTGAACCAGCTCACCCAAGGCCGCGACACCCTGCTCAACCGCGACGCCGCCACCCTGGCCGCGCGCATGCAAAAGGCCGGCTGGGGCTGGGGCGCCTACGTCACCCACGCGCTCGGCCGCCCCGACGCCGCCGCCACCAACGAACCGATGAAGGTGTGGAAAAAACTCCCTGAGTGGGAGGATGCAGCCCCCCCGCCGCCGCCATCCGCCCATCCGGTCCCGGAATCCGAAGCCCGCCTGCGTCTCGCCGCCATGCTAGGCCCGCACGCCGAACAACGCCCCGGCCAGGGCGACTACGCCGCCGCCGCCGCCGCCGCCTTCGCCCCGCGCGAAATCCGCGGCGATCCCCACCTGGTGCTGGCCGAGGCCGGCACCGGCACCGGCAAGACCCTGGGCTACCTCGCCCCCGCCAGCCTATGGGCGGAAAAGAACCGCGGCGCGGTCTGGATCAGCACCTTCACCCGCCACCTGCAGCGCCAGATCGACGACGAACTGGAACGCCTGATCCCCGACCCGACCCAGCGCCGCCGCCGCATCGTGGTCCGCAAGGGACGCGAGAACTACCTCTGCCTGCTGAACCTGGAAGACGCCGTCAGCAGCGCCTCCGGCGGCTTCATCCACCAGCAGATCATCCCGCTCGGCCTGATCGCCCGCTGGGCGATGGCCACCAACGACGGCGACGTGCAGGGCGGCGACCTGCCCGGCTGGCTGCCCGAACTATTCGGCACCGCGCTGATCGCCTCGCTGGCCGACCGCCGCGGTGAGTGCATCCACGCCGCCTGCCCGCACTGGCGCCGCTGCTTCATCGAACACACCATCCGCCGCTCCCGCACCGCCGAACTGGTGGTCGCCAACCACGCCCTGGTGATGACCCAGGCGGCCTGGGGCGGCCTCGACGACAACGCAGTACCAACCCGCTACGTGTTCGACGAAGGCCACCACGTGTTCGACGCCGCCGACAGCGCCTTCTCCGCCGCGCTCTCCGGCATCGAGACCGCCGAACTCAGGCGCTGGCTGCGCGGCGCCGAGGGTGGCCGCTCGCGCGCCCGCGGCCTGCGCAAGCGGCTAGACGACCTGGTCGCCGACCGCCCCGCCTTGATCGCTCCGCTGGATGCCGCGCTACAAGCCGCCAACGCCTTGCCGCCTCCCGATTGGGCCGCCCGCATCCAGGACCCAGCCGCCGACACCCAGGACCTCGACCATATCGAACCGGCCCGCCCCAACCCCGCGGAAGCCTTCCTGCGCCTGATCCGCCGCCAACTGCTGGCGCGTTCGCCCGGCGCCGACCCAAGAGGCCCCTACGGCTCCATCGAATGCGACGTATTCCCGCTCAACGAGGACGCCGCCGCCGCCGCCGAACACCTCGCCAAGGCGCTGGCCAGAATCACCGAACCGCTCGCCACCCTGCGCGAACGCCTGCTCGCCCGACTCGACGACGAAGCCGAGGAACTCGACGAAGCCACCCGCAACCGGATCGAAGCCATCGGGCGTTCGCTCACCCGGCGCGCACTCAACCCGCTGCAGGCCTGGCAGACCATGCTCTGGAGCTTGACCGAACCGCAGCCCGAACCCGGCAAGCGCCCGACCCACGTACTGTTCCTGAGGCTCGACCGCCGCGACGGACCGCGCGACCTCGACGTCGGCCTGCACCGCCACTGGCTCGACCCGACGATCCCGTTCGCCACCACCCTGGCCGCCCCCGCCCAAGGCCTGCTGGTCACCTCGGCGACCTTGCGCGACGCCGGCGAGGCCGACCCCGAAACCGCCTGGACCTCGGCCGAGGCACGCGTCGGCGCGCCGCATCTGCCCTCGCCGGCGATCCGCGCGGCAGTGGCCTCGCCGTTCGATTACGCCCTGCAAACCCGAACCTTCGTGGTCACCGACGTCACCCCCGGCAACCTGGATCAGCTCGCCGCCGCCTATCGCGCCTTGTTCCTGGCATCCGACGGCAGCGGCCTCGGTCTGTTCACCGCAATCGCCCGGCTGCGCGCGGTACACGCCCGCATTGCCACCGAACTGGAACAGGCCGGCATCCCGCTCTACGCCCAGCACGTCGATGCCATGGGCAACGCCACCCTGGTCGACATCTTCCGCGCCGAACAGGAAAGCTGCCTGCTCGGCACCGACGCGATGCGCGACGGCGTCGATGTTCCCGGCAACGCCCTGCGCCTGGTGGTGTTCGAGCGCACCCCCTGGCCGCGGCCCGACATCCTGCACCGTGAGCGGCGCATCCACCTGTCCGACGGCGACCCCAAGGGCTATGACGATCGCATCGTCCGCCTCCGACTGCGGCAGGCGTTCGGCCGACTGATCCGCCGCGCCTCCGATCGCGGCGTGTTCGTGCTGCTGGACCGCCAGGCCCCCAGCCGCCTGATGTCCTCATTCCCCCCAGGTGTCACGGTGCAGCGCGTCGGCCTGGCCCAAGCCGTCGCCGAAACCGCCGCCTTCCTGCAAACCCGCAGCTTCGTAACCCCCAATCCGCCAACCGCCTCATGACCGACCAAATCGCCCGACCGAGCCCGCTTGAAACGCCGGTGATCAGGATGTTTTCATTTTCCGGCGTTCTCCCTCGGAGCCCGTCGCCAGACAATTTCGATCAGCGGTCCGCCTGGGTCATGCAGATGTTCGAGCATCGTGTCGCCGTCGACCGTCTCGGATAGCGTGGCCGTAGTCCGATCAAGGCCATTCCAATTCGGAAACGTTGATCCGATTACGTGCTCACCCGCAAACCGCCCCCCATTGTCGACATGATAGGTGCCGTACAGAGCAAGCGCGCCAGCAACAGCGGCCTTGTTTTCCGCGTCCGTCCCCTTTGACCGGTCGCTCGATGCGAAGTGAGATACGCCGGGATCATTGATGACGACGGCGAAACGCATGTCTTCAGCGAATATTAGCTGGCCCGAGGGATGGGGGCCAAAAAGATCCTTGTTGGCCCCCTTCGGATCAGCCTTGCCTGCGACCATCGTCCAAGTCCCGGCAACAAGATTCTTGGATTTGGCGTCTGCTGCGGTCGACACGATGACAGCTGAAATCAACATAACAGCAAGTCGTTGCACGTAATCCTCCGTATCATGTGGGCTATCGCCCACCGTCCACGTGGACTGTCTGACCAGCGAGATATTCGGTTTCGATGATCATGCGGAGCGCAGGCCAGATTTCATTCGGTCGGCCGAGACGTCCGAACGGAAGCTGAGCTTGCGGCGGCACGTCCATTGCCCTCGCCATCTCGCTGTCGATCATCGCCGCGCGATTGCTTTTACGGTAATCCGATGCGGACGAAGCTAAGCCATTGGATTTGACGCAACCGCACGATGCTGGAACCACGGATGCGGAAAGGATATGCAACGTCTTTGAACCCAGATTTTAGCGTAACGCCGATCGGCGTGCATCCGCGGTTCCAAACCGCTTCTCTAAGTCACGCCGCGTCCGGCGAATAGCGCCGACAGAATGTCCAAATGGCGATTACCCTGTGACCGACCATGTGATGACTTCAAGCAAACCGCCAACCGTGTCATGATTGGCGCGTATAAACCCACCGGGCTTGGCCCGGCCACCCAAGACTGCCTTCGGTCACCACCCCCGGCTGGCCGACACCCGCTGCCTAGAGTTGACCCACCTGCGTCGTAACCCGAACCGATCAACCTGGGTGATAATCCGGCTCGATCGGTCACCCTACGCTTCCCGCTACAACCCCCCTCTCCACTTGTCTCCGCGACCCGCCCGGCCACGACCAACCAAGCCTGCCCCGCCACCCGCCACCGATCATGCCTGGAGGATCCAATGCGTTCACGCGACTCCATCAACGCGCCCGAGGCACTGGTGCTCACCATGGTCCTGGTTTCCGCCGCCGACGGCGGCATGACAGACCGCGAAATCGGCATCATGTCCGGTCTGGTGCAGACGCTGCCCGCGTTCCAGGACTTCACCAGCGAAGAGCTCGCCGACGTGACCGAACGCGCCGCAAGCCTGCTGCACGAAGACGACGGGCTGGAGCATGCCGGCCGCCTGCTGCGCGCCGCGCTCACCGGCAAGCTGCGTGAAACCGCCTACGCCCTGGGCTGCGAGGTGGTCGCCGGCGGCGACGGCGCCCGCCGCCAGTCGCTCGAGATGCTGGAATTCGTGCGCGGCGAACTCGGTCTCGATAGCCTGATCTCCGCCGCCATCGAACGCGGGGTCCGCGCCCGCTATCAGCGTGTTGACCCAGCCGACTAGGATCGCGCATCAGACAGGCGCGATACGTCGCTTCTCGCTCGAGTATCCGGTTCAGCCGTCGAATCGTGGACGCTCCGCGCCTCACGATTCTGTGCGATCGAATCCAAGTTCGTACCCGCCACCCCAGCGGCGCCGATGAAGCTGCTGGTCGCGACATGCCTGGCCGCCGCGCCGGTCGCATCCCTGGCCATCATGGCGGTGTTCCAGTGGGCCGCCCTATGGCCGGCACTGGCGGCGATCGCGATCAGCGTCCTGCTCGCCGGCGCCTTCGCCATGGTCTGGCGACGCGACCTCGACCTGCTGATCGGCCAGCTCCGACGCATCGCCGCCGACGACGCCGGCCCCCTCGCCAGGATCGAAAGCCCGCTGCTGATGGACCGCCTGGGACACGAAATGGAACGCCTGTCCCGCCGCCTCGCGGTCCGTTCGGCGCTGCAGGAACAGCACCGCCGCGCCGACACCCTGATTCTCGAACGGTTGCCCGACCCGGTCATCGTGCTGTCCAGCGATCGCACCGTCCGCCGCGCCAACGCCGCCGCCCGTGCGGCGCTCGACGACGACCTGCCCGCCGTGCTGCGCCATCCCGGCATACGCGGCGCGATCGACCGCGCACTCGCGACCAGCCAGTCGCAAGCCGCCGAAATCCTGCTGCGCGCCCCAGTGCCACGCGACCTCTACGCCACCGTGGTGCCGATGGACCCGCCGCTGGCCGACGGCGGCCAGGCCCTGGTGGTGTTGTCGGACCGCACCCGAGAACGCGCGGTCGAACAGATGCGCGCCGACTTCATCGCCAATGTCAGCCATGAGCTGCGCACCCCCCTGGCCTCCTTGATCGGCTTCGTCGAAACCCTGCGCGGACCAGCCGCCGACGATCCGCCCGCCCAGCAGCGCTTCCTGGCGATCATGGCCGAGCAGGGCGCCAGGATGAACCGCCTGATCGACGATCTGCTCAGCCTGTCGCGCATCGAGCTGACAGAGCATCAGGTCCCATCCGATCCGCTCGACCTCGCCGAACTGATCCACCGCATGGCCGCCGGATTCGAGCCGCGGCTCAGCAGCCGTAACGTCAAGCTCACGCTGCGCATCGACGACGATCTGCCGGTCGTCGCCGGCGATGCCGACCAGATCGCCCAGGTGCTGCAGAACTTGCTCGACAACGGTCTGAAATACGGCCGCGACGACGGTGTGCTGAGCCTCGATGTCGGCCTGGCGAGGGCCGCCAACCGCTGGCCTAGCCGCCCCGGCATCGTCATCGCGGTCACCGATCAGGGCGCCGGCATCCCCAAGCAGCACCTGCCCCGGCTGACCGAACGGTTCTACCGCGCGGACAAGGGACGCTCCCGCGCAGTCGGTGGCACCGGCCTCGGCCTGGCGATCGTCAAGCACATCGTCAACCGCCACCGCGGCCAGTTGCTGATCGAGAGCGAGGAAGCCCAAGGCACCACCGTCAGCGTCTGGCTACCGGTAACCAACGCCACCACCCGCCTCGCCGAGGCCGACTGACGCCACCGCGTTTTCCAAGAGGTCCCATGCCAGCCGCCGATCGCCTCGCCTTGCTCCTCCTGCTGACCCTCCCAGCCGCAACGGCACAGGCCGAGACTACGGTCGCGCCAACCGACGCCCTCAAGGTCGACCTGCCGCAAGTCCTGTCGCTCGCCTCGCTCGGCATGCTGACGGTGCAACCGGCTTCGGTATCGATTACCCGCGACGGGTCAACCTACCAGGTGCGGCTGCCGCTGTCCGGCCTCTCCGCCCCACCCGACGCCGCCGTCACCGCCGTCGCCCGCCCGCTGCGACAGGGCGGCTTCGAGGTCTCATCGATGACCTTTCCGCCAAACGGCACGCTGCTGACCACCCCGGCCAACGGCACGCCCAGCCGGATCGCCTTCACCATCGGTAGCCAGGCCGCCGCCGCCAGGCTGGGTCCGACACCGACCGCCGAGACCTCCTACACCGCCGCCTTCGGCACCATCCAGACACACACTGAACGGCCCGATCAGCGCATCGACCAGACCATCGACCAGACCATCGACCGGTTCGCCAGCAACGGAACCGTCGTCACCGCACCCGACCGCCGGATCAGCTTCAGCACGCAAAACCAGGCGACCGGTCTCCATCTGCTCGGCCATGCCGCCAACGGCGGGTCGTCCGATACCGCTATCCAGGCCATCGCCGGCCATGTCTCGATCGACGGGCTCGACCAGGCGCAGGGCACCCGCCTGCTGGCGGCAGTCCGCGCCTTCATCGCCAGCCCCCCAGCGCGTCCACACCCCGCAGCGCCCACCTCCCGGACGCCCACATCCCCAGCGCCCAACTCCCCAGCGCCCAACTCCCCATTACAGCGCCAGCAACTTCGCGCCGTCATCGATGCCACCCCCGGCCTGCTGAACCGGATCGAGGCGGACCAGACCATCCAGCATATCCGCTTCCGCTTCGCCACCCCGAACCGAACCAGCGCCGGCAGCGTCGACGATGTTCGCTTCCACCTCGCCGGCGACACCGTCCGAGATCGCCTCGATGCCCGGCTCGCCATCGCGGCCGACGGCATCGCCATTCCCACCGTCCCGGCCCAGACCGCCGACCTGGTGCCGCGCCACATCGACCTCAAGACGCTGTTGACCGGCGTCCCCACCGCCCCGCTGATCGCCCTGCTGCGAGCCGTCGCCGACGGCCAAACCGACCCCGCTCTGCTGCAAGCCCAGGCCACCGCCCTGCTCGCCGAACCGGGCGCCCGCATCGCCATCGAGGCACTGTCCTTCGACGCCGGCCCCCTCGCGCTCACCGGTTCGGCCAACCTGCGCCCACCCGCCACCGCCGGGCTGGCCGGCACCATCCACATCGCCGCACGCGGCCTCGACGCCTTGCTCACCCGCATCCAGCGCCAACCCAGCGTGCAACAGGCGCTGCCGATCATCTTCCTCGCCAAGGCCCTGGCCCGTCCGCAGGGCGACAGCCTGGTCTGGGACATCAGCTTTGGAGACGGCCCACTGACCGTGAACGGCACGCCTCTTGGTCAGCCCACCGGCAAATAACGGCTCTAGCTGGTTGGCCGACGACTCGAGATTTTGCGCCATGTCCGGCTTCGCGCGACCTGGCCGCAAACCTGACCCAACTACAACTGCCGGGTTTCCACCGGCGCATTCAACCAGTTGTCGTGCAGCCCATCCATGAAGGTCAACGGCGCGGAAACCAGATCCTCGACCGGCAGGTCGTCGAGTGCGGCGAGATGAACCGAGACATAAGGATTGCCGCCCATCTGCTCGATCTTGCCATGGCCATGCGTCGCGATGCCGCATTTGCTACAAAAGTGGTGGTGTGCTTCGCCCCATTCCCCGGACTTGGAATAATCACTGAGCACATCCTCGCCGGTCAGCAGGCGGAAATCGGCCGGCGCCAACTGGCCAGCGTTCCACATCCGCTGCTTCCAGCACATGGTACAATTGCACTTGCCGGTTCCCTGATCGAGGTCGATGTCGGCCTCGAAGGTGACAGCGCGACAATGGCAACTGCCGCGGTAGGTTGTCTTCATCTCGATCTCCGTCTGTCTGGCCCCCGACGCACCTCGAACTTTGGCGTCTTCGTGCTGCATAACTACAGATGTCGGCTGTCGCCCTCAACCGAGGCCCTGTTCCACGCCGCAACCCACACGATAGATCACCACATCCCGGTACGTGCTGTCCTCCAGTTCCAGGCTGGTCTCGATCCGGTAGCCCGCCAGCGTCCGCAGCCCCACCGCGGGCAGGTAGGCGCGACCCGGATCGGCGATCCAAACCTCGGCGACCGCAGCCATCGACCTCAGCCACGGCATGATCCGCCCGGTCATCGGCGCCTCGTAGCAGATATCGCCGCACACGATCAGGTCCCAGCGGCACGCCATCCCCACCACGTCGCCCGACCGAGCCACATCGACGCCATTCGCCGCCGCGTTCATCCCCACCGCCACCAGAGCCAGCGCATCGATCTCCGCCGCCTCCACCGCCGCCGCCCCGGCCAGCGCCCCGGCGATCGCCGCGATCCCGCCGCCGGCCGCGAAGTCCAGCACCCGCTTGCCGGCCACCAGCTCCGGATGGTCCAGCATATGCCGCGCCAATGCCCGCCCGCCCGGCCAGGCAAACGCCCAGAACGGCGGTGCCACATTATTCTCGGTCAACCACGCCTCGGTCGCCTGCCAGATCGGCGTGATCTCGGTCGCCAGATGCAGCCTGATCTCCGGCACCTGACAAACCGGCGTCAGGATCGTGTTGGCCCGGATCAGCGCCTCGGGATCGTTCAAATCCAGCCCGCCAGGATCGCCAGGCCAACCGCCAGCCCCACCTCCCGGTTGGCTCGAAACAGCCGCAGGCATCCGGCCGGGTCGTCGATGTCCAGCGCCGCCACCTGGCGCGCCAGCAACACCGCCGGCAGCACCAGCGCCGGATAGAACCACCCGCCCAGCCCGGCGGCCCAGCCAGCCAGCGCCAGCACCGCGATGCACCCCGCGTAGCACGCCGCCAGGAACGGCCGGGTCCGCTCGCCGAACAGCCGAGCGGTCGAACCGATGCCCACCAGGGCGTCATCCTCGCGGTCCTGATGCGCATAAATCGTGTCGAACCCCAGGTCCCACAGGATCGCCGCCCCATAAAGCGCCGCCCAGGCGAAATCCAGCCGCCCCGCCGCCGCCGCATAGCCCAGCGGCGCGCCGAACCCAAAGGTGAACCCCATCACCAGTTGCGGCCACCAGGTCACCCGCTTGGCCAACGGATACAGCGCCACCAGCAGCAGCGACGCCACCCCAAGACCCTGCGCCAGTCGGTTCAGTTGCAGCAGCACCACCAGCCCCACCCCCAGCAGCACGCCCAGGAACACCAGCGCGGCAAGCGGCCTCAGCGTGCCGGAGGCTAGCGGACGCCCGGCGGTGCGTGCCACCTTGCGATCGATATCGCGATCCCATAGATCGTTGACCACGCAACCGGCGGCGCGCATCACCAGGCTGCCGACGCCGAACAGAGCAATCAGCCGAACCGTCTGGCCGACCGGGGCTCGGACCAGCAGGATCCCCCACAACCCCGGCAGGAACAGCAACCAGGTGCCGATCGGCCGGTCCAGCCGGGCAACAAGAAGATACGGCAGCCATGCGCGCGGCAACCGCGCGATCCAGCCGGTGGCGACGATGTCGGTGTGCGTCATAACGGGGTTTGTTCGCGGTTCCATGCTTGCACTAACTGAGCTTGCACCAACTGGGCTTGCACCGACTGGGCTTGCACCAACTGGTCATACAGCAAAGTCATGATCCGCCTGTATGTCGAGGCGGAACTGGCCGACGGTGCCTCGATCCAGGCCAGCGAGGCCCAGGCGCACTACCTCGGCGCCGTCATGCGCCAGGCGATCGGCAACCCGATCCGCCTGTTCAACGGCCGCGACGGGGAATGGACCGGCCGGATCGCCGAATTGACCCGAGGCAAGGCCACCTTCGCGGTCGAAGCCAGGCTCCGGCCGCAATCCGCCGACGCCGACCTCTGGCTGATGTTCGCCATCCTCAAACGCGACACCACCGACCTGCTGGTGCAGAAGGCTACCGAACTCGGCGTCGCGTCCCTGCTGCCGGTGTTCACCGAACGCACCAACGCCGGGCGGGTCAATCTCGACCGCCTGCGCGCGATCGCCATCGAGGCCGCCGAACAAAGCGAACGTCTCACCGTCCCCGACCTCCGACCGGCGCGCCAACTGCACCACAGCCTCGCCGGCTGGCCGCCCGAACGCACCCTGTTCGTCGCGTTGGAGCGTGCCAACGCCCAACCCCTAGGCCCGGCCGCCCATCCAGCCGGCCTGCTGATCGGCCCCGAGGGCGGCTTCGGACCGCGCGACCATGGCGCACTCGACCGCTGCCGCTTCGTCCGCCCGGTTTCCCTCGGGCCACGCATCCTGCGCGCCGAGACCGCGGCGATCGTCGGCCTCGCCTTGTTGCAAGCAGCGCGGGGGGAATAGTACGGTGAACTCCGACACAGGCGTGCTCCGTTCCGGTTCTCGGCCCTTGGCTTGCGACCAGACTACCCAGCGCACCCCGCCGCCAGACCGGCGGTATAACCAAATTGCCGTGGGAACCCCATGTCCAATCCCGGTGACACCGACGACACGCCGCTTACCTCGATCCGGCAAATGGCGGAGTATTTCGAAGCCGGCGCCAAGCCGCCGGCGCAGTTCCGCATCGGCACCGAACATGAAAAGTTCGGCTTCCGCAAAGTCGATTTGGCCGCGCCGCCCTACTTCCCCACCGACCGCCAGCCCGGCAGCATTCGCGACCTGCTCGCCGGCCTGGCCCAAATCGGCGGTGCCCCCATCCTGGACGGCGACAACACCATCGGGCTGAAGCAGGGCGCCGCCTCGGTCTCGCTGGAGCCGGCCGGACAGCTCGAACTGTCCGGCGCACCGCTGCACGACCTGCACCAGACCCGCCAGGAGCTCGAAACCCACTTCGACCAGGTCCGCGCCGCCTGCGCCCCCCTCGACATGGGCTTCACTCCGCTCGGTTTTCACCCGCTGGCCCGCCGCGCCGCGATGCCGTGGATGCCGAAAGGCCGCTACGCCATCATGCAGCGCTACATGCCGCTGGTCGGCGCCATGGGTCTCGACATGATGACCCGCACCTGCACGGTGCAGGTCAATCTCGACTTCGCCTCGGAGCAGGACATGCGGCGCAAGCTGCGCGTCTCGCTGCTGCTGCAGCCGCTGGCCACCGCGCTGTTCGCCAATTCTCCGTTCACCGAGGGCAAGCCGAACGGCTTCCTGTCCTATCGCGCCCAGGTATGGACCGACACCGACAATCAGCGCGCCGGCATCCCACGGGTCATGTTCGAGGACGGTTTCGGCTTCGAGCGCTACGCGTCCTGGCTGATCGAGCACGTGCCGATGTATTTCGTCTACCGCGACGGCGGCTACATCGATGTCGCCGGACAGTCGTTCGCCGACTTCATCGCCGGACGGGTGCCCGCTCTGGCCGGCGTCACCGCCACCCAGGGCGACTTCGCCGATCACGTCACCACCGCCTTCACCGATGTCCGCCTGAAACGCTTCCTCGAGATGCGCGGCGCCGACGCCGGACGCCCTGACATGATGCTGGCGCAATCGGCGCTCTGGGTCGGCCTGCTCTACGACCCCGCCGCGCTGGCCGCCGCCGAGGCACTGCTGCGCGGCGCATCCTGGCAGGATGCCGTCACCGCCCGAACCGCCGTGCCGCGCCAGGGCCTGGCCGCGCCGTGGCGCGGGGGCACCCTGCGCGACATCGCCGCCGACGTCGTGACGATCGCCCAGGACGGCCTGCGCGCCCGCCACCGGCTCAACGCGGCAGGCGAAGACGAACGCGCCTATCTGCAACCGCTGCAAGTCATCGCCGCCGGCGCGCCGACCCAGGCCGAACACTGGTTGCAGCGCTACAACCAGGCATGGGGCGGCGACGCCGGCCGAATTTTTCAAGAAGCCGCCATCTAGGACGGGCACCACGGCGCCATCCAAAGACAGGCCCGCAAGAAGGCCGCTCAGCCGCGCAGGCCTGCCCAGCCATCACTCGTCACCGGCACCCGTCACCCGAAAATAAAGCTTGCGGCCAAGGAACAACAATCTGCGTTAATCCGCGTGCATCCGCGGTTCAGTACTTTTAAACCACAGCACCCACCCACCGCTCGGAACCGAGCACCGTTGCGTCCACAAAATTTGACCGTAAACAATCGCAGAAAAGGCCGGCTTCAATCGACGTCATACGTCTCCCAACATCGATCGCAAAGAACTCCAAGATCTCCGTCGTGCCGCTTGTCCCGTTCTCCATGCCAAACATCAAGCCCGCGACCCAAGCGGACCGACCGCTCGCCAGGTCACCCGCGCGGTGATCCTTGCCCAGCGCCGGCTAACCCTGCATAAACCGCCGCCAGATGGCTATCACGGACGATATAAGCGGCGTCCTCGCGCCGCCACACCCGGCCGGGCGCCCGTTCATCATGGCGGGACTGATCGCCCTGCTGCTGGGCTTCGCCTTCGGCGCCTGGCTGATCTGGCTGGGCCTCGTCTTCACCCTGTTCTGCCTGTACTTCTTTCGCGACCCGGAGCGCCATCCGCCGCCCAGGGACCACCTGCTCCTCGCCCCCGCCGACGGCCGCGTGGTCGCGGTCAGGCCCGCCGCCCCGCCGCCGGAACTCGGCCTGTCCACCGGCCCGCGCTGGAAAGTGTCGATCTTCCTCTCGGTGCTCAACGTCCACGTCAACCGCGTACCGGCGAGCGGCGTCATCACCCGCATCGCCTACCGCCACGGCGCCTTCCTCAGCGCCGGCCAGGACAAGGCCAGCGAGGCAAACGAGCGCAACGCCTTGGCCATCCGCCTGCCCGACGGGCACGAAATCGCCGTGGTGCAGATCGCCGGCCTGATCGCTCGGCGCATCCTCTGTTCGGTGCGCGAAGGCGACCCGGTGACCGCCGGCGACCGCTTCGGCATCATCCGCTTCGGCAGCCGAACCGATCTATACCTGCCCGAAGGCGTGCGCCCCCTGGTAACCGAGGGCCAAACCATGATCGGCGGTGAAACCGTGATCGCCGAACTGGCCCACGATCGCGCTCGGCACGACGCGTAAACCCCATGAATCGTGCAATAGCCAGGGCGAAATCATGACCGACCGAGCGTCCGTCTCACAGATCCGCCGACTGCGACGCTACCGCCCGCGGCCACGCAAGCGGCCGCGCTACAAGGGCCCGTCGTTCAACCGCATGATCCCCAATCTGCTGACCATGCTGGGCCTGTGCGGCGGCCTGACATCGATGCGCTTCGGACTCGAGGGCAGGTTTGGCGCCGCCGCCGTGGCGATCGTCGTCGCCGGCCTGATCGATGGCCTCGACGGCCGACTGGCCAGGATGCTGAAAACCACGTCGCGCTTCGGCGCCGAGTTCGACAGCCTGTCCGACTTTCTCTGCTTCGGCGTGGCGCCCCCGTTCGTCATCTACCTGTGGTCGCTGCAGCGCGGCCGCGCCTACGGCTACGCCCCGTGCCTGATGTTCGCGGTCTGTATGGCGCTGCGCCTGGCACGCTTCAACGCGTCCCTCGACGGCGCCCCGAAGCCAGCCTACGCCTACAACTTCTTCACCGGCGTCCCGGCCCCGGCCGGCGCCGGCCTGGCGCTGTTCCCACTCTTCCTCGGCCTCGAGGCACAGTCGCTCGGCTTCGATTGGCTGCTGCAGGCCTCCCAGTTTCCCCTGCTCTGCGCCGCCGTGCTGATCGGCACCTCGCTGCTGCTGGTGTCCACCCTGCCGATCTGGAGCTTCAAGAACTTCAAGGTCCCGTCGGAGTACGTCCTGCCGCTGCTGCTGGGAACCGGCGCCTACGCCGCGGTCGCCATTGCCGACCCATGGGCCGCGTTGGCCGCGGCCGGGCTGATCTATGTCGGGATGCTGCCGTTCAGCGTGCGCAGCTTCCGCCGGCTGCGGCGCGAAGCCGAGGCGCCCCGCGAAGACCCCGACGTCGAACACCGCGAAAGCGCCTGACCCGCAATGGCGGCCCGCGCAGCCCGCGAATAAAGCGACCACCAGTTCTACTTGCGGCGCAACCGCCGAGCGTTTGCACGCGACCGGACCAAGTACGGCGCCACCATCGCGGCCTGCCCCCGCCCGGTCATCATCGCCAGGGTCGAGGCCTGCATCGCCGCCGCCTTTTCCATGACCATCCGCTGATACTCGGCCGCGCTGCAAGTCCCCTGCGCCATCATCAGCCCGCGGCGGAACATGGTCTCCCACGACGCCAGCGTCATTTCAGTCATCATAGCGGGAAGGCTGCTGCTGCGGCGCTTGGTCATGCAGCCTACATTGGGCTTGCTCGACCGCAACGCCAGACACAGCTTCGGCACACCAGGAAACTGTCCGTTGCTTCCCATTGCCAAAGCGCAATACCCCCTGGACCCAACACCGCCGCCACCGTCCGCCAATTGTCCAACCCACCCAGGATTCGCTATCCATCGCTGCATGTCCGAAACGCCCCCCGACCGCATCCCGTCCACTCCGACCACGCCCAGCCCGGCCACACCTAGCCCGACCACGCTCACCCCGACCACGCCCACCCCGACCACGCCCACCCCGACCACGCCCACCCCGGCCACACCCACCCTGACCACGCCCAACCCGACCACGCCCACCGTGACCACGCCCACCGTGACCACGCCCACCCCGGCCACGCCCACCGTGACCACGCTCACCCCGGCCACGCCCAACCCGACCAGACCAGACCCGACCCCGCCCGATCCAACCACCCTCGACCTGTTCGCCGGCTTCTTCATCGTCGGCATCTGCGGCTTCGGCGGCGTCCTGCCCTGGGCCCGGCGGATGATCGTCGACCAGCGCAAATGGCTCACCGCCGCCGAGTTCACCGACATGCTCGGGCTGTGCCAATTCCTGCCCGGCGGCAACATCATGAACCTGACGATCGCGCTCGGATCGCGCTTCCACGGCCTGCGCGGAGCCATCGCCTGCCTGCTCGGACTGATGACCGCGCCGGTGGCCATCGTCATCATGCTGGGCGCGATCTATGACCAGTACGCCGCCTACCCGCCAGTGCGCCGCGCGTTCGTCGCGCTGTCGGCCGCCGCCGCAGCGTACCTGCTGGCCAGCGCATGGAAAATCGCCGCGCCGCTGCGCGGCAGGCCAATGGCGATCGGCGTCGCCGCCCGCAGCTTCGTGGTGATCGCCGTGCTGCGCCTGCCGCTGCTGGCCGCCATGCCAGTACTGGCGATCGGCTCCACCCTGCTGCAATGGCGCTTCCCCCGATGACCAGGCTGACCGAACTCGCCGCCGTCTACGCGCAGTTCTCGCTGCTCGCCTTCGGCGGCGCCAACGCCGTGCTGCCCGAGATGCAGCGCCAGGTCGTCGACGTCCACCATTGGATGACAGCGCGCGATTTCGCCGCGCTGTTCGCCCTCGCCCAGGCAGCACCCGGGCCGAACATGATGGTGGTCAGCCTGATCGGCTGGCGAGTCGCCGGCCTCTCGGGCGCATTGGTCACGACAGTATCGGTGCTCACCCCGTCCTCGTTATTGACCCTGATCGTCAGCGGCGTGTGGTATCGCTTCAAGGACGCTCCCTGGCGCAAAGCCCTGCAGGCCGGCCTGCAGCCGGTCAGCATCGGGCTGATCATGGCCAGCGCGGCACTGTTGATCGAAGCCACCGCGGTGGATGCCGCCGCCGCCGTCGTCACCGTGCTGACAGCGGCGCTGTTCCTCTGCACCAAGCTCCACCCGATGCTGATCCTCGGTGGCGCCGCGATCGCCGGAGCCATCGGTCTCGTCGGCTGACCGATCGTTCCCCGCCCATCAGCGCCCGCCACATTGCGGCTGACGCGACGCCCGCGCTACGCTGCGAAAGCGAACCGGGCAGGAACAACAGCATCCCTGCGCGACGCCATACCGGCCACGCCATCAGCCCCAGCCACACCATCAGCCCCGGTCAACCCACCGCCATCTTGAAACTGAACCGCGTCTCCTGCACCGACGACGTCACCGTCAGCGTGCCGCCATGTGCGCGGGCGATTTCCCACGCGATGAACAGGCCCAGGCCAAGCCCAGGCTGATCCGGGCGCACCGCCCCGCGAGCGAACGGCTGGAACATCCGCTCCAGCACCGCCGGCGGGATCATTTCTCCACCGTTGCAGACCGCCAGCTCGAACGCCTTGTCATCGCAAACCGCCTCGACCCGCACCGGCTGGTCCGCAGCGCCATGCGCCAGCGCGTTGCCCAGCAGGTTGGACAGCAGTTGCGAGATCCGCACCGAATCACACAGCACCGGGCCGCCCAGCGCGATGGATGCCTCGATCCGGCGCTCCGGCACACTCGACTGCAACTCCGCGATCACGTGCCGCAGCACCGGCTCCAGCGCCTCGGCGGAGGTGCGGTCCAGGGTCAGGCCGCTGCCCAGCCGGCCGCGGGCGAAATCCATCACATCGTCGATCAGGCGCGACATCCGGTTGGCGCTGGCGCGAATGATCGCCACCATCCGAGACCCCTTCTCGGTCAGCGGCGTCCGCGCCAGCAACTCTGCCCCGGCACTGATCGCCGCCAGCGGGTTGCGCAGATCATGCCCCAGCACCGCGATGAACTGCTCGCGCAACAGCGACGTTTTTTGCTCGTCCAGCAGCCGATCCTGGCTGACCGCGGCCTGCTCCAGCACATTGAGGTGAAACGCGATCAGTTCGGCGAACATCTTGAACATGCCGATCACCTCGGGCGTCCGCAGCCGCGCCGGCTGCGCGTCGGCGCCACACAGCGTGCCGAAGAACCGCCCGTCCGGCAGCACGATCGGCACCGAGATGCAGCTTTGGAAGCCATACTGCGCAGGCGTCGGATGGTCGCGATAACGCGGGTCTACGGCGACGTTGTCGACAATGACCGCTTCCCCGCTGGCACGCACCGCATGACAGATCGTGGTTTCAACCGGAAGCTCACCGCCCGGCTGCAGTCCGGCGAATTCACCGCGCACGCCACAAGCGACCCAGCGATCCTCGGTGACGTGGGCCACGGCGGCAAAGCCGATGCCGGTGGTCCGGCACACCACCTCCAGGATCGTCGGGACCGCCTTGATTTCGCTGACGGCCGCAATATCGGCTCGCAAATCGTTCACGCTCTCACTTCGGCCAAGGACATCCATGCATCCAATCAAACAACTCCATCCGCCAGACACCCACCAACCCGGCGACCCACCGGCACGACCGGACATCCCTTCTATTTCGATTCCATCGAATTGACCATTGCTAATCCGCCCTTCACTAGGGCGATTGCATTTGCCTCAAACGCCAGATGCGGGAACCACGGATGCGGAAAGGATATGCAACGCCTTGGAAGCAAGTTTTCAGCATAACTCCTGATCGGCGTGCCTCGGCGTGCATCTACGGTTCTAAACCGCTTCTCGTGGTCACGCCGCGTCCGGCGCTTCTCCCGGTCATCGCATCCGGCGAATGGCGCCGACAGAAATCCAAATGCGATGACCCCGCGCCATCCACCGCTCAGCCGCGCGCAACCACCCCGGCAAGCGCGTTCCACGCCCCGACGAGTTGACCGAACCGACCGATCCGATAGCCTCCGGCTTCCATCGCATCGGAGGCAACCGTTGACCGACCGCTTCGAGCCCCCACAGCCGCTCACCGGATCCGGCTTCGGCGCCCGCCTGCAACTGGCCGGCGCTCCGGCGCAGCAGCCTATCGCGGAACGCCACGCCGCGCGGCGCGTCGTCGAAGCCGCCGAACGCGACCCGAAATTGCTGCCCGCCGCGCTGGCCGACGCCGGCGGCCTGCTGCTGCTGCCGGGCCTGCAGGCGATGGCCGACCTACCCGAACTGCTGGTCCGCCTCAGCCGCGTCTTCGGTGCCGAGGTCGAGGACTACCGCCACAACCTGACCGCGCCGAACATGGTGCACCCATCCGTGCCCGAGATCTTCATCGTCTCCAACGTCGCCCCGGTCAGCCGCATGCCGCCGCGCCAGCCGGAGCCGCCGCTGACCCAGGATGGCAAGCTACCCACCCGCTTCCCGCACCGCCGCGGCTGGCACACCGACCAGAGCTATCGCCGCCCGCCGCCCGACATCTCCCTTTTCCTCGCGGTGACGCCGATCCGCCGCGACCAGGGCCAGACGCTGTTCGCCGACGCCACCGCCGCCTACGCCGCGCTGCCGCCCGAAATGCAGGCCCGCCTGAACGGCCTCGACGGCATCCATGTGCAGAACGGCGCCGGGCGCAACCGCGATGCCGTGCTGTCCGGCGCCAGCCCGCGCGAGCTGGCGCCGCACGAGCGCCCGCAACGCCAGCCGCTCGTGCGCATCCACCCGGTCACCGGCCGCCCCGCGCTCTATCTGTGCGAGGCCGGCCAGATGGACTGGCTCGACGGCCCCATCGCCGGCATGCAGCCCGGCCCCGACGGCGACGGCGGCGCACTGCTGTTCGAGCTGATGTCCCACCTCACCCGCCCCGAGTTCGTCTACGTCCACGAATGGACCCGAGGCGATCTGGTGGTCTGGGACAATCGCTGCCTGGTGCACGCCGCCACCTGGTTCGACGCCGAAACTGAATCCCGCGTGATGTGGCGCACCACCGTCAGCGGCAATCCCGGCCCGGCCTACGCCGGCGAGAACAAAAGCTGGATTCCCGCCTGACCGCCCCGTCGAGCGCAAAGCCGCCCCGCCCTCAACCGCCCCGCGCTAAGCCGCCCCGCGCTCAACAGCCCCGCGCTCAACAGCCCCGCGCTCAACAGCCCCGCGCTCAACAGCCCCGCGCTCAACAACCCCGCGCTCAACAGCCCCGCGCTCAACAGCCCCGCGCTCAACAGCCCCGCGCTCAACAGCCCCGCGCTCAACAGCCCCGCTCTAAGCCGCCCTGGGCTAAATCGCCCCGCAGTCAACCGCCCCGCGCTAAATCGCCCCGCACTCGACAGCCCCGCGCTAAACCGCCCCAGCCCTAAACCGCGATATGCTCCAGGATCGCCCGCCGCTGGTCGATCCCCCACACCGCGATCATCACCGCCGGGATCAACGCCCCGGGGATCATCACATAGGCAAACCAGCCGGCATGGCCGAACGCCGCGGTCGCCGAGAACAGCCAGCCCGCCACGACCGGCCCGAACACCGCGCCCAGGTGACCGACACCATCGGTCAGGCCGGTCCCGGTCGCCCGCAGCCGGGTCGGATAGCTGGCGGCGGTATAGTTGTACATGCTGAACAGCCAGACCTCGGTCGCCCCCCAAGACAGCGTCACCAGCACATACGAAGCCAGCACCGTATGCACGAAATACAGCAGTGACAGCATAATGACGGTGATAAGCGCGCTGACCAGGATGATCATCCGTCGTTCCACCGCCTCCCCCAGCATCGCGCAGATCGCCAGCCCGCCGCCGCCACCCAGCGTCGACGACACCAGGATCACCCCGAACGCCTGGTCGGCGGTCAGCCCGAAACCACGCAGCAACAGCGTCTCGTAACCGCCGAAACCATAGATCATGCCACTATAGCCCAGGATCCACGCCACCAGCAGCAACACCGTGCGTCGCCCATACTCGCCGCGGAACAGCTCCCGCACCGGCACGTGCTTGCGCACATCGACGCTGTATTTCGCATATTGCGGCTCCGGCAGGCTGCTCAGCCCGCTGCGGCGCAGGCATTCCGCCTCCAGCGCCGCGGTCACCCGTTCGGCCTGCTCGTGGCGGCCATGCGCCTCCAGCCAACGCGGCGATTCCGGGATCACCCAGGCCAGCGGCACCAGCACCACCAGCGAGACCACGCAGTAGAAATTGATGAACAGCTCGTAGTGGTTCGGTATCCAAAGAATCGCCGGTATGTTGCCCAGCAGGCCGTACACCGCCACCGCCAGGACCTGAGACCCCAGCATCACCCGCCCGCGCTCCTTCGGCGGAATGATCTCGCCCATATAGACCACGTTGACCGAAAGCACGCCCCCCAGGCCGATGGCGGACAGGCCAAAGAACACCATCAGCAGGGCAAAGTTGTTGGTCAACGCCGTCGGCCACATCAGCAGCGCGATCGCCAGCGTCGAGATCAGCAGCGCCACCCGCCGCCCCCAGCGGTCCGCCACCAGCCCGATCAGATACTCGCCGACCAGGATGCCGACACCGAACTGCATCGCCAGCAGAAATGAGAATGCAGTCATCCCGAACGCGTGCTGCGGCAGCCAGACATACGGATAGACCTTCGCCGGAATACCGTCCGCGGCGATGATCACCCCCCAGAACAACTGGCTGATCAGCGCCAGCCGCCATTGCGCCCAGGTCAGCGGCAGGCGATCGATGCGCGCGGCAATCCGGCCGGCTCCAACTGGTTCGGCTGTGGCGTCCATCGGCGGGACCTCGTTCGGGTTGGTTTCCTCCCGCCCTGAACCAGGCGGCGAACCAAACTCTGCCGTGTCCGCCCGCCAGCCGCAAGCCGATCAAGCCTCGTTCACGCCGCCGCCGTGCAGCACCGTCGACGCTTCACCCGCGACCTCATTCGCCCGCCCGCGCCGTGTTCATGCCCACCTACCCGGTCAGCGTTCGTCTCCAACACCGCGTTCGTCGCCAACGCGTTGGTGCCCCTAGCGCAGCGCTCCTATCCCACCAGCTCAGCGCCTTCCACCCCGACAGGGTCAGCCGAAGTCCACACTCAGCGGCACATCCGATGTGAAGCCCCGCTTCGTCGCAGCGGCCGGAGTCAAGCCTCGCGCGACCGCCGGAGGCGGCTCGGGCTTGACGCCGGCCCCCGCGACGCAAGCACAATCAGCAACCGGATGGGACAACGACACCTAACGCAACGGTTCGTGCGCCGTCTCCCGCAACCCCGCGATCACCCAGAAACTGATCGCCGCCGCCGCCATCACATACGCCGTCGGCGCCATCTTCGATCCCGTCACATCGATCAGCCATTGCGAGATGAACGGCGCGAACCCACCAAAAATCGCCACCGCCAGCGCATACGAAGACGACATCCAGGTCGACCGGCCACGGGTCGGAAACATCTCCGCGATCGCCGCCGGCCCAGGCCCGGAGAACAACGAAATCGCCAGCGCAAACACGATCTGCACCCACACCACCGAGGCAAACCCATAGCCTCGGGTCAACACATAGAACGCCGGAATCGGCAGCACGAAACACAGCGCGCACGACGACAGCAGCAGGACCTTCCGGCCGATCCGATCCGACAACGCACCCATCAGCGGCACCAGCACCATCAGCGCCAACAGGCTGGCGGTGGATGCCCACAACGCCTGCGCTGCGCTCAGGTGCAACTGCGTCCGGGTGTAGGTCGGCATATAGGTCAGGAACACATAGAAACTCACCGTCCACAGTATGGTGAACCCGAACGCCTGGGCCGCGTGCCGGAACGTCGAGGCCTCCGCCGTATCCCCCTCGGCCAGCACTTCGCGGAACGGCGGCGTCTCGTCCACCGAACGACGCAGCCACAGCCCGATCGGTCCGAACAGGCCGCCCAGCAGGAACGGGATCCGCCAGCCCCAGTCGTTGATCGCCTGCGACCCGATCCAGGAGGTCAGCAGCGCCGCCAGCCCCACCCCCAGCAGGCTGCCACCCGCCACCGACATCTGCTGCAGGCTGGTATACAGCCCGCGCCGCCCCTCGACCGACCATTCCGCCATGAACGCCGTCGCCCCGCCCCACTCGCCGCCGGTGGAGAACCCCTGCAGCAGCCGCGCCAGCAACAACCCGACCGGCGCCAGCACCCCGATGGCGGAATAGGTCGGCAACAGACCGATCATCACGGTGCCCACCGCCATCATCAGGATGGTCAGCACCAGCGCCGGCTTGCGGCCAACCCGATCCCCCATGCGGCCGATCACGATCCCGCCCAGCGGGCGAAACACCAGCCCGACACCAAAGATCAGAAAGGTGTTCAGCAACGACGTCCGAGGATCGTCGCGCGGAAAGAAATTCAGCGCCAGCGACCCGGCGAGAAAGCCGAACACGCCGAAATCATACCACTCCATGACGTTGCCGATGGTCGCCGCCCCGATCGCCCTGCGGCTCTGCTCCACGCTCGGCCGAACCGCCGCCAAACCCGCCATCGCCCACCCCTCCCGTTCCGCCATCGCAGCACGCAGCCGGCGCCCCCGGAAGCAGGTGCAAGATCATTGCCATCCAACCCGCCCGCGACGACCGACACCAGCAGCGGCAACCCGAGCGACACGCGACTATTCCGCGATCACCGTCTCGGCTGAAACGATGAAGTCGCAGCCGTGGAGGTCCAGGAACTTCGCCTCGTCGGGCCTGATCTTCGCCATGTAATCGGCGTCACTGAAGCAACCGACGAGCGCGTCGACATCGTCGAACCAGAGTTCAGTGATGCCGTCATATTTGACCGGCGGCAGCCCGGGTAACTCGACAGGCATCGCGTGTTGCTGGACGTAGCGGCGGACCGTCGCCCTGACGACCGCGATCGACATGAACAAGGGCGCGTGGTGCATCTTGTGATACGCGACGAACTCATCGTGGCTGAGTGACGCTTTGCGTTTCAGCAGAATGGTGAACTTGACCATGGCGGATCTCCTGGCCGGTCAGCCGCACCGGCAACGGTTTTTTGCTACGGGGAAGAAACGGTTGCACAGCTCTGCGCGGCTGCATCGCCACGCGGCGCGATGAGTTCGAACAGCACCGCGACGCCCGCGGCAGCCCTGGATAGGCCCTTCTCCTCGCGCATCCGACCGCCAGCCTGCAGATCGAGCAGGCCGTGAACCGTGGCGAAGACAACGCCCGTCAACGTCGCTGTAGGCATGGTTGCCGGCAGATCGCCGCTTGCTTGAGCCCCCTCGATGAGCTTGGCGAAGGCAGCGAATGACCGCATCGCAGCGGCTTCGAGTTCGCCGCCAGGCGATGCGATGCCCGGATCGCTGAACAGCAGGCGGTAGCGGGCCGGGTAGGTCTCGCCATAGACCACGAAGGCGTCAAGCGCGTCCTTCACCTTCGCGAGTGGCTGAAGCCGTGTCCCCTCAGTCGCCGTGAATGCGTCGGTCAGCATCGTGAAGTCGCGTTCGGCTACCGCCGCAAGCAACGCGGCGCGGTCGGCGAAATGTCGGTACGGCGTATTGTGTGACACCCCCACGGCCTGGGCGACGGCACGAAGCGTGACAGCGGCTTCGCCGCCACTATCCAGCAGCGCTGTCGCCGCTTCGACCAGTCGCTTGCCGGTTGTCAGGGTTTGCTCCGGCATCGCGCTATGCCGCGGCCGCCCTGATCGCGGGGAACATCTTGCGCCGTTCCTCCGGCTGAAGATCGACCAGCGCTTCCGAATCCTGCCACAGCTTGCTGGCCGAAGCTGCTTCGTACGAAGCCTTCGATGAACGCGCCTCGATCAAGCCACCGTTACGAGACTGTATGTATTTTCCGGAAGCGGTGGCGAACCTTGGATCGATCGCCACGTCGGCAAGCGCATCACCCGAGAACGCGACGCTGCCCATCGTGACACCCAGCGTCCTGAACAGCCATTTCGCAAGTCTGGTGCGTAGTATCCGTTGCGCCACCGGCGGTGCCGAACGAATAAGCCCGGTCTCGACCATCAGGCCGGGATCGAAGGCAATCGAGGCGATGTCCGCATCCGCGGCCCTCAGGCGGCGATCCAACTCGTAGGCATACAGGATGGTACACAACTTTGAGCTGACGTAGCGCTTGCCGCCGGAGATCGGCTTCCCGTGCTTCCCTTGATTGGCCAGCGCGATCGCGTCGGGCGCTGCCGCCGCGCCGACCATCTTGCTATCCATCGTGGCGGGATCGTGCGTGCCGCTCGCGGTGAAGACGACCCGCCCGCCGCGCTCGATATCGCCCAGCAGCAGGCAGATCAGCAGATAGTTGCCCAGGCAGTTGGTGGCAAAAGTCTGTTCGTAGCCATCGACGCTGAACGAAACATCACCGAGGAACTGCGCGCCGGCGTTGAGCATCAGCACCCGAAGTGGCGCCACCTTGCCATCCTGGACCATAGCTTGGAATTGCGCCGCGGCGGTGCGGACGGAAGCCAGGGAGGATACATCCAGCAGCACCGCCCAAGCGTTGACGTTATAGTCGCGGGGCAGCTCGCCGACCGAAACCTCTACCTCCGCAAGGTTCCTGCCGCCGAGCACCAGGTCGAAGCCGCCGCTGGCCGCGATGCGCTGGACGCTTCTGAGGCCAAGGCCCTTATGGCCCCCCGTTATGAACACTGTCGGCATGACCGTTACCTGCTATTGTTGACACTGTCAACGTGAGGGCTGTGTTGACATTGTCAACCCTGGCGTCGTCGCCAGGTGAGCGCGCAAGGGTCGCCAGGTGAGCGCGCAAGGGGTCGCTCGATAACCGCGGCAGGGCGGACAAAGCCGGGCTGTCCACCCAGCTTCCCCACTGCCGTGAAACCAGATTGCGGGGCAACAAGTCACCACGGGACGGTGCGGCCAAGATAGTCGAGATATTCCAGACCGGAGGTCCCCTGCTTCACGAGCAGCACGCCTACCAGGTTCGGCACGCTTTCTGCGATGCTCAAGCGTGCCTCCGGGCCGCCCATGTCGGTGCGCACCCAGCCGGGAGCCATCACCACCAGCGCGCGCGATGTTCCGGAGGTCCGTGCCGCGAAGCTTCGCATGAACATGTTCAGCGCCGCCTTGCTGCCCCGATAGACCTCCCGCATGCCGGTCTCGTTGTTGGCAATGCTACCTTGCCCGGATGACATCACGCCGATCATGCCCGTTTGTTTGACGCACTGTTCCAGCCGCTCGACAACCCGCATCGGGCTCAGCGCATTGGTGATCATCACGCGCATGAACTCGTCCGTCGTGACCTCTCCGATCGTTTCCTTTTCATTGTTTGTCGTTCCGGCGTTGACGAACAGCATATCGAACAATCTGCCGGACAGCCGATCGCGCAGCGCCGCGAGCTGGTCCGGCTCACAGATATCGAGCGTCTCGATCTCGACGCGGCCCGCGAACTCCTCCGCCAGTGCGTGCAGCAAGGTTCGGGTCCCGCGCCCGCGGACCGTGCCAACGACATTCCACCCTTGCTTCAGAAACTCGGCAGCCATGGCGTGGCCGAGACCGCGTGACGCTCCGATGATAAGGATTGTGCTGGCGCTATCGCTGGCAGCGGCGGGGGGCATGATGCAATGTCTTTCGGTGGTGCGGGTGACCGCGAATATGACCACGCCGAACGACCGGCGCCAGACGCACCAAATGCAAACATCGGTTGCGCGCGGCGTGCCGCCGTGATTACCCGTATCCGCCCTGCCCGCGACGCCGACGCCCCATCTTCTACCTGCCATAGAACGCTCTGCGGCCCAGCGCTTCCGGACGCTGCCCGGCCTCGAATGGATCCAACACCATGCCGTGCTTGGCGAAACCGTGCATCGCCGCCGCATCCGCCGGCGGACCTGCTGGGTGGCTGTCGATCAGCACGACTGTCCCGTCGGATTTCTCAGCGCTGCAGCACCCGATGGCATTCCCGCCATCCGCCGCAACACCGATCTGTCGCGTTGCTGGCAAGTCCGCCGCGGGTTGCGGTCCCTTTGCCGGCAAGATAGGTAAGCTGCCTGGGCAAGGGTCGGCCGTCTGGCGCTCTTTCCGTTGGCAGAAACAGCAGGAGCTTCAGTTATGTATCGCCGCGCACTTCTCGCCGCCGTCATCGCGTTCACGCCGACGGCAGCGATGGCCGATGCAAGTATTTCCGGACAATGGCAAGCCAATCTCAGCCACAATGTGATCATTGCCATGGACGTGCTGGCGGATAATTTGTGGACCAGCCAGACCGTGCAGAACAACAAGGTCGTGGCCGAGTTGGCGGGCTCCTACGAACAGAAAAAAGTCAGCGACTCAACCGGCACCCTGGTTTTCACCCCGGTGAAATCGAAAACCACCGCCGAACACGGCGCCGCCGAGGTCGAGGAAGACAAATATACACTGGAACAGGGCGGCAAGGTGCTGCGGCTAGTGTCCAGCAAGAACGATGTGATGGTGTTCCACAAGCAAGCTTACGCGAAGTAGAATGAAGGAATTATCGATGCGATACGCACTGCTCACCGCGGCCGCGGTTCTGGGCCTGACCGCGGCCACCCCCAAGGCAAACGCCATCGGCTGCCTGTCCGGGGGCGCCGCCGGCGCCCTGGCAGGTCACATGGCGGGCCATGGCGTGCTCGGAGCCATCGGAGGCTGCATTGCCGGACATCAATGGCATAAGCACAAGGTGAGCCAGAAAGACTTGCAGAGCCAACAAGACTACGTCCAGAGCCGGCAGCAGAAAGATCCGAATTATCGCGATCCGTGGCAGAACTGATCGGACCAACAGGCCTCGCCGCAAACGCACGATGCCGGAACCACGAATGCGGAAAGGTTATGCAAGGCCTTTGAACCCAGTTTCCAGCGTAACTCCTATCGGCGTGCATCGGCCTGCATCGTCGGTTGCAAACCCGCTTCTCTTGGCCACGCCAGGTCCGGCGAATAACGCCGATAGAAAATGCGCTAACCCTGCCGATGCCTTTCTCGCGACTATGCCCCCGTCGTCAGAGCTTGAACGCGGATTTATCGAGCGAGCCGGCGCTTGCATCGCATCCATAATCCGCCGTCCAAGCGCCTGACCTCCGCCTGTCGTATGAATCCGCTGCAATTCTCGGCGCCTGGCCCGACCACTATCGCCACCCCGCGATTGCGCCTCACGCGGATCGCTGCCGACCCATCGATCTGGCATCGGCGAAGTCGACGCATTGCGCCTCGATCCTTAACCGCATCGAACTCCAACCCCCGGCCTCGGCGGCAGGACCGCACACCACCAATTTATACCGTGTACGGAACTTTCAAGCGCTGCCGAAGCACGACCGCGCCGGGCGGAACGTTCCCGGATCAGAGCCCCGGAACCGCCCAGATCTCCAGCTCAGCAGCCCCCCGCCGAAGTTCCTTCACCGGAACATAGTCGGGCGAGGTCCAGAACGCATGAATGGCCTCCAAGGCCGGGAACTCGAACAAGGCCATGCGGCGATCATCCTGGCGACCCTCAAGCAGCTCCACTGTCCCGCCCCTCACGTTCCGTCCGCCAAATCGCTCGATCAGAGGCATGACCGCTTGGCGATATTTCCCATATTGCGCCTCGTCGATGATCCTGCTCTGAACAATCATGTAAGCCGTCATCGCCCGCTCCATCCACCCCGCACCGCAGTATGCACCGCTGAGCCGCCGAGGCGACTACCGCGCGCCATCGCCAAACAGCCGCTCTGGCACGGACGTCTCGCCTTTCGCGGCAAGCTGGATCCGGCGGCCATCACCACCGCCCGCTACTCCGCCCCGCCGCGAGACCCCGGCGCAAGCGCCCGCAACCGAACCACCGCGCTGTCATGCGCCTCATAGCTGCGCGAGAACACGTGCCCGCCGCTGCCGTCCGCCACGAAGAACAGGTCGTCACTCGCCAGCGGATGCAGCACCGCCTTGATGCTGTCCAGGCTGGGTGAGCAGATCGGCGCCGGCGGCAGCCCGGCGCTGCGATAGGTGTTGAACGGATCGTCCCGTCCCAATTCGGCTCGGGTCAGCGGATGATCCAGCGCCCCCGAACCGTTGCTCGCCAGATAAACCACCGTCGGGTCGGCCTGCAGCCGCATCCCCTGGCGCAACCGGTTCAGATACACCGCCGCGACATGCGGCCGCTCCTCCGGCTTGGCGGTCTCCCGTTCGACGATGCTGGCCAGGATCAGCGCATCGCGCGGGCTGCTCAGCGACAACCCCGGCGCCCGATCCGCCCACGCCGCGGCCAGCGCCTTGTCCATCGCCGCCGTCGCCCGCACGATCAACCCCGAGCGTTCGGCGCCATAAACATAGTCGTAGGTCTGCGGCAGCACCGAACCTTCCTCGATCGAGCCCACCTCGCCAGCCATCGCCTCGGCATGGTTGACCAAATGAACGATCTGCCGCGCCGTCAGCCCCTCGGCAATGGTCAACTGATGCTCCACCGGACGCGCCGCGCGCAGGATCGTCAGCACCTGCCCGACCGAGGCATGCGCCGGAAATCGAAACTCCGCCGCGTGCAGCGTACCGCCGTCGCGGGTCAACCATGCCGCGGCACGAAACAGCAGCGGCTGGTCGATCACCCCATCCGCCCGCAAGGCCTGGGCGAGCTCGCCGGTGCCGCCGCGCGGCACCACGATCGCGCGCGCCTCGGCCAACGGCCCCGGACGACCCACCGCCTCACGCCACCAAGGCAGCGCGCCCGCGACCGCGCCCGCCGGCCCCGGCACCAGCGCCGTGACACCCACCAACGCGACACCCAGCACCAGCACCCCCAGCACCAGCGCGCCGGCCAGCCTCACCAGCCGCCAGCGCTTCGCCCGCTGCGCCGCCCTCGGGTCAACTCTTGGATCAGCCACCGGGTCAGGCAGCGCGGAAGATGACAGAGGCGTTGGTGCCGCCAAACCCGAAACTGTTCGACAGCACGACCCTGATCCGGCGCTCCTGCGCCATCTTCGCCACCCGATCGATCACACTGCCGCGGCTCGGGGCGTCCAGGTTCAACGTCGGGGGCGCCACCCCGTCGCGGATCGCCAGGATCGAGAACACCGCCTCGATCGCCCCCGCCGCGCCCAGCAGATGACCGGTCGCCGACTTGGTGGACGACATCGCCAGCCCGCGCGCCGCGTCGCCGAACAGCCGCTCCACCGCCTCCAGTTCCATGTCGTCGCCCAGCGGCGTCGAGGTACCGTGGGCGTTGACATAATCGATGTCGGCCGGCCCGAAGCCGCCGTTTTTCATCGCGTTGCGCATCGACCGGAACGCGCCGTCATGGCCCTCGGCCGGCGCGGTGATGTGATGCGCGTCGCCCGACATGCCGTAGCCTGACACCTCGGCATAAATCTTCGCGCCCCGCTTGCGCGCATGCTCGTATTCCTCCAGCACCACGCAGCCCGCGCCCTCGCCCATCACGAAGCCATCGCGGTCCTTGTCCCACGGCCGCGACGCCGCCGCCGGACGGTCGTTGAACGCGGTGGACAGCGCCCGCGACGCACAGAACCCGGCAATGCCCAGCTCGCACACCGCCGCCTCCGACCCGCCCGCCACCATCACGTCGGCGTCGCCCAGCCCGATCAGCCGCGACGCATCGCCGATCGCGTGCACCCCGGTGGCGCACGCCGTCACCGCGCAATGGTTCGGACCCTTGAAGCCAAATTTGATCGACACGTGTCCCGACGCCAGGTTGCACAGCGCGGACGGGATGAAGAACGGCGACAACCGCCGCCCCTTGCCCTCGTGGATCTGGATCGAGGCTTGGTAGATCGTCTCCAGCCCGCCGATGCCGGACCCGATCATCACCCCAGTGGCACAGCGATCGTCCTCGGTTTCCGGCCGCCAGCCGGAATCCTCGACCGCTTCGGACCCCGCCACCATCGCCAGGTGGATGAAGCGGTCCATCTTCTTCTGGTCCTTCACCGGGACCCACTCGCTGATGTCCAGCCCACCGGTTTCCCGCACCCCCGGCGGCACCTGCCCGGCCACCTTGCACGGCGACTCCGCGGCATCGAACACCGAGATCGCGCCGATGCCCGATTCGGCGTTGATCAACCGGCGCCAGACATGCTCCACGCCGACCCCAAGCGGGCAGGCGATACCCATGCCCGTCACCACCACACGCCGCATCACAGCAGGCCTTTCACGCTGATCAGAAGCAGCTCCTACTGCTTCTGCTTTTCGATGTAGTCGATCGCATCCTTCACGGTGGCGATCTTTTCCGCCGCGTCTTCCGGAATTTCCACGTCGAATTCCTCCTCGAACGCCATCACCAGTTCGACCGTGTCCAGGCTGTCGGCGCCCAGATCGTCGATGAATGACGCTTCCGGCGTCACCTTGGCTTCATCCACGCCAAGATGTTCCACCACGATCCGCTTGATCTTGTCGGCAATGTCGCTCATCGGCTCCGCTACTCCTGACCTGTTCGGTTAAAATCTGCGTCCGTCTGTTCCGCCGCCGGCGCCCCGTTCTTCGGCCGACACCTAGTCCCGGTCCACGAAGCGAGCCCGTGCCAGACATAGCTACACCAGACACAGCTACGCGGCGCTTAGCATGGTTCCCCGAAGCCGCGAAAGGCTCCCGCACGCCCTCCTGGGTGCTTAGATCATCGCCATCCCGCCATTGACATGCAGTGTGGCGCCAGTGACCCACCCGGCCTCGTCCGAGGCCAGATAGACCACCGCGGCGGCGACATCCGCGGGCTGCCCAAGCCGGCGCAGCGGGATCGCCTCCGACAGCTTGGCCCGCTGCGCCTCAGCCACCGAATCGGTCATCGCGGTTACCACGAAGCCCGGCGCCACCACGTTGATGGTGATGCCCCGGGACGCCACCTCCTGCGCCAACGCCTTGCTCATGCCCACCAGCCCGGCCTTGGCGGCGGCATAGTTGGCCTGCCCCGGATTGCCGGTGGCGCCGACAATGGAAGAGATATTGACGATCCGCCCGGCCCGCCGGCGCAGCATGCCGCGCAGCGCCGCCCGCGCCAGCCGGAACGGCGCCGACAGATCGACGTCCAGCACCGCCTGCCAGTCCTGGTCCGACATCCGCAGCGCCAGCATGTCACGCGTCATGCCGGCATTGTTCACCAAGATATGCAGCGGACCGATCGCGGCCTCCGCCGTCTCGATCAGCGCATCGGGTTCCGAGGCATCACGCAGATCGGCCGGACAGACCCGCGCGCGTTCGCCCAACTCGCCCGCCAGCGCCTCCAGCGCATCGCACCGCGTGCCGGACAGCGCGACGCTTGCCCCTTGCGCATGCAACGCCCGCGCGATCGCCGCGCCGATGCCGCCCGAGGCGCCGGTGACCAGTGCGGCCTTGCCGTCCAATCGGAACATCGCGCGTCTCCCCTCACAGCCGCTTCAATACCGCCTCGATCTCCGCCGGACTGCCGGCAGCCAAACCCGACGCGTCCGGCGCGATGCGCTTGATCAATCCCGTCAGCACCTTGCCGGCGCCGAGCTCGATGAAACGGTCGACCCCCATCTCGGTCATCGCCACGACGCATTCGCGCCAGCGCACCGTGGCGGTCACCTGCTGTATCAGCAGGTCGCGGATTTGCCCAGGATCGGATTCGCGCCGCGCCGACACGTTCGCCACCAGCGGCACGCAGGGCGGCTTCGGCGGCGTGGCCCGCAGCGCCTCGGCCATCGCCTCCGCCGCCGGCGCCATCAGCGCGCAGTGGAACGGCGCCGACACCGGCAGCAGCAGCGCCCGCCTTATGCCTTTCTGCTTGGCGATCTCGATCGCCCGCTCGACCGCGCCGCGGTGGCCCGAAATCACCACCTGGCCGCCGCCGTTATCGTTCGCCGGCTGCACGATTTCGCGCTGCCCAGTCTTCCGCTCGCCAGCCCTGCCTTCCCCAGTCCGACCTTCCCCGGTCCTGCCTTCCCCAGTCCGACCTTCCCCAGTCCGACCTTCCCCAGTCCGACCTTCCCCGGTCCTACCTTCCCCGGTCTTTCGCTGCCCAGTCTCCGCCACCCCACTGTTCTGCACCCCAGTCCCCGGCACCCCAGTCTCCGGCACCGGCGCCGCCTCGGCACAGATCTGGCGCGCCTGCTCCATGTCGGCCCCCAGCAGCGCCGCCATCGCCCCAATCCCGGCCGGCACCGCCTTCTGCATCGCCCGGCCGCGCAGCTTCAGCAAACGCGCGGCATCAGCCGCCGAAAACCCCCCGGCCGCAGCCAGCGCGCTGTATTCGCCCAACGAGTGTCCGGCCACCACCAGCGCCTTGCGCTGCAACGTCGTGCCGCCTTCGCGCTCCAACACCCGCAGCACCGCCAGCGAATGCGCCAGCAGCGCCGGCTGGGTGTTTTCGGTCAGCGTCAGTTCCTCGTGCGGCCCCTCGAACATCAGCTTGGACAGCTTCTGCTTCAGGGTCTCGTCGATCTCCTGGAACACCTCGCGCGCGGCGGCAAAGGCAGCGGCGAGGTCGCGCCCCATGCCGACAGTCTGGCTGCCCTGGCCCGGGAAGATGAAAGCGTGCACCGGCATCGGTCGGCTATTCTCCAAGCTGTCGGCACCAACGCAAGCAGGCTGACCCGCCAGCGCCGAGCGCCTTGTTTGTCGCACGATTCGGCGCGATCCGTGGTCCCGCACCCCGACCCGATCGAACCCAGGCTCGGGCACCACCCAATTGGGCGCAGGATGGCGCGGGGGCGTAGCGGTGGGTAACCGGACTGTCAAGAATTTCGCCGTCGCGCGCCGCCCAGCCGCCTCGCACCGCCATCCCGCACCGCCGCGAAAAAGCCGGCGGCCTTGAGGCCGGTCCTCGGCCGCGCGACAATCGACAGCACCATCCAGTCGCCGGATCGTCGAACCCTGTCCGCCAGCTCAAGTCCCGAGCTTTACCGCGGCGGCAAAAGCGCCAGCACCGCCTCGGCGGCGCACTCCGACGGCGTGCCGAACGGCGGCCGCAGCAACGCCAACGCCTCGGCGAAGCCGCGACGCTGCAACGCGACCGCATCCGGATCGCTCAGCAGCCGCCCCAGTTCCGCCGCCAACCGATCCGGGCGCCCGTCATACTGCAGCAGCTCCGGAACCACCGGCCGATCCAGCAACAGGTTCAGCAGCGAGGCATACCGCACCCGGATCATCCGCCGCGCCATCAGATGCGTCACCGGATTGACCCGATAGGTCACCAGCATCGGCACGTTCGCCAGCGCCAGTTCCAGCGTCGACGTCCCCGACTTGGTCAGCGCCACCGCCGAGGCGGCGAACGCGTCATGCTTGGCCGCGTCGTCGGCCACCAGGATCGGCCGCACCGGCCACCCGGAGGTAAGCTCGCGCACCATGTCCTCGACCGGACCGGCCAGCGGCACCACCGGCACCACCGAGCCGACACCTTCCACGCGATCCGGCAACAGCCGGAGCGTCGCCTCCAGGATCGGCAGCAGCCGCGACACTTCGGTGCGCCGGCTGCCCGGCATGATGGTCAGCACCCGGGCGTCGGGCGGCACCGCGTGGCGCGCCCGGAACCTGGCCGCGTCGCCGGTCTCGGCGCCGCTTTCCAGCACCGGATGGCCGACAAACCGAGCCGGCAGGCCGTGGCCGGCGAAGAACTCCGGCTCGAACGGCAGCAGGCACAGCAATTCGTCCCACAGGCCGGGATAATGCTTCACCCGGTTTTCCCGCCACGCCCAGACCTGCGGCGCCACGAAATGCGCCCGCTTCAGCCCCGCCCGCTTCAGCCCCGACCGCCCCAGCCCCGACCGCCCCGGCCCCGACTGCCCCGGCCCCGACTGCCCCGCCCCCGACTGCCCCGGCCCCGACTGCCCCAGCCCCGACTGCCCCAGCCCCGACTTCCCCAGCCCCGACTGCCCCAGCCCCGATCGGCGCAGCGCCCCCAACACCCGCAGGGTGAATCCCGGCGAGTCGATCGTCACCACCACATCCGGCCGGCGCTGCTCGATATCGGCCACCGTCCGCCGCAGCAGGGTGCGCAGCTCGAACAGCTTCGGCACCACCTCCAACAGCCCCATCAGCGCCAGCGACCGGATCGGAAACAGGCTGTCCAGCCCCTGCGCCGCCATCGCCGCCCCGCCGATCCCGGCAAACCCAAATTCGGGGCGTCGCGCCTTCAGCGCCGCCATTAGCCGCGCGCCGAGCACATCACCGCTCTGCTCGCCGGCAATCAGATAGATCAACGTCATGACCGAGTCGCGGCCGGTCCGAACCCGCCAGCGCGCCGCACCACGGAACCCGCTGTGAGCCCCGGAATCCACCCCGGCAGCCAACCGATCACCGGGACACCCACGGGGCCGATCACTGGCCCGATCCCAACACCCGTTCGGCCGCCGCCGAAAGCCCGCCATCGCCGAACGGATTGATCACCCGCACCCCGCCAAGCAGCATCCCATCCGCCATGTCCTCGGTCAGGATCGCCGAGCACCCCGCCTCCGCGGCGGTCGAGACAAGCAACGCATCCCAATAGCCGGCGCGCCTCGCAAGCACATGATCCAGCGCCGCCGCCGCCGCCTCCGCCGACGCGCAAACGATCGGAAACAGGTCCAGCCAGGTTTTCGCCATGTCGGCTGCCTGCACCCGCGTCACCATGCCCTTCCGGGTCGCGGCGGCAAAGAACTCCGACACCGCCTGCAGCGTCAGACAGCTCGCCAACACTGCCGCCCGCTCGATGACCTGGACCGCGACGTCGTGCCGCAGCCCGGCCGTCGCATCGACGCTGTAGATCAGGATGTTGGTGTCGAGCGTGAACCGGTCGACGCTCATGCTCTATCAGCCGGCCTGCTGGTCGGCGCTCATGCCCGGGCGCCAGGCACGCCGGTCAGCGCTCGTGCCCGGTCGCCAGCCACGCCGGTCGGCGCTCATGCCCGGTCGCCAGCCACCCCGGTCAGCGCTCGTGCAGGGCGTCCCGGTCAAGCGGACCGGAGCGCAGCGGCCAGCCCTCACGCGCGACCTGCCTGAAATGCGCCAGCGCCTGCTTCTGCTGCTCGGTCAGCACCCTGGCGTTCGACACCGGAGTCAACCGGGCGACCGGCTTGCCGTTGCGCGTGATCACAAAATCCTCCCCCGACTCCACCGCTCGGATGCAATGTGAAAAACTCTGATTGGCGTCCCGCAAGGTCATCGTCTTGGTCATCCGCAGAATGTAGCACACTCCGTGCTTCTTACAAGAGTCCACGCTCGGCTGCCATTACAAGACGCCACGCTCCGCCGCCATCATGTAGTTTACCGCCATGTCCCGCCCGGTACGCCAGCGCCCGGTCAGCGGATCGGCCAGCAGCCCGCAGGTGCGCCCGACCCGCAACCCGGAGGCACGCAGCATGCCGGCCAACTCCGCCGGAGTGATGAACGCGCGCCAGTCATGCGTCCCCACCGGCAGCAACCGCAGCAGGTATTCGGCACCCAGCTTGCCGACGATCCACGATCGCCGCGTGCGGTTCAGGGTGGACAGCACCAGCACCCCGCCAGGCTCCAGCAATTCCGCCAGAAGCCGTACGAAACCCGCCGGATCAGGCACGTGCTCGATCACCTCCAGCGCAATGATCGCTGGGAAGCGCAGGTGCTCCGCCACCAGCGCCTCGGCGGTGCAAGCCCGGTAGGCCAGCCGCAGTCGGGGTTTCTCGGCATGCGTCCCCTTCGCATGCGTCCCCCCGGCATGCGTCCCCCCGGCATGCGTACCCTTCCCAAGCGTCCCCCCGGCATGCGTCCCCTCGGCGTGCGCCGCTTCGGCACGCGCCGCCTCGGCATGAACCTTGGCCGCCTCGATCGCCTCCCCCGCGGCGTCGATCCCCAGCACGTCGTGGCCGCGACGCGCCAAGGCCTCGGCCGCCAGCCCGGCGCCGCAGCCGACATCCAGGATCCGGGTCGGCCCGACCAGCATCCCCTCGATCCAGCCGATGCGCGCCGGGTTCATCTGGTGCAACGGTCGCATCGGACCCTCGGGATCCCACCAGCGCGACGCCAGCCGATCGAATTTGCGCACCTCCGCCGCCGAGACCGTGCCACCGCTCATGATTGTTGCTCCGCCTCTCATCGGTCAGTATGTGTGCGTTCGGAAAGCAAATTGGCAACCGACCCCCGCCCATGGCCCGCATCGTGATGAAGTTCGGCGGCACCTCCGTCGCCGATCTCGACCGCATCCGCATCGTCGCCGCCCGCGTCAAGCGCGAGGTCGACCGCGGCCACCAGGTCGCCGTCGTGGTCTCCGCCATGTCCGGCGTGACCAACACCCTGGTCAAGTGGTGCACCGACCTGTCGCCGATGCACGACGCCCGCGAGTACGACGCCGTGGTCGCCACCGGAGAACAAGTCACCTCCGGCCTGCTGGCGATCTGCCTGCAGGAAGCCGGGATCGACGCCCGGTCCTGGCAGGGCTGGCAGATCCCGCTGTGCACCGACACCGCGCACGGCAAGGCGCGCATCCAGTCGATCGAGGGAGCCGAACTGATCCGCCGCATGCATACCGGCCAGGTCGCCGTCGTCGCCGGCTTCCAGGGCATCGCCCCGGACAATCGGGTCACCACCCTCGGCCGCGGCGGATCCGACACCTCGGCGGTGGCGCTGGCCGCCGCGCTAAAGGCCGAACGCTGCGACATCTACACCGACGTCGACGGGATCTACACCACCGACCCCCGCATCGTGCCGCGCGCCCGCAAGCTGGCCCGCATCACCTACGAGGAAATGCTGGAGCTCGCCTCGGTCGGCGCCAAGGTGCTGCAGACCCGCAGCGTCGAGCTGGCGATGAACGAAGGCGTTCGGGTACGCGTGCTGTCCAGCTTCACCGACCCTCCCCCGGACGCTGCACCCGGCGCCCCCCAGGGCGCCCATTCGGACGACGACACCGGCACCCTGGTTGTGGACGAGGACGAGATCGTGGAAAAGCAGAACGTGACCGGCATCGCCTATTCCCGCGACGACGCCAAGATCACCGTGCGCCGGGTGCCCGATCGGCCAGGCATCGCCGCCACCATCTTCGGCGCCCTGGCCGAGCAGAACGCCAACGTCGACATGATCGTGCAGAACATTTCCGCCGATGGCACCACCGACATGACCTTCACCGTCGGCAAGGCCGACCTGCCCCGGGCCCGCACCGCGCTGGCCGGGATCAAGCGCCAGATCAACTACGCCGAACTGATCGAGGACCCCGACGTCGCCAAGATCAGCGTGGTCGGCGTCGGCATGCGCAGCCACGCCGGCGTCGCCAACACGATGTTCAGCGCGCTGGCCGACAAGGCGATCAACATCCAGGTGATCTCCACCAGCGAGATCAAGGTCAGCGTTCTGATCGCGGCCGAATACACCGAACTCGCGGTCCGCGCGCTACACACCGCCTATGGCCTCGATGCCTGACGAACTGATGGACGCCCCGCCGCAGGACAAAGCCACCGGGCCGTCCGCGGATCCGCCCACCGACGCCTTGGCCGCCGCCCCCGTGACCACCGCCCGCGTTCGGCTCGACCGGCTGTGGGCCCGCGGCACCGAATTCCTGGGCTGCCGCCACGCCATCCTGGGGGGCGCCATGAGCTGGGTCAGCGAACAGCACCTGGTCTCGGCAATCTCCAACGCCGGCGGCTTCGGCGTGATCGCCTGCGGCGCCATGAACCCGGCCCAGTTAGCCGAGCAGATTGCCGGCACTCAGGCCCGCACCGACAAGCCGTTCGGCGTCAACCTGATCACCATGCACCCCGAACTGGACGACCTGATCCGCGTCACCCTGGCGGCCAAGGTCGGCCACATCGTGCTGGCCGGCGGCATCCCGCCCGGCCCGGCAATCCGCGCGGTGAAGGACGGCGGCGCCAGGCTGATCGCCTTCTCCCCCGCTCTGTCGCTGGCCAAGCGCCTGGTCCGCTCCGGCGCCGACGCCATCGTGATCGAGGGCTCCGAGGCCGGCGGCCATATCGGCCCGGTCTCACTGACCGTGCTGGCACAGGAAATCCTGCCGCACCTGCGCGACGTCCCGGTGTTCGTCGCCGGCGGCCTGGGCCGCGGCGAGGCCATCCTCTCCTACCTCGAAATGGGCGCCTCCGGCGCCCAGCTCGGCACCCGCTTCGCCGCCTCGGTGGAATCGATCGCCCATCCCAAGTTCAAGAAGTTCTTTGTCCACGCCAACGCCCGCGACGCGGTGCCCTCGGTCGAGCTCGACCCCCGCCTGCCGGTGATCCCGGTGCGCGGCCTGGTCAACGACGGCACCAAACGCTTCCTCCAGCACCAGGCCGAAACCCGTGACAAGCTGCTGGCCGGCGAGGTAACCAAGGAGGAAGCCCAGCTTTTGGTCGAACGTTTTTGGGCCGGCGCGCTGCGCCGCGCAGTGATCGACGGCGATATCGAGACCGGTTCGGTGATGGCCGGCCAGTCGGTCGGCATGGTCACCAGCGTGCAGCCGGTGGCGGCGATCATTCAGGAGCTGGTCGGGCAGGCGGTGGCGGCGCTGGCCGCGCGGATCTAGGTCGGACTGGCGGGCGCGAGATCGAGGTTCCAGCACGTCGAGGCAAAGGAACAAACTAAGAAGGACAGTAGTGATGGCGCGTGGCCGCTCAAAACAGGGCACGGATAATGGAGCGTCGGTGCGACCTGCCAAAGCCAATGGCAACGGTGCGAATCTCGGATTCGAGGCGCAGATGTTCCTCGCCGCCGACAAGCTGCGGAAGAACCTTGAACCGTCCGACTACAAGCACGTCGCGCTCGGCCTGATCTTCCTCAAGCACATCTCCAACGCGTTCGAGGCAAAGCACGCGGCCCTACTGGCGGAGGATGCGGCCGCCGCCGAAGATCCGGACGAATACCTCGCCGAGGCTGTCTTCTGGGTACCAAAAGAGGCGCGCTGGTCGTACCTTCAAGCGAACGCCAAGCAACCGACGATCGGTAAGCTGATCGACGACGCAATGACCGCTATCGAAGCAGCAAACCCCGGCCTCAGGGGCGTGTTGCCGAAGGATTACAACCGCCCGGCCTTGGACAAGGTGATGCTGGGCGAACTGATCGATTTGGTTTCCAAGATCGCCATGGGTGAACCAAGCGACAAGGCCCGCGATGTGCTGGGACGCGTGTACGAGTATTTCCTCGGCGGGTTCGCCGGATCGGAAGGCAAACGTGGTGGCGAATTCTATACGCCTCGTTCGGTCGTGCGGGTGCTGGTCGAGATGCTGGAACCCTACAAGGGCCGGGTCTACGACCCGTGCTGCGGCTCCGGCGGCATGTTCGTGCAGTCCGAGAGGTTTGTTGAAAGCCACGGCGGACGAGTAGGCGACATCGCCATCTATGGGCAGGAGTCGAACTACACCACCTGGCGTTTGGCGAAGATGAACCTCGCGGTTCGGGGCATCGACGCCGATATTCGCTGGAACAACGAGGGTAGCTTCCTGAAGGACGAACTGCGCGACCTGCGGTTCGACCACATCCTGGCTAACCCGCAGTTCAATGCCTCGGATTGGGGTGGAGAGCGGCTGCGGGAGGATGCGCGGTGGACATTTGGCGTCCCGCCCGCGAGCAATGCCAATTACGGCTGGCTCCAGCACATTTTGTCGCACCTCGCGCCGGGTGGCACGGCTGGCGTGGTGCTGGCGAATGGGTCAATGTCGTCGGGGCAGAACGGCGAGGATGTGATCCGACGCGCGATGGTTGAGGCGGATGTGGTGGACTGTATGGTCGCTCTGCCGGGCCAGTTGTTCTACTCGACACCAATACCTGCTTGCCTATGGTTCCTTGCTAGACGGAAGAACCCGACCGGGCTGCGAGACCGACGCGGCGAGGTGCTGTTCATCGACGCCCGCAAGCTTGGCACCATGGTGGATCGCACGCGCCGAGAGTTTTTCGCCGACGACATCGCGAAGATCGCTGACACCTACCACGCGTGGCGCGGTGAAATTGACGCAGGTGTTTACGCCAATATTCCGGGTTTCTGCAACGCCACCAAACTGGACGAGATCAGGTCGCACAATCATGTGCTGACGCCCGGTCGATATGTCGGGGCTGCTGATGTTGAGGATGATGCGGCGCTATTCGCAGAGAGGTTTTCGGCTCTTCAGGCGACATTGGAAAAGCAGTTTAACGAGGCCGCATACCTTACAGACGTAGTCCGCCGCCGCCTCGATATGGTATCATTTGATGCCTGAATTCAGAACGGTATGCCTTGGTAGCCTCTCCGCGCAGCGCCAAGGCGCGATTGCAATCGGGCCATTTGGATCGTCCATGAAGGCCGACACGTACGTTCCCGCAGGCGTTCCTGTTATCCGAGGAACCAATATTTCTCAAACGCGCTCGTGGAAAGGTGACTGGGTCTACATACCAGAAGCTTTGGCGGACAGCATGCCAAGATGCGTCGTAGTTGCGGGCGACCTGGTATTTCCTCACAGGGGTTCCATCGGTGAGGTCGCAATAGTTCCAACTGATTCGACAGATCGGTATTTTCTTTCCACCAGCCTGATGAAAATTCAGGTCGATCATCGGCAGGCTGACCCCTTGTTTGTCTACTATTATTTTCGCTCTTGTGAAGGCCGCAATGAAATACTCAAATACGGGTCTCAAGTTGGAACACCGGGGATTGGACAGCCTCTGGAGTCACTCAGGAGATTTTGCCTCCCGCTTCCGCCCATGGGGATGCAAAAGGAAATCTCGGCCACCCTCGGTGCGCTTGACGACAAGATCGACCTGAACCGGCAGATCAACGAGACCCTTGAGACGATGGCGCGGGCAATCTTCAAGGACTGGTTTGTTGATTTTGGGCCGACCCGCGCGAAGATGGAAGGGCGCAAGCCATATCTTTCCCCAGAACTTTGGGCGCTGTTCCCGGATCGTCTGGATGATGAAGGGAGGCCGGAGGGTTGGTCTTTTGATACATTGTCAGAATATGCCACGCTAAACCCGGAGGCTTGGTCTCGCGCTACATACCCTGAAAAGGTCGAGTATGTTGACCTCTCCGGCACGAAGTGGGGGGTGATACATTCGACGGAAATACATGGGCGGGATACCGCGCCAAGCCGGGCTCAGCGGGTACTACGCCATAGCGACACGATCGTTGGCACTGTTCGACCCGGCAACGGTTCATTTGGGCTTGTGGGTCGTGATGGTCTGACCGGTAGCACCGGCTTCGCCGTTCTTCGCCCCACCAATCCGATAGCCCGCGAACTTGTCTATCTCACTGCGACCCAGCCCGAGAACATCGAGCGCCTTTCTCACTTAGCCGACGGAGGAGCTTACCCAGCCGTCCGCCCAGAGCTGGTCTTGGCGACGCCAATCGTCAGAAGCAGCCAAGATGTCTTGCATGCCTTTGGCAGCTGTGTAGGACCGATTATCGATACGACCCTCGCGAATCTAGAAGAGAATATCACCCTGGCTAAAGTTCGTGACCTCCTACTCCCTAAGCTGATGTTAGGCGAAATCAGCGTATGCTACGCCGAACACGAGGTTAAGGCCACGCAATGAGCGACGACCTCTCGAAGGGAGAATTAATTCTCTATCAGACCGACGACGGGCAAGCTGCCATTCATCTGCGTGCGGTTGATGGCACCGTTTGGCTTACCCAAGCCGAAATTGCCGGGCTTTTCGACACCACGCCCCAGAACGTCACCCAGCATATCCGTGCAATCTATGAAGAAGGCGAGCAGCAAGAAGCCGCAACCTGTAAGGAATTCTTACAAGTTCGCCCCGAGGGCGCTCGTGCCGTGCAGCGCATGGTCAAAGCCTATAACCTCGACGCGATCCTCGCCATTGCATACCGCGTGCGCTCACCGCGCGGCTCCCAGTTTCGACGCTGGGCCACCACCACGCTGCGCGACTATCTCATCAAGGGCTTCGCCATCGATGACGCCCGGATGAAAGAACCCGGCGGCCTGGACTACTTCGACGAACTGCTGGCACGCATCCGCGATATCCGCGCGTCCGAGAAGCGGTTTTACCAGAAAATCCGCGACCTGTTCGCCGCCACCAGCGTGGACTATGCCTCCGCTGCGCCGGCAGCCAAGACCTTCTTCGCGACGATTCAGAACAAGCTCGTCTTTGCTGTGACCGGACGCACCGCCGCCGAGTTGATTGTCGAGCGTGCCGACCCTGCCAAACCGAATATGGCGCTGACCAACTGGCCGGGGGTGCGGGTTCGCAAGGCCGATGTGACTATCGCCAAAAACTACTTGAGCCCCGAGGAGATCGGCGAACTCAATCGGCTGACGACGATGTTCCTGGATTTCGCCGAAGATCGGGCATCCCGCCGCCAGCAGATCATGATGATAGACTGGACCCAACAGGCAGACCGCTTCTTATCGTTCAATGAGCGCGATGTGCTGAAGCATGCCGGGCGTGTTTCGCACGACCGGATGGAAGCCATCACGCGTCAGCATTTCGCTTCGTTCGACACACGGCGTCGCGCCGAGGAAGCCGCGGCAGCTGAACGGGAAGCGCAGGCTGACATCGCAGCCTTGGAGAAAGTCGCGAAAAGGCTTTCCAAGCCTGAAAGGAAGAAGACGTGAATCGGGTCGCTAACTGATGGCTGGGTCCGGTATCGCCGAAAGCCATGTCGAAGAAGCCACGCTCGCGTGGCTCTCAGAGCTTGGCTACACCGCGACACCCGGCCCCGAAATCGGACCGGACGGGCACCATCCCGAGCGATCGAACTACCGCGATACGTTGCTGCTGCCCCGTCTTCGCACCGCCATCGCCAGCCTCAACCCAGGCCTATCGCCGGATGTCCGCGCCGAGGTCCTAGCTAAACTGACCCGCGTCGAAGCACCCGCGCTCATCGAGGAAAACCGCCGCCTGCATCGATATCTGGTCGAAGGCGTGCCTGTCGAGGTACGGCGTCCTGACGGCACCATCAGTGGCGAGCAGGCTCGCTTGATCGATCTCGACAACCCAGACGCCAACGACTGGCTCGCCGTGAACCAGTTCAGGGTGATCGAAGGCAAGACAAACTGCCGACCGGATGTTGTGATCTTCATCAACGGCCTCCCGATCGCCGTGATCGAACTGAAAAGCCCCGGCGATAGGAACGCAACCATCGCAGGTGCGGTCAACCAGTTGCAAACTTACAAGGACCACATCGGATCGCTGTTTCGGACGAATGCGCTGCTGGTGGCCTCCGACGGCCTCACCGCCCGCGTCGGGTCGCTCACCGCCGACTACGAACGCTTCATGCCATGGCGCACGATTACCGGGACTAACGTCGCGCCCAAGGGCACGCCCGAACTCGAAACCCTGGTGAAGGGCGTCTTCGACCAGCGCATGTTGCTCGATCTGCTGAAGGACTTCATCGTCTTCGGAGAAACCGATACCGAATTGCGTAAGGTCCTGGCAGGCTATCACCAGTTCCACGCCGTGCGGCACGCCGTCGAACGCACCTTGGCTGCGACGGCTCCGGATGGGGATCGCAGGGTGGGCGTGATCTGGCACACGCAGGGAAGCGGGAAGTCCTTGCTGATGGCGTTCTATGCCGGGCAGATCATCAAGCATCCGGCCCTGGCCAACCCGACAGTGGTCATTTTGACCGACCGCAATGATCTCGATGACCAGCTATTCGCGACGTTCAGCATGTGCCGCGATCTGCTGCGCCAGACACCGCAACAGGCAACCGATCGGGACCACCTGCGCCAGTTGCTGGATCGGCCATCCGGCGGGGTGATCTTCACAACGTTGCAGAAATTCACCCCGGAGGCGGGGGCCACTGAGTACGCGCCGCTAACGCAGCGGCGGAACGTGGTGGTCATCGCCGACGAAGCCCATCGCTCGCAATACGGCATCCGGGCCAAGGTCGACAGGCAAGGCGATATATCCTACGGCTTCGCCAAGTATATGCGGGACGGCCTGCCGAACGCGTCCTTCATCGGATTTACCGGCACGCCGATCGAGGCGCAGGACGTCAATACCCCGGCGGTATTCGGCCAATACATCGACATCTACGACATCAGCCGGGCGGTCGAGGATGGCGCGACCGTGCCGATCTATTATGAAAGCCGCCTCGCTCGGATCGAGCTGGACGAGGACGAAAAGCCGAAGCTTGAGGCCGAGATCGCGGACCTGACCGAAGACGAAGCCGAGAATGAGCAGGAACGCCTAAAGCGGAAATGGGCAAGCATGGAGGCACTGGTCGGCGCCGACAAGCGGCTGGCACTGGTGGCCGAAGACCTCGTGCGCCATTTCGAGAACCGGCTGGCGGGCCTTGATGGCAAGGCCATGATCGTGTGCATGAGCCGGCGCATCTGCGTGGCACTTTACGATGCCATTGTTGAGCTGCGGCCGGCCTGGCACTCGGCGGACGATGACACAGGCACAATCAAGGTGGTGATGACCGGGGTCGCCTCCGACCCACCCGCTTGGCAGCAGCACATCGGAAAGCCCGCGAAGACAAGGCGGACACTGCTTGCCAAACGGGCGAAGAATCCGAACGACACCCTCAAGCTGGTGATTGTTCGGGACATGTGGCTTACCGGTTTTGACGCGCCGTGTATGCACACGATGTATGTCGACAAGCCGATGCGCGGGCACGGGTTGATGCAGGCCATCGCGCGCGTGAACCGGGTGTTCCACGACAAACCCGCCGGTCTGGTGGTGGACTACATCGGCATCGCACAGAACCTTAAAAGCGCCCTCGGCCAGTATTCCGGTGATGATCGGGAGCAGACCGGCATTGACGAGGCGAAGGCCGTCGAAGTGCTGCTGGAGCGATATGAGGTGGTCCGGGCGATGTTCCGGCCCGACATGAAGGGCGGATTCGATTACCGCCCGGCACTCGATCCATCGGTAAGCGGTCAAGGGCGGTTGGCGATCATGGCCGGGGCGATAGACTGGGTGCTGACGTTCCAACAGGATGCAGCGCAGAAAGAAACCTCGGCCGAGGCAAAGAAGCTGGCGCATCGGCGCTATGCTGACGCAGTGGTGGCGCTATCGAAGGCGTTCGGGCTGGCTGGGGCGAGCGATGAGGCGGTCGCTATCAGGGATGAGGTCGGGTTTTTCCAGGCGATCCGTGCCGCATTGATCAAGAGCCAGCCGGGGGATGGCAAGAAAACCGCCGCCGAACGCGAACTGGCCATCCAGCAGATCGTCAGCCGCGCCGTGGTCTCGACCGAGATCGTGGATATCATGAAGGCGGCCGGACTGGAAACGCCGGACATATCGATCCTGAGCGATGAGTTCTTGGCCGAGGTTCGGGAGATGCCGAAAAAGAACCTCGCGATCGAGGCACTCAAGAAGCTCATCAATGGGGCAGTGCGCGCGCAATCACAGCGCAACGTCACTCAGTCGAGGGCTTTCACGGAACGCCTGGAAGACGCGATCGCCCGTTACCATACAAATGCCCTTACGACGGCGCAGGTGCTTGAGGAACTGATCGGGTTGGCGAAGGACATTCGAGCCAAACGCGCTCGCGGCGAGGAAACTGGTCTGACTGATGATGAAATCGCATTTTATGACGCTTTAGCAGCGAACGCCAGCGCCAGATCAGTCCTGGGCGAACCGGCACTGCGTGTTATCGCTCATGAGTTGGTTGACAGCGTAAAGGGCAATGTGACCGTCGATTGGATGCACCGAGAGACGGCGCGGGCGCGAATGCGCGTCTTGGTGAAGCGTATCCTGCGAAGATACGGCTATCCTCCCGACTTGGAGGATGCTGCCGTCCAGAACGTTTTACAGCAGGCTGAGGCACTCTCCGCAGAATGGGCCGTTTGACCTTAATGCTGGCACAGTGCAAGCGGCGCCACCTTAGCGGGCAACCTGAACGTCCGTCTTCGCGAAATCCTCGCCCTTGAACAGCAGGGTCGCCCGGTTCACCCGCGCACACGCATAAGCAAAGCAGTCCCCCATGTTCAGCGCCGCCGGATGCCGCCCCTTGCCGTACTGCGCATAGGCCTCCGCGGCCACGTCGAACTCCCGTTCGCCAATACCGACGAACCGCAGGTTGGCCGCCTCGACAAACCGCCCGACATGGGTCCGGGCGGCGGGCACGGAGTAAATGTAGCTACGGCACAAACCCGCCACCGTCTCCCACACCGAAAGCGCCGAACAGATCCGCTCCCGATCGGCTTCCAGCAGATCGGCCAGTGCGTCGGCATCGGCCTCGCCCGCAATGATCGCAATCAGCGCCGAGGCGTCCACGAACACCATCAAACCTCCCCGGAAAGCTCGTCAAAGAACGCTTTGTCGGCGACATCGCCGGTCGCCCGGGGAAGCCTGTGCGCCTTGCGCAAGGCAGCGAAACGCTCGCGCAGCGGCACCGCTTCGGCGGCGCGGTCCAACGCATCGCGCACCGCCAGCTTGACCGCATCCTGCTTCGACACGCCCCGCAGTTCGGCAAACTCGGCAACCAGCCTCGCGGTCCCATCGTCCTTGATGTAAAGTGGCATTTGTCGGCTTCCCATTAGATATCCGAATATCCAGACAGAATATCTGGATATTCCACTGCCCGCAAGCAATCCCCACCCGCCAACGCGCCACCTTACAAACTGTTCATCTTCCCACCTATTTCCGCGCCCCCCCAGTTCAGCCAAAATACCGCCATGTCATCCCATGCCTCCTCCTCCGGTCCGGAACCCACACGACGCGACATGCTGTCGCTGGTCGCCATCTCGGGCACGGCGATCGGCGCCGCGGCAATCGTCTGGCCGCTGGTCGATTCGATGAACCCCTCGGCCGACGTGATCGCGGCCGGCGCACCGATCGATATCGACATCTCGAAACTCACCCCGGGCCAGCAGATCGTCGTGCTGTGGCGTGGGGCGCCGATGCTGATCGTCAACCGCACGCCGGCCGCGCTGAAGACCCTGCAGGACCCCAGCCTGGTGTCGAAGCTGTCCGATCCGACCTCCAAGGTGCTACAGCAGCCGGCCTACGCCGAAAACTGGCATCGTTCGACCAAGCCGGAGTTCGCCGTGCTGGTCGGCATCTGCACCCATCTCGGCTGCCTGCCCGGCTACCTGCCGAACCCGGATCCCTCGACCCCGGCGCCGAATTGGCCGGGCGGCTACTTCTGCCCGTGCCACGGCTCGAAATACGACCTGGCGGGCCGCGTCTACGCCGGCGTCCCGGCGCCCTACAACCTGCCGGTGCCGCCTTATCACTTCGTCAACGACAAGACCTTGCGGATCGGCGAGAACCCGACCGGCGTGGTGTTCGAACTGAGCACCGTCGTGCAGATGTAGGCCACCGGTCCGGGCGCGCCACCGGTCCGGGCGCACGGTGGGCCGGCAACCGGGACACTGGTCGTGCACCAGCCTCATTCCCCGGCGCGGCGCTGCTTCAACTCCACCACCTTCGCCTCGCCCGACATCGACATGGGCGACGGCACCGCGACGGCGAGATCGGCCAGTGCCTCGGCCACCTTGCGCGCCAACTGCTCGCGCTGGAACGGCTTGCTGATCAGCGCCACCCCGTCGTCCAGCCGGCCGTTGTGCACGATCGAGTTCTCGGTATAGCCGGACATATAGACGATCTTCACCTCCGGCCGCATCGCGGTGATCCGTTCGGCCAGGTCGCGGCCGCGTACCTTGCCGGGCAGCACCACGTCGGTCAGCAGCAGATGGATCGCGCCGGCATGGGTGCCGAACACCCGCAGACCCTCCTCGCCGTCGGCCGCCTCCAGCACCCGGTAGCCGAGCTCGCCCAGCATCGCCACCGCGATCTCGCGCACCGCCGGTTCGTCCTCCACCACCAGCACCGTCGCCGACCCGCGCGGCAATTCCACCGGCGCCGCACTGCGCTGGCCCGCCGCCGCGCTGGCCCTCACCGCGCGCGGCAAATAGAGCCGCACCGTGGTGCCCTCGCCGGGTTCGGAATAGATCTTCACATGCCCGCCCGACTGCTTGACGAAGCCGAACACCATGGGCAGGCCGAGGCCGGTGCCCTGGCCGTCCGGCTTGGTGGTGAAGAACGGCTCGAACACCCGGCCCAGCACATCGGGCGTCATGCCGTGGCCGGTGTCGGACACCGCCAGCATGGTGTAGTCGCCGACATCGACCTCGGCATTGTGGCGGGCGTAGTCCTGGTCCAGCACCTTGTTGGCCAGCTCGATGGTCAGCCGGCCGCCGCCGGGCATCGCGTCCCTGGCGTTCAGCGCCAGGTTCAGCACCGCGCTTTCCAGTTGCGCCGGGTCGGCCATCGCCGGCCACAGCGCGGCGGTCTCGACATAGCGCACCTCGATGTGCTCCCCCAGGGTGCGGCGCAGCAGCGGCACCAGGTCCGGCATCGCCGCCGCCAGATCGATCGCCGAGGGCGTCAGCGGCTGCTTGCGGGCGAACGCCAGCAACTGGCGGGTCAACGCCGCGCCGCGCTGCGCCGCCCAGATCGCCCGCTCGATGCGGGTCTTCAGCTTCTCCAGGTCGTTCGGCTTGTTGCGGACGATTTCCAGGTTGCCCAGGATGACGGTCAGCAGGTTGTTGAAATCATGTGCGATGCCGCCGGTCAACTGACCGATCGCCTGCATCTTCTGCGCCTCGCGCAGCACGCCCTCGGCCTGGGCGCGCTTGGTCATGTCGCTGACGGTCAGCACGAAACCGCCATCCGGCACCGCGGTGCGGCGCAGCTCCAGTTGCGCCCCGTCGGGCCGGACCCGCTCATACACCACCGGTTCGCCCGGCCGCTGGCTGCCGTGACGCACCTGGTCCTCGGTCTCCAGGAAGTCGGCTTCCGCTTCGGCCATGTGGTCGTGGAACGCGACGTACGGCGTACCGGACCGCACCATCGCCCTGGGCAGCCCCAGCAGATCGTGGAAGCATTCGTTCCAATGCGTCAATTGGCGGTCGGCGTTGAACACGGCGACACCCTGGCTCAGGCTGTCCAAACTGGTCCGCAGCCGCAGCGCCAGGCTGCGGTAGTCGCGTTCCGCGCGCGACGAGTGCGACCAGGCCCGGTTCAGCGTCAGGGCCGCCCACAGCAACGCCGCCACGGCGATCAGGGTGCCGACCACCACCAGCCAGAACACCCAGTTGCCACGGCTGTCCGCCAAGCCCCGTCGCTGCACCAGCAGGCGTTGCTCTTCGATCGCCATCGCTGCCAGGGTGGCCTCGATCTGCTTGCTCAGCCCCAGGCCGCCATCGCCGCGAGTTAGCCCGAGTGCCGCCGCAAGCCCGTTGCTGCGGCGCAACTGCACCCCTTGTGCCAGAGCCTCCAGCTTGTGCTGCAGCACCGGCGCCAGCGCGCGCAGCCGTTCCTGTTGAGCCGGGCTGTCCGCGGTGAGCCGCTGCAGCTCACCCTGCAGCAGACTGACCCGACCCAGCGCGGCATCATACGGCGCCAGATAGGCGTCGCTCCCGGTCAGCAGAAAGCCGCGCTCACCGGTTTCAGCATCGTGCGCAGCAATGTCCAGGTCCTTGAGAGTGCCCAGGACCTGGGAGGTGTGCCGCGACCACTCAACCGCCGAACGCGCCGCGTTGGACCGATCCCAGGTAATCGCGCCGATCAGCACCAGGATGCCGATCAGCACCAGGAAGATCGCAATATTGGCGCGGGCGACGATATACTTCGACATAGGGACGTCCGGATCAGAGGTAATGGTTGGCCCTGACGAGACACCAGCAACAGCGCGTGGCGCCCATCAAGCGCAAACACTATATCATATCGTACCGTTCAATACATGCATTGATCTTCCCGATTCGGCGATAATTGCAAAGTTTCGGCGGCAAGCTGATCCAGCAGGCGTACGAGTGTCGCGGCTAACCGGCCGTTAACGCACCCTGGCCTCGAATCGATATGGCGACGCACCGGCGGTCAGCGGATCGAGTGACAGGCGGTGCTCCAGTGGCGGAAACGCCCGGCTGCCGCAGTCCGGCCGGTCGCACAGCCGGCACGACAGGCCGATGCCGACCCTGGATCGGTCGAGGTCGAGGCCGTCGGCGTAGACCACCTCGGCGGCGTGGGTCAGCGCGCAGCCCATCGCCACGACGTGGATCGGCCGCGGCTCGCCCCAGCGCACCACCGGCTGGGCGACCGCCTGGGCGAAGCACAGATAGGCCGCCCCATCCGGCAGTTCCGCCACCTGCACCTGCACCGAACCGGGCTCGGAGAACGCGGTGTGCACCACCCAGCGCGGGCAGGATCCGCCGAACCGGGCGAACGGGAAGCCGGCGGCGGAGAACCGCTTCGACACGTTGCCGGCCGGATCGACCCGCAGGAAGAAGAACGGCACGCCGCGCGCGCCCGGCCGCTGCAGGCTGGACAGCCGGTGGCAGGCCTGCTCGAACGACACGCCGAAGCGCGCCGCGACCGCCTCCATGTCGTGACGCAGCCCGGACGCCGCGGCGTGGAACGCGGCGTACGGCATCACCAGCGCGCCGGCGACGTAGTTCAGCAGGCCGATGCGCATCAGCATGGCGGCCTCCGGGGTGGACGGCGCGGCCTGCTTCAGCACCGCCTCGACCGCTTCACGGGTCTCCAGCATCGCCAACTGGAATGCCATGTGGAAGCCGCGGCTCTCGCGCGGCAGCGACTCGGACAGCGCCAGGCCGCGGGTGGCCGGATCGTAGCGTCGCAGCGCCGCCTCCAGCGGCTGCACGGTGACGCGCACGCCGTGGGTGCCGCGCAGCCGTTCGGCGATCGCGTGGTTCATCTCGGCCGGCGCGCTGGGGGCCAGGTCGGCGGCCAGCGCCTCGGCCGCCTGCTCCAGCGCCGGGAAGTGGTTGGCGCGATCGTCGAAGAAGTCGCGCACTTCCTCGTTCGGCAGCAGGATGCGCCGGCCCGACGGCAGGGCGATGCCGTTGGCGTCCTCACGCGCCACCCGCCAGGCGCGGTACAGCGCCAGCACGGCGCGCGCCGCGGTCGGGCTGCCGGCGGCCAGCGCCTCGACCTCGGCCTCCGCGACGTCCTCGGCACCCAGCAGCGGATCGGCGAACGCCTCGCGCAGGCCGACCTGCAACTGGCGTTCCTGGGTGCCGGACAGTTCGCCGAGATCGACCCGCAGGGTCTCGGCCAGCTTGATCAGCAATGACGCAGTGACGGCGCGCTGATCGTGCTCGATCAGGTTCAGGTAGCTGGCCGAGATCCCTAGCCGGGTTGCCAGGGCCTGCTGCGACAACGCCCGTTCGGTCCTTAAGCGGCGCACCGTCCGCCCGATCAGCGTGCGGCTCATGTACTTTACATCCTTTACAGATTGTTGCCGAGGTCAGTGAAGCCGGCGACAGGATTGCTTGGTTTCACGCGAAATGGGGGTTCGCTTTCGCGGCTGCAATGTCAAGTATTCACTATCACACACCGACGCGGAGGAACGAGCGATGCGCCTCACTTCATTGACCACACCGCTGTATGCACCCGACGGCATGGGCGGCTTCGGCCGCCGGGCAGAGCGGTTCGACGATGGGCTGGTGCACAATCACCATTGGGCGGTCAGCGCCGAGGAAGCCTATCCGTGCACCCGCCAAGCCGCGCACAGCCAGTCTGGTGAGTGCCACCATGGTGACCGCGTGGCGACGTCGAACGCACCCTGGCTGGGCGGTCCGGGGCTGCGCGGTCCGGAGCTGCACGGCCCGCGGCTGGGCGGTCCGGGCGAGACCCGCCAAGCGCCCGACCACGACGACGGCCTGGTGCACAACCATGACTGGGCGGTCACTGCGAGGTAACCGGGCGGCCGCTGGCGGCGACCGCTTCGGCCGTCGCCGAAGTGTCTTGCGGTGCGCGCCGGGGCCGGCTCGCCTACATTCGGCACGGTTCATTGAGGAGGTCACCGTGCCGATACCCGGTGCAGATCCAAGGTTGGCGTTCACCGTGAGCTGGGAGGTGCGCGACGGCCAGGTCTCGGCCGCGGCCGAAATCATTGCCCGCTTCGTGCCCGAGGCACGCAGCGAGCCCGGGCTCGACCTGCTGATGGTCAACCAGTGCAGCAGCAATCCCGGGCAGTTCCTGTTCTACGAAGTCTTCAAGGACGCCGCCGCGTTCGAGGCGCACCAGCAGACGCCGCACTTCAAGACCATGATCCTGCAACAGGCGGTGCCGCTGCTGACCCGGCGTGAGCGGGTTCAGTATATCCCGCTGTAGCCAGGCCGCTGGAGCCAGGCCGCCGGAGCCCGGCCGCCGCAGCCCGGCATCAGGCCGGACGCGGCCCGCCGTCTGGATGTCGTCGGCCGAACGCCCGCCGCGCCGAACGCTGCTGGGCCGAACGCTGCTGGGCCGAACGCTGCTGGGCCGAACGCTGCTGGGCCGGACGTTGCCTGGGCCGGACGCTGCTGGCGCCTGGTGTGGGCTCGCGCACTCTCGATTGGCGTTCGGCCGGGGCAAGGTCGATAGACGGCACCAAGACCATTATTTAGGCGCACGAATGTCGCGCGTTGGAGTTGTGCCCAGCCTGACCGTGCTACGGGAGCCGATCGATGATCGTCTGTCTTGGTGCCGGTTGGCTGCCGGCATGACCGCCGGTCGGCTGCATGGTTGGCGATCTCGGCCGGTTAGCGGTCGGCCGGTGCGGGGTCAGTCGGTGCGGGGTCAGTCGGTGCGGGGTCAGTCGGTGCGGGGTCGGCCGGCACGGGGTCGGCGATCGCCCCGGCACGGTGGGCGCCGGTGATGAGCGATACCCGAGGCGATCTCGCGCCGGAGCGCTGGGTATGACCGCGGACGCCTGGCTGAGCGGACGGCGCGGCCAGGCGCTGGCGGTTGCGGTCGGTGTGCTGGCGCTGGCGCTGGCGTGGTTCGGCGTGGTCGATCCGGTGCGGTCCTGGTTCGGCGACCGGGCCGTCATGCTGGAGCAGCGCCAGGCGTTGCTGCAGCGCATGCACCAGGTCGCGGCGACGCTTCCGGCGCTGCGCGCGGCGGCGAAGGCCAAGCCCGAGAGCGCCAGCGCGTTGGAGATCATGCTGCCCGGCAGCTCCGACGCGGTGGCGGCGGCCGACCTGCAAGAGCGCATCCAGAAGATGGCGGCCGCCGCCGGGGCCAGCCTGACCGCGGTGGAGACCCTGCCGCCGGCGCCGACCGGGGCCTGGCACAAGGTCTCGCTGCGGATCAGCCTGAACGCACCTTGGCCGGTGCTGATGCAACTGGTGCGTTCGATCGAACAATCCCCGACCCGCATCCTGATCGATGACGTCCACTTCCACAGCGCCAGCATCGTCACCCGCCCGACCGTGCTGCCGGTGCAGGCGTCGATGGTGCTGTATGGTTTCCGGCCGGCCGAACGCGGCGGCGGATCATGATCGCGGGGGGACGCAGCCTGCCGCTCGGGCTGGGCGCGGCGGCGCTCGGGCTGTGCCTGGTGATCGCGGCCGAGATCCTGACCGGTGTCGGCACCGCGGCGCCGGAATCGGTGGGCCGGGCCACCACGCCGGCGCGGATCGGGCAGACCGACGCAGCGCTGGCGCCGGACCGGCATGGCGGCTGGCTGGACCAGATCCTGGCGCGTCCACTGTTCAGCCCGGGTCGCCGCCCGGTCGAGCTGGCCGCCGCCGGGGTGCAAGGTCTGCCCCGCCTGACCGGCGTCGTGGTGAGCGGATCGCAGCGCATCGCGATCTTCGCGCCAGCCTCGAACGGCCATCCGATCATCGCCGAGAACGGCGCCCATATCGGCGAGTACGAGGTCAAGGGCATCACCGATGCCGGCGTCACGGTGGCCGGCCCGCGCGGAACCACGCTGCTGCGGCCGGCTTTCGATGCCGCCCCCGTGCCGCCGCCGGCGCCGGGGCTGCCGCGTGCGCTGCCGCTCCGGCCGCAACGCTGAAGCGCTTCCAGGTTGACCGTAAACGGTCACCGCGCTCTCGCTCTTGTTTGAACGAGCGACATCAGCCTGACGACCCGGTCAGGCTGATGTTGCTCCTGACGCCTGGGCCACCGGCCTGATCACAGCGCTCGGCGGAAGGTCAGGTTGTAGCGCAGCGGGCCGGTCAGGGCGTGGTCGGCGGCGCGCAGGGGATCGATGCCGTGGAAGGTCATGCGCGCCGGGCCGCCCCAGACCACGACGTCGCCATGCACCAGCCGGACCCGCCTCGGCCGCTGCGCGCGCCGCAGGCCGCCCCAGAGGAACACCGCGGGCAGGCCGAGCGAGACCGAGACGATCGGTGCGCCGAGGTCACGCTCGTTGCGGTCCTGGTGCAGCGACAGCCGGGTTGCCGCGGTGTAGCGGTTGATCAGGCAGGCATCCGGGACGAAACCGGCAAACCCGGCGGCAGCGGCGGCGCGGGTGGCGAGGTCGGCGAAGCTTTGCGGCATCGCCGGCCAGGGCCGGCCGGTTTCGGGGTCGCGACCGTCATAGCGGTAGCCGGTGCGATCGCTGACCCAGCCGGCGGCGCCGCAGTTGGTCATGCCGACCGACATCTGACCGCCGTTTGGCGTCATCATGTGCCGGATCGGCGCGGCGGCAATTATGCGGCCCAAGGCGGCCAGCAGAGCGCTGTCGGCGGTTTCGGCGAAGCGGCCCAGCAGCATCGCGCCGGGCGCCAGCGCCAGGTCCTGGGCCGGGTCCTCGAATAGCGTCATGCGGTCGGCATCTTGGCGGCGGCGTCGTTGGTGCAGCGTCGTTGGTGGCAGCGTCGTTGGTGGCAGCGTCGTTGGGACAGCATCATGGGGGCCACCTTGGGCGGAGCCGGTATCATGACGCAGCATCATGGGGAGCAGCGTCTTTTTGGCAGCATCATTGAGGGCAGCTTGGGGCGGAGTCGGTATCATGGCGCAGCACCAGGGGGCAGCATCATGAGGGCAGCGTCGTTGTGGCAGCATCATGAGGGCAGCGTCGTTGTGGCAGCATCACGGGGGCGGTATAATGGGGGAGGCAGCATCAGGGGGCAACGTCGTTGGCGCGGAACCGCAGAGTAAACGCATCTGGATTTTCTGTCGGCGCTATTCGGCGGACACGGCGCGACCAAGAGAAGCGGTTTGGAACCGCAGATGCACGCCGATGCACGCAGATCAGGAGTTACGCTGAAAAAACGGGGTCAAAGACCTTGTTTATCCTTTGCGCATCGGTGGTTCCAGCATCTTGCGTTTGAGGCAGATGCAATTGCCCTGCGCGGGACCGGAATCATGGACCGGCCTCACCACGGGTGTGCCTCGGCCGGCGTGACGTGACGGACCAGGTAGTCGTCCAGCGCCGCCAGTGCCGGCGCCATGGCCGGGGTGCCGAGACCGATGCGCAGCCGATCGGTCGCCAGCTCGGCCAAGGGCGATCGCCACAGCGTCCAGGGCAGCACCAGGACGCCGGCGGCGCCGGCCAGACGGGTGGCAAGGTCGGCGGCGTCGGCGGCGAGGCGGGTGCGCGGCGCGTAGAACGCCAGGTTGTTGGGTTGGGTGAGCTCGAAGATCTGGCTGTGCCGGGTCAGGCAGGCTTGCAGCAAATCCAGGTTGGCCTGCGCGATGCCTCGGTTGCGCGCCACGATCGGGGCCTCGGCACGCAGCGCGATGTGGGCCAGCACCTCGTTCGGCGCCGCCACGCAACTGGACAGACCGCTTTTGGCCAGCAGCACCTTGGCCAGCAGCACGCGGTCCTGGCAGGCGATCCAGCCGGTGCGCAGGCCGGCCAGTCCATGGCCCTTGGACAGCGAGTTGACCGAGATGCCGCGTTCGTAGAGCGCGGCGATCGGCAGCGGGTCGAGCGTGGGATCGAGCGTGGTCATGCGGTAGACCTCGTCGTTCGCCAGCCACAGGCCGTAGTGGCGGCAGAGCGCGATCAGCGCGGCGAGCGAGTCGGGGTCGATCTGGGCTCCGGTCGGGCTGTTGGGGAAGTTGATCAGCACCAGCCTGGTTTCGCGGCGGATCGCGGCGGCGAGGCGGTCGATGTCGAGGCGCCAGCGGCCGCGATGCCGCAGGGCGATGCCGGTGGCGGCGCAGACCGAGGTGACCGCCCACTCCGACGGTTGATAGATCGGCAGCACCACGATGGCATGGTCGCCGGGGTCGAGTATCGCGCCGGCGACGCAGGTGATCGCTTCCTGTGCTCCGGCGCAGCAGACGATGTTATCGGGGTCGAGGGCGCGGTAGCGGGTGGCGATTTCGGCCCGCAGCCAGGATGCGCCGCGCGGGTGACTGTAATCGAGACCGAGCGCGGCCCAGCGCGCCGCGTCGTCCGGCTGTGCCATCGCCAGCAGGGTGGGCAGCGTCATGGTGGCCGATTCCGAGGCCGACAGGTCGTGCACCGTGACGCTGCTCCAGCGGGCCAGAAAGCTGCCGAGGGCGAAGGCCTCGGTGGCGCCGGGGGGGCGGCCTTTGCGGTGGACCGGTTGGTCGGCTGGTGGCCGGGCCAGGCCGGTTGGGCGGTTGTGGCTGGCCGGGGTCGTGGTCGGGGGTGCAGCGGGCAAGTCGCGTCCTCGTTCCGAATTTGAACCGTGAATAACCAATCACGTCATGCAATGCCATGATTCAGGCAGGGAGAAGGCGAAACGTTCGTTGCCGGGGCAGGTACCCGTCACGATGGCAAGAGGCGTCGCGACGGCGCGGCGGCGGTGAGCGCGGTGCTGGACACGGGCGCGAAGTGGTCGGGGGCGCGAAGTGGTCGGCCGCGGCTGGGGATGCCCGCGCGGCGAGCGGCGGCGGGGTGGCGGCGGTTCAGCGGGTCGGCAGGGTGGCGGGTCGGCGGTTCAGCGTGTCGGCGGGGTGGCGGAGCCGAGGTCGCCGGCTCGCAGGCGGGGCGGGACGTTGCCGGAATAGAGGTCGCCGGCGGCGCGGTTCAGCACGGCGGCGCGGGCTCGGGCGGCGTCGCGTTCGGCTGGCGGCAGGTCGGCCAGGCTGGCTTCGTATTCGTTGGCGACCACTGTCATCGCGGCGCCCCAGAGTTGCTGGAAGTCTTGCGCGCTGAGGTCGGCCTCGGTGCGGGCCGGGACTGGCGGTCGGTGCGAGGTTGCCGCGGCCCGGGTGGCTGCCGCCTGGGTCGTACGGTGCTGGGGCGCGACGGACAGGGTCGCGACGGGCTGGGTCGCGGCGATCGGGGTTGCGGCTACAGGGGTTTGGGCGGGCTGGGTCGCGGTGGTCGGGATTGCGGCGACCGGGGTTTGGGCGGCCTGGGGCGCGGCGGTCGGGGTTGCGGCGACCGGGGTCTGGGGGCTCGGGGTCGGGGCGGCCGGGGTCTGGGCGACAGGGGTGAGCGCGACCGGGGTCTGGGCGACCGGGGTCTGGGCGACCTGGGTTGTGGCGACCGGGGTTGTGGCGACCGGGGTTGTGGCGACCGGGTTCTGGGCGGCCGCGGTGTGGGCGGCCTGGGTCTGGGCGGCCGGGGTGGAGGCCGTTGGCGGCGGGGCGGCGGGACGATCGGCGGCGGCGCGGGCCTGCAGCGCTGCATTCTGCTGGCGGATGGCGGCGAGGCGGGCGATTTCCTCGGCGTGCTTGCGGTCGGCCTCGGGATCGGGGGTCGGGCCGGGTTCGGGTTCGGGGGCGAAGATCGAATCGGCGGCGAACACCGGGTCGGGGACTGGGGCGGCGCGGTTCTTCTCCAGCGCTCGGCGGTTGCGATCGCAGGCTCGGTCGGAGGCATTGGCGCTGGCGCGCAGCCGCAGGGTCATGGACAGCGAGATCTCGTCCGACATCGACAGGCAGGCCGAGCTGACCGAGGCCAGGCCGTGGGCGACGATTTGGGCCACCGCGATCAGGTCGACATGGCTGCGGGCGCGGTAGGCGTTGACGGTCTCCAGCGCCGCCATGCGGGCGAAGTCGAGGTTGCCGCAGCAGACGCCCAGGAACATCGGGGCGAGCAGGGTGACGATCAGGTGCAGCAGGATGTCGCCGGGCTGCAGGTCGAGGTTGGAGGCCGGAGGTGGTTCGGCGGTGGTTGCGGACATGAGCGGCTGACTGTTGTTGGGTGGCTGGGGTTGTAGCTGGGGTTGCGGGCGGTTGTCAAGTAATTATTCCTACGGTGTGCTTTTAGTCCCCAACCGTTCACCGCTCGGGGAGGGTCGGGCGGCCGACCGGAGTGGTGGGAAACCTCTGCCTAGGTGGATGTTTGCGGCATTGCATTGGTTTGGTGATGGTTTCGGCTTGCTTTGACCGAGCGCGGTTTGACATAGGCTGCCGGGCAACCGTTGGAGCCAAGCAATGGATTTCCTGTGCTACCTGCACAAGGGGTGGCAGCCGTTGATACGCCCGGCCGAAGCCACTCGTTCCTGGATGGACGCCACGCCCGAGGCGTTCGCCTACCGCTGCCTGCCGCTGAACATCGCCAACGCGCATGGCTGGGAAATCCTTACCCCGGTCGGCTTCGAAGCGTACTGGCGCGGCGGAGCCTCGACCGCGGACGTCATCATCCGCCCCGATGACGGCATGCCGAGCGCTTCGGCGCCGGTGTCGTTGTTCGGGCAAGCAACGTTCACCATCCACATCCAGGCGTTGTTCCGCACGCCGCCCGGCTGGAACCTGATGGTGGGCGGGTCGCCGAACTGGGCCAAGGAGGGGGTGGCGGCGTTGTCCGGGGTGATCGAGACCGATTGGTCACCTTATACCTTCACGATGAACTGGCGCTTTCTGCGGCGCAACCATTGGGTGCGGTTCGAGGCGGGGGACCCGATCTGCTTCATCCAGCCGAGCGAGCGAGACGCGCTGGAGCGGATGAACCCGAAATTCGTTGCCTTGGAAGACGATCCGGAGGCGGCCAGTCAGTTTGCCGCGTGGAGCAAGTCGAGAAACGAATTCCAGGCCGCGGTGGCGGAGCGGCCGCCGTCGGCGGCGCGAGATCAATGGCAGAAACGCTACTACCGCGGGCTGGATATGCACGACCGGCCGGGGGCAAGCGACCATCGCGCCAAGCTGCGATTGAAGCCGTTCGTGACCGCGGCGCCGGAGGCCGTCAGCTCGCAGACGGTGCGGATCGATCCGGATCGGCTGGCAGCGGCGTTCGCCGGGTTGGCGGCCTCGGTGCGCGATGGCAGCTCGCTCGATGCCGGGCTGCTGATCGAGGCCGGACTGCCGGCGGCGCTGGCGGAACGGTTGCTGGACGCGGCGCGGCCGGGTGGCTGTGGCGGGCGGCTGCCTCAGGCCGGCGGCAGCACTCTCGGCGTGCCGTGATCGTCCACCGCAACGAGGACGAATTCGGCCGCGGTCACCCGCACCCGCTCGCCCTGGTTGCGGCGCAGCACGTAGGCCTCGACGCCGACCGTGACCGAGGTCCGGCCGGTCTTGCTGATCTCGGTATAGACGCAGACGACGTCGCCGACCTTGACCGGTTGCAGGAAGCTGAGGTTGGACACCGCGGCGGTGGCGACGCGGCCCTTGGCGCGGGTGCCGGCGGCGATGCCGGCGGCCAGGTCCATCAGCGACATGATCCAGCCGCCGAAGATGTCGCCGGCGGGGTTGGTATCCGCCGGCATCGCGACGGTGCGGAGCGATAATTCGCCGCGCGGTTGGGGGTAGCTGGTGGGCATCGAGGTATCCTTCCGGCGGAGCGTGTCCGGCCTGAGCATTGCGGCGGAACGTGGTTCGGCCGCTGGGGTTGTCGCGTTGGGGTTGTTCCAATGCGGTTGTTCCGTTGCGGTTGTTCCGTTCGGTCCCGATGGGGCCGTCCCGTCGAGGTTCTCCCGCTGGGTTTCCCGTTGCGGTTGTACCGCTGGGGTTGTTCCGTTGGGGTTGTTCCGTTCGGTCCCGTTGAGGTTGTCCCGCTGGGGTTGTTCGGTTGGGCGCGAGCCTTGGACGTTCCGTTCGGTGCGCGGTAAGGTGGTCGCATCATGCCTGACATTCTGCTGCGCCACGACAGCGACCACATCGCCACCCTGACATTGAACCGGCCCGACGCGCGGAACGCGCTTTCGATCGGGCTGATGCAGGCGCTGGACGACGAACTCAGCGCCATTGCCGAGGACCGGACGGTGAAGGTGGTGATCATCGCCGGCAACGGTTCGGCGTTCTGCGCCGGTCACGATCTGCGCGAACTGCGGGCCACGCCGACGCGAGCGGCGTATGAGGCGGTGTTCGCGCTGTGCTCGCGGCTGATGCAGCGCATCGTCGGGCTGCCCAAGCCGGTGATCGCGCGGGTACACGGCGTGGCGACCGCGGCGGGCTGTCAGTTGGTTGCCTCGGCGGATCTGGCGGTGGCGGCTGACACCGCGCGGTTTGCCACGCCGGGGGTGGATATCGGGCTGTTCTGCTCGACGCCGATGGTGGCGCTGACGCGATCGGTGGGGCGCAAGGCGGCGATGGAGATGCTGCTGACCGGCGAGCTTATTTCGGCGGCTCGGGCGGCTGAACTGGGCCTGGTCAACCGGGTCGTCGCCGAGGCGGAACTGGCCGCGGCGACCCTGGCGCTGGCGGCGGGGATCGCGGCAAAGAGCCCGCTGACGGTGGCGATCGGCAAGCAGGCGTTCCATCGCCAGGCCGAAATGGACCTGGCATCAGCATATGAGTACACGTCGGGGGTGATGACGCGGAACATGCTGGCGCGCGACGCGGAGGAGGGGATTGACGCCTTCCTGGGCAAGCGCAAACCGCGATGGACCGGCACTTGATCGGCTTCGGCGGCGTTCCCAGTGTGTTATCGCCATTGGCGATGGTTCGCACGCGGTGGCATGGGCTCGGCTGCAGGCGGCGCCAGGGTGCGGCGCGGTTGGGTGCCCGGATGGCCAGAGCGCTTTGTTTGAGCGAGCAACTTTATCAGCCTGGCTTTCCCGTCAGGCTGATGTTGCTCTAGCGATCGGTAGCGATGAAAGATCCATACGAGATCCTCGGCGTGCAGCGCACCGACGATGAGGCGGCGATCCGAGCCGCGTATCGCAAGCTGGCGAAGCAGCATCATCCTGACGTCAATCCGGACAAGCCCGACGCGGCAGCCCGGTTCGGCGAGATCGGTTCGGCGTATGACCTGCTGTCGGACAAGGACAAGCGGGCGCGGTTCGACCGCGGCGAGATCGATGCCGAGGGGCACGAGGTGCAGCAGCAACGGCAGTATTACCGGGACACGCCGGGTCAGGACCGCTACCAGCCGGCTGGCGGGTTCAGCCGGGAGGACCTGGAGGGGTTTTTCGCCCAGGCGTTCGGCCAGGGCGGCCGGCACTCCGACTGGGGAGCGACGGGTCAGCCGATGGGCGGGCGCGACATGCAGTATTCGTTGACCGTCAGTTTCGTCGATGCGGCGTCCGGGACGACCAGGCGGCTGGCGCTGCCGGACGGCAAGACGCTGGATGTGCGCATCCCGGCGGGCACCGAGGACGGTCACGTGCTGCGGCTGCGCGGCCAGGGTGGGCCGGGGTTGAACGGCGCCGCCGCGGGGGATGCGCTGATCGAGATCACGGTGGCCCCCGATGCGCGGTTCCATCGCGACGGCGACGACATCGTCTCCGAGGTGGCGGTCTCGCTGAAGGAGGCGGTGCTGGGCAGTTCGCTGGAGGTGCCGACGATTCATGGGCCGGTGCGGGTTTCGGTGCCCCCCGGTTCGGGTAGCGGCACGCGGCTGCGGCTGCGCGGCAAGGGCATCCGCCAGGGCCATCAGTTCGTTCAGTTGCAGGTCGTGGTGCCGCCGGGGGACGAACCGGACCTGGCGGCGTTCCTGAAGACCTGGACTCCGCGCGGGAGCTTCAACCCGAGGCAGGGAACATGATGCGCTTTACCGCCGTTGCGGCGTTGTTCCCCGACCTTGGGGAGACCGAGCTGCAGGCCTGGGTGCTCCGCGGCTGGGTGCGTCCAGAGGGCGCCGAACCGGACTGGATATTCCAGGAGATCGACATCGCCAGGGTGCGGCTGATCCGCGATTTCCGCCATGCGATGGCGGTGCCGGAGGAGACCATGCCGCTGGTGCTGTCGTTGCTCGACCAGGTCTATACGCTGCGTGGCCAGATGCGCGCGGTGGCTCGGGCGGTCGAGGGGCAGCCGGAGGCGGTGCGGGCGGCGATCCGGGCGGCGCTTCGGGGCTGAAGCGGTTGCTGCCGGCCGGGCAGCAATGTTTCGGTGGTGCGGCGGCAGTGGCTGGCTCGGGTGCGCCGGGCGCGGGCGGGGCTGACGGTAGGCGTTCAGGAAATACAACTGTGCCGGGTATTTCGGCGGCCACCCGAAGGTCAAAACTACGTGCATTTTCGAAAAAAGGTTAGGCTGTATCTTGCTTTTTCCTGCCATCGCGGGACCGATGGTATTACACGCATGGATTGAATTGGGGAAGGTTCGATGGCCGCGGAATGACATGCATCCTGGTGGTTGAGGACGAAAGCGAAATCCGCGAGATGCTGGTCGAGGTTCTGCGTGGTGAAGGCTTCCAGATCGTCGAGGCTGCGTCGGCGGATGCCGCGGTCGAACTGCTCGACTTGGCGAGCCTGCGGTTGGTGGTCACCGACATCAACCTGCCGGGGCGGCGGGACGGCATAGATTTGGCGTTGGCGGCGCGGCGCGCCCATCCCGGCATCCCGGTGGTGTTCATGTCGGGCAAACCGACCAAACTGGCGCAGGCTCAGCGGTTGAGCGATCCGGCGGTGTTCCTGCAGAAGCCGTTCAGCTTCAGCACCCTGGTCGGGGCGGTCGGGCGGCTGTCCGATGTTACCTAGGGTCGCCGGTCAGTGAGGCGTGAAGTTTATTTCGCGGAATGACATGTAGCATGCGTTTCTTTGTTCGGTCAGCGCCGTTTCTCCGCCCCAGCCAGGGCTACGACGAACATCATCGGAGGCGTGCGCTGATTGATCGGACGCGAGCACGCCTTGCGGCGTGTCGGGGGTGGGTTTGCGGTGGAGCGCGAAAGACGGCCTCCGCTGACGCCGAAATCACGGTGCGAGCTCGATTTGCGGGCTGTCGATCCGCATGCTTCGTTTCGTCGCGAGCTTTGCGATGCGGCCGCCGGCGCGGATAAGCGGTCGTTCGATCAGCACATAGGTCAGTAGCGTGACACAGGTCACGCCGGCGGCGACGACGGGCAGCAGGGCGAAGATCTGGCTGGTCGAGAACCTGTCGGTGAAGCTGGAGCCCTCGGTAAAGAGCACATTCAGGGCGATCCCGTGCAACAGGTAGATGCCATAGGAGCATTCACCCAACGCGCGTGCGCCTTTGGTCCGCAAGGCTCCGCCGAAGCCGTTGCCGCACGCGACGGAGGCGAAGAACAACCCGATCAGCGCTAGGTGCGGGATCTCGTATGGCGTCGGCGCGCTGACCAGGCCCACGAGCAGGCAGAGGCCGGCTGGAATTGCCATCCACCTGGCACTCAGTAGCCTGCGGATGGCTTCGGTCCGCTGCGCCTCGTAGGCCAACATGCCGACGATGAAGAGCGGCAGATATCGGGACAATCCCCACGCCGGAAACAGCGGCCTGGCGGCGAGCGATAGCACCAGGAGGGCGACCGGGAGCGCCCAGGTCGGGCCGCGCCCGCGCGTTGCGTCGATCATCAGGGCGCATGCGGGCAGGACGAACAGGTAGAACATCCACTCGTAGTTGAGCGACCACAGAACGTAGGCGTCGAGACGGCCGCTATCGGCATACCCTAGAAGCGGCGGAGTCGCCCGACAGCTTATCCACTGCAGGAAATCCGCGACGTAGTGAAGGTTGGGGCGATTGCCGGTGCGGAGCGCAATGACGAGCGACAGGAGCAGCACCGAAAACGCCAGCAGCGGAATGAGACGGAAGGCTCTTGTGGTGTATGTCGCCACCCAGGACGTGGCGCCGAAGCCGGCCAGGACGCGGGGGTAGAACACCAGCCCGGTGGTCATGAAGAATAGCGCGACTCCGCCGGCGCCGAGATTGTTCAGCAGGTTGGCGGTTAGCGCGGCCCAGGCGCCGTGCAGGCGAACGATCTGGACCCAGATGATGAAGTGGTGGACCAGGACGAACAGGGCGAGGTAGCCGCGCAATCCATCGATGCAGCCGATCCTGCGCTGGTTCGGCGGTAGCGGGAAGCCGACGGCGGTCGCCAGCGATCCGATCATGGTGGCGCAGAGCAGGGCCACCGTGGCGCCGAGCAGAATTGGCGTCATCGGATAGTGTATCACGGCTTGTCGGCTCCACAGATCCGCGCCAGTCCACAGGCGATCCCCGTCTCGATCCTTGACCAGCGGCAACCACCTGGCAACCCTGGGCGAGAGCAGCTCGGGAGCTTTGTCGCGACGGCTCCTGGCCGGACCATCTGGCGGCTTTGCTTGACTTGGGGTTGCCGCTCGGTTCAGAGCGACGCCATGCAGTCGCATGGCCTCACCGACCTGCAAGTCAACGGTTATGCCGGGGTGGACTTCAACGATGCCGGGCTGAGCGCGCAGGGGCTCGATCATGCGCTGGAGGCGATGCGCCGAAGCAACGTCACCCGTTGCCTGCCGACGCTGATCAGCGCGGACGAGGCGACCCTGGCCGCGCGCCTGGCCGCGCTCGATGCCGCCGTCGCCGCCAGCCGCTTGGGCGGGCTGATGGTGCCTGGCTTCCACCTGGAGGGACCGTTCCTCAATCCGGCGCCGGGATATGCGGGCTGCCACCCGCCGGCGGCGATGATCGCGCCCGACCCGGGGGTGCTGGAGCGGCTGGGCAAGGCCCTGCGCCGGCCGATCCTGTTGCTGACGCTGGCGCCTGAACGCCCTGGTGCGGTGCCGCTGATCCGCTGGGCGCGCTCGCGCGGGATGGTGGTGGCGATGGGGCATAGCGCGGCCGATGCAGCCGTGACCGCGCGCGCCGCCGAGGCGGGGGTCGCGCTCAGCACCCATCTGGGCAACGGGCTGGCGCAGCCGCAGCCGAAATTCCTCAATCCGCTGATGGCGCAACTGGCGGAGGATCGACTGAGCGCCAGCTTCATCGCCGACGGGATTCACATCCCGGCCGGCGTCTTGAAGGTGCTGATCCGAGGCAAGACGGCGCGGCGGTCGATCCTGGTGACTGACGCCACGGCCGCGGCCGGCGCTGGGTTTGGCGTTTACGGCTTCGCCGGGATGACGATCGAGCACGCGCCGGACGGGGCGGTCCGCGTGCCGGGGAGCACGACGCTGGCTGGATCGGCGCTGTGCCTGGATCAGGCGGTGCGCAACGTGGTGGCCTGGAAGCTGGCGGATGCCGCCACCGCGCTGGGCATGGCGTCGACCAACCCGAACGCGCTGCTGGGTCCCGCGCTGGCCTATCATGGGATTGCGCTGGCGCGGACCGAGGTCGAATGGACCGCGGAACTGCGCCCGGTCGGCGCGCCTTGGGTTTCTGCCGGCCAGGGCTGAGGCGGTTGGCGGCGATCGGTCCGGCGGTTCGATCGTATGCTTCCGACGCGTCGGCGCAGTGGACAACTCGATCGTGTTTGGAAACTAATTATTTACCAATACCGAGCTATCTTGGGGCGCGCGAAAAACGCGAACGCGTCAGGCATTTTGGACAGAACGGCCGATTCCCTGGCTGACACCATGCGGAAAAGGCTGTTCACCGTCGTGACCAATCAATCCAATGTCTGCCGCGCGCTGGCGGGGGACCGATGCTGAACACGCTCGACGCCACCGGGGCGGGCGGATGCCCGGGCTTGGCGGTGCCAGGTTTGACGGCGGAAGTCGTGACGGATCCGGACTTGGGGGCGCCGGGTCTGGGGGCGCCGGGCTTAAAGGCACCGGGTTTGGAGGCAGCGGGTTTGGAGGCGCCGGGCTTGGGGGCGCCGGGCTTGGGGGTGCCGGGCTTGGGGGCGCCGGGTTTGGGGGCGCGGGGCTTGGGGGCGGGCCGGACCGCGCCAGCTTTGAGGGCCGCCGTGCTGACGGAGCCTGCCTGCCGGCTGTGCGGCGCTCGGTTGCACCGGACGCTGATCGATCTTGGCTCGCTGCCGTTGGCCCACCGCGCCGTTCCGGTCGGATCGGCCGATGATCCTTGCTATCGGTTGCATGCCAGGGTCTGCGACACGTGCAGCCTGGTGCAGGTGGACGAGATGCCCGAGGCGGACCCGATCGCTGCCTCGGAGGCAGGACTTTCCGAGCACCGCGCGGTCGCGGGCCCGGACGCGAGGCGGTTGTTCGAGAGCATGCGCAAGCGACTGCGGCTGGATGGCGGGTCGCTGGTGATCGAGGTCGGCGGCAATGACGCCGGAGTGCTGCACCAGTTCCAGGCCGCCGGCATCCGGGTGCTGGGGATCGGACCGGGGAGCGAAGGCGGCACGGGGGTGCCGATCGAAACCGGCCTGTTCAACGCCGAGACGGCGATCCAGATCGCGGTGCGGCACGGCTGCGCCGACCTGGTGATCGCCAACGACGCGTTGCCGCGGGCGCGCGACCTGTTCGATTTGGCGGCGGGCCTGGCGTGTATCTTGCGGCCCAATGGCGTGCTGGCGCTGCAGGTGCCGCATTTGCTGGCGGTGCTGCAAAAGGGCCAGTTCGATGCGTTCCGGCACGACATTTATAGCTATCTGTCGCTGCGGGTGCTGGAACACTTGCTGCGCTCGGTTGGCCTGCGGGTATTCGATGCGGAGCGTGTCGCGGACCATGGCGGGTCGCTGCGGGTTCAGGCTTGCCACCTGGTTGGTCCGCACGCGGTGCGGCCCGGGGTGAAGGCGGTTCGGCTGGCCGAGGCGGCCGGCGATGTCAGTGGGCAGGAGCTGTACGCCGGCTTCGGCGATCGTGTGGCGGCGGCGCGAGCTGATATCCGCGATTTTCTGGAGACTCGCAGGCAAGCCGGGCGCCGCGTGGCCGGATATGGCGCGGCAACGCGAGGGGCGATGCTGCTGAACTGCTGCGCGATCACCCGACAGGAGATCGGCACGATCGCCGATGGCGATCCGGCCAGGTGGGGCCGTCTGATGCCGGGCAGCCGGATTCCGATCGTTGCGCTGGACGTGCTGCTGGCCGATCCGCCCGACGATGTGGTGATCCTGCCGTGGCCGAATGTCGGGCAGGTTCTGCCGACGCTGCTGCCGCTGCGCCAGCTTGGCACGCAGTTTTGGACGCTGCTGCCGCGGGTCGCTCGGGTTTAGGCGATGATCGACGCCTCCGCCGTGGTCGCGCGACGCAAACCCGTTCGGACCGGAGCTATCAGGGGATAGCGGGAGGAAGGTGATGCCGCACATCTGGTGAGACAATGGCCCGCGGAGCGGAGGCTGCGGAAGCGCGGGCTGAAGGCCGGAGCGGGGTGGATTGTTTTGGAAGAGGTAAACCTCGGGACTTGAGCTGACGGGCGGTGTTCGACAAGCCGGCGACCCGATGGTGCTGTCGATTGTGTCTCTGACGAACAGGACCGACATCAGGGTCGCGAGCGCTTCGAGGGCTCGCAACGGGAGGTAGGAGAACTGGAGAACCCGGGTCAGGTTGATTGAAAGGGCAACGAACAGCAAGCCGGTCAGAGTAGCCGCGGCTCCGACTTCCGCCGCGAAGAAATTCGTCCAGTCCTCCATGAAGTTCCACCCTTGGGGTTGCTCAGCGCATTTTGCGTTACTGGTGTGCGGTCTGTCGGAGGAAACTGGTCCCGACGGCGACCGTGATCGCAGCGTCGATCTTGCGCAGCGGCGGTCTGGCACAGCGTCGGTCTGGCGCAGCTTCGGTCTGGCGCAGCTTCGGTTTGGCGCAGCTTCGGTTTGGCGCAGCGTCGATCTGGCGGTGATCATCGAACGCCAGTTGGGGGATCGTCCGATCAGCGCGTCAAGATTTTGCTGCACAGGATGCGGGTCGGACCGGGTTGCGCCACGATCGACGGACGGGATCAGTGATCGGGTTGGCTGATGCCGGAGTAAATCCTGCGGCGAGCGGCATACAAATCTCCTTATCCCGCGAACTTTCTTGCAACACTACTCGTTGGCTCAGTGCAGGCCGATCGCGGTCAGCCAATTCAAAGGATCATTTGATGGATCGCCGGAATGTTATTCTCGCCCTCACCGGAGCGGCCGCGGCTCCTATCCTGCTTGGCACCGTGGCTCGTGGCCAAACCGCGACGGACATGCTCGACCCCGCGTCCTACACGGCCGACACGCTGCAAATAGGCACCTTGGCTAAAACCGTTAGTCAGATTGCGCTGCAAAATTCCAAAAGCCCCGTCGTGCTGCGGTTTGCTAAACTGGAGATCGACGAACAAACCGCCGTGGCGCAATCCCTGACCAACGATGCTGATCCGCCGCCGGCTGCCTTGACCGATCAACAGCAGATGATGGTGCAGTCCTTGCAAGGTCTGAGCGGAGCGGCCTTCGACATCGCCTATATCAAAGGGCAGATTCAAGGGCACAACCAACTCGCCGCGATCCAGAGCGAGTTCCTTGCCAGCGATACCGATATTACGGCCAACCCGGTGCATGTTGCATTGATCGCAGCCGCTTTCATTGAAACCCATCTCTCCGTGCTGCACGCTTTGCTGCCGATCGTGCTGGCTACTGGCTGATCAGACTTTCTATGGAAAGTCGGTCCGTCGCCTCGATTGGCCGGCACGGTGCCTCGGCCGATCAGCCCGGCATCAATGGCATCCAGCAGGATTTCGAGGGTGACCTTGGTGCGGTGATGACCCTTCGACGCGACAGCGCGCGATCGATAGGACTGTGATCAGGGGTCACTGTGTAGTGCGCGATGATCTAGACTGTCCTGCTGTCGGTTGCCGTATTCCGCGGCGAGGAACTGAACCGCAGATAGGGGATGACAGGCCGAGCGATGAGATCGGGCGGTGTGGTGGGGACTTTCGTACGCGGCCTTGGGCAAGACGGAGTTGAGAATGGGAACACGGGAAGGCGCGGTTGCGAGCGCGTTGAAGCATTTTGACGACGGGCATTTTCACCATCATCTGGCCGAATTGATCGCGATTCCGAGCACCAGCCAAGAACCTGACCATGCGGCGGATGTGCAGCGGTATCTTCATGAGGCGATCCAGCCGTGGCTGGAACGGATGGGCTTTGTCGTTGAAATCCTTGACAATCCCGTCGCAGGGCATGGGCCGATACTGTCTGCTGAACGGGTCGAAGCAGGCGCAGCCAAATCAGTCTTATCCTATGGGCATGGGGATACCGTGCGCGGGCTGGACGATCAGTGGCGCGACGGATTGTCGCCCTGGCGGCTGATCCAGGAGGGCGAGCGTTGGTATGGTCGGGGTTCGGCCGACAACAAGGGGCAGCACGCGCTGAACCTGTCGGCGCTCGAGGCGGTGGTGGCTGAACGCGGCGGCGTGCTGGGGTTCAATTTGAAGCTGGTGCTGGAGACCAGCGAGGAGCGTGGTTCCACAGGGTTGCGCGGCTTTGTCGCCGAACATGCCGAGCGGCTGGCGGCCGATGTGCTGATCGCCAGCGATGGGCCTCGGGTGATGGCGGAGGTCCCGACCATCGCCACCGGCACCCGCGGCACCTATCACTTCGACCTGGTGGTGGATCTGCGGGCGGGCGGCGTTCACTCGGGCCATTGGGGTGGCCTGACCACGGATCCGGCGGTGCTGTTGGCCCACGCGCTCGGCTGCATCATCGACCAGCGGGGCAAGATCCTGGTGCGCGACTGGCTGCCTGGGGCGGCCGGGTCGGGCGCGGGACAGCGCGGCGTGCCGGCGGCGGTGCGGGCGGTGCTGGATGGCTGCCCGGTGGGCGGCGGCGAGGCGGCGAGCATCGATCCGGGGTGGGGTGAACCCGGGCTGACGGCGGCCGAGAAGATCTATGGCTGGAACAGCTTCATCGTGCTGGCGATGCTGTCGGGGCGGCCGGACAATCCGGTGAATGCGGTGGCGCCGAATGCCCGGGCGCATTGCCAGATCCGTTACACCGTCGATAGCGACCCGGCCGGGTTCGCGGCGGCGCTGCGCCGGCACCTGGACGCGCATGACCTGGGCGCGGTCGGGATCGAGAATGCCGGGGTGCGGATGCCGGCCAGTCGCACTGATCCAGGCCATGCTTGGGTGCGCTGGACGGTGGCCAGCATGGAGCGGACGCTGGGCAAGCGGGTGCAGGTGATCCCGAATTCCTCGGGCGGCCTGCCGGGGGATGTGTTCGTGGACTATCTTGGTGTGCCGCTGGTGTGGATTCCGCACAGCTACAACGGCTGCAAGCAGCACGGGCCGGACGAGCATTTGCTGGTCGGGCCGGCCCGCGAGGGGCTGGCGGCGTTTGCCGGCATCTGGTGGGATCTGGGCGAGGGCGCGACGCCGTAGGCAGTGGCTTGGCTGACCGGCATTGCCCGTGCCCGTGGCGCAAAGGTTTCGCCGTGATGGACGGCTGGGCGGCTCGACCAAAGCGCTTGTCATGATCGTATTTCGATCATGAACCGTTGCAGGAATTCGCTTATGCTCAGAACCTGTGCCGTAGGGCCCGTCAGGAAAATCCCGCTTGTTGCCGGTGACGACCACGTCGACCGGGGCAGCCAGTGCGCATTGCACTTCGTATCACCCGGATCCGGCGACGCGCCCGCGGATTGGCTTGGCTTTATGACGCTGCCTTGCGTATGGAACCTGTCGAGCAGTGCGCTTGTCACATCGGGCGCAAAACCGAACTTCGGGCGCGCCAGAACCTCGGCATATTCGTCGGCAATCTCATCGGTCAAGAAGACGCTGATCAGGCCGGCTTTAACGGCTTGTACGATGAGCGCGGCGTTGCCTTCCGGCGACAGAAGGGCGGATACCAGGAAATTCGTGTCAATGACCGCCCGGATCACCTCGGCTTGTGGGCGGACGGCGTCTGGGTCCGCGCGGCGGCGATTTCGGCGTCGATCTCTTGCATCGCGTGAGCTTATTCAGCCCGCGGCGCTTCGCTTCCGACCACGCCTTGGTCAGCCAGTCCGGCGGCGGCGCGATCGTGTTGACGAAATCCTTGATGCTCATGATGACGACGGATGGTTCGCCGCGCTTGTCGACGATGAAGCGCGTGTTGTCTCTTTCGGCCAGTTCCATGATCTGGCCGAGCTGGGTGCGGGCGATGGTAGCGTCGATTCGTCGATCCATGGCGGCCCCTCAGTAATTGATCGATTGATTGATCGTAGCATGGGCACGACGGGTAGGCAAAGTTTGTCTGCTGACGTAACGGGCAATTACCGGCCATGACTGCATACGGTTGCGGCGCATGCGGGAGGCGGCACTGAAAGTGCCGGTCTCGGCGACGGCGACGAAGTGTCGCGGCGACATAGGTCCGTCGGCATGCCGAAATCAGAGGGTTCGCATCGATTCTATAAATTTGCGCGATGGCTTGGTTCAATGCACGGTTCGCTGTCAGATGATAGCCGGGCTGCTGGTGGTGCCGTTCGCTTCAGCCATGCGGCGGCGTTGATGACCCGCTTCGCGGTATCGAGCATGATCGCGATGTGGCTGGGACGCGAGACGCGCGACGACGAATGACCCTTGTGAGGGAGTGAGATCACCATGCCCGAGGCCACCAGGATGACCGTGCACGGGATTGAGCTTGAAGTGATGCGATGCGGCGCCGGACAGCCGATCGTCTTGCTGCACGGGTTGCAGCCTTGCGATCCGGAGGCTCGGTTCGTTCGGTTGCTGTCGCAGCGGGCCGAGGTCATTGCGCCGTCGTATCCCGGGTTTGGCCGATCGGCGCGGCCGAAGGATTTCGAAAGCGTGTATGACCTGGCGAACCTGCAGGCGGCGGTGCTGGATGCGCTGCCGTATGACCGGGTCACGCTGATCGGGTTTTCATTTGGTGGCTGGCTGGCGGCGGAATTGGCGGTGCGCGGCGGGGCCAAGATCGAGCGGCTGGTGCTGGTCGATGCCGTCGGCATCAAGATCAGCGACCGGGAGACGGCGGATATCACCGACGTGTTCAACACTCATCCCGAGGAGGTGAAGCGGCGCACCTGGCATGATCTGGCCAACGCGCCGGATTTCGATGCGATGTCGGACGAGGCGCTGGTCATGCGGCACCGCAACTGGGAGTCCCTGTCGCTGTATGCATGGCATCCGTATATGCACAATCCACGACTGGCGTATTGGCTGGGGCGCATCGCGGTGCCGACGCTGGTGCTGTGGGGGGCGTCGGACGGCATTGTCAGTCCGACTTACGGACAGGCCTTTGCGGCCCGGATTCCGGCGGCGCGATTTGCGTTGATCGAGCGGGCCGGGCATCAGCCGGAGATCGAGCAGCCGGACGTTTTCGTCGATCACGTCAGCGCTTTTTTGAACTCGTAGGGAGACCGGCCGGATGGACGCCTGGTGGCAATGTGAGATTCCGTATCCGTTCGTCGACAAGAGCATCACCGATGCGGCTGATTCGGTGCGGGCCTCGTTGCCGAACCGGCTGTGCGACCCCAAGGTCGCGGCGACGTTGTTCGACGAGGTGCTGGACGAGTTCCTGTTGTGCGACGATTTGGGCATGAACGTGATCGCGATCGAGCATCACGCCGGGATCAATTCGCTGATCGGGGCGAACCCGATGGTGACCTCCATCCTGGCGCGGCAGACCCGCAATGTGCGGGTGCTGAGCCTGGGGACGCTGGTTTCGTTGCGGCCCGATCCGGTGCGGGTGGCGGAGGAATATGCCACCGCCGATATCCTGGCGAAGGGGCGGTTCGACATCGGCTTCGTGAAGTCCGGCGGCAGCGAGATGGCGTCCTCCAATGTCAATCCGGTGAACAACGAGGAACGTTACTGGGAAGCGATCGACCTGATCAGGAAGGCGTTGACCACGCATGATGGGGCGTTCAGTTGGGAGGGCAAGCATTTCAGCCATCGCCACGTCAATATCTGGCCGCGGCCGTATCAGGCGCCGCATCCGCCGATGTGGGCGGCGACGGGGGACCCTCGCAGTTCGGCCGAGGTGGGGCGGCGCGGGATGCGCCATGTGCTGGTGCTGCGTGGGCCGGACGGCACCAAGCGGGCTTATGACGCGCATCGCGCGGCGCGGGCCGAGGCCGGTCTGGCGAAGGCGACGACCGATAGTTTTGCCTATGCGGCGCTGGTCTATGTTGGCGATACCGAGGAGGAAGGGGTCGAGGTCGGCAGCAAGCTGCTGTGGTTCCTGAATACCAGCTTGAAGTCGGCGCCTCAGTTCAACAAGTTCCTGCCCGGCGCGGCGCCGCCGGTCGCGGCGCCTGGGTTGTATCGGACGAAACCATTGGCGGATGCCGGGTTGGCGTTGCGGGATGCGGAGAAGGGGGTGGCGCCGGCCAGCCGCAATGCCGAGAAGCTGATTTCCATTACCGCGGCGGAGGCGATGGCGCAGGGTATCCTGTTCGCCGGCAACCCGGACAGTGTGTATCGGCAGATCATGGCGTTCTACGACAAGGTGGGGGGTTTTGGGCATCTCGCGCTGGTGGGGCGGTCGGGGCATATGACGCACGCGGAATCGAGCAGGGGGATCAGGCTGTTCACCCAGGAGGTGTTGCCTCGGCTGCGCGAGATTGGGGCGGTGGAGGTAGGATAGGTCTAAGCGATGGCGGTGCGGGGGGCGCCGACCGGGCGGTGGGTCATCGTCAGGGTGACCACCGCGCCGATCACCAGCAGTGCGCCGGCGAGCAGGAAGGCGCTGGTGAAACTGCCGGTGGCGGCGACGATGTAGCCGGTGGCGATGGGCGCGGCGAGGCCGAAGATGTTGCCGCCGAGCTGGATCCAGCCGATCGCGGTGCCGATGCTCTTGCCGGCGTGCAGCAGGTCGTTGGTCAGGGCGTAGGTGTTGACGAAGACGCTCTGCACGCAGGCGAGCGACAGGGTGATCTCAACCAGCAGCCAGGTCTCGGACGCGGTGTAGGGCGCGAGGATCATGACCGCGGCGCCGAACGCCAGGATGACGACGGCGTAGCGCCGCTTGCCGGCCTGCACCGCCTGGGGGGTCAGCAGGTGGTCGCATAGGCGGCCCATGGCGATGGTCAGCAGCATGGCGCCGAAGTAGCAGATGCCGGTCTGTACGCCGGAATGCAGGATGTTGAGGCCTCGGCTTTGCACCAAGTAGGTCGGCAGCCAGGTGAGGAACAGGTATTGGGTGTAGTTCACGCAGCCTTGCACCAGGAATAGGCCCCACATGGTTTGATAGCTGAGCAGTTCCTTAAGCTTCATGCCCGTGGTGTCGGTGGTGCCACCGGGGGCGCGCTGATCCAGGATCAGGCGGCGTTCGGCGGGCTGCAGCCACGACGCTTGCTCGGGGTCGCGGTAGAGCGCCAGCCAGGCGGCGACCCAGATGAAGCCGAGCGCGCCCGAGAAGACGAAGGCGAGGCGCCAGCCGATGGTGCTGACCAGGCCGGCGATGGTGATGGCGGAGACGGCGGTGCCGAAGGCTGGGCCGGAGCCGGAGATCGAGAATGCCAGGGCGCGTTCGCCGATGGGCGCCCACTCGCGGATGGCGCGGGCAGCGAGTGGGAAGGTTGGGGATTCGCCGATGCCGAGCAGCAGGCGGGTGAAGAACAGGAAGCCGAAGCTGGTGGCGGCCGCGGTGAGTGCGGTGGCGGCGGACCAGAAGGCGATGCAGCGCGCCGCGGTCTTGCGGGTGCCCCAGCGGTCGAGCGTCATGCCGGCGGGCAACTGGCAGGGGGCGTAGGACCAGATGAAGGCCGACAGCAGGTAGCCGATGGCGACCGGGGTGAGGGCGAATTCCTGGCTCAGCACCGGCATGGCGATGGAGAGCACGGTGCGGTCGAAGTAGTTGATCAGGGTCATCGCGAACAGCAGGGCGTAGACGATGAAGCGTTTGCGGCCGGGCCGTGTTCGGCTGCTGTCGGACATCCATTTCCCCCGGCTGTTGGGGTCAGCATGAGGCGGGTGGCCGGAGGGGTCAAATTGGGTGGTGAGGTCGGGATGGGCGGTGGTGGCGCGGGTCAGCGCCAGGTGGTCAGCGCTGGGCGTTGATCCGCTGGATCAGCGCTTGTGCGAAGTCGCCGGTGGAGGCCGAACCGCCGAGATCGCCGGTGCGGGTGCGGTTCTGGTTCAAGACAAGGTGGATGGCGCGGCGCAGGTGTTCGGCCTGCTCGGTCAGGCCGACATGGTCGAGCATCAGGCCGGCGGCGAGCACCAGCGCAGTCGGGTTGGCGATGCCCTTGCCGGCGATGTCGGGGGCGGAGCCGTGCACTGCTTCGAAGATTGCCGCCCGGTCGCCGATATTGGCGCCGGGCGCGGCGCCGAGGCCGCCGACCAGGCCGGCGATCAGGTCGGACAGGATGTCGCCGAACAGGTTGGTGGTGACGATGACGTCGAACTGCCAGGGATTGAGCACGAGCTGCATGGCGCAGGCATCGACGATGCGGTCGTCGCAGGTGATGCGGCCCTGGTATTCGCGGGCGACTTCCTGGCCGGCTTCGAGGAACACGCCGGTGAGCGCCTTCAGCACATTGGCTTTGTGTACCAGGGTGACTTTCTTGCGGCCGCGCTTCACTGCCTGTTCGAAGGCGTAGCGGACGATCCGCCTGGAGCCGTCGCGGGTGTTGACGCCGGAGGAGATCGCCACGGCGTGCGGGTCGTCTCCGATCGGGATGTAGTGCTCGAAGGCGACGTAGAGGCCTTCGAGGTTTTCGCGCACCAGGATCAGGTCGATGTCGTCGAAGCGGCCGCCGGGGACCAGCGTCTTGGCCGGGCGCAGATTGGCGTAGAGCTGGAATTCCTCGCGCAGGCGGACATTGACGGAGCGGAAGCCGCCGCCGATTGGGGTGGTCAGCGGGCCTTTCAGCGCCAGCCTGTTGCGCCGGATGCTGTCGAGCGTGGCTGGCGGCAAGGGGTCGCCGGCTTCGGCGATGCCGGCCAGGCCGCCGTGTTGGCGGTCCCAGGCGAAGGGAGCACCGAGCGCGTCGAGCACCGCGGTGACGGCGTCCATGATCTCGGGTCCGATGCCGTCCCCGGCGATCAGGGTGGCGGGGATCTTGTTGCTGTCTTGGGTTGTGCTGGCGGGTGTGCTGCGGGCAGTGCTGGTCATCCTTGGTCAGTGTGCCCGGTTCAGCACACGCAGTCCACGCACGATCCGGGGCGGGATGCGCGCCCGGATCAGTCCCTCGGTGCGCATTGGCGTGCTGGTGGCGATTCGTCGCACGGTCTGACGGGTGTAGTTCCGGTAGCCCGACATGGCCACCAGGAAGGCCACCTCGATCACCAGGTCGTTGCTTTTCTGGCCGAGCGAATTGGAGCCGGAGTCGATGATCAGGGCGGAGATCATGAGCATCCAGGCGTACATGCCGTGGCCATAGCGGGCGATATGGACCAGGAACGCGCCGAATACGAACAGGAACGCCACGAAGCCGACGGCGCCGAGATTGAGGAACAGCAGCAGCCAGAAATTCTCGATATCTTCGACCGAGTCCAGGCCGATCTGATATTTCAGCGCGGTGAGCTCCTGCAGCGGGACGCCGAACAGCCAGTTCTTCAATGACAGGTAGTTCAGAATGGTCCACTGGAAGACCCGCACCTCGGCGCTGTCATCGAAGTACAAGGTGTTGACGATGCGGTCGGCGATGGTGGTCTGGGTGACGATGATCAGGGTGATGAGCGGCAGCACTGTCACCGCCACCAGAAGGTAGCCCATGACCTCAAGCTTGAGGTTGCGCTTGATGATTCCCGACAGCACCACCCAGCAGGCGGCGAGGCCGGACATCCCGACGGTGACGAATAACGCGGTTCGGCCGCCGAACGCCAGCAGCCCGATCAGGATCAGCAGGAACGCCGGCGCCATGGCGAGGAAGCGCAATTGCATGACGTAGAGCAGGAAGAACGCCATGCCGGTGATCAGCGAGGCGGTCAGCGGGTGGGGGTAGAAGGCGTTGGCGCGGAAGTTGGCGGTGGCCTGGATCTCGGCCTGCTTGACGTCGTCGTTGGCGACGAACGGGAAGAGGTTGTGCTGGGTCAGGCTTTCGAACAGGCCGAACAGCACGTTCATCAGCACGAGGGCCAGGAGCAGTTTGGCGAGAAACCGCTTTTGCCGGTCGGTGGCGCCTTCGAGGGCGACCGCGAGCAGGCCTGCCCCCCAGAAGCTGTCGAAGTAGAACGCAGCTCCGCTCAGGCCGTTGAACCAGGCGGTGTAGATCGCGAACAGCGGGATCGCGAAGACGAAAAGGATCAATCCCGGCGCTTCGCGGCAACGTTGGTGAAACGGGATCGGGCCGTTGGCCAGGGCGTAGAACGCGCAGAACATCATGATGATGTTGGCCGGGTGGAAGCGGATGTTGACGTCGTGCCCGGCGATCACCCGCACCACGTTGTTGGTCACGAAGAACTGCAGCAGGATGCAGACCACGGCGCACAGGAAGATGCCGCTGCCGGGGGTCCGGCGGGCCTTGATCACCAGCTTGCGTTCGAGCGTTCGCATGTTGCGCATCGCGGCTACGGTCCTGATCAGTACGAGTAGAGACGGCGTGTTTGGTGGCCCAAGATGGTCGTTGCGGGGGTTGTCGTTGCTGGGATGGTCGTTGCGGGGATGGTGGTGGCGGGGATGACGGTGTCGAGGCGGCCGGCCATTGGTGATCCTAGCATATCTATGGGCGGGACGGAGGCATTATGCGGCAACATGGCCGTAACCAATTGGCAACGTCAGCGCGAGCGGAAGCACGTTGGCGTGAACACTCCGGGGATTGAGGGTCTGGTCGGGATGACTGCAACGTGTATGGGAGCGGACGAGCCAATCGCCAGGTCTGGCGCATGCGACTGACCTTATATCTCATTCTGCTGTTTATCGTGACAACGATCGCCGGGGCGGAGACCGCGATTGCGGCGGGGAGTTTCCTGACGGCCACGCCGCTGTCGACACGCGGCAGTCAGATCGTCGACTCGAAGGGCAACGCGGTGCGCATCGTCAGTGTCGGGATGTGGCCGGACAACGGCGCCAACGACAAGATGGATTTGATCGCCGAGGCCGGATTCAACACGGTCCGGCTGGACTGGAGCAACCGCTCGATCGACAAGCTTGGGGCGCTGGACCGGATCATTGCCGATGCCGGTCGGTCTCACTTAAAAGTGATACTTGATGATCATAGTAACGAGGCGGGCGCGCCGGGACCGTGGAAGCCGTGCTACGCGCAGCAGGTCAATGGGCTTTGGTACGATTCCGGCGGGGCCTCGGACGATACCGACGGGTGCCATAATCGCGGCACGGTGACGCAGGAGAAATTCATCGAGGATTGGCGGACGGTGGCGCGGCACTTCCGGTCGAATCCGATGGTGATCGGCTATGATCTGTGGAACGAGCCTTCGGGCTATCCGGGCATGTCGACCTGGGAGCCGGGCGAGCGCAACCCGACGCACAACATCCGCTTGATGTGCGAGCGTGCGGGAAACGCCATCCTGGCGATCGATCCGGAGAAGCTGATCGTCTGCGAGGGGCCGATGAACATGCAGCGCTCGCTGGCGGATTCGGGTACGCCGGCGCCGTGGGGGGATTTGAGTGTTGCGGGCAAGTATCCGGTGCAACTATCGGTGGCGAACAAGCTGGTCTATTCGGTGCATGACTATCCGACCGAGATTGGCGGCTACAAGCCCGATTCGGGCGCGGTCAAGGTGGGTCAGATGAACAAGGTCTGGGGCTATCTGGTGCGCGATCACATCGCTCCGGTCTGGATCGGCGAGATGGGGGCGAACATGATCACGAGCGATCAGCGGGCTTGGGCGAAGACGTTGATCGATTACGCCAATGGCGAGTTGGCGGCGGCGGGGGGTCCGAGCTTCGCCGATGGCGAGCAGGGGGTGGGGACCGACTGGTGGTTCGCCGGCTATCAGGCTTATGGCAACCCGACCGGGATCTTCGACGTGACCGGGCACCTGAATGCGTTGCAACGCGCGACATACGCGCAATTCCAGGGTCGCTAGCGTCGCCAGTCTGAAGGTCGCCATATCGGGCGAACATCGGTCTCGCGACGCTAGCGCTTTATTTTCAGTGATTCAGCGAAACACCACCCGGCGGGACAGGCTGAAATTGGCGAACATTCCGGCGAGCGCGCCGGCGGCGGTGGCGATCACCGGCTGGGCGGCGGCGAGCGGGACGAAGGTCACCAGCGCGGCATAGGTGCCTCGGTTCAGCACGAAGCCGACGAGGTTGGTGGCGAGGAACAGCGCCCATTGCCGGTGTGCCGGCGCGGTGCCTTGACCGCGGAAGGTCCAGATGCGATTGAGCAGCCAGGTCGCGCTGGCGGCGAACAGATAGGCGATCAGGCCAGCGCCGTAGAGTCCGAGGGATTGGCGGAATCCGTAGACGGCGGCGGTATCGATGATGAAGCCGATGACGCCGACAAAGCCGAAGCGGATGAATTGTACTGCCACGGCGATCCTGGTTTCATCTATCATGTCGGTCTCGGGTTTCATGTCAGTTTCAGGTTTCATCGCCCGGGGTCTGGTAACGAAATAGTTTCGCCGTTGCATGATCATGCCCCGGTATTAGGTTTGGAGACCTTGCTGCGTCGCCGACACCCTGATAGCAGCTTTCATCAGCAAAGGGCGTTCACGTGGTCGAAATGGTGCTGAACAGGCATACCGGACGAACCAGCGCTGAGTATTTCCACCGTGTCTTGTTGTTCATTTGTGAAGTGGCTGCCTTATGTATACCGGGGCTGATCAACCGGGGGCCGCTGGTTTACCCGGACACCCGTTCTTACTTCATGGGCGGCCGCGCGGCGATCGAAAAACTCGCCGGGCTGTTTGCCCATCATGGCGGAGGCGGCGAATCGGTCGAGGCCGCGGTGCAGAAGGCGCGTGGCGTACGCTCGGCGTTCTATTCGCTGTTCGCCTATATTCCGGCGGTTTCGGTGTCGCTCTGGCTGGTGATCGTATTGCAGGCGGTTATCGTTGCTATAGTGCTACAATTAGTTTTTCGGCTGGCGGTTCCGGGGCGGCCGCGGTGGCAGGTGACGGCGTTCATCGTTACGCTGGCGTTGTTCACCACGGTTTCGTGGGCAACCTGCAACGTGATGCCGGACATTTTTACTCCGATCATGGTGCTGTGTATCGCGATGACGCTGGTTTATTGGCATCAATCGCAGCGTCGCGGCTGGTTCTGGCTGCTGTTAGGGATCGCCGCCAGCATGGTCATGCACGTAACCAACCTGCCGATCGCATTGGGTCTGCTGGTTGTCGGGTGCGTGACGATCGGCGGCCACCTGTGGCGGGATCGGCACCGCATCATGGTGGTCGTCGCGGCGCTGGCAGCGGGGGTGGCGGCGATGCTGGTGGTCGGCGTGGTGGGCTTCCATCAGTGGACGATCACGCCGCAATCTCCGCCTTTCCTGTTGGCGCGGTCGCTGCAGGACGGTCCGGGCCGGCTGTATCTGCTGGAGCATTGCCCGGCGATCGGCCTCGATATGTGCAAGCATCTCGACAAGCTCAATCTGACGACGGAGAAATTCATCTGGGCCGACGACGGGGTATACTCCGCCGTATCGCCGGACGAAGAGGCTCGGTTGCGTGCCGAGGACAAGCGTATCTACGTCGCCGCGGCGCTGGAGCATCCGTGGATGCAGGCGAGCGCGATGGCGCGCAACGCGATGCTGCAACTGATCACCTTCGGCATCCATGAGTATTATATCCCGTCCTGGGCCGAGTACAGCGCTAGCGACATGATTTTGCACATGCCCGATCAGGCGCCCTGGCAGACTTATGTCAGCGTGGTGGAATACTGCATCGTCTTCGGCAGTCTTGGATTTATCGTGCTGACATGGCGAACGCTGCCCCGCCCGCTGCGTCAGCTGGCCATCATGATGCTCGCCGCGGTGGTGCTGGAAGCGCTGGCCGGCGCGATCTCGGAGCCGGTGCCGCGGTATGAGGCGCGGGTGATCTGGCTGATCCCGATGGTGGCGTTGTTGATCGGGTTCTGCAAGCGGCCGGGGTGGCGTCTCGATCGTGCGTGAAAAGAAGCTGTTCCACCTGCAGGCGCTGCGCGGCCTGGCAGCCTCGCTGGTGGTGCTGTCGCACAGCGTTCAGGGGCGATATGCCGACAGGCTGTGGGTATCAGGTTATTTTGGTGTCGCTACGTTCTTCATCATCAGCGGCTTCATCATCTTCAAGACATCGCGCCAGTCGTTCGGGTCCGGTTTCGGGTTCCGGCAGTTTATCGGCAAGCGGCTGATCCGGATATTTCCGATCTACTGGCTGGCGACGGCGTTGTTCGTCGTGCTCAGTCCGCATCGAGCCGAGTACAGCGCGAGCGATATCGTCTGCTCGCTGGCGCTGATCCCGCACTACATGGCGCTGACCGACGGCATGAACCCGCTGCTGGGGCAGGGTTGGACGCTGCATTATGAAGTGCTGTTCTATGCCATCTTCGCGCTTGGCCTGCTGTGCAGGCGGCGGCCCGGCGTGCTGGCGATCTGCGCGATATTGGCCGGCCTGACGCTGGTCGGCATGCTGATCCGGCCGGCATCGGACACGCACGGCGCACTGACCCTGGCGCAGTACTGGACTCGGCCGATCATTCTGCTGTTCGTGCTGGGAATCGGCCTCGGGGTGCTGGAACAGCGGGCGCAGAAACTGGTGGTGCCGTACCCGTTCGCGCTGATTTCCGGCGTGTTCATCGTCTGGTTCGCCTATTCGATCGAGTCGCCGCTGACCGAGGCGCAGCATTACGAATTCCCCAACCTGGCGGTGATATGGGGGTTGTGCTTGCTGTTGGTGTTCGTGGCGATCTTCGGACGCAGCCGACCGGGACGGTTCGAGACCGTGGCGGAGGCGTTCGGTGATGCGTCCTACAGTGTCTATCTGTTCCACCCCTTCGTGTTATCGTTGCTGAAACGCATTGGCGTCGATGCGATGTATCCGACCGGCTACGCGGTGGCTTCGCTGGTCGGGGCAAATCTGTTCGGGCTGGCGATCTACCGCCTGGTGGAGACGCCGATTTTACGCAAGGGGCGGACAATGCTGGAGCGGATGGCGTGAGCGACGGATGGCGTGAGCGATGGAGGCCGGGCTTCGGTCGTTCGACGATGCAGGCAGGGAGGGGCTGATGGCGCAGGAGTCACTGGCCGGGACAGGGCGCCGCACGATCGATCGACCCGCCGCTGGGGCGGTTGCGGTGGACCGGCGCGCAGCCGGCGTCATCGGATTTGTGTCGTTCCTGGTCGAAGCCGCGGTGCTGTGCTGGCCGACCTTGCTCAATCAGGGTGCCGTGCTGGTGTTCCCGGACACGCGGTCGTACTACGTGGCCGGGCGAGCGGCGCTGACCAAGGGTTTGGCATTGTTCTGGCCGCATGGTGCCGGTGTCGCGGGTGCCGCGCCGAGCGAGGCGGCGATTCAGCAGGCGAGGATGGTGCGTTCGGCGTTCTACTCGTTGTTTACTTATATCGCCGGCTATCCGCTGTCGCTGTGGGTGGCGGTCGGCATCCAGGCGATGCTGTTGGCGGCGGTGCTGAAACTTGGCTTCGAGCTGATCTGTCCACAACGTCCGCGCTGGTATGCGACCGGCTTTATCGTGACGCTCGCGTTGCTGACGACGGCGTCGTGGGTGACGTCGAGTGCGATGCCGGACGTGTTCGCCCCGATCGCCGCCTGGTGCGCGATCTTGCTGATTTTGTTTTGGGATCGGTTGCGGCCGGTTGGTCGGATCGCGCTGTTCATGCTGATTGCCGTGAGCTGCATGATGCATCTTTCGATACCGCCGGTGGTGCTGGGGGTCCTGGGTGTCGGTGCGCTGTTGCGGATCAGGCGGCTGTGGCGGTGGCGGTCGCGTTACCTGACGGTCGGGGTTGCGGTTGTGGTGGCCCTCGGCGCGACCCTGGCGGCGAGCGTGATCGGCTTCAAGCAGTGGACGCTGACGCCGAACGGGCCGCCGTTCCTGTTGGCGCGTTCGCTGGATGACGGGCCGGGAAAGCTGTATCTACGCGCGCATTGTCCGGCGATCGGTCTGGACATGTGCAAGCATCTCGATCGGCTGGATGTCGGCGACGACGATTTCATCTGGCACCAGAACGGCGTCTATTCGGCGGTGCCGCTGGACGAGGCGGCGGTGCTGCGGACCGAGGACAAGCGGATCTACGTAGCGGCGGCGTTGGAGCATCCGTGGATGCAGTTGCGGGCCATCGTCGTCAACTCGCTGTCCCAGCTTGGGTTGTTCACCTTGCGTGAGTATTTCGTTCCGTCCCATGGGTATGCCGATCCGGCCAATCCGCCTGACCTGTTCACGATGTATATTCGCCCGGTGGAGCCGGTGTGGCAGGTGTATCTTGCCATTCCGGAATACCTGATCGTGGGTCTGGGCCTGATCTATGGGTGCTGGCGTTGGCGGTCGTTGGGCGCGATCGATCGGTCTGTTTTCGAACTGGTTTTGGTCGCGGTGTCTGTTAACGCTTTCGTGTGCGCGTTTTCCATTCCGTCGCCGCGCTATGAAGCGCGCGTGATTTGGTTAGTTCCGATGATTGCGTTATTGTTTTACTATAAGTCAGGGTCTGGAGGCCACGGTGAGCGAGACCGCGTTACGAGCTCGGCTGAGGGACGACGTTGATCGGGCGGGTGTTGATCGGGAGGGGTTTGACCGTGCCAGCCTTGATCGGTTCGGCCACATCGCGGTTCTGATACCGTGTTACAACGAGCAGGTCACGATCGCCAAGGTGGTCGGTGATTTCAAGGCGGCGCTGCCGGGCTGCGAAGTCTATGTCTATGACAACAATTCGAAAGACGACACCCGCTCGGTTGCCCATGCGGCCGGAGCGGTGGTGCGCACCGAGGCGCTGCAGGGCAAGGGACATGTGGTGCGTCGGATGTTTGCCGACGTTGATGCGGATATCTATGTGCTGGTCGATGGTGACGACACCTACGATGCCGGCGCGGTCGAGCACATGGTTCACATGCTGGTCGCCGACAACCTCGACATGGTCACCGGCACGCGGGCGCATGAGACCGAGGAGGCTTACCGGATTGGCCATCAATTCGGCAATGCGATGCTGACCGGAGCGGTCAGGCGGATTTTCGGCGCGCGGATTTCCGACATGCTGTCTGGCTATCGGGTGTTCAGCCGGCGGTTCGTCAAGTCGTTTCCGGCGCTGTCGGTCGGGTTCGAGACCGAGACCGAGTTCACGGTTCATGCGCTTGAGCTGCAAATGCCGGTTGGTGAGCAGTTGATCCGCTATGGCGCGCGTCCGGTCGGGTCGGTGTCGAAGCTCAACACGATTCGCGATGGCATCAGGATTGCCAGGACCATCGTCATGCTGGTCAAGGATGAGCGGCCGTTGCAGTTTTTTTCGTCGATCTCGCTAGGCTTGTTGCTGGTTGCCCTGGTGTTGGTCGTCCCGGTGATCTCGGAATTCGTCCACACCGGACTGGTGCCTCGGTTCCCCACGGCGATCCTGTCCGCCAGCCTGGTATTGCTGTCGTTCCTGACGTTGGCGAGCGGGCTGATCCTGGACACGGTGTCCACCGGGCGGCGGGAAATGAAACGGCTGGCGTATCTTTCGCTGCCGTCGCCGATCGCGCTGCAGGGGCGGCGAAGCCGGGGATGATGGACGCGGCCGGGGCCGGCGTTACCTGCCGGGCGCGGGTGAATGAGGCGCACGCGGCGTTGATCGCAGGCTTACGAGCCGGTGCCGTCTGGCGCGGCTTTCAGCCGGCAACTTACCTGGCCGTGGACAGGTAGGTGATTGCATCTTGGCAGCCATGTCGTTGGCGCGGCACGCGGTCGACGAATACTGCTGTATTGCACTTGCGGAATACTGCTGTATTGTAGGGGCGGATGGCGGCGGGGTCGCCCGCCGAGGTTTGTAGCTCGGCACGAAAAGATCGGCTCGACTGTCACAGAACATTTCATCGGATCTTGTTATTATATCCGTATTAGTCTGATTTCGTTCGTTTTTAGGCGTAATGTGAAAATAATCTGTCTTTCTGGCGTTATACGTTTTGTAAATGTACCATCATAGGATGTAATCGCTGATAGAAACGTATTTCCTGCGTCTTTTGTAGCAGATACGGGAAACGTAATGACATGTCGTATCTTTTTTGATGACTTGGCGGTTGGGGACATTGCGTTGACCCTCATCAAGTTGTCGTGAGAACCCTGGGTGCATCGATCACCTTTTCGGGAACTCAGCACGATGGCTGGCACGCAATTTCACGTAAGTAACGGTCAAATTATTGACCCGAACGGCAATGTCTATGTTGCCCGGGGCATGGATATCGGTCCCCAGGACATGGCATCGGTGGCTCAGTCGCTGAGCTCGACATTTCCCGGGACGAATTTCATCCGGTTGGCGACTTGGGACACCGCGCCTTATTCGATGGCGCAGTACCAGACCTTTGTCTCGCAGATGACGGCCAAGGGAATCGTCGTCGAGTTCGAGGACCATGCCTATCCGTCTCCGGGCACCTACACCGGGGCCCAGTTGGCGACCGAATCGAACTGGTATGCCTCGCTGGCCGCCACGTTCGCCAACAACCCCTATGTCTGGTTCGGGACGATGAACGAGCCGAATAGCGGCTCTTATGGTCCCTCGGAAGCGGCGATCTCGACGCAGGAGGTGGCGACCTACAATGCGATCCGCGGCGCCGGCAACAATTCCATGGTGATGATGGAATTGGACGGCGGCGGCAACCCGGGTTCGGTGGGCGCCGGGTTCGGCATGACCGCGTCGGCCTATTCCGGCATGACCAATATCGCGTGGGACCTGCATTATTATGGCTGGACCTCGAACTACAGCACGGATCAGGCGACGGTAACGGCGGCCCTGAAGGGGTCGACGAGCGGAGGATATGGCATCGCGGCGGCGCAGAGCATCACCAGCGCCGACGGCACCGTTCCGGTGATCATCGGCGAATTCGGTGACTCGACGGATGGTTCGAATGTCGACGCGAACGGCAATCAGGTCATCAACGCGGTGCTGAACAGCGGATATGGCTACGCTGCGTGGACCTGGGGCGGGTCGGGTGGCCCGGATCAGTTGACCGACAACGAAGCCGGCGGCCCGGGGTCGCTGACGCCGTTCGGACAGCAGGTCGCGGCGGGGATCGCGGCGGCGGCGCGACCGACGCCGACCCCCGCGCCCACTCCCACGCCGTCGAAGAACGACACCGTGGTCACCGGCACCAGTGCCGCGATCATCGATGCCAGCGGCAACAAATGGACCATCACCGGCGGCGGTCAGGTGGCGATCAACGGTGTCGCCGACAGCACCACCGGCAACGTCATCGAACTGGCCTATGTCAACGGCACCATCTGGCAGGAGAACGCCGCCAAGCTGTGGTGGGGCGAGACCAAGAACAACGCCGCATGGTCACCCAGCGCCGGCACCGCCACCAGCCCGCTGCCGGCGACGCCGGCCCCGACGCCGACGCCGGCTCCCACGCCGACACCCACGCCAACACCCACGCCAACGCCGACACCCGCGCCGACGCCGACCCCCGCGCCCACTCCGACGCCGGCCCCCGCGCCGACACCGACGCCGGCCCCCGCGCCGACACCGACGCCGTCGAAGAACGACACCGTGGTCACTGGCACCAGTGCCGCGATCGTCGATGCCAGCGGCAACAAGTGGACCATCACCGGCGGCGGTCAGGTGGCGATCAACGGTGTCGCCGACAGCACCACCGGCAACGTCATCGAACTGGCCTATGTCAACGGCACCATCTGGCAGGAGAACGCCGCCAAGCTGTGGTGGGGCGAGACCAAGAACAACGCCGCATGGTCACCCAGCGCCGGCACCGCCACCAGCCCGCTGCCGGCAACGCCGGCCCCGACGCCGACGCCGGCTCCCACGCCAACGCCGACACCCGCGCCAACCCCGACGCCGACGCCGACGCCCACGCCCACCCCCACGCCGTCGAAGAACGACACCGTGGTCACCGGCACCAGTGCCGCGATCATCGATGCCAGCGGCAACAAATGGACCATCACCGGCGGCGGTCAGGTGGCGATCAACGGTGTCGCCGACAGCACCACCGGCAACGTCATCGAACTGGCCTATGTCAACGGCACCATCTGGCAGGAGAACGCCGCCAAGCTGTGGTGGGGCGAGACCAAGAACAACGCCGCATGGTCACCCAGCGCCGGCACCGCCACCAGCCCGCTGCCGGCAACGCCGGCTCCGACGCCGACGCCGGCACCAACACCGACCCCTGTCCCGACACCAACGCCGACTCCCACCCCGCCGCCGACCTCGGCGAACGACACCATGGTGCTGGCCGGTGGCGCCAATGCGATCATCGATGCCAGCGGCAACAAATGGACCATCACCGGCAGCGGGCAGGTCGCGGTCAACGGTGTCGCCGATACGACCACCGCCAACGTCGCCGAACTGGCCTACGTCAACAAGCAGGTCTGGCAGGAGAACGCCAGCCAACTGTGGTGGGGCAAGACCACCCCGAACGCGGCCTGGGCACCCGATCCGGGGACCAGCACCAGCCCACTGCCGGCACCGATCACGCTGGCCAGCGCCAGCGCAACGGTCAGCGCCAGCCAGGTCTCGGTGGTGGCGACCGCGGGGGCACACATGCTGTTCCTCAAGGGTGTGGGCGATGTGGTCAGCCTGTCGGGCGGTGCCGAGACCGTCACCGACAGCGGCGGCAACAACACCTTCGTGCTGCCGGCGGCGGGCCATGGCAGCGTCAGCTTCACCAGCAATATCCTGAGCAATATCCTGACCATTGCCGATGTGCTGGACCTGAAGCCGGCGCTGGCCGCCACCAACTGGAACGGCGCGGCGGCGACGCTGGCGAACTACCTGACGGTGACCGACCAGGCTGGCGGCGCCACGCTGTCGATCTCCGCGACCGCGGGCGGGGCGAAGCTGGCAATCGCCTCGATCGCCGGGGCCTCCACCGCCAACCTGAACAGCCTGCTGGCGCACGCGATCACCTGATCGGGCGAGTCGGCGTGAGGGTGGGCGCCGCCGCGGGGGACCTCGGCGGCGCTCCTTCATGAGAGGCCGGGCGGCGGCCGCGGCGCGATCAGGATCGACTTCCGATCGCGCCGCGAACTGTACGCTCCGGCGAAGCTGGGCGGCTTTCTTGCTCGGGTTGCGGCATCAGTGCCGCGGCTGGGGTGGGGCGTGCGGCTTTCCCGACTGATCGTCAGTGTCAGCCGCCCGTGTCAGCCGTCAGTGTCAGCGGCCAGCGTCAGTCGCACGTGTCAGTCGCGCGTGTCGGCCGCCAGCGTCAGCCGCGCGTGTCAGCCGCCACTGTCGGCCGCTAGTGTTAGTCGCGCGTGGCAGTCGCGCGTGTTAGCCACCAGCGTCAGTCGCGCGTGTCAGTCGCGCGCGTTAGCCGCGCGTATCGGCCGTCAGCGGCGTGAGCCGTCGTTTGATGTCTCGGATCAGGGCGTAGGTCATTGATGACTTCTCGACCGTCAGGCGTGGCTTTATGGTTCCGCCGAAGCCGGTCAGGAGCATGACATTACTTCGGCTATCGAGGCCGTCGGTGTTGAAGGTCAGCCCTTGCATGGCGGCGTGCTGGATGGCTGCCCAAATCAGCAGGCTGGTTGCTCCGTTGTGTGAATCTCGGGTCCGGGTCGACATGAAGTAATATTCTTGTTGGTGATCCCAAATCGTGAATACGCCGGATTTGTAGTTGCCGCTCGGGTCGGCGGCGATCAGTATCCGTCCGACGCCGCGACGCAGACATTCGGCGACGAGTGCCACGCAGAGATGTCTGGGATGATAGTTTCGCAGACCCCGCTCATGCAGGTTGCGTTCGTAGAAGTCGATGAACCGTTCCGGGTCGAACAGGTCAACCACGGTCAGGCGTTCACCGGCGCGACGGATCACGTTGCGGGTTTTGTCGCGCATCTGCGACCAGAGCACCTCGCGGGGTTGCGGGGCGATTTCGACCGTGTAGTTCACAAAAGTATCGAAGCCGGCGGCCTCGAACGCGAGCGTGTTGGTGATCCCCTGGTGCAGCCTGAAGCCAACATGCGATGCGGTCGGCAGTTGCGCGATCAGATCGCGGGTGATGGTGAACTGCCGCAGCGACCGGGTGGCATGGCTGGCGCCGTTTTCCACCGTGATCGCCGGCCCGAGGACGTGCGTCAGATCGGGAATGCCGAGGACCCTATGGCCGCTGGGCTTTCTGAACAGGATATAGGGCAGACGTCCGACGACCGCTCCACCGGATGACACCGTGGCCTCGCGATAGGTGCCGTCGCTGGCGATGTTCAACAACCACGGCTGATGGAAGATTGTCGGTTGGAGGATCGGCGGCCTGGACGGTGTTTCCGCCACCGGTTTGCATGGTCCGATAACGGCGGCCATCGCGCCCGGGCGAGCCTGGGTGGCAACGCGCGTGGCTGGTTGAGGCAGATCCTCGGAGTCAGGCATCAGACAATGTTCCATGCACCGCATGGATGGAGTATGCGGTTGCGTGCGATCACGATAAAAAATCTTGATGACGCAAGCGGGGACGGAGGCAGCATCCGACTGCTGAAAACGTCTGAAATGACCGGTCCCTCCCCTGGAGCCGTCTGTTAACGGTATGTTAACATCCGGCGCGTGGCCCGAGGTTGTCAACAGAATCAAACGACGGGCCGACAAGACGCGTCCCGGCGCACGGTCCCGCACGCCGCGATCAGCTTATGGCCGGAACCACGACTTGCCGTGCAGCCACCGGATCATCGCGGCAAAACGCGCGCCATCGCGGTCGGTCGACGCGGCCAGATGGGGGCGCAGGCGGCCGCGGCGGATACTGATCGCCTTGAGCGCGGTCATCTCCAGCAGGCCTTCACCGCCTCTGGTAACGCCGAAGCCGCTTTCGCCGCGGCCGCCGAACGGCAGACGCGGATCCGCGGTCGGGACGATCACATCGTTGATCACCACCGACCCGGCGTTGACCCGAGCGGCGAATGCTCGGGCCGCGGGTTCGGGGCCGAAGATCGACGCGCCCAGGGCGTAGCGGCACATCGCCGCCAGTTGCACGGCGTGGGGCATGTCGCGCACGGGAACGATCGCCAGCACGGGGGCGAACACGTCCTGCCGCAGCAGGCGCAGGTCAGGTCCGGCATCGGCGACCACGATGGGGGGCACCAGTCCGGCGGCGGGCCAGGCGAGGACGCGGGCGCCGGATGCGGCGGCTTCTTGCAGCAGCGCCGGCAACGCTGCGAGGACGTGCGGGGCGACCGGGGTCGGCGCGATGGCCTGGATGCGGGTCAGCAACGCGCGCTCCAGCACCGCGGCCGATGGTGGCGTGATGAACACCCGTCGCGGCGCGATGCAGGTGGCGCCGCCGTTCAGCCGCAGAGCGTAGGCCAGGCAGGACGCCACGAGGTTCAGGTCGGCACCGGGCAGCACGAACATGGCGTCGTTGCCGGACAACTCCATCGTCGCCGGCGTCAGGCGTGGCGCCGCCGCAAGCAGCACGTTGCGTCCGGTCTCGGCCGAACCGGTCAGCGCGATGCGATCGAACCCGGCCTGGACCGCTGCCTCGGCGCAGGCGGGGGTGTCGTCGAGGATGCTCAGCACGCCGTCGGGCAGGCCGGCTTCGGCCAGCAATCGGGCGAGGTGCTGAAGTGGGGCGGCCCAGCCGGGCGCGGGTTTCGCGCACACCGCGTTGCCGGCGGTCAAGGCTTGCAGGATCTGCACCCCCGGCAGGAACAGCGGGTAGTTCGACGGCGCGACGATCAGCACCACGCCCAACGCTTCGCGCCGGATCTCGGCGCGCACGCCGAGCAGCCAGATCGGGCGGCCGCGGCGTTCGACCCGCGGGACGAGCAAGCCGGCGGCGCGGCGTTCCAGGAAGCGGGCGGCATCGGCCAGCGGCAGGATTTCGCTGACCAGCGTCTCGGCGACCGGACGACGTTGCACCAACAGCGCGGCCAGTGTCTCGCAGTCGCGCGCGATCAGATGGCGCGCCCGCCGGATGACGCGCAGCCGTTGCTGGATCGGGCGCGTCGCCCAGGTCGGGCCGATGCGACGGGCCCGATGCAGCGCCTCGGCCACACGCGCTTTGGCTACACGGGCCGCCTCGGCCACGCGTCCCACCTCGGCCACACGCGCCATCTCGGCCACAGGCGCCCCCCCGGCCATAGGCGCTTGGGCCACAAGCGGGTCAGCGCCCCTCGACAGGTCGGCGGTGCTATCCATTTGATGGATTCAATGCGAATTTATTCACGCTGGCCAGCACGGATCGAACCGACAACCATGCCTGCACGCAGCCTCGCCGCGGCGGCGGAGGACCCGATCGCGCTGTATGCGCCGCGACTGTTCCGAGCCTTCGGCTGGTATCTGAGGTGGTTCTTCTGGCGCAATTTCCATGCCGTGCGGATCGCCCGCGACGGGTGCCTGCCGGTTACGACCGATCGTCCATTGATCATCTATGCCAATCATCCGTCGTGGTGGGATCCGGCGCTGTTCATGCTGCTGGCGAGCACCATCGTGCACGATCGGCGCGGATTCGGGCCGATGGAAGCAGAGGCGCTGGGACGTTACAAGCTGTTCCGGCGGCTGGGTGTCTATGGCATCGACACCGCCACTCGCCAAGGTGCGGCGCGGTTCATGGATACCAGCCTGCGCATCCTGGCGCAGCCAGGAACCGCACTGTGGATCACCTCCGAGGGCCGGTTCACCGATGGCCGGGTGCGTCCGACCCGGCTGCGCCCGGGCTTGGCGCATCTCGCCCGGCGAGTGCCGGATGCGGTGATCGTGCCGCTGGCGATCGAGTACACCTTCTGGAACGAGCGCAAGCCGGAAGCGCTGCTGCGGTTCGGATCGCCGATCGAGGCCGAGGCCGGACGCTCACGTGATATCGCGGCCTGGAATGCGCTACTGGAGCAGCGTTTGACCGAGACCATGGATGGCCTGGCAAATAGTGCGATCAGCCGCGATCCCAGCCGGTTCCAGCGTCTGCTGAGCGGTCGGGCTGGGGTTGGCGGGGTCTATGATGTCGGGCGCAGGCTGGCCGCGCTGGCGCATTTTCGTCATGCTCAACTGGCCCACGAGCCGGGCAGGGAAACGCGGCGATGATGCTTGTGCTGGCCGGGCTGGCCGTGGTGCTGGCGGTGTGTCCGTTGCTGCTGGCGTTGATCAACCTCGGTTCGTTCGGCCTGCCACCGCTTGCGGCGGGCTGCCCGGCGGTCTCGGTGCTGATCCCGGCTCGGAACGAACAGGCGACGATCGGGGCCGCCTGCGCGCACGCCCTGGCGAGTGTCGGCGTCGTGGTCGAGGTGATCGTGCTGGATGACCATTCGACTGATCGCACGCGGTCGATCGTCGGTGCGATCGGTGATGTCCGCCTGCGTCTGGCCAGCGCTCCGGCGTTGGCGCCGGGCTGGTCGGGCAAGCAATCGGCGTGTGCGCATCTGGCCACGCTGGCGAGCCATGAGCTGATGGTCTTTGTCGATGCCGATGTGCGGCTGGCGCCGGAGGCGGTGTCGCGGATGGCGGGCTTCATGCAGCGTCACGCCGTCGGGCTGGCGAGCGGCTTCCCGCGCCAGATCGTCGGCAGTTGGTCCGAACGGCTGGTGCTGCCGTTGATCCATTTTCTGCTGCTGGGTTTCTTGCCCATGGGCTTGATGCGGCGGTCGGTGTCTCCCGCGTTCGGCGCGGGGTGCGGGCAATTGTTCATCGCTCGGCGGGCGGACTACCGGCTTGCGGGCGGCCACGCCGCCATCCGGGCGTCGTTGCACGACGGGCTGAAGCTGCCGAGGGCGTTCCGCGCGGCGGGCATCCGCACCGGACTGTTCGATGCGACCGAGCTGGCGACGTGCCGGATGTATTCGGATGCGAGCAGTCTTTGGGAGGGCCTGACCAAGAACGCGACCGAGGGGATGGGGACGCCGCGTGCGTTGCCGTTATGGACCGTTGTTCTGGTGGGCGGGCAGATCCTGCCGCTGCTGCTATTGGTGTTGGTGCCGGGATGGGTGAGCGGGGCCGCGGTTTCGGCCTCGATCGGGCTGCGGCTGCTGCTGGCGTGGCGGTTCCGTCAGCCGGTGCTGAGCGCGGTGTTGCATCCGATCGGTGTCGCGGCACTGCTGGTGGTGCAGTGGGCGGCGCTGATCCGTTGCGCGCGCGGGGTTCCCGCCACCTGGCGGGGTCGAGCGTATCCGGCGCAGTCATAGGGCGCCGGGTATGCGATTCACGCGGTGGATCGTGGACGCTCCGCGTGTGGCGCTTCGCTTTGATCGGATACCGGGTGTATTCAGGTAGAGGCTGAGATGGCAGCGCCGACCGAACTCGCCTTGGGCAGGGATCGTCCGCGCCGTGAGCAGGGATCGTCCGGGGCCATGGATTGGGTTCACTACGGCTTCATGGCGAGGGGTAACGCAGTGGCACCGAGATGGCGCCGCCAGGATCGCGCAAGGTGAACGCGGCATCGGCGAAGGCGGGTGGACCAAAGTGCAATTTGGCCGCGTTGCTGAAGCCGATGCCCTGCTTGGGTATGCCAAGAAGACCGAACTGCAGGCGTCCGATGTCAGCCTCGTCATGGTAGACGGCCGCCCCCCAGGTGCCCGCCGGTATGCCGGTCAGGTGGAGGGAAACGCTGCCGGTCCGAGCTGGTATCCGGCCGTGGTAGGGGCAGGCTCCGGTCGGGAAGTCCGCCTTGTCGCAGATGGCGATGGCGATGGTGCCGTGATTGTTGCGCACGCCGGTGACGGTGACTTGCAGATCGGCGGCGATGGCCGGCGAACTCAGCAGAAGCCAGCCGATCGCGAGGCGGCGCCGGCGGCGCATCAGGCGGATGGTTTACCGGTTGGCGCCGGCCTGGCGGTGATGTCGGATAGGCTGGTCACGTCGGTTGGCGCCGGCCTGGCGGCGATGTCGGATAGGCTGGCCACGTCGGTCGACGCCGGCATGGCGGTGGTGCCGGTTTCCGCCGATTCGCCGGTGGCGTCGCGGTCGAGACTGTCGGCGGCGATCCAGCCCGACATCAGAACCATCGGCATGCCTGGTCCGGGATGGGCGGCGCCGCCGGCGAGGTAGAGCCCGCCCAGGTCGCGGGACCGGTTGCCCGGCTTGAACGCGCCAAGGAACCGGCCATGGCTGGCCAATCCGTAGATCGCGCCGTCGAGCACGCGGTAGCGCTCGTGGATGTCGGCCGGGGTCAGCGCGGACTCGAAGACGATGCGCTGTTGCAGGTCGGCCATTCCGGCGCAGCGGGCGAGCTTGTCGAAGATCACCTGGCGGTAGGCCGGCAGCATCTTGGTCCAGTCGTGGTGCGGGCGAAGGTAGGGGGTGTGGACCAGGATGTAGAGTGCCTCGCCGCCGGGTGGGGCGACACTGGGATCGGAGCGGGAAGGGGCCGCGATGTAGCAGGTGGGGTCCGGGGCCGGCTCGCCGCGGCGGTAGATCCAGTCGAACTCCTGTTTCGGGTCAGCCGAGAATACGAAGTCGTGGTGCGCGAGATGGGGGTAGGCTCGGTCGAGGCCGAGATAGAGCACGACGCCGGAGCAGGCCGGGTCGGACTTCCATCGTTTGGCGAAGCGTGCCGCCGGCTGGCCGCCGATCAGCTCGCGATGGGTGCGCACCGAATCCATGTTCGACACGACGGCGCCGAGGCGGATGGTTTCGCCGTCGTCGGTTTGCACGCCGCCGACGCGGGCTCCGTTATTGAGGATGCGGCGGATGCCGGTGCGCAGGCGGAACTCGACGCCGAGCTCGGTGGCGAGTTGGGCAAGTGCCTGGGGCACGGCGCGGGTGCCGCCCATCGGATACCACACGCCGCCGTCGGTCTGCATATGGGCGATGCCGCACAGCACGGCGGGCGAGCTGTATGGCGAGGAGCCGACATATTGGACGAAGTGGTCTAGCATCTGGGCGACCCGCTTGTCGCGCACGCGGCGCCGGATGGTGCCGGCGACGGTTGCGCCCATGCGCAGGCTGAGCACGTCGCGCAGGGTCGCCAGATCCATGTTCTTTTTCAGGTCGAGGGTGTCACCGATGCCCTCGACCGAGCGCCAGAAGAAGAACTTTTCCGAGACTTCGTGAAGTTTGGCGGCGACGTCCATGAAGTCGCGAAAGCCCTGCTGCGAGCCTGGGGCGAAGGCGGCGATATCGTCCGCCATGGTGGGCAGGTCCGGTTTCAGGTCCAGCCTCGAGCCGTCGTCGAAGAAGCAGCGCCATTGCGGGTCGAGTCGGCGCATGTCGAGCACGTGGTGCATGTCGCGTCCGGCTTCGGCGAAGATCCTTTCCAGCACCCGGGGCACGGTCAGGATGGTCGGGCCCATGTCGAAGCGGAAGCCCTGTTGTTCCAGGGTGGCAGCCTTGCCGCCGAGCCATGGGTTCTTTTCAAACAGGATGACGCGGTGGCCGCGCGCGGCGAGCGTACAGGCGGCGGCGAGGCCGCCCAGGCCGCCGCCGATCACACCGATCGGCAGACCGTCCGCAGCGTGTCGGGTCGATCGGGGGGGTTGCATGAGATCGGTGTCGCTCAAACGACCTCCGGCACCGGCTGGGGTTGATCCATTGGCAGATCGGTCGCGGCGGCGCGGCCTGCTTCCAACCCGAGATCCTGCATCATCAGGCGGCTGGTGATGCGGGCGGATTCGAAGATCACCGGCAATCCGCTGCCTGGATGGGTGCCGCCGCCGACGAGGTAGACGCTGTCGAGATCCTCGAAGCGATTGCGCGGGCGCATGTGCATCATCTGGCCGAGATTGTGCGACAGGTTGAAGGTGGCGCCGGTGAAGACGTTCAGATCGTGCTCCCACTCGGTCGGCGTGAGGATTTTTTCGTAGCGGGTGCGGCGTTCGATGTCGTGGATGCCGATGCGCTTCAGGCGATCGAGGGCCATCGCGCGGAAGCGCGGGGTTTCGGCGTTCCAGTCGATGCCCTGGCCGATGCGCCGGCCGACCGGCACCAGCACATAGAGGGTGGTGTGCCCAGGCGGCGCCAGGTCGGGATCGGTGAGGCAGGCGTTCTGCACGTAGAACGATGGGTTGGATGGGGGGACCTGACCGTGCTCGATTTCGGCGACGTTGCGGCGATAGTCCTTGGACAGATAGACCGTATGGTGATCGACGCCGGGCAGGTCGCCTTCGATGCCCAGGTACATCATGAAGGTCGAGCAGGAGAATTTGCGCGATGCGATGCGCCGGTTCGACCAGCGGCGGCGCAGCGCGTCCGGCACCAGTGTGGTCATGGCCTGGGCGAAATCGGCGTTGATCACCACGGCGTCGAAGCGTTCCTGGCCGGCCGCGGTGCGGATGCCGACGGCGCGGCGGCCCTCGAACAGGATTTCCTGCACCGGGGCGCGCAGCCTGAGGTCGACGCCGGCGGCGGTGGCGATGCGGGCCATCGCGGTCATCACCGCGCCGCAGCCGCCGCGTGGGTGCCAGACGCCGAATTCGTATTCGATGAAGGACAGGATGCTGAACAGGCTGGGGCAGCGGAACGGCGACATGCCCAGGTATTTGCTTTGGAATGAGAACGCCAGTCGGACGCGTTCGTCGCTGAAGTAACGAGCCAGGTAGCGGTCCAGCGTCTGATGTGGGCGCAGTGCCGGCAGCGAGCGCAGCACGCCGCGACGCAGCAGGTCGGTGGGGCCGTTGAACGGGGATTCCAGGGCCGGGCGGAATGCCTCCAGCTTGGCGCGGTTATCGGCCATGAAGCGCGGAAACGCGGCGGCGTCGCGGGGCGAGATGCGGGCGATTTCGCGCACCGTTTCCTCGATCGTGGCGGATGCCCTGATCTGGCCGCCATCCTCGAAGATCAGTCGGTATTGCGGGTCGACCCGCATCAGGTCCACTTCGTGGTCCAGGTTGCGTCCGCAGGCGGCGAAGATTTCGGAGAGGACGCGCGGATAGAGGAAGAAGGTCGGTCCGGTGTCGAACTGGAACGTTCCGGTCGGGGCGCGGGCCGGGATGGTCGCCGATCGGCCGCCGACATGGTCGAGTCGCTCGAAGATGGTGACCGAGGCGTCGGTCTGGGCGAGCAGCATCGCCGCGGCCAGGCCACCGGGCCCGGCGCCGATGATGGCGATGCGGGGTTTTCGGGATGACATCATATCGGCGTGCTGACTCTTGGCGTGGGGGGCCGCGAGCGGCGAAGCGTGGTCATCAGGTCGTCTCCAGGCCGGATTTTGGTCGTCAGGATGCGGCACCCGACATGCGCCCACAACATGAGCCCCTAATGTGTGCTCCCAACATGTGCTCCCCTGGGACCTAGAGGGGGTGTGGGTATGATCCGGCAACCCTGAAGGCGACAACACAAACGCGGCAACGGCGCCTGGCCGGCGTCAGGGAGCCTGGCCATCAGGCAAAGGTGAAGCCGCGCCGGTGGCCGGCTTGTCCGGCAAATCACCATATGTGGCAGGCGGCGAGGCGCGACGTAGCGCCGCCTATGGAGTGCTCGCGTATGCAGAGTGCTGAGGAGATCCTGTGATGAGAACGGTCAGCTTGCTTGGCGCGGCTTCGTTGGTGATTGCAGCCGTCGGGGTAGCGGTCGGGTCTGCCTGGGCGCAGAGTCCGCGGGTCTCGGGCTTCAGCCAGGAAACCACGGCGCCGGCTGCCCAGGGGCGCCCGCAGGATGGTCCGGCGGAGTCGCACCCGTTGTTCTCCGTTGGCAAGTTGGAGGTTCATATCTGGGCGCCGATGGAGCCGTATTACGACGCCACCATGAACCGGAACGCGGCGGCGAACCCGATCTGGGGCGAAGCGGAGTAGACCGCAGCGGGTTGGTGGTTGATCGCGTGACTGGAGCCCCTCACATGCCGCACGCACCTGGCATGGCGCACTCGCCTCGCATGGCGCACTCGCCTCGCATGGCGCACTCGTCTGGCAAGGTCTGGGAGATGGTGCTCGCGTTATCTTCGGTGTCGCGCTAGACAGCCGGCGGTTTATCGGCGAGCGGACGGCACCCCCACACATGCTTCAGATTGATGACCTCGTGTTCAATGCATGGGGGCGGCGTTTCTTTGACCATGCCAGCGTACTGGTGCCGTCCAATGCCAAGGTCGGGCTGGTCGGACGCAACGGCGTCGGCAAATCGACGCTGTTCAGGCTGATCCTGGGCGAACTGGGCGTCGATGGGGGCGCGATCAGCCTGCCGAAAGCGGCGCGGGTGGCGAGCGTCGATCAGGAGCATCCGGCGACACCGGTCTCCCTGCTGGACACCATCCTGGCGGCCGATCGGCAGCGCGAGGCGCTGCACGCCGAACTGGACGCCGCCGAACCGGAGCGGATCGCCGACATCTATGCGCGTCTGGCGGAGATCGATGCCGATCGGGCGCCGGCGCGGGCGGGCGAAATCCTCGCCGGGTTGGGGTTCTCGACCGCCGACCTGGCGCGGCCGATGGCGGAGTTCTCCGGCGGCTGGCGCATGCGGGTGGCGCTGGCGGCGGCGCTGTTCGCCGAACCCGATCTGCTGTTGCTGGACGAGCCGACCAACTACCTGGACCTGGAAGGCGCGATGTGGCTGGAGGCCAGGCTGCGGAAATATCCCAACGCGGCGATCATCATCAGCCATGACCGCGAGCTGCTGAACAACTCGGTGCAGGCCATCCTGCACCTGCAGGGCGGCAAGCTCGAGCTGTATGCCGGCGGCTATGACGACTTCGAGAAGCGGCGCGCCGAGAAGGTTCGGCTGGCCTCGGCGTTCGCGGCGAAGCAGGAGGCGGAGCGGGCGCATCTGCAGAGCTTCGTCGATCGGTTCAGAGCCAAGGCGAGCAAGGCGGCGCAGGCGCAGTCGCGGATGAAGCGGCTGGCGAAGATGGAGCCGGTGGCGGCCACGATCGAGGAGCGGGTGGCGCCGTTCATGCTGCCTTCCCCGACGCGGCCGCTGGCGCCGCCGTTGATCGGGCTGGATGCGGCCTCGGTCGGATATGACGGCGGGCCGGTGTTGCGGGATTTGAACCTGCGGCTGGATGTCGATGACCGGATCGGGCTTTTGGGGGTGAATGGGGCGGGCAAGTCGACGTTCGCGAAGCTGGCGGCGGGGGCGCTGGAATTACAATCGGGGCGGATCACGCGGGAGCGGCGGATCAAGGTGGGTTGGTTCCATCAGCATCAGATCGAGGCGCTGGACCCAGTGGATACGCCGCTGGAGATCATCCGGCGGGAACGGCCCGATGACAGCGAAACCTCGCAGCGCTCGCGGCTGGCGGGGTTCGGCATCGGGTTCGACAAGCAGTCGACGACGGTTGAGAATCTTTCGGGTGGGGAGCGGGCGCGGCTGCTGCTGAACCTGGTGGCGATGGGGGCGCCGCATCTGCTGATCCTGGATGAGCCGACCAACCACCTGGACATCGATAGCCGGCGGGCTTTGCTGGATGCGCTGAACGAGTATCAGGGCGCGGTGATCCTGATCACGCATGACCGGTCGCTGATGGAGCTGGTGGCGGATCGGCTCTGGCTGGCGGCGGATGGGACCGTGGTGCCGTTCGATGGCGACATGGACGATTACGCACGCTTCGTGCTGGAGCGGGCCAAGGGCGGCAGTGCGGCGAGGGAGGCGCGTGGCGGCAAGGGGAAGCGGGCCAGGAAGGCGGCTTGAGGTGTTTCGGGGCCAGTGCGCCACTGGTCGTCGCGACCTGATCGGATTGCGCGGTGTGTGGACAACGCGGCGGGGCGCGCGGAAGATCGGGGCAACCGTCTGGGGAGCAGCATCATGCGGTTCGGGCTTTTCGGCGCCGCGCAGGCGCAGCGTGGCGGACCCGACGTCGATAGCGCGGCGGGGTTCAACGATTATATCGAGTATCTGATCGAGGCGGAGGCGCTGGGCTACCACAGCTCGTTCATCGTCGAGCACCATTTCACCGGGTTTGGCCAGGTGTCGGCGACGCTCAATCTGTTGAGTTGGGTGGGTGCCAAGACGTCGACGTTGCGGCTGGGGACGGCGGTGTTGGTGCTGCCGTGGCACAATCCGGTGCTGCTGGCGGAGCAGGCGGCGACGGTGGACCTGCTGTCGGGCGGGCGGCTGGATTTCGGCATCGGCAAGGGCTACCGGCACAACGAGTTCGCCGGGTTCCGCATTCCGATGGAACAGGCCGGGGCGCGGTTCGAGGAGTCGATCGACATCATTACTCGAGCGTGGACTTCGAACGAGCGGTTTTCGTTTCAGGGGAACTACTGGTCGTTCGACGACATCATCGTCGAGCCGCCGACTTATCAGAAGCCGCATCCACCGTTCTGGCAGGGTGCGGGACACGCCGAGAGCATCCGCAAGGTGGCGGCGCGCGGGCATAACCTGCTGCTGGATCAGTTCGCCTCGATCGAGGAGACGATCAACCGGTTCAATACCTACAAGGCGGCGATGCTGGGCAATGGATTTGGCTTCGATCCGTCCCAGGTTGGCGTGGCTCGGGCGTTCTTCGTCGCCGATACCGAGGCCGAGAAGCAGGCGGCGGTGGATCGGCGGATCACCGCGCAGCGCCGGCTGCACGCGATCAGCCAGCGGCCGGACGGCAACAACACCGCGAGCATCATGGCGTTTTCCGATACCCGCGAGGCGAGCGAGGAGAGCGCGCTGTATGGCACTCCGGACCAGATCTGCGGCAAGATCGAGCGGCTGCGGGCGCAGGGGGTTGAATACATCCTGCTGAATGGCGGCGGCACGTCGCGACAGAACCTGCGGCGTTTCGGCCGCGAGGTGATGCCGCATTTTCGCGCCGAGAGGGCGTCGCGCAGCGCCGCGGCTGAGTAGCCGCGATGGCGGATCGCGTGGCGATCGTGACCGGCGGATTGCGCGGGTTGGGGCGCGGGATGACGTTGGGTCTGGCCGCTGCCGGGGTGCGGGTATTGGCGGTCGGGCATCTGGCGGAGGATTTCGAGGCGATGCAGGGCGTGGCGAATGTGCGCCCGATGGTGGCGGATCTGCGCTGCGCCGAGGTGATCCAGCGGGTGATGGACACCAATTACGTGGCGGCCGATCAGATGGCGCGGCGGGTGGTGGCTGTTCTGGTGAAGCAGCGCTGGGGGCGGATCATCAACGTGACCACCAAGCTGGACACGAGGAACATGCACGGGTCGACCCCGTACGGTGCGTCGAAGGCGGCGCTGGAGATGGCGACCGAGGTGTGGGCCAAGGAGATCGCGGGGACCGGGGTGACGGTGAACATCGTCAATCCAGGTGCCGGGGCCAACACGCCGGGAATGAAGCAGGAAATGCGCGACTGGAGCCGGGACGGCGTGAAGCCGAAACTGGTCGAGCCGGATGAAATGGTGCCGCCGCTGCTGTTCGTTATTTTAACGGCGGCGGATCAGGTGAATGGGTATCGGCGAGGCTAATCTAGCTCTTTGTCTTGTAGCATGATTCCACGGCCTTCAACGTTCCGCCTAGCACGATCATGCTCTAGACGCCCGGCTGCAGGTTGCGAACTGGGCTCACGCCCTCCAGTAGCGAAGCCACGTGAAGGATCGTGGACTCCGCCTGCCACTTGCCGACAATCTGCACGTTGATCGGCATTCCTTCCTTGCTCGTGCCGAACCGCATCGCGACACCGGGCAACCCAGTGACGTTGAGCGGCACGGTCGCGCCCTGAAGGTAGGTGGCGTCAACGGTTTGGCCGTCGATGGTGAACTCCTCGACGCCATGCTTGTGGGCCGGGATCGGCAGCACATGCGTGATCAACGCGTCGTAACGCGAGAAGTAATCGGCATAGCCGTCGCGCAGCCGCTCGGCCGCCTGCTCTGCGTCGATATAGTCCTTCATCGATGTGTCGGGCAGCGAGAGCATGGTCTTGGCCATCTTGTACATTTCGTTCTCGTGGCCGGCTGTCGCCTCCGCGAACGTGGGCTTCATCTCCATCACATGCAGGCGGTTGAACACGTCGAGGGCGAAATCGCGCTCCAGCGCCGGGATGCTCCCCTCCTCGACAAAGACGCCGATGTCCTTCAGCGCCTCGGCTGCGGCCTTGACGGTCGCCGCCACCTCGGGATCGACTGGCCCAAAGCCGGGTCCGACCATCCAGCCCACCCAGAGCTGGCGACAAGGCTGGCGGCCGATGCCCGCATCGAACTGGACTGTGCTCGTAGCGAACGCGTCCTGGCCGTCAGGCCCGACCAGTTGCGAGAAAGCGAGCGCGATATCGCGCACCGAGCGGGCCATCGGCCCCACATGCCAGAAGCGGCGCGGCGCGCGCGGCCAGATGCCGGTCATTGGCACACGGCCATGCGTCGCCTTCATGGAAGTGATGCCGGTTTGCGCGGCGGGGCCACGAACGGAAATGGCGAGATCGGTACCGAGGCCGATCGAAGACATTCCCGCCGCGATGGCCGCCGATTCACCCCCGCTCGAACCGCCCGGAGTGCGGGTCACATCCCAAGGGTTGTTCGACCGGCCGGAGAGCAGGTTATCGCTCTCGATTCAGTAGGAGAATTCGGGAAGGTTGGTCTTCGCCAGCAGGATGCCGCCCGCCTTCTTCATTCGTGCGACGCTCGTCGCATCGGCGTCGGGAATGCGGCCCTTGAAGATGGGTGAGCCGCGCTGGGTCGCCACGTCCGCAGTGTCGATCGAGTCTTTCACCGTGAAGGGGACACCGTGCAGCGGGCCGATTTCGTCGCCCGCCAACACCGCTGCCTCCGCCGCCTTTGCGGCTTTGAGCGCAAGGTCCGCGAGCGTGACGATCGCGTTGATCTTTGGGTTCACCACCGCGATGCGATCCAGGTGCGCCTGCACGACCTCGACCGGCGAGACCTCCTTGGTGCGGATCAGTTCGGCCAGCTTGGTTGCGTCGGAAAAAATGATCTCTTTGGTCACGGCTTTATCTCCTGGCTGTCTGGTTATGAAGAATCTACCTGCCACTTGGTAGAGCGGATGTGGGCCTTTATTTCTCTCCGCCAATCCCCTATCTGTCACTTGGTAGGTAATCCGGCGAAATAGTTCCGAGCGAAGCCGCAGGGCAATCAAATGGGTTTAAGTTCCAAGGAAGCCATCTTGGCGGCAGCCAGAAGGACCGCGCAGGCGCATGGCTACAGCGGCTTGAATTTCCGCGAGCTCGCGAGCCAAGTGGGCATCAAGGCCGCCAGCATCCACTATCACTTCCCAAGCAAGGCCGATCTCGGCGCAGCGGTAGCCAAGCGCTATTGGGAGGACTCAGCGGCTGTTCTGGAGGCACTGTGGGCTGAATCCTCAGATCCGGTTCTCTGCCTGCGCCAGTATCCCGATACATTTCGCAAGTCGCTCGAGAATGGTAACCGCATCTGCCTCTGCAGCTTCATGTCTGCCGAGTATGATGACCTGCCGGAGCTGGTGAAGAAAGAGGTGCTGGCTTTTACCGACGTCAATATCGCGTGGCTGACCAGGGTCCTATCCGCCGCCACCGAAATGAACGAGGAGGAGAGCGAGCAATGGGCTCACGCCATCTTCGCTGCCATCTCTGGCGCTCAGCTTATGGCGCGGAGCCGCTCGGACATCTCAGTCTTTGACGCGTTAATCTATAGCTATCGTAGAGCTGGTCTCGTGCCAGCTTAGCGGCAGCGATGAAGAATGCGACCCGTTGGGGGCCTCAACAACGCAAGGAGAGGTATAATGAGTGTTTTGATGCGCCGGGTGTTGTCGAGCCGGGTGGCGACGCCTGCGCGCCGCCACCCGGCATCGAGTGTCAGGACAACTGTCGGCGCAGGAATGCCGGAATCTCGATGCCGGTTTCCTCACCGGCTGAGGTCTGACGCACCGAAACATGGTGGGTCTGCGGCTGGTCGTCGGCGAACTCGGGTTCGCGTCGCGTCATCGGCTGCGGGCTGGCTGCCACGGTGGGCGGGAATGGGCGCCCGCGCAGCACTCCGGTCATCTTGTTGAACAGGCTTGGCCGGGTCGGTTCGTTGATGCCATTGGGCAGGTGCGCGGGCACCGCAGCGGGACCATGTGACTGGGCGAACAGATTGGCCTTGGAGGCCAGTTGCGCGATCGGTTGCGGTTGCGCGGGGCGTTGTTGAACAGGTTTCGTCTGGAACGCGGGTGGGTGCAGTCCGGGCGACAACGCGGATTGGTGCAGCCCAGGCTGCCCGGATTGGTGCAGACCGGGTTGTGACGGCTGGGCTTCCATCATCGCAGCCACATTGGCGCCGACTTCCGGCTGCGGCGATACCTGCCGCAGAGGCGACGTGGCTGTTGCCTGCACCGAACCGGGCATCGCGTTGCGATTGATGATCGGCTGCGGAGCCGGCGCGGCGCCCCCGGCGACCAGTTTCAGCCGTGAGTGTTCGGTGGATTTGTATGAATCGATGCCGGTTGCCACCACCGATACCCGGATTTGGCCAGCCAGGGTTTCATCGACCGCTGAGCCGAAGATCACGTTGGCTTCTTCGTCGACTTCCTCACGGATGCGGTTCGCGGCCTGGTCGACCTCGAACAGCGTCAGGTCTTCGCCACCGGTGATGTTGATCAGCAGGCCGCGCGCGCCGGACATCGAGGTATCTTCCAGCAGCGGGTTGTTGATCGCAGCCTCGGCGGCACGGATGGCGCGGTTGTCGCCCTCGGCTTCACCGGTGCCCATCATGGCCTTGCCCATTTCCGCCATGACGGTGCGGATATCGGCGAAGTCGAGATTGACCAGACCATGCACCATCATCAGGTCAGTGACGCCGCGGACGCCCATGTAGAGCACCTGATCGGCCATCTTGAACGCATCGCGCCAGGTGGTGCGTTCATTTGCCATACGGAACAGGTTCTGGTTGGGGATCACGATCAGTGTATCGACGTATTGCTGCAGTTCCTCGATCCCCTGATCGGCGGAGCGGGCGCGTCGCACACCTTCGAAGCCGAAGGGTTTGGTGACCACGCCGACGGTGAGGATGTTACGTTCGCGGGCCATCTTGGCGATGACCGGAGCGGCGCCGGTACCAGTGCCACCGCCCATTCCGGCGGTGATGAACACCATGTGGGCGCCATCGAGGTGGCGATACAGTTCATCCGCTGCCTCTTCCGCCGCGGCCTTGCCGATTTCCGGTTTGGCTCCGGCGCCGAGGCCCTGGGTGATGTGGGGGCCAAGCTGGATGCGGCGGTCGGCACGGCTGTGCATCAACTGCTGGGCGTCGGTGTTGGCGACGACGAACTCCACCCCCTGCAGGTTGGCGGTGATCATGTTGTCGACGGCATTGGTGCCGCCGCCGCCGACGCCGATGACGGTGATGCGAGGCGAAAAGTCGGTATGGTTCATGGTCGGGATTGTCAGGTTTAGGGTCATTTTGTTCTCCCCCGGGTTCACGGGACGGCTGCTAGGCAGTTACTACGACGAACCTCTCGATTCGCGACGGTTTCAGACACGTTCCTTTAAAAAATTAACCAGTCGGCGGAACAGACCGAGTCGTGGCTCGCCGTCCAGGTTGATGTCCTGGAAGGCTCTCCCATCGCCGGCTGCCCAGGAGAGCAGCCCGGCGGCGGTGGAAAAGGCGGGACCGGAGGCAAGTTCGGGCAGACCGCGCAGTGCGGCGGGTCGACCCAGGCGCACCTGGCGGCTGAGCATCCTGGCGGCCAGTTCGCGCACTCCGGGAAGCTGGCAGGCGCCGCCGGTCAGCACGACGCGGTTGCCCGCCGCGCGGCCCAGGCCCGACGTATCGAGGCGGTCCTTGATGTATTCGAAGGTCTCCTCGATACGCGGGCGGATGATGTTGACCACCATGCTGCGCGGCACCTTGGCGAGTTGATGGTCTTCCTCTCCGACCAGCGGCACCGGCAGCAATTCGCGGTCGTCGTCGGGGCTGGATTCGACGTTGCCGAACAGCGTTTTCAATCGTTCCGCATGCACAAGGGTGGTGGACAGGCCGATCGCCAGATCCTTGGTGACGTGCAGGCCGCCGATCGGCAATTGAGCGGTGTGCATCATCTGACGGTCGGCATAGACCGCCATGCTGGTGGTGCCGCCGCCCATGTCGATGATGATGGCGCCGAGTTCGCGTTCTTCCGGCACCAGGCTGGACAGGCCGGCGGCCATCGGGGCGGACACCAGATCCTCGATTTCCAGGTCGCAGCGGTTGATGCAGGATTCCAGCGTGCGCAGCGCGGTGGCGGCGGCGTCAATGACGTGCAGGCGGGCGTTCAGGGTGGAGCAGAACAGGCCGCGCGGATCGATCACCTGGTCGGTCGCGTCGACGGCGAAATTCAACGGCAGCACGTGGATCGGTTCGCGTTCGTCGATCTCGGCGCGGGCGCGGCCTTCGTTCAGCACGCCGCGGATATCCTGTTCGGTGATGGCGCGGCCGCCGACCGGCCACTGCACGTTGAACAGACGCGATTGTGGCTGACCGCAGGTCAGGTTGACGGTGACCGAACGCAGCCTGGTATCGGCCATGTCCTCGGCCTGTCCGACGCAGGTGCGGATGGCTTTTTCCGCCGCTTCCAGATCGATGATGTCGCCGCTGGCGAGGCCGCGGCCCTTCTGCCAGCCGAAGCCGAGCACGCGCAGGGTGCCATCGCTTTCGACGCGTCCGATCAGGCAGGCGATCTTGGTGGTGCCGATATCGACCACACCGAACGCGCCGGAGCGCTGATGCCGAGCCGGCTCGATCTCCGGTGGTCCGGTATCGGCGGGGGGAAGCACGCGACGAGGATTGTCTGCCATCCGTTCGTGCCTTCTTAGGTGGGTTTTCTGGCGATTACGGGAAGCTCGGGCGTCGAAGTCGGGGGCAGCGAGGTTGCGGGCGGCGAGGTTGCGGGCGACGACGATCCGGGCGGGATGGGGGGGACTACGTCGCCGTCGCCGGCGTCGGGCTTGGGGCGGAACACCAGGCGATCCGGCAGGCGCATGTCGATGGCGGTCAACGGGCGATCGAGCACGTCGTGATCCTGCTGCAGGTGGCCCAGGCGATCGAGCGCCGCGACTTCATGGCCTTCAGGCAGCATCACGTCGGTGCCGTTGGTCATCCGCAGATTCCACCGTCGCTCACCGACGCGGACGCTGGCCTGGACCTTTTCCTCGAGCGCGGGGCGATCGCGCAGCGCATCCAGCAGTTCGGCGGCGGCGTTCGGTGCGCCCTGGCCGACGATAAGCGGCAAGCGGCGAAACTGCGCGACGTCCTGATTGGTAACGACCTGGCCGGTGCGATCGACCAGGACGAACTTGCCGCGGTTCTGCCAGATCGCGTACGGCCGGCGCTCTTGCAGGTTGACGACGAGGGTTCCGGGCAGGCGGCGTTCGACGGTGACGTGTTCGACCCAGGGGATGCGTTCGATCGTCGCCCTGGTGTCGTCCAGCGAGAAGCCGAGGATGGGGTCGCCCTTGCGGACGCCGATGGCTTCTCGGAGCATTGCTTCCGGCGTGTTGGCGCGTCCCTCGATCACCACGTTGGTGACCCGCAGGCCGGACGCGGCGGTCATTGCGCCGAGGCGTTCGCGCATGGTGTTCAGGGTGCGGCCCGATCCGGCGTGCAGTCCGGCGGTGTGGACCGCGAACATCAGCATCAGGGCGACGATGGAGGCCAGCGCGACCCAGCCCGCCGGGCGCAACAGACGGCGCTGGCGGCGCAACGCCAAGCGCAGGCCGGAGGGGCGGTCGTTGACCGAATTGCGCGGAGAACGCCTTACTCCTGACATGACGCGTTCTCCACCATCCAGGTGCAGAGTTGGGCGAAGTTCATGCCGCAATGCGCCGCCTGCTCGGGCAGCAAGGAGGTCGGGGTCAGGCCCGGCTGGGTGTTGATCTCCAACAGGATCAGACGGCCCGGTTCGCCTTTGGTGTCGTCGTAACGAAAATCGCAGCGGGTGGCGCCACGGCAGCCCAGCGCGCGGTGCGCGGCGGCGGCGACATCCAGGGCCTGGTCGCGGATGGCGGGATGCACGCCGGCGGGGATGATGTGGCGCGAGCCGCCATCGGCGTATTTCGATTCGTAGTCATAGAAGCTGCCGGCGACGGCGCGGATCTCGGTGACGGCGAGGGGGCGACCGTCGAGCAGGGCGACGGTCAGTTCCCGGCCCGGAATGTATTCTTCGACCAGGGCAGTGGAGCCGAAGGTCCAGCCGCGGGCGATCTCGGTTCGGCGGTTGTCGCCGGCGCGCACGATGGTGACGCCGACGGAGGATCCTTCGTTCACCGGCTTGACGACGTATGGCAACGGCATCGGATCGGCGGACTCGAGTTCCATTGTGGCCACGACCCGACCGGGCGCGACGGGCAGACCGGCTGACTGGAACAGGGCTTTTGCCGCCTGCTTGTGCATCGCCATGGCGGAGGCGCGGACCCCGGAATGGGTGTAGGGGATGGCGAGCCAGTCCAGCACGCCCTGGATCACGCCGTCCTCACCGAAGCGGCCGTGCAATGCGTTGAATACGACGTCGGGTTTGGGCGTCAGGGCGCGGATGACGGCGCCGAGATCGGCGCCAACTTCGATCGGATCGACCTCGAAGCCGGTTTCGCGCAGCGCGGCGATCACCTGGATGCCGGTGGCGAGGCTGACCTCGCGTTCGGCGGAGATGCCGGCGTGGAGTACCGCGACCCGGGTCATGACCCGCCCTCGGGGGCCGCGTCGGGAGCCGCCTCCGCAACAGCCTGGCGCACCATCTCGGGGCGTCCGCCGGGGATGCCGATGCGGCGGATTTCCCATTCCAGGGTGACGCCGGTGGCGGCGAGGACGCGGCGGCGGACTTCCTCGCCCAGGCCTTCGATGTCGGCGGCGGTGGCGGTGGCGGTGTTGATCAGGAAGTTGCAGTGTTTTTCCGAAACCGTGGCGCCCCCTCGGGTCAGGCCGCGGCAGCCGGCGGCATCGATCAGTTCCCAGGCCTTCATGCCGTCGGGGTTGCGGAAGGTCGATCCGCCGGTGCGGGCGCGCACCGGCTGGGAGGCTTCCCGGGTTGACTTGATTTCGGCCATTCGCGTGGCGATCAGGGCGGCGGCGCCGGGAATGGCGCGCAGGTGGACGCGGGTGACGACGGCGCCGGCCGGCAGGGCGGCGTGGCGGTAGGCGAAGGCGAGTTGCTGGGCGGGCAGGCGGCGCTGTTCGCCGGTGCGGGTGACGATTTCCGCCCAGTCGAGGACGCTGGCCAGATCACCGCCATAGGCGCCGGCGTTCATCGCCACCGCGCCGCCGATCGATCCGGGGATGCCGGAGAGGAACTCGACGCCGGTCAGTCCGGCGGCGGCGGCGTGTTCGGCCACCGTGACGTCGAGTGCTGCGGCTCCGGCGGTGATGCCGTTCGCTTCGATGGCAATGGTGGAGAAGCCGCGGGCCAGGCGGATCGTTACGCCAGACAAACCGCCGTCGCGCACGATCAGGTTGGAACAGGCGCCGATCACTTGGACCGGCACAGGGTGGGGCAATTCACGCAGCAAGGTGGCGAGATCATCGGCATCGGCGGGACGCACCAGCAGTTCGGCGGCGCCGCCGGCGCGGAACCAGGTGAACGGCGCAAGCTGGGCGTTCGACTGCATCCGGCCGCGCAGTTTCGGCAGCGATTCGAGCCAGCCGGGCAGACGTTCAGCGGCCATCATGTCGCCATCGCTCTGCGGTTGCCGCCGGTCTGCAGCGCGGCGAGGTCGGCGGGCAGCGCGGCGGCCCATTGGGTTATCGATCCGGCACCGAGGCAGACCACGAAGTCGCCGGGACGGGCGATGGCGTGCACCATCTCGGCGAGCAGGCCGGGGTTGGGCAGGGCGACGACGCTGCGATGGCCGCGGGCGCGCAGGCCCTCGACCAGGGCATCGCGGGTGACGTTCGGGATCGGCTGTTCGCCGGCGGCGTAGACATCGGCGACGATGACGGTGCCGGCGTCGTTCATGCAGGTGCAGAAGTCGCCGAACAGCGATTCGAGGCGGGAGTAGCGATGCGGCTGTACCACCGCGACGACATCGCGGGCGCCGGCCTGGCGGGCGGCTTTCAGGACGGCGGCGATTTCCACCGGGTGGTGGCCGTAATCGTCGATCACGGTGATGCCGCCGGCCTCGCCGGTCTTGGTGAAGCGGCGCCGCACGCCCTTGAAGCCGAGCAGTGCGCTGCGTAGGGTTTGGTCGTCGATTTCCATTTCGATGCCGACGGCGATCGCGGCGAGCGCGTTCTGCACGTTGTGGGCGCCGAGCATCGGCAGGCGGAACGGACCCATGCGGCGGGAGCGGTTATGGAAGCGGTCGGTGAGGACGACCTCGAAGGTCGAGCCCAGCTTGTCGGGCAACACCCGTTCGGCGCGGATGTCGGCTTGTGGGGAGAAGCCGTAGGTGACGATGCGGTGATCCGACAGGCGGGGGATCATCTGCTGCACCTCGGGGTGGTCGATACAGAGCACCGCGAAGCCGTAGAACGGGATGTTGGCGACGAACTGGTCGTAGCCGGCGAGCATTGCCTCGGCGCTGCCCCAATGGTCGAGGTGTTCGGGGTCCATGTTGGTGACGACGGCGATGATGGCGGGCAGGCGGAGGAACGATCCGTCGCTTTCGTCGGCCTCGACCACCATCCAGTCGCCGCTGCCCATGCGGGTGTTGGTGCCGTAGGCGTTAATGATGCCGCCGTTGATCACGGTGGGGTCGAGGCGGGCGGCTTCCATTACGCACGCGATCAGGCTGGTGGTGGTGGTCTTGCCGTGGGTGCCGCCGACCGCGACGGCCCATTTCAGCCGCATCAGTTCGGCCAGCATTTCGGCGCGCCGCACCACCGGGATCAGCCGGGCGCGGGCGGCGGCGACCTCGGGGTTGTCACGTTTTACTGCCGTCGAAACGACGACGACCTGGGCGGGGCCGAGGTTGGCGGCGTCGTGACCGATCATCACGGCGATGCCGGACTCGCGCAGGCGGAGGACGTTGGCGGATTCGGCGATGTCGCTGCCTTGGACGCTGTAGCCCAGGGTGTGCAGCACTTCGGCGATGCCGGACATGCCGATGCCGCCGATGCCGACGAAGTGGATGGTGCCGATGGTCAGCGGCAGGGCTCTCATGACGAGCTGCCCGCTGCGGTGAGGGTGCAGCGGTGGGGGGGGGGGTTGCGGATGACCGGCATCACACGCGCTCCGTGCCGTGCGCGGCGATGCGGGCTTCGACGAGGTCGGCGAGGCGGGCGGATGCGTCGGCGCGGGCCTGGGAGCGGGCGTCGATCGCGGCCTTGGCCAATCGCTTGGGGTCAGCCAGGAGGGTCGCCAATTGTTCGGCGAGCGCTGCGGGGGTGAAGCGCGGCTGCGGCATCAGCCATGCGCCGCCGGCATCGGCCAGGGCGCTTGCGTTGGCGGACTGGTGGTCGTCGATCGCTCCGGGCAGCGGCACCAGGATCGAGGGCCGGCCGGCGACGGCCAATTCGGCCACGGTGGAGGCGCCGGCGCGGGCGATCACCAGGTGTGCGGCTGCCAGGCGCGCGGCGACGTCGGGGAAGAACGGGGATAGCTGGGCGTCGATCCCTTGGGCGGCGTAGGCGGCTTTGACCCGTTCGAGGTCCTCGGCGCGGGTTTGCTGCACAACGGACAGGCGGGCGCTGAGCGATTGCGGCAGCAGGCGCAGGGCGTCGGGGACGACATCGCTGAAGATCCGGGCGCCGAGCGAGCCGCCGAGCACCAGCAGGGAGATGTGGTCGGTGGCGGCGGTGTAGGTGGTTTGCGACAACGCCATGATTGGCGGCCGGACCGGGTTGCCGGTGATCTCGGTGCGGGTTGCCGCCGGCACTCGTTGCGTCGCGGCAAAGCCCAGTGCGAGGATGTCGGCGCGGCCGGCGAGGAAGCGATTGGCTCGGCCGAGCACGGCGTTCTGTTCGTGCAGGATCAGCGCGGGGTGGTGGCGGAGCAGGCGTGCGGCGAGGATCGGGGCGACGCAGGGGTAGCCGCCGAAGCCGACAACGCTGCCGGCGCCGAGCCGGGACAGGATGGCGCGGGCCTGGGCGATGCCGGCGGTCAACGAGCCAATTGCCTTGGTGGCGCGCCAGATGCCGCGTCCGGCGATGCCGGCGCCGTGGATGACGTATTGCTCGCGTCCGGCGAAGGTGGCGCTGGACTGGCCGGCCGACCTGGCATCGGTCATCAGCACGATACGGTGGCCGCGGGCGACGAGTTCGGCGGTCAGTGCCTCGGCCGGGAAGAAGTGTCCGCCGGTGCCGCCCGCGGCGATGACGATGGGCTTTACCGTGGGGCCTCTCATGCGAGTTCGTCCCGGCTGCGCCGGCGGGTCAGCGCCAGCAGCATGCCCATGCCGAGGGCGACGGCGATGACGGACGAGCCGCCGTAGGAGATGAACGGCAGGGTCATGCCCTTGGTCGGGATCAGGCGCAGGGTGGAGGCCATGTTGACGAACGCCTGCAGGCCGAAGCCGGTGACCAGGCCGGTGCAGGACAGCACGATGAAGGGATCCTGCTCGCGCAGCAGTTTCAGCAGGCCACGCAGCACGATGAAGGCGAAGACGGACAGGATGACGACGCAGATCAACATGCCGAACTCTTCGCCGGCGACGGCGAAGACGAAGTCGGCGTGGGCGTCGGGCAGCACGTCCTTGACGTGGCCCTCACCGGGCCCGCGGCCCCACAGGCCGCCGTTGCCGAACGCCTCGAGCGCGGTGGTGACCTGGTAGTTGTCGCCGGTGCCGTCCCAGAAACGCGTGACGCGGCTGCGGACGTGGGGGAACACGGTGTAGGCGAGGACGCCGCCGCCGCCGATCATGCCGAGTGCGACGCCGACCAGGAATAGCGGCAGGCCGTTGATGTAGAGCTGGGCGAGGAACACCACGGTGACGACCGCCAGCATGCCGATGTCGGGCTGCGACTTCAGCAGGACCAGGATGAGGCCGAACACCACGAAGGCGATGATGGTGCCGGGGAAGCGCGGCGAGCGCTTGGCCTCGCTGAGCATCCAGGCGGTGACGACGGCGAAACAGGGTTTCAGGAACTCACTGGGTTGGATGGTCATCCCCGGTAGCGAGATCCAGCGGCGGGCGCCCTTGATCTCGACCCCCATCACCATGGTGGCGGCGGTCAGCGCCAGGGCGATCAGGCAGCCGGCGATGGCGAGGCGCTTGATGTCGCGGGGCGAGAGCAAGGACACCGCGACGACGATCACGCCGGCAATGGCCAGGAACACGACCTGCTTGAGGATGAAGGTCTCGCGTGACGTGCCGATGCGTTCGGCGACGGCGGGGCTGGCGGCGAGCATCATGATGTAGCCGAAGCCGATGAGCACGCCGATGGCGCCGAGGGTCCAGCGATCGACGCTCCACCACCAGCGGCCCAGCATCGAGTCGTCGGCGCGCGAGAGGGACGGCATCAGGTGGCTCCGGTCCGGCGGGGGGTGGCGGAGAGGCTTGGGGTGGCGGACAGGCTCGGGGTGGTGGACGGGCTCGGGGTGGCGGCCAGGCTTGGGGTGGTGGACGGGCTTGGGGTGGCGGAGAGGGCGCGGGCGAGTTCGGCGAAGCTGTCGCCGCGCTGGTCGTAGCCAGTGAACTGGTCCCAGCTGGCGCAGGCCGGGGACAGCAGCACGATGGGGGCGTTGTGCCGGGTGGCGGCGGCGAAGGCGGCGGGCACGGCGGCTTCCAGGGTGCCGACGGTGTCGGATGGGACGCCGTGGCGGGCGAGCGTGGCGGCGAGGTCGGCGGCGTCCCGGCCGATCAGGAACGCGTGGGCGATGCGCGGGAATAGCGGCGCCAGCGGGTCGATGCCGCCCTGCTTGGCCATGCCGCCGGCGATCCAGATCAGGCGGTCGTAGCAGACCAAGGCGCGTTCGGCGGCGTCGGCGTTGGTTGCCTTGCTGTCGTTGATGAAGTTGACGCCATCGACGGTGGCGACAAGCTGTTGGCGGTGGGGGAGGCCGGGATAGGTCTGCAATGCGGACGCGATGGTGTCGTCGGACACGCCGAAATGGCGGGCCACGGCGGTCGCGGCGGCGGCGTTTTGCGCGTTGTGCTCGCCCGGCAGGGCTGGCCCTCGGGGCAGGCTGGGCGTCGCGCCGGAGATGCGGATTACCCGCGCCGGGCGGGTGTCGAGCCAGGCGGCGATGTCGCGGCAGTCTGGGCCGTCGACGCCGATCACCGCGAGGTGTTGCGGGCGCTGGCGGTCGAAGATGGCGCGCTTGGCCATGGCGTAGCCGGCCATGTCGCCGTGACGATCGATGTGGTCGGCGCTGAGGTTGAGCATCACCGCGGCATCAAACCGCATATCTGCGAGTCGCTCCAACATATAGGAGGACATTTCGAGTACGTACACTCCATGATGTGGTAGCAGCGGCAGTGACAAGGCTGCTGGGCCGAGGTTGGCGCCGGCCTCGGCTGGGATGCCGGCGCGGTCCAGGATGTGGTGCAGCAGCGCGGTGGTGGTGGATTTGCCGTTAGTACCGGTGATGCCGACGAAGCGGGCGCGCGAGCCGGAGGCGCGGACCGCTTGGAACAGCAGTTCGACGTCGCAGAGGATCGGCACGCCGGCGGCGATCGCGCGTGCGGCGGCGGGGTGCGGCTTGGGCAGGCAATGCGGGATGCCGGGGGACAGGATCAGGGCGTCGTAGTCGAACGGGGCTTGTGTTGGATCGGCCAGTTCGAGGCCGTTTGCGGCTTCGCGGGCGGCGGGATTGTCGTCCCAGGCGACTACTTGGGCGCCCATCGCGCGCAGGCCTCGTGCGGCCGGCAGGCCGTTATTGCCGAGGCCGACGACGGCGTAGCGCTTGGTCGCGAACAGGGTGGGGGAAAAGGTGTTCATCGGATCTTCAGCGTGGCGAGGCCGATGAGGGCGAGGATCATCGAGATGATCCAGAAGCGGATGACGATGGTTGGTTCGGCCCAGCCCTTCTTCTCGAAGTGATGATGCAGCGGGGCCATCAGGAACACGCGGTGGCCGGTGCGCTTGTACCAGAACACCTGGATGACGACCGACAGCGTCTCGACCACGAACAGGCCGCCGACGATCATCAGGACGATCTCGTGCTTGGTGACCATCGCCACGGCGCCGAGCGCGCCGCCCAGGCCGAGGGCGCCGATATCGCCCATGAAGACGGCGGCGGGGGGTGCGTTGAACCACAGGAAGCCGAGGCCGGCGCCGACCAGGGCGGCGCAGAATACCGCCAGTTCGCCGGCGCCGACCACCGGGTTGAGCTGCAGGTAGTCGGCGAAGATGCGATTGCCGACCAGGTAGGCGATCAGGGTGAAGACGCTGGCGGCGATCATGGTGGGCACGATCGCCAGGCCGTCGAGCCCGTCGGTCAGGTTGACCGCGTTGGAGGCGCCCATCATCACCAGCGTGCCGAACACCGGAAACAGGAAGCCCAACGGGATGACGACTTCCTTGAACACCGGGACGGTCAGCGCGGTGGCGAGCGGGCCTCGGGCCAACGAGGTGATCCAGATCGCGGTGGCGAGGCCGATCGCGGTTTGCACGATCAGCTTGGTGCGGCCGGGGACGCCGCGGGTGTTGCGCCTGGTCACCTTGAGGTAGTCGTCCCAGAATCCGAGCGCGCCGTAGCCGAGGGTGACGAACAGGACGGCCCAGACGTAGCCGTTACGCAGGTCGGCCCAGAGCAGGGTGGAGATCGTCAGGCTTCCCAGGATCAGCAGGCCGCCCATGGTCGGGGTGCCTTTTTTCTCGACCAGGTGGCGCTCCGGACCATCCGCACGGATCGGCTGGCCTTGCTTCTGCACCGATTTCAGCCAGCGGATCACCGCGGGGCCTAGCACGAAGCTGACGATCAGGGCGGTGAGGCAGGCGGCGCCGGCGCGGAAGGTGATGTAGCGGAACAGGTTGAACAGGAAGAAGTGGTCCGCGAACGGGCGGGAGATCACGGACAGCATCAGACGGCTCCGACGGGCGCGGGTGAGGCGGGCGCGGGTGAGGTGGGGCCGAGTGAGGTGGTCGCGGGTGGAGTGGGGCGGAAGGGTTGCTCGATCGCGTCGATGACGTGCTTCATGGCGCTGCCGAGGCTGCCCTTGACCAGGATGGCGTCGCCTCGGGCCAAGGCGGCGGCGACCAGGGGGGCGAGTTCGGTGGCGTTGGCGGCGTGGGCGGCGCGTAAGGGTTGCGGGACGGCGTCGAACAGGTTGCGCATCAATGGGCCGCAGGTGAACAGGCAGTCGGCGGAATTGATCACCGCGTCGGCCAGAGCGGCGTGCTCGGCGGGACCCTCGTCACCGAGCTCCAGCATGTCGCCGAGGACCGCGATCCGGCGGCGGGCTGGCTGCAGGCGCAACACGTCGAGCGCGGCGCGCATCGAGGCGCCGTTGCCGTTGTAGCTTTCGTCGAGCAGCCGGGCGGTGCCGCAGCCCGCGCGGATGTCGCGCCGGGCGCCGCGTCCGGCGAGGGGAACGAAGGCCTCCAGTGCGTCGATCGCTCGGATGGGATCGAGGCCGAGCGCGGCGACGACGGCCAGGGTGGCGACCGCGTTCATCGCCATGTGGCGGCCGGGGGCGCTGAGCCGCAGCGATGCGGTGCGGCCGGCGATGTCGACGTGGATCAGCGAGCCGGCGTCGTCGGCCTCGCTGTGGACGAGGCGGACATCGGCCGCCGGATCGGCGCCGAAGGTCAGTACCGTGGCGCCGTGCGCGCGGGCCTTGAGGCGGGGGAATTGCGCTGAGTCGGCGGGCAGCACGGCCGTGCCGCCGGGTTCCAGGCCGGCGATGATGCTGGCTTTCTCATCGGCGATGGCCTCGATGCTGCCGAGGTAGCCGATATGGGCCTTGGCGATGCTGGTGATGACGGCGACGTGGGGGCGGGCCAGGCGGGCGAGCGGGGCGATCTCGCCGGCGTGGTTCATGCCGATCTCGGCGATGCAGAACCTGGCATCGCGGGGCGTGCGGGCCAGGGTGAGCGGCAGGCCCCAATGATTGTTGTGGGACGCGGCGGCGGCGTGGGTCGGGGCGAAGGCGGCGAGCACGCCGCGCAGCATTTCCTTGGTGGTGGTCTTGCCGACGCTGCCGGTGACGGCGATCAGGCGGAAGTCGCCGGCGTCGGAGCGAGCCCGGGCATAGGCGCCGAGCCGCGACAGGCCGGCCAATGTGTCGTCAACGCGCAGCACCGGTTGGGCCGGCGTGGTGTCGGCGTGCACCATGGCGCCGGCCGCGCCGCGGGCCAGGGCGTCGGCGGCGAAGGCGTGGCCGTCGCGGCCTTCACCGAGCAGAGCGACGAACAGGTCGCCGGGCGTCAGCGACCTTGTGTCGATCGAGACGCCGCTGGCGTCGAACGGCTGCGACAGGACACCGAAGGTGGCTTCGGCCAGTTCGGTCGCGGTCCATAATGACCGGGGCTGGGTCTGGGGCTGGTTCAGAGGCTGGGGCTGGTTCAGAGGCTGGGGCTGGAGCAGGGGCTGGGTCATGGGCCGGGGTCCGGGCAGTCGGCCAGGCGGCGGATGACGGTGGCGTCGTCGAACGGCAGCACCGTCGCGCCGACGATCTGGCCTTGCTCGTGGCCCTTGCCGGCGACCACCAGGACATCGCCGGCCGAGAGGTCGTTGAGCGCGGTTTCGATGGCTTGTGCGCGGTCGCCGATCTGGCGGGCGTTCGGGCAGGCGGCCATGATGGCGGCTCGGATCGCCGCGGGGTCCTCGCTGCGCGGATTGTCATCGGTCACGATGACGCTGTCGGCGAGGCGCGCGGCGGCCTCGCCCATCAGCGGACGCTTGCCGCGGTCGCGATCGCCGCCGGCGCCGAACACCACGTGCAGGCGCCCGGCGGTGTGCGGGCGCAGCGCGGTCAGCAGCCGTTCCAGCGCGTCGGGGGTGTGGGCGTAGTCGACGTAGGCTGTGGCGGCGTTTGGCAGCCTGGCGGCACATTCCATGCGGCCGCGCACGCCGCGCAACGCCGGCAGGCGATCGAGCACGTCGACCAGGCCCAGCGCCTCGGTGAGGGCGGCGGCGAGCAGCACGTTGTCGGCCTGGAAGCGGCCGGGGAGGTTCAGCACAACGGTGCGCTGCTTGCCGGCGGAGGCAATCGTCAGATCCTGGCCGTCGGGGCGCGGATGTGCCCGGATCAGGCGCAGGCGGCTGCCGGTTTCGCCCACCGTGCTGAAGTCGAGGCGGCGGCGGCGGGCGATTTGGCGCAACGCGTCCAGGGTTGCGGGGTCCATCTCGGCCTGGGCGATGGCGGGGGCGCCGGCGGGCAGCAGCGCCTCGAACAGCCGCAGCTTGGCGCGGCGGTAGGCGTCGAACGTGGGGTGATAATCCAGGTGATCGCGCGTCAGGTTGGTGAATGCCGCCGCAGCCAGCCTGACGCCGTCCAGCCGAAACTGATCGAGGCCGTGGGATGACGCCTCCATCGCCGCCTTGGTGACGCCGTGACGCGCCAGGCCGGCGAGGGTCTCGGCCAGGCTGACCGGGTCGGGCGTGGTCAGACCGGGGCCGGGATCGAAGCCCGGCGCGATCAGCCCTAGGGTGCCCAGGCTGGCGGCCTTGGCGCCGGAGGATGCCCAGAGCTGGCGGGTGAATTCGACGGTGCTGGTCTTGCCGTTGGTGCCGGTGACCGCGACCACGGTCTCGGGCTGGGGGCCGGCCAGGACGGCGGCGATCTGGGCCAGGCATTGGCGCGGCTCCGGATCGGTGATGACCGGGCGCGGCGGCACGCCGGGCGGCCAGGGTGTTCCGGGCAGGGCGAGGACCGCGATCGCGCCACGCTCCACCGCATCGGCGATGAAGCTTCGGCCATCGGCGCGCGATCCCGGCAGGGCGGCAAACAGATCACCCGGCACGACGGTGCGGCTGTCGGCGGTGACGCCCGCGATGTCGAGGTGGGCGATGTCGAGGCGGCCGAGGGCATCCCAGCCTCGGGCACGCGGCGTGCCGGGTATGGTGGAAAGCCGTGGCATGAGATCAGCGAGCAGCAACGGGAGCGGCCGAGGAAACGGCCACGACAGGGGCGCCGACCGGATGATCGAGTTCGGTGCGCTGCCTGGGTTCGGGCGCCGGGCGGCTGATCGCGGCCGGCAGCGCGGTGGCGGGGATGGTCAGGTCGGGTCGGTTAGATCCGATCGGCTGTTTGGTCGCGGCATTGGCAACCGGGGTCGCAGCGCCCGGGCTGTGGGCCGGGGCGCCGGATGGACGCGCCGGCTGCAGCGGGATGGCGAGTTCCTGGTTGATTTCGGGCATGTCCTGGATATCGGGCAGCAAGCCGAGCATCGGCCCGATGCGCGCGATCACCTTGCCGGCGGCGGGGGCGACGACCCAGCCGGCGGTTGCGTAGCCGTGCGTGGCCTTGGTGGCGTGCGGTTCATCCAGCATCATGTAGACCGCGTATCGCGGGGCGTTCATCGGAAACACGCTCATGAAGGCGGCGACATTGGCGTGTTTTTTGTAGCCGCCATGGGCCTTGACCTTTTCCGCCGTGCCGGTCTTGCCGCCCGGGTAGTAGCCGGGCACTTCGGCGGACTTGCCGAACCCATTGGTGACCACCAGCCGCATCAGCTTGCGCAAGATGTCGGAGGTCGACGGCTGCATCACCCGCCGGCCATTGACCGCAGCGTCCGGGTCACGCGCGAGGATCGTCGGGCGGATCAGAACGCCGCCGTTAGCGACCGCGGCGGTGCCGCGCACGACGTGCAGTGGTGTGATCGAAATACCGTGGCCGAATCCCACGGTCATGGTGACGACTTCCTTCCAGGCTGACGCGGGCTGGATAATCGGAAGCGCGGACTCCGGCAGTTCGATGCCGGTGCGGCCGAACATACCCATGTTCTTAAGCCAGGCCCGTTGGCGCTCGCTGCCGACGGTGAGGGCGATATGAGCGGCGCCCAGGTTGGAGGAATACGCCAGGACCTCGGGCAGATACAACCAGCGATGCTTGCCTTCGAAATCGGAGATTGTGAAGCGGCCGATGTGGATGTTGCGGGAGGCGTCGAACTCGTCCCAGATGTGTACCAGCCCGCTGTCCAGGGCCATCGAAGCGGTTTGCAGCTTGAACGTGCTGCCCGGTTCATAAGTGCCTTCGACAGCTCGGTTGAAACGGTCATCCGCCGGCGCCGAGCGCACGTTGTTGGCATCGTAATCCGGCAGGCTGACCATCGCCAGCACCTCACCGGTATTGACATCCATCACGATGCCGCAGCCGCCGATCGCATCGAAGGTCTGCATCGCGGTTTCGAGTTCCTCGCGCACCGCGGCCTGCACCTGCAGGTCGATGGACAGACGCAGCGGATCGGTATCGGTGCGCAGGCGCTTGTCGAAGAAGCGCTCGACGCCGGCGAAGCCGCTTTCGTCGACATCGACGCCGCCGAGCACCTGCGCGGCGGTGCGTCCGAGCGGATATTCGCGGTGCTGGGTCGGCTGGAAATTGACGCCTGGGATGCCGAGGTTGTTGATAGCCTGCTCTTCCCGGGGGGTGATCTCGCGCGCCAGGTAGACGAACTTCTTTTCGCGTTTCAGCCGGTCCTCGGTCTCGGCCAGATCGAGCCGGGGCAGGACCTGTTTCAGCTTCGTCGCCGCATCGTCGGCATCGCCGATCTGCCTGGGATCGGCTGACAGCGAGACGGTGTCGAGCGAGATCGCCATCGGCTGTCCGTTGCGATCGGTGATCATCGCGCGCTGGCCGGGCAGCGAGGCCTCGACCGAATTGTGCGGGATCGAATCGACGATCTCGGTGACCGAACGCTCGACGCGATGCGGTGCCAGCGGGGTGATGATGGTGGCGAGTGTCAGCTTGGTCAGTACAGCGGCGAACAGCGCGGCGAAGCCGCCGGCGGCGATCACCAGTCGCGAGCGGGTTTTCTCCAGCGCGATGCGGCGCGCGAGGTCAGGCGCGGTGACCCGCACGTTCTCCATCCGCGGCACCGCGTCCGAGCGGCTGGCGCCCTGGCGCTGCGCCGGCCTGCCGTAGCGGGTGCCGTTGCGCGGCGGCGAACCAGACGGTGGAACGGGGCCACGCGGATCGCTCATGCTGGTGGCTCAGTTGGCATTGTAGGCGGCGGTCACCGGGGTGGGGCGCGGTGCGGGAGGCATCGAGCTGCGTGCCATGCCGAGCAGGGATCCGTTGAAGGGCGCGGACGTCGCGACCATCGCCGAATGCGGCGCGGCTGGCGGAAGCGGGGAGGGCTTGCCGACCGGCGTGGCGGCCTGGGTCGGCCCGGTCATGCCAGGCAGCATCGAACGGGGCGGGGCAGCCGGCGCCCGGGAATCCGGGCGGTTCTCCGCCAGGCGCGGAGCGGCGCGCTGGGTGATGGCGCGCTGATCAGTGGGGCGTTGATCGGATGGGCGGGGGTCGAACGTGCGTTGATCGGGCGATCTTGTGGCGCCTGCGACGACGGCGCTGGACTGAGCGTCAGGCGGCGGGCGGGACAGCGACGCGCGATCCGCCGTTCTGGTGTCGGCGGGACGCGCATCGGCCGCACGCGTGGCGGCGGCATCAGCCGCACGCGCCACCGACGCGATGGCTGGGCGGGTCGCGGGAACCGGGGGGATCGGAAGCTCCTGGTCGGCGACGGCCTCTGGGTCGGCGGCAGCGCTTGGAGCGGCGGTCTCGGCGTCGGAGGTTGCCGGGTTCGGGCCGGGCGCGGCGGGCGGGTTCGGCGGGTTGGTTTCGCCGGCGACCAGCATCGGGTCCGGCGCGCTGGTGCCATGCGGCGGCAGTTCCGCCTGCGGCGGCGGCAAGCGGCTGTCGAGATCGGCGAGACTGGTGAACTGGGCCGGCGCGATGGTCTTGAGACCGAGATAGGCGTTGGAGAACTGCCGCAGCCGCTCCGGATCGTTCAGCATGGTCCATTCCGCCGCCAACAACCGGCTCTGGTCGCGCAGGGCGTTGGTGTCACGCACGGTCCGCTCGATGGTGCGGTCGAGCAACTGCACCTCGTGCTTGGACTGGTAGAGGTAGAGCCCGGAACCGCAGGCGAGCATGCAGGTGACGATGGTGAGCGGGCGGATCATGTCGTGGGGCTTTCGTCGAGACGTTCGAGCGCTCGCAGCCGGGCGCTGCGGGATCTGGGATTGTGGTCGGTTTCACTGGGGCTGGGACGCAGCGCCCGGGCGGTCAGCAGGCGGAAGGCGGGGGCGTGGCGGTGGGTCAAGCCGGCGGGGTCATGGCGCGACGGAGCGCCTGTTCGTCCGGTCGCCTGGTGCATGAACTGCTTGACGATGCGGTCTTCCAGGCTGTGGAAGGCGACCACCACCAAGCGGCCGTTCGGCCCGAGCAAGCCGGCGGCCTGCGTTAGGGCACGGTGGATTTGTTGCAGTTCGTCGTTGACCTTGATGCGCAGGGCCTGGAAGCTGCGGGTGGCCGGATGGTTGCCGGAGCGGTCGGGCGGCAGCACGGAACGAATGATTGCGGCGAGCCGGGCGGTGGTCTCGATCGGCGCCTGCTGGCGGGCGGCGACGATCGCCTGGGCGATGCGGCGGGAGGCGCGTTCTTCACCGAATTGATAGAGGATGTCGGCCAGCGCGGGTTCGGGCAGCGCGTTTACCAGGTCGGCGGCGCTGGTCCCATGTTTTCCCATGCGCATATCGAGCGGGCCGTCATGGCGGAACGAGAAGCCGCGATCAGGGTCGTCGAGCTGGAACGAGGAGACGCCGAGATCGAGCACGATGCCGTCGAGCCTGGAGACGCCGGCCTGGGCTAGCAGGGCGACCATGTCGGCGAACTGGCCGTGCAGCAGGTGCAGCCGGCCAGCGTAGCGGGCCACCAGGCTGGCGCCACGCTCGATTGCGTCGGGGTCGCGATCGATCGCCCATAGCGTGCAGCTTGCATGGTCCAGGATCGCGCTGGCATAGGCTCCGCCGCCGAACGTGCCGTCGAGATAGGTGCCACCGTCGTGCGGCGCGAGGGTGGCGAGCACCTCGGGGAGCATGACCGGAACGTGGGTGGGGGCGGGTCCGGTGGGGGCGGGGTCGGTCATGACACGGCCGCGCTGGGGGGTGGACCGTTTGCCGGCGGCGCTGGAACGGTGACGGGGGCGCGCACGCTGAAGCCGGCGGCTTTGGTCTTTTCACGCGCCTCGGCCTGCCGCCGGACGGCCGCCGCGGGCTCCCAGATCTGGAACGTGTTGCGGGTGCCCATGAAGGTGACGTTCTCGGTCAGCCCGGCATGCGCGACGAGGTTGGCCGGCAGCATGATCCGCCCTTCCTTATCGGTTTCGGTGACGTAGACATCGGCGAACAATGCGACCACGAGGTCGTCGTGCTCCGAACTGAACAGGTCGTAGCCTTGCTCCACCGGCGCGCTGAGTGCTTCGAAGCCGAACTCGGTCCAGCCCTCGATGCAGGGATGCTGGTGCGACGGGCGCAGGTAGATCGTTGCGATCGGGGCGGTCACGCCGGCATGGCTCATCTGCTTGAGGATGGAACGAAAATGCGCAGGTATCGACACACGCCCTTTGGAGTCCAGCTTGTTCTGATGGGTGCCGAGGAAAAGCGCCATTCGGACCCGTTTGCCTTTCCTGCCGAGCGGTTCTGTCGTGGGTGAGCAAGGCGACGCTGCGACGACACGGTTCGGTGTTTGGTGTGGCTGACCGGATCCCGAGACGCCTCCCTGTGGATGGTGGTCCACGGTGGGTAGGCATGGGATAGCATGGGATGAACTGGGAAGTCAAAGAAGATTGGCCTTTTACTGGCGGATTTGAACGAAAATTTCCGGGCTTCGTCAGACACTTACCGACACTGGCCCGAGTCACCTCAAGCCAATTCAAGATCACGAAAATATTCGTGTTTCGTTCCTGTGGAAAACCTTGTGGGAGAGTGTTCGAGGGGGTGTGTTGCCTTTGGCAGCGCGGCTTCGCGACGCGGGGTGCCGCGGCTGCGCGACGCGGCGCGGGGATGATCGGGAGGCGGCGGAGCGGTCAGGGAATGGAGAGTGCCAGACAGCCGGTAAGCCGGGTTCTGTCCGCCCCTGACGGGACGTGACGACCATTCGTCTGGGACGCATCTCGCGATGCGCCTCGTGCGACCAACCCGGGCGGCGGGACGGGAACGTCCGCGTGATAATCTCGGACTAGAATCCAGGGACTATCACAGCCGCCCCTATTCGGTCTTGCTCCCGGTGGGGTTTACCTTGCCGCCCTTGTTGCCAAGGGCGCGGTGCGCTCTTGCCGCACCGTTTCGCCCTTGCCCGCGGGACCGATACGCTTGCGCGCAGCGGTCTTGCGCGGGCGGTTTGTTTTCTGTGGCACTTTCCCTGGGGTCGCCCCCGCCGGCGGTTAGCCGGCACCGTTTTCCCGTGGAGCCCGGACTTTCCTCCACCTACGTAATTGCTACGCAGGCGGCGGCCGTCTGGCTGTCTGGCGTGGCGGATGTGCGCCTCGGCGTCGGGTGGGTCAAGCGTCGTGAGAGGCCGGCCGGAGCGGGAACCGGGCGAACCTGGGTTCGCGACCCGGGTCCGCTGCGCGGTTTGGTGATCACCCTGGGCGGGTTTGGCGGGTGATGTTGGCGGGCGGTGTTGGCGGGCGGGTTATGATGCCGCCACCCAGAATGCGGTTGTCGTCGTAGAACACGCAGGCTTGGCCGGGAGCCGGCAGGGCGGGTTGGTCAAGCGTGACCGTGGTGACGCCGCCGGCCAGATGCACGGTGGCCGGATGGGGGGTTTCCCGAGCCCGCAGCTTGACCGCGCAGCGCAACGGGGAGGCAGGGCGTGGCGCGGGAATCAGCCAGTTCACCTCGCGCAGCGACACGGTACGGGTGCCGTTGCCGCGCGGCCCGACGACGATGCGGCGGCGGCCGGGTTCGCTGGCGATTACCACCTGACGCTGCCCGTCGAGCAACGCGGCGTCCCCGAGGCGCTTGGCCTGGCCCACCGTGTAGCGGGCGATGCCATCATGGCGGCCGACGACCTGGCCGGCCTCGGTCACGATTTGACCGGGTACCAGCGCGTCGGGACGGAGCTTTGTGATGACGTCGGTATAGGCGCCGGAGGGGACGAAACAGATGTCCTGGCTGTCCGGCTTTTGCGCCACGCCAAGCCCCAGCCGTTGGGCAATGTCGCGGACCGCGCGCTTGTCCGGCATGCCACCGAGCGGAAACAGGCAGAGATCGAGCTGGTCTCGGGTGGTGGCGTAGAGGAACCAGCTTTGATCGCGGGCGGGATCGGCGGCGCGGTGCAGTTCGGCGCCATCCGGCCCGTCCACCCGGCGGACGTAATGACCGGTGGCCAGCCGTTCGGCGCCGAGATCGCGTGCCAGGACGGACAGGTCGGCGAACTTCACCGTCTGGTTGCAGCGGATGCAGGGCACCGGGGTCTCGCCGTTGGCATAGCTGTCGGCGAAATCGGCGATCACCGCCCCGGCAAACCGCTGCTCGGCATCGATCACGTAATGCGCGATGCCCAGCCGGTCGGCGACCCGGCGCGCGTCGTGGATGTCCTGGCCGGCGCAGCAGGCGCCTTTGCGCCCGATCGCCGCGCCATGGTCGTAGAGTTGCAGCGTGACGCCGATGACCTCGTGCCCAGCCTGATGCATCAGGCCGGCGACTACGCTGCTGTCCACGCCGCCGGACATGGCGACCACGACCCGCATGAGCTGGGCTCCTTTCCTTGGGTCAGCCTTTGGCCTGGGTCAGCCTTGGGCGTTGCGGGTGGCGGCGGGCAACTTCACCACCAGCCCGTCCAGTTCGGCGGTGATGACGATCTGGCAGCCCAGCCGTGAGGTGCGGGTCAGACCGAACGCCAGGTCCAGCATATCTTCCTCGTCCTCGGTCGGCTGTGCCAGCTTGGTGAACCAGGCGGGGTCGACGACGACGTGGCAGGTCGAGCAGGCGAGCGAGCCCTCGCAGGCACCCTCGATATCGATGCCGTGCTTATGGGCGATCTCGAGCACCGAGAGGCCGGTTGGGGCGTCGACCTGGCGACGGGTGCCGTCTTTCTCGATGAAGGTCATTTTCGGCATGCGGATCGGGCCCTATTCGGCGGATCAGGTGTCAGTGGCGACCGGATGGCCCGCTTCGCAAACGGCATGCGCTGCTGACAGCGCCGCGGCGGCATAATCGATCTCGGCGGCGGAGGTAAAGCGTCCGATCCCGATGCGCAAGCTGCGCTGGGCCTGCTGGTCGGACAGACCCAGCGCGCGCAGCACATAGGACGGCTCGATCGCGGCCGAGGAGCAGGCCGAGCCGGTGGAGACGCAGAGCTGCGGCAGCGCCGCCATCAGGTCCGCGGCGGTCGCCTGGGGGAAGGTCAGGTTGAGGTTGCCGGCGATGCGTGCGTGGTCGTTGCCGTTGACCCGCAGGCCGGGGATACAGCGGCGCAAGCGGTCGAGCAGGTCGGCGCGCAGCCGGCCGATGCGGTCGGCGTCCTGCGCCATTTCGGCGTTGGCGAGGCGGGCGGCCTCGCCGAGGCCGACGATCAGCGGGGTCGGCAAGGTGCCGGACCGCAAGCCCCTTTCCTGGCCGCCGCCGGAGAACAGCGGGGCCAGGCGGACGCGCGGGCGGCGACGGACATAAAGCGCGCCGACGCCTTTCGGGCCGTAGATCTTGTGACCGCTGATCGAGGCCAGGTCGAGCTTCCAGCCGGTGACGTCGAGCCGGATCTTGCCCACCGCCTGCGCCAGGTCGGAGTGCAGCAGGGCGCCCGCCTGCTTGATGATCGGAGCCAGTGCCGCGATGTCCTGGATCACGCCGGTTTCGTTGTTCACCGCCATGACGCTGACCAGCAGGGTGGGCGTTGCCAGCGCCTGGCGCAGCGTTTCGGGGTCGAGCAGCCCGTCGGGGCGGACCGGCAGGACGACCGGGTCGAACCCCTCGGCTGCAAGGTCGGCGACCGCCTCGAGGACGCATTTGTGTTCGGTGGCGAGGGTGATGACGCGGCGTCGCTTGTCGTCCATGGCGGCGGCGAAGCGTGCGGCGCCCTTGATGGCCAGGTTGTTGGCCTCGGTGGCGCCGGAGGTGAAGATGATTTCCCGGGGCTCGGCGCCGAGGAGGGCGGCGAGCTCGCCGCGTGCGGTTTCGACGGCGGCTTCGGCGGTCTGGCCCATGGCGTGCTCGACGCTATGGGGGTTGCCGTAGTGCTCCGAGAAGAACGGAAGCATCGCCTGGAGCACGCGCGGATCGCATCGGGTGGTGGCCTGGTTGTCCAGGTAGACCGGCTGGTTCGGGAGGGACGGCATGTGGGTCATGGCATTCAGGTGGGATCACGCGGCGTGCGGGGCCAGGGTGGGGCGCAGCCGGGCAGCCACGCGCCGATAGGCGGCGGCAAAGGCATCGATATCGGATTGGGCCGCGTTCCACGGCAAGGAGACCCGGATCGCTTCGCCGGCGAGGCGGCCGAGACCCATCGCCTGCAGCACATGGCTGGTCTGCACCTTGCCGGAACTGCAGGCGGCGCCGGCGCTGACCGCGATGCCCTCGAGATCGAGCGCGATCACCTGCACGTCGGCTGCGGCGCCGGGCAGGGCGATGCAGGTTGTATTCGGCAGGCGCTGTTCGCGGTTGCCGCAGACCACGGCGCCGCAGGCCAGCGCGGCGGCCTCGGCGGCGTCGCGCAGGCGGCCCAGGTTGGCCAGGTCGTCGGCGGAGCAGGCTTCGGCCGCGGCGGCGAAGCCGGCGATCAGCGCGACCGCCGGGGTGCCCCCGCGGCGGCCACGCTCTTGGCCGCCGCCAGCGATCAGCGGCGCGGCGAACGCCACGTCGGGGGCCAGCAGCAAGGCGCCGACCCCGGCGGGTCCACCCAGCTTGTGGGAGGAGATCGCGAGGCTTTGCGCGCCCAGCGCGCCGAGCTGAACCGGCATGCGGCCGGCGGCCTGGACCGCATCGACGTGTAGCCAGGCGCCGTGGCGGCGGCAGATCGCGGCGGCCTGTGCCACCGGCTGGATCACGCCGGTCTCGTTGTTGGCCAGCATGAGGCAGAGCATCGACGCCGTGCCGTCGCTCAACTGGCGGTCCAGCGCCAGCAGATCGACGATGCCGTCCGGATGCACCGGCACGATGTGCGCGTCGGCGGCGGCGGATCGCACGGCGTCGTGCTCGATCGCGCTGCGGATCAGGCGGCGGCCAGGGGATATGGCGTGGATTGCGGTGGCATTCGCCTCGGTGCCGCCGGAGGTGAACACCAGGTCCTGTGGGGCGGCGGCGAAGCACTGGGCGATGGCCTCGCGAGCGTCTTCCATGACGTGCCGGACGCCGCGTCCCTGGCGGTGTATCGAGGATGGATTGCCGACGCTTTCGAACGCCGCCAGCAGGGCATTGCGCGCCACTGGGCGCAGCGGCTGGGTGGCATTGGCGTCGAGATAGTGCGTCTGGTTCATGGCGGACCGGGTTCGGCGTCGCCGGCACGTGGTGATGGCGCCGCGATGGTTCGGCCGCTGAGCCGGCCAAGGGCCACGTCGGCGAGGCTGATGCCGCGCAGGAACAGCATGATCTGGCGCCCGAGTTCGAGCCAGAGATCATGGGTATGGCACGTCTCAACGCCGATCATGGAGCCGGGGACGGCCAGGCGGCGGCCGCTGTCGATCCCGCACCGCGTGGCTTTGATCGGTTCATCCACGGCGGCGACGATTTCCGCGATGGCGATGTCGGCGGCGGGGCGGGTAAGCCGATAGCCGCCGCGCGGACCGCGTGCCGCGTGGACCAGGTCGGCCCGTCGGAGCTTGGCGAGGAGCTGCTCCAGGTAGGACTGGCTGAGTTGCTGGCGGCCGGCGATGTCGGCCAGGCAGATGAGGTCCGCCGCCTGGTCGGCGGTTTCCCGGTGGGCGAGATCGACCATTGCGATCACGGCATAGCGGCCTTTGGTGGAGAGCTGCACGGCGGGGTTAACGCACGGCGCGGCGGATCGGTGTAATCGGCGGTTTTGCGTGGCGGAGAAGCCGGATCACAGCGGAACGCATGTAATAGTTTATCACAGAAAGTTTTATACACGCATGGGTAGTGAATAATAGCATCGACGCCGCCTCGCGTGGCAGAACGCGAGCTGGATCGGCGTTTTTGGTCTCACGCCAGAACATGAAAGCCATGCGACATTTCCATTATGAAAGATCGCTTCACTTGTCCTATAACGATGTTCGGCCGCGAGGAATTGAGATTTCCTAATGCGCGTCCTGCGATCGGCAGGCGTATAAGGAGACGAATAGGAGGTAGGTTCAGGATTCGGCGCGAACGCGGTCGCCGAACTTATAATTCCCGACCAGGCAGGTCAAGAATTGATGGTTTAGCCGGGTGACATGGAACTGAAATCTGGGGATTGCGTTCCTATTTCATTGGGAGCGCGGCTCGGGATGAAAGTCCAGCCCGCGAGATGCACTCAGGCCAGCAGGATGACCGAAACCGCGGTGGTTTCGGGCCATACACTGCTGGCGGGACAGGAACAGGTTACGAATCGCCATGCCCGAGGTAATGTTCGCCGGTCCGGACGGACGGCTCGAAGGTCGTTATCACCATTCGAAGGAGCCGGGCGCCCCTGTCGCTTTGATCCTGCATCCGCATCCGCTGCACGGCGGAACCATGAACAATCGCATCACCTATTCCATTTACCAAGCTTTTCAAAAGCTTGGATGCTCGGTCATGCGCTTCAACTTTCGTGGCGTCGGTCGCAGCCAGGGCCGCTACGACGGTGGCATCGGCGAAATCGGCGATGCGGCTTCGGCGCTCGACTGGATGCAGGCGGTCAATCCAGGGCATGGCGGGCTGTGGATCGCCGGCTATTCGTTCGGCGCGTTTATCGGCATGCAGTTGCTGATGCGTCGGCCGGAGATTTCCGGTTGGGTCAGCGTGGCTCCTCCGGCTAATCATTACGATTTTGGTTTCCTTGCGCCGTGTCCGTGTGGGGGTCTGATGCTGCACGGCGACGCCGATGAACTGGTTCCCGAACCGGCAGTGCGGAAGCTTGTCGACAAGCTGAATACGCAGAAGAACGTGCATGTGGATTACCGTGTCGTCGCCGGAGCGGATCACGTGTTTGCGAGCCAGGCTGAGACTGTTGCTGATGCGGTGGACGATTTCTGCGGCAAGGCGATCGCTCGGAAGCAGATGGCTCTCGCCGCGGATTAGTCGGCGGGCGTTTTGCAATTCTGAGTTGTGGTTGGGTGATGACTTTCGCCGCTTTAATCGCGACTACATTCTGATTACCAGTTGTTGGCGATCCTGCCACCCCGCGTTGCTTGCGAGACACCGGTTGTCGAGGGGTAGCTGAGCGGCAATCCGGCGACAATCCTGGCGGCCAGGAAACCGAAGCATTGCGCTTCCAGCGCGTCGCCATTCCAGCCGACCGACTCGACGGGCTCGACCGGAACCCGCACCGCTTGGCGCAGGCCGTCCAGCATCGTGGGGTTATGTCGTCCGCCGCCGGTGACGAGCCAGCGCCGTGGCGGGTCGGGGAGTTGCGCGGCCGCGACCGTGGCCACTGTGAACTGGGTCAAAGTCGCAGCGCCATCGGCGGGCGAAAGGCCTGCAATCCCGCTTTCGGCGAGACCGGTATCGAAGTCGAGTCGATCGAGCGATTTTGGGCCGGGTAGCGCGAAATAGTGGTGCGACAGCAGTCGGGACAGGATTTCGCGGTCCACCCGGCCGGAGCGCGCGAGCGCGCCTTCAGCATCGAATGCCTGGCCGGTATGGCGAAATATCCAATCGTCGAGCGGGCCATTGCCCGGCCCGGTATCGAATGCGAGCAACGCGCCGTCGTCGCCGACCCAGGTTACGTTGGCGACGCCGCCGATATTCAGCACGGCCAGCGGTTTGGGCAGATCGGCGGCCAATGCGACGTGGTAGGCCGGGGCGAACGGGGCCCCCTGGCCTCCGGCCGCGACGTCGGCCGAACGAAAATCATGCGCGACCGGGACACCCAGCCGTTGGGCCAAGCCGGCGGCGTCGCCGATCTGCCAGGTGCGACGGCGCTGCGGCTGATGCAGGATGGTCTGGCCGTGAAAGCCCACCAGATCAGCCGGCCGGTCAAGCGCCTCGACCGCGCGCAGGTGATAATCGGTCAGACACTCGGTTACCGCCGCCAGACGCGGATCGTCTGCTGCCAGCGTGGGGGCCAGGTCGAGGATGGTGCGAAGGTCGCGGCGCAGGTCTACATCATAAGGTACGGTCAGCGTCGGGCCGAACGCGGTGACGGTGATTCCATCGGTGTCCAGCCAGGCGGCGTCCACCCCGTCGAGTGACGTTCCGCTCATCAGACCGATCGTTCTTGGCATTTGCCCTGGCCCCACTGTGTGATAACCCGCGCCCTCCCCACGTTACGGTTCCGCCGCCATGACCACCAGCAGTTTCCTCGACGAGGCCACCGAACGTGGCTTCGTGTTCCAGTGCACCGATCCGGGCGGCTTGCGCGCCGCGATGGGCGCAGCGCCGACCGCCGGCTATGTCGGCTTCGACTGCACCGCGGACAGCCTCCATGTCGGCAGCCTGGTGCAGATCATGATCCTGCGGCTGCTGCAGAAGCACGGACACAAGCCGGTGGTACTGTTGGGCGGAGGCACCACTCGGATCGGCGATCCCTCGGGCAAGGACGAATCGCGTCAACTGCTGACCGACGCGGTGATCGCGGCCAACATGGCTGGCATCAGGCGGTGCTTCACGCCGTTCCTGCGGTTTGGCGACGCGGCGTCCGACGCAATGCTGGCCAATAATGCGGACTGGCTGGACACGCTGGGCTACATCCCGTTGCTGCGCGAGGTCGGGGTGCATTTCACCATCAACCGGATGCTCGGATTCGATTCGGTGAAATTACGGCTGGACCGGCAGCAGCCGCTGACGTTCCTGGAATTCAACTACATGATCCTGCAGAGCTACGATTTTCGTGAGCTCAATCGCCGCCATGGCGTGTCGCTGCAGATCGGCGGGTCGGATCAATGGGGCAACATCGTTGCCGGGATGGAATTGACGCGCCGCACCGATGCCAGGACGGTGCATGGCCTGACCACGCCGCTGATCACCACCGCGTCGGGCGGCAAGATGGGCAAGACCGCTCAGGGCGCCATCTGGCTGACCGCGGACCGGCTGTCGGCGTACGACTACTGGCAATTCTGGCGCAATACCGAGGACGGTGACGTCGGCCGCTTCCTACGTCTGTTCACCGATCTGGCGCTGGGGGAAATCGGCCGGCTGGAGGCGCTGGGCGGGGTGGAGATCAACGAGGCGAAGAAGATCCTGGCGACCGAGGCGACGGCCTTGGCGCACGGGCGGGCGGCGGCGGCGCAGGCTGGCGAAACCGCGCGCAGTGCGTTCGAGGACGGGCAGGCCGCTTCGTCGCTGCCCAGCGTTGTCGTGGCGGCGGCGGAGCTTGCGGCCGGGATTCCGGCGTTCCGGCTGTTTGCCCTGTCCGGTCTGGCAGCGAGCAACGCCGAGGCGCGACGGTTGATCCGGGGCGGCGGCGCTCGGGTGAATGATATCGCGGTCACCGAGGAAGGGACGCTGGTTGGCGCCGATGCGCTGCGCGACGGTGCGATCAAGCTGTCGGCCGGGCGAAAGCAGCATCGGCTGGTCAGGCCGGAATGATCAATCGGGCCGCTATTAAATGATTGCTCACCGGCAATCCAGCCATCGGTATTCCTTGCGCGTCTATTATGAGGACACTGATGCCGGTGGTGTGGTGTATCACGCCAATTACCTCCGCTACGCCGAACGCGCCCGAACCGAAGCCTTGCGCGACGCCGGGATTCCGCATGCCGAGCTGGTCGAACGATTCGGACTGCTGTTCATGGTGTATCGCGCTGAAATCGACTATCCGCGGCCGGCTCTGGTTGACGACGTGCTGGTTGTCGATACGGAAACAATGGACGTGGGCGGCGCGACTGTTCTATTGCGCCAGACGATTCTAGGCCCCAACGGAGTCTGTGCGACGTTGCGAATCCGGCTGGCTTGCGTCCGAATCGGGGGGAACAAACCGGCCCGCATCCCGGCTGAATGGCGGGCGGCGATGGCTACCATAAGCCGCGACCCAGGGGTCGCGACTCGGGGGCCGCGACGGGGGTCCGCGACGGGGGTCCGCGATTCGCGGCCGGCGACGGGGGCAGCAATTTGTCATGTGCGGCGAATCGATTCGGCTGGGCCATGATGCGCGGAACGTTGATCACGACGGTGGCTTTGCGTCATCGGCAGGCGACGTGAGGGTGGCGTCCGGAAACGGCGCAAGGGACCGCGATGCGTGGCGACCGCGATGCTTGGAAACGCGGGGGGATCCGCGATGGGTGAAAACGCGGGGGACCGCGATGGTCGAAAACGCGGAGCACCGCGATGCGTCATGATGGGTATGACGACCGAAAGAGGGGTTTGAGCAGTGGATCGGGCAGTGGATGCGGTCAACCTGGGGGCGGCCAACGGCGATCTGTCGCTCTGGGGCTTGTTCTTGCAAGCCGATATCGTCGTCAAACTTGTCATGCTCGGCTTGTTGGCGGCCAGCGTGTGGGTTTGGGCCGTGGTGTTCGAGAAGTGGAGCACGCTGCGCCGGGTCAACAGGGATGCCGACGGGTTCGAGGACAGGTTCTGGTCCGGCGGCAGCCTGGACGAATTGTTCGATCGTGAGGGCACCAACCCCAACCATCCGATGGCTTCGGTGTTTGCTGCGGCGATGGGTGAATGGCGTCGTTCGGTCCGGGTCGCCGGCGCCGACATCTCCCACACCAGTGTGCGGGAGCGAATCGACCGTGCGATCGCCGTGACCGTGCAGCGGGAGATGGATCGGCTGGAGCGCTGGATGGTGTTCCTTGCCAGTGTCGGGGCGACCGCGCCGTTCATCGGACTGTTCGGCACGGTCTGGGGCATCATGCATTCGTTCTCCGCGATCGCCGCCATGCACAACACCAACCTCGCGGTGGTTGCCCCAGGCATTGCCGAGGCGCTGTTCGCTACCGCGATCGGCCTGGTGGCGGCGATCCCGGCGGTGCTCGCCTACAACCAGATCAGCACGAGCCTGTCGCGTTTCGCCGGACGTATGGACAATTTCGGTAGCGAATTCAGTGCCATCCTGTCGCGCCAGAGCGAGGAGCGAGCGTAGGTGCGGCAGCGGAAAATCCCGTGCGACCGTGACGGCGGCGCGTCGCGGTGGTCTGACGGACTTTGCCGCCGGATAACCAGGCGGATCCAACCCAAGGAGCGTAGCTGAGCCATGGCGTTCACCCTGAACAGCGGCGGTCGCGGTGGTCGCCAGGGCCGCTATCGTCCGCTGGCCGAAATCAACGTCACCCCGCTGGTGGACGTGATGCTGGTGCTGCTGATCATTTTCATGGTCACCGCCCCACTGATGACCTCGGGCGTGTCGGTCGATCTGCCGAAGACCAACGCCCAGCAACTGAACAGCGACAGTGAGCCGCTTACCGTCACGATCAAGGCCGACGGGTCGGTCTTCCTGCAGGACCAGGCGATCGACCTGTCCGACATCGTGGCCAAGCTGCAGGCCATCGCGCAGAACAATCCCGAACGTCGTATCTTTGTTCGTGGCGACAAGGATCTGGCCTATGGCCGCATCATGGAGGTGATGGGCACGATCACCCAGGGCGGCTTCACCAAGGTTGCGCTGCTGGCCGAGCAGACTGCGGTGCCGCAGAACGGCGCGCCCCAAACGGGTGCAGCCCAGACTAATGGATCGCAGACTGGCGCATCGCAGACTGGCGCATCCCCGGCAGGCGCACCCCAGGCTGGGAGCCCACAGCCCGACGCACCTGCCTCGTCCGCGCCGGCGAGGACCGCGCCTGGGTCCCGGTCGCGCAAGTAATCGAGGGGCGTGTGAGCGGCGCTGCTTTATTCGCCATGGCCGGGAATGTCCCGACCATGATGTATGGACTCTCCCGCTACCCGCTCGCTGGGTGACGATCGCGTGCTTCAGCAACTATTCAGAGGGTCGCGTCGCACTCGCCAATTTGCGCCCGGCATGACGCCGCGTTTGCGTGCCGGTCTGATCACCTCGGCGGTGCTGCATGTCGCGGTGCTGCTGGTGCTGGTGTTGGGTCTGCCCAGCTTCACGCCGAAGGACGCGGACGTGCCGGAGACCTCTGTCGCGATGGTGTTTCAGGGTACCGCGCAGAGCTCGATGAAGGCCGCCGAGCAGGCTCAGCTGCCGGCGCCGTCGAAGGACGTGGCGCCGCCCGCGCCGCCGGTGTCCACGCCGCCGCTGCCGCAACCGGTCGAGGCGCCGCCGCCGCCTCCGCCGCCTCCGCCACCGCCGCCTCAGACGCATGTCGAGCCTGCGCCGCCGACAGCTTCGCCGCCGGTGCCGATGCCGCCGCCAGAACCGACGCCGGCGCCGAACGTGATCCCACCGCCGCCCGCGCCGGCGACGCCGCCGACACCGTCCGCGCCGGTGAAGCCGGAGCCGCCGCTACCGCTGCCGCCGCCGCTGGTGCCGCCGCCTCCGGCACCGCCGAGCACGACGTCGCAACCGAACGCGACGAAGAATCCGGCGCCGAACAGCAGATCGGTCGAGAACACGCTGGAGAAGCTGCGGCAGCAACTGGCGCAGAACCAGCCGCCGAAAGCGCGCGCCAATCCGCGGTCCGGCGGCCAGCCGAACGGGGGCGGCAACCCGTTGGGGAATGATACCGCGGCACTTTCGACCGAACAGCGTGGCGCGATCGGCGATCATGTGCGCGAGTGCTGGACCAAGGATGCCGGCGCGCTGGACATCGACAAGCAGCGCGTGCTGCTGACCGTCACCACTGACGCGAACGGCGTGGCGCGGATGGCCGAGGTCGCCGGCGACGACGTCGCCCGGATGAGTGATCCGCGGTTCCGTGCGTTTGCCGAACGGGCGATTCGGGCGATCCGGGATCCGCGCTGCGCCAACCTGCCGCTGCCGAACAACGTGCTGGGGCGGGTCAATGTGCTGACGTTCCGGTTCAGCCCATGAGGTTTTTCACCGGAAGCCGGGGAGAATTTGCGTGACCGCAAGGGCTTGCGGTGCCCTGGACCGCAACAGGAGGAAGACAGCGCCATGACCGACACTGCGAACCCGCCCGACGGACCAATCCCTGATGCATCCTTGCGCCGGATAGCCCAAGTCGGGCGGCGCGGCCTGATTGCAGGCAGCGCCGGGTTGATGAGCACCGCCGCGGGCCTGGTGGCACCGGTTCCGGTCGTTGCCCAACCGGTTGCCGACGGCAGTCATGGCCAGTCGGCGGTGATCGACGTCGATCATGCTCGTTCGGCGCCGATCCCGATCGCCGTTCCCGACCTTGGCGGGCCGGACGGCGGCTCGGCCCAGCTTGGCCATGACATCGCCGGCGTGATCAGCGCCGACCTGGCGCGCAGCGGGCTGTTCCGGTTGATCAATCAGACGGCGTTCATCCAGGCCGGCGCATCGGTCGGGGGGGCGCCCAATTTCCAGAACTGGAAGCCGACCGGCGCGCAGGCACTGGTCACCGGCAGCGTGCAGATGCAGGGCGGCGGGCAGGTGCGGGTGGAGTTCCGGCTGTGGGACATCCTGCCGCAGACCCAGATCCAGGGCACCGCCTACACCACGTCGCAGAGCAACTGGCGCCGCATCGCCCACATCATGGCCGACGTGATCTATCAGCGGCTGCTGGGCGAGAAGGGCTACTTCGACACCCGCATCGTGTATATCTCGGCGACCGGTCCGCGCGATCGGCGCACCAAGCGGCTGGCGATCATGGACCAGGACAGCGAGAACAATCGGCTGCTGACCGATGGGTCCTGGCTGGTATTGACGCCGCGGTTTCACCCGACCCGCGACGAGATCGCTTTCATGAGTTATGCCAACAACCGGCCTCGGGTCTATCTGTTCGACCTGAGCTCCGGGCGGCAGACCCAGTTGGGCGATTTTCCCGGCATGACGTTCGCGCCTCGTTTCTCGCCCGATGGCAGCGGCGTGGTGATGGCGGTGTCGAATGGCGGGGGATCCGACATCATCTCGATGGATCTCGCCAGCCGGGGATCGCGCCGGCTGACCGACTCCGGATCGATCGACGTCAGTCCTTGCTATAGTCCGGATGCGACGCAGATCGCCTTCGCCTCGGACCGGGGCGGCGATCAGCAGATCTACATCATGGGTTCGGGCGGCGGCGGGGCGAAGCGGATCAGCTTTGGCAACGGCAAGTACGCGACACCGGTATGGTCCCCGCGCGGCGACCTGATCGCGTTCACCCGTTATTCCGGGGATACGTCCAACTTCGCCATTGGCGTCATGCATCCGGATGGATCGGGGGAGCGCATCCTGTCCGAGGGGTGGCTGGTCGAAGGTCCGACATTCGCACCGAACGGCAGGGTGCTGATGTTCTGGCGCGAGACCCGTTCCCAGGATGCGCGCGGGCGGGGCTTTTCGTCGCGGCTGGTGTCGGTCGACATCACCGGGTTCAACGAGCGGCCGGTGGAGACCCCGACCGATGCATCCGATCCGGCCTGGTCACCGCTGGGGGCGTAGCGCGAGGGCTGGTGCTTCGGGGGCGGCCGGCGGTCGCGGTTGGATCGCCGGCGGCACTGTGGCAAAGCCGCTACCATACTTTGCCGGATCGGCTGGAGGAGACGGCGCGTGGCGGTAATTCGCTTGCGGGAACTTGACCTTCCTCATGTCCGCACGTTAATCGCTATCGCGGACGGAACGGTTTACCGTTGGTCCTGCTCGGGCCTGGCTCGCGCATCGGATTGCACCCCATCCAGGGACGAAGAAACGATGAACATCAAGATCCTCGGCGCCTTGGCCGCCGTCGCCCTGCTGGCGGCGTGTTCCAAACCGGCTACCACGACGACCACGGCTTCTCCTTCGACCGCGGCCGGCATCGTGCCGGGCAGCGAGGAGGATCTGGTTGCCAACGTGGGTGATCGCGCATTCTTCGCGTTCAACGCCTCGACATTGAGCGACGATGCTAGAACCACGCTGGACAAGCAGGCCACCTGGCTTGCCAAGTATGGCAGTGTGAATGCCCAGATCGCCGGCAATTGCGATGAGCGCGGGACCGAGGAATACAACCTGGCGCTTGGCCAGCGTCGTGCCAACGCCGCCGCGTCGTATCTGAGGGCGAAGGGGGTTGCCGGCGGGCGTCTGAACACGATCAGTTACGGCAAGGATCGTCCGACTGCTCAGGGTTCGACTGAGCAGGCCTGGGCGCAGAACCGCAACGCCATTACCTCGGTTCGGTAGTGTCACGAGTCCGAGGTTCGCCATATCGGGCGAACATCGGTCTAGCGATGCTCGAGCGCTTTCAGGGTGACCGTAAACGGTCACCGCGCTCTCGGTCTTTGTTTGAGCGAGCAACTTTATCAGCGTGGCTTTCTAGAGCGCTTTCAGGGTGACCGCAAACGGTCACCGCGCTCTAGCTCTTTGTTTGAGCGAGCAACTTTATCAGCCTGACTTTCCAGTCAGGCTGATGCTGCTCTAGTCCGGCTGATGATGGCGGCCAGGGTGATTGTCGAGCCAAAGTTGCGGGCGAGGTTGTCGTAACGGGTTGCGACTTGGCGTCAGTGCTTCACGCAGCGAACGCCCGCTCGATCGGGTTGGAGAGTTGGTCGGTCGCGGTGTCGAAAGCCGGAACATTCTCGCGGGTCGGGTTTGGCTTGACGACTGCGGTGCTGCCGCGCTCGCAAACAAAGCGCGCAGTCCGTCGCCGTTGTAGGCCATGCCGCCAAGCACGTGGTCGGCCTTCGACAAGCTGATCCGTATGTAGACCTGCACGCGGTCGCTCCGTGCGAAGGACGCTGGCGAACATCACAACAACGCATCGCGACTAGCTAAGGTAGGTCCGGAAGTCCGAGGCAACTGTGTCCCGAAGACAAGAGCAATTCGGGGACCCTCGGACACTTGGCCGCCGACAATCGTGATGGGCTTTGCGCAGAGATTCGCGGGTTATTCGACGAATGGGACGATGCGAACCCACAGAGGCGTCAGCAACTGATGGTCATAATCAAGGCCATCCAGGTTCGGAGGACGGCGCTCAAATGCGGTGAGTGTTTGTTGAAGTAAGAACGCCGTTGGCTCGTCAGCTTTGTGCATTACCCTTCGGATCTTTCGGTCTCGTTACGGTCTGAATTCCATCCGGAAGCAAGCTGACGTCGCCTAACAGTTTTTGCCAGTCGGGAATAAATCCTGTTGTCACTCGGTCTATTTGAATTGGCTCTCAATACTGGGGATTGAGCTCATGACCGAAGTCGTGTCGGCACCTACGGGATCGCATCGAAATGGGCGTTGGATCGTGCTCGGCAGCAGTGCCGCCCTGGCCCTCGTCGTCTTTGGATCTATCTGGGGCAATCCCGGTGGGATAGTGATAGCGGCGGTGTTCCTGGCCTCCCTTGGTGGAAGTATTGGAGGGGTTGCGTTTTCGGCTTTGTGCGGCGTCGTGCTATTCTGGCTTCATCTGGACCCGGTAAGGGCTGTTCAGATCATGATGACGTGTAGCATTGCGAACCAGGCCGTCATGACTTGGTCAGTGCGCTACGACATTAACTGGCCCGGTCTGACTATGTTCCTGTTCGGAGGCATGATAGGCTTGCCGCTTGGACTATGGCTCCTGCTGCACGCCGATCATCAGCTTTATACACGCGTATTGGGCGCGTTCTTGCTGGCCTATGGCGGCTACATGCTAGCCCGTGCGCCCGCTATCCTACGCGTGCAGCACTCCAATCTCGATCTTATTGCAGGTGTCCTGAGCGGCATTACCGGGACGGCCGCAGCGTTCCCAGGTGCGCCTGTCGTTATCTGGTGCAGTTTCAAGGGTTGGAATAAAGCACAGCAGCGCGCGCTATTCCAACCCTTCATTCTAATCATGCAAATCGTATCCCTTGTCGCGGTCAGCCTCGCCGCTCACACACGAACCATGCACGGCAACGGGTTTGCATCAAGCGATCTGTTATGCGTTCCCGCAGGACTGCTCGGCACCTTTATTGGTCTTGCCGTTTACCGGAAGATTTCCACACGCCAGTTCGCAATCGCGCTCAACCTGCTGCTGATGGTCGCCGGGATCAGCTTTCTTGTCTGATGCTTACTCGTCCCGTTCCGAGACGGGCCAGAACTAACGAACCCACTTTTAGTACGAATAAGGAATTTGGAGGGGTCGGAAAACCTATCAGCCGAGTTTTTTATCACCTGTCAATCCGACATGGTGTTTCTTTTAGATTATATCTCGATTTTTTCGTCCAATCCGAGCTCGATCCAGAATAAACGGAGGGTAGCTGATGCCCGTCACTGCCGTCATCAGCAGCGCGAGAGCCGCTCCAGACAGTGGCTTGTCATTACGAATCCGGACCGCTCCAGGTGGCGCATAAGACGGTCAGCCGCACTGGTTTGCCAAGTTGCCGCAGAACTGTTCCGACGCTGTGATCCACTTCACCGAAGCTGCTTCAGATCATGTTTACCATTCCGACAATCGCGTATTCCACGCTGTGTTGCATTGGGCAAAAAGCTGAGATCAACAAAGGTTTTCGAATGAGACGGGAATAAAAATCCCCGGCGCCGAGTCTAGGTAGAAGCTCGAAATCTGAGAGTCTGTCCGGGATCATGCCGTTGTTCTTGCGAGCCTACGCAGCATGAGGCGCACCGAGGCGAGCAGCAAGAAGGCGCGCGCTTTGCGGTTCAAACATTCCCAGTCCTTGGCGAGGCGGCGACAGCGATTGAGCCAGGCAAAAGTTCGTTCCACGACCCAGCGCCTGGGTAGTACGGTAAACCCCTTTGCATGGTCCGACCGCTTGACGATCTCCACGTTTACTTGGGCCATGATGGTTCTCATCGCAGCTTGAAAGCCTGCACCCTGATATCCGCCGTCCGCATAGAGCTTCAGCAGGAACGGGTAGAGCCCGAACATCGTGGCCATCAGCATCGCGCCGCCATCACGATCCTGAAGGTCAGCCGCATGCACGATGGCATGCATCAGCAAGCCTGTCGTATCGACGACGATATGGCGCTTCTTGCCCTTGATCTGTAGAGTCGAGGACGGGCGCGGTGGCGAAGTGCCCCGTTTCCCATCCCCGCTCATCAAACCGGACGTGCGGATTTCCCGCATCCGGCTTTCCGACTGGCTTCACCGCAAGGCCCACGGCGACGACCGACTGCGCTCGCGTCGAAGGCTTCGGACGGCCAACTCCCCATAGACATGGTCTCGGGAAAACTGGTCCGTTCCGCGCCCCTGCACTTTGTGTCGTTGACGGAGGAAGTGCCGCGTCCGGTCATAGACATGCTGATCAACGGTCTCGTATGCCGACGCGAGAGCGCCGTAGGAGAAGTAGGCCGACCAACCGCGTAGGACGCGGTTCAACCGTGCCCGCACTTCGTCCCAAGCGCCCTTGTTGCCGGGCACCAGCAGTTCGCCGACCTTCACCTTGACCCGCTGCACGCTTTTCTTGGACGGGCTCGCCCCCAGGTACCAGCGGCCCCCATTGGGCAGGTGACGCGGTCCCAGTGTGTAGCCAAGGAAGTCGAAGCCTTCACGCCGGGCATTCTTCACCGAGGTTTTCGCCTCGTTGAGCGTCAGCCCGAGCTTCGTCATCACCGCCTTCGTCCACGTCAGCGCCTCTTCCGCGTGTCCGCGGCTGAGGATGATGAAGTCGTCGGCATAGCAGATGACATGCGCGCGGAACGCCTCGCCGCGTCCCGTCAGGCGCCAATGCTTCAGGAATCGGTTCATGTAAATGACGGAGAGCAACGGACTGGCGACCCCACCCTGGGGTGTGCCGCGCGTGTTGCTCTTGCCACCGCTCATGCGCCGTTTCCCGTCGCCATCCCGCTCCTCGACCGGCACTTGCAGCCACAGCTTGATCAGCCGCAGCACATTCCGGTCGACGATGCGGCGGCCCACCGATCTCAGGAGGTCCGCGTGCGGGATCGTGTCGAAATACTTCGACAAGTCGGCGTCGACGACGTCGGTATAACCCCGGCATAGCAGCCGGTGCGTCTCCTTGACGGCATCGATCGCGCTCCGACGCGGCCGATAGCCGTAGGCACCATCCTCGAAATCCGCCTCGAAGACCGGCTCCAGCACGATCTTGGCCGCGGCCTGAACCACCCGGTCCCGGATCGTCGGGATGCCGAGCGGCCGTTCGCCGCCACCGGGCTTTGGGATCATCACCCGCCGCACCGGATCAGGCCGGTAGGTCTTCGAGACGAGGTCCTCACGCAAGCTCGCCAGCCACCCCTCCAAACCCGCCGCCTCGATCTGCCCGAAGGTCATCCCGTCCACGCCTGGCGCACCCGCATTGGCGTGGGTGAGCGTATAGGCGCGCAGAAGGATATCCGCACGGCAGATCTTGTCGTAGAGGATGTAGAAGCGGAAAGCGGGCTCCGCCTTCGCCTTGCGGTACAGCTTTCTCTGAAGGCTCCTGATCTTATCGGGTGTTTCGAGGCTCATCGCCAATCACCCCCACTTCGCCAACTTCGAAAGCACACCAGAAGTCAGGGTCCTTTCCTCTGCCGGCGTTACCCGGCTTCGACGGTCATACGACCCTGTCCGACACCCGTCCGATCCACCGCTCCGAAGCGGTGTTGAAGCCGCGACCTCCGACCCGGACGGGTCTCCCTCGATTACCCGCATCACCATTCCAACGTGCTGTGTCCAATACCCCGGCAGACCAGACAGGTGCGTGTGTCGATTGCTTCCCTGTCCGCGCGGCCTTCCCCGAGCAAAAGGCGGGTCGGCGTCTGTATCGACTCTTTCGAGGCCTGCTCGAACTTCACTCACGTTACGGCCCGTTGGATCGCTCGGCCGCCCAGGGCGGCCTTTGTCACGAGCCTTCGACGAGACCAGTTGCCCAGCCGCGCCGCTCGTCAGCTTCCGGATCAATCGACAACTCTCCGGATGGAACCTTCCTCCATAGATGATGCGCGCCTTCGAGGCGCACTCTTGCCCGCGTCGTAGCCATGCGGATCGATGCAGGCCCCCCTTTTTCAGCGCTTTTGACGCTTTGACTGTCGATCACCGCGGCGGTCGGGCTGGCTGTTCGATCAGCCAGTTCCCGGCATCGCCCATAGAGCGTGTGGTGGATGCTTTGTAGCGTTCCGTCGTACGCCCAGCGGTCGAGATAATCATGGATCGTGCTGCGCGGCGGCAGATCCTTGGGGATGTCGCGCCATTGGCAACCAGTGCCCAGGATATACATCAGGCCGTTGACGATTTCCCGCACATCCACCGTGCGTTTGTTGCCACCCCGTTTGGCGGGAGGTATCAACGAAGCGACTTCGGCCCATTCCCGGTCGGTCAGATCATGGGTGTATCGCAAGCCCTTACGGTCATGCTGGCGGCGTGTCTCTGGGGTCCACATCAGGCACCTCGTAAATCGGTGCCACGCATAGAGTCATAGCCGATTCGAGCCGGTCAACCACCCGCAGACCTAAACGATTTGCGTGACCCGCATTGTTCTCGGACGGACACTTAGTGTCCGTCCGGAAGCTTTTTGAGTCTTTAGAGTCGGTTAGCCAGGGGGGGTTGAATTCATTGAATCTTCTGTGATTCGATCGGCGGGTTCGATTCGCGAGGTGGCTGATGTGGACGACCGAGAACCGTCATCGCTACGAGCGGGACAAGCTGCGTTACCCGTGTGACCTGACCGACGAAGAATGGGCGCAGGTGAAACCGATGATCCCGCCGGCCAAGCGCGGCGGGCGGCGGCGGGAGGTTGATGTGCGGGAAGTGTTGAATGGCATCATGTATGTCCTCAGCACCGGTTGTCCGTGGCGTTACATCCCCAAGGACCTGCCGCCGCGAAGCACGCTGTATGACTACATGCAACGCTGGGACTACGATGGGACGTTGGGAAAAATCCACTACGAACTCTACCAAAGATGCCGCGCCTTGGTGGACCGCCAGGCCAGTCCGACCGCCTGCATGATCGACAGCCAGAGCGTCAAGAGCGCCGAAAAAGGGGGGCCTGCATCGATCCCAAGGGGTATGATGCGGGGAAGAAAGTCAGTGGCAAGAAGCGACATATCCTGGTCGATACCGAGGGCTTGTTGATGCACGCCGTGGTTCACCCGGCCGACCTCCAGGATCGCGATGGCGGCGTGCTGGTGTTGGCGACATTGTTCGGGCTGTTCCCGTTCCTGAAGAAGCTGTTCGCTGATGCCGGCTACCAGGGCCCGCAATTCCGCCAGCAACTGGCCAAGCTGCTGCCACGGCTCTCGGTGGAAATCGTCAAACGCTCCGATACTGCCAGCAGCTTCGAGATTTTACCCAGACGCTGGGTCGTGGAACGGACCCTTGCTTGGCTCAACCGATGCCGACGCCTGGCCAAGGATTTCGAGAACCTGAGCCGTAACGCCCTCACCTTCATCAAACTTGCTTCGATCCGACTGATGCTGAGAAAGCTAAGCAATCCGGCCTAAACTTTCCGGACAGACTCTTAGCAGCGGAGCAGTCTTGTTTCGCGCCGGGCTGCCACTGCGCATCGTCCAGCATCTCAACTTTGTCGCCGGCAGTGTACTCATTGGGTTCGGTGTTCTGGTGGGAGTGGGTTAACTGTCTGCATTCCATGCTTTTACATCAATGCTTTACTCTAACAAAGACTGCCTTGGTCGGGTCGAATAGTGTATTATGCCTCATCGCATCAGTTACAGACGTGGCCACCAGAGCTGCAACGCGGCGGGATGGTTCAGCCGGCGAACAGGGCGTCGATCACGACGGGGTCGACATCGGCGATGCGCGCGGGCTGCCACGCTGGCTTGCGGTCCTTGTCGACCACCATGGCGCGCACGCCCTCGGCGAAATCGGGATGCGCCATGGTCGTGCGGGTCAACGCGAACTCGGCATCCAGTGCCTGGCGCAGCGTCAGGTCGCGGCCGCGCCGCAACGCGCGCAAGGTCCAGTGCAGGGCCGACGGCGAGACATGGCGGAGTGCTTTCAGCGCGGCCTCGGCCCATTCGGATCGGCTGGCCTCCAGCCGGTTGACGATTTCGCTGACCGTTTCGGCGGAGAAGCAATGATCGATCGCGTCACGGTGGCCGGTCAGGGAAAACGCCGGCAGCTTTTCCTGGTGAGTGGCGAGGGCCGCGATGCCATCGTGAGCCAGCGCGGCGGACAGGTCGGCGAGGCGTTCGCGAGGGGTAAAATGGGTGGCGAGGCCGGCGTGCACGGCGTCTGCCCCGGCCACTCGCAGCCCGGTCAGACCGAGATAGGTGCCGAGTTCGCCCGGTAGCCGAGGCAGCAGGAATGTCGCGCCGATATCGGGGAAGAAGCCGATCGCGGTCTCCGGCATCGCAAACCCGGCATATTCGGTGGCGACCCGATACGGGGCATGGACGGACAGGCCGATGCCGCCGCCCATGCATAGGCCGTCGATCAGCGCGATGTAGGGTTTCGGGTAGGTGGCGATGGTCAGGTTGAGCGCATATTCCTCGGCGAAAAACTGATCCGCCGCGGCGCGGTTGCCGGACAGTTGCGCATCGCGCAGCGCTCGGATATCGCCGCCGGCACAGAACGCTCGGTCGCCGGCGCCCTCGATCACCACTGCATCCACGTGTGGATCGTCACGCCAGGTCTGCAGGATGGCGGCGCAGGCGCGCAGCATCGGCAGGTCGAGGGCGTTGAGTGCGCGCGGGCGGTTGAGCAGGATGCGCCCGACCCGCCCCTCGCGGCTGGTGACGACGGTGTCTTCGGTGGTCATGCGCTGGTCTCCTGGGTTGGGGATCGTGTAACCCGCCGGTTCCGCCGATGCCAAGACGGGGGATGGCAAGGCTCGACAGTCCGCCTGCCGGCGCCGCATGATCGAACGACGAGAAACGGAGGACCCGCATGCGCATCGCCATCATCGGGCAGCAGGATTTTGGCAAAGCCGCGCTGGAGGCCTTCCTGGCGCGCGGCGATGACGTGGTGGGGGTGTTCTGCGCGCCGGAAAAGGGGCGCCCTGACCCGTTACGCCTGGCCGGCGAGGCGGCCGGCGTGCCCACCCACCAGTTTGCCAAGCTGAGCGATCCCGAGGCGCTGGAGGCGCTGCGCGGTGCCAAGGCGGATATCGGCGTGATGGCCTATGTAACGCAGTTCGCGCCGCAGGATTTCTGCAACCTGCCGAGGTTCGGCACCATCCAGTTCCATCCCAGCCTGCTGCCGCTGCATCGCGGTGCGTCGTCGATGAGCTGGTCGATCATCCTGGGTCGGAAAGAGACCGGCTTCAGCATCTTCCGCCCGACCGACGGATTGGACGAGGGCCCGGTGTTGCTGACCCGCGCCGTGCCGATCGAACCCGAGGACACGCTGGGGTCACTGTATTTCGGCAAGATTTTCCCGCTGGGCGTGGCCGGCCTGATCGAGGCGGCCGACCTGGTGGCGGCCGGCAAGGCCCCGGCGATTGCGCAATACGAGCCCGCGGCGGGCTATGAGGGCATCATCCGCGACGCCGAGTCTCGGGTGCATTGGGCGACCCATGTGGAGCAGACCTTCAACCTGATCCGCGGGCTCAATCCGGCGCCCGGCGCCTGGACCACGCATGACGGCAAGAAGCTGTTCCTGTTCGAGAGCAGCAAGCGGATCGCCCGCAGCTTTGCGGAGGTGAAGGGCAAGAAGATCGGCCAGGTCGCCGCGCACTCCGGGGCCAGCCTGGTGATCCACGGCCAGGGCGGCTTCATCGAGGTGCATCGGGTTCGCTGGGAGGGCGGCAAGAAGATCCCAGGCGCCGAGGCCGGGCTGGAGGTTGGAACCTTGCTCGGGGGATAATGGTTTGGGGGGAAGCGGGCTTCGGGTCCGCAGTGCTGCCGGTTGGTGGGAAACCCGCCGGCCGAGATGGTGGAGTCCGGGCCGGGGGAGCTCGATGCAGCCGGGCCCGCGGCGACTCGAACGGTTGCGATTACCGAGCAAAGGAGTTCCCGGCACGACGCAGATAGGAGTTAAGCTGAAAACTCGGTTTGTCATAAACGCTCATGCCGCCGCTGCCCTTGAGCCCCGCTCGCCCTTCGACAATTGTTGGCGTGCCCTCTCCCGCCATCCTGGTCTCCTTCCGAACGTAGTTCTTCCGTCTGCTTCTAGACATCAGCGCTTCTTGCGACGTTGCCAGGCCAATTGCACTTGCCTTAAACGCACGAGGCTGGACCATGATGTAAGCATATGCAAAGTCTTTGAAGTTTAGTCTGATGCCGATAGTTGGCAAGCGGATGCGAGGCCATTTCCGCAGGCTGCGCATTCGCTGATCGGGTTAGCCGTCGGTGGTCCGGCGAAAAATAGTTCGATAAAGCAACGGATTATGACACACGGTTGTTTGCCTGGGGGGTCCGTTGCCCGGAAAGGCAGCGGCCTGTAGCGTCAGTCCATCATCTGAAAGTCGGAACTCCGTCTGTTCATGCCCGCCCGCTCGCTCCTCGCCGCCGCGGCAATGGCCGCCACGGTGCTGGCCTCGATTTCGGCCTTCGCCAGCCCGAACGATCTGACGATCGTCACGCGCGATCAATCGTTGCAGAGCGCGATGCAATCTGCCTATGTCCAGCCGTTTACCGCGGTGACCGGGGTGCCGGTCCAGCAGGAAAATTGGGCCGGCGGCATCGATACGCTGCGCAGCCGCGTCAAGGCGACGGACGACCCTTGGGACCTTGTCCTGGTCGATGCCGACGAATTATCCGCCGGGTGTGGCGAAGGGCTGTTCGAGAAGCTCGATTGGTCGGCGATCGGCGGCAAGGACCATTACGCCCCTCAGGCGGTCAGCGACTGTGGCCTGGGCGGGGTGATCGTCACCATCGTTCTGGCCTGGGACAAGGACAAGCTGCCGATCGCCGCAACCTGGTCGGATTTCTGGGACGTGGCGAAATATCCCGGCAAGCGCGGCCTGCGCAAAGGCGTGCGCGGCAACCTCGAGATCGCGCTGATGGCGGATGGTGTCGCACCGGGCGACGTCTACAAGACGCTGTCCACCACGGACGGCCAGGATCGGGCGTTCCGCAAGCTCGATCAACTGAAGCCCTATATCCAGTGGTGGTCGACGGAATCCGAGGCGGCGCACATCCTGGCGTCGGGCGATGTCCTGATGACCAGCGCGCCGAGTGGCCCGATCGCGGTAATGGCGCGTCAGGAGCACAAGAGTTTCGGCCTGCAGTTCGCCGCTAGCCTTTATGAGTTGCAAAGCTGGGTCATCATGAAAGGGAGTCCGTCGCTGCGGGCCGCGCAGCAGTTTCTCTACTTTACCGGTATGCCGGCGGTCGAGACGCGGCTGTTGCAGCAGAGCGGCGATGCCGGTCTGGCGAAGGGCTTGAACGACGCATTGCCGCCCGACCTGGCCGCGACGTCGCCTGGAAACCCCGCCAACCTTGGCACCGGGCTGAAACTCGACGTGGGATTCTGGCACGACAATCTGGCGAAGCTGCAGCAGCGGTTCGACGCCTGGCAGGGGCACTGATCGGACGCGTGCGGGCAGCGAGGCTGCAACCGCCGCGGCCGCACGGCATCCCATTGCGTAGACGGAAAGTTGCAGATCTAGTATTTTCAACCAAAGGCTGTGCAATCGGCGCTTTGCGCGACGCGATGTTGGGTGCGATAATCCGCCACAGATGCGTGTTCTGTACCACCTTCCATTATCGCCCTACGCCCGCAAGGTGCGCCTCGTCCTGGCTGAAAAGCGCCTTCCGTTCGAGTTGCGCCTGGAAAAGACCTGGGAACGGCGACCCGACTATCTGGCACTCAACCCAGCCGGCACGGTGCCGACGCTGATCGAGGACAATGGCCTGGTCATTCCGGATTCCGGGGTGATTTGCGAATATATCGATGAAGCGTATCCAGACACCGGCTTGATGGGCCGCACCCTGGCGGAACGGATCGAGGTTCGCCGGCTGACCAACTGGTTCGACGGCAAGTTCGCCTCCGAGGTGACGCAAAACCTGTATGGCGAGAAGTACCTCCGGCGGTTGACCCAGCGCGGTAATCCCGACCCGGCGGCGATCCGCACCGGCTACACCGCCCTGCGCTATCATCTCGACTATATCGGCTGGTTGGCCGAGACCCGTCAGTGGCTCGCCGGCAGCGCCTTGTCGATGGCCGACTTCACTGCCGCGGCGCATCTGTCGACGCTGGATTTCATCGGGGAACTGGACTGGTCGGCGTCTCCCCCGGCGCGGGATTGGTACGCTCGGATGAAGTCGCGCCCGAGTTTCCGGGGCGTGCTTTCGGACCGTGTTCCCGGATCGACGCCGCCGGCGCATTACGCCGACCTGGATTTCTAGAGCGGGTGACCGAGCGGTCACTACGCTCTGGCTTTTTGTTTTAGCGAGCCACTTAATCAGCCTGACTTTCCAGCTAGGCTGATGGTGCTGTGGAGCATTTCAGCCTGGGTGCGCATGCTGAAAGTATGCCTTGTTCGATCACCTGGGGCTCACGGGCTGTGAACGGTCGGCTCAGCGGGATCACGCTCTGAACAGACCGGCCAAGGGTGGAGCGCAAGCGTTCGCTGTTACAATAAGTATTACATCGCCCCCGTTGCGTTGCGTTTTTCGGCGCCTAGATTGGAGATGCGTCATTCAACCATCGGGAGTTCCGCCCCATGCTGCGTGCCAAATATCTGATCAGGACCGCCGCCGCGCTGGGCGTGGCGATCATGCTGTCCGGCTGCGTCGTGTATCCGGCGTGGGGTCCGTATTACCATCCGCGTCACTGGGGCTACTGATCGGGTGAGCGGCGCTGAGATCCGCCGCTCCGGCGGCCGCCCGACGGCGCAGGCGGCCGCGGCCCTGGAGACCACCATCCTGGACGCCGCCACCGCTTCGTTCCTGGCGGACGGCTACGCCGCGACGACGATCGAAGCGATCGCGCGGACCTGTCGCGTTGCCAAACGCACGATCTATGCACGCTGGACCGGCAAGCCCGCGCTGTTTCACGCCGTGCTGGAAAGGCTGATGGCGAGGTGGCTATTCACTGCCGGTTACTGGCCGGAAGCGGATAACCTCGCGGCCGCGCTGAACGAGGCGGCGACGCGCGTCCTGGCGGTGGCGTTAACGCCGGAGGCAATTGCCTTGAACCGGCTGCTGATCGCGGAAAGCGCGCGCTTTCCGGAACTGCCGCTGATGATGCGCCAGGCCGGCGCGGGCGAAGGCGGTGCGCGGATTGCCGCGCTGCTGGATGCGGCGGTGGCGCGGGGGACACTGCCGCGGCAGGATACCGTTTTTGCCGCCGAACAGTTTCTCCACCTCGTGCTGGCCGGCCCGCAGCGTCGCGCCCTGGGGTTGGGCCCGCCGCTCGACGCAGCACAGACGCGGGTATGGGGCGAAGCCGCGGTCGCGTTGTTTCTTTCGGGGGTGAAAACCTGACGGTTGCGGCGAATACAGGATTGATGATACCGCATGGCCGGCGAGAACGGCGGAGATATGCGGGTTTATGAAGCTTTTGCTGACCGGCGGGTGCGGATTTATCGGCTCCGCGGTGGTGCGACACCTGCTGCGCCGAACCGGCCACGTGGTGGTCAACGTCGACAAGATGACCTACGCCGCGTCCGAGGCTGCGCTGGAGGATGGTTTCAGACATAACCGGCATCAGCTGGTCAAGGCCGACGTCGCCGACGCCGCTTCGATGCGGCAGGTGTTCGAGGCGCATGACCCCGACGCTGTGATGCACCTGGCGGCGGAGAGCCATGTGGATCGGTCGATCGATGGGCCGGCGGATTTCGTGCAAACCAACGTCGTCGGCACCTTCGTCCTGCTGGAAGCCGCCCGGCGGCACTACGCCACCCTGGCCGGCGACAGGAAAGCGGCGTTTCGCTTCCATCACGTCTCCACCGACGAGGTGTTCGGCGCGCTGGGCCTTGATGATCCGGCGTTCACCGAGACTACCGCGTATGACCCGCGCAGCCCCTATTCGGCGACCAAGGCGGCATCCGACCATCTGGTCCGCGCCTGGAGCCACACCTATGGGCTGCCGACCATCGTTTCCAATACCTGCAACAACTATGGCCCGTGGCAATTTCCTGAGAAGCTGATCCCGCTGGTCACTCTGAACGCGCTGGAGGGCAAGCCACTGCCGGTCTATGGCGATGGTTCGAACATGCGGGACTGGCTGTTCGTCGAAGACCATGCCGAGGCGCTGGTGCGCGTGCTGCAAAGCGGCATCGCCGGCCAGACCTACGCGATCGGCGGTCGGCAGCCGCGCACCAACCTGGCAGTGGTCAAGGCGATCTGCGCTCACCTGGACACCAGGGTTGCCGATCCGGCCGGTCCGCGTGAACGGCTGATCCGGTTTGTCAGCGACCGGCCGGGTCATGATTTTCGTTACGAAATCGACCCTTCGCGCAGCGAGCAGGCGTTGGACTGGAAGGCGCCACACGATTTCGAACGCGGACTGGCTCGGACGATCGACTGGTATCTGAGCAACCGCGCCTGGTGGGAAGCGTTGCGCGCGGCGAAGTATGCCGGGCAACGGCTTGGTGCATCGGAGGGTGATGCGCCCAAGGCGGTGCGGGGCGCGACGAGCGACAAGAAGGAACCGGTGGCATGAAGGGGATTCTGCTGGCCGGCGGGTCGGGGACCCGGCTGCATCCGATGACATTGGCCGCTTCGAAGCAGTTGTTGCCGGTCTACGACAAGCCGATGGTGTATTACCCGCTGTCGACGCTGATGCTGGCGGGCATCACGGACATCATGCTGATCTCCACGCCCGAGGACCTGCCGCAGTTCCGGCGGCTGCTGGGCGATGGCTCGCGCTTTGGGGTGCGCTTCGAATACGCCGAGCAGGCGAGGCCCGAGGGAATCGCGCAGGCTTTTGTGATCGGGCGCGACTGGCTGGCGGGCGATGCCTGCGCGCTGGCGCTCGGCGACAACCTGATCCATGCCGATCATCTTTCCACCCTGTTGCGCGTTGCCGCCGCCAGAGCGGTCGGCGCCACCGTGTTCGCCTATCAGGTGCGTGACCCCGAACGCTATGGCGTGGTGGCGTTCGACGCCAACGGGCGCGCTGTTGAAGTGGTGGAAAAACCCGCCGCGCCGACCAGCAATTGGGCGGTCACCGGGCTGTATTTCTACGACCGGCAGGTCGGTGATATCGCACCTAGGATCAGGCCGTCGGCGCGTGGCGAGCTGGAGATCACCGACCTCAACCGCATCTACCTGGAGATGGGGACGCTGCACGTCGAAAAGTTGTCGCGCGGCTGCGCCTGGCTGGATGCCGGCACCTGCGACAGCCTGTTGCAGGCCGCGACGTTCGTGCAGACGATCCAGTCGCGCACCGGCATGCTGGTGGGCTGCCCCGAGGAGGTCGCGTTCCGCATGGGGTTCATCGACGCCGATCAGCTTCGCCACCATGCCACCCATCTCGGGAAGACCGAACTGGGGCGCGTGCTGATGGAGTTGGCCGAGGGGGAAATGGAGTGAAGGTCGAAGCGCTGGCGATTGCCGACGTCAAGCTGATTACCCCGGCGCGGTTTGGGGATCCGCGGGGGTTTTTCTCCGAGACGTGGAACCAGGGCCGGTTCGCCGAGGCGGGCGTCGCGGGACCGTTCATCCAGGACAATCATGCGGTGTCGACCACGGCCGGGGTGTTGCGCGGCCTGCACTGCCAGATCGGCCCGAATGCGCAGGGCAAGCTGGTGCGCTGCGTGAAGGGCGCGATCTACGACGTGGCGGTGGATGCCAGGCACGGCTCGCCGAACTTCGGGCGCTATGTCGGGGCTGAGATCAGCGCCGAGAACTGGATGCAGATTTGGGTTCCGGCCGGTTTCCTGCATGCCTACTGCACGCTGACCGCGGAGACCGAGGTGATCTACAAGGTCACCGGGGCGTATGACAAAGCGGCTGAGCGCGGGGTGATCTGGAACGATCCGGATATTGGGATTGATTGGCCGGTCGCAGCTGATTCGGTGATCTTGTCGGACAAGGACAAGATTTTGCCTCGGCTGCGCGATCTGCCGGCGCTATTCCATGTGTGAACGCGCCCACGAGAAAGTTTCAACCGCGGATGCACGCGGATGAACGCGGATAGCAGACCGGCGAGCCGGACAGATATACGTCTGACACTACGGACTCGGGTTGGATCGTGGGTATCAGCGTTCATCTGCGTTCATCCGCGGTTGTGTTCCTGCTCCGACTGCACGACCGACACGCATTCGGGACGCCTTCGGCCATGACCGGTCCGATCCTTGTCACCGGGGGCAGCGGCCAGCTTGCCTCAGCGCTTGCCGCGACCGCCGGCGTACATCGGGTTGGCCGCCCGGCCTTCGACCTGGACCGAGCCGAGACGATCGAGGCGACATTGCGGGCTGCCGCCCCGCGTCTGGTGGTCAACGCGGCCGCCTATACCGCGGTGGATGCGGCGGAGACCGACTCGGACGCGGCCTATCGCGCCAATCGTGACGGACCGGCGATTCTGGCGCGGCTGTGCGCCGAGGCGGACATTCCGCTGATCCATATTTCCACCGATTACGTGTTCGATGGTGCGAAGCCGACGCCTTATGTCGAAACCGATCCGGTCGCGCCGCAGGGGGTGTATGGTGCCAGCAAGCTGGCCGGCGAACGGGCGGTGATCGCATCGGGTGCGAAGGCCATCGTTCTGCGTACCGCCTGGGTTTATGCCGCGACCGGCAAGAACTTCGTCCGCACCATGCTGACAGTGGGCAAGACCCGCCCGCGGCTGAGCGTGGTGGCTGATCAACATGGTTGCCCGACCACCGCCACCGACCTTGGCGACGCCATCCTGGCAGTGATCGCTCGGGTGGATGCAACGGGTTGGCGGCCGGCCTACCGGGGCATCTTCCATGCCGCCGGTGCGGGCGCCACCACGTGGTTCGGTCTTGCCGTCGCAACGTTCGAGGAAGCCGCCCGGTTCGGCGCCAATGTGCCCGAAGTGGCGCCGATCGTGACGGCGGACTGGCCGACACCGGCGAAGCGTCCGGCCAACTCTCGGCTGGATTGCACGAAGCTGGATGTGGTCTTCGACGTGCAACTGCCGCACTGGCGCGCCAGCCTGACGCGCACCGTCGAGACGATTTTCACCACCGCGCCGCCGTGATCAAAATCCGCCGACGCTCCTCCGTTTGAAGCGATTTGAGGATATGATTCGAGCGTCCCGAGCCGGAAGTTCGCCCTATCAGGCGAGCCTCAGCCGCGCGACCCTGGCTGGTTCTTTGCAGTGGCCTGCTGATCCCATGCGTTCGCCGCATCGTGCGGCGAACTTCAGGGACAGGACACCAGGTGGTCGTCGCAGGCGCTGTGGTGGCCTGTGCGCGGCTGACCCGTTCCAGTTTCCGCGGCGCCGATGCATCCTGGGGACGCCGAACCATGCCGCGCATCATTGAGATCGTGCTTTTCCTGACGCCGTTGCTGAGCTTCGCGGTTTGGCGGCTGGCGTTCCCGTCGCCGACGCCGCCGGCTTGGCTGCTGCGCGGTGCGATCGGTTTCATCGTGCTGATGGTGCTGGCGCTGATCTGGGTTTGGCACCTCGATGCCGGTGATGCCAATCAGCCCTATATCCCCGATCAGATGCATGACGGGCGGGTGGTTCCTGGGCGGGTGGTTCCTGGGCGGGTGGGCTCAGCGCCATGACGCCGCCGGCCTTCCTGACCGATCCGGCGGTTGCCAGGATCTGGGACGCGCTGGAGAGCGCGCGCGTGGTTGGCGGGGCCGTGCGTGACGCGCTGGCGGGCCGGGACTTGGCCGATGTCGATCTGGCGACGCCGGATGAACCGGAGACGGTGATCGCGGCGCTCGGCAACGCCGGCATCAAGGTCGTTTCGACCGGCCTGGCGCACGGCACCGTCACCGCGGTGGTGCAAGGTCGCGGATACGAGGTGACCACGTTGCGGCGCGACGTCGCGACCGATGGCCGTCATGCCGTCGTCGCCTTCACCGCGGATTGGCGCCAGGACGCGGCGCGGCGGGACTTCAGCATCAACGCCATGTCGATGGCGCGCGACGGCGAGTTGTTCGATTACTTCGACGGCGCGGCCGACCTGGCGGCGGGACGCATTCGTTTCGTCGGCGACCCGGCGGCCCGCATCGCCGAGGACTTTCTACGCGTGCTGCGCTTCTTCCGGTTTTACGCCGGCTTCGGCGTGGGGGCGCCCGACCGGGCAACTCTGGACGGCTTGCGGGGCGGAATTCCTGGCCTCGGCGGATTATCGGTCGAGCGGGTGTGGAGCGAACTACGCCGCATCCTGGATGCGCCGGGCCCGTTGGCTGCGGTGCTGCTGATGGATGGGCTGGGCATCTGGGCGGCGGTGGCGCCGGAGGCGTCGGCGGTTTCGCGGCTGGCTGGCCTGCCGGCCGATGCCATCTTGCGATTGGCCGCGATGCTGACCGGTGACCCGTCCACGTTGGCGACGCGGCTGAAACTTTCCAACGAGGACCGCGACCGGTTGATCCGGTTGCTGGCAACGCCGCGGATCTCCGGTTCGGATGCCGCGCTGCGCCGCCTGCTGGCGGATCACCGGCCGGACGACCTGGTCGATCGCACGTGGCTCGACGGCGATGCGGACGCGAGGCGTCGTTTGTCCGCCATGGCGCGGCCGGTGTTTGCGTTGGAGGGGCGCGATGTGGTGGCGCTGGGTGTGGCCTCGGGCCCGGCGGTTGGGGCGTTGTTGCGCGAGGTCCGGCAGTGGTGGCTGGGCGGCGGATGCAGCGCGGATCGCGCCGCGTGCGGCGCCGAACTTGCGCGCAGGGTCAATCTTGCCAACATGGTGTCAAAGAGGTGACGCAAATGGCGGATGTCCAAATCTATACCCAACCCTGGTGCCCGTTCTGCGAACGCGCGATGCATATGCTGTCCACCAAGGGGGTGGCGTTCCGCGAAATTGACGCCCCGCATGGGTCTGCGGCCCGGGCGGAGGCTCGGCAGCGGTCGGGTGGCCGCACCTCGGTGCCGCAGATTTTTATCGCCGGTGAGCACATTGGTGGCTGCGACGACATGGTGGCGCTGGATCGTGCCGGGACACTGAACACTCTGCTGGGATTGGCATGAAAGTGCTGGCACTCCGGCACTGAGAGTGCCAGATTACGTCATGGGTTCGTCATGAGATCGGGTGTTGGTCGCCGCGTATGATTCACTACCAGTTGCAATGCCGTCAGGCGCATGGGTTCGACGGCTGGTTCAAGGATAGCGCCAGCTTCGAGAAGCAGGCGAAACGCGGACTGATCGAGTGCCCTGAATGTGGCGGGACCGAGATCGACCGAGCGCTGATGGCGCCGGCGCTGACGAAACGTGATGTGACGCCGGTCGCGGTCGAGGCGCCGGCGGCTCCGGCGCAGGCCCCGGCGGTCGCGGCACCGGCGAAGGTCGCCGGGGGTCGGCTGCCGGCGCAGATGCTGGCGGCGCTGCAGCGCATGCGGGCCGAAGTGGAGAAGAATTGCGATTATGTCGGGCCGGATTTCGCCGATCAGGCGCGGGCTATGCATCGCGGCGAGATCGAGCCCAAGGGGATTTACGGCGAATCGACCGAGGAACAGGCGGAGAGCCTGGCCGAGGAGGGTGTCGCGGTTGCCAAGATCCCGTGGGTGCCGCGCGCCGACGGGTAGCGCCAAGAGCGACATCAGGTTGGCTGGAAAGTCAGGCTGATAGAGTTGCTCGCTCAAACAACGAGCCAGGGCGCGGTGACCGTTTACGCTCACCTTGGAAGCGCTCCTTGCTCACGTCTGGATCAGCGTAATATTCAGTGAAGCGGCGGCCCGGCGCAGGTCATTGTCGCGGGTTGCGAGGGCGATGCCTCGCCGCATGGCGAGATCGAGATAGATTGCGTCGTACACGGTAAGCCGGTGCGTCCTGGCCAGCCGGATCACCGGCCCTGCAATGTGCGGTGTTTCGTCGTCCGTTTCGATCGGTAGTTCGCCGAGCAACTCGAGCAGTTCCGAACAGCGTTCTGTGGACAGGCGCTTGCGCCGTTCGGCGGTCAGCAGAAGGTTGGCACATTCAGCGTGCCACAGCAGCGGCACCACGACTTGGCGATGCGGCAGGCTTTGGTGTAATGCGCGGCTGGCGTCCGTGGCCTCGTCCTGAAAGCACCAAGCGGCGGTGACGGACGCATCCACGACGACCGGGGTGACGGCTGAGCCGACCTTCGCGAGATCTACCATTTCCGCCCGGCATCGCGAAAATTTTTCCAGTCGCCGTCCAGGGTGACATCTGCGGCGATGTCCTGCATGCGCTGGACCACCGCTTTGATCTGCTCTGGATCGCGTCGCGTCACCGGCACAAGCTGGGCCACGGGGGTGCCGTGCCGGGTGATGGTAAACCGTTCACCTTTGGCCACACGCTCCAGCAACGCCGAGAGATGGGTTTTGGCGTCGAAGGCGCCGATGGTCTCCATCCAACCAGTCTCCAACCAGTTGACGCAATCTAGTATGGGTTTGTGGGCGTTTCAAGGCTTTGTTCGCCGAGGTCGTTGCCGGTAGGCTTTGCGTGCATGCGGAGGTCGTGGCGATGCCTGGGAGATACGATCTGATCGTTATCGGCGGTGGGCTGGTGGGGGGTGCGATCGCCTGGGGAGCCAAGGCCAGGGGTGCGGCTGTCGTGTTGCTCGACGAAGGCGATATTGCCTATCGCGCGGCGCGGGGCAATTTCGGCCTTGTGTGGGTGCAGAGCAAAGGCGCCGGGATGCCGGCTTACGCGCGGTGGACGCGAGACTCGGCGGCGCTGTGGCCGAACCTCGCGGCTGCGCTGGGCGATGCCACCGGCACCGACCTCGGCCTGCATCAGCCCGGCGGTCTGGCGTTCTGCCTGTCCGACGACGAGTTCGAGCAGCGCGAGTTGATGATCCGCCGGATGCACAATGAAAGCGGCGATATCGGCAGCCGCATGCTGAGCCGCGCGGAGGCCAGAGCCATGGTTCCGGGGCTGGGCGACGAGGTCAGGGGCGCGAGCTTCTGTCCGATCGACGGACACGCCAATCCGCTGCGTTTGCTGAAGGCGCTGCACCAGACGCTGGATTACCGGCCGAACCGCAAGGTCGGCGCCATCGAGGCGAGACCCAACCTGTTCATCGTCCGCGCCGCGGATGAGACATACATCGCGCCGCGTATCGTCATCTCGGCCGGGCTGGGAAGCCGGCAACTTGCCGGCATGGTCGGACTGCACATGCCGGTGTCGCCGTTGCAAGGCCAGATCATTGTCACCGAACGGCTGCGGCCGCTGCTCGACTACCCGACCCACCTGCTGCGATAGACCGACGAGGGCACGGTGATGCTTGGGGACAGTCAGGAGGATGTCGGCTTCGACACCCGAACGCGGATTGCGGTGCTGAAGCAGATCGCCGATCGCAACACACGGATTTTTCCGGCGCTGAAGGATGCCTCGATCATCCGCATGTGGGCGGCGCTGCGGGTGATGTCGCCGGATGGCTTGCCGATCTACGAACAGTCGCGGCGGTTTCCGGGGGCCTTTGCCGCCACCTGCCACAGCGGGGTGACGTTGGCGGGGGCGCATGCGCTGGCGTTGGCTCCGGCGATCCTGGATGGCGCGCTTCCGGCGGCGCTGGCGGCCTTCGGCAGTGCGCGATTCGTGCATGGTCCGGTGGCCTGAGGATTACAGCAGCGCGATGCCGCCGTGGTGCCGCGCGCCGCCGCCGGTTGCCGCGATCGTGCGGGCCAATCGGTCACTGACGATTTCACCTGGATCGGATTGCAGGCCGGGGGCGAGCACGCGGACGACCGGCACGCTGAACCGGGGCCGGGTCAGGTCCAGTGAATAGGCAACGATTCCGTGGGTTGCCAGCGATTGCACGATTGCGCTGATTGGGTCGCCGGCCAGTGACGCCGCGGCGCTGGCGGCCTCGTCTGGCTGCAGCAGCAGACAGGCCCGGGGATTCAGCGCCGCTCGGGCAAGCTGGCGTTGGTCGCTGTCGTTCAGTGCCGAGTCCCCTGACTCACGGCGCTTCGCTGCGATCACGTGCAGGCTGAGCTCCGACTGGCATAGCTCGAAGATCGCGGAACCGACGGCGTCGGCCAGAGTTGGCCGGGCGCCGAGGCCGAGGGCGAAGCCGTGGCCGTCGGGCGAGGTGGAAAAGGCGGCCGCGACAGGGACACCGAGGTCGGTGGTGATATCGAACAGGACCGTCTGCCGGTTGTGCTGTCCGCGGCGCAGTTGCGCCAGCAAGCCGGCGGCGGCCTGCCCTGCCTCGCTGTGCGCGGGGATCGAGCGGCCTCGGCGACCGCCGCGCCACCATAGCGCCACGGCGTCGCGCTCGATCAGTTCCAGCATCGCGTGCAGTGTCGCGGCGCCGGGTGTGACGCCGGCGGCGCAGCCGGTGCTCAGCTTCAGCGGTGGGACGAAATCGCTGGCGGCGCGGCGCAGGCACAGATCGGCGGGGAACCAGGATGCGGCGCCGTCGGTGATGCGGTGGACCGGCATCCAGGCGATGGGCCAATCGGCGGTGATGCCGGCAGCGGCAAGCGCGGCTTTGGCATATCCGTGCGAGGCTGGGTCGAGCGATGCGGCATAGGCGGCGATCGGTCCGGTTGCCAATGGATCTTCGGGGTGGGCGAACTGGCTTAGGTATTCGATGCCTTCGCCGACGCAGGATTCGAAGGCGCGGCGCGGGTCCAGTCCCGAGCCGGAGAATCCGCCAACGGGGAGGCCGGCGTTAAGGGAGCCGAGGCGCGCGGGATCGGCCTCGGCGCCGAAGAATACCAGACCGGGCGCGTCCGGTGCCGGCAAGCGGAACAATCGGCGAAACGTCGCGGCGGCGCGCAGCATCCGCGCGCGTGTGGGCGCTGCAAGCGTCTCACCGTCATCGTAACCGAGATACTTAAGGAGCCCGCCCGCCCGCGCATCCGCATCGGGACGACTTATGGTGTGCGCCGCGGCATTCAGCCGATCGGACCAGGATCTTTCAGAATCGGCCAACGCCTGCCGCCGATCGGTTTCGCATCATGGTTGACGCCGTGTTGTTGGTTTCGGCAAGCTGGAGTTGAAGGTTCGCCCTGCAACCGAGAATAGGGTAGCTTAACACTATGCAAACCCCAATGAAGGTCAACTTCAACGACGAACAGGGAAACTGGTGCCTGTGGGGTCAGCTTGTCGGACTCTGGGCCCGAAAGATGCTGCCAAGGCCCGAGACGGCTGCGGCGTTGGTCAAGCAGATGACCGATCATTGCATCAAGGGTGCCAGCATTGATGGGCCGCCAGACCTGAAGATTACATTCTACCCGTCGGAAGAGGATGGTTCGCTCGTCTTAATGCTGCCAACCCGAAACATGCTCGATCAGGCTCTGAAAAGTACCAACCCGGGCGAGTTCTATCCGCTGCCGGTGTTCTACGACGCGGCCTATACTGCGTCACGCAAGGCTTTTACTACTGATGAAAATACGCTGTTCATTGCCTGCCGCATCGGTGAATACATCATTAATCAGGGCGGGTAGCTGGTTGGTTAGGGAATGCGGTGACGTTAGATCAGTCAGTCGCAACAACAGCGACAAGATTTGATCGAGCCATTTTAGATCCTTGCGTGGTCGGCGAGAGTAGCGCTTGCGATTCGGAGGCCCAGCCGATCACGTTCGAATCACGTCTAAGCTTGCATGGCTCGCTGCGGCAAGCCGGCCTCAATGTCAACAAACGGGCTTGAGGCCAAGTCGTCCACTTGTCGAATCAGACCTTTAACGAAACAATATCAAATTGAAGGAGAGAGTTCTATGGACCCGTCAATGATGGTTAATTTCGATGACACCAGAGAGAACTGGCGGCGGTGGGGTCAACTCGTCGAGCTTTGGATTTGCGGGCTTCAACCGCTGCCAACCGAGGTCAAAGACCTCGTGGATCAAGCCGAAAAACATTGCATATCCGGCGCATCAGTTCCCGGCAATCAGAACCGCAATGTCAAAATCTATTTCTACGACCAGACAAAGGAGCTCGCGTTCATGCTTCCAACCGAGTCCATGCTCAACGCGGCGCGCGCTCAGGTGAAGCCGGGGCCCTATCCGTTGCCGGTCTTTTATGATGATGCCTACACCGGACAACGCGCCGTGCTGACCCCTGACGAGGATATTGAATTCGCCAACTGCCGGGTCGGCGAATATACCATCAACAACTGCATGTGACAGCAACAGGCAAGGCTATGCTTACCAAACGCCTTGCTCGATCGAGTTGGTCGGCAGACCGGCGCGAGCCAAACCGTCGCGAAGATGTTTCCATTCTTCGCCGCGGCGCATCGGATGGACGTGCAGATGCCATTTCACGATCGCCTCCGGCGTCGCCGGTTGCGAGCCAAACCAATTTGCCCGGATTCGACTAATAAAATGTTCGGCCTCTGCCGCCGCCTCTGCCGGTCGACCAAGCATGGCAAAGGCGGCGGCCCGCCAGGCTGGAATGTCCCAAATGACATTCTGGGACAGGTCCGCGGCCTGTATGGCGGCCTGATAGTCGCCCCTGAGATAGTGTATTTCGGCATTATAAGCCCAATGGGTCAGGCTCGGAGCCAGCGTCATATCCATCGCTGCCGAGGCGATCTCCGCCGCGCGATCAAGCTGGCCGCAAAACGCCAATAAATTTGCCCCTGAAATAGCGTACCAGGAATCGTTAGGATTTAATTCGTAACCCACCTCCAAATGCATAATTGCCTGATCGTGTTGATTGATCATGCTATGAGACCAGGCCATGCAACGATGGGCGCGCATGTCTGAGGGATCGAGCCGGACCGCTTCGCGAGCGTAGGCAAATGCCGCCTGATCGCGTTCGGCTGTTCGAAAAACACCCGGGTGGGCAATATGTTCCGTATTATGGAGGTCAGCCAAGCCCTGGTGTGCAGGCCCGAAATCAGGCGCTTCGCGTATGATTTCGCTGAACTGCTGCTTCAGACGGTCCCACAGGTGGGGGTTGTAGGTCAGAGCCTGGGTCCGAGTCCGTAGCCACCGGTCATACAGGCCAAGCGACACATCCTGGCTATCGGAAAAGCGCCGCAGCCGGTCGGCCGATAGATGCACGTTGAGACCCATGGCGATGCGGCGAACGACGCGGCGCTGATAGATGAACCAGTTCTCCAGTTTCAGCTCGAAGTTCTCATTCCAGATGTAATGGTCGGACTCCAAATCTTTTAGCGTGACCATCATTTCCACATCAGCGCCGGCCTGGAAGGCCACCATTTGGACTTCGTAATGGCCGGCCAGGTGGGGACCGGTTCCTGCGGCCTCAGACCGTGTTGGCGCGTCGGTCACTCGCCACTCTCGGAACTTGAGCAGCGACCCGATCAGATGTTGACGAAACTCCAGAACCAGGTGGGCTTTAGCCGGATTGATGTCGCGGATGGAGACCGTTTGGACTGCCAGCCACAATTGCGTCGCCGGCTGGACCACCGGCGCGGCGGCGGGTGGTGGAGCAATGGAGGCGGGCATTGCCTCTGATACCGGTTCCAATAGCCCGGTCTTGATATCCGCGACCAGCTTCTGCGTGGCCTCGGCCGGCTCCATGCCGTAGTCTTCGTCCAGCAGGTCCCACAGCGCCTTGTAGACCCGCAGCGCGCCTCCGGTATCGCCGATCATCGCCCGTGCCCGCATCAGCCGGCGGGCGGCGTCCTCGTGCGTCGGGTCCAGGTTCAGGATGGCCTGCGCCAACTTGCCCTGCGCGGCCAGATCACCGGCTTCCGACGCCAGGGCGTTTTCCAGCGCCCGCAGCAGGCGATCTCGGATGGTATGGCGTTTCGCCAGCAGCCAAGAACGGAACGACGGGTCGAGGTCCTCCAGCCCGGCCATCAACTCGTCGGCGAGATTTCGCCGTTCCAGCAATAGCGGATGCACCTGCCCGGCTTCAGCGGCGTTGATCACCGCCGAAACGTCCACCTCGATCGAGCGAGGCCGGAAACCGATTTCGCGGACGTCGATGTGCAGGCCGTCCTGCCAAGCCTGGATGGCGACCCGTAGTTCGCGAATATTCTGCCGCAGCGATGCCCTGGCGTGGTCTTCCCCGGATTCGCTCCATAACAGACCGACCAGGCGTTCGCGGGTTTCGGCCAGTGCCTCGTTCAGCGCGATGTAGCCCAGAATCGCCCGCAGCTTGAGGCTTTTGAATCGGAGTTCACGGCCGCCGATACTGAACGTGGTTGGGCCGAACAGGCCCATTCGCAGCAGCGTTGCTCCGCCCCCCGGATCCGGACCCGACATATTGCACCCCCACGGTATATGCAAGCGCGATGCACTCTCAGGGTCAACCCGTCGCGCGCGTCGCGGCGCACCTTTGTGCAAGAATGGGTCCGTGGCCGCGCAACTTCCGGCAACGCGCGGCTTGATGGGCATGGTCGGGCAGAAATCCTGGTGAAACCGACGTTCGGGCGTGCCGGAGCGCCATCGCCCTAGTGGCGTCAGGCAGGCGGTCTCAGTTCAGACGGCGAAGCGCCGCGAACGGATGCGGTTCGGGATCGTCCTCGGCAGCCGGAATCTCGACGCCCGGCATGCGGGGATAGGGGTCCAGCGCCAGCCCAAGCTGCTCCGCCGCTAACTCGCCGAGATCGATCTGGTTGCCCTCGAAAGGGATTTCGTCGTCCGCTTCGGGGTCGATCTCATCGGATTGCTGCTCTGATGGGACGAAGCGGACCTGAAAGGTCTCCTGCACCGGCGCGTCGAAGTCCTCCAGGCTGATGACACAGGTCTGCGTCACCCGAGCGCGCAGGGTGCCGCGGGCGAGAACGACATCGCGGCCTTGGCGGATCAGGTGGAAGGCGCAGGACAGCGCCAGCACGGCGGCAATGTTCATCCGGATGGCGAGTGCCGAACACTCGGCCGGGTTCGCCTCCACGGTGAGGTCCAGCCCGCGCGGTCCGATATGGTCGAGCGAGAGCGGGCGGTGCAGTTCGGGTTTCATCGTGCCGCTTGCTCCGCTGCCAGAAAGTGGACTTCGCCGTTCAGCATCGCGTCCAGCGGCTGGGCGGCGAGGCAGGCCGCCTGAGCGGCGGCCAGACGCACCAGCGCCTCGGCCGATCCGGTCGGCGGCGGTGCGCCGCGCCAGACATTGCGGGCGAACGAAGCCGCCAGCGCCGGCGGATCCTGCCAAGCCGCGGCATAGGCGGCGCTTCGGCCGTGAAATGCCTCCCACATCGCTCGGTTGCGCTTGCCGACGGACAGGTCGCCGACGCCCATTTCGCGCAGGTTGATGTCCATGTCCAGGAACATGGCGTCGAACACGCCTTGGGCCAGCGCGGGGGCCGGTTGCGGTTCACCATCCATGCGGCGAACCAGCAGATAGACGTGCAGCACGATGGCGTCGAACCGCCCGTCGAGCGTATCCGGCACGCCCAGGGTGGCATAGAGGAAAGCGTCGCGCGCGGCGACCACGGACGTTGCGTAGAGCTGGAAGGCGGCTCGTTCCTGCTTGTCGCGTTTGCGAAGAAAACCGGCCAATCGAGCCTCTTTGTTTTGGCCTATCGGGGTGCTGGGTCATGCCGCCCGCGGCCCAACCGCTTATTGACCCGACCGAAGGCGATGTGTTCATTGACACGGCGCGGGCGGCCGTGACAGGCAGCCCGGGTATAGATAAGTCCGGCTATCGATCCAACCAGACGGTCAGCGAAAATCGCAGGATGCAGCAGTTGCTTACCCGTAGCTTCCGTCGGCCGCCGTCCAATCGGCGGTTTTCCGCTCGACGCCTGGTGCTAGTGGGTTGCCTGCTACTGTCGTCGTGCGGCTGGTTGATGCCGCCGCCGCAGGTCCGCGGCAACAAGGTCGATCCGGACTCGATGAAGGAGCTGACGCCGGGGACTTCCACCAAGGCCGACGTGTCGGCGATCATCGGGTCCCCCACCGCGCGCGACACGTTCGACGACAACACATGGCTGTATATCAGCGAGCTGACGCAGCAGCGCATCGGGCGCACCCTGGGGGAGCTCAAGCAGAACGTCGTGGTGCTGAATTTTGATGACAAGGGCGTGTTGAAGACGATCAAGGCGCTGGACAAGGACGATTCGCTTCCGGTGTCGGTGATTGCTCGGACTACGGCATCGCCGGGCACCGAGGCTTCCTTCATGCAGCAGCTTCTGGGCAATATCGGCCGCTTCACCCCGGCGGGCGCGACGGCGCCGGGAACCGCCGCCGGCGGCGGAACGGCCGGCGGAGCACCGGGCGCGCCGTAGCGGCGGTGTTGCCACGAACGAGGTTGGGCAGATTGCGGTGCCGCGTCGTCGATTGCGGTGCCGCGTAGTCGATTGCGGTGCCGTGTAGTCGACAGATCAGCTTAGCTTGAAGACGACGGCCTGCCAGGGGACGCACCGGGTTGCTTCGATGGCAGCGGCGCTGGCCTCTAGGCGTGCCACCGGACTGTCACCGGCGGCAATGGCGGGAAGGCAACGGTCACCGTCGCCGGCGCGCGTAGCCAGAGCGGCGGCGTTACGCTGCCCAGCAGCACCACCTGACCGGCCTTGAGGCCACCGAACACCGCCGCCTCGGCCGACCCGGCCAGCCATGCCAATCCATTTAGCGGATGCCCGAGCAGATCCGAGGTGATGCCTGCATCGGCGGTGCCGTCGTCGAGCCAGATGCGCCCGTGCAGTGCGTCGATCGGCAACTCTCGCCAATTGATGTCATGGCGATCGCTGATCACCGCAGCGCCATGATACATCTGATCCGCCAGCAGCGTCGGCGTGCCGAGCTCGGCCAAATCGCCATAGCGGTTATCGACGATCTCGATGCCGGCGAAGAAGTCGCCGACCGCGGCCAGCGCCCGCGGCAATGAGCACGGGCCGGGCGGCAGATCGCGCGCCAGCCGCACCGCGACCTCGCATTCCACCCCGGGCTTGATGAAGTCGTCGAATCGCAGTGTCGCCTGATGCCGATACAGGTCGGCGTGGCGGATGAAGCCGGCGATCGGGGCATCGACGCCGAGATAGGCCTGCATCCGCTTGCCGGTGGCGCCGATCTTGAACCCGGCCGGGCGCTGGTTGTCCACAAGGGCGGCGAGGGCAACCTGCACCGCCGCGCCCTCGGCCGCGGTGCTGGGCGCGATGGCGGCGGGCAGGCGGGTGAGCGGGGTGCGATCCTGCCTGAGTTGGTGCAGCAGGCGGGCGGCTGGAAGCGGATCGAACACCGTCAGCGCCGGGACAGTTCGTACAACGCCACCGATGCCGCGGCCGATACGTTCAGGCTTTCGACGGCGCCCTTGATGGTCAGTCCGGCGATTTCATCGCAGGTCTCGCGTGTCAGCCGGCGCAGGCCCTCGCCTTCGGCACCCAGCACCAGGGCCACGCGACGATCGGCGAAAGCGGGGCCGGACAGCGGTGCTCCCGCCGCATCCAGTCCGATGCACCAGACGTTCGCCGCCTTCAGCGCGATGATGGTGCGAGCGATATTGACCGCGCGCAACAGCGGCATGGTTTCCAGCGCGCCGGATGCTGCCTTGGCCAGGGCGCCGGTTTCCTCGGGGGCGTTGCGGTCCTGGGTGATCACGGCGGCGGCGCCGAACGCGGCCGCCGAACGCATGATGGCGCCGACATTGCGAGGGTCGGTGACCTGATCCAGCAGGATGATCACGCCGGGCTTTTCCAGCACCGATTGCAGGCTTGGGGGCGCCAGCGGATCGGCCAGCAACGCGGCGCCCTGATGCGCCACGTCGCGGCCGAGCAGATGGTCCAATCGTGCGCGATCGACCCGTTCCGGCGAGACCGCCCAGGGCGGCGGCAGTTGCTTGCCGATCGCTGCCTGGGCTTCTTCGGTCAGTTGCAGGCGGCGCAGCCGGCGGTTGGGATTTGCCAGCGCGGCGGCGACGGCGTGATGGCCATACAGCCATAACGTGCCCTTGGGCGCATCCGGCATGTTGCGCGAACCATCGTGGTGGCGCGGCGGGGAACGGTGAAGTGTTGCGCCGTGGGTTGCCTTGGGGAGGCGGGGTTCGATTTCGCCGCGCGGGGCGCCGCCATGGAGACCTAGCCTGCCGCCGCCGTTCTGCTGCGGCCGGTCTTGGCTTTGCACGCCGTGGCGTGGCGTGTCGCGGCCAGGCTTGGCATGGTCGCGGTGGGCTGAGCCGGCCATGCTGGTGGCCTGGGCATAGCCCGTCGTGGGTTTGGCCTGGGCGTAGCCCTTCGTCGGTTCCGATCGGGGTCCACCGCCGCCTGAGCCGCGGTGTCTGCCGCCATCTTGGGAACCCTGGCCGCCTCCCGGCTGATGTGGCCGAGGTCCTGGTCCGCCGGGCCCGCGATAAGGCCCCCGATCGGACGGAGGGCGATTCGAGCCGCCTGAACGATTGCCATGGGGAGGTTTCATTGCAGGCGGTTATAGCCTTCGATCGCAAGCCTGCACAGGCGCCCTGGCAGGGTTGTCGGTAGCACACGATATGTCCGGTTTAGGTAGCACACGATCTGTCCGGTGATGCGGGGCTCTTTGGAGAGCCTGGATGCGCCGGACGGAAGCCCTACAGGGTGTTCGGGTGATCAAGTTCCGGAGCGAGTTCGAGCGCCATGAAGCCAGTGAGCTCAACCAGATCGATGCGGCGGCGCTGCTGGGCGTCAGCGAGCGGACGTTCCGGCGTTGGTGCGTGCGGTTCGACGACGCCGGCGAGAGCGGGCTGTTGGACCGGCGTCTCGGCCAGGTGTCGGGCCAGCGGGTGCCGAGCGAGCGCGAGGCGCAGATCGAGACCCTGTATCGCACCCGCTACAGCGGCTTCACGGCGAAGCACTTCCACGAGCCCTGGTGCGCGATCACGGCTTCGCCTGGGGCTACACCTGGACCAAGGTGTTTCTGCAATCGAACGGCTTGCTGCCACGCGCCACAACGCGCGGCGCGCATCGCCGCAAGCGGCCGCGCCGGCCGCTGCCCGGGATGATGCTGCATCAAGACGGCTCGCGCCACGGCTGGATTGGCGGGCTCGATGCGATGGACCTGATCGTGACCATGGATGATGCGACGAACACGATCTACTCGGCCTTCGTGTGCCCCGAGGAGGGCACCGTCTCGACGTTCCAGGCGCTGCTGCAGGTGTTTGGCGAGCATGGCTTGCCGCTGAGTTTGTATACCGACCGTGGCAGCCATTACTTCCACACGCCGCGGGCGGATGGGCCGGTCGATCGCAAATCTCCGACCCAGGTTGGGCGGGCGCTGGCGCAGCTGGGTGTGGAGCACATCGCGGCCTACTCCCCCGAGGCGCGTGGCCGTTCGGAGCGTCTGTTCGCGACCTTGCAGGACCGGCTGGTGAAGGAGTTGGCGTTGGCTGGGATCGGCACGGTTGCGGCGGCCAACGATTTCATCCGAGAGGTCTATATGCCGGCCCACAACGCCCGGTTTGCGGTGCAGGCGGAGCAGGATGGCTCGGCCTTCGTGGCGATCAGCGGGGTCGATTTGGCGGAGATCTTGTGTGTGCAGGAGGACCGCCAGGTGGGCCACGACAACACCGTGGTGTTCCACCAGCTGCGGCTGCAGATCCCGCCCAGTCCGCTGCGGGCGCATTTTGTCAAAGCGACGGTGAAGGTGCGGCGGTATCACGACGGCAGCCACGCGATCTTCCACGGGCCGCGTTGCCTTGGCCGCTACGACGGGCACGGCGCGTTGCGGGCCGGTGCTTTGGGCGCGGCGGCATGACGCCCAACCAAGTCAGCGCCGGTGGATTTATGGATAACGCCAGCGCGTTACCCACAACCCCACCGCCACCGCATCAGCCGCAGCAAGCCCAAGCGCTGTCTATTTCGCCAAGCAACAGCCCCCCGGGGAGATGACGAACATCGGTCGCCTGATGCGCCGCCAGAGCGACCGTCGGTTTGTCCACGCCGGATAGGCGGGGACAAAACGGCAACAAGCGGACAATTAGAGTGCTACCTAAACCGGACAAGTTAATTAGCTATCGACACGCGCCCTGGCAGGGTCATCGTATTTGGATTTTCTGTCGGCGCTATTCGCCGGACGCGGCGTGGCCAGGAGAAGCGGTTTGGAACCGCGGATGAACGCCGATGCACGCAGATTGAAGTTACGCTGAAAACTGGGTTCAAAGACCTTGCATATCCTTTCCACATCCGTGGTCCAGCATCGTGCGTTTCAGGCAAATGCCATTGCCCTGGCGTTGCCATTCGGGTGCGAAACCATCGCTGGGCACGTGGCGGTCGGGCGATGTCCGCGCCGGCGCGGATGCGTCCACAGTTTGCTTGGACGGTCATTTTGGCGCTGATTGCCCAGCGGCGGGATGATCGTCCGGCCGATCTCGAGCGCGCGATCCGCCTCGGCTTCGAGACTGTATTTGTCGAGGCTCGGCGGCCGCGCTAGTATTTGTCGAGGCTCTCCAAGTATTTGTCTAGGCTCCCACAGTATTTGTCGATGCTCTCCCCATATTTGTAGGCGCCCCCCAGTATTTGTCGAGGCTCCGCGCGATATTTGTCGAGGCTCCCCCCAGTATTTGTCGAGGCTCCACGCAGTGGCGGTATCAGCGAAATGCCTTGGCGATGCGGCCCCAATCCTCGATCGCGGACTCGTGGCCCGGGACGATCGGGATGACGAGTTGCGAAAGGCCGCCATCGCGCATCGCCTCGATGCGTTGCTTGATGTCCTGCTCTTGCCCGGTGAAGGTGGTCTGGCGGATCAGTTCGGCGGTGATGAAGCGGTCTTCCTCGGGCTTCACCGCGATGCAGTGGCCGGTATGGTTGAGCAGGTAGCGAGCATCGGCGGGTTCGAATTCGCGCGCCGCGTCGACGTAGCCTTGCAGCGTGTCTTTCACACTGTCGGCGACGGGGGAGGTATTGATCCAGCCTTCCATGTCCAGGTCGGCGGCGCGATGCAGCAGCACCGCGGCGCGCGGACCGGCCTGTGCGCGGACGCGCGGACTGTCGAGGGTTTCGCCGTCGCGCAGCACGCACCCCCAGATCCAGGCCGAGGCATACAGATCGCTGGCGGGCCGGCCGCTGTCGGTCCAGGTCTTGCGCATGCCGTTCAGAGCCGCCAGGCCGTCATCGACGCCTGACATCACGGTTTTCCATGCCGCGCCGTGGCGCGCGGTCATTTGCCGTCCTTTCGGCCCGAGGGCGGAGATGTGCAGGCGGATCGGGTCCTTGATGTTGATCAGGCCCAACTCGGGGTTGAGGAATTTAAGCTTTTTCCGCACTCCGGGATCGACCTCGGCTTCGGTCATCTCGCCGTTCAGCAGGGCGTAGACGATGCGGATGTATTCCTCCATGTCGGCGAGCTTCATCGCGCCCAGCCCCATGGCGCGACGGGCGGAAAATCCGGTGCCGACGCCGAAGTCGATGCGTCCCGGCGCCATCGCGTTGAGCGTGGCGAAGGCCGAGGCGGTGACGGCCGGGATGCGGTTGGTCGGCACCAATACCCCGGTGCCGAGGTGGATGCGGGAGGTCTTCAGTGCCGCCGCCCCCATCGCCACGAATGGATCGCCGACCAGCATCTGGGTGTCGTAGAACCAGGCATGGGAGAAGCCGAGTTCCTCGGCGCGCTGTGCCACCTTCCAGCTATCGAAGGCGGTGGGAATGCCGATGCCGAACTGCATGATCTTGGTTCCTCGGATTTGCGCGCAGGTTATGGCGTGACCGAGCGGCGTCAATCCGCCGGGACGCCGGGATCGCGGGGGCGGATCGGCAGGTCGTTACAGCCTGGATCAAAATAGACGCGCGTTTCGCTAACCTTGGGTGGTTGTAGGCCGTTGCGCCGGCGCACCGGCGGATAGTTCAGGAAAGTCCTCCTCGCGGAACTCGGTGGGTTGGCGGGTCCCGGTGGCAGCGCGCTGATTTTCGGTCTGACGCAGCTCGACGCGCCTGATCTTGCCGGAAATGGTTTTCGGCAGTTCGCCGAACTCCAGGCGGCGGACCCGATTGTACGGAGCCAGGGTGGCGCGTAGGTGGCGGAAGATCGACAGCGCGGTGTCCCGGGTCGGTTCCGCCCCGGCGGCCAGGGTGAGATAGGCTTTCGGCACCGCCATGCGCAGCGGGTCGGGAGCCGGCACGACGGCAGCCTCGGCGACGGCTGGATGTTCGATCAGGGCGCTTTCCAGCTCGAACGGGCTGATGCGGTAGTCGGAGGCTTTGAACACATCGTCGGCGCGGCCGACATAGGTGAAATAGCCCTCGGCGTCACGGGTCGCCACGTCGCCGGTGCGGTAGGCCAGATGGTTGCCGGCCTGATCGCCAAGGGTGGCGAAGCTGCCGTCGTCGTTCTGGTAGCCGCGCATCAGGCCGATCGGTGCGGGATCGAGTTCGAGGCAGATTTCGGCCTCATCGGCGGCGCGACCGTCGGTGTCGAGCAGGCGGACCCGGAAGCCTGGGGACTCCTGGCCCATCGAGCCCGGCTTCACCGGCTGGCCGGGAAAGCAGCCGATTTGCAGGGTGGTCTCGGTCTGGCCGTAGCCTTCCCGCGGGGTCTTGTTCCAGACCTTGCGGACGTGCTCGATGACTTCGGGGTTCAGCGGTTCGCCGGCGGAGCAGACTTCTCGCAGCGAGGTTTGCCAGCGGGTCATGTCCTGCTGCACGAACATGCGCCAGGCGGTGGGCGGGGCGCAGATCGTGGTGACCTTGTGTTCGGTGATCGCGTCCAGCATGGCGGCGGCGTCGAAGCGCGGCTCATTGGCGATGAACACCGTAGCGGCGGCATTCCACGGCGCGAAGAAGCAGCTATAGGCGTGCTTGGCCCAACCGGGGGAGGAGATGTTCAGGTGCATGTCGCCGGGGCGCAGGCCGATCCAATACATCGTGATCAGGTGGCCGGCCGGGTAGCTTTGATGGCTGTGCTCGACCAGCTTGGGGCGGGAGGTGGTGCCGGAGGTGAAATACAGCAGCAATGGGTCGGTGGCGTTGGTCGGGGCGTCGGGTTGGAAGCTGGCCGGCGCTTGCAGCAGGGTGTCGTAGTGGTGCCAGCCGGCGGGCGCCTCGCCGACCGCGATGCGGGTGACCGAGGGGTCGAGGCCATCGAATTTCGCGGCATCGGAAGCGGCGGCGATGAGGTGGCGGGTGCGGCCGCGGTCGAAGCGGTCCTTCAGGTCCGAAGCGGCCAGCAGCGTGGTGGCGGGGATCACCACGGCGCCGAGTTTCATCGCCGCCAGCATGCACTCCCATAAAGGGACGACGTTGCCGAGCATCAGCAGGATGCGGTCGCCGCGCTTGACGCCGAGGGCAGCCAGGCCGTTGGCGACGCGGCTGGAGGCTTCGGACAGTTCGGCGAAGCTGCGGGTCGCGGCGCCGGGACCGACGATCTTGAGCGCGAGGTCGTTCGGGTGGGACCGGGCGAGTTCGGCGTCGAACCAGTCGAGCGCGTAGTTAAAGTGGTGCAGATCGGGCCAGTGGAAGTCTCGGTGGGCGGAGGCGTAGTCCTCGCGGTGGGCGAACAGGAAGTCGCGGGCTGCCTTGAACGCCTGGGTTGTCATTGTTATCGCCTCCCGAACGAGTTTTTCATTCCCGCTTCTGCTGCGCCAGCCAACGAAACACAACCGAGAAATCCTTGTTGCCGTCGCCGGCGTCGACGACCTGCTGGTAAAAGCTGAGTGCCTTGGCGGCGAGCGGGGTGGGCGAGGCGGTGGCGTCGGCCGCGGCCTGCGACAATTTGACGTCCTTGACCATCAGCGCGGCGGCGAAGCCGGGGGCGTAGTCGTGGTTGGATGGCGCCGCGGGCACCGGGCCGGGTGCCGGGCAGTAGTTCGACAAGGCCCAGGAATTGGCCGTCGCGGTGGCGCAGATCTGGTGCAGCTTGTCCAACTCCAGGCCGAGTTTCCGGGCCAGCAGAAAGCCTTCGGAGACGCCCACCATGTTGATCGCGAGCATCATGTTGTTGCAGATCTTCACCGCCTGTCCGGCGCCGGGACCGCCGGCGTGGAAGATGTTCTTGCCCATTGCCTCGAGGATGGATTTGCCTTTGGTGAAGGCGTCCTCGGTGCCGCCGACCATGAAGGTCAGTGTGCCGTTGCGCGCGCCCGCGGTGCCGCCGGAGACCGGTGCGTCGAGCATCGCCAGGCCGGCGGTTTCGGCGGCGGCGGTGACGGCGCGGGCGGTTTCGACGTCGATGGTGGAGCAGTCGATCAGCAGCGGCGCGGCGGCCTTGGTGGCCTCGATCAGGCCGCCCTGGTGCAGATAGACCTCGCGGACGTGGTCACCGGCGGGCAGCATGGTGATGACGATGGTGGCGCCAGCGACCGCGTCGGCGGCGCTTTTGGCGGTCTTGCCGCCGGCCTTCGACAGCGCGTCTAACGCCGCCGGGTTCAGGTCGTAACCGGTGACGGTGTGGCCGGCTTTCACCAGATTGGCCGCCATCGGGGCACCCATGTTGCCGAGGCCGATAAATCCGATTGTCGCCATGATCAGAGCACCTCGAAGATTTCGTAGACCGGACCCTGCGGCGGCCGGCTGCCGCTACCGATACCGAACACCTTGTTGAGCCAGGCGTATTTCGGGGCCGCGGTTTCGAAGGTTATGGCGATGCGGAAGTAATACTCTGACGGATCGACCGGTTGGCCGGCGTCGACCTTTTCCATCACCGCGGGCGGCCCGTGGCGCAAGCCCTTGTAGGTCAGCCCGATCGCGGCGCCGTCGTCGGTTTGCAGCACGATGCGGACGTCGAGTGTGGTGACCCCGTCGGGCCGCACGATAATCCAATCGGTGCCGCCGGGCAGCACGGTGCCGCGCAGCTTGGGGCCCTGGAAGGTGCCCCCGGCAACCAGGCCGACGCGGCGGTTGCCGGCGGGGGTTTCGCCGATCGGCTGCATGCCGCTGACGGCGAGCTCCAGGGTGAGCAGATGGGACGTGCGGATCTCGGGCATCGGGTCTCCTGCGCCGGGTTGGGCGGATGAGACATGATCCGAGGTGGACAGACAAGGGAGGTAGGGACCGGACGAATACTGAACCGGCAATCGATCGCGGAGCGGTCAGGGCGGGCGGTCGTTGTCCTCATCCGATTGCTGTCCCGGCCCCGGACGGCGCTGAACCCGAAAGCGATCAATCTGTTGCTGCAACCGCGGCAGGTCGGTGTTGACAGTGGCCCAGACCAGATCCCAATCCACATCGAAATACTCATGGATCATTTTGCTGCGCATGCCGCGCATCTCGATCCTGGGCAGTTCGGGATGGCTGGCTACAACGCGGGTCCTAGCGAAGCATTGACCGCGCTTCAATGACAGGGAGGCGGGCGGGCGGGCTCTGAGCGCCGAGAACGCGGCTGCAAGCGGCGCGATCAGGGCATAGCTTAGCGTTACGGCTTCGAGTTCGGTGATTTGTGCCTAGCAGTTCCATGATGGATGCGTGCTCGATCCAGGCGCCGCGCCGCCGATTGGTGCCTGGGGCAAACCTGACGTAACCTCGGGCAATGACGTGCTTACTCACAAGCAGTAGGAACCCACCATGACCGACAGCTACCCGCTGCCCGAATCCAACCTTTCGGCACTCGAATTCGCTGCCAAACCGCTCGACCACCTGGACGCGCTGATCCAGTCCCACATCGCCGAGGGTCGCTATGCCGGCGCGCAAATCGCGTTGGCTAGGAACGGCAAGCTTGGGTTGTCGCGGACCTATGGCGACGCCAAGACCGAGGGCGGCAAGGTCGCGGCCAGCAACGAGACGCTGTTCTTGCTGTTCAGCCAGACCAAGGTGCTGACGTCCTCGGCGGTGTGGACGCTGGTGGAGGACGGCACGCTGTCGTTCATGGACAAGGTCGCCGACTTCCTGCCGGCGTTTGCCGAACGCGGCAAAGGCGAGATCACGCTGCAGCAGGTGATGACGCATCAGGGCGGCTTCCCGAATGGGGATGTGACGCAGGCGACGTGGACCGACCACGCGCTGATGCGCCAGCAGGTGTGCGACTTTTCGCTGGAATGGACGCCGGGAACGCGGCTGCAATATCACTCCCGCGCGGCGCATCTGGTGCAGGCGATGGTGATCGAGGCGGTGACCGGCAAGGACTACCGCGACGTTATCCGCGAACGGGTGGTGGAGCCGCTGGGTCTGGGTAACGACGTTTTCGTTGGTGTGCCGGAGGCGCAGCAGAGCCGGTGTGCCGATACCTATGCGCCGGAGCAGCGTGACAACTCCGCCGCGATGCGGGCGGCCGGGCTGCCGAGCGGGGGTGGGTTTGCCACGGCGAGGGGCATGGCGGCGTTCTACCAGATGCTGGGGCATGGCGGACGGCTGGGAACGGTGCGGCTGTTTTCACCTCGGTTGATCGCTTATGTGTCGCGTGGTCATACCGGTGAGGCGCCGGACCTGCAGATGGGGGGTATCCCGATGCATCGCGGGTTGGGACCGCACGTGCGGGGCGACAGCGATCGCATCCGCGGCCTGGGCACGATCGGCGCGCCGGTGACGTTCGGGCATGGTGGGGTCGGGTCGTCGTACTCGTGGGCCGACCCGAGCAGTGGGGTTTCGTTCTGCTATTTGACCAACTTTGTCCGTCCCGATCCGTGGCATTCGGCGCGGCTGGATCGGGTGGCCAATCTGGTGCATGCGGCGATCGATTGAGCTTTGCGCTCGATCGGGCGGAATGCCGTTCGGTTGGTCAGAACCTATGGGCCGAGCGTAATTTCAAGAATTACTGGAACGCGGACGCCATGACGGCACCGCCGCTCCGAGACCGCGCTGCCGCCACCCGGCGACTTGCGCCTGGCTTGAAGTAACTGCATCGGAGTTCGGCGCGGCGGCGACCACGGCATGAACCGTCGAAAAAAGCGCAAAGAGGAGAAAGACCAGGTCGTGATACGCCGCGCTGAGTGCTGCCCCACTGATCAGAAAGGTAAGCAGGCTGAGCTGTAGCATACTCGCGAGCCTTGCGGCCCACTGCAGGTCAGGGCGGTTTCGTGCCGCTGCCTTGATCTGCAAGCTATCACGGACACAGCTTGCGATGATGCCAAGGAAGACCAGGAATCCGAGAAACCCGGTATCGCCGAGTATTTCGAAGTAGATGCTGTGGGCGGCGTGCGGTCTGACATCGGGCGCCTCGGTCGGAATGAACGACAGTTTTCCGAAGCTCGGAACATAGGCGTCCCAGACATTTTGCGATTGCACCGCGTGCATGCCGCCGCCGAGCAGGGGATGATCGAGGGCGATAAGGGTGCTCAGCTTCCACACCACCACTCGTCCCATGAACGACGAATCCTGATCGGCATCCTGGATCGTGTCCATGCGCTGGGTCCAACTGTCCGGCACGGTTTTGACCAGCACGAGTCCAGCGATCAACAGCGCGGCTATATATCGGACCTTGTGCCGCGTCCTGGCTATGCCTGCCATCGCCAGAATGAGGAGTCCGACCATGCCACCGCGAGATGCCGTGGCGATCACGCAAATGGCGAACAGGATGATGCCTGCCAGCGCACCAAGCCGCAATGACCGGGCCTCTGATACCTCGCGGACATAGGCAAGCATCGGCATGGTCATCAGGACGATCAGCGCGACCTGGTTGTTGTCGCCCCAGTTCGGCATCCCCTCGACTTTGTGGCCGCCGCCGGAGAGAAGGTATTTCAGCGCTTCTCCGGCACCATTAAATCCGACTGCCAGGCAGATCGTCAGCAGCAACAGGTGGATGCGCAAGCGGGTACGCATGAAGCAGACCACGAGCAGATTGAGGGCGACGATCTTCCAGAGTTTGTCGAGGATGTCCCACCCCAGCGACGCATCGGACAATGCGGTGAATTGGGCCAGAGCGGCTATCACCAGGAAAATCAGCACCAGCGCGGTGGTCCGGTCGCAATGGAATGCCTTGTTCTCCTGACCGGTAAGCAGCGCCACCAGGGTCAGGCCCGTGGCGAATTTGGCATAGGGCAGCGTGGCGCCGAAGCCATAGAGGAAGTTGTTGGGGTCGAGCAGCGACACGTACGCCCAAAACGCGATGCAGATGTCTGGTCGATTGAGCCCCATCGGAATGATGGCGACGATCGCGGCCAGGAACATGGCGTCCCGCATGGCAGCCTACCGCGATGGACGCCAGGGCCGCGCGGTCTGTCGCGCTGGCGCGGATTGGCTGGGTAGTTCAGCCTTGTAACGAAAGAGACCCGTCGTGGCGCCAGGGGCGCCTTGGTTCCCGATCGCCCAGGCGAACACTCCGAGTAACATGCCGACGTCGAGGCACAGCAGCAATGCTTCCATTCAACGACCCTCGCCACAACCGAACCGGATACGCGCACCCCAGATACGAGCACCAGCGAGACGGAACGCCTCGGTGGCTCCAGGAACTTGCCAATACGTTATGACATGGTTCGGGCGACGGTGCTGCTAAATTCCGAATTTCCTCGGTCCAATTGGCCGCGGGACACCAACAGGCTGAGGCCTGGCGCAACAGGGCGGGTGAATTGTGCAGCGCCGCCAAATATTTCCGCTGCTTTGTTCAGGCTTTGTGGTAACAGGACCCAAAGCACCGCGCCGGATGTCCATCCATGAGTCGCTGCGTCTTGCCCGCTGCTCGGCCTTGGAGGTCGTGGTGGGTTCATTTGTTTGCCTGCCTGACCGTGCTGGCGGCCCTGGGTGGTTGCGGCGGTAACCCTGGACACCACGCACGTGTGCAGCGCAATCCGTCGCGTTATTATCCGCCTCCGGGCCCGGCGAGTGACCCATGGGGTCCATATATCCACGAGGCATCCGGCCGGTTCGGTGTGCCGGAGTTATGGATACGCCGGGTCATGCGCCAGGAGTCCGGTGGGCAGGAGGATGTGATCTCCTGGGCCGGGGCGATGGGGCTGATGCAGGTGATGCCGGACACCTACGAGGGTCTGCGCGACCGCTACGCTCTTGGCGAGGACCCGTTCGACCCGCACAACAACATCCTGGCCGGGACCGCCTACCTGCGTGAGATGTATGACCGGTTCGGATCGCCGGGGTTCCTGGCGGCTTACAATGCCGGGCCGCAACGGCTGGACGCCTATTTGAGTTCTGGCAGGGCGTTGCCGAGCGAGACGGTCAACTATGTCGCTTCGATCGCGCCGTTGCTGGGGCCTGGAACGCCGGCCTCGGGCCCGCTGGCAGTTTACGCCGATCGCGGCATTCGCCTGGCGTCCCGGGCCACGGTATCCGGCTGCGATCCGGACGCGGCGTATAATCCCGACGGCCCGTGCACACCATTGCGCCCAGCGGCGTTGGTGACGACCGCGGCGGCCGGGCCGGCTGATACGGCCGCCTATGGCCAGGATGCGTGCGACCCGGACGCGGCTTATGACCCGACGCGCCCGTGCCGGCCGGTGCCAGCCGCCCCGGCGGCAACGGCTTCGGAGCCGGCGTATGCTCCGGCATATGCGCAGGGTGCCTGTGACCCGGACGCCGCTTATGACCCGACGCACCCTTGCCGCCCGGTGGTCGCCGCCCCGGCAGCGACGGCTTCGGAGCCGGCGTATGCTCCGGCATACGCGGAGCGCGCCTGTGACCCGGGCGCCGCGTATGATCCGACACACCCGTGCCGTCCGGTGCCGGCTGCTCCGGTGATGGTGGCGCAGGCCCTGCCGCCGCCGGCCGCGATCGTCGCGCAGCCGCTGCCGCCGCCGAGTGCTTTGCCGGGACGCCAAGGCGGTTATGCGGCGGAGATGCGACCGCTGCAGGAGCGCGTGGCTCGGCAGGTGGCGTTCTCACCCGAACCATCGCGTGGCCGATGGGCGATCCAGGTCGGTGCATTCGCCAACCTGGCCAGCGCTCAGGCAGCGGCAGAGGGCGCCCGGTCGGTGGTGCCCGATCTGCTGCGGACGGCGAAAATCGAGCTTCCCGCGACCACGCCGCTGGGCAACCAGAGAGCATTTCGCGCGCGGCTGTTCGGGCTGACCGCGCCGCAGGCGGAGGATGCGTGCACACGGCTCAGCGGCCGGGGTATGGCCTGCATCACCGTGCCGCCAACGCGCGGGTCATTCTGACCGGTCGACGTCGCAGAGAGGCGGACGATGGTTCAGAAACGATAGTCGGGCTTGCCGTCCTCGATCAGGCGCAGGGCGGCGTCCCAGACCATGGCGTAATGCGCGTCGTTTTCCTGACTGGCAAATTGTGCGGCGGTGTGGGCGCAGACCTCGGGCGGTGGCAGGATGATCTCGCGGCCGCCGGACAGCGCGGCGATCTGGGCGCCGCAGGCGCGCTCCAGCATGTAGATCATGTGGAACGCCTCGGCGATCGAGGTGCCGCCGACCAGCAGGCCGTGGTTGCGCAGGATCATCGCCTTGTGCTGGCCGAGATCGGCGACCAGGCGCTGGCGCTCATCGATGTCGAGCGCGATGCCCTCGTAGCCGTGGTAGGCCAGCCGGCCGTAGAACTTGCAGGCGTGCTGTGACAGCGGCAGCAGGCCGTCCTTCTGCGCCGATACCGCGATCCCGGCGGCGGTGTGGGTGTGCACGACGCACATCAGGTCGTGGCGCGCCATGTGGACGGCGGAGTGGATGGTGAAGCCGGCCGCGTTCACGTCGCGGCTGCTGAGCCCGCGCTGGGGTTCGACGATGTTGCCTTCGACGTCAATCTTCACCAGGTCGGAGGCGCGCATGTGCTGGAAATTGACGCCGTAGCGGTTGATCAGGAAATGGTGGTCCGGACCGGGGATGCGGGCGCTGAGGTGGGTGTAGACCAGGTCGGTCCAGCGGTGGTGGGCGATCAGGCGATACAGCGCCGCGAGATCGCTGCGGATCTGCCACTCGGCTTCGGAGACGCCGGCGACTGACGCCGGGGAGGTGGTGATGTTCATGCGATGCGGTCCGTGCAAATGATGGTCCCAAGGTCAACGCAGCGATGGCCAGCGTCAAGGCGCCAGTGGTGCGTACCCACAAAAGGGCCGCGGTACGGGCCACTTCGGTCCAGTGTCTGCCCCAGAGGTTTGTCGCAGCTTGCGGCGGACGTGTGGAACAGCGGGCCACGGAAGACAAAGAACCAGTGTCGCCAGGCTGTTGTTCGCCTGATGTGGCGAACTTCGGACTCGGGCCACTATTGGGATTTCAGTTCGCGCAGGATCGGCAACAGATACTCGGCGAAAAGCGTTGGATTCTCGGCGAACGGGAAATGGCCGATGCCGGGCATCACCTGGAATCTCGCGCCGGGGATCCTGGCGGCCGTCGCGGCGGACATTTCGGTTGTGCACGAGTAATCGTACTCCCCGGTCAGCATGAACAGCGGGCACCGGTTGGTATCGATCCGGCCGATACGCTCACGGGCGTCCCAGTCGCCGGAATAGAGTGCGATGTCGCCATGGAACACCGCCGAACCGCCCTGGCCGTAGTGCCAGGCGATTGCTTCCTGGTATTCGGCGGGACTTTGCGGCGCGCAGAGTGCCCTGATCCATTCCGGAACGAACAGCGACTGGTTGACCTGGGATGCGCCGCCCAACTGGTCTGGCGCCGCTCGATCTTCTCGCAGGCCTCGCAGGCGACGATGCCGGTGAACGCCTCGGGATGGCGGTAGGCGAGTTCGAGGCAGATCTCACCCGACATCGACGCGCCCAGTGCGATCGGCTTGTCCAGGTGCGCAGCGGCCATGAAGCCCATGATGAGTTCAACGTAGAAGTCGGTGTTCAGGCGCCACGATCCGGGAACGGCGGCGTCGGGCGGCGGTGACTTGCCGTGCCATGGCATGTCGAACGCCACCAGTCGATGGTGGTCGATGATGCGGCTATCGGCCATCAGGCCGTGGAATTGGCGGCCGTCGGAACCGGCGGTGTGCATGCACAGCACGTCCCGGCCGGTGCCGGCGGTTTCGTAGTAGATCTGGTGGGTGATGCCGCCAATGGTGACCGGAACGTAGCCGCCCTGGGAGTTCGGCGCCGGCCGTGGTCCCTGCCTGGGCGCCAGGTTGACCGGTACCGGAGGTTGGTTGCCGAGCGCCAGCCATTTGCCGATCTCCAGCACGCGGCGGGCGATGTGGGCGTGCTGCACGAACGCCAACTGGTTGCCCTGGATGGTGAATTCGGGCACCCGGTAGTGCATCGCGAAGATGCCGTGGTGGTGTCTTGGCGGGATCGGTTGCAGGAATTTCCGCCACACTGCCTGGGGCGCGGCGAGGGTGAACGCGGGTTCGCCGGCGGTGTTGGGTTGAGGCTTACCATCCAATACGCTGAACACGGCCGTTTCGGAGTCGCTGGCGATGGCGAAGTCGATCGACCATGGGCCGTGCCATGCCGCTAGCGAGGCGTCGGCGGCGCATGCCTCGCGCCAGGAAGAGACGGGCGGAAACGGGGTCATTGCGGATCGATCACCCGCAGCACGACCGGATGGTACTGCTCGCCATGGCCGGCCTGTTCGGCCTGCTTCAGCCGCTGCATGGTCAGGTTTGCCGCTGCCATGTCGAGGCCGGAGGTGGCGGCCATCTCCAACGCGTAGGACAGGTCCTTGATCGCATATCGGGTGGAGAACGCTCGGTCGGGGAACTCGCCTGGCAGCATTGCCTTGAGCCCGTGGTTGCGCAGCACGAAGCTGTCGCCGGAACCCATTGCCATGGTGGGCAGCAATATGTCGGGCGGGACGCCGTGGCGGCGGCCGATGGCGATCGCCTCGGCCAGGGCGCCGCAGTGCTGGAACACCAGCATGTTGTTGAGGATCTTCACCACCTGGCCGCAGCCGACCGGGCCGCAATGGGTGACGTCGGTTCCCATCGTCTGCAGGATCGGGCGGATGCGGGCGAAGGTGTCCTCGGTGGCGCCGACCATGATGCTGAGCTCGCCGCGCGATGCCGCTTCGCGGGTGCGGGCGACCGGTGCGTCGGCGTAGAGGATGCCGTTCGCGGTCAGCCGGGCGCCGATCCGGCGGGTGAGTTCGACCGAGGACGTGCTGGTGTCGACGACGCATTGGCCGGCGCGCAGATGCGGCTCGAGCTGACCGACGACGGCATCGACGGCGCGGCCGTCGGGCAGCGACAGCAGGATCACGTCGGCGGCGGCGATGTCGTGCAGCGATCCGGCCTTCACACCGTGGGCCGCAAGCCGCTGCAACGGTTCGGCCCGCAGGTCGTGGGCGAGGATCGGTATTCCCGAACGGCGTGCGAGGTGGCCGCACATCGGTTCCCCCATCACGCCGAGACCGATGAAGCCGATCGCGGCCATCGCCGGTCCGGGTGATGGCGTTGCGGTGGAAGCAGGCGCGGCGGGCGATGCGGGCATGGGCGGTGCTCCTCGATGGGGAGGTTTTCCGCGCGCGCTGGGCCGATGTCAAAAAGCCGGTTAGGCGCACACCCCGATTAGGCGCACACCCCGGTTAGGCGCACACCCCGATCAGGCGCACACCAGGGCGAGCCGGCGGAACGAGACGGCCAGGCGCCTGTCGTCGGCCTCTCCCGCCACCAGCATGGGGCTGGCGGCGTGGGGGTGGTGCAGGACGATGTCCACTGTCGGGCGATCGGCCAGCAGATGGCCTGGCAATACGCAGCCCACCTCGCCACGCGGCAATGGGGCGAAACTGCGCACCAGGGTTCCGCCGACGACCACGTCCAGCCGCTGGCGCGGCAGCAATGGCGGCCTGACAAATGGCAGGACATCCATTTCCAGCCAATACTCTTCGGCTGGCCCAGGGACTTCGACGGTGATCAGACTACGCTCGTCGACCGCCCATTGGTGGCCGGCCTCGGGTCCGGACCAACCGTAGCCGAGCGAGGCGCCGGCGTTGCCTTCGGTGCCGAAGGTCAGTGCGGTGCGCCGTGCGGGTTCGACGGCCTGGCGCACCAGGCGGCCGTCCCGGGCGTGCGACCAGAGCGCATGGGCGCGGCGGAGCATCCGCATCCAGGAGTCGAAGTCCAGGTCCGGCACGGCCTCGCGTTCGGCGAGGCGGCGCACGTAGCCGACCATCATGCGGTCATCCGCGACCTCCACCGTTCCTGGAGGGTGGCCGGTGCAGGCGGCCTGCACCAACAGCAGGAGACTTGGGCCGTAGCCGGACAGCGCGATGCGCAGGTCGATCAGATCGCCCGCCAGCAGCGGTTCGTTTTGGCGAAAGACCAATATCTTGACGGGATGGCGCAGGTCGTCGAGCAGCTTTTGGGCGAGGAAACCGACGGTGCGGCACTGCTGCCGGTGCAGCGCCTCCGGCGCCATTTCGTTGAGCTTGACGTGCGCATGATAGGTGAAGTCGTACTTGGTCAGCTTGACCATGTACTCGCCGTTTTCGGGGCTGAGGCGGATATGGTTGGGATCGGCGATATTGGCGAAACCTGCTTTCAGCCCGCGCAACAGATTTCGCAAAGGGACGCCGGCGAAACGAAGCAGTCCCAGCGGTTCTTCCCCGGCGCGGCGCTGCACGAGGCCGAGCTCGCAGTTGTCGCCGATGCTTTCGAATTGTAGCACCAGGCTGCGGTCGTCGAGCGACGCGTGGTTCGGGTCAGCGTCCATCAGCGGATTTCGCTCCTGACTAGTATCCCGCGTCAGAGACGCGCGATACGTCGTTACTTGTTAAAGTATCCGATTCACGCGGCAAATCGTGGACGTTCGGCGCCTCACGCTTTTCTGCGATCGGCTAGCGGATCGGTCGGGTATAGGCCGGCAGCACACGCTCGCTCAATGCAAACCCGCCAGGGGCAAACCCGCCAGGGGCAAAACCGCCAGGGGGCAAAACCGCCAGGGGGCAAAACCGCCAGGGGGCAAAACCGCCAGGGGGCAAAACCGCTACGGGCAAAACTGCCAGGGGCCAGGCTGCCAGTGGAAAGCTGTCAGTGGAACAATACCCCGGCCGCCGCCTGCGCCGCGGACACGACCGGGGCCGGGAACAGGAAGAAGAACCCGGTGAACAGTCCGGTTGCCGCAACCACGAAGGACAATGAGGCGGGCCTCGGGTCGAAGCGTTCTGCCGCCGGATCGAAGTACATTACCTTGATGATGCGGATATAATAGAACGCGCCTACGACGCTGGTCAGCACGCCGATCACCGACAGCGTCCACAGGCCGGCCTGCACGGCTGACAGGAAGATGTAAAGTTTGGCGAAGAAGCCCGACATCAGCGGGATGCCGGCCAAGCTGAACATGAAGACGGCCAGCGCCAGCGCCAAGGCCGGATCGTTGGCGGCAAGGCCGGCGAGGTCGGAGATCTGCTCAACTGCTCGGCCGCGGCGGCGCATCGCCAGGATGCAGGCGAACGTCCCGGCGGTCATGAAGACGTAGATCACCATATAGACCAGGGTGCCGCGCACCCCGGCGGCGTTGCCCACCGCCAGGCCGATCAGCGCATAGCCCATGTGGCCGATGGAGGAATACGCCATCAGCCGCTTGATGTTGGTCTGCCCGATCGCGGCGAACGCGCCCAGCAGCATCGAGGCGATCGAGACGATCACCACCAGGATCTGCCAGGCGCCGACCAGGGAAGCGAACGACGTGCCCATCACGCGCAGCAGCAGCGACATCGCGGCGACCTTCGGGGCGGTGGCGAAGAATACGGTGACCGGGGTCGGTGCGCCTTCGTAGACGTCTGGCGTCCACATGTGGAACGGCACCGCCGAGACCTTGAATGCCAGCCCGACCAGGACGAACACGATGCCGACCACCAGGCCGGGGGAAGCGGCTTGCGGATGCACCAGCAGGTCGCGCAGCGAATACAGATCCATGGTGCCGGAGAAGCCGTAGACCAGCGACATGCCGTAGAGCAGCAGGCCGGAGGCCAGACCGCTAAGCACGAAATACTTCAGCCCGGCCTCGGACGAACGCAGATCGTCGCGGGCGAACGCGGCGAGCACATAGAGCGCCAGGGATTGCAGTTCCAGGCCGAGATACAGCGTCATCAGGTTGGACGCCGAGGCCATGATCATCATGCCGACGGTGGAGAACAGCATCAGCACCGGGAACTCGAAGCGGGCGATTCCCTCGGAGCGATTCCAGTCCAGCGCCATGATCGACGACAGGGCCGCGCCGGCCAGGATGAGGATCTGATTGAAGGCGCTGAACGGGTCCGACACGAACTGGCCGCGGAAGCCGAAGCCGTTGGTTCGGGTCAGCACCAGAAGGCCGGCGATCAGGAAGCCGCCGATGACGAACATGGTGCAGAGCGAGGTGCTGTCCTGCTTGCGCAGCACGCCGAAGATCAGCGTCGCCATGCCGATGGCGGCGAGCACGATCTCGGGCAGGGCGAGGGTCCAGTTCATCCGTGCATCCCGATCAGTGCATCGCCGCGGCGAGCTTGGTGGTGGCGGCGAGCGCCGCGGTGTGCTGCTGCACCATCGCCCCAACACTGGCGTCGAAGTAGCCGGTGAAGCTGGACGGATAGATCCCCATCCACAAGGTCAGGACGATCAGCGGCGCGAATACCGCCCACTCGCGCGGGGTGAGGTCGAGGATGTTGCGCAGGTCGTCGCGGGTGATGCGGCCGAAGATGATGCGGCGGTAGAGATACAGCATGTAGGCCGCGCCCAGGATCATCCCCATGCCGCCGAGCAAGGCGAGCCAGAAATTGACTTGCAGGGAGCCGATGATGACGAGGAACTCGCCGACGAAACCGGCGGTGCCGGGCAGGCCGACCGAGGCCATCATGAACAGCATGAAGATCAGCGAGTAGGCCGGCATGCGGTCGGCGAGGCCGCCGTAGCGCGAGATCTCGCGGGTGTGGATGCGGTCGTAGACCACCCCGACGATCAGGAACAACGCGGCCGAAACGATCCCATGCGACAGCATCTGGAACAGCGCCCCGGTGATGCCTTGGACGTTGAAGGTGAACATGCCGATGGTGACGACGCCCATATGGGCGACCGAGGAGTAGGCGATCAGCTTCTTCATGTCCTGCTGCGCCAAGGCGACCAGCGAGGTGTAGATCACCGCCACGACTGAAAGGGTGAACATGAACGGGGCGAACGCGGCGGCGGCGTTGGGCAGCATCGGCAGCGAGAAACGCAGGAAGCCGTACGCACCCATCTTCAGCAGCACGCCGGCCAGGATGACCGATCCGGCGGTCGGTGCCTCGACGTGGGCGTCGGGCAGCCAGGTGTGGACCGGCCACATCGGCACCTTGACCGCGAACGAGGCGAACAGGGCGAGGAACAGCCAGTTCTGCATCCCGGCCGGAAAGCTGGTGTGCATCAGGGTCGGGATGTCGGTGGTGCCGGCGTGCAGCCACATCGCCAGCAGGGCCAGCAGCATCAGCAGCGAGCCGGTCAGCGTGTAGAGGAAGAATTTGACCGCGGCGTAGACTCGGCGGGGGCCGCCCCAGACACCGATGATGAGATACATCGGGATCAGCACGCCCTCGAAGAACATGTAGAACACCACGAAGTCGGTGGCGCAGAACATGCCGACCATCATGGTTTCCAGCACCAGGAAGCTGATCATGAACTCGCGCACGCGGGTGTGGATGGCGTCCCAGGCGGACAGGATGCAGATCGGCGTCAGCAAGGTGGACAGCAGCACGAACAGCACGGAGATGCCGTCGACGCCCATGCTGTAGCCGACCTTGTAGTCGGGCAGCCAGGTGACCCGTTCGTTGAACTGGAAGCCGGCCTCGGACTGGTCGAACTTGACCCACAGTACAAGCGAGAGGACCAGCACCAGCAGGCTGGTCCACAACGCGGTCCAGCGGGCGTTGCTGGCGACGGTCTGCTCGTCGCCGCGCACCAACATGATAATCAGGCAGCCGACCAGCGGCAGCCAGGTGATCAGTGAGAGGACCGGGAAGCCGGCGGCGTTGGTGACGGGGTTCATGGCAACCTCACCGGCTCAGCATGAAGATGCCGACCAGCACGACGACGCCGATCAGCATGACGAAGGCGTAGACCGCCAGTGAGCCGGTCTGGATCTTCACCACCTGGCGCGAGCCGTCGGTGGTCAGTTCGGCGAGGCCGTTGGGCACGCCGTCGATGATGGTGGCGTCGCCGACCTGCCAGAACAGGCGCGACAGGCGGATCGCCGGCTGCACGAAGATGGTGTTATACAGTTCGTCGAAGTACCATTTGTTCAGCACGAAGCGGTAGATGCCGTTGAAACTTTGTGCCAGGCGCACCGGCAGCAGCGGGTTGACGATATACATCAGGAAGGCCGCGGCGATGCCGAGCAGGGCGAAGACCAGGGGGGCGAATTCGACCCAGGCGGGGACGTGCTCGAGGTTTTCGATGACGTGGTTGTTCGGGGCATTGAAGATCGCGCCATTCCAGAAATGCTGCCAGTCGGCGCCGATGAACCAGTTGTCCAGTGCCCAGCCGGCGAAAATCGCGCCGATCGAGAGCACGATGAGCGGGCCGAGCATGACCCACGGGCTTTCGTGGGCGTGCTCCAGCACGTGGTGGTCGGCGCGCGACTTGCCGTGGAAGGTCATGAACAGCAGCCGCCAGGAGTAGAACGCGGTCAAGAACGCGGCCAGCACGGTGCAGATGAAGGCGTAGATGCCGATGCCGGTGCCGGCGGCATAGGTCGCCGAGATGATCGCGTCCTTGGAATACGAGCCGGCGAACGGCGGAATGCCGGCCAGTGCCAGGTTGCCGATCCACATCACCGTGCAGGTGATGGGAATGACCCGCGCCAGGCCGCCCATCTTGCGCATGTCCTGCTCGTCCGACATCGCATGGATGACGGACCCGGCGGACAGGAACAGCAGCGCCTTGAAGAAGGCGTGGGTGATCAGATGGAATATCGAGGCCTGGAAAGCACCCACGCCGGCGGCGGCGAACATGTAGCCGAGCTGGGAGCAGGTGGAGTAGGCGATGACCCGTTTGATGTCGTTTTGGGCGCAGCCGATGGTGGCGGCGAACAGTGCGGTGGAGGCGCCGATGAAGGTCACGAATCCCAGCGCGGTGGGGGCGTATTCCATCAGCGGCGACATCCGCGCCATCAGGAACACGCCGGCGGTCACCATCGTCGCGGCATGGATCAGGGCGGAGACCGGGGTGGGACCCTCCATGGCGTCGGGCAGCCAGACGTGGAAGCCGAGCTGGGCCGACTTGCCCATGGCGCCGATGAACAGCAGGAAGCCGATGACCTCGAGCGCGGGGAAGGTGGTGCCGAACAGGGTGTAGCTGTCGGCGGCGTGCTGGGCGGCGGCGGGGAAGATCACTCCGAAATCGAGCGACCCGAACTTGAAGAAGATCAGTGCCAGGCCGACCGCGAACGGCAGGTCGGCGACGCGGTTGACGACGAAGGCCTTGATCGCGGCGGCATTGGCAGCCGGGCGATCATACCAGTAGCCGATCAGCAGGTAGGAGCAGAGGCCGACGCCTTCCCAGCCGAAGAACAGTTGGGTCAGATTGTCGGCGGTGACCAGCATAAGCATGGCGAAGGTGAACAGCGACAGGTAGGCGAAGAAGCGGTATTTCGGGTTGGTCTCGTGTCCCATGTAGCCAATCGAATAAATGTGGATCAGCATCGACACGAATGAAACCATCGCCACCATGACCGCGGACAGCGTGTCGTAGCGTAGCGCCCATTCGACGTGGAAGCGGCCGGCCTCGATCCAACTGCCGAGGTCGAGCACGCCGGGATCGGCGCCGGCGACCAACTGGAAGAATGCCAGCGGGCCGCAGATGGCGGCGATCACCATGCCGAGGATGGAGGCGCTCATCGCGGCCTTGTCGCCGATCGCGCGGCCGAGCAGGCCGGAGACCAGGGCGCCGGCGAGCGGGGCGAAGACGGCGATCGGGAAGATCATGGGCAAATCCTTGGCGCGGCTGGGCGCTGTCGGGTCGTCTGAGACGCGGCCACCGGTTTCAGCCCTTCATCAGGTTGACGTCTTCAACCTGGATCGACCCGCGATTGCGGAAGTAGATCACGACGATGGCGAGACCGATCGCTGCCTCGGCCGCGGCGACGGTGAGCACCAGCATGGCCATGACCTGGCCGGCGAGGTCGTTATGGGCGGCGGAGAAGGCGACGAAATTCAGGTTTACCGCGAGCAGGATGAGCTCGATCGACATCAGGATGACGATGACGTTCTTGCGGTTGAGGAAGATGCCGAAGATGCCCAGCACCAGGAGGATGGCGGACACCACGAGGAAGGGGCCGAGGCCGACCTGTGTCATGGTTGCGGGACCTGGTGTGGGATGAGGGTTGCGCGGTCAGTGGCCATGGCCGGCTCCTGTCGCGGCGTGTTCCTCGACCGGTTCGGGTTCGGATTGTTTGGGCGGCAGGTTTCCGCCGGAGGCGGTGGTGCCGGCGCCGACCGATACCGACATCATCTGCAGTGTCTCGGCCACCGTGCGTTCGGTTTGCCGCCGGATATTCTGGTGGCGGGATGTCTTGCGGTCTCGTAACGTCAGCACGATGGCGCCGATCATCGCCACCATCAGGATCAGGCCGGCGGTCTGGAACAGGAAGACGTAGTCGGTGTAGAGAATCCGGCCGAGTGCCTCGGTATTGGACATCCCGGCGGGGGTCGGCGACATCCGCAACTGCACTGCCCCCGGCGATAGTGCCCAGCCGCCGAGCACCGCGGCGAGCTCGACGAACAGCACTGCGCCGACCGTGGCGCCGATCAGCCAGTAGCGCTGGAAGCCGCCGCGCAATTCGGCGAAGTCCACGTCCAGCATCATCACCACGAACAGGAACAGCACCGCGACCGCGCCGACGTAGACAATGACCAGGATCATCGCCAGGAACTCGGCCCCGGCGATCAGGAACAGAGCGGCGGCGTTGAAGAACGCCAGGATCAGGAACAGCACCGAGTGGACCGGATTGCGCGCGGTGACCACCATCGCCGCCGAGGCCAACAGGATCGCGGCGAACAGGTAGAACAGGATCGCGGTGATCATCGGTAGGGGGCGTCCAGTTCCAGCCGGCGGGCGAGTTCAGGCTCCCACCGGTCGCCGTTCTCCAGCAGCTTGTCCTTGTTGTACATCAGCTCTTCGCGGGTCTCGGTGGCGAATTCGAAGTTCGGACCCTCAACGATGGCATCGACCGGGCAGGCTTCCTCGCACAGGCCGCAGTAGATACATTTCGTCATGTCGATGTCATAGCGGGTGGTGCGGCGCGATCCGTCGGCGCGCGGTTCGGCTTCGATGGTGATGGCCTGGGCCGGACAGATCGCCTCGCACAGTTTGCAGGCGATGCAGCGTTCCTCGCCGTTGGGGTAGCGGCGCAGGGCGTGTTCGCCCTTGAAGCGCGGGCTGATCGGGCCTTTTTCGAACGGATAGTTGATCGTCGCCTTGCGGCGGAAGAAGTAGCGCAGCGTCAGCCACATGCCGGCGGCGAGTTCGCCAAGAACCAGGCTGCGCGCGGTGCGGTCGAGGAATGCCATTAGCGGGAATCCTTGACTTCGTCGGTGCCGACGCTGAGCGGGCCGAGTCCGGCTGGTCGGGTGGTTCGAGGCACCGACAGATTGTTCAGACAATTATGCGTTGGGCCATCATGCATTGGGCAGCCAGCCGAACGCCATCAGCGCGCCGGCGGTGATCACCAGCCAGAGCAGCGAAAGCGGCAGGAACACCTTCCAGCCCAGTCGCATCAGTTGATCGTAACGGTAGCGCGGGAAGGTGGCCCGCACCCAGAGGAAGAAGAATAGCACGAAGCAGACCTTCAGCACGAACCAGATGACACCGATTTGCGGCAGCAGGCCGAACGGTCCCAACCAGCCGCCGAGGAACAGGATGGTGGTCATCGCGCTCATGAGGATCATGTTGGCGTATTCGCCGAGGAAGAACAGTGCGAAGCTCATGGAGGAGTATTCGACGAAGAAGCCGGCAACGATCTCGGATTCGCCTTCCGGCAGGTCGAACGGGGAGCGGTTGGTTTCCGCCAGTGCCGAGATGAAGAACACGACGAACATCGGGAATAGCGGGATGCAGAACCACACGGTATGCTGCGCGCGAACGATGTCGGACAGGTTCAGGCTGCCGACGCAGAGCAGCACCGAGACCAGAACGAAGCCCATGGAGACCTCGTAGCTGACCATTTGCGCGGCCGAACGCATGGCTCCGAGGAAGGCGTATTTCGAGTTCGACGCCCAGCCGGCGATGATGATGCCGTAGACGCCCAGCGAGGAAATCGCGAACAGATAGAGTATGCCGACATTGATGTCGGCACCGACCCAGCCCTGGTTCACCGGGATGACCGCCCAGGCGATCATCGCCAGGCCGAAGGTCAGCATCGGTGCCATCAGGAACAGCAGGCGGTTCGCCCCCGAGGGGATGATGGTCTCCTTCATCAGCATCTTCAGCGCGTCGGCGAACGGCTGCCACAGTCCGAACGGGCCGACCACGTTCGGACCCTTGCGCAACTGCACCGCGGCGAGGACCTTGCGTTCGGCATAGGTCAGGTAGGCGACGCTGATCAGCAGCGGCACGATCAGTGCCAGCGACTCGGCGAATGTAAGGATGACGAGGCCGATATTGGTGTTGTGGAAGAAGTCGTACATCGGCCTATTCCGCCGCCAAGGCTGGCGCCGACTGAGCCTGCACGCACGCCGCCATGGTCGGGCTGGATCGGCTTATCGGATCGGTTAAGTAATAGTTTGGCACGTTTGAAGTCAGCGGCGCATCGGACAGCACCGCCGGATCGCCGACCGGACCGGTGTGATCGGAGCAGCCGAACCGGGCAAGCGAGCCGATGCGGCCGAACACCGGGTTGATCTGTTCCATCCGGGTGCGGAGGGCCTCGATGGTGTCGTAGGGCAGGGTCTTGCCGATCACCGCGCTGAATGCGCGCAGGATGGTCCAGTCCTCGCGCGCATCGCCCGGCGGATAGACCGCGCGGAAGCCGCGCTGGACGCGCCCCTCGGTGTTGACGTAGGTGCCGGATTTCTCGGTGTAGGCGGCGCCGGGCAGGATCACGTCGGCGCGTTGCGCGCCGGCGTCGCCATGATGGCCTTGATATACGACGAAAGTGCCCGCAGCGATGCGGGCCGCGTCGATCGCGTCGGCGCCCAGCAGCCAAAGCAGATCGACGCCGCCGGACAGCATGGCGTCGACCGACTTGGCATTTGGTCCGGGGACGAAACCCAGATCCAGGGCGCCGACGCGGCCCGCCGCGGTGTGCAGCACGTTGAAACCGTGCCAGTCGGGTGACAGCGCGCCGACCTGCGCCGCCAGCCGCCAGGCGGCGGCCAGGATCGCGCTGCCGTCAGGACGCGCCAGCGCCCCCTGCCCGAGGATGATCATCGGCTTTGATGCGTTAGCGAGCACCTTGGCGAAGTCATTCGAGCCAGCATGCAGGTCGGTGAGCAGCGCGGGCGAGGCGCCGAGGTGGGTCGTTGCGTAGGTCAGGTCGGTGTCCTCGCCGATCAGGCCGATCGGCATACCGCTGGCCAGCCACGCCTTGCGAATCCGCGCGTTCAGCACCGGTGCCTCGTGGCGCGGGTTGGAGCCGACGATAAGGATCGCGTCGGCCTGCTCGATGCCGGCGATCGAAGTATTGAAGCAGTAGAAGTCACGCCGTGAGGCATCCAGTTTGGCGCCGTCCTGGCGACAGTCCAGGTTGGCGGAGCCCAGGCTGGTGAACAGGTCTTTCAGTGCCAGCACGCTCTCGGCATCGCACAGGTCACCGGTGATGGCACCGATGCGGTCGCCGGATAATGGCTTGAGTTTGGCGGCGATGGCGTCGAACGCCTCATTCCAGGTGGCGGGGCGCAGCTTGCCGTTCTGGCGCAGCCACGGACGATCGAGCCGGCGGCGGCGCAGGCCATCGAGGGCGAAGCGGGATTTGTCGCCGATCCATTCCTCGTTAACGTCTTCATTGATGCGCGGCAGGATGCGCAGTACCTCGGTGCCGCGGGCGTCGATGCGGATGTTGCTGCCGACCGCGTCGAGCACGTCGACACTGTCGACCTTGGCCAATTCCCAGGAGCGGGCGACGAAGGCGTAGGGCTTCGAGGTCAGCGCGCCGACCGGGCAGAGGTCGATGATGTTGCCGGACAGTTCGGAACCCAGCGCCTTTTCGACGTAGGTGCCGACTTCCATGTGCTCGCCGCGGGAAGTGGCGCCGAGGTCGGGGACACCGGCGACCTCGGTGATGAAGCGGATGCACCGGGTGCAGTGGATGCAGCGGTTCATCGAGGTCTTGACCAGCGGGCCGAGGTTCTTGTCCGGCACGGCACGCTTGTTTTCTTCGTAGCGCGAGTGGTCCATGCCGTAGCCCATGGCCTGGTCCTGCAGGTCGCACTCGCCGCCCTGGTCGCAGATCGGGCAATCCAGCGGGTGGTTGATCAGCAGGAACTCCATCACGCCGCGGCGGGCGTTGCGGACCATCTTGGTGTCGGTGTGCACCACCATGCCGTCGGCGACCGGATAACCGCAGGAGGCGATCGGCTTGGGCGGGGCTTTTTCCACCTCGACCAGGCACATGCGGCAGTTGCCGGCGATCGACAGGCGGTCGTGGTAGCAAAAGCGCGGGATTTCCACGCCGGCCTGTTCGGCGGCCTGCAGAATGGTGTAGCCGTTGGCGACGTCGATGGTGATGCCGTCGATGGTGACCTTGGCCATTCTGCTACTCCGCCGCCATCGGCATCGGCCGGGCGGGCTTCTTGTAGGCGGCGATGCGGGCTTCCATCACCGGGCGGAAGTGCCGGATCAGGCCCTGGATCGGCCACGCGGCGGCGTCGCCGAGGGCGCAGATCGTGTGGCCCTCGACCTGGCGCGTCACCTGCTCCAGCGTATCGATTTCATCCGGCGTGGCGCGGCCCTCGCCCATGCGCGTCATCACCCGCCACATCCAGCCGGTGCCCTCGCGGCAGGGCGTGCACTGGCCGCAGCTTTCATGCATGTAGAACTTGGACAGGCGGGTGATGGCCTTGATCACGTCGGTGGATTTGTCCATCACGATGACCGCCGCGGTGCCCAAGCCGCTGCGCGCGGCGCGCAGGCTGTCGAAGTCCATCAGCACGTCGTCACAGACCGATTTCGGGATCAGCGGCACCGACGCGCCACCCGGAATCACCGCCAGCAGGTTGTCCCAGCCGCCACGCACGCCACCGGCGTAGCGCTCGATCAGTTCGCGCAGCGGGATGCCGAGTTCCTCCTCGACATTGCAGGGTTTGTTGACGTGGCCGGAGATGCAGAAAACTTTTTCTCCCGTATTGTTCTGCCGGCCGAGGCTGGCGAACCATGACCCGCCGCGGCGCATGATGGTGGGCGCCACGGCGATCGATTCGACGTTGTTCACGGTTGACGGACAGCCATACAGCCCGACGCCGGCGGGGAATGGCGGCTTCATCCGCGGCATGCCCTTCTTGCCCTCGAGGCTTTCGAGCAACGCGGTCTCTTCGCCGCAGATATAGGCGCCGGCGCCGCGGTGCAGGAAGACGTCGTAGTCGTAGCCGGAGCCGCAGGCGTTCTTGCCGATCAACCCGGCTTCGTAGGCTTCGTCGATAGCGCGTTTCAGCACCAAGGCTTCGTTGTAGAACTCGCCGCGGATGTAGATGTAGGCGGCGGTGGCGCCCATCGCGAAACCGGCGACCAGGCAGCCTTCGATCAGCTTGTGCGGATCGTGGCGCAGGATGTCGCGATCCTTGCAGGTTCCCGGTTCGGATTCGTCGGCGTTCACCACCAGGTAGCACGGCCGATCGGACTGCTTGGGCATGAACGACCATTTCAGGCCGGTGGGGAAGCCGGCGCCGCCGCGGCCGCGCAGGCCGGAGTCCTTCATTTCCTGGATCAGGGCGTCACGGCCGCGCGCCAGGATCGCCGCGGTGCCATCCCAGTCGCCGCGGGCACGCGCGCCCGCCAGGAATGGGTCGTGCACGCCGTACAGGTTGGTGAAGATGCGGTCCTTGTCTTGCAGCATCTAACCCTCCTGCACAGTCGTCAACGTGGTTGGTCCGCCTTCGGGGGCCGAGGTTTGCCGACCCGTCATCGAGCCCGGCTTGGGCCGGTCGCCGCGACGCAACGCGGCCAGCAGTTGGTCGACCCTTTCGGCGTCCATGTCTTCGTAGAAATCATCGTCCACTTGCAGGATCGGTGCGTTGACGCAGGCGCCGAGGCATTCCACCTCGGTCATCGTGAACACGCCGTCCTCGCTGGTCTCGCCCCAGCCCTTGATGCCGGTCGCCTTGCGGCAGGCCTCGGTGATGTCGTCGGACCCGAGCAGCCAGCACGGCGTGGTGGTGCAGACCTGCAGATGATAGGTGCCGATCGGGCTGGTGTTGAACATCAGGTAGAAGGTGGCGACCTCGTAGACCCGGATCGGCGGCATGCCAAGCCGAGCGCCGACCGCATCCATCGCCTTGATCGGCACCCAGGCGCTGCCGGTCTGGCGCCGCATCTGATTCTGCGCGACGTATAGCACCGGGATCACCGCGCTGGCCTGGCGGCCGGCCGGGTAGCGGGAGACAATCCTGCTGATTTCAGCCTCGCTGGCGTCATCGAAGGCGAAGCTGGACGGCTGGGATGCCGATCCGTTGGTCTGTGCCATGGTCTACCTGTCGATCTCGCCGAACACGACGTCCATGGACCCGACGATCGCACTGACATCGGCCAGCATGTGGCGCTTTGTCATCACATCGGTAGCCTGCAGGAAGGCGAAACCGGTGGACCTGATCTTGCAGCGATATGGGCGGTTGGACCCATCGGCGACAAGATAGACGCCGAACTCGCCCTTGGGGCTTTCCACCGTGGTGTAAGTCGCGCCGGGCGGCACGTGATAGCCTTCGGTGAACAGCTTGAAGTGATGGATCAAGGCTTCCATCGAGCGTTTCATTTCGCCGCGCGTGGGCGGAGAGAACTTTCTGTCCTGCACCTTGATCGGGCCGGGCTGCATCAGGCCGATGGCCTGCTGGATGATTTTCACGCTTTCCCGCATCTCGGCCAGGCGCACCAGATAGCGGTCGTAGCAGTCGCCGTTGCGGCCGACCGGGATCTGGAACTCGACCTCGGAATATTTGTCGTAGGGCTGGGACCGCCGCAGGTCCCAGGGGACGCCGGAGGCGCGCAGCGGTGGGCCACTGAAACCCCAGGCCAGGGCGAGTTCCGACGACATGATCCCGATGTCGACGGTACGCTGCTTCCAGATCCGGTTGCCGGTCAGCAGGTCTTCCAGTTCGTCGACGAATTTGGGGAAGGTCTTCGACCATTGTTCGATCCTGCCCAACAGACCGGCGGGCAGGTCTTTCGCCACGCCGCCGGGGCGGAAGTAGTTGGCGTGCAGCCGAGCGCCGGAGGCCGCCTCGTGGAATTCCATCAGCTTTTCGCGTTCCTCGAAGCCCCAAAGACTTGGCGTGATGGCGCCGACGTCGAGAGCGTAGGTCGTGACATTAAGCAAGTGATTTAACACGCGGGTGATTTCGGCGAACAGCACGCGGATCCATTGCGCGCGATCGGGCGCGGTGATGCCCAGCAGTTTCTCGACCGCCAGCGCGAAAGCATGCTCCTCGCACATCGGCGAGACATAATCGAGGCGATCGAAATACGGCACCGCCTGCATGTAGGTCTTGTACTCGATCAGCTTTTCGGTGCCTCGGTGCAACAGTCCGATATGCGGGTCGGCGCGTTCGACCACCTCGCCGTCGAGTTCGAGGATCAGCCGCAACACGCCATGTGCGGCCGGATGCTGCGGACCGAAATTGATCGAATGACTGTCGATCTCGACCGTCTTGGCGGAGGGCACCGTGCCCGTCGCGTCGTTCATAGCCCTAGCCTTTCGCCTGTTCGGCGCCCCGTTCGGTGAACACCTTCTCGTCGCCCGGCAGGGTCGTCATCGCCTCCCACGGAGACATGAAGTCGAAGCTGCGGAAATCCTGCGTCAGCCGCACCGGTTCGTTGATCACCTGCTTGCGGTCCTCGTCGTAGCGGACCTCGACATAGCCGGTCATCGGGAAATCCTTGCGCAGCGGGTGGCCCTCGAAGCCGTAGTCGGTGAGGATGCGCCGCAGGTCGGGCTGGCCGGAGAAGGCGATGCCGAACAGATCCCAGGCCTCGCGTTCCCACCAGGTCGCGACCGGCCAGACGGTGTGGACCGACGGCACCGGGGTGTTCGGATCGGTGGTGATGATCACCCGCACCCGCTGGTTCAGCGACACCGACAAAAGGTTGTAGACGACGTCGAAGCGTTCGCCGCGTTCCGGCCAATCGACGCCGCACAGGTCCATCATCTGCTCGAACGCCAGGCGGGGGTCGTCGCGTAGCGTGGTCATGACCGACAGCAGCGAGTCGCGGGCGGCCTGGGCGACCAGTTCGCCGGCCTCGATGCGGACGCCGGACACGCCGGGGACTGAGGCGACGGCTTGTCCCAGCAATTCCATTGCCGAGGGTGGCGGCGGTGCGGCGGTTGGGGGGGTCTCTTCAGCCACGCAGGATGGTCCCGGTGCGGCGGATCTTCTTCTGCAACTGCATGATGCCGTAGACCAGGGCCTCGGCGGTCGGCGGGCAGCCGGGCACGTAGATGTCCACCGGCACCACGCGGTCGCAGCCACGCACGACGGAGTACGAATAGTGATAATAGCCGCCCCCGTTGGCGCAGCTTCCCATGCTGATCACCCAGCGCGGTTCCGGCATCTGGTCGTACACCCTGCGCAGGGCCGGCGCCATTTTGTTGGTCAGCGTGCCGGCGACGATCATCACGTCGCTCTGCCGCGGCGAGGCTCGGGGGATGACGCCCAGCCGGTCGAGGTCGTAGCGCGGCATGTAGGCGTGGATCATCTCGACCGCGCAGCAGGCCAAGCCGAAGGTCATCGGCCACAGGCTGCCGGTTCGCGCCCAGTTCACCACCTTGTCGAGGTTGGCAACCAGGAAACCCTTATCGGCGATTTCGCCGGTGATGCCCTTAATGACGGCGTCCTGTTGCTCAGCCGGCGGCAGATGGTCGGGGCTCCAGGCCAATTCGGTGGCATCGTTCATGCTGCTACTCCCACTCCAGCGCGCCTTTGCACCACTCATAGATAAAGCCCACGGTGAGAACGCCAAGGAACGCGACCATCGACCAGAAGCCAAAAGCGCCGATTCCTTTCAGCGCAACCGCCCAGGGGAACAGGAAGGCGACTTCGAGATCGAAGATGATGAACAGGATGGCGACCAGGTAGTAGCGGACGTCGAACCGGCGGCGGGCATCGTCGAATGCCTCGAACCCGCATTCGTAGGCCGACAGCTTTTCCGGGTACGGTTTCTGGCGGGCGGCGAGCAGTGAGGCGGTGACCATGGCGAGGGCGATACCCCCGGCGATCACGAGGAACACCAGGATCGGCAGATATCCGAAGAGAACTGGCTGCATGAGGGGGGGTCCGCGCTAAGTCGAGTTGCTGCCAGTGCAGCACGGGACGAGCCAAACGCCGGTGGCGCCAGCCTGTCCCCTCCCGCGATGCAGCACGAGGCGGACAGTAGACCGATCTCGCCGGCACCGCCATAGGGGACAGCGGCAAATCGATGCCCGCGCCGGGCGATAGCCGAGCCGGCGGTTGGAGAAAGGACGGGGTGGTCGCCGCTGGCGCGAGTGACGGGGCTCGAACCCGCGACCTCCGGCGTGACAGGCCGGCGCTCTAACCAACTGAGCTACACCCGCAGCGGCAGGGGGGAGCGTTTATGCTGGGCTTATATCGGCGTCAAGGGCGTTGCGCGCCGGTCGTCGTGGTGGGCGGTGACGGGTTCGAACCGCCGGCCCTCTCGGTGTAAACGAGACGCTCTACCGCTGAGCTAACCGCCCTATTTGCTCGTCTCGTGACCCATCACGTAACGCGGTCCGACCACGCAAGAGCAGGGGACCGCCGGCGGGCGAGGCGGATCATCCCACGGAATCCTTCAGGCCTTTGCCGGCCTTGAAGCGGACGGTGGTGGATTCCGGGATCGCCATTTCCTCGCCGGTGCGAGGGTTGCGACCGGTGCTGGCTTTGCGGACCGCCGCGACGAAGGTGCCGAAACCGACGAGGCGGACCTCCTCCTTCTTTTTCAGCGCATCGCCGATGGCACCGAAGACGGCATCGACGACTTCGCCCGCCTTGGCGCGGGAGAGTTCGGTTCCGTCGGCCACCGCGCCAACGAGGTCCATTTTGTTCACGGCGTTTCCTCTCAATCTGCAAGATCGCGAATCGGGGCTACCGAAGGGTCGCCCGCAAGAACGCGCGGACACTACCGGCGGGATTTCTGCCGCGTCAATGCTAAGGGCGCGGATTTCTGGGGAAAACCGGCCTGCGCGGCGGGTTTTGCGGATATCGGCGGTGCCGCGCCCAGGGCTTGGCCGAACAGCCTCTGCCGCCGACGCAAGAAGGACCTTAGGGAGCTGAGGACGCGATTTGGGCTGGCGCGGGCCCCCGGGGCGGCCAAGCCACCCCGGGGTTCTGAGAGCCGTCAGTGCGGTAGCGAGGCCTGTGTCGCCGGCTGCGCGGCCGGCGTCGGCACGGGCGGTTCGGGCGGTTCTTCCCACTCGATCGGGATCGGGCGACGAGCCAGGGCCTGGGCAATGACCTCGTCGACGTCGGCCACCGGAATCAGTTTCAGGTGCTTTTTGACGTTGTCCGGGATTTCGGCCAGGTCCTTCTCGTTTTCCTTCGGGATGAAGACCGTGGTGATCCCAGCCCGCAGCGCCGCCAGCAGTTTTTCCTTGAGGCCGCCGATCGGCAGGATCCGGCCGCGCAAGGTGATCTCACCGGTCATTGCCACGTCGCGGCGCACCGGTATGCCGGTGAGGATCGACACGATCGAGGTTGCCATGGCGACGCCGGCCGACGGGCCGTCCTTCGGCGTGGCACCCTCGGGCACATGGACATGGATGTCGCGCTTTTCGTACAGCGTCGGCTTGATGCCGAAGCGCAGCGAGCGGCTGCGGACGTAGCTGAGCGCGGCGGACACACTTTCCTGCATCACGTCGCCCAGCTTGCCGGTCTGCTTGACGTTGCCCTTGCCGGGCAGCAGCACCGATTCGATGGTGAGGATCTCGCCGCCCACCTCGGTCCAGGCCAGGCCGGTGACCACGCCCACCATGTCCTCGGCCTCGGTCTCGCCAAAGCGGAACTTCTTCACGCCGGCGAACTTCTCCAGGTTCTTGCGGGTGATCGAGACCTTCGCCGTGTGCTTGGTGACGATCTCCTTGACCGACTTGCGTGCCAGGTTGGCAATCTCGCGTTCCATGTTGCGGACGCCGGCTTCGCGTGAATAGTAGCGGATCACGTCGCGCAGGGCATCCTCGGTGATGCTCCATTCTTCCTTCTTCAGGCCATGCGCCTCACCCTGCTTGTTGATCAGGTGGCGCTTGGCGATCTCGACCTTCTCGTCCTCGGTGTAGCCGGGGATGCGGATGATCTCCATGCGATCCAGCAGCGGCTGCGGCATACGCAGGCTGTTGGCGGTGGTGACGAACATCACGTCCGACAGGTCGTAGTCGACCTCCAGATAATGGTCGGCGAAGGTCGAGTTCTGTTCCGGATCCAGCACTTCCAGCAGCGCCGAGGACGGGTCGCCGCGCCAGTCGGAGCCCAGCTTGTCGACCTCGTCCAGCAGGAACAGCGGGTTGGAGGTCTTGGCCTTCTTCATGCCCTGGATGACCTTGCCCGGCATCGAGCCGATATAGGTCCGCCGGTGGCCGCGCACTTCCGCCTCGTCGCGCACGCCGCCCAGCGACATGCGGACGAAGTTGCGCCCGGTGGCCTTGGCGATGGATTTGCCCAGCGAGGTCTTGCCGACGCCGGGTGGTCCGACCAGGCACAGGATCGGGCCGCGCACCTTTGGCGAGCGGGCCTGCACCGCGAGGTATTCGATGATACGTTCCTTGACCTTGTCGAGGCCGTAGTGATCGGATTCCAGCACCTTTTCGGCGGCGACCACGTCGTTGTTGATCTTGCTACGCTTTTTCCAAGGGATCGATAGCATCCAGTCGAGGTAGTTGCGCACCACGGTGGCCTCGGCGCTCATCGGGCTCATGGTGCGCAGCTTCTTCAATTCGGCGACGGCCTTCTCGCGCGCTTCCTTGGAGAACTTGGTCTTCTTGATGCGGGCCTCGAGTTCGGCGTTTTCGTCCTTGCCGTCCTCGCCTTCGCCCAGTTCCTTCTGGATCGCCTTCAACTGCTCGTTCAGGTAATACTCGCGCTGGGTCTTCTCCATCTGCCGCTTGACGCGGTTGCGGATGCGCTTCTCGACCTGGAGCACGCCGATTTCGGACTCCATGTGGCCAAACACGCGTTCCAGCCGCTCGCTGATCTTGGCGATTTCCAGCAGGTCCTGCTTTTCGGGGATTTTCAGGTTGAGATGGCTGGCAACAGTGTCGGCCAGCTTCGAAGGCTCCTCGATCTGGTTCAGCGAGACCAGCACCTCGGGGGCGATCTTCTTGTTCAGCTTGATGTACTGCTCGAACTGCGAGACGACAGTGCGGCCGAGCGCTTCCAGGTCCTTCTTCTCGCCGCCGACATCCGGCAGCGGTTCGGTGGTCGCCTCGAAGTGTGATTCGGTTTCCTGGAAGCTGGCGATCTTGGCGCGGCGGCCGCCCTCGACCAGCACCTTTACCGTACCGTCCGGCAGCTTCAGCAGTTGCAGGATGGTGGACACCGTGCCGATGCGGAAGATGTCCTCGACCGACGGATCGTCCTGCGAGGCATTCTTCTGCGCCACCAGCAGGATCTGCTTGTCCTCTTTCATCACCGCTTCCAGCGCGCGCACGGATTTTTCTCGCCCGACAAACAGCGGAACGATCATGTGCGGGAAGACGACGATGTCACGCAGCGGCAGTACCGCCATCAGGTCGCCGTGGCCTGGCTTTGCCAGCGCGGCCGGTTTGTCCGTGGCGGGATTGTCCGCGGCGGGTCTGTCGGCGGCGGGCTTGTCCGCGGTGACTGGTTTGTCCGAAGGCCCTGATTTGTCCGAAGGCCCTGGCTTGTCCGAGGGTCGATCCTGTTCCGTCATGTTTGACCTCCTAAAGGGACAGTCAGCGTGGATTTCCGCCCGGTAGCGGCACGGAAGACGCTTTCATGGGTCTGTCACAACTCGTTGGCCGGATATGGCCGCCAGACGGGGTGCCGCAAGCCCTTGAAATCCGTGGTCGCGCCGCCGCGAGACGTATTCCGGGTCGGGCGTTCGATCAGGCGGAGTTTTCTGCCCGCTCCTTGCCATAAAGGTACAGCGGATTGGCGCGCACCTCCGCCACTTCGCGGTTGATGACGACCTCTTCGACGCCGTCCAGGCCGGGCAGGTCGAACATCGTCGAGAGCAAAATCTGCTCCATGATGGAGCGCAGCCCGCGGGCGCCGGTCTTGCGCGCTATGGCGCGCGTGGCGACGGATTTCAGTGCGTCGTCGGTGAACGACAGCTTGACGCCCTCCATCTCGAACAGCCGGCCGTATTGCTTCACCAGGGCGTTTTTCGGCTTGGTGAGGATCTCCATCAGGGCGCCTTCGTCGAGGTCCTCCAGCGTGGCGACCACCGGGAGACGGCCGATGAATTCGGGGATCAGACCGAATTTCAACAGATCCTCGGGTTCCACCTCACGCAGGATGGCACCCATGCGGCGTTCATCCGGGGAGCGGACTTCGGCGCCGTAACCGATCCCCGAACCCTTGCCGCGGGCACCGATGATGCGCTCGAGCCCGGAGAAGGCGCCGCCGCAGATGAACAGGATGTTGGTGGTGTCGACCTGCAGGAACTCCTGCTGCGGATGTTTGCGGCCGCCCTGCGGCGGGACCGAGGCGACGGTGCCCTCCATGATCTTCAGCAGCGCCTGCTGCACGCCTTCGCCGGAGACGTCGCGGGTGATCGAGGGGTTGTCGGACTTGCGCGAAATCTTGTCGACCTCGTCGATATAGACGATGCCGCGCTGCGCCCGTTCCACGTTGTAGTCGGCCGACTGCAACAGCTTCAGGATTATATTTTCGACATCCTCGCCGACATAGCCGGCCTCGGTCAGCGTGGTGGCGTCGGCCATAGTGAACGGCACGTCCAAAATTCGAGCCAGGGTCTGTGCCAGCAGGGTCTTGCCCGATCCGGTGGGGCCGACCAGCAGGATGTTGGACTTGGCGATTTCGACGTCGTTGTTCTTCTGGCCGTGCGCCAGGCGCTTGTAGTGGTTGTGCACCGCGACCGACAATACCCGCTTGGCATGGTCCTGGCCGATGACATAGTCGTCCAGCACCTTGCAGATCTCCCGCGGGGTCGGGACGCCGTCGCGGGACTTGACCAGATGCGTCTTGTGCTCCTCACGGATGATGTCCATGCAAAGCTCGACGCACTCGTCGCAGATGAAGACGGTCGGACCGGCGATGAGTTTGCGAACCTCGTGCTGCGACTTGCCGCAGAACGAGCAATAGAGGGTGTTTTTCGAATCGCCGGACTTGCTCATGCGTACTCCTCCCCCGAACACAGGGGCACAATGGGGAACGATAACCCCTGACAGGCGGTCGGGACAAGCACCGCGGGTGGTCAGACCCTGGAAACGCCATCAATCATACGGCGAAACCGACCGCGCAGACCACAATGAATTGAACGGAAACACGATTCGGGGGCGGCGGGGCGCCACCCGCCTGGCCGATCCTGTGGATAACCGGGTTTAGCTCTTTGAGGTATCGGACGATTCGGGCAATGGCCGGCTCTCCACCACTTCGTCAACCAAACCAAAATCGCGGCTCTCCTCGGCTGACATATAGGTGTCACGCTCCAATTTGCGTTCGATGGCTTCGATCGGCTGCCCGGTGTGCCTGACATAGATCTCGTTCAGGCGTTTGCGCAGGGTGAGGATTTCGCGGGCTTGGATCTCGATGTCGGTGGCCTGCCCCTGGGCGCCGCCGGACGGCTGATGCACCATGACGCGGGCGTTCGGCAGGGCGTACCGCTTGCCCTTGGCACCGGCGGTCAGCAACAGGCTGCCCATGGATGCCGCCTGGCCGATGCAGACCGTGCTGACCGGGCTGCGGATGTACTGCATGGTGTCGTAGATCGCCAGGCCGGCGGATACCACACCGCCCGGGCTGTTGATGTAAAAAGAGACGTCCTTCCCCGGATTCTCCGACTCCAGATAGAGCAACTGGGCGCAGATCAGGGCGCTGACCTGATCGTAAACCGCTCCGGTCAGGAAAATGATGCGCTCTTTCAACAGCCGCGAATAGATGTCGAACGCGCGCTCGCCGCGGGCGGTCTGCTCGACCACCATCGGCACCAGGGAGTTGGCATAGACTTCGACGGGGTCGTGGTCGCGCATCTTGATCACCTAACGTTCCAAGGATCGAACAGGTTAGCCATTGCGTAAGTAGGCGCACCGAGCGCGATTTCCAGCAACCCGGATGATCGGCCGGTGCCAGGCCCGCAGGCGATTAGACTTGGACCGTTTCAGCTTCCGGCTCCTTGGCGAGTTCCTCCGGTGTCACCACCGTATCGGTGAGTTTGGCCAATTCGACCACGAAATCAACGACTTTATCCTCCAGCAGCGGGCCACGGACAGAGTCGCTGAGCTGGTGGTATTTGCGGTAAAGTTCCAGCATCTGCATCTCCTGACCCTGATACTGCATCGCGCGCTGATAGAGCGCACGATCGAGTTCCTGATCGGAAACGGTGATATTGTTGATACGGCCGATCTCGGCCAGCAACAGGCCAAGCCGAACCCGCCGTTCGGCGATCTCGCGATATTCCCGACGCAGCGTCTCGTCGTCCTTGGTCTTGTCCGCCTCGTCCTCGGTGCCCTCCTTGCGGGAGGCCTCGAGGCGCTGCCAGATCTGGTCGAATTCCTGGTCGGCAATGGAGGCGGGCACTGGGAAGTCGGCCAATTTGGTCAGTTCATCGAGCAGCGCTTTCTTCAGCCGCAGCCGGGAGATACCATCGTATTCCTGCTGCTGGCGGGTGCGCACCGCTTCGCGCAGCGCGGGGACGTCATCGACACCGAGCTTTTTCGCCAATTCGTCGTCGATCGGGGGAATGATCTGGGTGCTGAGCTGTTGCACGGTGATGTCGAAGGTCGCCGCCTTGCCCGCCAGATCGGCCTTGCCGTAGTTTTCGGGAAAGCTGACGTTGATGGTCCGGGTTTCTCCCGGACGCGCGCCCTCCAGTTGTTCGGCGAAGCCGGGGATGAAGCCGGTGGCGCCGATTTCCACGGGGGTATCCTTGCCGGCGCCGTTCTCGAACGGCACGTCGTCGATCTTGCCCAGGTAGTCGATCGTCAGCACCTCGCCGGCCGCCGCGCCGTGGCCGCGAGCGTCGATGGCCTCGGCTGGGATGGGCGTCAGGGAGTGGTTCGCCTTGGCGATCTGTTCCAGTACCTTGTCGACCGCTTCAGGCGCCACCTCGGTCTTGACCCTAGTGAGCTCGATATTGCTGAAATCGGGCAGGGCGATCTCGGGCAACAATTCCAGCATCATGGTGAACTCAAGATCGGCGGCCAGCGCGGCGGGATTTTCCGTCACCACATCGACCTTGGGCTGCTGTGCGGGGCGCAAGCCGCGTTCGCTGAGCACCTGGCGGCTGGCTTCAGAAACCGACTGTTCCAGCACTTCGGCGGAAACCGCGGTGCCGTAGCGCTGTTTGACGATCGGGAACGGCACTTTGCCCGGACGGAACCCCGGCAGGCGCAGCGTCTTGCCGATCGAGGTCAGCCGTTCGGTGCGGCGGGATTCGAGGTCCGCGACCGGTAGCACCACCGTGTAGTTGCGCTTCAATCCGTCGGCGAGCGTCTCGGTAACATGCATTTTTTCAGCCATTCCTGCCAAATCATCTGTTCAACCACGTCACCGCCCGAGAGCGCCCCGCGTGGGCGATGCGGACGGAGCGGATGCTCGTGCGCGGATGGTGCGGGCGAAGGGACTTGAACCCCCACGGCTTTCGCCACCAGAACCTAAATCTGGCGTGTCTACCATTTCACCACGCCCGCGCGGCCACCGTTCGGGATCGCGTGATGCGACCGAACGCGGCGCTTTAGCGCAGGCTCCGCGGCGCCACAAGCAATGTCACGCGCTACAGCAGGATTGTAGCCCCGCTATTCGGCCGCCTGGTGGGTCCGCAGATCGTTATTGGTTCGGTGGTCCCCGGCGATCCAGCGCGCCAATTCAGAATGGGCGTTGACGCGGCGCGCCGCGTCAATCTGGGCGGCATTTGGGGGATCGACGGTGAATTCGACGATCAGGCCGTCGGGGGACCTACAGTATGGGGACCTACAGTATATAGAGCGGCAGTAGCCGTGATCGCTCTCGCGCACGGGCTCGCCCGCTGCTTCCACCCTGGCCAACAATTCATCGTAGATCGCGTCGTCGACCTTGAACGCGATGTGATCGAAGTTGCCGATCTCCGGCGGCCGCTCGGCTTGGCACTTCCGATACACCTCATCGTCGGCGAATGAGAAGAACGCCAGCGCGCCGCTGTCGCCCAAGCTGTAGAAGGTGTGGCAGAACGCCACGTCGCGGTTGACCCACGGGTTGAAATGCCGCTCGCACCAAGTTGCGGTCAGCGGGATGCCCAGCACATCCTCGAAGAACCGCCGGTTGGCCTCCTGATCCTTGACCACGTAGGCGTGGTGATGCAGTCGTTCCGGGGGGCGGGACAACAGCCTGGTCATCGCATTCCTCCTGCTTTTGGACGTTCCTCGCGTTGGCCTCGAGCGTCCCGCACACTTCGGCGTCGTGCAAGCGGCCGGGTCACCTTGGCGCCCGCGGATCCGGGTTCACCAGCGGAACGCCCAGGGGACGACCAGCGGAACGCATAGCACCCATGCGTTTAGGCCTTTTGCTCGAGCGTTTGCGGGATGTAAGTCTACTAGCGAGTAATTTTGGTGCGAGTGCGGTGCTTTCGTGCGAATTGAGGTACGAGAGCCACTACCGCGCACCTAAAGCGAAGGGATCGGACAGATGGGGATAGCCAAGAGTAGCAATGGAACTTCCAAGCCAAAGCTTAAGGCGCCCCCTACCCTTCCGGATCGGTTTTCAGACTCGGCCCCGCGTGACTACAACATAGCCGCGGTCGATCGGACCATCGACCTGCTGGAAGCGCTTTCACGACTTGGCCCGGCGTCGCTGGCGGCGCTGGCGGAAAGCGCGGGTTGCACTCGCACTGCCGCGTTTCGTCTGTTGCGGACGCTGCAGTCGCGCGGTTTTACCATCCAGGACGATGCCCGTGGGTTGTGGCGCCTGGGGGCGCGATGGAGTGCGCTGGGTCGGGCGGCCTCGGAACAGGGCGCGCTGGCGGCAACGGCGATGCCGTTCCTGGCGGCGCTCGGCAAAGCCACCGGCGAGAACGTCTACCTGCGCGTGCGCGACGGGATGGAAAGTGAGACCGTTTCGATCTACCAGACCGACCCGACCCTGCGGATGTATTCCGAGGTCGGCAAGCGCGGTCCGCTGCATGCCGGCAGCAGCCGCATCCTGCTGGCTTTCGCGCCGGAGTCGGTTCAGACGCAACTGCTGGCGCAGCGGCTCAACCGCTATACCCCGGCGACGCGCATCGATGCCACCTGGATCGCCGCGGACCTGCAGCGCATTCGCTCACGCGGCTATCTGATTACATCGGACGAGGTTGTGGCCGGCGCGGTGGGCATCGCGGCCCCGGTGCGTGATGCGGCGGCGGCGGTGGTCGCGGTGCTTTACATCAGTTCTCCGTCGATGCGGATGCGCCCGCCGCGTCCGCGCAACCTGCTGCCGCAGGTGATCGACGCCGCAGCCCGGCTGTCGCAGGCGCTGGGTGCCGCGGCCAAGCCGGCCCCCAGCGGCGGGCTGATGCGCGACGAGCCGGCCCCAGCGGGCTGGCCGTTGAACGGCGGCATGCTGACGTCGTCGCGGCCGCATACGATCTTCCGGTAAGGCACCGCGCAGGGGGCGTTGCCGCGGGCGGCGCGGGGGCTTTGCCGCGGGCGGCCGGTTCGGGCCAACCGGGCGAGCGTGGTACGTGCGCGCTTGTTGCCCACCCTCGATCCAGCCTAAGTGACCGGCGTCGAACCACGCATCACGCGAAGGTCGGCCGCGCATAGGCACGCGCCGGAACCGCCTTCGCCTGCCTCAACCGGGAAGCCTATTTGGCCAAGCCAGCGTCGCGCTTCGTCTGCCAGTCTTGCGGCGCCGTCACGCCTAAGTGGGCCGGACGCTGCGAGACCTGTGGCGAGTGGAATACCGTGCAGGAGGAGACCGTCGTCGCCCGCCCCGGGCCCGCGGCCAAGGCGCCACCGGGCCGGTCCGTCGCTTTCGTCGGGCTGGCGGGAAGCGCCGAACCGCCGGCGCGCGCGAGTGTCGGCATCGCTGAATTGGATCGCGTGCTGGGAGGCGGGCTGGTGCCGGCCTCGGCGGTGCTGGTGGGCGGCGATCCGGGCATCGGCAAATCGACCTTGCTGCTGCAGGCGGCGGCGTGCTTGGCGCGCTCCGGGCGGCGGGTGCTGTATGTATCGGGCGAGGAGTCGATCGATCAGATCCGGCTGCGGGCCAGGCGTCTGGGGGTCGCCGAGTGCGCGATCGAACTGGCCGCCGCGATCAATGTCCGCGACATCGTGGCCAGCCTGGAACAGGCCAAGGACACCACGCTGGTGGTGATCGATTCAATCCAGACCATGTGGATGGATACGATCGAGAGCGCTCCGGGAACCGTGACCCAGGTCCGCGCCGCCTCGTTCGAACTGATCAGGCTGGCAAAAGCCGGCAACTTTGCCCTGGTACTGGTCGGCCACGTTACCAAGGACGGCGCCCTGGCAGGGCCGCGCGTGCTGGAGCACATGGTCGACGCGGTGCTGTATTTCGAAGGCGACCGCGGGCATCAGTTCCGTATCCTGCGCGCGGTGAAAAACCGATTCGGCGCGACCGACGAGATCGGGGTGTTCGAGATGACCGAGGCCGGCCTGGCCGAAGTGCCCAATCCTTCGGCGCTGTTCCTGGCCGAACGTCGCGGCAACATCGCCGGCAGCGCGGTTTTCGCCGGGCTGGAAGGGTCCCGCCCGGTGCTGATGGAGGTCCAGGCGCTGCTGGCGCCGAACCCCGGCGGATCGCCGCGGCGTTCCGTCATCGGCTGGGACAGCGGCCGGCTGTCGATGCTGCTGGCGGTGCTGGAAACCCGAGCCGGCGTGAGGCTGAACCAGACCGACGTGTACCTGAACATTGCCGGTGGCTTGCGGGTCAGCGAACCAGCCGCCGACCTTGCGGTGGCGGCGGCGATCGCCTCGGCGGCGTTCGCGACACCGACCAGCCCGGGGATGGTGTATTTCGGGGAGGTCGGATTGTCGGGCGAGGTGCGCCAGGTTGCGCAGGCCGAAGCGCGTCTCAAGGAGGCCGCCAAGCTGGGCTTCGACTCGGCTGCGCTGCCCCGGCGGGTGGCGCACGGCAATCGCAAATTGGCGGCGCCCGAGGGCCTGCGACTGGAGGAAGTCGGTCACATTGCCGATCTCGTGGCGCGTTTTGCCCCTGAATCCGTCAAACGGACCCCATGATGCGCTTGGCGAGAGGCGCCGGCGGGACGATAACCCCGCTTGACTTGCGTTAGCTGGACGCAGGAACGCCGCGCCGCGGATGTTCGGTGCGACGCGAACTTGCTCTTGGGCGGTGGCATGACCTGGGTTGACCTCGCGGTCTTCGGTTTTGTGGCGATCTCGGGGTTGCTCGCGTTCGCGCGCGGCTTCGTGCGGGAGGTGCTGGGCGTGGGCGCGTGGGTCGGTGCGGTCGCCGTGGCGATCCTGGCGCTGCCCAACATGCGCCCGCTGGTGCGCCAGTTGTTCCCGACTCCGGACTGGGTCGATCCGGTCAGTTTCATCGTGGTGTTCCTGGTCAGCCTGATCGTGCTGATGGTGATCGCCGGAATGCTGGGGCGCATCACGCGACGTTCGGCACTGGGCGGGATTGATCGTACGCTGGGGCTGGTTTTCGGTCTGGCCCGGGGTGCGGCGGTGGTCATAGTTGCCTACATTCTGGGGCAGATGGTGTTGCCGATCGAGCGTTGGCCGGAGGCGGTGCTGAACGCCAGGACGTTGACGCCGACCTATGAAGCGGCTCGCTGGGTAGGGGAGCAATTGCCTGAGACCTACCGCCCACATGCCTTTGAGGCGCCTCCGTTGGGCCGAGCGACCACCGCGGAAGCACTGTTGCACGCCAATCCGCAGGGACGGGCAACCGGTAAACCACCTGATCGCGAGTAGGAGTTGTTACAGATGGCGTTCAACAGCCGCAGTATCGACGCTGCATCGGGCGACGCTTCTTCGGGCGACCCTTTTGGGGCCGGCGACTCGGACGACTCGCTGCACGAGGAGTGCGGCGTATTCGGTGTCTGGAATGTGCCCGACGCCTCGGCGGTGACGGCGCTTGGGCTGCACGCCTTGCAGCACCGCGGCCAGGAAGCCACCGGCATCACCAGCTTTGACGGCGCTCGCTTCCATTCGCATCGCGGCATGGGTCTGGTGGGGGATAATTTCAGCGACGCCAGGGTGATCGAGAAACTCCCCGGCCGTATCGCGCTGGGGCATAACCGCTATGCCACGACCGGTGACACGATCCTGCGCAATGTCCAGCCGCTGTATGCCGACTTCGAGTTCGGCGGGTTCGCCGTGGCGCATAACGGCAACCTGACCAACGCGCACGTGCTGCACCGCGCGCTGGTGCGACGGGGTTGCCTGTTCCAATCCACCACCGACTCAGAGGTGTTTGTCCATCTGATCGCGATCAGCCTTTACTCGACCGTGGTGGACCGGCTGATCGACGCCTTGAAACAGGTGGTCGGCGCCTATTCGCTGGTGGCGCTGTCGAACGAGGCGCTGATGGGGGTTCGCGACCCGCTGGGGGTGCGGCCGCTGATCCTGGGCCGCATCGGATCGGAGGGCACCGGCGGCTGGGTATTGGCCAGCGAGACCTGTGCGCTGGACATCGTCGGCGCCGACTTCATCCGTGATGTCGAGCCGGGGGAAATCGTCGTCATCAACGACAAGGGCGTCCATAGCGTCAAACCATTCAACAAGCAGAAGGAACGGTTCTGCGTGTTCGAATACATCTATTTTGCGCGGCCCGATTCGGTGATGGAAGGAATGCCGGTCTATGACGCTCGAAAGCGGATCGGCGCCGAATTGTCGGTGGAGGCGGACGTCCCGGCCGACGTGATCGTTCCGGTGCCGGATTCCGGGGTTCCGGCGGCGATGGGCTACTCGATCCAGAGCGGCATTCCGTTCGAGCTTGGGATCATCCGCAACCACTATGTCGGGCGCACCTTCATCGAGCCGACGGAGCATATCCGCCATCTTGGGGTGAAGCTGAAGCATTCCGCCAACCGCCCGGTGCTGGAGGGCAAGCGGGTGGTGCTGGTGGATGACTCGATCGTGCGGGGCACCACGAGCAAGAAGATCGTGGAGATGGTCCGGGCGGCCGGCGCGAAAGAGGTACACATGCGGATCTCGTCGCCGCCGACGACGCATTCCTGCTTCTACGGTATCGATACCCCGGAACGCAGCAAGCTGCTGGCGTCGAGCCATAGCGTGGCGGAAATGGCTGATTTGATCGGCGCCGACAGCCTGGCGTTCATCTCCATAGACGGGCTGTACCGCGCGTTGGGCAAACCCGGTCGGGATCCGGACAAGCCGTACTATTGCGACGCCTGTTTCACCGGAGACTACCCGATCCCGCTGCCCGATCAGCAGGACAACGCGGATCGCCAGCTCAGCCTGCTGGTCGCCAACAACTGATGTCGGGCGTGAACTGATGTCGGGTTTCGCCGAGGGGACGATCGCACTGGTCACCGGCGCCAGCCGGGGCATCGGCGCGGCGGCGGCGATTGAACTGGCCAGGCTGGGGGCGCGGGTGGCGATCACGGCGCGCACCCAGGGCGGGCTGGAGGAAACCGACGATGCGATCCGCGCGGCCGGCGGCGAGGCGACGATCCTGCCGTTGGACCTACGGGAGGGTGACCAGATCGATGCGATCGGTCCGACCTTGTATCAGCGTTTCGGCCGGCTGGATGTTCTGGTGCACAATGCCGGGGTGCTGGGGCGGCTGACGCCGGTGTCGCATATCCTGCCGGATGACTGGGCCGACGTGGTGGCGGTGAATCTGTCCGCGAGTTGGCGGCTGATCCGCACCTGTGACGCTCTGTTGCGCCAAGCGCCGGCGGGACGAGCGGTGTTCGTCACCGAAAGCCGAGCGCGGGAGCCTCGGGCCTACTGGGGGGCGATGGGGGCGACCAAGGCGGCGATGGAGCACCTGGTGCAGACCTGGGCGCAAGAGGTTGCGATCAGCAGGCTGCGGGTGAACCTGTTCGATCCGGGTCCGGTGGCGACCCGGATGCGCTCGAACGCGTTCCCCGGCGAGGATCGCGATACCCTGCCCGGTCCGGCGGCGGTTGCCCCTTCATTGGCAGCGCTTTGCCTGCCAACGGAGTCGCGCAACGGAAAGGTTATCGGTTTCGCGTAAGCTATTGCGGAAGCATCTGAAACAGTGGTTTGACCGGCAATTTAGTTGGTTTCACGTAATCCTATATGTTCACAAGTCGCTGTGAACAGCATCCGGGCGGCTGAATCGTGCGTATGACTGCTGTGTGAACCCGTCTTTTGTGTTCCTCAGGAGGCTCAGCATGTTCAAAGGGTTGTTTGTGTTGACAGGGGTGGCGACCGTTCTTGGCGCGACAGTGACATTGGCCCAGACGCCGCAGGCCCAGACCCCGCAGGCGCCGACACCGCAGGCCGTTTCGACGCCTGCTTCCGGGGCGCCGGCGGCAGCGAAAGCGCCGGATTCGTTGTCGGTGTTTTTCTCTTCCGGTAGCGCGACGATCTCGCCGCAGGGTCTAGCGGTGCTGGATCAGGCGGCGCGGACCTATCGGGACGGCAAGCCGATCATCATGGTGGTCAGTGGCGGGTCCGATGCCACCGGGACTGCCGCGACCAACCTGCGACTATCGCAAGTACGTGCGGATGCCGTGCTGCAAGGACTGGTGGCACGCGGCATCCCGATCGAGCGTTTCCAGTTGCTCGCCAAGGGTGAAACCGAGCCGGCGGTGCCGGATCCCGATGGCAAGCCCGAGGCGCGGAATCGCCGCGTCGAGATCAGTTGGCGCTGAGCCCGACCCTGGCATTGCGGTTCGCGGCCGGCATGGTGCTGCTGGGGCTGTGTTGGACCCCAGCGGCGGCCGCGACGCCGGAGGACGGCCGACGGGCCTATGATGCCGGGCACTTCTCCGACGCTTTGGGGATCTGGGCGGAGCTCAGCCGGGCCGGGAATGCCGAGGCGGAGTTTGGCCTGGGCCTGCTGTATGACCTCGGCAACGGCACGGCGGAGGATCCTGAAACCGCGTTCTTCTGGTATAAGACCGCTGCCGATGCCGGTTTGCCAGAGGCCGAATTCAATGTTGCGGCAATGTATGACAGTGGCCGCGGCGTTGCACAAAGCGTCGATAAGGCGGCGCTTTGGTATGCACGAGCAGCCGCGCGCGGGCACTTGCGGGCAGCCTACGATCTCGGCTTGCTATATGACCAGGGCGAGGGTGTGCCGCACAATTCCGATGTCGCTGCAGCCTGGCTGCGAAAGGCGGCTGACGGTGGTCTTCCCGCCGCGGCGTCCCGATTGAAGCTTCTGCAGGCGAGCGCGGCGGCTCGGCCGGCCGGTCAATTGGTTGGGGTCACCTTGGCGGTGCCGACCCGGAATGCGGCGTTGAAATTGGCGGAAGGCAAACCGGCGGTGGAACTGGTGTGGCAGGCGCCGGCAGAACCGCAACCGGTACACTATGACGTGCAGGTGCTAGGCGGTCCCAACCTGAAGCCGGTGTTTTCAGCCTCGGTGAGCACGACCGCGATGGTCGCCCATCTGCCGGCGAATGCCGATTTCTACCTTTGGAAGGTCGATACGGTTGGACCGAATGGCGCTCAAGCCGCGACCGATTGGAGTTGGTTCTCCACAGGTCCGGCCAACGGGCCGCATCAATCGGTAGCCTCCGCCCCGGAGGCGCCGCGCGCGGCGCACTGACGGCAATTGCAGGAACACGGCCGCGGCAGGCCAGGCGGCAACCCGCGAGCGGTCGATTAGGTTGCGACCGCGTGGGCCGAGAACTCCACTGTTTCGTGTGACCAGCGGCTCAGGTAGCGGACGATGTCGCCGACGGTATCGAACCGGCCGACCACGTCGTCCGGAATTTCGACGTCAAATGTCTCTTCCAGATAGAGTGCGAGTTTGATTCGGCCGAACCGGCCGACGCCGAGATCACCGGCAATGCGGGTTCTTGGCGTCAGGCCATGTTGTTCGATGGAAACGGTCTGCCGAACCGCCAGGGCGACTTTTTCAAAGACCTTTTCACCGGGCATGGATCGCATGGCAAAACCCTTCATCTTATCGGGTTGGCGGAGCTACATGGGATGCGGCTTCGGCGTGGCACAAGCAGTGACTGCTCGGGGCTTTCCGACGTTCACAAGGAAGTCGGCAGGTCACTTCGTTTTGGTAAAGTGAGTCAGATATCGGGGCTGCGGAGGAACACCGCGGCTTGATGCGAAGCGTCAAGCTCAGCTTGCGTGATGCCTAGGCTGCGGAAAGTTGGCTGAGGTTATGCACGGTTTGCCGGACGTCGGGGCGCGCTGTCGCTTTGCGGGCATTCTGCGAATCCTCCAGCAGCGCACCGTGAACAGCGTCCTCAATGGTTTCCAGCAGCGCGGCGCGACTTCCAAGCGCGACGCGACGGTCGGGTTCCACTCCGGGACGCGTCATGGCCTGACGCGTGGTGGTTGCGAGCACCGCCAGGTTGGCCTGAAGGAATGCTGCGTGCTTTTGGGAAAGTCTGACTGTGATGACTTCACTCGACATTGTTTCAACTCCAGTTGGCGGAAACGAGGGCATCGGGTGGGCGATTTCTGATCGGAATGGGTTGCCGGCTAAGTCGGCCAATGTGTCGCGTCGATGTCGGTGACAACGACGCGTCGCTTTGCGGCCATTGCCTCAAACGCTTCCGCGACCGAACTATATCTCTGGATCCGTCCAATCAGCGGCTGGACGAATACTGATCGGGCATTGCGCCACATGATCCAGCAGCAGAGCGGGCTGTCGCCGCGATGGAACGCGAGTACTTCTTCGTAATCCTCTGCCTCTGAACCGTGATCAAGCCGCACAACCATTCGAAGGCCATTGGCTTCGGACCAACTTCTGATCAGAATTAGTTCCGGCACAGCGAAGGACTGGCCCTTGGACGCTTTCGATGTTAACTGTATTACAGCCATCACAGCCCCGCTGGTTTGCTTTGGATCACGGCGACGTGAGGATAAGCACACGGTTTAGTGATGGACAAGCAAAACTCTCGATAAATCCGCATGGGCATCGGTGCGGCGGCAAATAGATCGGGACTTTTCGAATTTGTGCTTTCAATAAAGCGTATTAGCAACGAAATAGCGCATATCAGAACGGCTTTTGCTCGGCTACCGGGTGCCGTAGAGCCTGTCCCCGGCATCGCCCAATCCGGGCCTGATGTAGCCGTGGCTATCCAGTTCGCGGTCGATTGCCGCGGTGAAAACCGGCACGTCGGGGTGCGCCTGCGTGAAGTTAGCCACGCCCTCGGGTGCGGCTAGCAAGCAGACGAACTTCATCGCGGTGACCCCCGACTGCTTCAGGCGTGACGCCGCCGCGACCGCCGAATGACCCGTGGCCAACATCGGATCGACCAGGATGACCAGCCTGTCGGCGACGTCAGTCGGCAGCTTCAAGTAATACTCCACCGGTTGCAGCGTGGCCGGATCGCGGTACAGCCCGATATGGCCGACCCTGGCGGATGGGACGAGGTCGAGCATGCCATCGAGGATACCGTTGCCGGCGCGCAAGATCGGGACGATGCAGAGTTTCTTGCCGGCGAGATGTTCGGTTTGCATCCGCTCCAACGGGGTGTCGATTTCGATCGGCTCCAGCGGGAGGTCGCGGGTGACCTCGTAGGCGATCAGCAGGCTGACCTCGCGGGCGACCTGCCGGAACTGCGCGGTTGTGGTGTGCTTGTCGCGCAGCAGGGTCAGTTTATGGCGCAGTAACGGGTGATCCAGAACGGTCACGTCGGGCATCGCGTCACTCCAGGCGTTTGGCGATCATGCCGCGATCGCTCGTTTGGCGGCCAACAGGCGGACGGCGATCAGACAGAACAGGATAACCAGGAACGAGAACATCGTGGTTAATGTTCCTAGGGCGTAAAGTACGGGCGTGGTGACGCTGGTCGTCATGCCGAAGATTTCCAGCGGCAGGGTGTTGTCGCTGCCGGCGGTCAGCAGGGTGCGGGCGAACTCGTCGTAGGACAGTGTGAAGCCGAACAGGGCGATGCCGATGACGCTGGGCATGATGATCGGCAACACGGCATGGCAAAACGATTGCCATGCGGTGGCGCCCTGGTCGCGCGCCGCTTCCTCCCACGCGCGGTCGAAGCGGTTGAACACCGCAAACATGATCAGCAGGCCGAACGGCAGGGTCCAGGTAAGTTGCGCTCCGAACGCGGAGCTATACCAATCGGGATCGAGGCCGAGCTGGTTGAACAGCAAGCCGACGCCGAGGCTGACCAGGATCGAGGGGATAATGAGACTGGCCACGGTCAGCGTGAACAACGGTCCGGAGCCCCAGAAGCGGCGACGGAACGCCATGCCGGCCGCGAGCGACACGACAACGGTGGCGATCATCACCATGGTTGCCAGGGCAAAGGATCGGGCGATCGAGCTACCAAAGTCGCCGACCGCCTGGGTCTGGAACAAGCGGTAGAACCAGTGCAGCGAGAAGCCGTTCATCGGAAAGGTCAAGCCGCCGTCCGGGCCTTGGAACGACAGCACAAGGATGGTCAAGGTCGGTCCGTAGAGAAAAAGAATGAACAGGCCCAGCACGGTCAGCAGTGCGAAGCGACGGAGTGGCGCGGCCATCACAGCTCCTTTCGGATATCGACGATGCGCAGGATTGCCGCGATCATGATCAGCACGACCGACAGCAGCACGACGGCGTTGGCGCAGGCGGCCGGATATTGCAGGGATGAAATCTGGTTCGAGATCATCAGTCCGACGGATGATCTTTGGCCTCCGCTCATCAGCCGGACGGTGATGAAATCGCCCATGACCATTGTGACGACGAAAATCGAGCCGATGGCGATGCCGGATTTGGACAGCGGAATGATGACCGTGGTGAGGGTGCGGCCCCAACCGGCGCCGCCGTCGATCGCTGCCTCCAGCAGGCGGCGGTCGATCCGCATCATGGTGTTGAAGATCGGTGTGACCATGAACAGCGTGTATAGATGGGTGTAGGCCAGGACGACGGCGAAATCCGAGAATAGCAGGAATTCGAGCGGCTGATGGATGAGTCCAAGCTTGATCAGCGTGCTGTTGAGCAGGCCTTCCCGGCCGAGAAACGGAATCCACGAGATCATGCGGATGATGTTCGAGGTCAGGAACGGCACCGTGCATACCAGGAACAACACCAGTTGAGCGGTGCGGCTGCGGATTTCGAACGCCAGCACATAGGCGACGATGAAGCCTAGCACCGTGGTGACTGCCCAGACGATGAGGGTGTAGCGCAGGGTGTTGAGGTAGGTTTCCCAGGTGACAGAAGAAGCGAGGGCGTCGGTGTAGTTGGTGAATTCGAAGGCAGGGATGATCTGGACGCTGTTGTAGTCGAAGAAACTTACCACGACGATCACGCACATGGGCAGCAGCAGGAAGACGATCAGGATCGCGGCGAGGGGCGCGGCTTGCATAAATGTCAGCACTCGGCGCTGCATCGCCGCGCCATCGGCCTTCATCGGTCTTGTGCGGGCGCGGCCGATCGTTGTCACGGGAGAACTTGGCGCATGGCAGCAATCGCTCCGTCGATCTGCGCCGCGTTGACATCGAGATGGGTGCAGGCGCGCCCTCGGTACGTGTCCGAAACGGATATCGAGACACCGAGCGGGCGTAGCCTGGCGGCGAACTCGGAGGTGGTCAGGCCGGTGGCTTTGTTATCGAAAAATACCAGGTTGGTTTCCGGAGTTTCAACCTCGATCCCCGGTATTTGGCTCATGGCGCGGGCGAGGGTCGCTGCATTGCGGTGGTCTTCGGCGAGGCGGTCGATATTGTGGTTCAATGCGTAGATACAGGCGGCGGCGTTCATGCCGGCCTGGCGCATCGATCCGCCGAGCCGCTGTTTCCATCTCCAGGCCTCGCCGATGAAATCCCGCGGGCCGGCCAGGACCGCGCCGAGCGGCGCGCCCAGTCCCTTGGTGAAGTCCAGCCAGACCGTGTCGCAATCGGCGACCATATCGCTCGCCGCCACGCCGAGCGCGACCGCTGCGTTGAGCATGCGCGCACCGTCCATGTGGACCTTCATCCCATGGGCGTGGGCGACCCGGGCGACTTCGCGCAGTTCGGACAGCTTCCAGCAGGAGCCGCCGCCTTTATTGGCGGTCTGCTCTACTTCGACCAGAGTTTGCGGGGGCGAGTAGCGACTGAGGGGGCGGATCGCGGCGTTCAGCGTTTCGGCGGTGAAGATGCCGCGGTTGCCGGGCAAGCCGCGGATCATGACGCCGCTGATGGCGCCGGGGCCGCCGGCCTCGCTGGATTGGATGTGGGCGTCCTGGTGCGCCAGGATCTCGTCGCCGGGGCGGCAATGGGTGGCCACCGCCACCTGGTTGCACATGGTGCCGGAGGGCATGAACATCGCCGCTTGCTTGCCGAGCAGCGCGGCGGTGCGGTCGCAGAGTTCCCAGACCGTCGGATCGGAGCCGCCTTGTTCGTCGCCGGTCTCGGCTTCCATCATCGCCTGTTTCATGGCGGGGGAAGGCCTCGTTTGGGTGTCGGAGTAGAGGTTGACCCGGACCGGAACAGAGAGATCGGCACGCTTTGGTTCGTAGCTCATGGCAATGCGCTCCAGTTTGGCTTGGTCGTACCAGAAGGGGCATTGCCTGCAAAGCCGGTCCATCCGATGCTGGGGAGGGGTGAGTTTGTTGCCTTATGCGAGGTCAACGGGTCACCGGAAACACAGTTAGGTTGCCGGATGAAATTCTCTAACTTTCTGTTCCCCGATAGCATGTCGGCTGCCGACGACGGGCGGATCATCGACGAGACGCTTCAGGAAGCTCGGCTGACCGACGCGCTTGGGTTCGACACGATCTGGCTGGCGGAGCACCATTTCGACGGTATCGTCGCCTATGTCGATCCGGTCGCCTTCGCCGCCGCGCTGGCTGTCGCTACCAGCCGCGCCAGGATTGGTTTCGCGGTCGCACAGATGGCGCTGCATCACCCGATCCGGCTGGCGGAGCAGGTTGCGCTGATCGACCACATCAGCAAGGGCCGGCTGATCGTCGGGCTGGGCCGGGGTACTGCTTACAACATCTATGACTACCAAGGTTACGGCATCGACCATACCGAGGCGCAGGGCCGCTTCGAGGAAGCCGAGGCGGTGATGTTCGAGGCTTGGCAGGGGCGGCCTGTGCGGCACAACGGCCGGTTTTTTAACCTGAACCTGCCGGAGCTGAGGCCTTCGACCTTCACCAAACCGCATCCCTACGTGATCCGTGCCGCGGCGACGGAGCACGGCATGCTGGAGATCGCCCGGCGCGGCAATCCATTCATGATGAACGTGCAGAACAATGCCGTCACCGCGCAGCGAATGGAGCTGTATCGACAGACGTTGCGCGGGATCGGGTTGGATGAGGCGACGATAGCCGCCAAGCTGGATGAATGCTGGGTGTGGCGCAACGTGTTCGTCGCCGAGACCGACGCCGAGGCAGAACGGGTCGCGGTTCCGGCTTTCAAGGCGATGCACGAGCACCGCGTGGCGATGCGCAATCGTATATACGCGGAGCAGCAGGCGTCGATCCTGCCGATGCCGGCGCCGGGCAGCGCGCCTCCGGCGCACGCGGCGGTCGAGCACGCGCTGGTTTGTGGGTCGCCCGCGACCGTGGCCGAGAAACTGGCGCCTTTGAAGGCGACGGGGGTCGGCGGGTTGATCATGCAATTCCGTCTCGGGCCGATGAGCCATGAACAGACGGCGGCCAGCCTGACCTTGTTCAACGACAAGGTGATCCCCGCGCTGTGAACGAGGAAGACGGGACATCCCACTGGCAGCGCAACCTTTGGGTCTGCGTATTCGGGTCGTTCACCACCATCGTGGCGATGACGCTGCTGCTGCCGTTTCTGCCGTTGTATGTGCAGCAGCTTGGGGTCAGCGACCACGCCGCGATCGTGCAATGGTCGGGTGCGGCGTATGGTGCCACGTTCCTGACGGCGGCGCTGTTCGCGCCATTATGGGGCAGGCTGGGCGATCAATACGGCCGCAAACTGATGCTGATCAGGGCGAGCCTGGGCATGGCGGTGGCGATGTCGCTGATCGGCCTGTCGCAGAATGTCTATCAACTGGTCGGGCTGCGGCTGCTGGCGGGGCTGCTGGGCGGCTACTCCTCCGGTTCGACGGTGCTGGTGGCGACGCAGACGCCGCGCGCGCAGACCGCCTGGGCGCTGGGCATGATGTCGTCGGGGATAATGGCCGGCAACCTGGCGGGTCCGTTGATCGGCGGCTTTCTGCCACCGCTGATCGGCATCCGGATGACGTTCCTTGCAGCCGGCGCGATCATCTTCGTTGCATTCCTGGCGACGACTTTCCTGATCCGGGAGGAGCCACGGCCGCGGCGATCCAAACAGGCCTCGCGGCAGGGCGGTTGGGCGAGTGTTCCCGACAAGGGCCCCGTCGTGGCGATGTTGATCACCGGGATGCTGCTGATGCTGGCGAACATGTCGATCGAGCCGATCATCACGGTTTATGTGTCGCAGCTCGTTCGCGACCCGGCGCAGGTCACTATTGTAGCCGGCTTCGTGATGGCGGCGGCGGCCTTGGGCAGCATTCTTTCCGCGTCCCGGCTGGGAAAACTGGCTGATCGAATGGGCCACTGGGCGGTGATCATCGGCTGCCTGCTGGTGTGCGCGGCGTTGCTGATACCGCAGGCCTTCGTCACCGCCGGATGGCAGTTGATCGCGCTGCGCTTTCTGATGGGGCTTTCACTCGGTGGATTGCTGCCCTGCGTGGCGACGGTGATTCGCCACAATGTTCCCGAACAGAGCGCCGGAAGCGTGCTGGGGCTTTCGACATCCTCGCAGTATGTCGGGCAGGTGGCGGGTCCATTGGCAGGGGGCTTCGTCGGCGGGCATTTCGGCATGCGCGCGGTGTTTCTGGGGACTTCCGTGCTGATGGCAGCCGGGGCGTTGTATGGCTGGGTTTCGCGGCCTCGGCGCTAAACAGGTACGATCTGCACCTGGTTCGTGTTGTAGGTGGTTGCCCCGGAGGGCGCGGCGCGATCGGTGGTCAGGACATTGGCGGAGCCGTTCGAATCGACCCCGTCCACGCCAGGTGTGTACCAGGCTCCCTCTTTGATCGAGACCACGCCCGGCGCAATTCGATCCGTCACCTGGGCAGGCAGAACGGTCGCGCCGATGTCGTTGAACACTCGCACGCGCTGTCCATGCTTGATTCCCCTTGCTGCCGCGTCCTGGGGATGCATCCACACCGTATCGGGATCGACTCGGGCGAGGCCGGGTTGGTTGCCGTGGATACTATGGGTGCGAGCGCGGGACTTTGGTGTGCACAGGCTGAGAGGAAAGCGCTCGGTGTCGTCGTCGGAAGCAAACCAGGTTGGGATCGGCGGGATCAACCCGAGCCCGTAGGGATTGGGTTTGTCTGCCAGGACAGTCGAATAGATTTCGATCTTGCCTGATGGCGTCGCGAATTTGTGGTGGTCCGGATCGCGGATCTGTTTGGCGAAGGCCACCGCGTCAGGCGGCGCGGGAAATCTTGCCACGCCCTGTTCGGTGAAGCTGTCGAAGTCGCCCACCGCATCGGCGGTGAGTTCCTTTAGCCACTGGGTCTCGGATTTGTCGTTGTAGCCGTAGATGCCGAGGCGTCGCGACAGGTCATTGAAGATGTCGATGTCGTTGCGGCATTCATACATCGGTTCGATTGCCTGGCGCATGTAGATCGCGTAATGACCGGCGCCGGCCCAGGGGGTGTGAACGTCGTTACGTTCCCAGAAGGTGGTGGCCGGAAGCACGATGTCGGCGAGGCGTGCGGTCGGGGTCAGGAAGTGATCCTGGGCGACGATGAATTCCACGTTGTCGAGCGAGGCCGCCAGTTTTCCGGCATTCGGGCACTGGTTGAACAGGTCTCCGCCGGAGGAATAGATCAGCCGGATATCCGCCGGATAGCCGCCCGCCTTGCCCCGTGCCAGCAGGTCGGCGAGCAGCGGCGAGGCAACCTTCGCTTCGATCGGGTTCTTGCCCATCGGCAGGCTCTTGATTCCTGCCCGCCCGGTTGCACCATTGCTGACGCCGGAGCTGCCGCCGGGGACGCCGACATTGCCGGTGATCGCCGCCAGGGCGTAGGCGGCGCGGTGGAATTGTTCGCCGAAGCTGGTGCGCCCGGCGGCGTAGCCGGCCTGGATCGCGGCTGGCCTGGCGGAGGCAAATTCGACCGCCAGACGGCGAATCGTTTCGGCTGGAATACCGGTGATCGAAGCGGCCCATTCGGGGGTTTTCGGCTGACCGTCGTTCAGGCCGAGCAGATAGGATTTATAGGATGCACCAGGCGGGACGTTGCCTTCGTCTAGTCCGTAGACGTAACGGTCGCAGTAGGGCTGGTCATTCAGTTGCTCCGACACGATGACGTAGGCCATGGCGATCAAGGCGGCGGCGTCGGTCGAGGGGCGGATGAAGATGTGTTCGTCGGCAAGCTGTCTGCTGGTCATGGTAACGCGCGGGTCGACGCAGATAATTCGCGTGCCGTTCTGCTTCGCGTGTTTCAGATACTGCATGGTGCCGGTGCCGAAGGTTCCGTCGCCCGGGCTCCAGCCCCACATCAGGATCAGTTTGGAGTTGACGAAATCGGTCGGCTCGCGCCCGGCCGATTTGTAGTCTTTCTCGCCGTAGGTGATGCGGACGGCAAATACCTCGGCTTCGGCGGACATGTTGGACCAGAGATCGGTGCAGCCGCCGAACATGTACAGGAACCGCTGGGCGGCGACCCGTCCATGCAGCATCGATTGGCTGCCGGTGCGCGATGCGTCCAGGATCGCGGCGTTGCCGTATTTGGATCGTATTCGCAACATATGGTTCGCGACGGTATCGAGCGCTTCGCCCCAGTCTATTCGTTGGTATTGACCCGATCCGCGCGGACCGCTGCGGCGCATCGGGTATTTCAGCCGGTCGGGGTGATAGGTGCGCTCGATCTGGCCGACACCACGCGCGCACGCCGGCAATGGAGGGTGGTCGGGGTTCCAGCGTCTGGCGTCTGTCGAGATGTGTACGATACGCCCGTTGCTGACATGGGCGTTGACCACGCAACGACCGCCACAATTGTGGCCGCAAGTGCTGGTGACAATCGTTTCGCCGGTCTTGGCTTCGGCACGCGGGGCTTCGTATATCGTTCCGGTCATTGTATGGTTGCCTGCTGAATGACCCGCCAGACCCGTTCCGGCGTCGCGGGCATGTCGATATGGGTCACGCCGAGCGGCGACAAGGCGTGCAGTATGGCGTTGATGATGGTTTGTGGTGCGGCGATTGCTCCGGCCTGACCCGAACCTTTGACGCCCAGCGGATTGGCCTGGGTTGGGATGCCGGTCAGAGTAATATCAAGATCCGGCAAGTCGATGGCACGTGGCAACTGATAGTCCATGAACGACCCGCTGAGCATCTGCCCCGATTGCGGATCGTAGACCGTATGTTCCAGCAACGCCTGGCCGATGCCCTGAGCCAGGCCGCCTTGTACCTGGCCGATGGTCAGCAACGGATTGATCAGCGTGCCGTAATCGTCCACCGCGGTATAGCGATCCAGCACGACCATGCCGGTATCGGGATCGACTTCGACCTCGGCGATGTGGCAGCCGTTGGGGAAGGTGATGATATCAAGCAGGTTCCAGACATAGGTATCCAGCGAGGTATCGCGGGCGACAGACAGCAGATCGACGGAACGGTCCTCGACGGTGAAACGCCCAGCCGCGAAGACCACCTGATCGGGGCTGGCCTGCAGCAGTCTGGCCGCCACGGCCTTGCCCTTCTCGATGACCTCTTGCGCCGCCTTGAACAGCGCGGCACCGCCCATATGCATCGATCGGGCGCCCCCATGGCCGTTACCTTCGGGAATTTCCGCTGTGTCTGCCTGGATGTAACGGAACTGTTCGGGGTTAAGACCGAGCAGGTCGGCGGCGATCTGGGGGTATGATGTTTCGTGTCCCTGGCCGTTGCTCTGCGTGCCGACGAGGATCTTCACCGTGTCGTCTTTGCCGAAACGAAGTTCGGCGCCCTCATTCGGAGCACCGCGGGCGGTTTCCAGGAAGCAGGCGAGGCCGATGCCGCGAAGCCTGCCATGGCTTTCGCTGACGGCGCGGCGCCCGGCAAAACCCGCATGGTCGGCGAGCAACAGAACGTCGTCGATGTTGGCGGCGAAGCGGCCGCAGTCGACGACCGTGCCCAGCGCTTTCTGGTAAGGAAACGATCCGATCAGGTTGCGACGCCGCAAGTCGATCGGGTCGAAACCGCACTGGTTAGCCGCCTTGTCGATCAGGCGCTCGATCAGATAGTTCGCCTCGGGCTTGCCGGCGCCGCGATAGGCATCGATCGGCGCGGTGTTGGTGAACGCCGCGCGCACATCCATGTGGATCGCCGCGATGACGTAGCCGCCGCCCATCGCCGCCGCCGGTGCGTTGGTCGAACTGCCGGGACCACCGCCCGACATATAGGCGCCCAGGCCGGCGATGGTGCTGACCTCGAGGGCCAGAAAAAGGCCGTTTTCATCCAATGCCAGACGGCCGCGCGACAAGTTGTCGCGGCCTTGCGCGGTGGACACAAAGTCTTCGGCCCGATCTTCCACCCACTTCACCGAACGCCCCAGCTTGCGGGCGCACCACAGCAGCATCACCCATTCCGGATACAGGCAATTCTTGATCCCGAACCCACCGCCGACGTCAGGCGCCGAAACCCGGATTTGGTCACGGGGGCAACGAAATACGCTGTCGGCAAGCTGATCGCGGATGGCGTGCACGCTGGCGGCGGTCGCCAACAGATCATACCCGCCTCCCAGCCATCGCCCGATGGCCGCTCGGGTTTCGATCGGCGCGATCACCAGGCGGTTGTTGATGACCTCGATGTCCACGACGTGCGCGGCCGCGGCCATCGCTGCCTGCACCGCCGTCACATCGCCACGCTGGAAGCGATACGATTCATTGCCGCTGTCCCACAGTCGCGGTGCTGTCGGTGCCAAGGCGGCGGCTGCGTCGACGACACAGGGAAGCGGCGTGTAATCCACCTCCACAAGCTCCGCCGCGTCACGCGCGGCATGGATGGTTTCGGCGACAACGAACGCTATCGGGTCGCCGACATGTCGCACCCGCCCATCTGCCAACGCCGGACGTGGCGGCACGATCATCGGCGCTAGCGTCGCTACCTGGGTCGCGCACGGCAGCGGCCCGAGGTCGGCAATGTCCTGATAGGTGTAGATACCCAGGACACCGGGCATCGCCCGCGCCGTCGTCGTATCGATCCGATCGATCACCGCGTGGGCGTGCTGCGACCGGACAACAATGGCCCAGGCTTGTCCGGGGTCATTCACATCATCGACGAATACCCCACGGCCGATCAGCAAGCGCTGGTCTTCCAGCCGCCGCGAGGATTGGCCGATGAATGCCATCAAAGCCCGAGTTTGTCGGCAATGCCGTAGCCGTGTGCCAGATCGCGGATCTTGGCCCAGGTGGAATCCTCGATCGGCACGCCGTTCTTGCGGCGATCGCGCTCCTTGTTGAACTCGACTTCGCCCGGATAGAACACTTCGGTGAACCCTTGGGCCAGGGGTGTCGCTTTCAGATAGTGTGCAAACTCGGTCACTTCCTGTTTGAACATTGCCAGATCGCGGAACGCGGCCACGTTGAATACCGCGATGAAACAGCCGTCGTTGTGACGTCCGCTTGGTTCCACGCCGAACCCGAGACCGGTCAGCAACCCGGACATGATTTCGACGATCGCGGCCAGGCCGGTGCCCTTGTAACCCTCGGCGCCGCCAAGAGGCAGCAGGGCGCCGCCGGACTTCAGCACGCGCGGGTCGGTCGATGGTTTTCCTTCCGCATCGATCAGCCAGCCCGTCGGCACCTGCTCACCGCGGGCGGTCGCTACATTGATCTTGCCGGCGGCGGCGGCCGAGGTCGCCATATCGAACACGAACGGACCGTCCAGGTTGGACGGGATGGCGAAGGAGATCGGATTGGTGCCAAGGCGCGGCTTGGCGCCACCAAACGGGGCAACGGCCTTGGCGCTGCGGCCGGAATCGGCTGTGATCATCGCGATCATGCCTTCCTTGGCAGCCAGCAAAGGATAGCTGGCGAGGCGTCCGATATGGCTCTGGCGAAACACCGTCGCCGCCGCCACATTCTGCGTCTTCGCCTTTTCGATTGTATAGCGCATCGCTCGGTCGGTCACCGCGTAGCCAAAACCCCAGTTGCCATCTATCACGGTTGTGGTCGCCGTCTCTTGCGTGATTACCCATGGGGCTTGCGGAACGATGTGGCCGACCTTGATGCGGTCTATGTAGGTCGGGATCAGGATGATGCCGTGACTGTCATGGCCGACCAGGTTGGCGCCGATGTTGTAGCGGGCGATGACCTCGGCCTCTTGTTCCGACGCGCCGGCGGCGACGAGCAAGCCTCGGGCGACCTCGATCAGTTTTTCGGCGGGCACATTGGGCATGGACTTTCTCCGCGGATTGCTCCGACGCAGGCTAAACCAGGGGTCGTCGGATGGCCAGAACGGCAAAACCGGCTTAGCGTGCCGCGAGAGACGAACCAAGGGAGCGGATCATGGCGAGCAAGTCCAATGTTTACGCCGGCGTCGCGGGTTATGTCGGCCGAGCGGATCAGCAGGGAACGGTGGGGGTGTTCACGCGGGGGGCGGAGACCGGGCGGTGGGAGCACTCGCTGGCGGATCAGGAGACCTATACCGTCAACATCCACCCGACCGATCCGAACGTTGTTTTCGCCGGCACCGCCGACGGGGTGTACCGCAGCACGGATCGCGGCAAGACCTTCCAGCGGACGAATTTTCCGGACAAGGGCATCCAGATCTGGTCGTTCCTGGTGGACGCGAACGATCGCAAGCTGATCTACGCCGGCGGCTCTCCGATCAGCATGTATCGCAGCGAGGACACCGGCGAGACCTGGCGCAAGCTGCCCGATCCCGGCATGCCCGATCGCGCGGTGATGCCGTTCGCTTGCCGCGTCATGCGCATGGCGCAACATCCAGCAAAGCCCGGCACCATCTTCGCGGCACTCGAGGTGAATGGCGTGATGCGCACCACCGACGGCGGGGAAAGCTGGAGCGATTGCAGTTCAGACCTGATCCGGCTGGCGCAACAGCCGCATTTGAAGAGCAAGATCGTCAGCGACACTTACAACGAGGGCATGCTGGACGGTCACGCCATCGCCATCAGCCCGGCCGACCCTGACAAGGTGATCGTGGCGGTACGGATGGGCCTGTTCGAAACCGGCGATGGCGGAAAAACCTGGCAGGACATGGAGGTCGGGCGGTTCTCACCGACGACCTACGGGCGCGACATCAAGGTTTCGCCGCAAGACGGAAGCACGCTCTATGCGGCGCTCAGCGTGGCCGCGTCCAGCAAGGACGGAGCCATCTATCGCAGCACCGACAAGGGTTCGACGTAGAAACGTTTCGACAAGGTGCAGGTGCATGGGACCATCATGTCGGTGGCGGTGCATCATACCGATCCGGATCAAGTCTATATCGGCGCCCGCTATGACGGAGAGATTTTTGGCACCGAGAATGGCGGCGCGACGTGGGAGTCCCTGCCGTTGCCGTCGGGCGTGAAGGACATCTATTCGGTTGCCGTCGGGTAAGGTGCCGTGCGTTGGGGTAACCCGCGGCGTTAGCCCAACGCGTTCCACGCCAGTAACAGGACGTAACCGCTGATGGCGACGCCGGCATGGATCGCCATCACCGGTCCCTTGCGCTTCAGCCAGAACATGACCACGCCGGTGAGTAGCGCGCCGCCGCACAACCAGGCCGACAACGCACCGAACGATGCCACGCCGGTGGCGGCTCCCCTGGCCGGACCCCCAAGCAGCGACAGCAAGAACAGCGCGAGCCCCAGTGCTCCGACAACACCGTGGGCCACACCGGCGGCAAGCGGCGGTCCGCCCGCACCATCGATAGCGCGCAGATGCCAAAGCGCCAGCAGGGTTCCGGCGGCGACCGCCACGGTCAAGGTCCAGACGGCGACAGAAAGCAAGCCGATCTACACCACGCCCAGGCCGCGCAGACGTTCGACGTCTTCAGCGCTGTAACCCGCACCCAGCAGCACGGCCTCGTTGTGCTGCCCGACAGAAGGCGCTCGGGCCGGCGGGATTTTCTCGACGCCGTCGATATGGAACGGAGTCATCACGGTCAGCCCGTGGCCGTCGCCGAACGGCGCCAAGGCACCGGAATGACGCATCTGCGGATCGTCCAGCGCCTCATTCACGGTGGCGACGATCCCGAAGGTTATTCCGACGCCGTCCAGGATTGTCCGCCATTCCGCCAGATCGCGCCTGGAAAAAACTTCGTCCAGGATGATCACCAGTTCCCTGGCGTGCTGTTTGCGAGAAGCCGGCGTCGCGAAGCGGGGATCATCGGTCAATTCCTCTCGGCCAATCGCGCCGAGGAAGGAACGCAACTGACGCTGCTCATTGAACAGTGCCATGATGAACCATCGGCCGTCGCGCGAGCGGTAATGGTTCGCCAGGGCGTTCGGCGCGTCGTCACGGTGCGGACGCAACGCCACGTCTTCGCCGAACAACCGGGTCTGCACAGCACAGCCATTGGCCCACAATCCGTTCTGCAGAAGTGACGACCGCACGACGCCGCCGAGCCCGGTCTTCTCTCGCCGATACAGGGCCGAGACGATTGCCGCGTACAGTCCGGTCGCGCTGGGATGATCGCCCATCCCTGGCATCGAGCGGGACGGCACGGTGGCTTCATCGGCGCGAACCATGTCCATCAAGCCGGTGCGCGCCCAATACGCTGTCGAGTCGAATCCGGTCTTGGCTGCTTCCTCGCCGGCCTCGCCGTAGGCGGTGAACGACGCGTAGATCAGCCGCGGATTAAGCGGGGTCAGGTCGGCCGGGGCCATGCCAAGCCGATCGCGAACCGGCAGCGGAAAGTTGGTAATGAAAACATCCGCTGAAGCAACCAGGCGGCGCAGCACGGCCAGGCCCTCGGCGTGCTTCAGATCGAGTGCCAGGCTGCGCTTGTTGCGAGATGTCAACTGCCAGTAGTAGTCGACGGTCTTTCCGGGGATCGGCTGCGACGCGCGCCATGGGTCGCCGGCGCCGGGGGGTTCGATCTTGATCACCTCGGCGCCGAAGTCGGACAGCATCGTCGCCGCTGCCGGGCCGGCGATCCAGCTTGCGCAGTCGATGACTTTCAGCCCGGTAAACAGGCTTTCGGCCATGGGCGATTCCCTCAAAAGCGCTAGGGCGCCTGGTTGCTGAAGATGATGGTGCCGGAAGCGGCGAACATTCCACCGACGCCATGGCAAACCGAGATCTTCGCACCGGATACCTGCGCCGGCGCGACGCCGCGCATCTGGCGCACACTCTCTTGCAGCGCGTACATGCCGTACATGCCGGAGTGCATGTAGGACAACCCGCCGCCGTTGGTGTTCAACGGCAATGACCCACCCGGGGCGGTGTTGCGTCCGGCGATGAACCCCGCCGCCTCACCGCGCGGCAGGAAGCCGAGGTCCTCCAGTCCGTAGATCGGCAGATGCGCGAAGGCGTCGTAGATCATCAGGTGATCGACGTCCTTGTGGGTGATCCCGGCCTCCTTGAACGCGGTCGGGCCGGCAACGCGGAATGCGCGCGACGAGGTGAAATCCTCCATCTGGCTGACCAGCGGCGTTTCCGCGCTTTCCCCCGTGCCCAGAACATAAACTGGCTTGGTCGGGAAATCCTTCGCGCGCTCGGCCGAGGTCAGGATCAACGCGCCACCGCCATCGGTCACCAGGCAGCACATCAGAAGACGAAACGGATAGGCGATCATCCGACTGTTCAGCACGTCATCCGTGGTGATCGGGTTGCGAAACGTCGCCCGCGGGTTCTTCGAGGCCCATTCGCGCTGCACGACGGCGACCTGGGCGATCTGTTCCTCGGTCACGCCATAGGTCTTCATGTAGCGAAGCACCGGAATGGTGAACATGCTGGGCGGTCCCATCGGCCCGAATGGCTGCTCGAACTGTCCGTTCAGCGATTGTGGATGCACCGAACGCGGCGGATTGCCGATGCGCGACTTGCCGGATTCGCCGTGGGTGATCAGGATGGTCTTTGCCAGCCCGGATTCGATCGCCGCGGCGGCATGGCGGACATGGATCATGAAGCTGCACCCGCCCACCGCGGTGCCGTCGATCCAGGTCGGGGTAATGCCCAGATAGTGCGCCAGTTGCACCGGCGTTTCACCGGCGGTGGCGATGCCGTCGATATCCTTCGGCTTCAGGCCGCAATCGGCCATCGCGTTCATCGCGGCGTCGGCGTGCAGTCCGATCTGCGACAGATCGTTGATCACGCCCATCTTGGTGGTTTCGGCGGCGCCGACGACGGCTACGGTGTTGTGCGGCATCGGATCAGCCTTTCACCGAAGAGGTCGGGCGGAACAAGGGCAGCGTGATGGTATCGGTCTGCGGTTCGAACACCACCTCCACCGGCATATCCAGCACAAGCTTCTCGGGCGTTTGTTCACATTCGACGATGTTGGTCATCATCCTCGGTCCCTCGTCCAGTTCCACCACGGCGATCGCATAGGGCGGGGTGAAGCCCGGCACCGGGCGATGATGGATGACGTAGCTGTGCAGCTTTGCCTTGCCGCTGGCCTTGGTGATCGAGACTTTGCGTGACGCGCAAACCGGACAGAACGGCCGCGGCGGGAAGTACACCTTACTGCATTCATCGCAACGCTGCAGCAGCAACTGGTTCGCCTTGGTGCCGTCCCAGAAATGCTGGGTTTCGGGCGTCGGCTGCGGCAAAGCGCGTCCAGGTGTCGCCATTGTTCGTCGTCCTCCGATTGGTGGGTGAGACGTTAAGCCAGGCATTGCAGACCGGCAACCAGCGCCGCAAGCGGCTAGGTCCGCGCCACCCACGCCTTGGCGCGCGACGGCCGCGTCATCGCCTCCAGTTGCAGCAGTTCATTGGGTTGAGCTTCCGTCAGAAGTTTCTGATCCAATACGATGTTCGGCGCCTGAACGCTCCGCCAACGCGCGCTGAGCCACGCCGGCGACGCCTCGTTGCCAACGCGGGAAGCCGTGCGGTCAGCAGCGCGATGCTGTCGCGAACCAGACTTTCGCAACGCACGCGGTCGACCTCGATGCCCTCGACGCAGCGCGTGCGCAAGATTTATGCGGCGGACTTCTGGAGCAGAACACCGGCTCCGGTGTCGATCAGCTCAGCAGCACGGCCTTGCCGATCACCTGTCGATCAATCACCACCTGAAGCGCCTCGGCCGCCTGCTGCAGACGGAAGGTGTGGGAGATCCTCGGACGCAGCTTGCCTTGCCCAGCCAGGCCAATCAGCGCCTTCATATTGGCGATGGCAAGTTCGGGGTCGGCCTCGTTGAGGCCGCCGATCCGCACGCCGATGGCATCGATTCCCTTGATCAGCAGATAGTTGCTTTTGATATTGGTTGGGCCGCCGCCGAGAAAGCCCAGGATCAACAATCGGCCGCCCCATGCCAGGCAGCGCAGCGATTCCTCGGCGACCTTCTCGCCGATCGGATCATAGACGATGTCCACACCACGCCCGGCGGTCAGTTGCTTCACCTGCTCGACAAAGCCGGAGCGGTAGTCGATGGCCTGGTCGGCGCCTTCTTCCAGACACGCCGTGCGTTTCGCGTCGCTGCCTGCGGTGGCGATGACCTTGGCACCAAACGCCTTGGCGACCTGGATGGCGGCGATGCCGATGCCGCCCGCGGCGCCATGCACCAACACCCACTCGCCGGCTTTCAGTCGCCCGCGTTGCAATAGAGCGTGATAAGCCGTCGTGTAAGCACCGCGAAATACGCCGGCCTGCGCCAGGGCCAGGCCTGGCGGGATTTTATCGCACAGCGCTGCTTTCGCATTGGCCAGTTCCGCGAAGGCACCCAGCGTGTGGCGCGACATCACCGCGTCGCCAACCGCGAATTGGGTCACTCCCCGGCCGACCGCGACGATTTCGCCGGCGGCCTCACCGCCGGGTATGAACGGCGGTTCGGGGCGGAACTGGTATTTTCCGGCCAGCATCAAGACATCGACGTATTGCACGCCACGGGCTGCGATGCGGACCTGGATTTCGCCGGCGCCCGGCGCCTCCGGATCGGGAAGCTCATGCTGTGCCAGCACGTCGGGTCCACCAAACCGCTCGCAAACCATTGCTTTCACGAACCAATCTCCCTGGTTATCGTAACAGACAGTATCAGGCGCTGCCCTCGGTAGAAACCTTCCTCGCTTGGCCTGATTGTGGTCAAATCGCTTTGGAAGAACAGTCGCCGCATCCGCGGCATCCCAAGGACGGCGCGATTCTCATGTCCAATGCAGCCACGCTGATCGAAGCCGAGGGATCTAGCCACCCCGACGCCTCCGAGATTCTGCAGACCTTGCGCACAGCATCGATACTCCGCGACCTACCCAATCCGGTGCTGGATCGACTGGCCGCGATCAGCAAGGTCGTGAACGTGGCGGAGAATGACGAGATTTGCCGCCAGGGCGACGCAGCGGACGAGTTGATCATCGTGCTGGACGGACAGCTCGCGGGGTCCAGCACCGCCGCGAACGGCACCACCGCGGTGGTGGAGGTGATCCGCTCCGGCGAAACACTTGGCCTCGCCACCCTGCTGGCGCGTCTGCCAAGACTGCTAGGTGTGCGTGCCGTCACGCCGAGTCGCCTGTTGTTGATCAATGCGCATGGACTGCTGGCATTGGTGGAGCAGGAACCATCTTTGGTCACTGCTCTGTTGCGCGCCCAGGCCAACGAATTCCACGCGCTGGTGCGGCAGGTCTGCGATTTGAAGCTGCGGACGACGGCACAACGGCTGGGTTGCTACCTGTTGTCGCTCAACACTGAGCGCCAGGCCAACGCGACGTCGCTGCGGCTGCCGTTCGACAAGCGGCTGCTGGCAGCGCGCCTCGGCTGCCGGCAGGAGAACCTGTCACGGGCGTTCGCCGCGCTGAGAGGCTTCGGGGTGGAGACGCATGGTGCGCGCGTCATCCTGCACGACATCGCCAGTCTGAAGGCCTATTCGGAACCGGACGACGCCTTCGCGTAATCGTCGAACTTCGCCGGTGCCGGGGTGCGGCGCTCCGGGCGTCCATCGCCGCCGCGGCCAGGGCCTATGCCGCCGTGACCTCCGCCCACAGCCTGTCGGTTCCGACCCTGGGGCATGTGGCGGCCAAGCAGCCGGTTGCCATTCTCAGCCGCGACGGCGCGTCCGGCACCGTGACGCCAAAGCCGCCCGCCGTATCCGGCACCAGCGCGCGGTGCAGTCCGGCGTCCGCTACCGCAGCCCACTCTGCGGCGACCCTGATCGGCAGAGCGTTGCGTCGCCGCATCGCAGTAGGTCTGAAAACAGCCGGACGGCGGTGTCGCGCAGCACGTCGCCGTCATCGGAGGTTATTCGGATCGGAGCATCGCGGTCAGGTCTTTGCCATGGCGTGCTGCTTCCACAATTCCCACGGCCGATCGACAAGGGCATCGTTGGTCTTGGTGGCGGCGGCGGCTTCCTGGGCATTCAGGAAGGTTATGGGTCCCAGCTTCATCGCCTCGGCCTGCATCCGCGCGTTGACCTCGGTATACACCGCGCGGAACACGACATGGCGGATCGACTGCGCGGCGGCGACCGATCCATGCCCGCGCATCAACACGACCGAATGATCGCCCATCGTCGCTGCCAGCGCGTGGCCGAGCGAAGGATTGCGGATCAACATGTCGGTGGCGGGTCCGGCGGTGTCACGGATCTCGAACACCGGCACGCCGGTTCCCAGGAAACCGGCGATGTGATTCATTGGACGCAGCGGCACCGCAGTGTCGGCAAATGGGATCACCGCCGGAGAATGACTGTGCACGATGGCGATCACGTCGGGCCGCGCCTTGTACAGCTCGCCGTGGATGAACCGTTCAAGATACGAGGTACGGCCGCGCGGCTGAACCGGCACGCTGTCCAGATCGTATTCCATGATGTCGTCGCGGGTGACCAGGGCGGGCGCCATGCTGCGCGACAGCAGATAGCGGTTGAGGGCCTTGTCGTGCCGGACGCTGACATGGCCGAACCCGTCGACCACGCCCTGGTCGTAAAGGATGCGGTTGGCCGCGACCAGATCGTCGAGCAGCGCCGCATTCGGCGGCCCGGCCGAGGCCAGCGGTGCCTGCGCCCGAGCCGCGGGCTCGACGCCGGCGGCGACCGCCGCGGTGAGGAAACCGCGACGGCCGAGTGACCCAGGCCCGTGGCAGAAACAGAAGGACATTTCAGTTCCCTGGTTCGCCGCATCGTGCGGTGAACTGCCGGGACACTAGCCGCTGCCGCCATCAAGGCCAATAATACCGCCAGACAGTTCGTGACGGAGCATCGATGGGCACGCCGGAGCCAGACACGATCAGGGCCGCGGTCCATGCCCAACGTGATGCCATGCTGGCGCTGTTCGACCAGCTTCGGCAGGACGGGCTGGATGAACCGGGGGTGTCTCGTGATCCCTATGGCGACGGTGAGCAACGGGCGCACGTCACGGTCACCAAAGCAGCCCATGCGCTGGGACTGGAGATCGGCCGCGATGCCGCCGCCAATCTGTATATGACATTGCCCGGCCGCGACCGGAAAGCGGCGCCGCTGGTGATCGGCTCGCATCTGGATTCAGTGCCGCATGGCGGCAACTTCGATGGTGCCGCGGGCGTGCTGGCCGGGCTGGCGGCGGTGGCGGCGTTGCGCACGATGCGCCTGACGCCGGACTGCGACATCGTGGTGATGGGCATCCGGGCCGAGGAAAGCGTCTGGTTCCAAGTCTCCTATATCGGCAGCCGAGGCAGTCTTGGCACATTGCCGGACGGTGCCCTGAATGTCCGCCGGGTCGATACCGGCCGGACCCTGGGCGAACACATCGCCGACTGCGGCGGTAATCCCGACGCGTTGCGCGCCCGCGCGCGCCACTTCGATCCAGCGCACATCCGCGCCTATGTCGAGTTGCATATCGAACAGGCGCCAAGCCTGGTCGAGGCGCGGCGTCCGGTGGCGATCTGCACCGGAATCCCGGGCAATTTCCGCTATCCCGATGCCTGGATCGAGGGGCGTCACGACCATGTCGGCCTGCCTCGCCGCTTCCGCCATGACGCGGCGATGGCCGGGGCGGAGTTCGCCATGGCGCTCGACGCGGTTTGGGCCGAGCACGACGCGAGCGGCATTCCGATGGCCTGCACGTTTGGTCGCTTCCACACCGACCCGGCCGCGCACGGCATGACCATCGTGCCAGGCGCGTTTCATTTCAGCCTCGACGTTCGCGCCTATGGTCAGACCATCCTGGCCGGCCTGGAAGAGAAAGTCGGGCAGATCATTCAAGGCATCGAGCAGCGGCGCGCGGTTCGATTTCACCTGGGAACGGCGGCACGGGCCGCAGTCGGGCCGGTCGATCCGGCGGTCTTCGGCGGACTGGAGGCCGCCGCAAGCACGCAAGAGATCGACGTATTGCACATTGGCAGCCCGGCGTCGCACGATGCCGCCGCCTTCGGCGCGGCCGGGGTGCCGATGGGGATGATTTTCGTCCGCAACGAGAACGGCAGCCACAATCCGGACGAAGCAATGAATATCGAGGATTTTCTTGACGGTGCATGCGTCCTGATTCAGTGGGTCGTAACTGGCTTGACCGGTCGCGACCGATAAGTCCCGGAATTGTTCATGCCGCTTGCGGGTTCCACCGAAGCAGCCGACCAAACGTCCCGGCGAGTTGCTGGCGGACGCTCCGCTCGTTGGCTGGTGCCGGTGCTCTATGTTTTCAGCGGCGTTGCCTTCGTGTTTGACCTTTGTCGTGACAACACCCTGGCCTATGGGATCATCTATGCGCCGCTGATCGCCACCGCGGTGTTCCACAAGAGCCGTTTCAGCCTATGGATACTGACCTCCATCGCCTGCATGCTGGTCTTCGTAGGGGCATTCTTTCCGGTCGTCGAAGCCGACCTGCCGGACATGGTGGGCAACCGTGTCCTGTCGATCCTGGCGATCGCGGTCACCGCGTTCTTCGTGCATCATGCACGCGGCATCCAGGACCGCCTGGCAGCCGAAACGCGGCGTGCCGAAGCCGCCGAACGCATCAAGACCGACGTCCTCACCAACTTGAGCCAGGAGATCAGAATGCCGCTGCACAGCCTGCTTGGCGTGCTCAGCCTGACCATGGCTGCCAGCGAGCCGGATCAGCGCGAGGCGTTCGGGCAAGTCCGAAACGATGGCAGGCGGTTGTTGGCGACGATCGACAATCTGCTCGACCTGACGCAGATCGAAGAGCGCAAGCTGCTCCAGCAGACCATCGACATGGTCAAGATCGCCCGCGATGCCGCTGAAGACGCTCGCCCGGCGGCCGATGAACGACGGGTCAGCATCGCCCTGCACCCCGATCGTGATCCCGACAGGGCGTCGGCGATCGGCGATTCCTGGGCGATGCGGCGCATCCTCGACAACCTGTTGGCGAATGCGGTCCGACTGACCCCGCCCGGGGGTACCGTTTCGTTGTCGGTGGCGCGCAGCGCCGACACCGTGACCACGTCCGTCAGCGATACCGGCAACGGCCTGTCCTCCGAGGTGGCGCTGGATTTCGACGAAACGCGGACCGACGGCTACGCCTTGCCCGGGGCGGGGGCAACGGGGCTGGCGCTGAGCCGTCGCCTGGCTCGCGCGATGAACGGACGGATGACCGCCAGCAACCGGCCGGGCGCGGGTGCGACCGTCAGCTTGTCGCTGCCGGCGGCGGATCATCAGGTCGCGTAGGCGCGGCGATCGTTGCGTCACCGATCGCAGCACCGAAACGGCGCGGGAGGAACCATGAGCACACGTATCGGTATCGCCGGGATCACCGGTCGGATGGGCCAACTGCTGGCCGAGGAAGTGCCCGCCGCGGGTGCGACCCTGATCGGCGGGTTGGGCCGGGGTGGGACCGGGCGGTTCGCCGATCTGGCCGCCCTCGCCGCCGCGGCCGACACTGTCGTCGACTTCACCAATGCCGCCGCGGCCCGGAGCAACGCGCGGATCATGGTGGCGGCGGGCAAAGCCTGGATCCTCGGCACATCCGGCCTGTCCGCGGGTGACGAAGCCGTCGTCGAGCAAGCCGCTGCACGCATTCCGGTGGTCTATGCCGCGAACTTCTCGGCCGGCGTCAATCTGGTGCTGGCGCTTGCCGAACGGATGGGTGCGGCGTTGCCGAGCGAGGCCTACGATGCCGAGATTGTCGAGATGCATCACCGCCAGAAAGTCGACGCGCCGTCCGGCACCGCTGTCGGCTTGGGGCGCGCGGTCGCCAAGGGCCGCGGCGTGCGCCTGGACGACGTCATGTCAAGCGGCCGTGACGGCCACACCGGAGCGCGCAGGACCGGCACGATCGGGTTTGCCGCGCTGCGTGGCGGCCAGGTGGTCGGCGAGCACAGCCTGATCTTCGCCGCCGGCAGCGAGCACATCGTGCTGACCCATCGCGCCTTCGACCGGCGCACGTTTGCGACGGGAGCGATTCGCGCGGCGTTGTGGGCGGTGTCGCAACCGCCCGGGCTGTATTCCATGATGGACGTATTGGGCATGGGCCAACGCGTGGCCCAGCCACGCTCCGAGGAGCAACGATCCGGGCCAACTTGACCCTGATGGCGGATTCCGCCACACACCCGCCACCTTGGCCGGCCACTCTGGCATCCTGCGAACGCCGCCGTTTGGCAGGCCGCAACCTATAGCGAGGCGAGAGTTCACGCATGCGGGACACGGGCGAGTATCTGTTTACCTCGGAGTCGGTGTCCGAGGGCCATCCCGACAAGGTCGCCGACAGGATCAGCGACACCGTCCTGGACGCGTTTCTGGCAGCCGATCCCTACTCGCGGGTTGCCTGCGAGACGCTGGTCACCACAAACCGCGTCATCCTGGCCGGCGAAACCCGCGGTCCGGAGACGGTAACGCCGGAATTGCTGACCCACCTGACCCGCATGGCGATCCGCGACATCGGCTACGAGCAGGACGGGTTCCACTGGGCGACCGCGGGTGTCGCGGTGCACTTGCACTCGCAATCCTCCGACATCGCCCAGGGCGTCGACAGCGCCGGCAACAAGGACGAGGGCGCCGGCGACCAGGGCATCATGTTCGGTTATGCCTGCCGCGAAACCGCGACGTTGATGCCCGCGCCGCTGTATTATTCGCACGAGATCCTGCGCACCATGCGCGATCTGCGGAAGGCCGGCGATCTTGCGGCGAAGGGCCTGTTGCCGGATGCCAAGAGCCAGGTCACGCTGCGCTATGTCGATGGCAAGCCGGTCGGCGCCACTTCGGTGGTGGTGTCGACGCAGCATGAAGACGGGCTTGAGCAGGCCGAGATCAAGCGAATGCTGTGGCCGCTGGTGGAAGGCATACTGCCGAAGGGGTGGATGTGTTCCGAGGAAGAATTCCACGTCAACCCGACCGGCAATTTCGTGATCGGCGGTCCGGACGGAGATTGTGGCCTGACCGGTCGGAAGATCATCGTCGATACCTACGGTGGCGCCTCGCCTCACGGCGGCGGCGCGTTCAGCGGCAAGGACCCGACAAAGGTCGATCGGTCGGCGGCCTACGCATGCCGCTATCTGGCGAAGAACGTTGTCGCGGCGGACCTTGCTGATCGTTGCACCTTGCAGATCAGCTACGCGATCGGCGTTGCGCGTCCGCTGTCAGTCTATGTCGACCTGCAGGGCACCGGCCGGGACGTCGATGAAATCCGCCTGGAAAAGACGCTGCGCGACCTGATGAACCTGTCGCCGCGCGGTATCCGCGAGCATTTGCATCTGAACCGTCCGATCTATGTTCCGACCTCGGCCTATGGGCATTTCGGGCGCGAACCGGACGAGGCGAGGGGCACCTTCACGTGGGAAAAGACCGATCTGGTGCCGGCGCTGAAGGCAGCGTTGGGGCGGTAAAGCCGCCGCCGGATCGCTTATACGGAAGGGCGCGCGGTCACACGCTTCGCCGTCGGCAGCAATACCTGCTGGATGTGACTCTGCCTCGGCTGGCATTGACCGGAACGCTGCCGGCGGGTCCGCTGTGGCTGGAGGTTGGCTTCGGTGGTGGGGAGCACGCGCTGGCGCAGGTCCGCGCGCATCCCGAGGCGACGCTGATCGCCTGCGAGGTTTTCCAGAACGGCATCTGCTCGTTGCTGTCGGCGCTGGTCCCGGAAGGCGGCGAAGCCGAGGCCCCGCTGCCGCCCAATCTGCTGCTATGGACCGAGGACGCGCGGGTGTTGCTGCGCAGCCTGCCGGATCGTTGTCTGGACCGGCTGTTCCTGCTGTTTCCCGATCCTTGGCCGAAGGCCAGGCATGTCAAGCGCCGTTTCGTGCATCCGGCGGTGCTGCCGCTGCTGGCGCGGGTGCTGAAACCGAACGCGGAATGGCGGGTGGCGAGCGATGATCCCACCTATCAGACCTGGCTGGGCGAGGTCATGGCAGCGCAGACGCTGTTCGCGAGGGCGACACCGGCGACGACACGACCGGCGGCCTGGCCGCCGACCCGATATGAGGCGAAGGCGATGCGGGCCGGTCGCCAGCCGCTGTATTGGTCGTTTCGGCGGCTCGGCGGGTCATCGTTTGAGGTCGAGCGGTAGGGAGTCATTCGCCGATGTTCGCTCGACCCTGCCCTTGATCCGGCGGAACGACGTGGTTATACCGCCTGCCTCACCGGTCGGGGCCGTAGCTCAGTTGGGAGAGCGCCTGAATGGCATTCAGGAGGTCAGGGGTTCGATTCCCCTCGGCTCCACCATGGTTCAGGCAACACGGTCCGGCGCGGGCGATCGCTGCGCAGAACCTCATCGCTCAGGCCTCATCGCTGGGATTCGTTGACCGCGATCTGGTGGTGCTTGTCGCCCAGGCCGCCTGCGATAGCTTCCGGCGCTGAGACCGGTAGCCACAGTACTGCCTGGGTTCCCACGCCCGGCGTGCTGAGCAGCCGAACATGGCCACCCGACTGACGAGCGAAACCATAAATCTGCGACAACCCGAGGCCGCTGCCTTTGCCCACTTCCTTGGTGGTGAAAAACGGCTCGAAAACGCGTGTCATGACCTCTGGAGTCATGCCGAAACCGGTGTCGCGCACCGAAAGGCTGACGAACCGGCCGGGAGCGGCATCGTCGTTGCCGGCCAGGTCAGCCGGTGCCAATTCCGCAACGTCGGTGGTGACGGACAGGGCACCGCCTTCAGGCATCGCGTCGCAGGCATTGATCACCAGGTTCAGCACAGCTGATTGAAAATGCGCTGGATCGGCGTGGCACAACGGCAGATCCGCCGCGAGCACCATCTCGAACTGCACCCTCGCGACAACCGTTCGCAGCAGTATCGGTTCGAACTCCCGCAGCAGCGCGTTGATATCGACCGATCTCGCTTCCAGGGTCTGGCGCCGGGCGAAGGTCAGTAGACTGCCGGTCAATTGCGAGCCTCTTGTGGCGGCCTGCTCCGCCGCGTCGGCGTATTTGACGATCCTGGGATTGTCCGCACCGAGCCGTCGGATCATATGCATGTTGCCGATCATCACCTGCAGCAGATTGTTGAAATCATGCGCTATTCCGCCGGTAAGATGACCGATCGCTTCCATCTTCTGCGCCTGGTGCAGGGTTGCTTCGGCGGTCCGGCGCTGGGCGATTTCCTGCAGCAGCCGTTGGTTGATCTCGGTCAATTTGCGCTGTTCGTGGCTCAGCGCGATGCGCAGGCGGATACGCTCGCCAAACTTGCGATGCGCGGCCAGGCTGATGCCGGACAACGCCGCGGCGAACAGCACAATCATCAGCGCCGAGACCCGCCACGCGGCGCCCTCGGCGAAGAAGCTCGCCGCCAGCGGCAGGCTGGCAGGCACGACGAAGGCCAGGACGGTGGGTAGATGGCCAGCGTTGACCGCGACGGCACCGGAGCACATGCCGCCGATCACCAGGGCCAGGAAAAGCTGGTGCGATCCCTCGGCGGGGAACATCGCCGTCGCGCAGAACCCCCACAGCACGCCTGTCAGCAGCGACCCGAGGACGCTGAATGCCGCCCACCGAACCGGCGCCATTGCCTCGGAGCGAAGCCCGAGGAAGGTTCGGCCGCGGATCCAGCGCAGCGCGGAGACGGCGACGACCGACGCCACCCAGGCGAGTGTCAGCCGGGTGCCATCGAGCGGTGCGAGGACAAACCCGGTCAGGATCGAATTGACGACGGTGACGGACAGCGTGACCGGTGCATGCTCGAACACCGATCGCAATCTCTCATACTCGACCAGCCCCGCATCCTGTTCCGTCAGCATCGGCACCACCCGCCCGCGACTGGATGGGTTAGGAACCGCCGCCAACCCGCTGCGCAAGCAGGAACAGCGGACTGCATATCACAGTCTTGTGTTGTTCGTGGGGGGTCGCGGACGGGTTTGCTGATCAGCCGCCCGCAAACTTCGCCAACAGCCGCACATGTGAGCGGATGCCATGATGGAAACAGGCCTCCTCGAATTTCTCGTTCGGGCTGTGCACCTGGTCGTCGTCCAGCCCGAAGCCCATCAGCAAGGAGTCCACCCCGAGGATCGAGCGCAGCGACGTCACCACCGGGATCGACCCGCCGCTGCCCATCAGCAGTGCCGGCTTGCCGTATTCGTCGCCCAGGGCATCCAGGGCGGCTCGGACGTAGGGGCTGTCCACGTTCACCTCGATCCCCGGGGCGCGGGAAAAATCGGCGAAGCTGGCTGTCGCATCGGGTGGCAACCGATCGGTGACGAAGCGCTTGAACTGCGCCATCACCTCGTCGGGGTCCTGGTTCGGCACCAGACGGAACGATACTTTCGCCGACGCTTCCGAGGCGATCACCGTCTTGCTGCCGGCCCCGGTGTAGCCGCCCCAGATGCCGTTGATGTCCGCGGTCGGGCGTGCCCAAAGCCGCTCCAGCGGCGCGTAGCCGCGCTCCCCCGCCGGCGTCGTCAGGCCGATGCCGCCGAGGAACGCTGCCTCGTCGAAGCCCAGCGCGTCCCACTGCGCCCGCTGCGAGTTACTCACCGGCGCGACCTTGTCGTAGAAACCCGGAAGCTGGATGCGGCCATTCTCGTCCTGCAGATCGCCGAGTATCCTGGTCAGCGCATTGATCGGGTTCAGCGCGGAGCCTCCGTACAAGCCTGAGTGCAGGTCGCGCTTCGCCGCTTTCAGCGTCACCTCGGCATAGGTCATTCCGCGCAGCCGCGTGGTGATGGCCGGTGTATCAACATCCCACATCCCGGTGTCGCTGATCAGCGCGAGATCGGCGGCCAGATCCGCCTTGTGATCCCGCAGGAAAGGCTCGAGGTTGATTGAGCCAACTTCTTCCTCGCCCTCGATCAGCACGGTGATGCGCGCCGGGATGCCGCCGCCGGCGGCGTGCCACGCGCGCAGCGCTTCCAGGAACATCAAGGTCTGACCTTTGTCGTCGACCGCGCCACGAGCGACGAAGCGCTTGCCGCGCGGGCCGTGGACGTATTGCGGATCGAACGGATCGCTGTGCCACAGCGAAACCGGATCGACCGGCTGCACGTCGTAGTGCCCGTAGAACAGGATGTGCGGACCCTTGTAGTCGGCCGCGCCCGCGACGTGGGCAACGACAACCGGGTGGCCGGCGGTCGGCCGCACCGAGGCCTCGAATCCCAGCCCCGTCAACTGGCCGCGCCACCATTCCGCCGCCTTGACGCAGTCCGCCGCGTGCGCCGGTTGGGCGCTGATCGATTTGATGCGCAACAGATCGAACAGGTTGGCGCGCGATGCGGGCAGGCTGGCATCGACATGGTTCAGCACGGCGGCGAGGGTCGATTGGCTTGGAGCCGGCATGAACATCTCCGCATTGCAAAGTTCTACCACTAACCGATCCGGGTCCACCCATCATCCTTCCGCCGCGGACCGGGCTGCCCGCAAGGCCCGAACCAGATAATGCTTCCGGCGAAAAAATCGCTATCCTGACGCCGCCGCGGAACCTGCTAGAACGCACGCCCATGGATATTTGCCTGATCGTCCCGGGCCCGCTGGCAACGGTGTCCGGGGGCCACACCTACGATCGCCGCATGGCGGACGGTCTGCGTGCCTCGGGACACGATGTCCACGTCGTCGAACTCGATGGCCGCCTGCCCGACCCCGACCAGGCCGCGATCTATGCCGCCAGGACCGTGTGGTCGGGGTTGCCGGCCGACGCAGCGCGGCTGATCGATGGACTGGCGCTGCCGGCTTTCGCCGGCCTGCCGCTGCACCGGGTGACCGCGCTGATCCACCATCCCGCCTCGCTGGAGACCGGCCTGCCGGACGACACGGTGCGGCGACTGCGCGCCACCGAGGTGGAGATGTTCCGTGACATGCCGCGCTTCGTGGTGACGAGCCAGCAGACCGCCGAACGGCTGATCCAGGAGTTCGGGCCGCCGCCGGATCGCATCACCGCGGTCATTCCCGGCATCGATGACCTGCCTCGCTGCCCTGGTTCGGACGGGCCCGACTGCCAGATCCTGTCGGTCGGGGCGCTCATTCCGCGCAAGGGTCACGACGTATTATTGCGCGCGCTCAGCCGGTTGTTCGACCTCGACTGGCAACTGACCATCGCCGGATCCCCGGAGCGCGATCCGGTGCATGCAAACGGTCTGTCTGCCCTGGCCGAGCAGCTAAGGATTGCGCGTCGCGTGCGCTTCGTCGACGAGGCGACCGATGCGCTATGGATGGGAGCCGACCTGTTCGCCTTGACCTCGTATTTCGAGGGCTACGGCGTGGCGATCGCCGAGGCACTTCGACGCGGTCTGCCGGTCGCGGCGAGCAGCGTTGGAGCCGTGCCCACCATGGTACGACCCGAGGCCGGTGTGGTGTGCGCCCCCGGTGACGTCGAACAATTTTCCAAGGCGCTGCGCCGACTGATCTTCGACCAACCGTTACGGCGCGACATGGCGGAGGTCGCATGGCTCTCCGGGCGGACGCTGCCGTCCTGGAACGAACAGGCGGCCCACCTCGCGGCGATACTCGCCGGTTAGATCGACAGCGCCGATAACGACGCGTCATTGTGAGAGCAGCTGGGTACGATCCTGCGCGTCGACGCGCAACACAGGGAGACCGGACAATGCTGTTAGGTGCGATCGCTGACGATTTCACGGGTGCCACCGACCTGTGCTCGATGCTGGTACGCGGCGGCATGCGAACCGTGCAGTTGATCGGCGTTCCGGAACCGGAGCTGCCGACGCCCGACGCCGATGCCGTCGTCGTGGCGCTCAAGTCCCGCACCGCGCCGACTGCGCAGGCAGTGGAGGAGAGCCTTGCGGCGCTGCGCTGGCTGCAAGCAGCGGGTGCGCGCCAGTTCTTCTTCAAGTATTGCTCCACCTTCGACAGCACCGATCAGGGCAACATCGGTCCGGTCGCGGACGCGCTGATCGCCGCACTTGGCTGCGGTTTCGCATTGGCCTGCCCGGCGTTCCCGACCAACGCCCGCACGGTTTACCAGGGCCATCTGTTTGTCGGCGGCAGCCTGCTGAACGAGAGCGGCATGGAGCACCATCCGCTGACCCCGATGACCGACGCCAACCTGGTGCGCGTGCTATCGCGTCAGACCGAGGGCACGGTCGGCCTGGTCGCGTTCGCCGCGGTCGATCGGGGGGCGAACGCGATCCGCGATGCGATGACGCAATTGAAGGAGCGCGGGCGTCGCTACGCCATCGTCGATGCGATCACCGACGCGCATCTGGCGGCGATCGGCGAGGCCGCGGCGAACCACGCGCTGATCACCGGCGGTTCTGGCGTGGCGATGGCGTTGCCGGAAAACTTCCGTCGCGCCGGACTGCTTTCGCGGACGACCGATCCGGGTGTCCTGCCACCGATCGAGGGTGCCTGCGCGGTCATCGCCGGATCGTGCTCACGAACAACCCTGGCGCAGCTTGGTTACGCGCGTTCCCATCTGCCGACGTTCGAACTGGATGCATTGGCGACGCCGGACGCGGCGGCCTTGAGCGAGGCAGCCCTGGCATGGGCAGCCGACAAGATCGGCCACAAGCCGGTGGTCATCGCGGCCTCCGCGCCGCCTGACAAAGTGGCGGCGCTGCAGTCTCGCCTCGGCCGCGACCAGGCCGGCGCATTGATCGAGAACGCGGTCGCCAAAATCGCCGAGGGCCTGCTCGTTCGGGGGGTGCGCAAGTTCGTTGTGGCGGGCGGCGAGACCTCTGGCGCGGTCGTGCGGCGGCTTGGCGTGCGAAGCATGCGCATCGGGACGGAAATCGATCCGGGTGTGCCCTGGACATTCGCCGAAGCCGGCAAGACGGCGACCGGCGGCAGTGGACCTGGCCTGATGCTGGCGCTGAAGTCGGGGAATTTCGGCGCGTCCGATTTCTTCTTGAAAGCATTCCGCGTGCTGGAAGCCTGATCGCATGCCGACCAATGAACAGGACATGCGTGGTCTGCTCTGCGAACTCGCCGGCAGTCTGTTTGCGCGCGGTTTCTCTGTCGGCAGCGCCGGCAACATCAGCGTGCGCCTGTCGGATGGCTACCTGATGACACAGACGAATTCGAGTCTAGGAAGACTCGATCCTGGCCGTCTGTCAAAGCTGGATCCCGCGTTCAAGCATGTCGCGGGCGACAAGCCGTCGAAGGAAGTGTTCATGCACCGCGCATTCTACCAGGCACGCGACGACGCGGGCGCGGTGGTGCATCTGCATTCGACGCAGGCTACGGCAGTCTCGTGCCTGCCGGACGTGGATCAATCGAACCCGATGCTTCCGTTGACACCCTATTTTGTCATGCGGGTGGGCCGGCGCATGCCGATCATCCCATACTACCGGCCCGGCGACCCCGCGATGGAGCCGGCGATCAACGCGGCGGCACGCGATGCTCGCGCCGTCCTGCTGGCCAATCACGGACCGGTGGTTTCCGGCAAGACATTGACCGATGCGGTCTACGCCGCCGAGGAACTCGAGGAGGCCGCGAAGCTGTTCCTGCTGCTGCGGGGGCAATCGCCGCGTATGTTGACGGAGCCGCAGGTGGACGATCTGCTGACGACGTTCGGGTAGCGCATGATTGCAAGCTTGGACGGAACGTTCAGGCCGCCTTGCCTGGCTGCGAGGTCGAGGCGCCGCAGTCTCAAACCAGCAAAGAAAAAGGCGCCATTGGCGCCTCTTTCCTCCAAGATCGTCGCGTGGATTACTCCTTGGATTCACTCGCCGCGAACGGGGTCGCGAACGGCGCGGGGGTTGACGCGGGCATCACCTTCGAGCCCTTCCTGGGCGCCATCTTCTTGGTCACCACCTTTTTCGGCGTGGCCTTGGCAGCGGCCTTCTTCAAGACCGTCTTCGGGGCAGCCTTGGCAGTTGCCTTCTTCGGCGCGGCCTTCTTCGCAGCAGCCTTCTTGGCGGCGGTCTTTTTCGGAGCAGCCTTGGCAGCAGCCTTTTTCGGCGCCGTCTTGGCGGCGGACTTTTTCACCGCTGCCTTCTTCGGTGCGGCCTTTGCGACAGCCTTCTTCGGCGCGGTCTTGGCGGCAGCCTTTCTCGGAGCGGTCTTGGCAGCGGATTTCTTCGCCGCGGCCGTCTTTGCCGCCGGCTTTTTCACCGCTGCCTTCTTGGTCGCGGCCTTCATCGCCATCGCCTTGGCGCCCGTCGCTTTGGCGCGTCGGGCCTCAATCGTCGTATCGTCAGTCACTTGCACTCTCCTTGCTAAACGTGCCGTCTCTGTTCGTGCGCTTTGGACGAAGCCGTTGTTCGGGACGCATGGTTATGTAGGCGCTGGTGAATTTTGTTTCATCGGCAAACCGGCTGACGCGTGTGCCACACCGGCAACCATCCCGAGGCTTACTTGAGTCTTCTTCGGCTTTCCAAGGTCGCGGCCCATCGACCGTCCTTCTGTTAAACGTCCCCGCGCATCGAAAAGCAGCACAGCATGCGAATCGATTCGCGAACACGGATTCCGCTATTCATCGCGCAGGCCACACATGTCAACGAAAAGCAACATGTCGCCGGTAAATTTATGAAAAAAGTTTTCGTGCGTAGCGTTTCAGGGACGAATGGAAAAAGTTAACCGCCGCGACAGCACTGTCGCGGCGGTTCCGAACGACACGATAAAACTTCGGATCAGCCGCGCTGATCGATCGGCACGAATTTCAGATTCTCGGGTCCGGTGTAGTTCGCGGTGGGACGGATCAGCTTGTTGTCGATGCGCTGTTCCATCACGTGCGCGGCCCATCCCGACGTACGCGAGATGACGAACAGCGGGGTGAACATCGACATTGGCACACCCATCATGTGGTAGCTGATGGCGGAGAACCAATCGAGGTTTGCGAACATCTTCTTGGCGTCCCACATCGTTGCCTCGATGCGGTCGGCGATTTCGAACATCTTCATTGAGCCGGCTTGCTGTGACAGCCTGCGGGCGACTTCCTTGATCACCTTATTTCTTGGATCGGCGATCGTGTAGACGGCGTGGCCGAAGCCGATCACCACCTGCTTGGCCTCGATGCGCTTGCGGATATCGGCTTCGGCTTCGTCCGGCGATGCGTAGCGGTTCTGCGTCTCGAAGGAGACTTCGTTGGCGCCGCCGTGTTTCGGTCCGCGCAGCGCGCCGATGCCGGCGACGATGGCGGAGTACATGTCGGCGCCGGTGCCGGCGACGACGCGGCAGGTGAAGGTCGATGCGTTGAACTCGTGTTCGGCATAAAGGATCAGCGAGGTGTGCATGGCGCGCACCATCATCTCAGGCGGCGGCTTGCCGTGCAGCAGATGCAGGAAATGGCCGCCAATGGAGTCGTCGTCGGTTTCGACCTCGATGCGCCGGCCGTTATGGGCGTAATGGAACCAGTACAGCAGCATCGATCCGAGACAGGCCATCAAGCGGTCGGCGATGTCGCGTGCGCCGGGCGGATTTTGATCGTCCTTCTCGGGCAGCGCGCAGCCCAGTGCGGAGACGCCGGTGCGCATAACGTCCATCGGGTGGGACGCGGCGGGCAATGCTTCGAGTGCGTGTTTCACCGCCATCGGCAAACCGCGGTAGGCGCGCAACTTTGCCTTGTAGGTGGCGAGTTCGGCGTGCGTCGGCAGTCCGCCGTGGACCAATAGATAGGCGATCTCCTCGAACTCGCAGGCGTCGGCGACGTCGAGGATGTCGTAACCGCGATAGTGCAGGTCGTTGCCGGAGCGTCCGACGGTGCATAATGCGGTGTTGCCGGCGTTGACGCCGGACAGGCCGACGCCTTTCTTGGCGCGGTTGGGCAGGGAAGTGGTCTCGCTCATGCGTTCCTCCTTCAGAGAATACCAGGCTTGCCGACGACCAACGTGCCCGTGGGCAGGGCCACGTTCAAGCGGTGCAGATCACCCGCGGGCATCCGGGGCAGTTCCTGCGCCGCTTCCAGGAAGCGGTTCGATTCGCGCGCGGTGATGATGCCGTCGGTCAGGATCTGGAACTTCCGGATATAGTCATCGCGGCCAAACGGCTTGGCACCAAGCGGGTGAGCGTTGGCCACCGCCATCTCGTCTTCCAGTTTGCTGCCGTCGCGCAGGAAGATCTCGACGCGGCCACCGAATGACAGCTCGTTCGGATCGGTCGCGCGATAGCGGCGGGTCCATTCCGCGTCTTCCGTCGTTTCAATCTTGTGCCACAACCGCACGGTGTCCGCTCGGGCCGCGCGTTTCGGCGCATAGCTGTCGACGTGGTGCCATCCACCGTCCTGCAGGGCGACGGCAAAGATATACATGATCGAATGGTCCAAAGTCTCGCGGGTCGCCTTCGGGTCCATCTTCTGCGGATCGTTGGCGCCGGTGCCGATCACGTTGTGGGTGTGGTGGCTGGTGTGGATGACGATCTTCTCGATGTCATCGAGCTTGCCGATCTGCCCGCGCATGCGGAACGCGAGGTCGATCAGCGCCTGCGATTGATACTCGGCGCTGTGCTCCTTGGTATAGCTGTCGAGGATCGCGCGCTTCGCCTCACCCGGTGCCGGCAGCGGCACCACGTAATGCGCCTGCGGACCATCCAGCATCCAGGCCAGCACACTGTCCTCGCCTTCGTAGATCGGGCTTGGCGCGCCCTCGCCGCGCATCACCCGATCCACCGCCTCGATCGCCAGTTTGCCGGAATGTGCCGGCGCATAGGCCTTCCAGGAACTGATCTCGCCCTTGCGCGACTGGCGCGTGGTGAAGCTGACATGCACCGCCTGCTGCACCGCCTGATAGATGATGTCCTGCTTCAGTCCCAGCAGCGTCCCGATGCCGGCCGCCTGTGCCGGGCACAGATGGGCAATGTGATCGATCTTGTGCTCGTGCAGGCAGACCGCGCGCACCAGGTCGATCTGGATCTCGTATCCCGTGGCGATGCCGCGGACCAGCTCGCGGCCGGATTTCTCCGTGCTCTGCGCCACCGCGAGGATGGGCGGAATGTTGTCGCCGGGATGGGAGTAATCGGCGGCGAGGAAGGTGTCGTGCATATCGAGCTCGCGCACCGCCACGCCATTGGCCCAGGCGGCCCATTCGGGGCTGACGCGCTTGCTTACCGGGACACCGAACACCGATGCGCCATTCCGGTTCGGCCGCGCCAGTGCCATGTCGCGCGCCGAGACGATGCTGCGGCGGTTGGCCGAGGCGATCGCCACCGAGGCATTGTCGATGACCCGGTTGACGATCATTGCCGCCACGTCCTTGGGTACCGCGACCCTGTCGGCGGCAACGCCGGCGATCTTCCACGCGAGCTGGTCGTCACGTTTCAGGCCCGCCTTCGATGGGCTGACCCTCACGTCGTAGTCGATCATGGTGTTCCTCCTCCAAGCCTGGCCTGCGAGCCAGGCCATCCTCGTGCTTGGTAGTGTCGCCAAAGCGGCACGGCAAGCGTGGGCGATTGCGCCACCGGCCGATCGTGGCATCGTGGCGGAATCATCCGAAGGAGGGTTTCGTTGTCCCGCATCATTACCGTCGCGGCCGCCCAGTTGGGGCCGATCCAGCAAGCCGAACCGCGGTCGGTCGCCGTCGCGCGCATGGTTCGGCTGCTGGAACGGGCGCATCAACGTGGCGTCGAGCTGATCGTGTTTCCGGAACTGGCATTGACCACGTTCTTCCCACGCCACTATCACGAGGACATCGCCGAAGCCGATGGCTGGTTCGAGACGGCGATGCCATCGAACGAGACGGCGCCGCTGTTCGATGCGGCGCGCCGTTATGGCATCGGCTTTCACCTCGGCTATGCCGAGATCGCGCACGAAGCGAACGAGACCGGCACCTTGCGCAAGCGGCGCTTCAATACCTCGATCCTGGTCGGGCCGTCGGGCGACGTACTGCTGAAATATCGAAAGGTCCATCTGCCTGGACATGCCGAGTACGATCCGAAGCGGGTCGTGCAACACCTGGAGAAGCGTTACTTCGAGGTCGGCAACCTGGGCTTCCCGGTGATCCGCGCACCGATGGGCAGCCAGGAGGGGATCAACATGGGCATGATGATCTGCAACGACCGCCGCTGGCCCGAGGCATGGCGGGTGCTCGGTCTGCAAAGCGTCGAATTGGTCGCGCTGGGCTACAACACCCCAAGCCTGAACATGGATGCCGCGGGCTTCGAGGCGCATCACCTGCGGGTATTCCACTCGCATCTATCGATCCAGGCCGGGTGCTACCAGAACGCGTGCTTCGCGGTCGCCACCGCCAAGGCGGGCGTGGAGGACGGCTGCGAATTGTTCGGACATTCGATCATCGTCAACCCGCAGGGTGAAATCATCGCCATGGCCACCAGTTGGGACGACGAACTGATCACCGCCGACTGCGACCTGGATATGTGTACGCTGGGCCGCACGACGATCTTCGCCTTCGACAAGCACCGCCGCCCTGAAGCCTATGGGCGCATCACCGGCCAGGTCGGTGCGACGGCGCCATCGGTGTGGAACGAGCCGGCGGCTCGCCGATGACCGCGGACCTTCATATGGATACTGCCGCGGCCCGGTATCGAGATTGACCATCATTGAAGGCGGGATTGTCATGCAGGGCGCCACGTCATGCGGCTGACCGACGCTCTGGAACCATGGCACGATTTCTACACGCTGGCGGGCACCGCGTCCGCCACCATGGTCGGCTTGCTGTTTGTTGCCGCCTCGGTCGCCTCCGGCGTGTTCACCACGGATCGTCCGGCGCCGTTGCGGGTGTTCCTGTCGGCCAGCGTATTTAACTTCAGCAGCGTGCTCGTTGCCTGCCTGGTGCTGCTATCACCGCTGCAAAGTTGGCTCCTGCTCGGCGCGGCGATCATGGCGTGCGGAATGGTCGGCCTGGCTCATTGCGGCCTGTCGTGGCGCGATTCGATGCGCAGCGACTTGCTCGCCAAGATCGATCTGGAAGATCGGACCTGGTACTTGGTGATGCCGATCATCGGATACCTGCTGGAGACAGCATCAGGCGCCAGCCTGATGCTGCGGTCGGGCCAGGGATGCACTGCGCTGGCAGTGGCGGTCGGGCTGTTGCTGATCGTCGGCATCCATAATTCCTGGGACATCACGGTGTGGACCGTGACGCGGCGCTCAGGGTCATGATTCGTTGCTTGGCGACCGAGCAGAGACCCGGCGGCGTCACAACGCACCTGCACAAAGACCTTGCAATCTGGGAACCTCTGGCCGATATAGCACTGGTGTTTCCGTGATTGCGTGATTAACGGGCGTGGTTCTCCTCGGCCGAAGTTCCGGAAAATTTCATCCGAAAACCATTCGTCCCCATTTAATCGCGCGGGGCGACGAACTTTCAGGCGCTTATTGGTCCACACATCGTGGCGAGCGCTGGAGCATAACCACGTCTTGACCCAAGCTAGCTTCACGGCCCTCGGCCTGTCCGAGCCGCTTCTGCGCGCCCTTGAAACGCGCAAGTTCCAAGCGCCAACGCCGATCCAGGCTGATTCGATCCCGCCGCTGCTGGCGAGCAAGGATTTGCTTGGTATCGCCCAAACCGGCAGCGGCAAGACCGCTGCCTTCACCCTGCCGATCCTGCAGCATCTGGCGGCCCAGCAGATCCGTCCGGCGCCATTCGTTGCCCGCGCCCTGATCCTGGCTCCGACGCGCGAACTGGCACTGCAGATCGACGAAACCGTCCGCGCGCTGGCCATCAATTTGCGTCTGCGCACCGCCGTCATCATCGGCGGAGCCAGCCGCTTCAAGCAGGTCGAGGCCATGCGTCGTGGCGCCGACATTGTCATCGGCACGCCGGGACGGGTGTGCGACCTGATGCAGACCCGTGAGCTGCAGCTTGGGGCCGTCACCCACTTCGTGCTGGACGAGGCCGACCGGATGCTCGACCTCGGCTTCATCAAGGACATCCGCCGGATCGTCGCCGCACTGCCGCCGCGCCGCCAATCCTGCCTGTTTTCGGCCACGATGCCGGCCGAGGTGAGCAGCCTGGCGAACAGCCTGCTGCGTGAGCCGATCCGGGTGGAAATCGCCCGCCGGGAGGAGACCACGCCGAAGATCGACCAGTTCGTCCATCACCTGGCGCAGAGCGGCAAGCAGTCTTTGCTGCTTTCGATGCTGCGGGATGATGCTTTCAACCGGGTCATCGTGTTTACCCGGACCAAGCACGGTGCCAACAAGGTGGCCGGGGTGCTGGAAAATGCCGGCATCCAGGTCAACGCCATCCATGGCAACAAGAGCCAGCCGCAGCGTGAAAAGGCCCTGCGAGAGTTCCGCATCGGCCGCGCTCGGGTTCTGGTGGCGACCGACATTGCCGCCCGCGGGATCGATGTGACCGGGATCTCCCACGTCATCAACTTCGACCTGCCGGCGGAGCCCGAAAGCTACGTCCACCGCATCGGCCGCACCGCGCGCGCCGGAGCCGCCGGGGTGGCGATCTCGTTCTGCGATCCGTCGGAGCGTGGCATCCTGCGTCAGATCGAGCGCCAGATGAACGTTTCGATCGCGGTGGTCGGCGACGCGCCAGCGCCGATGACGCACCAGCCAAAGCGGCCTGCTCCCGGCCAGGCGCAGCGTCGTCGCTACAACGACCGCGGCAACCGGGGCATGCGCTCCGCCGCATGATCTGTGGCGACCGTTGCGGCGCGATTCGCGCGGAATGACCATCCTCTACATCGACGGCGACGCCTGCCCGGTCCGCGACGAAGTCTATCGCGTCGCGGACCGCCTGGGCCTGAAGGTCTTCGTGGTGGCCAACGGTTCCCGTCCAATCCGCCCCACCGGGCGGCCCAACGTCAGCATGATCACGGTCGAGGCAGGAGCAGACGTCGCCGACGACTGGATCGCCGACCGCGTGACCAAGGCGGATGTCTGCATCACCAGCGATATCCCCCTGGCGTCGCGCTGTCTGGCCAAAGGCGGCCGGGCGCTGGCACCAAACGCCAAGGTCTGGACACACGACAACATAGGCAATGCCCTGGCTGGCCGCGAGGTCGGCCGATATCTGCGCGAAATGGGGGTCGCGACCGGGGGGCCGGCCACGCTTACCAAGCAGCACCGCTCGCGCTTCCTCAGCGAGCTCGATACACTGGTCCGCGCGGCGCAGCGAGGCTGAAGCATGACCGACAAGGTGCTTGGCGTATTGGGCGGCATGGGTCCCCTGGCCAGCGCCCATTTCATGCTGCGGCTGACCCTGCTGACCCCGGCTGAGCGGGATCAAGACCACATCCCCACCGTGCTCTGGTCGGACCCGCGCGTTCCGGATCGAACCGCCGCGAGCCTGGGGACGGGATCGGATCCGCTGCCCTGGCTACTGCGCGGCATCAACGGCCTGAAAGCCGCCGGCTGCGGTGCGATCGCCATACCATGCAACACCGCGCATGGCTGGTTCGACCCGATGATCCGCGCCGTCGAGATGCCGATCCTGCACATCGTGGACGCCGCCGCCGCCGAGCTCCGGCGCATCGGCGTCAGGCGCGGTCGTATCGGTCTGATGGGCACAGCCGCGACGCTTGCCATGCGGCTTTATCAGGATCGCCTGGAAGCCGAGGGCTGGCAGGTCGTCGAACCCGAACCCGACCAAATGGGTCGCCTGGTGACTCCGGCGATCGCATCGGTCAAGGCAAACCGGGTCGCGGAAGCCTACGCACCGTTGGCCGAGGTGGTGAACAGCCTCGCCGCGCGAGGTGCGACGGCGGTGGTACTGGGCTGCACCGAAATTCCGCTTGGCATTCAGGCCGGCCCCGCCGATGCACTTCAGGTCCCGGTGGTCGACACGATCGACGCACTCGCCCGCGCCTCGATCGCCTGGGCGCTCGGTTAACAGACCGGCGAGTCTGGTCGCATGACCCACCATTCGGATGCCAAGTATCGGATGCCAACATGAACCCGTCCTGGTTTCCCACCACCCTGCCGCCCGATATCTGGCTACGGAACGTTCAGGTCCCGGCCGCGGTGCTTGCCGGCGTGCCGGAACCTGCGGACGTCGAGGGGCTGGTTCGGCTTGACCTGCGCATAACCGCTGGCCGCATCGCGGCCATTGCCGGCGCCGGAACCGCGCCCGGCGGCATCGACCTGGACCGAGGCCAGGTCTGGCCGTGCTTCGTCGATGGGCATGTGCATCTGGACAAGACGCAGACCTGGCCGCGGCAACCCAATCCGGACGGCACCCATGCCGGTGCCAGGAGCGCGGTGACCGCTGACCGCCGCGGATACTATAGCGAAAGCGACATCGAGCCGCGCTTCGACTTCGGCCTGCGCTGCGCGCTGTCGCACGGCACCGCCGCGATCCGCACCCATCTGGACAGCTATTGGCCGGATGCTCGCGCGCATTGGGCGGTGTTCCGCCGCCTGCGCGAGGCGTGGGCCGGACGCATCGACCTGCAAGCGGTGTCGATCTGTCCGCTGGAGCGATTCGCCGGCGACGATGGTGTGGCCCTGGCCGATGAGGTCGCTGATTCCCAAGGCATTCTTGGAATGACCACCACCGGCGAGGACGGTCGCGCGTCATCGCCGGAATTTCAGGCCTCGCTGGACCGCTTCTTCTTGCTGGCCGAACAACGCGGACTGTCACTCGACCTGCATCTGGACGAGACCGGCGACGCGTCGTCGCGGGCCCTGGATGCTGTCGCCCGCACCGCTGTGCGGCGGGGCTTCAAGGCACCGATCCAGGTCGGCCATGTCTGCTCCTTGTCGGTCCAGACAGAGGCAGAGGCTCGGGCTACGATCGGATTGTGCGCCGATGCCGGCCTGCATGTGATCAACCTGCCGATGTGCAATATGTATCTGCAAGGCCGGCAAGCCGACCGCACGCCGCGCTGGCGCGGCATCACCATGGTGCACGAATTCGGTTCCGCCGGGGTACCGGTGTCGTTTGCCTCCGACAATTGCCGTGATCCGTTTTATGCCTACGGCGATTACGACATGATGGAGGTTTATCGCGAAGCGGTGCGCATCGCGCAACTCGATCATCCGTTCGGGTCGTGGGCCGCCTCGGTGACCGCCACGCCCGCTGCGTCTTGTCGCTTCACCGACCGAGGACGTATCGCGGTCGGCGCGCCGGCCGATCTGGTGCTGTTCCGAGCGCGGTCGATGACCGAACTGCTGGCGCGGCCGCAATCGGACCGGGCAATCCTGCGCGCGGGCAAGCCGCTGAACGTTTCACTTCCGGACTTTCGGGAGCTCGACCAGGCATTGGCCGTGGCATGATCTGGCTCGGTCCATTGCGCACAACGGCAACAAGAACTTACGGCCGGCGCAACCATCGCCCGATCACTGACCCAGCGGCCGGTCGCGGCTTCACGGCGGGCGTCGCCAAAGGTGTGGGCGGTGGATTGCGGGCCAGAAACTCCATCGCCGTCGGCGGGGGCGGCGGTGGTTGGTATTCGGCTTCGGGCCCCGGTTCAGGCGCCGGTCGATCCGGGTGACAGAATTCATCGGCGCGCCAGCACACTTCGAACCAGGACGCGGAGTGGATATTGGCGACGCCTTTGTAGGGCGCGAAGTGATCGACGTAACCCTTGATCAGGTCGGACTCGAGTGGCTCGATCGACCCGGCCGGATGGTCGTCGTCGGCTTCCACGACCCAAAGCAGGGAGTTCGGACCCAGTTGGCGCAGCGTCTGCAGCAATGGCTGGATTTCCTCGCGCCGCGTCTTGCCCTGCGACTTCCAGACCCAAATCTTGTGCCCCGTCGCCAGGTCCTCCAGCAGGCGCCGACGAAGAAAGCCTAGAACCTTCGCCGCCCGTTCGATCCGCACCTCGGGGTCAAGCTGGCCCTCTTGCGTGCCGGAATGACACAACAAGCCAAACGCAGAATCGTGCACGATCAGTTCACGCTGGCCCGGTGCACCCTCTGGAGACACGGTGATCGTGCCGGGTGCACCAAGCCCCTCAAACCTGCTGTGCAACGCCGCCACCAGCTTTTCCAGACGAAATTCCGATGCAACATGGAAACCGTTGAATCGTAGAAGACCGGCCGATGCGACCCCGGCCTGTTGCTGGACCAGGCCAAATTCACAGTTGTCGCCGAGGCTTTCGAAACCCGCCATCAACTCCCTGACGGGGCGGCTGCTGATGCTGCGTGTGGCGATGGCCACGCTATCCGCGGTTGTCGCCACGGCGGCTGCGCGATGGGCGAGGCGGGTGGAAAGCACCTTCAGCCGCTGTTCGACCAGATCGAGATCGATTTCCCACTGTCCGGGACTGGAGGGTTCGGCGACGGTCTCAAACATGTCGCCCCAGTAATCAACCTGCGCCGCCTGAGCGAGACGATTGAACGATGCATTCTGATGGTGCCGCGGCATCCATTCCCAGAGCAGCGTGCCGGGGCGGCAGAACAGTACGTCGGTCAGCCCGTGGCCCAGTGGGCCGATGATCGCGTCGGCGTGGCGGAACAGGTTGATGCGTTCAGCGGTCGACAGGCGCGTACGCTCGACGATGGTGACGCCGCGCCTGCGCAACAGATCGATCACATTGCCTTCGTTGCGGATCGATCCATAATATGGATTGACCTCATCGATGTAGAGCACCTTGTCATCCGATGCGAGGCACGGCATGGCTTTGGCAAGCCGTTTCGCGGTCTCCAGCCCGCTCATGCAGATCGCGAAACTGGTGGCCCCGATCAGAAAGTCCGAATACTCGACACGCGGCAGATGGTAGCGGGTGTTCGCTTCCGGCGTCAGCCGAGGGATGCGGTCCAGACCCAAGGCAGCGAGAGTTTCTTCCTGCCAGGGTGCCAGTCTCGGCAGGATCAGACGTACACCGCGTGCTCGTTTTCGCCGCAACGACCAGTCGATCGCCGGAAGACACTGGGTCAGCCAGTGCTGATAACCCAGGTGCGCGTTGTTGTAGCCAAAGATAAGATCCTCGTCGTCCGGCAGCGAGGTCAGTGCAAGGTTTCCGGAAAGCTGCCGGGCCGCACCCGCCGGCTCGAAATATACCGTCTCGGCGATCGCCTGACCGTCCTTGAACAGGATGAGTGAGTCTGTATCCAAGACGACGTTTTCGAGAGTATGGCTCCGCACCGCGGTGGTGGCGCCGAGCGCATAGAAATTGAGGCTGACCGGATGCCGCGTGAGCGCCTCGCCCAGAGCGATCTCAGACCGGCCGTGGAACAGGCAGGTTGGTTCGAAAACCTCGGCTTTGGCCGCCGCAGCTTCCAGCGATTGACGGGTCTGTTCGGACGTTCCGGTGCCTGACATTGCAGCCTTGGATAGCGCCACCCGGTCGGATCTTCTAGCGGTCCAGCTTCAACACCTCGCCAGCCAAATAGAGGCTGCCGCAGATCAGCACGCGGGCAGGTCTAGCAGTGCGCGGTATCGCATGCAGAGCATCCTCGACCCGGGGTCCGCTCCGAGCGGCACCCCCGGATGCCGCGATTATGGCCTCGACGGATAAGGCGGCGTGCTGATCCGGTTCGCGGACTGCCCAGACCGTGTCTGCCGCCGGTATCAGCGGGCGAAGGAATTCGGTTGAATCCTTCGCCTGTTTCATACCGACGACCAGATGCACTGGACGATCGGCCCAGCCATGAAGGTGTTCGGCCAGCACGGCACCGGCGCCGGGATTGTGACCACCGTCGAGCCAGAGCTCCCAGTCGGATGGCAGTAGCCTGGCGAGACGTCCGTGCAGGCGTTGCAGGCGGGCGGCCCATTCGGCGTGTGCCAGACCCGCGGCTTCGTGCGGCACGGCGGCGATACGCAAGGCGGCAATCGCTATGCCGGCATTGTCGCGCTGAAACAGGCCCGGCAATGAAGGTGCCGGTGCTTCGAAGCTGCCCGAGCCGTCGACATAGCGAAAACCGTTTACGGTCGGGGCCAGATCCCAGTCTCGGCCGCGCAGTTTGACCGGCACCCGGAGCGCGGCGGCGTGATCCAGCAGGACGCGCCGGACCTCCGGTGGTTGCGAGCCGATCGCCACCGCAGTGCCCGGCTTCATGATACCGGCCTTCTCAGCCGCGATGATCTCGACCGAGGGGCCAAGCAGTTCGCGATGATCGAGCGAGATCGAGGTGATCGCGCAGGCCGCCGGGGCGTCGATCACGTTGGTGGCGTCGCCGCGCCCGCCAAGGCCGACTTCAAGCACGCACAGATCGGCCGGCGTGGCGGCGAACAGGTCGAAGGCGGCGGCGGTGATGACCTCGAACACGGTGATCGGGGCGGCATCGTTGATGCGTTCGATGCGCTGCATCGCGGCGAGCAGTTCATCGTCCCCGACCAGCGCGCCGGCAACGCGGATGCGTTCGTTGAAGCGCATCAGGTGGGGCGATGTATAGACGTGGACGCGAAGCCCGGCGGCCTCGGCCATCGCCCGGATGAAGGCGCAGGTACTGCCTTTGCCGTTGGTGCCGGCGACATGGATCACCGGGGGCAGGCGCCGTTCCGGATGGTCGAGCCGAACGAGCAGGCCGCGGAGCCGGTCGAGGCTGAGGTCGATCAGCCTGGGATGCAGGCGCTCGAGGCGCGCCGCGATCTGCTCGATTGCGTCGGTCACGCGGCGGCCAGGTCCTCCCTTTGGGTCAACAGCCCGATGATCCGGCCAAGCGTCGTGCGCATGTCGGTGCGCTTCACCACCATGTCGATGATGCCATGCTCCAGCAGGTATTCCGCGCGCTGGAAGCCGTCGGGGAGTTTTTCGCGCACGGTCTGCTCGATCACGCGGGCACCGGCGAAACCGATCAAGGCGCCGGGTTCGGCGATCTGGATATCGCCAAGCATGGCGAAGGACGCGGTGACGCCGCCGGTGGTGGGATCAGTCAGGACGACGATGAACGGCAGGCCGGCGTCCTTGACCAGTCGGGTGGCGATGACGGTGCGCGGCATCTGCATCAGGCTGATCGCGCCTTCCTGCATCCGCGCGCCGCCCGAGGCGGTGAACACGATCAGCGCTGATTGCTGAAGCACGGCCAGGCGGGCGGCCGCGACGATGGCGTCACCGACCGCGGCGCCCATGGACCCGGCGATGAAGTCGAAGTCCATCACCGCGACCACGGCTTTGTGACCCTCGATCATGCCGTGGGCGACGGTGATGGCATCGTCGGTATGGCTCTTGTCGCGGGCCTCCTTCAGGCGATCGGGGTAACGCTTGGTATCGCGGAAGCGCAGCGGGTCGGCGACCGGCTTGGGCAATTCGATGCTGGTGAAGGCGTTCTCGTCAAAGGTCCAGTTCAGCCGTTCGGTGGAGGAGGCGCGCATGTGGTGGCCGCAATGCGGACACACCTTCAGATTGGCCGCGAGGTCGCGATGGAAGATCATCTGCTGGCAGGCGGGACACTGGTGCCACAGGTTTTCGGGCACCGAAGACCGGGTGAACAGCGTACGAATCTTGGGTCGGACGTATTCGGTGAGCCAGCTCATACGGGCGTCGATAGCTCCGGATCGAGGATCCGGCAAGCCTGCGTCACCGGGGCTTCACATGCGCCGGACGCGGGAGGTCTGATACCTTGTCCTAGCCTCGTTCACGGAGATGCGTCATGGCTCGGCATTATCGAAACATCGGCCTGCAAAACCCAGACGGGTCCGGGCGCGGCGAAAAGCGACATGTCGAGGCAACGGTGTCGAGGCTGTTTCCGGATCGGGCATCGCACGACGGCGCCGAACACCAGCATCTCTGGATCGACGATTTACAGGCATTGGACGATGGCGCGGATTACTCAGGCAACGTGTTTGTGGCCATCCGAGTGACCGATGGCGGCATCGGCACCGATATCCCTTTCGAGGTGGGCAAGCCGGTCGAATTGCAAGGGCTGTTCATACCAGCGGATCAGGCCGAACCGGGACAGGATAACGAGGGTCTTCCGGTGCTGCACTTTACCCACCGGCCGATGGGGTTTGTCCGATACGACGGTGAGCAATACGAATAGGACGAACGGGTCCGATCCCGGGTCACTCAATCCCGGCGCCGGACCGCCGCCGCCAGGGCACGGACCTGGTCCAGCACTCTTTCCACCGCGCCGGGACGCGCCTTGCCGTCAGTGTCGAGATCGGCCGACAAGGCCTCGATCAGAGCCGAGGCCACAACCGCCGCATCGGCGATGCGAGATGCGGTGCCGGCCTGTTCCGGCGTTCGCACGCCGAACCCGATCGCGATCGGTAGATCGGTCACTCGCCTGAGACGCGGGATCGCCGCTTGCAGATGTTCGGTGGTGGCGCTGCGGGTGCCGGTGATGCCGGTGATGGCGACGTAATAGACGAAACCGGAACTATCGGTCAGCACATGCGGCAAGCGCTGATCGTCAGTGGTCGGTGCGACCAGGCGGATAAAATCCAGCCCGTTGGCGTTGCTGTGCGGCAGCAACACATCGGCCTCCTCGGTCGGCAGATCGACGATGATCAACCCATCCACGCCGCTGGCCGCCGCATCGACGCAGAAACGCCGCGGATCGTACGACAGGATCGGGTTCAGATACCCCATCAGCACGACCGGGGTTGCCGCATCGGTCAGCCGAAAATCGCGCACCATCGCCAATACGTCGGCCAGCTTCACCCCGGCTGCGAGGCCTCTTTTTCCAGCCGCCTGGACGATCGGACCGTCGGCCATCGGGTCGGTGAACGGCATGCCGATTTCGATCAGGTCGGCGCCCGCGTCCGGCATCCCGCGCAACAACGCCATCGAGGTTGCCTGGTCGGGGTCCCAGGCCTCCAGGAACGGGATCAACGCGCCGCGGCCCTGGCGTTTGAGGTCGGCGAACCGGGCGGCGATGCGACTCACGGCCGCGCTCTTCTCACAGCTTCACACCAAGATGCTCCGCGACGGCGAAGATATCCTTGTCGCCGCGGCCGCAGAGATTCATCAGGATGATTTTGTCCGGATCCAGTGTCGGTGCCAGCTTGATCACGTGAGCCAGTGCGTGCGCCGGTTCCAGCGCGGGGATGATCCCCTCGGTCCGGGTGCAGAGCTGGAATGCGCTGAGCGCTTCCTGATCGGTGGCGGAGACATACTCGACACGGCCGATATCGTGCAGCCAGGCATGTTCGGGCCCGATGCCCGGGTAATCGAGGCCGGCACTGATGCTGTGGGCCTCGATGATCTGTCCGTCGTCGTCCTGTAGCAGATAGGTGCGGTTGCCGTGCAGCACGCCGGGGCGTCCGCCGGTCAGGCTGGCTGCGTGCTGGCCGGTGTCGACGCCATGACCACCGGCCTCGACGCCGATCAGGCGGACCGTCGTGTCGTCGAGGAACGGGTGAAACAGCCCCATGGCGTTAGACCCACCGCCGATGCACGCCACCGCGGCGTCGGGCAACCGGCCCTCGGCCTGCTGCAGTTGCGCCTTCGCCTCCTCGCCGATCACCGACTGGAAGTCGCGCACCATCATCGGATAGGGGTGCGGCCCGGCGACGGTGCCGATGAGATAGTAGGTGTCGGCGACGTTGGCCACCCAATCGCGCATCGCCTCGTTCATGGCGTCCTTCAGCGTGCCGGCGCCGGAGGTAACCGGTTTCACCTCGGCGCCCAGCAGCTTCATGCGGAAGACGTTCGGCGATTGGCGCTCGACGTCGGTGGCGCCCATGTAGATGGTGCAGGGCAGTCCGAACAACGCACACATCGTGGCGGTAGCAACGCCGTGCTGGCCGGCGCCGGTCTCGGCGATGATGCGGGTTTTCCCCATCCGCCGGGCCAACAGGATCTGACCCATGCAGTTATTGGCCTTGTGGCTGCCGGTGTGGTTCAGTTCATCGCGCTTGAAGTAGATCTTTGCGCCGCCGAGCTGCCTGGTCAGCCGTTCGGCATACCAAAGCGGGCTTGGCCGGCCGACATAGTGTTCCAGGTGATGCTTCAGGTCAGTGTCAAAGGCGGGGTCGGCTTTGGCCTGGTTATAGGCGCGCTCGACCTCCAGGATCAGTGGCATCAAGGTTTCGGCGACGAAGCGGCCGCCGAATTCGCCGAACCGGCCCCGTTCGTTCGGGCCGGTTCGCAGGCTGTTGACGCCGGGTGGAGTGTTCAAAGACTCTCGCCCTCCTTTCGGGCTGCGCTTCCAGCGTGTCCGGACGGTCTAGCCGCATGACGCACGTGCGTTTAGCGGAGCGCTGTCATCCTCTAGCCCAAGAGCGTCTCTAGCCCAAGACCGCGTCCGGTCGAGCCGAGGCGCCTGACAAGGCCGTTAGCGGCTGGTGTCCTTGACGGTTTCCGTCGGCGGTATAGGCGCCGGCGCATTGGCGGGCGGATCGCGGTTCTCATCGCCCTGCGGGCCGAGATAAGGTGCCGGCAAGGTGCCCTCAGGCAAGGCAGCCGCGCCCCCCGGCGGATCGGGTCGCGGCGGCAGCTTGGTATTTGGAGCGTCCGGTTCTTGCGTGCTCATGGCGTGGGAACGTCCGCCGCGTCACCAGGGTTCCCACCGCCCGGCCGTTGCAACACGACTTTGTCACGCTCGATGATGCTGCGGAACGCCGGCCGTGTCGCTGCCCAGTCCACCACGTCCACTCGCCAGGGAAGGTCCGATTCGGAAAAATCGTCAGCCAACCGAGCGCTGACCCGCAGCGGCAACGGCGCGTCCGAGATGATCGCCAGATCGAGATCGGAGTAGGGCTTGGCGTTACCTCTGACACGCGATCCAAAGGCCCAGACCTCATAGCCGGCGACGTGCCGGGTCAGAATATCGCGAACGATCGGCCAAAGATCCGGGCGAATATCGATCGGCGGGAGCTCACCCATTGCGCGTTTCCAAGCTCGAGAGCAGGGCTCGGGCATCATTCACGAACGTCAACGTGTCCTGATAGACTTGGCGGGCCTTTTCGTGATCGTAGGTATGGGCGCTGATATTTCGCATTCTGCGGTAACCGAACCACGGCTCAACGTTGGCGATCAGGGCTTTTTCGGCGGCAATTCGAAGTATGTCGCGAAAATCGCGGTGATCGATTTCCTCCGGACTGTCGGATTCCTGCTCGATTTGCCGCCGCATCATTTTGACGCTCAACTCAAAGACGAATTCGAAATTCTGGATGACCCCCGCCACCAGCGTGTTCTGCACGGTGGCCGATTGCTCACCGAACCAAATACGATCGCCGACCACGTCGAGGCTGCCTTCAAGTGAGGCGACCGCGCTCCTTAGCGAGCTGAGATCGAGACGATGTTGGCTCATTCAGGTATCCCGCACGGAAATTGGACGATTTGCCCGGCCCGCTCCACCAGCGCCGGCCGGTTCTACCATAACCATGGCGGCTGCCACGGACCGCCGTCCGATAATTGCCTAGGAGGCACGTCCGCTCGCCGCGATTACTGCCGAGCCAGGCGTCGAGCAGTGCGCAGCAGCATCTGACGATCCTCGGGGTTGCATTCGCGGTACAGGCGCAGCAGCGCCAATTCATCGCCCTGACGAACGTCCCCCATCGCTCGCTTATCGTCGCCATACATCAGGTATTCGACATTCACCTCCAGCGTGCCGGCGATACGGGAGAGGTTGCCGGTGATCTGACCGGTACGCCCGGTCTCCCACTGGGCGACGGCGCTGCGTGACACACCGACCTGGTCCGCCAGTTCGTCCTGGGTCAGGCCACGATCCCGCCGCGCGGCGCGGATGCGGGTTCCGATATCTTGCGGACTACTCATGTAGGTTAGTATAACTCACATCGCCTAACATCGCCAATAAAATCTTCCAGAACTCTCGGCTTCGCCCGCGTATGGATATTTTCCCCCTTGCCGATGAGAGACAGCGAGGCCCGGTCATTAAGCGGCACTGAGCAACTGGAATCATTCGTTAGGTTTGCCTTCTCGGCTAACCGCCCTCGGCAGTGAGGGAATTTTTCCTGTAACCACTGTCATTTTGATTGACAGGTAGCGTTATTTTATCTAACTAACGTCGTGTTCACTCATTGTTCATGACGGAGCCACCGATGCCTAGGAAGACAGTCTGGACCGACGGACAGGATGCCCAAATCCGCCGCCTGCGCACCGAGGGTGCAAGCTGGGAGATCGTTGCCCTGGCACTCGGCCTCGCCCGCCTGGCGGTCATCGAGCGTGCCCGGGAAATGGGCGCCGAACGGCCCCCAGTGAACGCCGTCGCGTTCCTCGACGAGTCAGGGCGCGAGCCGCTCCCGGCCGGACATGCCGATAGCTGGTGCGCGATCAACCGCGGCACCAGCCTGGAGAACGTGCCGTTCCAGACGCCCGGCACGATCCGCTGAGCATTCCGAAGCTGCTTCTCAATCGCCGGAAGGATTCGATCATGACGACATCCCGTAGTTCGAGGGCCGCGGTCCCCCAGGCGCCGGTCCGCCCGATAATGACCAACGGGTATGAGGTCGATGCCGACTACGTTGTTTATCGCCTGGAGGAGGCTGGCGCGACGTTGCTCGCCTTGCCCGGCACCGGCTGGACAACCCGGTTGCGCACATCGGCACTAGAGATCGTCCGGACGGCGCTGGATGCCTACGGTTGGACCGAGGCTCAGATCCGTCCGTCCGTCCCATCAGCGGAACGGATTACCCGGATGGACGAAGCGATGAGCTGGATCCCGCTGATTCCGGTGGATCGCTACGTGCTTCGGCGCGTGGTCGGCGCCCGTAGCCTGGTCAATCCGGTCACCGACCGCCACCTGTTTCCGTGGCGCCGTCTGGGCAAGGCTCTGGGTGCCGACCACAAGGCAATCCAGCGCTGGCACGCGCAGGGGATCGCCATCATTGTCTCGGCATTGCGGGGGGCCCACTAGGGGGAACCGGCAGTACTGTTCGCCGCGACGCCGCTCGACCTCGGCGTTGCAGACCGCGGGACCTCGGACAGGCTTCGCCGGACCAGGATCGCGCATAGATGAGCGCAATACGTCGCTTTTTGTTTAAGTATCCGATTCACCTGCGGAATAGTGGGACGCTCCGCGTCTCACCGTTTCTCTGCGACCGGATCCTACGCAGGATGCTTATGGATCGGATCGACCCAGTAGACCGCCTCCGGCTTTTCCACCGGCTCGATATCCAAGTTCACCACCACCGCCTCGTTGTCGCTGCGCACCAGGACGCATTCCAGCGTCTGCTCCGTCGAGGCGTTGATTTCCTGATGCGGCACATACGGCGGGACGAAGATGAAATCGCCTGCCTCAGCCTCGGCGACATACTCGAGCTTTTCGCCCCAACGCATCCGGGCCCTGCCGCGCACGACATAGATCACGCTTTCCAGTGCGCCATGATGATGCGCGCCAGTCTTGGCGTTGGCATGGATATTCACCGTGCCGGCCCAAATTTTCTGCGCGCCCACCCGAGCCAGATTGATTGCCGCGGCTCGGTTCATGCCCGGCGTCTGCGCGGTGTTGGTATCGAGCTGATCACCCTTGATCACCCTTACACCGTTCAGCTTCCAGTCCACATCATGGTCATGCTGGTCTGTCATGGTCATGCTCCGCTAAAACAGGGCCGCCCCGGCAAGCCGGGCGAGGCACGATTGAACAAACATCCCCTCTGGGCGACCAGCGCTGGGTTAGCCGCCCGAGACGAAGTCTTCCAGCCAATGAATCGTATAGTCACCGGCTTGAAAGCCGGCGTCATCCACGATCCGTTGGTGCAACGGGATCGTGGTCTTGATGCCCACGACGGCGAATTCGTCGAGCGCGCGACGCATCCTGTCGATCGCGCGGGATCTGGTCGGCGCATGCACGATCAACTTCGCCACAAGACTATCATAGAATGGAGGTACGAAGTAGCCGGCGTAGAGTGCCGAGTCGACCCGCACACCGAGGCCGCCGGGGGCGTGGAAGGCGGTCACCCGTCCGGGCGTCGGCATGAACGTCACCGGATCCTCGGCGGTAATCCGGCACTCGATGGCATGACCATCGAAGTTGATATCGCGCTGCTCGTAGCCCAGCAGCGATCCCGCGGCGACGCGGATCTGTTCCCGGACCAGATCGATATCGCACAGCATCTCGGTGACCGGGTGCTCGACCTGCAGCCGGGTGTTCATTTCGATGAACGCGAATTGCCCGTCCTGGTAGAGGAATTCTAGCGTTCCGGCGTTGCGATAGCCAAGTTTGCGCAGCGCCGCCGTCGCGGTTTCCCCTAGTGCGTCGCGCTGCGCCGGTTTGATCGCGGGCGAGCCGGCCTCTTCCAGAAGCTTCTGATGGCGACGTTGCAGGCTGCAGTCACGCTCACCAAAATGCACCACGTGGCCGTGGTTGTCGGCCATGATCTGCAACTCGATATGCCGCGGCCGGTCGAGGTATTTTTCCATGTAGACGGAATCGCTGCCGAACGCCGCGCGAGCCTCACCGCGTGCCAAAGTAAAGGCATCCTCCAGATCCGCCGTCTCGCGGGCGACCTTCATGCCGCGACCGCCACCGCCCGCCGCCGCCTTGATCAGCACCGGATAGCCGATGTGCGCTGCAACCGAGCGAGCGCTGTCCAGACCCGCCAACTCGCCGTCGGAACCCGGCACCAAGGGCACACCGACGGCGGCCATTGCGGCTTTGGCGGCGATCTTGTCGCCCATCATGCCAATATGTTCCGCTGTCGGGCCGATAAAGGTAAGCCCGTGCGCATCGACCATGTCCGCGAAGCCGGCATTCTCCGAGAGGAAGCCATAGCCCGGATGGATCGCGTCCGCCCCGGTGATGGCCGCCGCGGACAGGATCGAGGGAATGTTCAGGTAACTGTCCTTCGCCGGGGGCGGTCCGATGCAAACGCTCTCGTCGGCCAGGCGGACATGCATTGCCTCGGCGTCGGCGGTGGAGTGCACGGCCACGGTGGCGATCCCCAATTCCCGACAGGCGCGCTGGATGCGAAGGGCGATCTCGCCGCGATTGGCGATGAGGATTTTCCGAAACAACGGCCTATTCCAGGATGACCAGTGCTTCGCCGTACTCCACCGGCGCACCGCTTTGCACCAGGATGGCGGTCACCGAACCGGCTTTCGGGGCCTTGATCTGATTGAACGTCTTCATGGCTTCGATCAGCAACAGGGTCTGGCCCGCGGTTACCTGCTGACCCACGCTGATGAACGGCGAGGCGCCGGGCTCCGGCGAAAGATAGGCGACCCCGACCATCGGACTGACCACGGCGCCGGGGTGGGTGGCCACATCCTCGGTCGCCGCGGCAGGGGCGGCCAAACCCGTGGATGCGGCGGTGAGTGGGATGGATGTGGTTGTGTTGCCGCCGCTGCGGACGACGCGAATTCGCGAATCTTTGTCGGCGATTTCGATCTCGGTCAAGCCGGTTTCAACCAGCACGGCCGCCAGGGCGCGAATCGCGTCCGGATCGATGGGAATACGGGTCAACGGGCTTCCTCCAGACTCTCGGCGGTCGCCGGCAGATGGCCTGGCGTTTCGCTGCCAACGGTTTCGCGCCGGAATAGATGCATGATCTGAGGCGCGTAGCATACGTCATGCGCCGGGTCCAATGATGGACGACGGACCGCGCCGCGCGCTTCGATATAACCGACGTTGGCGAAATCTACTCGACTTCGGTTCGGCTGGTTCGGGCCGATCCAGTTGGATGGTTTGGCTATGCGTCGGCGGCGACCAGCCGCAGGGTCAGAGTAGTCCCTTCAAATGGGCGAACCTTGACCTCCAATAGTCCGCCGCGCCTGGCGACCCGTTCCATCAGGCCGCGAAGACTTCCCAGGCGCACCACAGGGTCGGCACCAGGCATGTCGTCGGTGATACCGACATCGATTCGGCTGCCGTGGGCGGTGGCCGTCAGCAACAGCCGACTGGCGGGGGCACCATGGATGGCGGCAGCCAACATCTCTTCCAAAAGGTCTGCCAGGGGGGCGCATCGCATCCGCACGCGCAATCCGGGCAGCGCGGCGACATCCGCCTGGACGAGCTGGTTTGTCATGATCGGCGATAGCCGTTTCAAGGCAAGACGTATGGCGACCCCTACGTCGGCGCGCGCTTCCGGCGCATATAAATTCGCCTCGACGTCGCCCCGTCCAGGATCGTTCACAGGCCCTGGCCGGCCACGCACCGGGACGAGTGCCAGATCGGTCTTGCCGCGCCAGCCTGCGGCGATGAAGACGCCTGATGCGGCGGCTGCCGCGAGAAAATAAGCCATTTCAAAATTCAGCACAGCGCCCGACCTTGAATTGATCGGCCGAATCTAGCGGGCAAAGCGCGCGAGAGATAAACAAGAGGTCGTGTAATTTGACGTATCGCCGTGCTTTTTTATTGCCAGTCCGTTTTAGGATGACTGAATTGATCAAGAATGGAAACAGTCCAGAATAGCAATCGGTGTGTAATAGCGGGCAATCCGGCCAATCTTGTCTTGCCAGCGGCGCAACTGAAACGCCGGCGGTTCAAGGTTAAAAGCCGCGGGACGAAGTGCATGGTCGACCCGATGCGCAACCGACAAATTGAGGTGCTGATACGCCGTGTCCGGCGTGTCTCGTGGCGCCCGGTCGTCCGCCGTGTTACACGCGGTGTGGCAACATCTCGACGCAGCGTCACCAGTGGGAGACTCCCCAATCCTCGATGGCCGGCACCCCCACCTACGCCGTTCCGCCAACTTTCCTGGGCGTATCCAGCCGTGACCCAGCGGCGGACTACGTGGTTGCCGGCGTCCCGATCGATATCGGCACCACCAACCGCTCCGGCACGCGCGATGGCCCCGCGGCAATCCGCCGAGCCAGCCGGATGCTGACCGATGGCGACCATCCGGAGCACTGGGTCGAGCCGGCCCGCGGGTCCCTGGCCGACATCGGCGATTTCGCCCTGGCACTGGGCGACATCGGGGCCAGTCTGGCGATGATCGAGGCGCAGGCCGCCGCGATCGGACACCTGATCGCGCTGGGCGGCGAGCACGGCATCACCCTGGCCCTGTTGCGCGCGCTGACAAAGCGGCTGGGGCGGCCCATCGGCCTGGTGCATTTCGACGCCCATGTCGACACCTGGCCAAACAATTTTGGCCAAACCTATGCCCATGGATCGCCGTTCTATCACGCCATCAACGAGGGCCTGGTCGATCCACGTCGGATGATCCAGGTCGGTATCCGGTCCCCGGTCGAGAAAGCGGTGATGGATTGGACGCTGGCCCAAGGGGTGACCGTGCTGTCCGCCCAGACCGTGCAGGCGTCGACCCCCGCCGCGGTCGCCGCACGGATCGCCGAGGTGGTGGGCGCGGAGCCCGCCTATCTGAGCTTCGACATCGACGTGCTCGATCCGGCTTTCGCGCCCGGCACCGGCACGCCGGAGATTGGCGGTCTGGCGTCGTGGCAGGCGCAGGCAATGCTGCGGCAACTGAAGGCCGTTCGTTTCGTCGGCATGGATGTGGTCGAGGTTGCACCGGCGTTCGACGTAGCTGAAATCACCGCGCTCGCGGCTGCAACAATGGTCTGGGAATATCTGGCGCTTGCCGGATCGCGGGCCATGCGCTGAGGGTCTGCGCGCCGCCCAAAAATGCATAGCATCGAGGGGCAACGGCCCCTATATAACGCCTCTCGCTTTCGTTCTTCGGAAGCGGTGACGCATCCGCACGTGCCGCGAGCCCGCAAGGGCACAGCAACGACGTAAACGCGTCCTTTTCGATTGACCCGGCCAACCGTGGGCCGGGGTCGTTTAGGAACACGCCTATGTCCGAACGCACCGCCGCGATGCGAAGTACCACCAGCATCGTCTGATCCCGAAACCGCGGCGTTTTCGCGCGGTTTCGGCCCAAGTCCCCGTTTCGTTTCGGACGCTTGCGCGTCCGTTTGTCCGGATGGGCGATAATTGCGCCCGTTTGTCCGCGAGGATGACCACGATGTCTGTTTTCGCTCAGCCGTTCGCGGCGCGAACCCGCGCCGCCGTTTCGCCGCTCCGCCGTATGCTCGTCGACTACCCGGTCCGCCGTCCCACGGTGGACGAGGTCGTGGCCGCCGATCGTCCCGAGGAGCCGATCCACTGCCTGCGCCCCGCCGCGGTCGCGGCGACCGCGCGCGCGTTCCTTCAGTCGTTTCCTGGCGACGTACTGTATGCGGTGAAGTGCAACCCCGACCCGGCGGTGCTGCGTGCGCTGTGGGATGGCGGCGTGCGGCACTTCGATTGTGCATCACTCCCCGAGGTCCGGCTGGTGCGCGACATGCTGCCCGACGCGGCGATCCACTTCATGCATCCGATCAAGGCGCGCAGCGCGATCCGCGAAGTCTGGGCGCGTCATGCGGTGCGCGACTTCGTGCTGGACAGTGCCGATGAACTGGCAAAGATATTGGCCGAAATCGCCGCCACCGGGGTGCCCGGCGCACCCGGCCTGATCGTGCGGATCGCGCTGCCGAAGGGCGCCGCGATGCTGGATCTATCGGGCAAATTCGGCGCCGAGGCCGATGCCGCCGCGGCTCTGCTGCGCGCCGCGCGCGGAAGCGCCGGGGTGCTTGGGGTCAGCTTCCATGTCGGGTCGCAGTGTCTCGACCCGCTCGCCTGGCGTCAGGCGCTGGCACTGACCGGACAGGTGATCCGCGCCGCTGGCGTCAAGGTCGATATCGTCGACGTAGGCGGCGGATTTCCCGTTGCATATCCGGATCAGGAGCCGCCGCCGCTGGGCGCCTGCTTCGCCGAGATCGAGGCCGGATTCGAGGCGCTGGGTCTTCCCGACGCTCGACTTTGGGCGGAGCCGGGACGAGCACTGGTCGCGGCCGGGACCTCAGTGGTCGTGCAGGTGCAGGCGCGGCGAGGCTCAGCATTGTACGTCAACGACGGCGTCTACGGCAGTCTGGCGGACGCCGGGACACTCGGTTTCCGCTTCCCGGTGCGGCTGATCCGCCCGGACCGCAGCCCGGCCGCCGCAACCAGCAGCTTCTCGCTGTTTGGCCCGACCTGCGACAGCGCCGACGTCATGCGTGGCCCGTTCCTGCTGCCGGCGGACACGGCGGAGGGAGATTGGATCGAAATCGGCCAGCTCGGAGCCTACGGCGCCTGTCTGCGCACGGCATTCAATGGATTTGACCGGGCCAGGATCGTGGAAGTGGATGACAAGCCGATGCTGGGCGCGCCAACTTATCGGCCAGACCCGTTCGAGGTTGCAGCCTGAGCGTATAGGAGAAGCAAACGATGCGACACGTCGGCTTCGACGGCCGCCTGGTGATGCTGGGCTTTGGCAGCATCGGCCAGGGCGTGCTGCCCCTGATCCTGCGTCACATCGACATGCCGCGCGAGCGCATCAGCATCGTCTCCGGCGACCCGCGCGGGCAGGAAATCGCGGCGGAAAACGATGTCAGCTTCACCGTCACACCGCTGACCCGCGATAATTTCCGCGGCGTGCTGACGCCGTTGCTGCGGCCGGGCGACTTGCTGCTGAACCTGAGCGTCGATGTCTCATCCGTCGCGCTGATCGCATTCTGCCAGCAGCGAGGCGCGCTGTATCTGGACACCTGCATCGAGCCGTGGGCCGGGGGCTACACCGATCCGTCGCTGACGCCGTCGCAACGATCGAATTATGCGTTGCGGGAAAGCGCCCTGGCGCTCGCCGGCGGGGATGGGCCGACGGCGGTGCTGACGCACGGCGCCAACCCGGGCCTGGTGTCCCATTTCGTCAAACAGGCGCTGCTGAATCTCGCCCGCGATACGCGTGTAACGACACCCGTCCCTGCGACCCGCCAGGATTGGGCGGCGTTGTCGCACAGCCTTGATGTGAAGGTGATCCATATCGCCGAACGCGATACCCAGACCGCGTCCTTCGCCAAACGCCCCGGCGAATTCGTCAACACCTGGTCGATCGACGGCTTTGCCGGCGAAGGCTGCCAACCGGCTGAGCTTGGCTGGGGCACGCACGAGAAGACGCTGCCCGCGGATGGGCGTCAGCACGATTTCGGCGGCGGCGCGGCAATCTATCTGATGCGCCCCGGCGCCTCGACCCGGGTGCGAAGCTGGACGCCGATGGCGGGGCCGCAGCACGGGTTTCTGATCACGCACAATGAATCGATCTCGATCGCCGATTACTACACCGTGGTCGAAGCCGGCGCCGTGCGTTACCGCCCGACGGTGCACTACGCCTACCACCCTTGCGACGACGCTGTTTTGTCGGTGCATGAATTCGCCGGACGGAACTGGCAGTTACAACCCAGGCAGCGACTGATGATGGATGAGATCGATGGCGGCGTCGACGAATTGGGCGTGCTGCTGATGGGGCATTCACGCGGGGCGTACTGGTACGGGTCCCGCCTGTCGATCGAGCAGGCCCGAGCTCTAGCGCCGCACAACAACGCCACCAGCCTGCAGGTCACCGCTGCGGTGCTGGGTGGACTGGTCTGGGCAATGGAGCATCCGCGCTCCGGCGTCGTCGAAGCCGATAATCTCGATCATTCGCGGGTGTTGCAGGTTGCTGAACCCTATCTGGGCGATATGGTCGGCGCCTACAGCGACTGGACGCCGTTGCTGGACCGGGGTCGGCTGTTCCCGGAACCGGTCGATGTCGCTTGCCCGTGGCAGTTCGGCAATTTCCGCGTGGCGTGACTGCATCATCGGGCCGACGTTTCCTCGCGCAGTTCCGGCACCGTGAACCAGACCCACACAAGGTTTGCCGCCAGCAGCACCGTCGTCACCACGAACACGTAGCGGATGCCCAAACTCGCCGCGACGCCGCCGCCGGTCAGCGGGCCCAGAGAATTGCCCAGGAACGTCGCTGACGACGTCATGCCGTAGATCGTGCCGCGATTTTCGCGCGATACGCTGCGGCCGATCAATGCGTTCGCGGTGGGCAGGATACCGCCGATGAACAGTCCCACGGCAAATCGTTCGGCCACGAAGGTCCAGTAGTTGGCCACGAAGATCTGCGGCGCGCTGGTCAGCGTGGCGCCCAGCAGACAGATAAGCAGCACCTTGCGATAGCCGATTATGTCGCTGCGCTTGCCCAGGAACGGCGACGACACCAGGTCGGCCAGGCCGGTCACCGAAAACGCTATCCCCGATAGCGTGGCAATCTCGGGCGGCGACCCGATCAGATGCTGCACGAAAAGCGTCACCACCGGCTGCACGGTGCGAACGCTGAATTGCGCCATCAGCAGCACCACGAACAAGGCGAGCAGCCCCGCCGAACCGGTCAATAGCCCCAAGCCGGAGATGATGGACTTCGACGGGCCGGTATGCTTTGGCGGGGTGAAGTCCTCGTGCACCGTCGCCCAGACCAGAGCAAGTGCAGCGAGCGTGACCGCCCCGGTGCAGAAGAACGGCACGCGGTAGCTGCCGGTGATGTCGGCCAGGCCGCCGCCTAGCACCGGGCCGATCAGCGATCCGACCAGTTGGCCAGTGCTCAGCCAGCCAAGCGCGTAGCCCAGCCGGCGCTCCGGCACCTGGCTGGCAACCAGGGCGATGGCAGCGGATGAGAATCCCGCGAAGGCGCCCATCACCGCGCGCGCACCGAAGAACCACCACACATTGGTGGCCAGTCCCATCGCCGCGGTGAAAATTCCGATCGCCGCGCTGGATCGGATCAGCGACAGTTTGCGTCCGTGCTTGTCGGCCACGCGGCCCCAGATCGGCGAGGCGAATGCCGCAACGAAAGAGGTCGCGCCGGTGATCACTCCGGCCCAGAGATCGACGCCTTGCGTGGTGGTGACGCCAAGTTGCGGCAGCATCAACGGGATGATCGGACTGAGAAAGCTGATCGATGCCGTCATGACGAACTGGATACCGACCATCGCCCATAGCGTGCGCTGCCAGCCTCCGTCGCCTGTATTGATCTTGGGGTGGTGCTGCTCTCCGTGGTTCTCAGGCGTTTCTTCCATTCGTTGACATGCTAACGGAACGGCGCTGGATGGAAAGGCCGGTTTGACACCGGACGAGGTGTTGGCGAAAAATCCCTCGATAAGCAGGGAGGGAAAAGGTCATGCCAGCGTGCCAGGACCGGCCCGAAAGCAACCGGCGACGGATTGGGTTGCTGCTGCCTTCATCAAACACCACGCAGGAGCCGGAATTCGCCCGTATCCTGCCCGACAGCGTCACCTTGCACATCGCTCGGCTGCCATTACGCACCGTCGACGCATCGTCCACCGAACGGATCGTCGAGGACATCGAGATCGAAAGCCGGAAACTGGCGGATGCCGACGTCGATGCCATCGTGCTGGCAGCGACCGCGCCGAGTTGCCGCAACGGAATCGGATACGATAAAGAACTGATCCAGCGGATCGAGTCCGCTTCGGGCCGCAAGGCGACAACCGCCTCGACCGGGTTGATCCAGGCCCTGGGGGTCTTGGATGTGAACCGCCTGGTGATCGCGGCGCCATGGAGCGACGAGACCAACGTCACCACGGCGGCGTTCATCGAGGCCAGCGGATTTCGGGTGCTTGCCCAGCAGGCGATGGGTCATCTCAGCAACCTGGAGATCGGCCTGCTGGAAGAACAGACCGCCTTCGACATGGGCGTCGCGGTCGATCAGCCGGACGCGGAGGCGGTGTTGCTGGCATGCGGGAACTGGCTGACGCTGGGCATTGTGGATCGCCTGGAATCCGCGATCGGCAAGCCGGTGCTGACGACCAATCAGGTCAGCCTTTGGGCCGCGCTTATTCTGGCTGGCTATCATGCACCGGTGTTTGGCTGGGGTCGCCTGCTACGGGAACATATCGCCTGATCAGTGACGTTCGGATCTATCCCGGTTTCTTTCTGGAGCGGTGATGAAAATAGTCATTCCGGACGATTATCAGGATGTCGTCCACCGATTGTCCTGTTTCTCGCTGCTCACCGGCCATGACGTGGTTCGTTACCGCGAACCGGCGGCCGATCCGGACCAACTTGTCGAGCGGCTTTACCCGGCCGAGGTCATCGTCGCGATTCGCGAGCGGGTCAGCTTTTCCCGAACGTTGATCGAGTGTTTGCCAAACTTGCGCCTGATCGCGTTGGTCGGGCGAGCGGCGACAACGATCGATCATGCTGCCTGTCGGGAGCGCAATATCCTGGTGTCGCACGGCGCCAGTAATTCGCCGACCGCTCCGGCGGAACTGACGATCGCGTTGATCCTCGCGGCGCGCCGCAACGTCGCCTTGGAAGCGGAACGGATGCGTAGGGGTGACTGGCCTTGCACGCTTTCGCATCGATTGTCGGGCAGCAGGCTTGGCATTTTCGGCCTCGGCGCGATCGGATCGATCGTCGCGCGCGCGGGGGCCGGCATGGGCATGCACCCCTTGGTCTGGGGGCGCAACGGGTCGGCCGCCAAAGCCAAGGCCGCCGGGTATGAGTTTGCCGCCAGCCAAGCCGGTTTGTTCGAACGCTCCGACGTGCTTTCGTTGCACGTCCGTCTTCGTGTCGACACGCGTGGCATCGTCGGGCCGGACGATTTGGCACGGATGAAACCTACCTCGCTGCTGGTCAACACATCCCGTGCCGAACTGATCCAGCCGGACGCGCTGCTGAGGGGCCTGCGCAACGGCCGCCCCGGCTACGCCGCGGTCGACGTTTACGAGAAAGAGCCTGTTCGCAACGGCGGGCATCCGTTTCTGTCGATGCCCAACGTGGTATGCACTCCACATCTCGGCTGGGCCGAATGGGACAACTTCGAGCTCTACTTCGGCGAATGCTTCGAGCAGATACTGGCTTTTGCCGGCGGATTACCGTTGCGAGTGGCCAACTGAATTTGACGAATTTTTACCGCCGCGATCACGAAACAGCGAGGATATATTCTCAGCCCGCGTGTTTGTGATATCGCTCAACTCGATTTTGATCGAAGGGCTCGGAAGACAGCACATGAGCAGGCTGGCCGCGTGGCCGCTCTTCCGTCCCCTGACGCCGGTGAGCGTGGCGCTTCGGGTCGTGTCCGGGGTGATATTACTGCTGGTGGCCGGCGCTGCCTGCCATGAAGTAGACGCAAGTCGCAAGGCGCTCATTTCGGACACGGAGCGACAAATGGCTCGGCTGGACATGGTCTTCGCCGAGCAGACCGGCCGCGCGGTCGAGGCGATGAACTTGCTGGTGATGGGCGCGCAGGAAACCGTGCAGGCCCAGCAGCCGCATCTGCAAGGCGTCGATGAAATGCTCCGGCGCCGGATCCGGGGCGTGCGGCAACTCGCCGCCATTCTGATCGTCGACGCCGCGGGCCGACCGATCGCGTCCACTGATCCGGACCGAGTGACGACCCCGCCGGATCGCGTTACGGCATTATTGACCCAATACCGCGCGAATCCGCGTGCCGCAATGCTGATCAGCCCGCCGTTTCGTATCGCCGATGACCGGTGGAACGCATTGCTCGCGCATCCGATCTGTGCGGCCGATGGGACGCTGAGCGGCGTCGCGATCGGTTCGATCAACCTGGCTTACTTCGAGGATTTCTACCGCGCCGTCGAATTGAACGAGAATGGGGCGATCGTCCTTACTCTGCGCGATGGAACGGTGCTTGCCCGGTTTCCCCACGTAGATGCGACGATCGGCACCAGTTTCGGTAACATGCCGCCGTTCACCAGAGTATTGGCACATGGCTTGGCGGGAACCCTGGTCATGCACAGTCCCGTCGATGGCAGCACCCGGATTACCGCGATCAGGGCGCTGCGAGCGTTCCCGTTGGTGGTGATGGTTTCGGTGGAGCAAGGACGCATTCTGTCCGACTGGCGACGCGAGGCCCTGGCCCTGGTCGCCGGTGCACTGTCGCTCGGCGGTGCCGTCGTCGTGCTGCTGCTGTCGCTGTCGCGCAGATCGCACGAGGTCGAGCAATTGCTGGCCGAGACCCACGCGGCGCACGACAGGGCGGAACAGACCAAGGATCGGCTACTGGAGCAGATCGCCGAACGGGAGCGGGCCGAGGGGGAGTTGCGCCAGGCACAACGCATCGAGGCGATCGGTCAATTGACCGGCGGCGTCGCGCACGATTTCAACAACCTGCTGACCGTGGTGCTGGGCAATGTCGAGATCCTGCAGCGACGAGCAATGCGGCACGATACGTCCGGGCTGCCGGATCGGCTGGCGGCGATACGCGCGGCGGCGGAACGGGGCGCCACATTGACCGGCCACTTGCTGGCGTTCGCGCGTCGGCAGCCGCTGTTGCCCAGGGCAATCGACCTGAACGCGGCCATCCACGGCATGCGAGACCTGCTGGATAGCGCCTTGGGCATGGGGACGCAGATCAGCCTGCGCCTCGCCGACGATCTGTGGCCGGCCATGGCGGATCAAAGCCAGATCGAGTTGGTCATCCTGAACCTTGTATTGAACGCGCGCGACGCCATGCCTGACGGCGGTATCATATCTATTGAAACGACCAATCATATCCTTGATCGAGCCAGGTGTGCCGATGGACCTCCGGCCGGCGATTACGTCAGGGTCATCATCAGGGATACCGGCAACGGCATTCCGCCCGAACTCATCAGCCGTGTGTTCGAGCCGTTCTTTACCACCAAGCCGTTTGGCGTCGGATCCGGCCTCGGACTTTCCCAGGTGTTCGGCACCACCCGGCAGTCAGGCGGCGAGGTGCAAATCGAGTCGGCGCTCGGACGCGGCACGGCGGTAACCGTCGATCTGCCGCGCGCTGGCACCATGCCCTCGCGACAGCCATCCGATTCGCGCCAGGACTCGCTGACCGGCACAAGCGCCACCATCTTGCTGGTCGATGATGATGATCAAGTGCGAGCGGTGACGGCCGCGATGCTGGAGGACCTTGGATACAACGTGCGCCATGTCGACTGCGGCGAAGCGGCCTTGATGGTGCTGGCTCAGGACGCCGCGATCGACATCTTGCTGACCGACCTGGTCATGCCCGGAATGAACGGATCCCGGCTTGCCGCGTTGGCGAGAGCACGACTGCCGGATCTTTCGGTCGTCTTCATCTCGGGTTACGCCGATGAGATCGAGAGTGCGCTGGAGCCTGGCGATCGGGTGATCCGCAAGCCGTTTGCCGCCGCCGACCTCTATCGCACCGTCGAGGCGGCGCTTGGGGAGCGGCAGCGCGTTTCCTCCAACGCTTGAGCCGCCGCGATCGGTCGCGCAGACTGGCCGGGTTGAGGAGACCCGGCATGGCAGGCACGCTTGAGATTCGCATCGACGATCGGCGTCCATTCGCCGGCGGGCACGCGTTCGACGAAGGCGGGGCCTATGAGAGACTGACCGGCCGCGTGCTGTTCGCCGTCGATCCCCTGGCCCAAGCCCAGGCGGATGTCATCGACATCGACCGGGCGCCGCGCGATCCGAACGGAATGGTGCGGTTCGAGGCGGACTTCATGCTGCTGAAGCCGATGAATGGCGGCAACCGACGGCTGCTGTTCGACTATGGCAATCGCGGCAACAAGCGGGCGCTGCAATTCTTCAACGATGCAGTGCACAGCAACCAGCCGCTGACGCCGAACCATGCCGGCAACGGCTTCCTGATGCGGCGCGGCTACGCGGTCGCCTGGTTGGCGTGGGAGGGCGATATCCTGCCCGGAGACGGACGCATGGTTCTGGATGTGCCGGTGGCAACCGATAATGGCGCGGCAATCACCGGGCGGGTACGCACCGAGATCATCGTCGACCAGCCCTGGGGCCCGACCATGCCGCTGAGCGGGCGGTTGGCGGCGCACTCCTATCCGGCCGCCTCTCGCGACAAGCGTGATGCGATACTGACAAGGCGGCGTTATCCCTACGACACACCTGAGCCGGTTCCGACCTCGGCATGGGATTTCGCGCTGGAGATGACGGGTGCGAGCGCCGAGGCGACAACGCCGGAACGTGCGACGGTTCCCGCCGACAGTTTCATCCATTACCGGCCGGGCTTCGAGCCTGGCTGGATCTACGAACTGATCTACACCGCGCGCGATCCGAAATTGATGGGCCTGGGCCACATTGCGGTGCGCGACTTTGTCAGTTGCGTGAAATACGCGGATGGCAACGGCAACCCGCTGGGCGGAACCCGGCTGGCGTACGCCTGGGGCCGCTCGCAAACCGGACGCTGCCTGAGGGATTTCGTCTATCGCGGCTACAACGCGGACGCCGCTGGGCGCCGCGTGTTCGATGGGGTCATGCCGCATGTCGCGGGGGCGGGGCGAAAGTGGCTGAACCATCGGTTCGCCAGCCCGATCGTTTCCGGCGGTCAGCAATACGAGGATCATTTCAATATCGCCGATTCATTTCCGTTCTCCTATGCGTGGTCGGTCGATCACCTCACCGGCCGGGAGGACGCGATTTTGAAACGGCCGGAGACCGATCCGCTAGTGTTCCATACTCAGGCCGCGACGGAATACTGGGTCCGGCGCGGCTCATTGGTGCATACTGATACAATGGGCCACGATCTGCCGCAGCCCGCAACGGTGCGGGTGTATTGCTGGTCCAGTTCGCAACACTCAGCCAACCCATTGCTGAAGGCGCCCGCCAAGGGGATCGGGCAGAACCTGTCCAACACGGTCGCCACGTCGATGTTGTTCAGGGCGCTGCTCGATGCGATGGATCGATGGGCAACGGATGGCATCAAGCCGCCCGACAGCAGGGTGCCCACCCGCGCGGACGGTACGCTGGTGGAATATGCCCGGTGGCGCCGACAATTTCCGACCATCCCGGGGGTGATGGTTCTGGCCGAACCGAATGCACTGCCGCTGCTGGACTTTGGACCCGACGCCGAGCGCGGGATACTGCGCGAACCACCGGTTATGGTGCGCGGTCGGAACGACCTGGATGGCGGGCCGGGGCTGCGCTATACAGTTCTGGTGCCTTCGGTCGACAAGGACGGCAACGACATCGCCGGCGTCCGAGCCCCGATGGTGAGCGCGCCGCTGGGGACCTATACCGGATGGAATCCGCGCAGCCGCGGTCACGGGCACGGCATGCAGTGGAAGTTCGAGGGCAGTTACATACCATTTCCGGACACGCCGGCCGAACGACTGGCGACGGGCGACCCGCGACTGTCAGTCGCGGAGCGTTATCCTGACTGGCACACCTATGTCGAGGCCATCACCCGAGCCGCCGAAGAACTGGTCGTCGCCGACCTGATGCTGGAAGAAGATGTGGCGCGCTGCGCGGTTGCGGCCGAACGATGGGACCCGGCGCGGCATGTGGTCAGTCTCGGAGGGAAAAGCGGATGATCAAGCTGTTGAGCCTGCTGACACGGAAGCAGGGGATCACTCACGCTGAGTTCGTACGCCATTGGTTCGATGTTCATGGGCCGCTGGCGGAGCACGTTCCCGGCATCCGCCGTTATGTCCAGTCGCATATCACCGATAGCCGCTCGCGCCCCGACATCCCGGATACCGACGTCGAGGTCGATGGTATCGCCGAACTTTGGTACGACAGCCTGGAGAGTTTCGAGCGCGCGAGCAAAACGTCCGAAATGAAGGCCCTGACCGATGACGGGGCGCTGTTCATCGGCCGGATAAAGACCTATCTGATCGAGGAACGGCAGATCATTCCGCTGCCTGACTGAGCGTGACCGCATCGTACGGGAAGCGCTTCACCTTCGCCATGTTCAGGCCTTCGATCCGCAGCAGTCGAGTGTCGCTCTTGCGCTCCGGCGAGTGCAGCACCCCGATATCGTAGAGATAGGCGTCACCGGGCTTCATGACGTAGTCATGGTGTGCTACCGCCTTGCCTGGCCTGCCGTCGGTGGGACGAGCGACACAGTCCCAGTCAGTCATGATCGTCTCGCCAGCGGCTTGACCGTAGATCGCCCAGGACGGACCATGATCATGTGGCTTGCTGCCCTTCGCCCCGATATAGCCGTGGGCCAGAATGACGAACCCCAGCTCGGCGTCTTCGTGCAGCAGATGCCGTTCGGGCGTGCCGGGCGGGATGTAGGTCGCCACGAAAGCCGGATCGGCCAGGGCTTGTTCGACCAGTTTGCGCACCTGTTCCCGTCCTGGCGTTCCGGGCTGGTGCTTCAATGCGGCATGGCAGTCGGCGGCGAATTTTTCCAGTGTGATGGCCAATGGCGGATCCTCCTGCAATTATCGACGATATGGGTAGCAACTGCCGCGATCGAGGGTGATGCCGAAATGGGCACCGAGCGCCGCGATGGCGTCGGCATGCTCGGGGTACGGGTCGGCATTGCCGGGTCCGACGATGATGCACCCGCCGCTGGGTTTGCCGTGCGGTGGTAACATGGCGGTCGCCAGCGCGGCGCCATCCTGGTCTCGCAATGTCAGGAACAGCGGCATCGCCCGCCTGATATGGGCTTCCTTGTTTATGTCCTGTTCGATGAAGACCGAGGTTGTCGGATGGAAGGCATCGATCGCGCGTTCGCGTTCGCGGCGGTAGTGCTTTTCCACCGCGTGATGCATCTCGAGCGATTCAGCCACCGCCTCGCCTTCGGTGAGGACGCGGAACCAGGTCCGGTTTCGTGGTGCGTCGCAGACATACTCCATGCTCGATCCTCGTCGCTTGGATTGGTCTGAAGCGCGAGCATAGGATGGAACCGGCTGGTGATCAAATTGCTGGGCCGGCTGGACGCGTTATTGAGTGGGTAGCGCTTTAGTTCGGGGACTTGGCGGAGGGGATGTCCTTCCTCAAGCGTCATAATACATTGGTTTAAATGGACATAAATAAAGGTCACTCCGACCTATCCACAATCAGACCCACAAGCATGCTCAGTTCGCTCCGACACGAATGGGGATGCCTGAAAGGCGAGGCTACGATTACGGTTGGTCGCGCGTGCAAGGAGCCGTTGGTGGTTGGCGGCTGCACTGAGGCACGCCGCCGATCTATCAAAACATCGTCAGCGCACTAGCATCATGGTGGCAATCCCCCATTTCGTTGCAGTTGTATTTAGCCGCCTGCTGCACAGGAAGACTTCTATGTCGAAGACCGACCGGGTCGCCATCGCCCTTCGGGCGTGGCAAAGATTTTCGATTGATCCGAAACTGCCAAATTTGCCGCCTCCGGCAATTATGCAGGAGGCATACGCTCCGATGATGACCCAGCGATTTCTTAGAAGATTCGCCGCCCGGCAGCGCCAACCAACCAAGTAAAGTCGCCCCTTACGGCAGAAGTCCGCCGATGGAGTGCGAGTTCGGACTTAGAACTCATTGGGTGTTTTTCTGTTTGTTTCTATGAAGTCTATCCGTTTTTGCAGTTGATCGGCGGCTACTGTGTAATCACCATACTGGTAAGTGTCCGTCCGGAAGCTTTTTGAGTCTTTAGAGTCGGTTAGCCAGGGGGGGTTGAATTCATTGAATCTTCTGTGATTCGATCGGCGGGTTCGATTCGCGAGGTGGCTGATGTGGACGACCGAGAACCGTCATCGCTACGAGCGGGACAAGCTGCGTTACCCGTGTGACCTGACCGACGAAGAATGGGCGCAGGTGAAACCGATGATCCCGCCGGCCAAGCGCGGCGGGCGGCGGCGGGAGGTTGATGTGCGGGAAGTGTTGAATGGCATCATGTATGTCCTCAGCACCGGTTGTCCGTGGCGTTACATCCCCAAGGACCTGCCGCCGCGAAGCACGCTGTATGACTACATGCAACGCTGGGACTACGATGGGACGTTGGGAAAAATCCACTACGAACTCTACCAAAGATGCCGCGCCTTGGTGGACCGCCAGGCCAGTCCGACCGCCTGCATGATCGACAGCCAGAGCGTCAAGAGCGCCGAAAAAGGGGGGCCTGCATCGATCCCAAGGGGATGATGCGGGGAAGAAAGTCAGTGGCAAGAAGCGACATATCCTGGTCGATACCGAGGGCTTGTTGATGCACGCCGTGGTTCACCCGGCCGACCTCCAGGATCGCGATGGCGGCGTGCTGGTGTTGGCGACATTGTTCGGGCTGTTCCCGTTCCTGAAGAAGCTGTTCGCTGATGCCGGCTACCAGGGCCCGCAATTCCGCCAGCAACTGGCCAAGCTGCTGCCACGGCTCTCGGTGGAAATCGTCAAACGCTCCGATACTGCCAGCAGCTTCGAGATTTTACCCAGACGCTGGGTCGTGGAACGGACCCTTGCTTGGCTCAACCGATGCCGACGCCTGGCCAAGGATTTCGAGAACCTGAGCCGTAACGCCCTCACCTTCATCAAACTTGCTTCGATCCGACTGATGCTGAGAAAGCTAAGCAATCCGGCCTAAACTTTCCGGACAGACTCTAAGATACGTGGTTATATTTCGTCGCGTCAAAAAGCAAATCGCCCGCGCTCACGTTGCGTGGGAGGCTCCTCTTAGCAGCATACCTGCGTAGTGCCGCGACCAACCTTTTTAGATCAGGCAATTCCTCCGCCGCCTGCTTGCTGAAGGGTTCACGGTGATCGGTGCGGACAAAGCGCAGGGTCATTGGATTACCTATCCCGTTTCGATCCGTCTTGGAAGCCATTCGAACGCAGGCAAACGCACGTTCGAATTGTCTAGCATGTCTCATAGGAGGAGTCTCCGAGAGGTGGCAGCAAGTCGCGCGGTCTCATTGGGGCAAGCCCCAGCAGGACGTAGCCGGCGTCTCCGTTGCCGTAGTAGAACTGTCTCACGGAGATGGCATTAGGTTTTCCGGACAGAGTGTCCTATAGAGTCTAAACACCTGCGAGAAAGAATCATCATGCTGATTGGATACGCCCGCACTTCTACCGCCGAACAATTCGCCGGTCTTGCGGCACAAGAGCGCGACCTTCGCGCGGCGGGTGCTGACAAGATATTCAGCGAACAGGTTTCTAGCATGGTGCAGCGTTCCTCGTTGAAGGCGTGCCTGGAGTTCGTTCGAGAGGGTGACGTTCTGGTGGTGACGAAGCCCGACCGTCTCGCCCGATCGACTGCCGAATTGCTCACTATCGAATTCGATTTGACGAAGCGTGGGATCGGGCTGGTGATCCTGAGCATGGGCGGCGAGCGGCTGGATACCAGGAACCCGACGAGTAAGTTGATGCTGGTGATCCTCTCTGGCGTTGCCGCCTGGGAACGTGAGATTATGTTGGAACGCCAGCGCGAGGGTATCGCCAAGGCGAAGGCTGACGGCAAGTACAAGGGTCGTAAGCCGACCGTCGCTGTACAGGTGGATACCATCAGGACGATGCACGCAACCGGCGTGAAGCCCGCCCATATCGCTCGCCAGTTGGGTGTTGCTCGCAGCAGCGTCTACCGGATGCTCGAAAGCGTTTGACTGTAGAAAATACCAAGACGAATTATTCTTTCGGGAGCGGAATATGCCGATTGCCTTTGTCGATTCACCCACCTTCCATGTTGGCAGCACGAAGTTGTCGGCTCCAACATTGCAAGGTGCGCCGCGAGTTATCGACTCGTCGGCGGCTCGAAAGGCTCTAGGCGAGTCGGCTCTCGGCACTCGCATTGGATGTTATATCTTTGCGATTCAGAAAGGGCAAAGGCATGAGCCTTGGTATGTAGGCAAAGCCACCAAAAGTTTTGCTCAGGAGGTGTTTAACGATAGCAACTGCAAAAAGTACTGTGAGGCACTGGCTCTGGCAAATACTGGGAAGCCAGTTGTTTTCTTTGTATTGTTGCCGAAGGCGCGGGGAGCCATCAACAAAAAGGCAATCGACAAACTAGAGACAATGCTTGTCGAAGAATGTGGTGGGCAAAATCCAGACATCCGTAATCAACGAAAGTCTAGGATTTATAGAACTGTGATACATGGTGTAGTGAACGCCGGTCAAGGAAAGCCCCCGTCGAATGCTATCGCCATCCGCAAGATGATGGGGCGAGATTGATCACAAAGCGACCACTAGGGCAGCGTCGCCCCTACAATCGGCGCCAATAGTCTTTGTGGCTTCGGAGGTGGCTTTGATGGTGCCGCTAGTTTCCGTTTCGCCGCCGTCGCGTTGGCGTGCGCCGTCGCCACCGTCCTCTGGTAGGTCCGCGATGCCTGGGCAACCTTGTCGTTTGCCGCCGCCAACTTTTCCCGTTGCGTTCGCTGGGTGTCGGCAGATGCTTGGGCGTCGCGCGCGGCTTCCATGATGTCTCGGTATCTCATGCTGATATTTAGACGATCCGCCTCTACTCAAACGACGGGCGACGACACAGAGTGGTTGCCCAACCCGTGCCATCGCATTGGTCAAAATTCGCAGTCGGAAGCCCGCCGTTCGGCAATCATCCGATCCAGCAACGTTGACACGCCATCACCGGCTGGAACATCGGGCTGGGATCCGTTGCGGAACGGGGGCAGGATGATTGGAACGGGTGCCAGAGGCGGTAGACCGCTGCTCTCCGTGATGTGTTCTGCATTATCATCACCGACGGTGTCCGCCACCAGGTCAGATACCTCCGGCTGATCGGCGGGCGTATCCGTGCTGACAAAACCGCCAAAACCGCCAGAAGCCTCTTCCGTTTTGACATCCGCCGACTTGTGGCAGTTTTCTTGGTTTTGGCAGGCATAGTCATCGAGTGCCGACCAAAGCCCATCGGCAATCAGGTGGTCAGAACGCGGTCGTCCATCGGTTTTACCGACCGCGCCATGCTGGAGCCAACCACAGTCCTTAAGCCAGTCGGCAGCAGCCTCCAGCCGCTTCCGGTCGCGCAGTCCGTGCATCGCCGTACCGCCGGTCTCGCCGCGTGACAGACCACGAATGTTGACCTTGTTCGGTCGCTCGGCGGCAATCCATTTCGCCAGCGTTCGCGCATCACGTTCCTGCTGAGTGATCGCGGCATCGCCCAGCACGCGAGAAGCCATCGGCAGAAAGTAATCGCGCATCAGTTCGACCGCCGCCCGCATCGCCTTGGCTGAAATTTCCGTCGGCTCTGACCGGTCACCCGTCCACGCCCATTGCAGGTACTCTAGCGCGACTGCCAACCGAAGCGCATACCCCCGGGCCTTGCCCAGCACGCCGATCATCAGACCACCGGCTTGCCGTTCCTGTGCCTGCATTTCCGACGCAAACGCAGTCAGGGCGTCGGCGGCTCCGTTGGTGGCTGGATTGAAGACGGGAACCACTGAGCCATCCTCCGATCCTGCCATCTGAAGCCGCGCCAATCGGCAAAGCGCTTCCGTCACCCGAGACACACTGACCGTACCACTTGGTCGGGCGAACGGTCGGGCATTCGCCCAACAAAACAGAAACCGCGCGGGCAGCCCATCGTCGGCGCCCTTTAGTGTAGCCGCTAATTTGTCCGGTTGGATCGTGCCAAAGATACCAAGCGAGAGGTGAAGAATGATCGTCGTCGCAGAGGTCACTCGGTCAACCCGATATGAACTGCCCGTCCATGCCGTCAGCCAAAACGGACGGTCATTGCCACCGGAATAACGCTGGAGGTTGCCGAGCCACCCAGCAAGTTCGTCGTTGTTAATGAGAAAGCCCTTCGGCTGCGCCTGCATCATCTTTGCAACCTTCTCGATGGTCACGCTACCGGTCGATGCCAACGGACGCATTGGCTCCGGCGGAACGATGGTGCGGGGCATCGGCGCTGTATTGTCTGACGCTACGGATGCCTCCCACTGCTTTCGCGCCGCCTTGGCACGGGCTGCGCTTTCCTCCCAAGCGGCATAGATCTCATCGAAGCCTTCCGCCGTATCGTTTTCCACCTGCCGAAGCAGATTCAGCACCATCTTGGCGGCTGGTGTCTTTGACGAGGACGGCTCCCCAACGAGCGCACACCAAAGCACGGACGGCTCCGCCCAGCCCTGCCACGCCTGACCCCAGCGTGCATTACCGATTAGCGACCCCATGACTGCCAGCAACGATGTGGCGACGTAATCGACGGGAGCGTTCGCCACCACCGCCGCTTGTTGCAGCCATCCGCCCCAATCGCATCCGAAAGTGGCAAGCGGCAGAGTCGGTGGCGGTGCAACGGTGCGGTTAAGAATATCCACCGCGATCCGTGTCGGCGGGATATCGGCTCCAATGTCGGGATCGCGGCCGCGCGGATCCCATGATGGCGCACGCCATGCCGGATCAACCTCCCGCACCATGTGGACGAGCGTGCCGAATGTAAGCGAATTGGGCCGGAATGTCCGCCATGCTCTCTCGACCGCGGCGGCGTCATACCTGGGCGACCTGCGCGACCACTCATCGAACGCAGTGAGACCATCAAGGCTTCCATTGGTCGCGGTGAAAATCGCCATACCCACCCGAATCCAGACCTTGTACGAGCCACCGTCACCTGCAACGACTGTGAGCGCAGCCAACACGTCCGCGAGTGCTGCATCTCGATCAGCCATGACAAAACTACCAAAACTTCCCTCGCCATCAGCGTCATGCCCGACCACTGCGGGGTTTTGCCGGTTTTGGCGGTTTTGTCGGGGTGGTTTGGCGCCGATCAATTCGCCCGCGAGCGACAGGAATTCGGCTACCTGGTCTTCGGTGACAGCCGGAAGGTCGTCACGCGGAACGGTTGTCGGATTGCGACCGTCGCGCCAGTCCAAAAATGCGCCGTCAGGATGAAATCCGACAGCGAGGAACTGGTTTCCCTTACCAAGCACCTCGACTCCGTACGGCTTGCGATTGGCGCCAGCGGCAACCGCTTCATCTTCCATCACCTCGACGTGGGATGGTTCACCGTCCGCTGCCCGAAACAAGCGCAACCGGCGAGCGCTGTCATCTCGATAACGCATCGGCGCGTCGCCCAACATCTCGACGCACAAGCGGTCAACCGCATCAGCGAGATCGGCATCATCCACGTCGATATCAACGGCTTGGAGTCCATCACACAGAATGCCCGTGTTTGTTGCGCGAGCGCTGGGTTGGCTGGAAACGGCAAAGGGAGGGTCTTGGCGTGCATCCTGCTCCCAGTGTGACCAGTGCAGACCGGAACCGGCTGGGCGCTTCCCAGCACCCTTTACGTCGATACCCGGATTGATGATCGGAACGGGTCGATAGCCTTTACGCCACGCTGCTTCGCGGATCGCGTGTGTTAAATCAAGAATATCGCTGGTCATCGTAATAAAATGCCTCTTGCTAAGATGGCACTTGCAATGTTGAGTAAATACACCTAGAACATCGCTGTTCAATGTGTATATCGAAAGCCCCTGCAAGTGCCGTTGTGGGGGCTTTCTCTATTTAATCTGATGATGACTTGATGGATGGGGCGCTACCTCGCGCCATTCATCACGAATTATATCGAATTATTACTGATTGGCTGCTGGGTCGCGGCTACGCCATATCGGGCAGGGCGTCAACGCACTCACGTAGACTCTCGGTCAAGATCAGTGTGCGGGAGCGCATATTCTTAGCCCGAAGGTCGCCAACCTTAAGGCGACGGTAGACCTCGGAACGCGACAAGCCCGACCATTTGACGGCATCGGGAATGGACATTGCGATGGGAACTGGAGACGCTTCGGCGGTCGCCAAATTGGGACGGTTCATGTTCTGCCTGCTAAAATGTGAATGCGCCGCCTCGAAACCGAGGATCGGTAGAGCAGAACCTAAACGGTCGGGGATTCAGATGTCAAAATTGAATCCGCACGGGATCCACAAAATATCGCCCAGTCAGCCATCAGCGCTATCCGCTTGCCGAACAGGTCGCCCCGCCGGTAAGCGGCTTCCACCTTGTCCCCGACCACATGCGCCAACGCCATTTCCGCCGCCTCGTTTGGATGGTCGGTCGCCTCGGATGCCCAGTCTCGGAACGCCGACCTAAATCCGTGCGCGGTGAGGTCGCCGCGCTCCATTCGCCGGAGGAGCATCAACAGCGCCATATTGGACAGCGGCTTGCCTTCCTTTGCGCCAGGAAACACGAAGGCGTCGGGTTGCGTGTCCACGCTGCCCAAGCGTCCGATGATCGCCAATGCGTCAGGCGACAACGGCACGCGATGCTCCCTCCCGCCCTTCATCCGGTCGGCGGGAATGATCCATAGTGAGCGTGCCAGGTCGAACTCGCACCATCGCGCGGCAAGGGTTTCCGAGGTTCGGGTGGCGGTCAGGATCAACAGGCGGAGCGCTTGGGCGGCTGCGCCGTCCCGCTGGCGAAGGTCGCGCATGAAAATCGGAACCTCGCGCCAAAGCAGTGCCGCGTGATGCTCCACCTTGGATATCCGCGCCTTGGCGGGCAACAGTTGGGCAAGGTTGTCTTTCCACGCCGCCGGATTTTCGCCCTGCCGCCAGCCCAGGGCCTTCGCATAGGACAGGATGGCTTCGATCCGACCACGGAGCCGCGATGCGGTCTCGGTCTTGTCCTTCCAGATCGGCGTCAGGACGCGCAGCACATCGCCAGCCGTGATTGCGGCGACGGACGTGGCACCCAGAACGGGGAGGGCATATGTGTCGAGCGTATTCCGCCACTGTTGCCTGTGCTTCGCGTTGCGCCAACCGCCTTCATGCGACGCGAGATAGAGGGTCATTACGTCTCCGAACGTGCGCCCGGTCGCCTGTGCGCTGCGCTCGGCGTCGCGTTGTACGATGGGATCATGTCCGTCGGACACCAACCGGCGACATTCGATTGCCCGCGACCGCGCTTCCGCAAGGGAGACCACCACAGCCGAACCCAACCCCATCTGCCGAGCGGAGCCTGCCCGCATAAACCGGAAGAGCCACGCCTTCGTGCCGGATTGGGAAACCTGGAGATAGAGACCGTTGCCGTCGGCGTAGCGACCGCTCTTGGTCAATGACTTGACCTTCAATGCAGAAAGCCGCGAACCCATCGCCATCGTCATCCCTACCTTATTGCTCATCCGGCAGACTGGGGTTTCTTTACCCACAATTCAACCCACAAGGCTAGTTGGGATTCTCGGAGCCGACCGATGACCCCTGGGGACAATGGCTCGGTTATGTGATTGATAAGTCGCCTAGTTTGGAATGCGATGAGACGCCGTGGGACGTCGCTTGGCGGAGGGGATGAGATTCGAACTCACGGTACGGCTTGACACCGTACAACGGTTTAGCAAACCGCCGCCTTCAGCCACTCGGCCACCCCTCCGCCGGGGCAACATCCCCAAGCCACCCGCTCGCACGGCAAGCCCGGACACGGCGTTTGCCAGCATGTTGTAGGGAAACGGCGCCTCAGCGTCAAACCTGAAACGGCACGATCCCGGTCTGGCCCCGATCCCGGTTTAGCTCAGTGCCACCTCAAAGCCCCGCTTGACCGCGGGGCGGTCCATTATCGCCTCATACCACCGCTTGACGTTGCGGAATGCGGCCAAATCAGTCTTGTGCCGCTCGTGCCGCCACGCCCATCCCAGGATGGCGAAATCGGCGATCGAGATCGTATCGGCGACAAACTCATGCTCCGCCAATCTGCGGTCGAGCACGCCGTAAAGCCTCGCGGTCTCTTTCGAATAGCGCTCCAGCCCATAGCGCTGGTCCTGCGGACTTTCCACCTGCAAGAAGTGATGCACCTGACCGGGCATCGGACCAAACCCGCCCATCTGCCACATCAGCCACTCCAGCACCGGTACCTGGGCTCGCGGGTCTGTCGGATAGAACTTTCCGGTTTTCTGCCCCAAGTAAATCAAAATCGCACCGGACTCGAACACACTGATCGGTGCCCCGCCCGGCCCCTCCGGATCGATGATCGCGGGGATCCGGTTGTTCGGGCTGATCTTGAGGAAGTCCGGCGCGAACTGCTCGTTCTTTGAGATGTTGACCGCATGCACGTTGTACGGCAGCCCCATTTCCTCGAGCGCCACGCTGATCTTGCGGCCATTCGGGGTGTTCCAGGTATACAGTTCGATCGACATGCGCGTCCCTTTCCAGGCTGGCGGCACAGTGGACAGAACAGCGGCCCGCGGCAAGACGCCCAGCTTTATCTGTCGATAGCTAGTTAACTTGTCCGGTGTAGGTAGCACATCAATTGTCCGCTTGTTGCCATCTCGTTCTTGGTGTTTGTTGAACGGGACAGGGCTTGCTCTGGCGGCAGGTCAGGCGGCCAATCGTCGTCGCATTTCTCGATGACATCTTCTGCTACAAAGACAGTTTCATCGCCTCGCTTGACCTGATGCTGCGGCTGGGGAGTTGTGGGTAACCTGCTTGGGTTTTCCATAAATCCACCAGCGGGGCTCTTGCTGGCCGCGCTCATCCCAGCGTCGTCAGAACAGCCCTCCTGCAACAGGCCTGCACGGTCGTAGCGCGTGAGGCAGCGCTGTCCGTGGAACACCACGTGGCAGCCATCAGGATATTGGCGCACCTTGACACGGGCATGCACGAGGTGCGCCCGCAGCGGACTGGGCGGGATTTGCAGATGAAGACTGTGGAACGCCACGTATTGTCGTTGGCAACCTGGCGATCTTCCTGGATGCACAGGATTTCGCTGAGATCGACACCGGGAATCGCGACAAACGCAGATCCCTCCTGCTCAGCCTTCACCGCGAACCGGGCGTTATGGGCCGGGATATAATATTAGGTGGAATGGCTGAATTAGCCGTTAACAGGGGGTTTGTTTAACAGGGGGTTTGTCCCGGTCGGGGATTGCCCTGGCGGTGAAGGCTGATTACTGGGGGCGATGAAATCATTATCGACCCCAGCGCGATGGCGATGATCCGAGCGTTGCGGCTGGTTGCCGACCGGCAAGTTGCGCTGACCGAGCGTGACGCCCCGACGGGTCCTGGCGTGAACGAGGTGCAGCTTCGGGTTCGCGCGGTCGGACTCAATCACATCGACGTTTGGGGCTTCCGTGGGATGGCGTTCGCCAAGCGGACCTATCCGCTGACGGTGGGTGCGGAGACGTCGTGCGAGGTTGCCTCGGTCGGCGACGGCGTCACCGGATTCAGGCCGGGGGATCGCGTTGTGCCGTACTCGGCTTTGACATGCGGCACCTGCGCGGCCTGCCTGAGCGGACGCGACAATCTGTGCGAGAATGTCGCCGGGGTGCGTGGCTTCCATGTCGACGGGTTTGCCCAGGACCTGACCAATCACCCGGCTCGGTTGCTGGTGAAGATTCCTGATGGCGTGTCGATGCAGGATGCCGCGTGCGTCGCCGTGGCGTATGGGACGGTGGAGCATATGCTGTTCGACAACGCGCAGTTGCGGCCCGGCGAGTGGGTGCTGGTGCAGGCGGGCGGGTCCGGGATCGGTAGCATCGCCATCCGGATCGCCAAATCGATCGGCTGCGGCGTCATCACCACGGTGGGTTCGCAGGCCAAGGCCGAGCAGGCCAGGGCGTTGGGGGCGGACCACGTGATCAACTACCGCGAGGACCGGTTCGAGGGCGTGGTGCGCAAGCTGACCCGGAAAAAGGGCGTCGATGTGGTGTTCGAGCACACCGGCGCGGACACCTGGGCGGGGTCGCTGTTGTCGCTGAAGCGGGGTGGGCGGTTGGTGACCTGCGGCGCGACCTCGGGGCCGGTCGGCAGCCTGAACCTGATGCAGTTGTTTCAGCAGCAGTACCGGATCATCGGGTCGTTTGGCGCCCCGATGACGGCGCTGGCGCGCGGGTTGCAGCGGATCGCATCCGGGGTCAGGCCGGTGATCGACACCGTCTATGGCCTGGCTGATTTCCGCGCCGGGGTGGAACGGCTGGAGACACGGGACGTGTTCGGCAAGATCCTGATCGAACTCTGAGCGACGTGCGCCGTCGAATCGGACTGTACGCGGAACGTATCCTGGGCCGCGTGGTGAAATGGCTGATCCGGCTGCTGCGGCGCGCCGAACCTGATCGGGCGTCGGATTTCTGCGGCGCGGTGGCCAGGCGGGTTGGCCCGTTTCTGCCGGCACACCGGGTTGGCCGGGCTAATCTCCGCGCGGCGTTTCCGGAGAAGGACACTGCCTGGATCGAGGCCACGCTGGCCGAGGCGTGGGAGAATCTTGGCCGGGTCGGCGGCGAGTATGTTCACATGGCGCGGATCTGGGACTTCGATATGCAGCGTCCGAACATTGGCCGCATCCAGACCGACAGCGTGCCGTTGTTCGATCTGTTGCGCGACGACGGCAAGCCGGCGCTGTGTTTCGCCGCGCATCTGGCAAACTGGGAATTGCCGGCCATTGCCGCGGCGGCGCACGGGTTGCCCTCGGCGGTGGTCTACCGGATGCCGAACAACAAGGCGGTGGCCAAGGAGATCATCCGCATCCGAGCGCCGCTGATGGGGCGGCTGATCCGCACCCGGGCGCAGGCGGCGCTGGAGATGGCGGCGGCGCTGAACGCGGGCGAGCATCTGGGCATGCTGGTGGACCAGCATTTTTCCCGTGGCGTGGAGGTGGATTTTTTTGGCCGGCGGTGCAAGGCCAACCCCTCGGTCGCGCGGCTGGCTAGGCGATTCGATTGTCCGGTGATCGGGGTGCGGGTGATCCGCCTGCCGGCGCATGGATTCCGGATCGAGGGGTTCGGTCCGTACGAGCTGCCAAGGGGGGACGACGGAGAGATCGACGTGGTCGCGGCGACGCAGATGATCACCTCGATCGTCGAGGGTTGGGTTCGCGACCATCCCGGGCAATATCTTTGGTTCCACCGTCGATGGCGTTGACCGGGGCGCCGGCTGTCCATAGCCCTGTGGCGTTGTGGCGTTGTGGCGTTGTGGCGTTGTGGCGTTGTGGCGTTGTGGCGTTGTGGCGTTGTGGCGTTGTGGCGTTGTGGCGTTGTGGCGTTGTGGCGTTGTGGCGTTGTGGCGTTGTGGCGTTTGTGGCGTTGTGGCGTTGTGGATGGCGGACCGGGCCGCCGCCGCTATTTTGCCACGCGTTCGATGTAGCGCCGAAAATCATATGCTGAGGAAACCGAAATCGATGCGTGCTGTTGTTCTATTCGTTTCGCTACTGATCGCCGGTTCCGGTACCGCGCTGGCCCAGCAGGCCCGCGAATCAGTGCTCTCGCCGTTGCCGTCGCCGAACGTGCCGGAGGGCGCGAAACCATCGGATGAGCTGCGCGCGGCGGAAGGCGCGCTGGCGGCGGGTCGAACCGGCGAGGTCGAGGAGGCGCTGGAACGGGCGCAGACGCGGATGCTGGACCGCTCAGTGGCGCTAGGGCGAACCAACGACCCGAGCGACAATCCGACGGTTGGGCAGATTTCGCAGGCTCGGCAGGCGCTGGCGGCGGGCGATCGCGCGGGCTGCCTGCAGTTGATCCAGGCGGCGGTGGCGTCGGCCACCGCTCAAGGGTTTTGAGGCAGGCCGCGGACGGATCAGAGGCCGAGATCGGTCAGGCTCGGGTAGTCGGCGGGACGCGGGCTCGTGTGGTCCCAGTGGAACAGGCGGGCGGAGGCGGCAATCGGCAGGTCGTTGATGCTGGCGTGGCGGGTGTGCATCAGGCCGTGGGCGTCGAACTCCCAGTTCTCGTTGCCGTAGGCGCGGAACCATGTTCCGGAGTCGTCATGATATTCATAGGCGAAGCGAACCGCGATGCGGGCGTCGGTGAATGCCCAGAGTTGTTTGATCAGGCGGTAGTCGAGTTCGCGGGTCCACTTGCGCGTCAGGAACGCGGTGATGGCCGGGCGGCCCTGGAAGACCTCGCTGCGGTTCCGCCAACGGCTGTGTTCAGTGTAGGCAACGCAGACGCGGTCTGGGTCGCGACTGTTCCAGGCATCCTCGGCGCCGCGCACCTTTTGTCGCGCGGTTTCCAGGTTGAATGGCGGCAGCGGCGGTCGGTCGGCGGACATTGTGTTCTCCTGGAAGGTGTTCGCGGTTCCGGTCGGAGGGTTCACCCGGGGAACGGAGCACGGCTTGCCAGTAGTGCGAAGCAACGCTCGTCGTGGCCGGGCCGGGCCGGGTCGGAGGATTTGGTGTCGCCGACGCTGCGGTGGGCGAGCACGTCCCAGCCGGAGCGGTCGAACAGGCGGAGCAAGCCGGTTTCGCTGAAGATCCAATAGTTGGTCGAGTCGTTGTTGGCCTCGGTCGGGTCGAGCAGGTAGGCGACCGGCAGGTGCCTGATCGGGTCGGCTTGCGGCGTGAAGCGCGCGATGCGGGTGCTGAGCAACAGGTATTTTGTTACTTTGGAGAGACTTTCCAGCACCAGGAAGGGGCTCTTCAGGTGGTAGAGGATGCCGAGGAAGAACACCAGGTCGTAGCGTGTCGCGGGCAAGGCGAAGTAGCTATCGAGGTCGACATCATGGATGACGACGGCGGAGTTCAGGCGTTCGGCTAGCAGGCGGGCGCCGCGCAGACCGTTGAAGTTGGTCGGCGCATGGTCGATGACCTCGACCGCGTGGCCCAGGCGTTCGAGGAAGAAAGCCAGGTCGCCGTCGGCGGCGCCGATGTCGAGCGCCGGGCGGTCGCCGAGCAGTTGGTGCAGCGGGAACTGCTCGAACAGCGGCTTGAGGTGAACGAAGTTGTTGAGGCTGCCGTAGGGGTACCAGGGGAACTTCGGATCGATTTCGGTCTTGAGCGCATCGATCTCGGTCATGAACTGCAGGGCAGCGGTTTCCAGATCGGTTGCGTTCATCGGGCTGGGTCCGTCGCGGCGGCGTGGTGCGAGATCAGCGATTGGCCGGTCATTTCGGTCGGCTGGGGGATGCCCATCAGGTCCAGCAAGGTCGGTGCGAGGTCGGCGAGGCGGCCTGCGTGGATTGTCCGGTCGCTGTCGCCGATCAGCACCACGGGGACCGGGTTGGTGGTATGGGCGGTGTGCGGGCCTCCGGTTTCGGGGTCCTTCATCAGTTCGCAATTGCCGTGATCGGCGGTGACCAGCAGCGCGCCGTGCTGGCGCCGGATCGCCTCGGCGATGCGCCCGAGGCCGGTGTCGACGGTCTCCACCGCCTTGATGGCGGCGGCCAGGACGCCGGTGTGGCCGACCATGTCGGGGTTGGCGAAATTCAGCACGATCAGGTCGTATTTTTTGCTGTCGATTGCCTGCACCGCCTTGTCGGTCAGTTCGGGGGCGGACATTTCGGGTTGCAGATCGTAGGTGGCGACCTTGGGGGAGGGGACCATGATGCGGTCTTCGCCGGTGAAGGGCGTTTCCTGGCCGCCGTTGAGGAAGTAGGTGACGTGGGGGAATTTTTCCGTCTCGGCCATGCGGAGCTGGGTTTTGCCGGCGTTGGCGACGACCTCGCCCAGGATGTTGCGCGGCGTTTCGGGAGCGAACAGAACGCCGAGGAAGGGAGCCAGTGCGTCGGAATAGCGGGTCATGCCGACGGCGGCGGCGAAGGTGTGCGGATTGGGGCGGGGGAAACCGTCGAACGCCGGGTCGAGCAGTGCGGCGAGGATTTCGCGGACCCGGTCGGCGCGGAAGTTGAAGCATAGGATGGCGTCGCCGTCGCGCATCCCGGCGTAATTGCCGATCACCGAGGCGGGGACGAATTCGTCGAATTTTCCGCTGGCGTAGGCGGCTTCGATGGCGGCCTTGGGGGTGGGGAAACGCGGTGCCTGGGCATCGGCGATGGCGGCGTAGGCCTGGGCGACGCGGTCCCAGCGGTGGTCGCGGTCCAGCGCGAAGTAGCGGCCGACGACGGTGGCGACCGGCACGGAATCGGGTAGTGCGGTGTGCAGGCGTTTCAGGTCCTCGGCGGCGGATTGCGGCGGGGTGTCACGGCCGTCGGTGATGGCGTGGACAACGGTTTTGATGCCGGCGTCGTGCAGGTATCCGGCCAAGGCGGCGGCGTGGTCCTGGTGGGCGTGCACGCCGCCCGGCGATACCAGGCCGATCAGATGACAAGTGCCGCCGGTCCGCTTCAGAGTGTCGACCAGGGCGGTGAAGGCTGGGGCGTGGGCGATGCTGCCGTCGGCCACTGCGTCGCCGATCCGCACCAGTTCCTGCTTCAGGACTCGGCCGGCGCCGATGTTGAGGTGGCCGACCTCGGAGTTGCCCATCTGGCCCTCGGGTAGTCCGACGTCGCGGCCGGACGGGTGCAGGATGGCATGCGGGCAGGTTTCCCAAAGGTTGGAGAAGGTGGAGGTGTTGGCGAGGCGCACGGCGTTGTCGGCGGTTTCGTCACGCCAGCCGAAGCCGTCTAGGATCACCAGCATTACCGGTCGGGTCGCCATGGGTCTGCCATCCCTCTGACTGCGCGGGGCAGGATATCTCCGGTCGAGGCATCCAGCCCTGGCTGATGTGGTTGCGCGGGCGGTGGCTCAGGTTGGAACAATTCGAGACGATCCGCTGCCAGTCGCCAATCCCTGCGTAGCGTCCAAGGTTGCGGGGGACAAGCGGATTGACGGCGCGGCGGCTACTTTGTTTGGGCGATCACGGCAGCCAGCCCGGCCTTGGCGGTGACCGCGTCCTGGGTGAAGATGCCGCCGCTGGCGCCGATCGCGCCGATCAGTTTGCCGTCGATCACGATCGGGAAGCCGCCTTCGCTGGCGACGCCGCCGGCCACCGCCAGCAGGCTGAGACCGTTCGGCGAGCCGCCGTTGACGGCGGTCTGGAACATGCCGGATGGCCGGCGGAACAAGGCCGCGGTGCGGGCCTTGGCCTGGGAGATCGCGATCGAGGCTTATTGGGTGCCGTCCATCGTCACATCGGCGACCAGGTTGCCGGCCGGATCGACCACGGTGATCGACATTTTCCAGTTATGCTTTTTCGCTTCGGCCATCGCGGCGGTGATCGCCGTTGTTGCTTGATCGAGATGGATCGGCGGGCCGTAGGGAATGTCGAATGGCATGGCCTCCGGCACCGGAGCGGGGGCGGCGGCCGGGGCCTGGGCGTGCGCCAGCGGAATGGTGGCGATGGGCATGGTGGCGATGCTGGCGGCGATGATGGTTGCGGCGATACGCATGGGTGACAGCCTCCCGGTTCGGTCCGCTTATGCGCGGCTGGTGTTGGGGTATCGCCGAAATGGTCGAGCGGCAATATGTCGGCTTGGCGGCAGCTTGTGGGGCGAAACTTGACCGCGGCTGCCTCGGGGTTTTCCCTACCGGTCGGTAGAACAAGAACGGGAGCGACCGATGCATGATACGGTGATCCGAGGCGGCAGTATCGTCGATGGGACCGGGCAGCCGGCCTTTACCGGCGATATTGCGATGGATGGCGGCAAGATCGCCCAGGTCGGCGGCAAGGCTGGGCCGGGCCGGCGGGAGATCGATGCCGGCGGTTTGCTGGTTACGCCGGGCTGGGTCGATGTGCACACCCATTACGACGGGCAGGCGACGTGGGACCCGGTGCTGGCGTCGTCGTCGTGGCACGGCGTCACCACGATCCTGTTCGGCAATTGCGGTGTCGGTTTTGCTCCGGTGCGCAACGAGGATCACTCGTCGCTGATCGGCATGATGGAATCGATCGAGGAGATTCCCGGCATCGCGCTGGCCGACGGGTTGAAGTGGAACTGGGAGACGTTCCCGCAATATCTCGACGCGCTGGACCAGATGCCGCGGGCGATCGACGTCGCGGCGCAGATTCCGCATCATCCGCTGCGGGTTTATGTCATGGGCGAGCGGGCGATCAAGCGTGAGCCGGCGACCGGTGATGACATCGCGGCGATGCGGGATGCGGTGCGGGTCGGTCTGGAGGCGGGGGCGTTCGGTTTCACCACGTCGCGCACCAACTCGCACAAGACGCCGAGCGGGGAGATGGTGCCGGGTCGTTACTCGGAAGTGGATGAACTGCTGGGCATCGGGTCGGCGTTCAAGGATCTGGGGCATGGCGCGTTCGGGGTGAACAGCGACTTCGACGACGAGGCGGAAGAGCTGAAATGGATGACCAAGTTCGGCCAGGAGACCGGGCGCCCGGTGTGGTTCCTGCTGACCGATCGGCCGACCGACACGGTGCGCTGGCGGCGGCTGATGGATGGGGTGCACAAGGCGCGGGCGGCGGGCGCGATGGTGACGGCTCAGGTTGCCGGGCGGCCGGTGGGGGTGATGCTGGGGATCGATACGGCGCTGAATCCGTTCTCCATCCGGCCGAGCTATCAGGCGCTGTTGCGACTTCCGGTGGCGGAACGGATCAGGCGGATGGGGGATCCGGCGCTGCGAGCGCAGATCCTGTCGGAGGCGCCGTCGCCGGCGTTGCTTGACCGGCTGTCGCAGTTCCGCCAGCACATCGTGACGCGGTGGAATCGGATGTTTCCGATGGGCGATCCGCCGAACTACGAGCCGGAGGAAAAGGACAGCATCGCCGCGCTGGCGGCGCGTTCGAACCGGACGCCGGACGAGGTAGCGTACGACTACCTGGCCGGCGGGGCGGAGCGGTTCCTGTTCTTCCCGATCGTCGGCTATAACGAGGACAACCTGGACATCATCCATACCATGCTGACGGATGACGCGACGCTGCTGGGGCTTTCGGATGGCGGGGCGCATTGTTCCTCGATCGTCGATGCCAGCGTGCCGAGCTGGATGCTGATCCATTGGGCGCGGGATCGGTCGCGCGGGCCGAAATTGCCGCTGGAGCTGATGGTGAAGCGGCAGACCAGCGAGACCGCGGACTTCTTCGGGTTGCACGATCGCGGCCGGTCGGCGGTGGGGCGGAAGGCCGATGTCAATGTGATCGATTACCAGGCGCTGCGGCTGCATATCCCTGAGGTCCGTTACGATTTGCCGATGAATGGCCGGCGTCTGGTGCAGCGGGTCGACGGCTACCGCAACACGTTCGTGTCAGGGGTCTCGACGTTCGAGGGCGGCGTGTTCACTGGGGCGACGCCTGGGCGGCTGGTGCGCGCGGGGGCGGGTTAGCGGGCGGAGTCCAGCGGTGGCCGGACCTGGTGTCGGCGGGTCCGGCGGAGGTTTGCGGTAAACCAGATATTGCGGAGGCGGTGCTTTACGGCGCCGCCTCATTGTCGGATGCTGCGCTGACCAACAAGACGGCCGGGACAATCCGGCCGCGTCAGGGAGACTTCGCCATGAAACAAACCAGCGCGGTATCGCGCCGCTTGGTGCTGGTTGGGAGTGCCAGCATCCTTGCCTCACCAGCGATAATCGGACGCGCCGCCGCTGCTTTGCGCGGCGTGAGCGACAGCGAGATCGTGATCGGCACGATGGCCGACCTTTCCGGTGTGACCGCTGTGCAGGGGGTCAACAACGCCAACGGGATGCGGCTGGGGTTTGACGAGGCCAACCAGCGCGGCGGTGTCCATGGCCGCAAGATCCGCTGGATCGTCGAGGACAATGAATACATCGTGCCAAAGGCGGTGCAGGCGATGAACAAGCTGCTGAACCGCGACAATATCTTTTTCGCGATTGGCAACGGCGGCACGCCGCACAACGACGCGGTGATGCCGTCGATGTTCGAGAAGAACGTGCCGAACGTCTTTCCGACGACCTGCGCGCGGTCGATGTACGAGCCGTTCAACCGGCTGAAGTTCGGGCAGTTTGCTTCGTATTATGATCAGATGCGCGCCGGGGTGAAGTATTTCGTCGAACAGCGCGGCAAGAAGGTCATCGGGTCGATGTATCAGGACACCGATTTTGGCCGCGACGTGCACGCGGGGGTGGTGGCTCAGCTTAAGGCGATGGGGCTGAAGCTGGCGGCGGAGACGGCGCATCGGCCGACCGACACCGACTTCAACGCGGCTTTGGCGCGCCAGCACGACGCCGGCTGCGACCTGATATGCGCGGGCACCATCGTCAAGGACACCACGATCATCCTGCAGACGGCGCACAAGATGGGCTGGAATGTGGAGTTCTGCGGCCAGTTCGCCAGCTATTCCACGGCTGTGGCGGAGGCTCCGGGCGAGCCGGCGGAGGGGTTCTACTCGATGGCGCCGGCGCTGTATCGTTATCCGGACGATCCGAAACCGGCGGTGCACGCATTTGCTGAGACATATCGCAAGCGGTTTGGCATCGACCCGAATTATTTGGGTGAGGCTGGCTATACGGCTGCCGGCTTTAGCGTCGCGGCGCTGGAGAAAGCGGGCCGGAACCTGACGCTGGACAGTTTCATCGGCGCGCTGGAGAGCATGCGGGACTGGCAGGATATCTTTGGCGGTCCGGCGCTGTCGTTGAGCCCGACCAATCATCACGCGTCCAGCCAGTCCTTCCTGTCGGTGGTGAAGAACCGGCGCTGGACGCCGGTGATGGAGCAGCCGTTGATGTTCTGAGGCGAGCTGTCTTGCGGGCAACGGCTTGGCACTGCCGCGCGGAGCGGCGAAGTGCGCAACGGCCTGCTGCATGGCCGCGGTGCTGTCGCGGTGATCAGGGGTTGCCCGCGCTGTACTGTTTCCGTAGTTCGCGCTTGAGCAATTTGCCGGCGGTGTTGCGCGGCAGATGGTCTACGAACAGCACCTTGTAGGGTGCGAGGTGCTGGCGGGCGAGCGCTTGCAATGCGGGTTCGTCGACGCTTTGGCCGGGGCGGAGCACGACGAAAGCGGTGACGGCCTCGATCCATTTGTCATCCGGCAGTCCGACGACGGCGACTTCCGAGACGCTGGGATGGGTGAACAGGACTTCCTCCACTTCGCGGCTTGCCACCAGCACGCCGCCGGTGTTGATCACGTCGCGGATGCGGTCGACGATGTAGAGGTAGCCTGCCTCGTCGAAATAGCCGACATCGCCGGAGTGGAACCAGCCGCCGGCGAAGGCCTCGGCGGTTTCCGCGGGCTTTTCCCAGTAGCCGGTCAGCAGATGCGGTGAGCGGTGGACGATTTCGCCGTGGGTTCCGGGTGATACGTCGTTCATGTCCGGATCGACGACGCGGGTTTCGATGTTCAGCACCGGGCGGCCGCAGGAGGCGGGGCGGGCGTCGTGTTCCTCGGGGCGCAGCACGGTGGCGAGCGGGGCGATCTCGGTCTGGCCGTAGCAGTTGTAGGGCCGAGCGCGGGGCAGGCGCTGGCGCAGTTCGTGCAGTATCGGGACCGGCATGATGGAGGCGCCATAATAGACCTTTTCCAGCGAGGTCAGGTCGCTGGCGGCGAAGTCGGGGTGGCGCAGCAGGCTGATCCATACGGTGGGCGGTGCGAAGAACGAGGTGATGCGGTGCTGCTGGATCAGCCGGAGTACGACGTCGGGCGCCGGTGCCTCGATTAGGATGGTGCGGGCGCCGACCAGGAGCTGCGGCATGGTGAAGGCGTGCAGTTGGGCGGTGTGGTACAGCGGCAGCGCGGCGAGTGCCGTGTCGGTCTCGGCATAGTCCATGTCGTGGATGACCGAGTAATACTGCGACAGCATGGCCTTGTGGGTCATCATCGCGCCCTTTGGCGCGGCTGTGGTGCCGGATGTATAGACGATCTGGGCCAGGCTGTCGTCTTCGAGGTCGGGGTCGATCGCGGTTGGCGCGGCAGCGTCCCGGGCGATGGCGATCAGGTCTTCGAGCAGGCGGGAGGCGACGTCGATGCCGGCCAGGTTGGGCTGCAGCGCGGCGCCGGTCAGCACCAGCCGCGAACCGGACTGGCGCACGATGTAGGACAGTTCCTCGCCGGTGAGCGCGTAGTTCACCGGCACATGGACGAAGCCGCCGCGCAGGCAGGCCAGCCAGGCGATGAAATAGGCATCGGAGTTGCGGCCGTAGGCGGCGATGCGGTCGCCGGGGCTCAGGCCGAGATCGGCCAGGTGTCGCGCGACCCGATCCGCGGCGCGATCAAGATCGCTGAATGACCAGTCGCGTTCGGCGAACGCCAGGGCCGGGCGGTCGCGGAATCGGCGGGCGGCGCGGCGGATCGCATCGCCTGCTGTGTTGCGGCGGATCAGGTCCATGGCATCGGGTTGCGGCAGGGCTTCGACATGGTTCGGTTCCGCGTGCGGTCGGACAAAATACACCAGGCATCGCGGCTGCGTCCATGCGGCGTGCTTGCGCCTGAAGCGGCCGGCATGGTTGCATTGGGCGCACCACCGGAATCGGAGTGCGCTTGGCCTACGCTCTGCAGCAACTGATCAACGGCGTCACCCTGGGGATGATCTATGGCCTGATCGCGGTCGGCTACACCATGGTGTATGGCATCATCGGCATGATCAACTTCGCCCATGGCGACGTGTTCATGGTGGGGTCATTCCTGTCGCTGATCGCCTTGTTGGGGCTGGCGGCGTTGGGCATCACCTGGGTGCCGCTGGCGTTGGCGCTGGCGTTGCTGTTCGCGGCCGCCATCGCGGCGCTGTATGGCTGGACGATCGAGCGGGTGGCGTATCGACCGCTGCGCGGGTCGTTCCGGCTGGCGCCGTTGATCAGCGCCATCGGCATGTCGATCACCTTGCAGAACTTCGTCCAGGTCAGTCAGGGGGCGCGGGTCAAGCCGATCGAGGCGATCATTCCGGGCGGCATCCAAGTGATGAACCAAGGCGGCTTCGCGGTGGAGCTTTCCTGGATGCAGATCGCCATCGTGGTGATCACCCTGGCGATCCTTGGCGGGTTCACCTGGCTGGTGACCAAAACCCCGCTGGGGCGGACCATGCGGGCCTGCGAGCAGGACCTGAAAATGGCCAGCCTGCTGGGCATCGACACCGATCGCACGATCAGCCTGACCTTCGTGATCGGCGCGGGGTTGGCCGCGGTCGCCGGCTTCATGTTCTTGCTGTACTACGGCGTGATCGATTTCTATATTGGCTTCATCGCCGGGATCAAAGCGTTCACCGCGGCGGTGCTGGGCGGCATCGGCAGCCTGCCGGGGGCGGTGTTGGGCGGCCTGTTGCTGGGGCTGATCGAGGTGTTCTGGTCGGCCTATTTCAGCATCGAGTACAAGGACGTCGCGGCGTTTTCGATCCTGGTCATCGTGCTGATTTTCATGCCGACGGGGATATTGGGGCGGGCGGAGGTGGAAAAGGTATGAGCGTGGCCGCGCCGCGTTCGGTCGGCGTGACCGCGCTGCGCGATGCGCTGATCTCCGCCGTCGTGGCGCTTGGCCTGTTCGCCCCGCTGGTTGGGCTGGTCACCACCAGTGGTGAGCACGGTTTGTCGTTGACGGCGCGGCCGGTCGCCACCGCGGTGGTGGTTGGCAGCGTATTCGTTGGCCGTCTGCTGATCCTGTCGTGGCGTGGTCGCACCCGCCGCGAGGCAAGCTCTACCGGGCGCGCTGTCGCCCCACGGGTCGGACATTGGGGCAAGTATATCGCGGGGATTTTGCTGGTGGCGGCGATCGCGCTGCCATTGACCGGGTCGCGCTATTACATCGACCTGGCAACACTTGTGCTGACCTACATCATGCTGGGATGGGGGCTGAACATCGTTGTCGGGTTGGCTGGATTGCTCGATCTTGGCTACGTCGCGTTCTATGCGGTGGGAGCCTATTCGTACGCCTTGCTGGCGACGACGTTCGGTCTGGGGTTCTGGGTGTGCTTGCCACTGGCCGGGATCCTGGCCGCGCTCTGGGGGGTTTTGCTGGGCTTCCCGGTGCTGCGCCTGCGTGGTGACTACCTGGCGATCGTGACGCTGGCGTTCGGGGAAATCATCCGCATCGTTTTGAACAACTGGGTGTCGCTGACCAACGGGCCGAACGGCATCAGCGGCATTCCTCGACCGACACTGTTCGGCCTGGCATTCAGCATGGACGGCGGCCCCGGCAGCTTCGGCGGTTTCTTCGGTATCGGGCCGGCGGTGATCCAGCGCATCATTTTCCTTTACTATGTCATCCTGGGGCTGGCGCTGCTGACCAACTTTGTATCGTTGCGGCTGCGGCGGCTGCCGCTTGGGCGCGCCTGGGAGGCGCTGCGTGAAGACGAGGTCGCATGCCGGTCGTTGGGCATCAACGTGCGCAACACCAAGCTGACGGCATTCGGGATCGGCGCCTTGTTCGGCGGGTTCGCCGGCGCGTTCTTCGCCACTCGGCAGGCATTCATCAGCCCGGAGAGCTTTACTTTCATCGAATCGGCAACGGTGCTGGCGATCGTCGTGCTGGGAGGCTTGAGCAGCCAGCTTGGGGTTGCGCTGGCCGCCATCGTCATGGTCGGCGGGTTGGAGGCGCTGCGCGATTTCCTCAGTTTCCTCGGCGACCAGATGAACAGCCCGATGTTTGCCGGTATCGCCAGCGAGTTGCCGCTGTACCGGATGCTGATCTTCGGACTGGCGCTGGTGGTGATGATGGTGTTGCGTCCACGCGGCCTGATCACCGGGCGGCGACCCAGCGTGGCGTTGGCTAAGGTGCGGGAGATCCCGCCCGAGATCGTGGCGGAAAGTCGCGGCTAGTGCTGTCGGTGTGTGATCTGACCATGCGGTTCGGCGGCCTGCGGGCGATCGATGGGCTGTCGTTCGAGGCCCGGGCCGAGGAGATCACCGCTGTGATAGGTCCGAACGGTGCCGGCAAGACCACGGTGTTCAACTGCATCACCGGATTCTATCGCCCGAGCGGGGGAAGCATCCTGCTGACGCATCCGGGCGGTGCGGGGTTTTCCTTGCAGCGCATGCCCGGGCATCGGATCGCGTCGGCTGCGAAAGTGGCGCGGACGTTCCAGAATATTCGTTTGTTCGCGGGTATGACGGTGCTGGAGAACCTGATGGTGGCGCAGCACAACACACTGATGGCGGCGACCGGTTTCGGTGTCCTGGCGGTGCTGGGGCTAGGTCGCTATCGGACCGCGGAAGCCGCTGGGATGGCGAAGGCGCGGCATTGGCTGGACGCAATTGGCCTGACCGCCAGGGCGGACGATGCGGCCGGTAGGCTGCCGTACGGTGCGCAGCGGCGGCTGGAGATCGCGCGGGCGATGTGCATCGATCCGGTCTTGCTGTGCCTGGACGAACCGGCTGCCGGACTCAATCCACGGGAGTCGGAGGAGATGAACCGGTTGCTGCTGCGGATCCGCGGCGATGGCTGTTCACTGTTGCTGATCGAGCATGACATGGGCGTGGTGATGCGGATCTCGGACCATATCGTGGTGCTGGACCACGGCAGGAAGATCAGCGACGGCGTGCCGGCCGAGGTGCGCGCCGATCCGGCGGTAATCGCGGCTTATCTCGGCGAGGGTGAGGAAGACGAGGTGCCGGCGTGACCGCGTTGCTGGCGCTGTCCGGGGTGACCGCGTTCCATGGCTCGATCCAGGCGCTGCGCGGGATCGATCTGACGGTGGAGCAGGGCGAGATCGTTACTTTGATCGGAGCCAACGGGGCGGGCAAGTCGACCCTGATGATGACGATCTGCGGCAATCCACGGGCTCGGTCGGGGCGGATCGTTCATGCCGGCGAGGACATCACGCAATGGCCGACGCACGCGATCATGCGGCGCGGGATTGCCCAGGCGCCGGAGGGGCGGCGCATCTTCAATCGCATGACAGTGCATGAGAATCTGCTGATGGGGGCGGAGGTGGCCGGGCGGTCCGATGCCGCGGGCTTGCTGGAGCAGGTGTTCACACTGTTTCCCAGGCTGAAGGAACGACTGTCGCAGCGCGGGGGCACCTTGTCCGGTGGCGAGCAGCAGATGCTGGCAATCGGCCGGGCGCTGATGTCGCGGCCGGACCTGCTGTTGCTGGACGAGCCGTCGCTTGGCCTGGCGCCGCTGGTGGTGCGGCAAATTTTCGCCGCGATAAGGGAACTGAATCGCGCGAGTGGGCTGACGGTGCTGCTGGTGGAACAGAACGCCTACCAGGCGTTGCGGCTGGCGCATCGGGGTTATGTGCTGGTGAACGGCGCGATCACCATGGCCGGGACCGGCGCCGAACTGCTGGTTCGGCCTGAGATCAGGACGGCCTACCTGGAGGGCGGCGCGCCTGGTTAGTCCGCCGCGGCCGCGCCCATTTTCTCGGCCAGGCGCGGCAGTGCGGAACGACGGTTTGGCGCCAGCCAGTGTTGCAGCCGATCGAGATAGAGATAGATCACCGGTGTGGTGTAGAGGGTCAGGATCTGGCTGAGCAGCAGGCCGCCGACCATGGCGAAACCGAGCGGCTTGCGCAGTTCTGAACCGGCACCGTTTTCCAGCATCAGCGGCAATCCGCTCAGCATTGCGGCCATCGTTGTCATCAGGATCGGCCGGAACCGCAGCAGGCATGCCTGGCGGATCGCCTGTTGCGGTGTCATTCCCATTCGCCGCTCCGCGGTGATGGCGAAATCAACCATCATGATGCCGTTCTTTTTGACGATGCCGATCAGCAGGATGATCCCGATCAGGGCGATGACGGTCAGTTGGTAGTGGAACAGCAGCAGCATCAGCAGCGCACCGACGCCGGCGGAGGGCAGGGTGGACAGGATGGTCAGCGGCAGCACGTAGCTTTCATATAGCATGCCCAGGATGATGTAGACGGTCACCAGCGCCGCGGCGACCAGGTAAGGCTCCGTGCTGAGCGAGGCCTGGAACGCCTGCGCGGTGCCCTGGAAGCTGCCTTGCACCGACGGAGGCACGTTCATCGAGGCCTGCATCTGGTCGACCTGGGTGACCGCCTCACCCAGCGACGCCCCGGCCTTGAGGTTGAACGAGACCGTAACGGACGGGAACTGGCTCTGATGGTTGATCGCCAGCGGCTGCACCGGCACGGTGGTCTGGTGCAGCAGGGTCGACAGCGGCACGTTGGCACCGGTGGACGCATGTACATACAGCTTGTCCAGGGTGGACAGCGCGCCGTATTCGCCGGGCAATGCTTCCAGCACGACGTAATAGGCCTTGGTGCCAGTGAAATACTGCGCCACTTCGCGTTGGCCGAAGGCGTCGTAGAGCACCGCGTCGATGGCGGCCGGCTGCACCCCGAAGCGGGATGCCTGTTCGCGATCATAGGTCAGGGTTTCGGTGGTGCCGGAATTCTCCTGGTCGGAGGTGACATCGGCCAGCAGCGGGAGCTGTTGCATCTTGGCGAGGATTTTCGGCGCCCACTTGTTCAGTTCGTCCTGGTTGGCGTCCTGCAATGTGTATTGATACAAGGTGCGGCCGAGTCTTGCGCCGACCCTGACATCCTGGGCCGGCTGCAGGAACAGCTTGATTCCGGCGACCGCCTTCATCTTGTCGTCGATCTGTCCGATCACCTGCATCGCCGAGGCGGAGCGATCCGCCCAGGGCTTCAGCGAGATATACATCCGGCCGTTGTTCGCGGTCTGGCCGGCCAATCCGGCGCCGATCGATGAAACGACGGAGGACACGTTCGGATTGGCCGACACCACGGCATTGGCGGCGCGCTGCAGCACCGACATCTGGTCGAACGAGGCATCCTGGGCGGCGTCGGTGATGCCGATGATGATGCCGGTATCCTGGGTCGGGAAGAAGCCTTTCGGGATGATGACATAGAGCACGACGGTCAATGTCACGGTGGCAACGAAGACCATCAGGGTGATGAAGCGGAAGCGCAGCGCGATATCCAGCGTGCGTTCGTAGAACCGCAACAGGGCATCGAACATCCGCTCGACCGCGTTGTAGATGCGTCCGTGCGGTTTGGTCCGGGGCGAGAGGAAGCGTGAGCACATCATCGGGGTCAGTGTCAGCGACACCATCGCCGACAGCACGATGGTGATCGAGACGCAGATGGCGAATTCGCGGAACAGACGTCCGACGATGCCGCCCATCAACAGCAGCGGGATGAACACGGCGATCAGGGAAAAGCTGATGGAAATGATGGTGAAACCGATTTCTCCGGCGCCGGTCAGAGCGGCGGTCATCGGGTCCATGCCTTCCTCGATGTGGCGGAAGATGTTTTCCAGCATGACGATGGCATCGTCGACGACGAAGCCGACGGCGATGGTGAGGCCCATCAGCGAAAGGTTGTCGAGGCTGAAGCCGCAGACGTACATCATGCCCAGCGTGGCGACCAGGGCGACCGGGATGGTAATGCTGGGGATGATGGTTGCCCAGACGTTGCGCAGGAACAGGAATATCACCATCACCACCAGGCCGACCGCGAGCATCAAGGTGAACTCCACGTCGGAGACCGAGGCGCGGATGGTCTGGGTGCGGTCGGACACCACATTCAGACTGACGTCGGGCGGGAAGTCGGCGCGCAGGGCCGGCAACTGGGCCTTGACGCCGTCGGCGGTGGAAATGACGTTGGCATTGGGTTGCTTGAACACCAGCAGCAGGATCGACGGCTTGCCGTTGGTCCATGCCGCCAGTTCGCGATTCTGCGGCCCTGGCACGGCGCGGCCTATATCGCGGATGTGGATCGGCGCGCCGTTGCGGTAGCCGATGATGACGTTGTTGTATGGTTCGGCCGTGGTCAACTGGTCGTTGGCGTAGATGGTGTAGGACTGATGCGGCCCGTCGATACTGCCTTTTGGATCGTCCACCGTGACGTTGGTCAGCACGCTGCGCACGTCTTCCAGGGTCATGCCCATGTTGGCGAGGCGGGCGGGGTCGACCTGGACGCGGATCGCCGGGGTCTGCTGGCCGCCGACCAGGACCTGACCGACGCCGGGAAGCTGGGAAAGTTGTTGCTCGACGACGTTCTCGGCGTAGTTGTCGACCTCGGTGATCGGCGCCTGATCGGACTGCATCGCCAGGATCATGATCGGGCTGTCGGCCGGATTGATCGCTCGGAAGGTTGGCGGGCTGGGCATGTTCTTGGGCAGCGAGCCCTGGGCGGCGTTGATCGCCTCCAGCACCAGGGTTTCGTCGTTGGCGAGGTCGTTGCCGAGGCCGAATTGCAGGGTGATCTGGGTGGATCCCATCACGCTGGCCGACGTCATCTGGGCCAGGCCGGGCAGCATCTGGCCGAACTCGGTTTCCAGCGGCGTCGCGACGGTGGAGCCCATGGTTTCGGGGCTGGCGCCGGGGTATTGCGCGGTCACCGTCAAGGTGGGGAATTGCACGTTCGGCAGCGGTGCCACCGGCAATAGCGGATAGGCCACTAGTCCGGCCAGAAAGACCGCGGCGGTCAGCAGGGATGTGGCGATCGGTCGTTTGATGAACGGGGTCGAAATACTCATGGACGGAATGCGGTCCTGGCGTGCGGTTCAGGTCGGCGATGCTTCGCCAGGCGGGGCAGCGTTGGAAATGTCGGTAGCATGGACGTGGACGCCGGGTGCCAGGCGTGACTGGCCGGACACCACGACGGTCTGTTGTCCGGCAAGGCCCTTGGTGACGACGGTGCGCTGCGCGACCTGGTCGCCGACCCCTACGGTGGTTTGCGCCACCGCACCGTCGGGCTTGACGGTGTAGACGAAGGTGCCCTCCGGACCATGCTGGATCGCCAGCGTCGGGACGGTGACGACGTTACGCAGCAAACCGACCTGGACCCGCGTGTTGACGAATTGGCCGGGCCAGAGATGGCCATCCTGGTTGGCGAAGGTCGCCTTCAGCGCGATCGTTCCGGTGGCGGCGTCGATGGTGTTGTTCGGGGTCGTCAAGGTCCCGGTCGCCAACTGCTTGTTGCTGCTGCCGTCGAACACGGTGACCGGAACCGAGCCGTTGGCTCGGGCCTGCTGGGCGCGCGCGAGATCGGCTTCGGGCAGGGTGAAAACCACCTGGATCGGCTTGACCTGGGTGATCGAGATGATGCCGGTCTGGCTGGCGGCTTGCACCAGGTTGCCGACGTTCAACTGATAGAAGCTGACGCGACCGGCAAATGGCGCCTTGATGACGCAGTAGCCCAGGTTGATGCGCGCGGTCTCGATCATTGCGTTGTCGACGCCGATTGCGCCGATCTGCTTGTCGACGGTGCCTTGCTGGTCTTCCACCTGCTGCACCGGGGCGAAATTGGTCTTCGCCAGGTTCTGATAGCGCTTCAGGTCGAGCTGGGCGCTTTTGAGCAGGGCGGTATCCTCGTCGCGCTGCGCCAACGCCTGATCCAGAGCGGCCTTGTAGGGGCGCGGATCGATCTCGGCGACGATGGCGCCTTGCTGGACTTCGGCACCCTCCGGCACCGGCAGGGCGATCAGGGTGCCGGTTACCTGGGCCTTGATCTCGACCACGTTGGGCGGCTGCACGGTGCCGAGACCGTTGAGGTAGACCGGCATGTCCTGAATCCGCGACGCGGCGGTGGTGACCGGGACGGTGGCGGGCGGTTCCGGGTCGGCGGCTTGCGCTGAGCGGGGCGCCATTGCACGCCAGGCAAGCAGTTCGGCGACCAGTGGAAGCGTGACCGTCAGCAATCCGACCCTTCGCCGCGTCGTCATTGGTGTTTCACTCGATTCAAACCACGATGCAATGTTGACAGCAGAAATTGTGCCCGCGAATGGGCGAACCAGTCCGCTGCCGGTATCGTGAAACTCGTAACACAGCGTAACCACTTTCCGCAGCGCAACAGACCGTTGCGGCGCGCGGCGGAAAACCCCCGGTTGCGTTTCGCGGGGGTGTCGGCAGACTGTGCGGGACAGGCCGCGAGAGGGGAAACCGATGGGTTACAAGATCGCCATGATGGGCACCGGCGCGGTGGGCGCCTACGCCGGGGCGCATATGGCCAGGGCCGGCGAGGATGTCACCTTCATCGATCCGTGGCCGGCCAACGTTGAGACGATGAAGTCGCAAGGACTGAAAGTGTCCCACATCCGCGACGTGGCGGAGTGGTCCACGCCGGTTCGCGCGCTGCACCTGACCGAATTGCAGCAGGCGGCGAAGGAAAAGCCGTTCGACATCGCTTTCGTCTGCATGAAGTCGTACGACACCGAATGGGCAGCGATCATGATCTCGCAGTATCTGGCGCCGAACGGCTTCATCGTTTCATTACAAAATTGTATGAATGAGGAGACGATCGCCGGGGTAGTCGGCTGGGGCAAGGTCGTCGGCTGCATAGCCAGTTCGATCACCGTGGATCTGTGCGAGCCGGGCCATGTACGGCGGGCGGCGGGCAAGAGCGGGGACAAGCACACGGTGTTCCGCACTGGCGAGGTGCATGGCCGCATCACCGATCGGGTGCAGGAGGTGAAGCGCCTGGTCGCGCTGACGGATTCGGCGCTGGTGACGTCCAATCTGTGGGGTGAGCGGTGGTCGAAACTGGTGACCAACGCGATGGCCAACGGCATGTCCGCCAGCACTGGGCTGATCAGCAAGGACATCCTGCGCAACGACGCGCTGCGGCGATTCGGCGCCAGGCTTGGCAGCGAGGCGATCCGCGTCGGTCAGGCGCTGGGCTATGAGCTGGAGGAAATCCATCATATCGATCCACAATTGATCGCTCGGGCCGGCGAGGGCGATCCGGGGGCGGCGCGGGAATACGACGCGCACCGGCTTGACGAGGTGAGCAAGGCCGGCGGCGGCGAGCACCGGCCTTCGATGGGTCAGGACATGATGAAGGGGCGTCGGACGGAGATCGATTTCCTCAATGGCTTCATCGTGCGCAAGGGCGACGAGATCGGCCTGCCGACACCAGCGAACGCGGCGTTGACCGATATCGTCAAGCGGGTGGAGAAGGGGGAGTTGCAGGCCGATCCGAAGCACCTGATCGACCTGCGGCTGAACTAGGGTTTGAGCGGGTTCGCCTGACGCCGGGTGCGCATCCCGAACCGCTTGCGGTCCACGAGCCGTCACGATGGAGATGATGATGCCGGTTGCCAAAGCAAAGCTGTCGGCCATCGCGTCGTTTCCGCCGCATTATTTTCTCGAGAACCTTGCAGTACGAAGTGATGATTCTCTTATCGTATCGGACCTGACAAGGAACGGTTTGTGGTATTTGCCGCCGGCCGGCGCGGGCGAGACGGTGCAACCGGTGCGGCTGGCCTTGTTCGAGCAGCCGACGCTCTGCGTGATCGAGACCGATCCGGACGTCTTCATCGTGGCGACGTCAAACGCCTATACGACGCACGAGTCCTACCTCTATCGCCTGGACCTGCGTGGCTGGACCCCGGGGTCGTCGGTGCGCCCCGAACTGGTGTTGGAGTTCCCCAGCATCGTGCAAGGGCTGAACGGCGGCTGCGTGATCGGGCCCGGCGTCATCCTGTTGGCGGACTGCTTCGCCGGGTTGATCTGGCGGGTCGATCCGCGGCCGGATGGCGGGGCGATTCCGAGTGTTTGGCTGAAGCATTACAGCATGGGCCACGATCCGAATGGCGGCAAGCTGGCCGATCAGCCAGGGATCAACGGCTTGAAATACATCGCACGCTCCGGACACCTGTATTACACGTCAACCTGGCACAAGCTGTTCATGCGGGTGCGGGTCGACCCGATCACGTTGGCGGCGCTCGGTGAGCCCGAGATGGTGGCCAGTGGTTACTGGTATGACGACTTTTGTATAGACGAGGCGGCCGGGGTCGCCTACGTCACCACACATCGCGAGAACACCATCGAGATGATTTGGCTGGAGCCCGGCAGGAACGTCTCGACGGAACCTCCAGGCGACGGCGTCACGTCCACCGGTCAGCGAGGAATGACGGTCGCGGGAGATCCTTTTGACGACGTTTTGGTCGGACCATCGAGCGGAGCCTGGGGCCGGTTGCCGGGCGAGCATGGCCGGGTCGCCTTTTTCACCACTGACGGGGGAACCAAGGTTGCTCCGGCGGACGGGATTGTGCGACCGGCCAAAGTACTTCGCGTTGAGTTCGCGGACCCAGCGGTCGCCGCGCCGGGTTGAGTGTGCTGCGAACGATCGGCACAAGTGAGTGCCGAACGTCCGGGCCGCTGACTGACCTGCTTCAATCGGTCCGACGCGCAGCCCGCAACGACACCGGTTCGCCGGCTGTCTCCGGCATCGCCAGGACGAGGGCCGCCAGCGCGACGCACGCAGCCACGCCAAACGACAGGAACGCCGGCGAGTATCCCGCGTGATCGACGATGATCCCGGCCGCCAGTCCGCTGAGCGAGGCGCCGACGCCTTGCATTGTGGCCACCGCTCCCTGTGCCAGGTTGTATCGCCCGGTGCCGCGCATCAGGTCGGCGATCACCAGTGGGGTGATCGCTCCGTAGATGCCGGCGCCGACGCCATCCAGCAACTGCACCGCGATCAGCCAGGGGGCGCTATTGGAAAACGTGTAGAGCAGTGCCCGGACCGGCAGCACGCCGAAGCCCAACAACAGGATCGGCTTGCGCCCGACGCGGTCGGCGGTGCGCCCGACCGCGAGCGCCACCGGCAGCATGATCAGTTGCGCGGCGATGATGCAGGCCGACATCATGGCGGTGGCCAAGGCAGGGTGGGACTGCGCCAGTTTCTGACCCACCAGCGGTAGCAACGGTGCATTGGCGAAATGGAACAGCATTACGCACAGGCCGAACACCACCAGCGGTCTGCAGCGCAGCAGCGTCAGGTAGCCTGACGGTGCCTGGCTTCCCTGCACTGGCCTCGCGTCTGCATCGTCGAACCCGCGTGCGCGGTTCTGGTCGATCGCCTTTGACGGGATCGAAAGAATTGCCAGCACGGCCAGAATGGCGAACACCGGCACCATCAGAAACACCGCACGCTGCGAGAACAGATACCCCACGCCGCCCGCCGCGGCGGCAATGGCGACATTGCCGGCGTGGTCAAAGGCGGAGTTGCGCCCCATGCGGCGGGCAAGCTGTTTGCGGGCGTATAGCCCGAGCGTCACCGCGGCGACGGCGGGTCCGAACACATCACCGACGACGGCCATTCCGGTGTTGGCAATCAGCACCGGCCAGAACGTGGGGGCGGCGAAAATGACCGCCGCGCCGATCGCCAGCACGATCAGCGCCAGGACGACGGCGCCTCGCTTTTGACGCGTGGCATCGATGGCGGCGCCGGCGGGGGTCTGGGCGACAAGCCCGATCAGGCCGCCGATGGTGGTGACCCAGCCGACCTCGGTCTGACTCCAATGCCGCTGGGTGATCAGGAAGACGTTGAGGTAGGGACCCAGCGCGCCGCGCACGTCGGCGAGCAGGAAGTTGACCGCGTCGAGCGAGCGGGCGCGGAAGCCGGCGTCGCGTGCCTGCCGGGTCACGCCATCTTCTGAGTTGGCCATGTCAGAACAGCGCGACGAGCAGGATGCCGGCGGTCATCAGCACGCCGCCGAGGATGCGCCAGATGTTGAGGCTGTGCTGCTCGATGCCGAACCAGCCGAAATTGTCGATTGCCAGCGACATCAGGATGTTCGCCGTGATGGTCAGTCCGGCAAACGGTCCGGCGCCGATCTTGTCAACGAACAGCAATCCGGTGATGACCGCGAACGCGCCCAGCAGGCCGCCGAGCGGGGCCCACCAGGGCATGGCCGAGATGCCTCGTAGCGACGGCAGCGGATTGGGCATGCAGACGAACAGCACCAGCAGGAACGCAACCACCGGCAGGAACGAGACGGTGCTGGCGAGCCAGGGATTTTCCAGCGACTTGCGCAAGGCGCCGTTCATCGGCGGTCCCCAGGCCTGCAGCGCGCCGGCGATCAGGATGATCGGATAGAGCCAGACCGAGCTGACATTCTGCATGATGGATCTCCGGGAATGGTTCAGCCGAACGCGAAGGCGCCGGCGATGGCGAGCACAAGCGCCGGAGGCATCACCAGCACGCCCAGCTTGAGGAAGGTCCAGGCGCTGACGCTATAGCCCTCGCGCCGCAGCGCGGTCAGCCAGAGGATGGTGGCGAGCGACCCGGTGACCGACAGATTCGGCCCGAGGTCGACGCCGATCAGCACCGCACTGCGCACCTGATCCGGCACCCGAGCCATTTCGACCACGCGACCCGAGACCAGACCGACCGGAAGGTTGTTGACCAGGTTGCAGGCGATGGCGAGCAGCCCGCCGGATGCCCACGCCGCCAGCGTTGCCGAACGCCGGACCAGGTCTTGCAGCAGGAAAGCCAGATCCTGGGTGACGCCGGTGAGCTGCAGCGCTTCGACCAGGACGAACAATCCGGCCACCAGCGGCAACACACCCCAGGAGATGTTTTTCATCACATTGACGACGCCGCATTTGGACCGGATCAGGACCAGGATCGCGGTGCCGATTCCGGCGAGGAAGGTCGGCAGGCCAAGCTGGATATCGAAGCCGGAGGATACCAGCAGCACGATCGCGGTCAGCGCGATGCCCGCCGCGGCCATCCGACCGGCGCCGGACAACTCAGGGCGATCGATGTCGGCCGAGACAGGCTTGCGCAGATCAGCAATTTGGGTCCAACGCAGGACGAAGTAGGTCGCCAGGATAGACAGCGCGGAGGGCAGTGCGTAGCGCGGCAGCCATTGCAGCAGCGGCGGCATGTGGCTGCCGTAGATCACCAGGTTTGCCGGGTTCGAGATCGGCAGCACGAAGCTCGCGGCATTGGCGATGAAGGCGCAGATGAACAGATAGGGTAGCGGGTTTTTGGCCTGGACCGCTTTTGCCACGGCGGCGACGGCGGGGGTGAGCACGACCGCGGTTGCGTCGTTCGACAGGAACACGGTGACGATGGTGCCGACCGCGAACACCAGGGTGAACAGGCGGGTGGCGGAGCCTTTCGCCATGCCGGCGGCGGCCGCCGCCAGCCAGTCGAACAAGCCTTCCTGGCGGGCCAGCTCGGACAGCAGCATCATTCCGGTCAAGAACAAATAGACGTCGGTGCCCTTGGTGACGCCGGCCAGGGCGTCGGTGGGGTTTAGCAGGCGCAGGCCGACGAGTAGTGCCGCGCCGGCGACGGCCCAGACGAATTCCGGCCAGGAGAACGGGCGAATGATGACCCCGGCGGTCGCCAGTCCGGCGATGCTCCAGGTGGTCCAGGGGGAGGCCAGGACGGCGGCCATCACCACTTGCGGCCGTTGCGGTTGGGGCCGAACTGGCCGGCGCGGGCGATGTGCGGGTCGGCGATGTGAAGCCTCGCATTGGTCATCAGGTTGTCCAGCACCCGTTCGATCAAGGCAGGATCAAGCGCCGCGGTGCCGGCGGGATCGCGGAGGGAGGCGGCGAGGGGTCTGGTTTGCGCGGTTTCCTTGTGCCGCGCCACCTGCTGGGCGAGAACCCCCGCGAGATCGACGTGGACCCGGTTCGGCTCGACCCGCTGGGTTATCGCCAGCGACTCGCCGACCAGCCCGTCCAGCCGATCGATCTGGTCCAGCATGTCGCCGATCGCGCCGCGCCGTCGGGTGTCGTCGCCGGCCAGGGTGTTCTCGCCTTGCAGCCTGGCGGCCGCGATCGGGTTGCGGATTCGTGTGCCGCATAGAAGCCGTAGCGGTCGCGGATCAGGTCGCAGCCGCGTGCGATCACGGCTTCGGCACGCCCGACCTGCAGCGGTGGATTGTCGGTAGAGTTGCAGCAGCAGGAAGCCGACCGCGACACAGGCGAGGAGGGACAGTCCCCAAAGACCGAACAGCCGGGTTCTCAATGAGTGCAAACGGACATCCCAAGGCAGGCGATCGGCGCAGACTATGCACGACGGATCGGAGATCGCGGAGTCCGCTGGCGATCGGGACGCGCGTGCGATTTAGACCTTGACCGCAAGGATAGCGGAAAGCGAATCGATGCTCGCGTCTGCCCGCACAGACCGCCATCAGGGGTAGATCATTGCAGGCTGGAGAAGTTTGACGCGTGCAGACCCGGATCGCTAACAAAATGAACTCGCCTGGATTGAATTTTTTTGCTTTTATCGACGAGCGTTCAGATCGATCAGCAACGAGTTCGGCTGTGTAGGGCAATATAATTGCAAGCTTGCCGTGTATGTTACGGCTTTATTATAGTATCGCGTATCGCCTATCGATAAAGTGTGTTGTGGAAGACTTTTGACTGACTCAGCAGTGTCTTCGGCAATGCAGGAATTTGTGTTGCGCCGCAATGAAATTTTTGGGGGATTCCAAGGTGCGAAAGATTGGACATTCCGTCCTGTGGACGGTTCCGTTCGTGGCTCTAGCCGCATCCGCAAAGCCGGTTCGCGCGGACGAACACATGGTGCTGGTCAGCACGATCGATGTCGGCGGCAATGGATTGGGGACCTTCGACATTAGTTACGTCGATCCGAAGATCAACCGCTACGTGCTGTCTGACCGGACCAACGCGTCGATCGATTTTTTCAACGCCACCGATGCCAGCTTCATCGGTCGGGTTGGCGGCTTTGCCGGCCAGAAATTCAAAGCCGATGGTGTGACCGCCGACAACACGATTTCGGGCCCCGACGGGGTGACGGTGGTGAACAACAAAGAGGTCTGGGCCGGGGACGGCGACAGTTCGGTGAAGGTGATCGACATCGCCAGTTTCCAGGTGGTCGATAAAATCTCCACCGGCGGGAAGTTCCGTTGCGATGAGATGGCGTTGGACGCGGCCGACCACATCCTTGCCGTCGCCAACAATGCCGACGTGCCGCCGTTCGTGACGATGATCAATACCGATACCCGTGCGGTTGTCGGCAAGATCGTGTTCGACGGCACCAACGGCACACCGGATGCCACGCAGACCGGCATCGAGCAGCCGCAATGGTCGAAGAAGACCGGTCTGTTCTACGTCTCGGTGCCGCAAATCGTGCCGAGCGATGCAACACAGGGCGGGATTTCGGTGATCGACCCCAGCACGATGTCGGTCAAGGCGACCTATCCGGTGTCGAACTGCACGCCGGGCGGTCTCACGCTTGGCCCGCGAGATGAGGCGATGATCGGTTGCAGCGGCGCCTTTACGGTGCCTCCAAACACCGTCGCCACGACCCAGTCGGTGGTGATCAATCTGGATAATGGCAACATCGTCGCGAACATTACGCCGGCCGGCGGCAACGATGAGGTCTGGTTCGACCGCGGCACGAAACATTACTACCTGTCTGCCCGCGGCACCCTGGTCAACGGCAAGGTGACACCGATCCTCGGCACCGTGGATGCGGTGACCAACATGTATGATGGCGGCGTGGCGACGTCGACGTCGGCGCATTCGGTGGCGGCGGACAAGGTTTCGCACCACGTCTTCGTGCCGATCGGACTGATTCCCCCGGGCACCGCGGCGTCAACCGACCCGACCAATCCTTGCCCGACGCGCGGCTGCATAGCGGTCTATTTGCCGTCGTCGATCGATGCCGACGACGGCAAGCTGGCCAAGAAGTAGACGGCCGAGCACAAGCGGGGGGCGCCGGTCGAATGGGTTCGATCGGTGTACGCCCGCATCGGCGGTTTCACGGCGGCATCTTGCCGCCCGCATCGACGGTTTCACGGTTTCGTCTTGCCGCCCGCGTCAGCCGTTTCACGGCGTGGTCTTGCGGCCAGCGTCAGTGCTTGGCCGGATCGCCCGCGAAGTCCGTGTTCGGAGCTTGCATCGGGCCGGGAAAATGCCCAGGGGGTCGAACGCGTCCTCGGTGCCGCTGGGTTTCGGCTTGGTGGTGCCGATCGAGCCCTCCCTGGTAGGCAACGCCATGCGCTGGGTCAGACAGACCGCCTTGATGGCACGGCTGACCGTCTCGACCCGGCGCAACACGCCTAACTCGCGAATTTGAGCTTGTCCTGCGTCTGGGTCTCGAAATCGCTGGCGTCATGGCGTTCGTGCAATTGACTTGAGAGCTCGCCGTTGATGCGGTTGACCATACGGCCACGCTTGGCGGCCGGTCGGTCGCCGATCGTATCGGCCCAGCGCTGCACGTTCTTGTAGTCCTCCACCCGCAGGAATTCGGCAGCCCCGTACAGCCAACCCTTCACCAGTCCGCCATACCAGGGCCACACCGCGATGTCGGCGATGGTGTATGCGCTGCCCGCCAGGTATTCGTGGTCGGCGAGACGCTTGTCGAGCACGTCGAGCTGGCGCTTCGCCTCCATGGCGAACCGGTCGATCGCGTATTCGATCTTGATCGGGGCATAGGCGTAGAAATGGCCGAAGCCGCCGCCGAGATAAGGCGCGCTGCCCATCTGCCAGAACAGCCACGACAGGCATTCGGCGCGGGAAGCCGGATCGTTCGGCAGGAACGCGGCGAACTTTTCGGCGAGATACATCAGGATCGAACCGGTTTCGAACACCCGGATCGGCTTCGGGCCACTGCGATCCAGCAGTGCGGGTATCTTGGAGTTCGGGTTGATCGCCACGAAGCCGCTGCCGAACTGATCACCCTCGCTGATGCGGATCAGCCAGGCGTCGTATTCGGCGCCGCGGTGGCCGATCGCCAGCAGTTCCTCCAGCATGACCGTGACCTTCACGCCGTTCGGTGTGCCCAGCGAGTAAAGCTGCAGCGGATGGCGGCCGACCGGCAGGTCCTTGTCGTGCGTGGAGCCCGAGACCGGACGGTTGATAGTAGCGAACCGGCCGCCGTTTTCCTTGTTCCATTCCCAGACCTTCGGCGGTGTATAATCGGACGAATCCGTCATTTGCAAAGCTCCAGAATTTGCTGCGACGCTATTGACTACCTGGGCACCTGGCAAGTTGGCGTGCCACTTTGCCTGCCGCGACGGTTCGGTCTTGCGGCCAGCCAAGGACTTCGGTCTTGCGGCCTGCCAAAGGCGTGGCTGTTGCAGTGCCGCTGGGCCTGCGTGGGCGGCGCTCGTCGGTTGCCGCGGTGCGGTTTTCCGTGGCGTCATGGTGAAAGCCTCTTTTTCCCAGGCTGTTCCGTGCTACTTCATTGCGATGGGCTTGCCGCTTCGCCTTCAGACCACCGCCTGATGGACACCTCGTCCTCGTCACCCGCCGCCCTGGCGCCCGCTGGATCGGTCAGGCCAGGGTCAGCGTTTCCAGGGCGGTTATCCGCGGTCACCGCACCCCGGCTGTGCGAGTGCCATGATTGCGGGGAGATGCAGGTGCTGCCGGCGATGCCGCCGGGCGCGCGGGCGGTCTGTGAGCGTTGCGACGCGGTGCTGCGGCACACCAGGCGCAATCCGCTGTCACTGCCTCTGGCACTGAATATCAGCGCGCTGATCCTGTTCCTGCTGGGCGCGACGCTGACCCTGATCGCGGTCAGCACCGCCGGCCAGGAGCGTATCGCCGGGCTGGTCAGCGGGCCGAGCGAGATGGAGCAGTACGGCCTGTGGGAAATCTCTCTCGTCGTCCTGATCACCACCGTCGCCGCGCCGCTGGCCCGGGTGCTGTGCATGCTCGCGGTGCTGGGCGGCCTGCACCTGAAGCGACCGCCGGCGGAGCTGCGAGAGATCTATGCCTGGGTTGAGCACCTGCGGCCGTGGTCGATGGTGGAGATCTATCTGCTTGGCCTGCTCGTCGCCTATGTCCGTCTCAGCGGCATGACGACGGTCAATCTCGGTCCGGCGATCTATGCACTGGCCGGACTGATGGTGATCATGGTGCTGGCCGATTACATGCTTGACGGTCAGGCGGTGTGGGAAGCGATGGAGCCGCCCAACCGGCGGCGGCGGCGGGTCCTGGATGTCAATCCGATGACCTCGGACCGGCCCGGTCGCAACGTGCTTCGCTGGCGCATCGGCTGTGACACCTGCGGCCTGGTCAGCCGCGCCGCGCCGGGCATGCGATGCACGCGCTGCGGCTTCCGCTTGCGGATCCGCAAGCCGAACTCGATGCCGCGCACCTGGGCGTTCGCGATCGCGGCGATGATGCTTTACATTCCCGCCAACATCTACCCTGTGCTGACCGTCGTGCGGCTTGGCGCGGGCCAGCCCAGTACCATCCTGGGCGGCGTGCAGGAGTTGGCGGAGCTTGGGATGTGGCCGCTGGCCGCGCTGGTCTTCTTCGCCAGCGTGGCGGTTCCGGTGCTGAAGTTGATCGGGCTGATCTTACTGCTGGTCCCGACGCACCTTGGCAGCAATTGGGCGATGCGCGATCGCACGGTGCTGTACCGGGTCGTCGATGCCATCGGCCGGTGGTCGATGATCGACATCTTCATGGAATCGATCCTGGTCGGGGTGGTGCAGTTCGGCAAGCTCGCCAGCGTCTACCCAGGGCCCGGGGCGATCGCCTTCGCCGCGGTGGTGATCCTGACCATGCTGGCGGCGCACAGCTTCGACCCGAGACTGATGTGGGACCGCGCTCGCGAAACAGCTGAAGCGGCGCCGACACCGATGCAGCCGATCGGTCCGGGCCGAGCGGAAACCGCATGAGCGCGAAGGTGCAGCAGTGAGCGAGAGGCACCCCACGGCGGTCGTGCGGGCCCCGATCGACCATAAGAGCCGGCTGCCGCTGATCTGGGCCATTCCGGTGGTGACGCTTATCATCGGCATCTGGCTTGCCTGGTCGACGCTGTCGCAGCGCGGCCCGCTGATCACCGTCACGTTCGAGACCGCCGAGGGGCTGCAGGCGGACCAGTCGCACGTCCGGCACAAGGACGTCGATATGGGGGTGGTGCAGAAAATCGGGCTCACTCCGGATCTGAAGCGGGTACAGGTGACGATTCGGATGAACCGGGAAGCCGAACCGCTGCTGACCGATGGTGCCCAGTTCTGGGTGGTACGGCCGCGGTTCTTCGCCGGCGCGATCAGCGGGCTGCAGACGCTGTTCTCGGGGTCGTATATCGATCTGCTGCCGGCGAAGGGCGGGGAGCCCAAGCGCGACTTCGTCGGCCTGGAAAATCCGCCGGTGCTGCAATCGGACGTACCGGGCCGCAGCTTCCTGCTGCGGGCCAGTCGAATCGGGTCGCTGAACCTCGGCTCGCCGATCCTGTTCCGCGATCTGGAAGTGGGCGAGGTGCTGGGCTGGAACGTCGGCGAGATGGCCCGCGACATCACGATCCATATTTTCGTCCGCCAGCCTTTCGACAAGTATGTCGATGACAACACGCGGTTCTGGAACGCATCCGGCGCCAAGGTGGCGCTCGGCACCAACGGGCTGCAGGTCAAGCTGCAATCGCTGCGCGCGGTGGTGCTTGGCGCGCTTGCTTTCGAGACTCCGGACGATCCCAAGACCTCCGGCGAGAGCGCGGCCGAACATACGTTCCCGCTGTATGACGACGAGGATGCCGCCGATGCCTCGACCTACAAGCGGACCTTGCCGTTCATCGCCAACTTCGACAGTTCGGTTTCCGGCCTGGGAACGGGGTCGCCGGTCACTTTGCATGGCCTGAAGATCGGCGAAGTGTCCAGCCTGTCGCTGGTCTACGACCGCGCGTCGGACACGGTCATGGTTCCGGTGCATTTCAACGTCGAGCCGGAGCGCATCGCGATGCTGGAATTGCCGACCGGTGGGGACCTGGACAAGAGGATGCAGGAACTGGTCAATCGGGGCCTGCGGGTGAAGCTGGAATCGAGCAGCATCCTGACCGGGTCGAAGCAACTGGCGATGGACGTGTACCCCAATGCCGGCCCGGGCACTCTGGGCAAGCAGGGCGATGCCTATGTCATCCCGATCGAGGGTGGAAGCGCGGATGACGTCGCCACGGCCGCGACCAACCTGGTCAATCGGTTGAACGCCATTCCGTTCGAATCGATCGGGCAGAACCTCGATCGCACCCTGGCCGGAGTGAATGCGCTGGTCAACGACAAGCAGCTTGCCGAGACGGTCAGCGAACTGCGATCGACGCTGGCCGGCGTGCAGCAGTTGGTGGACAACCTCAATCATGGGCTGAAGCCGGCGATGCAGCGTCTTCCATCGATCGCCAACGGGCTGGACAGCACGGTGCAGCGCACCGACAAGCTGCTGGCGTCGTTGCAGTCCGGATATGGCAGCGATTCCCGCTTCAACCGCGATGTCGGCCGAACCATGGACCAGTTATCCGACGCCGCCCGCTCGATCCGGGTGCTGGCCGATCTGCTGGCTCGCCACCCCGAGGCGTTGATTCGTGGCCGCACCGACCAAGGGGTTCAATGACCGGGCCGATGCCACTGTCCAGGCGATCCGCCCTGCTGGCTCTGACCGCGTTGCCGGCGGCGTGCGCTTCGCCCAATCCCGATTTGTATGTGCTGGCGGCGATCCCGGGGGTGACCCATGGCGGTGCGCCGCGGGTCATTGTCCTGCGTGCGATCGCCATCGCGCATTATCTGGAACGCTCGCAGATCGTGCGGTCGTCCGAGGGCTACCGGATCGACGTGCTGTCGAACCAATGGTGGGGTGAGCCGCTCGACGCGATGCTGAGCCGGATCCTGGTGCAGGAGCTGAACCAGCGGCTGCCGGGCAGTACGGTGTACGGTGACAGCGGGGCGATTTCCACGCCGGCGGCGGCAACGGTGGAGATCAACCTGCTGCGCTTCGATCTGGACCAGGACGGCAACCTGCTGCTGGCGGCGCAGGTCGCGGTGGACGGCAAGGGCATCCGATCGCGCGGGGTCCGGTTCACGGTTCGGCCGGCGGACGCCAGCACGCGCGCGCTGGTGGCGGCGATGAGTTCGGCGACGGCCGAATTGGCCGATGCCATCTCCGGGATGCTGGCCTGAGGTTGGCGATTCAGTCCCGTTGGCCCGGCCAGGACGGGGGTATCGCCACGGTCACCGCGTGATCCAGCGGACCATGCCCGCCGCCGAATCCGGGCGCGGAGCTGATAGCGGCCCGGACATAAAGTCGCGCGCGAAGCACTGAGTCGCGCAGGGACAGAGCCTGCGCCAACCCGGCCGCCACGGCCGAGGCCGTCGTGCAACCGGTGCCGTGGGTGTGGCGGGTGTCGATCCGGGGGGCGGGGAACGCCTCGATGCCATCCGCGGTGGCCAGCAGATCGATGACCGTGTCGCTGGGCAGATGGCCACCCTTCAACAGCACGGCCGGCACACCGGTGGCGAGCAATGCGGTTGCGGCGGACCGCATCTCGGCCTCGGTCCGGATGCTCAGCCCGGTCAGCGCTTCGGCCTCCGGCAGGTTCGGGGTGATCAGCGCCGCCAGCGGCAGCAGCCGACGGCGCAGGGTGTCCACGGCCTCGGTCGCCAGCAGGGAATGTCCGCCCTTTGCCACCATGACCGGGTCGAGCACCACCGGTGTCGCCGCGGCGAGATCGTGCAATGCGGTGGCAACGGTCTCGATCGTCGCCACGTCGCCCAGCATGCCGATCTTGATGACGTCGGCGCCGATGTCGCTGAGCACCACATCGATCTGCTGGCGGATGAAATCGGGGGGCACCGGGACAACGCCGTGGACGCCGAGCGTGTTCTGCGCAGTCAGCGCGGTGACCGCGGTCGCGGCAAACGCCCCGAGCGCGGTTATTGCCTTGATATCGGCCTGGATTCCGGCTCCGCCGCCCGAGTCGGAGCCGGCGATCACCAGCACACGGCCGCGCATCAGCGGGCGGTTCCGCTCGGCCTAGGGGTGGTGCTCTCGATCTTCGGCAGCATGGCTAAACCGCGGCTTGCCTGATCCGGGCGACGTCGGCGATCATTTCGCACAACGAGTCCACCACCTCGGCGACGATGATGCCGTCTTCGCCCTCGGCCATCACCCGCACCAGCGGTTCGGTGCCGCTTTCCCGGATCAGTACGCGGCCGGTGCCGTTCAGGCGGGCCTCGGCGTCGCGGATTGCTGCCTGCACGCGGTCTTCGCGCAACGGCGACACGCCGGCGAAGCGCACGTTCTTCAGCCGCTGCGGCAGCCGCCGGAACACCTGCAACAGCTCCGACGCAGGCCGATCCTGCTGCACCAGAACCGCCAGCACCTGAAGCGCGGCGAGCAGACCGTCCCCGGTGGTGGCGAAGTCAGACAGGATAAGGTGGCCGGATTGCTCTCCCCCGACATTGATCCCGCTGGTGCGCATATGCTCCGCGACATAGCGATCGCCCACCTTGGTGCGGTGCAGTCGCAGGCCGAGTTGGCCGAGATGGCGCTCCAGCCCCAAATTGGACATCACGGTGGCGACGATGCCGCCGCCGCGCAGTGTTCCGGCCTGGTGCCAGGAGCGGGCAATCAATGCCAGGATCTGGTCGCCATCGACCACCTCACCGGTTTCGTCGGCGATGATCACCCGATCGGCGTCGCCGTCGAGCGCGATGCCCAGATGGGCGCCATGCTCGACTACCTTGGCGCAGAGGAATTCGGGCACCGTCGAGCCGCAGGCCTGGTTGATGTTGAAGCCATCCGGTGCGACGCCGACGGGAATGACCGTCGCGCCCAGTTCCCACAGCACGGTGGGCGCCACCTTATAGGCAGCGCCGTTGGCGCAATCGACGACGATGCGCAGGCCGTCGAGGCGGGATCCGCGGGGGAAGCTGCCCTTGGCTGCCTCGATGTAGCGCCCGGCCGCGTCATCCAGGCGGGCGGCGCGGCCCAGCAGGCCGGATTCGGCCAGGCGGTCGGCGAAGCCGCTGTCCATCAGAGCCTCGATCTCGAGCTCTTTCTCATCGGACAGCTTGGTGCCATCGGGACCGAACAGCTTGATGCCGTTATCCTCGTAGGGATTGTGCGAGGCGGAAATCATCACCCCGAGATCGGCGCGCAACGAGCGGGTCAGCATCGCCACCGCCGGCGTGGGCAACGGCCCCAACAAGGTGACGTCCATGCCGGCGCCGATAAATCCGGCGGTCAGCGCGGGTTCGATCATGTAGCCGGACAGCCTGGTGTCCTTGCCGATGACGACGCGGTGGCGATATTCGCCGCGGGTGAACAGCAACCCGGCCGCCTGGCCGAGTCGCAAGGCGATGCCGGCGGTCATCGGGTCGGAGTTCGCCTTGCCCCTGATCCCATCGGTGCCGAACAGGCGTCTTATTTTGCTCATGCGCTGATTGCCGCTCCCGTTCGGCGCTCCGGTCGTCTTGGTGGCAGGTCTAATCGAATGGCGGGCGTTGGGGAAGCGGAACCGTGCCCGGCGCAAACAGCGCCTGCCAGATACGAATGGCTTGAACCGTCTCTCTGACATCATGGACGCGCAGGATCGAGGCGCCCCGCAGCACCGAGTACAGCCCGGCGGCGAGCGATCCGCCGAGTCGCTGTCCGGCCGTCGATTGGCCTGCAACGGTGGCGATGAAGCTCTTGCGCGAGACCCCGACCACGATCGGGTAGCCGAGCCCGGCAAGGTCCGGCAGTCCGCGCAAGACCGCCAGCGAGTGTGGCGCCCGCTTGGCGAAACCGATCCCTGGGTCGATCGCGATCCGGTCGGGCCGAACCCCGGCGCGCAGCGCCGCCTCGATCCGCACCGAGACTTCGGCGCGCAGCTCGGCCGCGACATCGGCGTAGACCGCTTCGGCCTGCATCGTGGCGGGGTTGCCGCGCATGTGCATCAGCACGACGGGACAGCCCGCTGCGGCGACGACACCGGCGGATGACGCATCATGCGCCAGCGCCGACACGTCGTTGACGATGCTGGCACCGGCGCTGAGCGCGGCCCGCATGGTGGCGGCGTTCCTGGTATCGACCGAGACGCGAAGACCTGCCGCGGCCAGGGCTTCGATAATCGGCAGCACGCGATCCTGCTCCAATTCGGGCGTCACCGACGCGGCGCCGGGGCGGGTACTTTCGCCGCCGACGTCGATGATGTCGGCGCCCTCGGCGGCCATCCTCAGGCCGGCTGCGATGGCCTCACCAGGGTCGGCGCGGCGCCCCCCGCCACTGAAACTGTCCGGGGTGGCGTTGAGGATGGCCATGACCAGCGGTCGGTCGAGACTGACGCCGGCCCAGCACTGGCGCGGTGCTGACGGCTGCCATTGGTCGAGGTCGCCCCGCGTGGCGTTCATGACGGCCGGCTCGAAGCCGAAACCGCTCCTCGGAGGCCGTATGGCAACTGATCCAGCGCCGCGAATGGCTCTGTTCCGGAAGGGTTAAATATATTGTGACTCAAGAGTTTACACCAAACTGGTCAATCATGGGGTGAACCGTGTTCGCGCGGTGGCGCGGCACGTGCCCTCGGTTTCGGCAGTGGCTGCACAGCGACGGATCATACGAAGATTTTCGGCCACGCAGCGGACCGAGTGGTGTAGCGTTCCAAGCGGGAGAGGATGGATAGAACGAAAACGATACACGTTAACGGAATGTTAAGAGTATCCTTGTATTCCTGGTGCCTCGGGGCCTGCGACTCGGGCGTCCGGCGGCTAGGAAAGGCAGTTGATGCAGTTCACAGCCATGACGTGGCGCTTGTGGTTCATGCTGCGGTTCTTGCCCATGCCTCGGCTCTTGCCCATGCCCCGACTCGTGCTGGGCGCCGCTTTACCGCAATTGGTTTGCGTTATGCCTGAACGCAACCACGTATCGTCCGACGGGCCCTCGCAGCCCCGTCAAAATGGGCCGAGGCGGTTTTTCGCAGTGCCGTGGTGAATTCTCTTGAAATGCCGCACGGCGGGTTTCACTATTCCGTGATTGGCGGAAATGTCTCGTGTTTGCTGGCTTGCGGAGAGATCGTCCGCCAGCTGTTGGACGATGAAGTCTCTGTCTTGGGATGCAAGATTTTTGCATCCGATGCTGACGCGGCGCGGTGGCTTCCGCGTTGTCATGCACTGCCGGCGATGAACGACGCCTCAACTGCTTTTGTGCCGGTCGCCACTTCGAGCCGGCGGAAGAAAGAGTAATGCAAATGACTGCGGCTTTTCTCAGGGAATGTAAGTCAATGTCACGCTCGCGGACTCCCGAATGATGCGAATCGGCGAAAACATTCCCGCGACATCTCGCCTATCCGCTACGGTTGCACCCATCTTGCATGACATGGTTCGTGCAGACGCGACTGATCGTGGCACCACCCACAACAAAGGAGCGGCCGCATGAATACGGTCGAGGACATTTTCACCGCCTATGCAAGGACGTTCGAGGCTCATCGCGAGGCCGAGATGTCGCTGGCGGACTATCTCGACGCCTGCAAGAAGGACCCGCTGGTCTACTCGACCGCAACCGAACGCCTGCTGGCGGCGATCGGCGAGCCCGAGATGGTGGATACCTCGAAGGACCCGCGCCTCGGCCGCATCTTCATGAATCGCACGATCCGGGCCTATCCGGCGTTCAGCGAATTCTACGGCATGGAAGAGACCATTGAGCGGATCGTCGGGTTCTTGCGCCATGCTGCGCAGGGTCTCGAGGAACGCAAGCAGATCATGTACTTGCTGGGCCCGGTCGGCGGCGGCAAGTCGTCGCTGGCGGAGCGCCTGAAGGCGTTGATGGAGACCTATCCGATCTACGTGCTGAAGGCCGGCGACGACCTCAGCCCGGTGTTCGAAAGCCCGCTCGGCCTGTTCAACCCGGAGCGGATGGGTTCGATGCTGGAGGACCGCTACGGTATTCCGGTGCGCCGGCTGACCGGGCTGATGAGCCCGTGGTGCATCAAGCGGCTGGATGAGTTCAACGGCGACATCTCCAAGTTCCGGGTACAAAAACTGATCCCGTCCCGGTTGCGCCAGGTCGGCATCGCCAAGACCGAACCGGGTGATGAGAACAACCAGGACATCTCTTCGCTGGTGGGAAAGGTCGATATCCGCAAGCTGGAGATGCACGCGCAGAACGATCCCGACGCCTACAGCTATTCGGGCGGCCTGAACCGGGCGAACCAGGGCATGCTCGAGTTTGTCGAGATGTTCAAGGCGCCGATCAAGATGTTGCACCCGCTGCTGACCGCGACGCAGGAAGGCAACTACATCGGCACCGAAAATATCGGCGCGATTCCGTTCCAGGGCATCATCATGGCACACTCCAACGAATCGGAGTGGCAATCGTTCAAGAACAACAAGAACAACGAAGCCTTCATCGACCGGATCTATGTCATCAAGGTGCCGTACTGCCTGCGCGTCACCGAGGAACAGAAGATCTACGACAAGCTGGTGTCGCGTTCCGAACTTGGCGATGCTCCGTGCGCCCCGGCGACGCTGGAAATGCTGGCTCGGTTTTCGGTGCTGTCGCGGCTCAAGCGGCACGAGAACTCGACGCTCTATGCCAAGATGCGGGTGTATGACGGCGAGAGCCTGAAAGAGACCGACCCGCGCGCGCGCTCCTTGCAGGAATACAAGGATACCGCGGGTGTCGAGGAAGGCATGGATGGCGCCTCGACCCGCTTCGCGTTCAAGGTGCTGGCCGCGACATTCAACCACGACACCACCGAAATCGCCGCCGATCCGGTTCACCTGATGTATGTGCTGGAGCAGTCGATCCGGCGCGACCAGATGCCGCAGGAAACCGAAAAGCGCTACCTGGAGTTCATCAAGGGTGAGCTGGCGCCGCGTTATGCCGAGTTCATCGGCAATGAAATCCAGAAAGCCTACCTGGAATCGTACCACGACTATGGACAGAACCTGTTCGACCGCTACGTGTCCTATGCCGACGCCTGGATCGAGGACATCGACTTCAAGGACGCCGACACCGGCCAGTTGTTGAACCGCGAGTTGCTGAATCAGGAGTTGACCAAGGTCGAAAAGCCGGCCGGGATCGCCAACCCCAAGGATTTCCGCAACGAGGTGGTGAAATTTAGCCTGCGGGCCCGGGCCAACAACAACGGCAAGAACCCGTCCTGGACCAGCTACGAGAAGATCCGCGACGTGATCGAGCGCCGGATGTTCAGCCAGGTCGAGGAGTTGCTGCCGGTGATCAGCTTCGGCTCTAAGAAGGACAGTGACACCGAAAAGAAACACACCGAGTTTGTCGAACGCATGACCGCCCGCGGCTACACCGAAAGGCAGGTCAGACGACTCGTTGAGTGGTATATGCGCGTGAAGCAGGCGGGCTAGCCATGCCCGCCGAACCCGGAAAGGTCGCACAGGCACGCTATGCACATAGTTGACCGCCGCCTGAACCCGAGTGGAAAGAACCTGGCCAACCGCCAACGCTTCATGCGGCGCGCCAAATCGCAGATCCGCAAGGCGGTGCACGAAAGCGCCGGTAGCCGCAGCATCAAGGACGCCGACGAGGGCGGTGAGGTGGTGCTGCCGGCGCAAGGCGTACATGAACCTTCATTCCGGCGCAGCGGCACCGGCGGCATTCGCGACCACCTGTTGCCCGGCAACAAGGAGTATATCGCCGGCGATACCATCCAGCGGCCACCCAATGGCGGCGGCGGCAGCGGGTCCGAAGGCAGCCCGGACGGCGAGGGTGAGGACGATTTTCGCTTCGCCCTGTCACGTGACGAGTTCGTCGATCTGTTCCTGGAGGATCTGGAACTGCCCGACCTGGCCAAGCGTCGGGTGGTGAACACCGAGGCGTTGGTCTATCACCGTGCCGGCTACTCGGTCAGCGGATCGCCGGCCAACCTGGCGCTGAACCGCACGGTACGCAACAGCCTGTCGCGGCGCATCGCGCTGCGCCGTCCGAAGCCCGGTGAAATCCAGGCGCTGCGCGATGAGATCGCCGCGCTGGAAGCGGACGACCCGCGGCGCGTGGCGCTCGAGGAAGAACTGGCCCGCAAGGTGCGCCGCACCGGGGTCATCCCGTATATCGATCCGCTGGACGTGCGCTACCGGCGCTTCGAGTCGCATCCGAAGCCGGTGGCCCAAGCGGTGATGTTCTGCCTGATGGACGTGTCCGGGTCGATGACCGAGCACATGAAGGACTTGGCCAAGCGGTTCTATGTGCTGCTGTACATCTTCCTGAAACGGCGCTACAAGAACGTGGAAGTGGTGTTTATCCGCCACACCCACCAGGCGTCCGAGGTCGATGAGGACACCTTCTTCAACAGCCCCGAAACCGGCGGCACCGTGGTGTCCACCGCGCTGGAGGAAATGCAGCGGGTGATCGACGACCGCTACAGCCCGGACAGTTGGAACATCTATGCCGCCCAGGCGTCCGACGGCGACAATACCGCCAGCGACAACGACAAGACCGCCGCGCTGCTGACCAAGGTGCTGCTGCCAGCTTGCCAGTATTACGCCTATCTCGAGGTCGGCCGCGATTCCGAGCACTTCCCGCCCGGCTTCATCCGCCGCGACAGCGATCTGTGGCAGACCTACTCCACGATCATTCGCAACGGCGCGCCGATGGCGATGCGCAAGGTCGGCCATCGCCGAGACATCTACCCAGTGTTCCGGGAACTCTTCGCCAAGAAGACCGGGGCCGAGGAGGCTGCCGAATGAGCTCCACGCTGATCCGGGCGGAACGCCCGTTGTTCGAGGGTGCCGACTGGGAGTTCGGCACCATCCAGCGCTGCTACGACGCGATCGAGAAGGTCGCGCTGAGCGAAATGGGGCTCGAAGTCTACACCAACCAGATCGAGGTCATCGGCACCGAACAGATGCTGGATGCCTACTCCTCGATCGGCATGCCGCTGTTTTATAAGCACTGGTCGTTCGGCAAGCATTTTTCCCGCAACGAGGCGATGTACCGCGCCGGCATGCAGGGGCTGGCGTACGAGATCGTCATCAATTCCAACCCGTGCATCAGCTACATCATGGAAGAGAACACCGCCATGATGCAGACCCTGGTGATGGCGCACGCGGCGTTCGGGCATAACCACTTCTTCAAGAACAACTACCTGTTCCAGCAGTGGACCGACGCCAACGGCATCCTGGACTATCTGGAGTTCGCTAAGGACTACATCACCTCGTGCGAAGAGCGTTACGGCGAGGTGGCGGTCGAACGCCTGCTGGACGCCGCGCACGCGCTGATGAGCCAGGCAGTGCACAAGTATCCGCGCAAGCGGACCGCCGACCTGCGGTCGGAGGAAAAGCGCGAACGCGAACGCCGCGAACACGACGAACGGGTGTTTAACGACCTGTGGCGCACCGTGCCGGGCAAGGAAAATACCCGCGCCGACCCGACCGCCGCCGAACAGCGCAAGGCGCTGCTGGAACTGCCGCAGGAAAACATCCTGTACTTCATGGAAAAAACCGCGCCGCGGCTGGCGCCTTGGCAGCGTGAGGTGCTGCGGATCGTGCGCATCATCGCGCAGTATTTCTACCCGCAGTCGCAGACCAAGGTAATGAACGAGGGCTGTGCCACCTACTCGCACTACACCATCCTGAACCGGCTGCACGAGAAGGGGCTGCTGACCGACGGCGCGATGGTGGAGTTCCTGTCCTCGCACACCAACGTGGTGTTCCAGCCGGAATTCGACGACCGTCGCTACTCCGGCATCAATCCCTATGCGCTGGGCTTCGCCATGATGCAGGACATCGAGCGCATCTGCACGCTGCCGACCGCCGAAGACAAGCAGTGGTTTCCGCACATCGCCGGCTGCAACGACCACATGAACGTGCTGCGCGACGTGTGGGCGAACTACCGCGACGAGAGCTTCATCCTGCAATACCTCAGCCCGAAGCTGGTGCGCCATTTCGGCCTGTTCCACGTGATGGACGATGCCAGCGAGCCGAACCTGCGGGTCGAGGCGATCCATGACGAACGCGGCTACCGCAAGATCAAGCAGGCGCTGGCCAAGCACTACGACGTGTCATGGACGTCGGCCGATATCCAGGTGATCGATGTCAACCTGGCCGGCGACCGCCGACTGATCCTGCACCACCGCGCGCTCAACCGCGTGCTGCTGGAGGAAAAGGACGCTCGGATGGTGCTGCAGCATCTGGCCGATCTGTGGGGCTACGATGTGCTGATGAAGGAAGTCGATCCGGGGACCGAGGCGGTGCTGAAGGAACATGCCGCGTCGCCGCGTCCGGGGATCGTGCAGATCGAACCGAGTTAGGCTGACGGGGCCGTCAGGCTGGGATCGCGGCCCCGGGCCTGATCCCGGCCCAACGGGCGGGCACCAGCGCGGCCGTGGTCTGACCTGCTGGCTCAGTCTACCCTCGCCGGGCCTATTTGCTGATCGACGCGTCGGGTTTCGGTTTCCCCGTATTGGTCCGCAAACTTTCCATGTAGGCGGCGACCCTGGCATTCGAGTCATTGAATTTATCCAACGCCTGATTGATCGACCGTTGGAACGTGCCCTCGTCCCATTTCGTGTGCGCCGCGGTCATCGTCTTCGGGTTTGTCGTGCGTTGCTTTTTGCGCGCCTCCAGCATCTTGGTCGCTTTATCCGACGTTCGGTGCAGCTTGAGGGCTTCGCGCTGCAGCCGCAGCATCTCGTTGATCGAGTCGTGCTTGGCCACCGACGCGGCGCTCAGGCAGGCCAGCGTTGCCAGGCCGGACGCTATGATCTGGGCGGATAGCTGGATTTCCTTGGGCGTGGCCGCGCGATAATCGTTCAGCAGGCCTTCGGCGGTGTTCCGGGCGGCAGTCTCACAGCCGTTTGCAGCGCTGGCAAAGAACGGCGTGAGCGCGGCGCTGGCGTAGGCGCGTAGGCGTTCAGTGGATTGGGTAGGACTGGTGACGTCTTGCATGGCATCCAAGTTCATTGTTTGTTCGAACATCTTCTACCTTAGGTTGCAGAGGGACGCAAGGAAAAATTGCTTAGGAAGAATACCGCGTGGTTGGACGCCGGCGCCGAACGCAAGCCTGCGGCAAGCCGAGCGCCCTGTTCCAACATGCGCGCGCTGCCGCATACTGCATCGGTGCCAAGCGGAACGGAGAGACGATGATGACCTGGCCGACGCAACAGGGAAGTTTCGACCTCGGAAACCTGACGCTGCAGTCCGGCGCACGACTGGATTCGGCCAGGCTTAGCTGGAAGACCCACGGCAAGCTGTCGCCCGCGCGGGACAATGTCATTGTCTATCCCACCAGCTATGGCGCGCAGCATCCCGATCTCGAGTGGCTGATCGGGCCGGACAAGATCCTGGATCCGACGCGCTGGTTCATCGTCATCGTCGACATGTTCGGCAACGGCCTGTCGTCCTCGCCGTCCGATGCGGCGGATTATCCGACGTTGGTGACGGTGCATGACAACGTCCAGGCGCAGCGGCGCGCGTTAGCCGCGTTGTTCGGTATCGACCAGGTGGCCTGTGTCTATGGCTGGTCGATGGGCGCGCTGCAGGCCTATCACTGGGCGGCGCTGTTTCCCGGCGCGGTGCAGCGGATCGTGGTCAATTGCGGTGTCGCTCGGACCGCGGTGCACAACCAGGTCTTCCTGCGTTCGCTGATTGCCACGCTGGAGGCCGCGCCGCAGCATATTGGCAATGGCCGCTTTTCCGCCGAACCGCAGGCGGCGAAACGGGCGTTTGGGCGGATTTACGCGGGCTGGGCGCTCAGTCAGGATTTCTATCGCGCCGGGCTGCACTTGGCGGTCGGCCCGGCGCCGAATTTGGGGGCGCCCGACCTCGAGACGTTCCTGAAAACCGATTGGGAGGATCGTTACGCCGCCCGTTCGGCCGCCAACCTGTATGCTCAGCTCCGTACCTGGGATGCCGCCGACATCAGCGCCAACGGACTGTATGATGGCGATCTTGCGGCCGCGCTGCGATCGATCCAAGCGCGGGTACTGCTGATGCCCGGCGCCACCGACCTGTATTTTCGCACCGCCGACAACGCAGCCGAACTGCCGTTCCTGGCCTGCGCCGAGCTGCAGCCGATTCCCAGCATCTGGGGGCACCGCGCCGGCAATCCTGTCGGCAATCCGGCCGATGCGGCGTTCATCAGCCAACAGGTCCACGCGCTGCTTGCGGCGTAAACAAGCTCGGCCGCAAAATTCGACGGAATGCTAATGTCCGGTGTCTGAAGTTCGCCATATCGGGCGAACATCAGCCTCGCGACCCCTTTGGTTTCAGTGGCCTGCTGATCCCAAAAGTCCGCCGCATGACACGGCGGACTTTTGGGGCAAGACACTCGAGGATCGGCCGCTTACCGGAGCGTCCGGTCTCGGTGCCGGACCGCCAACGTAGCCGGCCATGCGGCTTTATCCGGTGAAGTCCTGCTTGGTGTTGCCCCGCAGCTTGTGGAAGATACGCGGCAGCTTGGCTGCCAGATGGTTGCGAGCGAGCTGCCGGCCGCGCCACAGCTCGACGATGATACCGCCATGCCGCCGCCAGGCGCGCTTGCGCAGTTGCCGATCCGTCAGTTGCTGATGTTGCTGCCAGCCGAAGACCAGCGGCTTTTTGCGCAAGCGGAACGGTGTGTCGAACACGAGCGCATAGCCGATGCGGTACTCGGAGGAAGGGTTGGGACCGGCGTAGTGCAAAGTGCGATGCGAATGGATTGTCGCCCCGCCCGCCTGCAGCGGACACTCCACCGCTGTTGCGGCATCGAATGTGCCGATGCATTCCAGCGCATGGTTGCGCGGATCGCCGTCTTTGGCCCGATGCTCGAGCACCGGCAGCTTGTGCGAGCCTGGGATGAACGACATGCAACTGTTGTTGCGGCTGATTGGCGCCAGCGCCAGCCAGATGGTGATCTGATCATGCTCCAGATCAGGATTGCTGAAGGCTTCATCCTGGTGCCATGGCGTATCGCTGCCGATCCGTGCCGGCTTGAAGAACGCGATATCAAGCTGCAAACGGGCGTCTTGGCCCAGGAGCTGCTTGGCGATCGCAGTTGCCGTGTTGCGGTAACTGGTCGTCAGCAGTTCTTTTGCATAGTTGCTTGGATTCAGTATTTGCGGGAACCGCGGCCGATTGTCGGCGGTATCGCAGCCCGCCGCGTCGAACTGTGCGCCTTCGTTGAAACCGACCCTGGTTTCATGCAGGCGGAGCAGAACAGCCCGCATCCGCTCCGCTTCCTGCGGGGAAACCAGTTGTTCCATCGCGACGAATCCGTCGCCATGGAACTTATCGACTGTCTCGCTATCGAGCGGCCGTTCCATCTTGATTTCCTAATGCCAGTCATCAACGTAGCATCGAGCGGTATCCCGGTTGTCTGGACAGGTTCTGGAAAGAATAAGCCAAAGCTCGTAGCCGGCTGAAGGCTTTACCGCTTCCGGAACCCAATCGACCGTCAAGTATCCTAATCCAATTTAGGACGCCTAGGATATTAGCGTCTTTAAGTAATCCGCATTTACCAGGAAAATGTGATCTTCACGCCACTTTCAGGCGCATTTACCCGAAGCGGCGCGATTCTATCGCTGCATGGCTCATCGGACCCGTCTGGCGAGGTGCTTTGCCAGCGGTGGCCGGAGAAGTGCCCATTGCCAATGGCTGCGCGGTGGGGCGTTCTTCCGCCACAACCTGACATTCGACCGGTCCTCCGATGACCCGCTGGCAGCGACGGATGGGTGAAGCGAAACCGACCGCGCTGCCGCAGCAGAGCCTGAGCCGCGCCGCTCGCAGCGCTGCCACCATGCCAGCGCGTTCACCCGCGTCGTCTGCGACACGACCGTGCAGTCCAGTGATCGCCTTGCCGACCGATGCGAACCTGCTGCGAGGCGCGCGTGAGCGTCCAGCCAACGATTTCCGGTGGCGCCGCGGTCCAGCCCCGGTCGCAGACGGAGCGATACGGACTATGCCGCCTGCTCGGCCTGCTTCCTGCGATGATCGAAATTCGTCAGGTTCAGCTTGCGCTGGTGATCGGCGTACAGCAGCGGCTCGTAGCGTGCCGGATTGTCGGGACTGACGCATGTCGGGACAGGCCGGATCACCGCGTCCAGACCGGGACCGTAGAAGAACGGCACCGCGTGGCGGACCGCATTGTTGGCGTTGATCACCCGGTGCGGCGTCGGGAGATAACGGCCGTTGGAGTAGCGGGACAGCATCTCGCCGGTGTTGAGCACGAAGGTTCCCGGGATCGCCGGCGGGCGGATCCAGTCGCCCTCGCGCGTGCGCACCTCCAGCCCAGGCAGCGCCGATTGCGCCAGCAGCGTCAGGAAACTGGTATCGATATGCGGCGCGAAGCCGAACTGATTGTCCTCGGCGCTGTCGTGGGACGGGTAGCGGATCAGCCGCAAGGTGACCGTCGGCTGGTGGAAATCGGCGTCGAAGTAATCGTCTGGCAGCCCGAGCGAGGTGGCGATGACCGATACCATGCGATGACCCAACGGCCGCATCGCGTCGAAGTAGGCCATGGTCCGAACCTTGAACGACGGCATCCGCATGGGCCAGCGGTTCATGCCATATAGCGGGTTGCCGGCGACGATTTCGCGATCGTCAGCGGTGCGGTCGGTGACGATGTAGAAGCTTTCGCTCAGGTTCGGCTTGGTGTTGTTGTTCAGCTTCGATGTGCGCACCGTCTGGGCGCCGTACGGCAGGTATCCGATGTTGAGGTCGCCGACTTTCAGCGCCAGCTTGTCCCGGTCATCGAGGTCGAAGAAATCCGCTGCCGCGGCGAAGGCTCCATCGATCAGCGCCGCCGGAATGCCATGATTGGTGATCACCAGGAAGCCCGTATCGTCGCATGTATGGGCGATCGCTTGTGCGAGGGCGTGCCGGGCATTGGGCTTGTCCGCGAGGAAGTCCGAGACGTCGAGCACCGGTATCCGTTCCGCGTTCATGTCAATCTGCCTTCGGCCTGGCTGCGATCCGCGCAGCGTAACACCGCACCGAAGGGTTGCAATGGGGTTGGCCCCCACCGCCAGCAGCTTAATCGGCAAGCACTGGCGCGGGAGCAACGAACGGCTTCAGTAACGCCGATAGCATGACCGACACGATGATGTTGGCGACCAGCGCCCATATCGCGATATAGCCAGGAAAGCTGGTCCCCATGAACGACAGCGTGAATACTGCTGCCTTGAACGATGTCGTCGCCGCCATCCAGGTGCCCAATGCGGTGCCGACAGCCCAGCCGGCCAGCAATGCCCAGCCGTTCAACATGCGCAGGTATAGCCCAAGGATCACCGCCGGCAGCACTTGGATGATCCACAGTCCGCCCAGCAACTGGAACTGCAGCGCGTATGGCACCGGCACGAAGATGATGAACACCAGCGCGCCGACCTTCACCAGCAGGGAGGCGAGCTTCGCCACCGAGGCTTCCTGGGCGTCCGTCGCATGCGGCACGAGGAAGCCCCGGTAGATGGTGCGGCTGACGATATTGGCGCAGGCGATCGACATGATCGCCGAGGGGACCAGCGCCCCGATCGCGATCGCGGCGAACGCCACACCGGCGAACCAGCCGGGGAACACCGCCAGGATCAACGACGGCACGGCGAAGTTGTTGCCGTAACGCTTGAAACCGTCGGCGAAGGCGGGGTTCGAACCGGTGTGCAGCGCCACCGCCATGAAGCCCAGCAGGGCCAGCAAACCGAGCACCAGCGAGTAGGCCGGCAGCAGGGCGGCATTGCGCCGGATCGCGCCGGGACTGGAACTGCTCAAGATCGCGGTCAGCGAATGCGGGTAGAGAAACAGTGCCAGCGCCGACCCGAGCGCCAGCGTGGCATAGGTGCTATAGCTGCCATAGGTTTCGCCGACCGGTGCCGCGAGGGTCAGTTTCGCTGCCGGAACCGCCGAGAACACCGGGCCGAACCCGCCCAGCTTGAGCGGCACGGCGATGGTGACCGCGATCACCACCAGGTAGATCAGCAAGTCCTTCACCACCGCGATCATGGCGGGCGCGCGCAGCCCCGAGGTGTAGGTAAACGCCGCCAGGATAACGAATGCGATGATCAGCGGCAGATCGCCGATCACACCGTTGCCCGATACGCCCATCGCGCCGATCACCACCTGCATGCCGACCAGTTGCAGCGCGATATAGGGCATCGTCGCCACGATGCCGGTGACCCCGATGGCCAGCGCCAGCCATTTGTTGCCATATCGCCCGAGCACCACGTCCGACGACGTGACATAGCCATGCTTGTGCGCCAGCGACCACAGGCGCGGGAAGATCAGATATAGTAGCGGATAGATCAGGATGGTGTAGGGGACCGCGAAAAACCCCAGTGCACCGGCGCCATAGACCAGCGCGGGGACGGCGATGAAGGTATAGGCGGTGTAAAGGTCGCCGCCGAGCAGAAACCAGGTGACGAAGGTGCCGAAGCGGCGGCCGCCCAGGCCCCATTCATGCAACTGGGTCAGGTCGCCGGCACGCCACCGCGCCGCCCAGAATCCCAGGCCGGTGACGAACAGGAACAGCGCGATGAAGACGATCAGTGCCGGCCAGTTCACGACGACTCCTTAATGTTCGGCTTTGTAGATGATGCCGGCGAGTGCGGCCGAAACGATCACCCACAGCAACTGATACCAGAAGAAGAACGGAAACCCGAACAGTTCCGGCGTCAATCGGTTATAAGACGAGACCCACAGCATCGCGATGAAAGGAAGAACAAAGAGCACGCGGAGCCAGTGTGGCTTGGTCTGTTGTCCGGGCGGGATCGCCATTGCTTGTTTCCTTGCGGGCGCATGCTGCGATGCGGCGTCCGTGTCTGCCGCGTTCGGCGCTTCAATCAGATAAAGCCTTGCGCGTCAAATGGTTCCGGTGCCGGGCCGAGGCAGTGTGGCAGGTTCCGACGCCGATCGTGGGTAACCCGATTACGCCCCAACACGTGATCGGACAAAATGCTGCAACGCAGCAAATTCCGCTTGCATGCTGCGCCTGCGAAGGCCATCTTGCGTGTGGCAGCCGCGCTTCGGCGCACTGCCTTCTTGGACGTTTCCTCCCTAAACTTCGGCGGTGCCACAAGCACCGCCGTTTTTTTGGCGCCGCGGTTTTTTGGCACCGCTTCGGCGAGTGCGCCGAACAGCGGGCGCATCGGGATGCCGATGGCGGATGCGATCAGCACGCCGGCCAGCGGCACGCTGCGGTCGACGGCCAGTTGCGTGGCGACGTAGGCCAAGTCGAACGGGTTGATCGCGCCAACGAAACTGGCCGCCGCTATAGGGGGCATCGACGAGTGTGCTTCCGCGTCCATTGACTTTCCCCCGGCTTGCTTGACCTGCATCAGTCGCTCGACGCGGTTCCGCCTGTGATGATGCGTGGCTGCATTGGCTCGATCGAGGTGGCCCGCTGAATAGCCGTCGCCAGGCGCCGCGTTGTGCCCCTGGGTTCGCACCCCGCCGGCGTCGGCTTACCCTGACGGCGCTAGTTTGGCAGACTACTCGCTTCAAGGGAGATGAAGCGTGAGCCAATCGCGGCTCGTAAAAGCACCATTGGCGCGGGACGTCAGGGAATCGATGCGGTGGACGGTGGGGCTATCGCTCGCGCTGCACGCCGCCGTGGTCATCGGCTTGCTTCTGGTTCATCATGGATTGGCATCGGACCCCGGCCCCGGGCCGATCCGGCTAGCCATGGTGTTCGGCGAACCCGCGCCGGCCGGTTCAGCGCCGGCACCGGCGCGGGACAGCGCGGCGGAACCGCCGCCACCGCACGACACGCTGCCGGCGCCAGCGTCGATGCCGGAATCGCCGGCTGAATCCAGGCAACCTGTCAATCCGCGGCAGGAAACGCCGCTTACTCAACAGCCGCCGATCGTGCCGCGGCAAGCCGCCGTGCCGGATATTGCGCCGACGCCCCCGGACCCGGTTCTGCCGCAAACGATTCCGCCGTCAAGTCTTCCCGCGGGAGCGGCTCCGGAGCCCAACGTCGTGCCACAATCGCCGGAGCAGAAGCCCGCGATGGCTGCGCAACGCCCCCCGGAGCCGGAACAGAAGCCCGCGATGGCTGCGCAACGCCCCCCGGAGCCGGAGCAGAAGCCCGCGATGGTCGCGCAACGCCCACCGGAGCCGGAGCAGAAGCCCGCGATGGCTGCGCAACGCCCACCGAAGCCGGAGCAGAAGCCCGCGATGGTCGCGCAACGCCCCCCGGAGCCGGACCGGAAGCCTGCTCCAGCCGCCGCTCGCGCAGTGCCCAAGGCGGCAGTCGCGCCACGCCTGCATCGACCTGCAACCGTGGCGGCGCAGGCTCGGTCGTCGCGCAACACGGACGCGGCGGCCGGACGCGCCGACGCATCGGCAGCAAGTGCCGGGTCGGGCGCATCCGCCGATCAGGGGCAGACTCGTGCGGTGGCGGATCCGTCGTGGCTCGCGGATGTCAGCGCTTGGCTGCAGGCTCACCGGTCCTACCCGGAGATGGCCCGGGAACTGGGGCGGCAAGGCACCGTGGTGGTGCAGGTCACGGTCAATCCGGCGGGGCACGTGGTCGGTTTCGACCTGGTGCGGGGCAGCGGAACCCAGTCGCTTGACCAGGCGGCGGAGGCGCTGATGCGAAACGCCCAACTGCCGCCGTTTCCACCCGATATGAGGTTACCGCGGCAGAGTCTCACGGTGCCGATCCAGTACCGGTTGGACTAGACGACCCGCCACCTCACACGACAAGCGCCGCCAGCAGGGAATCCAATCGGATGCGGCCCTCTCGCGTCGCCGACAGCCGGTCCGGGGTCATCCTCAGGTAGCCCTCCTCGACACAGTGGGCCAGCACGGCGGCATCCACCGATTGCTCCAGCGAGCGCCCGGTCCGCGTCGCGAACCACGCCAGCTCAACCCCTTCCGTCAGCCGCAGTCCCATCAGCAGAGCCTCCCGAGCGCGCTCCTCGGCCGCCACCGGGTCATCCGCGGTCAGCCCGTGGCCGGCCTGTTCCACCCGTTCCGCCCAGGGTTCCGGCGCTCGGTGGCGCCGCGTCGCGCGCAGCGACCCGCCGACCGTGACCCGCCCGTGCGCGCCGGGGCCGATGCCGGCGTAATCGCGGTATCGCCAATACGCCAGGTTGTGCCGGCTCTCCTGACCCGGACGTGCGTAGTTGGAGATCTCATAGGCCAGCAGGCCGGCGCGCGCGCATTCCTCCTCGGTCGCGTCGTAAAGTGAAGCCGCGGTGTCCGCATCCGGCAGCACGATCCGGCCCTGCCGATGCAGCGCCTCGAACTGCGTCGCCGGCTCGATCGTCAGTTGATACAGCGACAGGTGGTCCGCCGCGATCGCCAGCGCGGCGCGCAGTTCGGCGCGCCAATGCGCCTGGTCCTGGCCTGGGCGAGCATAGATCAGGTCGAACGACACACGCGGGAACAGCCGCCGCGCGAGCGCGAGAGCCGCCACCGCCTCGTCGGCCGAATGCTGCCGGCCCAGCATGCGCAGCGCCGCCTGATCCAGGCTTTGGATGCCGATCGAGATCCGGTTCACGCCGGCGCTTCGATACTCCGCCAGCCGCGCGGCCTCGATGCTGGTCGGATTGGCCTCCAGGGTGATCTCCAGATCGTCGGCGGCGGCAAAGTATCGCGTCGCGTCGTCCAGCAGGGCGGCCACCGTCGCGGGGTCCATCAGGCTGGGCGTGCCGCCGCCGAAGAACACCGACGTCAGCCGCCGCCGGCCGACCCGCGCGGCCTCGGTCGCAAGCTCGCGCCGCAAGGCGGCGGCGAAGCGGGTCTGGTCGATCCGGTCGCGCACATGGGAATTGAAGTCGCAGTACGGGCATTTGGCCAGGCAGAACGGCCAGTGTACATACAGCGCAAGGTCCTCGGTCAAAGCTTGAGACTGGATGGGATGCGCATGTTGAGATGATTGGGCACCGCCCAGATCTCGCGCACTTGGCGCGCGATCTGGAAGCCGACGCGCAGATAGTTCGGCAGCGCCCTGGGATGGTCGGCGGTACAGGTGTTGACCGTCATGCCGGTGGCGCCGTGCCGCCAGACTTCGTCCACCGCGGCACTCAGGAACGCATAGCCGGTGCCGTGGCCGATCATTCCGGGCATCAGGCCAAAATAGCTCAGGTTCACGTCCGGCCAGGTGTGCGCGTCCAGCTCGAAAAAGCCGGCCGGCTCGCCGGCGGCGTACAGCGTGTAGATCGCGACGGCGCGGTCGCGCAGCATCGAAGCAAGGTGGTCGTCGGGCGTGGTACGGCGCAGCCACCACAGGTAGTCGGCACCAACGGTGTTGTACAAATAGCGATAGAATGGCACCGTGGGCGCCTGCGCCCGGACGATCTGGAATCCTGACGCCAACCCAGGCGCGTAGTCCGCCGGCGCTTGATCCATGCGCAGGAATGTCACGGTGACGCCGACCCGGGTGACCGGACCCATCTGCCCTCCCTGATGACCGCCGAGTGTAAACCTTTATCCCCAATAAACCGGTGATGCCACCCGCCGGATCGGGCGGAGCGCAAGATTTTGCGTTGAACCCCCGGGCTTCTGGCGGTAACCGCTTGACACGCGGTGGACGCTCGCCCGGTCGGGCATCGCCGGTGGCGCCTGATCCGAAGCCCACAACGGAGGATACCATGGCCGGCAACGCTGCCTCTGGCACCGGACCCGCGTCCCAGCTTCAGCGTCGCGATGCGATGAATGCGACGCTCGCCCAGCAGTGGTGGGCGATCGTTCTGCGCGGCGGGATCGCGGTGTTGTTCGGCATCGTGGCGCTGGCAGCGCCAAGGGCGGTCTTGTTGTCGCTGGCGTTCTTCTTCGGCATCTACCTGCTGATCGACGGCGTCATCGGGCTGGCCGGGTCGGTCCGCGCGGTCGCGGCGCACCGGCATTGGGGCGCGCTGCTGGCTGAGGCGGTGCTGAACGTCATCATGGGACTGATCGCGCTTGTCCTGCCGGGGGCCGCGGTCTTGGCCTTCGTGTTGCTGATGGCCGCCTGGGCGTTGATCAGCGGCGGACTGATGCTGGCGGCGGCGGTGAAGCTGCATGCCAGCCACGGACGCTGGTGGCTCGGGCTGGGCGGGGTCGTATCGATGCTGTGGGGCGTCTTGCTGGTGCTGGCGCCAATGCTGGGCGCCGTGGTGGTGACCTGGTGGCTGGGCGCTTACGCGATCATCTTCGGCATCTCGCTGCTTGCCTGCGGCTGGCGCCTACGGTCCCAGCATCCGGGCCAGACGGCGGTGTAGAGCCCGGTTCAATCGTCGCGGTGCACCCGTTCCATCTTTTCGTGGCGTTCCTGGGCCTCGATCGACATCGTCGCGATCGGCCGCGCTTCCAGCCGTTTGACACCGATCGGTTCGTCGGTTTCCTCGCAGTAGCCATAGGTCCCGACCTCGATCCGCACCAACGCCTGGTCGATCTTGGAAATCAACTTGCGGGCCCGGTCGCGGGTGCGCAATTCCAGCGCCCGGTCGGTCTCGACGCTGGCGCGATCGGTGATGTCGGCCTCGTGAATGCCGCCCTCTGACAGGCTGGCCAGCGTGCCGTCGGCCTCGCGCAGCAGATCGGCCCGCCAGCGCAGCAGCTTCTGGCGAAAGTATTCGACCTGGACGGGATTCATGAACTCCTCATCCTCGGACGGGCGATAATCAGGGGGCAGAGTTACCATCATGCGTATTCGGTCCTGCTTATCTGTCAGCCCGCCCCGTTCGGCGGCAAGCCGAGGAAGCAGGTGCCCGGCCCATTCCGGGTAGGGAACGCGCGGACGTATAGCGGGCTGTCCCGCGGTCGCCAAGAGTGTGCGCAAAAACGTCAACGAATTGCAATGGAATCGTTGCAAATAGGCACTAATTGCCCGGTCTTGCGCTCAGTCGGCAGTTTCTGCCGACCGACGCCCGCCGCACACCGCCGAAAGCGCCAATGTCGCCGCGGCATGAAAGTTGCTGAACCATTCCCGGCCGTTGACAGGATGAACGTCGGGCAAAATGCGTGTGATCGCCGCCCTGCTGCTTGCTTTGACCCTTGGCCTGGCCGCGTCGGTGCGCGCGCCGGCCTGGGCGGACGTGCGCATCAAGGATATCGCCGACGTCGAGGGCGTGCGCGAGAATCAGTTGATCGGCTATGGGCTGGTGGTCGGGCTGAACGGCACCGGCGACAAGCTGAACAACAACGTCTTCACCCGGGAATCGCTGATCGGGATGCTGGAACGCCTCGGCGTGAACACGCGCGACCAGGTCAACGTGCTGTCCACCAAGAACGTGGCCGCCGTGATGGTCACCGCCGAACTGCCCGCCTTCGCCCGCAGCGGCAGCCGCATCGACATCGCGGTCTCGGCGCTGGGCGACGCCACCAACCTGACCGGCGGCACGCTGCTGGTCACGCCGCTGCTCGCCGCCGATGGCGAGGTCTACGCGGTCGGCCAGGGCACCTTGACGACCGGCGCGATCGCCGCGCGCGGCGCCGCCGGATCGGTCACCCGCGGCGTGCCGACGGCGGCCCGCATGGCCAATGGCGCGACGGTGGAAAAGGATGTTCCGTTCGAACTCGGCAAAGGCAACAGCCTGTGGCTCGGGCTGCGCAATGCGGATTTGACCACGGCGCAGCGGATCGCCTCGATCATCAACAAGACCGTCGGCCCGATCGCCAGGGTGACCGATCCCCGCACGGTCCGCCTCGAACTGGCCGGCCGCAACGCGATCGAGACGCTGGAGGCGATCGAGGACCTGCGGGTGGAACCGGATAACGCCGCGATCGTGGTGATCGACGAGGCCAGCGGCACCATCGTCATGGGCGCCAACGTGCGGATCAGCACGGTGGCGATCGCGCAGGGCAATCTGACCATCCGGGTCACCGAAACACCGGAGGTCAGCCAGCCCGGTCCGTTCTCCAAAGGCGGCAGCACGGTGGTGGTGCCGCGAACCAATATCCAGATCGACGATCAGCACGACCGCAAGCTGGGGATCCTGTCCTCGGGGGTGACGCTGCGCGATCTGGTGGCCAGCCTGAACGCGCTGGGCGTCGGTCCACGCGATCTGATCAGCATTCTGCAATCGATCAAGGCGGCCGGTGCGTTGCAGGCCGATCTGGAGGTGCGCTGATGACCAAACTATCCGCCATGCCGCTCGCCCAGGCGATGCTGCCCCCGACAGTCACCACCCAACCGCTGCCCAGCGTGGCATCGTCCGCCCAGTGGTCCGCCCCACGGTCCGCCCCGGGGTCCACCCAGCGGCCTGCCCAGGGCGTGGCGGGAACCACCCGGCCGGCGCCGCCACCGGATCCCGCCAAGGTCGCCAAATCGGCCCAGGATTTCGAGGCGATGGCGATCGGCCAACTGTTGCAGCCGATGTTCGACACGGTCGATACCTCGCACGACATGTTTGGCGGTGGTGCCGGCGAGGAGGCATGGAAGCCGATGCTGGTGCAGCAATTCGCCAAGCAGATCGCCGCTCATGGCGGCCTGGGCCTGGCCAAGCCGGTCTACGAGGCGATGCTGCGGATGCAGGGTAACGGCCCGAAATGAGCAAGCACCTGACCGATGCCGCCCAGCGCATGGCGGACCTGCTGACGGCGGAAAACGAGGCGCTGAAACGCCTGGACTTTGCCGCCGCCACCGCGCTGGTGGCGGCCAAGGAGCAGGCGCTGGCCGACCTCGCCAAACACCAGGGACGATCCGCGGCTTCGCCGGCGCTGCTGGCGATCGGCCAGCTTGTGGCGAAACTGGCGGCCGAGAATCAACTGCTGCTGGAGCGTTCCATCGCGGTGCAGACCCGCATCGTCCGCATCGTCGCCCGAGCCTGCGCGCCGTCTCCGGCGGCGGCACGATACGGCGGTCATGGCAGGCCGACGCCGCCACGCGGAACCGCGGCCCTGGCGCTTTCCACCCGCGCCTGAAACCAGCCGATAGCCGGCCTGAACCGGGCCGCCGATTGCGGCCGCCGCGCCACGGTCGCGCTCTAAGTGGGCACCGCGGTCGGCTATTAACGGATTGGTAAACTTTGCAGTTTAGCCCTGTGGTGCCGCGATCTCTCGGTGTCACGATGACCAGGGCGTCTCTGTAACATGGCCAAGGCTGCTCGTCAGACGTCCGAGGGAGACATGTCCGGCATCCACAAGGCGTCGGTCTTGATGCTCGCGCTCGGCGAGGAGCACGCCGGCAAGCTGTTCGCCATGATGCACGAGGATGAGATCAGGGCGATCTCCGCCAGCATGGCCCAGCTCGGGGTGATCAACGCCGAGACCGTCGAAAGCCTGTGCGGCGCCTTCGTCGAGAACTTCGGTGCCACCGGCGGCATCATGGGCAGCTTCGAAAGCACCGAAAACCTGCTGATGAAGGCGCTGCCGAAGGACCGCGTCGTCCAGATCATGGAAGAGATCCGGGGTCCCGCCGGGCGTACTATGTGGGACAAACTGGGCAACGTCAGCGAGGAGATCCTCGCCAGCTACCTGAAGAACGAATATCCGCAAACCGTCGCCGTGGTGCTTTCGATGGTCAAGGCCGACCATTCCGCACGTGTCCTGACCTTGCTGCCCGACGCCTTCGCGATGGAAGTCGTGATGCGCATGCTGCGGATGGAATCGATCCAGAAGGACGTGCTGGAACGGGTCGAGCGGATCCTGCGCCAGGAGTTCATGTCCAACCTGGCGCGCGCGTCACGCCAGGATTCGCACCAGTTGATCGCCGAGATCTTCAACAACTTCGACCGCAAGGCGGAGACCCGGTTCCTCGCCGGCCTGGAGGAACGCAACCGCGAGTCGGCCGAGAAGGTGAAGTCGCAAATGTTCACCTTCGCCGACCTGACCCGGATTACCCCGGCCGGGCTGCAGGTGCTGATCCGCCAGATCGACAAGGAAAAGCTGCCGGTTGCGCTGAAGGGCGCGCCCGAGGCGATCCGCAACCTGTTCCTGGCGCAGATGTCGGAGCGCGCCGGCAAGATGCTGCGCGACGACATCGCCGGCCTCGGTCCGGTGAAGGTGAAGGACGTCGAGGATGCCCAGGCCTTGATCGCCAACCTGGCGAAGGACCTGGCATCCAGCGGCGAAATCGAGATCAGCAGCGGCAGCGACGACCGCATAATCGACTAGTTCCAGGGGAGGGTTGGCAAAATGACGACCGGCACGGTGTTCGCCGTCTTCGAGGACTTCAACGACCGGCGCGACGAGCCCGCCGAACCGATGGTCGAGGACGAACGCATCTCGGCTGAGGCAGCCGGCGAGCTGCGCGACGCGGCCTGGACCGAGGGCTACCTGACCGGGCGCCAGGAACACGGATCGCACAGCGGCGAGCGGCCGCTGACCGCCAGCCTGCTGACAGCGGTGCACGAACTGGAGGCCAGCACATCCGAAGCCGTCGGCGCCGCCGCCCTGGCGGTGGCCGATCTGCTGGTGAACACGGTGATCGCGGCGACGTCGGACAATTGGTCGGCGCGACTGCTGGAGCGGGTGCGCGCGGTTGCCGATCGGGTCAAGCCCGCCTTGACCGTGGCACCGCGGTTCGTGCTGCGCGACCGGCACGGCACCGAACAGCAGTTTGGCGATATCTCCGATCTGTCGCGGGTGCTGGAGGACGGCAGCGGCGAGGACGTCACCATCCGCTGGCATCGCGGTGAAGCCACGATCAGCCGCACCGCACTGCTCGAAGACCTGCGGGACGCCATCATTCCGTTGTCGGCGACCCGCACCGACCAGCAAGCCGCCAGGAACCTGACATGAGCGAAACCAATCCCCCATCCGCCCCGGATTTTCGTGAAACCTCCGAGATTGGCTCGGTCAAGGAACTGGAGGCGGTGTACGACATCTCGGTCACCGTCAGCGCGGTGCTCGGCAAGGCGACCATGCAGGTCTCGCAGTTGCTCAAGCTGGGCCGCGGCGCCGTGGTCGAGCTTGACCGCCGCCTGGGCGAAGCGATCGACATCTACGTCAACAACCGCCTGATCGCCCGCGGCGAAGTGGTCATGGTCGATAACACCCGGCTCGGCGTGACGATGACCGAGATCGTCAAGTCGGAGCGCTCGCAGTGACAGCCTATTCGTCGCCTGGATTTCTGGTTGCCGACGATCTTGAAAGCATCCTGGCGGTGGAAGCCGATCGCTCGGACCGCAGAGCGACGCTGCCCGCCGTTCGGCAGTCCGCCACGGCCGGCGACGGCCCGGTCTGGCGCGACCCGGTCATGCTGGAGGTGATGCAGCGCGCCCAGCGCATCGCCGGGTCGGACGCATCGGTCCTGGTGCAAGGCGAATCCGGCACCGGCAAGGAGGTGATTGCACGCTACATTCACCGCAACTCGCGCCGCGCCGGCGGCCCGTTCATCGCCGTCAACTGCGCGGCGATCCCCGACCAACTGCTGGAATCGGAATTGTTCGGCCACGAACGCGGCGCGTTCTCCGGCGCCCTGGGGCAGCGCATCGGCAAGCTGGAGGCGGCGCAGAACGGCACCATCCTGCTCGACGAAATCAGCGAGATCGACCGCCGGTTGCAGGCCAAGCTGCTGCGCGCCCTGCAGGAGCGCGAGGTCGACCGCGTCGGCGGACGCGCGCCGATCCGGCTGAACGTCCGCATCATCGCCACCTCCAACCGCGACCTGGAACAGGAAGTCGTTCGGCAGACCTTCCGCGAGGACCTGTATTTCCGGCTCAACGTGGTCTCGGTCCAGCTTCCCGGCCTGCGCCACCGGCGCGCGGATATTCCCGCGCTGGCGCAGCATTTCATCGAGAAATACCGCGCCGAGGGCGGCCGATCCCCGCGCCAGTTGTCGCCCGCCGCGCTCGATGCGCTGATGGCGCATGACTGGCCGGGCAATGTCCGCGAACTGGAGAATACCATCCACCGCGCGATGGTCCTGACGTCGGACACGGTCATCGGCATCAAGGCGCTTGAAGTCGGACCCGCATCGAACGCGGCTTCTGCGTCGCGTCCGCCGGATCCGGCCGCCGGATTCATCGGCCGTCCGCTGCACCTGGTGGAGCGCGAGGTGATCATCGGCACGCTGCGCGTGACCGGGGGCAACCGGACCCGGACCGCTGCCATGCTCGGTCTGTCGATCCGAGCGCTGCGCAACAAGATCGGGCTTTATGCCGCGCAAGGCATCGAGGTACCCCCCAGCACCGCCGCGAGGGCATGATCGCGGCTTCGGCGGAACCTTCAAGGCGCGTGAATCATGCGACAAAACAAAGCGCTAGAGCATTTTCAGCGTGCCCGGTCATGCTGAAGATGCTCTAGGATATCCTGAAGGACGCTGTCGGTGGACCAGCTCTGGAACTCCGTGCTCGACGGGATGAAGCCGATCCGGAAGGTGATTCCGGGCGGCGACATCGGCTTGGCGCTGTGCGTGCTGTTCCAGCTTTCGATCCTGATCATGCCGATCCCGACTTTCCTGCTGGATATGGCGCTGGCGCTGTCGTTCATCGCCTCGATCCTGATCCTGCTGATATCGTTGTCGCTTGAACGGCCGCTGGACTTTTCCAGCCTGCCCACCCTGCTGCTGCTGACCACGATCCTGCGGCTGTCGCTGAACGTCGCCACCGCCCGGCTGATCCTGTCGCACGGCGCCGATGGTCCGTATGCCGCGGGCCGCGTGGTGGCGGCGTTCGGCAGCTTCCTGATGGGCGGCGACGTGGTGGTCGGGGCGATCATCTTCTCGATGCTGCTGATGGTGAACTTCGTCGTCATCACCAAGGGATCCAGCCGCATCGCCGAAGTGGCGGCGCGGTTCTACCTCGATGCCATGCCGGGCAAGCAGATGGCGATCGATGCCGATCTGTCGTCGGGCACCATCGACGAACCGACCGCTCGGCTGCGCCGCGCCGAACTGTCCGAGGAGAGCGGCTTCTACGGCGCGATGGACGGCGCCAGCAAGTTTGTCCGCGGCGATGCGATCTCGGCCCTGGTGATCACCCTGATCAACATCTTCGGCGGCCTGGCGATGGGCCTGCTGCGCGCGCATATGTCGATCGAGAGCGCGTTCCTGACCTTCACCACGCTGACCATCGGCGATGGGCTGGTTTCGCAGATCCCCGCGCTGCTGGTCTCCACCGCCGCCGGCATCGTGGTGTCCAAGGGCGCGGTGCAAGGCAAGATGCACGGCAAGCTGGCCGCGCAACTGGGATCGAACGTCAATCCGCTGATGATGGCCTCGGCTGCCGCCGGATTGCTGGCGTTGTTGCCGGGTCTGCCGACGGTGCCGTTCCTGACGGTGTCGGTGTTGTCCGGCGCGGCGGCGTGGCAGCGCTTCCTGGCGAAACGGACCGCGCTGGTCGCCGCCGCGGTTCCGGTGATCCAGCCGCCGGACAACAACGCCGCGCAGGTGTCGCTGCTTGACGTGGTCCGGGTGGAGCTGGGCTATGGGCTGCTGGAACTCGCCAGCGGCATGAGCCAGCAGCTTCCCGACCAGATCAAACGCTTGCGCCGGGCACTGGCGACGGAACTCGGCTTCGTGCTGCCTTCGGTGCGGATCCAGGACAACGTCGAACTGGAGCCATACAACTATGTGTTCGCGCTGAAGGAGATCTCCGCCGGGGCCGGCGCGCTCCGCCCGATGATGATGCTGGCGATTAGCCCCGGGGACCAGGCGATCGAACTGCCCGGCGAAAAGACCGTCGAGCCGACCTTCGGCCTGCCGGCCTGCTGGATCACACCCACCCTTGCCGATCAGGCCCGTTCGGCGAACTGGACCGTGGTCGATCCGGCCACCGTGCTGACCACGCATCTGGCTGAGGTGGTGAAGGAGAACATCGCCGAGTTCTTGTCCTATACCGAGACGCAGAAGATCCTGGCCAACCTGCCGCAAGAGCAGCAGAAGCTGGTCGCCGACCTGGTCCCGTCCACCATCACGGTCGGCGGGCTGCAGCGCGTGCTGCAAATGTTGTTGGCGGAACGGATTTCCATCCGTGACATGCCGACGATCCTGGAAGCGGTGCAAGAGGCTTGCTCGATGAGCCTGAAATCCGTCGCATCGATCGTGGCGCATGTGCGGACCCGGCTTGCCCGACAGATCAGCGACAGCCTGACCGGGCCGGCCGGCTATCTGCCGGTCGTCGTGCTTTCCCAGGAATGGGAGGACACGTTGGCCGCGTCGCTGGTCGGGCCTGTGGACGATCGGCAACTGGCGCTGGGACAGGAGAAGCTGCGCGAGTTGCTCGACCGCATGCGGGTGGTGATCGATTCAGCCGTCAACAATGGCGAGAAGCCGGCGCTGCTGACCAGCATGGGGGTGCGCTATCACGTGCATTCCATCATCGACCGGATCCGGATGAACGTGCCGGTGATCGCGCAGGCCGAAGTGCATCGCCGGGCGCGGGTGAAGGTTGTCGGGACGATTTGAATCTGGCGGGACGGGAGTTTTGCAACCGCGGATGAACGCGGATAGGATTGACCGGATCAGCGGGCAGATCATCGGCAAGGCGTTTGCCGTTTCCAATCTGCTGGGGTCGGGATTTCTTGAAAAGGTCTACCAGAACGCGCTGAGCCTGGAGTTTCGTGAAGCCGGTCTTCAGGTACGGCAACAGCATGATATGGCGGTTCATTACCGTGGCATTGTTGTTGGAGCGTTTACCGCTGATTTGCTGATCGAGGATGCCGTTCTGGTTGAACTGAGAGCGGTGCGGGTTCTCCGGAGATTCACCAGGCGCAATGCTTGAACTATTTGAAAGCGACTGGCTTGTCGATTTGTCTACTGCTGAATTTCGGCAACCCCAAGATTGAAGCTGCGTTCATCGGCGGTTGAATTTTCTCCCTCGAACCCAACGAACGAGCCGGTTGCAACCACTGCCTAATTAGGCGGTCGCACAACGAAAACCGCCCGCTCAATTCAGCATCGTTTTCAGGATATCCAACTGCGTCCGCACCCCGTTCGCGACCGACCCCTCGGGCACCAGATCCAGAAACCGCTGGTAGCAATCCCGCGCCGCCGCCACCTGGTCCAGTTTCTGGTTCATCACCCCAGCCTGGCGCCAAAGCTCCGCCTGGTCGGGCGCGATCAGCAACATGTCCTCGGTGCATCGCAGGCCGCCGCGTAGGTCGCCGGCATCCAGTCGCCTGGTGACGATATTGTTTTGCAACCGCAGCAAAACCCGCCGCGTGCTCATCGGCTGCAACAGGCCAGGCCGCAATTCGGCCTTGTCTCCCTCGACCCGTTTCAGCAACGCCCGCAGATCCCGCGCCGACATCACCTGGCCGCCGTTGAACACGTCGATCACCGCCTGCGACTTGTGCCCTTCCAGCGCGATCAGGAAATGCGACGGGAAGTCGACCCCATGGCTGCCCCATCCCGCCGCCCGAGCCGCATGCAACCAGATCACACCCAGCGCCACCGGCAACCCGCGGCGGCGTTCGGTGACCCGGATCAGGTTGGCATTGGCCGGGTCGTTATAGGTCTCGAAGTCACCGGCATAGCCGAATTCAGCGGTCAGCAGGTCGGCCAGCGCAGCGGCCCGAGCCGGCAGGTTCTCCTTCTCCATCGCGACGGCGTGCCCGACCGCGCCTTGTGCCAGATTGGACAGATGGCGCGCCGCTCGCTGCCAGTCGGCGTCAGGCGCATCCACGCGCGCGAGTTGCAGGGCGGCGTTGCCGATATCAATCTCGGCATCGGCCAACTGGCCGATTGCCTTCAGTGCCGCCCTGGGTTCGCTCATCCCACCCCGTTGCTCCTACTCCGCTGCCTGCTCCGGCAGATAGATCTGCTTGCCGGCCTCGACGAATTCAACGCTCTTTGCCTCCAGGCCGGCCATTCGCTCGGCTTCGCCCCGCAGATCCTGGGTGATCTTCATCGAGCAGAACTTCGGCCCGCACATCGAACAGAAGTGCGCTACCTTATGCGCATCCTTCGGCAGTGTCTCGTCGTGAAATGACCGTGCCGTGTCCGGATCGAGCGACAGGTTGAACTGGTCCTCCCAACGGAACTCGAACCGTGCTCGGCTGACCGCGTCGTCGCGCAGCTTGGCCGCCGGATGGCCCTTTGCCAGGTCGGCGGCGTGCGCGGCGATGCGGTAGGTAATGACACCTGTCTTGACGTCGTCCCGGTTGGGCAGCCCTAGGTGCTCCTTCGGCGTCACGTAGCACAGCATCGCGGTGCCGAACCAGCCGATCATCGCCGCCCCGATCGCGCTGGTGATGTGGTCGTAGCCCGGCGCGATGTCGGTGGTCAGCGGCCCCAGCGTGTAGAATGGAGCCTCGCCGCACTCGCGCAACTGCTTGTCCATGTTGACCTTGATCTTGTGCATCGGCACGTGGCCGGGGCCCTCGATCATCACCTGGCAGCCTTTGTCCCAGGCCACCTTGGTCAGTTCGCCCAGTGTCTCCAGCTCACCGAACTGAGCCGCGTCGTTGGCGTCAGCATTGGAACCGGGCCGCAGACCGTCGCCCAGCGAGAACGACACGTCGTACTTGCGCATGATGTCGCAGATTTCGTTGAAGCGCTCGTAGAGGAAGCTCTCCTTGTGCCGCGACAGGCACCACTTGGCCATGATCGAGCCGCCACGGGATACGATACCGGTGACGCGCTTCGCCGTCAGCGGCACGTATTGCAGCCGCACCCCGGCGTGGATCGTGAAGTAGTCGACGCCCTGTTCGGCCTGCTCGATCAGGGTGTCCTTGAACACCGCCCAGTCCAGCTTGGTCGGGTCGCCATCGACCTTCTCCAGCGCCTGATAGATCGGCACGGTGCCGATCGGCACCGGCGAATTGCGCATGATCCAGCCGCGGATGTTGTGGATGTTGCGTCCGGTCGACAGGTCCATCACCGTGTCGCCACCCCAGCGGATCGCCCAGACCAGCTTCTCGACCTCCTCGGCGACGCCCGAGGTCACCGCCGAGTTGCCGATATTGGCGTTGATCTTCACCAGGAAGTTGCGCCCGATGATGACCGGCTCCAGTTCAGGGTGGTTGATGTTCGCCGGGATGATCGCGCGACCGCGGGCGATCTCGCTGCGCACGAATTCGGGTGTGATGAAGGCGGGGATCTCCGCACCGAAGCTTTCGCCGTCGGCGACCCGCTGTTCCGCGCCGGCGACCATCTTGGCGCGGCCCATGTTCTCGCGATGCGCGACGTAGATCATCTCCTCGGTGATGATGCCGGCGCGGGCGAATTCGTATTGCGTGACCATCTGGCCTGGCTTGCCGCCGAATATCGCCATGTCGGCCGGGCAGGCGGGGACCAGCTTGTCGCCGCCGATATTGCCGTTGTCCTCGGGCCGCACCGCGCGCGGCGTGATCCGGTCAAAGCCGCGCCCGGCGATCCAGCCGCGGCGAATCGGCGGCAGCCCGGCCTCCAGATCGATCGTCACCGACGGATCGGTATAGACGCCGGAGCAGTCATACGCTCGGTATGGCTCCTCCTTGGCGCTGGGATCGAGCGCGATCTCGCGGAACGGCACCAGGATATCCGGCCGGCCCTCCGGGCTGCTGTAGACCTTGCTGGACCCGGCAATCGGGCCGGTGGTCACCGAACTTGGGCGCGTGGTGGACTTCGACTGGACCGTCATGGACCTCTCCTTCGTCAAGCCGGCGGCATGGTGACCGGCGGCAGCGGGCAGCGGGTGCCGGCGGCGGAATGGAGGGTCCTGTGGCGTCGACCCGTCCCTACGCCGGCATGACCCGGATCAGGTTCAAGGGTCATCGCACCACCGTTATGCCGGTCTGCCGCGATATCTCAGCCCGCTGGTGGGGCACCCCTGGGTAATGTGGAAGGATGCGGCGGTCGGCCCGGCAGAGTCAAATCGGAGCGGGACAAAACGTCGGATGCGCTGGAGCGGGTGACGGGAATCGAACCCGCACAGCCAGCTTGGAAGGCTGGGACTCTACCATTGAGCTACACCCGCATAGCGCGAACCGAAAACAGCGTCCACCCTTCAACAGCTCATTTGCGCATTAGGCTGGACGCTGATTGTTTGGCATAGGCCGCGATCAAAGGGAAGCAGACGTTTCATACGGCCCGTGTTCAGCAATCGGGTACGCTGCGCGGGCGGGGCGCGAAAAGTGCCGCGGGCAAAATCGGTGAGAACAGGTCTCCGCTCGTCACTAACGCCATCAACTTCGCGCGTGGGAAGTGCCACGGGCTGTTCTGCATCATTAAACAAGGACCGTCTGCCTATCCGCTAGGCCGCGTCCAATTCCGCTTCTTGCCATGCGAGCCACATCGCGTTTAGACGGCCCGGCACGCTGCGGCGATGGAAGATCTGCCGGCGAGGCAAGCAGGCGATTCCGGAGCGGGCTGATGATTGGCAAGGAAGGGATGTGCGATTTGGAGGTCGCAGAATGAGCAACCCGTGGCTTAAGGACGGCAAGATGAAATTGGCTTCAGCGTTTATTCTGACGCTTTTGGCCGTGGCACAGGCCCGAGCCTCCCAATCAACCAATGGCGCGTGGATCATCCATGACTTGGCGATTGACATCTTTGATTGTCAAAACGCGCTCTGCGGGAAGATCATATGGCTTGGGAATGCTGCGCTCCGACCGGATCAATGCGGGAAGCGAATAATATGGGGACTGTTGCCGGACGACAATGAACACTGGAGTAGAGGGACTATCCTCGATCCTAATAATGGCAAATCCTACAGTCTCTCCGCTGCGTTTGAACCAAATGGCACACTCAAGGCTCGAATTTTCCACGGGACGCCTCTGTTGGGGAAAACTGAAATATTGCGGCGGGTCGATCTGCAAACGCTCGCCGACAAATGCTAGTGGTAACCGGTTCTGCAGCCGTTTATGGTTGCAGCCGATTATGGTCGGAATTTGTCTTGCTCATTGCTCACTCCGACCTCGGTTCCAAGTTTTCTCGCTGCCATTCATGGAGCAGGCTGGGCCTGCGTTTAAGCGCCACGACGACATCCTCGGAGGTGTCACACCTCCGAGGTCCACGCTGACCGTGCACCAAATCAAGCCCGCCCGATGAGAAACCCCTGGGTCAAAAAATCCGGCGAAGAGTATCTTCCTGAGCGTGGCAAACGCTTGGGTCGTGGCGTTTCGAGGCCATGCGACGGGGGCGGAAAAGCGGAGTATCGCTGCAGAGAAGTCAGGACGTAAAAAGGCGCGCAAGCGCCGCTCAATCGTAGCCGGACCCAGCTCTATCCCTCTTGGCTGCGCGGTTTTTGCTAATTCTCCAGCACATGTCCCGTCACTTGCTGTATTGTACAGCCTTCGCAGGCTAACTAATTATTCGTTGCCTGAAGGCGTGTAACAGTCATGCGTCCAATGAATGACTAGCGCGCTTTCAGGGTGACCGTAAACAGTCACCGCGCTCTAGCTCTTTGTTTGAGCGAGCAACTTTATCACCCCGACTCTTTCCGGCCAGGTCGATGTTGCTCTATGGGCTGGATCGGCGAAGCAAGGTGAACCCCAAATTGTTGGTTCCAAAGGGTCTCGAACCGGGGCGACGCCCGACCACGATCCGGGCGGTTGCTTGCTGGGCGCGAGCCTCTCAGTGTAGCTCATTCCGATGATGGCCAGGTCGCACGTCATAATCGGCCTCGGGGCGTGGGTCGCAACCGCGCCCGGGCTGCATATGCCAAGCCTCGGCCCGGCCTATCTTGCGCTTGCTGTTGCCGGGTCCCTGCTGCCAGACATCGACCATCCGAAATCCTGGGTTGGCCGCCGCACCCGTCCGGTTTCGACCGCGATCGCCTCTGCCCTCGGACATCGCGGGATCACCCACTCGGCGATCGCCGTTATCGCGCTGGCGGCGCTGCTGCTGCACGCCGGGTATCGGCGCGGCGGCGTGGCCGCGTTGGCGATCGGCTATCTGTCGCATTTGGCCGCCGACATGCTGACGCCGCGCGGTCTGCGACTGGCCTGGCCGCTGCGGCGAACCTGGGGATTGCCGCTGTGCCGCGCCGATTCGGCCATGGAGGCGGTCGTCGTCACCGCGGTGGCCGGTGGAATGGCATGGTGGCTGCTTCCGAGCCACTTTTCCGAACTGGCGGTCTGGAGTCGCTAACCGCGATCCAATCCGGCCAGAATGAAGCTCAGGACAGTGTGCAGGTCATCGACCACGACGGAACAAAGCGCTCGGATTTCATCCGTTGAGCCCAAGGTCAGGCACCATCGCGACCATCATGCCGGCTGCATGGGCGGATCGCGCACCGTTGAAGGCATCTTCCAACGCCAGGCAGAGCGGCGGGTCCACGCCCAGGCGTTTGGCCGCCGTCAGATACGGGTCGGCCGCCGGCTTGCCGACCAGGTAGTCGCCTTGCGAGACCATCGCGTCGAACCGCGCAGTCAGATCATGGGCGGCTAGTGTGCTGCCCCAGAAGTTCGCCGCACCTTCGCGGCGGACGTACGGGATCAGCAGGCCACTGAAAAGAAAGAGGTAGGGTCGCGAGGCTGATGTTCGCCTGATATGGCGGACTTCAGACTCGGGACACTAGATGATGCCGCACCGTGCCCAAGGAGGACGACGTGGCGATCGCACGGGGAAGCCGGATTTCGTCGAGCGTATCGAGTAATTCAATGGCGCCCGGCTTTACCGCAAGCCGGGTCGCGGCCATCAGGTCAAAATGTCGCATCCACATCGTGCGGAGTGTATCGACCGGAAACCCGACGCCGTAGTGATCCAGCAGCAGGACCTTGTTACTCTGCCAGACGCCGCCCAACATGCGGCGGAAAAGTGCCGGTGTCATCTGATGACAGCCGCCGCGACCATGATGGCTTCTTCGTACAGCGCCTCAGTATCGAACAGCAGCCCATGCATGTCGAAGACAACGGCGGCGGGGATCAGGGGAAGCTGCATCGCCTTATCTTACAGCAGGGCCACCGGCCGCGGGAACGAAACAGCGGCCAATCAGGACCGGTTGGCGCCAGCTTCGGCCGTCCGCGGGTTCGGTGATGTGCTTCGCCGCCATCCTTCTGCTGTGGCATCCCCACCGGCTCGATGCATTTGCGGTCAATCGACTTGCTACCCATAACCCTTGCCCCCGGCCCGCCCCTGGGCTACACGCCGCCCCGCGCCGGCACCCCTGGAGGCCGGCGCTCGTCATTCAGGAGCATACCATGGCCAACGTTGTCACAATCGAGGCCGAGGTACGTGCGCGCAGCGGTAAGGGGGCGGCGCGAGCGACTCGGCGTGCAGGCAAGGTGCCTGCGGTTATCTATGGCGGCAAGCAGGAACCCAACCTGATCGCGCTCGACCCGCGGGTGGTGATCCGGGAACTGCGCAGGCCTGGCTGGCAGTCTCGCCTCTATGAGATCACCGGGGGCGCCGCACCGACCCGGGCGCTGGTCCGCGGCGTGCAGTTCCATCCGGTCTCCGACGCGCCGGAACACGTCGATTTCCAGCGTCTGGTCGCCGGACAGCGCATCAAGGTCGCGGTGCCGGTGCACTTCGAGAATGACGGCATCAGCCCGGGCATCAAGCGCGGCGCGGTGCTCAACGTCGTCCGCCACGCGGTGGAGGTGTATTGCGACGCCGACCACATCCCAGAGCAATTCACCGCCGACCTCGGGCCGCTGGACTTCAATGACAACGTCCGCTGGCACGACCTGAAGGGCACCGAAAACGTCAAGCCGGTGATCGACCGCGACTTCGTGGTGGCGACCGTGGTGCCACCGACGAAGATCGAAGTCGTCGCCGAAGCCGGCGCCCCCCCTGCCGCGGCGCCCGCCAAAGCCGCGGCCCCGGCGAAGGCGCCCGCCAAGAGGGGTTGATCCGATGCCGGCTTGCCGGCCTTGCACAACGGCGCGCCTTCGCCCCGAAGCACGCCGCCGGATGGGGACCACCCGCACCGGGCAGCCGGCATGACCCCGCAGCTCTGGGTCGGGCTCGGCAATCCGGAGCCCGGCATGGCGGCCAACCGTCATAACATCGGCTTCATGGCGATGGACGTGATGGCGATGCGTCATGGTTTTTCGCCCTGGCGCCGCCGCTTCAAGGGTCTGACCGCCAACGGCAACATCGCCGGGACGAAAATCCTGGCGCTGAAGCCGTTGACCTACATGAACAGCTCAGGCGACTCGGTGCAGGACGCGGCCGCGTTCTACAAGCTGCCGACCGAGGCGATCGTCGCGTTCCACGATGAACTCGATCTCGCGCCCGGCAAGATGCGGGTGAAGAAGGGCGGCGGCGCGGCCGGTCATAACGGATTGCGCAGCATGGACCGGATGCTCGGCCACCAGGACTATTGGCGCGTCCGCCTCGGCATCGGCCATCCCGGGTCGAAGGAGCGCGTGCTCGGCTACGTGCTGGGCAATTTCGGCGCCGAGGACAAGGCGTGGTTGATCACCCTGCTGGACGCGGTGGCGGACGCCGCCGGCCTGCTGGCCCAGGGCAAGCAGGCTGAGTTCATGACCAACGTCGCCCTGCATACACAGGATACGCGCTGATGGGTTTCAACTGCGGCATCGTCGGGCTGCCCAATGTCGGCAAATCGACCCTGTTCAACGCGCTGACCGCGACCGCCGCGGCGCAAGCGGCGAACTACCCGTTCTGCACCATCGAGCCGAATGTCGGCCGCGTCGCCGTGCCCGACCCCAGGCTAGGCGTGCTCGCCGAGATCGGCAAGTCGATCAAGATCGTGCCCACCAGCCTGGAATTCGTCGACATCGCCGGGCTGGTGCGCGGCGCGTCCAAGGGCGAGGGGCTGGGCAATCAGTTCCTCGCCAACATCCGCGAGGTCGACGCCATCATCCACGTGCTGCGCTGCTTCGAGGACAGCGACATCGCCCATGTCGAAGGCTCGATCGACCCGCTGCGCGACATCGAGGTGGTGGAAACCGAGCTGATGCTGTCCGACCTGGAAAGTCTGGAGCGGCGGTTGGTGCAGGCGCAGAAGCGGGCGCGCGGTGGCGACAAGGACAGCATCGCCTCGGTCGCGATCATGGAACCCCTGGTCGCCGCGCTGCAGGCCGGGCGGCCCGCCCGTACGGCGATCCCCCCAGGCGAGGACGATGCGGTGCGCCGCTTGCAGTTGCTGACCTCGAAGCCGGTGCTCTACGTCTGCAACGTGGAGGAAGCGGCAGCGGCGTCGGGCAATGCATTCTCCGAACGGGTGCGCGCCTGGGCGGCGATGCAGGCGGCGCCGACGATCGTCGTATCGGCCGCCATCGAGGCCGAGGTGTCGCAGTTGCCCGCGGCCGATCGCCGGGACTTCCTGGACACGCTGGGGCTGTCGCAGAGCGGGCTGGATCAGGTGATCCGCGCCGGCTACGACCTGCTGGAATTGGTGACATATTTCACCTGCGGCCCGAAGGAGACGCGTGCCTGGACGGTCACCCGGGGCACCAGGGCGCCGCAAGCGGCGGCGGTGATCCACAAGGATTTCGAGCGCGGCTTCATCGCCTGCGAAACCATCGCCTACGCCGACTTCGTGGGTTTTCGGGGCGAACAGGGCGCCAAGGAGGCCGGCAAGATGCGGGTCGAGGGCAAGACCTACGAGGTCAAGGACGGTGACGTGCTGCTGTTCCGCTTCAACGTCTGAGACAAGCTATTTTCCTTCGTGTTGGCTCACCGAAAAGGCCACGGCGCACGGTTCTACGAGCTCAAACCTCGCGCACCAGCGGCAGCTTGGTGCCGGCCACCCGCCGCTCCGCCACGACCTCGCCGCGGAAGCGAAACAGCTTGGCCGGGCGGCCGCCTGTTTCGGTCGTCACGTCACCGGTTTCCTCGACCAGGTCCTGCTGATCGATCAGCCGCCTGAAATTCTGTTTGTGCAGCAACCGGCCGGCCAGGGCCTCCACCGACCGCTGCAACTGCAACAGCGTGAACCCGGGCGGCATCAACTCGAACACCACCGGCCGGTACTTGATCTTGGCGCGCAGCCGGGCGATCCCGGTGGCCAGGATGCGGCGATAGTCGTGGCGCATCGGTTCGCCCGACGCCCCGCTCAGTGTCGCCGACAGCGGCGCGGCCTGGCGGCCCTCGACGACTAGGCCGGCCTCCCAAAGCATTTCATATCGCTGGAGCACCAATTCCTCGTTCCAGCGTTGCTCGCCGAGTCCAAAATTGATGGTGATCCGGCGCCGCCGGTCGCGCCGGGCCAGCGGGTCGCGGCTACTCTCCGCCCAGTCCGCCAGCGCCGACGTCAACGACGCGTCCCCCAGTCCGACGCCGGCGCGCACGTCCTCCCACGGAAAGAACCGGTACCACGGCTGCCAGGCGGCGTCCCATCCCGCCACCACCGGCGCTTCCCGCGTCAGGCCCAGATAACTCACCGACACCATACGCCCGATGGTGCCCCGTTTCCGGTCCTGATCGGCGAAGGTGTAGAGTTGCTCGACATACCCCAACGGGTGATGGGTCTGGGTTTCGACCCAGGACCGCAGTCCGGCCTGCAGCGAGCGGTGGCCGGGTTCGAACGGCCCCGACGGCAGCGCCTCGCCGCCGTCGATCGTCAGCACCCGAGGCTGTCCGTCGGTCACGGCAACGATCACCGCGGTCAGTTCCGCCGCAACCGCGGCGTTATCGACCCCCGAACCAGCGATACCAGGGTCGGCTGCCAGCGAAGAGTCGGCGGCCACCGGGCTGGCGGCCGGCGCTCTGTCGCTTTCCATTGCGGCAGGCTGGCCGCTTGAATGGTGGGCTTGGCGATCCGGCATGGCCGCTTGTCGCACGCCGGCGGCGCTGCTCGCTACCGCCAAATCCAGCGCCAAATCAGGTTGGCGTCAGCGGCCCTTCAGCGTTGCGTCGGTGATCGCTGCGCCGGCACCAAGCACCATCGCCTGGGTCGCCATTGTCATGATCGCGGTGCCGATCATCATCCCCGCCAGCCAGGACCCATCCGGGCGGCGCGGCGGCGGAGCATTCGTTATCCGGTGACGCTGCATGAGTTTCCCCTATGGGTGCGACATCGTGATGGACCGCGATAAAGCAAGATCCTCCGCCGGGCGTGACGGCCGGTTCGCTGCCTTGGTAGCGTTCACCACTGCTTGACCGGCCGCGCCGAAGCGCGGGTCAAGACCGAGCGCCCGGCCGCGGCCGTGATATCGACATCGCGGTCCGACCAGGCGAAGATCGCCGCCCGCGAGGAAGGGAAGCCCGGATGGACCTGCTATTGCCGCTGGCCGAGAAGATCGGTGCCCGTCTCAAGCAACGCAACGAGACCATCGGCATCGCCGAGTCCTCCACCGGCGGCCTGCTGTCGGCCGTGCTGCTCTCGGTTGGGGGCGCCTCGGCCTATTTCCGCGGCGGCGGGGTGATCTACACCGCCTATGCGCGCAAGGCCTTCCTCGATATCCCCAATCCGCTGCCGGCGTCGATCGAACGGGCCTCGACCGAGCCTTACGCGCGGTTGCTCGCCGACACCGTGCGGGCGCGGCTGGATGCAAGCTGGGGGCTTGGGGAAACCGGGGCCACGGGTCCCACCGGCAACCGCTACGGTGACCGGGCTGGCCATACCTGCATCGCGGTGACCGGGGCGAACTACGCCAAGGTGATCACGCTGGAAACCGGCAGCGCCGACCGCGTCGCCAACATGCGGGCGTTCGGTATCCGGGCGCTGGAACTGCTGGCCGAGGCGATTGCTTGACAACAGGCGAGGGCGCTGCCCTCGACCCGCTGGGGCCATAGGCCCCAGACCCCAGGTATTTGTGGTTGGTTCAAGGCTTGCCTTGGACGCGGCCGAGGCAAGCCTCCGGCCCTGCAGGTAAATGGCCTCCGGCGCGTCAGCCGGCCGACCGGGCGATGGACCACGCCAGCCGTGAGGACCGGTGATGCGCGTGGCAGATCGCCACAGCCAGCGCATCGGACGCGTCGGCGCGGCCAATCGTGGCGCCGGGCAACAGCCGGCGCACCATCATCGCGACCTGCTCCTTCTCGGCGCCGCCGGTGCCGACCACCGCCAGCTTCACCGTCTTGGCGGCATATTCCGTGATCGGAACACCGGCCAGCGCCGGGGTCAGCAACGCCACGCCGCGGGCATAGCCCAACTTCAGCGTCGCGGCGCCGTTGCGGTTGACATAGGTCTCCTCGACCGCCGCCTCGGCCGGCGCGTGCAGCGTCAGCAACGCCATCAAGGCATCGTGCAGAATTTTCAGCCGACCTGGCACCGCGACCGAGGCATCGGTCGCGATCACCCCGTCGGCAACGTGCTTCAGGAGATTGCCATCGACATCGATCAGGCCCCAGCCGGTAAAGCGCAACCCAGGATCGATGCCCAGCAGCCTGACCATTGCGAATCGCGTTCCTCGACCAGCCCACCTACGCTTATACACGCACCGCCGCACATGCCATGGTCTCTATGCCCTACACGCACCGCGGCACATGCCATGATATCCCTGCCGCTACACGCAAACGCCATGGTATCCGTGCCGCGCAAAGCTTGACCGCCCAGGCTGAAACGCTCACCGCCCGAGAGCCCCACCGATGACCATCTGCGTCGTGACGCCGTATTTCGAGACCGCGCAGGCCTGGATTGGTCAGGGCCACGCCAGCGTCCGCGGCCAGACCATCCCGGCGCATCACATCCTGGTCTGCGACGGATCGGCACCGGCCCAGATCGAGGCGTTTCATGGCACCCACATCATCCTGCAGCGTAACTATCGAGACTACGGCAATACTCCCCGGCTGATCGGCTGCTACAACGCGATCACCCACAACGCCGAAGCGATCGCGTTCCTCGATGGCGACAACTGGTTTCAGCCGGACCATCTCGAGGGGCTGCTGCGGTTCGCCCGCGACAACCGCCTCGATGCCTGCTCGTCGGCCCGCACGCTGCACCGGATGGATGGATCGTTGATCGCCAAGTGTGCGACGGTGAACGGGCGCCCCTACATCGATACCAGTTGTCTGCTGGTCATGAAGTCCGCCTTCCAGCACCTGATCGGTTGGGTCCTGCTGGCGCAGAGCGTGGCCGCCGAAATGGATCAGCACGTCTGGCGCCACCTGCAGACCATGGGCGCTCGGCTTGGTTTCTTGGACAAAGCCACGGTTTGCTACCGCACCCGGCATGCCTCGCATTATCGGTTGGTCGGCGAAACCCCGCCGCCGGATGCGATCGACCGCATCGACCTGCACGGCGAGCATTACCACTGATAAAGCCATGGTCGTTGCTTCGGCACACGCCAAATCAACAACCCCGGAGCGCTGCCGGGCCGCGCGGCAGGCCCCACATCAGCCAGCCCCACATCAGCCAGCCCAACATCAGCCAGCCAGGCGTCAGCCCATGCCGCCGGCGTTTCCCGCGGTCAGGACGAAAACTTCTGCATCACCGCCTCGGGGATGTCGAAGTTGGCATAGACGTTCTGCACATCGTCGAATTCCTCCAGCGCGTCCAACAGCTTGAGCACGCCGGCCGCGTGATCCTCATCCAGCGTCAGCGAGGTCGTCGGCCGCCAGTCTAGCCTGGCAGTGTCCGGCGCGCCGAACCGGGTTTCCAGCGCGTCGCGGACGGCGAAGAAATCCTCGATCGGGCAGGTGACCTCGTGCCCCTCGTGGTCGCTCTCGGCATTCTCCGCTCCGGCCTCGATCGCAGCCTCCAGCATGTCGTCGGCGCTGGCGGCGGCGGCCGGATAGCGGATCACCCCCAGCCGGCTGAACAGGAAACTGACCGAGTTGGTCTCGCCCAGCGCCCCGCCATACTTGTTGAACGCGGTGCGCACGTCGGACGCGGTGCGGTTGCGGTTATCGGTCAGCGCCTCGACGATGACCGCGACCCCGGCCGGCCCGTAGCCCTCATACCGCACGTCCACATAATCATCGCCGCCACCGGCCCCTGCTGCCTTCTTGATCGCGCGATCCACCGTATCCTTCGGCATGTTCGCCTGCCGCGCCGCCGTCACCGCCGCCCGAAGCCGAGGGTTGGCGGCTGGGTCCGGCAACCCGTGGCGGGCCGAGACGGTGATTTCGCGGATCAGGCGGGCAAACTGGCGCGCCCGTCGCGCATCCTGCGCACCTTTGCGGTGCATGATGTTCTTGAACTGGGAATGGCCTGCCATGGGTCGGAGATGTGTGCCTGCGGTGGATGCTGGTCCACTTCATACCGCGCAACGTGCCGACGGGGAACGGCGGATCGGCTTGTCACCGGTCAGCCTGTCGGTTGGCGCGCGGCGCGGACGGTTCGTTCCACTGCTTCAAAGTCACAACCGCTATGCCGCCTTGACGCCGGTGATGTAGCGATCGACCTCGCCGCGGAGTTGTTCCGCCTGTTGCGACAATTCCCCCGCCGCGCCCAGCACCTGCGTGGCGGCCGAACCGGTGTCGTTGGCGCCCTGGCTGACACCGACGATGTTGCAGGAGACCTGCTGGGTCCCGGTAGCGGCTTGCTGCACGTTCCTGGCGATTTCCTGTGTCGCGGACCCCTGCTCTTCCACCGCGGCGGCGATGGCCGCCGCAATCTCGCTGATCTCATTGATCGTCGCGTTGATCCCTTGAATCGAGCCAACCGCTTCCCGGGTCGCGGTCTGGATTTGGGTGATCTGACGGGCGATCTCCTCGGTTGCCTTCGCGGTCTGGGTTGCCAGGCTCTTGACCTCGGAAGCGACCACGGCAAAGCCTTTGCCGGCATCGCCGGCCCGGGCCGCTTCGATCGTCGCATTCAGGGCTAGAAGATTGGTCTGACCCGCGATGCTGCTGATCAACCCCACGACCTCGCCAATCTTCTGCGCACCCGCGGCCAAGGCTTGCACCACGTCATCGGTGCGCTTTGCATCCTCTTTCGCCTTGCCGGCAATTTTCGTGGATTGGGCTACCTGACGCGAAATTTCGCTGACCGAAGACGCCAGTTCCTCGGCCGCCGACGCCACGGTCTGCACATTGGCACTGGCTTGCTCGGCCGCCGCGGCGACATTGGTCGCCTGTTGCGTGGCCTGGCTGGCCGTGCCAGTCATCGACTGCGCCGTCGCCTCCAATTCGGTCGCCGCCGAGGATACCTGGCTCACCAATTCCGCGGCCTTCGCCTCGAAGTCCCATGTCAGTACATCGAGTCGTTCGGCGCGTTGCGCCTTCGCCGCGCGTTCCGCCTCTTGCTCTGTCGCCAGACGTCTGGCCGCAATACCATTTGTCTTGAAAACATTGACCGCCTTCGCCATTTCTCCCAGTTCGTCCAGACGCGCGGTGCCGGGCACTTCGGTGCTCCAGTCGTCTTCAGCCAGACGCCTCATCGCACCGGTTAGCAGGCGAACCGGCCCGGATATGCTGCTGATGATCGCATAGGCAAGCAGCAGGCAGATGACGACCGCGATCGCCATGATCCCGAACATTAATCCTCTAGTGGACGTATAGACGACAGCACCTCGATCAGCCGCTTTCTTACCTTCTGCAACATTAAAATCGAGATCGCTCTTTAAAGCCGATCGGGCGGCCAAGTAAACTTTCCGGTTTGCTTCGCTAAACAGATCACGTGGGTTCACGTCGCTTGCTTGAAAGTATTTGCTCTCAATTTGCTTATGCTCATTCCAGCTTGCGTCAAACGCACGCATGAATCGTTCATCATCCGATCCCGCGACGACCAAGGGCTCATAGGCTGCGCGCAAGCGTTCGACGGTTTGGCGGCGCGTATTCACCTCGGCGGTCATCCGCTGACGTTCGCCGTCATTGTCAGCCAGGACAAACCGGGCCTCGAACACGCGCATATCCTGGAGTGCGTCGATCAGTTGACCCAGCATACCGGTGCTGGGCAGCCAGCTATCCCGGACGTCAGCGGCCTGAGCGTTGATCACAGACAGCCGGTTGATCGCCGCCAGGCTGACCCCAAGGACGAGGAACAGCATCAAACCGAAGGCACACAGGATTTTCGTACGCACTCTAAGGTTGGTTAGGGTGGACGTCACAGACATGGAATTGGTCCTAGGGCAGAGGCTGGATGAAACGGTCCGGAATCAGCCTTGCTCAGGCTGTCGGATGGACACCTACCGGGACTTTATTGCCAAAGTATAAATTTGGTCGGCGTTTGCCCTGCTCGATCCTGCTCCATCCCCCGCGCCCGCGGTCTCAGCGTGAGCAAGCGCGCTCGGACCCTGTGAAAAATATCTCGCCAAGGCAAAACTCAGCCTGCTTTGCCTGATGTTCCGGAGTCGCAACTCCGCATCGAACACTTGGCGGCGCGGCGGATTTCGACCTCGAGCCTGACACCCGGGAAATCTACGATCGCACCCGGGTCTGGATCGACGCACACAGCATCTTCCGGCGGCCCAGCCGTCGCCGAACGGCTACGCTGATGCAGTCATCCGACTGCAGCCCGGGCCAAGCGCCTACACAGACGGCATCGCTTGCGCCAGCCGCCCGCCCAGCCGCAGCGGTTCGATACGGCGCGCCAGGCCGCTGACGTCGTCGGTTTCGACATAGACGCCGCACACGGTCGCCTCGCCTTCCGCCGGCCCGAGCTTTTCGCCCGGCATCTTGCGCCAGAAGCGCAGCGTTGCCCCATCCTTGGCCATGCCGATCACGCTGTCATAGTCGCCGCACATTCCGGCATCGGATTGAAACGCCGTACCGCCCGGCAGGATCTGCGCATCCGCCGTCGGGCAATGGGTGTGGGTTCCCACCACGAACGACATTTGGCCGTCGAAGCCATGCGCGTAAGCCATCTTTTCGCTGCTGGCCTCGGCATGGCAATCGGCGACGATCGCCTGCACCGATGCACCCAGCCGGTAGCGCGACAACAGCTCCGAGGTGCCGCGGAACGGACAGTCCAGCGGATCCATGTAAAGCCGCCCCATCGCCTGCAGCACCAGCGCCTTGCGGCCATCCGGCAAGGTCACCAGCACCGACCCGTTGCCGGGGGTGCCGGGTGGAAAATTCAGCGGCCGCAGCAGACGCGGCGTTTCCGCGATGTAGGGGATGATCTCCTTGCGGTCCCACGCATGGTTGCCCAGGGTGATGACATCGGCGCCGGCGGCGAACAGCGCCCGCGCCATCTCTGGCGCCAGACCGAACCCGTGCGAGGCATTCTCGGCATTGACCACCGCTAGGTCGATGCGCAGATCGCTGCGCAGACCGGGCAGCCTGGCCGCGACCGCCTCGCGGCCGGACCGGCCCAGCACATCGCCCAGAAACAATATCCTCACCTCAGCCCCCACACCGGATGATGCCGTTCTCGGTCGCCACGGCATCGAGACGCATGTCGTAGGGGCCAATCGGCACGGCGTCCACCTGTTGCGCGGCAAAGCCGCAGCCGAGCCGGAAGCGGCCGGGCAATGCGGCCAGGGTCCGGTCGTAGAAACCGCCGCCATAACCCAGGCGCCCGCCGGCGGCATCGAACGCCAGCAGCGGAATCAGCAGCATGTCGGGAATGAGTTCCTCGCCGATCGGGCGCATGGTGCCGAACCGCTCCGCGACCAGCGCATCGCCGGGCCGCCAGCCGCGGAACGTCAGTGCCTCGCCACGCCGCGGCGTCATCGGCAGCGCCACTTTGAGGCCTCGGTCGTGCAGTGCATGCAGCAGCGGCCGGATGTCGATTTCGTCGCCGATCGGCCAGAACCCGGACACGATCTCGGCCGAAACCCCAGCGCCCCATCCGCCACGTGCAGATGCGCCAAGTCCAGATGCGCCAGGTCCAAATACGCCCGGTTCGAATATGCCAGGTCCAGATGCGCCCGGTTCAGATACGCCAGGCCCGAACACGACAAGTCCGGATCCGACTGAGTAGTCACTTAGCACGTGCTTTGCCAGCGCACTGCCGGCGGCCTGGCCATCCAGACCACGACGGCGCTGCACCGCCACCTCGCGCGCGGCTCGCTTGGCAGCCTCGAGGTCGCTCAAAACGCTTCAGGGGTCATGCGCGGAGCCACCATGGCCGTTGGCGTATCATCCTCCCAGAGCCTGCGTGTGCAGGTGGGTGCCAGATACCGAGACCACGATCCCGGCAGCGCCAGCTCCCTAGGGAGATGCTTACTGGCCCCGGGGATGAGTTACCTGACGCACCGGGTAGCCCCGCGTAGCGATAATTGGGGTCCGCGGCGCGATAAGCAAGCCGGGTTCGCGTCGCGTCCTTGTTTTGTCAAGCCTCGCGGGGTGTTGCCAAGCCTCGCGGCCCGTCGTCCGCTACTTGGTCTCCAGCCCCTCGGCTATCTCCTCGGCGCGCTTCGCCATGCGGGCCAGCTTGCGGCCAAGCCTCGGATCCGCGCCCGCGGTGCCGGCTTCGGCGGTCCGCAGCTTGGAGCGAAGCTCGAAGATATCGTCCGCCATCAGCAGCGCGGCCATCACCAGCATACGCGCTTCCCCGCTGGGCCCCGAGGCGACGCGCACACCTTCGATGCGCCGGCTGACCTCGGCGCCCATGGCGTCCAGGTGCCGCTCTTCGCCGTCCTTGCAGCCGATCGTGTAGGCATAACCGTTGATGCGAAGCGTCACCTGCGCCATCGCGCCACTCTCCCCTGTTTTAACCTGGCCTGGTTCAATCTGGTATGTTTCAGTCTGGCATGTTGCAGTCTGGCGGTTTCAGTCTGGCCTGTTGCAGGCTGGAGGCTGGTCCATTGCGGCGCGCTTACCCTGGTTTACCAAGCGCCGCCCGCAGCCGCCCGATCAGCGAGTCGAGCCGGTCGGCAATCTCGGGGATCGACAGATCAGAGTCCACCGCGGTCGGGTTCGCCGGCGCCGTCTGCACCGACGCCAGGTCGGCGATACGCTCCAGCGCGGCTTCCAGCCGATCCGCCGCCGCGTCCGGATTATCAGGCTCGTCCGCCATGTCCGCCTCTGTCATAGTCACTGCTGATGCCGCTTGAAATGAACGCGGTCAAACATTTTGCACGTCGATCATGATTATTTATCCGGCGGTGATCGTCCATGGGGCGGCGCAGGCGCGGGCGGCGCTGGCCACCGGACTGCCGGTCACGCTGCTGTCCGCGCCGGGCGCCGCGATGTTCGCCGGCTGCCTGTGGTGGCGGGAAACCGTTGCGCTGGCCCGCGCGAGCTACCCGGCGACGCCGGCGATCGACATCCTGGACTGCGCCGACGCCTCGGGTATGGCAATGGCGGCACTGCGCAGCGGAGTCTGTCGCCTGGTGCTTGTCTCGGGCGCCCCCGGCTGGGACGCGGTCGCCGCCATAGCGCAGCGCCAGGGCGGCTTCTTGCTGTCCCACCCACCCATGGCGCTCGACCTGGCGCAGCGCAACGCCGCGAGGCAACTGGCTACTTGGCTACAGGGTCGCCAGCCCGGATCGGTGTGACAGAGCCGGCGTTCCAAGCTACCGTCCTGCTCATGGCTGCTGTGGACGATGGCGGCTCCGACCGGTGCCGCGTCTATCTGATTACGCCCCAGGCGCTGGACCCGGTGCCGTTTGCCGAGCTGTTGGCGGCCGCGCTGGATGCTGGCGACGTGGCCGCGGTGCAGCTTCGGCTGAAACAGGTCAGCGATGACGCCTGGCTGCGGGCGATCGACGCGCTGCGGCCGGTCTGCCAGGCGCGCGGCGTCGCCTTGCTGTTGAACGACCGTGCCGACCGGGTGCGGCAGACCGGTTGCGACGGTGCCCATGTCGGCCAGGACGACATGCCGGCGCAACAGGCCAGGCGGCTGCTCGGCCCCGACCTGACGTTAGGCGTCACCTGCAAGGGCAGTCGTGACCTGGCGATGCAGGCCGGCGAGGACGGCGCCGACTATGTCGCTTTCGGCGCATTCTACCCGTCCACCACCAAAGCGGTCACCAACCTGCTCGACCCCGAGATCCTGCGCTGGTGGTCCGAGATGATGCAACTGCCAAGCTGCGCGATCGGCGGCATCACCGCGGCGAACTGCGCAGAACTGGTGCGCGCCGGTGCCGACTTCCTGGCCGTGGTCGGCTGCGTCTGGAACCACCCCGATGGGCCGGCGGCCGGGGTCAAGGCGCTCAACGTGGCGATCCGGCAAGCCTGACGCCACCGCGAAGAACTTCGGTCAGGAAGGACCCCGGTCAGGAAGAACCCCGGTCAGGAAGGACCCCGGTCAGGAAGAACCCCGGTCAGGAAGAACCCCGGTCAGGAAGAACCCCGGTCAGGAAGAACCCCTCCGATCAGGAAGAACCACGGTCAGGAAGAATCCCGGTCAGGAAGAACCCCGGTCAGGAAGAACCCCGATCAGAAAAAACCCGGTCAGGAAGAACGGCTGTCAGTCTGCTGAGAACCGCGGTCAGTCTGCGGCCTCGGCCGGTGTTTCCCTGCTCTCCACCAGGCGTTGCACCGCCGGATAGTCGATCTTGCCCGGCCCGAGCAATGGCAGCTTGTCGGCCAACATCACCTCGCGCGGCACCTGGATCTCGGCCAGGCCGCGTTCGCGCGCCGCCGCCAGCAACGCCCGCGCGTCGGCATCGGGCTGGGTCGTGACCAACAGCAGCTTCTCGCCTTTTCGCGGGTCGGGCACGGCGACCACGGCGTGCGCGGCGTCGGTCCAGACGGCATTTACCAGCGCCTCGGCCGCCGCCAGGGACACCATCTCGCCGCCGATCTTGGCGAACCGCTTGGCCCGCCCCTGGATCGCCACGAAGCCAGCATCGTCGATCGTGACGATATCACCGGTGTCGTACCAGCCATCGGGCGGTGGTTGCAACTCGCAGGGCGCCTCGGCTCGCAGATAGCCCAGCATCAGGTTGGGTGCGCGAACCCATAGCCGGCCGCCCGTGTCGATGCCGGGCACCGGTTCCAGCCGAGCCTCGATTCCGGGCAGCAAACGACCAACCGAACCCTGGCGGGTCGCGGCCCAGGTGCTTAGCGCCAGCACGGGAGCGGCCTCGGTGACGCCGTAGCCCTCGAAGATCGGCTTCTTGAAGGTGTCCATGTAAGTGGTTCGGGTTTCCGGCCGCAACCGTTCGGCGCCGGCGAAGACGTAGCGCAGCGACTGGAAGTCGAGCGGGCTGGCCTTGCGGGCGTAGCCGGTCAGGAACGTGTCGGTGCCGAACATGATGGTGGACTGCTCAGCATAGACCATTTCCGGCACCAGCTTGTAGTGCAACGGCGACGGATACAGGAACCCGCGCACGCCATACATCAACGGCAGCAGCGTGCCGGTCATGCCGAAGGCATGGAACATCGGCAGCGCGTTGAACACCCGGTCCGTCGGGTGGAAATCCACCACCGAACGCAACTGAGCGCAGTTTGCCAACATCGCCCGATGACTATGCACGACACCCTTCGGCGCGCCCTCCGATCCCGAGGTGAACAGCACCAAAGCGGCCGACCCGGCCTCCACGCCGGCTCCGGGCAGGCGTTCGGGTCGTTGCGCGGCCAGCATGCCGCGCAGCTTGTCGATCATGCCGATGCCGGCCCGCACGTCTTCCAGGTAGATCAGGCGGACTTTTCCCGTGAGCGCGTCCACCAGGCTTTCGAGCTTGGCTTTCTCCACCGCCCGGCGTGAGGTCAATATGGTCTCGATACCAGCGGCGGCGCAGCACGACAGTATCGCGTCGGCTCCGGCGGTGAAGTTCATCATCGCTGGCACCCGGGCCTGCGACTGCAGCGCGAAGAAGGTGATCGCGGCGCCCACCGCGTTCGGCAGCATGACGCCGACATGCTCACCGGACCTGGTCAGCGCCGCCAGCTTCTGGCCCAGCACCACGCTGCCAAGGATCAGCCGGCGGTAGGTCAACTCGGTCACGGTGTTGCCGCCGCCGGTGTCGTTGGGAACGATATCGGCGATGATCGGCAGGCCTCGGTCGTAGAGATCGGCCGCCCGCAGCAGCGCGGCGAACAGGCTGAGGGTCAGGCGTTCGGGACGAAACGCGGCATCGACCATGATGTCCTGCATCAGACGCCCGAGCGCGGCGCGGCGGATCCGGCCCTTCGAGGCCGGAAGCTGGATGCGCACCGGCGGCAGCACCGTCAGCTCCAGGTTGGGAAACCAGCGCAGCTTCAGCTTGCCCCGCATCCGCGAGGTCTTGTGGAACTGCAGGCCGTCGATGCGGACCGGAATGATCGAGGCGCCGGCACGGTCGGCGATCATGCCCGGACCGTCGTAGATTTTCATCAGCCCGCCGGTCAGGGTGATGCGGCCTTCCGGGAAAATCGCCAGGCGGCGGCCTCCGCGCACCGCCTTCACCATGTCGCGGATCGCCAGCGGACTGCGCGGATCGATCGGGAGGATGTCGATGAAATGCTTCAGGAACCGGAACCGGCGGGCCTGATCGGTGTCGATGGCGAATACCAGATCGCCGGGCACGAACGCCGCCACCAGGCAGCCGTCCAGGAAGGACTGATGGTTGATCACCAGGATCGACCGTTCGCCCGGCTTGGCGAGGTTGGCCAATCCGCTGACCCGGGTTTCGTGGAACAGGCGGAAATACCAGCGCAGCAGGGTGCGGAACACCGATCGCGGCAGCAGCCGGACGATCCACAGCGCGACCACAAGGTTCAGCGCGGCGGCGATCCACAGCACGTACGGCGCCGATACACTGGCGGCCGCGCAGGCGGCGACGAAGCCGGCGCCCAGCACCATCAGCACCGCATTGGCGATGTTGTTCGCCGCGATGGTGCGGGCTCGATGCGACGGTTGCGACTGTTGCTGGATGATGGCGTAGAGCGGCACGGAATACACCCCGCCACAGGCCGCCAAAAGCAGCAGATCGGCCAGCATGTGCCAACCGGTCGGCGAGCCCAGCACCGCGGCGACTGTGGTCAGGCCCAGACCGGAGCCGTGCATCACCGCGGCGCCGAAATCCCAGGTGAACAGGGTAATTCCTAGCGCGGCGAGCGGCACCAGCCGAGCACTGACCTCGCCGCGCAGCAGCCGGGCGCAAAGCATCGACCCGACACCGACGCCGATGGCGAACATGGTGAGCAGCAGGGTGACCACCTGGCCCTGCGCGCCGAGCTCGTCGCGGGCGATGGTGGGGAACTCCGCCAGCAGGGTGGCGCCGATCGCCCAGAACCAGCTCAGGCCGAGGATCGATAGCCAAACCGGGCGATTGCCGGCGGCCTGGCGGGTCACCGAGGCGGTTTCACGCAGGATGTTCCAGCCGATCTGCAGGGTGTGGTCGGCCGCGGGTGCCGCTGGTATGCCGAACGCGACAGCCAGGCCAAGCAGCGATACCGCGACGCCGGTGGCAGCGACGATCGCCGGGCCGGCATTGAGTAGCGCCAGCCCACCGCCGGCGACGGTGCCGGCAAGGATGGCCAGGAAGGTGGTGGCCTCGATCAAGCCATTGCCGGCGACCAGTTCGTCGCCCCGCAGGTGGTCCGGCAGGATGGCGTATTTCAGCGGCCCGAACATCGTCGCCTGCACGCCGAGGCCGAACAGCACGGCCAGCAGGCCGGGGACGCTGCCGGCGATGAAGGCATACGCCGCCAGCCCCATCAGCAGCACCTCGGCGAGCTTGGTCACCTGGATCAGGCGGGACTTGTCGAACCGGTCGGCGAGTTGGCCGGCGGTGGCCGACAGCAGTGCGTAGGGGGCGATGAACAAGGCTCCGGCCAGGGCGGCGAGACCGGCGCCGCCGGCGTTCAGCCTGAAGATGGCCAGCACGACCATGGCGTTCTTGACCAGGTTGTCGTTGAACGCGCCGCAGGTCTGGGTCAGGCAGAGCGGACCAAGGCGGCGGGACAGCAGCAGTGCTTTCATGGTTCGGTCCTGAGGCAGGGGCGGTGTCTCGGGTGCAGGTCGGGTCAAGTAACGGTATTAAGTCAGGCGCCCGAAGCAAGCCGGAGCGGTTCGGCGATGGTGCGGTCCTGGCCGCGGAACCACAGGCGGATCGTGACGCGCGGCGAGGAGGCGGTGGCGGATTTCGCCTCCAACTGGATCAGGTGGGAGGTGTTGTCGTCGAAGCGGAACCGGCCGGCGGGATCGGTTCGGGTACGGGCTTTCTCTACCTGTGTTACGAAGTCATGCACCGAAAGGATCACTGTCGCGCCGGCGACCGGATGGCCGGCGGGGTCGACCACGCGGCCCCTAAGCAGGCCGTGGGCGTGCAGGCCGACATAGATGTTCCATCCGGCGATGGCGACCACCATGGCGGCCGGAACGGTGAAGAACCGGCTGAGCAGGACGCGGCGCCACCTCTTGTTGCCGTTTGTCATCCCTTGGTGGCTCCGGTGGTCAGGCCGCGCATGAAGGCGGACTGCGCCATCAGGAACACCAGCAGACCCGGCGCCAGCACCATCACCACGAAGGCATACAGCGCGCCGGTGGTGTCCTCCATGTAGGACAGGAAGCGGGCCAGGCCGAGCGGCAGGGTCTGCATGTCGGGTGAGCGGGTGATGATCAGCGGCCAGAGGAAGTTGTTCCACGACCAGATGAAGGACAGCACCACGTTGGTGGCGATCGCCGGGGTGGACAGCGGCAGCATGACCCGAAGCAGGATGCGCAGCTCGCCCAGCCCGTCGATCCGGGCGGCGTCGATCAGGGACCGGGGAACCGCGTCGAAGCTGGCCTTGAAGATGAAGATGCAGACGATGGTGGAAAGAAGCGGCAGCGCCAGGCCGAGATAGCTGTCCAGCAGCCCGAGATGGGCGGTGATGAGATAGGCCGGAATGATCGTCGCCTGGAACGGGATCAGGGTGCAGGACAGCAGCAGGATGATCACCGAGCGGCGGCCGATGAACGGCTGGGTCAGGGCGTAGCCGGCCATGGCGTTCAGTACCAGGTTTCCGGCCACCGCGATCAGCGAGACGACGACGCTGTTGAACAGGTAGCGCGGAAACGGGATCAGGTACCAGACGTCCACAAAGTTGAACAGTTGTGGGCGCACCGGCAACAGATGCGGCGGATATTCGTAGATGTTCTCGCTGGTGATGGCGGTCTTCACCAGCCAGTAGAACGGTGCTAGCATGATGATCGAGATCACCAGCAATGCCGTGTGGCGCAGCGTGTGCCTCATTCGATCGCCCCCGCATTGCCGCCGACGGCGCGATGGGCGATCCAGGTCAACACCAGCAGCATGGCGAACTGCGCGACGGTCAGCGCGGCGGCGTAGTCGAACCGGGTGGACCCGAACCCCTGCTTGTAGATGTAGGTGATCAGCAATTCGGTGGCATGGCCGGGGCCGCCATTGGTCATGACGTAGATCAGGTCGAAGGCGGAAAACGAGTTCAGCATGCCGATCACCAGGCAGAGGAACAGCGCCGGGCGCAGCATCGGCAGCGTGATGCGGAAGAAGCGAGCCCAGCCGGGGGCGCCGTCAACCCGGGCGGCCTCATACAGATGCGGCGGGATGTTCTGCAGCCCGGACAGCAGCACGATCATGAAGAAGCCCAGCACCTGCCAGGTATTGGCGACAATGGTGCTGGGCAGCGCCCAGTTAAACGAATCCAGGAAGGCGATCGGATGATCGATCACCCCGGCCGCGCGCAAGGCATAATTGATCAGCCCGCCGCGTTCATTGTACATCCAGTGCCAGATGATCGCCACCGCCACGGTCATCAGCGGATACGACAAAAAAACGATCGTGCGGTAGACGCTGGCGCCCTTCAGGTCGCTGTTCACCAGCAGCGCCACGCCCAGCGCCAGGGCGATGGCAAGTGGCTGCGAGGCCAGGAAGATCAGCGTGTTCCACAATGCCTGCCAGAACACGTCGTCGTCGTTCAGCATTTCGTCGTAGTTGTCGAAGCCGACCCAGGTGGCGGGGCGCAGCGGCGACCACGCCTCGAACGACAGCACGACGTTCCAGATCAGCGGCAGGATGCGATAGACCAGGAAGATCAGCAGCGACGGCGCCAGGAAGCAGGCGACGACGGCGATACGCCTTGTGGACCGCAGACGCGTCCCGGTTTGTCGCCCTGATCGCCGCTGAAACCTCATGCGCGCCTCAATTCGCGGGCGACCTTCCTGGCCGCCTCGTCCATCGCCTTCTTGGCGTCCTTGCGCCCGAGCACGGCATTTTGCAGCTCGGGATAGAACGCGTCCTTGATCCGGCTGTCGTTCGGCAGCGGCCAGTTGCCGGTCAGCTTGTCGGTGTGCTCGAGTTGGGTTTTCAGCACGCTGTAGGCCAGTGGTTCCTCTTTCTGCAGCCGCGCCATCAGCGCATTGTCGACCTCGGTATAGGCGGTCAGCACCCGGCGGGTGTCGGCCATCGACTGAGCCTGCGTGCGCGCGGTGCAGAATTCCACGAACGCCCACGCCAGATCCGGATCCTTGGTGCCCTTGGAGATGGCGTAGCCGTGCAGCGTGGGCACCGACCAGTTGCCGGGCAGTTCGGCGACGCCGAGGGTATCGGGGTTGATCCAGGCCCCCTGGCCCTTGAGGAAAAAGTACGCCGGAGCATGCGCATTCAGCATGCCGACCTGACCCGAGGCGAACGCGCCCAGCGGTTCCACCCAGCGACCGGTCCAGGAGATCTTGTTGATCGCGCTGCCGGCGGTGGCCTTCGCCAGGCGTTGGACCGCCTCGACCATGGCGGGCGTGTTGAAGGCGGGCTGCTTCAGGTCGGGGGTCAGCAGTTCGACCCCATTCATGCGGATCAGCGCCCAGTATAGCCAGTCGAAGTTCAAAGTCAGGAAGCCGGTCTGGTCACCGCCGCCGGCGCCGATCTTTTCCGCCTGGGTCATCAGCTCGTCGAAGCTGGTTGCCTGGCTGGTGATGCCGGCCTTCTGCAACAGCGGCTTGTTGGTGAACAGCAGGGTCTTGGCGACATAGAACGGCACCAGCCAGTTCTTGCCTTGCCACACCCAGTTGTTCAGGTATTCAGTGTTGAAACGCGCCTTTACCTGAGGATTCGCGGTCAAGTATGGCGTCAGGTCCAGCAGCGCGCCAAGCGCGGCGTATTCGACGCCGATGCCGCCCTGCAGATCGACCACGTCCGGAGGCGTGCCGGCGACCAACTGGGTCTGATAGAACGGCATCAGGTCGGGGCCTTTCTTGTCCAGCCACTCGATCTCGACCCCGGGATGCAGTTTGGCGAAATCGCCGAACCAAACCTTGAACAGGTCGGCCTGGTCGATGATGTTCCAGCTAAGAAACGTCAATTTCTTGCTGGTCTGGGCGATCGCCGGTCGCGCCAGAACGCTGGCCGCGGCGGTGGCGGCCGAAGCGGCCAGCATGGTGCGTCGTTTCATCGATTGTTTCTCCCTAGCCGTTTCATGCTTGCTTCAAGCGCTCCCTTGCTTCACGCGCCCCCTTGTTTCAGGCGCCCTTGCTGCAAGCGTTGGCCGGTGGCGCGGTCGAACAGGTGCAACGTTGCCGGGTCCACCATCAGGGTCAGCCGCTCGCCGGCATGGCGGATGCTGCGCGGCGGCAACCGGGCCGCGATCTCGGTCTCATGCAGCAGGAACGTGACCAGGGTGTCGGCGCCAAGCGGCTCGACGGTCAGCGCGGTGCCGTGCAGGCAGTGGCCGGTCGGCGTCTTGCCCCAGATCAGGCTCTCGGGGCGGATGCCGCACAGGACATCGCTGGTGCCGTCGACCGGGCAGGGCAGGGCGGTGCCGTCCTCGAGTGTGATCCGCCGGTTTTCCAGCCTGGCGGGCAGCAGGTTCATCGCCGGCGCGCCGATGAAGCCGGCGACGAAGGCGGTGGACGGGACCTCATAAACCTCCTCCGGCGTGCCGATCTGCTCGATGCGGCCGTGATTGAGGATGACGATGCGGTCGGCCAGCGTCATCGCCTCGACCTGGTCGTGGGTGACGTAGATCGTGGTGGTGGGCACCGCGGCGCGCAGCTTGCGCAGTTCGGTGCGCATCTGCACACGCAGCTTGGCATCGAGGTTGGACAGCGGTTCGTCGAACAGGAACAACTTGGGGTCGCGCACGATGGCGCGGCCCATCGCGACGCGCTGACGCTGGCCGCCGGACAGTTGGCGCGGCGTGCGCTGCAGCAGCGGTTCGATTTCCAGCATGCGGGCGACCTCGGCCACCCGGCGGCCGATATCGGCGCGTCGGACATGGCGATAACGCAGCGCGAAGGCCATGTTGTCGGCCACCGTCATGTGCGGATACAGCGCGTAGTCCTGGAACACCATGGCGATGTCGCGGTCCTTCGGCTCGCGCTGGGTGACGATGGCGCCGTCGATGACGATGTCGCCCGAGCTCGGTTCCTCAAGCCCGGCGATCATCCGCAGGATGGTGCTCTTGCCGCAGCCGCTGGGGCCCACCAGGACGACGAACTCGTGCTCCGAAACGTCCAGATCGACGCCCGGAACCACTTCCACTGGGCCGAAGCTCTTGCGCAGGTTGCGCAGTTCCAACGTCGCCAAATCACCTCCCCCGGCCTGCAGGCGCGCGTCTATGCCGGTTCCACAACCCAGCTTGAGAGGAAGGGTAGCGGATTGGCGTCAGGATGCCAGGGGCCAGCGACAGGGACGCGACGGGCCAACGACGACCAGCGCCAGGGTATTGGATTTGCCGGGCCGTAGGCCGCTTGACGAACCGCAAGCGTTTACAGCACCACACGCATCCCCTACGATTGTGGGCCAAAAGCGAAGGCGACAGCAGGTTTATGGCCTATTCCTCCGCGGACCATCCAGCCTCGGCCCCGCCAATCGGCGCGATCGACTGCGATATCCACCCCGCTTTGCCGAATACGCGCGTGCTGCTGCCGTATTTCGACGACTACTGGCGCGAGCACGTGCTGCGCCGCGGGCTGGAGCGGGAGAATTTCGAGCCCAGCAGCTACCCGGCCAACGCGCCGATCAACGCCCGCCCCGATTGGTGCTTGCCAGCCGGGCCGCCCGGCAGCGACCTTTCGGCGATGCAGACCCACCTCCTGGACCTGTTTCGTCCCACCTTCGGGATCTGCAACATGATCCACGGCGCCCAGGTCATGCTGAGCGAGGATCTGTCGGCCGCATTCTGCCGCGCCATCAACAACTGGATCCGCGCCGAGTGGCTGGACCGCGACCCCCGCCTGCGCGCCTCCATCGTCGTGCCCCCGCACAGCGCCGATCTGGCAGTCGAGGAAATCGAACGCCTCGCCCCCGACCGCCGCTTCGTCCAGGTGCTGCTGCTGGCGATGACCGAGCTGCCGCTGGGCCGGCGGCAGAACTGGCCGATCTACAAGGCGGCCGAGGCGCACGGGCTGCCGATCGGCATCCATGCCGGCAGCAGCTTCCGCCACCCGCCAAGCGCCCTAGGCTGGCCATCGTACTACCTGGAGGATTACGTTTCCCAATCCCAGGGCTTCCAGGCGGCATTGAACAGCCTGATCAGCGAGGGCATATTCGTAAAATTCCCCGGACTGAAAGTGGTGCTGATCGAATCCGGCGTGACCTGGCTGCCCGCCTCGCTGTGGCGGCTGGACAAGACCTGGCGCGGCGTGCGCGCCGAAGTCCCCTGGCTTGAACAACGGCCGACCGAGACCGTGCGTGAACACGTCCGCCTGACTCTACAGCCATTCGACTCGCCGCCGACCGAAGCCGGAGTGCGGATCTTGCTGGAGCAGTTGGGCTCGGACCGCATGCTGCTGTTCTCCTCGGATTATCCGCACTGGCATTTCGATGCCGACGACGCATTGCCGGCCGGCTTGCCGGATGAGCTGGTACACAAGATCTGTATCGAAAACCCGCTGGAAACCTATCCTCGGCTGAAGGAGACGACGTGATGAACATGCCCGTCCTCGATCGCAAACCGGATCCGTCCGCCCAGCCCGGGCGCGGCGCCGAGACCCATCTCGGCTTCATCGACTGCGATGTGCACCCCTATGTCAAAGGCCCGAACGACTTCGACCCGTTTCTGTCCAAGCGTTGGCTGGCGCACAAGCAGACCATCGGTGGCCGCACCCGCCAGGGCCTGGCGAAGACCTCGATGTATCCGCGCATGTCCCCGGGCGCCGGGATGCGAATGGATAGCTGGCCAAAGAACGGCGCCCATCCCGGCTCCGACCTGCCGATGATGCAGCAACAGCTCCTGGACCTGTTCGACGTCGCCTACGGCCTGCTGGCCCCCCTGGTCGGCGGTGCCGGCGGCGAACGCAATGTCGAGTTCGGCGCGGCGATGGCCACCGCGGTCAACGAATGGCAGTTGGCGCAATGGTGCGACCCCGACCCCCGACTGCTGGGCGCCATCCAGGTCAACATCGAATGGACCGAATCCGCGATTGCCGAGATCGAGAAGCGCGCCGGCGACCGCCGCTTCGCCCAGGTCAACATCCCCCCACGCGGCCTGGAACCACTCGGGCGCCGCCGCTACTGGCCGATCCTGCAAGCCTGCGCCGCCAACGATCTACCGGTATCGCTGCACCTCGGTGGCACCAGCGGCCACGCCTCGACCGGCGGCGGCTGGCCGTCGTTCTACCACGAGGAACACCCGTCCTACGTGCAGACCATGCAGACCCTGGTCACCAGCCTGGTCTGCGAGGGCGTGTTCGAGCAGATCCCCAACCTGAAGATCGTGCTTGTGGAAGGCGGCTTCGCCTGGCTGCCTGCCCTCTGCTGGCGGCTCGACCAGCACTGGAAGCGGCTGAAGCAAGAGGTCCCGCACCTGAAACGCTCGCCGTCGGAATACGTCCATGACCACGTCTGGGTCACCACCCAGCCGATCGAGGAACCGGAACGGCCCGAGGACATGCTGGCCACGCTGGACTGGATCGGTCCCGACCGGGTGATGTTTTCCACCGACTATCCGCACTGGGACCAGGACGATCCGCGCTACGCGTTCAAGATTCCGCTGCCGGACGACTGGAAGCGCAAGATCTACCGCGACAACGCCCGCGCGTTGTACCGGCTTGACTGAACCCGACCCGGCATCAGCGATGACCCCACCGAACGATCGACAGCCATGACTCGCCATGTCGTCGCCAGGGTCGATGAAATCCCGCCCGGCGGCCGCAAGATCGTCTCCCTCAACGGCCGCGAAATCGGTATCTTCAAGCTCGGCGACGACTTCTACGGGCTGATCAACCGCTGCCCACACCAGGGCGCGCCGCTGTGCCGAGGCGAGATCGTCAGCCGCCTGGTCGCGCCCAGCCCAGGCGACTACCGCCTGACCCGTTCGGGGGAGATGCTGCGCTGTCCCTGGCACTGCTGGGAGTTCGATATCCGCACCGGCAAGTCGCTATGCGACCCCAGCCGGGTTCAGGCCCGAGCGTTCGACGTCGCGGTCGAGCCAGGCCAGACCTTGGTGGAAGGCCCGTTCGTGGCTGAGGCGGTGCAGGTCACGGTGGAGGAAAGCTACGTCGTCGTGACGATGTAGCCTTCCTCTGTCCGGCGCGATGCCGTCAAAGCGCGAATCCGGGAGACCGGTTACAGCAACGACTTGGCGTGTTGCAGGATCTGGTCGCAGACCTTCTGCGTGATCTGCCCCTTGATGCCGCCACCGCCCAGGCTGTAGTTCTGACCGTTGCCGGTATCCAGCACACCCTTGTTGCCGGCCTGGTAGCCGCTGTCACTGGTGGGGCTGCCGGACCCGGTCACCTTGCTCATCAGCGAATCCTTGACCGAGGCCGCGTTGCCGCCGCTG